>NZ_CM148371.1:2110000-7257557 GCF_055901555.1 Mesorhizobium sp. WSM4821 | reverse complement strand
AAGAAAGAACGCGCTCTTCGCTGGCTCGAACGGCGATGCCGAACACTGGGGCAGTCATGCATCGCTGATCGAAACCCGCAAGCATAATCGTGTCGAGCCACTCGGCTATCTCGCCGACGTCCTCAGCAGCATCGTCGACAGCCATCCAAGCAGCCAGATCCACGACCTGCGCCTGCCTACACCCGGGCGCCCGAGCTGAAGCCTGTGGCCTGAGAACGCTGCTTTCGCTTGATCAGCCTCGTCTGCTAGCTCCTGTCACGCGGCCAAACTACCTCCGTAGCTGACGTCAACGTCAGCGTTGAAGAAGTACCCCGCACCACGACACGTCTTGACCAGGCGAGGATTGGCCGCATCAGCCTCGAGCTTTCGGCGCAAGCGCAAGATCAGGACATCGATACTTCGATCGTAGACCTCCTCTCCACGCACACGGCTCGCGAGCAAAAGCCGTTCTCTGGATAGTACGCTGCGGGGGTTCTCCAGGAACGCGATCAAGAGATTGAACTCACATGCGGTAAGCTTGACCTCGCCACGCTCTGCACAGATTAGCCGCCGCTGCTTGACGCTGAGCTTCCAGGCTCCAAACCGGAACGAGCGATGATCTTTCGTTCGCGGACTGGCAAGGCGCTGGCGTAGCGCTACGCGAATGCGGGCCAGAAACTCGCGCAGCCCGAAAGGCTTGGGAATGAAATCAGTTGCTCCGAGCTCCAGTGCAACGACTTTTTCCGCCTCATCAAGCCGGTCGCCGCTGATCACTATGATGGGTAAGTCTGATTTTGTCGCCAGATTGCGGACGATCGCAAGTCCATCCTCCCGGCCTAGATTGAGGTCAACCACCACGAGGTCGACAGGCTCATGGGATAGAACGTAGTTGAACTGCTTGCTATCGTTGACTGCGGTCACCTTCAAGGCATGCATCCTGAGATACTCGGCGATGAGGCGTCGCATTGCGGCATCATCGTCAATGACAAGAACATGTTTCAACGGCTCACCTTCAATTTTGAATCCCTGTCTAAAGCTGTTGCCGAGCAACCCTGGGGTACCGATGCAGAACAGCTGTCCCTTGCTTACCACTCGCCGTGGCGTGCGGCCAATGTGAGGCCGTTGCTCGTCCTGGTCTTTTCATCCACAGCCAATTGACCGCACCAAGCAGCCCGTGGCGACCAGACCGATCCAAGCGCCGGCATGACCCTGCCATGGCCTCATTCGCTTTATCGATTCGAGGTCGAATGCAGGCCTGTCAAACCACTCGACTTCGACCGCACGGACGCCCAGCTGCCTGCCATGTCCTAGCGGCGTCGCAGTTCTGGCGCTTGCTGAGCTGGATCATCTCGAAACCAAACCGGTCGAGTGTCCGGCTCCGACGCGGTGGAGCAGCGCGGCGTTTGATTGATTGTAGAGGCGGCGGGGTCTCCCGCCCACGGCGGGTCCTTCCGAGGCAGCCGGCGGCGCAAAGCCCCGTGCGCGCGACCGGCAGGTCGGTTGCGGCTACCGAGCTAACATTTCTCAGTTGAATGCACACACTCCCTTTGAACCAGTCACTATGCTTGCCGATTGCGCCGTCGGACGCCGCCGATGGCGTGCGGTCATGTGCCGGTGGACTGTACATGATCCCCTGTGGCGGCCGGCCGAACAGCTGAATCAGGCTCGCACCAGGCTGAGCTGTGCCCCGACGTCTTCCAATTGACCCTCGCGCCGGGGATTTGGGCCTAGCTTCGCGGATGAGCTCGCGGTGTCGATGACCTGACCGTGCAGGCCCGCGCATGACTATCCCCTTAAAGCAAATCGCAGCATACGCAACCTTGGGCAGCTTGGCGCCTCTCGGTTCTCCTGTTCAATTGACCCACGGCACCCGCAGCCCGGGTAAGCCGCCGAGTTTCCATTTGCTTTTGCTCAGGCGCCCGCAGACGACCCCATCACCATCCATGACGCCGAAGCCGCGGCTTACGTTCAGGAGCAACGGATCGTCGGGACGGGCCAAAATGCTTTGGATGTAGCCGGCTGATCGCGCCCGCGCCACCCGAGCATGCGCAAGCTGCTCACTCATGTGGACACCAACACGGTCTTTCCTTCAATTGAAACCGAAAAGCTGAACTTGAACATCACGCAGTAACAAACCTCCCCGATAAGCGCGTGCCGAACAAGGCCAGAGCCCGCACGGCGGCTTGGAAAGGTAGGTGATAGGAAATGTTTATTGCAGTTTGGCCGCTGGCCATTGTCCTGTTGACATCCATGTCGCTCCCAGCCGAGCCCGCGCCACTTTCGCCCCGTGAGTTCCGCAGCCTATCGCGCAAATGCGCTCCCTGGGTTGCGCCGTCCACCCTCGCCGCGATTGCCAAGATTGAAAGTGGCTTTGAAACGCTGGTGGCTCATGACAACACCACAGGCGAGCAGCTTCGCTGGATAGACCACCTGGAAGCGACGCGGGGCATCAAGGAGCGACTCGAAGCACAACATTCTGTCGATGTTGGATTGATGCAGATAAACAGCAAGAACTTTCCCACGCTAAGTCTCACGCCGGAAAAGGCTTTCGAGCCCTGCGCCTCCCTTTCGGCTGCCGCCCACTTGCTTGAAAGCCGGTATGCCGGCGGCGCGACTGCTCCGGCGCAGCAACTGGCGCTTCGCCGTGCCATCTCGGCCTATAACACGGGCGACGTCACGCGTGGCTTCGCCAACGGTTATGTACGCAAGGTCGAGTCGGCCGCAAAGGACATCTCAAGTCACCTTGAGCCAACGCTGGAGTCGACCGCTCGCGATGCGCCACATCTTGAGGCGCCCGGTCGCAAGGCCGTGCCGCCTCTGCTCCAACAGAGCCAACAGGCCACTAGAAAGCAGCCCAACCAAAATTCGTGGGACATCTGGGGCTCCTATCAGCCAAACCGCTCCAGGGCCGATCCCTCCGGTCCGACAGGCAGCCAGGCTGCGGAAGAGCGGGAACCCTCGAACCCGAACAAACTCGTATTCGATTGAAATCATGGAGATACAATGATGAAGCCACTCAAAATACTTCGTGCGCTTAAAACGCGTGTTCCTTCGCCTTTTTCCATGTTGCGCATGGCGGCTGAATATGTACCGGCCGCTGCTGCGGGCGTCGCGTGGACGGTCTTCTCCAGCGGGCCAGCCGCGGCCCAGGTGACCGGAGGGACGGATCCTGCCACGATGGTCCAGAATATCTGCACCTTCATCCTTGGCCCCTTCGGACAATCGCTGGCTGTGCTCGGACTCGTGGCCATCGGCATCTCCTGGATGTTCGGTCGTGCTTCACTTGGCCTCGTTGCGGGCGTGGTTGGAGGAATCGTCATCATGTTTGGCGCCAGCTTCCTGGGCAAGGCGCTCATAGGCGGCGGCTGATGAGCGACCGGTTGGAAGTGAGCACCCTCTATGTGGCGGCGACACGCCCCGCCCTTTTTCTGGGGGTGCCGCTAACGCTGGCCGGAGCGATTATGATGTTGGCGGGGCTCGTCATCATCATCCTTAAGAACCCACTTTATGAAGTCGTGCTCGTGCCACTGTGGTTCGGAGCACGGCTGATTGTTGAGCGTGACTATAACGCCGCAAGCGTCGCGTTCCTCTATTTGCAGACCGCCGGCAGAAGCGTGGACGGGCCGGTCTGGGGCGGCGCGAGCGTCAGCGCCAATCCGATCAGAGTGCCGAAACGCGGAAGAGGAATGGTGTAATGTTTGGCGCCAGTGGCCGGACCGAGAGATCTGGCGAGATCTATCTTCCTTATGTCGGTCATCTAAGCGATCAGGTTGTCCTTCTGGAAGACGGATCGATCATGGCCATGGCACATGTGAACGGGCAGCCGTTCGATTTGGAAGACGCTGAGATGCGCAACTCGCGCTGCCGCGCGTTCAACACGCTCTTGCGCAACATCGCCGATGACAATGTCACGCTGTACGCTCATCTTGTGCGAAACAACGATGTGCCGGAGCCGGCATCGCGCCAGTTTCAAAGTTCATTCGCTGGCAGTCTGAGCGAGGCCTATGAGAGCCGGGTGCTGTCGGGCAAGCTGTTTCGCAACGATCACTTCCTCACTGTCATCGTGTTCCCTCGCACCGCAATCGGCAAGATCGGCTGGCGCATTGCCAAATCCCCCAGGCGCAATGACAACGATCTGGCCGCACAAATACGAACCCTGGAGGACCTCTGGCAGATCATTGCTGGGTCACTCGGCGGTTACGGTCTGCGCCGGTTGGGTGTTCGTGAGAAAGGCGACGTGCTCTTCACGGAAATCGGTGAGGCGCTTCGGCTGATCATGACTTGCCGGTTTCTCCCGGTTCCGATGGTTACCGGCTCACTTGGCGCTTCGATCTACACTGACCAAGTCATATGCGGAAAGCGGGCGCTTGAGATTCGAAGACCCGGGGATAGCTCCGTGGGATCATTGTTTTCGTTGCGTGAGTATCCGGCGACGACGCGGCCAGGAATGCTAAATCCGTTGCTGTCCGCCAACTTCCCGCTTGTGCTCAGCCAGAGCTTTTCCTTCCTCACTCGGCCACAAGCTCATGCGAAGCTCAGCCTTAAGTCCAGCCAGATGACGAGCGCCGGCGACAAGGCTCTCACCCAAATCAATGAACTTGCCGAAGCAGAGGACGCACTGGCAAGTAACGAGTTCGTCATGGGTTCACATCATTTGAGCCTGTGCGTCTATGCCGAAAGCCTCAACAGCCTTGGAGATCGCGCAGCAAATGCCCGCGCAAGGCTGGCCGACACTGGCGCCGTTATTGTCCAAGAGGGTATCGGCATGGAGGCCGCGTACTGGTCCCAACTTCCGGGGAACAAGAAGTGGCGCACGCGCCCCGGGGCGATCACCTCGCACAATTTTGCCGGGCTTGTCTCTTTTGAGAATTTTCCAAGTGGTTCCACTTCCGGCCACTGGGGCAAAGCTGTTGCGCGCTTTCGCACGAACGGTGGAACTTGTTTCGACTACATCCCGCATGAGAATGACGTCGGTATGACGGCGATATTCGGACCCGTCGGCAAAGGCAAGACGACGCTGATGACGTTTATCCTCGCGATGCTTGAGCAAAGCGTGGTGGATCGCGATGGTGCGATCGTCTTTTTCGACAAGGACCGGGGTGGTGAACTGCTGGTGCGAGCCACCGGAGGGACATATCTAGCGTTGCGCAGAGGCGCTCCGAGCGGCTTGGCCCCTCTGCGTGGACTGGACAACACCTCCGCCTCGCTGGACTTTCTGCGCGAGTGGTTGATGGCCCTGATCGAGAGTGACGGCCGTGGCCCGATCTCGCCGGAGGAAAGCCGTCGACTGGAGCGTGGCATTGTTCGTCAACTTTCGTTCGAACCCGTCATGCGCTCAATTGCGGGCCTGCGCGAATTTCTGCTGCACGGCCCCTCCGAGGGCGCAGGAGCACGGCTGCAGCGCTGGTGTCGAGGGAATGCGCTTGGATGGGCCTTTGACGGCGATGCCGATGAAGTAAAGCTGGATGCCTCCATTACCGGCTTCGACATGACGCAGCTCCTGGAATTTGAGGAAGTCTGCGCGCCGGCCGCCGCATATCTTCTGCACCGCGTGGGCGCTGTTGTCGATGGCCGTCGGTTCGTCATGAGCTGCGACGAATTTCGCTTCTATCTGCTCAACCCCCAGTTCTCGGCTGTTATCGACAAGTTCTTGCTTACCGTCCGCAAGAATAATGGGATGTTGATACTCGCAACGCAGCAGCCTGAACACGTGCTTGAATCGCCGCTCGGAGCCAGTCTCGTTGCGCAATGCATGACGAAGATTTTCTACCCATCACCGACGGCGGACCGGGTTGCGTATGTCGATGGCTTGAAGTGCACCACGCAGGAGTTCGAGGCAATCCGCCAGGGAATCGCAATTGGCAGCCGCAAGTTTTTGCTCAAGCGCGACAGCGGGAGTGTTGTTTGCGAATTCGATCTCGGCCAGATGCGCGAGCATGTAGCCGTACTCTCGGGGCGTGCCAACACCGTGCGCTTTGCCGACCAGCTTCGTGAGCAGCACGGAGATGCCCCAAGTGCGTGGCTCGACGAGTTCATGGCTCGTTACCACGAAGTTCAAGACTGACGGAGGACTATTCATGAGATTTGCCAAGATTGCAGCGACGACGCTCGCTGCTTCCTTTCTGCTTAGCACACAGGCCCGGTCGCAATTTATTGTCAGCGATCCGCTAACGGAAGCACAATCGGCCTTAACAGCGGGTTCCACTGCGGCGATCCTTATAAAGTCAGCCCAAACGCTCGCTGCTACGATCGAAATGGTGGAGATGCTGACGTCGTCATTTGCTGTCACGGGACTGTTGGGCGCACTCAACCAAGGAAATCACTACCCATCCAGCAATAGGCTGGAGGAGCAGATGTTTGATGGTGGGAAGCCAGCTTCGACCATGGCGTGGAACATTGCGGGGGACTCAAATCGGACAGTCACCGGCTCCGATGCAGAAGCGGAACTGTTAAAGGCACAGATCTCTGGTGCCGCCAATACCGCAGCTCTCGCAGCCGACACTATGGGCGTAATGGACAGGCGCCTTAAGAATAACGCCGACACGCTTGGTCAGCTTTCCCGCTCGGGAAATATCGTGCAGGCCACAGTGACCAATGGTCTGGTCCTCAAGCAGATTCACGATGCGATCATTCAGAATGTCCAGGCCACGAGTCTGCTGACGATGGCCACTGCACAAGCGAGCCTTCACGCCGCGGAGGAGGCTGCCACGCAGCGTCGCGAACGCCGGGACACCGCCAAAATGTTCGGCAGCCTCCCGTGAACCACGCAGAGTTCATCCGGCTCAGCTGCGCTGATCAGGGACAAATCAGGCTCAGGCCATGAGTTTCAGGATTCCCGCGCCATTCACGGCCATACACACGATCTTTGATGTGGCCTTTACGTCAGGGCTGCACAACGTGCTTGAAAAAATCCAAGAGGCGGTCAGCGCGCCTCTGGTTGCGTGTGTGACGCTTTGGATAATAATCCAAGGCTGTCTGGTCATGCGTGGTCAAGTCGATGCGCGCGGGGGTATCTCGCGCGTAATCATGGTGTCGATTGTCGTTGCCCTTATCTTAGACCAGTCCAACTACCAGCATTACATTGAAGCGTTCTTCGACGACACGATTCCAAGGTTTGCTCACCAGATAAGTAGCAGCGACTTGCCATTCGTCGATATTCCCGGGAAGCTCGACTTGATGTTTGCTTCAAGCCAGTTTGCGTTTCAGATGATTGCTTCCGAAATTGGGCCTATGAACGGCCAGGACATACTTGCGTTCGAGGGAGCGCAATGGATTTTCTACGGCTCGATGTGGACAGCGTTCGAGATCTACGATGCCGTGGGAATTCTGACGAAGGTGCTCTTGACGATCGGCCCTTTGGTCCTTGTAGGCTATCTTTTCGATCACACGCGAGACATGGCCACCAGATGGATCGGCCAACTGCTCTCGTACGGGCTGCTGCTTCTCCTCCTCAACATCGTTGCAACGATAGTTATCGCTGCCGAAGCAGTCGCGCTGGGGGGCATGATTATCATGATCAAAATGTCGTCCACGACAGCAGCCAAGATCATCGGGCTTTACGAGCTCGACATGCTCTTCCTGGCTGGCGACGCTCTGATCATCGCGCTTCCGACGATCGCCAGCAGCATCGCCGGCGGCTCTTGGGCAGGCGAGAACCGATCTCTGAACAACCTCAACCGCTACTTTGCCAAAACGGCGCGTCATTAATCAATAACAGGTGCCAAAAACATGAAACGCTATCTACTGTTGTCAATCCTCGCTTTGGCGGCCTGCAAGACAACCGATCGGCTTGCGACCTGCACGGGTACGCCATTCCAACTGAACGCCGGACAATGGGAAACCACCCCTGAGGATCTTCAGGTCGAGTGCGCGGAAGAGCCCAAGTGAAATTTCCTGAACATGCTCTTCTGGTGGAGAGAGAAACGCTAGCCGCCCACTACAAGAAGGTGGAAGCGTTTCAAACTTCGCGAGCGAAGTCTGCGCGGCGCCTGTCAAAGGCCCTTGTAGCCTTTGCGGCAGTGGCGGTCCTAGGAAATGTTGCCCAGGCATTTACCATCGCTGCCATGGTCCCGTTGGCCAAGCTCGTACCTGTGTTCCTCTGGGTGCGGCCGGACGGGACCGTTGACAGCGAAGTGTCAATCTCTCGACTGCCCGCAACTCAAGACCGAGCCGTCATAAACGCTTCGCTGTGGGAATATGTACGCCTGCGCGAGGGCTACACGGCAGATACAGCCCAATACGCCTATGACCTCGTATCCAGTTTCAGCGCACCGGCTGTGCAACAGCAATATCAAGATTCCTTCAACTATCCCAATCCCACCTCGCCGCAGGTCACGGTTGGCAAGCGCGGCAAGCTCGAGGTCGGGCATATTTCATCAAACGACATCAGTCCCGACGTTCAGCAGATCCGATACAAACGTACGCTTGTTGTTGATGGGCAGACACCGATAGTGACCTCCTGGACAGCTACCATCCGCTACGAGCGCTTGACGGGTCTGCCTGGGCAATCGAGGCTCACCAATCCGGGAGGTCTACTCGTCACCTCCTATCAAACCTCGGAAGATACCGTATCGAACCTGGGCGACGTGCAGCCATGACAAAAAGAGCATTTCTGGCGCTGGCCTGTTCACTCTTCCTAACGATGGAAGCGTGCGCCGAAGACACGCCGCTTGCCGGCAAGCATGATGCGCGGATGCGCTACCTGACTTACCGTCCCGACGAAGTGGTGCGCCTATCGACCGCAGTTGGGGCAACGCTGGTTGTCACATTCGCGGCCAACGAGACCGTCGCAGCCGTGGCCGTTTCCAATAGCAAGGACCTGGCTGCGCTCCCGCGCGCCAATTATCTCTTTTTCAAGGCTAGCCGGATGCTGTCGCCGCAGCCGGTCGTCGTGCTGGCCGAGAGCGAGTCCGGTACACGCAGATACGTCTTCAGTATTTCAACAAAAGAGATGCCAAAACTCGATGAGCAGCAACCAGACCTATACTACAGTGTGCAGTTCACCTATCCTGCTGATGAGGCTGCTGCTCAGAGAAAGGAAGCAGAAAGGCGCTGGAGTCTTGGCCGAGCCCGGGCGAAAGTGCTGCAAGACGAGAGAGTTCAGGATTTGTTGAATCGGCCCGCCGCAACTGCCAGTCCAGACGAAAGCAATTTTCACTATGTCGCAAAGGGCGATCGATCGCTGGCGCCGCTGGAAGTTTTCGATAATGGCTTTACGACCGTATTTGGCTTCGCAAGCAATTCCCGCATACCCTCCCTGTACATTATCAATCCCGACGGCAAGGAAGCCGCTGCCAATTACACGGTCAAAGGCGACTATGTTGAAGTATCCGCCGTCGCCCGGGAATGGCGTCTGAGAGATGGCAACACGGTCTTGTCCATTTTCAACAGGGCTTATGACCCTGTGGGACGAGCGCCAGGGACCGGTACAGTGACACCCGACGTGTGGCGCGTTTTGAAAGGCTCGGGACGATGAATGAAACCGGCCCACAGGCGGGACATGATGTCCATGCATCCGGATCGATGGTCTCGGAGCCGGCCCGCCGGCATGTTTCGGGATCACAGAAGTTGGTCGTCGCTGCTCTTGTTCTGATCTCGTCTCTATCGCTCATCTGGCTCGGAGGTCGTTCCAGCACACAAGACGAACCATCTCAGCCAAAACCGCCAATTGTCGCCAACGCCGAGCCATTCCGTCCCGTGCCAATCGAGGTTGCTCCAGAACCTCCAGCACCGGCAGAGGCGGCGCAGGCGGCAGATCTTGCGCCATCCACGCCGCCCCCAACGGCGCCAGCTGATGCGCCGCCAGAGGAAACACCAATTTTCGCCTACAGTAGCAGCAGTCAAATGCCCAAAGACGGTCAGCGGAGCGAAGACGACCATAAGGATGCTCCCACGACACCGGATGAGATTTCAAGCGGTGGCGATCTGTCAGGCCGGTTGAAGCCAGATATACAGGAGTCGAGCCGGGCCACACTTTTGCCGCACCCTGATCTCGTGATTACTCAAGGAACGATCATTCCATGCATTTTGCAAACGGCGGTCGACACAAATTTGCCCGGCTATGTGAAGTGCGTCTTACCTAAAGCCGTCCGCGGCGCCACCAACAATGTCGTGCTCTTGGATCGTGGGACGACCGTGATTGGCGAGATCCAGCACGGTCTCCAGCAGGGGGATGCGCGTGTCTTCGTGCTGTGGACGCGCATCGAAACACCTGACCATGCCCTCGTTTCGATAGCATCGCCGGGCGCTGACGAGCTCGGCCGCTCCGGAATGCCTGGCACGGTGGACAATCACTTCCGGGAACGCTTTGGCGGAGCGATTCTCATGAGTGTCATCCAAGGCGCGTTTCAGGCGGCTGGTCAATATGCGGCCAGCTCTGGCGGAGGAAGCGGCATCAACAGCTTCCAGAGCAATGGTGGACAAGCCGTCGAGACGACATTGAGAGCGACGATCAACCTTCCCCCAACCTTGAAGAAAAACCAGGGTGACGCCGTATCCATCTTTGTGGCTCGGGACCTCGACTTCTCCGATGTATACGATCTTAGAGCGACTGCCGTGGCGCCGTCCCCCCAACATCGCGAACGCCGGAGAGACAACAATGCAATCGGAGGCTGATCCTCAATTGCGTTTGCTTCTCGAGCCCGTTCTGAAATGGCTTGAGGAGCCAAGGACCGAAGAGGTCGCCATCAACCGGCCTGGGGAAGCCTTTGTCCGACAGGCCGGCGTGTTCACGAAACACGCGCTGCCACTGTCTTATGACGATCTGGAGGACATCGCGATCCTCGCCGGAGCGCTGCGCAAGCAAGATGTCGGACCCCAAAGCCCCCTCTGTGCGACTGAGTTGCCGAACGGAGAGCGGCTGCAGATCTGTTTGCCGCCCGCTGTACCCTCAGGAACAATAAGCCTGACGATACGGCGTCCCTCAAGTCGTGTGACCGAACTCAAGGAAGTTTCTTCTCGTTACGAATACTCGCGTTGGAATCAATGGCGGTCACGAAAAGAGCGCCAAGAGCGGCAGGACGAAACGATTCTTCAGCACTACGACCATGGCGACCTGGAGGAATTTTTGCGAGCCTGCGTCTGCGGGCGGCTCACGATGCTGCTTTGCGGACCAACTGGAAGCGGCAAAACGACAATGAGCAAGACTTTGATCAACGCTATACCCCCGCATGAGAGGTTGATCAGCATCGAGGACACGCTCGAACTTGCAGTCCCGCACGAGAACCATGTCCGCTTACTCTATCCAAAGGACCGGGCAGGCGCAGGTACAGTGACGGCCGAGCAACTGTTGCAAGCCAGCTTGCGCATGCGCCCTGATCGAATATTGCTTGGCGAGATGCGCGATGATGCCGCTTGGGCCTACCTTAGTGAAGTCGTCTCCGGCCATGCAGGATCGATATCAACGATTCATGGGGCTGATCCGGTCCAAGGTTTCAAAAAGCTCTTTTCACTCGTCAAGAGCAGCGCGCAAGGAGCCGCTGTGGAAGACCGCACGCTTCTTGACATGCTGTCGGCTGCCATTGACGTCATCGTACCGTTCCGTACCCAAGGCGACGTGTATGAGGTGGGAGAGGTATGGCTCGCCGCCGATGCCCGGCGACGGGGAGAGACCGTAGCCGACCTTCTCAATAAGCACTAAGGAAACGTCTCGGGATCGATAAGTCGGTGATGTGACGCGTCATTGTTCTGCTCCAATGCCCTTTTGACGGTCTTCTCGGATTGCTTGGGTAGCCCGATCGAGTCGGCGGGATCATGCCATCATCATTGTACGAACCGCATGCTGCATTGTCCGGGACGAAACCGGCTTCGCTAGCCAAAGGACGAAGGCCTGATTGGCAGATGTGACCGGCATGGGGTCGATTTCGCCCACGACTATGACAGGCACCGTCATCAGGGTGGGGCATACGGATTCGGCCTGTCCTCGCTCCAGGAAAGGCATTTTACCCAAGATCAGCAGGTCGGCTGCCTTCCCGCTCTCGGTCCAGCCGCAAAGACTTTCGAAGGTCGCGAAGCCGACGGGCTTATAACCCAGCGCGGCGATCTTGTCCTTGTAGATCTCCAACTCTGCTGGATCGGGCTCCACGACTGCAATGATTTCTCCGTTGCCAAGTGACCCGTCGTATGGACCGAAAGCGATGTCTGCGCTGACTGGCTTCTCCTCGCAGGCCGGTAAGTAGATGTCAAACCGCGTCCCTTGGCCAACAGCCGAGGTGACGTCAAGGCATCCTGCGAGCGCGCTCACGTGCCTGTCAACCGCAGCAAGACCCAGCCCGGTCCCGCCGACGAGAGAGCGCGTGGTAAAGAAGGGCTCAAAGACATGCGGAAGTATCGAACTTGCGATTCCTGGGCCATCGTCGCTGATGGAGAGGAGAACGTAATCTCCAGGTCTCAAGGTGCCCTGAGCCAGCGGCTTGGTTTGGCACACCTGAGCGCGGGAAACGCTAACCTCGACACGGCCCTCGTTCAAGACAGCCTCCGACGCGTTCTTGCACAGATTCATGAGGATCTGCTGCATCTCGGTTGGGCTGCCCTCGACCATCGTTTGCCACTCGTTGATCTTGAAGTTCAACTGAACATCCGCACGAACTGTAACCCGCAGCAATGACGCGAGATCCATGACAATTTCGGAGACGTTGAAAGGCACTGCAACGCGCTTTCGGTTTCGGCTGAGCGACAAGATCTGGTCAACGATCAGCTTGGCTCGGTGTCCAGCTAAGATGATTTGGTCGATGTGGTTCCGAATTCTGGAGGGGCGACGCACCAGACCTTGGGCAATTTCTGAATATCCGATTATCGCGCCTAAAATATTGTTGAACTCATGTGTGGCGCCGCTTGCGATCGTGCCGACGGTCCTCAGCCTTTCCACATGCTCCCATCGACTCACCAGAAGGTCGCGTTCGGTATTTACACGTTGCATTTCAAGATGGTTGCTCAAACGCACAATGGCACTGGCAAGAACCCGCAGGTCGTCTGCTGAGGGGAGTGAGCGATCTCGTTCAAAAACAAGGATGCAAACCACAGCCTGCTGATCGGAGGCCCTGCAAGCAACAATTTGACAAACACCGGAAGTACCTAGGGCGGTCCGAACCATTTCCGCCGCCGAAACGACGCGAAACACTGGTCGTCCGGCACGGACAAGTGAAACGACTTCCTCAATAAGCGCCACGTTCCAGACGGGTATGCACGTGTTCGCCACAAAGCACTCAGTCTGCCTGCTGAGACTCGGATCCACCAGAGCAAGCGCGCATTGATGCGCATCGAAAACGCGTTGCACGACTCTAAGCGCTGCTTCGGTGGAAAAGCGCGCCGCGGCGTTCTTTGCTTTGCTATCGTTAAAGCGAGATTCGATCTCACGCATTGCCTCTTCAAGCTGCAACCGCCTTTTCAGCCGGTTCATCCGCAGATGCTGCCTGGAGGAACGAATGATCGCAAACAAGCAGAGGCATATGGACAGCAAGCCAAAGGAAAATCGCGTACGCTGCGCTTGCGCGCTGGCCAAGTTGTAGCCTTTCAGATGCTCTCGCTCCAGTTCGGCGGCCCTGGAGGACGTGTCGAGGGATGCGATCTGATTGGCAGCTTGGTCCAACCTCCATAAACAAGACAGGAGACTGCGGAAAATGCCCAAAGCATCCGCGGCAGCCCGGGCCTGGCTCGGAGCAAATTGGTCGGGAGGCTGATCCATCTGTGATGCAAGGGTGAGCCCCGGTTCGGCCGAAAACGCGATCAGCTTAGACAGTGCAACCCTGCGCGACGATGCCCCCCCAAGGCGACCAAGCGAGCGAGCAAGATCTGCAAGAAAGTTTTGCACAAGCTGATCTTGCTTGACCAAGGCTGAGACGGCAGCCTCTTTGTTTTCGATCGAGTTTATGAGCTGCGCGCGCAATCTGGATTGCCCGGAGCTCTCATCGGGCGAAACCTCGGGAGGGCGTTGCAAGTTTTCACGATTCCTTTGCAATGCCTGTCCGGTAGAAGAAACCGACCGGGAGTCCAAGACCATATCCGTCCGGGCGCGGGCGACGTCGCGCCGGAGTAATGCATCGTTGATCTGAATCGTTCGCAGTTGGCTTAGGATCGCGTCGTTGATCTGCGGAGGCTGCCCCTGCGTCCCGACCAAGAGCGCAGTCGAGGCGGCTAGGGCGATTACAATTGCTTTGTCGGAACTGAGCCGTGTTTCCCAAGGAAACGGCGTTTGATGCGCGGTGCACGCCTTGCGAAGGTCCAACCCGCAGTCCAGCTCGCCACGGATTCGGTAGGCGGCCGGATGCTGCTGGAATAAGAAAGCCACGCCTACCTCTCCCCTTATGAGAACGGTTCAACACCGTTGCCAAAACTTGGTTTTGAGCCGCTTCCAGAACGCGAATGAGCGTCCAAGGGACCCCCGCGATGCGGAGCACATCGTTGCGGTCTTGGAAGCAGATGAATACAACGCGCAGGCGGTGCTTCGCCCCTTCGCGGCTTCAGGGACCCTCAGCTGAGGCCCAGGATGAAGCGCCGATTGGGTGAACGGATAGGGCGCGCGTTCCGGGGATATAGCGAGGTAAATCGCTCCATGTCTGCTGGGTCGACCTCAACCGGTTCCGTCGCCACCATCCAGTCGACGTTTTCCGTGCATGGTGGTGATGTCAAGGATCCTTCATATGTCCAGTAGCCAAGCGAAGCCGGCAGAAGCCCGTTCGGGTCAACATTGTCGACCGCTGCCTCTTCGCCCGACGTTGCTGGAAATGCTGCAGCAAGCCTGGCAAAACTGGCATTTGTCGCGCCTGGCGTCAGAAACACGCCCAGCACACCCAGAGTATCGCTGTTGCGGTCCTTATGGACAAAATGCGCTTCCATCGGGAAAGTCTTGCCTGCGACGTGGTGCTCGCTTGGCGCATGGAAGTGGAACTGTAGCAGCTCATAGACACGATCCCCCCGAGTGAGCGTGCTGCCTTGCGGCAGGTTCGTTTGAATGGTGTGGCCGTTGTTAATCATCCTGCCGCCACCCCTGTGCCAGCCTATGGCGATGTGGGGTATATCCGCTTTGACCGCGCCCTTGATATCGACCGGCGATTGCTGCATGCCCGCCGAGCAGACCAAATTCGTCTTGTCCAGCTGCCCCCATTGTTCGGGTCCGACCGGGCCTGCACATCCCCATTCGGTGCTGGCCGCCCGCGCGGCTTCAGCGCAAATAGGACACGCACCCAGCGCAATGAACCCCTTGATCAGATTACGACGGTGCATATTGGCTTGGCTCCTCTCAACACGTCAATTTAGCGCTGGCCGAGAAACTGCGGTCGAGGCTGTGGGCGACGTCGTCGCAATTTGCAGCCGAACAGTTCGGTCCGCCGCCATCGCTGCTTCGGGTTGACCGACATAGGACAGTCCCGCGGCCGTGCTCGCCACCACATACGGTGTGCAGTGATTTTCACCCGGCAGATGGTCCCAGCTACTTGGCCGAAGCCATTGTCTCCACGACGGCCGATTGCCGTTGCGTCGCAGATCAGATGGTCGCCCCCACCGAAGATCGCCTCGGCACCCTGGCCGCACTGGGCAAGCGATTCCATGCAACGACTCCGATGGCGCCCACCACGCCAAGTGACGCTTCATATTCATCATTGGACAGCCAGAAAAATCGATTGCTTCGATAAGAACATCCACGACATGGATGCATTGATGCCCAGTTTGCGGTGCTGCTGAGGACACCGGTTGACATCGGAGTGTCCGCCATATCTCGGCGAATGCGACATCAGGACCCCGAGGCTTGCGCCCCTCTGGGCGGTCCGCTGCGTGGTCGGCCATGTTCATGGGCAACTCAGGTTCTTGGTGAACTGTACTGATGTTGCAAAGACGCCCGCCGAAAGCTGATCCTGAACCACTGAGGAAACTTGACGAGTGCCTGGAGGGAACGTCCAGGTGTCTACCGTTCTTGCCGCCGGCGAAGCTCGAGCTATCGAGCAGCTCATCGTAATGGGGGTAGCACAACCGGGATTCATATGGGCCGAAAGATGTCCCGGACCAGCTGTTGAGTGGCATTACTGAGCGCTCGGTGGGAGCCTCGCTGAGCAGGCTATGAAGTCCAGCAAGGAATTCCGGGCATGATCTTCCGGGACGACGTCTTGAACATCGCAAGGCCGGACACCGAGGTCACCACTCGGACCCCCGACATTCAGATTCGTTGCGCTAGAACGAGCTTTGGAATCGCAGTACGCCGCCGAGGCTGTCCGCTTTGCCGTGTGTCGGATTCATGCCGGAACGGCCGACGGCAGTGAGATTGGCGTAGTGGGCATAGTCGACTTCGGCTGTGACTGTGAAACCTGGAATGGCCATATAGGCGACGTTTGCAGCCAGTCCGGAGTTCCTGAGCTGATCACCAGAGAGCTGGAGGTTCAACGACGTTTTCTCGTCGAGCGTGTAAGTGGCACCCATCCACAAAGCCCAGTCGCCGCTCCAATTCTTGTAGAAGCCGCGACCATGAGCGGCTACTGCCTTGGTTGGGTCGTCGTTGAGATTGCCAACGGAGCCGTAGCCGAACATACCGAATAGCGACAGGTCATCTGTGACATTGACGTCGATGCGGACCTTGCCGGCCAAAGCGTCGTAATTGCTGTCACGAGCGATGACGCCGGTGATTGCGCCCCCGGCCTGCGTCTGTCTCACGCCTAGGACGACGTGGGGAACATGGCTGTCGAGAGAACCGACCTCACCCGCCCCTTGTTCAAGTGAAACCAGAGCTGAAAAGCCATTGGCGAAATCCAAGTAGTACTGAGCCACGTTGGTATCGAAGTCGCCATACGGAACAAGTGCGTTATTGAGGATGTTCCCGGCGTATCCGATAAATGTGTCGAAGGCCGATTCATCCTTCCCGACTCGGAGACCACCAAGCTGGATCCAGGCGGAAGCCAACTTGGCGCCACTGTTGAAGGCTTGGTTCTGAGCACTGTCCGGACCCGGATAAGGGTTGCGGTTGCCGAAGTTCAGGCGGCTTTCAGTATAGGTCTTCAGTGGTCCGATTTCGATTTCCTGGCGCGTCCAAGTCTTGAACGTGAAACGCGTGTTGTTTCGCCAGGTGCCCTGAGCCTCCCCGGTTCTCGCACTGGATGTTCTTGCCCCCTCATGCGAAGGGACACCACCGATGCCGACGTCATATTGGACGTAGCCGCCGATGCGCAGGCAGGTGTCGGTGTTGGGGACATGCAAGTAGCCTGCACCGTAGACGTCGCAGATGTGGACATGTTCGGTCCGATCCGACGCGGAGTTTTCGTCCGCCGCGCGAGCCACCGAAACGGAGATCAGGGCCGCAACCGAGCCGAGAAGAAGGCTGCTCACGTTCATTCTGGATTCTCCATTCAAAAGGGGATCGCGTTCTTCATTGCGATCTGAGGAATGCGGAACCCCGCTGAATAGGTGAGTTGCCGTCTGATATTGGCATAAGGAAATCGACGTCTTGTCTGGCGCGAGGACGTACTGCTTCGACAATGGTGCGACACACGGAAGAAACGCTGTGCTGGGTTGCCTTCTGCCGACAAAAGTGAGGATCGACCTGCGTCCGGCTTAAAAATAGACGTCACAACGCCTACCGCCCCGCTTCCACACGGCTGTTCGGCCAAACTCTTCGGGCACACGGGAGGGGCAGCCCTTGTGAATCAATCGCCATAATCATCTCCGCTGTTAGTGGGCTAGCAGGGTGCGTTCCATGCGGAGCAGCAAGCGACGTGCCATTCCGACGAGCTGGCTTCGCGATAATTTAAATTGGCCGCTGCTGCTCGTGGCGCTCTCTTGTCGGCGCAGGCTGAGCACGAGAATCAAAGCTTGGGACAACTTCGTATGTTTGGAATCTGACACTTTCGCCCGATGCCGACAGCCTTTGCCAATACCGACACATTCCGGCTTCGGGCTTATGTAAACGACCTAAAATGAGTTAAGGCCGTTTTTATGAGACAAAGATGCGCTCGACAGTGACCGACACATTGCCTCCCAGAGTCTGGGCCGACATTGCGCTCGCCCGCAAAAATGCAGCCTGACTGTGATGATGATGGCGGAACGAGTGGGCATCGCAAAGAGCACCTATTTGAAGATGAAAAAGGAGACCCCACGGTGGCTATGGGTGCTTACGCCATGACCTTTTTTGTTCTGGGCTTTGAAGAGGCTCTGACTAAGATCGTCGACGCCCAGCGGAACGAACAAGACCTGCTCCTCGTCGCCGAACGTTTGCCCAAAAGCTCGCAGACGTCGAGAGGGTGGTCGCCATTGGCGAGAGGAGGGGCGGGCGCTTGGGATGACCCACCAAGAACTCGATAGCTCACCGACGCGTTCGAACATCGCGAAAGGCAAGCCGCCCAAATTGCGCAGCAATGACACTGAACGCGTTCTCGTCCCGGGGCTCCCTTCACCCGCCGTCTCCGGCGCCGAAAGCTCGAGGACCCTGCGTGCGCTTCGCCAGGTGCAATTCGAAACGCTCGGTCTCGAACAGCCCCGTTTCTGGCTGCCCTGCAGCGAGCGGGACCCTCTTGCCCGCCATCCGGGCTGCACAACTGGCTGAACCGCCCGCCGAAGGGCGAAAGCCGGCGACCACCAGCCCTCAAGACCAATGCGCTTCTGCCGCCTTGCGGATCGCCCAGAGAGCGCAGTTCCCCGGCCTCTGTCTCACGCCTAAGACCGACGTCGGGAACATGGCTGTCGAGAAAACCGACCTCACTCGCCCCTTGTTCAAGTGAAACCACAGCCGAAAACCCATTGACGGTATCCATGTAGTACTGATCGAAGTCGCCATACGGAACAAGTGCGTTATTGAGGACGTTCCCGGTGTATCCGATAAATGTGTCGAAGGCCGATTCGTCCTTCCCGACTCGGAGACCACCAAGCTGGATCCAGGCGGAAGCCAACTTGGCGCCACTGTCGAAGGCTTGGTTCTGAGCACTGTCCGGACCCGGATAAGGGTTGCGGTTGCCGAAGTTCAGGCGGCTTTCAGTATAGGTCTTCAGTGGTCCATTTCGGTTTCCTGGCGCGTCCAAGTCTTGAACGTGAAACGCGTGTTGTTTCGCCAACTGCCCTGAGCCTCCCCGGTTCTCGCACTGGATGTTCTTGCCCCCTCATGCGAAGGGACACCACCGATGCCGACGTCATATTGGACGTAGCCGCCGATGCGCAGGCAGGTGTCGGTGTTGGGGACATGCAAGTAGCCTGCACCGTAGACGTCGCAGATGTGGACATGTTCGGTCCGATCCGACGCGGAGTTTTCGTCCGCCGCGCGAGCCACCGAAACGGAGATCAGGGCCGCAACCGAGCCGAGAAGAAGGCTGCTCACGTTCATTCTGGATTCTCCATTCAAAAGGGGATCGCGTTCTTCATTGCGATCTGAGGAATGCGGAACCCCGCTGAATAGGTGAGTTGCCGTCTGATATTGGCATAAGGAAATCGACGTCTTGTCTGGCGCGAGGACGTACTGCTTCGACAATGGTGCGACACACGGAAGAAACGCTGTGCTGGGTTGCCTTCTGCCGACAAAAGTGAGGATCGACCTGCGTCCGGCTTAAAAATAGACGTCACAACGCCTACCGCCCCGCTTCCACACGGCTGTTCGGCCAAACTCTTCGGGCACACGGGAGGGGCAGCCCTTGTGAATCAATCGCCATAATCATCTCCGCTGTTAGTGGGCTAGCAGGGTGCGTTCCATGCGGAGCAGCAAGCGACGTGCCATTCCGACGAGCTGGCTTCGCGATAATTTAAATTGGCCGCTGCTGCTCGTGGCGCTCTCTTGTCGGCGCAGGCTGAGCATCGCTCTTGGAGGTCGTCACCTGGGGGGGCGAGAAAAGAGTGTCGGGGAACGGGTACGAGCTGCCTCAGTCGTGCGTTCGATGGAAAGCACTGTGTGAGGCGGACGCTCCCCATCATGCAGTGACAGGAGATGATCACCGATTTCCTTATCCGCTGCCGTGAGCCGATGATTCAGGCGAAGAAAATCCATCCAGGTTGGCGTGCGGAATGTCTCTGTCCAGATCGAAGGCGTTTGAAGATTTCGCTGCAGTGTCCAGTTACGCGCACCAGCACGGCTCTGAACATGCCGCCTTGCGCGCATGTAGCCCAGAAAGGTCTCGATATTCTCTTCAGATATACGATACTCCACTTTCACCACTATGGGGCCACTTCTGGGCTTTAAGTCGAGTGCCAGCTCAGGCGGCCGAAAATCCGAACTTTCCTGATCCGTTTCCTCCCATGGACCGACCGGAAACAGTATTCCCGCAGCTGCAACCAGCAACAAAGCGCCTGCGGCGCCCTCCAAGGCCCAGCCTAAGGAGTAGTTCTGTGCGACAGTACCCCAGATCCAGCTGCCCGCCGCCATCCCGCCTGCGCTCAACGCGTAGTAGATCGACAATGTGCGGCCGACCACCCACCTGGGGCTTGCCAGCTGCACCGACACGTCGATGCCAGTCCAGGTGATGAGCCAACCCGCGCCGCCAAGTGCCAGCGAAATCGCCGCCACAGGGATCGATGATGTGAGTGCAAGCGAAAGGCAACATGCTGCACAAGCGACGGAGGCGAAGGACACCAGCCTGTTTTGAGACGTGACCCGCCTCAGAAAGCTATTGCTCATGCCCGCGATGAAAGCACCCATCCCGAAGCCGGCCAGCAAGATGCCGTAGATGATGGGTCCGCTTTTCAGCTGGTCCCGGACAAGCAGAGGCAGCAATGCAAGGATGGAGATGCTTGCCAGGCCGAAAAGGGTTGCACGGGCAATTGCTGCCCTGATCTCCAGGGACATCACCGTGAAGCGCACTCCGTCATGAATTGCCATCGTCATTCGTTCACGAGGGAGAGGGGAAGTGCGAACATCCCATCGAGTACGCCATATTGCGCTTAGGGGCGCCAGATCACTCAGCGCTGCCAAGGCGAAAGCGGCCAGCGGTCCAAAGAACGCCAAGACCATGCCCCCCAAGGCCGGTCCTATGCTGCGGACCGTGTTGTATCCGACGGACATGAGGGTGACCGCGGCCGGGATGTCCCTTTTGTGAAGGATGTCGCCAACAGAAGCGTGCCAGGCCGGATCATTCAAGGCAAAGCCGCAGCCGGCCAGGAAACCCAATCCGAGAATTAGCCAGGGACCGGCAAATCCTAGACCCACAGAAATCATCAGCGTCGTTGATGCCAATGCTATCAGGCAGTGCCCCGCAAACATTACCCATCGGCGGCTGAAGTTGTCGGCAATGGCTCCGGCCAGGATTGAAAGGAGGAATACCGGCAAGGTGGATGCAGCCTGCACGAGTGCAACCATCAGATCCGAAGCGGAAATCGTGGCCATCAGCCAACTGATGGCCACCGTTTGCACGAGCCAGCCGAGGCTGGATATTTGTGTGGCCGTCCATATCGAGCGAAACACCCGGTTTCGGAAGGGAGCGAGCGTTGTTGAGGCAGGCAGATGGGTATTTTTTTCGGACTGCATGATGATGCCTTCAAGGGCCGCTTGTTCAATTCTCGGCTGCACTGCTGCCGCTACAATGTTGATCTCTGGATCGGAAGGGCCGACCAATCGACCGGGATGACTTCGTCGAACGAGGAGGCTGTGCATGAGCTCTGTCGGCTGCGCTCTCCCAGGCTGGCGCCGACAACCCCTTGCGGCAAGACAGCATTGCCGATCGTGCTGATCGACAGAATCGCCTGCAACTTTGATCGCTCTCGCCTCACCGCGCCAGCGCCCATGAAGCTTGCCGGCGACCATTTTTTCGCGGACCCGTTTGCTCTTGTCATCCGTGACCACTCCTGTGCATGGCCGCCGTGCGGCTAAATTCCTATGATCAGGGCGCCTCCGCTGAGACCGGCACCGGCTGCCGCAAGAAGAATCTTTTCGCCGGGCCGAAACGGCTGTGCCCGATGCGAAAGCGAGAGCGAGAGCGGGATGGTCGCGGCGGAAGAGTTGCCGTACTCGGCAATCGTCTTGGCGATTGCTTCATCCGCTATTCCGAGAACCCTACCGACCGCATCGAAAATCCGGGCATTGGCCTGGTGTGGCACGAACCGGTCGATGTCTTGCGATCCCATTCGGGCAGCAGAGAGGGCATCCTGCGAGCAGCGAGACATCATCTCCACGGCCTTGGCGAACACTTCGCGGCCGTCGGCGATCGTCATCCAGGTCTGCTCGAGGTCCAGGCCGCCGTGGAATGGTGCATTGCTTCCTCCGGCGGGAATCTGGATCAGTCCATAGCGCGAGCCGTCCGAAGCCAGCGCGGCGCCGAGGATGCCTCGATCCGGCTCTTCGCAAGGGGCAACCACCACGGCGCCGGCGGCATCGGCAAACAGCACCGCGCTTGCGCGCTCGGCTGGATTGATGCGGCGGCTGAGGATGTTGGCGGCAATGACCAGGCTCGCTTTGCCATGCAGGCGGGTGAATCCGTCCGCGAACAGCAGGGCATAGATGAAGCCGGCGCAGGCGCCTGTCAGGTCAACCGCACCGGCGCGGTCGAGTCCCAGCCGGTGTGCCACCAGCGGCGCGCTCGGCGGCAGAAGATGGTCGGGCGTAGACGTCGCGAGCAACAGCAGGCCGATATCGTCACGGCCGATGCCGGCATTCGCCAGCGCCATGTCGCCGGCACGCGCGGCAAGGCCCGATAACGTGTCTTCGCCCGTTGCCCAGAAGCGCGAACGGATTCCGGTGCGTCGCTCGATCCAGCCGGGTTCGAGCCCGAGACGGATTTCGATTTCCGGATTCTCAACCTTGCGCGCCGGCGCATGATGACCGAAGCCGAGTATGCGCGACGACCGGTTCATGACCGCGAACCGAAGCGTTCGCCGGCCTCCTCGATGGCGTCATAGAGCCGATCGAGCTCCTCGCCGGTGATGCAATAGGGCGGAAGGAGATAGAGCACATTGCCGAGCGGGCGCACCAGCATGCCACGCTCGAGGAAAAAAGCGCGCAATTTCGGCCCGATCTCCGCCAGATAGCCGGCCGAGCTGGTGCGCAGATCGAGAGCGAGGATCGTGCCGTTCGCTCGGCTGTCGGCGAAGAAGGGATTGTTTCGGAAGCGTTGCAGGCCAGTGGCCTGTTTCGCGCTCAACGCCGCAATCCGCTCGGCGACAGGCTCGTTCCGCCAGACCTCGACATTGGCAAATGCGGCCGCGCAGGCGATCGGATTGGCGGTGTAGGAGCTTGAGTGGAAAAAAGTCTTCTTCCGGTCTTCGGAATAGTGGGCCTGAAAGATGGCATTGCTGGCGAGCGTGGCTGCCAGCGGGACGGAGCCGCCGGTCAAGCCCTTCGAGGTGCACAGGATATCCGGAGAGATCAAGGCCTGCTCGCAGGCGAACATGGTTCCGGTACGTCCCCAGCCGGTCATCACCTCATCGGCGATCAAGAGCATGCCGGTGGCCTCAGTGATCTTCTTCAATTCGGTCAGAACCCAAGCCGGATACATCAGCATGCCGCCGGCGCCGAGCACGAGCGGCTCGACGATCAGCGCGGCGGCGCGCCGGTCGCGGCTGACGGCCTCGAACCGATCCAGCGTTTCCTGCTCACGCCCTGCTGCCGGGAAGGGAATGGTGTCGACCTCGAACAGCAAGGGTTCGTAGGCAGCATTGAATACGCCGCGGGTGCCAACGCTCATCGTGCCGATCGTGTCGCCATGATAGCTGTGCTCCATGACGGCGATGCGCGAGCGCGGCGCGCCGATGTTGCGGAAATAACCGAGCGCCATCTTCAATGCGACTTCGACGCAAGTCGAGCCGCTGTCGGAATAGAACACCCAGTCGAGTCCGGCGGGAGCGAGGCCGACAAGCGCCTTGGCCAGGCGTTCTGCCGGCTCGTGCGTGAAGCCCGCAAAGATGATCTGGTCGAGGGTCGACGCGGTCGTCTCGATGGCTTTCATGATGCGGGGGTGGCGGTGGCCATGGGTGACGACCCACCAGGAGGAAATGGCGTCCAGAATGCGAGCGCCGTCGGCCTTGTGTAGATAAGTGCCTTCAGTAAGCACGATTTCAGGGATCGCGGGCTCAAGCGCATGCTGGGTGAATGGGTGCCAGATTCGAGACTGCGACATCAGCCAACTCCGGAAATCAAGGCAAGGTCGAAGCCGGCAATCATTGCATCTCTCAACGTCTCACCCGTCAGTGGATCGAGGTGCGGCAGCCTGCCGAGCTGCGGCACGCCGCTGAATTCCACGATTGTCCTTTGCGTGTCGGCTACCTCATCGCCAATGAAGGCGATGCCGATCAGCGGGATGGAGCGGGCTCGCAGGGCCTCGATCGACAACAGAGTGTGGTTGATTGTGCCGAGCGCGGTGCGGGCGCACAGTATGGCCGGCAGCCGCCATTGAGCGAAGATGTCAATGAATCTTGTCTGTCGGTTGATCGGCACCATCAGTCCGCCAGCGCCTTCGATGACGAGCGGTGTCGGCAGGACTGGAAATGCTAGATCGGCAGCCTCAATCGAGACGCCGTCAATTTCGGCTGAACGATGCGGCGACAGCGGGCTCTTCAAGCGGTGAGCTTCCGGCAGCACGCGCCCTGACGGCAGGCCGGCGAGCCGTTCAACCGCCTCACTGTCGGTCTCCTCATCGAGACCCGATTGCACCGGCTTCCAGTAAAAGCCGTCGAGCAGGCCTGCGAGCCCCGCGGCAAAAACCGTTTTGCCTATTCCGGTATCTGTTCCGGTGACGACGATGCGCTTGCTCATGCCGTGGCCAACAATTCGGCAAGCGTTTCGACCATGGCCGAAATGTCAGCCTTGCCGACATTGAGCGTCAGCGAAATGCGCAGCCGCGACGTGCCCTCCGGCACTGTCGGCGGACGAATGCCGCGTATGTCGAAGCCGCGAGCCTGCAGAGCCGCCGCGATCGCCATGGTGCGCGTCACCTCCCCAATGACAAATGGCTGGATCTGCGAACTGCTGAGCTTGGCTCCGCAATGCTCGGCCAGCTGCCGGCTTGCGAAGGCAACGTGCTCGTGCAACTGAACGCGGCGCATCGGCTCGTCGACCAGGATTGCGAGTGCTTCGCGCGCCGCCACTGCCATTAGCGGCGATGGCGCGGTGGCGTAGATAAACGGCCGGCAGCGATTGACAATATAGTCGCACAGCACTCCCGGCCCAGTGACGAGTGCGCCGGATGCGCCGAGCGCCTTGCCGCATGTGTGGAGCGCGACAATGTTGTCGCGGCCCTCGAAAGCGGCGGCCAGCCCTCGGCCCCCCGATCCCCAGACCCCGGTGGCATGTGCCTCGTCGACCAGTATGAATGCCTCCTGCCGATCGGCAAGCTCGACCAGGCTCTCCATCGGCGCGCAGTCGCCATCCATGCTGTAGAGGCTTTCGACCCCGATCCAGATGCGCCCCATGCAGCCTTCGGCGCGCCAGCGCTTGATAGCATCCTCAAAAGCATCAATGTCATTGTGCGCCACCAGCCTGAACTCGGCGCGTCCAGCCCGCGCCCCTTCATGCATGCTGGCATGCGCGAGTTCATCGAGGATCAGCAGGTCGCCCTTTTTCACCAGGGTACTCAGCAGGGCGAAGTTGGCGATGTAGCCGCTGCCGAAGAACAGCGCCCGTTCGGCCCCGAAGAACGCGGCCGCATCTGCCTCCAACGCCTCATGCTCCGGCGCGTTGCCGCGCAGAAGCCGCGATCCGGTAGCGCCGACCGGGGTGCCCCGCTCGATTGCCGCCGCTACTGCATCGCCAAGTCTCTTCGAGGCGGCAAGCCCGAGATAGTCGTTGGACGAAAAGTCGAGCCCGACCCGCGGCGCCAATGTGCGCAGCCGGTCCTTGCGTGCCAGCCCCTGCAAGGTTGCTTCATAGCGGGCAAGCGGTGGCTCGTTCATTTCGCCTCGCATTGCATCGGTTCGATGCCCAGACGTCTAAATAGACGAGTATCCTTGTCCTCCCCGGGATTGTCCGCAGTCAGCAGCGTGTCGCCGACAAAGATGGAATTGGCGCCGGCAAAGAAGCACAGCGCCTGGGTCTCGTCGCTCATCGCCGTCCTGCCGGCGGAGAGCCGTACATAGGACTTCGGCATCATGATGCGGGCGAGCGCAATGGTGCGGATGAAATCGATCGGATCGATGGGTTCGGCCTCGGCAAGCGGCGTCCCCCTGATGGGGATCAGCATGTTGATCGGCACGCTTTCCGGCGGCTCGGGCAGGTTCGCGAGTGTGATCAGCATGTCGATGCGATCGGCCTTTTCCTCTCCCATCCCGACAATGCCGCCGCAGCAGACCTTCATGCCGACCTCGCGCACGTGCCCAAGTGTTTCCAGCCGGTCGGCAAAGGTCCTGGTTGAAACAACCTCGCCGTAATAGCGCTCGGACGTGTCGATGTTGTGGTTGTAGTAGTCGAGACCGGCCGCCTTCAGGCGCTGCGCCTGACTGAGGTCCAGCATTCCAAGCGTCATGCAGGTTTCCATGCCGAGCGCCTTCACGCCCTCGATCATGGCGACCACGGACCCCATGTCGCGTTCCTTCGGACTGCGCCATGCGGCGCCCATGCAATAGCGGGTGGCGCCGGCGTCCCGCGCCTTGATCGCTTCGGCAATGACACGCTCCACCTCCATCAGCTTGGACGCCTTCAGGCCGGTTTCGTAATGTGTAGACTGGCTGCAATAGCCGCAATCCTCCGGGCATCCGCCGGTCTTGATGCTGAGCAGCCGCGACAGCTGCACCCGGTTGCGATCGAAGTTCTGGCGGTGGATTGTCTGAGCCAGGAAGAGCAGGTCATTGAATGGCATCCCGTGGATGGCCTCGGCCTCTTTGCGGTTCCATCGGGATAGTGCCCCCTCGATCGATTGCATGGCTTGCTTCACGTCGCACTCCGAGTTCGTTCCAATCGTCATCGTCAAAAGCTTTGTCGCTGGTCCGACAGCGCGTGCAGGAGTCTGTCGACCCTCCTCGGGCTCGCTATGATCGTCGATCAGCCCGATGAGCCTGAACCAGTTGGAGGGTGTGCCCCACAAAGATGCAGGCTCGCATGGAGCGGCTCCTGCGTCGGCGCGCTCCAGCGGAGGTGGGAATGGTTTTCATTCCATCTCCATCAGTTCAAGCGCGCGCCGATGCGCCGGCATATCCAGGCCGATGTCGAGGATGGGCGCGCTGTGTGTCAGCCATCCGACCGAGATGAGGTCGACCCCCGTCGCAGCAATCGATGGAGCCGTTTTCGGCGTCACCCGACCGGAGGCCTCGGTGATGGCGCGGCCACCGACCAGTGCCACGGCGCGGGCAAGGTCCTCAACCGACATATTGTCGAGCAGCACTGCGTCGACTCCCAGCGTGAGCGCTGTATCGAGCTGCTCAAGGGTCTCGACCTCGACCTCGATCTTCACCATGTGGCCTGCGGCGGCGCGCGCCCGCTCTATTGCCGTGCCAATGTCGCCGGCGATCGCGATGTGGTTGTCCTTGATCAGCACGGCGTCGTCGAGCCCGAAGCGGTGATTGGCGCCGCCGCCGACGCGTACGGCGTATTTCTCCAGCGCGCGCAGGCCGGGCGTCGTCTTTCGCGTGCACACGATCTTCGCCTTGTGGCCACGCACGGCCTCGACCATCGTCGCTGTGGCAGTGGCGATGCCGCTCAGGCGGCACAGAAAATTGAGCGCCGTGCGCTCGGCCGTGAGCAGGCCTCGCGCCGGTCCGCACAACTTGGCGATAGTCTCGCCCGCCGCGACATCGCTGCCGTCAGCGCGCCAGATGTGCATGTCGATCGCAGGCTCGACGAGCATGAAGGCGAAGGCGGCCAGATCGAGACCGGCAACGATGCCCATCTGTCGCGACTTGAGCACCAAGGTGGCCGTGCGATCACGCGGGATCACGGCGTCGCTGGTCAGATCACCGCATCTGCCCAGGTCTTCGAGAAGAGCACCGCGCACGATTGGCTCGATCAGGGTTGAGGGAAGGGGTGAGAACGAATTCATGTCAGGGTGCTCCGTATCGGCGCCCGCCAGCTGAGTGCGACGGCGGTCTGTATTGCGCTGCGCAGTGTCAGCCGTGACTGGCGCGCATCTGCATCGCGTCCGGGGAAATCGGAACGACAGTGCGAGCCGCGGCTCTCTTCGCGCCGCAGGGCCGCAATGGCGATCATCAGCGCGACCAGGGCGGGGCCGGAGGCAGCGCTGTCGTGAGCTGCAATCGGCAACAGGGTCGCCACCCCGTCGCGTAGCGTCTCGCCATCGCGGATGATGCCGAGCGCGGCCGAGACGATTGGGCGGATGCCGGAGGCGTCTGGCCGTCGAGGCACGAATGCGGAACACACGCGCGGTCGCCGGGTGTGTGATACGTCGGCGACGCTTTCAGCAACCCAGCTCGCTGTGACCGCCGCTTCGATAAGCGAGTTGCTGGCGAGTCGGTTCGCGCCGTGCAGACCGGTGCATGCGACCTCGCCACATGCCCACAACCCCTCGATGGAGCTGCGGCCGGCAGCGTCTACAGCGACACCGCCCATGTGATAATGTGCCGCCGGGCGCACCGGGATCGGGTCGGTCGCGGGATCGATGCCGGCCTGGCGGCACAAATCGGCGATTGCCGGAAAGCGCTTGTCAAATCTGAGGCCGAGACATTGCCTTGCGTCCAAGAACACACGGCGTCCGACAGCGAGCTGGTGCCAAACCGCGCGCGCAACCACGTCGCGAGGCGCAAGCTCGCCCCCGGGGGTTTCAGCGAGGAAACGCTCTCCTTGCTCGTCGATGAGCACAGCACCCTCGCCGCGCACCGCTTCGCTCACCAGCGGCATCGGCCGCCGCGGACCCTCGAGGGCGGTCGGGTGGAACTGCACGAATTCCAGGTCGGCGAACTCCGCCCCGGCACAGGCGGCGAGGGCGAGCCCCTGTCCACATGAGCCAGCCGGGTTTGTCGTTTCGCTAAACAAGCCGCCGATGCCGCCGGTCGCCAGGACCGCGCGGCGCGTTGGCAAGGCGATGGCGCCCGTGCACCCGGCCGCGACCACGGCGATGATCGCCCCGTCTTCCACGATAAGCCGGCGGGCCTCCACGTTCTCCAGGATAGTGATGGAGGCTGTGCGCCGTGCCGCGGCGATCAGCGCGCGGACCAGCTCCCGACCCGTGGCATCGCCCGCCGCATGCACGATTCGCCGCTGCGAGTGCGCCGCTTCAAGCCCGAGCCGCAACGCGCCGTCAGCGCGTCGGTCGAATGCCACACCGAAGCGTTCCAGAGTCCTGATCGCTTCGGGTGCAGCTTGCACCGTTCGCCGCACCGTCGTCACGTCGCAGAGGCCGTCGCCGGCTGCGAGGGTGTCACAAAGATGAAATTCGGGACTGTCCTCGCCGCCGACACTTGCCGCAAGACCGCCTTGGGCGAGTTGGCTGCAGGCTCCGGTTCCCAGCCTCGCATTGGACAGAAGCACAACCGGTTCTGGCGCCAGATGAAGCGCCGTCATCAGGCCTGCCACACCGGCGCCGATGATGACCGGCGCCCCGCCGATGTCATGAACGTCGAGGCTCATATGGAAAGCATACGCTCGACCGAACGGCGCGCGCGCCCTGCAATTCCGGGATCGATCCGAACCTCATGCCGGTTCTCCTCGAGTGCGACGCGAATGTTAGCCAGTGTGATGCGCTTCATGTGCGGACACAGATTGCAGGGGCGGACGAACTCGACCTCGGGATGCGCGACCGCGACATTGTCGCTCATCGAACATTCCGTTAGCAGGACGACGCGCGGCGGTTTCTCCCGCTCGACATATTCCAACATGGCCGCGGTCGAGCCGGAGAATTCCGCCTCTGCTACAATCTGTGGCGGGCATTCGGGATGGGCGAGCACGATGACCCCTGGATGCGCATCGCGCAGTTCCCGGATGTCGGCCGACGTGAATCGCTCATGCACTTCGCAGTGGCCCTTCCAGGCGATGATCTCGACCTCCGTTTCCGCCGCCACGTTTTTCGCCAGATATTCATCGGGCACCATGATCACACGCGGCACGCCGAGCGATTCCACAACCGCCCTGGCGTTGCCCGAGGTGCAGCAGATGTCCGACTCCGCTTTTACAGCCGCCGAAGTGTTGACGTAGGTGACAACCGGGACCCCCGGATAGCGCTGCCGCATCAGCCGCACGTCTTGTGCCGTGATCGAATCGGCCAGCGAGCAACCGGCGCCGAGATCCGGGAGGAGGACGATCTTGTTCGGATTGAGCAGCTTGGCCGTCTCGGCCATGAAATGCACGCCGGCAACCACGATGATTTGCGCCTCGACCGTAGCCGCCTTGCGGGCCAGTGCGAGGCTGTCGCCGACAATGTCGGCCACGCAGTGGAAGATCTCCGGCGTTTGGTAATTGTGCGCAAGGATGACCGCATTGCGATTGCGCTTCAGCGCCAGGATGGCTTCAATGTCGCTGGTGAACGCCGGCCATTCGACCGGCGGGATCACCCGCCGGACGCGCTCGTACAGGGACGCAGCCGTAGGTAACGCCCCAGTCATCAGCGCCTCCGATTATATTCGATCTGACAATAAGGGGAATATGTCTACCTTGACTATAAGTATGTCAAGCCCGCGTGAGCGGCAATTTTGTTCCGGCCACAGCCCTGTCGTCGACGACGGCATGGCGGAACCGATAGAGCTTTGCCGGCCGCCCGCCCGTCTCGAGGGAGGTCTCGCCAGTTTCCTCGACCAGCTCTTGCTGCTCTACAAGTCTTCGGAAGTTCGGCTTGTTGATGAGCCTCCCGGCGAGCGCCTCCACGGTCCGCTGCAACTGAAGCAGCGTGAACGACGGTCTCATGAGTTCGAACACCACCGGCCGGTACTTGATCTTTGAACGGAGCCGCGCAACGCCGGTCGCCAGGATTCGTCGATGGTCGGCGATCATTGCCTTGCCAGATACCGCCGCGGGCGCGACGTGCCGCCCGCCACCAGCCTCTTCGATCAGGGCGGATTCGTAGAGCAACTCGTAGCGTTGGAGCGTGAGTTCCTCGTTCCAATTGCGGTCATCGAAACCGAAGGCAATCGCGCCGCGCTGCCGGCGTTCGCGTCGCGTAGTGGCGTCGCTGGCGCCCTCAGCCCACTCAATCAGGCGTGGTCGTAAAATCTCGAGCACCACGGGCGTGCCGGAGCGATGGTCCTCCCAGGGAAAATACTCGTACCAACTCCGCCACCCACAGTTGGCGGAGCCCGTTGCCTGGTCCATCCGAGTGAGTGCCAGATAGCTGATTGAGATGGCGCGTTCCTGGCGCTCGGCCCCTATGCGGTCCCGATCAGCGAAGGTGTAGAGCTGCTCGATGTACCCCAGCGGGTGGCCGGTCTGTTGCTCCACCCAACCCCGTAGACCGGCTTGCAGCGATCGATGCTCTAGCGCATATGGTCCGGACGGAAGGGTGTCCGCGTTCCCGATCGTGAGAAGACAGGGTTCACTGTCGTTTACGGCGACGACAACGGCGATCAGGTCCACTTTTGCTTCGTCGGCCTTGAGAGCGGCTCTGCCTTTTCTGGTTCCTTTTCCCTGATGGTCCATGTTCGCGATAATGAGTTGGCCCCAAATGCAGGGTGATTGAATCGATTGAATTTAAGCGATGCTGCACGAACGTCAACACCGCACAACTGGATGTCTTTTTTAGCTCTTCGCACGCGCACAAAAATATGCCAAACGCGACACCCGCGGCGGGTAACGCTAGGGAAGGATGCCTCGGGTGAGCGCAACTGGTGAGACAAAGGCGATGACACCGCCGGATGTTCGAATGCGGAAAGGCCAGACTCCGCTCGTCTGCCTGACGGCCTATACGACGCCGATCGCCAGACTGGTTGATCCACACTGCGACATCGTTCTCGTCGGAGACAGCGTCGGCATGGTCCTGCACGGCCTCTCGTCGACGCTGAGCGTCACCCTCGACATGATGATCATGCACGGCCAGGCGGTGCGCCGCGGTCTGGTGCGAGCATTGATGGTCGTAGACCTGCCATTCGGTTCCTATGAAGAAAGCCCCGAGCAGGCCTTCCGCAACGCTGCGCGCCTGATGGCGGAGACCGGTTGTGCAGCGGTGAAGCTCGAGGGGGGGCAGACCATGGCCGAGACGATCCGCTTCCTCGCCGCGCGCGGCGTGCCTGTCATGGCCCATGTCGGCTTAACGCCGCAGGCGGTCAATACTCTCGGCGGCTACCGCGTCCAGGGGCGCGGAGACGATGCCGAGCGCATCAGGCGCGACGCCGGTGCGGTCACGGAAGCCGGCGCTTTCTCGGTGGTGCTGGAGAAAGTGCCCGAGCCGCTCGCACGGCGCATCACTGCGGAGATCGCCATCCCCACAATCGGCATCGGCGCCTCGCCCGCCTGCGACGGCCAGATTTTGGTCAGCGATGATATGCTTGGGCTTTTCGGCTCTTTCCGACCGAAATTCGTCAAGCGTTACGCCGAACTGGGCAACCAGGCCGATGCGGCGATTGCGGCTTATGCCGCTGACGTGAGGGAACGGCGCTTTCCGGCGGCCGAACATCTCTACGCCAATGAGACGAAGGCCGGAGACGTCACATGAGCGTGCCGATCGTTCGAACCGTTGCCGAACTCCGCGCTGTTGCCGCGGGATGGCGTCGCTCAGGCGCCCGTGTCGCCGTTGTGCCGACCATGGGAGCCTTGCATGAAGGCCATCTGAGCCTCGTGCGGGCCGCGCTTCAGAAGGCCGAGCGGGTAGTCGTGACGCTGTTCGTCAATCCCAAGCAGTTCGACAGTGCCGCCGACCTTGCCGCCTATCCCCGGACGGAAAACGAAGATGCTGCCAAGCTCGTGCCGACAGGCGCACATCTGCTCTATGTACCGGATGCAGACGAGATGTATCCAGCGGGCTTCGCCACGGCCGTTTCGGTGTCCACTCTCAGCGAGGGCCTGTGCGGCGCCTTCCGGCCCGGCCATTTCGATGGCGTGGCGACGGTCGTGGCCAAGCTCTTCCTGCAGACCGGCGCTGACTTCGCCTTCTTTGGCGAAAAGGATTTCCAGCAGCTTCAGCTTGTCAGGCGCTTGGTCCGGGACCTTGACATCCCGATCACGGTGGTCGCATGTCCGACAGTCCGCGAAACCGATGGTCTTGCACTATCGTCGCGCAATAGCCGGCTCTCGCCAGCAGAACGCGCCATTGCCCCAAAGCTGGCTTCGGTCTTGCTCGACACGGCTGAGCGGCTTGCGCGTGGCTCTCCTGTCCTGCCCATGCTTGATGAAGCGCGCGCAACAATTCTGGCGACAGGCTATCGCGAAGTCGAATACCTGGAACTTCGCGGCGAGGCAGATCTGCAACCGCTGACGAGCCTTGACCGACCGGCACGCTTACTTGTGGCGGCATGGCTCGGCGACATACGGCTCATCGACAACATAGGAATGTCACCGATCGGTGCAACAAATTAGACGCTCGCGGCGCTGAGTCGCCGCACAAACAGCCTCATTAACCAAAGTAGCAGAGCAATACCGGCGATCAAACTGACGAACTCGCACACGTTGCCTTGATCGCCAATCATTTAGACCAAGGTCTCCGCCTGCAATCGAGCAACGGCACGGAGGTTATGCAAGCGCAGATGCATCGCGTTTTTGAAGATTTCCTTGAGCAACTCTCCGAAAGCGTCGATGCGGTCGATCTGTGTGAGGCAATGGCGTCTGCCGCAGCCGCATTCGACTTTCCGCACTTCGCCTATTTCAGTTACCCGTCGGCCTCCTGCCAGAGGCCGCGCTTGATTTCAAATTATCCTTCATCCTGGACATCACACTATATGCAAATGCGCTACCACAGCCATGATCCGGTCATCCTGCGCGGGCTTCAAGGCTGGGACATCTTTGATTGGGGTGTGGATCGACCTCGGCAACATCTCGCGTCTTCACAGCAACAGATTCTAGAAGAAGCAGCTCGATTTGGCATTCGTGGCGGATTGACCATGTCGATGCACGACCATCGCAGCCGCTTTGCGGCGCTGACCTTCGCTTCCGACCAGTCCCGTCCGCCTCTCTTGCGGTCACTGACACGTTACGAAAAGGCATTGCAGCTGGTCGCGATCAGCTTTCATATATATGCCCGGCGCAGGCTCGCCGAAGATTGCGTGGTCGATGGCGTAATCCTGACCCCGCGAGAATTCGAATGCTTGAAATGGGCGGCGCGCGGTAAGTCCGCCTGGGATATCAGCCAGATCCTCGGCGTCTCGAAACGCACCGTGACCTTCCATCTGGAAAACGCCAAGGCAAAGCTTGGCGTGCGAACCATAAACCAGGGCGTAGCACGGCTGACTGCTTCCCGTCAGTGGAGATCCTGACTCGTTTTGTTGGAAAGCTGTAAAGGTCTACAGGCTGCATCAATGTCGGCTTTGCTCTTCGATAGCGGGAACACATCCTGCACGGAGGCGACAGATGATGCAGCTGATAACACCTGAGCTCTACGGCGAGTTTCCAAACGAGCTCAACGAAATGCACGGGCTCAGGCATCGGGTCTTCAAGGAAAGGCTGGATTGGGAAGTTCAGACCGAAAGCGAGATGGAAACAGACGCATTCGACAGCCTGAACCCCGTCTATCTGCTTCTCAAGGGATCCGACTGGCGAATTTGCGGTTGCGTCCGTCTTTTACCGACTACCGGACCGACAATGTTGCGCGATACCTTTCCGATGCTGCTGGGGGAGACCGCGGCGCCCGCGAGTGCCCGCATTTGGGAGAGCAGTCGTTTCGCACTCGATCTCCCTCCATCAGCGCCTAAGTCTGGCGGACTGGCGCAAGCAACCTACGAGCTCTTCGCCGGCATGATCGAATTCGGCTTGGCGAATAATCTCACTCGGATTGTGACAGTGACCGATACACGCATGGAACGGATCCTGCGTCTCGCAACGTGGCCGTTGACGCGCATCGGACAGCCCAAGCCGGTTGGTAACACGAAGGCGGTCGCCGGTTTTCTCGAGATTTCCCACGCTAGCCTCAAGCGCATCCGCTGGAGGGGACGTCTGAACGGACCTGTATTATGGCAGCCGGTTCTCGGCCCGTCGGCCTAGCGCTTAACGATGCTCAGCCTGACCAATGCTCCTGCCCGCGGGCGCTACCTACGGTTGATATGCTGGCCGGACCGCGTAGTGCGAAGCTTCTATTCCGGTCGATTCCCCCGCACGACCTGGCTCCAAGAAGTTTAGGTGCATTCCGCAATTCCGACGTCACCGCGCCAAATGGCGCGCCCCGCCGCAGACACCCGAGTTTTTGGACGCCGTAAAAGCCCGGATTTCTCTACGCCGCAAAAAAGCAGCAACTCCGGAATCGTCACAGAACAGCCAAGGCCTGCACCGCTGGACGATTGCTCCTTTCAGCGGTACCTTCTGGTACCAAAAAAGCCCCGGCGCTGGGTCGATGCGCCGGGGCTTTGGGCACGTACGAGCTACACCAACATGTCCGCTTATGAACGTGAGCTAATAAAGTGAAGGAATGGTGAATCGCGCAACGGGGTTCGTATTCATGCTCCCATGTAAGAAGTGTTGCAGTTGTGTGTGTCAGCAAAATGGCGTGGCATTCAGCGGTGACGTTGGCGTGGCCGCCGTGCAGCCCCCGTGTTTAGCGGAGCGGCGGACATGGCGGGCCGCGTCTCAGGCGGCCAATGCCCTCAGGTTCTCTTTCTTGTGCTCGCGCAGATGATCCATGTTGTGGTAGCGGGTCGCCTCAAGCCAGTTCTCGTGGATCTCCACTGATTGCGCGATTTTCCTGCTCGATTAACTGCAGAAGCGCGGCGTAACTGCCAAGCAGGCGCACCGGAGTAATATTTTCGCGCAATCCCTGTAACGTGAAGGAGAAGGTAACTAAGGAGCGCGGCTCGTGCGCGTGAGGTATATCCGAACGTGTGCAGCAGATCGTCGCGCTCTCCCCGGACACATCCGCGCGCCACAGAGCCTCGGTGGCCGGCCGCTCGGACGCGCAGGTGGAGCCAAAAATCCACAGATGCATTCCGGTCATATGCTAGCTGCCAAGCATATGACCGGCATTTCGCAAGGCGCCTAGGAAGACACCGGCATGGACGGTGACATCGATCTTGGCCTGCATTGACAGGGGCATGCTGGCCCAGTTCTCCAATGGCGAAATGAAATGTGAGAAAGTGCCATTGACCATGCAAGAGCGGGTAACAAGGCCTTGTCTGTCCAACGCGACCACGCCCGTCTGGTCGGCTCGATATCGGATGGCTGCGATCCGCTGGACCTCTGAGTCACCATCGACCCTCACGTCAAAAACCAGGACACCGTGGCTTCTCATGGCTATCTCTGCGGCTTTTTGGTTGAAGCTTAGGGAGAGTGAGCGGACGCTTTCGACCGCCATCTGGAAAATCGCCAAATCCAGTTCATCCAACGCCATGTAGGCTATTGCGCGCAATATAGGGGTGATTGCAACGGCGGATTCGTGTTGCAGATCGAACTGATCCTGAAGCGGGGCGCGCGCACTGTCCTTGAACTTGGGCTTGTGCACTCCCGCCATTAACTAACTCCGTTCCTTCCTCGTTGCTTCGCCAATTTTCCGTAACGCAGATTTGGATAGGTCAGCTTCTTTCCCACCAATGCCTCGAGTCGCTTCGCATTTGTCCTTCTGAGCATATGCTTGGGTTTGGACACCATGAAAGAGCCCGCTGTCGGCGCCCGGTGCGCCACGGCACGTCAGCGATCAGACTCCACCGGGTTCACAAAGTTGACTCGCTGGGGTAGGGGGACCGCAGAGAAATCTCCGGTCGCAGCCTTACCCGGTCAAAACAAGGATACCACGATGAAGACTCTCGTCATCTGCTCCGGCGGATTGGACTCCGTTTCCCTTGCTCACAGCGTGGCAGCGGAGCACGAGCTCGCCGGCCTCCTGTCTTTCGATTACGGCCAACGGCACAGGAAAGAATTGGGCTTCGCCGCTCTCTGCGCGGAGCGACTGAACACTATGCACCAGATCATCAACATCCCCGAAATCGGCCGCGGCCTCTCCGGCTCAGCGCTTACCGATAATGTCGACGTGCCGGACGGCCACTACGCCGAAGACACGATGAAGATCACGGTAGTGCCGAACCGGAACGCCATCATGTTGGCAATTGCCTTCGGTCTCGCCACCGCGCACAAGGCCGAAGCGGTGGCAATGGCCGTACACGGTGGGGACCATTTCATCTATCCAGATTGCCGTCCGGCCTTCATCGAAGCTTTCCAGATGATGCAAGACCGCGCGCTGGAAGGCTACGCAGAGATTCGCCTTTATACGCCCTACGTCAACCTCACGAAGGGCGACATCGTCCGGGATGGATCAAGACACGGAACGCCATTTGCGGAGACCTGGTCGTGTTACAAGGGCGGCGAGCGTCACTGCGGACGGTGCGGGACCTGCGTGGAGCGGCGCGAGGCGTTTCATCTCGCGGGGCACGCTGATCCTACCGACTACGAAGACCCTGTCTTCTGGCTCGAGGCGCTGCGGAGGAGGAGCGCCTGATGTTCCGCATCACCAAGGAATTCCACTTCTCGGCCTCGCACCAGCTCACCTCTTTGCCACCGGAGCATCAGTGCGCGCGCCTGCACGGGCATAACTATATCGTCGAAGTGGAACTTTCGGCGAAGGACCTGGACGCGCACGGCTTCGTGCGCGACTATCACGATCTGGCGCCGCTCAAACGCTATATCGACGAGAGCCTCGACCATCGGCACCTCAACGAGGTGCTGGGACATGAGCAAGTCACGGCGGAATACTTGGCCAGACATTTCTATGAATGGTGCAAGGCACGTCTGCCGGAAACCGCGGCCGTGCGGGTGAGCGAAACCCCGAAAACCTGGGCGGAATACCGGCCGTGACGGACACGCGTCCCGCAATCCGTGTGAGCGAGATATTTGGGCCCACGATCCAGGGCGAGGGAGTGCTCATCGGTTTGCCTACAGTCTTCATCAGAACCGGCGGGTGTGACTACCGGTGCTCCTGGTGCGACAGCCTCCATGCGGTGGAAAGTCAATTCCGCCACGAATGGGAGGTGATGCCAATCGATGCGGTGTGGCAAAGCGTCGTTGCGCTTTCCGGTGGCCGGCCAGTGATGGTGTCGCTGTCAGGCGGCAATCCGGCCATTCAGCCCTTCGGTGCGCTGATCGAGCGAGGCCTTGGTGAAGGTTACCGTTTTGCGCTGGAAACCCAAGGTTCGGTGGTCAGCGACTGGTTTGCGGATCTTGATGTGCTGGTTCTCAGCCCAAAGCCGCCGTCAAGCGAAATGAGGACCGATTGGGCTGCATTCGAGGCGTGCATAGAAGCGGCGCAGCAGAAGCCGCAAATCGTGCTCAAGCTCGTTGTTTTCGACGAGAAAGACTACGCCTACGCCAAAGACGCCGCGGCGCGATTTCCGCGCCTTCCGGTCTATCTGCAACCCGGCAATCACACGCCACCGCGCCTTGCCAATGAAGACGCACCTGTCGACCTGGACGGAATAATAAAACGCATGGAGTGGCTTGTGGAAAGGGTGACACACGACAGGTGGTTCGAAGCACGCGTGTTGCCGCAGTTGCACGTTATGCTCTGGGGAAACAGGAGAGGCGTTTAGTCGCGCCTGTGCGGGAATTGCGCCCGCGGTTTTTCGGTTCGACGGCTTGGCCGCCATTTGGCGGCGTTTTCGAATTACAGCTTGCGCGATTGGCCGATTGAAAACTTCGGCAAACTTGTCGCTGCTCTTTCTCCCGTAGTGTGGTGATCCTCGTCGGCCGTGGCGAAAGCCGGGAAGCGCTTGAGGAGGTTGCGATGACAGCTCGCGACCGTGGAGCCGCGGAGATTCGAACGGCTGTCGACTTGTCAGAATTGGAATTCAATCAATCATGAATTCGGCCGCGCTCGTGGTGTCGAACAATTCAGGCACTGGGCATGTCGCTGCCCAGCTTGGCCGCCCTACTGTCGGAATTTTCACCGCGTCACATCTGCCGGAAATTTGGGGATTTCGTGGTCCCCTGGTCAGCATGCTTATGAGCGTTATTGAATGTCGCGGATGTGGTCTGGACAAAGTGTGGCGCTGCCCAGTCAAAGTCCGCTGCAAGCTCGACATCACGCCCGATCTGGTGATTGCCGAGGTGGACGCCTTGATGAATTATTGTAAGGGGCGGGACAAACTTATTGTGGCACGTGGGCGGTGCGGCCAGAACGACGATCGCGCGCGAAGAGGCAGCTCAGGGCCCATGCCGTAACACGGCCGTCGATTACTCCATCTGTGGAGCGACAGACTATACGGATCGCGGTAGCGATCCCCTGTCGACAGCGGTGTTTGATATCCGACAAGCTCAGCCGACCGGGCGATGGCTTGGACATAGCCATAGCCAGATGTCGACCATCTAGATCCCGATCGCAGCCACCAAGGCAAACAGATTGCCTCGACGACCTTTCGGCCGCTGCCACGCCGCATGTCCGCCGACGGTCTGCCCTTGCATTTAAGAGGGCACGCGCCTGCGGCGAATGCGGCACTGCGTGAGAGGTCCTGCGCGTTATCGCACCGCCGCTGCTTGGCACGGCACTTGCGCCAGAGATGGCAGCAGCGTTCGGCCGGAGCGCCGCCAGTGAACGGCCCTTGAAGCGAGGAAGAGCCCGACCCGATCCGGCAGGGAGAGAAACGGTGTTAGCTCCACAACTCCACAGCGCGAACGCCGGGCCTCGTAAGCCCCATATTGCGCGGCTATACGTTCAGGTGCTTGCCGCCGTCGCCCTTGGCGTTGCTGTTGGCTTTTTCTATCCGGGGACCGGAGAGGCTCTGAAGCCGCTCGGCGATGCTTTCATCAAGCTCGTGAAGATCATCATCGCGCCTGTCATCTTCCTGACAATTGCGACCGGCATCGGCGGCATGAACGATCTCAAGAAGGTCGGCCGGGTCGCCGGCAAGGCAATGATCTATTTCCTCGCCTTCTCGAGCCTCGCATTGATTGTCGGTCTCATTGTCGCAAATTTCGTTCAGCCGGGTGCCGGCCTCAACATCGATCCAGCGTCGCTCGATGCTCAGGCCGTGAAGGGCTATGCGGCGAAGATCCACGAGCAGTTCGTGACCGGCTTTCTGATGCCGTCAATCGTTGGTGCCTTCGCCGAAGGCGACATCCTGCAGGTCCTGTTCTTCTCGGTCCTGTTCGGCATCGCTCTGGCGATGGTCGGCGACACGGGCAAGCCTGTGCTTTCTTTGCTTCAGGCGGTCCTTGCGCCGGTGTTTAAGCTGGTCGGCATTCTGATGAGGGCCGCGCCCGTCGAAGGGGCGAGCGCCAGGCGTTCGGTCGTGGGCCTCGGCATCCCCGCCGGATATTCATTCAATCTGCACGGCACCAATATCTACATGACGCTGGCCCCCCTCTTCCTCGCCCAGGCGACGAACACGGATCTGTCGATCGGCGGTCGGATCCTGCTGCTGTTCGTCGCCTTGCTCTCTTCGAAGGGAACAACTCGCATTACCGGCGCGGGCCTCCTCACGTTGGCTGCAGCGCTCTTTGTCGTTCCGACCGCCCCAGCTGCCGGCGCGACGCTTATTCTTGGCGTCGACCACTTTATGTCGGAGTGCCGTGTGCTGACCATTCTTCTCGGCAGCGCAGTGGGAAGGCTCGTTGTCGCCTGGAGCAGGGCGAGCCGGATGATGGACGACTGGCAAAGGCTCTCGCGAGCCGGTCATTCGGCGCTCGGGCGTTGAAGGGCAGATCGCCCGGCGTGATGACCGGTGGTCTCTGGCAACTCGCGAACGCCGCTCAGCTATTGCAGTCAGCCCATTGGAGCGAAGCCGTCATAAAGCAACCGCCAGATGGCGCCGGCATCGACATTGTGAGCCCCCCGCGACTGCCGATACTGCGGGAACTGCCGGGCAAGCGATCCAAAGCGACGACCAACTTTCACGCCAAAAGGCCAGCCGTTGCTGCCCCGCTAACGGCTGATTGGAGCCCGACCCATGTCAAAGCAAAACGCCGTCCTTGTCGCCGTAATCGGTTTTTTAGTCCTCGCCCTGTCCGTGCTGGGTACGCTAAGGCGACAGCCAGATAGGTTGACGACCTGCAACGGCTCGGAGATGAACGCCTTGCTCGCGGCGGACTTGAGGATACTCATTCCGCAGCATCGCGACGCACTCCTCAACGACCTCGCTTCGCCAGTCGCCGGCAATCCGCAGGGCGACGTCCCTTTGGTCTCATTCCTCGACTACAACTGCCCGCTGTGCAAGGAAATGGACCTCATTCTCCAGCAAGCCCTCAAGCATGATCCCAATCTGAGGATTGTGCGTAAACAGCTCCCGGTCCTGGGACCTGCTTCCGAATTCGCCGCGCGTGCGGCGCTCGCCTCCCACAAACAGGGAAAATATGAGGCGTTCAATCGCGCCCTTTTTGCTTTTCCCGGCTTGGTGAACCAAAGAACCACCCTAGTCATTGCGGCACGTGTCGGCCTCGATGTTGAGCAGCTCAAGCGGGATATGGAAGGCCCGGCCATCACCGAAGCCATCGCACGCGATCGCGCGCTCGCGAACGAGCTGTACATCACCGGCACGCCGGCGTTGGTGGTCGGCGACGAAGTGATAGCCGGGGTGGTAGAGACGGCCGGGCTGCGAAGCTGCATCGCCGATGTGCGCGCAAACGCCAAGGTTCAGTCTTCCACAGCTGCAAAATCGGCATTTTGACCGCATCAACTGCTCTCGGGACCAGAGTCCTGAGCGCCCGCGCGCCTGAAGGCGCGCGCCGGGTGCTCGTGTACCGAGCCCGCTTTTCTTCAACAGGCTCAGGCGGTCTCGGCCATCCGGCTTCGCCCCCTGACGCGGGCAGCCTGTCGGCTGCTGACGGTCGCCGGCCAGCTGGCCGGCGTCGATTTTTGTGGTGGCCTTCCCCCGGTGGCACGGGGTGGGCGGCACTCCCTTCTAGGCCAGCCGCGGCATCCCGCAACCCTCCGCTTGCCGCTCCGGGTCCTCCTCTTCGTTCCGGTCCTTCGGATGCGGTCCGCCTTCTACGGCGGGCCTTCCGGTCGCTTTCGCCGCCCACCCCGCTTCCGGGGAGGGCGCGATTGGCGAATGGAGGACCAGACAATGCGTGCAAACAACAAGCGTTCCGGCAGCCGAGGGGCAGGCTCGGGCAAGGGCGGGCGCTCAGGCGCCAGCCTCTACCAGGAGATCACAGACCGCATCGTTGCCGAACTGGAGCGCGGCACCGTGCCATGGGTCAAGCCCTGGGGCAGGGCAAAGGCAGCCCTTGGCCTGCCCAGGAATGCAGCCACCCAGCGCCGCTATTCCGGCATCAATATCCTAATCCTGTGGGGCGCCGTCATCGAGCGCCCATACCCCAGCCAGAACTGGCTCACCTTCCGGCAGGCGCTTGCCCTTGGCGGCAATGTCAGGAAGGGCGAGCGCGGCACGACCATCGTTCACGCTGACCGCTTTATTCCCAGGGGCGAAAAGGAACGCGCCAAGGCTGACGGCGACGAACCGCAGGCCGTGCCTTTTTTGAAGCGCTTTACCGTCTTCAATGTCGCGCAGTGCGACAATCTTCCCGACGATCTCCATGCCGCCGCCGAGCCGCTGCCGACGCGCGAAATCGTCCCGCAGGCCGAGCAACTTATTCGCAGAAGCCGTGCGGATTTCCGTATCGGTGGCGATCGCGCTTTCTACATGCCCGGAAGCGACACCATCCAGGTGCCGCCCCAGCCGGCTTTCTTCCACCAGATCGACTACTATCGGACCTGCTTTCACGAGCTTGGCCACTGGACCGGCCACCCGACGCGACTCGCGCGCGACCTGTCAGGCTCATTCGGCTCCAGAACCTATGCGCGCGAGGAACTGGTCGCCGAGATGGCCGCAGCCTTCATCTGCAGCAGTCTCGGTATCGAGCCGACCGTGCGCCATTCCGATTACATCGGCTCATGGCTGACGGTTCTGCGCGAGGACAATCGCGCCATTTTCCGCGCCGCCAGCCATGCCTCGAAAGCCGCCGATTTCCTGCTTGGTCTCAATGCCGACGTCGAAAGCGAGGCGCATGCCGAGATCGAAGGTGAGGCGAATGCCGAGATCGCCGCGTGAGCGCGCTCCATCGCCATGCGCGACCGCCTTGCGCTTCTGACGGCGCGCCGATGCGCGCCCGCGCGCGGCGCACCAGCCGCTCGTATCCGACTGTTTCAAAAAGCCGCACTCAATCAGCCCGAACCGTCTTGAAGGAATTCCGCAATGATCCTGATCACCGATGAACTGCGCGCCCGGCTCCTCGCCAACGGCGCTGCCGACACCGAAACCGACCACGCACCGGTCGTGAAACTGTTCGATCCGGCCGGTCCTGCGATCTGGCTTCTTACCGAACTCGATGCAGACGGCGACACGCTGTTCGGCCTTTGCGACCTCGGCTTCGGCTTCCCTGAACTCGGCAGCGTCAGCCTTGCCGAACTCGAATCCATCAAGGGTCCGCTCGGACTGGGCATCGAGCGCGACCTTTATTTCATAGCGCGTTTTCCGCTGTCCGTTTATGCGGAGGCCGCGCGCAGCGCCGGCCAGATCACCGAAGCCGAGCGGCTTCTGCGGCAGGCAGCGGAAGCACTTGCCAAATCCAATTCCGAGCTTCCGCCAGACGTGGCGGAGCCAGGGCGCCGCTAGGCGCAAACCCGTCCCCGCCGCATCGGCCTTCGGTCTCCCCGGCGGGGACAATCGCACCCCAAACGAAGGAGAAAGACACGAAGCTTGCCCATATCCCCGCTCGACCGACTGAATATTTCCGCCCTCAACATGCGCTACGGTAAACGCGCGCCCGACCTGTCCGACATTTTGCCGTCCGTCCGCGCGCGCGGCGTCCTCGTGCCGCTTCTGGTGCGGCCCCAACGGCTCGAGACCTGGCTGCCGCGCTGGATGAATCGCGGTTGCTGCATGTTCGAGCTTCCTTTGCCCCGCATCGCGCAGCAGAATCCAGTCCGGCAAACTCCTGATCCCCATGGATCAGCCCGCCCGCGCGATGCCTGCTCTGCGCTCAACCTGCGGTCACGATCTCGATCGGCGTGGGCACCTGATCAGCCGCAGGCCTTGTAAATTCCCGCCCCTCCTGCCTGGCTGTAGCGACCGCGTTTCCCATGCTCTCCTGCTCTCTTCAAGGACCATCCCCTGCGGCTGGCTTGTGACCTATGGGCGGATCCGGCCGCCCGAAACCCTCGCCGATCAGCTTTTTTCCCCGCCGCCTGCGGCGGCTTCCTCGCGCCGCTTCGCTTCAAAAAAACTGCCCGCTCGGGTCCTCCGCTATCGCTTCGGCCCTGTCGGGTTCAGGCGGTCCGGACGCGCCCATTACGGTCCGCCATCGCAGGGGATGGTCCCCGGCGACAGCAAAAGGAGACTTCGAAATGACCGCGATCGGTTACGTCAACAAGCAGGAAAACGGCGGCTACAAGGGCCAGCTCAAGACGCTCAGCGTCCGCGCCGAAATCGACATCGTCCCCAACCAGGCCAAGAGCGCCGACAACCATCCCGACTTCCGGGTGCTGACGCAAGGGGTCGAAGTTGGCGCCGGCTGGATCCGCACCGGCGAAACCTCCGGCAAGGACTATGTGAGCCTGTCGATTGCAGCGCCGGAGTTCGGACCGCGCAGGCTCTACGCCAATCTCGGCCGCGCCGCCGGCCAGGACGATGACGAGACCTACGCCATCATCTGGAACCCGGCCGACTGACCGGCCGACCCGAGCCTCGCGCCCCAGCCGGCGCGGGGCTCATTCCCAGGCGCTCCAGCCAAACCCGCCCCGGCGAAAACTCTCCCCCGGACTCTTCGCCCGTCCCGGAGGCGATCTCACTCGCCCATCCTCGCCCTCGCTTGTCCGAAGCGAAACGAGGATCACCATGGACGACGAAAACGAACGCGCGGCCCGCGCCAAAAAGGGCAGTCCCTTTCTCAGCACGGCCCAAGCCGCCTTCTATATCGGGCTCTCCCAGCGCACGCTGGAAAAGATGCGACTCAAGGGCGGCGGCCCGAAATTCCGCAAGCACGGCCGCTATGTCCGCTACCACATCGACGAACTCGACGGATGGTCGAAAGGACACCCGCAGTACGCCGGTAATGAGGGTGGCGAGGCCGGTTCCGGCCAAGCCGGCCAGGGAGGCCGAGCATGAGCCGGCGCCCTTCCATCCGTCTGATCGGCAGCCGCCTGCGGCGCCTCCAGGCACGCAAAACCATCGCCGCTGCCGTGATTGGACTGACCCTGATCGGCTTCGCCGGCACCGTCAAACCATGGCCCTGGCTGGTCTGGAACGCCTCGGCCAGCGCGCCCGTCGGCCTCTATCGCCTCGGGTTTGCAGCACCGGCTCGTGGCGATCTGGTGCTCGTCCGCCCGCCAGAATCGCTCGCCGAACTCGCCGCCCAACGCGGCTATCTGCCCCGCAACGTGCCGCTGGTAAAACGTCTTGCCGCGCTGCCGGGCGACGAAGTCTGCACCTTCAATGACGCGGTCATCATCGACGGCGAGATCGTTGCGCGACGGCTGGCGAAGGATACCAGAGGCCGCCCGCTGCCACGGTGGAACGGGTGCCGGACACTCGCCGACAACGAAATCTTCCTAGTCGGCAGCGACGATATTCGGTCATTCGACAGCCGCTATTTCGGGCCGGTGCCGCGCGCAAATGTCGTCGGGAGGCTCGTGCTGCTATGGACCGAGTGACCCTCCTGATGTTCGGCATGATCGCCTTTGCGCCATGCGCCTGTTCCGCCTCGACCGGCGCTGAACCGGTCGCCATCTCCCAAATTCCGCACCTTCAAAGGTGGCACGAGTTCACAGGCGAAGCGAGCAGACGCTTCCGTATTCCTCAGGCCTGGATTTACGCCGTCATGGATGCCGAAAGCGGCGGCAAGACCATGCTCGACGGCCGCCCAATTACCTCACGCGCGGGCGCAATGGGCCTCATGCAGGTGATGCCGGAAACGTATGAGGACATGCGTGCCGAATACGGTCTGGGAGCCGATCCGCACGATCCGCGTGACAATATTCTCGCCGGAACCGCCTATCTCAGCGCCATGTTTGACCGCTTCGGATTCCCCGGCCTGTTTGCCGCCTATAATGCAGGACCCGAGCGCTACGAAGAGCATTTGAAGCGTGGGAAGCCGCTGCCCAAGGAGACAGCTGCCTATCTTAAACAGCTCAGGGGAAAGGGGATTTCGGCGGACGACATTGATCAATTCGAAGGGGACTCCAAGGCGCCAAACAGCCAAAACGCTCCCTCCGGCCGCTCGCTCTTCTTCCTTCGTAACGGCGTTCGCGCAGGCGAAGCGAAAGGCGATCTCTTTGTGCCGCTGCGCGCTCGGACAAAACCGAATGGCGGGTGACTCGGCGAGCGGGGCGGTTTTGCGGGGCGGGAAAGAGCGGGTGCGGAAGCCGGAAAGCGGAAGGGCGGCGTAAGGCAAGATAAAGGCATTGCCTCCAGGAGGCAGCGACGTCTTTGTCTGCACATCGTTTTTTCTGGAGGCTGCTGGCAGAGCCGGGAGTGTGGAACACGCAAATATCTGACACTGCTTGAGATTTCTGGGAGGCCACGATGCAGGATGACGAATTCAGGCCGAAGCTCGGCAGAATAGGTTCGCGCGGCTCGAAGGCAGGCAAACGCTTCGCCAGCCAGGTCCGGGCGGCGATTAACAGAGCCGGCGGCCGGCCGCAGGGCGGCGGCCGCTTTAACGGCAGCCGGGCAGGGCGCGGTGGAGCGGCCGCCGCGCTGCTGAAATCACGCGACAGGTATGCTGCCTTCCGGCAGCGGCGGGTGGTGGTCAAGGCGCGCGTCGTCAAGCTGGCCGGCAAAGGCCAGGGTGGGGCGCGTGCGCATCTGCGCTACATCCAACGCGACGGCGTTACCCGGGAAGGCGCGCCTGGCGAGCTCTACGGCGCCGACAGTGATCGCGTCGACAGCAAGGCCTTCCTTGATCGTGCCGATGGCGATCGGCATCAATTCCGCTTCATCGTCGCACCCGAAGACGGCATCCAGTATGACGACCTGAAGCCACTCACGCGCCGGCTCATGGCGCAGATGGAGGAGGATCTCGGCACGAAGCTCGACTGGGTTGCCGTCGATCATTTCAACACCGGCCACCCGCACACCCATATCATCGTCCGTGGCAAGGACGACCGCGGCGAGAACCTCGTCATCGCGCGGGAATATATCTCAAGCGGAATCCGCGAACGGGCCGCCGAGCTGGTCAGCCTCGATCTCGGTCCACGAACCGATCGCGAGATCGAGCACCGCCTGCGCCAGGAAATGGAGCAGGAGCGCTTCACCAGCGTCGACCGGCAACTGCTCAGCATGCGCGACAGCGATGGACTGGTTTCTCCGGTCGGCCGCGACGCCTTTCGACAGACCCTGCACCAGGGCCGCCTGCGCAAACTCGGACGGATGGGTCTGGCCGAGGAGATCAGCTCCGGCCGCTGGCGCCTCGACGATGAGCTCGAAGCGACACTGCAGCGCATCGGCGAGCGCGGTGACATAATCAAGACGATGCACCGAGACATTGCGGGTAAAGGACTATCCCGAAGTGCAGCCGACTGTGTGATCCACGATCAATCCGGGCAGCTCGCGCAACCTTTCGTTGGCCGCCTTGTGGCGCGCGGGCTTGCCGACGAGATCAACGACCGCCACTACCTCATTGTGGATGGGGTGGACGGGAAAAGCCACTACATCGATGTAGGCAAAGGCGAGGCCACCGAACCGACGCCCGACGGCTGCATCGTCCGTGTCTCGCCGAGAAACACCGGGCCGAGGCAGGTTGACCGCACCGTCGTCGAGATCGCTGCCGTCCATGGCGGGCGCTACAATGTTGATATCCACCTGAAGCATGATCCGTCTGCCAGCGAACGCTTCGCCGAAACCCATGTGCGTCGTTTGGAAGCCATTCGCCGCGAGACCGGCACTGTCAGGCGCGAAGCCGACGGCACATGGATTATCGCGCCGAACCATCTCGACCAAGTCGCCGACTACGAGCGCAAGCGAGCCATGGCTGTGCCTGTTGTCGTCGACAAGCTCTCATCAATGCCGCTGGATCAGCAAATCGGGTTCGACGGTGCCACCTGGATCGACCGGGAAATGGTTTCCGATGCACCAGAGGCCCTGCGCAACTCCGGCTTTGGCCGTGAGGTGAGGGAGGCGCAAGCCCGCAGGCGGCAATGGCTGATTGCTCAGGGTCTCGCGCATGAAGAGCAGGACCGCACCGTCTATCGCGCCAACATGATTTCGATCCTCCGCCAGCGTGAACTGAACCGTGTTGCCGGTCAGCTCTCGGAAGAGCTCGGTCTGTCCTATGCTGAAGTGCGACCCGGAGACCGGGTACAAGGCACTCTCCGCCGCTCAGTTGAGCTCGCCAGCGGCAAATGCGCCGTTATCGAGAAATCGCGCGAGTTCGTGCTGGTCCCGTGGCGGCCGGTGCTCGAGCGGCATATCGGCAAAGAGATTTCTGGCATAGTGCAGCGAGACGGTATCTCCTGGAACGTCGGTCGGCAAAGGAGTGGTCCTAGCGTTTCATAACTTGTGTGGTGTGCCTTGGACTGGCCCGGCTAGAGTTCGACCAAGGCGCTCCGAGAGCGTGAGTGCCACCAGCTCTGGCAGGTCTATCGGATAAACGATAGCGCGCCCGTGGCCAATTGCGATCCCATTTAACCAAGATGCTCGGGCTCGCGCCAGATCGCCGCTAAGCTTGCCGGAGCTCGCGCAAACGTCGAGGACATTTGCTGAACCAGCTCGACAAAAACAAGGGATCGAGCTCCTCCCGGCTGCTGTCGCTGTGGATGCCCTTCCACATGGCATGAGGATAAGGGCATTCCGAGCAACGAGCCGCCTCCGCTTCAATGGCTCGCGAACGATCTGACGAGGTCGAACAGTTTGGCCATGCGCTTCGAGCATCAGAGTATCGCCGCTTTCCAAGCTGATCGGTGGACGAGGTGAACCGCTCTTATGCTCGGAAAAGGCGAGACTCGTCGCACCGATGGTGTGTAACGATGTCGACATCGGCGATAAACGTTACGAGCATCGTCGGCTGTAGGCGAGCATCATGCTTCCGTCCCAATTCGGGAGGGAGCCATGAGCAGCCCCAACACCTCGAAGATTGGCCTCGCCTACTCAAAAGACCGCGACCGTGCGCAGCCGATTCATAACCCAGCAACGGCACATAAAAACGAACTGTTGCTGCGCATGTCTCCGGCCGACCCGCAATTGCTCAGCCCACACCTTCACCGCAGCTATCTGCCATTGAGAACCCAACTCGAAACCGCAAACGCCCCTATAGAGGCTGTCTACTTCTTTGAGATGGGGATCGGCCCGGTGGTGGCGAAACTCCGGCCGGAGCTCGACGCCGAAGTTGTCGTCATCGATTTCGAGGGCACGAACCGGCTCGGCGTCGATCATGGGTGTGTCGGTAGCTTTTCAAGTAGTCGGGTTTTTGTAGCACATCAGCTGTCCGTTTTGGGTTGATGGCGAAGCCCGGATGAAAGCGGAAGAACACCCGGGGCCGCTTGCTGGTTCAGGTGACTGCCACGGCAGGCTCCTGCGCATGTGCTTATCGCTGCCCTTGCGCCGTTTCCGGTGAAGCGCCGACCTCGTGTCGAGACGCAGTCAAGGTTGGCCGCCGCGCTGCCGAGGGCGCCGGCTGCGATGCTTCCAGGCCACGCCTTGAGGGGCGTCGAGCCGCCGGCCGGGATGTCAGCGTGCCGATGGAAGTCAGGGTCGTTGCCACGCGCTGTTTGGCATTGTCCAAAACTGATGAGTTTGGCGCAAGTTCCAGACGGCCGACAGTGCGCGTGAGCAAACATGCAGGAGTTTGCCAAGGCGGCCAGCAAGGCAGTCGAACAGGCAAAGGGAAGGTCCGGGTGACTGCATCCCTCAGCGGCGACGAAGACGTCCGCCATGCCTCTCTGCAGGGTTTCTGAGATGACGAGTAGCCCGCCGCTTCGATCTGATGAGTTCAAGCAGCTCAGCCTCATCCGCGTCAGCCTCTTCTTCCAACGCGACTAAAATATCCAGGGCGAGATTGTCGGCCTCCAACGATGAGCGGGCGATATGCTCGTCACTGCATATCTGGTCGAATACCCGTTGGCATAGGTCGAGATCGGCAGGGTATAGACCGGCCCGTTTGAACGGCATTTTGAAAACCCCTAAGCATTGTAGCAGTCAATGGATCTAAGGGCCGTTAACTGGGCGAGTCAACAGCATGTAAAAAGCGGACATTGCGATGATCGTTACGCCTCATCCGACTACGGAAACTCGTCCCAACTGGCGGTTGGTGGACGCAAGCCGGCACCGCGCGTACCGTTTCTCGCTGGTCAACACGTCCTCTTTTATCCACTGGCTGGATGGCAGCCATCCCAACAATCGATTTTACCTGTTTTACCGAATTCTACTAGGAGGCTCAGCGCCGGGCGGTGCCCTTCGGGTCGGCTGAGGCTACCGGGAAGAATTCGGAGACGATCATGTGCGGGATTGTTGGCATCGTTGGGCATCAGCCGGTGTCGGATCGGTTGGTCGACGCTTTGAAGCGTCTTGAATATCGAGGATATGACTCGGCCGGCGTTGCCACCATCACCGAGGGCTCGTTGCACTGCCGGCGCGCCGAGGGCAAGCTCATCAATCTCGAGACGAGGTTGAAGGAAGAGCCGCTGAGTGGCACCATCGGCATCGCACACACGCGCTGGGCAACTCATGGGGCACCGACTGAGCGCAACGCGCACCCGCACTTTACGGACGGTGTGGCCGTCGTTCACAACGGCATTATCGAGAATTTCGCCGAGTTGAAGGACGAACTGGCGGCGGCGGGCGCCGAGTTCCAGACCGACACCGACACCGAGGTCGTCGTGCATCTCTTGGCAAGACACCGCCGGGAGGGCATGGGGCGGGGTGAGGCAATGCACGCCATGCTGAAGCGCGTCAGGGGCGCCTACGCGCTTGCCATTCTCTTCGAGGATGATCCGTCGACCATCATGGCGGCGCGCAATGGACCACCGCTGGCGATCGGTCACGGCGACGGCGAGATGTTCCTGGGCTCCGACGCCATGGCGCTAGCTCCCTTCACAAATGCAATCACATATCTCGTCGACGGCGACTGGGCCGTTATCGGCAAGGCAGGCGCCGATATCTTCGATTTCGATGGCCATCCCGTCGAACGTCCGCGCCAGACTTCCACGGCCGGGGCATACCTGGCCAATAAGGGCAACCGTCGCCACTTCATGGAGAAGGAAATTTACGAGCAGCCCGAGGTCATCGCCCGTGCGCTCGGTCATTACATCAACTTCGAAGGGAATCGCGTCGATACGGTTTCGAGCATAGATTTCGCCAGCATCCCGAGCCTGGCGATCTCGGCTTGCGGCACCGCCTATCTGGCCGGACTGATCGCAAAATACTGGTTCGAGCGCTATGCGCGCCTGCCGGTCGAAATCGACGTTGCGTCCGAATTCCGCTACCGGGAGATCCCGTTGCCGCCGGAATCGGCGGCTCTTTTCATTTCGCAATCCGGCGAAACCGCCGATACGCTCGCGTCCCTGAGGTACTGCAAGGGGCGTGGGCTGAAAACCGGCGCTGTCGTCAATTCCCGCGAATCGACCATCGCTCGGGAGGCCGACGCGATCTTCCCGATCCTTGCCGGCCCGGAGATCGGCGTCGCCTCCACCAAGGCTTTCACGTGCCAGCTTGCGGTTCTGGCCACACTCGCCATCGGCGCTGCCAAGGACCGTGTAACGCTAACTGAATATGAGGTGAAGGCGCTCGTCCGGAGCCTTGCCGAAATGCCGGGCGTCATGGGCCGGGTACTGAACAGCATCCAGCCAGATATCGAGCTCCTGTCGCGCGAACTGTCAAAGTGTCATGGTGTCCTGTATATTGGCCGCGGCACCAGTTTCCCACTGGCGATGGAAGGTGCGCTGAAGCTCAAGGAGATTTCCTACATCCATGCTGAGGGCTATGCGGCTGGCGAATTGAAGCATGGTCCGATCGCATTGATAGACGAGAACATGCCAGTGATCGTCATCGCGCCACATGATCGCTTTTTCAACAAGACCGTCTCCAATATGGAGGAAGCGGCCGCCCGTGGAGGGCGGATTATCCTCATCACCGATGAAAATGGGGCCGCTGCGTCGAAACTCGACACGATGCATACGATCGTGCTGCCGGCCGTCGACGAGATTATCGCACCTATGATTTTCTCGCTGCCGATACAGCTTCTTGCCTATCATACGGCGGTCTCCATGGGCAAAGATGTCGACCAGCCGCGCAATCTCGCAAAATCGGTCACCGTCGAATGATTGTGACGCGCTCACAGGTGGCATGCGTCCATCGGAAATACACTTCAAAGCGTCACCGGCATTAGGATGTCGACGAGACGCAGATCAGGTCTGCGGCCAAATGGGCATATTTGCTCCACCGAAAGTTTCCAGTCTGAGCGATCCTGCCCATTCCCTCATCGCACCTGGTCGTGCGTAGTGTGCATTTCAGTTCACATCGCACCGCGCGATGCTTGGCCCCGCATGTCCAGAACTGCGGAGCAAGCCGATGACGCCTACGAAGTTGCTGATTGGGCAGATCGCCGTCGTGTTCGCAATCGTGATACTCGGCGTATGGGCGGCCACGCAGTGGTGCGCCCACATGCTCGGCCATCAACCGCCACTCGGCGCGCCATGGTTAGTCGCGGCTGGCTGGCAGATCTACAAGCCGTGGAAACTGTTCGAATGGTGGTTCCACTTCGACGCTTATGCGCCCGAGGTCTTCGATAAGGCCGGTGCACTTGCCGGCGCCAGTGGGTTGGTGGGCTGTGCCGCCGCGATCGCCGGCTCGCTCTGGCGCGCGCGACAGCTCGGGTCGGTCACCACATATGGCTCGTCAAGGTGGGCCGCGACTCACGAGATCGAGACGGCAGGGCTGTTTCGGCCGGCCGGCGTTTTCCTAGGCAAGCTGAAGGATCGCTATCTGCGCCATGACGGGCCCGAGCACGTCATGGCCTTTGCCCCAACACGATCAGGCAAGGGCATCGGACTGGTTGTTCCAACTCTTCTGTCCTGGACCGGCTCGGCCGTCATTCACGATATCAAAGGCGAGAACTGGCAGTTGACCTCCGGCTGGCGCTCGAAGTTCTCCTACTGTCTCCTGTTCAATCCGACCGATCCGAGGTCGGCGCGCTATAACCCGCTGCTGGAGGTACGAAAAGGTCCAGATGAGGTCCGCGACGTCCAGAACATCGCCGACATCCTGGTAGATCCGGAAGGCGCGCTGGACCGGCGGAACCACTGGGAGAAAACCAGTCACTCACTCTTGGTCGGCGCCATTTTGCACGTGCTTTACGCCGAAGAGGAAAAGACGCTCGCTCGCGTCGCCACCTTCCTGTCGGACCCGCAACGCTCGTTTGCCGCGACACTACGGCGGATGATGACGACCAACCATCTCGGCGCGGCGGATAAGCCCCAGGTCCATCCTGTCGTGGCCTCGGCAGCTCGCGAGGTGTTGAACAAGTCGGAGAACGAGCGTTCAGGCGTTCTTTCGACCGCCATGTCGTTCCTCGGCCTCTATCGCGATCCTACCGTGGCGGCAGCGACATCAGCCTGCGACTGGCGCATTGCCGACCTCCTGGATGCCGAGCGACCGATGTCACTCTATCTGGTCGTGCCGCCATCGGACATCTCGCGCACGAAGCCGCTGGTGCGACTTGTGCTCAATCAGATCGGCAGGCGTCTGACGGAGCGGCTGGAGGGGGATCCTAAGAAGAGCAGGAAGCATCAACTGCTCATGATGCTGGACGAATTCCCGGCGCTCGGTCGCCTTGATTTCTTCGAAACCGCGCTCGCCTTCATGGCCGGCTATGGCATCCGTGCATATCTGATCGCGCAATCCTTGAACCAGATCTCCAAGGCGTATGGGGACAACAATGCCATTCTCGACAACTGCCATGTGCGGATTGCCTTTTCCTCCAATGACGAGCGCACGGCCAAACGCATTTCGGACGCGCTCGGCACGGCGACGGAGCTGAGGTCCATGCGCAACTATGCCGGCCATCGCTTGGCCCCCTGGCTGTCGCACGTGATGGTTAGCCGCCAGGAGACCGCCCGCCCACTATTGACGCCGGGCGAGGTGATGCAGTTGCCGCAAGCCGATGAACTGGTGTTGGTTTCAGGGCTGCCGCCGATCCGGGCAAAGAAGCTGCGCTACTACCAGGATCCAAATTTCACCGAGCGCGTGCTTTCTGCGCCGGTATTGCGCGACGGCGCTTACGCGGATCGGCCAGTACCGCGTCCGGACTGTTGGATCGGGCAGGTGCGGGGCGTTGACCGCCGTCTTGCTGGCGGCGGCGAAAGCGCGGGCGAGGCAATTGAAGATGAAGGAGGTGTCCAGCAACAGCGACATCCGGGTCTGCCTGAAGAGCATACAGCCGTCACTCTGGAGCCCGACCGGGACGACCTGCTCAAGCCCGCGGACGATGATAGCGAGGCAGTTGCCGACAGGCGCGTGATGGACCGAATTTCCACTGCCGCACGCGCCTATGGCATCAACGAGGGAAGGGGCGACAACAAGGACATCGTACCCGGCTTCTGAAAGAAGCCGCCGAAGGCAGAGCGCAAATCAGCGTAGATAACGGCCATAAGCAATTTCGAGGAAGTCGGCGATGCTCGTTCCCGCCCGCGCAACAGCGCTGGGATAGTTGGAAGAGCCACATGAGCCCTCAGCGCATTCGTCATCAGTTTCTGCTCGAACCCGACTTGAGCAAGAAACTGGACGACCTCAGCCGCGATCCATCGACGACCAAATCAGCGATCGTGGCGAAGGCAGTCGAGGCCTTTATCGAGCGGCGTGGCGAGAACGAGCTCGACCGGCGCTACGGCGTAAGGCTCGACCGTCTTTCCCGTGACCTCGGTCATCTCAGACGCGACGTCGACATGATCCTAGAGAGCCTGGCGCTCTTCATTCGCTTTTCCGTCACGCTTCATGCTCACACACCAGTCCCGGACAGGGCGACGCAGGCGATTGCCCAGGAGCGCTTCGACAAATTCGTCGAGCAAGTGGGCCGCCAGATCGCCTCAGGCAAACGGTCGCTTGGGACGGATAATGGCGGGGGAGGGGAAGGATGAGTTCTCATCCGGAGGTCGACCATCGCCATCGTGCCATGTTGCGCACCGCCATGGGCCCGGCAATCGCTGAGGCCCTTGCCGATTCATCTGTTATCGAGGTGATGGTCAATCCCGACGGTGCGCTGCGGCTCGACCGGCTGGGAGAAGGTCGGGTCGGTACCGGCGTGCATATGCACCCATCCGAGACGGAACGCATCGTCCGCCTGGTCGCTTCCCATGTGCGTGCCGAGGCGCATGCGGGTAGTCCGATCGTCAGCGCCGAACTGCCCTCGGGAGAGCGCTTCGAGGGGCTGTTGCCGCCAGTCGTTCTGGCGCCATGCTTCGCCATCCGTAAACCGGCCGCAAAACTCTACACGTTGGCCAACTATGTCGCCGACCAAATAATGCTGCCGCTGCAGGCCGATGCGCTGAGGAAGGCCGTGCGCGAGCGGCGCAACATATTGGTCGCAGGCGGCACGTCGTCGGGCAAAACCACGCTCGCAAATGCGCTGCTGGCCGAAGTCGCGGAATGCGACGAGCGGGTGATCCTTATCGAAGACACACGCGAGCTGCAGTGCGCTGCCAAGGACTGCGTTGCACTCAGGACAAGACGGGGCTCGGTAACGCTTGCCGATCTCGTACGCTCGACGCTGCGGCTCAGGCCCGACCGCATCGTCGTAGGCGAAGTCCGGGGTGCGGAAGCCCTCGATATGCTGAAGGCATGGAACACTGGCCACCCCGGCGGCATCGCCACGGTTCACGCCAATTCGGCGCGCTCCGCCCTCTACCGGATCGAGCAACTCGCGCAGGAAGCCGTCGTCACTGTACCACGCCGTCTGATCGCCGATGCCATCGATCTGATTGTCTTCATCGCCGGGCGCGGATCCTCGTGCCGCATTGACGCCATCGCCGAGGTCACCGGTCTCGACGGCAGCGGCGATTACGCCGTCACCCAACTGACGCTCCCGCAACTTCAGCAGTTTTGAAAGGCCAATTCATGTGCAAGAAGCTTCGCTTTCTTTCGTCCACCGCGCTCGTGCTTGTTCTCACGGTCCCAGCCCGCGCAGCAGGCTCCGGCATGCCTTGGGAACAGCCGCTGCAGCAGATCCTGGAGTCTGTACAGGGACCGGTCGCCAAGATTATCGCCGTGATCATCATCATCACCACGGGCTTAACCCTTGCCTTCGGTGACACCGCAGGCGGTTTCCGCCGGCTGATCCAGATCGTCTTCGGGCTGTCGATCGCCTTCGCGGCATCGAGCTTCTTTCTCTCCTTCTTCTCCTTTGGCGGCGGGGCACTCGTCTGATGGTCGCTGGAGAGCAGCATATTGAGGGTTTCGCGGTTCCCGTTCACCGGGCATTGACCGAAGCCATCCTGCTGGGCGGTGCACCGCGAGCGGTGGCGATCGTCAACGGCACGGTGGCCGCAGCTATCGGACTCGGTTTGCAGCAGTGGATCGCTGGGCTGGTGCTGTGGATTGCCGGCCACACTCTGGCGGTCTTTGCCACAAGACGCGATCCAGACTTCACCAGCGTGCTCGTTCGTCACCTTCGTCTGAAGGGATGGTTGGCATGCTGAACCTGTCAGAATACCGCAGCAAAGCCGACAAACTTGCCGACCATCTGCCCTGGGCAGCGCTCGTCGCGCCCAGCATCGTGCTTAATAAGGACGGCAGCTTTCAGCGGACCTTACGGTTCCGCGGGCCCGATCTCGAAAGCGCGACGGAAGCAGAACTTGTCGGCATCTGCGCCCAGGCAAACAACGCGTTGAGAAGGCTCGGCTCCGGCTGGGCATTGTTCTTCGAAGCCGAGCGCATAGAGGCGCTCGGCTATCCTAACTCAACCTTTCCCGACGCCGCGTCTTGGCTGGTCGATGAAGAACGACGCGCGGCCTTCGAGGGCAAGGTCGCGCATTACGAGAGCCGCTATCACCTGACTTTGCTGTTCATGCCGCCCCCGGACGCACGGGCGAGGGCTGAAAGCGCGCTCGTTGACGCACACCAATCTGGCGGCGGGAGAGACTGGCCCCAGGAGCTGGCGCGGTTTCGCGACGAGACCGACCGGGTCCTCGATCTTTTGTCCGGTTTCATGCCCGAGGTGCGCGTGCTCGACGATGCCGAGACCCTGACTTACCTCCACGGCACAATCTCGACCCGCCGCCATCCACTCGCTGTCCCGGAAACGCCGATGTATCTCGACGGCATCCTGGTGGACGCGCCGCTTACCGGCGGCTTGGAGCCGATGCTCGGCGAACACCATCTTCGCACCCTTACCGTCCTCGGATTCCCGAATCTCACCCGGCCCGGAATTCTCGACGCGTTGAATCATCAGGATTTCGCCTATCGCTGGGTGACGCGCTTCATCCCGCTCGACAAGACGGAAGCCACGAAGACGCTGACACGGTTGCGCCGCCAGTGGTTTGCCAAGCGCAAATCGATCGCGGCCATCCTGCGCGAGGTCGTGACCAACGAACCTGTCCCGCTGGTCGACAGCGATGCCGACAACAAGGCGCTCGATGCCGACGCAGCCCTTCAGGCGTTGGGCGGCGACCATGTCGGCTTCGGTTATCTCACCACAACGGTGACAGTGTGGGATGAGGACCATCAAGCCGCCGCGGAGAAACTTCGCGCGGTCGAGCGAATCATCAATGGGCTCGGCTTCACCACCATCAGCGAAAGCGTCAATGCGGTCGAGGCGTGGCTCGGCTCGCTGCCTGGTCATATCTATGCCAATGTTCGCCAGCCGCTCGTTCACACATTGAACCTTGCGCATCTCATGCCATTGTCGTCGGTCTGGGCAGGTCCTACGGCGAACGAGCATCTCGCCAAGGTCACCCAGCGAGAGGCCTCGCCACTTCTGTTCGCAGAGACCAACGGGTCGACACCATTCCGACTATCCACCCATGTCGGCGATGTCGGCCACATGCTGATCGTTGGCCCGACCGGCGCCGGCAAATCGGTGCTGCTTGCCCTGATTGCGCTGCAGTTCCGGCGCTATGCCGGCGCGCAGGTCTATGTCTTCGACAAAGGCAATTCGGCGCGCGCGGCAGTCCTTGCCACGGGTGGAGAACACTACGCGCTGGGTGCTGACGGTGCGCTCGCCTTCCAGCCCCTGCGCAATATCGGCGACCAGGCTGCCCGCAGTTGGGCAGCCGAGTGGATTGTCGGCCTCATTGCCCATGAGAATGTCACCGTCACGCCGGAGGTGAAGGAGGCAATCTGGTCGGCACTCACCAGCCTTGCCACCGCGCCGGCGCAGGAACGCACGCTGACCGGCCTTTCGGTCCTGCTTCAGTCCAACGGGCTGAAGTCCGCGTTGATGCCCTACACGCTCGACGGTCCTTTCGGCCGCCTGCTCGACGCCGATGATGATCGGCTGGCCTTATCGAATGTGCAGTGTTTCGAGACGGAAGAGCTGATGCAGAGCCAAGGCGCTGTGCTGCCTGTGCTCACTTACCTGTTCCATCGTCTTGAGGAGCGGTTCGATGGACGGCCGACGCTGCTGATGCTCGACGAGGCTTGGGTCTATCTCGACAATCCGCTCTTCGCCGCCCGTATCCGCGAATGGCTGAAGGTGCTCCGAAAGCGGAATGTTTCGGTGATCTTCGCTACGCAATCGCTGGCTGATATCGCGGGCTCTTCAATCGCGCCGGCGATCATCGAGAGCTGCCCCCAGCGCATTTTCCTTCCCAATGATCGTGCTGTGGAACCACAAGCGCGGGCAGCCTACGAGCGCTTCGGCTTGAACGAGCGGCAGATCGAATTGATCGCCCGCGCCACGCCGAAGCGCCACTACTATCTTCAGTCACGTAGCGGAAATCGTCTCTTCGAGCTCGGGCTTGGCCCCATCACTCTTGCGCTTTGCGGCGCTTCCGATCCGGCGACGCAGACCCTGATCGACAAAATCCAGTCTGAAGACGGGCAAGACAGCTTTGCCTCCCGCTTTCTGAGCGCGCGCGGCGTCGATTGGGCTGCCGAGCTTCTCCAGCAATTCCCTCAACCAGACATGGAGCAATCCTCATGATTGGACGCCGTCTTTTCACCAGCCTGATCACCGTTTCCCTGATCGCCAAGCCAATGGCCGACTATGTGCAGCCGGCCTACGCCCTTATCGTGTTCGATCCATCCAATTATGCGCAGAACGTGCTGACGGCGGCGCGCGCGCTGGAGCAGATCAACAACCAGATCCAGTCGCTGCAGAACCAGGCAACCATGCTGCAGAACATGGCGCGCAATCTTCAGCGTCTGGATTTCTCTTCCGTGGGCCAACTCACCGGTTCGATCCATCGCATTGACGGTTTGATGGACCAGGCGAGTGGCCTCAGCTTTGATCTGGGCAAGCTTCAAGACCAGTGGCGCAGCCAATATCCAGAAAGCTACGAGGCCACGATCAAGGTCAGCGATGTGGCAACCGCTGCGCGCGAGCGCTGGCAGAGCGCCATGCAGGCGTTCCGCCAGACCATGCGGGTCCAGTCGCAGATCGTCGAGAACGTCCGCGCCGACGGCGACCTGCTTGCCGATCTCGTCAACCGCAGCCAAGGGGCAGCCGGTGCGCTTCAGGCAAGCCAGGCCACCAACCAGCTGATCGCGCTTTCGACCAAGCAGCAGATGCAGATCCAAACGCTGCTCGCGACTCAGTTTCGAGCTGAGGCCGAGGATGCCGCGCGCAAGGCGCAGTCCGAGGAAGCCGCCCGCGAGACGACCAAGCGCTTCCTGGGTACCGGCTCGGCCTATCCCGGCAATTGATCACCAACTCTGACGAGGAAGGCGGTGGCATGAACGACCTTGGCGTCATCGATCGCTTCATGGAGACCTTCATCCACTACATTGACAGCGGGTTCGGTCTGCTTTCGGGCGACGTCGCCTTCCTCACCACCATCCTGATCGGCATCGACATCACGCTGGCCGGGCTGGCCTGGGCGCTCGGCGACGAGCCCAACATTCTCGGCCGGCTTACCCGCAAGGTGCTCTATGTCGGCGTCTTCGCCTTCATCTTGAATAATTATAAGAACCTCGCCGACATCATCTATCGCTCCTTTGCCGGGCTCGGCATCAACGCGTCCTCCGGCAATCTCTCCCCAGACAATCTCATGCGCCCGGGCCGCATCGCCGCGACGGGCTTCGAAGGCGCTTGGCCGCTGCTTGATCAGGCAAGTCAGCTGCTCGGCTTTCCAGAAATCTTCGGCAACGCGCTCACCATCTTCGTGCTGCTCATGGCCTGGTTCCTGGTCATCATCGCCTTCTTCATCCTTTCCATTCAGCTGTTCATCACAATCCTTGAGTTCAAGCTCACCACGCTTGCCGGCTTTGTTCTGGTTCCCTTCGCACTCTGGAATCGATCGGCGTTTCTGGCCGAGCGCGTGCTCGGCAATGTCATCTCTTCAGGCATCAAGGTGATGGTACTTGCCGTCATCGTCGGCATCGGCTCCACACTCTTCGGCGAGTTTGCTTCCGCGCTGCAAGGCAAGGAGCCGGACCTGGCCGCCGCGATGTCACAGGTGCTGGGCGCGCTGGCGTTGCTTGGGCTCGGCATCTTTGGGCCCGGCATCGCGTCGGGTCTAGTGTCCGGCGCGCCGCAGCTTGGCGCGGGCGCCGCACTTGGCACGACTGCGGCGGCTGCTGGTGCATCGCTCGTTGCCGGAGGCACGGCATTTGCTGGCGCGCGCATGGCAGCCGGCGGCAGTCTCGCCGCAATTCGGGCCGGCACAACGATGGGATCGGCTGCTTTAACGGCCTGGCAGATCGGGCGAGCAACCTCGCCCCACACCGGCCTGTCCGGTGTGGCTGCTGGATTGCAGGGCGTGACCAGTGCCGCCGGCGGCGCCGCGATGCGAGCAGCAAGAGCTGCCGCGGGAACGTTCGGGCGCAGCGCCGATGCCGGCCGGGAAGCGGCATGGACCGCGACCGGTGGTGCGACCACCGCGTCCATGACTGGAAACCCAACCGCTGCAGATCCTAATGCCGCTCCGACGTGGGCAAGACGCTTGCGTTCCGAACAGACCGCCCGTGCCCACCGCCACGCCGCCATGCAGGCTGTCCGTGAAGGCGACAGGCCGGGAGGCAGCGCCAATCCCTCTCTCAACGACAAGGATGACTAGATGCTGTTCAAGCGACCCGTTCAACGTTACGGCAGGACACCCGAACCGGTCACGCCGTATCAAAAGGCCGCCCAGCTATGGGACGAGCGCATCGGCTCATCTCGAGTACAGGCTAGGAACTGGCGGCTCATGGCCCTCGGCTGTCTGGCCTTGGCGACCGGGCTCTCTGGCGGACTCGTATGGCAGTCGATGCAGAGCCGTGTTGTGCCTTACGTCGTCGAGGTCGACCGCTTCGGCGAGGCACGCGCCGTCGCGCCGGCTATCCAAGACTACGAGCCCTCCGACGCCGAGATAGCCTGGCACCTCGGCCGCTTCATCCAGAATGTCCGTTCCGTCTCCACTGATCCGGTGCTGGTGCGGCAGAACTGGCTGGCGGCTTACGACCTTGCCACCGACCGTGCGGCACTCTTCCTCAATGAGTACGCCAAGGCAAACGATCCCTTCGGTCAGATCGGAACGCGCAGCGTGTCCGTCCAGGTGACCAGTGTGGTCAGGGCTTCCGACAGCTCGTTCCAGGTCAAATGGACTGAGCAGGTCTTTGAGCGCGGCAGCCTTGCCAGCACCACGCGCTGGACCGCGATCCTCACCATCGTGATCCGCCCGCCAAGCAATACGGATCAGCTGCGCAACAATCCGCTCGGTGTATTCATCAACGCCATCGACTGGTCGCGCGAGCTCGACAGTGCCGCACCGACATCCGTTTTCCCCGAAGGAGCCCGCCGATGACAAATAGAGCCCAATCGTTCCGTGCCGCGCTGATCCTATCCGCATCGGCAGCAGTTCTCTTGGCCTGCGCATCGAAGCCGGTGCCGCCTGAAATCTCGTATGATGCTGCCGACTTCAAAGCAGCGGCAATCGAGAAGGCGCCAGAGACACCGGTCAAGATAGTCGAGGTGCCAAAGCCGTTGCCGCTCCCCGGCCAGTTGCAGCCAGAACCGGGCAAAATCGCCGACGACAAGCGCTCTCCTGAAGAACGCGTCGCCGACGCCAACAAGGCGGCGACGCAGCAACCCACCCGGTACGGCTACGTCAATGCGGTGCAGGTCTATCCCTTCACCGATGGCGCGCTTTATCAGCTCTATGCCGCGCCGGAGCGCGTCACCGATATCGCCCTACAGCCGGGCGAGAAACTGACAGCCGTGTCGGCCGGCGACACGGTGCGCTGGGTCATCGGCGATACCGTCAGCGGCACCGGTGACGACCGGCGCACCCATGTGCTGGTAAAACCCTTCGCGCCGGGACTTAGCACCAATCTGGTGATCACCACGGAACGACGCACCTACCACTTGCAGCTTCAAAGCACCGATAAGACCGCTATGGCGGCGATCTCCTGGACGTACAGCGAGGACCAGATCGTCGCGCTCCGCCAGCGTAACGCTCAGGCCGAGGCTACCATGCCGGTGGCGTCGAACGTGGCGCTCGAAAACATTCGCTTTCGCTACTCGATTAGGGGCGACACACCGCCCTGGAGACCGACGCGAGCCTTCGATGATGGCAGCAAGGTCTATATCGAGTTCCCCCGCCGCATAGACCAGGGAGAGGCCCCGCCACTCTTCATCGTCGGCTCTGACGGGGACAACCAGCTCGTCAACTACCGCATGCGCGGCAACTACTACATTGTCGATCGGCTCTTCGCCGCGGCCGAACTACGCCTCGGCACCAAGCAGCAGCAAGTGGTGCGCATCACAAGGACGGACGGCCGGCAACCGCCGCGTCGCGTATCTCTCTTTGCGCGCTCCAGCAGGTGAGGAGAGGGGCCTTATGACCGACACTTCCCCATCCAATGCTCCGCCAAAACTCGATCCCGAGCAGCTGCAGTTACGGGCCTCGCCCCGCCGCGCCGTGCAGTTCAAGCGCGGCGTGATCGTCGCCATCGCTGCCGTCGGGTCCGGTGCCATCCTGGGCGTCACGATGATGGCGCTGCAGGGACCGGCGCTTCGCTTCAAAGAAAAGGCGGAAGATCTCTACAACACTGACCGCAAGCCAACCCCTGAAGGACTTGAAACACTTCCCAAGGACTATTCCGGAGTGAAGCCGAACCCTCCTGTGCTTGGACCACCACTGCCGGGCGACCTCGGTCGCCCCATCCTTGAGCGGCGGCGCCAGCTCGGCATCGCGCCAGGGCAGGACAACTCCGCCGAGGAGCAGCGTGTTGCCCAGCAGGCGATTGAGGCGCGCGAATCACAAGTCTTCTTCCGCATTGAAAATCAACCCAAGGAGGGGGGCATCGGCGGTAATGCGAAAAGTGCCCAGCAGCCGTTCGGGGCGCCTCCGCAATCTGATGCCGCTCGGCCGTCAGATTCCGTTGCCCCGGCTGAGGGCGATCAGAACAATCAACAACGCAAGCTCGATTTTGTCAGCCAGCGTAGCACCAGCGGGATCTACAACCTGCATGCATTGCAGACGCCAGCTTCGCCAAATCAGCTCATGGCCGGCAGCGTGATCGCCGCAAGTCTCATCACCGGCATAAATTCCGACTTGCCCGGGTTTGTCGTCGCGCAGGTCACCGAGAACGTGCACGATACGCTCACCGGCAGCATCCTGCTTATCCCGCAAGGCTCGCGGCTGATCGGGACCTATGACAGCGTCGTCGCATTTGGGCAAAAACGGGCGCTTCTGGTTTGGCAGCGAATAATACTGCCAGACGGTTCTTCGATCGAAATCGACAATCTGCCGGCGACAGACACTGCCGGCTATGCCGGGCTCGAGGACAAGATCGATTTCCACACCTGGCAGCTGATCAAGGGAGTCGCGCTGGCCACATTGCTGGGCGTCGGCACCGAGTTAAGTTTTGGAGAAAACGAAAGCGATCTGGTCAAAGCGATCCGGGAATCCACTCAGCAGAACGTCAGTCAAGCCGGCCAGCGCATCACCGAGAAGAACCTCAATGTTCAGCCCACCATCACCATCCGCCCAGGTTGGCCACTGCGCGTCATCGTGCACAAGGATCTGCTGCTACGGCCATACGCGAGTTGAGCAGGAGTGAATATGGCCAACTTGAAACTTGGAAAGCTTCCAGACCGAACACCTTCGAAGATTACCATCACCGTCAGCGCGCAGTTGGGCCAAGCACTCAAGGAGTATGCTGCCCTTTATCGTCAGGCCTATGGCGAGTCTGAAACGGTGGCGGAACTCATCCCTTTCATGCTGGCGGGGTTTCTGGAAGGCGACCGAGCGTTTGCCAAGGCCAGAAAAGAAGGTTTGCCGACGTCCAGCATGCCGGAGAAGTCGCGGCGTCTGGCAGGCTCAGATTCCGAGTAACCGAGGCAATGAGTGAACCGCCCGCACACGAGCCTCGATGGGCTAACTCCGCTTGAATATGTAACCCGATCCGTCAAGGATCACACGTGAACAGGCTCACTCACAATGGAGGCAAACAGGGGAGCGCGTCACCGCGACCGCACTCTTTGGCTCAAACTGCAACCGAGTGCCTGGCCCTTCCGCTTTGGAAATATTTGTCGAACCTGGCCGCGATGCTTCGGACGAATGGGCGACTTTCAGCCGGCACGACGAAACGGTCGCCATCCAGTTCAAGCAATCGAACGGGATCGTGGAGGGCCATGGTACTCGACTCAAGAAGGAGCTTCTGGCCGGCTTTGCCGAAGCGTTCCAGCAGATCGACTGCCGAGAAGGCGAAATCACACATCAGCCTCTCGATGATCCAGCCGCGAACGCGGTCGTCGTCGGAAAGCGCGATACCGCGGACAACCGCCAGCCCGCCATGCGCAACCATACTTCCGTACTCGGCGGTCGAAATATTGTTCTGCACGTAGCCTTGGCGAAAACGGCCGATGGACGAAGGGCCAAGCCCGATCAGTGTCTCGCAGCAATCCTCCGTGTAGCCTTGAAAATTGCGATGCAAAGCCCCTGCGCGGGCCGCTATCGCCAAGGCATCGCCTGGCTTGGCGAAATGATCGAGCCCTATTGCTTCATACCCCTTGTCCACAATCGCTCGCGCGGCGAGTTGCGATTGCGCCAAACGCTCCATGGGGCCAGGCAGCCACGCCTCTTTGATTATCGTCTGATGCTTCTTGAACCAGGGCACATGCGCGTAGCCGAACAGCGCCATCCTGTCCGGTTCCAGGGTCAGCGCCTGCGCTACGGTGGAACAGACGCTCTCCCTACTCTGGTGCGGCAATCCGTAGAGCAGGTCCAGATTGACGGAACCGACGCCGCGGGAGCGAACTCCGTCGACGACAGCCTTCGTTTGCAAAAAGCTTTGCTCGCGGTTGATTGCCTTTTGCACTTTTGGCTCGAAATCCTGGACGCCGAGACTCGCCCTGGTCATGCCGATTTCGGCCAGCGCATCAAGGCGCGCCTCATCCATGTCGTTTGGATCGATCTCGACGCTGATTTTTGTGTCCGGGAGAAAATCGAAGCTGTCCCGCAAAAACGCGCCAAGCGCCACCATGTCCTCGGGCTTCAGCATGGTGGGCGAACCGCCGCCGAAGTGGACTGCGCGGACATGGCCCTTGCCGCTGACGAGACCCGCAACCGTCGCGATCTCCGCGTGTAGCGAGCGCAGATAGGCCGTCACCGGCTCATAGTGGCGCGTCTGTTTGGTATGACACGCACAGAACCAGCAGAGTCTGTCGCAATAGGGGATGTGCAGATAGAGCGAGATCTCGCTGCCACTTTTAAGCGCCTCCAGCCAGCCACGATAAACCGCAGGATTGACGCCCGCGTGGAAATGCGGTGCAGTTGGATAACTGGTATAGCGCGGGACGTTCTCGCCAACCTGGGCAGCTATTTCGGACTGCATGTTGTGGTCCACCATGTTTGCATCGCTGGAACTCTGGGCTTATTGGCGAGCCAAAGCCCTGATTTCGGTCAGCAACTCGGACAAACTGCCGCAAGGATTTTTCTACCTTAGATTGCTACCCTGTCGGCGCTTGGGAGAAGGGTAGAGCGACGGCATGACATTACGGCAAGACATTCACAGTTCCGGCGTTCCCGTTCTTTGCCTCTCTTGCGAGGCAAGGCGTCGTGGTGTCTGCGGTGCGCTCGATCCAGACCGTTTGGTTGGGCTCGCCAAAAATTCGACGCGCCACAAGATCGAGTCGGGAGTCGAACTGATCGGCGATGCCGAGGCCGTCGACAGCTATTCGAATGTGCTTTCAGGCGTGGTGAAGCTAACAAAGAGCCTTTCGGACGGGCGCCAGCAGATCGTAGCTCTCCGGTTTGCGCCGGATTTTCTGGGACGACCCTTCAAGGTGGAAAGCGAGATCAATGCGGAAGCGGCAACAGCTGTCACGCTGTGCTCGTTTCCGAAGGCAGCCGTGGAACGGATGATGAAGGAATCACCGGAACTCGAGCATCGCCTGCTCAGGCAGACGCTGGACGAACTCGACGCAGCACGCGAATGGATGGTGACGCTGGGGCGCAAGACGGCATCGGAAAAGGTGGCGAGTTTTCTCGTCATGATCGCCCGGAATATCGATTCCAGTGTTGACCCGGCCGCCAGGTCAGCGTCGTTCGATCTGCCGCTGACTCGTGCCGACATCTCTGATTTCCTTGGACTTACGAACGAGACCGTGAGCCGCCAGCTGACGCGATTGCGAGCTGACGGCGTGATCCGGATCGAGAACAAACGCCGCGTGATCGTGGACAGCATGAGCCGGCTGGAGCAGCGTTGCGGCAGCCGAATGGCGCGGCAGTTTGGATAGGCCCAAGCTGCGGGGTCTGCGTCGCCAACTCCGTTTCGTGGCGCCGTTCGAATGCAATGTGTCGCCATAACCCTTCGTGATGCCGCGGCAGCATGAACCCGACAGCTTCCGCGCTCGCTACCGGATCACCTGACCAATCGCCAGGAGTGTTTCGGACAGCTCGCCGGCGAAGCATTGATCCCCGAGGTGGCCGGCGCGCAAGCGGCTGGTGGAGGCAAGATTGCCCCTCCTCGAACCGGTGAATGTCACGAAGCAACGCAACGATTGCGTTGGCCGTCCCGAGCCATTCGAAGCGAGCGACGTTTAGCAAGGCACGACAGTACTTTTCAGCCCGTCGCTGAGCCCCAGCTTTTTCGAATGGGCACGCCTCATTGTGTCGCCCGTCTCCACGCCCGCCCCGGCTCCGAGCCCACCCCACTTGTCCATGAGCGAGCAGGCCCGCTACGTTCCCTCTTCATTCGCCACCATCTGATTGCGCCGAACTCGATGCTGCCGGAAACAAATGGGCGGCCCTGACATGGATCAGGGCGAGCAGGCGGCGGCTGCGCAATTGATGCACAGCGGATTTGGCGTCCGCCGGATTCGAGATCGGGATTTGCGATGAAATTCGGCACAGAGATCGTGCTTCTAAGCCTGTTTGCTTTTGCGGCCCTGGTGGCTGCCGGTTTCGGCGTAGATGAACCTTTCCGCCAGCATATGTGGGTGTTGTTCTTCGCCGTAGCTGGTTTCACCGCGATCCTGTTGCGCAATACGGAGTTCAAGCCTGTAGTTCCGATAGACCCCTCCGCTTTTATGGACGGTCCAATCCGTTACGGGGCCGTCGCGACGGTGTTTTGGGGCGTCGTAGGCATGCTGGTTGGTGTGGTCATCGCGCTGCAGCTTGCCTATCCCGATCTCAGCGTCGAGCCCTGGTTCAACTTTGGCCGCTTGCGGCCGTTGCATACATCCGGCGTGGTTTTTGCCTTCGGCGGCAATGCGTTGCTTTGCACGTCCCTTTATGTCGTACAGCGCACCTGCCGCGCCCGGCTGTTCGGCGGCAATCTGGCCTGGTTCGTGTTCTGGGGCTATCAGCTGTTCATCGTCATGGCTGCGACGGGCTACCTGCTCGGCATCACCGAAAGCCGCGAATACGCCGAGCCCGAATGGTATGTGGATCTTTGGCTGACCATCGTCTGGGTCGCCTACCTCGTCCTGTTCCTCGGCACCATTTTGAAGCGCAGGGAACCGCACATCTACGTCGCCAACTGGTTCTACCTGTCCTTCATCGTGACCATCGCGATGCTGCATGTGATCAACAACCTGTCGATGCCAGTCTCGTTCGTGGGTTCAAAAAGCTATTCAGCCTTCTCCGGCGTCCAGGACGCCTTGACGCAGTGGTGGTACGGCCACAATGCCGTGGGCTTCTTTCTCACCGCCGGCTTCCTTGGCATGATGTACTATTTCGTGCCCAAGCAGGCCAACCGGCCAGTCTATTCCTACCGGCTGTCGATCATCCATTTCTGGGCTTTGATCTTTCTCTACATCTGGGCCGGCCCGCACCACCTCCACTACACCGCCCTGCCGGACTGGGCCCAGACGCTAGGCATGGCGTTCTCGATCATGCTTTGGATGCCCTCCTGGGGCGGCATGATCAACGGCCTGATGACGCTCTCCGGGGCCTGGGACAAGCTGCGGACGGATCCGATCGTCCGCATGATGGTCATGGCCATAGCCTTCTATGGCATGTCGACCTTCGAAGGCCCGATGATGTCAATCAGGGCCGTCAATTCGCTGTCGCACTACACCGACTGGACCATCGGTCACGTCCATTCGGGCGCACTCGGTTGGGTCGGCATGATCTCGTTTGGCGCGATCTATTTCATGGTGCCGAAATTGTGGAACCGCGAGCGGCTCTATTCGCTGCGGCTCGTCAACTGGCACTTCTGGCTGGCAACGCTCGGGATCGTCGTCTACGCCGCGGTGATGTGGGTCTCCGGCGTCATGCAGGGCCTGATGTGGCGCGAATACGACGAGCAGGGCTTTCTGGTTTTCTCGTTCGCCGAAACTGTCGCCGCCATGCATCCCTACTACATTACGCGTGCCATCGGCGGCGCGATGTACCTGTCCGGCGCCCTTATCATGGCATGGAACATCACCATGACAATCCTCGGTTACCAGCGCGAGGAGAAACCGATGCCGCGTCCCATCACCGCCGTCCGACCTGCGCGATCAGGAGCCAGCAAATGGGCTTGATGGACAAACATGCCGCCATCGAGAAGAACGCCACGCTGCTTCTCGTCGGCTCCCTTCTGGTGGTGACGATCGGCGGCATCGTCGAGATCGCGCCGCTCTTCTATCTCGACAATACGATCGAGAAGGTCGAAGGCATGCGGCCCTATTCGCCGCTCGAACTCGCCGGCCGCAACATCTATGTGCGCGAGGGCTGCTATCTCTGCCACAGCCAGATGATCAGGCCGTTCCGGGACGAGGTCGAGCGCTATGGGCATTACAGCCTGGCGGCCGAGTCGATGTACGACCACCCGTTCCAGTGGGGATCGAAGCGCACAGGACCGGATCTCGCCAGGGTTGGTGATCGCTACTCGAATGAGTGGCACGTTCAGCATCTTACCGAGCCGCGCTCGGTGGTACCGGAATCGATCATGCCGAGCTATGCCTTCCTGAAGGATACGGCGATCGACGTGAAGGACTTCTCGACGCACCTTATCGCAAACCGGCGCGTCGGCGTCCCCTACTCCGATGAGATGATCGCTCGCGCCGGAGATGATCTGATGGCGCAGGCCAATCCCAATGCCGACACATCCGACCTGGAGGGCCGCTACCCGAAGGCCAAGCTCGGCGATTTCGACGGCAACCCGCAACAGGTCAGCGAGATGGACGCGCTGGTCGCTTACCTCCAGATGCTTGGCACGCTGGTCGATTTCAAGACCTACGACGAAGCCGCCGGTTACCGCTGAGGAGAATGGTGATGACCTATAACTTCATGCGGGCGTTTGCCGACAGTTGGGGCCTGCTCGCTATGGCGCTGTTCTTCGTAGGATGCATCACCTTTGCGCTTCGTCCCGGCAGCAGGACGCGAGCCGACGAAGCTGCTCAAATGCCTCTCAAGGACGACTGATCATGAGCGGAGAGCACATTGACGAAGTCTCCGACCTCTCGACCACCGGCCATGAATGGGACGGGATCAAGGAGCTCAACAATCCGCTCCCGCACTGGTGGGTGATCACCTTCTACGTCACCATTGTCTGGGCGATCGGCTACACCATCGCTTATCCCGCATGGCCAATGCTAAGCTCCGCCACCCGAGGCGTGCTCGTCTATTCCAGCCGCAACGATGTCAAGAATGAGCTGGCAGCGGCCGAGGTCGCCAAGGGCAAGTATGTTGCCGCCCTTCAGGCGAAGACTGTCTCCGAGATTGCCGCCGACGATGTTTTGCGCGGATTCGCTATCGCGGCCGGTGGCGCCGCCTTCAAGGTCAATTGCGTTCAGTGCCATGGCTCCGGCGCCCAGGGTTCGAAGGGCTTTCCCAACCTGAATGATGACGATTGGCTGTGGGGCGGCAAGGCCGAACAGATCCAGCAGACAATCACGCACGGCATCCGCGTTGCCTCCGACCCCGACACGCGCCTGTCGGAAATGCCGGCGTTTGGTGACATCATTGCGCCCGAGCAGATTAGACAGGTCAGCGCTTATGTCTCGAGTCTCTCCGGCGCTGTTGGCGATCAAGCAATGGTCATACCCGGCGCCAATGTTTTCGCCGAAAATTGTGCCGCCTGTCATGGTGATAATGCAAAGGGAAACACGGAGCTTGGCGCACCCGACCTGACCGACTCGATCTGGCTCTACGGATCCGGCGAAACAGCCATCGCCGCGCAGATCCGCGCACCCAAACACGGCGTGATGCCGGCCTGGGTTGAGCGTCTCGGCGAAACCAAGGTCAAGGAACTCGCGGTCTATGTCCATTCGCTTGGCGGCGGAGAATAGGAACGGAAGCCTATTCTCGGCCCTCCCCCCTGCCAAGCGACGAGGCCCGGCGCGAGCCGGGCCTCGACACCATTCCGGCTGTGACCTGCATCAACACGGGGCGGACCGCCCACGGCGAGGCTGTTCGATGGGCGGCCCTGACATCGGCAGCGGGACTGGAGATGCCACGTGCGTGATAAAACGCAGACAGAACCGCCCGAAGCAGAAGCGATTGACTCCCCCAACACCCGTGAGCCGCTGTATGCCCCACGCAAGAAGATATTTCCCAAGCGGGCTTCGGGCAGTTTTCGCAGCTTCAAATGGCTGGTGATGGCGATCACGCTGGGCATCTATTATCTGACGCCCTGGCTGCGCTGGGATCGAGGTCCGTTTGCTCCCGATCAGGCGGTACTGATCGATCTTGCCAACCGCCGCTTCTATTTCTTCTTCATCGAGATCTGGCCGCAGGAATTCTACTATGTGGCCGGCCTTCTGGTCATGGCCGGCATCGGCCTTTTCCTGATCACGTCCACAATTGGCAGAGCCTGGTGCGGCTATACCTGCCCGCAAACCGTATGGGTCGATCTGTTTCTGGTTGTGGAGCGCGCGATCGAGGGGGATCGTAACGCCCGCATGAAGCTCGACGCCGGACCGTGGACCGCGCGCAAGCTTGCGCTGCGCGTAGCGAAGCACGCCATCTGGCTGGTCATAGCGGCTGCCACCGGCGGCGCCTGGATCTTCTATTTCGCCGATGCGCCGACGCTGGCTGGCGAGGTCTTCACCGGCACCGCCGCGCCCGTCGCCTACATCACCATCGCCGTGCTGACGGCGACCACCTACACATTCGGCGGGCTGATGCGCGAGCAGGTCTGCACCTACATGTGCCCATGGCCGCGCATCCAGGCGGCCATGCTCGACGAAAATTCGCTCACCGTGACCTACAACGACTGGCGCGGCGAACCTCGGTCGCGTCATGCCAAGAAGGTCCAGGCTGCGGGGCAACCGGTCGGAGACTGCGTCGATTGCAACGCCTGTGTCGCTGTCTGCCCGATGGGGATCGATATTCGCGACGGTCAGCAACTCGAATGCATCACTTGCGCGCTCTGCATCGATGCCTGCGACAGCGTCATGGACAAACTCGGCAAGGAGCGCGGGCTGATCTCCTACGCAACGCTGTCCGATTACAACGCCAACATGGCGGTGGCGACCGCAGGCGGCTCCTGTTCGGTGAACCCGTCGCTCGTCCGCACCGACGGCGGCGCTTTCTCCGACAAACTAGCCCATTTCAATCTCCGCAAGATATTTCGGCTGCGCACCTTCATCTACATGGGCGCATGGTCGGCGATCGGTCTTGCGCTGCTCTATTCGCTGCTGACCCGCGACCGGCTCGAGGTCAACGTCCTGCACGACCGCAACCCGCAATTCGTCACCCTGTCGGACGGTTCGATCCGCAACGGCTACACCGTCAAGCTGCTCAACATGATCCCCGAGCCGAGAACGATCGTCGTCACGATGCAGGGATTGCATGGAGCCGAAATGAACGTCGTTGGTGTCGACCTTCCAGCTGACCGGTCCTTCGCCGTCGCGGCCGAACCCGACCGGCTGAAAACGCTGAAGGTTTTCGTGCGCCAGCCGGCGGATCAGGTGGGAAGCGCAACGCAAACGTTCAAGTTCCGCGTCGAGGACAAGGCGAGCTTCGAAACGGACGAATACACGGCCACTTTCAACGCACCGGAGGCCGCCAGATGAGCAGCAAAACGCAAAAATCCCGCGAATTCACCGGCAAGCAGATGTTGGTCACCATTCTCGCCTTTTTCGGCGTGATCATCGCGGTCAATCTGACGATGGCGACACTCGCCAGCACGAGTTGGACCGGGCTTGTCGTCGAGAATACCTATGTGGCAAGCCAGCAATTCAACCGAAAGGCCGAGGAAGGGCGTGCGCAGGCGGCACTCGGCTGGACCGGCAATCTGGCGATCGCTGGGGGTGAGGTCCGCTACAGATTGAGCGATGCCACCGGCAAGCCGGTCCCCTTGCATGGCGTGAAGATACTGTTTCGACATCCCGCCTACGAGGCAGGGGACAAGGCCGTCACTCTCGCCCTCGCCTCGGACCAGGTATTTGCCGCGCAGCACTTGCCAAGGGATGGCGTCTGGATCGTCGAAGTCGATGCCGATGCCGGTCTGACAGAGCCCTATCGCGACGTTCGCCGAATCATGATTTCTGGGGGAGCGCTGCAATGAGCTGCTGTGCGCCGGGCGCTGAAATGGCGCTGGATCTGAATGGGGTTACATCCGTCCTGCCGTCGAGCCAGGAGATCCGGCTGGCAAGCCGCTCGCTTGGCGATTGGGGCGGCGCGGTTGGGCTGGATGGAAGGCTCGAACCGGTGGCGAAAGCAGATACGGCGGAACGGTTCTGACCAAAGACGGGATCATCGTGGCGTCCTTTGTCTTCAAGGACGCGCTGCGTCCGGACGCCAGGGCGGCCATAGAGCAATTGAACAACGCCCGAGTTTCCGTGAAATGCTGTCGGGCGATACCGGGGCTGCATGCGGCGAGGTCGCGACGTTGGGGATACATCACTTTGTTCCGGCGCTGCTTCCTTCGGGCAAGGTCAAGTATATTGAAAACCTGGCGAAGGACGGCCACAAGGTGCTCATGGCTGGCGACGGCCTCAACGACACCCCTGCGCTGGGCGCGGCATATGTCTCGATCGCTCCAGCCATGGCGGCCGATGTCGGCCGCAAAGCTGCGGATTTCGTTTTCCTGCACGAAAGCCTTTCGGCCATCTCCCTTGCCCTCGACGTTTCGCGAAAGGCCGGACAACTAATCCGGCAAAACATCGCCATCGCGATTGTTTACAACGCCATTGCCGTCCCGATCGCCATTTTGGGGCAGGTAACACCATTGATTGCGGCAATCGCGATGTCGGCCTCATCACTGCTTGTCATTGGCAATGCGTCGAGGCTGCAAGGTTTTGTGCCAGACTGCTCCGCCTGAAAGCCGCTCCCACACCGGCACATTGACGCAACCCTCATGACAATCCTGGTCTATCTCATACCGGTGGCTCTGTTGTTGGGCGGGCTTGGACTGTCTGGCTTCCTGTGGGCCTTGAGGAGTGGTCAATACGAGGATCTCGACGGAGCCGCCGAGCGTATCCTCATTGACCGGGACGAGAGGCCGGAACGCTGATTCCGCCACTCGAGGGCCTGCGTCGCCCATTCCGCCATGCAAGCGGCCGATGCCACGAAGTACCTCCCACGGCCGCACGAGCGCTGGCGATGGACGTGTTCCAAGTACAACGGAGCGGACAGACCGGCGGCGCGGGTTTGTCGTGTCTGGCTGACCCAGATCAGTGCTGTCTCCCCACCGCCCTGATTTAATGGACGAGTCTTTTCAAGGGGAGAACGCATGTCTAGCCGGACGGAAGCTGAGCGGTATCAGGTGCTGGCCCTGTTCGCCGGGGCGCCGGCATTGTCGAAGCCGTGAGCAGGCCGGCGCATGTCATTGCAGGAGCCGATGCGTTCGAATGAGCGAGTTCAAGCCAGTTCGGTTCGTTGATGTCGCGCTGGAGGGGCAATTCTGGCGCGAGCGGCTGGAGACGGTGCTGACACGGACCATCCCCAGCCAGCACGTCCAGCTTGGCAAGCAAGGTGTGTTGCTGTCCCTCACACTGCCGAACCAGTCGCTGCCACTGAGCGTCCCAGGCAACGAGCACGATTTCAGGCAGGTGTTCTGGGATTCCGACGCCGGCAAGTGGATAGAAGCAGCATCCTACGCGCTGTCGCACAGGCGTGATCCCGACATCGAGGCATGGATCGAAAACATTGTCGACGATCTCGAAAAGGCGCAGGCTCCCGACGGTTATCTGAACTGCTGGTACCTGCAGCGCGAGCCGGACAAGCGCTGGACCAACCTGCGCGACAATCACGAACTCTACAATCTTGGACATCTGCTCGAGGGCGGTATCGCCTACTTCCTCGCGACGGGCCGGCGCCGGCTGCTGGACATCCTTGAGCGGTATGTTGACCATGTGTGCAAGACATTCGGCCCGAACCCCGGCCAGAAGCGCGGCTATTGCGGCCATCAGGAAATCGAGCTGGCCCTCGTTAAGCTCTATCGCTTGACTGGAGACAGAATGCATCTCGACCTCGCGGCCTATTTCATGAATGAGCGCGGGCGTCAGCCGCACTACTTCGATCAGGAAGCGGTCGCGCGCGGGGAGAACCCCAAGGATTTCAGGGCGAAAAGATATGAGTACAACCAGTCGCACAGGCCGGTGCGCGAGCAAACTAAGGTGGTCGGACATGCGGTCCGAGCGATGTACATGCTTTCTGCCATGGCCGACCTCGCGGCGGAACTGAATGACGGCAGCCTCAAGAAAGCATGCGAGGTGCTCTGGGCCGACGTCATCTCCTCGAAAATCTACATCACGTCCGGCTTGGGTCCGGCTGCCGCGAATGAAGGCTTTACTGAGGATCACGACCTGCCGAACGATACGGCGTATGCGGAGACCTGCGCCTCGGTAGGCCTGATCTTCTGGGCACATCGCATGCTGCATCTCGAACTCGACGGCCGATACGCCGACGTTCTGGAACAGGCGTTGTTCAACGGCGCGCTGACCGGCCTTTCGCGCGATGGCGAGCGCTATTTCTACTCCAATCCGCTCGAGAGCGATGGGCGACGCAGCAGATGGGCCTGGCACCCATGCCCATGCTGCACGATGAATTCGTCTCGTCTGATTGCTTCGGTCGGAGGCTATTTTGTCTCGGCCAGTGAGAACGCAATCGCCTTCCATCTCTACGGCGGCATTTCGACGAACATCCAACTCGCTACGGGCAATGTGTTCCTGCGGGAAACCAGCGCCTATCCATTATTCGGCTCGATCAGGATCGAGGTCAGCCCTGACGCGCCGGCCGAGTTCACCATTAACCTCCGCATTCCCGGTTGGGCTCATGAAGCCGAAGCTTCAGTCGGGGGATATGCAGTCGACGTGACGGCATGCACCAGAAATGGCTATCTTGCGATCTCGCGGCTATGGCATGCCGGAGACATCATCGCCCTCGAACTACCGATTTCTCCCGAGCGCATCTATGCTCATCCCTCAGTCAAGCAGGACATCGGCCGGGTGGCGCTCAAGCGCGGGCCGTTGGTTTATTGCGTTGAAGAGGTCGACAATCCCGGGGGGGCGGTGCAGCAGCTCAAACTGCCGCGAGACGCCAGGATCGAAACGGTGGAACGGGGCGATCTCTTCGATGGCGTGGTCACGCTGACCGCCTCCGCAGAGCGTGTCGAAGACCAAGCGTGGGGAGACAGCCTGTACAGGAATGCGCCCCCGATCGTTTCCGGCTGCCGGCTAACCGCTGTCCCATATTACCTCTGGAACAATCGGGCGAAAGGCTCGATGCAAGTGTGGCTGCTGGAAAGCTGAATTCAGCGCTGTCGACGTATGGGAGGCCACTTCTCAACCAATGAATGCCGACAATATGCAGTCATCAGAAGCCTCAGATAAGATTCTCATTCGTCCGGCGGGCGGTCCACCGGTCCGTGCTCCTGGTTGACGAGTTCCACGACCTGATTGGAACCGACCCTGCATACAGGGGGACAAGGGCGCCGCGTCGGTCAAAAACTGCCGACGGGACAATCTCGCTTGCTGGCTGGGTATGTGCTTGGCTGCGCGGACGCGAGCGCTGGTCCGATCACCCGCGTACGAGTTTGAGGCGATTTCCTGCTTCGTTGCTGATGCATGCGGATTTTCCCGCCCTGCGCCTTGAGGCGATACGGCGGGCTTTGGAACGCAGCGAACGACAGGAGGCTGAACTTAACCAGCGTCTCACGAGGATAGCCGCCGCGATGGCGGCACGCTGATGGGCGGCGCTGATGACAGATTCGATATCGTTGTTGTCGGAGCCGGGCCGGTCGGCCTTTCCTTCGCCGCATCACTCGCTCAAAGCCAACTCAAGGTCGCAGTTGTCGAACAGAACTCAATCGATACTCTCGCCAATCCGCCTTTTGACGGTCGGGAAATCGCGCTGACCCACGCCTCGATCAGAATCCTTCGCGAGATCGGCGCCTGGGATGCCATCCCCGCTTCGGACAAATCACCGCTTCACGGCGCCCGCGTGCTCAACGGTTCGAGCCCTTTCGCTCTGCGTTTCGATCCTCCCAGCGGGTCTGGAGAACCCCTCGGAGTTTTGGTCCCAAATTGCCGAATTCGCGACGCGCTGTTCAAGACCATCCACTTTCAGAATCACGCGCGGCTGCTGTGCGGCCACTCGGTCGTAGATGCAACAACCAGCCAGACAGGAGCAGTCGTAACGCTGTCTGATGGCGTGCAGTTGAACGCTAGCCTTGTGGTTGCCGCCGATTCACGTCTGTCGGCCACTCGTGATCTGCTCGGTATAGGCGCCGATATCCATCGGCTTGGCTACTCCATGCTAATATGCCGGGTGCGGCATGAGCGCGCCCACCACCAGGTGGCAATCGAATGGTTCGATCACCATCAGACGATAGCGATGTTGCCCCTGGCGGAGGGCGTGTCGTCGCTGCTGCTCACCCTGCGCTCAAACGAGGCCGATAGACTGCTTGCCTTCAGCGACCATTTGTTTCTGAGGGAATTGACGAACCGGTGTCGAGGGCGCCTAGGAAAAATGACCTTGGCAAGCAAGCGCTATACCTACCCGCTGGTCACGACTTGGGCGCACAAATTCCGAGCTCCCAGCGCCGCACTCATCGGCGACGCTGCCATCGGCATGCACCCGGTAACTGCGCATGGTTTCAACATCGGTATCAGCAGCCAGAAGCAACTCGCCTATGGAATCCTAACAGCATGTCGCGACGGTCGCGAGATTGCCGATCCCGACATGCTGCACGGATACGAAAGGTGGCTTCGCCTGTCAGCGGCGCCGCTCTTCCATGGCACGAACATTGTCGTCGGACTCTACTCAAGCGAGCACCCGGCGGCACGGCTTGCAAGACATGTTGGGCTTCGGTTCGCCCAACATGTTCCCTTTATGCGGCATGGCATTTCGGCCATGCTTAGGCGATGAAACCGTACCAGCAGCTTTGGACTTTTGCGCGATGAGACGCCCCATTCGCCGGAGTAATCGCCGCCCCCGCACGCAGAGGCGGCAGCTTCCCGCGGCTGTCCTAAATGTCGCCCCGAAGAGGCATAGTCTCAGCGCTTTATTTGGCTGATCAACCCAGAGGCTGATGTCGCGCTGAACAGTTAACCCCTCCTTTAGTAGGCTTGCATAGACATGTGCTGCGTACAAGCAGGAGATGCAAACTGACCCGTCCGAACCTGAAGAAAGAAGACGAGCTGGAGGCCAGAATCCTTCAGGATCAGCTTGCTGACCTTAGGGCAGGTCTCTTCGTATCAATGCCGATAAGCATTATCCTCTCGGGCCTGATTTTGACCGTGCAGGCCCTTTCCGAGAACGGCTTTGCCAGCGTAGCCTGGTTTTTGGTCATCAATACGATAAATGCCGCCCGCCTTGCACTCGCCCGTTATCAGCTGAAGGAACCGGGAGTCCAGGACGACTTGACGAGGGTTTCGCCGCGGCTTCGCTGGTTTGGCATCCTTGCTCTTCTGGCAGGGTTTGCCTGGTCCTTTCTTGCCGTCCTTACTGTTGGCTACACAACCCCCCAAGCGCCGCTGCATCTGATTATTCTGGCCGGCATTTCAGCTGGTGCGGTTACATACGGGAGTTCATATGCCGCGGCAGCGATCAACTTCATCACACCGCCACTCCTCATCACAGCGGGGTGGTTGCTGACGAAAGGCAACTTGGAAAACTACATGCTGGCTTTTGCCGTTCTGCTCTTCGAGGGCGGCTTGGTTCGAGCCTCGTTTGTAGGACAAGCCCGCTTCCGCGAAGCGAGCCGCCTGAGACATGAGGCCGAGCGGCTTGCGGCGGAAATGGAGCGCAATTCCAGGGAGGACCACCTGACCGCGCTCCTAAACAGGCGGGGCCTCGAACACGCAATCGGTCAGTTCGAGAACACAGACGGCCCCTTCGTGGCAATGCTGATTGATCTGGACGGTTTCAAATCTGTCAACGATACCTACGGTCACAGGACCGGTGATGAACTGCTCGTCAGGATCGCCCGCCGAATAGAGGAGGAAGCGCCGGAAGGCTCAAGGCTTGCCCGCATCGGTGGCGATGAATTTGTGCTGTTTTTTCCCTCGCTCAGAAATTCTCCTTCTCCCGGTATTCTCGCATCCAACATCATAGCCAAGCTTGCTTGCCCCTATCCTGGGGTCGCGTCCGTCCGGATCGGGGCATCTATAGGAATATACTTGGCTGAAAGCCTGGGGCTGACGGAAATGTTGCTGCGGGCGGATATCGCCCTTTACACAGCCAAGCGTTGTGGCAGGAACGAATTTTGCCTGTTCGATGCCGAACTCGACAGGGAACTGCAACGCCGCCAGTCCATTGAACGCGATCTTCATTCGGCGATAAAGACGAGAAGCTTGGGACCTTGGTTCCAGCCCATCGTAAGACTCGACACCGAGATCGTGGTCGGTTTTGAAGCCTTGCTACGGTGGTCCCATCCGATTCACGGTTCCATCTTTCCGCCCGAAATCATGACAGCCGCACGCGAGACCGGAATGCTTCAGCTGCTGACCCAAACGGTATTCGCCGACTGTTGTGCTCTTATGGACGGCTTGGTGAAAGCTGACTGTCGTGATGTACGTGTGGCAATGAATGTTTCACCGCGCGAACTGGAGGCCGGCGATATCGACGACATGATTCTGAATGGTTTGGCGGCAAAAGGCCTGCCAGCAACGATGTTCGAAATCGAGATCACCGAAGAATCCCCTGTAGACCCGGACAGAGTGGATGAGAAGCTCGGGCGCCTTTCACATGCCGGCATTTCCATCGCCCTCGATGATTTCGGCACCGGGTTTTCCACGTTGGCATCGCTCAAGGACAGCCGGATACGCAAGGTGAAAATAGACCAGGGCTTCGTTCGCGGCTTAGCCAAGTCTCGGGAGGACCGGCTGCTTGTCAAAACGGTGGTCGATCTTGGTCGGGCGCTCGGCATCGAGGTCATGGCCGAGGGCGTCGAGACGGAGGCAGACCGGCAAATTCTGCACAAGCTTGGCTGCAGAACCGCTCAGGGCTTCCTATTCTCCAAGGCGGTGCCTTTGAGCCAAGCGCTTGAATTGGCACTAAAGGAGCACGCGAAGCAATGTTGATCGCCGCCGTCATCAGTCACAGCAGCGAGCAGAGCAGTCACTGCATCGAGCAGAGCGTCAAAGGACCGATGGGCTGGGCGAGGCAAAACGGGAAACACGTTGATCCACTGGCGTGCCATACGCTGTTCGTGGCGCAGGTTAGGTTTTCCAGGGTGGCAAGTCGCCTCCAGTCCGCGATTCACTTCGGTTACGCCGATCATGATGTCCGGAAGCAAAGCGAAGACTTAGAAGGGTAGTCCGCTTGCTCAGGTCAGACGAATACCAGTTGTTGGGCGGTCTGGAACAAAGCGAGCAGCATGATCAGGCAGCCGACGAGCCGCAAAAGCGTCCGGTCGGCAATCGCCTTGAGCACCCATCCCGCAAGCGGAGCGGCGACTATGCCGCCCACGATCAGCCCCAGCACCGAGCTTGCATGTGTCGACAGCGCCCCCGCTTCCTGCCAGTGCCCAGTGACGAGCGCGGCGATGAAGGTGACGGACACCGCTAGCGTGATCAGGAACTCGGCCGCATTGACAGTGCCGATCACATAGCGGGGCGGCGCGCCAGCGCCGAGCAGTCCGGTCACGACCATCGGGCCCCATCCGCCGCCACCTGCAGCGTCGAGGAAGCCGCCGACAGTGCCCAGCGGCGCCACAAGACGGGTAGGAACCGGATTGCTGGGGATCTTGCGGAACGACCGGAGGAACAGCCAGAGCCCGATCACAGCGAGATAGGTTGTGACGTAGGGCTTCACCATGTCGCCGTCGAACGAGGTCAGCACGAAGGCACCGAGGCAGCCGCCGAGAATGCCGAAAGGAGCAAGCCGCCAGAACAGCTTCCAGTCGATATTGCGGTGGTAGTGGTGCGCCGTGCCGGAAGCGGCCGTGGTGAACACTTCCGCCGCGTGTACCGCGGCGGAAGCCTGCGCCGGCGGAACACCGAAGGAGAGCAGCACGGTGGAGGAGATCGCGCCATAAGCCATGCCTAACGCGCCGTCAACGGCCTGGGCGAGGAAGCCGACAATGGCGAACAGAATGAAGTCAGTCATTGGTGTCCGCCGTGAAAGTGCCGCCGTATGTAGCCTTGTGGATGTGGCATCCGGCTTGGCTCCGCGTCAGAGAAAAGGGCGGCATCGCTGCCGCCCATCGAGATTGTTGAGTGCGTGGACCTTAGAAATCCATACCGCCCATACCGCCCATGCCACCCATGCCACCCATGCCGCCGCCGCCCATGCCGCCAGGCATGCCGCCGCCAGCCGACTCCTTCTTCGGAGCCTCGGCGATCATGGCTTCGGTGGTGACCAGCAAGCCAGCGACCGAGGCCGCATCCTGGAGAGCTGTGCGCACGACCTTGACCGGATCGACGATACCCATGGCGATCATGTCGCCATATTCGCCGGTCTGGGCGTTGAAGCCGAAGGTCGGGCCCGTGTTCTCGAGGATCTTGCCGGCAACGATCGATGCTTCCGCACCGGCGTTGGCCGCGATCTGGCGAGCCGGAGCCTGCAGCGCGCGACGCACGATGCTGATGCCGGCGGTCTGGTCGGAATTGGCGCCGCTGACGGTGATGGCCAGCGAAGCGCGCAGAAGTGCGACGCCGCCGCCGGGAACGATGCCTTCTTCGACGGCCGCACGGGTCGCGTTGAGGGCGTCATCGACGCGGTCCTTCTTTTCCTTGACTTCGATCTCGGTCGCACCGCCGACGCGGATGACGGCAACGCCGCCCGCCAGCTTGGCGAGACGTTCCTGCAGCTTCTCCTTGTCGTAGTCCGAGGTGGTCTCCTCGATCTGCTGCTTGATCTGGGCGACGCGGCCCTGGATCTCGGCCTTCTTGCCGGCGCCGTCGACGATGGTTGTGTTCTCCTTGGAGATCGACACCTTCTTGGCGCGGCCGAGCATGTTGAGGCCGACATTCTCGAGCTTGATGCCGAGGTCTTCCGAGATGACCTGGCCACCGGTGAGGATGGCGATGTCTTCCAGCATGGCCTTGCGGCGGTCACCGAAGCCCGGCGCCTTGACGGCGGCGATCTTCAGGCCGCCACGCAGCTTGTTGACGACGAGCGTGGCCAGAGCCTCGCCTTCGACATCTTCCGAGATGATGACCAGCGGCTTCGAGGTCTGGACGACGGCTTCGAGAACCGGCAGCATGGCCTGCAGGTTGGAGAGCTTCTTCTCGTGCAGGAGGATGTAGGCGTCCTCGAGATCAGCAACCATCTTGTCGGCGTTGGTGACGAAGTAGGGCGAGAGATAGCCGCGGTCGAACTGCATGCCTTCGACAACTTCGAGTTCGGTCTCGGCGGTCTTGGCTTCCTCGACCGTGATGACGCCTTCATTGCCGACCTTCTGCATCGCTTCGGCGATCATAGCGCCGACCGACTCATCGCCATTGCCGGCGATAGTGCCGACCTGGGCAACCTCTTCCGAGGTCTTGATCTTCTTGGAGTTCTTGATCAGCGTTGCGACGACGTCGCTGACCGCGAGATCGATGCCACGCTTCAGGTCCATCGGGTTCATGCCGGCGGCAACCGCCTTGTGGCCTTCCTGGACGATCGACTGCGCCAGAACGGTCGCGGTCGTGGTGCCGTCGCCGGCGATGTCGTTGGTCTTCGAAGCGACTTCGCGGACCATCTGCGCGCCCATGTTCTCGAACTTGTCGGAAAGCTCGATTTCCTTGGCGACGGTGACGCCGTCCTTGGTGATGCGCGGGGCGCCGAACGACTTGTCGAGGACGACGTTGCGGCCCTTGGGGCCGAGCGTGACCTTGACCGCGTCGGCGAGGATGTTGACGCCGCGCAGCATGCGCTCACGGGCATCGCGAGAAAATTTTACGTCTTTGGCAGCCATTTTTAGCTCCTGGCAGGGGCTTGAATTGAGCCCGGGGTTTAAGTGATGGTGAGGCCGATATTCAGCCGATGATGCCCATGATGTCGGATTCCTTCATGATCAGAAGGTCTTCGCCATTGAGCTTGACTTCGGTGCCCGACCACTTGCCGAACAGGATGCGATCGCCGGCCTTGACGTCCAGCGGGACGAGCTTGCCGGCTTCGTCGCGGGCGCCGGAACCAACGGCGATGATCTCGCCTTCCTGCGGCTTTTCCTTCGCCGTATCGGGGATGATGATCCCGCCGGAGGTCTTGGATTCGGATTCAACCCGGCGTACGACCACGCGGTCATGCAGCGGCCGGAAATTCGACTTTGCCATTTTGGATATCCCTGGTGCGGAGGTTGAAAGGTTCTCCGTTGCCGGAGCGTGGTTAGCACTCGCCAGTGGAGAGTGCTAACGTGGCGCTGAAATAGGCTGTGGGCTCGTACTAGTCAAGACGGACGAGGGGACGGCCGAAGAGCAAAGGATTTGGAATCGGCGCGGAAGCCTCGCGTCGGTTAGGGTGCATCCAACTGCCTAGTCGAGCGTTTCGGCCGTAAGCGCTCGGCCAACTTTCGTCTCTGTTTGGAATGTGAAATTATGTGAAATTAATGGCCGAGCAGTCCGCCGGAATCGATGGCCAGCCAAACAGTCTTGAGCTTTTTGCAAGTAATTACCCACGCCCTTGTCAGGGGCAAGAATCGCTGAATCTATGCGGATATGGATCGCACTGATTTGCAGCGGCGGCGCCAAGGCGGGTCATGAAGGTCACAGCCGCGCCATGAGTGAGGATGCCGATCGCATCATTGATCATCATCCCGACCGATGCCGTTGCTGCCGCGCCAGCCTGTCGAGCGATCTTCCTGCCGAAACCGTCAGCGAGCACGATAAGATTGAGCTTCCCGCGATCAGGCCTTTGATCGAGCGCCATCGGCGTCTGGCAGTCCGTTGCCCGTCCTGCGGCACGCTGGTCGTCGCGGCTGTGCCAGATGCGGCGAAGGGGACGCCGTTCGGACCACGCGTGCACGCCGTAGCGACCTATCTCAAGACTTTCCAGGCCCTGTCCTACGAGCGGCTGCAGGGCGCCTTCGCGAACCTTTTCGGTCTCACCATCAGTCAGGGCGGACTGATGAACATGTTGCGTCGTGCGCAGGGCGCCTTCGCGGCCGAGTGCGACAAGGCCGTCGCGGCGTTGCGCCGGGCCAAGGTCATCGCCTCCGACGAGACCGGCGTGCGGATCGAAGGAAGCAACGCCTACCACTGGGTGTTTCGCTGCCCCGAAGCGGTTGTTCATCAAGCGGCGCCAACGGGCGGCGCCGTCGTGGTCCGGACCCTGATGGACGGCCATCGGCCCGACGTCTGGTGTTCCGATCGCTATGCCGCGCAACAAGGTCACGCAAATGCGCATCAGACCTGCCTGGCGCATCTCGCCCGCGACGTCGCCTATGCGGACGAGGCAAGTGGGGACATGTTGCCCTCACGGCTCAAGCGTTGGCTGCAAAGGGCCTTCGCCCTAGCCGACGGTATCGAAACCTTCGCCGCCTCGACCATCACTGGCAAGCGTCGCGCCCTGGAGCGAAGTCTGGACGATATCTTCGCCACCACAACGTCGTGCGATCTGGCCCGCAACATCCAAAACAAGTTCAGGCGAGCTCGCGATCAACTTTTGACCTTTGCCCAATGGCCAGGAATGGTCGACGCGACGAACAATGCCTGCGAACGGGCGCTGAGACCCGCCGTCGTTCAACGGAAGATCACCAACGGCTATCGCGCCATGTGGGCCGCCCAGGGCGAAGCCGACATTCGAACCGTCGTCGACCCGGCTCGTCTCGCGCCAGGCACGAACCCCTTCAAAATCATCCTTCAAACCGTCAGCGCCTGAAATCCGCTATGACTGAGCCCGCGACCTTGATCTTCCGAGCCTCTCTTCGGGCACGACTTTATCGGGACATCGAGGTGTCGAGTTCGAGCGCGCTAGCGGATCTGGCTGAAGCCATCGTAGCGGCATTTGGCTTCGATATGGACCACGCCTACGGCTTCTATTCAAAGCTGACGGGAAAGTTGTTTGACTCGCCACAGCGGTTCGAACTCTTCGCCGACATAGAGAGGAGCTGCTCTCGCAGCGTGAAAGGCACGCGCGTCATCACGGCCTTCCAGAAGGTGGGCTCGGCAATGACCTTCTTGTACGACTACGGTGACGAGTGGCGCTTCCGCGTTGAAGTTATTGGAACAGGGCAGGCGCAGCCCGATGCCAAGTACCCGAGGATCGTCGGCAAGATCGGCAAGGCTCCCCCGCAGTACCCGGACATCGAGGACGAGTGACGACGCACTGCCGCATCGAGGGGGCGTGGGTAATTACTTTTGCAATTCATCATAACCTAAGTGGTTCGCCAAAAGGAGCGCTTATCGCAATCGATGGTCTGCAAATGCCTGCAGAAGCGCCTGGCAATCCTAAAGCAAGGCGCTCGCAATTTGCTTGTTCGATAGGTTCCGATCGGCAGGTCGAGAGGAATGCTCGTTTTGAGGACGAACTGTTTGGGATTTTGTGATCGAGGTGGATTGTCTCCGTGTGAGGTTTGCCGCTTCAGAGAGCCTGAGTCCCGTGTCGGCGATTAGATAGACAAGATGGCGCGCCCGTCCAGTGCGCCTACCGCGCGAATCTCTCCCTGCACGAATTCCGCCGTGAACGCAGGGCGTTGAACCGCAACGGAACCGGAAAGCCGTGACATCGTGCCGGATACTGGCGTGTGCTGCGATGTTGTAGGTGGTCACGCGGGCCTTGACGTCATTGCGATCGGAAGACCGATTTTCCATGGGCGTCACAGTTTGCTTTACGGTTGTGGCCTCGGAGTTCACAAGACCAATCGAGCACTGAGACGTTGGCCAAGAGGTAAGAGCTTCGTTCGGCCCCTTCCATTGCTCTGCGGCTTCTCCGGAGGGAACAGACAGGTTCGCCGCGATAATCTGCGGCTCGCACCCTCAGGGCCCTCACGCCGGTTTGCCACCCTCCTGGGCCCCACGCCGATTTGACCATTAAACCGAGATTAAACGGAACAGTGCACGAGGAAGGAAAGAACGCCGATCTGCGTTAATAGCAGGACGCCCCCAACAATGCCGTCGCAGGACAACTGGCTATGCTTTCTACCGCCCGTCGGCTCTCTACCATCCGTCGCATGGCCGACAGAGCCGGCGGCAGGGAAACTCTAAGCCATTATGAATTTAGATCGACGCGTCGAGCAATGTGGTCCAGCATGCGCGTGGGGTGTCGAGCGGGATTGTTGTGACCGCCAGCTGGGGGCCGTTTGTGTGGGGTGAATTGAGTGACCACTTGTGCCTTTCATACAGCCGCTCGTCTACTCGATCTAGGACTGTCGAGCATGAGCAAGCCCGTCCTTGCCTTATGGTCGGAGAACTCCAGCTTTGCCTCGCCGAATGACAGCTCGTAAATAATGCAGTCAAAAGTGTGCATACCGCGGCGTCGACCACATTGTTTCAGTCTTTTCAACAGCGTAGGAATCTGACGGTATTATTGACGGTATGCGAAATCATGTGATATGATTTAGTAAAGAAAATTAATAAGATGATAGTCTAATTGATGATTGAATGGGAATAGGGGGGGAATCGGCGGCAATAGCGTAGTTTCGTGGAGGCGGCGCAGGCTGCCTACATCGCCAAGCGGGTCGGACCGCACACGCTGCGCCACAGCTTCGCGACGCACCTTCTGGAGGATGGTACCGATTATTCGGATCATCCAGGTTCTGCTCGGACACGCCAAGCTGAACAACACCGCCTTCTACACCAAGGTCGCGACCTGGACGGTGCGCACGGTCACGAGCCCGCTCGACAAGCTCGGCCTATTCAAGCCGGGCAAGAGCGGCCGCCGCGTCGTCTCGGCCTTAATCGCTACCGCCTCCTTCGCGCAGGAGACACCGGAGGCCGCCAGCGCCCAGTGGCGCACTGTAGCCGACCAGATCCGGCCGAAGGTGCCAAAGCTCGCCGTTATCCTCGACGACGCCGAACCGGACGTGCTCGCCTACATGACCTTCCCGAAGGCGCACAGGGCCAAGCTCCTCAGCACCAACCCGATCGAACGCCTCAACGGCGAGATCAAGCGGCGCACCGACGTCGTCGGCATCTTCCCCAACGACGGCGCCATCATCCGCCTCGTCGGCGCGCTGCTGCTCGAACAGAACGACGAGTGGGCCGTCCAGCGCGCCTCAACGCAAATCAACGCTATCGCTTATATGTCCGGCTCACCGCTCTACGGTGCCATACTGACCCGGTGCGCAGCCAAAGGCCTTGCGGAACAACCGGTTGAAATACGATACGTCGCTGAAACCGCAATCCATCGCGATCGTGGAGATCAAAATGTCCGGTCGGCGGGAGTTGCGGACAGACAGATGCGCGCAGGCCTGCTCGAGACGCTTCTGGAGCAGGTAAGACGTCGGTGTCGTGCCGATCAGGGTAAAGCCGCGCTGCAATTGCCGCACCGAGACGGACAAATCCTCGGCGATGGTGGCGATGGTCAACTCGGGATCGGCATAGCGATTGTCGATGTAGGCCATCCCGCGTTTGAGGTTCTCAGCGCCCGCCACGTCGGCTTCGATCGGAGTTGAACCGGGTGTATGAAGTCTCCCGTAGAGCATCGCGCCGATCAGGCCGAAGAGTGCCTCGTTGAGGTATCCGCTCTGCGCCTCGCTGGACGAGGGCGAGAATGCCTTAGAGATGACGGCACATATTGCGATCGCCGTATGGTCGGAGCGGGGCACGAAAAGGCCGCCGCGGACATTGTTGCCAAAGCGCGCCCACATCTCGACCCGCGGCAAATGCAGCGATAGCTGCCGGCTGAAGGTGCTGAAGAAGGTGAAGTCGGACGGCTGGGCGGAGTCGATGAGGATCATGTCGCCGGGCGAGATCATGCGCACCTCGTCGTTCTGCGACATCAGCGCGCGGCCTTCCTCCTGGATGACCAGGAAGTAGTTTTCGCCGTCGTCGCGCCGGACGTGTTGCCTTGTGCGTACGATCTGCTGAATGTCGGCAGCGACATGTGCCATTTCCAGCCCGGCGCGCGTTTCCAGATGGAGGGCGCCGCGCAGAGTGGGACGGACATCCCCCGGCCGCGCATCGAACTCGCCGCAGATGCGATGCAGGTCAGTTCGGAATTGTTCGACCGGAAGGCGCTCTGCCGAAATCTGTGTCAGCATGAGCTGAAGAATGCAGCAGTTGTCTCCCGTGCGCAATACAGGAGATTCGACCGTCTGGCGCAGGAATCCAACCCAGCCGTCGCTGCCCTTCAAGACAGGGCCGCAGGTTTGCCTACTCTGAGAGCCGAGGAGACTTACCAGGGAGGATAACATGCCAGCTTCAGGCATGACGATTGGCGGCGCTCGCGTGGCGACTGCCGATACGTTCGGCGTCATTAATCCATCGACAGGCGAAGAGGTCGGCCGTGCGCCGAACGCTTCCCTCGCGGATCTGGACACAGCGGTTGCGGCCGCGCAAGCGGCATTTGAGATCTGGTCACGCAAACCGGACGCCGAGCTGAAAGCCGCCTGCGAGGCGGTGACGGCTGAGATCGGCGAGCATGCCGAGGAATTGGCCCAGCTTCTGACCAGGGAACAGGGCAAGCCGCTCGGCGGACTCGGATCGCGCTGGGAGATCGGCGGCGCACAGGCGTGGGCCGGATACACGGCATCTCTCTCGCTGCCGATGAAGGTTTTGCAGGACAACAACGAGGGGCGGGTCGAGATGCACCGCAACCCGGTCGGCGTCGTAGGCTCGATCACGCCGTGGAACTTCCCGGTCATGATCGCTGTCTGGCACATCCTGCCGGCTCTGCGCACCGGCAACACGGTGGTGGTCAAGCCATCGCCGTTCACGCCGCTTTCGACCCTGCGGCTGGTCGAACTGATGAACGAGGTGCTGCCGGCAGGCGTCGTCAATGTCGTCACCTCGGACGACGTGCAGAACAACATCGGGGCTGCCATGTCGGCCCATCCCGGCATCCGCAAGATAGTCTTCACCGGCTCCTGCGCAACAGGCCAGAAGGTGATGATGTCGGCTGCGGAGACGATGAAGCGGCTGACGCTCGAAATGGGCGGAAACGATGCCGGAATCGTGTTGCCTGACGTCGATCCGAAGGCCATCGCGGAGGGCCTATTCTGGGGCGCCTTCATCAACAACGGCCAGACCTGCGCCGCCATGAAGCGTCTCTATGTGCATGACGATGTCTACGATGCGGTCTGCGATGCACTGGTCGCCTACGCCCGCAACATCCCGGTCGGCGACGGTCTGGACGCGAACTCCGTTCTCGGCCCCGTCAACAACCGTATGCAGTTCGACAAGGTGGCGCGCCTGGTCGAAAGTGCCAAGGGGAGAGGGCGGGTGCTTCTCGGCGGCGAGCCGGGCGAGGGGCTATTCTATCCGCCGACCATCATCGCCGACCTGACCAATGACGACCCGCTAGTGGCCGAAGAGCAGTTCGGCCCGGCGCTGCCGGTCATCCGCTACTCCGACCTGGACGAGGCGATCGCCGCCGCCAACGACAGTCCCAACGGCCTCGGAGGATCGGTCTGGTCGAAGGATATAGACAAGGCAAAGCAGGTCGCGCGGCGCATGCAGTGCGGTTCGGTTTGGATCAACAAGCATGGCGCCATCCAGCCGAACGCGCCTTTCGGCGGGGTCAAGAAATCCGGCCTGGGGGTCGAGTTCAGCGAGGAAGGCCTTGCCGAATATACCGACATCCAAGTCGTTTTCAGCTGAGGCGATGAAGATGGCGACCGAGAAATTCGACTACATCATCGTTGGCGGCGGCTCGTCGGGCTGCGTCATGGCCAACCGCCTATCGGAGGACTCCGGGGCGCGCGTGTTGCTGATCGAGAGCGGTCGGCGCGATACCGACCGCTGGATCGGGATCCCCGCCACGTTCTTCAAAATCATCCACAAGGGCCGCGACATCGTCGCCTATGTGGGCGAGCCGTCTGAACGTCTGAACGGTCGTCCGTCCATCGTCCTCCAGGGTCACGTGATCGGCGGCGGCTCCTCGGTCAACGCCATGCTCTATGTCCGCGGCCAGAGCCAGGATTATGACGGATGGGCCCAGGACGGCAACCGCGGCTGGAGCTTTTCCGATGTCCTCCCCGTGTTCCGCGATCTCGAGAACAATATGGAGATCTCGGGCGAGTATCACGGAACTTCGGGGGAGTTACATGTCTCGGAAACAGGCTTCCACCATCCGCTCTCTCGCGCCTTCATCAGGGCGGCGCAGGAGGTCGGTATCCCCTACAATCCCGACTTCAATGGCTCCGTCCAGCAAGGCGTCGGCTTCTACCAGACGACCACGCATGACGGTCGCCGATGGAGCGCCGCCCAGGCCTTCCTTCGCCAGGCGGAGGAGCGCAGCAATCTGAAGATCCTGACCGAGACGCGCGTGGCGCGAGTCACTTTTACCGGCAACCGGGCCACGGGTGTCGAGCTCGAGGACGGCACGCGCTGTGAGGCCGGTGGCGAAGTGGTGCTGTGCGCGGGCGCGATCGAGACGCCGCGGCTGCTGCAGCTGTCCGGCGTCGGGGCGGTGGACCATCTCCGCCAGCACGGCATTTCGGTGGTCTCGGACCTGCCGGGTGTCGGGCAGAACTATCAGGACCACATCGAGACGACGGTGCAGGGCGAGACGGTCGATCCCGTATCTATCTACGGCGAGGACAAGGGCTTCAGAGCCATCCGCCACATGCTGCAGTACCTGACCACGCGAACCGGACTGCTGACGTCCAACGTGGTGGAATGCGGCGGTTTCATCGACGTGTCGGACGCCGGCCTGCCGGACCTCCAGTTCCATGTGTTGCCCTTCATGGTGGGCTGGGCCGATCGCGTCCCGGTCGAGAAGCACGGCATCGCGATCGGCCCCTGCTTCCTGCGGCCCAAATCGCGGGGAAGCGTGAGGCTCAGATCGGCGAATCCAAAGGATCCGGCCTTGTTCGACGCCGGCACGTTCAGTGATCCCGACGATCTGGAAGTCCTGGTGCGCGGCGTTCTCAAGGGTATCGAGATACTGGAAGCGCCGTCGCTGGCCCGTCTCGTCAAGCGACGCGCGCTGCCCGAGCCGGGCGTGGAAAAGGATCCCGCGAAGCTTCGCCACTTTATACGGCAGACCGCCAAGACGGTCTTCCACCCGGCGGGTACGGCGAAGATGGGACCGGAAACCGACAGGATGGCAGTCGTGGATACCGAACTGCGTGTCAGGGGAACGCGCGGGCTGCGTGTTGCGGATGCTTCGGTCATGCCGCGTCTGGTGTCGGGCAACACCAACGCACCGACGATGATGATCGCCGAGCGCGCGTCGCGCTTCATCACCGGGAAGGAGAGTCTCGGCGCCTGAAAACGACAATAATCCGACTCAACGGGAGGAGAACTGCAATGAGGAAACTTGCGATACTGGCACCGGCAGCCTTGGCGGCAACGATGCTTTCGGGGGCCGCCATGGCCGCGGACAAGCCTACCTGCGGCTCCGGCGGCGGGACACCCGCCGCCGGCGCGCCAATCAAGGTCGGCGGCATCTTCGGCAATGCGGCGCCCGGCGATTTCTCCTCGGCGACGACCGCGGCCAAGGCCTTCTTCGACTGCGTCAACGCCTCCGGAGGGATTCACGGCCGCCCGGTGCAGTACATGGTCGAGAACGACCAGTGGAATCCCGAGCTTGCCGCGCAGGCGGCGGCCAAGCTGGTCCAGGACCAGGGCGTCGTGGCGATGGTCGGCAACGCGTCCTTCGTCGAGATGAGCGTCAACGCACCGCTCTACGCCCGCGAGAACATCATCGCGATGGCCGCCGGTTGCGCCGTGTCGGAATGTTTCGAGAGTTCCAACATTGTTTCGACCAATCAAGGACCGTTGGCATCGTCGATCGGCGCAGCGATCTATGCGGTCGAGGAGCTTGGCGCGAAAAACATCTCCTGCATTGGCCTTGCGATCCCATCGGTCGGCAACTGGTCGTGCGGAGCGGTCGAGGAATACATGGCGGCGAAGGGCCTCGCAGGATCGTCCGTCCTGCTCAATCCCGCAGCGCCGGATGTCAATTCCGGCCTGCTGGAGGCGATTGCTTCCGGCGCCGATACGATGCTCGTCAACCTGCCCGCCGGTCTCGCCATCGCGGTTCTCGGCTCCGCGCAGGAACAGGACATCCGCGACACCTACAAGTGGATCAGCTCGACGCCGCTCTACGACCGATCCATTCCCGCCGCGCTTGGAAAATACTGGGACGGCGCCATGTATGTGAACGCCGAACTCACACCATTCGACGGCGCCGGACCGGACAACGCGCACTGGCTGTCCGTGATGCAGGCTCATGCGGCGGCGAGCGCGCCCCGTGACACGTTCAGCCAGGCTGGTTATCTCTCGGCGAAGTTCTTCACCCAGACGCTAGATGCGATGGCCGCGGGTGACCTCGACGACCGCGCCAGGGTGACGGCGGCCATCAAGGCCATTGCCGGCTACAAGAGCGACCTCCTGTGTGGTCCCTACTATGTGGGCGAGGCCGATCGGCACATGCCTAACCACGCCGGCACCATGGTTGTCGTGGCGGGCGACGGGTTCAAGGTCGTGCGCGAATGCTACGAATACGATGGTCCGTACTTCGCAGCGCTGATCGAGGCTGAGAAGGCCCTGGGCTTGCGCTGACCCCGGCAATCCGTGCGGCGCCGGCCGCTGCCGGCGCCGCCCAGTGGAGTGGGGACCGATGGTGCGGCACCTGAACTCGATCATCATCTATCTGCTGACCATGGCCGTGGTGGTCGGTCTGCTCGTCTGGGGCAAGCCGGCCTCCGTGGTCGGCCTCTTCCTGGTGAGCGGCGTCGCGGTCGGCTCGCTCTACAGCCTCGGCGGCATTGGGCTCGTCGTGCTCTATCGGGCCACGGGCGTGCTTAATTTCGCAGGTGGAGCGGTCGGCGCGCTGGGAGTCATGCTGGCCTGGCAGCTCGGTCAGTGGGGGTGGCCAGGACCTGTCACATGGCTCGCCGCCATCCTCGCGGCAACCGGGCTCTCGCTCGTCTACGGGCGGCTGGTGGCTCCCAAGCTTGCCTGGCGCGACCCGGTGGTCAAGGCGGTCGCCACGCTCGGCTTCGCACTTGTCGTCCTCGGTATCACCGCGTTCCTCTGGGAGGACGACGTGCGCAAATTCTCCCTGCCCACGGATGCGGTGGCGGTTTCCATCCTCGGTCTGCGGGTCACGGTCACGCGCCTGATCGTCGTGCTCGGCGCGATTGCCATCGTGGCCGGCATCTGGGCCTATCTCGAATACACCCGCACCGGCCTGCAGATGCGCGCGCTCGCCAACAACCGGGACCTCTCGGCGATGCTCGGCGTCCCCGTCCTGCGCGTCGAAACCCTGGCCTGGGCCATGGCCGGCGTGATCGCGGGGTTTACCGGGCTGATGTTCGGCGATCTGGTACGGCTCGAGCCGACCATCATCACCTTCCTGGTCATTCCCTGCATCGCCGCGGCGATCTGCGGACGGCTGGACAGCCTTTTTCTGGTTCTGGTCGGCGGGCTGTCGATCGGCGTGATCGAGTCGCTGCTGACCTTGTCTGCTACCTTGAAATCGGTCAGGCCCCTCGCCCCTTTCGTCATCGCCGCGATCGTTCTCTTGTGGATGCAGCGCAACCGCCGCCCCTTGTTCGAGGCAGACCAGTGATGCGCCCGACAGCCTCGGGCCTGGCCGGCATCGCGATTGCGGCCTTCGCGGTGCTCTTCCTGCCGGGTATCGTCGGCAGCCAATGGGTGCGGATCCTGACTTCGACAGTCTGCTTCGCGCTCGCTGCCGCCGGCATCGGCGTCCTCTATGCCCGTCTCAACATGGTCTCGCTTGCGCAGGTGGCGCTGATGGGCGTCGGGGGCTGGGTCATGCTGCGCATGAACCACGGCCTCGACCTTCCCTTTGAGGTCAATGTCCTCGCCGCCGGGCTGGTCACGGCCTGCTTCGGCATCGTGCTGGCCCTTCCGGCGTTGCGCATGCGTGGGCTCTATCTCGCGCTGATCACCATGATGGCGGCCGGCGGCATCGAGATCATGCTCTCCACCTTCCGCTTTCCGAATGGTGGCGAAGGCTTCTGGGGCGTCATGGCCTCGGTCTCCGCCCCATTCCGCCGCCCGGCGCTTGCAGTGGGCGACGGCGCCTATCTGCGCTATGCGATCGTGGTGGCCGCGCTCGGCTTCCTGCTGATCGAGTTGCACCGCCGCACGGCGCCCGGCCGGGCCTGGGCGATGATCCGCCGCTCGGAAGCGGCGGCCATGGCCTCGGGCATCAACGTCACGCTCTACAAGGGTTGGGCGTTCTCCCTGTCCGGGCTGCTGGCCGGTCTCGCCGGCGGCTTGCTGGCGGGTTCGCTCGGTCTGCTCGATGCCGCGACCTTCAGGGCGTCCGAATCGATCATGCTCTTCGCGCTGGTTGTCGTCGGCGGCGCGCGGTATTGGCTGGGCATCGTGATCGCCGCGGCTCTCTACCGCATCCTGCCGGCGGTGCTCAACAATTGGGGCCTCGACGCCGATCTCGCGCTCGTGGTGTTCGGGGCAGCACTCCTCCACGCCATCATCACAGCACCGGACGGGATCGCCGGGCAGATCATCTCTCTGGCTGCGAGGAAGCGCCAATGATGAGGCTCGACGGCATATCCGTGAAGTTCGGCGGCGTGACGGCCCTTGATGCGGTATCTGCGACGTTCACCGCGCCCGTCAGCGGCATCATCGGGCCCAATGGTGCCGGCAAGACGACGCTGATGAATGTCATCTCGGGTTTCCTGCGCGCGGCGGGAACGATGCACTTCGGCGATACCGACCTGCTCGCCATGCCGCCCCATTTGCGCGCCCGCTGGGGTTTGCGCCGCTCGTTCCAGAAGGAGCAGATCGCCGACGACCTTTCGGTGGCCGACAATGTCCGCGTCGTACTGGACTCCCTGGCCGGAACCCCGTCGCAGAAGCAGGCGGACCTCGCCCGCGCGCTCGACATGGCTGGCCTGACAGCCAAGGCGCCGGTTCTCGGGCGCGACCTCAATACGTTCGAACGCCGGCTGTGCGACGTGGCGCGCTGCCTGGTCGGCCGGCCGCGCCTCGTCGTCTTCGACGAGCCCGCGGGCGGACTCGGTACGGACGAGACCGCGCGCCTCGGCGACCTGATCGTCGAGATCCACAAGTTGACGGGCGCGATGACGCTCGTCATCGATCACGACGTCGAGTTGATCTCGCGCATCTGCAGCGACATCCTCGTGCTCGACTTTGGCAAGCGCATCGCCCTCGGCCCGACGGAAGCGACGCTTGGCGATCCCAAGGTGCGGGCGGCATATCTCGGTCTGGCCGAGGAGGTCGCTTGATGCTGGAAGTCGAGGGCCTTCGGGTAGAGCGTGACGGCCGCACCGTAGTCCGCGACGTCACCTTCCGCGTCGGGGCGGGAGAGGCGGTCGCCATCCTCGGCGCGAATGGCGCGGGCAAGTCGGAGTTCGTCCTATCCGTCGCCGGGATGCTGCCGGCAACGTCTGGCGACATCCGGGTCGATGGACGTTCGCTCCGCGGCCTGCGTCCCGATGCGATAAGGCTGGCGGGCGTGGCGGCGGTGCCCGAGGGCCATCGCGTCCTCGGCCGGCTCAGCGTCGACGACAATCTGCGGGCGGCGGCAAGCGTTTTGCCGATGCAGCAGGTCGCGGGCGCGCTCGACGAGGTCTACGCGCTGTTCCCGGAACTTGCCGCCCGCCGTGGGCAGTTCGCCGGCACTATGTCAGGGGGTCAGCAACAGATGCTGGCGATCGGCCATGCGCTGATGGCGCGACCGCGCTACCTGCTGATCGACGAGATGTCGCTCGGCCTGGCGCCGCTCATCGTGCGCCGCCTTGTCTCGACGATCGAGAGCCTGAAGGCCCGCGGCATGGGCATCATCATCGTCGAGCAGTTCACCGAGGTCGCCCTGTCGATTGCCGAGACGGCAGTCGTGATGCGGCTGGGCGGCATGACCTATGCCGGGCCCGCGCAGCCGCTGCGCGATGATGCCAGCCGTCTGCACGAAGCGTATTTCTAGACCAAGATGAGGTCGGACGGCGGCATCAAGGATCAGCGGTCGGTCAGGTCCATTCGCGAGCGCGGCCGGGCTTGCGGGTCGTCATCGAGCAACGCGTGGAGCTTTTCCATGACCCCGCAGAACCTTTCGATCTCGGCACGCCCGACACCGTCAATGAGGCGCGCCTGCACTTCCATCGCCGCAGGAAGGATGTCGGCGAGTGCCGCATGCCCCTTTTCCGTCAGCGAGATCACCACCAGCCGCCGGTCGCCTTCGCTCGGCATTTTCCCTACGAGACCTGCACGTTCGAGCCGCGCCACCGCGCGGCTGACCCTGGGCTTTTCGAGATTCACGCAGTTGTGGATCTCGCGCACCGAAACCTCCTTGCAGCGCCGTAGATGCACGAGAACGCGCCATTCGGCGACCGAAAGGTCGTGCGTCCTTTCGTACTCGACCGACAGCCGCCTGCTGACGCGCTCTGAGAGTACGGCGAGGCGGTAGGGCAGGAATGCCGAGAGGACGAAATCGTTGTTAGCCATGACGGGTCTCCAGATTCGTTTCGATCGAAATGATATTGACTTTCATTGCAGTCGCAACGATAAATGAATCGTTGCGACTGCAATGAAAATCCGAACTCGCTGCATGAACGATGTGAGAACGGCGGATTCGCGGTAGAAACAGTGGCGGCTTCGAAGCCGTCTGAGGGAAGAGGAGCAACCGATGTCCAAGGCATTCGCGTCGCAGGGCGACATGGCTGACAAGAAGATCGCCTTCACCGAGATCGGGGAGGGGCTGTGGGCCTTCACCGCCGAGGGCGACCCGAACTCGGGCGTGATCATCGGCGATGACAGCGTCATGATCGTCGAGGCGCAGGCAACGCCGCGCTTGGCGAACAAGGTCATCGAGAAGGTCCGCGAGGTCACGGACAAGCCGATCACCCATGTCGTGCTCACGCATTACCATGCCGTGCGCGTTCTCGGGGCATCAGCCTTCGGAGCAAGCCAGGTGATCATGTCCGACAAGGCGCGCGCAATGGTCGTAGAACGCGGGAAGGAGGACTGGGAAAGCGAGTTCCAGCGCTTCCCGCGCCTGTTTCAGGGACATGAATCGATCCCCGGCCTGACCTGGCCGACGACGACCTTCGGCGACAGCATGACGGTCTACCTCGGCAAGCGGAAGATCGAGATCAGGCAGATAGGTCGCGCTCACACCGCGGGCGACACCGTGATCTGGGTGCCCGATGCCCAAACTATGTTCACCGGCGACGTCGTCGAATACCACTCGGCCTGTTATTGTGGCGACGGTCATTTCGGAGACTGGGGCGCGACGCTCGACGCGGTGAAGGCCTACGATCCGCAATCCATCGCCCCCGGCCGCGGCGATGCCCTTGTCGGCCGCGACATGGTGGATGCGGCGCTTGCAGCGACGCGGGACTTTGTCGAAAGCACCTACCGCCCGGCCCAGCAGGTAGCGGCGCGCGGCGGTTCGCTCAAGGAAGCCTTTGGCGCCGTGCGCGATGCCTGCGATCCCAAGTTCAAGGACTACGCGATCTACGAGCACTGCCTGCCGTTTAACGTGGCGCGCGCCTACGACGAGGCCCGTGGAATCGATACGCCGCGCATCTGGACGGCCCAGCGCGATGTCGAGATGTGGGAGCAGCTTCAGGGCTGAAATCGCTTCTGCAGGTTGGGAGGAAACCGCATGATGCAGGATCGCTACAGTCTCGCCTTCAAGCTCTACCCCTACGAGCGTTGTCCCGATCAGGACGCGCCGGCCCCGGTGCGCCACCCGGTCGTGGTCATGGGCGGCGGGCCGATCGGCGTCGCAACCGCGCTCGACCTTGGGCTCCAGGGCATACCGGTCGTCGTGCTCGACGATCACGAGGGCATCGGCATGGGCAGCCGTGCGATCTGCTTCGCCAAGCGCACGCTCGAGATCGCCGACCGCTACGGCTGCGGGCAGGCCATGATCGACAAGGGTGTCGTCTGGAACGTGGGCAAGGTCTTCCACGGCGACCGCAAGGTCTTCGAATTCAATCTCCTGCCGGAGACCGGTCACCGCTTCCCCGCCTTCATCAACCTCCAGCAACCCTGGTTCGAGAAGTTCATCGTTGATCGCGTGCGAGAGGCGCAGACGGCCGGCGCGCCGATCCAGTTGCGCGGCAGGAACCGGGTCGACGCCGTCGAAGTGAAGCCTGACCATGTCGTCCTGGACGTCATGACGCCCGAGGGCCCGTACCGCCTCGAGGCGGAGTGGCTGATCGGCTGCGATGGTGCCGCGTCGCCGTTGCGTGGAATGCTCGGCCTCGACTTCGAAGGACGCGTCTTTCAGGACAGCTTCCTCATTGCCGACATCAGGATGAACGCCGACTTTCCGACCGAGCGATGGTTCTGGTTCGAGCCTCCATTCAAGTCTTCGGGCGCCTCCGCGCTCCTGCACAAGCAGCCCGACGGAATCTGGCGCATCGACTTCCAGATCGGCTGGGACGTCGATCGTCAGGAGGAGAAGAAGGAAGAGAACATCCGGCGACGCCTGGACGCCATGCTTGGCGACGGGGTCGAGTACGAAATCGTCTGGTCCTCCATCTATACCTTCCAGTGCCGACGGATGAGGAAGTTCCGGCATGGCCGCGTGCTATTCGCAGGGGATGCCGCGCACCAGGTCTCCCCCTTCGGAGCGCGCGGCGCCAATTCCGGAATGCAGGACGTCGACAATCTCGGATGGAAGCTTGGCCTCGTGGTCAAGGGACTGGCTCCTGAAAAGCTGCTCGACTCTTACGACGAGGAGCGCGTCTTCGGCGCCGACGAAAACATCCTGAACTCGACCCGATCGACCGACTTCATCACGCCCAAATCGAAGGTCAGCCACATCTTCCGCAATGCGGTGCTCTACCTGGCGGAGCACTTCGCCTTCGCCCGCCCGCTCGTGAATTCCGGTCGATTGTCGGTCCCCTGCACCTATGCCGGGCTTTCGCTCAACGGGCCAGACGAACTTCCGGGCGGCCCGCCTCGAACGCGCGTCGGCAGTCCCTGTCCCGACGCCCCTGTCGCAGACGGCTTCCTGCTCTCCAGCCTCGGATCGGACTTCGTGCTGCTAACGGTGGATGCCGACGCGCCGGAGATCTCCAACATCGACGGGATCCCAATGCAGCGGGTCGGCCTCAACGCGTCGGACGATCCTTCCGGCATGCTTGGTGAGCGATATCTCGGCGACGCCGTTTCAGCGGTTTACCTGATCCGCCCCGACCAGCATGTGGCGGCGCGTTGGTCAAGTTTCGACGCCGGCGCCGTTCGTACCGCACTTCGCAAGGCGTGTGCAAAGGACTGAACCATGGCCGAACTCATCACGACGCCCAACATTCCAGATCCAGACGGGTTCTATGCGGAACTGCTCGCTGCGCATGAAGGCTTGAGCGACAGCGAAAGTGCTGCCCTGAACGCGCGCCTGATCCTGCTGCTAGCCAATCATGTCGGTGACCGTGCCGTGCTGCGGGACGCAATCCGAACAGCAGCCGAGCCATGAAGCAGTATATCGGTCTCGACGTATCCATGAAAGAGACGGCAATATCGATCCGGCAGGACGGCAAGAGGATTTGGCGGGGCAAGTGCGCGTCCGACCCGCAACTGCTCGCGGCGCTGATCCGCAAGCGCGCACCGTATGCCTGGCGGGTCGTGTTCGAGACGGGGCCGCTGTCGGTGTGGTTCTACCATGCGCTGACGGCAGAGGGGCTGCCCGCGATCTGCATCGAGGCGCGGCATGCCAAGGCCGCGCTCGACATGGCCGCGAACAAGACCGATGCGAACGATGCCGATGGCCTGGCACATCTGGCCGAGGTCGGCTTCTACGGAGAGGTTCGGGTCAAAGGTTTCGACAGCATGCTGATCCGCACGCTGATCACCGCGCGGCGCCAGCTTCTCAAGATGCGTTTGCAGATATCCAACCAGATCCGCGGATTGATGAAGACGTTCGGCCCCGTCGTGCCCAAGGGCGCCGGCAGTGTGTTCGAGCGCAACGTTCACGATCTTCTGCAGGGCGAAGCAAAGCTGGCGCGCATCGTCGTGCCAATGCTTCGGGCATGGGGAGTGATATTCGATACCAGATAGCGGAGCTGAGCAACTGGCCGCGATGGCTCGTGAAGACCAGCACTGCCGTCTGCTCATGTCGGTGCCCGGTGTCGGCACCGTCACAGCCACCGCCTTTGCCGCGGCCGTGGAGGATCCGGCGAACTTCAGGAACTCGCGTGCCGTGGGCGCATGGGTGGGCCTGACCCCGAGACGCTACCAATCTGGCGAGGTCGATAATGACGGCCATATCTCGCGCCGTGGCGACAATCAGTTGCGCGGATTGCTATACGAAGCGGCCGCGGTCATCCTGAACCGGTCGACGGATACCAGCACCCTGCGAACCTGGGCGTTGGAGCTGAAAGAACGGCTCGGCTTCAAACGAGCCGCCGTGGCCCTGGCGCGCAAGCTGGCAGTGATCATGCATACGATGCTCAGGACGGGCGAGCTGTTCGATCCGCACGGAGGAACGCCCGCCGCTGCCTGATCCTGCAGACGCTCGCCTGCGACGATTCTGTCAGGCCATTCCACCAACAGCGTTCTTACAGGACGCACCGAGCCGTCCCTGCCGGGATGGCTGAGATCATTCCGCGAAGCGGGAAGCAACTGCCATCGTTTAGCAGATTGCGTAACGAACATAGGAAGATCTCACCTGCGAGAAGCTGACCGACGCCGACATCTCGGCGGAGGCGCTCCCATTCATGACGATGAAGACCATCCCTGTCGCGGGGGTCGATTGCCGGGTTCTGCGGGCAAGCTTTACCGGAGAATCCACCTTCGAAGTGAACGTGCCTGCCCGCTACGGCCAGTATATCTGGGAGCGGGTCATCGAGGCGGGAATCGAATACGATATCTGCCCGTTCGGCACAGAGGCGCTTCATATCCTGCGAGCCGAGCGCGGCTTCGTCGTGGTCGGGCAGGACACTGACGGTACGGTAACGCCCTTCGACTTGGGGATGGGCTGGATCGTATCGAAAAAGAAGAACGACTTTATCGGCAAGCGCGGTTTTGCCGCGCCGGAAGTCGCCCGCCGAGGGCGCAAGGAACTGGTGGGGCTCCTGACCGGCAAGCCGGATTACATCATACCGCACGGCTCTCATCTGGTGGAGGGTGCGACCGGCAAGCCGCCGGTGAAGACCATCGGCTGGGTTTGCTCCACCTACTGGTCCGAAACGCTCGGGCGCTCCATCGCCCTCGCGTTGGTGGAGGACGGCCGAGCGCGCATCGGTCAGACGCTGACCGTGCGAAGCATCCATGGCGATGCCGAAGAGGTGACGCTGACGAAACCTTCCTTCTTCGACGCCGAGGGAGAGCGTGCGCATGCTTAAGGTAATCGACACCGCCCCTATGGCGCGTTCGCTGATCTCGAAAAAGCAGCCCGTTATCGGCGTGGCCAATCTGAACCAGGTCGAAGACCTCGGCACCCTCAATCTTCGCCTGGGCAACGAGGCCGATCTCGCCATTGCGACCCGCGTGCTGGGCGCCAAAATCCCCCGCGACGCCAACGCCTTCGACCAACAAGGCGAGGTGACGGTGCTGTGGCTGGGGCCGGACGAGTGGATGGTGCAGGCTCCGCTCCACCGGATTCCGAAGTTGAAGGACATGCTGGAGGCCGGCCTTTCGGGTCGACACTTCGCGGCCAACGACGTGTCCGACCATTCGGTCGCGATTAAGCTGAGCGGCGGCGCTGCCCGCCGGGTTCTCGAGAAGGGCTGCCCGATCGATCTGCATCCCCGCGCCTTTGGCCCGGGCCGCTGCGCCCAGAGCCATTTTCTGCAGGCGTTGATCCTCGTCGCACAACTCGATCACGATCGCTACTTGCTTCGGGTCCGACGTTCCATGTCCGAGTACCTGTGGGATGCCCTTGCTGACGCAATCGAGAAAGAGACTCCACAACCTTGAACGCATCCAAGAATCTCCAATGAGTTAGGGACGCAAGAGTGCGTCAGACCCCAAAAGGGACCACTGTGAAGGGCATGACGGTGAGCGCTCGACCGGGGAGCTGGTCGGGGTGGAGCAGCCCGGTCGGACGCCTGATTTCGCGTTGATCAGGCGCAAGTTTTTTATCCGATCGACTTTTGACATGATCCTTTTCGAATTTCGATCCTTCCATTAGCTTAGAAACCATGACGTCGCTCGCCGGCCAAGATGGACCGCTTGACCGTGCATTCTCGGTCCTGGACTACGTTGCGGGGCAGCTCAAAGCGGTTTCGGCCGCCGACATTGCTAAGGATCTCGCTCTTCCTCTGCCCACCGCCCACAGGCTGATCGGAAATCTCGAGGACCGCGGTCTCCTGCAGAGAGCACCAGGCACAAAGCGATATATCGTTGGCAACAAACTGGTAATTCTGGCGGGAAAGACGATCGGATCTGCGTTCCGGACATCTCGTCGTCATGCAGTACTGCAAGCTGTGGCAGCCGAGATTGGCGAACAATGTGAAATTGGGATCGTTCGGAACAACGCCATTGTCTATGTCGATAGTGTGCGTGTGGCGGCGCCCCAGGGCCTGCAATTTGACCCCGGCACCGGGGCTCCGCTCTACTGCACATCGACCGGCAAGATTTATTTGAGCCTGCTGCCAGCGCGAGCACGGGAGCGGCTAGTACGATCCCTCACCATAAAGCAGCACACCGAACGGACCATCACGGATCCGGACACGTTGCTGGCCGTATTGGAGGAAACCAGGCGAACCGGTTGGGCAAGAACCAATGAGGAATTCGTCAAAGGCGTCGTCGGTTGTGCCGTTCCGATCATGTCGCCCGACGGCACGTTGATCGCCTGTCTTGGCGTCTCCGTGCCGGTTGCCCGGGTCAGTTTCGAGGACCTCGACCGGTTCCGTGAGCCCCTCCTTCGCGCCGCGCACCATCTTTCAGAGACAATCCTGCAGATGGACTCTGATTTTGAGACCGCCTTCTCGAGAACGATCTGAGAAAGTTTAACACTTTCAGTCGTGGCACCATGGCGGATGGTTCCTCGCCTTAAGCGCTGTTTCTCATTTTTCGGAATAAATTATACTCATAATTTATCTTACCGTGGACGGCGTGAATATTTTGCCTATCATTTTAGCCATCGCCAAGGTGCGCAGATTTTGTGCGGTGCAACAGGCCATGGCGTGGAGCGCAGAATTCAGACCTGGTTCGGCTTAGCTGAACCAGCAGAGAAACGACGCGCTTCAGGCGACGGCGGGTGCCGTCTGCCGCCCAGGATGGAGATGGCTATGACAAAATACTTTGACGTGCAGGCGATCAGAAAGCTCTTTCCTGCTGTCGAAAAACTAGTCTACCTCGATTCCGGCTTCCAAACGCCTCTGTCGCTGCCGGTCAAGGAGGCGCTGGAGACCTTCATTCGCGAAGGATACGAGACCGCCGGGCCGAAATCCGTCTGGATCGAGCGTATGGAGGAGACGCGCGGGAAGGTCGCACGCCTGGTGAACGCCAGCCCGCAAGAGATCGCATTCACCAAGAACACCTCTGAGAGCATGAACATAGCGGCCAACGCGCTACCGCTGAAGGCTGGCGACAACGTGCTGATGGTTCATGGCGACCATCCCAATAACACCTATGCCTTTTTGAATCTGAAGAAGAAGGGGGTTGAGGTCCGCTTCATTCCGATGACGGAACTCGTCAACGCCGACAGCTTCCGTCCGCATGTCGACGCTAATACCAAGGCGATCTCAATGTCGCATGTGACGTTCCATGCCGGCCATCGTTTCGACATTTATGGCGTTGGCGAGCTCTGCAAGGAACGAAATCTCTACTACGTGCTCGACATCATGCAGGCCGTCGGCGTGGTGCCGATCGACGCCAAGGAGACCGGCGCGTCCTTCATCGGTTCTGGCACGCACAAAGGCTTGCTCGTCCCGCAGGGCCTCGGCTTTCTTTACTGGGATCACGAGTTGATCGAGCTGGAGCCTGCCTATCTTGCGGCGATCAGCCTCGCCAATCCGCCCGCCGACTTCGTCGCCCGGCCGGACGATATGACTCTGGCGCCGACGGCCGGCCGGTTCGAGATCGGTAACTTCAACCTGCCCGTAACTCAAGCGCTCGGCGCCGCGCTCGACCTGGTCGCGTCTGTCGGCATCGGGAATATCCAAAACCATTGCTTCGATCTCGGCGACAGGCTGATCGACGGCCTGGACCAGCTGGGCATTGCGCTGGTCGGACCGCGCCATCGGGAAAACCGTGCCCCGCACATCTATGTGGCTGCACTCCCGGCAGCCGAATGGATCGACTATTTCTCCGAACATGGCGTCCGTGTTTCGCCCGAGCGCGACGGCGTCCGCATCTCCTTCGGCATGTTCAACACGGCATCCGACGTCGATCGGTTCCTCGAGGTTGTCCAGAAACGAGGCGTGTCAACTGCGCGATCCAACAGGGCCGCGTGATCACTCGTGGGCCGCCATTCCCACTGCGGAACATGATCAGAATATCTGCCAAGTGATCGATTCCGTCCGGTAGAGGCGCGCGAATAGCTGCGATTTGTGCGGGCTCGCGGCCCAAGAATGGCTCTTTTGAGGCGTGAACAAGATCTGCTCTTTGTCTACCGCCCAGCGATACACTCTGTGTTTGCCGCCCTTGTCGCAGAAGATTCAGTCGCCGCCCCCAGGGTGGAAATCCACAATCTGGTTGAAATCAGCACCGTTCGGAATCGATCGTTCACTGTCGTTCCAAATCTGCGCGATTGCGTCCAAAATCGGCAGCGGTACACCCGCATCTCCAACCAACCTTTGTGCTAGCCGGACGTCCTTTCGCATCAGACGAATCGAGAACCCGGAATCAAACTGCCGATTGAGCACCCATTTCGGGTAGTTGAACTCGGTTGCGCTGTTCTTAGCCGTTCCCGCATTCAGCGCAGCGATCGTCTTGGCAGGGTCGAGGCCTTGAGCGGTTGCCATCCTCATCAGCTCTGTGGTGACTAGGAGGTTGGCCGCGCCGAGCAAATTGTTTAGCAGCTTGGTCGCATGTCCGCTCCCGGGACCTCCCATGAGCATGATTTTAGTGCCGATTCGTTCGAGAACGCCACGTACCGTTTCGAGGTGCTGTTGGTCTCCGCCTACCATGATACCGAGTGTTCCTGATCTCGCTCCGAAGAACCCGCCGCTAACTGGCGCATCAATGAGATGGACGTTCCGAGACGACAACTTTGCTTCCAGATCCCGGGTAACCGCCGGATCCGAAGTCGTGGTGTCGATGATATAGAGGTCGCGTCCAGCGCTCGATTGTAGGAGCCCAGCAAGGACCGTCTGCACGTCCTGAGCGGTCGGCAAAGACAGCACCACGACATCGGCCGCCTCGAAGACCTCGCTTGCGGTGCCAACCACACCGACGCCGCGTTCCCAGGCCGCATTGCGGGCGGCGTCGCTCACATCGGTCCCGACAGTTTCGATCCCGGTCTCGATGAACCGCTCGGCCATGGCAAGACCCATCCTGCCAAGGCCGACAATTCCAACTTTGGAAAACATGGTTTGCCCCTGTGAATTGCTAGTGTTGATCGAAGAGTTTCTGAACAACGACCGGGTCGGAGGTGTGGAGCAAGGCAAGCATCAACAGGACGCGGGCCTTTTGCGGATTGAGGTTTCCTGCGGCCACCGAGCCCAGCCGATCATCGTCGACTTCGCCGTTTCGCGAGACCGTGCCCCCGTTGGTCCGAGAAGATCGCACAATGGAGACTCCGGCTCTGCGCAAGGCCATGAGAGGCTCTTCGAGTGCAGTCGGAATGCTGCCGTCGCCGGTGCCGGCAAAGATTATGCCGGCGGCGCCATTTGAAAGTGCAGCCATCAGGTATTCGGGGCCGACGCCGGCATAGCCGTAGATGATGTCCACCTTGGGCAGGGGCTCACCGCCAAAGCTGGCAAAAGCCGATAGAGGTCCACGCCGCTTGGTGGGGAACCGTTCAAAGACGACGTGTGAACCAGCAATATGTCCGAGTGGTCCCGAATTGGGGCTTCGAAACGCATCGAGCGAGTTGGTATGCATCTTTGTGACGTCCCGCGCGCTCTCTATACGATCACTCAGCGTAACCAGAACACCCATCCCGACCGCCTCCTGCGACGCAGCCAGCACGATCGCGTTGCGCAGGTTTCGTGGACCGTCCGCCTGGTCGCTGTGGGTCGGCCGCATCGATCCGACCACGACGACCGGCTTTTCGCTACCGGTTGCCAGATGAAGGAAGAAAGCGGTCTCCTCGAGAGTGTCAGTCCCGTGTGTGACGACCACGCCGCTGATTTCTCGATCGGCCAGCAGCCGCTTGGTGTGAAGGGTAAGCTGGCTCCAATGCTGGGGCGTTACGTTTGGACTGGTCAATTGGAAAGCCTGCTCGCTGCACACCACGAGGCCGCCGGTCGCTTGTGTGCTGACTGCCGCCGTCAGTTCGGAGACGGATATGGTCGCTTCTCTCGAACCGGCCTGGGCGATCGTTCCCCCAGTTCCGACGACCATGACCGTTCGCTGCGGGCCAACCAGGTCACCGGCTTTTCCAATCGTCGAGACATTGGGTGGCATCAGCGTTGCTCTCAAGCCTTCACGAAGGAGAGGAACACGTTGCCGAAGTGGCCTGCATCCGACAGCAGAATGCGGTCCTGAAAGCTGCTATGAGCGACATTTGCCTGAACCACGAATGCAAGCGCGCGCGAAAGGTCGGGCGTGGTGACGTCGATCGCGAAGTAGCAGGGCCGGGTGTCAGCGAGCAGGTCCTGCGGAAGATCGCCATAAACCTCCGCCGCCTGGGCTCGGTCAATGACGGTGAAGCTCCCGTTGCCCGTGACCGCCGAAAGGCCCGCATCCGTAGATGACACTGCGGCGGCCCCATAAAGTCCTACGAGACGATCGCGTACCAGCGCGTGATCCCGCCGCTGCGCCAGTATGGAAACATTCGAAATACCTACGCATCCGTTTGGGTGGTCCATCCACTGTGGCACTTCGATGAGGTCGGGTCGGTGCTGGTGACAGGCAAAGTTCGAAAGGCGGGGGAGCGTTTCGGAAGCGAGTATCTTCAGCGTCGTGGAGGTGCGGTCTCTTGACCCGTCAGGCAACACGATGTCGCGGCCGAACTCGATCGTGCCCTGGCATTCAATGCCACGCGCCTTAACGAGTTCGGCATCCGCTTCGGCGTCCTCCGAATGCAGTGCAAGCAGAGAGATTCCCTCGCGCTCGTCGAGGTCGTCGCGAACGAACCGGCCGAACCGGAAATCGCCTGCTGGCTTCTCGTCGATCAGCGTTTCGTCATAGATGCTCATGAGTTCCAGCAGGCACTTCCTGAAGACGGCGACGGAGGTGCTGGTCCCCCAAGGATGCTTACTGGGGTTAGTCATCCGGAAGCCCAGGGCCGTGTAGCGTTGGCGCATTGCTTCCAGGTCACGGACGACAACAAGCGGATGGTCGATTCCAAGAAACCCGGTCATTTCGTCACCGCATCTTCGCTGCTTGGGTGGAAGCCCTTGAAAGATTCGCCACCCCGATTTTTTGGCTTGGCCGGCACGCCGGCAACCGTGATGTTCGGCGGGACTTCCTTGAGGACGACTGATCCGGCGGCCACTACAGCACCCGATCCGATGTCGATGCCGCCCAGGATCACCGCACCGGCGCCGATTGTGCTTCCCTTGCGCAGCCGGGGGTGTCGCGTCGCGCTACGGTCCTTCAGATCGCTGCCAAGGGTCACGCCATGCCACATCGAAACGTCGTCTTCGACGATCGACGTGGAACCAATGACCACGCCAATTCCATGGTCGATCCAGAGGCCTCGGCCGAGTTCGGCTGCAGGATGGATGTCCACCGCGAGAGCCCGGCCGAATACGCTCTTTAGCGCCATCGCAAGCACCCTGCTCCCTGTCTTCCAGAGGTGATGCGAAACGCGATAGGCGAGCAGGGCGTGCAGTCCGTTGGCAAACAGCAGCGATCCGATCTCGCCAAGGGGATCGTTGTCCTTGATGGCGGTTGCCCTGATGTCGGCGCGCGCGGCACCAACCACCTCCGGATCCCTCGCAAAGACCTCCGCTGCAAGCTTATGGACCAGGCTGCGCTGCGCACCTGATGGCAGGGTGGACGTGAGAACCGACGCGAACAGCTCGCCGTCTGACTGCATCTCATCCGGGTTGAAACCGAACATGAGTGTCATGTCAGGTTGTTGCGAGAACATCTCACGCGCGTGCCGCACGAGCTCATCGACGCTAATGTCTGGTTCAGGCGAAGTCACAATGTTTATCTTCTCTGGCATTGGCAATTCTGCTGTGTTTCCGGTCGAGGGCGCCGCGAGGGCTGGGCGGCGATTTCATTGGAGGCGGGCGGGCTGCATCGCCTAGTGTTTCAACACGCGCGAGAGGAACAGCCTGGTTCTCTCGTTTTTCGGCGTATCGAATATCTCAGTGGGCGAGCCGACTTCGAGGATGGATCCGTGATCGATGTAGATGACGCGATCGGCGACTTCCTTGGCAAAGGCCATCTCATGGGTAACGATCATCATGGTCATGCCCTCGGCGGCCAGTTCGCGCATGACGTCGAGCACCTCGCCGATCATCTCCGGGTCGAGCGCCGAGGTAGGCTCGTCGAACAGCATCACATGCGGATCCATGGCGAGGGATCGCGCGATCGCGACGCGCTGCTGCTGTCCGCCCGAAAGTTGGGCGGGATATTTGTGCGCCTGGTCGCCCAGACCGACGCGCTTCAAAAGCCGGGTCGCGTTGGCCTCGGCTTCGGCACGAGGTTTCTTGCGGACCCGCATAGGCGCCAGCGCAACGTTTTCAAGGACCGTTTTGTGCGGAAAAAGATTGAACTGCTGGAAGACCATGCCGACCCCCTTGCGGATCGCCTGCAGGGCCTTTTCGGCCCCGAGTTGGCGCTCGCTCGCAGGCGGCATGCGATAGCCATCCACCTCCAGTTGCCCGTCCTGAAACATCTCCAGGCCGTTGACGCAGCGAATGAGCGTCGACTTTCCCGAACCGCTGGCGCCGATGATGACGACCACCTCGCCCTTCTCGACCGCCAGGTCGACACTCTTCAACACATGGAAGGTGCCGTAGAATTTGTTCAGGTTGATCATTTTCACGATCGCGTCCTTGCCAGCCCCAAGCGTCACCATGGTCATTGCTGCGTTCCTTTGCCGAGATGTGTTTCGAGGCGTCTCGCGAGGAAGGTGACTACGCTGCCGATAGCGAAATAGACGCCGAACAGAAAGACGTAGACCTCGTAGGTGTTGCCACTGTTGGCCGGGTCGGCCAGGATCATCTGTCCGGCACGCAGAAAATCCGTCAGACCGATGATGAAGACAAGCGGCGCGTAGTTGAAGATATCCAGGACATTGCCAACCAATCCCGGGACAGCGACGCGCAGCGCCTGCGGCAACACGATGATCCTGTTCACGTCGAGCGCGCTCATGCCAAGCGATTGAGCCGCCTCCCGCTGGCCCTGCGGGACGCTCTGCAGCCCGCTGCGCACGAATTCCGCGGCATAGGCGGAGTAGAATACGACGAAGCCGATCATGCCGCGGACGACGTCCGGGATCGGCCATTGGGGCAAGAGCAGAGGCAGCACCACCCAGATCCAATAGACGATCAGGATCAGCGGCACCGAGCGCATCAATTCAATATAGGCCGTGCACAGGATGCGCAGGCTGGCGATCCGGCTAGCCCGTCCGAAGGCGAGAAGCACCCCGATGGGCAGGATCAGGATCGCCGCCGTCAGTGTGATCAGGACCGACAGGAGCAGACCGCCCCAGGATGAAACGCCAGCCGGAGTAAGGACGAGGAAGACGGCGCCGAGGCCAAACAGCCAGATCGGCGCGGTAACCCTGCGCAGGGGGCGAGACCACGTCGCGACAAGCCAGGCAATACCAAACGCAGCGCCGGTCGTTGCGATCCAAATGGCGGATGACAACGAGCCCGCAAGCACGCTTGCGACCGCCACCACGGTGGGGATGGCTATGGCGCGCATACGCGTCATCGGAAAGCCGTCGCCGCAGGCCAGTCCGAGAAGAGCGGCTATCAGCCCTGTGGCGATCCAGGCCCTCCACAACTCCTGTGCGGGAAACAACCCCGTCATCAAGACCTTGAGGCTGTCACGAACAACCGACCAGTCGGCCATTGCAAAGGCCCAGTGCAGGATCGACCACAGGATCCAGCCGAGCAGCGGCACGACGACCAACGTCAGCGCGGCATCGAACGGCTTTGCAAACAGGTTGCGGCGGATCCAGACAGCCGGCGACGCGTTCATTTTTGCACTCCGGGCCGATTGAAGTGTGCGTTGAGCAGATTGACGATGCCGCTGATCGTCCAACTCAGCAGGAGATAGCAGACCATCACGATGAGGATGCCTTCGAGGCTGCGGCCTGTCTGATTGGCGACCGTGCCGCTCACATTGAACAGATCGGGAAAGCCGATCGCGATGCCGAGCGACGTGTTCTTGGCGAGGCCGATATACTGGTTTCCAAACGAGGGGAGCACGACGCGGAAGACCTGTGGAAGCACGATGTCCCTCAAGGTGTCGCCTCGCGAGAAGCCCAGCGAACTGGCGGCTTCCCACTGTCCCCGGGGCAAGGCTTCGATCGCGCCTCGCACGATTTCGGCCAGATAAGCGGAACTGTTGACCGTGATGGCCAGGAAGATGGCCGCCATTTCGGGACTCAGGGCCGTACCGCCCGAAGCGCGAAAGCGCGTCGCGACTGGAAGATCAAGCACCAGCGGAAAGCCCTGAGCGAAACAGGCCGCCAGCAACGCAAGGCCAATGCCCCAGAACCACAAGCGCCATTGACGCATTGATCGGGCGATTGGTGCCAGGATCAACGCCATACCCAGTGCCAGGCAGACCAGCGCGGCGCCACTGGCTTCTTGAGACATCGTGACGGACGGAAAGAAGATCCCTTGCTGGCTGGCAATAAAACCACCGAACAGGTTCGTCGCGGCGGCCACCGGGGGCAATTTGAGAACGACGGCGATGTACCAGAAAGTCAGTTGGATCAGCAGCGGCGTGTTCCGGAGGAATTCGACGATCCAGAATGTGATCCGTCGGACAAGCCAGTTGGTCGAGAGGCGCCCGACTCCCAATGCCACGCCCAGCACAGTAGCGGCCAGAATACAGAGTATGGCGACCTTGAGCGTGTTGATGAGGCCGGCGATCAGCGCCTGCATGTTGGTATCTGACGACGAGAACGGCACGGGCCACCACCAGCCGTCGCTCGCCCGCAGCGTTATTCCTTCGCTGATTTCAAAGCCGGCGCTCGCCCATAGAAAGTCGAAACTGAAGCCGATGCCGCGCGCCGCGAGTCCGTCTTTTACAGCCAGGCAAAATAGGACCACGACGGTGCCCGCAGCGATAATAATCGCCGCTTGCAGCGCAAACTGTCTCGCCCGTCGAACACCCAGTCTTGACGGACCCGTCAAGTCTGATGGCCGAGGGACGGGAATATTGGTCTCGATCGCCATTGTGCTGCCCCGCCGCACGGTACCCTGCCGAACGCGCACGACAGGCATTCATTGCTTGTCTCTGCGCTCCGGCGACGCGGTAGCCCGGAGTGAGCGGGCTACCGCAGTGCCTCGTCAGTTCCAGAGTGGCGACAAAATCGCGCCGCCGTCCTTTGACATAGCGTTCGCGGTGCCCTTCCGGTCGATGAAGTAGGGCGTCGAGGGGCCGAGATTGCGATCGTAGATCTCGCCATAGTTGCCGACCTGCTTAATGGTCTGGGCGACAAAATCGGCGGGGATGCCAAAGTCCTTTCCGAACGTGCCGTCAAGGCCGAGGAACTTCTGCGTCGCGGGATCCTTGGTCTTCAGGCTCTCTTCGAGGTTTGTCGAAGTGATGCCGCTCTCCTCTGCCTGGAATAGCGAAAAGGTGATCCAGCGAAGTGCGTTGCGCCAGCGGGAATCGTTTGCCGCAACAAAACCAGCGAACGGCGACTTCTCAAGAATCTCGGGCAGGATCGTGAAGTCAGCCGGGTTGGAAGAGTTCCCGCGCCAGGCTGCAAGCGCCGACTTGTCCGTAAGCATGGCGTCGCAGCGGCCCGCATCCAGCGCTCCGAATAGCTTCTCCAGGTTCTCATAGGTAAGAACCTTGCTGTTCCAGCTCTTGGCCTTGATCAGGTTGGCAATAGTGGCTTCTGTGCCCGATCCTTGCGTCGTGCAGAGATTGGCACCGTCCAGTTCGTCGATGGAATTGACGCCGGACGCTGTTTTTACCATGGCGCCCGTGCCGTCCCAAAAGTTCATCGGCAGAAAATCGACGGTGATCGCCGATTCGCGCGCGGGCTTGACGGTGGTGTGGGCAAAGACCACGTCAACTTGACCGGTCTGCACAGCAGTAAATCGGCTCTTGTCGGTGACGACCACGAAGTTGACCTTCTTGGCGTCGCCAAGAACGGCAGCGGCAACGGCACGACAAAAGTCGACGTCGAGGCCCTCCATCTCGCCGGTTTTGGTATTCAGGTAGCCGAAGCCGGGGGCAGTATTGTCTGTCCCACAGTTCAGTGTTCCTCTCTGAAGAACCGTATCCAGTACTGTAGCCGAGGCAGGTGCGGCGGCAAAACCGGTAAGCACCAGCGCGGTCGAAACGAAAATGGCACCAAGTTTCATGTTCACCCTCTTATTGTTTAGAGCTGGGCGCGGCCAAGTCACTGATCCGGCGCCTTATCGCTTGCGTGATCGCCAAGAACAAAAATCGGACGGCTCTCGACGTCCCTTTTTGTCCGATGCAGCAAAGCGCTGCTTTTTGGTTAGGTCTAGTTAATAATTTTTGCTATATACATTAGAAAAATGGGCCATTTGGTGGAGGAAGCGTGGATTTCGGAAGGCTGCGCACTTTGCGGGAATTGGCACAGCGCAAGACAATGGCGGCGGTGGCAGAGGCGCTGCTGATCTCCCCGTCTGCGGTTTCCCAACAGATCGCGTTACTGGAGGACGAGGCCGGCGTGACGTTGATCGAGCGGCGCGGACGAGGCGTTGCCTTGACGCCAGCTGGCGAAAACCTCGTGGCGCATGCCCAGCGCATCATCGCGATCCTTGAAGAAGCCAGGACCGACATTGCGGAGTTCAATCGCATCGTGGCGGGAGAACTGCGCATCGCTGCATTCCCCTCAATTGCGGCGGCGCTGATCCCGCAAACGATGCGAAGCGTCGAGGCGCTGCATCCCAGGCTCAGAATCCTCCTCGAAGAACTCGAACCAAGTCCGGGCCTGGCTGCGCTCCGCGCCTGGCAGACCGATATCGCTTTGATCGACGATCTCAGCGACGCCCAGGACATGCCGGGGGAATTCGTGGAGACAATCGAGATCTACGAGGATTCCCTCGTAGCGATCATGCCGTCTAGCCATCGCTATGCGTCCAGAGACAGCATCAGCTTAGGCGACCTCAAGGACGAGCGCTGGGCCGTCGATACAAGTTCCAGCCCCTACGCCAATGTCCTGATCGGGGCGTGCCAGGCCGCCGGCTTCAGCCCTGTTATCAATGGCCGGTGCAACGCTTTCGATGTCGTGTCGGCCCTCATTCGTGCCGAACAGTCCATCGCTGTCCTGCCGGGCCTGAGAATGGTCAATCACGGTGGTGACCTGATCGCGCGCAAGATCACGCCGATCCTGCGCCGCAAGATTTTCGCTGCTTTCCGCAAGGGCGAAAGGCGCAAGCCCGCCGTCGCGGCCGTGCTGGAGCGATTGCGGGCGGAGGCCACCTTGCTGCCCATCTTCTAGCGTCGAAGGCGAGAAGAGGCTATTGGTTGTCGTCTGACAAAGCAGGTGTGCGCCACGTTGCATTTGCAGCAACGCTTTGTTCCGCCAGCGCCAGCTACCAATTTGGTTACCGCAAATCATACTGACCGAGCATGTTTGGCTCGAGCAGGAGGACATAAATGGCGGTATCGGAAGCTCCACGTCACGGCATCTGGCTGCACGCCACGGTGCTGGCGATCGTCATAGTCGCGGAATTGATCGGTCTTCGACGCATTCCGATCGGGATAGGCACCATCATCCTGCTGCCCATCCTCTATGCTTTCGCACTAGGCGTGTTGCTCAATCCGAATATTCTCAAGGCGACTGGCAGCTTCCTGCCGGCAGGCTCCGTCAAACTTGCCGGCACGATGATCACCATCGCTATCATGCCGTTCATCGCCAAGTTCGGCACCACCGTCGGACCGCAGATCGACAAGATAATCGAAGCGGGGCCGGCCCTTGTCATGCAGGAGATCGGCAATCTCGGAACGATCCTGATCGCCTTTCCGGTTGCGGTCTTCGTACTGCGCATGGGCCGCGAGGCGATCGGCGCGACCTATTCTATCGACCGCGAGCCCAATCTGGCGCTGATCGCCGATCGCTATGGACTAAACAGCGCTGAAGGCGCCGGCGCGATGGGTGTCTATGCCACGGGAACGCTCATCGGCACATTTGTCTTCGCGATCATGCCACCGCTGATCCACGGACTAGGCTGGTTCGACTTCCGGGCCCTCGCAATGTCGTGCGGCGTCGGTTCGGGCAGCATGCTGGCTGCCTGCACCGGCAGCCTCGTCGCGTCTATTCCAGAGCAAAAAGACCTGATCTTGGCGCTCGCCGCGGCAAGCAACATCCTAACATATGCGACGGGACTGTATGTCGGTCTGTTTGTCGCCCTGCCGCTGACAGAGTGGCTTTATCGCAAGAGCCGCCCCTACCAAGTTGCTGCGTCGGCCTGACCGGAGAAGATCTATGAGCGCGCACACGACAGATACGCCTGTGAAAGATCAGACGCTGCCCCTCGACACCGATGACGAACGCAAGATAGAAGTCGGCCGGCATTCAGCCTTGCTGCTGATCGCGTCGGCCCTGGCTTTGGCTTCGAACTGGGTCGCGACCGGAACCGACCCGCTCAAGGCATTCCCGGGAATGGCCATCCTCTACGTGGTTTCGGTCGCCGGTCTGGCGCTTGCCCGCTTCGTTCCGTTCTATCTGCCGAGCGTCGCGTGGATCTCACTTCTGGCAATTCTCATCACCATTCCCGGCGTGCCTGGCTCGGCCTATGTGGTCGAAAAGGTCACCGCGCTAAACTTCCTTGCGCTCGCGACGCCAGCTCTGGCCTATGGAGGATTGGCGCTCACCCAAAACGAGTTCGTGATCGCCAGGAAGTCGGGATGGAAGATCGTGATTGTGGCGATCTGCGTGATGCTCGGGACCTATCTGGGTTCGGTCGTCGTCGCCGATCTCGTCCTGCGCATCACCGGTTAGCGATGGGGATGCCGGCAACGCTATCGGCCGATGATGTCGAACTGGCTGTCCGCTGGCGGCGGCATCTGCATCAACATCCAGAACTCGCCTTCGAGGAGCATCAGACAGCCGACTTCGTGGCCGGGCTTCTTACCGGATGGGGATATGCCGTTACCAGAGGTTACGGCCGGACAGGGCTCGTTGCGACCTTAAGCCGTGGCACGTCGCGCCGAGCGATCGGAATCCGCGCCGACATGGATGCGCTTCCGATCCTCGAAAAAACGGGGCTTCCTTATGCTTCGATAACTTCGGGCACGATGCACGCCTGCGGCCATGACGGCCATGTCGCGATGGCATTGGCCGCTGCCCGCGCCTGCGCCACGCTCGACCTCCAGGGAACCGTTCACTTCATCTTTCAACCGGCGGAGGAAAACGAGGGCGGCGCACGCGTAATGGTCAACGACGGGCTGTTTCGCGATTTTGAAGTCGACGCAGTCTACGCCATGCACAACTGGCCGGCCCTCGATATTGGCGAATGCGTTGCTCGTGATGCTGAAATGATGGCCGCACTTGGCACGTTCGAAATTCGCGTCAACGGCCGCGGATCGCACGGGGCGATGCCACACGAGGGAGCCGATCCGGTGGTTGCCGCTTCTCAGATCGTATCTGCGCTGCAAACCATCACCAGCCGGAACATATCGCCGCTCGAAGCGTCGGTGGTCTCGGCAACGCAGATACATGGCGGGGATGCCTGGAACGTCATCCCCGAAACCGTCACGATCCGCGGCACGACACGATGGTTTGATGAAGCGATCGGCGCGAAGATCGCTCGGCGAATGACGCGGATCGCTACTTCGATTGCCGAGGGTTTCGAGTGTGAGGCGTCGATCGAACACGTCGCTCGCTACCCGGCCACCATCAACGACGCCGCCTGCGCCGCGCGGGTCCGCTCGCTTGCCGCGAGACCGGGAAGCCAAATGACCGTTGTCGAGACATTGCCCAGCACGGCGGCCGAAGACTTCGCATTCATGCTGCGTGAGAAGCCGGGCTGCTATTTCTGGCTGGGCAGCAGACGCAGCGGCGAAAACCCCGGCCTGCATTCTCCGTTCTTCGATTTTAATGATGAGGTTCTTCCCCTCGGCGCCAATTTTTGGACCGTGCTGGTGGCCGACGCCCTGCGTCCATTGTGACGCGATCGGGTGTTGCGATCCCAGCAACGCAATTTGACTCATGCCTGATCCAGCCTCAATATCGAGGCGTGGAAACGCTCGATGCAAAGGCGCTGCGCATCTTCATGTCGGTGGTCCGGATCGGTTCGATCCGCGGCGCCGCCGAGCATTTGAATGTGGCTCCCTCCGTGGTGAGTCGCCAGATTGCAGAAACGGAGCGCAATATTGGGCTGGCGCTGTTTGACCGGACCAGCCGCGGGGTCAGCCTGACCGATGCCGGCGCTTTGGTGCTCGAGCATGGCCAGCGCATCCTGGAGGATAGCGGGCATCTCGCCGAGCAACTCGACCAACTCAAGGGGCTGCAGCAGGCCAGAATCCGCATCTGCTGCGGCGAAGGATTTCTGGCCGACCTGATTGAACATGGATTGACCACGTTCGCCGCAGTCTATCCGACGATCCGATACGTCGTGGATCTGGGGAGCACGTCTGACGTCGTTGATGGCATTGCCAACGGCGACGCCGACATTGGGGTCGCGTATAATCCCGTCATCGACACCCGCATCCGATCACTCGCGATCGCTCGCCAGCCGCTCTGCCTCGTGGCTCCCTCCGGTCATCGGCTGCTTGGTCGACGGCGGGTTACCTTGGCCGAGTGTTTGCAGACGCCATGCGCGCTGCTGTTCAAAGGGCATGGCGTGACGCAGCTCGTCGGCCGCGTGGCCGCCGATTGCGGTGTTGCCGTCGCGCCGATGATCGAAACGCCGTCCATCGACGTGCTTCGCCGCTTCGTAAGCGCGGGCCTCGGCGTGACCTTCCTGCCTCGCTTCGCCGTATCGACCGAACTCGCTCGGGACGCGCTTGGTGTCGTGGAATTGTCGGATCCGCTGCTGGCCGAGGCGAGCGCGCATCTTCTCGTCAAAGCGCGCCGGCGCCTCCCGACATCGGTGGACCGGCTCGCCGGATGCCTTGCCAGAGAAATGGCGGCCTTTGCGATCTGACGCGAATGGTGTGTTGCAATACCGGCAACGTATTGTTCCGGGCATTCCATCTACCGATGCCATGCAATCGGTGCGAGCCTCATCCCGACAAAGTGCCTGTTTCGACTAGGACGACATCATCCAGTCGCGGGAACTCAGGTTGGAGTGGAGCCATGTCAGACTTGAAAAACACGACGGTGGGCGTCGTTGGATTGGGCAGTATGGGCCTGGGCATGGCGCAGACGCTTGCCGGCAAGGGCTTCCGCGTCCTCGGCTTTGATCTCTCAGCAGATCGAAAGGCGCTAGCACAGAAATCCGGCGTCGAGCCGATCGCATCCATCGCTGACGCCTTCAAAGGCAGCGCCTTTTTGGTCTTTTCATTGCCGACCGCAAAAGACGTGGCCGGCGTCGTTCGCGATAATATTGCTCTGCTGGAGTCCGGCCGCAGCCGCGTCATCATAATCGACACATCGACCTCCGAACCCGATGTCAGCCGAGAACTCGCTGCCAGGCTCGGCGCGATGGGCCATGGCTTTCTAGACGCACCGGTCAGCGGCGGCCCCAGCGGCGCGGCCTCCGGCAACCTGACGATGATGATTGGTGGCTCCGACGAGGATGTTGCGCTGGCACGGCCGGTCGTCGAGGCGATGTCGTCAAAGGCGCTGCATGTCGGCCCGAGCGGCGCTGGCAATGTCGCCAAGCTCGTCAACAATCTTTTGGCGGCATCGCACATGGTTACGACCAGCGAGGGGCTGAAGCTGGCCCTTGCCGCGGGTATCAGCCCCGAGGCCGCACTGCGCGTGCTCAACGCCGCGTCCGGACGTTCCATGATCAGTGAGGTCCACTTCCCGACCTGGATTATGTCAGGCCGGTTTGACAGCGGTTTTTCAATGGGTCTGATGCGCAAAGACGTCCGTCTCGCCGCCGAACTGGCCAAGCGGTCGGGCGCAGATCTCCCGGTTTCCGACCTCGTCGCAAAGCTCTGGGCCGGCTCGACCGCGCTCAAAGACAGCGACGACTTTACCCGCATGGGCGAATTTCAAGACTCCTCCAACTGATCGAAAGTGACGTGATATGGGCAATATGACGATCTCGGCCGATCCCGGCCAGCGTATTCGCGAGTTGCTCGAAGGTTTCCTGCCGGGCAAGGATATTGGCAGCTATGTCGGGGGCGAAGTGCTGATCGGCTCCGGCGACCAACTGACGCTGACCGATCCGGCGACGGGCAAGGGCTTCGCGACCTTCCGCGACGCCGACGCGTCCGTCATCGATGCGGCAATGGACGCCGCGTCGCGCGCGCAGGCTGAGTGGATGAAACTGACCGCGTCCGCTCGGGGCCGCGTTATGAACGAGATCGCCCGAAAGATCCGCGAGAGCGCAGTCGCGCTTGCCGAACTCGAGAGCCGCTCGGCGGGCCGGCCGATCCGGGACATACGTGGCGAGGTGGTCAAGGTCGCCGAGATGTTCGAATACTATGCCGGCTGGTGCGACAAGCTCCACGGCGATGTAATTCCGGTGCCGACCACCCATCTCAACTATACGCGACAGGAGCCGATTGGCGTCGTCCTCCAAATTACGCCCTGGAACGCACCGCTCAACACCGGCGGCTGGCAGATCGCGCCGGCGATCTGCGCAGGCAACGCTGTGGTTATCAAGCCCTCGGAGTTGACGCCGCTCAGCACGCTCATACTCGGTGTGCTCTGCGAGCGCGGCGGCGCGCCGCGCGGGTTGGTGAACGTTATCGCGGGACAGGGCATCACGGCCGGCCAGGCTGCCGTCGCACATCCACGAACCGGCCTTGTCGTATTCGTCGGCTCTGCCCATGCCGGCGCGCTGATTGCGGCCGCCGCCGCCAAGAACGTCGTGCCCTGCATCCTGGAATTAGGTGGCAAGTCGGCCAACATCGTCTTCGGTGACGCCGAGATCGACCGCGCCATCCCGGGGGCGCAATCGGCGATCTTCGGCGGCGCTGGCCAGAGCTGCGTGGCTGGCTCCCGATTGCTGGTTCACCGGTCGATCCATATGGAATTTGTCGAACGCTACGCCAGGGCGAGCGAGCAGATCCCCGTCGGCGATCCCTATCTCGACACCACCCAAATAGGCCCGATCAACAATGCCCGGCAGTGGACAAAGATTGAGGATATGGTGCGGCATGGCCTCAACGAGGGCGCCCGCCTGGTAACTGGTGGCAAGAAGCCGGCCGAACTCGAGGCGAGCGGCGGCTACTATTACGCGCCAACCATCCTGGACGATGTATTGCCCGATATGACCGTCTCGAAGGAGGAGATTTTTGGGCCCGTCGTGGCAGTAACTCCTTTCGACACCGAGGAAGAGGCGATCGCCATCGCCAACGACAATCCTTATGGGCTCGCCGGCGCGGTCTGGACGCAGAATGTCGGACGCGCGCATCGGGTGGCGGCCAGCGTCCGCGCCGGAACCTTCTGGATCAACGGCTACAAGACCATCAGCGTTATGTCCCCGTTCGGCGGGTTCGGCCGCAGCGGCTATGGTCGCTCAAGCGGCAAGGACGCGCTACTCGCGTATACCCAGACGAAAAGCGTCTGGGTCGAAACGGCGGCGGAGCCCACGATCACCTTCGGCTATTTCTCCCAAGGCTGACGGGTGGTCCGGCAGGGCGTGCGGAGCACTTTCCGCGTGCCATGCCTTTGTTTCCTCCACATCCCCAAACTGAGAAACGGCCACGATCCCCGGCATGGCACAGGGAGCGACCGATAATGTTCCTTTCGGTTTTCGACCTGTTCAAGATCGGCATCGGACCATCGAGTTCGCACACGATGGGACCGATGACGGCTGCGCGGCGTTTTCTCGACGAAGTTGCGGGAGACGACTGGCCACGCCCGGCCGGCGCCAAGGTCGACCGCATCGCCGCCAGCCTGCACGGCTCGCTGGCCTATACAGGCATCGGCCATGGCAGCGACCGCGCGGTGGTGCTCGGTCTTGCCGGCCAGACGCCGCAGACGGTGGACCCCGATCAGGCCGATGGAATCTGCGCCCGCATCGCTGCCGACAAGCGGGTTTCACCGCCCGGCCATCCTTCCTACTGCTTCGACCCGGCGACGGATCTGGTATTGGACCGCAAGACGCCGCTTTCCGGCCACGCCAATGGCATGGCTTTCTTCGCCTACGATGCCGACGACCGCCTGCTGCTCAGGCGTATCTACTATTCGATCGGCGGCGGCTTCGTGGTTTCCGAGGAAGAGCTGCAGCGGCTGAAGGCCAAGGGTCCGGACAAGTCTTCGACCCGCGTTCCCTATCCCTTCAGGAACGCCGTCGAGATGCTGGCGATGGCGAAGAAGAGCGGCCTCTCCATCGCCGAGATGAAGCGCGAGAACGAAGAGACCCACATGCCGAGCGAGAAGCTCAACGAGGGGCTCGACGCGATCTGGCAGGCGATGCTCGGCTGCATCGAGCGCGGCCTGTCGCAGGACGGCATCATGCCGGGCGGTTTGAAGGTGCGCCGCCGTGCGCGGCAATTGCATGACAAGCTGCAGGAACAATGGCAACAGAACCGGCCCAACCCGCTGCTCGCCAATGACTGGCTGTCGATCTATGCCATGGCGGTGAACGAGGAAAACGCCGCCGGCGGGCGCGTTGTCACCGCGCCGACCAATGGTGCCGCGGGCACGCTGCCCGCGGTGCTGCGCTACTGGCTGCATTTCCATCCCGAGGCCGACCAGCCGAGCATCCGCGATTTCCTGCTGACCGCGGCGGCGGTCGGCGGCATCATCAAGACGAACGCCTCGATCTCGGGTGCCGAAGTGGGCTGCCAGGGTGAGGTCGGCTCGGCCTCGGCGATGGCGGCGGCGGGATTATGCGCCGTCATGGGCGGCACGCCCGAGCAGGTCGAGAATGCCGCCGAGATCGCGCTCGAACATCACCTCGGCATGACCTGCGATCCGGTCGGCGGACTGGTGCAGGTGCCTTGCATCGAACGCAACGCACTCGGCGCGGTGAAGGCGGTGACTGCCGCTTCGCTAGCCATCAAGGGCGACGGCACGCATTTCGTGCCGCTCGACGCGGCGATCGAAACGATGCGCCAGACCGGCATCGACATGAGCCAGAAATACAAGGAGACCAGCCTGGGCGGGCTGGCGGTGAATGTCGTGGAGTGCTGACTACTCCAGCACTTGAACAATATGCAGCCGGTCTATTATGGACACTTGCTCGGTCCACAGCTTGCCTTGAGGACCGGTCCGGCATCAGCTTCTAGAAACAGTATAGACGCGCTGCCCTTCAGCTTTGCACGTCTGGCTCGAGTCTAAGAATCTACCGACGAAATTCTCCACTGAGTTTGAATTGCTTCGCGGCTTACCGAAATCCTGCTTCTGAGACGGAGGTTAAGAATGACCGCTCCGCGGGTCAAGCTGTTTCAAATACTCGAGCTGCAGAATGCCAGAAATGAGCGTCGAAAGACTTCCTTCTATCCGACGACGCAGCTTTCATGAGCGGCCAGACTCTGCATGTCGATGGAGGGGGTTCGATCGGCAAGCTATCACTATGATGCAGTTAAAGTCCTATATTGGGCCGACGCGACAAAAATGAGCTCACATCTGATCTAGGCGTTCGTGGCAGGCCGGTCAGCACGGTGGCGAGGACAGGCGTCTCGCCTTCCGCCGTTTGGTGAAGCGCAACCACCGGTCTGGCGGTCATTCATCATGAGCCAGAGGCTGCGCTCGCCAATCATGCTCTTGCCGGAATCCTAAAAGCTCACGCAACTTGCGATTTGAGATTGGCCCCTCAAATTCCTCCATCGAGCGCGTAATCGGTGTCCCTGCTGCATGCTTCATGAGAAATTCTTCCGTTGGTGCATCGGCAACGATATTGTCGTTGACGGCGTTGAAGATCTGGAATCCCAAACCGTCCTTCTCAATACAAAGATGCACGATCTGGCCCAGATCGCGTGCGTCCATATAGGTCCAACCGTCGCGACGCCGTTTCGAGGCGTCCGCGAGGAACTCCGGGAAGCGGACATAGTCTTGCGGTTCGACAACGCCGCCTATCCTCAGGGCATAGATGTCGGAACCAGTGCGGGAAGCGAAGGAACGTGCGATCCTCTCGCCTAGGACCTTGGAAAGGCCGTAGCTGTCGGTCGGATCGGTATCGCGGTCCTCTTCCACCGGAAACGAAGTGAAGTTGCGTTCGCCTTCGGCAAAACACACGCCATACACCGTCTCGCTGGACGCGGTGATGATCTTGCGGACGCCGAGCTTGGTGGCCGCTTCGATCACGTTGTAGGTCGACAGCACATTTGCGGCGAACATGGTGTTGTCCGGTCGCAGAAATATTCGCGGGATGGCCGCGAAATGGACCACGGCGTCGACCGGGCTGCGGCCCTTTCCGTCGAGATATTCATTGAACCCGAAATGCAACGTCAGCGCATTGTAGGTCTCGCCGGCATCCGCAAGGTTGGTGATGACAGTGTCGACGCCTGGCACATCGAGAGGCGTCAGGTCCAGGTTCAGGACCTGATGCCCGCGCTTAAGCAGGTCGGGTATGACGTGACGGCCGATCTTGCCGCTGCCACCGGTGAATATGATCCGCTTGCCCATGGGTCCTCCCAACAGACTTCTATCGAGCGGAAACCTGGCCAAGAGGCATCTCCGCTCGGTCCAAAAGCTATCAGTCACTCACTCTTCAAAAATGCCGTAGCCGGGCACCGCGTATTTATGCACGCCGTCCATGTCGAGTTCGACGCCGATGCCGGGCGTTTCCGACACGACAATATGACCATTTAGAACGATAGACTTGGCCCCGTCCGGCAGGCGTACATAACTGTCCCACGCTTCCCGCTCTTCGAGGGCATGCCACTCCAGCACAAGGAAGTTGGGAACGCTCGCACAGACATGGCATGTCGCCATTGTGCCGAGCGGCGTCGACACGAGATGCGGCGCGAATGGCACGTAATACATTTCGGCGAGATTGGCGATCTTGCGGCTTTCCGCGAGACCGCCGCATTTCGGCACGTCTGGCATGACGACGTCGGCGCCATAATTCTGGAACAACTCACGAAAGCCCCAGCGCATGTAGAGATTCTCGCCGACGCAGATCGGGGTCTTGGTGCGCATGCGGATCTGCTTCAGAGCCTCGACATTTTCCGCCGGAATGGGCTCTTCCAGCCACAGAAGGTTGAACCGCTCCATCTCCACCGCAATGCGGCTGGCACTGAGCACGTCGTAGCGCGCATGCAGGTCGATGCAGAGGTCGATGTCGGGGCCGATCGCCTCGCGCACCGCTGCCACGCGTTCGACCATGAAGCGTAGCTCCGCGCCGTTGATGGTGTGGTTCACCGCGTCGAACTTTGCCGGATGGCGCAAATTGTCGATGTCGAATTTTAGCGCAGTAAAGCCCTCGTCCACCATGCGGCGGGCACGCGCCGCGCATCCTTGCGACGAACCAGTTTGTTCATCGCCGTCGCCACAATCGGCATAGAGCCTGATCCGGTCGCGGAACTTGCCGCCGAACATGCGATAGAGCGGCTGGCCAGCAGCCTTCGCCGCTACATCCCACAGCGCCATCTCAAGCCCGGTCAGGGCAATGAGAAAGATGCCGGCCTGGGCGCCGGAGAACACATGGTCGCGGCGAATCTTGTCCCAGCAATATTCGACGTTACGCGGATCCTGACCGATAAGCTCCGACTTGAGCTCTGAAATTAACCCGACAATGGCGGCAGCGCCCGCATCGGGGTTCGCCTCGCCGTAACCGGAGATGCCGGCGTCCGTGTCGATACGGATCAGGGTCGCCTTGCCGTGATAGGCGACGACCGCTGTCTTGATGTCCACGATCTTCATCGAACCCTCCTCCAATGATGGCGCCGCGCTTCAAACGTGCAGTACGAGCAAATTCTAACTTGTCCGATGAGCATACAAGGTGAGAAGATATGGCGTAAACCCCCTTTGAGCGATTACGCAGAAATTCGCGTGGAAAGCGCTGGAGTGGTGGCGATAGCGGGAACCCTGCCGCTTCCGGTCAAGGGATTTCATCGGCCAAAACATACTTGTTAGACGAGCATATAAGCGTATAAATAAGTCGCAGCAAGGCGGCAAGCGTAGCCATGGATGCTGCAAACTGGAGGAATAGGATGCAACAGCGACAGCTAGGATCGTCGCCGGTCAAGGTGTCGGAGATCGGTCTGGGGACTTGGGGAATGTCCGGCGCATTTTGGGGCGCGGCCGATGACGAGGAATCGATCCGGGTGATTCGACGTGCCCTGGAGCTTGGCATTACGCTGATCGACACAGCCGAAGCCTATGGACAAGGCCATGCCGAGGAGGTCGTCGGCAAGGCGCTGGCCGGCCGCCGGGACAAGGCGATCATCGCGACCAAGGTTGCGCCCAACCATCTCGAACCTGCAGCGATAGAGGCGGCACTCGACGGCTCGCTGAAACGGATGCAGACGGATTATGTCGACGTCTATTTTGTCCACTGGCCGAACTCAGATTGTCCCATCGGCCCGACTATGGAGAGGTTGGAGAGGCTGCGGTCGTCAGGGCGGATCAAAGCTGTCGGCGTATCGAATTTCAGCACAGCTGATATGGACAGCGCCCGCCAGCATGGCGTGATCGACGTGCTTCAGCCTCCTTACAACATGCTCTGGCGCGAGGTTGAGGGGCAAACTCTGCCCTATTGCCGCAAGCACGATATCGGCGTCATGCCTTACAGCGGTCTGGCCCAAGGGCTGCTCACGGGCTTGCTCTCGCCGGATACCAAGTTCGCCGAGGGAGACGAGCGGCGCACCACCGTGCTGTTCCAACCGGGCACCTACGAGCGAGCTGTCGGAGCCGTCGATTCCCTCAAGCCAATAGCGGCCAAATACGGCAAGACGCTGCCGCAGCTTGCGATCCAATGGCTCACCAGCAGGCCGGGTGTGAGTTCGCCCCTTGTGGGAGCGCGGACGGTCAGGGAGCTTGAGGAAAACGTCGAGAGTGTCGGTTGGAAGATTTCCGATGCGGACGTCGCGGCCATCGACAAATTCACCGCCCCCATCTGGGCGGAAATCAAGGACAAGGGCGACATGTTCGGATATCGCGCTAAACAGCTTCAGGAACAGGAAGCCAGAAGAGCCTAGTTCGGTCCGTGTCCTCCCGACACGCAGGCGGCGCGGTCAGCCTCGACAGCTGGCCGCGCCTGAAGAACGGTGTTCAACTCGCCATTTCTTTGTCGGGCATGGCGACGGCAGTGGTTGCCTTCAGGTGGCGGCGCATTGCCTCTTCGGCGCGCTTCGCGTCGCGTGCCACCAACGCCTCGTAGATCGCTCTGTGCATTTCCGTCGCGGAAGGAAGAGCATGCGGCATCTGGTTGCTAACGCGTCTGCTCGCCGCTTGCCACCACCGTGACGAATACATGAAGCGGTCAAGGATCCTGTTCTGGGAAGCGCGGCAAATTTCCATATGGAAGTCCAGGTCAAGCTTCAGATAGGCGTCCGGATTATCCTCGGTCGCCGACATCGCTGCGAGCAGGGTGCCAAGACGTTCGAGGTTTTCCTTGGTCATGTGTTTGGCCGCGATGGCGGCGATGGCGGGTTCGATGATTATTCGCGTCGCGTGGGCTTCGGCAAGGAGTTTGCGGACCTGTTCGGGCGGCAGCCAGTCGATGAGCAATGGACTGAGATAGTCCCATTCTTCGGCAGGACGCAGCACCACGCGCCTTCCCTGTGCGATCTCGATCATGTCGAGAGAGGCCAGAATTTTCAGCGCTTCCCGCGCGACCGCGCGCGAAACCCCGAACTCCTGAAGGATCTGCTGTTCCGACGGCCCCTGGCCACCTGGGACGCCGCCGGTGGCGATGCGACGCGCGAGCACGCCCGCCACCTGCTTGGGCAAAGTTTGAAGCTTGACCTCCATGGAATCGACCATTAACATCTACTTGTCTGATAAGCTTATAGGCTGATGGTTGGATATGCAGTCAACTTATCTCATGAATGCTCACTAACCTAAAACTCGGCCCGCGGGAAGGGAGATTGGACTCTCGGGATTGTTACGCGGTTGGCTGACCGCGCTCGTCGCATTGTGTCCGGCCGGCTCGACGGCTCGCGACGCACCGATTGCGGGTCGCCGGAAGGAAGGCAGGACGAAAGGAAGATCTATCGCCGGAGGCCTCTGAGGCCACCGAACCTCGGCAGGAGAAGGCGGTGTGTGGACGGGAGTGATCCGGATAGTCTCGCTGTGGGAGGAGCAAAGCCACACCGGGATCCACGGGAATACTTTGCGGCCGTCGCTCGACCCCCGAGGGGCCGATCAATCACAAGCAAGGAGGAAATTGTGATGTCCGGAAACCTATCGAGACGCAGATTCCTGGCGGCGAGTGCCGCGGTGACGGCCGGCTCGCTTGCCGCGCCGTGGATCGCCAGGGCAGAGGCGAACGAGATCACCGCACTGCTGATCACCGGCGGCCCGCTCTATCCCAAATACTGGGAGAAGATCGTCCAGGATTTCACCGCCAAGACTGGCATCAAGGTTCGCTACGATCTGCTGGAATTCACTCCACTGACATCAAAAGTCGTCACGCTGAGCGCCGCGAAATCGAGCCAGTACGACGTCTACAGCACGCACACCGCCCAGATCGATTCCTATTTCAACCATTTTGCGCCGCTGAACAGCTATTTCAACGAGTCCGAATTGGCTGACTTCTATCCGGTTGCGGTCAAATACCTACGCGATCCCAAGACCGGCAATCTGGCCGCCATCCCGCGCAATATGGATGCGCGTGTGCAGTACTACCGCAGCGACGTCTACAAGGAGAAAGGCCTGAAGCCGGCCGAGACCTGGGAGGATCTCGTTGAGGTTGGCCTGAAACTAACAGGCAATGGCCGTTACGGGCTGGTCGTGCCGGGGCAGGGTGACCCCGCGCAGCGCACCTTCAGCGATCTCCTGTGGCAAGCCGGGGGGGACTGGGTCGACCAGGCCAACAAGCCGGCTTTCAATTCAGAGGCAGGCATCAAGGCGCTCACCTTCTATCGCGACCTGATCCAAAAGCACAAAATCGTGCCGCCGGATGCGGTCGGATATCGGTGGAACGAGAACTCTACGGAGCTATCGTCAGGAACGGTCTATGCCAATTTCGATTGGCCAGGCGCCTTCGCCACCTTGTCCAATCGGGAAACCTCGCGCATTGTCGGCAAGTGGTCGACTGCACCCTACATCAGGGACAAGGCGGCGATTTCGTGCGCCATCTCCCATGCCATGGCTCTCAATGGACAATCTGGACGCACAGAGCCTGCCGTCGAATTCATCAAATATACGGTTGGTCCAGAGGCGCAGCGGCTGCAGTTCGATCAGTTCACCAACTTCCCCAGCAGCCAGGCGATCGCCAAGGAAGTGATAGCGGCGGCAAAGGGCCCGCAGGCAATGTGGCTGCAGCAACTCGAGACGACGATAGCGAACGGCAAGGAATGGCCGAAGCTCGCCGGTTTCTCGAAAGTCTGCACCTTGATGTTCTCGACCATCGAACAGGCTTTGACCGACCAGGTCTCGCCGAGCGATTCGCTCAACCAGGCGGCCACCGAGGCTGAGGAGATCATGCGCCGGGCCGGAGCATACGATTGAGGATGCCGCCCGTTGTTCAGCACCAGGCGTCAGGGCGCCGGCGACGTTCGCCGCTGCCCTACACCTGGCAGAGAGGGTACCTTTTGGCCAGCCCGGCGCTCCTCGTCATGGTCGCCATCCTTATCTATCCGCTCGGATACTCGTTCATAATGAGTTTCTTTCGCTGGGATCTGAGCGGCTCCGCGCCATTTGCCGGCGTGGGCAACTACACCGACGAACTCTTCGGCCGCCAGTTCAACCAGGCTCTACGAAATCAGACCATCTTCAGCGTCATTTCCATCACGGTTGAAGTAGTGGCCGGAATGGCGATCGCCCTGCTCGTCAACGGCAAATTGCGCGGCATGCGGCTCGCGCGCACCTTGCTGCTGGTGCCGCCGATGATCGCGCCCGCCGTCGTGGGGCTGAATTTCCGTTGGCTTTTCAACACCCAATACGGCCTGGTCGACGCGCTGTTGCGTATGTTCAACCTGCCCGACATTCCGTGGCTCAACCACCCGACATGGGCGCTTGTTTCGGTGATCGTAGCCGATGTCTGGCAGAATACGCCGCTGATGGTGCTGCTGTTCCTTGCCGGTCTGCAATCCTTGCCGCAGGAGCCGCTCGAGGCCGCCACGGTGGACGGCGCCACACCATGGCAGCGCTTCTGGCACATCGTGCTGCCACTGATGCGTCCAGTCATCATGATAGCGCTGATGCTTCGCATCATCGACACGTTCCGCACCTTCGACGTCGTATGGCTGATGACGCAGGGCGGCCCGGGAGGCGCCACCAACCTGCTTACCGTCTATTCCTATCTGCTGGCGTTTCAGGCGGTGGATTTCGGACACGCGGCGGCGGTTTCCTACATCGCGCTTGGGATGTCGCTGTTCGTGCTCGGCCTCCTGTACGGAGTGCCGTGGCTGCTTGCAAAACGGAGGGCGATATGACCGAAGCCGCGATCGTCAGCACGCGTCCCAAGCCAAAGCGCCGCCGCCGCCGTCTCACGGCTGGCGTCGCCGGTCAGTACCTGGCGCTGGTTCTGACCGTCGCCCTCACCGTCTTTCCGCTGGCATGGTTGTTCCTGACATCGATCCGCAGTTCGGCCGACATCTTCTCCGTCCCCGTGCACATCATTCCCGTGACCGCGACCATGGCGCAGTACGTCTCCGTTTTCACGGAGTACGACACAATGGGTTATGTCTGGAATACCGTCATCGTCTCGGTCGCGACGGTCATCCTGGTGCATCTGCTGGCCGTACCCTGTGCGTACGCCCTGTCACGCTTCAGGATGCCGGGTGTCATGCTGGTCTTCGGGCTGCTTTTGATCATGCGCATGATCCCGGTCATCGCGCTTGCCATCCCGCTCTTCGCCGTCTTTGCCGCCATGGGCCTGCTGGACACTATTTGGGCGCTGATCCTGAGCCATACGGCGGCCAAACTGCCCGTCGCCATCTGGCTGCTGCTGGGCTTCATCCAGGATGTGCCGAAAGAGATCGAGGAGGCTGCCCAGTCGGACGGCGCCGGCACGGTGCGCACACTTGTTCAGATCGTGGCGCCTCTGATTGCACCTGGCATCGGGGCCAGCGCGGTGATCACCTTCCTCTTCACGTGGAATGACCTGTTGCTCGCGTTGACGCTGACCTCAAGCAAGGCTGCGCAGACGCTGCCAGTCGGGCTTACCAATTTCGTCTCGCAGTTCGGAATCGACTGGGGGGCGATGTCGGCGGCCGGCGTTCTCATGGTCATCCCGACACTGGTGTTTGTCTGGTTTGCTCAAGGCCTGCTGGTCAAGGGTCTCACGACCGGTGCAGTTCGCGGCTGAATTGAGAGGATTTGAGCGACATCGACGGCGCGGGCCCGTCGCCGACATAACGGGAGGATGAAAGGTGGAAGTGGACCAAGTTCTGGCAATAAGGGACATTTCTCGGCCACAGAGGCAACTGGTCGACGCACTCGCAGCGATCGGTTCAGCGACCTTGGCCAGCGAGCTTTACCACAAGATGGGTATCCGCGATCCGCACATCCGAGGGCCGCGGCCGCTAAAGGCCGGCCGCACGGCGGCCGGGCCTGCTCTCACGCTCCAATGTATGCCGAAGCGGGAAGATCTCTACAACGAGACTGAGTACGAGGAGCCCGAACGCCAACTCCACCGTCACGTCCTGTACCTCACACAGCCGGGCGACATGGTCGTGGTCGATGCGCGCGGCGATCTCGGCAGCGGCATCTTCGGCGAGATGATGCTGACCTATTTCGCCGGGCGGGGCGGGGCCGGCGTTGTCGTCGACGGCTGTATCCGGGATTCTGCCCAGGCCGCGGCCTTGGATATCGGTATCTGGGTGAGGGATGTCACGCCAAATTTCCACGCCCAGACCAACATTGTCCCGTTCGCCGTCAACGTTCCCATCGCCTGCTCGAACGTGCTCGTCATCCCTGGCGACATCATTGTCGCTGACAATGACGGCGTGGTCGTCGTGCCGGTCGCCCTTGCCCCAAAATTGGTCGAGCTCGCCGGCGAGCATATCGAGTGGGAAGAGTTTTCACGCTCGCGCTTGGCCAAAGGTGGGGATCTGCGGAGATACTACCCGTTGAGCCCCGAGGGCGCGGCCGAATACCGGACATGGCGGCATGCGCAACAAGATGAGTGATGCCGAGACCGGAGGAAAATAGGTGTCTGCAATTGAGATAGAGCAGCTCGGCAAGAGCTTCGGCGCCGTGGAAGTCCTGCGCGACGTGAACATCGAGATCGCCAGTGGCGAGTTTGTGGTTCTTGTTGGCCCGTCAGGCTGCGGCAAGTCAACTCTGCTGCGCATGATCGCCGGGCTGGAAGAACAGACAACCGGCGAGATACGCATCGCCGGGCGTGTGGTCGACGAGATGCCCGCCAAGTCGCGCGACATAGCCATGGTCTTCCAGAGCTATGCGCTCTATCCGCACATGAGCGTGGCGGACAATATGAGCTTCGCGCTTCGATTGGCCAAGGTTCCCAGGGAAGAGATCGTCTCGAGGGTGAAGGCGGCCGCCGAAATCCTCGGCCTGCAGGATCTGCTGGGCCGCATGCCGCGGCAGCTGTCCGGCGGCCAGCGCCAGCGTGTCGCCATGGGGCGCGCGATCGTACGCGACCCGGCGGCGTTCCTGTTCGACGAGCCGCTCAGCAACCTCGACGCCAAGCTGCGCGTGAAGATGCGTGCCGAGATCAAGAAGCTTCACCAACGGCTCGGGCGCACCAGCATTTACGTCACACATGACCAGACCGAGGCGATGACGCTCGCCGACCGCATCGTGGTGCTGAACCGTGGCCGGGTCGAGCAAATCGGCACACCTTCAGAGCTCTATGAGCGACCCGCCAACCTGTTCGTCGCCAGCTTTATCGGATCGCCGGAAATGAACCTGATCCCGGGCCGGATCGACAACGGCGCATTCGTCGCCGAGCAGGGCCTTCGCTTACCCTTGCCGGAGGACGCTCCGATGGGAGACAGGGAAGCGGTGGTGTATGGGATTCGCCCGCAGCACATTGCAATCGGCGGCAACCACGCTCGTGCGGCGGTTCATGTGGTCGAGCCGACCGGGGAGGCCCAGGAACTTACCTTAAATGCAGGTGGCATCGACCTCATGGCAGAGGCACGGGATCAGCCTCCGTTCAGGCCTGATCAGGAGATTGGTTTGGAGATCATGGTCAATAAGCTGCATCTTTTCGATGCGCGAAACGGCACCAGGATCGTTTAGGGAAGGCGCTGCCGGGCGGATCACAGCCCTATCCCCGCGCCCCTATAAGTACCCAGGCCTGTAAGTTCGAGCGCGCCGCCCCCTTGTCCATGAGCGGAGGCTGTCGGCAGCCGGGTATGGTCAGGTGTAAACCAGAGGAGCGAACAATCCGGTATCCCAGGATACAAGACGACGCCAGCCCGCGGCGATGGTCAACACCGTGTTGCCGTTTGCCGTCGATGCCTCGAGCGGAATAAGGCTCAGCCCCAGGCTGCCGGGGAAGCTGACAACTTCGGCAAAACGGCAGCAAACCTCCATCGACTGCGGCCAGGCGGTGTTTGATCACCAGCGTTGATGCACGTAGGGTTTGATATCCCGATCATAGATGTTTCGGATCTTGCCCATGATTTCATCGGGCAGCGGGGGAAGGTCTGCGGCCTCAGCATTGGAACGCGCCTGCTCCGGGTTACGCGCGCCCGGGATGACCACCGTGATCGCGTCGAACATCAGGATCCAGCGCAGGGCAAATTTCGCCATCGTCGTGTCGCCCGAAACAAGCGGCCGGATACGCTCGACCGCTGCCAGCCCGACCTCATAGGGCACGCCCGAGAAGGTTTCGCCGACGTCGAACGCCTCACCATTGCGGTTGAATTTGCGGTGGTCGGAGTCCTCGAATTTGCTGTCCGCCTTGAACTTGCCCGTGAGCAAACCGCTCGCCAGCGGGACGCGGGCGATGATCGCCACATTGTTCTTTTTCGCCAGGTCGAAGAACAATTCCGCCGGCCGCTGGCGGAAAGCGTTGAAAATAATCTGCACGCTGACAACGCCTGGATATTCCATTGCCTTCAGCGCCTCTTCGACGCGCTCGACGCTAACGCCGTAGTTGCGGATTTTGCCTTGCTCGACAAGACGGTCGAGGCGTTCGAAAACTTCCGGGTGATAGTATAGGTCTGTCAGCGGGCAATGCAGTTGTACGAGATCGAGCGTGTCGGCCTCGAGATATCTGAGGCTGCGATCTACCCAACTCGTCAGATTTTGCTGGCTGAAGCCTTCGACAGTCTGTGCCGGCAGCCGCTTTCCGGCCTTGGTGGCAATGAAAGGGCGTTCGCCGCCACGCTCCTTCATCACCCGGGCAATCAATTTCTCGGAACGGCCGTCGCCATAGACATCGGCGGTGTCGATGAAGGTGACGCCGGCGTCGAGTGCCGCGTGCAGGGCGGCAATGGCGTCGTTGTCATTGACCTCGCCCCAGGCGGCGCCGATCGCCCATGAGCCAAAGCCGATTTCGCTGACATCGCGACCGGTGCGGCCGAATTTCCGTGACTGCATGTCTTGTTCCTAACTGCGGCTTGTTGAGGCTTGGTCTGCGGACCGCGTTTTATCGCATGGCAACGCGATTGACATCCCTGTTCGTTAGATTTACCAGATAACAGGGTTGTATGACAACACGGTAAGACTGCAAAGATTTGGAGTCGGGAGGATCTCAAGTTGAAAACCGTTCTGAAAATAAGCGCGTCGGCAGCATTCTGCCTGGGCGCGCTTGCCTATCCTGCATTCGCGCAGGACGCAGACAATATCGTCAAGATCGGCGTCGTCGCGGCGGAGTCGGGCTCGTTCGTTTCCGCCGGCCATACCCTGCCAGCAGGCGTCGGCCTTGCCGTGAACCAGATCAACGACGCCGGCGGCATCAAGGTCGGCGGCAAGACCTACAAGCTGGAAATGGTCAAGCGCGACGATCGCACCGACATTTCGACTGCCATCGCCGCCACCCAGGAACTGGTGCGCGACGTCAAGGTGCAGGCGATCTTCGGATCAGAGACGCATGATTTCACGCTGGCCATGGCCAAGATCACGCAGCCGGCCAAGATCGTCCATTTCGCCGGCAATTCGACGCTGGCGAAAATCCTCACACCTGACTCGGTCAAGCCGGGCGGCGAGGATCACTATCTCTTTCAGTCCGAGCCACAGGAGTTCCAGCGGTCCGGCTCGACGGCGCGCGGCGTACTCACGCTTCTCGAGCCGCTTCTTGGTTACAAGCCGAAGAAGTCGGTCATGATCGTCGGCAACGACGCGACCGGCCAATTCCTGTCGTCCTACTACTTCAAGGCGCTCAAGGCCGAGGGGCAGGAGGTTCCCGACATCATCTTCTACCCGCCTGACACCACGGACTTCTCGCCCTTCCTGACCCGCGCCAAGAGCCTCAGCCCGGACATCATCCATTTCTGGTACAATGGCGATTCAACGCTGACGGCGCTGCCGCAGGCGCTGGAACTGGGTGCCGCCAAGAGCTACTTCCTGTTCGGCGTCGACCCCGGCATCTGGAAGGAGAAGGCGCTGACAGCTGATGTGCCCGTGGCGATGAGCTGCGTCCCGGTCTGCTGGGGCGAGTCGTCCAACCCGAAAGCCAAGGCCTATTTCGACGCCTATTTCGCGGCGGGCGCGCCACACGGTGTGACCTCGTCGGTGTCACTGCTCTACCACGACTACGTCCACTTTCTGGCCGAAGCCTGGGAGAAGGCCGGCAGCTTCGATCCGGACAAGACGGTCGAAGCGCTGCTAACGCTGCACCATGAAGGCGTGGTCTCGGATGACCTGACTTTCAATCCAACCCACCAGGTCACCCATGCCACCGAGGTCTGCGCCGCGGCACCCGGCGGGGCCATCTCCTGCTCGATGCAGCAGCCGCCGGCTGAAGCGCCGAAAAGCTGATCTACGGAATTGATCCGTCTGTTGGCGGCGTCACTCGCGCCGCCAACTCATCCTTCTTGAATACAGGCGGGTCCGGGTCGCCGGCCTCCACGTCAACAGCGGACGTCAGCGGTGGATATTTTCATACAGCAGATACTCAATGGCCTTTCCATCGCCAGCGTGATCACGCTCATCGCCATTGGAGTCACACTGATCTTCGGCCTGACCGGTATCATCAACTTCGCCCATGGCGAATTCCTGATGATCGGCGGCATCGTCACCTGGCTTGCCGTCAGCGCCGGCCTCGGCTTCCCGGTGGCGGTGGTGCTGGCGATCCTGGCGGTCGGCCTGATGGGCTACGTGCTCGAGCGCGGTCTTTTCCGCTTCACGCTGGAGCGGCCGACCAACGGCTTCATCGTTTCGCTCGGCCTCATTGTCGTGCTGCAACATGTCGTCGTGCTGTTCTGGAACCCCAACCAGAAGAGCATTCCGCGTCCGCTTGCAACGGTCTGGGAAGTCGGTGGCGTGCGTATCGCGTCGGTGCGCGTCATGGTTATTCTGATCACCATCGCCGTTGTGGCGCTGAGCTTCAGGATGATCACGGCAAGCCGCTACGGCCGGGCGTTGCGGGCCAGCGTCGAGGACCGCGATACTGCGGCACTGATGGGCATTCCGGTGCGCCGCTACATCACCGGCGTGTTCGTGCTGGGTAGTGCGCTGGCCGGGCTTGGCGGCGCATTGCTGATCGCGCTGTTTCCGATCACGCCTTTCACCGGCGGCACCATGGTCATGAAGGGGTTCGCCGTCGCACTCATCGGCGGGCTCGGCAACATCTACGGCGCCGTCGCCGCCGGTCTGATCCTCGGCATCGTCGAAGGATTCAGCGCAGGCTACGGCTTCTCGCAATGGACCGACGCCTATTCCTTTGCCCTGATGATCATGGTGCTGATCGTTCGCCCGCACGGCCTGTTCGGCGGCACCAGCGGACCCAGGATGGCATCATGAACGGAGGCCTCGATCGCGCGGGGCCTGCCTTCAAGGCGTTGAGGTCCCTGCTGCCGGTGCTGGTCATCCTGGCGCTGATCGCGCTGGTGCCGTTGTTCTCGCCAAGCAACCGCTTCCTGTCGCTGGCGATCTCGGCCGGCACCAACGTGATCGCCCTTTACGGATTGTCGGTGCTTTTTGGCCAGACCGGCATCCTGTCGATGGGCCATGCAGCACTGGTCGGCGTTGGCGCCTATGCTGCGGCGATACTGGCGCGCGATTTCGGCGTCGGCTTCTGGCCAGCGCTGCCGGCGGCAGTGCTGGCGAGCGCCGTATTCGCGATGATCATCGGCATTCCGTCGCTGCGCGTCGGCGGCCATCACTTCGTCATCATGACCTTTGCCTTCGGGCAATTGCTGGCCATCGTGCTCACCAATGGCGGCGACTATACGGGTGCGGCGACAGGGCTTGATCTGGCTGGTCCGGTCACCCTCTTTGGCGCCGATGTCGGTGACCTGACGCGCTACTATCTGATGGTCGTGGCCTTCGTGACTGTCGCGGCGGTGGCGAGCTGGGCGATCATCAACTCGTCCTATGGCCGCACGCTGCGCGCAATCAGGGAAAACGAGAAACTTGCAGCCTCGCTCGGCGTCAATGTCGGGCGGCACAAGATCGGCGCCTTCGTCGTCAGCGGTATCTTCGCCGGCATCTCCGGCGTGCTGCTTGCCTACTTTCTCGGCCACATCTCGCCTTCCCAGTTCTCCTCCTTCCCGAGCATCTACCTGGCGCTCATGGTCATGATCGGCGGTGCTCGCCTTATCGAGGGACCGCTGGCCGGCGGCATACTGGTCGCCTTCCTGCCCGAGGTGTTCAATCTCGACCCGGTTCAGTCGCGCATCGTCTATGGCGTCTGCCTGATCGCGGTGATCATGCTGCTGCCCGAAGGCCTGATCGGCGGCATGGTGCGGGCGCTTCGTGCAGTGTTCGCGGGCAAGCCGAAACCGGAGCCGGAGCAGCGCGACGCAACGCCCTCGGAGGCGCGGCAATGAGCCCGATCCTGGCGATCAGCGGCCTGAGCAAGCAATTCGGCGGCGTCACCGCGCTGGCAGGCGTCGACCTCACTATCGAAGACGGGGAAATCCTAGGCGTCGTCGGCCCGAACGGATCGGGCAAGACGACACTGTTCAACGTCGTCACCGGCGTCCACAGGCCGAGCGGCGGCAGCGTGACATTTCGAGGGCAAGACATCACCGGTCTGGCGCCGCACGCCATATCGCGGGCCGGCATCGGCTACACCTTCCAGCAGGCGATGGCCTTTGCCGGCCTCGGCGTGCTGGAGAACGTCCAGATTGCCGGCGAGCATGTCCGGGTGGATGCCGGCGCCACCAATCCGTGGCCGACGCCGCAGGCCTTGCTCGACTTCGTCGGGCTCAGCGCGCTTGCGGGAGAAAAAGCCGGCGTGCTGCCATTTGGCAGCCTGCGTCTGCTCGGCCTCGCGCTGGCACTCGCCACGCGGCCGTCGCTACTTCTGCTCGACGAACCCGCCGCCGGCCTCAATGATCGCGAGACCACGGCTCTGGTCGCGCTTGTCCGCCAGCTGCCCGCCAAGGATATCACCGTCTGCGTCATCGACCACGACATGAAGCTGATGCAGATGCTGTGCCGCCGCCTTGCCGTGCTTGATTTCGGTTCCAAGATCGCCGACGGCCCGACCGAAGCCGTGCTTGCCGATCCCATGGTGCTGGAAGTCTATCTGGGAGGCGATCTGTGAGCCTGCTTGCCGTCTCGGACGTTGTCACCGGTTATGGGCCGACGATCGTCAACCGGGGTGTCTCGCTGACGCTGGGCGAGGGTGAGATCGTCACCATCCTCGGGCCCAACGGCGCCGGCAAGTCGACGCTGCTCAAGGCCATCGCCGGGCTGATCCGGCTAAGCGCCGGCAGCATCTCTTTCAATGGCGCCGAAGTGACCGGACTTGCGGCCGATGTCATGGCCAGACGAGGCGTCGTGCTGGTGCCGGAAGGGCGCAAGATATTCGTCGACATGACGGTCGAGGAGAATTTGCGTCTTGGCTCCTATTCGCGCCGCGACGATGCCGCTGTCGAAGCCGATTTCGAGACGATGCTGGCCTTCTTCCCGATCCTCGCCGTCAAGCGGCGCGACAAGGGCGGCTCGCTGAGTGGCGGCCAGCAGCAGATGCTGGCCATTGCGCGCGGGCTGATGACGCGGCCGCGCGTGCTGTTGCTCGATGAGCCGTCGCTTGGGCTGTCGCCGCTGCTGGTCAAGGAGGTCAAGGCAATGATTCTCGGCATAGGCGAGCGTTTCGGTGCGTCGGTGCTGCTGGTCGAGCAGAATGCCGGCCTCGCTCTGGCCGTCGCGTCGCGCGGCTATCTCATGCAGAACGGCCGCATCGTCGTCACGGGGCCGATCGCCGAATTGCGCAACATGTCACTGATGCGGGAACTGTATCTCGGCGGCGTTGCGGGAGCCGCGTCATGAGCGGCCAGTCAGTCTTGCCTTGCCCTGTCGCGCAACTCCTCGAAGCGGGCATAGCTCTTGGTCAGATGGGTGCGCATGGCGCGCCGCGCCGCGTTGACGTCCCTGGCCTCGATGGCGGCGAGAATGGCGCGATGCTCGCGCTGCATCCGGGCCAGGTACTTTTCCCGCTCGGGAACGGTCATTCGGTCCAGGCGTGTCCATTGGCGCGGGATCATGGCGCTGCCGAAAGTGTCGAACAGCCGGGTGAAATTGGCATTTTGCGTTGCGGCGAGGATGGCGCGGTGGAAGCCGAAATCCTCTTCAGAGCCCGACCCGCCGGCACGCACCGCGGCTTCCAGCGCGTCCAGCCGCGAACTCATCTGCTCGAGCGCGCTGTCGCTTCGCCGTTCGGCGGCAAGGCCGGTCGCTTCGACTTCGATACCCATGCGCAGTTCCAGCACACGCAGCACCTCGTCAATCGATTCAAGATCATCCGGCAGGATGGAAAAGGTCCTCGGCAGGGGATCCTTGGCGACAAAAGCGCCGAGCCCCTGGCGCGTGGTGATCAGCCCCCGGGCGCGGAGCGCAGCAAACGCCTCGCGCACGACGGTGCGGCTGACGCCTGTCGCGGCGACGATCTCCTGCTCGGTCGGCAGCCTTTGACCCGGCGCCAGGTCGCCGGCCTCGATCTGCGCGATCAGCGTGTTGACGAGCCCGGTCCGCAGATTGGGCGCTTGCGGTATGGCATCAAAAAGCATGGGCTCCGCCATCGGGGGACTCCGGTCCGATTCTCCGGCAAAGGATTGCATCGACAGGTGCCCGCCGCAAGGTGAGGAAATGTGGCCCGCCGGGCGGGCCAAGATTGGAGGATTGCATGAAAGAACGCATAGGCTTCATTGGTTTGGGCAGCATGGGTGCCGGCATGGCCGACAATCTGCTGCGCAAGGGTTGGCCGCTGACAGTCTGTGTGCATCGCAGCCGCACTGCCGCCGACCGGTTGATAGCAGCCGGCGCCACTGACGCGGCTAGCCCTCGCAAACTCGCCGCCGCCTGCGACATTGTCATTCTCTGCGTCACCGGATCGCGCGAGGTCGAAATGCTGATCAAGGGTCCGGATGGGCTTGCCACGGCCGAAATGCCGCTGCTGGTCATCGACTGCTCGACCTCCAACCCATCATCGACGACAGCACTTGCGGCCGAACTTGCCGCGCAAGGCGTGATGCTGATCGACGCGCCACTGGCGCGCACGCCCAAGGAAGCGGCCGAAGGCAAGCTCGACGTCATGGTCGGCGGTCCGGACGAGGCTGTCGCCCGGGCGCGGCCAGTGCTCGAGGCTTTCGCCGCGCGCGTCGTGCATACGGGGCCGACCGGCAGCGGGCACACTATGAAGCTGCTCAACAATTTCGTTTCGATGGGTTACTCGGCGATCTATTCAGAGGCGCTGACGCTTGGCGTCAAGGCCGGGTTGACGCCGCACGTCTTCAACAGCGTCATCTCCGGCAGCCGCATGGACTGCGGCTTCTACCATGCCTTCTTCGATTTCGTCCTGAACCGCAACGAGAACGCGCAGCGCTTTGCCATCGTCAATGCGCTGAAGGACATGACCTATCTCGCTTCCTTCGCTCAAGCCGCTGGCGTCGCCAACCCGATCGGTGCGGCGGTGCGCAACGGCTTTGCCACCGCGGTTACCACAGGCCATGGCGAAAAGTTCGTGCCGGCACTGTCCGACATCATTGCCGGTCTCAACGGCGTCTCGCTGGTTGAGCCGCCAACGAAGTGACGAAGCCGGACCGATAAAGCGCCGGGACGACTGAGGCGCCGGGGGCGGCACAATTATCCGGCGGCTTGCTTGCGGATAGCCTTCCTCAGTCTTGTGTGTCGCGATGAAGGTGTTGCCTCGGCAATCGCATCACCCTCGTGCAGTCCAACACGCAGAGCCGCGCCCGCCAGATGGTCGCGCATGGCCGTCTGCGCCGCCTCGGCGTCGCCGGCGCTTATGGCGGCCAGGATGCGCTCGTGCTCACCCAGCGTGATACGGGCCATATCGTCCGATTTCTGCTGGTTGCCGGCAGCGAGAATGCTTTCGCGGACACGCTCGGAAACAAAGACCAGAAACTGCCCCATGTAGGCGTTGCGTGTCGCCTCGGCGACGGTGCGGTGGAACTCGAGATCGCTGCGCAGCCAGGCGACACTGCCATAGGGCGCCGCGCGCATGCCGGCGAGCGCGTCGCCCATCGCGGTGAGATCGGCTTCGGTGCGCCGCCTTGCGGCAAGTGCAGCCGCTTGCACCTCAAGGATGCCGCGCAGTTCGAACAGGTTGCGAAATGAGTCGGCACGCTGCAGCGCCTCGTAATCGATGGTCAGCACGGTGGGGTTGTTGGAATCGGTGACGAAAGCGCCGCGTCCCTGCTGCGACCAGATGCGGCCCTCCGACCGCAGCCGCGCGATCGCCTCGCGCACGACGTTGCGGCTGACCCCGAACGTGGTCGCCAGCGCCTGCTCGGTCGGCAACTGGTCGCCGGGCTTCAGCCGCCCCTGCGCGATCTCGCGCGAGATCGAACTCGCAACCAGAGTTGAAAGGTGTGGTCCGCGATTCACCTTGTCGAGTTTCAGTGCCATCGCTCACCTATAGACCATGATCAGCCTTGGTTGCCAGAATGCGTCCGTTGCTCAAGATATGGCGCGGGTCGAACGCCTCCTTGATGCCAGTCGCCAGATCGAGCGTCACTGGATCAATCCGTTCGAGGAACGCTTTCTGCTTGACCCGGCCGATGCCGTGCTCGGCGCTGATCGAGCCGCCGTAGCGATCGACAACCGCAAAAATCCTCGCTTCCGCCTCCTCGAACAAAAGTTCCATCGCTTCGGCCGTCATACCTTCCGGCGGCACGACATTGAGATGGATATTGCCATCGCCGACATGGCCATAGGTGACAGCCAGTGCGTCAGGGCGCGCCCGTTCCAGTTCGAGGAGGGCGTCGGTGACGAAATCGGCGAGTTTCGAGATCTGCACCGAAACATCGGTGCGCAGATAGCGGCCGCCGCGTCCCTGGCGCTCGACCATGATTTCGCGATAGAGCCACAACCGCTCCGCCTGGGCCCTGGTCGACGCCATGATTCCGTCTCCGACGAGATCAGCAGCGCCCGCCAGGAAATCCAGGAGCATGGCGGACAGGTCGATCAACCCGCCGGAGGAAACCTCGATCAGCACATAGGCGGGGTAGGCCCCGGTCAGCGGATCGGGAAAGTCCACGCCCTCGCGCATGGTGATTTCGATGCCTTGGCGCAGGATCAGTTCGAAGGCAGTGAGAAGGTCGCTGCAGTCGCGTCGCGCCCGCGCATAAAGCGCCATCGCGTCCTCGACCGAACGCAGGCCGACCAGCGCCGTCTCGATCTGCGTCGGCTTGGGAAAGAGCTTTAGCGCCGCGGCGGTGACGATGCCGAGCGTGCCTTCGCTGCCGACGAAAATCTGCTTGAGGTCGTAGCCGCGATTGTCCTTGCGCAGCACCTTCAGCCCGTTCCAGACCCGGCCATCGGCCAGCACCACCTCGAGGCCAAGCACAAGGTCGCGCGTCATGCCGTAGCGCAGCACGTTGAAACCGCCGGCATTGGTGGCGACATTGCCGCCGATGCGGCAGCTGCCTTGCGCCCCGAACGTGATCGGCAGCAGGCAATCACTCTCCTCGGCGGCGCGCTTGGCGTCTTCGAGAATACAGCCGGCCTCGACCACCATGGCGAAGTCGATCGGGCTGATCGAGCGGATCCTGTTCATGCGCTCCAGCGAGATGACGACCTCGCCGAAATCCGCCGCTACCGCCGCGCCGACGAGGCCGGTCAAGCCACCTTGCGGCACGACCGGAATACGCTCCGCATGGCAGCGCCGCATCAGCGCCGACATCTCCTCGACCGAAGCCGGGCGCGCGACCGCCAGCGGGCGGCCGAAATGGTCGCCCGACCAGTCGCGGCTATAGCGCGCCAGGTCCCCGTCCTCGGTCAGAAGGCCGCCATTCGGCAGTACGCCGGCAAGAGCCGTGATCAGCGATTGGGAGGTGGGTGGCACGACATTCATGATCCGGTTATCGAACCTCTGGTAAAACGACTGGACAACCACCGATCTTGTCGTGTTATCATACAACCCTGATTTAGAACATCAAGCGAGGTCATGTTTCCGCCAACCGTTTGATGTGGATGGTCAGACCAGCAAATCACTGAATTCGGAGGACTTTCCCAATGAGCGACGCCCCGGGCTTTCGCTATATGCACACCATGATCAGGGTTCTCGACCTCGACAAGTCGATTGCCTTCTACACCGAGGTTCTCGGCATGACCTTGCTGCGCCGCGACGACTATCCCGGCGGCAAGTTCACCAATGCCTTTGTCGGCTATGGGCCGGAGGACAAGGAGGCCGTCGTCGAGCTGACGCTGAACTGGGGCAGGGAAGAGCCCTACGAGATCGGCACCGGCTTTGGCCATCTGGCGCTCGGCGTCAACGACATCTACGCCGTCTGTGCCGAACTCGAGAAGCGTGGCGCCAAGATCCCGCGCAAGCCAGGGCCGATGCAGCACGGCACCACCCATATCGCCTTCGTCGAGGATCCGGACGGCTACAAGATCGAGTTGATCGGCCTCGACACGATGTAGGGATTTCGGGTCGGACCGCATCGGCCTCGCGCCGATGCGGTCCCGTCCTGTCCGCGTTTGCTTGGGAGGCGGTGCGGAGCGACCTGTCACTTGATGACCGCGATCTTGCTGCGGTCGATGGTGATGGCGACAGCGGCGATGAGCACCGCGCCGAACACCATGTTTTCCAGAAAAATGTTGACGCCGACGAAGGTCATGCCGATGCGCACGATCGAGATGATCAGCGCGCCGACTGCTGTGCGGGCGACGCCGCCCAGCCCGCCGGTGATGGCGGTGCCGCCGACGATGACGGCGGCAATGGCCGGCAGCAGCAGCTGATTGGCGAGAACCGGCGAGCCGCTCGAAAGCCGCGCCGCCAGCACCACGCCGGCGACTGCGGCCAGCATGCCGGAAGCGGCGAAGGCGATAATCTTGGTGCGGTCGACATTGATGCCCGCCGCCCATGCGGCCGGCTCACCGGCGCCGACCGCGATCGCCTGGCGGCCAAAGCGCGTGTAGCGCAGCGCCAGAAAGCTGGCGATGCCGATGACAGCCGAAATCAGCACAACGACCGGCAGGCCGGCGACCGTGGCGTTGATCCAGGCGGTGTTTTCGCGGCCGCCTTCCTCGATGGTGATGGCGCGCCCATCGGAAACCCACAGCGCAATGCCGGTGACCACGCCACCGGTGGCGAGCGTCGCCACGAAGGACGGGACGCGCAGCTTGACATGGACGATGCCGCTCAACGTTCCGAAGGCGAGGCCGGACAGGATCGCCACCGGAAAGGCGGCGAGGCCGAGCGAGGGCAGCAACTGCGCCAGGATCACGCTGGCCAGCGAGGCGACCGCCTGGATCGACAGGTCGATGCCGCCGAGCAGGATGGCGAAGGTGACTCCCGTCGCCAGGATGAACAGCACTGCCGTGTTGGCAAACAGCAGAGCCACGGTTTCGCCGGTGAGAAAGCCGGGTGCGGCGATCTCGATGATCAGCAGCAGGGCGACAAGCAGAACCAATGGAATGGCGCCTTGCGTCCACTTGCCTTCGAAGATCCGCCTGAAGGAGAAAGCTTCATTCATCGGTCTGCCTCACACCATCGCCCGCAGCAACTCGACCTGGTTCGGCTTGTTTCCCGGGCTGGCGTCGAAGCGGGCGGTGATCTCGCCGTCGCGCATCACCAGCACCTGGTGCGACAGGCCGATGGTTTCCTCGAGCGTGTCTGAAATCAGCAGGATGGCCACGCCTTGAGCGGAGAGATCGCGGACCAGTTCGTAGACTTCCTCCTTGGCGCCGACATCGAGCCCGCGCGTCGGGTGGTCGAGCACAAGGATGCGCGATCCTGCCGTCATCCAGCGCGCCAGCACCACCTTCTGCTGGTTGCCGCCGCTGAGCTTGCGGCAGGCGGCGTCGGGGCCGGGCGCCTTGATGCGCAGCCGCTTGATCCAGTCGGCGGCGAGCCGGCGCTCCTTGCCATAGTCGATGGCGCCATGGCGCATGACGCTCGACAAATCGGACAGCGAAATGTTCTCTGCGATCGACAGGAACATCACCAGCCCTTCGAGCCGCCGCTCTCGTGGCACATAGCCGATACCCCTGCGCACCGCGGGCCCCGGCGAGCCGAAGCGCACCGTGTCGCCGGCGATTTTCATCTCGCCGGCATCGTGCTGGAGGAAGCCGCCGATCGTGCGCGTGACCTCTTCGCGGCCGGAGCCGACGACCCCGGCGATGCCGACGATCTCGCCGGCCCTGATCTTGAGATCGACGCCATGATAGGCACCATTCGCGCCCAATCCCTTGGCCTCGACCATGACCGTCTCGCGCGGCTGCTGCTGGCGGGCCTCGCGGTAATATTCAGCCTGCAGCCCGCGTCCGACCATGATCTCGTGCAGCTCCGGCGCGGTGACATCAGCCGCGCGGTGTTCGGCGACGACCGTGCCGTCCTTCATGGTGTAGACGCGGTCGGAGATATCGAGCACCTCGTCGAGGCGGTGCGAGACGAAGACGAAGCTGGCGCGCGATTTGAGCGAGCGCACGCGCGCGAACAGCACTTCGATGTCGGCGGCGTTGAGCACGGAGGTCGGTTCGTCGAGCAGGATGAGCAGCGGCCGCTCGACCATCTCCTCCAGCGTCAGCGCCTTGGCCAGCTCCACCATCTGGCGGGCGGCGAAAGTGAGTTCCGAAGTGCGCGCGGTGACATCGATGTCGATGCCGATCTTGCCAAGCTGGCGTCGCGCCGCCGCGTTCATGGCGCGCCAGTTGACGATACCGAAGCGGGTGAAGCGGTCCTCCTGGCCGAGATAGATGTTTTCGGCGACCGTCAGGTTGAGCACCAGCGACTGTTCCTGAAACACCATGCCGATGCCATGCCGTGCCGCGTCGCGCGCATTGCGCATGCGAAGCTGCTCGCCGTCCAGGGTGAGGCTGCCGCCATCCGGCCGGTAGGTCCCGGCCAGTACCCGCATCAGCGTCGACTTGCCGGCTCCGTTCTCGCCGATCAGCCCGACCACTTCGTTCGGCCGGACTTCGATGCTGACGTCGCGCAAGGCCTGGACGCCGGGAAAATTCTTGATGATGCCGGAAGCGCGCAGCATGGCGTTCACTTGACGATTCTGAGACGCATGCGGTCGAGCGACAGCGCCACCGCGGCGATGATCATCAGGCCCTGCACCGTCTGCTGGATGTAGGGCGAAATGCCGAGCAGGATCATGCCGTTGGCGAGCACGGTGACGATCAGCACGCCGATCAGCGTGTTGACGACGCCGCCTTCGCCACCGGTCAGCGCCGTGCCGCCGACGACGACGGCGGTCACCGCCGCAAACAGCCTCCCGTCGCCGATGACGGCATGCGACTGGCCGAGCTGCGCCGCGGCAAGCACGCCTGATATGCCGAAGAAGAAGCCGGCCAGCGCGAAGGCGGTGATGCGCACGCGTATGACGTTGACGCCGGAGAGTTTTGCCACATCCTCGTCGCCGCCGATCGCCAGGATGTGGCGGCCGAGCTTGGTATGGTACTGGACGATTGCGGCGAGCAGGAACGCCCCGGTCGCGACCCACACCGCCAGCGGCAGGCCGAAGAAACGATGCAGGGCAAGGTCGCGGATCGAGGCGTCGTTGAGCCGGATCGCCGAGCCGCCGAGCATGTAGACCGACAGGCCGAGGCCGATGAACCACATGCCGAGCGTCGCCATGAAGGACGGGATGCGCAGCATGGTCTGGACCAGACCGCTGAGGAAACCCATGGCAGTGCCGGCGACGATCGCGGCCAGCACCGCCCACCAGCCATAGTCGTTGCCATTGCTGTCATTGGCGGCGAGCAGCACGACCACCATCGCGGCCACCGACAAGGTTCCCTCGACGGAAAGATCGATGCTGCCCATCAGGATAATGAAGGTCAGGCCCATCGCCAGCGTCAGCGGCACGGCGGCGGAGTTGGCAAGCCGCACCAGGTTGCGCAGTTCGATGAAATTGGGATTGGCGATGGCGATCAACACGCAGAGCGCCAGCAATACCGCCAGCGGGGCCAGGCTGCGCCAGCGCCTGCCACCGAACACAGTGGCGATGCGGCCGGAGAGAAATGTCATAAGCGTCGTCCGCTCGATGTCCGAAACGGACTTCATGGGTTCTGTATGGATTGTCAAGAAACCGCTTCCCGTCTGCTGATGACAGTCGCCGATGCGAGGCAGTGCACGACGACGGCAAGAGGAAGCGGGCCGCCAGGGAGAGCAGCCCGCTCCGATGGTCAGGTCCGGATCGCTCCAGTCACCCGACCCCACAGATCGTTCCAGTCGACCTCCGGCTTCGCATCGACGTTGGTCTTGTAATACTCCTCGACATTGTCGTGCGAGATCAGCACCGCCTTGCCATAGAATTCGCGGTGTTCCGGTGGCTCCTTGGTTGGGTCGAACTTGCCGATCTTGGCATTGTAGCCGATGGCCAGTCCCATGCCGCCCTGCCAGAACGGGTCCGAGGTGACGGTGCAGGCGAACTCGCCCGTGCGCACCGCGTCGACCGCCGTCTTGATGCCGTCGACGCCGACGATCGGCACCTTGCCGGCGAGGTTCTCGGCGCGCAGCGCCTCGAGTGCGCCCGAGCCCATATCGTCATTGGCGGCCCAGATGCCCTTGATGTCGTCGCCGAAACGGGTGAGCAGATTGCCCATCAGGTCGAAGGCCTCGGTCGACTTCCAGTTGGCGACCTGGAAGTCGAGCAGTTTGATGTCGGGATTGGCGGCCAGTGCGGCATCGAGGCCCTTCTTGCGCTCGATCGCCGCCGTGGTCGAGATCAGGCCGCCAAGTGCTACGATGCCGCCCTTGCCGCCGATGGTCTTGAATAGGATCTCGGCGATGGTCTTGCCGCTTGCGATGCCGTCGAACTCGATATGGGAAACGTAGTTCGGATTGAAGTCCTTCGGATGCAGATCCGCCGGCTTGTTCCATTGCGTCACGACATAGGCGCCGGCCTTGGCGCAGGCCTCGACGATGGGGCGCGCATCAGGCGTATCGTTGGGATCGGAATTGAGCACCATGTTGCCGCCGGTCTTGGCCAGCATTGCCTTGATGTCGGCGATGCCCTTCTCGCTGTTGCCTTCGGAAACCAGCGTGACGTGTTCGAGCCCGGCCCATTTGGCGTAAGCCTCGGCGCCGGTCTTCCACACAGCATGGTAGGGGTTGGACAACGAGCGGATCGACGTCACCAGCGTTGGCTTCTCCTGGGCACGCAACACCTTCGGCATGGCGAGCGCGGCGACGCCGGCTGTGGCACCCATCATCAGCGTCCGGCGGCTGACTGTGCCGGAGAGCGTAAAACCTGTCCTGTCCTTCATTATCAAACCTCCCGATTGAATTCTGTTTCCCGCCCGGCGGCTTGCGCGGGGAGCGCGGCCGGGACTCCGAAAGAGGGGATTGCCAAGTTCGTCCACTTGTACGACAACCCTTCAACACGATAACCATACCCTTTCTCTTGACGCGGCACAAGCGGCTTGAGATCGTCGCACACGGGAGGGCAGGGCGTTGATTGCGCCCACGCAAAGGGAGCGAAAATGTCGGACTACATCATCGTCGGCGGCGGCTCGGCCGGCTGCATTCTGGCGGCCAGGCTGAGCGAGGATCCGGACCTGTCAGTCGTCCTGCTCGAGGCCGGCCCGCCCGACACCGATCGCTACATCCATCTGCCGGTCGGCTTCTTCAAGATGACGTCCGGGCCGCTGATCTGGGGCTATGAGACGGCGCCCGGCAAGGCGATCGACGGCCGCACCATGGTCTATCCGCAAGCGCGCGTGCTCGGCGGCGGCTCCTCGATCAACGCCCAGGTGTTCACCCGCGGTTGCCCTGACGATTATGACGGATGGGCTGCCGACGATGGCTGTGCGGGCTGGAGCTACGCCGAGGTGCTGCCCTATTTCCGGCGCTCCGAGGGCAACGACACCTTCGCCTGCCCGCAACATGGCATAGATGGACCGCTTGGCGTCTCCAGCGGCGCGCCGCATCCGCTGACGCGGGTCTTCGTCAAGGCGGCGCAGCAGGCGGGCCTTCCCTTCAGGGCCGATTTCAATGCCGGCCAGCAGGAAGGCACGGGATTCTACCAGACGACGACGCGTCTGGGGAAACGCAGCAGCACGGCCGTCGCCTATCTCAGGCCGGCGCTTGGCCGCAAGAACCTGACGCTACGCACCGGCGTCACGGTCAGCCGCATCGTTGTCGAAAACGGGCGTGCGATCGGCGTCGAGATCGTCGTCAATGGCCGCACCGAAATGCTGCGCGCCGACCGCGAGGTGATCGTCACCGCCGGCGCCATCGGCTCGCCCAAGCTGTTGATGTTGTCGGGAATCGGCTCGGCCGCGCATCTCGGGGAACATGGCATTAGGGTGATCCATGACCTCGCCGGCGTCGGCCAGAACCTGCACGATCACATGGATGTCGATGTCGTCGCCGAGCTCAACGGGCCGCACGGCATCGATCGCTACAAGAAGATGCGCTGGCAGGCGGTCGCCGGTCTCGAATACGCGCTGTTCGGCAAAGGACCGGTGGCGTCCAACATCGTCGAAGCCGGTGGCTTCTGGTGGGGCGACCGCACTGAGAAAACTCCTGACATCCAGTTCCATTTCCTGCCTGGCGCTGGTGTCGAGGAAGGCATCGGCTCTGTTCCCGGCGGCAATGGCTGCACGCTGAACTCCTACCATGTCCGCCCCCGTTCGCGCGGCAGCGTCACGCTGCAATCGGCTGATCTGCGCGATCCGCCAATCATCGATCCCAATCCCTTCGCTGAACGTTACGATCTCGAGCGCGCCATCGACGGCATCGAGATCAGCCGCGAGATCCTGTCGCAGCCGGCATTCGCCAAATACATCAGCCGCGAGCACCTTCCGGGCGCGGCAATGAACGGGCGTGCAGCGCTCGAAGCCTTCGCCCGCGAGCACGGCCGCAGCGCCTACCATCCGGTCGGCTCCTGCCGGATGGGCGGCAATGCGCAGAGCGTCGTCGATCCCGAGCTTCGTGTGCGCGGCCTTCAAGGCCTGCGCGTCTGCGACAGCTCGGTGATGCCAAGCATCGTGTCGTCAAACACCAATGCCGCCGTCGTCATGATCGCCGAAAAGGCGGCGGACATGATCGCGGGGCGGGTCAGCCACCAGCATAAGACTCTCCCGGGAATATAGAACACGGCAAGGGAAGCAAAATGGCAGAGATCAAGTTCAGGGCTGTAGCGAAGAACGGCCTGAAGGTGACGACGATCGGGCTTGGCGGAACCGGGCTGGGAACATGTACCGCGCCGTCGACACGGATGCTGCGGTCAAGACGGTGCATGCGGCCTACGAGAATGGCATCCGCTATTTCGACACAGCGCCGGTCTATGGCTTCGGTGTGAGCGAGACCCGGCTGGGGCTGGCGATCAAGTCGCTGCCGCGCGCCGACATCGTCATCTCGTCGAAGATCGGCTACGACCTCGTTCCGATCCCTCCTGAGGACCTTCAGCCGGCGCTGTGGGACCAGCCCGGTTCATTCCGCGCTGAATTCGACTATTCGCGCGATGCCGTGATGCGCTCGCTCGAGGGAACGCTGAAGCGCCTCGGCACCGATTATGTCGACATGGTCTCGATCCATGATCCGGACGAAGCCCGCCGGCCACCGAATTTTCAATGACTTCTCGAGCCGATCGGCGCTGAGACCCCGAGCCGGTTCACACTCAGATAAGCCGATCAAGCTGGGAAGCGGCTATTATCCAGGAATGCAGCGCGTGAGTCGTTTCCAGCTATCTATCCTTGCAAATCATCCGCATCATGGATAATTTGCAAGGATGATCGAGCGAAGAGCACGCAAGCTGGTTGACACCGCCCTTCAACGGCAGGCTGCCGTCGGACTGATTGGACCTCGACAGGTCGGCAAGACGACTCTCGCTCAAAGCATAGCCGATGAGCGGCCATCCCTTTATCTCGACCTGGAAGCCACGGAAGATCGCGCGAAGCTTGCCGAGCCGGCACTGTTCCTCAGAGCCTACGAAGATCGGCTTGTGATCCTGGACGAAATCCACCGCACGCCGGAACTGTTTCAGACGCTGCGTGGACTGATCGATCAAGGTCGGCGGCGCGGGCATCGCACCGGACGTTTTCTTGTCCTGGGATCGGCCTCAATCGATCTGCTGCGCCAATCCGGCGAGACGCTGGCCGGCCGCATTGCCTATATTGAGATGGGGCCGTTTGATGTTGCCGAGGCTGCACGAACCCCAGAGGACCTTCTTGCGTTGTGGGTACGCGGCGGTTTTCCGGATTCCTTCCTCGCTGCGGATGACACGCAAAGCTTTGATGTCCGCCGCGACTTCATTCGCACATACCTCGAACGCGATGTTCCGCAGTTCGGGCCGCGCATTCCTGCCGAAACCTTGGAGCGTTTGTGGACCATGCTGGCGCACGGGCAGGGGAGCCTGCTCAATGCATCCAGGCTGTCTGCCTCGCTCGCCATCAGCGCGCAGACCGTGACGCGCTATATTGACCTGCTCGCCGATCTGATGCTGGTCCGTCGGCTGCCGCCTTTTCATGCCAACATCGGCAAGCGGCTCGTCAAATCGCCAAAGGTGTATGTCAGGGACAGCGGGCTGCTCCACGCCCTTCTCGGTATCATCGATTTCGACCAGCTCTCGGGCCACCCGGTCGTCGGTACGAGTTGGGAGGGCTTTGCGATCGAGAATTTGATTTCGGCAGCGCCGGCGCATAGCTCGGCAAGTTTCTATCGCACATCGGCGGGCGCCGAAATTGATCTGCTTCTCGACATTCCGAAACATGGAAGATGGGCGATCGAGATCACGCGCGGTCTGGCGCCACGCATCGAGAAGGGCTTTCATCTCGCCTGCGAAGATGCCGCACCGACACGCAAGTACGTTGTCTATGCCGGTCAGGATCGATATCCGCTAAACAGCGACACCGAGGCGACGGGTCTGTCCGCCCTGGTCTCGGAGCTGATCGGCCTTTAGTAGGCGCCGGGCAGAGGAATCCCAGACTGCCGCCATCCGGGCACGCTGGCAATGACCTTCCAAGGCCTCTGAGCTGGCACAATGGGCAAGAAAAGTTGTACCTGCCGTATTACTCTCTTTGATTGGCTGGAGCGGAATATGCCGAGGCAGGAACGCAGATGGATTCGGGTCAAAGCTCTGACCCAGGAGGAGAAGACTGCAGTCGCGACCATCTGCGAGCAATATCGCAGGAACGCTCAAGCCGCGTTTTCTGCCAGAGATTCGCCCGACGCAGTTCAACTATCCCGTCTTCGGCAAGTGGCACGGCAGCAAATACAGCTTCATCACCCGGTACTGTTCCGGCTTTGCGGAGAACTTAGGCGAGGAATTCGGTTGTGCCTTCACGCGGCTCGATCATCTGGAGCACCATCTTGTGGAAACCCGCTTCGAGGTCATGTGGCATCGACATACCGGCCAGTGGTTTCGCCTGCATGCCTCGGTTACGCTGCGCTCCACCTTATCGAGACCGACGGTCTGCTCCATCCGGTGATATAAATTCGAAAAGCCACCCGCGATTTGATCCACACGCCCTCAGAGACCTTGCCGGCGACGCGGTCTTCGCGCGCGGGGAGGCTTATTTCCAAGACGGATGGTGGACATTCTAGGCATCGAGCCAACCCGGATTCTCGCCCGGGTTGCCGGAACGGAGTATTACCGTACCGTAATCACCGGCCAACGTACGGCGATCGATGGCGAGTGCTCGTGTCCGGCCTTCGAGCGCGAAGGGTTGTGCAAGCACATGGTGGCGGTGGCTCTGGCGGCGAATGCCGCGGTTGCCTCCGGCGAGGCCGACAGCGGCGACACGCTTGCGCGGGTTCGGGGCTATCTCTGGACTAGGAGCGTCGATGCCTTGGCCGGGATGATCATGGACATCGCCGAAAGGGATCCGGCGCTGCTTCGCAAGCTTGAGATCGCGACGGCGGCCGCGGGCGCTGACGACAAGGCGCTCGAATCGCAGTTGTCGCGAGGCGATCCTTGACGCGACCCGTATCCGTGGCTTCGTCGATTACCGGCGGGCGTCAGGATGGGCTGCCGGCGTGGATGCCGCGCTGGACATGCTGGCCGAACTAGCCTCCGGTCCCGTGCGGCGCTGGTCGTCGAGCTTGCGGAGTATGCGAGCACCCAGATCGAGCGCGCCGTCGAGAATATCGACGATTCCCACGGCTATTGCACCGCGCTGCTCACTCATGCGAAGCGTATTCACCTCGCTGCGTGCCGGACCGCCAAGCCAGATCCGTTGGCACTCGCTCACGATCTCTTCCTGCGCGAGACGGAAGGAACATACGACACCTTTTACGGTGCGGCGGCGCAATATGCGGAAGTTCTGGGCGAGGAAGGGCTCGTCCGAATTTCGGCGGTTGGCGCAGGAGGCTTGGGACAAGCTGCCGGCCCGGATCGGTCCCCGCCGCGGCGTGGAGGAGTATGGATTCGATGACTTCGGGCTTATGGCGATCCTTGATTCCTTCGCCGAACGCGATGGCGACATGGACACGCGCATTGCGCTGCGTGCCAAGAACCTGTCGTCGCCGTGGGCCTATCTTCAGCTTGCCGAGTTCTGCCAGGCGCAGGGCCAGAAGGAGGAAGCGCTTCGCCATGTGGAGGAGGGGCTGTGGCTTTTCGAGGACGACCGGCCGGATGAGCGGAACGGCCTTATGATCAGGAAATTCCGACGTTACTGACGGTATTTTTCGATAAGTCATGTTTCGGAGACAGGGCAGTTGCGCCCAATGGTGGATGGCACGGACTGAGACGAAAAAGCGGATAAAAATCAAGGCTTAAGGGAAATGCCACGGCGATGCAGTACCGAATGCAGTACCGACCCAATAGCGATGCTGTCGACGCTGACTGAAACATGGCACTGACAAAAAAGGCCGCTACCGGAGGCTGCCGGTCATCGAGGGAACGGATAGGTCTGCGGCGACTTGCGATATGCCTCTTCGCAACGCGGCGAACAAAACCAAGGCCCTTCTGGAGCAGCCCGTCGATAGGATGCATACGGAGCATGCATCTTGCACACGGGATCGATCCAGGCCGGGTCAGGCGACGGCGCAAGCTCGATCTCATAAAGCGGGACTTCCTCAGCGACCGAGCGCAGCGCCACTTTTCCGAGTTCCTTCGTCAGGATGCCTTTGGCGGCGGCCGCCTCGGCGATGGTTCGAGTAGCCAGCAATTGGCCGGGGGAAGCGAGCGACGCAATGCGTGCTGCTATGTTAACGGTCGATCCAAAGAGGTCATTTGCCCTGCGGATGACCGGCCCATGGTTCAGCGCCGCCCGGGTTAGCGGCAGGCGCGGTTCTTTTCGGCATGCCTGCAACAGTTCTCCAAGTACCTGGATCGCGATCTCCGGCTCGGGAAATGAAAGCATTGCCTCATCGCCGATCCATTTGATCGGAGGTCCATAGCCGCTCAGTGCTTTGCGGACCATGCTCTCGAAAATCTGGAGAACATCGATTGCAGCTGCATCTCCATAAACGTCCGCGATGGCGCTAAAGCCCGCAAGATCGATAAATGCAACCGTGACCGAAGCGTCGGCTGAACTCTGCGTCTGGCTCATGTCCATGCAAAGTATTTAACGCTAATCGCACGGTTTCGCGAATCTCAAACGCATGGATACGCCATACCGGAGAACTCCCTCCGCGTGAAACCGGAGAAGGCACTAGCTGTGTCGTTCCTCGCTCTTCGCCAGGAACGCTTTGGTGTCGCAAAGTGTTTGCCGCGTGACAAAGGCGAAAGGGAGCAGGAATATGCGTGCAGTCATCGTTGGCGCTGGCATCGCCGGACTTGCAGTTGCCAAGGGTCTGCAACTCCTCGGATGGGAGACCGAGATTTACGAGCAGGCGAGCGAACTGAAACCTCTGGGTGCGGGTCTCAGTCTTAAGCGCCAACGCGCTTCGTGCCCTTCGTACGCTCGGGCTCTACGAAGCGGTTGTGGCCGAGGCGCAGCCAATACACAGACTCGACCTTCTCGACGACAAGGGACAAGTTCTCCAATCCACGGATTTTCAGCGCTTCAGCCAGCGATACGGTCACCTCAGCATGGCCGGCCGTACTGCATCGCGGCGATCTCCACAGGCCCCTTCTTTCGGAGCTACCGCGCTCTATCATTCGCACCAACATGGAATGCGGGGATGCACGGCCGGTTGGTGAGAACATTGCCCTGCGCTTCGCAAATGGGGAGATTGTGGAAAGCGAGCTGGTGCTCGCTTGCGATGGCATTCACTCCGCGGTTCGTAGGGCGCTGTTTCCGCAGTCGCGCGAGCATTTCGCCCGCTACGCCTGCTGGCGCGCCATCGCGCCCGGGCTCCCCCAAGGAATGGATCCCGCGCGTCTTTCCGAGAGCTGGGGCGCCGGCAAACGCATCGGTCTGGCCACGATTCCCGGCGAAAGAGTATACTGGTTTGCCCTGCTGCAGCGCCGACCGTGTTGACGACCCCAAACTGGCTCAGAGCGATCATGCCGGAGTACAGGCGACGTTTTCCGGCGTTCACGATCCCGTCCCTGAGGTTCTCGACCGGACCACGGCGGACTGGCTGATCTGGACCGATATCCTCGATCTCGATCCAATGCCCTCGTTCATCCGCGCAAGAGCGGTTTTGCTTGGCGACGCCGCTCATGCGGTCACGCCCGATCGTTTACCGCAGGATGCTGCGAGCATTGCGCACACCGAGGTCGAGATGGACGTGTCTTATTACTGCTGTGCCTTGGGAATCGCCGGCGCTAGGCGGATCTCAATGCGCATGTCCGTTCCGCCGGCCTCATGGGAACGCAAGCGCTTTCGCGCGAGAAGGCTTCCCCGCACGGCGCCAAAGGAGTGTTGGAAGATGGTAGTGGGAGATCTACATCGCGAGGCCTACTATCGAAGAGGCGTTTCTTCTACTATCGGCGACATGCGGCTTATTCGAAAATTTCCGATTTTAGGCACAGAAGGTTGATCGATTTCTTAGATGCAAAAAGTCGTCATCGACATCTTTGATGCAAATATAATAATTGCCCCAGTTATAATCAAAAAAGACCGAGAGTTTGCAGCAGGCTTTCGAATGTGATATTTGGTTTATTGCCTGTGTTCCTATCCAGGTAGATGTAGTATTCGGACGACTGCTTGCGTATGTTGCTCGGACTATACCCGAACTGCTGCGTGAAAGCTCGACTGAAATTCGCCGCTGAATCAAAGCCGATTGCTAGACCAACTTCGGCGACCTTTCGGGTGTCGGAGGGATCCGCTAATATTGCATGAGCTGCGGATAGACGTCGTCGACGAATGTAATTAGCAACGCCGCCGGACGTTTCGAAAAGCTCATAGAGCCGTGTCCTCGAGGTCGCCAGTTCCCGGGCGAGAGCATCCGGCGTCAGGCCGGGCGAGGCAAGATTGCTCGAAATGAAGCGTCTCGCCCGCGTCATCAATCCGATTTGTGAGATCTGATCGTTGCCGTCATCACGATCCACCAAAGGTGTAACGGCGTCGAGTATCATTTTCCGCAAACGGTCTTTGATTCTCGGAAGGTCATCTTGCGTGAAGCGATCGAGATTGGCTTCAACGCTTGACATAAGATCGATCAGAAGTTTGGCTCGGTGTCCACCCAAAACGACGTTGTTGCTCGTCGCCGGCAAGCTACCGCCATCTGTAAACAAATCGACGGGAACGATTAGGCTGATCGACTCCGTTGCCAGCGCCCGCCCGCTAAACGGATGGCCGAGCGAGCGGATTTCAATCATGCCCGGTTCATTTTGTGCGACGCGTCCGTCAACTCCGGTCCAGGTCCGACCGGCGCGGAGAACGGTGATCTGCCAATGGTCAATTGGACTGAACCGCACCGCGTCTGGCGAGCGTTCGTAACTGAAGGCAGGAACAGTTTGTTGCAATAAAAGCATGCCGCCCAGATTCCACACCGCCTGCTGGACGACAAATCCATCCTCGGGACCCACATTGTTCGGCAGGCGCGTATCCATCAATACCGCCATATGCTCCCGCCAGGCAGCAAACTGCTGGATTGGTGGAAGGATTTCCGTCTCAAAGCGCAACGGCGTCAGGACGGCCTTCTCCACCTCATCCTCACCGCGTGGATCCTGCGACATGCGCGGCCAGCGGCGACGTTCGACAGATGTCGGCTCCATGTCGTTAGGTGGGACCGTCTTATCTGACATTACTGCCTCCAGCCACGATCCGGAAGGTCGCAACGCCGCGCTGCTTCAGGAGATATGTCACGGTCATCGCCATGGGAAGCAACTGACCGACCGCATAGACAAACATTCCGACCTGCCAGCTTGTATGCAAAAAGGACATGAAGGGGAAGCTTGCGATGGAAGTGATAAGCGCCGCTCTCCAACCTCCTTCTTGTCGTAAAAAAGCGCGCGCCGATCCAGGTCGGGCAAAAGAAATAGATAATGACAGCTCGCAGCAGGCCGGAAGGCACCTTCATCATCCTGAATGGAGAGGATCGATAAAGATCAGAAATACTGAGGTGAGCCGAACCCGGGAAAGGAGCGAAATCACGACAGGCCACGGAAACTGCAGCCAGGATTACGCAGACGTTCATGGAATTCAGTAATATAGCCCAGAAGTCCATCCGCATCATGCAAGCATATCCGCCTCCTACGTGTATGGGTATAATATAAACATAATTTTATATACACTAAAGGATCAATCTTGTGGATTAGTTAAGTATTGTTGACCAAGTCAACAAACGATAGCCATTAGCGGCTCGATCCTGAACCGACCATGAATGGGTTTCTTGGCTCGGTTCGAGATAAAAGGCCAGTGGCAGCATCGATCTCGGCGCAGGCAATCGAATCGCTTGAAGCACCCCGTCTCCATCAAAAAACAATGTCTGCGGCGGGTCAGCTGCAAAAATGGACGCTTTGAAAAGTTTCCGGATTCCCTGATATCGCAACGTAGGAACCGGGAAGGTATTAGAAATCCTCAGATTCACTACAGGAAGAAATCCTGAAGTCTCAGTGCATTTTTAGACACTACATTCCTTCCTCTTGGCACTGAGGATTTTTATGAATGAGGGGCTCCCGTGAGTATCGCATTTCAGTCTGCAAAGTTGAAATCTGATCTTTCCTCGCAACGGAGGGTACTTGTCGCAGGTGGGGCCGGCTTTCTCGGATCACATCTGTGCGAACGTCTTTTGCAAGACGGCCATTCTGTTATCTGTGTAGACAATTTTTCCACGGGGCGGCTAGAGAATTTGCGCCACCTCCTGAGCTACGACACATTCAGCTTTGTGCGCCACGATATCGTGGACCGGCTCGATCTGCCGGTCAACGAGATCTACAATCTCGCCTGCCCGGCTTCTCCGCCGCACTATCAGGCCGACCCGGTTCATACGATGAAGACAAGCGTGATCGGGGCGCTCAATCTTCTGGAACTGGCAGCACATTACCAGGCGCGGATTTTCCAGGCTTCCACCTCGGAAGTCTACGGCGATCCCCATGTGCATCCGCAGCCCGAAAGCTATTGGGGCAATGTCAATTCCTTCGGTCCGCGCTCTTGTTATGACGAAGGAAAGCGCTCTGCCGAGACTCTGTTCTACGATTTTCATCAGCAATACGGCGTCGACATCCGTATCGTGCGCATCTTCAACACCTACGGTCCGCGCATGCGTCCGGACGATGGCCGGGTCGTTTCCAACTTCATCGTGCAGGCGCTCAAGGGCGAGGACATCACAGTCTACGGCGACGGGTCGCAGACGCGTTCCTTCTGTTACGTGGACGATCTGATCGAGGGCTTCTACCGGCTCATGTACGGCCCTCAGGCGATCCACACGCCTGTCAACATCGGCAATCCCGGCGAATTTACAGTCGGTGAGTTGGCCGAGCAGATCGTGGGAATGACCGGCTCGAGCTCCAAAGTCGTCTATCGCCCGTTGCCTGTGGACGATCCGCGCCAGCGTCGGCCCGACATCACAGTGGCCCAGAGAGAACTTGGATGGGAACCAACCGTGGCGTTGCCCGATGGTCTGAAGTCGACGATCGCTTATTTCGAACGGCAGCTGAGGAAGCCCTCCGGAATGCTGGCGGAGGCCGCCTGATGTCCGGCAAGAACGTACTTGTCGTTGGTGGCGCCGGCTTTATCGGCAGCCATACAGCCAAGCTTTTGGCCAGGCAGAGTTATGATCCGATTGTCTACGACAATCTATCCACGGGTCACCGGTCAGCCGTCCGATGGGGCGCCTTCGTTGAAGGCAATATCCTTGACTCGGAGCGGTTGACCCAGGTCATGGAGGAGTATCGCCCTATCGGGGTGATCCATTTTGCTGCATCGGCCTATGTCGGCGAATCCGTGGAGAAACCGGCAAAATATTATCAGAACAACGTCACCGGGACCCAATCGCTGCTGGACGCCTGCCAGAGAAGCGGAACGCGCAATATCATCTTCTCGTCAAGCTGCGCTACCTATGGCATTCCAGATCGCTTACCGATCCGCGAAGGCGAGAGCCAGCGTCCGATCAGTCCTTATGGACGCACGAAGCTCATCGCGGAGCAGATGCTTGCCGATTATTCGGCTGCCTATGCGCTGCGCTACGTGGCGCTGCGTTATTTCAATGCGTCCGGCGCGGATATCGACGGGGAAATCGGCGAAACCCACGATCCAGAAACACATCTTATTCCGCGAGCCATGATGGCCGCTGCAGGCAGGATCGATTTTCTCGAAGTCTATGGCCAGGATTACGATACGCCCGACGGCACCTGCATTCGCGACTATATTCATGTCGCGGATCTGGCGCGCGCTCATGTGCTGGCGCTCGAACATCTGATCAACTGCGGTGGCAATCTGGCCGTCAATCTTGGCAGCGGGCGTGGTACATCCATTAAGGAAATTCTCGAAGCGATCAGCCGGCTGACAGGTCGCAACGTGCCGGTCGAGATGCGCGCTCGTCGTGCGGGCGATCCTCCGGTGCTTTATGCCGATCCGGCACTCGCTGCCGAAAAACTTGGCTTTCAGGCGCTCTATTCCGATCTCGATACGATAATTCGCACGGCGGCTCCCTTCTTCGGGCTTGAGGTGCGGTCATGAGCACGCCGCCCATCGCGCTGTCTGTTGACAGGGAAGAACCGCTGATGGTGCCGGTCTTCACCGGCCGAAAGCGCGTCGAGTACATTGTGGGTGCGGTTTTGTGGGCGATGGCCGTCGCATTCTTCTGGCAATGGTGGGTTTTCGGAGCCACCCACATCAACATGGTCGGCTCAATTCTGGTGACGGCGCTTTTGGCGTGGATAACGCTTTTGCCAGCCTACTTCATCACCATTTTCTTCAATGCACGCCGGCCGCACGGACGGCTGCGTATTTCCGCAGGAAGTCGCGTGGCCATGGTGGTCACCAAGGCTCCATCAGAACCTTTTAAGGTGGTGGCCGAAACCTTGCGGGCGATGTTGGCCCAGAACGTGCCTCACGACACGTGGCTGGCCGATGAGGATCCATCGCCCGCAACGCTCGCATGGTGCCGCGAACATGGCGTATTCGTTTCCACCCGCAAAAGTCGCGTCGATTACCATCGCCAGTCCTGGCCTCGCCGCACACGCTGCAAGGAAGGCAACCTGGCTTTCTTCTACGATCATTATGGCTACGACCGATATGATTTTGTGTCGCAGCTCGATGCCGATCATGTTCCCGAACCGGACTACCTTTATAACATGTTGCGGCCTTTTGCCGACCCGACAATCGGCTACGTTTCCGCGCCCAGCATTTGCGATCGCAATGCACATGAAAGCTGGTCCGCGCGTGGCCGCCTCTACATTGAAGCGAGCATGCACGGGTCACTGCAAGCCGGATACAATAATGGCTTCGCGCCCATATGCATCGGATCGCACTATGCGGTGCGCACAGCGGCATTGAAGGAAATCGGTGGACTGGGGCCAGAACTCGCCGAGGATCATTCCACAACGCTGTTCATGAATGCCCATGGCTGGCGAGGGGCTCACGCGCTCGATGCCATCGCCCATGGCGACGGCCCACGGACGTTTGCCGATCTTGTAACGCAGGAGTTCCAGTGGTCGCGGAGCCTGGTGACGATCCTGTTGCAATACTCACCAAAACTGATCGGACACTTGCCGCTGCGTTTGAAGGTTCAATTCCTATTTTCGCAGTTATGGTACCCGCTTTACGCCTTCTTTTTTGCTCTGACATTCCTGTTGCCCGTGATCGTACTGATCCAGGGCGACAATTTCATCGACGTCACTTATCCAGAGTTTCTGCTCCATTTCATGCCGCAGTCGTTTATGCTCCTGCTTCTGGCATTCTGGTGGCGATCGAGTCGCACATTTCGGCCTATCGACGGCAAGATTTTCAGTTGGGAAGCGATGCTGTTTTTGCTGGCGCGCTGGCCGTGGGGTCTGGCTGGAACCTTTGCCGCGTTCCGTGACTGGATGACCGGATCCTTTGTTGATTTTCGCGTCACGCCAAAAGGCACGTCCGAAGTCGATCCGCTACCGTTTCGCGTGCTGGCGCCGTATGCCTTCGTGGTCCTGATCTCCATTCTGCCGGTCGTGTTCGTGCAGGATGCGTATCAAACGCGCGGCTTTTTCGTCTTCGCCATCATCAATGCATGCTTTTACTTGCTGCTGATTTTCATGATCTTGCTGCAGCATGGCAGGGAGAATGACGTGCGGATAAAAAGTCGCGCCTATCGCCCCGCGCTGGCAAGCAGTTTCATGGCCCTTTTGATGGTTACCAGTTTCGCCACGGTCGAGCGTGGACGCGACGGCATCGAGGCGCTCGCCTGGGGAACCAAAAGCTTTTCCCTGTTCGACGACAGCTTCTCAATTGCCGGGGCAGGCGTCGGTGGTCGCGCTCTTCACAAAACCGTCTTCAATCCACGTTGGCGCACCAATGCTCCCAGCAATTCAAATCAGCGATAGAAGGCAATCAACACATGAAGATCGCGATCATTGGAACAGGCTATGTCGGTTTGGTCAGCGGCACATGCTTCGCGGCCTGGGGCCACCAAGTTGCATGCGTGGACAAGAACGCTCAGAAAATAGATGGTCTCGTACGCGGCATCGTACCGATTTACGAGCCCGGTCTGGATGGACTGGTGGAACGCAATTCAGCGGTAGGCCGGTTGAGCTTCACGTGCAACCTGGCTGAGGCGGTCAAGGGGGCATCGGTCGTTTTCATCGCGGTTGGGACGCCACCGCGAGCCGGTCATGGGGATGCTGATCTGTCGTTTGTCTATATGGCCTCGCGCGAACTTGCGCCGCTGATCGACGACGGCGCCGTGGTGGTGGTGAAGTCCACCGTTCCGGTGGGCACCGGCGATGTAGTTCAGAAGATCATCGGATCTGTACGTACGGCAGGCAATTTCTCCGTTGCGTCAAATCCGGAATTCTTGCGCGAAGGCGTCGCCATCCGCGATTTTATGGAACCCGACCGTGTCGTGATCGGTGTTGAGGATGAGCGGGCGCGCAACGTTCTCATGGAACTCTACGGTGCACCTCTCGAAGCACAAAAGACGCCGATCGTCGTCACCCAGCGCCGCACTTCCGAACTGATCAAATATGCTGCCAATGCATTCCTGGCGACCAAGATTACATTTATCAATGAATTGGCCGATCTTTGCGAGCAAGTCGGCAGCAATGTCGGAGAACTCGCGCTGGGCATGGGTCTCGACAAGCGCATCGGCACAAGCTTCCTCAATGCCGGCCCGGGCTACGGGGGCTCTTGTTTCCCGAAGGACACGATGGCTCTTCTGCGCACAGCGCAGGATTATGGGGTAGCGGTTCGGATCGTCGAGGAAACAGTGACCGCCAATGAAGCACGCAAGCGCCGCATGGCGCTGAAGGTGATGGACGCTCTGGGCGGCGACGTCGAAGGGCGGACGATCGCGGTTCTGGGGCTCACCTTCAAACCCGATACGGACGATATGCGCGATGCACCCTCTGTTCCGCTTATCGAAACCTTGCAGCGTTTCGGCGCCAAGATCCGTGCCCATGATCCCGTGGGCATGGAGAATGCGGGTCAACTCCTGTCCGAAGTCGAATTTTTTGACGATCCCTATGCATGCGCGTGCAACGCCGAAGCTGTGGTCGTTATCACGGAATGGGACAGCATTCGAAAGCTCGATCTCGTGCGCCTGAAGAAGACCATGCGCCAGCCGGTCTTGATCGATCTCAGGAATGCCTTTGAACCAGGCGTTGCAGAAAAAATTGGCTTCCGTGTTTCGGCCATCGGCCGCTCAGCTACGAACCGGCATGACAATTTCCCGGGCGCGCTTCCTGATGCGACGGGACATGCCCATCGAGGACAGTTGACGGGCGCCGCTCATCTCGAGATGGCAGGAGGTTCCCGTGGCACTCTCTGAATTCAAGCGGGCTCTATTGCTGTCAGGTTTCCGGATGCTGACAGCAGTCGCTTGGCCAGTGTCCTGCATTGCTGCACCGGCCTTTGCCTCTTCCTCACAGGTTTCCGTTCTGCCGGAAGGGGCACGCCGCATGACAGCAGGCGAAATCTACGTTCTCTATAGAGACAAAAGCTGGCAGTGGGACAGCGGAGCCGGACGAATGGTGGGCGCGGACCGGCAATTTTCGGCATGGACCGACGGTGAGACGGGCAAATCCTGGGCGGAAGGCCGCTGGATCATCACCGAGACAGGTTGGATGTGTCTCAACGCGACATGGCATTCCAAACAAGGCGCATTTCCCGCCAAGACCTGCTTTTCGCATCGCATCGATAATGGAACGATCTACCAAAAGCGCGAGCCCGCTGGTGAGTGGTATGTGTTCCGTCACGCCGAGGTTCACGAAGACCACGAGGCCAGCAAGCTGGTGTCCACCGATCTGGTTTCCCGTCAACTCAATGCCATCAAAGCCGCACTTGGTGCGGCACAGCAATCTGAACAGTAAAAAAGGAGGGGGTCTTGAAAAGTCTCTTTAAACTATCAGCAGCCTTGCTTTGCAGCGCATGCATTTCCGGTGGTGTCTATGCAGCCAGCGGCGTGTCGGGAGCGAGTGTCGACAGCCGCAATCAGTTTCGGGACAAGCGTCCCATCATTACGGCTGACTCCGTAACCCCCGGCGCCTACGATCCGCACGCGGATTATACCAACGATTCCAACTCAAAAATCGAACACCTTTTTCTTCCTTGGGAAGATGTTGATCTGGCAACGCTCAGCGTCGCAGATGCCTATGCGCGTGAGCGTGGACGTTCCCTGTTAATCACGGTCGAGCCGTGGTCCTGGGCGAGGGACTGGCGTGTAAGTCCTGAGGATTTGCTCGCCGGGATTTTGGGCGGGCGCTACGATGCCAATATGTCAGCGGTCTGCTCTGCGGCGGCGCAGCTGAAAAGCCCCGTCACGATCCGCTGGGCGCAGGAAATGGAGGATAATGACGGGCAATTCACCTGGGCTTTCTGGAACCCTGAAGGTTATGTGAACGCCTACAGGCATGTCATCGACATATGCCGCAAGCATCTTCCGACGGCCCAATACATGTGGTCACCGAAGGGGGAAGAAGGGCTGAAAGCCTTCTATCCTGGCGACAAGTATGTCGACATTATCGGTCTGTCCGTCTTTGGCTATCAGCCCTATGACAAGCTGGAGGTCGGCCGTGATACCACTTTTGTGGAGCGGACAAAGCCGGGTTATGACCGTGTGACGGGATTCGGCAAACCTATCGCCATTGCGGAGCTTGGCTACGAAGGTAACGACGAATATGTTCGTGACTGGGCTGCGGAAGCAAACAAGCCGCATGCCGAGTTCCCGGACATGACAGCCGTTGTTTACTTCAACGATCTTGAAGTCTATCCATGGCCGAGAAATGTCGGCCGGCCTGATTGGCGCGTGGCCAACCATCCACTGGACTGATCCAAGTCGTTCGACAGAGTGGTTCGGCTTTCCCAGATGGCCGAACCGCTCTATCCCTTTGGTCATATGCGGTCCCAACGCAGGACTCTTACGCAGTCTTACTGGAATTGCCTTGTTGGATAGGAAGTAAAATGTTTTCGATCCGTTGGTTGTCTCAAGTGCGGCCCTGTTTGTGTTCTTGCTTGCTGGCAATGCCTACGCCGCTCTTCACAAACAACCGGCGAGCGACACTATGGCAAAACGCGCCGCTGCCGCGACGCCAATGAAGGCCTCAGCGCTTGAAAAGCTCTATGCCTGCCGCACCTGGAAATGGCAAACGGCGGTGGGTTCTATTCTGCGGAGACAACTGCTCGCGGGCTGTTCTCTGCAAATCGGAAGCCGTTCGCCGCTTGGTCGCGCAAAAGGGAAAGCCTCGTCCCATGCTGAGGGAAACTGGTATGCGACCAATGGGGGCAAGCTCTGCATGCGCGCTCTCTGGACCAGCAAAGTAGCGAAAGGGGGTCTGGAAAGAAGCGGTGCAATCACATGTTTCCTGCACCGCGAAAAAATGGCGTCGTTTATCAGAAGCCTTCCATCGGTGGAAGATGGTATGTCTTTCGTCACAATCCCGCTCGCCGGGACGATGAAGCGCGCAAACTGGTCAAAGGTGATCGGGTAAGCAAAGAAATTTCGCGTCTTAAGGCGAATTCTCGATAACCGCGCAAAACGGAGCCGCCGCGGCCTTCAGACGCGGCGGCTTCCGTCAAACCAGGTCCAATTTAAACGCGTGGCTGATTCGAGAACCCTCGCGTGTAGCAGCGCGCTTTCTGACCAAAGCCGCTCGGAGTGCAGACATAGGAGTTGCTGTTCAAGTATCGGGACGTCGATATCTTAACGACCTTGCCTACGGGCTTCTTGTTGTAGCGAACATCGTTGTTTACCCGATATTTGACAAGGTAGACGGACCGTGTCTCCTCCTTTGGCTTGCGCATCTCGCCTGCTTGCGCGTTTGCGCCGAGAAGCGCGGAAACAGCAAGCCCGATCGATGCAATCGCCACTCTTCTAAAACGGTTCCGATGCGCAGTAGACGTCATGTGCTAGCCTCCAATGTTATTGTCTGGAGTGCGTTGTACCCACAGGACTTTAGGTTCTGGTTTGAAATATCTTGATAAATTTAGACAAAATGTTGCATTCCTCATGCCTCAAGTGGGGATTTGACCAAATGAGCCCGGCGGCGCGTCCGCCGATGGGATGCGAAATTTCACTTCGTTTCCTCGTTGCACCGCGCAATGCGCGTTTCTGCGTATTGCAAACCAACGTCAAGGTCGTCAGTCATGGAGGCGAGGCGTTCCAACTTCCTGTCTGGGTCGGGCCCGCTGTGATACTTGCTGTTCCCTCAAGCTCGATCTGCTCGATGAGAACTGTCCTTTCTGGGCTCGGCGATGATATTGCCGGCCTTCTTCCATTCCGAGAAGCCTCCGCGAAGGCTGCGCGCGTCGAGCCCCATCTCTTGCGCGATCTTGGCTGCGAGGAGCGAGCGCCAGCCGGAGGCGCAGTAGAAGACGAAGGTCTTGGCTTCCGCGAATTTCGGCTTGTGGTAGGGGCTTTCCGGATCGATCCAGAACTCGAGCATGCCGCGCGGTGCATGAAAGGCGTCCGGAATCATGCCGTCCCGCTCAAGTTCGCGCGGATCGCGAATGTCGACCAGGACCATGTCGACCGGTGTGGCGGCAACAACATCCGCCACCGTGACGGACTTGACGACCGCGTCGGCCTCGGCGAGCAGATCCTTGTAGCCTTTTGCCATGGTCAGCGCCCCATCGCGTAGAATTCGTCGTTCGGTCGCATGCTGGTCACGTTGGCCAGCCGGTTTGACATCCCGAAGAAAGCGGCGATGGCCGAGATGTCCCAGGCGTCCTCGTCGCTGAAGTCGTGCTTCTTCAAATCGGCGATGTCGGCGTCGCCGACCTCATAGGCGCGCGCGGAGACTTTCATCGCGAAATCGAGCATCGCCATCTGTCGCGGGGTGATATCTGCCTTGCGGTAGTTGATGGCCACCTGATCGGCGATCAGCGGGTTCTTTGCGCGCACCCGCAGGATCGCGCCATGCGCCACCACGCAGTACTGGCACTGGTTGGCATTGCTCGTGGCCACGACGATCATCTCCCGCTCGGCCTTGGTGATCGGGCCTGGTTTGTCCATCAGCGCGTCGTGATAGGCGAAGAAGGCACGGAACTCGTCCGGCCGATGCGCCAGCACGAGGAAAACGTTGGGCACGAAGCCCGACTTCTCCTGCACGGCGAGAATGCGTTCGCGGATGTCGTCGGGAAGGCTGGCGATCTCGGGAACGGGGAAGCGGCTTATGGCGGGCGCGGTCATTCGTGTTGTCTCCCTCAGACGGCCGCCAGAGCGACCAGTTTTTCGTGGTATTTGTCGAAGGCGTCGGCGGTTTCGCCGACATAGCGCTCGACGTTGACGAGGCAAGTCTGGGCCGAGCAGCCTTGGCCGAACTGCGAGGTGCCGACGTCGAGCGTCAGGACGTTCGGATTGCCGGCGATTTCCAACCCGCTGTTGCCGGAGGGCGTGAACCAGGCGCCGGTCGGGAGCACGACGACGCCCTGCCGGACGCTGTCGCTCACCTGCGCGGTCGCTAGGCAGGCGCCGCGGTCGTTCCACAGCCTGATGCAATCGCCGTCGGCGATGCCGAGCGCTTCCGCGTCGGTGGGATTGATCCGCGTCTGCTCGCGTCCGCCGCGTTTCATTGCCCGGCTCGTCGCGGCAGTCTCCAGTTGACTGTGCAGGCGCCCGACCGGCTGATGCGAGATGAGATGGAACCGGCCGGTCTTGCCGGCGCTGCCCAGCCACTCCGCCGGCTCGATCCAGGCAGGGTGCGCCCGGCAGTCCGCATAGTCGAGCTTTGCCAGCGTTTCGCTGCCGAGCACGATCCTGCCGCTCTCGGTGTCCAGCGCATATTCCTCGGGATAGTCACGGAACTCGGCCAGGTAGGTGTGCTCCGCCTTGACCGGACAGCGCGCGTAGCCCTGCTCCCAGAACGTGTCGAAATCCGGCATGTCGAACCCGAGGCGCCTGGCTGCGTCGTCCCGACTGATCCCGTAGAGATGGCGCAACCAGCCCATCTCGTCGCGTTCCTCGTTGAAGCGCTCGCCGACGCCGAGCTTACCGGCGATCGCATCGAATATATCGAAATCGGACTTCGACTCGCCGACTGGATCGATCGCCCGGTGCATGGCGAGGATGAAGTCCGAGCGCTTGTTGCCGGCGATGTCGTTGCGCTCGATCGAGGTGTTCGCCGGCAGGACGATGTCGGCGCGCTGGGCGGTGGCCGTGAACATTGGATCCTGCACGATGATCGTCTCGGGCCGCGTCCACGCCTCGGAAAGGCGGTTCAGGTCCTGGTGATGGTGATAGGGATTGCCGCCCGCCCAGTAGACGAGCCGGGCGTGCGGGTAGTTCCTCGTCTGCCCCTGATAGGTGAACGGCGCGCCCGGGTTCAACAGCATGTCGCTGATGCGGGCGACGGGAATGAAACTGTCGATCGGCTTGGCGAGCTGCGACATCGCCGGCGATTTGCCGATGTTGTACGGCGCGCCGACGCCGCCGAGTGAGGCGTACCCGTAGCCGACGCCGCCGCCCGGCAGGCCGATCTGCCCTACGATCGAGGCGAGGCCGAGGGCGGCCCAGAAAGGCTGTTCGCCATGGTGGGCCCGCTGCAGGCTCCAGCTCACCGTCAGCATGCTGCGCGTATCGACCAGGCGCCGCGCAAGTTGCGCGATCGGGTCCGCCGGCAGCCCGCAAATGCCGGCTGCCCAGGCCGCATCCTTGCGCACGCCGTCCTCGCTGCCGTCGAGATAGGCGAGGAGGCGGTCCGAACCACTCGTGCAGCGGGCGAGGAATTCCCGGTCGTGGCGGCCCGTCTTGACGATCTCGCCAGCGAGACCAAGCATCAGCGCCGTGTCCGTGTTCGGCCGGATCGGCCACCATTCCGCCGCCAGCCAATCGGGAAGATCGTCACGCAGCGGCGAGACGAGAACGATCTTCACCCCACGCTCGGAAAACCGTCTCAGATAGGTCTCCAGCGCATGGCTGCCGATGCCTCCGGCCTCGATCTGGGCCGTCCGCGGCGAGAGCGCACCGAAGACCACGAGTGTTTCGGTATTCTTGGCGATCGCGTCGAGCGTGTTCGCCTGACCGCCGCAAGCGGTGTCGTCGCCAAGCGTGTGGCGAAGGATCACCGGCCCCGCCGCGATCGAATAGGTGTCGACATGTCCGGTGTAGCCGCCGGCGAGGTTGAGCATGCGCTTGAGCAGCGACGAGGCATGATGGAAGCGCCCGCAGCTCGTCCAGCCATAGGAGCCGGCGAAGATGGACGCGTTGCCGTATTCGCCGGAAACCCGCTGGATCTCGTCCGCTACCAGCTTCGTCGCCTCGTCCCAGCTGATGGGCACGAAGGTTTCGCTGCCGCGACCGCCGCGGTCGCTCGCCAGTCGCTTTTCGAGCCATCCGGATCTGACCATCGGCCGCAGCACGCGGCGGTCGGGCTTCGCCCATTCGCGGATCGAATCAATGATCGGCGAGGGCGCCGGATCGTGCTCGAATGGCTCGACGCCGACGATGCGGCCGTCCTCGACGAGGATTGTGTAGGCGCCCCAGTGGCTGCAGTGCGGATACCTCGTGATCGCTCCCATGTCAGCTTCCTCAGATCATCGCCTCGATAAGGAACGGTCCCTTGCGCCGGCACGCCGACGCCAGCAGGTCCGCGAAACCGTCCGCCGTCTCGGCGCGCGCCGCCTCCACGCCCATACCGGCGGCGAGCTTGATCCAGTCCAGCGCCGGGTCGTCGAGGTTCAGCATGCGGCTGGCGTTCTCGCCGGGCGTTCCGGCCCCGACATTCTTCAGTTCACCCAGCAGGATCTGGTAGCGGCGGTTGGAGAAGATGATGGTGACGACGTCGAGCTTCTCGCGCGCATGCGTCCACAAGGCCTGGACGGTGTACATGCCGCTGCCGTCTGCCTGCAGCACGATCACCTTGCGATCAGGGCACGCTATGGCGGCGCCGGTGGTGAGCGGGAGGCCGATCCCGATCGCGCCCCCGGTGAGTTGGAGGAAATCGTGCGGCTCGGCGCCGTAGCTGCTGCGGAAGAAGTCGCGTCCGGAACTGACGGATTCGTCGCAGATGATCGCATCGGCGGGCATGAACCGGGCTAGGGCGATCGCGATCGCCTCGGGAGTCAGCCGCCCGGACGGCATTTCGGGCGAATGCCGCGGCGCCAGGCGCGCCGCCGGCCCTTCGCTTGCGCCGACCGTCTCGGCCAGCGCTCCGATCGCGGCGACGGGATCCTCGCCCGCGACGTAGAGGTCCAGCACGCGACATCCCTCGGGCAACATGCTCCCCGGCTTTCCGGGATAGGCGAAGAAGCCGACTGGAGCCTGCGCGCCGACGAGAATCACCTGTTCCGTGTCGGCGAATGTGCTGACGGCCTGATCGATGACATAGGGCACCCGGTCCACGGCCACGCGCCCGGCACCGCGCTGCATGCGGCCGTTCGCCTGCTGCGCCATCAGGCGCGCTCCGGTGCGCGCGGCGATGCGGTCGAGAAGCTCGAGTTGTGCCGAGCGTAGTGCAGCTCCGGTCGCCAGGATCGTCGTGCGCCGACCCGAGCGCAGCGCCGCGGCCGCCGCGTCGATACGCGTCTGGTCGGGGCTTGCCGGCAGGGTGGGGGGAAGCGGCACCGGCATGCCGCGCGACGTTTCGCTCCACGCGGCGTCGGCGTGCAGGATCATGGTCGCGATCTGGCCCGGGGTGCTGCGGGCGGCGCGGATCGCATCCTCCGTCCGCTCGCCGACCGTATCGGCGGTCTCAGCGCGCCCCACCCAGTGCGACATCGGCCGGGCCAGGGAGTCGATGTCGGAGGTGAGTGGCGCATCGTGCACAAGGTGATAGGTCGCGTGCTCGCCCACCACGTTTACGATCGGCGAGCGGGCACGCCGCGCGTTGTGGAGATTGGCCAGGCCGTTGGCCAGGCCGGGGCCGAGGTGGAGCAGCGTCGCCGCCGGCTTGTCGGCCATGCGGGCATAGCCGTCGGCCGCGCCAGTGACCACGCCCTCGAACAGGCCGAGCACGCAGCGCATGCGCGGCTGACGGTCCAGCGCGGCGACGAAATGCATTTCCGACGTGCCCGGGTTGGCGAAGCACACGTCGATATCGTTGGCGAGCAGTGTCTCGCAGAGCAGGTCGGCACCGTTCATGCGCGCGTGGTCTCCATCATGTCGTCTGCAAGATCACGGATCGCAGCCATCCTTTGCCAATGTGGCGAGATTGAATCGAGCAGGCTCACGAACAGTGCATATTTGTCCTGGGCATACGCTGCCGCCTTGCCGGTTCGCGGCGCGGCGACGGCATCGGGTGCGACGACCCACGAGCCGGCGAGTTCCGCGTCGCCGGCGCCGAACAGATGCCTCGCGCCGATGGCGGCTAGTCCGCGCAAGCCGGCCTGGGCCTCGCTGGTGCGCTCGACGGGGGTGCCCATAAGCGTCGCGAGGAACCCGGCGAAGTGGGGGTCCGCCGCCAGCCCTCCGCCGAGCGAGAGGACGCCGGCGGGCGCGTTCATCATGTCGTGGCTGATGCGCGCGACGAAGGCCAGGCCTTCGCGTGCGGCCCAGGCGATCTGTTCGGGCCGGGCGTGCGCCGTAAGTCCGAACAGCGCGCCGGTGGCATTGGGTGCCGTGTAGGGAGCCCGCTCGCCGCCCGGCTCGAAGAACGGGTGCAGGATCAGTCCGGAATAGGCAGGTTCGGCATGGGCCGGCAGGCCAGCCGCGATGCGCCCGATGTGTTGGAAAAGCGTCGCGCCGTTGAAGCTCGGGTGAAACGAAAGATAGCCGTCGCCGAGCACGAAACGCTGCAGCATGGCGCCAGGCGGCGTCGCCCGCATCAGCGCCGGGTCCAGGATGTGGCAGGCATGGATGGCGCTGGTGCCGAAGATCGAGGCGCGCGTCACCGCCGGCCGGATGCCGAGGCCGAGGCCGACGAGGGTCGACTGGACGTCGCCTGGTCCGAGCAGCACCGGCGTGCCCGCTGCAATGCCGGTAGCCGAGGCCGCTTCCGGCGAAAGCATGGCGCGGCATTCGCCAACGGGGGCGAAATCGGGCAGGAGCTCCAGCCCGCGCGGCAGGTTGAGCGTCCGCTGGACGATCGGCGACATGGCGCCCGAACGCCAGTCACCCCAGACGGGCAGGGCAGCCGTCGGCTCGCCGAGCAGGGCGTCCGTCAGCGTGAAGAACAGCCACTCCTTCAGCCGCAGCACATGCGCGATCGTCGCCAGACGCTGCGGGTCGTTCCGCTGCAGCCAGAGCAGCTGGAGGCTCTGCGACGCGGCGGTCGGACGCGACCCCGTCACCGCCTGGATTTTGTCCAGCGTGCCCGAGTCCTGCAGCTCGACCGCGATCTGCCGTACCCGCCCGTCGAGCCAGGTCATGGCGTGCCCGGCGGGCCGAAGCTGCGTGTCGAGCGGCCACAGGCCATCGCCCTGGCCGGTGACGAGGATGCCGTCGAGGGTCCCGCCGAGCCCGGCCGCGCACTCCCGCATAACGGCAAACGCGTCGTCGCGCGTTGCGGCCATGTCCTGCTCGATCCGTGCGCCCTCGCGCCGCAGCGCTCGATTCTGGCGCTCCGCCGTCGCCACGATCCGGCCATGCCCGTCGAAGACGGCGGCCTTGACGGTTGTCGTCCCGGAATCGAGGCAGAGCAGGAAAGGGCCCATGTCCTGGATCAGGAGGCCTGCCGCAGCCCTTCGGGCGCGGCCGTGTCCTGCTGTCCGTAGGTCTTGAACTTCACCAGCACCTCCGCGATCTGGCTGTCCGAGAGCACCGGCGGTTCGCCGCAGGGCAGGCACAGAAGATACTGTTGCGCCAACTGCTCCACCGTTACCGCAAGCGCCAGCGCGCGGGCGATCGATACATGCGCTGCGATGACGCCGTGATGGGCCATGAGACAGGCGCGGCCGCCCTCCAGGGCCTTGACCACGACGTCGGCCAGCGCCTGCGAGCCGAAGATCTCGTAAGGCGCGCAGCGGATAGTGGCGCCGCCCGTCGCGGCGATCGAGTAATGGATCGCCGGAATGTCCTTGCCGAGGATCGAGACGGCGGTCGCATGCGTTGAATGGGTGTGGACGATCGCCTTCAGGTCCGGCCGGGCGCGCAGGATGTCGCGGTGAAAGCGCCACTCGCTCGACGGCAGGACGTCGCCGGCGAAAGTGGCGTCCCAGTTCATTGCCACAACGTGTTCGGGAAGCAGGTCCTTATAGGGGATGCCGGTCGGGGAGATCAGGAATCCGTCGCCGTGGCGGACACTGATGTTGCCGGCCGTGCCCTTGTTGATACCGAGGCTGTTCATGCTGCGGCATGCCTCGATCAGTTCGGTTCTCAGCGCGCGTTGTTCGTCGTTCATTGCAGGCACCGTTTCACTTCATCGGGTAGAGGGGTTGCTTGCCTTCCAGGATGCGACCGATGTCCTCGGCGATCATGTCGGCGGCCTTGGTGATGGAATAACGCGACGCGCCCGCTATGTGCGGCGACAGCGTCACGTTGGGCAGCTTCAGCAGGGGCCATTCGGCCGGCGGCGGTTCGGGATCGAAGGTGTCGAGCGCCGCGCCGCGTAACTGTCCCGACACCAGCGCGTCATAGAGTGCGCCGTAATCGAGCACCTGGCCGCGTGTCGTGTTGACGATGTAGGAGCCGGGCTTCATCGAGGCGATCTGAGCGCGGCCGATCATGCCTTTGGTCTGCGGCGTGACGCGCGGATGGAGGGTGACGACGTCCGAATGGGACAGGAGTTCGTCCAGCTCCATCTTGTGCATGCCGGCCTCGGTCTCTTCCTGCGTCAGTTGCCGGAACGGATCATAGATCACGATGCGGCAGCCGAAGGGCCGCAGGAGCCGCGCCACGCGCGAGCCGATGTCGCCGAAGCCCACGATGCCGACCATGAGTTCGCCCAATTCCGGGCCCGCATGGTCATAATGGTAGAATTCGCGGCGGAATTCGCCGCTCGCCACCGACAGATGGCCCCGTATCAGGTTACGCGTCTCCGCCAGCAGCGAGGCGACGGTGAACTCCGCGACCGCCGAGGCGTTTCGGCCGGGCGTGTTGACGACCGTGATGCCGCGGGCGCGTGCGGCCGCCATCTCGATGTTGACCGGCCCGCCGCGCGACACCGCGATGATCTTCAGCTTCGGCGCATGCCCGAGACTCACGGCCGTGATCGGCGCGAGGTGCGTCACCAGAATATCGAGGTCGGCGATGAAGTCGAAATAGTGCTCCGGGCGGCCGACGAATTCGGCCACGGGAAGATGCGGATCAAACTTCGTCGACTGCACCTTGAGCGGCCAGTCGATCTGCATCTGCCGGTAGGTCGCCTCACGCCCTGCGAGCCGCCTCGACAGCGCCTGCTCGAAGAAGCTGGGTTGCATGAAGCCGTCGCCGATGATCCCGATCGACAGCGGACGCGTTTGCGACACCAAGTCCATGGCCTCCGGCACCTCCTATGCGGTCTTCGTCTTGGCCCGGACGGGGCCGCCGCCATCAAAACCGGGCAGGACGTCCCGATAGCGATCGCCATCGAGAGAGACCTCGCCGAGGATCTCGGCCGTATGCTCGGCGAAATGCGGCGGCGCAAGCCGGTAGCTTGCCGGCGTGCGCGACATCTTGATCGGGCTGCCGGTGCCGCGGTAGGCGCCGATGTCGACGACCATCTCCTGATGGCTCGTATGTGGGTCGGCGACGACCTGGTCGATTGTGCGCACGGCGCCGCACGGAACGCCCGCCTTGATCAGAGTGTCGGCGAGCGGATCGCATTCGAACGCCGCGAGCGCCTTTTCGAGTTCGACCTTCAGGGCATCGCAGTTGATATTGCGCTCGCCATTGCTGGCGAAGCGCAAGTCGTCGGGCAGGTCGGGGCGGCCGATGGTTTGGCAGAGCGTCTGAAACTGCCGGTTGTTGCCGACCGCGAGGAAGATCGGCTCCGTTCCGGTTGCGAATGTGTCGTAGGGACAGATGTTCGGATGCGCGTTGCCGGACGGCCCGGGGACCTTGCCGGAGAGATAGTAGTTCGGCAGGTGGGGATGCAGCAGCGAAATGCCGCAATCATAGAGCGCGGTTTCGACGAACTGACCCTTGCCGCTCACCGCCCGCTCGTTGAGAGCCAGGAGGATGCCGATCACCGCATTGAGCCCGGTCACCATGTCGACGACCGGCAAGCCGACGCGCAGCGGCTGCCCGCCGAGCTCCCCGTTCACGCTCATGATGCCGGTCGAGGCCTGGATCGCGGCATCGTATCCCGGCAGGCCGCCGAGCGGCCCGTCGGCGCCGAAGCCGGAGACACGGCAGTGGACGAGGCGTGGAAAGCGCCGTTCCAGTTCTTCCCTGGTCAGCCCCCAGCGCTCAAGCGTGCCGGTCTTGAAGTTCTCGATGAAGACGTCCGCCGTCTCCAGCAGCGCCAGCAGCAGTTCCTGCCCGGCCGGCTGCGCCATGTCGAGCGCCATGCCGCGTTTGTTCCGGTTCAATCCGAGGAAGTAGCTCGCGGTGCCGTCGAGGAAGGGAGGGCCCCAGCCGCGCGTCTCGTCGCCTGCCGGCGGCTCGACCTTGACGACGGCCGCGCCGTGGTCAGCCAGCACCTGGCCGGCATAGGGACCGCCCAGCACGCGACTTGCGTCGATCACCTTGATATTGGCCAGCGAGCCCGTGTTCAATATCATCGTCCTGTCCAATTCATTCATGAGGCGAACACGGCGGGCGCTTGAGCGCGGCCCAGATCCTTGCGCATCTGGTCGGCGAACTCGGGATAGGTTTCCGACAGTTCGTCCAGGACGCGTCCGCGCAAAAGGGCGAGCGTCCCGTCGTCCGGGAGCTCCGTCTGCCGCGCCTCGTCATGGTGGGCAAAGGCGAAGCCGGTCGACTGGAGGATTTCCCCAAGATCGTGACCCGGATGCACACTTTCCAGCCGGAAGCCCGGCCGGGCCTTGTCGAAGCTGAAGAGCGCCTTGCCGGTCAGCAACGCATAAGGGCCGCCGGCGCGGTAGACGCCGTCATCGCTGACGCCGGGCGCGCTGACGAAATCGACCTTATTGATGAAGACGCGCGGACTGTGTTCCTCGCGGAACAGGATCACGCGGGGCACGACGAAGTAGAGATAGCTGGAACCAAAGGAGCCGGGCCAGCGCACGGTCGAGCGGGGGTAGCCTCCCGCGCCGACCAGGTTGACATTGCCGTGGCCGTCGATCTGGCCGCCGCCGAGGAAAAAGGCGTCGATGCGGCCCTGGCCGGCGCAGTCGAACAGTTCGGCTGAGCCGTTGGTGAAGAAGTTGTGTTCGACGGAGCCTAGGATCGATAGGCGCGGCTCGGGCGCTCCGGCCCGCGTCTTCATGGCGCGCAGCAGCATGGCGCCCGCGGCGGGAATTGGGGAGGAGGCGCCCACGGCGACGTGGCGAACCCCGTCCAGGAGCCGTGCAATCGTGACGATCAGCACCTCGCGTGGCAGGATCCCGCTCATTGCGCGGGCTCCATCCGGTCCGCCCGCATGTAGTCGGCGAAGCCGTCGGCCGTCCTCGCCGCGCGGGCATAGCGGAGGATTTCCGCGGTGTCGGTGGGGTATTCGCCCCACAGGCCATACGGCCACGCGCCCTTCGGCGCATGGGCGATCGCGGTAACGTAGATCGCTGGCAAGGTGCCCGCAGCGGTGGTCTCCGACAGGAGCAGGCTCTCCTCTACGATGCGCTCGACCGTCACGATGGTTGCGGCGGAGGCATAGGCCATCGCGGCAAGTTCACGCCTGCGCCCGATCCACACATTGCCGAGACGGTCGGCGACCGGCGCATGGAAAACGGCTATGTCCGGCTTGATGGCGGGAATGAGAACGATAGGGTCGCCCGCCTCCGCGAAAGGGTTGTCGATCACCCGCCAGTCGCTGCGGTAGCGGAGGACGTCAGTGCCGATGAGGCCGCGCATCGGTACGAAGGGACTTCCCTTCTGCGCCGCCATCAGGCCTGCATGGATGGCCGGACAAGTCGCGTCCATCACCCGGATCGCGCCTTCACGGACCGCCTCGTTGAAACGGGGGGCGCTACCAGCTTCGCCGAGCGACACGGCGCTGGTCTCCACCGTCCGCACGAGGCCGGCGCCGACCAACTGGTCGACCTGAAGGCCGCCGGTCGGAACGCAGACCAGGTGAAGATCGCCGGCATCCCGTTCGATGATCGGCTTCGTCATGGCCATCGAGACGCCCGCATAATCGACGGGCAGGGCGATCCGCATTCCCCGTTCGATGTGCTTCGCCATGTCGCGAAGGGAAATCGGCACTTCTATCCTCCCAGTTCCGTCCCGTTCGCGCGAACTGGACGGCCGGCCGTTGGCCTTTGCGCAATTGTTCCACAATATAGAACGCTATTCTGAAAAACAACCTAGTCCCAGCCGCCGGTTCTTGTCAATCCGGTTTCGGCTGGTCCAGGAAAGGCGAAACAGCTCCGATGAGTCGGACGCACCGGCAACCCTTTCACGAAAGGCTTGACAAGTGCAAAGCGGCAGCAAATGATAAAAACAGAATGCTGTTCTATAATATGGAACAGCGGGAGGAGAGGTGAGATGGCCGACAAGATGGCCTGGCGCGTCGAGCGCCGGAACATGGCGGACAATGCGTCCGGCGCCGCGTGCGACGCCATGGGGCGAGGCGTCATTGGATCGGGTATCGCCATTCGGGAGGTGGTGAAGTCCTACGGGGCCTTCCGCGCCGCCGACCAGATAAGCCTCGACATAGAGTCGGGCGAATTCATCACGCTGCTTGGCCCCTCGGGCAGCGGCAAGACGACGCTTCTCAACCTCATCGCCGGCTTCCAGCGGCTCGACGAGGGCGAGATCCTGGTGGACGCCCGGGCCGTCCACGATGTGCCGACCCACAAGCGCGGCTTCGGCATGGTTTTCCAGAGCTATGCCCTGTTCCCCAGCATGACCGTGACGCAGAACGTCGCGTTTCCGCTGCGCATGGCCGGCATCGACCGCGCAACGGCCGAGCGGCGTGTCGCCGAAACGCTCGAGATCATGCGGCTGTCGGAACATGCCAAGAAGATGCCGTCGCAGATGTCCGGGGGCCAGCAGCAGCGCGTGGCGATCGCACGTGCCATCGTGCTGCGGCCCAAGGTCGTGCTGATGGACGAGCCGCTGAGTGCCCTCGACCGGCGGCTTCGCGAATCGATCCAGATCGAGATCCGGCAGCTCCACCGGACCCTCGGCAGCACGATCCTCTTCGTGACGCACGACCAGGGCGAGGCCCTGACCATGAGCGACCGCATCGCGGTCATGGATGCCGGCAAGATCATCCAGGTCGGCACGCCGACCGAAATCTATCGTCACCCGAAGGACCGTTTTGTCGCTTCCTTCGTCGGCGAGAGCAACCTGATCGAGGCGGAGGTCGTGCAGAAGCGCGGCTCCACCATGACGCTCAAGAATCGCGCCGGCTACGTGTTCAGCGCGGAGAGCCGCGACGCGATCGACGTCGGACGCGCGACGGTCCTCGTCCGCCCGGAGCGCATCGCGATCTCCGATACGCCGGCGGCGAACTCCATTCCGGCAGTCGTCACTTCGGCGCTCTTCCTCGGCGAAATCCTGCGTGTCGAGGCGCGGATGGAAGGCGGGGAAACCCTGCTCATCCGCTGCACCGACAGGGTCGGTCGCCCCCTGCCGTCGGTCGGTGACCCGCTGCATCTCAGCTGGAGCGCCGAAGACTGCTGGGTCCTGTCATGACGACCGCCTTCGACTCGCGGCCCGCGCGCACTCCTGCGGTCCGGCTTTCGGAGCGGATCAAGAATCCCGCCGTGTTGCTGCTGCCGGCTGCCGGCTTCCTCGCCTTCATCTACCTGTTGCCGCTAATCGACCTCAGCCGCATCAGCGTGAGCGGACCGACATGGTCCGTTTATTTCGAGCGCGTCTTCTCGGTTCCGCTCTATTGGGAATCACTTCTGCGCACGATGCAGATCTCGTTCACCGTGGCGTGCCTGTGCCTGCTGCTCGGCTATCCGACCGCGCTCCTGATCCACCGGAGCCGCGGCGTGGTCCAGGTGCTGATCGCGACCGCGATCGTGCTGCCCTATTTCATCGCGATCCTGATCCGCACCTACGCCTGGATGGTGCTGCTGGGCCGCAACGGCCCGATCAACAAGGTGATGACCGCCCTCGGCGTCTTCGCCGAACCGGCGCAGCTTCTCTTCAACCGAGGCACCGTTCTGCTCGGCATGACCGCGGTTCTCCTGCCGCTCATGGTCCTCAGCATCTATGCGAGCGTGGCGCGCCTCGACCAGAGCCTGGCGCGCGCGGCACTGGCAGCGGGGGCAGGGCCCATCGCCGCGTTCTGGCGGGTGCTGTTCCCGTTGACCTTGCCGGGCGTCGGGGCCGGCTTCCTGCTGGTCTTTGTGACGGCGCTCGGCTTCTTCATCACGCCTACCCTGCTCGGCGGCCCGGGCGACCAGATGTTCGCCATGCACATCACTCAGCAGGCCGATTTCGCCACCTCGGAGGGCTTCCTGCAGTCGCTGGCCGTGGTTCTGCTCGTCATAACGCTCGCCGTAGTGGGGATCGCCGGGCGCTTCCTCGGCTTCGAGTTCATCTGGGGCGGCGGCGAGTTATCGGATGTGGCGGCAAAGCCGGCCGCCGGCGCGGCGCGGCGCGGTTCCGGGCGCCGGCGTTCGTCAGCAAGCGCGGCCGCCGATGCGATCGGGTGGCCGCTGCTGCGCCTCCTCGGCCGTCTGCCGGAGAGTTTCGGCACCTGGACCGTCCGAGTGATGGGCGGTCTCGTGGTGGCCGGGCTGATCCTGCCCATCGTGGTGGTGATGATCATCTCCTTCAGCAGCGCCACCTATCTCACCTTTCCGCCGCCGGCGTTCTCGTTGCGCTGGTACGAGAAGTTCTTCTCCGATTCCAATTGGATGGCGGCGTTCTGGAACTCGTTCGTAATCGCCTCCATGTCGGCCTGCATCGCCGTGACGCTGGGGGCGTCGGCGGCGATGGGCATCGTGCGCAGCCGGATCAAGGGCAAGTCGGCGATCATGCTGCTGCTCGTCAGTCCCGTGATCGTGCCGCCTGTGGTGCTAGGCCTGTCGCTGTACACGCTGTTCCTGCGCTTCGACCTGGTTGGCTCGATGTGGGGGCTCGCCGCAGCGCACGCCATCGGCGGGCTGCCGATCGTCGTCGTCATCGTGGCGGCCTCGCTCCAGGCGGTCGACCCGAAACTTGAGCAGGCGGCCGCGGTCCACGGCGCCTCGCCGGTGACCGTGTTCCGGACCGTCACCCTTCCGGCTATCGCGCCCGGGCTTGCCGCAGCGACGTTCTTCGCCTTTCTGCATTCGTTCGACGAACTGGTTCTCTCGCTGTTCCTGTCGAGCGCGCATCTGAGAACCCTGCCCCTCATGCTGTGGGCGGACATCAACTACCAGCTCAATCCAGTGCTCGCGGTCGTGTCGACCCTCGAGGTGTTGCTCGTCGTGGGGGGAATAGCTCTGGCGCGGCCGGTCTTGGCCCGGTCGCGGGGAGTGGCGTGAGAATGCAAAAATTAATCGGAGGAGATTTGAAATGATTGAATGGACGATACGGAGACTGTCGAGGGCGCTGCTTGCCGCGACCGTCGCTGCGACCGCGGGCACCGGCATTGCGATGGCCCAAAGCTCCGAGGTCATCATGCAGGACCCGGGCGGCGGCTATGGCGAGGCGCTGCGCAAGGTTATGTACGACCCGTTCGAGAAGGAGACCGGGATCAAGGTCATCACCGTGCAGGAGGCTCGCAGCGGGCCGCGCATCAAGGCCCAGGCCGACGCCGGCAAGGCCGAATGGGACCTGACCTTCATCTTCGACCAGGAAACGAAGCTGCTCGGCGACTGCTGTCTTGAGGATATCGACTATTCGATGCTATCCGAGCCTGCCCAGAAGACGCTGGCGGCGATGCCCGATAACCTGAAACGCAAGAAAGGCGTGGCGCTGCAGGTGATCGGCGTGGCCATGGTCTACAACAAGGAGAAGTTCACCGGAGACAACGTTCCCAAGAACTGGGCCGACTTCTGGGATGTCGAGAAGTTCCCGGGCCGCCGATGCATGCCCGGCTGGCCGCGCTTCGTTTTCGAGGCCGCGTTGATGGCGGACGGCGTCGAAAAGGAGAAGCTCTACCCGCTCGACATGGAGCGCGCCCTGAAGAAGATCGCGGAGATCAAGCCGCACATCGCCAAGTGGTGGACCACCTCCGCCCAGCCGCCGCAGCTGCTGCTGGATGGCGAGGCCGACATGTGCATGGCCTATACAGGCTCGATGAGCAAGCTGGCACTCGAAGGCGCGCCGGTCGAACTCGAATGGAACCAGGGCTTCGTCTATTACGACTTCTTCTCGATCCCGAAGGGTGCGCCCGACCGGGAGAACGCCCACAAGCTCCTGTCGTGGCGCCTCGACCCGCAGCGCGCGGCTGAACTCACCTCGAATTTCCCGGTCGCGCTGCCGTCGCCGGTCGTATTCGAAGCCGCCGATCCCGCGATCAGTATCTATTGGGCCAACAACCCGAAGAACGTCTCGCGGGCGATCGAATGGAGCCCGGATTACTGGGGGGCGCCTTCGCCCGCCGGCAATTCCACGAATGAGGAGTACGGCCAGGAGAAGCTGAACGCTCTGCTCGCGCAGTAACGTCTCCCAAGACGACCGCCGGGCGGCCGCGATGCCGTATCGCGACCGCCTCATCAGCGGGCTTTGGCGGCGCGGCCCGGCGTGCTACAGCCCCCGGGAATGGACATCGAAGCGGTCATACATGGACAAAGCCTTCACCAAGGGACTGCGACTTCTGGAGATGCTTGCGCTCAGTGAACAGCCCCGGGGGGTGACCGACCTCGCGGCGGAACTCAAGTTCACCAAGAGCAATGTTCACCGCCTGCTGACGACGCTGCAGATCCATGGCTACGTACGCCAGATCCCGCCGCACAGCACATATGAACTCACGACGAAGATCTGGGAGCTCGGCAATCACGTCATCCGCCGCATGGATCTCGTCAAGCTCGCGCGCCCGGCAATGACCAAGCTCGCCGCCGCGACCGGCGAGACGATCCACCTGTCGGTGCTCGAGGGCACCGAAGTCCTCTATGTCGACAAGATCGAGAGCGACCACCACATCCGCGCCCACACGAGCGTCGGCGCCCGGGCGCCCGCCTACACGGTGGCGACCGGCAAGGCCATGCTGGCGCAGCTTCCCGACAGCTATCTGGAGCGCTTCCGCCCGCAGCTGACGCGCTACACCGAAACCACACGCACCGCGATGGAGGAATTGCGGGAGGACGTGGAGCTCGCGCGTGCGCAAGGCTACGCGTCGGTCCTCCACGGCGAATGGCGCGAGGGCATCGCGGCCTGCGCTTGCGCCATCCTCGGCCGCAACGGTGAACTGGTCGGCGCGATCGGCATGTCGGGCCCCGACACCCGCATCAAGCGCAAGCAGATCAAGCAGTATTCCGTCGACGTCGTCGAGGCCGCACGCAGCATTTCCATCGCACTCGGCTATTCCCCCCGCGGCTGAGCCGCGAAAGTCCATCCGACTTTCCCATCACGCATTTCGAGGAAGTCCAATGTCGATTGCCTATCCGAACACCAAGCTCTTCATCGACGGCCAGTGGCGCGATGCAATCGACGGCGGTACGATCGACGTCACCGATCCGGCAACCGGACAGATCATCGGCACCGTCGCCCGTGCGAGCCGTTGCGATCTCGACGACGCACTCGCGGCCGCCGAGAGGGGCTCGCGCGTCTGGGCCGCCACTGGGGCGTTCGACCGCTACAAACTGATGCGCAAGGCCGCCGAGCTGTTGCGTTCGCGCGCCGGCGAGATCGCCGCGATCATGACGCTTGAGCAGGGTAAGCCGCTCGCCGAGGCACGGTCGGAAACCATGGGCGGCGCCGACACGATCGACTGGTTCGCCGAGGAGGCGCGGCGCGCCTACGGCCAAATCATCCCGGCACGGGCGAGCGGTGTTGCGCAGTTCGCGATCAAGCTTCCCGTAGGGCCCGTCGCGGCGTTCACGCCCTGGAACTTCCCGATCAACCAGATCGTGCGCAAGCTCTCCGCCGCGGTCGCCGCCGGCTGCTCGATCATCGTGAAGGCTCCAGAAGAGACGCCCGCGTCACCGGCCGAACTCATCCGCTGCTTCGTCGACGCCGGCATCCCTGCGGGCGTCGTCAACCTCGTCTACGGCGTGCCTTCCGAGATTTCCGAGTACCTCATCCCGCATCCGGTGATCCGGAAGATCTCCTTCACCGGCTCCACTCCGGTCGGAAAGCACCTCGCCAGCCTGGCCGGCCTGCACATGAAGCGGGCCACGATGGAGCTCGGCGGCCACGCGCCGGCGATCGTCTTCGACGACGCGGATGTCTCCAAGGCGATCATGGTCCTGTCGGCCACCAAGTACCGCAATGCCGGACAGGTGTGCATTTCGCCGACGCGCTTCCTGATCCAGGACGGCGTCTACGACCAGTTCCTGGACGGCTTCACCCGCGCCGCCAAGGCAATCAAGGTCGGCGGCGGCCTGGACCCGGAGAGCCGGATGGGTCCGCTGGCGAATGAGCGCAGGATCCCGGCGCTCGAAGGCCTGATCGGCGACGCAGTGTCCCGCGGTGCCGAAGTCACCACGGGCGGGCGACGCATCGGCAATGTCGGGAATTTCTTCGAGCCGGCCGTGGTCGCCAACGCTCCGACGGCTTCCCGGATCATGAACGAGGAGCCGTTCGGACCGGTGGCGATCGTCAACCGCTTCTCGGGCCTCGACGAAGTGATCGAAGAGGCCAACCGACTGCCGTTCGGGCTCGCCTCCTACGCCTTCACACGGTCCGCGGAGACAATCCGGGCCCTTGGCCTGCGGATTGACGCGGGCATGACGACAATCAACCACAATGGGCTCGCCTTGCCGGAAGTGCCCTTCGGAGGCGTCCGCGACTCGGGCTACGGCACCGAGGGTGGATCGGAGGCAATTGAAGCCTATCTGGTCACCAAATATGTGACCGAGATGGGCGCGTAGCCGTATCTGGCCGGCTGGACGCGCGATCATGTTCCCCTCAAGTTCTTCTGCCATCGAGACTGATGACGCTGCTCACCCGGCTCTGCTCGACCGACTCTCGCTCGCCCTGCCGCGCAATGCGCTGCTGGTGGGCGATGCGATCGATCCGCGCTACCAGGAGGATCGGAGGGGGCGCTATTCGGCCAGGCCCCGTTTCATCGCCCGGCCAGGAACGACCGAAGAAGTGGCCGCCTGCCTTGCCGCGTGCAACGATTTCGCCCAGCCGCTGGTCGTCCATGGCGGGCGCACCGGCCTTTCCGGCGGACACCGCATCGCCGACAGGGAGGCAGTGCTCTCGACGGAACGGATGAGCTTGCTCGGCGAGGTGCAACCGGTCACGCGGACGATCCTGGCTTCGGCGGGCGTGCCGCTGCAGGCGGTTCAGGAGGCAGCCGATTCCGCCGGCTATCAGTTCGGCGTCGACATCGGGGCGCGCGGTACCGCGACCGTGGGTGGCAATGTCGCCACCAATGCGGGGGGCATCCGTGTCCTGAGATACGGCATGTTCCGCGCCCAGGTGGCGGGGCTCGAAACCGTGCTGGCGGATGGAACCGTGCTGTCGGGCCTGCGCGGCCTCGACAAGGACAATGCCGGCTACGACCTCAGCCATCTCTTCATCGGCAGCGAGGGAACGCTCGGCGTGGTGACCAGGGCGCTGCTGCGGCTGCATCCGAGACCGGTCGACGAGGCCAATGCGTTTCTGGCGGTTCCCTCGCTCGATGCGGCGGTGCGCCTCCTCGAACGGCTGCGCGGTGCCGTCGGTTCGGGCCTTTCCGCCTTCGAACTCATGTTGCCCCAGGCCTATGAAGGCGTAACCGGGTTCCTCGGCACGACGCGCCCGCTCCCAATGGGGGCGCCTTTCTATGTGCTTGCCGAGGTACAGTCCTTTCACGAGGACCAGACAATCGAGCGGTTTGCCGCCAGCCTCATGGAGGCGCTGGAAGACGGCGTGGCCGAGGATGCGGTCGTGTCGCAGTCGCCGCGCGAGTTCCAATCGCTTTGGACGATGCGCGATTCCTGTGCGGACTATGTCCGCACGCGCGACCACGTCATGGGCGGAGACATCAGCGTCCCGGTCCATCGCATGGAGGCCTTTGTGGCGGCGAGCCAAGCTGCGGTTCGGCGGATCGATCCCGAGACGGAGTTCATCGTCTTCGGCCATCTGGCAGACGGAAACCTGCATTATGTGGTCCGGACGCCGAATGCCCGCGAGGTCATGGACGTGGTCTATCGGCTCGTCGCGGAGAGCGGCGGATCGATCGCGGCCGAGCACGGCATTGGGGTCGACAAGAAGCCATGGCTGTCTCTGACGAGGAGCGAAGCCGAGATCGGGACGATGCGCCGGCTGAAATCCGCCCTCGATCCGAAGGGAATCCTGAACCGCGGGCGGATCTTCGACAGCTCGTAAGTATCTGATCGATACGCTTACTCAACAATGCTGCTGGCTTCGGACAATTGATCGACGACAGCATGGCCGCTTTATCTGCCGAGGAGTTCTTCTTCCCAGGAAATGACCATGCGCCGACTTTTCTGGCACCGCTCGATGGCATAGGCCGAGCGTCCGCATCAATCAGAGCAGGATCACCAAAGGCCTGCCGATCATGCTCTAAACGGATTTTCAAGTCGTCCCCGAACACAATCCAGGTCGAAAAGCCGAACGATGCATCGTGCCTGGTGGCCGGCCGGCAACTGTTCTGGCTCGAGCAGCATCTCCATCATCGCCCAACCCACCTCGATGAAACTTTGATCTACGGCATCGCCGTCGTTCTTGACCGTCCTCGGTGAAACGAAGTCCTTGGCCCGCGGTCCCGCGAGATTGAGAGACTGACCTCTACGAGGCCGGCTTGGTCGCGCAGATCGCGTAGCGATGCTGCGTCGAGCGTTCCAGCGCCCTGAGGAAGGTCATGTACCGCGCCTGCGCGCGATGAATCGCGCCGAGCCGGATGTCGACCACAGGCATCTCGAAGCCAGCCTCCACGAGAAGCGCGCAGACCTCGTCCGCTTTGGCGCCGCCTGAAAAGTGAAGCCGTGACAGGATGCTGCGATGGCGCTCCACCATCGCCTGATCCAGTCCGTCGACCGGTCCGACTGTCCGGCCAACGGTCCTTTCCAGGACTTGTCGCAGAGCAGTTACCCAGGTCTCACTGACGAAATCACCATCAATGATCAGCAGCCGTCCGCCAGGCTTGAGCAGCGAGAACCATTCGGCGAATGCCGCTCGGGGATCCACCAACGTCCAGACGAGATGACGGGTGACGAGGACGTCGTAGCTTTCGCTTTTTTCAAGGGTTCGCTCGGCGTCGCCGATCAGAAACCGGATGCCGCGTTCCCGCTGCGTCGCCTTTGCACGCGCGCGGGCAAGCATGGCCTCCGACCAATCGAGCCCGGTCACGGCATAACCCAGGTCGTGCATGAGATGGGATACAACCCCGGTGCCGCAAGCGAGGTCGAGCGCGCGACGCCCATGCCCGGGCCCCAAGTGCTTGAGCACCAGCCTGTGCCACGCCAGGCGTTCCCGCTGAGAGAAGACTTCATGCCCCACCGAAAGGTCGAATGTCTCGGCGCGCGTCGACCAATAGTCGCGTATCTCGTCCCGTAGCGAATAATTGGCCTCGCCCGCCATTCCGAACCTCTTGTCGTCGTATCAGTCTGGAATGGCTCTAAAAGATATTTCTTGAGATTTGAAGTCATCTTTTATAAGCCGCCTCTGACAATCCACTTCAAGAGAGGGCGCGATGAATTTCGGAAACATCCCAGCAGGGGCGATGGCGGCCGCTATCGTCGCCTTGTCGATGACACTGGCCGCCAGGGCCGAAATGGTGGCAGTGACTGACATCACGGGCCGCCAGGTCGAGGTGAACGTCCCGGTCGAGAGGGTAATCCTGGGTGAGGGCCGGCAGGTCTATCTCGTCGCGGCGCTCGACACCGAGGATCCGTTCAAGCGCATCGCTGGCTGGCGCGAGGATTTCAGCCAAGCGGATCCGGACAATTACGCCGCCTATGTCGAGAAATTTCCCCGGATGGCGAAGATCCCCACCTTCGGCGGTTTCAAGGACGGCACCTTCGACGTCGAGCAGGCGGTGTCGCTCAAGCCCGACGTCATCCTGATGAACATCGAGTCGAAGCAGGCCACGGAAGACGCCAACTATATCGAGAAGCTCGCCGCAGCCGGCATTCCGTTGGTCTATGTCGATTTTCGCGAGCGTCCCTTTACCAACACCGAACCCAGCATGCGCCTGTTTGGCAAGCTGTTCGGCAAGGAGGAGCGCGCCGAGGAATTCATCGCCTGGCGCGCCGCCGAGATCGCGCGCGTTACCGACGTCATCGAGAAGGCCAAGCCGGAAAGGCCCAAGGTCTTCATCGAACGCGCCGGCGGCTATTCGGACGACTGCTGCATGAGCTTCGGCGACGACAATTTCGGCAAGTTCGTCGAGATAGCGGGCGGCGACAACATCGCCAAGAACGTCATTCCCGGCACGTTCGGCACACTCAATCCCGAACAGATCATCGCCTCGAACCCGGATCAGATCATCGTTACTGGCGGCTGGTGGGAAGCCTATGTGCCGGGCGGTGCCTGGGTCGGCGTCGGCCCCGGCCGCGATGAGGCCGAGGCGCTGCGCAAGCTGAAAGGGCTGACCGAGAGGCCGGCGCTGACCGGCGTGAAGGCCGCCGAGAGTGGTCAGGTGCATGCCATCTGGCATCAGTTCTACAACAGCCCCTATCAGTTCGTCGCCATCCAGCAGATGGCGAAGTGGCTGCATCCGGATCTTTTCGCCGATCTCGATCCCGAGGCGACGTTCAGGCAGTTGCACGAGAAGTTCCTGCCCGTCGCCTACAGGCCTGGCCACTGGGTCTCGTTGACCGATGCCGATTGAATGGACGGCCATCGGCACCACGCTCGACAGCACCGCGGGACGGGGCCGTTACCGCGCCCTCGTCGGGCGGCGGCAGCTTATTCTCGCTGGCTTCGCCGCCGCCCTGCTTCTGAGCCTCTGCGTCGATCTTGCGGTCGGTCCTGCCCGCTACGGCCTGGGTGAGGTCGTGCAGGCGCTTGTGCTCCCCGAAACGGTGCCGCAGCAGGTGCGCGTGGTACTGTGGGAAATCCGCATGCCGGTGGCGCTGATGGCCGTCGTCGTCGGGGCGGCGCTCGCAGTGGCCGGCGCGCAGATGCAGACCATCCTCAACAACCCGCTGGCGAGCCCCTTCACGCTCGGCATATCCGCCGCCGCCAGCTTCGGCGCCGCGCTTGCACTGGCCTTCGGGGTGAGGCTTATCCCCGCCGCAGTCGAATATGTTGTGCCGATCAACGCCTTCGTGATGGCGATGCTGGCCGCCTTCCTCATTCACATGCTGAGTGTGAAGCGCGGCGTGAGTGTTGAGACCATCGTGCTGCTCGGCATCGCGCTGGTCTTCACCTTCAACGCGCTGCTCGCGCTCGTCCAGTTTTTCGCGTCGGCGGAAGCGCTGGCGGCGGTCGTTTTCTGGACAATGGGGAGCCTCACCAAGGCCACCTGGCCCAAGCTTGCCGTCACCACATTCATTGTCCTCGCAGTCTTACCTATTTTCGCGCGGCGCGCCTGGGCGCTGACGGCGTTGCGGCTCGGTGAGGACAAGGCGGCAAGCTTCGGCGTCAAGGTCGCTCGCCTGCGGCTCGAGACGCTCATCCTGGTGAGCCTTGTCGCCGCCATCCCCGTCGCCTTCGTCGGCACCATAGGTTTTATCGGCCTCGTAGGCCCGCACATTGCGCGCATGGTCATCGGCGAGGACCAACGCTTCTTCCTGCCCGCCTCGGCCCTTGCGGGCGCGCTCATCCTGTCGGTTAGCTCGGTCGTCAGCAAGTCGCTTATCCCGGGGACGGTCTTCCCGATTGGCGTCGTCACCTCGCTCATTGGCATCCCGTTCTTTATCTCACTGATCCTGTCCAGCACGAGGCGCTCATGGTGACGATCCGGCTCGAGGCGCTCGGCGCATGCTACGGCAAGAGCCTCCGGCTTCGGGATGTAACCACGCCTGCGTTCGAGGGTGGAGAAATCGTGGCCGTGATCGGTCCGAATGCCGCCGGGAAGTCGACGCTTTTCAGGCGCATCGCCGGCCTTCTGCACGGACCGGGAGCGGTACATGTCGAGGGGGCCGTTCGCGGGAAGAGCCGCATCTGCTACATGCCACAGGACACGTCCGCCAACGCGGTGCTCACCGTCTACGAGTCGGTGTTGCTCGCCCGCAAGCAGGGAATGGGCTGGTCTGTGAGCGACGATGATCTGGCTCGAATCGACGAGACTCTGGCCGCGCTCGGTATCGCCGACATCGCCTTTCGCAACATAGGCGAGCTTTCCGGCGGCCAGCGGCAACTCGCCAGCCTGGCACAGACGCTGGTGCGCGAGCCGCAGATCCTGCTGATGGACGAACCGACATCGGCACTCGATCTGTCGCGGCAGGTGGAAGTGCTCGGCCTCATGCGGGAACTTGCTCAGGCGCGAGGCATGGTCGTGCTGATCGCCCTGCACGACCTCAATCACGCCCTGCGCTTCACCGATCAGGCGATGGTCATCGCCGACGGCCGTCTGGTTGCCTGCGGGCCATCGCCGGACATCATCACATCCGATCTGCTGCGGGACGTTTATTACGTCAATGCGCGCATCGAGCCGTGCTCGCGCGGCATCGGCCACGTTATTGTGGACGGCGCGGCGGATGGGCGTCGGACGGTTCTTATCTAGGCAAGGAAAACCGAACCGCGATTCGGAGGAAATTCGAAACGGCAGTAGTTCCGGCCGCGTGACGGCAACCGCATTGCGCCGATTGATCAACTAGCACTCTGACGAGCTGCGCCCCTGACCGCTTGTTGAGGGCAGAGCGTGCTTCAGCTCAGGGCGTGGCCGGCCAATCCATAAACCCAAGGCCCGTTGGTTTCCCCCGGTTCAGGAAGCGGCGGCCTTTGGACATTGGCGTTACGGTCTCGTCAATCCCGAGGCCGATGTGCTGTAGAAACTCTGCATATACGCCAGGCGGGCCAGCGTGTGTCGCGGCACTACTATGATCTCCATTGCTTAGCGGATTTCGGACGTCGGCGTTCGACATGCCGGCATGTTCTTTGATCGCACTGACTACGCGATCTCGCCTCGGCCGTGCCCGGATCGTTTGCGCTCATGCCTTCGGACGACATGGTCGATGCTCTCCAATGAGATCACGATAACACGAGGCTGGAGGTGTCGGCGACCACCGCCTCGATGCTATTATGCAAATTTGGCGGCACGCCGGGTGGCAATATCGCCTAAGACAGCTTAATCAGCTCTGTTAGGCCTTCGGAAGGATTTATCGGAGCGCAACGGCATGCCGACGGCCTTCTTTATCACTCACCCAGAAGTTTCCGTTAATCCCGACCTACCAGTCCCAGCCTGGCGGCTTTCGGATCGTGGTATCACCCGGATGAGGGCTTTCGCGGGGAATGCGGTGCTGTCGGGCCTGACGTCCATATGGTCGAGCTCTGAGGCCAAGGCAATTGAAGCGGCTGGCCTGCTGGCCGCTGGATTTGGTTTGCCCGTCCAAATGGATGAGCATCTTGGCGAGAATGACCGCTCCGCAACAGGCTTCCTTCCGCCCGCCGATTTCGAACGAGTTGCTGACTCCTTCTTCGCTAATCCACACGAGAGTGTCCGCGGATGGGAGCGTGCGGTCGATGCCCAAGAACGCGTCGTACGGGCCGTGTTTCGCATTCTTGGGTCCCATCATGACGGCGACATTGCTTTCGTCGCGCACGGCGGTGTCGGCACGCTCCTGCTCTGCAAGCTACTGGATGTGCCGATTTCGCGCAGTCAGGACCAGCCGTTCCAAGGACATTTCTTCGCTTTCGAGTTGCCGGGCTACAAAATCATCCACGAGTGGCGGCCGATCGCCGAGGGTTAATCTCAATCTTCCCAACGATGTGCATCAAACACGGAGCGCGCGCCCATGGCCGGTGACAATAATGATCGGATGCTGTTTGCGACTGCCCTGGCGCGGCGCGCCGGCGAGCTCGGCCTGCAATATTTCCGACAACTGGAGACACTCACAATCGAGAGCAAGGGTCATCAGGACCTGGTTTCCGAGGCCGACCGGAATGTCGAGACGTTCATCCGCCAGGAACTTGCAGCGCAATATCCCCAAGACGGCGTCATAGGAGAGGAACACGCCGCGCTCGCGGGCGGGTCGGGTTACACATGGGTGATAGATCCGATCGACGGCACTGCCAATTTCCTGCGCGGCATCCCGGCCTGGACCGTCGTCATCGCCTGCGTCAAGGAGGATGTGACCGTCTTGGGCGTTATCCATGAACCGTCTACCGGCGAGACTTTTTATGGGCGACGCGGCGGCGGAGCTTTTCTCAACGACCGACCCATCAAGACAAGCCCGACGACGAGCCTGACGCAAGGCTCGGTCGGAACCGGCTTCTCCAATCGTCGTGAAGCTCGCAGCGTCGCCAAGCTGATCGATCTCCTGCTTCAGGAGGGCGGCGTCTTTTTCCGCAATGCATCTGGTGCGCTTATGCTTGCCTACGTCGCGTCGGGCAGGCTGCTCGCCTATGTCGAGGAGCATATGAATGCTTGGGACTGCCTCGCTGGCATGCTTCTGGTCGAAGAGGCCGGCGGATTGGTCGTCCCGCCCGACCCGAAAACGGTCCTGGAGGAAGGAACACTGGTCATCGCGGGCGGCAAGGGCGTGTTCGACAAGGTCCACGCACTTTGCAAAGAGGCGTTCAGTCTGTGATCAGCACGGGTCCACGTTCGGGAAAGCCGATGCTCACCGGCTGCCCCGCTTGAAACGCCGTATCGACATCCGGCGAGATCACGAAGACTTCGCCGAATTCCGTGGCGACTACGAATTCGAGGTGGCTGCCGACATAGGTCACTTTTTCGAGCATGCCGGGCAACGTGCCGGGAGCGTTCGGTTCGCCAATCTCGATGCGACTCGGTCGTGTCGCCAGCTTGGCTGGCCCCGGCTTGCGGCCGCGAGCCGGCAGCTTCAGGACCGCGGGGCCTAGATGCACGGTGGCACTGTCGCCCTCGACCGACACGACCTCGCATTGGAATATGTTGGCTTCGCCGATGAAGTCGGCCACGAAGGCATTTGCGGGCTGCTCGTAGAGCTCGCGCGGCGTGCCGTCTTGAGCAATTGCCGCATTGTTCATGACGATGATCCGATCGGAGACGGCGAGCGCCTCCTCCTGGTCGTGGGTGACATAGACGACTGTCAGGCCGAGTTTCTGCTGAATCTCGCGAATTTCCTCGCGCACGCGGCGGCGCAGCTTGGCATCCAGGTTCGACAAAGGCTCGTCGAAGAGCAGCACCTGCGGCTCCAGAACCAGCGCCCGCGCCACCGCGACGCGCTGTTGCTGTCCGCCCGAAAGCTGGCTCGGCAGGCGGTCGCCGAAATTGGAGAGTCCGACCAGATCAAGCCCGGCTCTGGCCCTCTCGGCCGTCTCCTTCCTAGCGAAGCCGGAAAAGCCCAAGCCGTATTCGACGTTCTGGGTCACGGTCATATGCGGGAAAAGCGCGTAGGATTGAAACACCATGGAGACATCACGATCAGTTGCCGGCAGCCGGGTTACGTCGGCGCCCCCGATCAGGATCTGGCCGCTCGTTACCATTTCCAGCCCGGCGATCATGCGCAAGGTGGTCGTCTTGCCGCAGCCCGATGGTCCAAGGAGGGTGACCAGCTTCCCGGCCGCGATAAACAGCGAGATGTCGTTGACGGCGGGCGCCTTGCTATTGCCGTAGATCTTGGTGGCGTTCCTGAATTCGACTGAGGCGGCATTGCTGCGAATTTCGGCCATCATCCGCCTCCCGAGATCGCCGGCTGGGGACGCGCCACGACCGCCTGGCTGACATTGGTGCGCGACTGCGCCAGATCGCCGTCGAGACCGCGGCGGCCGATCATGCGGCTGCCAACCACAAGCTGCATCAGACCGATCACCGCCAGCATGACGCCGATCAGGACGGCGGAATAAGCGATGGCGACACCGTATTCGTTATTCTCGACCCGGCCGACGATGTAGCTGGTCGACATGTCGTACTGCGCGCTAACCAGAAAGATAATGGCGCTGATGGCGGTCATGGCGCGAACGAAGGAATAAACCAGCGCGGCGAGGATGGCCGGCCGCAGCAGCGGCAGCACCACCTTGCGGAAGGTTTGCCACGAGTTTGCCCCGAGAGTCAGGGAGGACTCGTCGAGGCTGCGGTCGATCTGCGACATCGACGCGACACCGGCGCGGACCCCGACCGGCATGTTGCGGAAGATGAAGGAGAGCACCAGGATAATGCCGGTGCCGGTGAGTTCGATCGGTGGCACGTTGAACGCGATCACATAGGAAACGCCGATAACAGTGCCGGGAATGGCGAAGGACAGCAACGTTGCAAATTCGAAAGTGTCCTTGCCGGCAAAATTCTGGCGGACCAGCAAATAGGCGGTCAAAAGTCCGATGGCCGCGGTCAGTGGCGCTGAGATCAACGCTATTTTCATGGTCGTCCAGAACGAATTCCAGGCCGAGCCGTGCCAGTGGATGCCGAACTCATTCCACCCGATGGAGAACGCCCTCACGTAGTGTTCAAAGGTCAGAGAGAAATCGACGCCCCACAGCTTGACGAAGCTGCCGTAAAAGATTGTCACATAAATCAGCAAGGTAAAAAGCGTCCAGACGGCGGCCACCGCGAAGACGAGGTTGCGAAATGTTGCCGGCAGATGCGGGTGGACGCCGGCGTCTCCTTTACCGGAGACGGTCGTGTAGGACTTTTTGCCGAGCCAGAATCGCTGGGCGTAGAAAGCCCCGAGCGTAAAGAACAAGAGTACGAGGGCGAGGATCGCCGCCTGTGCCTGATCGTATTGTGCGCCGACGATAGCGAAGAAGATCTCGGTGGACAGCACATCGAAATTGCCGCCGAGCACCAGCGGATTGCCGAAGTCAGCCATGCTCTCGATAAAGCCGAGCAGAAAGGCGTTTGCCAGACCCGGCCGCATCAACGGCAGGGAGACGGTGATGAAAGTCTGCCAGCGATTGGCGCGCAGGGTCTGGGCGGCCTCTTCCATGGAAGGGCTGACCCCCTCGACCACTCCAATCATCACCAGAAAGGCTATCGGCGTGAAGGCGAGCACCTGGGCGATGAGCAGACCAGGCAGCCCATAAATCCATCGTGTCGGTTGGACGCCGATCAGCTCCGCGAAACCCAGGTTGATGGCACCCGAGAGGCCGAACAGAAGAATGATGGCGAGGCCGATGACAAAGGGTGGCGTGATAATCGGCAGCACGGTCATTGCGCGCAACAGCGCGCCGTAGCGAAAGCCGGTACGGGTCACCACTAGGGCAAAGACAAGGCCGAGTGCAGTGGTCATCACGCCAACGAGGATGGCGAGAAAGAGCGAGTTCCAGGCGACGCCGCAGCGCGGACCGCCGAAGAGGCAGCCGAGACTCCAGAGCCGGCCGCTGGAGAGTTTCGCGAGAAAGACGGGTAGCGAATAGTCGCCCTCTTGCGTGAGCAGCGCACTCCCCAACATTTGACCGATTGGCATGAAGATGAAGATGGCGACCACCGTAACGACGAAGCCGATCGAGCCGACGACGAATTCGTCGCCGGCCACCGCGCCGCGCGCCGCAAGCCCGAGGGTGAACAGGAACAGGAACGCGCTGCTTACCAGCAGTGCTCCCCAGCCCATGCCGAACTGGCGGTCGTCAAGCTCGCCAAAGAGCCAGGTCAGCCATTGCCACTGGAAACCACGCAGACCAATGCCGAAACCTTGAAGCAGGAAGTAGGCGCCGCCGGTCGCGCCGACGGCGATTAGCAAATTCCCAAAGAATGGGTCCGACTTCCGGCGCCCCCATAGCAGGAGCGGCGCGACAAGCAGCGGCCCTAGGGGAGCGAGCCAGAGTTTCTCGCCTTGCAGCACAAGGAAAAGCGCCGGCGCGACGTCATCGTCAAGCGGATAGCCGTCCAACAGCCAGGACAAGGTGAAGAAGTTGCTTTCCAGCCCATACCAAGGCAGCAGCGCATAGCCAACCAAGCCGGCCGCCGTCCACAGGACAACGGTCGGGTGAAGCGCGCTCGTGGCGGTGCGGACGCGCATGATTACTGCGGCAGGGTCGAGACCTCCGTGTCCCACTTCTGCAACAGGCGTTTGCGCTCGGCACTCGATCCATACTTCTTGAAGTCGTAGTCGATGAGCTTGATGGTCGACAGGTCGGGCGACAGTTCGGACGCGGTGGCGTTCTTGTTCGAAGGCAACTGGAACGACTTCACGTCCTTCGCCTTCGACTGCATCTCGGCGGTCAGCGCCCAGTCGTAGAACTGCTTTGCTGCTTCCGGGTTGCGGGCGTCCTTGATCAGCGACATCGAGCCGATCTCATAGCCGGTGCCTTCGCAAGGCGCCACCGTGACGATCGGGAAGCCGGCTGCGGTCTGCGTCACCGCGTCATGCATGAAGACGATGCCGATGGTCGTTTCGCCGAGACCCGCGGCCTTAATCGGAGCGGAGCCGGACTTGGTGTACTGGTTGATGTTGGCGTGGAGCGCCTTCAGGTACTCAAAACCCTTGTCCTCGCCCATCAGCTGAACCATCGTGGCCAGCATCGTATAGGCGGTGCCCGATGAGTTCGGGTTGGCCATCTGGATGTGGCCCTTGTATTCCGGCTTGGTCAGATCGGCCCAGCATTTGGGCTCCGGCAGGTTGCCCTTAGCCAACAGATCCTTGTTGTAGCCGAAGCCGAGCGCACCGGAGTAAACGCCGATCGTCTTGTTGTTGGCGGCTTCCGCCTGCTTGATCGCCCAGTCATGCAGTTCGCCGCGCATCGGGGACGTATATTCCTCAGTCAGTCCTTCCTCGGCGGCCTGGAGATGAGGATCGCCGGTGCCGCCCCACCAGACGTCGCCCTTCGGGTTTCCGGCCTCGGCGCGCAACTGCGCATATGTCTCTCCGGAGCTCTTGCGGGTCATGTCGACAGTGATGCCGGTCTTTTCCTCGAAGGAAGTCCTGATCTGCTGGCACCAGGCCTCGTCGGCGGCGCAATAGACGGTGAGGCTGTCGGCGTAAGCCGACGTGGCTGCAGAGACGAGCATGACAACCGTTGACGCCAGACGGACAGAAATCTTTTTCATGTGCGTATTTCCTCCCATTGCTTCGCCGTCTAACAAGTATCAAGCTTTGCTGCGGCGGCAACGAGATTGGGAGCTTTTATGCCGATTTGCAACTCGAGTCGGTGGCGGGTGGAACAGGGCTGTCCCGTATTTCCTCCCATCGATGTTAAAGTCAGCCGCGTCGTCAATGAGATCCAGGATTGATGGTCAAAGAGAAGCGGATCGTCGGCGTGGCGACGAAAGGCAAACCGACCAGGCAGGTCGCGGCGCTGCGGCCCGGATCGATGAACCGCAGCTGGCCAGTCAGCCTCGGGTCACAGCTCAACGGCAACCTGTGCCGGGGTCGCCGCATCATGACGTCTGGCCCCTTTCACCACTCTTTCCTTCGCAGCCGCCCAACGGCAGGCGGAGACCCGCAACGGGCGTGCCGTTCGCCGATCCAACGTTTTCTAGCGACTTATTTCGATGTCCGGAACGATCCAAACCTTCATGCATTTAGCTAGGTCTGCGTTCATGAACTCATTCTTGCTGGGGAGCTGGACCATTGTCCTCCAGGGGCTACGCCTTGGCCAACCGGGAAGCGGATCAAGTTTCCATCGTTGACCTGATACCCGCCTTGCGAGCCTTCGCGCGCACCTTCTGCCGTGTACCTGACGATGCCGATGACCTTGTCCAGGAGACGTTGACCAAGGGGCTCGCCAACATCGATAAGTTCGAGCCTGGAACGCGTATGAAGTCATGGCTCTTCACCATCATGCGCAACACCTATTATACGCGTGTCAAGGCCGCCGACAGGGAAAAACCCGGCTTGCTTGACTGCGCTTCTCTGATCCCAATTTCGGAAGCTACACAGGATTGGTCCGTTCAGAGCAAGGAAGTCTATCGTGCGGTCCAGAAGCTGCCGGAACATCAGCGCGAGGTCCTGATGCTCATCGGGGTTCTTGGTGTCAGCTACGAAGAAACTGCTGAAATATGCGGTTGCGCGGTGGGAACGGTAAAAAGCCGTCTTAACCGAGCGCGCGCCGACGTGCTGGAATACCTTGGCGAAAGTTCGCTACAGACATTGATAGAGCACCGCGATCACCTGTCCGAGGCACAGGGAAACTTCGCAGTCGACAGGCGCCGTTAGCTAATTGTCTTTTTTCGCTTCACATCGGCGCTTCTCGACAAGGGCGTTCTGCAACTGGACGGCGAGATCGGTCAACCGGTCGGGCACCTTTTCCCGCTCGATGGCGGTCAGCAAGAATGCAATCTTGCGGTCTATAGCCTGCCGGAGTTGCGGGCTGATGGTATCGTCGCTCAAACGAGACATCGTGTTCTCTTAACGAATTGGCCCCTTCACCAGTGTGGTGACAGCAATCAGAGTTTGCAAGGATTCACGCGCCATTCTGGCAGTCAGCACCGACCCTTGCACAGCATTGTTTCGAAGCCGCTGGCGTCGTCGGGGGAAACTATGCCTTTCCCTCCGCTCCTTCCCGGCAATCCGGGAGCGCTCGACAATTCGACTCTCGCGAACTTAGCTGGCCACTGGTCATGATTCGCGTCTACGGTTGCAACAGCCAGTCTTTAAGAGAGCCGATCTGCGGCATGATACTGGTGCCGATCGGACTTGATCCGATAGCCATCGAGCCTGCGCTACTCGGTGCGCTGCTTTAGTCTCTGTTGGACAAACCGAGTTTCCTCGACCTTGTCCTTGACCGAATCGGTCATCGCGCCGGCGCCGGAGCCGTTGCCACCGCCACCGAGCTGATGTGCTTCTTGCCGCCGGATGCCAACCTGGTCCTCCTTCGGATTGTGGGCACACACAGGTGGCCTCTTCTATTTGACGCCCGAACAATTATTGGGCCGTAATGTTCCGTCGGATGCGGTAAGAAGAAAAGCATTGCCATCCCACCGCCGGAACGGCTTTTCGCCGTCAACCACGACCTGCATGCCGTGGGTTCTAGCGAGGCGATGAACATCGGCACGATCCAGCGCCGGCGATCCTCGATAGGAGTAATTCAGAAGTGCTGCCATGCCTGCCGTCTTCAGGACACGCGCAATTTCCTTGAAATACCGCTCCGCCAGGCCAGCCAGCACCAGGTAGGGGAAACTGTCGACAGCCAGCACGCAATCGAAGCTTGCGTTGCCGAAATCGGCAAGATCGAGACCAGAGGTCAGCCGCAATTCCACATTGCTCAGCCTGGCACATCGCTGCCGACCGATCGAAATCATCTTTGACGATATGTCTATGCCGACGATCCGGTGCGCCGCATCGGAGAGCGCGCTTTCGAAACGCCCAATGCCGCAGCCAATGTCCAGAATGTCACGGTCGGTGGTGAAGCCTTGCCTGTCCAGCCATGCGACGATCTCGTCGGTGGCGGCGGCGAGTTTCTCCTCGTCTCCCAATGAAGACAGCTGGACGCTCGCCGCCAGGGAAATCGCCGCCGCGGCATCGAAGCCGGCGGCCAGTCGCTTGACGACAGCGGCATCCGTTTCCTCCTCATTACGCTCGTGGCGAACGGCCGCGCCTGTTTCGCGCAGCGTGGCAAAGATATCAGGCCTGTGGCGAAGCAGCTCGGCGATGCGCTCCAGTCCGCCTCGTTTTCGCAGGTCGGCTGAATACATATCCAGCGCGATCTCCGCCAGCTCCGCCGCTTCGATCCCCGTCTCGAAGCGAAGCGCCAGTCTGGCGATGGTGGCTTCGACACAGACACCGTCGGCCATGCACTCGTCGAGTACTATTCTTGCTGTCGACGCCTGTGGCGATGGTTTTCGGCCAGTCGTGCTCATTGGGCTGTGTTTCGCGTCCAGACCCTTCGCATTGTCCATTGATCGACGGCACCCCAGCCATATTTGTAGGTTTCCTGGCCGCGCAGGAAATCGAACTCTCGCGCCCCTTCACGAGCCGCCTCGGCAATCGCGTGACCGATCAGGATTGCGCCGGGACTTTCCTCGGCGTAGGCCGGATCAAAGCCGCCAAGATAGGCGTAGGCGCGGCAACGATGGTGAAATCCATAGTAGGCGCCGACCACCGCATCATCGATAGCAACAAGCCAGCATCGGACAAGGCCCTGTGCGGCAAGCAACGAAAGCGCCTGCCGATGAAATTCTTCTGCAGCCGGGTCGGTCAGCACGCCGTCGCCATGCCCGGCCCAGCGCGCGCCGTGAAGGCGAATCAGGTGATCGAAAAATCCACCGGGATCGGTATGCGCCGGTATGATGGAGACGCAGCCGCGCCTGCATGCGGCTTTATGTGCACGGCGCAACTGGCGCCTTCGCCGCGCTGGAATGCAGACCGCAAGGGCATCGTCACCGGCAATCGGGAGCACCGGACAAGCTGCGTGGTCGGCGGGTTGACCTGCCCCCAGCGCGGGATGTGTAATTGCGAGGCCCGCAGCATCGGCCGGTAGGTCCGGTAAGATCCATTGCGACCAATTGATCGCAAGAACCTCGTCTGCGATGACGGCGGCGACAGCTGCTTCGATGCCGGGGAAACACAGGACATCCAGATAGTCGCTTAGCGAAATCCCGACCGGAAGCAGCCTCAAACCGGACGTTGCGTCTTCCAGGTAAAGCGGCGCCAATCCCACCAGATCGTCGCCACGCCAGACCGCGATCGCCGCCAGGTCCCCGGGCGCGAATGCACGCCACCACGGCACCAGCCAGGCGGGGCATTGGAAAGGCGTCGCCGTCCGGCTGTGCGCCCAGAGTTTCCACCACCGCGGCGCCAGGGCCTCAAGAGTGGCCAGATCGTCGATGATCTCGGAGCGAAGCATAAAACCGCTCACTGCGCCGCCGCGAAGCGCCTGCTAACGGCACCAAGCCCTGCCAGCGCACGGTAGGCGTCCATGTAAGACGAAATCATTCGGTCGAGCGAAAAGCGCTGCCGCGCCTCGGCCCGGCATATCTCGGCATCCAGTCGGGATGCTGCGACGATGGCCTCTGCCATCTCGTCGACGTCATTCACTAGGAAGCCGGTCTTGCCGTGTCTGACCACATCTGGCAGTGCGCCGTTCGGAAAGGCGACCACCGGCGTGCCGCAGGCGAGGGCCTCCATCGCGACAAGCGAGCTGGTTTCCGCCGCAAGGCTGGGAATAACCAGGCAACGGGCGGCGTTGAGAAAGCGCCGTTTTGCGGTGAAGCCGAGCGGACCGAGGAAGCGGCGCTGCTTGTCGAGGCGCCGCTGAACTTCGTCATGAAAGTACTGCGTGTGCGTTTCATAGGGATAGACCTTGCCACCGATGACCAGCGGTACGCCAGCCTGCTTGGCTGCGTCCAGCGCCAGATGGATGCCCTTTTCCGGGCAAATGCGGCTGAGCACCAAAGCGAAGCTGCGCTTGGACTGCCGACCGCTCAGCGCGTCGATGTCGACGCCGTTTGGAATGGGCGCAACCAGCCTGGCGCCCGGCGGCGCGGTTCGCTGTTGGGCCACTGAGACGGCGTGAAGCCACAGATCGTCGCGTACCGGGCGCAAAGCATCGGCCGGATACCAATCGAGCGGCAGGTGCAGGCTCACAAGCGTCGGCCCATCGTCAGGCAGATAGGCATCAAAATCGATGCCGTGCAGATGTATCACGTCGATCGGCCAACGGGCGCGTGCGGCTTCTATCGCGGTGCGGTGGTGGCGCTGTGCCCGTTTTTTCGCCGCATCGTCGAGCACACCTGGTTCAGCAGGTGTCTCGATGAGGACGCCCGCCGCTTTGGAGCCCTGGCAACCGATTACGATAGAACCGTGTCCCGCCCGCACGAGTGCCTGGTCGAGCATCGAAAGGACCTGCTCGGCACCGCCAACCGCGTCCGGGCCGACTGGCGCGAGAGAGTAGGCGACGTTCAGGACGGTGAGGGTCATGGCCGGCCGAGCCGAAGCTCCTCATGCGCAGCAGCCGCGGCGTGGAGCCAACCCGCCGGTTCGAAGCCGAGCCGCAGCGCCTCGTAGTAGAGCCTGCCGTTGTTCGGCAGCGCCAGGAAATCATAGGCAGGTGCCATCCGGAACCGTTCGACGCGCGCCGTAAACGGCGCCAGCGTCCTTCGTTGTGTCCGGTGGCAGGCCAGCATGCACTGCTTGCGTTCGAAAGCCGCTTCCGTGAGGTGCAGTTCGATGCAATCGGGTCCCCCGTTGAAATCCTGAAGGACCGCACCCTCGGGTCCGGCCGAATAGTACGCCATCTCGACGACGGCCGGGACCCGGCGTCCCTTGCGGCGCAGCAAATGGCAGGCCGCATGGACGGCAAAGGCAGTCGCGTCATGATCGGGGTGACCGCCTTCATAAGGATGCGTGCAGACGAAGCTGACGTGAGAATCTGCCAAAAGGCCGGTCAGTTCCCTTGCGAGCGAGCTAAGGTTTCCGGCGGCCTGCTTGTCCGGGTAACCGAGGCTGGTCAGGGCCGTCGACGGCGAACCCGCTGCCGCCAGCGCCGCCTGCAACTCCCTGTGGCGGGCCTTGGCGTAATCCTGCCAAGTCTCAAAGCCGTGGGCTCGCGCGTCGTCAAGGTCTCGCGGCGCGCCGTCAGTGACATGAACAATGCGAGCTCCGCGCAAACCGGCAAGATGCCCGCCGATGCCGATGGTCTCGTCATCCGGATGCGCGACTACGATCAAGATCTCAGCGCCGTCGGAGCCGTTCGAAGCAGCGCCTAGCAGCAGGGCCGCGAATTCGGCAAGCGTTCCGGACCTGTCAAGTGCGTGTTGCATGAAACGCTCATGTCGCCGATGCCCGAACCGCTTCGACCGGGGAGGCAATCATGCCAGGAGCATAGCGGCGGGTCATCGTCGCGCAAAACTCCGCGAATTCCTCTGGCACTAGCGGCGGACTGGTGTGATGCGGCATCACTCCGCGATGCTCCGGAGTGAAGCAGAATGTGATGGTCACGTCGAAATCGGCAAGTGCTTCCATCTGCCGGTCGTACCAGTCCAGCGCGTTCGGCCTGAAACTGTCGGCCCAGGACAGCCCGGTGCGCAGATTGGTGACGCCCAGCCGTTTCATCCAGGCGACGGCCTCATCCAGCCGGGGATCTTCAAAGTGAAACCATTGCACCAGTCCCATTTCGGGGGCGTGACGCAGGAATTCGTCGAGCGCGGGTTTGGGCGTACCGTCCTCGCGCAGCAGACCCATGTAGAAATGGCGATAGTAGGAGGAGCCTTCCGCCTCGCGATGACGCGTCGTTGCCCCCCATTCGCGCGGAAGATCGTAGAGGCTGTACCATTGTACGCGCGAGACATTGCCAAGCAGCAGTTCGGCGGTCCGGCGCAGACCCCACAGCTGTACCTCCTCGGCGCCGAAGCTCGACACGCCAACTTCGCTGACCCATACAGGAAGGTCGGTGACGGTCGAAATCTCGCCGATCTTCTGGGGCCATTCCTGGATCTGCCAGAGGTTCCAGTCGAGCGGGAAGCCATGCACACCGACAGCATCGACGTGATCGAGCACGCCGTACTGCTTCATGAGTGCCATGAAATCGGCATCGATCGGCGAAATGCCGCCCAAGACCTTGGTGATGGCGGGGTTTTCGGCTGCGATCCGGTCGGCGGCCAGTATTGCCATATTGGCGAAGCGGCTCCAGTCGAGGTCGAGTTCGGGGTCCCAATGAGACTTGTTGTTCGGCTCGTTCCAGATCATCGCAGCTTCAATCATGAAGAAGTTGTCCTTTCGACGGGTAGACGGCGCCGGCGCCGACCGGCTCCTCGGCGGCGCGGCAGAAATAAACCTCTTGTTCCGGGTGAAGCACGATGTCGAAGCCGGCACTGCGCAGCATCGCTTCAGTGCAGGCGCGATTGGGAATCCACCAATTGGTCGGGTCGTCGGCGTAGCGGTGCTCGATAAAATGCAGCTTGGGAAACTCCGCTCGATCGAACAGATCCTGTGCCCAGAAAGGATAGTTCTCATCGAGAGCAGGCAGTTCGATGCTGCCGCGCTGCATGGACTGGAAGATCATCAGGTCGCCGGCGACATGCTCCCGGATCAGATCGAGAGCCAGCAGGGGATGCCGCAAGTGGTACAGCACACCCATGAACAGCACGATGTCGAATTTCTCCCGCAGGGCACCGACGTCGTAGACCGACAGCTGCTGGAATTCGATGTCGCAGTCGGCGATCTCGGCGGCGAAGCGCGCCTGCGCCAGATAGGCTTCATCGAAATCGATGCCTAGGACACGACCGGCGCCGCGTCGCTTCATCTCGATCGAGTAAAAACCGGCGTTGCAGCCAATGTCGAGCACTGCCTTGCCGGACAGATCGGCAGGAATGGCGTCGGCGAACTCGCGCCATTTGATCAGCGGATAATTGCCGAGAAAATGGTCGGGGGCGGTCTCGACGCCCGCCAGCTCCATGTTGTGGAACCACGGGCCAAGGGCATCGATGCGGCGGCGGATTTCGGCGTTCGAATGCAGCATGGCTAGCCTCCTTCGCCTGGATGGCTAGGTATATGCGACTGCCCTCGCAGCATGAACATGAGCTTTATCGGGTCCTCCAAAGTGGCGTCGTTGTTCTCAAGCAACCGAAGTGCCGTGCGGTAGCCGTTGAAGGTGCCGACGTCGACATAGGCGGTGCCTCCCTTGACGCCATAGGCCTCACCGCCGGTCGCGAGATAGGCGTTGATCAGCGTGCCGACATATTCGTCATGGCGATCCTGTTCGCGCCAGAGCATCGCGAGTTGATGAAGGATGCGGCCAGGCATCTTGAATGCACCCCAAATCCAGTTCGTGGCGGCATCCTGCTGCTTGACCTGGATTTCCCGCACTCGATCGTCCTGGTCGAGAACGACGGCATCGAAGAGTTCCGGATGATCCACGGGGAAGAGTAGAAACGACAGCCGGTCGTCCGGCAGGCGGCAAAAGCCATCTTCTGGAAACCAGATCGTATCGGGCAGGCCGATCAGAACCGCCTCGTCCGGCGCGACGAGCGACGCGGCGCGGAAGATCGCATCGCAAAGACCGACGGGAGTAGGCTGCACGACAAACAGTGCGGCGGCGTCGCCGTAGCCGGCGGCATAATATTCGAGGATGTCTGATTTTCCCGATCCGATGACGAAGCAGATCTTGTCGACGCCGCCGCGCACCATGCGGCGCACCAGATATTCGCTCACCGCGCAGGGACGCTCGGTCTGGCCATCGATGCGGCTGCCGACCGGCAGGAGCTCCTTCGAGAAGCCGAGCGGTTGAATGCGGCTGCCGCGGCCGGCGGCGGGGACGATGCCCAACATCAGATTGCTTCCTTCAACGGCTCGCTCGCCGTCGAGCCTTGCAACGAATCGGACAGAAGGCGGTCCAGTTCCTTGGCGCGTTGCGCAGAGGTGTGTTCATCCAGTACCCGCTCGCGCGCACGGTGCCGGATTGCGTCAACTTCGCTGTCGGACAAGCAAACTGCCGCGACCACGTCGTCGGTGGTGTCGGCCAGGATGATTTCGCTGCCGGGTTGGAAAAAACTGCTCAGCCCGGGCCAGGTGTCGCTGACGATAGCCGCGCCGCAGGCTGCCGCCTCGAACAGCCTGCCCGAAGGGCACCAGCCCCTCCCGGCCATTGCCTCGCGCGTCACGTTTAGCGTCAGGCGCGATGAGCAGAAGAAGGCTGGATGGTCCGCAGGTGGAAGGTGCCTAACAAAAAAGATGTTTTCGCCCCACGGAAATTCGTGCGGGTATTGGGCGCCGCCGATGACGAAGCGGTGGTCCGGCAGGCGCGCTGCCGTGCGCACCAGCAGCTTTTCGACGCCGGCCTGGCGATCTGCGGCATAAGTTCCGAGATAGGACAGATCCCCGGCAAATTCGGCCCGGGGCTGTGCCGGGCGGTGTCTCTCGGGATCGACATGACCGTAGAGAGGCAAGACACAGCGGGCACCCAGCAGCGTTTTGAGCGCATCAATTGCGGTCCCGCCAGTATAGCTCAGGACAAGATCGAAATCGCGCAGGCCTTCGGGCCCGTAATACGCCGGCCTTAGACCTTGCTCGATCCGGGCGAGTGTGACCGGGGTGTCAAGATCGTAGAAAACCCTCAGTCCGTGACAGGCCTGCTGCGCCATGCGTGATGCCTCCACGGCGTCGGGGCAATAGGATGTGACGATGACGACGTCCGATTGCCTGATCGCCTGTTCCGCGACATGGCGGATGTCCCTCCAGTCCGGATAGACAACGACATTGCCGCCATCGAGATGATCCAGGTCGCGCGCCCCGGCATAGTAGGGGGTGTTACGCTCGAAGAAGGTGATGGACCAGCCCATGCCGCCGAGCGCCCGGATCAGCCCGCGCCACAGCGTGGCGTGTCCGTTTCCCCACGAAGAGGTAACGGTGAGACCGAAAATGACCATTCGCATCCGGCAGTCCTCGTCAGGCGGCTTCGTTCAATCGGATCAGCTTGGAGCCCCAGTCACCGGAGACGACCGTCGTAATCGAAGCGGGGTCGATGTCGAACCGAAAACAGTCTCCCAGCGGCAAGCCGAGCACCTTGCAGACGGCGGCCTTGATCACGTCGGCGTGGCTGACCAGAGCCACGGACTGGTTCCGGTAGCGTTCGCGAAGGTGCTGCATCAGCGAGATGACACGTTGCTGCACGTCCAGCATGGTCTCGCCGCCGGGCGTCCTCGCCTGCTGACGTCGACTGTTCCACACCCGCCAGTCGGCGTCCTGGCTCAACTCTTCGAAAGTCTTCCCCGACCACACGCCGAAGTCGATCTCGTCGAGCTCCTGGCAGATTGTGATCGTATCGGGGCTGCAGGCGATTGCGATCGGTTTTGCGGTTTCCAGCGTTCGTTCGCGAGGGCTGCAACAGATGACTGCCAGCGGCTCCGGTGCCATGTGGTTGGCCACGCGCAAGGCTTGTGCCCTGCCGGTTTCGCCAAGGCAAACTCCAGCCATGCGTCCTACAAGATAGTCGCCGACATTGTCATGCGCCGCATGACGGATCAAAAAGAAGGTCGTCGTCATTCCGCGGCGTCGAGCATCGACTCGTCCCTCCCGGCGATGAAAGAAAGCGTATGCAGGCGTGCCTCGGCATCGGTGAACTGCTCGGGCGGCGACTTCATGAAGTAGCTGCAGGGACCGGTCAGAGCTCCTGCGATGCCGCGGTCAAGCGCCAGCTTGGCGCAGCGGACAGCGTCGATAACGACCCCGGCCGAGTTGGGCGAATCCCATACTTCCAGCTTGAGCTCTGCATTCAGAGGCACGCCTCCGAAGGTCGTGCCTTCGACGCGGATGTAGGCCCACTTTCGATCGGTAAGCCAGGGCACATGGTCGCTGGGGCCGACATGGATGTTGCCGGCCTCCAGGGGCACGTCGATCTGGCTCGTTACGGATTGTGTCTTTGAAATCTTCTTCGATTCCAGCCGCTCGCGTTCCAGCATGTTGAGGAAATCGGTGTTGCCGCCGAAATTCAGCTGATAGGTGCGGTCGATGCGGACGCCGCGCTCGCGGAATAGATTGGCAAGCAGCCGGTGCACGATTGTCGCGCCGACCTGGCTTTTGATGTCGTCGCCGATCAATGGCAGGCCACGCTGTTCGAACCGCTGGCGCCATTCCGGCCGCGATGCAATAAAAACCGGTATGCAGTTGACGAAGGCGCAGCCTGCCTCGAGCGCACACTCGGCATAATAGCGCGTAGCCTCTTCCGAGCCGACCGGCAGATATGAGATCAGTACATCTGTGCCGCTTTGCCGAAGGAGCGCGCTGATATTCGCGACCGGCTCCTCGGCCTCCTCGATCTCATCGCGCAGGTATTTACCGATGCCATCCAGTGTTGGTCCGCGCTCGACATGAACGCCGGTTGGCGCGACATCGGCAAAGCGGAACGTGTTGTTGGGCGCATTGTATATGGCTTCCGCCACATCACGCCCAACCTTGCCCTTGGCGACGTCGAAAGCACAGGCCACCTCGATGTCATCGACATGATAGCCGCCGAGATCGGCATGCATCAGGCCGGGTATAGGCTCATTGCCTCTGGCGTCTCGATAATATGAGAGGCCCTGGACGAGGGAAGACGCGCAATTGCCGACGCCGGCTATGCCAATCCGTACCTTGTTCGATCCCACGAAACTGCCGCCATCGTTGTTGAAGGTAAGTTCCTCGCGCCGAACTGCCAGCGGGAAGGAATGTTCCTTGCGACCTGGAAAAATCACGAACTCCATGGCTGGATCCAAGCCGCGCCGCTTTTGAGACTTACTCAGCGATCGACGCGCGAGCGCGCAGCCTCAGTCGAGCTTTCGCAGCATATCCGCTTCTTTTTCCAGGATGGTGGCCACTTCCTCGCGCTCAAGATGCGTCATCATCAGGCTCACACAGCATTCAAGGTAGGTGATCGAGGCGCGTCTCAGAAAGGCAGCGGTTTCCCTTTCGGCCATTTGCTCGATATCCTTGGCGGATTGTCTTTCACGCACGGGCCGTCCTCCATGCTGGTATCATCGCCCAACGGCGAGCGCGGCTGGATGTTCCCATAATTGGTGAGATCGCGCGTTCGGACGGTCTCACATTCCATGCCCGAGCGCGGCCCTCTCCCGTGGCTTCAGGCCGGCAGGTTTTGCAGTCGGCCTGGAGCGGACCTCGCGCTTGTCGCTGCAGGGGGAATTCGATCCCCGATCCGATTGGCTTCGAGTTGAAAATAGCTGATCGTCTGCATCAGGCCTTGCCTGAGCGGCACCTTTGGCGACCAATTGAGAAGGGTTTTTGCTCGGGAAATGTCCGGTTGCCGCCGGCGAGGGTCGTCTTGCGGCAGTGGCAGGAATTTGAAGGCTGACTTGCTATGGGTCATATCTCTCACCAATCCGGCCAGTTGAAGGACGGTGAATTCCCCGGGATTGCCCAAATTGACCGCTTGGCGCGGATTCGAAGCGATATTCATAAGGCGAACCAGACCGTCAATCAGATCGGAGACGTAGCAGAACGATCTGGTTTGCAGCCCGTCGCCGAATATCGTCATTGGTCGCCTCTCGAGGGCCTGCATCACCAGGTTCGAGACGATCCGGCCGTCCGCAGGATCCATGCGAGGGCCATAGGTGTTGAAGATGCGCGCGACCCGGATGTCCGCCATTTCGGCTCTCAGATAGTCGAAGCACAGGGTTTCTGCGGTTCGTTTGCCCTCATCATAACAGGCGCGCGGACCGGTGCAGTTCACGTGACCGAAATAGTCTTCCCTTTGCGGGTGCTGTTCGGGATCGCCATACACTTCGCTTGTCGATGCCTGCACGAAGCGCGCACAGTTTTGGGCGGCGAGCTCAAGCAGATTTAGCGTTCCGATCACGCAGGTTCGCGTGGTGTGTACCGGATCGGCTTGGTAGCGCGGCGGTGACGCGGCGCACGCAAGATTGAAAATGCGGTCCACAGGCTCAGTAAGGTCCAATGGTCGGCAAATATCCTGCTCGATCAAGCGGAAACGAGGGCGGTCCATGATCGAGATGATGTTATCAATTCGACCGGTAAGGAAATTGTCCACACAGATCACACGGTACCCGGCCTGAAGCAGTGTTTCGCAAAGATGCGAACCGAGGAAACCCGCGCCACCGGCGACAAGCGCCGTCTTGGTCCGTTGCGTCCTTCTTGATTGCCGCATCTCTATTTTCTCCTGTCTGCCAGTCATGCTGCACTTTCAATGTTCAGATCGAGGGCCCGAGGTGCCGATCTTGGCCGCGCCAGCAGCGAAACGAATTCGCGGGCTCTCGCGGCGCCGGTATGTGCTGCCAGGATCGTTTCGCGTGCCCGCTTGGCTATAGCCAGCCTGGCGCGGTCGGACTGCCCGGATAGTATGTCGATCACGTCTTCGGCTTGGCTGGCCGTGTTGATCGTGGCTGTCGGAAAGAAGCTATCTAGACCTGTCCAGCGATCGCTGATGATCGTCGTGCCACAGGCAGCCGCCTCGAAAAGACGTACGCTGGGAGACCATCCAGCCGCTATCATGGAGCTGCGCGTGACGTTCAACGTGTAGCGCTGGCGGCTGTAGAAGGCGGCGTGGTCCGCCGGCGGCAAGTGCTCGATGCGATCGACATTGCTCGGCCAAACGGTCTCAGATGGGAATTGCGAGCCGGCCACGACGAAGCGGCGGTCCGGCATGCGTCTTGCCGGTTCAAGCAGGAGTGCATCCAGCGTCGCCTGCCGGTCAGAGCTGTAGGTGCCGAGGTAGCCAAGGTCCCAGCAGATCGGATCGGCAGTTCGGCGATGCCGCTCCGGGTCGACGGAGCAGTAGAGCGGCTCGGCGCGGCGTGCACCGAAGTCCGCCACCAAACGGGCGAGCGTTGGCCCGCCGGCGAATGAGAAATAGACGTCGAAATACGGAACCTGCCGTCGGCACATGTAGTCGCAATCATCCGCGGCGAGCTTTGCCAAAGTGACTGGCGTGTCGATGTCGTAAAAGCAGAACTGGCCCGTGCACAGGGATGCGACGATGTCGACGACTGTTCGCCCCTCTGGGACGAAGGACCCAACCACCACGATATCGGCTTGTTTCAGGCAGCGAGCATAGGTGCGACGAAGATCGTTCGTCGTTTCGTAGTAGCGCAACGTGCAGAAATTCGGGTCGCGCAGATCGCGATGGCTTGCGTACCACGGTACGTCGCGCTCGAGGAAGGTGACGCGATGGCCGAGCTCGTGCAGGCCCTTCAGCAACCCGCGAAAGGTCGTGGCGTGGCCGTTTCCCCATGAAGAGGACAAAGACAGGCCAAGAAAGACGATATCGAGCCGCTTGGTCATTCCGCTGCCTCCACCGTGGGGCGCTCGAAATGACGCTTGAAGACAGCGTCGGCCACAGCTGCCCTTAACGCATAGGTATGCTCGGCGAGAACACGCCGAAGCGCTGATGCGCCGATCGCCTTTGCCCGCTCGGGTGTAAGGGTTCGCATGATTTCGGCGACATCGTTGCCGTCGCGCGCCACCAGGATCTCTTCCCCAGGGACCAGGAACAATTCGACGCCGAGCCAGGCGTCGGTGATGAGGCATGCGCCGGCACCTGCAGCCTCGAAGACGCGCGTGGCAGGTGAATAGCCGTTGGCTGCCATGCTGTCGCGGCTGATGTTCAGCACCGCCTTAGGCGTGACGTTGAACGCATTATGGTCGCGCGTGCCGACGTGGCCGAGCCATGCAACATTTGCAGGAAGCTGCTTGTCACCCCAACCCGATCCGCCGAGCAGGAAATGCTGATCGCCCGATCGGCCGGCCGGATCGAGAAAGAAGGCTTCGACGCGTGCTTCGCGGTCCGGCAGGCGGTTGCCGAGAAAAGCGAGGTCGCAAGCGAAACGGTTGTCTTTCGCCACCGGATGATGCGTCTCGGGATCGAGCGCATTGTAGATCGGCACGCACTCGGCCGCCCCCAGCGCACGATAGGCCCAGACGACCGGATCGCCGCCGCCATAGGTGAGGACAAGGTCGATCTCCCGCAACGCACAGTGCAGGGGGTGGTCCGGCTCGTCGCGCAACTGGCCCAGAGTAGCCGGCGCGTCGACATCCCAGAATACCGTCAGCGAATCGGCGTGGGCGTGGTCGAGCACGGCGCGCAGCAGCGCTTCGTCCTCGAAGCCCACTCCGCTCGCCTTGACGACGATGTCGGCTTCGCCCGCGCGTGCCGCCACCTGCATCAGCGCGTGCGTGTTCGCCTCGTAGACGACGACACTGCACCAGTCCGGTGCCTCGATATCGCGGTTCTTCTGCCTGTCGTAGACGTCCGGTTCATAGAAAGTGATCTCGTAGCCGAGCTGAGAAAGCGCCTTGAGCAATCCGCGGTAGTAGGTCGCCGCGCCGTTCCAATAGGACGACAGCAGGCTCGACCCATAAAATGCGATCTTCATGCGAAGCTCTCCTCTATGGCGATGGGATCGATGGCTTGGCGATTCCCGCATTGGGCGAGTACGTCGAACAACTCTTTCGCCCGGTGACGGCAAGTGTGTCGCGTCCGGATGGTTTCGAGGCCGGACCTCGCGAGAGAGGCGGCCAAGTCAGCGTCGCCCAGCACGTCGCGCAGAAGATGGCGCATCTCGGTTCCGTCGCGCGCGAAAAGGAAGTCAGTGCCTGGCCTGAAGAGGTGTTCGGCATCGGTCCAAGGCGCCGAAACGAGCGGGATGCCACAGGCGAGCGCCTCGAACATGCGGATCGTCGGGATTCCGGGTAAACTCTCTCGGTAGGGACGTCGCGGGATGTGGACGGTAACGCGATGGGCCGCGAATGCCTTGGGCACGTCGGCATTGGCAATCCAGCCCTCGTAATCCAGACCGGCGGCGGCAAGATCGGCGAGCGCTTCGCGTGGATAGCGTACGCCGTGAACGGTGCCACGCAGGTCAAGTTCTTCCACCGCGTCGATCAGGAATTCCTTGATTTCGGCGCTGCGCTCGTCGTCGCCCCAATTGCCGATCCAGATCACGTCCGATTTAGGGGTGATTTCCGGGTGCGGCTTGAACAGATGCTCATCCGCCGCCTCGTGCCAGGTGAAAGCACGTTTGCCCCAACCGGCACGAAGGTAGCTTTCCCGCAGCGCTTCGCCGAAGGCGAGCACACCGTCGTAATGCTCCAGCCGCAGAGCCGAGATCGTCTGCGTCGCAGAGACGGCGCGATGGTGGGTGTCATGGAACAGAAGCGTGAAGCCGCCTCCGTCCGCCTTTGCCCTGCCGATGCGCCCGACAAGCTCCGGGTCGGTCCATTCGTGGACGATCACCACATTGGAATCGGCAATCCAGCTTTCATGGTCGAAGGAGGCGTCGTAGGTCACCGGCACCAGTTCCGGAAAATCCTTTCTGAAGCGCTCGACCGCGAAAGAGCCCTTCTCCGCCAGCAGGTTCGAACGGCTCCAGCCGTCTGCGGGCTCGAGGGCGATCGCCTGATGCCCGCGCGCAACAAGCTCCCGCATGATGCCGCGCAGGAAATGCGCGTTGCCGTGGTTCCAGTCCGAAACGACGGAATGGGTGTAGAACAAAAACCGCATCGTCAGCGTTCCGCAACGGCCAGCGCGGCCCGATCGTAGATGTCGCGCATGGCGACCGCTTGTCTTGCCGGTGAAAACTTGTGCGCACGGCGTGCGGCGGCTTCGCCGAGCCGGCGCCTGAACTCGGCGTCGCAAGAGAGACGATCAATACATCTGGCGAGATCGCGTGGATCATGGACCTGGTAGAACATAGCCGCGCCGTCCCACAATTCGCGATAGGTGGTGATGTCGGCAAGCACCAGAGGTGTCGAGGATGTGGCGGCCTCCAGCACCGCAAGGCCGAAGGGTTCATAGACGGACGGCGATACGAAGATGCCGGCCCGCGCCATCAACAGACGCACCTCATCGTGGCAGACAGAACCAAGAGGGACGACGTTGCTGAAATCGGCGCGTTGGCCATCGGCGCCCCGCAGCGGCCCGGCAGCAAAGACGGGCCATTTGGTCAGCGCTGCCGCCTGGTCCAGCGTAGCTGCGTTCTTTCCTTCATCCCACCAGCGCGCGGCGGCGAGAACCACGGCCTCGCGCCTCTGTGCCTTTGGACCCGGCCGCGTGCCGTTGCTGACGACGCTCAGGCGGGCGATCGGTCCGTAGCAGGCCTCCAGCATGTCGGCATGGCTGCGGCTGGGGGCGATTACCGCATTTGCCCAATCGAAACCGCGTCTGTTGCGGCCCTTCTGCCAGCCCCATTCGCCGTCCACGGCCTGTCCTCTGACGGCGCGGAGCCACGTCACGACGCAGGAATGCGAGACCGCCACGATCGGGCACGGCACATCCAGTCCCACGGCCTGCGTCGGCGCATTGAGATGGATGAGGTCGATCGCATAGTCACGAACAAGTGGCACTAGTTCCTGCGGCAACCTGTCCAGATCGTCCTCATTCCTGGTCGTCCAGTCCGGCGGTGTCTTGAGCCATGCCAGGGCTGCGAAAGCCTGCGCCTCCTTCACCTGCTCCTCGGACGGCTCCGGACCTAATCCGGCGAGCACGATGCTGTCGCCGCCCTGAGCCAGCTCCCGCGCCAGATCAAGCGCGTAGCGCCAGACGCCACCGACGGCATCGACGGTCATCAGGATTCGCCGCGAACGCCGGATCAGTGGCTGCAACATGTGGCCTCCAACTCGGCCAGTGCACGTGGGCGCTTCTCCTGGATGTCGCTGAATGTCCGGAACGACGCCAGATAATGCTCGTGCGCTCGCTCCCAGGCGAGATCGTCCGGCTCGCCCCAAATCTCGCGGTAGCTGGGTGAACTAGGGTAGGGATAGAGCGGCACCGGTTCGTTGGCCCACACACCGCGGTCAATGAGGTGCTTGCGCCAATGATCGACCAAAGCGGGATCGTCCTCGACCACGCCGATCAGATTGGCCTGTACGAACGGAACGTGACGTCGTGCATCGACCAGCAGCGCGGCCAGTTCCTCGGTACCCAGCCGGCAACGCTTTGCCAGCATGGCCCGGCCTTCGACGGTCAGGCTTTCAAGGCCGGCCTCGATCGAAACGCAGCCGGCAGCCCCTAGCAATTCGAGGAGCTCCGGCTTCCAGAGATCGATGCGGGTCTGCACGCCGAACCTGACGTCGCGATCTACCAAGGCTTCCAGCAGCGCCTTCTGCGGCAGGAAGATCTCGTCGATGAAGTAGATGTAGCCGACGCCTTGTTCGATCAGGCGGTCGATTTCCGCCATGACCGCATCGTGGTTCCGGCGGCGGTAGGCGTCGCGGAAATCGATCTTGGCGCAGAAGCTGCAATTGTAGGGGCAGCCGCGGGACGCCTCGACCTCCGCTCCGAAACCCGCCTGATTGTCGTCGAATCTGTGGTGATGGTGCGGATGGGCGGCAATCCAGTCGGACGGCCAACTGAGGGGCGGATGACCGACGAAGGAACTGGTGTGGACGCCCCCATTGCCGACAAGTTTTCCCTCGTGGAGATGAGCGGTGTGGGGTAGCGCGCTCCACTCGTCACGGCTGGCGATTTCCGCGACGATTTCTTCGCATTCGCCGCGCACGACGACGTCGACGCCAAGTTTGCGCAGCGTCGGCGTCGGCGTCGCCGAGCCGTGCGGTCCGACAGCGACGGTGCGGCCGCCGCGCCCGGCGAGGCGGTTGAGGAAATCGGCAGGCACGCGCAGCTCCGGCGGCGCGCAACGCCAGAACAGATAAGTCGGCGCCGTGCTGACCACCGTCATGGTCGGCGCGAAGGCGGCGACGCGATCGGCAAGCGCCGCGTTGTCAAGCTTCTGGATTTGACCGTCCAGCATCAGCACCTCATGGCCATCGGCCTCCAGCAGGGCTTTCGAGTAGCCCAGTTCCAGCGGCAGATGCGGCTGGCGGCAGCCGAAATAGATACTGTCCTCGTAGCTCCAGAACGGATTGACCAGGGCGACTTTCATGCCACGCACCTCGCGGCTTCGGCTTGAGGCTCAAGGCGATGACGCTGCAGCCAGTCGGCGAGATCGCGGATCCCGTCGCGCCAGGAAACATGAGCTTGCCAGCCGAGCGTCGCTTCTATCCTGCGGGTGTCGGCCACGAAGAAGGGCTGATCGCCGGTGCGTTCCCGGCCGTAGAGGATCGAAAGCGTGCGACCGGTCATCTCGCCGATCTCATTGAGCAGCATGCGCAGGCTGACGGCGTTTTTCGGTCCGCCGCCGAGATTGAATGCCTCCCCCTTGATGTCCTCGATCCGGGCAAGCACCCCGCGATAGGCCGCAACGGCATCGGAGACATGAAGGATGTCGCGCACTTGCTTCCCGTTGCCGTAGATCGTGATCGGCCGGCCGGAAAGAGCGCTGAGCAGAAAATGTGCGACCCAGCCCTGGTCTTCCGTGCCGAACTGGCGCGGTCCATAGATGCAACTCATGCGCAGGACCGCCGTCGGCAGGTCGTACGACTTGGCATAGTCGAGCACATATTGATCCGCCGCGCCTTTGGAGCAGCCATAGGGCGTGCAGAAGTCGAGACCAAAGGTCTCGGCTATGCCGTTGGTGCGTATGCCGGCGTCGCAGGGCACGCACTGGTCTTCTTCTTCTCGCACGGCGACATTGGGCAGGCCGCCGTAGACTTTGTTGGTGCTGGCGAAGATCACCGGGATGCGCTTGCCGCTCCGGCGGGCGGCTTCCAGGATGTTGAACGTCCCGCGAAGATTGATTTCGAAATCTTCGCTTGGCTGAACGAGGCTCGTGGTGACGGCGGTCTGCGCGGCAAGATGGAATATCGCCCTGGAGTGCGCCACAAGCGGTGCCAGGACGTCCGCGTCCCGGACATCGGCGGTTTCCACGGCAAGTTGACTACCGTGCTTCTGCGCCAGCCAAGCCAGATTCTGCTCAACGCCCGGACGGCTGAGATTGTCTACGATCAGCACCGGCAGCCCATCCGATAACAGGCTGTCGGCGAGGTTTGAACCGATGAAGCCGCTGCCGCCGACGATGGTGACCGGCGCTTCGCGAAAACGATCCAGCCTCATGACACCAGCCCCCGCTCTTCGAGTTCCCGTTTCATGTCGGCGCCGCGGTCGATGGCGACCGTGTTGCGCACCCATGCGACGAACTCGTCGAGGGAGTGCTCCAGCCGGTGCTGCGGCTCGAAGCCGAGCAATTCGCGCGCCTTGGAAATGTCGGCGAAGCAGTTGCGAATATCGCCGGTGCGCGCCTTGCCCAGGATTTCAGGCTGACGCTCCGGCACACCCATTGCGTCGGCGAGCAGCCGCGCGACCTCGCTGATCGCATAGGCCTTTCCGCTGCCGATGTTGATGACGTGGCCGCGTGCCTGGCGCTGTTCCAAGGCTAGGCGAAAGGCGCGGGCGACGTCTCGCACATGGACGAAATCGCGTTTCTGCTCGCCATCTTCGAAGATCATCGGCCGCTGGCCATTGGCGAGCCGTGAGGCGAAGTTTGCCAGGACGCCGGTATACGGATTTGAGAGCGCCTGTCCGGCGCCGAAGACGTTGAACAGGCGCAGCGCCACCGCATCGGCGCCGTAGGCGTCCCCGAAAATCAGCACCGCGCGCTCCTGGGCATATTTTGTCAGCGCATAGATCGAGGCAAGATCGACCGGCTTTTCCTCGTCCGTCGGCAGAGGCGACAGCGCTTCACCCTGCATCGACAGCAAATTCCATCGGCCGCTCTTGATGTCGCTCGGCTGGCGCCGTGCATTGTCGACACGCCGGCCGTCCGGCGTGCCATAGAGGCCCTCGCCGTAGACGCTCATCGATGAGGCGACAACGATCCGCCCAACCGGATGTTTGATCAGTGCTTCAAGCAGGGTAGCGGTGCCGAGGTCGTTTGCGCCGACATAGCGGGCGATCTCGTACATCGACTGGCCGACGCCGACCTCGGCCGCCAGATGGAGGACGGCGTCGACGCCCTGGAGCGCCTCGGCGACAGCGTCGCGATCGCGAACGTCGCCCTTGATCAGTTCGGCTCCCGCCGGCAGGCTGATCGCCTCGCCCCCGTGCACCTGTTCCAGCAGCGCATCGAGAATGCAGACGGCATAACCCTGTTCGACGAGTTCCTGGACGACGTGGCGGCCGATGAAGCCGCAACCTCCGGTAACCAGTATGCGTTCCACGACAACTCCTTGTGCAGATGGCCTTGGCGCCCCGAACTGTTTGACAAAAGGTTTGTTCCCTCTCCTTCAACAAAGATGGTTTGGGGGTCCCTCAATCCGAGGTGAACGCGCCGCGAACAAGCCTCGGGTGCGTTGGAACATTGCAGCCCGCTTGGGGTTAGGCGCTCATCCGGCCGTATTTGGAAGCAAAGGACAGGCAGGAGCTGTCCTCCAAGCGGTGGCGCGCACAGCAAGCCAAACCGGCCGCGAAAGTTCAGATCGAAAGGAGATTTCAATGTCTGAATCGAAGACGACCACCAATCACGACGAGATCCGCCAGTGGGCCGAAGATCGGGGTGGCCGACCTGCGGTTGTGCGAACCAGGGGCGAGGGCGGCATCCTGCGGATCGATTTTGGAGAGCCCGAGGAGGAGTTCGAAGCCATCGAATGGGGCGAGTTCTTCCGGATTTTCGACCAGAACGATCTGGCCTTCCTCTACCAGGACGAAACCGGCGGTGGCAAAAAAAGCCGGTTCAACAAGTTCATCGAACGTAACCAGAGCGGCTGATAGGCTTCTACGTCGATGGTTGCCGATCGGTCGCGCTTCAGTGCAACAGGTTCATTCCGCTCGATCTGGCGAGACTTCGCATAATTCCGTTCAGCCAATCTTCGGTCGACACGCCGGCCCGCCTCCTGTCGATCTCGCCGATGGCTCGCTCCAGCGTTCGCTCGACCAGCCGGTCCGAAGCGCCAACGTCGCCCAGAAGCAGGCGCGCCGCGAGCCTGAGCTTAGGCAAAAGTGAAAACACGTTGTCAGACAAATTCACTGGAGAGACCGGAGGGAACAAGGCGTCGAAGATGGCGTGGCTATCCAATGATTTTCGAAGATTGCTGGCGTGGCGCAGACGTTCCGGGATGACGATATCCTCGTCGCCGCTGAAGAAAACGAAAGGCACGCCGCGGCGCATCAGTTCATCTGCTATCGGAAACACCCTCCGGCCATTGACATTGACGTCGAGGATCGCCGCCTCAGCCGTCTCGGTATGCGCGGACGCCTGCTCGACTGTCGCCGCAGGGCCAAGGACGACCGCGCCCATATTGCCGAAGTATCTGGCAAGGTCGCCGGCCAATACCCAGTCGTCTTCCACGATCAGGATGTGCACCCCTCGCAGATCGCGCACTTCATTTTCCTCTCTTTGTGCGAGATTTCCAATTGTCCGCGCGAACTCGTTGGGAATGCTGCTGCAAGGCTGCCTGTAATCGTTTCGCCAAAACCAGCATCCGGGGCGGAATGGGCTCAGTTCCAGCAAAGCCCATCAGTTCCGTGGATCGCAGCAACGCTTGTTTTGTCGGCTTTACGTCAGGTGTTCGTTTTGACATTGAAATTACCACAAGGGTTCCAGAAGTTAACGCCTTGTGCACTGACTTGTTCCGGCCCTCTCGTCCGCTATATGCTGGCTTTGCGTTCAGTGCGATCGGGGTTTGGGCCATCTGGCCGCCCTTGTCGTCGAGGCTGTTCAACCAGGGGTTTGCGGTGACACCCGGATGAAGAGATTTCCCATTGTCGGAGTCGGTGCGTCAGCCGGCGGCATTCCTGCCATGGAAGGTCTGTTCAAAGGCGTCAGCGGTCAGCCCGGTTTGGCGTTCGTCATCGTTACCCATCTAAGCCCGGAGCGCGAAAGCCTGCTTCACGAGGTCATCGGGCGTTACACGCAGATGCCGGTCGTAGTCGCCGAGGACGGAATGACAGTCCTCTCCGACCACATTTACGTGATGCCGCAGAACGTCGTTCTCACGATCGAGAAGGGGGTGCTGCACCTGCGGCCGTCCAACGTGCTCAGCCGCGAACGCAAGCCGATCGACATCTTCTTCAGCGCGCTTGCCGAGGATCAGCGCGAATATGCCGTCGGGGTCATTTTGTCGGGCGGCGATTCCGACGGCACGCTGGGCGCAAAGGCGATCAAGGAGCGTGGCGGATTGACGGTCGCCCAAGCCCCCAACGGTCACGGTCCACGTAATCCGGACATGCCGCAAAGTGCGATCTCCAGCGGGCTGGTCGACATTGCGGCGCCTGCCGACGAGATGGGGGCGAAGCTCGAGGGCTTTGCCCGCAGCTTCGATATGCTGAACGGGGTTGCCGACGACGGCAGCGAGAACGGTGCGGCAGACATCGGTCGGCTGCGTGAGGAAATCTACGGCATTCTGCGCGGTCATTCCGGCCACGACTTCTCCGGCTACAAGACCAAGACATTCCTGCGTCGCGTAAAACGGCGCATGCAGATCGCACAGCTTCAGTCGGTTGCAGCCTATGTCGAATGGCTGAAGAAGGACCCGCGCGAATCGATGAACCTCTTTCGTGATCTGCTGATCAACGTCACCGATTTCTTCCGCGATCCCGATGCCTTCAAGCTGCTCGAGGAGAAGATTATCCCACAGCTTTTCGAGGGCAAGACTGCCAGCGACGCCGTCAGGGTTTGGGTGCCTGGCTGCGCCACCGGCGAGGAGGTGTTCTCCATCGGCATGCTGATGCGCGAACATATGGAGACGCTTTCGGTCGTCCCACGCGTCCAGATATTTGCGACTGATATCGATGAGCCGGCACTCGCGGTGGCGCGCGCGGCGCGTTACCCGGCGGCATTGCTGCAGGGGCTCTCGCCCGAACGCAAGCAGCGTTTTTTCAGCAGCGACGGCGACAGTTACTTGCTTGTCAACGAGGTACGGGAACTGTGCGTCTTTTCTCCTCACAGCGTCGTCCGCGACCCGCCGTTTTCGCGCATGGATATGGTTTCATGCCGCAACCTGCTGATCTATTTCGGCTCGAACAACCAGAACCGGGTCATTCCGATCTTCCACTACGCGCTGAAGCCGGGCGGTTACCTTTTCCTCGGCACGTCCGAAAGCATCGGCCAGCACGACAACCTCTTCGCCGTCGTCGATAAGAAGCAGCGCATTTTCCAGGCGCGGGAACATGCCTCGCCCCATATAACCTTGCCGACGCTGATCGGCGACGGCCGTTCGGGCGCCTTTTTGTCGGACGGCATGGGATCGAAGAAAGGGACTGCCAGCTATCGGCTTCGGCAGGCGGTCGAGGCGCAGGTGCTGGAGCGTTTCGCGCCACCGCATGTCCTGGTCAATGGCGAAGGTGATATTGTCTACTATTCGGCCCGCACCGGCAGATATCTCGAAGCGCCACAAGGCATTCCAAGCCGGCAAGTACTGACTTTGGCCCGCCGCGGGCTGCGGCTCGACCTGCGTGCGGCGTTGCGGGAAGCGGTCGCGGCGCGCCGTACCGTGGTGCGGGAAAATGTCATCGTCGATGAGGACGACGAACCGGTCCAGTCGATCAAACTTACTGTCGAGCCTCTGGCGGAACGCGGCAAGGGCGAACAGCTGTATCTTGTCCTGTTCGAACCATCGGGCCCGGCGCAGGCGCGGTCGGACGTGGGGGGCGAGGACCGTGATCGCGAAGGCACTGCGGATCTCGAGCGGGAGCTGCGCGACACGCGCGAGCGACTGCAATCAACGATCGAGGAGTACGAAACCGCGCTGGAAGAAGTGAAATCGTCGAACGAGGAACTCGTCTCCGTCAATGAGGAGGCGCAGTCGACCAACGAGGAGCTTGAGGCGTCGAAGGAGGAGATGCAGTCGCTCAACGAGGAGCTCAACACCATCAATTCGGAACTGACCAGCAAGATAGAGGAGCTCGATCGCGCCAATAGCGACTTGCGCAATCTGTTCGAGAGCACCCAGATCGCAACCATTTTTCTCGACCGCGACCTGGTGGTGCGCACCTTTACTCCTGCGGCCTCGTCTTTCTTCAGCCTGCGTCCATCCGACGTCGGCCGGCCGCTGACCGAGCTTTCGAGTCAGCTCGACTATCCCGAACTGAAACAGCACATCGATGCCGTGTTCGAAACCGGAGAGACCCAGAGCCATCATCCGGCGCGCGACGCACAGGGCCGGGTTCACATGGTTCGCATCAATCCCTATCGCGACAAGGACGATAGAATTCAGGGCGTCGTGGTCACTTTGGTCGACGTCACCTCCTTGGCCGAGGCGGAAGCGCAAAACCAGGTGCTCATTTCAGAGCTGAACCACCGCGTCAAGAACATGCTGGCGGTCGTCGCCAGCATCGCCAACCGCACCCGCGAAAATTCGGAAACGAAGGAGGAGTTCGCCGAGGCGCTGATCGGTCGCTTGCACGCCATGTCGCGGGCTTACGGGCTGGTGTCGAAGGAGCGCTGGAAGGAAGCCGCTATCAACGAACTGTTGCGGCAGGAACTCGAACCTTTCGGCATCGACCGGTTCGAGCTCGACGGCGCTGAAGTGAAGCTCAGTCCGCAACAGGGCCTTTCCCTCAGCATGGCCATACATGAACTGGCGACCAACGCCGCCAAATATGGCGCGCTGTCGAAGCCCCTGGGCAGGGTCGTTGTAAAATGGTCGGGCGAGGGCAATGTCTTCATGCTCGCCTGGCGCGAGAGAGACGGGCCGCCGGTGAGAAAGCCCCAAGCAAACGGTTTCGGGCTTTCGCTGTTGCATGGCGAGATCGGCTATAGGCTGGGCGGAAACGTCGAGATCGCCTTCAATCGTGGCGGCCTTGAGGTCCAGATCACATTTCCCATGACGCGCAAGGAGACGCCATGAGCGACCGGCTGCGCGTTCTGGTGGTCGAGGATGAATGGCTCATCGCCGAGGACATCGCTGCTTGTTTGCGCGCTTCGGGACATCAGGTCGTCGGCCCCGCCCCTTCGGTGGCGGCGGCGCTTCGCCTTATCGGCGAAGATCATGTCGACATGGCGTTGCTGGATGTTCAGCTGAATGACGAGACAAGCCTGGCAATTGCAGAAGAATTGCAAACCCGCGATATTCCGTTCGCGTGTCTGAGCGGATTTGGCCCGCACGATGTTCCATTCGCCTTCGCCAACTTCAAATTTGTTCGCAAGCCGGCAGATCAGGCTGCCATTTTGAGTGCATTGGCAGAATTGGCCCGCACTTCCTAACTTGCTTCATCAGCCTCGTCATGGATCGGAAAGCGATCGCCGGCAAATTGCTCCGCCCAAGGTAATGCCATAAGCCAGTCCTCACGGCGCGTTACCCACAGTTCATACTCCGGAATGAGGTCGCTGGGAGCCATGTCGAGCGAGCCGAGCATGATCTCGGCCTCGTTATCCCGCAGCCAGGCGACATGCGAACCACATTGCGGACAGAAACTGCGTTTGGCGAACGTCTTCATTTCTCCGCTGCCGTGATAGGCGGAGATGGCCCACACGCCGAACGGCGTGAACAAACTGCCGCTGGCGCGGCGGCAATCCTGGCAGTGGCAGATTCCGACGCGCAACGGTGCGCCGCTCACTTTGAAGCGAACGGCGCCGCACAGGCAGCCGCCGTCCCGTTCGAGCCCCGTCACCGGCCTTTAGTCCAGCGGCTTTTCGGACGGTCGCGGCGTGGTGCCTGGCTGGCGCGGCCGGCCGGCATTGCGGTTCGCCACCGGATTGTCCAGCGGAGCAGTCGGTGGTTTCGAGGTGCCGGCAGTCTTCGGGGTCGGCGGCTTCGCTCCCGCATCCATATTGTCGGCGTCCCGCTTTGGATGCGGCAAGCCGTCGGCACTCGCCTGCCGAATTGTCGGCTTCGATGTGGAATTCTCTTTGGCCATGGTATCCCCTTCTGTCGCGACTGGATCGGTGAACAGCTCATTTCGCTCGCTGCTCATCATTCGTGCATGTCAACCGCCGGCGAGGTGCGAAGTTCCACGGCCCGAAGCTTCAGGCGTTTTCCTGGGTGCCCAACGTATGCTGCAAGGCGTTGATCCTGCGCATTGCTTTAGATGGGAACCATTTTCGATATTGGCTGTGCGGCTCGCAGGAAGGAGCCGGACATGCAGCGACGCAACGCTATACTTTCACTGGCGATAGCCGCGATCATTTATCGTCGGCTTTCTCATAATGGCGACATGGGCTGGCAAACCTCGCCGATTAAAAGAGCGCCTGAGCAGAATCAAGGCGGCAACGCCCCGGCCGACACCTCGCCTGCGGCGGGCATAAAGAAGAATCCCCAGGAGAATACGGAGATGCCGGATCAGCAATAATCGCGACCTTCCGGCACGTCAGGGACTGCGTTTCTGCCGGAGAAGCAGCCTTTTAGTCACCGATCGCCGGGGGGAACAATTCGTCAGCCTACCAATTAAAGCAGAGAAGCTGGCTTGGAGCAGATGAATGGGCATTTTTCCGAACCCGACAAGAAGCTTTTACGCGCATGGTAACGACCTCATCGATCCTGCCGCGGAACTTCCCGAGAAGATCGAGGAGCGGGTCGAACTCCTGATGCCCTTCGTTCAGCCCGAGGCTCGCGAGTTGGTTCGATCGCAAATCCTTCGCCTCATTCAGGAGTACAGGAATGAGGATGCCGCGCCCTCGACCTAGGCCAGGATCGCGTCAGCTGCGACCCTTGCACGCCCTGTTCCGAATGGAGTTCGACGGCTATCGTTATCCATCCAGCTCTATTGCATGGGGCGCAGGCTGGATCTCGGCGCTAGTCCGGCCGGTCTGGTCTGGCCAAACGATGAAGAGTACCGCCGTTCCGATCGCTCCCAAGGAGATAAGACGAGGCATTGGCATTTTCCTTTCCGTCCCGAACAGCCGGTCAAGTCGCCGGCTTGCCGTTAGCTCCGGGAATTGGCGTAGCCCGTGCGGGATCGGAGCCGGCTCCAACGGTCGGGTCGGGAACGACCGGACCGCGTTCTGCTTCGGAACCCCCTGCCTCGATCTCTTGGACTGCCTGATCCCAATGCTCCCGCTCTCGTCCTTCCGGACGGCCTTCACGCTCCCATATTTCATGGGCTCCCCCCTGACACGCTTTTCGCTGTCCATGCTAGGCCTCCTGATGTTGTCCACGCTGCCCGACAGTTCCCGCGCGGGAGAGCACGTCGAACATTTGCAGCTGGAGAGTAGAATGAACAATATGCCTCCAGCAGCCGAGATCGAAATCGCATGAGAGTCCTTGTTGTCGGCGCCACCGGCCTGATCGGCGCTTCGGTCAGCGCCCGCCTCGTTTCCGAAGGACATGAGGTGGTCGGCGTCGTCCGTAGCCCTCGGGCAAATGAAGCCCTCGATTACCAAACGTTGGTGCTGGACGTGGCGACCGCGTTACGCCCTGAAGACTGGCTGCCGCATCTCACCGGCATCGACGCCGTCGTGTACTGTGCCGGCGTTCTGCAGGACAGTCCTCGCGAAAAGGCCGGGCAAGTTCATCACGATGCGGCGGCGGCTCTTTTCCGTGCCTGCGCGCGTGCCGGCGTTGCCAAGGTTATCCACTTCTCGGCAATGGGTGTGGATCGGGCCCAGCCTTCGTCGTTCTCGGCAACGAAATATGCCGGCGATCAGGCCCTGATGGCGCTTGATCTGGATTGGATAATCCTTCGCCCCTCCGTGGTGCTCGGCCGGCCTGTGTTTGGCGCCAGCGCCTTGTTTCGCGGTCTGGCCTCGCTGCCGGTCCTGCCGTCAATGCCCGATACCGGCCGGCTACAAGTCGTGCAGCTCGAGGATGTGGTCTCGACGGTGCTCTTCTTTCTCAATCCCGGCAGTCGGTCTCGTATCGCGCTGGAACTTGCAGGTCCTGAACAACTGACCATGGACGATATTGTCGGCTCTTTCCGCCGCTGGCTCGGATGGGCTCCCGCAGCCAGACTTGTCTTGCCGGGGTGGGTTGCGCGGCTTCTCTACCGCCTCGGCGACCTTGCCGCGATGCTCGGCTGGCGGCCCCCAATGCGCACCAACGCGGGCAAGGAGATGACACGCGGGGCGGTCGGAAACCCCTCCGAGTGGAAGTCCTTGACCGGCATACAGCCCCAAAGCTTGGCGCAGGTCCTCGCGCTCAATCCGGCGACGGTGCAGGAGAAATGGTTTGCCGGGCTTTATCTCGCCAAGCCTGCAATCCTCGTTGTCCTGCCCTTCTTCTGGATCATGACGGGGATTGTGTCGCTGACCACTGGTTTCGGCAACGGCATCAGCCTTATGCAAAGCACGGGGGCTGGCATGTTGTCGGCTCCGACCGTGGTCGCCGGCGCTCTCGCCGACATCGTTGTCGGCGCACTCATAGCCTGGCGGCCAACGGCGCGAAAAGGCCTCTACGCTGGTATTGCGCTCTCGCTGCTTTATCTGATCTTGGGCACTTTCCTGCGCCCGGACCTGTGGAACGAACCGCTTGGGCCATTCTTGAAGGTCTTGCCGATCATCGTCCTTCACTTTGTTGCGCTGGCAATCCTGGAGGAGCGATGATGCTCTATTTCGTGCTTAAGTTCCTGCATATCATCGGCGCCAGCGTGCTGCTTGGCACCGGCGCCGGCATCGCCTTCTTCATGCTTCTCGCACACAGGACCGCCAACACGGCAACAATTGCAGCAGTGGCGCGCATTGTGGTGATCGCCGACTTTCTCTTCACGGCGACCGCCGTCGTGGCGCAGCCCATAACCGGCGTCGCGCTCGCCTGGCAGGCGGGTTACCCGCTCTCCGAAGGCTGGATCGTGCTTTCCATTGCGCTCTACATCATCACCGGTATTTTCTGGCTGCCGGTGGTTTGGATGCAGATGGAGATGCGCAATCTGGCCTGCGAAGCAGCCAAATCCGGGGCCTCGCTGCCCGCCCGGTACCACCGGCTTTTCTGGCTGTGGTTCGCCTTTGGCTTTCCCGCCTTTGCCGCGATCCTCGGAATCTTCTGGCTGATGATCGCGCGACCGGCGATCGAGTGGTGAGCCGTCGCCCTCTGCGCTGGCAATGAAGTCGATGCGCTCGTCGACCGGTTTCGCTATTCTCGCAGTTTCCCGGCAGACCTTCGAAGAGGCGCAGCTTGCTCGGTCCATCGGCATCAGCTTTCAGCAGTTCCAGAAATACAAACGCTATGAACCGCGTGAGCGCCTCGATCCTCTACGGATCGTAAGGTCGCTGGGCGTGCCTGTCAGCCGCTCCAGGGTCGGCACTGCCAAGCGGCAAATCAGGCCGGGAGTCGCCACATTCGCACACGGCCTGTACCACGCAATTCCGTTTCCTCGAGTGGGTCGCAAGCAAAGTCTGGTCCAAGCAGTTTGTGGGTTGCATCCGAAATACGGATTTCATCGGGCTCCGCGGATGTTTGAATACGTGAGGCGAGATTAACGGTCTCGCCCCACAGGTCATAGGCAAACCGCCTTTTGCCTATGACGCCCGCAACGATTGGTCCTGAGTGAATTCCAATCCTGAGTCTTAGCGGTTGTCCCGCGAAGCGCTCGAGCTTAACCGCCTTCCGCAGTTCAAGTGCATAGTGCGCAAGGGCTTCTGCATGATCGGATCGCGCGGCGGGCAGGCCCGCGACCACCATCACACAATCGCCGATTGTCTTGATCTTTTCGCAGCCGTATCGTTCCGAGAGCAGATCCGCCGCCTTGAAGAAGTAATTTAACATTGCGAGCGTTGTCTCAGCTCCGACGCTCCGCGCTCTTTCCGTAAAGCCGACGATGTCGGCAAAGAGCACACTCACCTCTGCGTGGTTGTCTGCAATTTGCTCGTCCGCTTTTAACCGCTCAGCGATCGACGCCGGAAGAATGTTGAGGAGTAGGCTTTCGGCGCGCTGGTATTCACGCGACAATCCCTCTTGGCTCTCCCTCAACGCCTCGTTCGTCGCTTGTAATTTCTCGTTGAGTTGACGCTCCCTCTCTTGCAGGAGCGTCATTTCATAAGCCTTCTGTTGAAGCCGCTGCCTGTTGTCACGTTCGGCAGTGGCGTCAAGAAAGAGCAGCCACACGCAGCCATTGTCAGCAAAAAGATGAAGGTCCGCGACACGCCCGCCGGGCAGTTCGACCATGGCCATATGAAATGGAAGCTCCGGGCAAGGCAGCAGACCTTCCATGAACTCAAGCTGCTCGGCAACTGGCTTACCAATGCGAAGTGATGAGAGTCCGTAATGTTTGATACTGCCGCCCTTCGCAGCTATGCAAAGCTGGGCGTCAATTTTCAGAAATGCGACGGAGTGCTCAATGTTGAAGAAATTGTAAATCCAGCTTCTGACTTCTCTTGGAAATCCATGCATGGTCTATTCGGTGACCATCGAAGCAAGCTGACGAAACGCATCATCAACACATTCACCCGAAAGCGCGCTTGTTAGATAGATTTGCCAGCCAAGTTGCCTCAGTTCGTTAATCTCATTATCGGATATTGCCCACCGATCGGCCAGATCGGATTTGTTGAACAGCAATATAAACGGCATAGCGCCGAATTCGGCCTCGGCCCGCTCGCGCAACGTGAGTGCCACGGCAAGAGTAGCGGCGCGGGTTCCATCGACGACAAGCACGAGCCCGGTCGCACCTCGCACATAGCTGACTCGGAATGAGCCGATATCGTCTTCGCCGGCCAAATCCCACAAGATCAGATCCACGGTTTTGTCCGGGAGTGCGACACTCTTCTTGTCGATTTTCACCCCGACCGTGGTCAAGTAGGCTTCCGAAAAGATGCTTTGCACGAACCTGCGAACCAGACTCGTCTTTCCGACACCGAACCCGCCCAACATGCAGATCTTTTTTTGCAACATCCCTCGGGCTCCGGACTAGTCTAGGTTTACCGTAACCGAAACCCGGCGATTGGCGGAGCTCCCAGTTCGACTATCTTCAGGCACCGCCGGCTCAAAGGTGCCCGCGCCCCGAACCAGCAGCAGTTCCGGAGCGACGCCGCGCTTGTTGAGAAGCGCACGAACTGTCTCGGCGCGGGCGGCGCTGATCGACGCGTTGGCCGTCTCACGGCCCGTGGCGTCCGAATGCCCGGTCAACATGAACCGAGCTGTTACGCCTGACTTGCGGGCATTTTGGGCGAATTCCTTCAGTTGATCCGCCAATTTGTCGAGAACCGGCGTCTGTTCTGGTCCCGGCACAACCTTGCCGGAATAGAAGAGAATATCTGTCGCCTGGATGACCTCTCTCAAATGATTGAGTTCCGCAAGGCTCAGCTCACGCAGCTGCGAGACATCCAGAGCCACTCCGTCCGCGGACAGCTGCTGAGCGGCGGCCCGGGCCCGGTTGATCCAGGCGGCCGGAGCCTCACCCACGACAACGATGCGATCCTGGATGATCGAAAGCTGAACCGATTTCGGCGGGGTCAGCGACGCTATCAGCCGCTTCACCACGAACTTCGGATCAAGGCTCTGATAGAATTGCCACTGCGAATGGACGCGGGCAGGATCGACCTCCGTTCCGGACAACAGCGCCTGCGGGTCGGCGGCAAGCGGGTCTCTCAGGCCGGAAATATAGAAATGTCCGCCCCTTGCCCTTTGTTGGGCGACGATGATTCCCGGTTGGGCCTCAAGTCGCGACACATAGGCCTGCCAGTGCTCGGCCGCGCGTGCCTCTGGGCTCACATCACGGACCTTGGAGATGTCGAATTCCGGTCCGCCTGCCGAAAGCTGCCGGGCCGCCACGCGCGCCCGATCTATCCAGGTGTCGGGAGCCTCACCCTCGGCAACGATGCCATCCTCGACGATCGAAAGCCGAACCGATTTCGGCGGGTTCAGCGACGCCATCAGCCGTTTCAGCACGAACTTCGGATCAAGGCTCTGATAGAATTGCCACTGCGAATGAACGCGAGCAGGATCAACCTCTGTTCCGGACAGCAGAGCCTGCGGGTCGGCGGCAAGCGGGTCTCTCAGGCCGACAATATAGAATTGGCCATCGCGCACCTTTTGTTCGGCAACGATGATGCCCGGCTGGGTCTCCAGTCGCGACACATAGGCCTGCCAGTGCTCGGCCGCGCGTGCTTCTGGGCTCACGTCACGGAGCTTGGAGATGTCGAATTCCGGTCCGCCTGCCGAAAGCTGTCGGGCGGCTGCGCGTGCCCGATCTATCCAGGTGTCGGGAGCCTCACCCTCGGCAACGATGCGATCCTCGACAATCGAAAGGCGAACCGATTTCGGCGGGTTCAGCGACGCCGTTAGCCGCTTCACCACGAATTCCGGCTCTAGGCTCTGATAGAATTGCCACTGCGAGTGAACGCGAGCACGATCAACCTCTGTTCCGGACAGCAGAGCCTGCGGGTCGGCGGCAAGCGGGTCTCTCAGGCCGGCAATATAGAATTGGCCATCGCGCACCTTTTGTTCGGCAACGATGATGCCCGGCTGGGTCTCCAGTCGCGACACATAGGCCTGCCAGTGCTCCGCCGCGCGTGTTTCGGGGCTCACATCACGAACCTTGGAGATGTCGAATACCGGTCCGCCTGCTGAAAGCTGTCGGGCGGCTGCGCGCGCCCGATCTATCCAGGTGTCGGGTGCCTCGCCCTCGGCAACGATGCGATCATTGACGATCGAAAGTCGTACTGAATCCGGCGGAGCCAGCGACGCCGTTAGCCGCTTCACCACGAACTCCGGCTCAAGGCTCTGATAGAATTGCCACTGCGAGTGAACGCGGGCGGGATTGACCTGCGTTCCGGACAACAGCGACTGCGGGTCTGCAGCAAGCGGATCTCTCAGGCCCGCAATATAGAATTGGCCATCGCGCATTTTTTGTTCGGCAACGATGATGCCCGGCTGGGTCCCCAGTCGCGACACATAGGCCTGCCAGCGCTGCCCGGATTGCCAGGAAAGAAAGAACCAACCGCCTGCCGGAATCAAAACCAGCAGGACTGCAGCCACCACCAGCCATGGAAATCCCTGGTTTGATTCCTCCTGCTTCAGTTCAACGCAGGACTGCAACCGCGCCTCTACGCCAGCCAACTGCGAACTGTCGCCGTCAAACTGCTCTAAAGCCTGTGAGCATTCATCATGGATGCGAAGCAACACATCGCGAACTATCTCATGTAATTCCTCTGGCGGATTTCCCCGGATCACCGCAACCAAGGTCGCAAACGGTCCGACTTCTGACCAGAGACGAAGCTCCCCGAAACGGATGGTGTCCAGGCCGCTTTGTTCTTTCTCGTTAAATGAGTCTTTCACAAAATCTTGAATTGCGCTGAGCATCGAAGAAATAAGTTGAGGATCTTCGCTCGTTGCATTATCAGCAGTTACGTGCGCTATCAAAAGACCGGAATTGCGGTTAATGAGAAAGACATGTTCTACACGATAGACAAGAGAATGCTTAAGAACAACTTCTGAGAAGCTTGCCCCTGTTCTCCAGGCTTCAAATCTCCACTTGAGCCCATGCCAGGTAAATATATGTCTTAAAGTTTCATTCAGCGACTGAAAGGTCTGATCGATCTTTTCCCCGATCGATTTGCGAATTGCCGGCAGAAACACCGGGTACAATATATCCGTAAGCGTACGCGGGCTCTTCTGGATGGACCGTTGCACCGCCCTCTCGACAGCTGGCGCAAGGGCCTCTCCGAGTTGCACATGAGGCGCACGAGCGGCTGCACTGGGGAGAACGTCCCCCATTGCGGCCGCAAGCTGCTCAGGTTCGTCGAGCAGGTGGGTAACTCGTGAAAGCTCTGAAATTTCACGGCCGACCAGCAACTGGCGCAGCGTTTCCATGCGAGGATCGGCGGTTGGAACGCCGTCCAAACGTGCGCGATAGTCCGGATCGACGTTCCGGGCAATTTCGACCAAAAGACTAGCCAGAGCCTCGCGATCAATCTCTGTATCGTTCGAAGCTGCTCTTTGAGGAAGGCTGATTGGGTCGACGGTCGACGTCAAGTTCCGATCAACTCACTTTCCAGCTACGTTCCGAATTGCTCTTGCTGCCGACGGGATCCTGATTTAGACACTTTGCAACCTCGACAAACAGGCCAGCCAAAAGATTTCGGTCAGTCTTGACGTTGCTGAGATCGGAAAACATTTTCTCGATAAGCATCTGAATGCTTTCATTCTTTTGCTTGATTTCCTCACGCAGCAATTGATCGCTTCGATTTATCCGGTCCGCAACTTCGCGCTCAAGCTCGCTCAATTGATCCGACAACGCCCGCACCTGCTTTTCAAGCGCCTGATTTTGTTCGCGAAGATTGCGGTCAATCTCCTTGTCGGCCTCGGCTCGTGCATCCTTCTCGTTCCGCAATTGCGCCGCGAGCGATTCAACCTGCTTCTTTGCATTCGACTCGTACATTTCCAGATTGCGCTTGGCCTCGGATTCGACATCCTTGAAGCGCTGCAAGAACCGTTCTTCAAGCTTGGAAAAACGGCGGTCATAGTCCTGCATCTGGTTGCCGAACAGCAGATCACGTATCTTGTCGACACCTACAGCGTCGCCGGAGACGCCGCCCTCGCGCGCCTGGACCCCCATGAAGGCCAGCCCGTTCCCGTCTGCATTACCTATCAGATTTTCGTCCGCTTTATTTGCTGAAGAAGCGGTATTCGCAGATTCCTTAGCCATCCCTATGCCCCATCGTTTGAACACCTGCCACGGTGCAAAACTGAAAAACACGCAAGCATGTCAGCAAAATACCCGGCTCGCAAGCCGGAATCTTCTTGACGTAAGCCAATTCGTGCGTCCCTTTTACATCTCTTGGACTAGCAGAAAATGCACAAGTTCCGATTGGCGTCGCTCTCGCATCCCTTTGTGATAGCAGCCACAACCGGCTAATCTAATCGACCATTGGGCGCTATCTACTATCGAAATGGGCAATACACTATCAGGCCATTATCTACTGGGGCGGAATTAAGTAGCGCATATTCATTAGATGCGGCTAAATTATCTGGTTTGGCGGGCACATACTGTCTCGCACCCGGCTGCTATACTGCAACGATTGGCTTCCGAGGCGGGCCCAACGGTAGAAGAAGGACTTCTTTCGCACGGAGAATGGCTGTTCGAGAATACACCTCGGAATCGAGGCATTCCGGTCGATAGGAGGGGGCAATAGTCACAATAGCTGCAGTCCTTCACACCAGCTTCAGTGGGCCTGCATTTATTGCGCCCCCGATTGCAAAAGCCGTCAGTTTGCCATAGCTATTGCACCTCATACGGCGCCAGCGACCGCAGCTTGTAGCCATGGCGCCGATTCCGGGTATCGACATGAGTATGCGGCATGCTTGGCTTTGACGTGCATCTGCGACAGCGGGCGCCCAGGCTCGGCGGCACGGAAGCGAATGCTGCACCAGGCTTCCAACATCGATAGCACGACAGGGGCAGGCTCGCTCTGCAGCCAAGTGGCGGAGTCGCGGCGGCTCGGAAGAGTTCGCAGGGGACTGCTCGGACGCAGCGTCCCTGAGGACCGTTTCCTTTGGCAGGAATTCGCCGGCTATGTTTCGGGACTCTTGTTCTACCTTCGAACCAGGCGCGGGTAAGACGGCGTGGCGGATAATCCCTTGGTTTCAATCGTGGTTCCCGCGCACAACGCGGAGGTAACGCTGGCGCGCGCGCTCGACTGCCTTCTCGATCAGCAAATAATGGACTGGGAGGCGATCGTTGTCGACGAGGCTTCCACGGACGCCACCGCCGCGATTTTGGCCGGTTATGTGGAGCGCGATGCCCGGTTTCGGCAGTTGAGCTCTTGCACGTATAGCGCCGCCGGCGCGCGCAATAGCGGGATTTCGACAGCACGCGGCCGCTGGCTCATGTTTCTGGATGCGGACGATTGGGTGGATGCCAGCTTCCTTGCGAAAATGCTGGCCGCACTGAAAACCGCGCCCGATGCGGTCGCCGCCTATTGCGGTTCCCGGCGCGTGATGCCCGATGGCGAACTCGCGCCGTCGAGCATTCCGGCGGAAGTTGCTACCCAGCCCTTCGAAACATTCGCCCGCCGATGCGCCATCGCCACTCACGCGCTGCTCGTCGACCGGGAGACAATTGTCGAGTTGGGCGGCTTCGATGTGTCGCTGCGCACCTGCGAGGACTGGGATCTGTGGCAGCGCCTCGCACGTCTGGGCAAAAATTGGGTGATGGTCGACGAACCGCTCGCTTTCTATCGGGCCAGCCCCAACTCGCTCAGCCGCAATTCGGCGCAGATGCTGGTAGATGCGGAAATCGTGATCGCCCGCGGCTTTTCTCCTGATCCCAGGGTCAAACACCCGGCACCGGCTCACGTCAATGGAGCGATTTCGGCGAACGGCGGCACCGCCTCCGAAGCACTCGCGTGGTTCGCGTTGTGGAACGCCGCGTCGGATTGCGGCAGCGGCTCGCGCTTGATCGACCCGCAGTCCCTGCGCGCGCTCCCGGCAGGACGCAAATGGGCGCGTGAGATCGCCAGGGTGGCCTTCGATGGCCTTATGGCAGGAAGCTCATCGGTGCCAGCGCAATTGGCTGCCAGGTGGGACAGGTTCGGCGGCTCCCTCACCCAGTTGATCATCGACCTCGGCAAGGTCTGGAACAATCCCGTCGCGGGTTGCCGCGTACAGTATCAGCTTGAGCAAATGCTTCTCGACGGCGACGACCTTGCCGCGCCGCGCAGACTGGCGCGGACACTTGGAATTCGCGTCGACGCTCGAAATCCGACCCCAGTCGAACTTCCGCAAGGAATCGATCAAATCTATGCCTACCTGATAATGGATGGCCAGATCGAGGCTGTCGTGCAATTCGCCGCCCTTGGGACAGTGACAAGGGACTATTGGAGCGAATTGATCCTGAATGTTGTGCCCCCCGAGCGGCTTGAACGCCGGTCCGATCCGGACAGTCACTTCGGCAAACTCGCCCAATTGGCCGAGGAAGCGCGGGAGCTGGTTCGGTCGAGCCCCGAACCTGCGGAGCCTCCCGCGGCGCCGCGCCGTGCACGGACCAGGCACGACCGGGATCGCACGTCGTTCTGGAATGGCTATTTCGCGACAGAGGATCCCTGGAACTACGGTTCGCCCTATGAGCAGGAAAAATATCAGCGGCAGCTCGAAATTCTGCCGGCCGTTCCCATCGGACGGGCGCTTGAGCTGGCCTGCGCGGAAGGCCATTTCACGCGCCAGCTGGCGCCGCGAGTGGGCCATTTGACCGCAACCGACATCTCCGCCATAGCCGTCGAACGGGCCCGCGCGCGATGCGGCGATCAGCCGAATATTGAATTTCGCGTACTGGATTTCTCTGCCGAGACGCTGCCGGGTGAGATGGATCTGATCGTCTGTTCGGAAGTGCTCTACTACCTGGACGATCTCGCCGAGTTGCGGCGCGTTGTTAAAAAATTCGCCGAGGCGTTGGCGCCTGGCGGCAGTTTCATCAGCGCACACGCATTCGTGCTGCGTGACAATGTGGAAAGGACAGGCTTCGACTGGAACACGTTCGGTGCACAAGCGATCTCGGAGACGCTGGTAGCGACCGAAGGCCTTGTCCTGGAGCAATCGATCCAGACCGAGCTCTATCGCATAGACCGCTTCCGCCGCCTGTCACCGGGCGAGGTGGCGACGGAACCTATGATAGACCATGTGCCAATCCGCGCGCCCGTCGGAATCGGGGTCTCGCGAAATATCGTCTGGGGCGGGGCACGGGCCTTGCGCCGCGACGTCGCACGTAGCGAGCGGCGGCAGCGTATCCCTGTCCTCATGTATCACAGCGTCGCCCATGATGGTCCGGCCGCGCTCACCCGGTTTCGGCTCACACCCGCCGCATTCGCCAGCCAGATGGCATGGCTGCGCGCCAATGGCTTTCACGCGATTGGGTCCGAGCAGCTGGAAGGGTCCATCGCCAACCGTAGCCCTTTCGTTGGCCGCCCAGTGCTCATCACCTTCGATGACGGCTTCCAGAACTTTGCCGACCATGCCTGGCCGATCTTGCGCGCGAACGACCTGACCGCGGAAGTGTTCCTGGTGACGGACTTGGTGGGTGAAAGTGCACTGTGGGACGCCGACAGCGGTCCGCCGATACAGCTTATGGACGCCGGAACGGTGCGACGCCTCTCCGCCGAAGGTGCGTTCTTCGGAAGCCATCTGGCGACGCATCGCGCGATCGATGGTCTGTCGAGCTCTGATTTGGCCGCCGAGCTGTTGCGATCTCGTATGTTCATTGAACGGTGGACCAGTCGGCCAACCACGGCGTTCGCGGCACCATTTTCTGTCACCGACCGACGGCTTGGCCGGCTGGCCAGGGAGTGCGGATATCGGATCGGCTTCGGCCGCAAGCACGGGCCGGCGGACCTCGATTGCGATCCCATCGATCTTCCGCGCATCGAGATTCGCGGAGATCGCTCGCTCGATGACTTTGTTGCCATTGTCGAGGCCGTGCTCAAAGAGCGGTGAACTTGTCAGTGTCATTATTTCCGCTCATCTTGGGCAAGACACAATCCACGAGACGCTCGGCAGCGTACGCGCTCAGTCCTATCGTGCGCTGGAGATTATCGTTGTTGACAATGGCTCATGTGACCAGACTGCCGCGATCGCGCGATGTCACGCGGAGACCGATACGGGCGTGCGGCTGATCGAGCACGCAAACGCCGGCGTTGCCGCCAGGGCGCGTTGTTCCGCGATTACCCCACGTGGACGGGGCTCGCTCCCGGTGACGGCATTCTGACGGTTGGAAGGGGTGTTGTCGCGTCGACCCCTTGTTGCAGGAGCCATCTACAAAGGACGTCGCTCCTCCAGAGGCGGCAGAAAGCATCGCCAGAACCGTTAATCTGGCTCGTCGAATAGCGCTAGTCGGTATGTTGCAAAGTCCGCTAATGACCGCCCGACATTCAGAGCGTCTGCACCAGTGTGGCGCGTGCCGCCCCAAGTCTACAGACAGACGAAGCGTTTCCGGTCCATTCGCATCGGGCAGGATTTTTGGTAGGCTGCCACAAGGCAAACGGGTGGAGCTGTCGTTCCAGTGGTCAACGATCGTCTTCTCGAAGGCAAGATGACCGAGATCGAGCAAGCGCGAGCCTGGAGCCCGCGCGTCATCTCAAAATTCGAAACACTTATCAGGAGCGGCGACGACCAGGCGCTCTATCGTGTCAATCCGCTGGCCTTTGCCCGCGACCGCGCAATCGCCGAGCCTGAAGCAATCGACCTCTTCCTTCACGCGGCCCGCTGCGGCCTGTTCGATATGAGCTGGGACGTGCTTTGTCCTCAATCCGGGATGGTGCTCGATAGTTTCGGCGCCCTGCGCACATTGCAGACGCATTACGTCTGCGGCCTGTGCGACGTATCGGGCGAAACCAACCTCGACGACTTCATTGAGGTCTCCTTCTCTGTATCGCCCCATCTGCGGCGGCTTTCGTTCCACGAGCCCCAGACGCTCTCTGTCGAGGATTTTCACTGGAAGCTACGCTTCGGCAATGACGGGCGGCTGCCCGGGCAGGACGTACGCTTTCTGGACGTTCTGCGAGGCTTCGTGCGGGGCATGACGTTCCTGCTGCCGGGCACGACAACAACGCTGCGCGCTGACCTCGACCCCGGTTCCCTGTCAGGCGTCAACGTGCAGACACAGGCGGCATTCGCGGTACCAATATCAGGGGATCCGGTGTTGGCGCCGACACTTCTTAAGATCAACTATGACGGCAAGAGTTTCTTGCCTGACTTGCCGGCCATGCCGCCCGGTCCGGCTGTCATTGAGGTTGCGAATACGGGACCCGGTCGTGGCGCGTTGCTTCTCATCAACTGGCCGCCCGAGCTTGTCGCGTTGACGACCAAGCCGACGCTCGATTTCGATCCATTTGTTTCCGGCGGGGCGCTGCTTGCGCGGCAAACCTTCCGCCGGCTCTTCCGTTCCGAGCGTGTCGACGAGAAGGAGGGGCTCGGCATCCGGCAGATCACCTTCTTGTTCACGGATCTCAAGGGTTCCACCGCCATGTATGAGCGCCTTGGCGACCTCAACGCGTATGCCCTGGTCCGCGAGCATTTCGCCCTTCTCAATGCGGCGGTCCACCAGCATTCCGGCGCTGTCGTAAAGACGATCGGAGATGCGGTGATGGCAGTGTTCTCGCGGCCATCGGATGCGATTTCGGCGGCCCTCAACATTTTTGAAGAAATCGATCGCTTCAACGGCGACAATGTCAGGCCGGGGATTATCCTGAAGATGGGTGCCCACTGCGGTCCATCGATTGCCGTCACACTCAACGACAATCTCGACTACTTCGGCCAGACCGTCAATGTCGCCGCACGCGTGCAGTCGCTGGCGGAAGCCGGACAAGTTTGCATCTCCGAGGCGCTCTATTCCGCGCCCGGCGTGAGTGACCTGCTTGCCGGCCGAGGCGTCGTCGCGTTTGATGCGCCTCTTCGAGGTGTAGAGGGCGATGCAACTGTCTATCGCATTATGCGGGAATAGAGGCGACTGCGTGCCACAAACTTATCAATCGTTGCGACGGCTTCCTTCGGTAAAAAACTCAGGGCAGGTCCAGCGGTCCAGCTTGCCGCCCGAAACACGGTCGCGCGTCATTGCGCCGGCACGACGTCGGCCCGCTTCCGAGGGGCTTTTATTCGTGTAGGTGGAAGCCGCTCGACGAGAAATGTGTATGGGTTATCGGGGGCGGTATTCTCTCCAAGAAGAAACTGGAGGTAGAGTTCCGAGCCAGGACGCCTGAGGCCCGCGTACTGCATTTCACCACTGCCCCGGAACACTCTTGCAAAGGTGTCTATTGGGCGACTTGGGACACGGCTGACATCAGCTCCTGCGGGTTTGGCTTCCCAAACATGTAGCGCCCACCCTCTGGAACCTCCGTGAAGCTCCAGCGGACGATCCCCTGCCGGTCCAGCAGGAATTGACCGACCAATTGTCCGTGTCCCGTTGCCATCATCTGCTCGTCGGCTTCGGTCACTTCGTAATTGTCCTTCTTGTTGAGGATTTCGCTGGCCGCAATAGGATCCATCGGACCTGGCAACTCGCCTGGTATGTCGACCCGCATATCCTTTGCCGCTGCCATCGAGACCTTGTACGGCCAGTTCGTCTCGTTTTGGGTGAATTCGAGATTGGGCAGTCCAAAAGCACGATGTGAAGCGCGTTCAGGATCGGAGGCCGCAAGCAGATTCGGCATCGGATGGTAGCGGAAATAGAGACGCGCCCGTTCGATCGGCGTGTTGACCACCGTCAGGCTCTCCACGCCCTTGTCGCGCAGATCCGGATCAAGCCGCGCCTGGGCGGCGATATAGCGCCGGCAAAACGCACAATGCAGACCTCGAAACAGGCCGACCAGCACCGGTTTTTGTCCGCGAAAGTCGTCAAGCGCGATCTTGCCTTCCTGGGTAATGGCGTCGAGTACCAAGTTCGGCGCACGGTCGCCCGGTTGAAGCGGCACCAAGTCACTGCGCGAGGACATTTCCAACCTCCAACCCCGGCTAGTCGAGAAAAGGCAGCACCACAAGCGCCTCCGGGTCGAGCCCGTGCTGGGCGCATATATCCTGCGCCAGGGAAAAGTAGCGTTCGGCCTCGGCCAGATTGTCGAGGTCGAGATTAAGCGTTGCGAGACCATCATAGCACGGAAACAGCAGTTGGGGTTCGCCCGTTTCGCGGGCTACGTCCAGTGCTTCGTGGAACAAGCCAATCGCCAGTTCCGGACGCCCGTGGCACTGGTGGATCTGCCCAAGCACGATCAACGGCACCGGCAGGTGCTCGCGCTGATCGAGCGCCCGGTCGATCTCGATGGCCTTCTCGGCAGCAGGCACGCCCTCCGTTGGACAGCGATCCGTGAAAGTACAACAAGCGACCGCCAGATTGGCGAGGAGGCGCGCCTGGAAACCCAAATCACCAATATGGCGCGCCACTTCAAGACCGCGCCGACAGACCTCCATTGCCTGTGCCGGATCGATGGTCGTGTAAAGCACGCCGAGATTGGTGTAGCCGCGGCAGGCCGCACCCAGTAGACCGGCGGCTTCGGCCAATTCAATGCTACGTTCAACCTGACGCACGGCTTCACGGTCTCGCCCAAGGCGAGCCAGCGCAACAGCCTTGGTATTAAGTGCCTCGGCGGTCACAAGAGTGGCGTCATACCCTACCTCGGAGACATGTTCCGTTGTCAGAGTACGTACGCAATCCAGTGCCGCGTCTGCCCATTTTGCCGCGAGAGCGTGATCTCCGCTACGGAACGCCTGTCGGCCACGTTCTTGCCAGAGATGCGCCTGCTCGGTCGGGGCGTCCGCTCCATCGAGGAGCGCTGCCGCTTCAGCATAGCGGGATTCTGCGTTGTCCCGCTTGCCGACGTCCCAGAGCAGCCGACCGATCTTACGCAAAACTCGCGCCGAAGCGACACGATTGGCGGACTCGCGGTATGCCTGCAACACCGTCTCGTAGTGGTGGTGCGCAATCTCGCGGCGGCCTACCGGGCCGCTCAAATCGGCAATGCGCTCTGCAATTGCCAGTTTGAGCGGTGTTTGCCCGATCGCGTCCAACGCAGTCAGTGCTCGCTCGTAGAAACGAAGGGCGTCGTCGTTGGCGTATATCATGCGAGCGCGATCGCCCGCCGCCTGCAGGTAGTGCGCGCCCTTCTCCCGCTCGGCGCTCTGTGAGAAATGATGACCGAGCACGGTCAAATCCTCGAGCCGTTCCGGCTTGTCGCCGCACAGTTGCTCCAAGGCAGCGCCGACCCGCCCGTGGATGTCGGTCCGGCGTTGCAGGAGCAGATTCTGGTAGATCACGTCCTGCAGTAATGTTTGCGTAAAGCGGTAGCTCTGCGACGAGACCGAGCCTGATCCGGCAACTTCCTCGATGAATTCCGCATCGCAAAGCAGTTCGCAGTCGGCTTCCAGCCGGCCGGGGTCGGCTGTCACGGTTTTCAGAAGTGTGGCATCGAAGCGCGGGCCGATTACCGCGGCCTCCTGGGCCAACCGACGCGCCCCTTGGGGCAGCCGGTCGACGCGAGCAAGCAACATTGCCTGGATAGTGGCTGGAATGCCGGTTGCGATTTCCCCTGCCACGGTCCGCCATCGCTGGCCCTCGCGCATCAGTATACCGCGATCGATAAGGCCGCGAACGATCTCCTCTACAAAAAGCGGGTTGCCGCCCGCGCGCTCGAGGATCTGGTCGACAAGCGCTCCGGCGGAGTTTACCCAGCTCTCGCCGAAAAGCGCCGCCAGCAGGCTGCGTCCATCATCACTGTTGAGCGGCGAAAGCCTGAGCGCTGTGTGACTGACCCGACTTGAGTCGAGCTGGTCGTTGTCCGGCGCCGGACGATGCGTGACCAACACCATCAACCGCGTGCGCACCAACCTGTCCATCACGAAACGCAGTGCCTCGAGCGACACGGCGTCGGCCCAGTGCAGGTCTTCGACGACAATCAACAGAGGCGACAGCGCCAGCCGCCGTTCGATGATTGTGCGGACTGCGTGGAGAATTTGCCGCCGCAGCTGCTCGGGCTCGACATGCTGCAAGGTAGCATCGGGGTCGCCAAGGCCAAGCACATGGTAGAGCAAAGGCATCAGCCGCGTCGCCTCCTCGCCCTGCAGGCCGAGATCGGCAAGCAAGCTTGCGAGCTTTCCCCGCATTTCGTCCGCATTGTCGTTTTGCATCATGCCGGCAGCGCTGCGCACCACTGCGCCCAAGGCGCCAAATGATCGTTCGCCCAGCGGTGAGCACGTGGCCTGCCGCACGGCGACGTTGCGAAAACGATCCTCGTCGCCGACGCGGGCGACGAACTCCTTCACCAGCCGCGATTTCCCGATACCGGCTTCTCCGACGAGGCGGACAAGTTGGGCCGAGCCGCCGCACGCCTGGTCAAGGCTCGCCAGCATTCTATGGAGCTCCGCAGCACGACCTATCATCGGCGCGCTGAGGCCGAGCGCCTCGAGCCCACGCGCTGCACGCGGCGCCGCAAGCGGTGCATCCAGTCGATGGACAAGCACACTGCCGGACTTGCCGCGAAGCACGACATCACCCAGCGACTCGTAAGAGAAGGCATGCCGGGTCAGCCTGTGAGTGAGCTCGCCTACCAGCACCTCACCCGGTGCGGCCAGCGATTGCAGGCGTTGCGCCGTATTCACTGTATCGCCGGTCACCGAATAGGATTTGGCGGTGCCGATGCCCAATCCGCCAGTGACGACCGGACCAGTATTTATGCCGATATGGAGTGACAGAGGCGAGCCGGAGTGGGGGGCGCTTTCGCCGAGCCGCGCCGTCCGGGCGATCATGTCGAGGGCGGCGCGAAGCGCACGTTCCGGATCGTCCTCGTGCGCGACCGGCGCACCGAACAAAGCGAGCAGTGCATCGCCGATGAATTTGTCGACGAAACCACCAAAGTTTCGCACGGCCGCCGTCAATTCCTTGAACAGTTCGTTCTGCAGCGCTTGCATGACCTCGGGGTCGAGCTGCTCGCTGAGTGTCGTGAAGCCGCAAAGGTCGGCGAACAGGACCGTTACCGTCCGTCGATCGGCGTCAGAGACGGAATGCAGCTCCTCTTCGCTTTCAATGTTCGGAAGCAGCGACGGAGTTCGAGAAGGCGGTACAATGGTCCGGCTTGGTGTCGGAGCAGGCCGTTCGACGGTTTTTGCGGGCGCACCGACGCTTGCCCCGCATTTCGGACAGAACTCGAAATCAGGTGCGCAGGGGTAGCCGCAACTGGCGCATGGCACGGGTTGGCGCCTGCCACACCTCGGACAGAAAGCGTAACCGCCCTCAACTTCGAAACCGCAGCCAGAGCAGTCCATAGGACAAGACCTCGCTAGGGCCGTGTCGGCGTGATCTCGCTACGCACTTCACGGCCAGAACGTTCACAGGATGAACCGATAGCCGTCGACCAGCAAGTGGCAGCGCAAATGGGCATCAAGCGATTCGTGCGGCCATCGTCGAAATCCCGAAAGGCGTCAGCGTCGAGGAAGCGGCCGGATCAGACGCCGGAGGCTCACCGACAGATCTCCGTTGCTTGCGGTTGCGCTCCAGAAAATCATCTGAAGTAAGGCTCAGCTCGCCTTGATCCCTGCCTGGCCGATCTTGCGCCATCGGGCGTTTTCGCGAACCAGTTTCAGGTCGTCGGTCGTCTCGGCAAATGTCCGCAAACGGTATTGCCGGAGCAGGTCCGGAAAGAGCGCCCCTTCCGGCAGCCCGGCAAGCTGCTCGCGGACCGAGATCTTTTCATCGATGACCCGCATGCCCCAGGCATTTTCCCGAACCTGCAGCTCCGCAGCCAGATGGCGCTCTTCCGGTGCGTTTTCATCCAGCGCAGCCAGCAGGATCGAGTGGAACAGCGCTATATAACCAATCTGTCTCAGGCCGCCCACAACCCGCACGCGCGGCAATATGGCAAGGACGAGGAACATCAGGAACAAGTTCGGCAGCAGCACGCCATCCAGCAGCGCCTGCCTGAGATGCAGCCGCTCGAACGGGATGGAAAGACCATGCGGCCTGTCAGGCTCGATCAGGTGCCCGTTTTCGAGGACAAGCTTGCGCACGCGCTCCTCGCGGATGCCCCAGAAATAGGCCGTGGCATTGGGCAGGAATTTGCCGAATGGGCTCGATGCGGCCGCTTGCAAGGCACATTCGAGACGCTGGCGCCTTGCGGGCTCAATGAGCAGCCTGGAAAGAAGGCTGCCATCATGTTCTAGATGCCGCGCCACGGCAGCCGCGGCGAGCCGATCATCGATGAAAACCGGCAGGGCCATGCCGGAACGATCCCAATCGGCGACCAGATCCTCGTTGAGGGCTGTCAGCGCATCGGCTGCGGTTCCAAACACCTTGTCCTGGCTGGCAAGCAGTGTGCCCAGCCAGCGGCTGGCATCCGTTTCGTCGCCCACCGCTTCGAGCGCGCGCTTGTTGAGGGTGACGGGACCGGCCACGCAGGCACTTTTGCGGCACAGTTTGTGGCGCCCCATGCCAAACAAGTTGACCTTGTCGTCGCCGACATCGAGCCATCCCGGCCCCTCCCGGCCAATTGTCTCCATGGTCATCGTCGTTCCCATGAAGCTGAAGAAGGCCGACAGCCCGTTTTCGACCGCGCCGAGCCAGGCAAGCAGGAGGGCATCGAAGGTGGTCCGGTCCATCAGAAGAAGGCAATGCAGGCCGGACTGAATCACCGGTCTGTGCTCGAATTCTTCGAGGGCCTTGCCGATCTCTTCAGGCTGCATGATCACGCCAAGGCGCTGATGCAGGACTTCGCGCAGGATCGAGCGGGCAGCGATCGCCGGGCCCGATGCAGGCCTTGCCACCGGTCGCCACAGATGGCGGGCATAATCGGAAACCGGTGCATTCCAGTTCTGCTCGATGTCACGCACCACTTCCGGGCAGAGCAGCGACAGCACGGCCAGGATTTCCACCGGAGGCGTAGGAGTTGGGTCAAAGACGGCGGTCATTGGTCCCGTCTAGCCACTTGCGGTGCAAACGCCAAGGGAGACCAGACCTGCTGGATGCAGCCGGCCCACACATAGATTGCCAATTGACCGTGTCCTACCGGAGTTCGCCATGAGCAATCACCTGTTCGCCCGCACGAATTTGTTGGATTGGCCAAACAGTTAAGGCCAAAAGTCGTATCTCAGAACCGCAGCCGGGCCATGCTCAGGAGATCGTGGTACTGCCCGTCGGTAAAGCCGGCCTTAACATGCCGACCTTCGACCTCGAAGCCGTGGCTTGTGTAGAGACGGACGGCCGGTTCGTTATCGGCATAGACGGTCAATTCGACCCGCTTCAGGGCGCGCCAGTTGTCGGCCACGTCAAGCAGCGCGCCAAGTATGGCAGAGCCGATGCCCTTGCCGACAAAGGCATCGTGAAGGCCGATATTGATCTCGCCGATGTGCGAACGGCGCGGCGAACTCTGCACGACCAGGCTACCATGGCCGACGACCTTGCCGTCCAACTCCGCAACGATCCAGGTGGTTTCCTGGCCGGACTTGGCGATGCGCCGCTCCACCTGCTCTACCATCTCGAAGGGCATCCTGAGCGTGCCCCAGCGGAAGCCCGGCATGTTGAAGATAGCGCAAAGCGCCTTCGCATCGCTTGGCCGGACGGACCGGAGCTGCGGCTGGATCTTCTTCTCGGACGATGACGAGGTCGTGCTGGTCATGGCGCTCCCGGCGAAAGGCAATCGGCCCGGCACGATGCACCGCACATCATGTGAAAATCCAACCGTCTCTGCAACCTATGATGCCGATTGCGAGCTAAAATACCGGGAGGCGGCGTAGAGTTTGAAAACGCCGCTGATGCCGATCCAGCCGAAAAGGGCTAGCCAGCACAATGTCCCGGTCGTCGTCCAGTCGATCCGGTGCACCGCAGCGTCGGTGATGACGAGGCCAAGGATGGCAAGCAGGCCAACCAGAAACTGCGCCAAGCCGAGCACCAGCAGTTCCTCGCGCGGCGCGTTTCTCCAGACAAGATATGTGCCGCCCGCACCGGCGAGAAAGATAGCGCTGTAGACCTGAGCGTGGAAGGCATCGATCGGCCATGGCCAGAAGCCGCTGAATGTCAGGGGAAACAGCAACAGACCGACTCCATAGAGCCCGAGGATCGCCGATTCCACCGGCATGTAGCCGCGCCATGCGGGGTTCAACATCGCGCCTTTTGCAGAAGGACGGGCCCTGGCCCGCCACAGGAACACCCCGGATACCGCGACCGAAGCAAGATAGACCAAAAACCAGAGCCAGGGCGCTTTGCGCTCGAAGTTGAAATAGCCAAGATTGATGAACGAAGCCACCGACACGGTGACGGTGAAGATGAAGGCCATGACGAGCACGAGCCTGCCGGGCGACCAACGATTCCAGCATAGCAGCGCCGCCATCACGACCATTTCGGCGGTGTAGAAGCCGCCGAGGAAGCGGGCATTAAACGGCGTCACCGCCCAAGGCCAGCGCAGCTTGACCAGCGCAGGCGCGAAAAACAAACCGGCCCCTACAATCAGGACGATGATGACCCCCACCGAGAAAAGGCGCAGGGCCGCGGGAAATCGCGGGTTGTCGGACGTTGGCATGGGAGAAAGCCCCAAAGATGAATGCCCCATGGATCCATCATAGTGCCGCTTGCGGCCGGTGAATATCCGCCGAATGGAAATTGAACTGTCATCAGGCTTATCTATTCGAATGGCCGTATGATCCGTTTCGAAGTAAGATGGAGCACTCGGAGCCTGCACGATGAACGAAGCTCAGGATCTGTTCTCGCTTCTGCGGCAATCGACCGATGTCGATCCGCAGGCAATCGATGCGATCAAGCGAACCATCGCGCAGGGCAAGGACCGCGAACTTTGCCGCATCAATGCGCCAGCCTTCGCCAGCAAGCATGGCCTCGACGAAGAACGCGCCATAAGCGCCTTTCTCCATGCGGCGCGGGTGGGCATCTTCGACATTTCGTGGAATGTTCTGTGCCCCGGCTGTGGCGGCGTGCTCGACACCAACGCCACCCTGAAAACCCTGCAGAAGGACGAATACACTTGCGCGCTGTGCTCCGAGGGCTATTCACCGACCCTCGACGAGATGGTCGAGGTGACATTCACCGTCAGTCCCCGCGTGCGCAGGATTGCCGCCCACAATCCACACGAACTGCCGTTGGTGGAATATTTCCGCCAGATCTACTGGGCGTCCGGCGTCGATCTGCCGGAAGAGGATTTCGCGAAAAAGATAGAAGCCTTCTCGCTGGAGGATATCGAGCTTGCCCCCGGTGAAAAGGCGGTTCTGCCGATACAGCTTCCGTCTGAATTCATCATCGTCTTCGAGCCGGTCACCCATTCAGCGCAGTTCATCGACGGGAAGGGCGAACCGACAAAAGAGCGCCGAAGCCTCCCTTTGGTCTTCGATCGCGACCATGTCCAGAACCAGACGCTGGAGATTCAACCCGGCCCGTTGCGCATTTCGCTGGAGAACAGGACCGACACCCGCGTGCTGCCGACGGTCTTCATCGCCGGCCAGGCATTGCATGATTTCCTGGGCAAACGCCGGCCATTCCTGACCGCCAAGCGCCTGCTCACCAACCAGACGTTCCGCGATCTCTATCGCACGGATACGCTCGACATCAATCAGCGCCTGAAGATCACCAGTCTGACCTTCCTGTTCACCGACCTGCGCGGATCGACCGAGCTTTACGAGCGGGTGGGCGATCTTTCAGCCTTCGATCTCGTGCGCGAGCATTTCCAGGTTCTGCATGAGATCGTTGCGGCGGAGGCAGGCGCGGTGGTGAAGACGATCGGCGATGCGGTGATGGCGACCTTCGCGACGCCCGATCGGGCAATTGCCGCGGCGCTCAGGATGCGCGATGCCATGCGTGCGCTCAATGACAAGAGCGGGCGCGAGGATCTGCTGCTCAAGATCGGTGTCCATGCCGGCCCCTGCATCGCCGTGTCGATGAACGAGCGGCAGGACTATTTCGGCCAGACGGTCAACATTGCTTCACGGGTCCAGAACCTTGCCAAGGCACAGGCGATCTTCGCCACGCGTGCGGTGGTCGAAGACAATCTCACCGCCGATCTGTTGCACAGGAACGCGCTGACGCCGGTGCCTCATGAGGTCTCGCTGCGCGGCATTGAGCGGGAGATAGCAGTCTATACGATCCCCTGAAGACTCGGCCCCGAAGCGAAGGCTTGGGCCCCTGAAGATTTGGGCCGTCTCCGCCCCTTACACGCGCCTGCAGAGGAAATAACGATCGGCGGGCTCCGAAGTTGGCGGCGGGAGGCGTTGCAGCAGCTGGTGGTCGAGCGGCGTGCCACTGACCGCGAAGCCGCCGACGCGAAGCAGGCGCGCAATCAGATCGGGAAGCCAGGTAGAGGTCACTGCATCGCGATCGTCATAGCCGGTGCCGATGTCGGCATGAACAAGAGCCGCGTCGATGCCAATGAACTTGCGGGCCGTCTCGCGTATTTCGCCAAGCACGAGGTTTTCAGCGTCGGGAATTGAGCTGGCGTGTGCACCAACTTCGCGGTCGAACACCACGATCCGGCGCCCGGGCAGGCGCTCGCGCAGATGGTGGAACGTCCTGCCGTTGCCGAGGCCGAGCTCGAGCACAAGCCCATCCATCTTCGCCACCTCGGGGCAGATTTGATTGAGAATGTCGCGCTGTGCGGTCATCCTGCTGATGAAATTATCGAGACGACTCATATGCGATTGTATGTCCTGAACCAGCAGCCCCGATCGAGGCTTGCCGCATATAGAGGCGAACGACGAACCTTGCAACAACGCAACCGGCCGCCGGCAAGCGTAATACGAGTGGTCGGCAGGCCGCGCGGCGGAATAGCGATCTCACTTGTAGGGGTCTGCGGCGTCCCGCAAGCCGTCGCCGAGGAAGTTGAACGCCATGATGACGAGAATGACGGGGAGCATCGGCAAAAGCAGCCATGGATAGAACGCGATGACGCTGACGCTGCGCGCCTCGGTGAGCAGGATGCCCCAGCTGGTTATCGGCGCCCTCAGGCCGAGCCCGAGGAAGCTTAGCGCCGTCTCGCCCAGGATCATGCCGGGTATGGAGATCGTCGCCGTCGCGATCAGATGCGACATGAAACCGGGAATGAGATGCCGCCCGATGATGCGGCTGCTTCTGGCGCCCATCAATTGCGCGGCCAGAACGTAATCCTCCTCGCGCAAGGCTAGAAGCTTTGAACGCACGGCCCGCGCCAATCCGGTCCAGTCGAGCAGCCCGAGGATGACGGTGATGCCGAAATAGATCAGGATCGGACTCCAGGTTATCGGCATGATCGCCGCCAGAGCCAGCCATAGCGGTATGCTGGGGATCGATTGCAGAACTTCGATTATCCGTTGAACGATCAGGTCGAAGATACCGCCGTGATAGCCGGCCAGTCCGCCGATGACGATGCCGAGCAGGAAGCTGAAACTGATGCCGACGAGGCCGATTGTCAGTGAAATGCGTGCGCCATAGATGATGCGCGAGAGCACATCGCGCCCCAGCCTGTCAGTGCCGGCTAGAAAGAGCTGGCCGTTTTCGGCAGGGCAGACAAAATGCCTGTCACCTTCGATCAGGCCCCAGAACTGATAACTGTCGCCCTTGCAGAAGAAACGGATCCGCTGAACATCATCCTTTTTCTCGATGTAGTTCCGCTTGAGCGTGTCCATATCCAGTGTCATCTGTCGGCCATAGACGAACGGCCCGACGAACTGGCCGTTGTGGAACAGGTGCACCCGCTGCGGCGGCGAATGGATGTAGTCCATGTTGCGCGTGTGCAGATTGTAGGGCGCCAGGAACTCGCAGATCAGTATCCCGAAATAAAGCGCCGCCAGGAATATGCCGGATACAACGGCAAGCCGGTGCATCCGGAATTTCCACCACATCAGCCGCAACTGCGACGCCTGAAAGACTTTCGACTGCTCCGGCGTCATCGCCTCGACCGACTGCAGGTCAATGGGCGCGGTGGAAACGTAGTGTTGCAGTGGAGCACCCGGAGCGGGCAGCGGCGAATGCGTGTTCATTTGGTGCTGCCGCCCTGCAAACGAATTCGTGGATCAAGCAGCGCCAGCGCCAGGTCGGAAATCAGGACACCGATGACCGTCAGGAAGGCGAGGAACATGAGGAACGACCCCGCCAGATACATGTCCTGGCTTTGCAGCGCCTTGATCAGCATCGGCCCGGTCGTTTCCAAAGACAGCACGATCGCCGTGATTTCGGCGCCGGAGATGATGGCCGGCAGGATAGAGCCGATGTCGGAAATGAAGAAATTGAGCGCCATGCGCAGCGGATATTTGACCAGCGCCCTGAAGGGATGAAGGCCTTTGGCGCGCGCGGTTACGACATATTGCTTGTGTAGCTCATCGAGCAGATTGGCGCGCAGCCGCCGGATCATGCTTGCCGTGCCCCCGGTGCCGATGATCAAGACCGGGATCCAGAGATGGGCGAGGATCGACTTCGCCTTGGCCCAGCTCATCGGCTCGCCGAGATATTGCTGGTCCATGAGATGGCCGATGGAGGTGCCGAACCAGATGTTGGCGAAATACATCAGGATCAGCGCCAGCATGAAGTTCGGAATGGCAAGGCCGAGAAGGCCCAAGAAAGTCAGGCCGTAGTCGCCCCAGCTGTATTGATGCGTTGCGGAGTACATGCCGATCGGAAAGGCGATGAGCCAGGTGAAGATGATCGTGACGAAGGAAACCAGCACGGTCAGCCACATTCGGTCCCCGACGACGTCGCGAACCGGCAGCTCATATTCGAAGGAATAGCCGAAATCGCCGTGCAGCATCCCGCCGACCCAGTAAAAGTAGCGAATGATCGGCGGCTTGTCGAAACCATATTCCTTGCGCATCATCTCGATGCGATCGGAATCCACCCCTTCACCCTGAGCCCGAAGCTCGGCAACAAAGCTGTCGAAATAGTCGCCGGGGGGAAGTTCGATGATCGTGAACACCAGCGCCGATATGACCAGCAGCGTTGGAACCATCACGGTGATGCGCCAAACAATGTATCGAAGCACGCTCAGGACTCTCCAAGCCAGAATGTATCCGGCATGTAGACACCGAAATAGGCCGTCGGGTCGTAGCCGTAGAGCGCCTTGTCAGGCAGATTACGCAGCCGCGAAGACGCCAGAACCGGCTGATGCGTTCCGTTCACCGTGCCGATCGAAAACACCTGATCGGTGTAGATCGACAGCATCGAATTCCAGATTTCGGTGCGCTCCGTGGCTTCGGTCGATGCTTTCCAGCGCTTGAGTAAAGCCATCAACTCGACTACTTCAGGAAGATCGGGTGCCTCACCCATCTTGCCATGAGACAAGTAGTGAGCACCCCAGAGAGGCCATTGCAGCTGGTCGTCGATGGTGGGGGCCAACTGGCTCGGGTTCATGTCGGCGGTCGGCACGCCATTGTCGATGCCCGACCACATCGACATCATGATCTGGCCGCCAAGCGCGCGGCTGCGGAAGATGTCGCGCTGCGAAGTCCGGATGAACAGGGCGATGCCGATCTTGCGCCAGTGATCGGTGATGAGTTCGAGCGCGTCGGTTTCCAGTGTGCTTTCGCCGGCCGTTTCCACTATGATCTGCGCAGGGCGTCCATCGGGAAGTATCCGCAGGCCGTCATCGTCACGCGTCTTAAGCCCGACCTCGTCGAGCAGGGCATTGGACTGGTCAGGATCATAGGCGATCCAGGCTTTCGCGAATTCTGGCCGGTAGAGCGGGCTCTCCGGCATGACAGTATCGGCACTTTCCTGCGCCAATCCGTAAAACACAGCCATATTGATCTCTCGCCTGTCCACAGCGAGCGAAAGTGCGCGGCGCACGCGCACGTCACGCAAGAGACCGCGCCAGACCTGGTCGGCACAATTCAGATTTGGGAGCAGCGCCAGCCGCGAACCCTGTGTGCGTTTCCACAGATGCATCTTCACCGGGTAGCGCTTCTCGGCATCCTTCAGGAAGGAGTAGTCGGTGAAGTCAATTCCCATGCATTGCAGGTCGCTCTCGCCCGCACCGGTCTTGGCGGAAATGATCGCCGACGAGCTGACATTCATGACAATCCGGTCAACGTAGGGCAGTTGCCGGCCGTTCTCGTCTGTTCGATGAAAGAACGGATTGCGCTCGAAGACGAACTGTTCAGCCGGCGGCTTGGTCCGGTTCTGCCAGGGATCGAGCGTCGGCAGCTCCGGGTTCTCCGGGCGATACTGCCGCGACATGCGGATATGCAGGAGCGTCCATTTCTTGACCCGATTCTCCTTCATTAGGCCGGCGAGCCGAAATTGATCCTGGTATTTCTTGTGGAACTGCTTGAGATAGGCGGCCGGCAGAACAAGCGATAGCGGGGATGCAGCAGCGAGCTTGGGCAGGAAGTCGGGATTTGGCGCATCCCAACTATAGCGGACCGTCGATGGATCGACGATCTCGAAGCGTGGCGGCTTGCCGTCCGCCAGCAGGGCCGGGGCAAGCCCGCCTTGCGAAAGCTCATCGTTCAGCCAGACATCCTCCCAGCAATAGCGAAAATCCTCCGGCGTCAGCAGGCTGCCGTCGGACCATTTATGCCCTTCCCGTATCTTGAAAGTGAAGACGCGATCATCCGCTACGTCATAACTTTCGAGAATGTCGGCTTGCAGGTTAAGCTTTTCGTCGTAGCCGACCAGGCGAGCATAGCCATAGATCGTCATCATCCGGATATCTTTCTGGCTGCCGATGATCGTACGCAGCGTGCCGCCATACTGGCCGGGCTGCCGGCCCATCGCAGTGAGATTCAACGCGCGCGGGCTCTTGGGCAGGCGTTCGGCGAGTGCCGGCAGCGCCCTGGCCTTCAGCCGCGGTTGAAGAAATGCCGGCTCCAGATCGCCGGCGCGCGACGTGCCCGGCAGAAATGCCGAAGCCATAAGTCCAAGGACGGTGCGCCGGTTGATCAATGGCGTAACTCGCTGACATCGGCCGTACGCCGGGCCAGCACGAGGTGGCCGCCGCCAAGGTCGAGCGGCGACAGCATATCCTCGTCGCCCTCATCGCGGAATTGCGGTCCCCATGCACTGGTGTCGGAAGCGCCGCCGAGCTTCAGCGTCTTGAAATCCATCGGCCTGTCGAGATCGGGGTAAGGTACTGCGGCGACCAGTGAGCGCGTGTAGGGGTGGACCGGTTTCCTTAGCAGAATGTCGCGCGGCGCGAGTTCGACGATACGCCCGCCGCACATCACCGCGATGCGATCTGCCATGTAGTCCACCACTGCCAAGTTGTGGGATATGAACAGGTAGGTCAGGCCCAGTTCCTTCTGCAGGTCCTTCAGCAGGTTCAGGATCTGCGCCTGGACAGAGACATCGAGTGCCGAAACCGGCTCGTCGCAGATCAGGAGTTCAGGCCCCAGCGCCAACGCGCGCGCGATCCCGATACGCTGACGCTGCCCGCCGGAGAAACTGTGCGGATAACGCTTTATGAAGCGCGGATCGAGCCCGATTGCCTGCATCAGGCTCTTGACCGTGACGAGTCGGGACGCGGCATTGCCACGTTGATGGATTTCCAGCGGCTCGCTCAAGATGTTTTCCACCGTCATGCGAGGTGAAAGCGACGAAACCGGATCCTGGAAGACCATCTGGATTTTCGCGCGCAACATGCGCAGGGCGTCTCCCTCGGCTTCCAAGACGTCGATCGGATCATCGCGGCCGTTGAAGATCACAGAGCCGCCGCTAGGGGTGACAGCCCGCATGAGGATCTTGCTGACGGTGGTTTTACCGCAGCCGCTTTCGCCGACAAGACCCAGGCACTCACCCCGCCTGATATCGAAGCTCACACCGTCCACGGCGCGAACGGAGGTTTGATGATCCCCGCCGAACCATCCGGACTTGCGGATGGTGAAGGTCTTTGTCAGATCCCTGACCGACAGCAGGATGTCGTCCAGCCCCTTCGATGCCGGCGCCGTCTGATTGCCGAGCAGGTTCCCGACATTCACCGGCACCTCGCGAAGCGCCTTTAGCCTTTCGCCAGGCTTCAGGTCGAAATGCGGAACGGCTGCCATCAGGCCCTTCAGGTAAGGGTGGCCTGGCCGGCGGAATATCGCCTCCACTGGTCCCGCTTCCATGATCTCGCCATGGTACATGACCACCACCTCGTCGGCGACATTGGCGACCACGCCAAGGTCGTGCGTAATCAGCAGCATCGCCATGTTCAGCTTGGTCTGGAGCCCGCGCAGCAATTGCAGGATTTGCGCCTGGATGGTGACGTCCAACGCCGTCGTCGGCTCGTCGGCGATCAACAGGGCGGGCCGGCAGATAAGCGCCATGGCGATCATGGCGCGTTGACGCAATCCTCCCGAAAGTTCAAAGGGATACATGTCATAGGCGCGCTTGGGGTTGGGAAAGCCGACAAGGCCGAGCATTTCCTCGGTCCGCGCCTTGCGCTCCACCCGAGCCATGGGCGTATGAATCTGCAGGGATTCGCTGACCTGATTGCCGATCGTGTGCAGCGGCGACAGCGATGTCATCGGCTCCTGAAAGATCTCGCCGATGCGGCGGCCTCTCAACGCCCGGATTTCTGGTCCGTCACGCGGCATCTGCAGAATATCCTGCGTCGTGCCGGGCTTTTCAGGATCGGAAAACAGGATACGGCCGCGAACATGAGCTGTGTTCGGCAAAATGCCCATCACTGCCTGGCTGAGAACCGATTTTCCGGAACCGGACTCGCCCACAAGCGCGGTAACTTTGCCGGGCAGCACGCGAAGACTTGCGCGCCTGACGGCGTGCAACGGTCCCCCGATAATGGCAAAAGAGATGCCAACATCCTCGATCCGCAGCAGATCAACGCCCGAATTCATTCTCAACCAGCCCACTCTGGCGGACTGCCGGCCGGCAGACCCAGAAAGCGAGACTAGCGGATTGCGCGCCTAGAGCAACTTGGATTCGAAACGGTCGCCAGTTCCCTGCGGAACCGGCGACCGGACTGCATACCAAAGGCGTTCGGATCAGATCGTTGCGGTTACTGGAGCTTCCTCGGGTCGCCCGCCGACTGCCGCGCGGCATCGCGATGAAGCAGCATGACCTGCTCGGCGTCCGATATTCGGTCGTAAATCGGCTCCAGCGCACCGTCTTCATCGGGTGCGAGAGCACCCGACAGATCGGGTGAAAGCACCGTCAGCTTCTGTTTGATACCCGCCAGTTCCTCCTCGCCGAGCGTCAGCCAGCTGTCGGCGCCGCAATAGCTGGCGAAGTCTTTGCTGGCGAGAACGCTATGCGGATATTTCTTGGTCAGGGTTTGGAGGCGCTGGACCTCGTTTACAGCCGAGCCGAAGACAGAGAATGTGAGCCGGTCGGTAAGCCCGACATTGCCGAACATCACATTGCCGACATGCAGGCCGATACCAAATTTTATACCGCCCAACCCCTGCTCCTTTCTGCGCAGATTGAGATCCATCATGCGCGCGCTGGCCTTGTGCGCCGCCGCAAGGGCAGCCTGGCAGGCGATCTCGGACTGCGCACGGTGCCTTTCGCAAGGGTAGACGGCAATGAAGCCATCCCCCAGGAAACTCATGATCTGCCCGCCTTTGCGATTGAAAGGTGCAGCAATGGCATCGAAAAACTGGTTCAGCGTCTCGATATAGATTTCGCGGCCGGAGGTTTGGGCAAGCCTTGTCGAGCCGCGCATATCGCCCATGACCAGTGCGGCCCGGATTGTGTCGCCCTCGCCGCGCTTGATCTGGCCGTCCAGCACCCGCCTGCCGGCGTCGCCGCCGAGATAAGTAGTCATCATGTTGTCGGCGAGCTTGGTGAGCACTGCCATTTTGGTTGCGATGGCGAGATGGTTCTGGATGCGCAACAGCGCCGAAATCATGCTGTCGCTGAAGCCTGAGGCACTGTCGGTGGACCAGGAGCCCATCATGCCCTGACTGGTATTGCCGTTGAAGGGATGGACGAAAGCCATGTAGTCGGTGACGCCCATAAGCCTGAGTTCATCAAAAACAGGAAATTCCGACGTCACCGACGGGTCGAGCCGGCGCCGCAGATGGTCGAGCTTGTGGCTGAGCAGATGGTAGTATGGGCTGTTCAGGAATCTGTCAGAATGAGCGCCGTCCTCATTGCGGAAGCCTTCCACCTCCATTCCCTGGCCGCGGAGCCAGGTGAAGCCAAGCGCGTCGTAAAGCGGATGAAGCATCGAAAAGCCCAAATGCACCCGCTTCAACGGCAGGCCGGCAGCCGCCAGCCGTTCACAAAAGCCCTTTACCAATGTTTCCAGGTCGTCGCCCGCCAGCGCCGATTGGGTCAGCCAATCGGCAACCTTATCCATAAGAATGGTGGAAATTTCTGCTTGCGCTGTGCTCATGCTCTCTCCGAACTACTGGGGCATTATGTGGCGAGACTGCCGGCGGAGTGCAATCACGATCCTGACATCGGGCAAAAATTCGCCGGCTCAGACGCTGTCAGGCCTTCACCACCGTCGCTCGGGCTAGCCCGAGGCGGCTGAAAACATTGCGTGTGTCGACGATCAGAAGAGCGTGATCAGCGATCGCCTGATAGTCGATCGCGTCGTGGTCGGTTGCAACGACGACAGCATCGAAATCCTTCAAGGCCGCCTCGGTCAGTTCGACCGAGCGCCGCCCCTTGATCGCCATATGCTCCCGTGTGGTCGGGATCTCGGTAACATGCGGATCGTGGAATTCCGCCTTGCCGCCCCATTCCTCGATGAGTTCAATGAGCCGCAATGAGGGGCTTTCGCGGATGTCGGGCACATTCTTCTTATAGGCAAGCCCGATTATGAGAATGTGCGAGCGGCTGAGCGCCTTGCCGCAGCGCCGGTCCAGCGCCTTCGCCAGTTCATCGACCACATGACGCGGCATGGCCGTGTTGATCTCTGCCGCCAGCTCGATGAAGCGGGTCGGCAGTTCGTATTCGCGCGCCTTCCAGGTCAGGTAGAAGGGATCGATCGGAACGCAGTGCCCGCCAAGTCCGGGGCCAGGATAGAAAGGCATGTAGCCGAAGGGCTTGCTCTTTGCCGCCTCGATAACCTCCCAGATGTCGATGCCCATCGCACCGAGCACGACCTTCAACTCGTTGACCAGGGCTATATTGACCGAACGGAAGATGTTTTCCGTCAGCTTCACCGCCTCGGCGGTCGCCGTGGTGGAAACCGGAACGACGGTCTTGACCACGCCCTGGTAGAAAGCCTGTACGAGTGTCGCCGCTTCAATGCCGTCGCCTGCCACGACCTTGGGGATCGTCGCGACGTCAAAGTTGACGTTGCCGGGATCCTCGCGTTCGGGCGAGAAGCCGAGGAAGAAGTCTGTCTTCGACTGCAAGCCGGTTTCTTCCAGTATGGGCTTGATCACGTCGTCGGTGGTGCCGGGATAGGTGGTCGATTCCAGCACGATCAGCTGGCCGAGACGCAGATGCTTCGCGATGGTGCCTGCCGTGTTCCTGACGAAGGAGAGGTCCGGCTCACGGTTTTTCGTCAGCGGAGTCGGAACGCAGATGATGATGACATCGCAGACGGCCAGTTCGGCAAAATCCGCAGTGGCGCGGAACCGTCCGCTCGCCACTTGGCCGGCAAGGGCTGTCGACGTCACCGCCTCAATGTAGGATTGTCCGTTGTTCAGGCTCTCGACCTTCTGGGCTTCGATGTCGAAGCCGGAAACCGGGAAGCCGGCGCGCGCGATCGCAACCGCCAGCGGCAACCCGACATAGCCCAGTCCGATCACGCCGACTTGCGCGGCGCGCGTCGAAATCCGGTTCAGAAGACGGTCATATGTCGATCGCGAGGCGTCCAAAAATTGCTTTCCGTCAATTCGGCAGGCTATCCGCTCTAATGGCGAGGCTCAACTGGTCCCCAAGAACCCCGAGGCATATTGCGGAATATCGATTTCCGCAAGCCGTCGTCAGACCGGCACCTTCGCCTTCAGGCTTGCGGCAGCCATCGCATAGCCGCCGGCGGCGCCATCTATGAAATGAACGTGATCGCGCTGCAGCGGCGAGGCGACGAGGCATGTCATCAAGGCCGATTTCTGGCGGTGCAGGCCATAGTTGCAGATGCCCGCCTCTTCCGCCTGTTTCAGCCGGTTCTCGATCCGTTGCAACACATCCGCGTCAACGTCGATGGTCATCTTCAAGCCGTCGTCGAACTTCCGGAAATCCGAATTGCTGGCCACGTCGCGTTTGTAGACCTTCGGATCGAAACTGCCGATCGTCCAGCCGTATCTATCGGTGACGGCCGTAAGCGTCATCAGGAACACTATCCACAGCTTCGACAGCCACCGCCATCCTGACGGCGCCATGGCCCGCGCCTCGATATCGAGGCCGGCGGGCAGAAAACTGTAGCCTGGCCCGTTCACCGGCACCGGGTGGCCATCGCGTTCCTGCCTGCCGGCAAGGACGATGATGTCGGAAGCCAGAAACTGAAAACCGCGCAAGTCGCGCGACACCCCCGGTACGGCTATGATCGAGACGATTTCGCCATGCCGGGCTTCGATCGGGTTCCAGCGGCAGGAGAGACCAGTCAGATCCGGCCGCGCGCCGGCCGGCGCCGGATCGATGCGGTAGCGCCCCGCTTTCATCTCGGCTTCCGCCCAACTGCCGCCGCCGCCGGCGAACATGGCATAGAAGACCGCTTCCGAGGCCTGGAACCTCGCCACGCGAACGTCGAGGCCTTGCGCTCTTATATCCTTTATCGGCACGATTGCGGCACGCAAGGTCAGGTCCAGTTCGTCCGCCACCCATCTCTGGACAGCCGCCAGCGCGTTGCGGGTGATCTCCAGCGCCGAGCCGGGAAACGCCACGAGCGCGCCGTCGCCGCCGAAGACAAAGGGAAGATCTTGCCGACCCAGCGCATTGAGCAGCGCCGAAATGACGCTGGCGCCAGCCATATTGACGGTTTTATAGCGCCCAGCCTCGATCGCCTTGGTCGAGCCGACGATGTCGGCGGTGGCCAGCGCCCAGCCATCGGGGAGAGGCCGATAGTTATCGATATCGGCAACGCTTTCGAACTTTGCGAAGACCGGCAAAGAAGCGACAAACGGGTCGGACGCGGCAGCTGTTTCCATGAGCATCAGATAGCACATTCGACTGCTCGAAGGTCAAATCGATCATGCTTCGAAATTGACTTGCGCAGGCTTTCCGATGATAGGGTCCGGCGATGCGAATTGCTTTCTACGCGCCGCTGAAGTCACCCAATCATCCCGTTGCGTCCGGCGACCGCCAGATGGCACGGACGCTGGTCAAGGCGCTGGAGCATGGAGGGCATAGCGTCGAACTGGCATCCGAATTGCGCTTCTATCTACGCGAACCGGACTCGAAAAGTTTCGATGCGCTCAAGGTCGAGGCCGGAGAGGAAGTCGCGCGACTGACCAAGCTTTGGGATCGCGACGGCAAGCCCGATCTCTGGTTCTCCTATCATCCCTATTACAAGGCACCCGACCTGATCGGACCCGAGCTGGCGTCGGCTTTTGCTATCCCCTATGTGACAGCGGAAGCCTCCTATTCGAGGCGGCGCAATGCCGGTTTGTGGGGCGATACGCAAGCGTTGGTGGCGCGAGCCGTCGAACAGGCAGCGCTGAACATCTGCTTCACGCAAAGGGATCGCCAGGGACTGACAGATGCGATTCCCGACGCCGCTTTCGGTATGCTCTCGCCCTTCATCGACACATCGGTATTCCGGGAACTGCCGGTACGGGGTTGTCCAACGCGCCTCGTTACCGTCGCCATGATGCGCCCGGGCGACAAAGTCGAAAGCTATCGCATGCTGGCGCAGGCGCTTAGTCGGATCGGCCACCTGCCCTGGACCATGTCGGTCGTCGGCGATGGGCCTGCCCGTGACGAGGTCAAGGCGCAATTCGCCGGCTTGCCCGCCGACCGTATCGAATGGCTTGGCGCGATTGAGCCGGCCGCCGTGCCGGATGTCCTCTACAGTGGGGGAATTTACGTCTGGCCGGGTTACGGCGAGGCTTATGGCGTTGCCTATCTTGAAGCGCAGGCCGCCGGCCTTCCGGTGGTGGCTCAGGACATCGCCGGCGTGCCGGAGGTCGTGCGGGATGACCAGACCGGGCTTCTCACCCCGCCGGGTGATGTGGCGGCGTTCGCTTCTGCCATTGCAAGGCTCCTGGCCCATGACGACGAAAGAACCATCATGGCCGCGGAAGCCAGACGTTTCATCCTCGAAGAACGTGCCCTCGATGCTGCAGCGGCGCGTCTCGCCGAACTTCTTGCGAAGATCCTGGTTTCATGACATCCGATCAGATCTGGCAGCCCTTGGTGGAAGAACTGGCGTGCCGGCAACGGGCGGACCGTAAGGCAGAGTTTTGGCTGCGCGACGATGACGCCGTGGATCCGACGCCTGCGCTTGATCGGCTGCTCGACCTCACCGGCAAATTCGCGGTTCCGGTCACTCTGGCCGTCATACCGGCCCTGACTGATGAGAAGCTTGTCGTCCGGCTTGACGAGGCGCCGCATGTCACGGTCGCCATCCATGGCTGGGCGCACCGAAATCATGCGCCCGAGGACCAGAAAAAGCAGGAACTCGGCCCGCATCGTCCACGCGAGGCGGTGCTCGATGATTTGGCTCGCGGGCTGTCGCACGTAACAGGCCTGCACGGCGCACGTGCCGTTCCGATGCTGGTGCCACCCTGGAACAGGATCGACGCCGGCTTGGTATCCGACCTTGGATCGATAGGATTTGCGGCATTGTCGGTCTATGGTCCGCCGAAGCCGGCTCCACTGGCGGTCATCAACAGCAATGTCGACATCATGGATTGGCATGGCACGCGCGGCTGCCGCGATCATGGCCTATTGGTTCAGGCTGTCATCGCGCAATTGCAGCATGCATTCGACGGCGGCGAACCGGTCGGCCTGCTCACCCATCATCTCGTACATGATGAGTCGGCCTGGCTTTTCCTCGAACGGCTGTTCACGGTCACCGCACGGACTGAAGCCTGCGCATGGCTTCCGATCAGGACATTGATCGGGCGCAGCGCCGCTAGAGCAATTCCAGGAAAAGTGTGAACGGTTTCCCGGGAAAAGCGCGTAGCGCTTTCCCTGAGGAATTGCGTCAAAACAGAGAGATAGAGTGCTTCACCGTTTTGTGAAACGGTGAAGCGATCTAGAGAAAATGGCTCAGCGCTTTTTGTGCGATGAGACTGGAAATTTGAGCGTCTGGCCATCCCGCGCGGCAAAAGCGCCGGCAAACCTGTCTTTGGCCAGTTTCTCGATCTCGTCCAGTTCCTCGTCGGTGCGTGTCGGACCGTGGTGAAACAGCGCAAGCCCGCGCGCACCGGCCGCCTCACAGAGCTTGACGCCCTGTTGCCATGTCGAGTGCCCGTTGCCGCGGCGGCGTTCCATTTCCTCCTCGGTGTAGGTGCAATCGTAAATGACAAGGTCGGCATCTTCGATCAGGCCGAGCACCGCCTGATCGAGTTTGTCCGGCTCGTGCTCAGTGTCTGTGATCACCGCCACGACGCGGCCGCCCCATTCGACCCGGTAGCCTATGCAGCCGCCCGGATGGATAAGACTGCCGGTTCGGACCACCACCCCTTCGCGCGGCCGAAGCACGTCTCCGGACACGAAATCGCGGCAGTCGAGCCTTGCCTTGCAGATATCTAGTTTCACCGGAAACCACGGCGGCCGCATGAACTCATCGACCATCTGCCGCGTCGTCATGCGTCCTGCAAGATGCCCGGACCAAAGCGTAACCTTGACGCTCCAGTCATAGATCGGCGCAAAAAACGGCAGCCCGATGATGTGATCGTAATGGCAATGGGTGAAAAGCAGGTCGAAATCGGTCACGCCCGATGCCCGAAGCGCGTCGCCGGCAGGCCGTAGGCCAGAGCCCGCGTCGAATAGAAGCGTATGCTTTCCGCATCGCATCTCAATGCAGGTCGTGTTGCCGCCATAGCGAGAGAATTCTGGCCCCGATACCGAAATGCTGCCGCGCACGCCCCAAAACCTGACCAGGAAAACGTCGTCGTCCATGCTAGCCCTTCGCAGCCCCGTCGCCCATCGTAGCCAAACAACTGCTGCTAGGCGAGACAGGTTTTCTCGGGTGACCTTCTCACAAAGAGGACAGTGCCATCACGACGACGTAGGTCGAGCGCACGTCTTCGTTATTTGGCGCTTCGTGCGTCGATCAGATCCGCGGTCGTATGGCTTAGGCGATCGGCAAGAACCCGCAACATCTCAATGGTCATTTCCGGGAACTCCCGCATAAGCCTCAGGAAATGATCCTTGCGGATTCTCAAGGCTTCCAGCGGACTTGCCGCTCTGACGGTGGCAGTGCGGGAGCTGTTGCACAATATGGCGATCTCGCCAACAATCGAATTTGGCTCCAGTTCGGCAACTTTTATCGGTCCGCTGTCGGAATCGACCAGAATATCGGCCCTGCCTGAAAGGATGACATAGGCGGCGTCTCCCTCGTCGCCCTGCCGGAAAAGGATCTGGCCGGCGCTGTAGCTCACACGATCGGATGTGAACGCAAGCAGCTTGAGCTTTGTGGGCTCGATGGCAGAGAACAAGGGAACGCGTTGCAGCATTCCAACTTCATCCTTGAGCAGCATTGTCGCAAACCTTCCCAAATTCGCGTTTGCCAGACTAGACCAACGGCCGCCCAGATGGAATCAATTCTATTTCCGGGACGGCGAGACGAACCACGCGAAAGGCGGCAAGCCCGATGTCGTGCGATCGGGCGGTGCCGCCTGAAACCCGAAGAGCCGGGCGAATTTGCGGCAAACCTTCGGGTTTTAGGCGCGGATGTGGTCCCCCTACGCCCTTGGCCGAATCCCTTGAGCTTGCAGTAAATTCCACCGGCAGAATGCTCCCATCTGAATGTCCATTGCTCTATGACAACAGTTCCTTGAAGATACCGTTCCTTGCCAAAAGTGTCTCGGGTGTTCCGTCTTCCACCAATTGACCCGAGTCGAAGACGATAACGCGATCGAACATCATTCCCATCCCCGGATTGGTCACGACCCACACTATTGTCGGCGAATAACCGTCGCGCCTGGCTTCCTCGAGGACGTTTCGCAGCACCTTTTCCTGCATGCGCTGGTCGAGCGCCGACAGCGGCCGGTTGAGAATGAGAAAATCAGGACGCTTGAGCAGGGCCCGGGCAACGTCGAGCTTCTGTCGCTGTCCACCGGTCAGCCGCCTGCCGCCGGAGCCGACGTTGAAGTCCAGGCCGACATCCAGAAGTTCGGCATAAAGCCCCAGTTCGTCGAGAATCTCATAGACGATGGAGCGTATGCGGTCCGGCGCGTCGGGATGATTGGTGCCCACACGCCCGAACAGGACATTGTCCATGACGGTGGCCGCGGCAATGTACTTGGCAGGATCATACCGTTCGATCGCATTTTGCAGCTCGGGCGGCAGGTTTTCATAGAACCGGTTGCGTGCCGCGACAATCTTGCTCATCAGCTCGTCGCTCAGCAGGCCGAAGCGGTGCCGGGGCTCGATATAGGCAAAGCTCAAGGTGACGATCATGGCGCGGTCGCTCTCCGAAACCGCCTCGTGGGGACGGTTCTTGAGCCGTTGCAGCAAGGTTTCGTAAGTGGGTATCTCCTCGGCGCTCATGAAGGCGAGCTGCTGGAAGAACTGGTGATCGGGCGGCAGGTCGGCAAACAGCTCGATCGCCTGTTCGGCGATCTCCATGCCCATTTCGTAGAGCGTGCGGTCGAGCCCGGCTTGCCTCAGCACAGAAGCAAAATAGGGATTGGCCGCTAGAGCCCTGTCGGCCAGTTCGGGGCCGGCGGCAGCGCCGAAGAGCAGGTTTTGGCCGATCGTTGCTTCCTTGTTATAGGCGCCCGGTTCGAAAGGAACCACCAGTCCGCTCAGCCCTTCCTGTTCCAGCCGGGTTCGCAGCGCCGCACGCAGTTCGACGATCCGCCTGGCAAGCTCCGTGTGACGTTTGAGGTCGGCCGAAGAGCGCAAGCCAAGATCCAGAATGTCGCGCGATAGAACGACTGCGTCCAGCACCCGGCGCACGGCTTCAAAGAGGTCGTGCGGGCCGGTAGCGCCGGCGGAAGCATAGTTGATCCAGTCGCTGTGGATATCAAGGTCCGGATTGCCCGACCGGCGCGCCTCGTTGATGTTCCAGCGGTGCTGGTCTGCCGCAGCACCGTCATAAGGCACCGATGTCAGCGGCGCATGCTTCAACCCGTAGAGCAGGTTATCGCGGAGGCTTGCCTGGAACAGGAAAACATCCGACGAGGCATAGGACATGCGCCGGCCGGTCACTGCTTCGGGCAGTTCAAGCAGGTCGTCGGCGCCCGAAGCGATCCTTCCACTATCCGGCCAGGTCAGCCGCGCGAAGGCTTCTGCAAGCGCCTCCGCTCCGCCTGATGCGGTACTGACCAGCGCCACCGTCTCACCCGGCTTGACCTGGAGGGAGATATGGTCGAGGAGCATTCCACCGCCATCGTCTGCTATGGACAGACTGATCGCCGACAGGGGGTTGGTCATCGGATCGGGATCATCGATCGTCAATGCCCCGATTCTCGGCGCAATGAGATCCTCGACGGTGAACTGTTCAACGACCTGCTGATATTTGACCTGGACATCCTGCCGCGCCTGATCCCAGTCGATCAGTTCCTTCATCGGGCCGGGCAGGTCCTTGTAGGCGCTGATCACGGCCACGAGCTGGCCGACGTCCAGCCGCCCCTGGATGACCAGATACCCGCCGATCATGTAGAACAGAAAGGGCGTGACCTGCGCGAGAAAATTGTTGAGGAACTTTACCATGAATTTCCATTGGTAAAGATCGAAGCGGATCTTAAAGATGTGCCCGAGCCGGGCAGCTATGTCGGCGCGCTCGTAGTTTGATGTATCGTGGACGTGAACCGCACCGATGCCATCGACGATTTCGCCAACCCGGCCCGAAAGCGCGCGCGCCGTCAACTGCCGTTCGCGCCCGAGCACGATCAGCCGCCGCCGCATTCGCGGGATGAGCAGGATCTGGATCACCACGATCACGGCCGCTATCATTCCGAGCCAGAAGTTCTGCACGACGATGAACAGCATGGCCGTCAGCGCCTGACCGCCGAGCAGCACCGGCTGCACGAAGGCATCGCCGATGAAGCCGCCCAGCGGCTCCACCTCATCCTTTATCATGGTCGCCACTTCTGCGGATTTCACCCGCTTGAAGTAAAACGGCGGAAACCGCAGCACACGATCGACCAGATCGAAGCGGATACGCCGCAGCATGCGTTCGCCGAGGCGGCCCTTGTAGGTGTTGATGTAGAGTTTGAATAGGCCGTTGATGACGACTAGCAGGAGGAACACTAGGCTCAGGGCAAACAGCGTCTCTTTGCGGTCGAGCTGAAAGCCGGAGAAGAACTGGACCTCTCCGATGAACGGCAGGTCATAGTGTAGCCTCATGAATGGCTGGGTCGCGCCCGGCCGCTCGAAGCCGCCACCTTGTATCGGGCCGTTGACGATCAGCTTCGGCAGGTCGAAGGACATGAAATACGGGATCATCGAAAGCACGACGATCATCAATATCCAGAGCTGCTGCTTCTTGGTGTGCGTCCAGATATAGCGGGCTAGGCTGGGTTCCATATGCGACTGTGGACCCTTCAGATGGAAGGATGCAGGATGTAAAAGCACCTGCTGGCGAATGGCGTATCGGCAATTTCTTCGTCGCTAACAACAAGCTCGAAGCTGCAGTGCAAGGAGATTGTCCCGCGCTCAAACGGTTCGCGGCTCTCGTAGGGTATTGGCGAATAGCCGAGCACGAGGCCGCGGCTGCGTGGCTGGTGCTGGCGGATGCACGCCGATGGTCTGGACAGATGCAACCGGCTCTCTCCGGCACCGGGCAATGGCGAAGCGGCTTGCAGCATGATCACGTCCGCGGATCAAACAACCTTGCGGGAGGCAAGATTGCGTCGCCCGAAATCCCAACATACAAGACGAATATGATGGATGTCACGCAACCACGCAATGCCGGGATGGACGGGCACGAGCAAGCCTTGGATCTCACACGGGGAATTGCTGCCTATGTCAAATCCCCTCTCGTGGCAGGGCTGGCGCGCGTCATCGCCAAGCATCCGAAGGCCGAGATCGCCAACGCCTTCAACCATAAGCAGGTCGCCTGCAAGATGTGGGCGCTCGACAGGCTGGTCGAAAGCTGCGGCGGCCGGTTCGGGCGCATATGGGTTCTGGGTGGATGGTACGGCGTATTGCCGGCAATGCTTTTCAATGACGCCCGCTTCGACGTCTCGGCGGTCGATAGCATCGACATCGATCCTGAAGTCGCGCCGGTCGCCCGGACCCTCAACCGGGAAGCCGGCGACCGGTTCCGGGCGCTGACGTCAGATATGTACGCACTCGACTATGCGGCCGGGCGGCCCGACCTGGTGGTCAATACGAGCTGCGAACACATAGCCGATCTGCGCGCCTGGCTTGCTCTGCTTCCGCGTGGCACGAATGTACTGCTGCAATCGAACGATTATTTCAGCGAGCCGACGCATATCAACTGCGTGGCTTCACTTGCAGCCTTCGAAGCAATGGCGGCGCTAGGGGAGGTGCGGTTCTCCGGCGAACTGCCGACAAAAAATTATACGCGCTTCATGCTGATCGGAACTGTCTAATGCATTTCGCCCAAGTACGCAGCAGTTTGGGCTAATGAAAAACAAGGACTTGAAACGCGTCGCATCAATGGCTTCAAGACGCGACGCGCGTTAGGATCTATCGTCTGTTTGGTCATGAACTTTTCCGAAACCGGGCCCCGCTTTTAGGGACCATGTTGGGTACCGCTCGCGCAGGATTTGCGCCGAGCGACGCGCGCCATTCAGATCGAGACCATGCGCGGATGGCGGCGGTCCTGCCAACGCCTGGTCGATCGCTTGCGCCAAACCTTCAGGGGTCAGGTCCGTTTCCATCAGCACCGTTGCAAGACCGAGTTCTTCGAGCATCAGGGTGCGAAACGTCTGCTCGGTTTCCCCGCCGGCTGCAAATGGAATGAGCAGGGAGCGACAACCCGCGCGCAGGACATCGCAGACCGTGTTGTAACCCGCCTGCGAGACTGACAGGCGGGCGCCGGTCAGCAGGCTGGCGAAATCCTCGCGGAACCGGAAGATGGACAGGCCCGGCGTGGCATCGCGTGCGATCGCGTCAAACTCGTCTTTCGGCAGGTTTGGGCCGGTGATCAAACACCATTTCCAAGCGTTGTTGGCATTCCGCGCGGCTGCGACGGTGGAACTGACAAGGCTCTTTCCGGCAGCCCCGCCGCCAACCGACACCAGAACGTCGAAGCGCTCGGAGGTCGCGGGCGATGGCGGCGCGGCAACGAGCCCTGTGTAGGCGACCTCGGCCCTGATCGCCCCAGCCAGTGGGAATGTCTTGTCGATGGTTGCGAAAGCCGGATCGCCGTGAACCATAACAAGGTCGAAATGCCTGTTGATGAGATCGACCGTTTCCTCGTTTCGGCCCGGCTTGACGCGCTCCTGAAGGATATCGCGGACGGACGTCGCCAGCAGCGGTCTGGGCGACGTCGCGTCGATGGCCTCGATCAGCGGCAAGAGTTCGAAACGCATCTGCCGGCGTCCAAATGGAAACGCCTCGACAATGACGATATCAGGCCTGCAATCCCGGAATGCCTGCAGCAGCAGCTCTGAACGCCATTTCTTGAAATCATCGTCGATGGGGTTGCCCTGCAGGTCTACAAGTCCGGAAAATCCTTCATCACCGGAGGTGACAGGTGGCAGGGTTACAGATTTTACACCCGGCCCCGGAAACCCCGCGATCGGCGCTCCGCCGGTCACGACGGTTACGTCAAACGCGTCATCGACCAGAGCCGCCGCAATGCGGCTGGCGCGCGCGAGGTGGCCGATACCGAGCAGGTGCTGGACATAGAAGAAAGCACGCAGCCGCTTCATCCGGCGGCCCGCCACTCCCGCTCGAACAGTTCCTTGAGCTGTCCAATGCTTGCCATATGATCGAAATTGCCGCGCACCCGCCGCTCTGCGGCGTCGCCGAGGCGGGCGCGCAGCACGGGATCACGGATCAGGCGCTCCAGCGCCTGTGCCAGGGCAATTGGGTTTTCCGTCGGAACCAGCAGCCCGGTTTCATCCGGCGATAAAAGCTCCGGCACGCCGGAAATATCGGTCGACACGCAGGCAAGCCGCTGGCTAGCCGCCTCCACCAGAACATTCGGCAGACCGTCCCGGTCGCCATTTGCCGTGATCCTACAGGCCAGGGCGAAGATGTCGGCGCGGCGGTAGTGCTCGAGCACCTCCTCCTGCGCAAGCGCGCCTTTCCAAGAGACGCGACCATCAAGGCCGAGCTTTTGCGCCAGCGCCTTGATCCGTTCCAGTTCCTCGCCGCCGCCGATATGTTCGAAACGCCACGCCAAATCGCCGGGCAACAGGGCAAGGGCCTCCAGCAACGTATCGTAACCTTTCTTTTCGACGGCGCGCCCGACACTCAGAACGACAACCGGTTCGTCCGGCGCCAAGCCGTCATGCTGTTTTCGCGCCTCGCCGAAACTGCCGAAGCGATCAAGGTCGAGCCCATGATAGCTCAGATGCACGGACGAGTTGCCGTTGGCGAGTTTTTGCAGCCGGTCGAAGCCGGTTTTCGTGCAAGTGACCGTCCAGCACGCCGAGGAAAGCTTGCCAGCCAGATCCCAGTCCGCCGAAGTCCAGATGTCCTTGGCATGGGCCGAGCAGCTCCAGGGCAGGCCGCGAAGCTGGCTGGCATAGCGCGTCACCGATGCCGGCGTGTGCGCGAAATGTGCATGCAGCCAGCCCGCATCTTTCGGCCATTCTGCCGCCAGCACGAGCGCTTGCCCGAAGCGGCGCACGCGATTGCGCGTGAAGTCTCGTGGGATATCGGTAGCCAGCGATCCGAGCGCGCGCCAGAAGCCCGGCCGCACCAGACAAGCAAACAGCGAGCGAGCCACGCGCAGCGGCTCCTCATGCAAATATTCCGGCAGATAGTGAACGGGCGCTTTGATCTCGTCATGCACGGGGTGGCGTTTTGCGTCTGTCGGCCGCCTGAGCGCGACGAGTATCAGCTCGAACCCCGCGCGCTCCAGACCGAGCAGTTCCTGCGCGATGAAGGTTTCCGACAGCCGCGGATAGCCCTTCAGAACCACGACGATCTTGCGATGTTGCAACTCAGTTCATGCCTTCGATGACCGAAAGGTGATGGCCGGCCCGCCGCTCGAGCAGTTCCGCGACGATTTCGGAAATATGAGGCAGCCCTTCCAGCGTCAGATGCGGATTGCTCTGCGATGGGCGGGGCCGGTCCGGCAGCACCTCCAGTGCATCGGCAAACCGCTTTGTATCCTCGGCTTCTTCCGGCAAGAGCATCTCGACGAGGCCGAGTTCGGCTGCGCGCCGTGCGCGGATCAGTTGTTCCTCGCGGGGCTTGACGCGCGGCACGATCAGCGCCGGCTTGTCGAAAGACAGTATCTCGCAATAGGTGTTGTAACCGCCCATCGCCACGACCGCCTTGGCGCCGGCAATCAGCTCTTCCATGCGGTTGTCGAACTCGATCATCTTGATGTAGGGGATCTTGGACCCCTTCTTGAGCAGCTTGTCGCGTTTGCGCGCCGGCATGTAAGGCCCAAGCACGATCAGCGCCCTATGCCGCAAGTGCGGATCCTGCTGATAGGCATCGATGACGTTGTGGATCAAGTCGCCGCCGTCACCGCCGCCACCGGTGGTAACGAGGATATAGTCGCCCTCGGGCCGGTGGCCGGGCAACTCGTTCTTCTGCAGGCTCCGTTGCAGGAAACCGACGAACTTCATCTTTGCCCTGACAGCCGGCGGCACATCCAAGCCGGTCAACGGGTCGTAGAAATCCGGCGGACCATAGGCCCAGACCTTGTCGTAGAACAGGCCTATCTTGCGCATCACATCCCTGCGTGCCCACTCAGCTTCGAGCAGATGCGGCGCGTCCATCACCTCGCGCAGGCCAAGCACGAGCGTGGTGCCCCGCGTCTTGAGGTAGGACAGCGTGTCTTCGATTTCACCACGCAGGCCGAGCGGTTCCTTGTCGACGATGAAAATATCCGGCCGGAAGGTCTCGGCTGTGTGGCGGATGATTGACTGGCGCATCCTTAGCGTCTCATGCAGATCGATATCCTTTTCCAGCGAGGTGTATTCGCCGTTGCGCAACTTGATGACGCTGGGGATCTTCACGAAGTCGACACGGGCGCGGTAGTCGAAGGCGCCAGCGATAGTCGCACCCGAAATGATAAGCACCTGAAGTCCGCGGAAATCCTCGACCAGCGAATGCGCGATCGTCCGGCAGCGCTGCAAGTGGCCGAGCCCGAACGTGTCGTGGCTGTACATGAGAATTCGAGCGTTTTGTGCGTGCTGGGTCATTTGTTGAACGTCTCTTTTAGAATTCTCGGCTTGAGGACAGTGGGCGACCCCGCAGGAGTGGGCCGGGACTCCCTACTATTGTTTTGGGATGGATCGAAAGTGAAAACGGTGTCCAAACGATCGGCAGAAGCCATCCCTCTTGATTCCAATAAGCTCCAGTCTCTCCGAACTCCATTGGTTTCGGAGCAAAGGCGAATTCCGCTATCCTGCCAATACCTAACTGCTTGACCGGCATACGAAAGGGTAAGATCGCCGGGAGCCGCACGGCGCATATCGTTGTAGAACTCACTTCGCGCGCCATTGCTCTCGGTCTTGGGGGACCAAAGGTGCTGCCCATCAAACTCTTGACGGGCGGTCTGATTGTGATTCACCCACCAGAACTGAGCCATCTATCGCCTAGGCTAGCCGGAAATTCGGCAGGAATCGAGTGGATGCCAGCGCTCGCAACACATCGCCTGGCAGTAGGGTGTGTGCAACACCGGTTGCTTGTCGATCGCGATGGCTTCCGGCTAATGCCTCAACTGGGGCGGTGACGGTACTTTTTCGAGACGGCCTGGGCGCGGCGCCGGACGCCGGCCCCTTCGAATTGGCGAGCTTGACCTCATGGCGGTTGCGGCAAGCTTTTGCGCCAATGTGGTGCCGATGTTCCCAGCGCCGATGATACCGATCTTCATGGGATGCTCTTTCGTAGATGTGGAACTCGTCGACGTTCGACCGGAAGCCCGAGCTGCTTTCGCAGGCTCTTGTCGAATGCGAATGCGGGGACGAAACGGCGCAGAAAACTGACTTGGCGCGCCATTTTTCCTGCCGCATAGCGCCTCTTCGGAGCGGGATCGGTCGCAGCCGCCAAAACGGTCTTGGCTACCACTTCGGCCGCGTCGCCCTTTTCCATCGCTTTCCGCACGACTACATTCATGCTAGAGCGCGCAGAGTTATAGATATCAAGCAACTGATCCGGCTTGGCGAGATTATCTTCGAATAACGTACGAGTATAGGCGGGCTCGATCAATATAACGCGAATTCCGAACGCGCGCAGCTCATGGTCAAGCGATTCGGAATAGCCTTCGACGGCATGTTTGGTCGACGAATAGAGCGCGAAATAGGGAGCTGGGATGAAACCCTGCACCGAGCTCAAATTGACGATTCTGCCCTTCCCTTGGCGTCGCAATATCGGCAACACCGCGTTGGTCACGCGGAAAACGCCGAAGACGTTCACGTCGAACAACGACTTAGCCTGGGCCATCGAGGACTCCTCCGCGCCACCAAGCAGACCCATGCCAGCATTATTGACAAGCAGATCGATGCGCCCGGCCTCGGCCAGCACGTCATCGACCAGTTTCGCCACGGACGCGTCGTCGGTCACGTCGCAAGTCAGCATGGTAACGCCGTCGCTCCTTTGGGCGACGGCACGACGACTGGTTCCGAACACGCGAAAGCCCGCGTTCTGCAGGGCTTTGGCGGTTGCATGCCCGATGCCGGTGGATGCGCCCGTCACCAGGGCGACGCCAAGATTGGTGTTGTTCATGAAATCACCTCTTTCTTTGTGCTGGATTGCGTTTCGTTCGGTGCTCGCGCCGGTCAGTTGGTCCAGCGTCGGAACAGCGCGCTGGCATTGACTCCTCCGAAGCCGAAGCCATTAGAGATCGCGTAATCCATTCCCATTGGTCGGGCCTGGTCTGCGACGAAGTCGATCCCGTCGCCGGCTGGATCCGGAGCACTCAAATTGAGCGTTGGCGGTGCCACCTGATCCCTGAGCGCCATGATTGCGAAGATGGCTCCAAGCCCGCCGGCGGCTCCGAGCAGGTGTCCGGTCGCCGATTTCGTTGCACTGACAGCAATCTCGAAATCGCGCCCGAATACGCTTTTTATCGCTTCGATCTCACCCAGGTCGCCCACTGGCGTGGCGGTCGCATGCGCATTGAGGTGGCGAACGTCACGCGCCGAAATACCGGCTTGGGCAATTGCGATCTCCATGGCACGGCGCGCGCCGTCGCCGTCCTCGGGACCGGAGGTGACGTGATGAGCATCCGCCGTCGTGCCGTAGCCGACGAACTCGGCGAGCGGTTTCGCACCGCGACCAATCGCGTGGCTCAATTCCTCGATGACCAGGATACCGGCCCCTTCGCCCATCACGAAGCCGTCCCGCAACGTGTCGAAAGGCCGCGAGGCTTGAGCCGGCGCCCAATTGAGGCCGGTCGAAAGAGAGCGTGCGGCAGCAAACCCACCGAGACTGACGATGTTCATGCAGGCTTCCGTGCCCCCGCACACGGCAATATCAGTTTCGTTCGCGCGGATAAGACGGGCCGCGTCACCGATCGCTTGGATGCCGGCGGCGCACGCCGTCACCGGTGCGCCCAATGGACCTTTGAAGCCATGACGGATCGAGATGTGGCCCGCCGCGAGATTCACTAAGAAGGACGGCACCGTAAAGGGCGACAGGCGGCGGGCGCCACGCAGGTCGACCGTGCGCACCGCCGCGGTGATGGCGGGGAATCCGCCGACGCCTGAAGCGATGATCGTTGCTGTGCGCAGGCGATCCGTTTCCAGGGCAGGCTCCCATTTCGCCTGTGCAAGTGCCTCTTCTGCCGCAGCAAGTGCAAAGAGAATGAACCGATCTACCTTGCGCTGATCCTTCGCAGACAGGATGACATCGGGATTGAAACCAGCGTCTGGATCTTCTTCCAGGGAGGGAACCACGCCGCCAATCTTCGCCGGCAGGTCGCGCACCAAATCGTCCGGAAGCCTCCGGATGCCCGAGCGGCCGGCAAGCAGGCGCGACCAGGACGTTTCAACATCGGCAGCAAGGGGTGTGACCGCTCCCATGCCCGTAACGACAATCCGTCGCATCTATTTTCCTATCAGTTTGGGTGCGCCGTCGGCGCTGCCACGCCGTTCAAGCGCCCGGCGGTTTCGCGAACCTGATCGGTCGCCGCATCCAGAAGGGCCTGCGCGAGGTCGGGATCGTTGACGACGCGCGATAACATCAGCGCGCCGACCATCGTCGAGAGAATGGCCATGGCCTTGCCATCGGTATCCTCGCCATTGGTCTCGGCAATGAAGCGGCCGAGGATCTCGAGATGCTGCTTGATCCCGGCTTCGAACGACGCTTTCACGTCCGTGCCCTGTCTGGCGGCATCCGAACCGAGCGCCACGATCGGGCAGCCGTCCATCTTTTCTCCGCGATGGTCCATACTGAGATAGAACGCGATCACCGCGCCAAGCGGATCCTCGGGTTTTGCCACAGTCGCGGCCGACCATCGGTGGGTAGCGCTCTCCATCGCCCGCCTGGACGCCTGCGCAGCCAGGTCCTCCTTTGACGCGAATTGCTTGTAAAAGGCGCCTTGGGTCAGCCCGGCACCCTTCATCAGATCCTTGAGGCCGATGCCGTCAAAGCCTCGCTCCCGAAAAAGGCGACTTGCCACATTGATCACGGTTTCGCGGTTTTCCGCGGCCTGACTGCGACTTACGCGCATCGTCATCTCCTTTTTTAGATTGCATTCGTAATCTATATCCTATATAGAGGTCGAACGCAATCTAAAAACGGAGATTATGAGATGATCCGCAAAACCCTGAGCACATCGCTTCTGGCCGCGCTGTTTCTTGCAACCCCGGCTTTTGCCGGGGAAGCAACCATCGGACGCCCAATCGAAGGCGGCAGCCTGCACGAGGGACACCTCGACATGGTGGTCTACTACGTCCCGGTGCACGGCGACCTCCTGGAGGTCACCGCCACCTTCGCGCCGAAGATCGGAGGCGATCCGCTGCGCGTCGTCATGGGCCTCGCCGACGGCGACTCCGTGGCATTTTCCATGCCAGGCCACCAGGACTGGCTTTACGCGTTCTCAAGGTCGGGCGAGGAGGTGACGGTCTCGACCGAGACTGACACGCATCTGCGGGCCGACGCGACAATGCGTTGACCCGACGTGCAGACCGCAGCCTGCCTGCTGCCGGCCGCGGGCTCTTGCGTCCGCGCGGCGCGCCACACGGCACCCTCGATCACGCCACCAAATAAGTCTGGAGCAGAAGTCAAATGCTATACAGTTATTTTGTCGAGAAATCGATCCGACAGAGCTTCGACCACGTCAACAGCCATCGCTGGGATGAGGCGGTGAAATCACTCGTGCCGCATGTCCATCACCGCGTTTGCGGCGCCCACGCGCTTGGTGGTGAGCGCCACGACAAAGAAGCCGTGCGCCGTTGGTTTGAGCGCCTCGGCCGCGTCCTGCCCAACCTCCATCTCACGGTCAACCATATCTGGGTGAAGGGCTGGCCGTGGCATACCACCGTGTTTGCCCGGTGGGACGGCACCGCAACGCTGCTCAACGGCGACGCGCCGTACGTCAACCGCGGTCTCCACGTGTTCACCCTGCGGTGGGGCAGAGTCTATGCTCTCGAGGAATTTTACGATTCACAAGCAGCGGCCAGCGGTCTTGCCGCCCTAGCGGCAGCTGGCCTCGAAGAAGCTGTCGCCGAACAGATTGTAAGCTAGCAGAAGCGCAGCCCTCCGCGTCCCCATTCCCGCTGGGCTGGCGTTTTTCCTCTCGGAACTCGCAGGTTCGAACAATGCCCGTCTGCCGAATGATGTAAAATCGCTCCAAAGGGCCAGGCTGCTCCAACGGAGAATAAGCGTGCACAAGGCGAGGCCGTTGCGCGCTTCAATCCCGTCATCGCGCCATCGCGATCCCTTGACCTGGAAGCGGCCGCTTGCGCACTGCGCCTCAATTGTCGAAAAAATGCCGGACGATGTCGATTTCCGAAGATCCCGTTCGTCGTTCCGATACCAGGCCGATGAGGGCCGGCTCAACAAGGAGACAGACGATGCGTGTGATGGTGCTGGTGAAGGCGACCGACGACAGCGAAAAGGGCTTTCTCCCCACGCCCGAGGCGAGCGAGGCGATGGCGGAGATGGGCAGATTCAACGACGAGCTTCGCAATGCCGGCATCCTGTTCGCCGCCGACGGCCTCAAGCCCTCCTCGCAGGGAAAGCGTGTTGCGTTCGATGGTCCAGGCCGTACGGTCATCGACGGACCTTTCGCCGAGACCCGGGAACTAGTCGCCGGCTTCTGGCTCTGGGAAGTCAAGGACATGGACGAGGCGGTCGCCTGGGTGAAACGCTGCCCCAATCCGATGCCGGGACCGAGCGAGATCGAAATCCGGCCGCTGTATGAGATGGCTGATTTGCAGTGAGCTGCTAGGCCTGTTCAGCCTTGCACGGCGGCGATGGTGCACTCACCCCGCTACTGGTTTGACAAACGGTTTGAAGATCGAAAGCACCCGCCGCCCTTCTTAACGGCTGGTTGGCCGGCCCACTGTGAACTCGTTGATCGTGGTGTCCTCGGGCTGATCGATCGCGAAGGCCGCGATGTTGGCAATCCGGCCCGGCGAGATGCCGTATTTGATCGTGGATGTTCTATCTGTTCGGCCACTCAGCATGCCGTTCTCTGACGGCGTCCCGCTCAAGTCCGCTTCCGTCTGGGTGCGGCCGCGGTCAGTTCTTGGCTGATGATCTCGCCATCATGATCGACGATCATCGTCAACTCGCGGTCATGATGCCGGAAGGAAAGACGGTGTCTGCCCTCGTCATCGCCAATCTGGTTTCTGTTTGCTGATCCGCAATGACGGGGGCGCTCCGATGCCTGATGATGGTGTTCCAGGAGCGGATAGGAGCCATGAAACCGAAGTTTCACGATGACATGACGATGGACGCAATCATGCGCGAGTGGCCGGACACCATTCGCGTGGTTCTTGATCATGGATTGCTTTGTGTGGGCTGTCCCATTGCATCCTTTCACACGCCTGCGGATGCGGCCAAAGAGCATCAGGTGGACGAAACACGGCTCGTCCACGATCTGGTCGATGCCATGAAGGGATAGGTCGCTTCAACTCTTCTCCGCGCGTCCCTGCGCAAGCAGGAACAGGCGATGCGGTTCGACAATAGTCACTTTCTGGCGGCCGCTCTTGACCAGACCCTTGTCTTCCCAGGAGGTGAGCAGGCGGCTGACCGTATGAAGCGTCGTGCCGGTCATCTCCGCGATGTCCTGGCGTGAGATCGGAAAGTCAATGAGAATGCCTTCATCCGTGGTCTTTCCGGTCTGCTTGACGAGACGTAGCAACGCATGGGCAACGCGCTGTTCCACCTGCTCGGTAGCCATCTCGACGACCCGGCTGTGCGTGTCGTTAAGCCTGGTCCCCACCGTTTTATAGGTGTTGGTGCCAAAATTTGGGAAAGCGGTTGCGAAGTTCGACCAGAGATTGCTCGGCCAGGCCAGCGCCACGCAATCGACCGCTGCGATCGCGCTCGCCGGATAAGTGGATCGGCCCAATGCCTGGGCGATGCCCATCAATTCCCCCGGACTGATGTAGCGCACGATCACCTGCTGACCGTCCGGTGTCGTCTTCACCACGCGGACATGCCCTGCGATCAGGAGGAAGAAGGAATGGGCTTCGCCTTCTTGCTCGAAAACCGCCTCGTCCTTCGCTATCCGCAACGAACGGGCCTTCTGAAGGATGCGATCGAGGTCCGCCGGAGCCACGCCCTGGAATGGAGACAGCCCAGCAATCAGCGAGCGGTCGAGGCGGCTCACGATAACTCCTCCTTCCATCGGGTGGCACTTAAAAGACTCGATGCGCGAATGCATCGCCACAATGTCACATGTGACCGAACGGCGACAAGCCGTCACCAGTGTGGCCTTTTCAAACGCCCGTCGGCTGTGCGCGTACGATGGCCGGCCGATAAAAATTGTAGCCAAATTTGTCGAAGCGACCCGAAATCCAAGAACTACGAGGCTCTCGCGTAGATTCGCATACATTCGGGTACATTTCGATCGTACTCGGGCAAATCCCTGCGACAGGCGTGGCGTAAGTTTCAATCGTGAGCAGGAAGCCTCGTCATGGTGACGAGACAGAAAGCCGACAGCGGTTTCGCAAGCGGGAGTCAACACCGCGCGAGGCGCCTGTTGGCGGTCCGCTCATTCCAAGAAAGGAAAATACGATGAAGAAACTTGTAACGGCTTTCGCCCTTCTCGCCTTGTCGACAGGGGTCTCTTTCGCTGCCAATCAAAACCCGGACCGCGACCCGACCCGCGGGTTCGCTCCTGATGTCGACAAAAGCGAAATGACCTTGGATACGAGTCATACGGCTTCCTTGCCGCTGCCCGTGGTGGCCTCGCAAGAAGGACAACCACAGCCCGGCAAGGTCCATAAGGGTCGTGCACCATGGGCGGGCCGTTAATATACTGAACTTGCCCGATCCAAAAAATGTCCAGTCACCCTCCATGCAACGAGGGTGGTTGGACATGCGGCGCAGGAAAATCGTGCCGCCATCGATGAATCTCGCAGGTCGTTGAATGTGCGGGCCGGACGCTACCGCGTGACCCCACCTTCCAAATAGGCGACAATCGCTGCCCGCTGGGCGGCATTGGCAACGCCCGCTGTCATAGACGTGCCTGGCACCGCCTGTCGCGGTGCCGCGAGAAAGGCATCAAGGGTGCCGCCTTCCCAGACGATGCCCGACTCCCGCAACGCCACCGTATAGCGGCCGCCCTCCACACCCGGCCGTGCGGCCGATGACGCCCGACAGATGCGGGCCAACCCTGTTCTGGCCGGGCTCCAGGCTGTGGCAGGTGCCGCAGCGTTGCCGGAACAGCCGCTCCCCATCAGCCTGCTGCGCGAAAGCGGCGGCCGGCAACAGCAGGCCGGCGGCGAAAAGCCCAGTCAGGAACGCGCGCGCTCGCGTGACAGACGTCGCCAGTGACGCGGCCGCAGTTCCGGCGGAAATGATGTGGTTGCGTGTCGTGGCTTGTGAACGGTTCATCGTATGACCTCTGCAGAACGTTGGGGGAGGGGTTTGCTGGTGACCGGAAGCTCCGGCAGGACCAGCCGCCATCAGCGAGAGCGGCGGCAGGGCCAAGGAAGGTGCTGGGGAAGATGCGGGCGGTGACTTGTCCTTCGTTGCCGCGGCGATGATCGGTTCGTGGCGCGCCAGAGCGTGCTCCGATCGCGGGACGGATTTCGGTCAAACCGGCAAGGATCGCAGTCCGGTCGGAGCGGTCTCAGGCACAGGCGCCGGTGCAAGCTGCTTGGCCATGTCGATCAGCGGCAGCCTGAGGACCGCGCGAAGGCCTTTGCTTTGGTTCTCCAGCACGATGTCGCCGCCGTGATGGCGGGCGATGGCACGGGCAATTGACAGGCCGAGGCCGACGCCGCCGGTCTCCCGGTTGCGCGACTGCTCCAGGCGGAAGAAGGGGGCGAACACCTGTTCCATGTCGCCTGCCGGAATGCCGGATCCGGCGTCCTCGATCACGATGTCAAGGCTGTCGGCACTCCTGACCAGGCTCACCTCGGCATGCTCGCCGTAGCGGACCGCATTTTCGACGAGGTTGCGGATCGCCCGGCGCAGCGAGTCCGGACGGCAACGGTATAGCACTTTGGGCCCGTCGCTGACGGTGACGTCTTGACCCAACTCCGCGAGATCGTCGCAGAGGCTGCCGACCAGCGCCGAAAGATCGACGGTCCGCGTCTCCTCTACCGCGGCGTCCTCGCGCGCGAAGGCGAGCGCCGCTTCCGTCATCGTCTGGATTTCCTCGATGGTCTTCAGCATCTTTTCCTGGAGATCGGGATCCTGGACGAACTCCGCGCGCAGCCGGAGCGAGGTCAGCGGCGTGCGCAGGTCGTGGCTGATCGCCGCCAGCATGCGCGTGCGGTCCTCGACGAAGCGCTGCAGGCGCTCCTGCATGCGATTGAACGCCTCGGCGGTCTGGCGGATGTCGTCCGGGCCGGATTCCGGCAGCCGCGGCACGGCCTCGCCGCGGCCGAACAGTTCGGCGGCATTGGCCAGGCGTCGCAGCGGACGCGCGATTGCCCGCGCCCCGAAGATCGCTATGGCGGACAGGATGAGTGCGGTGAGCGCCAGCGAGATCGCCGACTGCGTCGTCCAGAACGCGTTCGGCATCGCCTTGGCGTAGGCGGCGTTCAGCCAGGTGCTGTCGTCGAGGCGGACGGAAAGGCCCATGCCGTTTGGGGCGGCGTCCATATAAAGAAACTTGGCCGGCCGCGAGAACGGCCTGCCATTGCCGGACAAATCCAGCATGCGCGGCGGCACGGAAGGATCGGCGGCATCGACTGCGCTCGAAGTCTGTCCGTTCATGTAGGCAGCATACTTGCCGGCGATCCCGGGCAGCGGCTTGGCGAGCTGCGTCAGGGCTTCCTGTTGCCAGGCGAGGGGATTGCTGGGGCCGTCATCCGAGGTCCAGAAGCGCGTATAGGCAGTGCCGCTGACGTTGAGGATTTCGGGCCGAAGCGAGGGCGGCGTCGTGTCCAGCAGAAGGGCAAGGGACGACGTGCGGCTGACGAACTCGCCCTTGGCCGCCGCGTGCAGGGCCTGTCCACGCTCGTCCCACGAGATCAGAAAGGTGATCGCCTGCGACAGGGCAAGCGCAAGCAGCACCAGCATGAGGAAGCGGGCCGCCAGGCTGCGTCTCCACAACAGCATCATGCCTGGGCCACCTCGGCCGTGAAGCAGTAGCCGCCGCCCCAGTGCGTCTTGATCAGCATCGGATTCTTCGGGTCCGCCTCGATTTTCTTGCGCAGTCGGCTCACCTGGTTGTCGATGGCCCGATCGAAACCGTCGGCGGTGCGCCCGACCGTGAGGTCGAGCAGTTGATCCCGGCTGAGCACGATCCCGACATGCTCGATGAAGGCGGTCAGAAGGCGGAATTCAGCCGTGCTGAGCGCGACCGCCACGCCGTCGAGCCCAACCAGCTCGCGGCGGCCGACATTCAGCGTCCAGCGGTCGAACCGCAACGCGTTCGACTTGAGACGGCCACGCTGCGGCGGCAGGCTGTGAACGCGCCTGAGCACCGCCTTGATCCGCGCCAGCAATTCCCGCGGATTGAACGGCTTGGTCAGATAGTCGTCGGCGCCGATCTCAAGGCCGACGATCCGGTCGATCTCCTCGGCCATGGCGGTAAGGAAGATGATCGGAACGTCGACCGTCCCGCGCACGTGCCGGCAGGCGCTAATGCCGTCCTCGCCAGGCATCATGATGTCGAGGACGATGAGGTCGGGCAGGCTGCGGTCGAGCAGCCGCTTGAGCGCCGCGGTGCTGTCGGCGACACTGACGCGGTAACCCTGCTGGGTAAGGTACTTCCCCACGAGATCGCGGATGTCCCTGTGGTCGTCGACAACCGCGATGTGCTGCGCTGCTTCCATGCATTGCTCCAAGGCCGCCAAATAGTCGGCCAGTATCGGCGATATCTAGTTCGCGTCTACACCGATGATCACCTTCCGCACCATGGCGGCAAGCTCGCGCGGGTTCAACAAAACGTGAGAAGTGTAACGAAATGTATCAGGGCTCGCGCCTGCGACAGCTTGCGATGAACTACCGGTCGTCCGGACAAGGTTCTGCGACAGCTCCCGGCTAGCTTGGCCTCGTCGCTAGCCGGGGCTTCCGGTCTTCACCGCCAGGCCATGCCGCGCGGCATCCGGACGGCGGTCCTCGCCAGCCTTTGACCGAAAGGATTTGCACAATGGCCAGACTAACCATCAACGGCGCGCCACGTGATATCGAGGTCGATCCGGACACGCCGCTGCTGTGGGTGATCCGCGAGCAGATCGGGCTTACCGGGACAAAATACGGTTGCGGGGTTGCGGCTTGCGGCGCCTGTACCGTCCATATAGACGGCGTCGCCACGCGCTCCTGCGTGCTTCCGGTGAGCGCGGTCGAGCCGGACCAGCAAATCACCACGATCGAGGGGCTTTCGCCGGACAGTTCGCATCCGGTCCAGCAGGCGTGGCTGGCACTCGATGTGCCGCAATGCGGCTACTGCCAGGCCGGCATGATCATGGCCGCGGCGGGTCTGCTCATGCAGAACCCGAATCCGACGGACGAGGACATCAACGCCGAGATCACCAATATCTGCCGCTGCGGCACCTACAACCGGGTGCGCGCCGCGATCAAGCTGGCCGCCAATAGCGGTGAATCTGTGCAGCGCGGTTGAAGGAGAACGGTCATGAACGCCATAATTTCCATCTCCCGCCGCAGCTTCATCGTCGGCGTGGCCACCACGGCCGGCGGCCTGTCCCTAGGCTTCAACCTGCCGTTCATCAAGCCTGCGCTTGCCGAGGGCGCCGAGACTGGGCCGGAGATCAATGCCTGGGTGGTGATCAGGCCCGACGACACGGTTGTCATCCGCATCGCCCGCTCCGAGATGGGGCAGGGGACGCTGACCGGCCTGGCGCAACTCGTCGCCGAGGAGTTGAATTGCGACTGGTCCAAGGTCACGACCGAATATCCGTCGCCGGCCCAGAACCTCGCGCGCGATCGCGTGTGGGGCAACTTCTCGACCGGGGGCAGCCGCGGCATCCGCGAGTCGCACGAATATGTTCGCATTGGTGGCGCCGTCGCGCGCGAGATGCTGATCGCCGCCGCGGCCGCCGAATGGGGTGTGCCGGCCAGCGAATGCACTGCAAGGATGGGTATCGTCACGCATCCGGCATCGGATCGCGCCACCTTTTATGGACAGCTGGCCGCCGCCGCCGCGCGGATGGCGCCGCCTGCCAATGTCACGCTGAAGGACCCGAAGGACTGGACCATAGCCGGCAAGCCGCTGCCGCGGCTCGACACCGCCGACAAGCTCAACGGCAGCCAGGTCTACGGCGTCGACCTCAAGCTGCCGAACATGCTCAACGCGGCGATCCGGGCCTGCCCGTATTTCGGCGGCAAGGTGGAGAGCTTCGACGCGGCGGCGGTGGCTGAAATGCCCGGGGTGCGCACCGTCGTTCAGGTCGACGAGACCGCGGTTGCGGTTGTCGCCGATACGTGGTGGCGGGCGAAGACCGCTCTCGACGCCCTGCCGGTCGTCTGGGACGAAGGTCCCAACAGGCAGGTCACCAGCGCCTCGATCGCGGCGATGCTCGAAGAAGGGCTCGGCGCGAATGACGCCTTCATCGGCGCCCAGCAGGGCGATACTGGTGCTGCCCTGTCCGCGGCTGACCGGACGGTCACGGCGACCTATGCCTTCCCCTATCAGAACCACGCGACCATGGAACCGATGAACGCGACGGCGCTCTACACGCCGGAGCGCTGCGAGGTATGGGTGCCGACCCAGAACGGCGAGGCGAGCCTTGCGGCGGCGGCCGAGGCCGCCGGCCTGCCGGTGCAGCAATGCGAGGTGCACAAGATCCATCTCGGCGGCGGCTTCGGCCGGCGCGGCAACTTCCAGGACTACGTTCGTCAGGCGGTCAGTATCGCCAAACAGGTGCCGGGAGCGCCGGTAAAGCTCGTCTGGTCGCGCGAGGAGGACATGCTGCACGGCGCCTACCATCCGACCACGCGATGCCGGCTGACCGGTGCGCTTGACGCGGACGGCAACCTGACCGCTTTGCACATGCGCATATCCGGCCAGTCGATCCTTGCCGCAGTGCGGCCGGAAGGCATGCAGAACGGTATGGACCCGGTGGTCTTCCAGGGCCTCGTCCTCAATGGCGCGGAAGGCACGCTGGGATATACGGTGGACAATCTGCTTGTCGACCATGCCATGCGCAACCCGCCGATCCCGCCAGGCTTCTGGCGTGGCGTGAACCTCAACCAGAACGCGCTCTACGTTGAGTGTTTCATGGACGAACTCGCCCATGCGGCCGGCGTCGACCCGCTCGCCTTCCGACGCAAGCTGATGGCCAACCATCCGAAGCACCTCGCCGTGCTGGAGGCGGTTGCCGAGCGGATCGGCTGGGATACCCCGCCCGCGGCAGGCGTTCACCGCGGCCTGGCGCAGATCATGGGCTTCGGCAGTTATGTGGCGGCGGCGGCGGAGGTATCGGTCACCGACGGGCAGCTCAGGATTCTCCGTATCGTGGCGGCCACCGATCCGGGTCATGTCGTCAACCCCGCACAGGTGGAGCGGCAGGTCGAAGGCTCCTTCGTCTATGGTCTATCCGCCTGCATCTACGGCGAATGCACCGTCAATGGCGGCCGCATGGAACAGGAGAACTTCGACAGCTACGAGGTCGTGCGCATGGCCGACATGCCAGCGGTGGAAACGATCATACTGCCGTCCGGCGGCTTCTGGGGCGGCGTTGGCGAGCCGACCATCGCGGTCGCAGCACCCGCCGTCCTCAATGCGATCTTCGCCGCCACCGGAAAGCGCATCCGCACGCTGCCGCTGAAGAACCATGACCTCGCATGACGTGGAGCGCTCGAAGGACAGGCGCGGCGAACGATCGCTCGCGCCCGTCTTGCTTATGACGCTCGTGGCTAGCGCGCCGGCATGGGCCGACGCGGCGCCCGGTGCGGCGGCATGCACCGGTTGTCATGGGCCAGCGGCGCTCGGCTCAGCCATCCCCTCGCTCGACGGCCACGCGGCGGCCGACATCGTCGCCCAGATGCAGGCCTTCCGTTCCGGTGAGCGTGAGGCGACGGTCATGGACCGCATCGCCAGGGGATTTACCGAGGAGGAGACGCGCGCCATCGCCGAATGGCTCACCAAGTCGGAGGCGGCACGCCATGCCCAGCCGTAGAGCCTTGATCGGCGGCGCGGCGGCCAGCGTCGCCGCGGCCGTCCTTGCCGCGCCGCAGGTGCGTGCGCAGGCACAGCCCCACGTGGTCGTGGTCGGCGGCGGCTTTGCCGGGGCAAGCTGCGCCCGCGGACTGAAGCAGCTGGATCGTGACCTTGCCGTGACGCTGATCGAGCCGGAGGCGGACTATCTGGCCTGCCCGTTCAGCAATGCCGTGCTTGCAGGGCTGCGCGGCATCGAGGCGCAGACCTTCCGCTATGACCGGTTCGGCGATGTCGGGCTGATCCGCAGGCGCGCTGTCGCCGTCGATGCCGAGCGCCGGCGCGTCCGGCTGGATGACGGTACGGACATCGGCTACGTCAGGCTGGTGCTGGCGCCGGGTGTCGCCCTGCGCTTCGACGCGCTGCCGGGCTACGACGAGGCGGCGGCGGAGATCATGCCACATGCCTGGAAGGCGGGGGCGCAGACGCTGCTGCTGCGCGACCAGCTCACGGCGATGCCGGACGGTGGGGTCGTCGTCCTCTCAGCGCCAGCCAACCCGTTCCGCTGCCCGCCCGGCCCCTACGAGCGGGCAAGCCTGATCGCGCACTACCTCAAGACCAGCAAGCCGCGCTCCAAGCTGATCATCCTCGACGCCAAGGACGCCTTTTCGAAGCAGCGGCTGTTCGAAGCCGCCTGGCGGGAACTCTATCCCGGCCTGATCGAATGGGTGCCGCTGTCCTCGGGCGGCAGGGTGACGGAAGTCGACCCGGCGACAAGGACGCTGGTAACCGAGTTCGACAGCCACAAGGCCGATATCGCCAACGTGATCCCGCCGCAGCGCGCGGGCAGGATCGCGCAGTCAGCCGGCGTCGCGGATCAGACGGGCTGGTGCCCGATCGACCCGGTCACCTTCGAGTCCCGCCTGCAGCCGGCGATCCACGTCGTCGGCGACGCGGCAATCGGCGGGGCGATGCCGAAATCCGCCTTCAGCGCCAACGCCCAGGCAAAAGCCTGCGCCGCGGCGGTCGCCGCCCTGGTCAGGGACCGGCAGCCGGCGCAGCCGAAGCTCATCAATACCTGCTATAGCCTGGTCGCGCCCGGCTACGGCATTTCGATCGCCGGCGTCTACCAGCCGCGCGACGGCCTGCTTGCCGAGGTCGAGGGTGCGGGCGGCACCAGCCCGCTCGAAGCGCCGCCCTCCGTCCGCGAATTGGAGGCCGCCTATGCGCAGGACTGGTTTCGGACGATCACCAGTGAAGTGTTCGGATGACGAGGATGGCTTGTCTCGCTCTTACCGGATTGCTGCTTGCGGGCTCGCCCGGTGCCGGCGAGGAGGGTTCCTATGCCGTGACCGGCGACGCGATCATGGGGCCTCTGGTCGGCGGCAAGGGTGATCCTGCGCGCGGCGCCGCGCTGATCTCGGACCGGCAGCGCAGCCTCTGCACGCTCTGCCACAGTGGGCCATTTCCCGATGCGCATCTGCACGGCACGCTGGCACCCGACCTGACAGGCGTCGGGGCAAGGCTTTCTGAAGGCCAGATCCGGCTGCGCGTGGCCGACATGAAGTGGCTGGCGCCGAATACGATCATGCCCTCCTACTACCGGATCGCGGATGAGGAAGGCCGGCGCGTTGCCACCGTCTGGCGCGGCAAGCCGATCCTGACCGGCGCCGATATCGAGGACATCGTCGCCTATCTCGCCACGCTGAAGGGGTGATCATGCACGAAGACCCGCTTCGAGTTCACGGAAGGTTGGTCGGACGGCGGCAACTTCTTCGGGCCGGCATGACCGGCCTGCTGGTAATCAGTCTGCCGCGCTGGGCCATTGCCCGTCCGAGCCTCGACGAAGCGATCCGCGCCTTCGCCGGGGGAGCCGACATTCTCGACGGCCGCGTCCGGCTCGACCTGCCGCCTCTGGTCGAGAACGGCAATGCGGTTGGGATCACAGTCGCCGCCGAGAGCCCGATGAGCGCGGGCGATCATGTCCGGCGCATCGCGGTCTTCAACGAGAAGAACCCGGAAGCGAATGTCGCGGTCTTCCATCTCGGGCCGCGCTCCGGCCGCGCCGCCGTCTCGACGCGGATTCGGCTTGCTAGCTCGCAGGTGGTGGTCGCGGTCGCGGAGATGAGCGACGGCAGCTTCTGGTCGAGCAGGGCGAGCGCGATCGTCACGCTGGCCGCCTGCATCGAGGATCTGTCATGACGACGCGTGCGATGATCAATGTGCCGAAAGCGGTCAAGCAGGGGGAGGTCGTCGAGATCAAGGCGATGATCGCGCATCCGATGGAAACCGGCTACCGTGTCGGCCCGAACGGCTCCAACATCCCCCGCGACATCATCCGCCGCTTCGCTTGCACCTATGACGGCGAGGAGGTGTTTTGGGCCGATCTCCACCCGGCAGTGTCGGCCAATCCCTTCTTCGCCTTCACGCTCGTCGCCACCACGAGTGGCACGATCGAGTTCGCCTGGACGGACGATGCCGGGAAGACGCAGACCGCGTCGGCCGAGATCACGGTGAGCTGATGCGCGCCCTCTGGGGCTTGGCGGGGATCATTGCGGCGTTTGTCTGCGGCTTGGCCGTCGCTGCCGGCATCGAAGACGGCGAGAAGCGCTCGGGCTTCGATTTCATGACGCCGCAGACGCAGGCTTTGCAGGCCGACGACATGAGCAACCCCGGCATGCTGTGGGTGCTGCAGGGCGAGCAGCTCTGGCAGCAGGCGGAAGGAAGGGTGGGTGTCGCCTGCTCCGGCTGCCATGGCGACGCCTCCCGGACCATGCGCGGCGTTGCCGCGCGCCACCCGGCCCTTGACGAGGCGACGGAACGACCGATCGATCTGGCCGGGCGTATCAACTCCTGCCGAACGCGGCGGCAGCAGGCCGAGCCGCTGGCGCCTGAGTCTGATGCGTTGCTCGCCCTGACGACCTATGTGGCGCACCAGTCGCGCGGCATGCCAATCACGCCGGCAGCCGACTCTCGGCTCGCGCCGTTCCGCGACAACGGCCGGCGTCTGTTCCAGAGCCGCATCGGCCAGCTCGATCTCGCCTGTGCCTCCTGCCACGACGGCAATTGGGGCAAGCGGCTCGGCGGCAGCGTCATCCCGCAGGCACATCCGACCGGCTATCCGCTCTACCGGCTTGAATGGCAGACGGTCGGCTCGCTGCAACGGCGCCTGCGAAACTGCATGATTGGGGTCAGGGCCGAGCCCTTCGCCTTCGGCGCGCCCGAACTCGTCGACCTGGAACTCTACCTCATGGAACAGGCCCGGGGCCTGCCGATCGAGACGCCGGCCGTGCGGCCGTGACGCCGCTGGCAAGGCCCGCCGGCGAAGGGGAGGCCGCTTCACAGGCTTCAAAGTGGTCAACGATCTGCCGGCCGGTCGCGATCCAGACATCGGATTTACTCTGCACGTGCCGCAGAAAGTCGCGTAGGCAGTGCCAGCGCATTGGCCGCCCGGAGACTTGCGGATGCAGTACCAGCGTGGTCACGCCGCCCCAGGCGTGGGTCGCTTCGAATTCGTCGATCCAAAGCGGCAGAATGGCTTCGCGGCCAAACAACGGTCGTGGGCTGGCACGGCTCGACATGCCGAAGTTCCAGTCATCGAAGGCGAAGTTGACCGGAATTTCAACCGGTCCGGCAACGCCGTTGTGGGATGCATGCCGATAAGGCAGGATGTCGTCGCGGAAGGAACTGGAATAGCGGATGCCGGATTTTGCGAGATAGGCCAGAAGTTCCGGAAAATTCTCGCCCGAAGGTGCCCGATAGCCGACCGGTCTTACGCCGAGCGCCTTTTGCAGCGCCTCGAAACCGCGGTCGATTTCCTCAAATGCCTCCTCCAGCTTCTCGCGCTCCGGCAATTTATGCAGATAGCCATGATGGCCGATTTCATGGCCCGCTTTCACGATGTCCTCGCATGCGGCAAAGTGGGCGAGCGCCGTCCAGCCTGGTGTGAAGAACGTTCCCTTCAGGGAAAGTTCGTCCATCAACTCGAGAATCCTGCCTATCCCGACACGGGCGTCGTAACCACCATGCGACGTGGTTACCATGCGATCGACATTCGATGGATTGTTGCCGATCCAGGCTGTCTCGGCGTCGACGTCGAAACCGATGAACAAAGCGCTCTTCGCACCGTTCGGCCAGGTCATCGGTGGTGCTTTCGGAGCCGGATTGAGCGGGCGTGGGCTGAGATCGTGGGTCAAAAGGCGCACCTCATTGGAACAGCGGGCGGGTGCCGGCATCGCCTTCAAGCATAGCCTCCAGCGTGCGGCAGTCTTCGAGATTTTCAAGATCGGCAAGGGCGGACCACAGTCTTGCCGCCTGCTCGGCCGGCAGGCTCATGGTTGCCAATTCGTGGAATTTTGCCTCGATCGCGGTCGGTTGCATGGGTCTTTCCGCTGATCCCGTGGCGCGCGGGACCATACGCGAAACGCTTGGACCATCCTCGAAGACGAGAGTCACGACCGGCTCATCCAGCGGCAACATGGTCTCATCGATACTGAGATGCATTTTTTGCATCAGTGCATGCACGCGGCTGTCGGCGCGGCGCTTGGCGCAATAGGCTTGCAGGCCGGCTGTGCCGAATACGCAGCGGGCGGCGAGCGCGTAGGGAAGGCTCATCTGGGTCGGCGCCATTGCGCCATTTTGCTTGGCGCCGCACATCCCCATCAGCATGGCGCTCATGCGCAGTCCGATCGTATCGATTTGGGCGGGATCGCGCCCTGTTTCGTTAAGCAGGTCCTCGAGTGCGTCAATCGCGGAATGAGCGCCCCGGCAGGACGCATAAGGTTTCAGCACGGCACGTTTGATCTTCCAGATTTCGCCAAGATCCTCGCAAAGCTTCGGCGGCTGGCAGGCGTCCTTGTTGAAAGTACGAAAGAAGCCGCCCCAGACGTCGTCGAAGACCATCGAGGGACCAGCAAAATCCTGCGCCGCCAAAAGGGCGGCGAGCAGGCCGCCTTCAGCCGCACGGCCGGCATGGATCTTCTTGGCCTGCGATCCGTCATGAATGAAGGCCCAAAGGCCGGACGAGAAACTGGTAGCGAGTGTGATGGCGTGTCGCGTGGCGAGCGCATCAAGGCCGCGAAGATTGGCAACGGCCGCGGCGGCGGCGAGCGTGCCGCATGTGCCTGTCGAGTGCCAGCCGAGACTATTGTGGCTGTCGTAGCCACCGGTCGCCTCAAGGACGCGCCGTCCGACGTCGTATCCGGCGACGACCGCCGCGATCAGTTCCTTGCCGGATATTGCGTGCGGCGATTCCGCCAGGGCGGCGAGTACGGCAGGTATCACGACGGCACCCGAGTGGTCACAGCCGCCTGAATCGTCCAGTTCGAAGGCGTGGGCGGCAACGCCGTTGACCAGCGCGGCATCGCGCGCGCCGGCGTGCTCGGCGGTGCCCCAGATACGGGCATTGCCCTCCGACCGGATCACCTGTCGCGCTATTCGGAACTCGTTCGAGCGGGTGCCGGCCAGAGCGGCGCCGAGCGTGTCGGCAATGTGTATTTTCGTCTTTTCGATGATTTCGGCCGGAAGCAATTCGAAGCGAAGGGTCGAAACGAAAGATGCCAGCCTGTCGACAGGGGCGTCGTCGAGAACGCGGGGCATGGTTGTCTTCTCTGGGTACAGGAACTGGGTCGGCATCCCGTGTTTCGTCTGCGGCGTTAGCGCGCGGCCAGTAGTCATGGGTGCCTGGCCCCGGCCGATCGGGTCGGGGCCAGGATGTGTTCGCGCTACTTGACGGCATTGCCGTTAATGTAGATTCCTTCGAGTAGGGTGCCTTCGAGGCCATGCTTGGCGAAGATCGCCTTGTATTCTCCACTGTCTATCAATGCCTTGAGGGCGGCTGCATAGGCGTCGCGCAGTTCGGTGTCCTTCTTGGCGAAGCCGATGCCTTGGTAGACAGCGGTGAAGGGTTCGCCGACAACAGCATAGGTGTCTTTTTCGAGGTTCAGTAGGTAGGGGAGCGTTTCGGAGCCCTGCACCGCTGCATCCACGCGGCCCTGCTTCAACTGCGCGCGGGCATCGGCCGAACCTTCCGTGCCGACGACCTTGATGGCCGGCAGGCCGGCAGCTTCGCAATTCGCGGCGCTCCACTTCGCCGTTTCATCCGGGAAGGAGGTGCGGCGGCTCATGCCGACGGTCTTGCCGCAGAAGTCGGTCAGCGTCTTGAGCTCATCCTTGCGGGCAAAGGTCGTGTAGAACTGGGCGCCGGACTTCATGTAGTCGACGAAGTCGAGCGTATCGCGGCGCTTCGGCAGGTCGCTCATGCCGCTGTGGATGAGGTCGACGCGGCCGGTGGTCAGCGAGGAGATCATCTGCTCGAAGCCGATGTCGGCCCACTCGACCGTGGTGCCGAGCTGCTTTGCGAGAGCAAGGCCGAGATCGATGTCGACGCCCATCAGTTCGTTGGTCGCCGGATCCTTGTATTCCATCGGAGGGTAGTTCGGCTGGTTGGCGACGATCACCTTGCCGGCTGACTTGATTCGTTCCGGCAGTCCTTCGGCATTGACCGAGGTGGCGGCAAGGCATGTAACGGCGACCATTGCGAGATATTTGTTCATGTGGTTCCCCATTTCTGATCCTGGTTTGGTACTGGAAGATTTTTCAAACCCGCCAGTTTTTCTCAGCTGTGAACGGCCCTGATGAATTCTTCCGTTCTGGCACTTTTCGGGGCACTGAGAACCTCCGATGCCAAGCCTGTTTCAACCACTTTTCCGGTCTCCATGAACGTGACGGTATTGGCCACATTGCGTGCGAAACCCAATTCGTGAGTGACGACGATCATGGTCATTCCGGACGCTGCCAGATCTTTCATGACGTCGAGGACTTCCGAGACGAGTTCCGGATCGAGCGCCGATGTGGGCTCGTCGAAGAGAATGACATCCGGCTGCATGCCCATGGCGCGGGCGATGGCGACGCGCTGCTGCTGGCCGCCCGAAAGTTCAGACGGGTAATGATTTGCCTTTTCCGTGAGACCGACGCGTTCTAGCAAGGCGTGGGCTCGCTCGCGTGCCTCCTTGGCCGGTTCGCCCAGCACATGCACCGGGCCTTCGGTAATATTCTCGATCGCGGTTTTATGCGGGAACAGGTTGAACCGCTGGAAGACCATGCCGATGCGTCGACGCTGACGGGATATTTCCGCGTCGCTGATCTCGTGCAGATTGTTGCCTTCCCGCCGATAGCCCATCAGTTCGTCGTCTACCCAGATGGCGCCTCCATCCAAGCGCTCAAGCAGGTTGATGCAGCGCAGGAGCGTGCTCTTTCCGGAGCCGGACGGACCGATGACGCAGCTCACTTCGCCGCGAGCAACGTCCATGCTGACCTTGTCGAGGGCGCGGAAGTCTCCGTAATTCTTTACAACGTCGACGGCTTTTATGAGGGTGTCCTTGTTCATGACGACCTCACATCGATGCGCGGATAGATTTCGAACCGCGTCCGAAATAGCGTTCGATGTAGTGCTGGCCGACCGACAGGACGGAAACCACGGCGAGGTACCAGAAGCTTGCCACCAGCAGCAGTTCAAGAACGCGGGTGTTGGCGAAGTAGATTATCTGGGCGTTGTGCAGTATTTCGGAATATTGGATGACGCTTGCCAGCGATGTCAGCTTTACCATGCCGATCACTTCGTTCCCGATCGGAGGAACCATGACACGCATGGCCTGTGGCAGGACGATGCGGCGCAGCATCTTCATCTGTGTCATGCCGATGGTCCGCGCTGCTTCGTACTGACCGCTGTCTACCGCGAGAAGACCGCTTCGCACGACTTCCGAGGTATACGCTCCCTGTGAGATGCCGAGGCCGAGCATGGCGGCAACGAAAGGCGTCATGATATCCACTGTCCTGAACTCGAAGAGGCCAGGGATTCCCATGGTCGGAAATATCAGTGCCAGATTGAACCATAGCATCAGTTGCAGCAGAGCCGGTGCCCCGCGAAACACCCAGACATAGCCGATGGCAATCGAAGACAGCACGGGATTACCGGAAATGCGCATGATGGCGATGACGACGCCGAGCACAATACCGAGAGTCATGGCTGCCACGGTCATCAGAAGCGTGTTGACGAGGCCCTCGAGAATGGCCGGCGCGAACAGGAAATCGCGTACGTAGCTCCATTCGATCTGGCCGACGCTGAAAGCACGGACCAGGCCGGCCAGCAGGAGGAGGACGATGGCTGCGGCGACCGTTCGGCCGATAAGGCGCTTCTGCACCAGTTTCAGATGGGCGATCTCGTATTTGTCGTCTGTGCGGGTGGGGCTGATGGTTGCGGCTGTCATCGGCTTCGCAGCTCCTGATCGTCGTTCCTCTGGTGTGCGGCGGTGTGTGCTTTCACGGGCGCCTCGGCGAAGGCGCGGCAGGCCCTTATCGCCGTCTCGAAACGCGCGATCTGTTCGCGGACACGGAGCGGCGCGGTGGCGCCGTAGCCAGTCCTGCTGGCGAGAGCCTTGTCGAGCGCGATAGCGGCAAGCATGCCTGCGTTCAGACGCGAGTCGATCTTCGGCAGATCATCCTCCGTCAGGCCGGCGAGATCATGGCCGCGCTCCTCGCAGTAGCGGACAACCGCGCCGGTTATCTCATGCGCCTCCGCGAAGGGCACGTTCTGCCCGACCAGCCAGTCGGCGACCTCGGTTGCCAGCGTGAAGCCTTTTGGAGCCTCCTCACGCAGTTTCTCGACGTCGAACTCGAGCGTAGCAACCATGCCGGAAAAGGCCGGAAGAACCAGATCGAGGATGTCGATCGTCTCGAACAGGCTGCGCTTGTCTTCGGCCAGGTCGCGATTGTAGGCAAGCGGCATGGCCTTCATCGTGGCGAGGAACCCTGCGACGTTGCCGATCAACGTCCCGGACATGCCCCGCGTCAGCTCGGCGACATCCGGGTTCTTCTTCTGCGGCATGATGGACGAGCCGGTGGAGTATGAATCGTGCAGCCGAATCCAGCTGAATTGCTTGGAGCTCCAGATGCAGATCTCTTCCGCCAACCGCGACAGGTCCACCGCGACGAGTGAGCAGATGAAAAGAAACTCGGCCACGTGGTCGCGGGCCGAGACGGCGTCAATGGAGTTCTCGCAGGCAGCGGAATAGCCGAGCTCGATGGCGGATTGGTCCGGCCGGCAGGCAATGCCGGAACCGGCGAGCGCGGCAGCGCCGAGCGGTGAGCGATCGAAACGACGGTCCCAATCCTGAAGCCGCTGCAGATCGCGCAACAGCGACTGGGCATGCGCCATCAGGTGGTGGCCAAGCACGATCGGTTGTGCCGGCTGGAGATGGGTAAAACCTGGCATGACGGTTTCGGTGTGACGCGAGGCTTGGTCCATCAGGGCTTCCTCGACGGAAATAATGGCCCGCGAGAGTTCGCGGGCCATCCGGCGAAGATAGAGGCGTGTGTTGTTTGCGGTCTGGTCGTTACGGGAACGCCCCGCCCGCAGCTTCCCGCCAACGGCGCCCAGGCGCGCCATCAGCAGACGCTCCAGGAAGGTATGAACGTCCTCGTCGCCGGCGATAGGCTCCTCATGGCCGCTGCCGACGTCCGCCTCGATAGCGTCGAGAGCGGCACGCATGGCGGAGAACTCGCCTTCATCCAGCACGCCGGCACGCTTCAACTCGGAGGCATGGGCGCGCGAGCCGGCAATATCCTCCCGGTACAGGCGGAAATAGGACACCGGAGCGCGCGACAGATTGGCCAAGGCTTCCGACGGTCCGGACTTGAAGCGTCCACCCCAGAGCTGAGTGGGTTCAGGCATTCGTATTCCCCTGTTTGTTTATACTTTCGGCAAGGTTCCCATGTGCCCCTTTGTTGTGCAAATGAAGTTATTTCACTTCGCTATGACAAGAACGACTAGCTCGAATATCCCGTAGGGTTTATTGGCATTCATGCGAAAAACGCGGCCATGACGGATGCGTGACATGGTCAACGGGGATGAAGCGGAGAATTGCGTGGCGTCCGGTCGGCAGCGCTTGCCTTCGATAACCGCCCTACAGGTGCTGCTGGCGGTGGCCGAGAGAGGATCGACCAGCGCCGCCGCCGACGGCACTTCCCTGTCGCAGAGCGCCGTAAGCAAGCAATTGCTGGCATTGGAGGACCTGATCGGCAGTCCGGCCTTCATCCGCACACCGCGCGGCATGATACCGACCGAGGTCGGCTCGATCTATATCGAACAGGCGCGGACGGCGTTGAAGGCGATGGAGGACGCTGCGCTGCGCGTCGCGCGCCTGAAACCTGGACCCCGCGTGCTGCGTCTTCAGGTGCCACCCATCTTCGGCGATCGCTGGCTACTGCCGCGCTTCGTGCAGTTCACCGAAAAGCATCCCGAGATCGAGGTGCAGTTCACCACTTTCGTGTCGCCCACCCAGTCGGAGGTTCCCGACGGCATATTCCGTTTCCTTTCGGAGCCTGAGCAAGGGGAGGAGACGCATTATCTTTTCGGGCGCGAGGTGCTCTTGGTGAGCGCGCCATCCTACTGGGAAAAAGCCGGTCGGCCTGAGACGATTGCGGATATGGCCAACGGCGTGATGCTGGAGCATCCCCAGACCCCGCTGCATTGGCGACACTTTGCCGAGAGTCGTGGCGAAGCCGGGCTGGAAGCGCGGCATACCACGCGCTTCGGCTACTACACCATGGTGATTCGCGCCGCGCTCGCCGGACAGGGCATGGCGTTGATCCCGCGCGGCTTGATGCTCGACGATCTGGCAGCCGGGCGGCTCGCCAACCCGAGCAGTTTCGGCTACCGCAGCGACTACGGCTACTGGTTCGCGAAGCCGCAAGACATCGCGCCGAGCGCATCGATGCAGACCTTCGAGAAGTGGCTGATGGCGGAAACCGAAGGGACGCGGGACTGAACGTTGCGCCGAGATCCGCCGCGCTGAAGTCAAACTGTCGTCTGTCAGGCTGGAAACAGAAATGCGGCGGCGGGATCGAAAAAAATCTGCTGTCTGCTCGAGGCGATGCCTTCATGTGCTTCTGGCATGTCGGATGTCGGCCTGACGTCGATCTCCTGGCCGGTGGCCGTTCGCGCGACGACGCGCCGCCGCTCGCCGAAGAAGGCGGTGTCGATGAACTCGACCGCAAGCCCGGCGGTGGCCGGGCCGGGTCTCAGCCGAAACGCTTCCGGCCGCACCATCAGCCTGGTCTTCTGGCCATGGCCAAAATCCTGATCGATCCTGACACCCGAGACAACTGAGCCATCTGCCAGGCGGATCGTGGCGGAGCCGTTGACGGTTTCAAGATGCTCGGCCGGCAGGAAATTGGAATTTCCGATGAAGCTGGCCACGAATTCGCTCGCAGGTCTCAGATAGAGGTCCTCGCCGGTGCCGATCTGCTCGATGCGCCCGTCCCGAAACAGCGCGATGCGATCCGAAAGATGCAGGGCCTCGTCCTGATCGTGGGTGACGTAAAGGATTGTCACGCCGGTTTCGCGGTGGATGCGCCGTATCTCGGCCTGGATTTCCTCGCGCAGCTTCTTGTCCAGCGCCGAAAGCGGCTCGTCCATCAATAGGATCGGCGGATCGTAAGCAAGCGCCCGGGCAAGCGCCACGCGCTGCTGCTGTCCGCCGGAAAGCGCGCCGGGATATCGGCCGCCGAAACTCTCGAGTCGCACCAGCGAGAGCATCTCGGCGACTTTTCGCTTCACCTCGGCGTCCGGTCGACGTCGCACGCGCAATGGAAAGGCAACGTTCTCGGCGACGGTGAGATGCTGGAACAGCGTGTAGCGCTGGAACACCATGCCGATATTGCGCTTGTGCGACGGCACCGACAGCAGCGACCTCCCTTCGAGAAGAACGTTGCCGGATGTCGGATGCTGAAAGCCGGCGATCGCGTAGAGCGTCGTCGACTTGCCAGAGCCAGAAGGGCCGAGAAAGGTCAGGAACTCGCCCTTGGGTATATCGATCGTGACATCGTGCACGGCGACGAAGCTGCCGAACGTCTTGCGCAGGTCGCGAATGGAGAGGAAGGGTTCAGTCATTTGGACAATTTCCGCCGAATGAGTGCGGTCACGATCATCAGGCTCAGCGTCAGAAGAACGAGAAGGCTGGAGGCCGCAGCGATGACCGGGCTCAGATCCTGGCGCAGGCTGCCCCAGATCTTGACCGGCAAGGTCTGCAAGGTGGGGCTGGCCATGAAGATCGCGACTACCACCTCGTCCCATGAGGCGAGAAAGGCAAAGATCGCCGCCGAGAAGATCCCGATTTTGATCGCCGGCAAGGTGACCCGGAGTTTTGCCTCGAATGGGCTCGCGCCGCAGACGATCGCCGCGTCCTCGACGGATTTGTCGAAGCCTTCGAGTGCCGCGGTGATGGGAATGATGGCGAAGGGGAGTGCCAGGACTGTGTGGGCGATGACGAAGCCTGCCGTGGTGCCGCCGAGCCCGATCCGCAGGAAGAATGCATAAAGGGCGATGGCGAAGACGACGACCGGCAGCACCATTGGCGTCAGCAGAAGGCCGCGAAGCGTGTTGCGCCCGCGAAACTGTCCCCTGACCAGGGCGAAGGAAGCCAGGAGCCCGACGGCGACGGCAAGAATCGCAGCCATGGTGGCAATGCGCGCGCTGGTCAGCACCGCTTCGAGCCAGGCCGGATCGGCGAAGAGTTCCTCATACCATTTCAGCGTCCAGCCGGGCGGCGGAAAGGCCAGCCATCGCGACGATCCGAACGACAGAAGCACGATGAAGATCACCGGCAGCAACAGAAACGCCGCAACCAGGCCGGTGAAACCCAGAAGTGCTGCGCGCAGCCAGCCCAGCCGGTCGTAGTCAAGCAGCATCTCAGACGCCTCCTGTCATGCGCTTGGCGCCGACGAGGCGCAGTTGCAGCGCGTAGAGCGCCATGGTGACTAAGAGCAGGATGAAGGCCGCTGCGCTTCCGAGCCCCCAGTTGAGCAGGGACTGGATCATCTGGGCGATCATTCCGGCGAGCATCATGTTGGAGGTGCCGCCGAGCAGCGTGGGCGTCACGAAATAGCCGAGCGACATGACGAACACCATCAGGCCGCCTGCAGCGATTCCCGGGAGCGACAATGGCAGCAGGACGCGGCGGAAGGCATCGAAGGGGCTCGCACCGCACAGAGCGGCGGCACGCAGCGTCATCGGATCAATGGCGCGCAGGGTTCCGACCAGCGGAAGTATCATGAAGGGCAGCATGATGTAGACCATGCCGATGGTGACGCCGGTCAGGTTGTTGATCAGCGGCAGCGGCTCGCTGATAAGGCCGATATCCATCAGTGTCCGGTTGATGACGCCGGTGCGTTGAAGCAGCACCATCCAGGCATAGGTGCGGGTGAGCAGATTGGTCCACATCGACAGGATGATGATGCCGAAGACAATCGAACCGAGGGCGGGCGGCATGATCGCCAGCATCCAGGCGACTGGAAACGCCACGATGACGGTGACGGCGGTGACGACGGTGGCGACCAGAAAGGTGTTGAAGAAGACCCGCGCATAGGTACCGTCGCCGAACAGCGTGGCGTAGTTCTGCAGGCCCGGTACGGGTTCGGTTACGCTGCGCAGCAGCAACGCAACGACCGGCACCACGAAGAACAGGATGATAAGGATCAGCGCCGGCAAGGCGCCGCCGATGCCATCTGGCCCTCGGAGGATTGGCGGTCGATGAAGCAAATTGCCCGACATGGCGATGATCCCGTCAGATCAGGCGGGATGCCTTGGGGCGTCCCGCCGGTTCATGGGTGAGGTCGGCTATTTGGCCTGCCAGGCGTACCAGCGCTCCGCGATCGCGTCGCGGTTTTCAGCCCAGTATCTCATGTCGAGGTCGATCTGCCCGTCGACATAGGCGTCTGGCAGCGACTTGACGATATCGGCCGGCATTTCGGCCTTGGCTGCGGTATTGATGGGTGCGTAGCCGCTTGCTTCGGCAAACATTGCCTGGCTTTTCGGGCTTGTCGCGGTGGCCAGGAATTTCATGGCGCTCGCCTTGTTCTTCGAACCTTTGGGGATGACGAGTACGTCGGCGGCGGTCATGTTCTGATTCCAGGATACGCCGACATCGGCGCCGTCCTGCTCGAGGGCGAAGACGCGTCCGTTCCAGAGCTGGCCGAAGGCCGCTTCACCGGAAGCGATCAGTTGTTGCGACTGCGCGCCGCTGTCCCACCAGACGATTTGCGGATTGATTGTGTCGAGTTTCTTGAAGGCTCGGTCGAGGTCGAGCGGATAGAGTTTGTCCGCCGGCACGCCGTCGGCCAGCAGTGCGATCTCGATGACGCCCGGCGCCGACCATTTATAGAACGTGCGTTTGCCGGGAAATTTCGTCAGGTCGAACATGTCGGCCCAGCCCGTCGGTTCGCCCGGCACGGCCCCTTTGTTCCAGGCAAGAACGAAGGAGTAGTAGAAGCTGCCAACCGCATGGCCGGTGGTGAAACGAGGATCGAGATCGGCTTTCGGCACAACGTTGAAATCGATCGGCTCCAGCAGGCCATCCTTGGCCGCCTTGATGGCGAAATCCATTTCGACATCGACGACATCCCAGGCGACGCTGCCGCCTTCCACCATGGCCTTCAGCTTGCCGTAGTCCGTTGGGCCGTCCTGCAGCACCTTGATGCCGGAGCTCGCTTCGAACGGAGCAGCCCAGGATTTGGTCTGCGCTTCCTGGGTGGTTCCGCCCCAGCTGGTGAACACCATTTCATCGGCGTGCGCGGCAGTGGCTGCCAGGAGCCCGGCCAGGAGGCCGGTCAAAATCAGTTTCATGTCATTCTCCTCTGTTGGTTGCTTGGTTTCTTGTTGTTATGAAATTGCGCGACCGCGGCGCCGGCCTCATCGCATGACGAACGGATCCGGGATCGGCTCGTCGGATGTTCGTATCCAGACGGATTTCGAGCGCGTGTAATCGCGGATGGCGTCGGCCCCGCCCTCACGGCCGAGCCCCGACTGACCATAGCCGCCGAACGGCACAAGCGGCGAAACGGCGCGGTATGTGTTGACCCAGACTACGCCTGCATGGATGTCGCGCGCCATGCGGTGCGCCTTGGCGAGATTGGTGGTGAACACGCCCGAGGCCAGGCCGAACGGCGTATCGTTGGCAAGCGCCAGTGCTTCAGCTTCCGTGTCGAAGGCAAGCACGCTGAGCACCGGACCGAACAATTCCTCCCGCACACAGCGCAGTCCCGTGTCCTCGGCATCGATGATGGTTGGTGCGTAGTAGAAGCCGCGCGGATGATCGTCGGGCCTTTTTCCGCCGGTGACCAGCGTGCCGCCATTGGCGAGGCTCTCGGCAATGATCTTCTCAATCCATTCCCGCTGGCGTAGCGTTGCCAGCGGTCCCATTTCGGTGGCCGGATCCTGCGGATCGCCTATCCTGATGGCGTCGGCCTTGCGCCTGAGCCTGTCCAGGAAATCGGCCTTTGCCGAACGCTCGACGAGCAGCCGGGAGCCCGCGACGCAGCTTTGTCCAGACGCGGCGAAAATCCCGGCCACGACCGCGTTTGCCGCACTGTCCAGGTCTGCGTCGGCGAAAACGGCAACCGGGCTTTTCCCGCCCAGTTCCAGCGTCGTGTAGGCGAGATTTTCCGCCGTGTTGCGGACGACCGCGCGAGCGGTCGAGGGTCCGCCGGTGAAGGCGACGCGTGAGACCAGTGGATGACTTGTCAGGCGTCGGCCGCAATCATGCCCGAACCCGGTCAGTATGCTGACGCTTCCGGCGGGAAATCCGGCCTCGTGAACGAGCTCCGCGAAGGCCAGCAGCGGCGCGGGGCCGTCCTCCGAGGCTTTCAGCACGACCGTGCAGCCGGCCGCCAGCGCCGGGCCGAGCTTGACGGCCGACAGGAAGAGTTGCGAATTCCACGGCACGACGGCGGCGACGACGCCGATCGGCTCGCGCCGGATGGTGACGTCCATATCGGCCTTGTCGATAGGCACATGCGAGCCTTCATGCTTGTCGGCAAGCCCGCCATAGTAACGGTAGTAGTCGCCGACATAGGCGATCTGGGCGCGGGTCTCGCGGATGATCTTGCCGGTGTCGCGCGTCTCCAGTTCGGCCAGGCGGCCGGCATTGGCGACGACCAGATCGCCGAGGCGCACCAGCAGCTTGCCGCGCGCCGTTGCCGTCAGTGAGGCCCAGGCGGCGGAGCGCAGCGTCCGGTGCGCCGCTTCGACGGCGCGATCGACATCGGCTTCCGTCGCGGCCGGCATCGTCGCCCAGGGCGCTCCGGTGGACGGATCGATGCTTTCGAACGTGGCCATCGGCGGGTCGAACGCCCCGTCTATGAAGTTCCTGAAGGCCACAAGGGTCATTGCGGCCTCCCGTGCCGGAATGCCGGCATCACCTTGTCGACGAACAGCTGCAGGGACTTCTTCTTGCGTTCGTGTGGCAGGCCGCTGTCGATCCAGATCGAATATTGGTCGTAGCCGAGCGCCTCGTATGCCTTCAGCCGGGTGATCACCTCTTCGGCTTCGCCGATAACCAGGTTCTGTCGGATCTTGTCCGGCGCGTATTGCGGCATGGCCGCGATCTCATCGTCGTCGAGCGCCTCCAGTATGCCTTGGCGGACAGGCTTCTTGTTCTGGAACCACGCGCCGAACTGGCAGTAGAACAGCGACAGGTCCTTCGTCAGCCGCTCCGTATCGGCGGCGTCCTCGGCAACGAATGTGTGCATCAGCAGCATGATATCGGGGCGGGCCATGTCCGGATGCGCCGCGCACGCAGCGTTGAAGCGCTCCATCAGGCTGGTTACTTCACCGTCGCCGGAGGCGAGCGGCGTGACCTGGACGTTGCAGCCGTTGGACACGGCGAAGTCGTGCGAGTTCGGATCGCGCGCCGCCACCCAGATCGGCGGGTGCGGCTTTTGCAGCGGCTTGGGCGACGAGGTGGTGGAGGGAAACGACCAGAATTCCCCGGACATCTCGAAGTCGCCTTCCCATAGCCCCTTGATGGCGGGGATGATCTCGCGCATGCGCTGGCCCGCGCCCCAGGCGTCAAGTCCTGGGAACAGGCGTTGATATTCGTAGCTGTAGGCGCCGCGCGCGATGCCGATGTCGAGCCGCCCGCCCGTGACGAGGTCGGCCATGGCTGCTTCGCCGGCGAGCTTGATCGGATGCCAGAACGGCGCGATGACCGTTCCCGTGCCGAGCCGGATGCGTTTTGTCCTGGCACCGAGATAGGCGATGTTGATGAACGGGTTCGGCGAGATGGTGAACTCCATGCCATGGTGTTCGCCGATCCAGGCTGTCTCGAAGCCTGCCGCCTCGGCCATCAGGACCAGTTCCTCAAGCTCGTCGATAAGCTCGGCATGCTGCTTTGCCGGGTCCGAGCGTTCCATATGGACGAAGAGCGAGAACTTCATATCTGTTCACCCGGATTGGAAGTTTTCATGGATGCCGGCTCGGCGAGCGGACGGACTTCACCCTCGACCTCGTTGCCGACATAGACTCCAAACGCATCTTCCCGACATTCGCGAACGTAGCGGGCGAGCATCGAGCGCACGGCAGCGTCGGCGATGTTCAGTCCGGCAATCCTGTCGATGTCGACGAGCCGGACTTGGCCATCGCTGGAGTGGGGCGCGTCTACCGTGCCGCGGTAGTAGACATGCGCTCGGGACGGGTTTGCTGCATCGTCCCAGACCGCAAACAGAAATCCGAGATGAGCCTCGATCGCTTTCGAGGCGAGGCGTCCCTTGAGGCTTCGCGTGTCGCCGGGCGTCCCGAGTCCTCGGCCCGCTGGCAATTCGAAAAAGCCATCAACGGTTTTGAAGAACAGAACGCGGCCTTCATCTTCGAGGATTGCGCCGACCTCCATGTCAGGCGGCGCGGCCGCCAGCGCTTCCTGGCTCAGACCAGGCGAGACATAGGCGCCACGACAATAGCCGAGGGGCTGTGATGAATTGTGAGAGAATTCGCGAACGCGGCCGATGAGGATCGAATGGTCGCCGGCATCGACCAACTGCTCCATGTCACAGTCAAATGTCGCCACCGACCCGCCGAGCAACGGACTGCCGGTCGGGCCGAAACGCCATTCGACAGCCGAGAACTTGTCCCGCGATTTCGAAGCAAAGACGCCGGACGCGGCTCTCTGTTCCTCCGAGAGCACGTTGATGGCAAAGCACTTCGAGGTCGAAAACACGGGATGACCTAGCGCTTTCTTGGCGATGCAGACGAGGACAAGCGGTGGGTCGAGCGAAACGGATGTAAACGAATTGGCAGTGAACCCCCGAGGCTCCCCTTCCGGGCCGATCGCGGTGACGATGGTAACACCGGTCAGGAAGGAACCGAGCGCCCGCCTGAATTCGCCCGCGTCGAACGTTGTATCCATCGCCGGTCGCTCCGATGGGCTTGCGCCGTCGTTGCTCTCTAGAAAATCAACGATGCGCCGTGTGATCGTATCGGGCGAGGCTATGGCCATCATGTGTCGTTCGCCCTCCAGAACGACGCAGCGACCCAGCGGCGCGAGGCGTGCCATCGCCGCCGACATCGCAGGTGACGAATTCCTGTCCTCGGAGCCGGTCATGAACAGGGCCGGCATCGCGAGACCGGAAAGAAGATCGCCATGTGCGGCATCCGCGTGAGCGAAAAGTCGATATGTGCGCGCATAGCCTTTCGAGCTGACGCTTTGCAGTGCCGCGCGCGTCGTCCTTGCGGCCTCGGCCAGGGCGTCGGGGACCGGATTGCCGAACCAGCGCGCGATCGTCGCGTCTGTTCCTGACGTGCTTTTCGCGCCATTTAATTCGGCGGCGCGCTCGCGTACCGCCTGCGCAAGGTCGGCCGGGCGGCGAAAGACCGCGTTGAGCGACACGATGCGGCGGACCCTTTGGGGCGCACTGAGAGCGATTTCCTGCCCGACCAGCGCCCCCATTGAATGGCCAACGATCGAGACGGCATCCAGGCCAAGATAGTCGAGAAGCCGGATTGCCTGTCCTGCATAGTCGGCAAGGCTTGCGTCCGCTGGCGGGAGCGGGGACGGGCCATGTCCCAGCATGTCGATCGCGATCACATCCCATCTGCCCTTCATCAGCTCGATCTGGGGTGCCCAGATCGCCGCGTTCATGCCGACGCCGTGAATGAGGAGAACCGGCGCGCCGGATCCGGCACGGATGAAGCCGGTGCCGTCAGGCGCCGTTCGGCGATGCCAGCCAGGAGCCGTCGGCTCAACCATGCAGATCGCCGACCTCCTTGAGATCCTGGTAGCGGTCGCCGATGCGATGATGCGGTCGCCCGCCGATCGAGGCGCCAAGCGCCACCACCAGCTCGTCCGGCGCCGGCGCGTCTCCGATCTGGAAATGCACCGTCAGGTAGTGCGAACGTCGGCCTTCATCGTTCTTGTCCATGAGCGGGATCATGATCGGCGTATTGGGTCCGCCGCGCAGATTGGTGAAGGCAAGATAGGTCTTGGCACCGACGGCACGCCGATAGTGGTTGCCGAAATGCAGCGTGTGGATGAGTGCCGAGGCATGCTCGATCTCGCCCGACGTGCCGCAGATTGCGGCCTTGCCGTAGCCTTCGATCGCTTCGCCAGATCCCGCGGCTGCGAGGATTTCACGGGTCAGCACTTCCCCCAAGACCGGCGCATAGGCGCGAATCTTTGGAGAAAGGTCCTCGGTGAAACCGCGCCCGGCCCAGGGATTGTCGAGCACCGCCGCCACGCCGATCAGGCGCAGCGGCCGTGGGGCCGCCTTGCCGCCCTCGATCAGCGTGTTCTCGACATAGGTGACGATCTTTCGGATGGCCGGCTTCATCAAATCCTCACTGGTCGATCGGGAGGCACCCGGAAAAGTTAACTTTCGCCTCGGTCGTCTTATGGTATACCATACTATTGAAGACCAAATACCTTGTCAACGGATCGTCGAATCTGTTTCTTTGCGGATGGTGGGAGTAGACGAATTGGCCGACGACACACTCAGGATCGAACGATCCACCAAGACGCTCAGGACACTGGCTCTGGAGCGCATGCGCGACGCGATCATGGGGTTTCACTTCCAACCCGGCGAAAGGTTGGTCGAACGGCCGCTTTGCGACCAGCTCGGCGTCAGTCGCTCGGTGGTGCGCGAAGTTCTGCGGCAGTTGGAAACCGAGGGCCTGGTCCAGATGATACCGGGCCACGGACCCGCCGTGGCCCGCCCAGATCTCAGTCGCACCGACGAGATTTATGAACTGCGCGCTCTGATGGAGGGCATTGCGGCGCGCGCCTGCGCGCTGACAGCGACGGCGGACCAGATCGCCGCGCTTGAGCGCGCATTTGATGTTCTGCTCACGGCGTGGGCCTCAGCCGATCCGATCGAGGTGATGCGGGCGACGACAAAGTTCTATGAAGTGCTTTTCGATGCTGCCGACAAGCGTATCGCCTGGGAGATCGTCCAGGGTCTGAACGTGCGCATCAACCAACTGCGTTCCATGACCATCGCTTCGGTGAATCGTCGCGACGCCGCGATTGCCGAAATGACCGACATCATGAACGCGATCAAGTCGCACAACGGCGATGACGCCGAAGCCGCGGCCCGGCGGCATGTGGAGCAGGCTTGGCGAATTGCGCAACAGACCCTTAGCGATAGCTGAAGTAAGCGATTTGGCTTGAGCACCAGCGGGCAGTGCTTTCGTCGCTACTTCAGCAGCTCGACCAGCACCATGAAGGCCGCATCGATGTCGGCGCGGACCGCGGCGCGAACCGCATCCGCATCCCGGTCGCGCAAGGCCGCAAACATCTGCTGATGATGCTCGTTGGCGGTCGAGTAATTCCCGGAATCGTGCAGCATGTTGAAATACGGGCTGATCTGCAGCCACAGGTTCTCGATGATGTTGAGAATGTTCTCGGAGCCCGCCGCCCGGTAGATCGAGAAATGAAAGGCGTAGTTGGCGCGCAGGTAGGATTTGACGTCGCCGGCGGCATTGGCCTGTTCGAGCGCATCCAGATGCCGGCCGAGCTGCGCCATGCTTTTGTCGTCCATGCGTTCCGCCGCCCATGCCGCCGCGATCGCCTCGATCTCGAACCTGACATTCCTGAGATCGATGAGGCGCGCGCGGCTTAGTGCCGGGATGCCGATCGAGCGGCCCGAGACCACCATCAGCGCGTTGGCGGCCGTCAGCCGTCGCAGCGCCTCCCTGACCGGCATTGGGCTGACGCCGAAAGCGTCGGCAAGGCTCTGCACGGTCACCATCTCGCCCGGCACGATGCTGCCGTCGAGGATCAGTTCGGTGAGATGGCTATAGACCCTCTCCTGCAGGGTATCCCTGGACAGGGGAGTGATCTCGACACCTGGCCTCCTGAACGCTGCCCCAGCCATCCGCATTACCTTCCTGCACGGGCCGACGCCGCTGCTGCCTCCGGCATGCAAGGTTCGGATTGCCACGTCAAGCGTCGGCGCATCCCGGTTTTGATATAATCCATTCTATCATTGATCTTTGATCAAATCATGATACGGTCGACCGCATCGAATGACAAGGGCTGCGTTTGGTGGTCCCTGGGAGGCATTCGGTCGTCTGAATTGGGAGGAGTTTCGAATGGGTATCGGATCGAAAGCCCGGCGGCTCGCGCTGCTGGCTGGCATGGCTGTTTGCGCTTGTGGGGTGTCCGCCGCCGATGCGGCCGAAAAGCATAAGATCTTTCTGAGTATGAGCTTCATCGGCAACGACTGGCAGGCCGAGGCCGCGAACATGGTCAAGGCCATGGCCTCGCACAAGAGCATGGCCGACAAGGTCGATCTTCAGGTTCAGGTCGCGGGGCCGAATGCGCAGCGCCAGATCCAGCAGGTCAACGCGATGGTGCAGGCCGGCGCCGAGGCGATCGTGATATTTCCGATCTCGCCGACTGCGCTCAACCAGGTGGTCAAGAATGCCTGCGCCAAAGGCGTCAAGGTGTTCGCCTATGATGCCGAGATCACCGAGCCTTGCGCCTACAACGTCCATATCGACCAGGAGGAGGCAGGACGGGTGACGGCCGAATGGCTGGTCAAGAAACTCGACGGCAAAGGCAACATCATCGCGGTGACCGGCGTTCCCGGCACTTCGGTCGACGATTTGCGCACCAAGGCGGCCAAGGAAGTCTTGGCCAAATACCCCGACATCAAGATCGTCGGCGAGGCGGTGGGCATGTGGAGCCAGGCGGTGGCTCGTACCGAGCTCTCGAAGATCCTGGCGACGCGCAGCTGGGACGACATCGATGGGCTATGGATGCAGGTCGGCTGCTTCACCGCCAATTCGATGCAGTTGGAAGCCGGCAAGAAGACCAGCGAACTCCTGCCCTGTGCCGGCGAGGGCGCCAATGGCGGCCGCATCCAGATGCTGCCGGAAGGCACCGAGGTCGAGGGTGCGGCGTCTCCCTATGCACCACTCGGCGCGCCGCGCATTTCCTACGCGTCGCCGCCCTATTCCGGTGCACTTGCCCTCAAGCTTGCCGTCGAGGCTCTTGAAGGCAAGGATGTGCCCAAGAAGACGATCCTGCCGCTGCCGGTCGTCTCCAACGAGACGATCAAGCTCTGCGACGAGGGCACCTGGGCGGAGATGAAGGCCGGCTGCAACGCCTTCAAGCCGTCGCTGGTCTCCAATCCCGGCTGGTTCGCCTCGATCTTCTCCGACCAGACGCCAGAGATCGGCCTTGCCGCCGCGCTTGTCGGCCAGCCCGAGGAGTAAGCTCTCCGAAGCGGCGCGTGGGGCATTTCAATTGCCCCATGCGCCGCCTTCACCAAAGGGCGGTCGGGAATCGGGAATTATGAACGCTTCAGCGCATTCGACTGCTGTCGGCATAGAGGGAGTCCGCAAGGCGTTCGGCGCAACGGTCGCCCTTGACGGCGTTTCTTTCGAGATCGCATCGGGCAGCGTGCACGCCCTGCTCGGTGAGAACGGCGCCGGCAAGTCCACGCTGGTCAAGCTGCTCTCGGGGCTGGTGCGGCCCGACGAGGGGCAAATCACCGTCCTTGGCCAACCGGCGCCGCTCGGCTCGCCGCGCGCCGCGCATGCCAAGGGTATACAGACAGCCTTCCAGGAAATGACCCTGGTCCGCGATCTGAGCGTTCTCGACAATATGCTGCTGCCCTACGCGCCTGTCGGCCCGATCGGCCTGATCAGGCAGTCGGCCGCGCGCAAGGCGGTTCGCAAGCACATTCTGGATCTTGGGCTCTCGGTCGATCTCGACGCCGAGGTGGCGACGCTCGATCTTGCCGTACGGCAGAAGATCGAGATCGCGCGCGCCGTTTACCGCAAGCCGCGCATCCTCCTGCTCGACGAACCGACTTCGACCTTGTCGGGCGGCGACGTCGAATGGCTGGGCGGCATCATCGCGCGGCTGAAGGCGGCCGGTACGACGGTCGTGTTCATTACCCATCGCATGCGCGAGGTGCGGGCCTTCTGCGACACGCTGACCATCCTCAGAAACGGCCGTCATATCGTCACCGCGCCGGTCGCCGATGTCTCGGATGGTGAGGTGATCGAAAAGATCATCGGCCGCAGCATCTCCCAGACCTTTCCGCCGAAACCCGAAAGCGAGGCCGTCTTCGGTCCGCCGGTGCTCGGCGTGCGCGATCTCAAGGCCGGCAGAAAGCTCGACGGCGTCAGCTTCGACCTGCGCAGGGGTGAGATCCTCGGCATTGCCGGACTTCAGGGCATGGGACAGCTTGACCTGTTCTTCGCTTGCTTCGGCATGGCCGAGATCGAACGCGGCCATGTCGTGGTCGACGGCCACAAGGTGTGGCTCGGCTCGCCGGCCGACGCGCTCAAGCCCAATATGGCGATCGGGCTGGTGCCGGAGGACCGCAAGACCGAGGGCCTGTTCCTGAAGCTCCCTGGCCGGCAGAACGCATCGCTTCCAGTCGTTGGGCGCTTCACGCGGTTTGGCCTGATCCGGGAGGGCGAGGAAGCACGCGCCGTACAATCCGCCTTCTCGACCGTCGAGGTCGACCGCCGCGCCATGTGGACGAGGGCAGGGGCGTTTTCGGGCGGCAACCAGCAGAAGATCGCCATCGCGAAATGGCTGGTCGCCGAAAGCCGCATCCTGCTGCTCTTCGATCCTACCCGCGGCATCGACGTCGGCACCAAGCACGAGCTCTATGTGATGATGCGCGACTATGTGGCGGCCGGCGGCTCGATCCTTCTGCATTCGACCGAAATTCCCGAACTCGTCCACCAGTGCGACCGGGTGCTCGTCCTCTACGACGGCCGGCTGGTGGCGGAGCTTGCGGGTAAGGATATTTCCGAAAGTGCGATCATGAGGCCGGCGCTGGGCCATGGCGATGCGGTTCGAGAGGCGGCTGAATGAGCGCGATCAGTTCCCCCGCCGCCGCGCCAGCCGGAACCTTGTCGCGGCTCCTGTCGCGGCACAGGGGCGCGATCATCGCCGCGATCGTCTTCGCAGCGCTTTTGCTCGTCGTCGATCTGGTCAGCGCCGGGCGGCTCACCTATTTCGACATTTCGTTCCTCTCGAGCGGCGGTGCTACCTCGGCGCTGGCGGCAATTGGCCAGACGCTGGTCATCCTGTCCGGCGGCTTCGACCTGTCCGCCGGCGCGGTGATCTCGCTGGTCAACGTCGTCCTGGCGACGAGCATGGATCCGATGGCGACCGGTTCGAGCGTTGCCCTGTGGACGCTGGTGGGAATTGGCGTCGGCATGCTGGTCGGCGCCTTCAACGGCTTTTTCATCGCCGTCCTGCGCATGCAGCCCATCGTCGTCACGCTGTCGACGATGTTCATCCTGCAAGGCGTCACGTTGCTGGTCATGGACAAGCCGGGCGGCTTCGTCTCGCCCGATCTCGGCGCCTTCTATCTCGGCGATGCAATCGACGGCTGGCTGCCGATGCCGCTGGTGGTGATCGGCGTCGTCCTGCTCGCCTGGTTTTGGCTGAAGGGGACGCGTTTTGGGACGGCTCTCTATGCGGTCGGCAGCGATCCCGATGCTGCCGCCTCCGTCGGTGTGCGTGTCGTTCTCGTCCGCTTCTTCGTCTATGTCATTGCCGGCGGCTGCTACGGGCTCGCGGGCGTCTTCATCAGCGCCCAGACCGGCAGCGGCGATCCGCTCGTCGGCAATCCGCTGCTGTTGTCGATGTTCGCGGCGGTCGTCGTCGGCGGCACGAGGCTGGGCGGCGGGCAGGGCGGGCCGGTCGGCACGGTGTTCGGCGCATACATCCTGATGATGGTCGTCAACATCCTGCTCGTGCTCAACGTGTCGGCCTATTATTCGACCATTGCCGAGGGCACGATCCTGATCCTTGCGGTGCTTGCCGGTTCGTTGTCGCATGGCTCCGTCCTGGCGCGCCAGTTCCGCGCCACGCGGGCGCGGCTGGCCGCGTGGCGCGCCGGAATGCTGCCGTCGCAGATCGATCGCGTCGACCGGCGGCTGAAGATCGCGCGGGACAATGCCGGCCACCAGCCGGTGCCGCGACCGCCCTTCCACGTCCGCAATGCCGAGACGCTGCGCTATGCGGCGCCGGCCTATGTCTGCCTGGCCATTGTCGTGATCGTCACCCAGATCTGGCTCGGACGCGCCGTCTTCAACGTCACCTACTGGAATTCCATGTTCGTGCTGTCGAGCTTCCTCGCCATCCTCGCACTGGGGCAGGGCAGCGTGGTCCTCACCGGCGGGCTCGACCTGTCGGTGCCGTGGACGATCGGCCTTTCGGGCATCCTCCTTGCCGGCATGGTCAACGGGTCGGATGCGGCACTTGCCTATGCGCTGCCGACGGTCCTGGTCATCGCCTGCCTGATAGGACTGGCGAACGGCATTGGCATCGTCTTCCTCGGCATCTCGCCGATCGTGATGACGCTGGCCACCAACGGCATTCTGCAGGGCTTCGCCCTCCTTTATTCGCAGGGCACTCCGGCCGGCTTTTCCTCGCCGATGCTGCGTTGGTTCATGACAGGCAAGCTATTCGCCTTGACGCCGGTGGTGCTGTTCATGATCGCGTTTGTCGTCTTTGCCGTGCTGCTGCTCGGCCGCACCGCTTTCGGCCGCCGCGTCTACGGCATCGGCAACAGCCTGCGCGCGGCCCAGCTGTCGGGCATCGCGGTCGGACGCACGCTGATCCTGGTCTACATGCTTTCGGCCGTCTGCGCGGCGATCGTCGGTATCATGCTCACCGGTTTTTCGGGCCAGGCGAGCCTGGGCATGGGCGACGACTATCTTTTGCCGTCGATCGCGGTTGTCGTGGTTGGCGGCGCGCTGATCACCGGTGGACGCGGTCATTATCTCGGCATGCTCGGCGGCGTGTTGTTGCTCACGGCATTGCAGATGCTGCTGGCCGGCACCACGCTTCCCTATGCCACAAGGGCAATTCTGTACGGGCTGGTCGTTCTGGGTGCTGTCATGGCGCTGCGCGAACGGCGGCTGCAATGAGAAAGGACAGGACGATGAGTAAAGGGGCACCGTCATCGGCGGACGATTTTCTGACCGGGCTGAAGGGGCAGCGCGTGCTGGTGACGGCGGGGGCCGGCGGCATCGGCTTGGCTATTGCCGACACGCTGTCGCGGCTCGGCGCGCGCATCGTCGTTTGCGACGTTTCCGACGAGGCGCTGGCCGCTGCTCCGGACAGGATCGCCCTCGTCGCCGCGGTCAAAGCCGATGTCTCGCGCGACGACGACGTCGACCGGCTGTTCGAGACCGTGAAGGAAAAGCTCGGCGGCCTTGACGCGCTGATCAACAATGCCGGCATTGCCGGGCCGACCGGCGGCGTCGACGAGATCGATCCGGCGGACTGGCGGCGCTGCATCGACGTCTGCCTGACCGGCCAGTTCCTCTGCGCCCGGCGCGCCGTGCCGCTGATCAAGGCGGCGGGCGGCGGTTCGATCGTCTCAATGTCGTCCGCGGCCGGCCGCCATGGTTACGCTTTCCGCACGCCCTATTCGGCAGCCAAATTCGGCGTCATTGGTTTCACGCAAAGCCTCGCCAAGGAACTCGGGCCGCACGGCATAAGGGTCAACGCCATCCTGCCCGGCATCATCGAGGGGCCGCGCATCGACAAGGTCATCGCCGACCGGGCCAAGCAGCTTGGCGTGTCGAACGAGGAAATGACGGAGCGCTATCTCCAGAACATCTCGCTGCGCCGCATGACCAGCCCCTATGACGTCGCCTCGATGGTCGCCTTCCTGCTGTCCGATGCGGGCATCAACATTTCCGGCCAGTCGCTCGGCGTCGACGGCAATGTCGAAACGCTTTGAGGAAGGGACTATGACAAAGGTAGCAATTGTCGGCAGCGGCTTCATCGGACGGGCCTGGGCGATCAGCTTCGCCCGCGCCGGCCACCATGTGCGGATGTGGGATCAGTCGCCGGCCGCGACCGAAGGTGCGCGCGATTATATCGCCGGCGTGCTGGGCGACCTCGCCGCGAACGATCTGCTGCGGGGACAGCCAATCGACGCCGTGCTTGGTCGCATCGCCATCGTTGCGGAACTGGAAGAAGCGCTGGCCGATGCGGTCCACATCCAGGAGAACACGCCGGAAAATCTCGGCGTGAAGCGCGAGGTGTTCTCCCTGATCGATGCACTGGCCGCTCCGCAAGCGGTGATCGCCAGTTCCACCTCTGCGCTGTTGCCGTCGAAATTCACCGACCATCTGCAAGGGCGGCACCGCTGCCTGGTCGTGCATCCGATCAATCCGCCCTATCTCATCCCGGCGGCGGAAGTCGTGCCGGCGCCGTGGACCTCCGCCGAGACGGTCGAAAGGACCCGCGCCTTCCTCGTCGCTGCGGGTCATGCGCCGCTGGTGATGAAGCACGAACTCGACGGCTTCATCATGAACCGCCTGCAGGGCGCGCTGCTGGAGGAGGCCTTTCGCCTTGTCGCCGACGGCTATGCCAGCGTCGAGGATGTCGATATCGGCATCCGCGACGGGTTGGCGCTGCGTTGGTCGTTCATGGGTCCGTTCGAGACGATCGATCTCAATGCGCCCGGCGGCGTGCGCGACTATGTCGAGCGTTATCAGGCGATCTATTCGAATATCTTCCCGCAGATGCTGCGCCGCGTCGACTGGGCGGGCGAGGTCTTGGCAACCGTCGAGGCCGACCGTCGCAAGCGGCTGCCGCGGGAAGAACTCGGCCAACGGCAGGTGTGGCGCGACCGCCGGCTGATGGCGCTGGCGGCGCACAAGAGAAAATCGGATCGGGAGTTCGGACGATGACGGAAACGAACCGCAAGCCCGGCGCTGCGCAGACCAGGGGCAAGGTAATCATCACCTGTGCGGTGACGGGGGCGATCCACACGCCGACCATGTCGCCCTATCTGCCGATCACGCCGGACCAGATCGCCTCCGAGGCGATCGCGGCGGCGGAGGCGGGTGCGGCGATCCTGCACCTGCATGCCCGTGATCCGGAGACCGGCAAGCCGGACCAGACGCCGGCGGCCTTCGCCCGGTTCCTGCCGCGCATAAAGCAGGCCACCAATGCCGCCATCAATATCACCACCGGCGGCAGCCCCTACATGAAGGTCGAGGAGCGCGTGCGCCCGGCCGCCGAATTCAAGCCCGAGGTCGCCTCGCTCAACATGGGCTCGATCAATTTCGGGCTCTATCACCTCGTCGACAAATACGAGACCTTCAAGTTCGACTGGGAAAAGCCGCATCTGGAAGCGACGCGTGACCTTGTCTTCCGCAACTCGTTCAAAGACATCGAATACATTCTTGCGACCTGCTACGACAACGGCACGCGCTTCGAGTTCGAGTGCTACGACATTGCCCATCTCTACAACCTCTCGCACTTCGCCGATCGCGGGCTGGTGAAGCCGCCCTTCTTCGTGCAGTCGGTGTTCGGGCTGCTTGGCGGCATCGGCACGCATCCCGAAGACGTCGCCCATATGAAGCGCACTGCCGACCGGCTGTTCGGCGACCAGTTCCGCTGGTCGGTGCTCGGTGCCGGCGCCAGCCAGTTGCGTATTGCCGCGCAGTCGGCCGCCCTTGGCGGCAACATCCGCGTCGGGCTCGAAGACAGTCTTTGGGCCGGCAAGGGGAAGCTTGCCAAATCGAACGCCGAACAGGTGGTGCTTGCCCGCAAGATCATCGAAGGCCTCGGCATGGAAGTGGCGACGCCCGACGAGGCACGCGAAATCTTGTCATTGAAGGGCGGCGACAACGTCGCGTTCTGAGGCGGCTCGCCTATCGCCGCACGGTGCCAACAGAGGAGGACGGCATGAAGATCGAAGTCGTGGTGGACGTGAAGACCACGCTGGGCGAAGGCCCATTGTGGGATGTCGAACAGGAGCGTCTCTACTGGATCGACAGTTTCGACGGGCGCGTGTTTCGGGCGACCGCCGACGGTGGCGAAATCCGTTGCTGGGATGTGCCGATGAAGATCGGCTCGATGGCGCTACGCAAGGACGGCAGCGGCGCGGTGGTCTCGCTTCAGCGCGGCTTCCATCTGCTCGATTTCGCCACCGGCGAGGTGACGCTGATCCACGATCCGGAACCGGACAAGCCGATGAATCGGCTCAATGACGGCAAGGTCGACCGCCGGGGCCGCTTTTTCGCGGGGTCGATGGATACGATGGAAGAGGGGCCGTCCGGCGGCCTCTACCGGCTCGATCCTGATTTTTCCGTCACCAGGATCGACTCCGGCATCATCTGCTCCAACGGCCCCTGCTGGAGCCCCGACGATCGCACCTTCTATTTCGCCGACACCTGGACCGGCGAGATCTGGGCCTACGACTATGACATCGCGACTGGTGCCGCCACCAACCGGCGCACCTTCGTCCGCGTCGACACCAGCCGGGGCGGCGCTGCCGATGGGTCTACCGTCGATGCCGAAGGCTTCCTCTGGAATGCCCTCGTCTATGACGGCCGGCTGGTGCGTTATGCGCCCGACGGCAGCGTCGACCGCATCATCGACATGCCCGTCAAGAAGATCACCAGCGTCATGTTCGGCGGGCCGAAGCTCGACACGCTCTACGTGACCTCGATGGCAAAGCCGCCGCTGCCGCGCTTCCCCGGCGATGGCGTCCTGCGCGGCAGCCTGTTCGCAATAACCGGCCTTGGAGTGAAAGGCGTTGCCGAACCACGCTTCGCCGGATGACGGCGGCTGCAAAAGGGGATAGAGGCGAATAAGGAAAGCGAGCGCTGGCTCGGTTTCTTGACGATGGCCAATACTACTTCGGCGATCTCGTCCAAAGAGGTCGATGGCGGCCACCTCGTTTCATCGCTGAGAGATTGTCCATGAATTTCGACATTCCCGCCCGCACCGAAGATTACCGCGTCCGCATTGCGGACTTCGTCGAGCGCGAGATCCTGCCGCTCGAGGCCGACAAGATGTCCTATGACGCGCATGGAAATATCGCCTTGCCGCTGCTGGAAGGGCTTCGCGCCAAGGCGCGAATGGCGGGCCTGTGGTGCCTGCAACTCAAGCCCGAAACCGGCGGCGCCGGTCTCGGCAAAATGGACATGGCGGTCTGCTACGAGGAGATGAACCGGTCGATCTTCGGACCGGTGGTGTTCAATTCGGCAGCGCCCGACGATGGCAACATGATGGTTCTGGAGGCGCTCGGCACGTCAGCGCAAAAGGAAAAATGGCTGAAGCCGATCGTCGAGGGCAAGGTGCGCTCGGCCTTTGCCATGACCGAACCGCACCCCGGCGGCGGCTCGGACCCTTCGATGATCATGACGCGTGCGGAGCGGCGCGGCGACAAATATGTGGTGACCGGCCGCAAATGGTTTATCACCGGCGCGGAGGAGGCCAGCCATTTCATTCTGATCGCGCGAACCTCGGACGATCCGCGCCATGGCCTGTCGGCCCTGATGTTCCATAAGGGCCAGCCAGGCTGGCGCATCCTGCGCCGCATCGAGATCATGGGCCCGGAGGAGCATGGCGGGCATTGCGAGCTGGAATTCGATGGGCTCGAAATCCCTGTCGAAGACATGCTGGCCGGCGAGGGCAGGGGTATGAAGGTGACGCAGGTGCGGCTCGGCCCGGCGCGGCTCACCCACTGCATGCGCTGGCTCGGATTGTCCAAACGCTGCGTCGAGATCGCGCGCGCCTACGCTGCCGAGCGCCACGGTTTCGGTCAACGCCTCGCCGACCGCGAAAGCGTCCAGCTGAAACTCGGCGACCTCGCTATGCGCATCGAGATCGGCCGCATCCTTGTGATGAAGGCTGCGTGGGAGCTGGACCGCGGCGGCTTTGCCCGCAAGGAAGTGTCGATGGCCAAGGTCCAGGTCGCCAATGTGCTGCATGACGCGGCCGATGTGGCGATCCAGATCAATGGCGCGCGGGGCTATTCCAAGGACACGGTGCTCGAATGGATCTACCGCTATGCTCGCCAGGCGCGGCTGGTCGACGGTGCCGATGAGGTCCACAAGATGGTGCTGAACCGTTTCCTCAACGAGGAACAGAAGGGCTTCTGGCGCTGGGCGGTCGAAGGCGAGGCATAAGGGACGCGCGGTGGCGTCCCGGGAGGAAAAGATGGCGCGGCCGTTGAATGCGGATTTCGATCCTGCCGCATTGAAGGGCTTTCTCGCGAGCCGCTTCGGCGATGCCTCAATGACGCTCGAGCGGATCGCCGGCGGACAGTCCAACCCCACCTACTTCGTCGACTATGGTGCGCATCGCATGGTGCTGCGCAAGAAGCCGGCCGGGCCGATCCTGCGCGGGGCGCATGCCGTCGACCGCGAATTCCGCGTGCTTGAAGCGCTCGCGCCGACCAACGTCCCGGTGCCGGGACCCGTGCTCTATCACGAGGATGTCGAGCCGCTCGGCACGCCCTTCTACCTGATGGAGCGGCTGGATGGCCGCGTCTTCCATGACTGTTCGCTGCCCGGCCTTTCGCCCGCGCAGCGACGCGCCATCTATTTCGGCATGGCCGAAGCGATGGCAAAATTGCATGCGGTCCGCCCCGACGAGGTCGGCCTCGGCGACTATGGCCGGCCCGGCAACTATTTCGAGCGCCAGATTGCCCGCTGGGCCAGGCAGCTCAGGGAATCGCCGAGCGAGACAATTCCGGCGCTCGAAGCGGTAGCCGACTGGCTGCCGCAGCACTTGCCGGCGGATGACGGACGCGTGTCGATCGCGCATGGCGACTTCCGCCTCGGAAATCTGCTGTTCCATCCCGCGAAGCCGCAGGTGATCGGCATTCTCGATTGGGAGCTGTCGACGGTCGGCCATCCGCTCGCCGATCTCGGCTTTTGCTCGATGACCTGGCATTCGACCCCAGACGAATATGGCGGCATCCTCGGCCTCGATCATGCCGCACTGGGCATCCCCAGCCAGCGCGAATTCCTCGACCATTATTTCGCGCATGCCATACCCACTGCGCCCCTGGAACGCTTCCACCTGGTTTTTTCGCTGTTCCGTTTCGCGGTGATCTTCGTCGGCATCGCCGACCGGGCGCGGGCAGGCAGCGCGGCGTCGGCCGATGCCGCCAGCAAGTGGCCTCTCGCCGGCCGCTTTGCCGTACGCGCTCAAGAGATCATCCACGGGGCAAGACCGTGGAGCGCCGCCTGACGGGAGCGTTCGCGCCCAGGTCCTTTCCTACACCACGGCGTCAGCAATCCAATCCGAGAGGCTTCGCGAAAAACTTCGCGGCACGATGAGTTCGCACGCGGTCTCGCCGGTGCGCAGGAAAAGCGCGGGCACATGATGCAAGGACGTCTGCACGGCCCGGCCCGGAGCGGCAGTCGGCGCGCGCCAGTCGACGGCGATGCATTTGGAGAGAACGCGTGAGATGTCGGGCCCGGCCATTTTGAAACGCACGCGGCCTTCGCCGAGAGAAACCGAACAGCCGAGATCCGGGTCGAGGGCAAGCGAAGGTGCCAGCGTGCCGTCGTCGAGGGTCAGCCAGAGACGGCGAGGTGCAACGCGGATGACGAGGAAACTCTTGTGACGAACCGTCTCTCCGACCGAGGCCGGAAGCTTGCTGCCGAGCGACGCCGAGAGGCTCGATTCGAATTGCGTCAGCGCCCCGTCCCAGGCCTCGACTTGGATGAGGGGGCAATCGGCCACGGACAGGCTGAAATCCGGGCTAGCCCAACTTTGACTAGCCATGCAGCCGCTCTCCCTGCGGATCGAGGAATACCGGCGAGACGATGCGGGCACGCACCGTTTCGGCCTTCATCGGATAGACGGCCACTACCTCGCTGCCTTCAGCAGCGACATCGCCGGCAAGCAAGGCCAGCCCGACATAGTGGCCGCGTTCAGGGCTGAAGGTGACGGAGGTGACGCGGCCGCGCCCGTGGCCGTAAGGGTTCTCGCCCGGCAGGAACAGGATGGCGCCGCCGCGCAGGCGTTTTCCCTCCTCGATGCATTCCAGTCCGACCAGGCGCTGCCGGTCGGGCGCCTGGAAGGCGGGGCGCCGGCGCAGCACGTCGCCGACGCAGCCGGTGCGCTTGCCGGCCATGCGGCCGAGGCCGAGATCGTGGAGCGTCGTGCGCCCATCGATTTCAGGCCCGGCGACATGGCCCTTTTCGACGCGCAGCGCGCCGAGCGCCTCGACGCCGTAAGGCTTCAGGTCGAATGCTCCGCCGACTTCGAGCAGGCGGCTCCAGAGCCGTTCGCCGGCGGTTGCGCCGACATAGATTTCATAGGCGCGCTCGCCGGAATAACTGAGGCGCAGGATGCGCAGCGCCCGGCCCTGCCATTCGCTGTCGAGCAGTCCCATATGCGCAAGCGCCGCATCGGAAACGTCGAGCGCGGGAAACGCCGCACTGAGGATTGCGCGGCTTTTCGGTCCGGCAACCGACATCGCCGCCCATTCATCGCTCACCGCGGTCACGGCGACGTGCAAGTCCGGCCAGGCCGTATCGAGCAGGAATTCGAGACGCGACAGCACGTCGGCGGCCTTGGCGGTCGAGGTGGTCATGAAGAACCGGTTCTCCGCCAGCCGCGTTGTGGTGCCGTCGTCGAAGACGATGCCGTCGTCGCGCAGCATGACGCCGTAGCGGGCGCGGCCGACCGGCAGCTTGGCAAATCCGTTGGCATAGACGCGATCGAGGAAAATCGCGGCGTCCGGACCCTGGACGTCGATCTTGCCGAGGGTGGAGATGTCCATCAGGCCCGCGGCCTGGCGCACAGTCCGCATCTCGGCGACATAGGCTTCGTTCACGTCGCGTCCGGACTGCCTGTAGAAATAGGGCCGCATCCAGAGACCGACCTCCAGCATCTCGGCGCCGTTCGCCATGTGCCAGTCGTGCATCGGCGTGAGGCGGATCGGCTTGAAATGATGGCCGGTGGCGCGTCCGGCAAGCGCGCCGATGGCGATCGGCGTGTAGGGCGGGCGAAAGGTGGTGGCGCCGGTCTCGGGGATCGTTGCGCCGCGCAGCGCCGCCATCGCGATAAGCGCTGGAAAATTGCTGGTCTTGCCCTGGTCGGTGCCCATGCCGAGCGTGGTGTAGCGCTTCAGGTGCTCGACCGATTCGTAGCCCTCGCGATAGGCGAGATCGATATCCCCGGTCGTCACGTCCATCTGGAAATCGACGAAGGCTTTGCCACGTCCAACGGACGGGATTTCGCGAAGCGGGGCCGTGGCGGTCTCGCCCAGATCGAGTTTCGGCGGAGCGGGCGCCGGCGCCGACTTGCCGCAGAACGATGCCGCTTCGGTGCCGGCGCGATGACCGTCCTCGATGGCATCGGCGGTCGAATAGATTCCCATCATCGCGCCGGCGCCGAACCGGTCCGCCGGAAACGCGCCCGGCACGAAGCCGTCAATGTCGTCACGATATTGGGGCTTGACGCCCAGATGCGAGGTGAGATGCACGGTCGGCGACCAGCCGCCGGACATGCAGACCAGGTCGCAGGCGGCCTCGGATTGGCCGTCCGGTCCATTGAGCGTTGCACGCCTGACGGCATGGCCGCCGCGCAGGCCGATGATGTGCGTTGCGGCCCGCACCATCACACCAAGCCGTGCGGCTTCCGCGACAAGTGCTGTGGGCGGCGCGGCGCGCGGATCGGCAACCGTTACCTCCGCGCCGGCCGCGGCAAGGTCGAGAGCGGCGCGCCAGGCGCCGTCATTGCTGGTGACGACGATGATTTTCTTGCCGGGCAGGACGGCGAAACGGTTGAGATAGGTCCGGGCGGCCGAGGCAAGCATGACGCCGGGCCTGTCGTTGTTCGAGAATACCATTGGTCGCTCGATGGCGCCGGTGGCGAAAACGATCGAGCGGGCGCGAAGCATGGTGAACGTCTGCAGCGCTTCGCCGGTCGGCCGCGGATCGGTTGGGTCGCGTTGCTCGACCAGTCCGATGACATTGCCGTCATAGGTGCCGAAAGCGGTCGTCCGCTTCATCAGGGCGACGGCTTCGAAACCCTCCAGCTCGGCTTCGGCCTGTCTCAACCATGAGGCCGCGGCACTGTCGGACGGTTCCGCCAGAAGCTGGCCGCCGAGAAGGAAATCCTGTTCGATCAGCGCGACCCGCGCACCGGCCGCCGCCGCGGCACGCGCCGCCGACAATCCCGCCGGGCCGGCGCCGATGACTGCGACATCGGCGAAGGCGTGACGAACCTCGTAGCGGACGGGATCAGGGTCGGTGCCTGCTCTGCCCAGCCCGGCCGCCTTGCGGATGAAGTGCTCGTAGACCATCCAGGCGCGGCGCGTCGGGCCCATGAAGGTCTTGTAGTAGAAGCCGGCCGAAAGGAACGGCGCGAACAGGCCATTGGCGCTTTGCACGTCAAAGGCAAGCGAAGGCCAACGGTTCTGGCTCTCCGCGGCCATGCCGTCCGCGAGTTCCAGTGTCGTCGCCGGCAGATTCGGCTGGCGCCTGCCTGCGGTTCCGAGCGTAACCAGCGTGTTGGGCTCCTCGGGCCCGGCGGAAAAAATGCCGCGCGGACGATGATATTTGAAGCTGCGCCCGACCAGGGTGACGCCATTGGCGAGCAGCGCGGAGGCAAGCGTGTCGCCGCGATATCCAGTAAGCTTGCGGCCGTCGAAGGTAAAATCGACCGGCCGCTCGCGATCGATGCGGCCACCTATCGACAGCCGCTTGTGGTTCGAGCTCATGCTGGTGATTTCCTGGCCGGTGATTGCCTGGCAGTTGATTGCCTGGCGAAGTCGACGGATGCGATGGCGTGGTTGCGGGTGTCGCGTTCGACCACCAGCCATTGCCGGCAACCGATTACGTGCTGCCAGAATTCGCGGTGCAGGCCTGCCGGGTTCGTCCTGACATAGACGTAAGCGTACCAGGCCTCCGGATCGGGATCGTCGTGGGCCGGACGCGTGACGGAAGCATCGCCGCCGTAGCGGAACTCGTCATGGTCGCGCGGACCGCAGCAGGGGCATTCGATGCGCAGCATTTTATTCCGCCTCCTATTGCAGCCAGGCGGAGGGGCCGGCGCCGGCCTCGTCGAGCGTGCGGCCGGTGCCGAAACGGTCGAGACCGAAGCCTGCGATCAAGGCATGCGGCTTGCCGGTGGCGATCGTGTGGGCGAAGCACCAGCCGGAAGCCGGCGTCGCTTTGAAGCCGCCATAGCACCAGCCGCCGTTGAGATAGAGGCCGTCGATCGGCGTCGGGCAGATGATCGGGCTGGCATCGGGCGTCATGTCCATGACGCCGCCCCAATGGCGCAGCAGACGGACGCGCGAGATGCATGGCATCAGCGCGATCGCCGCCTCCGCCACTTCGCGCACGACGCCGAGATTGCCGCGCTGGGCGTAGGAATTGTAGCCGTCGAGATTGCCGCCGAAGACCAGCCCGCCCTTGTCCGACTGGCTAACGTAGAAATGGTCGGCGCCATAGGCGACGACATGGTCCACCAAAGGCTTCAGCGGTTCGGTGACGAAGGCCTGCAGGACGTGGCTTTCGATCGGCAGTTCAAGGCCGGCCTTGGCGCCGAGCACGGATGTATGGCCAGCGACCGCGAGGCCGACCTTGCCGGCGCCGATCCGGCCTTTCGTCGTTTCGACGCCGACGATGCTGTCGCCGTCGCCGAGGAAGCCGGTCACCTCGCAGTTCTGGATGATGTCGACGCCATGGCCGTCGGCGGCGCGCGCATAGCCCCAGGCGACGGCGTCGTGGCGCGCCGTGCCCGCCCGGCCCTGGAAGATGGCGCCATGGATCGGAAAGCGGGCCGTGTCGGAAAAGTCGAGATAGGGCACCAGCCGGCGCACTTCGTCGCGGTCGAGGATATCGGCATCGATGCCGTTCAGCCGCATGATGTTGGCGCGGTGGCTGAAGCCGTCGAGCTGATCGGCCGAATGCGCCGTGACGAGCTGGCCGCGCTGCGAGAACATGACGTTGAAATTCAGCGCCCGCGACATGTTCTCCCAGAGTTTCATCGAGAATTCGTAGAACTGGGTGTTGCCGTCGAGCAGGTAGTTGGAGCGGATGACGGTGGTGTTGCGGCCGACATTGCCGCCGCCGACATAGCCTTTCTCGAGCACCGCGACGTTGCGGATGCCGTGGTTCTCGGCGAGGTAGAAGGCGGTGGCGAGGCCGTGTCCACCGCCACCGATGACGATCACGTCATAGGACGGTTTTGGCTCCGGCGCACGCCAGGCGCGCTGCCAGTTCTTCTGGCCGGACAGCGCGTTGCGGAAAATCGAGAATGCCGAGTAGCGCGCCATGCGTGCGGGCCTATCGAACGATCGGGCCGGCCGGTGTGCGGGTGAGCACTTCGGCACCCGCATCGGTCAGAAGTACGGTGTTGGAGACGAAGTCGTCGCCGCGACCGGTGCCCATCAGCCACGACAGGATATGGAAGCTCATCCCCGTCTCGATCTCGAGGTCGGAATCGTGCCTGAGGCCCGTTACCGAATTGCCGCCTGTCCAGGACGGCGGCTGGCCGACGCCGACGAGGTAGCCGCAGTGGTGGCGTCGATAGTGGGAAAGACCGGCCTCGTCGGCGACGGCCTGCCAGGCGGCGTAGACGTCGCGCGCCCTGGTGCCGGGCCGCAGCGCCTCGACGACCGCGTTGAACGCTTCGGCGGTCACTTCCGCCATCGCGGCGTCTTCGTCGCTGATAAAGCCGATGCGAACGAGCCGGCCGAGCGGCGCGTGATAGCGCGAGATGCAGCCGGAGAGCTCGACGAAGACCGGCTCGCCCTTGCGGTAGATCCCGTCGCCCCACGTCGTGTGCTCTTCGCCCAGGCGCGCCGCTGGGCGGATGAACGGGCCGAAGCCTGGAGCATGACCGCCGGCGCGGATCATCGCCGCGACGCATTGGGCGGCGACCTCCTGTTCGGAGGCGCCCTCAGAGATCGCCGCGATCGCGGCGCCGGCGCCGGCGTCGGTCACTTGTGCGGCGCGCCGCATCAGCGCCTGTTCCTCTGCGCTCTTTATCCGCCGCATCTTGTCGACCAGGCCGGAGACGTCGCTCCATCTGGCATCGGCCTGCGCCTGGAGCGCGACGGCAAGCCCATGGCTGAGGCCAGCCGTCCAGTATTCGAGGCCGATCCGCTTGCCGGACAGGCCGAGTTCCGCAAGCACCCGCGCGGCAAGGTCGGCCGCCGTTTCGCTGTCGGAATGGCCGCGGAATTCCGCTGCCGTCACTTGTTTCTCGATCGTCACCTTTTCCATCGAGCGCGTGACCAGAACAGGCTTTCCTTCGAGCGGGACGATCAGCAGGTGAGGGGCAAAATATCCCCAGTGGTCAAGCCCGGTGAGGTAGAAGACGTTCTCCGGCGAAGCAAAGACCGCCGCGTCGAGCGCGCGCTCGGCAAGCGCCGCACGGACCTTGGCAAGGCGGCCGGCGATTTCGGCTTCGGAAAACGGATTACGGTCCATCAGGCGTCCTCGTGCTGGTTGCCGGCTGCATTGCCGGCATGATCTTTCGTCCCGTCCGTCATGGTCAGTCGATGACGATGAGTTCGCGCGCCACTTCGCAGAGGCGTTCGCCGCCGCGATCGGTCACGACGAAGGATTCCGAGATGGCGATGCCGAAATCGTCGAGCCAAACGCCGGCCATGAAATGGAAGCACATCCCGGACTGCATCTCGGTGGTGTCGCCGGGACGAAGACTTGCCGTGCGTTCGCCCCAATCGGGCGGGTAGGCGAGCCCGACCGGATAGCCGACGCGGCTTTCCTTCTTCAGCCCGTTCTTCCGCAAGACCGCCTGCCAGGCGGCTTCCACCTCTTCGGCGGTGCAGCCAGGGCGCGCCTTTTCGAGACCGGCGTCGACGCCCTCGACAATCGCCTTGGCCATGTCGATGATGGCTTGCGGCGGCTTGCCGAAATGTACGGTCCGCGTCAGCGCCGCATGATAGCGTCGCCGCACCCCGGCGATCTCCAGAATGGCGAGGCCGCTGTCCGGCAGCGGCGCGTCGGACCAGGTCAGATGCGGCGTGCTGGTGCCCTCGCCAACGGGCATCAGCGGACAGATCGCGGCATAGTCGCCGCCCGCTCCAGGCACGCCCATGATTTGTGCGTGATAGATTTCCGCAATGACATGGTTCTGGGGCACGCCGGGTCGCATTTTTTCGATGGCGCGGTCCATGGCGTGCGTGCAGATCGCACCGGCCTCGCGGATCAGCACCAGCTCGGCTTCGGATTTGACCAGCCGCGCCCAGTTGACGAGATCGTTGTTGTTGACGAAGTGCGCCTCAGGCAGCCCGCCGGCGAGATGGGCGTGGCAGCGCGCGGTGTAATAATGCGCGTCCATCTCGACGCCGATGCGGGCCTTTCCCCAGCCGCGCGACCGGATCAGTTGGGCGAGTTCGTCATAGGGGTGTTCGACGGGCTGCTGCACCAGCCGCTCCGAGAACGGCACGATGTTTTTCTCCGGCAGGCCGGTGGTCAGGCGTGCGCTCCTGACGTCCTGCGCCCTGCCGAACCAGATCGGCCGGTCCTCCTCCAGATGGACGAGCACGCATTGCGGCACATAGAACGACCATCCGTCATAGCCGGTCAGCCAGCACATGTTGGCGGGATCCTGACAGATGATCAGGTCGAAGCCGGCCCTCTCCATGCGTCTCTTCACGCCGGCCAGTCGCTGCGCATACTCCGCTTGCGTGAATGTCCCGAAACCGCTCGCGCTCGCCACCAAAATCCCGCCTTTAACGGATGCGCTGGGCCTAAATTGTGCACAACTAGGCAATAATTTCGTCGTGCAACTACGAATTCCAGCCGGATTTAAAAGGTTTTTACATCCTCGCTTGCAGAATGTCTAGGCTAGTTGTATACGTCTAATCAGACGGATGTCGATCTCGAAGAAGACGCATCCTGGGAACCATTCATCAGTCGTTCAATGGGAGAAAAGCATGGTCAGATCATCGATATCACGCCGGATGGTGGTGAAAGCCGCCGCCTGCCTCGCGCTTGCCGCGACGTCATTGACGTCATGGCCCGCTCATGCGGAAACCACCCTCGAGCAGGCCAAGAAGGACGGCTACATCCGCGTCGGCTTTGCCAACGAGGCGCCGTTCGGTTTCGCCACGCCTGACGGCAAGCTGACCGGCGAGGCGCCGGAAGTCGCCAAGGCGGTGCTCGCCAAGATGGGTATCGCGCAGGTCGACGGCGTGCTGACCGAATTCGGCTCGCTTATTCCGGGTCTCAAGGCTGGCCGCTTCGATATCATCGCCGCCGGCATGTTCATCAACCCGAAACGCTGCGCCGAGATCAATTTCTCAGAGCCGTCCTACGGCATCGGTCAGGCCATGCTGGTGGCAAAAGGCAATCCGAAGGGCGTGAAGGACTATTCCAGCATCAAGGACAATCCGGATCTCAAGCTCGCCGTGATGGCCGGCGCCGTCGAGGGCGGCTACGCCAAGGACGCGGGCGTCGCCGAAGGGCAGATTGTCGCTTTGCCCGACCAGTCGAGCCTCGTCGCCGCCGTTCAGGCTGGCCGCGCGGACGCTGCCGCGCTGACCGCCCTTTCGATCGCCGACATGGCCAAGAAGGCCGACGGCGTCGAATCGACCACACCCTTCGGCGAGGTTGCCGGCAAGTCGGTGAAAGGCCATGGCGGTTTCGGCTTCCGCAAGGAAGATACGGATCTGCAGGAAGCGTTCAACGCCGAACTGAAGACGTTCCTCGGTTCGCCGGAGCACATTGCGCTGGTCGAGCCGCTCGGGTTCGGCAAGGATTATCTCCCCAACAAGACCACCGCGCAGCTTTGCGCGGGCGAGTAGGTTCCCAACTGCTGGCGGCGCGAAAGCGCCGCCCTTTTTTCTAGGGGAATCGCATGGGAATCCGCACGCTTGTCACCATGCTGATCATTGCGCTTGGCGTAATCGCCGCCCTGGCAACGCAGGAAGCCTATAGCCTGTTTCTGCCGGGGTTGCTGCAGGGCGCGGTCCTGACGGTCGAGATCGCCATCCTCGGCAGCCTGCTGGCAATTGTCATGGGCGTGCTGGCGGCTCTGGCGCGGATGTACGGCCCGGCGCCGCTCAGATGGCTGGCCACGGTCTATGTCGAGATATTCCGCGGCACGTCGGCGCTGGTCCAATTGTTCTGGCTGTTTTTCGTGCTGCCGCAATTCGGTGTCACGCTCGACGCATTTCTGGTCGCCGTTCTGGCGCTCGGCCTGAACGTTGGCGCCTACGGATCGGAAGTCGTGCGCGGCGCGATCCAGTCCGTCGCCCGCGGCCAGTGGGAGGCGTGCACTGCATTGAACATGAGCCGCCCCCAGATGCTGCGCCGGATCATCCTGCCGCAGGCTTTCGTCGCCATGATCCCGCCTTGGGGCAATCTGTTCATCGAGCTTTTGAAATCGACGGCGCTGGTCTCGCTGATCACGCTCTCGGACCTCGCCTTCAAGGCGCAGCAGATGAACCAGAACACGTTCAAGACCATTCCGATTTTCACCCTCGTGCTGCTGATGTACCTGGCGATGTCGCTGGTCCTCACCATCGGCATGCGGCTTCTCGAACGGCGGGCTTCGCTCGGGCTGGCGCGGGGGAAGGCAGCATGATCTGGGATTGGGCATTTGCCTTGGAAATCCTGCCGGTGCTCGCCCGCGCCGCCGTCGTCTCCATCGAGGCGACGCTGATCGGCTTTGCGCTTGCCGCCTCGCTTGGCCTGGTGCTGGCGGTCGTCCGCATTGCCGTGCCATGGACCGGCTGGACGATTTCGGTGCTGGTCGAGCTGATCCGTTCGACCCCGTTGCTGATCCAGATATTCTTTCTCTACTTTGTCATGCCGAAGTTCGGCCTGGTGCTCGACGCCTTCACCGCCGGGGTGCTTGCCATCGGTGTCCACTACGCCGCCTATTGTTCCGAGGTCTATCGCGCCGGTTTCGACAACATCCATCGCGGCCAGTGGGAAGCCTCGATCGCCCTCAACCTGTCGTCCTGGACGACGTTTCGCGACATCATCATCCCGCAGGCGATTCCGCCGATCGTTCCGGCGCTCGGCAACTATCTGGTCGCCTTGTTCAAGGAGACGCCGTTGCTTTCCGCGATCGCCGTGATGGAACTGATGCAGACCGCCAAGATCATCGGCTCCGATACCTTCCGCTATACCGAGCCGATGACGCTGGTCGGCCTGTTCTTCCTTGCCATGAGCCTGGTTTCGGCCGCGCTCATCCGCACGCTGGAACGCGTGCTCAACCGGAGGGCCATGCGATGACGGAACAACCGATGGTCCGCTTCGACAATGTTTCGAAGCGATACGGCGCGCTGACCGTTCTCGACGGGCTCAACCTGGAAATTGCACGCGGCGAAAAGGTCTCCATCATCGGCCCGTCGGGTTCCGGCAAGACCACGGTGCTGCGCATGCTGATGACGCTGGAGACGATCAACGACGGCGTCATTTGGGTCGAAGGCGAGCCGCTCACCCACATGGAGAGGAACGGCAAGCTGGTTCCCGCCGATCTCGCCCACATCCGCAAGATCCGCGCCAAGATCGGCATGGTGTTCCAGTCGTTCAACCTGTTCCCGCACATGACGGCGATGCAGAACTGCATCGAGGCGCCGATAACCGTGCTCGGCATGAAGCGGGCCGATGCCGAGGCGCGTGCGGCCGAGCTGCTCGACATGGTCGGCCTGTCGGAAAAGAAGGACCACTATCCCTCGCAGCTTTCCGGCGGCCAGCAGCAGCGCGTAGCCATTGCCCGCGCCTGCGCCATGCGGCCCAAGATCATGCTGTTCGACGAGGTTACTTCGGCGCTCGACCCGGAACTTGTCGGCGAAGTGCTTGAAGTCATCCGAAAACTCGGTAGGGAGCATGACCTGACCATGCTGATGGTCACCCACCAGATGGGGTTTGCCAGGGAGTTTTCCGATCGCGTGTGCTTTTTCCACGCGGGTAAGATCTGCGAGCAGGGTCCTCCGAACGAGCTGTTCGGCGCACCCAAGAACGAGCGGACACGGCAGTTCCTGCACGCTGTCCTGGAGGCTGGATGACGCTTGAGACGGATGCCGGGCCGATAGCCGTGACGCCGCCGCGCCCGCTCTCGGCGCGGGAGCGGTTCGAGCGCATCTACCGGATACTGCGCGACCGCATCTGCCTGCTAGACTACACCCCGGGAAGCCATCTCTCCGAGGAAGAACTTGCCCAGGAATTCCAGATCAGCCGCACGCCGGTTCGGCGTGTCCTGGCGCGCCTCGAATCCGAGGGCCTGGTTCAATCCGTCCATGGCGTCGGCACGATCGTCACCGACGTCGACATCGAGGAATTGCAGCAGGTCTATCACTTGCGCCTGGAGTTGGCGCTCCTCGTCGGCAAGCTTTCGCCGATCCCGCGCACGGCGGAAGACCTCGACCGCATCAGGGCGCTCATCGCGCGCTGCGATTCCGATGTGCTCAATCCCGATCAGCGCGCTTTCCTGCGCCTCAACATGGATTTTTTCTACGAACTTACGGCGATGACCGGCAACCAGCCGCTGCGCGAGATCAGCGAGCGCCTGTATTTTCAAGTCGCGCGTGTCGTCCTGAAGATGATGCCGCAGTTGGGCCTCGTGGAGGAGTTCACCGCGTTCCGCCGCGAAATGGAAGAGGTCCTTGCCGCCGCCGAGATCGGCGACTGGGAGTCCATCGGGCACATAAGGCGAGCTCATATCTCGATGAGCTTTCGCCGCATGATGCGCCATGCAGGCGAGGCCGGCACGTCCGATGGGACTTTGTGATTTGCGTTGCCGGTTACGGTTTGATCTGGCGAGCGCCGTATCACGACCGCCGGGCAGCGCTTCGTCGGCTGGCGACCAGCTTCAGCCAGGGCGCCAGATGGAAGGCGCTCATCAGCAAGTACATCATGACCATTCCGTTCAGCGGTGACGCTTCCGCTGAGCAGATCATGTCCGCACCACCGGAAACGGCCGTCACCAGCGCCATGATTGCGAATGTTGGCGCGGCCGCCAGGGATAACCAGTGGGCCGCGCCGAGCGTGGCCGCGTTGCCGCTTCCGGCACAGGCATCCGCAGTTTCATGCCGAGCAGCAACGATCGTGCTGGACCTCGCGGTGAAATCGCCGGTCATCACTCTTCTCCCTCGTGTCTGCGTCGTTTCACACGGTATCGATACGGCGCGTCTCGATACGGCGTGCTGGCTGTCGGTTCCGAGATAGATTAGGACCGGATATCGAACGGTGAGAGTGACAAGTGTGACGGGATTCAGATGGACTCGCTGATCACCGCTGCGGCGCGGGCGCTTGCAATGGGTGATCCGCTTGGCGCCTTGAAGCGGGTCGCCCTGCGTGACGATGCGCCCGCGCTCGCGCTGCGCGGCATCGCGATGGCGCAGCTCGGCGATCTCGCTCGAGCAAAGGCTCTCCTCAAAAGCGCGGCGCGCGCCTTCGGTCCGAAAGAGGCCGTGGCCCGCGCCCGGTGTGTCGTCGCCGAAGCCGAGATCGCACTCGTCTCGCGCGACCTCGGCTGGCCGGCGAAGGCGCTCGACGCGGCGCGGGCGACGCTTGAGAAGCATGGTGACCGCATCAATGCCGCGCATGCGCGCAATCTCGAGGTCCGGCGCCTGCTCCTGATCGGACGCCTCGACGAGGCCGAGCGCAGGCTCGCCGGGTTCGACCCCGCACCGCTGCCGCCGGCGTCGAGGGCCGCCCACGAATTGGTGATCGCGGGCGTGGCGATTCGACGCCTGCGGACCAAGGCGGCGCGCGCCGCGCTCGCCCGGGCCGAGAATGCCGCGCGCGAGGCGGATATCCCGGCACTGACGGCGGAGGTCGAAAGCGCATCCCTCGTGATGAACACGCCCGCGGCGCGCCTGATCGCGCGTGGCGAGGAGCGCTCGCTCCTGCTCGATGAGGTCGAGGCGCTGCTGGCGTCGGGGGCGCTCGTCGTGGACGCCTGCCGCAATGTCGTGCGGGACGCCGGCACGGTCGTCTCGCTCGCGACGCGCCCGGTCTTGTTCGCGCTGGCCCGCGCGCTGGGCGAAGCCTGGCCTGCGGACGTGCCGAGGAAGGCGCTCGTCGCCCGCGCCTTCGGCGGCAAGCATGCCGATGAATCGCATCGCGCCCGGTTGCGGGTCGAAGTCGGTCGGCTCCGCGTGGAGCTGCGGTCGCTGGCCGAGGTGAGCGCGACCAGCCAAGGCTTTGCGCTTAAGCCGCGCCGCGCATGCGATGTCGTGGTGCTGGCGCCGCCCGTCGACGAGCAGCATGCAGCGGTGCTGGCCTTCCTCGCCGACGGCGAGTCATGGTCGAGCTCGGCGCTGGCGATTGCGCTCGGCACCAGCCCGCGCACCGTGCAGCGCTGGCTCGAGCAGCTTGCGGCGGCAGGCAAGGTGCAGTTCTATGGCCGCGCGCGAGCGCGTCGCTGGATGACGCCGCCCGTGCCGGGATTCCCGACAACCTTGTTACTCCCCGGTCCGCTCACGGGTTACTAGGATGGACGCATGAAACGATCCGCAGCCGAAATCCTTCGCGAATATGGTCCCTTTCCGGGCGCCGACGAGGTGGCTGGGGTTACGTTCGACGGCGAGCACGTCTGGTTTGCGTCCGGAGACAGGCTGAACGCCTTGGATCCTGAGAGCGGGAATGTGGTGCGCTCGATCGACGTCGCCGCACACGCGGGAACGGCTTTCGACGGCCAGCACCTGTTCCAGATCGCCGAGGATCGCATCCAGAGGATTGATCCGAAGACCGGCGAAGTGCTGGCGACGATCCCGGCCCCTGGTGGCGGTGGTGACTCGGGGCTCGCATGGGCCGAAGGGACGCTCTGGGTGGGGCACTATCGCGGCCGGAAGATCCATCAGGTCGATCCTCAGACAGGAGCGGTTCTTCGCTCCATCGAATGCAACCGCGTCGTCACCGGGGTCACCTGGATCGACGGGGAACTCTGGCACGGCACCTGGGAAGGTGACGAGAGCGACGTCAGGCGAATAGATCCTGAAACGGGAAAGGTCCTGGAGAGGCTCGACATGCCGCCGGCAACAGGCGTGTCGGGTCTCGAGTCAAATGGCGGCGATCAGTTCTTCTGCGGCGGTGGAAACAGCGGCAAGGTGAGAGCCGTCCGCCGACCCAGGCGAGGCTCCGAAGTTCCCACGAGCAAGTAAGCGAAGCGACCCTGCCCACCCTTGACGAACCGGTCCTCCCGGATCGCCTGCGGATCAAGTGACGATCGACGTGGCGGACTGGATCGCTGAGCTCTTGCCCAGCCGATCGCCTGTTACTGCGCCTCCGCTCTTTCATGACGACAGCACAGATAGCGCCGTTTCGCGGCCGCCCTCCTCGTCGCGGAAATCAAACAGTATACATTATAGACTTAAAATATCTTGCCAGGCGACCCAGCCTATGCTCCACTTGTGGCGGGAACACAGCTGGCAGGTCGAATTTCACCGCCATGTGGCTGCATTCAAACGGGACGATCGCGAGAACACAGTCACAACGATATACGAAATCTTCGCAGGGGAAGGCGTGGATGACGGAACCGATCGAGTTCAAACGGATTGGCGAGGGCAACCTGCGTGCCCAGGTCTATCAGCAGGTTCGCCTGACCATACAGCGCGGCGAACTGGCGCCTGGCCAGAAGCTCGTCGATGTCGATATCGCCGCCCAGCTTGGCATTTCCAGAATGCCTGTCCGCGACGCGTTGATGCAACTGGTGCATGAAGGCTATCTGGTCGGCACGACGCGCGGCTTCACACTGCCCACGCTGACCGCGACGGACATCTCCAACATCTTCGAAGTCCGACGCCTGCTCGAGCCGCGGGCCGCCGCGCATGCCGCCCGCACACTTGATGCCCCTGGCCTCGAGACGCTGGCAGCCGCGCTTCAGGAGGCGGAAGCCGCCGCCGCCACCGGCGATGCCGACCTCTTTTTCCAGGCCAATTCGGCATTCAGGAATTGTTGGCTCGGCGCTGTCGAGAACGATCGCCTTTCACAGACGATTGCCCGGTTCGCCGACCATGTACTCGTCGTCCGGTTAAAGACGCTGTCACACCAGCCGACGCAGGCCGTCATCGTTGCCGGCATGCGCGCCATCTACGAGGCATTCCTCAAGCGCGACGCCGTCGCGGCTTACGACCGGATGACCCACTTCATTCAGAACGCCGAGGAGCGTTTCATGAAGCTGAGCCCACCGTTGCAACACTTCAACGATGAAGCTGCGAGCATCCCACGGCAGGGAAAATCATGATCAGAAAGCAGCATCCGCTGAAAGGCCCAAACCGGTTCAAGCTCGGTGTCTTCTCGATGAACGCCGATGGCGGCCTGGCGATGACCACCGTTCCAGAGCGCTGGCGCGCCCGCTGGGAAGACAACCTAAACTCTGCCGGCATCGCCGATCGCGCCGGCCTCGAATTCCTGCTGCCGATCGCGCGCTGGCGCGGCTTCGGCGGTTTGACGCATGTGCGGGAATGGTCGTTCGAGACTTTCACCTGGGCGGCGGGCCTTGCCGTCGCCACGGAAAACATCGGTCTGTTCATGACGGTGCACGTGCCGCTGGTTCATCCGCTGCAGGCTGCAAAAGCGCTGGCGACGGTCGACCATATCTCCAACGGGCGTGCGGGCTTGAACATCGTCTGCGGCTGGAACCCGGACGAGTTCGCCATGTTCGGCCAGACGGTCGGCGACCGGACCTACGATCAGGCCGAGGAATGGATCGACATCATCGTGCGTGCCTATCAATCCAGGGAGCCGTTCGACTTCGGCGGCGAGTTCTATGATCTGAAGGGGGTCGTCAGCCGCCCGCCAAGCCTGCAGGCGCCGCGCCCGGTGACCATGAACGCCGCTTTCGGCGCGCCGGGGCGCAATTATGCGGCGCGCCACTGCGACTACCTGTTCTCGACTTTTTCCGAAATTGCCGATGGCCGCGCGCATGTGGTCGACATCACCAACCGCGCCGCTGAAGTCGGTCGCGAAGTCGGCGTCTACACCGTCTGCCACGTCGTCTGCCGGGAGACCCAGCAGGAAGCCGAGGACTATTACCGGCACTACGCGCTGGAATGCGCGGACGACGGCGCGGTCGACGAGCATATGCGCAAGAAGAAGGAATTCGCCAACTCGCATGACGCAAGGGCGTTCACCGAATACCGGCAAAGGTTCGCCGGCGGCGCGGGTACGTTCCCGCTCATCGGCACGCCGGAAAAGATCGTCGACGATCTCACTGAGATCATGGACCAGGGTTATTCCGGCGCCGCTCTCACATTCGTCAACTACACCTACGAGTTGCCTTTCTTCTGCGATCGCGTGCTGCCGCTGATGCGCCAGGCCGGGCTTCGAATAAATTGATGCCGGCGGCCGACAGTCCCACGACTTGGGTGCATGGGCGCGACGCCATCAATCCGCGCGCCTTCAGGCAGGCGATGCGGGCCGTGGCGGGGTCGGTCGCCATCCTCGCGTCGGAGCACGGCGAGATCGGCCTTTGCGGCATCACGGCGACGGCCGTCTGCTCATTCAGCGCCGAGCCGCCTTCGCTTCTGGCCTGCGTCAACCGCGGCAGCACCTTTGCCTCGGCCATTCGCGAAGGCTTGCCCTTTTCCGTCAATCTCCCTGCCGGCGACCAGGAGAATGTTGCGCGGGCCTTTGGCGGCATGACCACAGCCAAGGGCGTCGCGCGGTTCTCGGCCGGGTCGTGGGTGCGCGGCGAAACCGGCGCGCCCTTGCTCGTCGGCGCGCGGGCAAATTTCGAATGCCGGGTAGCTGAAATCATCGTGCGGGCATCGCACGTGATCGTGATCGGCATCGTCTCGGGGGTCGCGCTGGATCGCGCCGACCGATCGCCGGTCTTCTACGCGCATGGGCGGTTCCTGACAGTAGGAGAAGATGCCAACTGAAACTGCCGTTCACATGGCGGCGCAGCGACGCAATTCAGATCGACCCGACCGTGGGTCCAGATCCTAGGTGAAGTGATCTATCAGAGGGAGTACGGCAATGCGCATTTGGAAATCCCTTGTTCTGGCTGCACTCATGTCGGGTGCAGCGGGTATTGCGACGGCCGAGGAGGTTGTCCTCAACGCCGTGCACTTTACGCCGACGCAGAACGGCTACGCACAGAGTTTCCTGAAGTTCGTTCAAAAGGTGAACGAAAAAGGCAAGGGCGTTGTACAGATCAATGTGCGCGGCGGGCCGGAGGTCATTCCGCCGATTCAGCAGGGCGCGGCACTCAAGAGCGGCCTGATCGACCTGATCGACACACCGGCAGGTCAGTTCCTGGAGCTCGTTCCCGAAGGCGAGGTTTTCTCCGCATCGACCAAGACGCCTTGGGAGGTCCGCGAGAATGGCGGCTGGGATTTCATCAGCGGAATCTTCGAGAAGAAGGCCAACGCCCATCTGTTGGCGCATGTCGACGCGGGCTCGGGCTTCAACATATTCACCGTCGACGAACCCAAGCTCGATGACGAAGGCAGCATCGACTGGAGCAGTCTGAAGATCCGGTCGTCGCCGCTCTATCGCGATTTCCTTGAATCGTTGGGCGCAACCGTGATCGTGCAGGCGCCGGGAGACGTATACACCTCGCTCGAGCGCGGCGTCGTCAATGCCAACGCCTACACGGTGTTCGGCTATGCGTCCTTCGGCTGGGACAAGTTCACCAAATACCGCGTCGACCCGCAATTCTTCAAAACCGACGTGCTGGTCTCGATCAACAAGGCAAAATGGGACACGCTGTCGCCCGAGGCGCAGAAGCTGCTTGCCGACACGGCCGTCGAGTACGAGCGCGCGAGCTACGACGCCAATCTTGCCGAGTCCGAAAAGCAAGCACAGGCGATGATCGACGGCGGGCAGAAGGTGATCGGCTTGACCGGCGCCGGCCGCGACAAATTCCTGGCGGCCGCCGCGCAGGCGAGCTGGACCAGAATGACCGAACGCGACCCCACCAACATCGACCAGCTGAAGAAGTTCTTTCAATAGCCCGATGGGAGGGCGCGCTTCTGCGCCCCCGTCGAGGGTTGGGGCAATCGCACATGGGGCAAGAGCCCCCTCACTCGGATTGCCAACCGAATTGCGAAGGGCAATTCGGGGCAATCCCACCGCTCCCCGAGGGGAGAGAGGCCCGCCGGCGTTGATGCCAGCCTCTTCTCCCCAGCGGGGAGAAGGTGGCCCGAAGGGCCGGATGAGGGGGACCACATATGCGTTTGTCCTGCGTCAAGGTAGGCATGAGGGCCGTCGGGAATGGACAGATTGTTTGCAGCGATCGGGAAGCTGAGCCTTGCGCTCGCAGCGGCGGCGAAGGTGGTGCTTGGCCTCATCATTGTCGCCGTGGTCGCCGATGTGTGTGTCCGCAATCTAGGCCTGAGACCGCTTGCCTGGGCGGTGTCCGCGACGGAATACGGTCTGCTCTACGCGGCCTTTCTGCCGATGCCCTGGCTCGTCCACAGCAAGGGCCATGTCTTCGTCGAGTTCCTGCGCAAGGCGCTGCCTGTGCGGGCTCGGGCGGTGCTTGAAAAGCTGGTGTATCTCGCCTGCATCGGCGTCTGCCTCTACCTTGGCAGCGTCGCCTTGTCGTCCCTGATAACAGCTGTGTCTGGCGGCGAATATGAGACGCGCAGCTTTGACATGCCGAAATGGCTGGTCTTTCTGCCCATCGCGCTCGCCTTCTACCTCTCGGCGCTGGAATGGCTCAGATATCTGCTGGGCCATGACACGCTGTACACGCTCGATCCTCTGGAAATGGAAGGGCTCTGACCGATGGCCTGGCTGTTTCCATTCGCCGTGCTTGTCGGCGCCATCCTTGTGTTGATGGGCCTTGGGCTGCCGGTCGCCTTCGCGTTCTTCGTCACCAATGTGATCGGACTGTACCTGTTCTTCGGCGGTTCGGTCGGCGTGACGCAGATGATCGCCAACTTCTCCGACGCCGTCTCGACTTATGCGCTTGCGCCGCTGCCGATGTTTCTTGTCATGGGCAGCCTGTTCTTCCGCTCCGGCCTCGGCGAGAAAGTCATCTACGCGCTCGACCTGTGCATCGGCAATCTGCGGGGACGTCTTGCCTATGTCGTGCTCGCCGCCGGCACGATCTTTTCCGCGCTGTCAGGCTCGAGCCTCGCCAATACCGGCATGATGGGCTCGCTGATGGTGCCCGAGATGCTGAAGCGGGGCTACAAGCCGCACATGGCCTACGGGCCGGTGCTTGGCGCCGGAAGCCTTGCCGTCATCATCCCGCCGTCCTCGCTGGCTGTCCTGCTCGGCTCGCTGGCCCAGATCGACGTTGGCGCGCTGCTCATAGCAGGTGCGTTGCCTGGGCTACTTCTCGTCGTCATGTACGCGACGCTGATCTTCGCACAGACGAAGATCGACCCTGACGCTGCTCCGCACTATCCGGTGCCGACCGTTCGTGCGGCCGAGAAGGTGAGGGCGGTTGCGGTCAACATCGTTCCGATGAGCGTCATCGTGTTCATGGTGGTCGGCACGATCATCCTTGGAATAGCGACACCGACGGAGTCGGCGGGGCTCGGATGCGCCGCCGTTGTCGGGTTACTGTTCGCCTACCGAAGGTTCAGCTGGTCGGTTGTCTGGAAGTCCCTGGACGATGCGATGAAGGTCACGGGTATGACTTTCCTCATCATCTCGGCTTCGACAACGTTCTCGCAGATATTCGCCTTCTCCGGGGCGTCGAGCGGCTTTATCCAGTTCATCGTGGGCTACGATTTTGGACCGTATTCCATGCTGTTCCTGATGGTGCTCGTCATCCTGCTGCTCGGCATGTTCATGGATCAGGTCTCGATGATGCTGATCACGCTGCCGATCTTCCTGCCGATCGCCCAGCAATTCGGCTACGATCCTGTCTGGTTCGGGCTGATCCTGCTGCTCGCCTACGAGGTCGGCTTCACCACGCCGCCCTTTGGCCTGCTGCTGTTCATCATGATCGGTGTTGCGCCAAAAGGTACGTCGCTCAAAACGGTTGCCATGGCCGCGGCGCCCTACATCGCGCTGACCCTCCTGCTGATCCTGCTGATTGTCGTCTTTCCGCGGATCGCCCTCTTCCTTCCGAACTTGATCTAGCCGAACGAGCAGGTGTCCAGATGCGCTTTGCCTATCTCGCTTTCTTCCACGACGACCGCCAGGAAAACCTGGCCATCGCCCGTGAAGACGTCGACGCGGTGCGGCGCGTGATCGCGACGACGCCGGGCCTTGCGCTTGCAAACATCTATCTGCCTGAAGTGGCGACGGATATGTTCAACAAGGATGGCCCACCGCCGGTCTTTGGCCTCCAGATTTATTTCGACGAGTTGGCGGACATGGAGGCGGCGCTCGCGCCCTCCGGCCATCTGCTGGCGCTTGCCGCACCGGGCGTGCTGTCGAGCATTTCCGGGTCGAGGCCGACGCAGCAGGCAATGTGCGTGCGTCCGTTTCCCGTCGATGACGCCGACGTCAGGACGCCTGCCGGCGGGCTTCCCTGCAGTTACCTTGTCCATTACCCCGGGCCGGCCGAAGACATGAACGCCTGGCTCCACCACTACGTGACGCATCATCCACAATTGATGCGGGGTTTCCCCGGCATTCGCCACATCGAGGTCCTGTCGCGGCTGGATTGGTGCGGCTCGCTGCCATGGCCGCGGGTCGACCATATGCAGCGCAACCGGGTCATGTTCGACAGTCCCGCGGCGCTCACGCACGCACTGCAATCGCCGGCGCGGCTGGAGATGCGCGCCGACTACCAGACCTTCCCGCCCTTTTCAGGCGGCAGCCGGCATTTCCCGATGTCGACGGAAGCCGTGCATCCCTTGCCCCAGCCCATCGCAGCGTAGAGCGAACAGTTTTCGCCTACGCCGAAAAATCTCTGGAGATTTCATGTACGACTTTCGAAAAAAATGTGTCTCTCACGATCGCCTCATCGGCACTTTCTGCGCCATCCCGCATCCGGTGGCAGTCGAAGTGGCGGCCGCAAGCGGGGTCGATTTCCTGTGCATCGACTGGGAGCATTCGCAGATTGGCCGCGAACGGATCGAGGACCTGATCCGAGCAGCCGACGTCCACAAGGTTCCCGCGATGGTGCGCGTGCCGGGCCACACGCCGGAGTGGATCGCGGCCGCGCTCGACGCCGGCGCGTCCGGCGTCCTGGTGCCGCGCATCTCGACGGCCGAGCAGGCGCGCATGGCGGTTACGGCCAGCCGTTACCCGCCTGCCGGCGCTCGCGGTGTCGGTCCAGGCCGCGCCGCCGGCTATGGCTACAGGATTCCGGATTACCTCAAGTCGGCCAACGAGACCCTGGCAGTCGCGATTCAGGTCGAGACGGCCGAGGGCCTCGCCAACATAGACGACATTGTGAGGGTTAACGGCGTCGACGTGATCTTCATTGGCCCCGGCGACCTGTCGGTCTCGATCGACGCCATGGGGCCGGCCGGCCAGGACAAGCTCAATGCCGCGATCGTCAGGATCGCGACCGCGGCGCGCGCGGCCGGCAAGGCCGTTGGCATCTTTCGCCCCTCGGCGGACGATGTCGGCAAATGGTCGAAGCACGGCATCAGCTTCTACATGCTGGCCAGCGACACGATGTTCCTCGGCGCCGGCCTTGCCGCCGGCGCCGCCGCCGCGCGCACCGCCTGATTGCAAGAGATTGGCATGAAGATAATCAAGACCGACGGCGTGTTGTCAGTCGAGGCAGAGCAGCTGCGCTATCTCGACGGCCTGAACGCCGAGTTTGTCGAAAAGACGCTCCTCACGGAGGACGCCCTGATCGAACAGTGCCGGGACGCCGATGCGCTGATGATCCTGCGGGAGCCGATCACGGCTCGCGTCCTGGCGGAACTGAAGAACCTTAGGGTAATCGGACGGTTCGGCGTAGGCCTGGACTCGATCGACGTCGAAGCCGCCACCCGTGCCGGTGTTCAGGTGACGTACGTGCCGGACGCCAATCTGATAGAAGTCAGCACGCATGCAATGGCCCTGATCCTGGCCCTGACGCGCAGGCTGAAGCAGTTCGACAGCGCAGTACGCGCCGGCCGCTGGGCTGCAATGGGTGACGGCGCCGGCATCACGCGGCCGGACAGGCAGATTCTCGGCCTGATCGGCTTCGGCCAGATCGGACGCCTGACTGCCGAGCGGGCGCGGGTCTTCGGCTATCATGTCATTGCCTACGACCCGCATATGCCGGCAGAGCGCATTACGGCCGGCGGTGCTGAACCGGTCGGTTTCGACGAGCTGCTTGCCAGGGCCGACATCGTCTCGCTGCATGTTCCCGCGACACCGGAGACCAGGAACATCATATCGGCAGAAGCCCTGTCGCGCATGAAGCAAGGGGCAATCCTCATCAACGTCTCCCGTGGCGGCCTGGTCGACGAGGTCGCATTGGCGGATTTGATCCGGCGCCGCCATCTGGCGGGCGCCGGCATCGACACATTCGAACATGAGCCGCCTTCGCCCGACAATCCGCTGCTGGCGCTGGATGCCGTCCTGGTCAGTCCACACGCTGCGCACTACTCGACCCAGTCTTACGCCGAGGTTCGCAACAAGGTGTTTGCCGATGTCGCATCGGTCCTGCGCGGCGGCAAGCCGGTATATCCGGTCAACCGGGTGTGACCAATTCTCGAAGTCGGCGCCGTGCGGCGAAGCTGCCGATCTCCCCCGCAAGGGCAGGGCGATCGCATATGAGGTCCCCCTGGCATCAACGCTGGCGACCTGCCGCCGAGGCGGGTTTTTTGTTGGCGCTCTTTGTCAACCTGAGTTCGAAGCGCCGCCCGGCTTGTCGCGGCGCTCGACGATGTAGATGTGGTCGGCCGCCAGCACCACATCGCCATGCTGGTTGATCACCTCGCAGCGCTCGATGACGCGGCCGCAATCGGGCCGCTTCGGGTCATCTTCCTTGGCCGAGATGGTGGTGCGGGTCTTGATCGTATCGCCGATGAACACCGGCTTGATGAAGCGCAGCCTGTCGTAGCCATAGGAGAAGGCGACCGGGTTGATGATGCTCGCCGTCAGCCCCACGCCGACCGAGAACACCAGCGTGCCATGAGCGATGCGCTGGCCGAACGGTGTCGTCTTCATGAACTCGGCGTCCATGTGGTGGGGAAAGAAGTCGCCGGTGTGGCCGGCATGGACGACGAAGTCGGTCTCGGTGATGGTGCGCCCGCCGGTCGTGCGCGACGAGCCGATCTGGTAGTCCTCGAAATAGATCGTCTGCTCCATGTCAGGGCCTCGCCGCGATCGGTGTTGCCGGCGCCGCGCTCGATTGGTAGGCGGCCTCGACAAGCGCCATGGTGTTCCATGCCTCCTCGACGGAACTGACAAGTTCTGCGTCTTCGCCCGATGCATGGCGCTGGACATTGGCCATGCGGCCGACAAAAGCGTCCGGGAACCATTCGCCGACGAGTGGCACCGTAACCCAGTCGGACCCGCCCTTTGGATGGATTTCAAGAATATCAGGCTCGCCGCGCGGATAGTCGAGATTGAGCCCCAGTTTGAGATAGGCGGCGCCCTCGGTGCCGCAGATGCGGAATTCGCAGGCCTGGTGCCTGCGGCCAAATTTGTGGTCGTGGTTGATCGACAGCGCGCAGCGTACGGTATCGCCATAGTCGAGGATGGCACTGGTGCGCGTTTGCGCGACCTTGTGGTTGGGATGGCCGAGCGTCTTGGCATGAACGCCATGCGGATCGCCGAGCAATTGCCGGATCAGGTCGAGATAATGGATCGAATGCATGGCGATCTCGACGCGCGGCGCCTTCAGCAGAAATTCCCAGAGCTGCCAGGGTGTCGCCAGCGCCAGCCATGCGTCGAAATCGACCACCTCGCCCAGCCATCCCTTGGCGATCGCATCTTTCAGAGCCAGCATCATCGGCGCGAAGCGAAGCTGGAAATTCACCGCTGCCTTCAGGTTCTTAGAGCGACAGATTTCGAGGATCTCGCTCGCCTCGGCAAGGTCGCTGCCCATCGGCTTCTGGATCAGCGCCACCGCATTGTCGGGCAACGCCTTGAGCACGCCGGCATGATGAGCCGGCGGCGTCGCCAGATCGAAGACGGCCTCCTTGATCGAAGCGGCTTCCTCGACCGACCGGTAAGCGGTGACGCCCCATTTTGCCGCGAGTTTTTCCGCCTTGGCATGGTCGGGATCGAAAAGCCCGGCGACCGGAAAGCCGGCCTTCCGATAGGCCGGGATATGCGCATCGCCGACGATGGAGCCTGCGCCGAAGATCACGATCGGCTTGGGTTTCGACGGTTGCGCCCAGGCTTGAGAGAGCGAGGCGGGATCGAAAACGCGATCAGTCATGATGGAAGACTTCGTCCATCGACGCCCACCACTCGCCCTCCTTGCGGGTCGGCAACGGCTCCTGGCAAGGCATGCAGAGCGCCCACCATTCCTGCGTCTTGGGATCGGCGGCCATCTTGGCCATGTCGGCGGCATAGTCGGTGCCGTGGTACTCGAAGGTGCTGAACAAAAGGTGCTCCGGCTCCTTGAGATAGATCGAATAGTTCTTGATGTTGCAGGCGGAGATCATGGCAAGCACATCAGGCCAGACGGCAGCATGAAGCCGCACATACTCGGCCACCTTTTCCGGCTTGAGGCCGAGCACCATTCCCATCCGCTGCATGTCCGCCTCCCTATTTCGTTATCTCTGTGGTGAACTCCGCGATGCTCTTCGCCTTGACCGCATCCCAATCCCAGTCGATGCCGATGCCGGGCTCGTCCGGCGCCATGGCGTGCCCGTCCTCGATGCGCATCTTCTTGCCGGTCAGATCGTCGAGTTGGGGAATATACTCGACATATCTGCCGTTCTGAACCGCGCAGGTCAGGCTGATATGCAGTTCCATCAGGAAATGCGGGCAGACCGGTATGTCGAACGCCTCGGCCGCATGCGCGACCTTCAGCCATGGCGTGATGCCGCCGATGCGGCCGACATCGACCTGCACGATCGAGCAGCCGCCCTTTTGCATGTATTCGCGGAAATGGCGGATCGAGTAGAGCGACTCGCCGATAGCGATCGGCGTCGACGTCGCATTCGACAGGCGCACGTGGCCGTCGATGTCGTCGGCCGGCAACGGCTCCTCGATCCAGGCGAGGTCGAGCTCGCGCAGCCGTTCCGCGCGGCGGATCGCCTCGTCGACGGAGAAGCCCTGGTTGCAGTCGGTCATGATTTCATAGGACGAGCCGACCGCCTGGCGCACCGCAGCCAGGCGAGCGAAATCCTCGGAGCCGTGCGGCTTGCCGATCTTGACCTTCGAGCCGCGAAAACCCTTGGCCTTGGCGGCCAGCGCGTCCTCGACCAGCGCCTCGGTCTCGATATGCAGCCAGCCGCCTTCGGTCGTGTAGAGCGGGCAGCGGTCCTTGGCGCCGCCGGCCAGCTTCCATAGCGGCAGGCCCTGCTTCTTCGCCCGCAGATCCCACAGCGCGGTATCGATGGCCGCCAGCGCGATCGCCGTGATCGCGCCGATCGTCGTGGCGTGGGTGGCGAATTCGAGCTCGTGCCAGATCGCCTCGATCATGTCGGCGTCGCGGCCGATCAGCCGCGGTGCAAGATGGTCGGCCAACAGCCGCATCACCGAGGAGCCGCCGGTGCCGATCGTGTAGCTGTAGCCGGTGCCGACCGCGCCGTCGGCGTCGGTGATGGTGACGATCGGCGTTTCCTGCGACACGAAACTCTGGATCGCATCGGTGCGCTTGACCTTCGGCACCAGGTCGACCATGCGCAGTTCGACTTTTTCAATCCTCGCCATGACGCTAACCTCGCAATGTCTTGCCGGTTTCAGCAGAAAACAGATGGGCCTGCGACAGGTCCAGGCTCATTTTAACCCGGTCGCCCGCTCTCAGCGGCTTTGGATTGAGCATGCGCGATACCCAGTCGCTGCCGTTGAATTCGGCGAACACCAGCGTCTCGTTGCCGAGCGGTTCGGTCACCGTCACCGGGAACTCCCGCTGGTGCACATCGGCGTCGTCGCCGGAGCTGATGCCGTGTCCCGTCGGATAGATATCGTCGGGCCTGAGGCCGAACACCACCTTGTCGCCGGTCGTGACATTCGCCTTGAACTGGCTGGGCAAAGGCAATCTCTCGCCGCTTTGGAACAGCAGTTGTCCGTCATCGACGGCCGCCTCATGCAGGTTCATCGGCGGCGAGCCGATGAAGCCCGCCACGAAGCGCGTCTGCGGCCGGCGGAAGACTTCGTCAGGCGTGCCGACCTGCTCGATGAAGCCGTCGCGCATGATGACGATGCGGTCGGCGAGCGTCATCGCCTCGACCTGGTCATGGGTGACGTAGATCACCGTCGACTGGACCTTGGCGTGCAGCTTCTTGATCTCTGTGCGCATTTGCGTCCGAAGCTTCGCGTCGAGATTGGAAAGCGGCTCGTCGAACAGGAAGACGTCGGGATCGCGCACGATGGCGCGGCCCATGGCGACGCGCTGGCGCTGTCCGCCCGACAGCTGCGACGGCCGGCGGTCGAGCAACTGGTCGAGGCCGAGAATGCCCGATGCCTCGGCGACGCGGCGGTCCATTTCCTCTTTCGCGGCCCCGGCGATCTTCAACGAGAAGCCGAGGTTCTCGCGCACCGTCATATGCGGGTAGAGCGCATAGGACTGGAACACCATCGAGATGTTGCGCGAGCGCGGCGGCAGGTCGTTGACCTTGCGGCCGCCGATCTCGATGAGGCCGTCGCTGATGTCCTCGAGGCCGGCGATCATGCGCAAGGTCGTCGACTTGCCGCAGCCGGACGGACCGACCAGCGCGATGAACTCGCGGTCGGCGACCTCGAGGTCGATGCCGTGCACGACCGCGACGGGGCCATAGCTTTTGGTGAGTTTCTTCAGGGATACGGTTGCCATGTCAGCCTTTCACCGCGCCGGAGGTAAGGCCGCCGACGAGGTGTTTCTGGACGATGAAGGTAAGCGTGAGCGCCGGTATGATCATGACCACGGCCAGCGCGCACATGCCGCGCCAGTCGATGGTGAATTCGGCGGTGTAGTCGAGCAGGCCCACCGGCAGCGTCTTGGAGTTGATCGAACGCGTCAGCTGCGAGGCCAGCGCGAACTCGTTCCACGAGGTGAGGAAGGCAAAGATGCCGGCCGACGCGATGCCTGGCCCGGCAAGCGGAAACTCGACCTGCCAGAAAGCCTGCCAGCGCGTGCAGCCGTCGATCTGCGCCGCCTCGGCGAGGTCCTTCGGTACCTGGCGGAAAAAGCCGTCGATCAGCCAGATGGTGAAGGGCACGTTGAGCGCGACATAGACGAGGATCAGCCCGAAATGCGTGTCGATGACGCCGAGCCGCGCAAAGACGAAGAACAGCGGCAGCGACAGCGCGATGCCGGGCACCGTGCGCGTCAGCATCAGGCCGAGGAACATCGCCGACTTGGCGCGGAAGCGATAGCGGGCAAAGGCATAGCCGCCGGCCATGCCGATGACGATGGCGATCACGGTCGAGGTCACCGAGATGATCAGCGAATTGCGGAAATAGTCGAGCACCGGAATGCCGCCCTTGCCGATGCCGCTGAACATGGCGACGTAGGCGTCGAGCGAAAGCTCCCGCGGGATCCACACCGGCGGCTTGGCCATGATCTCGACGGTCGGCCGCAGCGACGAAAGCACGATCCAGATGCCGGGCAGGCAGATCACCAGCATGGCCAGGAACAATCCGACGCCGTGAGCGATGCCGAGCGCCTTGTTGCGGGCGCGATGCAGGCTGTTCTGGTCCATCCTCACCACTCCGCCGCGATCTGCGTGCGCGCCGCGGCGAGCTTGCGATAGAAATAGACGGTGAACAGGATGGACAGCAGGATCGAGAAATAGGCCATGGCGTTGGCCAGGCCCATCCTGGCGTCGCTGTAGGCGGTGCGCGCGACAAGCGTCCAGACAAGCTCGGTGCGGCCGGCGGGACCGCCGTCGGTCATGATCTTTACGATGTCATAGGCGCGCGCTACGTCGAGCGAGCGGATGGTCATGGCGATGAAGGCGAACGGCATGATGAACGGCCAGGTGACATAGCGGAATGTCTGCCACGGCGTGCAGCCGTCGACGCGGGCCGCCTCGACCGGCTCGCGCGGCATCGCCAGCAGCCCGGCCAGGATCAGGATCGCGAACACCGAGGTCGATGACCAGATTTCGGCGGTGAGGATGGCGATGAAGGCGAGACTGCCGTCGATCAGCCACGGGATGGCGCGGTCGGTCAGGCCGAGCGCCTGCAAGGCGTTGTTCACCAGGCCGATATTGTCGTTGAACATGAACTTGAACTGGAAGCCGACGAGGATCGGCGAAAACATCATCGGGAACATCATGATGGTGCGCAGGACCCGCTGTCCGCGCGACGCTTTCTCCACCAGCAGCGCCAGCCCGAGTCCGATCAGCATTTCCAGATTGAGCGCCACCGTCAGCAACACCACGGTGCGGGCGAAGGCGATCCAGAAATCCCCGTTGGTCAGTAGGTTGACGTAGTTGCGCGCGCCGATGAAGACCCAGAGCGTCTCCGGCTTGGTCAACCGGAACGGCGTCAAGCTGGAATAGAGTGAAAGCAGCAGCGGCAAGACCACCACCGCCGCCAGCACGATGACCGCCGGCAGCAGAAGCAGCAATGGCGGCGAGGGTCTCCAGCCTTTCATATCGATCCGGTTCTGGTTGGCGCCCGGATGCCGAAGGCCGCGATCGGCGAACGGTGATCAAGACAAGGCGTATTGCGCATGGTCAATCTGGAAACGGTCCGGGGACGCCGCTCTTCGATAGGCGCGGCGGCCCCGCTGGGAGGATGTCAAAGCTTGCCGGCGTCCTCGAGGATCTGGGTGGCCTTGGCGGCAGCGTCGTCCAGTGCCTGCTTGGAGGTCTTGTCGCCGAGGATGGCGGCCTGCAATTCGGGATAGACGGCGTTGGAGATTTCGATCCATTCGGGCGTCTGCGGCACGGCGAAAGCGTGCTTTGCCTCTTCCTGGAAAGCCGCAAGCACTTCCGCCTTGTAAGGATCGCCGGCCGCCTGCTGGATGTCCCAGTCCCAGACCGCCGTGCGGGTCGGCAGCGGTCCGCCTGCGGCTTCAAGCTTCTGGCTGTCCTCATTGGTCAGGAACCAGACCAGGGACGCGGCAGCCTCCTTGCTGGCGCAGTTTTCGGTGACCGAAAACCCATGATGTCCCGACCAGCCGGTGCGAATACCGGCCGAACCCTTCGGCGCCACCTTCACCCCGACATTGCCGGCGACCTTCGACGATTTCGGATCGTTGAAGAACCCTGCCCAGCCCGGCCAGTCGAGGTTGATGGCGACCGTGCCCGAGGCAAAGCCCTGGCCGAGATCGTCCCAAAGATAGTTGGTGGTGCCGGCCGGCACCGCCTTGGCCTTGTAGAGATTGACGAACCAGTCGAGCGCGTGCACGCCGGCCTCCGAGTTGAAGGCGGGCTTGCCGTCCTTGTCGAGGTATTCGCCGCCGTCGGCAATGAGCATCTCGTAGAAGCGGCCGTTGATCGCCTCTTCCTTGCCGGCGAACTGGGTGCCGTAGAAATCCGGCGGGCTGGCGAAGAATTCCGCCTGCTGGGCAACCTCGTCCCAGGTGTCGGGCGGCACCAGCTCCGTGCCGTACTTGGCCTTGTAGGCGGCCTTCTTGGCCTCGTCTTGATAGAGGCTCTTCTGGTAGTAGAGCGCCGAGACGTCGAACTGCGCGCGCGGCAGCATCACCAGCTTTTCGTCGAGCGTCGAGGCCTTGATCGTCGACGGCACGAAAGCGCCGATTTCTTCCTTGGGCAGCAGCGCGCCGAGATCGGTGTAGATATCGGGATATTGCGGCGCGAAGGACGAGTGGTTCGAGCCGACGCACCAGTTGATGCTGCCGGAGGCGATATCCGACTTGATTTCCTTGTCGAGCTCGAAGTGGTTCTTCTTCGAGATCACGTTGACCTTGGCGCCGGTCAGCTTTTCCCATTCGCCGATGCGCGCATAGAGCCCTTCATATTGCTGGCCCCCGATCAGCTTGGCGTCGATGGTGACGCCGTCGAACTTGCCTGGCAGTTCGGCAGCAAAAGCAGCGCCCGCACCAAGTGCAAGCAGGGCCACGCCGGCCGACAGGCCGTAAAACAGTCTGGTCATTCGATTCCTCCCAAAGGCCTGTGTCGGCGATACGTATCGCCCCGATTTGCAGCGCTTCATTCATATACAAACAAAACATTTATGCATCCGTCAAGCTGAAAGTTCTTTCCGATGCGGATCATTGTGCGTATATGAAAGCAGAAATTCACTGGGGAGTGACTATGGCGGAAGACGAGGACGATGACCGTTATCGTGCCCCGGCGCTGGACAAGGGGCTCGACATCCTAGAGCTTCTGGCCGGCGTCGATGGCGGCCTGACGCAGGCGGAAATCGCCAAGAAGCTCGACCGCAGCCCCAACGAATTCTACCGCATGCTGGACCGGCTGGTGCGGCGCGGCTATGTCACGCGGCCCGACGGCGACCGTTATTCGCTGACGCTCAAGCTGTTTGGCCTGGCGCAACTGCACGCGCCGGTGCGGCGGCTGGTTTCCTACGCGACGCCGCTGATGCGTGAACTTGCCGAAACCTCGCAGCAGGCGAACCAGCTTGTCGTCTTCGACCGCGGTTCCGCCGTCGTGATCGCGCAGCAGGAGGCTCCCGACTATTGGGGCATCTCTATACGCGTCGGCTCGCATATCAGCCTGTTCGACACCGGCTCGGGACATGTGCTGCTGGCTTTCCGCTCGCCGGAAGAGCGGCAGATGATGATCTCCGAGCATCTGCGCAGCACCGACAAGCCGCCTCAATCACCGGAGTTCTTTGCCCGCCTCGACCAGATTCGTGAACGCGGCTACGAGATGATGGCGTCCATGCAAACCGCCGGGGTGTTCAACCTGTCGACCCCGGTGCTGGGGTCGGACGGCAAGGCGATCGCCGCGCTGTCGATCCCTTATATAACCCTGGTCAACGCACCCAGGGCGCCCGATATCACCAGGACGATCGAGTTGCTGCAGGCGGCGGCCGAAAAACTCTCGCAATTGGCGGGGTCGGCGGTCAGGCAGTCGGAATAAATTCTTATTTGAATGAAAAATTTCTCCGTGAGATGATTTTCGAAACGTCGGAGGAGGAGCACGCCGTCATGATTTTCGATACCCATCTGCACCTGATCGACCTTTCGGCGCTGCGCTATCCCTGGCTCTCCGGCGTCCCGGCGCTCAACCGCGATTTTTCCCACGACGACTATGCAGTCCAGGCGCGCCGCGTCGGCATAGTGGGCGCGTTTCACATGGAGGTCGATGTCGATCCGGCCGACATCGAGGCTGAAACCGGCCATGTGGAGGCGCTGTCGCACCAGAAGGACAGTTTGCTGCGCGGGGCAATCGCCTCTTGCCGTCCGGAAGTGCCGGGCTTTGCCGCCTACCTGGAGGCGCAGCGCACCGATCCTTTCGTAAAAGGCTTTCGCCGTGTGCTTCACGTCATGCCGGACGAGCTTTCGGAAGGCGCGCTGTTTCGCGAGAACATCAAGCGGCTTGCCGGTACCGGGCTGACCTTCGATCTCGTCGTTCTGCCGCATCAGATCCCCAAGGCGATCGCACTCGCCGATCTCGCACCGGATGTGCAGTTCGTGCTCGACCATTGCGGCGTGCCTGACATCAAGGGCGGCGGTGAGCATCCCTGGCGCGAGCATATGGCGGAGATCGCGCGGCGCCCGAACGTCATGGCCAAGATTTCCGGCGTGGTCGCCTATGCGGATGCCGGATCCTGGACCGTCGAGACCCTGCGCCCCTATGTCGAACACACGATCGGCTGTTTCGGCTGGGACCGCGTCGTCTGGGGCAGCGACTGGCCCGTCTGCACGCTTGGCGGCGGGCTGGCGACCTGGGTGGCGGCCACGCACGCACTGCTTGAAGGCGTAAGTGCCGACGAGCGGACATGGCTGCTGTCCGCCAATGCCAAGCGGCTATGGAATTTCTGACGCCGCTCCTCCGTCGGCAGCGCCGGCCACCCGCGTTGGGAGACTCTCCAGAAACAGGCGATTGAGATCGGCAACGACGCGACCGGCATCGTGCTTTTCGGCCAGGCCGAGATCGATGCGATCGGACGCGGCCTGTTGGAAGGCCATGTAGCCATCGTGCCGTGGCCTGACCCAGGCGCCTTCGAGCGTGGCACGCGTGTCCTTGTAGAAATTGCCGGCGGCCGCGTTGACGGCGGCATCGCCCCAGGCTGCGGCGTGGCCGGGCTGGCCGCCGGCCGAGGCATAGGGGCCGCGCTGCACCTCGCCGCCGGCGATCCAATAGGCAAAGTCGATGGCCGCCTGCCTGGCCTTCGAAAAGGCCGAAACGGCAATGCCGGTTCCGCCGAGCGCCGAGCCGACCGGACCGGCATTGCCGGCGACCGGAATATCCGTGAAGGCAAGCGGGTTGGTCCGGAATCCGGCAATGGCATAGGAGACATAGCCATAGATCAGCGGCGCGCAGGCGATCCGCGAGCCGGACCTGGCCATTTCTTCCAGCACGTCGATCGGGTCCATGCCGAGGCAGGCCGGATCGACGAGAGCCGCGATCTCGCGCATCATCTCGAAAACGCGGCTGCCCATGTCAGGGTCTACATGGTCGCCAGGCTCCTCGACGGCGGGCCGGCCGAGATTGCCGGCAAGCGTGTAGAACACCATCAGCGAATGCGGCGGCCTGAGCGGCAGCAGCACGCGGCCGTGCCGCGCCAGGTCGAGCACGTCGGACCAGTTCGCCGGCGCGGCGGAAAGCATGTCCGGCCGCCACGCCTGCACCTGACTCGCAGTGTCGATCGGAAACGCCCACTGCCGCCCTTGCCAGTTGTAGCTCGGATAGGACCGGCCGACGCTGCCCGCAGCCAGCGCCGCGCGTTCCGCTTCCCGGCCCGCGACATCGAGCGGCGTCAGGCAGTTCTCGGCGGTGATCTGGCCGACATGTGGATGATCGATGACGATCAAATCATAGACGCGGGCCAGTGCCTCGACCGGGAAGGATTCGAAATCCTGCAGCGAGCGCTTGTCCCATTCGATGGTGACGCCGGTGCGCTTCTTCCACAGCGCCGAACAGGCGACCATCGGGTCGTAGCCGCGCGGATGGCTCCAGGTCATGCCTTTGAGCATCACGTCGCTCACAGGCCGAATTCCTTGCGGATCTTTGCGCTGTGCTCGCCGATTCGCGGCGCGGCCCGCTCGACCTTGGCGCGGACGCCATCGACCCGGAGCGGCGAGCGCGTGGTGAGGATCGAGACGTCATCCTCGCGCGTCACCGTCTGCAGCATGTCGAGGACCTGGAAGCCCTCGCTTGCCATCATTTCCGGCCAGGTCAGCACCTTGGCGCACCAGATGTCGGCAGGCTCGAGGATGGCAAGCCATTCGTCGACCGTCTTCGTCGCGATGCGGTGGGCGATGATCGCCTTGATCTCGTCGCGGGCGCTGAACCATGTCGACGGCTGGTCGCGATAGGGCGCAAGCTGTTCGAGCTCCAGGAGGTCGGCGAGCTTCGGGATCGGCGTCATGGCGATCGCCAGATGGCCGTCCTTGGCCGGATAGACGCCGTAGGGCGCCGACAGATAGGCATGAGCGCTGCGGAAGCTCGACCGCCGCGGCAGGCGACGGCCGTCGTTGAGATGGGTGGTCAGCACCTCGAACTGGAAGTCGACCAGCGCTTCCAGCAGGCTGGTCTCGACATGGCTTCCGGTGCCGGTCACGCCGCGCCGCACCAGCGCGGCAAGGATGCCTTGCGCGGCGGCGGAGCCCGCCAGCATGTCGGCGACCGCCAGGCCGAAGGGCACCGGCCCCTGGTCCTCGTCGCCGTTCAGCCACATCACGCCGGAACGGGCTTGCGCCAGCAGATCCTGCCCGGGTCGCTTGACCCAGGGACCTTCCTCGCCATAGCCGCTGATCGAGGCATAGACCAGACGCGGGTTGATCTTGCGCACCGCCTCGTAGTCGAGGCCCAGTCGCTCTATGACGCCGGGCCGGAAGTTCTGGATCAGCACGTCGGCCTTGGCCAGCAGGCCGCGCAGCGCCGCAAGGTCGGCTTCCTCCTTGAGGTCGATCGCGAGACTTTCCTTGGCGCGGTTGATGGCATGGAAGATGGTGGAATCGCCGCCGATCTCGGTGTCGCTGAGATAGAGCCGGCGCGACAGGTCGCCGCCATCCGGCCGCTCGATCTTGATGACGCGGGCGCCGAGGTCGAGCAGCCGCAGCGAGCAGTAAGGCCCGGACAGGAACTGGCTCATGTCGACGACGACAAGCCCGGTCAGCGGCAGTTCGGCAGTGGCGGCCATCGCCTATTTCTCCGTCTCGGCGGCGAAATCGGCTGGATTGCGATATTTCACCGTCTGCAGGTGCTCGCAATAAAGCACGAGCTCTCCTTCACCCTTGAAGACTTCATAGCTGGCGCGGATCAGCCCCATCTCCTTGTATTTGGGTTTCTTGTCGAGGTTGGAGCGGATCGAATAGATCGTGTCGCCGATGAACACCGGCTTGATGAATCGCAATTTGTCGTAGCCGTAGGAAAAGGCGTTGACGCAATTGGTGGCGACGAGGCCGAGCCCGGCCGAGAACACGAAGGCGCCGGCGACCAGCCGCTTGCCGAAGATGCCTTCCGTTTCGGCGAACATCTGGTCCTGCACGTAAGGATGGATATCGAGCACCAGCGCGTTGAAAAGGTGGCTGTCGCCCTCGGCCATGGTCCTGCGCAGCGAGCGGATTTTCTGGCCGACCGGCCAGTCCTCGTAGCACCAGTTCTCCGCGTTCCAGACGGGAAGATCGGCGTGATCCTTCGGCATGTTGGCGGGGTGCGTCGAAGCTACGCCCACGGTCGGCGCGAAACCTGTCATGGCAACATCCTGGGGAAGCACGGATCATTCGTCCGGGCGCACTGCTGACCGGCGAACTGCATGATCGATCCCTTCCACCAATCTTCTTTTGTGAATAGTATTTTCACATATGGGGTTATCTTGCAAGCGTGAACCGGTGAAATTTTGTTCGGATCCGCATCGGCCAGTGCCGGCGAAACAAGGGAGGATTTGACGCAGAACGCCTGTCTGGTCTTCGTCGGCAGCCTCAACCGCGAGGCGCCTTATTTTCAGGGCGCGCGCGGCGTCGGGCTGGGCGTCTACAGTTTCGACGAAGAGACGCTGGAGACGAGGAAACTGGCTGAGACGGGTGACGTCGACAATCCGACCTTCCTGTCGGTGACGCCGGACGGCTCCCACATCTATGCCAACTCCGAGGTGTTCGCCTGGCGCGAAGGCGTGGTCTCGGCCTACGGGTTCGACAGGCAAACCGCCGTGCTTTCCTACATCAACAAGCAGCCGAGCCTCGGCAGCATCACGGCGCACAATACGATCACGCGCGACGGAACGAAGCTGCTGGTGGCCAATTACGGCATGGGCGAAGGCGGTCCAGATCGCTCGGTCGTCGTCTATGGGCTGCGCGAGGATGGCGGCCTGACCGCGCCGCTGTCGAGCGTCGCCCATGCCGGCACGGGTCCCGAAGCGGCTCGTCAGGAACGACCTCATGCTCACAGCGTCACCGAGACGATTGCCGGCGGCGTGGCGATCGTCGCCGATCTCGGCATAGACCGGCTTGTCTCGTACCGCATCGGGCCCGATGGCAGCCTAACCAGACTGGCCGAATCCACCCTTGCGCCGGGCGCCGGCCCGCGCCATGTGGCGCTGCATCCGGGCGGCCGTTTCGTGTTCCTCATGAACGAACTGGATCGACGGTCGTGTCGCTTGCGCTCGACAATGCGTCGGCCAGGCTCGCCGTCATCGACACGAAGCCGGCCGTGCCGGCCGAAGCGCGCGACGGCAATCACTGCGCCGACATCCAGATCTCCCCCGACGGCCGCTTCCTTTACGGTTCCAACCGCGGCCATGACAGTGTCGCGGTGTTTTCGGTAGACCAGCAGACAGGTACGCTCGCGCTCGTCGACTACACCCCGTGTGGCGGCGCCACGCCGCGCAACCTGGCACTGACGCCCTCCGGCGGCCACCTCTTCTCGGTCAACCAGAATGCCGACCGCATCTCGATTTTCGCGCGCGACGCCGCGACGGGCCGGCTGACCGACACCGGACGATCCATCGACATCGGCACGCCGATGTGCGTCAAGATCGTGCGTTGACCGGGTGCTTGAATATCGTGCCTTGACCACTTGCTTAGGAGCATGCCGGCGACGCAGGATGAGCCAGAGGTTTGTTTCTGGTGTCGCGCTGTTCCAGCTTCGCCGCGACAGGTCGCTGATCTGCGCGGGCCTAATTCTCCCTGAATCCGCGATTGAGCGAATCGCGAATCGGCGCGAGCACATAGTCGAGCAGCGTATGCTCGCCGGTCAGTATCATGACTTCCGCGGGCATGCCGGGCGACAGTCGAACCTCATGGAGCTTTCCCAACTCGGCGGCATCGACTTTCACCTTGGCGAGGAAATAGGGTTCTCCGGTCCTCTCGTCGGTGAGCCGGTCGGCCGATACCGATGTGAGCAAGCCATGGATTTGCGGAAGATGCCGGCTGGGGTAGGCAGACAGCACCACGCGTGCCGGCATATCAGGATGCAACATGTCGATGTCAGTCGGCTTGATCCGCGAATCGATGACTAAGTTAGGCTCGTCCGGAACGATATCGAGAAGGGGCTGGCCGCTGGAAATCACACCGGATTCGGTGGTGACACGCACGTTCATCACCGTTCCTGCAATCGGCGCGAGGATCGCGGTCCTGGCCAGCACATCCTGACGCGAGGGCATCTGGCTGCGCAGTTCGGCCAGCTCGCCGCGCACCTTGCCAAGATCCTCGTTTGCCGCCTCACCATCCTGCTGCCGCAGATTGAGAAGCTGCAGCTCGGTCTCGCCAATCTGCTGTTCGTTGCGCGCAACCTGCGACCGGTTCGATGCCTGGTTTGCCCGGATGTCGGCCTGGGCGCGCTGCAGCGCCAGGATCCGCGGGAGGCGCTCCAGTCCCTGTTTGTACATCTCCTGCGCCGAAGCGATCTCGCGGTCGATCAGCCCCAGTTGCTCGGCTTGGGCTGCGATCACTTCCCTGGACCCTTGGATTTGCTCCTCTATCTGCCGGATGCGCTTTTGGAGGATCTGCTCGCGGCCCTCGCGGGTTGCAAGGCGGCTGCGCAGCAGTCCCTGCTCTTCGGCGGCCACTTTGTGCGCGGCCTCGTTGTCAGCCGATGTCAGTTCCCTGGGAAAAATGATCTGATCTTCTCCGGCAAGCTCCGCACCCAGGCGTGCTTCGATCGCCAGCAAGCGAATGTAGCGCTCATGCAACTCGTCGTAGCGGCCCTGTGCGTCGGTCGCCTTCATGCTTATCAGAACCTGGCCGGCGGTGACCTTGTGGCCTTCCCGGACGTGGATTGTCCTGATGATACCGCCTTCCAGATGCTGAACGGTCTTCCGGTAACTTTCGGGGCTGACAATGCCGGGGGCCACGACGGCGCTTGCCAGGAGGGCCATATTTGCCCAGGCCACGGTACCGCCGACAAAGAACATGGCGGAAAAGTAGCCGAGCATGCGCGCTGGCCGTGTCCGGCGTTTCAGGTCGCGGCTGCTCGCGCGAGACGCGCGCGATCGCCGTCGGACAAGCAAGACGAGTACGAGCAGAAGCAGCGCTGTGGCGGCTGCCGCCAGCGCGGCGCCCACCAGCATGTCCAGCACGTCCAGCACGTTGGCCACCAGCATGTTCAGCATCCTTGACAGGTCGCCAAATTGATCGCTCATGGCTCACTCCGCTGCCTTTCGCGTTGCCGGCGCATTGGCGGCAATCTTGTCCGGGCCCTGTGCCGGCACCGCGATGCGTTGACCGGCCAGCGCGCCCAGCACCTCGCCGCGCGTGCCGAACATCTTGACGGCGCCATCGAGTATGAGAACAACATGGTCCGCCGTGCGCAAAAGGTTCGTCTGGTGGCTGACGAGAACGACGGTGCAGCCTCGTTCCTTCAAATGCCGAAGCACATCGAACAGTGCCATTTCACCGTCGCCGTCGAGGCCGGTGTTCGGTTCGTCGAGCACGACAAGCGAGGGATTGCCGAACAGGGCCCGGGCGAGCGCGATGCGCTGACGTTGGCCACGCGAGATTCGTGCCCCGTGCGACCCCACCTCGGTTTGATAACCGTTCGGCATCCGCAATATCATCTCGTGGATACCCGCCGCCTGCGCCGCGGCGATGACCGCGGCACTGTCGACATCACGCAGGCGCGCAATGTTCTCGGCTATCGTCCCGGGAAACAGCTCGACCTGCTGCGGCAGATAGCCGATGTGCATCCCCAACTGGTCACAAGGCCAATTGGCGACCTCCGCTTCGTCCAGCCTTACATGGCCGAGCGACGGGCGCAGCGTCCCCACCATGAGGCGGCAGAGCGTGGTCTTGCCGGAGCCCGACGGACCGATCACGCCACAGGTCTCGCCGGCCACGACGTTGAAGGATACTTTGTTCATCAGCGCCTGCTGTGTACCCGGCGCATAATAGTACACGTCCTCAAGCTTCAGCCGCCCTTGCGGGCGCGGCAAGGTTACGCCACCGCTTTGCCTGGACCCGGTATCCGCAAACAGGCGCATGAGGTTGCGACGCGCAGTGCGAGCGGCAACCAGGCTGCGCCAGGCTCCGATCGAGCGTTCTATCGGCGCCAGCGCGCGGCTCAGCAGGATCGATGCTGCGATCATCGATCCAGCCGTCAGTTCGCCATGCAGGACAAAGTAGGCGCCAAGCCCCAGCACGGCTACCTGCAGGGCCATGCGGAGCGAGCGCGACAGGTTGCCGATCATGGTCGTGCGGCCGAGAATCTGCGCCTGGATGGTCATGAACGACTGCTGCTTTTCTTCCCAGCGCTGCAGCGCCGGCTCCGACATTCCGAGCGAGCGCAGCGTCTCGGCGCCATCGATGTATTGGCCGGCCGCGACCTGGTTATGGCGCAGCCCTGCTGCCGCCTCCTGGCTCTTACGGCGGGTGAGGAAATCATTGGCGAGCGCGCCGCAGAACAAAACGATCGCTCCGACAATACCGACCATGCCCAATGCTGGGTGCAGAAGCCATATGAACGCCAGGAAGACGGGCGTCCACGGTGCATCGAGAAAGGTCAGCACACCGTCACCGGCAACGAAGCCGCGCAGGTCCGCCACATCCTTCAGGCCGGCCTCGAGGCTGCTGCCGCCCGCGAGGCGAGCCTCGATGGCTCGCTCGATCACCGGGACACTCAGCTGGTCGTCGAGCCATTGGCTGATATGGCCGAGGATCATCCGGCGGGCTTGCTCCAGCAGGCCGTAGACGGCGATCGCGCCGATCACCGCCAAGGTGAGCCACATCAGCGTGTCGATCGACCCGCTCGACAGGACCCTGTCGTAGATCTGCAGCATGTAAACTGCGCTGGCGAGCATCAGCAGGTTGGCAAGCAGGCTGAAAATGAGCAGGGCGGGCGCCTGGCGCCGCGCCAGATGCATCACCTCCTGAAACTGCGGTCTTGGCTGCGTCACGGATTGCCCCCGTTGCGATGCTTTGGATTGGGCCCGGCCGGGCGCTAAGGCTGGCACCCGGCCGGTATCGCGTCAGGCTATGACGACGCCGTCTACGAGGCCGTCGTCGAAGATGCCGGTCCCGTCGATGCCAATGGAGAAGCTGTCGCTCGCCGTGTCGCCGTCTGCATCGGCGATCTGCACGGTGAAGTCGAGCTTCTCGTCGGGCGCTGGCTGCGTCTGGGCAAGGCCGAAGCCGCCGATGTCGAAGGTGTTGTTGTCGTTGCCCGCAATGCTGTCGGCGTTGCTGATGTTTTCGATCAGAACGCGGTCATGGGTTCCGCTGGTCGTCCACGTCACCTTGTCGCCGGTGCTCAGGCCGGTGACCGTCAAGGTGCCGTCAGCGTTAACCGTGACGACCGGAGTAAATTGCGTATTGCCTGTCTTGACGACGAAGTCGACGACCGAGGCGGATAAGATATCGACCTGCGTGTCGTTGGTAAGCCCGTCGACGAAAGCCGTCCCCGGCTCCGCAGCGGTGGTGAAGGCCGTGATCTTGACGGTGACGGGTCCGACGCCCGGATTGGTCTGGTTGACGGTGAAGGACGCCGTGGTCGCGTTGAACACGTTCGTGAAGGCGATGTTGGCTTCGACGTCGGCCTCGTTCTGGTCCAGATTGGGCACGAGGAAGTTCGTGTTCGCGCCCGTGACGTAGGTGATGAACGCGCCCTCATCGGGGTTGATCGCGTTGCCGTTGACGCCGAACGAGGTGGTGCCGCCGGCCTGGCTGATATTGAGCACATCCTTGGTCGTGATGTTTCCGCCCTCGGATTGATTCAATGGGTCTTCCCCGATCACCACGATCTGGGTGGAGTTTGGATCGCCGAAGGTCATGAACAGGTTGCTGCCGGAGGGTGCTCCGGCGAAGGCGAAATTCACCTCCGCGGGCGGAGGATTCTGGAGGACATCGAAGGTATAGTTGCCGCCGGATAGGGTCAGCTTGAAGAAATCGATGTCTCCGGCGGTGTGTGTGCCGCTGCCGTCAACATCCTTGTAGTAGGTAGCGACAGTGTTGCTGTTCGTAATGTCCCTGAGCAGCGTTACCTGCGAGGATGTGCCGTCCAATATCGTCAGGGTCACCGGCGAGCTCGTAATGCTATAGGTTGCCGGGTCATCCGCCCCGACCACCCCGCTGAGCGTCTTGGTCACGGTGCTGCCAGCAGCGAAGTCCACCAGCCCATCGGCGACGGGTCCGATGGCCGGCCCGTCGTCCTGGAACTGCACGGCATCGCCGATGCCGGTCGAGGCCGTCGCTGTGTCGCTGTCACCGTCGGTGACCGTCGCCACCGCCAGCAACGCGCCGTCGGTGATCGACACCGAATCATCGGGATTGGTGGCGTCCGGGTGCTTCAGCGAGGCGTACTGCGCCACGCTCACGACCCCGGTCGCGCTGTCGATTGCGACGGCGAACGCCGCCGCTCCCGCGGCTGAGCCTATGCGGCCGACCACCAGGTTGCCTTCCTTGAACAGGAAGATGCTGGCGCCGGCGGTCGTGTCGAGGCCGGAATCCACCCCTGCGGCGGACACAGCCAGCGAAAACGCCGTCGTCCCGCCCTCCTGGTCCGCGCCGAACGAGCTTCCCGTCGAGCTCACGACTGGGGTTGCGTCCTGCGCGTAACCGGTGGGGCTCAGGTCGGCACTTTTATTGGCGACCCCGGCGAACAGCGCCACCACCGCTGCCGCCGTGGTGTCGTCGGCATCGGCGTCGACGCCCGCGGTCTCGTCATGCGCCACCGTCGCGGCGCCCTGCACGATCGCCGCTGTCGGTCCGTCGTCCTGGAACTGCACGGCATCGCCGATACCGGTCGAGGCCGTCGCTGTGTCGCCATCGCCGTCGATGACCGTGACCCTTGCCAGCAACGCGCTGTCGGTGATCGACACCGAATCATCGGGATTGGTGGTGCTCGGGTGCTTCAGTGAGGCGTACTGCGCCACGCTCACGACCCCGCTCGTGCCGTTGATCGCGACGGCGAACGCTGCCGCCCCCGCGGCTGAGCCTATGCGGCCGACCACCAGATCGCCTTCCTTGAACAGGAAGATGCTGGTGCCGCCGGTCGTGTCGAGGCCGGAATCCACCCCTGCGGCGGACACATCCAGCGAGAACGCAATCGTGCCCCCGTCTGTACCTGTAGAGCTGCCGGTTGAGCTCACCACCGGGCTCGTGTCCTGTGCGTACCCGGTCGGGCTCAGATCGGTGCTGACATTGCTGACGCCCGCGAAAAGGCTGATGACTCCTGCGGCAGTGGTGTCGTCGGCATCGGCCTGGTTGCCCGCAGTCTCGTCATGCGCCACCGTCGCAGCGCCCTGGACGATCGCCGCCGTCGGTGCGTCGTCCTCGATGACGATCTGCTGGCCGACGAACGTCGAGGCGCCGCTGGATGTCACGATGCCGAAGCCGCCGATGTCGAAGGTGTTGTTGTCGTTGCCCGCAATGCTGTCGGCGTTGCTGATGTTTTCGATCAGAACGCGGTCATGGGTTCCGCTGGTCGTCCACGTCACCTTGTCGCCGGTGCTCAGGCCGGTGATTATCAAGTTGCCGTCGGCGTCGATCGAGGCGGCCGGAGTAAATTGCGTATTGCCTGTCTTGACGACGAAGTCGGTGATCGAGAACGACGTGATGGCGACGTGCGCGTCGTCGGTGAGCCCGTCGACGAAAGCCGTCCCCGGTTCCGCGGCGGTGCTGAAGGCCGAGATCTTGACGGTGACGGGCCCGACGCCCGGATTGGTCTGGTTGACGGTGAAGGACGCCCCCGTCGCATTGACGACGTTCTGGAAGTCGATGTTGGCTTCGACGTCGGCCTCGTTCTGGTCCAGATTTGGCACGAGGAAGTTCGTGTTCGTGCCCGTGACGTAGGTGATGAACGCGCCCTCATCGGGGTTGATCGCGTTGCCGTTGACGCCGAACGAGGTGGTGCTGCCGGCCTGGCTGATATTGAGCACATCCTTGGTCGTGATGTTTCCGCCCTCGGATTGATTCAATGGGTCTTTCCCGATCACCACGATCTGGGTGGAGTTTGGATCGCCGAAGGTCATGAACAGGTTGCTGCCGGAGGGCGCTCCGGCGAAGGCGAAGTTGAGCTGCTCACTCGCCGCGAGCTTGAGGGTGTTGCCGAGATCGACCGCGTCATCCGGGTTGGTGCTGTCGCCATGGAAGATCGGAACGTAGGTGACGATGTTGAAGGTTACCTGGTCGCTGGTCGCGCCGGCGTTGATTACGTCCTGCTTGAAGATGACGAAGGCGATCGCGTCGGCACTGCCGTTGCCATCGCTGTCATATCTCCCGATCACGGTGTCGTTTGCACCAGCGAAAAGCAGGATATCCTTGCCGTCGACGGTGTTGAGCCCGCTATCGTCGCCGTCGAGGGTGCCGCCGCTGCCGTCGGTGAACGTAGTGCCGACGAGCTGGGAGCCGGCGGTGGCGTTGACAGTAACCGAGTTCGTCTTGGTCGCGACGCCGATGCTTGTCGGGAACGCGGAGCTCAACCCGAGAGTCGTCTCGAGATAGGTCCGGAACGAAGCCGGCAGCGAGGAGTACGCAACATCGGTGTCCGTAAAGGCGTCGTCGATATTGTCGCCGGTTTGTAGCCCGGTGGTCTGGTCGTTGACGGTCTCGTCGTTGAGAATGAAGGTGATTGCCATGATCGTTTCCCCCTTCGTTGAGTTTATTTTTAACGTCCGCACTTCCGATGACGCCGGAATGCACCTACTCGAGTGCACCCGGTCGCGTACTGAATTGCGGCATTCAATTGTTCATTGTGCCGCCGATGGCGAAGAGGCGTCCATTCGCGGTTCGATAGTGTTATGGTGAATACCCCTACCTGATCGAACGATATACATCCTTCGATAGGGTCGAGCCGCGACAGGCACTTGCGGGTAAACCGGGTTGGTATGACGGGTCGATTGTCATGCTGTGGGTTTCCGGCCTGCTGCCGGTATCATGTTGACGCAGGCGGGCTCGACGCTTGGCGGAAGGTGATGATCAAAGCCCGCCTTTGTGACGTGTCCCCGGATGATCGGCGGCTTCGCCAAACGTCGCCCAGGCCAATTCAGTCCTGCTGCCGAGGTGGAGCTTTTCGAAGACATGGTGCACGTGCATTTTCACCGTGCCCTCGGATACGTGCAGCTGGTTGGCAATGCTCTTGTTGCGGAACCCGCGTGCGACGAGGCTGGCGACTTCGGCCTCACGTCCTGTAAGCGTGCGCGCAGAGTGATGTAGCGCGCTCGGCATCACCAGCTGCTGTAGGATATCATGATCGATCCATTTTCGACCGCCTCCCACCGCACTTACACATTCGATAAGGTAGCCGTGGCTGACGCCGTCCAGCAACAAGCCGTCGGCGTCGAGTGCCCGTATCTCATTGACGTCGAATTCGCCCTTTGGCTGCAGGATGAAAATGATGCCCAGAGCACTGTTGCTGGCCCTTAGCCGGAAAGAGAGAGTGGCTATCTGCCGATCCGCAATGTCCAGGCCTATGATCGCAATATCAGGCCGATGACGCTCCACATGGGGGAGAACGTCAATTGCGCGGTGGCAGTCTGCAACAATGCTGTGTCCGGCCCCCCGCAGAACCCACTCCAGACCGGCGAGATAGACCCCCCGAGGGTCCGCAACAACCAAAGTTGACATGCGAACACCGTCCGTAAAACACACAACGAACTTTGTTAAATATGTCAGGAAGTCAGGAAACCAGAGCCTCAGGTGTTTGTCAAGCAACTCCTAATATAACAGCAACTGCCTGAGAACGGCCCCAACCCTTAGGGCACACGCAGTGCGGGCATCATCGAGCCTGCGTCACGTGGCGCTGCATCCGGGCGGGCGTCTCGTGTTCGTCATGAATGAACTGGATTCGACCGTCGTGTCGCTTGCGCTCGACGATACGTCAGGGAAACTCACCGTCATCCACACGAAGCCGGCCGTTGCGGCGGAGGCGCGACGGCAATCATTGCGCGGACGAGAGGGCATGCACGGTCCTGTGATTTCGGCTGAGCCGTCAGCGTGGTAGTTTCCGATCGTTTCCGCTCCGGAGTCGTCATGCGCACCAAGCTGCTGGAAGTCACCCTTGCCGTGTTGCTGCTGGTTGGCGGCGTTCCCGCTGGTCATGCGGACGTCGCCGAGCGGCCGCCGTCTTCGGGTGGAGTTCTGTCGCTGCTTCCGCCTCCGCAGGTCTCCGATCATTCGATCGTGATTGCGGGACGTGCGCTCAACTATCAGGCAAAGGCAGGCACGCTGTCATTGCCATCCGGCAAGGGCGATGTCACCGCCGAAATTTTTCACGTCGCCTACATGCTGCGTCCCGAAGCGAACCGGGAACCTGACCCCCAGCGCCCGATCACTTTCGTATTTAACGGTGGTCCCGGAGCGGCTTCCGCATATCTGCACCTTGGCGCGCTCGGTCCACGCGTCATGGCGACAGCGCCAGATGGAAGTTTTCTGCCGTCGCCACAGCGGCTTTTGAACAACCCGAACACCTGGCTCGACATGACCGACCTGGTCTTTGTCGATCCGGTTGGAACAGGCTACAGCCGTGAAGCGCCCGGCACCGAAGCGCGCAGCTTCTGGGGCGTCAACCAGGATGCCGCGTCGATGGGCGCCTTCATCCGGCTCTATCTGGCGCAGGCGGGCCGCACAGCCTCGCCGGTATTTCTTGCCGGGGAAAGCTATGGCGGGTTCCGGGCGGCACTGCTCGCCAAGACGCTTCAGGAAGATATCGGCATCAGTCCGAGCGGCATCGTGCTCATCTCGCCGGCGCTCGAATTCACGCTCGTGCGCCCCGACGAGTTCCAGCCGCTCCACTGGGCGCTCGAACTCCCGTCGCTGGCGGCGGTGCGCCTGCACAGCGAAGGCGTCACCGGTTCCGCGCTGCGGGAGCATCTGGCCGAAGTCGAACGCTATGCGCTTGGCGACTATCTCGTCGCGCTTGCCAGCGGACTCGAACAGGGTGGGCGCCTGGCGAGCCGGCGCGTGGCCGAAATCACCGGCCTGCCCCTCGACCTCGTCCAACGAAACTTTGCGCGTATTCCCACCGCGCTCTTCACCAGGGAGGCTGCCCGCGCAAGGGGCAAAGTCCTCAGCGCCTATGACGGCACGATCGAAACGGCGGACATTGCCCCGGAAAGCCCGAGATATGGTGGCCCCGATCCGGTGCTCGACCGAAGCGTGCCGGCGCTCACGTCCGCCTTTGTCAGCTATGTGCGTGACGAATTGAAATACCGCACCGATCTAAGCTACCGGCTTCTCAACCGCGAAGTCAGCGGCAATTGGGATTACGGGACGAGCCCAACGCGTCAGGGCTATGTCGGCGTGATGGGCGATCTTCAGCAGGCGCGCGCATTGAACCCCGGCCTCGGCGTTTTGATCGTCAACGGCTACACCGACCTGGTGACACCCTATTTGGTATCACGCTACCTTGTCGGCCAGATTCCTTCGCTTGCTGGTGCAAAGCCCATCCGCATCGACCTGCTGGAAGGCGGCCACATGATGTATTTCAGGCCAGAGAGCCGGCGCGCGCTGAGGCAGGCTGCGTCCGAGCTTTACCAAGCGCCGAAATGAAAGGTTGCGGACAAAACGATCCGGATGAGGGTCGTGGCCGCCTCTTCGCATGAGCGACGGATAACGCAACACGAACCGGAGGCGAGCAAGTCGATGACATCTCACAATGCAGAACTGACCTGGCTCAACCCGCCACCGCATCATGATTTCGGCGACGGCGTGCATGTGCGGACCGGCAAGGAAACCGATTTCTGGCGCGAGACGTTCTACGGCTTCTGGCGCGACAATGGCCATTTCCTCTACAGGCAGGTCGAGGGCGACTTCAGTGCCGAGGTCACCGTCAAGGGAGATTACAAGGTGCTCTACGATCAGGCTGGTTTGATGGTCCGGCTGAGCGAGACGCACTGGGTCAAGGCTGGCATCGAGTTCACCGACGGGCTGGCATATTTTTCCGTCGTCGTCACCAACGATACTTCCGACTGGTCGCTGGTCAGCATTCCGGCCGGTCCGGATGGCGTCAGGATCCGGTTGACCCGCCACACCGAGGCGATCCGCGTTCAGTATCTGGATGCCTCCGACCATCACTGGAAGCCGGTGCGGCTCGCCTACTTCCCGCCCTCGAAAACGGTCGATATCGGCATGATGTGTTGTTCGCCGCAACGTGAAGGTTTCGAAGTCACATTCAACGATTTTTCGGTCGGCCCGGCGATCTCGAGGGACCTCCATGACTGACGTGTCCTGTCACCGCGTCGGGGCTCCGCCTTCACAAGCAGCATCGTTCCGACAGGCGCGTTGCGCGGCAAGATAAGCCGAAGCAATTCGATCTGCTGCCGTCGGTCCGATCAATCCACGTGAAATGTCGTTGTTGCACTCAAGACTTACTGCTGTACCTTCAAAGATCATGGAGGCGTGAGCTCTTATGCTGCTTGAGCGAGAGGGGCCGCTTGGAACTTTGTTGGCCAGCGCCGAGAGAGCTGCGGCCGGACACGGCGGGACTGTGCTGGTGGACGGCGAAGCCGGCGTCGGCAAGACTTCCCTCCTGTGCGAATTCGCGGAGAACGCCGACAGCAATTGCCGGATGCTGTGGGGCTGGTGCGAGGCGCTCTTTACCCCCCGCCCGCTCGGTCCTCTCCAGGACATGGCGCATCTGCTGGACCCTCGCGTGGCGGCGCTGCTCGAGGAGACCGCGGCGCCGGAGCGGCTTTTTCCGGCGTTGTTGAATGCACTTCAGCACACCAAGGGCACGACCGTGCTCATCTTCGAGGACATGCACTGGGCCGACAATGCGACACTTGACCTGGTAAGATACCTTGGTCGCCGCGTCTCCCTGCTTCGCACGATGCTGGTGCTCAGCATGCGCAGAGACGAGATAAGTGCCGATCATCCTCTCACCCACGTGCTCGGCGACCTTCCGTCCGCCTCGGTTAGCCGCGTGACGCTGGAACCGCTGTCTTCCCAGGCGGTGACGGTGCTGGCCGAGCAGGCCGGCCGCTCCGCCGACGGCCTTTATCGCATTACCGAGGGCAATCCCTTCTTCGTCACCGAGCTCCTGTCCAGCAGCGAGGCCGAAACGACGCGCGTGCCCGATTCCATACGCGACGCGGTCTGGTCGCGCCTGTCGCGCCTGACCCCGGGAGAGCGCGAGGTGCTGGAGGTCATGAGCATCATGCCGGGCAGCGTTGAGCCGTGGCTGATCCGGGCACTTCTCGGGGACGAGACCGAAGTTCTCGTCGACCAGTGCGTTGGACGGGGATTGCTGCGGCGGGATGCTCAGGGCGCGCTGACGTTTCGCCACGAGCTTGCCAGGGAAGCGACGCTCGACCGCCTCGCTCCGTCTCTCCAACGGTCGCTGCACGCGAAAGTCGAATCGGCGCTCTCCGAACTTCCGGCGGCGCAGGCAAACGCTCTGCTTTCGCGACGGGTGCACCATGCCGGCGGCGCCGACAATGGCGAACGCGTACTGGAACTCGCACCTCAGGCCGCCGAGCAGGCGGCGCGTCTGGGCGCGCATAGGGAGGCGGCTTCACATCTGGCGACCGCGCTCCGATACGTTTCAGAGGCTCCATCGGCGTTGGCGGCCCAGCTTAATGAAGACTGGGCCTACGAGGCGGGCCTGTCGCTGTTCGTCTACGATGAGATCATCGAGGCGCGGCATCGCGCCATCGCGATCTGGCGCGAGCTTGGGCGCATCGACAAGGTCGGGGCCAATCTGCGCTGGCTGTCACGTCTCCACTGGCGCCGCGGAGAGGGCCAGAAGGCGGAAGACTACGCGGATCAGGCAGTACGCGAAGTGGAGGACCTGCCGCCTGGGCCGGAACTGGCGATGGCCTACAGCACGCGCTCGCAGCTACACATGCTGCATTATCGCTTCAACGAGGCGATCGAATGGGGCGAGCGCGCGATCAGCCTGGCGGACCGGTTGGGTGAGGTCGAGACACGTGTCCATGCCCTGAACAATGTCGGCACGGCGCTGATGTTCGCCGACCGCCCTGGCGGGCGTGAGCGGCTGGAGGAAAGCCTTGCCCTAGCGCTCGATCACGGGTTTCACGACCACGCGTCGCGAGCCTATACGAACTTCGCCGAATGCGCGGTGGTGGCCAAGGACTTCGCCTTGGCCGAGCGGCTGCTCGCGGAAGGGATTGCCTACTGCGCCAGGCACGATCTCGATTCGGCGGCGCAATACCTGCTCGGCCGGCAGGCACAGCTTCGCACCGAGCAGGGGCGCTTTCGCGAGGCCGAGACGATTGCCCAGGGCGTCATGAATCTGGAACGCCTGCCTATGGTGATGCATCTGCCGGCCCTGACGGAACTCGGCAGGGTGCGGGTCCGGTTGGGTGAGCCTGACGGGGTGGCCCTGCTGGAGCAGGCGCTGCGGGAGGGCCTGACGACCGGCGAGGCTCAACGCGTCATACCGGTTCGCTTGGCGCTGGCCGAGGCCGCCTGGCTTGCCGAGGAGCCCGGCGCCGGCCGCAAGCCGCTGACGGCCCTCGCTGAAATGGACCTCGACAATTTCCGCCCCGGGGATGTCGGCGAACTGGCCGTCTGGTGGCAGCGCTGCGGAATGGCGGGATCGCTGCCGGTGCCGGCCGCCCGCATTCCCTTGCCGCAAGCACTGGAACTCCGGGGCGATCCGATGGCGGCCTCGGCCGAATGGTCCCGCCTGGGTCTTCCCTATGAGTCGGCGCTCGCCCTCACGCAGGTCCGCGGAACCGATGCCGGCGCGGCGCTGGCTCGCGCCGTGACGACATTCGAGGCCGTCGAAGCGCGCCCGGCGGCAGCGCTGGCGCGAAAGCTGGCGCAGCGCATCGGAGCCGCCAGCCAGCTGCCGAAGCAGCGCCGAGGCCCGTACACCGTGGCCAGGCAGCATCCGCTGGGGCTGACGAGGCAAGAACAACAGGTGCTCACGATGATCGCTCAAGGTCTGGGCAACAAGGAGGCGGCACGGCGCCTGTCGCGCTCGCCGCGGACAATCGAGCACCAGGTTTCCGCCGTGCTCGGCAAATTCAACGCGGCAAACCGGATGGAGATTCTGCTTCGCCTTCGCGGCGAGCCCTGGCTCTTGCCGCCGACAGACGCGCTGCAAGCCCGTGGAAACTAGACGTCATGTTCCAGGGCTGAGATCGGTAGCCCGCCCTTTCGTGCGATTAAGAGACGAGGGAGTCAAACGCTTGTCGAGCTTTCCGCTTCGCCGGTGCGTGACGTCTTTCGCGGGGTCATGCTTCTCTGCGGGATCGGCGCTCGGCCGTCGCCTTGATGGGGATCAGAAGCATGAGGCGGAACAATCTCGGAAGCGTCCTGATCGTTGTGATGCGACCGGTACTGCAACCCTCGCGAACTCACCTCATTCATCGTCCCGCGAAGGACGCTCTTTCCACCCGGCTGGTGGAACCTTATGGGGTGATCCTTGTCACGCTCGCTCTGCGATCATGTTTTCATCTCCGTGTTTGGCCGTCCCCGACCTGGTTTCGGCTCGGCCGGCGCGCGCAGTGGTCGGTCAAGGGTGGCCGAAGGTCAGCGCGCCGCGACTTGCCCTTGACGGGCCCACTGCGCGCGCCGGCAGGCTGCAATGGTCGGGCGCACAATCAGGCGGCCTTCGGCATGATGTCTTGTCGCGTCCAACGAAACTCTGTGCCGTCGCGCCACATGCGATGCATGATCACCGCCAGCCGGCGAGCCAATGCGACAATGGCCCTCTGTCGGCCGCGCCGCCTAGCGACATTCATCGCCCACGCCCTCAGCCACGACCATTTCGTCACGCGCGTTAGCAGGGTCTGCGCGGCTTCGTAAAGCAGCGTTCGCATCATGCCATCGCCGCAGCGGGAGATCCGGCCGATGCGGCGGCTTTCGCCCGACTCATGGAGCACCGGCGTCAGCCCCAAGATCTGTCCGACCGCCTTGGAGTTGCGGAAGCGGGCCGGAATGTCGATGGTCGCGGTATAGGCCAGCGCCACCACCGGACCGACGCCCGGTATCGTCGTCAGCCGCCGGCAGACCTCGTTATCCTGGACGATCGCCAGAAGCTTGCGGTGAAGCGCGGCAAAATTCTCGCGCAGCTTGCTGCGCGCCTCGAGCAGCGGCTCGACGATTTCGGCCAGATCGGGCATCCCTTCGGTGAGCTCGCGGATGCGGGGGCTCGAACTTGACGGCGCCGACCATCCCAACCTTGAGACCGAAGTTGCGCAACAGCCCGCGGATGTCGTTTTCGATGGCGATCGCCTTATCCTGCAAGAGTTTGCGCGCCATCAGCAGGGCCCGGCGCTTCTGGCTCGTCAGCGTCTTGACATGGACCGGGCGGAACAGGTTGACCCGCATCATCTGGGCAATGCCACGGGCGTCAATGCGGTCGGATTTGTTCGGCTGCGCCTCCAGGAAGGCCTTGGTGTGGCGGGTCTCGATGCAGATCACCGGCAGGCCGGCTTCGGCCAGGCCGCTGAACAGCCATTGCGACAGCGGCCCGGCCTCGAGGCCGATCCGCTCAAAGGTCCAGGCAGGATCCGAGAGCACCCGCACAAGATCCTCGGGATGGCTCGGCACCTTCATCTCCCGGCAGATCTGGCCTGTTTCGTCGACAATGCAAATTGCGGTCTCTTTTACGGAGACATCCAATCCGGCATAATGTTTCATGCTGCGCTTCTCCTTCTGATGCTTGTGGCTGTTCCAACAGACCCACGTCTAACCATCAGCTCGAAGCGCAGCACCTTCAACCTATCCACCATGCATTGTCGCCCGAAGATGAGGCTCAAGCCGAATACCCCATCTCGGATGGGCCGAGCCGATCCTCACGCACCGAGGGCGAGCCATGGGAGAGCATCGCGAAGCGTTTGTCGCGTTTGATGTAGCCAAGAAGAAGCACGCGGTTGCGATCGCGGAGGGCGGCCGCACCGGCGAGGTCCGGTTTGTCGGCGAGGTCGAAAATAGTCCTGCAGCGATAGAGCGGACGATCGGCTTGGGCGACATCATGTCCGGCAGCACACAAAGATGCCTAGAGTGGAGATTGCTGCCCAATCTAACACTGGGACAGAAGATTTGAGCGTTTCCCAAGGCCTCGCGACAACATCCCTAGTCCAGTTCGATGATGCTGCAGCCATAGGCCGGGAGCGACAGCTTACCGCCGCGTACTTTGCCATCGCCGAGCAAATCCTTGCCCGCGGGGACATTGTCGATGCTTGCCAGCTCGCCCATCGTATTGAGGATGAACAGCAGGCGGCGGTCCTTGCTCTCGCGGATGGTCGCTTCGACGCCGGCCGGCATGTCGGCGATGAGCGGCACGATACCGGCGGGCGCCAGCACTTGATCGGCCAGCACCTCGACCAGAGCATCGCTGAGGTACGTGCCGAGGTAGATCACATTGCCCTTGCCGACCTTGCGCGAAGTCATCGCGGCCTGGCCCTCGGCGAAGCGCCTGGCCCAGCGGCCGATGACCTCTGTGCCCGGCGCCACCTTCAGCAGCTCATAGAGATGCGCCGCCGTCACCTGCGCATTCCCGATCTTGAGCTCGTATTGGCGGCTCGCCGACGTCGCCGGCAGCTTCTTGCGCACCGTGTTGGCGCCGAAGCGGCCGCCATGTTCGAACAGGCCCTCGCCGCCGATCGGCGTCAGCAACCCGAACTCCTCGACCGTGATCCCGGCCAGCGCCGAGAGCGTCTTGCCCGGCGAGGTGTCGCGGATGACGTGGTTGTTGACGTCGCGTGATCCGGTGCGGCCGCCCAGGATCACCGTTCCACCCGCCTTAGCGAAGGCCTCGATTCGCGCCGTCCACGCATCGGTCCATTTCAGCCAATGCGGCACGTAGAACGCCTTGAGCTTGCTGAGATCATCCTCGGGATGGATGAAGCCGCAGGCGATGTTGTGGCGGTAGCAATAGCGGTGCAGCAGCGTTGCATCGTCCTGCGGGCTAGGCATGCCGATGGGGTAGGAGCGGTGCATCTCCTGATTGTCGAAATCTGATCCGGCGATGCCCAAATCGATGCGCACATGCGTGCCGAGGATCTTGTCCTTGAGCGCCGTGACCTCACCCGCAAACTGCTTGGCCTCATCATAGCGCCGCCGCGGGATGTCGTCGTGATCGATGATGCCCATCCAATAGATCTCGGCGCCGAAATGCGCCGGCCGCCAGCGGAAGAACATCACGCCATCGGCGCCGCGCGCTACTGACGTATAGGCCATGCGGCGCATCTCGCCGGGTTCGGGCGTCAGCGTCGAGAAGTTCGGCTGCGCACCGAAGCCCGATTGCTGCTCCGGCACTATGAAGTTGCCTGTCAAGCCGCGGCAGATGTCGAGACGCAGCGCCTGCGCCTCGCCGACGCCGCCGACCCGCTGCATCTCGTCATCGAGATGCGGGTAGATGTCGAAGCCAAGAAAATCGAGATCGGTCGAGAACTCGCCGCGGAAGTCGATGTCGTCGATCCGCCCCAGATTGTGGAAGACGAACCAGTCTGGATTGGTGGCGCGCAGGATCAGCACCTGATCGTGCTGGAACCGCGCCGTGACGAAGGCGAGGAAGCGGTGATAGTCGACCACATGGGTCGGCCCGATCGGGGCAGGGGCGTAGTCGAGAGGAAGCACCACTTGATCGAAATCGTCGTAGGCGGTGGCCCAGAAATGCCCGCCCCACGCATAGTTGAGCGCGGCGATGGTCTTGTACTTGTCCTTGAGGAAGGCCTGGAACTCGGCAAGAGTCACCGGACCGTAGGACAGCGATCCGGAGGTATTGAGCTCATTGTCCGTCTGCCAGCCGATGATGTGCGAATTGCCGCGATAATGCTGGGCCATCGCTTTGGTGATGCGCTTCGAATGCTCGCGGAACACTCCGCTCGCAAGATTGGCGTGCTGGCGCGAGCCATGCCTCATGGCGCGGCCATTGGCATCGACGCGCAACACTTCGGGACAACGCGCCGTCAGCCAGCGCGGCGGCGTCGCCGTTGGCGTGCACATGATGGTCTTGATGCCAGCCTTGCCCAGCACATCTATGGCGCGGTCGAACAAGTCGAAGTCGAATGTCCCCTCCTGCGGCTCTAGAATGTGCCAGGCGAACTCCGCAAGCCGCACCGTGTTGAAGCCCGCGGCTGCCATGCGGTCGGCGTCGCGCTGCCAATAGCTCTCATCGACATGCTCCGGATAATGCGGGGTACCGACGAGGAACGTGTCGGTCGCGATCGGCCGCCAGACAGAGAGCGGCGCGGATTTCGAGGCAGTCGTCATAGTCGGAAAACTCCAGGCGATAGTCTATTTGATGGCGCCGGCGGTGAGGCCGCCCTGCCAGAACCGCTGCAGCAGCAGGAACACCACGATGACCGGGATGATGCTGACCAGCGCGCCGGTGATGATGATCGAGAACAGCACCTGTCCGCCGCCACCGCCCTGCTGCGCGAGCTGATACCAGGTCGCAAGGCCCACCGTGATCGGCTGATACTCCTGCGAGCGCAGCACGATGAGCGGCAGGAAGTAATTGTTCCAGGTCCCGACGAACGACAGTAGTGCCACGGTCACCATCCCCGGCGCCACCAGCCGCAGCACGATGGCGCGGAAGATCACGAACTCGCCGGCGCCATCGATACGCGCTGCGTCGAGCAGTTCGTCGTCGACGCCCTGCTCGATATAGACGCGCATCAGATAGACGCCGATCGGCGAGATCATCGAGGGCAGGATCACGCCCAGCGGATTATCGCTGAGACCCGAAAGCGCCAGCAGCAGGAAGATTGGCACGACGAGTGCCGTCTGCGGGATCATCACAGCGCCCAAGACCAGCGCAAACAGCAGATTGCGGCCGACGAATTTGAACTTGGCTAACGCATAGCCTGCCGCGGTAGCCAAGATCGCGGCACCGATCCCGGCGGCGGTCGAATAGAGCAGGCTGTTGAACATCCAGCGCATGAAGATGCCGTTGTCGCGCGCCAGCAGATCGCTCAGATTCTGCCAGAGGTTGAACTTGGTGCCGAAACCGAAGCCGAACGTGGTGAACAGGTCGCCATTCGTCTTCGTTGCCGATAGGACCAGATAGACCAGCGGCACGAAGCTGTAGACGAGGAACAGTGACAGCAGCAGCGTGAGGATGATCCGCGAGCGCCGCCGTTCGCCGGGCCGGCGCCTGGCCGCGTCGAAAGTGGCGATGTCGGTGGTCGCAGTCATCATTGCTCCGGCCGACGGCGGTTGGTGATCAGGGTGAAGATGTAGGAGGCGCCCGCGATCACGATGCCAAGCACGAACGAGACGGCGGCCGCATAGCCATACTGCTGGTTCTGAGTCGCCAGAGAATAGGCATAGAGGTTCGGTGTGTAGCTCGAATTGATGGTGTTACTGGCGAGCGCGCGCATCAAGTACGGCTCATTGAACAGCTGCAGTGTGCCGTTGATCGAAAAGATAATGGTGAGCAGGATCGCCGGCCACAGCAGCGGCAGCTGGATCAGCCGGGCAAATTGCCAGGGCGAGGCGCCGTCCATCCGCGCGGCCTCGGCGAGGTCCGACGGGATCGCCTTCAGCGCGGCGTAGTAGATCACCATATTGTAGCCGACATATTCCCACGTCACGATATTGGCCAGTGAGAAGATCATCGCGCCCGGCGACAGGAAGTCCGGCGGCGGCAGGTTCAACGCCTTGGCCATCTGCGTGAACGGGCCGAAGGTGGGGCCGTAGAGATAACCCCAGATGATCGTCGCGATCACGCTCGGCACGGCGTAGGGGAGGAAGAAGCCGAGCCGGAAGACGCTCTTGGCATAGACCTGGCCACGATCAAGCACGATGGCGAACAACAGCGCCAGGGCCAGCATGATCGGCACCTGCACGATGCCGAACAGAACGAGGTTCCACACGCCGCCCCAGAATTTGGCGTCGCTCGCGACCTTGATGTAGCTGACTGCACCCGCGAACTGCCGTCCGCCCACCAGCGTGTCGCGGTGGAGGCTCATGTAGAACGCATAGACCAGCGGTGCGACGATGAAGGCGATAAACAGCAGCACGAAGGGCGCCAGGAGGAGATAGGGCGCAAGCTTTCGTGAACTAAAACCGCCCAATCGCGCTGGGCGCGTCGCTGCGGCTGGCGAATTCGACATTGCCATGGGTCCCCCGTCCGGCAAGATGAAGAGATCGGGCGCGCCGATCAAGGCGCGCCCGGCCGGTGCCCGGGAGGAGTTAGGCCACGGTGAAGCCTTGGTCCTTCGCGTAGGCGACCACGGCGTCCTGGACGCGGTCGAACGCATCCGACAGCGTGCCGTTGCCGCTGATCGAGGCGCCGAATTCATCGGCCATCGACTGGTAGAGGAAGCCCTGGAACGGGCTCCACTCAAACGGCGCCACGGCACTCGCCGATTTGGCAAACACTTTGTTCACCTCCTGGCCGCCGAAGAATTCCGGCTTGGCGCTCGCCCATTCCGGGCTCGACAGCAGCGCGTTGGTGCAAGGGAAGAAGTTTTGCTTGGTGGTGTAAAGCTTTGTGGCTTCGGGATCCGTGTTCAGCCAGATCGCGACTTCGGCGGCCTCGGGCAGACGCTGGGTCGCTTTCATCACGGCCAGCGATGAGCCACCCCAAGCGCCAGTCACGAACTTGCTCGCGTCCCACTGCGGCAGATCGGCGGCACGCCACTTGCCCACGCTGGTCTTGGCGACCGAGGTCAGGAACAGCGGACCCCAGCCCGCAGCGAGCCAGGTGGCATAGCGGCCCGAGTCGAGGCCGGTGTACCACTCATTGTTGAAGCCCGGCTTGGTCTCGATAACACCTACGTTGATAAGGTCCTGCCAATAGGCGGCGAAGTCCTTGGCAATCTTGTCGTTGATCCTGATCACGAGCTTGTCGCCATCGCGGCTGACCGGCTTCCAGCCCATAGGCCACAACAGACCCAAGACCCAGTCGGCATTGGCTCCGAACGGCGCGTCGGTCATGAACACATTCGGATCGGCCGCATGGATCTTCTTGCCCGCATCGGCAAACTCGGCCCAGGTGGTGGGCGGCGTGATCCCATGTTTGTCAAAGATGTCCTTGCGATAGAGCATCGCCATCGGACCGTAATCCTGCGGCGTGGCGTTGACCACATCGCCCTTGGCGACCTGCGCCCACAGGCCTTCGGGAAACTCGCCCTTACGGGCATTGGCATACTGGCCGATGTCTGCGAGGGCGTCGACCTGGCGGAAGCTCTCGAGGTGCTGGTATTCGATCTGGGCGACGTCGGGCAGGCCGCTGCCCGCCTGCAGACCCGCGCGGAGCGCGTTATATAGCGGGTCCCCCTGGCCAGGATTCACGAGTTCGATCTTGATACCCGGATGCGCGGCGTTGAACAGGTCGACCTGAAGCTGGAGATCCGGCACCCACGACCACAGCACCACCTTGACGGGAGCGGCGGCGCGAACTGCCGCCGGCAGGGCCGCTACCGCAGCGCTCGCACCCGCAACTTTCAAGAAGTCACGACGCTGCATCGTCCGCCCAAGCGGATTGAAAATCTTCGTCATTGTAGTCCTCCCATGAAAGATACGCTCCCACACGACGCAGGGCGCAGTTTTTCTTTCAGTTAGAAACTTAATGCCGAGATTCAGTCGCTGTCAATCGCGATCGATTGATCTTTAGTCGGCCATCAAGAGGCTGTCGGCAGGGTTGAGCGTCGTCGCATCGAGCACTAGGCGCACCGCTCCAAGCACGATGTCGCGATGCCCCAGCGCGCCTATCACGAGGCGCGGCGGGTCGTACACATTGCCCTTGAGGCGATGCCGCAGCACATCGAGCACCAGATCACCGCCGCCGACGATCCGGCCCGCCAGTACGATGATTTCGGGGTTCATGAAGGCAGCAACACTGCCCACCGCCATCGTCGCATAGTCGAGAAGTTCGGTCACGACTGGCGCGATTGTGCCCGCCTGCCGGTCGATGACGGCAGCTAGGGTGAGCTTCCCCGCCGCATACCGCGTGTTGGCCTCTTCGAGCATCATGGTCGCCTGTTCGGGGATGCCGAAAAAGCGCAGCGATTGCTTGTCGCCCAGATGTTCGAACGGCCGCCCGGTGAGGAGGGGGTCATCGAGATACCAGCCGAGCTCGCCCGCCGCATGCGAATGCCCGCCGTAGAGCTTGCCGTCGATCACGACGCCCGCGCCGGCACCGGGCCCGATCGAGAGGCTCACGACGCTGCCGGCGCCACGCCCGGCCCCGAATCCCCATTCGCCCACAGCGGCGAGGTTGCGCCCGTTTTCGACGACGATGGGCATCTGAAAATGCTCGCTGAGCCGCGCCCGCAACGGCATGTCGCGCCAGCCGAGCCCAAGCGTCAGCACCACTTCGCCCGCCGGTTGCCTGACGATCGAGGGTAAGCCAATGCCGATGCCGCGAATGGTTTGGCCGCGTGGGCGGGGAGCCGCCATCAACCGGTGGATCAGGCCGACCAGCTTCTCGAAATTGCGCTCGCCATCATCGTCGGCGGTCTCGTGCATTTCGGTCTGCACGACGCCCTCGAGATTGGCCACGGCGCCATAGAACTCGCCCTTGCCGGCCTCGATGCCGATGATCGCATGCGCCGCGCCGCGGAACTTGATGCGTGCCCGGGGACGGCCCCGGACATTGGCCTCGTCAAACCCGTCATATGCCACCAAATCCTCGGCAATCAGATCCTCGATCACCCGCATCACCGTCGGGATGCTGATGTTCAGTCGCTCGGCGAGGCTCGAAGGTGATGCCACTCCTTCGGTGCGGATCAAATCCACCACGGCCGAACGATTGAGTCGGCGTAACAGGCTCGACGTCGTGGGCTGGCGCTTCATTCATGGACCAGTTGCAAAGGCCGGCGGACCGGCAACGAGCGTCGGCATAGACCAGAACCGTGCCAGAGTCCGCCTTTTTTTGATGACGTCGAACGTCAGTTGTCGCTCCGAATTAGGTTAACTGCTTGAGACGACTTTGATTGGCTGGTGACCAGACTCGAGCCCTTCCTTTCGGGAGATGATACACCTGTTCTGGAAGGGTTGAGAGCAAGGCACCTAACGCTTACGGTTGCGCACAGAGAACATGATGTCTGGAATTTTCGAGGCGCCCGCGTCCGCGACTGAGGCGGGCGCTCTTCCATATTTACGAAAGGGACACCCCTTTGAGGAGAGGATCGGAATCATCGGCGCCGGAAACATCGGCGCCACATTGGTGCGAATGCTTCGGGCGCGGCCTCTCCTTAAAACCGTCACCGGGCTTGCGATGCGGTGGCGCATTATGACATTGGCTGCATGAGCACGTCCGCACGACCAGCGCGTCTGGTCCGCCCCGAAAAGAAGTGGCGTCGCATCCCCATTGCAGTCATCATGGCGATGAGTTTCGGCAGCCTCGTGTTCCTGTCGGTCGGCGGCGTGCTCGCGTTGTCGGTCGGCGCCAACCTTCGCAACACGTTCGACCTGCTCGGCGCCCAGTCGACGCTCCTGATCGATGCGATGGAGGATTCGCTGCGCGCCGAGATGGGGCGCGCCGAGAGCGCCGTGGACGGCGTCGCGCAGCTCTACAAGCAGGGCGAGTTCCAGATCGACGACGAGGCGATGTCGGCGGCACTTGCCAGTGCGCTGGCGGCAGCGCCGGGGGTGAACGCAATGTTGATCTGCACACCCGACCTGATTTGCAGGGGGGCGGCGGTGACCGGGGACAACGACGCCAAATATCCTGCCGGAACGATCCGGAAACTCCCCGCCGAGACCGAGAAATCGCCACAAGTGCGCGCCGTTCTTGAAGAGCGCCAGCAGGTTGACGGGCGGCGGTGGGGCGCCTTGGTGGCCAACGAATATGGCTTGTACGCCAACGTCTCGGCGCCGCTGTCACGCGATGGTGCCACGAAGGCCTGGGTGATCGCCGCGGTGGAACTGCAGAACTTATCCAAAATCACGCAGGAACTGTCGTCGCGCTTCGGCACCCATGCCTTCATTCTGGATGGCGACGGATCCATCCTGGCGGACCAGCGGCTGGCTTCCCCGGATGCGCTGAAGAACGGCATCCTGCCGCTGACGCCGCTCGCCAATTTCGGCGATCCGGTTCTCGCCGGATATGAGGCGCGCAAACCGGATGCGGAGTTCAGCACGCAGCGTACCCGCGATATCGAGGTTGCCGAAATCCAGGTAGACGACAAGGACGGTTCGACCTCATGGGACGGAGAGAACGCTTACGTCGCTATTACCCGTGAGATCACCGGCTATGGCGACCGGCCCTGGACGCTCGGCGCGTATTTCAAGACCAGTCAGATCGGCGACGAAATCGAGCGCATCATGGGATCGGCCATGCTTGGACTTGGCGCGATGGCGGTGGCGGTCACCATCGCGATCCTTCTCGGCAAGCGCCTGTCGCGCCCGATCCAGGCGATTGCCGGCCAGGCCACGCGCGTCGCCGATTTCGATCTCGACGGCGTGACCCCCCTGCCGCGCAGCAGGGTGCTGGAGTTGGACAACCAGGCTTCGGCGTTCAATGCCATGCTGATCGGTCTGCGTGCATTCTCGACCTATATTCCGCGCTCGCTGGTGGCCAAGCTGGTGCGCACCGGAGAGATCGGCATCGCCGAACCGCGCGAAGCGGTCGTCACCGTCATGTTCACCGACATCGCCGGCTTCACCACGCTGTCGGAGCAGATGGACGCCGCCGCCGCGGCCAGGCTGCTGAACCACCACTTCGCGATCTTGTGCGGCGCGGTCGATGCACATGGCGGTACTGTCGACAAGTTCCTGGGCGACGGCATGCTGGCGTTCTTCGGCGCGCCGGATCGTCTCAAGGGCCATGCCGCCGCGGCCGTCCGCGCCGCCGCGGCGATCCGCGAGGATCTGGAGAAGGACAATCTGGAAGCGGCTGGCGAAGGCCGGCCTCCGCTTCATGTCCGCATCGGCATCCACACGGGCTCCGTCATCGTCGGCAATATCGGCGCATCCGACCGCGTCAATTATACGATCGTCGGCGATACCGTGAACGTCAGCCAGCGGCTGCAGGACCTCGGCAAGCAGCTCGAACCGGGCGCCACCGCCGCAATCGCCATTTCCGGCGAGACCGCGTCGCGGCTCGACGAAACGTTCGAAAGGATCCCCGCGGGCAAGCACCGGCTGCGCGGCCGCGGCGAGGCGACGGAGGTCTTCCAGCTTGGCAAAGTCGCGACGTCAGCATCGCCCCCTATGGACGTTCACCGCGCCCAAGCGGGCTGAGTAACATGCCACTTCCATGCCGCTGATCGGCGGCTTGAAGAAGCTGACGGCTTGGGAATGACTGGAGCCGGGTCACCTAGCGCCCTAGCTGATTTCAATTGGAACGCAGCGCCGACCGGAGGCCCGTCGACATGCAGATGATGACCTACGGCGCATGGCTCGCGATTATTGCCACCGTCGGTCTGGCCCTGATCGGCAGTTTCGCATCCGCCCTGAGCGATTGGCTCCTCCGTCGTCCGCGTGTTGTTGTGGGAATCAACATCGGTGCAGGCGTGACCTTCGTAAGCACGGGAGTTTCTGCGGCTGCACTCCAGCAGCGCTGAAGCAACGCGCCAGCCAAAAGAAGGGGACTGAACATGACCGATGCAAAGAGCGGCTTCTCGTACGTGACATACATCAGAACCACACCGGATGAGTTGTGGGTCGCGCTCACCAACACATAACAGGTTGAGAAGTGTTGGTTCGGAGCGCATTTCGAGACCGACTGGAAGGTCGGATCGCCGTGGAAAGTGGTCCTACCCGATGGACAAACGGCCGACGCTGGCGACATTGTCGAGCTCGATCGTCCGAGAAGGCTCGTGCTGACGTGGAGAAATGAGGCGAACCCGGAAGTTGCCGCCGAGGGATATTCGCAATGCTCGCTCGAGCTCGAACCGAAAGGTGATGTAGTCAAGCTGAACCTAAGCCATTCGATCGAACGCGCAAATTCGCAACTCATCGCAGGCGTATCCGCAGGCTGGCCGCAGATCCTTTCCAACCTGAAATCGCTGCTCGAAACGGGCAAGCCATTCTGAGCTAGGAAGGATGTAGCCGACCGGGATCACGGCCGTCCCGATAGCTCGCCCCATTGCAGCAACGCAGTAGTCGGGAACGACCACAACGCGCAGGTGACCTCGGTCTCTTATTCGCAGCGTTTGATCATGTTCGAGTTCGAAGGAGCGATTATGCAACGTGTCAGGCTCAAAGCGCCGGGCGGACTGGAGAACCTCGAACTGGTTGAGGAAGATCAGTCCGAACCGGGGTCCGGGGACGTGTTGGTCAGGATCCGCGCCTGCTCGATGAATTTCCATGACCACATGGTCGTGCATGGCAAAATACGCTGCGGCGACGGCCGTGTTCAATTGAGCGATGGCGCCGGAGAAGTAGTCGCAGTTGGAGACGGTGTTGACGATTTTAGGATCGGGGATGCCGTTGTGAGCATATTCTACCCGAATTGGTCGGGAGGCGAACCGACACCTGCTTTCAGCCACGACATTCCGGGTGAAACAATCGATGGCTATGCCAGCGAATTCGTTCAACTTCCTGCGCGCTACTTCACGATCGCTCCCACCGGCTGCACGCATGTCGAGTCGGCGACCCTTCCATGCGCAGGTGTCACTGCGTGGAGAAGCCTAGTGACATGTGGCCAGGTCAAGCCCTGCAATACGGTGCTGATCCTTGGGACAGGCGGTGTTTCGCTGTTCGCGCTGCAATTCGCCAAAGCTGCAGGGGCCCACGTGATCGCCACATCGTCCTCCGAGGAGAAGCTGGAAAAGCTCCGGCGGCTCGGTGCCGACGACATCATCAACTATAAGTCCGTGCCGGATTGGGGCCGGAAGGCGACGGATCTGACGGACGGACGCGGAGTCGATCATGTGATCGAAGTCGGCGGACCAGCCACTTTGGCGCAGTCGATAACCGCCTGCAGGATAGGTGGGCATATTGCCGTCGTGAGCGTCCTCACCGGTTTTACGGGACAAGTGTCGATCCCCTCGCTGTTCTCCAAGCAAATCCGCATCAGTGGGATTTCCGTAGGCAGCAGAACGGATCAAGAAGCAATGCTCCGGGCGATTACTTCCAATCAAATAAAGCCCGTGATCGACCGTAGCTTTCCGCTGCGGGAGATTGGTGCCGCCTTCGAGTACTACGAATCCCAAAAGCACGTCGGCAAGGTTTGCCTCGAGCTTTGACCTGGAGCGTCGTCGATAAGGTGAATCATTTCGTTTGATGGAGGACGCATTGAGATGTGCACGGACAGCTGGGACAGGACCAAGCTCGATTGTGCAGGCAAGTCTCTCAGAGACAAGGCCGACGCCAGACAACGCTTGTCAGCGTTACTGGGGCACAACCGCTAATGAGTCATGTGGCATGAATCGAGGGAACTTAGTCACTTCGGCTATTGTTACGAGGATGCTTAATCCTGTCGATCCCCGCAACGCCAAGCGGAGCAGTACCAGGGCGCACAACGTCGTCCAGCGACGAGGCCGCCGCAAAGATGAAGCGGCGCAGCGATGGGGTGCCCCGGTCTCGATCGCTTCTCAGAACCAACATAGCTCGCGACCTATGACAAGACAAAGGAGAGCCAGAATGCCCACATACCTCTTAGCATATCACGGCAGTCGAATACCGACTGCCAACGAACCGCGTGAGCTGACGCATGCCTGGAACGCTTGGATGAACCAACTTGGTGATGCGCCCGAGGGAGGCAATAACCCGGTGAACATCACCAGGACGATAGCCGCCGATGGCTCAGTCAGCACCGGCGGCGGGGCCAATCCCGTCGTTGGCTTGAGCTTCATCACCGCAAACGACATGGAGACTGCCATAAGGCTTGCCAAAACCTGCCCGCAACTCGCGGCGGGTGGCTCGATAGAGATCGCCGAGTTCATCCCCCAAACCACGGCTCAAGAGGTCTAAAGAGATCAATTAACGCCAATAATCAGCACATAATGAGAACAGGAGGCCGAACATGACTATTTCCGAGAAAGAACGCGTGCAGGAAATGATAGAAAAATGGGCAGGTGCCGTTGAGGCTGGAGACCGTCCCGGCATCCTCGCCGATCATGCCGATGATTTGCTGATGTTCGATTTTCCCTCAGTAGTTCGTGGTATCGAGGCCTATAACGAGACATGGGATTTCTTCTTCGCCAATCCCAAGGGAGCGATCACCTTTTACCCGATTGATTTCCAAGTCACGGTAGGGAACCGCGTCGCCTTCGCCAGTTGCCAGATTCATTGCGACGGAACGTCAGCGGGGCCGCTTGATCTGAGGCTAACGGTCGGGCTCGAAAAGAGGAACGGTGGCTGGACCATTACGCATGAGCATCATTCTGTGCCGACGACCGAGGGACGGTTTATTTCTCCCTGAAGCGATGGCCGATCCACCGGGCTCGGAGCCAGCCTGAATGCGAGAGCCGCGGCGAAGGGGCGGGCTATGGATCTTTTTTGGCGAAGCCCGAACCTTCGGTGGTCGGATCCCACGCGGGTCAACGGCTTCAAGCTCGTGAAGGGAACAGCGTGGATCAGCCGTAAGCCTTAAGAGCGGCGACTCGCATTTTGCCGCCGACGAGCTTTGGATCGGCTCCCTGTCACAAGCACTATCAAAATCATAAACCTCTAGTCGGCCTAGCGGAGCGAACTTCATTGGCATCGAAAGCATCGGCATTGGAGCGCGATTTCATGGCTCATCCGAGTTATGTCGTTATTGAAGCTCCCTCCGTACTGGGCCTGTTTCCAAAAGGCGTGGAGACATTACCCGACGCTTTGCTCGCGGCCGGCCTGATGGAGCGAATTCATGCGCGCCGCGCCGGACGCGTCGAGCCGCCGCCCTACGATCCGCGACGCGACGAAGCCACCGGGTTGCTGAATCCTCACCAAATCGCCGACTATTCCCGCGCGCTCGCCGACACAATCACGCAAGTGCTAGCGCACCGGGACTTCCCGGTCGTCCTCGGCGGCGACTGCTCCATCCTGCTGGGCTGCCTCCTGGCGGCCCGACGTCGGGGCCGAACAGGGCTGCTGTTCCTCGACGGCCACGCTGACTTCTATCAAGCTGAGGCGGAGCCCAATGGCGAGGCGGCATCGATGGACCTAGCGCTCGCTACCGGGCGCGGTCCTGAGCTCGTGACAAACTTGGAAGGTCAGCGCCCTCTCGTGAGAGATGAAGACGTGGTCGTGCTCGGCCGCCGCGATGCTGCAATCGCCGACGAGCAGGGCAGCCAACGGGTCGAAGACACCGAGATCGCAATGTTCGACCTCGCGGCGATCCGTCAACGAGGTCTGTCAGAGGCCATCGACCGCGCGCTTGAACGACTCTGCATCCCGGCACTCGACAGCTTCTGGATCCACCTCGATGCCGATGTGCTCGATGACGCGGTGATGCCGGCAGTCGACTATCGAATGCCAGGAGGCTTGCAATGGGACGAACTGTCGGCCGTGTTACATCGCGCTATCGGAACCGGCCGCGCACTCGGCATCAACATCACCATCTTCAACCCCAAGCTGGATGCGACCGGAACAATTACCCGCGCCTTTGTCGGCGCGCTCGCAAAAGGACTGGCGGCCTGAGGTTACAACCCCCCGCTAACATGCCTGCTGAGCTTCCGTCGCCGGAAAGGAGCCCCCGCCATGACCCACACGAATATGCACATTGTCTTCGCGATCTTCGACAGGATGACCCAACTAGACTTCACGGGGCCGCACCAGGTTTTCAGCTATCTGCCCGATGCCCGCATCACGGTCGCCTCCATGGGAGGCCGCGATGTAGAGGCGCGAGGGATGGTATTCGGCGGACTTTCCGATCTGAGAGAAGTGGACAACTGCGATCTGCTCTGCTTGCCCGGCGGCGCCGGTGTGACCGAGGCGATGGTCGATGAAACTTTCATGCAGGAGATCCGACGCCTTGCCGCCGGCGCCCGGTATTTGACGTCCGTCTGCACCGGCGCACTTATCCTCGGCGCTGCCGGTTTGCTGCGAGGAAAACGCGCGACGACCCACTGGGCCACGCTTGAGCTTCTTGCGCCATTGGGTGCGAAGCCAGACAGAGGTCGCGTCGTGCGTGACGGCAATGTCATTACTGGTGGCGGGGTCACCGCCGGAATCGATTTCGCGCTCGTCGCCGTCGCCGAAATCTACGGCCGGGCCGTTGCCGAATCTATCGAGCTTCGCATGGAATATGCTCCCGCCCCACCGTTCGGGGTTGGCCGACCAGATTTGGCGCAGGCAGAACTGATGAGCAGAGTGCGTGGCGAGTTGAAATCAATCGTGGACGCGAACCATGTAGCAGTGGAGGAAGCGGCCCACAGGCTGAAGGTGACCACTCGGGATGGGCAGACGTGAGCTTGCACTCAATTCGATCTTGCGACGCGCGCAGTCAACGACTGCGGGCGCGCTACGCCGGCATAGAACAGTTGCTTCTCGGCACCTAGTCTAGGCAAACGCGCGAAAATTAGGAGATCAGCCACCAGGAAACTAGGTGACCGCACCGATGCGCGCGGATGCCGCCGCGCGCAGGATGAGTTCGTGAGATGGGAAGGGACTGCCAGGCAGTCCTTGAGCTCGCCAATCGGAGGAAATAGCCATGATCAGATATTCCACCGCATTCGCAACGGTCTTGCTCGCCACCACGAGCGTGGCCGCAGCCTCGGAACTTGCGCCGGGGAACGGCCACAGCATCCGTCTCGGCCCGGTCACGGGCGCCGTCTATTACACGGTCGAGCCAGACGGCTACCGGGTCGTTGCGACCCTGGCTTCCGGGGCCGATGCGCAGCCGGTGCGGTTCGTCTCCACGCTCGGACCGGGGCAACACATGATGATCTCCTTGCCTCAAGCCGTCGGCCAGCCATCGCTCGATTTCAAGATCATGCGGTACGGCACCACGGTTCTCGTGAGAGAACCCGCCGCCATACCGGTGGCCGATCCGATGGAACAGGCATCGATCCAGGATGCTCTTGACCGATGAACCGGCGATGGTCCGCCGTTCGGTGCGGCGGGTGATGCGGGCCGGCACCGATGGGACCTCGACCGCGAACGCCCGGCAGGCCAAAGCCTTGGCGCCGAGCCGCCGCACATCGAGTGCTTCCCTAGAGGCCGCGAGGGTTCCATGACCGGGATCGAAATGGCGCTCCTTGCCTTTCATTCAATGCGGTTCGCGATACGACGGTGCGACCGCAGTGTCGCTGCCAACCGCATGGCGATACCGCTGTGTACAAAAACGCGTCGTTCCTGACGGGTGTCTGTCCCTGGAACCGCACGAAAATTAGGTAGTTCCCGCAAAAGCAGGACCGGTCCGCGAAAACTGGGGAACCGGCCGCCCAAAAATAGGTGATGGCACCGATTTGCGTACCCGCCGGCACGCATAGAGTTGGGGCCGCAGCGTGGAAGGCTTTCCCAAGATCATTCACGCCTTCCTGATCCGAAGGAAGTGGGCACTGGGGCGAGGCGCAGGAAGCCGCCGACGGCGTCGAAATCGCGCGCCGTCGGCGGGTATGCGCTCCGATCTCTCAAGCCGGGAGTGCGGCCCCCGCGATCCACGCAATCAGGAACGTGCCGTGTCGCTTCGGTTTAATCCCGCAGCAGATCGAACATCAGTTGAAGAAGCGGTCCGCATCGACCTCATGCGCGATTTCGCCGCGCTCGCCCCAGAAATCGGCGACAGTCGCGCCGAATGCGTAGCTGCCGGAGAGGTCGACGCCGATATGGGCGGGACGCGTGCGCACCAGCGTCGGATCGATCGCCAGCGTCAGCTGGCCGATCGACGGCGGCCAGACCTTGCAGAGCTGGGCCAACGCGCCGGCCGGCAGCGCGTTTCCGAAATTTTGGTAAGTCGCCTTCATAGGCTGAGATGCCTCGTCTCCGTCGGCGGGTTCAAGCAATCCGGCAAGGACCGCGAACATGGCGAGTTCTGCCTCTGCGATTGTCTTCCGCCGGCTACAGCGCAATGTAGGGGCCATTTGGCACACCAGCGGCTATGCTGGCCCGGAAACACTTTCAGAAACACGAGTGATAGAACCTGGATTTCCAATCCGCCGAACTAGAACCCGTATCACACCAGAATCAGAAAAGGAGAAGCTCCATGACATCAGACGTGGCGGTTATCGCGGGAGCAGGGCAGGGGCTGAGCGCCTCGCTTGCACGTCTTCTCGCCAAAGAGGGCTTTCGCGTTGTTCTGGCTGCCCGCAACGTCGGCAAGCTGAGCGCGCTGGTCGACGAGACTGGCGCGCTGGCGGTCGAAACGGACGTTGCCGATGTCGCGTCGGTCGAAAACCTGTTCGACATCGCCGACAAGGCCGGTCCGTTGTCCCTTGTGGTGTTCAACGCCAGCGGACGCGCCCGCGGGCCGATAGCCGGTCTCGATCCCGAGGCGGTCAGGCAGGCATTGCTGGTCGGTGCCTATGGCGGGTTCCTGGTCGGCCAGCAGGCCGCGCGCCGGCTGCTTTCCCGTGGCTCCGGCTCGATCCTGTTCACCGGCGCCACCGCGAGCGTCAAGGGGTTTGCGGGCTCGGCCGGCTTTGCCATGCCAAAGTTCGGCCTGCGTGGGCTGGCGCAATCCATGGCCCGCGAACTTGCCCCGAAGAATATCCACGTTGCGCATTTCATCATCGACGGTGCGATCGCGTCGAACGGGCCTGGACAGGCCGGCGAACCCGACCGGCAGGATCGCCGGCTGTCTCCGGACGCGATCGCCGAAACCTATCTTGCAATTCACCGGCAGCATCGCAGCGCCTGGAGCTCGGAGCTCGAACTCAGGCCATGGGTCGAGACTTTCTGAGCCCGGGCCGTCCATTCGGACGTTATTTGCCTGCCGGTCGCTAAACGCAGCGCTGACTTTCCTCCATTCGCGTCGAGATTGGATCGGGCGTTGCTTTGATCGCAATGCTCCGCGTGACACCGTAAGGCGTGATCCACGCCTGAAGCAGAAGGAGGTGACCATGGCCAGGATTGTCCCCGTGCTCGATCTCAGCCGTCTCGAACAAGGCGCATCGGAGCGCCGGACCTTTCTGTTCGACCTGCGCACCGCGGCCCGCGACGTCGGGTTCTTTTATCTCAGCGGTCATGGAATTTCGGCTGTGCAAATCGACGAGGTGCTCGACGCCTCCCGGCGGTTCTTTGCGTTGCCGGAAGCCGACAAACTGGCCATCGAAATGATCGAGTCCCCGCAGTTCCGCGGCTACACGCGCACCGGCGGAGAACTGACCAGGGGCAAGGCCGATTGGCGCGAACAACTCGACATCGGCATCGAGCGCCGACCCATCCCACAATGCCCGGGCATTCCTGCCTGGACGCGGCTGCAAGGGCCGAACCAATGGCCTTCAGCCCTGCCGGAACTCAAGCCGGCGCTGCTTGCATGGCAGACCGGGGCGACGGCGGTGGCGATCCGCCTGCTTAAGGCCTTCGCGCTGTCGCTCGACCAGGCCGAGGACGCTTTCGATCCGATCTATGGCGGTGAGCCCAACCATCGCATGAAGATCGTGCGCTATCCTGGGCGCGAGGCAACCGGCGACGGCCAGGGCGTCGGCGCACACAAGGACGGCGGTTTCCTGACGCTCCTGCTTCAGGACGAGAACAAGGGGCTGCAGGTCGAGTATGACGGAAGCTGGGTGAATGTGGATCCGATCCCTGGAACGCTGGTGGTCAATATCGGCGAACTCCTCGAACTGGCATCGAACGGTTATCTCAGGGCGACAGTTCATCGTGTCGTGACGCCGCCGGCAGGTGTCGAGCGGATTTCCGTTCCCTTTTTCTTCAGCGCCCGGCTCGATGCGACGATCCCGTTGCTCACCTTGCCTGAAGAACTGACGGCCGAGGCGCGCGGGCCGGCGAGCGATCCGGATAATCCGCTGTTTCGCGACGTCGGGACCAATGTGTTGAAAAGCCGCCTGCGCTCCCATCCCGACGTGGCGCGCCGGCACTATGCCGATCTCCTCGAAACGGGAGCGTCGCCGGTCTGAAGGCATCAGGGCGAATTGAACAGTTCGTCGTTCGCCGGCCGTTCTTGTTTCGTCGCCCTGATGGCATCAGCGTTCAGGAGCTTCACCGCGTGTGCCGTACGAGATAGGGCTCGACCAGGGCACGTATGTCTGCAACGGGTGCTGCCTTTCCGGCCGCATGCAGTGTCAGTTCGTAGCGCACAAAATCCTCCGCCGCGCCGTCGAAGTCACGGCGCGACAGCTGGCCCTTGATCAGCGCCTTGCAGACGCGGACGGGACAGGGTTGCGCGAGGCAGCACCAGTGTGGCGAATGCGAAATTCGCATCACATTGGAGCGGCACGTTGCCATTCCCCGCCGGCTTTTGCGATGAAGCTGCGCCAGCCGCCATAGGCTGAAATGTCGATCGCCTGCGACAACCCGGCGGTTTCGACCAGGAAGCCCTTGGCCGATGTTCCGTCATCGAGCTCGATCGTGCCTATGCCGAGCGGCGGCGGGATCGCGGCCACAAATCGTCCGAACGCGTCCGCAGAAAGCCGCCAAACCTCGACATCGACCGCCGCCCCTCTGCCATCGGCAACACGCACGAGCCCCGGCTTCGGCACAGATTGACCGGCCAGCGCATAAAGCTGATAGGAGGGGACCGTCTTGGCGACCCTGCTCAACTGCGCGCCGAGCGCGCAGAGCTGGCCGTTGAGCGGCATTCCCGACAAATGCGCGCCGACGACCACGAGCTCGATCATGTCGTCGTCGAAGTCAGGGCTCTTGGCGGCGCAGGCCGGCATTGCCCAGCCGGTCGCGCCAAGGCCGAGACCGCTGACAGCATGGAGCTCGCTGGCGAATGCCGCCGTCAGGGCGTCCTTGCCGGCGGCGGCGAGGCAAGTAACGCTCATCGGCAAGCCGTCGTCGCGCTTTCCCGTCGGTACGGCGATGCCGCACATATCGAGCAGATTGACGAAATTGGTGTAGGTACCGAGCCGGCTGTTGGTGGCGATCGGATCGGCCAGGACCGCCTCCAGCGAATAATGTGTCGGGGCGGTCGGCACACAGAAAAGGTCGACCGAGGCGATGACCGGCGCCAGCCTGGCCTTGTAGGCCTGCAGCGCATACAGCCCATTGAAAGCATCCGCCGCGGAAAGCTTTCGCGCCCCGCCGATGATTGTGCGCGTCACCGGATGCATGATCGCTTCGTTCGCTTCCATGAAATCCGCGATCGCCGCATAGCGCTCGGCCACCCATGCTCCTTCGTAAAGCAGGTTGGCGGTGGCGTAGAAATCGCCGAAGGGAATTTCGACCAACCGGCAGCCGAGTTGTTCCAGCGTCCGCAGCGCGGTTTCGAATCCCGCCTGCATGGCGGTGTCGCCAAAAAATTCCCGGTCCGCTTTTGCCGGAACGCCGACAGTCAGCACAGGCGGACGCCGGCCAAGGGATGGTGGCGCGATAGAGCGCGAATAGGGATCGGCGTCGTCCTTCGCCGCTGCGGCCCTGAAGACCGCGTAGGCGTCATCGACGGTGAGCGCGAAGATAGAGACGCAATCGAGTGTGCGGCAGGCCGGCACGACGCCGGCGGCCGACAGCGCGCCGACAGTCGGCTTCAGCCCGACGATGTTGTTGAGGCCGGCGGGAATGCGGCCGGATCCGGCAGTATCGGTACCGAGCGCGAAGGAAACGATGCCGCGCGCCGTAGACACGGCCGAGCCGGAGGAAGAGCCGCCCGGCACCAGTCCCGGATCGATCGCGTTTCTCGGGATCGGATAGGGCGTGCGCACGCCGACGAGGCCGGTGGCGAACTGGTCGAGATTGGTCTTGCCGACGACCAGCGCGCCGGCCGCCCTCAGACGCGCGACGACGGTGGCGTCTTTCGCCGGCAAGTAGGCGTATTCCGCGCAGGCGGCCGTGGTCGGCATGCCGGCAACATCGATGTTGTCCTTGACCGCGAACGGCACGCCCCAGAGCGGCCTTGCCTCGGGATCGAATGCGCCGAGTGCCTCGGCTCCGGCGAGCAGCTCCGTCTTGCTCGCCAGATGGATGAAGATGCCGGGATCGTCCGCTTCCGCTATGCGCTGGAGCACGGTTTCAATGACGGTCGCTGCCGATGTGCCGGAGGCATAGGCTGCATGCAGGCTCCCGATGTCAAAGCGGATGTCGCTCATTTGGCCTCGTCCAGAATGACCACCGGCAGATTCCACTGGATCAGCACGATGCAACCGTCTTTCGTCCACACCGAATGTTCGGTCCCGACTGGGTTCAGGATCACGCTGCCGGCAGTATAGTCGCCATTTTCGTCACTCTGTATGCCTTCCAGCACCACGATGGTTTCGAGCCCGACATGGCGGTGGCGCGGCACGCCGGCGCCGGGTCGATAATTCAGGATCGCGACCGACGGCTCGACCGGTCCGCCCTTGAGCAGCCAATGCGCAGTGATGCCTTCGCGAAAGTGCTCGAATGCCAGATCACGCCAACCCCCTCCGATGAGAGCCGGGTATGCAATGTTAGGCATCGGCAATTCCTTTGAGCACTTGGTCCGTCATCGCCGTCCAGCCGACGATCGCGCCCTGCGCCCTGATCATGGCCAGCGCGGCCGCCTTGAACTCCGGAAAGTAGCTTTCCGTCGCATCCTCGGCCAGCAGGCATTCATAGCCGCGGTCATTGGCCTCGCGCATGGTCGTCTGAACGCAGACTTCCGTGGTGACCCCTGCAAAGATGAGCTGCTGAACGCCGAGCCGCTTCAGGTCCTCGCCGAAGCTGGTGGCGTAAAACGCGCCCTTGCCGGGTTTTTCGATGACGATCTCGCCAGGCAGCGGGGCCAGTTCGGTGAGGATCGCTGTTCCCGGCTCGCCGACGATCAGCACACGACCCATTGGACCGACATCGCCGATTTTGATCGACGGATTGCCGCGATTGCGCTTGGCCGGCGGCAGATCCGAAAGGTCGGGTCTGTGGCACTCCATCGTGTGGATCACCGGCAGGCCGGCGGCGCGGAATCCCTCGATCAGCCTTTTCACCGTCGGCACGATCGCCACCACCCGGCTGACATCGTTGCCGAGGCTGGCGCCGAAGCCGCCAGGCTCGGCGAAGTCGCGCTGCATGTCGATGACGACCAGTGCCATCGTCCCTGGCCTGAAGGCAAACGGAAACGGCAGTGCGTCGATCGCGGCCATCAGTGATGACCCGCCATATGTTCACCGATCGTCTGCACGCTCGCCTGCGCGATCGGCGTTTCATAAACCAGCGCGCCGTCGGACATCACCAAGATGCGGTCGGAAAGTTCAAGCAGCTCGTCGAGATCTTCCGACATCAGCAGCACCGCCGCGCCCGCATTGCGCGCCCTCATGATGCGGGCGCGGATTTCGGCTACGGCGGAGAAATCGAGGCCAAAGCAGGGATTGGATACGATGAGAAGATCGACCTCGCCGGTCAATTCGCGGGCGAGTACGGCGCGCTGCACATTGCCTCCGGACAGCGATGAAATCGGCGAGGCGAGCGAGGCCGTCTTGACCTTGAACTGCTCGACCAGACGGGTCGCGTAGTCCCTGATGGAACTCATATTGATCCAGTTGATCGGCTTGCCGGCCTCGTTCAGGTCGAAGGTCCGGAATGCCATGTTTTCCGCAACCGTCATCCTCGGCGCGCAGGCATTGCGCAACGGTTCTTCCGGGATGAAACGCACATTGAGCGTGCGTGCCTCGGCGCGGCTGGCGCCATAGGGCGACCCCTTCACCAGAACGTCGCCGGCATCACGCGTGCGCTGCCCGGCAAGGACCTCGAGAAATTCCTTCTGGCCGTTGCCGGAAATACCGGCGACACCGACGATCTCTCCAGACTTCACATCGAGCGCGCCGATATTGATTGTCTTCAGGCCGGTTCGGTCGGGCGCCTTCAGCGACTTCACCGTCAGAACCTGCCTGGCATCGACCGGCACTGGAGAGCGTGAGTCGAGCGCGGCAATCGGCTGGTCGCCGATCATCATCGCCGCCATCTGCTTGTGAGACAGCTCCGACACTTTCCCCGTTCCTGTCAGTCTGCCCTTGCGCAGCACCGTGATGTCGTCGGCGAAAGCCGTCACCTCGTGGAATTTATGCGAGATCATCAGCACGGTGAGGTCGCCCGCCTTGGTCATGCCGCGGACGAGTCCGAGCACTTCCTGCGCCTCGCCGGGGGTCAGCACGGAAGTCGGCTCGTCCAGCACCAGGAAACTGCGGCCGAGATAAAGCTGCTTGATGATTTCGAGCTTCTGTTTCTCGCCGGCGGCGAGCTCGGCCACCTTGACGTCGAGCGGCAGCTTGAACGGCATCCGCTCCATGAATTGGGCAAGTGCGGCGCGCTCCTTGCGCCAGTCGATAATCCCCGGCACCTCCTCGCGGGAAATGACCAGGTTTTCCGCACCCGTCAGCGACGGGACAAGGGTAAAATGCTGGTAGACCATGCCGAGGCCGAGCGCCGAGGCATCCTTCGGACTGGCGATCCCGACCTCATGCCCGTTGACCAGAATGTCGCCGGAGGTCGGATGATAAAAACCCATCATGCATTTGACCAGTGTCGACTTGCCGGCGCCGTTTTCGCCGAGCAGCGCATGGAACGATCCTGCGGGCACCTTGATTGACACGCCGTCCAGCGCGGTGAAGGCGCCGAAGCGCATCGTCATGCCGATCGTCTCGACGCCGACTGCCTTTTTGCGGTCACTCATGGTCGAACCTCATGGCAATTGGGCGACGAAGGACGCCGAGTTCGATACCGCACCGAACACGCCGCCCTGCATCTTGATCATCTTGATCGCAGCCAGATGGTTGCCGTAGTCGGTCGCCCCGCAACAATCCTCCAGCATCACGCATTCGAAGCCGCGGTCATTGGCCTCGCGCATCGTCGTATGCACGCAGACGTCCGTGGTGATACCGGTGAGCACGATGTTTTCGATGCCGCGCTGGTTGAGGATCAGCTCCAGGTCGGTGGCGCAGAAAGAGCCCTTGCCTGGCTTGTCGATGATCGGCTCGCCTTCGGCCGGATAGAGGTCGGGGATGATATCCCAGCCGGGCTCGCCGCGCACCAGGATGCGTCCGCAAGGTCCGGGGTCACCGATGCCGGCGTTGATACGGCGCGAGCGCCAGCGCTTGTTGGCCGGCAGGTCGGCGAGATCGGGCCGGTGGCCCTCGCGCGTGTGGATGATGGTGTAGCCTTTCGCCCGCATGGCCGACAGCACCGATTTGATCGGCTCAATCGGCGCCCGCACCAACGAAAGGTCGTAGCCCATATGGTCGACATAGCCGCCCGGACCGCAGAAATCGGTCTGCATGTCGATGATGATCAGCGCCGTGTTGTCGGGCCGAAGCTCGCCATTGTAGGGCCATGGATAAGGATCGGCGTCGATGTAGCGCTGCGTGACCTCGGCTCTGGCGTTCATTGAGCAAAACTCCAGTCTGGAAATGTCATTTGGTGATCGACAGTTCGCCCGGCGCGCCGGCCAGCGAACGGCTCGGCGACGAGGTGGCGATCATGATGAAAAGGGTGAGAATGTAGGGTGCGGCGTAGAACAGGTAATAGCCTTGCGTGACGCCGACCGATTGCAGTGCCGGCCCCAGCGCGCCGGCCCCGCCGAACAACAGCGCCGCGGCAAAGCAGCCGAGCGGGTTCCAGCGCGCGAAGATGACCAGCGCCACCGCCATCAGTCCCTGGCCTGACGAAATGCCTTCGCTCCAGCTGCCGGGATAATAGAGCGACAGGTAGGCGCCGCCGATGCCGGCCAGCGCGCCGCCGGTGCCGGTGGCGAGGAGGCGCACCGTGTTGGGGTTGAGGCCCATGGCGCGCGCGGCGTCGGAACTGTCGCCGACCACGCGCACGATCAGGCCAGCGCGGGTGTTGCGGAAAGCCCACCACAGGAACGCGGCAAGCGCCGCGCCGATCAGGAACAGGACGTTGACGTTGAGCGCCGCCTGCACCTGCGGAATATCGGACCAGCCGCCAATGGGGATGGCCGGCAGGTCGGGCGCCGAAGGCTGGATGAACGGTTTGCCGAAGAAGAAGGCGAGACCCGAGCCGAACAGCATCAGCGCAATGCCGACGGCGATGTCGTTAACCCCACGGAATTTGCAGATCCAGCCGTGGAACAGGCCGAAACAAAGACCGGCAGCTGCTGCAGCCAGCAGACCGAGCCATGGCGAGCCGGTCGTCACCGCCACGGCATAGGCGGTCATCGCGCCGAAGACCAGCGTGCCTTCGAGGCCGAGATTGATGCGCCCCGAACGTTCGGTGATGGCTTCGCCCAGCGAGACGAAGATGAAGGGCGTCGAAACGCGGATGGCGCCGCCCAGCATGGCGAGCGGAACGCCCCAGAGGCCGATCTCGGTTGCGTCCATCAGGCAGTTCCCTTCAACAGATCGGGCCCCTTCAAGAGATCGGGCCTCTGCCAGAGGTCGGGATTGAAGGCCTTGAAGCGGCCGTAGAAGGTTTCGCTAAACAGGATGACGATGAAGAGCATGCCTTGCAGCACCAGCACGGTGGCGTCAGGCAGATCCATGCGACGTTGGATCAGGCCTCCGGAGGCGTCGATGCCACCAAGCAGGAAGGCGACCGGAATGATGGCGAGCGGATTGTGGCGCCCAAGAAAAGCAACCAGGATACCGGTATACCCGTAGCCGGCGGCGAGCGAGGCATTGGCGCTGCCTTGCACGGCGGCGACTTCCAGCATGCCGGCAAGGCCGGCGAAGCCTCCGGCCAGTGCTGTGAAACCGACGATCAGCGGCCCGACAGCAAGTCCCTGCACCTGGGCCGCCCTGACATTGCCGCCGGCGATGCGGGCGGCGAAACCCCAGCGGGTCTTTTCGATCAGCAGCCAGGAAAGGATGCAGGCGATGACACCGGCGACGAGCCCCCAATGCACGTCCATGCCCGGAATGTTGCCGATGCGGTAGGCCTCCGCCAGCGGCTCCGTCGACGGTTTGTTGAGTGAGGCGGGATCGCGCAGCGGTCCTTCCACCAGATGGTTCATCAGGGCGATGGCGATATAGGCCATAAGCAGACTGGAGATTGTTTCGTTGACGGCGCGGTAGTGGCGGAGCGCGCCGGCGGCACCGATCCAGATGCCGCCGGCGGCCATGCCCGCCACGCCCATGGCAAGAATAACGAAAAAGGAGGGGGCGCCGCTGGTGGCCACGCCGGTTGCGGCTGCGGCAACGCCGCCCAGCACGATTGCGCCTTCGCCGCCGATGACGACGAGGCCGAGCCGAGCCGGCAGCGCCACGCAGAGCGCCGCGAGCAGCAAGGGTGCGGCCCGCGACAGCGAGTTCTGGATCGAGAACCACGAACCGAAGCCGCCGCGCCACATCGTTTCATAGAGCTGGACCGGAGACTTGCCGACAGCCAAGATGAACAGGCTGAACATGGCCATGCCGACGATCATCGCCGCGACCGGGATGACGAAGGCTTCCGCCCGCCGGGCGAGCCATTCGAGCGCCGTCGGATAGCCCTTGGCGCCGAGCATCGCCGGTACGCCCGCACTGCTCACCGCGTCTGCCATGGCCCCGTCTCCGCTCCATTTTCAGCTGGTCGACCCGACGACACCCTCGACGAGATAGTCCATGCTCTCCAACTCGATCGCGGTCTCGACGAAGGTCTGGCTCTCGGTTGCGACGACATCGCCCTTGTTGTTCTTCAACGGCCCCTTGATCACCGAAAAGCCGCCCTTCATCATTTCGGCAAGCGTGCCGTCGAACTGCGTGCGCGCCGCCTCGCTGACGGCGGGGCCGAGCGGGCTCATCTTGACGAAGCCGTCGGCCAGGCCGCCGCGCGTGAAATTGGGCAACGGCTTGCCGGCCAGGAGGTCGTCGACAAACATCTTGTAGACTTTCGCCCAGTTCCACTCGGCGCCGGTCAGATACTTCTCGGGCGCCAGCGGGCTCTGATTGGCATGGTAGCCACAGATGAAGGCGCCGCGTCCCGCCGCCGTTTCGACCACGACCTTCGGGCTGTCGACATGACAGGTGATGACGTCGGCGCCTTGATCGACCAGCGCATTGGTGGCTTCCGCCTCCTTGACCGCCAGCGACCATTCGCCGGTGAAGATCACCTGGCAGGTGATTGCCGGGTCGACCGAGCGTGCGCCGAGCAGAAAGGAGTTGATGTTGAGCAGGACCTGCGGAATGGGTTTTGCGGCGACGAACCCGAGCTTCTTGGTCTTGGTGGCGTGGCCGGCGGCGACGCCGTTGAGATACTGGCCCATGCCGATATAGCCGAAATAGGAACCGGCGTTGATCGGATGCTTGTCCTTGTTCCACATGCCGCCGCAATGGCGGAACTGCACGTCGGGGAACTTCGCGCACATGGCCAGCATGTGCGGATCGAAATAGCCGAACGAGGTCGGGAAGATCAGCGAGGCGCCGTCGAGGTTGATCATCGATTCCATCGTCTTCTGGACATCGACCGTCTCGGGGACGTTCTCCTCCTCGACGACGGAGATGCCCTCGATCGCCTTCAATGTGGCGGCACCCTCGGCATGCGCCTGGTTGTAGCCGTAGTCGTCCTTGGGCCCGACATAGATGAAGCCGACGGTAGCGGCAGCGGCGAACGCCCTGCTGATCGGAAATGACGCCGAGGCCAGACCAAGCGCCGCTCCGGCGGCGGAGGTCTTGAGCAGATCGCGGCGGCTAAGCATGAATCTTTCGGTCATGTGAATGCTCCCTGTTGGACCCTTTTCCGGGTCGATTACTTCCCTTCTCGTAAAAGTGCATGCAATTGGCGTGCCAGTTTAAAAACCAAAATTTACTTAATAAAATCAGTTGGCATGCTAGTCCGTCGTGCTCAAGCTAAAGGCAATTGCATACACTTTTTGCCTTGAAAATAGCCAGTTTGACAGGTAGATTAAAATAAAGGCATAGAGGGGGCGCGCTCGAGTCGAACTGGCCGGCGGGCGGCTTGCCGCAAAGCAGCGAACAGACTTGACGGAGGAGAATTGTCGAGGAAGCGCAGCTTGATCAGGTCGGGTACGACCGTCGATCAGATGGTGAGGGCGATCGGCGACCGGATCGTCACCGGCTTCCTGCGCCCTGGCGAAAAGCTCGACGAGGCCTCGCTCGCAGCCCGCTTCGATGTATCACGCACCCCAGTCAGGGAGGCGCTCGGCCGTCTCAGCGCCATGGGGTTGGTCGAAAGGCGGCCCAACCGCGGCGCCACCGTCGCCGTGGTCACACAGGAGCATCTCGCCTCGATGTTCGAGAGCATGGCGGAGCTTGAAGCGATCTGCGCGCGGTTTTCAGCAGAGCGCATGACCGCCGGCGAGCGCCGCACGCTCGAGATCGAGCATCAGGCATCGGCGCGTCTTGTGCAGATGGCAGCGGAGGAGGACTACGAGTATTTCAACACGGAGTTCCACACCAGGCTCTATCGGGGCGCGCACAGCAAGCACATCTATGAACTGACCGTCATGACGCGCAGCCGGCTGGCGCCGTTCCGGCGCGCGCAATTCATGCTTCCGGGCCGTCTCGCCAAATCCTGGCAGGAGCACGACGTCATCGTTACCGCGATCATGCGCGGCGACAGCGCTGCAGCGGGAAAAGCAGCCAAGGATCACGTCTCCATCGTCAGCGAGGCGAGCGCCGTCTTTGCAGCTGTTGACCCGATGAAACCGACGGCGGATCAGATCGGGATGTCTTCCTAGCAATCTCGACAGGCCTTGTCGTGCTGGCGGGTGGCAGACAATTCCACAAGGGCAGACTGCCCAATTCGTCGGCGATGCGATGATTTTCGCGTCACTCTCGCGAGTGCTGGAAGCCGCGCTGGCCAAAGAATGCCGGGTATCTGGCATAATTCGACTTTGGCATGCTCCTTGCTTAGTTGATGGCGTGCAGAGCGTCTAGGGTTCCGGCCGCGACAGAGCGGTGCTGGTCCAAGAGATGCGACCGCCAGGGATGCACTGAGGCATCCGGCGGAACACGGCGGGCCAAAATCCCGGGAGAACCCTGCACGGGTTTGCTGGCGCGAACCTCTCCCGGATGCGCGCTCGTGAACCCCAACAAAAGTCCGGACGCAATCCGGATCGCGAACAGGGGTACGCAATGCTTCGCAAGCTGGCCGCAATCATCCTAGCCGCAACACTCAGCCTTCCCATGGTTTCCGCCGCCGGAGCGGCGCCCAAGAAAGACTTCAAGATATGCTGGTCGATCTATGTCGGCTGGATGCCGTGGGGATATCTTGCCGACAGCGGCATCATGAAGAAATGGGCCGACAAATACGGCATTAATGTCGAGATCACCCGCATCAACGACTATGTCGAGAGCATCAACCAGTACACCGCCGGCGGCTTCGACGGCTGTTCGATGACCAACATGGACGCGCTGTCGATCCCCGCAGGCGGCGGCGTCGACACCACCGCCGTGATCATCGGCGACTTCTCCAACGGCAACGATGCCGTGATCCTCAAGGACAAGGCCGCGCTCGCCGACATTGCCGGCCAGAGGGTCAACCTCGTCGAACTCTCCGTTTCGCATTACCTGCTGGCGCGGGCGCTGGATACGGTCAAGCTTGCCGAGAAGGACATCACAGTCGTCAACACCTCCGATGCCGACATGGTCGCCGCCTACGGCACCAGCGACGTCACCTCGGTCGTCACCTGGAACCCGCTGGTTTCCGAGATCGTCGCCATGCCGGGTGCGCACAAGGTGTTCGACTCCTCGCAGATTCCCGGCGAGATCATCGACATGATGGTCGTCAACACCGAGACGCTGAAGGACAATCCGGCATTGGGCAAGGCGCTTGTCGGCGCGTGGTACGAGGCGATGGACCTGATGACCTCGGACACGCCGGAAGGCAAGGCAGCCAAGGAGGAAATGGCCAAGGCGTCCGGTACGGATCTTGCCGGCTTCGACGCGCAGCTCGCCTCGACAGCTATGTTCTTCGACCCCGCCAAGGCGGTCGAGTTCACGATCGGCGCCGAATTGCCGAAGACGATGGATCTCGTTCGTAACTTCCTGTTCAGCCACGGCATCCTCGGTACCAATGCGGTGAGTGTCGACGTCGTCGGCATGAGCTTTCCCGACGGTTCCACGCTGGGCGACGCCAAGAATATCAAGCTGCGCTTCGATCCAGCCTTCATGGCCGAGGCTGCAACCGCAACGCCCTGACGCAGGCGCGATATGCTGGTCAAGGGGATGAGCGCCATGAATGCAGCCTCCGAGGCAGGCGGGGAGGGCGCGCGCCCTTCCCCGCCAAGGCCGAAGGTGCGTCTTCGCATGATCAATGCGAAGATTTCGCGAGGCGGCGCCTTGTTTCTCGGAGGCTTGCCGTTCTTGTTCGTGGCGATCGCCTATCTGATCGCTTCGGCGCAAAGATTGGCGGTCAATCCCAGCGACAAGCTGTTGCCTTCGCCGGTACAGATGTGGTCGGCCTTTCTCGACCTTGCCACGGTACCGGACAAGCGCTCCGGCGACCTCATACTGTGGGTCGACACCTATGCCAGTCTCCTCAGGCTGTTCGCGGGCGTGGGCGTAGCCACGCTCGCAGCACTTTCGATTGGCATCGCCATCGGCTTCATTCCGCGGACGCGGGCCTTCCTGCTGCCCTTCGTCACCGTTGTCTGCGTCATTCCACCATTGGCGCTGCTGCCGATACTGTTCATCGCGCTCGGGCTTGGCGAAACGGCCAAGATCACGCTGATCGCCATCGGCGTCGCGCCGGTGATGGTGCGCGACATTGCCAACCGGGTGATGGAATTGCCGTCCGAACTGGTGGCCAAGGCGCAGACGCTTGGCGGCAACAGCTGGACCATGATCTTGCGACTGGTGCTGCCGCAAGTCATGCCGCGCCTCATCACCTGCGTGCGGCTGGCGCTCGGGCCTGCCTGGCTTTTCCTGATCGCTGCCGAAGCCATCGCCTCGACCGAGGGGCTGGGTTACCGCATCTTCCTCGTCCGCCGCTATCTGTCGATGGACGTCATCCTTCCCTATGTCGCCTGGATCACGCTGCTTGCCGTCATCACCGACTGGCTGCTGGTGCGGCTTTCCCAGTCGGTGTCTCCCTGGGCGCATCCGGTGGAGGCAAGATGAGCCGCATCGTCGTTCATGGGCTGGAAAAGAGCTACGGCGATGCCCGTGTGCTCGAGCGGGTCAATGTCATCGCCGAGGCCGGCGAATTCCTGTCGCTGGTCGGCGCCAGCGGCTGCGGAAAATCGACGTTCCTGCGCATCCTGCTCGGCCAGGAGCAGCAGAGCAGTGGCGTCGTCATCGTCGGCGACGGCCCGATCGTACCCGAACCGACGCCGCAGCGCGGCATCGTCTTCCAGCGCTATTCGGTGTTTCCGCATCTGACCGCCATTCAGAACCTGCTGCTGGTCGAAGATTTTCGCTCGGGCGGGCCGTTTGGCCGCGTTTTCGGCGCCAGGCGCAGAAACGCCAGGCAAGAGGCCAAAGCCATGCTGGAACGGGTTGGCCTTGCCCCTGCGCGCGACCTCTATCCCGCCTCGCTCTCGGGCGGCATGCAGCAGCGGCTGGCGATTGCGCAGACCTTGCTCGGCCGGCCGCGGATCTTGCTTCTAGACGAGCCGTTCGGTGCGCTCGATCCCGGCATCCGCGTCGAGATGCATGAGCTGCTGACCGAGCTCTGGACCGAGCACGGCATGACGGTGGTGATGGTCACCCACGACATCGGCGAGGCCTTCAAGCTCGCCACCCGCGTGCTGGTCTTCGACAAGGTACGCCACGACCCGCAGTTCCCGTCCGCTTACGGCGCGACGATCACCTACGATTTGAAGCTCGACCGCAAGAACCGGGCTTCCCCCCAGGACGTGGCCAAGGTGGCCGCGATGGTCGGGACGGCCCGGCCGGATAGCGCGATCGCGACGACGGCGTCGCAACGGAGAGCTTGAATGTCCAGAAATATCCCCGAACGCAGCCACCGCCGTGCCGGGCTCTTCGCCCGGGAGGCCAGGGAACGCTTCCACCACCCCGATTTCGACGCCCGCGGCACGCAGGGCTGGAAGTCGATCGAGGCCGAGGGGAAGCTGCCGGAAAGCGGCTGGCGCAAGGAGCAGCAATGGGCGCTCGACATGGGCCTGCCGGGGTCGGAGTCGATCGTCGACAAGTCGATCCCGACATTCGCGCGTGGTGAGCTGCCGCATTTCGCCGGCATCAACACCTTTCTCAAGGCGCCCTATGTCGAGAATGTCCGCGATGTCGGCAAATATGATGCCGCCGTCATCGGCATCCCCTTCGACAGCGGCACCACCTATAGGCCAGGAACCCGTTTCGGGCCGCAGGGCATCCGCCGCATCTCGGCGCTCTACACGCCGTACAACTACGAACTCGGCGTCGACCTGCGCGAACAGATGACGCTGTGCGACGCCGGCGACGTCTTCACCATTCCCGCCAACCTCGAAAAGAGCTTCGACCAGATCACCAAGGGCGTCAGCCATGTCGCCTCGTCCGGCGCGCTGCCGATCATGCTGGGCGGCGACCACTCGATCGGCTTCCCTTGCGTGCGCGGCATCGCCGACGTCACCTCCAAGCGCATCGGCATCATCCATTTCGACCGCCATATCGACATCCAGGAAAAGGATCTCGACGAGCGCATGCACACCACGCCCTGGTATTGGGCGACCAACCTGCCGAATGTCTCGGCGACCAATCTCGTGCAACTCGGCATCGGCGGCTGGCAGGTTCCCCGCTACGGCGTCGCCGAGGCGAGGAAGCGCGGCACCAATGTGCTCACCATTGCCGACATCGAGCAGATGGGTCTCGAGAAGGCGGCGGAAATCGCGCTCGAACTCGCCTGGAAAGACACTGACGCCGTCTACATCTCCTTCGACGTCGACAGCCTCGATTGCGGTTTCGTGCCCGGCACGGGCTGGCCGGAGCCGGGCGGCTTTTTGCCGCGCGAGGCGCTCAAGCTGCTTGGGCTGGTGACGGCGCCCGGCATTTGCGGACTGGAGGTGGTCGAGGTCTCGCCGCCCTACGACACGTCGGACATCACGGCGCTGTTCGGCGTGCGCGTCGTCGTCGAGGCGCTCGGCTCGATGGTCGCCCACGGCAATCTCGGCAAGCATAAATCCATCATCGACAAGCCGGTGAGCTTTTGACCATGCACGACGATCATCATCACCACAGTCACGACCATGGCCACCATCATCATGGGCCGGACGGTCATCACGGCCATCATCCGCTCGGCCATAACGGACCCGCGGGCAAACCGCTGCAATGGCAGACGCCGCATCTGTCGCCCGACCAGGCTAACCAGCCGCCGGCCGATCCCGCATCGGTCGACCTCGATCTTGTCGAAACCGCCTTTCTCGAAGGCTTTGCGCGGGCGCCGGACCCGTCCAGCTTTCTGCGGCTGGCCGGCATACCCTTTGTCGGCGAGACGGCGGACGGCGTGCGGCTCCATCTGCTTCGCGTCGAGACCGAGGATCTGGTCGACGTTGGCGCGGTCATGCCGCTCGTCGGCGGCACCGGCGTTGCCTATCACCCGTTGCCGGCGCGCCTGACATCGCACCGCCGCCGCCTCGCCTTCATCTATCACGATGGCAGTGAGCAAAGGCCTCTCGGCTTCGCCGCGGCGCGCGGTCTTGCGGACCGTTCCGCCGCTTCGCAGTTCGCAGTTCCCGGCCACTGAAACCAGACACCGAACCCGTCATTCTGATCGAACAGGTACAACCATGAAAACACTCGCAAGCATGAAAACACTAGCAAGACTTGGCAGCCTTTCAGCTCTCGCCGCCCTCGCGCCGTCGCTGGCGTTTGCCCATGGCGGCGGCCCTCACGTCCACGGTTTTTTCGCCGGCCTCGAACATCCGCTCTTCGGCGTGGATCATCTGCTCGCCATGGTCGCGGTCGGCATGATTGGCGCCCGCGCCGGCAGACGCAGTACTGTCCTTGCGCCGCTGCTCTTTGTCTCGGCAATGGTCACCGGGGCCTTGCTCGGCGCGGCCGGCATCGGCCTGCCTTCCCTTGAAACCGGCATCGCGCTGTCGCTTGTGGTCTTCGGCGCCTTGGTCGGCCTTGCCAGGCCTTTGCCGCTTGCCGCCGTCGCGACAGTGACGGCCCTGTTCGGCCTCTTCCATGGCAACGCCCACGGCCTTGAGATCCCCGACGGCGCCAGCGGCGTTACTTACGCCGCCGGTTTCGTGCTCGGCACATCGATGCTGCACGCGATCGGCGTAGTGTCCGTCCTCAAACTGGCCCGTTGGCCGACGACGGTCCGCACCGCAGGCATCGCCACCTCGCTGGTTGGTATGGTCATGGCTGCACAGGCCTTCTGAGTGGCACCTCTTGCGCATGAAGCAACCGGCTCGCTGTCGGCAAACAGAACTGGAAAGCAGATGAGCCAGAAATGGTCGATGTGGCTGCGGCGCATTCGGTACATGCTGTACCAGATCCTGAAGATCCGAGCCGAGCGGCTTTGAGGGCTCAGTCTACACGCCCCGCCGATCGGCAGGCCCTCAGAGTTCGAGGGCCTGCCGGAGTGCCGGGCCACTCCTGACCCGCAGATCAAGGTCGGCCTCGATATGGTCGATATGGTGCAGCATCAGCGCGCTCGCCCGTTCTGCGTTGCCGCTCTCAAGCGCTTCCAGGATGTTCATATGCTCGCTATGGCCGCAGCTCGAGACACCGGAGCGGCCATAGAGCGCGATCACCAGTGACGAACGCGCGACCAGTTCCTCCATGAAGCGCTGGAGGATGACGTTTCCCGCGACCGACGCCAGAAGCAGGTGAAAATCGCCCGAAGCCTTGATTTCCGACCGCCTTGCGCTCGGTCCGCGTTCGGCAATGAAGCGGCCTTCTTCGTCGAGCTGCGACTTGAACGCCACGACATGCGCCGGCGTCATGCGTTCGGCCGCGGCAATCGCGATGCCGGGCTCGATGAGCCGGCGCGAAGCAAAGACCTGGCGTGCTTCCTCCGGCGACGGGTTGGCGACGAAGGCGCCGCGATTGCGCTCGGTCCGCACCAATCCCTCGAAGGAAAGCATCTGCAGCGCCGCGCGGGCCACGGTGCGGCTGACATCGAACAAAGTGCCGACCTCGCCTTCGGACAGCTTGGTTCCGGGCGCCAGCCGACGATCGACGATCGCGTCGCGCAATTGGTCGCGGATCGCCTGGGCGCGATCCTCATTGGCACTGTCGACGGCAGGGAAAGTCTGGTCGGCTATATTCATGATGGTGGTCCCCGCGCCTTTCTACCCTGAATCGGGGCGCTTGCACGAGAGCCAAATTGAATACAGAGACAGAAAATATTGCATACGATTTTTGCGGCGATCCGCAACAATTGCCCATAATTTGCGCATCGCACGAGACTGCCGCTTGGGCAGGCATCGGCTTGCGGTGCTGATTTTGACAAGAATTCAATTGGTTGAGGCAGCGGCACGCAACTGGCACGCATGATGCTTTGGTTAATCCCGACCAAAGGGGAAGCTGGATGTCCAAGGCCGCCGAAATCGACATCGTGTCCGTTTCGAAAATCTATGGCGCAACGACCGCCGTCGAAGACATCAGCTTGAAAATCCCCGCGGGAACCTATTGCTGCCTGCTCGGGCCGTCCGGCTGCGGCAAGACCTCGACGCTGCGCATGATCGCCGGGCACGAGAGCATATCGAGCGGCGACGTGCGTCTGGGCAATATTGTGGTCACCGACCTGCCGCCGGCCCGGCGCGGCACCGCCATGATGTTCCAGTCCTATGCGCTGTTTCCGCATCTCGACCTGATCGACAATGTCGCATTCAGCCTCAAGATGAAGGGTGTCGGCAAGGAGGAGCGCCGCGCCAAGGCGCTCGACATGCTGAAGCTGATGCAGATGGAAGCCTATGCCGGCCGCCGCCCGGCGCAGCTCTCGGGCGGACAGCAGCAGCGCGTCGCCTTGGCCCGCGCACTGATCACCAACCCCGAGGCGCTGCTGCTCGACGAGCCGCTTTCGGCACTCGATCCGTTCCTGAAGATCCGCATGCGGGCGGAGCTGAAGAAGCTGCAGACATCGCTCGGCATCACCTTCGTCCACGTCACCCACAGCCAGGAAGAGGCCATGGCGCTGGCCGACCTGATCGTGGTGATGAACGACGGCCGCATCGAGCAGGCGGCGCATCCGCGCATCGTTTTCGAGCGGCCGGCCACCGCGTTCGTCGCCCGCTTCATGGGCGACCACAACGTCGTCTCCGGCCGCGTCAGCGGCAGCCGCGACGGCATGGTTGTTTTCGATGTTCCGGGTGGCGTCTCGCTTGCAGCCAACGGGCAGGGCAGGGCGGTCGGTGAGCCGATCGACATCGCCATTCGCACCGACCATGTGCGGATCGGCGAAGCGCCGGCCGCGGGGCTGGGCTTCACCGGCATCGCCTCCAACGTCGAATACCGTGGCTCGACCGTGAAGCTCTCGCTCAATGGCGCCGGCATCGAGGATTTCACGGTGATCGTCGACGACACCAGCTTCTTCGCCAAGCCGGTTGCCGTCGGCGACGCGGTGCCGATCGCCTGGGACCCCGAAGACGCGAGCGTCCTTGGCCGTCTCGATTCCTGAACCAGAACAACCAATCAAAAAAGGGGAACTGACATGACCAATACCACCGGCAAGAAAACAGGAATTTCCCGCCGATCGCTGCTCAAGACAGGTGCTGCCGCCGTCGGTCTTGCCGCCGGCTCCGGCGTCATATCGGGCTTCCCGACCATCTGGGCGCAATCCAACATCACATTGCGCCAGTTCGGCACCGGCGTGTCGAACCTCAACGCCATCGCCGACAAGTGCAAGGTCGATCTCGGCATCACGCTGGAGATGACGGCGACCGATTCCGACGCCGCCGCTCAGCGCGCGGTGACCCAGCCGGACAGCTACGACATCGCCGACATCGAATACTGGATCGCCAAGAAGGTCTATCCCTCCGGCGTGATGCAGCCGATGGATGTCAAGAAGCTGAAATATTACGACAAGATCGTACCACTTTTCATCAACGGCAAGCTGACGCCCGACAGCGTCATCGCCCAGGGCACCGCGCCGCATACGGTTGGATTCGTCGAGGCGCAGGACGCCAAAACCTTCGCCAAGGAACCGACCCAGTGGATGACGATGGTTCCGACCATCTACAATGCCGATACGCTCGGCATCCGCCCCGATCTTGTCGGCCGCGACATCACCACCTGGGCCGACATCATGGATCCGGCCTTCAAGGGTAAGGCCGCCATCCTCAACATCCCGTCGATCGGCATCATGGATGCGGCGATGATCATGGAAGCCATGGGCAACATCAAATACGCCGACAAGGGCAATATGACCAAGGAGGAGATCGACAAGACGATCGACTTCCTGATCAAGGCCAAGCAGGACGGCCAGTTCCGTGCGTTCTGGAAATCGTTCGACGAGAGCGTCAACCTGATGGCATCGGGAGAAGTGGTCATCCAGTCGATGTGGTCGCCGGCGGTCGCGGCGGTGCGCTCCAAGGGCATCGCCTGCAAATACCAGCCGCTCAAGGAAGGCTATCGCGCATGGGGCGGCGGTCTCGGCCTCGCCTCGCACCTGTCGGGCGCGCAGCTGGACGCCGCCTATGAATACATCAATTGGTACACGTCCGGTTGGGTTGGCGGCTACCTCAATCGCCAGGGCTATTATTCGGCCGCGATGGAGACCGCGAAAGACTTCATGTCGGAAGACGAATGGGGTTTTTGGATCGAAGGCAAGCCGGCCAAGGGCGATATCCTGTCGCCCGAAGGCAAGGTCATGGAGAAGGCCGGCGCCATACGCGACGGCGGCTCCTTCGTCGACCGCATGGGCAAGGTCGCCTGCTGGAACTCGGTCATGGACGAGGACCGCTATATGGTAAGGCGCTGGAACGAATTCATCGCGGCGTAGCGCCCTCTTGCCTTCTCCCCCTGTGGGAGAAGGTGACCGAGCGAAGCTCGGTCGGATGAGGGGTGTTGGACGGATCGCCAACGCTGAGTTTCTTCCAGCACCCCCTCATCCGTCTTGGCGCTGCGCGCCAATCCACCTTTCTCCCACAGGGGAGAAGGAAAGGCGGCCTCAGCCGCATCGCCGACTTTCATCGAGATGTTCATGGCAGCCGCACTCGAACAATCCAGATCCGCAAAGCCAGCCAGACGCAGCCCGTCCTTGGCCGGCCTCGCGCCCTACCTCCAGGCAACACCTCTCGCCCTGATCCTCGGCGCATTCCTTCTGCTGCCGATCCTGATGATCGCCGTGGTCTCCTTCTGGGATTATGATTTTGCAGCGATGTATCCGGATTTCCTGACGACCAACTACTCAGACACGCTCGGCTCCTGGGTCACCTGGAAAACCTATCTGAACACGCTGAAATACGCTGGTATCGTCTGGGCGCTGACGCTGTTCATCGGTTTTTGGGTCGCCTATTTCCTCGCCTTCCATATCAGGACCACCGCCATGCAGATGGTGCTGTTTCTGGTCTGCACCGTGCCGTTCCTGACCTCCAACATCATCCGCATGATCTCGTGGATTCCGGTGCTTGGCCGCAATGGCCTGGTCAACTCGACGCTGGTTCAGGTCGGACTGGTCCCGAAGCCGATCGAATGGCTGCTCTATTCGGAATTCGCCGTGGTGCTGGCCATGGTGCATCTCTACACGCTGTTCATGGTGACGCCGATCTTCAACACGCTGATGCGCATCGACAAGTCGCTGGTCGAGGCCGCGCGCGATGCCGGCGCATCCGGCTGGCAGATCCTGTGGAACGTCATCATCCCGCTCGCCAAGCCCGGCATGGCGATCGGCACCATCTTCGTCGTCACGCTGGTGATGGCCGACTTTTCGACCGTGCAGGTGATGTCCGGCGGGCAAAGCGCCTCCGTCGCTTTGATGATGAAGAACCAGATGTCGCTGCTGCAATATCCGGCGGCGGCCGCCAATGCCGTTGTGCTCCTGGTGCTGGTGCTGCTGATGGTCGCCGGCATCCTGCGCATCGTCGACATCCGCAAGGAGTTGTGAGGCGATGAGCCACGACAAGCGCACCCTCGAATTCTACGTGCTGGCGGCCTTCTTCGCCGTTTTCGTACTGTTCCTCTACGGCCCGCTTTCGGCGATCCTGATCCTCTCCTTCCAGGGCGAGAATGGCGGGCTGACGTTCCCGCTGAACGGCGTGTCGTTGCATTGGTTCGGCAATCTGTTCGAGCGCCAGGCGGTCGGCGATTTCGGCGGCAGTTTCAAACGTTCCTTCATTCTCGGCCTGATGGTGATGATAGTGACCGTTGTGGTGTCGCTGCTTGCCGGTCTTGCCTTCCGCCGAAAATTTCGCGGCGCCACCGCATTGTTCTATCTGGCCGTCGCCAGCCTGGTCGTGCCCTCGATCATCATCTCGCTCGGCATCGGCGTCGTCTTCCAGCAGATCGGCTTTCGCCCCGCTTGGTACACCTCCGCCTTCGGCGCTCATCTGACGTGGACCTTGCCTTTCGGCGTGCTGATCATGTTCGCCGTCTTCAACCGGTTTTCGCCGGCCTATGAGGAGGCCGCGCGGGACTTGGGCGCGACCTCCTGGCAGACATTCGCGCATGTCGTCCTGCCGATGATCGCACCCAGCCTGATCGGTGTCGGCCTGTTCGGTTTCACCCTGTCTTATGACGAGTTCGCCCGCACGCTGATGACCTCAGGCACCTTCAACACGCTGCCGCTCGAAATCTACGGCATGACGACGAATGTCACGACGCCGGTTCTCTATGCGCTGGGCACCGTGACCACCGTGTTTTCCTTCCTGGTGATCCTGCTGACGCTCGGCGCAATCGTCTATGTCGGCCGCCGCCGGGCGCGTGCATGAGAACCGCAGTGCAGATCCTCGTTGTCAATCCGAACACCACCGCCAGCATGACCGAAACCATCGCAGCAGCGGCGCGGCTCGTGGCCGGCGCCGGAACGGAAATCGTCGCCGTCACCTCGTCCATGGGTCCGGTTTCGATCGAAGGCTATTATGACGAGGCGCTTGCCGTGCCGGGCTTGCTGGTCGAGATCGCCGCTGGCGAGCGCTCAGGTGCGCGGGCCACGATCATCGCCTGTTTCGACGACACCGGCCTCGACGCCGCGCGCGCCATGGCCAACATTCCGGTCATCGGCATTTGCGAGGCGGCGCTCAGCACGGCCTCGTTCATCGCGCAGCGCTTCACCGTCGTCACCACGACCGAACGCTCGCGCGTGCCGGTCGAAGGGCTGGCGCAGCGCTATGGCATGGCTGCGCGGGCGCGCGTGCGCGCTGCCGATATCCCGGTCCTTGCCCTCGAAGATCCGGCATCGGACGCGCTCCTGAAGCTGCGGAACGAGATCGCGCGCGCCCTCGAGGAGGATCACGCCGAGGCCATCGTGCTCGGCTGCGCCGGCATGGCCGACCTTGCGGCCGAGCTGCAGCGGGAATTCGGCGTTCCGGTCATCGATGGTGTCGGCGCGGCGGTCAAGCAGGCCGAGGCCTTGATCGCGCTTGGCCTGTCGACATCCAAGCGCGGTGCCTATGCAAGCCCACTGGCAAAGCCTTATCGTGGCGCATTGAAATCCTTCGCCCCCGGACCTGTTGCCGCCGAGTGATCGCAATGCCCCGAACGATCAGAACGCTCGCACTTGACGAAGTGGAAACCCTTGTCGACTGGGCGGCAGCGGAGGGCTGGAACCCCGGCCTCGGCGATGCCGCAGCGTTCCAGGCAGCGGATCCCCAGGGCTTCATCGGTGCCCTTGTCGGTGGCGAGATGGTGGCCGGTATTTCGGCCGTCGCCTATGGCGACGATTTCGGCTTCGTTGGCCTCTATATCTGTCGGCCGGACAGGCGCAGCGAGGGCCATGGCAAGGCGGTTTGGGATGCCGGCATGGCGCGGCTCGGCAACCGCACGATCGGCCTCGATGGCGTCGTCGAACAGCAGGCCAATTACCGCAGCATGGGTTTTGCGCCGGCCTATCGGACGATCCGGTTCGTCGGATCGCCGGATGTTCCGGCAGGCGCCGGCAGCGACCTCCGCGCCATAGAACCGGAACTCATGGCGGATGTCCTGGACTACGACAGCCGGTTCTTTCCCGCTCCGAGGCGGTTGTTCCTGGAGCACTGGCTGCGCCCGCCGCATATGGCGCTAGCGATCGTCAGGGACGGCGCAATCGAGGGATATGGCGTCGCGCGCCGATGCAGGGACGGTTGCAAGATCGGTCCACTCTTTTCCGACAGCCTCGACGCGGCAAGCCGTCTTTTCGCGGCGCTCGCCAGCGCCTCCGGATCCGGAAACATTCATATCGACGTTCCCGAGACCAGCGAGGACTTTGCAGCCCGGCTGATGTCGGCTGGGCTTCAACCGGGCTTTGAAACGGCGCGGATGTATAAGGGAAAGGCGCCGCAGTTCGCGCAGTCCGGCGTCTTTGCGATAACGACCCTGGAGCTTGGTTGAGGCGCAATCTCTGTTTACGCATGTCGTTGCCCCAAAAACCGCTCCGCACTTTTGGGCGACATGCACTAGCGCCCCTCATCCAGCCGGTCGCGCAGGATGCTTAGGGGAAGCAGCACGTTTGGCGCATGCCGCATCAGGCCGTGGAACGGGATGGGCGACGGCGGCGCAAACGGAAGCGGTAAATCCTGAGGCTTCGCTCCACCAGCCCAATCCGCAAGCACCTTGCCCATGGCTATGGTCATGGCGATGCCGCGCCCGTTGCAGGCAAAGCCCGCGATCAGGCCTGGCCCGAGATCGACGAGGTGCGGCAGGAAATCGGGCTCGACGGCGGCCATTCCCGACCAACTATATTCAAGCGGCGGCAGTTCGGGAAGCTCGAGATGCCTGGCAAGTCGTCGCCGGATTGCCTGCGGCACACGGGCGTCGGCGCCCGGACCAAGACTATGCATGCCGCCGGTTATCAGCCGGTTTTCGCTGTCGAAGCGAAAGGTGAAAAGATTGCGCCTGGTGTCGCCGACGCCCTGTCCGCCGGGAAGCAGGCGGGTGCGTATTTCGCGCGGCAGCGGCGCCGTCGCGATCTGGAAGATTTTTAGCGGGAAATAGGTTCGCTGCAGCGTGCGGTGCAGCTTCCCGCCATAGGCGTTGGTGGCGATCAGCACCTTTCCGGCGCGCACCGAGCCCGAGGCCGTTTTCAAAGTCCAGCCATCCGCCATGCGATCGATCGATGCAACATGCGTATGCTCGAAGAGGCGTGCGCCGGCCTTCTCCGCGGCGTCAGCGAGCCCGCGTGCATATTCGACCGGATTGAGGACGCCGCCCGACCGGTCCATCCAGCCGCCGGTATAGGCGCGAATGCCGGTCAGTTCCTCGATCGCCTGCCTGTCCAGCGCAACGGTCGGTTTCCCGCGCCTTGCCCATTGCTCGGCGCGCGATCTGGTCTTTTCCAAAGCGGCCTGTGAATGGGCCGGTTGTATCCATCCGCTCTGGACGGCATCGCATTCGATGCCGTGCCGCCTGATAAGGTCGAAGACGAGGTCGGCGCTGCTGGCCGCGAAATCGACAAGGCGTTCGCCGCGCTCTGGGCCGAGCTGGGCAATGATATCGTTGGGGTCTCTTTTCGCGAAATTCGGCACGATGAAGCCGGCATTCCTGCCGGTTGCGCCCCAGGCGATGATTTCCGCTTCGAGGACGGCGACCGAGATGCCTTTTTCGGCGGTGTGCAGCGCGGTTGAAAGGCCCGAAAATCCGCTGCCGACAATTGCCAGATCGACATCGAGCGCGCGTTCAAGGGCGGGCCGTTCGCCGCGATTGCGGCCGACGGCGTGCCAGAGGGAAAGGCCGGGAGGCCCGGCAGCGCCGATCATGACGTTGTTCCGCTCTCACCCGTAGCCACTTTGGCACGCTTGCCGAACCTTGGACGCCGAGGCCTGTCGCCAAACAGGCCGTTCGGTCTGACCAGAAGGATGATGCACAGCATCACGCCGATGGCGACGATCTGTAGCGAGGCGGCGCGGGCCTGCTGATCGGGCGGGAACAGCACACTGGTAACGCTTCCCGATCCGGCCCATATCGCCCAGACCAGGATGCTGCCGACGACGGCGCCCTTGTTGCTGCCCGAGCCGCCGACGATCAGCATCACCCAGACCTGGAAGGTCAGGATCGGCAGATAATTGTCGGGCGCGATGAAGCCTGTGAAATGCGCCTGCAGGGCGCCGGCCAGCGCCATGATGCCACCGCCGAGGGCAAAGGCCTGGACGCGGTAAAAACGGGCGCTTTTGCCCAGGGATATCGCCGCCCGCTCATCCTCGCGAAGCGCCTTCAATACGCGTCCCCACGGGCTGCGCGACAGATGCTCCAGCCCGAGATAGACGATCAGCGTCACCACCGAGACGACGGCCAGGTTCGACAGGTTGAACAGCAACGGCGTTTCGGCAAGGCCGCCGAAAGGACGCGGAATGAAGCCGATGCCGAACGGCCCGCCGGTCAGCTTCTGGGCGTTGAGCGCCACCAGTTGCACGACGACGGCGACGCCAAAGGTGGTGATCGCCAGATAGTCCGATCTCAGGCGCAGCGTGGCGATGCCAGTGATCGCGGCGGCGATGCCGCCTACCAGCATGGCGCCGAGCCAGCCGGCAAGGATCGGCAGGTCGAAGCCGCCGAGGCGCGCGGCATCGTCGGGCGTGGTCAGCAGCGCCGAGGTGTAGGCGCCGATGGCGACGAAGCCGGCGAGCCCGACATTGAAAAGCCCGGTGAGCCCCCATTGCAGATTGAGCCCGAGCGTGACGAGCGAAAAGATCAGCGCGGTCGTCAGGAAAAAAGCGCCGTAGCCGAGCAGATCCATCAGCGTTCTCTCACTCCGAAAAGGCCGATAGGCCGCACGAACAGCACGGTCATCAGGATGATGAAAGAGACAGCGGCGCGCCATTCGGCGCCGATCAGCTGCACCGCGCCCGCTTCGGCCATGCCGATGATCAATCCGCCGAGAACGGCGCCGGGCACGCTGCCGATGCCGCCGAGGATAGCGGCCGCGAACATCGGCAGCAGCATGTCGAAACCCATGAATGGGCGGATCTGGATGAGAATGCCGATCATGACGCCGGCGACGCAGGCAAGCGCCCCGCCGACAATCCAGGTGACGCGCACGACCCTGGCGACGTCGATGCCAACAATGCGCGCCAATGCCGCGTTCTGGCTCAGTGCCTGCATCGAACGGCCGGTCTGCGTGCGCGTCATCAACAGATGCACGCCAAGCACGAGAACGGCGGTCAGCAAAAGCAGCGCGATCTGATCGGGGGTGATGCGGATGCCGAAGCCGACCGGCATGGCGATCTGGATGGCCCTGCTGAAGTAAGTCGGGCGCGAGGTGAAGATGAATTCGAGGAGGCTTCTCAGCGCCATCGAGGCGCCGAAGCTCGCCATCACCACGATGATTGCGTGACCCTTCGTCCGCAACCGCGCGAAAAGCACCATGTCGAGCAGCAATGCCAGCAGGCCGGTGATCGCCATGCCGACGACGACCGCGGCGACCAGCGGCCAACCGAAGGAGAGGGGAGCCATCGGCGCGACCGTGCCGAACATCGCGCCGATGGCGCCGACGACGGCGAGCGTCGCATAGGCGCCCCAGGCCATGAAGTCGCCATGCGCGAAGTTCGAGAAGCGCAGGATCGAATAGGTGAGCGTCACGCCGATGGCGCCGAGGCCGATCATCGAGCCCGCCAGCAATCCGTCGACGACAAATTGCAGGTTCATGCAGCACCCGCCTTGCCGGAATGGCGGTCTCCTTCAGGATCGAGGCGGCGCTGGCCAAGATAGAGTTCGGCGACGACCGGATCGTTCCACAGCTCGGAGGCGACGCCTTCGTGCCGGTCCTTGCCCTCGACCAGCACATAGGCGCGGTCGCCGATGGCGAGTGCCGCCTTGGCGTTCTGTTCGACCAGGAGAATGGTGACGCCGGATATGCGTATACCGGCCAGCATCTCGAAGACCATCGACACGAATTTCGGCGACAGGCCTGCCGACGGTTCGTCGAGCACCAGCACCTTGGGATGGACGATCAACGCCCGGGCGACGGCCAGCATCTGCCGCTGTCCGCCCGAAAGGTTGCCGGCGGCGGTGTTGCGCTGACGGGCGAGATCGGGAAAGGCCGCATACATTTCCTCGATGCGGGCAGGGGTCTCGCGCGGCTTCAGGATGCCGCAGGCGACCTTCAGATTGTCCTCGACCGACATCAGCGGGAAGATGTTTTCGGTCTGCGGCACGAAGGCAAGGCCGAGGCGGACCATGGTGTGGGCAGGCGCCGCGGTGATGTCCTTGCCGTCCAGCAGGACAGTGCCGCCGGTGATCGGGACAAGGCCAGCGATCGCCTTGATCAAGGTCGACTTGCCGGCGCCGTTGGGGCCGAGAACGACAACGATCTCGTTCTTGTCGACGGTGATCGAGGCGCCGCGCACGATCGGCACGCCGGGCTCATAGCCGGCTTCGAGGTTGCGGACATCGAGAACCGTTTGGCTCATGCCGCGCCTCCAAGATAGGCCTCGATCACGCGCGGATCGCGCGCCACCTCGTCCGGAGTGCCTTCGCACAGAAGCTGGCCGCTCGCCATGACCAGCACGCGATGGCAGAGCCGCGTCACCATGTCGATATTGTGTTCGATCAGCAGGAAGGTAATGCCGCTTCTGTTGATGTCGCGAATGCGATCGATGATGACTTCGAGCAGCGTCGCGTTGACACCGGCCGCCGGTTCGTCGAGCAGGATGATCGCCGGGTCGGCCATCATGACGCGGGCGAGTTCGAGCAGCTTGCGCTGGCCACCGGAAAGCACCCGCGCCGGTTCGCGTGCGAGGTGGGCAAGCTTGACGAGCTCGAGCAGCCCGATGGCTCTCGTCTCGGCAGCCCGCTCTTCGGCGGCGACCAGCCGGGGCATCAGGAAGTTGGCGAGCAGTCTTTCGCCGGCCTGTCCCTGCGCGGCCAGCATGACGTTTTCGATCAGCGTCAGGTTGGGCAGAGGGCGGGGGATCTGGAACGTCCGGCCAAGGCCGCGGCCGATACGGCGATGCGCTGCTTCTCCCGATACGAGTGTGCCGTTGAGCAGGATCTCGCCGCTGGTCGGCAGGATGCTGCCGGCCAGCAGGTCGAACATCGTCGTCTTGCCGGCGCCGTTGGGGCCGATAAGGCCGAGTATTTCACCCGGCCGGACGTCGAACGAAACATCGTTGACCGCGACGAGGCCGCCGAAGCGCCTGACGATATTTTTGGCCGTCAGCACCGGCGTGCGGGTTTCCGCCCGCTGTCGTGCGGTCGTGTCAATCATTAAGCCCTCTGGCCGAAAGCGATCGTCGCCGCCCTTTGGTTATTGATTTGTGATCACACTTGCTTTGATCACGCTATTCGGCTTTAATTTCTTCCGCAAGCCGAAAACGGCCAAGACCGGGATGCCATGCAGAAGGCCGTCATTGAAAAGAACAATGAGGTGATCGCGGCCCAGCTCACGCCTGTCGGCCGCGAGACCGTGCAGGATCGCGTCTATGCGGAGCTGCGCCGCGCCTTGATCGGCGGCCTTTTCGAGCCGAGCCAGGTTTTGACCATTCGTGGCCTCGCCGACGCGCTGGTCACCAGCACCATGCCGGTGCGCGAGGCGCTGGGACGGCTGATCACCGAAAAGGCGCTGGAGGCGCTTCCCAACCGCTCCGTGCGCGTACCGCCGATCACACTGGAGCGTATCGACGATCTCCTGCGCGCCCGCTCCCTGATCGAAGGCGAAGCGATCGCGCTGGCCGCCACCCGCATGAACCCGCGCCAGATTGCTTCGGTCGAGGCCATGCTCGGCGAGTGGGACGAGATGCGGGCGCTGAAGCACAAGAAGGATATCGACCGCGAGGCGACGCTCAACCAGAGCTTCCACTTCGAGATCTACCGTTGCTGCGGTTCCGCCGTGCTGATCCCGATGATCGAGAGCCTGTGGCTGCAATCCGGGCCCTGCATCCGCGTTGCCATCTACGCCTTTTCCGATGCCGGCGAGGTCGATACCGCCCACTATCATCGCAGCATCGTCGCAGCGCTCGCGAGGCAGGATGCGCAAGCAGCGCGCGAGGCGCTGGTGGCCGACATCAGCCGGCCCTTCGCCTTCCTGCGCGACAAGCTTCAATCCGCAAGCAAGGAAGGATTGAGGGCATGACGACGCCTGCCTTTAGCATCACCGAGCCGCGCTCGGAACTTTCCGTGACGGCGCTGCTGTTGCCGAAAAAGGCGCCCGACAACGCTGCCTTCCTGCTGGCTTATCTCGAGCAGCCGCGCGTCGTTGCCGGCATCCATGCGATGTGGACAGGGCCGGAAATCTCCTGCCCGGTTCCATCAGCGGATCTGGACGGCCAAGCCTATGCCAAGCCCTTGTCGGCGGAGAATGCAACGCTGACGCCGCAGCCGGGCGATATCGTGCTGTCCTATGTGCCGCCGCGCATGTGGGGCGGCAATCCGAATCCGATTTTCGACATCGGCCTGTTTTATGGAGCGGGCGCGCGGCTGCTGTTCCCGATCGGCTGGCTGGCCGGAAGCGTGGTCGCCCAGGTGCGTCCCGAGGAGCGCGACCGGTTTGCGGCCGCCTGCGGCGTGATCCGCCGCAACGGCGCCTGCGAAATCACCTTCACCCGGGTGGAGATCTGAATGGCCGGACCAGACGACAGTTTCGAACTCTTCGACCTTCGCGTCGAGGCGGTTATCCCCGAGGGCAAGCCGATCTATTGCGGCGCCAAATCAGGCGATTATTTCGAGCTCAAGGGCGAGATGCTGTCGATGCCGGCAGGACAGGGATTCTCGATCTATTCGATATCAGCCGTACTGCCGCTGCTCGCGGCCAAGCAGCGCCCGACCCACAGGAACGACTGGATGACGTCGGACGCCGAGATCGCCTGTCCCGATCCGAATTGCGCCAGCCGGCTGAGGATCGTCAGGACGGGCAAGCGGCGGTTCAGCCATGCCGAAACCACGGCGGTGCCGCTGCCGAAGGAGAATGACCAGAAATGACCGCCAAGGCTTTCGAGCTCAGCCCCGGCTACACGATCTCGCGCGTCATTCGCGGCGGCTGGCAGCTTGCCGGCGGGCATGGCGCGATCGACTGCGAACAGGCAGTAACCGATCTGATCGCCACCTTCGACGCCGGCATCAGGACCTATGATTGCGCCGATATCTATACCGGTGTCGAAGAGCTGATCGGCGCGGCGCGGCTGCGGCTTGCCAACGAGCGCGGCCTTGACGCCGCCGCCAAAATGAAAGTTCACACCAAGCTGGTGCCCGACTTGGAAAGGCTTGCCAACATCAGCCGCGACTATGTCAGGGGCATCGTCGATCAGTCGCTGCGGCGGCTGAAGACCGAGCGGCTCGATCTCGTGCAGTTCCACTGGTGGGATTATGCGCTGCCAGGCTATGTCGATGCGATGGGGTGGCTCGATGACCTTCGCCTGGAAGGCAAGCTGCGCAACATCGGCACCACCAATTTCGACACGCCACATTTGGCCGAGATATTGGCCGCAGGAGTGCCACTGGTCAGCCAGCAGCTGCAATACTCCGTGCTCGACCAGCGGCCGGCCACCAGCCTTGCGGCACTTGCCAGACAGAACGGCGTCAGTTTCATGTGCTACGGTTCGGTGGCGGGCGGCTTCCTGAGCGAAAGATGGCTCGATGCTGCCGAGCCGCAGACGCCGCTCGAAAACCGGTCGCTGGTCAAATACAAGCTGATCATCGATGATTTCGGCGGCTGGGAGCTTTTCCAGGAGTTGCTTAGGGCGCTGAATGCGGCCGCCGATCGCCATGGCGTCGACATCGCCACCATCGCCAGTGCCTGGGTGCTGGAGCAGCCACAAGTGGCGGCCGTCATCGTCGGCGCCCGCAATCAGGCGCACGCCCTTGCCAATGCCAAAATCATGGACGTCGCGCTCGATGCCGAGGACCGGGCGCGGATCGCTGCCGTAATCGCGCAAAGTCGCGGACCGCTGGGCGACGTCTATACGCTGGAACGCGACCGTCACGGCCGCCACGGCTCGATCATGCACTACAATCTGAACGCAGGTCGGATATGAGCGGCGACCCCTCCCTGTTTTCCCGCGCCAGTGCCGAGATCGTCGATCTGCATCGCTTCTTCGTCGACTGGTTCGACACGGCGCGCGCCGACAGGGTGGATTTCAGCCGCTTCGAACGCGTCATGGGCGATAGCTTCGAGATGATCGCGCCGGACGGCCAACTCCTCGATCGTAACGCGGTGCTCGACCATATCAAGGCAAGCCGGGCCAGCTCTGACAGCGACTTCGCTATCGCCATCGAGGATATCCGGGTCGTCTGGCAGGCCGGCGATACGATCGTCGTCTGCTACGTCGAGGCGCAGCAACGCGCCGGCAAGCACAGCCGCCGTCGCTCGAGCGCCGTTTTCACCACCAGTTCATCGGCGCCCAACGGCGTCGAATGGCGACATCTGCATGAAACCTGGCTGCAGATGCCGGAAGGCTGAACAGGCTCAAGACATGAATTGACTCAGAGTCGTGTAACGAAAGGGGAACAACAATGACAAAGACGATACTTCGGATCACCACCGCTCTCGCTTTGATGACCGTGGCCGGTGCAGCGCAAGCCGCCGATTGCAAGATCACGGTCGGCTTGGTCATGGAACTGACCGGCCCGGCCGGCGAATACGGCCAGGCGGGGGCCAAGTCGGTCGAAATGGCCTTCCGCGATATCAATGACGCCGGCGGCGTGCGCGGTTGCGATCTCGCCACCGACACTCGCGACAGCCAGAGCCAGGGCAACATCGCGGTCGATGCCGCGACCCAACTCGTGCAGGTCAAGAAGGTGCCGGTGATCATCGGCGGCATTATCTCCTCGGTGTCGATTCCGATCCTGACCTCAGTCACCGCGCCGGCCAAGATCGTCCAGGTGTCGCCCGCTTCGTCCTCGCCGACGCTGACGGCGCTCGGCCGCGACGGCAAGACCAACGGCATCTTCTTCCGCACTATCACCTCGGATGCGCTGCAGGGCGTCGCCGCCGCCAAATACGCTATCGACAAGGGTTTCAAGAAGCTGTCGGTCATCCACGTCAACAACGACTTCGGCGTCAACATGGTGGCCGAATTCTCGCGCGCCTATAAGGCGCTCGGCGGCGCTATCGTTTCCGACACGCCCTACAATGAAAAGCAGTCGAGCTATGCGTCGGAAGTCACCGCGGCAATGGCCGGCGAGCCGGACGGGCTTTATCTCGTCAGCACGCCTGTCGACGGCGCGACCATCGCCCGTACCTGGATCTCGCAGGGCGGTGTCCCGAAATTCCTGCTCAATGACGGCATGAACAGCCCGGACTTCATCGAATCCGTCGGCGCCGATTACCTAAAGGACGCCTATGGCACCTCGTCGGGCACCAGCCCGACCGCATCGACCGAGTATTTCACCAAGAACTACAAGGAGTTTTCGGGCATCGAACCGACGAACCCGGCGGCCGACCGCTCCTACGATGCCGGCGCCATCGTCGGCTTGGCCATAGCCATTGCCGGTTCCGAGGATCCGGCCAAGATCAAGGACGCGATCTACAAGGCCGTCGATCCGGCCGGCACGCCGATCCATGCCGGCAAGGACGAGTTCGCCAAGGCGCTCGGCCTGATCAAGGATGGCAAGCCGATCCGCTACGAAGGCGTCATCGGTCCGGTCGCTTTCGACAAATATGGCGACATCACCGGCCCGTTCCGGCTCTGGAAGATCGTCGATGGCAAGGTGACCACCGACGGCGAAATGACGACGGATGACGTCAACGCCCTGCGGGCGAAGCTTCAGTAAGGCGTCTTGTCCGGCATCAATCCCGTTTCATTGAGTTGATGCTGGACACCGTCCCGACTCGCGCTCCGGCTAATAGAGCGGCTTGGCCATGTGCCGGGGCGTCGGCCATTCGGTCGTAATCCCGGGCTGCACCGGCCGCTCGAGATAGGTCGACAGAACCACGTAGCTTCGCGTCGAGGTGACGCCAGGCGTTTCGTACAGCCGCGACAACAGGCCTTCGAGCGCCCGAGTGTCTTCGGTGCGGACCTTGATCAGCATGCATGTGTCGCCCGCCACCGAATGGATCTCCTCGACTTCGGGATGCTCGGAAATCGCCATCAGTTCGGGTGTCTTTCCCCAGCCCTTGGTGTCGATGTGCACGAAAGCAAGCAGCGGCTTGCGCACCGCCTTGGGATCGATGATTGCCGCGGTGTTGCGGATGGCACCGCTGCGCCGAAGGCGCTTCACCCGTTCATGGGCTGCCGGCGGCGACAAGCCGATGCGCTCGCCGAGCTCGGCATAGCTGACCGTCGCGTCATCGACCAGAACGCCTAATATCTTTCGGTCGGTTGCGTCGACATCGCGGGCAGCAGGCCTGTTCTGCGGAATGCCATATGTTTCTTCATCCATATTAAAATTCCTGATTGATACAGAATTTAATACGGCCATTATGGCCATATGTCGAACAGTGATCAAGTCGCAACATTGGCCGCAACGCCCAGGGCACCTATCCCGGCGCTCGCCTATCTCCTGACCGGATGCATCGCCGTGATCGGCTCGAACTCGCTGGTTCTCGGTCCGATAGCACCGGCAGTGGCCGCGTCGTTTGCGACAAGCGTGCCGGCCGTCATGGTCGCGTCCGCCGCGTTCGGTCTTGGCACATCGGCAAGCGCCTTGTTCCTGGCGCGCTATATCGATCGGCTTGGCGCCCGCCGCATGCTGCAAGGCGCGTTGCTGCTGCTGGCGGTCGCGCTTGTCGCCAGCGCCGCCGCGCCGACGGTGACGGCGCTGGTTGCGGCCCAGCTTCTCGCCGGCATTGCTGCCGGCGTCGCCATGCCGGCAATCTATGCCAGCGCCGCTGCGATCGCGCCGCCTGGCCGCGAAAGCGGGACGATAGGCGTCGTGCTGACCGGATGGACGCTCAGCATGGTGGCCGGCGTCTCATTGTCGGCGGTGCTTGCCGATCTGGTGCATTGGCGCGCCGTTTTCGCGGCGGTCGCGGTCCTTGCGGCGCTCGCGTTGACCGGCCTTACGGTGACGTCGCTGAGCGATGCCAGGAAAAGCGGCCCGGCGCCAACGCCGCTCGGCGCCTTGGCCGTGCCCGGCATAGTGCCGCTTCTGATCGCCTGCGGCGCCTTCATGACCGCCTTCTATGGCGTCTATGGCTATCTTGGCGATCATCTTCACAATGGCTTGGGACAGCCGGTCAGTGCCAACGGGCTGGCCGCGCTCGCCTATGGCGCAGGCTTCGGCATGGCGGCACTTCTTGACGGTGTGATCGATCGCCTGGGCGCGCGACGCGTCATGCCGTTCGCCTATCTGCTCGTCGCGGTCGTCTATCTCGCGCTTGCCGCATCAAGCGGCAGCTTTGGCCTGACCATCGCGATGGTCGCGGTCTGGGGGCTTGCCAATCATTTTGGACTGAACGTCCTGGTGATGCGCCTCTCGGCGCTCGATCCGGCGCGGCGCGGCACGATCATGGGTTTGAACAGCGCGGTGACCTATCTCGCGGTGTTTAGCGGCACCACGGCCTTCGGACCGCTTTATTCCGGCTTTGGTTTTGCGGCATCGGCGATCGTCGCAGCCTTGCTCATGCTGGTCGCGGCATCGGCGGCGGCGTGGCGTCCGCAGCGGTCCGTGTAGCCGCGGACTGTCGTAAGCGCCGTCTTGAGCCACGCGGCGGGAGAGCTTGCGCCCCGTCCTTGTCCTTCGATAAATGCAGTTGAAAGTGCCACAGCGTCCAGACGGGCGCGCGGCGCTGTATACCGATATCCAGCCGCGAGCTTGTCTGGACATGCGATGAACACGACGCTTGAAACGACCGCCGACCCTTCGCCCAAGGAGATCGCTTTTCTGGGAGAACGGCTCAGCGCGTTCAACGACGGCGACGTCGGTGCGGCCGGGAGGAAGGCGCTCGCCGTGTTCGTGCGCGACGAGCACGGTGCGCTTGTCGCCGGCATCTCGGGATACACCGCCTGGGGCTGGCTCTATGTGCAATGGCTCTGGGTCGACGAGCGACTGCGTGGCCAACACATGGCCGGCAGGATGTTGGACGCGGCCGAACAGGAAGCCGTCGCACGCGGCTGCCACGGCGCCTTGATCGACACGTTCAATCCCAGGGCGGTCAAGGCTTATGAGCGCCAGGGGTATCGGCCCTCCGGCATTCTCCCCGACTTTCCCGTCGGCCGCAGCCGGGTGTTCCTGCAGAAGAAATTGTTGGCTTAAAGCGCGTCGCGTCTGAAGGGACCGCTGCGCAGTTTTGGACGATATGCATCAGTCAGCCGGCAAGGCGTCCGCCGCGCATCGGCTGTGGCACACCGGTGGTGGTCGGGAAGCTTATCGGCAGGCCCCTGAGCACGCGAACCGCAAGGAAGGCAAAGCACTCCGCCTCCACCGCGTCACCCTTCCAGCCGAGCGCCTCCGCCGGCACGGCTTCGACGCCGGCGCGGCTGGCAAGCATGGCCATGATCGTCGGATTGTGGCGGCCGCCACCGCTGACCACCAGCCGCTTCGGCCGGCGCGGCAGCAGGTCGAGTGCCTTGCCGACGGCGGCGACGGTGAATGCCGTCAGCAGTGCGGCGCCATCCTCAGCGTTCATCCCCTCCGCCATGGCCGCGCCGAAATCGAACCGGTCCAGCGATTTTGGATAGGGCTTGGCCAGATAGGGATGCTGCAAGAGCTTGGCCAACTTGGCTTCGTCAACGGTGCCGGTCCGCGCGAGCGCGCCGTCGCGGTCCATTTCGCCTAGCCCCTTCGCCTTGACGAAATCGTTGAGCGGCGCGTTGGCCGGTCCGGTATCGAAAGCGACGACATTGTCCTTGCCATCCCACCAGGTGATGTTGCCGACACCGCCGAGATTGAGGACCGCCGTGTCGCCGCTGGCGTCGGCCTCGCGCAGCAACGCAGCATGATAGGCGGCGGACAGCGGTGCCCCTTGCCCGCCGGCGCGCATGTCGGCTGAGCGGAAGTCGTAGGCAACCTTGGTCCCCAGAATAGCATGCATCAACGCACCATCGCCGAGCTGGCGGGTCTGGCCGAGCCGGCCGACCTGCGGGGCACGATGCAGCACGGTCTGGCCATGGAAGCCGACCACCCCGATATCGGCCATCGCAAGCCCGTAGCTTTCGACCAGGTTCCTGACGGCTGCCGACTGGGCGCGAGTCAGGGCTTCCTCGGCTTCGCGGAAGATCGCCGGCTCCGGTCCGGTGAAATTCCAGGTTCTTGCCTGGCGCAGCGTCTCCTCAAGCAGGGTCCGGATCGACTGCGGATAAGGCGCCAGCGTGTAGGTGCCGAAATCCTCGATCCGCTCGCCGTCGGTCTTGATCAGCGCGACGTCGATATTGCCGTCGAGGACGGTGCCGGTCATCAGGCCGACGGCCCAGATTGGTTCCATGATCGATTTCCTAGGCTCCATTGACGGATCGCCGACCGATTGGCGAGGCGCTGCGATCCCGCGGTTGAAATGACGTGTCGGATGGATCCGGCTGACGAGCAAGGTCTCGCCCTGCGTTTGTCGAAGTCGATCCACAGCCCGGTTCCGGTAATGCCGGTATGCCCGATCGATCGTAGACTGCATAACCGGCCACCGGAGGAGCCTTCGTAGGGCTATCCGGCTTCACAGCGTCCTTTCGCCTATCGCCTTTCGCAGGAACCCTCCCGCATTGCCGAGTGCCTTGCGCGCCTCTTCCACGCCCATGCCGGTGATCGTCACCAGTATTGCCAGCTTCACGTCATTGCCGGTCTGGTGCAATGCATGTCTTGCCTGTTGCGCTGAGCAACCGGTCGTCTGCATCACGATCCTGACGGCCCTGGCGAGGAGCTTCCTGTTGCTGGGGTTAAGGTCAACCATAAGGTTCTGATAGCTCTTGCCGATCCGGATCATGCTGGCGGTCGTCAGCATGTTGAGGACGAGCTTTTGCGCTGTTCCTGACTTCAGCCGGGTCGAGCCGGCGAGAACCTCGGGGCCGACAAGCGGAGAGATGGCGATGTCTGCCATGCCGGCGATGACCGATCTGGGATTGCAGGACAGCGCCACGGTGGCTGCTCCCACCTGCCTTGCATAGGTCAGGCCGCCGACCACATAGGGCGTGCGCCCGCTGACCGCGATGCCGATCACCACATCGTCCGCAGTCAACTTGATGTCCTGCAGGGCCTGCATGCCCTGTTTGGGGTCATCCTCGGCGCCTTCCGCTGCCCGCACCAGCGCGTCGGGACCGCCAGCGATCAGGCCCACCACCATCCCCTCGGGCACGCCGAAGGTCGGCGGACACTCCGTAGCGTCGAGAACCCCCAGCCGGCCGCTCGTGCCGGCGCCCATATAGACAAGCCGGGCGCCTTTTTGGAAAGCACCCACAATCCGGTCTACGGCGGCGGCGATTTCCGGGATGACCTGCTCGATGGCGGCCGGAACGCCGCTGTCCTCGTCATTGATCTTGTGCAGGATATCGATGGTCGGCAGCAGGTCTATATCCCTCGTCCTTGGGTTCCGGTCCTCGGAAACCAACCGTTCCAGCTCCGACATCAATCCTTGTTCGCTCATCCGCCTGCTTTCAACGTTCTTGCTGTCGGCAATAGATAATGTGATGCCGCGCCAAGCGCCGACCAGTGCCGGCGGTCGGCATTGGTTCGTTCCGGCTACTATTCCGGTTCTGCATTGTTGATGCTGGACCGTGCCGGTCGCATTCGTCAGGCCGGAGTCGGTACCTCGTCGCTCGGCCCCGTCGACTTCGGTCGTGGTAATGCTATCTGGACTTGCGCGGAGAAGGACGGCCTTCAGAAATTACCGGCCAAGAAGGTTGCGTTCGACCGTTTTGAGGTGGGCAAGCATCGCTTGGTTGGCGCTTTCGGGATCACGATGCAGCAATGCGTCCAATATGGTCTGATGCTCGCTGCAATAGGTTTGCCGGCGTTCCTCCGAAAACGAACGTTTCTTCATTTCGAACCAGGGCGACTGGTTGCGGATCGTGCGCATGAGATTGTGAATCTCTTTCAGGAAATCATTGCGGCAGCATGCGAAAACGCGGTGATGGAACTCGGCGTCCCAATGTTCGAAGTTCGGCATGTCCTCGGCCTCGCATGCGGTCTGATGGGCTTCACGAACCGCGTTCAGTTCCGCCATGCTGGCATTGGTCGCGGCAAAGGCCGCCGCGGCCGGTTCCAGCAACTGCCTGATCTCCATCATGTCGGCAGGGCTGGTGCCCTCCATCCGCGCGACGGTCGCGGCGATGGAGTCCGGATTGGTTGCGGTCAGGAAGGTACCGCGCCCGACATGCCGCACAACCGTGCCGTCGTCCTCCAGGAAACCGACGGCACGACGCACTGTATTGCGCGCCACGCCGAATTCGACCGCCAGGTCGCGCTCGGGCGGCATCCGGCCGTCCTCAAGCCATTCCCCGGAGGAAATCCGCTTCTTGAGCATGACGGCGATGTCGTTGGCGACGAGCTTGGGCATTCGGCAGCGCTCTTTATCTGATCCAATGTTGGACCAATAATATCAGTCTCTGCACAGTTGGTCTAGCGCCTGAACAGATCCGGGCGGCAAAACTGTCGACTTTCTCCGGATTATCTCACAAAATGCTCTTGCAGCCTAAACCAATCGGCAGTAGCGTGTAACGAAAGAGCGGTTATTGGCTCATAAAAGGTTCAGGGAGAGACGGGATGAGGGTCGCGACATTTTCGATCGCAGGCGAACGTCGCGTGGGAATTGTCGACCTCGACAGCCAGTCGGTTGCTCCTTTCGACATTCCCGTCGAGCAGGCATTGTCGGGAGTGTTGGCGCTGTTGCGGCGGAACGGGGCCGGGATGCCGCGGACGCTTTCGCCGCTGCCGTTGGCGCAGGTCGAGCTCGAGGCGCCAATCCCGCTGCCTGCCCGCAACATTTTCTGCGTCGGCAAGAATTATTACGAGCATGCGCATGAATTTGCGCGCAGCGGTTTCGATTCAAGCGCCGGTTCCGGCGCCATTCCGCAGCACCCGATCATTTTCTCGAAAGTTCCGGAATCGGTCGTTGCAACGCATGCAAGCGTGCTGATCGACCCATCCGTGTCTACAGCGATCGATTATGAGGCGGAACTGGCCGTCATCATCGGCAAAGGTGGGCGCGGCATTTCGAAAGCGGACGCTTACGATCACGTCTGGGGCTACACCATCGTCAACGATGTCACCGCGCGCGACCTGCAGGGAAAATACAGCCAGTGGCTGATCGGCAAGTCGCAGGATACGTTTTGCCCGATGGGGCCGTGGGCGATTACCAAGGACGAGTTCGATCTGGAAAACGCTTCGGTGCGCTGTTTCGTCAATGACGACCTTCGCCAGAACTCAAAAATATCGCTGCTCATCTTCGATATTCCAACCATCATCTCGACGCTGTCGCAAGGCATCACCTTGAAGCCGGGCGACATCATCGCGACCGGAACGCCGGTTGGCGTCGGCATCGGCTTCGATCCGCCGAAATATCTCAAGGCCGGCGACCTTGTCCGGGTCGAGATCGACGGCATCGGCACGCTGGAGAACCGGATCGTGGAGCGGGTCCAATGACGACTGTTACCGTCGGCCAGGTTGTTGCGGAAGTCACCGGCGAAGGTCCCCCGGTCGTCATGATCCACGGCCTCGGTGGAACGTCGAACATGTTCCAGCCGCAGATGGAGGCGCTCTCGGCCTACCGGGTCATCCGCCTCGATCTGCCGGGTTCCGGGCGCTCGGCAAGGCCGCTCGAACCGCTCACCATCGAGGCGATGAGCAACGCCGTCATACGGGCAATGGAGGGCGTCGGCGTGACGCGGGCCCATTTCGTCGGCCATTCGATGGGCACGATCGTTTGCCAGCAGATTGCGGCAACGCAGCCGTCGCTGGTGAGTTCGCTGGCGCTGTTCGGCGCACTGGCCGAGCCGGCGGAGGCGACGCGGCAAGGCCTTGCCAACCGGGCGCGGCTTGCGCGCTCCGGCGGTATCGCCGACATCGCCGACCAGATTGTCGCCAATGCGCTGTCGGCGCATACCAGGCAAACCTCGCCCGCAGCCGTCGCCTTCGTGCGCGAATCCATCACCAGGCAGGATCCGGAATCCTACGCCCGCACCTGCGAAGCCCTGGCCAAGGCGACAGCCGTCGACAGCAGACGGATTTCGGCGCCGACCTTGCTGGTCACCGGCGACGCCGACACGGTCAACCCGATGAGCGTCGGCCAGGCGCTTGCCGACAGGATCAAGGGGGCCATATTCTCGTCTCTCGATCGGTGCGGACACTGGGCGACGGTGGAGTGCCCCCGCGAAAGCAGCCAGAAGCTCGCCGATTTTTTGAGACGCGTTGATAGGTGAGGATCGGAATTCGGGCGTAAAAACAGTACGCTCGCCAGTTTGGGAGGTTTTCTGATGGCAGACGACGGCTGGAACGGAAACGGTTCGGGCAACACGCTTTTCACCAATGTGCGTGTGCTCGATGCAACCGGGGAATATCCTTACACCGGCGAGGTGTTGGTTCAGGGTAACCGCATCAAGCAGATCACCAAGGGCTCGTCGCGCTTTGGCTCCTCGTCCGCGTCGTTGTCCTACGCTGGCGCGTCCGGGGGTGTTACGACGATCGACGGCATGGGCGCGACGCTGATGCCGGGCATGATCGACGCGCATCTGCATTTGTCCTGGAACAACGCGCCCGGCATCGACCCGATCCAGATGATGGAGCTCGAAGAGCACATGCTGGTCACCATGGAGATGGCCAAGCTGGTGCTCGATGCCGGATTCACGGCGGGCAGGGGAGCGGCGGCCGCCAAGCCGCGCCTCGACGTTGTCGCCAAGAAATTCATCAATCAGGGCCGTTTCCCGGGGCCGCGTTACCTCGCCGCCGGTCCGGAGATCACCACGGTCGGTGGCCTTGGCGATTCCGCGCCCTCGCACATTCCCCACGAAGGTCTCAATCTCGGCATCGTCGTCTCGGGACCTGAGGAAATCCGCCGCACGGTGCGCCAGCTGATCAAATACGGCGTCGATTCGATCAAGCTCAACCTGTCCGGCGAAAGCATCACCGGCATGGGCGCCGAAGAGACGCCGATGTCGGAGGAAGAGGTCGCCATGGCTGCCTCCGAGGCGCGCTGCCGCAACAAGGTGCTGTCGGCCCATGCCCGCTCGTCCGGTTCGGTCAAGCAGTGCATCCGCCACGGCATCCAGAACATTTACCACGCCTCGTTTGCCGACGAAGAATCGCTCGACATGCTCGAGGCGGCCAAGGACAAGCATTTCGTGGCGCCGGGCATCGCTTGGCTGATCAACACCGCGCGCCATGCCGAGCAATGGGGCATCAAGCCCGGATCGCCGCTGTCGCTCGAATACGAGCGCGAGCTCGAAATGTGCATCGACACGATGAAGAAGATGCATCGGCGCGGCATCCGCGTCTGCATCGGCGGCGACTACGGTTTTGCCTGGACGCCGCAAGGCACCAACGCCAAGGACATCCAGACTTTCGTCGAGATGCTCGGCTTCTCGCCGATGGAGGCAATCCAGGCCGCAACCAAGTATGGTGGCCAGATCATGGGCATGGGCGACGAGCTCGGGCTGATCAAGGAAGGCTACCTCGCCGACATCCTTTTGATCGACGGCGACCCGATTTCCGATGTGCGCATCCTGCAGGACAAGAACCGCATCCTCGCCATCATGAAGGACGGCAAGTTCCACAAGGCGCCACGCATGAACGAGCAGCGTCGCCGGCTGACCGCATGAGCATCCTCGACCAGCCACCGTCGACGTCCCAGCTATCCTCCTCGTCAATGGCGGGCGGCGGCATGACGCGCCGGCAGGCATGGGGCCTTTTCTGGCTGCTTGCCGCCGCGCTCGTCGCATGGCTGGTCTTCGCCGTCTGGCCGGATTGGCTGAACGCCATCCTGATCTCGAAGAAGGCGTTCGTCAGCGCCATCCTCAACGGGATCACGCTCGCCGGCCTCTATTTCCTGGTTGCCAGCGGCTTTACGCTGATCTTCGGGCTGATGCGCAACGTCAATCTTGCGCATGGCTCGCTCTATTTGCTTGGCGCCTATATCGGCTACGAAGTGGCGAACCGCACCGGCTATTGGCTGCTGGGCGTCGCCGCCGGCTTCATCGTTCTGGCGGCGGTCGGCGTCGTCATGCAGATCTTCGTCTTCCGTCGCCTGGAAGGCGACGATCTGCGCCAAACCCTGGTCAGCATCGGCATCTCGATCGTCGCGGCCGACCTGATGCTGGCGGTCTGGGCAGGCGGCACCTATCAGATCGCGGTGCCTGAATGGCTGGATGGCGCACTGACGCTGCCGGTGATCACCGCGGTGCGGTCGAACGGCGCATCGGTTTTCCTCACCTATCCACTCTACCGCCTTGTCGTGCTGGCGGCGGCGATCGTCATCGGCGTCGGTCTCTGGCTGATGCTGAACAAGACGCGCGTCGGCATGATGATCCGCGCCGGCGTTGACGACCGCGCCATGCTCTCGGCCTCCGGCGTCAATGTGCATGCGGTCTTTGCCATCGTCTTTGCCGTCGGTGCCGGGCTTGCCGGCTTTGCCGGCGTCGTCGGTGGTTCGGCGCTTTCGGTCGCGCCCGGCGAAGACGTCCGCTATTTGCTTGCCTCGCTCGTCGTTGTCATCGTCGGCGGCATGGGGTCGATATCAGGCGCTGCCATTGGCGCGCTGCTGATCGGCCTCGCCGAGCAGATCGGCCTTGTCTATTTCCCGACCTACGGCATCGTTCTCACCTTCGTCATCATGGTGGTGGCGCTGGCGGTCCGGCCGCAAGGCATCATGGGGAAAGCGCGATGAGCCTGACCCTCGCCACGGATGCGACGGCGCCCCAACAGACATGGCTGGAAAGGCTTGGCCCAGGTCACATCATCCTCGCCGTGGCCCTGGTCCTCTACCCGCTGGTGGCATCGGATTTCTTCCTGACGCAGATCGGCGGCTATTCGCTGATCTTCGGCATGCTCGCTTTGTCGCTGATGATGCTGGCAGGCTATGGCGGCATGGTCAGCCTGGCGCAGATCACCGTCGCCGGCATCGCCGCCTATGCCATCGCGATCCTCGGCAACAACAATTCGAACGTGCTCGGCCTGGGCTGGCCATGGTGGCTCGCGGTACCCTTCGCCGTGCTGGCGGCCGCGGTGGCATCTGCGCTGATCGGCTGGATCTCGGTGCGCACCGAAGGCATCTACACCATCATGATCACGCTGGCGATCGCCACCGCCACCTACTATTTCGCCCAGCAGAACTACGCGATTTTCAATGGCCATTCCGGCTACGCCGGCATCCATGCCCCTTCGTTCTGGGGCGTCAACTGGCGCGATCCGAAAGCCTTCTATTACCTCTGTCTCGTTTTTGCCGTCCTGTCCTATGCGGCCATACTCTACGGCGCCCGCTCCACCTTCGGCTTGACCTTGCAGGCGATTCGCGACAACCCGCGACGGATGCGCGCGCTTGGCTATGACGTCACCGCGCACAAGGTCTTTGCCTGGTTTCTCGCCGGCATCATCGCCGGCCTGGCTGGCGTGCTCCTGGTCTGGTTCAACGGTCGCGTTTCGCCCGGCACCATCGGCGTGGACGTGGCGATCGACGTGTTGATCATCGCCGTGATCGGCGGTTTGCGGCATCCGATCGGGCCTTTCCTCGGCGCGCTCGTCGTTGTCCTGATGCAGACCTTTGCCATCGATATTGTCGGGGCCGAACGTTTCAACACGCTGATCGGTCTGGTGTTTCTGGTGATCGTCTTCGTCTCGCCGGATGGAATTCTTGGGTTATGGGGGAGGATCAAACCGCATCTTGCCCAGGAGTCCTTGCGTTCCGGCCCCCTAGCGACCGGAATGGAATGAGCCACTGCGAAAATGTCAATCAAAGGGAGGAAAACATGAGAATACATCGACGCACACTGCTTGCGCTGGCACTTGCGACCGGGCTGACCGCGCCGTCGCTGGCGCTCGCTGCCGACGACACGATCAAGATCGGCGTGCTCGCGACCTTCGAGGGACCATTCACGGTACTCGGCGAGGACGGCGAACGCGGCGCGATGACGGCGGTCGAGGAAGTCGTAGGCAAGGTCGCCGGCAAGACAATCGAGATCGTCAAGGGTTCGTCCGACGCGTCGCCCGACAGCGCGGTGCGCGCGGCGCGCAAGCTGGTCGAGCAGGATGGCGTCAAGGTGCTGGTCGGCCCGCTTTCGGGTGACGAGGGCCTGGCCGTCAAGGACTATGCCAAGACCCAGCCGACCGTGACCTTCATCAACGGGACGTCGGCAGCGCAGGATACGACGCTGCGCAATCCGGCGGAAAACTTCTTCCGCTTCTCGACCGACGGCGCGCAGTGGATGGCCGGCCTCGGCACGTATGCGTTCAACGACAAGGGCTACAAGAAAGTCGCCACCGTCGCCGAGGATTATTCGTTTCCCTACACGCAGGTCTTCGGCTTCATGGCAGAATTCTGCAAGGCGGGCGGCAAGGTGCCGTCGAAATCCTGGGTGCCGATCGGCAACAAGGACTTCTCCTCGGTCATTGCCGCCATTCCAGACGATGTCGATGCGATCTATGTCGCGCTTGGCGGGGCCGACGCGGTCAACTTCCTGACCCAGTATCAGCAGGGCGGCGGCTCCGCGCCGCTGATCGGCGGCTCGATCACCGTCGACCAGACGGTGCTGACGTCGAAGGGCAAGCTGCGCGACGTGCTGGTTGGCACGCCGTCCGCCGGCCCGACCGCCGACACCAATGATGCGCCGGAATGGAAAGCGTTTGTCGAAGCCTACAAGAAGCAGCCGGGCGCCTTTCCCTCGCCCTCGCTCTTCGCCCATGGCTACTATGTCAACATGAAGGCGACCTTGCTTGCCCTCGAACAGGCCGGCGGCGATGTCTCCGACGGTGCCAAGCTGCGCGACGCACTCTCGAAACTGTCCTTCGACACGCCGACCGGCAAAGTCTCGCTCGACAAGAACCGCAATGCGATCGCCGATATCTACCTGACCGAGGTGACGGAAGGGGCAGACGGCAATCTCTTGAACAAGCTCGTCAAGGTCGTGTCGCAGGTCAATCAGACGCTCGGCATTCCGGAAGACGAGTTCATGAAGCTTGGTGCCGTCAGCCGCGACAATCCGAGCTGCCCGTAATCGGCCGTAACGCGGGAGCGATCGACAGTGGCCGAAAACGACGTGGCAGCCCGTTTGCAAGGAACCGGTGCGTATGCGCTGGAACTGGACGGCGTTGCGCGTCATTTCGGTGCGCTGGTGGCGCTCTCGGCCATCAATATGAGGATCGCGGCCGGCGAACGGCGCGCGATCCTCGGCTCCAACGGAGCCGGCAAGACCACGCTGTTCAATGCCGTGACCGGCGACTTTCTGCCGACATCAGGCCGCATCCGCTTTTTCGGCGAGGACATCACCGACCTGCCGCCGCATGAACGCATCCGGCGCGGCCTGAGGCGGACCTACCAGATTTCGCAACTGTTCAAGGGCCTGTCGGTTCTCGATTCCATCTTCCTGGCATGCCGGGGTGTGTCACGCCGGCGGTTCTCGTTGCTTCGGCCAAAAGCCACCGACGTCAACAGGGTGCAGGCGGAATCGATCCTGAACGCGGTGCATCTGGAAACATGGCGCGACGCTCTGGTGGCGACGCTCAGCCATGGCCAGCAGCGGCAGTTGGAGATTGCACTGGCGCTGGCCGGCGCGCCGCGCTTCATCCTGTTCGACGAACCGGCGGCGGGACTGTCGCCGACCGAGCGGCGCGATCTGGTGGCGATCCTCAACGGGCTGCCCAAGCACATCGGCTATGTTATCATCGAGCACGATCTCGACGTTGCGCTGCGTGTCTCGGAGTATGTTTCGATGATGCACAATGGCCGCCTGTTCAAGGAAGGCACGCCGCAGGAGATCGAGGCCGACCCGGAGGTCCAGGAAATCTATCTCGGAGGCAAGCATGGCTGAGCGCTCGGCTCCTCCCGCCCCAATATCTCCGTCCGGCAAGGCGGTCCTCAGAATAGAGGATCTGCAAGTCTATTACGGCGAAAGCCATGCGCTGCAGGGCGTGTCGCTGACGCTGGACAGCGGCGTGCTGTCGGTCGTCGGCCGCAACGGCATGGGCAAGACGACGCTCTGCAACACCATCGCCGGGCTGAAGCGCGCGCGCTCGGGCTCGATCCGGGTCGGCGGCCGCGAGGTTTCCGCACTCGAACCGCACGAGATCCATCGCCTCGGCGTCGGCTATGTGCCGCAGGGGCGTCGCGTCTGGCCCAGCCTGACGGTCGACGAGCACCTGCGCCTCGCGGCGGGCAACCGCCGTGATGCGAATTGGACGGCCGAGCGCGTCTACCAGATTTTTCCGCGTCTCGCCGAGCGCCGGGCCAATGGCGGTTCGCAGCTGTCGGGCGGCGAACAGCAGATGCTGGCGATCTCGCGCGCGCTGTTGAGCGATCCGAAACTGCTGGTCATGGACGAGCCGACGGAGGGGCTCGCTCCTGTCATCGTCGAGCAAGTCGAGCGTATGCTGGTGACGCTGGCCGAGGAAGGCGAGATGGCGATCCTCGTCATCGAGCAGAATATCGGCGTCGCCACTGCCGTGTCCGATCGCGTCGCCATCATGGTCAACGGGCGCATCAACCGGGTCATGGGCGCCGCGGCGCTTGCCGCCGACCGCGAACTGCAGCAGCGGCTGCTCGGCGTGGGCCGCCATTCCGACGAACCCACGGTCACGCCCGCGGCAGCGGCACAGGCTCAAGAACAACTGGCCGAGGTCTATCGCATCGACAGAGGTGCTTCGCGCAACACTGGTCCGCAGGACGGCCTCTACCATCCGGTGACCGAATTGCCGAACCGCTGGAATGTGCCGGTGACAGCCATGCGGCAGGCGGCGATCGAGAAGGCTTCGCCACAGGACGACTTGAAGAATGTCTTCGCCATTCCCTTCGCCGAACGCATCGGAAGGACCGTTCTGGTCGCTGGCACCTTCGACACCAAGGCAAAGGAATTGCGCTTCGTTGCCGACCGCCTGAAGTCCCTGGGCGTGCCGGTCCGCACCGTCGACCTGTCGACGTCCGGAAAGCCGTCGAGCGCCGACGTTCCCGCCATGCAGGTTGCCGGCCTGCACCCGCGAGGGTCGCCGGCCGTTTTTACCAATGATCGCGGCGGCTCGGTGAGCGCCATGGCGGAAGCCTTTGCGCGCTGGATCGAGCGCGAGCCGCGCATCGGCGGCGTCATTTCGGCCGGAGGTTCCGGCGGCACCACGCTGGCGACATCAGGCATGCGCGCGCTGCCCGTCGGCATCCCCAAACTGATGGTCTCGACGGTTGCCGCCGGTGACGTCGCAAAATATGTCGGCGGCGCCGACATCATGATGTTTCATTCGGTGGCAGACGTTCAAGGGCTGAACTCCATCACCGAACAGGTGCTTTCGAATGCCGCGCATGCGATGGCGGGCATGGTCGCACAGCTTCCCAATGCCGAGGCGTGGGAAGCCAAACGCAAGCTGGCGCGTCCGGCCGTCGGCATCACCATGTTCGGCGTCACCACGCCGGCTGTGCAGGCGGTGAGCAAGCGCCTTGAAGCGGACTATGACTGTCTCGTTTTCCACGCCACAGGCATCGGCGGGCGGGCCATGGAAAACCTGGGCGATTCCCGGCAGCTTTCGGCCTTCCTCGACCTGACCACGACGGAAGTGGCCGACATGATTGTCGGCGGCGTGTTCCCGGCGACCGAAGACCGCTTTGGCGCGGCGATCCGCACCGGCTTGCCCTATGTCGGCTCGACCGGCGCGCTGGACATGGTCAATTTCGGCCCACGCGACAGCGTGCCGGAGAAATTCAAAGGCCGCAGATTTGTCATCCATAATCCGAACGTCACCCTGATGCGGACCACGCGCGACGAGAACCGCGCCGTCGGCGAATGGATCGGCGCGCGGCTCAACGCAATGAACGGTCCGGTGCGGTTCCTGCTGCCGGAAGGCGGTGTGTCGATGCTGGACGCACCGGGCCAGCCGTTTCATGATCCGGAGGCCGACAATGCGCTGTTCGAGGCGATCGAGAAGACCGTTCGCCGGACCGCGCTGCGCCATGTCGATCGCGTTCGATCGAACATCAACGACACGTCTTTCGTCGACGCCGCGGTCAATGCGTTCCACGCGATCACGCCGAAACTGCAAAGGCGGGCGTGATGGCTTCGAGTGGGCGGGTTTATGGAATTGATGCCGGTCGCCTTTGGCTGACCGCATCCTGTTTGGGAGGGTAGAAAGAATGGCCGCGCAGACCTTTGGCGCTTTCCTTTTGTGGCTGATCATTGCCGCGATCGTCGTGGTGATCGCCGTCTATGTTCTTAGATGGCTTTATCGTCGGTCGACCAAGGAGACGGCCTTCGTGCGCACCGGCTTCATGGGCGAGAAGGTGGTGGTGAATGGCGGCGCCTTCGTCATTCCGGTGTTGCACGAGATCACACCGGTCAACATGAACGTCTTGCGCATCGAGGTGCGCCGCGAAGATGGTTTTGCACTGATCACCAAGAACCGTATGCGCGTCGATCTGATCGCCGAATTCTTCGTCCGTGTCGGAGCGAGCCGCGAACTCGTCGCGGCCGCCGCCCAGACGCTTGGCCGCCGCACGCTGCAGCCCGACAGCCTCCGCGAACTCTTGGAAGGCAAGTTCGCCGGCGCCATGCGCACCGTCGCGGCGCAGATGACGCTCGAGGAGATGCACGAACTGCGTGGCGACTACGCCGCCAAGGTCCGCCAGCTCGCCTCGGAATCACTCGCCGCCAACGGGCTCGAGCTGGAGAGTGTCGCCATCGTCGACCTCGACCAGACCAGCCTCGAATATTTCGACCCGTCCAACGCCTTCGATGCCGAAGGCCTGACCCAGCTCACCGAATCGATCGAGACGCGGCGCAGGATGCGCAACGAGATCGAGCAGCGCACGCTGGTCGATATCCGCAACCAGAACCTCGACACCCAGCGCAAGGTGCTGGAGATCGACCGCGACACCGAATATGCCCGCCTCGAACAGGAGCGCGAAGTCGAGATCCGCCGCGCTTCGCAGCGCTCGGAACTCGCCATCGAGCGCGCGCTGCGCGACCAGGAGTCGGAGCAGGCGCAACTGTCTTCGCGCGAAGCGGTCGAGAAATCGCGCCTCAACCAGGAGCGCAACATCACCGAGGAGCGGATCAAGAGCGAGGAGGACACGCAACGCCGCGAGATTGCCCGGCGCCGCGCGCTCGACGAGACGGAAATGAAAATGCGTGAACTGACCGAGCGCGAGCAGATCGCGCTCGAGCTTGCCTTGGAGAAGGCCCGCATAGAGCGCGAAGGCACACAGAGCCAACTGGAAATCGAGCGCAAGAAGGCCCTCGAAATTGCCGAGTTGGAGCGCCAGATCGCCTTGGCGGAAAAAGCGCTCGAGGTCACCAGGGCCGAGGCGGAAAGGCGCCGCGCCGAAATTGTCGAGAACCAGACGACCGAGACGGCCCGTATCGGGCAGGAGCGTGCCATCGACGAAGTGAGGATTGCACGGGAGCGCCATCTCGAAGCGCTGCAGATCGCCAAGCGCCAGGCTTTCGAGGAAGCCGAGATATCGGCCAGCGAAGAGGTCGAGCGCGCCCGCATCACCACCGAGCGCGGCATCGAGGAGGCCCGGCTGATCAAGGACCGCGACCTGCGTCAGCTTGGCGTCGACCGTGACCAGAAGATCGAGATCGCCGAAATCCAGAAGGCCATCGACATCGCCAAGAAGACGCAGGAGCGGTCCTCGGCGATCGCGGCGTCGGAAGCGGTCCGCGCCAAGGCCATCCAGGCCGAGGAACAGGCCTTCACCGCCCGCGAGCGCGAGATCGCCGAGCGCCGCAAGCTGACCGACCTGATCGGTGCGGCGCGGGAGGCCGAGCGCGAGGCCTTGCGCGTTACCGCGGCGGCCGATGCCGAGATGAAGGCGGCGAAGAGCCTTGCCGAAGCCCAGAAGATCGCCGCCGTTGCCTCGGCGGAAGCGGAGAAAATCCACGCCCTTGCCGCGGCCCAGCGCTACCAGGTCGACGCCGCCGGCCATCGCCAGCTCAACGAGGCCGACAACCTGCTTTCCAATGAGGCCCGCTCCGGGCGCCTGCGCGGCAAATTGCTGGACCACATGGAGGGCATCATCCGCGAAAGCGTCAAGCCGATGGAGAAGATCGAGGGTATCAAGATCCTGCATGTCGACGGCATCAATGGTGGTCCCGGCGGCAATCGCAACGTCACCGACGAAGTGATCGATTCGGCGCTGCGTTACCGGGTGCAGGCGCCGATGATCGACAACCTCATGAAGGAGATCGGCATCGAGGGCGGTTCGCTCGGACGGATGACCGACGTGCTGCGCGACGCCAAGGACATTTCGAGCCTGACCCGCGACAAGAAAGGCAAAGCCAAGGTCAGCAAGGATGACGATGACGATCGCGACCGCTGACTTGATCGTGCAGTCCATGCGGCTCGCAGGTGAATCGCGATACCTTGGTCGCATGTGTCATGCCGACGGTGCCTGAAATGACCAAGGTGTATGTTTCCTCGGTCATCCCCGCGCCGGCGGTGGAGGTCTGGAAAGTGGTCCGCGATTTCAACGCGCTGCCGGGCTGGACGCCGTTCGTCGCTGAGAGCCGCATCGAGCAGAATGCACAATCCGACCAGATCGGCTGCATACGCAATTTCGTGCTCAGGGATGGCGGCCGCATTCGCGAAAGATTGCTGGCGCTGTCCGACTACGACCTGTCCTGCAGCTACACGATCCTGGAAAGCCCGATGGCGGTGGAGAATTACATCGCCACGTTCTCGCTGACGCCGATCACGGACGGCAATTTGACCCTGGCCGAGTGGCAGGCGGAGTTCGACTGCGCGCCCGAACGCGAGGCGGCGCTGACACATCAGATCGGCACCGGCGTGTTCCAGGCGGCGCTCAGCGCGCTCAAGCAGCGCTTCGGGCGCTGACGCCTGCGGATGGTCCAGGTCCGCCAAAGTACCGTCATCGACGCGCCGATCGAACAGGTCTGGTCGATCCTGCGCGATTTCAATGGCCATGACCGCTGGCACCCGGCTATCGCGTTCAGCGAAATCGATGGCGGCGAACCGGTAGATGCGGTCGGGTCGGTGCGTCATTTCCGGCTGGCAGACGGCGGCGAATTGCGCGAACAGCTTCTGGCGCTGTCCGACAAGGACTTTCGGTTGAGCTATTGCCTGCTCGAAGCACCGCTGCCGCTGATGAACTATGTCGCTTCGATCCGGTTGAAGCCGGTGACCGACGGCAACGCCACTTTCTGGGAATGGCGTTCCGAATTCAATCCACCCGCGCATCGCCGCGAAGAATTGGTCAAGCTTGTCACCGAGGGCATCTATCAGGCTGGCTTCGAAGCCATCCGCAACCTTCTGCGTGAAGGGCCCGCAGCCTCACCTCTCCAGGCCAGATCGCCGGTCGTCGCTCCGGCACCGGCGGCAGCCGTGCCGCCGGTCGTTTCGACCATGTCTTCGGGCCAGACAGCGAAAACCCGGGCGATTCTGGTCGAGCGCTATGGCGGGCCGGAGGTGCTGCGGCTGAAGGACATCGCTCTGCCACCGCCCGCGCCGAACGAGGTGCAAATCCGTCATACGGTGATCGGGGTCAATTTCATCGACGTCTACTGCCGCACCGGCTATTTCGACCTTCTGCGACCGCCTGGCGTTCCCGGCATGGAGGCCGCCGGCGTCATCGAGGCGATTGGTTCGGAGGCTTCGGGCCTTTCGGCCGGCGACCGTGTCGCCTATGCCTGCCCGCCGGTCGGCGCCTATTGCGAGCGGCGCAACATGGCACCTGACCTGCTGGTTCGCCTCTCTGACGATATTCCAGACGAGACCGCCGCCGCCAGTCTGCTCAAAGGCGTCAGCGCAAGTTTCTTGCTGCACGACGTCCATGCGGTGCAGCCGGGCTCCGTCGTCCTCATCCACGCCGCCGCCGGCGGTATCGGTCAGCTTCTGGTGCAATGGACCCGCCATCTCGGCGCGACGGTCATTGCGACCGTATCCACCGACGACAAGGCGCGGATCGCCGAACGTCTCGGCGCCCATCATGTCATCGTCTATTCGCGCGAGAATTTCGCCGAGGCCGTCATGCGCCTGACCGGTGGCGCCGGGGCAGATGTCGCCTATGATGCGGTCGGCAACGACACGTTCGGCGGTTCCCTGGCGTCGCTCGGCATTCGCGGCCATCTCGTCAGTTTCGGCCAGGCCTCTGGACCGGTAGGAAATTGGGACATTGGCCGCTTCGCGTCAAAGTCGATCACCATATCGCGTCCCAACTACGCACATTACACCGACACGCCGGCAAAGCTTTCGCCGCACGTCGAACGTTTCTTCGCAGCGCTACGGCAAGGCGTCGTCAAGATCGAACCGCCCAGGCGCTACAGCCTGTCCAACGCCGGCGATGCTCACCGCGACCTCGAATCCAGGCGGACAACGGGTGCATTGGTGCTGGTGCCGTAACCCCTCAGAAGCGGTGGATGCGCAGCCCCAATACCTTCTCCGAGACGATCACCACGATCAGCGTCAGCACGATTGATACGGTCGAGACGGCTGCCGCTTCGGGCGTGAAATTGGTGCGCAGATAGTCGAAGAGCTGGATCGGCAGCGTCGACGTTCCGATCCCCTTCAGCATGAACGAGATGGTGAAGGTGTCGAAGGATATGATGAAGGCGAACAGCGCGCCGCCGATGACGCCGGGCTTGATCAGCGGCAGCATGATGCGCCGGAACCTGGTCAGGCGGCCGGCGCCCAGCGAGCGCGCCGCCATGTCCCAGGACGGATCGAAGCTTTCCAGCGAGGCCGAGACGTTGATGAAGACGAAGGGCAGCGTGATCAGCACATGGCCGGCGACCATGCCGATCATGGTCGTGGTGCCGATGCCGATCGCATAGACGAAGAACAGCAGCGCGATCGCCGTCAGCACTTCCGGCAGCAGCAGCGGCGCCAGCATGGCGATGCGCACCGCCTCCTTCCAGCGGCCGGCATGCTGGACGTAGTAGAGCGCGGCCATGGTGCCGATCACTCCCGAAATCACCGTCGCCACCGCTGCCACCCACAGTGAGGTGCGGATCGCGCGCATGAACACGTCGTTGTGGAAGAAGGTCACATACCAGCGCAGCGACAGGCCCTGTGGCGGGAACGTCAGGAAATTGCCGGCATTGAACGAGGCGCCGACGACCACCAGGATCGGCGCCAGCAGGAAGGCATAGACCAGCAGGCAGTAGAGCGTGAGCACCGGCCGCTTCATGGTCGCGCCACTTTCCATTTCATCCGCGTCAGCCGCGCGAAGATGACGACGCAGAGCGCACCGGTGACCGACAGCGCCAGCGCCAGCGCCGAACCCCACGGCCACTGGAACGTGTCGATCAGCGCATCGACGACGGTGACGGCCATGGTCTTGACCCGCAGCCCGCCGATCAGCGACGGCGTGACATAGGCGCTCAGCGACAAGACGAAGACGAGGATGCAGCCGGCCTGGATGCCAGGTGTGCACAGCGGCAGGACGATGCGGCGGAAGGCGGTGAAGCGCGACGCGCCGAGCGAGCGCGCCGCCGATTCCAGCGATGGGTCGACGCCCTGGATCGCCGCCATGATCGGCAGGATCATGAAAGGCAGGAAGACATGCACGAGCGCGATGACGATGCCGAGCGCGTTGTACATCAGCGGCAGCGGGCGATCGATCAGGCCCATGCCAGTCAGCGTGCGGTTGATGAGGCCGGCATTGCCCAGAAGGATCGTCCAGCCATAGGAGCGGATAACGATGCCGACGAGCAGTGGCGACAGCACCAGCCCATAGGCCAGGGCGCGAAAGCGCATGGCGCCGCGCGCCAATTGCCAGGCGACGGGAAAGCCGACGACGAGGCAGATGGCGGTGGTGATGAGGCCGATCCACAGTGTGTTGGCGACCTGGAGCAGATAGAAACTGTCGGCGAAGAACTTCGTGTAATTGCCTGTAGTGAAGCCCGGACCGTAGGGCGTGCCTTGCCCCGGCATGCGAAAACTCATCACCACGATGTTGAGATAGGGCAGGACCAGAAACACGCCGAGCAGCACCACCGCCGGCGCGATCAGGACCAGCGGCCCAAGGCGCTTGCGGCGCACCGGCGTCATTTTGCTGCCCCGAGCAGCCAGAACCCGTCCGCCGGCGCATGCACGCTGACGCGGTCGCCTTCGGCAATCCTGATGTTTGGAAAGGTCTGGACGTGCAGCGTCTCGCCCGAATCCAGTGCGATGCGGTAGTCGATGATACTGCCGGAATAATAGCGCGCCGTGACCTTGCCCTGCGCTCCGCCCTGGCCAGCGGGTTTGAGTTCGATCGCCTCCGGGCGAAGCGACAGCGTAACAGAGGTGCCCGGCGCGTGGTCCGCGCGGCTGTCGACGGCGACTTCACCAAAGCCGGACGCGACGCGGCTCTTGCCGGGTCCGGCCGCCCCAGTGATCGTGCCCTTGACCAGGTTCACCTGGCCGACGAACTGCGCCACTTCGAGGTTTTCGGGACGCTCATAGATGTCCGACGGCGCGCCGATCTGGGCGATGCGGCCGCCGAACATCACCACCACCCGGTCGGACATGGTCATCGCCTCGGCCTGGTCATGCGTGACATAGACGGTGGTGATGCCGACGCGGCGCTGCAGGTCGCGGATGAAGACGCGCATTTCCTCGCGCAGCTTGGCGTCAAGATTGGCGAGCGGCTCGTCGAGCAGCAGGATCTTCGGCTCGATGACCAGCGCGCGCGCAAGCGCCACACGCTGCTGCTGGCCGCCCGAAAGCTGGTTCGGATAGCGGTCGGAATAGCCGCCGAGCTGCACCATGTCGAGCACCTCAGCGATGCGGCTCAGCATCTCGGGCCTGGCGATCTTGCGCATCTCCAGCCCGAAGGCGAGGTTCTGGTCCACCGTCATATGCGGAAACAGCGCGTAGTTCTGGAAGACCATGCCGATGTCGCGTTTTTCGGCCGGCACGTTGACGACATCCTTGCCGTCGAAGCGGATCGCGCCTTCGCTCGCCTCCTCGAAGCCGGCGATCATCTTCAGCGTCGTCGTCTTGCCGCAGCCTGACGGACCGAGCAGCGAAATGAACTCGCCATCGGCGATGCGGATCGAGATGCCGTCGACCGCGCGTGCGCTGCCGAAGGTCTTGGTCAGCCGCTCGATGCTAACCTCGGTCATGAATGCTCCACTTCACAGGCGATCGGCCGCCACCGCAGATGCGGCGCGGCTGGCGGGAGGCGCGCCCGAAACCGAGACGTCATCGCGGTTCAATGTCAGCGCTAAAGGATCGTCTTGGCCCAGCGCTCGGCCAGCTCGCCCTGTTTCTCGTTGACGAACTCCCAGTCCCAGGTGAGAATCTTGGTCATTGCCTCGCCCGACACCGGCACGTCGGCCTTGAGGTCATCGGGAATGATCACCTTCGAGTTCGTCGGCGAGACGAAGAATTCCTTCGCCATCAGCATCTGGGTTTCCGGCGACAGCAGGAAATCAGCATATTGATAGGCCAACTCCTTTTCCGGTCCATTGGCCAGGATCGAGACCGTCTGGTCGAACATGAACATGCCTTCCTCGGGAACGACGCAATCGACCGGCAGGCCCTGCTTGCGCAGCCGCGCGATCTCGCCGAAGTCGAACGGCGCGACGACGATTTCGCCCGACGACAGGGCCGTGGAAAGGTTGAAGTCGACCTGGATCACCTGACCAAGTTTGGCCAGCGCGTCAAAGCCGGCGTCGACATCGTACTGGTCCTTGCCGAAGATCTTCGAGGCCAGCAAGAGCTCCATCTTGCCGGCGCTGTTGGCGAAATTGTAGAGGCCGATCCTGCCCTTGAATTCCTCGTTGTTCCAAAGGTCCTTCCAGGCCTTCGGCGGCGTCTGCACCAGATCGGTGCGGTAGCCGATGCCGATCGGCGAGATGGCGCCGGTGGCGCCGAAACCGTCGGCGATCTTGGCCAGCGGATAGAGGTCGTTGTAGTTCGGCAGCTTCGCCAGGTCGAGCTTTTCGAAGAAACCCTCCTTGCGCAGGCCGGAGGCGAAGACTTCGTTGGTCATGATGATCGAATAGGGGGGCTTGTCGACCCCGGCGGCGCGCAGATTGGCGCCGAAGACGCGGCCATTGCCGACATCGAGCGTCACCTTGGCGCCGGAGGCCTTTTCGAAGGCCGGTGCGATGGACGAGCGCCAGAACTGCTCCCAGACCCCGCCGAGCGTCGGGACGATCAGCGTCTTTTCCTGGGCGATGGCAGGCATTCCGATCAGCCCGGCGGCACTGAGCGCGCCCATTCCGGCAAGCGTCTGTCGTCTGGTCAGTTTCGTCATCACAATTCCCCTTGTTGATTTCTTTTAATCAATTCGTTCCTTGGGACGGCCGAAGCCCTCCATCGTTCAGCGGCCGAAAGCCTGTCGGGTCTTCAGCTCGATATAGTCTCCATAGGTGATCGGCTCGTATTTGGCCTGCTTGCCGTTGGCGCAGAACGGCTCCAGGCAGGAGATCAACGTCTCCTTGGCAGGATTGACGAAGAACGGGATCGACTGGCGGCGCGAACTGCCTTTCCTGTTGCGCTCCGGATTGGCGACGCGATGCGGCGTCGACACCCATTCGTCATTGCTCCAGCGCATGAAGGCGTCGGCGATGTTGACGACATAGGCGCCGTCGATCGATGGCGCATCCAGCCAGCGGCCGTCGCGTGTCTGCACCTGCAAGCCACCGGACGAGGCCTCAGAACGCAGGATGGTCATGAAGCCATAGTCGGTGTGAACGCCGGCGCGAAGCTGGCCGGGCAGGGGATCCACATCCTGCTCTGGATAGTTGATGACCCGGAGCGCCGACAGATGGTTCTCAAAGGCCGGCTCGAAATAGTCGGGCTCGAGCCCGATCGCCTGGCAAAAGATGCGGCGCAAATGCCTGGCCAGCGTCTCCATCTCGGAGAAATAGTCGTGAAAGGCGCTCTCGATACCTTCGGGCCGATCCGGCCAGGTGTCGCCGTTGAGGCGCAGGCCGAAATTCAGGCTTTCCTTATAGTCGCCGGGCGTCTTGATGCCCTTGGTGGCGGCCAACGCCTCGTCGGCGAGCGGCGAGAAGGCCATCCCGCCGTTCAGAGTGGTTCCGCGTGCGTGGCTGCGCTTGTAGTCCTCGGGAAGATCGAAAAAGGCGCGCGCCAGATTGTAGAGCTGCATCGTCCTTTCCGGCGATACGCCATGGCCGGTGACGAGGAAGAAACCGGTATTCCGGCAGGCGGTCTCGATAGCCCTAACGACGGCACTGGCGCCGGCCTCGCTGCGGATGAAGGGCCCGACATCGACGACGGGAATTCCCTGATCTGTTGCTTCGACTTGAGGCGCAGGCTGCATAATCGCGATCACCTTCCTGCTGGAGCAGTCAAACGCAGAAGGTGAAAACCGGGCATGGCCGCTTCAGGCTGTTGAAGCAGTAAAAGCGGGCAGGGCGGATGATCTCGCATGCGCATCGCTATGCCTTCCCTTGTGCATTGTCCGGCCCCGAAAGAGGCGGTGGAAACGCCGATTGGACGAAACGTTATAGCTACAAACGAATGTTGACAAGATCATCTGTTGTTGTCCATATCGAAAATGTCCAACCGCGAATTGGACGGGGCCGGGTGGAGAAGATGGACGACCTTGGAGCACAGGAACAAGCGGTTCTGGATCTCATCGCGGCGAACCCCTTCGCCGGTCAGCAGGACATAGCGACCGCGCTCGGCATTGCCCGCTCGACCGTCGCGGCCCACATCGTGCAGCTCGTCAACAAGGGCTACATTCTCGGCCGTGGCTATGTCTTGCCGGCCTCCAAGCGCATGATCTGCATCGGCGGCGCAGTTCTGGACCGCAAATACCACGCCAAGAAGGATCTGATTTTCGAAACGTCGAACCCTGTCGACGGCTATCGCAGCTTCGGCGGTGTCGCCCGCAACGTCGCCGAGAACCTTGTCCGCCTCGGCGTCGACGTCAGCTTCGTCTCAATTGTCGGCGACGACGAAACCGGCCGCTCGCTGGTGCGGCATCTGCGCGACCTCGGCGCCGATGTCAGCCAGGTCATCACCACCACGGAGCGGCCGACGGCCGAATACGCGGCCATTCTCGATCTCAACAACGATCTCGTGCTCGGCATTGCCGACATGGAGATTTTCGATCTGTTTTCGCCATCCTATCTCGACCGCTTCTGGCCGCATCTGGCCTCGGCGACCTGGGTGTTCATCGACTGTAACCTGCCCGCCGCGACAATCGCAGCGCTGATGTCACGCAAGCAGGGCGCGCGCTTCAAGCTTGCCGTCGACACGGTGTCGTCGCCGAAATCGGCGCGCCTGCCGAAGGACCTGACCGGCATCGACCTTTTGTTCACCAATCACGACGAGGCCAATACGATGCTTGACATCACCGATGCCGACAAGCGGCTGAAGCCGAAAGACGCTGCCGCAGCCTTGCGCGCGGCAGGGGCCAGCGAAGTGATCGTGACCATGGGCGCGCATGGATTTGCGGTGGCGACCGAGAGCGGCGTGGCGACGATGCGGTCCGTTCCGGCCCGCGCCGTCGACATCACCGGCGCCGGCGACGCGATGATTGCCGGAACCATGTACAAAGTGCTTTCCGGGGATCCCGTGCCTCATGCCGCGCGCACCGGCGCGCTGCTCGCCACGCTGACCACCGAGAGCGAATCCAGCGTCCATCCCGACCTGTCGCCGCGCTTCCTCACCGCCGGCATGTACCGCATTCCCGCCTGAAAGCGAGACGATTATGAAACCTTCCCTTCTCCACCTGAACGACGAGGTTGCGGCAGCGCTTCGGGAAGGCCGCGCGGTGGTGGCGCTGGAATCGACCATCATCACCCACGGCATGCCTTATCCCGCCAATCTGGAGACCGCCCGCGGCGTCGAAACCGTGGTGCGCGAGAACGGCGCCGTGCCGGCCACGATCGCCGTGGTCGCGGGCAAGATCAAGGTCGGACTCGACGACACTGAGCTGGAACGGCTTGCAGCGGCAAAGGACGTGGTCAAGGCCTCTGGGCGCGACCTCGCCGCCATCATGGTGCGCGGCGGCTCGGCCGGAACCACGGTCTCGGCGACGATGCGGATCGCCGCCCTTGCCGGCATCGGCATTTTCGCGACTGGCGGCGTTGGCGGCGTGCATCGCGGCGCGGAAGCCACCTTCGATATCTCGGCCGACCTGACCGAACTCGGCCAGACCGGCACGACCGTCGTCTGCGCCGGCGTGAAATCGATCCTCGATATCGCCAAGACGCTGGAATATCTGGAAACCCAGCGCGTGCCGGTGATCGCCTACCGGAGCGACGACTTTCCGGCCTTCTATACCCGCTCCAGCGGCCTGAAAGCCGACCACCGCCTCGACACGCCGGAGGACATTGCTGGGGCCATGTTGCTGCACGATCAGATCGGCTCGGGCACCGGCATCCTCGTCGCCAATCCGATTCCGCAAGCGGATGCGCTCGATCCGGCCTTCATCGACGGCACGATCGCGGCGGCAGTGGCGGAGGCCGACAAACGCGGCATCGGCCGCAAGGATCTGACGCCGTTCCTGCTCGCTCGCATCAACGAGCTTTCGCAAGGCCGCAGCCTGAAGGCCAACATCGCGCTGGTCCGCAACAACGCAGCACTCGCCGCCCGCATCGCCGTGGCGCATGCGGGATCGAAGCGCGAGGCAGCGTAGAGGTGAAGACCAGTTGGCACTTGCTAGCCGACACGTTCCTCTGATTCGAAGGCATCCCAGGAGAACCGCATGAGCGCGCAGGCCACTTACGAGACGATCCTTTACGAGAAGGATGCGACCGACAAGTTCGCGACGATCACCATCAATCGCCCCGACAAGCTCAATGCGATGAACAAGACGGTGATCCGCGAGATCGACAGGGCCCTTGCCGCTGCCGTCGCCGATCCGGACGTCAACGCGCTGGTGATCACCGGCGCCGGCCGCGCCTTTTCCTCCGGCTATGATCTGCAGGGCGGTGATTTCGATGTCGACATCGATTTCTGGCGCGCGGACATGGGCGAGAACGCCGAAGCGCTGCTCAACATCTGGCGCGCGCCGATCCCGGTCATCGCTTCCGTCAACGGCTATGCGCTGGCCGGTGCGCTGGAGCTGATGATGTGCTGCGACCTGGCGATCGCCGCCGACAATGCGAAATTCGGCGAACCAGAGGTGCGCCACAATTCCGGCCCGCCGGCGCTGATGATGCCCTGGCTGCTCGCCACCCGCGACGTGCGCTGGCTGATGTATACGGGCGATCTGGTCGACGCCGAGGAGGCGCTGCGCATGCATCTGATCAACCGGATCGTGCCGGCCGATCAGTTGAAGGAAAAGACCGAAAACCTCGCCCGCAAGCTGGCGCGCATGCCGGTGCCGGCGTTGAAATTCACCAAGGCCTCGATCAACAACCAGCAGATGGTGGCCGGGCTGCTGCCGTCCTTCCAATACAATATCGAGGCGATCGCCGCACTTCATGTGACCAAGCAGGGCCGCGAATGGATGGCCAACCTCGCCAAGATGAGCCTCAAGGAATACCTTGCTTTCCGCGACGGCCCCTTCAAGGGCCTCGACTGAGCCGTGACCGGCCTTGCCGCTTCGCGTGAGGCGATGCGGGCGCTGATGGCGCCGCGTTCGGTCGCCGTCATCGGCGCCACCGAACGCGCCGATGCGTCGTCTAGCTATGTCATGCGCAATTTGATGGCGTTCGGATTTTCGGGCGCCATCATCCCCGTGCATCCCAAGGCCGAAACGGTATTCGGCATCGCGGCCATCCCTTCGCTCGACCGGCTCGATGCGCCGGCTGACGTGGCGGTGATCGGCATCGGCGCGGCTCACGTCCTGAGCGCGCTCGAAGACGCCGGCAGGACCGGCGTCAAGGCGGTCGTCGTGCTCGCCAGCGGCTTTGCCGAGACCGATGAGGAAGGCAGGGCGCGCCAGCAGGCGCTGGTCGGGATCGCGCGACGATATGGCATGGCGATCTGCGGGCCGAACTGCCTCGGCCTGTTTAATTTGCAAAGCGGTGCAGCCCTTTATTCCTCGACGCTGTCACCGAACCTGAAGAAGGGTGCGCTGGCCATCCTGTCGCATTCCGGCGCCAGCGCCATCGCGCTCGCCAACTCCGGGCGCTTCGGCCTGAGCCATATCGTCTCCTGCGGCAACAGCGCGGCGACCGATCTTCCCGACTATCTCTCTTATCTCGCCGACGACGAGGCGACGCGCGTCATTGGACTTGTCGTGGAAGCGATCCGCGATCCCGCTGCCTTTACCTCGGCGATGCAGGCAGTGCACGCTTGCGGCAAGAAGGTGATTGCCTTGCGCGCCGGCAAGTCGAGCAAAGGTGCGGAGGCCGCCGCAGCGCATACCGGCTCGCTCGCCGCCGCGAACGAAGCCTATGAAGCCTTCTTCCGGCGGACCGGTATCATCGAAGTCGCCGACATGGACGAGTTCGTCGAGACTGCAGCACTTTGCCTGTCACTGAAGGCGAGGCCAACGCGCAGGGGCGTCGCGGTCGTTGGGGTCAGCGGTGGCGGGGTGGCTCATGTCTCCGACATCGCCGAGCAGGTCGGCATCGACCTGCCGGAATTTTCGCAAGACACCATCGCGCGGCTGAAGGCCTTGCTGCCGCCTTTCGCGACGCCGCAGAATCCGGTCGACACCACGGGCGTGGCCTTCGCCGATGGTGCTATCTATCGCGGCGTGCTCGACATCCTGGCGGAAGATCCCGCCGTCGGCCTGATCGTCGCCGCGCAGGACGCGCCTGTCGGCCTCGACGCCGAGGTTGCTGCCGAATATACCGGCATTGCCGATGCCGTTGCCGCCTACGCAAAGGACGCGACCGTTCCGGTCGCCTTCGTCAGCAACCTGTCGTCCGGACACCATCAAGCAGTCAGGGATCGACTTGCCGGCGTCCCGGTGCTCAACGGCACGCGCGCTGCGCTCGGCGCCGTGCGGCGGCTGCTCGACGCGACCGGCGCCACGACAACCAAGACCCCGGCGATCGAACCGGCCGGTGAAAACGATCCCTGGGTAAAGCGCCTCGCCACTGGCGAAAAATTGACCGAGCGGGAGGTCAAGCAGTTGCTGGCCGAGAACGGTCTGAGAGTGACGCGCGAGCGTCTGGCCGTTACCCTGCAAGAGGCAGTCGCGGCCGCCGAGGCGATCGGCTTTCCGGTCGTGCTGAAAATCGAGTCGCCCGACATTCCTCACAAAACCGAAGCCGGCGGCGTACGGCTCGGCATAACCAGCCCGGCTGAAGCTGCCGAAGCCTTCACGGCGATCATGCAAAGCGCTCGCGCTCACGCGCCGGATGCGGAACTGCGCGGCGTAGTGGTGCAGGAAATGGCCGGGCGCGGCATCGAGGCGCTGGTCGGCCTTATCAGGCACGAACCATTCGGCCTCGGAATTGTTGTCGGCATCGGCGGCGTTCTGGTCGAGCTGGTCAAGGACGCCGCTTTCGATCTGCTGTCGGTGGATCGTGACGCAGCCGAAGCACTCATCGACCGCACGCGCTTGGCCGCTCTGCTCAAGGGCTATCGCGGCGCGCCGCCAGCCGACCGGGAAGCACTGGTCGAGACGATCGTGGCGCTGTCCGATTTCGCCGGCCGCTACGGCCATTTGATCGAGGCCGTCGACCTCAATCCGGTCGTCGTGTTCGAGAGAGGCGCCTGCGTGCTCGATGCGCTGGTGATTGTAGCCGACAGCGCCGCTGGGCACCCAAAGGGCATCGCCTCGCCTTGAATCTGCTTCTGAGGCGTAACCGCTAAGCCGCTGTTTCCAGGCGGCTTTCCTTGCCCAGCTTTTCCAGCAGCGCCGCCTTCTTCTTCTCGAAGCGTTCGACCGCCGCCATCTTGATATGGCCGAAGCCGCGTACCTCTTCCGGCAGCCGAGCAAGCTCCGTTGCCACGGCATGGTTGCCTTGCGTCAGCCGCGCCGAAAGATCCGAGACCAGCCTTTCATAATCGGCGATCATCCGTCGTTCCATCCGCCGCTCTTCGGTGCGTCCGAACGGATCGAAGCGCGTTCCACGCAGGCCCTTCAATCGCGCCAGCACCGCAAACACCGGCTTGATCCAGGCGCCGAAGGCGATCTTGCCGGGATGGCCGGTGCGCGGGTCGATGCGCGAGATCATCGGCGGGGCGAGATGATGCCTGATCCTGAAATCGCCCTCGAACTGTTCGGCCAGTTTTTTCCCAAAGGATTGGTCGCGATGCAGCCGCGCCACTTCATATTCATCCTTGTAGGCCATCAGCTTGAATGCGCCGATCGCCACGGCCCTGGTAAAGTCCTCGGCGCCGGCCGAGATCCCGGCTTCGGCCGCGCGGGCGGTGTCCACCAGCTTGCGGTAGCGGCTTGCGTAGGCGGGGTTCTGGTAGCCGGTCAGAAATGCCATCCGGCGCGCAACCATGTAGTCGAGCGTCTCGGGTTTCGGTGCTTCTAGGCTGTCTGTCCGCGCAGCCTCCAGCACCGCCGCAAGGTCGATCGCCGCGCGACGGCCCCAGCCGAAGGCGGCACGGTTCATGGCAACGCCGGCGCCGTTCATCTCGATCGACCGGTCAATCGACTCCAGGCTGATCGGCACCAGTCCGCGCTGCCAGGCATTGCCGAGCAGGAACATGTTGGCGGCGATGGCGTCGCCCATCAGCGCGAGGCCGAGCCTGGTCGCCGGGATCAGCGTGATCGCCTCTTCGCCGGCCGCGTGGCGCAATTGCTTCAGCGTCGCTTCCTGGCGGAAGTCGATCGCGGTGTTCTGAACGAAGGACGCGGTCGGCGCGAAATGATCGTCGAGCACGGCTCTCGTGCGGCCCTGCGCGAAGGTCGCAAGCGAAGCTGCCGCAGCCGACACGACGATGTCGAAGCCAAGCACAAGATCGGCCTCGCCGGGGCCGATCCTGACCGCACTGAGCAGGTCAAGGTCGCGCGCCAGCCTGATATGCGAGACCACCGCGCCGTTCTTTTGCGCCAGTCCGGTCTGGTCGAGCGTCAGCAGGCCGAGCCCGTCGAGATGCGCTGCCTGGGACAGGATGGCGCTGACCGTGATGACGCCGGTGCCGCCAATGCCGGCCAGCAGCATGTTGTAGGGACGCTCGAGCGCCGGCAGCGCCGGCAGCGGCAGCTCGTCGGAGCCCGCCGCCATCGCACGCGCCTTCGGCTTGCGGATCGTGCCGCCTTCCACCGTCACGAAGCTCGGGCAAAAGCCCTTGATGCAGGACAGGTCGGTGTTGCAGCTCGACTGGTTGATCCTGCGCTTGCGGCCGAACTCGGTTTCCTCAGGCTCGATCGAAATGCAATTGGAGACGGCCGAGCAATCGCCGCAGCCTTCGCAGACCAGTTCGTTGATGAAGGCGCGCCTTGGCGAGACCGGATAGGCGCCGCGCTTGCGACGGCGGCGCTTTTCGGCGGCGCAGACCTGGTCGAAGACCAGCACCGTTACGCCCTCGATCTCCCTGAGCTCGCGCTGCACGGCGTCGAGCTCGTCGCGATGGTGGATGGTCGCCGACCGCGGCAGGACACCCGCCCAGGCCTCGGGTTTTTCGGACACCACGACGACGCGTTTCGCACCCTCCGCCAGCGTCTGTTCGACGATCGACGGCACGGAAACCTCGCCGTCATGGCGCTGGCCGCCGGTCATGGCGACGGCGTCGTTGTAAAGGATCTTGTAGGTGGCGCTGACCCTGGCAGCGATCGCCGCGCGGATGGCCAGCAGGCCGGAATGGAAATAGGTGCCGTCACCCATATTGACGAAAATGTGCTTCTCGTCGGTGAACGGCGACAGGCCGATCCACGAGCCGCCTTCGCCGCCCATCTGGGTGAAGGTGGAGGTCGCGCGCTCCATGCCGATGACCATCATGTGGCAGCCGATGCCGGTCGAGGCGCGGCTGCCATCGGGCACCACGGTGGAGATCGAGTGCGGGCAGCCGGAGCAGAAATAGGGCTCGCGCTTCAGCGCGATCACCTCGCCTTGTGCTGACGCCGCGATGGCCTCGATTTTCTTGAAATGTGCGGCGAGTTCCGCGTCCGGCACGCCGAGCCGCGAGACGATGGCGCGGGCGACCGAAACAGCGCTGATCTCGCCGATCGAAGGCAGCAGCGGCGCGCCGCGCTCGTCCGTCTTGCCGAAGACGCGCGGGCGATTGGGCGCGTTGAACAGCAGCGCCTTGATCTGGTCCTCGATCACCGGCCGCTTCTCCTCGACGACCAGGATTTCCTCCAGCCCTTCGGCGAAGGCCCTGAGCCCCTCCGGCTCGAGCGGCCACACCATGCCGACCTTGTACAGCCGGATGCCGAGCTCGGCCGCGCGCCGCTCGTCGATGCCGAGCGCCGACAGCGCGCCGAGCAGGTCGAGCCATGATTTGCCGGTCGAAACGATGCCGAGTCGCGCCTTGCCGCCGCCATGCACGACACGGTCGATGGCGTTGGCGCGGGCAAAGGCGTGCACCGCCGCCATCTTGTGTTCGATGCGGCGCTCCATCGCATGCGGACCATCCGGCCAGCGCAGCGACAGACCGTCGGCAGGCAGTGCCAGCTCCGGCATGACGATGGCCAGCCGCGCCGGATCGACATCGACAGTCGCCGTGCATTCGACGATCTCGGTCTGGCATTTGAAGCCAATCCAGGCGCCGGAATAACGGCTCATCGCCCAGCCGAGCAGGCCATAGTCGATATATTCGCCGACACCGCCCGGCGACAGCAGCGGCACCATGGCCGAGATCAGATTGTGCTCGCTCTGGTGCGGCAGCGTCGAGGAGACGGCGCCGTGGTCGTCGCCGGCCAGAAGCAGCACGCCGCCATGGCGATTGGTGCCGACGGCATTGGCGTGACGGATGACGTCCATGGTCCGGTCGACGCCGGGACCCTTGCCGTACCACATGGAAAACACGCCGTCGTAGCGCGAACCCGCGAACATGCCAGTCTGCTGTGTGCCCCAGACCGCGGTCGCTGCCATGTCTTCGTTGAGGCCGGGATGGAAGACGACATGGTTCGCCCTGAGATATTTGCCGGCGCGCTGCATCTCGCGGTCGAAACCGGCCAGCGGCGAGCCGCGATAGCCCGAGACATAGCCGGCGGTGTTGAGGCCAGCGGCAAGATCGCGCTGGCGCTGGACCAGCGGCAGCCGCACCAGTGCCTGCGTGCCCGAGACCAGGATGCGGCCGCGTTCCAGGACATAGCGGTCGTCGAGACTGGCCGGAACCGTATGCGCCTGTCGGGCCTTCGGGAGAGCGGCGGCCGTCATGGGGTCACTCCTTCACGCACAATACCTGCCGGCGCGAGGTCGAAGACGCGACCGGCATTGAGGATATTGTTCGGGTCGAAAGCTGCTTTCAACCGCCGCATGGCGGCGATCTCGGCGTCGCTGCGCGCCAGGTGCAACCACTGCTTCTTGTCGAGGCCGATGCCATGTTCGGCCGAAACGCCGCCGCCGGCGGCGGCGACGCCACGATAGACGATGTCATACGCCGCGGCCGGATCCACGGTGCCGACCTGATAGTGCAGATTGCCGTCGCCGAGATGGCCGAAGACATAGATGTCGGCATTGGAGTCGACAGCTCGGATCTCGGCTTCCGCGTCCTGCAGGAAAGCCCCCATCCTGGCCAGCGGGATGCTGATGTCGACGCCGATCAGGCCTCGCTTCGAAAACAGGAAGCGGTTGGCGTCCTCGCGCACCGCCCACAGCGCACGGAATTCGCGCGGCGACTGCGAGACCACCACGTCGTCGACCACGCCGTCCTCGACCGCCTGCATCAGCACCGCGGCAAAACGGTCGCCGTCGCGGTCGGGCTCGTTGCCCTGTATCTCGGCCAGCACATAGACGGGTGAGCCGACCGGCAGCGGCGCCGGCGTGTCCATGCCGACGACCATGGCGCCGTAGAGTGGCGCGAAATTCACCTCATAGGCCGACAGCAACGTCCCGAGTTTCTGCCTGAGCAGCGCAAGCAGCGCGATGGCCGCATCGAGCGAGGCCAGTGCGCAGAAGGCATTGACCTCGGTGGCCGGTTTAGGATGCAGCCGCAGGCAGGCTCGCGTGACGACACCGAGCGTGCCTTCGCTGCCGATGAAGAGCTGGTTGAGGTCATAGCCGGAATTGTCCTTGGGCAAGCCTTTGAGCGACGTCAGGATGCTGCCGTCGGCAAGCACCGCTTCCAGGCCGAGCACCTGCGCGCGGTACATGCCGTAGCGCAGCACGCGAATGCCGCCGGCATTGGTGGCGATATTGCCGCCGATGGTGGATGTGCCGCGCGCGCCGATATCGACGCCGAACAGCAGGCCGGCAGCGTCTGCCGCGTCCTGCACCATCTGCAGCGGCGCGCCGGCCTCGGCGATGATCGTCGCCGCCTCGCGGTCGGGAGCCGCGACCGCCGTCATGCGCTCCAGCGACAGCACCGCTTCGCCGGGCTGGATGCGCGCCGCGCCTGCAAGCCCGGTGCGGCCACCCTGGACGACAAGCCTCTGCCCGGCCTCGTTACACAGGCGCAATATATCCGACACGTCGCCGGCCGTGCGTGGACGCAGGACGATTGCCGGCGGCGCGCCGTCCTTGCCGTCGGGGTCTTCTTGATAGCGTGGTCCAGCCTCGTCGGCCCAGACAATCGCGGATCTGTCCAGCCGCTTTTCCAGCCGCGACAGAAGCTCGGCAATCCTCTGGGACATGAGGCTCAAGGCTGCGAATGGGTCGGACGCATCGGTGCAGCCGTAAGAGGGAAGGGCGAGGGCTGCGACCGATTTCTGTCGTCCGGTAAACGTGTGGAAAACCCGCCAAAGATACAGCCGGTTGTTTTCGCCATGCGTCGCTCCTGTAACAGGTCGACCATAGGCGCGGCCTGCTATTTGTCAAACCTATGACGGGAAGTGCCCATCTGCTGGCGGCCCGGTATTTCTGGGACCGACGCAAACGCTCATGCGTCCGTCCCAGACGCTTCGGCCTCGGCGCGAATGAGCTTGATATCGGCCCCTGCCGCCCACGCGCCGATATCTTCCCGGCGCAGTGCCGCCGCCATCATGTCCGGAAACAGGTCTGGCGTGCAGGCGAAGACCGGAATAGCAAGTGCCGCGACCGAACCTGCCATCGCCGGATCGTAGCCAGGCCGGCCCTGATCGGTCAGCGCCAGAAGCACGACGACATTGACGCCGGATCGAACCAGCGCCGCCAGTCGCCGCAGCAATTCCTGGCCATTGCCGCCCTCGTAAAGGTCGGTGATCAACAACAGGTGCGACTTGGTTGGCCGCTCGATGCGGTCGGCGCAATAGGCGACGGCCTGGTTGATGTCGGTGCCGCCGCCAAGCTGCACGCCGAACAGAACTTCGACTGGATCGCTGAGTTCCTCGGTGAGATCGACGATGGCGGTATCGAAACAGACGAGCTTGGTGCGCACGACCGGCAGCGAGGCCATGACCGCCGCGAAGATCGAGGCATAGATCACCGAACTTGCCATCGAGCCGGACTGGTCGACGCACAGAACGACTTCGTCAAGATCGACCAGCCGGCGCTGCTTGCGCATGAAACCAACCAGCTTCTCCGGCACGATCGTCTTGTGCTCGGGCTGGTAGTGGCGAAGGTTCGCCGAGATGGTGCGCGGCCAGTCGATGTCGCGCGAACGCAACCGGTTTGTGCGCCTCGACCGGTCGAGCGCGCCGCGTATCGCCTCGGCGGTCTTCTGTTCAAGCCTTTGCATCAGCTTGGCGACGATGTCGGCGATGATCGTGCGGGCGATGTCCTTGGTCTTGGCCGGCATGACCGAGCGCAGCGAAATCAGGTCGGCGACGAGATTGACGTCCGCCTCGATCGCTTTGAGGAATTCCGGCTCCATCAGCATCTGCTTCAGGTCCAGCCGTTCGAAAGCGTCCTTCTGGACGATCTGGACGACCTGCGCGGGAAAGAAGGAGCGGATGTCGCCCATCCATTGCGCGACGCGCGGCGCCGATCGGCCGAGTCCGCCGCGCCGCTTGCGCGGATCGGCAGCGGCGTTGGCGCCGTCGCCGTAGAGAGCATCGAGTGCCGCCGAAAGCCGTTTGTCGTCGCTGGAAAGCGCTGCAGAGGTCTCGTCATCGGCGCCGATCGCCAGCCGCCAGCGCCGCTCCCTTCCGCCATCGGCAGTGAGCGGGCCGGGCTCGTTCATTTCGCCCTCGTCATCCATTGCCGTCTCCTCCGGTGAGCAACGGTCCAAGCAGCTCAAGGTGTCGGCGCCATGCCTCGCCGCCATCCGGCGTCGGCGTCAGGCCAGCCGGCAAGCGCGCGGCACGTCCGAGGACTGCCTCGATCAACCGGCGGCGCTCCATGCTGTCCAGATTGGAAAAGACGCGGCGCAGCAGCGGCAGATGCGCGATGAAAGCATCTTCGTCGAGGGATTTGAGCCACGCATCGACTGCACCACGCAGATCTTCGTCATAGATCAACCGCTGACCAGCGGTGCTGAAGAAGCCCTCGAAAAACCCTGCTGCCTGGGCGACCGGCGTGCCCGGCGACAGGCGTCGCCCGAACAGCCCGGCTGCGGCCTCGGCGGACAGGCGGCCGGCCTCGTAGAGCAGGTGCGCGGCGCATCCGGCCAGCAGTGCCGTCGAGCGCGACCCCTCCAGCACGGCAGTCAGCCCGTTGCGCCATCCGCTCAGCACGTCTTGCCCGGGCTCGACCAGCCTGATCGCCTCATCGGCCTTGCGCATCGCGCCAACCAACGTCGCGGCGGCCTGCTCATCCAGATCGCGCGCAGCATAGGGAAGCGCGATCGCACCTTCGACGATCAGCCGCTCCATGAGGCCGGACAGCCGGTTCGTCTCCGTTTTGCGGGCTTCGCCGTAGCGGATGATGTCGGCGAGCGGCGACACCGAGGCCAGGATCTCCAGGCATTCGCTGCTGCGCGCCGCCCGCGCCTCCAATGCCGCGAGACCGGCAGTCGATGCTTCCGACAGGCCGGCCGTAATGGCGCCCTGGACCAGTGCCGCAAGCGTGTCGAGGGTGGCCGCAGCGTCGATCATCTGGATCAGGCGGCCGTTGGCTGCCTTTTCGATGGTCGGTCCGTAAATCAGGTTCTCGACCAGGCGAACGGCGTATTCCGGCTCCCAAGCCAGGATCCACCGCTCGCGGAACGTGCCGCGGCTGCGACCGGTGTCCGTCAACTTGCCCCAATGCACACCGAGCACGTTCAGCCGATGCAGCAGTGTCGAGCGAAACAGCCCGCTGTCGCTTCGCAGGTCGACGGATAGCTCTCGCTCCAGCGCCTCAGGCTTCAGCCGCGCCGCCTTCTGGTTGCGCTGCAGATCTTCGATAAGGGGCGCCAGCGGCGTGTCGGGTGGGATTTCGCCGACGTCCGCACCCAAAAGGAGCTCTGCCTCGACCAGAGCCCACAGCAACGCTTCGCCATTGAACAGGGCCGCAATCGCGGCGTCGCGCAATTCCTCAAACCCGGGTTTCGGTCGTTCGCGAATCGCCGCGAGCGTCCGGGCGAGCCGCTCCGCCTCGATCAGCGAAGCGGTCGAGACCAGGTGACCCTTCGCCCGCATTACCATCGCGATCATTGCAAGCCACAGCGTTGCCGCATCGCGCCGGCCGCGCGTGCGCCAGAGATGCTTGCACCATCCGGGTGCGACGACGCCCGCGCCATAGCCATAGCCCAACGCCAGACGCGGCCCCGTCCACGGCGCCCATGTCATCGTGCTCTTGCGCCGGGCAATTCCCTTGATCAGGGCCTGATCGTTTTTCTGCGTGTGGGCGGCCTGCAAGGCCGGCACATGCCATGCCCCGCAGACGACGGCGATCGGGCCGTCGAACTCCTTGCGTGCCGCAGCGATTTCGAGCCGCATATGCGCCTCGCGTTTAGCTTCGAACTCAGCGATCGGGTCCTCGCCGTCTCGCAGCGTCGCCATGGCATCGGCGACGGCGGCGAATATAGGGCCTGGTTCCGGGTTCTGCTCGATGATGTCCGACCACCAGCTCTCGCCGTCCTCATAGCCAGCGGCCTGCGCCAGCTTGCCGATCGGATCGCGCCGATACGGATCCGCCTCGCCGTCCGCGCCGGCTTCTTCCGCAGGCTCGGCCTTGTCGGCATCGCCCGTCTTGTCCGCGCCGTCGACCGCCGCCGTGAACCGCGCCGCTGACGGCAGGTCGATGAACCGCAAGGCCGCCTTGTGGTCCAACGCCCACAGCGCCGCCTGGTATTCGGGCGAGAACTCGGCGAAGGGCCAGAAGCTTGTCGAAGCCGGGTCGTCCTCGGGATAGCAAAGCAGCGCCACCGGCGGCTGCATCTCAGGGCGCGCCAGCAACGGCAGCAGCGCGGACGCGTCGCTCGGCCCCTCGATCAGCACGGCGACCGGCTGCAAGTCCTGCAGCGCCTGCACCAGGCTGTCGGCGGAACCCGGCCCGTGATGGCGTATGCCGAAATAGGCGACGTCGCTGTGCCCCATGGCGCGTCAGATCGCTGCGTTCAACGCCGCATAGTAGCCGGCATAATCAGGCCGCTTCTTGAGCACCGTTTCCAGATATTCCTCCAGCACTGCCTTGTCCTGGACCGGGTCTTTCACGATCGCGCCGACGAGGCTGGCGGCGAGACCTTCGGCGCCGAGCTTGCCGCTGTCGAACCACGCCGCCTGGCTCAGGCCGCCAACCATCGTCGCGATCGCCTCTGCGGTCGACAGCGAGCCCGAAGGCGTCTTCAGCGTCACCTTGCCGTCGGCGGTCGCACCGGATCGCAATTCGCGGAAGATGGTCAGCACGCGAGCGATCTCCTCGCCGACATTTTTCGGCACCGGCAGGTCGAGCCCGCCGGCCATCTCATTGACCCGTTTGGCGACGATCGCCACCTCTTCCGCCATGTCTTCCGGTAAGGGCAGCACCACGACGTTGAAGCGACGCTTGAGGGCCGAGGAAAGCTCATTCACGCCCTTGTCCCGGTTGTTTGCCGTGGCGATGATGTTGAAGCCGCGCTGGGCATAGATCGATGTGTTCAACTCCGGGATCGGCATCATCTTTTCGGAAAGCACGGTGATCAGCGTGTCCTGCACGTCCGAGCCCATGCGCGTCAGTTCCTCGAGCCGGCACAGCTTGCCGGTCTGCATGGCGCGATATAGCGGCGTCGGCACCAACGCTTCCTGGCTCGGGCCCTTTGCCAGAAGTTGCGCATAGTTCCAGCCATAGCGGATCTGGTTCTCGTCGGTGCCGGCCGTGCACTGCACGATCAGCGTCGAGTCGCCCATGATGGCGGCGGCGAGATGTTCAGACACCCAGGACTTGGCCGTTCCGGGAACGCCCAGCAGCAACAGCGCGCGGTCGGTGGCGAGCGTCGCCACCGCGGTTTCCATCAACCGGCGGCGACCGACATATTTCGGCGTTATCAGGGTGCCGTCACTGGCCTTCCCGCCCAGCAGATAGGTCAGCACAGCCTGCGGCGAGAGGCTCCAGCCGGCAGGCTTTTGCCTGTCGTCACCGCGCGCCAGCGCCTGCAATTCAGTGGCAAAGGCCTGCTCGACCGGGAGGCGAATGGCTGCGTTCATTTTGCTGTTCTCCGGATTGGTCATGTGTTGGTTCCAGGCCCCGCCAGTGATGCGTTGAGACGCAGAAACCCGAGCGAAGGAGCCGCCGGGGGCATACCGGCCGCAATAATATCCCCGATCAATTTATCCGCCGTCGCCGCAGTGGCGAGAAAGCCCATCGTTTCCAGCATTTCGTCGACGCCTCGCTTCGCGGCGTCGTCGTTTCCCGCAACAGCGGAACGCAACGCCAGCAGGGTCTGGCCGTTCGTCAGGTCGCCCCATTCCAACCAACTTGCCTCAATGCCTTCGGCAAGGTTGAGAGCACCAAGATATTTGGAGTCTTTCAGGATCAGCCTGATGAGGACACGCTTTCTGCGGCTGTCCAGACGCGGCATGAGGTGCAACACGAGCAGCGCTGGTTTGCCGCCGTCGGCGACAAGTGCGTCTGCCATATTCGTCACCGCAGCGTCGCTCCCTGAAGCGGCGACCATTCGTGCGATCAGGATGTCGGCATTGTTGTCGGCACTGAATTGCCAAGCCCCTATGAATTCAGGTTCGGTAGCACCGAACCGTGCGGCAAGGTCGACCAGATTGCAGGTCTCGAACAGCTCGGCGCGACGTTTTTCCTGCGCCGGCGATTTCAATTTCGCCGGCGTGTAGATGCTGCGGCGGCGGATGAAGCCGGATTTGCCTTCGCTGATGAAGGCGGCGAGTTCGACTGCGGGATCGTCCGCCCCGCCTTTGCTTGAGCGGCCGTGCTCCCCCAGCCTTGCCAGCATCCGGCCGGCCAGGTCCCGCACCTTGCCGGAACGGTCGGTGGCCAGGCTTTTCAGGAACGGCGCGTCCTCGGTACTGAGGCCGAAGCGCATGAGTTCGATGAGCGCAAGCCTGACCTCGGCGGGCTCGCCCAATGCCTTGGCCTCGATCAGCATTCGAGCCGAAGCCGGTTCAGTGCGGCGCATGTCCGCCAGCGCGATGCGTCGCGCGGCGGGGTAGAACTCATCCCAATTTTCCGCCGTCAGTTTCTCTTGCGGGGCATGTCTCTCCCCGTCCACGCTTGCCTGCCAGTCGATCCAGGGAGCGTAGACGTCCGGACTGTTCTGGTCCGACGCGGCGGGCATCCAGTCCATGGGATGAAGCACAAAGCCGCGGCTGGCGACAAGCGTCGCCACGCGCGTCTTGCGCCTCGCATCGACGGCGTGTTTGAGAGCGACTCTCACCAACGGCCGCAATCGCTCCGGCAGCATCGGTAGCGCAAGCCTGGGCAGCGGCGGCCGGCGTTTGAGTGTCTTCGGCGCCGCAGGCCGCAGGGCGACGTCGAGGGCTTGTGCGGCGATCGCCAGCAGCCGGCGCTCCTGCTCGTCGGGACTTGAACCGCCGGCGATTGCCTTCCAGGCGGACGGAGCCAGTTCGAAAGTGGCTCCGCCGGTGATCCAGCAAACGCGCATTGTCGCCAGGCCTGTTTGCTCGCCCTCGTTCAAGACAGGTCAAGCCTCCCGAATTGGCTTTGAGCAGCCAGAAGGTCAAGCCGGGCGCCGTCCCAGAGCGCTGCCGTGGCGGCAAGGTCGAGGCCGAGCAATGTCTGATTGACGGCGCCGGCGATCGGCAAGGCGATACCTTGCGGATCATCCGCGGCCTGCCACCAGGCCGTGCCCCGGTCGTCGACCAGAATCGCACCGGGCGGCAGCATGAGAGGACAATCGGTAGTCCAGGGCGCGGCGTCCTGATGGGAAGCATGCGTGGCGAGTGGGTCCTTTGCCGCGCCAAAGGTAAAATCAGGCCACGCGCCGGGCATCACTTCGCCCATGCGTTCCGCCACCAGCGCGCGCAGCGGCTTGCGTGATGGATAGAAGACCAGCCGGGCATCGAAACGATCGCCCGGAGCAAAAGCGTTGGAGCGGCGTCCGGCCGAAGCCGGAAAATAATCGAGCAGCACGGCAAATTGCGGGGTAGCGCACTTCAGGTCGAGCAGCCAGGTCGAATGACTGACGAGACCGTCGCGGCGGCTCTCGATCTTCTCGCCCAGGACTTCCCACAAGCTTTCGACCTGTCTTGCATCGGGATTGGCCAGAACCTGTTCGCGGGTTTCAGACGTCGACACGAGGCGCTTCAACTCGGGGTCGTCGGGCGTCGACCGCCACGCCTTGGCCAGCAGCACAAGCTTGCCGAGTTCGCGGATTGCCGCATCCGGTCTTTCTTCGCTGCGTAGCGCCATCAGCCGCGATGGAATCTCGTCGATGCGCCCGGCAAGCGCGGTTGCCTTCATGTCGACCAGCCGCGCGGCAATCCGGCGGCAACGGTCGCTGCTGGCATCGACAAACCCGGAAAGACCAAGCCGCAACTGGTCGGCGATCCATTGATCGAGTTCGTCGAGCGCCGCCGACACCGCTTGTCGTGTGTCTTCCGCCCGCTTGCGCTGCGCCGCCTCGCGACGCTCCATCGTCGCAATGTCCTCGAGGGCGGCGCTTTCGTCCGGCCGTGCGGCGTCATCAATGCTCTTGGCTGCCGCGCCGGGTGTGGACTGCGCTGGTGGTGGCGTTGTCTTCCTGCGCCGGCCAAGCCAGTCATTCACCCATTCCGGCGTCGATTCGGCCGAGGTAAAACTGGCTGGCGCGGTGGCGGCAATCCACATCAGGGCCAGCGTGTGCTTGCACGGGAATTTTCGCGACGGGCAGGTGCATTTGTAGCCGTGATCGCCGGTGTCGACCACCACCCGATAGGGATTGGAGCCGGAGCCTTGGCATTCACCCCAGATGAGCGCCTGCTGCTCATTCTTTTCGAGCCGCGGCCAGTTCGATAGCTTGGTCAGCTTGGAGGCAGCGCTCAGCGACGCTTGATCGGGGGCAAGCGCCTCGATGGTCTTCAAATCGAATTCCAAGTCGCGCCTCTCGTGACCCGAACCAAACGCCTGTCGCCGGGATAGGCAACCGTTTGTGAAGAATTATTGTAGCTCTCGAGAAGGAAGACCGAAACTTCTCGAACTCCTGTCCTTATGTGCCCGAATCCGCCTGATCCGCAAGCGATGTCAACATTCGGCAGGCAGAGCATTTCCAGCAAAACGCGGCGTTTGGCGGCGGCAGACCAGTTTCGCTCCGTGGATGGGAGCAGGCCTTGGCGGCCCAGAGGGGCGTCAGCCTCTGCCCTTCAGGAACTCGATCACCATCGCCGCGGTCCAGGTGAAACGGTCGCCGCCAAGCGGTTCGCCGGTGAGCGGGTCGTAATATTCGGCAAAGCCGCTCTCGGCGATCAGGTCAAGGCTGGATTGCGTGATCCGTTGGGAGACTTGCCCATGGCCGGCGGCGGCAAGGCCGTCGGCGATCATGTAGTTGACCACCAGCCAGACCGGCCCGCGCCAATAACGCTTGGCGTCGAAGCGGGGATCGTCGAGATCGTGCGAGGGGACGATGTAGCGTGCCTTGCCGGCGATACGCTCGATGGTGGCGGCGATTGCCGCGGCACGGGGTTTCGGGATGGCCGAGAAGACCGGCAGGATGCCTCCGACGGAGGCGCTGTCGACCAGCTTGCCGGTGACGCGGTCGAGGCAGAGATATTGGCCGTGCGCATCGCTCCACAGCCGTTCCATCGCCGAAAGCCCCTTTTCGGCGCGGGCGCGATTGGCTTTTGCGATCCCCGTTTCGCCGAGCGTCTCGGCAAGATCGGCAAGGTCGGCCGCTGAGCGGATCAGGATGGCGTTGAAGCCGGGGTCGACGATCTGGAAGGGTGAGGCATCATGCAGCTTTGCATTGTCCCAGCCCAGTGCGCGAAAATGCTGCACCAGCCAGAGGTAGCGGTCATATTGCGCCTTGGTCGGCCGGTGCGCCGGGTCGGCATGCAGGGTGTCGCGGCGCGTGTAGGACTCGACGCCTTCGGTCGGCACGCGCTCGAAGGCGTCGTCCCAGTCGATCGAGTTGTCGCGGCCGGACTCCCAGGGATGAATGATCGCGACCAATCCTTCGCCCTTCGGGTCACGGTTTTCATAGAACCAGCGGTGCCAGGCGTCGATCTTCGGCAGCAGCGCGCGGGCACGCTCGGCCGCGAGTTTCTTGTCCTTGGCCCGGTCGAACAGGCGGCGCACGGCAAAGCCGGCCACCGCCGGCTGGGTGATACCGGAGGTGTCAGTCGGGCGGTTGGTCAGCCAGACCTCCGGGCCGGGGAAATAGCTGTCGTTCAGGACGTGGAAGACGATATGCGGCACCATGCCGTCCGGCCACTGATGGGCGAACAGTGTCTCGATCTCGGTCCAGGCGCGCGCCTCGTCGTAATGGGCAAGACCGAGCGCGGTAAGGCAGGAATCCCAGTTCCATTGGAACGGATAGAGGCCCTTGGTCGGGATGGTGTAGTCGCCGTGGTCGTTTTCCCTGAGCACCTCGACGGCACGGGCGATGGTTTCGTTGACGGCAAGAGAGATCATTGAAGCGTTCGTACTTTCGGGACTGAAGAGCGTTGTCGGGATCAAAGGGCGTTGGTGGTTTCAGGATCGAACCAGCGGATGCGATCGGCTTTGGGCGCAAGCCGCAGGTGGTCGCCGACGGCGATCGCGGCGTTCGATTCGAGAATGGCGCGGAACAGTCCGCCCTCGACATCGCAGGTGACCAGCGTGTGCGGCCCGAGCGGCTCGACGACGCGCACGGTGGCATGCAGCCCCTCGTCACCTGCGTCGACATCTTCGGGGCGAATGGCGAATTCAATTTTGTGTTTGTCCGATTTAGGGCCGGGCAGTGCCAGGCCGGCGACGGTCCAGCTTCCGTTCGCGGTCTTCGTCGCGGGGATGAAATTCATCGGCGGATTGCCGATGAAGGAGCCGACGAAGCGTGCGGCCGGGTTGCGATAGACCTCGACAGGCGTGGCAGCCTGGACAATGCGGCCCTGATGCATGACGGCGATGCGGTCGGCGAGGCTCATCGCCTCGACCTGGTCATGGGTGACGTAGATGGTGGTGGTCTTGGATGCGGCGAGCACACCCTTCAGTTCGGCTCGCATTTCGAGCCTGAGCAGCGCGTCGAGGTTGGATAGCGGCTCGTCCATCAGGATGACGTCTGGCTCCATGGCGAGCGCGCGGGCGACGGCGACGCGCTGGCGTTGGCCGCCGGAGAGCTGGCCCGAATAGCGTTTCAGCAATTGCTCGATATGCATGAGCTCGGCGGTGCTGTTGACGCGACGTTCGACCTCTTGCTGTGGCAATTTCTTCATGCGCAGGCCGAAAGCGATATTTTCGAACACCGTCAAATGCGGGAAGACGGCGTAGTTCTGGAACACCATGGCGATGCCGCGGTCGCGCGGCGGCAGATGATCGACGCGACGGCCGCCGATCCAGACCTCGCCCTGGCTCGGCGTTTCCAACCCGGCGACGATTCTCAGCAATGTCGTCTTGCCGCAGCCCGAGGCGCCGAGCAGCACCATGAATTCCTGGTCGGCGATGGTGAGGTCGACCTGGTGCAGCGCGGTGAAGCCGCCGAAGCGTTTGGCCACCTGTTTTATGGCGATATCAGCCATGAGCGTTCTCCCAGTCGCGCGTCATCGGTTGGCGATCCCCCACATGGCGAACAAGTACTTGCGCACGGCGAAGATGAAGATCAGCGCCGGGATGACCAGTGCCGCCCCACCGGCGAATTTGAGATAGAGCGGCGACTCGCCAAGGCTCTGCAGCAGGAAGGCGGTCAGCGTCCGGTTCTCTATGGTGAGCACGGCGGCGGCAAACACCTCGTTCCAGGAGATGGTGAAGGCAAAGACCGCCGAGGCCGCGATGCCAGGCAGCGCCAGAGGCAGTACGACCTTGCGAAAAGCCTGCAGGCGAGTGCAGCCAAGCGTCCACGCCGCTTCCTCCAGTTCCACCGGGATGCCTGAGAACAGCGAGAAGGTGATCAGCACCGCGAAGGGCAGCGCCAGCGTGGTATGGACCAGCGCGAGCCCGATGGCGGTGTCGTCGAGGCCGGTGCGGATGAACATCACTGCAAGCGGCAGCGCCAGCAGCGGCAGCGGAAAGGCGCGGGTCATCAGTACCAGGAAGCGGAACGTGCCCTTGCCCGGAAAATCGAAGCGCGACAGCGCGTAGCCGGCGGGCGCGCCAAAGCCGATCGAGAGGATCATCGTCAGGGTGGCGACGAGCACCGAGTTCCACAGCGCCCTGCCGACGCCGGCAAAATTGATGAAGAAAGACAGGCTGCCGAAATCGAAGGAAGGGAAGAAGCGCTTGGGAAAGGCAGTGACCTGTTCCGGCGACGACAAGGCGTTGACGATCAGGAGATAGATCGGCAGCAGCACCCAGACCGAAAGCAGGATGACGGTGGCGACCAGCAGCCAGTTGCCGGCTTTGCGGACCGCGGGCACGGCGATCGGTATCTCTGCGACGGCGCTCATATGCGCGCTTCCTTCGGCACGCGCAGCACCCGCAGGAAGAACAGCGTGAGGCCGACCGAGATGGCGAGGATGAGCAGGGCGAAAGCGGCGGCAACGTTGCGATCCTGCAACGAGAACTGCCAATTATAGGTCTCGCCCATCAGCACCGGCAAATTGGTGCCGCCGAGCGCCGCCACCACGGCGAAAACCTCGAAGGCGAGAATGACGCGCAGGATGATCGCCGTCTGCAGGCTGGGGCGCAGCAAGGGCAGCGTGATCTTGACGAAGCGCTTCCACGGACTCGCGCCAAAGACTTCTGCCGCCTCGTGATATTCCCGCGGGATGAGCCCCATGCCAGCGACCAGGATGACCATCATGATCGCGGTCGCGCGCCAAATCTCGGCCAGCACCACGGCGACGAAGATGGTCAATTTGCTCTGGTAGCCTAAAAACATGACAGGCCTGTCGACGAGGCCGAGGTTCGACAGCAGCGTGTTGAGGAAGCCGGACTGGTCGAAAATGGCAAGCCAGATCAGCCCGGCGGCGAGATCGGAGATGCCGAGCGGGATGGCAAAGATGTAGAGCGCCGCACCCCGCCCGGTTTCGAGCCTGGACACGACCGTGGCCATCAGCAGCGCCATGACCAGCTGGATCGGCACCACGATGGCGGCGAGCAGGATGGTGTTCCAGAAGGCGACCGGAAACTTCCAGTTGCCGGTCATGGTGCGGAAATTATCCAGCGTGAAGCCGCCGTCGCGGGTGAAAGCCTCGAAGGCGACCAGCGCGAACGGATAGAGGAAGAAGACGCAGAGGAACAGCGTTGCCGGCATCAGCAGCAGATAGGGCAGGGCCTTGCCGTGCATGACTTGTCCTTGGCGTGGTGCAGCGGGCGCCCGGAGCGCAACAAACCCCGGACGCCCCCCTCGGGAGGATATCTTAATCGACCGGACAGGCGCCTGCGGATGGCTTGTCGGGCGCCCAGCACGGAGCCTTGGACTGGTCGATGAGCGCCTTGAGCGCCGTCGCCTGTTCTTCGAGCACGCCATGCACATCCTGGCCGCCGAGCACGATGCGCTCGAAACTGTCGACATAGACCTGGTTGAACTTGCCGCCGAGATCGCCAAGCCCCATCGGCAGCAGCGCCGGCAGCGCATCCGGCGCACCGGTCATTGTGGCGATCGCCGGGCTGAAGGCTTTCACCGAGGCCGGCATGTCGTCGGGCAGCTTGACGTCGATGACGGGGAAGAAGTTGGTGGCCCTGAGCGTCGAGATCTGCGTTTCCGGCTTCAGCATGTAGGCGACCAGCGCTTTGGCCTTGTCCATGTCCGGCGAGGTCTTCGGAATGGCGACGCCGGCGATCACCGGCATGTAGCCGCGACCCGCCGGGCCGGCTGGCGCCGGGAAGGCGACGAATTCGTCGGGCTTCTGGTTGAACGCATCGGCAAGCCGCGCCACGTGGTCGAACGCCACCCACACTTCGCCGGTCAGCAGTGGCTCCTGCATGAAGGCATAGTTGGTCGAATTCGGGTTGGTGTACTGCCACAATTCCTTGAACTTGTTCCACGCGGTCTCGGCCTCCGCCGAGCGGAACTTGGTCGCCATCGACCCGGTGTAGGATGGGTAGAGAAAACCTTCGAAGAAACGGTGCTTCAGCCCCTTCGGTCCGGCCGGAAAGCCGAATTTCGGCGAACCGGTGTTTTCGGCGATGTTCTTCGACCATTCGATGAGCTGGTCATAGGTGATGGTGTTGAGGTCGACGTCTGCCGGCAGATATTGCAGCGCCTGCTTGTTGGCCGCCATCAGGAAGGTCGCCTGCATCCACGGCAGGTACTTCTGCTCGCCGGTACCGAGCATGCCGAGTTTCTTGTAGGCTTCGTTGAGCTTGGCGCCGCCGACGTCGACGCCGGACAGATCGACAAGGTCCGCACCCACCGTGGAGAAGTCTCCGTGCAGGCCCCCGAGCACGCCGATGGTGCCGGAGCCGGCCTGCAGTTCGGCTTGGAGGCGGGTGAGCCAGGGCCCGTCCTCGGCGACTTGGTAGTCGACCTGGCCGTCAAACGCCTTCAGCACTTCGCTGCGCATTTTTTGCGTCTCCTCCACAGGCCGCGCCTGCGTCGACCAGAACAGCACCTGGGCTTGCGCACCGCCCATCGCGATCGACAGTGCGAGTGCGGCGCCTGCCAATGTCTTCAACGCATTCATCGTGGGTCTTCCTCCCTGGTTGTGCGCCGCCCTGGCGTCAGTTTTTTCCTGTGAGTGCTGGGCCGTGGCTTGCCCGCGAAACCAACGTTGGCCGGATCAGCCGCGTCAGCGGAGCGGCGGGTCTGCCGCCGATGACGGTCAACAGCATCTCGCCGATCTCGCGCGCGCACTGGCGGATCGAGGCATCGAATGTGGTCAGGCCCGGCGGCGCATAGGCCGAGGCGGCGATGTTGTCGAAGCCGATGACGGAAAGGTCGCGAGGGATGGTCAGGCCGGCGCGGGCGGCCTCTTCCATGACGCTGAGCGCGAGCTCGTCGAACAGCGCGATGATGGCCGTCGGCCGCTCGACAGCATGCAGCAGCCGGTTGATGGCCTGGATGCGGGCGCCGCGATCGAAGCGCGGCGCGGTCGCCACGTCGAGCCTGACCGACGGATCGCCTCGGCGGGCGATCGCTGCGGCGAGCCCGTCTTGCCGCAGATGCCGAAACGTCATCGGCTCCGAAATCGTCACCAGGCCGAAATGGCGGTGCCCGAGATCGTAAAGCATGTCGAAGGCTTCGCCGAAGGCGTGCGCGCCATCGGTGTCGAGCCAGTTGTAGGCAAAGTCGGTGTCGAGCACCCGGCCATGGGCTACGAACGGGAAATTGCGTTGACGCAGGTAGGCGAGCCGTTCGTCGACCTCGGCGATGCGGGTGACAACGACGCCATCGGCGCGTCCGGATTCGACAACATGGCGAAGCACGGAAAGCTCCGACTGGCCTTGCGGCACGGCGGCGAGGATTAGATCGGTACCATGCGAAACCAGCCCTTCGCCAAGCCCGGTGACGAATTCGCCGAGGAAGGAATCCACCAAATTGGGGCCGCGGATCGGCAGCACCATGCCGACAAAGCCGCTGCGGCCGGAGACCAGCGTGCGGGCCGCAGTGTTGGGCACGTATCCGGCCTCGCGCGCGGCTTCAGTGACCCGTTCGCGCGTCTTCAAGGCGATCTGCTGATGGCCGGCAAGCGCCCGCGACACTGTAGTGATTGACAGGTCGAGCTGCGCTGCAAGTTCCTTGAGCGTGGTGACGCGGGCTGGCACTGCTCCTCCGAACAAAGCGTTTGAAACGTTTGTAATGGCCTCAGCATAAAATGCAAACGTTTTAAATCGACGCTCGACCCGGCGCTCAGATGCAGGGTCCAGCCAGAGAAGGTCGGCAGGCTGATCGCTGCTCCGGCAGGTCGATAGGTCGGCACTTCGAATCGGCACCAACAGCGCGCCAAAGCCTCTTTGTCCGCATTGGCGTGATTTGAACGATGCAGCGCTTGACTCCTGCGGCGCCTTGTGAAAAATTTTGCAACAACTGATAAAAATATCAAAGGGCGGAAATGGTTGGCTTCGGAAACGGCCTCCTGCGCGATGATGAAACCAGCATGGCCACACGTGCCGCCTGGCTTCATTATGCCGGCGGCCTGACCCAGTCGGAGGTTGCCAAGCGGCTGGGGCTGACCAGCCTCAAGGCGCATCGCCTTATCACCAAGGCCAATCAGGAAGGGCTGGTCAAAGTCTATATCGACGGCGAAGTGTCGGAGTGCGTCGCGCTCGAAGACGAGTTGTCCAGCCGCTACGGCCTCGATTACTGCGAGGTTGTTCCCGACTTTGACGGGGAAGATCTGCCGCTCAAGGCGCTCGGCATCGCCGGCGCGCAGTTTCTCAAACGTGAGATCGAACGCGGCGAGGACACGCTGATCGGCGTCGGTCATGGCCGCACGCTGGCCGCCTGCGTGGAATATCTGCCGCGCATATCGGCCGAAAAGACCCGCTTCGTCTCTCTGCTCGGTGGTCTGACGCGCAAGTTCTCGGCCAATCCGCACGACGTCATTCATCGTCTGGCCGAACGGACAGGTGCGGAAGCCTATGTGATGCCGGTGCCGATGTTCGCCAACACGGTCGAGGATCGAACCGTGCTGCTCGGGCAGAAAGGCATCAGCGAGGTCTTCGATCTCGGCAAGGCCGCCAACCTGCTCATTGCCGGTATCGGCACCGCCGAGCGCGAGGCGTCGCTGGTCGCCACCGGCATGATCGAGAAGGGCGAGATGGAGGAGATCCGCCGCAAGGGCGGCGTCGGCGAACTGCTCGGCCATTTCTTCGACGACGCTGGAAAAGCGGTCGAGACGACCCTTTCCAACCGGGCGCTGGCGCTGGCGCGCGAAGACATCAGCAATCGCAGGATTGTCGCCGTTGCCGGCGGCAAGGTGAAGGTTCGTGCCATCAAATCGGTGTTGGAGGGCCGCTATCTCAAGGGCTTGGTCACCGACGAGCGGACGGCGCGATCACTCGTGGAGCAGACGCCGGTCGGGTAGCCGGCAACCATTCGATTGAAACTACCCTGTGGAGGAGAAGACAAATGCATGAGAAAGAGAAAGACCTGATCGATGCGTTCCTGCGCGGACAAGTTGATCGTCGTGGGCTGATCAAGGGCCTTGGCGCGATGGGCCTTGCCGCTGGCACGGCCGGCACGCTGCTCAATCTGGGGCAGACCCGCGCGCTCGCGGCCGATTTCGACTGGCAGGCGCACAAGGGCAAGACCATCAAGCTCTTGCTCAACAAGCACCCCTACGCCGATGCGATGATCGCCAACCTCGAAAACTTCAAGAAGTTGACCGGTATGGAAGTCGTCTATGACGTGTTTCCGGAAGACGTCTATTTCGACAAGGTCACCGCCGCGCTGTCGGCCAGCTCGCCCGAATACGATGCCTTCATGACCGGCGCCTACATGACCTGGACCTACGGCCCGGCGGGCTGGATCACCGACCTCAACGAGTGGATCCAGGATCCGGCCAAGACCAACCCGAACTATGCCTGGGACGACTTCCTGCCCGGTGTCAGGAAGTCCTGCGCCTGGAACGGCCAGCCTGGCGGAGTGCTCGGCTCCGACGACGCCAAGCAGTGGTGCATTCCGTGGGGTTTCGAACAGAACAACATCACCTACAACAAGGGCATGTTCGACACGGCCGGTGTGACCGTTCCCGGCAACATGGACGAGATGGTCGCGGCGGCTGCCAAGCTCACCAAGGATGTCGGTGGCGGCGTCTACGGTATCGGCGTGCGCGGCTCTCGCTCCTGGGCGACGATCCATCCCGGCTTCCTGTCGGCTTACGCCAACTTTGACCAGAAGGACCTCAACGTCTCGGCCGACGGCAAATTGTCGGCCGCGATGAACACCGCCGAATCCAAGGCCTTCCACAAGCAGTGGGTGCAGATGATCCAGGAGAGCGGCCCCAAGGACTGGTCGACCTACACCTGGTATCAGGTCGGCACCGACCTCGGCGCCGGCGCCTCGGCAATGATCTTCGACGCCGACATCCTCGGCTACTTCATGAATGGCGGCGACAACAAGATGGCCGGCAAGCTCGCCTTCTCCGCCTTCAAGGCCAATCCGGCGGCCAAGGCGCCGACGCCCAACATCTGGATCTGGTCGCTGTCGATGTCCAATTTCTCGAAGGACAAGGACGCCACCTGGTACTTCATGCAATGGGCATCCGGGCCCGAGCATGCGCTGTTCGGCGCGACCAAGATGGACTTCGTCAATCCGGTCCGCCAGTCGGTCTGGAAAGACGAGATGTTCCGCGAGAAGCTCAACAAGAGCTATCCGGGCTATGTCGAGATGTTCGACGTTTCGGCCCCGGGCGCCAGCATCAAGTTCACCCCGCAGCCGCTGTTCTTCGACCTCACCACCGAATGGGCGGCGACGCTGCAGAAGATGGTGGCCAAGGAAGTGCCGGTCGATGAAGGCCTCGACATGCTGGCCACCAGCATCGACGGCCAGCTCAAGGAAGCCGGGCTCGGCTAAGTACTGGCGGCCGGCTGGCCCGCTTCTGCGGGCCAGCCGGCCATTCCACTGCGAAGCGGCGCCTGGAGCATCGGACCCAAAAGTGGAAACCGGTTTTGGGTCCGATGCTCAAACACTGGCGGTGCCGCCACTCGCCCGACCGGCCGTCCTGCTCCCTGGGCGGCCGGCAGGGCTAAGCAACAGAGATGACGGGTGAGCCACGATGACTGCGGCGACAATGCAAAGAAACAGGCCTTCCGGCTTCAGGATCAGCAAGCGGGTGCTGCCTTATGTACTCAGCCTGCCGGCCTTGCTCGTTTGTATCGGCATCCTGATCCCGTTCTTCACGTCGGTCGTCTATTCGTTCCAGCGCTATCGGCTGAGCCAGCCCTGGGCGCGGCAGTTCAACTGGGGCGACAATTACATCTCCTTCTTCACCGACCCGAGGTTCTGGAACACGCTTGAAATATCGCTGCTCTATGCGGGCATCACCGTTCTGCTCGAACTGCTTCTCGGCCTCGGCATCGCCATGCTGCTGCAGAAGCGCTCGACGCTGAACAACTTCATCTCGATCATGCTGTTGATGCCGCTGATGACGGCGCCGGCGCTGGCGGCGCTGATGTGGAAGCTGATGACCAATCCCGGCTTCGGCGTGCTGAGCTATCTCGCCAGCCTGATCGGGCTTCAGGATTTCCGCTGGGCTTCGTCGCCGTCGACCGCACTTTTCACGGTGGTCCTTGTCGACATCTGGGTCTACACGCCCTTCATCATGATCCTGCTGCTTGCCGGCTTGCGCAGCCTGCCGACGCAGCCCTTCGAGGCGGCGGCTCTCGACGGCGTGCCGCGGAGTTTCGTGTTCTTCCGCATCACCTTGCCGATGCTGACGCCCTATATCCTGACCGCGACATTGTTCCGCCTGCTCGATTCCATCCAGCAGTTCGACATCATCTATGCCATGACCCAGGGCGGTCCGGGCGACACGCTGACCGTGTTCCAGGTCGAGGCCTATCTCAACTTCTTCCAGTCGACCAATGTCGGCCGCTCGGCAGCGCTGATGATCATCCTGTGGGCGATCACCTACTTCCTCTCCAACATTTTCATAAAGAACTGGCTGCGCCTGCGCGAACGCGCCCGCGGCCAGGCATAGGAGGCCGGGATGGAACACACCTCCCCTCTCGAACGCATCCTGCGCGGTACAGCACTGACGCTGGTCGTGATCTTCTTCATGTTCCCCATCGTCTGGATCTTGATGATGTCGTTCCAGACCAACGAGACCATCCTGAGGATTCCGCCGCAGCTCGTCTTCAAGCCGACGCTGGCCAACTACACCGCGCTGATCACCGGCAAGCTGACCACGGCAGCCGGCACGCTCGACATCGCCTTCATGCGCAACCTCTGGAACTCGGTGTTCCTGTCCGTCACCTCGGTCGCCGTCGCGCTGCTGCTCGGCGTCCCGGCGGCCTACGCCTTTGCGCGGCACAAATTCCGAGGTTCCGAGGACATCGCCTTCACACTTTTATCGTTCCGCTTCGCGCCGGCGCTGCTGGTGCTGTTGCCGCTCACCCTGTATTTCCAGAAGCTCGGGCTCGCCAACACCTATATCGGGCTGATCTGGGTCTACCAGCTGATCTGCCTGCCGCTGATCCTGTGGATCGTGCGCGGCTATTTCGAGGACATCCCGGCCGACATCGAATACGCCTATCGCATCGCCGGCCATTCCTGGTTCGCCACCTTCCGCAAGATCGCGCTGCCGCTCGCCGGCCCCGGCATTGCGGCTGCCGGCCTGCTCGCCTTCATCTTCGCCTGGAACAATTTCGTCTTCGCCCTCGTGCTGGCCTCGGCCGACAAGCAGCCGGTGACCGTCGGCGCGCTGGCCTTCATCACCTCCTCCGGCATCCAGTACGGCCAGATCTCGGCGGCGATCGTGCTCTCGATCACGCCGACGCTGGCGCTCGCCCTCTATGCGCAGCGCTATCTCGTCGAAGGCCTGTCGCTCGGCGCGGTAAAGGGATAGTTCTCATGGCCAGCCTCGAACTCAAGAATGTCGTCAAGCGCTACAAGACCCAGACTGTCCTCGACAATCTGTCGCTGACCGTCGCCGACGGCGAAACCCTCGTCCTGTTCGGACCGTCCGGCGCCGGCAAGACGGTGCTGCTGCGGCTCGTCGCCGGCGTCATCGACCCCGATGAGGGAAATATCCTCATCGGCGGCGAGGACATGACCGACGTCGACGCCGAGTTCCGCGGCGTCGGCATGGCGTTCCAGAATTTCGCGCTGTTTCCGCATATGACCGCCTTCGACAACATTGCGACACCGCTGGAAGCCAGCCGCTCGTCGCAAAGTGCGATAAAGGCCGGCGTCGAGAGCGTCGCCAGGCTGCTCAAGATCGGCCATGTGCTCAGCCACAAGCCACGGGCGCTGTCCAACGGCCAGAAGCAGCGCACCGCGCTCGCCCGCGCTTTGGTCGGCTCGCCGCCGGTGCTCCTGCTCGACGATCCCCTGCGTAACGTCGATGCCAAACTGCGCTTCGAAATGCGGCTCGAACTGCCGAGGCTTCTGGCCGATCGCGGCGCGACCGTCGTCTACGTCACCCAGGACTACAAGGAGGCAATGGCGCTTGGCGACCGCATCGCGGTGATGTCTCAAGGCGTCATCAAACAGCTCGGCACGCCCGAGCAGATCTACCGCGAGCCGGCGAACATCGAGATCGCGCGGCTGTTCGGCGACCCGACAATCAACCTGCTCGACGTCAAGCCGTCGCGCGATGCCAAGGGCATCTATATCGGCCTGTCGAACGTCCAGGTCCATCTGGCGGGCAGCTACGATACAGCGGTCGGCCGCGACTGCGTGATCGGCCTGCGGCCCGAAGCGCTGGCCTTCGTCGACGAAGCCACGCCGGCCGCCATTCCGGTGACCGTCGAGGCCGAGACGCCGCTTAACGAAAAGATCGTCACGCTGGTCCGCACCGTGCGCGGCCGCGAAATTCTGGTCTCCCGGCCGGCCGGAACACCGGGTCAAACCGAGGGCAGGGCCCATATTGCCGTCGACGGCAAAAGCGCCCTGCTGTTCGATCGGGCAAGCGGCGACCGTATCGGCGCCAGGAACGTCGTCAATTTGCGCAGCGGAGAAGCGGCATGAGCCAAAGCGCACTCACCATTTCCGGCGTCGACAAGTTCTACGGCCCGATCGACCGGGGCGTGCACGCCGTCCAGAATCTGACGATGGAAATCGGCAAAGGCGAGATCGTTGCCCTTCTTGGGTCTTCCGGCTGCGGCAAGACCTCGACATTGCGCATGATAGCCGGCTTCGAGGAGGTCTCGCGCGGCACCATCTCGGTCGCCGGCCGCCAGGTACACAGGCTGGCGCCGGTCAAGCGCAATGTGGCGATGGCGTTCGAGGGTTATTCGCTCTATCCGCCGCTGACCGTGCGCGAGAACATGGCTTTCGCGCTGAAGGCGGCCAGGCTGCCGAAGAGCGAGGTCGACGCCAAGGTCGCCAGCATCGCCAAGCTGCTCGAGATCGAGGACATACTGGAGCGCTATCCGAGCTCCATCTCCGGCGGCCAGCAGCAGCGCGCCAGCCTCGGCCGGGCGCTGATCCGCAAGGCCGATCTTCATTTGCTCGACGAACCGATGGGCCAGCTCGAACCGCAGCTTCGCGCGGTGCTGCGCGGCCGCATCAAGCACTTCATCAAGGAACAAGGCCTGACCGCGATCCTCGTCACGCACGACCAGACCGAGGCCAATGCGCTCGCCGACCGGATCGCGGTGATGGAAGGCGGCGTGCTGCAGCAGTTCGATACATCAGACATGATCAAGCAGCGACCGGCCAACCTGTTCACCGGTACCTTCGTCGGCGAGCCGCCGATGAATGTCTTCGAGGCCTATGTCGGCATGGCTGCCGACAAGATCAATCTGCGGCTGCCCGACGGGCTTTCGCTCGCCTATGACAAGGACGCGTTCAGCGGCTCGGTTCGCGACGAATTGCTCAAGCGGGAGCGGGTCGTCATCGGCATAAGGCCCTATGCGGTCCGCCGCTCGAAGGACGGCGTACCGGCCACGGTTTCGGCCAACCAGTGGCTCGGCGACCAGACGCATATCGCGGCGGATTTCGCCGGCGGCTCGCTGGTCCTGGTCGAGCACGACCGGACCAGGCTGGAGCTTGGCGCGCCGATCAATATCAGCATCGATCCGAAAAACCTGCACGTCTTCGACCAGTCCAGCGGCATGGCTATTTCGCACGGCATGGAGCTTGCCTGATGCGGGATGTGCTGATCGGCATCGACGCCGGCACGTCTGTCATCAAGTCCGTCGCCTTCGACACGGCGGGCCGGCAGCTCGCGTCCGCTGCGGTGCCGAACCGGTATGAGACCTTGCCGGGCGGCGGCGCCGAGCAGGATCTGGCGCGTACTTGGGTCGACACGGCGACGACCCTGCGCCAACTTGCCGACAAGGTGCCGGACCTCGCCGGCCGCGCCATTGCGATTGCCGTGACCGGACAGGGCGATGGCACCTGGCTGATCGACAAGGACGGTGAGCCGGTCGCCAAAGGCTGGCTGTGGCTCGACGCGCGTGCTGCAGGGGTCGTTGAGGAGATCCGCGCGCGGCCGGAGGATCGGCTGCGCTTCGAAAAGACCGGCAGCGGTCTGGCCGCCTGCCAGCAGGGATCGCAGTTCAGCTTCATGAAACGCAACATGCCCGAAATGCTTGGCAAGGCAGCGACGGCGTTCCATTGCAAGGATTGGCTCTATTTCAGGCTGACCGGCGAACGCGCCACCGATCCGTCCGAGGGCACCTTCACCTTCGGCGACTTTCGCACCCGTGGCTATTGCGACGATGTGCTTGAGGTGCTCGGCGTCACCGATCTCAGACATCTGCTGCCGCCGATCGTCGACGGCACCAGGCATAGCGCCGGCCTGTCGGCGGCGGCAGCCGAAGCGACCGGGCTGCTCGCCGGCACGCCGGTCGTGCTGTCCTATGTCGACGTGGTCTGCACCGCGCTCGGCGCCGGCCTGTTCGATCGCGAGCGCAAGCCCGGGTGCTCCATCATCGGTTCCACCGGCATGCATATGCGGCTCGCGCAGACGCCGGACGAAGTGCTGCTCAACGAGGCCGCGACCGGCTATACGATGACGATGCCGGCGCCCGGCGTCTTTGCGCAAATGCAGTCTAACATGGCGGCGACGCTCAACATCGATTGGGTCCTTGGCCTGGCCTCCGGCATTCTCGCTTCGCAGGGCATCACGCGCACCAATGGCGAGATGATCGCGCTGGTCGATCAGTGGATATCCGTATCCGAGCCGGCCTCGCTGCTCTATCAGCCCTATGTGTCGGAGGCCGGCGAGCGGGGGCCATTCGTCGATGCCAACGCCAGGGCCGGCTTCGTCGGCATCTCGTCGCGGCATGGCTATGCCGACATGGTCCGCGCCGTTTTCGAGGGGCTGGCCTTCGCCGCGCGTGACTGTTACGCGGCGATGGGTCCGCTGCCCCGGGAAATCCGACTGACCGGCGGTGCGGCCAGAAGCCCGGCGCTGCGCAAGATCCTGGGTGCCGTCGTCGGCGCCGACATTCGCACCAGTGAACGCGAGGAGGCCGGTGCGGCAGGCGCCGCGATGATCGCTGCGGTCTGCGTCGGCCAATACAAGTCGATGGATGAATGCGTCGGCGAATGGGTCACGCCGCTGCTTGGCGCGGCGGAGCCGAGCGACCGAAAACTCGCCGCCATCTACGAGCGGGCGGTTCCGTCCTACACTTTGGCGCATGAAGCGCTGCGACCGGTCTGGCGTTCGATGGCCGCATTCAAGGCAAACTGAGAAGTCGAGCATGCGTAAGAAAATTGCAATCATTGGCGACCGCTTCATGCTTCCCGAGGTGTTTCGCGAAAAAATCGAGAAGGCCTGCGGCGACAACCTCGACATCCGCACGCTTGAGACGGCATGGCCCGACGAGCCGATGGAATTCGGCAATGCGGCGCTCGGCCTCGACAAGGTCAGGGAATATTTTGGCGAACCGGACGAGGTGGTCGATTTCATCGGCGACGCCGAGATCTTCGTCACCCAGCTTGCGCCGCTCTCCGAGACAATGATGCGGCGTCTGCCAGCGCTCAAGCTGGTTGCGGTGTCGCGCGGCGGGCCGATCAATATCGACATGGCCGCCGCCAGAACCCAAGGCATCACCGTGGTCAACGTGCCGGGCCGCAATGCGAGCGCCGTGGCCGAGTTCGCCATCGGCGCCATCCTTGCCGAGACGCGGCTGATCCGGATCGGACACGAGGCCCTGCGCAAGGGAGAATGGCGCGGCGATCTCTACCGGGCCGACCGCACCGGCCGCGAGCTCAATGAAATGACCGTCGGCGTCATCGGCTATGGCAACATCGGCACCAAGGTTGTCCGCCTGCTGCGCGCCTTCGGCTGCCGCATCCTGGTCACCGATCCCTACGTGCAACTGAGCGCCGACGATCGCAATGGCGGCGTCGAACTGGTCGCGCTGGACGAGCTTCTGTCCCGCTCCGACGTGATCACGCTTCATCCCCGGGTGACCGAGGAAACCCGCGGCATGATCGGCAAGGACACCATCGCGCGGATGAAGCCGGGGGTGACCCTCGTCAACACCGCACGCGGGCCGCTGGTCGACTACGACGCGCTTTACGATGCGCTCGTTTCGGGACACATCGGCAGCGCGATGCTGGAGACGTTCGCGGTCGAGCCGGTGCCTGCCGACTGGCCGCTGCTGCAGCTTGCGAACGTCACGCTGACGCCCCACATCGCCGGTGCGTCGGTGCGCACGGTGACTTATGCGGCCGAGCAGGCGGCCGATGAGGTGCGCCGCTTCATTGCCGGGCTCCCGCCGGTCAACCCATGCTGAAGGTCCGGCAGCCATGAAGCACAATCCAGGCGCTGAGGATCCGGCGAGATGAGCGGCGCCGCCGAAATCGTCGATCTCTTCGTCATCGGCGGCGGCGTCAACGGCGCCGGCATCGCGCGCGATGCAGCGGGCCGCGGCCTTTCCGTCATCCTTTGCGAGAAGGGCGATCTGGCCGAAGGCACCAGTTCGCGGTCGGGAAAGCTCGTCCATGGCGGCCTGCGCTATCTCGAATACTACGAATTCCGGCTGGTGCGCGAGGCGCTGATCGAGCGCGAAGTGCTGCTCGAATCGGCGCCGCACATCATCTGGCCGATGCGCTTCGTGCTGCCGCACAGCCCTGACGACCGGCCCGCCTGGCTGGTCCGGCTCGGCCTGTTCCTCTACGACCATCTCGGCGGCCGCAAGCGGCTGCCGGCCACCCGCACGCTCGACCTGCACACGGCGCCCGAAGGCGCGCCGATCAAGGATGCCTTCAAGCGGGGTTTCGAATATTCCGATTGCTGGGTCGACGATGCCCGTCTCGTCATCCTCAATGCGCTCGACGCCGCGGAGCGCGGGGCCAGGCTCTTTACCCGAACCGCCTGCACTGCCGCTCGCCGTGAAAACGGCTTGTGGTCGGTCGAGATGCGCGACGGCCGGACCGGCGTCAGGACCACGGTTCGGGCACGGGCGCTGATCAACGCTGCCGGTCCCTGGGTCAACGACATCATCAACCGGGTGGCGGGCCAGAATTCCAAACGGAACGTTCGCCTGGTCAAGGGCAGCCACATCGTCGTGCCGAAATTCTGGGAAGGGAGGCAAGCCTATCTCATCCAGAACAGCGACAAGCGCGTCATTTTCATCAACCCCTACCAGAACGATCTGGCCCTCATCGGCACCACCGACATTCCCTATGACGGGCGGCCGGAAGACGTAGCGGCCGATACCAGCGAGATCGACTACCTGATCAAGGTCGTCAACCGCTACTTCAAGCGGGAACTCGCCCGCAGCGATGTCGTCTACTCGTTTTCCGGCGTCAGGCCGCTCTATGATGACAACGCCGACAACCCGAGCGCGGTGACCCGCGACTATATCTTCGAACTCGATGCGTCGGCCGGGCAGGCGCCGCTGCTCTCCGTCTTCGGCGGCAAGATCACCACCTTTCGCAAGCTGGCCGAGCACGCGCTCGACCAGATCGCTCCTTTCTTTCCGAGAATGGGCAAGTCATGGACATCGAAAGGGCATCTGCCGGGTGGCGATATCGCCAACGCCGACTTCGAACAGTTTCTCGGCGATCTGGGCCGCGAATATCCCTGGATGCCGGCGTCTCTGCTCAAGCACTATGGGCGGCTCTACGGCACGAGGACGCGGGTTCTGGTCGGCGCGGCAACGGCGCTTGCCGATCTGGGGCGGTGCTTCGGCAAGGATTTTTTCGAACGCGAAGCCAATTATCTGTCCGAGCACGAATGGGCGCTGACACCAGCCGATATCCTTGAACGGCGCACCAAGCATGGGCTGCATCTGACCGCCGCGGAAAGAGCCACTTTCGAGGACTGGTGCTCGGCCCGACTGGCAAAGGCAGGTTGATGACTTTTACGCTTTCCCTCAACACCAATCCGCTGGTCAACCGTTTCGCCGAACCGGACGATCTGGTCGACGCGATCGCCTACGGCATCGGCATCAGGGACGTGCAACTCACGCATGAATTCGTCAATCCCGGCTGGCCGGCGGCGACGATCTCGAAATTCATTCGACTGTTCCGCACCGCGCTCGACCGCACCGGCGTGCGCGTGACATCCGGGATGACCGGCCCCTACGGGCGGCTCAACCATTTTGGCCATCCGGACGCCGACGTCCGACGCTACTATGTCGACTGGTTCAAGACCTTTGCCGACATTTCGGCCGAACTCGGCGCCAACGGCATGGGCACCCAGTTCGCGATCTTCACCCACAAGGACTATGACGATCCGGAGCGTCGCGCGCGGCTTTTCGACATCGCGCTGGAATGCTGGCGCGAGGTCGCCGACCACGCCAAAGCCGCCGGTTTGAGCTACCTGTTCTGGGAGCCGATGTCGGTCGGGCGCGAATTCGGCCACACGATCGAGAGCTGCCGGGTCCTGCAGAACGGGATTGACGCGACCGGCATGGCCATCCCGATGAAAATGATGGTCGACATCGACCATGGCGACGTGACCTCGAGCAATCCGGCCGATATCGATCCCTATGCCTGGGCAGAAGCCTTTCCCACGGCATCGCCGATCATCCACGTCAAGCAATCGTCGATGAACAAGGGCGGCCATTGGCCATTCATTGCCGCCTACAATAAGGACGGCCGCATCACGCCGGAAAAATTCCTGGAGACGGTTCGCCGCGGTGGCGGCGTCGACAACGAGATCTGCCTCGAACTGTCGTTTCGCGAGCGCGAGCCGGTCGACCACCAGGTCGTCGCCATGATCCGCGAGTCGGTCGACTACTGGGCGCCGTTCATCGAGACCGGCAGGGCGGAACTTCTGCCTCGAGCAGGATAAGATGAGCAGGAGCCGATGCGGCTCCTGCTCAGAACCAGAGTACGTCAGCCGAATTTCGGATCGAGACTGCCCGACTTGTAGCGCTTGGCCATTTCCGAGACCGGCAGCGGCTTGATCTTCGGCGCATTGCCGGCGGTGCCGAACTGCTCGAAGCGCTCCTTGCAGAGCTTCCTCATGGCGGCCATCGCCGGCGTCAGGTATTTGCGCGGGTCGAATTCGCTCGGGTTCTCGGTCAGCACCTTGCGGATCGCGCCGGTCAACGCCATGCGGTTGTCGGTATCGATGTTGATCTTGCGCACGCCGTGCTTGATGCCGCGCTGGATCTCCTCGACCGGCACGCCCCAAGTCGGCTTCATCTGGCCGCCATATTTGTTGATGATCTCCTGCAGCTCTTCCGGCACCGAGGAGGAGCCGTGCATGACCAGGTGCATGTTCGGCAGGCGGCGGTGGATCTCCTCGATCACGTTCATGGCCAGCACCGCGCCGTCCGGCTTGCGCGAGAATTTATAGGCGCCGTGGCTGGTGCCCATGGCGACTGCCAGCGCGTCGACATGCGTGTCCTTGACGAACTGCACCGCCTGTTCCGGATCGGTCAGCAACTGGTCGTGGCTGACTGTGCCTTCGACGCCGTGGCCGTCTTCCTGTTCGCCGCCGCCCATCTCCAGCGATCCGAGAACGCCGATCTCGCCTTCCACCGACACGCCGCCCCAATGCGCCATGTCGACGACGCGGCGCGTGATGCCGGAATTATAATCGTAGTCGGCCGGCGTCTTGCCGTCCTCCTTCAGCGACCCGTCCATCATCACCGAGGTGAAGCCGTACTGGATCGCGGTCACGCAGGTGGCTTCGTTGTTGCCGTGGTCGAGATGCATGCAGACCGGGATATCGGGATGGATTTCGACCAGCGCGTCGATCAGCTTAGCCAGCACGACGTCGTTGGCATAGGCCCGCGCCCCGCGGCTCGCTTGCAGAATAACAGGCGATTTGGTCTCCTCGGCCGCCTCCATGATGGCGAGGCCCTGTTCCATATTGTTCATGTTGAACGCAGGCACGCCATAGCCGTGTTCGGCGGCATGGTCGAGCAATTGTCTCAATGTGATGCGAGCCACCCAATGGTCTCCCGTATTTGGTTTCAAGCCTATGGTTGCGAGCCGTCCGATCGTCGTTCAGCCCATCGATGCTTCTGGCCGGATTTCCAGAGAACCGCAACCTTTGGTCATGCCGCCAGGAGCAATTCTTGTTACAGGACAGCAATCGGAAGCGAATAATATCCCATCGAAACGAAACATTATCACAAGAAATTTGGCTTTCGTGCGATTTTCTCTGTTATAACGGCGGTGGCGGCCCGGATTCGAAGAGGGCCGGAATTCACGGGTATTGGTCAGCCATGAAAAGCGACGGCCGGCGGCAGGGCATCATTGACTTTCTGATGGACACTGGCACGGCCAGTGTCGATGACCTTGCCTCGCGCTTTGGCGTGTCGAAGATGACCGTTCATCGCGACCTCGACGAACTTGAGCAAAGCGGCTTCCTGCGCAAGGTGCGCGGTGGCGCCTCGATCCAGCCGAGCGGGCATTTCGAGAGCGATTTCCGCTACCGTCAGAAGCAGGCCGGCGAGGAGAAGCAGCGCCTGGCGGCTGCGGCCGTGGCGATGATCGAACCGGGCCAGACGGTGATCATCGACGACGGCTCGACGGCGGGCGGCATTGCACGGCACCTTGCCGACCTGCGCCCGCTGACGGTGATCTCGAACAATCTGGCCGTCATCCAGGATCTGGCAGGCGTTGGCGGGATAACCCTGATCGCGCTCGGTGGTCAGTACAGCAAGAAATTCCACGGCTTCTTCGGCCTGCTTGCCGAGGACACGCTGAGGTCGTTGCGCGCCGATGTCGCCTTCCTGTCGTCGTCTGCCATCCACGGCGTTTCCGCCTTCCACCAGGATCAGGAAGTGGTCCATACCAAGCGGTTGATGATGGCCGCGGCGGCGCGCAAATATCTGTTGGTCGATCACGGCAAGTTCGGCCGCACGGCCTTGCATTTCCTGACCGGCCTCGAGGCGTTCGATGCCGTCTTCACTGGTCGGGAACTGGAACCGCAGATGCGCGAGGCGCTGGATGGCGCCGGTGTTTCGCTAACGATGGTCGAGAAGAATTGAGGAGGACGCGTGGTTTACTGGGTCGGTACAAGCTGGAAAATGAACAAGACGCTTGCCGAGGCGATCGACTTCGCCAAGGCGCTGGCAGCGTTCGTCCCCGGTTTCGACGACCGCATCCAGCCCTTCGTCATCCCGCCCTTCACGGCGCTCCGCGAGGTCAAGCAGGCGTTGGCATCGACGCGAGTCAAAGTCGGTGCCCAGAACATGCATTGGGCCGACGTTGGAGCCTGGACCGGGGAGATTTCGCCCGTGATGCTGACGGATTGCGGCCTCGACCTCGTCGAGCTCGGCCACAGCGAACGGCGTGAGCACTTTGGCGAGACTGACCAGGCGGTCGGCCTCAAGACCGCAGCGGCGGTGAGACACGGGCTGGTGCCGCTGATCTGCGTCGGCGAGACGCTTGCCGAGCGCGAGAGCGGGAGGGCCGATGTCGTGCTGACCGCGCAGGTGCACGGTGCGCTGCAATACCTCCAAGGTGAAGCAAAGTCGGCGACGATCCTGTTTGCTTACGAACCGGTCTGGGCGATCGGCGACAAGGGCATTCCGGCAAGCTCGGACTACGCCGACCGGCAGCAGGCGCTGATTAAGAAAATCGCCGGCGACCTCCTGCCGGTCGTGCCGCCGGTGCTTTATGGCGGCAGCGTCAACCCGCAGAATGCCGCCGAACTGATCGGCCAGCCGCATGTCGACGGCCTTTTCATCGGTCGTTCGGCTTGGCAGTCGGAAGGCTATATCGACATCCTCCAACGCGCCTCGGCAGCGATCTGAAATCGAATGAACAGGGAAAGGATACGACCATGAAAATAGCCATTGGAGCCGACAGCGCCGGCAAGCCGCTGCTCGACGTCATCGCTGCTCACCTGGCCACCAAACCCGGCCTCATTGTCAGCGACCTCAGCCAGGCGGGCTACTATGCCGATCTGTCGCAGAAGCTGGCCCAGACGATCGTCGACGGCGAGAACGATCGCGGCATCCTGTTCTGCGGCACCGGCATCGGCGTTTCCATCTCGGCCAACAAGGTGCCCGGCATTCGCGCGGCGCTCACCCATGACACCTATTCGGCAGAGCGCGCGGCCAAATCCAACAATGCCCAGATCATCACCATGGGCGCCCGCGTCATCGGCCCGGAACTGGCCAAGTCGATCGTCGACGCATGGCTCGCATCGGAGTTCGATGAGAAGGGACCGTCGGCCGGCAATGTCCAGGCAATCGACAGGCTCGATGCGGCGAAGCTGGGCTAATGCATGTCGCCCAAAAGTGCGCAGCGGTTTTGGGATAACGACATGCATAAACAAGAGCTTAAAGCACGTCGCATGAATCCATTCAGACGCGACGCGCTTTAAGCCAAGCTTTTCCGCATCGCACTGATGACGGTGACCGCCGACGCGGCGCCAGGATCCATGTGCCCGAGCGACCGCTCGCCAAGCCGCGACGAGCGGCCCTTGGCGGCCACCATATCCTTGGTCGCCTCGGCACCCCGTTCGGCCGCTTCAACAGCGGCCGCGAGGCTTTCGGATACGGTCTTGCCGTCGGCATGCGCAGCGGCGGCTGCTTGCGCCGCCGGCAGCCAGGCGTCGACCATCGTCTTTTCGCCGATCTCGGCCTTGCCGCGATCCTGAATGCCTTGCGCCATCGCCTGGAACAGGGCGATGAAGTCGGCACCCGCCAAGGTCGCCTTGCCCTTGACGGCGGCGGCACCGCGCATGAACGCCGTCGCATAAAGCGGACCTGACGAGGCGCCGACAGCATTGAGGAACGATTTCGCCGCGGTGTTGAGGAGCACCGTCGGCTCGGTCGCCGCTAGGTCCAGCGGCGCCAGGGCATCGCGCACCGCCCCGAAGCCGAGCGCCATGGCGATGCCATGATCGGCGTCGCCGATGACGCCGTCGAGCTGACAGAGCCTGTCCTTGTCGGCCTCGATCGCCACCGCGATCGCATCGAACATTCTTTTCAGATCGGCTGCGTCGATGGATGTCATGGATGCTGCTTTCAGCCGGCGCGGAACATGGCGCAGTCGCAAGGGTGGTCGAGCATCGTCTGCAATTCGTCGTCGAGATGCATCAGCGTCACCGAGGCGCCGGCCATCTCCAGCGAGGTGCAGTAATTGCCGACCCATGTCGCGTGGACGGCAACGCCGATGTCATCGAGCCTTCGCTTGACCCGGCGGTTCATGATGTAGAGCTCCATTAGCGGCGTCGAGCCGAGCGAATTGACGAGCACGGCGACCTTGTCACCACGCGCCGGCGCCATCTCATCGAGGATCTTGTCCAGCATCTCATCGGTGATCTCGTCGGCCGTCTTCAGCTTTCCGCGTGCGATGCCGGGCTCGCCATGGATGCCCATGCCGATCTCCATCTCGTCCGCTCCGATCTCGAAATTCGGCCGGCGGGTCTGCGGCAGAGAGCAGGGCGACAGCGCCACGCCCATGGTGAAGGTGTGGGCGTTGGCCTTCCTGGCGATGCGCTCGCATTCATCGAACGAGAGCATCCGGTCACAGGCCGCGCCGGCGGCCTTGAAGATAAAGAAATTGCCGGCAACGCCGCGCCGCTTTTGCCTCTGGTCGCGCGGCGCCGAGGCGACGTCGTCGGTGGTCAGCACGGTGCGCACCTCGATGTCATCCATCGCCGCCATTTCCGCGGCCATGTCGAAATTCATCACGTCGCCGGCATAGTTGCCATACATGAACAGTACGCCGGCGCCGCCGCTGACTGCCTTGGCGCATTCGAGGATCGGGTCCGGCGGCGGCGAGGCGAAGACGTTGCCGATGGCAGCCGCGTCGGCCAGCCCCTTGCCGACAAAACCAAGGAAGGTCGGCTCGTGGCCCGAGCCTCCGCCAATGACGAGGCCGACCTTGCCTTGGCGCGGTCCATCGCAGGCGATGATGGAGCGCGGGCTTCCCGCGGTGCTTTTGAGGTGGCGGGGATGCGCGGCCAGGATGCCTTCCAGCATCTCGTCGACGGTTCTGTTGCCGTCGTTGATGATCTTCTTGGTCTGCACCGGCATCCTCCCGATTTCACTATTTCCGCAGATAGTACAGCGTGTTACCGGGATTTCCACCCAAGGACGGACATTTCACGCTGCGATACGCTCCCGCGCGGCCAGGATCTGCACGCAGGCATTGGCTGCCTCCTTGCCCTTGACCTTGAAGTGCTCGAAGAAGAAGCGATGATGGTCCGCGCTGTCATGGTAGTTGTGCGGGGTGAGCACTGCCGAAAGCACCGGCACGCCGGTGGACAGTTGTACGTTCATCATGCCGTCGATGACCGCGCCCGCGACGAATTCGTGCCGGTAGATGCCGCCATTGACGACGAACGCCGTGCCGAGGATCGCTGCATAGCGACCGGTTTCGGCAAGCGTCTTTGCATGCAGGGGAATCTCATAGGCGCCCGGCACGTCGAAGACATCGACGGAAAGGCGCTTCTCCCCGAGCAGCGCCAGTTCCGCCTCGAACGCTTCAACGCACTGGTCGACGATGTCGGCGTGCCAGCGTGCGCGAATGACGGCAACGCGGATCGTTTCATAATCTTTGTGGGAATGCTGATTCATGGGTCCATCCTTCCGTTTCGAACCAGAATCAGGACGCACGATACGGAATCCGAACCGCGAAAGCGGACCGTTTTACGTTCGTTCTCTTCCATCCGGACTGTGACCGTCGGCTCCGGAATCACACCGGATCTGCTGACCCCTCCGGCTAACCGGAAAGCGCTCGCGGGCTCGGGCCAAGACCCTTACCGCCGGTGGGGACTTTCACCCCGCCCTGAGAACATTGACGGCGTTGTATGGAAGCGCCGGATAGCGCTGTCAACCACCGATCCGTCGCGGATGGCGCGGAAGTAGCGATCCGTTCCGACATTGGTCACCCTTGAGGTAAGGAGGGAGGGGAGGCAACTTGCAGCGTCAAATGGCGATCAAGGGCAAGCCAGGCAGCACCTTGTCCAGGGTGATGGGAAATTCCCGCACTCGTGTCCCGGTTGCGTTGTAAATGGCGTTGGCGACAGCCGCACCCGCACCGCAGACGCCGAGCTCGCCGAGACCCTTCGCGCCAAGTGGATTGGCCTTATCGTCGTGTTCCTCGAGGAAGACAACCTCCATCTCGGGAACGTCGCCGTTGATCGGGACATGATACTCGGCAAGGTCGTGATTGACGAAGTGGCCGTGGCGCGGGTCGAGCACCGTCTGCTCCATCAGCGCCGCACCGATCCCCCAGGTCATGCCTCCGATAATTTGCGAGCGCGCGGTCTTGGCATTGAGGATACGGCCCGCACCGATCACGGCCAGCATCCGGCGCATGCGGATCTCGCCGGTATCGCAATCGACCGCGACCTCGGCGAAATGCGCTCCATAGGAATGCTGCGAGTAAGCCTTGTATGACTCTGTGGCAGCGCCCGCGGCTACGGAGCCTTCGGCCTCGAACCCGTTGGGAGCGATCCTCCGGGTGAGATCGGCCAGGCTTGCCGACCGCTGGCCGATCCTGACCTGGCTGTCGGCAAAGCTTGCCTCGGTGGTGTTCGCGCCGCGCAACGGCGAGGCCTCGCTCGACCGCGCCGCCTCCAGGATCTGCTGCTTGAGGGCGTTGCACGCGTTGTGCAGCGCTGAACCCGCGCTCGCCGCGCCCCAGGACCCGCCGGAGCCGGCGGTACGCGGGAAGCGGCTGTCGCCGAGCTCGACTTTGACCGACGAGATCGGCACGCCGAGGCCCTCCGCGGCGATCTGGGTCAGGATCGTATAAGAGCCGGTACCAATATCGGTCATATCGAGCCGCGCCGTCACCCGACCGTCCCGGTCGATCGCAACCCGCGCCGTCGCCGCGCCGATGTAGTTCGGACGGATCGCCGCCGCCATGCCGTAGCCGATGAGCTTCCGGCCCTCTCGGGCTCGGCCCGGTGTCGGGTTCCTTCGCTCCCAGCCGAAACGGCGGGCGCCGTCCTCCATGCAGGCGACGAGATTGCGGGTGGAGAACGGCACGCCGCGTTCGGGATCCTGTGCCGGTTCGTTGCGGATCCTGAGTTCGATCGGGTCCAGGCCGAGCCGCTCGGCAAGCTCGTCCATGGCGCATTCGAAAGCCAGCATGCCCGGAGCTTCACCGGGCGAGCGCATCCATTCGCCGCGGTTGATATCCAGCGGAACCAGGCGATGGCGGGTGAGACGGTTCGGCGCCGCGTAGAGCGAGCGGGCAAAAACTGCCGTTTGCTCGCAGTACTCCTCGAAGCTGGACGTTGCCGACCAGACATCGTGTGCGATCCCGTTGAGCCGCCCGTCAGTATCCGCGCCGAGCCGCACCTGTTGGATCATCTCCGCGCGGTGACCGGCATTGGCGAACATCTGTTGTCGCGTCAACGCGATCTTCACGGGACGCTGCAGGACCTGCGCCGCAAGCGCGGCCAGGATCGTATCGGCATGGGCAATCAGCTTGGAACCGAAGCCTCCGCCGATGAAGGGGCTCACGATGCGCACACGCTCGGGCGGGATGCGAAGCGTGCTAGCGACCCCCGCCCGGAAGTTCGCCAGGGTCTGCGCCGATGTATGGATCGTCAGCTCGTTACCTGACCAGGCGGCGAGCGTCGCATGGGGCTCCATCGGATTGTGATGTTCGAAGGGCGTCCGGTACGTGGCATCGATCTTTACCGGAGCCGCCGCAAAGGCGCTCTCGAAGTCGCCGACCACGCTGTCGGTCTCGAAGCCGGCATTGGTCCGCTTTGGTGCGTAGGCGTCGGCGACATGCCCTGGTAAATCGTAGAGGCCCGGCTCCTCGTCGTAGCGCACCCTGATGAGGCCCGCGGCGGCGCGTGCCGCCTCGAACGTCTCAGCAACGACGAGCGCGACCGGCTCGTCGTAGTACCGCACCCGCTCGCTGTTGAGCGCGGGGCGTGCGCGCGTGAAGACCTCGCGCACTGTCGGCGTGACCGCCGGGCCGAAATCCGGCTGGGCCGGTGCATTCCGATGCGTCATGACGAGCAGCACTGCCGGCGCCCGTTCGGCTTCGTCCGTGTCGATCTCGGCGATGCGCCCCTTGGCGACGGCGGCGCCGAGAATATAGCCATAGGCTGTGCCATCCAGCGCATTCTCGTAGGCGTAGGTGGCATCGCCTCTCACCTTGAGCGGAGCATCGATGCGGTCGATTGGGCGCCCGATGACGCCATTGCGTGTTTCGGTAGGACGGTTCTCGCTGGTCTTCGTCTCTGTCATAGTGTCACCTCACGCACTCTCGACGGCAGCAGCGAGCGTGTGCCGCACCGTCCGTTTCGCCAGCGGGATCTTGAAATCATTGCCGCCCTGCCCGATTGCGCCGTCGAGCGCGGCCTCGGCCGCGTCGGTAAAGGCGCCGTCGGACGCCGACGCTACTGCGAGCATGCGCTCCGCCTCCGTCGCACGCCAGGGCTTGGCGGCGACGCCGCCCATGGCGATCCGAGCGCTTCGGACACGGTCGCCGCTTTTCTCGACGATTGCTGCCACCGACACCAGCGCGAAGGCGTAGGAGGCACGGTCGCGCACCTTGCGGTAAACCTGCCGGCCGGGTGGCGGGGGCGGCAGCGTAACCGCGGCGATCATCTCGCCGTGGCCGAGCACGGTCTCCACATGGGGCATCGCCTCGGGCAGTCGATGGAAATCGCCGATCGGGATCGTGCGGGTCTCGCCGCCGGGAGATATGGTCTCGATCCTGGCGTCGAGCCCGGACATGGCGACCGCCATGTCGGAGGGATGGACCGCGATGCAGGCTTCGCTCGCGCCAAGTACGGCGTGCATGCGATTGAAGCCCTGAAGCGCCGCGCAGCCGGCCCCGGGTTCGCGCTTGTTGCATGGCATGTTGCGGTCGTAGAAGTAGGGGCATCGCGTGCGCTGCAGGAGATTGCCGCTGGTCGAGGCCTTGTTGCGTATCTGGCCGGACGCTCCTGCCAGCAGCGCTTGCGAGAGCATCGGATAACGTGACCTCACCCGCTGATCGGCGGCGAGGTCGCTGTTACGGACCTGGGCGCCGATCCGAAGCCCGCCTTCCGCCGTCTCCTCGACCCGATTGAGCGGCAGGCGACTGACGTCGACGAGATGTGCAGGGCGCTCGATCTCGAGCTTCATCAGATCGAGTAGGTTGGTGCCGCCGCTGATGAATTTCGCGTCCGGTCGGGCCGCGACCGCGGCGGCTGCCTGCTCGGCACTTGCCGCACGTTCATAACTGAAGGGTTGCATTGCTCACGCGTCCTCTGTCGCGTCGCGGATTGCAGCGACAATGTTCGGATAAGCGGCGCAACGGCAGATATTGCCGCTCATCCGCTCGCGGATTTCGGCGTCGGTGAGTGCGACGGAAACCGCCGCCACGTCGGCGCTGGCATGGCTCGGCCAGCCATCCCTGGCCTCGCCCAGCATACCGACCGCGGAGCAGATCTGGCCCGGGGTGCAGTAGCCGCACTGGAAACCATCGCGGGCGACGAAGGCGGCCTGGATCGGATGCAGCCGGTCACCCTCGGCAAGGCCCTCGATCGTGGTGATCTCGTCGCCTTCATGCATTGCGGCAAGCGTCAGGCAGGAATTGATCCGGCGTCCATCGACGAGCACCGTGCAGGCGCCGCATTGGCCGTGGTCGCAGCCTTTCTTCGAGCCGGTGAGGCCGAGATGGTTGCGCAGGGCGTCGAGCAGCGTCGTCCGCGGGTCGAGCTCGACGGCAAGGTCCTTCGCGTTGATCCGCAGGGACATCGGTATCGTCGGTGCCGGTGTGGGCAATGCGGTCTCGGTGACGGTGTCGGCCGGCTCGGCGCCAACCGGTATACCGGTAGCCAGGAGCACGCCGGTCGCTACCCCGCCTTCCAGAACCGTTCGACGCGTCGGCCCGCTCCTGTTGTCTGTTTCGGTCATGCATGATCTCCCGGTCGCAGTAACAAAGTCGCAATGACAAGAACGCAAAACGGCAACTTGACCCGATGGCAGACCCTCGGGTGCTGTCGCTCATCGACACGGGAGGTGGGGGTGCGCGCGCAGGCTTTCTTTCAAGAAACCGGCGGCAATGTCAGGATTCCGGAGAAAAATGCACCCGATAGGCCCGAGGCGTCACGCTCCTGAGACGCCGGAATGTCGTGGTGAAATGGCTTTGACTTGAAAAGCCGAGCCGAAAGGCAATGGTACCGATCGACAAGCCGGTTTCGCGCAGCAGCACCTCCGCTCGCCGCACGCGCTCCTCGATCACATAGGCATAGGGTGCAAGGCCGGTTGTCGCTTTGAAGCGACGCGCGAAACTGTCGACGGCCATGTCCGCGACGCCTGCCAGCTCGCTTAGCGAAATGTCGGAACTCATATGCGCATCGATGTAAGCCCGAACCCGGCCAAGCGCCCGACGGCTGAGGCAGCCGTAACGGGGAGACGGATGTTGCTCCCGGTTCAGGGTCGCCACGCGGAGGCTGACGAGGGCGACCAGATGCTCGACATAGGCAGTGTCCGGCTTGTGACCAAGTGCCATCTCGTCGCGAAGCGAACTCAGGAGCGTGGCGATGACCGCGTCTTTCCTGTTCACCAGGATCGGCAAATCTTTCAGGCGCTCGCATTCAGGAAGCCTGATATCGGGATCGATCCACAAGGCTGAATAGGAGAGGTTTACATCGCGATAGAAGCCCAGCCTTTCCGCGCCTGCGGGGACGAAGGTGAGGGCTCCGGGTCGGTCCATTCCGTCGTAGAGGGATCTTGCCTCGTGCCGGATGGATGTATGAGAGGTTCCGCCTTCTTCGGTCAGCACGACCAGATGGTGAGGGGCTGTCCAGCGGAGCTCCGCTTCCCGGCATGCCCACCGCCGATTGTCGAAAACGATCGAGGAACTGGCCCACGACGCGGATTGCAGGGGTTCCGACTTCTCCCCTTGGCTCCGAATCCGTCCGTCACCAAGCAACGGTCTGAATGACATCGCGGCACCCGCTGGTTCGCTCGCGGAGCCGCGGCCGGCCCCGCTCGAGCGTTGTGCGCTGCCCCGCCGCTACGCATATGGCGGTTTATGTGGGACAAGTAGCGCGCATTGGTAACCGACGCCGTGTTCAAGAAGTCGTGAGATCAGGCAAATCCAGCGCGCCTCTTGGTCAACCACCGAGCCCATCGCGGATGGCGCAGAAATAGCGGTCGGTTCCGACCTGCCCGCCCTTGAGCGCAACCTCCAGCCCGTCGATTGCCTTGATGCGCGAGTGGGCGACGCAAAGCGGAGAGCCCGGCGAGGCGGGCAGTGGCATCCGCACCGTCAGCGCATCGACGCCCATCTGGCCGAGCGCGTGGCTGGATGTATCGCCGCCGGCGATGATCACGCGCTGTAATTTCTGCTCGATCGTCAGCGCGCGAAGAAGTTCGCCGAGGCCGCGGCCAAGCTTGTGGCGGGCGCCTACCTGCCGATCGATTTCGGCGCCCCGATCGGCTGCGGGACCGAGGGCGGTGTAAAGGACGACACTGCGACCGGCTTCCAGACTGGCGCGACCGGCGGCAACCGCGCGTGCGATTGCTTCACCAGAGACTTCGGAAACCAGCCCGATCGGATCGACCTCGACCCCGTCGAAACCGTCCGTCAAAGCATGCCGGATCTGTCGTTCCGTTGTCGGCGAGCAGCTGCCCGAGACCACCGCGATCCGGTCGGCTGCGCCCGGCGGCGAAAAGCTGGGCTCGGCACGGACGGCATGGTTCGCCGCCCATTCGGCCAGCAGCGCATATTCGATCCCGGAAGAGCCAACGACGAACGTGCCGTCCGGCTTGTGAACGCGCCATATCTCCTTGCCGGCAAGCGCCTGGGTTTCCAGGCTGTCGACATCGACAAGCACGATGTCGCTGCCATTTTCGATCAGGCGATCGAACGCTGCCGATCGCGATGCCGACTGCAGAGTCGCCAGGTCGATCAGCCCTAAGGTGAGATCCGTCTGGCGCGACAGATGGATCAGCAGGTCGGATTCATCCATCGGCGTGGTCGGATGGCGGCTCATCACCGGATGGCGATCGATACGGTAATATTTTTCCCGGTAGGCCGCGAACAGATGGCCGAAGGCGGTGTAGCGCCTGAGCTGCGGCGCGCCGAGCACCAGCGGCACGCTATCTTGGCCGAAAACCGAGCGGCCGATCTCGATGGCCCGGCCGATGCTGCCGATCGTCGGGCTGGAATCGAAGGTCGAGCAGACCTTGTAGTGGCAGATCTCGGCGTTCAGTGTCTTCAGCCAGCCGAAGGCGCCGCGCAGATGCGTGTCCATCCACCGCGGCGTCTCGCTGCGGCTGGTGCCGGCCAGGCCGATGGCCCGGCAATGCCTGAATTGCGACAGCAGGGCCTCGTCCGGCTGACGTATGAACAGCACGGTCGGCACGCCGCCGAGCTCGAGCGCCTCCATGACGTCGGTCGAGCCGGTGAGGTCGTCGCCATAGTAGCTCAGAAGTAGGCTTTGCATGGCGTCAGGCCGCTTTGCCGTCGCCGAATTTCTCGATCGACCGCGCCAATTCGGCGTGGCTCAAGGCGAACTCCGCCAGCGGAACGCCATCGACCGCCGCCTGCCAGGCTTGCTGCACGGCGCGCACACCGGCACCTGGTCCGTCCGGATGGCTGACGATGCCGCCGCCGCAGAGATAGAGAAGATCGACCGTTCGTCCTGTTCGCGCAAAGGTTTCGGGCGCTTGTCCGCCCCACTGGCCGGAGCCGGCGACCGGCAATGCGCAATCGTCAGGCGAAAAGATCGGCGTGGTCACCGCCTTGAAGGAACTGACGAAGGACCAGTCCGGCTCCCAGTATTTCGAGGCGATGCCGTTGATCTGGAACTGATCGACGCCGAGCAGCCGCCAGAATTGCTGCCAGACCTTGAAGTCCATGCCGAGGCCGGGGTGGCGGGTGAGGATGTCCCAGCCGTTGCGGTGCGCATGGATCACCAGGCTGGAGCGCTTCCTGAGGAAAGCCATGCCGCCGAAACCGACGGAGTTGATGTTGACCACCGCGCAATTGCCGCCGGCTTTCGCCACCAGATCGTGGTTGCGCATCATCTCGTCAGGGTCGGCATGCGAGATGCCGAAGGCATACATCACCTTTTTGCCGGTCTTCTGTTCATGCTCGAGCACGAGCGGCATGATCGCCTTCACCCGTTCCGACAGCGGCGAATAGGCCGGGCTCATCAGCTTCTCGTCGTCCTTGATGAAATCGACGCCGGCGGCGATCAGCTCACTCACCATTGCGGCCGTCTCATGCGGGCGCAGCCCTAGTGCCGGCTTGACGATCGTTCCGATGATCGGGCGGTCCTCTATACCGGTCAGCCGGCGGCTGCCGGCGACGCCGAATTGCGGACCCGGATGGGCGCCGCGATATTCCTCGGGCAGCTTCATGTCGACGACCCGGATGCCGGTCAGACCCTTGATCGAATAGGCGCCGCCGATGGCGATGGTCAACAGCGCCGACAGTTCGGTGCCGATGGCATCCAGCGGAAACGCGATGTCGACATCCGCGCGCTTGAAGGGCCCGGCGCCGGCCTCCGGAAGAGACGGACGATCAGCATCCGGCAGTTGCCGTATCGCCAGGACGCGTGCTGCGACCCGCGCCTTGAGCTCTTCGGTCTCGCCGGCCAGCGCGACGAAGGTTCCGGTCGACTGGTCGCTTGCGATCTTGGCCGCCAGCGCCTCGATGCTCGCCGAGGTCTCAATGCGATAGGTGAGGGTGATCATAGCTCGAAAAAGATTCCCTGATCTCCAGAATCTGGTATAATGAGTACATAAGTATTGCAAGCAATATCCTGCTCGGGCAGGCATTCTGGGAATCATGGCGACAATGCTAAATAGACCTCGGTCCAAGGAGTGATTCGCGACGATGAACCGTTCGGAGCCGATCGTCCGGCGCAAGCTTTCCGACGAAGTGTTTTTGAGGTTGAAGCGCTTGATCACCAGCGGTGAATTGGTGCCGGGCGACGACATGCCGTCGGAGCGCGAACTGATGGAGCGCTTCGAGGTCGGCAGGCCGGCGATCCGCGAGGCGATGCAGGCGCTGAGCAATATGGGCCTCGTCGCGATCTCGCATGGCGAGCGGGCGAAAGTGCTGCAACTGACCGCCAAGTCGATCATCAAGCAGGTCGACGGAGCGGCCAAGATCATCCTGTCGTCGTCGAAGGACACGTTGGAGCATCTCAAGAATGCGCGCATCTTCTTCGAGCGCGGCATGGTCAGGGAAGCTGCCGAAAAGGCCACCGCCGAAGACGTGCAGAGGCTGCGGGCGACCGTTGCCGAACAGCGGAGCTTTCGCGGCGATTCCGAAGCCTTCATATCCGCCGACATGAAGTTTCACACCCAGATCGCGGCGATATCCGGCAACCCTATCTATGTTGCCGTCAGTGAGGCGATGCTTGGCTGGCTGAAGGAATACCACACCGAAATGCTGATCTGGACCGGCAAGGAAAAGTTCACGCTGACCGAGCATGAAGAGATCATCGGGCGCATCGAGCAGAAGGATGCTGAAGGCGCCGAAAAGGCGATGATCAAGCACCTCGAACGCTCGCGCGCGCTCTATGTGATGAATTCCGGCGACTGATTACCCGATCCGGGTGATCGCGTAAGGTGCCATCACAAACTGGCGTCGGTCGAGCCTGGAAATATCGACCGGCACATCGCTCGCCGTCAGGTTCGCCAGCCAGACGACAGTCTTGCCAGAGGGAGAACGGGCGGCCACTGCGGCCAACCGCGCTTCGTCGGTTGTGCTCGCCGCCACATGCCGGTGGCCGGCCAGTTCGCAAAGCCCCTTCACGGCATGGAAAATCGGCCGGGGCGTACCTTCTTCGGCCGGTTCATCCGACGACGCCAGCACGCCGAACGGTCCGGTAAAGCTGGAAAGCGTGAGCATCTCCAGCCCGGCCGGCGCGACGCGCGCGGCATAGCCGATTGTCCATGCTGCCGCGAACTGGCCGGCATGGCGCGGATCCCGATTGGCCATGGCGATGCGCTGATTGTGCGGATTGGCCTTGGTCGCGCCGCCATAGGGGTTCTGTCGCATGGGAATCGTCGATGGGCCGATCCGGTAGGGTTTTGCCCCGAAGATCGCCCGTACCGAAGCGGTGATGAAAGGCAGCGCCTCCAGCGATTGCATGACGCTGAGATCGTCGGCGGCATGCACGATCGGGCAGGTGCAGTGGGTGACGAAATCGAGCAGGCCGCTTGGAACGCGCTTGCGGTTGAGTTCGGTGAAATAGCTGAACATGCCGCCGCCGAGGCGGATGTCGGGAAAGGCGCGCCGCGCCGCGCCATAGACGTCTTCGAGCGGCGGGCATTGCGGCCATGCGCTGCCCGGCGGCGTCGACTGCCGGTCGACCGAAGGCGACACGGCGATGGCGGAAAGCTTCAGCCCGGCCTGACGCACCATGCCGGCGACACCGGAAAGCTCGGCATCGAGATCGCCCGTGCCGGAAACCACGCATTCGAGGGTCGTCTCGCCCGGGTAGGCGGCGGCGAGCCGGGCATAGGACTGCAAGGCGTCGAGCCCGTGGCCGCGTGTTGGATCGTAGTGGAACATCAGCTGCTGCGGGCCGAGCGCGGACAGCATCGGCAGGTTTGCAAGCGCTGCATCGGCCTCATCCGGGTAGATGATCACGCCGATATCCGGCAGCACCGGCCCGGCTTCGCCGAGCTCGACGCGGACAGGTTCGGCGGTTGCCGCGGCAGCCGGAGCCTCCACCTCGCCGGAGATGCGCAAGCGGATCGTCTGGCGCAGCGTCTCGCCGGCAGGCAGCACATAGGGCCATGGCAGCGCGAGCGGCCGGACATAGGTCTTGTAGGACGCATCCGACCAGTTGCGCTGGTCCTCCATTTCGAACGCGTCGCCTTCCATCCGGCATTCGGCGGTGACGCCAGGCCGGACCTCATGGGTGATCGCCCGCAAATCCTTGAAAGGCTGCCAGGGGTCGATCAGATGCGGGAGCTTTGTTTCCACCACGCTGCCGTCGGTGTGCTCGACCGTCACCGGGCTGCCGGCCAGCCCGGCGATCGGATGCAGGATGCAGAAGCCGCAGCGATTGGTCTCGAAATCGCTTTCGGGCAGGGCGCTCACGTCGAAGACCAGCTGGCCGTCGGCGGAACCCTCGATCGTCGCGCGAAAGCTGAGCCGGCTTCCCTCTGGCCCGACACAGCTTGCCGAGTAGCTGACGGAGAAAGTCTCGGCGCCCTGGTCGATAGTCAGGTCTGTGAGCGCCGGCTCGTAGGTGCCCCAGTCGCGATCCCTGACGATGTAGGCGATGGCGCGCAGCACTTCGACGCCGTCATGGCGGATGGTGCGCAGATTGCCGTTGACGAAGTCCGCGGTCAGCGAGCCGGCGCGCAGCCTGACCGGTTGGGGCTCGACCGCGGGCGTGCCATAGAGGAGGAAGGCGTCTGCTGTCATCTCAGCAACCCGTCGAGCTGCACCGGCTCCCGGCTCGCAGCACCCGCATAGGCGGCTTCGACCAGCGCCAGGGTCTTGAGATTGTCCGCACCCGAGGTCGCCGGCTCCCGGCCCGTGGCAAGGCAATCGACCCAGTGCTTTTGAATGGCGGCGACGCTTTCCTGGATGTTGTGCCATGGCCGCGACGCCCAGGACAGCAGCGGCGGCGAGACGTCGCTGATCCTCGTGCCGTTCTTGCTGGTAACGGTAAGGCGATATCCCTGCTCGAGCCGGATCGTGCCGTCGCTGCCGTCGATCTCGACCAGCGTCTCCGGAAACGGCTCGGTGGCAAGCTTGGTCGCATAGCTGCAATCAACCACGGACGTCGTGCCGTTCTTGTGGTCTATCAGCATGGTGGCGACGTCCTCGCCGGCGATGTCAGGGTTGATGCGAGCGGTTCGCGTAGTAATAGCCGAAACGTCGCCCAGCAGAAAGCGGACAATGTCGAGACTATGGATGCCGAGGTCCTCGATGATGAAGCGCTTTCCTGTCGCCAGATAGGGCTGGCCGGAAAACACGTCATAGGCCGAGCGGAACGAGATACGTCCGAAGAAGGGCGGGCCGATGTCGCCGCTGTCGAGCACGGCACGCACCGCCTGGATGGGCGACTGCCAGCGAAAATTCTCATGCACCATCAACGGCACGCCGGCGTCGGCGCAGGCCTTCACCATGGCCTTGGCGTCGGCAAGCGTCGGCGCGAACGGTTTTTGGCAGATTGCCGGAACGCGATGCCGCGCCGCCATCTCGACAAGCAGACGGTGGCTCGGCGCGGTGGTGGCGATATCGACGAAATCGAGTTTCTCGCCGGCAAAAAGTGCTGCCGCGTCGGTGTAGCGCCGCGCAATGCTGAACTGGTCGCCGACGACCTTGAGCCGTTCCGGGTCGCGGTCGCAGATGGCGACGATTGCAGCACCGGGAATGCCGCGCCAGGCGTGCATCTGGTTGACGGCAAAGAAGCCGCAGCCAATCAGCGCTCCGCTGAAGGACGCCGCCATCAGCCTGCCTTTGCCATCTGCATCAGCGTCACGCGACTCTGCAGCCGGCGCTGCGCCTGGTCGACGACGACGGCGACGATGATGACGAGACCCTTGATCACCATCTGCCAGAACGAGCTCACCCCCATCATGACCAGCCCGTCGGAAAGAATGCCGATGACGAAGGCGCCGACTATGGTGCCGCCGATCGTGCCGCGGCCGCCCGACATCGAGGTGCCGCCGAGCACCGCCGCGGCAATGGCGTTGAGCTCGAAGCTTTCGCCGGTCGCCGGGTGCGAGGCCATCAGTTCGGACGAGATGATCAGGCCGACGATCGCCGCGCAGAAGCCGGAGAACATGTAGACGAACATCTTCACCATGTTGACCCTGACGCCCGAAATCCGCGCCGCCCGTTCGTTGCCGCCGACGGCGAAGATGTGGCGGCCGAGCGGAGTGTATTTGGCCAGATAGGCCGCCCCAAGTGCCACGACGACCAGAATCCATATTGAGACCGGCAGGCCGAGCAGCCGGCCGGCGCCGAGGAAGCCGAACCCCGTCGTGCCCAGATCGGGTTTGCCCACGAGGTTCGGGAAAGTGCGGCCATCGGACGACAGGAGCGCCAGGCCGCGCGCGACATAGAGCACGCCGAGCGTGGCGATGAACGGTGCGACATTCAGTTTGGTGATCAGCAATCCGTTGACCGCGCCGATCAATATGCCGACCGCCAGCGTGATGAGTGCGATCTCAAGCACGTTGAAATAGATCGTGTAGCCGATCTGCAGGTCGACCCCGTTGAGCACGAGATAGCCGGCCACCATGCCGCACAGGCCGACGATCGAGCCGACCGAGAGGTCGATGCCGCCGGTGATGATGACGAAGGTCATGCCCATCGCCAGGAAGGCGTTCAGCGCCACGTGCTTCGACATCAGGATCAGATTGGCGGCCGACAGGAAGTTGGGCGCCGCGATCGAGAAGAAGATCAGGACGGCGATCAGCGCGATGAACGTTCTCGCCTTCATCAGCGTCAGCAGGACGGAGCCGTTCGAGGCGGAGGCAACAGCAGCCTTGGCCGGGATGTCAGTCATGGGCGTGGCTCTCCGTGTGCGGTACCGGTCCGTGGCCAAGCGCCGATGCGGCGACGAGTGCCGCCTCCGTCGCCTCGGCGCGATCGAACATACCGGTCAGTTTTCCATTGCTCATCACCGCGATCCGGTCGGACAGCGCCATCACCTCGTCGAGGTCGGAGGTGGCGAAAAGAATGCCCAGTCCGTCGCGGGACAGTTTGCGCATGGTGCGGAAGACGTCCGCCTTGGCGCCGACGTCGATGCCGCGGCTCGGCTCGTCCATCAAAAGCACCTTGGGTCCGGTGAGCAGCGCCTTGCCGATGACCACCTTCTGCTGGTTGCCGCCCGACAGCGAGGAGACCTCCTGTGCCGGGTCGGCGACCTTGATCGCCAGTTCCCGCACCATCTGCGTCACCGCCCGGTTTTCCTTGGCACCGCTTATGTGGAACAAACGGACAAACCGCGACAGGCTGGCCAGCGTCAGATTGCTCGCAACCGAGAGGATCGACACCAGCCCCTCGCGCTGGCGGTCCTCGGGGATCAGCGCCAGCCCGCGCCGGATGCGTCGCGTCGTGTCGCGTTCTCTGACCTTCTTGCCGGCGATGAAGATCGTTCCGGTCGCATGGCCGTGGCGTCCCATGATGCAGTCGAACAGCTCGCTGCGCCCGGCGCCCATCAGGCCGTATATGCCGAGGATCTCGCCGGCGCGCAGCGACAGCGAGACATGATCGACCGCAAGCCCGCCGGTGACGCGCGGCAGGCAGATGTCCTCGGCGCGGAATATCTCTTCGCCCGGAACATGGCCGTCGGCCTTGGCGAAGTCCTTGGCGTCCGAGCCGATCATCTCCCGCACGATCCACTGCGTATCGACGTTTTTCATCTCCTCCTGACCGGTGATCCGCCCGTCGCGCAGCACGGTGATGGTGTCGCCGATGCGGATCAGCTCCTCGAGCCGGTGCGAGATGTAGACGATCGCCACGCCGCGCGCCTTGAGGTCGGCGATCACCCTGAACAGGATCTCGACTTCCGCCGCACTCAGCGCCGACGTCGGTTCGTCCATGATCAGGATGCGCGCATCGAGCGAAACCGCCTTGGCGATCTCGACAAGCTGCTGCTGGCCGATGCGCAGGTCCTCGACCAGCATGTCGGGCCGGATGCCGGCTTCCAGCCGCTCCAGGAATTCCGCCGCGCGGCGCTCCTGTTCCTTGCTGTCGATCTTGCGGAACCGGTTGGTGATCTCGCGCGTGGCGAAGATGTTCTCGGCGACGGTCAGGTTGCCGAACAGGTTCAACTCCTGGAACACCATGCCGATGCCGCGGTTCACCGCGTCCCCTGATGACGAGAAGGAAACCTCCTCGCCCTCCAGGAGAATGCGGCCGAGCGTCGGCTGCTCGACGCCGGCGATGATCTTCATCAGCGTCGATTTGCCGGCGCCGTTCTCGCCGACCAGCACATTGACCGCGCCCTTGCGCACCTCGAAATTCGCGCGCTTGACCGCGACGGTGCCAGAATAGACCTTCGAGACATCTTCCAGCTTCAGGATGACGTCGTGATCGATGGCGGCAGTCATGGCTTTGGCCCGATCTCTGCCTCCGCCGGCGTCACCAGCGGCAAGTCCTGACCGCTTCCCACGGCATAGGCGCCGACAACCCTTGCGCTCCGGCCTTCCAGCCCTTCGCGCGGCAGCTTGGAAAGCACCGTCTTGTCGGCATGGGTGTTGAACGCCTTGCCGAACTGGGCGAAGTCGATCTGATTGGTGAAATCGTTGAACTGGATGAAATCGAGGCTGTCGCGCAGCGCGGTCCCACGCATCGCAGGTCCGATCTGCACCCGCGCATCCGCCTTGCCGTCGCCGTCGGCATCGACATCGACCGTCGCCGCGCGCGATTGCGTGTTTGCGGCGACCACTTTGCCTTCCAGGCTCACCGCGAAGGTCCACGGCGAATTCGCCTGCTTGCTTGGATTGCCGTATTTGGCGCCGGCTGCGGCAGGATCGGCCTTCGCCAGGGCGTGAACCTCGGGAAATGGTCCGGCCTTCTGCCGGAGATAGGGCACGACCTTCGTGGTCCAGATATCCCCGACCATCTTGTCCGCATTGAAGGCCGTCGCATTGCCGCCATTTTCCGCTGACGGTGTCGGCAGGATCTTGCAGGCGGTCAGGCCGATGCCGACCACCGCCGCAAGGATCGGCACGGCAGGGATCGGACACGTCAGCTTGTTCAGCATGTCGGCTTGTTCGGCATGGCGGTCACTCAGAGAAATGATGCAAGGGACGAACCGAGATTCGTCCCTTGCGATTGATGTCACGCGCCGGCTCAGTTGGTGAGCGCGAAGGTTTCCAGCTTGGCGGCATTGTCGCCATTGATCAGGACGCAGTCCATCAGCTGCTTTTCCTCGGCCGGAGACTTGCTGTTCTTGATGAGGTCGTTGGCCTGCTCGACAGCCATCTGCGCCTGCGCATAGGCCGGCTGCAGGACGGTCGCCTTGATGCCGCCTGAGGCGATCGAATCGCGCACGTCGTTCGATCCGTCGAAACCGACGACGATGACGTCCTTGCGGCCGGCGGCGACGAGTGCTGCATGGGCGCCCATCGCCATCGTGTCGTTGCCGGAGATCACGCCCTTGATGTCGGGATTGGCTTGAAGGATCGATTCCATCTTGGCATAGGCCTCGGTCTGGCTCCAGTTGGCCGACTGCTGCGCCACCATCTTCAGGTCCGGATAGTCGTCGATGACGTCGTGATAGCCCTTCGATCGAATGCCGGCATTGGTGTCGGATTCCTTGCCGACCAGCTCGACGAAATTGCCCTTCTCGCCCATCAGCTTGACGAATTCCTGCGCGCCGAGCTGGGCGCCCTGGTAGTTGTTGGAGACGATCTGCGCGACGGCGACGCCGGTGGCGTTGATCTCGCGGTCGATCAGGAAGGACGGAACTCCCGCGTCCTTGGCCTTCTGCACGGCGGCGACCGTGGCGTCGGCGCCGGCATTGTCGAGGATGATCGCCTTGGCGCCGCGGCCGATCGCCGTGTCGATCAGTTCCGACTGCTTGTTGGCGTCGTCGTCATGAACCAGCACCAGCGTTTCATAGCCGAGTTCCTTGGCCTTGGCTTCCGCGCCGACGGCTTCCGCCTTGAAGAACGGGTTGTCGTGCGAAGGCGTGATGATGGCAATGAGATCCGCCGCATAGGCGGGGACGGCGGTGCCAAGCGCCAGCATGCCGGCGAAAGCCGCAAGTGTCATTCTGCGAGTGAGTTTCATGAAGTCCTCCCTTTTGAAAGAAGCCCGTGCCTCCGCGGCCAGGCTGAAATGCATCCCAGTTCGTCAGGCGATCGTGTCCGGTGTGGCGGATCGGTCATTTGCCGGCTCACCTGGCGGATCGTCCTGTTCGGTTCCGTCCTCAGGCTGCCCCTCCACCTGCCACCTGCCCAATTTTCGCGCCGGCCTCGGCTGGCCAAAGCCATCTCAACAGCTAAGCCAACTGGTATAATGAGTCAACCACAAATTCAGATGATATGTATCTGATGAACAGTGATCTCGTCGCCTGATACCTGCCTCGTTCTTGACGTGGCCGATCACGAATGTCGACGCGCTGGTGGTGGGGAATGTGGGTAGGGTCTCTCAGCACGACGGTGACCCGGATGGCTCGGTTGTCATTTCAAGGCCAGGCGGCCATCAGCGAGTCACGACCAACACCGATATTGGGTTCGTAATTCCGTCTGGCGATGACAATTTTCACATCTGCTTGCATCCCTGTGAGGAGCACGAAGCCGCTTTTTCGCCCGTGGATGCGATTTAGATGAAGGTCGCCCATATGCCGGTCCACTGAGCCGGCGGCTGGCCAGGCCGGATAACCACCACCGTAAGAGGTATAACGCGCGGGCGGGAGCGTAATAAATAAGTAAAAAAGAGGAGATGCTCCTAAGCTTTATTCGGTGCTCAGCGCTGCGCGCAGGCTTTGCTAGTATTCCTCTTTGGCCGTGTCATTTTTCCCGCGGCCAGCGTGCGCGGGTTTGCTATGAATCCGTTCGCGGCAAGGACTCTCGTTGCCGATGAGGTTCATTTATGAATCATGTGCAGAGTGCCAAGCCGACATCCTGCAGCCCCGCGCCAAACTCTGGTAACCGACGGCATCTGACTTTATTCCATGGCATGTGCGGTGGGAGGTGCAGCGCCATGCTATGCCTCATCTCGTTCTGCCTCGTCCTGATGCTGGAATCTCCGGCAACCGCTCGCTCGAGGACTGTCGAAAAACTTGCCCCGCGAGACACGATCGAACTGCGCGTTTGGCGGTGGACTGCCCTGCGCGACGGCGTTTTGGAGGCGTTGCAGCTCAACAATACTTTCACCATCGACTCAAGCGGCACGCTTGACCTTCCAATGATCGGCAACATTGTCGCCGCAGGTCTGCGTGAGAAGGAGCTGGCAGAGCTGATTTCCGATCGCTTGCAAGCCAGGAGCGGCCGTCAAGAACGGGCGGATACAACCGTCAAACGCATTCAAGATCCGTCCTCGGACATAACCGGTTCGGTGGAACACCCGGGCAAACAAAAAGCGCCCGAAGCGCCGGCGGGCGCGGCCGATGAGAGCCCCTCGGCCGGGGCTTCGGAACGCACCGGTGTCGAGAAGGGCCAGGTCGAGGCGCAACCGAGCGTGCGCGGTTCCGACATGACTTCGGAGCCCGCAGCGGAGCGACAGCAAGCTCTGGAAGGGGAACGGTTGAAGATGAATGCACTGCTGAACGAGCTGTCGGCCGCTCGTTTGGAAATTGCGGCAGCTCGCCGGGAAGCACTTGCGGCTCGCCAGACTGCTAGCAATGGTACCGTCCGATACAATCAGAACCTTGCGACGGAGCGTCAACGGGCCGCCACCTTGATGCAGGAACTCGATGCGGTACGGACCGACCGTGGCGCACTGGAACAGAAGCTCTTTGCGGTACGGACCGACCGCGGCTTACTGGAACAGAAGCTCTTTGCGGCGCTCAGGGAAGTCGACGCGCTCAAGAAGAGCGTGCAGCCGGCTGGCGGCGACCATGAGGCGGTTTTGGGCCGCGAATTGGCGGCGGCGCGAGCGGAACTGGGCGCGATGCAGCGCGGCGCACGCGACGCCAGCGCGCAGGCACGTGCGGTAGCCGACATGATGGCTGGACAAGGACAAGCCCTAAAAGAGCAGCGGCGAAGAGCCGAAGGTCTCGCGCTCGATCTGGAAGTTGCGCAACGCGAAACCAAAGGCTTAAAGGCCAACGCCATTCTCGCGGACCGCGAGAAGGCCGCCGTGCTTGAAGCGCGTCGCTCCATGGAGGCCTCTCTGGCCGAGGCGCGGCGAGCGCTTGATGAGGAGCGGCACAAGGCTGAGCGCTTCGAACGCGAACTCAGCGCGGCGCGCCAAACTATCGACGCTCTTAAGACAAGCGCGAATCTGGCTGCGGTCGCGCGGACCGAGGCCATCAAGGACCGACAGGTGGCCGAGGCGGCTTTAAAGCGAGCTGGCGACGCACTTGAACTAGAACGCGAACGGGCAGATTCAGCCGCACGTGATCTCGACAGTGTTCGCCAAGAACGCGACGCGGCAAAGCTGCAAGCGAGCCGCGTCTCGATGAAACTGAGCGCGGCGTTGGAGCAGGAGCGCAACAAGGCCATGGGTCTGGCCCGCGACCTCAGCGCCGCGCGTAAGGCAATAGACATCGTCAAGGCCCAGGGTGAGCGTCGCACCGAGCGTATGAAGCGCACTCCCAAAGCGCGGGCCACCGCAACTTCACGTACAGATGTGTCTGCACGCTCGGCGGCACGACCAGCCCGTCAACCCTTGCGGGAAACCCACAAAGTGAAGGTCAAAAAGCCGTCGCGACCTGTTGTAATGGCGACCATCGCGCTTCCCGACGCATTGCTCCCGACGCGACCGCCGAAGCCCGGCTCTCGCTAGTGAAGGCTGATCGCTGAGGGAATTTCCGTGAGCCGAAGTACATGGCGCAGGAGGAGTGGTAATGAATAAATACGTCGCAGCCGCATTGACAATCGCGATGGCAATTGGCCCTGCCTCGGCTCTTGATGCGGGGCTTGGCGGTAAAGTTGGCGGTGTCGGTGTCAGTGCTGGTGTGAGCGTCGGCTCTAGCGGCGCCTCTGTGACGGGTGGTGCGAGCGTCGGCGGAGTAGGGGGAGCAAGCCTTGGCGGATCGGTCAGCGCGGGCGGCGGATCACTCGGCGCCGGACTTGGCGTCAGCGGCAGCCTCGGCGACGCCAGCGGGGGCCTATCTGCAGGTGTCGGTGTGGGCGACCATTCGTCCGGATTGGGCACCGCTCCAGGAAGTACGCCAGGCGACCCGTCCGTAGGTTCTGCCGGCATCACGCCAGCCATTGCCAAGGCCAAGGCCGCGAGGCTATTCGCCTTCCTGCCACGCGCCCTCAGGCCTTCCGAAACTGGTCGCGACGTGCTGGCGCCGATCACCAATGGCTATCCGTTGGGACTTTCACTGAAAGCGAAACCCGGTATCCCACCCGCTGTGGTGCTCGCCTGCCGCACGGCGATCGCGTCGGCTGCGAAGCCCCTTGGTGCCGTACGTGTTCACGCGGTAAGCGCAGGTCCGTTGCGCCAGCGACGTCGGGGCGCACTCACGGCGCGGATCGAGGTGCGCATACACTACGCAAGACAGGGCGGCATCGAGGTTCGGCAGGCGCGAGTAGGCTGTCGCCTCGATGCGGCGGGCAGGGTCACCGCGGTGACATAGGACGCGCCGGTCACGCAAAGGCCAGCACGAGAAATCAGTCAGGATCAGCCGGCGTTGCATGAGATTGCCGTCCTCGATGCCGGGCCACAACCGCATTGTTGAGGCTGTAAACCGATCAAATGAAAAGCCGCCCGGGGGCGGACGGCTCAAAATACTTCCATGATTTCCGGTTGCTTCCGCCTCAGGTGATACGCTGGATGCTCGCCGCGATCTCTTCCGGCTCGAAGACCCGCTTCCAGTCGTCGCGCATCAGCACCGGCTTGCCGAACTCGATGGCCTTGTTGCAGGCATCCGAGAAAACGCCCTTGGTCTCGCCGAAGATGACGGCGCCGAGCACGTTCATGTGGCCAAGCAGGAAATCGAGCGCCGCCTGTTGATCGACCCCGCGCGCGACGACCTCGTCGACCGCCTCCTTCATGACGACGAGCAGCGATGCGCAGACAGTCTCGGAAAGGCCGGGCTCGAGCAGCGCCATCTGCTCGACCGTGACGCGATGCGACCGCATGACCGGAGCCCAGATGATCTTGGCGATCGCTTCGCCCTTGGTGAAATCTTCCTCCGGCCCTTGCATCAGCGCGCTGACCATATGCTGCTTGGCCTTGACGCCGCCGAAATAGTCCTTCTTCGCCGCCATGTCGGTCTCGTCGTTGAAGATCGGCGGATGGCACGGATGCGTGACGAAATAGGTCAGGTCCGGCCGCTTCGGCAAATGACCGGCGAAAGGCGCCGCGGCGTCGAGAACGACCACCATGGTACCGGAAGCAAGCTTGCTCTCGATGCTGGCCGCCACCTTGCCGATATGCGTGTCGGGAACCGCCAGGATCACCACTTCGGCGCCATTCAGGGCCTCATCGGCGCTGACCGCGTCGATGCCCAGCCCCGTTTTCAGCCGCTCGCGGCCGGCCTCGCTGACCTCGACATGGCGTATCGTGTAGGGGGAGCCGCGAAAATTGGTCGACAACCGGTAACCCATTTTTCCGCCGGCACCAAACAGCGCAATCGTTGTCATCTAGTCGTCACTCCTGACCTCGAACGGCGGACTTGCCGATCGTCACCTTAGCAACTGGTATAATCACACTACCATGACTTGGCAATCCGAATTGGGACGGAGAACCAGTTCAAGAAGGCCAATTCCATGGCGCTGGCGCGCGGCTGGCTGCACCCGGCTGGCAGCGGCCTTTCGGGATCATAAGCGTGGATCGAGGTCGGAGTGCCCATGTCTTGCAGGCGCAGCCGTGAGGGCAGGTCTTTCCGGGAACCGGCAAGACCGGCAGTCTTGATGTCTCGCCGGTGGTCCGCTGCTACCGTTTCACGTTATGCGGGGAGCCGGGTCAGCCGCGTCCGGGAAACATCGCCTTCAGGCCGTCGCGCGACGCCCTGGCGACGCCGCGTTCCGTGATCAATCCGGTGACCAGCCGCGCCGGCGTCACGTCGAAGGCCGGGTTTGCCGCGGGCGTCGTGTCCGGCGAGATGCGGACCTGCGCAATCTCGCCATTCGCGGTCTTGCCCCAGACCAGCGAGACCTCGTCGCTGGAGCGCTGTTCGATCGGGATCTCGGCCAGACCGTCACCCACCGTCCAGTCGATGGTCGGCGAGGGCAGCGCGACATAGAACGGCACGTCGTTGTCGGCGGCGGCCAGCGCCTTCAGATAGGTGCCGATCTTGTTGCAGACGTCGCCGTCGGCGGTGGTGCGGTCGGTGCCGACGATGACCATGTCGACCTGGCCACGCTGCATCAGATGGCCGCCGGCATTGTCGACGATCAGCGTATGCGGCACGCCGTGGCCGGCCATCTCCCATGCGGTCAACTGGGCGCCCTGGTTGCGCGGGCGGGTTTCGTCGACATAGACGTGAACGGGAATGCCCGCTTCAGCGGCCAGGTAGATCGGCGCGGTGGCGGTGCCGTAGTCTACGGTGGCCAGCCAGCCGGCGTTGCAGTGGGTCAGGATGTTGACCGGCTCCCCGGGCCGCTTGCGCGCCGCGATCTCCCTGATGATGTCAAGCCCGTTGACGCCGATGGCGCGGTTGAGGCCGACATCCTCATCGGCGATTTCGCCGGCGCGCCGGTAGGCGGCATCGGTGCGTTGCCCGGGCGGAAGCGGCCGCAGGACCTTTCGCATCTCATCGAGCGCCCAGCGCAGGTTGATCGCGGTCGGGCGCGTTTCGTGCAAGACCTCCCAGACGGCATCGAGCGCTGCATCCGAAGGGTCGTCGGCCATCTGCATGGCAACGCCATAGGCGGCGGTGACGCCGATCAGCGGCGCGCCGCGCACCCACATGTCGCGGATCGCCGTGGCGATGCCGGCTACGGTGCCGACCTTTTCAACGCGGAAATCATGCGGCAGCCAGCGCTGGTCGATGATCTCCACCGAACGCTCGTCGTCGCTCAGCCAGATGGTGCGATAGTGGCGGTCGCCGACGTTCAAATGCTGCTCTCCCGTTCAATCAGCGCGGCCAGCGTGTTGACCTCGTCGATGCTGTAAATCTGGCGCCGGTTGACGGCGATATGGCGGCCGAATTTCAACGCCTTTGCCTCACATGTGGCGCGCAGATCCTCGTCGGCAATGGTCTCGAAATCGGCATTGTGCGCGAGGCCAAGGATGCGCCGGTGCACCTCGACGCCGGCAAAGCCCAGCATGTCGGTCCAGATCGAATGCAGCATGTGGTCGAGCGCCTGTTCGGCGCCAAGCCTGTCGCCCTGATCCTCGAACAGGCTCTTCTGGTAGAGCATGCCGGTGCGCTCTGTTCGCCACAGATGCGAGAACTCGGTGCGGAACACCGACCACGTCTCGACGGTCACATCGAGCAGATAGGCGCGCATGGCGTCGCGCTTTCCGGTTTGCTCGTGGCCACGCTGCGAGAAGAACGCCATCCAGAAATTGGCAAGCAGCATGCCGACGTCGAAGGCGATCGGGCCGTAGAAGGCGAATTCGGGGTCGATCATCCGCGTTTCTGAGTCGGTGACCATGATCGAGCCGGAATGCAGGTCGCCATGCAGCAGCGTCTCGGCATTGGCCGCGAAGATGTGCTTCAGACGCTGCGCCTCGACCTTGAGGTCGCGGTCGGCGCGCAACTCGGCGACGATGCGATCGAGCTGCGGGCTGGTATGCCGGTTCATCTTGGCATCGAAATAGGGGTCGGAGAAAACCAGGTTCTCGGTGATGTCGCAAAGCTCGACATTGTCGGCGAAGAGCGCCAGATCGGCCTTGCGGTCCTTCGTCGCCATATGCAGATCGGAGCCACGGAACAGGGTGCGAGCCATGAACAGGCCGATGTCCCTGGCGATGTTGGGTAGCTGGCGACCTTCGATCAGCGCCCGCCGCAGAATGATGTGCGGCGACAGATACTCCATGATGATCAGCGCCTGGCCTTCGTCGAAGTGATAGATCGCCGGCACCGAACCGGGCGCCCGCGCCTCCTGCCGTGTCAGCGCGTGATACTCGAAGAAGGAGCGCTTCAGCGGCAGCGGCCAGCTGTCGCCGACCAGGCGAACATAGGGCAGGGCCTGCTTGACGATGGCATTATCCGTTGCGCCCTCGACGATGAAGACCAAGTTCAGATTGCCGTCGCCGACCTCGCGGACCTTCCAGCGGCTTGTCTCCTTGCCGATCCTCGAACACAGCGCCTCGTTGGCGCCGAGACGTGCTGGCAAGGTCTCGACCGACAGTGCTTCGAACGGCAATTTCCCACTCATTCTCACCCTCCCGTCTTCTGCGCTGCCGATCATAGTGGAGCCGTGGCGGTTGGGCCAAGCTAGGAAGCCCTCTGGCAATTGTCAATCGTATTGACAATTGCTGAAATAGCCCATAGCGTCACGGTCAGGGAGGAATGAATGGGCAATGATGCCGTGTTCCGCGTGGACGGCCTGAGGAAATCCTTTGGCCACATCGAGGTGCTTGGCGGCGTCTCGCTCGATTTGCATGCCGGCGAAGTGACCGTGCTGATGGGCGCGAACGGCGCCGGCAAATCCACCCTGGTCAAGATCATCAGCGGCGTCTACGAGCGCGGCGGCGGCACGATGCAGCTTGTCGGCCAAGACTTGGCGCCCCAGGAATTCGTGCCAAACACGCCGGCGGAGGCGATCCGCGCCGGCGTCGTCACCGTCCATCAAAACATCAATGACGGTGTCGTCGCCGATCTCGACGTCGCCACCAATTTGACGCTCGACAGGCTGAGCGGGAGCGGCGCGCCGACGCTGTTCAATCCAGGCCGGGTGCGCCGCGAGGCGAAGGCGGTTGCCGACCGCATGGGGCTGGCCATCGACCTAAAGGCCCGGGTCAGCGATCTCTCGCTGGCCGATCGCCAGATGGTGGCGATAGCCCGCGCCATGGCGCACCAGCCGAAAGTGCTGATCCTCGACGAGCCGACCTCCTCATTGTCCAGCGTCGAGGCCGACCGGCTTTTCGCGCTGCTCGACAGGCTTCGCGAGCATGGCGTCGCAATTCTCTACATCTCGCATCGCATGTCCGACATCCGGCGGCTTGCCGACCGTATCGTCTCGATGCGCGACGGCGTCATCTCAGGTGTTTTCGACCGCAAGCCGCTCGATTATGAAGGCGCCGTCAACGCCATGCTCGGCCGCAAGATCCACCTCGACCGGATCGTCGCCAGGAATTCGGCCAAGCCTGTCATGACGATCGACGGGTTGCGCATCGCACAAGGCGCCCGGCCGATTTCGCTGACGCTCGGCGACGGCGAGGTCGTCGCCATCACCGGCCTCGTCGGCGTCGGCAAGACGGCGCTCGCCGAGACGCTGTTTGGCGTGCGCAAGCCGCTGTCCGGGACCATGGTGCTGAACGGAAAGCCCTATGCTCCGGAATCGACAGGCGAGGCGATCGCCGCCGGCGTGTTTCTCGTCGCCAAGGACCGGGCCGATAGCGGGATCGTCGGCGACTTCAACATCCAGGAAAACATCGGCCTGCCGTTCCACAAGCGGATGTCGCGTCTCGGCGTTCTCAGGCGCCGTATCGAGCGCGCCGCCGCCCGCCGGCAGATCCAGGAGCTGGGCATCGTCTGCCGCTCGGAGAAGGACGAAATGTCGGCCCTTTCCGGCGGCAATCAGCAGAAGGTGATGGTCGCCCGCTGGATGTCGCAGGCGGCGAAACTGTTCATTCTGGACGAGCCGTTCCAGGGCGTCGACATTTCCGCCAGGCGCGATATCGCAGCCAAGCTGCGGGCGAGCGCGAACGGCCGTGCGACGCTGCTGTTCGTCACCGAACTGGACGAAGCGCTGGAGACCGCCGACCGCATCCTGGTGATGTCGGAGCAGACGATCGTCGGTGAACATCGCAACGCCGACATCGATCTCGAGCGCCTGCTGGCCGAAGTGGCGGGCGGGCCGCTGCACAGCGCGGCATGAGGGCGGGCGGATAATGGGACGTGGAATGGAGATTGCATGAGTTCGGGTTGGGTAAGGATGGCAGCCGCGCGCGACCATGCCATCCGCTATGGCTTCATTGTCCTGCTGTTCGGGTTGATCGGCTATTTCGCCATCGCCGCCGACGGTTTCGTCTCGCCGCAGAGTGCGGTTTTCATCTTCCAGTCGGTTGCCATCACCGGCGTGCTGGCGCTCGGCGTCACCGCCACCCTGGTCGTCGGCGGCTTCGACCTGTCGATCGGCTCCGTCGCCACCAGCGCCATGATGGCGGCCGCCTATGTCATGGTGGTGCTGGAGCAGAACGCCGTCGTCGCGGTCGCCGCCTGTCTCCTGATCGGCGCCGTTGTCGGGCTCATCAATGGCTGGCTGATCGTCTATATGCGCGTGCCGGACCTTCTGGCGACGCTCGGCATGATGTTCCTGCTCGTCGGCTTGCAGCGCATCCCGACCGAAGGCCGCTCGATCGCCACCGGCATGACGATGCCCGACGGCTCGGTCGCCAACGGTACGTTCGGCGCCGCCTTCCTGGCACTCGGCCGTCACCGCTTCGATTTCTTCATCCCCAATCTCATTCCGGTATCGGTCGTCGTCCTGCTCGTGCTGGCGGTGCTGATCTGGTTCTTTCTCGAATACACGCGTTTTGGACGCATGATGTATGCGGTCGGCAGCAACGAACGGGCTGCCGAGCTCGCCGGCGCGCCTGTCAAGGCATACAAAATCTGGGCCTACGTTATTTCAGGGGTTTTTGCCTCGATTGGCGGCATTTTGCTCGCGGCCCGGCTTGGACGCGGCGATATCGCGTCAGGTAATAATCTCCTGCTCGACGCAGTGGCCGCGGCGCTCATCGGCTACGCGGTCCTCGGCGCCGCCAAGCCGAACGCCTTCGGCACGGCTGTCGGCGCGGTGTTTGTCGGCGTGCTGCTGCAGGGTCTGACGATGATGAACGCGCCCTACTACACGCAGGATTTCATCAAGGGCGTGGTGCTCGTGGTTGCCCTCGTCTTTACCTTCGCCCTTTCCGGCAGGGGCAGGAGGTAGGATTTCGACAGATAGGATTTCGACCGGCTGAAATTTGAGTTCAACAAGTGGAGGAAACGACATGAAGATCACAAGAAGACTATTGGGGAAGACAGCGCTCGGGCTTGCCGGCGCCGCGCTGCTGATGCAGGTGCCGGCGATGGCGCAGGACAAGCCGGCGCCGTTCGACAAACCCGGCACCGTCAAGATCGCGCTGGTGCGCTATCTTTCGACCGGCGACTTCTTCCAGGCCTATCTGTCCGGCGTCGAAGCGCAGGCCAAGGCGCTTGGTGTCGATCTGCGCGTGCTCGACAGTCGTCAGGACGCAGCTCTCCAGGCAGACATGGTCGACCAGGCCATCGCGCTCGGTGTCCAGGGCATCATCATCCAGCACGGGCTGACGGAATCGATGAAGGAAGCCGCGCAGCGCGCGGTCGACGCCGGCATCAAGGTCGTCGCCTTCGACGTCAATGTCGAAAACCCCAAAATCCCTCAGATCGAGCAGTCCGACCGCGACCTTGCACGCCTCGCGCTCGAACAGGCGATCAAGGACAATGGCGAGAGCTGGAAGGCCGGCTACGTCTATGTCGCGGGCATCGCGCCGCTCGACCGCCGCAACGAGACCTGGGTCGACGTCAAGAAGAAGTATGCCGGCATCAATGAAGTCGCCATGTTTGGCACACTCGACAATCCGATCGCCAATTCCGTCGCCAACCAGGCCCGCTCGGTGCTTTCCGCCAACCCCGACATCAAGGTGATGTTCGCGCCCTATGACGAATTCGCCAAGGGCGTGAAGATCGCCGTCGACGAGGCGGGATTCAACAAGGACATCAAGATCTATTCGGCCGACATCTCGACCTCCGACATCGCAGCGATGCGCGAGCCCGACAGCGCCTGGGCGGCAACCGCCGCCACCAACCCGGCCGTCGTCGGCCAGGTCTCGGTGCGCGCTCTGGCACAGCTCTTGGCCGGCGAAGACCCCGGCCACAACGTCATCGTGCCGCCGACACTTATCACCCAGAAGGATCTGATCGACAAAGACATCAAGAACATGGAAGACCTCTCGGCCAAGCTGCCGCAGTTCGCCCATGCTGATGTCGCGATGCCGGCCTGGATGCCGAACCCGAACGCGAAGTAGCGGTCTGCTATAAGCGGACAAATCCAACCAATCTCCAGCTGGTGCGTGGAATTGGCGTAAACTGGAACTGAGAGGCGCTTGCAGCAAAATTGCTGCAGGCGACTTTTCGCCGAAGATATCTTCACTCGTTGAACAGATCGGAATGGGAGCCAGTGCGAGCAAGTGTAGTTCATCGCCGGCAACGCGGTAGATCAAGAGCCAGTCCGGCTCCACATGAGCGTCACGATAGCCTCTCCAGTCGCCTTTCAGAGGGTGATCCTTATAGGTCGCCGGCAGCTCATGTTCGGCGACTAGAGCGGGATGGGATTTGTAGGAGTCGTAGGATTCCCAAATCAGCAATGATCTGATTCAACATCGATGCTGGGAAGGAGGCCAGCATGGATGGCATCATATTCGATGGACCTTCGCGAACGGGTTGTGGCAGCGGTCAAGCAGGAGGGCATGTCGCGGCGTGCGGCGGCGGCTCGCTTTGGGGTCAGCTACAGCGCGGCGATCGAGTGGCTGAAGCTTTTCGAGGAGACCGGCAGCGTCAAGCCCCGCCAGGTCGGCGGCTATAAGCCGAAGAAGATATCGGGGGCGTGGCGCGACTGGCTGGTCGAGCGTTGCCGGGATAAGGCCTTCACCTTGCGCGGGCTTGTCGCCGAACTTGGCGAGCGCGGCCTGAAGGTCGACTATCGTTCGGTGTGGGAGTTCGTGCACGCCGAGGGGCTGTCGCATAAAAAAAGACGCTGATCGCCGCCGAGCAGGACCGTCCCGATGTGGCGCGCCGGCGGGCGCAGTGGGTTCAGTATCAGGGCCGGATCGACCCCGCCCGCCTGGTGTTCATCGACGAGACCTGGACCAAGACCAACATGGCCCCGCTCAGGGGCTGGGCGCCGGTCGGACAGCGGATCAAGGCCAAAGTTCCCAATGGCCACTGGAAGACAATGACCTTCCTGGCAGCGCTACGCCAGGATCGCGTCGACGCGCCTTGGCTCATCGACGGGCCGATCAACGGCGAGAGGTTCCTCCTCTATGTCGAGAAGGTTCTCTCGTCGACCCTTCGTCCGGGCGACATCGTCGTCTTGGACAATCTCGGCAGTCACAAAGGCAAGGCCGTGCGCCGCGCGATCCGAAACGCCGGCGCGAGGCTCTTCTTCCTGCCGAAATACTCGCCCGACCTCAATCCGATCGAACAGCTCTTCGCCAAGCTCAAGCACTGGCTGCGAAAGGCCGCAAAACGGACCGTCGAAACGGTTTGCGACGCCATCGGCCAGATTCTCAACCGCGTCACACCTGTCGAGTGCTCAAATTATTTCGCAAACTCAGGATATGACTGGAGGTAATCTCATCCCGCTCTAGCAGGCGTATAAGCTCGCCCAATTGCCAAGGTCTTTGCCCCGCTTCTCCATACGCTTTACATCCCGGCGGAATTGCCCGGAGCGAACGGGCGTCAGCACGTCAGATTCCCAAATCCTTGAACAACTCATCGGTCGAGGCGAAACGCTTGCCCTTGCCTTGTTCCAACTCGGCCATCGCCTTTCGAGTGGTTGCGTTCGGCACTTTCACCGGAAACGGAAGCTCCTTGTCGGCAGCGACGCGGACCAGCAGCAAGCGGATGGCGTCGGAAACGGACAATCCCATCGCCGCCAAGGCTTCCGTTGCCTGAGCCTTTGTCGCCGTATCGATCCGCGCGCGGACCACCGTATCTGTTGCCATGTTGTGACTCCTTGAAATTGAGCCACAATGTAGCTACGAAATGCCAATTTCGCAAGCGGTTGATGTGGCAAGTTGCGTCGCGTGCATTAACGCAGCGCCGCCGCGATGTTGCCGCCGTCCACTGTCGTCACATCGGCGGTGGTCCGCTCGGCCAGCGCCTGATGCAGGAAGGCCTGTGCCACGTCCTCTGCCGTCACTTCCTGCCCGAGCAGGTTGCCCGACATGTATTCCTTTTCCGATACGCCGCGCGCGCCCGAACGGCTGGCGATCATGGCGTCGGTCAGCAACCCTGAACGGATGCGATCGGCGTTGACGGCGTTCGAGCGGATGCCATGCGCGCCGTAGTCGAGGGCATATTGCCTTGACAGGAACAGCGTTGCCGCCTTCGGGATGCCATAGGCGCCGAACTTCGGCCCCGGATTGATCGCCTGCTTGGAGGTGTTGAACAGAAGCACGCCGCCGGTACCCTGTTCGAGCATGATACGCACCGCGTTCTGCGCCGCCGACTGGTGGGCGAAGAAATTGAGCTCGAAGCTCTTGCGCAAGGTGGCGTCGTCGAGCTCGCCGATCCGGCCTTCCCAGGCCGCACCGGCATTCGAGACGAGGATGTCGAGGCCGCCGTAGACGGCGACCGCCCTGTCGAACGCAGCGCGCATCTCACCCGGATCGGTGATGTCGGCACCGATGCCGATCGAACCGTTGCCGGCCTTTTTTGCCGCCTCGGCAGCCCTTGACGCGTCGAGGTCGACGACGACGGCGTGCGCCCCATTGTCGGCGAACAGCTTTGCCGTGGCGGCACCGATCGCGCCGGCGCCGCCGGTGACCAGCACCACCTGGCCGGTCAGCGGTTTCGGCTTGTTGGAGGCGAGCTTGGCCTGTTCCAGCGACCAGTATTCGAGCGGGAACAGATCGGCCTTCGACAGCGGCCGGAAGTCGCCGACCGCTTCAGCACCGCGCACCGCCTCGATCCACATTTCACCGACATCGGAGGCGATCCTCGCATCCTTCAGCGTGCGGCCATGGCCGAACATGCCGAGGCCCGGCACCAGCGTCAGCCGCGGCATCTGGTCGAGCATCGTGCGCTTCACGTCGTCAAGTGCGTCGTTGGTTTCGAAGTAGGCGCGGTAATCCTTGACGAATTGTTCGACGTGGCTGCGGATGACGGATTTATAGTCGCCGATTTTCTCGGCGTCGGGTGCCGGCAGCGCCATCGGTCCGGTCTTGATACGGATCGACAGGTCCGGTGTCGACACGCCGCGCCCGGCATAGTCGGCGATTTTTGCCGAATTGATGAAATCGACGATCGCGTCCGACGTGCGGAAATCGCTGATCATGCGGTCGAAGCGGCCTTCGCCGCGCGCGACCGCCACCGCGCCGCGCAGCATCGGTGCAATCTCCGCCGGCTTCGCCAGCCTGGCCGGCAAGGCCACTTTTTCGGTGCGCGGCTTGCCGTGGCTGGCGATGAAATCCTCGGCGAGGTTCACATAATGGATCATCCGGTCGTAGGCCTGCTTGGCATCGTCGCCGAAGGTGAAGATGCCATGCTTGTCGAGGATCAGGCCTTCGACCGTCGGGTCGGCATCGAAGACATCGGCCGCCGCTTTCGCCAACTCGAAGCCCGGCATGATGTAGGACACGAAACCCATCTTGCTGCCGAAGACCTTCTTGCTCAGCGCTTCGCTGTCGTCCTGGTCGACGATGGCCAGAATGGCGGTCGAGTGTGTGTGGTCGACAAATTTATGCGGCAGGAAGGCGTGCAGCAGCGTCTCGACCGAAGGATTGGGTGAAGACGGGTCGATGAGGTTCACCCGCTGCAGGGCGACCATGTCCTCGTCGGAGAGCCTTTTGAGCGACCGCGCCTTGAGCAGGGCGCCGAGCTTGACCGCCGGCAGGCCTTGCGGCTCGATGACGCCCATGTCCCAGCCACTGCCCTTGACGCAGAGCACGTCCCATTCGTCGCCGACGAGGTCGACAGCTTTCGTCTTGCAGGAGGTGTTGCCGCCGCCATGCAGGACAAGCCGCGGTTCACCGCCCAGAAGCCTGGTCGTATAGACGCGCAGCGCCAGGTCGCGGGCCACACCCTTCTTTGCATAGTCGGCAACCAGCTTCTCCGCGTCGCCGTCATTCCACAGGTTCTTCATGTTCGTTTCGTCCGATTTGCTTTTGTTGTGAAACAGGAATGCCGCGACGCCTTGATGACAAGGCGCAGCGGTAACGGTGTCCTCTAGGCGACCTTTTCCACTGCCGGTCCGGGATGGTCGAGCAACCGTCGCGCCATCCGTGCGCCGACCACGAGATGCGTGCACAGCCCGCCCGCGATCGCCGCCACCAGCGGTTCGAACTTGCTGTCCTCCTGCACCACCATGAGGCGCTTTTCGATCTTGCGCAGCGATGACAGCTCCGCCGAAATGATCCGCCGGTTGTAGCTGCAGTCGAGCGCCTTGCCTTGCGCGTCGATGATCTGCCCAGCGATGACGCCGGCAGCGCCGGCACGGCGCAGCACATCCATTTCGCTCGTCGTCAGCGCGCCGCATTTGACGACATGGCTGTCGGCGTCGACGGTGCCGACCGAATACAGCGCCAGGTCGCATTCACTGATACCCGACAACTGCTCGCGGATCACCGGCTCGGCGCGCAGGCCGCGCGCCAGTTCTTCCGTCGTCAGCACCAGCGGCGCATAGAAATTGAGCCCCTTGGCGTTGAGCCGGCGCGCGATTTCCATGGTGCATTGGTCGGGTCGGTAGGAATAGGGGGCTCCAAGATTGCCGCAGAGCTGCACCACGGTGACATCCTGCAGATCGGCATAGGACATGATGTCGGCGATCGTGTAGATGGTCCGGCCCCAGGCGACGCCGATGCGGTCGCCCTTCTTGACCAGCTCGAGAAAAACGCTGGCCGCCAGCACCGCAATGTCGATCGACGGATCGGCGACATGACCGTTTTCAGGCGCGATCCAGACGGTGTCGAGGTTCAGCGCGTCTTCGAGCTTGCGCGCCATGACATCGTCGGTGAAAAGCTGCGTCGAGGTCGAGATGTTGACGATGCCGGTCTCGCGCGCCTTGCGCAGATACATGGCGACCGAGGCACGCGAAATCTTGAGCTGGCTGGCAACCTGGTCCTGGCGCAGGCCGTGGGCATAATAGAGCCAGGCGGCCTTGTGAATAAGCTGTTCTGCCGGTCGGATCGCCATGCCATCTCCTTGCTGACATTATTCACGGCTCTCGACAAAAGTCAAACCAGGCAAGGGCAAGCGATGCCCCTTCGCTCACTGAATCCAGATCATCACTGTGCCAAATGCGCTCTATCGTGGCATCGTTGGTGGTGACGGGCCGAGAGCCAGTGGGCAGAAGTTGCCGATCAGACATTACAGCGCCGCGCGTCCTTTTGGACGCGCAAAGGATGCTGTAACACTTAGATTTTGCGCATGATCCTTCCGAAAATCGATTCCGATTTTCAGGGTCACGCGCCAGGGGAGGACGGGATGGGCAATCCCTATGAACAGGATCTCGACAGGAACGCGGCCAATCACCAGCCGCTGACGCCGCTCACCTATCTGGAGCGGGCGGCAAAGACCTTTCCGGACCATGTCGCCATCATCCATGGCCGCCAGCGCACAAGCTATCGCGATTTCTGGCGGCGGTCGCTGAAGCTTGCCTCGGCGCTCTCCAGGCGCGGCATCGGCAAGGGCGACACCGTCAGCGTCATGCTGTCCAACACGCCGCCGATGCTGGAAGCGCATTTCGGTGTGCCGATGACCAAGGCGGTGCTGCACTCGCTCAACACCCGTCTCGATGCCGCGGTCATCGCCTTCCAGCTCGACCATACCGAAACCAAGGTGCTTGTCGTCGATCGCGAATTCGCAAATATCGTCAGCGAGGCGCTGGCGCTGGCCAAGGTGAAGCCGCTGGTCGTCGATTATGACGATCCCGAATACGCCACCGATGCTCCCTATCCCAAGGGCGAGCGGATCGGCACCCTCGACTACGAGGACTTTGTCGCGGGCGGCGACGAGGATTTCGCGTGGTCGATGCCCGACGACGAATGGGACGCGATCTCGCTCAACTATACGTCCGGCACGACAGGCAATCCCAAGGGCGTCGTCTACCACCATCGCGGTGCGGCGCTGATGGCCTACGCCAACACCATCCATGCCGGCATGGGCAAGCACGCGGTCTATCTTTGGACGCTGCCGATGTTCCACTGCAACGGCTGGTGCTTTCCCTGGACGCTGGCCGTGCAGGCCGGCACCCATGTCTGCCTGCGCTGGGTGCGGCCGAAGCCGATCTACGATGCCATCGCCGACCAAGGCGTCACGCATCTGTGCGGCGCGCCGGTGGTGATGTCGGTGCTGATCAATGCCGGGGATGAGGACAAGCGGCAATTTCCACAGACGGTCACCTTCAACACGGCCGCAGCGCCGCCGCCGGAAGCCGTGCTCTCGGGCATGGCCGATGCGGGCTTTGCGGTCACCCACCTTTATGGCCTGACCGAGACCTACGGCCCGGCGGTTGTCAACGAATGGCATGGCGAGTGGGACGGGCTGGAGAAGGGACAGAAAGCGGCGAAGAAGGCCAGGCAAGGCGTGCGCTATGCCGCGCTCGAAGACCTGACGGTGATGGACCCCGAGACGATGCAGAGGACGCCGGCCGACGGCGAGACGCTCGGCGAGGTCATGTTCCGCGGCAACATCGTCATGAAAGGCTATCTGAAGAACCGCAAGGCGAGCGACGAGGCCTTCGCCGGCGGCTGGTTCCACTCGGGCGACCTCGGCGTCATGCATGCCGATGGCTACATCCAGCTCAAGGACCGCTCCAAGGACATCATCATTTCCGGTGGCGAGAACATCTCCTCGATCGAGGTCGAGGAAGCGCTCTACAAGCATCCAGCCGTCGCCTCCTGCGGCGTCGTCGCCAGGCCCGACGACAAATGGGGCGAAGTGCCGGTCGCCTATGTCGAACTGAAGCCGGGCAAGACGGCGACCGAGGCCGGGATCATCGAGCACTGCCGCGCGCTGCTCGCCCGCTTCAAGGTGCCGAAAGCAGTGATCTTCGCCGAGATCCCAAAGACCTCGACCGGCAAGATCCAGAAGTTCAGGCTGAGGGAGACGGCGAAGGAAGCCTAGACCGGGCGGGATCCTCGCGCGAGAAGGTTCCGTCCCTTGCGTTTGGACTTGTCGACTGCGGAGCCGTAGCCGGTGTCTGCATCAGCCGCTCGGGCCATGGCCGAATTCGGCGTGCGCCCGTTCGATCTCGCGACCTACGGGAAGTTGGACGCTTCCCCCCAAGCCGACAGTCCAAGCACATGCCGCGCAGCAGCCGGATCGGCTGAAGGGACAAAAAGATCAATCAGTGTCGGATCGAGCGCCTCCCGATCGTCCTCGATACAGAACCAACTCGACGGAAGAATATCTAGCGGGAGGAGAATTCCAATGGAGAACACGGAGCGCGACGCCGAGGCACACATCCAGGCGCTAATCGAGCGTTGGGCGAACGCTGTGCAGCAGCAGGACCTGGAGAAAATCGTTGCGGATCATGCGACGGACTTTCTGATGTTCGATGTTCCACCTCCGAACGAACTCACTGGAATTGAGGCCTACCGGGATAGCTGGGGTCCGTTCTTCGAGCACTTCAAGCAGGGCGGCGTTTTCGCGATCGAGCGGCTAGATGTCACGGCGGGCGACCGGGTTGCTTTTGCAACCGCATTGCTGCGGTGCGGCACCAGCGAAGAGCTTGAAAAGGACCCGGCAACCCGCCTCCGGCTTACCGCAGGACTACGCAAGGAAGGTGACCTTTGGATTATCGCTCACGAGCATCACTCGTACCCTTACAAAGCCGGACTGAGCAGCGAATCGGGGTGATCGAGCGACCGTGACAGCGGCGGCGATTGGCCAACCGCCAGATCATGCCACTAAGGACAAGTTCGGGCGCAATTTACGACGCGGGTAGTGCAATTGGCGGATGGAGGAGAAAACTCATGCCGGTTCTCAGAACATCAGAGCCTGAAGGTCAAGGCGAGACCCTTCCTCGGCCATGGGCGCGAAACGCCGCCGCGGTCAGGAAAGCCGGACGGATCGTCGCCCTGACCGGGGTCATACTGCCGCTTCTCATGATCGGCGGCATGAAGTTCACCTCTGTTGAGATCGAGGCGTTGAGGCCGCTGATCGGCGGCACGCCTTGGCTCGCCTGGATGTATCCGGTATTTGGTGAAGGCGGTGCCTCTTATGTGCTTGGCGTCGTGGAGATCGCGACCGCGCTTCTCCTGATGGCCGGCCCCTGGTCGGCGCGCGCCGGTGTGGCCGGCGGGGCATTGGCCGCCCTGATTTTCCTAGTCACCTGTTCGATCATGGTTGCCCTGCCGATCTGGGAGCCTGCGCTGGGCTTTCCTGCGCTCGGTCCCGCCGGTCAGTTCCTGATCAAGGATATTGCGCTGCTCGGCATCGCGCTTGTCGTACTGGGCGAAAGCCTGAACAGGTTAAACAAACCGGCTACCTAAGCCAATCCAGTCGAAGGCGAGCGGCAGACCGTGTCATCCGCATAGCCGCGCCAAATGGCGGGGCTCCACCTACCGCGACCTTGTGGGACGGGCACAGGTTCGCCGCCTGCGCGGCCACCGGATCTGCAACCTTCGACTAATGCATGTCGCGCAAAAGTGTGCAGCGGTTTTGCGATAACGACATGCATTAAAACAAGGACTTAAGGCGCGTTGCATGGATCCGTTCAAACGCGACGCGCCTTTAGATCGAAAACGCCCCGCTCGCCACCACAATGCCGCGCCCGGAAACGCTCACTGAGCCGGCATCTACATTGACCTCAATGATGCTGGTACGTCCGAGAGCCGTGCCTTGCTCGACCTTGATTACGCCGGGCTGTGCAAGACCGTGTGCAACGAGATGTGCGGCGAGCGGACCGGCCGCCGTACCGGTTGCCGGATCCTCGGAAATGCCGACAGTCGGGTTGAAAAACCGCGCATACGCTGTGGTTCCGGGCTGCAGTGGATCGAGCGAGAAGACGTAGCAGCCTTCCCCACCCACCTCGTTTAGCAGGTCGAAAAGCTGTTTGGCATCAGGCGAAATCCGGTCGACTGCTTCGCGATCGCGGATTGGCACCAGGAGATGGGCAGCACCAGTCGAGACCACCTGGCAAGGCACGACGTCCGCCGCTATTTCTTCGGCATCAAGGCCGAGTGCGTTGGCAAGAGCGCCAAGATTTGAGAGCTGCCGGCCGGCCACTGGGGCCTCTTGCTGCATAATGATCTTTTCCAGTCGCCCTTGGCTTTGCCAGATGGCCAATGGATATACCAAGTCGCCGATCTGTTGGTGAAACCGTGTTGGGCCATCGCCCAGATCGAGCCGCCCCGCTGCAGCCAGCCACCACCAAGCCCCTAACGTGTTGTGGCCGCCGGCACCGAAAACCTCTACGCCTTTCGGCGTGAAAGAGCGCAACTTCCAGTCGGCGTCAGCCCGGGTCGCCGGTAGGACGAAGGTGGTCTCGGACTGGTTGAACTCACGTGCAATGTTCTGCATGAGCTCAAGCGCCAACTCGGCACCGCCGTCGACCACCGCAAGTGAATTACCCGTCAGCGGCTCCACCGCGAAGACATCGACGAAATGAAATGGGATTGTTCTGCTCATGTTTGCTCCGATGACCGCAATTGGCCCGTTTCAGTCGTTCGCCTTGAAATCTGGACAGTTTCTAATGCATGCCGCCCAAAAGTGCGCAGCGGTTTTGGGACAACGACATGCATAAAAGACAGAGATTCAAAGCCCGTTGCATTAATCCTTTCAGCCGACGGGCTTTAGCGAAGATGCGAGAGCACGTTGAGCAGCTTGCCGGTCGGGTCGGCGATGAAGAAACGTCTTACGCCCCACGGTTCGTCGGTCAAATCGTAGACCACTCTGCAACCGATCTCGTTTGCGCGAAGATACGCCTCGTCCACGTCGTCGACCTCGATCGACAGATCGGGAACGGGGGTGCCTGAGCCGCCCTCGCTGGCGATGCTGATTTGGGGGGTCGTTGTTTCGTGGGACGCCAGCGTGACGAGCCACCCATGATCCATGACGGCATCGAGCCCGAACAGGTCGGAATAGAACTTCCGCACATCCGGAATGCTGTCCGTTGCGATATTCGTGACGATGCGCAGTACGGTCATCCCATGATCTCCTTCCCTATGCACTGTCCCCGGCAGGGCGTCCGTGAGCCGATCATGGCGAGCGGTGTCAACAGATGTCACCAGTCGCCCAGGCGGACATATCACAGGTTGACAGCAGGCTTATTTCTAATTACGAATGACGAAATTCAAAATTCGTCACTCGTAATGAGCCACTGAAACACCATGCATGACACCCTCGAGACGGTGGCCGACTTGGCCCGGCAGGAGAATGTAGCGCGCATCCTCGATTGCGCGGAGCGCCTGTTCCGCCATTACGGCTACGGCAAAACCAATGTCGCCGACATAGCGCGCGAACTCGGCATGTCGACGGCCAATATCTATCGTTTCTTTGCATCCAAGGTCGAGATCCACCAGGCCGTTTGCGGTCGCATGCTCGCCACCTGCTACCAACTGACCTACGACGCTTGCCATGGTCCCGGAACCGCCAGCGAAAGGCTTCGCCGCTACGTGCAAACGCATCATCAGTGGACCCGCGACACCATGCTCGACCAGGAGAAGGTGCACGAAATGGTCGTCGTTGCCATCGAACGCGATTGGCACGTCATCGAAAAGCATATCGAAAGGATCCGTAGCCTGGTGGCGGAGGTCATCAGCGAGGGGATCGCAACCGGCGAGTTCGCCGATCAGGACCCCGAAGTCGCTTCGCGGTGTTTCGGCGCCGCCATCGTTACCCTCTGTCACCCGCAGATGGTCGCCCAGTGTCTCGCCAAGGAGAACCGGGCGATGCCGGGCGAGCTTATCGAATTTGCGATCAAGGCCTTGAAGAAATGACCGGCGGTCCGCCGGGCCTCGACAATTCATCTCCAGTTTCGGGATTACACAAGTGTCTTTGTCCAAATCCATCATGAATACGGCCGTTGGTCCGGCTCTGGTCGTCGTCGTGGCGCTCGGGCTCGCCGGATGCTCGCAGGAAAAAGTGGAAGTCAAGGACATCGTCCGGCCGGTCAAGGTCGTCGAGATCACCAAGGCGAATGACACCCGTGAACTCTCCTATTCCGGATCGGTGCGCGCCCGCACCGAGATGAATCTCGGGTTCCGCATCAACGGCAAGATCACCGAGCGGCTGGTCGACATCGGCCAACGCGTGAAGCCGGGCGAAGTTCTGGCCCGCATCGATCCCGCCGACTACGACCTTTCGGTCAAAAGCGCGGAGGCGGCTCTCGAGGCCGCCGAGCGGCAGGTCGAGACAACAGACCTTGCCCGCCGCCGCGCCGAACAGTTGTTTGCCAAGCACTTCGCGTCGAAATCGCAGCTCGAACAGGCGACCCTCACTTACGATCAGGCCGTCGCCACCCGGAATTCCGCCCGCTCATCGCTTGACCAGGCGAAAAACCAGGTCCTCTACACCGACCTCAAGGCGGACAGGAACGGCATCGTCACATCAATCGCCGCCGATGTCGGTCAGGTGGTCGGCTCCGGCACGCCGGTTGTGACCGTTGCCGTCGATGGCGAAAAGGAAGTGCTCATCGCCGTTCCGGAAATGGATATCGCCCAGTTCAAGCCGGGCAAGGACGTCAAGGCAGGCTTCTGGTCCGACGATGCGCTGACGCTCGACGGCAAGGTCCGCGAAGTCGCCGGCAGCGCCGATCAGCAGTCGCGCACCTTTGCCGTTCGCGTCAGCCTGCCCAACGATCCGCGCGTGCTTCTCGGCATGACCGCGACCATTGAAGCTTCGGCGGCCAACAACAATCCGCAAAGCGTATCGATCCCGTTGAGCGCGCTGGCTCAAAAGGATGGCCAGCAGATCGTCTGGACCGTGGACCGCAACGGCGAGACCGTCCATGCGCGTCCGATCAAGGTCGCCGAGTTCACCGCCGACGGCGTGCAAGTTGCCGAAGGATTGAAGTCCGGCGACATCGTCGTTGCCGCCGGCACGCAATTCATGGCCGAGAACCTGAAGGTCAAGCTGACCGGCGATGCGGTGCAACAGTCCGCATCGGCGGAGGATGATGGCGACGCCGCCAAGCGCATGCGCTGACGGCCAAGCGAATAAAGCCGGCTTTTCATCGCATCGGCGCAAGCCGCGAGGTCAAGCAGGTCATGGTTTCCGGGCGGCAGGTGCCGATTGTCGAGACGCCAGGTCGATGCAACCCCCCGCCATCGATCCCCGCGTCCCACCGCGATGAGTGTCTCTCCGCTCGGAAAGCCTCGCCGCCCGGAAGCCTGGAGCATGATCCCGAAAAGTGGAATCCGGTTTTCGGAAAAGATCATGCTTGAACAGGAAAGATGGAGCCCATCCCGATCCTGTCGGGATGGAAAAGGCTCCAGCATCGGAAGTTCCGTGGGCATGCGACGCGCGTGCGCTGACGATCAGAAAAATGGACTGGCGCTATGACCACCGACACCAATGAAAAGCGGCCCTTCAATCTTTCGCGCTGGGCAATCGGGCACCCGAGCATTGCGCGGTTCCTGTTCGGCCTGATCATCATTGCCGGTGCGCTCGGTCTGATGCGCATGGGCCAGAAGGAAGACCCGGATTTCACCTTCCGCGTCATGGTCGTCCAGGCGGTCTGGCCGGGTGCCTCGATCCAGGAGATGGAGGACCAGGTCGTCAACAAGATCGAGCGCAAGCTGCAGGAAACGCCGCATCTCGATTTCGTCCGTTCCTACACGCGCGCCGGCAGCGCCATCATCACCTTGCAGGTAAAGGGCGACACCAACCCCGAGCAGGTCGCGGACGCCTTCTACCAGGTGCGCAAGAAGGTCGGCGACATCTCGAATGAGCTGCCTCAGGGGCTGCTTGGGCCCTATTTCAACGATGAGTTCGGCGACACTTTCATCACCTTGCATTCGATCAGCGGCGACGGCTACAGCTATCCCGAGCTGAAGAAATTCGCCATCCAGGCGCGCGACATGCTGCTGACGACGCCCGGCGTCGAGAAGGCCGTGATCATCGGCGACCAGCCTGAAAAGATCTATATCGACGTTTCGTCCAAGGCGCTTGCCCAGCGCGGCCTGACGCTCACCGATCTGCAGAACGCGATCAGGGGCCAGAACAATGTCGATCCGGCGGGCTCGGTCGATACCGGCCAGCGTTCGGTGCGCATCTCGGTCGAAGGCGACGTGACGAAAGCGGCAGACATCCGCGAACTTCGCCTGCGTGCCGGCAACCAGGTGACGCGCCTGGGCGACATCGCCACCGTGACCTCCGGCCTCGAGGACCCCTATCAGCGCAAATACCGTTTCAACGGCAACGACAGCGTCCAGGTCGGTGTCGTCATGGCCAAGGGCTTCAATGTCACCGACGTCGGCAAGGACGTCGAGGCGACCTATCACCGCTTCGAAGAGGCGCTGCCCCACGGCGTTTCGGTCGACCAGATTTCCGACCAGCCGGAAGTCGTCAGGGAAGCGGTGACGGAGTTCATGGAAGCGCTTGGCGAGGCGCTGCTGATCGTGCTTGTCGTGTCGTTCCTGACGATCGGCTGGCGTTCGGGCCTGGTGATCGCGATCACCATTCCGCTCGTTCTGGCCGCCACCTTCGCCATCATGTACGAGATTGGCATCGATCTGCAGCGCATCTCGCTCGGCGCGCTGATCATTGCGCTCGGCCTGCTCGTCGACGATGCGATGATCGTCGTCGAAATGATGGAGCGCAAGCTCGAGGAGGGACTGGTCAAAATCGAGGCGGCGAGCTTCGCTTACACCTCGACGGCCTTCCCGATGCTGACCGGCACGCTGATCACCACCGCCGGCTTCATCCCGGTCGGCTTCGCGGCCTCGACGGCCGGTGAATATGTGCGCACGCTGTTTTATGTCGTCGGCATCGCGCTGGTCGTGTCCTGGTTCGTGGCGGTCTATTTCACCCCATGGCTCGGTCATATGATCCTCAAGCAGCGAAAACATGCCGGCAGCCATCACGATGTCTTCGACACGCGCTTCTATCGCCGGCTTCGCGCCACCGTCGGCTGGTCGGTGCGCCACCGCATCATCGTGCTGGTCATGACGCTGGTGACGTTCGCCACCAGCCTGTGGGCGTTCCAGTTCATCCCGCAGAACTTCTTCCCGCAGTCGTCGCGTCCCGAAATCCTGGTCGACCTCTGGCTGCCGGAAGGCACCAGCATCAAGGAAGTCGAGACGCAGGCCAAGGCGCTCGAAACCAGGATGATGGACGATCACGACAAGCGCTTCATCGCCACCTATATCGGCGAGGGCGCGCCGCGCTTCTTCCTGCCGCTCGACCAGCAGCTTAGCAATCCGAACTTCGCCCAGCTTCTGGTGATGGCCAACGACGAACCGGCCCGCGAGCGGCTGATCGTCAAGCTGCGCACCATTCTGGCCGAGGACTTCCCGTCGATCCGCGCCAAGGTCGATCGCCTGTTCCTCGGTCCGCCCACGGGCTGGCCGGTGCAGATGCGCGTCATGGGCCCGGATCGCCAGGAGGTGCGCCGCATCGCCGACGAGGTGAAGGCGAAGTTCCAGGCAAATCCGCTGCTCGGCGCCGTCCACGACGACTGGCTGGAGCCGGTGCCGGAGATGAAGCTGGTGATCGACCAGGATCGCGCCCGTGCGCTCGGCGTCACCTCGCAGCGCATCCGCCAGATGCTGCAGGCGACCATGTCGGGAGCGCCGCTCGACGATTTCCGCGACGGCGAGGAGACCATTTCGATCATCGCCCGCGAACCGGAGGCGAGCCGTCACCTGCTGTCGGCGGTCGACTCCGTCTATATCCGGACGGATTTCGGTGGCTTCGTGCCGCTGTCGCAGGTCGCCAAGGTCGTACCTGTGCTGGAGCAAGGCGTCGAATGGCGGCGCAACCGCCTACCGACCATCAGCGTGCGCGCCACGCTGCCGGACGGCGTGCAGTCGAACGACGTCGTCATGAAGATGTACAGCGAGATGCAGGGCCTGCGCGACGGTCTGGCGCCCGGCTACAACATCGAGATCCAGGGCGGCGCCGAGGATTCAGCCGAAAGCCAGGCTTCTATCGCTGCCAAGGCGCCGATCATGCTGGCCGTCATCGTCGTGCTGCTGATGATCCAGCTGCAGCATTTCGGCAAGGCGATGCTGGTGCTGGCAACCGGTCCGCTCGGCATCATCGGTGCGGCGGCGGCACTTTTGATCAGCGGCGCGCCTTTCGGCTTCGTCGCCATCCTCGGCGTCATCGCGCTGCTCGGCATCATCATGCGCAACTCGATCATCCTGGTCGACCAGATCGACCAGGACATCGCGTCCGGCATGGAGCGTTCCGAGGCGATCATCGGCTCGGTCGTCCGCCGCTTCCGGCCGATCATGCTGACGGCGCTGACGGCGGTCCTGGCGCTGATCCCGATTTCGCGCGGCGTCTTCTGGGGTCCGCTCGCCTATGCCATGATGGGCGGTATCCTCGTCGCCACGGTGCTAACCATCCTCGTCCTTCCGGCGGGCTATGCCCTGTTCTTCGGCAGGGAGCGCAAGAAGGCCGCGGACGCGGAGCAGGCGGCCGAGCCGGAGCCGGCGGAAAACGACGACAGGCCACGACTGCCGCTGGCGGCCGAATAGAGCTGTTGGCCGAACAGAGTTGTTGGCAGATGTGATGTCCAAGGGTTAAATCCGCCACCGGCAGGAGCGCTGGAGGAGGACGTCATGACCATAGCTCAGGCACCGGTGGCGCCGCGCCAGCCGATCGACGGACGCCATCGCAAGATGTTCGTCGATGGCGCCTGGGTCGATGCCTGCTCGGGCCGGACCATGGAGACCCGCAATCCGGCCACCGGCGCGGTCATCGCCACGGTGCCGCGCGGCGACCGCGGGGATATCGAGCTGGCGGTGACTGCGGCGCGCAAGGCCTTCGACGGCCCGTGGAGCCGGTTCAAGCCCTATGAGCGGCAGGTGCTGCTCCTCAGGATCGCCGACCTCTTCGAAAAGCACTGGGAGGAGATCAGTCGGTCGGATACGACCGACATGGGCATGCCGATCGTGCGCACCCGCGCCAACCGCACCCGCGTCATCGGCATGCTGCGCTATTATGCTGGCATGGCGACGTCGCTGCATGGCGAGACGATCGAGAACTCGCTGCCCGGCGAAATCGTCTCCTTCACCCGCAAGGAGCCGGTCGGCGTCGTCGGCGCCATCATCCCCTGGAACGCACCAACGGCCGCTTCGGTCTGGAAGATCGGGCCGGCGCTGGCGACCGGCTGCACCATCGTGCTGAAACCTTCGGAAGTGGCGCCGCTGACGCCGCTGCTGATCGCCGACATCATGAACGAGGCCGGCGTTCCCAAAGGCGTCGTCAACATCGTGACCGGCACCGGCGCCGAAGCAGGTGCCGCACTTGCCGAGCATATGGGCGTCGACAAGATCGTCTTCACCGGCTCGACGGCGACCGGCCAGTCGATCGTCCGCGCCTCGGCCGGCAACCTCAAGCGCGTCTCGCTGGAGCTCGGCGGCAAGTCGCCGGTCATCGTCTGCGCCGACGCCGACCTCGACAAGGCGGTGCCGGTGGCGGCGATGTCGGTGTTCGCCAATTCCGGCCAGATCTGCATCGCCGGCTCGCGCCTGTTCGTCGAACGCTCCATCCATGACGACTTCGTCGCGCGGCTGGCGGCCTATGCCAGGGGTCTCAGGATCGGCGACGGCATCGACCCGGCGACCGAGATCGGCCCACTCGTCTCGGAGAAGCAACTGCAACGGGTCACCTCGTACCTCAAGGCCGGCACCGCGGAGGGCGCGACCCTCGTCACCGGCGGCACACGCCTCATGGAGGATGCGCTGGCCGCCGGCAATTTCGTCGCGCCGACCGTCTTTGCCGGCGTTTCGGACGACATGAAGATCGCGCGCGAGGAAATCTTCGGACCGGTCGCCTCAGTGCTGCCCTTCGATACGCTCGACGAGGCGGTCGAGCGGGCCAACAACACGCCCTATGGTCTCGCGGCGGGGGTCTTCACCCGCAATCTCGCCACGGCGCACCAACTCTCGCGAAAAATCCGCGCCGGCTCCGTCTGGGTGAATACCTATCACGCCATCGATCCCGCGGTACCCTTCGGCGGCTACAAGATGAGCGGCTACGGACGCGAGGGCGGTGCCGAGCACCTCGACGAGTATCTCAACATCAAGGGCGTGTTCATCAAGATCGATTGAGTGGCCTGCCCGATCCCTGAAACAAAAAACCCGCCTCGGCGGCGGGTCGTCGGCGCAAATCAGCACCATGCCTAAATCCATAGATAACTGCCTGCACAAAGCAAGAACAAACATCCAGGGATCGAGCGCGCATCGCGCGCTCGATCCCTGGAGGCGCACGTCAGATGACGAACAGCCAGTTGGCCAGCAGCATCACCACCACGCCGGCGATCAATGTCAGATAGGGCAGGATTCCTGCCTTGCGGACGGTAAGATCGGTCGCCTCCATGCCGAGATCGGCCAGCATATGATCGGGAAACTTGCCGCCGTCCTGGATGTAATGCCGGAAGCAGAACACCGGGATGATCAGGGCAGCGGTGATCAGCCCGGCCCATAGCGCCATCGGGTTCCAGACCTTTGCCCCGGCGCCCATGAAGATCATGTTGACATAGGCAAAGATGGCGCCGAGGCCGAGCAGCCAGCTCGGCGCTTTCCACGGCCGCGCGATATGACCGTTGTCGATGCGATGGATCCAGCCGGCATTGAGGTTGAGGAAGTTGAAGATGATGTAGCCGCAATTCGACACGGCGAGGATGAAGAAGAAGCTCGTCGCGTCGGCCGAGGCGATGGCCAGCACGACCAGGTTGAAGATCAGATCGGTCCACATCGCCCGGGTCGGCGCGCCGTGCTCGTTGACGTGGCTGAGATAGCGCGGCAGCCAGCCATCGACGGAGCCCTGATAGAGCGTGCGCGAGGAACCTGCCATCGCCGTCATGATGCACAGCACCAGTGCCAGGATCATCAGCATCACCAGCAGGCTGTGGATCAACTGTCCGCCGCCGACCATGCCGGCCAAGGCATCGGCAACGCCGGAGCCGTCGACGATCGGGGTGGCCAACATGCCGTTCAAGCCGAGCACGCCCTGGAAGGTGAACGGCACCAGGATGAACAGCAGCATGCACAGCAGGCCGGAATAGAAAATCGCCTTGAATGTGTCGGTGCCGGGATTCTTGAACTCGGACGTGTAGCAGACGGCGGTCTCGAAGCCGTAGGTCGACCAGGCGGCGATGAACATGCCGCCGAGGACGAGCGTCCAGCCGGCGACGTTCCACGCGCCGGGCTCGGGCGCATAGGCGGCCGCCAGCGGCACCAGCGGCGAAAAGTTGGCCCAGTTGATCTGGCCGGTGACGATCGGCACGACGCCGACGATCAGCATCGGGATGATGACGAACAGGCCGATATACTTCTGCACATTGGCCGTGCCCAGGATGCCGCGATGCTGGATGGAGAAGATGATCAGCATCAGCACCGCGCCGATGAAGAAAGTGGCGTTGAAGGTGAAGGAGACCGGACCCAGCGTGTGACCGTAGAGCGTCCAGTTGCGGATCGCCGGCGTGGCGGCCGCTGTCACCGCGGCAATCGCGTCGGCGGCACTGGTTCCGGCATGGGCCGCGATATAGGTGGCGACTTCCGGCGAGGCGTCGCTAAACAGCGGCACCGGCGCCAATGCGTTGAGGATGTAGGCGGCGGCGATCGAACAGCCGAGCGACAGCACCGGCGACCAGGCGAACCAGTTGCACCAGACCGAGAGCGGCGCGATGAACTTGGAGTAACGCAGCCATGCGGTGGCGCCGTAGACCGAGGCGCCGCCGGATTTGTTCGGGAACAGGCCGGCGATCTCCGCATAGGTGAAGGATTGCAGGAAGCCCATGACCATGGACGCGGTCCAGATCGCGAAGGCCAGCGTTCCGGTCGTGCCGGCAATGCCGCCGATCGAAAACAGGACAAGGGCGGGTACGCCGCTTGCCACCCAGAAGGCGCCGCGCCAGTCGATGTTCCGCTGCAACTGCCCTTCGGCAGGTTGCTCCAGGACAGTGGTTATCGTGCTCATATGCGTGCATTCCCCATTTTGATGTTCCCCGTCGGCGACAGCCGCGATCTCGCAAGGCGTTGTCGCCGACGCATGGTTTGACCGACGTCGGGTGTTTCCGCTCAGTTGTTTTTTTTTCTTAACAGTGAAGATTGACTCGGCCCGCTTCCACGTCAAGCTTTTTGTGAAGCTGTGCACATCACGTCTGTAACGTACGCGTCAAACACTCGTCAGCAGTCAGCAGTCAGCAGTCAGCCGACACCGTCGCCGAGGTCGGTCGATGCCTCTTGAAAGTGGCGATCAGGAGCGCGGTCTGGTCTTTTGCGGATCGTAGTGGGCGAAGGGCACGACGCGTGCCGGCAGCCGCTTGGCATGGCCGTCGAGCTTGCCGATTTCGACCTCGGTGCCGGTCGCGGCATGGGTGACGTCAAGCCTGGCAAGTGCGATGTTCTTGTTCAGCAGCGGCGAGCGCATGGCGGAAGTGACCTCGCCGATCTGGGCGCGGCCGACATGGACGCAGTCGCCGTGCCCGAGGGCGACATTGGCGTCGATGTCGAGGCCGACCAGTTTCTTCTGCGGGTTTTCCTTGCGCCGAATCAGCGCCTCGCGGCCGATGAAGTCGTCGGTCTTGGTCTTCAGCGGCACGGTGAAGCCGATGCCGGCCTCGAAGGGATCGGTCTGGTCGGAAAACTCGTAACCGGCAAAGATCAGCCCGGCCTCGATGCGCACCATGTCAAGCGCTAGCAGCCCCATCGGCTTCAGGCCATGCGGCTGGCCGGCCTCCCAGATGGCGTCGAACACCTTTTCGGCGTCGCGCGGATGGCACCAGATCTCGTAGCCGAGTTCGCCGGTGTAGCCGGTGCGCGAGACGACGACCGGAATGCCGTTGCCGCCGCCGATGCGCGCCACGGCGAAGCGGAACCATTCGAGCTCCTCGATCGACGGCTGCAGGGGCGAGGTCCAGATGATCTCTTTGAGGATGTCGCGGCTCTTCGGCCCCTGCACGGCGACATTGTGCATCTGGTCGGTCGACGAGCGCACCAGCACGTTGAGGCCGAGTCTTGTCGCCGTCTCACGCAGCCATTCGCCGGACAAATCATCGCCGCCGACCCAGCGGAAATTGTCCTTGCCGAGCCTGAGCAGCGTGCCGTCGTCGATCATGCCGCCATGCTCGTAGCACATCGCGGAATAGACGACCTGGCCGACGCCGAGCTTCTTCACGTCGCGGGTCAGCGTGTATTGCAGCAGTGCTTCGGAATCCGGGCCGGTGACCTCGAACTTGCGCAGCGGCGACAGGTCCATGATGACGGCATCCCGCCGGCAGGCCCAGTATTCGTCGATTGGGCCCTCTTTGGCGAATGAATTGGCCAGCCAATAGCCCCTGTACTCGACGAAGTTGCGGGTGTGCTTGGCAAAGCTCGAATGAAAGGCGGTCTCGCGGGTCATTTTCGGTTCCGAATCGGGCGTCATGCGTCTGGCGATCGCTCGCGAGAATTTGTGCTGGCCGGAATAGGTCCGCACGTGGATGTCGGTCAGGTTCCAGCCATTGGCGGGCGTGGTGTCGTCGGGGCAGGCGGACGAGACGCAGACGATGTCGGTGAGCGCCCGCAGCAGCACATAATCGCCCGGCCGCGACCATGGCTCGTCGGAAACCATGACGCCATGCGCGTCGATCGCCGTGTTGAAGAAGAAGTTGATCGCCATCCATCCCGCGCGGGGATTCACGCCTTTGTCCGAGAGCGCGCGGTTGAAATTCTCCGAGCAGTTGGGGTGACCGGGATAACCGATGTCGTCGTAATATTTGGCGGCGCAGGCGAGCGCGAATGCGTCGTGCCGACCGCATGTGTCCTGGACCACTTCGACCAGCGGCTCCATGTCCTGGTCGTAGTATTTCGAATGCAGGCCGGGCATCGGATAGCTCGAGCCCATCAGCGTGCGGGTTGTCGTCACGTCGAGCGGATGGTCACGCCCCTTGTCCAGCTTGCGCGCCGAAAAACACTGGAAGTCGGTGCATTGGCGTCCGTCGACATCGATGATCTGCAGATAATCGCCCGCCTTGACGAAATAGGATTCCGCCGTCGCCGAACGGACGCGCAATTCGAGAACCGGATCGGCAAGCGGATCGCCCAATTGCGATTTCGCCGCGGGTCGGATCGTGGCACGGCGGACGATGACGCTGATCGGTGTTGCCGTGTCGTGGCCGTCGACCAGCATCGGCCCGCCCGGGGCGGCAATGATCATCGAGCCGTCGCGGGCGACGCTAAATCCCTGTTCCGTGCCGGCTGGGGTTGCGCCGCCGAACACGCGAACCGCCTTTGGCTGATCAAGCTGCACCTGGCGGCGCTGCAGTCCGCGGCGCAGCGCGGCGAGGCTGTTGTCACCCTCGGCCAGCAGCGCCTTGATCCCGGCGGCGTTGCTGTTCGATTTCTCACCGAGAATGCCGGGATCGGTCGTGCCGCTCTTGTCCCATGCCAAAAGTTCGCAAGCCTGGCCGCCTTCGACATTGCGCACGCTGATCGTATCGCCGGCCTCGACGTCGATGAGCACCGCGCCATTGCCCTGGATCGTATAACGTTCCATGCCGGCCGGCAGCCCGATCTGGCCGGGCCTGAGGATCAGGCTCGGACGAGGCGGTCCGGCAGCGACGGCGGGGTAGGGCGACTGGCTCATCTCGACCCTGTGTCTGAAGAAACAAGTTTGCCTGTACGTGAAATTATTTTAGCGGCAAGAATAGGCAGCGAGGCCGGATTTGGCAAGGTGAAGCGGCGTGACGCACCTCGCCGGCGTGGCGGATCTCTACGCGAATTCCTCGGAATGACCGATATCGACGCGATATTCGGCGGCCGCGTCGAGCATCGTGTGCCACAGGCTTTCCGCGAAGGTCGCAAAAACCAGGAGATTGAACACAGCCTGTCCGTCCGTCCGGTCTTTGCCGCGCCAGAGCGTGACGCTGGTGTGATCCATCAAGGTCGTGGCAGCGGCGCCGATCGGCAATGCGTGCGGGTGCAGGTCGATCGACGACAGCTTGGCCAGCATGGTGCGCGCCTTGGCGCCCGAGACGCTGATCAGGGCACGCGCATGCGACTGGTCCGACAGCGAGGCGGATTGCGAAAACGCCTGGCTCAAAATGTCCATGTGTTTGCCGTCCTTCGACAGCACGAGGAACTGATCCGGCCCAGACCAGATCAGCGTGGCGTCCTCAGCCTGGGCCACCCAGGGCGCATCCGGAACTGACACGCCGAAACGCGCTTTGGCGGCGCTTGCCAAATCAGCCCATCTGCCGCGTCGCGCCATGATCTGGATCAGGTCGAAATTGCGAACTTCCGTGAGCGAAATGCCGGGCTCGACGTCACGCGCGCCGTAGGCTCCCGCAACAAGCGCGTGCTCCAGCGGACTGCGGGAAATCCAGGAAAATTCAGCCACGCTGGCGCCCTCCATCCGGATCGTAGAACACGGGATTGCACAGCTCGACGTCATAGTCCTCGCCACGCAAGGGATCGTGCGCATGGACGATCTCGCTGATGCGTTCGCGGCCACGCTCGACAAGCGCGAGCCCGATCCACTGGTCGAGCGTCGGCGAGAAGCAGACCGAGGTGACATAGCCCTGGTCGTTGGCGGGACCCGGTATCTCGCCCTTCGGAATGACATGCGCGCCTGAACGCAAGCGGCGCGTCTTGTCGGTCGGCTTGATGCCGACCACGACCTGGCGATCCGCTGCCGCCAGCGCTTCGCGTCCGGCCATGACGCGTCCGACAAAATCCTTCTTGGTCGACATCATCTTGGCCAGGCCGAGATCGGCGGCCGTCGTCGTGCCGTTCAGTTCCGGCCCGGCGACATGGCCCTTTTCAATGCGCATGACGCCGAGCGCCTCGGTGCCGTAGGGTGTGACGCCGAATTGTTTGCCGGCCAGCATCAGATTGCGCACCAGCGCATCGCCGTAGCGGGCCGGAACGGAGATTTCGAAGGCCATCTCGCCGGAGAACGAGATGCGGAACAGCCGTGCCTTGAGGCCGCCGCGAAGCGAGACTTCCCGCGCCCCCATGAACGGAAATCCCTCGTTCGACAAATCCTCGGCGGGATCGACGATCTCCCTGAGCAGGTCCCGGGTCTTCGGCCCGGCAATCGAGAATTGCGCCCACTGGTCGGAGACCGACGTCAGTTGCACGTCGAGCTCGGGAAACAGCACCTGCCGGCAGAATTCGAGGTGCTGCATCACCGGGCCGGCCTTGGCGGTGGTGGTGGTCAGGAAATAGTGGTCCTCGGCCAGCCGCGACGTGGTGCCGTCGTCATAGACCATGCCGTCCTCGCGCAGCATAAGGCCGTAGCGCGCTTTTCCCACGGCAAGGCTGGAGAAGGTGTTGATGTAGACGCGGTCGAGGAAGGCGCCGGCGTCCGGGCCGTGCACGTCGATCTTGCCGAGCGTCGAGACGTCGCAGAAGCCGACGCCGGAGCGCACCGCCTTGACCTCGCGGGTGACCGTGACCAGCCAGTCCTTCTCGCCGGAACGCGGATACCATTGCGCGCGTTTCCACAGGCCGGTGTCGACGAACACCGCGCCCTGTTCGGCGGCCCAGTGATGCGACGGCGTCAGCCTTGTCGCATGAAAATTCTCGTCGCGGTGATGCCCGGCGAAGGCGCCGATGGCGACCGGCACATAAGGCGGACGGTAGATCGTCGTGCCGGTTTCGGGGATGGATTTGCCCGATAGCGCGGCCATGATGGCGAGGCCGGCGACGTTCGAGGTCTTGCCCTGGTCGGTGGCCATGCCGAGCGTCGTGTAGCGCTTCAGGTGCTCGACCGATTCGAAGCCTTCGCGCTGTGCCAATTCGATGTCCGAAGCGGTGACATCGTGCTGGTAATCGACAAAGGCCTTTCCTTTGCCGGCTACATGCCAGAGCGGGGTCAGCGAAAACGTCTCGTCGTCGGCGACCGGCGCCGTGCCGGGATTGCCGGCGCGCCCGGCGCTCTGCGCCGCCGCCGCACCGGCGGCAAACCCTTGGCTCAGGCAGGCGCCAAGCACAAACGTACCGTTGGCGGCGCCCGCGGCCAACATGCCGGGAGGCGCACTGTCCGGCACGAAGGCCGAAATATCGTCCTGCCATTTCGGCCGGCCGCGATGACAGGAGGTCAGCCCGACCGCCGGATTCCAGCCACCCGAAACGGCAAGCCCGTCGGCTTCGACCTCGGCGCGCGCCCCGCCGGTCAACGAGACCGCTATTTTCCGGACACCGTCCTTGCCGCCCTCGACCCCGACGACGGACCCGTTCAGCACGGGAAAGCCGGCTTTGATCGCAAGCGCGCGATGCGCGGAGGACACATCCGGACGCGAATCGACGACCGCCGCGACCTGCAATCCCGCACCGAGTGCTGTCTCAACCGTGCGCCAGCCATCCTCATTGCTGGTGAACAGCGCGAGGCGCTTTGCCGGCGTTGCCGCGTAGCGCGCGACATAGGTCCGCATCGCCGAAGCCATCATCACGCCGGGCGTGTCGTTGCCGGCAAAGACGATGGGCCGTTCGATGGCGCCGGCCGCAACGATCGAGCGTTTGGCCACGATCCGCCACAGCCGCTGGCGCACCTGGTGCTCCGGCGGCGACGGCAGGTGATCGTTGACCCGTTCGATCGCGCCATAGGTGCCGCCGTCATAGACGCCGAACAGCGTCGTGCGGGTCATGATGCGGACATCGGGCAGTGCTGCGAGCTCGGCCAGCGTGCGCGAAATCCATTCGGCTGCCGGCATGCCGTCGATCGTGCCGCCATCGGCAAGCAGGCGGCCGCCGAGGACGAAATCCTCCTCGCACAGGATGACGCGGGCGCCGCTGCGACCGGCGGCGAGCGCTGCCGCCAGCCCGGCCGGGCCGGAGCCGGCGATCAGCACGTCGCAATGCGCCCATGCCTTGTCGTAATGGTCGGGATCGGCAACGCCTGCCGCGCGCCCGAGGCCGGCGGCGCGGCGGATCGCCGGCTCGTAGATCGCCTCCCAGAACTTCGCCGGCCACATGAAGGTCTTGTAGTAGAAGCCGGCGACGAAGATCGGCGCGAACAGCTGGTTCACCGCCATCAGATCGTGGCGCAGCGACGGCCAGCGGTTCTGGCTGGCGGCTTCGAGACCGTCATAAAGTTCGGTGGTGGTCGCCTTGGTGTTCGGTTCGCGCCGGGCGCCGCTGCGCAGTTCGACCAGCGCGTTGGGCTCTTCCGAGCCTGCGGTCAGGATGCCGCGAGGCCGATGGTATTTGAACGAGCGGCCGACCAGCTTGACGCCGTTGGCGATCAGCGCCGAGGCGAGCGTATCGCCCTGGAAGCCGGCAAAGATCTTGCCGTCGAAGCTGAAATTCAGCGGCGCCGAACGATTGATAAAGCCGCCGCTCTCCAGCCGGTGTGTCTGGGCGAGGCTAACCATCAGGCGCCAACCTTGGCGGCGCCAACGCCCGCCGCCGCCTCGACCGAGGAAATCTCATGCGTCAGCGTGTTGCGGGCGATCTTCAGCCAGGCCCGGCAGCCGCCGCCATGATACCAGTGCTCGCTCGTCTCGCCGGCGACATTGTCGCGCAGATAGACGTAGTCGAATACCTCGTCTTCCGAGGCATCGGCTGCCGGACGGACCGGCTTGGCGTCGCCCAGACAGGTGAACTCGCCGAGTTCGCGTTCGCCGCAGAAGGGACAGACAATACGCATGGTTTCCGGGCCGTCCTCAGTGCAGGTTTGGTTGGGCGCCGACGCCCTTTTCATCGATCATCGCGCCACGCCGGAACCGGTCGAGGCGGAATCTTGCGGCCTCCTCATGCGGTTCGTCGCGCGCCAGAAGATGGGCAAAGACAAAGCCGGAGCCCGGCGTCGCCTTGAAGCCGCCATAGCACCAGCCGGCATTGAGGTAGAGCCCGTCCACCGGCGTCTTGTCGATGATCGGCGAACCGTCCATCGACATGTCCATGATGCCGCCCCACTGGCGCAAAAGCCGCACGCGGCCAATCATCGGCATCAGCGCCATGCCGCCCTCGCAGACGTCCTCCATGACCGGCATGTTGCCGCGCTGGGCGTAGGAATTGTAACCGTCTATGTCGCCGCCGAAGACCAGCCCGCCCTTGTCGGACTGGCTGACATAGAAATGGCCGGCGCCGAAGGTCATGACACCGGGAATGAGCGGCTTGATCGCCTCGGAGACAAAGGCCTGCAGCACATGGCTTTCGATCGGCAGGCGCAGTCCCGCCATGGCAGCGACGCGCGACGAACTGCCGGCGACAGCCATGCCGACCTTGCCGGCGCCGATTGTGCCGCGCGTCGTCTCAACGCCGGTCACCTTGCCGTTGGCGTCGCGCACGAAGCCCGACACTTCGCAATTCTGGATGATGTCGACGCCAAGCGCGCTCGCCGCATGGGCATAGCCCCAGACCACCGCGTCATGGCGCGCGGTGCCGCCACGCCGCTGCAGCAGCCCGCCCTGCACGGGAAAGCGGGCATTGTCGAAGTTCAGGAACGGCATCATCTTCCTGACCGCGGCGAGGTCGAGCAGCTCGGCGTCGATGCCGTTGATGCGCATCGTGTTGCCGCGCCGCGCATAGGCGTCGCGCTGCGCGTCGGAATGATAGAGGTTGATGACGCCGCGCTGGCTGACCATCGTGTTGTAGTTGAGATCCTGCTCCATCCGCTCCCACAGCTTCATCGACAGCTCGTAGAAGCCGGTATTGCCGGGCAGCCCGTAATTGGAGCGGATGATGGTGGTGTTACGGCCGGCATTGCCGGAGCCGATCCAGCCTTTCTCCAGCACGGCGACATTCCTGATGCCGTACTCACTGGCCAGGAACCATGCGGTGGCCAGGCCATGACCGCCGCCGCCGATGATCACCACGTCATAGCGATCCTTCGGGTTGGCGTCGCGCCATGTGCGCTGCCAGGTCTTGTGGCCGGAAAATGCGGCGCGGGCGAGCGAGAAGATCGAGTATTTCATAAGTCTGTTCCGAGATCGCTCGCGCCACGCAGGACCTTTCTCGACGCATCGGATTCATCCGAAAACCGCTTCACGCTTTCGGTCCGATGCTCTAGATGTCCAGCGTGTGGTCGCGCTCCCACTGGGTGAAGTGGGAAGCATAGGAATTCCATTCCTGGTGCTTCAGCTTTAGGTAGGCCGACGAGAATTCCTCACCCAGCGCCGCCTTGAGCGATTTGTCGTTGTCGAACTCGCGCAAGGCATCGAGCAGGTTGAGCGGCAGCTTCGGCGCGCCCTCGACCGTGTGTCCGAACTGGTACATGTCGATGTCGTAGCGCTTGCCGGGATCGGCCTGCGAGCGGATGCCGTCGAGGCCGGCGGCGATGATGACAGCCTGCAGCAGATAGGGGTTTGCCGCGCCGTCGGGCAGGCGCAGCTCGAAACGGCCGGGGCCGGGCACGCGCACCATATGGGTGCGGTTGTTGCCGGTCCAGGTCACCGAGTTCGGCGCCCAGGTGGCGCCCGAAATGGTGCGCGGCGCATTGATCCGCTTGTAGGAATTGACCGTCGGGTTGGTGATAGCCGCAAGTGCCGAGGCATGCTTCATGATGCCGCCGAGAAAATTCCTGCCCTTCGCCGACAGGCCGAGTTCCATGGCGTTGTCGGCAAAGACATTGGTCTTGCCGTCTCTGTCCCACACCGAGATGTGGGCGTGGCAGCCATTGCCGGTCAGGCCGGGGAATGGCTTCGGCATGAAGGTCGCGCGCAGTCCGTGCTTTTCGGCGACGGATCTCACCATGAACTTGAAGAAGGAGTGCTTGTCGGCGGTCGCCAGCGCATCGTCGAAAGCCCAGTTCATCTCGAACTGGCCGTTGGCGTCCTCATGGTCGTTCTGGTAGGGACCCCAGCCGAGCGCCAGCATATGGTCGCAGATCTCGGCGATCACGTCGTAGCGGCGCATCACCGCCTGCTGGTCGTAGCAGGGCTTCGACGCGGTGTCGTATTCGTCGGAAATCGCCTTGCCGTCCGGCGAGATCAGGAAGAACTCGGCCTCGACACCGGTCTTGACATGCATGCCGTCGCCGGCCGCCTCGGTGATCAGCCGCTTCAGCGTGTTGCGCGGTGCCTGGGCGACCGACTTGTCGTCCATGACGCAGTTGGCGGCGACCCAGGCGACGTCGGGCTTCCACGGCAACTGGATGACCGAATCCGCATCCGGCACCGCCAGCATGTCGGGATGCGCCGGCGTCAGGTCGAGCCAGGTGGCAAAGCCGGCAAAGCCCGCACCGTCCTTCTGCATGTCGGCAATGGCTTGCGCCGGCACCAGCTTGGCGCGCTGCCCACCGAACAGGTCGGTGTAGGAAATCATGAAATATTTGACGCCGTTCTCTTTGGCGAATGCGGCGAGATCGTTCCCCATTATAGTTCCTCGCTTACGGTATTTTTGGTGGTTTGAATCCTAGAAGCCGTTCTTCCCCGGTATCCAGTTGGTGCCGGCCAGCGGCACGCCGGCCATGGCGGCGGCTTCGATCGTCAGCGCAACGAGATCCTCGGGTTCGAGATTGTGCAGGCTGTTCTTGCCACAGGCGCGGGCAATCGTCTGCGCCTCGAGCGTCATCACCTTCAGGTAATTCGCCAACCGGCGCCCGGCGGCGATCGGGTCGAGCCGCTTCATAAGCTCGGGATCCTGCGTCGTGATGCCGGCCGGGTCGCGCCCCTCATGCCAATCGTCATAAGCGCCGGCGGTGGTGTCGAGCGCGTTGTAGTCCGCCTCCCATCGCGGATCGTTGTCGCCGAGCGCGACAAGTGCGGCCGTGCCGATCGACACCGCATCGACGCCGAGCGCCAGCGCCTTGGCGACATCGGCGCCGTTGCGGATGCCGCCGGAGATGATCAGCTGCACCTTGCGATGCATGCCGAGATCCTGCAGCGCCTGCACCGCCGGCCTGATGCAGGCAAGCGTCGGTTGGCCGACATTCTCGATGAACACTTCCTGGGTCGCGGCGGTGCCGCCCTGCATGCCGTCGATGACGACGACATCGGCGCCTGACTTCACCGCCAAGGCTGTATCGTAGTAGGGCCGCGCGCCGCCGACCTTGACGTAGATCGGCTTTTCCCAGTCGGTGATTTCGCGCAGTTCCAGGATCTTGATCTCGAGATCGTCGGGCCCGGTCCAGTCGGGGTGGCGCGAGGCCGAGCGCTGGTCGATGCCCTTCGGCAGCGTGCGCATTTCGGCGACCCGGTCGGAGATCTTCTGGCCGAGCAGCATGCCGCCGCCGCCGGGCTTGGCGCCCTGGCCAATGACGATCTCGATCGCATCCGCGCGCCGCAAATCGCGTGGGTTCATGCCATAGCGCGACGGCAGATACTGGTAGACCAGCGTCTTGGAATGACCGCGCTCTTCCTCGGTCATGCCGCCGTCGCCGGTGGTCGTCGAGGTGCCGGACAGCGTTGCCCCGCGGCCGAGCGCTTCCTTGGCCGGACCGGACAGCGACCCGAAACTCATGCCGGCGATGGTGATCGGGATTTTCAGCTCGATCGGCTTCTTGGCGTGGCGCGAACCGAGCACGACGCCAGTGTCGCAGCGCTCGCGGTAGCCTTCGAGCGGATAGCGCGAGATCGAGGCGCCGAGGACCAAAAGGTCGTCGAAATGCGGCAGCTTGCGCTTGGCGCCGCCGCCACGGATGTCATAGATGCCGGTCGCCGCGGCGCGGCGGATCTCGGAAAGCGTGTAGTCGTCGAAGGTCGCGGATTTGCGCGGCGTCGTCGGCGGGTTGCGATAGGTCATGCTGCCTCAATACGAGTCGGCGTTGTCGATGTTGAAATTGTAAAGCGTGCGCGCCGAGCCGTAACGCTTGAATTCCGCCGCGTTGACGCCGGTCACGCCGGCACGGTCGAGCAGGCCCTGCAGCAGTTCCAGATGCTCCGGCCGCATCTCCTTGGCGATGCAGTCGGCGCCGAGGCTGCCGACCTTGCCGCGCACGAACAGCCGCGCCTCGTAGATGGAATCGCCGAGCGCGTCACCCGCATCGCCTAGCACCACCAGATTGCCGGACTGCGCCATGAAGGCCGACATGTGGCCGATATTGCCATGGACGACGATGTCGATGCCCTTCATCGAAATGCCGCAGCGCGACGACGCATTGCCCTCGATGACCAGCAGTCCGCCCCTGCCGGTGGCGCCGGCATACTGGCTCGCATCGCCTTTGACCGTTATCGAGCCCGACATCATGTTCTCACCGACGCCGGGCCCGGCCGAGCCGTGCACCGTGATGGCGCTGCCGTCGTTCATGCCGCCGCAATAATAGCCGACGCTGCCGCGGACATCGATGGCGATCGGCTGGTCGACACCGACGGCGACCGAATGGCTGCCTTTCGGGTTGAGCACTTCCCAGGCGGTCTCGTTCGAGCCGGGGGTCAGATTGTGAAGCGCCTGGTTGAGTTCGCGCAGCGGCACCTCGGCCAGGTCGAAGGCCCGTGACGCCTGACTCTGGACATGGCCCTGGTCGAGGGTCTTGGAAACGTTGATTGCCGGCATCAGCTCAATGCTCCCAGAAATAGACGGTTGCGGGCTCGGGTTCCCAGACCCTCGCACTGTCTATGCCGGGCAGTTTGGTGAGCGCGCGATATTCCGAGCCGAAGGCGACATACTGATCGGTCTCGGCCATGACGGCAGGCTTGCAGGCGATCGGATCGCGCACCACGCCGAAACCGTTCTTGGTGCCGACGACGAAGGTGAAGAAGCCGTCGAGATCGCTCAGCGTGCCCTCCAGTGCTTCGCCGAGATTCTTGCCATGCGCCATCTGCGAGGAGAGATAGGCGGCCGCGACCTCGGTGTCGTTCTCGGTTTCGAATTTCATGCCTTCGCGGATCAGCTCGCGGCGGACATTGTTGTGATTGGACAGCGAGCCATTGTGCACCAGGCACTGGTCGGCGCCGGTCGAGAACGGATGCGCGCCCATCGTCGTCACCGCCGATTCCGTCGCCATGCGGGTATGGCCGATGCCATGCGTGCCGGTCATTGAGCGCACGTCGAAGCGATCGACGACGGCTTCCGGGAGGCCGACTTCCTTGTAGATTTCGACAACGTCGCCGGCGCCCATGATACGGATGTCGGGGCGCAGCGCCTGGATGGTCTCACGCGCTTCATCGATCTTGTCGGGCGTGGTCCTGACGACCGCATGCGTCGACTTCACGCTGACCGTCACCGGCGCTCCGATCGCCTTGGCGAGTTCGGCATCAAGATTGCCGAATTCATGCTCCGGCCTTGCCGACTGGATGGTGATCTTGGCCTCGTTGCCGGTTGGCGCGCCATAGATGGCGATGCCGGCGCTGTCGGGACCGCGATCACTGAGCGAGATCAGCATTTCCGACAGCATCGAGCCGAGCTGGGGCTCAAGCGACTTGTCCTTCAAAAAAAGTCCGACGATTCCGCACATGTCAGGCTCCCGAGGTGAGGTATGATCTGGGTGCTATCAGCTTCATGGATCAAATTCAACTCACATGAAAGTTTTTTTCATACTAAACAAGTCGCCCGGCGTAACCGAGGGCGCCGGGCGACGTGCTCCGATCTAATAGCGATCGATCGCCGCTCTCGTTTCCTCCCCGCTGCGATCCGCGGCCAAATCGGCCTCGATTTCAGCGTTCTCGTGGCGCGTCTGGAGGACGTGCCAGCCGATCCAGAAGACGAGGCCGATGATGACCATCAATACCTCGGAGCCCTGAAACGGGTAGATCGCGCCGACGTCCTTGAGATCGACGGCCCAGCTTTCCATTCCATTGGTCGACATTGCGAATTCTCCTTGTCCGTTGATTATTTCATCATGGCCTTTTCGGCGGCTCCCACGTCGCGGACCGACGCCTCGAAAGCATGGTTGAGGGCAAAGTCGACGCCCTCGAGTTCCACCTTCGCCGGTACGCGCAGGAGGTTCATGCTGTTGAGTATCTTGCAGACGACGAAGGTGGGAACGAAACCGAGCACGAACATCAGCACCGCGCCCGCGAAATTACCGAGCGGATTGATATGCGCGAAGCCCTCATAGGGCGAGGACGGCTGTCCCCATAGCATGAAGCCCGCCACCACGACCCCGAGGAAGCCGCCATAGCCGTGCACGGCAACGGCGCCCACCGCATCGTCGATCTTGAAGCGGCGTTCGACGAAATAGTGCAGTCTGTAGCAGATCGTCGGGACGATCGCGCCGATCAGCAGCGCCTGGATCGGGTGATAAAGGTCGTTGCCGGCCGAGGCCGAGATGACGCCGCAAAGCCCCATCGAGAACGTCCAGAAGGGGTCGCCTTTCGAGACGAGGTAGCCGGCCATCATGCCGCCCGACAGCGACATCAGGAAGTTGAAGGTGATCGCCGAGAGCGTCGTTGGCGCGAGATATATGTTGGTCGCCGTCCAGGTCTCGCCGGTGATCTGGCCGGCAATCGTGGCCGGGCTGATCAGCGGAATGTTGCACGCGGCATAGAAACCCCAGAATCCGGTGTAGATCAGGAACAGGCCGATCGTGACCAGCCACACATTGTGCGGCGGGATGTCTCGCGGCGTGCCGTCGGGCTTGAACTTGCCGATGCGCGGACCGAGCACGATGAGGAAGGCGAGCGCTGCTCCGCCGGCGATCGCATGCACGACGCCCGATGCGTAGGCGTCGTGATAGCCCCAAAGCTTCACCATCCAGCCTTGCGGATGCCATCCCCAGGACGCGTCGAGGATCCACAGCACCGAGCCGACCAGCACCGCGACGATCCAGAACGCGCCCGAACGCGCGCGTTCTATGATCGAACCCGAGATGATCGACGCCGTCGTGATGGAAAACAGCAGGAAGGCGCCCCAGAATACGCCGTTGAGTCGATGCCACAGCGCGGCGTCGGCAGGCGTAACTCCCGTCTCGCCTGGACTGACGCCGGACAGATGGGTGCCCATCAGCGGATTCCAGGCTTCAGCGAAAGGTGCCGTGACAAGTCCGCCCGCGATGCCCGGTCCGTTGGGGAAGCCGAAATAGATCCACCAACCGAAAAAGTAGAACGTGACCGTGACGAGCGGGATCGCCATCGCGTTCTTCATAAGCGTCTTCAGGTGATTGCGCCGGCGCGACACGCCGACCTCGTAGGTGCAGAATCCGACATGGATGAGAAACATCATGACGATGGTCACCCAGTAGTAGAATTCGGTGAAAATGGTCGTTAGAGCGTTGAGATTCCCTTCCATTTCATGTCCCCTCCGTTCAGTTGCGTTCCTTGCCTCTCAGTAAAACTTTTTGCATCTTAGTATTGCGCGCTTTTGGAGTTTTGAGTCAATATGGCGCGGACCGCCACATGGCCCTCAGTGCCCTGCAGCGGCGAAACGTCGGCAATCATGTTGAGGAGAAGCAAGTCCATGACGGCATCCTGGAGATTTTCGACCTTGGCGGATCGCCATCGTGCGCTCGGTTCGAAACTCGAAGACTGGAGCGGGATGGGCACCGCCTGGACCTACGACAAAGACGCCGACGAGGAATACATCGCCATCCGCACCAAGGCCGGGCTTATGGACGTATCCGGCCTGAAGAAGGTGCACATCACCGGGCCGCATGCCTCGCACCTGATCGACCTGGCAACGACGCGCGACGTCGAGAAAATATATCCCGGCAAGTCGGCCTATGCCTGCATGCTGAACGAGGCGGGAAAATTCACCGACGACTGCATCCTCTACCGCACCGGTCCGAATGCCTGGATGGTCGTGCACGGTTCGGGGACCGGCCATGAGGAGTTGCAGCGCGCCGCCATGGGCCGCGACGTCTCGCTGCGCTTCGACGACAATCTGCATGACCTTTCGCTGCAGGGGCCGATAGCCGTCGACTATCTGGCAAAGCATGTGCCGGGCATTCGCGAACTTGCCTATTTCCATCACGTGCAGACGCGGTTGTTCGGCTTTCCGGTGATGATCTCGCGCACCGGCTATACCGGCGAACGCGGTTACGAGATCTTCTGTCGCGGCCAGGATGCCGGCACGATCTGGGACACCATCCTTGAAGAGGGCAAGAGCGTCGGCATCATCCCGTGCCGGTTCACCACGCTCGACATGCTGCGCGTCGAGAGCTACCTCTTGTTCTACCCCTACGACAATTCGCAGAAATATCCGTTCGAGAACGAAGGCCCCGGCGACACGCTGTGGGAACTCGGCCTCGACTTCACCGTCAGCCCCGGCAAGACAGGCTTTCGCGGCGCCGAGGAGCACTACCGCCTCAAGGGCAAGGAGCGCTTCAAGATCTTTGGCGTGCTGCTCGAAGGCAAGGAACCGGCCGACGAGGGCGCGCCGGTCTATCGCGACGGCAAAAAGGTCGGCGTGGTGACCTGCGCCATGTATTCGCCGCTGGTCAAGAAGTCGATGGGCATCGCCCGGCTCGACGTCGACTGTGCCGTCCAGGGCACCAGGCTCGAAATCCGCAACCAGAGCGGCGCCATCGGCGCGACCGCCGAGCCGCTTCCGTTCGACGATCCGAAGAAGACCAAGCGCACGGCGAAAGGCTGAGGCAAACCGAGAGAATGGCAGCAAAGAGCATCATCAGCCGGCCGGTCTACGGAACCCTGTCTCCGCAGCCCGGCAAGCACCATCTTTTCGTAGCGGATGCGGAAGGAGCGCTGGCGATATCAGACCTGGCCGCCAGGGCGCCCGCCGGCTTTTTCGCCGACGCCCACATCATCTTCATCCCCGACCATGACGGCAAACATGTCGCCACGCTCGAAGCGCTGAACCCGGCGCAGTTCTACCAGGGGCCTTCCTTCGCCAGCGCCTTGCCGCGGCTGAAGCAGACGCTGGCCAACGCGCATATGGGCCTGCGCCTCTATCTCGCCGGCACCGAGGGGCTGATCGGCCAGGCCATGCAGGCGGCGCTCGAAGCCGGCATCGACCATACCTCGATTCAGACCGAGCATCGCGGCTCGCTGGCGCGCCGCATCCAATGCGTTCACTGCAAGGGCATCACCGAGAACGTGACGACGCAGCCGGCAACCTGTTCGCATTGTGGCCTGCTTCTTCTGGTACGCGACCACTATTCCAGGCGCCTCGCGGCATTCCAGGGTGTCTGCATCAACGCCGAGGACCGCAGCGAAATTCCTCCCGCGGAGGAGATCTTTCGATGAGCACCGGCACCACCAAGCTCGATGTCGTGGTGAGCGACGTCGTCCCGGTCAACGAATTGGTCACGCGCTTCCACTTCCGCCGGCGCGACGGAGCGCTGCTGCCGACATTTTCCGGCGGCGCCCATGTCGTGGTGGAGATGCGCGATGGCGATCGCACTCGGCTCAATCCCTATTCGCTGATGGGTTCGCCGCTCAATACCGGCGAATACACGATTTCGGTGCGCCGCGACGACGCCGGCCGCGGCGGCTCGCTGTTCATGCACCGGAGCGTCAAGCCGGGGCTGGAAATGGTGATCAGCTACCCGGTCAATCTGTTTTCGCTCGATCTGCGCGCTAAAAAACACCTGATGCTGGCCGGCGGCATCGGCATCACGCCGTTCATGGCGCAGACCGCGCAGCTGGCGGCGGAAGGCGGCAATTTCGAACTGCACTACACCTGCCGCACCGCCTCGCTCGGCACCTATGCCGATGTGCTGAGGGAGCGCTACGACCGCCGGGTCAGGCTCTACCACGACGACCGCGACGAGCGCATCGAGCTTGATCGCCTCCTGTCGTCGCAGCCGCTCGGCACGCATCTCTACGTCTGCGGCCCGTCGGGCATGATCGGTTGGGTGCGCGATCGCGCAGCAAGCCTGGGCTGGCCGGCGGAAACCGTCCATTTCGAGCATTTCGCCGCCCCCCAGCCCGGCGCCCCGTTCGACGTGACGCTCGCCCTCAGCGGCAGGACGATCCGCGTCGGCGAGCAGCAGAGCCTGCTCGAGGCGATCGAGGCGGCCGGCGTCGATCCGCCCTATCTCTGCCGCGGCGGCGTCTGCGGCCAATGCGAGACCAATGTGATTTCGCATGACGGCAAATTCATCCACAACGATCACTGGCTGAGCGAGGAAGAGCATCGATCCTGCGGGAAGATCATGCCGTGCGTCTCGCGCTTCGAGGGCAGGTCGCTGGTGCTGGAAAGATAGGAGGCGAGCTTGGGGATCACCTTTCGCAACGAAACGTTCCGTAACGACTTCACATTCCGGAACAGCCCGGAGCACATCAGGCGGTTCCCATTCCCGTTCCACGAAGACAGCTACATGTATGCGGTCAATATCGAGCCGCATGTGGTCGGGCCGAAGGGCAGCGTGCTCGAAAACCTGATCGACGTCGACGAGCACTATGTCGCCGAGATGCAGGACCGCGCCCTGGTGCTTGCCGAGGATCCGCTGCGCTGCCAGTCGCTGCCGCACATGACGCTGGCCGGCTGGGACCTGCTCGAACTCCTGATGGAGCAGCAGGCGCTCGGCTATCCCGAGCATTTCACGCTGACGCGCGACGGTGACCGCTGGCGCTGGATCAACCGGCCGCTCGGCATCGACGACACTTTCACCTTCGGCGATGTCTCGACGCTGCCTTACGGGCCGATGGAATACATCACGCGCCAGAGCCAGGGCGATTTCTGCATCCTCGACCAGCGTGACGGCAATCTGTGGATGGACGCCGGCATGGTCACCACCCAGGCCGACTGGTCGCTCGATTTCGACATCGGCATGAACTTCTTCGAATGGCACGCGCCGGTGCCGCTGGCGCATGAGAAGGGGATTTTTATCCGGGCGCTGAAGTTCCTCACCAACATCCAGCAAGGCAAGCCGGCGCGGCGCCTGAACTGGACGATGACCATCAATCCGCGCCTCGACACCAGCCCGGAAAACTATCACAAATGGGGTCCGGACCGCACCACGGTGACGCCCGAAAATGTCGGCGAAAAGGTCCATCTGCGCGTCGAGCTGCAAAGCTTCTGGCGGCTGCCGCGCTCGAACGGCATCGTCTTCCCGATCCGCTGCTATCTGATCAAGATGGACGAACTGGTGACGCAGCCGAAATGGGCGCGGCGCCTGCACCGCGTGATCCGCGACCTGCCCGAGGAACTCGCCAACTACAAGGGCCTGACGCGCTACCGCTCGACGCTGGTCGAATGGCTGTCGAAGCTGGATGATGGCAGCCCGACGTCGCCCGGTTTCGGGCCGGAGTAAGGAGCTCGCACGGCGCTTCCGATCAACTGAGAGGATTTCTGACCCCGCACCGATGATTCCCGCCCGCCAGCGTTGTCCTGATCAATGGGCGCGCCTGGATGGTCCAGCGGCCCGGAGAGCGAGGTGGTCCATGGGATCGTTACAAGGTCAGAATGTCTTCGTCGTTGGGGGGAGCCGGGGTGTCGGCCGCTCGATCGTGGAAGCCGCGCTGAGCGAGGGAGCGACGGTCCTGGCCGTCGCCCGCGGAGAACAGGCCCTGGCGGAATTTGCTCAGGATACTTCGGGCGTGAAGACATTCGCGGTCAATGCAACTGTGGACTCCGCGCCTGATCAGGTCTTCGCCGCGCTTGAACCGGACGTCCTGGTGATCTGTGCAGGCGCTTTCGCCCCCGCCGCGCCCGTACATGAACTGAGCTGGGAGGCGTTCTCCGCAAACTGGGAAACCGACGTCAAGGCGTCTTTCCTGTTTTGCAAAGCCGCTCTGCGGGGTCCGCTCAAGTCGGGGACCCGGATCGTTCTGATCTCCAGTGGCGCAGCCTTGACCGGGGGGCCACCGTTCGCCGGCGGTTATGCCGGCGCAAAGCGCATGCAGATGTTCATGGCCGGTCATTGCCAGAAGGAATCGGAACGGCTCGGCCTGGACCTGCGCTTCATGGCGCTTGCGCCTATGCGCATCATGCCGGAGACCGGCGTGGGCAAGGCCGGCGTCGACAGCTTTGCGGCCTATCTGGGCATTCACCCTGCGGACTTCCTCGCGAGCATGACCGACATGCAGACGCCGGCCGATGTGGGAAGGGCGGTGGTCGCACTCGCCACCGGGAAATCGCAAGGCAGTTCCTTCGCGGTGAGCGGGAGCGGGCTTGCGCCGGCCGCCTGAGGCGCGCGTAATGCAAACCAAGACCCGGAACTGCAGAATCCGCATGACAGACGCTCAGGCACCTCTCGAGCCGGCACGTCAGCAAGGCCAACCGATCCTCGATCGGCTGGCCTTCGAGAAGCTCACGGCGGCCCATCGCCGGGAGCTCAAGCTCCACTGCTATCGCATGATGGGCTCGCTGCACGAGGCGGACGATCTCGTCCAGGACACGCTTCTTCGCGCCTGGCGTGCAAGGTCGGAGTTCGACGGGCGGGGTTCGCTTCGTGGTTGGCTCTACACAATCGCGACCAACACTTGCCTCAACGCCCTCAAGGCGCGGGCCAGGGCGCATCGAATTCTGCAGCAGCCCGGACGGTCGCCCTGCCACGGTTCGGCCGCAGGCGGGCCCGCAGCCGAGCTTGGCTGGCTGGAGCCTTACCCGGACGCGGAGCTTCCAGGCCTCGCAGACAGCGAGCCAGGTCCGGAAGCGCGGTATGAGACCCGCGAAGCCGTGCAACTCGCCTTCGTCGCCGCGATCCAGGATCTGCCGCCCAGGCAGCGGGCCGCCCTGCTGCTTGCCGACGTCCTGGGGTGGTCGGCTGCCGAGACCGCGCAATTGCTGGGCAGATCGACAGCTTCGATCAACAGCGCATTGCAGCGGGCTCGCGCAACCCTCGTGGCGCGATATCCTGAGGGACGTCCGACGCGTCGATCGCAGCCCAACCCCGAAGAAGGCCTGCTGCTCGAACGTTACATGCAGGCTTGGCATGCCGCCAATCTTGACGGCCTGATCGATCTCTTGCGTGAGGACGCCACCTATCGCATGCCGCCTTGGCGGGAATGGTATCAAGGACGCGGGGCGATACGCGGTTTCTTCGAGACCATCTGGACTAATTTTGCGGGCTTCCGCGCGGTGGCCATCAGGGCCAACGGCCAGCCGGCGGTAGGAGTCTACGTGCGCACCCATCAGGACCCTACGTGGCGAGCTCATTCTCTGCACGTGATCGAACCCGCCGAGGGTGGAATCGCTTCTCTGACGATCTATGTGGGGCCGCTCGGCCCCAGCTTGTTTGCGGCCTTCGGCCTGCCGCCAGCCCTCTAGAACTGGAATGCCCCTCATCCGGCCGCTTCCGCCTTCTCCCGCTGGCGGGAGAGAGGCATCGACGCTGGTGGGCTCTTCTCGTCCCGAGAAGAGACCAGCCGATCGAAGAGGAGGCCGGGCGAGGGGGATACGCTTGCGTCCGAATCCGCTCAACCCGCGCTGTTCTGCGGATAGCAGATGATCGAGAGATAGCGCATCGGCAGAACTGTCAGCACTTCCGGCCCGTGCGGCGCGTCGGCGTCGAAAAACAGGCTGTCACCAGGCTTCATCGGATAGAGGTTGCTGCCGTGGCGGTAAACCACTTCGCCTTCGAGCATATAGAGGAACTCCATGCCCTCATGCTGGAAGGTCGGAAACACGTCTGAATCCTCGGTCAGCGTGATCAGATAGGGTTCGACGACGACGCCGCTGGTGTTGGAGCCGATATGGCCGAGCAGATTGTACTGGTGGCCGGCTCGCGTGCCGCGGCGCTCGACATCGAGCCCTTCGCCGGCCTTGACGAACACGGCGCTGCGCTCCTCCTCGAAACGGCGGAAGAAGGCGGTGACGGGAACGCCGAGCGCCCGCGACAAGGCCTGCAGCGTCGTCAGCGATGGCGAGGTGATGCCGTTCTCGATCTTCGACAGCATGCCGAGCGATATATCGGTGGCGACGGCCAGGTCCGCGACGGTGATGCCGAGCTTCTTGCGGAACGCCCGCACCTCGCGGCCGATGGCGACCTCGAGGACTTTTTCGCGGGTGTCGCGGATGGCGTGCGGGTTCTGCGTCAGCGGCGTGCGAATCGTCCGTCCTTCGGCCGCCTTTGGTGACGGTTTGGCCCTGGCCAGAGCGGCACCGGCGCCATTCTTGAGGTCTGAAGCTGTTTTCGCCATGTCGCTACTCCGGACTCTGTGGATTTATTTCACTCACGGTAAACATATTCGGTGCCGATACAGAAGCGCAACCGCCACAGCAAGCCATCCACGATTGATTTCTCGTGTGCTCCGCAGGCTGCTACCGTGGACCTAGCTGGAAAATCACCTTGATGAAACGCGGTTTCGCGACAAGGGCTGTTGACAGCATTGAACGGCGAATTACTGTCCTGTCAGTGAAATTTGTTTCGTTAGAGAAATGAGGTCGGGAGGCCCGGAATGAAAAGTCGTGTTGCCGTCATCGGAGCCGGACCGTCCGGCCTGGCCCAGCTTCGAGCCTTCAAGTCGGCTGCCGACCATGGCGCGGACATTCCGGAAGTCGTCTGCTTCGAAAAGCAGTCCGACTGGGGTGGCCTGTGGAACTACACCTGGCGCACCGGCCTCGACGAGCATGGCGATCCGGTGCATGGCTCGATGTACCGTTACCTCTGGTCGAACGGACCGAAGGAGTGCCTCGAATTCGCCGACTACACGTTCGAGGAGCATTTCGGGCGGCCGATCGGCTCCTATCCGCCACGCGCCGTGCTGTGGGACTACATCAAGGGCCGCGTCGAAAAATCCGGCGTGCGCAAATGGGTGCGCTTCAACAGCCCGGTGCGCATGGTGACCTTCTCCGACGAGACGAAAAAGTTCACCGTCACCGCGCATGACCGCACCAACGACGTCACCTATTCGGAAGAGTTCGACAACGTCGTCGTCGCCTCGGGGCATTTTTCCGTGCCCAACGTTCCCTATTTCGAGGGTTTTTCGACCTTCAACGGCCGCATCCTGCACAGCCACGATTTCCGCGACGCCATGGAATTCAAGGACAAGGACATCCTGATCATCGGCCGCTCCTATTCGGCCGAGGATATCGGCTCGCAATGCTATAAATACGGCGCCAGATCGATCACCTCCAGCTACCGCTCGAAGCCGATGGGCTTCAAATGGCCCGACAACTGGAAGGAAGTGCCACTGCTGCAGAAAGTCGTCGGCAAGACCGCGCATTTCAAGGACGGCAGCACCAAGGATGTCGACGCCATCATCCTGTGTACCGGCTATCTGCACTCGTTCCCGTTCCTGACCGACGATCTGAAGCTCAAGACCGCCAACCGCATGTGGCCGGACGGGCTCTATGAGGGCGTCGTCTGGGAGAAGAACCCGCAGCTGTTCTATATCGGCATGCAGGACCAGTTCTACACCTTCAACATGTTCGACGCGCAGGCCTGGTTCGCGCGCGACGTCATCATGGACCGCATAAAGCTGCCTTCGGCAGAAGTGATGGCGGAACACGGCAGGAAATGGCGGGCGCGTGAGGAAACGCTGGAAGACGCCGAGCAGATGATCTGGTTCCAGGGCGACTACACCAAGGAGCTGATGGAGCAGACCGACTATCCGGGCTTCGACGTCGAGGCTGTCAACCAGACCTTCATGGAGTGGGAGCACCACAAGGTGGAAGACATCATGGGCTTCCGCGACAACGCCTACCGTTCGCTGATGACTGGCACGATGGCGCCGCTGCACCATACGCCCTGGCTGCAGGCGATGGACGATTCGATGGAGAGCTATCTCGAAGTGAAGGGGGTCGCGGCGGAGTAGCGGCGTCCTCGCCGCACCGCGAGCTCCAGCCAAGCGCACGACCCACCCATGGCGGCGCTTCGCCATGCACGGCCTGCGGGAACAATGGGTCCGCGAAACAACCCACAGCGACCGCAATGGCCGTGGGTTCGTGATGGATACCAAAAGACCGTAGAGCCGCACGTTTAACCCATGACGGCGTAAGCGGCTACGCTACCGCCTTTGGACGAAATGGATGATGGCGCAGCTTTCACCGCGCCATCATTCTCACGCGTTCAGGCTCAGGGAACCGGCTGATAGAAGCATGGCATGGCTCGCGCCTGGAACTGCGAACCGCCAAGCGGCGTGATCGACTTGTTCTTGGCGCCGGCCCACTGGGCCCACTTGTTGCCGTACTTCGAGGCAACCAACTGGACCCACATGGCCTGGGCGACGGGCAACGAGGGGCCGTTGACGGCTTCGTAGGCCCGCTTGCAGTCGCCCGGCTGCGGTCCGACTGCCTTCATCTGGGCAGCGGTGGCGGCACCTGCGACGAGCGCGGACATGACGATCGCAGCGCCTATGCTGTGGAAAGTAATGGCCCTCTGTTTCATTTCATTCTCCTCTGGTTGGTTCGCGGACGTCGCCTGGATCAGGTTTCGCATCCGCCATGAGCTTCGATGTGCGCGGTGCATTCCGCTCGCATCGCCGTCGTTTGACGATGGAAACAGGATGCACCCGCAATACATCGCGCGGATTGCGCCGCGCAGGCCGACCCATTTCAAATGTTTCCGGAATGGTTTCAGCGGCCGCGCGGGCCAAAATCCGTGACGAGTCTTGCGACGTCCGCCGGCGTGAACGGTTTTTCGAGAAATGGACGGCCGGACTCGGCGAGAAAACGCCCGGCCGCGGGGCCGAGCGCATCTCCGGTCACGAACAACGTGCGTTCGACGAGTGCGGCATGGTACGCTTTGATCCATTGGAACAGGGCCGGTCCGTCCATGTCCGGCATGCGCAGGTCGCAGATCACCGCGTCGTAGCCGCCGACAGCGTCCGCAATCAGCGCCTGCGCCTCCGCGCCGCTGCTGGCGATGTCCGAACGGAAGCCCTTGCGGGAGAGAGCCTCGGCGATCAGCTTCGCGATCTGTGGTTCGTCGTCGATGACGATCGCCCGCAGCGCGACGGTACCTCGATCCGAAACCGTATCCGTCGCCTTGCCGACACCCTCGACCTTCATCTCCGAACCGGTCGCCAGGGGTAGCGTCAGCTCGAACGCCGCGCCGCCGAGCGACGAGGCGGTGAGCGCCAGTTGGCCGTCCTGCGACTCGGCCAGGCCGCGCGAGATCGAAAGCCCGATGCCCGTGCCGATCCCTAGAGGTTTCGTCGTGAAGAACGGTTCGAAGATCTGCATCTGAATAGCCGCGGGAATTCCCGGTCCGCTATCGTCCACGACGATCCTTGCCTTGCCCTCGCGCCCTACGAATGTGCGAATTTCGATGGCGCGGCTGCCCGCGGCTTCCTGCAGCGCCTGGTTCGCATTGACGATCAGGTTGACGACGATCTGCTGCAACTGATTCGGGTCGATGAAGACCTCGGGCATCGCCTCGTCATAGTCACGGTACACCGCGACGCCGTTGCTCCTCAGCCCATAGGCCAAGAGCTCGATCGCGCTGTCTAGCAGCGGCGCCACCGCCACCGCGCGCTTCTCTGCCTTTTGCTGGCGGGCGATCGCCATGAAGGAGCGTATCACGCGTGCGCAGCGCTCCGCCGCTACCTGGATTTGCTTGACCCGTTCGCCCGCCGATTCCGCAAAGCCGTTGCCCTCAAGCTCCTCCTGCAGCACCGTCGCCTGCCCGAGCACCACCGTCAGCGGGTTGTTCAACTCATGTGCGACGCCGGCGAGCAGCGAACCGATCGCGGCGAGCTTCTCGCTCTGGTGAAGCGCCTCGCGCTGTCGCTGGATTTCCGCGGCCGCCGCCTTAGCCGCGGAGAGATCGCGCAGATTGGCGGTGAAATAGCGCCCGTCCGGTAGGTTCACTTCCGTGATCGCCAGCTCGACCGCGATGATCGTGCCGTCCTTGCGCCGCGCATCCATCTCCACGCGGCGGCCGAGCACATGCGGTACGCCGGTGGCGCGGTAGCGGGCCATGCCGGCCTCGTGCGCCTCCTTGTGGTGGTCGGGAACGATCAGCGAGCTGATCGAGAGGCCGATCGCTTCGCTCTTCGAATAGCCGAACGTCGTCTCGGCGGACGCGTTCATCGTCACGACGCGCCCCTCCTCATCGACGACGATCACCGCATCAAGAGCGGAATCGACCACCGCCGCATAGATGACGGCGTCGCGCTGGAGATCGTTGAGGCGCGAGCCGCCTCGCTTGCGGGCAGGCTTTGTCCTCGCGCCGTTCAAGCTGGCGGAACGTAGACGTAGCCGACGCTGCGCACGGTCCTGATGACCTGCGGCCTGGTCGGGTTGACCTCGATCCTTTTCCGGATGCGCGTCACCCTTATGTCGATCGCCCGGTCGCAGCAGCCTGAGCCGTGCTCCAACGAGTCACCGAGCAGGCGGTCCCGCGTCAGCACCTTGTTGGGGTGCTGCGCGAAGGTCGACAACATCTCGAATTCGGTCGCGGTGATCGGCAGGTCGGCGCCGTTCCGGTCGATCAGGCGGCGCGCGTCGAAGTCGAGGAAGGCTTCGCCGAAGCAGGCGACGTTCCGTTGCCGCCGCTCCCGTGCTGACTGGGGCCGCTGCGGCACTGCCGGGCAGCCTCCGGCCGCCTGTGCGCGGCGCAGCACGCCGTGCACGCGCGCGGCGAGCTCGCGCAGGTCGAACGGCTTGGTCACATAGTCGTCGGCGCCGACTTCGAGCCCCACAACCCTGTCGATCGTGTCGGCCAGCGCGGTCAGCATGACGATCGGGACCTGCTTCGTCGCCCGCAGCCTGCGCGCGATCGAGAAGCCATCCTCGCCGGGCAGGTTGACGTCGAGCACCACGAGGTCCGGCGCCACCATGTCGATCGCCCGGTCGAGTTCGGCCCCGTTCGCGCAGCGGCTCACATGACAGCCCCCGCGCCCGAGATAGTCCGACACCATCGAAAGGACGTCAGGCTCGTCGTCCACGACCACGATCCTTGTGGAAGCATTCTGAAGCACTGGGGCAATCCTCCTTGCTCGCTTCATGAGTGCGTGAAAAAAACCGCGATCGGTTCACGCCTGCTTTCCAACTTTGCTGCTGGCCCAAGAGAAAGTGAGTTGCCCCGGCAGATTTAGCGGACTATCTATTTCACGGAATTACATTTTTGTCAAATTGGGGGCCGAATGCCTCGCGAATACAAGATGCGCAAGCGCGCCGACGACTGGCACAATACGCGTGAGCGCATCCTCCGGGCCACAATGCAACTGCACGACGAGAAGGGTGTGGCACCGACGACCTTCTCGGACATCGCGAAACGCGCGGGGCTCGGCCAGGCGACGCTCTACAGGCATTTCCCGACGCTTGGCGACCTCGTGCAGGCCTGCGGCGGTCACGTGTGGCAGCAAATGCGCCCGCCGACCCCCGAAAGCGCGGCAACCGCCTTCGACGGGTTGACGAGCACCAACGAGCGCCTAGCGAGGCTCATCGAGGAGATCGACGCCTTCTACCAGCGCGGTGCGCTGCGACTCGGCCTCGCAGGCCGCGACCGCGATCTCATTCCGGCGCTCGACTATTTCCTGAAGGCCGTCGAGGCCGGCGTCGAAGCCTATGTCAGGGAGGCGCTGGCCCCTTCCAAGGCGTCGAAGCGTACCGTGGAGGTCGTCGCCGCGCTGATGAGCTTTCCGGTATGGTCGCGCTTCCGCCAACTCGATCTTTCCGGCCGCAAATCCAGGGAACTCACCGCAAGGCTCATCCACTGCGCGATGCAGGCGGCGAAGGATTTTTAGATTGACCGCTTGAATGGCGTCCGACGGGTTCAACTCCAATTGGCTATCAATCGGCCATTTCACGACCTTCACAACGTCTCCTTTGCCAGCACGAAGCTCAACTTTGGGAGCGCGGCCGACCACTCGCCGGCGCCTTTGTACGTATTGCAAACGATTTCACGCCACATGGGAAGTTGGGCATACAAGCGCTTGCCGCTTGTCACTCCCGCCGTATTCGGCGGACAGTCGGCGATCCGGGGAGGTCGTGGCCACCCCGTCATTGAGGCGACCGGGCTGTCTTGTCCCGTCGACTGAGATTGGAGACGAGGTCGCTGAACCGGTCGCCTTGAACCGCGATATGGTCGCGTAGACGCTGACGCGCCGCGGCCTCGTCGCCGTCGAGGATCGCCTGGATGATGCCCGCATGTTCGCCGATCGACACCTTGACGCGGTTGCGAACGCGCAACTGCAGGCGCCGGTAAGGGCGCAGCCGCCGATGCAGCGCGGCGCACTGTTCGGCGAGGAAGGTGCTGTGGCTGGCCGCGTAGATGGCGTGGTGGAAGACTTCGTTGTCGTAGTAGTAGGAATCGGTGTCCTCGCTCGCCGCCGAGAACTCGCACCGCTCATGGCTCGCCAGCAGCGCCGCGCGATCCTCCCCGGTGTGGCGCCGGGCAGCCATCGCTCCCGCCATGCCTTCAAGTTCCGCCATCACCTCGAACATTTCGTAAATTCGGTTCGGCCCAGGGTCGACGACGACGGCGCCGCGCCGTGGCCTGGCCTCGACCAGGCCGATGGCGCTCAACTGCATCAGCGCTTCCCGGATCGGTGTCCGCGAGACACCAAAACGCGTGGCGAGTTGCACCTCGTCGAGGCGTTCACCGGGCGCGAATTCGCCGGTGAGGATTCCATTCTCGATCTCGTCGCGCAGTTTGTGGAACGTATTGCTGGTCATGCGGATAAATGGGTCCAGTTAGCAGTTTGTGTATACAAGACTGTTGACATTGCACGCAAGAGCGACAAACAATCATCGCAACCGGGCGGGAGGTCCGGAATTCAAGGGAGGTTGTCGTGAAGAAAATCAAGAAAGTGCTGAAGATTTCGGGCCTCGTCGCGGCCGCTTGCCTCATGGGCGGCGTTGCCGCCGCCCAGACGATCCTCAAGGCTTCGCATCAATTTCCAGGCGGCAAGGGCGACATCCGCGACGAGATGGTTCAGATCATTGCCCGCGAGGTGGCCGCCGCCAATGTCGGGCTCGAGGTCCAGGTGTATCCGGGCGCCTCGCTCTACAAGCCCAATGACCAGTGGAACGCCGTCACGCGCGGCCTGCTGGAAATGACATCATTCCCGCTCGACTACGCGTCCGGCCGCCATCCGGAATTCTCGGCGACGCTGATGCCGGGCCTTGTCGGCAATTTCGACCGCGCCGCGCGGCTCAACGATTCCGAGTTCATGACCGACATCAAGAAGATCATCGAGGACGCCGGGGCGCTGGTGATTTCCGATGCCTGGCTGTCCGGCGCTTTTGCTTCCAAGAAGGGCTGCATCACCACGCCAGACACGGTCAAGGGCCAGGTCATCCGCGCCGCCGGCCCGGCCTTCGAGCAGATGCTCGTCGCCGCCGGCGCGTCGATCTCGTCCATGCCCTCATCCGAAATCTACACCGGCATGCAGACCGGCGTGCTCGACGCGGCCAACACCTCTTCGGCTAGCTTCGTATCCTATCGGCTCTATGAGCACGCGAAATGCCTTACGGCGCCCGGTGAGAACGCGCTGTGGTTCATGTACGAACCGGTGCTGATCTCGAAGAAGATATTCGACGGTCTCAACGCCGACCAGCAGAAGGCGATCCTCGCGGCGGGCGAGAAGGCGGAAGCCTTCTTCAACGAGGAAGTTCGCAAGGGCGACCAGGTCATGGTCGACACCTACAAGAAGGCGGGCGTCGAAGTCGTTGAAATGTCGAAGGCCGACTACGATGCCTGGCTCGAACTCGCCAAACAGTCTTCATACAAGAACTTCGCCGAGAAAGTCCCCGGCGGAGACAAGCTGATCGAGAAGGCCCTTGCCGTCCAGTAACAGCGCGATCCACGCCGGCTGCCGCCTCTCCGGCGGATGGCCGGCCCCGTGCATTGCTGGGAGGATTGGCATGGTACGTCTCTACATCAGGTCGGTCGGTGGTCTGTCACGGGCGTTCGCGATCGTCGCGACGCTACTGCTGATCGCCGCCATGCTCGTCGTCTGTCAGATGATCTTCATCCGTTATGTGTTCCGCGCCGCGACGATCTGGCAGACGGACTTCGTGGTGTTTGCCGCGACCGGCGCGATGTTCCTCGGCGCACCTTACGTGTTGCTCAAGGGCGGACATGTCGGGGTCGACGTGGTCGAGATGGTGGTCACTGAGCGCACCCGCCGCGCGATGCGCATCGTGGCCAGCCTGCTCGGGCTGCTGTTTTGCGCCATCATGGCGTATGCGAGCTGGCTCCAGTTCCACGAGGCCTGGGCCGGCGGCTGGCGCCATTCCAGCGTCTGGGCGCCGCCGCTTTGGATACCGGTGTCGGCTCTTCCGCTAGGTTTCGGCATGCTGTGCCTGCAATATGTGGCGCAGATCCTCGTCCTGCTGTCGGGCGGTGTTGCGCCCGCGCCAACTCATGTGCCCGCGGAGGCGCTCAAAGCCGCGGCCGCCGTTTCGCCGTCTACGGAGACCCCGCGATGAGCCCGACTTTCGCCGGCCTGACGATCATCGCCGCCTTGTTCGTGCTGCTGGGGACGGGTATGCCGATCGCCTTCGCCCTTGGCCTGGCCGCCGTTTGCGCCCTGTTCCTGCAGAGCGGCCCGGGTGTCATCTATGTCCTGTCCGAGACGATGTTCTCGGGCATCGCCAATCTCGCCTATGTCTCGATCCCGATGTTCGTGCTGATGGGGGCGGCGGTCGCGTCGTCGCCGGCCGGCGCTGACCTCTATACCGCGCTTGATCGCTGGCTGAACCGCGTGCCCGGCGGTTTGGTCCTGTCCAACATCGGCGCCTGCGCCATCTTCTCCGGCATGACAGGTTCGTCGCCTGCGACCTGCGCCGCCATCGGCAAGATGGGCATTCCCGAAATGCTCCGCCGCGGCTATCCGGCCTCTGTCGCCAGCGGCTCGATCGCCGCCGGCGGCACGCTCGGCATCCTCATTCCGCCATCCGTGACCCTGATCGTCTACGGCATCGCCACCGAGACCTCGATCGGACGATTGTTCATGGCCGGCGTTATTCCCGGGCTGATGCTCACAATCATGTTCATGATCTGGGCGGTAGTCGACTGCAAGCGCCAGGGCTACGACTTCGGCGCGCGCGCGATGCGGTTCACGCTGCGCGAGAAACTGTCGGGTATGCCGCGCGTATTGCCGTTCCTGCTCATCATCGCGGGAACGCTCTACGTGCTCTACGGCGGCCTCGCGACGCCGTCGGAAGCGGCCGGCGCCGGCGCGCTGCTCACCTTGGTCGTGGTGATCGTCGCCTATCGGCTGTTCCGCTTCCGCCCGGTCGCCGGCATCTTCGGCTCGGCGATGCGCGAGAGCGTGATGATCATGATGATCATGGCGGCGGCCGAACTGTTCGCCTTCGCGCTTTCGTCGCTGTTCATCACCCAGTCGATCGCCGCCGCGATTGCTGATCTGGAGGTCAATCGTTGGGTGCTGATGGGCGTGATCAATCTCTTCCTGCTGGTCGCCGGGATGTTCCTGCCGCCTGTCGCGGTGATCGTGATGACGGCGCCGATGCTGTTCCCGATCGTCACACAGGCCGGCTTCGATCCGTACTGGTTCGCGATCGTCCTCACCATCAACATGGAGGTCGGCCTGATCACGCCGCCGATCGGCCTCAATCTCTTCGTCATCAACGCCATCGCGCCTGACATTCCGACGCGCCAGATCCTGTGGGGCGCATTGCCCTATGTGCTCGTGATGTTTCTGGCGATCCTGATCTTGTGCATCTTCCCCGGCCTCGCCACATGGCTTCCGAACCAGATGATGGGGGCAGCGATATGAACGGCGTTTCATTTCTCGGTGACATGCTGCAGACCATCGCCGAACGCGGCCGCCGTTTCCTGTCGCCGAGCGGCAGGGAAGAGGCGGGCGCCGGCGGCGTCGAGGCGATTTGCGAAACGCTGCTTTCGAGCCACGGCGAGGCGTCAGGCATGGCTCTGGCGAAGACCATCCTCGACCGCTGGTCGCGATTCGACGAGGAGCAGCGCCGGGCCTTCATGGTGATGCTGCTGGAAAGGTTCGGGCCCGACGCCGCGCGGCTCGAAAAGGCCATAGACGACTACCGCGGCCTGAGGACGCCGCAGGCGCTGCTGGAACTGCATTCCGCGGCCGAGCCCAGGCGGCAGGAATTGATCCGCCGGCTCAATCTTGCTCCCAACGGCATCGCGACACTGGTGCGCATGCGCGAAAATCTCCTGGCGATGAAGTCTGCCCAGACGGATCTCGACGCCGTCGATGCCGATTTCGCGCATCTGTTCGGGTCATGGTTCAACCGCGGCTTTCTGGTGCTGCGTCCGATCAGCTGGTCGACGCCAGCCGACATCCTGGAGAAGATCATCCGCTACGAGGCGGTGCATCAGATCGACGGCTGGGACGAGCTGCGCAGGCGTCTGGCTCCCGACGATCGCCGCTGCTTCGCTTTCTTTCATCCGCAACTGGTCGATGAGCCGCTGATCTTCGTCGAAGTGGCGCTCACCCGTTCCGCTCCAGCCGCGATCGCCGACGTTCTGCGCGAGGACCGGGCGGCGATCGCCGCGGCCGAGGCCACCACTGCCGTGTTCTACTCCATTTCCAACTGTCAGCAGGGGCTGCGTGGCGTTTCCTTCGGCAACTTCCTGATCAAGCAGGTGGTCGAGGATCTGCGCCGGGAGCTGCCGAAGCTCGACACTTTCGTCACGCTGTCGCCGGCTCCGGGCTTCGCGCAATGGCTGGCGCGCGAGCGGCGGGCGGAAGCCTCGGATGCGATCGATGGCACAGATCGGGCGGTGCTCGCGGCGCTGGACGATCAGGACTGGCCTTCGGTTGCCGCCACGACCATGGCGGTGCGGCCCGTCCTTACCGCCGCCGCCGCCTGGTATTTCCTGCGTGCCCGCAACGCCCAGGGCAAGCCGCTCGACCCGGTGGCGCGCTTCCATCTCGGCAATGGCGCGCGCCTAGAGCGCATCAATTTGCTCGCCGACAAATCGGCTTCCGGCATGCGCCAGGCACACGGGCTGATGGTGAACTATCTTTACAAGCTCGATGATATCGAAACCAATCACGAGGCTTTCGCGGGCAGGGGCGAAGTCGTGGCGGCCCAGGGCATCCGCCGCCTGTTGCGCGCGGACAGGCCGCAACGGGCGCTGGCTGTGCTGCGCGCCCCTTCGCGCGAGCGGCCGGCCGGGACGGCGGCGGGGAAGGGGACCAGGGAACTGACGTGATGAACAACCACATGTTCAACGCCGTGCAAAGCGCGGCCGCCGCGCGCGATGCGGCCTTTATCGCCACGGCGGGCGGAAGCGTGTGGACCTATGGCGACATGCTCGACTTCTCGGGCCGGCTTGCCGGCCGGCTTCTCGCGTTGGGCATAAAACCCGGCGACCGGGTCGCCGTGCAGGTCGAGAAAAGTCCCGAGGCGTTGATGCTCTATCTCGCCTGCCTGCGCGCCGGCGCGGTCTACCTGCCGCTCAACACAGCCTACACGCTCGCCGAGCTCGATTATTTCGTCAGCGACGCCGAACCGGCCCTGGTCGTGGTGCCGCCGACCTCGGCCGCCGGCGTGGGGCCGGTGGCGGCAGCCCACGGGGCGAAGCTCGAAACGCTCGACAGTCGCGGTGGCGGCTCGCTGCTCGACGGCATCGACGAATTGCCGGCGGGCTTCGTCGACGTGGCGCGCGGTCCCGACGACCTCGCCGCCATCCTCTACACGTCTGGCACGACGGGCCGGTCGAAGGGCGCCATGCTGACGCACGACAATCTGCTGTCGAACGCGATGACGCTGCGGGACCATTGGCGCTTCACAGGGCGCGACCGGCTGATCCACGCGCTGCCGATCTTTCACACCCACGGACTGTTCGTCGCCTCGAATGTTGTCCTGCTCGCCGGCGCATCGATGTTTTTTCTGCCGAAGTTCGACGCCGACGAAGTGTTGCGCCTGATGGCTACCGCAACGGCGATGATGGGCGTGCCGACCTTTTATGTGCGGCTGGTCCAGCATCCCGGCCTGACGCGGGAGGCGACCGCCGGGATGCGCCTCTTCGTATCCGGTTCGGCGCCGCTGCTCGCGGAGACGCACCGACTTTTCAGCGAGAAGACCGGCCACGCCATCCTCGAACGCTACGGCATGACCGAGACGAACATGAACACGTCGAACCCGTATGATGGCGAGCGCGTGGCCGGCACGGTCGGCTTCCCGCTTCCGGGCGTCGAGCTGAGGATTGTCGACCCCGAGACCGGCGCGACCGTGGCCCGAAGCGAGACGGGGATGATCGAGGTGCGTGGCCCCAACGTGTTCAAGGGCTACTGGCGCATGCCGGAAAAGACAGCCGCCGAGTTCCGCTCCGACGGTTTTTTCATCACCGGCGATCTCGGTCTGGTCGACGATCGCGGCTATGTCCACATCGTCGGCCGAGGCAAGGACCTCGTGATCTCCGGCGGCTACAATATCTATCCCAAGGAGGTCGAGTCCGAGATCGACCAGCTGTCCGGCGTGGTCGAGAGCGCCGTGATCGGCGTGCCGCATCCCGATTTCGGCGAAGGCGTCACCGCCGTGATCGTCAAGCAGCCTGACGCCGCGATCGATGAAGCGGTGGTGCTGGATGGGCTGAAGTCGCGGTTGGCGCGCTACAAGCAGCCGAAGAAAGTGCTGTTCGTCCAGGACCTGCCGCGCAACACGATGGGCAAGGTGCAGAAGAACGTGCTGCGCGAGCGCTACAAGAATCTCTACGGCGGCTGACCCCTTTCTCGGAGAGCTCGGCCGGCTGGGCAAGCCCATTCACCGGCTGCGACGAGCCGGGACGCGCGCGCGGTGAAGCTGCTTGTCACTGACGGAAGCGCAGGTTCCGTCGCGTGAGTTCGCTGACCGAATTGCAGCCCATCAGCTTCATGCCGCGCTCGATCTCGATGTGCATCAATTCCAGCGCGCGCTCGACGCCTGCCTGGCCGGCGGCCGCCAATGGAAAGAGGTAGTAACGGCCCAGTCCGACGGCCTTTGCGCCCAGCGAAAGCGCCTTGAGAACCTGGGTGCCGCGCTGCACGCCGCCATCCATCATCACATCGATTCTGTCTCCCACCGCATCGACGATCTCGGCAAGCTGGTCGAACGCGGTACGCGAGCCGTCGAGTTGGCGACCGCCGTGATTGGACAGGACAATTCCGCTGCAGCCGATCTCGACCGCACGCCTGGCATCCTCGACCGACATGATGCCTTTCAGGCAGAATTGTCCGCCCCAGTGCTGCACCATCTCGGCAACGTCGTCCCACGACATCGAGGGGTCCAACATCTCCGTGAAATAGCGGCTGATCGACATCACGCCGCCGCCCATGTCGACATGGCTGTCGAGCTGCGGCAGCCGGAATTGCTCATGCGTGTAGTAGTTGATCGCCCAGGACGGCTTGATCGCGAACTGGGCGATGCCGGCGAGATTGAGCTTGAAGGGAATGGCGAAACCTGTTTGCTTGTCGCGCTCGCGGTTGCCACCGGTGATGCTGTCCACTGTCAGCATCATCACTTCCACGCCCGCCTGCTTGGCCCGGGCCATCATCTCACGATTCAATCCGCGGTCCTTGTGGAAGTAGAACTGGTAGACCTGCGGCCCATTGCTGATCTGGCGCGCCTCTTCCAGGCTGACGGTGCCGAGCGAGGAGACGCCGAACATCGTGCCATATTTCGCCGCCGCTGCCGCCACCGCGCGCTCGCCCTGATGGTGGAACAGGCGCTGCAGCGCCGTTGGCGAGCAATAGACCGGCATCGCCAGCTTCTGGCCCATGACGGTCACCGACATGTCCACGTTGTTCACGCCGCGCAGGACGTTCGGCACCAGGTCGCAGTCATCGAAAGCAGCCCTGTTGCGCCGGTAGGTGAATTCGTCATCGGCCGCACCGTCAATATAGTTGAAGATCGGTCGGGGAAGACGCTCTTTGGCCATGCTGCGGAAGTCATGGAAGTTGTGGCAGTTCCTTAGACGCATGTCATCACTCTGTTGACCCGGGCACTGTTGACCGGGGCTCACCTGCCCGATAGTAGGCTGCAGCGCAATGCCTCTCGCTAACAGACGCTGGTTAAACGACAGACACCGCAACGGTTGACTCGGGGCGGAAGTCGGCCAGCTCTGGAGAAGTGGTGGCAAGGTCGGCAATTGACGATACCATATGGCCTTGAAGATTTGGGGAAAGGCGTCGGTCGAGCGGACAGCTTTCCGGCCGTCGCCACCATTGTTGGTGACGGGCGTTTGGTGAATTGTTGAAGCATCAAGACAGAATTGCATACGTTGCGTGCAGCGGGTCGCCCTTTCGCCAAACGATCCGCATCTTGTTGGCCGGCATTTTCGTTGGAGAGCCGAATGCAAGACTTCATTCTCTTTGCGGTCGTGGGGTTTGTAGCCCAAGTCGTGGACGGGGCTCTCGGAATGGCCTACGGCGTGGTTTGCTCGACAACGCTGCTGGGGTTTGGCGTGTCTCCCGCACACGCTTCGGCTTCAGTTCACGCGGCTGAACTGTTTACCACCGCGGCCTCCGGTTCGGCTCACATCTACCACCGCAATATCGACTGGAAACTTTTCTGGCGGCTGATGCCGTTTGGCGTGCTCGGCGGCGTTCTCGGCGCTTTTGTGCTGACGTCGTTTGAAGGTGCCATCATGAGGCCGTATGTGACCACCTACCTTGCGCTCGTCGGAGCCTGGCTCCTGTTCCGCTCGTTCCGGCGGATCCCAAGCAAGCCGGTCCCTGCAGGCGCGGTAGCTCCGCTTGGACTTGGTGGTGGATTTCTCGATGCCGCAGGGGGTGGCGGATGGGGACCCATGGTGACGACGGGCCTTCTCGGTTTTGGCGGGACGCCGCGCTACGTCATCGGCACGGTAAATGCCAGCGAGTTCCTCATCACGCTCGCGGTATCCCTGACCTTCCTGTTCGCGTTGCTGACGGGCCATTGGGAGGACGCAGGAGAGCTGACAGAAAACCTGTTCCCGGTTGCCGGCTTGATCCTTGGAGGCGTGATCGCAGCGCCGATTGCCGGATTGGTCGTGAAGTCAATCGCGGAAAAGACGCTTCTCAGGCTGGTTGGTGCTCTCATCATACTGCTGGCAGGCTGGCAAACCGCCGAACTCTTCGAATTGGTGTAGACGCTGCTGGGTTTGAGGGTTTTGCTGCACCGGGCAGAGAGGGCCAATCCTTTGGCGCAAGCGCCCGCTTATTCTGGCAAGTGGCAGACCGCCTCGACGTTGAAGCCATCCGGATCGATCACGAACGCCGCGTAATAGGTTGGATGATAATGTGCTCTGATGCCCGGCGGGCCGTTGTCACGTCCGCCATGCGCCATCGCGGCGGCGTAATAGGCGTCAACGGCGGCCCGGTTTTCGGCCGCAAAGGCGATGTGGATGCCCGTCCCGCGCGCGCCGTCCGTCGCACCATGATGGACGACGTTGGACAGCCAGAAGAAAGGCTTACCATTCTTCCCATAGCCTATGCCGTGATAGCCGCCGCTTTCTTCGGGGGTCACTTCCATCATCGTCGCGACGCCGAGCGGTGTGAGTGCGGCATCATAAAAACGGCGGGAGGATTCGAAGTCGCATGCACTGATGCCCATGTGATCGATCATGACCCTGTCCTTCGGCAAATCCCGCGCAGCTTTGTAGTCGATTCAGCTGAAGAACGGATTGAGCAGGATCAATACGGGTCAAGCGACAAGGAGGACCGCTGGTCACCAGTCTTGGCCGCCCGGTTGTTGCTGGTGGCGTCGCGCGGTGTTCTCGAAATGTCTCGAATTCACCGGAGATCCTCCAGCTACGAAGCAACACGACATGCTGCTATTTTGCACTACAGAAACAACGCGCACAGACCGGACGCTTACAATCCGTGGAACGGGCCGGAGATAAACTCGGTTCCCAAATGGAACGAAGCGATCCCGTTGTTGTTTGGCTTCCTTGGACAACCGGAGGCCAGGTCGATGAGGAAAATGCTTGCAATGACAGGTTTGGCGCTGGCAGTCGCGATGCCTGCAGCGGCTCAGGACAGCGCGACCGCGAAAGCCGAATTCGTCAACATGGCTGGCGAAAAGAACGGAACGGCGACGCTGACCGAGACGGCGCAGGGTGTGCTGATAGCGTTGGAGGTCACGGGACTGCCAGCGGGCGAATGGGTCGCGTTCCATGTTCATGAAACTGGAAAGTGCGATCATCAGACCGGCCATGACTCGGCAGGTGGGCACTTCAATCCGACGGATGCCGAACATGGATATCTCGCCGCGAAGGGCCCGCATGCAGGCGATATGCCAAATCAGCGGGTCGGCGCCGACGGTGTTTTGCGTGCCCAGGCTTTCAACAGCATGGTCAAGCTGGATGATGGAGAAACCGCGATACGAGGCAAGGCGTTGATGATCCACGGCGGACAGGACGACTACAAGAGCCAACCCGCCGGCGATGCCGGAAAACGTCAGGCCTGCGCCGTTATCGAATGAGAAGCGGCGGACTTTCAAGTCGAAGCGTACCGCCGCTCAATCTTCTTGTTCGAGCATCGGTTTTCCCCAAGCCGGTACCCACTTCTAGGTCCGATGCTCCAGCACGCGAACTGGGTAAGGACCTGTCCGGTATTTTCGGCGGGTAGCCGGCGCGTGACGTGTTGGAGGCGCTGAAATGCATCGGCGATTCGCACCTCGGCCATGATTTCCTGGTCCTGATCGGCGCGATCTTGTTCGGCTATTACACAACAATTCTGCTGATCATCTTCCCGCAGCTTGCCCTGTGGTTGCCGACGAAAATGCCCTCATCAGGTGAGCCATTCCGGCACGGCAGCGGATCGCCACGCCTGGTCTGTTGCTGCAACTGTAATCAAATCCTCCACCTTGAAATCATTCCCAGGAGAGCGCGATGTATCGGAACGGCATCTTTCCGCACGAAGTGCGCCGAGCCCTCGATGGACGGATCGAGGAATCGCCAAGAACCGCAGGCAGGCCCGTGTCCGATCCCGACATTCAGTCGCTGCTGCGACCGCTTTACGAGAAGCAGTACGGCTTGTGCGGAAAACACGCCGGCTGGCAGCGGTCCGGCCGCTGACTCGCTCTAGTCAGCCAGCGCGTCGTCGCGCATGCTTTCCATCGCCTCTATGATCCGCTCGAGCAGCGCATGGAGTTCGTCGCGGTGGCCGCTGCGGCCGGCGGGGCCGTTTTCATCGGATGTCATGACCACAGTCAACGCACGCCCCGGCACGACATAGACCATCTGCCCGCCATACCCCCAGCCGTAGAAGACCGCTTCGCCCGCGATCTGACGCAGGAACCAGCCATAGCCGTAGCCGTCACCGGTGAAACGGGAGGCGGTGCGTGGCTGCCAGGAGAGCTTGATCCAATTGGCCGGCACGAGCTGCTGTCCGCCGCGGCTCATCCCGCCGCTGCGGTAGAGCTCGCCAAAAGCGAGCAGCGAGCGCGGGCTCATGGCCATCTGATTGCCGCCGATATATATGCCCTGTCGGTCGCGGTCCCAGGCGGCGACGGAAAAACCCTCCTGCGGCCCCAGCCATTCCCGCGCCAGGTCCAGCGTTGAGCGGCCGGTCCGGCGCGTCAGTATCGCCGAAAGGAGATGGGTCGAGCCGGTGGAATAGAGCATGGCACCGCCCGGTTCGTCGTCAAAGGGCATGGCGAGCGCTGCCCGCACCCAATTGTCGCTTGCCACCCAGCGGCCGTAGTTTGGGCCGGAGGTCCGACCCAGCCCTGCCTGCATGGAAAGCAGGTGGCCGATCGTAACCTCCTGGAGCCGCGGATCCGCGTCTGCGGGCAGGTCGACTTGAAGAAGCGGAGCGATCTTCTGGTCAGTGCCTTGGAGCACGCCCTTGTCGATGGCGATGCCGACGAGCGCGGATATGATCGACTTGGAGGCGGATTTTATGTTGGCAGGGCGTGCCGGAGAGTGGCCGCGATAGCCACGCTCCGCCACCACCGAGCCCTCATGCGCGACGACAATTGTGTGCAGCGGCGTCAGCTGCTCGGCCTCATCGAAGAGCTTTTCTAGCCGCTCCTCCAAGCCGTCCGCACCAAGAGCAGCCACGGAAAGGTTGAGGAGAAAGGCTAGAGTCAAAATGGGGCGCTTCAGCATGAACCCAGCTTGGGACGCATTTCGGGCAAGACATAGCGCTTGTCAAACGCAACGAACCTATAGTCGTCGGCGAGCTTTCGCTCAACCTCATTCCAGATGCGCATATCGGTGCCGAGCGAGTTCGCGAAGACGACGTCGGCCTGCCAACTGCGGGACGATGCCGGTAGTGGATCGTCGCGCCATGAATGCGAGCAAAGCTCATACCGGTCATGTCTTTGGCATTCCTTTGGGCCGCATCAGCCGTTTTTGCGCGGCGATGCGGAATGGTGCGTTCAGCGCACCATATCCTGCATAAGCGCCGCGCCGTTCAACGAACTCGATAATGAACCCCTCTCCGAATGTCGGCGCATAGAGCTGGAAGAATTCGCCGTTGTCGTCGCGGTCATAAAGGATGTTGGCTGAGCGTAAGCGATCGGCTACCTCCGGATCCAAACCGAAGCGCGCTTCTACGTCGTCGTAGTAGTTCATCGATATCTGAAGCGGTTCGAAGCCGTTGGCCTGCAGCTTCGCCGCCGTCGCAAAGATGTCATCCGTCGCGAGTGCCAGATGCTGGACGCCGGAACCAAAGGTTTCGGCGATGAAATGGCCAGCCAGCGTGCGGTGACTCTCGGCGCCGTTCAGTGTGAGGCGGAAGCGCTTGTCCAGACCTTCGATCACCTGGCTGCGCACGAGGCCGGCCGGATCGACGATGTCGACCATGGGGGTCTTGGTCGTCCTGAAGATCGAGACATAGAAGAGCAGCCAGCTCGGCATCTCCTCCTGTGCCATGGTCTGCCCGACATGATCGATGCGGGTGAGGCCGACGCCATTGCCGGAACTTTTCGGCATAATCGGCGTGAACTCTATGTCCCAGACCTTCGCCAGGTCGGTCTTGGCATCGAGGAAGTAGATCAGTCCACCGCCGACGCCACGGATCGCCGGGATCGGCAACTCGCCCGGCCCGACCGGCTGGTGAAAGATCTCGGCGCCGAGCGCCTCGGCGCGCGCCACCGTGGCGGCGGCGTCCTCGACCTTCAGGCCCATCGCGTATGCCGACGTGCCATGGACAACAAAGGAAGAATGGGCGAAGCCCTGCCGCTCGGTATTGATGACAATATTGATCTCGCCCTGGCGGTAGAGCGTGACGTCCTTCGAGACGTGCCGACCGGCCTTGACAAAGCCGAGCATGCACAACAGCGATCCAAGCTGTCCGGCGTCCTGGCGATCGGCCGCGAACTCGATGAACTCGACTCCTCCGACCCCGATGCGGTCGGGCATTGGCGGGATAGCGATGTCAAGTGCCGGTTCTTCACGCCGCACCTGATCCATCAACCACACGAGTGAACGCCGTCCGTCGACGGAGATCGCCTTTGCCGACCCGCCACGGAACTGGTCGTTGAAAATCTCGAGCGAGAGATAGCCGTCATAACCGGTTGCCGCGACCGCCTGCATGAATTGTCGCACCGGCAGATCGCCCTCGCCTGGCATGTTGCGGAAGTGCCGGCTCCAATAGAGCAAGTCCATTTCGATCAGCGGCGCGTCGGCGAGTTGAACAATGAAGATCTTGTCCGCGGGTATCGAACGGATGGAGCCGAGTTCAATCCTGCGGGCTAGCGTGTGGAAAGAATCGAGAACCAGCCCGATGTTCGGATGCTCGGTCCTGCGCACGATTTCCCACGCGTCGCGATGATCGTTGACGTGACGCCCCCAGGCCAATGCCTCGTAGCCGACGCGCAGACCGCGCTTGGCGGCGCGCTCGCCAAGCTCGTGAAAGTCCATGGCCGCCCGGTCAATCCCGCCAAGCGAGACCGGCGACACCGACGAGCATACCAGCATCAGGTCGGTGCCGAGTTCCTGCATGACGTCGAACTTGCGCTCGGCACGATCAAAGGCGCGGTTGCGCTGGGGCTCCGGCAACCCCTCGAAGTCCCTGAACGGCTGGAAGAGCGTTATGGTCAGACCTGTGTCACCAGCCATACGGCCGACGTCGCGCGGTGAGCCATCAAAGGCGAGGAAATCGTTCTCGAATATTTCAACACCGTCGAAGCCCGCGGCGGAAATTGCCGCGAATTTCTCCGCCAGGTCACCGGCAAGCGACACCGTCGCGATCGAAGTCTTCAAAGCGCCTCTCCTCCCTGGCCGTTATGAACGAACCAGTTCGTACATAATTAAGGCAACGGCGGCAGCGCCGCAAGTTTCGGCACGCTCAACGTTCTGAGGGAGCTCCGTCCTTCGCGACAAAACGCAACAGCATCTCTACGCTGTTGCGTTTGAGCCGCTCAAGTTGTGCCGGCGCGCCGAAGTCGCGTCCGAAGATCATCGAAAAGGTGGCGCGATTGGAAACATTGAAGAAGCATAGTGCGCTTACCTGCCAATGCAGTTCGACCGCGTCGAGCCCCGGCCGGAAGACCCCTTCTTCGACACCGCGTGAATAGATGCGAGAGATATGGTCGATCGCAGTTACGTTCAGGTCGCGGATCGCATCCGACTGTTCGAGGTATTGGCCATGATGGATGTTCTCGATCATCACCATGCGGATGAATTCCTCGTGTCGGTGATGGTGGTCGAACGTGAACTCCACTAGGCGTGTCAGTGCCGCCACGGGGGGCAGGCCCTCGATATCAAGTTGGGCTTCGCCCTCGCGCACATGGCGATACGCGTTCTCGAGCGCGCGCAGGTAAAGGCCCTCTTTGTCGCCGAAGTAGTAGTAGATCATGCGCTTGCTGAAGCGTGTACGCGCCGCAATCTCGTCTATGCGGGCGCCCGACAAGCCGTTCAGGGCAAATTCCTTGGAGGCGATCTCCAGGATGTTGCGGCGCGTGCCCTCAGGATCCTGGATACGCGTCGTGCTCGTGTCCGGCTTCGGCTTTCGTTCCTTCTTGATAACGGCCATGCAGTCGAGTTCCCGCCCCGGCGTCAGCCGGCAATTGACTAAACTAACCAGTTAGTACATCATTCGCAAATCACGATGGCTCATTTACCGGCGTGCTTGGAGTGAACACAAGGGCCATCCAAGAATTGCCGCACGTGGGCTAGGAGGCGGCCCGCACAGGGAGGAATCTAAGGAGATGGGCGACAGCCTTGTCGACCTCCTTTGCCGTCTTGCGGACGAGCATAAGGGCGCCGCCAGCAGCGACAGCGAAAAGGTCGTGATTGGCCTTGTCGGACGCGGCATTCAGTCCTCGCGCACTCCCGGCATGCACGAGCGTGAAGCCCGGCGCCTTGGCATTGGCTATTCGTACCTTTTGCTCGATTTCGACAGGCTCGGATTGCTGGACGCGGCGATCGGCGACTTGATCGCGGCGGCGCAAATTGCGGGCTTTCAGGGCCTCAACGTCACTCATCCGTTTAAACAGGCTGTCATTCCCGTTCTAGATGTGTTGTCGCCGGAAGCGCGCGCGATAGGCGCGGTGAATACGGTCGTGTTTGCTGGCGGACGCAAGGAAGGGCACAACACCGATGGCTGGGGTTTCGCGGAGAGTTTTCGCGAAGCGATGGCCGGCGCATCGATGAGCAGTGTCGTGATGTTCGGCGCCGGCGGAGCCGGCGCCGCAGTCGCAAACGCGCTGATGGAAATGGGCGTTGGCCGGCTGTTCGTCGTCGACAGCCAACCCGGTCGAGCCTTGGATCTTGCGTTGCGCATGGGCGCCTTGTCTGGCGGTCGCGTCGAGACATGGCCGGATCCGGCCGCAGCCGTGCGCATGGCAAACGGCATCGTCAACACGACCCCGGTGGGCATGGCGAAGTACCCCGGAACACCGTTCGACACGGCTCTTTTGACAGCCGAAAAATGGGTCGCCGACATAATCTATTTTCCGACCGAAACAGAGTTGTTGGTCGCGGCCCGTGCGATCGGCTGCAGAACGCTGCCGGGCATTGGCATGGCGATCTATCAGGCCGTCCGCGCGTTCGAACTCTTCACCGGGCGCAAGGCCGACCGCCGCGCTATGGCAGATCACTTCGAGGCCGCCGCATGAAGGCGATGACGCCTATAATTGCATGAAGACCACTGGGAGGAAATCGACATGAAAGCTGAAATGAACCGACGCATGTTTATGGCCGCCGCTGGCGTACTCGCCGCCGGGACCGCCGTTCCCGCGTTCGCGCAGGACAAACCGAAGCTGCGTTTCTCGGCTGTGTTCTCGGAACAGGACATCCGGGCCGAGATGATGAAAATGTTCGCCGACGCCATCAAGGACGAATTTGCCTTCGAGGGTTATTACGGCGGCAACCTGTTCAAGCAGGGCACCGAACTTGTCGCCATCCAGCGCGGCAACCTCGAAATGGGCAACATCGCGCCGCAGGACATTTCCAAGCAGATTCCGGCCTGGTCGATCGTCACCGCCGGCTACCTGTTCCGTGACGCCGTGCACCTCAAGGCGTTCTTTGCCAGCGATGTCGGTGCGGAGCTGAAGAAGATGACCGAGGACCAGCTCGGCGTGAGAGTGCTCGGCCCCACCTATTTCGGCATGCGTCAGGTCGGTCTGAAGCCCGATAAGGAAATTAAGACTCCCACCGACTTGGCCGGCATCAAGCTGCGTATGCCGGGTGGCGACGCCTGGCAATTCCTCGGCCAGGCGCTCGGCGCAAATCCTACGCCAATGGCCTACGCCGAGGTCTATACCGGCTTGCAGACAGGCGCGATCGACGGGCAGGACAACCCTCTGCCCAACGTGGAGAACATGAAGTTCTACGAGGTCATGTCGCAGATCGTACTCACCTCGCACCTCGTCGGTTTCGACCTTCTCAGCATCTCGAAGAAGGTGTGGGACGAGATGGGAGCCGAGAAGCAGGCAAAGGTCCAGGCCGCGGCGGACAAGGCGATCGACTTCTCGACCGAGAAACACCTGACGCGCGAGGAAGAACTCGTTGAAACATTGAAGGGCAAGGGCTTGAAGATCTACGAGCCCGATGTCGCAGCATTCCGCAAGCATGTGCAGGAGCAATATCTTGCCTCCGAGCTGGCCAAGGAATGGCCGGCCGGGATGCTCGACAAGATCAACGCGCTTTGAACGCGACAACTCGCCGGCCGGTTCGCTTGTGACCGGCCGGCCCACTGGTTTAGCCAGACGCCCGCCAGGGAGGCATAATGAACCCGGGATTGAGAAAGGTCAGCGGCTGGCTCTATCGGCGCGCCGAGAACGCCATCGCCATCGCAATCGGCGCCATGTTCGCCGCGTTTCTGCTGCAGGTTGCTTTTCGCTACCTTCTCAACTGGCCGACGGGCTGGAGCAACGAGCTCACCGTCGTGCTCTGGATCTGGGTTGTGTTGTTCGGCGCAGCGTTCGTCGTTCGTGAAGAAGAGGAAATCCGTTTTGATCTCCTCTACGCCGCAGTCGGCCAGGACATAAGGCGAGTAATGACGCTCGCCTTCGCTATCGCTCTCGTCGCGCTCTACGGCCGGTCCTTTCCGGCCGTCTTCGACTACGTGACCTTCATGAAGGTCGAGAGCACCGCCTACCTCAAGATACGCTTCGACTGGCTTTTCTCGATCTATCTCGTTTTCGTGGTCGCCGTGATCGCCCGCTACCTGTGGCTCGCGTGGCGTGCTCTCCGCGGCGAAGCACCGGCGGAATTTGACCCTACGAAAGCGAGCTCCGGCGTATGAATCTCGCGAGTCCCTTTTCGCTATCAGTCGTTGCGATCACAGCGCTGGCCTTGCTTGGCCTGCCGATCGGTCACTCGATGATCGCCGGGTCGATCCTCTATCTCTGGCTTGCAGGGCTCGACATGGGCACGTCCGCCGAGCAGCTCCTCAACGGGCTCTACACGAGCTACATTCTGCTTGCCGTACCGATGTTCATTCTCGCCGCGGAGTTAATGAACGCCGGAACAATGACCGACCGGCTGCTGCAATTCTGCAACGCTGTCGTCGGCCGTTTCCGCGGCGGCCTGGCGCAAGTCAACGTGCTGCAGTCGATCATCTTCGCCGGCATGTCCGGCTCGGCCATCGCCGACGCCGCCGGCACCGGCAAGATGATGCAGCAACTCATGACGAAGGATGGCAAGTACCCGGCGAGCTATGCCGCTGCGCTGACAGCCGTCACCTCCGTCATTGGCCCGATCATTCCTCCGTCAATTCCGCTGGTCATCTATGCGCTAATCTCGGATGCATCCATCGGCTATCTCTTCATTGCGGGTATCGTGCCGGGCCTTCTTCTCGCCCTGACGCAGATGATCATCGTCGCCATCGACGCGCGCCGGAAGAACTTTCCGGTCGAGAAGCCGGTGCCGCTCAGGGAATTGCCGGGGATCACCTTGCGCGCATTTCCGGCGCTGATGCTGCCGGTCGTTCTGCTCGTTGGCATAAGGGGCGGCGTGATGACCCCGACCGAGGCTGCGGCGGTCGCCGCCGGCTATGCGCTGCTCATCTCGATCGCGATCTATCGCAGCGTGACGCTGGGTCAGCTCTACCATGCGCTCCTCAACAGCGCCCGCACCACGGCCTCGATCGGCATGCTCATCGCCGGCGCCCTGGTGTTCAACTACGTTGTTACTGTTGAGAACATTCCGCAGTCCCTGTCGGTGATCCTGCAGTCCTGGGATCTTTCGCCGATGAGTTTCCTGATCCTCGTCAACATCCTGCTGCTGATACTGGGCTGCGTGTTGGAGGGCACGACAATCCTGCTGGTGATCGTGCCGGTGCTGATTCCGACGGCGAAGGTGCTCGGCGTCGACATGGTGCATTTCGGCGTCATGGTCGTCGTCAACATTATGCTCGGGCTCGTCACCCCGCCCTACGGGCTGCTGCTGTTCATCATGACGCGCATTGCAGGGGTGCCGCTGCGCGACCTGGTGCACGACGTAATGCCGTTTCTCTACGCCATGCTTGCCGCCCTGATGCTGATCACCTTCTTCCCATCGCTGGTGCTGTGGCTGCCGCGCCTGCTGGGCTATCAAGGATAGGACCATGACCAAGCCAATCTTCGTTCTCAACGGCCCAAATCTCAACCGGCTCGGCATGCGCGAGCCGGACATCTATGGGAGGACGACACTCGCAGAAATCGAGGGGATGTGCCGTGAAGCCGCTGGCGACCGTCCGATCCGTTTTCACCAGTCAAACATTGAGGGCGAAATCGTCAACTGGGTCCATGAGGCGATCGACGAAGGCGCGGGCATTCTGATCAATCCCGCGGGTTTAAGCTTTATTTCGATCCCGGTGCTTGACGCGCTCAAAATGTTTCCGGGCCCGATCGTTGAACTGCATATCTCGAATATCCATCGCCGCGAGGAGATCTATCACCGGTCGTTGGTGTCAAAGGTCGCAACCGGCGTGATCGCGGGGCTTGGTGCCAAGGGGTATCCGCTTGCGATCCGCTGGCTCACGGACCAGGTCGACTGATAGTGCATCGCCATGTCTGAACCCTGTATCATCGCCGTTGCGATCACCAGCTCGTTGCCGCGCAAGGAAGACAATCCAGCGGTGCCGATCAGCGTGGCCGAACAGATCGAAGCCACAGCCCAAGATTAGCATTCGGAAGCGTGATCGCGATCGTGCCGAGCGGATCCGGCTTGCGGGGGGTCCGAGCCCGACGTTGAGGAACTAGCCATTTCGCTTGCTCTTGAGAAGGACGAAGTCCGGACAAAAGACCTGACCGTTCCTCGTTGCTGCCCTCGCCCGCATTGCCGCGCGGTCATTGCCAAGCCTGTCAATGAGGTCTTGGGCCTGTGCGGTTATGCCTGTGCGCATCGTCAATGCCTCGACCGTCAAAACGTCGGTGCTGGCAATCTCGCGGGGTTGAGGCAGAGTTTCCTCTCTTTCGATTTCGGCTTCTGCCTGTAGCCATTGCCGACCGTGATTGAAGGCACTTGAGCAGGCGTCCCTGCCGGCCTATGCAGCGGAGCGAAGCAGATCGCGCATCCTGAAATTTAGCACGCTGGCGCGCGATATCGCGCCCTAGCGTAGGAAGGACGGTGGCTCCCCGGGCTGAACGAAACCGCGAACTATGTGCTGCCGATTCCCCTCGAAACTACGCCACGGCCCAAAATCAGGATTTGGAAGCGCGACCGCGAGCGTGCCGAGCGCATCCGATAGCCGGTGGTCCGAAGCCGACATTGAGAGAACGCGCCGTCCGGCTCGCTCTTGAGAAGAGCTAAGTCCGGACAAAGCACCTGACCGACATCGGCGTTCCTCGTTGCTACCTCGCCTGCATATGCGAGGAAGGGTTACTCGTGAGGTGGGTACGGCCGCTATCGTCGTGAGGTGGGTACGGCCGCTATCGTGCGGCCGTTCCCAAAGCGGCTTGATGGCACGATACGAATGGCTCTTGAACGCACAAGATGCCGACGCGAACAGGAGTAGAATTAGGTGCGCTGGCGCAGAAGAGGCGGACTTGTGCTCTGGCGGGGGCCAGCAGTACCGGTCGGCAGCTCTTGCCTCACGCCCGCGTCAGGCGATACTTCCGGCTCAGGTCGCATTCGCGGCTTCTTGGGCAGGGTTCATGACAGACGCCGAGAGTTTCGTCGCATACAAGAATCTGCTGCTGTTTCTTGTGACGGCCGGTGTGATCGTGCCGCTTTTCATGCGCCTGAGAATAAGCCCGGTGCTCGGGTTCCTGACTGCGGGGGTAGTTCTCGGGCCGTTCGGGCTTGGGGCCCTTGCGCATGAGGTACCATGGCTTTCAGCGATTTCAATCGCCGATGCCGAACAGATAGCTGGGCCCGCTGAACTTGGCGTAGCGTTTCTCCTCTTCATGATGGGGCTGGAGCTGTCGTGGGAGCGTCTGGCGCGAATGCGCAATCTCGTATTTGGACTGGGCCTTGCGCAGGTTGTGCTGTCGTCGATCGTGCTTGGTCTGATAGCATTTGTGCTCGGCCAGACGGCGGTATCCTCAATTATTCTTGGCGCCTCACTGGCCCTCTCTTCCACCGCTTTGGTTTTGCCGTCGCTCGCGGAACGCAAGCGACTCAGCTCGGCTGTGGGGCGCACCTCATTTGCAGTGCTTCTATTTCAGGATCTTGCGGTCGCACCGCTTCTAATCTCCGTCGCTCTGCTTGATGTGCGTAACGGCGCCGTTGGCTTGGGAGCGCTTTACGCCATCATTCCGGCAATTGCCTCCCTCGGTGCACTGATTGTTCTTGGGCGCCTCGTCTTAAGGCCATTCTTCAAACTCGTCGCCGCGACAAGCAGCAACGAGCTCTTCCTGGCCGCGTGTCTACTGATCGTAATCGGCACGGGGCTGATCGCCGTCGCTAGTGGTTTGTCGATGTCTCTCGGCGCGTTCGTTGCCGGGCTCCTCCTTGCCGAAACGGAATATCGCCGCCAGGTTGAAGTAGCGATCCAGCCCTTCCAGAGCCTGCTGCTTGGGCTGTTCTTCGTGGCTGTCGGAGCCAGACTCGACCTTACTCAGTTGCTCGATAACCCGTTTCCAGCGCTCGGGACCGCTTGTGCGTTCATTGCGATCAAGTCTCTGGTGCTTTTGCCGATTGCGCTGAGCTTCGGTCTTCCGCGGCATTTGGCACGGGAGGTCGCTCTCATCCTAAGCCCGGCCGGCGAATTTACCCTTGTAGTAATCGGAACCGCGATGGCTGCCGGAATCGTGCCTGCGTCGGCTGGTGCGACGGCAATGATCGCGACCACGCTTTCAATGTTCGCGATCCCTCTCATGGTACGCATATCGGAACGCCTGTCCTCAAGAGGCGCAAGCGAAGAGGCGAGCCTTGCGGCCTTGGCTCCAGATGTGCCGGACAATACCGAGAGGGTAATCATCGCCGGATACGGGCGCGTGGGCGATCTTGTTGGCCAGATGCTGACCCGGCATGCGGCGACTTATCTGACGGTAGACAACAACGCAGCCCTCGTCGCTCGTGAACGAAGCCGGGGTGCAATGATCTATTACGGCGATGCGACCCAGGTGGAATTGCTCCGCAGGTGCGGGATCGCTTCTGCCCGTGCCCTGGTCGTGACCATGGACAACGCAACCGCGGTCGAGGCGGTGGTTGCCGTCGCTCGCGCCGAACGGCCAGACCTGGTCATCGTCGCGCGTGCGCGCGACCCGGAACACGCCTCCAAGCTCTACAGCATCGGCGTCACCGACGCCGTGCCCGAAACGACCGAGGCAAGCCTTCAGTTATCGGAAGCTCTCCTGGTCAACATCGGTGTTCCGGCGGGTATTGCAATTGCTTCGATCCATGAAAAGCGCGACGAGTTTCGGCGAATGTTGCAAGGACCGGATGGGGAAGGGAAAGAGCGCAGAGGGATCCGATTGTCCTCCCGCAACGGGAAGACGGGCAGGTCTTAGCAGACGTCAAATGAAGAAGTTCTGCCCTTAGCAGAGAATCCGACCACACACGGAACGCCTGCGGCTACGGTTGCCGCTTTGGCTTCTCCGGCACGGCGCGGCCTTCATACATGTACACCATAGGTCGAGGCCCTTTTGCATAGCCCGTTTCGAGCCGCGAGATGCTAAAGCCGGCAGTCTCAACAAGCCTGCCGATCGGGCGATTGAGATGGCAGCCGCCGGCGATGTGCTTCCAGATCGGCGTCAGTCGGTGCTGCCAGCGTTGAACGGGTTCCTCCGGCGATAGGCCGTGCTCGATAAAGAGGAGCTGCCCGCCCTGTCTGAGTATCTGCCGCATCTCGCGCAGCGCCTGTCCAGCGCCTTGGATCGAGCAAAGCGTCCAGGTTGTAACAACGGTATCGACGGAGTGGGCGTCGAGCGAGATCTCCTCGGCCGATCCGTCGATGAAATCGACTGGGCAGGCGTGCGCCGCTCGAACCGGTGGCGGGTGGAAAGGCCAGCCCAAACCGCTCCCGGTAGATCGGCTCTGCATTTAGGCGTGCATCGAACGGGCCAGGTTGCGCCAAGAGACCGATATCGAGCGAACCATCGAGGAGAAGTTCGCTGAGTCGGGAAGGAACGCTCTCGACGACGCTCACTTCGATTCCCGGATGATGCTCTCGAAACTCGTTCAGGAACCCGACAAAGCGGAGTGGACCGATCGTGCACATCACACCGAGAGTCAGAGGTGCGGCTTCCTGCTTGAGGAAGCTTCGCGCGACCTGCTGTGCGTTTGTGGTGCGGTCGAGGACCGCTTCCAGATGCGGTCGCATCAGACGCCCAAAATCCGTGAGCTGGACATGATTACGCTCCCGGCGGAACAGATGCGACGCAAGCTCCGCTTCCAGTTTCTGGATCGCCCCTGTGAGCGCCAATTGCGTGACATGGCACCGCGCCGCGGCCTTGTGGAAGTTCAAGGTCTCGCACGCGGCAAGAAAGTATCGGACCTCATGCATCTCCATGGACTATTCCTCTGATGCGCATCAGGCATCAAGCCGATGAGACAATAGCATTTTTCGCGGGCGCGCGGTGTTGGTATGCTTGCCTGGGACCACGGAGGGTAGGTCGCCCCCTCGTGGCACAAAGGGGTTTGCATTTAGTTAGGGTGATCTGATGCCTGACGTCTGGGCCACTGTCGCCGAGCTTGAGTCTTCAGTGCAGGAGCGCCTTGCCGGCGTCCTCGAGACACGAGGCGCCGACCCGCAGCAACAGGCCATGCGGCGCGTCTTTCTTTCCAGCATTGAGTTTCCCACAGGGGCGCATGTCCTGGAGGTGGGCTGCGGAACGGGCGTGCTGACTCGGGTACTTGCAGGCTGGCCCGACGTCAAAGCTGTCGTGGGCATAGACCCGGCGGCATCGCTGATCCGGGAGGCGCAGAGATTGGCTTCCAACCTTGCCAACGTGACCTTCCAGGAAGCCGATGGACGATCTCTCTCATTCGGCGATGACACGTTCGACGTTGTCATCTTCGATTCCACTCTCTCCCACGTGCCGGGACCAGAGCGAGCGCTCGCCGAGGCTCACCGTGTGCTGCGGCCGGGCGGCTCGCTCGCGGTGTTTGACGGCGACTATGCGACCACGACCGTCGCGCTCGGCGATCACGATCCGCTGCAGACCTGCGTCGCTGCCATGATGGCCAACTCGGTGAACGACCGCTGGCTGATGCGCCGACTTCCATCGCTCATACGCGCCAGCGGATTCGAAGGGGCGGACTTCCGAAGCCACGGCTATGTGGAAACCGGCGGCGGCGCCTATATGCTGTCGGTAATAGATCGAGGCGCCGATATTCTGAATTCGTCAGGCACGATCGGTGAAGCGACGGCGGCCGCATTGAAGTCGGAAGCGCGTCGCCGGGTGGAAGCAGGAACGTTCTTTGGCCACATCGCCTACGCAGGCCTCACCACCCGCAAGCCGCTGCGTGCGCCGATTTGAGATTGAAGAAGACCATGGAAGCCAAAGCGACCTTGCCCAGCTACGCAATGGGTCAGCCAAGTTTTCCGGAGATGTACGAGCGCTGGCTCGTGGGTCCTCTCTTCCGGCCCTGGGCCGAAGTCACCTTCGAAGTGGTAAACCTGTCTCCAGGCCATCGTGTCCTCGACATCGCCTGCGGCACAGGAATCGTTGCGCGCGTTGCAAGGGAACAGCTCGGTGCCGCCGGATGCATCGTCGGCATCGACATCAGTGCGGATATGCTTGCCGTCGCGCGCAAAGCGGTACCGGAGATCGACTGGCGCGAAGGCAATGCCGGCGCACTGCCGCTCCGTGACGGAGAGCAGTTCGACGTGGTCGTCTGTCAGCAGGGGCTGCAGTTCTTTCCCGACAAGCCCGCTGCGGCGTCAGAGATGCGGCGGTCGCTGGCGCAGGGCGGCCGGTTGGCGGTTGCCACCTGGCGTTCCGATGAGGAAATCCCCTTCTTTCGAGAACTCCGTCGCGTCGCGGAGCGACACCTTGGCCCGGTTGCCGATCAGCGATATCGCTTTGGCGAGCCGGGCCCAATCGAGGCACTGCTCCGCGACGCCGGCTTTAGTGAGGTCCGGTCGAAGAGGATCACGCGCACCATACGCTTCGAGGAGGGCGAACCTTTTCTGCAGTTGAACACCATGGCGCTGGTCGGCATGAGCGCTGCCGGCAAGACGATAGACGACGAGGAGCGTAAGCGCGTTGTCGAAGCGATCGTGAGCGACAGCGCGCTGGTGGTCCGGTCTCACAGCGACGGACCGGGACTGGCCTTCGAGCTCAGCACCAACCTGGTTACCGCCAAAAATTAAAGTGTTCACCGCTACTTGGATCCTCGCTGCCTCGCAGAGCTTTGGGCGTTTCCGAAGGCTCCTACGCGCCGTAGAAAAGCCGGTGGCGCGCCGGGTACGATGAAACGGTGAAATATGAATTCGCGATTGCCGTACGCCAGAATGCCAGAATGCCCCTCCGGTACCGAGGATGCGCAAGAATGACCTGGCCGCGCCGAAGCCATACTTCTTGCTGACGGGCATAAGCCAACACTGAGGGAACGGGCTGTCGCGCTGGCCCGTGAGCGGGGCGAAGTGCGCACGGTGGAACTCACCGCTATTGGAATTCCGCGTTGCTACCTCTCACGCATGTGCGACGAGAGATTGCACGTGAAGGTGGGCTATGGTCGCTATCGCGTCGCAGACCCAAAGGCAGCGTAACGGCCAAGCCGCATCTTGGCTGCCGTGGGTCGCTTGTCGCCCAGGCACCTCGTTTCGGCCTTTCGATGAACTCAGTTAGCTCGATGAACTCAGTTAGCCGACCAGTCCAGCCGAGCGTCCCCCAATCAGAGCAACCGAATACGGCTGTCGTCCGGAAAATTTCCCACTTTGACAGCGCTCTTCTGAGCGCTTTCGGTGAGTTCCGGTCATTGGCGTTTGAGCATACTATATTGCGAGGTCCCATAGCAGCCAATGATCGCTATATCTATTAGAGTTCTGTCGTTCTCGGGAGGTAAACCGGGTGGCCGACTCGGATCAAAGACAGCACAAAAGAAGCCTCTTGGAGGAGTCGGATCAACTCGCCCTTGGTCGCGAGGCTTTCGGTCGAAAGGCTTGGCATGAGTCCTACCGGCACCTGTCGCTTGCCGACGAAGCGACTTCGCTTGGTGTCGTGGACCTCGAACGGCTGGCAACGGCGTCCTACCTTGTCGGCCGGGACGAGGATTACATTCGTGTTCTGGAGCGCGCCCATCACGCCTTTATCGATCGGGGGGCCAGCGTTCGTGCTGCGAGAGCTGCATTCTGGCTTGGACTCCGCTTGGCTTTTCGCGGCGAGGCAAACCAGGCAACCGGATGGTTCGGCCGCGCCCGTCGCCTGCTTCAGCGCGAAGGGAAAGCCTGCGTCGAAGAAGGATGTCTTCTGCTGCCAGCCGCGGAGCAGCAGATCGAATCCGGAGCCGCAGCCGCCGCCTTCGCCACGGCGGCGCGGGCAGCCGAGATCGGCGATCAGTTTAGTGAAGCCGATCTGAGTGCCTGCGCCCGTCATGTTCAGGGTCGGGCGGCGAAGGCGGCCGCGCGAATTTGCCATGCTTGTGCTGAGACTCGCCCGCGAGTGACACAACTAGGGGAGGCGTCCAGGGGCTCCTCGTTTAGTCCCGGGTCCTCACCTGGCTCGAGACCCTCGTGCGTTACCTCGTGCCGCCGAAGGAAGCGGGGCGCACCAAAACACGCTTGATCAAAGAAATGCTGGCGCGAATGAATGCGAGACCCGGGCGTGTGCTGTTTCCGAAGAGCAACTTGAGGTGAACTTTCTCACGCCCGCCCGCGTAGCGGCAGGCTGATGCATCTGGAGCGCCTATGATGAAGCCGACCGGATCCACCGAGGCAGTGAGGATCGAGGACCTTGACGACGCGGGGCTGGTTGAACACGCGCGACAGCGTGACCCCGCCGCATTCTGGTTAATCATCAAGCGTCACAATCAGCAGCTTCACCGGGTCGCCCGCGCCGTCCTGAATGACGACACCGAGGCGGAGGACGTCCTTCAGGAGACCTATATCCACGCCTTCACCCATCTGGCCGAATTCCGCGCGGAGGCGCGGCTATCGACCTGGCTCACCCGGATCGCGCTGAATGAGGCGCTGGGACGCCGCCGGAAAAGGCGGCCCACCGTCGACGTGAAAGCCATCGAAGGTATGGTCGCTCCGTTCAGCGTCCACAAGCCTGATCCCGAAGAGGCGGCCGCTCTCGCTGAAATCCGTAGCCTCCTGGAGCGAGCCGTCGGTGGCTTGCCAGAGCCCTTTCGCATCGTCTTTGTCATGCGCGATGTCGAGGAAATGAGCATTGAGGAAACGGCTTCTCTTTTGGCGTTGCGACCTCAGACAGTGAGCACCCGCCTTTATCGCGCACGCCGGCTGCTCCGCGAGGCGCTGCGGAACGAGCTCGCCACCGTGTTCACGGACACGTTTCTCTTCGCTGGCGCCCGTTGTGACCGCCTCGCGCAATCAGTCTTGGATCGGCTCGCGATCCGCTTGGTTCGAAAAGATACTCATCAGATGAACGCGGCGACTGAGCGACGCACCTAGACGCCGTCCACGCCGAGATTACGCCGGCTTCTTTCGCGGAGCTCTTGTAGGGGACGCGGGAATATTTTGGCGGCCCGCAGCATCTAATCGTCAGGCAAATGCTTTCGGCGCCGCGGTGCTGACAGCGGAGTTGAATCAACAAAACATAGGAGACCGCCATGCAGGGCGCACTTCACCTATCCCGGCGTCAGTCGCTTCAGGGACTCGTCGTACTCGGTGCCGGAGCGGCAATCGGCGGAATCGCACGGCCTTCTCCGGTATTGGCACAGGACATATCGGACGAGGACATTTTCCGCTTTGCGCTCAACCTCGAATACATGGAGGCTGAATACTACCTCCGCGGCACCACCGGAACGGGCATCGAAGCAGCCGATGTCGGTTCGAAACCCGGCGAGGTCGTCGGTGGAAAGCAAGTCTCGTTCGAGACGCCGGCCATCGGCGAATTCATGCAGGAAGTCGCGGAAAACGAACTCGCGCACGTCCGCTTCTACCGCAAGACGCTTGGAGCCAACGCCGTCGACCGGCCGGTGATCGATTTCGATGCGGGGTTCAAGGCGGTTGCGGAGGCAGCTGGTCTCGGTGCGGACTTCGACCCATTCGGCAACGAAACGAACTTCGTTCTCGGCGGGATGTTGTTCGAGGATGTCGGCGTCACCGCCTATGCCGGTGCTGCGACAGTTCTGAAAAACAAGGACTTCCTCGCCGCCGCCGCAGGCATCCTGGCGGTCGAGGCCTATCACATGGGAATGGCGCGATCCACGCTATACCGGAAGGGAGAGGAAGCCTGGAAGGCCGCCAATGCTGTCTCCGATGCCCGAGACAAAATCGACGGATCAGACGATAAGGATCAAGGTATTCAGGCGGACAGCAAAGCCAACATCGTTCCGTCGACGCCCGATGCGATCGCGTTCACCAGAACGCCGCGGGAGGTGCTCCGGATCGTCTACCTCACCGACAAGGATGGAGTGAGCAAGGGCGGCTTCCATCCGGAAGGGATGAACGGCACGCTCAAGAGCACCTGAGCCAGTTGCGACGAGTGACGATGCGCCGCCGGAACCCGACCAGCCTTATAGCGGCTGCAGCGATGGAAAGGATGAGGAGAAAGCTAGAGTCACAATGGGGCGCTTCAGCATGAAGCCAGCTTGGGACGCATTTCGGGCAGGACAAACGTGACGCGGCGGGCAGAGACGTCTGTCTCGCAGAAGGTCAGTCGACATGGCTGGCCGCTTGGCAAGCGTCCGGGGCAAGCCAGCGGCTATTTCGAGCATCAGCAGCTCCAGGAACCGGAGATTCTGACCTGTTCCAGTCGTTCGCGCCACACAAGGACGCTGCTGGCGCGACGTTGACATTTCGCCGCGCCCCCCTCCATCTCCGGCTATCCCAGCCTTGCCCGCGCTTTCGCCGTCCAGGCGTTGAACAGTCGGTCGGCGATGATGCCGATGAAGGCGATGGCCAGTCCGGCAACGATACCGCGGCCGGAATCGGCCTTGGACAGCGCGATGAACACCTCCTGGCCGAGATCGCGCGTGCCGACCATGGCGCAGATGATGATCATCGCCAGCGCCATCAGGATCGTCTGGTTGACGCCCAGCATGATCTCGGGCAGCGCCAGCGGCAGCTGCACGCGCAGGAACGTCTGGCGCTTGGTACAGCCCGACACCTTTGCCGCCTCGATCAGCGCCGGCGGCACCTGCCTGAGGCCGTGATTGGTGTAGCGGATGGCCGGCACCACGGCGAAGGCGACGGTCGCGATCATCGCCGTGACGTCGCCGACCCGAAACAGCATCACCACAGGAATGATGAAGCAGAATGACGGCAGCACCTGCAAGGTGTCGATCACCGGCGTGACGATCTTCTCGACACGGTCGCTGCGCGATGCCATCAGCCCGATCGGGATGCCTATCAGGCATGCGATGAAGGCCGAGATGCCGCACAGATAGACCGTCGCCATGGTCTTTTCCCAAAGCCCGGTCACCGCGCAGAAGACGGTCAGCGCCGCCACCAGTGCGGCCAGGCGCAGGCCGCCGAGCTGGTAGCCGGCAAGGCCGAGCAGGAACACCGCGCCCAGCCAAGGAAAGCCCTCGCAGAAAGCGCGCACCGGGTTCAGCACATTGAGGATCAGCGCCACCCGGAACGCTTCGATCGTGTCGAAAAAGTTGATCGTGATCCAGCTCACCGCTGCCTTCCACAGCGGCGCGGTGGTGAGGGTCATCGCCTTCGGCACCGCGGCCAAGGCCGGAAAGAACAGGCCAAGGAGCGTCGTGGCTGCAAGGATGGCGATGGCCAGCGTCAGATTGGGGTAGCGGCGCCAGAAGCTCGGACTCACCTCCTGATAGACATGGCCTTGCGCGTGATTGCGCGCGATCGCCTGGCTCAGCCGGTCGAGGGCGATCGCCAGCGCGACGATGGCGAGGCCGGCTTCCATCGCCTCGCCGACCTTCAGCGCGCGCAGCGCCAAAAGCACGTCGTAGCCGAGGCCGCCGGCGCCGATCATCGAGGCGATGATGACCATGTTGAGCGCCAGCATGATCACTTGGTTGACGCCGACCATCAGCGTCGGGCGCGCCGACGGCAAAAGCACGCGCCATAGTTTCTGGCGCGCCGTGCAGCCGGCCATCTCGCTGAAATCGTCGATCTCGGACGGCACCCGCGACAGTCCCAGCATCGTCGCGCGCACCATTGGCGGCGTCGCGAAAATGGCCGTCGCCATCATCGCCGACACCGGGCTGTTGCCGAACAAAAGCAGCATCGGGATCAGATAGGCGAAGGTCGGGATGGTCTGCATCAGATCGAGGGCAGGGGAGATCAACAGCCTCTCCGCCCATGGCTTGCGCCACGCCCAGATGCCGACGAACAGGCCGGTGATGATACAGAACGGCACGGCGATGGAGATCAGCCCGAGCGTCAGCATGGCGCTGGTCCATTGGCCGAACAAAGCGATGTAGAGGAAACAGCCGCCAACCAGCGCGCCGAGCTTCCAGCCGCCGGCGGCGCGTCCGGCCAGCAATGCGGCGATGCAGACGCCGACCCAGGACAGGCGCGGCAAGACGATCATGTCCGCGCCATGGCCGACCTTGAAATTCTTGGCCAGCAGGCTGAGCGCGAAGTCGAGCGGCACGCCGAGCACCGTGGTGATCGACCGCGTCAGCCAGGACAGGTTTCGCTTCGCCCAGTTCATCAGCGCGCTGACCCAGTCGGCGACGGGAACGATTGCGCCGGCCGGGTAATTGACAGCCCAGGGCAGGTTGTCCTGCAGCAGGAACACGGCAAGCACGGCGGCAAGGGCGCAGGCCCAGACCACCAGCCAGATCTGAACCGGCCGCGATCTCGCCGCGCTGGTGCTTGCCGTCACCGTCATGCGCTGGTCCCATGGCGCTCGATGCCCGCCAGAAGATCGATCACCGCTTGCGGCGTGACCTCGCCGATCGCCTTGCCGGTGCCGTTGACCACCGCGAACGGCTTGCCGGCCGAGACGATATCAGCCGAAAAACTTGATATCTTGGCATCCGGTGCGACCACGCCGCCATGCTCGGTTGCGTCGCAGGCGCGCATCAGGCTTCGCGCCGAGATCACCTTGGCGCGGTCGACGTCGCGGGTGAATTCGGCGACATAGTCGGTCGCCGGATTGACCACCAGCTCTTCCGGCGTACCGATCTGGATGACCTCGCCGTCCTTCATGATGGCGATGCGGTCGGCCAGCCGTATGGCCTCGTCGAAATCATGGGTGATGAAGACGATGGTCTTGTGCAGCATGGTCTGCAACCGCATCAGCTCGTCCTGCATTTCGCGGCGGATCAGTGGATCGAGCGCCGAGAACGGCTCGTCGAGAAACCAGATCTCCGGTTTGGTGGCGAGGCTGCGGGCGATGCCGACGCGCTGCTGCTGGCCGCCGGAAAGCTCGCGCGGATAGAAATGCTCGCGGCCGCGCAACCCGACAAGCTCGATGACCTCGCGTGCCCGCTTTTCGCGCGTCGGCCGGTCCTGCCCCTGAATGCCTAGGGGAAAGGCGATGTTCTCCAGCACGTTCAGATGCGGCAGCAGGGCAAAATTCTGGAACACCATGCCCATGCGGTGGCGCCGCAGATCGATCAGCGCCGCATCGGAGATCTTGAGGAGATCCTTGCCCTCGAATTCGACCTTGCCATGCGTCGGCTCGACCAGCCGCGACATGCAGCGCACCAGCGTTGATTTGCCGGAGCCGGACAGGCCCATGATGATGAAGATTTCGCCCTGGCGGATTTCGAGGTCGACGGCGCGCACGGCGCCAACCAGCCCGGCCGCAGCGACGTCCGCCATGCTGGCCTTGCCGTCGCGCTGGCGGATGAAATTGGCCGCGTTCGCCCCGAACAGCTTCCAGACGTTGCGGCAGGCAAGTTTTATCGGACGGGCATCCTTTGGCGTGCCTGCCGCTTGCTGCCCCTGTTCAGTCGTATCGGCCATGCAGTCGTCCTTCTGGAATATTGGATAGAGACCCGGCCATGAATGGCCGGGTCTCGCTGTTTCCAGTCGGAACGATCACTCGGCCCAGGCTTTCCAGTCGGCTTCGTGGGCGGTGATCCAGGCAGCCGCGACGTCTTCCGGCGTCTTGCCTTCGAGATCGATCTCGCCGCTCATCTTGTTGAGCTCATCGGTATCGATCGTGTAGTTTTTCGCCACCTTGTAGGCGACCGGCCACTTGTCCTTCATGCCGGCCCAGGAATACTTCCAGATCTCGCCATGCGGCTTGCCGCAGTCATACTTCTCATCGGGGTTCACACCCCATTTCGGGTCGTTGTAGCACTCCGGCGTATAGTCGGGGAATTCGACCCATTCGCCCTTGTACTTGGCCGGCGCCCAATGCGGCGAGTAGACCCACAGCATGATCGGCGCCTTGCGCTGATAGGCCGAATCCAGTTCGGCGAACATCGCCGCGTCGGTGCCGGCATGGATGACGGTGAAGGGCAGTTTCAACGCCGCGGCACGCTCGTCGTCAAAACCTTCCCATGTCACTGGGCCACCGAGATAGCGGCCGTTCGGCGCTGTTTCCGCAGTCGAGAAGGCCTCGGCGCATTTCGGGTCCTTCAACGCCTCCCAGTTCGGCAGGCCCGGGCATTTCTCCTTCATGTATTCGGGATACCACCACTCTTCCTTGGCCTTGGGCCCGAGCGCGCCGAGGCGTTCGGTCTGCCCGGTCGCATCCGAGGCCTTCATGGCTTCGCCGGCGGTCGTGTCCCAGAACTCCATGGCGACAGCGAGATCGCCATTGGTGAGGCCTGTGGTCAGGCTCGAGAGATAATCGGCGGTCGGGTACTCGACCGTGTATCCGAGCTTTTCAAGAATGCCGCCGAGGATTTTTGCGTTCAGATTGACGCTGGTCCAGTCGAACAGCGCGATCTTTATGGGGTCGTTGGATTCTGGCGCGGCCGCATGGGCCGAAGGCGTCAGTACGCTTGCCGCGGCAAGCGCCAAGGCTCCCATTGATAAACTCGAAATCATACTCCGAAGTGACATGCCTGTTCTCCTGTCAAGCTCTGGTGGAAGTTATCGTCGTTCCCTTGTGGCGTCTTTTTTTGATTGTGTTGGAAAAGCCGGTCTTTGCGCAAGGCCATTGGCGCAACAATGCTGCCGGAGCTGAAGCCGGCGCAGAGGGGACGATGCCCAATTCGATGAGAATGTAATGCGGGAGGTTTGCGTCATGGCTGCCGACGGGTCGCCGCGCAACCAGCGATCCGCGTATCGATCGCCGGTCTTGCGGTGCTCAGGAACGTGCGAGCCATCAAGGTTCCCATGATCTCGGCTGTCGCTTGGGCAAGCCAGCGGCTCACCGAAGCCATTTTCATGGGATGAAATTATATATACCAACATTCATGTCGCGCAACGGATAATGCGACCAGAGCATCGGACCGAAAAGCGTGAAGCGGTTTTCGAATAATCCGATGCTCGGTTAGGAGCAGATCGGACCGAAAAGTGTGAAGCGGTTTTCGGATAATCGATGCTCAAACAGGGGACATCATGAAATTCGAACGGCGCACTGTCGCCCGAGTATTCTCACGACATGATCAGGCCGCCATCGACATTGATCGTCTGGCCGGTGATGTAGGCAGCGTCGCTGCTGGCCAGGAAACTGACCAGGCCGGAAACATCCTCGCCGGTGCCGGCGCGGCCCATCGGGATATTCTTCACCCATTCGGCCATCAGCTCGCCGGGCTTGTAATCGCCCATCAGTCTGCCCCATGCCGCGTCGTTGTAGGCCCACATGTCCGTGTCGATGATGCCGGGGCAGATCGCGTTGACGGTGATCTTCTCCTTGGCCACTTCCTTGGCGAGGCTCTGGGTGATGCCGACGACGCCGAATTTCGAAGCGGCATAGTGCGGCGTGTAGATGAAGCCCTGGCGCGCCTGGCCGGATGCGGTGTTGATCAGCCTGCCGCCGTCGCCATGCTTGCGGATGCGCGCGATCGCCTCCTGGCAGCACAGGAACACGCCCTTGGTGTTCACCGCCATCACCTTGTCCCATTCGGCCTCGGTCATCGCCTCGATCCTGGCGATGGTGATGACGCCGGCATTCTGCACGGAGATGTCGACGCGGCCGAACTGCCGTTCGGCAAGGTCGTAAAGGGCGGCGACCTCGTCCTTTTTCGTCACGTCCATGCGCAGCGATGCGACCTTGGCGCCTTCCGCCTTCAGGCCGGCGGCCACCTCGTCGACGCGCGGGTCGATGGCGCTGACGACGACGGCCGCGCCTTCCGCCGCGAAGCGCCTGGCCATCGCCGCACCGATGCCGCCGCTGGCGCCCGTGATGACCGCCGTCTTGCCCAGGAACCGCTTCTGCATTTTATCTCCTACCAGCAGACGAAGCCGCCGTCGACGATCAGGTCGATGCCGGTGACGAAACTCGAGGCGCGGCTGGCCAGGAACACGGTCGGGCCGACCATTTCCTCCGGCGCCGCCATGCGCCCCATTGGCGTATCACGCTCGAAGATTTTGACCTGGTCGGCGACCTCCGGCCGCTTGTTCATCGGCGTCAGCGTATAGCCGGGGCTGACGACGTTGACGCGCAGGCCGCGATCGGCCCATTCCATGGCCAGACTCCTGGACATGTGGATGACGGCGGCCTTCGACGAATTGTAGTGCGCCTGGGTTAGGCCGCGATTGACGATCGAGCCCGACATCGAGGCGATGTTGATGATCGAGCCCTTGCGCCGCTTAAGCATTGTGCGCGCTTCGGCCTGGCAGGACAGGAACACGCCGCTGACATTGACGTCGTAGAGCTTCTGCCATTTTTCGTGCGACAGCGTCTCGGCCGGCTCAGCTCCGGCGATCCCGGCATTGTTGACGGCGATGCTCAGCGCGCCAAGCTCCTCCTCCGTGCGCTCGACCGCCGCCGCGAGATCGCTTTCCGAAGTCACCGTACCGGTGAGCACCAGTGCCTTGCGGCCAAGCGCCGAGATCCTGTGCGCGGTCTCGTCCAGCCCGCCCTTGGAGGCATGGCCGAAACAGGCGATGTCGGCGCCGGCCTCGGCCAGGCCGATGGCGATTGCTTGCCCGATGCCGCTGCCCGCGCCGGTGACGAGGGCAACGTCCCCATGAAGTTCGAATAGTGTCATCGAAGTGTTTCCTGTTGAGCCGCCGGTACTGCCTGGGAATGAAGGGCGCCAGCCTTGGCTGGCGCCCCCCCCGCGCGGTCCGGTGCCTGGGAGGATATCACCTGCTGCGCTTTGTTCCGATTCCCCCGCTTCCGCTCCGCTGAACTGTCCTAGCTTGTGGCAAGTTCCATGACGGCGACGTTGCTCGCTTCGCTGCGGTCGAGAATTCCGCGCTGGCGGCCACGGCTCAGCACCAGCACGCGATGCGACAGGCCGAGCACTTCCTCGAGGTCGGAACTCACCACCACCACCGCCATCCCCGAGCGGGCGAGATTGGCGATGACATCGTAGATCGCGGCGCGGGCGCCGACATCGATGCCGCGTGTCGGCTCGTCCAGGATGAACACCTTGGGCGGCCGCGAAATCCATTTGGCGATGATCACCTTTTGCTGGTTGCCGCCGGAAAGCTTGCTGATAGCCTGGTTCGGCCGACCCTTGACGCCGAGCCGGCTGATGCCGTCCTCGGCGAACTTCTGCACCGCCTTCGGAAACACCCAGCCGTTGGGCGCCACATGGTCGAAATTGCCGATCGCCAGATTCTCGCCGATGGTCTGCTCGAGCACCACGCCTTGCGCCTTGCGGTCTTCCGGCACCAGCACCACGCCGGCCTTGATCGCGGCCGCAGGGCCATTGAGGTGCACCGGTTGGCCTCCGACACGCACCGAGCCGGACGAAATCGGATCGGCGCCGGCAATCGCCCGCACCAGCTCCGTGCGCCCGGCGCCGATCAGGCCGGCGATGCCAAGGATTTCGCCGGCCCGCACCGAAAAACTGACATTCTGGAAACTGCGTTCCGGCGAGGACAGGTTCTCGACCTCGAGCAACGTCTCGCTGCCCGGCTCCGCCAGCGGCGGGAACATCCGCTCGACGCTGCGGCCGACCATCTGCTCGACCACCGTGCGCACCGGAATGTCGGCGCGCTCATGCCGGGCGACGATGCGCCCGTCGCGCATCACCACCACGCGGTCAGCGATCTGGGCGATCTCGTCCAGCCGGTGGCTGATATAGATGAACGACATGCCTTCCGCCTTGAGCTTGCGGATCTGCTCGAACAACAGTTCCGTTTCCTCGCCGCCAAGCGCTGCCGTCGGTTCGTCGAAGATCAGAAGCTCGGCATTGAGCGCCAGCGCCTTGGCGATCTCGACCTGCTGCTGGGCGGCGATACGCAGCGTGCGCACCTTGCGCTCCGGCGAGACATCGAGGCCGAGCCGCTTCAACTGCGCCGATGCCCGCGCATTCATGGCCGCGCGATCGATGCGGCCGGCGCGCATCGGCAGGCGTCCGACATAGACGTTCTCGGCGACCGATAGATCCGGCAGCAGCTTCAGCTCCTGATGGATCATGCCGACGCCGGCATCGATTGCGGCGGCGGGAGAGGCGGGGGAATAGGGCTTCCCCCGCCAGATGATGGTGCCGGCATCCGGTTTGGTCGAGCCGGCGATGATGTTCGAAACGGTCGACTTGCCCGCGCCATTTTCTCCAAGCAGCGCCACGACCTCGCCCGGCCGCACCTCGAAGCTCGCATCGGCCAGGACCTGGACCGGTCCGTAGCTCTTGCAGAGGCCGCTGACGAAGAGCCCCGGATGGGACGTCTGCGTATGGCTGGGATCCATCGACATCGTTCCGCTCGTCAATCGTCAGGGATGCCTGGTGTCAGGGGTGCTTGGCGATGAACTGCTCGACATTGTCCTTGGTCGTCAGCGTCGCGTCCTGCAGCTGTTCCGCGGGAATGGTTTCGCCGGCCACCAGCTTGATCGCGGCATCGACGGCAAGCCGGCCCATGCCTTGTGTCTGCTGCGTCGCGGTCACGTCGAAGACGCCGCCCTTCAGCGCCTTGAGCGCCGCCACGTCGCCGTCGAAGCCGGCAACCCAGACCTTGTGGCCGGGATTGGCGACCTTGACCGCCTGCGCGGCGCCGAGCGCCAGCGCATCGGCCTGGCCGATGACGATCGACACGTCGGGATGCGACTGCAGCAGGTCCTGCGTCAGCTTGAAGCCCTCGTCCTGGTGCCAGCCTTCGCTCCACAGCTCGCCGACCACCTTGATGTCGGGATAGGCGCTCAGCGCTTCGCCGCAGCCCTTCGAGCGGTCGACCTCGGGCGTCGTGCCTTTCTGGCCATGGATGATGATCAGCTCGCCCTTGCCGCCGGCCTGCTTGGCAATGTAGTCGCACACCGCCTTGGCCGATGCCACGCTGTTGGTGGCGATGAAAGTATCGCCGGGCGCGCCGTCGGCGTTGCGGTCGACATTGATGACCGGGATGCCGGCAGCCTTGGCCGTCTTGGTCGGCACGGTGGCTGCGGTGGCGCCGGCCGGGATGTAGATCAGCGCATCGATGTTCTGCGTGATCAGGTCCTGCACCTGGCTGACCTGGGTCGCCGAATCGCCCTTGGCGTCGACGGTGATGATTTCGATGCCCTTTTCCTTGCCGTAGGCTTCGACCGACTGCTTGATCTGGTTGAAGAAATCGGCCTGCAGATTGGCGACGGCAAGGCCAAGCTTCTTGGCGTCCTTGGCCGAGGCCATGTCGGACAGCCCGAGCAGCGGAATGATTGCTGCGGCAGCGAGCAGCAATGAACGTTTGGTCAGCATGTGTTTCCTCCGTTGATGTTCAATCTGTCCTGCCGGCGCATCGCGGCGCCCCCTGGCCGAACAACTCCCAGTTTCGGATCACCGATCCGTTTTCGCCCGGACATCCCAAGCGAATCTCATGGCGCCCCGCTCTCCATTGCGCCCCAACCCTTCATTGCGCTCGCCGGCGCCATGTATCGGTGGCCACCGCCAGCGCGATCACGACGCCGATCACCACCTGCTGGACGAAGGGCGACACGCCGAGCAGGTTCAGCCCGTTGCGCAGCACGCCGATGATGAGCACGCCGACCGCGGTGCCGCCTATCGAACCGACGCCGCCCGACAGGCTGGCGCCGCCGATCACAACCGCCGCGATCGTGTCCAGTTCGTAGCCGAAGCCGGAACTCGGCTGGACGGAATCGAGCCGTGCCGCAAGCACGATGCCGGCAAGCCCGGCCAGTACGCCGCAGGCCGCGTAGACCCAGTTGGTCAGCGACTTGACCGGTATGCCGGACAGCCGAGCGACCTCGGCGCTGCCGCCGATCGCGTAGAGGCTGCGGCCGGTCGCGCGGTAGTTCAGGAAGATCGCGAAGATGATGGCCAGCACGATCATCAGCCCGACGGTGACCGACAGGAAGCCGAAATGGCGGATGATCGACAGGCTGGTGAACCAGTCGGGAAAGCCGATGATCTGCGAGCCGTCGGTGATCATGTTGGCGAGACCGCGCGCCACCGACATCATGGCCAGCGTCGCGATGAAGGGCGGCAGCTTGGTGACCGTCACCAGCAGGCCTGAAACCAGCCCGCAAAGCCCGGCAACGACAAGCGCTGTGACGATGCCGGCGGACATGCCGAGATTGAGATGGTCCGGATGAGCGACGAAGCCCATCACCATGGCGGCGAGCGCCAGGACGGAGCCGACGGACAGGTCGATGCCGCCGATCAGAATGACCAGCGTCATGCCAATCGCCATGATGCCGAGCACTGTGACCTGGTCGAGCACATTGAGGATGTTGCGGAAGGTCAGGAACGTGTCGGTGGTCAGCGACAGGACCAGGCACAAAAGCACCAACCCGATCAGCGGGCCCATGGTCCCGGCGAACAGGGCCGAAAGCTTCGCGCCCGCCGCGGCCTGAGCACCCGGGCCGGCCTTCAACTCGCTTGCATCGTTGCTCACAGCCACTTTGCTCCTCCACCAGCAGTCCGGCGATGCGTCGCCGGCTCACTCTTGTTCACCAAGCGCCTCCCTTGTGAACAATTTATCTTTGATAAGCAATTTTGTTCAGCTAAACTGTTCGTCAGAAAATTGTCAAGGCCCGCCGCATCATTCCAGCCGGTTTGCGCCGCCAGGCGGTTTGCCTTACGGAAGACACGAACTGCCGCGTTTCAGGTCCGGTTCCCGTCCTGCGAGTTCATTTTGGCTGCTTGAGCAGGGCAAGACGGCCAAGACGAAGTAAATGTTGACCATTTTGGCTTTCATCTCGCGTTGTGGACGCTATCCTGGGCCTGAGTCCTGGGCATGCAGAACGATTTCGGACCGCTCGGCCGGATACGCCATCTGAATGGCCTTGACGGATCCGGGCGACTGCGGGAGGGCAAAAGATGGCGATGACGGAGAATGACAGGGCCTCGCGCTTCCCGGATGCCGAGCTGAAGGCCCGTGCCGCGTGGCACTATTATGTCGAGGGGCTGACGCAGGAGAGGATTTCCGAAATCCTCGGCATTGGTCGCATCAAGGTGCATCGCATCTTATCCGCGGCGCGCGAGGAGGGCGTCGTCCAGTTCCGCATTCGTGACAGCGTCGTCGAATGCATGGTGCTGGAAGAGGCCCTGAAGCAACGCTTCGGGCTCAGCCAGGCCGTCGTGGTGCCGTCGGCAGCCGACCGAAGCAACGCGCCGCTGATGATCGGCCATGCCGCGGGTGCCTATCTGGCCGACAATGTGAATGCCGGCGACGTCGTCGCGCTGGGCTGGGGGCGGACGCTGAAATTCGCCATCAACGAATTGCCGCGGCGGCCGATCGCCAGGACGACGGTGGTCTCCATGCTGGGCGGCCTCACCCACGCGCAGCCGCTCAATCCGACCGAAAGCGCCTGGGAGTTTGCCGAAAAAATCGGTGCGGAGTGCTTTCTGCTGCCGGTGCCGGTCTATGCCGACAGGCCGGAGCAGCGCGACGCCTTCATGAGCCAGCGCAGTGTTCAGGACGTCGTTTTTCGCGCGCGGCGTGCAAACATCGCCGTGCTCAGCGTCGGCTCGTTTTCAAACGACAGTCCGATCGCCAATTACGGCTTCATCAAACCCAGCGAACTCGAGGAATTGCAGACGGCCGGAGCCGTTGGCGATATCTTATGTCATTTCATCAACGCCGAAGGCCGCCCGGTCGACCATGAGGTCAACCGCCGGGTCTGCGCCTATCCGCTGCAGGATCTGTCCGACATCCCGAACATCGTCCTGGTTTCGGGGGGGCAGGAAAAGATCGCCGTCATGCGGGCGGCGCTCGCCAGCACCAGGGTCTCGGTCCTGGTCACCGACGAGGACGCGGCCAAGGGCCTGCTCAACCGCTAAGCCTTGCCAAGCGCCTCGAGGCGAGCATGGATGTCGCGCGTCGCCTGATAGAGATCGCGGTAGATCGCCTTGCGCACGCGGTAACAGGCGACCAACTCGCCGACCGGGTCGACCTGCCTGGTCGGCGGCGCGGTCATCGCCTCGGCCGCCGTCTCGGGCGAGGCAAACCATCCCATCGCCGAAGCCGCCAGCATGGCGGCGCCAAGTGCTGCGGCTTCGTTGACCGGCGACACCGAGAGCGGCCGCTCGAGCACGCTTGCCATGATCCGCATCAGCAGCGCCGAATTGGTGCCGCCGCCGGCTGCGATCATCGCCGCCGGTTTGCCGCCGACTTGAGTTTCCATCGCCTCGCTGGCGATGGCTTGCTCGAAGGCGATGCCTTCCAGTACCGCGCGGAAGAGATGCTCCGGTCGGTGGTCGAGGGACAGGCCGACAATGGCGCCGCGCGCAGCACCATCCCAATAGGGGCTCATGACGCCGGCCCAATAGGGCATGGCCAGAAGGCCCTCGCTGCCGGCGGCAACATCCACCGCCGCTTTCTCCAGCGCTGCGGCCGACGGCGAACCGGTGGTGCGAACGATCCAGTCGACCAACTGCATGCCCGAGCGCAGCACGGTCTCCAGCATGAAGCCGGAGCCGGTCGGCGAGATCAGCGTCCGAAACGCGTCCGAGGTTTTGACCTTGCCGGAGTAGCAGCCGCTGACGACGCCCGAGCCGAGCGAAAGATAGCTCTTGCCCTCGCCGTGGACGCCCATGCCGAGGCCCATCGCCTGGCCGTCGCCGGCGCCGGCGACGACAGGCGTGCCGGCCTTCAGGCCGGTCAGCCGTGCCGCACTTTCGACAAGTCCGCCGCAGATCGTGCCCGGCGCGACCAACTCCGGCAACTGCTCCGGCCGCAGCCCCGCGGCCGCAACGAGCTCAGGGTGCCAGGTGCTGGTCTTGATGTCGAGCAGCCCGAGCGGATCCGCGCTGGCCGTGCTGGTGACGAGACGTCCGGTCAGCCGGTGGACGAGGAAGCCATGCACGTCGACGAGTGCGGCGGCGTCGGCGAGCGCTTGCGGCTGGTGTTCGGCAAGCCAGCGAACAGCATAGAGTGCCGGCGTCGGGTCCGGCGGCTTGCCGCTCCAGTCGCGGATCGCCGCGCGGCCGAGTTCGGCGGAAAGCCTGACAACTTGCGGACGGGCGCGCTCGTCCAGCCAAAGGATCGCGGGAATGAGCGGCTTGCCGGCATGATCGATCAGGGTGAACGTCTCGCGCTGGTGAGCGATGGAAATCGCTGCCACCCGTGGTGCGCCGACCTTGTCGGCGATTTGGCTCAGCGCGCCAAGCAGTGCCGCCCACCAATGTTCGGCATCCTGCTCGAAATGGCCGGGCCTGGGATTTGAAAGTGGATAGGCCTCGCGCGCTTGGAACAGCTCCTCGCCGTCACGCGTGAAGGCAATTGCCTTCACGGCTGTCGTCGAGGCGTCGATCCCGATTACGACATCGTCCATCAGGCGGAAATCCGGCCGGTTCAGGCAGCGTTCGTAACGAACCGTCCATCCGACTGGTCGAGACGACGGCGGATCTGGGTTATCACCATCGAATCGTCGGGTACACAATTTTCATAGGTGAGGAAGTCGCCTGATTTGACCGGCTTGACCACCTTGGCGCGTTCGGCAAGGCCGATCGGCAGCGCGCCCTTGGCGCGCGCATCCCCCCAGGTCATGGCGAAGCCACGATAGTCGTTCTCGCCGATCATGCCGAGCGACTGTCCCTGGCCAAGGTCGCTCTTGGCGACCGCCACCGCCTCGGCGACCGGATGGTCGAGCGGCTCCATGTCGGCGCGCTTATAGACCACGGCGCGCGCCGCCGACAGCGGCACTTCCAGGCTGGTCAAATGATAGGGGCGGAAGATCGTGAAATACGGACCCTTGCCGACCTTGAGATCGACCATCCGCTCCAGCACGCGCGGATGCCTTGTCTCGATGATACAGAATACGCCGGGCGCCACGCCCTTGCCGATCGAATAATCGACAATGCCCTTGCGATTCAGCACGCCGCCATCCTCGCGCGGGCAAAGCACGCTGGCCAGTTCCTCCAGCGTCGCGGTCGGGCCGTGCATGCCCGGCACGTCAGGCACCAGGCCGGTGGCGTTGGCGATCGCCACCATCTCGATCGCCGTCTTCGAGCCGTCGACAAATTCGACCAGCATGCGCGCATTCATGTTGCGCTCTGCCGCCTCCTTCTCGTAGTCGGCGGGCATGGCGTCGATCTTCAGCGGATTGTTCTTGCCCTTGCCGGCGGCGATGATGTTGAAGCCGAGGCTCCTGGCAAAGCCGATGATCTCCAGCGTGCAGGCGGGCTCGTCGCCGGCCGCGCCCGTATAGACGACGCCGGCCTTGCGCGCCTCCTCCTTGAGGAAGCGGCCGATGGTGATGTCGGCTTCGACATTGAGCATGACGATATGCTTGCCGTTCTTCATCACTTCGAGCGCGAACAGCGTGCCGATGTTGGGATTGCCCGTCGCGTCGATGATGACGTCGATGCGGCCGGCCGCCGCCAGCGCATGCAGATCCTCGGTCACGGCGATCTTGCCGGCCTCGATGGCGCGGTCGATGGCCGCTACGTTGCCAGCCTGCACGATGTCCGAGCGGTCGTGGCCGGCGAGCAGTGCCGCGTCGATCGCCGCCTGCGGCCTGACCTCGGAAATGGCGCCGATCCGCATGCCCGGCATCAGCGCGACCTGGACGACGATGTCGGTGCCCATCTGCCCGGCGCCGGCAAGCCCGATGATGATCGGCCCCTGCTTTTCAGCGCGCTGCAATAGTTCCGCTGCAAATTGCGGATGGGCCATGTCGCTCCCTCCAGTTCCTGACGCGCCGCAGCGTCGAAGCCATCACTTTGAACATTCCTATTTCTAAATGAAAAATATTTCAACCCGACATTCGGCAGTCCCGATCCAAATTGCGGATTCTGATGCAATCGTCCTGCACGCGGCAGTGGGTGGACGGTGCGTTCGCGAAGCAGCCGGCGAGCCAAACGAGAAGCGCACGAACTCATGGCGAAAGCTGCCTGTTCCGCGGCATTGACGACGACCGTGGCAGCTCGACCTGTGCCCCTTACAGGTTGGACCGCGATTTCTTAGTCAGCCAGCCTGAAGGAGCGGATCCGCAGGCAGAGAAGTTTCTCAAGGAACTCTCCGCTGCCTCAGGAGGCACTTTTTGCCAACCGTCGGGACCGGAATTCTCACGATGCTCGCTGGGATCAGGAACAGCTTAGCGGCTGGTCTTCTTGCGCCATTCCGCATAGTCCGCCTGCGCCTTCTGCGTCGTCGGCGGGTAGAGGCCGATGATCGCGGCTCCGTCCAGGACCTGCTCGAGCACGAAATCCTCAAAGTTCTCCATGCCGGCGCATTCCTCGGCGATCTCGTCTGCCAGATGGGCTGGGATGACCATCACGCCGTCGCCGTCGCCGAGCATCACATCGCCCGGGAAGACGGGTGCATCGCCGCAGGAAATTGGCAGGTTCATGTCGAGCGCCTCGTGCAGAGTCAGATTAGTGGGCGCGGACGGGCGCTGGTGATAAGCGGGCATGTCGAGCCTGCCGATTCCTTCCGCATCCCGGAACCCGCCATCCGAGACCACGCCCGCACAGCCGCGAACCGCAAGGCGGGTGACGAGAATGGAGCCGGCCGAGGCAGCGCGCGCATCCTTGCGGCTGTCCATCACCAGAACCCAGCCGGACGGGCAAGTTTCTACCGCAACGCGCTGCGGATGGTCGACGTTGCGAAAAACGGCGATTGGGTTGCGGTCTTCGCGCGCCGGAATGTAACGCAGCGTGAAGGCCTGACCGACCATGTTGATGCCCTTCCAGGCCACGGGCCGAACGTTCTGGATAAACTGGTTGCGAAGGCCCCTCTTGTAGAGCGCCGTCGCCACTGAGGCAGTGGACACCTTCATCAGCTTCGCGCGGGTTTCATCGGAAAGGACGTAGTCTGTCATCATCGGCCTCGCTTCGTTCATGTAGCCGGAGCCGCAGCCCAGGCGGGGGACAGCGGCGTTGTGTCAGTTGATCGCCGGTTCATCGACCACCCGGCCGAATTCGGTCCTGAGGAAATCGAAGTCGCAGCCCTTGTCGGCCTGTTCAATGTGCTTGGAGAACATGAACCCGTAGCCCCGCTCGTAGCGTGGCGTGGGCGCTGTCCAGGCGTTGCGTCGGGCCGCAAGCTCCTCGTCGGAGACCAGCATGTTCAGACTGCGGTTCGGAATGTCGAGCTCAACCATGTCGCCGGTCGCCAGAAGCGCCAGCGGACCGCCGACATAAGCCTCGGGGGAAACGTGCAGCACACAGGCCCCGAAAGAAGTGCCGGACATCCGCGCGTCCGAAATGCGCACCATGTCGCGCAGGCCGAGCTTCAGAAGCGCCTTGGGCATCGGGATCATGCCCCATTCCGGCATCCCCGGGCCGCCTTGCGGCCCAGCGTTTCGCAGCACCAGCACCGTGTCGGGCGTTATCGGGTAGTCCGGGTCGTCGATGATTTTCTTCAACTCGGCATAGCTGTCGGCCACCAGCGCGGGGCCCGAGTGGCGATGGAACTTCGGATCGCAGGCTGCGGGCTTGATCACCGCCCCGTCGGGCGCGAGGTTGCCCCTCAGCACTGCGAGCGAGCCTTCGTGATAGACCGGGTTTGACAGCGGCCGGATCACGTCTTCGTTCCAGATCCTGACCTGATCCAGACCATCCGTCAGCGCTTTGCCGGTGACGGTGATGGCCGAGCTGTCGAGCTTGTCGCCCAGTTGCTTCATCAGCGCGCGCAGGCCGCCGGCGTAGTAGAAATCCTCCATCAGGTAGGACGTGCCCGAGGGACGGATATTCGCGATGACCGGCGTGATGCGGCCGATCCGGTCGAGGTCATCGAGATCCAGCGGCACCCCGGCGCGGCGGCTCATCGCGATCAGGTGGATGATCGCGTTGGTCGAACACCCCGTCGCCATGGCGACCGTCACCGCATTGTTCACGGCGGCGGGGGTGACGACCTGGGTCGGCGTCAGATCCTCCCAGACCATGTCGACGATCCGGCGGCCGCATTGGGTGCTCATCCGCTGATGGCTCGCGTCGGCGGCGGGGATCGAGGAGGCGCCGGGCAGTGTCAGGCCCATAGCCTCGGCGATCGCCGTCATGGTCGAGGCCGTGCCCATCGTCATGCAGTGGCCGTAGGACCGGGCGATGCCGCCCTCGATGCCCTGCCATTCCTCCTTGCTGATCGTGCCCGCGCGGCGTTCGTCCCAGTATTTGAAGCCGTCGGTGCCCGAACCAAGATATTTGCCCGCGTAGTTGCCCCGCAGCATCGGCCCTGCGGGCAGGTAGATGAAGGGCAGTCCCATGCTGAGCGCGCCCATCACGAGGCCCGGCGTGGTCTTGTCGCAGCCGCCCATCAGCACGGCGCCGTCGAAGGGGTGGCTGCGCAAAAGCTCCTCCGTCTCCATCGCCAGCAGGTTGCGGTAGAGCATGGTGGTGGGCTTCACGAAATTCTCCGACAGCGACAACGCCGGGAGCTCCATCGGAAAGCCGCCCGCCTGCAGGACGCCGCGCTTCACCCATTCCACCCGGTCCTTGAAGTGCATGTGGCAAGGTTGGGCGTCGGACCAGGTGTTGATGACCGCGATGATCGGGCGGCCCTCCCAGTCGATAGGATCGTAGCCCATCTGCATGGTCCGTGAGCGGTGCCCGAACGAACGCTGGTCGTCGGGCGTCATCCAGCGCGCGGAGCGCAGTTGATCGTATGTCCTGCGGGTCATGATCCTATCCAGTGAAGGCGAAAGTAAACCAGATCAGCACGGCCGTGCCGACCACTCCCACGATTTCGGGCCAATTGCCGAAGTCCGGCTCCATGGCTTCGTCCGCAGCGAACTCCGAAGGTGAGATGTCCTCGTCTCCCTTCATTAGGTCACGGGTGACGTCGTGCTCATCGCTCATGACGGTCTCCTCAATTCAGGGATGTCGGGATAAAGAGGGCGATTTGCGGGAAGAACAGCACCAGCATCAGACCCAATGCCTGGAGCGCGATGAAGGGAAGCACGGCGGCGAAGATATCCTGCAGACTGATCTCTTTGGGGGCGACCGACTTCAGGAAGAAGCAGGCAGGGCCAAAAGGCGGCGAGAGGTAGTAGATCTGGATGTTCATTGCGAAAAGCACGCCGAACCAGATCGGGTCGAAGCCCAGATCCACCACGACGGGGGCAAAAATCGGCACCGTGATGAACAGGATCGCGATCCATTCCAGGAAGGTGCCGAGCACCATCACGATCAGCATCATCACCACGATCACCCAGATCGGCGACACGTCGAGCGAGGTCAGCAATCCGCGCAGGAAGTCGCCGCCGCCGATGCGGTTGTAGATACCGATGAGCGCGACGGCGCCCAGCACGAGCCAGATGATCGAGCCCACCGTCTGCACGGTCTGACGCATCGCGTCGCGCATCTTCATCCAGGAGAGTTCCGCGCGGATTGCGGCAATCACCACCGCGCCCACCGCGCCTACGGCCGCAGCCTCCGTGACGGTGGCAATCCCCGAATAGATCACGCCCAGCACCGCACCGATCAGGATCGCCGGAAGGATCACCCCTTTCAGAAAGGGCAATCGCTTTACGAAGGGTAGCCCTGTCTCGGGAATGTCGTAGATCGGGGCAAGCGCCGGATTGAGACGAACGCGCACCAGGATGTAGATGATGTAAAGCGACGCAAGCAGCAATCCGGGGCCGATTGAAGCGGCAAAAAGCTTGGTAATCGAAACCTGCGCGGCAAGACCATAGACGATCAGCACCACCGACGGTGGGATCAGAGTGGCCAGTGCGCCGGCGGCACAGATGATGCCGATCGCGAGCTTCTTGTCGTAGCCGAGCCGGAGCATCTGCGGCAGTGCGATCAGGCCGAGCATCACGATCTCGCCGCCCATAATGCCTGACATGGCGGCCAGCACCACCGCGACAACACAGGTCTGGACGCCGACTGATCCGCGGAAACGCCCCCCCATGATCGCCATCGATTCGAACAGCGAATGCGCGATGCCGGATCGCTCCAGGATATTCGCCATGAAGACGAAGAACGGAACCGAGATCAGCTCATATTTGTGCAGCACCTCGGTGACGTTCGCTGAAACGATGAAGAAGCCGGCGCGCTCGCCGAAATAAAGGATCGCCGTGCCGAGCGAGACGAGAAGCGTGGTGATCCCCAGCGGGATACCGATCGCCATGAGCGCCAGCAGCGAAATGACGATCAACAGGGTGATGTATTCAATGCCCACCGGAGGTTCCCTTCTCGGTGCACTGGAACCAGCGGATGATGTTGGCGACAAGCTGCATCAGATAGAAGACGCAGCCCACGAGCAGCAGTACCTTCAGGTAGCTCGGCTGCAGGGAGTTCATCGCCGTGCCGGAATATTCGGGCCGGGCGATGACTTTCATTGCCGGCGCCCAGACCGCGCGCGCAAGGAAGAACACCGCGACGACGGCAGCCAGGAGCTGGACCAGACGAAAGAAGCGCCAGACGCGAGGACCGACGACGATCTCCAGCATGGTGATCGAAATGTGCCGGTTGCGCTCCGTCACGTAGCCGACGGCAAGCACCCAGGCGGTCGCACAAAGGGTCATGGAAAGCTCGGTCGACCACGTGGTCGGCCGATCAAAGCCATAGCGCATAGCGACCTCGAGCGCCGAGGCGATGATGCAGGCGAAGAACAGAATTGAGCAGCCGTGCCCGACGAAGACGCTGAAGCGGTCCATGATCGAGGCATAGCGTGCAAGAAGACGTCTCATGATCCCTACCGTGCGCTCGATGGTAGCGCGTGGCCGCATAGCGGCGGGCGATTGGTCGGTCTTTTCACCGCGCCAGCAGGACGATCAGTTGAGCTGGTCATGCTGCGCCTTGTGTCTCGACATAGACCGCGTAGAGCGAATGACTGCTCGCCATGTAGAGGCGGCTGCCTTTTGGTCCGCCAAATGTCAAATTGGCGCAGCGCTCCGGCAGGTGGATGAAGCCGATCGGCTTGCCTTGCGGATTGAAGATCATCACGCCGTCGAGGTGTTCCGGGTTGCCCTTCAGCGTGTAGATCTTGCGCCCGTCGACCTGGGAAGGTTCCGCATTGAGAGCGCCATTGCTGCCATAGCCGCACCAAAGGTTGCCGTCGCGGTCCACCTTGATTCCGTCGAGCGCTCCGAAATCAGCGGCGTCCACCACCTTCGTCTTGTTGGATGCCGCGCCGTCGGTTGAAATGTCATAGCTCCAGACGCTTCGATTGGGCGTACCCTTCCATTCCACCACATAGAGCTTCTTTTCATCCGGCGAGAAGGCGAGCCCGTTCGGATTGACCAGATCGGTGATGATGGCGGCAAGCTTGCCATCGGCACCGACGCGGTAGACATTCGTTGTTGCCTGATCTGGCTTCGCGGGCTCACCCTCATAGTTGCCGTTGATGCCAAAAAGCGGATCGGTGAACCAGATCGTTCCGTCCGACTTGACCACCACGTCGTTCGGCGCATTGAGCCGCTTGCCGTCGAACTGGTCGGCCAGGACCGTGATCGTGCCGTCCTTTTCCGTACGCACGACGCGGCGCGTCACCGAATGCTCGCAAGTGATCAAACGACCGTCTTTGTCGCGGGTGTTGCCATTGGCGAAATTGGCAGGAGAGCGGAAGACGGTGAAGCTGTTCTTCACCTCATCGTACTTCATGATGCGGTTGTTAGGAATGTCGGAGACAAGAAGATAACGCCCCTTAGGGAAATAGACCGGCCCTTCCGCCCATCGCATCCCGGACGCGAGCTGTTCCACGCTGGATGCATAGATGCGATACTTGGCGAAGCTTGGGTCCAGGATCTCTATTGCAGGATCCGGATAGCGAAGATTCGGCTTGAATGAGAGAGACTGCCCCCATGCGTTGCCGGCAGCGACGGCGACGAGCCCCGCGCTGCCGAGGGAAAGAATATCCCGGCGTGTCATTCCCATAGCCAGTTTCCTCCTCTGTTTCGACATGCGAGAGAATCCCTGCGCACCGCTCGGAGATTCCGCCGGCGAAACAACAGACACGGAAAGCCATTGCGTGGCCGCCTATGCTGCCTCTCCGGCCGCCAGGGGCGGCCGGAGAGGCTGCTCATTCAGTCCTTGAGCAGGCCGATTTTTTTCATGTAGGCCAGATTCGCGTCCAGCGCTTCGCGGGCGAGCTCGCTCTTTTCTGCAAATTTGAGCCATTCGGCACGGGCAACCTCGCGCAGCTGGTCGCGGTCTTCCAGCGCCCAGTTGATGACCTCAATCTTCCCGCCTTTGGAATCTGCAGCAGCCTTCTCCTGGTCCTGCTCGTTCACGACCTTGGTCAGGTCCTCCATGGCTGCATACCACCAGTCCTTGAGCGCCTTCTGGTCTTCTGCCGAATGTGCATCCCAGCGCTCGCGATTCATCGTGAACTGCATGAGCGGCATAGAATGAATGCCGGGGTAGAGGGGATAGGGAGCTACGTCGTGCAAACCGGTTGCGACGTTATTGACATAGGCGGAAGCATCGGCCGCATCGACGATCCCTTTTTCGAGCGCCCCGTAGACCTCCGAGAAGGGAATGGAAACCGGACTTGCGCCGGCGGAGGCGAAGATCGCGGAAGCCAGCCCCTCGGGCGCGCGGATCTTCTTGCCCTTCAAGTCCTCGAACGTCCGGATTGGAATGCGCGCGGGCAGGGATTCGCGGCTGTATGGGCCACAGGCAATCAGCTTCACCTCACCGTTGGTCACGCTGTCGAGGATCTTCTGCTGGATCTCCTCGCCACGATCATTCTTGCAGAATTCCAGCATCTGTGCCGGCGTGTCATAACCCGAGATAAGATCGGCCATGATCGCGAAGGCAGGCTCGATTCCAGAGAAATAGTTGACCGATGTGAAGTCGCCGTCGATCACCCCTGCAGCCACCGCATCGGGCGTTTCCTTCGCCGGAACCACCGACGCGTTCGGCGTCAGCGTGATTTCGATCCTGCCGCCTGTCATCTCCGGAACCTTGGGCAGCCAGGTCTCGGTCAGATATTGCATTGAGAAGTCGCCCGCATTGAACGACGATTGAATTGAAAGCGGATCAGCGCGTGCGGTCGACGCGAATGCGAGCGCGGTAGAGCCGGCGAGAAGAGCGAGTTTGACGTTCATTCTGTCCTCCCATGGGAAATATGGAGACCTCCATCTCCTTCTCAAATGCACTAATATATTAGTTTCACCAAGTCAACCGCCGCGCTATAGTGAATCCCACATCGAGGACGACCAGATGACACTGCTTTCCGCCCTGCCCGCTCAGCCGCTCAGTGGTGCGCTGAAACGGACGTCGACGTCACATCAGCTCTACGACCTGTTGCGCGACCGGATCATCTCGCTGGAACTGCGGCCGGGAATGCAGTTGTCGCGCAATGATCTCGCCGCGTTCTATGGTGTCAGCCAAACGCCGGTGCGCGATGCTCTGCAGATGCTGGAAAAGGAGGGACTGATTGCCGTCGTTCCGCAATCTCGCACCGAGGTGACGCGCATCGATCTCCATCAAGCGCGGGAGACCCAGTTCCTGCGCATGTCGCTCGAGCTTGAGGTCGTTCGATCATTGAGCACCGAGGCGGGCCGGAGCGTGGTCGCCCACGCCAGCCGTATCGTCCAATTGCAGGAAACGGCTCTCAAGATCGACGGGGATTTGGAGCGCTTCAGCCAGCTCGACCGACAGTTCCACCAATCGATGTTCGAGGCCGCCGGCGTGCCGGATTTATGGACGCTCATCCAATCCCGCTCAGGCCATATCGACAGGCTTCGAAAGCTCAACCTCATGGATCCGGGCAAAGGTGCAACGATTCTCACGGCGCATCGCGAGATCCTCGATCGGATGAAGGCCTTCGATGCGCCGGGAGCCCAGGCAGCCATCCGCCGGCATCTTTCGGGCACCCTCGCACAGGTCGATGAGATCCGACAGGCGCACAGCCAGTTCTTCTGAGCTTGCCGCTGGCCAAGGTGCGAATCGGCTATGCGAATTTGACCATTGCTGAGACTGTGAATTGATGCGCTCGGCCTCGTGAACCGGCTCGGGATAGTGCCAGACAAGGTTTTCGTGACGCTTGGTACTCGTCGTTAGGCCACGGTAATGCGGCGGATCTCCATCTTAGCCGCCGACCTCGAAGAATGGCGCGCCGAGCAGGTCGGGAACGACGTCGATGCCGAGGCCGGGCCCGTCCGGGACGCCCATGTGGCTGCCCGAGACCGGCGGCATGTTCGATGCGGTGCGCACCGTCACCCATTCGTGGAAGGCGATGGCGTGCAGCCGGCGCTCCTCCGGCGTCGACAGCGACAGATGCGCCATCGCTGCCGTATCGATTTCGGCGCCGCCGGTGTCCTCGACGGTGATCATGAAGCCCAGATCGACGGCAAGGTCGCGGATCTGGCGCGTCTTGGTCACGCCGCCGAGCCGCGAGATCTTCAGCGTCAGCCCGTCGGCCGCGCCCTTGCGGTGGATGTCGAGCATATCGTCCAGCGAGGCAACGGATTCGTCGAGCACCATCGGCTTGTCGAGCGAGCGGCGCACCGACATGCATTCGTCGATCGTGGTACAGGGCTGCTCGAACGTGTAGTCGACGGCACGCGTCGCGTCGGCGAATTGGCGTGCCTGATAGGGCGTCCAGCCGGCATTGGCGTCGCAGAAGATGACCGTGCCCTTCGGCACCGAAGCGGCGACTGCGGTGACGCGCTCGATGTCGTCATGGACATTGCCGCCGACCTTTACCTGCAGCCGGTGGAGCCCGTCCTTGACGATGCGCCTGGCAAGCGCCGCCATGGCGTCGACCGTGCCATGGGTGACGACCTTGTAAAGTTCCGCCGTCTCGCCCTCGCGTCCGCCGAGCAGCGTGACCAGCGGCACGTCTGCAGCGCGCGCCGCGAGATCCCAGCATGCCATGTCGAGCGCCGACTTGATGTAGGGATGACCCTTGAACACCGTATCCATCAGTCTGCCGATACTGGCCAGCCCGCGCGGATCCTGGCCCAATAGATGCGGCGCAATTTCCACGATGCCGGCACGAACGCCGGCCGCGAAGGCGGAGGAGTAGAAATTGCCGAGCGGCGCCATCTCGCCCCAGCCGGTCAGCCCGCTGTCGGAGGTGATGGCGACGATCACCGCGTCGAAGGCGTCGGCGACACGCCCCTTGGACATGCGGTAGGGTCCGTCCACGAAGGGCTGCACGACATGATAGGCCTTGATGGTTTTGATCTTCACGTTCTCTGTCCGTTGTCTGTGATGCCCCGACGAAGCCGCCAAATTGGCGGCTTCTGTCGGCTTGGCTCCTTCGGTTCAGCCGCCTTCCGGCCGGTTTCGCGTCAGGCCGGCACGATTTGCCTTGGCTCCTTTGGAAGCGCGCTGTTCGCGGCTGCGTGCATAGCCAAGCAGTTCCTCGAAATCGAGGTCGATATGCTCCCTGGCGTGGCGCTGAGCGGCGCGCCTGTCGGCGCCTTTCAGCAGGCGCACATAGGTCTCGTGGAGGTCTTCGGCAGGCACCGGTTCGTTGCGCGCCCGCTGGTGGAGGGCAAAGTACATTTGCAGCCGGCTGGCCAGGCGCTGCCAGGTTTCCAGCAGCATCGAATTGTCGGCCCATTCGTGGATCAGGCCGTGCAATTGCAGCGCCGTTTCGATCTGGCGGGTGGTGTCGAGGTTCCGCGTCGCCTGCTTCACGGCCTCGTGGCGCCGGTCAAGCTCGTCAAAGAAGCGCTGGCCGCGAAGCGGCCACGTCCGCTCGATGGCAAACTCGTCAAGCACCTTGTTGAGTGAATAGGCGTCGTCGATGTCCTTGGCGGTCACGTCGATGACGAAGGTCCCGGCGTAGGGGATGCTGGTCAGGATGCCTTCCTGCACCAGCTCGCGCATCGCCTCGCGCAGCGGTGCGCGGCTCACCCGCATCTGCTCGGCGATCCTGAGTTCGTTGAGCTTCTGCCCCGGTTCCAGCTGGCCGGTCAGAATCGCGCGCCTGAGCAGCGCCACGATCTCGGCGCGCCTTGTCGTATCCGCGATCGGACTGAAATCCAGCTTGCCCATTCGGCCACTCCGCAAGGAACCGGATCAAGACAAGCAGATTGTCGACAATCTTACAAGAGGTTTGTTTTCTGGCGTCCAGTTTCCGGGCGGAGTGTTGGTCCGGCTCAGGCAGCCCGGCCGTAGAAGCCGACCCGCTCCTCGTCGCTGAACGTCACGCCTGATTTCTCGTAGTAGGAGAACACCGCGATCATGCGTTCGCGCCCGCCTTCGACAGTGGTGACGCGATGCGCTGTGTTCTTGCCGCGGAAGACGTTGAGCGTGCCTGCCTTCATGCGCAGGATCCTTGCCTCGGGATCGCGCCCTTCGAGCAGCCTCGCGACGCCGTCGTAGTTGGGATTGTCGTCCGAGCGGAGATCGGTGCGGTATTCGAGATCGCCGCCGCGTTGCGCTGCCTGCAACAGAAGCGTCGTGGTGAATTCCGAGCGATCGAAATGCCAGTTCAGCGCCTCGCCGGCGCGATAGGCCATCACATTGGTGCGCGCCAGCGGGTCCTGCATGACATGCAGCCGCGTCTTTCCCATCGCCGCAGCCAGGAAGCGCAGCAGCGGTTCGTACTCATAGATGGCGAGCACGAGGCTGCCAGGAATCTGGTCGGCGCAGACCGTATGGCTGACGGTCTCGACCTTGCGCAGGGCAGGGTGGTCCGGAGCGAGTTCCGGGATGTCGGGCTTGAAGTAGATGTTGTGCATCCGCTTGTGCATGTGCGAGCGCGTCGCCATGACGGGCTGGATTTCCCGCACCGCCCGTTCAGCCACGCCGGGCCGCAGAAAACCCTCGAGATTGAACATGCCGTCGGCTTCCAGCGCCGCAATCGAGGTCTCCACAAGGCGCTTCCATTCGGCGCTGCCTTCACGGTCGAGAGGGTATCGGTCCAGATCGAGAATGTCTTTCATCTCATGCTCCCAGGTTCGCAGCATAAAAGACGGCAAAAAAATCTTTCTCTCAACGCCGAAAATTATTAGTCTTCCATAGGAAAAACTTATGGAAAGCGCGCATGGAACGGCTCCCTCCGCTGAACGCGATCAGGGCCTTCGAGGTCGCGGCGCGCGCCGGCAGCTTCACCTTGGCCGCCACCGAACTCGGCGTTTCGTCAGCGGCGGTCAGCCAGCAGGTCCGCAATCTCGAAACCTGGTTCGGCAAGCAGCTGTTCGTGCGCAGCGGCAACCGCATCGCGCTGACCGATGCCGGCCACGCAATCTATCCACAGACGGCGCGTGCCCTGGGCGACATCGCGGCGATCGGGCGGCGCATGCTGGAAGGCGGCCTGAGAACGCGTCTCGTCGTCAGCGTGCCGTTTTCGTTGGCCGAATTGTGGCTGGCGCCCAGGCTGGCCGTTCTTCTCGATGCCTTCCCGCAAATGGCGATCGACGTCCGGGTCGAGGACGATCCGGTCGATGTCGTGCGCCAGAACATCGACTTGCGCATCTCCTATGGCGACTATCACTATCCGACGCTCAGGATGGTCCGTCTCGTCCATGACGACGTCCTGCCGGTCTGCGCGCCGGACTTCTGGCAGAGATACGGCGATGGGGCGTCCAGCTTGGCGGAGATGCACGAGAGCCTGTTCATCCACACCAACTGGGGTCCGAACTATGCCTCGCATCCGACATGGGCGGACTGGTTCGCGGCATCGGGCGACAATCGCTCCCCCGACCCGTCGCACGGGCGGCGCGTCGGACTATCCAGCCTGGCGATCACATCGGCCCGGCTGGGTCTTGGGATAGCCCTTGGCCAGAGAGTCATGGCCCGCGCCGATCTGGAGGCGGGCCGGCTGACCGTGCTGTCGTCGGTGTCGGTCCGGCTCGGGCAACCCTATTGCGCCTTCATGCCTTCGGCAAAGGCCGAGCGTGCCGATGTGGCCGGTCTTGTCGAACTCCTCGGCAGGACGGCGCCCTAGGTTCAAAAAATCGGTCAAATGGCTGCACCAATGGCCTGGAGGTTTGCGGAGCTTTTGCTGTAGCCATGGGTTTAACTTACGGCCGGGTATGGCGGTCACCCCGGGACGTTCGTTCAAGAGCCAGGGCTAAAAAACGCCCCACGATGTCGACTAAGGTGGCCGGCGCCGGCGGACGTTCATCGGGGTCGAATGCGACTCCAATGGCGGCACCCGGGCCCACTGCCGTCGTCACAGGCCAAAAGTCTAAGCGCGAGGCCAACGCCGGGTAGACGCCGGCGGGCGAGACAAGACCCGTGGCCAACGATGATCGCGCTGCCTCGATCTCGGCCTCCTGGGGCTCTATGTCGCCGACTCTCTCGATGGAGACCATCTTGCCCTCAATAACGAGAATGACGACGACAGGAACCCGGAAGAGTGCTGCAAGTGCCTGGGCAGTGATCGAGACGATCGCTTTCGCACCGTCGGCCGCCACGACGTCGCGGCTGTAGCCTTGCAGCACCGCCACCTGCCTTCTCAGGAGCGCCGCATCAGTGGCCCTGCGCTGGGAGGTAAAGGCAACGGCACTCACGATAAGCCCGATGACAAAAAGCAGTCCGATAGCCCAGACGTTCGCCGGGTCGTTGACGATCAGCGTATGGCGAGGCTCGGTGAGAAAGAAATTGTAGGCGAGAGCGCCAAGTATCGCCGAAAAGAGGGAGGGCCCCAAGCCCAAGCCAACGGCCGCTATGGTCACCGGCACCACAAATATGAGGGAGATGTTCGGAATCGCCACGTGGCTGTCGACACCGACAGCCACGACCGCCGCGAAGGCGGTCAATGCAAACGCAGCAAGGTAGCGTACCGCAGCTGGAGCCTCCAATGGTGCCAAGCCCAAACGCGGACCGGCATCCGGCAACAGTGTGGTGTCCCATTGCAGCTTCGATCTAACATCGGCCATTGGTGCAACTCCCAGCCTATTGCGTGCCATCCTACGCGACCGCTCGCTGGCGCAAGCTGTGCGGGCCGCCGCATGACGCAAATGTGGGCCAACGCGCATAAAAATTCCATTCGTGCGTGAGCTGCATGAAATAGGAATCTTATTAACCCTGCAGCGCCCTCCGATGTCTTGGCCAGCCCTATTGCGCCTTCATGCTGTCAGTTAAGGCCGAGCGTGCCGACATTGCCGGGCTCGTCGCGCTGCTCAGCAAAACGGCGCCCTTGGCGTGGGAGCCGAGGGCGCCGCAGGACCGGGTCTGATGGGGGTTATCAGCTTGCCGGTTTCTCTTGTGGCAGCGGCGAGACCGGCATTCCCGGGCCGATCTTCTGCAGGTTGCCGGTGATCACCTTGTCGCCTTCCGATACGCCGCTCGAGATGGCCACCAGGTCGCCATTGGTCGGCCCGAGCGAAACGATGCGCTGGTCGACGGTGTTGCCCTTGCCGACGACGTAGACGTACTTGCCGAGCTGGCTCGATCCCAACGCCGTCTGCGGCACCATCAGTGCATCGGGCTGCTGCTTGATGTGCAGCCTCACGCGAACATATTGGCCCGGCAGCAGCCTGAACTTGGCGTTGCCGATGGTCGCCCGTGCCGTGATGGTGCCGGTCGAATGATCGACCGTGTTGTCGATGAAGGTGAGCTGACCTCTCTGGCGCGGTTCCGTCTCGCCGGGAAGCAGGACGTCGACATCGATGGGCCCGGTCGCGCGGGCTTCCTCGATCTGGGCCAGATCCGTTTCGCTCGGGTTGAAGGTGACATAGATGGGATCGAGCTGCACCAGCGTGTTGAGCACCGTGCCGGCGACGCTGACCAGCGTTCCGATCGAGGCCTGGTTGCGGCCGACGCGCCCGGCGAACGGCGCCTTGATTTCCGAATAACTCAGATTGAGCTCGGCTGTCCGTACAGCCGCCTGATTCACGGCGAGCGAGGCCTGAGCCTCGCGCAATGTGCTGGTGCGCTGGTCGAACGCATCCTTGGCGATGTATCCGCTCTTGGCGAGCTCGGTGCCGCGGCCAAGGCTGGAACGGGCATATTCGAGCGTTGCTTCGTCGCGCTGGACCTGAGCCTTCGCCTGGTCGAGGGCAGCGTGGAAATCCTCCGGAGCGATCTTGTAGAGAAGGTCGCCTTTTTGGACATCGCTGCCGTCGGGCGCGACCTGCTCCTGCAGATAACCCGGCACGCGCGCCTGCAGCGTGATGCTGCGGATCGGCTCGGTGCGGGCGGCGTAATCGAGATAGATCGGGATCGTCTTCTTGACGACGCTCACCACCGGCACTGGCATGACAAACGCCGCGGGTTCGGGCGTCGCCGCCCCTGCCGTGCCGGCATTGAGCCCGAAATTGCCCATGTCGAGCAAGTGGACGCTGGCCACCGAGATCGCCCCGACGGCAACAGCCGCTCCCAACGCGATTTTCCATTTACGCATGATCAAGTCTCCAGTCCTATTCGGCCGCTTCGGCCAATCGCTCGAAAGCAGGTTCGGCAACGGGTTCAGTTGGTTCGGAAACGGGCTCGCTCTTGCTGCCGCGCTCGCGCAGTTGTTCGATGACCGCATAGAAGATCGGCACGAACACCAGCGACAGGATCGTCGCCGCGACCATGCCGCCAAAGACGGTGGTGCCGATCGACTGCCGGCTCGCTGCACCAGCACCCGTGGACAACATCAGCGGCACCACGCCGAGGATGAACGCGAAGGCGGTCATCAGGATGGGCCGCAGCCGCAGGCGCGCCGCTTCCATTGCGGCTTCGACGATGCTGAGGCCTTCCCCGCGCCGGCGCCGGGCAAACTCCACGATCAGAATGGCGTTCTTCGCCGCCAGCCCGATCAGCATGACGAAGCCGATCTGCGAATAGACGTCGATCTGCATGCCGCGCATCAACAAGGCGACAAAAGCACCGAACAGGGCAAGCGGCACCGCAAGCAGAACCATGAAGGGCATGGCCCAGCTCTCATATTGAGCGGCGAGGATCAGGAAGACGAACACCATGGCGAGGCCGAAGACAATAGAGGCGATCGATCCTGCCTTGAGCTCCTGATAGGTGATCCCGGTCCATTCGTAGCCGAAATCCTTCGGCAGTGCGACGGCCGCCGCACGTTCCATTGCCGCGACCGCCTGGCCCGAGGAGAAGCCGGGTGCGGCACCGCCATTGATCAGGGCCGACGCATTGTTGTTGTAATGCGGGACCGTTTCGGGACCGACGATAGGCACCAGCTTGCCGAGCGTGCTCAACGGCACCATGCCGCCGGAGGCATTGCGCACATAAAGCCGCGAAATGTCGGCAGCACCCGCGCGCGCATCCTTGTCGGCCTGGATCGTCACCCGGAAGGTGCGGCCAAACAGGTTGAAGTCGTTCACATAGAGCGAGCCGAGATAGATCTGTAGCGTGTTGAACACGTCGGGCAGGCTGAGGCCGAGCAGCTTCGCCTTGTTGCGGTTGAGGTCGTAGTTGAACTGCGGCGTCGAGGTCGAGAATGACGAGAACAATTGCTGTGGATTGAGCTCGGGCTGCTTGCGCGCTTCGGCGAGCACGGCTTGCGTCGCGTCGTTGAGCGCAACACTGCCGCGGCCGGTCAGATCCTCGACCTGGAATTCGAAGCCGCCGGTCGTGCCGATGCCCGGGATCGAAGGCGGATCGAAGCTCAGCGCGAAGGCTTCGGGAAGTTCCATGAGCTTCGAGCGCACGTCGGCGACGAGCTTGGAGGCGCTCTGGTCGGGGCCGCGTTCGTCCCATGGCTTCAGGATGGCGAATTCCACCGCCGAGTTCGACTGGGCGGCATTGGTGAGGAAGTTCAAGCCGCTGATCGAGCCGACGATATCGACGCCGGGCGTGTTCTGCAGGATGTCGCGTGCCTTGCGGGCCACCGCGTCGGTGCGTTCCAGCGATGCTCCATCCGGCAACTGGATGACCACGAAGAAATAGCCCTGGTCCTCGACAGGAAGGAAGGTCGAGGGCAGGCGCTGCCAGACGAAATAGGTCGCGACAAGTCCGGCCGCGAACAGCCCGAGCATGATCCAGCGCAGGCGGATGAGGATGCGCACACCATTGGCATATGCGTGCGACAGCCGTTCGAAGCCCGTGTTGAACCAGCGGAACAACACGAACTGCGTTGCCGGGCGATGGCGCAGGAAGGCGGCGCTGAGTGCCGGGGTGAGCGTCAGCGAGACGAAGGCGGAGATGCCGAACGAGATCGCGACCGTCAGGGCAAACTGGTTGTAGAGCCTGCCGGAAACGCCGGGTATGAAGGCGACCGGCACAAACACGGCCATCAGCACCGCGGTCGTTGCGATAATCGGACCGGTGACCTCGGCCATCGCCGCGCGCGTGGCGGGCAGCGGTTTGAGGCCGGCCTCCAGCTGACGTTCGACATTCTCGACGACGACGATCGCGTCGTCGACGACGAGGCCTATCGCCAGCACCATGCCGAGCAGGCTGAGCATGTTCAGCGAGAAGCCGAACATGTACATGACGACGAGCGTGGCCACCAGCGACACGGGAATCGCGATCGTCGGGATGATCGTGGTGCGCCAGCTCTGCAGGAAGATGAACACCACCGCGACGACCAGGACCAGCGCCTCGCCGAGCGTGACCAGAACGTCGTGCATCGATGCCGAAACGAAACGGGTCGTATCGTAATGCATGGCGTAGCTGACGCCCTTCGGGAAGCGGGCCGACAGTTCCTGCATCTTGTCCTTGACGCGCTGCTGAAGATCGAGCGCGTTCGAGCCCGGCATCTGGTAGACCGCCAGCACCACGGTCGGGTCCTCGCCGAAGAACGCCGACGACGAATATTGCAGGGCGCCGAGTTCGATGCGCGCAACGTCGCGCAACCGCACCAGCGAGCCGTTCGCGGCATCGGCGCGCACCACGATGTCGCCGAATTCCTTGGGGTCGCTCAGCCGGCCGACCGCGTTGACCTGCATTTCGAAAGCGGTGCCGGCGGGCGCCGGCGACTGCCCGATCTTGCCAGCCGCGACCTGGACATTCTGTTCGGCGATCGCGTTCTGGACGTCGACAGCGGTGATGCCCAGATTGGCGAGCCTGTCGGGATCGAGCCATACGCGCATCGAATAGCGGCGTTCGCCGAAGATCTGCACGTCGCCGACGCCGGGCAGGCGCTTCAGCGGGTCGACCACCTGCAGGTAGGCGAGGTTGCTGAGCGCGACCGGATCGACCGAGCCGTCGGGCGAGGTGAGGTTGACGATCAGGACGAAATTCGGATTCTGCTTCTTGATCGTCACGCCGCCCTGGTTGACGATTGCCGGCAGCGAGGACGCCGCCTGCGACACGCGGTTCTGGACGTCGACGGCGGCCGTGCTCAAGGGGTAGCCGACCTCGAAGGTGATGGTGATCGTCGACGAGCCGTCGTTCGAGCTCGACGACGACATATAGGTCATGCCTTCAACGCCGTTGATCTGCTGTTCGAGCGGGGTCGTGACGGTGTCGGCCACGACTTGCGCACTTGCGCCCGGGTACTGGGCACTGACCACGACCTGAGGCGGGGTGATGTCGGGAAACTGCGAGACAGGCAGCAGGAAATAGCAGATCGCCCCGGCGAGCACCATGATGATGGCGATCGACGATGCGAAGATCGGCCGCTGGATGAAGAAATTCACCATGACACGTACCCCTCGCCCGATGCTCTGGCCGCGCCAAAGGCCTTGGCCACTCTGGACAGCCGCCGGCTGCGAGTTTGACCCGGGTCTTCCAGGAAACGAGGCTGCGCCTTGCGGCCGCGACCTTGCGCGTCAGCCAGGCCACGCAGCATCGTCTCGAACGAGCGCGGGTCGACGCCGTCGGCCTTCATCAGCATCAGGATCATCGGATCCCTCACAACTTCGTCGATCGTCAAATCCTTGCGCTGCGACATCGGAGCGGCTCCTGGCTTGCGATTCGCATCGAAATGATCGCGAACCGTTTTTCGTTCTCACCGGCCGAAGCCGCATGACATGCAATTTTCTCGCCCATTCCGCTCCGGCAGGGCCTGACGGCGATGCCAATCGTTGACGGGAGGCGACAGAGGTGTTACCAGTAAGTAACATTCTGGAAGTTACAGACCGGTAACACCCTAGTCAAGAGGTGTGCCCAGGGATTTTTCAGGAAACCGGAAAAACAAGGAGGTTTCGATGGAAGACGGCACGGTGGAACGCATCCGCCCCCGGGATAGGATCCTGGAGACGGCGCGGGATATGTTTCACAAGCATGGCATCAAGGGCGTCGGCGTCGATGCGATTACCGAGGCCGCCGGCACCAACAAGATGACGCTCTACCGTCATTTCGAGTCCAAGGACGATCTGGTCATCGAGTGCCTGCGAGCGACCGCATGCAAGGCCGGTGCGATGTGGGACGCATTTGAGGCTGAGTACCCTGGCGACAAGCTCGCCCAATTGCACGCCTGGGTTCGCAAGGCTGCCGATATGCTCAATGCTGACAGTCGTGGCTGCGACATGGCCAATGCCGCCATCGAATTGAGCGAGACCGATCACCCGGCGAGGCGCGTAATCAAGGAACTCAAGGAGGCTCAGCGCGACCGCCTGGTGAATCTGTGTCGGGAGGCCGGCGTCGGCCAGGCGGAACTTCTCGCCGATACATTGTCGCTGTTGCTTGAAGGCGCTCGCGTCAGCCTTCAAAGCGTCGGAGCCGAGGGCCCCAGCGCGCAATTCGTCCGCATGGCGGAAGGCCTGATCGCGTCCTTCAGGGGCGCTGCGGCCAGATAGATATCGCCGTTGATGCACGGGTGGCGACACGGCGCTGCCCGTTAGCCCATCGCCATGGCGCTTTCCAACGGTCATCCGATGAAACAAAAAGCCCGCTGCCGGGAGGAGGTGGCAGCGGGCTTGATTTCGAATACGGCACGGGAGGAGGTGTACCGCACTCAGCGTCGGCATCGCATCTGGGAGGAGTAGATGGCCGACACCTGCGAAACTACGGGTTGCCCAATGAGTCGGCAACTGCGAAAGATGCATAGCAGACGTGCAGATTTGCGGTATCAACCGATTTTAAGGTAGTGCTCAGTTTGAATTCGGCTCCCGGCCATGCGAAGTTCGGCTCCGAGAGCACCATGGCGCAAGAATGCCCCGCCGACGTAAGGCCTCGAGATTTCCTGCGGGAGATGACACTTGAGGGCCACCAGCGCTCAATGAAACAAAGGGCTCGACGGTTGTTTGCCGCCACTTGGCTTCTGCCCGGCGACATACGGTCGGCCGTCACTCCGGCAAGCCGGCGAAACGCATGTGTTCGATCCAGCGCTCGAGGCTGGGAGCGGCCCACATCTTCCCCCACTGCTTGCGTTGCTTGCTGATGGAGTCGCCGGGCGAGTCTTTGAGAAAAACCGCAAGCGCTTCCTTTGCCTCTCGCTTGTTTCCCAGACAAGCGTGGATTCCCGCAAGCATTCGGTGTGCGCCGCTCGGGATTCTGGACATTTTCCGCATCGCCGTCAGCGCGGCCTCGCAATCGTTCTTTTCCCAGAGCGCCCAGCCCATGTCCCAGTGGTACCATTCAGGGTGGAAAGGATCGATGCCCATGGCCTGCTTGATCCGATCGATAGCTTCGTCGGTGCGGCCAACATTCAGCAGCGGGGATGCACTGGCGGCGAGGACATTCGAGGCGCTGGGATTGAGGGCGATCGCCTGATCGTACCGCGCAATGGCCTGCTCGATCTCTCCGGCTTCGGTATGGATTTTGGCGCGGGCATAATGCGCGTTGGCATCGTCCGGAGCGAGATGGAGAGCCTTGTCGGCGTATTCGGCGGCGTGCTTCAACGCCTCGTCGGGGTTGTATTCCTGCTTGTGCCAGAAAACCGCGTCATTGCGATAGTGGAAGGCCATTCCGATATAGCCGAACTGGGCGTTCGGATCCGCTTCGATCGCCTTGAGGCTGAACTGCCGCAGTAGCTCGTTCCCAGCGGCGGAGTTATCTTTTTCGAGCTCGGCAAACCCCATCATGACATAGCGGAGCGCGCTGACCTGCGCGGCATCGCTCTGTGGCAAGGGTCGCTCGATCCTGCGCCCGACCCGATCCGCAAGAGTGCGGATGATCAGTTCCTGGACCACGAAAAGATCGCCAATCTCCTGGTTGTAGGTGTTGGCCCAGACATGCGATCCGTCATGCGCGTTCAGCAACTGGGCGGTCACTTTCAGCCGGTCTCCGATCTTCTGCTGGCTGCCTTCGAGCAGGTAGTCGACGCCGAGTTCTTCTCCGATCTGCCTGGCATCAGTCGGATGGCCGCGGTACCTGAAGCTCGAGTTCCGGGCGATGACGGTGTAAGTCTTGCTCCGTGCCAGCTCGGTGATGATCCCTTCGGCGACGGCATCGCTGAGATATCCCTTATCCTCACCAGTACTGAAGTCCTCGAAGGGAAGCACCGCGATCCTCGACATGTCGCTCGAAGGAATTGGAGTGGCTCGCCATATATCCGCGCCGTAGTATGCGCCGATCGCTGCCGCAACGAGAACGAGTGTCCCAAGGACGAAGCTACGGCGCGGGGATCGCACTCGCGAAGGCCCTACGCCGGCAATGGTGGTCGACCCTGCTGAGTCCGATGAATCGGCATTCAGCCGGTAACCTCTCTTTGGGAGGGTCTCCACGATCACGTGCCTGTGGTCCCCCAACGCGCGGCGAATATCGGCAATGCATTGAGTAAGGCTGTCGTCGGTCACGAAGGTATCGGGCCAGACCGCCTGCATCAGCGCATCCTTGGACACGACCTCGCCCGGTCGCGAAGTGAGCAAGGAGAGCACCTCGGCAGTCTGGCTGCGCAGATTGACCGCTTTGCCTTCGACGGTTCGGAGTTCTCTGCTTTTCGCAAGAAAGACAAAACCGCCGAACGTGATCGTTTCAGCAGATTTCGGCTCAATTTCAGAAGCCGTTCGGGACATTTCACCCTCCTGGCGCGCTTCCTGGCGCAGCCAATTCGGTCGTCGCGTCCAACTGATCCCAACAGCACCGGATTGGAAAGGAGGATAACATGAAAAGCACCAAGCTCGTCATCGCTCTCGCTCTTCTTTTAGCAAATCAAACGGTTGCAAAGGCGGATTCCCGCATCGCAAGGTTCTGTGGCCCAGACCATGGCAACGAGGTTGCGTCAGAAGATGACGTCCGTCCCAATCCCGACGGTTTCTATGTCACCAGCCTCAGGGAGCAAGTCAGCGAAGGCGACCCTCGCATAATCCTGAGCACTAGTGACGACTTCTATCTCTGCACGCGATCGGCCGCGACCCCCGATATGGACACGACGAAGGCGCTGTTGTTGATGCACGAACGCGCCGTCGGGTACCTCTTCGTGCCAGTCATTCGGCGTGACACACGCGGACCATCCTGACCGCCGCCCAACCGCAATGCGCGTTTGGCCACTGATCGAACCTAAGTCCGACGCGCCAATTGAGTATTTAACGCCGGTGCAACTGATCTCGATGGACTGGCCGGCAATCAGTCGTTCTCGTCGCCGGCCAGGCGGGGCAGAGTGACGTCCCTTTGCGCGGCATCACTGTACCGGGACGTTTTCCCTAAAGATCAGGCGGGGTTCGATGAATTTCCGCGTCAAATAGGGCGCCGAGGATGCGATCGAGCCGAGCAGGCGAATGACAGACTGCTCGGCGATCAGCCGCGCATTCTGGTCGATGACGACATCGAGCAGATCGTCGACGAGATAGCCGCGCGTCGCCTTTGTCAGGTCATGGCAGATGAACACCGGCTTCCTTTGCGGCCTGGCTTCCAGCAGCGCTTTCGCCACGCCGGAGCGTCCGGCGCCGACGCAATAGATGCCGAGCAGCTCCGGCTCGTTGTGCAGCGCCTGCATCGTCGCCGTGTAGCTGATGTCAGGCTCGTCGTTGATCTCGACGGCGCTGGTGACGGTCAGCTTGGGGAACTCCTCGCTGAGCACGGAGCGAAAGCCCATTTCGCGCTCCTCGTGCCCGCGATAGGAGCGTGAGCCGACGACCATTGCCAGATGGCCGGGGCGTCCGCCCAGGAAGCGCCCCATCAAAAGGGCCGCGGTGCGCCCGGCCACGCGATTGTCGATGCCGACATAGGCCGATCGCGGTGCGCCCGGAACATCCGACACCAGCGTGACCAGGCGGATGCCGGCCTCGACGATCTCGCGCAGGATGTTGCGCGTTCTTGGATGGTCGATCGCGATGACGCCGACGCCGTTTGCCTTGAGCGAGAGGTTTTCGACGGCCGTCTGCAACGCGCTCGGCGCGATGCCGGCGAGCTTGTGGATCCGGCAGGAGGCGACGAGCGGCAGGCGCGCCGCATAATCCTCGATATGATTTGCCAGGTCCATCATGAAGGCATTGGAGCCGATCGGCAGGAAGAACTCGAGATGCGCTGGCCGCGAGGGCAGCGTAACCTGATCCACGACCGGCAAATAGCCGAGCTGCTTGGCCGCCTCCATCACCCGCTGCCGGTTTGCCGCACTTGCGCCCGGCCGGTTGTTCAGCACCCGGTCGACCGTCGCGGTCGACAGCCCGCAGCTTTTGGCGATGTCCGCAACGGTGGCTTTCATTGTCACAGTCATAGGAGCTGATGCGATCCTGTGCCAGACATGCGGCCAACCGGCTTGCGCCCGCCCTCAGCCCTGCGATTGCTTGCCCTGCACGATCGCCTCGTGGATCTCCTCGTCGGACATGCCGGTGATGATCCGTTCGACCTCGGCGACGCTGGTGTTCTTCGGGTCGATGTCGTCGGCCACCACCTTGCCGCGGCGCATGACGACGATGCGGTCGACCACCTGGAAGACGTGGTGGATGTTGTGGGCGATGAAGATGCAGGAATGGCCCGAATCGCGGGCGCTTCGCACGAAGCTCAGCACCCCTTGCGTCTCGGCGACGCCGAGATTGTTGGTCGGCTCGTCAAGGATGATGAGGTCGCTGTCGAAATGCATGGCGCGCGCGATCGCCACCGCCTGCCGCTCGCCGCCCGAGAGTGAGCCGATCGGCGTGGTCGGCGGAATGTTCTTCGAGATGCCGACCTGCTTGAGCAGATCGCGGGCGACGACGTTCATCGCCTCCTGGTCCATCCGGTTGAGGAAACGCGGCGGTTTGATCGGCTCACGCCCGAGGAACAGGTTGCGCGCGATCGACAATTGCGTGACCAGTGCCGAGTCCTGGTAGATCGTTTCGATGCCGTGGGCGATGGCGTCGCTGGTGCTGCGGAAGTCCACCTTCCTGCCGCGGATGAAGATGTCGCCGGTGGTCAGTGGAACTGCACCCGACAACACCTTGATCAGCGTCGACTTGCCGGCGCCATTGTCGCCGAGCAGGCCGACGATCTCCCTTTCGTTGACATGGAAATTGGTGTCCACCAGCGCTTGCACGCGCCCGTAGGACTTGCGGATGTTTCTCATGCGGACAAGCGGTTCAGCCATGGTTCAAGTCCCCGCCTGATGTCGGCGTTCCAGCCAGGAATGGAGCGCCATCATGCCGAGAATGATCGCGCCGATGAAGATGTTGTAGGCAAGGCCGGGCACGCCGATCAGCACGATACCGTTGCGCATCACGCGCAGGATAAGGATGCCGAGTACGGTACCGATGATGGTGCCGCGACCGCCGGTCAGTGCCGTGCCGCCGATCACCACCATGGCGATGACTTCGAGCTCGTAACCTGTGCCGCTGTTGGGGTTGGCCGCCGAGGTGCGCAGCGAACTGATGATGCCGGCCAGCGAAGCCATGATCGACGACAGGATGAACAGGCCGATCTTGACGCCGCTGACATTGACGCCGCGCGCCCTTGCCGCGCTGGGGTTGCCGCCGGCCGCCTGGATCCAGTTGCCGGTCCGGCTTTGCGTCAGAACGTAGCCGAGGGCGATCGCGGCTGCGATGAACCAGAACAGCGACATGTAGATGCGGAACGGCCCGATAAAGAAATCGCCGACCAGCGCCTCGGCGAGCCAGCTGCCTTCGGCGCTCCAGGTCCGCTGCGGAAATCCGTTGGTGACGAACAGAGCGGTGCCGCGCACCACCAGCAGCATGCCGAGCGTCACCAGGAAGGACGGGATCTTGAGCTGCGTCACGAACCAGCCATTGACCAGCCCGATGAAGGCGGCAGTCAGCAAGGCCACGACGAAGCCGGCTTCCAGCGAGGTGAGGCCGCTGTTGAAGAGCGTCCACATCAAGACCGGCGAGAAGCCGAACAGCGATCCGACCGAGAGATCGAATTCGCCTGATGTCATCAACAGCGTCATCGCCAGCGCAATCAGGCCGAGTTCGACCGTGAAGGCCAGTATGTTGCTGATGTTCTGCGGCGACAGGAAGTCGTGGTTTAATCCCCAGAACACGGCGAGTTCGACAACGAGCAGCACGAAGGGCCCGAATTCCGGCCTCGCGATCGAGCGTTGGATGATGGAGCGATTTTCCACGTTGACCCCGCGATAGGATGGAATTGGCCGGAACCCAGCGCCGCATCAAGCGGGTTTCGAGGCTCGGCGGATTGATGGGGATGATCGCTGCGGCAGCACCGCCGCAATCATCCCGATCGCGGTTTTATTTGCCGGACAAGATGTCGTCGTAGACCTGCGCGGTGTCCTTTTCGTAGAGCGCGCCGGTGATCACGTCGAAGCCGGGCGGAATGCCGCTGGCGGCCATATTGGCGAGCGAGAGCGCGACATAGCTGGTCGCCTGCGGATCCTGCCATTGCCCGGCATTGACGTAGCCGGTCAGCACCTCCTGGGTGGTGTCGAGCGAGTTGCCCCAGCCCACGACCGGGATTTCGCCTGGCTGAATGCCGGCCTGGTCGAACACCCGCTTGATCGAGCCGGTCACCAGATCGCCGAGGCCGATGATTGCCTTGACCTTGGCCCTGTTGGCGGTGAGGTAGTCGACCATGCGGTTGATCGCTTCGGCCTGGTCGAGCGTGGCTTCGGTGATTTCATAGGTGATGCCGAGCGGCTCGAACACGCTCTTGATGCCCTCTTCTTCCTGGACGCCATAGGTGGCGCCGGGGATTTCGACCGGCATCCAGACGAAATCGCCTTTCTTCACCAGCCCCTTGTCGACCAGATACTGCGCCCAGTTCTTGCCGAAGGTCACGTTGTCGCCGCCGACATAGGCGTTGAAATCCGCCTTCGGATCGGGCGTGTTGAAGTTGATGATCGGGATGTTTGCCGCCCGTGCCTCCTTGACGATCTCGATAAGGCTGCCCGGGTCGGGGCTGGTGGTGGTGATGCCGTCGGCCTTTGCGGCGATGGCCGCGCGGACAGCTTCCTGCTGGGACGCCACGTCGCCATTGTGGAACGAGGTGTTGACGGTGTTGCCGGTGTCCGTCGCCCACTGCTTGGCGCCGGCGAGGAAGTAGGTCCAGACCGGATCGGCCGGGCCGCCATGCGAAATCCAGTAGAAGGTCTTGGCCTGTGCGGCCGCCGGAATGGCCAGCGCCACGATCAGGCCGAATACGAATAGTCGTAGCCTTGTCAGCATTTGATTTCCTCCCATTTGAAAAAACTCCTCCACCTCGGACGACGATCACGGCAAACCCCGTTCGTATTTCTTGCCAGCGCCGATCTGGATGCGTCAGAGCATCCGCTTTTTCGACGTAAGGCAAGCCTCCATCTGCCAGTGGTAGTTGGCGCAACCCGAGGCGCCATCAGCGCTCCCATCAGATTGCATCAGTTTGGGTGATAATTTTCCGGTCAGGCTGACGATCGGCATTGCAACCGTCATGCAATACCGCGCGGCGGCGCGCCGAGCACGGATTGCTCCAGGTCGATCAGCGATCCGGTCATCAGCCCGGAGACGTCGCTGAGCAGGAACAGCGTTAGCTGGGCGACTTCGTCCATGGTCAGCAATCGACCAAGCGGCAGGCCGGCAGCGGCGATCTTTGCCCAGTTTTCGCCCTTGCCCAGCGTGCGCGCCTGCATCTCTTGTTCGGCCGGTGTCGCTACCCAGCCCATGTTGATGCCGTTGACGCGGATGCGATCGGAAAGATGCGCGTTGGCAATGTTTCTGGTCAGGGTCGAAAGCGCGCCCTTGGTGGCGGAATAGATTGCAAGGTCCGGCGCACCGCAATGCGCATTCACCGACAGGATGTTGACGATAGCGCCCGCCGCCCGCCGTGTCTTCATGTCGGCTACGGCCGCCTGCATGAGGAAGAACGGCGCACGCGCATTGACGGCAAACAACCTGTCCCAGTCGTCGATTGTGCCAGTTTCCAGCGAGGCCCGGTCGGTGAGAGCGGCGGCGTTCACCAGACAATCGATGCGGCCGAGTCTTTTGATCGCTTCCGCCATGACGGCTGCAGGCGCGGCCGGATCTGCAAGGTCGGCCTGGATGAAGACGACGGGCCGGCCTGGTCGTGAAAGCTCGTCGACGATGCGTCCGCCACGCTCGGCATTGCGGCCGACAATGGCGATCCCTTCGCTGCCGCCGGCTGAGGCCAGCCGGGCGATGGTCTCTCCAAGCCCTTGCGTTCCGCCGGTAACGACAAGGGTCTTGCCCTCAAGAGCGACGATCAATGGACTCTCCCGGATGCCGACGAGCAGGTATTTCCAATCAGGGAATTTTAGAAATCTATCGGATGTTAGGCTGGGGGACTAGATGAGGTCGGCCCTGGCGAGGTCGCGCATCAGATGGCTGGCGCCGTAGGTCCAATGGGGACAGTCGGGCGACAGCCGCACCCGATTGACCAGGGCGCCGAACTTCTCCGACGAGATGGTGACGATGTCGCCGACCTTGTGCGTAAAACCCTTGCCCTTTTCGCCGCGATCCTTCGACGGCACGAACATGGTGCCAAGATAGAGCGCCAGGCCGTCCGGATACTGGTGATGCGGACCCATGGCGGCGGCGACCAGCTCTTCCGGCGAGCGGCTGATCTCGGCCATCGAGCTGGCGCCCTCCAGCGAAAACCCGTCCTCGCCCTCGACCTTCAGGCGCACGATGGCCTGCTTCACGTCATCGATGGAAAATGTTGCATCGAACAGTCGGATGAACGGGCCGAGCGCCGCCGAGGCGTTATTGTCCTTGGCCTTGCCGAGCAACAGCGCCGAACGCCCTTCGACGTCGCGCAGATTGACGTCGTTGCCCAGCGTCGCGCCGACGATCCTGCCGCTGCTGGCGGCGATCATGGCGATCTCCGGCTCCGGGTTGTTCCAGGTGGAAACCGGATGCAAGCCGACGTCGGCGCCGAAGCCGACCGATGCCAGCGGTTGGCATTTGGTGAAAATCTCGGCATCGGGGCCGATACCCACTTCCAGGTATTGCGACCAGGCGCCGCGCTGGATGAGCTTCGCCTTGATCTCCATCGCCTCCGGCGAGCCGGGCCTGAGCTTGGACAGATCGTGGCCGATCAGCCCGGCAATGTCGGCGCGAATTGCGTCCGCCTTCTCCGCCGAGCCGCGCGCCTGCTCCTCGATGACCCGTTCGAGCAGGCTGACGACGAAGGTGACGCCCGACGCCTTGACCGCCTGCAGGTCGACCGGAGAAAGCAGGTATGGTTTTTGCGGATCGCGCGCGGCCTGGAAACTGTTGGCGGCGATCGCGTCAAGAGATCCGATCGGTTCGCCCCCGGCAGCGTGGACGTAACCTGCCGGGTCCGGCATTTCGCAGACGTCGCGCACAGTTGGTGCCATGCTCGACGTGATGTCGAACACCGTCCCGTCGCGCACCGAGACCACCAGCGGATGGGACGTATCGCTTGTCCTGGCGCGGCCGATGAAGAGGCCCTCATCGGGCAGGAGAGTGGTGTTGGTCATGGCTTGCGGTCCTCTGCTGTCTTGTTCTGCTGCGACGGTCGTCGCCGCCGGACCCATGGCTCGCCAAAAGCTGGCCGGCGGCGGCGGCACTTTCAACAAATTCCCGCCAAAGGTCTATCCCGTTCCTTGAGGTCGAGCCCCTCCGCTGCATTTCGCACCGGCCGCACCGAAACGACCGCGGCGCTGCAGTGTGGCCAGTCCGAAACTATTCGGCGGCTTCGCGGACAGGGATCAGGCGCCGCTCGACCTGTTGGAGATGCAGACGCATCGCCGCGGCAGCGCCGCCGAGGTCGCGCTCGGCTATCGCTTCGACGATCCGTTCATGGTCGCCGAAGCTGTGATGGTCTGCCGGCGGGCGGGCGCCCTCTGAGCGAAGGCGTCCCCAGACCACGGTCCGGCGCACGGCGTTCAGGACATCGAACAGCCCGAGCAGCACATTGTTGCGGCTCGCCTGCGCAATCTGCCGGTGGAGCAGATTGTCGATGTTCTCATACTGCCGCCATGTGCCGGCTTCCCGCGTCTGCACCAGCGATTGCCGCATCGCAGCGATGTCGGACAGCGTGGCGTGCAGCGCCGCCTCGCGTGCGATCTCGGGCTCGATGATGAGACGCGCACGCATCACGTCGGCCGGATTGGTGCGCCCGGCGATTTCGGAAATGCCGATCGTCTCCTCGACCGGTCCGCTGCCGACGAAGGTGCCCCTGCCGACGTGACGCCAGATGCGACCGTCTTTCTCGAGCACCGCCAGCGCCTTGCGCAGATCGCCGCGCGAAACGCCGAGGCTCTCGGACAGCTCCCGCTCGGCAGGCAGCCGCGTTTCCCCGGAATGGTCCATCTGGGCGAGGTAGGCCTGAAGCTGAACCAGGGCGGCGTGGCCGCCATTGCCGGGATCGTCCATCATTTAACCAATTCGCATATGTTTTCCCTTTGTCGGTGTTAAAACGATTAGTGGAAACCGTCAACTGCCGAGTTTTCGGGCTCGGGCGTCCGACATAGCGCAGTTTCTCCTTGACCAATCTGCTCTGTGAGCTTAACCAATTAAGGCAATGGTTACAAGAAACGGGAGGAATGACAAATGGCCAGCGTATCCAGACGTACCATCTTTGCCGCCGCCTTCGCCGCGGTTTTGGCAAGTGCGGCGCCCTTTGCGGCCGCAAGTGCCGGCGACATGCGCATCGCATTCGGCGACCTTCCCGGGATCGAATCCATCCAGACACTCGCCGCGATAGAGCGCGCCAAGGAGCGCGGCGTGAATGTCGAACTCATCGTGCTGAACGACGAGGACCTGGCTGCGCAGGCGATTGTCGGCGGCCAGGCCGATGTCGGCATCGGCGCGCCCTATACGCTGATCCAGAAAGTGGGCGTGCCGATCCGCATTTTCGCGCAGATATCGACGCTGCGTTTCTTTCCTGTCGTCAACAGCGAGTTCTACAAGGAATGGAAGGATCTTGACGGGCAGGAAGTCGCCGTTCAGGCGCGCGGCTCCGGCACCGAGGCGGTCATGCTCCTGATGGCCAAAAATCACGGCATCAAGCTCGGCAACATCAGCTATGTCCCGGGTTCCGAGGTTCGCCGCAATGCGCTGCTCCAGGGGACGCTGAAGGCGTCGATCGTCGATGCAGCCAACAGACGTGCGCTCGAGGCCGAAGCCCCCGGCAAGTTCATCGTCTTGCCGGTCGAGGATCTCGGCGCCTCGGACGAAGCGCTTTTCGCGACCGCGGACTATCTGAAGAACAATGCCGCCGACGTCGACATCCTGGTCGAGGAACTGATGAAGACCGCGCGCGAAATAACCGAGAACCCGACCGTGGCGGTCGAATTCCGCAACAAATACAAACTCCTGCCGGATCTCGGCGCGGAGGCGGATGGCGAAATCACCGAATACTACAAGGAAACCGCGGAAGCCGGCAGTCTTGCGCTGAATGGCGGCGGAGCGGATGCGGCCGCCGACGACTTTGCCTTCTTCAGCGTTGCCGGCCAGATCGAAGGCGATCCCGCGAGCCTCAAGGTCGAGGACTTCTGGGATGTCTCGGTACTCGACCGCGCTGTCGCCAAGCTCGGCAAGAAATAGGCGGCCTGCCCGGATGGCCTTAAGCATCAGAACCGACGGCGAGGCTGCCGGCCTCGCTCCTCTTTCCAATCGCGGTGCAACGGGCGCTTTGTGGGACCAGCCAATCTTGCTCAGGCTTGTGTCGATCGCCCTTTTCGCGGGAATTTGGGAGGTCGCCGGTCGCATTCCCGTCAGCTTCGCCTTCCCAACCTTTTCCGACACGATCGTCGCGTTTTTCGGACTGCTCGCCGACGGGAGCTTGGCATCCGCCTATCTCTCGACACTGCAGCCGCTGGTGCTTGGCGTCGTCCTGTCGGCGTTCCTCGGTGTCGGCCTCGGCACGATCTGTGGCCTGTGGCGCACCGGTGAATGGCTGATGATCCCAGTGTTCATCGTGCTTCAGGCCGCGCCCGTCGCCGCCTTCATTCCGATGGTCACCTTCGTCTACGGGATCGGCATGACCGCAAAGACGCTCGCCGTCATGATCCTGGCGCTGCCGGTCATCGTGCTCAACACCTACAAGGCCGTGCGCAATGTCAACGAGTCGCTGCTCGTCATGTGCCGATCGTTCCTGGGCACACGTTGGCAGACCGTTGCCAAGATAATTCTTCCCGACGCCAGCCCGGTGATCTTTGCCGGTTTGCGCCTCGGTGTCGCTGCCGGGTTCGTCGGCGTGGTGCTCGCCGAACTGCTGATCACCCCGACCGGCATCGGCGACCTCATCACGTTCCACCGCTCGCGCGCAGATTATGCCGAGATGTACGCAACAATTGCCTCGATCATTGCGCTTTCCACCCTGACGCTTGTCTTTCTGCAGTGGGTGGAAGTCCGTGTTTTCAGGCCGGAGAGTAGAGGTGCTTGATATGGGCGCGACCGCATTGCGAAACGGACCGTCTCCGGTTCCCGCACCGATCGATTCAATCGTCGAGGTGAGGGGAATTTCCAAGGCCTACGGCAACGTCGAGGCCCTGCGCGGCATCGACCTCGACTTTCCAAGGGGCAAGCTGACCAGCCTTCTCGGACCCAGCGGTTGCGGAAAGACGACGCTGTTGAAGATCATAGCGGGTCTGATACGGGCCGATGGCGGAACCGTCGCGATCAACGGCAAGCGCGTCAGCGCACCAGGTCCCGAACGCGCTTTCGTGTTCCAGGACTTCGCGCTGATGCCTTGGGCGACCGTGACGCGCAACGTCGCCTTCGGCCTCGAACTGCGCGGCACCAGCAAGGCCGAGCGCGAGGAGACCGCCCGCCGCTATATCGCCGAGGTGGGCCTCGCCGGCTTTGAGGACAAATATCCCCACGAACTGTCGGGCGGCATGCGCCAGCGCGTCGGCCTGGCTCGGGCATTGTCGGTCGATGCCGACGTCCTGCTCCTCGATGAGCCGTTTTCGGCAGTCGACGAGCAGAACCGGCGCAAGTTCCAGGAGGACCTGATCCGGCTGCGCACCAACCAGAACAAGACCTTCATCTTCGTCACGCACTCGATCGAGGAGGCGGTCTACATCTCCGACCGCATCGTCTTGCTGTCGCCGCGGCCGGGCAGGGTTTCGCAGATCATCGAACCGGCAATCGACCGCTCCGGCGATCCGGAGCGCATTCACCGCGACAGGCACTATCTCGATACCGTCGAGGAGATATGGCAGGGGCTGAAGCAATATGTGGAATGATCGGCCATGACGTTGTTTGGATACCGCATACCGATGATGGCGTCCCTGCTCGTCTGGTGCGTCGTATGGGAAATCGTCGGCCGGCTGGACCTTGTCTTCATGCTGCCGCCCTTTAGCGAGGTGCTGGCTGCGGCGGTCGATCTCGTGCAGACCCCGTCCTGGCAGAGCGCCACGGTCACGACCCTTCGCGCCTTCGCCATGGGCATGGCCCTGTCGATCGTGATCGGCGTGCCGCTGGGCATCCTGATGGGACGCGTCAAGATCGCCGACGACCTGCTCGGCATGTGGGTCAACATCTTTTCAAGCGCGCCGCTTTCGGCGATCGTCCCGGTGCTGATGATCCTGTTCGGCTTCGGCGAGAAGACGATCGTTGCGGCGGTGTTCCTGTTTGCGATCTGGATCATCGTTCTCGACACCCGCGCCGGGGTCCGCCACATCTCGCCGTCGCTGATCGAAATGGCGCGTTCCTATGGCGCATCGCGCCCGGCGCTTTATACCAAGATCATCCTTTGGGCAGCGCTTCCGGAGATCCTTGCCGGCATCCGCCTTGGCCTCATCCGCGGCGTCAAGGGCGTCGTCATCGGCCAGTTGCTCGTCGCCATCGTCGGCTACGGCGCGCTGTTCGAGACCTTCTCGCGAAATTTCCGAATGGCCGAATTCTGGGCCCTTACCATCATCCTTTTTGCCTTCGCCCTGCTGGTTGCCGAACTGATCGAACGGGCCGAAGCCAAAGTCGAATATTATGCAGGAGCAAGACAGTGAACATGCACGGCACGACCTCAAGCTACGTCATCGAACCGACTGTGATCCCGGGCATCCCGGTGGCTGGAACCGACAAGTTGTTCCCGGTGCATCGGGTCTACTGCGTCGGGCGGAACTATGCCGCGCATGCAGTCGAGATGGGACACGACCCCAACAAGGAGCCGCCGTTCTTCTTCCAGAAGAACCCCGACAATCTCGATACGACAGGAAAATTTCCGTATCCTCCAGCCTCCACCGATGTCCATCACGAGATCGAAATGGTCGTGGCGCTGAAAAGCGGCGGTACGGATATCCCGGTCGAAAAGGCTCTGGACTGCGTGTTCGGTTATGGCGTAGGTCTCGACATGACGCGGCGCGACCTGCAAGCGAAGGCGAAGGACATGGGCCGTCCATGGGAGGTCGGCAAGGCTTTCGAGGCATCGGCGCCATGCACGCCACTGGTTCAGGCAAGCTCGATCGGCCATCCCGGCCAGGGAGCGATTTGGCTGGACGTCAATGGCGAGCGAAAACAGACCGGCGACCTCAACCAGATGATTTGGAAAGTTTCGGAAATGATCAGTTATCTGTCAGGGCTTTTCACGCTGATGCCGGGGGATATCATTCTTTCCGGCACGCCGGCCGGCGTCGGGGCGGTCACTCGCGGTGATGTTCTTCGCGGTCATATCGATGGCGTCGGCGACATAGAGGTTCGCGTTGTCTGAAGCCTCGATCGTTGAACGGCTTGCTGCCGGAGCGGACGACGCGCCGGCGATTTCGGCACCCGACCGGATCACGCTTACTCACGGCGGACTGCGCCGCCTGATCTTCGAAACGGCTGCGCGGCTCAATGCGCTCGGCCTCGGCCGCGACGACCGCGTCGCCATCGTTTTGCCGAACGGCCCGGAGATGGCGACGGCCTTTGTCGCCGTGGCGGCCGCCGCTTCGACGGCGCCGCTCAACCCGGCCTATCGGGCCGACGAGCTCGATTTTTATCTCAGCGATATCGGCGCGAAGGCGATCCTCGTTGCCGAGGGCGAAACTGGCCCCGCAGTGGCTGTTGCCGAGCGCCTGGGCATAGCAGTGCTGAGGCTCGTCGCGCAGGATGGCGCGCCGGCCGGCGCCTTCAGCATCGAGGGCAAACCGGTTGGCCCGTCGGTTTTGTCCGGACTGGCTGAGGATGGCGACATTGCATTGTTGCTGCACACGTCCGGCACCACGTCGCGGCCCAAGCTGGTGCCGCTCAGCCATGCCAATCTTGCCGCCTCGGCCGCCCATATTGGCGCAACACTCGGCCTGACGGCAGGCGATCGCTGCCTCAACATCATGCCGCTGTTCCACATCCATGGGTTGATCGCGGCGGTGCTGTCTTCGCTCGCTGCCGGCGGCAGCGTCTTCTGCACGCCGGGCTTCAACGCGCTGCGCTTCTTCCATTGGCTCAGCGAGGCGCGGCCGAGCTGGTACACGGCCGTACCGACCATGCATCAGGCGATCCTGCCGCGCGCGGCGCGCAATGCCGATGCGCTGGCGGCGGCGCCTTTGCGCTTCATCCGCTCGTCCTCGGCATCGCTGCCGCCGCAGGTAATGGCAGAGCTCGAGGCGACCTTCGCCTGCCCGGTGATCGAATCCTACGGCATGACGGAGGCCGCGCACCAGATGGCTTCGAACCGGCTGCCGCCGGGCCTGCGCAAGCCGGGCAGCGTCGGTGGCGCCGCCGGGCCGGAGGTGGCGGTGATGGCGCCGGACGGGCAAATGCTGAAGCCGGGTGAGACCGGTGAGATCGTCATTCGCGGGCCCAATGTGACCGCCGGGTACGAGAAGAATCCGGACGCCAATGCCACGGCCTTCGCCCATGGCTGGTTTCATACCGGCGACCAGGGCGTGCTCGACGAAGACGGCTATCTGCGCGTCACCGGCCGGCTCAAGGAGATCATCAACCGCGGCGGCGAGAAGATCTCGCCGCTCGAGGTCGATGACGTGCTGATGGACCATCCGGCGGTGGCGCAGGTCGTCACCTTCGCCACGCCGCATGACAAGCTCGGCGAGGAGGTCGCGGCTGCGATCGTGCTGCGCGAGGGCATGGCCGCCACCGAAGGCGACATCCGCAGCTTTGCCGCGATGCGGCTTGCCGACTTCAAGGTGCCGCGCATTGTCCTGATCCTGGACGAAATCCCGAAGGGCGCGACGGGCAAGCTGCAGCGCATCGGTCTCGCGACCAAACTCGGTCTTGCCAAACCCGGGCTTGGATAGTGATGCGAATCACCATTTTTGGCGCCGGCGCGATCGGCGGCTATCTCGCGGCCAAACTTGCCATGGCCGGCCGGGTCGATCTGTCGATCGTGGCGCGCGGCGCGCATCTCGACGCGATCAGGGCGGGCGGGCTTCGCCTGATCGAGGACAGTCATGAATCCATCGCCTCTGTCAGGGCGGCCGCGCAGGCGCAGGAGCTAGGCGTCCAGGACTATGTCGTGCTGGCGCTCAAGGCCCATTCGCTTGCACCAGCGCTCGACCAGATCGCGCCGCTGCTGGGCGAGGGGACGACCGTCGTCACCATGCAGAACGGCGTGCCGTGGTGGTATTTCCACAAGATCGGCGGCTCGCTCGAAGGCACACGGTTGCAAGCAGTGGATCCAGGTGGCGTCATCTGGGACCGGCTTGGACCTGACCGCGTCATCGGCTCGGTCGTCTATCCCGCGGCCGAGGTGGATGCGCCCGGCCTGGTCCGCCATATAGAGGGAAAGCGTTTTTCGCTTGGCGAACCTTCGGGCGAGAAGAGCGAACGCGTCACGCGGCTTGCCGAGGAGATGGTTGCGGCGGGGCTGCAGGCGCCGGTTCGCGACGACATCCGCAGCGAAATCTGGGTGAAGCTCTGGGGCAACCTCTCCTTCAACCCGATTTCCGCGCTGACCGGCAGCACGCTTGCGGCAATCGCAGCCGACGAAGCAACCCGCACGCTTGCCCGCGCCATGATGCTGGAGGCGCAAGCGATCGGCGAAAGCCTCGGCGTCCGTTTCCCGATAGCGGTCGACCGCCGCATCAAGGGTGCCGCCGACGTCGGCGAGCACAAGACGTCGATGCTGCAGGATCTAGAGCGCGGCCGTCCCATGGAGATCGACGCACTGGTGACGGCGGTCCAGGAGCTTGGCCGGCTGACCGGCCAGCCGACGCCCACCATCGACAGCGTGCTGGCGCTGGTGCGCCGCCTCGCCATCGAGCGCGGCTGCTATCTGATCGCGGCTGCTATCTGATATAGACACGAGTCGTCAGGCGCTCGCCTTTAAGAGGCGGGCGGAACGCCCTTGTGAAGAAAGAAGCCTCACAGCCTTTCTGTCGAAGGAAACGAAGACTTCCCCGCCCAGCCAGCTACCATCATAGGCAATCACACCATCAGCAAAATCACCACCAGCATCAAGACCGATAGACCAGCTTCAACTGCGGGCCGATTGACCACGACATTTTCCGTATTCAGCAGGGCACGGATCGCGGCGGAAATGTCCTCACAGGCAGTCTTATATTGGCGGGCCAAGACCCACGTGAATTCACAGAGTGATTGTAAGCTTACAGCCACGATATCCGCACGCGCCAGCAGCTCGATTGCGGCACTCGCCTGCTTGGCATCGTCAGCCACATAGGCGCGGAGCAGAACATTCGCATCAGCCGTGATTTTCATTGCTTGCCGGCCCCGACGGCCGCACCGGAATCGGCGATTGCCTCATTGATTTCCTCAATAGTGAGAACTTGGCCATTCGTCTTTCCTTTCAGGAAGCCATGAAGGTCCCGAAACGATCCCTTCGGCTTTGATGCCTTCAGCTCTGCCCGGCCATCCGGTAGCAAATCCAGTTCAATTTTTTCTCCCGGCTTGATGCCGAGGTGTGGAGCACATCTTTCCGAAAGTGACCTGCCCTCGTGCCGTTACGGTCAGTATCGTCATGGCAGAACCTCCTGGTTGGGTGTCTGAAATGTAATGCAAAAGTGCATTACGTTCCAGCGCCGGACTTCCCCGACTATCCGCCCATGGGGCCGGCAGGTTGCACTCAACGAACCGGTTTGCAGGCGTTTGCGCATTTTCCGATTGATGCCGGAGAGGGATAGCTATGAACGAGCTGCCGCAATTCGGAATTGGACCTCTTCCGCTGGAACGAGATGGACCGGCATCGGAATGACCGGTTTTTTTGCCATCCCTGTTGAAAGCGCGATCGCCGCCACGCTTGGCCGCCGGGCCGCCTCCTGGCGGACAAGCGTTGGGTTGCGAGGAAGACTGTTTCAAACAGAACGCTTGGATATGTGTTGGGCTCCGCGATCATGGGCTGCCGGGCTGCCTGGTCGAAATCGCTTGCCGCATTGGCTCAAGGATCACGGCAAAACCTTTCAATGCGAGTTTTGATCGCTTGTCGGCTTTTGGAGGTGGCGCGTTGGTTCTGCGCTGCAGCATGGCGCGCCGTCGCTGCAGGCATTCTGACGCAACCTCACCGCCGTCATTGCCGACAGCCCGTTGAGCCTTTGGTAACGAATTCCATCGAGCCGCACGTTACACTGCTCCGTGACGAGGTCGAGTTCCCAGAGTTCGTGAACGGATCCTCGAACCGATCAGCTGGGCTGTGTGTGATTTTGTGCTGATCCACAGTCTTATCCGGCAGGATCTGTATAAGAAGCTCGGGCGCTGGCGGCTGAACGGCCACGAAAGCGAGGTCGCCGCCTCATATCGTCCTGACATATTCCGCAAGCTGGTCGGCCACGGTGCCCCAGCCGTCATAAAAGCCCATCTCCTCGTGGCTATTGCGCGTGGCTTCGTCGCGGTGGATGGCGGTCGCGATGTAGCGCGTCGCCTTGCCTTGCGGCTGGAAGGATATGACCGCGGTGATGAATGGATTCCCCGACGGGCGATAGCCGGGCAGCAGTGCATCGGTCCACACCAGCCTCTCGTTCGGCACGATGTCGAGATAGCAGCAACGCCGGTCGTTGATCTCCTTGCCGTCAGGCGATTGCATGCATGTCCTGAACAGCCCACCTGGCCTCAGATCGATCTCGCAATCGGTGATGATCCACGGCTTCGGCGTGAACCATTGGCGGACATGCTCGGGCTTGGTGTAGGCGGTCCAGAGCAGTTCTCGCGGCGCATCGACAACGCGTTCGAGGACGAGGTCGAGTTTCGGATCTGGTATGAACAGCGGCGCCGGGTTCATATGTCTTTCTCCTTGAGTGTCATGACGTAGGCGTCGAACTGGTCGAGGCGGCGCTCCCACAGCGCGCGTTGTTCGGCCAGCCAGTTTTCCGCGAGCTTCAGCGGCTCGGGCGCAAGCCGGTAGGTCCTGACGCGGCCGGCCTTTTCGGAGAGCACCAGCCCGCAACCTTCCAGCACTTTGAGATGTTCGACAAAGGAGGGCAGGGTCATGTCGAACGGCTGGGCAAGCTCGCTGACCGAGGCAGGGCTTCTGTTCAGCCGCTCCACCACACGACGGCGCGTCGGGTCGGCAAGCGCCCGGAAAATGCCGTCGATCGGTGGTGGGTTCTGGCTTGCGGACTGCAGGCTTGTCATGGATCGATTCCGCGCTTTGGCTAAAGCTGGCTCAGGAAAATACTTAGGAAGATTCCTTAGTATTGGCAACCCCAAAAATTTGGAGATGCAGGCACGCCGCTGGCAAAGGGAGAGGCGCGGTTTTAGGGTGCCGTCAGATTCGAGTTTTCTATCAGTCCGAGGGACCCCTGATTTTGACGATCACGATGTACGGCATCACCAATTGCGATACGATCAAGAAGGCGCGTGCCTGGCTGGAGAGCCATGATGTCGCCTATCGGTTTCACGACTACAGGGTCGAAGGTCTGGAAGCGGAGCGGCTCGACGGCTGGTTCGGCCAGGTCGGTTGGGAAATCCTGCTCAACAAGGCAAGCACGACGTTTCGCGAACTGTCGGACAGGGACAAGACGAGCCTCGACGGGAAGAAGGCAAAGGCGCTGATGCTGGCCAAACCGACGATGATCAAGCGGCCGGTCCTCGATCTTGGCGACCGCATCCTCGTCGGCTTCAAGCCTGATGTCTATCAGCAGGCGGTGGTGGGCTGAAGTAGGTGTAGCGCCGCTGGTCTCAATTCCGCCAGGCGAATTGGGTCGCGGGGAAGACCTTGGCCTGCCTGGCCGACAGCGCGTCCCACGCTTCGCGGTCGCGTCTGTCCGGTTCGATTGTCTCGGCGATGCTCGTCATGGCGTCCGCGGCCTCGGCAAAACTCTCGAACCACCCGATTCCGACCGCGGCGCTGATGGCTGCGCCGAGGGAGGAGGCTTCAGCATTGTGACCCTTATGGATCGAGATTCCGGTCGCGTCAGCGATCATCTTTGTCCAAAGTTTGCTGTTGGCGCCGCCGCCGATCGCCACCATTTGCGCTGGCGAAAGACCATGGCTGCGCATCTCTTCGAGAGCCCGGGCGGTTTGCAGCGTCATCGCCTCGAGCCCCGCACGATAAAAGTGACCGAGCGTGTGCGAGGGGTGCATGCCGATGAAGCTCGCGCGTGCGCTCGGATCCCAATGCGGGTCCATGCAGCCGACCAGGGTGGTGCCGGCGAGAAGTCCGTCCGAGCCGATCGGGACGGCCGCCGCTTCCCGTTCCAGGCGGTCGAAGATCGCCGGATCGGAGCGTCCGCCGGCAAACGTGTCGACGAACCAGTTGACGAAATAGACACCCGCCCGCTGCACTGCTTCGAGGAAATAGCCATCGCCTGTCGGCGAGGTCATGGTCCGCCAGTAAGCGCCGACCACAGGTTCCGGCGACCAGATTCCCGCGATGATCGCGGTTCCGAGATTGAGATAGACGACACCGTCGCGCATGGCATTGACGCCGAGCCCGGCGCATTGCCCGTCGCCGCCGGCGGCAATCACCGGCGTCCCTTCGCAGAGGCCGGTTGCCGCGGCGGCCGCGGCATGAACGGTCCCGACCCGCGTGCCGGACCGCACCGTGTTGGGAAGCTGCGACGGCTTGATGCCGAGGTGATCGAGGATCGGCTGCGACCATGCCTTGCGCGAGATGTCGAAGAGACCGAACGGATCGGCGCTCGTCCAGCTCGCACTCGGCGTTCCCGTCAGCTTCAGCGTCAGATAGCCATGCACGTCGAGGATTTTGTCGGCGTGGTCCAACCGTTTCGGTTCGTTCTCGCGCAGCCATTTCAGGCGGTAGACGACCGGCGTTACGTCGATCGGCTTGCCGGTGATCGCGTGCAGACGCTCACGGCCGATCTCCGCCGCGAAACGGTCGACCAGCCCGGCGGCACGTTCGTCGAGCCACAGGCTCGCGGGTCCGATCGGCTCGCCGGCGCCGTCGATGAGGGCAACGGTCTCGCGCTGGTTGGAGATCGCAATACCGGCGATGCGGTTTGCATCGACCGCGCCGACGAGCTGTCGCAGCGCCGCCGTTGCGGCCCGCCACCAATCGGTGACCTCCTGCTCGACATAGTCCGGCCTCGGCTTCATCAGATCGAGCGGCGCGCGGCCTTCCGCCACGGCTCGTCCGTCCCGACTCCAGGCAATCGCCTTGCAGGATTGCGTGGAACTGTCGAGGCCGACGACAAGAGGTCCGTCGCTGCTTCCCATGATTGTCCTCCCGAGACGATGAGTTACGCCGAGCCTGACTATTCCAAGAGAAGGTTCGCGGTGGCCAGGTCGGTGACAAAATGTGTCGCGTATCCGCCGCCGAGCCCGGCCCTGATCGCCTCGATCTTGCGGGCGCCGCCGGCCGCACAGATGCGGACGGGCACCGCTTTCAGTTCGTCGAGCGTGATGCCGACGGTGCGTCCATCGAGCGGAGTTGCGAAGGCGGCCCCTTGAGCATCGATGAACCGTCCGATGATGACCCCGAGCGCTCCCCGCTCGATCATGCCGGCAAGTGCGGCGGCATCCGATATCCCGGCTCGGGCATAGGTGCTCTCCGGCCCGATATCGCCGATCCCGAAGATGACCTTGCCGGCCGCATGTATCATGCGGAACTGGTTGACGAGCATCGGCTCCCGCATGAGTTCGTCGTGCAGTTCATCGGTGGAGACGATCGCCGGGGCAAGCAGGTTGATGCAGCGGGCACCGAGCCGATTGGCCATCAGCGAGGTGCAGAATTCCGGCGAGAAATCGCTGGTGCCGATCGAGCTTCCCGAGAGCTGGACGACGGTAAGGTTCCTGTTATGCCGTAGTCGCGGGATCGAGCGGGCGGCAGCGAGCACGGTCTTTCCCCAGGCAACGCCGATCGTGTCGCCCGGATCGACCATGGATGCGAGCAACCGCCCTGCCGCTTCGCCGATGCGGCGGTCGGCATCGCTGGGATCGAGGTCGGGGATAGCCGCCGCGCCGCGAAGCCCGTATTTTTCCATGAGGCGCCGCGAGGTCAAGGTGCGGGCAAAAGCGTCGTGGTCGACCTGCACTGCGACAAGTCCGCTTTCGCGCGCCTCCTGCAGATAGTTCACCACGCTCGCCCTTGAGACGTTCATGACCTTGGCCACATCGCTCTGGTTAAGCTGGTCGACATAGTAGAGCCAGGCAGCCCACGCCACCGCGCTGTCGAATTCGGACGGCAGTGCCGAGAGCCCGGAGGGGCGAACCAGATCGATGTCGGCGTCGGCATTCATGCCCCTTTTTCCGCAGGTTTGCAGAACGAAGTCAAGCGCTGCGGGCACGTGCTTGACAAAAGACAGGGATAGGTGACTATTGTTTGATCGCGCAGCGCGCCTGCGTCTCGATGAGAGAGTTGCCCCAGAAGAGGACGTCATGACGAATCCGGCAGCCGGATCCTGGACGACATTGATCGACGACATTTTGGACGGGAACTGGACCAGCCCGGAGACCGGGAAAAAGGCCATGGTGCCGTATGACCGGATTGTCATCGAAGAAAGCCTCGAAGGGCGGACGGCCGATCTGGTTTCGGAGCTCGATCTGGGCGAGCGGTTCACGGTCGTTGCGGACGCCGCGACCTATGATGCGCTCGGCGAACGCGTTGCGCGCGAACTGAAGACGCTCGGCCCAGTCGATGTCCTGATTTTGGATCACCCACATGCCGACATGGCCAATGTCGAAAGCCTGGCCGTCAAACTCGCCGATGCCGATGCCGTGGTCGCGGTCGGTTCCGGCACGATCAACGATCTCTGCAAGTTCGTCACCGGAAGGAATGAACGGCGCTATTGCGTGTTCGGGACGGCCGGTTCGATGAACGGCTACACATCGACGACCGCGTCCATAACACTTGAAAGCGGCCTGAAAGTCTCGCTGCCCTCCCATGCGCCGTCAGGCTTTTTCGTCGATCTTGCCGTCTCCGCTGCCGCCCCGACCTATCTGTCGGCGGCGGGGTTCGGTGATTGCCTCTGCCGCTCGGTCGCCCAGATCGACTGGTGGATGTCGCACCTTTTGCTCGGCACCGCATACCATCGGGTACCGTTTCTCATCCAGGAAAAGGATGAGGCGGCGCTCAACGAGCGTGCGGCAAAGCTCGCCGAGCACGACATCGAGGCCAATGGCTACCTCTACCGCGTGCTGACGCTCTGTGGCCTCGGCATTTCCTTCACCGGCGTCTCCAATCACGGTTCCATGGGCGAGCATCAGATATCGCACTACATCGACTGCTTCGCCGGCGAGCGTCACCCCGGTACGCTCCACGGCACCCAGGTCGGCGTCGCTTCGCTCACCATGGCGCGATTGCAACAAGCAATTCTTGCAAGCGACAAGCCGCCGGTGGTGAAGGCGACGAAGATCGATCCCGACGACATGGTCCGCCGCATGGGGCCGGCTGTCGCCGCACAATGTCTCGACGAGTTGAAGAAGAAGGCCTTCGACGAGAATGCCGCCGCCGCATTCAACGAGCGGCTGCAGGAACTCTGGCCGACGCTCAGGCAGGAGCTCAAGCAATTCATGCTGCCTGTCGACGAGATGCAGCGCCTGCTGAAATCCACCGGCGGCCCGATCTCGGCTGCCGAATTGGGCGCGCCGGCCGATTTCTATCGTGAAGCCGTCGTTCATTGCCGGGAGATGCGCAATCGTTTCTCGTTCCTCGACATTGCTGCGGATGCAGGAATGCTGGAGGATTTTGCTCGCGAGGAAGCCTGACCGGATGCGCGACCTCGTCGAATTCGGCCCACAAGCTGCGTCGCGCATTCGCGGCCTCTTCTGCGATATCGACGATACGTTGACGACCGAGGGTCGTCTTCCGGCCGACGCCTACCGTGCGCTCGAACGCCTGCACGAGGCGGGCCTCGTCGTCGCTCCCATTACCGGGAGGCCCGCGGGCTGGTGCGACATGATTGCCCGGTTCTGGCCGGTAACGGGCGTTGTCGGCGAAAATGGCGCTTTTTACTTCGCCTATGATCAGCCAACGCGAAAGATGATCCGGGTTTTCGTGGCGAGCGCTGAGGAACGCCGGGAAAACAGGCGCCGACTCGCCGAACTGGAAAAACGCATTGTCCGGGAAGTGCCGGGTTCGGCCGTGTCCGCCGACCAGCAATACCGCGAAGCCGATCTGGCCATCGACTTTTGCGAAGATGTTCCGGCGCTGCCGATGTCCGATGCCCGGCGCATCAAGCAGATTTTCGAGGAAGCCGGCGCTGTCGCCAAGATTTCGTCGATCCATGTGAACGGCTGGTTTGGCCGCTACGACAAGCTGTCGATGGCGCGCCGCTTTGCAAGCGAGAGGCTCGGGACCGATCTCGATGTTGAAAGACAGGCCTATGCGTTCGTCGGAGACAGCCCGAACGACGCGCCGATGTTCGGTTTCTTTCCCAACTCGTTCGGGGTCGCGAATGTGATGGATTTCCAGGGACAGATCGACGCCGAACCCGCTTTCGTCGCCACCTCGCGGGGTGGCCGCGGCTTCGTCGAGATTGCCGACGTCGTCCTGGCAAATCGAAGATCGGGATAGCCTGATTGGCCGGCGCGAAGGGGACCGCTCGGAAAGAAGCAAAGGACGTTCTGCAGGCGATGGAACAGAACCAGGGACGGCTTAGGCAAGATCCGGCGCCAACCCGCTTTCAGATGAAAGCGGGTGCGATGTTCCGGGCAACATCGCACAGCACCTTGGGTTGCTGCAGCAATCCCGGACGGCGGACGTCAGAGCGAACCGCCCGTCTCCTGATCGGTGATCAGGCCGGTGAAGAAACCCTTTTCCAGGAGCTTGGCCATGATGCCGACCTTGTTCTTTCCGCCCGAAACAAGGATGCGTTTGGGAATGTTCATCGTGTCGAGAGGATAAACCCCGACAATGCGTTCGTTGACGGGATGGTCGACGAGTTCGGCGTTCCGGTCGAAGAAATAGCCGAGAAAGTTCCCGATCGGCTTCATTCTCAGGACGTCGTCGAATTCCTCGTCCGTCATGTAACCGACGCTCCGAAGCGTCGAGCTGGTCGTGCCGCCAACGCTCATCAGCGCAAGGTCGGCGTTCAGCGCCTTCTGGATAACCTCGCGCGCGCTCGGTTGCTGCAGGATCGTCTCGCGGCTTTCGCGGCTGTCGCAGATGATGGGTCCGGGGAGATAGTAGGATTCGGCCTGAGTGCGCTGGGCAAACACGGCGGCGGCGTCGTATTTGTCGATCGACGATCGGCGCGACAGAGAGCCGAGAAGCGGCACGACCGTAACGTTCCTGAGCGTCACCGGTTCGATGTTGGAAGCGAGCCATCTCATGGTTCGGCCCCACGCCATGGCGACTGTCATGTCGTCCCTGAGCAGCGTCTCGACGGTCTGCGCGGCATAGATGCCGATCACTTCCGAGAGCCCGAGCTCCGACCCGGTGTCGTTGGGCGTGATGCTGCATATGTCGAGCCGGTACTTCCGCCTGAGCTGTTCTTCCATTTCGAGCGCCTGGGACGTCCCGGCATTGATGCGGATCGAGACGATGCCGCGCTCCTTGGCCTCGGCGAGCAGCCTGTGGATCTTGATGCGGTTGATCTGCAGCCGCTCGGCGATGGCCTGCTGCGTTTCGCCCAGCACGAAATATTGATGGGCAACCCGCGCCAAGAGGCCAATCGAGGTCATGAGGGTTCTCCGATGCTGGTGGCGCATCCGTCCGAACGTCGCTGTCGCCGGCCAACAAGCGCTTGCCACGGACATGGTGACGATATAGCATTTGAACAAATGCACAAGATATGAACATTTGTGCATCGCAAAACGAAGCGGTTCGGGAGGAACGCGTGCGGGTTGCCCAAGCCAGACGTTTCGTCATTTCAGACCATCCGCTGCCCTGGCTGTTGCCGCTGGTGGCAATCCTGCTTGTCTTCACCGTCTATCCCCTGATCTACAACATCTGGCTGAGCTTCCACGAGTTCGTGCCGCGCCGGCGGGCGCTCGAATTCGTCGGAACGGAAAACTGGGTGCAGCTCTGGAACGACACGCGGTTCTGGCAGTCGCTCGTCATCACCTTCACCTATTTCGCCATCGCGCTGGTCTTTGAACTGGTGCTCGGCATGGCGATCGCGCTGCTCCTGGACAGCGATGGCTTCGGTTTCGGATTCCTGCGCGGCGTCCTGACGATGACCCTCGTCATCCCGCCGGCCATCGTCGGCATGATGTATCTGCTGATGGAGGATCCGCAGTTCGGGGTGATCAGCTACGTCCTGCAGTCGATCGGCCTGCTCAATCCCAACAATCCCATCCTCGCCACGGCGTCGACCGCGCTTGCCGGCGTTCTCGTTGCGGAAATCTGGCAGTGGACGCCGTTCATGGTCCTCATCTTCCTTGCTGGTCTGAGGGCGCTGCCGCCGGAGCCTTACGAGGCCGCGATGATCGACGGCGCGTCGTCGTTCCAGATTTTCCGGCGCATCACGCTGCCGATGATGTCCAAGGTGATCGCGATCGCCGTCCTGGTCCGCGGCATCGATCTCTTCCGCGTCTTCGATTACGTCTTCGTCATGACGTCCGGCGGGCCGGGAGCGTCGACCTATTCGCTTTCCCTCTATGCCTGGCAACAGACGTTCAGCTTCGTAAAATGGGGCTATGGCGCCACGCTCAGCCTCGTCACCCTCGTAATCATCCTCGTCATTGCCAACCTCTTCATCCGTATCGCGAAGGTGAGATGGTAGAATGAACGGCTCCTTCTCGACGCGCATGCTTCGCACCATCGCCGCCTGGGTCGTGGTCGCAGTCTTCTTCTTTCCGATCTATTACTGGACGTCGGTGGCGTTCAAACACGGCAATGACATCTTCAACCGACCGCCGAAACTGTTCGCCTTCACGCCGACCTTCGACAATTTCCAGAAGGTGTTCGGGATTTCGCTGGGTAGCGGCGGCATCACGGTGACGCCGGGCGGCGGCAATTTCTACATGGCGCCCCGCGTCTGGGATTCGATCGTGATCGCGACACTGTCGACCGTGCTCGCCGTCGCCATCGCCACGCTTGCCGCCTATGCCCTGTCGCGCATGAACTTCCGCGGCCGGCACAGTTTCGTCGGATGGGTCCTGTCCACGCGCATGATGCCGCCTGTCGCGGTCGCGGTTCCGATGTTCTTCATCTACAAGAATTTCGGGCTCATCGACAGCTATACCGGCATGGTGCTGATCCATGCGCTGATGAACCTGCCCCTCGCCGTCCTCCTGATGAAGAGCTTCTTCGACGACATCCCTTCCGAGATCGACGAGAGCGCGATCGTCGATGGCGCCAGCCGCTTCATGATCTTCCGGCGGATTGTGCTGCCGATGGCCAAGGGCGGCATCGCTGCCACGGCGGTCCTCTGCTTCATCTTCAGCTGGACCGAGTTCCTCTTCGCGCTGACCCTGACCACCACGTCGCTCAAGACCGTGCCTGTCGTCTCGTCGACCTTCGTCACCTCGATCGGCACCGCCTGGGGCAACATGGCCGCGCTTGGCGCCGCATCCATCATTCCTGCTTTCATCTTCATTCTGTTGGTTCAAAAGCATCTCGTGCGCGGTCTCACGATGGGATCGTTGAAACAATAGATGGGAGGCTCGAATTCGCAGCCTTGTAAAAATCGCGAATTAAACCGGAGGAGTAGACAATGAAAGACAGCATCAGAAAGGCGCATCTTGCCTCTGTCACCGATCGCTTCGTTCGCGGACAGATGGACCGGCGCTCGTTTCTTCGCGCAGCAAGCATTCTCGGCCTCGGCGCCGGCGCGCTCGGCATGGGCCTGGGGCGACGTCCGTTCTACGGCATCAGCCAGGCATCGGCTCAGGAACAGGAGCTGAAGCCCAGCGCCGAAATCACCAAGTGGCTCTCGGATGTCGGCAAGCCCTTCGCCGGAACGACGCTGCGTCTCGCCACCGAATCGACGCCGCCGTCGAATGCCATCGCCACGCAGCTCAAGCAGTATTTCGAGGAGGCCACCGGCATCAAGGTCGAGATCGAAGTGCTGCCGCTCGAGCAGGTACTGCAGAAGCTGACGCTCGACGTGGCGTCGAGCCTCGGCACTTACGACCTCTACTACATTGACCAGAGCTGGGCGGCGAGCTTCAGCCAGGACGTCTTCGATCCGCGCGAGCAGCTCAAAAACGCCGACCTGGCGATGCCGAACTACAATATCGACGACTTCCTGAAGCCGCTCGTCGACGGTATCGCCATCTACGAGGACCGCATGGTCGGCGTGCCCTACGACATCCCGATCTTCATCATGCAATACCGCAAGGACATCTGGGACGAGCTCAAGCTGCCGCCTCCGGCCACGCTGGAGGATTTGCTGCAGGCGTCCGCGGCGATCACCGACGCCAAGGGCCCTAACATGTACGGCACCAGCGGCCAGATGAAATCGGGCCATTATAGCCTCGAATGCGATTGGACGGCGTGGCTTTGGGGCCATGGCGGCTCGATTTTCGGCGCCGACGGCAAGTTCAGCGGCAACGACGAAGCAGGGTTGGCCGCGATGGCCTACTGGGACAAGCTCAAGGCGACGATGCCGCCCGGCGTCGACGGCTGGACATGGGATGGCGAGGGCCAGTCGGTCGGCCAGGGCGTCGCCGCCTCGATGCTGTCCTGGGGCGAATTCTTCCCGTTCTTCGACGATCCCAACGCCTCCAAGGTCTCCGGTCTGATGGAAGCGATGGTTCCGCCCAAGCCGGCCGCCACGCTACGAACGGTCGAACAGACCGGATTCGGCGAAATTCCGGGCGTTGGTCACCAGGGCGGTTCTTCGCTCGCGGTGTCGAAATATTCGAAGAACCCGGACGCGGCCTGGATTTTCATGCAGTGGGCGACTTCAGCCGACACCCAGGCGCTGATCACCGTTCTGGGCGGCGGTACGGGCCCAACACGCACCAGCGTCTATGACGATCCGCGCGTGCTTGCCAATGCCCGTGTCGGCGCCGGCACGACCCGCCATCTGCCGGTCGTGCGCGACACCATCGCCAACTACATGGGATCCGAGCCCGACCTGCCGGCATGGGCGGAACTGTCGAGCGACATGATCCCGGTTGCGCTGGGCAAGTACTTCGCCGGCCAGTCGGGCACGGCCAAGGAGTCGCTCGACGCTCTGAAAACCCAGGTCGACGATCTCGTCGCCAAGAGCTGAGTGTTCCAGGGTGGCGGCCTCAGGCCGCCACCCTGGGTATCGAAAACTCCCAAGAGGAAAAACAATGGCTGGAAAACAGCTCGTAGCGGTGACGGGAGCGAGTTCCGGTATCGGCGAGGCCGTCGCCAAGGCGTTCTCGCGCGCCGGCCACCCTGTTTTGATGATGGCCCGCCGGCTGGAGCGCATGGAGGCGCTGAACCTGCCCGACAGCATGGCCCGGCAGGTCGATGTCCGGGACCGCGCCGCGATCGCGGCCGCCGTGCAGGAGGCGGAAGCCGAATACGGACCGGTCGACATGCTCTTCGCCAATGCCGGCATCGCGCGTCTTGCCGATATAGGCCGCCAGCCGCCCGAGGAATGGGACGAGATGATCGACATCAACACGAAAGGCGTGCTGAATTCGGTCCACGCGGTGATGTCGGGCATGATGGAGCGCCGCCATGGGACGCTGTTCATGATGAGTTCGATTGCTGGCCGGAAGGTCTATCCGGACCATACCGTCTACTGCGGGACGAAATTCTTCATTCACGCCGTGTCGGAATCGCTGCGCGACTATCTGTCCGATTATGACGTCCGCGTGGTCGTGCTTTCGCCCGGGGTGATCGAAACCGAAGTTCTGAGCGGCGTACTCGATCCGCAGACATTGGCCAACTACCAGGCCAACAAGCTCAAGATCGGCGGCGGGATCGGGCCTGAGCACGTCGCCGACCTCATGCTGCACACCTACCAGATGCCACAGAACGCTCTCGTGCAGGAAATCGTCATCACGCCGACCAGGCAGAAATACTGACGACCCGCCCCGGGCTTCTGGAGAGAGAGAATGGCCACCGTAGAATACAGGAACATCGCCAAGAGTTTCGGGCACGTCGAGGTGATGAAGGATATTTCCTTCGGCATTGCCGACCGCGAATTCGTCGTGCTTCTTGGGCCGTCCGGTTGCGGCAAGACGACGCTCCTGCGCATGACAGCAGGTCTCGAGAGCGTGACCAACGGCGATCTGTTGATCGGCGACAGGCGGGTCAACAACGTTCACCCGCGCGATCGCGACATCGCGATGGTGTTCCAGAACTACGCCCTCTATCCGACAATGAGCGTGTTCGACAATATCGGCTTCAGTCTCGAAGTGGCGAAACTGCCCAAGGCGGATATCAGGAAGAAGGTCGAATGGGCGGCGGAAATCCTCAATCTCACGCCCTATCTCGGGCGCTATCCCAAGGAATTGTCGGGCGGCCAGCGCCAGCGCGTCGCCATGGGCCGCGCCATGGTGCGCGATGCCGCCGTCTTCCTTTTCGACGAGCCGCTCTCCAATCTCGATGCGAAGCTGCGCACGCATATGCGCGTGGAAATCCGGCAACTCCACAATCGTCTCGGCACCACCACGATCTACGTCACCCATGACCAGATCGAGGCGATGACGATGGCTGACAAGATCGTGCTGATGCACGCCGGCAGGATCATGCAGATCGGCACGCCGGACGAGGTCTACGAGCGCCCGAACTCGAAATATGTCGCTGACTTCATCGGTTCGCCTTCGATGAATTTCATCGCCGGCGCCGTCGAGACCGCGAACGGCAGTCCTCGCTTCGTCGCCGAAGGCGTGTCCATCGGCCTCTCACCGGAGATCAAGGCGCAGCCGGGCCAGAAGGTCATCATGGGCGTCCGGCCACACGATCTCGGCATTTCGGATGCGGGCGAAATCAAGGGCGAGGTCGTGCTGTCCGAAACGACCGGCGCGGATGTCCAGATTCATTTGCGCGTGGCGGGATACGATGCCGTCGCCGTGGTGCCGCGTGACGAGCGCCGCAACGCCGGCACCGCGATCAATCTCTCGGTATTGCCTGGCAAGGTGCATCTCTTCGACGCGGCCACGGAGCTGCGTGTCGCCTGAGGAGGTCCGCGATGAACGCGCGACCCGGCAGCGTGCGCCGCCTCAGCTCGTTTCGCGCAGATAGTCAGCCAAAGCCACCGCGTTGTTGTGCATCTCGTCATGGGCGCCGTAGAGCAGTCACCCGGCCTTTGCCCAGCAGGGCGCGCAATTGCGCGACGACCTCGCCAGTCCGGTCGAGCTCGTCGCGGTATCGCCGCTGGAATTGCGCCCAGCGCGCCGGCTCATGGCCGAACCATTTGCGCAATTCATCGCTTGGCGCGATGTCCTTCAGCCAGAGCGTCAGCGCGGCATCTGCCTTGCGGAGCCCACGCGGGCGAAGGCCATGGGACCTCGTGACGCGCGTTCCTGTCAGGCCCATTCGCCCTTGCGCATAACCGGCACGCGGCTGCCGTCCTTGCCGAGCCCGTCTATGTCGATCTTGTCCGAACCGATCATCCAGTCGATATGGATGAAGCTCTTGTTGCCGCCGCGCGCCGCGATTTCCTCCTGGCTGAGCGAGGCGCCGTCGACAAAACACTTCGAGTAGCATTGGCCGAGCGCGATGTGGCAAGCGGCGTTCTCGTCGAACAGCGTGTTGAAGAACAGCAGGCCGCTCTTCGAGATCGGCGAGGAATGCGGTACCAGCGCGACCTCGCCGAGACGGCGCGAGCCTTCATCGGTGTCCAGCACTTTCTTGAGCACGTCCTCGCCGCGGCTGGCCTTGGCTTCGACGATGCGGCCAGCCTCGAAACGCACGGCAATGCCGTCGATCAGCGTGCCTTGGTAGGACAGCGGCTTGGTGCTCGAAACATGCCCTTCGACGCGCCTCGCATGCGGCGTGGTGAAAACCTCCTCGGTCGGGATGTTGGGATTGCAGGTGATGCCGTTCCTGGCGGTCGAGGCACCGCCCATCCACTCATGGCCGTCGGCCAGACCGACGGTCAGGTCGGTGCCCGGTCCGGTGAAATGCAGCGCATGGAAATCATGGCCGTTCAGCCAGTCGGTGCGGCTGCGCAACGCTGCATTATGCGCCGTCCAGTTGCCGATCGGGTCGTCCACGTCCACCCGTGAGGCGGCAAAGATGGCGTCGGCGAGTTTCGCCACGGCGACGTCATTGCTATCGTCAGGAAATACTTGGCTGGCCCAGGCATGATCGGGATAGGCGACGATGTTCCAGTTGATGTCGAAACCGGTGATCTTTTCCAGCGCCGGCTGGTAGGCGATCGAGTTCGCTTTGTTGGCACGCGCCACCTTGGCCGGATCCTGCGCCGACAGCAGCGACGGGTCCTCGCCGCGCACGGCCAGCCGCGCCGCATTGTTGGCGAAGGCCTTCGCCATGCCCTCGTAGAGCCAGCCGGCTGCGTGGTCGAAGCTGGCGTCCGCCCCGTAGCGGAAGCGCGCCAGCGTGATTTCGTCGTCGTTGAAGATCGGCGTCACCAGGCCGGCGCCCGCTCTGTAGGCGTGCTCGACGATCCGTCGCGTCAACGGCAGCGCCGCTATCGACGATGTCAGCACCAGGTCCTGCCCCGGTTGCAACTGCAGCCCGACCTTGATGGCGACCTCAGCCAGCCTGTCGAGCTTCACCGGGTCGATCGTTGCGGAAACGCCGCGCGAATGTGTGGTCATGATCCTGCCTGTCGCTATGTGGGAGTCTGGTTCCTACATAGACCCGCACTGCTCTTCTTTCCACCGCGATTGCACGGGGCAGGCTCAGTCGGCGCTGGCGAGCGACCCGAATTGCGCCATCGTCGCTGCTATTTCTTCGCGGATCCAGATCTTGAAATCCCTGACCTTGCGGCTTTCGCTCTTGGCGGCGGAGGTCACCAGCCAATAGCCGAGCCCGCTCTGGGCACGGATGCCGAAAGGCGCAACAAGGCGGCCATCGGCCAGCGCGTCGGCGGCCAGCAATTGCCAGCCGAGCATGACTCCATGACCGGCAATTGCCGATTCCAGGCACAGCATCGGGTCGGTGAAGCGCGCCCCCTTGAGGAAGGTGACCGGCTCTGCCCCGGCGGCCCCGAACCAGCTTTCCCAACTGATCATCGCCCGTTCGTCGGTGATTGCGCAGGTCAAAGCGAGGTCCTCGATCGATTTCAGCTTGTTGGCGATCACCGGGGCGCAGACCGGGAAGACCTCCTGCGCCAACAGCAGTTCGGCGCGCCCGCTCGGCCATTTGCCGTCGCCAAGCCGGATCGCGATGTCGATGTCCGAGCGATCGAGATCGGCAATCCGCACCGAGGCGTCGATGCGCAAAAGCACATTCGGATGCCGGGCGAAGTGACGTGACAGTCTCGGCAGCAGCCACTTCGAGGCGAAAGCCGGCGCCACCGAGACCACCAATGTGCATTGAGAGGCCTCGTCGGCGAGTGCCACGGCTTGCGCAAGCTCGCGGAAACCTGCCCCGAGCCGCGCGGTGAAGACGGCGCCGAATTCGGTCGGCACGAGACCGCTTGCCGTTCGTTCGAACAGCGCCTGGCCAAGTTGCTGTTCTGTCCGCTTGACCTGCTGGCTGACGGCGCTGGCGGACACGTTGAGTTCGCTCGCCGCAGCCGAAAGCGATCCCAGGCGGGCGACGGTTTCCACGGCGCGCAGGCCGTTGAGGTGCACACGGTTCAGCATGGTCATATAGTTTTTCTAAACCGACAGGGTTGAAATCTCAATTGAAACACAGGGCGGGACGGCCGATTTTAGGGGAGACAAGCAGGCCTCCGGAGGAAATACGATGAAGATTTTATCATTGCTCAGGGTCTTTTCCGTTGCCGGCACGCGGCAAAGCTCGCCTGACAGCGAAACCGTCAGATGGGTGATCGACCCGCTGTCGCATCCTGTGCTCGACACCATGTCGGAGCGCGAACTCGGCGACGTGCCGTTCAGGCTGACGGCCCGGCGCACTGCCTACGAGACGGCTACGGTGCCGGTGGGTTGCGGTTGAAGGGTGCTGAAACGGCGGTAGCGGGCCGTCGCCCTCTGCTGCCGTTGGGGGCAGGCGGGTGCCTGGTTGCCGACAACCGCTGCGAGCCGTTCTGGCCCAACACAAGCGGGATTGTTTGACAGGCTCGTGCACTTATTGTGCACCGCAATGAAAGCCGCTTCGCCATCCCCATTGCGTCTCGCCTTCGCCGGCATGGCCGCCCTGGCTGTCGCCATGGGCATCGGTCGTTTCGTCTATACGCCGATCCTGCCTGGCATGATGGAAGAGCTCGGCCTGTCGGCGGCGGATGCCGGCTGGATCGCATCCGCCAACTATTTCGGCTATCTCGTTGGCGCGTTTGCAGCGGTTGGCGGCTGGGCGCACGGCCGCGAGCGCCCGCTGATGCTGGCCGGTCTTGCCGCCACCGCAGTCCTCACCGGGGTGATGGGCCTTGCCGGTACCATGGCGGCCTTTCTCGTCATTCGGTTTCTTGCCGGTCTGGCCAGCGCGTTCGTCTTGGTCTTCATGTCCAGCATCGTTTTCGGCCATCTCGCCCAAGCCGGCCGAAACGACCTCCAGGCCCTGCATTTCGGCGGCGTCGGCCTCGGCATAGCAGTGTCCTCGGCGCTGATGGCGATCCTTGTGACGGGACATGCCGGCTGGGCGGCGGGCTGGTTCTGGTCCGCCGCGATCTCAGCATGCGCCTTTGTCGTCGTGGCGCTGCTGGTCGGCAGCACCGCGACCGCCAACGGCGCCGACGGTCGCGAACCGGCGCTGCCGAAGGACCGCTCGCTGATGAAGATCATCGTCGCTTATGGCCTGTTTGGCTTCGGCTACATCGTGACGGCGACGTTTCTGATCGCCATCGTCCGGCAGGGCGGCGGCGGGCGCGTCTTCGAGGCAGTGGTCTGGATGGTCACCGGGCTTGCCGGGATTCCTTCAGTCTGGCTGTGGCAGAAGATCGCTGCAAGGATCGGCCTGTATGCGGCTTATGCTTTAGGGTGTCTCGTCGAAGTGGCCGGCGTCACCGCGAGCGTCGCCATGGGCGGACACATTGGGCCGCTGCTCGGCGGGTTTCTGCTTGGCGGAACCTTCATCGCCATCACCGCGCTCGGCCTGCAGACCGGAAGGCAGCTTGTCCCGCGAGCGCCACGCCGGGTCTTGGCGCTGATGACGGCTTCCTTCGGCCTCGGTCAGATCATCGGTCCGATCGTTGCCGGTTTGCTTGCGCAAGCTTCGGGCGACTTCTTCCTCGCGTCGATCGTGGCCGCCGCCGTTCTGCTCGTCTCCGGCGCGATCATCTGGTCGGCTGCGCCAAAATCGCCATGATTGTGGTCTTGCTCGGTGCCGGGCATCGCGCACCGGCCATTTTCATTCCGATCGATGTGTGACCTTATGCCCGCTGAACAGCAACGCCGCTGATTTGCGCATCGACCGAGGATTTCCCCACCGTGTTTGTATCCTTCTTCCCGCAGCCGAAGTTGTTCTTCACTTCGGCCGCTGTCTGGAGCCTTGCCGGAATTCTGTTCTGGTTCTTTGGTGGGGAACAGCTCGGCGCCCTGGTCGGTCTGCCCCCGGCAGCGCCTGATGTCCCTCCGGTCCTCGGAATGGCGATTTTCTGGACCAAGCCGTTTATCTGGTTCTATATCTATTTTGGTTTTATGGTTGGTGCTTTCTACGCCTTCTGGCGCTTTTATTCACCTCACCCGTGGCAGGACTGGTCGATCCTCGGTTCGGCGCTCATCCTGTTTTCTACATATCTGAATGTGCAGATTTATGTCGCGCTGAATACTTGGCGCGGACCCTTCTTCGATCTCTTCCAGAAGGCGATTACGACAGCCGGCTCGGTGACCGCCGGCGAACTCTATTCGATGTTCTGGATCTACGCTTGGATTGGCGCTTCGGGCATGGCCTTGTTCGTCGTCACCCGGTTCTTCGTCAGCCACTATATCTTCCGCTGGCGCACGGCCATGAATGATTACTACATGACGCACTGGCAGAGGTTGCGGCACATCGAAGGCGCCTCTCAGCGCGTGCAAGAGGACACGATGCGGTTCTCCACTACGATGGAGGGCCTTGGTGTATCGCTCGTTGACTCCGTCATGACGTTGATTGCTTTCTTGCCATTGCTCGCGCAACTCTCCAGCCATGTAAAAGTCTTGCCCCTCGTCGGCGAAATTCCCTATTCTCTGGTTATAGCCGCTGTCAGCTGGTCGATCTTCGGTACGTTTCTTCTCATGGCTGCTGGCGTAAAATTGCCGGGGTTGGAGTTCAAGAATCAGCGAGTCGAGGCGGCCTACCGCAAAGAACTCGTATACGGCGAAGACGATGCGGCGCGCGCAGCGCCGCCGACCGTGGCGGAACTGTTTTCACATGTCCGACGCAACTACTTCACCCTGTATTTCCACTACGCCTACTTCAATATCGTCCGATCCGGCTATCTGCAGGCAGATGCCATCTTCTCCAGCTTGATCCTCATTCCCACGATTGCTGCTGGAACTATTACGCTGGGCATATGGCAGCAGATTTCCACCGCTTTCGGTCAGGTCAGTTCCTCATTTCAGTATCTGGTCAATGCCTGGCCAACGATCGTTGAGCTGCTCTCCATCCACAAACGCCTGCGCGCCTTCGAGGCGACGCTCGATGGCGAGCCGCTGCCCGAAATCGACCAGCACTATCTCGAACGTCAAGGCGCTGAGGACCTGGCCTGAGCTTTGGAAACAAAGGACGTGGGCGGCTCAGCCGCCCACCGACGCCTGCTTTTCGTCGGTACGTTGGCGCGAAACATAGTCGCGATAGCTGATGCACTCGACTTCGGGCTTGGCGCAGACCTCGCCGGCAAAGCGCTCCAGCGCATCCCAGTAGGCGCCGTCATTCATCAGCGTGAAATGGAAGCCGAACTCCAGCGGAATGCGATTCCCCTGGTATTGGGTATCGAAGGCGGCGCGAAAGGCGTCATAAGTCCGGTTGGCGAACTCGGCCGCCTTGCTCGGCCGCTCGAAGCCGCCGGAGTGCCTGACAAAGAGATTGTAGTCCATGGCGATCACCGGTCGTGATCTTGGACCTTCCGGAATCTGCGGCAGCGAAAAGCGCGTGATGCCGTTGCCGGCCGGTGGCAGGGCAGGGCCGCGCGACACACCGCTTGCGTCGAACAGGAAGCCTGCCTTTGCCAGCGCCCTGTAGAGCGCCTCGTTTGCCGACAGATAGGGCGCGCGAAAGCCCACCACCTTGTGGGCGATGTCGCGCCAGCCCGCGGGTTCGGGGGCAATGGCGTTGATCGAATAGGCGTTCTCGAGAATATGCGAGAACGAGCCAAACTCGCTCAGCCAGTCGGCCTTGCTCCAGTCCTTGCCGTCGAAATGGCCGCAGCCATGGCTGCCGATGTCGTGCCCTTCCGAGGCGGCGAACCGGATCTGTTCAAGCCGCTCGGTGACCTCGTGTTTCGAGGCGGCAAAGCCGATATTGGATTTGCCCGGTGTCTGGCCGGGCGCCGTGTATTCCTTGCGCGTTTCCGGCGAGAGCAGGAAGACGCAGGACACGAAATAGGTGAAATGCGCGCCGGTGCGCTCGGCCAGCGCCCGGCTGCGCTTCCACTGCGAAATGTCGCGGCCGCTGTCGAACGAGATGATGACCGCCTGCTTCGGCTTCTTCGGCGCCGGCGCTGCCGGCGGATCGGCGAAAACCGTGCCGGCTGCGGCAAGCGAGGCAAGAGAAAACGCAACAACGCGGGACAAACGAGGCATCGGCATCCGGTCTGTATTTAGCAATGGCCGGCACCGGCTATCGGCGAAATGTGGCGTGGGTGCGGTCGCCTCCGGCGGCCACCTGCCACCGATTAGCCGATTTTCCTGCCGGACCCCTTCCATGCCGACAAAATTTCGCTAAAACGCGGGCTCATGTACCGCCCCGCCGGGGCAGGAATGGTTTTTATCCATGTCGGACGACAGTTTTATCCGCGAAGTCAACGAAGAGATGCGTCGCGATCAGGCGCATGCGCTGTGGGACCGTTTCGGTCCGTTCTTGCTTGGGCTCGCAGTGCTGGTGGTGGTCGCAACCGCCGCTTTCGTCGGTTATCGCTATTGGGACGAGACCCGCGCCAATCGCTCTGGCGATGCCTTCTCGCAGGCGCTGAAGCTTGCCAATGACGGCAAGAGCGACGAAGCGCTGACGGCCCTCGCTGCACTGGAGAAGGATGGCTACGGCGCCTATCCGCTGCTCGCCCGTATGCGCGCGGCAACCGTCAAGGCGGACAAGGGCGACGTCGACGCTGCCGTCAAGGACTTCGACGAGGTCGCCGCCGACACGGATATTCCCGCCGGTCTTCGCGACATGGCGCGCCTCCGGGCGGCACTGCTGCTCGTCGATCACGGTTCCTTCGCCGATGTCTCCAGCCGTGTCGAGGCGCTCACCGCCGACACCAACACGCTGCGCCACACGGCGCGCGAGGCGCTCGCCCTTGCCGCCTGGAGGGAAGGCAAGGCGACGGACGCGCTGAAACTGTTCGACCAGATCGCCTCGGATGACGGCGCCCCGCGCAACGCGCGCGAGCGGGCGACGTTGATGTCCGAGCTGATCCGTGGGTCGGGCAGCGCGTCGTAGTGCATGTCGCCCAAAAGTGCGAAGCGGTTTTGGGATAGATGGTAGAGCTGCATGACATTCAAAGTCGCCATCATCGGCCGGCCTAACGTCGGCAAATCGACCCTTTTCAATCGTCTGGTGGGAAGGAAGCTGGCGCTTGTCGACGACACGCCGGGCGTGACCCGCGACCGTCGCGTGCATGCCGCCAAGCTCTACGATCTGCATTTCGACGTCATCGACACCGCCGGCTTCGAAGATGCTGCCGCTTCGACGCTTCCCGGCCGCATGCGCGCCCAGACCGAGATCGCCATCCGCGAAGCCGACCTGATCTTCTTCACCATCGATGCCAAGTCCGGGCTGATGCCCGACGACAAGACCTTCGCCGAGATCGTTCGCAAGTCGGGCAAGCCGGTTGTCGTCGTCGCCAACAAGGCCGAGGCGCGCGGCGCCCAGGGCGGCATGCTGGAGGCCTGGGAGCTCGGCCTTGGCGAGCCGATCCCGGTCTCGGCCGAACATGGCCAGGGCCTGCCCGATTTGCGCGATGCTGTGATCGCAGCACTTGGCGAGGCGCGCGCCTTCGGCGAGGATGAAGAGGATACTGACGAGGAGATCGCCGCCAGCGAGGTGCTGATCGGCGAGGACGTCACCGATCCGGACGCCGAGCCGAGCTACGACGACACCAAGCCGATGCGCATCGCCGTCGTCGGCCGCCCGAACGCCGGCAAGTCGACGCTGATCAACGCGCTGATCGGCGAGGAGCGGCTCCTGACCGGGCCGGAAGCCGGCATCACCCGTGACTCCATCTCAGTCGACTGGGACTGGCATGGCCGCCGCCTCAAACTATTCGACACCGCCGGCATGCGCCGCAAGGCCAGGATTCACGAAAAGCTGGAAGTCATGTCGGTGCAGGACGGTTTGCGCGCCATCCGCTTTGCCGAGATCGTCATCATCGTGCTCGACGCGACAATTCCCTTCGAGAAGCAGGATCTGCAGATCGCCGATTTGATCATCCGCGAGGGCCGCGCTCCGGTGATCGCCTTCAACAAATGGGATCTGATCGACCACCCCCAGGAACTCCTGGCGGAACTGCGCGAGAAGACCGAGCGGCTTCTTCCCCAGGCGCGTGGCTTGCAGGCGGTGCCTGTTTCGGCCGAAACCGGGCGCGGTCTCGACAAGCTGATGGACGCCGTCATCAGGACGCACAAAGTGTGGAACAGCCGCGTCTCGACAGGCAAGCTCAACCGCTGGCTGGAAGGCATCCTGGCGCATCATCCGCCGCCCGCCGTGGCGGGGCGCCGGCTGAAGATCAAATATATCACGCAGGCCAAGACGCGGCCGCCGGGCTTCGTCGTGTCCTGCTCACGGCCGGACGCGATGCCGCAATCCTATGTCCGCTATCTCTCCAACAGTCTTCGCGAAGCCTTCGACATGCCAGGCGTGCCGATCCGCATCGCCTTGCGCACCTCGGAAAATCCGTTCGCCAGCAGGGCGAAAAAACGACGCTGAGCACCGGCACCACTCTGGTCGTGGACGGGTGTCTGGCTGGCGGCGGCCTTTTTGCACGCCGATCGCCTGGCCGATCTTCCTTCGGCCCGAACATGACCGCAAAAGCGCCTGACTCCGGATCGACAGCGAAAACACGATCGAACTTGTTAACGCCCCATCAAGGTTAATGCATCATCGTGCCTCTCCAGTGGGGTCCGTTGCGTTTCTGGAGAGTTCCGTGCATCGACGTGTCATGAAGCGGCTGATTGCCGCCGCCGGTGAGAAAAAAAGTTCGCTCCTGTCTCCGTCAATTGTTGGTCTGTGCGCCCGGGTCGGCTTTCCCAAGAGTTCCGCGCATCGACGTATTTTGACGCAGCTCGCCGCCGCCGGTGAGAAAGGACGTTCGCTCGTCTCTCCTCTGGTCATTGGGCTTGGCATCTGGGTCGGCTTTCCCTCCGTCATCGCCTACCAGGACATGGGAAGCCTGGTCTCGGGCCTCAAAGCGCCGAACGCACGCTGGAACGCCTATGTAGAAAAATCCGTGGCCGGCTCGGTCCATGCCGCCGAAATGCCTTTCCTTGATTCCGACACCACCGGTTCGATCTCGGGTTCCGGCGTTCGGCTGCCCGGCATCGGCGCCGTCTCGTTTCGCGGCAAGGGCAGCGTGGCCAGCGCGACGCCCGACGAAGACCGCATCATGCGTGCCGACAAGAAAGGCCGCATCATCATGGTCTCGCCGGTCGCGCCACCGAAGAACTTCAATGCCGGCTCGATCTTCGAGCGCACCTCATCGCTGCTTCGCCCGAGCATGGACGGCGCCCTGAAGATGGCTTTCGCCAAGCCCGAGATCAAAGGCAAGGAGATCCAGATTGCCGCCGCGTTTCACGCGCGCGTCGACAAGAAGCCGGATCCCGGCGTGCCGGCCATGCTTGCCGCACTGGTCAACAACGACCGCCCCGACGTCCTGGCGACCGCCTACGCCCCGGCCGCGCCCGACTATGCGCAGGCCTCGCCCTTCGAGGCCTTGCTTCAGGACGAGAAGCCGAACGACGGCCGCTTCATTCCGCCGATGGCCAAGGGCGATCATTCGTGGATGCAGATTCCGTTGCCGGCGAGCGTCTTCTCCAAGAAGGAACAGGCTTGCCTCGCCAATGGCATCTACTTCGAGGCGCGCGGCGAGACCGTGCGCGGCCAGGCTGCCGTCGCCCAGGTCATCCTCAATCGCGTCCGCAATCCGGCCTATCCGAACTCGATCTGCGGCGTCGTCTACCAGAACGACAAGTGGTTCAACCGCTGCCAGTTTTCCTTCGCCTGCGACGGCAGGAAGAAGCGCATCCAGAACCCCGCCAACTACAGAATTGCCCAGGATGTCGCCATGGCCGTCACTGCCGGCAAGATCTTCATCCCGGAAGTGGGATCGTCGACCCATTACTACGCCAACTACGTCAATCCGGGCTGGGCGCGAACCATGAAAAAAATGACCAAGATCGGCCTGCATATCTTCTACCGCACCTATGGCGGCGGCTGGAGCTGAGCGCTCCGGCAAGGCCCCAGGCGCGGTCGATCGAAGACCCGTCGCCGGGGGGATTCGGCCGCGGCACGCCAAAGACGGTATCGGGCACGATGTCGCACCTTGGTAAGACATTGATTTTAAAGCGAAAAATACTTAAGGCTGAAGTTCCGCCCGTGGCTTGACGGGCGCGGACCCTCTAACTATGTTGCCGGCGACTTAAGAGCGGACGGACGGCGACGATCTGACCGGGCAAGGGGGTTGCGATGGCCGACATGAATGGGCCAGACGGAACCGGGGAAACCGGCCGCGGCAAACAGCGTCAAGCCGACATCCGCGACGACGATCTTGAGCGCCGCCGGCGTGACCTTGAAGCATCGCTTGCGACAAGGCGGCCGGACCGGCTCGAGGGGAAAGACGACGCGAAAGCGGGCAGTGCGGCCGGATATGGCCAGGCGCTCAAACTGTCCAGCGAGTTCATCGCCGGAATAGTGGTTGGCGTTGGCATCGGCTGGATCATCGACCGTCTGGCGGGGACTTCGCCATGGGGTCTGATCGTTTTCCTGCTGCTGGGTTTTGGCGCCGGCGTGCTCAACGTCCTGCGTTCCGCAGGGCTTATGGCAGAATTCGGACAGGGCGATAAAACGCGCGATCCGAAAGAATGAACTTGCGACCGCTCGGCGGTTGCAACGAACAGGACACTGAGGCCGCGTGCGGCTTTGATGGGGATTTAAAGTGGCTGCTGACAAGGTCGATCCGATCCACCAGTTCAACATCGTCAAGTTGATTCCAATCAACATCGGCGGCTACGATCTGTCCTTCACCAATTCGGCTCTTTTCATGGTCGCGACCGTCGCGGTCGCGTCGGCGTTCCTCTATCTCACCACCTCGAGCCGCAGCCTCGTTCCCACCCGTCTTCAGTCGATCTCGGAAATGGCCTACGAATTCGTCGGCAACATGCTTAGGGACGCAGCCGGAACCCAAGGCATGAAGTTCTTCCCCTTCGTGTTTTCGCTGTTCATGTTCGTGCTGGTTGCCAATCTGCTCGGTCTTTTCCCGTATTTCTTCACCGTCACCAGCCACATCATCGTCACCTTCGGCCTTGCCGCGCTGGTGATCGGAACCGTTATCGTCTACGGCTTCATGAAGCACGGCCTTGGTTTCCTTAAATTGTTCGTTCCGCATGGCGTGCCGGTTTACCTGCTGCCGCTGGTGGTACTGATCGAGGTGATCTCCTTCGTCTCGCGCCCGGTCAGCCTCTCGGTTCGTCTGTTCGCCAACATGCTGGCCGGGCACATCACGCTGAAGGTGTTCTCGGGCTTCGTGGTGAGCCTGAGCGCACTTGGCACGCTTGGCATTGCCGGAGCGGTCCTGCCACTGGCGATGGCCGTGGCGCTGACGGCGCTCGAACTGCTGGTCGCCTTCCTGCAGGCCTATGTCTTTGCCGTGCTGACCTGCATGTATCTGAACGACGCCCTGCACCCCGGGCACTGACCCAGGCTGACCCAAGAGTTTCCGGCATTGCTGCCGGATGGAATCGCAACGGAATTTTAGATCCAAAGGAGTTGAAAACATGGAAGCAGAAGCAGCAAAGTACATCGGCGCCGGCATCGCATGCCTCGGCATGGGTGGCGCCGGTATTGGCCTCGGCAACATCTTCGGCAGCTATCTGGCGGGCGCGCTGCGCAATCCGTCGGCCGCGGATGGCCAGTTCGGCCGCCTGATCTTCGGCTTCGCCGTGACTGAAGCGCTGGGCATCTTCTCCCTTCTCATCGCGCTTCTGGCCCTGTTCGGCTGAGCCCCTGATCGGCTAAAATTGGGAATTGGACGGGTTGGCCGCTATCCAGCGGCGGGCCTGATATCAGGGGATAGTCCATGTTCGTGACATCTGCCTTTGCGCAAGAGTCCGCGCCCGCCGTCGAAGGCGGCCATACCGTGACGGAAGGCGATACGCATTCCGAAACCGGCGTGCCCGCCGAGGGGCACGGCGTGTTCCCGCCTTTTGATCCGGCGACGTTTCCGTCGCAGATCGTGTGGCTGGCGATCACCTTCGGACTGTTCTATCTGTTCCTGAAGAAGGTGGTGATGCCGCGTGTCGGCGGCATCATCGACGTCCGCAACGACCGCATCACGCAGGACCTCGACCATGCCGCCAGGCTAAAGGGCGAGGCCGATGCCGCCGTTGCCGCCTATGAACAGGAACTGGCGGAAGCCAAGACCAAGGCCAATGCGATCGGCCAGCAGGCCAGCGATGCCGCCAAGGCGGAAGCCGAGGCCGCCCGCAAGACGGTCGAGGCCGCCCTCGATCAGAAGCTTGGCGAAGCCGAGGCGCGCATTTCGTCCATCAAGGCGACTGCCATGAAGGAAGTCGGCACGATCGCCGAGGACACCGCTTCGGCCATTGTCGAGGCGCTCGTCGGCGGCAAGGCCAGCAAGGCCGAGATCGCGGCAGCCGTCAAATCCGTGGCCCGGTGAGGAGCGCATCATGGACGCCACATCACTCGCAACGCTTTGGGCCACTGTTGCCCTCGTCATTTTTCTCGGCATTGCCGTCTATATCAAAGTGCCGCGGCTGATCGCCAAGGCGCTCGACGCGCGCGCCGACAAGATCAGCAACGAGCTTGAAGAAGCGCGCCGGCTGCGCGATGAGGCCCAGCAACTGCTCGGCCAATATCAGCGCAAGCGCAAGGAAGCCGAGCAGGAGGCTGCCGACATCGTCGCCGCCGCCAAACGCGAGGCCGATATGCTGGCCGCCGAGGCGCACAAGAAGACCGAGGACTACGTAGCCCGGCGCACCGCACTTGCCGAATTGAAGATCGGCCAGGCCGAGCGCGAGGCGATCGGCGAAGTGCGCGCCAGTGCCGTCGATATCGCCGTCGAAGCCGCCCGCACGCTGCTTGCCGGCAAGATCGACGCCAAGGCGGGTGCGGACCTGTTCAAGGCCTCGCTTCAGGACGTGAAGTCCAAGCTGAATTAAGCGGAGTCACAGCCGTTAAATCATCAAAGCCGCTGGGGAAATCCGGCGGCTTTTTTGTACGTGCGACGGCGGTCGAGCGCGTATTCCCCCCTTGAGGCCACATCAGGGGGAGATGGCCGGCAGGCCAGAGGGGTAGCCGCGTGAAGCGCCAACCTTTTCTTTCGTCCCACATGGCGTCGCGTCAGCCGAGGCGACATCTCCCCTCAAGCGGGAGGTTGGCGCTCGGCGAGATCCAAGCCCGCAAGGCTGTCCTCATCAGCCACCTCGGTGCCGCCGAGCCGGAATGGTGCGAAGGAGGCGCGGTGCAGCCGCGCTACCGGTCCATGCACCTCGATCGCCGCGCGGTGGCGGACTGTCGCGTAACCCATGTGGACCTCGAAACCATATTGTCCATGATGGCTGCCGCAGCCGCACATCATGCGGTCGCGCATTACCTTGGCCACGATCGAAGCGGCGGCGATCGACTGCGAGCGCTGGTCGCCCTTGATCAGCGCGCGGCCCGGGCAAGGCAGGCCTGGCGGCACGTCGCGGCCATCGGCGAGCGCCAGTTTCGGCTGCACCGGCAAGCCGACCAGCGCACGACGCATCGCCTCGAGGCTGGCCTTGAGGATATTGCTGTCATCGATGCCTTCCGCGCTGACCGAAGCCATCGACACACCAAGAGCGGATCCGAGGATTTTCAGGAACAGCGCCTCGCGCTGCAGATGGTTGAGGCGCTTGGAATCATCGAGACCGTCGGGAATGTTGGCGGGATCAAGCACCACCGCTGCCGCGACGACCGGTCCGGCAAGCGGGCCGCGGCCAGCCTCGTCCATTCCCGCAACCGGCCACAGACCCTCGGTCATCGCCTTCGTTTCGAAGGAGAAATCGGGTCTCTCGACGATTTCGAAGAGAAGCGGAGAATCAGAACGCGCGCGAGCCATGTTGCGGCGAGGTTCGCATCGGCTCCGATTCTCCGCAAGCCCCTCCGGGTCGGATGGGGCACCGGACCCGGAGGGCACCGTCTGCAAGCCCGGGGACAAGGCAGGCCGGACGGGATTTTTTCATGTGCCGCCGGCAATGGCGGCACATGATGTCTTCACAGCAGCATCAGTTGCTCGGTTGCCCTGGCCGAGGCGACGAACTGGTCTGTCCTGAGCGACCGCCGCTCGGCGTTGAGGCCAAGCCTTTTGGCGGCGATCTCGAAACGCCGGCCGATCTGCCAAGCATAGGGGCCGGAACCTTTCATGCGCTTGCCCCATTCCGAATCATAATCCTTGCCGTCGCGCATCGATCGGATCAGCGACATCACGTGACGGTAGCGGTCCGGATAATGGCGCAGCAGCCAATCCTTGAAGATCGGCGCGACCTCCAACGGCAGGCGCAGCACGACATAGCCGGCTTCGCGCGCTCCTGCCGCACGTGCCGAATCGAGGATGCGTTCCATCTCCTGATCGGTCAGGCCGGGGATGATCGGCGCGACCATGACCGAGGCCGGAATGCCGGCATCCGAAAGCTGCCTGATCGCCTCCAGCCGCTTGGTCGGCGTCGACGCGCGTGGCTCCATCGTTCTGGCCAACATCCGGTCGAGCGTCGTCACCGACAGCGCCACCTTGGCCAGCCCGCGTTCGGCCATGCGCGACAGGATGTCGACATCGCGCGTCACCAGTGCGGATTTGGTGACGATACCGACCGGGTGGCCGCGCGCCTCCAGCACTTCGAGTATCTCGCGCATGATCCGGTACTGTTTCTCGATCGGCTGATAGGGATCGGTGTTGGTGCCGATGGCGATGGTGCGCGGCTGGTAGCCGTCCTTCGACAGCTCCTTGTCGAGCAGCCGCGCCGCATCCGGCTTGGCGAACAGCTTCGATTCGAAATCCAGCCCTGGCGACAAACCCATGAAACTGTGCGTCGGCCGGGCGAAGCAATAGACGCAGCCATGCTCGCAGCCGCGATAGGGATTGATCGATCGATCGAAGGAAATGTCCGGGGATTCGTTACGGGTGATGATGGTGCGCGGCTTCTCGACCTGCACCTCGGTCTTGAAGGGCGGCAGTTCCTCCAGCGAATTCCAGCCATCGTCGAACACATGCCGGCTGACCGGTTCGAACCGGCCGGACGGGTTGATGCCGGCAGACCGGCCGCGATTGCGGTCCGGACGGATACGGACGCCGCTCTGCTCGATCATTGCATTGGCCATCTCGGCTCTTCCAGCCCCGAAGGCGGCAATGTCGGCACGTACGATCTGTTCCATTTTCGCCCTCTCCCACGGATTGTCGGTTGACTGTCGAATCGCTCTGCTCATGAAATTATTCCTATTTCGTGAAAGGGAACAAAGCAAGAACTTTTTATGGTGCGACGCAAAACTGGCGCTATGTCCGGCTTTCCGCTATTTCGGCAAACGATGCTCAGCGTTCTCATCCAGACCCTGAATGACGAAGAGAGACTTGCCCGCACGCTCGCCTCGCTGGTCGGCGGCGCCGTCGAGGGCGTGGTGCGCGACGTCGTCGTCTGCGACAATGGCTCGACCGACCAGACGCACCGCGTTGCCGAACATGCCGGCTGCCTTTACGTGGCCAGCGGCGGCATTGCCGCCGGCATCAGGCACGCCAGGGGCGATTGGCTGCTGCTGCTGGAGCCGGGTGCGCGGCTGGCGGAAGGCTGGATCGACGAGGTCGCCGTCCATACGGCCAGGCAAACCATGCCGGCGCGGTTCTCGCGGGCGCGCGGCAGCCGCCTGCCGTTCCTGTCGCGGGTGTTTTCGGGGAACCGGGCATTGGCCGAAGGGCTGCTGATCAGCAAGCGTCAGGCCGCGGCCTTGTCGAAAAACGCCCGCAGCGCCGAAGCCATCGCGCGCGGCCTTGCGACCAGGAGGCTCGATGCCGAGATCTGGGTGGCGCCGGCCAAGTGAGGTAGGTCGCGCACTGCGTGACGGCGGCTGACGCCGCGGCATGCCGGGCGGTCTTCATCGAGGCGTCACCGAGGCTGGAGGCGCGACCTAAGCGGCTGGCCTGGTGGAAGCCGTATTGGAGCGACCCTCCTGGGAGGAATGCATATGCTTGTCGTCCTGCGGGAAACTGGCGATACTCCGCGACATTTCGGGGAGATTGCAGATGAATATATCCAAGCTCGTTCGTATAGCCCTGCTCGGAGCCGCCTGGTCAGTGCCGGCGATCGCTTCGGCGCAGGAATCGTCGCTTTGGTCGGTTTATGAGAATACGCTCAAATCGGCCAAATATATCGATCTGACCCACGCCTTCGAGCCGGTGCAGCCCGTATGGCCGGGCTTCGCCAATGCCAAGTTTAAACCAACTGTCGCCGGTCAGGACATCGAGGGCTACGTCAAGGCCGGCGAGGAGTTCACCTACGACAAGCATGGCTTCGTCGCGACCGCCTACGAGTTGACGACGGACCAATATGGCACGCAGCTCGATCCGCCCTCCCACTGGAACCCGCTCGGCGCAACGATCAGCGACCTGCCGGCCACTTATGCCGTACGGCCGCTCGTCGTGATCGACATCAGCGGCAAGGTACAAACTGACGAAGGCTATCACCTCCAGGTCGCCGACATCGAAGAGTGGGAAAAGGAGCACGGCAGCATACCGGAAGGTTCGGTCGTCTTCGTGCGTTCGGATTGGTACAAGAAATGGTCCGACGCCGCCCGCTTCAACCAGAAGCCGTTTCCAGGCGTCAGTTTGGACGCGCTGAAGTTCCTGCATCTGGAGCGGAAGATTCTGTTCCACGGTCATGAGCCGCTCGACACCGACACCACGCCCAATCTCGAAGGCGAACATTGGCTGCTTCACAACGATTTCACGCAGGCGGAAGGCGTTGCAAACCTCGACAAGGTACCAGAGGCCGGGGCGCTGGTCACAATCGGCTTTGCCAAGCCGCTCGGCGGGTCAGGCGGATATGCGCGTTACATCGCTATTGCACCCGCCGACTGGACGGAGGGCGTTTCGGTTACCGAAGCGCCTGGTGCGCCGCTTTCCCGGCAAACCGCGCCGCTCAAACGCGACGAGAATGGCGTCTTCCGGCCGACGCCCTGAACGCCGGCGATATCCGGGCGGCCGGGCCATGGCGCGTCCGGCCATCTGCACCGGCTCGCATTACGGCGCCATCGGCCGGCTCGACATGCTCATGGTGCTTATCGACGGCGGCATGACGCTGTCGCTCGACCGGATGACCAAGATCACTGCGCGGCTCTCTTCCTCGATGATCCTGCCGATGCATCGCGATTCGACTCCGATCGCCGAATTCACAGGTAGGATGGGCGACCATTTCGCGGTGGAATTCCTCTCCGGCCGGTCGCTGACGGTCTCGCTGACGACGCTGCCCCACCGGCCGACGATCATCATCTTCGAAGGGGTTTGACCGCGAACTTTTCCGCCCGTGCCGATGACTGAGCGTCGCATGGCGGCCTCTTGAACATGCAAGAAACCTTCAGAGATCAAGAAGCTTCATGTTTCGTCAAGCACGTCAGAAATGTTTGTCGCAGACTCATTTTTGTGCATTGCACAATATCGGGCCTGGGGTTACCCTTCCTTCGAAGCGGCGGATGGGTTTGGGTAATGCCGGAACAGTCAGCGACCGACGCTTTTGTTGCTCCTGCCCCTCATAGCTGAGGATCCCGATGGCCTTTTCAAGCCCTGACAAATCCGGTGCTGCAAGCCTCGAGTCGATCGCTCGAAACGGCAGTCTGCTGCGTCGCATTGCCGTGCGGATTCCGACCTATCTGACGGACCTTCGCGAGAATCCGGCATGGCTGCCAATGTTCATGCTGGCGCGCACCATGCCGGCGCGGCGGTTGCATTGGCGTAGTGCAAAACCCGTTCCGCCGAAACAAAAAGCGCAGGAAACGATGTTCGCCGGCGTCGATTGTGATGCGGTGGTCCGCGCGCTCCGCTCGGAAGGCCTGTTTTCCGGGCTTGTTCTGCCGCCGTCGATCCACGAGGAGATCGCCAGCTTCGCGCAGCGCACACCGTGCTTCGGCAATTTCGATCGTCGCTTGGAGTTCCCACCGGCCAAGCATGCGGAGGCCGAGAAGCAATTCGGCCGCCCATTGCTCAGCGGGCACTTTTTCGAGCGGATCCTCGACTGCAATGCCGCGCTTGCCGTGCAGCGCGACCCGTTGCTTCTCGACATCGCCGCCCACTATCTCGGCAGCCAGGCGAAGCTGATCACCACCCGCGTCTGGTGGAGCTTTCCGACGAACGCGGTCTCAGACGCCGAGAAGAATCTGGCGTCGCTTGGCAAATACCATTTCGACCTCGACGATTGGCGGATGCTGAAATTCTTCTTCTATCTCAATCCGGTCGATGCCGAAACCGGTCCGCATGTCTATGTCAGGGGCAGCCACAACCGCCGCAGCCTCAAGCATCAGCTGACGCTTCTTGTCGGCCATCCGGCGGAAGAGGTCCTGGACGTCTACGGCGCGCAGAGCCCGGTCACGCTGACCGGCCAGGCGGGTTCGGGCTTTGTCGAGGATCCCTTCGGCTTTCACATGGGCACCGTGCCGACGCGCAAGCCGCGGCTGATGATGGAAGTCGGCTTCGGCGTTTCGCCGCCCTCGCGCCGGCGCTTCCATGGCGAGCCCGTCATCCGCTGACTTTTGGCGCTGGTTCTGGGAAAGCCCTGAAAACAGCCTTTCCCGGAAACCGGACTAACTTGCCTTGGTGCCGCGACGCAGATGCTCGTCCAGGCGCGGCATGATCTCGACGAAGTTGCAGGGCATGTGCCGGTAATCGAGCTGCGGCCTCAAAATGCCGTCCCAGGCGTCCTTGCAGGCGCCGGGCGAGCCCGGCAGCACGAAGACAAAGGTCGCGTTGACGACGCCGCCCGTCGCCCGGCTCTGGATCGTCGAGGTGCCGATCTTGTCGTATGAAATGCGGTGGAACACTTCGGAAAAGCCGTCCATGCGCTTTTCGAAGATCGGCTCCAGCGCCTCCGGCGTCACGTCGCGGCCGGTGAAGCCGGTGCCGCCGGTGGTGATGACGACATCGATCGTTTCGTCCCTCGACCAGCCCACAACCCTGTCGCGGATTTTTTCGCGGTCGTCGGTGACGATGTCGCGCGCAGCCAGGATATGGCCAGCCTCGACGATGCGCTCGGCCAGCGTCTGGCCCGATTTGTCGTCGGCGAGGCTGCGCGTATCGGAGACCGTCAGCACCGCGATGCGCACGGGGATGAAGGAGCGGCTCTCGTCAGTCCTGGCCATGTGCGTCAGTCTCCGATGTCATGCTTCGCGTCGCGGCGACGAACCAGTCGGGATGGCGGCTGCGGATATCGACGGCAGCGCGCTTGGCCACATTTCCGGTCTCGAACAGCCCGAAGCAGGTCGCGCCGGAACCGGACATCCGGGCAAACCCCGCTCCGGCCTTGTTGAGCACCGAAAGCGCCTTGCCGATGGCCGGCTGGATGGCGCGGGCCGCGGGCTCGAGATCGTTGCGGGTAATCTCCAGCCAATTGCGGATACTGTGGAAATCAAAGCTGCGCGGCAACGGCGGCAGCCCCTCATTGTCGCGATCGGAAAGCGCATTGAACACCTCGGCCGTGGAGACGGCGGTGCCCGGATTGACGAGCACCAGCCCAAGTGCCGGAAAGCCCGGCACGGTCGACAACTCGTCGCCAACGCCCCGCGCAATCAGCGGCTTTGCCGCGAGGCACATGGGAACGTCGGCGCCCAGCGAGAGGCCGATCCGCGCCAGTTCGGCGTCGTCGAGGTCCAGCCTCCATGTCTCAGCCAGCCCGCGCAGCACCGTCGCGGCGTCGCTCGACCCGCCGCCGACGCCGGAGGCGACCGGCAGGTTCTTTTCGAGTCTGATGGCCACCGGCGGCGTATGCCGCGGACCGGCTTGACTTCGCAGCGCGTCGCGCGCTTTCACGACCAGGTTGTTGCCGTCGAGCGGGATCGCGCAGGCGTATCGGCCCGACACGGAAAACCCGTCGCTGTCGGCGAGCTCGATCTCGACCCTGTCGCCGAAGCGCGTGAACACCGCCAGGCTCTCGATCATGTGATAGCCGTCGGCGCGCCTGCCGGTGACGTGCAGCGCGAGATTTATCTTGGCATGCGCGTGCAAAGCCCGGACCGTGGTGCCGGAATCCAATGTGTCAGTCGCGAGGGGGATGATGTCAGTCCTTCGCCAGACGGTATTCGCCGGTTTTCGGATCCTTGACCAGCGTGCCCGTCGTGCCGTTGGTAGACTGCTTTTCGGTGCGCCGTATCTTGGCCGTTACGCGCTCGGCTTCCCTGACGAAGGAGCGATAGCCGATATAGGCGACGGCGCCGACGAGGGCGAAGAAAATGATCTGCGGCATATCGAAACTCCTCCCTCGCAAGGCCGGCAGAGGCGTCCGGTCGGGTCGATCAATGCATGTCGCCCAAAAGTTCACAGCGGTTTTGGAACAACGACATGCATAAACAAGAAACTTAGAACCTCATGCTAGACGTTTCCAACGGTATTTCAAAGCCCGAAGCGAGCCCACAACGCGCGCTCTTCCGCCGCATTGATCACGCCGCTGGCGGCGGCGGCGGCGATGTCGGGGGCCGAAAAGCCCTCTTTGCCCGAGCCGAACCAGCCGAACCGGCCGAACAGGCCGCGCGGCGCCGTTATCAGTTTGAGCTGGGTCTTTGGCCCGAAACGGGTCTTCAGCACGCTGCGCATATCGCCGAGCGCATCGACAAGCCCGAGCTCCAGCCCCTTCTTGCCGGTCCAGAACAGGCCGGTGAACAGGTCCGGGTCATCCTTGAGCTTGGCGCCACGCCGGTCCCTGACGAGGTCGATGAAGGTCTCGTGGACCTCGAGCTGCAGCGCCTTCAGCCGCTCGATGTCTTCCTTCTTCTCGGGCTTGAACGGGTCGAGCACCGCCTTGTTCTGGCCGGCTGTATGGACGCGGCGCTCAATGCCGATCTTCTTCATCAGCTCGGGAAAGCCGAACGAGGCCGACACCACGCCGATCGAACCGACGATGGAGGACGGATCGGCAAAGATCTCGTCGCCGGCGACCGCGATCATGTAGCCGCCCGACGCCGCAACGTCCTCGACGAAGACCAGGACCTTTTTGTTCTTCTCGGTCGCCAGGTCGCGGATGCGCCTGAAGATCAGCCGCGACTGCACCGGCGAGCCGCCCGGCGAATTGATCGAGATGGCGACTGCCGGCGCTTCGAAGGAAAACGCCTTCTCGATAGGGCCTGCGGTGGACGCCAGCGACAGGCTCGGCCGGAATTGGCCGCCGCCGGCCATGATGGTGCCGTGCAGCCGGATGACGGGAATGGTGACGATGTCGGAGCGCCAGGATCTCGGCAGCAAGCGGTTGAGAAAGCGTTTCACGGGATCTCCGGTCAATTGGCTTGATGGCATGTAGGCATTCGCCGGCCAACGGCAATGCCCCAATAAGTCGCCAGCCGCTAAGTCGCCGGCCGGAAAAAGGGTCAGTCGCCGAACAGCGAAGCCAGCCCGTTGTTGATCATCTCGGTCCGCTCCGTTGGGCCGTCGCCCGATTGTGCATGCAGCATCAGCGGCGGGCGGATCGACAGTTTCCCGCGTGCTCCAAGTGTTGCCCTGACGACGATGCGGATCGCCGCCGCCTCCGGGCGTGGATGGACGGCCAGCATCTCGGCGTCGCCGAAGCGGCCCGATATCGCATCGAGGATGGCGCCGAGATGGTCGGGCCTGGCGATCACGGCAAAACCGCCGCGCGGCCGGACCACAGCAGCAGCACTGCGGATCCAGCCGTCGAACAGCCCGTCCTCCATGACATGCGCGGCCTTTCTGAGCGGGTCGGGCGTGGCGCGATCCTGGGCGGCGTTGAAGGGCGGGTTCATAATGACGAAATCGAAGGAGTTGTCGGCAATGCCGGCGGCTGTTCGCGCTTGGCCCGACAGCGCCACATCGGCGGCAAGCACCGAGGCGCGGTCGTTGAGATGCGCATTGCCTGGGTGGGCAAGCGTTGTTGCGGCGAAGGCAGCCATTTCCGGAGACCGTTCGATGAGCACGGCCTTGGCATCGGGACAGCGCGACAGCACCGCCAGCCCTGCGGCGCCAGCACCGGCGCCGAAATCTGCAAGGCGACCGGCGAAGGAGGACGGCACCGCAGCCGCCAGCATCATGGCGTCCATTCCGGCGCGATGACCGGCCTGCTTCGGCTGCACCAGCCAGAACCGACCACGATGGAAGGCATCGACCGTATGGGCCGGCGTGTCCCGCACAAGGGTGGCGCGCGCCGTGGGCATTACTTCTGGCGTATCTCGTTGGCGATGCCGGCATCCGTCAGGATGCGTCGCGCCGCATCGGCCTGATCGGCTTCGACCATGATGCGCCGGGGCAGGATGCCGATCGAACCGTCGAGCACGCTCATGTTCTGGTCGGCGACGAAACAGCCGATGCCGGCATCGCGCATCAGCGATTCGACAAAGGAGATGATCACGGCATCGTTGGTGCGGATAAGCTCTATCATCGGATGAAACTCGCAGGTTGCAGCGATTATGTAAACGTGGGTGGCCTCCGTCGCCAGCCTCGACCGCGCCAAATCGCCTCTTGCCGTGCCTGTGGGTAGCGCCCTAGAGTCCGTGTCGGGATCAGGGTGCCGCCGTGCGCGTGACTTATAGACGGGAGTGTTTGTGGTGGGTGTCGTTCTCAACATCGAAAACGGGAAGCGGGAAGCTGCCTCCATCAAGGACCTCATCGACCTGACGGCGGCCGATATGGGGCGCGTCAACAAATTGATCCTGTCGAAGGCCGGTTCCGACGTCGAAATGATCCCGGAGATTGCCAACCACCTGATCTCCTCGGGCGGCAAGCGGCTGCGGCCGATGCTGACACTCGCCTCGGCTCAGATGTTCGGCTATTCCGGCGAGGGGCATGTCAAGCTCGCCACATCGGTCGAGTTCATGCACACGGCAACGCTCCTCCATGACGATGTCGTCGACGAGAGCGGCATGCGGCGCGGCAAGAAGACTGCCCGCATGATCTGGGGCAACCAGGCGAGCGTTTTGGTCGGCGATTTCCTGCTTGGCCAGGCTTTCCGCATGATGGTCGATGTCGGCTCGCTGGAAGCGCTCGATATCCTGTCCAGCGCCGCTTCGATCATTGCCGAGGGCGAGGTGATGCAGCTCGCCGCCGCCAAGAACCTGGAAACCACCGAGGATGAGCATTTCGCGGTGATCAAGGCCAAGACCGCAGCGCTGTTCTCGGCCGCCGCCGAGGTCGGTCCGGTCATCGCCCAGGCGACGCGAAACGATCGCGCGGCGCTGCGCTCCTATGGCATGAATCTCGGCCTTGCCTTCCAGCTGATCGACGATGCGCTGGACTATGGCGGCACCAGCAAGGATCTGGGCAAGAACGTCGGCGACGATTTCCGCGAAGGCAAGGTGACGCTGCCGGTGATCCTCGCCTACCGGCGCGGCACCAAGGCCGAACGCACCTTCTGGAAGCGCGCCATCGAGGACAATGCCACCGACGACGCCGGGCTGGAAAAGGCGATCGGATTGATGACCCGCCACGGCGCGATCGCCGACACCATCGGGCGCGCCGGCCATTTCGGCGAGATCGCCCGCGACGCGCTGGCGCCGCTGGAAGCGACGCCGCAGAAATCGGCGCTGATCGACGTCATCGATTTCTGCATCAGCCGCGTGAACTGAGGGACATCGCCGATATCTGGCCGGCGCGGCGTCCGCTCTTCATCGTGGTTTCCCCTGCCGCGGCGAGCCAGAAGGCGACCTGGATGTCGTCGGCAACAGCGATCTTCAAATTCCCCGACATGGCGGTTGGCGAGCGCGATCAACAACGCCATGCCGACCGCATTGCCGACCTGGAGCCGACGCCCTCCGGGTCCACCAAGACGAGCTTATGAGCCAAATGCCGTCGTCGACTTGCTTGATGGCGGGCCCTCTGGCCGGCGAGCACGGTGGAGGTTGTTTTTCTTTCTGTGCATGAAGATGCGGCCGCAGGCGAGGGACGAGAATGTCTCGGTCGTGAATGGAATATTCCACCTCCGACAGGTCTCCATAGGGTCTCGCGGACGTTCATAGAGATTCACGGGCGGCTTCATTGCATTCGTGGACGAAAGCGTCGAAGCGGGGCCGTTGTTGCAGGTCCGTCGGCCCGATTGTGCTGTTTGAGGGTGTGCTGCCGTTGTTGGGATTACCCGGCCTGATCCACTCGGTCCCGACGCCCTGCCGCGGTCATCAGACCGGAAGCCTGATGTAGGGAAACGCGAAGGGAAGCCAGTTGTCGCTTCTTATTGCCGCCGGCAGGCCGCGTTCTGAAAGAGGCGGGCCAAGGCGTCGATGACGGATCCCTGTGCCGCTCAATGAATATCACGGCGCCATATTGCAACGGCGATCTCGGCGACCACCCCAAGCAAGAACTTTGCTGTCATATGGGGTCTGGCCAAAGCGCTAAAGCTGAGACTCGATCGGAAGGTGGCGGACCAAGGCCGCCAGAACCCGGCGAGATAGTCCGGCTTCGGGTTCGTGTGTGTATTCTTGGAGCATGCCTTCGTCGCATCCATGCCAGTGCAGCACATTGTTTTTTAGTTCCAGCCGATAACTGGTTTCTGGTGATATCTCAGTTTGAAAAAAGTGCCGAAGTTCACCGACTAATTCCTCATCCTCAAACAGCACGCCCATTTCCGAGTTCAAAGACACTGACCGTGGATCAAAATTGAAGGAACCGACGAAGCCGGTCCTGTCGTCAACCGTGAAAGATTTGGTATGCAGACTGGCACCCTTGGAGCCAAACACCGAGATTGCCTGTCGGCGAGTGAAGGGCTGCAGCTCGAAAAGTCTGACGCCATTCCTGAGCAATCGCTTGCGATAGTTTGCATAAGCGCCGTGGACCGCGGCGACGTCTGTAGCGGCCAACGAATTGGTCAACACCGAAACGTCGACCCCGTTGCTGACGAGGTCTTGCAGGATCACGCAGCCCCTTTTGCCAGGGATGAAATAGGGAGATACAATTTCCAGACTGGTGCGGGCCGATTGAATGAGGGGAAGCAGTTCCTTCGTAAGCCAGCTGCGACGTCTCCAACCTCTCACCTTCTCTGGAGGATCGGAAATCACCCGAACTCGATCCACCCAATGCAGGTCGTCGCGGGCCGCGATGAACTCTGCGATGGACCGTTGGTCACCGATCCCGTTCAAGAGCTTCGCTTCGGTTTCGACATCCGTTTCCCGAGAACAAATGAGAACGCTCGTTCTCAGCGGCCGAACCCATGGCACCAATTGGTTTTGCGTCCTCGCAAGCCCAGAACGCCTCAAATATTTCCGCGGTTTGCTGCACGGCAGGACCAAGGAGCAGCACGTCAAGGTCGCGGAAATTGGTTTCTGCTGCGTCGAAATAGGCATCGCCAACGTTTCGCCCGCCTACGATGGCGACGTTGTCGTCAGCGATCCAAGCCTTGTTGTGCATCCTGCGGGTCAACGCAAAAAGCCGCAACGCAATCTCCACCCCGCGCATGATGCTGCATCGTCTGATGCCGCTCGGATTAAACAACTTCAACTCGATGTTTGGGTGATTGCTCAACGCCAGATAGGCAGAATCGTTATTTCGCGGATTGGCGTCATCAAGAAGCATGCGCACCCGCACGCCACGCTCAGCGGCCCGAAAAACTTCCTGCAAAAGCAAGCGGCCAGTGTGGTCATCGTGCCAAAGGTAGTACATGAGGTCGAGACTGCGAACGGAACTCCTTGCCGCCAGAACGCGCCCGGCGAAAGCGTCAAAATTGTCCGGGAGGAGTAGCAAGCCGCTTTTGCCTGCTTTGATGTTGTCGTGCGCATTTTGCGAAATGGATACTTCCATTAAGTACTACCTTCGGCGATCGAAGCTGGCAGTGCTCAAAATCATAGCAAGAACCCTTCAGAGGTAATCTGGTTGCATACGCAGTTGCCCGCGCCTGATCGCGGGCTCTCATGCTGTTTCCGAGTCGTGGTCACCGTCCGGAGGAACGAAATGGCTATCAAGGCATTGTGGGAGGGCCGAAAGGCTCCTCCTGAAGGGAAACAAGAATGGCCAAGACCTCGAGCCCGTCGCCCCGCAAGCCCGCTACGATCCACGACCAGAAGCTCGAACGGGGGAAAGGCGGCGAACTCCATCAGATCGCGGAGGGAGACGGTCCGGTCCTCACGACTGCGCAGGGCGCTCCGGTGTCGGACGACCACAACACGCTGAAGACTGGCGAACGTGGGCCGACGTTGATCGAGGATTTCCATTTCCGCGAGAAGATCTTCCATTTCGACCACGAGCGCATTCCCGAGCGCGTGGTGCATGCGCGCGGGTACGGCGCGCACGGCTATTTCGAAACTTATGAATCTCTCGCCAAATACACGCGCGCCGACATCTTCCAACGCGCCGGCGAAAAAACTCCGGCCTTCGTCCGCTTCTCGACGGTCGCTGGTTCGAAGGGGTCGTTTGATCTCGCCCGCGATGTACGCGGCTTCGCTGTCAAGCTCTACACGAAGGAAGGCAACTGGGACATCGTCGGCAACAACATTCCCGTCTTCTTCATCCAGGACGCAATCAGGTTTCCGGACATCATCCACGCGGTTAAGCCGGAACCGGACCGCGCCTTCCCGCAGGCGCAGTCGGCACACGACAATTTCTGGGACTTCATCTCGCTGACCCCTGAATCGATGCACATGGTCATGTGGATCATGTCCGACCGGGCAATCCCGCGCTCTTTCCGTTTCATGGAAGGTTTTGGCGTCCACACGTTCCGCTTTGTGAACGCCAACGATGAGTCGACCTTCGTCAAGTTCCACTGGAAGCCGAAGCTGGGTCTTCAGTCCGTGGTCTGGAACGAGGCGGTCAAGATCAACGGCGCCGATCCGGATTTTCATCGCCGCGATCTGTGGAATGCGATCCAGTCTGGCAATTTCCCGGAATGGGAGTTGCGGGTGCAACTGTTCGACCAGAACTTTGCCGATAGCTTCGATTTCGACGTACTGGACGCTACCAAGATAATCCCGGAAGAAGTCCTGCAGCCGATTCCCGTAGGACGGCTTGTGCTCGACCGGATGCCCGACAACTTCTTCGCCGAGACGGAGCAGGTCGCGTTCATGACGCAGAATGTGCCACCCGGCGTCGACTTCTCGAATGACCCGCTGCTGCAGGGGCGCAACTTCTCCTATCTGGATACACAGTTGAAGCGGCTCGGCGGCCCAAACTTTACGCACATCCCTATCAACGCGCCCAAATGTCCTTTCCATCACTTCCAGCAGGACGGCCATATGGCGATGCGCAATCCAGTCGGCCGGGTAAACTACCAGCCGAATTCCTTCGGTGAAGGCCCACGGGAATCAACGCAGCGCGGATTTCGAACGTTCGCCGACGCGGAAGAAGGCCCGAAGGTCCGGGTGCGCGCGGAAAGCTTCGCCGACCACTACAGCCAGGCGCGGCAGTTCTTCAACAGTCAGACCCCACCCGAGCAGCGCCATATCGCCATGGCGCTGACCTTCGAGCTTTCCAAGGTCGAGACGCCGGCGATCCGCGAGCGGATGGTCGCGCATCTGCTGAACATCGACGAGGGACTGGCCGAGACCGTCGCCGACAAGCTCGGTATGAAGCAACTGCCCAAGCCGGCCGATGCTGCGGCGGCGCCCCGGGACGATATCGAACCGTCCCCGGCGCTCAGCATCATCGAGAACGGGCCGAGCAGTTTTGCCGGTCGCAAGGTCGGCGTGCTTGTCAGCCCGGGCGCCGATGCCATCATTCTGAAGAAGCTCCAATCCGCGATAGAAAAGGAAGGCGCAGCGCTGGAGGTCATCGCTCCCAAGGTCGGTGGGGTCGAGGCTGCGGACGGAAGTTGGATCGGGGCCAGGCACATGATCGACGGCGGTCCGTCGGTGCTCTTCGACGCCGTGGCGCTGATCCTCTCCGAAGAAGGCGCCGCGCGCCTGACGGGTGAAGCCGCCGCGCGTGACTTCGTCGCCGATGCCTTCGCTCATTGCAAGTTCATCGGCTTCACATCCGGCGCCATCCCGCTGTTGCAAAAGGCGGGCGTGGATGCGAATGCCGATGAGGGCCTGATTGGTCTGGATGATCCCAAGGCGATCACCAGCTTCATTGAATCTTGCCGCAAGCTCCGCCTCTGGAGCCGGGAGATGGCGGTCAAACTGTAGCCGAGCCGACCAAGCGACGACGGGAGTTTCTCATGCAGATTAGTCGAACTGAAGTCGCTCTGGCGACCGCCTAGCGCGGGTTCTGTTTTGTGTCGATGGCGGTGATTATGTTACCGTCGACATGGCAAAAAAGTTGAAGCTGGAAACCATGAGGCGGCTCTCGACCCGGCGCGGGCGATCCTTGTCCAGATCGCCACTTTCGATCAGGCGACCAATCACTACGATGCCGAAAGCAACGGCAATTTTGACGAAGTCGCGGTCAGCGCGGCCAGCGATGAGAACGCTGGCGTTTACATCTTCGGATATCGTGATGGCGAGGGTAGCCGGCAAGTTCCTCCGTCGCGAATGCCGAGCTCGAAACATGGGAAAGATTTCCGTCGGCGGTCCGCTTAGAGATTGCGCTTCAGGAGCGCGGCCAGCTATCGTTCGCCTCTACCCGCGCCCGAACTCCACAAGCTGACCCGAAGCCGAGTTCCCCAACAGGCGCGCCCGCAGGCCTGGGCACTCGGCCACGATCCTTCGGACGGCATCCGGCTGCAACAGGCTGAAGGCTGTCGAAAACGCGTCTGCCGTGGTCGCGTCCGGCGCAAGGACGGTCACGCCCAGGTAGAGGCTTGCGCCGAGCCCGCTGCGCGGATCGATCAAGTGGCTGAAACGGCTCCTATCGTTGAAACGGAACCCATCCGGGCTGGACGTTGCCACAGCATTGTCCTCAATCTCGAGGATGGTAAAAAGCCCGGCATCGCCAGGCGCGCGCTCGACGCCGACTTTCCAGGCACCGCCATCAGGCCGGGACCCCATGGCACGGATTTCGCCCATGTCGACCAAGCTCTTCGTGACGCCGCCTCGACGAAGCATGTCCACAATCCGGTCTGTGATGAAGCCCTGAGCGATGCCGTTGAGGGTGAGCGCCATGCCCCGCCGGGCGAAGGCGATCCTGTCGTCGCTGAAAAGCACGTTGCCGAAACCCACGAGGTCCAGGAATTCGCGCAGCTTCGCCTCCGGCGGCCCTGCGGGGTCGGGATTGGCCCCGCCGAAATGCCGCGCTAGAAGCGTCCACAGGGGCTGGACCGACGGATCGAACGCGCCACCGCTCAGCTCCCAGACCACGCGGCTTTTCTCGAGGAGAGCTACGAGTTCCGGCGGCGGTGTGGCAAGTGCGCCCATCCTGTTCAGCTCCGAAAGCGCCGAATCGGCCCGGTAAAGGCTGAAGATGCGTTCAAGCCGCGCCACTTCGACGACAGCCTGCTTCAGCAGCAGCCCGGCTGTGGCCCTGTCATGATGATGGATGGTCAGCGAGGCGGAAGCGCCGAGCGCCTGTCCCTCCCAGGTCACAGTCTGGACCGCTGCCTTGGTCGCGGCGCCCGCGGGAAGCAGACCAAGGCCCGCGGCCGAAGCGGTTATGGAGATGAAACGGCGGCGACTCAGTTTATGGGCCATGATCCGGCTCCTGGTGGGTTGCACCGGTGGTTTCCGGCGGAATATCATCTTCCTGGGCGGAACCGGCCGCTCCCAGCACATAGTCGCGTGGGATATCGACGAAGCTAACAATTTGTCCACCGTTCTTGTCGGCGAACTCGGCGGCCGCGGCTTGCGTCGAGAATGGAACCGTCTCCGGCGCGCCCATGCCGCCACGCACCGAACTCCCAATGACGTAGAAGGCCTGTCTGGCTTCGACCCAGTTTTCCGCTCCCGGCGCCTCCCAGCTCGGAGCCTTGGCCATGTCGGAGACATAGATGGCCGAGATGTTCTTCGGCTCCTCCGGCAGCATGGTGAAGGCGACCACGTCGCGAGCCGAAGAAAACCAGATCGGTTCGGGAATCTGGCCAACCATGACCTGCCCCTTCGGCCCGGGATGCTCGAGCACGTTCATGCCGCAATAGTGGCCTATAGCAGCCTCCGTCAGGGCGACAGGTTTCGGGATTTCGATCTCGCCGTTGTCGCTGCACCCGGCAAGCACCATGAAGGCGGCAATCGCCGCGGGAAGAAGCAGTCTCACAGTTCTCTCCTGGCAAACACCATCACGGCAGCCGCCAGCGGCGCGAGCGTCCAGGCGAGCAGCGCCGCGATCAAGGCAGCTGGCCCGAGCGCCGCATTGTCGGCTACGCCGCCCATGCCGGACAGGGCTCCGACGCTCTCCGACCCGAGGTTCAGCAAACGGTAGGCGTCGGCCGGATTGGCCAGTAGAAGCGCGCTCAAAAGCCCGCCTCCGATCGTCCGGCCCTGGTCGACGACCAGCACACCGAGCAGCGCCATGTCGTAGATGAGGACGCAGAGCAGCCAGACGCCGATGGCGATCCCACCCGCTGTTCCGCGCTCCGCGACGAGCGCACTGACGAGATATCCGATGGCGATGAACACCGCGCCCAGCAGGATCGAGGAAAGTATCATCGATGCGAATGCCGTCCAGCTCGCCATATCGATCGGCACCCCGGTCGCAGCCATCGCAGCCGCGGCCGCGCCGTAGCCGAACAGCGTGGCGAAGGACAGGATGGCAAGGTGCCCGATGAACTTGCCCATGATCACCTGCCAGCGCCCGATGGGATAGCTGAGGAGCAAGAGCATCGTGCCGCGTTCCATTTCCCCGACGATTGCGTCATGCGAGATCAGGAGCGCGATCAGCGGGACGAGGAAAATGGTGAGGCTCGACAGGCTGACGACAACCACGTCGAGTGCGCTGGCGCCGACGTTCCCCGTCGGAGCGCTTCCCAGGAATGTCAGCGTCAGGGCTAGCGCCGCCAGCAGCAGTGTCGTGGCAAGGACCCAGCGATTGCGCAACCCCTCCTGGATTTCCTTGCGGGCGACGATAAGGATATTCATCATTGAGCTGCCTCCTGTGCGCCAAGGAAATGGGCGTAGAGCTCGTCGAGCGTTGGAGGGGCAACGTCGAGGTCGACCACCGGCGCGTCAGTGGAGGCAGCGCTTCTGAGCAGCGAAATCTTCTCGCCTGGCTGCGCGTCGATCTCCAGCACATGGCCGTTGATGCGTTTCCATGCGCCCGTCCGGCCTATCCAGTCATCCACCCTGCCTGCTTCACAATCCGCGAGCCTGACGCGGATGCGCGTCGGCAGCTTGGCGATTTGTCGAAGTTCCTCGATCGTGCCGTCCGCGATCTTGGCTCCGCGGTTGACGATCACCACGCGATCCGCCTTGCCTTCGAGTTCCGTCAGCGCGTGCGAGGACAACAGGACGGTCGCGCCGTCTGCCCGTAATTCGGCGACGATTTCGTAGAAGCTGCGCCGCAGTGCCGGATCCAGTCCCGTCGTCGGCTCGTCGAGTAGCAGCACCCTCGGGCGGCCAAGCAGCGCCTGTGCAAGGCCGAGCCGCTGGCGCATACCCTTCGAGTAGGTGCCGACGCGACGGTCAGCGGCACCCGCTAAGCCGACCCGCTCGAGCAGGGCTCCAACGATGTCAAGCGGAACGCGTTTCAGGCGCGCGTAGAAGCTCAGCGTCTCGCGCCCGGTCAGCGCCATATTGAATGATACGTTCTCCGGCAGGTAACCGAGCCTCCGGCGTGCGGCGAACTGGCCCGCCGCCGGGTCTTCGCCCAGGACCCGGACCATTCCCGAGTCCGGACGGATGAGGCCGAGCATCAGCTTGATGAGCGTTGTCTTGCCGGCGCCGTTATGGCCGACTAGAGCGATTGTCTCGCCCTCCTTGAGACTGCACGTGACGTCGGTTACGGCAGGGACCTTGCCGTAGGACTTGGTCACGCCGGTCACGTACACGGTGTCAGTCATGGCTGCTCCTCCGAGGCGGCGCCATCAGCGGGTGGCTGTCGACCACGCCGCCGGGCAGGAGCGCCGGAAACTGTGCCTGCGCCCAGCGGATCACCTGCACCGCGGGACTGTTCATGAGGACCTTCGCCTGCGGAGAGATCCACAGGACCCGGTCGACCAGATCGTTCGGCCGGTAAGGGTTGTCACCGATGCCGTCGCCGTCGAGATCGAAAGCCGGATTGTCGCTCCAATAATTGCCCCGGCGTTGTTCCGACCAGTCGAGATGGCGGGTTCCGACGTACTTCACCTGGTTGCGGTTCCTGACGAAGGCGTTGCCCGACATGGCGTTTCCTTCCGAACCCGCCGTGAAGTGGATCCCGATCGAGCATCCCTCGAACAGGTTGTTGCGGAATTCGTTCTTGTTGGCGTTGTAGATGAACACGCATTTCTCGGGACCGAGACGCATTCCGCGGTCATTCGGCGCGACGTCGGCAGGTTCCGGGTTCGGCACGGCATGGGCGCCGCTCACGCGACCAGCGGCCGTCCACCTTTCGACCAGCTGAAGCCTTCCTCGTACCGTATTGCCCGTGATCACGGAACCGTTCGCATAGTTCAGCATCAAACCGTGGTCGCGGTCGCCGTCCGAAATGTTGTTTTCGACGTGCAGGTTCTTCGAGTACATGATGGCATAGCCGACATTGTTGCCGACCGAAACGTTGCCGCTGACCTCGCTATCATTGGTGTACATGTAATGAATCGCAAAGCGCAGGCTGCGCAGCGTATTCCCCCTGAAGACGTTGCGCTTGCTCGTCTTGGTGAAAATACCGTCCCTGCCGAAGCTGATGTCGTTCTCGATCACCTGGGCACCCGGAGCGTTCCAGAGAGATATGCCGTCTCCGGCCTCGCTGGTCCGCCCCTCGCGCATGCCGACGATCCTGTTGCCCTTCGCCAACGAATCCTCGGCGCCGTGGAGGTAGATGCCGACGAGATTGTCCAGGATCGTGTTGTCTTCGACGCGCGTTCCTGTTGCCGTCTTCGCGACGAAGACGCCGGAGTCCATTTCGGAAAGGTTCCGTCCCGATCCCCTGATCTCCAGTCCGCGCACGATCGACCTCGGCGCCGTGACGGTGATGACGCTGCCGCTGCCGCCGCCTGCGACCACGGCTCCGCTTTGGCCTTCCAGCGTCAGCGTCTTGGCGATGGTGACAGGGCCCTCGTGCTTGCCCGCCTGCAGCCGGATGACGTCGCCGGGTGAGGCGGCGTCTATCACCGCCTGCAGGCTCCCTGTGCCGGGAGCCTGCAGGATGAGCTCGGCCCACGCGGGCGAATCGGGCAGGGCGGCGAGAAACGCCGCCATCCCCAACGCAATTATGCCCAGTCGTGCCATCGGCTCACACGCCTTGCGGCTCGACGAACATGCGGCCCTTCATCTCCATGTGCATCGCATGGCAGAACCATGAGCAGTAGTACCAGTAAACGCCTGGTTTGCTCGCGTTGAAGGTCACGGAAGCGGTCGCCTGCGGCGCCACTTCCATGTTGATGCCGTAGTTGATGATGCTGAACCCGTGGGTCAAATCCTCTACCTCGTCGATGTTTGTGACATAGACCGTCACCTCATCGCCCTGCTTGACGGTGAATTCCTCTAGACCAAACGCCGGGGCCACCGAGGTCATGTAGACGCGGACCTTGTTGCCGTCTCGAATCACCTCCGAATCCGACGTAAGATCGATGCCGTCGGCCGCCGCCTGTTTCACCGCATCGGCGAAGAACGGGTCGTCGCGGTTCCACACATGCACCGGATCGATCTTGGAGCGGTGCACGAGCGTGGCGTCGTGCGGTTCGGCGAATGTCGGATTGTCGTGCACCAAGACCATCTCGTCGCCCGAGATGTCGATGAGCTGATCGTTCTCCGGCTTGAGAGGGCCGACGTTGAGATAGCGGTCCTTGGAGAACTTGTTAAGCGATATCAGCCATTTGCCGTCAGCCTCCTTGGTCTGGCCCATCGAGGTGTGGTTGTGCCCCGGCTGGTAATGAACGTCCAGCTTCTGGCGGATCGGATCGACCTGCTCCCCGGCGAACGCCCGCTTGGCGTCTTCTATGTTCCACTTGCAGATCTGGCTGTCGATGAACAGGGTCGTGAAGGCGTTGCCCCTTCCGTCATAGGCAGTGTGCAACGGCCCGAGGCCCAGTTCCGGCTCGGCGACAACGGTGTCACGCGGCTTGATCTTATCGTCGAAAAGATCGTCGAACTTTCGCACGTCGAACACCGTCACCGTCGGTGACAGCTTGCCGTTCGCCACCACGTGGATGCCGTCCGGTGCGGTGTTGATGCCGTGTGGACTGTTGGGAACGGGAATGTAGCGCGTGAGCGGAGATCCTTTGCGGCCGTCCAGCACCGGAACACCGTTGATTTCCTCGAAATCGCCCTTCGCAACTGCGTCTTCGATGCGCTTGAGGTTGAAGACGACGACCCAGTCCTGCTCGTTCGCCATCATCTCGGCGAGGTTCACGCCCTCTTCCGAATTGTAGCAGGTGGCGAAGCAATACTTGCCCTGATAGTCGGCGTCGACGTTGTCGAGATTGCCGTCGACCATGATCTGCCAGGCCACCTTCATGGTCTCACCGTCGACCGCTGTGAATATGGCGCGGTAGGTGCTCTTGTCATTCATCGTGGTGCCGTCATTGTGCAGGGGCACGCGATCCTCGCCGTTGCAGAATACGTAGCCCGTCTTCGGATATTTTTGGACACGCAAACCGTGAACCGTGTGCTGGTTCGGCAGTTGGATGATCTTGTCGCATTTCATCACGTCGAGACGGATGCGGCAGACGCGGGTGTTGGCCTTGTCGTTGGCGTAGAGATAGCGGCCGTCATAGGTCCCGTCGGTGAAGGACGGATGCGGATGGTGCAGATCGCCGTTGTGATAGACCCCACCCTTGTCCTTCAGGAACTCCACCGTCTCCGGCAGCAGACCTTCGGTCAGCACTTTTCGGCTCTCATTGGTCAGGCCCCAGCCGGTGGCGCTGCAGCGATTGAACACCGGAATGCGCATCATTTCGCGCATGGACGGCGCCCCCACCACCCGGATTTCGCCCGACTGCCCGCTCGAGAAAAAGACGTAATATTCGTCGAGCTCGCCAGGCTTCACTTCGTAGCTGCCGCCGGCGGCCGGCGCAGTTTGTGCCGCGGCCGGGGCGACCGCGCCTCCCGCCAGAGCCAGCGCGCCGCCCGCACCGGTCGCTCCGGCGGCTGCTGCGAAAGCTGTGGAGCCGAGCAACTGACGCCTGCTCAGACCTTTTCTTGTTTCTTCCTGTGACATTCATCTCTCCTGGTGTTGGGCTTGTTTAAGTCGATGGACCGGCAACCGTTTCCGGTCGTTCGACAGGGATTCCCTTGTGGGAAATGACGGGCTTGGCGGGTCCCTTCGCGCTGGTGGCGGGAGAAGACAGGGCCTGGAATTTTTCGCGCTTGAGACGCACCTGGATCATGTGTGGGCAGCGGTGATCGTCATGGTAGAGTTCTTGGCAATGCATGCAGTAGATGCATTCATTGACGTTGATCTGACCCTCCGGATGGATCGCCTGAACCGGACATTCCTTGGCGCAGCGCTGGCAGGGAGAACCGCATTCGGGCCACCGCTTCAGCCATTCGAACATCCGGATGCGGCCAGGAATGGCGAGCGCTGCGCCCAGCGGACATAGATAGCGGCAGTAGAAGCGTTCGATGAACAGCCCCGCCGCCAAAAGCGTCAGAGCGAAAATGACGAACGGCCACTCGCGGGCGAACTTGAGGACGATGGCAGTCTTGAAGGGCTCGACTTCGGCGAAAACTTCCGCCAGTGCGAGCGAGTAGAACGACAGGCCGAACAGCCCCAGGAAGAGGATGTACTTGATCGGCCATAGCCGTTCGTTAAGGCCGAACGGCACCTTGATCTGGGGCACCTTCAGCCATTGGGCCAGATTGTTGGTCAGTTCCTGAAGAGCGCCGAATGGACAAAGCCAGCCGCAGAACGGACCGCGTCCCCAGAAGAGGAGCCCTACCGCCACCGCCGCCCATAGGATGAAAATGAGAGGCGCTGAGAGGAAGAACTCCCAGTTGAAGCTGGTTATCAGGGAGTTGGTGAAGGTCAGAACGTTGACGACGGAAAGCTGCGCGTTGGCGTACCAGCCGAGCCAGACCAGTGTGAAGAGCAGATAACCACGCCGCACCCAGGTGTAGAGCCGCGGACGCCGCACCAGCCAGTCCTGGAAGAAGAAGATGGCCGTGAGCGCCAGAAGGGCAGCCACCGTGATGCTGATCGACACGGTGTTCATCTCCCAGATGCGCTTCCACAGCTCGTCTTCCTCGGCCTCTGGCTCGCCGGGACTGCCTGCTCCAAGGTCGGCATCGGCTGCCGCAGGCGGTCTGGCTCCAGCCGCGGCAGGTTCCGGCGCCGGCGCCGCCGCCTGATTCACCAGGACATATTGCTCGGGAAGGGAGTAACCCACGTTGAAAGGAAGAGACGCCTTGTCGCGTGCACCGAAGCTGCGCTGGACGAGGAGCTGCAGCTCCCAAGGCTCCGTCACGTTGAAATTGAAATCCTCCGGGACGCTGAAAAGAGCAATCTCGCGAAGCCTCGGCGCGCCCTCCGCGGCGAGATCGCCGATGCGCGCGTGATTCCGGTCGCGGAAGCGGACGCCCCCGCCATCCTGCAGAAGCTCGATGCGGTCGAAAATGCCGCCGCGGACATAGCCGGAGCCCTTGAAGGAGTAAGCCCCATCGCCAGCCACGAGGATCGCCTGCTGTCCGTCTTTCAGCTTCTGTCGCAGGCGCTCGTAACCGCGCTCGCCCAGCAGGCTCACGCCGATCGTGGGGACGCTGACGGGAGCAACGTAGAGTTCGATGAAGAGGTCTTCGGGTTTCCGGCTCTCGGGGCGGTTCGCCGCCTCCGTCTGGCCCGCCTGCCGGAATGCCTGCGTCACCTCACCTACTGTCAGCCGCAAGCTCCGGACCGACCCGTCGCCGACCAGGCTCTGCCAGCCGCGAACCTCCTGCCTCGACAGGTCAAGCGTGCGTGTCGCCACCGACGGCGGCGAGATACCGGCCGCTGCACCGACACCGCCCCCGAGGCGGCCGCTTCGGATCAGCTTGACCGCCGAGCGCACGATGCTGTCGCCCATGACGAGCACTGTCACGGTCGCGCCGCCGACGATGTCGACTTGCGGGTGCCTCTCAGCCCCTGCAGCCACGCCTGCGAGATCCTTGCCGATCAAGGAATTGAGGGCGCCGACAACCCTTTCTTCAGGGATGCCGATGAGAACGATCGGTTCGGAATGCCCGACCAGTTTGAAGCCGCGGATTGTTCCGGTGGGGTCGATGCCGACCAGGATATGGATCGGCTTTCCCGAATACCCAACCGAGCTGGTGAAGTCGGTATTCAGATAGACATATCCCGCCAGTTCGTCGCCCCGATAAACGGGGGTGATGGGCGGATCACCCTGCGGTTGTCCGAAGCGGTCGGCGCCTTGGACTAGCTCATACGGCTGCGCCTTTTGCAGGAGTTCCGCCAGCCTTCCTGCCGCCGAGGCCGGAATTGGACTAGACACGAGGACAATTGCTGCCAACGCAATCGCTATGAAAACGATGACCGAGCGATCGGCACGCCGGACGAGATTGCTGAAGGACCATGTGCTCAAGATTAGCTTCCGATATGCCATGTCTGACGGGGTTCGCACCCGTTCTCGCCCCGACTGAACTACCGCGACTGGTACCTCATTTAACCGGAGCGTCTTTGTGCCAGCGCAAATTAACGGCCTTTCTTTTCTGCTATGGATGCGACCGCAGCAGGCCGGGCAGGAGATTGAAGGCATGTCGCTTCTTAAGTCGGAACCTCTGGCGGCAGTAACGTCGATGGATGAGCTGCTGGCGATCGCCTACGCCATGGAGCAGGAGGCGATCGACGGCTATTCGAAGCTGGCCGACCATATGCGGCAGGAGAACAGGCCGGACATGGTGGCTGTGTTCGAGCAACTGGTCGGCGAGGAAAGCCGGCATCTGGGCAATGTCGTGCACTGGTCCGAAAAGGTCAGCGGCAAGAAGCCCGACCTTTCCAACCTGCAATGGGAACCAACAGATACCTTCGATGACGAGGGGGCGAGTATCGTCGCGCCCGAGTTGCTCAGCGCCTATCGGGCCTTCTCGATGGCTGTGCGCAACGAGGAGAGGGCCTTCCTGTTCTGGACCTATGTGGCGGCGCAGACAGACCAGGATCTGCTGCGGGAAGCCGCCGAGCAGATGGCTCGCGAGGAGCTAGGCCACCTAGCCACCCTTCGCCGCGAAAGACGCCGAGCCTTCCACGCCCGGCAGGATGTGCGGCCGCGCGCGCCCGTCCTCGACCTGCCGGAACTGGAGCTGCAGTTGGCCGCGCATCTCCAGGCAGCGGCCGCTAACGCTTCCGAAGCTGATGCGTCGAGCCTGGAGGACCTTGCACGTCAAGCGCGCGAACGCTCATTCAGCATCGCGCAACAGCCATTCGGCCCTTCACCCCTATTGAGCAATGGGGTCGCGCCGGACGTGTCGCAACGCGCCACGGCACTGTGCGAGCTGCTGCTGGACTGCTATCTCGACTTCGGCGAGCGACTGCTCGACCAGGACAGCCGCAGCCGCGCGCAGCAATTCGCGGCAGGCGCGGTGGAGTGCAGGTCGACGATCCGCGCCGTGATGAAGTGAGGCGGTACTAGGGCGGCAAAGTGGGGTCAACGGTCGCAGTTGGGGCGCGCTTCACCATGCTTTATTAAGCCCCTGACCCGATTGTGAATTTGGGCCGGGTTGAAGCCTGACCCCAAAAAGGCCATGCTTTGCCTGGAAAAGATCGAGTCTACGGCGATCCCGCTGACGCGGACACGGCTTTGACTGAAAGGGATACGATGCGGCAAGGATGTGCGCGCTGGCTGACAGGGCTGGCAATTGTGACGGGCATGGCGATCTCCTGTCTGCCTGCCTACGCCAAAGAGACCCCCGAGCCAGTCAAGATCACATCTTTCTCGGGAGCCTATCTCGCTGCGCGGGTGGCCGAAGGCGACAATGATCTCGACAGCGCCATCGCTTACTACAAGCAGGCGCTCGCCTTCGCTCCCGATGATACCTCGTTGCAGCAGAGCCTGATGCTGTCGCTGATCGCGCAAGGGCGCTTCGAAGAATCGCTGGTCTATGCCGACAAGCTCAAGGAGGTTCCCGACGTCGAGCGGTTTTCGCGCCTGGCGCTGGCCGTCGGCTCTTTTCACAAGAAGGACTTTTCCAAGGCAGAATACTGGCTCAAGCTTTCGCTTGAATCCGATCTCGACCGGCTGATCTCCGGCGTTATGACCGGCTGGGCCAAGCAGGGTGCTGGCGATGCCAGCGAGGCCATGGCCTCCATTGACAAGCTGCAGGGTCCGGACTGGTTCGGACTCTTCAAATCCTTCCATCGCGCGCTGATCGCGGATGCGTCGGGCCTGCCCGAAAAGGCGGATGCGATTTACGCCGCCACCCTCCAGGACACCGCGACCGGGAGCGCCGCACCCGAAACCTGGATGCGCAATGCGCAGGCCTATGCCTCTTTCCTTGCCCGCAAGGGCGACAAGGACAAGGCGCTGTCCGTGCTCGATCAGGCCGAGGCATTTGCTTCCGGCAAGGTGGAGATATCGGCGCTTCGCGACAAGATCACCAACGGTGAGAAGATCGAACCCTTCGTTGTCGGCCCGTCCGACGGCGCTTCGGAAATCCTGCTTGATCTCGCCACCGCGCTCAATCGCGGCGGCGGCGAGCCGTTCGTCCGCCTCTATCTGCAATATGCCCTGGCACTGAAGCCCGACAGCGACGCGGCCCTTGTACAGCTCGCCGCCGTGTCCGAGCAGTTGAAGGACGGCGAGGGCGCCATCGCCCTCTATCGCCGCATTCCGGCCAGTTCGCCGCTGAAAAAGCTTTCGGAACTGCAGCTCGGCCTCAACCTTGCCGATCTCGACCGCCATGACGAGGCCATCGCCCATCTTAAGGCCCTCGTCGAAGCGCATCCCGCCGACATGCGCACCTATCAGGCGCTCGGTGGCGTCTATGCCTCGAAGGAGGATTTCCGCTCCGCGGCCGGTCTCTATGACAAGGCGGTGGCGGTGCTGAAGACCCCGACCCGTGCCGACTGGAACATCTTCTACCAGCGCGGCATCGCCTATGAGCGGCTGAAAGAGTGGCCGAAGGCCGAGCCGAATTTCCGCAAGGCGCTGGAATTGTTCCCCGACCAGCCGCAGGTTCTGAACTATCTGGGCTATTCCTGGGTGGACATGAACATCAACCTCAAGGAGGGCCTTGAGATGATCCAGAAGGCCGTCGACCTCAGGCCGAGCGACGGCTACATCGTCGATTCGCTGGGCTGGGCCTATTTCCGCCTGGGCAGGTTTGAGGACGCCGTGCGCGAAATGGAACGTGCCGTATCGTTGAAGCCGGAAGATCCGGTGCTGAACGATCACCTCGGCGATGCCTATTGGCGCGTCGGCCGCAGGCTGGAGGCAACCTTCCAGTGGAACCAGGCCCGCGACCTGAAGCCGGATCCCGACATCCTCGCCGCCTTGCAGCAGAAACTGCTGAAGGGCCTGCCGCCGATCGAATCCAACACGGCGCAGGAAAGCCCGAAGGTCAAGCCCGAACCGACCCCCGCGCCGAAGGGCTGACCCTTCGCCTTGACGCTTGGCGGGCGGCGCTCTAGAGCCTGATCCCGAACCGAAGGTCAGCGCAGCAAAAAGTTGCAGACTTTTCGGACAAGATCATGCGGCTGATCCAACAGGTGCCCGCATCCCGCCGCTCCGTCGAGGCCGCCGTGACCGTTGATATCCCAGCCCCTATGCATCCCAGCCGCTCGTTTCAGGGGCTGATCCTGACCTTGCACAATTACTGGGCGGACTATGGCTGCATCGTTCTCCAGCCCTACGACATGGAGGTCGGCGCCGGCACCTTCCATCCGGCGACGACGTTGCGCGCGCTCGGGCCAAAGCGCTGGAACGCGGCCTATGTGCAGCCCTCGCGTCGGCCCAAGGACGGGCGCTATGGCGAGAACCCGAACCGGCTGCAGCACTATTACCAGTACCAGGTGATCCTGAAGCCGAACCCGCCCAATCTGCAGGAGCTTTATCTCGGCTCGCTGGCGGCGATCGGCGTCGATCCTTTGTTGCACGACATCCGTTTCGTCGAGGACGACTGGGAAAGCCCGACGCTGGGCGCCTGGGGGCTGGGCTGGGAGTGCTGGTGCGACGGCATGGAAGTGTCGCAATTCACCTATTTCCAGCAGGTCTGTGGCATCGAATGCGCGCCGGTGGCGGGCGAGCTCACCTACGGGCTGGAGCGGCTGGCGATGTATGTGCAGGGCGTCGACAATGTCTACGACCTCAACTTCAACGGTCGCGAGGGCGCCGACAAGGTGACTTATGGCGACGTCTTCCTGCAGGCCGAGCAGGAATATTCGCGCCACAATTTCGAATTCGCCGACACGGCGATATTGCTCCGGCACTTTGACGACGCCGAAGCCGAGTGCAAGGCGCTGCTCGACGCCGGCGCGCCGGCGCCAAGCGACAATCTGGCGATGCACCGGATGGTATTCCCCGCCTATGACCAGTGCATCAAGGCCAGTCACGTCTTCAATCTGCTCGACGCGCGCGGCGTGATTTCCGTCACAGAGCGGCAGAGCTACATCCTGCGGGTGCGCAATCTGGCGAAAGCCTGCGGCGAGGCGTTTCTGCTGACTGAGGCTGGCGGCCTGGCGGCCTAGCCCCTGAGGCCGTTGGCGATTTCGACTGAAGCGCTGGTTGCCAACGCGCTCTCGCCGCTGGAGCCGGCCATTGTCCGCAGCGCTTGTCTAACGCCGGGCATCGTGAACGTGCCATGAGCCTGCGCAGCAAAACAGGCGCTGAGCGCGAGGATCTGGAGGAATGTCGATGCCGTCTTCATGGTCGTTCAGCCAATAGTTCTCTACCTGAGCGTGGGTCGCTTCAGCGCTGCGTTCGGTTCATGGAAATCTTTGACCTAAGGACGGATGGCCTCGCTGCGGCCCGACAGGCAGCGGAATATTTTTGGAAATCGTCGGTAGATGCGCCGATAGCATGGTGAAGGGTGACAGCGGCCAGCCGAGTTGCTATGCCCCGCCCGACCCTTCTCCCGCATGAGCTGACCCTATGCCTGACCTGCTCCTAGAACTCCGCTCCGAGGAAATCCCCGCGCAGCTGCACGCCCGCAGCGCCGCAGGCGCAAGGACGTGCAAAAAAGGAGAAGGCATGCGAGGAGGGAAACTCTAATGCCGGATTTATTGCTCGAACTTCGCTCCGAGGAAATCCCGGCGCGCATGCAGCGCAAGGCTGCCGGCGACCTCAGGAAGATAATGACGGACGGTCTGGTCGAGGCGGGGCTGACTTATGAGGCGGCGCGCGAATATTGGACGCCGCGCCGGTTGGCGCTCGACATTCGCGGCGTGACTGCGCGCTCGAAGGATATCAATGAGGAGATCAAGGGACCCTCGACCAAGGCGCCCGAACAGGCGATCCAGGGCTTTCTGCGCAAGGCCGGTCTTTCCTCGATCGCCGAGGCGCATGTCCATGCCGATCCGAAGAAGGGCGACTTCTACGTCGCCCACATCTCCAAGCCGGGCAGGGCGGCAGAGGCGATCATCGCTGAGCTGGTGCCGGGCATCGTCCGTGGCTTTCCGTGGCCGAAATCGATGCGCTGGGGGCCGGCCTCGGCCAAACCGGGATCCCTGCGCTGGGTGCGGCCGCTGCAATCCATCCTCTGCACCTTCGGCCCGGAGACCGAGGAACCGGTCGTGGTCGATTTCGAGATCGACGGCATCCGCTCGGGCAACGTCACCTACGGTCATCGTTTCCACGCGCCCGGCGCGATCATTGTGCGCCGCTTCGACGACTATGCCGCCAAGCTGGAGGCGGCCAAGGTTGTGCTCGACGCCGATCGGCGCAAGCAGATCATCCTCGCCGACGCCAGCAATCTCGCCTTTGCCAACGGGCTCGATTTGGTCGAGGACGAGGGACTGCTCGAGGAAGTGTCAGGCCTGGTCGAATGGCCTGTCGTGCTGATGGGCGAATTCGAGCAGGACTTTCTCGCCATTCCGGCCGAGGTGATCCGGCTGACCATCCGCGCCAATCAGAAGTGTTTCGTGACGCGGCCGCAGGGCGGCGGCGAAGGGCTTTCCAACCGCTTCATCCTGACCGCCAACATCGAGGCCAAGGATGGCGGCAAGGAGATCGCCCACGGCAACGGCAAGGTGGTGCGTGCCCGCCTGTCCGACGCGCTCTATTTCTGGGAGACCGACCAGGGCGACCTGCCTGATCTCGACCAGTTGCAGGCATCGGCGGGAAAGTTCGGGCTCGACCTCAAAAAGCCGCTCGACCAGCGCATGGCCCGCCTCGACCATCTCAATGTGACGTTCCATGCCAAGCTCGGCACGCAAGGTGAGCGGGTTGAGCGCATTGCCCGGCTGGCCGAAGAGTTGGCGCCGATCGTCGCGAACTCGACCTCCCCCTTGAGGGGGGAGATTACCGCGCTGGCTCGCCGGGCCGCCGTCTTGGCCAAGGCCGATCTCACCACCGAAGTGGTCGGCGAGTTTCCGGAACTGCAGGGCGCCATGGGTCGCAAATACGCACGGCTGCAGGGCGAGCATCCTTCGGTGGCCGCCGCGATTGAGGAACACTACAAGCCGCAGGGACCGTCCGACCGCGTGCCGACCGATCCGGTCTCCATGGCCGTCGCGCTCGCCGACAAGCTTGATACGCTGGTCGGGTTTTGGGCGATCGACGAGAAGCCGACGGGATCGAAGGATCCCTATGCGCTGAGAAGAGCGGCGCTGGGAGTGATCAGGATTCTGGTCGAGAACAAAACTCGATTGAGCATCGTTGGTGTCTCAGAATCTCATGTTCCCTCCATCCATCAGTCCATGAAGAACATTGTCCGCACGATAGGTGAAGGTTTTGCAATAGGGCGAGGAATGCGGGAATTCAGCGGCAAACAGGTCGGCGCTGAAGTGATCGACCTCCTCGCCTTCTTCCACGACCGCCTCAAAGTCTATCTCCGCGACCAGGGTGCGCGGCACGACCTGATCGATGCTGTATTGGCGGCGGGTTTGCGCCCGATCTCCCCCCTTGTGGGGGAGATGTCGGCGAAGCCGACAGAGGGGCGCGCTGTCCCGCCGGCGTCTCAAAGTTCAGCCGAGGAAGGGCGCTCTACGCTGCCCCCCTCTGCCCTGCCGGGCATCTCCCGCGCAAGGGGGGAGATTGGCCAATCACAAAATGACGACCTCCTGCAAATCGTCCGCCGCGTCGAAGCGCTTGGCTCTTTTCTCGACACCGAGGACGGCAGGAACCTGCTCGCCGGCACCAAGCGTGCGGCCAACATCCTGGCCGCCGAGGAGAAAAAGAAAACCACTATCGCAAACACTGTTGAGCCGGCTCTATTCCGCGAAGATGCCGAGAAAGTGCTGTTTGCGGCGGTGAATCAGGCCGAGAAGGAAGCCGGTCAGGCGATTCAGAACGAAGACTTTTCCGCCGCCATGCTGGCGCTTAGCGCTTTGCGCGAACCGGTTGATTCATTCTTTGAACAAGTGCTCGTAAACGACGAGGATCAGGCCGTTCGTGCCAATCGTCTGGCGTTGCTGGCGCGCATCCGGGCAGCGACCGACCAGGTCGCGGATTTTTCGAAGATCGCCGGCTGAGGTCTGGGAGAACAATTTCTTCCAACCGGCGATTCGAGCCGGCTTACAGTCATATGACGATGATCTCTGCGTGGCACAAGGACATGTTCCCCAACCCCACGGAGGCCTCCATGAATTCCGCTCGCGACATCGAAGTGACACAAGAAACTCCCGCCGAGACGCTTGAGTCCGCTTCCGAAACGGTCCTCGACCGGGCCGCTGCTGCCGCGATCAAAGCCGCCGATCTGGCGGACGACGAGGAGGGTGACGACGACGAAAGCGAAGCGACGGGCGAGGAAGGCGCTGTAGGCGACGCTACCCTCTCGGATGACGAGGAGGAAGACGAAGAAGATGACGATGAGGAAGACGACGACAGCGTGAAGGCTGAAGCCCCGGATGCTCACGAAGAGCATACCGGCGAAGAGGAAGAGGTCGACGAGGACTCCACCGACGACGCGGACAACGAGGTCGCGGCCTGAGGTTTTTCAGGCGACGGGATTTTACCTGCTGAACCAGGACGGCGCGCGCGTCGTCCTGACCTCGAACGGTTATTCGGTCTGGTCGATATCGGGAATGGGTGCCGGCTGCGGCGTCTCGGGCTCGCGGTTCGTTGCCGTTGTCTCTTTGTCGGAACTGGAACCGGCCGCAGGTGCTGCGGCAGCGGTGGTCGCGGCAGCTGCGGGGCTGGGGGCAGGGGTTGCGAAGGCGTCGCCGACGATACCGCCGCGAATGATCATCGGGCTTTGCCTGAAATCATGTTTGGGCCTGGGCTGGCTCGGGATCGCGGCAACATTTTCATAAGTGACATCGGGCACCGGTTTGCCGAGCGCCACGATCGATGGCGTCGAGGAGCCGGCCTTTATGCTCTCAGCCGCCTTCGCTGGCTCAGGTGCGCTGAGCGTGACGACGGACGGCGTTGACGTCGATGCTCCGAGGACGACCAAGGACGAAGCCTGCGCTCCGCCCGCCGCCAGAGTGAGACCAAGCGCTCCCACGATACGCACCCAGACCATGACAGTTCCCCTTGCCCAACAGGCTGGCACCATACCGTCCGGGAATTGATGCGGGCTTGCGGGGAAAGACGGCATTTTAACGATCAATCATTCGCCAACGTGCCGGACTTGCCCTCTGAACGTCACCGTACTACGCACCCCGGCAACTGTGAGGTGACGAGAGTGGCTGAGATACTTGCCCCCGGCGAGGCGATGGAGCGGGCGCTGGCGCTGCTCGAAGGCGGCGACGTCGTCGCCATTCCGACGGAAACCGTCTACGGGCTGGCCGGCGATGCCACCAATGGCGCGGGCGTGGCGCGCATCTTCGAGGTCAAAGGCAGGCCGCGCTTCAACCCGCTGATCGCGCATGTCGCCGATCTGGCGATGGCCGAGCGCATCGCGCTGTTCGATCCTCTGTCGAAAAGACTGGCGCTGACGTTCTGGCCGGGACCGCTGACGCTGGTGTTGCCGCAACGGCCCGGCAACGGTATTCATCCGCTGGTCACGGCCGGGTTGGATACGATCGCGCTGCGCATGCCGAAGGGCTTTGGCGGCGAACTGATCGCCAGGCTCGGCCGCCCGCTTGCCGCGCCCAGCGCCAATTCCTCAGGCAAGATCAGCGCCACGACAGCCGAGGCCGTGGCGGCCGATCTCGGTTCGAAAATCAGGCTGGTGGTCGATGGCGGCGCGACGTCGGTCGGGCTCGAATCGACGATCGTCAAGGTCGAGGGCGGAAAGCTGCGGCTGCTGCGGCCGGGCGGCATTGCCGCCGAGGACATCGAAGCCGCCGCCGGCGTGACGCTGTCGCGCGGTGCGGCGGGCATCGAGGCTCCGGGCATGCTCGCCTCGCATTATGCGCCGGGTGCCGCGGTGCGGGTCAACGCCGCAAAAGTGGCAAAGGGCGAAGCCTTGCTGGCGTTCGGCCCCCGCCGTGCCGAAGGCTGGCAAGGCGCTGTCGCCTTGCGCAACCTGTCCGAGGCAGGCGACCTGCGCGAGGCGGCGGCCAATCTCTTCGTCCATATGCAGGATCTCGATCGCAGCGGCGCCAAGACAATCGCCGTCGAGCCTATCCCGTTCGACGGGCTGGGCGAGGCGATCAACGACCGCCTTTCGCGCGCCGCCGCCCCTCGTGACAAGATCGATGCAGGACCGTAGTTTCCACTGATGAACGAAATATCCCCGGACCTAGACCTCGCCCTCATCGACCGCTTTGCAGCCATCGTCGGCGACAAATATGCGCTTCGCGACCAGCAGGATATCGCGCCTTACCTCATTGAGAGGCGCGGTCGTTGGCATGGCAGGACGGCTTTGGTGCTGAGGCCCGGCAGCGTCGACGAGGTCAGCCGCATCATGCGGCTGGCGACCGAGACGGGAACGCCCATCGTGCCGCAAAGCGGCAACACCGGGCTGGTCGGCGGACAGGTGCCGGATACGTCCGGCCGCGAGATCATGCTGTCACTGTCGCGGCTGAACCGCATCCGCGAGATCGACGTCCTGTCCAACACGGCCACCGTCGAGGCCGGCGTCGTCCTGCAGACCCTGCAGGAAGCGGCCGATGCCGCCGACCGGCTGTTTCCGCTTTCGCTTGCCGCGCAAGGCTCCTGTCAGATCGGCGGCAACCTCTCTTCCAATGCCGGCGGCACCGGCGTCCTTGCCTACGGCAATGCGCGTGAGCTCTGCCTCGGCGTCGAAGTGGTGCTGCCGACCGGCGAGGTGTTCGATGACCTGCGCAAGCTGAAGAAGGACAACACTGGTTACGATCTGAAGAACCTGTTTGTCGGAGCGGAGGGCACGCTCGGCGTCATCACCGCCGCCGTGCTCAAGCTTTTCCCCAAGCCCAAGGGGCGCGAGGTGGCCTTTGCGGGCCTGTCGTCGCCGCAGGCGGCGCTGTCTCTGTTCAGCCTGGCGATGGACCGCGCCGGCGCCGCACTCACCGCTTTCGAGCTAATCGGCCAGAGGCCCTACGACTTCACGCTTGCCCACGCGCAAGGCGTCGTGCGGCCGCTGGCCGGGGATTGGCCGTGGTATGTGCTGATGCAGGTCTCCTCGGGCCGCTCGGCGGAGGATGCGAGGGTCCTGATCGAGGAGGTGCTTTCAGCCGGCCTCGAGCAGGAGATCGTCGGTGACGCGGTGATCGCGGCGAGCATCGCCCAGGGCGACGCCTTCTGGAATTTCCGCGAGGTGCTGCCTGACGCGCAGAGGCCCGAAGGCGCCTCGATCAAGCACGACATCTCGGTGCCAGTGGCCTCCATCCCGCAATTCATCGAAAAGGCGGCCGGCGCCGTGCAATCCGTCAGCCCTGGTGCGCGCGAGGTCTGTTTCGGCCACATGGGCGACGGCAATCTCCACTACAACATTTCCCGGCCGGTCGGAGGCGACGACGACGCGTTTCTCTGCCTCTACCAAGCCATGAACCAGGCCGTGCACGACGTCGTGCGCAGCCTTCACGGCTCGATCTCGGCCGAGCACGGTATCGGCCAGTTGAAGCGCGACGAATTGATCGCGACGGCGCCGCCAATGGCGATCGACCTGATGCGCAGGGTGAAGAGGGCCTTCGATCCAGCCGGCATCATGAATCCTGGTAAGGTTATCTGATCCTTTCCACGTCCTGTGCCTGGTCGTATTCCGATAACCATCGCCTGAGGTCAGCAAAATTTAACTGACTTTCTTAAGCGGGGCGGTAAGAAGCCCGCGCTAATGTTTCCCCACAACGAGGCCGGAAAAACCGGCCCGGAGCACCGGAAAACCGGCTCTCAGGAGAAACAGGAAGGCATTACATGAACACTGGACTGAAGCCAGTCTGGGCCGGCCGCAACATGCGCCTCGACCCATTCCGCCTGCCGCAGGTGGTGAGCTACGCCACGCGCGACGACTATGGCGACGTTACCTTCACCATCGACCACCGCGGCGCCGTCATTCGCCGCACGCTGGAGATGAGCGGCGTGCCGGCGATCATCGCCCTGCCCGCCAACGCGTTTCGCGGTGTGGCCGCCCGCGCGATGGAGGATCCGGATGGCAATGTGACGGTGACGCTGGAGCTTCTGCACAATGATCCGATGCTGTCGGTGCCGCTGCTGGTGGCCGACGATCTCGACGATGTCGCCGCGGACTGGCGCGCCTGGGCCGATGCCTACCGTCTGCCGATGCTGCTGATAGAAGCCGACGGCGTCGCCCGCACGCTTGAGGAATCGCTTGGCGCCGCCATCAAGGCGCTTCCGGCGCAGGATCGCCGCAAGGGCCGTGTTTCGAACACGCGCCGACCGCGCTTCCTCGCCCGCCGCAGGGCCGGCGACCTTGGCCTCAGGCTGGTCATCGGCGGCCAGGAGATCATTTCGCGGGAATAGTCCCTGCAGCTCTTCCTTCTCCCGCTTCTTGGCCTTCATGGGCGAGAGGGGAACAAGGCTCCTACACCAGCGGCTTCACCGCCACCCACACCGCGCCGCCGATCAGGCCAAGGAAGATCAGCCAGCCGACCTGGTTGTTCGACCTGAACAGACGCAGGCACTGGTCCGGATCGTCGATGTTCAGCCTTGCTATCTGCCGCGCCATATGGGCGCCGGCGGCGATCAACCCGGCCAGCGCCGGCATCGGCGCCTGCGCCGATGCAAAGGCGATGGCGAAGCACACCAACGCGCCGCCATAAAGGCCGGCAAGCCAGACCCTGGTGTTGTCGCCGAACAGGCGCGCGGTCGAGCCCACGCCGACGATGGCGTCGTCTTCCTTGTCCTGATGCGCATAGATCGTGTCGTAGCCGATCACCCACAGGATCGAGCCGATATAGAGCATGACGGCGGGACCATCGATATCGCCGAACTCGACCGCCCATCCCATCAGCGCACCCCAGGAAAAGGCAAGGCCGAGAACCAGTTGCGGCCAGTTGGTATGCCGCTTCATGAATGGATAGATGGCGACGACGACGAGCGAACAGATGCCGAGCAGGACGGCGAAGCTGTTGAACTGCACAAGCACTGCGAGGCCGACCAAAGCCTGGATGGCGAGAAACGCCCAGGCCTGCCGGCGTGTGACCTTTCCCGAAGGCAGTGGCCGCGAGCGCGTCCGTTCCACCTGGTTGTCGATGTCCTGGTCGACCAGATCGTTGTAGGTGCAGCCGGCGCCGCGCGTGGCGATGGCGCCGATCAGGAACAGTACGAGATACCATGGCGCCGGCAGCAGCGAGAGCAGCGGGTCGCTGGGGCGAGGATAGGCGCTTGCCGCAAGCGCCGCCGACCACCAGCACGGCCACAGCAGCAACTGCCAGCCGATCGGCCGGTCCCATCGCGCGAGCTGCGCATAGGGCCATAGCCAGCGTGGCAGAACGCGGTAGACCCAGTGGCCGCTCGGCGCATCGGCGACGCGGCCCTGGGCCGCTTTCGACTGGACGGTTTCCATTGTGCTGGAGTGGCAGCAGAGGCGGAAAGCGTCAAGCCTCGTCCGCGAGCTATGTGGTTGATGCGGAATGCCGTGGGCGGAAAACACCCCGCGCAGGGCCCTGTCGCCGCACGTTCTCGTGTTCAAGTCGTGTCAAAAACTCCCAAATGTCTTGACCCGTCGTCCGGGGCGCAATAGCGCAGTCCTGATCGAGGAATGGCAAGGGACCTGGGCATGCGTGTTTTGTTGATCGGCTCCGGCGGCCGCGAACATGCCTTGGCCTGGAAGATCGCGGCCTCGCCGCTGCTGACGAAGCTATACGCCGCTCCCGGCAACCCGGGCATCGGCCAGGAAGCCGAGCTGGTGGCGCTCGACATTGCCGATCACGCGGCGGTGGCCCGCTTCTGCACGGAGAAAAAGATCGATCTCGTCGTGGTCGGGCCGGAAGGGCCGCTGGTTGCTGGCATTGCCGACGACCTTCGCGCCGCAGACATTCGCGTCTTCGGCCCGTCCAGGGCGGCGGCGCGGCTGGAAGGCTCGAAGGGTTTCACCAAGGACCTTTGCGCGAAATACGATATACCAACCGCCGCCTATGGCCGTTTCGGCGACCTCGCGTCGGCCAGGGCCTATGTCGAGAGGATGGGCGCGCCGATCGTCATCAAGGCCGATGGACTGGCCGCCGGCAAGGGCGTCACCGTCGCCATGACGTTGGCCGAGGCGCTGGCCGCGCTCGATGCCTGTTTCGAAGGGTCCTTCGGACAGGCCGGTGCGGAGGTGGTGATCGAGGAGTTTCTCGTCGGCGAGGAAGCGAGTTTCTTTTGCCTGTGCGATGGCGCCATCGCGCTGCCGTTCGGCACCGCGCAGGACCATAAGCGCGTCGGTGATGGCGACATCGGCCCGAACACCGGCGGCATGGGCGCTTATTCGCCGGCGCCGGTGATGACGCCGGAGATAATCGAGCGCACCATGCGCGAGATCGTCGAGCCGACCATGCGCGGCATGGCCGAACTTGGCGCGCCATTTTCGGGGGTGCTGTTTGCCGGGCTGATGATATCGGACAAGGGGCCGAAGCTGATCGAATACAACACCCGTTTCGGCGATCCGGAATGCCAGGTGCTGATGATGCGGCTGAAGGATGATCTCCTGGTCCTGCTCAACGCTGCCGCCGATGGCCAGCTTGCGCATACCTCGGTGCGCTGGCGTGACGAGACGGCACTCACCGTGGTGATGGCGGCCAGGGGCTACCCCGGCACGCCGGAAAAGGGCTCGGTCATCCGCGGCGTCGAAACGGCCGCGCGCGACGGCGTCGAGATTTTCCATGCCGGCACCGCCATCAACAGCGGTGCGCTGGTCGCCAATGGCGGCCGCGTGCTCGACGTCACCGCTGTCGGCGGCACGGTCGGCGAGGCGCAGAGACGGGCCTATGCCGCACTCGACCGTATCGATTGGCCGCAAGGCTTCTGCCGCCGCGATATTGGCTGGCAGGCCATCGCGCGCGAGCAGGCGCGCTGACATCTCGAACAGGTTTCCAGATTTCAGCCCCCGTGGTCGAACTCGGTCGAGGCGGTGCTGACCGGATCGCTGGCGACGGGCACAGCTTCAAGAGCTGATGCGGAGCGATTTTCTTTCCGCGTCAAGGCCATATATTCGGCAATTCCGCGCGGAGCGCGTGATGCCGTCTTCACAGCGGGCATCTGAAAGCTGGTGCGGAATTTGGCCCAGCGTGCGCTGAACACGGCGACCATTTCTGCGAAGGACGGCGCTATCGCCACGGTGGCGTAGGTGATGGTGCCACCGGCCAGCCCGGCCTCGCGTGAGAGAGGCACCGGTATCGAGGCGAGGTAATCCGGCTGCACGTCGATCAGCCCGCCGAACGGCCATTGCGCGCGCAGTTTCTCGCCATCCATCGGTGCGACGTTGACATCTATATCGTTTGGCGTGCCCGCGACCCGGTAGGGGCAGCGGAACCGGCCGCAATTGGCTTTCGCCGAAAACTGCCACAGTGCGTAGCCTTGCCAGTTGCCCATTGGAAAATGCACGTCGATGTCGGGCTTGTAGCGCGCGTACCAGAGCGGCAGCCGCGACAGAAGCCGATACTTGTACTTGTTGTCTGCGATGTGCCTGGCGGTCTTGCCGTTGGTGTAGAGCACCGGAAAGCGGCCAAGCCGCCGATGCACATGGCGCACGAATTCCTCGGCATCCTCAAGCGACATCCATTGCGCGGGGTCGTCGTCCTCGATGTCGAGGGCAAGCAGGTCATCCGGCCCGGGTTTCGCGAAATCGATGAAGTTGTTGGCCTGTCCCACAGGGTTGCCGGGGCGGCCGAGATGATAGGCGCCCCATTTCAGGCCGAGCGCCGTGGCCACCACCTTGCGCGTCTGGAACAGTTCCTGTGCCACTGCATGGCGCTTCCACAGCGCCTTGCAGAGCCTCGTCTCGGTCTCGTCGCCAAAACAGAAATAGGCTGGCGGCATCCCGTCGGACGCCTTGTTGATGAAGCCGACGATGCGCTTGTCGGTGATAAGCTTAGCCCAATCGATGGAATTGTATTCGTAGGCGTCGATCACCAGCGCCCGGTCAGGATTCTTCCACGGTCGGGAGAAATCGGAGGCTTTTGCCGCCTGCGCCAGCGCCATCGCGGCGGTGATGGCGAGAAGCGCCAGTGCAGGTCGCCCAAAAGCGCGTAGCGGTTTTGGGATGACGACGTGCACAAACAAAGACTTGAAGCGGCGAAGAGGGTGCGCCGGCGTTTTCAAACGGCAGATCCTTGCTGGCCAAAGCCCGATCCTGAACCGTCATGGTTAAGGAAATGCTTCGAGCCCGGAAGAGGTTGAGTTGGGGGGCGTGCTGCCTGCCTGACAGACGCCACAGCAGCATCAGGCGGCGGGGCCCCAGGCGATCTTGCCGAGAATGGTTTCGATGACGCGGGCGCCCGCCTCGGTCTGGGCAACCGCCAGAGGCGTCTCGCCGCCAACGTTAGGGTTGTCGAGTGATCAAGGAAACGTTTGCGGCAGCGTTCCCTCGGCCTGGCGGTTTGCGGTGATGGCCAGCGAGCATTGGGGCGACACAGAATGCCGCGATCCGACCAATAGGCGGCGCCGTCCTCGATCTTGCCCCGATGGTAGAAAAAACCTGCCGCCCGGTAGGGCAGGCCGCATTCGATGCAGCGATATGCGCCAAGTCTGGCGAGCATGGGCGTCGTTTCCGTTATTTTTTCGGTCGAACCGTCCGGCTTTTTGCCCAACTATAGCGTGCCGCCGGGACCCGACCCGTTCTAAATCCAGCCGCCCTACCGCCAGTGACCCCGGTCGGCGGTGATGCTGGTTGTGAAAAAGGTGCCATGGTTAGAAATCTAGACCCCTGGGCGCCGCAGCAATTGCAAAATCTGCGTGACAAAATTTGACGTTTACGTAAAAAGACGGTGGGAGCATCGGCCCAAAGCGGGTGGTTTTATGCCGGCACGGATCTTAATTTGACCCTGCCGGACAGAGGAGGAACGAGCGGCATGTATCGGGCACCAGTCGAGGAAATCGCCTTCACGCTGAAGCATGTGGCCGGCCTGAAGCCAGCGCTCGACGCCGGCACCTTTGGCGAGCTTGGCGAAGACCTCGTCGACGCCATTCTGGCGGAAGCCGGCCGCTTCGCGACGGAGGAGGTCGCGCCGCTCTACAAGATCGGCGATGAACAAGGCGCGGTGCTGAGCGGCGCCGCCGTCACCACGCCGGCCGGCTGGAAGGAGCTATATCGTCGCTGGATCGACGGCGGCTGGAACGGGCTGTCCGCACCGGAGGAATTTGGCGGCCAGGCGCTGCCGACCATGCTGGGTGTGGCAGCGCTCGAAATGTGGAACTCCGCCGCCATGGCCTTCGGCATCGGCCCGACGCTGACCATGGGCGCGGTCGAAGCACTCGACAAGCACGCCTCGCCGGCGCTGAAGGCGAAATACCTGGAAAAGCTCGTCTCCGGCGAATGGATGGGCACGATGAACCTGACCGAGCCACAGGCGGGCTCGGACCTGAATGCCTTGCGTGCCCGCGCAGAGCCGGCCGGCGACGGCACCTACCGCATCTTTGGGCAAAAAATCTTCATCACCTATGGCGAGCACGATTTCACCGACAACATCATCCATCTGGTGCTGGCGCGGCTGCCGGACGCGCCAGGAGGCACGCGTGGCCTTTCGCTGTTCCTGGTGCCGAAATTCCTGGTCGGCGACGATGGCGCGCTGGGCGCGCGCAACGACGTGTTCTGCTCCGGCCTGGAGCACAAATTGGGCATCCACGCCTCGCCGACCTGCACCATGATATATGGCGATGGTTTCGAGGGGCTGGTGCCAGGCGCAATCGGCTGGCTGATCGGCGAGGAAAACAAGGGCCTCGCCTGCATGTTCACCATGATGAATAACGCGCGGCTGGCCGTCGGCATGCAGGGCGTGGCGGTCGCCGAAACGGCCACGCAGAAGGCGCTCGCCTACGCCAATGACCGCCGGCAGGGCAAGGCTGCAAGCTATGATGGCAATGGCATGGCGCCAATCGTCCATCACCCGGATGTGCAGCGCAATCTCTTGACCATGAAGGCGCTGACCCAGACTGCGCGCGCCATCAGCTATTCCTGTGCCCATGCCATCGACAGTGCGCGTATATCTGCCGGCGATGAAGCCGCCCACTGGCAGGAGCGTGCCAATCTGTTGACGCCGCTGGCCAAGGCCTTCTCCACCGATGTCGGCGTCGAGGTCGCCTCGCTCGGCCTGCAGGTGCATGGCGGCATGGGATTCATCGAGGAGACGGGTGCGGCAGCGCTCTATCGCGATGCGCGCATCGCGCCGATCTACGAAGGCACCAACGGCATCCAGGCGATCGACCTGGTAGTGCGCAAGCTGCCGCTTGGCAGCGGCGAACATGTGCATGGCTACATCGCCGAACTGAAAGCGGTCGCCAATCAGGTGCGGACCTCGAATCTTGAGGGTTTTGGCCGCACCGCCGATGGTTTAGATCAGGCGCTCGACGACCTCGGCCAGGCGACGCGCTTCCTGCAGGGGCGGCTGACCGAGGGGCGCTCGGACGAGGCGCTGGCCGGGGCGACGCCTTATCTGAGGCTGATCTCGCTTGCGGCGGGCGGCGCCTATCTGGCACGCGGCGCGCTTGCCGATCAAAGCCGCATTGCCCTTTGCCGCTTCTTCGCCGAAAACCTGCTTGGCGAGGCGGGCGCACTGAAGGAGCGCGTCATCGGCGGCGCCGAAAGCCTTGCCGCCGCCGGCAAGGCACTGATTTCTGCCTGACCTTTCACGAAGCTTGGCGTTTCACAAGGGCCTGACGTTCACAAAGGATCATCCGTGACAGAGCATATCCTCGTCGAGCGCCAGGGCGCCGTCCAGATCATCCGCATGAACCGCCCGGACAAGAAGAACGCGCTGACGCGCGCCATGTATGCGAGAATGTCCAAAACCCTTGCCGAGGGCGATGCCGATCCGGCGGTCCGCGTCCATGTCTTCCTCGGCGTGCCAGGCGCCTTCTCGTCCGGCAACGACCTTGCCGATTTCATGATCGTGGCGACCGGCGGCGAGGGTGGCACGGAGGTCTGGGATTTCCTGATGGCGCTGGCCAGGGCGGAAAAGCCCATGGTTTCCGGCGTCGACGGCATTGCGGTCGGCATCGGCACCACGCTCAACCTGCATTGCGACCTGACCTTCGCCACGCCGCGCACAGTGTTCCGCACGCCCTTCGTCGATCTCGGCCTGGTGCCCGAGGCGGGGTCGAGCCTGCTTGCGCCGCAAATTCTGGGCCGGCAAGACGCCTTCGCGCTGCTTGGCCTTGGCGAAGGCTTTTCGGCCGAGCGAGCAAAAGCCGCCGGACTGATCTACGCGGTGGTCGAGGAAGAAGCGCTCGAAGCCTCCGTGCTTGCCGCCGCCGGCCAGATCGCGGCCAAGCCGCCGCAGGCGCTGAAGATCGCGCGTGACCTGATGCGCGGTTCGCGCGAGGAGCTTGTTGCCCGCATCGGCCAGGAAAGCAAGCATTTCCGCGAGCGGCTGAAGTCCGACGAGGCCCGCGCCGCCTTGATGGCTTTCATGACCAGGAAGAAGGGATAGGCTGGGCTACTAGGCGTGAGCTTTCAATAGGTGGTCCATCCGATCCCGGGCGAGGTTGTCGTGCCGATCCGCGCGGAAACCTCATGCCGATTGAGAGTCTGGCATATGTCATGCAGATGCATTACATTGACTGTTAGCGAAGGAGACTGCCATGGCATCGAACGCACTAGTCCAGACCCGAATTGACAGCGAGGTGAAGGATCGCGCTACCGCGGTTCTGGAAAACATGGGGCTCACGGTTTCCGATGCCGTCCGTATCCTATTGACCCGGACCGCGAATGAGGGCGCCCTGCCGCTCGAGCTCGTCAGCAACAGTGATGCCCACGATGCTTGGTTCCGAGCGAAAGTTCTGCAGGCGCTCGAGGACACCCGGCCGGATGTTGAAGACGCCGACGCCGAATCCCATTTTGCTGGAAGGCGGGCGGCAGCGCTTCGCAAGGCGGAGGCAGGTGAGTCTTGAGGCTCGTCTGGGCGCGGTTTGCACTCGCCGATCGCGACGATATCTTCACGCATATCGAAGCTGAAAATCCCAGGGCCGCCGTTCACGTCGACCAACTGATCGTCCTTGCGGCTCACCGCCTCATCGACTTTCCGGAAAGCGGGCGACCCGGCCGGATCGCCGGCACGCGCGAGCTTGTCGTCGCGCGCACGCCCTATATCGCCGCTTATGCCGTGACGGCCGACACGGTTCGCGTCCTGCGCGTCCTGCATGGCGCCCAGATGTGGCCGGACGAGATAGCGACGGAGTAGTCTCCGCGTGAAGACCAAGAACCGCTTCCGGCGCGCGCCGCTCTAACCGGGCAATCCGTGATGATTATGGACGCCCGGCTGGAAATTGAAGTCACTGGCGCGTAGCCCCGTCAGATCTTGCGCGCCAACCACCACCTCGGAAAACAGACGCAGTCTCGCCGCACGATCGAGGGCGTACGACGCTCGCGTGAAGTGCGCTCCATCTAGCGGTGCTCGGTCGCGATACGGATGCCAAGACCGAGCAGCAGCGCTCCGGTCACGCCTTCGATGACGCGGCGGATCGATTGCCGGCGCAGGAAATCTCCCGCCTTGGCGACGACCGTCGCGTACAGCGCCAGCCAGGTAAAGGTCATGACAGCGAAGACTGCTCCGAGGCCGAACAGAGAAATAAAACTCTCTCCGCCCGGTGGCACGAACTGAGGCAAAAGGCTGGCGAAGAACACGGCCATTTTTGGATTGCCGAGATCGCTGATCAGGCCTTGGCGAAAGGCGCTTGCCGCCTTCAGCCGCCGCGAAGGCCTGGCGATGGCCAGCGCCTCCGCCCGGTGGGACGGCCGCAGCGCCTCCTGCAGCGCCTTGACGCCGAGATAGACGAGATAGGCAGCACCAGCATATTTGACGGCGAGGAACAGCGGCTCCGAAGCGACCAGCAGGGCGACAATGCCGGCGCTGGTGGCCAGCGCCCAGATCGTCTGGCCGCTGGCGATGCCAAGCGCGGTGGACACGCCGCCGGCGCGACCGCCGAGCAGCGTGTTACGAATGGTGATGGCAGTGTCCGGTCCGGGTGTAGCGATGACGATGAACGAGACGCCGAGGAATGCCAGGAACAGACTCATGGTTCACCTCTTTGCGACTTGAAACGGCATGAATTCCGTACCGTCTTCGGAAGGTCTCAGGGATAAAGCCGCGCCTTGTTCCAGCCGCCCTTGGCGTTGCGCAAAAAGACGATGCGGTCGTGCAGCCGGAAAGGCCGGTCGTGCCAGAACTCGATCGTCTGCGGCACGATACGGAAGCCCGACCAGTGTTTCGGCCGTGGGATCTCGCCAATGGCATGGCGCGCCGTGTATTCGGCAACGGCTTTTTCCAGCGCAAAGCGACTCTCCAGCGGTCGCGACTGTTTCGACGCCCAGGCGCCGATGCGGCTGCCGCGCGGACGCGTGGCATAATAGGCGTCGGCTTCTGCCTCGGTGACGATCTCCACCGGCCCCCGCGCCCGCACCTGCCGGCGCAGCGATTTCCAGTGGAAGCACATCGCCGCCTTCATGCTGCCGAGGATCTCGCGGCCCTTGGCGCTTTCGAAATTTGTGTAGAAGACAAACCCGCTTTCATCGAACCCCTTAAGCAGCACCATCCGCACGTTCGGCATGCCCTCGGCATCGACCGTCGCCAGCGCCACGCCGTTGGGATCGTTGATCTCACTCTTCGTCGCGTCGTCGAGCCATGCGGCAAAGAGGCGGAATGGCTCGGCAGCCTCGGTAAAGTCACTGCTTGTTAACTCAGTTTCGCTCATAGTTTTTTCAAATTCCATTGCCGGCTGGGGAGATTGCCGATTGTCGCTTATCGCGCAACCTTTTGACAGCAGGCAATGGAGCCTTATCGCTTCGGCCAGCGCCCAGGTTGCGGTCAAGGCCGCCGCGATCGCGTTGGTCGTTCTGCCGCTTGCCGCCTGCGGTGCCGGCGGCTTCAGCCTGGAGCAGGCGGAGGTCGACCGCACGATCCTCACCAGCAGCACGACTGCTTCTGCCTCGCCGTTCGATCAGGATCGCGCCTCGGACGAGGCGACGATCCGTAACGCTGTGTCTTCCGCCGACATCCAGGAGCTTGCCGGGCAGGCCGTTCCCTGGGCGAATTCCGATACCGGTTCGCGCGGCTCGATCACCGAACTGGCGGAGTCTGAGGACAACGGCCAGCTTTGCCGCCGCTTCACCGCCTCGCGCGAGAGCTTCGACGGCGTCGCCCTGTTTAAGGGTGAGGTGTGCCTGGCCGGCGCCGGCGCCTGGCGGATGCAGGACTTCAAGGCGCTCTGAATTTCCGCCATCATATGGCCGCACGCTACTGGAATTTCTTCCTATGCGAGCGCATATAGGGGGCAATCGTGAACTCACTCCTTCTCCAAGGTAGGAAGCATGCGCGACCCCTATGAGGTGCTGGGCGTTGCCAAGAACGCATCGGCCAAGGACATAAAATCGGCGTATCGAAAACTCGCCAAGAAGTATCATCCGGACCAGAATCCGGATGATCCCAAGGCGAAAGATCTTTTTGCCGCGGCCAACCAGGCCTACGAGATCGTCGGCGATGAGAAGAGCCGGGCGGCTTTCGATCGCGGCGAGATCGACGCCGACGGCAAGCCGCGTTTCCAGGGTTTCGAGGGTGCCGCAGGCGGCGATCCTTTCTCCGGCTTTCGCCGGCAGCAAGGGCCGGGCGGCTCGCGCTTCGAGTTTCGCTCGGGCCGTCCGGGCGGCGATCCGTTCGACGGCAACAGCGACATTTTCAGCCAGATTTTCGGCGAGACCTTCTCCCGCGGTGCCGGCATGGGTGCGGGCCGGCAGGCGCCCTCCGGCGCTGACCTGAACGTGACGCTCGACATCACCATCGAGGAAGCGGCGACTGCTGAGAAGGTTACGGCGATGTTCCCCGACGGCCGCAAAGTCGCCGTCAAGCTTCCGGCCTATGTCGAGGACGGCCAGACCATCCGGCTGAAAGGCCAGGGCGAGCAAGGGCCGGGGCAGCCGGGCGATGCGCTGGTCAAGATCCGCCTGCGGCGGCATCCGCGCTACCGCGTCGAAGGCCGCGACCTCCATGCCGATCTGCCGGTTGCACTGGCGGATGCCGTGCTGGGCGCCAAGGTGGCGGTCGAGACGCCGATGGGCCGGCTTGCGGTCAATGTTCCTGCCTGGTCGAGCTCGGACAAGGTCCTGCGGCTGAAGGGCAGGGGCCTGCCGGAAAAAACTGGCGGTCACGGCGATCTTTACGCCCATGTGCGGCTGATGCTGCCTGAAGGTGGCGACAGCGATCTCGAAGCGTTGATGCGCAACCGAAAACGCTGACTGGACGCCTTTGTCCCCCGAACTGTCCGTCTTGAGCGCTTGAAGGGTCTCTGTGCCTGTGCGATAGGCACTCCACAAGCGGGAAAATCTTGCGGAGAGCGCTCACATGGCGAGTGGACAAGGCATTATGGCCGGCAAGCGGGGGCTTGTCCTTGGCGTCGCGAACAATCGGTCGATCGCCTATGGCATCGCCAAGGCCTGCGTCGACCACGGCGCCGAGATCGCGCTGACCTATCAGGGCGAGGCGTTCAAGAAGCGCGTCGAGCCGCTGGCGGCGGAACTCAACGCCCATATCGCCGGCCATTGCGATGTGACCGATCCGGCAACCCTCGATGCGGTTTTCGACGATATCGCCAAACATTGGGGCAAGCTCGATTTTCTCGTCCACGCCATCGCCTTTTCCGACAAGGACGAACTGACGGGCCGTTATGTCGAGACGACGCGCGACAATTTCCTGCGCACCATGGACATTTCGGTGTATTCCTTCACCACCATCGCCAAGCGCGCCGAAGCGCTGATGACCGATGGCGGCTCGTTGCTGACGCTGACCTATTACGGTGCGGAAAAAGTGATGCCGCACTACAATGTCATGGGTGTCGCCAAGGCGGCGCTCGAAGCCAGCGTGCGCTATCTGGCCGTCGACCTCGGCGCCAAGAAGATCCGCGTCAATGCCATCTCCGCCGGGCCGATCAAGACGCTGGCCGCCTCCGGCATCGGCGATTTCCGCTACATATTGAAGTGGAACGAATACAATTCGCCGCTGAAGCAGACGGTGACGCAAGAGGAGGTCGGCGATTCCGGCGTCTATTTCCTGTCCGATCTTTCACGCGCCGTCACCGGCGAGATCCACCATGTCGATTCCGGCTACCATGTCGTCGGCATGAAGGCGGTCGACGCGCCTGATATTTCGACCGTCAAGGAATAGTCTTCCGACTGACCCCCCGTGTGATTCCAATCTGGCGACCCAATCTGGGCGAACAAGTCTGGCCCGAACCCCGGAAGACCTGATGTATCCGCTCGTCTACATCGCGCGCCACGGCCAGACCGAATGGAACGCCGAGGCCCGGCTGCAGGGACAGGCCGACACCGACCTCAACGCGCTCGGCCGCGAGCAGGCGAGCCGCAACGGGCGACGGCTGGCCGAATTCGTCCATAACCCCCAGGATTTCGACTTTGTCTCAAGCCCGATGGGACGCACGCGCGAGACGATGGAGCGCCTGCGCGCGGCGATGAAGCTCGATCCGCACGCCTATCGCACCGAGCCGCTGCTCGTGGAGTTGAGCTTTGGCGACTGGCAAGGTTTCACTTTTGCCGAACTCGAGGCGAAGGAAGCCGGTTCGACCAGGCAGCGCCGCCTCGACAAATGGAATTTCCAGCCGCCTGGCGAGGGCGCCGAAAGTTACCAGATGCTGCTCGAACGGGTGAAGCCGTGGTTCGATGCGCTCGACCGCAACACGGTCTGCGTGACCCATGGTGGCGTCGTGCGCGCGCTGTTCCGCCTGGTGCTGGGGATGTCCGCGAAAGAGGCAGTTAGGCTGGACGTGCCGCAAGATCGCTTGCTCAGGCTGGAGGGCAGAGGCCTGGAGTGGCTTTAATGCATGTCGCCCAAAAAGTGCGCAGCAGTTTTGGGTCTGGCTGGCTGCCCAACAGAACGCCGGCCAGATGCCAGTGTGACGCTGTCAAGAGCACTTGGAATGCGGCGTGAAATATCGCGCCAATGCGAGGCATACTGATAGATGGCCACCGTATCGTCGACGGCTTCCTCATCGATGGCCTCTTGCCGCACCACCTCGTCACCCTTCAGCTGGACGATCTGCTTTTTGGGCTCGAGGATTGTCGTGCGACCATGCAGGATCATCGCCACCTTCTCGTAGTTGGAAATGTAGACCGGCCGCTCGGGTTCGTCCGCATTGATCAGGTCGTCGCCGAAGAAGCGGCTGCGGTAGCTGGTGTGCAGCATGGCGAGCAGCGACGGCGCAATATCGACCTGGCTCGCCAAGCGGTCGATCCGCCGAGGGTCGACAAAGCCTGGCGACCAGATGATGCATGGTATGTGGTACTTATTCATGTCGAGTTCGATCTTGCCGGCGACGCTTGCCGTATGGTCGGCGACGAAAACGAAGACTGTGTCCTTGAACCACGGTTTTGCCGCGGCCTTGTCCACCAGCTTGCCAATCGCATGATCGGAATATTTGACCGCCCCATCGCGACCACCCGGCGACGGGATGTCGATTGCACCGTCCGGATAGGTGAATGGTCGGTGGTTCGATGTGGTCATGACGAAGCTGAAGAAGTTCTTGCCTTCCTTCTCCGAAGCGTCGGCCTGGCGGATCACCTCGTCATAGAGGGCCTCGTCGCTGACCCCCCACGCGTTGGCAAAATGCACATTGGCAGCGTTCATCGTGCCGCGGTCGACAATGCCGAAGCCGTTGCCGGAGAAGAACGCATTCATGTTGTCGAAATAGCCGTAGCCGCCATAGATGAAACGCGTGTCATAACCGGAATCCTGGAACACCGAGCCAATGGTGAAGAGATTGTCGCTGCCTGGGCGACGCAGGATCGATTGTCCCGGGGTCGGCGGCACTGAAAGCGCAATCGCTTCCAGCCCGCGCACCGTGCGCGTGCCCGTCGCTCGCATTTCTGTGAAAAGCAGACCTTCGGACGCCAGCCGGTCGAGATTGGGCGTCAACCCTTTCGGATTTCCAAATGCGCCCATGAACTCGGCACTCATGCTCTCCATCCCGACCAGGATAACGTTCTTGCGCAGCATCGGGCCCTCGGCCCGGATGTCGCGTGTGACGTCGTTCAGGTCGGCACTTTCGAACGGCTCGTGGTTTTCGGCCAGAAGGTCGCGTGCCCGTTCGGCCGCCTGTCCGTCGGGCAAGGTTCGGTAGAAATTCGCGAAATCGATCTCATTGGAGAAGAAGGCGCTGACCAGACCATAGAGACCGTTGCCGCCGAGTTCGCGGGCGATCGCGCTCGGCATCGGCCGCGTGATCGAATCGGGCGTCAGCAACACGCCCGCGACGGCCGCTCCCGTTGTCGCCGCCAAGACCGCCAAGCGGTTCATAAAGGGGGGATGTGGCGCGAACCCTGCCGTCACCTGACGGCGGAACAGGAAGGTGCCGCCGGCTGCCAACAAGCCGATGCCAGCAAGCAGCGGCACGACCGGATAGCTCTCCATGATGTTCTGGATCACTTCCTGCGTGTAGACCAGATAGTCGACCGCAATGAAATTGAAGCGGGTCGTGAACTCATCCCAGAAGAAATATTCGCCAAACCCCTGCATGACCATCAGGAACAGGAAGAGTGCGAAGGCTAAGAGCCCGACCGCGCGATCGAACCGCTTTCCAGCCCACGAGGCCGGCAGGAGAAGAGGGAAGACGAGGAAGACCGCGAGGACTGGAAGCAGCGTGACGATGTCGAACCAGAATCCGGTGAGAAACGGAACCATCCAATCCAGCGGATCGAACGAAAGATTGCCGATTGAGACCACGGTCAAAGCAAGCCTGATCAGGAACTGTGCGGCGAGAAAGAGCACGACGAACGGCCTTAGGCGGCGGAAAATTGCATTGGCCGACTGGGCAAAAGTCATGGCAAAACTCCGAACGGATTCTGAATTTCCGGATACTTGTGCCTCACACCCTGTAGCCGGACGTCTGATGAGCAGCGGGCGTTCAAGTGCCTGCGGTCATGCGACAGATCGGATGGCAGCAGTAAAAAGCCCAGGGCCAGTGCCATGGGCCCGAGAAGAAGGCCGGCCCGAACAAAAGCTCCTGTAACGGTGCGTTCCAGTTCCGGCCCAGAAAGATTGTTCAACACGGACGCTGCGCTTGCAGCGCCTGGACGATTGCCTGTCACGCGACATCGCCGGGTTCAGGAGCGGGCTTGCGCCCGGTGATCATGGCGCGCACGAGGTTCTCGCCGTGACGGAAGCTCCCCAGGACGACGCCGCCGACGTGAAGCGCAACCAGAGCCAGCATGACGTCAGCCAGCATCTCATGTGCCTCCTCGACCCATTCGATGCCCCAAAAGGCGTCAGTCGTTTGTAGCCAGCCCGTGCCGGCAACGAGTACCGTCGAGGCCAGCAAGGCAACAACCATCAATGCTCCCAACGGATTGTGGCCAAGATAGCGCGCTTCGCGATTGAAGATCACATCCCCGGTGTAGGAGAGTGTTTCCTTCGGACTGCGGATGAATTGCGTGAAGCGAGCATATCGCGACCCGGCGAAACCAATCGCCAGTCGGAATGTGATGAGTGCTGCCGCCATATAGCCGGCCCATTCATGCAGATCCTTGATCTCATCGGCGGATAACCACGCCACCGCAAAGCTGGCCACGAGGCTCCAGTGGAAGATCCGGACACACGGATCCCAGACGTTCACGGTGGCGCGCATCGGTTCAGCCTTCGCTCTCGCCGTCCACACGCTTGAAGGTTTTGGGATCGAAGTACGCTTCGACCTTGTTCCCCTTCGAATCGACGGCATAAGCCTCGTAGCAACCGTCCTCCGTCTTGATCGAACGGATCTGCCATCCGTCGGCTTCAAGCTTGGTTTGTAGCGCTTCGCGCGGTTGCCAATCGGCGATCGGCACATCGCATTTCTCGCCGGCCAGTGCAGCGCCGGCGGCAGTCACGTTCAGGAAAAGTGCTCCGATCAGGATGTTCTTCATGGGGGTCTCTCCATTGGGTTGTTCCAATGCCGGCCCTTCTGGCAGCCGTAGCTGACAGCAACCTGAAAGCTTCCGTCTATATTGCGCGACGGCTATTCAGCGTGGCGTCAGGTTCTGTCGTATAAGGGAAGAGTCTTGCCCTCGCCCTGGAACCGCGGCACACCTGATGCGAATACTGCTCATCGAAGACGACAAGGCCATTGGCAGTGCTGTGCGCGAACATGCGGCGGCCGATGGTCACGCGGTCGACTGGGCCAGGACGCTGTCAGCAGCGCGGGATTACGCTGCTGTGGCCTCCTACGGGCTTGTCCTTCTTGATCTTCACCTGCCGGACGGCAACGGCATCGACTACTTGCGCGAGGCACGGAAGCGGCTGGATATGGCCCCCGTCATTATTCTGACGGCCCGCGATCAGATATCGGATCGTATCGCGGGGCTCAACGCAGGTGCCGACGACTATTTGGTCAAGCCGTTCGATCTTGGCGAACTCTCCGCGCGCATCCATGCCGTGGCCCGTCGCTACGGGCTCCGTCCCGAACCCACATTTTCTCTCGGGACGCTGATCATAGTGCCGGCTGAGCGACGCATCGACCGCGACGGCAAGGCAGTCGACTTGACTGCGCGGGAATGGGCGGTGCTTGACTGTTTGATGCAGCGCCCCGGTGCAATCGTGTCGAAGACGCAGATCGAGGACGCGCTCTATTCTTTCGGTTCGGAGATCGCGAGCAATGCGGTGGAGGTCTATGTCAGCCGGCTCCGCAGGAAGATCGGCGCGGACCAAATAGCGACCGTGCGTGGCGTTGGGTACAGGCTCGCGGACACATGACGAAGTCGGCCAGCATGACGCGCAAGCTGATGCTGTGGTTGGGCGGCGCAACGCTCCTGTTTTGGCTTTGCGCCGCCGCCTTCGGCGCGCTGGTGATGCGCGAGGAGTTCGACGAGGTCTTCGACAGCGCGCTGCAGGAAACGGCGCAGCGCCTGATGCCGCTCGTGGTCGACGATCTGTTTCAGCGCGCGCATTCCCCAGACCCGCGTCGCATGGGCGACGGCGCGCTCGAGCACGAAGAGTATCTAATCTACCAGGTTCGCGACCGTGAGGGGCGTGTACTTATGCATTCGCATGACGCGCCGGCGCAACCGTTCGACGCGCCTTTGGGTAGCGGTTTCTGGGACACTGCTAGGCACCGCATCTATACGCAGGAGGCCGTCAGCGGCACGCTGTTTCTTCAGATTGCCGATCCGCTCGCTCATCGCCGCGAAGCGACCATGGAAGGCGCACTGTCGCTTGTCATTCCGCTCCTCGTGCTCGCGCCCTTGAGCATGGCCGTCATCTGGATCGTGATCCGGCGGTCGCTGGGCCCGATCGAAGTACTGCGACGGGAGATCGGAGTGCGCGACGGCGGCAATCTCTCACCGATGGGAATGATCGGTCTCCCGGTCGAACTGGACACCATCGCCGCCTCTGTCGACCGCCTTCTCGAACGTCTGCGCACGGCCCTCGACGCCGAGCGCGAGTTCGCCGCCAACAGTGCACATGAGTTGCGCACGCCGATCGCAGGTGCGCTCGCCCAGACGCAGAGGCTGATCGCTGAGCTTCCCCAGGGCCTGGCGAAAACGCGAGCCCGTGGCATCGAGACATCTCTGTCAAGTCTCGGCCATCTCGTCGAAAAACTACTGCAGCTCGCGCGGGCCGAAGCGGGGATCGGTATCGCAGATCATGCGATCGATCTCGTCCCGGCTGTCCGGCTGGTCGTGGAGGACTTCGGGCGAAGGCCGGAAAATGCCGGACGACTTATTCTCGATATCGACGGCTGCGGCACGTTGATCCGCAAGGTTGACGTCGACGCCTTCGCTATCGCCCTTCGCAACTTGATAGAGAATGCGCTCATTCATGGACAGGCCCACACCCCGGTAACAGTTTCCGTCCGTATTGACGGAACCATCGCCATCGCAAACCCGGGACCGGTGGTCCCGGTTGCAGAGCTTCAGTCATTGACCAAGCGATTCAAGCGTGGCGCGACCACAGCGACGGGTGCAGGCCTTGGTCTGGCCATCGCTGCGATGCTCATCCAGCGAATGGGTGCCAACCTCGAAATTGCGTCGCCTGCTCGTGGTCGCGAGAACGGTTTTGAGGCAATAATTCGCATCCCTTGCTGATATATCCCTCAAGCCCGACCTTCGGGGAAGGATCGCTCGTTCCCGGCAGTTCTTTTGGGATGGATCAGCCGGACAGACTCTATTCGGCTGAACCGCTGTCCGGCAGTTGCATGTCGGTGATGACGTTCTCGCCGTTTGTCTCGTCGTAGGCGATCACGATATCCATGCCGGGTTTCAGGGCATCGATATCGGTTTCGGCATTCAGCTTGTAGGATTTGCCGTCGTCGAGTGTCAGCGTCAACGTGTCCTTGTCGACCTCTTTGATCAGGCCTTCGGTCTGCCCCGCGAAGGTGGCGGTGGAAATCAGCAATGTGGCGGCAACGGCGCCGATCAGGATACGCATCATCGTCCTCTTATCATTGCGCCGGCACGATGCGGCGGGTGTTCAACAGACGGCTCGAGGGAAGCAGAAACCAACCGAATGTGTCAAAACTAAATCCGCCAGATCACAGTTTGACCACTGCGGGAAACGCCAATAGAAGGCAGACTACAGCGCCGCGCGTCCTCTCGGGCGCGCAAAGGTGGCACTTTTTGATTTTTCGTATGATTCTTCCCGAAAATCGCTCCGATTTCGGGGTCATGCGCTAAGCCGGCGGCTTTGCCGGCAGGGCTGGTTTTCATGTCTCACAACACGTTCGGCCATCTGTTCCGCGTCACCACCTGGGGCGAAAGCCATGGTGCAGCGCTGGGCTGCGTGGTCGACGGCTGTCCGCCCGGCATTCGCTTCACGCGCGCGGAGATCCAGGCCGAGCTCGACAGGCGCCGCCCGGGTCAATCGCGTTTTGTGACGCAGCGGCGCGAGCCCGACGAGGTCAAGGTCCTGTCCGGCTTCATCCTGGATGAGGACGGCGAGACCATGATCACCACCGGCACGCCGGTGTCGATGATGATCGAGAATGTCGACCAGCGCTCCAAGGACTATGGCGAGATCGCCCGCCAGTACCGGCCGGGCCATGCCGACTACACCTATGACGCCAAATACGGCCTGCGCGACCACCGCGGCGGCGGCCGCTCGTCGGCCCGCGAGACGGCGGCACGGGTGGCGGCCGGAGCCTTGGCCCGCAAGGTCGTGCCCGGCATGGTGGTGCGCGGCGCGCTGGTATCGATGGGCGAAAAACAAATAGATCGCGCCAACTGGAACTGGAATTTCGTCGGCGACCCCGAAAATCCGTTCTTCACGCCGGATCCGGCATCGGTCGCCATCTTTGCCACCTACCTTGACAGTATCCGCAAGGCGGGTTCCTCGGTCGGCGCGGTTATCGAGATCGCCGCCGACGGCGTTCCGGCAGGCCTCGGCGCGCCGATCTACGCCAAGCTCGACCAGGACATTGCCTCGGGCCTGATGTCGATCAATGCCGTCAAGGGTGTCGAGATCGGCAACGGCTTCGAGGCCGCCCGCATTACCGGCGAAGAGAACGCCGACGAGATGCGGATGGGCAATGACGGCAAGCCGGTCTTCTTGTCCAACAATGCCGGCGGCATTCTTGGCGGCATCTCTACCGGCCAAGCGATCGTCGCGCGCTTCGCCGTCAAGCCGACCTCGTCGATCCTGACCCCGCGAAAGTCGATCGACAAGGACGGCAACGACGTCGAGATCATGACGAAGGGCCGGCACGATCCGTGCGTCGGCATCCGCGCCGTGCCGATCGGCGAGGCGATGGTTGCCTGCGCCATCGCCGATCACTATCTGCGTCATCGAGGACAGACAGGGAAGGGAACAGGGCAGTAGGGCAGTATGTTACGCAGCGCCCGCGACATTTTTTCCTTTCCCCTACTGCCGTACTGCCCTACTCCCTTACTCCCCTATTTCGCGAGTGAAACGAGCGCCTATGCCTTATGACCAGAAGAAAATCGTCGAAGCCCTGCGCGCTTTCGAACGCGGCGAGATCGTCGTTGTCATGGACGATGACGGGCGCGAGAACGAGGGCGACCTGATCGTCGCCGCCGTCCATTGCACGCCGGAAAAGATGGCGTTCATCGTCCGCAACACCTCCGGCATCGTTTGCACGCCGATGCCGCGCGAGGAGGCCAAGCGCCTCAACCTGCAGCCGATGGTCGCCGACAATGATTCGGCCCACACCACCGCCTTCACCGTCAGCGTCGATTTCAAGCACGGCACCACGACAGGCATTTCGGCCGACGACCGCACATTGACCGTTCGCAACCTTGCCAACGGCAATGTCGGCGCCTCGGATTTCGTTCGCCCCGGCCACATCTTTCCGCTGATCGCGCGCGAAGGCGGCGTGCTGATGCGTTCGGGCCATACCGAGGCCGCGGTCGATTTATGCAAGCTCGCCGGCCTGCCGCCGGTCGGCGTCATTTCCGAACTGGTCAACGACGACGGCACGGTGATGCGCGGCCCGCAGGTGCAGGGCTTCGCCGAAAAGAACGGTTTGAAGCAGATTTCGGTCGCCGACCTCATTGCCTACCGCCAGCGCAAGGAAACGCTGGTCGAGCGCGTCGCCTGTTCCGACATCGACACCCCTGGCGGCAAGGCGCAGGTCTTCACCTACACGCTGCCCTGGGATTCGATGCATCACGTCGCCATCGTCTTCGGCGACATCCGCGACGGCGAGGATGTGCCGGTGCGGCTGCATTCCGAGGATGTCGTGAGCGATGTCTTCGGCACCAGCCACCGGCTGGACGGCATCATGACGGCGATGGGCGAGCGCAAGCGCGGCGTCATCGTCTATCTGCGCGAGGGCTCGGTCGGCGTCGCCCATCAGGAGCGCAAGCGCCCCGCGCCCGGCGACCGCGAGGACCATGAAGAGGCGCGCCGCCGCGAGAACGAGTGGCGCGAGATCGGGCTGGGCGCCCAGATACTCAAGGATCTCGGCATCTCCTCGATCAACCTGATCGCCTCGCGCGAACGCCATTATGTTGGCCTCGAAGGCTTTGGCATCCATATAGCGAAAACCGAGATTCTCTAGGCTACTGGAGGCAATTGAGATGAGCTTCGAGGCATATCTCGGTTGTTTTAATGATGGGGAGCAGAGCTATTTCCCCACATCGATCGTAGACGACGCCTTCGCGCCGTTTATCAACAGGCGTGAGCCTGAATTCTCATGCTGGGTCGTCACCTACGAGGTCTCGCCGACCCTTGCTCAAGCCGACCTCTATCTCAACCTTGATCCTGCTGACGCGTCGCGATGTTCCGGCTTCACCGTCGCACGGCCGCCAGATGATCCGCGTCTCTACAAAGCGTTGTGGGAGATTCTGCGTGTCACCAATTCGGCCGTTTATTGCGCTGGAGAGTGCCCGCCAATGGTTGGGCGCGCTCAGACCATACCCCATCTGAACCCTGATATGGTGGAGGCATTGGGGAGTCCTGTTGTCGTTGTTGACGGGCACGAGATTCGCAACCGGCTTGAAAAGTCCTAAAAAGCCGGGCTTCTTCAAAGAGAATTGCGTCCGGTCCGTGAGCTGGACCGGGCGCATGTGCGGCTATTCCGCGGGAACGGCGGCTGCGTCGCATGCGGAGGTGTCGCAATCCGGCACGGCAAGGCTGCGCTGGCCGGCGAGAACAATGGCCAGTGCGATTGTGCCCGCCGCCACCGACACCAGGAACCCGCTCTGTGCGCCAAGGACGTCCACCACCCATCCGGCGGCGAAGGAGCCAAGCGCCATGCCGATGCCTATGCCGGTCATGACCCAGGTGATGCCCTCGGTCAGCATTGCCTCCGGTACGCGCCGCTCGATCAGGCCGAATGCGGTGATGAAGGTCGGCGAGATCGCCACGCCGCTGACGAAGACGGCCAGCGCCAGGAGAGGCACCGTGTCGGCGACGAGCAACGGCAGCGTGGTCAGCGCGATGATGGCGACCGCGATGGCAAGCTGAATCTGCAGCGGCACCTTGAGATTCAGGGCGCCGATGACAATACCGACGACGAACGATCCGAGCGCGTAGACGCCGATGACGAGGCTCGCCGCGCTTGGCTGGCCAAGCTCTTTGGTGATTGCAACGGTGCTCACTTCCGTGGTCGCGAAGGTCGCGCCGATGAAGATCAGGGCCAAGGTGATGATTTGGACCGGCCGCAGGCGGATAGCCGAGCCGCTCGAGCCATGTTCCACCGGACGTACGCGCGGCTCGGTCGAGCGCTGCAGGATGAAGGCCGTCGAGCCGAAAGCGAGGAACAATGTGCTCGCCAGCATCCCCGCTTCCGGGAAAAGGGCGACACTCAGGCCCACCGATAGCGATGCCCCCGCGATATAGACCAACTCGTCGGCCGCCGACTCGAAGGCGAACGCGGTGTTCATCTCGGGGCGATCCCGGAAGATCTCCGTCCAGCGCGCGCGCACCATTGCCGGAATGCTGGGCATCGCGGCGGCCAGCAGCGCCGATACGAATAGCGTCCAGGTCGGCCAGTCCCGATTGGCCGCCGCAATCAGCACCGCGAAAGCGAGCACGGAAATGACCGTGGTGGGCACCACGATCCTTGACTGGCCGAGCCGGTCAACTAACCGCGATACCTGCGGCGCGACGAACGCATTGGCCAGCGCAAATATCGCGGAGACGGCGCCGGCCAGCCAGTACTCGCCGTGCGTCTGCGAAAGCATCGCGACGATGCCGATCGGAGCCATGGCGATCGGCAGCCGGGCAACGAAGCCGGCTGCAGCGAAGCCCTTGACTCCCTTTGCCTTGAAGATTTCGCGATAGGGATTGGGCATGAGAACACTCCTGGATTTTTGAGGTCGAGCCACTTATATACGTAGCGTATGCAAATGAGATAATGGCATACGCTGCGTATGTCAAACAATATACGAGACGTATGTGAAGGAATGGGGCGAATGGTGCACAGACCGCGCAAGGAGATGATCGCCGAGACTCGCGCCAAACTGGTCGCCGCGGCGCGCCACGCCTTTGGCACCTTGGGCTATGCCGAAGCCTCGATGGACGATTTCACCGCGTCGGCCGGGCTGACGCGCGGCGCCCTCTATCATCACTTCGGCGACAAGAAGGGGCTTCTGCAGGCGGTCATCGCCGAGATCGACGCGGAAATGCTGGCCCGGCTGAAAATCGTTTCGGCAAGGGCGGACAATCTCTGGCAGGGCTTTGTCGACGAATGCACGGCCTATATCGAGATGGCGCTGGAACCGGAGATCCAGCGCATTGTCCTTCGCGATGGACCGGCGGTGCTCGGCGATCCTTCGCAATGGCCGAGCCAGAATGAATGCATCCGCTCGATGACCGAGAACCTGCAAAGGCTGAGCGATGAGGGAACCATCCTTGCCGTTGATCCTGAAGCCGCAGCAAGGTTGATCAGCGGCGCCTCGCTACATGCCGCCCAGTGGATCGCAAATTCGGAGGACCCCGAAGCGACGTCGAAAAAGGCGGTGAAGGCCTTCAACGTGCTTCTTGAGGGGCTGCTCAAGCAAGCTGGCAGGCCGCAGAACTTGAACCAGCCGGCATCCATGGGTTCGGCCCAAGATTGACAACCGCCAGCTTGAGGTCATCTTCTCAATCATCTCTGAGGGGAGGGCTGGGGCATGTGGGATTTCCAAGTCGGCAAGTCGGTGTCCATCATGCTGCGGACGTGGCCTTTCATTGTCTTGCGCATGATCGTCTATTTCGGCATCACACTGGCCTACATCATGGCGACAGGCACGGGCGCCAGCGTCGGCTACGGCGTCGGCCACATCTCCACAGATCCTGACGGACCGCTGTCGTTTGCCTTGTGGGGCGGCGTGGTCGGCTTCGGCGTCGTCTCGGTCACCGTGTACTGGATCCGCGAATACATCCTCTACATCGTCAAGGCCGGCCATATCGCAGTGATGGTCCACCTGATCGACGGCCGCGACGTGCCCGGCGGCCAGAACCAGATCGCCTATGCCAGGGATGTCGTGAAGGAACGCTTCGCCGAGGCCAACATCCTTTTCGTGCTCGACCAATTGGTCAAGGGCGCCATCCGCGCCATCACCGGCCTGCTCGGCGGCGTTGCAGCGTTCCTGCCGATTCCCGGACTCGGTGGACTGGTCAGCTTCATCAATACGGTCATCCGCCTGTCGCTGACCTATGTCGACGAGATCATCCTCGGCTACAACATCCGTATCAGTTCCGCCTCGCCCTTTGAGACGGCGCGGCAAGGGGTCGTGCTCTACGCGCAGAACGGCAAGACCATGGTCAAGAACGCCATCTGGCTGGCCGTCATCATGTGGGGCGTGTCCTTCGTCATCTTCTTGGCTATGCTGGCGCCGGCAGGAGCGATCCTGTATTTCATGCCGGGCCAACTCGACGGCTGGGCTTTCGTGCTGGCCATCGTCTTTGCCTGGGCCTTCAAGGCCGCCTTCATCGAACCGTTCGCCGTCGCTTCGCTGATGCAGGTCTATTTCAAGACCATCGAGGACCAGGTTCCGGACCCCGACTGGGACAGGCGGCTGACCGAGGCCTCCTCGAAATTCAGGCAACTCAGGGATGAGGCGCTGGCTTCTTTCGATCGTTCGCGCTTGAGCCAGCCGACGCCGGCCGCTTAAACCCTGTTGAACGTTCGCCCTTGGCTGCGCGAAAACATGGTCAAAACCGTCAAGCGCGCCTATATCGGGGCATGGTCACGAGGCTCTACACGCACCCGATCTTCCTTGAACACATAACCCCGCCCGGTCATCCGGAGCGGCCCGACCGCTTACGCGCCATTGAGCGCGTGCTCGAAGACGAGGCCTTTGCGGCCCTCGATCGTGCCCAGGCCCCGGAAGGCGACGAGGCCACTATCCTCTACGCGCACCCGCAGGAATTCGTCGAGAAGGTCCGTGCCGCCATACCCGATACAGGCATTGCCCGCGTCGACGCCGACACCACGGCCAGCCCGAAAAGCTGGCAAGCGGCCGTGACGGCGATCGGTGCCGCCAACGCCGCCGTCGACGATGTCTTTCAGGGCCGCGCCGCCAATGTATTTGTCGCCGCCCGGCCGCCCGGCCACCACGCCGAAAAGACAACGTCCATGGGCTTCTGCCTGTTCAACACCGCGGCGATCGCGGCGCGCTACGCGCAAAAGCAGCACCAGGCCGAGCGCGTCGCCATCGTCGACTGGGACGTGCACCACGGCAATGGCACGCAGGACATTTTCTGGGACGACCCGTCGGTGCTCTACTGCTCGACGCACCAGATGCCGCTTTACCCGGGAACCGGGGCTGTAAGCGAAACCGGCGCCGGCAACATCGTCAATGCGCCGCTGGCGCCGCAGACCGGCAGCGATGTCTTTCGCGATGCTTTCTTGTCGCGCATCTTGCCGGCGCTCGATGATTTTTTACCCGACCTCATCATAATTTCTGCCGGCTTTGATGCCCACCATCGCGATCCGCTGGCCGAGATCAACCTGACCGAGGACGACTTCGACTGGGCGACCGGCCAGTTGATCGAACGTGCCGGTCGCCACAGCGACAACCGGCTCGTCAGCCTGCTCGAGGGCGGCTACGATCTGCAGGGACTGGCATTTTCGGTCGCCGCCCATGTCGGACGACTGATGAAAGGATAGACGATGGCTGGTGAGACCAACGAGGACGTCAAGGCGATGAGCTTCGAGCAGGCGCTCGACGCTCTGGAGAAAATCGTCGATGATCTGGAGCGCGGCGACGTGCCGCTCGACCAGTCGATCCGCATCTACGAGCGCGGCGAGGCGCTGAAAGTACATTGCGACCGGCTGCTCAAGGCGGCCGAGGACAAGGTCGAGAAGATCAGGCTTTCGCGCGATGGCAAGCCGGTGGGTACAGAGCCGCTGGATGCAGACTGAGCCATCGCCCCGGGCGACGGTCGCGCCTTACCGGCTTTTGGGCACGATCATGATTGAGGGTAAAACTCATCCCGATTGAAACGGCTCCAGGACGAGAGGAGATTGCAAACGATGTGCAGAAACATCAAGACCCTGTTCAATTTCGATCCGCCGGCAACCAATGACGAGGTCCGCGATGCCGCGCTTCAGTTTGTCCGCAAGCTGAGCGGAACGACGCGGCCGTCGAAGCAGAACCAGCATGCGTTCGACCACGCCGTCGAGGCCATCGCCGCATCGGCGCGCGAATTGCTCGACAGCCTCGAGACGACGCAGCATCCGCGCAATCGCGAAGAGGTGGCGGCCAAGGCGAAAGCCAGGTCTGCACTCCGCTTCGCTTGAGAAAGACCACATGAGCTTCTTCCCTGGAAACGACCCTCTGCCGGGTGACGCCTTCGCCAGCGACCAGATCGAACTGATGGTCATTCCAAACGCCAAGGACATTGGCGGCTTCCAGGTTCGCCGCGCCTTGCCGACCGCGAAGCGACGGCTGGTCGGGCCTTTCATCTTCTTCGACCGCATGGGCCCGGCGATCCTGCGGGCCGGCCAGGCGCTAGATGTCCGTCCGCATCCGCATATCGGCCTGTCGACGGTCACTTACCTGTTCGACGGCAAGATCCGGCACCGCGATTCGCTGGGCACCGAAATGGTGATCCAGCCCGGCGACGTGAATTTGATGACCGCCGGCCGCGGCATCGTTCATTCCGAGCGCACGCCCGAAGAGCTGCGCGGCGCGCCGATGTCGGTCTCCGGCCTGCAGACATGGCTGGCGCTGCCGGACGGCAAGGAGGAAGTCGCGCCGGTTTTCGAGAATACGGCGGCGATAAGTCTGCCCGAAATCGACGCCGAAGGCGTCGGCGGACGCATCGTCATCGGCGCATTTTCCGGGCTGCGGTCTCCGGTCATGACCGCTTCAGACACGCTCTACGCCGATCTCAGGCTGGCACCCGGCGCGAGCGTCAAAATCCCTGCCGATGCCGAGGAGCGCGCCATCTATACGTTGGAAGGCGAGGTTTCGATCAGCGGCGACCGCTTTCCGGCGGAGCGACTGCTGGTATTCCGGCCCGGCGACGAGATCGTCGTGTCGTCGGAGAGCGGCGCCCATTTCATGCTGTTCGGCGGCGCCTCGCTCGGCTCCTCGCGTTACATCTGGTGGAATTTCGTCTCATCGTCCAAGGAACGCATCGAACAGGCGAAAGAAGAATGGAAGACAGGTCGCTTCGATATCGTTCCTGGAGATGAGGAAGAGTTCATTCCGCTGCCGGACAATTAGAACGCCGCGCGTCCTTTTGGGCGCGCAAGGGACGTTCCGGCACTTTCGAATCTACGCCGCGTCACTGACGCGCATTTACATTCGCCGGTCAGCGGCCTATTTCGCACATGAATAAAAAGCAGGCCCTGCCACCAGTGAACGCAAAACTCCATACGCCACTCCTCGACAAGGTCCGCATTCCGGCCGAGCTTCGGACGCTTGATGAAGGTGATCTGCCGCAGCTGGCATCGGAGCTCCGTGCCGAGTTGATCGATGCCGTATCCCACACCGGCGGACATCTCGGCGCCGGCCTTGGCGTGGTCGAACTGACGGTTGCGTTGCACTATGTCTTCAACACTCCGGACGACCGGCTGATCTGGGACGTCGGTCACCAAGCCTATCCGCACAAGATCCTGACCGGCCGCCGCGATCGCATCCGCACGCTGCGCCAAGAGGGCGGCCTGTCCGGTTTCACCCGCCGCGCCGAGAGCGAATACGATCCGTTCGGCGCCGCCCACTCCTCGACCTCCATTTCCGCCGGCCTCGGCATGGCAATGGCGCGCGATCTCGCCGATGGCCGCAACAATGTCATTGCCGTCATCGGCGACGGCGCCATGTCGGCCGGCATGGCCTTTGAGGCGATGAACAATGCCGGCGCCCTCGATGCCCGGCTGATCGTCATCCTCAACGACAACGACATGTCAATCGCTCCGCCGACCGGCGCGATGAGCGCCTATCTGGCTCGTCTTGCGTCGGGCAAGACCTATCTGGGCTTGCGCGATTTCGGCAAGAAGCTGACCTCCTATCTCGGCGAGCGCGCCGATCGCGCGATCACGCGGGCGGTCGAACATGCGCGCGGCTACGTCACCGGCGGCACGCTTTTCGAGGAGCTTGGCTTTTATCACATCGGCCCGATCGACGGACACAATCTCGAACACCTGATCCCGGTGCTGAAGAATGTCCGCGATAATGCCGACGGCCCGGTGCTGATCCATGTCGTGACCCAGAAGGGCAAGGGCTATGGACCGGCCGAGGCGGCTGCCGACAAATATCACGGCGTCAACAAGTTCGACGTCATTACCGGCGCGCAGGCCAAGGCGCCGGCCAACGCGCCAAGCTACACGAAGGTTTTTGCCGAAAGCCTGATCCAGGAGGCCCGGGAAGACGAACGCATCGTCGCCGTCACCGCCGCGATGCCCAACGGCACCGGCCTCGACCTCTTCGGCGAGGTGTTCCCGTCGAGGACCTTCGATGTCGGCATCGCCGAACAGCATGCGGTGACCTTCGCTGCCGGCCTCGCCACCGAAGGCCTCAAACCCTTCGCCGCGATCTATTCGACCTTCCTGCAGCGCGCCTACGACCAGGTGGTCCACGACGTGGCGATCCAGAACCTGCCGGTGCGCTTTCCGATCGATCGTGCCGGCTTTGTCGGTGCCGACGGGGCGACCCATTGCGGCGCCTTCGACACCACTTTTCTGGCGACACTGCCCGGTTTCGTCGTCATGGCCGCGGCGGACGAGGCGGAACTGCGCCACATGGTGCGCACGGCGGCAAGCTATGATGACGGTCCCATCGCCTTCCGCTACCCGCGCGGCAACGGCGTCGGCGTCGACATGCCGGAGCGTGGTTCGGTCCTCGAAATCGGTAAGGGCCGTATCGTGCGGGAGGGCACCAAGGTTGCGCTGCTGTCCTTCGGCACGCGGCTGCAGGATTGCCTGGCTGCGGCCGAGGAGCTCGGCGCGGCGGGGCTTTCCACCACGGTCGCCGATGCTCGGTTCGCCAAGCCGCTCGACCAGGACCTGATCCGGCGGCTGGCGCGCTCGCACGAGGTGCTGGTGACGGTGGAAGAGGGCGCAGTCGGCGGCTTCGCCAGCCATGTGCTGCAATTCCTGGCCCACGAAGGGCTGCTGGAAAGCGGCCTGAAGGTACGCCCGCTGGTGCTGCCCGACGCCTTTGTCGATCACGCCAGGCCCGAAAAGATGTATGCCGACGCCGGGCTGGATGCCGCCGGCATCGTGCGCACCGTCTTTGTGGCGCTGGGACACACCGCCAGCGCGCAAAGCGCCTGAATCAAAATCTCAACGGCTTGAATCAGTTTGCCGGCGGGCGGTCGTAACTTACTGTTTACGCTGCCATTTGGCGGTTTGCTCACCGTGTTCTTGGCCGTTTTTCAACTGCACCCTGCTAGGATTTGATCAGGCAGGGAGACCGAACCAATGAAAGCGCTTCTTTGCGGCGTGGCGCTTTTGGCCATCATTGCCATGCCGGCCGCGGCCGAAACGGCCTATGATCGGAACCTCGAAAAAGCGGTGATGGACATCGTCGCCGGCAAGATCGGTGAGATCCGCGGCGGTTTTTCCTATGGACAGATGCCGCAGCTCGTCGTTGTGCCGGAGGCCGCCGGCGCTGCATCCTCGCAAGGAAGCCTCCGGCAACGACGGTTTGATGCCGGCAGTCGAACGTCGGGCCTCGCGGAGGAGGTTCTAAATTAGGAGCTAGAACCACATATCGCGCACGCAGCGGCCATCGCTCGGCAGATCCTCGAATTTATCGAGACCGTCGAAATGGTCGATTGGGAGATCGGCGACGGCGTCAGGCGGCGCAAGTCTTATGTTGACGGCGATTCGAGTGCGACCGGCGGGACTGGACCGCAAACCACGCCAGGCAAGGACGCAGGCGCATGTCGGACAGAACAGAATCTCGAGCGACGAGGCATGCTCGCCAGCGCGCGTATAAGCACTTGTCGGTCCCGCAAGGTGGATGCGTTCATCAACATAATCGTAAGCCCAGAGCGCGCCATAGCGGCGGCAAAGCGTGCAATTGCAGGCTGTGATCGAGCCGGGATCGCCCTCCAGCGTCCAGTGGGCCGCGCCACAATGGCAGGTTCCGGTCAGCATCCGTCCTCCTTCGCGTTCTGGCGGCAAACGGCATACCTCCCACATTGTGCCGGACCTGGTGCGATATTCAACTGATTGTGGGGTAGCCTGATGCGTTCGCTGATTCCGGAGATGTTCGTTGTCTTTCCCAATGTTCTTGCCTTCGTGACACGCTTTCGCCAATGAAGAAAGATGAACGCCCCTCTGCCAGCCAGCGCACGCCAGCGGCTCGACGAACTTCTCGTCCAGCGCGGTCTGTTTCCCAGCCGCTCGCGCGCCCGTGACGCGGTAGAGCGTGGCACCGTGACGGTGGACGGCACCGTCGCCCGCAAGCCCGGCCAGACCGTCTTGGCTGATTGCCTCATTGCCATCGATGATCCGGCGCAGGGTTACGTGTCGCGCGCTGCGCTGAAGCTGATCGCCGGGCTCGACCATTTCGGTCTCGATCCCGCCGGCAGCGAGGCGCTCGACGTCGGCGCCTCGACCGGCGGCTTCACCCAGGTGCTGCTCGAACGCGGCGCGGTGCATGTCACGGCAATCGATGTCGGGCATGGCCAGATGCATCCGGATATCGCTGGCGATCCGCGCGTGACCGAGATCGAGGGATTGAACGCTCGTGATCTTTCGGCCGCCGATCTTGCCGGTCGCATTCCGGATTTCATTGTCTGCGATGTCAGCTTCATCTCGTTGAAACTGGCGCTGCCGCCGGCGCTCGCTGTCGCCAACGACGGCGCCAAGGGCGTGTTTCTTGTCAAGCCGCAATTCGAGGCCGGCCGCGAGGCGATCGGCAAGGGCGGCCTGCTGAAAGACCCTTACGACGCCGCGCGGGTCGCCGGCTTGCTGCAGGATTGGCTCGACGGCGTCCCCGGCTGGCGCTCACTGGGCCTGCATCTGTCGCCGATCGAGGGCGGCGATGGCAACCGCGAATTCCTGCTCGCCGGGGTCAAGAACTGGGGGATCGGGGGCCGATGAGCGCGCGCTTCACGATCACGAGATTGGGTTCCCAGGGCGACGGCATCGCCGAGACTGAAACCGGCGAAGTTTTCATTCCGTTCACGCTGCCCGGTGAAACCGTCACCGCCGCGCGTGAAAGGGAGCGCGCCACGCTGATGTCGGTGTTGGAGGCGTCGCCGCTTCGCATCGATCCCGCCTGTCGGCATTTCACCGAATGCGGCGGCTGCGCCATCCAGCATCTCGAGGCTGAAGCTTACCAGCTGTGGAAACGCGACAAGGTTGCGCATGCACTGAATAGCAAGGCCATTGTCTGCAACGTCGACGCGCTGGTGTCGTGCGCGCCGCAGACGCGTCGCCGTGTCGTATTCACCGCCCGACGGAGCGAGGCCGGCATGCGGCTCGGCTTTGTTCGCGCGCTGTCGTCGGAAATCATTTCCATCCAGGAATGCCCGATCTCGCTGCCGGGAATCATCGCAAAGCTCGACCGCCTGAAAGCACTCGCCGAACTGGTTTGCGCAACGACCAAGTCGTTTCGCATGACTGTCACGATGACCGGTTCCGGCCTTGATGTCGCGGTTCACGATTCCGGCAGGCTTGGTGAGCACCAGCGCCGCATCGCCTCCAACTTCGTCATCGCCGAGGGATTGGCCAGGCTTTCGGTCGACGGCGAGGTCATCATCGAGCCCAAAAAGCCCATTGTCATGTTCGGCGGCACCGCTGTCGCGGTCCCGCCGGGCGCCTTCCTTCAGGCGACCGAGGCCGCCGAGCAGGCGATGGCGGATATCGTCGGCCAGCATCTCGCACGTGCCAAGAAGGTCGCCGATCTCTTCGCCGGATGCGGCAGCTTTGCGCTGCGCCTCGCCGCGAAGTCGGAAGTCCATGCGGTGGAGGGCGATGCGGCAGCCCTTTCGGCGCTCGACCGGGCATTCCGTTTCGCCACCGGATTGAAGCGGGTGACCAGCGAACGGCGCGACCTGTTCCGGCGGCCGCTCACAGTCAAGGAGTTGAACGCCTTCGATGGCGTCGTGTTCGATCCGCCCCGCGCCGGCGCCGAGGACCAGTCGAAGCAGATCGCCCGTTCCGACGTGCCGCTGGTCGCCGCCGTTTCCTGCAATCCGGTGACGCTGGCGCGGGATTTGCGCATTTTGATCGACGGTGGCTATACGCTCAAACGCGTCACCCCGATCGACCAGTTCCTCTGGTCGCCACATGTCGAGGCTGTCGCGCTGCTGGAGAAGCCGAGGCGGAGGCGATAGACGGGCACGGGTCCAAGTTGGGCATCCGTTGAGCTTGAATTCTCGTAGATTGTCAAAATGTGGTAGGAAATCGCCATGGCTGTAGCTCTCGACATTCCAGTGTCGCGCTTCGGCGAGGAGCGCACGCCATTTCTCTCGGCAAGCCGGGTGGCCGAACTGCTCGGCGTCAACCTGACGGAACTGGCCGGCCTGATCGGTGTCGCGCGCAACACGCTTGCCGCGAAGGCCGGCGCACGCAAGGTCGACGCTGCCTTCAGTCCCGTCGTTCGCATTCTGTCGATGGCGGGCGAAATGGCCGGCAACGAGCAACGCGCCGCAATCTGGTTCAAGCATCAGCCGATCCCCGGCTGGGCGGGAAAGACCGCCTACGATCTCGTTCGTGAAGGCAAGACGGACAAGGTGCTTGCCTATCTGGAGGCTGTCCGTTCCGGCAAGTATGCCTGAAACCAGGCTGACCCTATGGCGTGACTTCGTGGCGTGCTGGGCGCTGCTGCCGCTTTCCGGTGCAGGCGCTGCCCGCTTCGGCGGTCGCTGGAATCCCCTGGGTGCCGCAACGATCTATGCCGCGCGGGAAATGTCCACCGCCTGGGCGGAATACAATCAGGGCTTTGTCCAGCATCCGGCGCTGATCGCCCATAAATTGGGCGCGCGGCTCGCCGACCTGACAGATGTCGATACGCTGACTGAACTCGGCGTATCGGCGGACATTCACCAATGCGAATGGCGCGACATCATCGATCGAGGGTCTATGCCCGAGACGCACACATTGCGGGATCGCCAGCTCGCAACCGGTCTGCACGGGGTGGTCTATCCGTCCTTCATGTCGCCCGGCGGCACATGTGTCGCGCTCTGGCGTTGGAATGAGGACAATGCGACACGCCTCGACATTGTCGATCCCGACCATCCTGCCGAAGCCGCCGACGTCATGGCTTTAGGGCAGTTCCGAGCGGCGTGCTTCGGCGAGCACACCCGCGTCCATTTCCTCCAGCCTCTTTGGCCTGCCGTCGTGGGCCAGGGACCCGTATACGTCCGCTGGCCGCGTAGCGGCAAAGGTAGGCATAGGTTTGAGCAGCACGCCCTCCGGGGTTTCCTCGAAAAGAAGATCTGTGCCGGCACCCCATCCCCTTGCTTCCGGATTGCACTGGGCACGATGACCTGTCCCTTGGCCGAGACCGTGACTATGAACTTTCTCGCAGTAGCCATTGAGACACCTCCTCCGAGTGCTGGGACAAATCAGCGACCGCTGCCATCAAACCCTTGTCCCGCCGACCGTCATCTGGTTCATCCTGAGATGCGGCTGGCCGACGCCGACCGGCACGCCCTGTCCGGCCTTGCCGCACATGCCGATGCCGGTATCGAGCTTCATGTCGTTGCCGACCATGGCAACCCGGTGCATGGCGTCCGGCCCGTTGCCGATCAGCATGGCGCCTTTGATCGGCTGCGTCACCTTGCCGTTCTCAATCATGTAGGCCTCGGTGCAGCCGAACACGAATTTTCCCGACGTGATGTCGACCTGGCCACCGCCGAAGGAGACGGCATAGATCCCGTTCTTGACCGAGGCGATGATCTCTCCCGGCTCCATGTCGCCTGATGTCATGTAAGTGTTGGTCATGCGCGGCATCGGCTGGTGCGCGTATCCTTGGCGCCGTCCATTGCCGGTGGCCTCCATACCCATAAGCCGGGCATTCTGGCGATCCTGCATGTAGCCGACAAGCTTGCCGTCCTCGATCAGCACGTTGTGGGCCGACGGCGTGCCTTCGTCATCGACGGTCAGCGAGCCGCGCCGCTCGGCCATGGTGCCATCGTCGACGACAGTGACGCCTTTCGCGGCCACTTGCTGGCCCATCAGCCCGGCGAATGCCGATGTCTTCTTGCGGTTGAAATCGCCTTCCAACCCGTGGCCGACGGCCTCGTGCAGCATGACGCCCGGCCAGCCGCTGGAGAGCACGATGTCGAAGGTGCCGGCGGGCGCCGGGATGGCTTCGAGGTTGACCAGCGCCTGCCGCAGCGCCTCCTTGGCCGCGTGCTTCCAGCTCTCTTCGACCAGGAATTCGCCGAACCCCTTGCGTCCACCCATGCCGTAGGAGCCGCTCTCCTGGCGGTCGCCACTGCCGACCACCACCGACACGTTGATCCTGACCAGCGGGCGAATGTCGCGCACCATCTGGCCGTCGGCACGCACGATCTCGACATGCTGCCAGGAGGCGGCGAGCGAGGCGGTCACCTGCCGCACGCGCGGATCCTCGGCTCGCAGCCACCCGTCGATTTCCTGAAGCAGCTTGGCCTTCGCCTCGAAGGAGGGCGAGGGTATCGGGTTCTCGTCGCCGTAGAGATGACGGTTGGTGCGTGCGGGCGCCGCGGCGAGCGTTCCGGAATAGCCGCCCTTGACCGTCGAGACGGCGTCGGCCGCGCGCAGCAGCGACGCTTCGGAAAGATCGCTGGAATGCGCGTAGCCGCTCGCTTCGCCGGCGACGGCGCGCAGGCCAAAGCCCTGGTCGGTGTTGAAATTGGCGGTCTTCAGCCGGCCATTGTCGAACATCAGCGCTTCGCTCTCGCTGTATTCGAGGAACAACTCGCCGTCGTCGGCGCCGTTGATGGTCTCGGCGACGATCTGCTTGATGCGATCATCTGAAATGTCGAATTGGCCGATGAGGCTGTTCATGGCAGGTCCGTCCGTGGAAAGGGGTTGTCTTCACGATGTAGGCGCGAAGGTACGCCCAGACAATCGGCAATGACCACGGTCATTGCCAAAGCCGGTCACAATCTCTTTTCGTTGTTAGGATATCAGGATCCTGGCGCAGTCTCAGGGCAGGGCGGCGAAGCCGTCGGCGAAGCCTTTGAGCTCGACCGGAATGCCGATGCCTTCCTCCGGCGTCTGGAAGACGATGAAGGTGGCCGACGTTCCGGTCTTCAGCGTGTCGAGCAGCGGCTTTTCGAGGATGACCTCGGCATAACAGCCGTCCTGGAAGCAGCGCACGAAATAGGCTCGGCCGATGTCCTTGCCGTCGACATTGAGGCCGAGCCCGTTGGGCAGCAGCACGCCAAGCGGTGCCAGCACGCGCAGGATTTCGGCCTTGTTGTCGGCGGTGCGCAGCACGACGACCGAAAGCCCCATCTCGGGACGGTCCTCGGCGACGACGTTCTGCATCATCACGCATTGTTCCGATGTGGCGCCGGCCGGCGTGTCGCAGATGATCGACCACGCGCCATGCGTCGAGCGCACCTTGCCGCTTGGCTGCGCGGCATTGCCCTGGCTGACGCCGGCCAGGCCGATGCCAAACAAGCCAACACCAGACACGGCAGCGAGAACGATGACCTTCGCCGAGGTCCTCGAAAGCCCAAGTTTCAAAAGCCCAAGTTTCGAAAGCCCAAGTTTCGAAAGCCCAAGTTTCGAAAGCCCAAGTTTCGAAAGCCCAAGTTTCGAAAGCCCAAGTTTCGAAAGCCAAGAGTTCATGACGGCTCCATTGCGAATCACGGCACTTTAAGCCGCGCCAAGGGCAAGTAAAGGAGGGGACCACTGCCAGCTGCTTCGACCAAGACAATTATGCGCTTTTCCGTACCAAATTCGCCCGAATTGCGACCGGCCGGCGTATTTTGCCGGGACACTCCCGCCGCTAGGGCTGCGCGATCGCCACCGCGGCGGCTGCCGCCAAAAGGCCCAGCCGCGCTTGCGCGCAAAAATGCCGCACGGTTTCCTCCGCTCCTTTCTTGCGGAGGCAAATAGAGTATGGTTTGAACCACCCTTGGGACTGTCCGGGATTCCCGTCCCGGCGTTGTTCGATATTCTTGCGGTCCGATCGCGAGGAACTGGGAGATAATGAGGGCAATGAGAAAATTCCTAGCAGGCGCCAAATTCCTAGCAAGCGCTTGGGCCGCAGCCACACTGTTCACAAGTGCCTCCGCCCATGCGGCCCAGCCTGCGCCGTGGGAGGTGACCTTCCAGCCCGCCGCCACCGAGATTATGCGGCAGATCGCCTGGTTCGAGCAGTACACGCTGTGGTTTATCGTGCCGATCACGCTCTTCGTGCTCGCTCTTATCGCCTACTGCATCTTGAAATTCCGCGCGAGCGTCAACCCGACCCCGTCGCGCACCAGCCACAACACGCTGATCGAAGTGATCTGGACGGTTGGACCGGTGGTTGTCCTGCTCTGCCTCGCGATCCCCTCGTTCCAGCTCTTGACCGCGCAATACACCCCGCCGGAAGAGGCCAAGCTGACCGTCAAGGCGACGGGAAACCAGTGGAACTGGGACTACGAATACCAGATCGAAAACACGCTTTCCTTCAACTCGGCGATCCTTGCGGATGGAGACCGCGCGGCGGCCGGCAAGGAAGATCGTGCTGTCTATCCGCGCCTGCTCGCCGTCGACAACGAGCTGGTGGTGCCGGTCAACACCATGACCCGCGTGCTGGTGACGGCGACCGACGTGATCCACGCGTTTGCGATGCCGTCCTTCGGCATCAAGACCGACGCGGTTCCGGGCCGCATCAACGAGGTCTGGTTCAAGGCGGAAAAGGAAGGCCTCTATTACGGCCAGTGTTCGGAGCTCTGCGGCAAGGACCACGCCTTCATGCCGATCGCGATCCGCGTCGTCTCCGACGACCAGTACAAGACCTGGCTGGCCGCAGCCGGCACCGATCTTCCCGCCGCCAACAAGGCGCTGATGGCCAAGGTCGACGGCACAAACAAGGTAGCGGCCGCCGGCAACTGATGCCGCGGCCACAAAAGATCAGGGAACGGAGCCGAACATGGCAGACGCTGCAGCTCATGACGATCACACCCACAAGCCGTACCATGGCTGGGTCCGGTGGGTGTATTCGACCAACCACAAGGATATCGGCACGCTCTACCTGATCTTCGCGATCATCGCGGGCTGCGTCGGCGGTGCCCTTTCGGTCGTCATGCGCATGGAACTGCAGGACCCGGGAATCCAGATCTTCACCGGCCTGGCGCAGATGGTCTACGGCCTGAACGCCGACGCCGCGCTCGACGGCGGCAAGAGCATGTACAACGCCTTCACCACCGCGCATGCGCTGATCATGATCTTCTTCATGGTCATGCCGGCGCTGATCGGCGGCTTCGCCAACTGGATGGTGCCGATCATGATCGGCGCGCCGGACATGGCTTTCCCGCGCATGAACAACATCTCGTTCTGGTTGCTGCCGCCGGCTTTCATCCTGCTGATCATCTCGGCCTTCGTGCCGAGCGCGCCTGGCGCCTACGGCGTCGGCGGCGGCTGGACGATCTATCCGCCGCTGTCGACATCCGGGCAGCCCGGACCGGCCATGGACCTGGCGATCCTGTCGATCCACATCGCCGGTGCTTCTTCGATCCTCGGCGCCATCAATTTCATCACCACCATATTCAACATGCGCGCGCCTGGCATGACCATGCACAAGATGCCGCTGTTTGCATGGTCGGTGCTGATCACCGCCTTCCTGCTGCTTTTGTCGCTGCCGGTTCTGGCAGGCGGCATCACCATGCTTTTGACCGATCGCAATTTCGGCACCACTTTCTTCACGCCGGATGGCGGCGGCGATCCGATCCTGTTCCAGCACCTGTTCTGGTTCTTCGGACACCCTGAAGTCTATATTCTGATCCTGCCGGGCTTTGGCATCGTCAGCCACATCGTCTCGACCTTCTCGAGGAAGCCCATCTTCGGCTATCTCGGCATGGCCTATGCCATGGTCGCGATCGGCGCGGTCGGCTTCATCGTCTGGGCGCACCACATGTACACGACCGGCCTGTCGCTCGACACGCAGCGCTATTTCGTCTTCGCCACCATGGTCATCGCGGTGCCCACGGGCGTGAAGATCTTCTCGTGGATCGCCACCATGTGGGGCGGGTCGATTTCGCTCAAGACCCCGATGCTGTGGGCGATCGGCTTCATCTTCCTGTTCACCGTCGGCGGTGTTACAGGCGTCCAGCTTGCCAATGCCGGTCTCGACCGCCCGCTGCACGACACCTATTACGTGGTCGCGCATTTCCACTATGTGCTGTCGCTGGGCGCCGTCTTTGCCATCTTCGCCGGCTGGTACTACTGGTTCCCGAAAATGACCGGCTACATGTATTCGCCTGTCATTGCCAACACCCACTTCTGGATCACCTTCATCGGCGTCAACCTCGTCTTCTTCCCGCAGCACTTCCTCGGCCTCTCCGGCATGCCGCGCCGCTACATCGATTATCCGGATGCCTTTGCCGGCTGGAACATGGTGTCGTCCTACGGCTCCTACATTTCGGCTGTCGGCGTGGTCATCTTCCTCTACGGCGTGTTCGAGGCCTTCCAGAAGAAGCGGGTGGCCGGCGCCAACCCATGGGGAGAGGGTGCGACGACGCTCGAATGGCAACTGCCTTCGCCGCCGCCCTTCCACCAGTGGGAAAAGCTGCCGAAGATCAAATAGGCGGCAGCCTGTGCGAATACGAAACCGCCGGCCCGCCCGGCGGTTTTGGCCAACGGAATGATGGACTTTAAGTACGCATGGCCCTTGTCGACGACCAATTGATTGATGAACCGGGCTTTCGCATGTCGGAAGCGACGGCGGGCGATTTCTTCGCCCTGCTGAAGCCGCGCGTCATGTCGCTGGTGGTGTTCACCGCTTTTGTCGGTCTGGTCGCGGCACCCGTGACCATCAATCCGCTCCTGGCGGTGATCGCGATCCTGGCTATCGCCATTGGTGCTGGCGCCTCCGGCGCGCTCAACATGTGGTATGACGCCGATATCGATGCGGTGATGACCAGGACGGCCGGCCGTCCGGTGCCGGCCGGCCGTATCCGGCCCGGCGAGGCGCTGAGTTTCGGCCTGGTGCTGTCTGTCCTGTCGGTGATGACGCTCGGCGTGCTGGTCAACTGGCTGTCGGCGACGCTCCTGGCCTTCACCATCTTCTTCTACGCCGTCGTCTACACGATGTGGCTGAAGCGCTGGACGCCGCAGAACATCGTCATCGGCGGAGCTGCCGGCGCCATCCCGCCGGTGATCGGCTGGGCGGCTGCGACCGGAACGATTAGCCTGGAAAGCGTCGTCCTGTTCCTGATCATCTTCCTGTGGACGCCACCGCATTTCTGGGCGCTCGCTCTCTTCAAGTCCGAGGACTATGCCCGGGCCGGCATCCCGATGATGCCGAACGTCGCCGGCCAGGCTTCGACCCGACGCCAGATTTTTGCCTACGCGCTGATCCTTGCGCCGGTTGGCGTGCTGCCTTGGGCGCTCGGTTTCACCACATCAGCCTATGGCGTTCTTGCGGTGCTGCTTGGCGCCGGCTTCGTCTGGTATGCGTGGAAGGTGCTGCGGATGGCCGACGACGACCATGCGATGAAGCCGGCCAAGGCGTTGTTCGGCTATTCGCTGCTCTACCTCTTCGCCATCTTCGCCATCTATCTTGCCGACTGCGTTGTCGGGCGTGCCCTGGCCACGGGCGGAGCATGATCATGGCCGACAACAAGCTTGAACTCGTCGCGCTGACGGAGCGCCAGCAGAAGGCCCGGCGCAACCGCTCGGTAGCCATCGGCCTGGCGCTGGCAGTCCTTGTCGTCATCTTCTATATCGCGACCGTCGTGAAATTCGGTCACAACCTCACCGGAACGATGTGAGGCTCGAGATGAACGGCCAGGCATTGACCCATCCCCAAAAGAAGAACACCAACCGCATTGTCGCCGGCGTCTGCGTCGCCTTCTTCGGCGGCATGATCGGCATGGCCTATGCCGCGGTGCCGCTCTATGCGATGTTCTGCCAGGCGACCGGTTACGGCGGCACCGTAAAACGCGCAACGCAGCAATATGCCGACCGCGTGCTCGACCGTGATATCACCATCCGTTTCGACGCCAACACAGCCGGCGTGCCGTGGCAGTTCCAGCCGGTCGCCCGCTCGATCACCGTCAAGATAGGCGAGACGGCGCAGGCGCACTATAGCGCGACCAACAAGTTCAGCGACGCCACCGCCGGCCGCGCCACCTTCAACGTGCAGCCGGAACTGGCAGGACCTTACTTCAACAAGGTCGAGTGTTTCTGCTTCACCGACACCACGCTGAAGCCCGGCGAGACACTCGACATGCCGGTCGTGTTCTATGTGGATCCCGACATCGTCAATGTGCCGGAACTGAAAGACCTGAAGACGATTACCCTGTCTTACACGATGTTCCCAGTCGAGAAGAACGAGAAAGACAAGCCGGTGGTGTCATCAGCGCCGGTCAAGGACAAGAGCAGCAAAGTTTCACATACCGAAGGAAGCCTCGGGGGTTGATATGGCAGACGCGCACGCAAGACCAGAACATGACTACCACCTCGTCAACCCGAGCCCGTGGCCGTTCCTAGGCTCGGTCGGCGCGCTGGTCACCGCGATCGGCGGCGTCTCTTACATGCAGTATCTCAAGGGCGGCGATTTCCCGATTTTCGGCTTCAACATCGCCAATCCGTGGCTGTTCTTCATCGGCCTTTTGATCGTCATCTACACGATGTATGCCTGGTGGTCGGATACCATCAAGGAAGCGCATGAGGGCCACCACACGCGTGTCGTGTCGCTGCATCTGCGCTATGGCATGATCATGTTCATCGCTTCCGAGGTGATGTTTTTCGTCGCCTGGTTCTGGGCTTTCTTCGACGCCAGCCTGTTTCCCGGCGAGGCACAGCAATACGCCCGCACCGCCTTCACCGGCGGCGTCTGGCCGCCCAAGGGCCTCGAGGTTCTCGACCCCTTCCACCTGCCGCTCTACAACACCGTCATCCTGCTTCTGTCGGGCACAACCGTGACCTGGGCGCACCACGCGCTCATTCATGGCGACCGCAAGGGGCTGATCAATGGCCTGGTGCTGACCGTCGGTCTCGGCATGCTGTTCACCATGGTGCAGGCTTACGAATACATGCACGCACCGTTCGGCTTCAGGGATTCGATCTACGGCGCCACTTTCTTCATGGCGACCGGCTTCCACGGCTTCCATGTCATCATCGGCACCATCTTCCTGCTGGTCTGCCTGGTCCGCGCGATGAAGGGCGATTTCACGCCCAAGCAGCATTTCGGCTTCGAGGCGGCCGCCTGGTACTGGCACTTCGTCGACGTGGTCTGGCTGTTCCTGTTCGCGTCCATCTATGTCTGGGCATCGGCCGGTGCGGTAATCGAAGGCCACTGAAATCTTCTTGAGGAATCGAGGGGGCGGCTGCGGCGACGTGGCCGCCTTATCTTTTGGGGCGAACGGCACTAAGGTTCCAAAAGCATGATCGCGGAAAGGTGGCACCGGTTTTCGGACAAGATCATGCTTGAAAGGAACGTGGCTTTGCGCAGTTTCCTAATGGAACAGGCTACAGGATGAGTGCATGAGCGACGACAAGGCGATCTGGCCACCGATCGATCCGATTTCGGCCGGCCTTCATGGCCGCTGCCCGCGTTGTGGTGAGGGACGACTGTTTTCCGGTTTCCTCACCGTCGCAAAACGCTGCGCCAATTGCGGCCTCGACTATTCCTATGCCGATGCCGGCGACGGGCCGGCGGTGTTCGTCATCCTGATCATCGGCTTCATCGTCGTCGGGCTGGCGCTGTGGATGGAGGTGACGCTCAATCCGCCGCTCTGGCTGCATCTCGTGCTGTGGATACCGCTGACGTTGGTTCTTTGCCTGGGCGCGCTCAGGCTGATCAAGGGTGTGCTCTTGACACTGCAATACCGCAACAAGGCAGCCGAGGGCAGGCTGGACCGCGGCGAATGAGCGCGACGTCCGGCTCCGTCACAAGCCGTTCGCGGCCGAAGACGGCATTGCTGCTGGGCCTCGGTCTCGTGCTGATGTTTACCCTGCTGGCGCTCGGCACCTGGCAGGTCCAGCGCCTGTACTGGAAGGAAGGTCTTCTCCAGACCATCGACCAGCGCACGCACGCGGCGCCTGTGCCGCTAGCCGAGGTCGAAAAGCGGTTCGCCGCCACCGGCGACGTCGACTACACGCCGGTGACGGTAACCGGCACCTTCCTGCATCGAGGCGAGCGGCATTTCTTCGCGACCTGGAAGGGCCAGTCCGGTTTCGATGTCTTCACTCCCTTGCATCTGGAAGATGGCCGCTTCGTCCTGATCAACCGCGGCTTCGTGCCCTACGATCTCAAGGACGCGGCCAAGCGACCGCAAAGCCAGCTAGCGGGCCAGGTGACAGTGACGGGGCTCGCCCGCAACCCGCTGCCGGCGAAGCCCTCGATGATGCTGCCCGACAATGATCCGCACAAGAACATCTTCTACTGGAAGGATCGCGCCGCGATGGCGGCGAGCGCCGGTCTGCCGGCCGGGGCGGGGCTGGTGCCATTCTTCGTCGACGCGGACGCCACGCCGAACCCGGGTGGGCTGCCGGTCGGCGGCGTTACCGTCATCGACCTGCCGAACAGCCATTTGCAATACGCCGTAACCTGGTACGGCCTTGCCGCCGCTCTTGCCGGCGTCCTCATCTTCAGGCTTCGCCGCCCGGTGAAACAGGACTGATCGCCACCGGCACCCTTGACAGGGCAGGGGTGCACACCTCATTTCGCGCCATGAGCTCACGACTTGAGTTCACGATACGAGCAACCGGCCCCGAATCATGCTTCACACGACCACAAAGCCACCGCTGACGATAAGGCTCTGCCAGCCGCGGGGCTTCTGCGCCGGCGTTGACCGCGCCATCCAGATCGTCGTGCTGGCACTGAAGAAATACGGCGCGCCGGTCTATGTCCGCCACGAGATCGTACACAACCGCTACGTCGTCGAAGGGCTGCAAAGCCTGGGTGCGGTGTTCATCGAGGAGCTTTCCGAGATACCGGCCGAGCATCGCCAGAGCCCTGTCGTCTTTTCGGCGCATGGCGTGCCGAAGTCGGTGCCGGCGGACGCCCAGGCGCGCAACCTCTTCTATCTCGACGCCACCTGCCCGCTGGTGTCGAAGGTTCACAAGCAGGCGATGCGCCATCAGCGGCTCGGCCGCCATGTGCTTCTGATCGGCCATGCCGGCCACCCGGAAGTGATCGGCACGATGGGGCAATTGCCAGACGGCGCCGTCACTCTGATCGAGACCGAAGCCGACGCTGCGAATTTGGTACCCGCCGACCCGAAGGCGCTCGGTTTCGTCACCCAGACGACGCTCTCGGTCGAGGACACCGCCGGCATCATCCGGGCACTTGAGGACCGTTTTCCCGATTTGCAGGCGCCCGCCGCTGAATCGATCTGCTATGCCACCACCAACCGCCAGGAAGCGGTGAAGGAGACCGCCACGGGCGCCGATCTCTTCCTGATCGTCGGCGCTCCAAACTCCTCCAATTCGCGGCGTCTTGTCGAAGTCGCCGAACGCGCCGGCGCCTCGATGTCGCTTCTCGTGCAGCGCGCCTCCGAAATTCCGTGGAATGACATTGCCGGCATCTCGACGCTCGGTCTGTCGGCGGGTGCGTCGGCGCCGGAAATCATCGTCGACGAGATCATCGATGCGTTCCGGCAGCGCTTCGACGTCACGATCGAGCTGGCGGTGACGGCGACGGAAACCGAGGATTTTCCGGTGATGCGGGTCTTGCGCGATGTCGAACTGACTAAGGCCGACATGGCCTTCGTCAACGGGGCCGCGTGAACAGCCCATGGCGGTCTACACCGACGTCAACGAAAGCGAACTCGGCGCGTTCCTGAAGGCCTATCCGGTCGGCGATCTCCTGTCCTACAAGGGCATCGCCGAAGGCACGGAGAATTCGAACTTCCTGCTGCACACTACCAGCGGCTCCTATATCCTGACGCTCTACGAAAAGCGCGTCGACAAGGCCGACCTGCCGTTCTTCCTCGGACTCATGGGCCATCTCGCCAGGAAGGGCATTTCCTGCCCGCTTCCGGTGACCGCGCATGATGGCGGCGTCATCGGAACGCTTGCCGGGCGGCCGGCGGTCATCATCACCTTCCTCGAAGGCCTTTCGCTGCGGCGGCCGACATCAGCGCATTGCGGCGAGGTCGGCAAGGCGCTGGCGGCACTGCATCTTGCCGGCGCCGACTTCCCGATGACCCGCCCGAACGCCCTTGCCATCGATGGCTGGCGCAAGCTGTGGAGCGCCGCTCGCCCTCGCGCCGACGAGGTCGAGCCGGGACTGGCGGCCGAGGTCGACGCCGACTTCGCCGATTTCGAGCGGAGCTGGCCCAAAGGCCTGCCGCAAGGCATCATCCATGCCGATCTTTTTCCGGACAATGTCTTCTTCCTCGGCGAAAGACTGTCCGGGTTGATCGACTTCTATTTCGCCTGCAATGATCTCTACGCCTACGATGTCGCCACATGCCTCAATGCCTGGTGCTTCGAGAAGGATTTCTCCTTCAACCTGACCAAAGGTACGGCGCTGCTTGCCGGCTACCAGAGCGTGCGGCCCTTGAGCGGCGGCGAGAAAGCCGCGCTGCCGATGCTGGCGCGTGGCTCGGCGCTGCGCTTCATGCTGACCCGCCTTTACGACTGGCTGACTGTTGCCAATGGCGGGCTGGTCATAAAACGTGATCCGACCGAATATGTCAGGCGGATGCGCTTCCACCGGGCGATCAGCTCTTCTTCCGAATACGGACTGACATGACCAAGCGCGTTGAAATCTTCACCGATGGTGCCTGTTCGGGCAATCCGGGACCTGGCGGTTGGGGGGCGGTCCTGCGCTTCAACGGCGTCACGAAAGAACTGTCGGGCGGCGAGGCCGCTACCACCAACAACCGTATGGAACTTTTGGCCGCCATCTCGGCGCTCAATGCGCTGAAGGAGCCCTGCGCCGTCGATCTTTACACCGACAGCAACTATGTCAAGGACGGTATTTTTTCCTGGATCGATGGCTGGAAGCGCAACGGCTGGAAGACAGCCGCCAAGCAGCCGGTCAAGAACGTCGAGCTGTGGCAGGCGCTCGACGAGGCGCGCAACCGTCACCAGGTTGTCTGGCACTGGGTCAAGGGCCACGCCGGTCATCCGGAAAACGAACGCGCCGACGAGCTGGCGCGGCTCGGCATGGCGCCGTTCAAGAACAAGACGGCAAGGCCCGCGCCCGCCACCGTTTCGGCCAAGCAAAGCACCCAGGCCAAGCGGCCGGCAGCCAAGAAAATGCGCCGTTCCACCCAGAGCTATTGACTGCCTGATCGCTGCTCTCAGCGGATCAGCAGCGCCGTGCCGAAAAGCCCGAGCGCAAACACCGTATGCGACACAAGGTTGAGGGCGCGGATCTGCATTGGATTTGGGCGCTTTGATGCGGCCCAGCCTGCGCCCATGCCGGGCGCCAGCAGGAACCAGCCGGCACCGACCGTGACGATGCCGAGAATGAAAGCCGGCAGGAAGGTCGGCGCAGCCAGCCACGCCGCACCTGTCAGCACGACCAGTATGATTCCGTAGGCGATGCCGACAAAATAGTGGAAGGCCCAGCCCAGCGCCGATTCCTGCGCGTAGGGTACCGCGTCGCCGATATCGTCATGGAAGACCTTGCCGTCCCTCAGGTGCCAGACCCAGCGGCCGACCAGTCCCCAGTTCGGCCGCGGCTGAGCAAACACCGTGTTCAGGAAAATCGCCCAGAGGTCCATGAGCGCCGTGGCGCCAATGCCGATCGCCACTGCGCGCCAGAAGATGTCGAACATCGTTGAGGTCCCCAAAGGCAGCACTTCCGAAAAGCTAGCGCACGAGCCCCTATGCTGCCGCCAAAACGGAAAGCTGTTCGAGAATGTGAGCCGCACCGGACTCATCAACGCCCGGCTTTGTCTCGACGTTGAGCGCGGTGACCTTGCCGTCGTCGACGATCATCGAGAACCGCTTCGAACGCAGACCCATGCCGCCGCCGGAAAGGTCGGCTTCGAGGCCGGTCGACTTGGCGAACTCGCCGTTACCGTCGGCAAGATAAAGAATCTTACCTTCACCGCCGCTGAAGCGGGCCCAGGCGCCCATGACGTGAACATCGTTGACGGCGACGACGGCGATGGTGTCGACGCCGCGCGCCAGGATGGCGTCGTAATTGTCCAGATAGCCAGGCAGATGATTGTTGCTGCAGGTCGGTGTGAAAGCGCCGGGAAGGCCGAACAGCACCACCTTCTTTCCCGAGAAAATCTCGGCCGTCGTGATCGCTTTTGCGCCATCGTCGGTCATCGTCTTGAAGATCGTTTGGGGCAGCTTGTCGCCAACGGCAATCATAATGATGGTCCTCATTTGACAAATGGAAGGGAGTGTCCTTGCGATAGCGAACTCAAACGTTTCCTGCAACCGTCGGGAAGCTTGGAGCGAGGATGTTCGACCTGAACATCCCTGCTCGGGATCACGGGAAAGGCAGCAGACCTTCGACCGCGCCGTCGGCAGTTGTCAGCGTGTAGTAAAGTCCGCCATCGGTCGGCGTTGTAGTCGGCCTGTCAAGGATCGGCACGGCAAACACCAGCTTGCCGCCCCTTTCGCTGCGAACCGGCACGCCGAACATGTAATCCCGCTCGCCGGCGACGAAGAAATCCGCCGCCTCCGGATTGCCCGGAAAGCTCGCCTCGACAATCAGCGTCTCGTGATCTCCCGGCAGGATGTTGATGCCGAAGTCGGGCCCTGCAGGAGCAGGCAAGGTTGCCAGCGCCGCCTTCACCAGCGCGGCGTCCTCGGCATTGTCCGGATCGGAGCCGGGATCGACAGTCAACCTCGTCTGCACCGGGATGCAGATCGTCTCGCAAATGCCGAGAAAGATATCGGCATCGATAACGGCCGACTCGTTCGGCGCCGACAGCGTGAACGTCACCGGCAACGAAATCGGATAGTCGTAGCCGGCCCACTTGCCGTAGCCGTCGTCATGGCGCTGGGGTGGCGGAAACGAAAACGTCGCGCCGGCAATGTTGGTGCTGGCCGAGATGTCGAGTTGCGGCGGCACGCCTGCGTCGCCCGGATCGCGCCAGTAGGTTTTCCAGCCGGGCTTGAGCGCGATATCGAGGACGCCATGGATACGCCCGGCCTGGTCGGGCCTGCCGCTGGTCACAAGCCGCACTTTGCCGCCTTCGGTGTCGTACCAGGTCGACGAGGAGGCTGCGGCAGGAAGGGTGGCTCCACATCCAACAGCGGCGCTGAGCAGCAGGGTTTTCAAGCTTTGCATGGCGGTGATTTGAACGACCGTTCATGGCTGCACAATGATTTCATGGCGTCGCTGTTATCATATTTGCGTGACCTCGGGCACAGCATTGCGTGATCTCGGGCACCGCTATGCGTTACCTTGGATGCGCAGCCGAGACCAAATCGCGCGCGGCGCATCTTTTCGGCGCTCCGGAAACGCGTTACGCTCCCGTTTATGGACTTGTTGCGCCACAAGAAGATGGCCGCCGGACGCGGCTTTCTCGACGACCAGTTCCTGATTGCCATGCCCGGCATGAAGGACGACCGCTTCACGCGCTCGGTCATCTACATTTGCGCGCACAGTGATGAGGGCGCGATGGGCCTGGTCATCAACCAGACGCAGCAGATGTTGTTTCCAGATCTGCTCGTGCAACTTGGCATCTTGAACGAACAGGAGGCGATCCGCTTGCCGGCGCACGCCCGCGATTTCGTCGTGCGCAACGGCGGACCCGTGGACCGCAGTCGCGGCTTTGTCCTGCATTCGGGCGACTACCGGGTGGAATCGTCGCTGACCGTCTCCGACGACATCTGCCTGACCGCGACCGTCGACATATTGCGCGCCATTTCGTCGGGCCGTGGGCCCCGGCACGCACTGATGGCGCTCGGCTATTCGGGCTGGGGTGCCGGCCAGCTGGAAAGCGAGATCGCCGAGAACGGCTGGCTGACCTGCCCGGCAAGTGAGGAGCTACTGTTCGATACCGACATCGAGCGCAAATATGACCGGATTCTCGCTTCGATCGGTATCGACCTCGCGCATCTCAGCCTGGCGGCCGGTCACGCCTAGTGGAAACCTGAAACTTGGTACCCGAAACCAACAGCCGCCTTGGGGTGGAATCTTGCCGTCTGATCCGACGACCGGAATGTGATAGCGCCACATTCGCGTCGTTCACGCTACCGCCTGATACGACCCGTGCAGTCCTTGACCAGCCGCACAATAGACCGAGGGGCTGCAGTCGAGGAGGGATCATGATCGGCACCGATGGGTGCCCCTCAACTCAGCGCCAATATACCGCGACATCAATCGCATGGGGCGATTGCGCGGAGATCATGCTTTTGGCGCCGGGTCACATCTGATTGCGATGGGAGGCCAAAAGCGTTGCATCAAGGTGCGCGATCGGTCAGCGCGCTCGCACCTTCCTCTGCGGCGCAATGTGCGCAACAGTAGATGATGTCGTCTTGTTCGACCCCATGTCCGATGATCCGGCATCTGCAATGCGGACACATCGGAGCAAGTTTCTGGATCGCGCATTCGAAACTGTCGAACGTGTAGGTTTCCTCGGCCATCGTCACTTTGAAAGCCTTGTCGTAGTCATTCCCGCATTGATCACATCTGGCCATAGTTGTTTTCCTTCTTTCAATGGCTTCGAGCTCGACCAACCTGTCGCGCGGCGATTGGTTCCCGCAAGGATCACAGGGTCTAGGCGGGAGACGAGCGCGAGCCCATGTCACGGCACTGATCGATCAAGCGGATTACTTCGTTGATGTCCCGCGGCTCGATGTCGAGTTCCTTCAGACCTGGCGCGTCGAATGCCGCCACATTGTCGTGACGCATAAGATCGATCTGGTTGCGCGTTATGGGCGCGGCCGGAAGGAGTTCCGCGACGCCAGCCAATGCGTTCCACACCACAAACGGCACCGGCATCAGCTTGATGTGGGTATCGAGCTGTCGGGCGATCTGCCGAAGTAGTTCCTTATAAGTGTAGATTCGCGGACCACCGAATTCGAACATCAATGAACCCTTTTGGTTTTGCCCGTCGATCAGCCGGCTCACTGCTTCCGCGACGTCTCCCACATAGACCGGCTGAAGCCGTGTGCCACCATCGCCGAACAGCGGATAGACCGGCAGGAGGCGTATCAGCCTCACAATGGTCGTAAGGAAAGCGTCGTCAGGTCCTGTCATGACGGAGGGACGCACGATGAAGGCACCGGGAAATGCGCTCTCCACGGCAACTTCTCCGCGCCCACGTGCCCTAATATAGTCCGATCCCGAATGAGGATCGGAGCCGATCCCCGAAATCTGGACGAACTGGCCGACCTCGCGATCGCGCGACGCGGCGGCGAGGTCAGCGGCGGCTTTCACATGCACGCGTTCAAACGTCTCGACGCCCTGCTCCACATAGAGACTGACAGCATTCACGATCGCCTGTGATCCGCTAATGGCCGAGCCGAGAGAAGACGCATCCAATATATCCGCCTCGACGGCTTCGGGCATCTTTGCAGTCGAAGAAAAGACCGGGCCAACGCGAGCCGGATGGCGGGATGCGGCGCGGACCGTGAAACCCCTTTCCAGGAGCCGCTTCACGATCCTGCGCCCGAGAAAACCTGTTCCGCCGAACACAGTGACGATCGGTTCTATATTGAGATCGTCAGGATCCATTTGCCTCGCCATCCCTTGTCTTCGCATGGCTGCCATGACGCCTTGGCCAGCGTATGAACCAGCCCGTCGAGCGTCAGGACGGTTGGAGAACAACGCAGGAACGCCTTTGTTCCGGTCAGCGCTGGGTCGATGACGGCGGATGTCGCTGTAGAAGGGTGGTAGATGCGCGTGCGGATGCCCGACAGCCTCGCCGAGCAAGGAATGTCGATCATCTTGATGAGGTCGCGCGCCGGCGCCTCGAAGATGCCCGTTGCTTGGCACGATAACGGCTAGGGAGGAGGGCGGGTCGGGGCTGAGCAGCCGTTTCCGCTACTGGTGAGCTTGGGGGGCTCAGACTTCCCTGGTCTCGAAGAGCAACAGCTCCACTCCGCCGTCTGCAAAATTGCCAAGATCGGCCGCCGTGGCCTGACCCTCGGGAGATGCCAAGGCCGCTTGAATATCCGCAACGGAAGCGAAATGGAGCGTAGCTACAAGATGATAGCCCGGGACCCCACCCGGCGAATGGACGCCGCCATCGCTGATTTCGTATTTCCTCAACCCGGGAAGCGTTTTGGCCAGCGGAATGTGGGTCGAAACATAGTAGCGGTCGAATGCGCTCAGGTCTTTCGGCGTCTTGTAGAGTGCAACAAGTCTGGCCATGCGCCCCCCTTTTAGCCGATCTCACCGCCGGCTATTTGCGCGAAAGAATACTCCTCAGCAAGGGCGCTGGCAAATGGGGTATTGGAGCCCCCGCGATCTTCGTCGGCTTCAACTCGATAAGGTTCGACGAGGAGATGCTGCGTCACGCGCTGTTTCAGTGCCTTTATCCTGCCTACCTCACGAGCAATCACAGAAACTGTAGGACCGACGCACTGAGCCTGGTCATGGCCGCGGATGCCGTGTCACCGGCACAACGCGTGGTGCCGCTTGGCGCCGAGGGACGCCGAACATTCCGATTACAGGCTCTGTTTCGACGAGCCTTGTTCGCCTGGCTGATTGCCGACGCCGACATGCACCTGAAGAACGTTGCGCTACTTAAGATTGCCGCACCAGGCGCACGGCGGTTTGAAAGCTTGAGGTTCGCACCGCTCTATGACTCGGTGACCACGAGGGTTTTTCCCGGCCTCGCAGGGAATCGGATGGCGTTGAAGTTGAATGGGAAGGACGATCGTCTCATTCCGGGAGATTTCCTGACGCTCGCTCGTACGATCGAACTGCCGCTTGCACGCGCAGAGGAGGCGATGGCCAGTGTTGCGGCGGCCACGCGCGAGGCCGTGACGGTGCTTTCACTACCGGACTTCGCGCGCGACCGCGAGAACGCCCGATTGGCTGAAGAGCGGGTGATGGCCCTCATCGTCGAGCGAAGCGACGCGTTCACATGAGCTCCGGTCGATCAAGATCTATGTGGGGGTGACGGATCTCGACTGGTTCGAGTTCCTTTCCGCGCGGGACGCCGAGGAGGTCAACTTTTGGCAACCCGGCGGTCGGTCGCAGTGCGGCGCGGCGATCAGGATGAGATTCGTCTCTTCCAGATGGCCGCGCTATAGTCGCAGTTTCGGGCTTTGCAGCCAGGGGAGCTGTTTCTCTTCAAGCTCCATAGCCCCAACAACTTCATCGTCGGTGGCGGTCTCTTCGGCCATGCGTCGATCGTGCCGATTTCACTTGCGTGGGACGCATTCGGCGAGCGCAACGGTGCGTCTTCGTTGGACGAGATGCGTGTTCGAGTGGCGCGCTATCGGCGGGAGCAGGTCGATCTTCGCACCGACTATTCGATTGGCTGCCGCATCCTCGAGCAGCCGTTCTTCTGGCCCGTGACTTCTGGCTGCCGATCGCTGATCGCTGGGCGCCGAGCATCGTCGTCGGCAAGGGGTTCGATACGGGTGAGGCCGATTGGCCGGTTATAAGAAACGCGAAACTGTCCAAGCGGCCAGATCGCAGAGGTCATGGCAGTCCAAGCACCAACCGCGGCAGCGTCATCGATAAGGTTGGGACGAAGGTGGTGAGAAGCACCACCGGCATGTAAGCGAAGAACACGAAAACCAGCGTCGGCGTCAGCATCCGCGCCAGTGGCACCTTGCCGATCAGCGCGGCGAAATAGAGGATCGGCGCAGTCGGCGGCGTGATCAGCCCCATGCCGAGATTGGTGGCGACAATCGCAGAAAAGTGGATCGGGTCGACACCGGCTTGCGTCATCACTGGCATCAGCAGCGGCGAGGCGAGCAGTATGCCGCTGACATCTTCCATGAACATGCCGACGATCATCAGGAACAGGTTGGCGAGCAGCAATAGGATGATCGGATTCTCGCTGATCGTGAGAAAGCCCTCCATGATCTGCTGCGGCACGTTCTCCAGCGTCCAAACCCGGCCAAGCATGGCGGCAAAGAAAATCAAAAGCAGGAGCACGCCCGTCGTTTGGCCGCTCCGCCAGACCACTTCGCTCAAATCACGCCAATTGATGTCCTTATAAAGGTAGATCGAAACCGGGATGGCGTAGACGACGGCGACTGCCGCGGCTTCGGTTGGCGTGGTGACACCGCCATAGATGAAGCCGAGTATCAAGACTGGCATTACCAGCCCGAGGCTGGCTCGCTTGGTGCGGCGCGCAACCTCCCGGGCGAATACGCGCGCGTCGGTCTTTTCAGGCCCGGCGATGGGCATGCTACGCGTCAGCACGAAATTCCAGAAGCCTAGGAAAAGGCAAAGCAGCAGGCCGGGAACCACCGGCGCTAGGAAGCAGGCGAGGATAGAGGTTCCGGTGACCCAGCCATACAAGATCATCGAGGCGCTGGGCGGGATGAGTAGTGCCAACACCGAGGATGCCGAGACCAACGCTGTCGCATAGCCACGGTCATAGCCCCGCGCCTCCATGCGCGGGATCATGATGGTGCCGATGGCGGCGACTGCCGACGACGCCATTCCGGAAATCGCGCCAAATATGGCGGTCGTCAGGATGACGACGATGCCGAGCCCGCCCCTCATTCGCCCGAACAGGCTGTCAGCAAGGTCCACGAGGCGCGCGGCGATGCCGCCCTGGCTCATGATGCCACCGGCGAGGATGTAAAGCGGGATGGCGATGATCACCAGCGACGATATTTTCGAATAGCCAGCGCCGACCAGGAAGGTCGCGGCGCCGAGATCACCGAACGTCATCAGCAGCAGCACCGCGCCGGCGAAGCAGAAGGGAACCGGGACGCCGATGACCAGGAGGAGTGTAAGCAGCAGCGCGTCGACGATGATCAGTGTGCTCATCGGGCACCGCCCCTGCCGAAGCAGCGGAGACGGTCGAGGAACTCGACCGCGAAGTAGACCGTCATCAATGTAAGGCACACCGGCATGACCCCGTGCACCCACGCCATCGGAATGCCGGTCTCGAGCGACATCGTCCCGCGCTTCAGCGTGAAGGCCAGATACTGCCAGGCCCACAGCGCCATCCAGCCGCACAGTATGAGCGTGATGAGGCTTGCGAAGGCCGCGATCGCCTCCCGAGCTCTGCCGTCAGGCAGGACGAGTTCGACCAGACTGGCCGAAATGTGGCCGCGTTCCCAGGCGCCATGCGAGGCGCCGATGAAATAGAGATAGACGGCGACGAAGCTTGCCAGTTCCTCGATGCCGAACAGCGAGATGCCCATCACGTAGCGGGTGAAGACCTGAACCGTGATCAACACCGTCAAGACGGCGCCGCACAAGAGCAGCAGGAAGCGCTGCAGCTGCAGCTTGACGTTCCAGATGGAAAGCGCCGTTCCCGAGAGGAGGGGAGGCGTGTTGACCCCGGAATGAATGCTTCCGGGCAGTGCCACTGCGACGGTGGTTTCGTCGTCCTTCAACGGATCGCCCTCCCAGCGAAGCAACGCAAACGGAGTGGTTCCCGGCCGAGCGAGCGGTCGGGACCAAACCCTCGGATCAGTTGATGCCGAGCGATGACTTGAGCTGGCCAAGCGTCTCCGCACCGAGCTCGTCGGCGATCTGCGGCCACACATCCTTGCGCGCCACGGTGGCGAGCTTTTCCAGCGTCGCATCATCGAACGTCACCACCTCGATGCCCGCCGCCTTCATCGTCTCGAGATGCTTGGCGTCCGCCGCCTTGACCTGCTCGAAGCGCGCGGCGCTAACCTCCTGAGCCGCATCGAGCAGGATCTTCTGATCGGCTTCCGGCAGCGATGCGTATTTTTCAGAATTCACAATGAACCAGTCGCCTTCGAAATGATCGTTGTACTGAACCCAGGTCTTGGTGATGTCTTTGAAAGACTCCAGCGCCATGCCGGCTGTGCCCCCGATCTGCCCATCGACCACGCCGGTCTGCATGCCGGTATAGAGCTCTGCCCAGGGCAGTGTAGCGGTGTTGAAGCCGAAGCGTTCCAGAAGCACGCGATGCGTTGTGCCGCCCGGCCACACCCGGACCTTCAAATTGCGCTTCAATTCCGGATCGGCGGGGTTCTCCACGGCCTTCGCGAAACCGGCGCCGCCCATGCCTTCGCCATAGACGCCGAGCGGCGTCAGGCCCTTGGAGGAGATGGCCTCGCTGACGATGCCGAACACGGCGCCACCCGGCGACAGCGATTGCTTGGCTGTGTCGTAGTTGGTGAACGCGTAGGGGAACCAGGTGATCGCCAGCCGCTTGTCATCGGCGGTCGCCAGCGGCTGCATCGCCATGTCGACCGCCCCTTGCATGACTTGTTCGTAGACCTCCGTCCAGTCACCGAGCTGGCTGGCCGGATAAACCTTGATCTCGATGCGACCTTGCGTGCGATCGCCGACCAACTTGGCGAATTTCAGCGCAGCTGCTTCGCCATCCGAGCCAGGCTGCTTCAACGTTGAAAGCCGCAGCGTTTCCGCGTGGGCGGCACCGGCAAGCAGAAGAGCCGACGTGATAGTCAGGATTCGTGCCGTCAGTTTCAGGGCATGCAGTGTCATCGTCGTTCTCCTCTTTTTGTTGGTCGCTTGGGTTGTGCCCAACTTTAATTTGTATGACCATACAATTCAATATTCCTAGGCTAGCACTCATTCTCGAAGCACGTCAACGGGGGTTTCCCTTTCATAATGCGAATTATATGTCATACAAGTTCCAGAGAACTGCCTGATTGCATGACGGAGTACCTTGTGGCACTAAATGGCAGACAGAGAGGATTCGCCACAGCGCATGTTCGAAAAATCACAGTTCACGACAGGCGACTTGCCGATCTATCGTCAGATCGCTGACCTGATCGCTGACAAGATCACCGAAGGGAAGCTGGCCGCCGGCGACCGGCTGCCGCCGCAGCGCGACATCGCCCGCATGGCAGGTGTCAACCTGACAACGGTAACACGTGCCTTTGCCTCCCTGCAGGAGCGCGGGTTGGTCGAAAGCCGGCCGGGGCGCGGTTCGATCATCGCCGATCCCGCCATGACAGCGAGCTTCCAATCCGCTCCGGTCGACGAGCAAGGTTTCATCGATCTCTCCGTCAACCGTCCTGCAACCACCGGCTATCTGCAGGCGCTGGCGACATTGATGCCTCAACTGCCGATCGACCGTCGCTACGCGGCGTTGCAGGATTTCCACGCGCCGGAGGGACCTGTTTGGGCGCGCGAGGCGATGGCTGGCTGGTTTTCGGCAATGGCCGGCGTGAACGAACCGGCGCAGATCGTCATGACCAATGGCGCTCAGCACGGCCTGGCTTGCGTGCTTGGTGCATTGGCGCGGCCCGGCGATACCATCCTTGCGGATGCGGTCACCTATCAAGGAATCGGCGCGCTCTGCCGCTCGCTCGACCTTACCCTCAGGCCCGTCGGCATGGATCGCGGCGGCATGCGCCCGGAAGTGCTCGAGGCTATGTGTGCTGAACATAAGCCGCGCGCGGTTTTTCTGGTGCCGACACTGCACAACCCAACAACCATCACTCTTGATTCCGGGCGACGTCGGGCCATCGCGGAGATCGCGCGCAAGCATGAGGTGCTGATTATCGAGGACGACGTCTATCGCCCGCTAAAGGAACTGTCGCCGCCTGCCTTCGTCGCATCCGATCCCGACATCACCATACATATCGGCGGTTTGTCCAAATGTGTGGCGCCCGGCTTGCGGCTTGGTGCGGTGCTGGCGCCGAAATCGATGATCGCCGACATTGCGGCGATGCTGCGCATCAATTGCTGGAGCACCAGTCCGCTCAACGCGCTGATCGCCACGCGCATGATCGAGGACGGTTTGGTCGACAGCGTGATCGCCGGCCAGCGCAACGAGTTCGCGCATAGACAGGCAAGTGTCAGGGAGATCCTGTCAGGCTTCGACGTCATGACTGACGATGTCGCTACCCATGCATGGCTGCAGCTGCCGGAACCATGGAACGGCAACGCATTCTCGCGTGCGGCGCATCAGAGCGGCGTCGGCGTGCTTTCGGGGGAAGCCTTCGCGGTGGGTCGCGATTCGATTCCGCACGCGGTTCGCATCAATGTCGGTGCTGCCCGCTCTCGCGAAGATCTCCGCCGCGCCTTGGAAAGTCTGCGCGACATCCTTGCGGGCGATCGCCGCCTCTTCGATACGATGGTCTGAATCGATGCTACGGGATTCGACCGAGATTGCCATCATAGGTGGCGGTGTCATCGGGCTGGCGACCGCAACGCGGCTGGCGGCCGAAGGACGCGAGGTGACGCTTGTCGAACCAAACAAGCCGGGTTCTGGCGCGTCTTACGGCAATGCCGGCACGGTTGCCGATTATGCGGTGATCCCGGTCGGCACGCCTGCTGTGCTGCGCAACCTTCCGTCGCTGCTGTTCAAACGAGACAGCCCGCTTTCAATCCGCCGTTCGGCCCTGCCGGCGCTGATGCCCTGGCTCTTGCGCTTTGCCTGGCAGTCGCTGCCACAAAATGCGGAAAAGAACGCTGCGGCGATCGCCACACTGCTTATCGATTCACTTTCAGGGTGGCGCGAACTGGCCTCGCAGATCGGCGCTGATGACCTGCTGAAGCAGAACGGCTGCCTTTATCTCTATTCCTCGAAACAGGCATTCGCCGCAGCTTCCGCCGACATCGGTTGGCGTGCGAAATACGGTATCGGGCAGAAGTTTCTGACCGCCGATGAGGTTGCGGCAATCGAGCCGAAGCTGCCGCCATTCGAGGGTGGCGGTGTGCTTTTTCCCAACGCGGTCAATCTCACAGATCCGGGCGCGATGATGGAACGCCTGGCCAAAGCCGCAGCAGCGGCGGGGGTTCGTTTCATCACCGCAAGAGCTGAACGGATCGAGCGCGACGAGCGGCAAGTCCATGTCACGGGCGCAGCGCTTGATCTCATGGCCAAGACCGTCGTCATTGCCGCCGGCGCCCATTCGAAGATGCTGGCTGCACAAGCCGGCGACCACGTAGCGCTCGATACCGAGCGCGGTTACCACGTCGAGTTCGACATGCAGGCGCCGCTGCTCTCGCGCCCGGTCTGCCCAACCGCGCGCGGCTTCTACCTGGTGCCGATGGCCAACCGGCTGCGAGTTGCCGGAACCGTCGAGTTAGGTGGGCTGAACGCCCCACCCAGTCCGCGTCGCATCGAACTTCTGGAACGCGGTGCGCGGGCAATCTTTCCGACACTGGGCAAAGCGGACCGCACCTGGCTCGGCTTTCGGCCTTCCATGCCTGACTCAGTGCCAGTGATCCGCTCTTCGCGTGGCGGCAGCAACATCATACTTGCTTTCGGCCACGGCCATCTCGGCCTAACGCTGGCACCGGTGACGGCTCGCATGGTCAGCGCCATCATTGGTCGGCGTCCAATCTCACTGCCTATGCACTCCTGATCCCATATGATTTTGACCATAAGTGCCTGGCAAGGACACGATTTGCTTGTGGTGATGGCCTAGGACAGGGACCGTTTGAATACGTGGCGCAGCTGCGAACGACCCACCGAATGTGGAGTGTCATGTGGCTGCCCAGAAGGAAGGGCATAGGAGGCTCCGCTTCTGCCATTGCAAGCGGATATCAATCCCTCAGGCTTTCACCTCTGGTGCATGATGTCACCCAAAGCCTGCCCTCGGTCTCGAACCGAGGGTGCTCAGCAGTTTCGGACAACGACAGGCACAAATCACGCCTGAGCCAGCGGATACTGTTCCTTCAGCGCCTTCAGCACCTGATCGCCGGGCATCGGCGCGCCGAACATGAAGCTCTGCACATATTCGCAGCCCATCTGGCGCAGTTCGAGCGCGTCGCTTTCGTCCGAAATGCCCTCGGCCACGACCGAAAGGCCGAGCTCATGCGCCATGTTGACCATGGATCTGAGCAGTACCGTGCGTTTCGGTGTCGCATCGTCGACGAAGCTTTTGTCGATCTTGATCGTATCGAAGGGGAAGCGCGTCAGATAGGCTAGCGATGAATAGCCGGTGCCGAAATCGTCCAGTGACAGGCCGATACCAAGCTTCTTGAGCTTGGTCAGCACATGGGCTGTCTGCTCGGGATTGTCCATAACCAGAGATTCGGTGAGTTCGAGGCGGAAGCAGCGCGGCTTCAGATTGGCTCGCGCAATCACCGAGCGGACGTCGCTGACCAGATCGCGACGGATGAGCTGGCGGCTGGACAGGTTGACCGAAACCGACAGCGGTGCGTCGCCGATCTGTTTTTGCCATCCCGCTAGTTCTTCGGCGGCCTGTTGCATCGCGAACAGGCCAAGCTGCACGATCAGGCCGCAACTTTCGGCGACCGGGATGAAATCGCCCGGCGGGATCATGCCACGGCGCGGATGATCCCATCGCAAAAGCGCCTCGAAGCCGGCAACGCTGCCGTCCTCCAGCCGCACGATGGGCTGGTAGGCGAGCGTGAATTCGCGGCGTTCGATGGCGCGGCGCAGGTCGGACTCGAACTGCAGCCGGTCGGTCCCGACGGTGCGGAAGGCGGGGCGGAACGGCTCGATCCTGTCGCCGCCGAAACGCTTGGCCTGGTGCATTGCAAGCTCGGCGTCCTTGACCATGTCCTCGGCTGAACTCTGCGCCGCAGTCCAGGTGACCAGCCCGATCGATGCGGTAAGCATGATCTCGCGCTTGGCAAAGGTGATCGGCTTGTTGATCGCTTGTTTGATGGCGTCCGCGACCGCCGCGATGCGGGCCGGGTCCTGTTCGGAAAGCAGCATCAGCGCGAACTGGTCGCCGGCAAAGCGCGACAGCGAATCCTTCGGCTTGAGCAGCCGGTGCAGCCGGCGCGCAATGGTAAGCAGGATGGTGTCGCCGGCCGAGATGCCGAGCCCGTCATTGACCTGCTTGAACCGGTCGATGTCGATGACGAAGACTGTGGGACGCACCTTCTCCTCCGTGCGCGCGATCGAGATGATCGCCTCCAGCCGGTTCATCAGCAATTCGCGGTTCGGCAGGCCGGTCAGATTGTCGTGCACGGCATCGTGCAGCAGCCTCTCCTCGGACTTCTTCTGCTCGGTCACGTCGACCATGGTGCCGACGCAGCGGATGACCTCGCCGTCCGATCCGATTACCGGTCGGGCGCGCAGCGCGAACCAGTGATAGTGCCCGTCGGCGCCGCGCAGGCGGAAATTCTGCGACACCCGGCCGCGCCGGTGTTCGAGCACCACGTCGAGCGTGGTACGGAAGGTGTCGCGATCGTCGGCGTGCAGCACCGGCAGCCAGTTGCGGGCAGCCCCGCCCAGACTGTCGGGCGCAAGGCCAAGCTGGATGCTGACATCCGGCCTGGTGACGACGCGGTCGCGCATCACGTCCCAATCCCACACTGTGTCGCCCGATCCGGCAACGGCCAGCGCCTGCCGTTCGAGATCGGAAAACAGGCCCTGATGCAGCGCGCCGCCGGCAAAGGCGTGCTGCATGACGGTGAAGCCGATCAAAAGGATGATGAGGATCAGCCCGCCGCCCAGTGCCGGCTGGGCGATGTCGTTGTCGAGCATGCCGGTGACCGCCATCCACGACCCGCATAGCCACAACAGCACCATCACCCAGCTGGGCACCAGCATGATGGCTCGGTCATAGCCGCGTATACCGAGGAAGACGATCAGGCCAAGGCCGGTCAGCACGGTGGCGGCGAAGGACAGCCTGGCGATGCCTGCGGCGACCGCCGGATCGATAATTGCAACGCCTGCGATCAGCACCAGCCCCAGGATCCAGACCAGCGCGCCGTAGCTGAAATGGCCGTGCCACCGGTTAAGGTTGAGATAGGCGAACAGGAACACCACGAAGGTCGCCGCAAGCGCCACCTCCGTTCCGGCTCGCCATATCTGCTCATTGCCGGGCGAAATTTCGATGACCTTGTTGAGAAAACCGAAATCGATGCAGATGTAGGCCAGCACCGCCCAGGCGAGTGCTGCGGTTGCCGGGAACATCGAGGTCCCCTTGACGACGAAAAGGATGGTCAGGAACAGCGCCAGGAGACCGGCGATGCCAATGACGATGCCACGAAAAAGCGTGTAGGAATTGACCGAATCCTTGTAGGATTCCGGATCCCACAGATAGACCTGCGGCAGTTTGGGCGCGGCAAGTTCGGCGATGAAGGTGACCACCGTTCCCGGATTCAGCGTCACCCGGAACACATCGGCGTCGGGGCTGGTCTGGCGGTCGAGCGCGAAGCCCTCGCTGGGCGTGATCGCGGCAATGCGGGTCGAGCCGAGATCCGGCCAGAAGATGCCGGAATTCACCAGCCGGAAATGCGGTGCGACGATCAGCCTGTCGAGCTGCTGGTCGGTGGTGTTGGCAAGCGCGAACACCGCCCAGTCGCCGGTCGAGCGCGCATCATTGGCTTCGACCTCGATGCGCCGCACGATGCCGTCCGGTCCCGGCGCGGTCGACACCTGGAAGTTCTCGCCCTGGTTGCGGTAGATTTGGACGGCGCCCGAAAGGTCGAGCGCCACGTCGTCGCGAGCGATCTTGATCGGTTCGACGGCAAAGGCCGAGGACGCCGCGCAAAGCGTGACGATCGCCGCCAGGACAAAGGCGAACAGCGACCCGATTCGCAGGAAATTCGTCAAAAATCAGTCCTTCGTTCCCGCACCCGGCGGATCGTTCTCGATCCGGGCGTAGAGGTAATGGTCCTGCCAGATGCCGTTGATCCTGAGATAGGATCGCAGAAGTCCTTCGCGCCGGAATCCGGCTTTTTCAAGCACACGGATAGACCGGGCGTTGTCCGGAATACAGGCAGCTTCGATCCGGTGCAACCTCAGCACATCGAAGGCAAAGCGCACCACCACCTTGACCGCGTCGGTCATCAGGCCGCGGCCGCTGTAGCGCTCGCCGACCCAATAGCCGACATGGCCGCTTTGCGCGACGCCGTGGCGGATGTTGCCGAGGGTGATTCCACCGACAAGCTTGCCGCTGCTTTTCTCGAAGATGAAGAAAGCTATCGCCGTTCCCTGAGCGTAATCTTCGCGATAGCGGCTGAGGCGATGCCGCCAAGCCGTGCGGTCGAGCTCGTCGGGGTTCCACCGCGGCTCCCACGGCTCCAGGAAGGCGCGGCTTTCCCCACGCAGCGCCGACCATTCGCGATAGTCGTTGGTCAGCGGCACGCGCAGCGTGACCTGGTCGCCCTTCAGTGCCGGCAGGTCGCGGCGAAAGAAAGGGAGCGCGAACATGACGCTTTGATGGACTTAGACGGCGAGCTTTCGGGCCGTGGTCTGCGTGCCCGAAAGCGAGTCGAGGATCGCCTCGTAGGGAGCGAGCGTGCCCACCGGTCCGACGGCAGTCAGCGTCGGCTTGGTCGAAAACAGCCGCGACGACAGGTCCGTCAGCCGCTCCACCGTCAGCGCCGCCAGCCGTTCCATCAGCTCTTCCTTGGCGATCGGCCGGCCGAACAGAAGCATTTGCCTGGCGATCTGCGAGGCGCGGCTGGCCGGGCTTTCAGCGGACATGATCAGGCCCGCGCGGTACTGGGCGCGTGCCCGGTCGAGTTCCTCCTGCAGGATGCTCTCGCCGGCCTTCTGCAGCTCATCGATGACCACCGGCACCAGTTCGGCGATGTCGCTCTGCCCGGTCGCGGCATGGACGCCGAATATACCGGTGTCGGAAAACCCCCAGTGGAAGGCATAGACCGAATAGCAAAGCCCGCGCTTTTCGCGGACCTCCTGGAAAAGACGTGACGACATGCCGCCGCCAAGGATCATCGACAGCACCTGCGAGGCGTAGAAGTCGCGGACATGGTAGGCGCGGCCCTCGAACCCCAGCACGATCTGCGCGTCCATCAGGTCGCGGTCCTCGCGGAAATCGCCGCCGACATATTGCGCATATTGCGGCATCGTGTTGTCGGACTTGCTGCGGAAACCGCCGAGATGCTTCTCGACCTCGCGCACGAAATTGTCGTGCTTGATGTCGCCGGCGGCGACGACCACCATCCGCTCGGCGCCATATTGCCGTTCGATGAACTTGTGCAATTGCTTCGAGGTGAAGGATTTGACGGTCTCCGGCGTGCCGAGGATCGAGCGGCCGATCGTCTGGTGGCGGAAGGCCGTCTCGGTGAAGCGGTCGAAAACGACATCGTCGGGTGTATCGTGAGCGGCGCCGATTTCCTGCAGGATCACATGCTGCTCGCGCTCCAGCTCCTGCGGGTCGAATTCGGATTCCTGCAAAATGTCGGAGAGGATATCGACGGCCAGGGGCACGTCGTCGCTCAGCACCCTGGCATAGTAAGAGGTGGTCTCGACACTGGTGGCGGCATTGATCTCGCCGCCGACATCCTCGATTTCCGAGGCGATCTCGAAGGCACTGCGCCTTCTGGTTCCCTTGAACGCCATATGTTCAAGCAGGTGGGCCATTCCGTGCTCTTCGTTACGCTCGTTGCGGGCTCCTGATTTGACCCAGGCGCCAAGAGCGACGGATTCGAGGCTTGGAAGGGTTTCGGTGGCGACCGTCAGGCCGTTCGACAGACGGCTTACCTCAACACCCATATAGCAAATACTCCCTAACTTGCCGCCCGCGTGTGGCGGCTAACATAATCTTCCACCATTTTCAGGTCGGATGGAAGTACCGTGTATTTTTCCTCGGCGCTCATCAACCCGCCTAGCCAAGCGGGCAGGGCAGGCGACACGCCGCTGGCGGTTTCGACGGCGGCGGGAAATTTTGCCGGATGGGCGGTGCCCAGCACCACCATGGGCACGGCATTGACGGTGTTTGCAACCGCGACATGCATGGCCGCGGCCGTGTGCGGGTCGAGCAGATAGCCGCTGGCCGTAAGCGTCGAGCGGATCGTGGCGGCCACTTCGTCCATCGTCGAACGGCCGGCATCGAACTCGGAGCGGATCCTGGCGATCTCGTCCGCCTCGATGGTGAAGGCGCCGGACTGCTTGAGGCCGCTCATGTAACGCCGCACCGTCGAGGCATTGCGGCCGGCCGCCTCGAACAGCAAGCGCTCGAAATTCGAAGAGACCTGGATGTCCATCGACGGCGACGTGGTCGAAAAGACGTCCTTGGTACGATACTCGCCGCTCGACAGCGCGCGCGCCAGAATGTCGTTGTCATTGGTGGCGATGATCAGCCGCTCGATCGGCAGCCCCATCCTCTTGGCGGCGTAGCCGGCGAAGATGTCGCCGAAATTGCCGGTCGGCACAGTGAAGGAAACCGGCCGGTCGGGCGCCCCGAGCGAGAGCGCCGATGAGAAATAATAGACAATCTGGGCCATGATGCGGGCCCAGTTGATCGAATTGACCCCGGACAGCGACACCCGGTCGCGAAAACCGTGATCGTTGAACATGTCCTTCACCAGGCCCTGGCAATCGTCGAAATTGCCTTCGACCGCCAGTGCATGGACATTTGCGGCGGTGGATGTCGTCATCTGCCGCTGCTGCACCGGCGAGACCCGGCCGTGCGGGAAAAGAACGAAGATGTCGGTGCGGTTGCGCCCGGCGAAGGCATCGATGGCGGCCCCGCCTGTGTCGCCGGACGTGGCGCCGACAATGGTGGCGCGCTGGCCGCGTTCGGCAAGCACATGATCCATCAGCCGGGCGAGAAGCTGCATGGCCACGTCCTTGAAGGCAAGCGTCGGGCCGTGGAAGAGCTCCAGCACGAAAATATTCGACCCGGTCTGCACCAACGGGCAGACGGCTTGGTGACGAAAGGTCGCATAGGCTTCGCGCACCAGGCGTTCGAAGACCGGCATCGCGATCTCGCCGCCGAGAAACGGCAACAGCACGCGAATGGCGAGGTCGGGATAGGCAAGGCCGCGCATGGCGCGGATCTCGGCCGCAGAAAACTGCGGCCAGCTCTCAGGCACATAAAGCCCGCCATCGCGCGCCAGTCCCGCCAGTACCGCGTCGCAAAATCCAAGCACGGGCGCTTCCCCGCGGGTACTCACATATTGCATCGTCACATGTCCATTGCTGCCGGGCGGTTTCGTCTTCGGCAAAGTGGTTAATTTCGGCGCTTGCTCAGTCGCATTTTTGCCGCGCGGTTGATATACGTCACCCGCTTTGCGAGAGGGAAGTGCAGTTCATGGCGTTTCATTCATTCAATGGTCGTTTTATCGCGGGTCTGGCGCTCACCGGCTTTATGCTTGCCGCCGCCGGCTGCCAATCAGGCGGCAATGGCATCCTCGGCTTTGGAAAGAAGGACACGACGCCGCCGCCACCGCCGGACCCCAAGGTTCTCGCCAGCCAATTGCAGGCCTATTGTCCGAAAGTGACGCTGCGCGACGGCACCGCCTTCTTCAGCACCTATGCCAAGGGCAACCAAAAGGCCAAGAAAAAAGCCGCCGCCCAGGACGCCGAAGTTGCCGCGCTTGACGCAAGCGAGCAGCAGGACGATTCCGCCAAGGTCATCTATCAGGCCTCGATCACCGATGTGAGCCGCGACTGCAACCGTGCCAACGGCTTGCTGACGATGAAGATCGGCGTCGCCGGCAAGGTCGTTCCGGGACCGATGTTCAGCCCGGGCACCATCACCATGCCGATCCGGGTCGCCGTGATGCGTGGCACGGAAATTCTTTACTCGCAGCTTCACCAACATCAGGTCCAGGTTACCGATCCCTCGAGCGCCACCCAGTTCGTCTTCACCGATTCGAACGTCGTCGTGCCGGAGCCGGCTGCACGGGATTACCAGGCGTTTGCCGGCTATGACGAAGGCCCGCCGAAGAAGACCGACAAGAAGAAGGCTGCCGCCACGCAATAAGCGCTGCATTGGAGGCGCGCGTCGGGCTGGACGCGCTGCCTCACGCATCCGCCGACCACTCCGACAGGGCCGCGATCACGCTGTTCAGTTCCGCCCAGCGGCGGATGACCGTTTCGGCGCCGGCCTCGGTCAGCGCGTCGGCATGTCCAAGATAGCTGTGCGCCCCTCCCGTGAAGCCGATCACACGCATGCCGGCTGTCCGGGCGCCGGTCACGCCATGCACGGAATCCTCGATAACGAAAGTGTTCGCCGGCTCGGCCTTGAGCTTTTCCGCGGCAAAGAGGAACACGTCGGGCGCCGGCTTCGATTTTCCGCTCGGTGTTTCCAGCGCCGAAAAAATATGGCCGGCGAAAAACGGCAGCAGATGCACCTTCTCCAGCATGAACTCGATCCGCTCGGTGCGCGAATTCGAGCAGACGCAGCGCGGCGCGGTCACCATGGCGACTGCCTCGCGCACCCCGTCGACGGCGCGCACGTCGCTGCGCAGCTTGCGATCCACCAGGTCTTCGGCACGATCGATCAGCGAAGCCTGGAACGGGATGCGGGACTTCTCCTCGACCCGCATCATGATGTCCTTGAAGGTCAGTCCGGCATAGGTCTCGGAAATCTCCTCGGCCGATATCTCGTAACCGGCCAAGGTCAGAAGCTCGGCTTCGATGCGCGCGGCGATGATTTCGGAATCGACGAGCACGCCGTCGCAATCGAAGATGACAAGGTCTGGCTGGGGCATGGCAAATCCGGAAAGCGGGAGGGAGGCTGAGATGCTCAGGCGGCGCGGCATACACCAACAGGCCGGTCTTCGCAAATTACCTCAGGTCCGAACTCTCAGCCTTCACCGAATATTTACGCTGATCGGTAACCATAACAGGGAGTAAACAGTAACGCGTGCTTTGGGTGTCACAATGTCTGCCGTGCGTCTTCTCGACGAGCTTTCCCATGCTCCCCAGCAGTCCGAATGGCTGGATACGATCCTGAAGGGCGACTGTGTCGCCGCGCTCGACCGCCTGCCCGAAAGATCCATCGACGTGATCTTTGCCGATCCGCCCTACAATCTGCAGCTCGAAGGCGATCTGCACCGGCCCGACCAGTCCAAGGTCGATGCCGTCGACGACGACTGGGACCAGTTCGCGAGTTTCGAGGTCTACGACGCCTTCACCCGCGCCTGGCTGCTGGCGGCGCGCCGCGTGCTGAAACCCAATGGCACCATCTGGGTCATCGGCTCCTACCACAACATTTTCAGGGTCGGTGCCAAGATGCAGGATCTGGGCTTCTGGATCCTCAACGATGTCGTCTGGCGCAAGACCAACCCGATGCCGAATTTCCGCGGCCGCCGCTTCCAGAACGCCCATGAGACGATGATCTGGGCCTCGCGCGATCAAAAGGGCAAGGGCTACACCTTCAACTACGAAGCGCTGAAGGCGTCGAACGATGACATCCAGATGCGTTCCGACTGGCTGTTTCCGATCTGCACCGGAGCCGAGCGCCTCAAGAACGAAAATGGCGACAAGCTGCATCCCACGCAAAAGCCCGAAGCGCTGCTCGCCCGTATCATGATGGCCTCGACCAAGCCCGGCGATATCGTGCTCGATCCATTCTTCGGCTCCGGCACCACCGGCGCGGTGGCCAAGCGCCTCGGCCGTCATTTCGTCGGCATCGAGCGCGAGCAGACCTATATCGACGCCGCCAACGAGCGCATCGATGCAGTCCGGCCGCTGAATGGCGCTGATCTTACCGTGCTAACCGGCAAGCGCGCCGAGCCGCGTGTCGCTTTCGTCAGCCTCATCGACACCGGACTGGTGCTGCCGGGCGCCACGCTCTACGACGCCAAGAAGCGTTGGGCCGCCAAGGTACGCGCCGACGGGACGGTGGCGATCGGCGACAGTGCGGGGTCGATCCACAAGATCGGCGCGCAGGTGCAGGGGCTGGACGCCTGCAATGGCTGGACCTTCTGGCACTATGAGCGCAGCGGCGGCCTGACCCCGATCGATGAGCTTCGCCGCATTGCCCGCCTCGGCATGGAGCGGGCAGGGGCCTGACAATAACGCCATCGCGATCTCATTGCACATCGTTTCCGAAGGAAGCAGGATTGCTTTCTTGACCGAGGAGTGCCGCGAAGCGCTCCGCCAGTCCCGCCATCGGGTCTTCGTCAAGCGAGTTGCAGACCAAGGTAATGAACCATCGGGTCGAAGTCTCGGTCGTCATGCAACAGCGCGTGGCCGCCCTGAATGCAGAATGTGCCGATGATCATATCGATTGTCTTACGGATGGTGATGCCCCGCTGCCGAAGCATGCGGTAGTTCCGTTCAGCTTCGACTGCCGTCGCCGGACCCAACATCGGTACAATAGCGAACTGTCGAAGGTCGCTCGATCAGTTGGGCATGCGGTTCGTTGCGCGCGCCTTGTAGCACTTCCAGCAGGATCAAGTCTCCGACCGGAATCTCCTGAGTGTCATCGAGATGCCTGAGCTTGCCGACCGAGACGCTGTCCGTATTGCGCGGGTCCAGGCGGAACTGTCGACAACGATCATCGATTCTGATCGGGCAAACGGCCTTCCCGCATGGTGTCAAGATCGCCGTCCCAGCAGGCGCCGGCAAGGGCGGCGATAGCCATATCTTGCCGGTGCCGGCGCACCAAAGTGCGCAAGGCCGCCTCAATCGTCGCTTTCTTGGTCTTGAGGCCGGAGGCGGCCATGGCCTCCGCCATCAGTCTGTCATCGAGTTCGATGTTGGTTCGCATGGCGACGCTCAATGTGTGTAAATTGGACTAATTATACACATCCTGCTCCTGACCAACAAAGCCGTCACGCCGACAACCGTCACGCTGACGGCCGCTGCCTCGCGCTTGTTCCATCCGGCAGCTCTTTGAATTGATCCAGAAAATTAGTGTCTCGGCGGCCGCACCACCGTCACACCGCCGTCTTACCCGTCGGCTTGCCCGCTTTCGAGTCAGAGGACAAATACAAATTCAGATCTTTGCGCGGTTTGAAGAGGTAATCAGTCGAGCCTGTCGAAGTGGAATCAAATCACGCGCTGATCCCCAGGCGATCGAGGTCCGCTTCGAGCGTCCTGGCGTCGGTGAACAGCACCGACTGCCAGCCGGCCGCCTTGGCGCCGTCGACATTTTTCTGGCTGTCGTCGATGAACAGCGTGGCCGCGGGCTCGAGGCCGAATGCGGCGACGTGATGGTCGTAAATGCCGCGATCCGGCTTGATCATGCCGATCTCGCCCGAAATGGTCACTCCACGCGGCCGGTTGAGAAAGTCGAAACGCCGCCGGGCTTCGGCAAGCGTGTCGGCAGCGAAATTGGTCAGCATGGTGACATCATGGCCGCTCTCGATCAGACCGATCATGATGGCGACGCTGTCGTCATAGGCGTGAGGCACCATTTCGTGCCAGTGGCGGCGGAAGTTGCGGATGTTCTCCGCGTGATGGGGATGCTGAGCGATTGCCAGTGCCTCGGCCTCTTCCCAGGTCCGCCCGCGATCCTGCTCGATGTTCCAGTCATGCGTGCAGACATTGTCGAAGAACCATTTCCGCTCCTGCGCGTCGGGGATCAATCGGCTGAAGGGCAAGTTCGGATCGTAGTGGATCAGCACCCTGCCGATGTCGAAAACGATGTGGCGGATTTCAGTCATTCTTGTCCTCGTTCGATGCAATTCAATGTCGAGCGATTCAACGCGCGAGCAATTCAATGCGGACTCTGCTTCTTCGTCGCGCCCGGTATCGCCGCTTCGATTACCTTTTTCATGACGGTGGGCAGCGCTTCCCCGGAAATTTCCTGGGCTAGCGACCAGAAGTGCCCCACCGGCGCGCCGCCATCGGTCATCGTCTTGAAGACGTCGAGCTCGAGCGCGAAATGGGTGAAGACATGGCCAATCCGTCCGGCAAGCCGCCAGTCGCCGGGGAAGGGTGCCGCCGCGTCGGTGGTGGCGCCGTCGACCCTCGCGGTCCAGCCGGAGGTCGGCACCTCGGTCATGCCGCTGAGCAGGCCTTTATCCGCGCGCTTGCGCAAAAGGATGGCGCCGTCAGGCCTCAACGCAACGAAGGCAGCCCCGCGCCGCAATGGTTTCTCGCCCTTCGGCAGGCGCACCGGGAAGCGTTCGGGATCGCCCGAAACAGTCGCGCTGCAATCCTCGCGCAGCGGGCACAGCATGCAGCGCGGCCGGCGCGGCGTGCAGACCGTCGCGCCCAGATCCATCATCGCCTGGGCGAAATCGCCCGGCCTGGTTCCGGGAACCATGCGCTCGACATAGGTGCGGATGTCGCCCTTGGCTTCGCTCAGCGGCGTGGCGATCGAAAACAGCCGGGAAACGACCCGTTCGACATTGCCGTCGACGACCGCGGCGGGCTCGTCAAAGGCGATCGCCGCGATCGCTGCCGCCGTGTAGGCGCCGATACCGGGCAACGCCCTCAGACCCGCTTGCGTATCGGGAAACCTGCCGCCTTGCCGTGCCACGAGATCGGCGCAGGCCTTGAGATTGCGCGCGCGGGAATAATAGCCGAGCCCGGCCCAGGCCTTCATGACATCCTCGGTCGGTGCCGCGGCCAGCGCGTTGATATCAGGCCATTTCTGGACAAAGGCCTGGAAATAGGATCTTACCGCTTCGACCGTGGTCTGCTGCAGCATGACTTCCGAAAGCCAGACTCGGTAGGGATCGGGCCGCGTACCGCGTGCCAGCTCTCGAGGCGCGATGCGCCACGGCAAATCGCGGTGATGCGCGTCGTACCAGGCAAGCAGGCGGAACGCGATCTCGCCGCTATCTCCGGATCCAGCTTTGTTGGTATCCCCAGACGCAGCTTTGCTGGTGTCCCCAGACGCAGCTTTGCTGCTGTCTCCGGATGCAGTCTTGCGGGTCTGGTCGTGCAGTGCCATTGATCGAGGACTGGCCTAAGCGATGAAATGGTGAAGGTCGTGACTGGAGAACGCACATGGCAGGGAAAAGAGCCTTCGGCAATCCCGTTCCGGTGAGCGATCTCGCAACCGAGATCCTCGATCCGGTGTTGCGCAAGCGAGCCGGCATGTCGATCGGGCTCGTCCAGTCGTGGGAAGAGATTGCCGGGCCGCGACTCGCCGGCTGCTCGCGCCCGGAAAAGATCCAGTGGCCGCGCCGCATGCATGAAGACGATCCGTTCGAGCCGGCAGTGCTGGTCATCGCCTGCGAGGGCATGGCCGCGCTCCATCTGCAGCACGAGACCGGCGAGATCATCAACCGGGTCAACGCCTTTCTCGGCTTCAACGCTATCGGCCGCATCAGAATCGTGCAAAAGCCGGTGGCAGCGGACAAGGGGCGGCCTAAGCCAAGCTTGCGGCCGCTGACCGCGGCCGAGAAGGCAAAACTGTCGGGCACTGTCGGATTGATCGAGGATGACGGGCTGCGCGCTTCGCTGGAGCGGCTCGGCGCCACAATTCTCGGCCAAAAGAAGTGAAGAACTCGCGCTTTCGTGATCGCGTCTACAAGATTTGGCGATTGGAATGGGGACGGCAATGCCTTAATTCGCGCCAACTCTCGCCTTTTCTAGCCTTTGCATTGCAAAATCCAACCATTGTCAGGTGATTCGTATGCTTCGTCCCCCGTTTAGCAAAAGCTTGTCCCGCAGAAACCTCCTGTCTTCGCTGGCTGCCATTCCGGCGGTGGTTCTGCTCGGCGCATGCAGCGACTCGGGCGAAAAACCCGTCGCGCAGGATGTCGAGCCTGCTGCTCCCGCCGATCCGGCGAAGCCGGCCACTCCGGCTGCTCCGGCCGCCGCCAAGGCGCCAGAAGCCCAAGGCACGGTGGACATGGCGGCATTGCTGAAGCCCGGCGCACTGCCCGACGCGCAACTGGGCAAGGACGACGCCAAGGTCACCATCGTCGAATATGCCTCGATGACCTGTCCGCATTGCGCGCATTTCCACGAAACCACACTCCCGGAGCTGAAGACGAAATATATCGACACCGGCAAGGCTCGCCTTATCCTGCGCGAATTTCCGTTCGACCCCAGCGCCGAGGCCGGTTTCATGCTGGCGCGCTGCTCCAAGGACAATTATTTCCCGATGGTGGACGTTCTGTTCAAGCAGCAGGCAAACTGGGCAGGTGGCGGCAATGTCAAGGATGCCCTGCTGCAAATCTCCAAGATGGCCGGTTTTACACAGGAGTCCTTCGAGGCCTGCTTGACGGACCAGAAACTTCTGGACGATGTGAGGTCGGTCCAGAAGCGCGGCGCCGATGAATTCAAGGTCGACTCGACGCCGACCTTCTTTATCAACGGAAAGACCTACAAGGGGGCGCTGTCGATTGCAGAAATGTCGGCCATCATCGACCCTCTGCTCTGACGTTTCGGCAGCGCCGAAGCGGCGACGCTTCGGCGTGCGCGCCTTTTTGTCGTGCCGCGGGTTGTTGTTGCAAAACCGCGGAACACTTTTGCCGACCCCGTTTATGGGGCAGCGCGAATGAAGTTCTCGCGCCTTCGCCTGCTCGGTTTCAAGTCCTTCGTCGAACCCGGCGAGTTCGTCATCGAACGCGGCCTGACCGGCATCGTCGGGCCGAATGGCTGCGGCAAGTCGAACCTTGTCGAGGCGCTGCGCTGGGTGATGGGCGAAAGCTCGTACAAGAACATGCGTGCGTCCGGCATGGACGACGTGATCTTTTCCGGTTCGGGAACGCGTCCGGCCCGCAACACAGCTGAAGTCACGCTATTCCTCGACAACAGCGACCGTACCGCTCCCTCCGCCTTCAACGACGCGGACGAGTTGCAGGTTTCGCGCCGCATCGAGCGCGAGGCCGGTTCGCTCTACCGCATCAACGGCAAGGAAGCCCGCGCCAAGGACGTGCAGCTGCTTTTCGCCGACCAGTCGACCGGCGCGCGCTCGCCCTCGATGGTCGGGCAAGGCCGCATCGGCGAGCTGATCCAGGCAAAGCCGCAGGCGCGACGCGCCCTGCTGGAAGAGGCGGCCGGAATTTCGGGGCTGCACACCCGCCGCCATGAGGCCGAGCTGCGGCTGAAGGCGGCCGAGCAGAATCTGGAACGGCTGGACGACGTCGTCGGCGAACTGGAAAGCCAGATCGAAAGCCTGAAGCGCCAGGCCCGCCAGGCATCGCGGTTCAAGAATCTGTCGGCCGATATCCGCAAGGCCGAAGCGACGCTGCTGCATCTGCGCTGGACGCTGGCCAAGACGCAGGAAGGCGAGGCGCGCTCGGCGCTGGCGATTGCCACGGCACTGGTAGGCGAGCGCGCCGCCGCCCAGATGGCCGCCGCCAGGGAGCAAGGGATCGGTGCCCACCGATTACCGGACCTGCGCGATGCGGAAGCCGCCGCCGCTGCCGCCTTCCAGCGCCTGTCGATCGCCAAGACGCAGATCGAAGAGGAAGCCGGCCGCATCCGCGCCCGTCATGAGGAACTCGACCGCCGGCTCCAGCAGCTCGACGGCGACATCGCACGCGAGGAGCGGATGGTCCGCGACAATGCGGATATCCTCGAACGCCTTGTCACCGAAGAAGCCGCGCTCAATACCGAAAACGCCGGCGCCGGCGAGCGCGAGGCCAACACCCGCGCCGCCTTCGAGCAGGCGGCGTCGACGCTTGCCGCGAGTGAAGCCAAACTCGCCGGGTTGACGGCCGAACGGGCGGAGGCCGCCGCTTCCCGCAATCAGATCGAACGAACACTGCGCGACACTGCCGAGCGCCGCGACCGCTTCGCCCGCCAACTCGCCGATGTCGACCGGGAATTGTCCGACATCGCCTCCAGGGTCGCTGGCCTGCCCGATCCTGCCGAGAAGCGGCTTCTGGTCGAACAGGCCCAGGCGCTGCTGGAGGAGACCGAAGCCGCAGCCATTGCCGCCGAACAGGCTGTCGCCGAGGCGCGTGCGGCGGAAAGCGATGCCCGCCCGCCGGTTCAGGATGCAAAGGCCGAACTGGCGCGGATCGAAACCGAGGCCCGCACGCTGGCCAAGATCCTCAATGCCGCCAGCGGCGACCTTTTCCCCTCCGTCCTGGAGCAGATCAGCGTCGAGCGCGGCTACGAAACGGCGCTTGGCGCGGCGCTTGGAGAGGATCTCGACGTGCCACTCGACCGCAGCGCGCCGGTGCATTGGGGCCAGAGCGAGATCCGGCCCGGCGACGCCGCACTGCCCGAAGGCATCAAGAGCCTAGCCAGTGTAGTCCGCGCGCCGGCGCAGCTGGCCCGCCGGTTGGCGCAGATCGGCATCATCGAGGCAAACGACGGAAGGCGGCTGCAGGCGCTGCTTGCTCCTGGGCAGCGGCTGGTCAGCCGTGAAGGGGCGCTCTGGCGTTGGGACGGGTTCACCGCCAGCGCCGACGCGCCGACCAAGGCCGCGCAACGGCTGGCGCAGAAAAATCGGCTGGCCGAACTCGACGCCGAGGCGGTCCACGCGACCCGCATCCTGCGCCAGGCCGAAGAGGCTCTTGCCCATGCCGAACAGGCGCTTGCCCAGGCGAGCGAGGCCGAGCGCAACGCCCGTCAGGCCGGGCGTGATGCCCAGCATGGGCTGGACGCCGCCCGCAACGTGCTGGCCGAGGCCGAGAAGGCCGGCGGCGAGCTGTCGAGCCGACGCGCAGCACTTGACGAGGCGCGCGCGCGCATCGTCGACAGTCATGAAGAGACGGAGGCGGCTTTTGTCGAGGCGGAAATGCTGCTGCAAAGCGCTCCCGATCTCGGCGATCTGCAGTTGCAGCTCGAACAGTCGACCGCCAACGTCGCTCGCGACCGTGCCACCCTTGCCGATGCACGCGCCGTCCATGAAGGTTTGAGGCGGGAAGCAGAGGCGCGGGTGCGCCGCCTCGACGCCATCGGCGCGGAACGCCGCAACTGGCTGGAGCGCGCCGAAAACGCCTCGACGCAGATCGAAGCACTCGGCGAACGCAAGGCCGAGGCCGAGGCCGAGCGCGAAAGACTGGCCGACGCACCCGACGAGATCGACGCCAAGCGGCGCGCCTTGCTGTCGCAGCTTGCCGAGGCCGAAAGCCTGCGCCAGGCAGCCGGCGATCGTTTGCAGGAAGCGGAGAACCGGCAGTCCGAACTGGACAAGGCCGCGACATCGGCGATCCAGTCGCTGGCCGAAGCGCGCGAATCCCGTGTCCGCGCCGAAGAGCGGCTGACCGCTGCCGACGAAAGGCGGCTCGAGGTAGAAGCGCGTATCCAGGAAACGCTTAACACGCCGCCGCATCTGGTTATCCGTCATACCGGTCTGGAGGCCGACAGCCCGATGCCGGAGATGGCCGAGATCGAGCGTCAGCTCGACCGGCTGAAGATCGAGCGCGAGCGGCTGGGCGCGGTCAATCTGCGCGCCGAGGAAGAACAGAAGGAATTGTCTGACCGGCTGGAGACCATCGTTTCCGAACGTGAGGACATCATCGAGGCCATCCGCAAGCTGCGGCAGGCGATCCAGAGCCTGAATCGCGAAGGCCGCGAACGGCTGCTGGCTGCCTTCGACGTCGTCAATGGCCATTTCCAGCGGCTGTTTTCGCATCTGTTCGGTGGCGGCACGGCGGAACTGCAGCTGATCGAGTCCGACGACCCGCTCGAGGCCGGTCTCGAAATCCTTGCGCGGCCACCGGGCAAGAAACCGCAGACCATGACGCTGCTTTCCGGCGGCGAGCAGGCCTTGACGGCGATGTCGCTGATCTTCGCCGTGTTCCTGACCAATCCGGCGCCGATCTGCGTGCTCGACGAAGTCGACGCACCGCTCGACGACCACAATGTCGAGCGTTTCTGCAATCTGATGGACGAAATGGCCGCCACCACAGAGACGCGCTTCGTCATCATCACGCACAACCCGATCACCATGGCCCGCATGAACCGGCTGTTCGGGGTGACCATGGCCGAACAGGGCGTCAGCCAGCTCGTCTCGGTCGACCTGCAGGCGGCCGAGGCCATGCGCGAGGCGAGCTGACGCGTCGATCGCAGAGCTTGTCGGTAGCGCCTATCCGGGCTTTCGGCTATAGCACGAACTGGGTCGTCGCCCTTCATTCGGATGTAGCATTTTGATGCTGTTGTCGCGGATGGTCCTTTCCGAAATCGATCTCGATTTGGCGATCATGTGCTAGTCCCCACGCATGGAGAATTTCGTTGCCAGTACTTGTCACCGGAGCCGCGGGATTCATCGGCAGCCATGTTTGCCATCACCTTCTGAACAGGGGGGAAGCGGTCGTCGGCGTCGACAACATGAACGACTATTACGACCTGGCTCTTAAGGAGGGGCGGCTCGCCCGCCTTCAGCCCCGCAAGGATTTTTCGTTTCATCAGATCGACATCGCCGAACAGGGCGCGCTCGCCACGGCACTGGCAGGGCAAGACATAACCAGGATTATCCATCTCGCCGCCCAGGCGGGCGTGCGCCATTCGCTCGACAATCCGCGGCTCTATGTCCGCTCCAATGTCGTCGGTCATCTCGAAATGCTCGAATTCTGTCGTGCGCAGCCCGCATTCGAGCATCTGGTCTATGCCTCGTCGAGTTCGGTCTATGGCGGCAATCGCAAGGTTCCGTTCAGCGAGACCGATCAGGTCGACAGCCCGGTCTCACTCTACGCCGCCACCAAAAAAGCCGATGAATTGATGAGCCATACCTACGCCCATCTCTTCGGGGTGCCGCAGACGGGCTTGCGATTTTTCACCGTCTACGGCCCCTGGGGCCGGCCAGACATGGCCTATTGGATATTCACCAAGGCGATGCTCGAGGGCAAGCCCATCCGGGTGTTCAACGATGGCGAGATGTGGCGGGATTTCACTTACGTAGACGATGTGGTGCGGGCCGTCGTTGCCGTGCTCGACAAGCCGCCCACGGCCGACGTTCCGCCCAGCAGGCTCTACAATGTCGGCAACAACCGGCCGGTACGGCTGGCCGATTTCATCGACACTCTGGAAAAACTGCTCGGTGTAAAGGCGATCCGCCAAAGCGAGCCGATGCAAAGCAGCGACGTCGAGCGGACCTATGCGGACATGACCGCGCTGGAGCGGGATTTCGGCTTCAAGCCGAGCGTTTCGACAGAAGATGGGCTGAAGAAATTTGTCGACTGGTACCGGTCGGAATGGGCTGCAGGATCAACAACAAGGTGACTGCGGACTGAGTGTCGTAGTTGCCCGCGCCCTTCTTCATCTACAACCCACGGCCGCACATACCGATGCGAACTTCCGGGCTAGTGATCGGAACGGCGTGGCGATCCTCTGCGATCGTTGAGTGGGGCATCGACCAGTGCCGCCGAAAGGTCTGGATCTGGGTGGATCGGGGACGCCCCCGGCATCGGTGATGAGCTGACGCAATCGCGATGATCGTCAGACTGCATAAATTCGCAATTAATACAGTAACATCAACAGTGTCGATTGAATTTTAGAGGAACTGTTGCACGGGGTCGCTCCACCGGCTATTGTGGCGTGCAACACTTCTGGGCAAATTTCGGGATAACTGTTGAGGTGACTGATTTTATTGAATTAAATAATGACCAGCGTCGCGAGAAAGTCAATTCCGACCAACGCTTCACTGCGCTTAAGGAGGCCCAAAGAAAGGCGACGGGCTTTCGCGGATCCCTTGTCTGGCACACCGTGAACGGCATCGACCACCTGATGCGAAGCTACTACGACTCCACCGGTGCACGACGCCAGAAGGTGGAAGGTCGGCGCTCGCCAGCGACCGAAGCTCAGAAAGCGGATTGGGAAGTAGCTCGCGCGTCTGCCCAAGAGACGCTCTCCGCGCGACAGGAGCAGATTGAGCGTCAATCTGCTGTCAATCGAGCGCTCAGGCTCGGACGAGTTCCCTTCCTCGCCGCAAGAATTATCAGGGCAATCGATGAAGCCGGTCTTCTCGGCGAAGGCATTCGTATTGCTGGAACGAATGCGATCTATGCCTACGAAGCGGCGGCCGGAGTGTTCGTGGACCCAGGGATCACGTCGACGGAAGACATTGACCTCCTCATGGATGCGCGCCAATCCCTCAGAATCGTGGCTGGGACCAACGTCGAAGCTGGAGCGCTCATCAACCTTTTGCGAAAGGTCGATCGATCCTTCGAGCGTTCATCCGCGACGTTCCGCGCAGTAAACCGCGACGGATATCTGGTCGATCTAATCAAGCCGCTTGCAAACCCGGCGTGGAAACAGAGTCGCCAGACTGTTGGGAAGGCCGACGACGAATTGGTGGCTGCGGAGATCGCCGGCTTGGCATGGCTGGAAAATGCCCCTGCTTTCGAAGCAATCGCGATCGATGAAAAAGGTGGACCGTTACGCCTCATCGTTCCCGATCCCCGGATTTTTGCCGCTCACAAATTCTGGGTCTCGAAACGAGCTGATCGCGAGCCAATCAAGCGCCGTCGCGACTTGGCCCAGGCGCAAGCTGTTGCCCGACTCACGACGCAATATCTCGAGCATCTCCCGTACGAAGCAAGCGAGCTTCGAGTCCTTCCCCGGGCGGTTTTCGACGGGGCCCATCATTTGTTCTCGCAATCAGCTTCGACGCCGTGAACGTGGGAAGTACAGATTGGTCCCTGGTGGTGCCGGCCGGCCGGCCAATCTGTTACACCTACCAATTTCGCCATATCAGCGTCGCCAGCCTCGCCTTCGGCGTCGTCACTCCGCCCGTCTTCCGTCGATGGCCTCGGCCTCGATGAATTCCGTCGGCTCGTCATGCGGTGAGTTGGTTAAGCTCGGATTGTTCGACCTCGGACAACGACACCTGGTTCGCGATTGCGCCGCCTTCAGGCCTTGGAAGGTGCCATAGGATACATCGAGCACGATATCGACCCATCTCCAGCCTTCCCGCTTCAACGCCTCGGCCGCGCAAGGTGCGTCGCCGTTGAACGGAATGGTGCCGATGTACCTGCTGATGGGCGCTTTCGCCTGGCGCCGTGAACAGGTTTGCCGCAGGCCGGCGTGGGCTTCCCAAGGTCTATTGAGTATCAGCGCCGGGAATGAGCTGCATTGCGTTCTGCAACCGCTCGCTGGATAGTTCTGGCGATGTTGCAGACCTTAATGACTCATTGGCCCCAGATCCTCGCGATCATTTCGGTGGTGATGGCGACCATCGGCATCATCCACGCCATAATGACGAAGGAAGACGTCCGCGCCGCCACAGGTTGGGTCGGCGTGATGTTCCTGTCGCCGTTCCTTGGCGTGATCATCTACGCCGTTGCCGGCATAAACCGTATCCGTCGTGCAACGATCAGCGCCATGCGGCCCCTTTCCAACGAGGCGGCTTCCGCAAAACATGAGCGCGACATTGCCGCCGAGGAATTGATTGCCGAGCGGTACGGCCAACGCTTCACCGGCCTGAAGACATTGGGCGACAGGGTGGCACGGCGGGCCCTGACCTCGGGGAACGCAATTGCGATATTGGAGACAGGTGACGAGGCCTATGCCGCAATGTGCCGAGCGATTGATAGCGCTCAACACAGCGTCCTTCTGGAGACCTATATCTTCGACAATGACGATGTTGGGCGGCTTTTCGTGAAATCTCTCGCCGGAGCCGTCCAGCGGGGTGTCAGCGTTCGCGTGCTGATCGATGCGGTGGGGGCACGTTACTCCGTCCCCAGCATTCTTGGGCATCTGCGAGCGGCAAAAATCACAGCCGCCCTGTTCAACGGCAACATCGTCATGGGCCTGCGTCTTCCCTACGCCAATCTCAGAACGCACCGGAAGATCCTGGTTGTCGACGGAACGATTGCGTTCACCGGAGGGATGAACATCCGAAAAGGATTCTCAGCCGAGTTCGCCGGCTCCTCCAGCGCGAGGGATACGCATTTTCAGGTCACCGGGCCGGTTGTGGCCGACCTTTTTTCGGTTGCTGCCGAAGATTGGCGCTTCGCAAGCGGCGAGCACCTGAAAGGCGACATCTGGCAAGTGGCCACGTTTCCCGCGGCTCACGGACAGCGAGTGCTGGCGCGGGCGGTTGCGTCCGGGCCGGACGCCAGCATCGAAACGAACCACAAATTGCTGATCGGGGCATTTTCCGTCGCTCGCAAATCGATCCGCATCATGTCGCCCTATTTCCTGCCGGATCGGGAACTGGTCAGCGCTCTGACGACCGCGGCCAGGCGAGGCGTCGAGATCGACATCGTGGTGCCGGCGGTGAACAATCTCTTCCTTGTCGACCGCGCGATGACAGCGCAATTCGATCAGGTCCTGAAGCACTACTGCCGCGTATGGCGCACGGCGGGCTCGTTCGATCATTCGAAGCTGCTGTCGGTCGATGGGGTCTGGGCCTATATAGGATCGTCCAATCTTGATGCCCGGTCCCTGCGGCTGAATTTTGAAATTGATGTGGAGGTTCTTGATGCAGGCTTTGCCGCCGAGATTGAAGCGCGGATCGGATCGGCAATCGCCTCCGCGGCGCCCGTCACGATCGAAACCCTGAGAGCCCGGCCACTCATCGTTCGCCTGTTCGACCGAGTGTTGTGGCTTGGTTCGCCCTACCTTTAGCGGTTTGTTCGTTCTGCCGGAGGAATTTGGGTGACGCAGCCATCGTTCGACCTCACTTTATGGCCGCATCTCGTCAGGGCATGGAGGCAATGCTTGCCGATCCTGTTTGAGTGAGACAAAGCTACGTATTGAAGGCAGTGAGGACGAGCAGCAGATTCATGCAAAGAACTGGACGTAGCTTGCCTGCAAGTGTGCTCAAATCCATTCGCGACAGAAAAAAGCACAGGGCGATGGCCGCGCCGTCCGAAGGGACACGCCCCGCAGGCACTTTGGTCGCATCTTACAACGTTCACAAATGCGTGGGCATCGACAGAAAGTTCGATCCTGAACGAATCGGTCGCGTCATCCGGGAAATCGGCCCCGATGTCATTGCGTTGCAGGAAGCGGACAATCGCTTTGGAGATCGTGCCGGCCTTCTGGACCTGCCACGTCTCGAATTGGAAACAGGCCTGGTGCCGGTGCCGGTGTCCGGAAACGGCAAAGGGCACGGCTGGCACGGCAACGTTCTGCTTTTAAAACGCGGCATCGTGCGCGATGTCCATCAGATAGAGCTCCCGGGGCTGGAGCCGCGCGGAGCCCTGGTTGCCGAAATCGATCTGGATGGGAAACGAACGCTGCGCATCATCGCAGCCCATCTCGGATTGCTGCGCCGATCGCGCTCCGAACAGGCCCGTGTCGTGCTCGATATCATGAACAGTCCGGACGAAAAGCCAACACTGCTGCTTGGCGATTTGAACGAATGGCGACTAGGAAACCGTTCCGCGCTAAATACGCTGCACACGACTTTCGGTCCCGCGCTGCCGGCGGTTCCCACCTTTCCATCGCGTCTGCCGCTGCTGGCGCTCGACCGGATCATGGCAAATCGGCACGGAATGATCTCAACCGTTGAAGCCCACGATACGCCGCTTTCGCGGGTCGCCTCCGATCATCTGCCGCTCACAGCTTTCGTTCGTCTGTGACTAGATGGCCAGTTCCATGGGTGGAGATCGCTGCAGCGCATTTCGCGTCCCTCTGCACGTGAGGCAAGAAATGCGCTGGTTCGACCTATCAAAGCAGAGTTATTGACCCGGCGGCCCGCGCAGATATAGTTCGGCTGATAACATCCGCGCGCAGGGTTGTGCAAAAAGCGGAGCTGTAAGATCACGTCGACCAGCGTTTGGCCGGAGGCGTGTCGGGAGGAAAACGATGCCAAATATTCGGAAGTCATTTTTGACGATATTTGCCTGCGGTCTTGGCTGGGTAGTTCCACTTGTGATCGACTCGTCCGCAGCTGCCCAGATCAAGCTGGTCGGCGCCAGTCAATTCAACGAAGATCACGCATTCACCAAGACCATGCGCAAGTTCGAACAACTGGTTCAAGCTTGTTATACCGACGAGCCGATCGAATTCGAAATGCATCTCAATTCGGAGCTCGGTCTGGAAAAGGATTACGTCGCCTTCATGAATCAAGGTATCTCGGTCGACTACGCCGTCGCGTCACCGGCGCATATGTCGACCTTCTCCCAGATGGCTCCGCTGATGGACATGCCATTCCTGTTCCGCGACGAGGATCACTGGCGCAAAGTGCTGGAAGCCGATGCCCTCAAGCCGGTGGCCGACGACATTCTAGAAAAGGCCGACATCCGCCTTCTGGGCTATGCCGGAGGCGGCACACGGAATATCTTCGCCAACAAAGCGGTCACCAACATGGCAGAACTGGCTGGCCTTCCGATCCGGATGCAGGGAGCGCCGATCTGGACGCGGGTCTTCGATGCCCTCGGCGCGGCGCCGACGGTAATCGCCTATGACGAGGTCTACAACGCAATCCAGACCGGTGTGATTGCCGCCGGCGAGAACGAGGCGGCGGGCGTGGAGCAGATGAAGTTCTACGAAGTCGGCCCGCACTTGTCTCTGACCAAGCACGCTATCACCATCCGTCCCCTGCTCATCTCAAACAAAACCTATCAGAAGCTGCCGGAGAAACTGCAGCGCTGCATCGATGAAGCCGGCGCGGAGGCTGGAAAATTCGGCCGGGAGATCGAGAACGGCGAGGACTCCGCGAAAGTCAAGGCGATGGAGGAGAAGGGATGGCTGCAGACACACGAGTTCACCGAGCGCGACAAGATGCTCGATGCGGCCACGCCCGTGCTGGAGGCCTATGCCGGGGAACTCGGTGCCGGCGACGTTTTGAAGGCGATTCAGGCGATCAAGTAGCGCCGGCTCTTCGCACTGCACAGGGTCAGCTGCGGTTGGCCCTGCTTTCTCCCTCCGGCAATCCGGCCACACTCTGAAACGTACGGCGGCAACGTCCATGACCAGGGTTCTCGACGCGATTCATAATGCGCTCAAGATCGTGCTAGGCGTGTTGGTGGGCGGATTGTTGGTGCCTGTTTCAATGCAGGTTCTGTCGCGCTTTACCGGGCTTCTCCCCCGCTACATCTGGACCGAGGAAATTGCGCGTTTCTGCTTTGTCTGGATGATCATGGTGGGTGCGATCGTCGCGGTCCGCGACGGTTCGCATTTCGACCTCGACCTGCTGCCGACCAGCAATAATCGAAGAACCGAAGCAGCCAAGCGGATCCTCGTTAACCTGCTGATGCTGGTCGTTGCCCTGGTCTTCGTCTGGTACGGATGGAAGCTGATCGAGTTCGGCTGGTTTCAGACTTCCGAGATCGCCGCCCTCCCCATGAACTCGATCTATGTCGCTTGGCCCCTCGCAGGGGTGCTCTTCACGGCGTTTATCCTTGAAAAGCTTGTTCGCGATTTGAGCATCCTGATGGCGCGCGCACAGTGACCCCGCTCGTCGTCTCGTCGATCCTGTTCGGGCTCTTCCTACTATTCATCCTGTTGCGCGTCCCGGTTGCCTTCGCGCTGGCGCTGGCCTGTCTACCGATCTTTTTCTTGGAACCGCGGCTGACGCCGATCCTGCTCCTCCAGGCAATGTTCAAATCCTACAATGCATTTGTTCTGCTGGCGGTGCCTTTCTTCCTGCTCGCCGCCAACCTGATGAACGCCGCGGGGATTACCGACAGGCTGATCCGCCTGTCACGTGCTCTCGTCGGCCACCTGCCGGGTGGGCTCGGGCATGTCAACGTAGTGGTATCCATGCTCTTCGCCGGAATTTCGGGGAGCTCTACGGCCGACGCCGCCGGCATCGGGTCGCTGATCATTCCGCAGATGAAAAAAGAGGGCTTCACCGCCTCCTTTTCTGTCGCAGTGACGGCCTGCTCTTCCGTCATGGGCGTGATCATTCCGCCATCGATCCTGATGATCGTCTGGGGCGGCCTCATGTCTGTATCGATCGGCGGGCTCTTTCTCGCCGGCGTCGTTCCCGGCGTCCTGATCGGACTTGCTCAGATGGTGACCGTTTACGTCTACGCGCGCCAGCGCGGGATGGGAATGCACGAGCGTGCCACCGCTCGCGAACTCGCCAAAGCCACCGCCAGCGCCTTCCTGGCGCTGCTCACGCCGGTCATCATTGTTGGCGGCATCGTAGGCGGCTTCTTCACGCCGACAGAGGCATCAGTCGTTGCGGCCATTTATGCGCTAGTGCTCGGCCTGCTGGTCTATCGCACACTGGACCTGAAGGAGATAGGGCGCATCTTTTACGATACCGGCCGCTTCGCCGCGATTGCATTGTTCTGCATCGGGACGGCAAGTGCCTTCGGATTTATTCTCGCCTATTTCAAGGTACCCGCCGCGCTCGTCGCCGTCGTCCAGGCAATGGATCTCGGCGTTACCGAGATGGGATTGGCAGTCGCCATTGCGTTCCTGGTCATCGGCTGCTTCATCGATGCCATTCCCGCGATCGTCATTCTTGGTACCGTTCTCTTTCCAGTCGCCCAGTCCGTCGGAATGCACCCCATCCATTTCGCCATCATCGGCATCGTCAGCCTCGCCTTCGGCCTCGTCACTCCGCCTTACGGCCTCTGCCTGCTCATCGCCTGCTCTATCGGGCAGATCTCGATCCGGCACGCGATGCGCGACGTAGTCATTCTTCTCCTGCCCATGCTCGGAATTCTCATCCTTATCGTTTTCTTTCCGTCCATTTCTCTCTGGCTGCCCCGCCTGCTGATGCCACGTTTCGTGGACTGATAGCGCCCTCGGGACCGTCTGGAAGAAACATAACAACGCCGACGGCGAGCATGTTTCTCGACATCGCGCGGATTGGTCCACCCTCGTCCGGGGAAGCCCTTGCCAATTGCGAGAGCACAATGTCCAAGCGTTCGCAATAGCGGGTGGGCCTCGGCCGATAGCCTCACGCAAGCGATCTTGTGGAGACGCCGGCCCGAGCTGTCCACGTCGACACGCAGGTCGCAGCGCGCTGCCTGCCCTGGAAGTACAAGCTCGAATGCTACCGCTCGCTCGGCGGCCAGTCTTCTTCCTACGTTATGCCGTCGGCGATCTCGATGCATGGCCAGGGCGCAAAGCCTCAAGGCCCCCCTTTTTCATGGATGACAGCGACCTCACGCAAAAAGAGTCCGCCACCTCGCGAGTGACGGGCGGGCCGTGATGCCAGGAGTTTTCAGAGCGTCCACGACGATACAACACCCCATTTCCGAGTTATCAACCTCGCGCGATCAACACGCATAGCTGCCGCAGATCGCGGTCCTACGTGCCTTCTGCTGCTGGACACGTCGACGCAGCGTCTCTTCATGCGCATCAACTGGATGCTGGACAGATCAAGGCGAAGGGTCTCAGGGAGACGGGTTGGTGAAGATGGCAACGCGCAATGGCGAGATGTCAGGCACTCAGGATTTTCGCTTCCTTAGCGGCGCTGAGAAATGCGTCGCGGGCGACCTCCGGGGCACTGCCGCCACCGATGACCTTCATGCACGCCATGCGTGCCTGAATGCGGCGCCCGGTTTCTCCTACGGGCCAATCGTAAAGTAGCATTTCGGCAGCTTCGCGGGTACTCGAAACACGAACTTTTCCCGAGGGCAGCGAAACGGTCACGGGCTTTTCGAATGTGCCTTCGCGGCGGTCGCCAGTCATATACAGGTCTCCTTTCGCAATATTCACAAAACCTTACGGGCGAATCCTCCGTCTGGTTGCGTCACGATTGTCACATTGCGGGAACATTGTGTGAGGAAAGCATGCCCGAGACCAAACCAGAACCTCCCGAGATAGGGCAGCATTGCTTGCGATGGACAGACTCTATGGCGGATCGCTGAACCACCACGAACACGCGCTTCGTGCCGAGGCGTGGGAACCTGCCGCGGACTATCTGCAGCAAGCGGCGGGTCGGGCCGAGGAACGCTCGGCCTATTCCGCCGCGGTCCAGTTCCTCGAAAGCGCTCGCAAGGCGGTCGCCGCGCTGCCCCGAAATCCGAAAACTCTCGCCCAGGCGATCAATCTGCGGGTGCGGATGCGACCCGCCTACGGTGCCCTCGGGGCTACCGGAAGGCGCTGCCGCCGCTGTTGGAAGCGCGCGAACTGGCCATGGACCTGGGCGATCCGCAATTCATCTCCGATGTGTTGCTCCACCTGAGCTATCTCAACAGTTCCCACGCACTACGAGGAGGCGCTGGAACCGGCCGACACACTCAAGCGCGGTGCTTTCAGCGGCAGTGGCGCGGGTCTTATTTCCGAATCCTTGCCGCAACGCATAAGTGGCAGTGTCATTGTCATTACGTGATCGCGCACTAATGTTGGTCGACTCAAATGTGTAATTTCCGGGTGCCGGGCTCCAGTCCCGCGGGGCAGCCGGCGAGCGCTTTCAACACAGTTCCTCTTCGATTGATACAGGAGCAAGAGATGGTTTCGGAACGATTGGTTGCCAATGCCGGCTATGCGGCCGAATTTCTGGCTCTGGTCGGCAACGAGAAACGGCTGCTGATGTTATTTCATCTGGCCGAAGGTGAGTTGGCCGTTGGTGATCTTGCAATGCGCGTTGGACTAAGCCAATCCGCCTTGTCTCAACACCTGGCGAGACTGCGGCGGCTGGATATCGTAGCTCGTCGCCGCGACCGACAGAACGTCTACTATTCGTGCAAGTCCAAGCTTGCCCGCGAAATCCTCGATCTGTTGGTCGGCCTCATTGCTACGGACAAATTGCCGTCGGAGCGACTCCAAATCGACGATGAGGGGACACGCCGATCTAGGGCCGCATAAAGCGTGTGCGCAGCAATATTGCCGAAGCGAATAGGCATCACCTCGGCAATATCTCTGGCGAACGGGGCAATCCGGCGAGTTATGGTATTTTTAGTTGTCACTAATGTGACTCTTCTCGACGGGAACGCAATGCGAACGGCCAGTGCCAGACGGCACCGACCGAGCTGAACTCCTAATGTTCAGTGCTCGATACTCATCGCCGACATCACTCAGCGAGGTGTGCCAGAGCTGATCCATTCTTACCTAACCCGCCGCCTTCTTGGGTCCTTGGGGGCTTCGTCGGGATCGTCGGTCGATCAAGCGCTTCCCGATTGCCCAGACGCTCTCGACAATAGACCACCAGCAACTGCCGTGGAACCTTTCAAAGCCAAATGCTTTGTCTTTCCTTCATGGAAGGAGATGCGAAATGAGCCTCGATATCGGGAAAGTCGCCATAGCGCTGCTTGGACTGCTTGCCTACAAGAACAGGGACAAGATCGGCGAGTTGATAACCGGTAAGGACTCGACAGACCCCAACGTTAAAGCTGGGTCCTCTGGCGGGCTTGGTGAAATCCTGGACCGTCTCAGAAATGCGGGTGCGGGCGATCAGGTCGATTCTTGGGTAAGTAAAGGATCAAACCGGCCCATTAACCGCGACCAGGTTGAGAAAGCTATCGATCCGCAAACGTTGCGCGATCTGGCTGAGCAAACCGGATTGCCGCAAGACGAGCTTCTCGACCGCCTTACAAGAGAATTGCCCGACGCGGTGGACAAGCTTACCCCCGATGGTCAGATGCCCGCGAGCACCGGCCCAAATCTCCTGGACGAGATACCACGAGACGCAGTGCGATCACGGGCGCCGTAAAGCAGACGCTCGAAAGCAGCCCTGACCCCTGCGCAAAAGGGGAACAGGCTCTGTTGCATGGGTGCATCCGATCTAAGGTGCTGCAGGACAGCCGAACTTATCCTGGCGCTGTGCCGGGCTCGCAGATATCGCCATTCACCGCAGCCGCACCGGCACAGCGTGCTCTCCGGCTCGATGACCCTCCACGCGGCAGGGGGGCAGGCAAGGGGTCGCGGTCGCGCCGGCGCGTCTGGCCCTCGACCGGCCCTTGATGAGCGCCTCGGCCTCTCCTCCGGCTCTGCGCTCGCGACCGATATCCGCTATCACCGCGGGCGGGGTCATCTCGAGCCTGGCTTATGAGAAACCAAGTCCTAGAATTGCCTGCACCACGCTGATGCTCGCCGGTAGGCCCCGGCGTTGAAAGTCAAACGGATCGAGCCATCTGGCGGGGACTGAAGGCTTTGGCCGGAGTCCGCCAACCTGGTCCGCCGCAGCGAGGTCATCGATCTCACGAGGCTGGCCAGTTGCAGTTCATCGATCAGGGTCGCGGCGTTGGCCGGCAAGGGCCAGGCGCCTTGCCGCCGGGAAATCTTTCGGTCGACCACCGATAGCGGAGAGACCTTGACGTTCACACGCACGAAGTGGCCGAAAAGACGCTCCCAATAGGAGTAGACGCCGAGTGGCTCCTTCAGCGCCTCGTCGACACTCGCCTCTTCCCGTGCTCGGTCCCGTTGTCCGCTGCAGATCGGGCCGCCGCCTGATCGGGCCAGCGCCCTCCGCCAGAGGCGCGGGCTTCTTCTTTCGAACGCGGGTGGCTTTTAGTGTAAATCCTTAACCAGTAAGAAGTCCGTTCCTTGACCGAACGATTGCATCCAAGGATCATCTTGTAGTTAGCTAACTCAAGGGGGTCCCGATGCTTACTCGCCGTGTTTTCTGCGGTTGTCTGCCACTTGCCGCAGCAACCTTTGCTGCCGCCCAGGCACACGCTCAGTCGTCAGAATGCGTTGTTTACAACCGTGAGCGCCAGCAAGGCGTCAGCCCAGACGCCGCCATTGACCTTCTAAAGGCGGGGAACGAACGGTTCGTCGCGAACAAGATGGTCAATTGCGATCTCTTGGCTCAGGTGAAGGCCACATCGACCGGGCAAGCGCCCTTTGCGGCAATTGTCGGCTGCATGGATGCGCGCGTGCCGCCGGAGCTCGTATTCGATCAGCGCATCGGTGACATTTTCTGCGCCCGCATCGCCGGCAATTTCGTCAATACCGACATTATTGGCAGCCTCGAATTCGCGACTAAAGTGGCCGGCTCTCGCGCGATAGTTGTGCTGGGGCATTCCGAATGCGGCGCCATCAAGGGAGCCGTCGACAACGTTCAACTCGGAAATCTCACTGCCACCCTGGCCAATATCCGGCCCGCCGTGGACGCGACCACGAGCGACGGTGAGCGCAGTTCCAAAAATGCGCAGTTCGTTCAGGCCGTGGCGAAAATGAATGCGCAGCTCGCCGCCGAGATGCTCACTTCAAAGAGCCCGATTATGAAGGAGCTTGTTGAATCCGGGGAACTTCGCATCGTCTGGGCGATGCACGACGTGGCGACTGGGAATGTTGCCTTCTCCGGTTAAGCACGGCGTATCCGAGCAGGTGGCGCGTCGCGCTGACGGGTCGGCGACCACTACGTTGGGGAGGATGGCCGGCACCACTTGGGCGGCGGCTTGGTAGGCGCCGGCTCCATGAATGCTCTCGACAGGAGCAACTCCAAGTCCGGTGAAAATGCCTGAGCCTATTCGCATGATAAAAGGCGCGTGATCAGCAGGGCCGCGAACAGGGCCCTGTTGGACGCGCATCATCACGGCTATTGCCACATACTCGCAGCACCAGTTGATCCCATTAATCACTGAAGTGCTCTGTTGTGGGGATGAGCTGCCTGAGCGCGACAGTGAGCTTGCCGTTACGCAGACGACGGTGTGCCACGAACGCACCGACAGCAATGGAGGTGCGGAACTGTGCGAGAGATGAGGGTAGCTCCCTCGGAGCCGACCGTCAGGGGCAGGCTAGGAGCACTCCATGAACGAGGAGACACCGCGATCATCGCCGCGCCGAAGGACAACAATCCTGGTCCGGCGTCACTTCATAGTGACCCGCCTGACGCATTGGCTGAATGTGCTTTGCCTCACTCTGTCACGAGCGCACCGCCGCTAGAGGTTCGTGCGAGGCTTGCCGGCTAAGGGCGCCAAATTCAGTATCGCTAATTTAGTTTGAAATGATGGAACCTGTTTGCCCCAGGCAAGTTCGTAAGGCAATGGAGGAGATTGCCGCCATGAACAGTGTCATTTATCTCATCGGCCTTGTTGTCGTTGTGCTTGCGATCCTCTCCTTCCTCGGATTCCATTAGGAGAAACCATGCAGCGCGAAGACGACCAGGGCGGCCGCAAACCGGCCGATTTCGAAACAGCCCAAAGCGAACTGTCCGAACGGCTCCAGCACGAAACGCAGACTGCGACAGAGGTGCTAGGCGATGCTCGCGATGAACTTGTCAGGAAGGCCGGCGATTACACGTCGGAAGCCAAGGATGTGCTTGTCGACAAGGCCGAGGAGACACAGCGCAATGTCAGTGCCAACCTAAAGGCCTTCAGCGGAGCGCTGCGAGCGGCAAGCGAGCATCTGGCCAATAACGATCAGCGGACCGCTTCGAAGTTCGCCCTTGATGCCGCCGGTGGACTTGAGCGCCTTTCATCCTCGCTGAAGGACAAACCATTCGAAGATGTTCTTGGCGAGATGCGGTCGTTCGGCCGCGAAAATTCAGGGGCTCTGATTGCTGGCTCTGTGTTGGCGGGGCTGGCGTTGGGACGGTTTATCAAGAGCTCCCCGCCACCTGCCTCGACCGGAACACAGAGCCGATCGGGAACAGATCGGTCTTCCCAAACGGCTTCGAGCTCGGCAGACGCGGGATTGCGATCGGCACAGGCCTCTGACCCGACGCCGCCCCCATCCAGCCAGCGCGACGATGCCTTGGCCGGCAATGAGGGCCACGCAAGCCTGGAGCAGAACCCATGACCAACAACGGGGAAGGTCGCGGCCTTGCAACTCTCGTGAGTGATCTCGCGCAGCAGGTCACAACGCTGTTTCAAACCGAAAGTAGGCTGTTGCGGGCCGAAATGTCGGAAAAAATAAGCAAAGCCGGGGCGGGAGCGGCTGAGATTCTGGGGGGCGCCATATGCCTGCTGGCGGCCTTGATGGTGCTCTTGCAAGCACTTGTAATCGCCTTGGCGAGTGCCGGGTTAGGAGCGGGATGGTCCTCGTTGCTGGTCGGGGTCGTCGTCGCGATACTGGGAATCATTCTTTTGCGCTCTGGGACGAAAAGCATGGCTCCTTCCGAGCTGACGCCCGATCGTACACAAGACCAACTCAAGCGCGACGCGCGCGTGATCAAGGACCAAATCAGATGAGCGACAAATCCGCAGCCGAGCTCGAACGCGACGCCGAGATCGCCCGAGCCAAAGTAGCAGACACCGCCGAAACGATCCGCAGCAAGATGACACCGGGTCAATTGATCGACGAATTTACCGGGATGTTCGCCGGCGAGGGATCCGCGATGCTTGGCAATCTCAAGTCGCAAGTCAGGGACAACCCCTTGCCGCTGACGTTGATTGGGACCGGCCTGGCTTGGCTGATGCTTGGCGGCGGTACGTCGGCGCCCACCACAGCTGCCGCCACTTATCGGACAGGTACGGCTCCTGACGCTTTCTCCGACCAGGGTAGTGATGATTTCCGCCAGCGCAGCGAAGCTTCCGGAATTGGGACCATGCTCTCCGACGCTGCCGATGCGCTAACATCAGCTGCAAGCGGTACGGCCGAAGCTGCAGAAAACGCTGCAACGGACGCCAAGGAGAGGATCACGACAACCGCCGGCCAACTCGGCTCAGGCGCTAGCGAGATAGCGGCTCGGACGCGCCAATCGGCACAGGACCTCTTTGAGCGCGAACCGCTGGCTATCGCTGCAGTCGGCCTCGCTCTGGGCACTGCTATTGGAGTGATGCTGCCCCATACAGCCACAGAGGACGAGCAACTCGGCGCCTACCGCGACAATCTCGTGGACAGCGCAGAAGAAGCTTTCCAGAGAGGCCTCGAGCAAGCAAAGCAAGTTGCCGCCGAGGCCTACGAGACGGTCAAGGAAGAGGCCGATCGGCAAGCCTCGGATGGAAGTGCCGACACCCTCGTGGGCAAGGTCGGCAAAGTTGTCGAATCGACCGCGGAAAAAACCGAGGAAGCCATTCGCGATCGGTTGCCGGGGTCGTCGGACGGGTCTCCTACCACGTGAACGCGTTGCCACCAGCCCATGCGAGGGGTTTGGTCCATGGGGCCCCCTTGCAGCGGTGGCGGGCGAAGGGCCTGAATGGAAATGATTGTCCCAACCCTAAGCACAGGCCCTAGATGAAATCGGAAACAGACAAGGCCGAGGCAGTCGAGCAATTGCTCGATACTCCAGACCTTGCCAACGCGCTGGAAAGCGAGCAGTTCAAGAAATTCCTTGACCAAGTGCCGATCGCTATTGCCGTCTCGGACCTGAGCGCAAGGGAGCGTGTCGTCTATGCCAATCCGGAATTCGAAAAAGTGTCAGGCCTAACGGCGGCCCAGCTTACACGGCAAAACTGGGCAGCACTTTCCGGGTTTGGCGTCCACCAGCACAAGGGCCGACCTCTGCACGATGCCTTGGTCGACGAAACCGATTTCGTCGGTACCTACCGGCTGGAGCGCGTGGGCGACAAGCCGGCGCTTGTCGACGTTTATTCAAACATCATCGTCGACGACAGCGGCACGAACTGCTTCCGACTGGTGGCTCTGGTCGACGTGTCATCCCATGGCGAATCTGAAGAGGCGCGCTCAGTGGAGGAGCGCGTACGCGAGAAGGACACGCTGCTGCGCGAACTGCAGCACCGGGTGAAGAACAACTTGCAGATGATCACCGCGTTGATCCGTTTGGAAACGCGTAATGCGACCGAGCCCGACCAAAAAAAATTTGAGAGGCTCGCCGGGCGCGTCGACGCTTTGGCTATCCTTTACCAGACGCTGTCGGCAGACGAGCAGACGGATGAGGTCGATCTTGGCGTCTATCTCAGCCAGATTGCGTCCGCAGTGATAGGCTCGCATGCAGCTGAGGGGATCCGCCTAGACATGAAAGTGGATACATATCCGGTGTCAATCAACGTCGCCATGCCGATTGGACTGGTCGTGAATGAACTGATGACAAATGCACTCAAGCATGCCTTCCCAGGGCGTGAAAGTGGCACGATAACCTTGCGCAGCATCTCCAATGGCGACGGCTGCCTGATCATAGTTGCGGACGACGGAATTGGCCTGCCGGAAGGAGAAACATGGCCCAAGCCCGGCAAGCTCGGCGCGCTGATCGCGCGCTCGCTGACCGAGAATGCCAAAGCAGAGTTCGAAGTCACCTCTGGCGCCAGCGAAGGAACGAAGGTCACCATCGTCTTCAAGCGATCTGCGGCAGCAACTGTGACGCGACACGGCTGATGAGCCGCGATCGCACTTCATTGTCACGCCGCAGCAGCAAACTGACAATCGCATGCGGGCAAGGCTTTCATGTTGCGGGCACTCCAAGTTCACCCTCCAAAGCCCGTCCGATGGTGAGCATCGGATGCGCACTACCGATCGCAACTGGTTGGTGCTTGTAGAGGCGGCGCGATTCCCGTCGGGCTGCTCGCGGCATATTTGCTGGTTCATTTGCCTCTGCACGAGTGACGCACTTCGAGCAGGACGCGGTGCAAACGGCCCGACAGGTTTCGCTCGTCGCCGATTGACAGGCTGCAAATCTTCAAAGCCTGTCGAAATCGGCTGCAATGGCGATTTTGGAGACCTGTCACGGAGGCCACCCGCCTGGTTCCGGATCATTGTCCTACACTATTTTGATCGCGATCAGCTGTTGATAGCAATGCGATACGGGGAAATCTGCCGCCTGCTGAACCCAAATCGGCTTCTTGCCGGAATGTCTTCGCCCGCCAGGATACGTATCGCATTGCTATCGCTATGCATATTTCGGCTCTGAAAGGCGAAGTTTTGTTTCTTTCGATTTGTGCCCAACTGCGCGCACGAAGCGCCTCTGCCTTCGCTCGGTCGGGGCGTCTCGAACAATTGCCCCATGGCGTCCAGGCCACACAACGCCTTGCGCAAGGTGCAGGGAAAATATGCCCCGTCTTTCCTTCTTCATAGTTCCCGCACCGAGGCGGCAGATGTCTCCACGCGTTGGCTGCCTAGATCCTTCAGCTTTTGCGGTCTTTGCGCCAAACCTTCTCTATTGAAACGAAGGTGAATGTGGCCGACCAAGCGATCAAGACCAGGCCGTTCAAGCCCTCGATGCCAGCAGTTATTCGCATCGGACCAACAGCGTAGACCTCACCGAATCCAAGCGTCGTGTAGCATGTCAGCGAGAAATAGAAGAAGTCAGCTGCGTCCGAACCGATATCGCCCATCAATGCTCCCAATTCCGGATGGGCGTGCATCCAGGCGAATGCGATCGCATAGAGCCCAATGCCAAACAGGTGCGCGATAAAAGCAGGTATGATGAATGCGAGCAGTTCTACACGAGCAGGCAGGTTCCAGGAACGCTGCATTCTTGCGACGAGTTGGACCATCTCGAAATGCACGAGCACTGTTGAAACCATCAGGAGGGCGGAGACGGCGAGAGCAGTAGCGATTCTGAAACCTCAAACGATGGTCGCCAATCCGAGATGCGGGAGCGAGCAGCCAGTTCCTTTAAAATATTCCAGCCAAGAGTTTCATGGTTTCAGCGAGTTTGCTCTACTGTGGGAGCGGCCGCAAGGGTGGATGAACACTCCCTCAGGGCTTCGCTCGCCTCGTCCAGACCGTTCTGTTCTTTAAGGTCGCCAAACCGTTGCAAGCGGGTCGATTTACCGCGCATTCCCGATGAGCTTCAGCTTTGGCTGGCAAGTTTCAAGAGGCTACCCAGCAACATTGTTTTGTCCTTGCCGATCATCAGCACGCCGCTGTCGGGACCCAAAAGTGCCGAGAACGGCAACATGGCCGCGCCGATCGGCGAGGCCTCGGAACCGAATTGTCCCGAAACGATTTCCGGCGCCACGATGCCGATGGCGCTGACCATGTTGAACTGGGTCTGCACCCTTGCCAAGAGCTCGAGATGGATCGACCGCGGCAGGATGCTGTCAAGAACGATCGCCTCGATGTCGATGACGGAGGTGATGGCGATGATCGCCTCGACCAGCGCGTTCGCACAATCATCGATCCATTCAAACAGCGGCTCGCGCGCCCCCGGCGGCAATGGGTCCAGTTCCCGCACCCGGTTGATCTCGACGCCGCGCGACTTGAGATGATTGACCAGCACGTAGATGGAAGCCCTATGGAGCAGGCTTTGGTAGCGCGCCGGCTTGGCCGCAACCGAATCGAGGCTTGAAGGCGATACTGGCAAAGGTCCGAGGGCGGCGCTGTTGCCGTGCGGTCCGGTATGCACCTTCCCGCCCTGCACCAGCCCGCCGCCGACAAACGTGTCGATCGATATATGCATGAAGTCGCGAAACCGCGCGCCGGCGCCCTGGACGAGTTCGGCCAGCGCCGCTGATGACGCGTCGTTTTCCACGAAGACCGGGATTTTCGCCCTGATGGCGAAGAAAGTCGTCAGGTCGATTGCTTCCCAACGGCTGCCAAGATCGTGGGGGAAGCCGAGCTCCTCGCTCCAGCCGCCGAGGAAATAGGGCGAGGCGATGCCGACCCCGACGATGCTGGCATCGCCAAGCCTGGCGACCAGCTTGTCAAAATTGGCCAGCGACATGTTGCCGGCCTTGAGCACCAACTCCGGATCGGGAAAGCGATATTCGTGCGACTCGCGGGCGCGTACCTCGCCGGCGAAGTCGACGAGCACGGCTTCCAGCGCTCGCCGGCCGATCTTTATACCGACACTGTAGATTCGCTCCGGCGCAAGCCTGTAGAGGGTGGACGGTGAACCGCGCTGCCCAAACCTTTTTCCCACTTGCTTTACAAATCCGGACGACTCCAGTCCGTCGACAATGGCGGCGACCGCGGCCGGCGTCAGATTTGCAGCGCGCGCCAGGTCGGACTTGGAGGCCTCCTTCAGGCGACGGATGGCGTCAAGCACGAAGCGCTCGTTGTAATGCCGAACCTTGACGGAATTGCTGCCTTTTCCGGACAAAACTAGTGCCTTCCCATGTTATTCACCCGGAACCACTGCGTCGCTACATCTTTGAATTGCTGCGATCGAGGAACTCCAGCCGCGCCCGTGCGCGACGCGACAGTGCCCGCCAGCACCGTGGAAGTCAATTTTGCGATTGCGGTTCTGAGTGATTTAATATAGCAAATTGAAAAAAGAAGCAAAGCCTGGGAGGTGAGGTGCTGCACTTGGGCGCATATGGCGATGCCGATGCTGCGGTGAAAAGGGGCGTGGCTGCTCCCGTTGCCCTGGTTCAGGCGACAAAGGCGTTCGGCGGCACGATTGCGCTCAAGGATGCGTCCTTCGAAATGCGCTCTGGCGAGGTGCTGGCGCTGCTGGGCGAAAACGGGGCCGGCAAGAGCACCTGCGTGAAGTTGCTAGCCGGCGTGTATTCCCCTACCAGTGGACATGTCGAGGTCGATGGCAAGCCTGTGGTCTTCCACACGCCGCACGACGCCCAGGCCGCCGGCATTGCGGTTATGCACCAGCATCCCGGCCTGTTCCCCGATCTTTCGGTCGCGGAAAATATCTATCTAGGCCACATGCTCCGCGATCGCTTCGGCGGCATCGACAACGCCGCCATGCTTGCCGGCGCGCGCAAGGTGCTGGCGACTGTCGGCCTCGACGTGCCGCCCGAAACGCGGCTCGCAGCCTTGCGCACCTCCGAACAGCAACTGGTCGAGATCGCCCGCGCGCTGTCGCTCGACGCGCGTGTGCTGATCATGGACGAGCCAACGGCCGCCCTGTCGCAGCGTGAGGTGGAGCGGCTGTTCACCGTCGTTGCCGATCTGCGGCTGCATGGCGTGGCGATGATGTTCGTCGGCCACCGAATGGACGAGATCTTCCGCATCGCCGACCGCATTGCGGTGTTGCGCGACGGGCGCCTCATCGGCGTCAAGCCGAAGGCCGAGCTCGGCCGCGCAGCTGCCATCAGCATGATGGTCGGCCGAGAAGTGAGCGACCTCTATCCGGAACGGAACCACGCCACCGGCGCACTGGTGCTGGAGGCGAGGGGGCTTTCGCGCGCCGGCGGCTTTTCCAGCATCGACCTCAAACTTCACGCCGGAGAGGTGCTCGGCCTCGGCGGCCTTGTCGGCAGCGGCCGCACCGAGATCGCGCGCGTGCTGTTCGGCATCGACCAGCCCGACGCCGGCGAAATCCTGGTCGACGGCGAAGCTGTCCGCTTCGCATCGGCGCGCGACGCCATGGATGCGCGTATCGCCTATGTTTCGGAAGACCGCATGGGCCAGAGCCTGGTGATGGATTTTTCCATCCTCGACAACGCAGTGCTGCCCGTCGTCGACAAGGCAGCCCCCTCCGGCTTCTACGCCACGGACCGGGCGATAGACCTGGTTTCGGATTGGCTGAAGCGCATGAAGCTCCGGTTTTCCGGCTACGGGCAGCCGGTGAAGGAACTGTCCGGCGGCAACCAGCAGAAGGTCGTGTTGGCCAAGTGGCTGCGCACCGAGCCGCGCGTTCTCATCCTCGACGAGCCAACCCAAGGCATCGATGTCGGCACCAAGGCCGAAGTGCACGCAATGATCGCCGACCTTGCCGCGCAAGGCATGGCCATCATCCTGATCTCCTCCGAAATGCCCGAGCTGATCGGCATGTGCGACCGCATCGTCGTTCTGCGCGAAGGCCATAGGACGGCCGAGTTCGCCAGGGGCGAAGCCACCCAGGAAAAAGTTCTGGAAGCGGCCACGAAACCCAGCGAACGCATCGATCCGGCAGCGCAGGCGGAACGCGCCGCCCAAGAGGAGAAAAGAAAGGGACCGCTCGACATACTGAAACGGCGCGAGTTCGGCCTGCTCGCCGCGATGCTGGCGGTCGCGATCCCGGTCACCATAATCAACCCGCGCATGGTGAGTGCGGCAAACCTGACGGCCGTATCTACGGATGCTGCCCTGCTGGTGGTCGCAGCACTCGCTCAGATGCTGGTGCTGATCACCCGCAACATCGACCTTTCGATCGCCGCGGTGATCGGCCTTTCGGCCTACATGGCGGCCAGCATGGTTCAAGCCTATCCAGGGCTCGACATCGGTGTCGGCCTTGCGACCGCATGCGCCGTGGGTGGGGTCGCCGGGTTGCTCAACGGCCTCGTCGTCACCAGGGGAAAGATCCCAGCCATCGTCGTCACACTGGCTTCGATGTCGATCTTTCGTGGCTTCAATTCGATCTGGGCAGCTGGCGACCAGATCAGCGCCGACGAAGTCACGCAAGCCTGGCTCGACATGACCGGCCTGAAGATTGCCGGCGTGCCTTTGATCGTCGTCATCGCCATCATTATCCTGTGCGCAGGCTACCTGCTGCTCTATCGCACCGCCATCGGGCGTGAACTTTTCGCCACCGGCTCCAACCCGGACGGCGCGCGTCTCATCGGCATCCCCGTCGATCGGCGTATCCTGCTGGCCTTTGGCATGGCCGGCCTGCTCGGCGGCGTGTGCGGGGCGCTATGGGCATCCCGCTACGCCACCATCGATGCCCGGGTCGCGCTTGGTTTCGAACTCACCGTGATCGCATCGGCGGTGGTCGGTGGCGTCGCCATCCGCGGTGGTTCGGGCACGCTGCTCGGCATCATTCTGGGAGCTCTCACGCTGCTCGTCATCAAGAACGGACTGACGCTGGTGCGCGTCGACCCGCTGTGGCTACAGGGCGTCTACGGTCTGGTGATCCTGGTCGCCATCGGCATTGATACCTTCATCGTGCGGCGCGCGGAGCGGGCAAGACAGGCGAGGGCAAGATGAAAAAGTTCGCCCGCTCGATCGACTTCTGGGATCTGCTGCTGGCGACCGCTTGCCTGGCGATCTTCCTCTACGCTGCGATCTTCGTGCCGTATTTCCTCTCTGGCTTCAATCTCTCGCAACTGGCCGCCAGCGCCTCGGAAAAGGCACTGCTGATCCTGCCGATGACGCTGCTCATCATCACCCGCGAAATCGACCTGTCGATCGCGTCGGTTCTGGCGCTGGCATCAGTCGTTTTTGGCCTGCTCGTCCAGGCCGGCGTGCCGACGCTTGCTGCAATCCCGCTGACGCTCGTAGCCGGCGCCCTGCTCGGCGCCTTCAACGGCTATCTGGTCTCTGGGCTGGGACTGCAGTCCTTGGTTGTGACGCTCGGAACCATGGCGCTCTATCGAGGTATTGGCTACATCCTGCTCGGCACCGGTTCGGTTAACATCCTGCCGCCTGCGGTCGTGGATTTCGGCATCAACAACCTGCCAGGGACCCAGATACCCTGGACCATCGTGCCGTTCCTGCTGCTGGCGCCGTTGTTTGCGGTCGTGCTGCAGAAGACGCCGGCCGGCAAGCGCATCTATGCGCTGGGCGGCAGCCCCGAAGTGGCGCGCTATTCCGGTATCGACACGCGCCGGATGGTGCTGAAACTGTTCGTCGTCTCGGGCATCGTCGCCGCCATCGCCGGCATCGTCTATACCGCGCGCCTCTCCAACGCGCGCGCCAACAATGCGCTCGGCATGGAGCTCGATGTCATCACCATCGTTCTGCTCGGTGGCGTGAGCGTCTTCGGCGGCAAGGGTCGGCTGACCGGGGTCATGCTGGCCCTCGTCCTTATCGCCATCATCCGCAACGTGCTGGCGCTCAGCCAGATCGGCGGCGATGCACAGGGCATGATCATCGGCATGCTGCTGATCGGTTCTCTGCTCGTCGGCAATTACTGGCGCTCCACCCAGGAGCTGCTCAGCAGATCCCGCGCAATGCGCGAGACAAAGGGGTGATCTCGGGCCCCTTCATTCAAGCCCGAATTTTGACGGAGGAGTCACAATGAAAGCGTTTAGATCAGCCCTGCTCGCATCCGCGGTTCTGCTTGCGCCGACCTCGCTGGCCTTCAGCCAGGAATGCGCCAAGGAACCCGTAACGGTCGGTTTCCTGCCCAAGCTCGACACTGACCCCTACTTCAAAGTTGCCTTTGGAGGTGCACAGGAGGCAGCGAAGGAAATTGGCGGCACCGCCACCCAGGTCGCTCCATCGCAGGCGACTGCTGAGGCGCAGATCGAATTCATCAACAGCCTCGTGTCGCAGAAGGTCGGGGTCATCGCAATTGCCGGCAACGACGCCAATGCCGTCGCGCCTGCGCTGAAGCGCGCCGTTCAGCAGGGCGTCAGGGTGATTTCGTATGACTCCGACGTGGCCGCCGACGCCCGCGCGGTGTTTGTCAATCAGGTTAAAGGCGACAGTCTCGCCGAAATGATGCTGGAAAGTGCATTCGACCTCAGCGGCGGTGAAGGCGAATTCGCGATCCTGTCGTCGACGCCAACGGCGACCAACCAGAACGCCTGGATCGAATTCATGAAGGCGAAAATGGCTGCTGAACCGAAGTTTTCCAAAATGAAGCTGGTGCAGGTCGCCTACGGCGAAGAAAGCGAACAGATCAACCAGCAACAGGCGCTGGCGCTGGTCCAGGCCTTTCCGGACCTCAAGGTGATCATCGTCCCGGCAGGCATTGGCCTTCCGGCTGCCGCACGTGCACTCGAGGAGGCGGGCATGATCGACAAGGTCAAGCTGACCGGCCTCGCGCCGGCTACTTTGATCTCGAAATACATCAAGGACGGGGCGGCTCAGGATATCTGGTGGAACGTCACCGATCTTGGCTATCTTACCTATCAGACGGCCCAGGCACTTGCGCAGTGCAAGATCACCGGCAAGGAGGGTGAGAAATTCAAAGCTGGCAGGCTCGGCGAATATACGATTGGCGCCGGCGGCGAATTGATCCTGGGTCCAGCCAAGATCGTTACCCCCGACAATCTGGCCGAGTTCAAGTTCTGATTCTCTAGAGCTCAAGCCACGGGGAGGGCGCCGGCCTGTCCGGCGCCTTTCCTGAATTCTCTCGAATGAAAACAGTGAGGGGCGGCAATGAAGATATTGCTTGCAGGCGAAACTTTTGCGGCAATGACATCGGTCGCTATCGGCGGCGATGTGCTGACCAGTGCCACCTCGACAAATGGCGCAACAGCCTTCAACGCCGCACTGGCTGCCGAAGGCATCGCCGTCACGCAGATCGGCGGCGACCGCTGCGCGGCGGAGTTTCCCTATGACCTCGATGCGCTCGCCCAATTTCAGGCAGTGGTGATCTCCGACGTCGGCGCTCTGACATTGCTGGTCACGCCGGATGCCCGCGCCGGGCGTGTCGGCGTCAACCGCCTCGAAGTGCTGAAAACCTATGTCGAAAATGGCGGCGGTCTGATGCTGGCCGGCGGCTACATGGGCTTTCAAGGCATGTTCGCAACGGCGCGGTTCCACGACACGCCTGTCGAGGACGTGCTGCCCGTCCGCTGCCTGCCATTCTGTGATGGTATGGAGGCGCCGCAGGGCCTGCAGGCCTCCATCCTGCAGTCGTCGCATCCGATCTTCGCCGGCGTCGAGGGGCCCTTGCCGCCCATCCTCGGCATGAACAAACTGGAGTTCAGGCAGGACGGCTTGTCCGAACTTCTCGCCACCTGCCACCATCGCGGCACGGACTGGCCGCTTCTTGCCGTTCGCAACCATGGCCGCGGCCGCACGATTGCCTGGGCGACCGATATCGGGCCGCACTGGCTCTCGCAGGATTTTCTTGGCTGGCCGCTCTACGGCAGGCTGATGGCAAACATGATCCATTGGCTCGCCGACCGCTAATAGCGAGCCTGAGTACCGGTTGGATCAGTGCCGTTGCCCGGCCCTCTGACGGCCTGACGGAACATTAGTCATCTCTAACGGGTTGATGCTTGCGGCAGGTGGTGCCCACAACCGCTTGCCGAAGATCGGGCTTCCGATCGGCCCGCGCTCTCTCCGCCAGAGGGGCGCGGGCTTTGGGAGTGGCTGAGGGTCACCGATGCCTCATCCCAGGGAGGGACCGCCGCCTTGAATGGAGGGCGTGTTTACTCGCCGCTGGAGTCCAGCCGGTGAGGCGACTGACGCGCTCATGATCACGTATTTTGTTGGTTGGCTAAAGCAACGGAACATCTCCAGGACATTCGCAAACCATGGTAGCGCCAGACCTTGCACGTAACGCGCAAGACCTGGTCCTGGATAAAATCCATGCGAAAAGCCCGCCACGGGAGCGACCTGCCGCGGGCCTTCGCAAGTGGCTACATCGGCTAAGGAATCGACCGCTTGTAGTTGTATTGTGAACTGTATGATCGCGTTAGCCTATGGTGTGATCGCGGAAGCCTTGAATCCGGGCATTGGCATTACCGAATTCGCAGGTTGCGAGCAGCCTTGCGCGTCGTGCAGTATGGTTTTCAAATCGCGACGAAATCGACGATGGATGACAGAAACAGGATCCTGTTCATGGTGTTGGCAGCTCTAATCGCGATGCTGTCGACCTCGGTCGCCAATCAAATGCTGTTCGGCAGAACGCACCACGGCACATACGACATCACCGCCAAAACGGGACATTAGCGACACCCGCTCCGATCGGCCTGCGTCTTGGTCCCACCATGGCGGGGCTTTCGGCGCACAAACCGGCATAATCAAAGAGACTTGGATGCCCCCACAACGGATCGATTGCGCTTGGCACCGGAACTGCTTTGTTTCATCGGAACAACTGGATTAGCATCAGGCGCAGGCCAATGGGTAACACCTCAGACGGGCCGCCTCATTGGTCGCTCCATGGCGCGGCCGCTTATGGATCGGGGGAAAAGCCCACGACCTATATCCTCAGCGTCGATTTCGCGCTTTTGCAGCCTCAGTGCATCAGGTCGAACTGGGGATCAAAACCCAGCTGGAGGCCTCATCCCAGCCGATTGAGAATATGTATTTCCCGGAAATGGGTGTCGCTTCGGTGGTTGCCCCATGACGGGAGGCTTGCGGCTGTGATGGGCAGATTTGAGCTGTTATTCGTCTGGTATCGCCGGGAAATTCCAAGGTGAATTTCGTGGAACAATCGCATGCTCAGACCGTTCCCAAGGCGGCCTTCCCGCCTAGGAATTGCTCTTGGTGCAGCGACCAAATGACAACCTTACCGAAGCCTCCAATGATGCCATGTCGCGTCGACTGGTTGTCGTCTCGAATAGGCTGGGGAATATTCGCGATCTGTCGCAAGCCGGCGGGCTCGCAGTAGGCATTGCGGATGCGCTGGCCGAGCGTGGAGGTCTATGGCTAGGAGCAAGCGCCGAGTATCGGGACTCTGCCGCGAGCGACGAACCGCTGATCCAGCTCGAACGCGTGGGGAGGATCGAGACGGCTGCGCTTGCCCTGCCGCACCAGGAGTTTTCGTTGTACTACAACGGCTATGCCAACAGCACGCTGTGGCCGCTTTTCCATTACCGGCTCGACTTAGTGAACCACCGGAGAGAGTTTCTATGCGCCTACAGGCAGATCAATGCACGCTTCGCGAAGGCGCTCGCTGTGCTGCTGTCGGGCAACGACGACCTGATCTGGGTTCACGACTACCATCTTATCCCCCTGGCCGCCGAGTTGCGGCGGCTGGGATTCCGGAATCGGATCGGCTTTTTCCTCCACATACCGTTCCCGCCGCCTGACCTATTTGCCGCCACGCCCGACCGCGAAGAACTCATCGATGATCTGCTTCAGTATGACGTGCTGGGTTTCCAGACCGAGACGGACGTGGCGAATTTTCGGCGCTCTGCGCACGCGACCAATTCGACCATATTTGATGCACATGGCGCCGCTGAGGCCAATGGCCGGACCGTGTTTTCAAGGTGCTTTCCGATAGGCATTGACGTCGATTCGTTCGCACGAATGGCTAACGAGGCGTCGGAGGATGTACAGATCGATTCCATGCGCCGCCAGATTCTGGGTCTCAAGCAGATCATCGGCGTCGATCGGCTGGACTACTCCAAAGGTCTGCCCGGCCGTATGCAGGCTTTCGCGTGCCTTCTGGAAAGGCACCCCGAATGCGAGCGGGCGGTAACCTATTTGCAGATTGCATCGCCCACGCGCGAGGAGGTCAGCGCCTATGCGGAGATACGGGCACAGCTCGAAGCAACCGCTGGCTCCGTGAATGGAAAATACGCGGATTTGGCGTGGACCCCGATCCGCTACATCCACCGAGCTATACCGCGCTCGCGGCTAGCTGGCCTATTGCGCGCCAGCCAGGTCGGGTTGGTCACGCCCCTACGTGATGGAATGAACCTCGTCGCAAAGGAATACATAGCCGCCCAGGATGAAGCCAATCCCGGAGTGCTTGTATTGTCGCGTTTTGCAGGCGCGGCTGAAGAGCTTGCGGAATCCTTGATCGTAAACCCGTATGTCACCGACGAGGTTGCTGACGCGATCGCAAGAGCGCTCGCGATGCCTCTTGAGGAAAGGATTGCTAGGCACGGCGCCCTGCTCAAGCGCATAAGGCGCAATGACGCCGCAGAATGGCGGCGATCATTTCTCGCCACGCTCGCGGACGAGGGCGAGCATGCCCTACCAGTGAGCGTCTGAAAGCCCGTCCGCGGCACCACTTTCCTCATCGGGCCGATTTTCGGGCTTGCGCATCGCAAGTGTCTGGACGCCGGACTTCCGCGAGGCAGGCCGAGAAACGTGATTGTCAGCTTGGCGGACAACAACCGGATAGTGAACGGCCGCCCGCTTTTGTCTCCGGTAGAAAATGTAACCTTATGTGCCCGGAACGGACCTTTGCAGTTTGGCTGGGGCGCCAGGATTCGAACCTGGGATTGTCGGTACCAAAAACCGATGCCTTACCACTTGGCTACGCCCCAACAGCCGGAACGTGCCCGCTGCGCGCGCGGCCTTATAAGACGAGCCGACGGAAACCTCAATGCCGAGAATGACGAGTACCGCGACCAATCCGCCGGCGAGCGTTTCGGTTCGAAATCATCGGCCTGGATCCGGTCTCTTTTGGCTATTCACCCCAGACGGCCATTTCATTTCCGGCCGGGTCGACGAAATGAAACCGCCTGCCGCCGGGGAACGAGAAGATCGGCTTGACGATCGTGCCGCCGGCATTTTCGACGGCGTCCAGGGTTTCCTCCAGATCCTTAGAATAAAGCACGGGAAGCGGCTTGGCGGGCGCGTCGTCGGCATCGGCCTGGAAGCCTCCGTCAAGACCTTCCGAAAACGCCGAATAGGTCGGGCCGTAGTCGGTGAAAGACCAGGAAAAGGCGGCACTGTAGAAAGCCTTCAGCCTGTCCAGCGTTCCACCAGTTGCCGGCATTTCCAGATAATCAAGTTTTCCGGTCAGTCTCATGGTGTTGCCCTTGGTTCCTGTTATGTTCTAATCAAATGGCCGCCGAGCCGCAAGTCTTTTTGGCATCGCTTTTTCTTAATCGATTGTAGAAGCCGACTGGCTCTGCCGACGCTTGCCTTTCACACTGCAGCATCATATCGCTCGGGTAAGACGCGGCGGAACTTCGGCTTCGTCAATCTTTTCAATCTCCTGCAACCGGGGAGCAAGCATGACCAAATGGGTGTACACCTTTGGCGACGGCGCTGCGGAAGGCCGTGCCGGCGATCGCAACCTTCTTGGCGGCAAGGGCGCCAACCTGGCCGAAATGTGTAGCCTGGGCCTGCCCGTGCCGCCGGGATTCACCATCACCACCGAGGTCTGCAACGCCTACTACGCCAATGAGCGCTGCTATCCGGCCTCGCTGGAAGCGGATGTCGCGGTCGCCCTCGATCATATCGGCCGGCTGACCGGGCGCCGTTTCGGCGATCCCTCGAAACTGCTCTTGGTGTCGGTGCGTTCCGGTGCCCGTGCCTCGATGCCCGGCATGATGGACACCGTGCTCAATCTCGGTCTCAACGACGAGACGGTCGAGGCGCTGGCCGCCGATTCAGGCGATGCGCGCTTTGCCTACGACAGCTACCGGCGTTTCATCCAGATGTATTCCGATGTCGTCATGGGTCTCGACCATGAGGTGTTCGAAGAAATCCTTGAAGACCAGAAGGGCGGGCTCGGCCGTGAACTCGACACCGAACTGACCGCCATCGAATGGCAGGGCGTGATCGCGCTCTACAAGGCCAAGGTCGAGGAGGAACTCGGCAAGCCGTTTCCGCAGGATCCGAACGAGCAGCTCTGGGGCGCGATCGGCGCCGTGTTTTCGAGCTGGATGAACAACCGCGCCATCACCTACCGGCGCCTGCACGACATTCCCGAAAGCTGGGGCACCGCGGTCAACGTCCAGGCCATGGTTTTCGGCAATATGGGCGAGACTTCGGCCACTGGCGTTGCTTTCACCCGCAATCCGTCGACCGGCGAAAAGATGCTCTATGGCGAGTTCCTGGTGAACGCGCAGGGCGAGGATGTCGTCGCCGGCATCCGCACGCCGCAAAACATCACCGAGGCGGCGCGCATTGCCGCCGGCTCCGACAAGCCGTCGCTGCAGAAGCTGATGCCGGAAGCCTTCCAGACTTTCGTCACCATTTCCGACCGTCTGGAAAAGCACTACCGCGACATGCAGGATCTCGAATTCACCATCGAGCGCGGCAAATTGTGGATGCTGCAGACAAGATCCGGCAAGCGCACCGCCAAGGCCGCACTCAGGATCGCCGTCGAAATGGCGAAGGACAAGCTGATTTCGAAGGAGGAGGCCGTCGCCCGCATCGATCCGGCCTCGCTCGACCAGTTGCTGCATCCGACCATCGATCCGAAAGCGGCGCGTGATGTGATCGGTATCGGCCTGCCGGCTTCTCCGGGGGCTGCCACGGGCGAGATCGTCTTTTCGTCCAACGACGCCGAGGAGCTCAAGACGCAAGGCCGCAAGGCGATCCTCGTACGCATCGAGACCAGTCCCGAGGACATCCACGGCATGCATGCGGCGGAAGGTATCCTGACCACGCGTGGCGGCATGACCAGCCACGCCGCGGTGGTGGCGCGCGGCATGGGCAAGCCTTGTGTGTCTGGCGCGGGCTCGCTGCGCGTCGACTACAGAGCCGGTACGCTGATGGCGATGGGGTCGACGTTCCGCAAGGGCGATATCATCACCATCGACGGCGGCAACGGCCAGGTGCTGAAAGGCGCGGTACCGATGCTGCAGCCTGAGCTCTCGGGCGATTTCGCCGCCATCATGGAATGGGCCGATGCCGCGCGCCGCATGAAGGTGCGCACCAATGCAGAGACGCCGCTTGACGCGCGCATGGCGCGTTCCTTCGGCGCCGAGGGCATCGGGCTTTGTCGCACCGAGCACATGTTCTTCGAGGGCGACCGTATCGTGGCCATGCGCGAGATGATCCTGGCCGACACGGAAAAGGGCCGGCGAACGGCGCTGGACAAGCTCTTGCCCATGCAGCGTTCGGATTTCCTCGAACTGTTCGAGATCATGGCCGGCCTGCCGGTGACGATCCGCCTGCTCGATCCGCCGCTGCACGAATTCCTGCCCAAGACCGAGGAAGAGGTGGCCGAAGTCGCCGCCGCCATGAACGTGTCGCCCGACAAGCTCAGGCAGCGCACCGAGGCCCTGCACGAGTTCAATCCTATGCTTGGCCATCGCGGCTGCCGGCTTGCGGTTTCCTATCCCGAAATCGCCGAGATGCAGGCGCGCGCCATTTTCGAGGCCGCCGTCGAGGCCGGCAGGAAGGCCGGCGCGTTGGTGGTTCCGGAAATCATGGTGCCGCTGGTCGGCCTGGTGAAGGAACTCGACTACGTCAAGGCGCGGATCGATGCCGTCGCCAAGAGCGTGATGGAGGAAACCGGCGTCAAGATCGACTATCTCACCGGCACGATGATCGAACTGCCGCGCGCCGCGATCCGCGCCCATGTCATTGCCGAGGCGGCCGAATTCTTCTCCTTCGGCACCAACGATCTGACGCAGACCACCTTCGGCATCTCACGCGACGATGCGGCCTCGTTCCTGGAGACCTATCGTCAGAAGGGCATCATCGAGCAGGATCCGTTCGTGTCGCTCGATATTGAAGGCGTCGGCGAACTGGTGCGGATCGCGGTAGAAAAGGGCAGGGCGACGCGGCCGGAGATCAAGCTCGGCATCTGCGGCGAACATGGCGGCGATCCGGCGTCGATTCATTTCTGCGAGAAGGTTGGCCTCGACTACGTGTCGTGCTCGCCTTACCGCGTCCCGATCGCCAGGCTGGCTGCCGCGCAGGCGGCGGTGCAGGTTGGGAAGGCTCTGGCGTCCTGAGCGTTGGTCGGGTCAGACGTCGGGTTGAGGGGCGTGGGTAGGAACGTCAGCTTCTTCGGGTAATGACAGCCGGTTGCGCTCAATGTCGGCTATCCGGGGAGGAAATCCGCGCATTGCGTGTTGTGCTGTAATGATGATCATTTGCTGTCCGTTCGTCGGGCAAGCCGCACTCCAGGCCCACCGCCATTCTCTGGGATGAATTCGACGCCACCGGCTTCCAATGCTCGCCTAAGCGCTTCGATTGTAACCTGATTGGCCTTCAAAGCGCCGGCGAGCGGCTCGAGCCGCTTGATCGTTGCTATGGAGACTTTTGATCTCGCCGCGAGGGCTTTTTGATCCCATTGCAAAAGTGCGCGGGCTGCTCGCAATTGCTCACTCGTAATCATCCAATTATACCTTAGGCATCATTTGATGCTAAAAGACTTGATAAAGCCGCTCGTCTCGTTTAAAACTGTGGCGTTCAGCGGCCGAATAAGGTGGTGCAACACCCTACCCGGCCTGGCCACAACCCAAGCTGATTAGAGCTCGGATCATGGGTGATTCCGACAATAGCATGACTCTGCCTTTCGTCACTCGCAGGCAAGTGCTTGCGGGAACAGTGGTGGCTACCACCGCGCGGAGGCTTGAAGATAACGCGTTCGCTGGCGACGCCGGGAGGACGAATGTGCCTTCCGATCCAGCACTGGCGCTTTGGCGGGAGTGGCAGGCAGCCCACAAGCTGACCGAGCGGCTTTGCCGCAATCAGCAGCGCCTGGAGACGAGACTTGTCGAGAGCGTCGGCTTTCCTTGTGTGACCGTCCGCCTGCCCGAGGGTGAGGACGTGACGCTCCACTCGATCGAGGCGCTCAATGACGTGCTCGGCAAAGGGCCGGACATGGCGGCTCTCCGCGACAAGGCCGAAGCTGATTTCGCGGGGCATCAGGCACGCTGGGATGCAGCCGGCGAGGACATCGGTTACGCCGCCGCGCTAAGGGCCGAGCGCAAGGCTGGCGATAGGGCAGAGGATTTGGTGGAAGCGTTCTCAACCACCCCCGCCACGACTCTCGTCGGCGTGGCGGGCAAGCTCGATGCGGTGTTGCGCGAGGGCGAGACCTGGGAAGAATGCTCCGAGTTCCCCTGGCCTCAAATCCGCTCGGCGCTCAACGATCTGGTGCGCATCGCCCAGCAGACGATGCCGGAACAGTTCTTTCAATTTCACGACGAGCAGCGTCCCAAGCTCCGCAGGCGCGGGCTGGCTGCTGTTTCCGCGCCTGAAGAAGGAGATGAGCTATGAAGATCCGTCCAACCGAACTTCCGGCTTCAGCCGAGAATCCCTCAACTTGCAGCGAAGCGTCCGCCGCCCGTCACCCTTCAACCGCCAAGGAATTGCCAGCACTGGACGCTCTTACGGCATCTCCCCATCCGGCGGCGAGCGCTCCCGATCTGATGGACGCCTTCCGCCGCGACGCCGCCCTGGAGAAATGGACCGTACCTGAAGCTGCTGAGGCAGCGAAAGCTCTTTGGGGAAAGACAGCCGCGACCGCAATCGCCTGGTGCGCCTTCACGGCGCATTGCGACGGGTGGACACAGGAGTTCCGATTCTGGTTTCGGGTGTTCACCTGTCTTCGAACGGGTTCGCCTGATGTCGAAGCGGAAGCAGCGTCCGGGAACGCTCGTTGATGCTCTTCCCGATGATAGGGGAGATCATGTCCGGCGAGGGAACTGCCTGCTTGTCGAGACGAGGCCGAACCGAAGCCAGCCCGTCAAGCCAGAGCCGTTTCGTGGTGGCGCATGTCGCTCCCGGCCTTGATCGGCAGGCTCCGGGGCAGGCCAACGCTTCGGACGCAGGCGGGCTCCGGCAGCGATACCGCCTTTGATCGGCGCCTTCCCTTTGGCGGCCCTTTTCCAGCCCGATGACGTCGGCATTGACGGCACAGGATCTGGATCGAGCCGCCTCTGCTCAGCCTGGCGCGGTTTCGATCGTTACCTTGTTGGGATAAAACGCGCCGTGGTCGCGGATTTCGACCATTTCGTCGAAAGGGTGCTCATACCCCCACATCGCATCCTTGCCTGCCTCTGCTGTAGGCAGCACGCTCCAATAGCTCGCATCGCCCTTATAGGGACAATGAGTCGACAGGTCCGTCTTACGAAGCTGTTCGAAATCGATGTCTTCGAACGGGATATAGAGGACTGACGGGTAGGGAGACTCGGTCAACATCTTGGCCTTGGTGGACGAGGCAATGACGGCGTCTCCGGCGCGCACGGTCACAGTTCCGATGTAAGGCTCGACCGTAATCACCTTATCCGGGTTGCGTTGAAAGCCGGGCGACGGATTGGCGATCTGGTCCATGGCTGGTTCTCCTTGCATCGACCTAATGCACGTCGCCCAAAGTGTTCAGCGGTTTTGGAATAACGACATGCACAAAAACAAACGTAAGCGCATTCCTTCAGACGCGACGCGCTTTAATGTGTGTCGTGCGCCTCCGTTGCGCAAGGCCGCCGTCGAATGCGAGGCGCGAACACCATCGCCTTGGCGTTGCCAGATCTCTCGTGGAGCCGGCTCTGACGATGACAGATCAGGCAGCAGCTTGAAACGCGTCCATCAACCCGGCGTAGGCGGCGGCAATACCGGCGACCGGATTGGTGCTTCTCGACACGGTTTCGACCTTGAGCGCGCCACCGCCGGTCGGCAAGGTGAGAAGCAGGAACTGACGGTTACCGCCATCGCCAACGCATGCCGCGGCAACGTGCTGGCCCTCGCCTTCGTTCTGAACACACATCTTGAACAGCAGCGTGCCGCCGACCGCCTCAAGGGCGCCGCCGACAACTTCGACGAATTCGTCTTCGGTAATGGTTATGGCGTCCGGCGCCAAATCGGCCAGACTTTCGGCAAGCGTATTTTCGAGAGCCTTGTCGTCGAGTTGCGCGTCCATGCGAACCTCTTTCACACACCCCTGCCCATTAATCAAAGTTAACGCCGACGATGGCCGGATTGTGGCGGTTTCCCCTGTCTTGCCAATCAATGCATCGCTTGGGCCCGGTTATGGCTAGACAATCCGCTGGTTCGTCCCACAATGGAATGAAAAACAAAGGGAGGAACAAATGCTCGGACTGATGCAGGAATGGCCGCTGCTTTGCCACAAGCTTATCGACAATGCAGCCAGGCAGCACGGCGAACGCGAGATCGTCTCGCGTTCGATCGAGGGTCCGATCGTCCGAACCACTTATGCCGAAATTCATCGCCGCGCCTTGCAGGTCGCCGAGCGACTCGAGCGTGATGGCTTTGGCCTTGGCGACCGCATCGCGACATTGGCCTGGAATACGGCGCGACACATCGAAGCTTGGTACGGCATCATGGGGGTCGGCGCGATCTATCACACGCTCAACCCGCGCCTCTTTCCCGAGCAGATCGTGTGGATCATGAACGATGCCGAGGACAAGGCGATCTTCGTAGACCTGACATTCATGCCGCTGCTTGAAAAGATCGCCGGCGCGGTCAAATCGCTGAGAAAGGTGATCGTGCTGACCGACAAGGCGCATATGCCGCAAACGGCGCTGCCGAACGTCGTTGCCTATGAGGAATGGCTTGACGAGGCCGACGGCGGCTTCGTCTGGAAGACGTTCGATGAAAACACCGCCGCCGGCATGTGCTACACCTCGGGCACGACAGGCGATCCGAAGGGCGTCCTCTACAGCCACCGTTCGAACGTGCTGCACGCGATGATCGCCGCGATGCCCGACGCGATGGGCCTCTCGGCGCGCGACACCATACTGCCGGTCGTGCCGATGTTCCACGCTAACGCCTGGGGCCTTGGCCAGAGCGCGCCGATGATTGGCGCCAAGCTGGTCATGCCTGGCTGCAAGATGGACGGTGCCTCGATCTATGAGTTGCTCGACACCGAAAAGGTGACGTTCAGCGCCGCCGTACCGACGGTGTGGTTGATGTTGCTCCAGCATCTGGAGGAGACCGGCAAGAAACTCCCCTACCTGAAGAAGGTCGTCATCGGCGGCTCATCCTGCCCTCGTGCGATAACGAGGAAGTTCCAGGACAATTACGATGTTGAGGTCATCCATGCCTGGGGCATGACCGAAATGTCGCCGCTCGGCACGCTGTGTACGATGAAGCCGGACTATGCCGGGCTCGAGGGCGAGGCCCGGCTCGACGTCCAGAGCAAGCAGGGCTACCCGCCCTTCGGCGTCGAAATGAAGGTGACGGACGACCACAACAACCCGTTGCCTTGGGACGGCAAAACATTCGGGCGCTTGAAGGTCCGCGGACCTGCAGTCGCGCGCGCCTACTATGGCGGCGTCGCATCTGAGCAGTTTGATGAAGAAGGCTGGTTCGATACCGGTGATGTCGCCCATATCGACCCGGGCGGCTATATGCAGATCACCGACCGAGCCAAGGACGTAATCAAATCGGGCGGCGAATGGATTTCGACCATAGAGCTCGAGAATCTCGCGGTCGGTCATCCGGACGTGGCGGAAGCGGCGGCCATCGGCATCCAACATGCAAAATGGGGCGAACGGCCGTTACTTGTTGTTGTCCGCAAGCCGGGCCGGGAGCCGACCAGGACGGATATCCTCGCTTTCATGAACGGAAAGGTGGCGAAGTGGTGGATGCCCGACGACGTCGTCTTCGTCGCCGAAATCCCCCACACCGCAACCGGCAAGATCCAGAAGATCACCTTGCGTCAGCGATTCAGGGACTATTGCCTTCCGACGGATTGACGGAGATGGTGCTTTCGCCTTCAAGCCACCGCCAAAGGGCTCATACGTTCGGGTTGGAGCAGTCCGAAAATAATGGAAATTTCCCAGCGACAGACGTCGAGGGCGGCCGGCTGGTCGCGGCGGACAGGCGCCTTTTCGGCGGTCCTGCTTCTGACCGTGCTTGTCGGCCATCGATTTGACCTTGTCGAGACGCCGGCCTTCCTTTGGGTGCTCGGCATTGTCGCGCTGCTTGCCGCCTTTGCGCTGCTGTTCGCCGGCTTTGCCTTTTCGAGACTGTGGAATTTCGGCGACCGTGGCGGTCGCGATCTTACCGTCGGCACGTTGCTCGCACTTCTGGTGCTTGCCCCTTATGGAGTTGCTGCCTACTGGGCAGCGGTTTATCCGCCGCTCAGGGACATCTCGACGGATCTCGACGATCCGCCGGTGCTCAACGCCAGCATCCGGACCGGGGATATGAACGCGCCTTCGCCACCCACCCCGGGGGAACAGCGCCTGCAGGCCGAGACCTATCCGCTAGTCACCGGACGCAGCTACAATCTGCCTTTCGATCGTGTCCTGCAGGCGCTCGAAACCGTGCTCGATCGGCGGGATTGGCGGCTTACGGCGCCGTTACCCGACGCGAACGAGCAAAGCGAGGTGACGATCAACGCCCTGGCCAGCAGCTTCGTCGTCGGTCTTCCCGCAGATGTCGCCATCCGCGTTGCCGAAGATGGCGATGCGATCATCGTCGACATGCGTTCGGCCTCCCGCTACGGCCGCTACGACCTTGGCGACAATGCGGCTCGCATCGTTGATTTCCTCACCGAGCTGGATCAGGAGGTCGCCGGCCAGGTGGGCACGGCTCCGGCCGGGTAGCGCCTACGCGACGGGTGTGAAAATGCCGTCGATGGCGGGGTCGCCGTCGGTGCTCACCAAACCGCGCGCCACCAAATCCTCCAGATGGGCAAGCACGGACAGTCCGGCAGCGCCATGGAGACGCGGGTCGGTATCGCGATAGATCGCCTCGACCATGTCCTTGATCGTCCGGTCGCCGCTTCTGATCCGCTCCAGGATCGCGCGTTCCCGCATTTTGCGATGGCTCTTCAATCCGCGCATGAAGCTGCGCGGCGCGGTCACCGGCCCGCCATGACCGGGCAGCAGCAGGTGGTCGCCGCGGTCGATCAGCCGATCCAGTGAGATCATGTAGTCGGCCATGGCGCCATCGGGCGGTGCAACTATGGAGGTCGACCAAGCCATCACGTGATCGGCCGAGAACAGCACACCGGTTCCTTCCAGAGCAAAGGCAGCGTGATTGGCGGCATGGCCCGGCGTCAGCACCGTTCTGATTGCCCAGCCGTCGCCGCTGACCACCGTATCGTCGGCAAGCGCGACATCCGGGTTAAAGGCGGTGTCGGCGCTGGCGTCGAGCGGATTGACCTCACCTATGCGCAAGCGCCTTGCCGGGCGATGTGGGCCCTCGGCCATGACAATGGCACCGGTGCGCTGCTTCAGCCGGGCCGCCAGCGGAGAATGGTCGCGATGCGTGTGGCTGACGAAAATGTGGCTGACCGACCTGCCTGCGATTACTTCGAGCAATGTCTTGAGATGCGCGTCGTCATCCGGCCCCGGATCGATCACCGCCAGCGTCTTGCGCCCGACGATGTAGCTGTTGGTGCCGTGAAAGGTGAACGGGCTAGGATTTGGGGCGGTAACCCGAATCACGTCGGGCGCAACGGTTAAGCCCTGGCCGTAGAACGGGTCGAAGCTTGTGTCGAATTTCAGCGCCATGCGAATATCGTGAACTCTGTCGAGTGGTGGGCAAAACCGATTGCCGCATAGCACGGAAGCCAATATAGGAAAACGCAAGGCCGCGATCTGCGGCAGTCCGGAATGGGGAAGACCATGGCAATTGCTACGACGATGCGTCCGCTTGTTTCTCTCGCTCTGCCTGAAAAGGGCGCGGCTCGCCTGGCAACGCAGCTTTTGCTTGCGATCGTTGGAACGCTGGTGCTGACATTGTCGGCCAAGACGAAAGTCGTGCTCGGACCGGTCGACATCTCGATGCAGACCTTGGCCGTCTTTCTAATCGCCGCGGCTTTCGGCATGCGCCTCGGCGTCGCCACGCTGCTTCTTTACATGGCGGAGGGCGCCATGGGCTTTCCGGTCTTCCAGAGCACGCCGGAAAAGGGCATCGGCATCGCTTATATGGTCGGCTCGACCGGCGGTTATCTTGCCGGCTTCGTGGTCATGGCGGCGATCGTCGGCTGGGCCGCCGATCGCGGCTGGGATCGCCATCCGATCAAGCTCTTCAACGCGATTCTGGTTGCCGAAATCGTCATGATGGCGATGGGCTTTGCCTGGCTGGCACTGCTCATCGGCCCGGAAAAGTCATGGCAGTTCGGCGTCGTGCCTTTCATCGTCGGCGACCTGATCAAGGTCGCCCTCGCAGCGAGCCTCGTGCCAGCTGTCTGGTCGCTGCTCAACCGCTCCTGACCTCCGGTCGATGAATCGGACGCCGCGCTGATCGGGTCTACGCAACCGCAGTGATGTGGTTGCGTGGGAATGATTCAGTTCAGCTGCCCCCTGTCGAGGCTTTTCGTCAACGCAGGCAGGCGTGACGACGACGAACAATGAATGGCCTGGACAGAAACGCCATTGGCATCTGCCTTCCGTCACATTGTGGTCAAGTCGACAGATTAACGACCAGAACAGCCCAGTGAGTCGCCGCAAGGCAGCGTAGCCAGGAAGCTACGCATCGAAGCAATTGCTCGATACCGTAGCTAGAATAGCTAAAACGAAGGCGGCTGGACTAATTTGGCCTAGGTGTATTAGGCGAAGCTAAAGTTAATAGGCATATTGAAGTATTTTTTCGACCAACAGCTATCATTCTCGCGAAATGGTTGCTTGCTGGTGTCCTCAAGCTGTCGTACCCGTTCCCGCTGAAAATGCCGAACCGCCAGAGAGAGACGTGTGATTCGCTCGGAAGGAACAACGGCGAAGGTGAATGTTTCACAACGGACCGCAACCGGCATCGCTGTACGCTGGTATGCCGCCAGCGTGTTTCCGGGAAAAGAAGACCTCGCCGAACGGCACCTCCGTATGCAGGGGTTTGACCCGTTTGTGCCTCGCTGCGAGAAGACAACACGTCATGCCCGGCGCATCGAGACGCGACCGGCGGCATATTTTCCAGGTTACATGTTCATCGCCCTCGATGTCGCGCTGCAGCGGTGGCGCTCGGTCAATGGGACGTTCGGTGTGCGCTCGCTCATCATGCAGGGAGAACGCCCATTGCCGGTCCCGTCAGGGTTGGTGGAGCGGTTCATAGCTCTGACCGGCAAGGACGGCCTGCTTGATTTCAGGGGAGGCTTGATTGCGGGCGCATCGGTTCGGATTCTTTCAGGTCCTTTCGCGGAGATGATCGGTCGCCTTGATCGGCTCGATCCAGCCGGAAGGGCCCGGGTTCTGGTTGCCATCATGAACGGCGAAATCCCTGTTGACCTGGATTCGAGGGAACTCGTCGCGATTGCATAGCCGCAATTGACTCCCGGTCGTGCGGTGCGAGCTGTTGCAAAGTTCGCTCTCGGGTTTCACCCGGGAGTGCGGTAGCCATTGTTGGAGAGACTACACATTTTGATTAAGCCGGCGAAATAGATGGGTCAAGTGAAGGCTGCTGGTCCGGCTCGGTATGTCGATCTGACCGGTCGATGTATTTTGATTGAAATCCGTGCGGTCGGGTCATAAGAATTGTCGAGTCAAAAATTGAGAATAGTCGAGTTGATTGGCAATCTTCCAGAGGGTGCCTAGAATTGAACGCCCCCATCATAAAGCCGCAAAATCAACGGCACCTGCTACACCGGATCAGGTTTCAACTTCTTGGTGGATTGGCTTTTGCAATTATGACTCCCGCACTAGTCAGGATGCTGATTGATCCAAATATATTGTACTATTCGAACATTCAGATTACGATTTTTGCTGGTATAGTCGCACATACTGCAGGGTTTTTGTTCTTCCGTCGAATAATCAATTTGCCGGGCGTCGCGGCTGCCGGCTATATTATGCCGACATTTGCTCTGTCCTACGGACTTGTGTATTTGGTAATTTTCCTCTTTCGAATTGACTATAGTGCTTTCCAGGCAGCGGGTAGTTTGACGCTGTCAATCTTCTGGTATTTCGGTTTGAGCATCTTGAGCCGGCGCCTGGATCCATACAGCCTCGCCGTGGTTCCAGGCGGGGCTGTGGATCGTCTTGAAGTGATTGGCGGAGTGAATTGGCATTGGCTCGGCTCCCCCGACACTGTCATTGACCGCGTAAGCGGCGTCGTTGCCGACCTTCGTGCCGAGCTATCCGATGATTGGGAACGCTACATAGCTGACCAGGCTCTTGCAGGCGTTCCCGTCTATCACGTCAAGCAGATAAGTGAATCGCTGACTGGTCGCGTCGAAATCGAGCATTTATCCGAAAACACGTTGGGTTCGCTCAATCCGAATCAGGCCTACATTAAAATCAAGCAGGCGATCGATTGGGTCAGTGCAGTCTTGGCTCTGATGCTGCTGGCGCCGTTTTTGATCCTGATCGCCCTAATGATCAGGCTGGAATCCCCTGGCCCTGCCATATTTCGCCAAGAGCGTCTCGGTTACGGAGGAAGATCGTTTACGGTGTACAAGTTCCGAACGATGACCGTAAGCGCACCTGAGGCGGCAAATGTTCGCAGTCTTGCTGTGACGAAGCCGGGTGACAGCCGGGTCACGCGGCTCGGTCGCTTCCTTCGACGAACCAGAATTGACGAACTGCCGCAGTTGATAAACATCGTCCGTTCGGAGATGAGCTGGATTGGGCCGAGGCCCGAGGCAACGGTGTTGTCTTCTCATTATTCGGTGGCGCTGCCGTTCTATCGCTACCGAAATATCGTTCGACCAGGAATTTCCGGGTGGGCTCAGGTGAATCAGGGATATGTGTCGGACGACGACGACGAGGTCGAGAAGCTGCACTATGATTTCTATTACATCAAGAATTTCTCGCCATGGCTGGATATCGTTATTGTGCTAAGGACCCTAAAAACGATGCTAAGCGGGTTTGGATCCAGATAATAACCAAGTTGAATTTAAACTGGTTCCATTGGTCGAACGCCGGATCGTTTAACTGAAGTACGCTCTGGTTGTGTTTCTAGAGCCGCCGAAAGGGAAGAAATGAGCCGAAAAACTGCATTGATCACTGGCGTTACTGGCCAGGATGGCGCCTATCTTGTCGACCTTTTGCTTGCTAAGGGATATGCAGTCCATGGCATCAAACGGCGATCGTCTTCATTCAATACGGGCCGTATCGATCATCTCTACCAGGACCCGCATGAAAGCAGCGTGAACTTCTCGCTGCACTACGGCGATATGACCGATGCAACAAACCTGATCCGCATCATTCAGGAAGTGCAGCCGGATGAGATCTACAATCTCGCTGCGCAATCACACGTTCAGGTGAGTTTCGAGACTGCGGAATATACGGCTAATGCCGACGCGATAGGCACATTGCGTCTCCTGGAAGCCATCCGTTTGCTTGGGCTCACAAAGAATACGCGTTTTTACCAGGCTTCGACGTCCGAGCTCTACGGCAAGGTGCAGGAGATCCCGCAAAAGGAAACGACACCTTTTTACCCTCGGTCGCCTTATGCAGCAGCTAAAATCTATGGATACTGGATCACAGTAAACTATCGCGAAGCCTATGGCATTCACGCTTCCAACGGGATCCTGTTCAACCATGAAAGCCCGCTGCGCGGTGAAACATTCGTCACGCGCAAGATCACCCGAGCCGCTGCCGCCATCAGCCTTGGCCTTCAGGACAAGCTCTATCTCGGCAATCTGTCCGCTGAGCGCGATTGGGGGCATGCGCGCGACTATGTCGAGGGCATGTGGAGAATTCTCCAGCAAGACGTTCCTGACGACTATGTTTTGGCGACAGGGGTGAAAAATTCCGTTCGAAAATTTGTGGAACTCGCCTTCGCCGAAGTGGGGGCTCGCATTCAATGGAACGGCTCCGGGATCGACGAAAAGGGTATCGACACGAAGACCGGCAGGATATTGGTGGAGGTTGATCCACGCTACTTCCGGCCGACCGAGGTCGACCTGCTGATCGGCGATCCCTCGAAGGCCGAACGTGTGCTTGGCTGGAGGGCAACCACGTCTCTTGGTGACATGGTGCGCGAGATGGTTCAGTCCGATCTCAAGGTAGTGGCGCGCGAACACCAGCATCGCCGGCTTGACGAAGAGCACAGTCGCAAGGCGGCACAGTAGTGCGGAAAGTCCCGTGAACATGAAGATTTCCGTTCTAACGGTCTGCTGGAATTCGGCGGCAACAATTCGTCATACGCTTGACAGTTTTTTTGCCCAAGATCACGAGAACAAGGAACTGATCGTCATCGATGGAGCCTCGACCGACGAAACCCTCACGATCGTCCGCTCCTATACCAGGCAAGGATTGCAAATCATCAGCGAGCCTGACCGCGGCATGTATGACGCTTTGAATAAGGGGCTTGCACTTTGCACAGGCGAGGCAATCGGGGCTCTTAACGCAGACGACGCGTTCCATGACCGTTCCGTGCTTGGCAAGATCAGCGTGGCGCTCGCTGACGCCGATATTGTCCACGGCCATCTCGATTTTGTGGACAACCATGACAGCAAGCGGGTGGTCCGCCGCTGGCGGGCAGAACCCAGACCTCGCAACGGGTTCCGGTCGGGTTGGATGCCAGCTCATCCGACTTTTTACGTTCGACGCGGTGTTGCTGAAAAGGTTGGCCGCTTTGATCTGACGCTGAAAGTATCCTCCGACTACGATTGGATGCTGCGGGCGGTCGAGCTTCATGGATTCAAGGTCGCGACACTGGATCAGGTCCTTGTCGACATGATGATTGGGGGGACAAGCACGAGCAGCTTCCGTTCCCACATCGGACACAATCTGGAAGCGCTGCGTTCTCGCCGCCGTTGGCTTGGATCAGGCCCTGTCGACTATGCGCTTTTTGCGAAGCCGGCGCGGAAAGTCGGGCAGTTCCTGTCGAAACAAGGCGATAAATCAAGCATGAAGAACCCTGTCTGATGAATGATCCCAAAAGCATTCTGGAGCCGATCGGAGGCTATGTCCTCGACGTCGTTGCGAAGCTGCGCAATAGACAGTTTGTCCCGCATTCGTTGACGAAGTTGCACAACATGAAAACATGCAGGGACATGACTGGTGCTACGACCGCGGTGGAGATTGGTTCTTACAAGGGCGTCACGACAAAGCGAATGTCTCGTCTGTTCGAGAAGGTGATCTCAGTCGAAATTGACGAAGCACTGTATCACCAAGCCTGCAAGCGCTGTGCAGGGCGGAAAAATGTGGAATTGTTGCTCGGCGACGGCGCCAAGCTGCTGCCCGAAATAGCTGCACGGGTGAACAACGCACTTATCTTTCTGGACGGTCATTTCAGCGGAGGTATCACCGGTCAAGGTGACGAACCCGAACCGGTGTTGAAGGAGCTTGATCTTATCCAAGCGAACCTGGACCACTTCTGCGCGGTTGTCGTGGATGACTTTCGCCTGTTTGGCGTCGAGCCGGGATGGCCGCGGAAGGCTGAAGTGATGGAGAAGCTGGAAGACGTTTTGCCTGCGCCTGAATGGATTCATGGCGTTCTCAATGATCAGTTCGTTGCCGTTCGCAAAAGAAAAGCAAGATGAATGAGCGAAACGTTCGCCATACTCGTGTTTCGAGTAGCTTGGATTCAGAACTTGCCAAGGCGCCGGAGGCTAGCCTGACAAGTTTGCTTTTCCCGACAACTCGCTTGGTCAGCCGGAATCGCCAGGAGCAGGCGAAAATTGCTCACACTTTCACATTTGGCGATTTGGAATGTTCCGAAGCATCTTGACCGTCCTGTCGGGGTCCGTCATCGCGCAGATCATTGCCGTTGCCGTTCTTCCCATCTTGACACGGCTCTATGATGCTGAAGCATTCGGCCGGTATCAGATCTATGTTTCGATACTCAACGTGGCGGTTATGTTTGTGGCTTTCCGCTACGAGGTCGCGCTTCTGAGCGCGCGACCTGGAAGGGTATTTGAAAATCTGTTAAAATTGACGTTTCGGCTCTGTATCTGGACCAGCATGGTCGCTTTTCTTGCCGCCGGCGCTGTTGATTTGTTGATACCGGGCGTCCTGTCACCCCTGCAGGGCATTGTCTTCTTTCTACCCGTTGCGATGGCCGTCGCGGGAATCTACCAAATGCTCACCTTCTTGCCCATTCGCGATCGTAACTATGGTCTAAGCGCACGTTCTAAAATCCTGCAATCGGTGGGCTTCTCAGTTGGTGCGCTTGGGTTTGCCTTTCTTCCTTTTACCGGTGTTGGTCTCGTTCTTGCCGATGTGTTCGGCAGAGCCTTTGGGGCCATCAGTGTTCTCTTTGAGAGTGGCAGACTCTGGCGTACTTTGATCTCTCCGCTTTCTTTTTCAGAGATGAAGTTTACGGCAATTCGTTTCCAAAAATATGGCCTCCTCACCTTCCCAGGAACCCTTCTGTCATCTCTTAGTGCCGCGGTCGCGCCATTCGCCTTTCTCGCACTGTTCAATCTGGAAACCGCAGGACAGTACGCACTCCTCGAGCGGTTTATCCTGATGCCGGTTGGCGTCATCTCGGTGGCCGTTTCGCAGGTCTTCACCGGCGAGCTCTCAACACTTTACCGTACTGACAAAAAAGGGTTGAATGGAGCGTTTCGACGTTCGCTCATTCAGCTTCTTGCCATCGGTCTGTTGCCGACAGTGCTCGGGATGGTGCTTTCGCCAAACCTCGTCCCGCTCATCTTTGGCGCCGACTGGGTTGTGGCCGGCAAGCTCTGTGTGATTGGATTTCCAATCGCGTATGTGCGCTTTGTCGCCACGGCGTTGACTATGACCCTTGTCGTTATCGATCGCCAGTCGCTTCAGTTCACTTGGGAGATAGGCCGGTTCCTTTTCACCTTATGCGTCTTCGGCGGGCTCGGCTGGGTGGGCGTCGACAATCCGGCTACTGTCATGATCTGGTACGCACTGGCGACCGCTGTCACCTATGCCATTCACCTTGTGCTGGCTGATCGTGCAACGAGAATGGTCAGCTTGCAGGCAGTAGAGAGCGGAAGCGCAAGGTTATGAGGGTGGGCCTCGTGTTCGTCGCATCTAGAGCATTCGACCATCGGCTCTGCGCTATCCGCAATCAGCATCACAATCGTTCGGCCGTCGGGCTGACGCGATCTATCTGCCGAATAATATTGATTGATTTCCAGCAGGTTCGGTAGGGAAGCAGACGCTCATGGCACATCTCTACGGCTATCCCGATATTGGCCGCTTCGGCCTTGGTCACAGCATGCTTGCCTGGGCTCGCTGTGAGATATGGTGCCGAAAGAACGATGCGCGGATGCTCGGACCGCGTTGGTTCCGTCCGCGTATCGGTCCCTATTTGCGCCGGGAGCGGGACAAGCGCGAATATTTTAAGCTTTTTACCAACAAAGGCTATGTGGGAGAGCCATGGCGCACCACACTCCTCGCAACCGCACGAAAGGTTCCGGCAGAGGCGGCTGCATCCGCGGCATGTGACGGCAGTAACACGGTGGTTGTCTTTAAGAATATCGTGGGATCAAATTTCGAGACGTATTTCCATGAGGTTCGCGGCTACGGTCCCGTGCTTCATGGCGCGTTTCGAAGGATCACCCGCAAAAAATACCTGCCGAAAGCACCAGCCGCCCCTTTTCTCGCTGTCCATGTGCGCCTTGGCGACTTCTCCCGTTTCAACGTGAACCGGGCCGAGGGTGGGACGCACAATCAAAGGCTTCCGATCGAATGGTATTGCGATAGCCTCGTCGCCCTTCGTGAGGGTTTGGGCACGAACATGCCTGCTCATGTCTTTTCCGACGGAGATGAGACGGACCTTGTTCCGCTGCTTCGTCTCCCGAATGTGCGCCGAGCCAATCACGCGGAATCGGTCACGCACATGCTGGAAATGGCCCAGGCCAGCGCGATCATCGGAGCAGGCTCAAACTTCAATCTGTGGGCAGCCTTTTTTGGACAGGTGCCTCGGATCACCTATCCGAACCAGGCAATCGTTGCGGTAAATGACGATCCGGCCCGCGAAACGAGCTTCCGTGGTGGGGCGCCTCTTTCTGATGTATTCGTGAAGCACGTCAGAAGGCAGTTCACTAAGAAAGAAGAACAAAGCGAGCTGACCTAGGGGCTGGCTCGTGCAACCTGTGGCAAGATCTTGATCTATTTTCGATGTCCAGGTTTCACCTGGTTTGGCAGGAAAAGGAGCTCGGTGATTCTCAAGACATTTATCGGTTGGAACAGGAATGCTGCAGCATGGCTCGAACGCCGCTTTCCCCGAGTTTTCGGCGCGCCGTCTTATAAAGCGGAGCTTGAGCGCCGTATCGCTGAGGATGTTGCGCGCCTAAAACCGTCGGCGATCCTCGAAGTCGGCGGCATTGACCGGCCACTTCTCGAGCGGAGTTCTGATTTCACCTATATCGGTCTCGACATCGAGGAAAAGCCCGATTGCTATCGCATTTACGATCAATTTGTTGTCCAGTCGATCGAACAGCCAGTCGATGTCGAAGCGGACATGCTGATTTCGATCACGCTGATGGAGCATGTACCGGATAACAAGGCGGCGACGCGCTCCATGTTTTCGGTCCTACGGCCGGGGGGGGTGATGCATCACTACATTCCATCGAAATGGCATCCGTATTCGGTAGCGCTGCGGCTCGTCGGACCCGTCCTGCAAAAGAGGCTAATCCCTCACCTCAGGCCGTCTGCGGTCGATATTACCGGCTATCCGGCCTTTTTTGACCGTTGCTCTCCGTCGGAAATGGCGGGACTGTTTCGCGGTGAAGGATTCGAGAAAGTCGACATCATGCCGTTTTATCGCGCTAGCGATTATTTCGCGTTCTTCTTACCCGCCTATCTCGGCGTCGCTCTGTTCGAGAACCTCTGCTCAGTCTTGAATTGGCGCGTCTTCTGTTCCGGCTTTGTCATCAGCGCCACAAGACCCGCAGGCTAATCAGCTCCATCGCATGGTTCTGCGATGCCGCTTGTTTCTTGCGATAAAAAACTGAGTAAGTGAAATGCTCATATCAATTCAAAAGCGGTTAGTGGAAACCGTGTTTCTATGGGCATTGGTGGGCTACCCGCTGATGGGAATCTACACGACCGTTACCGGCGTAGATAATCGCACAGTTTCTATTGTTATTAGGATACTTATAGCATCAATAAGTATATTCCTCATTGCGAAAGCAATTTCTGATAAGAGATTTAAGATCAATGGACTTTTGGCAGCATTTCTGGTATTGTATTTTATTAGGCTTGTTTACGACTATGCATATCAGTACAACGATTACGCGCTCGTAGCTATCCAGGTTTACTTGGCGTCAGTCGCTATACCGACTGTGGCTCTTGGATCGTATTCTGAATACTTACTGACGTCCCAAAAGAGAATTGTGTTTCTGCTTACCTGTTCTGGAGTATTATTTCTTCCGGCATACTTCTTTGCATATCGGAGCGGACTTTTATTCACCCAAGGTTGGGACGAATTTAACGTTCGGTATGCTTCCGAATTCGTCAATGCGGTTGCACTTGGGCACTTTACCTGTACCGTGGCGATTGCGTCGCTCTTTTACATGGTCGAATACAGACCGCGCCTGATGGCGTATGCCGTGTATGCCGCGATTCTGGTCGGCGCAGGAGTCGCTCTGTTCCTATCGGGGTCGCGAGCTGGGTTCGTTGGCTTGGTCGTTGCCGCGGCTGTCTACGCTATTGCCCGTCCATCGCGTTTAGCAATTCTGATGCCTTTCGCGCTTGGCGGTCTGATGTACCTGCCTCAGGACAACTTTCTGGTTAAACGCATGACCGATCTTGTCAACGCGCAATGGGACACAGGGGCGTTGGCACGCCTAAATGTCCAAAGTACGGCGATTTCCGACTTCCTCGACAGCCCGATTATCGGGAAGCACTTCATCGATATGAACTGGGGCCCCGGCCTCTACCCACACAACATCCTCATCGAAGTACTTATGGCACTTGGATTGGTGGGGGCCGTTCCGCTCTATCTTATATTTGGCATATCAATTTCTAGAGCAATGAAATTTCGGGCTCAGCTTACCTTTTACGCGATAATGTACATGGTGTCCTTCGCATTCCTCCAAACTTCAGGCGCGATATGGGCGGCAGACAGCCTGTTTGTACTGACCTCTGTTCTGTTGGCGGCCAGCAAGAACTTCGAACCCGAGCGCTCGCTGGCAGCGCTTTCTCGCCCGAACAGAATCGCTCAACGCTCGTTCCACGCCCGCGTATGACAGGCTCTAGGGAATCTTGTCCAACTCGCGAAGGAACCTCAAGGTGGCCTGCCACCATTCCGCCTTTTCGTCCCATCTCTCGGGCGAATAGCCTGCCTTGCCAGTCATTGTGCCCCAGATAACGATCCCGTCGGCGAATGTCCTGCAGGTATCCAGTTGGGCATACCAGTAATCGCCTGGAAGAAAGGCAAAAGTCTTGTGAAATTGCGGCCATAGGAAGCAATAGACCGGCTTTCCCTGCGAGATTCTTCGCGCCTCTTCGATGTTGGCTCGCGCATAGACTACCCAAGCGTCCTTATCATCGTAAAACGTATAGAGGGAGGGAAAGAGCTCGTCGACATGCGGCACAAGAGCGGCGGCGATTTCGGTGTTCCTAGACCTCCAGTCCCCGAATCCATCATCGCCTCGCCGGCCAATTGCTCGCCAATAGTCCCGTATTGGCAGAACGCTGTAAAGCCCAAGCTTGACGCCTGGATCGGCCCGCCTGAAAGCGCTGAGCGCCGCCTGGTACTTGGCGATTGACACTTTCCTATCCGCATCGGAGCCGTCCAACGGCCATTGTTCGATGTCAATCACTAAATGCTGGTTACTCCTCGGCAAGGCCAGAGCTTGTTGCACATGACCGGCTTTGGGAACGTCAAAGCCAAGAACATGGGGATCGACGATGGTGAGATGTTCGAACCCGAACAGGCGGAAATCGGGCGGCCGGCCGGAGAAAACCAGGGTCTCGAACAGCTTGAACTGAGCGCGCGTCTTCGCCGTCGCGGGCCACAAGCTAATCAGAAAGCATACCATGCAGAACACGGACTTGAAAAACATAATACTCAGTATCCGGTATAGCCGGCTGGCAAGTTTTTTTACGATTCGAACGACGTTATGCCGGAGACGTACGCTCGTCCAGTAGAGCTTGCTATCGGAAGCCTGATGCGGCAGAACGAAACATAAGCTGCGTTTGGCGGGCCGTGGGATTGGCAATTCTGTGCGAAGACAACGTGTGTTTATAGGAGCTTTGCGGGTTCCGATCGGGTTCAAGAACGAGGCGGATCCTTGTGATGAGCAACTTCAGATGCCTAATACAAATCCTCGAATAGGGCGGATAGTCGTGGTGCAGCCGGCACTACCGGTATATCGCGTTGATTTTTTTGAGCGATTGGCATCGCAATTTGGCGATCGTTTCGTAGTTTACGCCTCAAGGGAAGGCCTTGGCGTTTTGACGAGTGACGCAGCCGAGCTGCGCTGGTTTCGGCAGTTAGGTAGTATTCGCTCCGTTGGTGTAGGTCTCGATTGGCAGGTTGGTGCGGTGAAGATTAAACTAACTGATGTTGATCTTCTGGTAATCTGCGGGGCACCCCGAACGCTTTCAACAATCGTTCTTCTCTTAAAGGCAAGGATAATCGGCACAAAATCTATATGGTGGGGCCATTATTGGTCATCGACAAGCAAGACGTGGCGGCTTAAACTGCGTTATTGGTTAATGAAGCTAGCTGACGTTCTATTATTTTACACAGATAAAGAAGTGTTTATTTATCGTCGAACATTTGGTATCGGCAAGATGCCAATTTACGCACTCAACAATGGTGTTAACACCGAACCAATAAGTCGATTAAGATTGCCTTACATTGTTGAGCATCGTACACGCGACCTGCTATTTATTGGCCGATTGACTTCAAAATCTGGTGCCAACCTCCTTCTGGAGGCATTGGCGCGGCCGGAATGCTCGCACGTAACGTTAGACCTGATTGGAGATGGTGAAGACGGGCTTAAACTTCAGAAGGAATGCGACGCACTAGGTCTAGGTTCCCGTGTCTGCTGGCATGGCGCAACGACTGATGAAGAAAAAATCGCAGATATAGTAAATAAATGTAAGGTTTTTATATACGCTGGAAGTGTTGGATTGAGTTTGATTCATGCATTTACTTATGGGTTACCGGCAATTTTGCACGACAACCCGAATCAGCAGATGCCGGAGTACGCTGCTCTGAGAGTTAACTTCAATGGCGTTACTTTCACCCAGGGCGATGTCTGCTCTCTCTCCGAAGCAATCGTTACGACAATCAATGATCCGGAGAAACTCTGCATGCTGTCTTCTGGTGCGATAGAGACTACTGAGGCGACCTATAATACTAAGGACATGTCAGCACGGTTTCAGCAAATGATCGAACGTATTTCGAAATTTTGATGCGAGGGAGATTTGAGAATATCTTGAAGACGTATATTAGCGACAATGTTAACAAAAGTATCGGCGATGCAGGCTGCTAGGACTGTCGGTCTTTGGTCTGCAGACTATTTGGACGTCACAGGGCAGGCGTTAGTCACTGCACGCGTAGTGCGGCAGCAACCCGGATTTGCATGGAGGGAGTACGTCTATAGTGGGTCCGGGCTTGGATCGGTTTTTTCATGGGCTATCGCCGTACTGAGGCTCTGGGCCGCGGTAGCTCGTGGGCAGATAAACACTCTCTATTTGGTCTGCTCACGTTCCGATTGGGGGTTTCTGCGCGACGTACCTGCCCTTCTGGCACGTGTGCTGGGCGCGCGCGTTGTGGTGCACGCGCATGGCTCTGATATTCTCGACCTACTGATGTCGCGGCCATTGTCGCCACTGGCGCGAGCGCTCTATAGACGTTGCGAGATCATCGTACCTTCGGCGCACCTGTTACAACCACTGCGCAAGATTACCGGGATGCCGCTTCACCTTTGTGAGAATTATTGCATGTCGGCAGGCGTCAGCATCGGCGATATGCCGAGGGCTGCGGATGATCCGCAAGTTTTTGTCGTGCTTTGGAATTCCAATATCATGGCCAGCAAGGGTTTCTTTTTGCTTGCGGACGCAGTGCGCAGGCTGTCAGAAGAGGGACATGCTGTGCGTTTGGTTTCGATTGGAAGGCCGATTGGCGATGATAGTCTGAGTGAGCAGGAGGTCCGCGACCGGCTAGCTGCCCTAAAGTCAGAACGTTGGTTTGAGTATCGTGGCCTTTTGGCCCCCGATAGTGCGAACGCCATGATAGGCGGCGCTGATGTCGTCTCTCTTCCATCTCGATATCGTAGCGAGTGCCAGCCGCTAGCCATCATTCAAGCCATGTGCGCGGGCAGAGCGATCGTAGTGTCGGACATTCCCGCGTTGCGAGAGACCCTGGGTGATTATCCAGCGCGTTTCACACCCGTGGGTTCAACCGAGGCAATATTGGATGCGTTGCGGGACCTATTTCGCGAAAAGCTATCTGACCCAGAAGCCTTTGTAGCTCGCCGTCAGGGGCCTGCGTTAGCTGCGGAAAAACGGTTTTCTATCAGCCGCTTCGATCGCGAAATGGCAATGATCCTAGGGGGCGGTGTTGAAAACCCAAAGGGAAGTCTGGAATGATGGGCTTGCAGGCAGCTAAGCGCGCCGTCCGCTATCTGGCAGGGCGTGATTTTTTTGTCAGGCCCGATTATAAATGTGCCTACGAGCGCTTTGGATCTAGCTACGGCGGCTGGGATGTTGTTGGGAAGTTTCTCGGTAAGGAATCTATTGTCTATTCCTTTGGCGTTGGGCAAGATGTGTCGTTTGACCTTGGGATCATACATCGCTTTGGAATGGACGTGCATGCGTTCGACCCAACCCCAAAGTCTATTACTTGGGTACATGGGCAAGCCCTCCCTCAGCAGTTCCAGCTTCATGAATACGGTCTTGCGGATTTCGACGGTAGTATATTGTTCAACCCACCAGAAAATCCCAATCACGTCTCCCATACTATCCTGGAACGTCCGCGGACGGATGCACAATCGATCTCCTTGCCGGTGAAGAGATTGACTACCATCATGCAGGAGCTTAGGCACAAACGAATTGACTTACTGAAGATGGATATCGAGGGAGCTGAATATCGTGTCATCGAGGATCTCGAGAATACCGATATTCGTCCAAAACAGTTACTCGTGGAGTTTCACCATCGTTTCCCGACCGTCGGTGCGCAGAAAAGCCGCGACGCAATAACTACGCTGAAATCCTTAGGCTATGGGCTTTTTTCTGTTTCGCCTACCGGCGAAGAATACAGTTTTATTCACAAACTTTCTTGGGAAACGTAGGATATGTTTTCGGACTACCTTTCGGGACTGGTCTCGATCTTTGAGGTTTCCGGTTCTGTAATGGGATCGGTTGATGAGTTAACTCAGGCGGGACAGTAATGGCCCAGGAAAAATTGCATGCGATAGCTAGAATCCGCCTGCATGAGCGAGAAGGCTCGGCCACATCTATTTCGTGTCGTGGTCGCGACGCAGGTCGAGTAGCGGTAGACGGTCTGGAAGAAGCTCTTGCAAAGATACAAAGTCGTTGACCTTTGCCGAGGTGGTGCTGCGTTTTCGGTTCTGATCTGGCATTATCAGCATTTCTACTACCCGGTCGCAGGCGGAGGCCCGGCGTTCGAGAGCCGGTCGGCGCAACCTCTCTATGATCTGCTTTGGCCGCTGTACGAGCATGGTGCGTGGGCTGTTGAATTCTTTTGGGCGATCAGCGGCTTCGTGTTTGCCGCGACCTACATGGCCGCTGGTACGGATGGCTGGACATACTTCGTGAGCCGCTTTGCCCGGCTGTATCCACTTCATTCGGTCACACTGGTTATGGTCGCCGTGCTGCAATTTTGGTCTTGGCAGGCGGTTGGCCATTGCCAGATCTACTCAGAAAACGACGCCTATCATTTTGGTCTGAACGCTCTGATGATCCAGTGGTGGGGATTTCAGTCAGGGTACTCGTTCAACGCCCCATCATGGTCCGTCTCAGTAGAAGTCGCCATCTACGTGCTGTTTTTTTTCAGTCTACCACTTCTCAAACCAGCGCCGATTTTGGTCGCGTCAGGCTTCGTTGTCCTTGCCGCTGCGTTGGCCGTTCTCAAACTGGGAGGCGAGTTCAGCAAATGCGCGACGATGTTCTATCTGGGCACAGTCTGTTTCCTCATGGTGCATCGCTCGCCGAGGCTGTCGCTAGCAGCAGGCATCGCACTGGTCCCGGTTTTTTTCGCCTCCCGGTGGACCATTCTCAGTAGTGTCCACCAAGGTCAGTTGGTTCTGTTGTTCGCCAGCATCACGCTAATCGCCGGCGCACTCGATGCCATCTTTTCACCGAGGATGGAGAGGTTCGACTGGCTCGGAAACTCCACATACGGGACATACGCGCTCCATGTCCCCTTGCAGATCGCGTTGATCACCGGCTTGGACGTGCTCGGCATCAACAAGCAGCATGTAGCCGCCAGTCCTTTGTTTCTGCTGGCCTTTCTTGTGGCAGTGTTCGGATTGGCAGTTGTTGTGCACCGCCACTTCGAGGTTCCAGCGCAACGGTGGCTCAAGGCCCGCCTGCTGCGGCGCGAGCGCGCTCCCGCCCTTTTCATGTGACGTTTCTCCCGGCGGGCCGTCACGCAGCTAGGCTGGATAGCTCGCCGGTGGTTCGGATTAGGATGTGTACGAAAAGCCGATCCCGGCACCGGGATACCAATGGTCGTGTGGCTTTTCGGCCCAAAAGAGGAAGCGGCGACCGTTTGCCCTTGACCACTCCTCCAGCTTACTGGTCACATGCGAATTGTCGCCGATCACTATGGCGCGCGCGCTTAGCTTCTCTTGAATGAGACAGTATTCTGCCTCCTCATACGAAGCCGAATGGTCGCTATCGTTTATGAACACATCGATCGCGCAGTCGATCTGCCGAAGGCTTTTGAGGCTGTCCCCGTAGACTATCTTGCCAACGGACGCATAGCGCCCGCTTAGTAAACGTCCGGCCTCGGGAACGATGTCCGTTCCGATATATTCGCCAGTTCCGTTCTTCAAGAGCGCCGCTGCAAGGAGAACCGACCCAAGCCCTTTGTCTACGCCAGTTTCAACCACTAAGGCCGGCTTGATAGCCCTCACGACGGCATACCATCCGAGACGGCGCGCGAAGTGAGCTCTCTTGTCCGCCGCTGAGGAATATACTTGTATGCCGGTGGCAATATGCGAAGTCAAATCCTTGTCGTTTAGGGGCTCATTGAGGTACCCCTTGGCATCCTCAAAGGAGCATCCGGTAACAGTGGCGACGGCATGGGCAAGATACGTATGCGACAATTCCGTCAATTCATAAGTATAGTTCGTATCTTCACGAGATGTGAATATCCATTTAGCAGCGCGCCACACTGGCGGCCCGACAACTCCTGCTGCCCCCGCGACCCTGAATGGGATGTTCAGATAGCGGCCTGCGCGCGATGCGCGCATCCTGTGGAACAACGATTTGAGGCTCAACATCTCTCCTCCAGTTTGCTCCGATATTGCACACCAAGGCGGACGCAAACAAGGTCAAGACAGCCAGTCTTCACGACCAGCAGCGTTGTTGTGCGCTCCCCTCATGGCCTCGGTCGCAAAACTCCTCGAACAGTCGGATCGTCGAGCGCCGCGGCAACTTCATGGCATTTGTTGTTGTCGAGGAACCTGCACTTGTCCACAGAGGCTGGGCCTCCAGCCACAACTTGGCGCCGTGGTTCGATTTGGCGGGTGGGGTATTTCTACGACTCCTAAGCGCCGGCGTTTTTCCTTGAGGAAGCTATTTCGACGCTCGACTGCATCGCGAGCGCAGCATTGGCTGGAGAGTGATCGCCGCGCCTTGCTCTACTTGGTGATGGTGATACCCTGGTGTCGAGTGTAGGACCATCATCCATCTTGTTTGCTATTCGAGGAAATGGGAATGATTCTAGAGCCTTTCAAAATTATTGATCATAATTCGCACTACGAGGGTGCTTATAGCGAAAGTCAAAAGCAATGGAAAAGAATATGTGCAGTTGAGAAAGTTAAAAACATTTGTTCTCTTTTGCCGGATGAAAGATATGAACAAGTACTTGAGGTCGGATGCGGGACAGGAGCTGTTCTTATAGAGCTGTCAAGGAGAGCTATGTTTACTTCCCACTATGGGATCGATGTAATAGACCCCGATGAAAATGCCGAAAATGTACCTTCAAGTGTTCATCTGTCTAAGTACGACGGGTCACGGTTGCCTTTTCCCGACAAGAGCGTTGATGTCGTGTACGCAAGTCATGTTATTGAACACGTCATGGAGCCACGGCAGCTGTTAGCGGAGATTGCAAGAGTAGCGAAATCATGGATTTACATTGAAGTTCCTTGCGAACTTCATGCGCGAACATCACGAAAAGGTCTGCAACAGACGCTGAACATAGGGCATATCAATTGCTATTCCCCAGCATCGTTCATGATTCTCCTTCAAAGTACCGGTCTTGAAGTGGTCAAAATGGAAGTTTTCGACCACGATTTTGCTGTTCACAGGTTCTTTACGTCGCCTGCAAAAGCGGTCGTGAAAATGGCTTTGAGGCGAGCGCTCATCAACATCAGCCAAAGCCTCGCCACTAAGGCCTTCACCTATCATTGCGGGGCACTTTGCCGAGCCCCGCGTTAAGTGTGCTGGCATTTGAAGTCGCTGTTAACCGATGGGAACTGCCTTCCGGAATCTAAAATCCATAGTCATACTTTTTTCAATAGATTGCTAACGTATGGCGCAGCGTCTCCTTGAAGCCGGGCAGCGCCAACGCGTTGTCCGCGACAGAGTCGCCGTCCTGCAAAGTCGGCAAAAAAACGGCCGCCGAGACTACGCGGCAGCGCTCCTAGCTTTGTTTGAAAATGTCAGAGGTATCATCCAATGACCGAACGGATCGTCAGTTTTGTCATGAGCGGCGGCGTTGGCTCACGGCTGTGGCCGCTGTCGCGCGAGGACAATCCCAAGCAGTTCCATGATTTCTCGGGCGATGGCTCGATGCTGGCCAAGACGCTGCGCCGGCTGACGGCGCGGCCGGCCGGCGAAACGCCGGTGTTCCTGATCGCTTCGGAGCGGCACGCCGACCGCGTCCACGCCGATCTCGCCGGCCTCAACCTTTCCGGCGGCGGCCCCTTGTTCGAGCCGACCGGCCGCAACACCGCCGCTGCGGTTGCCTTGGCGACCCTGCACACCTTGTCCGAATATGGCGACAGCCTGGTGCTGGTGGTGCCGTCCGACCACGAGATCGCGACCGCGGAGCAATTCTGGCAGAGCGTGGAAAACGGTTCCGGCGCGGCAGGCGCGGGCCGGCTGGTGGTATTCGGCATCAAGCCTGGCCACCCCGAGACCGGTTACGGCTATATCGAGGTCGCCGGCGAGAAGGATGGCATCTGGGACGTCTCGCGTTTCGTCGAGAAACCAGACCTCGCGACCGCGCAGAATTACCTGGCGGCGGGTAATTTCTACTGGAATACCGGCATCTTCCTGTTTCGCGCCAGTGCCATGCGCGACGCCTTCATGGCTTTCGAGCCCGAGATATGGAAGGCGGCCGAGATTGCCTACCAGGCAGCCACGTCGGATCTTTCCGGTCTCTACATGCCTCTGGAACTCTACGCCGCCATTCCCTCGACGTCGATCGACTATGCGATCATGGAGCGCGCCAGCGACATCGCCATGGTGCCGGTCGGCTTCCGCTGGAACGATCTGGGTTCCTGGCAGTCGCTGCTCGACGTTGGTCCCTCCGACCAAGAGGGCAACGTCATCGTCGGCGATGTCGTCGCCATCGACTGCGAAAACTCCTACATCCGCAGCGACAGTCGCTTGCTGTCAGCCATCGGCTTGAAGGACGTTGCCATCGTCTCGACCGCAGACGCCACATTCGTCGCCCCGGTCAGCCGCAGCCAGAATGTCAAGAAGATCGTCGAGCAGCTCGAAAAGAGTGGTCGGCTGGAAACCAGGTTCACGCCCGCAGACGACCGCGTGATCGAAAGCGGCGCCTGGCGGCGCCGCGTTCACCACTGGCTGTTTGAAGAGACGGTGCCGCTGTGGTCCACGGTCGGGGTCGATGAGCGCCATGGCGGCTTCCACGAGGCTCTCGGCTTTGACGCCACACCGCTGATGAAGCCCAAGCGCATGCGCACCATGGCTAGGCAAATCTATGCGTTCGCAGTCGCCAAGGCGCGCGGCTGGGACGGGCCTGCCGACCGGTTGATCAGCCACGGCATCGAATTCATGAACAGGAACGGCCGCACCGACAATGGCGGCTGGGTGCGCACGCTTAACATCGATGGAACGGTTGCCGACTTCACCGAGGATGCCTACGACCATTCCTGCGTTCTCTTGGCGCTGGCGCATGCCCATATGGCCGGCAATCCCGATGCATTGCGGCTTGGCGAAGAAACGTTTTCGTTTCTCGACGCGCATCTCGAGGATCACCGCATGACCGGTTTTCTCGAAACGTCGAGCGGCGAGGGCGATCGCCGCTCCAACCCACACATGCATCTGCTCGAGGCTTTCCTGGCCTGGTATCAGGCGACCGGCGAGGTCGCCTATCTTCGCCGCGCTGCGCGCATCGTCGATCTGTTTCGCAGCCATTTCTTCGACCCGGAAAGCTGGACGCTAGGCGAATATTTCGACGCCGAGTGGAGGCCGGCGGAGGGCGACAAGGGCGCATGGACGGAACCCGGCCACCATTTCGAATGGGCCTCGCTGCTGGTTGACTTTGCCGGGCGCACCGGCCAAGGCGAACTGACCGGCTTTGCCAGAAAGCTCTATGCCTCGGCCATCGCAAACGGCCTCAATCGCGCCACCGGCCTTGCCTATGGTGCCGTCTCGCGGCAAGGCTTGCCACTCGACCTTGTGTCGCGCAGTTGGCCGCAGTCCGAAGCAATCAAGGCGGCGATTGCACTGGACGGTTCAGGGGGCCCCGACCTCAAGCCCGAGATCGAAGCGCGTGTCGGTCGCCTGTTCCGTTGGCACATCAACCCAGCACCGCTCGGCCTGTGGGTAGACCGAATCGATGAGCGTGGCCGGTCACTGGCCAGCGACGTGCCGGCAAGCATCTTCTACCATCTGGTCTGTGCGCTGACGCGATATCTGGACAGCACCGCCGGCGAGGCTCGGTAGGGCGCCAGGTGTCCTTTTGGGCGCTTAAAAAGCGCCCTAACATTTGACTCTGCGGGTGGCTCTTTCCGAAAATCGTTTCCGATTTCCCGCCCGCGGAACGGTTGACGGAACAGAAGGTCTCTTTGATGAAATGGGCCGACGTTTTTTGAGCCAAACGTCGAGTTTTGAACCAAACACCGGGCCATCAGCCATTATCAATGGTTCGGGCGTGCGGACGTTTCGCTAGAGCATCGGACCCAAAAGTGGGTTGGGTACCGATTTGGGGAACCCCGATGCTCAAACACAAAGATATAGAGCGTCGGTACGCTTCGACTTGAGATTGTGTTGTGCGGCGTGGCGTTTACCGAGCCGCGGTCCATGCGTGCCATGGTAACGCAGGCAGCGCGCCGGGACTTCCAAGGGCTCGCCCTGACCTGCAAGCCGGTCGGCAAGGAGACGCCTTGCAACGGCAATGTTGCTTCAAAGTTTGGTGATGCTGTCGTCTTGCAATGCCTCCCGTCCGATGGCACGGATTTGGCCGCGAAACCTGCCGAGAACGGTATCTTGTGCGGACAGCCCTGCAGGCGGGTTCGACCTATAAAACCTTCTTATCGGGCTTGTAGCTCACGGGTTCACCAACTGCCCTCCGCGTTGCCACGAAATGCGACCGTCATGAAACGAAAGGGCAAGATGTACGATAATCGCCTGACGTCAAACACGATCGACCATAATTCCATCAAGCATTGGCGTGATGGTGGCCATCAAAGGCCAGGAAGCAGATCTGCCTTTCCGACAGTTCCCGAGCGGTCCGGCAGTGAAAATCGTAGACTTGAAACCTGCCAAGCGAGTGTGTCGAATGAAACACAGGAGAGACCAAAAAGCCATTTCGCACCTGCGAAACTGGTTGGAATCAAAGCAAAAAGCTGTTACGCGCTTGAACTGTACCTTCAGTGATCTGGGCGGGGCTGATGATGTGGCGGGACAAAAAGGATCGAAAGAATGAACCTTATGGTTAAAAGTGTGTTGGCCGGATTTATCGCCTCGATAGGTTTCGGCCCGGTTTCTTCTTTTGCGCAGGATGCGTCATGCACCTGCACGACAATTTATCAGGCAACAGCCAGTTCAATCGGTTCTATCGGGCGCGCCGATGGGGACGTAATGGTTTCGCAAGCTGCGGGTTATGGTCCTGCCAAGGCGGGAGGTGCTTTGGATTTCGGCAGTCGCGTGGTGGTCGGTGCCAGGGGATCGGCTTCCGTCAATGTCGGTGGCTGCAACCTCGATGTGCCGGCGAATTCAAGCCTCGACATTTCCCGTGTTGAGAACAATATCTGCCTGAGGGTCGTGGGCTCCGAGCAGACCGCTGCCGTTGGTGTGAGCCCTGAGCATACGGGTCAGATTGCCCCGGGCGGCGCTCGGTCCAACATTCCGCTTGGTATTTTTGGCGGTGCAGCTCTCGGCGCCGGTGTTTTGGCCGCAACGCAGGATGACGACAACGGCGTCAGCCGTTAGGCGCAACAGGACAATACAGCAGAGGCATCTGACTGCTGTATTGCGTTGCCGACGCCCTGTGCGCCATAGCTCTGGCGCGCCGGCTGGAGCCGGGGATGTTGATGGGATTCATTAACCATACCGCTCGATTGTTAGAGTGGAAGCCGAATGCGCTTCATCTTCGGTGAGTCGCCTCGGCCAACTAAGCGGGGCTGCGGCTGATGGCGCGGTAGCGCCGATCTCAGCTTGCATGGTTATGATAACGCTGTCGGCGAGTGGCTTGGATCTGGCATCTAACGCATTGCGCAACCTTGCTAGATGCGTCATTCGCACTCCAGCGGGTGACGAATCTGTGTTTTTTGGGGGCGAAGTTGCCACGTTGCGTCGGTGCAGCCGGAAACGCCAATGATCGACCTGCATTCCCATATCTTGCCCGGTCTCGACGACGGCTCGCCCAGTCTTGCCGAATCGCTGGAAATGGCGCGGCTGGCGGTGGCCGACGGAACGACCCATATGGCATGTACGCCGCATGTCGTGCCAGGCATGTACGAAAACGGATCGGCAAATATTGCCCGATCGGTTCAAGCGCTGGACCAGGCGTTACGCCGCGCCGCGATACCGCTTGCTCTTTATGTTGGTGCCGACGTTCATGTAGCGCCCGATCTTCCGGAGCAATTGGTGCTCGGAAATGTGCCGACTTTAAATAGGTCTCGCTATTTTCTATTCGAACCGCCGCACCACGTTTTGCCACCAAGACTGGAAGAACTTTCTCTGCGCCTCATAACCGCCGGGTTCATTCCGATTCTTACCCATCCGGAGCGGTTAACCTGGATTAAGGCAAATTACGATGTTGTCGAGAGGTTGAACGCAGTCGGCTGCCTTATTCAGCTTACGGCAGGCTCGATTGTTGGTGCTTTTGGACGCACCGCACTTTACTACTCGGAAAAGCTGATTGACGAAGGCAGGGTAGATATTATCGCATCGGACGCCCATGGCGCCACCCGCAGGCCGCCAGGGCTCTCGCAGGCCGTCGCCGTTGTTGGGAAGCGATGTGGGGAAGACGAGGCGCGCAATATGGTGGTGAAACGTCCAGGCGAAATATTGGCGAACCGACCTCTAGAGCCCGTCGGAAAGTCACGCGCGAAAAAGCCAAGCCCTGGCAACGTCAGTCGCCTTGCGGGTTTGGGTCGCTTGTTGAAGGGGGGGGCAGCGCAATGAGCGTTTTTCATTTCGCAAAAAGCTGTACAGGCACGACCTATGTGTTGCTCGCTTCGCTCACGATGTCTGCCTGCACTAGCACTTCATCGACGACACCGTCCTCGCCGACTTCGATCGATGCGCTGCAATTGGCTTCAACGTCGGCGGCGCTTTCAAGCGGCGGTGCCCTGCAGGTCGTAAAGGACCTGCCTGCGCCGCAGAACACCCAGAACGGCAACGAGCAGCCCTTGTCTCCGAACGATGTGCTCGAGGTGAATGTGTTCCAGGTCGACAACCTCAACAGAACCGTTCAAGTCGACGCCGGCGGGCAGATTTCGCTTCCACTTATCGGGAGCGTCACCGCGGCAGGGAAGACCGTCCGTCAACTGGAGCAGGAAATCGAAACGGCCTACGGCGCCAACTATCTGCAGTCGCCCGATGTGTCGGTCTTCGTCAAGGAATCGATCGGACAGCGCATTACCGTCGATGGCGAAGTCGCTAGGGCTGGTATCTTTCCGGTGTCGAGCAATTCTTCTCTCATCGATGCGATCGCCCTTGCCGGAGGGTTCAACGCGGTTGGCGATGCGGGAAAAGTTTTTGTCTACCGCAATGTCGGCCAAAATACTCTGGTCGCTAATTACAATGTGGAGCAGATTCGTGCCGGCAAGAGCCGCAATCCGCGCATCTATGGCGGCGACAAGATTGTCGTCTTCGCCTCGAAATCGAAAATTGCCATGAACAACCTCAAGGACGCCCTTGGCGTCGCCTCGAGCGCAGCCCGAATTGCGGTGATCCCATGAATATAACCATGGCCTGTCAGAATTCAGGATACAAATAATCTAGGATTACTTCGCACCATGCTTGACCGCAATAGACAGCATCAAATTGCCGGCCCAGGGCATGGCCAAGCCCTGTCTGCTGACCTGTATTATGACGGTGCGCAAAACTATAGCCCGTATGGTCGCGATTACGCGGAGCAGGAACAGGGCTTCAATCCACTCAAACTGTTTTTCTACGTTGTCCAGTATCGGTGGCTGATCGTCATGATGGTAGCGGGCGGGCTTGTCGCTGGCGTTATCGTAACCATGATGCAGACGCCAAAATATCGGGCAACAACGCAATTAGAGGTGCTGGTTCCTTCGGCCAAGGTCTTCCAAGACATTGAGGTGGTTTCTGAAACCAGCGACATGCGGGCCTTTCAAACTGCCCGGGAAAAGCTGAAAAGTCGGGCTTTGGCGCAGCGCGTGGTATTCCAACTAGGGCTCAGTGAAAAACCGGACTTTCTGTTTCCGACGCCGAACTTCTCGCTTAGCAATATTTTCTATCGTGCTTTCGGAATTTCCAAATCGCCCTCCATAGAGGAGAAGACCCCGGAGGAACGTGAGCAAATTGCGATCAGGCGCATTTTAGATGACCTCACGGTCACTCTGGTCACCAATACAAGCCTGCTGTCGATTACGTTTGCCGACCAGAAACCGAAATATGCAAGCGATATAGCCAATCAGGTCGCGCAAAGTTTTATAGACCAGCGCCTTGATCAGACCAGCGAAACCTCAGACTTGGCCCGGCAATTCATCCAGGAACAGGTTTTGCAGGTAAAGCAGAAGCTTCAAAAGTCCGAGGAGGAACTCGTTGCATATGCAAAGGATGTAGGCATCACGATAACCGGCGACGAAAAATCGCTGATAGGGTCGAATATCGAGACTCTGAACGCCGCGCTGGCGACAGCAATCCAGGAACGTCTCGATGCCGGACGGATGGTGGACCAGATAGACAAAGGTCGCGGGGCGAGCCTCGGCCCAGTCTTGGAAAGCGAAGGCCTGCAGAAGATCACCGAAAAATTGGCCGATTTGACCAGCCAGTATCAGCAGAAGTTGGGCATATTGAAACCCGGCTTCCCCGAAATGCAGCAGCTTCAGGCGCAGATCAGGGAACTGCAACGGCTTTATGACAATGGCGTTTTGACTATAACCGATTCTCTACGGCAGAAATACCAGGAAGCTCAGAACAAGGAGGCCGACCTTAAGTCAAAACTTGCCGAGATGGAGATGCAGCAGGTTATCTTCAACGATAAAAACATCAAGTACACGATCTTGAAACGAGAAGTTGATTCGAATCGATCTCAGTATGATAACCTTATTGCCAAGCTGAACGAGGTTGGTGTGAGCTCTGAGCTCAAGACACAAAGTGCTGCGATCGTCGATTTCGCGACGCTACCCAATCGCCCTTATTCTCCACGCCTGAGCATCAATCTTGCGATCGCTCTGGCTCTTTTCGTCGCTATGAGCGCATCAATTATCTATATCATTGAGTTGTTGAACAACACCTTTACCAATCCTGAGCAGATCGAGAAGGAATTGGGATTGGCGATGCTCGGCATCTTGCCGCTTGTCGATGACCGGGAACTCATGGCCAGCATCGCCGATCAAAAATCAGGGCTGTCCGAAGCCTACCGTTCGCTTCGAACGTCATTGCAGTTCTCCGGCGCCGAAGGCGCGCCGCGATCGCTGTTGGTCACGAGTTCGGAACCGTCGGAAGGCAAGTCGACTACGTCGTTCAAGCTCGGGCAGGATTTTGCCGCGCTCGGTGCGCGAGTTCTCATCGTCGACGGCGATCTTCGAAAGCCCAACCTTCACCGGCTGTTTGGCCTCGACAACACAATCGGACTGAGCAATCTCCTGACGAACACCGTCCGCAAGGAGGATCTGGCGAGCATTTTCAGGGCGACGAAATATCCCAATGTGACTGTCCTGACCTCTGGAACGATCCCGCCCAACCCCGCGGACCTGTTGTCTTCGCCGAAGATGGCATTGATTATTACCAATCTCGGCAAGCGCTTCGATCTCGTCATAATCGATGCCCCGCCGATTGTCGGGCTTTCAGATGCGCCCATCCTCAGCCGGCTTGCCGAGGGCACATTGATGGTCATCTCCACCAACCAGGTGACACGCAAGTCGGCGAAGACGGCATTGAAACGCTTGCGAGCTGCCGGCGCGAACGTCGTCGGAGCCGCGATGTCGAAGTTTGCGGTGAACAAGTTCGATTACAACTACGCCTACAAATATATGAACTACCAGTATTATGACTACGGTACGAGCACTCCGAAAATTGAGGGCAAAGTCGATGACGGAGCAGACCAGCCTGCCTATGCGAAATCTCCGGCGTTCAGGCGTTTGGTTCGTCGCATCCGTGCTAGCGTTGGCGGTTTCATCGATCGGGCTAAGTCGGTTTCTTGAAACCGAAACGCCAACGGTTTCCCTCGCGCTGTATCCGTTGAATGTCAATGCCTTAATAGGCGAGATTACCGACGACCTAAATGACATAAGCAATGCTCCCGATCTCGACGCATTGCGTGCCAAGGCCGAAGGCGCGCTTCGTTTTGACCTTGCGGACGCACGTCTCTACAGCCTGATTGGCGAGATCACGTACCGACAGGGTGAAAAAGACCAAGCCTATGAATTTTTCGATCAAGCTCGAAAATTATCCAAGACTGAAATCCACGCGCTCCAGAGATCAATAAGCCGCTCGATTGAAGCAGGCGATCTGTCGAAGGCCGTCGGCGAGATCGATATTTTGCTGCGGCGATGGCCAAATCAATTTCCGGCGATCGCCGAGGGGCTGCCGGCAATTCTATCGGACCCCGATGGATACGAGGCTGTGCTGGCAGCCATCAGTGCTGCGGCACCCTGGAGAGCCAATCTGTTGGTTGCGCTGGGAAAAACCCCCGACGGGCTCGATTTCGCAAATCGGCTGTTGCTCGATTTGACTGGGTCAAGCGCGCCACCAAATTCAAGCGAATTGTCCTATGTAATCCACGGTTACATCAGTCAAAAGGAATATGAGCAAGCATATCGATTGTTTCTTTTCAGCCTGTCCGATCAAGAACGGAAATTGGGCGGATACATTTTCAACAGCACATTTGAACCTGTGTCTAGCGGCAAGCCTTTTGATTGGCAGGTCGGCGACCAGTCTGGCCTGGAAGTAACGTTTGCAACATCCCAAAATGCGGTCGAAGGTGAGGGTGGAGCGACGGTTCGCTTCCTGAATACGCCCGTCAAGAACACAGCTCTTCAGCAGTATATCGAATTGCCTCCTGGCTCCTACAAGATTTCTATGGCCGCTTCTGCAAGAAACCTGAAGCTTCCAAAAGAGTTGTTCTGGTCTGTCAGGTGCGTGGGGCAGGCTGGCGAAATAGCACGGTTCAATATTCCTGAGGGTACGTACAATCGTCAAGCGCTGAGTCAGGGTTTTTCGGTTGGACCAGCTGGGTGCCCCATGCAATTATTAAAGTTGGAAACTGCTGCCATTGCCGAGAGCTGGCGCTTTCGATATGTCGGCACGTTGATAATGCACAAATTGAGCATTGAGAGACTTTCATCTTGAGCGATCGACCCTCGGAACGGGATAAATATCTCCTTGGATCGGTTCTTTTTTTATCGCTGCTGATCGGTGGAGGGACCGCAAGCGGCCTCGATACGGACGCGCTAATTGAGGTCGCGGCAATCATCTCGGCGGCGGCTGTCTTTTCACAGGCGTCTGGCCAGAGAATCCCTCGTGCTGTCCTGTGGTTCCTTATCCTCGCTGTGGCGCTGGTGATTTTGCAAATTGTTCCGCTGCCTGCGGCGATGATCAGCGGATTGCGACCGGAACTATTGCTCGCAGATTCCAGACTGGTTGGAGAGACCCGATTTCGTTTCGTCAGTGTCGGAGTTGGACGGACGATCGAATGCCTGTTGTATCTGGTGGCGTCGGCGGCGTTTTTTTTGAGCGTATTGCGTTTGCGTCCCGAGCAGGTTCATGCACTACTGCCGTTCTTTTTTATGGGTGTTATCTGCAATGGCTTGGCAGGCGCGATTCAATATTCGCTCTCTGACGACATCGCCATAGAGGGATTGTTGCCTTTTACGATCAATGCCGGGCTTTTTGCCAACCAGAACCATTTTTCGGCACTACTTTTTGTTTCTATCCCCTTCGTTGTTTATTACGGTCTGTTCCGCGGATACCTTGTGTCTGGATCGCTCGGACTGGTCACACTTTTGCTGCTGCTTTTGGCCGCCGGTTCGCGTGCCGGTGTCCTGATTGGATTGGCGATCACCGTACTATCCATCGTCTTTCTTTCAGCGCGTTCCAGGACGAGTGGATTGAGCATACTGGCGATTTTCATAGGACTTTCAGCCTACACGATCGGCGCATGGACGAAGATCGATGCCGACGCGATTGATCCCGCTTTCGGGCGAGGAGAGTTTGCTCGCACCACCATTGAGGGGATCAAAGAGAATTGGGCAACCGGCGTTGGATTTGGAAATTTTCAAAAGGCCTACCAAATATACGAAAAGGAAGATATGATTTTTAAGCAATACGTAAATCATGCTCACAATGAATATCTCGAAATCGCTTTCGAAGGCGGAGCTATTGCGGTTCTTTTTATAGCGCTTTATTTCGCAATTCTTTTTATATCGCTTATTAAAGTTCGTCGGGATCCTCTTCAAAAGGCTGCGTTTCTCTCCGTATCTTTTCTTCTCATCCATTCACTTGTTGATTATCCGTTGCGGACCGAGGCGCTTGCAATGACGTTTGCCTATATGAACGCCATTATCTTTCACAAAGGATTTGCAACCCGTTTGGCTCAGAAGAACGATATGATCGAGGTCGATCACAACGGTGGCAAGCTGTTTGTTCCAATTGAAACTTCGTCGTAGCAGGCTGGGCATCGCGGCCGACATTCGCAGCATCTTAGAGTCGGAAGGCACTTGAGCTCTTCGGCGCTGAACTTCGACAGCGCCTCGCCAGGACGGTCGATTGCTTTTTTCAGAACGAGTAGTGGTAGGCCTCGATTCGACGCGAGCGCTACGCCGGCGAGCGGCTGGGCGAAGCGGGGAAAGGCGTCGCGTGAAGCTTGTCGTCATCGGATGCGAGAACCGATAGCAATAGGTATAAGCGGTTGCCGGGCGCCTTTCCTGACCTGGGCAGTATTTTTCTGACGTTCGCAATGCCATCAGCCCGTTGAGCAGGAATTTCCGGGTTCTGCCTCTTGCGTGGAAAATTCATTCCCGAACCACTCTGGGGCAGGCCTGTCTTGCATTGTTATAAACAAGGGCGATCTGCTAGAACGCCTAAACGAAAATAAGATTGTCCAGACGTGAAGCTTGAGCCGGGCGGCTGAAAATTGCGCCTGATGCATCGATCCAAGATCTGGATGGCACGAAGAGAACGCTCACAGTCCATGAACATCGCGCTTACGCACCTTCAGCGGCTCGAAGCCGAATCCATCCATATTTTTCGCGAGGTTGCGGCGACCTTCGCCAAGCCGGTGATGCTCTATTCTGTCGGCAAGGATTCTTCCGTGCTGATGCATCTCGCGATGAAGGCGTTTTATCCGGCCAAGCCGCCCTTTCCCTTTCTCCACGTCGACACCACTTGGAAATTTCGCGAGATGATCGCCTTTCGCGATCAGATGGCACAAAAGCTCGGTTTCGATCTCCTGGTCCATGTCAACGAGGATGGTGTGCGGGACAACATCAATCCGTTCGATCATGGCTCGAACACCCACACGCATGTGATGAAGACCGTGGCGCTGCGGCAGGCGCTCGACAAATACGGCTTCGACGCTGCCTTCGGCGGGGCACGGCGTGACGAGGAGAAGTCGCGTGCCAAGGAGCGGATCTTCTCCTTCCGCAACGCCCAACACACCTGGGATCCGAAGAACCAGCGGCCGGAGATGTGGAAGATTTTCAACACCCGCATCGCGACCGGTGAATCGATCCGGGTCTTTCCGTTGTCGAACTGGACCGAACTCGATATCTGGCAGTACATTCTCCAGGAAGACATCCCGATCGTGCCGCTCTATTTCGCCAAGGAACGACCGGTCGTCGAACGCGACGGCATGCTCATTCTCAGGGATGACGACCGCATGGAACTACGCGCGGGCGAGACGGTGGAGAACCGGCTGGTGCGCTTCAGAACCCTTGGCTGCTATCCGCTGACCGGCGCGATCGAATCCGACGCCGACACGCTGGAGGCCATTGTCGGCGAAATGCTCACGGCGCGCACCTCCGAACGGCAGGGCCGCCTGATCGACCGTGATGAGGCCGGTTCGATGGAAAAGAAGAAGCGCGAAGGGTACTTTTGAGCATGCGCCACATCATGGCCAAGAGCCTCGCCTCCACCGACGGCATTCGTGACTATCTGGCGGTGCAGGAACAAAAGTCGCTGCTGCGCTTCCTGACTTGCGGCTCCGTGGACGATGGTAAGTCGACGCTGATTGGACGCCTGCTTTCGGATACCAAGCAGATTTTCGAGGATCAGCTTGCCGCGCTCGAGCGGGATTCGCGCAAGCACGGGACGACGGGCGACGATGTCGATTTCGCGCTGCTGGTCGATGGCCTCGAGGCCGAGCGCGAGCAGGGCATCACCATCGATGTCGCTTATCGCTTTTTCGCCACGCCGAAACGCAAATTCATCGTTGCCGACACACCTGGTCACGAACAATACACGCGCAACATGGCAACCGGCGCGTCGACCGCCGATCTGGCCATCGTGCTGATCGACGCCCGGCAGGGCGTGCTGCGCCAGACAAGGCGCCACTCGATCATCGCCTCGCTGCTGGGCATCCGGCACATCGTGCTCGCCGTCAACAAGATCGATCTCGTCGGCTTCGACAAGGCCGTGTTCGAACGGATCATCGAGGACTATCGGCAATTCTCGCACAAGCTCGGCTTCGAGACGATCGTGCCCATCCCGATGTCCGCCCGTTATGGCGACAATGTTACCCGCCGCTCGGATAAGACCGAATGGTACTCCGGCCCGACGCTGATCGAACATCTGGAAACCGTGTCGGTCGATGAAGCCGTTGTCGAACTGCCGTTCCGTTTTCCGGTGCAGTATGTAAACCGCCCCAATCTCGACTTTCGCGGTTTTGCCGGCACGATTGCGTCTGGTTCTATCTCACCAGGTGACGAGGTCGTTGTCGCCAAATCCGGTAAGTCTTCTCATGTCCGGCGTATCGTCTCGCATGGCGGCGACCTGAGCCAAGCGGTCGCCGGTCAGGCCATCACCCTTGTTCTCGACGATGAGGTCGAGGTCTCGCGCGGCAACATGCTGGTGTCGCCATCAGCGCGCCCGCAGGTCGCCGACCAGTTCGCCGCCAACATCGTCTGGTTCAATGAGCATGCGCTGCTGCCGGGCCGTTCCTACATCCTGCGCACCGAGACCGATCAGACCAGCGCCACCGTCACCGACTTGAAATACCGCGTCAACGTCAACGACTTCGCCCATGAAGCCGCCAAGTCGCTCGAAATGAACGAGGTCGGCATTTGCAACATCTCGACGCGGGCGCCGATCGCCTTCGATACTTTCGCCGAGAACCGCACGACCGGCGCCTTCATCCTGATCGACCGCATCACCAACGCCACTGTCGGCGCCGGCATGATCCTGCATTCGCTGCGCCGTGCTGAGAACATCCACTGGCAATCGCTCGATGTCGGCAAGCACGGCCGCGCCGATATGAAGAGCCAGCGCCCCGCGGTGTTCTGGTTCACCGGCCTTTCGGGCTCCGGCAAATCGACCATCGCCAACCTTTTCGAGAAGAAGCTGTTCGCCACCGGCCGCCATACCTACATCCTCGACGGCGACAATGTCCGCCACGGCCTCAATCGCGATCTTGGCTTCACCGACGCCGATCGCGTTGAAAATATTCGGCGGGTGGCCGAAGTGGCGCGCCTGATGGCCGATGCCGGGCTGATCGTCATCGTTTCCTTCATTTCGCCGTTCAGCGCCGAGCGGCGCATGGCCAGGGAATTGATGGCCGACGGCGAATTCGTCGAGGTGTTCGTCGACACGCCCTTTGAGGAATGCGCCAGACGCGACCCGAAAGGCCTTTATGCGCGGGCGTTGAGTGGCGAAATCAAGAATTTCACCGGCGTCGATTCACCATATGAAGCCCCTGAGAAACCCGAAATCCATCTCAAGACACTCGGCAAATCTGCCGAGGAGATGGTAGAGGCTCTGGAACTCTGGCTGGATGAGCGCGACATTGCCGAAAACCAATACGACAGCGGCGGCGGAATCTGACGACGAACTGATGCTCGGCGTGTTCCAGCGCCTTGCCTTGGCGGCGGGCCGCGAGGTGATGCGTGTTTTCGAAGCCGGCTGCGCCGTCGATCAGAAATCAGACAGTTCGCCAGTAACCGAGGCCGATCGCGAGAGCGAAAGGATCATCCTCGCTGGACTGCGTGCCGCGTTCCCCGACATCCCCTGCGTGGCTGAGGAAGAGACAGCGGCCGGCATTCTGCCGCCCGACCTCGACGACGCCTTCTTCCTGGTGGATCCGCTCGACGGCACCAAGGAATTCGTCAACCGCAGGACCGACTTCACCGTCAACATCGCGCTCGTTCGCCATGGCGTGCCGGAGATCGGTGTTGTCTTCGCGCCATGCACCGGTCGCTTCTTTTCCGGCCGGCCGGGCAGGGCGGAAGCAATTGAAGTCAATGGCGACTACCAGATCATCGGCCGGCGGCCGATTTCGGCGAGGGCCGGTGTGGCGCCACTGACCATCGTTGCCAGCCGATCCCACAATACGCCCGAGACCGAAGCCTATATCCGCACGGTCGGCGCAGCCGAAATCGTCTCGGTCGGCTCGTCGCTGAAATTCTGTCTTGTCGCCGCCGCCGAGGCCGACGTCTACCCGCGCTTCGGCCGCACCATGGAATGGGACACCGCGGCAGGTGACGCGGTGCTGCGCGCTGCCGGCGGCATGACGCGCACGCTCGACGGCCAGCCGCTAGCCTACGGCAAGCGCAACCAGAGCGATGACGAGGACTTCGCCAATCCGCATTTCATCGCCAGCGGCAAAGTGGCCAGGCCAACCTGACGATTATAGCGTCGCTAGCCCAGCAGGGGGAGCCGCGGACGCTCCTCAAAGCTACGGCAGCAGGATCGCTGCGCGGGTCGTCTGCCATGCCTCGGGCCGGCGGGGCGTTCCGCGACAGCCTAGTAAACTAGGCCCGGCTCGGCGCAGAAGCGAAGGTCTGCTGATGGATCGCCTCGATCCGTTCTGCTTTGCTGTCTCTCACGCGGCGAATGTGCGTCGGCGCCTAACCCGGCCGTGTTTGGCAGGAGCAGCAACCGTTCAGGCAATTGAAGCCGTCGCCCCCTTTTGCTAACAAGGTGAGCAAAATGGAAACCAACTTATATGGATGAACCGGGCACCGTCGTCATCGTATCGCGGCAGGGCAGCGACTGGGCAAGGCCCCTCCATGTCTTGGCTGAGCGCTACGCGTACCGGGTCGTCCTGGCCCACTCCTTTTCCGAAGCCTTGACGGCGATGGCCACAATTCACGTAGATCTCGCTATTGCGGAGGATCATGAGGGTGAAGATGCTGGTCTCACGTTCCTCACCAGTCTTCGGGTGTCTCATCCCGACATCATTCGCCTATATGTGACCTCGAAGTCGGACTGCATCTCGGAAATGGCGTTGTCACAGGCGGCGATATACCAGTTTTTGCTGAAGCCGGTTGATGCTTCGCAATTGGGCCTGGTCGTCGAAAGGGCGCTGGAAACCCGCGAACTGGCACGCCGTCATCGTATCCTGTCGCGAGAGTTCAAGATCTCGGGCGACGGACTGATCTTCGGTGAGCGGAAGAATGCCGTCTTCAGAACGGAAAGCCAGCGTTTCGAAAAGCTCGTCTATGTCAGTGAGAAGATGGCTGAATTGTGCGAACTGGCGAGGCAAGCGGCCAAGACCGAGCTGCCGATCCTCATCGAAGGCGAGACGGGCACAGGCAAGGAACTGCTTGCCAGGGCGATCCACTACAACTCAACGCGCCGTGCAAGTCCTCTTCTCGTCCAGAACTGTGGAGGCGTGCCAGACGAATTGCTGCAGTCGGAATTGTTTGGACACAAGCGTGGATCCTTTACCGGGGCTATCTCGGATCGGCTGGGTCTGTTTCGCGCAGCCGACGGCGGGACGGTTTTCCTGGATGAGATTTCCGAAGTGTCGCCGTCCTTTCAGGTGAGCCTGCTGCGATTTCTCCAGGAGGGCGAGGTCAAGCCACTTGGGTCGGACAGGGTCACACACTGTGACGTCCGCATCATCGTGGCATCCAACCGGCGCCTGAAAAATCTGGTCGCACGCGGCGAGTTCCGGCAGGATCTCTATTTCCGGCTGAAGGGCTTCGAGTTCGAAGTCCCTGCGCTGAGAGAACGTCCCGAAGACATCGGACCCCTGGCGGAGTTTTTTGCGGCAAAACATGCCGATGCAATTGGCCGGAAGATCCTGGGAATCACGGCGAACGCCATTGAAAAGCTTTCAGGCGGGGAATTTCCGGGAAATGTCCGGGAATTGGAAAATGAAATCCGCCGCATGGTGGCTCTGGCCAAGGATGGTGAGTATCTGACGACCCGCAACATGTCAGCGACGCTGCTGACTGCCACGCCCCGGCGCAGTTCGGAAGCGGTTGCCTTTCTGCCGGAGGGAGTGACGTTGAAGGATCAAGTGGAAAGCCTCGAGAAGCAGATCGTGAGCAGGGCGCTTGCTCGCAATCACTGGAATCAGAGCCGCACGGCAAACGAACTTGGGCTGTCGCGGGTTGGCCTGGCAAACAAGATCAAACGCTACAGCTTGAACGAACCCGGCCAGCAACACCGATGAAGGCTTGGCTGGCTTGGCACGATGGCGCTGGATGCTCGCACGAGCCTCGAGCATGTGGCTGTTCAAACGAGGTGACAATTCGATCATCCGCGCCATATGACAAATTTCCGAGGGTGGAATTTTAGGAGCGCGCCATGAGCGAAGCCGACGTCCCCACTTCCCCGCCGCAGCCAGACATAATTCCTTTTCCGCAATCACGGGTTCTGCCTTCAAGCCGTCACAAGCCGATCAAATATCTGGGGCTGGGGGCAATGGCCAGGACGATCGGCGCGCCTGAACAGCAGGCGACGGGCCATTGGTGCAGTCGCTGCCAGGGGATCTGGTATGGCTATCTGCTTGAAGTCACGTGTCCTGCCTGCGGCAATCGTCACGGATAGCAAAGAGTCCGTGACGCCCTGGGGTTCATCCACAACCTAGTTTCCACCAGCAAAGTTAGTTTGCACCCTGGCACCGGGGCCGAAAGCGCGGCCAGGTCGCCGTGAGGCACGCTAACGGATTGGAATCCAACAACTTCCTCATACTCCTGCCCGGCTGGCACGGCGCTTGCCTCACCGTAATTGGAGGCGCTGCATACAGCATTGCTTCGTTACAGGCTGTGGAGGAGAGAATGGCCAATCTTTTGTGGCTCCAAGGCGGAGCATGCTCCGGCAACACGATGTCGTTTCTCAATGCCGAGGAACCGAGCGCGTGCGATCTGGTTACCGACTTCGGTATTAATGTGCTGTGGCATCCCTCGCTCGGGCTCGAACTCGGCGAGAACCTGCAAAAGATGCTGAAGGCGCTTACCTCAGGCGCGCTGGCGCTCGACATCTTCGTGTTCGAGGGCACCGTCGTAAACGCCCCCAACGGGACCGGCGAATGGAACCGCTTCGCTGGGCGTCCCATGCGCGACTGGGTAAGCGATCTGTGCAAAGTCGCCAACTTTGTCGTCGCGGTTGGCGACTGCGCGACGTGGGGCGGCATCCCCGCGACGGCGCCAAACCCGTCCGAAAGCGAAGGCCTGCAATTCCTCAAGCGGGGCCATGGCGGCTTCCTGGGCAAGGATTTCAAATCCAAGGCCGGCCTGCCAGTGATCAACATTCCGGGGTGTCCGGCACACCCGGACTGGATCACGCAAATCGTGGTCGCGGTGGCTACCGGCCGCGGCGGAGATCTCACGCTGGACGAGTTCCAGCGTCCGAAGACCTTTTTTACCTCCTTCACGCAGACGGGGTGCACCCGCAACATGCATTTCGCCTACAAGGTATCTGCGACCGAGTTTGGTCAGCGCAAAGGGTGCCTGTTCTACGACCTCGGCTGCCGCGGGCCGATGACGCATTCGCCCTGCAACCGGATTCTGTGGAATCGGCAATCGTCCAAGACGCGAGCGGGGATGCCGTGCATGGGCTGCACCGAGCCCGAATTCCCTTTCTTCGATCTGGCTCCGGGAACCGTATTCAAGACGCAGACCGTCATGGGTGTCCCAAAGGACATGCCGACCGGGGTCGACAAGACCGGTTACATCAAGCTGACGGCCGCAGCCAAGGCGGCTTCGCCGCGCTGGGCCGAGGAAGACATCTTCGTCGTCTGAAGTCACCGATTGCCAGAAATCTAATTTTTCAGGGAGGTCCGGAAGACCATGTCAGCCGCAGTTCAATCACTCGATATTTCTCCTGTTGGCCGCGTCGAGGGCGATCTCGACGTGCGCGTCGACATCCAAAATGGCGTCGTCGTCAATGCCTGGACGCAAGCCGAACTGTTTCGCGGGTTCGAGATTATCTTGCGGGACAAGGATCCGCAGGCGGGGCTGGTCGTCACGCCGCGCGCTTGCGGCATCTGCGGCGCTTCGCACCTGACCTGCGCGGCCTGGGCGCTCGATACGGCCTGGAAAGCCGAGGTCCCCCGCAACGCCATCCTTGCGCGCAATCTCGGGCAGATCGTCGAAAGCCTGCAGAGTTTGCCAAGACACCACTACGGCCTGTTCATGATCGACTACACCCACAAGAACTATTCGCATTCGAAATACTATGAGGAAGCGGTCAAGCGTTGGTCGCCATTCACCGGCACCAACTATGAGCTTGGCGTGACAATCTCTGGCCGGCCCGTCGAGATCTATGCCCTGCTCGGGGGCCAGTGGCCGCATTCGAGCTACATGGTGCCTGGCGGTGTGATGTGTGCGCCCACGCTTACTGACGTAACCCGGGCCTGGTCTATCCTCGAGCATTTCCGCCGCAACTGGATGGAGCCGGTCTGGCTCGGCTGCTCCTTCGAAAGGTACGAGCAAATTCGCTCCTATGACGACTTCATGGCATGGCTCGACGAGCGCCCGGAACACGCGAACTCGGACCTGGGCATGTTTTGGCGAATGAGCATGGACGTCGGTGTCGACAAATATGGCAAAGGTCATGGAAAGTACGTTTCGTGGGGCTACCTGCCGCATGAGGACAAGTACAATCGGCCGACGATCGAAAACCGCAACGCCTCCCTGCTGATGAAAAGCGGCGTCTACGATGGCGCGGCCGATACCCACAAGCTGATGGACCAGGTCCACACAAGAGAAGACGTTTTGCACGCCTGGTATGACGAGCCGAGCGGAAAGCATCCGTTCGACCGCTCGACAAAGGCCGTCGGCAAGAATCCCGTCGAATACGAAAATCGGTATTCATGGTCGACCGCAGTGCGCCATGACGACAACGGTCGGCTCGAGGCCGGACCTCTGGCCCGCCAGTTGATCGCAGGTGGCACCCATGGAGAAAGCTGGCAGCATCACGACCCGCTCGTTCTTGACATGTACAAGAAGCTCGGCGGGGCCAGTGTCATGCTGCGTCACTTCGCCCGGATGCATGAGGGGGTCAAGCTCTATCGGCAGGCCGAGCATGCGCTGCGCGAGTTTCGCCTCAATGACCCATGGTACGTCAAGCCGACAGAAAAGGACGGTCGCGGCTGGGGAGCCACCGAAGCCATCCGCGGTGCGCTTTGTCATTGGATCGAGGTGCAAAACGGCAAGATCAAGAACTACCAGATCATCGCGCCGACGACTTGGAATGTCGGCCCAAGATCGGACGGTGGCGAGCTTGGCCCGATCGAGCAGGCGCTGATCGGCACGCCGATCGCGGATCCAAGCGATCCCGTCGAGGTCGGCCATGTCTGCCGCTCGTATGATTCGTGTCTTGTCTGTACCGTGCACGCCCATGATGCCAGCACCGGGACAGAACTCGCACGCTTTCGTACGGCTTGATCCGACGCAACGCGTCGAGCGCCCTCAGCCTCGATCGTCCGGCCGCGCGCCGGGCGATCGTATCCGCTGCACACGAACCCGGGAGCGCAGGCAATGAATAGCGAGCAACAGCATGCTCTGCTGCGCAAAATGGCCCAATTGATGCAAAGCGGGCTAAAGACGCAGACCGAACCTTTTCCCGAAACGGAAAGGGAGTTTGCCGCGATACTGACCGAACTGCGTCAGCTGAAGGCCGACGACATCGAGGGCAAGATGGTAATCAGCGGCTTCGTCGACCAGCCCTATGGTCCCGACAAGCAGCGCTGCATGGAATGCATGTATTACCTGGTCCACCGCGAATGGTGCGACCTGCCGGAATTGGCAGTGCCGGTCGATGCCGATTGGTGGTGTAGGCTTTGGCGCATCTAGGCCCCTGAAGCGGTCTAGCAGGCCGCGCGGAAGGAGGAACCGGTGGCGAACGCAATTAACGAGAGCGTGGCGGGCCAAATCCGCTCTTTGCTTGCCGGCGGCCTGAAAACGGAAGTTTTTCCACGCGCCGACAGCCAGGACAGCGCGGCCGAGATCCTTGGCCGTTTGCGCCTGGCTGGCGGGGACATGGCGGCCAGACTGGTGATCGCGGGCTTCACCCTCAAGCCAGTGGAGCACGACGGCATCGAGCAAGCCTGCGAGACTTGCATGTACTATCTGGTCCACCGGCGCTTCTGCGAACTCCCGCAACTTGCCGTTCCGGTTGAACCGCAGTGGTCCTGCCGGCTCTGGCGCATATGAGTGCAAGGCAATGATCATCGTCATAGGCTGCGGAAATCTGAACCGGCAGGACGATGGGGTGGGTGTAGAGGTCATACGCGCATTGCGGCAGCGCAATCTCGAAGGACCGGATGTCAGATTGCTTGACGCCGGGACGGACGGCATGTCGGTCATGTTTGCCGCGCGCGGTTGCACCTGCTTGATCGTGGTCGACGCGTCAAAAACCGGGGTGACAGCAGGCGCCATTCACGAGGTGCCTGGCGCCGTGCTTGAACGTCCCTATGTCGCCGGCCTCAACCTTCATGATTTCCGCTGGGACGCGGCCCTTTATGCCGGACGGCAGATTTTCCGAGAAGAGTTTCCGAACGACGTGACAGTCTTTTTGATTGAGGCCGCTGAACTCGGCTTCGGCATTGGGCTGTCGGACGATGTCTCTGCGTCGGCTGAGCAGGTTTCACGGCGCGTCGAGGTGCTCATCAGCGAAAGGCTGGCGAGGGAGCCCCGATGAGCGTGCCCCCCGCCAGTGTGCAGATCCGCCGCGGCGGGCTCTACCTTTCTGCGGCAACATGCGACCGATACTTCGCGGGCCTGGAGAGCGTCATCCTGCTGCGGCGCAACGACGACCTGGTAATCCTGCCTGTTCGTCACGCTGCTTCTGGCGGCTATCTGCTGAAGCGTCGTAACGGGGCAGGGGACCGCTTGGTCTTTGCGCCGGATTTCTTCCGCGAGCATGGAATCGACGACGACGAATCGACTCGCGAATTCTTCGCCCACTGGGAGCTGGAGCAGGCCGCGCTGGTGGCAAAGGACATGTTTTTGTAAACTAAGTTATCAGTTGGCAATTTAAGTAGACAGCTTCGGAAAACTAAGCTAGCGTTTTGCCAAGAAAATAAGCTGCGCCAAAGCAGCCGCGGAGGAACTCAGTTGCAAAGCACTCGCGCCGAGGATGAGGTGCGCGCAGCAATAGCTGCGGCAGAAGACGAATCGGCGAGCCCCGCCGAGCGTGCCGAGATGCTCATGGAGATCGCCATGGGCCTCCAGCAGCGCCCCAAGAACGCTGAGCAGATCCTGGCGGCAGTTGACCTTTACGATCGGGCGCTCAGGGTCTGCCCGCAGGACGAACGCCTGCTTGCGGCTCGTATCTTCGCCCGCAAGGGCACGGCTCTTCTGATCCTCCCCGACGAAGGAACGGCAGCGTTGCAACAAGCCCGCGCCGCCTTCGAGGCGGCCATGCCATGCCTGGTCGACTTCGGTCGGCCAGAAGAACTGGCAGAGGCAGAGATGAACCTCGGTCTCGCCATCCAGAATCTTGCCGGGCAGCACAAGGCGCGCATCACCGACGCCATCTCGGCTTATCAACGGGCCCTGCGCACGTTCGACAAGGCACGCTTCCCAAAGGAATTCGCCATCCTTCAGAACAATCTGGCGACAGCGTTTCTCTCCATTCCGTTCACCGATGCCAGATCCAAAATGCGCGAGGCGCTCGCTGTGCAGGCATTCGAAGAAGGATTGAAGATCGTCAATCTGATCGATCATCCTGCGGAGTACGCCATGTTGCAGAACAACCTCGGCAATGCTTTGCAATACGCGTCCTCGAGCCACACGATCGAGAACAACCTGCGCGCTCTCGATGCCTATGACGAGGCTCTGAAGGTTCGCGTGCGAGCCACGATGCCGCTCGAATACGCCAACACGGTCTCCAACAAGGCGAATTGTCTCTGGAACCTCCCCGATGACCCGGAACGGCCGCAGGACGGCAACCGCGCCAATGTGCTCGCCGCTCGGGAATATTATCGCGAGAGCCGCGAGATCTTTAGCGCCGGCGGGCAGGCCGAGAAGGCCCGCACCGTCGCTGAAGCCCTGGAGCAGATCGAGCGTGAACTGCTCTCGGCCTCGCCTGGCGATCGCGATGAACAGGGTGGCGGGGAACACCGACAACTCAACTGAACCGAACATAAGGAGGCTTTGACGTGGCAGGAGTTGAACTGACGGCAGCTGGCGCGGTGCTTGCGCTAATCATCGGACTGGTCTGCTCCGGCATCGGCGGAGCGATCGGCGGTATCGCCATTGGCGGCAAGTCGCTGGGCAACGAACTCGCCGCCATGATGGGCGGTTTTTACGGACCGGTCGCCGGTGTGCCGGGACTAATCGTCGGACTGATAATTCTGGCGCTGATCGGCTGAGGGGCAATCATGTTGGAAATGGCAAAAAGTTCGATCACCCTCTTCTTTCGGGGAAGGCTTTTCTCCGAACCCGGCAAAGTCTATCGCCAGACAGCGATAGGGGCGACGATAACCGCCGTGCTGCTCATTGTCCTTGCCAAGGCCGGCCTGCCACTGGCACCCGCAGCTGCGCTCGCCTGCCTGATCGGCGGTGCCTTGCAACCGTACCTGTTCAAGAACCTCAAGTACCGTTGATATGAACGCCATCGATCAGATCCCGACCAAGCGCGAGGATCTCGACGGTCTTGCCGGCGACATCGAGCGTGTCGAGGCGATCTTTTCGAGCTGGGACGAGACGCAGCGTAACGCCGTCGAGGCATACCGCCGCGCCATAGAAGGCCTGCATGGGGAGGCGTTGCGGCGCCTTGTGCGGGTGTTGAAGGACGAGCCGGCGGCGCTCGCGGCGATGAAGCAGGCGGTTGCCGACGAGGTCGTCTATGCGGTGCTGCGCCGCCACAACATCCTCAAGCCCAGCCTCAGCGAGAGGGTAGAGGCGGCGCTGGACGGGGTGCGCCCGATGCTCACCTCGCACGGGGGCAATGTCGAGTTGGTCAATGTCAGGCCGCCGGCAATCGAGGTGCGGTTTGTCGGTGCCTGCGACGGCTGTCCGGCCTCGGCTCTGACTTTCCATGCCGGCGTAAAAAAGGCAGTCGAGGAAGCCTGTCCCGAGATCACCGATATCGTTCAGATCAAGGGCATGAGCAACGCTGTCGACAATGATAGTGTCCGCTTCGTCAGCCCGTTCGCGCTCGGCGCCGTCGGCGGCTGGCATCTGGTGTGTCGCCTTGATGAGATCCCGCAGGGCGGCATCAGTGCCCTCGTGGTCGGCGGGCAGAATGTGATTCTGTCGCGTCAGGAGGAGGTCGTTTCCTGCTTCCAGAATGCCTGTGCCCACCTTGGCATGGAGCTGGATGGCGGCAGTGTCGATGAAGGCATCATCACCTGTCCATATCATGGCTTCCAGTATGATCTTTCCAGCGGCGAGTGCCTGACGGCCCCCGAAGTGGCGCTTCAGCCGCATGCCGTGCGCGTCATCGGCAACCGCGTCGAGGTGAGGCTGTCGTCATGATACGCGTCTCCCTGGCGCCCGATTACTGCCGTCCTCTCCCGGGCACCGTTACACAACAGCTGCTCGATCCGCGCGGTGCGCGAACCGTTCTCGGTGACCAGATCGCTTCCGACGGACTTCCAGACCCCATCAGGCCCAAACCAAATTCGCTGTTTGGACCGCGTGGCGTCTGCTTCGCACCGGACGGTGGGCCGTTTTTCGTTGCCGATACCGGCCATCATCGGCTGATGATCTGGAACAAGGTGCCGTCTGCAGACAATGCCGACGCGGATCTGCTGATCGGCCAGCCTGATTTTTATTCCGAAGGTCGCAACGCGCATGGGCCGCTCGGTCCCGCCACGTTGAATATGCCGACGGGGCTATCGACGGATGGCAAGGTGCTCGCCATTGCCGACGCATGGAACCATCGTGTGCTGATCTGGCGCACACTGCCCGAGCATTCGAACCAGCCGGCGGACCTGGTGCTCGGGCAGGCCGATTTTTCCAGCGGCGCCGCCAACCGTGGCGCGGCAACCGCCGCGGCCGATACGCTGAACTGGTGTTATGGGGTCACAATTGCCAATGGCCGGCTGTTTGTTGCCGACACCGGAAACCGTCGTGTGCTGGTCTGGAACTCCATCCCCCAGCGCAACGGCCAGCCTGCCGATCTGGTGCTCGGCCAGGCCGACGCAGCGACCCGCGATGACAATGCCTCCGGGATTGGCGGTGCTGTCGGCATGCGCTGGCCGCACAGCATCGCTGTCGAGGACAACAAAATTCTGGTGGCGGACGCCGGCAACAACCGCATCATGGTCTGGAATTCCATGCCGAACGCCGACGGCGCGCCGTGCAGCTTCGTGCTGGGTCAATCCGGCTTCGACGGCAATGATCACAACAGGGCCTCCTATCATCCGAACAATCGCGCACTCAACATGCCCTATGGCATAGCGATCCGTGACGGCACCCTGGTTTGCGCCGACACCGCCAATTCGCGGTTGATCGGCTATCCGCTCGATGATCTGCGCATGGACAGGGCTGCTTGCGGTCTTGCCGCCCAGTCCGGATTTGCCGACAAGGGCGACAATCGCTGGCGCTTTGCCAGCCGCGATAGCGTTTGCTGGCCGTTCGCATTGGCCACATCGGGGAAAACGCTGGCGATCGCCGATACCGGCAACAATCGCGTCCTGCTGTGGGAGGCGGCGTCATGAACACGCCGCTGCGGATGGCCGACGCGACGAGCAGTGTCGAGATTAGGGTCCGCGGCCGTGTGCAAGGCGTCGGTTTCCGGCCGACAGTCTGGCGGATTGCCAGTCGGCTGGGCCTCGACGGCGACGTGCTCAACGACAGCCAGGGCGTGTTGATCCGCGTGCGCGGCGTCTCGTCGACCATTGCCGCGCTTGTCGAGGAGTTGCGGGCGTCGCCACCGCCACTGGCCGAGATCACGGCGATCGAGACCCGCCCTTGCGACGGCAAACTGGAGCTCGGCTTCGTCATCGTCGACAGCGACACGAGTGCTGCCGCCCGCACCGAAATATCGCCCGACGCGGCCATGTGTGGCGCCTGCGCGGCGGAAGTGCTTGATCCGTTCCTGCGGCGCTTCCGCTACCCCTTCACCAACTGCACCCATTGCGGGCCAAGACTGAGCATCGTTCGCGGCATTCCTTACGACCGCGCCACCACGACCATGGCGCCGTTTCCGCTCTGCGAGGCTTGCGGCGCCGAATATCGCGATCCTGCCGATCGCCGGTTCCACGCCGAGGCGACGGCCTGCCATGTCTGTGGACCGGCAGCAAGATTGATCCGTTTCGATGGCCGAGCCTTCTCCTTCGAACAGCATTCGATGCTCGACGACGTGGACGCCGCATTGAGCCTGATCCAGAAGGGCGAGATCGTCGCCATTAAGGCACTTGGCGGCTACCAGCTTGCTTGCGACGCCACCCGGCCGGAGACGGTGGCCTTGCTGCGTCAACGCAAGCGCCGCGACGCAAAACCCTTCGCGCTGATGGCCCGTGACCTCGATGTGGTTCGTCGCCACGCCACGCTCAGTGCTGCAGAAGAGGCGGCCCTTGCAAGCCGCGAGGCGCCAATTGTCCTGCTTGCCGCTACCGGGCCCGAAAAACTGCCCGACGAGATCGCGCCCGGCCTGAAGACCCTTGGGTTCATGCTGCCTTCAACCCCATTGCATCTGCTCTTGCTCAGGCGCATGAGCCGGCCGGTGGTCATGACCAGCGGCAACCTGTCCGACGAACCACAGCTTATCGATGACGCTGAGGCGGCAGCAAAACTGTCCTCGATCGCACCATACGCTTTGACCCACAATCGCGATATCGCCAACCGCATCGACGATTCCGTTGTGCGCCACATGGGCGGAAGACTACGCCTGCTGCGCCGCGCGCGCGGTTATGCGCCTGCGTCGATCGCGCTGCCGCCAGGCTTCGAGCCGGCGCCTGAAATCATGGCTTACGGCGCTGAATTGAAAGCGACCTTCTGTCTGATCAAGGACGCCCGCGCCGTGCTGTCGCAGCACCAGGGCGATCTTGAAGACGCACTGACCTACGACGACTATCGCAAGAACCTCGTCCTTTATCGCGATCTTTTCGATCATCGCCCGGCGGCCTTGGCCGCGGACCTGCATCCTGAATACCTGTCAGCGAAACTGGCGCGCGCCACCGCCAGATCCGAAAACCTGCCGCTGGTCGAGGTTCAACATCATCATGCGCATGCCGCCGCCTGCCTCGCTGAAAACGGGCGGCCGTTGAACGCCGGTCCTGTCCTGGCCATCGTGCTCGACGGGCTCGGATACGGATCGGATGGTGCGATCTGGGGTGGCGAGTTCCTGCTCGCGGACTATCGCCGCTTCGAACGGCTTGGCACGTTCAAGCCGGTCGCCATGCCAGGCGGGGCAAAAGCCATACGCGAGCCGTGGCGCAACCTCCATGCCCATGTCATGTCCGAGATGGGATGGCCGGCCTTCGCCATGAATTTCGGCGAACTGGACCTGTTTGCCGCGCTCAGCGCCAAGCCGCTGGCAAGCGTCGACGCCATGATCAAGGCGTCCGTCAATTCGCCCAACGCATCATCTTGCGGCCGCCTGTTCGACGCAGTCGCTGCCGCTCTCGGAATCTGTTTCGACCGTCAGGCCTACGAGGGCGAGGCGGCCGCGCGGCTGGAAGCGATGGTCTCGGCGCACGCGCTTGACGACGAGGGCGACGCTCTCTCCTATCCGTTGCCGATTCCCAACCTGCAAGGTTCAGGCCTGCCATACATTGAGCCGCTCGGCATGTGGAACGCGGTCTTTGGCGATCTGATCCTGAAAACTCCAGCACCCGTCATCGCGGCGCGCTTCCACAAGGGTCTGGCGAAATCCATCGCCGCAATGGCATTGAAGCTCGCGCGTCGCGACGAAGACGGCGCCCCGCCGCGTTTTGGCACGGTGGCCCTGTCGGGCGGCTGCTTCCAGAACAAGGTGCTGTTCGAGCAGGTCATCCGCCGGCTTGAAGACATGAATTTCAACGTCCTGACGCACTCACGCGTACCGTCCAATGATGGCGGCGTCGCGTTCGGCCAGGCCGTGATCGCGGCCGCACGTCTCATTGACACCGGCAGTGTCCGACAGAAAGCGAGCTGACAATGTGCCTTGGCATCCCTGGAAAAATCCTCAAGATCGATGATCATGCAAAGAAACTGGCGACCGTCGACGTCAGCGGCGTCAGGCGACAAATCAACATCGCCTGCATCGTCAACGAAGACCATTCGGTCGACGACTGCGTCGGCGACTGGGTGCTGATCCATGTCGGCTTTGCCATGAGCCGCATCGACGAGCGTGAAGCAGCCGAAACACTGAAAATCCTCACCGAACTCGGCGAAGCGCAAGCCGAGATGGAGTCCATGCGGCTGTCGGCGGTCCACTAGGAGGATGTGAAGATGTCCAGCGAAAGCGAACTGAAAGGGCTTTATCCTTTCCTGCACGGCAAGACCCAGGACCCGGAAAAGATGAATGCGGCGCTGCTGCATTCCGTTGCCGAGAAAGCCCGCGACACACGCGAGACCAATGAGCGCTTCTTCGCCGGGCAGGCCGCCATTCTTGTTGCGGCCGCTCGCACGCTGGCGGATGTCTACCGCAACAACGGTCAGCTGTTTTCCATGGGCAATGGCGGCTCGAGCTGCGATGCGTCCCATGTCGCGGTGGAGTTCGTTCATCCGGTTACTGCCGGCCGGCCGGCGCTGGCGGCCACCAATCTCGTCGCCGATCTGGCGATGATTTCGGCGGTCGGCAACGATCTCGGCTTTGATCATGTCTTCGTGCGTCAGTTGCTTGCACACGCCCGCAAGGGCGATGCGCTGATCGGCATCTCGACCAGCGGCAATTCGCAGAACCTGGTCGCGGCCTTCGCCAAGGCCAGGGAGATGGGCGTCCACACCATCGGCCTGGCCGGTGGCGACGGCGGGCGCATGCAGACATCGGGCACCGTCGAGCATCTGCTGGTCGTGCCGTCGACCTCGATCCACCGCATCCAGGAATGCCATGTCGCCGCCTACCATATCCTGTGGGACCTCGTGCACACGCTGCTTGCCGACGAACGCGGCTCCGCCGCCGCAAAAGGAAGCGCCCAATGAAATACACCGACGAATTCCGCGACGCGCAGAAGGCGAAAGTGCTGATCAAGGAGATCGACAAGCTTGTCGCAACCATCGAGATCGCCCGGACGCGCCCGATCAACATCATGGAGGTCTGCGGCGGCCACACACACTCCATTTTCCGCTACGGGCTGGAAGGCATGCTGCCCGACGCCATCGAACTCGTGCATGGGCCGGGCTGTCCGGTATGCGTGCTGCCGATGGGCAGGGTCGACGATTGCGTGTCCATCGCCGAACGGCCTGAAGTGATCTTTACGACCTTCGGTGACGCCATGCGCGTGCCAGGCTCGAAGAAGAGCCTGCAACAGGCAAAGGCCGATGGCGCGGATGTACGCATGGTCTATTCGCCGATGGACGCCCTGTCGTTGGCGCGGAAGAACCCGGATCGAGAGGTGGTGTTCTTCGGGCTCGGCTTCGAAACCACAATGCCGTCCACCGCACTGACGGTGCTGCAGGCCGAAGCCGACGGCATCGAAAACTTTTCGGTGTTCTGCAACCACATCACCATCGTGCCGACGATCAAGGCGATCCTCGACAGCCCGGATCTGCATCTCGACGGTTTTCTGGGACCGGGCCATGTCTCGATGGTCATCGGTACCGCCCCTTACGAATTCATCGCTGACTTCTACAAGCGGCCCATGGTCGTCGCCGGCTTCGAACCCCTCGATGTCCTGCAATCGATCTGGATGGTGCTCAAGCAGATCAAGGATGGCCGCGCCGAGATCGAAAACCAGTATGCCCGTATTGTTCCTGAGGCGGGCAACAACGCCGCTCTCACTGCGGTGGGCAAGGTCTACGAACTGCGCGAGTTCTTCGAATGGCGGGGACTCGGGTCAATCGACCATTCGGGCGTCAGGGTTCGCGATGACTACGCCCGCTTTGATGCCGAGCGCAAGTTCGCCATCCCTGGTGTCAAGATAGCCGATCCCAAATCCTGCCAGTGCGGCGAGGTCCTGAAGGGCGTCATCAAGCCGTGGCAGTGCAAAGTGTTTGGCACCGCGTGCACCCCGGAGGTGCCGCTCGGCGCCCTCATGGTCTCATCCGAAGGGGCTTGCGCTGCTTACTACCAATATGGCGGCGTCAAGAAGCATACCGCGGTCCGGTCGTCCGCTGGCCAGCCGGTGATCGTATCATGAACATGCGGCCACCTCCGCCCAAACGCGTGCTGGGACGCGTTTTCATCCCGACCGTCACGCTTGCCCATGGCGGCGGCGGCAAGGCGATGAAAGACCTTATCGACGATGTCTTCATCAGCGCCTTCTCAGCTGGCGCTGCGCAAGTGCTGGAAGACCAGGCCCGCTTTGATCTGGCGACGCTGGCAACACATGGCGACCGCCTCGCCTTCACCACCGATTCCTTCGTTGTCGACCCACTGTTCTTCCCCGGCGGCGATATCGGCAAGCTTGCTGTGTGCGGCACTGTCAACGACCTCGCGGTCGGCGGCGCCAAGCCGCTGTATCTTTCCTGTGCTGTCGTCATCGAGGAGGGCATGGCGCTCGAGATGCTGCGCCGCATCGCGCTATCGATGGCGGAAGCGGCGCGCCAGGCCGGGGTCGCCATCGTCACGGGCGACACTAAAGTCGTTCAGCGCGGCGCATGCGACAAGATCTTTATAACGACCACCGGGATTGGGGTGATTCGGCCGGGGCTTGAACTCGGCATCGATCTTGTCAGACCGGGTGATGCTATCCTGGTCAACGGACTGCTCGGAGATCATGGCGCGGCGATACTGTGTGCGCGCGGCGACATGGCGCTGGAAGCGTCGATTAGGAGCGATTGTGCGGCTCTGCATGAACTGATCGAGTTGCTGCTCGCCGCCGCCCCCGGCACCCGCTGTATCCGTGATGCAACGCGCGGCGGCATCGCCACGGTGCTCAACGAGATCGCCGACGCCTCCGCAGTGTCGATCGAGATCGATGAAGCGGCGACGCCGCTGCGCGATGAAGTGCGCGGCTTTTGCGAGATACTCGGTCTCGACCCGCTTTACCTCGCCAACGAAGGCAAGATCGTCATTGCGGTGCCGGCCCAAGAAAGTGAAGCCGCACTTGCCGCATTATCGGCGCATCCGCACGGCCAGGGCTCCGCAATCATCGGCCATGCCGGCCTCGGCGAGCCTGGGCGCGTAACCATGCAGACCTTGTTTGGCGGACGGCGCATCGTCGACATGCTGGTCGGCGAACAACTACCGCGGATTTGTTGAGGAAGGCCCGTGCACGAACTTGGCATCACGCGCAACATCGTCTCCATCGTCGAGGAAGCCGCCAAGGGTCGACGCGTCAGGCGCGTGACACTTGATGTAGGACAGTTATCCGGGGTCATGCCGGACGCCATCCTGTTCTGCTTCGACATCGTCGCCCAGGGCACATTGCTCGCCGGTGCCCGGCTCGACATTCGCAAAATCGCCGGGCGCGCCCGCTGCCGGACCTGCAGCGCAACGTTCGAGACCGCCAGCCTTTACCAGGCTTGTGCCTGCGGCTCCCATGCCATCGACCGGCTGGCAGGCGAGGAGCTGAAGATCCGGGAAATGGAAATCGAGGAGGCTGCCTGATGTGCGGAACCTGTGGCTGCGGCGCCAAGGACGAAACCCGAATCCTCAACCTTCAGACCGGCAAAGAAACCGCTCTGCGCGGAGAGCATCGTCATACCCATGCGCACGGCAGCGCAATGGAGCATCGGTACGGTCAGGATCATCACCACAGCCACGCCCAACCGCATGATCATGGCGACGGCCATAGCCCGGATCACGACCATCATCCCGATCATGCGCACGAGCACAGCCATTTTCATGGTCATACCCATGACGAGCTTGGCCACGACCATGCCGGTCCCGGTCACGGGCAGGCGGGTGATGATCACGGCCAGGGCCATGAACGGCACGGACATGGCCCGACCTCTGTGGTCGAACTCGAAACGCAAATCTTGGCTAAGAACGACGCACTCGCCGCCAGCAATCGCGGCTGGTTCGCCGGTCGCGAGATCCTGGCGCTGAACCTTGTTTCCTCGCCCGGCTCCGGCAAGACAACGCTGCTTGAGCGCACCATCCGCGATCTCAAGGAACGCATGCTCATCTCAGTCGTCGAGGGTGATCAGGCGACTGCCAATGACGGCCAACGCATCCGCGCTGCGGGCGCTGCCGCCATCCAGGTGAACACCGGCGCCGGCTGCCATCTCGAAGCCGATATGTTGGCCAAGGGGCTGGTCGAACTGAGACCAGCGTTCGGTTCCGTGGTCATGATCGAGAATGTCGGTAATCTTGTCTGCCCGGCGATGTTTGACCTCGGCGAACATGCAAAGGTGGTCATACTCTCGGTCACCGAGGGCGATGACAAGCCGCTGAAATATCCGCACATGTTCCGCGCTGCCAAGGTCATGATCATCAACAAGATCGATCTTCTGGCGCATGTCGATTTCGACGTGGAAAGCGCCATCGCCAACGCGCGCCGGATCAATCCCGAGATCGTGACGCTTAGCGTGTCTGCAAAGACGGGGGTAGGGCTCGGGGGCTGGTACGAATGGCTTCACCATGAAGCGGCGCAGCTACGGCTTTAGGTCCTGGGTGTGCAACATCTTAGCGAAGACTTTGCTGGCCATCCATGGAGCGGGGAGGGGTGAAAATGACGGAAGCAGCCGCACTCATGGCGCCAGCGATGAACCAGGAGTCAGCTGAGCGGCGTCTGCCCAATCCTTTCGACGACCGGCCGGACCGCGTCAGAACCAAGGCGGTGATGACCTACGTCTTGCTGATTGCCGCCAACATCGCGGCATGGGTGTGGGCCTGGGTCGCTTTCTCCGACCGGCCGGCGCTGCTCGGCACCGCTTTGCTCGCCTATCTGTTTGGTCTCAGGCACGCATTCGACGCCGACCATATTGCAGCCATCGACAACGTCGTGCGCAAGCTGATGCAAGAGGGCAAGGCACCCTACGCGACCGGCTTTTTCTTTTCGCTCGGCCACTCAAGCATCGTTGTCTTGGGCTCCGTTGCCATCGCTGCGTCGGCCACGATGATGCAAGGCGAACTCGATGAGTTTCATAACCTCGGCGGGTTGATCGGGACCGGCGTCTCGGCCTTGTTCCTGCTCGTGGTCGGCCTCGCCAATCTGTTCATCCTCAAACGCATATGGGCGGCTTTCATCCGAGCGCGGCGCGGCGAAAAGATCGTCGACGAAGATCTCGACGCCCTGCTTGCCGGGCGTGGCTTTATCGCCCGCATTTTTCGCCCGCTGTTCGGCATCGTCTCTCGCTCTTGGCACATGTATCCGATCGGCTTTCTCTTCGCTCTCGGCTTCGACACCGCTACGGAAATCGGCCTGCTCGGCATCTCCGCAACCCAGGCAACGCAGGGTGTGTCATTGTGGTCGATTCTTATCTTTCCAGCTCTTTTCACAGCAGGCATGTCCCTCATGGACACAGCCGATAGCATTCTCATGACGGGCGCCTACAGATGGGCGTTTGTCAATCCGATGCGAAAGCTCTGGTATAATCTCACCATTACAATTGCCTCAGCGGCGATCGCGATCTTCATTGGTGGCATTGAGGCGCTCGGGATCCTCGCCGACAAGCTTGGTCTGCAAGGCGGAGTTTGGGGTATGGTTGAAGGTATCAATCAGAATCTTGCCAATTTCGGCTATGCGATTGTCGGCATCTTCGTGGTGAGTTGGCTGATCTCTGTGCTCGTCTACCGGGCGAGAGGTTACGGCAGAATGCGACTGGATAACACATAGCCTGATCTGCCGCATTCCCGCCCTGGCTAAACGCAAGATTCCTGTTGATGGACGCTCCGGTGTCGGGCGCGCTATCATTGGCGTGCTCGCGAATGGCATGACGACGGCCGCCAGAGACGGTTCAGCGCGTGCTTGATCAGGAAGCTGACGCCAAGGCCATTCGCTTCGGGTCGTCCTTCAGGACTGAATTTCAAATCATGGCCAAACTGCGAGCTGCGGTGCGTTTCGCTTGCCGCGGGCTGCGCTGCCTGCATTACTGCACTCTGTATCTGCAGGCATCGAAATCGAGGCTTGTCTTGTTGACTCGGAACATCACCGACTACGACTTCTGCCGACAACTCATTCCTGGTGGCAAGGTCCTGTTCTACAGGTAGCGCCACTCCTCAAGTGCACGCCTGGTAGCATTTGTGAATCGTCTCGCCAGTGCGCTCGGCCAGGGTGCGGGCGAGCTGTTCGGTCACGGGGTCTTTGATGCTCGGTGCAATTGGAGGTGCCCTTAACAATGTAGCGGCATCCGCGACTGATTTGCAGGGTACCTGCAATGCGCATTCCCGCGCTGCGGGGCTCAGGACGCGAACGCGCCAGTTAGTGGCGACCCCTCTCGCCCGCATAGGCCAGCCCGATATTGCCGGCATCATGCCTTCCTTGCGGGCAAATCCGTTCCGTCACGTCCAATGTAGATGCAACGGGCTCTGAAGACACTTTAAGCGGCGGCTACGTGCGCCGAATTCGACCCGATATAGTTGCGGATCGTCTCGATGATCCGGTCTTGGTCGGCCGCGCTCAGATAGGGATGCATGGGCAGGCACAGAATCCGCTTCGGCAACTCCTCCGAAACGGCAAGGCCGGTCGGCGCGCGCGGGTAGTCGCGGTAGGCGATCTGGCTGTGCAGGGGTTTCACATAATAGATCACCGACGGAATGCCCTTTTCCCCGAGATGCGCCTTGAGCCCGTCGCGCTTCGGCGTCTCGATGGCATATTGCGCCCAGGCCGAACGGCCGCCGTCCAGGTTGACCGCCGCCTTGACGATGTCGTCAAGGCCTTCGGCGTAACGGTTGGCGACCGCTTGCCGGGCAACCATCTCGTCTTCGAGAATGGCCAGCTTCTCGATCAGGATCGCCGCCTGCAGCGTGTCGAGCCGCGAATTGATGCCGACGCGGACATTGTCATATTGGGTTTCGCCCTTGCCGTGGAAGGCGAACGAGCGGAGCTGTTCGGCCAGTGCATCGTCATTGGTGAACATCGCGCCGCCGTCGCCGTAGCAGCCAAGCGGCTTTGCCGGGTAGAAGCTGGTCGAGCCAACCGCACCGAACGAACCCAACATCTTGCCGCCGATCGAGCCGCCGATCGCTTGCGCGGCATCCTCGATCACCATCAGCCCTTCGCGGTTGGCAACGGCCATGATCGCCTCGTAGTCGGCGGCGAGCCCGAACAGGTCGACCGGAATGATCGCCCTCGGCTTCAGCCGGCCTTCCGCCTTGATCATGGCGATGGCCGCCTCGAGGCTGGCGACGTCGATATTGTAGGTGTTGGGATCGACGTCGACGAAAACCGGCTCGGCCTTGGCAAGCGCCACCACTTCCGCCGTGGCGGCGAAGGTGAAGCTCGGCACGAACACCGCGTCGCCCGGGCCGATGCCAGCCGCAAACAACGGCAGCAGCAGTGCATCGGTGCCGTTGGCGCAGGCAACAACGTGCTTGGTGCCGACATAGGCGGCGAGCTTGTTTTCGAATTCGGTGACCTCAGGTCCCAGGATATAGCGTCCCTCGTCGACTACGCGGTCGATGGCTGCCTTCAGCCTGTCGCGGATTCGTTCGCGCTGCGCGCCAAGATCGATGAACTGCATGTCGGCCTCGAAAAGGTCCTAGCCAGATAACCGGCCGCTGGTAGCAGACTTGGCGCGGCCGAGAAACCCGCGCGGGCAAAACCGCGAATTGCTCAAGTGTCGCAGCCTGTTACCTCTGGTTTGCGACGTGCCCTTGAAGATGCCGGAAATCCGGGCTTCGTCGGGCATCCTGCGGTCTTCAAATCGCGTCGCGCCCGGCCGGCGAAACATAAAGTGATCGGCAAGCGGGGCGCATCGCCGTCCAAATCAGGCGATTTCCTGCCGCCATGGCGGATTGGCGCCGGCCCGCGACACGGTCACCGCCGCAGCCTTGGCGCCGAGCGCCAACGCCTTGTGGATGGCGTCTTCCGGCAGATCGGCGATCGCCTGTTTCGACAGCAGGCCCTGCTCGTGCAGCGAGGCCAGGATGCCGGCGTTGAAGGTGTCGCCGGCACCGACCGTATCGACCACCTCGACCTTGTCCGGCACGACCGTGACCTTGTGATCCCTGGTGTAGCCGGCAGCGCCTTCTGAGCCATGGGTGACAACGATCAGCGTCGGGCCGCGATCCAGCCAGTTACGAACGACGTCCTCGTGCGAGCCGGCTTCGCCGAACCAGTTGAGATCCTCGTCCGACAGCTTGACGATGTCGGCCATGGCCATCATGGAGCGGATGCGCCTGAGGTGCCTGGCCTTGTCCGGAATGAAATTTGGCCGGATATTGGGGTCGAGCATCATGACGCGGCGGCTGTGCTCGCGCCGCATGAATTCCTCATAGGCCGATCCGGCCGGCTCCGAGATCAGGCTGATGGCGCCGAACAGCATGGCTTCGACCTCGCTGCCGAGTTCCGGCAGATCCTCGATGGTCAGCATGCGTCCGGCGGTGTTTTCATCGTAGAACGTGTAGGTCGCCTGACCGTTGTCCAGCCGTACGAAGGCAAGCGTGGTCGGCCGGGGCGATGTGTGCGCATAGTCGGAACTGACCCTGCTTGCCCTCAGCGCGTCCTTGAACTGGCCGCCAAACAGATCCGAGGACAGGCCGGAAAAGAAGCCGGCGGGCGCTCCCAGCCGGCCAAGCGCTATTGCCGTGTTGAACACCGCGCCGCCGACATAGGGGGCAAAGGCCGGCTCGCCTTCCGTCGTGGTGCGCGGCAGCATGTCGATCAAGGCTTCGCCGCAACAGAGGATCATGATTTCCTGTTCTCCGGCGGATAGATTACATCCTCGCGGATGACGATGTTGGCGTAGAGCCGCGGCTCGCTTGTCGCGACGATCGCGTGCGCGGACCTCCCCCCTAGATAAAAGTCTGCGCCGGCAAGCGCAACCACGTTGCGGTCCGGCGCGTGTTTGGCGCGGATCGCCTCCATTTCAGGTGCTCCTGGAAATCATGGTCGAACCAATGAGGAAGCGCTCGGAAAGCGGCAGGCTGGCCCCGCCGAGCGCACGTGCATGAATGCCGACAGTCCCCTCGCGCACGGCCGGGAGCTTCAGGCCTTCGCCGTCGATCTTGCCGATGGCTTCGATAACGGCATTGACGAGCCGGCGCCGCACGGCCTTCGGCATCCATCCGTCGATCACCGCTGCCTCGAAATCGATAACCGAGGACGCCGCCACGATGGCATAGGCGAGCGCCCGCGAGGCGCAGGCGATCCAGTCGTCGAGCTCCACGCCGATCTCGCCCCAATCCTCCGGTGATGTCCACAGATGCGAGGCCTCGACGCCGCGCGCGTTGAGCGCCTTTTCCAGCATGGCGATCGATGCCACGTCGATCAATTGGGTCGGCTTGCCGTCCGGTCCGGGCACCGGCATCGACCCAAGAGCGCCGGCATTGCCGGTCGGCCCTCCGAAAAGGTGACCGTTCAGCACGATGCCGCCGCCGGCGAAGGCACCGATATAGAAATAGATGAAGTCGCGCGCCGCGCCCGCCTTGCCGAACACCAGCTCGGCGCCGCAGGCCGAGGTGGCGTCATTTTGCAGGTAGACCGGGAACTCGCACTGCGCCTGGATGTCGGCGCGGATATCGCGGTGGCGCCATTCGTCCATGACGTCGCGCGGCGCACCTGCCGTATCGGCCCAGTTCCACAATTCAAACGGCATGGCGATGCCAAGTCCGGCAATGCGCTTGTCCTGCGCCGGGGTGAGTTCGCCGCGCATCGTCTTCATGCCGGTGGTGACGAATTCCACCGTCTCGCGCGGTGCCGGATAGCGGTAGGAATGCTGCAGCATGGAGCGCACATTGCCGAGAAAATCGATCAGCACGAGTTCGGCGCTGCGGCGGCCGATCTTCAGGCCAATGAAATAGGCGCCATCGGGATTGAGCGCCATCGGAATGGACGGCTGGCCGATCTTGCCGCGCAACGGCGCCTGGCGGACGAGCAGGTTGTCCTCCTCGAGCTCGCGCATGATGACCGAAACCGTCTGGGCCGAAAGCCCGGTCATGCGCGCAATGTCGGATTTGGCCAGGCTGCCGTGCTGACGCACAAGCGACAGCACCAGCCGCTCATTGTGGTCGCGCATGCCGCTCTGGTTGGTGCCGCGATGAATTCGGCTGTCGGCTGCCTCGGGCGAACCGTGCCTGGTAATGCCGGTCTCCACCCCTGTTCCTCCCGTTTTCCCCGCAATGCTTTTGAGCCAGAATGGGTGAACGATGCAGTGCTGTCAATAATAAATAAGAGTGATTTAATTATTGACAGCGACCTCGGCCTGGTATTGTGTTGGGGCAGGCATCGGCGCTGGGAAAAGTCGTCTGGATGCCGGAATGGTTCCACTGGGAGGAAAATCGTGACCAAGACAGCACTACTGAAGTCTACCGTTTTTGCGGCGGCCGGACTGGGTCTGATGGCGTTCACTTCGGCTGCGTCCGCCGCCGATGTCGGCGCCTGCCTGATCACCAAGACCGACACCAACCCCTTCTTCGTCAAGATGAAGGAAGGCGCGGCCGCCAAGGCCAAGGAGCTCGGCGTCGACCTCAAGGCCTATGCCGGAAAGATCGACGGCGACAGCGAGAGCCAGGTCGCGGCGATCGAAAGCTGCATCGCCGACGGCGCCAAGGGCATCCTGATCACCGCGTCGGACACCAAGGGCATCGTCCCGGCGGTGAAGAAGGCACGTGACGCCGGTCTGCTCGTGATCGCACTGGACACGCCGCTCGATCCGCTCGACGCCGCCGACGCGACGTTCGCGACGGACAATCTGGAGGCTGGCAAGCTGATCGGCGCGTGGGCCGCCGCGACGCTCGGCGACAAGGCGAAGGACGCCAAGATCGGCTTCCTCGACCTGACGCCCTCGCAGCCGACGGTCGACGTGTTGCGCGACCAGGGCTTCATGATGGGCTATGGCATCGACGTGAAGGATCCCAACAAGATCGGCGACGAGGACGATCCGCGCATCGTCGGCCACGACGTCACCAACGGCAACGAGGAAGGCGGCCGCAAGGCGATGGAGAACCTTCTCCAGAAGGACCCCGGCATCAACGTCATCCATACCATCAACGAACCGGCAGCCGTCGGCGCCTACCAGGCGCTCAAGGCCGTGGGCCTCGAAGGCAACGTGCTGATCGTGTCGGTGGACGGCGGCTGCCCCGGCGTGAAATCGGTTGCCGAAGGCGTGATCGGCGCGACCTCTCAGCAATATCCGCTGCAGATGGCGGCACTCGGCATCGAGGCGATTGCCGCTTTCGCCAAGGACGGGACGAAGCCCAAGCCGACCGAAGGCAAGGATTTCTTCGATACCGGCGTCAACCTCGTCACCGACAAGCCCGCAGACGGTGTCAAGTCCATCGACACCAAGGAAGGCCTCGCCAAGTGCTGGGGCTGATGCAGCTCTGACAGGCAACGCAACCGATCGGCCGGGGCTTGATCCCCGGCCGCTTCGGGTGGACGATGCGCAACCGCGAGCGCGAACAAATCCGACGGCAGATCGGGAACGGTGAACGGGCGTCGGCGTAGCTGAAGCCCAACGGGAGGAAACATGAGCCAGGTCCAGGAATTCGAGAAGGCAATCTCAAGCAGCGACAGCGTCGCTGCTTTTGACGAGCACGGTACGTCGGTCGTCAAGCGCATCCAGCATTTCTTGCATTCCACTCCGGCTGCGGTGCCGCTGATCGTGCTGGTTCTGGCGATCGCTGTTTTCGGCCTCACGATCGGAGGGCGGTTCTTTTCGTCCTACACGCTGACGCTGATCCTGCAGCAGATCGCCATCGTCGGCATTCTCGGAGCTGCGCAGACACTGGTCATCCTTACAGCCGGCATCGACCTGTCAATCGGCGTGATCATGGTGATCTCGGCCGTGATCATGGGCAATTGCGCGGTCACCTATGGTCTGCCGACCTTGCTTGCCGTGGTGATCGGGCTTGCCGCCGGCGGCGCCTGCGGGCTGCTCAACGGGCTGCTGGTCGCCTATATGAAGCTGCCGCCCTTCATCGTCACGCTCGGCACCTGGAACATCGTCATGGCCACCAACTTCATCTATTCGGCCAATGAGACGATCCGCGACGCCGACGTCGATGTCCAGGCGCCGCTGCTGCATCTGTTTGGCCTGAACTTCAAGGTCGGCACGGCGGTGCTGACGTTCGGCGTCATCGCCATGGTCGTGCTGGTGCTGATCCTGTGGTACGTGCTCAATCACACGGCATGGGGCCGCCATGTCTACGCCGTCGGCGACGATCCGGAGGCGGCCAAGCTGTCGGGCATCCAGACCAAGAAGGTGTTGATCTCGGTCTACACGCTTGCCGGGCTGATCGCCGCTTTCGCCGCCTGGGTCTCAATCGGCCGCAATGGCTCGATCTCGCCGTCCGCCGCCGTCACCGACTACAATTTGCAGGCGATCACCGCGACGGTGATCGGCGGCATTTCCCTCTTCGGCGGACGCGGCTCTATTCTGGGCACGCTGTTCGGCGCGATGATCGTCGGCGTCGTCTCAATGGGCCTCAACATGTTGGGCGCCGATCCGCAATGGAAAGTGCTGCTCACCGGTGTGCTGATCATCGGCGCCGTGGCAATCGACCAGTGGATCAGAAAGGTTTCGGTGTAACCATGACCCCAGAGCCCATCCTCACCGCACGCGGCCTCCTCAAGCGCTACGGCCGCGTCACGGCACTGAACAACTGCGATTTCGATCTCTATCCAGGAGAAATCCTGGCCGTGATCGGCGACAATGGCGCAGGCAAGTCGACGCTGATCAAGGCGATCTCGGGCGCCGTGATCCCGGACGAGGGGATCATCGAGCTCGACGGCAAGCAGGTGCTGTTCAAGTCGCCCATCGAGGCCCGTGAAGCCGGCATCGAAACCGTCTACCAGAACCTGGCGCTGTCGCCGGCGCTGTCGATCGCCGACAACATGTTCCTCGGTCGCGAGATCCGCAAACCGGGCTTTCTCGGCGACTGGCTGCGCATGCTCGACCGGCCGGCAATGGAAAAGCGCGCCCGCGACAAGCTCACCGAACTTGGCCTGATGACCATTCAGAATATCAGCCAGGCCGTGGAAACGCTCTCGGGCGGCCAACGCCAGGGCGTGGCGGTGGCGCGCGCCGCCGCCTTCGGTTCGAAGATGGTCATCATGGATGAGCCGACGGCGGCGTTAGGCGTCAAGGAGAGCCGCCGCGTGCTCGAACTGATCCTCGACGTCAAGAAGCGCGGCCTGCCGATCGTGCTGATCTCGCACAACATGCCGCATGTCTTCGAGGTGGCCGACCGCATTCACATCCATCGGCTGGGCCGTCGCCTGTGTGTCATCGATCCCAAGCAGTATACGATGTCCGACGCCGTCGCCTTCATGACCGGAGCGAAGCTTCCGCCGGAGGCAGCCCTGGCCGCCTGAGCCGCCAAATTGCCGCAGGGCCGGTTGGCCCCGTGGCAGGCTAAATCGATTGAACATCTAGTGAGATGCACTAGCATGGGGTGGGAGGAATAGTGAAAGCCGGTATGATCATGGCAACCGCACAAAGAGGCAGCATGACGCGCGCGATGACATCCGAAGCTCCCATCCTCGAAAACTCCGATCCCAAGGCGCTCGCCGACGAAGTCTTGAAGGCCCTCAAATACAGGCTCGGCAAGGACACCAGCGTCGCGACGCAATACGACTGGCTCACCGCCTCGATCAAGGTCGTGCGCGATCATATCGTCGATCACTGGATGCAGGCGACGAAAGAGGCCTACGACCAGCAGGAAAAGCGCGTCTACTATTTGTCGCTCGAATTCCTCATCGGTCGCCTCATGCGAGACGCCTTTTCCAATCTCGGCCTGATGGACAACATGCGCGAGGCGCTGTCTTCGCTTGGCGTCGATCTCGACATCATCGCCGCGCTCGAACCGGATGCCGCCCTTGGCAATGGCGGTCTCGGCCGGCTCGCCGCCTGCTTCATGGAAAGCATGGCGACAGTCGATATCCCCGCGCATGGCTATGGCATTCGCTACGCCAACGGCATGTTCCGCCAGGAAATTCATGACGGCTGGCAGGTTGAACTGCCCGAGACCTGGCTCGATCACGGCAACCCCTGGGAATTCGAGCGCCGCGAACGCTCCTTCGAGGTCGGCTTCGGCGGCGCGGTGGAATCGATCACCTCGAAGGACGGCCGGCTCGAGCGCCACGTATGGAAGCCGACCGAACATGTTCTGGCCGTCGCCTATGATACGCCGGTGGTCGGCTGGCGGGCCAGACGCGTCAACACGCTGCGCCTCTGGTCGGGCATGCCGGTCGATCCGATCCTGCTCGACAAGTTCAATGCCGGCGACCACATCGGCGCCCTTGCCGAAAGCAACAAGGCCGACGCCTTGTCGCGCGTCCTCTACCCCGCCGATTCTCACAAGGCCGGGCAGGAGCTGCGGCTGAGGCAGGAATATTTCTTCTCCACCGCTTCGCTGCAGGACATTGTCCAGCGGCATCTCAGCCAGTATGGCGACTTGCAGTCGCTGCCCGACAAGGCGGCAATCCATCTGAACGACACCCATCCGGCCATCGCGGTGGCCGAACTGATGCGCCTGTTGATGGACGTCCACGGCATGGATTTCGACCAGGCCTGGGACATCACCAAGCGCACCTTCGGCTACACCAACCACACGCTGCTTCCTGAAGCGCTGGAAAGCTGGCCGGTGCCGCTGTTCGAGCGGCTGTTGCCGCGCCATATGCAGATCGTCTACGCCATCAACGCCGAAGTGCTGTTGGAGGCGCGCGCCGCCAACCGGTTCTCGGACGAGCAGATCAGCCACATCTCGCTGATCCAGGAAAACGGCGACCGCCGGGTGCGCATGGGCAATCTGGCCTTTGTCGGCTCGCACTCGATCAACGGCGTGTCGGCCCTGCACACCGAGCTGATGAAGGAGACGGTGTTTGCCGATCTCCACAAGCTCTATCCCGACCGCATCAACAACAAGACCAACGGCATCACGCCGCGGCGCTGGCTGATCCAGTGCAATCCCGGTCTCACCGCGCTCACCCGCGAGGCGATCGGCGACCGGTTCCTCGACGACATCGACGCGATCAAGGAGCTCGAAGCCTTTGCCGACGACGCCGCCTTCCGCGACAAGTTCGCGGCCGTCAAGCGGGCAAACAAGGTCAGGCTTGCCAATCTCGTCGCCGACCGCCTCGGCATCAAGGTCGACCCCTCTGCGCTGTACGACATCCAGATCAAGCGCATTCATGAATACAAGCGCCAGCTCCTGAACATTCTGGAGGCGGTCGCGCTCTACGACCAGATCCGCTCCCATCCCGAGCGCGACTGGATGCCCCGCGTCAAGTTCTTTGGCGGCAAGGCAGCGCCCAGCTATCACAACGCCAAGCTGATCATCAAACTCGCCAACGACGTCGCCAGGGTCATCAACCGCGACCCGGCGGTTCGCGGCTTGCTCAAAGTGGTGTTCGTGCCGAACTACAATGTCAGCCTGGCCGAGATCATGATGCCGGCCGCCGACCTTTCGGAGCAGATATCGACCGCCGGCATGGAAGCCTCCGGCACCGGCAATATGAAGTTCGCGCTGAACGGTGCGCTGACCATCGGCACGCTCGACGGCGCCAATGTCGAGATCAAGGAATGCGTCGGCGATGACAACATCTTCATCTTCGGCCTGACCACCGCCGAGGTCGCCGAGCGGCGCAGCAACGGCTATGATCCGCGATCCGTGATCGAATCCTCTTCCGAACTGGCGCAGGCCGTGGCTGCCGTTTCGTCGGGCGTCTTTTCGCCTGACGATCCCGAACGCTACCGCGACCTGATGAACGGCCTCTATCAGAGCGACTGGTTCATGGTGGCGGCCGATTTCGATGCCTACGCCGCCACCCAGCGCGACGTCGACGCCGTCTGGCGCAACAGCCCGGATTGGTACGCCAGGGCAATCCGCAACGTCGCCCGCGTCGGCTGGTTCTCGTCAGATCGCACGATCCGCCAATATGCGAAAGACATCTGGAACGTGCCCGTCTGATATGATTGCATGAGGCCACGCACAACGTGGTCCGGATGCCCGGGGAGGGTCACTGCCTGATGAGGAAGCCGCGCGCGACCGCTGCGACAAGCGGGCCGGATGGACTGGCGTCAGCCGGCGATGTCGCGGCGATTGTCGCAGGTACGCATGGCGACCCTTTTGCTGTCCTGGGTGTGCACGAAGTTGACAAGGGCTTTGTCGCCCGCTGCTTCGTCCCTCATGCCGAGTTCGTCACTGCCTATACGCTGACCGGCAAGAAAGCCGGTGAACTCTCCAGACGCGACGAAGGCGGCTTCTTCGAGGGCAGGCTGTCGCTCAGAAAGCGCCAGCCGCTGCGCTATCATGCGCGCAATGCCGGCGGCGATTGGTGGCTGACCGATCCCTATTCGTTCGGTCCGGTGCTCGGTCCGCTCGACGACTACTACATCGCCGAGGGCTCGCACCTCAGGCTCTTCGACAAGCTCGGTGCGCATCTCATCGATCATGAGGGTGCGTCCGGCGTGCACTTCGCCGTCTGGGCGCCCAATGCCAGGCGCGTTTCGGTGGTCGGCGACTTCAACGAATGGGACGGTCGCAGGCATACGATGCGCGACCGACGCGACACAGGTATCTGGGAGCTGTTCATTCCCGACATCGGCGCCGGCCGGCCATACAAATACGAGATCATCGGGCCCGATGGCGTGAGGCTGCCGCTGAAGGCCGATCCGTTCGCCTTCAGGTCCGAACTGCGCCCGGCGACCGCGTCAGTGACGGCGCTGCCGCCGGCGCATGCATGGGGCGACGAGGCGCACCGCAATTTCTGGCGCAACGCCGACCCCAGACGCGAGGCGGTGTCGATCTATGAGGTCCACGCCGGCTCCTGGCAGCTTCACGACGACGGCAGCTTCCTGTCATGGGATGAACTGGCAGGCCGGCTGATCCCTTACGCCGTCGAGACCGGCTTCACCCATATCGAATTCATGCCGATCTCCGAACATCCCTATGATCCGTCCTGGGGCTACCAGACGACGGGCCTATACGCGCCGTCGGCCCGCTTCGGCGATCCGGACGGTTTTGCCCGGTTCGTCGACGGCGCCCACCGCGCCGGCATCGGCGTCATCCTCGACTGGGTGCCGGCGCATTTCCCGGTGGACGCGCATGGCCTGGCCAATTTCGACGGTACCGCGCTCTATGAACATGCCGACCCGCGCAAGGGATTTCATCCCGACTGGAACACCGCGATCTACAATTTCGGCCGTCGCGAGGTGGTCTCGTTCCTCGTCAACAACGCGCTGTTCTGGGCCGAGAAATACCACGTCGACGGCTTGCGGGTCGATGCCGTCGCCTCGATGCTCTACCTCGATTATTCGCGCAAGGCCGGCGAATGGATCCCCAACGAAAAGGGCGGGCGCGAAAACCTCGAAGCGGTCAGCTTCCTCCAGCGGATGAACAAGGAGGTCTACGGTCACCATCCGGGCGTGATGACGATCGCCGAGGAATCGACCTCATGGCCGAAGGTTTCGCAGCCGGTGCATGAGGGCGGACTGGGCTTCGGCTTCAAGTGGAACATGGGCTTCATGCACGACACGCTGGAGTATTTCTCCAAGGAGCCGATCTTTCGCAAGCACCACCACAACGACATCACCTTCGGCCTGGTCTACGCCTTCTCAGAGAATTTCGTGCTGCCGCTCTCCCATGACGAGGTCGTGCACGGCAAGGGGACGCTGCTTAGCAAGATGGCCGGTGACGACTGGCAGAAATTTGCGACATTGCGCGCCTATTACGCCTTCATGTGGGGCTACCCCGGCAAGAAGCTGTTGTTCATGGGGCAGGAGTTCGCCCAGCGCCGCGAGTGGAGCGAGGCGCGCGCGCTCGACTGGAATTTGCTCGATTTCAGGCTCCACCGCGGCGTCTGGCAGACGGTGCGCGATCTCAACTATCTCTATCGCTCGCGCCCGGCCTTGCACGCGCGCGACTGCGAGCCGGAGGGCTTTTCCTGGCTGATCGTCGACGACAGCGCGAACTCCGTCTTTGCCTGGCTGCGCAGCGCACCGGGCGGAAATCCGGTCGCCGTCATCTCCAATTTCACGCCCGTGCCGCGCGACGATTACCGCGTGCCGTTGCCGATGGCCGGAAAATGGCGCGAGATCATCAACACGGACGCCGCCGACTATGGCGGTTCCGGCAAGGGCAATGGCGGCGCTGTCGAGGCTCGGGCGGAGGGAGGAAGCATATCGGCGACGATGCTGCTGCCGCCGTTGTCGACGATCTTGCTCGAATTTGTTCCGGAGTGAGCGATATCATCTCGCAGCGAGTAACTTGGGAGGATAAAAATGGCAGAGATAAAACGAACCCAACCGCTGGCGCGCGATGCCATGGCCTATGTGCTCGCCGGCGGCCGCGGCAGCCGCCTCAGGGAGTTGACCGACCGGCGTGCCAAGCCCGCGGTCTATTTCGGCGGTAAGACGCGCATCATCGATTTCGCGCTCTCCAATGCGCTCAATTCCGGCATCCGCCGCCTCGGCGTCGCCACCCAGTACAAGGCGCATTCGCTGATCCGCCACCTGCAGCGCGGCTGGAACTTCCTGCGGCCTGAACGTAACGAGAGCTTCGACATCCTGCCGGCCAGCCAGCGCGTATCGGAAACGCAATGGTATGAAGGCACGGCCGATGCCGTGTACCAGAACATCGACATCATCGAGGCCTACGGCCCCGAATACATGGTCATCCTGGCCGGCGATCACATCTACAAGATGGACTATGAGCTGATGCTTCGCCAGCACGTCGACGCCAACGCCGATGTCACCGTCGGCTGCCTCGAAGTGCCGCGCATGGAGGCGACCGGCTTCGGCGTCATGCATGTCGATAACAAGGACACCATCATCTCCTTCATCGAGAAGCCTGCCGATCCGCCCGGCATTCCCGACAAGCCGGACTTTGCCTTGGCCTCGATGGGCATCTACGTGTTCAAGACCAAGTTCCTGATGGAGCAATTGCGCCGTGACGCCGCCGAACCCGGCTCGAGCCGCGACTTCGGCAAGGACATAATCCCCTACATCGTCGAACATGGGAAGGCGATCGCCCATCGCTTCGCCAAATCCTGCGTGCGCTCGACCGCCGAGAACGAGGCCTATTGGCGCGATGTCGGAACCGTCGACGCCTATTGGGAAGCCAATATCGATCTCACCGATATTACGCCTGAGCTCGACCTCTACGACCGCGACTGGCCGATCTGGACCTATGCCGAACTGAAGCCGCCGGCAAAGTTCGTGCATGACGAGGATGGCCGTCGCGGCATGGCCGTCTCCTCGCTGGTGTCGGGCGATTGCATTGTCTCCGGCGCCTCACTGAAGCGAAGCCTGATCTTCACCGGCGCGCGCATCAATTCCTATTCGACGCTCGAGGAAGTCGTCATGCTGCCCGACTGCCATGTCGGCCGCAACGCAAGCTTGAAGCGCGTGGTGGTCGATCATGGCGTAAGGATTCCGGAGGGGCTCGTGGTCGGCGAGGATCCGGCTCTCGATGCCAAGCGCTTCCGCGTTTCCGAAAAGGGCATCTGCCTCGTCACGCAGGCCATGATCGACAAATTGGGGTTGTAGTGGATGCAGGTCCTTTCGGTCACGCCCGAAATATTCCCTCTGATCAAGACTGGCGGGCTTGCCGACGTGACCGGCGCGTTGCCGATCGCGCTCGCCGGCAAGGGCGTGACGATGCGCACACTTGTTCCCGGCTATCCCCAGGTGATGGATGCCTTCAAGAAAAAGAAGGCCATTCACCAATATCCGCTGCTGCAGGGCGGCAAGGCTTCGGTCCATGCCGTCCAGATCGCCGGGCTCGACCTGTTCGTGCTCGACGCACCGCATCTGTTCAATCGCCCCGGCGGTCCCTATGGCAATGCGACCGGCGCCGACTGGCCTGACAATTGGCGCCGTTTCGCAGCCTTGAGCCAGGCCGGCGGCGACATCGCCGGCGGCGCCATCTCAGGCTACCAGCCGGATCTCGTCCATGCCCATGACTGGCAGTCGGCAATGACGCTGGCCTATATGCGCTACGGCAAGGCGGTCGGCACGCCGTCGATGATCACCGTTCACAACCTCGCCTTTCAGGGCCAGTTCGGCGCCGCCATCTTTGGCGAGCTTGGCTTGCCTGCGGCCGCCATGGCGCTCGACGGCGTCGAATATTATGGCGGCGTCGGTTTCCTCAAGGCCGGGCTGCAGGCCGCCTGGGCCATCACCACGGTCAGCCCGACCTATGCGCAGGAAATCCGCTCGCCGGAGTTCGGCATGGGCCTCGATGGGCTCGTCAATATGCGCTCCGTCGATCTCTACGGCATCGTCAACGGCATCGACACCGAGACCTGGAACCCCGAAACCGACAAGCATCTGGTATCCAACTATACAGCCAAGACATTGAAGGCGCGGCACCCCAACCGCACCGCCGTCGAGGATCGTTTCAACCTCGACCGCGACGACAGTCCGATCGTCTGCGTCGTCAGCCGGCTCACTTGGCAAAAGGGCATGGACATACTGGCGGCCGCCGTCGACGGGATCGTTGCCAGGGGCGCGCGCCTGGCGATCCTGGGATCCGGCGACGCCGGTCTGGAAGGTGCGCTGCTGGCCGCCGCCGCCCGCCATCGCGGTCGCATCGGCGTCGTCGTCGGTTACGACGAGGGGCTCTCCCACATCATGCAGGGCGGCTGTGATGCCATCGTCATCCCGTCGCGCTTCGAGCCGTGCGGGCTGACGCAACTCTACGGCCTGCGCTATGGCTGCGTGCCGGTCGTCGCCCGCACCGGCGGGCTTGCCGACACGGTCATCGACGCCAATGAAGCGGCCGTTTCAGCGGGCGTGGCGACCGGCTTCCAGTTCGCACCCGCCGATTCTGGCGCCTTGCTGCACGCGATCCGCCGGCTGGTGGAGGCGCACGCCAATCCCACGGTCTGGACGTCGATGCAGCGGCAAGGCATGAAGGCTGATGTGTCGTGGGACAAAAGCGCCGAAAAATATGTTGAACTCTATCGCTTGCTGCTTTCGAAAAGGGTTGCCTGAAGCATGATACGAACCGTCGCCACCAAACCATATCTGGACCAGAAGCCCGGCACGTCCGGACTGCGCAAGAAGGTACCGGTGTTCCAGCAGGAGCACTATGCCGAGAACTTCATCCAGTCGATTTTCGATGCGCTGGACGGGTTCGAAGGCAAGACCCTGGTGATCGGCGGCGATGGCCGCTTCTACAACCGCGAGGTCATCCAGATGGCCATCGCCATGGCGGCGGCAAACGGCTTCGGCAAGGTGATGGTCGGGCAGGGCGGCATCCTGTCGACACCGGCGGCCTCGCACGTCATTCGCAAATACAAGACTTTCGGCGGCATCATTTTGTCGGCCAGCCATAATCCGGGCGGCCCGCACGAGGATTTCGGCATCAAATACAATGCCGGCAATGGCGGGCCGGCGCCGGAAAAACTGACCGACGCGATCTTCGAAAAGACCAAGCTGATCTCCAGCTTCAAGATCGCCGATATCGCAACCGTCGACATCGACAAAATCGGCACGGTTGAGGCGGGCGGCATGACGGTCGAGGTGATCGATCCGGTCGCCGATTATGCCGAACTGATGGAAAGCCTGTTCGATTTCGACGCTATCCGCGCCAATTTCAAATATGGTTTCCGCATGCGCTTCGACGCCATGCATGCAGTGACCGGCCCCTATGCCAAGGAGATTCTTGAACGCCGGCTTGGCGCTCCCAATGGCACCTGCCGCAACTTTAAGCCATTGGAGGATTTCGGCGGCCACCACCCAGACCCGAACCTGGTCCACGCAAAGCATCTCTATGACGAGATGATGGGACCGGATGCGCCGGACTTCGGCGCCGCTTCCGACGGCGACGGCGATCGCAATTTGATCATCGGCAAGGGCATTTTCGTCACCCCGTCGGATTCGGTGGCCATGCTCGCCGCCAACGCCCATCTGGCGCCCGGCTACAAGGCCGGCCTGAAAGGCATTGCCCGCTCGATGCCGACCAGCGGTGCAGCCGACCGCGTCGCCGAAAAGCTCGGCATCGGCATCTATGAAACGCCGACCGGCTGGAAATTCTTCGGCAATCTTCTCGACGCCGGCATGGCGACGATCTGCGGCGAGGAAAGTGCCGGAACCGGCTCCAGCCATGTCCGCGAAAAGGACGGGCTGTGGGCCGTGCTTTTGTGGCTCAATATCCTTGCGGTGCGCGGCGAAAGCGCCAAGCAGATCGTCACCGAGCACTGGGCTACCTATGGCCGCAATTACTATTCGCGCCACGACTACGAGGAGGTCGAGACCGACCGCGCCAACGCGCTTGTCGACGAATTGCGCGCCAAGCTTGGCTCGCTGCCCGGCACCAGCGTGCGCGGCATGAAGATCGCCAGCGCCGACGATTTCGCCTACCACGATCCGGTCGACGGTTCGGTCTCCAAGAACCAGGGCATCAGGGTGCTGTTCGAGGGTGGATCGCGCGTCGTCTTCCGGCTCTCCGGCACCGGCACCTCAGGCGCGACGCTGCGCGTCTATATCGAGCGCTACGAGCCGGACACGTCCAGGCACGATCTAGACACGCAGGAGGCGCTTGCCGATCTGATTGCGGCAGCCGATGATATTGCCGGGATTCGCAGCCATACCGGCCGCGCCAAGCCGAGCGTCATCACCTGATGCCATCTAGAATACCGGCCGATCATCGGCCGCGATTTGGTGGAATTGTCTCGGAAGGCGGCATCCGCTTTGCCGCATGGTCGGGATCGGCTCGTCGGCTCTGGGTCTCGGTCTTCGATGGGCAGGGCAACAGGGAGGTCGACCGGCTCGAACTCCAGCCGCAGGGCGAGGGCGTTCACGCGCTTTTCGTCGCCGGCCTCGCCGCCGGCACTCGATACGGGTTTCGCACCGATGGCGACTATGTGCCCGAGCAAGGGCTGTGGTTCGATCCCGACAAGTTGCTGGTCGACCCCTATGCCGTCGAGATCGACAGGCCTTATGCCTATGACGACCGGCTCGCCGCTCGCCGCGGCGAGGGGACCGATACCGCCCCACTTCTGCCGAAGGCGATTGCCGCGAACTTGCCGAAGCCGGTCCCTGTCGTGGCGCCGCTGTTCCAGCCGGGCGGCCTGATTTACGAAGTGCCGGTGCGCGCCTTCACCATGCTGCATCCGGACATCCCGAAGCGCCAGCGCGGGACGATTGCAGCCCTTGCCCATCCGGCCATCGTCGAGCACCTGAAAAAACTCGGTGTCGGGGCGATCGAACTGATGCCGGTGACGGCATCGATCGACGAGCGGCATTTGCCGCCGCTCCGGCTCCGTAACGCCTGGGGCTATAATCCCGTGACCTTCATGGCGCTCGATCCACGCCTTGCGCCAGGCGGTCTGGCGGAATTGCGACAGACGATCGCCACGCTGCGCGAGGCCGGCATCGGCGTCATCCTCGATCTTGTCTTCAACCACACCGGCGAAAGCGACATGCTTGGACCAACGCTGTCGCTGCGCGGCCTCGACAGTCGTGCCTACTACCGGCATGCAGCAGACGGCCGTTTGATCAATGACACCGGCACCGGCAATACCGTCGCCTGCGGCCATCCGGTCGTCCAGGAAATGGTCCTCGACACGCTTCGTCATTTTGTCTGCGGTGCCGGCGTCGACGGTTTTCGCTTCGATCTGGCGCCCATTCTGGGTCGGGTCGAGGGCAGGTTTGACGCCGCGGCACCATTGCTCAGGGCCATTCGGGACGATCCGGTGCTTTGTGACCGGGTGCTGATCGCCGAGCCCTGGGATATCGGCCCGGATGGCTATCAGCTGGGCAATTTTCCGCCGCCCTTCCTTGAATGGAACGACAAATATCGCGACGACGTCAGACGCTTCTGGCGCGGCGATCGCGGCATGGTCGGCGCGCTGGCGACCCGGCTGGCCGGCTCGTCTGACGTCTTTGCCAAGACCAGCCAGCGGACAAGTCGCAGCGTCAATTTCATCGCCGCCCATGACGGCATGACGCTGGCCGATATCGTTGCCTACCAGCACAAGCACAACGACGCCAATGGCGAGCACAACAGAGACGGTCACAACGAGAACCTGTCGTGGAACAACGGCGTCGAAGGTCAAACCGGCGATGCGGCCATCGCCAAGGCGCGCCTCGATGACCGGCGCGCTCTACTGGCGACACTTTTTGCCTCGCGCGGAACGATCATGCTGACCGCCGGCGACGAATTCGGCCGCACCCAACATGGCAACAACAACGCTTATGCGCAGGACAACGAGATCACCTGGCTCGACTGGATGGGGCGCGATCAGGCGCTGGAACAATTCACATTTTTGCTCGCGGCGATGCGTCGTTGGGTCCCAGCGCTTTCCAACACGCATTTCCTGACCGGACAGCCGCCCGCCGGGTCGGAAACATCGGACGTTGCCTGGCTGAGCGAAACGGGCGAGCCGTTCGATGAAACTGCCTGGCACCATCCGGAGCGGCACCGCCTTGTCATGGTGCTCGGTGGCGTCGGTGGCGAAGATCGCCGCCTTGCAGTCGCCATCAACGGCGACCGCCGCAAATGCATGTTCACGCTGCCGCAGCGTGAGGGATTTTTCTGGCGCCCGGCCATCGCCAGCGAGGCAGACATCTCACAACCCGTGCCGGGGCGAACTGTCGTCTTCATGATCGAGCGCAAGACATCGCTCAGAGGAGAAATATGATGGCTGACGGCAATGCCGGGTGGTGGCGTGGCTGCGTCATCTACCAGATCTACCCGCGCTCCTTCCAGGACACGACCGGGGACGGCGGCGGCGATCTGCGCGGCGTTGCCTCAAGACTGGCTCATGTCGCGTCGCTCGGCGTAGACGCCGTCTGGCTGTCGCCCTTCTTCAAGTCGCCGATGGCCGACATGGGCTACGACGTTTCCGACTACACAGCCGTCGATCCGGCGTTCGGCACATCGCAGGATTTCGACGCGGTGATCGCCGAGGCGCATCGTCTCGGCCTGAAAATCATCATCGACCAGGTCCTGTCGCATTCGTCCGACCGGCACGAATGGTTCGTCGAAAGCCGCGCGAGCCGCGACAACCCCAAGGCGGACTGGTATGTCTGGGCCGATCCGAGGCCGGACGGCACCGCGCCCAACAACTGGCTGTCGGTCTTCGGCGGCCCAGCCTGGGAGTGGGATGCGACCCGCAGGCAATATTACCTGCACAATTTCCTCGCCTCGCAGCCGGACCTCAATTTTCACAATCAGGATGTTCAGGACGCCCTGCTGGAAACGGTGCGGTTCTGGCTGGAGCGCGGCGTCGATGGGTTCCGGCTGGATACGGTGAACTACTATGTCCACGACCGCTGGCTGCGCAGCAACCCGCCACTGGCGACAAGCGTCGCCGGCACCAACACCGAAACCAATCCCTACCTTTATCAGGAGCATCTGTTCGACAAGACGCAGCCGGAAAACCTCGCCTTCCTCAGGCGGTTTCGGGCGCTGCTCGACGAATATGAGGGACGCGCCGCTGTCGGTGAGGTCGGTGACGAAACCCGTTCGCTGCAGACGCTCGCCGCCTATACCGCCGGCGGCGACAAGCTCGACATGTGCTACACTTTCGACCTGCTCGGTCCGCAGTTTTCGGCAGCGCATGTGCGCGGCTGCGTCGAGGCTTTCGAGAGTACGGTCTCCGACGGCTGGGTGTGCTGGGCGTTTTCCAACCACGACGTCGTTCGCCACGTGACGCGCTGGACAAGGCCCGGCGGCGATCCGGAGAGGGTGGCGAAATTCTCGATCGCGCTGCTGTCGTGCCTGCGCGGCTCGATCTGCCTCTATCAGGGCGAGGAGCTCGGGTTGGAAGAGGCGGAATTGGCGTTCGAGGATCTGCGCGATCCCTATGGCATCCGCTTCTGGCCCGGGCTCAAGGGCAGGGATGGATGCCGCACGCCAATGGTCTGGGAAGCTGGCGCTGACAATGCCGGGTTTTCAACCGGCAAGCCGTGGCTTCCGGTCCCGGCAAGCCATCGCGCCCGTGCGGTCGATGTCCAGGACGGTGAGGAGAAGTCGGTTCTGGCCAGCTACCGGGCGATGCTCGCTTTGCGCAAGCAGCATGCGGCGCTGGTGCGGGGCTCGATCCAGTTTCTCGATGCCGAGGGCGATGTGCTTGCCTTCATGCGCGAAGGCGGCGACGAAAAGCTGCTGTGCGTCTTCAATTTCGCCGACGAGCCGGCCAGCTGGCCGTTGCCGCAGGATATCGGTGTCGCAGAGACGATCGACCTTGGTGCTGGTGCCACCTTGCAGGACGACGCTCTGTCACTGCCGCCGCTAAGCTGCTTTCTCGGACGAGCCGGCTGATCTTTCTACCGGCCTCTCATTGAACGAGCGCGGAGCGTCCGCAAGTCGCGCCCATGATCCGGACATCGGCCTCGCCGACGCGCACGCCCAGTGCCGCAAGCACGTTATAAACCAATGCGTCGACAGGTGCAGTCACACCGTTCAGCAACGTCACAACTGCCGGCTTTACCGTTCCAAGCAGGGCAGTCACATCAAGCCCGAGACCCAGCGCCCCGACCGAAAGCGACAAATTGTTGACCAGCGACGTGGTGAGGGATTGCGTCAGGTTTTTCGTGGAAGCCGTCTTTATCGCCTTGTTGGCGATTTCTGTTTTGTTGAAGGTCAGCGTCGTCGGATCGGTGTTGGTAATCGCGACCGCTGCCGAACCGTTCACTTGCAGCAGGGGAAGGTTAATCAGAAGGAGCTTGACGCTGACGCCTGCGATCTCGGCAGCCTGGAACGACTGCGGATTGCTGAAGTCGGCGAAGGCGGTGGGACTGTTGTCGGCGTCGCTGGCGCCAAGGTGCAGCGAGGCTACGCCCGGACGTGCGGCAATGGAAACCTTCAAACTGTCGGGATGCCCCGTCGGGCAGCTGATGTCGGTCAGCTCGGCCTCGGCATGAGCCACCTCGACATGCAGCGGCAGCTTGACGGACAGGAGGCTGATGCCGCCGCCGAGATTCGAATTGCCGATGCCGACGGATGCCACCAGCTTGATCCGCGTCTGCGCGGTGCGCACCACCGTGCCGTCGCCGACTGTCAGCCAAGGCGAGACTTGCGCGGGCTCGCCGATGGCGATGGACAGGGTGGTGGAGGTAAGCCCTGGGACGGTGGCGCCTAGATTGATGTCGACCTGCCTCGAGCCGTTCGCCAGCGCAGCGGCGCTGGTCAGCATGCCCATGGCATTGGCGTCGATCGCCAGGCCGGCCGACTCTTGCCCGAGGCCCAGTTCGCCGGCTGACCCAAGATCGACAAGATGATTGAGTGGGATCTTCACCGTGCTGGTGGCCCTGGACGCGATCGTCTGCAAAGCGAGCTTGCTGGTGCTGCCAACCGGCGAGACGTTAGCCATGGCCGTGACGATCTGGCCCACCGTCGCTTTCGACGCCAGCACCTCCGAGTAGCTGACGCCCGTCAGCTGCAACTGGACGGCAAGGGCGTCGACGAAGGAAAGCACGCTGATGTCGGTCGAGATCAGCGCATTGTAGTCCATGACGCTGAGCGAGATATTGCCACCAAGCAGCCCGCTGAGAAGCGCGTTGAGGATACCGCCATTGACGCTGAGAAGCCTGGACCCGACCGAAAACCTCGCCTGCGCCGTCATGCTGGCAATGGCTTGGGTGCCGATCACCGGCGTGGGGATGAGTGAACTCGCGAAATAACGGGTGGCAACCTTGTGCAGCGTGACATGGACGGCGTTGTGGGGCGTCTTGCCGGCTTCGAAGCGCTTGTCGACGCCTAGCGACGACTCTGGCGAATATCGGCCGGCGGTGACCGACACTATGGTCTTTCCAAGGGTGGGAACGATCGCCTGTCCTACTTTTTGAACGACGATACCCGGCATTCCGTTGTCGCCGAGCGTGGTCACCACCGCGGCCTCTATGTTGTTGATGTTCGAGGCGGCGGTGATTGCCGCCAGATCGGTCATTGCCTGCGCCTCCCGGCGCTCCACATAGATCGAGCCTTCATCGACGGCGACGGCAGCCAGCGCCAGCGCGAACGGTGCGCTCAGCGCCGTCATGACGGTGAAGTTCGCCTTCAGGTCGCCAAGCATCGAGCGGGCAGCCCGGCCGATCCTTTCCAGCAAAGTTTCCGTCATTCAGATGCCTCCGACCCGTATTGTCGATCGGCGTGAGATCGTGGTTCCAGGCATGGACAATGCCGGGAACAGATTCCAGATCGGCAGGTTGCGGGCATCATATTGCACGGACACCACGAACTGTTTTCCGTCGGCCGTGCTGTCCTTGGCCTGATAGGTCAGCTTGCCGGATTCAACGAAGGGATATCCGCCAGCATTGTTGTTGACAAAGCTGGTCACCAGCGCCTGGCGCTCGGCTTCGTTCAGCCCGGCGATTGCCGTGCGTGCGGCGTCAGCCGCGATTTGCTGCACGGAATTGCTAGCACCAAAATAGATGCCGTATGCAACCATTCCGAGCAGAAGCAAAATGAAAATGGGCGAAAGCAAAGCGAATTCAATTGCGGAAGTTCCGGACGGCTCTCTAAACTGGCATAATTTTAGTGTTAGCTGGCGCGTTTTACGCCGCGTTACGGAAGTTGTCTTGGTTTTTACCCTGTGCATACCATTCGCCCATCGGAACAGACCGAAGTCCGCGTAAGATGTAACCCATGGTTGCTTAAAGGCGCATTAAAACATTTCGGCAAAGTGGAATCGACGACAGGTTCTGACCGGTACCGAACGCTTGAAGTGGGGAAACGGGGCCAAGTCATGGTTTTGGCGGCTGTTTTGCCGATCGCCAAGCAGCTGTCGGCGCCCCTTACTTTGGGTGACCCAGAGAGTCTGTTGAAATAAAAAATCTCCACGTTACTGTTCGACCACCAGCTGCCGGAAAGGGAACCAGCGGCGCGCTCAAAGAGGCCATGCCAATCGGTTTCGGGGCGTCAACACTCAAGAGGCGTAGCTGAAGGCCGCCTCGACAGGGAGAACTTCATGCTGAAAAAGATGCTGAAGGCGACGGTGTTCGCCACAACCATGGCCTTGGCTGCCGGCACGTTCTACACGCCGGCTTTCGCCGAGGTCGTCTATAACCGCGGCACCGCCGCCGAATCCGAGTCGCTCGATCCGCACAAGACTTCGACCATCTACGAAGCCAATGTCTTGCGTGACCTGTTCCAGGGGCTGGTCATGCAAGACCAGAAGGCGAATGTCATTCCGGGCGCTGCCGAAAGCTGGACCGTATCGGATGACGGCACCGTCTACACCTTCAAGCTGCGCAAGGACGCTGTCTGGTCGGATGGTGCTCCGGTGACCGCGGATGATTTTGTCTACGCTTTCCAGCGGTTGGAAGATCCGGCCACCGGCGCCGAATACGCTTCGATGCTCTATCCCGTGAAGAACGCCGAAGAGGTGAACACCAAGAATGCGAAGCCCGAGGAGATGGGCGTCAAGGCAATCGATGCCAATACCCTGGAAGTGACGCTGAAGGCGCCCACGCCCTATTTCCTTGAAATGCTGACCCACCAGGCCGCCTATCCGGTCTCCAAGGCCTCCATCGAAAAGCTCGGCGCCGACTGGATCAAGCCGGGCAACCTGGTCTCCAACGGCGCCTATACACTGGCGGAGTGGGTCCCCAACGACCACATGAAGCTGGTCAAGAATCCGAAGTTCTGGGACGCTGCGACCGTCAAGGTCGATGTCGTCAATTACATCCCGACCGAAGATCGTTCGTCGGCGATGAAGCGCTTCGAGGCCGGCGAACTCGATAGCTACGACGACCTGCCGACCGAACAGCTCGCCGACCTCAAGGCCAAGTTTGGCGACCAGATTCACGTCGGGCCTTACCTCGGCACATTCTATTTTGCGATCAAGATCGACAAGGCGCCGTGGGACAACGTCGAACTGCGCAACGCCATCTCCATGGCAATCGACCGCGAATTCATTGCCGAAAAGGTCTGGCAGAACTCGATGCTGCCCGGCTATTCGATGGTGCCTCCAGGCATCGAAGGCTATACGCCGGCGGTGGCGAAGTTCGCCGACATGTCGCAGATCGACCGCGAGGACGAAGCCAAGAAAGTGCTCGAGAAGCTCGGCTACACGCCCGAGAAGCCGCTTAAGATGGAAATTCGCTACAACACTTCGGAGAACAACAAGAACACTGCGGTGGCGGTTCAGGAGCAGTTGAAGCCGCTCGGCGTCGAAATCACGCTGCTCAACACCGACACCAAGACCCACTACTCCTTCCTCGAGCAGAAGGGCGATTATGACGTGGCGCGTGCCGGCTGGATTGCGGACTACAAGGATCCGGAAACCTTCCTCGGCATCTCCCGCAAGGCCAGTGGCAACAACTATTCGGTCTACAACAGCCCGAAATTCGAGGAGGCCATGGACAAGGCGGCGGCCGCCGGCGGCAAGCCCGAAGAGCGTATGAAGCAACTCGCCGAGGCTGAACGTATCCTCGTCGACGAAGTCGGCAACATCCCGCTTCTCTACTATAGCTACAAGGAAATCGTTTCCCCGAAGCTTCATGGCTACGAGGACAACGTCATGGCCGTGCATCCGTCGCGCTTCATCTCCAAGGACTGATTTCCTTGGCCGAACTGCCGCTCCCTTACAGCGCCGCGCGTCCTTCGGGACGCGCAACGGACGCTGTAACACGTTGATTTTGCGCATGATCCTTTCCGAACCTTCGGTCGGGGTCATGCGTTAGGGGCGGCGGTTCCGGTCTGCCAGCAAAGCGGGGAACCGATGCTGCGTTACGTATTGAGGCGGCTCCTGACCGCCATTCCGACGCTGTTCGTCATCGTGACCATGGCGTTCTTCCTGATACGCGTCGCGCCTGGCGGCCCGTTCAATCAGGAGCGGGGTCTGAGCCCCGAGATCAAGGCCAATCTGGAAGCGCAGTTCGGCCTGAACGACCCGCTCTGGCTGCAATATCTCCACTATCTCGGCAATCTGCTGCGCGGCAATTTCGGTCCGAGCTACAACATGCCGGACTTCACCGTCACCGAATTGTTTGCCAGGGGCCTGCCCGTTTCAATCCAGATCGGCGCCTCGGCGCTGATCCTGGCGCTGCTGCTCGGCAGCATACTCGGCACGATTGCCGCGCTCAACCAGAACAAGCTTGCCGACTACTCGGTCATTGCGCTGGCAGCCGCCGGCAGCACCATCCCGACCTTCGTCATCGCGCCGGTGATCCAGCTTTTGTTCGGTCTGACCTGGAAGCTGCTGCCGATCGGCGGCTGGGGCGACGGCGCCCTGCTCAACAAGATTGGCCCCGTGCTGACGCTTGCCTTGCCGCAGATCGCGATCGTCGCGCGCTTGATGCGCGGCTCGATGATCGAATCGTTGCGCTCGCACCACATCCGCACCGCGCGCGCGCTCGGCCTCTCCGACTGGTCGGTGGTCGTCAAGCACGCGTTGCGCGGCGCCATACTGCCGATCGTCTCCTTCACCGGTCCGGCGGCGGCCGCACTGCTCACCGGCTCGATCATCGTCGAGACGATCTTCTCCATTCCCGGCGTCGGCCGCTATTTCGTCGATGCCGCGCTCAATCGCGACTACACGCTGGTCATGGGCACCGTGGTGGTCATCGCGCTGTTCACCATCGTCTTCAACCTGATCGTCGACGTCATGTACGCGGTCGTCGATCCGAGGGTGCGCTATGACTGACATCGCAGCCACCGCTCCGGCCGTCGTCGGCCGCTCCCTGTGGGGCGATGCCTGGGCGCGTCTCAAGGCCAATCGCGCCGCCATGTTCAGCCTGTATTATCTTGCCTTCATCGCCGTCATAAGCGCGTTCGGGCCCTCTTTGGTGCCGCATCGATACACCACCATCTACGCCGACTATGTGCGCACGCCGCCGAGCTTTGAGGCCTATCCGAAGGCCGACAAGATCGAAACCGCGCTCAATGAGGCGATCAAGCGCATGCGCGTCGATATCAAGCAGTGGCGGCAGGAAGGCAATCGGATCTTCGTCACCATCACATCGCCCAAGCCGATCGACGACCGCAATGTCCGCTATCTCGACCGTTCCGATGCCTTCGACGACACGAAGATGGAGAGCAAATCACCTGACGGCCTTGAAGCGGTGATGAGTGCTTCGATCAGGCAGCAATATTTCCTGTTCGGCACCGACAATACCGGCCGTGATCTGTTGTCGCGCACGCTGATGGCAGGGCGCATATCGCTGGCCATCGGCCTGCTCGCCGGGGTCGTCGCGGGCGTCATCGGCGTACTCTACGGCGCTACGGCCGGCTTTGCCGGCGGCAAGATCGATGAGGTGATGATGCGTATCGTCGATGTGCTTTATTCGCTGCCGTTTATCTTCTTCGTCATCATGCTGGTGGTGTTCTTCGGCCGTAACTTCGTGCTGATGTTCCTGGCGGTGGGTGCGGTGCTGTGGCTCGACATGGCGCGCATCGTGCGTGGTCAGGCGCTGTCGATCCGGCGGCAGGAGTATGTCCAGGCGGCGGAAGCGATGGGTGTCGGCCAGCGTGGCATCCTGATCCGCCACGTCATTCCCAACCTGCTTGGCCCCGTGGTCATCTACATGACGCTGCTGGTGCCGCATGTCATCATCCTGGAGAGTTTTCTGTCGTTCCTCGGGCTCGGCGTGCAGGAACCGATGACCAGCTGGGGCGTGCTGATCTCGACCGGCGCCAAGAACATCGGTTCCGCCAACTGGCTGCTCTTGTTCCCCGCCTTCTTCCTCGTCTCGACGCTGTTTGCGCTGAATTTCGTCGGCGATGGCCTGCGCGACGCACTCGACCCCAGGGATCGCTGAGATGGCCGCTTCCGAAACCATCCTCAGCGTCAAGGACCTTCGGGTCCGCTTCCGCACGCTTGATGGCGCGGTCGAAGCCGTCAAGGGCATCAACATCCACGTTAATGCAGGCGAGACCGTCGCCGTGGTCGGCGAATCCGGCTCCGGCAAGAGCCAGACGATGATGGCGGCGATGAGCCTGCTGGCCTCGAACGGTGAGGCGACAGGCGTCGTCGACTATCGCGGCCGCAACCTTTTGACCCTGAGCAAGTCCGAGTTGAACAAGGTCCGCGGCCGTAAGATCAGCATGATCTTCCAGGAGCCGATGACCTCGCTCGATCCGCTTTATTCGATCGGCAACCAGCTGATCGAACCGATCCGTCGGCATCGCGGGCTTGGCGCGGCGCAAGCACGCGAAGAGGCGCTCAAGCTCTTGCGGCTGGTCCATATTCCCGATCCCGAGCGGCGGATGAAATCCTATCCGCACGAAATGTCGGGCGGCCAGCGCCAGCGGGTGATGATCGCCATGGCGCTGGCCAACGATCCCGACATCCTGATCGCAGACGAGCCGACGACGGCACTCGACGTGACGATCCAGGCGCAGATCCTGATGCTGCTCGCCGAACTGCAGCGCAAGCTCGGCATGGCGATCGTCTTCATCACCCACGATCTCGGTATTGTCCGGCGCTTTGCCGACCGCGTCTATGTCATGCGCTACGGCGAGGTCGTCGAGGAGGGCGAGGCGGAGGCGATCTTCGTCAGCCCGCAGCATGCCTATACCAAGATGCTGCTGGCCGCCGAGCCGACCGGAGCCAAGGCGCCGCCGCCACCAAATGCGCCCGTGCTGCTCGAAGGCCGCAATGTCGAAGTGACTTTCAGGATCGGCGGCGGGTTTCTTGCCGGAGAGCCGCTGATGCTGCGCGCGGTCGATCGCATTTCGATCCGGCTGAAACGAAACCAGACCATCGGCATCGTCGGCGAATCCGGTTCGGGAAAATCGACGCTTGGCCGGGCGTTGCTGCGGCTCCTGCCGAGCGATGGCGTTATCCGCTTCGGCGATCGCGATATTTCCGCCGCCGACCGTCAGGCCATGCGACCGCTGCGGCGTGAATTGCAGCTCGTCTTCCAGGACCCGTTCGGTTCGCTGTCACCGCGCATGACCGTCGGCCAGGTCATCACCGAAGGGCTTTTGGTGCATGAGCCGACCCTGTCGGGCAGGCAACGCGATCTGCGCGCGGTCGAGGCCTTGCGCGAGGTCGGGCTCGATCCGAATGCGCGCAATCGCTACCCGCACGAATTCTCCGGCGGCCAGCGTCAGCGCATCGCCATTGCGCGGGCGATGATCCTCAAGCCCAAGCTGGTCGTCCTCGACGAGCCGACCTCGGCGCTCGACCGTTCCGTCCAGAAGCAGATCGTCGAATTGCTGCGTAAGCTGCAGGCCGACCACGAACTGTCCTACCTGTTCATCAGCCACGACCTTGCCGTCGTGCGCGCCATGGCCGACTACATCATCGTCATGAAGCAGGGCAAGATCGTTGAGGAAGGACCAACCGAGGCGATCTTCAGCAATCCACAAGCAAGCTACACACAGACGCTGATGAATGCGGCCATCGACGTCACGCGGTTTCGCTTGAGCGCATAGGCGGCCGGTCAGGGCCGCAGCGGATGGTGGTTGTCTGGGGAGCAAACAAACCGCCGTGCCCTTCGCGCGAAGTAAATGGCAGTTCATGGCCGCGCGAGCATTTGCAGTGAAAGCTGGAAATGCCTTGGATCAGCGCATTCCAGACAGAGCAAAGGTCTGAATTTGCGCGCCAGTTGGGAACCTCACAGCCCGAGGCCGCGCCTTCTTCCGAGGCTCCAATCCACGCCGATGCCATCACCGCGCGCCACCCCAGAGAGATAATTGCCCAATTGTCTGTCGAGCGATGGCGACCAGGGCACAAGACTGAAGCCGAGCCCGTCATCGATCATCGCGAAGCGGCCGGAAGCGAGCGATATACGCCGCTGGTAGATGCCGGTCACATGATCTCCATCTGCTGCCTTAGTGAAGGGCAGGCCGGTTTCGGCAGCGAGCTGTGAGCCAATCGCATCGACTTCCCGGCTACGCAGAGTGTCGATTAGGTTGCGCGCAAGGATCACGCGCTGCCCTTCGCGCCAGGCCAAGCCCTCCTCGATCAGGTGATTGGCACGGGCCTCAAGCGCCTGTCTTACGTCTTGACCAAAGCCACCGTCGCCGAGCTCGGCCGGCTGATGGGCGGCCAGTTGCCGGTCGAGCCATGTCGCCCCGGAAGCGTGGATTTGGTCTTCGACTGAAAGATCGGAGTGCACGGTGAGCCCGACACTGGCACGTCCCTTCCCATCCTCATATCGCCAGAACTCCACGATCGAGCCCGGCGCGCAGTCTCCGGTTAAGTCGAGATCATGAAAACGCACGTGATGCACACGTCCGTCGATGCCGTCGACGATGGCATAGGCCGAACCGCCCAGCTCGTCATCCAAGCCACGTTCGAGCAGCCGACCAGTGACCGGCGTCTCGACCTGCTCGGCTGCGAGAACATAGCCCGATGGTTCCCTGTCGATGCCGTGCTCGGCGAGACTGCGGTGCATGCGCTTGATGATATCGCCTCGCTCGCCCAGCGAGCGCATTGTCGCCTCGGCCTCATCGGCCAACATCCACTGGCCGGGACCGATTTCGTCGGCAAGGCCAAGGTTTTCGAGCCGGCGCAGCCGCCCGACCTTGACTGCCAGGAACTCGTCGGGCGGGCGGTCCGCGGGCGGAGCGAGATCGATGATGCCATGACGATCCATGTCGCGGGCAAGCTGGCGGTCGAGCTGTGTCCAGCGCTCCGTCTCGACCTGCCGTTCGATGGTTTGGCGGATGTCCTGGTCGGTGCGGAGCCCCAACGTCTGGGTGAGAATGTCGCCGGCGCGGTCGCGCATGCCCTGGCGGATGTAGTCACGCGAGATGACGAGGTTCTCGCCGTCGTCTGCGACACCGCGGACGAGAATGTGAACGTGCGGGTGTTGGGTGTTCCAGTGGTCGACGCCGATCCAGTCGAGTTTCGTGCCGAGATCATGCTCCATGTCGGCCATCAGGTCGCGGCTGAAGCCTTTCAGGTCGCCCAGTTCCACGGCGTCATCGGGTGAGACAATGAAACGAAAATGATGCCGGTCTTCCTTGCATCGTTCGGCAAAGCCATCGTGGTCGGCTTCGTCCGTATCGGGACCAAACATTCTCGCGTCCTCGCCGTCGCGTGTCACGCCCTCGCGGCGAAGATATTTGAGATGGGCGACGAGCGGCGCGGCGCGGCCGAACTGACGCACCACGCGGGCTTTGACGACGCCGCCGCGCGAGCGACTGGTGATGAGGCGATTGGCGCAGATACTCGCCGTGCGACCCCGTCCAAAAGTCGAGTGGCGCGGCGAGATCAAATGGCCTTTGCGTGAAGTGGTACCACCGGCACGCTGTGCCGCCGCGAGCGCCTGAAAGATGAAGGGTCGCGCGCGCTGGCCAGCCTTGGAACGGATACGACCTGGCCGCACGCGGAAGTCGTTCTCATGGTTCATGGCCGTTTTCCCCGCGAGGTGCAGCATCTAGCGGAAGAATCCAGAAAGTGGCGATTGGCGCACATCGCGCGAAATCTGCGCACATCGCGAAACCGCCTCTGAAACCCTTGCGTTCTCGCCATTCGACCCAAGCGCACATCGTGCCCTTTATCTTGCCACCCCTATCCGCTCGTTCCGTTGCCAGCCATCCTGCCGCAACTTCCGCGACGAAGCAGGCCGCAATGCGATTGACCAGCAATGTGGCAATCATCGCAATCGCTGTGAAGAACGCTGCACGAACAGGCCGGCAAGGAGAGGTTTTGACGCGGATCCAGTGTCATCCGGCTGTGGCTCGACCGCGGTCAGATCAACGACAGAAACGGCCCTTGTCGCGCACATCGAGGGCAAATGGATGCCCGCGAACATCGTTTCTGCGGCAACAAGCGCGCCGCACTTGCCATGCCGCGCGGCGACATTGCCGATGGCGCTGATTTGCACAAAAACCGACGAATCGAGTGCACTCGCCTTGTTTGCTCCTTGTCGTGCACGCGGCGGAATGGAGACGGTACCTCTAATCAGCGGCGCGAGTTTCCTGACGTAGTCGATCGTCTCACGTGGCAGCGGGCGACCGGTCAAAAGATGCTTTTGGTATCGCGCCGGGCCGGCATTGTAGGCAGCGAGAAAGCCGTTACCGCCAAAGCGGTCGAGCATCTCACGCAGATAAGCAGCGCCGGCAAGAATGTTGTCGCGCGGCTGATAAGGATCATCGCCGAAATGATGCTTGATGCGCAGTTCCTCCCATGTTCCTGGCATGATCTGCATCAGGCCCATCGCGCCCTTGCTCGACATCGCATGAACATCACCAGCGCTCTCGACATGCATGACGGCGCGAAGCAACCGCTCGGGAATGGCAAATCGTCTCGCTGCCTCGCGGATATGCGCCGACCAGGGATCTGTGGACGAGGTCCTGCCGTTGGAGTGCGCCGGCTGTCCTTTATGCGGGCGAGGTTCTGCGCTTATAGCGGACCCTGAAACGGTCAGCATCACGCATGCACAAAGCGCTGTGATGCCCTGGCAGATGACAGCGCAAGCACCGCTGTTTTGGTGCGCCGCCAGCTTGCCGCCGTGCTCGGTGCCGCCGCGGGCGAGCCTTCGCCGGCCGGTCCGGCTCTCGTCAAATTTTGATGCGATGAGCGTCCGCAACGGTGGGCAAGCGCCCGGCTTGCCCTGACCTTCGCTGTGCGCGTAGGCCGCCTGATGGGCGACCGGGACGAACGGTTTGATCGCCGCCCGATCGAACAACGGGTTTACCGCAGCAAGACAGCTGAAGCGCAGCCAGAGCATCCGATCAGCCTCGCTGGTTGCTCTTCGATGGCCGGCTCCAGTAAAGGCGCCAGGCGCCCTTCTCCGCATCGGACTGGAACAGATTGGCGCGTAATGGCTGCGTGAAGGATGGATCGTCTATCGAGACGGAGAGATAGGCGCCGGCCTTGTCGCCGCTACGATCCCACGCTGCGCCAACCTCCATGCCTTCACAGAAGACGCGATGGTCGGGTGCGTTTTCTGCATCCGATTTCTCGGCAGGCAGGATGGCGAGCTTTGCGTCGAGTGCCAGCGTCGTGATGTTGCCAAAGAAACCGTCATCGTTGCGGGTGAAGGTGCCAATCATGGCCATTGCAGTACTCCTTTCGTGAGCGTTGAAGAGGGGTGGAGCGAGCCTTGGCCAGCCCGCCGGGCACGGGATCATCAGAAGCGATCGGCGCTGAAAAGGTGTCGTCGCAAGTCCACAGCGGGACCGCGCGGCCAATGATCGACGTGAGCGGCAATGGCCCGAAATAGCGACCGTCAAAACTGTCGGTTGCGTCCCAGTTCATGAGGAAGACTTCGTCACCGGGGATCACGCGGCAGCCCTGCCAGAGCGGCAGCGCTCGGCCGCGACTGTCATACTCGCGCGCATGTCCATAGGTCACGCCGCCGACGATGATAGCGGTGCGGCGACGGCAAACGGTCTGTCCACCAAGGGCAAGCACGCGCTTCAGCAGCGGCACGTTTTTCGACAGATATCCGCGTCTTGCCATGAAGTCCGCCAGCGGTTTGGGCGGCATGACGATGGCGATGTCGGCAACACCGATCCTGCCGTACGGCTCGACCCGGTAGAACCCGATCGGAACGCTCGCTGATGCGTTCCAGATGAACTGCGGCCGATGGCCAATCCAGGCCGGCAGGGTTATGAGAACCGCGCCGCCGAACATCGCTGCGATGGTCGCCGGGCGCACACTCATAGCCCAGTCCGCCGGCGCAGCAGCCAAGCGTCATGGCGCTGGCGGGTGTAGGAGCTGGGCGCTTCTCGTGCGGCGTGCCGGCCATGGGACGGACGCCTATGGTTCGGCGAAACGTCGGCGGGATCGATGTCGATCCTTGCGATATTCGGCCATCCGCCCGCGGCGAGCAGGACGGTGGTGCCAGCCTGCCAATGAGCGACGGACAAGCAGCGCTCGCGCAGGATGTTGGGCTCGATGGTCGCCCCGGTGCCGATCGACATCTCGCCCTTGCGACAATCGATCGGTGTCACGCGCAGCGATGTTGCCAACGAAAAGTCAGGCCAGGACATCAACTCCTGTGCGTCGCATGACGCGATGTCGGTGGCGCGAGCATGAAGCAGTTCACGCCGGGTGCGGTCGTGAAAGTGCCGCCACATTGTCGTTGCACCGCGTTTCAGGAGACGCGAGCGCGGCGGGCGGCATAGGCTGGCGCAAGGGCCGCATGAGGCTTGGCCGGCGGGACAAAGGTCGCGTCCGCATCGCTGGTGGAAGTGCGCGCGCCTAGCGCGATCCAGGCGTGCAGATCATCGATATCGTAGAGGACACGGCCGCCGATCTTGCGGTATTTCGGGCCTGTGCCGTACGTCCGGTGCTTTTCGAGAGTGCGGGCGCAAAGCCCGACAATAGGTGCTGCCTCCTTCGTGCGCAGGTATTTCTGGGGCGCGTCCGCGGGACCCTTCGACATCGCTCGATCTCCATTCGGTTTTGCTGTCGTCCTGGCCTGCCGGGACGCGCGAAATGGAGCATGGTCGAAATGAGGAAGCACAAGGGAGGGCAAAGATTAGGGGGTGCGTTTTTGCTACCCCTGCGAAAAGGCTTCAGCGATCGGATTTTCGGCCGCGGCTGTGTGGATAGAAAAGAAGGTCGCGATAGCCGCCGGCTACCATGCGATCCGTTCGCCGCAGGATCGCCCGGACCTTGTGCCTCAGATGATGATCGCGCCAATCCCGTGGCGCGATCGGCTCTTTCGACAACAGTGCCTCGGCGAGCTGACGATACGTTGCGCCGGCCCGACGACCATCATGAGCGCGCAGATTGAGGATATGCCTGATCTTCGCCTGGTACGGCAGTGCACCGTAGGCTGGAGCGAGCGGTCGACCGGTCAATGCCCGCCAGAACTGGCGCGCTGCATCGAGCCGCGTCTCGAGGGCGGGGTCGAGCGGCAGGACAATGGCATTGATGCCCGATGAGCTGTCGCAGCCCTCGGCAACCAGCTGATGCGTTCGCGCCGAAGCCGGCCAAAGCAGCTGAAACCCGTCACCCTGCTTCCAAATGGTGGCGCTGCTGAGCCTGGAGGGATAGACGCTCTGATGCGAGGGACCAATCGAGGCAGGCATCCGCGTGGCGCGGAGCACGCGCGGCGAGGCCTGTTCCGTCCAGACGATATCGTCAGCTGACGGAAGCTCATCAGCGGCCATTGAGAAATCGCGCGCCCCAGCGGGCGGCGAAGTCGGGCGGACCGAGAAGCTCTCCAATATGTGCGCCCCGCGACACAAGCTGGCTGCATTCGGCGACGAATTCGTCGTTCCGGATCAGATACTCGGCAGCGAAATCGGCGGCCTCATAATCCGGCATGTGCGCATAGGCTGCCGGACCGGTCCAGTTGTCCTGCAACGTTCCAAGTCCTCTCCACATGCCCTCGTCTGGTCGAGGGGTTCGCAGTCAACATCTGTGGCGATACGGACGTTGGGTAGTTGGAGAATCGGCAAACCGCTGTGCTGATTCAGCAAAGCGGAGCAGACGGCAAGTGGCGATCAGCGTGGCGCACCGCCAGATTCACATAGCCGCCTTGTGAGGCGGGCCGAACCCAGTAGAGCCGGGCCATGTCTGGTTCGGCGCGATTGCGCAAGCGCAGGTCAGGCATGAGCCGAGTGGTCGCCTAAAAGGCACCTGGCCCGCCCGGTCGTCCGGGCGGGCGAGGTGCTCAGGCGGCCTAGTCTCCGTTGCGGCGGCCGTTGGAGCGAGACCAGATGAGGACGTAGCCTTCGTCTTCCTCGTCATCGAACAGGTTGGCGTAGATCGGAGCGGTGAAACTCGGATCGTCCAGTTTCAAACCGAGATAGTCGCGGCCCTCGCTGGAGCGCTTGGACCAGGCAGCCCCGATTTCAAACCCGTCATACAGGACGCGGTGGCTGGGTGCGTTGTCGCCGGCGCGGTGAGCCGCCGGAACGATGCGGACGTTCTTGGCCTGGAGCGAAAGGGTAATGATGTCGCCGGTGAGCTCTTTCTTGCCAACCCTCTTGAAAGTGCCGATGGTCGCCATGTTCGTTCTCCTTGATCACTGTTTCCGAGCCCGCACCATTGCGGTCTCGATGGCGATCCACAGGCAGGAGGCGACCGGCGCCGCACCCGATTGCGGGCCGAAGCGGCAGCGGAGGACGGCGCGGGAGCGACTTTGTTGTCCGCGAGGAATGGGCGCAGCCCAGGGGAAGAAAGTCGCGATCGCGCCGTTGCGGCTTAGGCGGTCGAGGCGCAGCCGTCCTTCGGCCAGATCAGCCCAGTGAGAGACCGTTTGGAGCGGTCGACCTGGTACAGACGGATCAACGGAGAATGTGGCGCATTCATCCCGGTTTCAATGCTCGTTGGCTGGGCAACCGGCGGCAATGTCTCCTGTGCGCCGACGTTCGGATTCGTCAGCTGAGCCAATGGCGCACGCATGGCACCGATGCCGATTGCTGACGTTGAAGCAGGGCCTGTTACGCCGACCTGGTCCAAACGCTTCAATCTGGGGAGCTTTGATCTGACCGAGCTGCTCGCGTGCCAATAGTGAAGTGAGCCAACGCCGGTGATGAGCCAGCAGGAAGCCTTTCTCGCCGCTCCGGAGCCTCCATCACGGACGTGCCGAGTGCGAACGCCAAACGAGAGAGGGGACTGCCCGTTGCGGCGGCACAATGCGCCTTACCAATGCCATAGCTGGCTTGATCGCCGGCAATTGTCGCCCGCGAAAGACCGCTCTGCAATGTGGACGCCGGTGCTTTGGTGCGTACGGAAAAAAGCATTCCCGTCTTGCGTGGCCACGGACCCGTCGATGCAGAGGCATAGCCTCAGGGCCGGGCATTTGGGTTGGCCAATCCGCAGCTCTGCGGGACGTGGTCGAAGCAAATGCGAACGGCGCTTTCTCAAATTAGCAAAGGTCCTCGTTGTCATGAGATTCTCGTTCTCAAGGAATGCGCAGGCAATCCCACAAAAGCACCTGACTCTCGCCGGTGCCGCACCGTTCTTGCAAGCTATGGCAGTTCGGCGACGCTCATTCGCCGACGAACTGCCAGACTGGGATGCCGAGCTTGCGGGCCTTGTCTGCAAGGTTGTGTTGGATGCCAGTGCCGGGAAACAGCATCACGCCGATTGGCATGACCTCAAGCATCTGATCATTGCGTTTAAAGGGGGCGGCACGGCCATGTCTCGTCCAGTCGGGCGCAAAACCGATCTGCGGCACTTGCCGATGGTCCGCCCAGCGGGAGGCGATCTTCTCGGCGCCCTTCAATGACTTGCCGTGGATCAGCACCATGTCGGGGTGCTTGGCGTGAACCTGGTCGAGCTTGTTCCAAATCAGACTGTGGTCGTTGAAGTCGAGTCCGCCGGTGATGGCGATCTTCGGCCCTGGTGGTAGCAGGACCTGCGTTTCGGCGCGCTTCTTGGCGTGCAGGAAATCGCGGCTGTCGATCATCGCTGCCGTCAGGTTGCGATGGCTGACCATCGATCCCGAGCGCGGTCGCCAGCTCGTTCCAATATGATGTTCGTAGAGATCGGCGGCATGGTCACGCATCAGCTCGAAGACGTTGCGGCGCTCGATCAGGGTCTGGCCCTCGGCCGTCAGGCGCTCCAGTTCGACCGATTTCACTTCGCTGCCGTCCTGTTCGCGCTGGCTGCGGAGCTGCCCCTGCTCGTTGTCGTCGAGCTCGCGTTCAATGCGGCCGGTGGCGCGGTGAAAGACATTGACGGCCGACCAGAGAAGATCATCGAGGTCGGGTTCGAGTCGGGTATCGGCGAGTGCCACCACCAGCGCCTGGAAGACATCGGTGATCGCGCCGGCGACGACATTGCCTTCCGGAAGTGGCCGAGGATCTGGTTCATCGCAAAACGGGCGGTGGCCATAGAGCTGGAGCTCGGTGAGGACATGGTCGATGGGGGATGAAGCGTGGGCGGGTTCGAAATCGTGATCGTGGTCGGTCATGGGATGCTCCTTCGCCGGATATGACCGCGACCTTCGCGGCCTTCTGGCGACGAAAGCCGGCGGGCGCGATGACCTGCACCCGCAGCGAAGCGCGGGCCGAAGCGGCAGCGCAGGATGACGCAGGCCGGCTATTTTGTTTCGCGCTGCAAAGCCCGAAGGGCGGCGGAAAATAGCCGGCCGCAGGCATTGCCGGTCGGAGCGCTTGCCGGCCGATCGCCCTCTCGAAGGCCGGGGGTCGCGTTCCTCGGCGAGTGCGAATATTGTCGTGACGTGATCCGATCCGGTCACCCCGGGACGGTAAGCTCGGCCGTCCAGAAGCAGCTCGAAGCCGCCACTGACAGCCGCCGAAATAGGGTGTATGAATGCTTCACTGGCTAGCGCGCTCTAGCTCACAGGCCTTCGGGCGCGCCGACAAGATGTCACCCTCTGCCGGATTTCTTTTGCTCGATTCCGGTCCAGGCTCGTTTTCGCGGTTCGGAGAGCGTTCTGATGCAGATCATCCAAAGCCGCCGCCGCTTTCTGGCCGGCCTCTCGGCAGCCGGTGCTGTCGGCCTCGTCGGCGCCGCGACCCCGGCCAGCGCCGACCCGCCGCCCGAGACCAGCCGGATTCGCCTGAGCAAGACCTTCGGCATCTGCCTCGCGCCGCAATTTGTCGCGGAGGATCTGCTTCATGCCGAGGGTTTCACGCATGTGGATTATGTCGAGACCCAGCCTGGCACTGTGATGGCGACAGACACGGCGAGCGGCAAGATCGATTTCGGCCTGAACTTCATTGCACCCACGATTGTCGCCGTCGATCAGGGGCACCGGCTGACATTGATGGGCGGCGTTCATCCGGGCTGTTTCGAGCTGTTCGTCCAGCCAGGCATCGACAGCATCCTCCAACTCAAGGGCAGGAAAGTCGGTGTCCAGGCACTCGGATCGAGTCCGCATCTATTCATCGTCAGCATAGCGGCCCATGTCGGGCTGGACCCGGTGCGCGACATCGTCTGGGTGAGCGATCCCGAGGTGAAGCCGAAGGAATTATTCCTGCGTGGCGATGTCGATGCCTTTTTAGGCTTTCCGCCGGAGCCGCAGGAGCTGCGCGCCAAGGGGGCTGGCCGCGTCCTCCTTAACAGTGCGCTCGACCGGCCGTGGTCGCAGTATTTCTGCTGCCTGCTGGCCGGCAATCCCGGCTTCGTCGCCGCCAATCCAGTCGCGTCGAAGCGGGTGATGCGTGCCATTCTCAAGGCAGCCGATCTGTGCGTGGCCGACCCCACCATGGTCGCGCGCCGTCTCGTCGAGGGAAAATTCACCGCCAATTACGACTATGCGCTCCAAGCCCTCGGCGAGGTCCCCTACAAGCGGTGGAGGGACTATGACGCGGAAGACACGGTGCGCTTCTATGCACTGCGCCTGCGCGAGGCCGGCGCTATCGCGGCGAGTCCCCAGGAGATCATCGCCAAGGCCACGGATTGGCGCTTCCTCAATGAGCTCAAGCGCGAGTTGAAGACATGAATATGTGGCCGGCGCGCGTCTTGTTATTGGCGCTGCTCGTTGCTTGGCCGGCGCATTCACATGACGCGGCGAACGGTTGCTGATGATTGCGCCAGCGCCCAATCGCATTCTTGTCGACCATCGGCCTTGAGCAGCTGGGGCTACTCTATCAAGAGGTGGAGGCACGCACGGCCGAGCTTGCACGCTCGGTCGGCGAACTGGAAGCGCTCGGCGAACTCAGCAAAGCGGTCAATTCGACGCTCGATCCCGACACGGTGCTGCGGACGATCGTAGCGAAGGCGGTGTACTATCGGACACGGATGCGGGCACTATTTACGTGTTCAGTGGCACCAGCCAACAATTGCGCCTGCGCGCGACTTTTGGGATGAGTGACGAGTTAATTGCCGCGATTTCCGACCAGGCCATCGGGCTGAACGACCTGGGGATCGGTGATGCCGCGTGGCGCCGCGCACCCGTCCAGGTTCCCGATCTCAGCGAAGGAACGCCCTCTGCCGTTCAGAAGTTCGTCCTCGGCGCCGCATATCGCGGCGTCTGGTACCTCTTGGGGCTCAACGTCGATGGCTTGGTCCGGCCGCGCGGTAAACTCGAAGTGGCATTCGCAACCGCGCTAACGGTCTCCTGGCCGCGAGGCGGTGGCAGGACGTTTGGCGGAGTAAGTTTGCGCTCGCAACCAACGCAAATTGAGCGTATCGTGGCATATCGTCGATTGCTAATAGATGAGCCGGCGACTGAGAGCACAAGACTCCCGCATCGGACTGGGCGCGCTAGATCCACAACTACTCGTCGCGCTCACGAGACCACCTGCCTCTGCCGAAACCTCTTTTGCTCGGTTCCGGCCAGAATTGCCTTTTTGCAGTTCGGAAGAGAGGGATCGTTCCGATGCAGATCATGCAAACCCGCCGCCGGTTCCTGGCTGGCGCTGCAATAGCAGGCGCTGCCGGTATCGTCGGTCTTCCCGAGTCACTCCACGCGGAACCGCCGCTGGAAACGACCACGGTTCGTCTGCCGCGGTGGGTTGGTGGTTCCTACTGCTGGGCAGGCGCTTACATCGCCGGGGAACTGATGCGCGCAGAGGGCTTCACCGACGTCCGCTACGTAGAAGGCGATAGGAGCATCGACCAATCGGAGTGGATTGCACGTGGTGAGACGGATTTCTCGGTCAACTTCCCGCCGAACCAAATCGCGTCGATCGATGCTGGCGTGCCGATCAAGGTGCTAACCGGCCTGCATTCGGGATGCCTCGAACTGATCGCCAACGAGAGTATCCGCAGCGTCACGGATCTGCGGGGCAAGAGAGTGGGCGTTGATGGTTTCAACAACTCGCGACACGTGTGGCTGTCCCTCATGTCCGCCTATGTCGGGCTCGATCCCGTCAACGATATCCAGTGGGTCCTGACTGAAGACGTCAAGCCCACGGAACTCTTCGTCCAAGGGAAGATCGACGCATTCCTCGGGACGCCGCCCCAGCCGCAGGAGCTGCGCGCCAAGAAGATCGGCCACACGATCCTCAACAATGCCGTCGACCGCCCGTGGTCTCAGTATTTCTGCTGCATGATCTCCGCGACGACGGACTACGTGAACAGGTACCCGGTGGCGACCAAGCGGGTCTTGCGATCCATCCTCAAGGCCGCCGACCTCTGCGTGTCGGATCCGCGACGGGTGGCCCGGCAGATGGTCGATGGCGATTTCGTCCCATCGTATGACTACTCGCTCCAAACGCTCAAGGATATCCGGTACGACCGCTGGCGCGAATTCGATCCTGAAGACTCCCTGCGGTTCTACACACTGCGCATGCAGGAGACGGGCGTGATCAAATCTAGCCCGCAACAAATCATCGCCGACGGAACGGACTGGCGCTTCCTCGACGAGTTGAAGCGTGAGCTGAAAACCTGATCCCATTTGTCTCAAGGGGAGACGTGGACATGGAAGTCATCCAAAGCCGCCGGCGCTTCCTGGCCGGCCTTTCGGCAGCCGGCGCCGCGAGCCTAGTTGGGGTCCAGCAATCGCTCCCCTCAGAGCCACCGCCAGAGACGACGCGGATCCGGCTCGTCCGGATTCCCAGCATCTGTCAGGCGCCCCAGTATGTAGCCGAAGAACTGCTGCGCAGCGAAGGGTTCACCGAGGTGCACTACCTCCAAAAAGAGGGTACCGCAGACATCGCGCCGGCCCTCGCCTCTGGTGAAGCCGACCTCGGTGCGCATTTCGCCGCCCCGCTCCTTCTCCGCCTGGAAGCGGGGGATCCCATCGTCATCCTGGCAGGACTCCACGTCGGCTGCTTTGAGCTGTTCGGCACCGATCGCATCCAGTCGATCCGCGACCTCAAGGGGAAAACCGTGGCCGTGCCAGCGCTGGACTCCAGCCGATACGTCTTTCTCGCCGCTATGACGGCTTATGTGGGCCTGGACCTGCATAAGGACATACACTTCGTCACGCATCCGGGACCCGAGTCCATCCGGCTCCTAAGTGAGGGGAAGATCGATGCCTACCTAGGCTTTCCCCCCGAACCGCAGGAGATGCGGGAGCGGCAGATCGGCCATGTGGTGATTAGCAGCACCGTGGATCGGCCCTGGTCGCAATACTTCTGCTGCATGCTGGCTGGGAACCGGGAGTTCGTCCGCACGTATCCAGTGGCCACCAAACGCGTCCTCCGCGCCATCTTGAAAGCGGCGGATTTCTGCACCAGCGAGCCGGAGCAGTCCGCCCAGTACTTGGTGGAGCAGGGCTATACCAGGCGCTATGACCATGCCCTCCAGGTCATAAAGGGGCTCCCCTACGGTTGGCGCGAGTATAGCGCTGAGGACACCCTGCGCTTCTACGCCTTGCGCCTCCACGAGGTCGGGATGCTCAAGAACACCCCCCAGAAGCTCTTGGCCCAAGGCACCGACTGGCGCTTCTTCAGCGAACTGAAGAAGGAGTTGAAGACGTAGGCAGTCGCCAACACGCCGTGCGACCGATCGAGGGAAGGAGAGGCTCATGCAGGTCTTCCAGAACCGCCGTCATTTCCTGGCCGGCGCTGCGGCAGTAGGCGCCGCGGGACTTATCGGCACGACGACACGAGCGCAGGCCGAGGCGCCGCCGGAAGTCACCAGCGTCCGTTTGCCCGCGTTCCCCAATGTCTCAGATTGCCAGGCGGCCATGTACGTTTCGGAGGAGCTGCTGCGCGCCGAAGGCATCATGAACGTACAGTTCCTCACATCAGGCACGGGCCCCGATTCCGCGGACTGGATAGCCAATAACGAACTGGATTTCGATTGGAATTTCCCGCCCGCACATATCCGCTCGATCGCCAACGGCGTGCCTATCACGGTACTGGCTGGCATGCATGCAGGCTGCCTCGAACTGTTCGCGAATGACAGCATCCGCAGCGTTAAGGACCTTAAGGGCAAGCGCGTCGGCGTCGATGCAATTCTGGGGATTCCGCACATGCTCCTGGTGATCATGACGGCAAGCGTCGGGCTTGATCCCAACAACGACATCGACTGGGTTGCCACCCCGAACGTCAACCCAGTGGAAATGTTTGCCGCCGGCAAGATTGATGCATTTCTCGCTGGACCGCCCCAACCGCAGGAAATGCGCATCAGGAAGCTGGGCCATGTGATTCTAAACACGAGCATCGACCGCCCGTGGTCGCAATACTTCTGCTGCATGCTCTGCGGAACTTCGGAATTTGTTCAAAGATATCCAGTGGCGACGAAGCGCGTGCTGCGCGCCATGCTGAAGGCCGTCGACCTCTGTGTGTCTGATCCAGAGCAAGTGGCCAGAGTCGTGGTCGAAAAGCGCTTCGCTAGCAGCTACAACTACGCGCTGCAGGCGATGACCGACGCGCGCTTTGACAAATGGCGGGAATACGATGCGGAGGATACGATCCGCTTCTACGCCCTTCGCATGCAGGAGACGGGCATCGTCAAGCCGGGCCCGCAAACGATCATCACCGACGGCACTTACTGGCGCTTTCTCGACGAGCTCAAGCGTGAGCTGAAGACGTAGACCTATCGACGACACGCGGCGCCTTTTTCAAGGGAAGGAGAGACTCGTGCAGATTGTCCAGAACCGTCGCCGTTTCCTCACAGGCCTGTCTGCGCTCGCAGGTGCGGGTCTTGCAAAGGGCCGCAACGCGGCCGCCGCCGAAGCGGCACCTGAAACCACGATCGCCCGCTTTGCGGCGGCGCCTGGTATCTGCATTGCTCCGCAGTACGTCGCCGAGGATCTGATCCGCGCAGAGGGGCTCTCGGATTTCGGCTTCGTGGCCGCCGAAGCCGGTATCGCCCAGACCGAGATGCTGGCGCGCGGCGACATCGACTTCGGCATTGACTTTGCCACAGCCCTAATCATTCCGGTCGACACTGGCGCCCCGATCAAGGTGATCTCCGGAGTGCATGTCGGCTGCTACGAGCTGTTCGGACGCGAGGACATCAAGAGCATCGCGGATCTCAAGGGCCGAAAAGTCGGCGTCGGCGGCAACCTGTCGTCAGATCCGCATATCTTCGTCAGTGCCATGGCGACCTATGTCGGCCTCGATCCGCAACGCGACATCGAATGGATCGTCGGCGAAGCAAAGCCGGCGGAGCTCTTCGCCAAGGGCAAGGTCGACGCCTTCCTGGCTTTTCCGCCTGAAGCTCAAGACCTCCGCGCCCGCAAAGTCGGTCACGTCATCCTCGACAGTTCCAAGGACCGGCCATGGTCGCAATATTACTGCTGCATGCTGGCGGTCAACGCCACCTATGCCGAGAAAAATCCAGCGGCCACCAAGCGCGTCATCCGGGCCATCATCAAATCGGCCGACATCTGCGCGGCCGAACCGGAACGGGTGGCACGCCTCCTGGTGGACGGCGGACACACCGAACAATACGACTACGCCGTGCAGTCGCTCCGCGATCTCCCATACTCCAATTGGCGCGACTTCGATCCCGAGGACACGATGAGGTTCTTCTCGCTGCGGCTGCATGAAGCCGGGATTGTCAAGTCGAGCCCAAACGAGATCATCGCGAACGGCACGGATTGGCGCCTTTTCAACGAGGTCAAGCGCGAGATGAAAACGTGAGCGAGTGGCCGGCGCGCATCTTGCTGCTGGCGCTGATGGCCGGGTCGGCACACGCGCACGACGCGCCGCACGACGAGCGCCTGCCGACGATCGGACAGGCGCCGGACTTTACGTTGGTATCGCAGGACAATTTGCAGGTGTCGCTGCACGACTTTCGCGGCAAGGTGGTCGCCGTCTCATTCATCTATACGTACTGTACCGACGTCTGCCCCATGCTGACCGCCCATATGGCCAGCGTGCAGGAAAAGTTGGGTAGTGCATTCGGACCCAAAATCGCCTTCGTTTCGATCACCGTCGACCCGGAGCGCGATACGCCCGATGTCTTGAAGGAATATTCGCAGAGTTTTGGCGCCGACCTGAAGGGCTGGTCGTTTCTTACCGGTGATCCGGCAGTCGTCCATGAGGTGGGACGGAAATACGGGGTCATCGCGAAGAAGGCGGCGAACGGAGATGTCGACCATACCTTGTTGACGTCGCTCGTGGACCCCGGTGGCATCTTGCGAGTACAGTATCTTGGTGTCCGGTTCGACCTGGAGGAGTTCCGGGATGACCTTCTCAGCCTCTTGGACGAATCCAAATAGCATAACGAACCGGCTTGTTGGCTGGGTTGCCCGGCTGCCGGCGCGCGTCCAGACCAAGCTCTTGATCGCGTTCCTGTCGATCGTCGGCCTGCTGATCGTGCTCGGGGCCGTCGGGTTGCAGGTGCTGAGCGGGGTCAACAATCAAACAAATGAGCTGATCAAGCTGCAGCGCAAGATCGCAGCTTTTCGCCAGGTCCAGCACGACACGACAAACCAGCTCTACAGCATCTCGACCGCGCTTTTGCTTCAGGACGACAGGATGCTGGACACGGCCGTCCGCCAGCTCAGCCAGTTTGGGTACGACCTTGACCGTATGGAGTTCGTCGCTACGGAAGAAGCGGAACTACTAGGGCAAGTCCGACAGGACTACAACCGGTTCACAGACGAAGTGACGCGTGTGGTAGGCTTGGTCCGCGCCGGCCATACGGCTGAGGCGCGCAAGACGCAGATGGCCCAGATCGTCCCATTGGCCGACCGACTTGAGCGTTTAACTAACCAACTGGTCAACATCGCCGAGGCTGACATGGTGGCCGCCATCGAAACGGCGGAGGGGGCGTATGGCACCTCCCGGTCGATCGTCATTTCCTTTGCCGTCGGCAGCATCCTTTTGGCACTCGGCCTTGGATACATTATCTCATGGTCGCTGATCGAACCGGTCAAGAAGATCGAAACGCGTCTTCGCCAGATGGCGGCTGGAGAGTTTGCGCAACAGGTCATCGTCGCTAATCGTGACGAGCTTGGAGTGCTTGCCGGCAATGTCAACCAGACGTCCGAGCAGCTGGGGCTACTCTATCAAGAGGTGGAGGCACGCACGGCCGAGCTTGCACGCTCGGTCGGCGAACTGGAAGCGCTCGGCGAGCTCAGCAAAGCGGTCAATTCGACGCTCGATCTCGACACGGTGCTGCGGACGATCGTAGCGAAGGCGGTGCAACTATCGGACACGGATGCGGGCACTATTTACGTGTTCAGTGGCACGAGGCAACAATTGCGCCTGCGCGCGACTTTTGGGATGAGTGACGAGTTAATTGCCGAGATTTCCGACCAGGGCATCGGGCTGAACGACCTGGGGATCGGCGATGCCGCATGGCGCCGCGCGCCTGTCCAGGTACCCGATCTCAGCGAAGGAACACCCTCTGCCGTTCAGAAGATCGTCCTCGGCGCCGGATATCGCGGCGTCCTGGTAGTCCCACTGCTCAGACCGAACAAGATCGTCGGCGCCCTTGTCGTCAGGCGCCGTCAGCCAGGGGAATTCGACGAACGAGTCGTCCACCTGATGGAAACCTTTGCGGCCCAATCGGTACTTGCTATTCAAAACGCGAAGCTGTTCCGCGAGGTTGAGGAAAAAGGCCGAGAACTGGAGGCAGCCAGTCGCCACAAGTCCCAGTTCCTCGCCAATATGAGCCACGAGCTCAGGACGCCGCTCAATTCAGTTCTGGGCTTTACCGAACTGTTGTTCGATGGGATTTATGGCGAGCTCCCGGACAAGGCAAAGACGACGGTGGCGCGCGTGCAAGCAAACGGGCGACATCTCTTGGGACTCATAAACGACGTGCTTGATCTTTCAAAGATCGAAGCCGGCCAGCTAACGCTGGCGATCGAGGACTACTCCGTCGGGCAGATTGTTCGATCCACCGTTACGGCGGTGGAGCCGCTAGCGCGAGCGAAAGGTCTCATGCTGGCGGCGACTGTTGCCGAGAAACTTCCAATCGGACGCGGGGACGAACGCCGCTTGACCCAGGTGCTGCTTAATCTTGCAGGCAATGCCGTCAAGTTTACCGAAACGGGTGCGATCGACATTGTTGCCGATGCGATCGATGGACACTTCGAGATCACAGTGCGAGACACAGGTCCCGGCATCGCGCCCAAGGACCAGGCGCTCATCTTCGAACAATTCCAGCAGGTAGACAGCAGCAGCACCAGGCAGAAGGGCGGCACGGGTCTAGGCTTGGCGATCTCGAAGCGTATCGTCGAAATGCATGGCGGAACCATAGACGTCGAGTCCGTCCCCGGTTCAGGCTCGACGTTCCGCTTGAAGATACCGATCCGGGTAGGGGGAAGCGCGGAGGCGGCATGAGCAAACGCATCCTGATGGTGGAAGACACCGAGGACAACCGCCAGATCATCCGCGATCTCATGGCCACCACCGAATACGAACTGATAGAGGCCGCGGACGGTGCTGCGGGCGTCGCCGCCGCAGCAGCCGTGAGGCCAGACCTGATCCTCATGGACATTCAGCTTCCCGTGATAGACGGGTATGAAGCTACCCGCCGTATCAAGGCCAACCCGGCTCTCCGGCATATTCCGATCATTGCCGTCACTTCCTATGCGTTGTCGGGCGATGAGGCGAAAGCGTTTGCTGCGGGATGCGATGGCTACCTTGCCAAGCCTTTCAGCCCGCGGGAGTTGCTGGCAAAGGTTCGCGGATTCCTTGCGTGAGAGAGGGATGGGACCTTGCACAATCCGCCTCTAATTCTTAGCGTCGACGATACTCCAGAAAATCTCGAAATCTTGCGCGTTCGCCTTGAAGCTAACGGCTATCAAGTGGCGACTGCCGCGGATGGCGAAGAAGGGCTTGCGAAGGCGCGTGATCTCAAGCCGGATCTGATCCTCCTCGACATCATGATGCCTAAGCTCGACGGCATAAGTGTTGTTCGCCTGCTCAAGCAGGACGTCTCCTTGCGGTCGATCCCGGTCATTCTTGTGACCGCGAAGGCCGATACGCGGGACGTGGTTGAAGGATTGGACGCCGGCGGGGACGACTATCTGACCAAGCCCTTTGAGCACAGAGCGCTACTGGCGCGTGTACGCTCGATGCTGCGCCAAAAGGCGCTTCACGATACGGTCGAGCGCCAGGCGCAGCGCCTGGAGGATCAGGCCGCCCAATTGGCGGAATGGAATCGCTCCCTTGAACAAACGGTGGCTGAACAGGTAACGGAAATCGAGCGAATGGGCCGGCTCAGGCGATTTTTGCCGGCGCAGGTCGCCGACCTCATCGTCGCAGCGGGCGATGGCGACACGCTTCTCCAAAGCCACCGGCGCGAGGTGACAGTAGTTTTCTGCGATCTGCGCGGCTTCACAGCCTTCGCCGAGACAGCCGAACCGGAAGAGGTGATGACAGTTCTTGGTGAATACCATTCCTGTCTAGGCGAGTTAATCACGCGCCACGGAGGGACTTTGGAGCGCTTTGTCGGTGATGGTCTACTTGTCGTCTTCAACGACCCTTTGCTCTGCGCTGACCACACCGAAAAAGCCGTCTGTATGGCAGCGGGGATGCGTGATGCAATTGACGAGCATTCGGAACAATGGCGCAAACGTGGCTATTTGCTTGGTTTCGGGATCGGTATAGCACGGGGCCACGCAACCATCGGGCAAATCGGCTTCGACCAGCGCTCGGATTATGCGGTCATCGGCACCATCCCAAACCATGCCGCCCGCTTGTGCGAGCAGGCCAAATCACGTCAGATCCTCGTTAGCCAACGGGTCTTCGGCGCCGTGGAGCCATTTGTTGAAGCCGTTACAGTTGGCGAATTAAATCTGAAGGGCTTTCACCGTTCGATGCTGGCCTACGAAATTGTCCGGTGGCTTGGCTGAACAACCTTGCCAGATACGAGGTAGATTTAAAAGGCTGCAATAGGCGGCGGGAGCGCTTCATCTGCTAGAGGTGAAAACCTACAGAAGCGGCATGGTCGCGCTTCACCACGAAGTTCGAAAAGAGGCGCCCAGCGACTAGCTAAGCTAACGCAACGGTGTCGCCGGCTGAACGTCCACGGCGGCCAGGAGCGTTGCGCCGTTGCCTTGCCGGGCGCCGGTCAGCCCGAACTTGACAGCCGCCGGCCTCCCATAGGTAATCCACCCTACTCGCCCCACCGGAGGAAGGACGACCTATGGCGGTTTTCAGACTGTGCGGCTTTGTCCTGACGTTCCTCGTCGCCTTCGGAGCGATTGCTCAGGACAACTCCGAAGACCTCGTGCGCCTGGGGTTCTTCCCGCCTATGGACGAGGACATCGTCTTTCGCATCCAGAGTGTCCAGGAACATAGCTTCCGCGGCAACCAGCGGCGCGCGGAATGGACGCACGAACTGCATTTGCGGCTGACCGGCGAGGAACCGCCGGACATGATGACAGGAAGTTATTCTATTCGTGCGGTCCGGGCGGTCGAGAATGTAGAGCGCGATATCGCCTACCTTTTCGCCAGAGCGATCGAAAACGAAACCTATCCTTTCAAGATGCTGCGGCTCGGCGCGCCGGTCGAAATCGACTGGCCGCGAGTGAAGGTTCGGTTCGCCGAGCGGCTGCCCGGTCTGACGGACCCAGCAACCGCGGCGGCGATCGAGCGTCTGCTGCCGGTCTTCGAGCCCGACGGGATCGGCGCCGTCATGCGCCCGCTCTGGGTCACTTCGGTGGCGCACCTGCGCCCGTTTCGCCGGGATGCGACATGGATGGTGACGGAAGGGCTGGATCTCCCGGCGTGGTTCTTCGTGCCCGGATCGAAGCTCGAGACCTATGGCGGGCGGGAGGAGGGCAGCGAGGATCTGCTGTTCGTCTGGCGTATCACACCCAGCCCGCAGGCGGCCCGCGACACGCTCGGCCCCGAGCTTGCCACCCTGGCCGCCCAGGCTGGCGGGCTGGACGTTCCCGAGGCGGAGGCCGTCGTGGCACAGGCCACCGCCGACGGACTGAGCGTGGTCGAGGGCGGAATTGTGACGTATGATCCCACGCCGGGCTTGATACGCACCGTCGAATTCGAGGCGCGACTCGGCGCTGGTGACATCAACCGCCGGGTCGAGATCAGGATTGAGCGGCTGAAGCCGGAGTAGCGGTGGCCGTTGCCACGCCCTGCTTTCGCCGTCTGGCCATTGAGTTGCGCCTTCGAAGGCGCAGGTCGAAACGATGTTCGCCAGCCGTTTGGACGATCCAGACGAAGACTGCGTCGTCCAGCGAGCACATTGTGAAAGCGCCAGGGATGACCTTTTCGCTCACCATGTCTAGCGGACGGTCTGCAAACCCACCAGCATCGGGATGTTCAGCGTCGCCAGTACGGGCGGCAGCTTTCAGGAATCGTGGGCAATTCCGCTGAATGGCGAACGTGGGGCGCGACGGCGAACTCTCTTGCACTGCGCGGTGCTAAGGTATGCCCTGCCATGCTCGAATGTCGGTGATGGGCTCTTAGCAACGATTGCCACCGCTGCCCAAGGGCGGTTTCCACCGTCGAGCCGGACCGGTACTGATGCCTCTCGCCGGATCGGCCAGGACAACCCGGACGCCAACGGTCACCTCGTCTTGGCTGCTTTTCGGCGCATGAGGCGAACGACATCCTGTGGCGCGAGCTGGATGCGCAATGTCCGCCGGAGCGCGCCGAGGCCGAATATGCGCAGGTCCTCGTTGAAGTCACCCATCCGCGGAGACAGGGCAAGCGCCTCAATGCCCACAGCTTCGGCGCGTTCGGTCAATGCCGCGAGCGCCGCGTCACCCGCCGCATCGGCGTCGCGGGCGATGTAGAGCCGGCGCAGCGCCGGCGGGAGCAGGAGGGCGGCAAGGTGGTTGGCCGAGAGCGCGGCAGCCATCGGCATGGCAGGCAGCGCACAGCGCAGCGACAGCATCGTCTCGATGCCTTCGCCGGCCGCCATCACCTCGCCCGCCAAGCCGAAACGCACAGCGTGACCGAGGAGACCACCCATCGCCTTCCTTTGGGTGTCGATCGGAGCCTTGCCGAGCCGGACGGCATCGAAGCCGTCGGGATCGAGCCAGGTCCGATGCGCCCCGGTGATGCGACCATCCAGATCGGTGACGGCGGCGATCATGGCCGGCCAGGTCTCTGTCGGGCCGTGCTCGTCAGACCGATAGTAGCAGCGGGGGTGGAACCGCAAGCTCTCGGTTTTCTGCAAAAGCGAAATACCACGCTCGCGCAAATACGCTTCCACGATTGTGCCCAAAATCGGCTTTGACATGCCGAAGAGACGGCGGGCTGCCTCGGCCGACCCTGTCGGTACTCGTGCCGCCCGTTGGGGCGATTGACACTGTGACCCAGGCGGCGGCATGCTGAGGAAGGCGCGCGCCTCGTCGGCGATGTCCTTGAAGTCGACCAAGCCGCAGCTCTCGCGGATGACGTCGAGAAGGTCACCGTGCTCACCGGTGGCGGCGTCAGTCTTATGTGCAGTTCAACATAAGACCGAATATGTTGCGCCGAGGGTTATGTTGCGCCCGCGCGATTGGGCGCTGTCCCACGGGCGATTGACGGCGTCGACGCAACATAATGTCAGCGCGCGGGAGGTGTCGTGATGCCCCGCGACGCTTCCGAACTGGCGCGTTGCCTCGCCCGCGATGCCGAGGCGGTCTGCCGCCATTACCTGTCCAACGGGCGGCGCCAGGGCCGCTACTGGACGGTGGGCGACGTTCGCAACACGCCCGGCCGGTCGATGTTCGTCCGGCTCAGCGGGCCGGAATCCGGTCCCGGCGCCGCCGGGCATTGGACCGATGCCGCCTCGGCCGAATATGGCGATCTCCTCGACGTGATCCGTGAGAGCTGCGGTCTCATCGATTTCCGCGATGTCGTCGATGAGGCGCGACGCTTTCTGAGCCTGCCGCGCGCTGAACCGCACGGCGCCCCAAGGCCCGTTCGCACACCCATCCCCGTCGGATCGCCGGAAGCGGCGCAGCGGCTCTTCGCCATGTCGCAGCCGATCCACCGGACGCTCGTCGAGACCTACCTGCGCAATCGCGGCATCAAGGCTGTCCACGATGCAAGAGCGCTGCGGTTCCATCCGCACTGCTACTACCGGCCGGACGAGCATTCGCCGACCGAGACCTGGCCGGCGATGATCGCCGCCGTCACCGATCTCGACGGCCGCATCACCGGCGCGCATCGGACCTGGCTCGATCCCGACGGCTTCGATGCCGTCCGGCTAGGCAAAGCTCCGATCGACACACAAAGGAAGGCGATGGGTGGTCTCCTCGGCCATGCCGTTCGCTTCGGTGCGCCGGGCGAGGTCATGGTGACCGGCGAAGGCATCGAGACGATGCTGTCTCTGCGCTGTGCGCTGCCTGCCATGCCGATGGCGGCCGCGCTCTCGGCCAATCACCTTGCCGCCCTTCTGCTCCCGCCAGCGCTGCGTCGGCTCTACATCGCCCGCGACGCCGACGCCGCGGGCGACACGGCGCTCGCGGCATTGACCGAACGTGCTGAAGCAGCGGGCATCGAGGCGCTTGCCCTGTCTCCGCGGATGGGCGACTTCAACGAGGACCTGCGTGCATTCGGCCTCCGCGCGCTCCGCAGGACATTGCGCATCCAACTCGTACGGCAGGATTGCTGCTTTACCTGCGGATGATTGGCACCTTCTACGCAGCAGCGCTTTCATCACGGTGCTCGGTGCGAAAGCTTGAGCCTCCACCAACCTGGAGGCACAAGTATGTTTGAAGCAATCTTCTTTCCCCGAACCGCTGAGAGATATCAAGCAGCACCGCTGTCCGAACCGCGCGCGCAGTACCTTCGACACCTGAATGAACTGGGCGCTTGCCGAACAACCTTGCGTAAGAGTGCGAACGATCAACTCAGCCTCATCCGACTACTGGATTTGCGAGAAGGCGGCCGAGTCAGCATTCCCCAAATAGAAGCCGCAGCAGCTATCTGGGCGCTGCCAAAAGGACACCGATATGCTCGGGCAGCTTCGTCCAAGGCGAGAACACGCTTTGTCAGTCGCGGAACCCAATGGCTACGATTCTTGGGATGGCTCGACGAGCCCGAACATACGCATCACCCACATCACGCAGAGATCGTGATCTTTGAGAGGTGGCTGCGCCGGGAGCGCGGCCTCTCCACGGCGACCATCCAAGACTACTGCGCCGCCGCCGACCACTTCTTGTTCTGGTTGGCTGGGAAGGGTGTTCCTCTGAACGCCGTCCGGATGACTGACATCGATGATGTCATTGCGGCAGAGCACAGGCGAGGAGTCTGGAAGCGCCGAACGATACACGATTACGCTCAGCGTCTGAAGGCGTTCTTCCTGTTTGCCGAAGCAAGCAGCTGGTGTCGGACCGGGCTGGCCGCGGGGATCATGGCGCCCCGGTTCATGTCGGACGAGACCGTGCCAAAGGGCATAAAGCGCGTAGACGTGCTGCGCCTGATGGCCTCAGTTGCAAGGGATCGTCCTGTCGACAAGCGCGACAGGGCCATCCTCATGCTGCTCATCGTTTATGGGCTGCGGGCCGGGGAAATCCGCGGCCTGCAACTGGACGATCTGGACTGGGAGAACGGGATGCTCCGCGTTCGCTGTCCAAAGCCCGGGCGAACCCATCTCTGGCCGCTGTCGCATGAGGCCGGATATGCCATCCTGCGCTACATACAAGAGGCACGGCCATCCGGCTTCGGGCGCAGCCTGTTCTTCACCGCGCATGCGCCGATCCGACCGCTTGGCAGAACGACTTTGGGCAAGATGGTCCGTGAGCGGCTGGCGGGCATTGGCATCGTCTCCGGTCGACGAGGTACGCATGTTCTACGGCATGCTGCAGCCCAGCATCTTCTGGACCAGGGCATGTCTATGAAGGTGATCGGGGACTTTCTCGGACACCGCGATCCGTCCTCCACCGCGATCTATGCCAAGGTTGATCTCGCATCTCTTCGAGAGGTGGCCGCTCTCGATCTGGAGGGGCTGGCATGATGCTCCGAGAGGTGATCGAGCAATACATCCTCTTGCGACGGGCTCATGGCGCCAAGTTCACGACCGGGGCGAACCTCCTGCGCCACCTCCTTCGATACGCAAACGGGGATGCCACGTGCGATGCGGTTACTTCGAACCAGGTTCTGGCCTTTCTGGCAGGCAAAGGGCCACTGGCCCGACATCGCGAGAACAAGTTTTACGCGCTTGTCGGCCTCTGGCGTCATGCGGTCAGCCGTGGTCATGCGACGCGCTCGCCGTTGCCGAACAGCGAACCGAAATCGCCGCCCCGGAAGCCGCCGTATATCTACTCTTATGACGAGTTGCGGCGGCTCCTGGACCCGGCGACCGTCGAGAGAAGCCGGCGCGGTGCAGTTCAGCTCGACGCAGTAACGTTCCGGACCCTGCTGCTCCTGCTATACGGAGCCGGGTTGCGCTTCAGTGAAGCGACGGGACTCGCGCTGACGGACGTCGATCTGGCGGAACGCGTTCTGACCATACGCGCCACGAAGTTCTACAAGAGCCGTCTTGTTCCGATCGGACCTCAGCTTGCAGGAGTGCTGACCAACTATATGCCGCTGCGGCGGCGCGGCGAGCTTGCCCAAGGCGAGACTTTCTTCCTTCTGGCAAATCGGGACGGCACGCGGCTCGCCAGCAGCACCGTTCAGGCCGCATTCGACACGCTGCGGCGTATCGCCGGGGTCCACGGCACGGCAGGCGGGCGACAGATCCCGCGCCTGCACGACCTCCGGCATAGCTTCGCGGTTCACAGCCTGACTGCCTGGTATCGCCAGGGAGCGGATGTGCAACGGTTGCTACCTGTACTCTCCACCTATCTCGGCCATTCCGATCTGGAGGGCACAAAGATCTATCTGTCGATGACGCCGGAGCTTTTGCAGCAGGCGTCGCTGCGTTTTGCTCGCTACGCGGCCGGAGGTCAGGATGCCTGAACACGTAACCCTTGGTCCATGGATCCGGCGCTTCTTGTGCGAATATATCGTCACCGAACGCAATCTGGCCCGGAACACCCGCAAGAGCTACCGGGACACCTTCAGCCTTCTCCTGCCGTTTGTCAGCCGCAAGATGCGCAAGCCCGTGGACCGGCTGGCCGTCCGTGATCTCACCTCCCGGCATGTACTGCAGTTCCTGACACATATCGAGGAGGATCGCGGATGCTCAGTCCGGACCCGCAATCAGAGGCTTGCCGCCATCCGGGCGTTTGCCCGCTTCATCGGCAGCCGGGATCCGGCCCATGTCGAATGGTGCGGTCATATCCGGGCCATCGCGTCGAAGAAGTCGATGCCGCCACCGGTCGGATGGCTGACCAGGGCGGAAATGGAGGCCATGCTCTCCGTGCCCGACCGCAAGACAAGGCGGGGGCGTAGCGAATACGCGCTTCTGCTCTTTCTCTACAACACCGGGGCGCGTGTCTCCGAAGCCACGCAACTGAAGGTGCGCGATCTGCAGATCGGGCGCGGAAACGGCGGTCACGATCTCGCCACCCTGCACGGGAAGGGCGACAAGACGCGCCAGTGCCCACTGTGGCCTGAAACCGAACGAGTTCTGGCAGACGAGATAATCGGTCGCTCGGTCGATGACGCCGTGTTTGTCAGCAGGCTCGGAACGCCTTTTACCCGCTTCGGAGTCTATCGCCTTATCCAGCGTTGCGCGGCCCGGGTGTCGGAACTGGCTGACAGAACTATAACCCCGCATGTGATCCGGCATACGACGGCTTGCCACCTCGTCCTCGCTGGCGTGGACATCAATACCATTCGCGCCTGGCTCGGCCATGTCTCGATCAGCACCACCAATATCTATGCCGAAATCGACCTCACGCTGAAAGCCAACGCCATAGCTCTTTGCGAAGTCGGTCAGCCACGACCCCCTCGCTCATGGAAGGAGGACAAGGATCTCATGGCCTTTCTGAAATCCTTGTGAGTCAGGAGGTATGTTACGGCGTCCATCGCCGAGAACTCCTGCTCAGAGTGGTGGACGCGGTCGCTCATAAACGAGCAAGTAGCGCCAGAAGCCGGCGTTCAGGCCGAATTTTCGAAGCAGACATTCGCCTGCCGGGGAAGCGCGTCAAGTCAGAAGACAAAGTTCGAGACAACGCGGAAACTCCGGCCGTCCAAGCCGTCGGTATTGTGATACACGAATTCTCCGTAGCTGAACTTGATCGAGAACGACGGCGTCACATTCACCCCAAGCGTCCCGCCCAGGGCGAAGGACTCCTGCGTGTCGCCATTCGATATGCCGTTCGTGGATGTCTCTCCACCGTACACGTAGAGTCCGTCCAAGGAGGCCCAGAACCGGCTGCCGAGATTGCGGGTGGCATGCCCCTCAAGTGTGAGAATCGGGTCCTGGCTGGTATCACCGCTGTCGCTGAAGAACGTGACCGACGGCACCAGCTCTAGCGTTGCCAACTCCGGATCAAGCATCGACGTTCCGAAATAGTAGCTCATCGGCAGGCCGATCTGTCCAACCCAGCGATCCGCGCCTAGATTGATTGTCTTGTCGCCGCTGAATGCGCCGGTCGGCGCATACACCTTGCCCAGCAGCCCTATCGACAGTCCCGGGTCGTAGGCGGCCCACTCGGCCTTGGGCAGGGCCGGAGAGCCATACAGGCCCACAACTCCACCCACGATGAGATCGCCGATGCCGGAACTCTCACCTTCGAGATCGCCAACGGCAGTATGCAGGGTCCCAGAGACCTTACCGGCCGGAAGCACAACGAACAGGGCTCCCAGATTACCTGCTATGTTGAATGAACGCGTGTACTGAACGAGGCCGATATCGATATCAATGTCGGCTCCGCTCAGCGCGGTGCCGGGACCGAAGGACTGGTTGCCTTCCTGAAAGAGACCGATGACCGTGATCGCGTTGGTGCCCTCCGGCACAAGCTGGTAGCCGCGCGGCCCGTCGTCTATGGCGGCCGCATCATTGCACAACCAGAGCAGGGTCGCCGCTGACAGGATGCTGAGTTTTCCCCTCATCGCACTCTACCTCTCCACAGAGAGCTGGTTTCATCAATGCGGATCTGCGCGCATCACTCGGTAACCGGCTGAGCTTCCGGAAACTTCCAACCGCCGTCGAGGATTTCTTTGCGCGGACGGTAGAGGCGCGCCGTGTAATTCCAGCCCTCCATGATCGGAAGGCAATTCGCTGTGTCATCATGACAACCGCCGAACTGGACGGCAAAAGAGCCATCGGGATTCGGCTTCGCCGTGAGATTGTTGATGGAATAGGCGTTGAGGTCGTTCTTCTCGAAGAAACCCTTGGCATTGTAGAGGCTGATCGACCAGAAGCCGTCCACCGGCACGTCCTTGACGGTCAGTTTGTGCACTGTCTTGCCGTCGTTGCCCTTCGGATAGAAGCTGCTGTAGACAGCAGCGTAGTCGGGATTGCCGCCCCACCCGATGGCCGTGCCGATGAGATGTGCGACTGGATCGACCTCCTCTCGAGTGCCAAACATGGCGCCCTTGTCACCTTCGCGCAGGGGGGCGAGCGCATTCAGGGCATCGCGCACCTTGGCTTGCAATGCGGAATCCCAGTCCGGCGCCTCGAATTTTCCCACACTCGCTTGATCGACCTTGATTTGATCCTGAAGGGCGTTGGCAATCTTCAGGTCTGCCGGGTCTTCGGGATTGGCAAGCGTGCGGACAAGCAGAAAGACATAGCGAGTGCCCGCCTTGTCCTTGGTGTAGGTGTGACTCCCCGGCGCATAGACGACTTCGAGGGTGTAGTGATCCTCGGAAATGACCTGCATCGACATGAAGCGCTTGCCAGGGTCCGGCAGCGCAATGGTCACCGGAGCCGCATCGAGATCGAACACCCCGGAGGAGTAAAGCGTGTCGCGGTTCATCCGGACCACGTCCTGCTCGTCGATCGCGGCCATGGTCCGGCTATGGTTCAGTTTGCCGAACTCTCGCGTCTTGAAGTAGAAGTCGGTCTCGGCGCGGATGAAGTTGCCGACGGTGACCGTCGCTGGCTTACCACCTGAAGTTTCCTGCGCAGTGGCCGGCGCGGGGCTCAATGCCTCCAGGGCGGCGAGCGCGATCGCTAAAATAACTGGCGCCGCCTGCCAGGGTGCTGAGGCGATACGGGCATTTTGCATCGAAATTCCTCCGCAATTCAGGGACTTGTACAAGAAAGGCTCTATTTTTTACCGGTTTTGGGAGCGCCCAATTCCACGTCGACCTCGTCTTCGAAGGCGCGTTTCTTGCCGGCGATGAATCGCCTGTACCCTTCCGGATCCATCCATGCGCTCACGCCTTCCGTCTGGGCCCGCTTTCGCTTGCCTTCGAAGTCGTAATATTCGTTGTGCTGCGCCAGCCAGATGTCGGGTTTGAGCAGCTCAAGGAAATGGTGTGTGCGGCGATAGTCGGTGTTGATGCCGGGATAGATAGGGTTCTTCGCCAACCGGTAGCCCGGGTTGAAACCGGCCCCGTCGGGGAACGCCACAACAAAGGGCTTTCCATCAATTACCATGTTCAGCACCCAGGTGGTCGCGCCCTTCGTATGGCCGGGCGTGTGATAGGCGGTGAACAGGAGATCACCGAGCCTGACTGTGTCCCCGTCGGTCAGCACGCGGTCGACCTTGACGCCCTCATAGGAAAAATCGTCGGCATATTTGAAGTCGCCTCGGCCACCGTTCTCGATCAGCGGGATATCGTCTTTCATGATCGTGACTTCGGCACCAGTCAGCTTCTTGAAATAGGCGAAGGCGCCGGCGTGGTCGACGTGGGCGTGGCCATTGATCATGATCTTGATGTCTTCGGGTTTGAAACCGAGTTTGCGAATAGAGTCGACGATCATCGGCCCTGACGGGGGCATGCCGGTGTTCATCAGGATGTGCCCCTCCGAGGTGGTGAACAGGAAGGCGCCAAGTCCCTTGGTGCCGACGAAATAAATGGGTCCGGCAATCCTGACCGGCTCCTCGGGCTCGTCCCACTTGAGAAATTTGCGCGCCAGCTTCAGGAAAAGATTGTTGTCGTTGGCGAGTTCTTCCTTGGTCGGCACGTCCTTCGGCAATGTCTGGGCATTGGTCTGCACTGTGGGCACAAGCAGACACGCCGCTGCAGTCAAAGCGCCAATCAGCCGGACGATGTTGCGCATGTTTGCCTCCCGTGATGTTTCCTGTATCCCAACGCCCTGCCAGGGCAACGCAACTTAAACGTGGCGCCGCTCGCTATGGCGGGCAATAGAATGATAGACGCCGAGCGGCGATGCTGACTATCCATTTTGCGCCAGGCCAAACTGAAGTAAAGAAGGAGCGGACTTCCGCCTGCTCTTCACCCCCAAAGTCGGCGCCGTAGCCCACTCGGAGCCGGAGCAATGAGCCAGGGAATCACCTACTTCGACGCTTCCTTCGCCGATTTTGAAAGCTTGCGCAGCCAATGAGCGGCGTGGACCTTGAACTTGTGCCGCTGCGCACCGGTCCGTTCTCAGGCAGAACCAGCGCCCTTGTCGGAAGCGATTTCGCCTTCACGCACGGAAAGTTTGTTTCGGACCACCGCTACCGCGGGACGTCACACACGAGCCAGGTCCTGCTCGGGATTCACGTCGGAGACCGGGGCGCTGCCCACTTTGGATCGAATGCAGCCGTGCAGGGCGATTTGTCGGTGCTACAGCCGCGGCAGGAACATTGGGGTAGCATGGGCGGCATGTTCGAATATGCGGCGCTGTCGATAGACATCGAAGAGCTCGCGCGACTCAGCGGCAGTCTGGTCGGCAGCGATGTCCTCTGGACGAATGGACATCTACGTGCCCCTCACGACATAAGGGCGGCCGCGGCCAGCGCCCTGAAAGGGCTGACGAAGGTAGCGTTCCAGCCAGCCGTGACGCAGGACATTGGCCGGCAGGAGATGCTGAAGCGCTCGCTTCTTTACCCATACCTGTTGGCCGCCGCGCACGGCAGCAGCGAGTACGACTGCCTGGCCTTCGAACCAAACGCCAACATCGTGCGGCGGGCCGAGGCGTGGTTGGACATGGAGCCACCGACGAAACTTCACGTCATCGATCTCTGCCTCGCGCTCGAACATTCCTTGCGAACCGTCCAACGGGCGTTTCACGAGACACTCGGGATCGGCCCGGCGCATTACCTAACGTTCTATCGGCTGAGCAAGGTCCGCCAGGCCCTGACGACGTGCGATCCGATGTTAGCGCGAGTATCCGAAGTGGCGCTTGATCATGGATTTTGGGAGCTTGGTCGTTTTGCCGGCCTCTACCGGAAAACCTACGGCGAGAAACCATCCGATACGCTGAGACGTAGGCGGTAGTCTGTTTCGCACAGAATCGGCCGGTTCTGCGAACGTCGGCTTTTCCCGGCCGGGATTTGGGCCCTGGAAGGGCGACTTCGGGTCATGGCTTCCCCTTCAAATTATCCGACGGAAGGGAACGGAAGGGTCATGGCCGCGAATTGACTCGAGGCAAGCCGCTTCTCGGGTCAATCCGGTGTCCGTCTGTTCCGTCGCGGGCACCAATGGCTTGTACGGCATGGGCCTCGACGGATCGACCAGGACGGTCCAAAACCGCCATCTGTCACACTGTCCTGGCCGCTCCCTGACGCATGAAGCGAACGACATCCTGCCGTACGAGTTGGATGCGCAATGTCCTGCGGAGCGCGCGGAGGCCGAATGCACGCAGGTCCTCGTTGAAGTCGCCCATCCGCGGAGACAGGGCAAGCGCCTCGATGCCCGCTGCTTCAGCACGTTCGGTCAATGCCGCGAGCGCCGTGTCGCCCGCGGCGTCGGCGTCGCGGGCGATGTAGAGCCGACGCAGCGCTGGCGGGAGCAGAAGGGCGGCAAGGTGATTGGCCGAGAGCGCGGCCGCCATCGGCATGGCAGGCAGCGCACAGCGCAGAGACAGCATCGTCTCGATGCCTTCGCCGGTCACCATGACCTCGCCCGGCGCACCGAAGCGAACGGCATGGCCGAGGAGACCACCCATCGCCTTCCTTTGTGTGTCGATCGGAGCTTTGCCTAGCCGGACGGCATCGAAGCCGTCGGGATCGAGCCAGGTCCGATGCGCGCCGGTGATGCGGCCGTCGAGATCGGTGACGGCGGCGATCATCGCCGGCCAGGTCTCGGTCGGCGAATGCTCGTCCGGCCGGTAGTAGCAGTGCGGATGGAACCGCAGCGCTCTTGCATCGTGGACAGCCTTGATGCCGCGATTGCGCAGGTAGGTCTCGACGAGCGTCCGGTGGATCGGCTGCGACATGGCGAAGAGCCGCTGCGCCGCTTCCGGCGATCCGACGGGGATGGGTGTGCGAACGGGCCTTGGGGCGCCGTGCGGTTCAGCGCGCGGCAGGCTCAGAAAGCGTCGCGCCTCATCGACGACATCGCGGAAATCGATGAGACCGCAGCTCTCACGGATCACGTCGAGGAGATCGCCATATTCGGCCGAGGCGGCATCGGTCCAATGCCCGGCGGCGCCGGGACCGGATTCCGGCCCGCTGAGCCGGACGAACATCGACCGGCCGGGCGTGTTGCGAACGTCGCCCACCGTCCAGTAGCGGCCCTGGCGCCGCCCGTTGGACAGGTAATGGCGGCAGACCGCCTCGGCATCGCGGGCGAGGCAACGCGCCAGTTCGGAAGCGTCGCGGGGCATCACGACACCTCCCGCGCGCTGACATTATGCTGCGTCGACGCCGTCAATCGCCCGTGGGACAGCGCCCAATCGCGCGGGCGCAACATAACCCTCGGCGCAACATATTCGGTCCATTTGCCGGCCGCGCCTTTGCCGGATACCGGCCCCGTCAGCCGGACGAACATTGAGCGGCCAGGCGCGTTGCGGGCATCGCCGACCAGCCAATAGCGGCCCTCGCGGTGTCCAGCCGAGAGATAGTGGCGGCAGACCGACTCAGCTCGGCGACCGAGACGCTGCGCGAGATCCGTTGCAGTTTTCATGGCGAACTCCTCAGACGAAAAAGGGGCCCGCCGTTGCCGGCCGGCCCTCGGGTGGCCGTATTGATCCTTCGGTTATTCGGTGGCGATCGCATGCGTGTGGATGTTGGCCGGCTGATCGTCGAGCTGCTGTTCGGCGTCGGCCATAGCCGTTTCGCCGCCGACTTCCGCCGTTTCTTCGCTCCTTGCGATCGCGAGCTGGTCGGTCTTGGTCGTTTCGGGGGCTGCAACGACCATGCGGCCGAACGGGTGCAACGGCTCCGGCGAAGCTGCGGCCCACCTCTTATTCCGAGAGACGAGCCGCAGAACCGGACGCAGGATGACGTCGAACCGGAAAGCCGTGATCCGGCTCAGGCGGCGAGGTCGAGCAGTTTTTTCGCCCGGGCCTCAAGGCCGAGCCGCGCGTCCTGGTGCGTCTTGTCGCGCGCTACCGCAGTGATGCCTTGGACGAAGTCGAAAACGCTCTCGGGCTTGCGGCCTTCCTCGGCGAGCACCGTCTCGATGATCCTCGTGGCTTCGGGCTTGCTGAAGCCCCGCTTGCGGAGGAAATCGGTGCGATCCTCATCGGATCGCGCAACGATCTGTGCACGGGCCGCCTTGATTCCGTTGACGAAGGGCACCGGACTGGAATCGGCGAACCGCGCCAGAGCCGGCGCCGCCTCGTAAGCGAAACGTGAAGCAGCATATTTCGAATGCCGGATCGTGATTTCCTCGAAATCCTCCACGCCCCAGAGATTGCGGTTTTGGCATACGGCGCGAAGATAGAACGAGGCCATGCCGAGCGTCTTGGCGCCCACCTCCGAGTTCCAGCAGTAGAAGCCGCGGAAGAACAGATCAGGCGAGCCGTCCGGCAGTCGCCCCGCCTCGATCGGATTGAGGTCGTCAACCAGGAACAGGAAGACATCTCGGTCGCTGGCGTAGAGTGTGGTCGTGTCCTTCGTCACGCCGGCGCGCGGATTGTAGATGCCGCTTGACCAGTCCAGTACCCCCGGCACCTTCCAGCGCGTATCGCCGGTGCCGTTGCCGGCGATCCGGCGAACGGCCGCGACCAGCTCATGGTCGTGGATGCGGCCGTAGTCCGGGCCGGTGACGGCGCGCAGTTCGACGCGCCCGTCATCGGTCTCGAGCGTCTTGACCTGCTCGGCCCGGTGCGATGCCAGGCCGTATTGCAGGTTGATACCCGCAAGCAGGGCGGGCAACTGGCGAAGGTAGGCCGCTGGTGCGCCGGTGAGACTCGCCAGCTGACCAAAGCTCCAATGGGTCGGTGAGACCGGTTCGGCCGCACCTGGTAGTCTTAGGGAAAGGCGTTCGGTATTGTCGCGGCTGGCTTCGACGCGTATGGCCGCGCTCTCGACGGTTCGTGTGCGACTGCGCTCGCTGCGGCCGTTCACGGAGCCAAACAGCTCCGACAAGCACAAGAAGCGCTCGTCATCGGGCCGGGAAAACCATTCCGACGACACGCGGCCGATCCGCTGGCCCCGACCTAAATCGACTTTGTAACCACCGTTCGCGTCGCGAGTGGCGTCCAGAATTTCAACATTACTCATGGTCTGATCTCCAATGACGGACCGCCGAGAGCCTCTCTCTCGACCTTCAATCCGTCACGGCGACAGCCGCAGCACTCTCACTCTATCTGGGTCGTTGCGGAGCGGAGCGTGCGTGCACCGAAGAACACCCCACGTTGAATTTACCGGGCGCACAAATTGCTGAGCCTGCATGGTCATCCGCATCGACGAAGCCAGAACCGATGCTCGCGATGGGGACTGCGAACCGTCCGATTGGCAGGTCAAACGGACATCTTTGCCGCAGGATCTCCCGGTGCCACTTTTCACCGTGCGGTGTTTGGACCTATCTCACGCAGCGGCGTTTCGGAACGGTGAGACACAGGTGGAAACGTTGCGCTCAATGTGCTGCCAAGTCGCGGGCCATCAATCACGATCTTGCCGTTGCCTGTGGCGACGCCTTCTATTTCGGCGGAGGCGATGCTCCCAACGCAGGCGTGCGCTCAACGAGACCTGTTCTCCAGCGAAACGATCGCATTGTTGCGATTGCCTGGGGGCTCCGTTTTGAGAATCCCGGAGCAATTCGACAATGCCACTCCTTTGCGCCTCGAGGTTGCTGCGCAAATTGCCTTTCCCGACCGCTCGATGGGCGCAGCCGGCTTGCGCAAGGAACGCGATGCCGGTCGACTTGAAACGGAGTTAATCGCCGGAAAGGAGTACGTCACCTTGGCGGCGATCGCGAAAATGAGGGAACGATGCCGCGGACGTCGAAAGGGCCACGCCTTGTCTGGCGCGACGAAAGCCGGAAAAAGGACGAAACGCTCCGGAACAGGGCCGGATGGTTCATCCGCGACGGGTCGACCTTCATCAGCGCTGGCGGCGGCGAAAAAAGCCGTCCAGGGACTGAAAACGAAAAAGCGCTTGCGGCCTACATCGCCGACAAGTTCCAGCCAGCGCGCGAGTGCGGACGCGGTTCTGACGATGTCCTGATCGCCGATGTCATCAATGTCTATCTGACCGACGTTGCGCCAAACCATGCCGCGCCAGAAGAGACGGCGGCTCGGCTGGACAAGATCCTCGATTTCTTCGGCGAAAAGACGCTCTCCGTCATCAATGGCAAACTCTGCCGTGACTACGCCGCGTCCAGGCCAACTGAAGCCGCCGCGCGCCGTCAACTCGAGGATCTTCGCGCCGCCATCAACTATTACCGGGATGAGGGTTATACGACAGCCGCTCCGACGATTCGCCTGCCGCGCAAGCCTGAACCGCGCGAGCGATGGCTGACGCGCAGTGAAGCGGCGGCCCTCATCTGGGCCGCGTGGCGCATGAAACAGACATGGAAAGGCCAGGAGAGTGGCCGCCGCACCGGACGCCACCTTGCTCGCTTCATGCTCGTTGCGCTCTACACCGGGACGCGTTCGGCCGCTGTCTGCGGTGCCGCCATCCGTCCAACCGAAGGGTATGCTTATATGGATCTCGAGCGTGGCATCTTTTATCGCCGCGCCGGTGGCGCCAAGAAGACCAAAAAGCGCCAGCCTCCCGCGCGCCTGACGCCCCGGCTGCTGGCGCATTTGCGCCGCTGGGCCCGCACCGATCTCGACATCAAGACGAAGGGGCGGGGCAAGAGCGCCAACATCGGCCGCAAGATATCGCAGGATTTCGTCGTCGAGTGGAACGGAAGGCCGGTCCAATCGATCAAAAGGAGCTTTAGGAAGGTACGCAAAGCCGCCGGCCTCGGCCCCGACGTCACGCCCCATACCCTGCGCCACACCGCCGCGACCTGGCTGATGCAGGCTGGTACCGACATGTGGCAGGCGGCAGGCTTTCTCGGCATGACCGTGGAAGTCTTGATCGACACTTATGGCCACCACCATCCCGATTTCCAGGCAGACGCGGCCGAGAAGATCGCGAAGAGGCACGTCGCCGGCAAGGCTCCGAAAACCGTCCTAAGGCTGGGCGAAAACAAAGCTCGATCGCCGCATCCCCACAGTTTCCCCACAGAATAAAGAAAACGAAAGCGAACAAAATCAGGCAAACGTGACGAAAGAGCCCGGAAATCCGGACTTTTTCTCGCTATCCACATCGTTCGGGACGATGGGGTCGCAGGTTCAAATCCTGCCACTCCGCTGGGTCGCTCACAAAACATTCGAAGGAATGGGGAGCGTGCCCATGAGGGGAGCCTTAGGAACGATTCCTTGACTAATGATCGCCGCTGGTAAAGGACTTCGTTCCCAGTGGTTCGGCAGAGACGCTGTCGTGCCTTCCGCTCCCCGTGCATCACGAGATCGTTCCCGGGGACGAGCCGCAAAACAGATGCCGAAGCGCCACCGTCGCCTCGGCGTGCGATTTGTTCAACCTTGTCAGCGCGGACCGGGACCGGCTCCTTGGCGCCGAGTCCGCCTCCGTCTCGGCGCTGAGACTGTTCGAGCAGCTTCCCCGCCATCCAATCGTCAAGGTGGCCTCCGCCATGAAGCTGATCGATACGAGCAAGCGGACTGCAACACGCGCGATCGAAGCGCTGGCCGAAGTCGGCGTCCTCGTGGAAACGACGGGAAAGACACGCGATCGCAGATTTGCCTATCGCGCCTATATGGAGCGTCTGCGGGCGGGAACGGATTTGAACAGCAGCGGATGAAGAGCTGAAGAGGCAGCGCCGACCGATCTCGTATCAGCCGTTCTGAAGCTCAGCGAGTTCGATCGTGACTCGTTGCACGGCGAGTTCAGGTCTCTTTGGCCTGGACCCCACCATTGAGACAATTCCCGCCCGCTCAAGGGCAGCCAAGGAGCGGGATACGTTCGGCTGCGGGCGCGATGCCAGCCGGCACAGTTCCGTGATGCTTTGCGGACGGTGCCGATGAATCAGCGCCACCAGCCGACAATTCTCGGGAGTCAACGCCCGCAGGATCTCTTCCGGCGAATACAACTGAGCCATTGGTTCAAGGACCGCCAGATGCTCCGCCTTCTGAACTGCCGCCGCCATCATCATCGTGCGTGTTTTCCTCGGTAAGGGTTCTTTCCAAGGAAACGATAGCCTCGACGAAAGACGGAAGTGCCTCTTTAACCCTTTCGAGGTTTTCGCGCACCCTATCTGTTTTCAGGTCAAAACCGTACCGAAGCCGCACCAGGTGACGAAAGCCCTTCAACTCACTCAGGGACTGATAAAGCTCGGGATCGAGCACAGCTGGGCGGATGCCTGCAATTGCCGCCGACATCTGATCGAGCACGTCCTGGTGCGCCGTAGGACCTTGGGGAACCAGGCCGTCTATATCGTTGGCCAAGCTGAGCAGGATGTCCTCGATGCCGTTGTAGACATTGTGAATTCCCAGCGAAACAGCCGCCACCGCTCCCCATTCGCCGAGGAACATCTCACTCCCATGAGCCAACAGATATTCCTCGATCTGCTGCAGTTCCTTCGCAGCGCGGTCGATTTTTGGCGTCAGTTTTGCAAATGCCGGATGCTTAAACGCAGTCATGGAGCAATTCCTGCACTCGTTCGGCCGGTATGTCTGAGGCAAAAATCAGATCGTACGGAATGTTCGTTCCCCGAAGTTGGTCTGCGACCAAGCGCTCGACCATGGCCCGACGTACAGGATCAGTGCTTCCGTGAATCAGCAGATCTACGTCCGAGTGGACGCGGAAACTACTTCTCGCGAGAGATCCGACAAGGGAGATATCGACACCGAGGGCTTTGGCGTTTCGGAGAATGCGCGCTACACAAGCCTGCGCGGTCTTACGGCGATCGTTAGCCCTTCGATGGATCAAAGTGTCGATCTTGTTCATCTTTTCGCCCGTGGCCTTTTGGTCCAAACGTGCCCTCAGGTGGATTGTCACAACTCCGCAAGCGTTCGGCATCCATCATATATATCAATTAATGATATATATTCAAGCGATTTGCCGGGTGAGGGGCATCCTTCCGACCGGAACTTAGCGCATGTCTCTTTTTTCGTCGGCAATGGAACGTCATGGCTGTGGGAACGTGTCGCCGCTTTGATTGTTGTGATCGAAGCTTGCATCGCATTCAACAAGTCTTTCAAGGTCCGCCTACGCCTCGCCGCTTTGGTCACTCCTTTTCCTTGCACATGTGGAAAACGGACACCCTTTATCCGCTCCCGATTGTTTGGCCGGGGGGAAGAGAATTGCCGGCGACCAAAATCCTGTGGGGTCAGGTCCTGACCGTCATTCTGATAGTGCTCGTCACCACCTGGTGCGGATGCATCCGATCGAGGGCATCATCGACAGGCAGGTGCCTCACCTTCGCGGCGGCCAGAATAGCTGACGAGCCGCACCAGCGCTCCCAAGTGCCCTTGGCGCTTCAATACTCGCAGATATGGACGGTGAGGTAAATTTCCGAACGACAGGCCAACGACATCCTTGCCGCTGCTGAGTACGGTGGCTGAACAGTGTGCGGGCTCTCGTGAATACCCGCCCGATGCTGAACTCTGTCCACGGAGAGGAACATCATGATGAAGAAAACGCATTATATAGTAGTCAGCCTCGCTCTCGCCGGCGGTATAGCGCTAGGTGCCGTTGAGGCCAGCGCTGAGCAATACGCGAGATCGCAGCTCGGCACCCCACTGACCACTGACGAGCTCTTCCAACTTTATCAGGGCCGCTCATGGATCTGGAAAGACGGAGCAGGCCACTTTTCACCACGGCAGCGTCGGTTTACCGCCACGACTGGCAACGGGACTTCTTATGGTGAGGGACTTTGGTTTCTTACTGATCCCGGAAAGCTCTGCTTCCGAGCTACGTGGACTTCGAAGGATGGTAGTACTCCGGGGCTTTCATGCTTCAGCCATCGCAAGCAGGGCGCGAACGTCTACCAAAAAAGCAAGAAGGGGAAGTGGTACCTCTTCAAACATGCCCAACTGAAAAAACAAGACGAATACGCAAAGGTTCGGCGCGGCGACTACGTCGCCAACCGTTTGGAAAAGGCCAAGGCTCGGCTGGCCAACCGGTGATCGGCCAGCCACTTGCCGCTGGTTCCGCACCAACATTTTTCCTGGAGAGATAAAGCATGGCGTCGTTAGGCGACGAGGGCGGCAGGCGCGCTCAGATCGATGGGCTTCGCGTTCTTGCCATGGTCGGCGTGCTCTATGTGCACTATTGGAGCGAACGCCCAACTTTGGAGTTCGTGAGAGTATCCTTGTTCTTTGTGGTTAGCGGCTTCCTGATCAGCCATATCTTGCTTTCCTCTAAAGAATCTCTATCCAAAACTAGCATCATTAACTTTTATATTCGTCGGTCTCTCAGGCTGCTTCCGTCGCTATTTTTAGTTTTGCTCATCGCGGTTTTGTTCAATATGGACGGCATACGATCGAGCATTAAATGGCACGTGCTCCAAGGATCGAATCTCTATTTTATGAACACAGACGGATGGAAACCATGGATTGTAGCTCATCTATGGAGTCTTAACGTCGTTGAGCAATTCTACCTATTTTCACCTATAATCATAATGTTCTTCAGCAGAAGATCGATATTCGTAATTTATGCGGGCGTCTTTGCTATCTCTATTGTTCTCCGCGTTCATTGTGTGGATCTAGGAATCAGTCCCTGGGCAAAAAACGTCCTCTTTGTGTTCGATCCTTTAGCCGCAGGAGCCATTCTGGCGTTGGTAAAAGAGAACAGGGACGTACAAGCCGTCATAACAAGCAGACTAAGCAATTTGGTTTCAATTGCGATCATATTTTCGCCATTTGTTGTTGGACATAAATTTGGCCACTCAGAAAGCTACAGGATATTAAGCATATATGCGTTATCATCCGTCGTTCTGAGTGCTTACGTCGGATATGGTGGGGTCGTTGCGCTTGTGTTGGCCAACCCAGTTGCGCGTTTCCTTAGTCGCATTAGTTACACAACCTACATCTATCATATGGCAATCTGGTGGCTTATTGCAGAAAACTGGCCAACACTTTACCACAAGGGTCCGATTACCTTCTTTGTCATGAGCACTTGCACAATCATTGTCGCTACCTTGTCGTGGCATCTGGTCGAAAAGCATTTCGACGCCCTTAAGGTTTTTTTTCCGGTGGCGAAAACGCTCAATAACCCTGCGGGGCATACAGTATCGGATCGGCCTCGGAATTTCCCCGTGAAAAGTCAGACGGCAAGTCAAAACGACGGCTTTATTTCTTACGCGCGATCCGGTTGGTGAGGTCGGTAACGGTGCGGCGCAGACGCCGATTTCCTCCGCATTCCATGACGCCTATGCGCCCGACGTTTTCATCGAGGGGACACTGTTTGCCGCCAGCGGCAGCTTCATCGCGATCGCAGTTGCGATTTGGATGTCAGTGTGGCGGGCGCGGGAGGCAAAAAACTCCGCCACCTATCGGTCGGCGCGCTGGGCGACGCGCGACGAAATCAAAGCCGAAGGCATGGTCGGTCCCGACGGCGTCGTGCTCGGCATTTTTGCGGAGGTGACGCACCTCCACTGGCACGTCTTTCGTTACACAGCCTTGGCACATCTTTGCCCTGAGCCGATCGACGAAGTCGGTTCGGCCAGCAAAGTGGACATGCATTTTGCGTCTGTTGATCGACGTGCCGGGATGCCGATATGGGTTCTGGGGGCGGCCGATGGCTAAAGCGATGTCTCGCTGACTACAACGATGTGTGCGCGCGCTGTGTGACCGCCACCCGGCAACGTAACCGTCGCCATGTCGAATTACCTTGGATCTCAGCCGTCCGTCTGGGCCGGAGACATGTCAACAGTGCGAGCGGGGATCGCGTCAATAGCCGCTAGCTTATCTGCGCACAAATCTGCTGCGCCGGGAGCGTCCTTTTTCATGCCGGCAAGCTTGGTCCAGCCTCCATCCGTGATGAAGCTATCGCGCTGGTAGGATGAAGTTTCCTTCAGTTTGGCCAGAGTCTGGCTCGCATCGGGTGCGCTGACAAACTTTTCGACACAGAGATTTGCGACCAGTTCGGCCCGTGCGTCTCGAGCGGAGTTTTTCGCCATCTCCATCGCGCTCCCGCCGGTTGTCCAGCCACCGGCTGTGAAGCCGACGATCATGGTCAATACTGCGGCGCCGGCCACCGACCAGAACCAGAGTGTCTTGGACGGCCGATAGTTCTCCCAGCGTTGCGACATGGTTTGATTGTCTGCCATTGTTTTCCCCTTTCAGTTACACGCCTCGTTTAGCAAATCGAAAAAAGCGGCTCAGATTTGCTGCTCATTTGCGCAATCGACAAGCGCGATCGACGCGTGACTTGGGGCTTGTTGCCGAGCCTGTGTAAGCCACGCCTGGCGATAGTCCTGCGACATTCCTCTCATTGCTGTTCGTGCGGCCGCAGTGATTTCGTACGCGCCGCAGCGAGCGCACTGGAACTCGACCTTTCGCGGCATGATGTCTCCTGCGAGCGCAGTTCCGCTGCATACTGGACAAATCGACGGGTAATACTTCCTGGTCTCCTCGGCCGGTAGCAGATTCATCACGTAATCATCCTCGAAAATTCGACTGTTGAACGGGGCTCCTTGCATACAAGTTGCGGCCTCGCTCATTGACTGATTTGACAGCGCTGAAATTGAGCAATCGCACAAAACGGTTCCGTTTCAGTTCGGCATACAACAGCATTCCCCTCTGGTTACTCGTGGCGGCTGCAAACCGATCAACCCCTTATCCTGGGCCGCAAGTTCCTCCGGCTTGCGACTTCGATCTGCTTTGCTTCCTTTTCAAGTCGCTCGGGCGCGGCGGGGCCCATCAGCGCGTAAGCTGTGCCTCCGGCCTGCCAATAGACGGTCGGAACGCGACCGTCCGTCGCTGAAGTTGGAGGAACAGCGTCTTCGCCATTCATCGGTGCTGCTACCAGTGTGATCCGGCCAAGGCTCGGAGTTTCGGCTGTCACGACAAGGCTCTGCTTTCCGTTCCAAGGCTGCACCTGAACATCCGTCACGTGCCAGGCTGATGGAAGTTCGGGAAGGCTGATGTTGATGGCGCCGACCAATCGCTCGATCTTGTCCTGCTTGGGCTCACTCCCATTGGCAGGGTCGGCATTCAGCTGTGCCACACGCAACGCATCACGCGCAGCAAGGATGAAGTTCTCATCCGCCATTTGTCCGCTCTGGCGAGACGGTTCGGTCAGCGAGTTTGCTGACCAACCCAATGCAATGAGCAAGACGGCCGCCATTTGCAATCTGAGCGCGGCAAATACCCTCCGCCGTCGAAACGCACCTTCCAGCTGCTTTGCTCTGTCCAAACTCGCGCGAGGCGGAAACAGCCGCCGGGGTTGAACAGAGCGCAGGGCCTCCATGCGTTGCGCCTCAGCAAACACTTCGGCAGCCAGTGATGGTTGTAGCGCCAGGCGAGCCTGAACGTCAGATCTCTGGGAGGGCGACAGCTCACCGTCAATGAAGCGGCTGATCTCGTCGTCGGAAATGCTTCTATCTGGCGACATGACGGCCTCCGACTACTTTCAGATGAGGCGACTGGTTATTCACATTTTCCATGCTGCTTTTGAGGGCAGCTCGTGCTCGGCTCAGCCGGGACATGACGGTTCCTGTCGGTACACCGAGCACCTCGGCGGCATCGGAATAGGTGAAGCCCAAAACACCAACCAGATGGAGAACTTCAGCCTGTTCGGTCGGCAATCCGGCCAGCGCCTTTCTCACATTGGAAAGCTCTACGCTGTGCTCCTGCGATGGCAGCAACAACGGGTCAGACAGCTCCGCATAGCACTCGAGGCGACGCATTTCAGCGTTGGCGCGGGTGACACCCGTCAGAAACGTATTGCGCACAATGGTGATGAGCCAAGGAAGTAACGGGCTGGAAGTGTCATAGGTATGGGCCAGGGCGAGGGCGCGCGCAAGCGCCTCTTGAACCAAGTCATCAGCGTCTGAATCGTTGCGCGTGAGCACTCGACCATAGCGCCAGAGATCCTCCAAATGTGGAGTGACGTCGAAACTCGCCTTCATATCCTATATACTGAGACGGTCCTGAAACTATTCCAACCCACTTGGCTTTTTCTCGGGAAGCTCTGTATCCAAAAGTCGCCGACAGACGTCGATCTCATTGATCCTGCTCGGCAACGTGCAGATCCGGACAACTTACGTGAACATGTTCGTGACACCCAGCATCGAGACCCTGGCCTCCGGGGCCCCCTCATTTCGGCAGAGTGGCAAAAGATGGCGGGGTCCGCGCAGATGGCAGCGGGTTAAAAAAAGACCCGAGGTGCCGGCGAAAACGCTTGAGATTCATCGCCGCGCGCAGTTTTGCGGGCGCCCAAGAAACGCCGACCGCAACAAGTCGGTGCGGCGAGGATTCGGGTAGCTCGCTCGTGAGTTGAAGGAACAAGTCAGTGTCGACATTTCGTCAGCGGCGACGAGGCTACCGACCCGTGCGCGCAAAGATGGTGGCTTCTCCCCGTCATAAGCCAGAAGCACTCGAACGAACGAACGGATCCGGCTGAGCGAGCTCGAAGCCTTTTGGCGCCATCAAAAGCAGGACGACCGCAATCGCTAGCAATACGATCGTGATAGCGGTTCCGGCGAGCTCTCTCATGTCTTTCCAATTCATTGGGGATCACTAACATCCTCGACACCTGCCTGCTTTTGCATGCAGGCATAGCTGTCGTTTTGTAGGGTCGTCACTAAATGTCGCGTGCCGCAGCTCAAAACGCCCTTTGGATGGCTGCCAACCTCAGACACAGCAAATTCGCGAGCACCGGCATAGCCGAGGCGGCCAAGACGAATTCGCCCTTCATACGCCACCTACTGAGCTCGACCGGAAATAATTCCAAACTAATTGGCCATTCCCGATGCTATTGCGCTGACAGGTGCCGCTTTATCACCGAGCTCGCGCTCGCCCAGCAGGAGCGCGAGCATTCTCTGTAGTCAAGGCACTGTCGCATGTCAGCCGCTCGCGCCAATTCGCTCAAACGCTGGTATGCGGCGCCCAGAATTGCCTCGCATGAGTTGGCCTCATCGAGATTTCAGGGCTCACGAGGCGCGGCGCGATTGTTTGGTACCCTGCCTGGAGCCGCCAATACAGGGTTTGCCATTGGCCGTTGGCAACGCGGGTTCTTCTTCTTAGGCAAGCTATTTGCAGGTTCCGCTCGCCTTCAAGGCAGCGGTAAGTCCAATTAGGGAATAGACATACTGGGTTTGCGTACCTCGCCAGGACGTGGCGGACAGTTTCATTCTGCTGCCGGCCCGCATGGCGTTGACTGTGAAACCTGTGCGTTCAATAGCTTGGCTCTGACCGATGTACCCCTAGCAGCAGGCCACTTCGAGACTAGGCCCGTCACCGACAATAGCAAGTTTATTGCGACGCGCTCGTGCACCGGCCCTGAGCTGTTTCCTTAGGGCCGCAACTGAGGCCAATGAAGTCGCGACCGCCAAGACCGGCGCGACCCAGGGCCGTTTTCGGGAAAGGCCCTCCCCACATTAGACAGGGCCAATATTCCGCCCAGCCTTGCCCTGCCGGCTTTGGCGCCTTTTGCTTTGTCGCACTTTCTTTCGACGACCGGTGGCCACTTCGCCGGAAAGTGCTCTAGCCGAGACTGTCGGCAATTCACGACCCCCCCGGTTTTTCAAGAGGTATTGGTACGCACAGCATCGAACCCAGCAGCGACGCCCCATGTTCTATTGGCTGTCGCTTTCGCGCCAGGCCTTCAACAGCGACCGCGCCTTCACGAGTTCTGTCGTGTCGGGCAGGCCGTCGAACAGCCGGCATGCCTGATCGAGCAGAGTGTCAGCCTCGGTGCCTCGCCCCATTTGCCGATAAAACGTTGCGAGGTCGACCGCGGCGCGCAGCTCCATGGACTTGGCTTGCTGCTTGCGCGCCACCTCCAGTGCCGCGCGAAGGACCTGCTCACCCAGATCCCGCACGGGTGGATCGCGCCTGAGGTAGGTCTGCGCCTTCAGCCGATAGAGCTCGACTTCCGAGTAATGCTCTTCGTTCGCAGCTACAATCGACAGGCCCTCCTCGGCGGCAGCATAGGCCTCATCCAATCGGCCATACTGAAGATGAATCTCCGCAAGCGCTCCGAGGAAAGTCGGCAACATTGTGCCGCCTCCCGTGCCCTTGAGGGCGGCCATGGCTTTCTCCCATTGAGACGGACCATCCCTTCGCGAACCGGCAACGGTTTCGGCCCAGGCTCCGAAGACCTCTCCGAAGGCGCTCCAGAACGGAAGATCTTGATTGGCCAGTTTCTCCCGCATCATGTGCACGGCTTGCAGCGCCCCAGAACCGTCTAAACGCATGTAGTGCAAGAGACAGCTCCAGGCCAAGGCGTATCCGTTCGAGGTGACGTGCTCGAACCTCTCGGCCAGGTTGAGCCCATCGTTTATCGATCTGATTGCTTCATCTTCTTGCCCCAAATTCCATAGACAGATGGCGTTGTTGATAAGGGCCTGCACACAAGGATCCTCGGATATCTCGAGCTTGAGGGGGGCATGCGCCTCGGTGTCATAGATTCTGATGCACTCGCTGAGATTGCGAGAGCCGTCCGTCCAGTCCCCCTGCCACGACTGCGTCGTGCCGAGGGCAGAGAGCGCCACGACAGAGAGGCTGTTATCCGCATGACGACGGGCGAGCTCCATCATTTCGCCCGCTGTGCCCCGGGCGCCGTCGTAGCGCCCACGAACAACGTCGTAGTTCCAAAGCCCGTAGAGCACGGACATCAAACGATACGGATTGCCGATTTCCGCCGCCAAATCCCGTCCGTGCCGATAGGCGGCACCGGTTGCAGGATGGGAGTAGCCGCGGACTGCGGAGAGCGCACTTCCCAGCCCGATCTGCAGCGGCAGCTCTGCGCGCGCCTGCTCCGCCTGCGGCAACCCCGCGATCTCCGAGATGGCGGCGCTGAAGTGGCTGATCGCCTCCGTATTGGTCGATTGCTGTAGCGCTCGGTTGCCCGCCTTGCCCCACCAGGCGATCGCCGGTTCGCGCTGACCCGACTTTGCATAGTGCTGGGCGACGAGCTCCGGTGCCTGCACCAGAACATCGGGAGCGTTGGCGATCAGCCAGTCCGCGATGTCGGCATGGATGCGACTGCGTTGGCTCTTGAGCAGGCTCTCATAGGCGGCATCGCGCACCAGCGCGTGCTTGAAGACATAGCTTGCCTTGGGCGCTGACCCGCGCGCAAACACAAGCTCCGCAGAGACGAGCAGCTTGAGCGCCTCGCGCAAGTCGGGCTCCGCCAGCTTCGAGACCACGGCAAGCAATGGATACTGGAACTCGCGACCAATGCAGGCCGCGACCTGTGCGACCTCCTTGACCTTGGGGTCGCGGTCGAGGCGCGCCATGAGCGAGTCGTGCAGTGTGGCCGGCACGGCGACGTCGGTCAGTGGCCGGTCGAGCACCAAATCGCTTCCAACCGCCCGCAGGATGCCCGACTCCAGTATCGTCTTCGTCAATTCCTCGACGAACAGCGGCATGCCATCGGTCCGAGAGGCGATGAGCCCCACGACCTCGGAGGGAAGCGACCGGCCGTGGGTCATCCCATGGGCGATGGCGCGAACCTGATCTCGCCCCAGCCGGTTGAGGCTGAGCCGGGTCACGATCGGATGACCGCCGAAGCGGTGCTCGAAGGTGGGACGCGCCGTTAGCAGCATGAGAACGGATGACTTTGCCCCTCGATCAAGGCAAAGGTCGAGCAGCTCGAGCGAGGTCGGGTCGATCCAGTGGGCGTCCTCGAACACGAACAGGACCGGACGGCGCTTGGACAAGTCGATGTGTTGGGCGACAAGCACTTCGAGCGTGCGGGCGCGTTGTTGCGCCGATGACAGGTCGAGCTTGCCGTAGCGCTGCTCACTTTCGATGCCGAGAAGGGGCGCAATCAAGGCCGCGGCCTCGCCCACATTCTCGGTACCGACGGCAAGGAGTTGCTCGAGCTTGTCGAGCGCGATGTCCGAAGGATCATCTGGAGCCAACTTCGCGACGCGGATCAATCTCTGAATGACGGGGTAGAGCGCGCTGTCAACATGATGGGGCGAACATTGGTAAAGAAGGAGAAAGTGCGTCTTATCCGCGATTGCATCGATGGCGGCTCGGGTCAGCCTAGACTTGCCGATTCCGGCCTCGCCCACGAGCAGGACCATCTGTCCTTCGCCGGCTTCGGCCATGTGCCAGCGATCGAGCAGCAAGCTCAACTCGTGCTCGCGGCCGAACATCGGTCCGAGGCCACCAAGCTGCCGAGCCTCGAACCGGCTTTCGGAGGTCCCCTCGCCAAGGACGCTGAAGGCGCGGAGCTTTCCGTCGAACCCCTTCAACTCCAGTTCACCCAGATCATCCAATCGGAAGACATGGGCAATGAGCCGCCGGGTTTCCGATGCGATGACCACTTGATTGGGTGCGGCGACACTCTGCAGGCGCGCGGCAAGGTTGGGTGTCTCGCCGACCACCGAGCGCTCCGCTGCCGGGCCCGAACCGATCATGTCGCCGACAACGACCAGGCCCGATGCGATGCCGATCCGAACCGCGAGTGCCTCCTTGTCGGGGGTCGCGAGTTTTCCCACGGCTGCAACAATGGCCAGAGCTGTCCTGACAGCGCGCTCGGCATCGTCTTCGTGGGCCTTGGGATAACCGAAATACGCGAGCACGCCATCGCCGACGAACTTGGCGAGGTGGCCTTCCAACCGCGCGATCTCGCCGGCTACCGCATTCTGATAGCCCAGCAAAAGTTCGCGCATAAGCTCAGGATCGAGCCGGTTCGCCAGTCGCGTTGAGCCTACAAGGTCGCAGAATAGCACGGTCAGCCGTCGACGCTCGGCCTCGCTCGCGCCACTGGAAGGGGTGGCAGCGGCATGTGCTGTTTCGGCCTGTCCCGCGTCGGACACTTGGATCTGCGCGATAGCATCCAAAAGCCTACGACGATGTCCTATGGGCGTGATGCCGAGCTCACGAATATCCTCGCTGGTCAGCTTCGGCAGGAGCTCGAAAGTGATCTCATTCTCGGTGAACGCATCGGCGTACTGAGCCAAGCCAATACTCGCAAGCCATTTGAGAACGTTGGACATCACGCGAACGCCGACAGTCGCATTAGCAATCGGGCCCAGCTCGGACTTGAACTCGGCCCGTCATCGTATACGCATTCACAGTGTCAACCCGGCATCCACCCGATGACCGGCTTATTGAGGTGAGAGTGTCGCCATTGGCGGGCATTGGCAAGTCCGGACCGTCGCGACCCGTCGCCAATCGGGGCTGCCTTGCAACAAAAGTCGGTGACGCCAGCGCTTTCCGCGCCAGGGATGTCGATTTCGTCTTCATCAAGACGCACCTCTCCTGTGGTTTTCGCTGATACGCATGACGACCGCGCCGTTCATGCCGGCGCTGGATCGGGCGGCGGCCGCAGTTCCGCGATCAGTCGCAGGATCTCGGCGAACAGCATCCTTGGCACTGCGACCTCGGCCATCTGGAAGGCGACGTAGCGGCCGTGGCTGACCAACCTGGCGCCGATCTTGACCAGCTGCTCCCTGAGGCTGGTGAGCGACTAGTCTTTGCTCGGCTCGGGCGTTGCCATCGTGCGCAGGAAGTTGCCGAGATTGTAGGCGAGCGCGTGAAGTTGAAGCCGCACGGCATTGGCAGCGAACGTCCGGCCCGACAACCGCGTCCACTTGATCGCGCCCTTGCCTCCTTGATCCCGGCACCGGAACGGGCAAGTCGCATCTGGCGATTGCCCTTGCTCGATCCTTTATCCGCAACGGAACGCGGGGGCGCTTCTTCAACGTCGTCGATCTGGTCAATCGGCTCGAGACCGAGCACCGCGGCGGCAAGCAGGGGCGCCTCGCCGACTACATGACCCGTCTCGACTTCGTCGTCCTCGACGAACTCGGCTATCTACCCTTCGCCCAAGCCGGCGGCCAACTGCTCTTCCACCTGATCAGCAGGCTTTACGAGCGCACGTCGATCATCGTCACCACCAACCTGACGTTCGGCGAATGGCCTGCCGTCTTCGGCGACGCCAAGATGACGACCGCGCTGCTCGATCGTCTCACGCATCAATGCGAGATCATCGAAACCGGCAACGAGTCCTGGCGCTTCAAGAACCGCGCCTGATCACCTCATCCAAGCCGATCCGCACTCGCCGGGCTGCGCAACCCCGACCAGCTCCGCCCGGCGAGCGCTAGCCGTCCCGCCTCACAAGGGGGTCAAAATTGGACGCCTATCAAGGGTCAGTTTTGGACGCCGTTTGACAGCGTTGACCATTGATCGATCGTCATCGGCGCTTTGCAGCCAAGCCTTGTTGTCCTGGGTAAACATTGAGAAATGCCGGTTTGCAATGACCACACCGATGGCTGTACCTGGCTTGAGCCGATACCCCATAACTGCTTCAGCTTGCTCCTCGTCTGGTATTTGCGAGACCATGAAGAAATTTTCGCCATGATCGACATCTGTGGGTAAACTGGAAAGCGGGACAGTCAAGGCAAAGCACCTTGTTGTGTCAGCGCGGTAGGAATAGACGCCCCAAGCGCCGTGCTGAGAGAGGAGTGTGGGCGAGGCCTGCGTCCAAGTGGCGGAAAGCGCCAAAGATGCGACGGTCACACCAGCTGTTTTGAAGATCATCGTTTCCTTTCCTGCTCTGTTGCCTCATGGCACGGGCCAACGTGGGCTTCGATGGACACATGCCGGTTTAATAATCTCGGATCGAAACAAGCCGGTCTCCCTTTATCGTGGCGATAACCAGACGGGACGCCTGAGGATAGTATCTCGGCAAAGCAGTCGCTTGATGAGTCAGTATCGCGCCATCAAGTCCACACACCTCGCCTCCCAGTAATCGGATGTCATCCTCCTTGCCATCCACGACAGCTATGTAGTCTCCGTCGTATGGGTAGCCGATTAGCCCGATCTCTTCATATTCTTCCAACTTGCGCATCAGCGTTCGCCCCGAATTAATCCAAAACACGTATGGTCAGTGCGCGATCCAGGCCATGTCGCGGGTACCACGAGATCGGCCCGGCACCACCCAAGCAGGATGCCGGGCCGCAAGGAAGTGCCCTGCAGCTGCACTTCCTCGAACGAGATCGGCTTAACGACCATCAGCGAGCTATCTCACCTGGCTGGAGACAAGCCGCGAAGCGGAACCCTGCAACGCTGTTGCCAACCCAGCTGAAATAATCGCTTGCGTTGAACAGCGCGCAGGGCCGCCATGCGGCGTGCCTGCGCACACAGCTTCGCCGCCAGCGGTTGACCCGACCGTCACCGGCACAATTTCTTTGATGGACTGCGTCACCGCCTCGATCGAGGATGCACTTCCGCTGTCGGCGCTCAGTCGTGCCTTCCCCCCATACGCGTTATGCCATCCGAATGAAGCCCGGGCGCCCGATATTCGTCTCAGCGCATTTTCTGTTGTTGGCTCCAGCTGTACCCCGAAGGCATTTCTCACCGTCAAAGCTGCCCGACGACCAGCCTGCCGCAAGTCAACGGCTTCGGGAAGTTCATCGGCAGGCAAGGAATTCATTCAAGAGTTCTTTCAGCAGGCGGAGCGGCCCAGCGGTTACGGACAGGGGAATTACCGCTGGGCCTGTGAGAGCGCGCTCCTCCCGACTGCAAGCGCTGACGTTCATCAGTACCCGCGCTGCCGCTCCCAGCATCCGGCGGCGGCCCCGCTAGTTGATGCCCAACGTCGAGATTCGCCACCCTCATGCCGTATGTACTGAGCCTGGCCGGAAACTATTCCAGCCTGATAGCCTTTTTTTGGAACGATGCGGTAGGCTGTAGCCCCCGTGCGGGTGGAGAGACTTGGGAAGATTAAAGTCGAGGGTGGGGCAGCTTGGATGCGGCAACGTTGAGGCGCTCCATGCCAAGATTGCGGCTTGGTGGTCGTCGGCTATTTCCATGACTGTCGCCATCTCACCTGCCTCCAGGCGCACCCGCGTCGCGATCAAAAAACGCCGAATGTAAACCAGCTTTCCGATCGACTCTTTGTTATCGACGGGTTGGTACTCCATCACTTCGCGCCGAGCCGGGGCCCTCTTCTGTCGCGACGGCCGACACCGCGATCGCATAGGCAACATCGCTAACGACGCCGGCAGCCCGCCGCCCGTCCCAATCCATCAAGGCATCACTCGCAGCTCTTGCGCCGCCCTATGGCGTTCCGTCACATCGGCCAGGCGCAACCCTGTGCCGCTAATCCTCGCTTCAATCATCGCCGCACCAGCTCCTTAAAAGGCGGCCGCACCCTCTTCTTTCCTTCCGAATGGAAGGCAGGGCAGGCCTGCCCCTGGCCAGTCCGGCGAGGACCGGGAGAGCGGGGGGCAAGCAGAAAACCGGAAGGGGGATCACCCACCCGAAGGGCCGGCCCGAAGCCGCACGCGGATTCGGGTCGGTGCTGCAGGCCGAAGGCCGAAGCATGGGGAATGCCGGTTTTCTGCTTGTGGGGGAGAGAGGGCAGAGCCCTTTCTACCCTCTCGGTGCTTTAAGTTTGGTCGACGATATGCGTCATGCGGACGAGTCTACGCCCAACTGACATGAGAGAGCCTTTGTTGCAAATGCAGGAGTGTGTTGGAGCGACTGTCCTGCGAACGCACTATTGTTGGGCATTGAGAGTGCAGAAGTGAACCGGATCGCGCAGGAGAAAACTGGAGCAGATCGCTGAGATCAGAAGTCAGCCGGAGTGATTTCATTGAACCGCCTATGGCGCGAATCGCACCCTTTCGGACCTTGGTTAAGAAAGGTCTACCGGAAGCAATGACCCGAAGTTGAACTTGGAGCATGGCAACCCAAACGGCCGCAATGGTGCCCAAAGCGGCGTTCTGGCCCGCCGCCTCGATGGCGTTAGCTAATTATCACCAAGGCGAGTAGAAGTGTCTTTGGCAAGTTCAGAGGACAGCCATGGGCCAGGAGCAGGTTGAGCGCCGGCTGGCGGCCATACTGGCGGCCGACGTTGTTGGCTACAGCCGGCTCGTGGAGGCCAATGAGGAAAGCACGCTGGTCGCGCTTCGCCAGCATCGCTACGAGTTCTTCGATCCAACCGTAGTCAAGCATGGCGGGCGAGTCTTCAAGGTGATGGGCGACGGTTTCCTGGTCGAGTTCAGCAGCGTTATCAACGCGGCGCGTTGCGCGGTGGAAATCCAGCGCGGCATGATCGAGCGCAATACGGGGGTTCCTGAGGACCGGCACATCAAGTTCCGCATCGGGATCAACCTCGGTGACATCATCGTCGACGGCGACGATTTCTACGGCGACGGCGTCAATATGGCGGCGCGACTCGAGGGGCTGGCGAGGCCAGGAGGCATTGCCTGTTCGGCGGTGGTCCGCGACCAAGTCGGCAACAAGCTCGAATTGGAGTTTCTCGATCAGGGCGAGAAGACGGTCAAGAACATCGCGCAGCCGGTGCATGTCTATTTCGTCAATCTGGGGGCCGCAAACGGCTCCCTCAAGACCGCGTCAGGCGCTCAGCCGCGTCCGCGCTCCGAGAAGCCGTCGGTGGCGATCCTGCCGTTCGCCAACATGAGCAATGACCCCGAGCAGGAGTTCTTCAGCGATGGCATTACCGAGGACATTATTACCGACCTGTCGAATGTCTCGGGCCTCTTCGTGCTCGGCCGCAACACCGTCTTCACTTACAAGGGCAAGGCGGTGAACCTGGAGCGCATCGCCAAGGAACTGGGAGTTGCCTATGTGGTCGAAGGCAGCGTTCGCAAGGCCGGGAACCGGGTGCGGATCAACGCGCAACTGATCGAAGGGGCGACGGGGGGCCACCTGTGGGCCGACCGCTACGACCGCGACCTCACCGACATCTTCGCCGTTCAGGACGAGATCACCCATACTATCGTCGATCAGCTCAAGGTGAAGCTGCTGCCGGAGGAGAAGAAAGCGATCGAGCAAGCGCCAACGGAGAATGTCGAGGCCTATACCCACTATCTCAAGGGCCGCCAGTTGCTCCACACGTCAACAAAATTGTCGTTGACACTGGGCAGGCGAATGTTCGCCAGGGCGGCGGAACTGGATCCGCTGTATGCACGCGCCTATGCCGGCATGGCGAATTGCGATTCGCGTCTTTATTCCAAGCATGGCGTCGCCATTTCGGCCGACGAAATCCTGGCGACCACCGGCAAAGCATTGGCGATCGAACCCAATTTGGCGGAAGCTCATGCTTCGCGGGGATACGCGTTGATGATCGGCAGCCGTCCCGTCGAGGCGGCTTCCTCTTTCGAAGAGGCGCTCGCGCTCGATCCCAACTGTTATGAGGCCAACCAGCTATATGCCGAGTTTTGCGTCATCAAGGGCGACTTCGAGCGGGCCGCGCAGCATTACCTTCGCGCGATGGAGATTCAGCCCGACGACTATCAGTCGCCGTTATTCCTCACCAGTGTCTTTCAGTCTCTCGGGCGTCCTGAGGAAGCGGCAAAATATGCGCGGCTCGGAGTGAAGCGAGCCGAAGAGGCCCTCCGGTTGCACCCGGAAAGCTCCAAACCCGCACAGCAGGGCGCCTGTGCGCTCGCAGCCCTTGGCGAGCGCGAACGGGCGAAAGAATGGCTGGCGCGCGCCCTGACGATCGATCCTGACGACAACCTCGCCCGCTACAATGCCGCCTGCACTTATTCGCTGCTTGGCGAGCTCGACCGATCTATCGATCTGCTCGAGGTTTGCTTGCAGCAGTTTGGAAGCGATATGAAACTGTGGTTCAAGAACGATTCCGACCTCGATGCCATCCGCAATCATCCACGCTATCAGAACCTGCTCAAACTCACCGAATAGCGATTGCCGAGCGCGAACTGCGCGATACAAGGACCACTTCCTCGGTAGGCCGTCCACTCTTGACTGGCGCGACCGTGCCTTCCGAACAGCGCTGTTGGCGTATGGTGGAAATGATTGTCCATTCACGCTGTTGACCCGAAGCCGCTGTTGCTCGTTCTCCCATCATTGACCGCTTCTGATGCCGGCAGCTGACATTACAGTCTGGGATCTATTGGCTCGCTCTCCAGTGCCAGCACTCCGAAAACGCACTCGTGAACCCGCCTTAGAGGCTCCCTGGCCACGAACCGTTTCAGTGCCTCGTGACCAAGAGCGAGCTCCCTGAGCGCCAAGTTGCGCTTGCCGCCCAGGCTTCGCTCGCGTAACCGCACGAGATTATCAGGGGCGTCGTATTCGGGACCATAGATGATGCGAAGATACTCCCGGCCGCGCACTTTCAACGCTGGCTGGATGAGCCCCTTCTTGCCACGGCTGAGGAAGTCGAGCGGTTTGACCACCATGCCTTCGCCGCCCGAGCCGGTCAGCGCCTCCCACCACGTCGCCGCCTCAGTGTCAGCCGAGCGACCGCGTCCCACCCGCTGCGTGAGGCCATCCGACATAGGGTGGTTGCATCTTCTCTAATTCATCCCTAGATGGGGGAGGAATTAGAGAAGGAGGGACCGATGGCTTCCCCACAGACATTGACATTGAGCGAGGCGGGCTATGTCCTCGACCGGTCAACTACGACGCTGAACAAGGCAGTCGATACCGGTGTCATCCGTGCGAAACAGCGCAGAGTCGGCAAGGCCGTGCAGCGCCTCGTCGGTCCAGCGGAACTTCGCTTTCTGCGACTGGCCGATGAACTCGACAAGGACCTCACTCCTTCTGGCCGGCGGCGCCTCTACGAGGCGTTGCGGAAGTTATCTGCCAATACCCACATGGTGCGATGGGGCAAGCTCGACCTCGACCTCGCGCGGATCGACAGCGATCTGGAAGTCCGCCTCGCACGGCTTGAGCACATTCGAAACTGGGTGGATCGCAGTGAGGACCAGTCCGAGGCTCTGATCCGGGACACTGAGATTCCCGCTCACCTGGTTGCTGCGCTCGCCAAGGAGCAGACCGTCGAGGAGATTCTGAACGATTTTCCATCACTGTCGAAGACACAGGTCGAGGCGGCTATAGAATATGCGAAGGCCTACCCCAAGCGCGGTCGGCCCTATGCGCCCCGGAGCTTGAAGCGGACGCTATCGGAGATGGCTGATCTCGGCGTCTTCGACGGGGACGACAGTCTGGAGGAATCGGCGCCTCGGGCAATTCCGTGACGCTGTATCTGCTCGATGAGAATGTTCTGCGAGAGACGGGAGCCCGGGGCAACGAGAATGTCCGCCGCTGGCTCGCAACGATCGACGACACCGACCTGCGCTTGAGCGCCGCGACGCTGTTCGAAAAGCGCCGCCGGCAGTCACGCCCGGATCAAGTCTGAATGCCCGGAGGCTTCTTATCTGATCTTTATACAGAACGGTGCTGGCAATCGACCACCTCTCTTGCAGGCATGAAAACCGAAAATCGCAGCTCTTTAGTTGGGGTCCGGCGGCCTCCAGGCGGTTGGCCCAGCCGAAGGTAGCAGCGGACAGGATCAGGTCGAGACACTCCAGCTCGCTGAGCCCGACGTCGACCAGCGCCTTGAGCGCGGCCGCGGTTGCCTCGGGTGGCGTGGTCGACAGGCGAGCCTGGAAGTCGAATATTGCCTGGAGGTGCTCATCGAGCGCTGCCTCGAATAATTGACGGTAGGTTGTCGGTATCTTCGCTTCGGTCGCGCAGGAATCGTGTCTGCAGGCCACGGCGCCGATCTTGTCGCAGCGACCACGTCTGGCAACATCCGTTCGCAATGGAACGTGATGGCTGCGGAACTCCCACCGGCTTCGGTTGTTGTGATCGAAGCTTGCATCGCATTCAACAAGTCTTTCCAGGTCCGCCTACGCCTCGCCGCTTTGACCACTCCTTTTTCCTTGCACATGTGGAAAACGGACACTCTTTATCCGCTCCCGATTGTTTGGCCGGGGAGAACAGAATTGCCGGCGACCAAAATCCTGTGGGGTCAGGTCCTGACCGTCATTCTGATAGTGCTCGTCACCACCTGGTGCGCGACACAATGGACTGCATGGCGGCTCGGATTCCAGCCGCAGCTCGGTTCGCCATGGTTCGAATTTGCCGGCCAATCGCTCTATCCACCCCCCGCATTCTTCTGGTGGTGGTTCTTCTATGACGCCTATGCGCCGGAGGTTTTCATCGAGGGGGCCCTGTTTGCCGCCAGCGGCAGCTTCATAGCGATCGCAGTAGCGATTTGGATGTCGGTGTGGCGGGCGCGGGAGGCAAAAAACTCCGCCACCTATGGGTCGGCGCGCTGGGCGACGCGCGACGAAATCAAAGCCGAAGGCATGGTCGGTCCCGACGGCGTCGTGCTCGGCAAGTTGCAAGAAGATTATCTTCGACACGACGGTCCCGAACACGTCCTGTGCTTCGCGCCAACCAGGAGCGGCAAGGGGGTTGGGCTCGTTGTGCCGACGCTGCTGACGTGGCCGGCATCGGCGATCGTCCATGACATCAAAGGCGAAAACTGGGAGCTGACGGCCGGGTGGCGAGCCCGCTTCGGCCGCGTGCTGCTGTTCGACCCGACCAATGCCATTTCCGCCGCGTACAACCCGCTGTTGGAAGTGCGGCGAGGCGAATGGGAAGTTCGCGACGTCCAGAATGTCGCCGACGTGCTCGTCGATCCCGAAGGCTCGTTGGAACGGCGCAACCACTGGGAAAAAACCAGCCACGCGCTGCTGGTCGGCGCTATCCTGCATGTGCTCTATGCCGAGCAGGACAAGACGCTCGCAGGCGTGGCAAACCTTCTCTCCAATCCACAGCAGCGTATCGAAAAGACATTGCGCGCCATGACGCTGACCAAACACCTGGGCGAGGGCGGTCCGCATCCGGTTGTGGCATCGGCCGCACAGGAACTGCTCAACAAGTCCGAAAACGAGCGCTCCGGGGTGCTGTCGACAGCCATGAGTTTTTTGGGACTCTACCGCGACCCTGTGGTCGCGAAGGTGACCTCTCGTTGCGATTGGCGGATCGCCGATCTTGTCGAAGGCGAGCGGCCGACGACGCTGTACCTTGTCGTCCCGCCATCGGATATTAGCCGTACCAAACCGCTCATCCGCCTGGTGCTTAACCAGATCGGCCGCAGGCTGACCGAGGATCTCCATGCCAGGGATCGGCGACAACGACTGTTGATGATGCTCGACGAGTTCCCGGCCCTCGGTCGGCTCGATTTCTTCGAATCAGCGCTCGCCTTCATGGCTGGCTACGGCATGAGGGGCTTTCTGGTTGCGCAGTCGCTAAACCAGATCGAAAAGGCCTACGGTCTCAACAACTCCATCCTCGACAACTGCCACGTGCGTGTCAGCTTCGCCACCAATGACGAGCGCACCGCCAAGCGCGTCTCCGATTCACTGGGCTTGGCGACCGAGCTGCGCGCCATGAAGAACTATGCCGGGCACAGACTTTCCCCCTGGCTCGGACATCTCATGGTGTCGCGCCAGGAAACGGCTCGTGCTCTGATGACGCCGGGCGAGATCATGCAACTGCCACCGACCGACGCCATCGTCATGGTGTCTGGTCTGTTCCCGATCCGGGCCAAGAAGGCGCGCTATTTTGCCGATCCGCGACTTGCCGAACGCGTCTTGCCGCCCCCTCAGCCCGACAAATCCGACGCAACATTGCGCCCCAACGACTGGACCGACTTAACAACTCCCCCGGTACCGGGAGACGTTGCTCCGCAATTGAACCCTCGAATGGAACCGCATGACTCGGCAAATGGCGGTATCCGCCTTCAGCCCGAACTCTCAGAACACGAGGACATCGCGACCGAGCGAACCGCACAGCGCAATGACGAGTTGGACCTCGATCGGGACGAGCCCGACTACGATGCTTCGCGACGACGTTCAGTCGATCTGGCAATGCAGCGCGCCGCACAGCAGGCCAGCCTCGATCGCGATGACGGCATGGAGCTTTGAGCCGTGAAGGGCCCGAAGAAAAAGCGGCTCTCGGCCTATCTCGATCCAGACGTCATGAACGCGCTCGCCGACTATTCGGCACGGCGCGACGTCTCGCTATCGCTGGTCGCCGAGGCAGCGATCGCCTCGTTTCTGTCACCGGACGCCGAGGAGCGGAAGGAGGCGGCAATCACCCGCCGGCTCGACCAGATCGACCGACGCGTGCAGCGTGTCGAGCGCGATGTTGGTGTTGCCATCGAGACACTGGCGCTGTTCGTCAACTTCTGGCTCAGCTCGACCCCGGTCTTGCCGGAATCCGTGCGGGCTGAGGCTCGTGCAAAAGGACCACAGCGCTATGACCGCTTTGTCGCTGCACTGGGTCGCAGGTTGAGCAAAGGGCCAAAACTCCGCCAGGAGATCGCCGCCAATGTCCCGGCCGCGCCACCGGCCGGCACAGATGAGTTGCCGGCGCGGTAGATCGTCGGGCAGGCCGGTGAGGGCCGCCGCACCGCATTTTGCAAGTCACTTCACGCCGCATCGCGATCGCTCGCTTTTGCTTGTTGCAAGGTCGCCATTCCTGCCTCTTCTAATCATCCCGACCTCGGCACGAACAAGCGCGCTGCAAGAAATGGGGATCATCGTGGCAATCGACCATCATCACGGCAGTCAAGCCTTGTCGCGTGGTGCGCGCATGTTGCGTACTGCGCTAGGCCCGGCCATTCAGGCCTTCCTTCAAGATCCGGCGATCGTCGAGGTGATGCTCAACCCCGATGGCCGTCTGTGGGTCGACCGGCTGAAGGAAGGCCTGTGCGCCACTGATCAATTTCTGGCCCCCGCCGACGGCGAGCGCATCATCCGCTTGGTCGCCCATCATGTCGGCGCCGAGGTTCATCCAGCCAGCCCGCGCGTCTCCGCCGAGCTGCCGCAAACCGGGGAGCGCTTCGAGGGCCTGCTGCCGCCTGTTGTAACAGCCCCCACCTTCGCCATCCGCAAGCCGGCGGTCGCCGTGTTCACGCTTCAAGATTATGTCGCCGACGGCCTCATCACCGAGGCCCAGGCCTGCGTGCTCCGGCGCGCCGTAGAAAGGCGAAAGAACGTGCTGGTCGCCGGCGGCACGTCGACTGGCAAGACCACCCTGGTCAATGCGTTGCTGGCGGAGGTGGCGAAGACTTCGGATCGCGTCGTGCTGATTGAGGATACGCGCGAGCTGCAGTGCGCGGCAGCCAATCTGATCGCATTGCGCACCAAGGACGGCGTTGCTTCTCTCTCCGATCTGGTGAAGTCATCATTGCGGCTTCGCCCCGACCGTATTCCCATCGGCGAGGTGCGCGGCGCAGAGGCACTCGATCTGCTGAAAGCCTGGGGCACCGGCCATCCGGGCGGCATCGGCACCATTCATGCGAACTCCGCACTCGGTGCGCTGCGCCGTCTCGAGCAACTCGTGCAGGAAGCGGTCGTCACAGTGCCGCGCGCGCTCATTGCCGAAACCATCGATCTTGTTGCCGTGCTCGCCGGCCGGGGTTCGGCCAGGAGGCTCGTTGAGATCGCGATCGTCGAAGGGCTCGACCCCTCCACCGATGACTATCGAACGCTCCAGGCCAAGCTCGAGACGGAGCCAACCGCGAATTCCCAGTCCCTCATGGAGCTCTAGAGAAATGAATCCGATCCGCTTCCGATCGTCGTCTGTCCGCAATCTCGGCACCGGGCTGCCGCTGGCCATAACGACCGCCACGGCCATGGCGATCGCGCCTGCTCACGCGGCGGGCTCCTCGATGCCGTGGGAGGAGCCGCTTCAACAGATCCTCGAATCCATCGAGGGGCCGGTCGCCAAGATCGTGGCGGTGATCATCATCATTGTTACCGGCCTGTCGCTTGCCTTCGGCGACACGTCTGGAGGCTTCCGGCGCCTGATCCAGATCGTCTTCGGTCTGTCGATCGCTTTCGCGGCGAGCTCGTTCTTCCTGTCCTTCTTCTCCTTCGGCGGTGGAGCGCTGATCTGATGGACGAGGATGTTCGCGGCTTTTTCGCGCCGGTGCACCGCGCGCTCACCGAACCGATCCTACTCGGTGGCGCGCCGCGCGCGATCGCCATCACCAACGCTACGCTGGCCGGCGCGGTCGGCCTGGGATTGAGGCTCTGGATTGCCGGTCTCGCCATCTGGGCGGTTGGCCATTTTGCCGCCGTGTGGGCGGCCAAGCGCGACGCGCAGTTCGTCGACGTGGTTCGTCGGCATTTGCGCTATCCCGCGCATTTCGGCTGCTGAGAGGTTCTTGAGATGATCAACCTGGCCGAATACCGCAAACGCTCATCCAGCCTGGCTGACTATCTGCCCTGGGCGGCCTTGGTCGCGCCCGGCGTTGTGCTCAATAAGGACGGCTCGTTCCAGAGGACAGCGGGTTTTCGCGGTCCCGATCTGGACTCGGCCACACCGGCAGAACTGGTCGGCACGACGGCACGCCTGAACAGTGCGCTGCGGCGTCTTGGCTCCGGCTGGGCGATCTTCGTCGAAGCCCAGCGAAATCCAGCCACCGATTATCCCGACAGCACATTCCCTGACGGCGCTTCAGCACTGCTCGACCTTGAGCGGCGCGAGCAGTTCGAAGACGCCGGTGTGCTGTTCGAGAGCAGCTATTTTCTCACCTTCGTCTGGCTGCCGCCCGCCGAAGAAGCATCTCGGATGGAAAGCTGGCTCTACGAAGGCCGGGACAAGAGCGGCATCGATCCCTGGGAACTCCTGAAGAGCTTTGTCGACCGCACCGACCGCGTCCTCAACCTCATCGAAGGATTTGTTCCCGAAGCCGACTGGCTCGATGATTGCGAGACGCTGACCTATTTGCATTCCTGCGTTTCCACCCAGCGCCATCGCGTTCGTGTTCCCGAAACACCCATGCATCTCGACGCGCTGCTGGTCGATCAGCCGCTTGCCGGTGGGCTCGAACCGCGCCTTGGCGATGTCCATCTTCGCACCCTCACCATCACCGGATTTCCCACGACAACTTTTCCCGGGATCCTCGACGATCTCAACAGACTGGCCTTCCTCTACCGCTGGTCAACGCGGGCGATCATGCTCGACAAATCTGACGCAACCAGATTGGTGACGAAGATCCGCCGCCAGTGGTTCGCCAAACGCAAGTCGGTCGCCGCGATCCTCAAGGAGGTGATGACCAACGAGGCGTCCGTCCTGGTCGATACGGATGCGGCCAACAAGGCCGCCGACGCGGACGCCGCACTTCAGGACCTTGGCTCAGACCATATCGGCGAGGCTTACGTCACCGCCACCGTGACAGTGTGGGATGCCGATCCGTCGATCGCCGACGAGAAGTTGCGGCTGGCAGAAAAAATCATCCAAGGTCGAGACTTCACTTGCATTATCGAAGGCGTCAACGCCATCGAGGCGTGGCTCGGCGGCATTCCCGGCCATGTTTATGCAAATGTGCGCCAACCACCCCTCTCGACCTTAAATCTCGCCCACATGATCCCGCTCTCGGCGGTCTGGGCGGGACCGGCTGAGGACGAGCATTTTGGCGCGCCGCCATTGTTCTTCGCCAGGACGGAAGGTGCGACGCCGTTCCGGTTCAGCCTGCATGTCGGCGATGTCGGCCATACCGTGGTCGTCGGCCCGACGGGTGCGGGCAAATCCGTGCTGCTCGCATTGATGGCACTGCAATTCCGGCGCTACGGCGACAACCAGATATTTGCCTTCGATTTCGGCGGTTCGATCCGGGCGGCCATGCTCGCCATGGAAGGCGACTGGCACAATCTCGGCGGCGATGCGGTAAGCGGGCACAGGGCCGCCGATCGGCTCGCCGCGCTTACCCTGGCCGATCCCCCGGACGCTGCCGACGCCGTTTCGTTGCAGCCGCTGGGCCGTATCCATCACACATCGGAGCGTGCCTGGGCTGCCGACTGGCTCGTCGACATTCTCCTGCGCGAAGGCGTGCTCGTCACGCCGCAGGTCAAGGAGTATCTCTGGTCGGCACTCACCTCGCTGGCCTCCGCGCCGGCTCAGGAACGCACATTGACCGGTCTGACGGTGCTGCTGCAATCCGCGCCTTTGAAGGACGCGCTGCGTCCCTATTGCGTCGGTGGCCCCTACGGCCGGCTGCTCGATGCCGAGCACGAGCGTCTGAGCGAAGCACCAGTACAAGCCTTCGAAACCGAGGGCCTGATCGGCACCGGGGCGGCTCAGCCCGTGCTCGCCTATCTCTTTCATCGCATCGAACAGAGGATGGATGGGCGGCCGACGCTGCTCATCATCGATGAAGGCTGGCTGGCGCTCGACGATGGCGGCTTCGCCGATCAGTTGCGCGAATGGCTGAAGACGCTTCGCAAGAAAAACGCCTCCGTCATCTTCGCCACGCAGTCGCTGTCCGATATCGACGGCTCGCCAATCGCGCCTGCCATCGTCGAGAGCTGTCCGACACGGTTGTTCCTGCCGAATGAGCGAGCAATCGAGCCGCAGATCACTCAGATCTACCGACGCTTTGGCCTCAACGATCGCCAGATAGAGATCATCGCCCGGGCAACGCCAAAGCGCGACTACTACTGCCAGTCGCGGCGCGGCAATCGCCTGTTCGAACTTGGCCTTGGTCCGGTCGCGCTGGCGCTGTGCGCTGCATCCTCCAAGTCCGACCATGCGGAGATCGAGCGCATCATCGGCGAGGGTGGGCGAAAAGATTTCCTGAAGGTCTGGCTTGCCAATCGCGGTCTTTCCTGGGCGGCCGAACTCATTCCCGATCTCACCAATGTCATCGATCAATCTGCAAAGGACATTTCCTCATGAATTGGGTTTGCAGCCATCTTCGCGTCCGTCGCATCGGGGCCGCAACTGTCGTCGCCGTCACCGTCGGGCTGTCATCAATGCCGGCGGCGGCTCTCATCGTGTTCGATCCCAGGAACTACGCCGAAAACCTGCTTTCGGCCTCGCGGGCCCTGGAGCAGATCAATAACCAGATCACCTCGCTTCAGAACGAAGCCCAGATGCTGATCAATCAGGCGAAGCATCTCACCGCATTGCCGACCTCGCTGCTTGGCCAGATCGAAGCCAATTTTTCTGAAATGAAGAGCCTGCTCGACGAGGCAAACAAGCTCGCCTACAGCGTTCAGGATATCGAAAGTCAGTTTGAGTCGACCTACCAGCAGTTCGGGTCCGACCTTTCCAACCAGCAACTTGTCGAGGGCGCGCACGAACGCTGGCAGACATCGGTGTCGGCATTTGAGCATTCGCTGAAAGCCGGCGCCGTCGCCGTCGACAACATTGCGGGGACACAACAACAGACCAGTTCACTGGTTGGCGCAAGCCAGTCAGCCGTCGGCGTCCTGCAGGCGACGCAAGCCGGCAACCAGCTTCTCGCCGTGCAGGCCAAGCAGGTTGCCGACCTCACCGCCATGCTCGCCGCGCAAGGAAGAGCCGCTGTCCTCCAAGAGGCGAGGCAGGCGGCAGCCCAGGAGCAGGCACAAGAGCAGTTCAGCCGCTTCATGACGGGCAGCAGCTACAGCCCGTCATCCGTGAAGATGTTCCACGACTGAGGCTGGTCGCAATGGATCCCAAGATCGCCGCCCGGATGATAGCCGTCCTTGCCCTGGGCGCCGCCATGACCGCCGCCTTCATGGCGTTGCGCGGCAACGGCTCGCAGGACGCGTCCTCCCCGCGCTCCGCACGTCCGGGCGGCGAGCCGGCAGCGATCGAACTTGCCCGCTGTCGAGACATTGGAATGGCGGCGATAGATGATGAAGCCTGCAGGAAGACCTGGGCGAACAACCGTCGGCGTTTCCTGGGCTCGTCGCGCCCAGCTACGCCATACGTGGCTCCATCAATCGAAAATGACCAGAGCCGGCCGCTTCCGTCCGGCGCGAAAAACCAGTCCCACCCCGGAGCTCTCGCGCCATGAACGACACCGGCGTCATCGACCGCTTCCTGGAAACCTTTACCAGCTATATCGATTCCGGATTCGGCCTGGTCGGCGGCGAGGTGGCCTTTCTCACCTCCACCCTCATCGTTATCGACATCACGCTCGCCGGCCTGTTCTGGGCCTGGGGCGCTGACGAGGACGTGCTGCACCGGCTGGTGAAGAAGACGCTCTATATTGGCTTCTTCGCCTTCATCATCGGCAACTTCAATAGCCTGGCCGGCATTGTCTTCGAAAGCTTTTCCGGGCTTGGCCTGAAGGCCGGAGGGTCGGCACTTTCGGGCTCGGAACTCCTGCAGCCGGGACGTGTCGCCCAAGTCGGCATCGACGCCGGAAATCCGATCCTCGAGGCCGCCTCCCAGCTGATGGGATACGTCTCGTTCTTCGAGAATTTTGTCCAGATCGCGGTTCTGATGATCGCCTGGGCGATCGTGCTGATCGCCTTCTTCCTGCTCGCCGTGCAGATCTTCGTGACGCTGATAGAATTCAAGCTGACGACGCTTGCCGGCTTTGTGCTGATCCCTTTCGCACTGTTCAACCGGACCGCCTTCCTCGCCGAAAAGGTACTCGGCAACATCGTCGCTTCCGGTGTGAAGATTCTTGTGCTCGCCGTGATCGTCGGCATCGGCTCCGGCCTCTTCGACGAGTTCACGCAAGGGTTCGGCGCCGAACAACCCACAATCACCGATGCGCTGTCGCTTGTGCTGGGCGCCCTGTCGCTGATGGGGCTCTCGATCTTTGGTCCGGGCATCGCGACAGGACTTGTTTCCGGCGCCCCGCAACTTGGTGCGGGTGCTGCCGTTGGCACGACCCTCGCTGCCGCGGGCGCTGGTGGCGCCGGCGCGATAGGCGCTCGCGCCGGATTGAGCGGCGCAGCAGGCGCGCTCGGTACCGGCGCCCGCACCTCGGCTGCTGCGGCACGTGGCGGCGCGCATTTAGCCGGCAGCACCTCGACTGCCTGGGGAGTTGCCACAGCCACATCGCCGCAGAGCGGCGCAGGCTCAATCGCGGCAGGCGTGGCAGGTGTCGCCAAGGCGGGTGCCGGCGCCGCCATCCAGCCGGTGAAGCAGGCAATGTCGCGTGCGGCCTCAGCCCTGTCTTCCAGCCAGCAGGCTGGCCGTTCTGCCGCCTGGACCGCGACCGGCGCAGTGCAGCCACCGCGAACCTCTTCCTCAGTTGGTGCGCCGAACACCGAATCCGGTGCGGGATCGCCGCCGGCATGGGCGGCTCGCATCAAGCGCGACCAAATGATGCGCCATGGCGCCAGCATGGCCGCGCATTCCATCCGATCCGGCGATCAAGGCAGCGGCTCGATGAATGTTCCCCTCAACCAGGATGATCGCTGATGGATCCCTTCAAACGACCTTCTGTCCGTTACGCAAAAACACCACAACCGGAGACGCCGTATCAACGTGCCGCGCAGGTCTGGGATGAGCGCATCGGCTCGGCTCGTGTGCAGGCGAGAAACTGGCGACTGATGGCATTTGGCTCGCTCGTGCTGGTCGGCGGCTTCGCATCCGCCCTGATTTGGCAATCGACGCGCGGTTCCGTCGTTCCCTGGGTCGTCCAGGTCGACAGCCTTGGCGAGGCGCAGGCAGTGGCTCCGGCCGTTGCCGACTATCGGCCGACCGATCCGCAGATCGCCTGGCATCTGGCCCGCTTCATCGAACAGATCAGAAGCATCCCTGACGATCCCGTCATTGTCCGCCAGAACTGGCTGCGTGCCTATGACTACACCACCGATCGCGGCGCAGTCTCTCTCAACGCCTATGCCCGCCTTAACGACCCCTTCGCCAAAGTCGGCAAGATCCAGATCGCGATCGAAGTCTCCAGCGTCATCCGTGCCTCGCCAGGTTCGTTCCGTGTCGCCTGGATCGAGCGCCGCTACGAGAATGGCAGCCTGGCCCGCGCCGAGCGCTGGACCGCCATCCTCACCATCGTCATTCAACAACCCCGCGATGCCGACCGGCTGAAGGCAAATCCGCTCGGCGTCTACGTCAACGCCATCAACTGGTCGAAGGAACTTTCATGATGTGTGCAGCACTGACAACCAATGCGACGAGACAGACTGCTCCCAACATGACCAAGGCCCACAGCCTGGCTCTGGCACTGCTGTCGGCGACGGTGCTCGCTGGCTGCGCCTCGAAAAAATACATTCCGCCCGAAATCCAATATGATGATGCCAGGCCTGCGCTGCGGAAGGTCGACCCGCCTGATCCCGCGACGGTGGTCGAGCTGCCGAAACCTCTCCCGCTTCCCGGCCAGATGAAGCCGGTCGGAACCAGCAAAGCCAAGGCGGAAACGGGCGATCCCAAACAGCGGATCAGTCAGGCAAATGAGGCGGCGCGAATGCAGCCCGTGCGCGACGGCTTTATCAACGCGATCCAGCGCTATCCCTGGAGCGAGGGCGCGCTCTACCAGGTCTATGCCGCGCCTGGCCAGGTCACTGACATCGCGTTGCAGCCCGGCGAACAGCTTGTCGGCACGGGGCCTGTCGCTGCCGGTGACACGGTGCGCTGGATCATCGGTGACACGCAAAGCGGGGCAGGGGATCAGCAGCAGGTCCACATCCTCGTCAAACCGACGCGCCCCGATCTCCAGACCAATCTCGTCATCAACAGCGACCGTCGCACCTATCATCTCGAGCTGCGGTCGACCGAAAAGACCTACATGGCGTCCGTATCCTGGCAGTATCCGCAGGATCAGTTGATCGCGCTGCGGCGCCAGAACGCCCAGGCTTCCGCAGCGCGTCCGGTTGCGTCCGGCGTCGACATCCAGAAACTCAACTTCCGCTACCGCATCGAGGGCGATGCGGCACCCTGGAAGCCGCTGCGCGCCTTCGACGACGGCGCAAAAGTCTATATCGAGTTTCCGTCAGGCATCGGCCAGGGCGAAATGCCGCCGCTGTTCATCATCGGCCCGTCTGGTGGCTCCGAGCTGGTCAATTACCGCGCCCGCCAGAACTACTATGTCGTCGACCGGCTGTTCGCTGCCGCGGAATTGAGGCTGGGCGACAAAAACTCGGAGCGGCGGGTCCGGATCGTGCGCACCGATGGGAAACGGCCGCAGCGCCGCGCGGGGCTGTTCCGATGAGCGACGCCGGCATTCCTCCCAACCAGGACATCCGGACGGAACTGCGCCTGCGGCCTGAGCCCTCCAAGGTTACCCGGCTGTCGCGCAAGGTGCTGATCGGCCTTGGAGGCGTCGCAAGTGTCGTGGTCCTCGGCGCGTTGATCTGGGCGCTCGACACCAGGCGGCACGGCAAAGAGCAGACCTCCGAACTCTTCACCACTGAAAACCGCACGACGGCCGATGGATTGCAGACACTGCCGACGGACTATTCAGGCATTCCGCAGCTTGGACCGCCGCTGCCTGGTGATCTCGGAAGGCCGATCCTGCGCGCGCGGGAGCGTGGACAGCCGGCCGGGGAGCCGAGCATCAGTGCACCGCGCGCCGATCCGGACGAGCAGCGCCGCTTGGCCGAGGTCGAAGCCGCACGAATTGCAAAACTGTTCACCGATAGCAATGCGCGGGCAAATCCGGCGCGACAAGGTCCGCAGGTAGACAATGCCGCCGCGAACATCATCTCCGGAACCCCCCCGACCGAACCGCCACCGCTCGATCCGGGCTCCGCTCAAAGCATGCAGGACCACAAGCGCGCCTTCGTCAACACGGCGCCAGACCGCCGCACCGTCAGTCCCGATCGGCTTGCCGAAAAAGCCTCGCCCTATATCGTGCAGGCCGGGACGGTGATTCCGGCGGCCCTGATCACCGGGATCCGTTCCGACCTGCCGGGCCAGGTCACCGCTCAGGTCACAGAGAATGTTTTCGACAGCCCGACCGGGTCATATCTCCTGATCCCCCAGGGTGCAAAACTGATCGGCCAGTACGACAGCCAGGTGGCCTTCGGTCAGTCGCGCGTGCTGCTGGTCTGGAACCGGCTCATCATGCCTGACGGCGCCTCGATTGTGCTGGAACGCCAACAGGGCGCGGATGCGCAAGGTTTTTCCGGGCTGGAAGACGAGGTCGATCATCACTGGGGGCAGCTATTGCGGGCCGCCGCGCTCTCGACCCTCCTCGGCATCGGGACCTCGCTTGGGTCCAGCGACGACGAAAGCGATATCGCCAAGGCCATCCGCGAAAGCGCGCAGGATTCGGCCACCGATATGGGCCAGCAGATCGTGCGCAATCAGCTCAACGTCCAGCCGACGCTCACCGTCCGCCCCGGCTTCCCGGTCCGCGTCGTCGTCAACCGCGACCTTGTGCTGGCGCCGTATGGCGGGCCAAAGGATCCATCATGACCAAGCTGAAACGCTGCGCCATTCCCGACGACCGGCCGTTCAAGACCACGATCGAATTGCCCGCCGCCGTTCGTCGCGATCTTGTCGCCTGCGCCGATTGTCTGAACGGTCGACATGTCTGTGTCTCGAAAACGGGAGATGAACCATGCCGGATCTGAAGCTCGGTCGGCTGCCGAAGGTCGGCGTCGTTCGTATGACCATCATCCTGCCAGAGCCGCTCAAGGAGGAACTCGACCAGTATGCGGCCGAACATAGCCGGCTGTACGAACCGGTGGACACCGCAGCGCTGATTCCGCACATGCTGGAAGTCTTCGTCCGTTCTGATCGTGGTTGGCGCAGCCGCAAGGCGAAGGCTGGCCGTGCCCGTCAGCGAGGAACGCCTCCAGCCAGCACCATGGCACGCAGCGGCGCCGAAGACGATCGCTCCGCCTGAGGTATCCGGTCAGCAGGAGCTTGGGAGTTCATGGCCGTAGCTGATTTCATGGTTAGTGCCGCATAGACGTCATTCGCGATTGCCCCAGAGGTCGACGGCCGGCCCGGAAGTACAGGTTGCAAGGGTGATTGTTACGCATGCTTCTCGCATGGCGGGTAGCTGTGGTCGCATTAGCGATCCCCTGCAATTGCCATCGGCAGCCTTGCAGACAACGAATCCGGTTACTCGGCTCTGTTACGGTCTCACGATCGCCTCATGGCTGGTGGCGAGGGCATAGGGGAAGATTTGCGGAAATCGATGCCAAAGGTGAAAGGCTTTTAGCGCCTCTTCACCCATCGCCGACGCGCGCGCTCATCTAAGCACCCACCAAATGATGGCCGCACAAAGCAAAAACACGAGCGCAGCACACGCGATCAATATACCTTCTCGCGTTTGCTCCCTTGGCGGCTTAGCCGGCACAAGCCCGAGCTGCCTGGCATGATCAGTAGCGATTTTCAGTAAGGCTGCAGCCGTTTCGTGCGGCGTCCACCCCTGCCTTTCTGAAGCAGTCACCAGCGCTGTGAACGCGGCTTCCAAGGCGACTTCACAGTTGACCTCCCGATCTGGGCTACCCTTTGGCAATATGGGTGGTTCAACGGTTCGGGACATCTCACACAAAGCGACTCGCGGATGAAAGGTTCCCTCGTTTCGAGCCCTTCGGACGTGGATGAGGTAAAGGGCATTCGCGACAAGACGGACGGTGTCCCTGTTCAAATCGTCCGGGAAGTGCTCTATGGAGCGCGCAGGTCGACGGCGGTATCTTCGGGAACGGCTAGGCACTGCGCACTATCCACCGGGCTAACTTTCGAGGCTCCAGCCAGCGCCATGGAAGAAACTCAATATCTGAACCACCAATTGGAGTGCCCCTACTGCCTGACGATCCGGCTGAGAATCCCGCACGACGCTCGCCCGGAAACCAAGATCTTTTGCGACGACTGCGGCGAGTATCTTGGAACGTGGGATGATCTCCAGACTGACTTCGAGCGACAGGGCGGGAACAACGGCGTGTTCAGGCTTGATAAAGGCCGCATCAAGCGGATTACCTGAATCGCGCTCGGCGAGCCGACAGGCTCTCCTGGCGTCTTTGACTGGCTAAAGCCAGGTCACGATCGGGCGCCCCTAAACGCCCGTGCGAATCCTCCCATGGTTGGTGCGAGACCTTGCCCGAGAAAGCTGGCGTTCACCGTCCACCGCTTCGCGCAGACTGGCACGGCGAGGGAAACAACCAAGGCAAAGACTGTCGTGGCCGACGCGTTGCACAACGTCGATATAACGAAATAGCGAAGGCACCGGCGCGAGGCTGCGGAAGCCGGCGGCGCCCGGCCACAACCGGCCCGACGGCAAAGCCGGCATCATCGAAAACAACGAGATGCAGGCGCGGCTGCGAAGTGTATCATTTTAATACAATTCTCGATTGGTAGACTCGCACGCTGGACGGGCAGTTAATTTCTGCATCAGGCCAAAAGGGGAAAGGCCGCGATGGAGGAAACAACGATGTCAGTGCAAAAGGAAGACTATCGAACGAACAGAGCCGACTATGCGATTGCCGCCAAGCGCGGCCGGGTTGCCGCTGATGGCGATCGCGATGAACTGCTGGCAAGAAAAAAGAAATCCCTGTGGCTAAAAGATCGGCGATCCGCCAAATTGGCCGAAAACCCGTCGGACAGCTCGCCAGGACCGAATACCAGAAAGCGAAGCTAGCGAAACGGACGGCAGGCATAGTTGCTTGCGCGATCACGGAATTGCTCGAAACACCATACTCACTATTGTCTAGCGGCAGCGGAGCCCAATCCGCTAGGCCGGTGCCTATTCAAGCCCCCCGCCCAAACTGGCGCCGGCCGTCCTTGCTTGCCAAGGCCGGTGACGATGCCGCTTCCGCGAACACAGCTACCAACTGACAGTGATTATCTGGGATAGCCCGGCGATGTCGCCATAGATCTTCGAACCTTTGATGAGAAAACATTTGTCGCCGAGGACTTCGAAGAGTGAGCTTGACGAGGTGCAAACCGGCAGGATCTTCGAATTGGCAGGCCTCCCGCGAGTCTCGGTTTCGACCCCACCGTCCTTGGCTTCGCCATAGCCGGCACTGATCGCAAGGACAGCGATAGCAGTGAGAGTGATCTTTCTCATATTCAGCCCCTGGGACCAGCGGGTTTCTTGCTCAGCAAACCCGCGTTCCCGCCCCTGGCCTTGCCATGGTGGCGCGGCCGTGCATCAAAGTAGCACCGGCCCATGATGGCCTCCATTCACCGATTGGAGGTAGCAGGCTCATCTATATTAGCAACATCTTGAATAATGTGCTGGCCGCTCCAGACTCGTGAAATGGCGCGGGAAATTGGGATTGGAGATGAGGTGGCGATAACGGCCACCGTGCGAAGGCGGCTCGACGAAGATAACGTCAGCGTAGCCATCCCGAGCTACAACTTCCCCCACTCGCTCCGCGATTCCTCAAAGGTAAAGCGCGGCCAGCAGACCGAGTTGACCGGCGGGGTCACGCGCATCGACGACAGAGACGGTGACGATCGCTCTGGGTCCGCTGGTGAGGGCCGATATAGGGGTGGTCAGGCTGGTCGAGAAATCCCGTGCGCCAAAGCGTAGAACGCCGTTGCGCGATAAGGTCGATTAACCCCCGGCCACTTGATGGCTGTGTAGGAATATGGTCCTCTAGTCCCGTTGCGGCGATCCTCAAAAAACGGAGATCGCAAAAATGGCCAGGCACAAATCTTCCAAACAGCTTTCGGAAGCCCAAATCGCACGCTTCCTCGCGGACGCCGAAAGGCTCCACAAAAGCATCACACAGCCGCTTATATCGCCTGGCAGCGATCAACACAGGGCCTTGGTGGCGCTCAATCAAAGGCTCTTGCAGACGGTCAAGGAAGTCACCGGAAAGACCGCTCCTTGGGTGCCCTGGGGCACGACCGGGCCGGTGCTGCCGCGGTCAGACTGAAGAGCCGGCTTGTTCGGTCTGACCAGAGCCTCAGCAGCGCGCTGCCACACCCATTTTAGGCATGGAGCCACTTCAGGCTCATCCGATTTGACGGGCAGGGGGAACGGAACATGCTAATTTTACTAAATTAGCAGAAGCGCATAAATGGCCTATAACCAGCCAGCCGGCGCCGTCCCCCCGCCAAAAGGGCCCGCCGGTCAGGCCCGGCGGCCCCTCTTGATCCTTTGAGCGGCTGTCGGGCCGCTCGAGTCGCTCAACGGAGGGCGCGGCCTTCATGATCCGGATTAGAACCACCAACCACACCAGCGGCATCCTGTTTGGCGCGGTGCTATATCATTCCGATCCCGAGCGCCCGCCGCCATCCCATGTGCCGCAATGCGGGGTGCAACGCGATGAAGCGGTCAATCAGATACGACCCTAAGCGCCACGTGCGCTACGATCCGGACCTGCTGCCCCGCACGGGGCACAGGTACAAGCCAGCCAAACCGGCCCACCATGCCGTATGGTGGCCCAATCTCATCTCGGCAATTGCTATTGCCGGTTTCTTCGTCACGTTCATCTGGAACTAAGGTGCTCATTCCGTAATTCCTTCGTCCCTGAAATCCTGCAGCGAGGCGTGCCGCAGGTCGTCCTCGCCGCGCAGATGCTTGACACGGCCGATCAGCCCCGGCCTGACCCACTGCGTTGCCGGCCGCTTCATGCCCTTTGGCGCGGCTCCTGCATGCTCCTGCACGCGTTTCCAGAGCCGTTCGCGCAACTCCCGGTTCAAGGTGATGAAAGCCGAGCCGACATAGCGTCCGGTGCCGCGCTCGGCCATGAGCGCGAATGCCGGCTTGCCTGCCTCGCGCTCGACGCCAAGCAGTTCGTATTCGTCGATCGAATAGGCCTTGGTCTTCAGCCAGGCCGTGGAGTTGCCGCTGCGATATTTGCTGTCCTTGCGCTTCGAGACCATGCCCTCGAGCCCGGCCTGGTCAACGAGGTGATAAATCGCCTTTGCCTCGCCCGGCAGCGCCTCGCTAAACTGGATGCGGCCGCCGGGTTCGATCATGCCGGCCAGGATCTCGCGCCGGTCCTCCGCCGGCATGTCGCGAAGATCGTGGCCATTGAGATGCAGCAGATCGAAGGCGACGAAATAGAGGTCATGCTGCCGGCGGGTGATGGCCTTGCGCAATTCGGAGAAGTCAGACAGGCCAGCCTCGTTGAGCACGATGATCTCGCCGTCGATTATCGCGCTTTCGACGTCCAGCGCCTTTGCGGCCTCAGCCAGGTCGCGGTATTTCGCCGTCCAATCCAAGCCACGGCGGGTGAAGACGCGTGTTCCGTCTTCGTCGATGACGATCTGCGAGCGGTAGCCGTCGAACTTGACCTCGTGAATCCAGTCGTCGCCCTCGGGCGGCTTCTCGACCAAGGTCGGCAACAGCGGCGGGATGAACTTCAAACGCATGCACAGGACTCGTAAACCCGCGATTCAAGCTGCGAGGACTAATTTAGTTCCGGAGCATTTTAGGCAAATTGAATGTTCGATGGGAATGACGAAGCTTTCAGACCTTGGTCCGCCGATCATCGGCAAGCGACAAGGCGTCCAGCCGACAAGCGAGAGCGATCAGTTCCACCCCTGTCCCGTTTGCGGTCAGGCGGTCGACTGGCGCGACTTACGGCAAGTCATCTGGCACGAGCAGGCGCCATGCAAGCCACTGCAGATGGGCGCATGATTTGGTGACCGGATACGAACCGCCGCACCGTCAGGCAACCGGGAGGACAAATCCAGCCCGAGCCCTATGTCACGAGCCGATATGGGAAGCAGTTGCGGATGTGGTCGTTGAAATATCGGCCCTTGGCAAAAGCGGCTTTGAACGCGGCGAAGGTCTCCGGCGGCACGTCCTCAAACTCGTACTGCCGGCCGCTGGCCACGAACCAAACCGAGAGGATTCTCTTGTCTGGATCATAATCGAACTTGCGTATCGAGGTCGACGGCATGGCGGCGCCCGAAAGCCCCACTGGCCAAAGCCAGCGGAAGCATCTGGAATAGCCAGAGTGTGGTCTGGCAAATTGCAAAACGGTCCGATCCGGGTTTTGTTGCAGGCTTTCAAATAACACCTGCGAGCCCCGCCAGTGCACGTTCTAGCCGGCCGCGGTCGACACCGCGAAGCAAGGGCCCTGGCTAGCTTAGCTAGCGCCTGCAGGATGCTGCAATGAATAGCCAGATATCTCATGTATTGTCGAAAGATCTACGACTTTCGTAGCGCCGTCATAGCCTAATTTACTAGAATACATGTCGCCCCTTGCGGAAATCTGCACTTTGATAGATGCTGAAAAATAGCCTTGGGAGGGCGGGGGATGAAAATAAGAGGGTTGTTGGCACTTGTTGCCACTGCCGCGCTTTGCGGCTGTCAGACTAGCAATCAAGCCGACTACATGCAGATTGGATACGGACCCAGTTTTGAGGTCGCACATGCTCAATGTGAGCTGCAGAAAAGATCCGTAGACCAAGGTTATATTGCCATCGGATCGCCCGCCTTCGTGGCTGGCGCCGGCTTGGGCAACGCTCTCGGCAATGCGATCGCCCAAGATCAATTCATGAAGAACTGCCTGATTATCAGCGGTTGGAAGCGGGCACCGCATGGACAGCAGCCTGCTGCCGCAACTGCCGCCGCAGTCCCTGGTCCGGTTGCTCCTGCAGGCGGCTACGGTCAGGCCCGCGCCCCAGGCAGTTGGATGAACACTGCACTGCTTGATTGGTCGGCCGCCAATAACAAATGCATCGCCGGAGACAAGGCTGCCTGCAACACCAAGGCGAAACTTGGTGCGCAACTGAAGGCTGCCGGCGTAAATCCAACGCCGATCTGATTGTTCGCGGTGGCTGCTGTTGGACAAATCTCGCTACGAAAATCGGTCTGGCCAATGGCGCAATCGCACCGGCGCCAAGCTGCGGCGCGCGCGCAATTTGGCGGGCATTCCGAAGCGGCTGATCTTAGTGACAGTAGCCGCCATGGCAGTCTTCGTGACGCAGTTTGTCATGCAGCACAGCGACAGCCTTCGCGATCTCAATGTGTCGAAATGGGTTGAATCGACGCCGGCGCCGATCACCGGTGTCGATTCGGTCATCGATGGCGATACAATCGAAATCCATGGGCAGCCCATTCGCTTCGACGGTATCGACGCACCGGAGAGTCGGCAGTATTGCGATGACGCCAAGGGCTTCGAATATCCCTGCGGGCGCCGCACCGCCGAGGCCCTGGACAAGTTTCTGGCGGCCTCAAGGCCGGTGCAATGCAAGTTCGTTAGTTGGGATCGATATGGCCGTTACGTTGGCAACTGCGCTCGCGCAGATGGTCAAGACGTAGCCGCATGGCTGGTCCAGAACGGGCACGCCCTCGATTGGCCTAAATACAGCAGCGGCGCATATGCGGGCCAGGAGGCAGAGGCAAAAGCAGCAAAGCGCGGCATCTGGGCCGGCAGTTTTCAGGCGCCATGGGACTGGCGTGCAGAGCATCCTGATGGCGAGAGGCCGGCAGTCAGCCAACCTCTCGGGATCATCAGCAATAGGCAGACGGCGCAAAGCTACTCGTGTCAGCCGCGCCGGACATGCCCTCAGATCAGCTCATGCGGCGAAGCAAATTGGTATTTGAGCAACTGTTCATGGGGCGGGAAACTCGACCGGGACAGCGACGGCATTCCGTGTGAAAGCCTATGCTGAGCATCTTGTCGCGCCGGGTTGGACTGGCCATGACACTCTATCTGCCTCCCGCCCGTTCGCTGGCCGAGCCTACGATCTCGTGTCGCGGCGGCAGGGTTGGCCTTTACTGGCCAATCGCATGGCGCGTCAGGCCTTCGGCAACGGCGTCGTAAGCTAGTGGATACAATCCAACACTTGGTGCCCGCGTCGGACAGCGGCGATGATGCGGTCCGGATCGGCGGTCCAGACGAAGGGCTTCGGGTCGGTGGTCGGCGATGAAGAGGTTGATGGCGGCCTGGAGATCGACCACCGAGCGGAAGACGCCGCGCTTCAGCCGGCGTCTGGTGAGCCGGGCGAAGAAGCCCTCGACGGCGTTGAGCCACGAGCACGAGGTCGGGACGAAGTGGAAGGTGAAGCGAGGGTGGCGGTCGAGCCAGCTCCAGACCTTCGGGTGCTTATGGGCGGCGTTACGACAGGCCGATTGGTCGCGCCCATGCTGGAGAACGAGCGGACCTCGATGCCTGGTTCCAGGCTCGAATCGAGCGCCGGGTCCGATCCTCGACCAGGTGAAGCCCTCGAGTCGACCTGGCGAAGACGGTCACGGGAGCCTGCCGACCGGGTAGGTCAGTCCACGCGGCCGGTGTCGAAGAGGTGATCGACCCACAGCTCGTGCAGACCCTCGCCCAGCGAGCGACCCGCCTCGTCGACGAGTTGGACCACGCCCACCTCGGCACTGGCCGACCCGCCGTCGATGGCCACGAGGGCGGAGTGGATCGCAACCTGGACGCACTCCTGCACGGCGTCGGCGAAGGCTGCCACGTCGTCGTCGGTGGTGAGACACGCCCGCAGGCGCTCGTAGACCGCGGGACGATCTGCCCAGAGCGGCGCATCGCCGGCCATCGCCTCGCGGGCCATCTGGCCCGCTCGGTCGCGGGCCTGCGCCAGGTCTTCGAAGAACGCAGTGCGGAGCTCGTCAATGTCAGCCATCAGAATCGCCCATTAGAATCACCATCAGAAAACGAAGTGTTGCGCCCGATCACGCTGCCGTCGAGGACGTTCAGCGCGGCGAAGAGGGTGGTGGTGCCGTTCCGTTTGTAGTCGTGCGTCATGGTACCGGCGCGGCCCTTCTTGAGCGGCAGGCCGGGCTGGGTTCGGTCGAGCGCCTGAATCTGGCTCTTCTCGTCGACCGACTGCACGACGGCATGCGCCGGCGGGTCGATGTAGAGCCCGACCACATCGCGCAGCCTGTCGGCGAACAGCGGGTCGCTGGAGAGCTTGAAGCGGCGCATGCGGTGCGGCGCCAGCCCGTGCGCCCGCCAGATGCGCTGCACCGAGCTGACGCTGATGCCAGCGGCCTCGGCCATCATGGCGCCCGTCCAGTGCGTCGCCTCGCGCGGCGGCGCCTCGTTCAGCGTCAGCGCCACCAGCCGGTCGACCACCGCCCGGTCGAGCGCCGGAATGCGGGCCGGCCGCGTCTTGTCACGCAGCAGCCCGTCGACGCCTTCCTCGGCGAAGCGTGCCTGCCAGCGCCAGACGCAGGTCTTCGACTTGGCCGTCGCCCGCGTGATGCCATTGGTGCCAATGCCGTCTGCCGTCAGCAGGACGATCCGCGCCCGCCAGACATGCTTCTGCGGGCTGTTGCGATCCGACGACCGCCTCCAGACGGCGACGATCCTCGGGAGAAACCTTGATGGTGATGCCGCTGCGCATGCCGCAGATTCGCATGCCGCCGCCGGCGGGGGAATCCCCTTCGGGACTCCTCCGTCAGGTTCCATCCACTAGACACACGGGGCCTGGCGTGGGTCATCGTGGGTGACCAACCAAGTCTCGAAAGCCGGATCAAATGCAGGAGGCAGGATGTGGGCGCGATCGGCTCGCGTACTTAAGGGTCCGGATCCATAAGTTCGCGACTGAGATCGGCGGTACTTCCCACACAGGCCTTACAAAGATGGATCGTTCCCAAGCCGTGCGAGGATTGCCCGCGCCTCGTCGCTGATTTCGCGGACAATCTCGGCGGCCGGCTGGACGCGGCGGACGAGGCTGACGCCTTGGCCCGACCATAGGGCAAGGGCGTCGATGTCGCCCTCGTCACCCGATCCCGGCGTATGAGATTGGTATGCAACCACGTCGCCATATGGCGACTTTGCAACGACCGCGCCTTCGTGGGGACGCCTACCCGCCGGCGGGCGTCCGGCTGCCTCCCAAGCTTCAATCGTTTTGTTGCGGAGGCTACGGTGCGGAGCGTCGGGCCAGCCGACATCGAAAACAGTCCCGTATTCTGTGTCCGTCTCCTTGGCTGTGAGGATGCGGTCGCGATAGCGCGGGTGGATTGGAGCTTCGATGCTCGCGAGAAAGCGGGTACCGATCCAAGCGCCCGCGGCACCAAGTGCCATCGCCGCGGCCAGACCGCGTCCATCCGCAATGCCACCGGCAGCAAGAACGGGGACTGGCGCGACCTGGTCAACAACCGCCGGAACCAACGCCATCGTGGCAACTGTACCGTAAACGTGGCCACCCGCCTCCCAGCCCTGCGCGACGATTGCGTCGGCACCATCTGCGGCTGATATCCGAGCCTGTTCGGCGCCTCCTGCCGTATGCAGGACCTTTGCCCCGCCACGATGCGCCGCAGCCGTCAGCGAACCTGCCTGGCCCCAGAAAAATGAGACTACCGGCACGCCTTCTTCCAAGCAGATCGCGAGGCGCTCCTCCTGCGGATAAGTCAACACGAGATTGACGCCGAACGGCCGTTTGGTCAGGGCCTTGGTGGCCCGAATTTCTGCGCGTACCGCTTCAGGCGGACTCCAGCCGAGGGCGAGCATCCCGAGACCGCCTGCATTGCTCACCGCGGCGGCGAATTGCGGAGAAGTAGCTCCACCCATGGCCGCCTGGACAATCGGAATTTCTATGCCGACGAGAGTGGTGAAGGCGTTGGGCATTGCGCTCCCCCTGAGTCCTTCATCCGGGCGCGGCCTTTTGCCCGATTTAGGGACAGTGGTCCAAAGGAGGCACGAAATCAACGGGGATTTCGCCGCAAAGGGAGACTACAAGGATGAATCGCGATTATTTCTGGCTGACCGAGGAGCAGTTCGGCGACTCGCGGCGCTGTTGCCAACTGACACACGCGGCAAGCGGCGGGTTGATGATCGCCGGGTAATCAGCGGCATCGTGTGCATGTCCTGAATCAGTCGGTCGTTGGGTCGACGCACCGGATGCCTACGGCCGCGCAAGACGCTCTACAACCGCTTCGTCCGATGGGCAGCCAAGGGCATCTGGGTCGACATCTTCCATGCCCTGGTCTCGGCTGGCGGAACACCGGCGGAGGTGCTCATCGACTCCTCGGCGGTGAAGGCGCATCGCTGCGCCTCAGGCGGCAAGGGGGGGACCAAAATCAGGGATCGGCCGATCGCGTGGTGGGCGAACCACGAAACTCCACGCCCTGACCGATGGCCTATGCCGCCCGATCGCTTTCCTTTTGACCGGTGGCCAGGTCGCCGATTGCACCGCCGGGGATTTGCTTCTGGAGCAAATGCCCAAGAGCCCGATCGTGCATGCCGACAAGGGCTATGACAGCAATGCAATCCGCAACAAGGTCGAGGGTAAAGGGGCAATGCCGAACATCCCACCCAAGGCCAACCGGCGCGGGAGAAATTGCTTCTCGCCGTTCCTTTACCGCGATCGCAACGCCAGCGACCGCATGTTCGGACGCCTCAAGGATTTCCGCGAATCGCCACACGATACGATCGATCGGCGACGAACTTCCTTGCCGCCGTCTGTCTCGTGGCCATCGTCAGCTACTGATTATGAGTCCGGACCCTAAGCCCCTCTGACAGGCGCCGACGCCCAGGCCGGCGCGAAACGAGGTCACGATCAACGGCCTGCGGCCCGCTTCGCTTCCATGAAGCTCAGGGCGACATCCGGCCTGCTCCGAACGAACTCGGCAACCGCTTGCAGGAACTCGATTGCGTGCTCGGACACGTCGAAGTCGATAAAGACGCCGTCAGCATGTCGTTCTCGCGTCGTCTCTGCAAAGGCGAGAGTTCCGTCGAGATCAGCCAGGACGCGACGAAGGTTGTGAAGGAGCCTCATGCCAGCTGGGGTTGGTCTGACGCCGCCGGAGTGACGCTCGAACAGCACCGTTCCAAGCGCGTGCTCAAGGTCACGAATTCGCCGGCTCAGAGCGGAATGGTGGATACCCACACGTCGAGAAGCTCCGAGAAAACTGCCTTCCTCGGCGACCACAAGTGCGCAATCAAGCGTAATGAGCTGGATTCGGCGCATCTCCCTTCCTTCGCCTTGACGCCATTTGGCTCAGCCGCCCACATCCCGAGAGACGATTGGCTCTCTGAGCGATCAAACAACTGGGCGGCGTGCACTTCTCAGGCCACCTTGCTCGCTTCAATTGCCGGCTGCACCAGCCTGGTACTCGCCTTCCCGCGTGTCGAGCGCTCTGGCGAGCATCCATTTATCAAGCTCATGGGTAACGGCCATTGTTTCCTGGGTGCCGATCGTCCGCGGCAGGCCGACCAGCGTGACTTTCAAATGCGGTTGCGTGAGGCTGATAAGCCGACGCCGGTTCGTTCCGATGGTGATCTTATCGCCTCGCTTGCGAGGGCCGCACGCGACGATGCCGGAGAGAACGGCATTGGCAACCGCGCTCAGCATCCGCCGGCATTCACAATGACCGACCTCGACGCAATAGCTCGTCCACTCCCAAACGTTCGAACCAACTCCTCTCGCCTTCGCAGAGGTCGAATAGAACTTCTGATTGTGGGTGAGGCGGCGGGCCGTTGGCGGCGTCATTGGCCTGGCCGGGCTGCGGGTGGCTCTCGGTGAGGGCGCGATGAACGCGCCGATCCTGTTTTGAGCTGGTTGAAAAAAGCTGTTCAAGCCGGTGGCGGAGAGAACTTCGTCCGGAACACCTCGCTGCTGCAATACAAGCTGCGAGCAGTCAGCGAGCTCGAGCCAACGCCGGGGTGCTTGAATCGGTAATTCATACATGGCTGATAAGATGCGGTGTTCCTATTTGCGAGGCGATCTGGTAGCCTTTAACTGTCTTATACAAAGCAGTAAGTATGGTTTCAAGAGCATTGGATCGCAGCTGGCGCGCATTGTCGTTCACCGCCTTCACTATGCGCGAAATCATGGACAACCCACTGGAGGGCGAGACCGCTTCGTCCCGGCTGAAGCAGGTCGGACTGATGAGCGTGCTTTATTGTATGCATGTCGGCAATCAGCCGCTGACGCTTGCCGCTATCACGGCCGAGACGGGGCTTACGCGCGGCGGTGTCTATGAGACTGTCGCCTACTTGTTGAAGCGCGGACTGCTGGACGAAACAGAGATCAAGAATGCTCTAGGGCGTGGCAAGGCCCGGCGGTTTTCCATCCCCGAAGGTGTCTTCGAACGAATTCGACAGTTCGAACGATCGCCCCGCTAAAACGAGGGACGAAATAATCCAGTCTCGACGGCAAACTGTGTGATGCACGCGCCGCTCCCGCTGATGGCACCGGCTGAAATGGCCCACCCATCTCAAGGCGGGCCATCTCTTCCATCAGGTGGCTGGTTGGTCAAAACGAGCGCTGAAAGCGGACAATGCCGCCAATGTTGGCTTTCTTGGTGGCGCCAGTCCAGTTGTAAGTGTCTTTCGAACCGACGTTGAGATAGTCAATTTCGCTAGTCACCTTGAAGCCCGGCACGATCTCATAGGCAATGTTCGCTGCGACAGCGAAGTTCTTGTGTTGGTCATAGGAGATCTGGGTATTGAACGCAGTCTTCTCGTTGATCTTGTAGGTGCCGCCACCCCAGATCGCCCAGTTCCCGCCCCACTGCTTGAAGAAGTTGCGGCCTGTAACGGTGTTCTTGTCGGTGCCGTAGCCCGCCATGATGAACAGTGTCAGCTTTTGAGCCGCATTCACGTCCAAGCGAACCTTCCCGGTCCACTCTTCGTAGTTGCTGCCATAGGCGCCCACGCCGGTGATGGCACCCCACAGCTGCTTGTACTTCACGCCGCCGACGACGTTGGGCACATAGCTGTCGATCGAACTATCGCCTGAACCATCGCTTGCGCCTTGTTCCAGCGACGCCACCGCCGTGAAGCCAGTGCCGGCCTCAAAATAGTACTGGACGACATTGGTGCCCAGGCCGCCATAGGGGATCAGCGTATCGTTGATGACATTGCCGGCGTAACCGATGAAAGTGTCGAAGGCAGATTCGTCCTTGCCAACGCGCAGCCCACCAAGCTGCATCCAGGCAAAGTTCAGCGTCAGACCCTTGTCGCGGGCCTGCCAGTTGGTACCTCCTGCCGTATAGTCACCGCCGCTGTTGCCGAAGCTGATGCGGGTCTCGGTGTAGGTCTTCAAGGTGCCGAGCTCGGTTTCCTGACCCGTCCAGGTTTTCAGCGTGAAGCGGGCATTCTCCTCCCAGCCAGAGTTGGTGCCGTTGCCCTTCCGGTCTGCAACATGATTGACGCCATCAAAGGAACCAGCGTCGCCGGCGGCAATGTCGTAGCGGACATAGCCGCCAATGCGCAGGCAGGTTTCGGTGCCGGGGATGTAGAAGTAGCCAGCGCCGTAGACGTCACAGATCCTGACGTATTGAGCGGGTTCCGGCTCGGCGACGACGACGGCGTCGGCGGCGCGCGCAGCGGAAACCGCGACCAATGCCGCAGTGGAGCCGAGTAGAAGGCCTGTGATGTTCATTTTCGTACCTCCAAAAGGTTTAAAAAACGGGCCGGGCTGTTGCTGAAGGACAGCGTCCCCCGCGCCCCTATGTCGAGAAGGACGGAATTCACCGCCATTCTCTGAATCCAGATGGAGCTTAGTTCCGGAAATCGTTCAATAAATATCGACACAGCCTAAGAAATGTCGAAGTGATTCAGGATATAATGTTGTGTAAATAGCACAAAAGTCACTATAATTTGTTTACTTGGTTTAATTAGTTCACAAAGTCTACTTAGTGCACATCGTGCATTATTAGAAAATTTGCTCGGCAATTTGCACAAAAAAGGTGGCGCGCAGCCCGACGGACAATCGCGTTGGCGCATGCCTGGTTACCCGGCAGCAGCGTCTTGATGGTGCTTCAGGATGTTGCTTGACGGTGCAAGGCACAGACGACCTCTGCGACCAACTCCTGCCGCAGCAAGACGATGGGAGTCCGGCCGTCAAGATGTGGCGAGGGGTTGTTCAGCCAGAACCATGCTCGCCGTGGGTTCGCTATGTGGGAGAGCACGTCTCTTATGCCAGGAACCGGCCTGCCATCTACGAATTGGGCCAAAGGAAATACGTGTTTGCGGCTCCCGGCCCGCAATGCGACGACCGCATTGTGTCGCCTCCACAGATGGAGTGTCGATCGGGGTATATGAAGCTGTTCTTCCAAATACGTCTGTCCCACTACATGCCCAGCCCATTCTTCGATCGACATCGTCTCAAGGGCATCCTTCTGATCCGGCAAGCTCTGGAGAGCTTGTCTCGGGCCAACTGCGGGTGGGGCAGCTGGGGAATCGAAGGGTCGGCTTCCAATGTTCATTTCCAAACGAAGCATCGCCTTGGCGGCAAGCGATCGAACGAATTCTGCCGCCAGCCTGGCTAGGTCGTCCTGCATGCCGTCAATGGCGCGCAAATGGACGGGCGGAAGAAGCGCTACTGCGGCAGCGACCCCGCCAGCGATCTTGCCGGCCGAGATCGAGGTGTTTCTCGATTGCGCGCGCCGAGCCAACGCACGCTCGACCTCCACCGCAATAAAGGTTTCGAATTCATCGAGATGATGCCTGGGTTCGGAGTTTGGCCACTCAATCATGCAGTGTCATGCCGACGCTGAATAGAGGCCCGGGCCACGCGCAAAGCTCACGATGGAGCATCCATTTCCATGAAACGAAGGTACGTTGCGTTTGTCTTTGCTTCTGTCGGTTCACGTCCGTTTCTGGCCACCAGGCACGATAGGTGCCGAGGATCCGAAACCGTTGGGCAAGGCATGATGCAGGTTCGGACAAGTCTACTCCTTTACGGCAAGCATATGCCGGCATCGCCTTACGCGCTGCCGGTCGCACGGGTCTGCAATATATAACCGGCCGTCCGGACCGTTCGGATTGCATCGTAACCAGTCAAGGGTCGCAACGCCTGCCTCAATCGCCCGATATGCACGTCGACGGTACGTGGATCGACCGGTCTCCTGCCGCGCCATGCAGCGGCAATGAGTGATGGTCTGCTGTGCACCGTGTTGGGAAACTGGAGAAAGCACTGCAGCAGCCGGAATCCGATCGGCGCCAGATCCACGGGCCGTCCTCTGCATCTGACGCTTTGGCTGGCAAGATTCATTTCGATCTCGAGCTGGCGTAGCGTGCGGCCTGATCCCAGCTGGCCGAGGTCGTCACGCCGTGGACCGCCAGCAGCACCATTCTTTAGAAACTGCAGAAGTCTGGCAGGTGCCAAAGGGCGCACGAGGCTTTCATCAATGCCTGCTTCGATCAGCTCGATGTGACGATCACAGTTGGCACCAACCAGTGCCGCAATGGGAATGCGGCCAGTTCGGTCGTCTCGTCTCAGCCCATCACATACCGCTTCGAGATTATCCGCCATGCAATCAAGAAGGATGGCATGGGTGTTGGGATGACCCGCAAGACGGATCACTTGATCCGGTCTGGTAGCCAGACACACTGCATACCCCTCGGCTTCGAGGATATGTTGCAGAAGAAAGCAGAATTCTGCGTCCTCCGAGTTCAAGACCACAACAGGTTTCATTTGTCGCCTCCCGTCGCGTGCGGGCACATCCTTGTCTTCAAACCGTCGTCACTTCGCAGATGGCCGGGTCCGCTGGCCAGGCGCGCCTGTGACCTCTACAGAGGCAGGAATTCTCCGCCATTGACGTCCACGACCGCACCATTGACAAAGCCGGCTTCGCGAGAGATCAGAAATTCAACGACCGCCGCGACATCGTCGGGTTCGCCGAGCCTGCCGGCCGGAATGGCGGCAAGCGCCGCCCTGTTGGCGGGGGTGTTCGCTTCTCCGGCCATATTGGTCAGGATACGGCCGGGTGCGACCAGGTTCACAGTGATGCCAAAGGCAGCACAGCTACTGACCAGCGATCTGGTCAGACCCGACAGCGCTGCCTTTGACGCGACGTAGCTTGCCCCCGCAATCTTTGGCCTCGCCCGCGCTGCGACAGAGCCGATCAAGACGATACGACCGAACCCGCGCTCCATCATGGCCGGAACGACTGCCTGGCAGCAAAGCATCGCGCCGGTCAAATTGACCGCCAACACTTCATTCCACTCTGTCAAATGAATCTGGTTGAAGGGCGTGGCGCCTTCGCGTCCCTTGGGGGAAACACCTGCGTTGCAGACCAGTACCTGTGGGGATCCCCATTTGGCGCGAAGTCCGACAAAAAAGTCTTCGATCTGTGCCGGAACAGCCAGGTCAACAGCTCGGGCGAAGACTCGCTCCGCGCCAAACTCCTTGGCCAATTCGTCATGCGCAGCCTCGACGTTTTCGCGCCGTTGGCTGAACACCGCCACGCGGTAATTTCGGCAAAGAAGCCGATGCGCGGTCGCGAGTCCTATTCCGCTCGTGCCGCCGGTGATTACCGCGATCTGCAAAGGGTTGCGATCAGTCATGCTGCAGCGTCGACCTCGGCAAACAATGACAAGGGCGGATGAGCAGCCGGGTCGGTCATGACTTCAATGACAAAAGGCGATTCTGCTGCCATGCCAGCCGCTAATGCATCAGAAATCTGGTCCGCTGCTTCAATCCGAACCGCCGCGCAACCGCATGCCTTGGCGATCATTGCATGGTCGACCTGACCCAGGTGACATGCGCTCGTGCAGGCACCGAACTTGACCGACTCGGCATCGCGCTGAAAGCCGAGAATGCCGTTGTTGAGCACAATCACCATGATGGGAAGTCTGCAGCGAACCATGGTTTCAAGCTCGGCCCAACTGTGTGCAAATCCACCGTCGCCGACGATGACGACTACCGGGTGTTGCGGTCGCGCGACCTTGGCCCCAATGGCGAGCGGGATTCCCCACCCAAGCCCAGCCAGACCACGCGGTGTCAAAAACCGCATCCCCGGCGACGACGCGCGCAACTGTCCGGCGACCCACATCGACGAATAGCTGGCGTCGGCCACAACGGTCGTTTCCGGCGTCATCTGCGCCTGCAGTTCGGCCATGACCCGTTCTGGGCGGATTGCTCCCTTATGGCTTTCCAAGCGGCCTGAACGCTCGTCATGAAATTGCGTCCAGAAACCGCTTATACGACTTGCAATCAGGCTCCTGGCAGCGCGCCGTCGCGCAAGATCGGATTGGCAAAGCGCACCACGCAACGCGCGCAGGGTTTCGGCAGCGTCGCCAACCAGGCGCACCTTTGCCTCGTAGGTGCGGCCGACCTCCGCCGGGTCTACATCGATGTGGATGATCGTTTTGTCAGGGGATATTTGGGTCCAGCTGTCCGTGCCGTTCTGGTTGGTTCGGGTGCCGACCAGCAAAACGACGTCTGCATCCTTCAAAAGCGCCAGCGAATGGCTCCCTAGGGAACACGGCCCGACGAGAGAACCAAGGACGCCGGCCGAGAGCTCATGAAATTCATCAACCGCCCCCTTGCCCATGAACGTCGTGAATACAGGAAGTGCGCATTCATCCTGCAACAAGGCAAGTTCGGCTGACGCCCCGCTCGCATGCACACCGCCGCCGGCGATGACGACCGGCGATCGTGCTCCGCTCAAAAGCCTGGCGGCAGCGACGATATCGCGTTCACAAGGGCGCAGCCTGTCGATTGGCCAGTGGCCGAGATTGGCTGTTCGCTCGAATTCCGCGCCAGCCCAGTTCGCGCGCAAGAGGTCTGCCGGCAAAATCAGCGCGGCGGGCCCCGGTCGACCTGATCCCGCGGCTGCAAACGCGGCGTCAACGTAGTCTTCGATCCGCGCCGGCACCACAACCTTGCGCACCCATTTGGTGCAGGATTGATATAGCCCCAGATGGTCGAGCTCTTGAAAAGCATTGCGGTCGGCCTGGTCGCGCTCGACATCCTGCACGATCGCAACGATCGGTATGCTGGCTTTGAGCGCCTCTGCCAGGGGAGGGACCAGCAGCGTGGCGGCCGGTCCGTTTTGCGCGGCCACCACCCCGATCTTGCCAGAGCGGCGGGCATATCCATCCGCCATGGCGCCGCCCATGTTCTCCTGTCGGTAGGCGATCTGGCGGATTCCCAATGCTTCGGCCGCCAGAATGACCGCGGACGGCAGGCTTTGTGCAAAAATATGAGAGACGTCGTGGCGCCTCAGGGCCAGCGCAATGCGGCCGGCAACCGTGTTGGAGAGATTTGCTGACATTGGCTCCATTTCAATGCTGGTTTGCGTGGCTGAGAAAATTGTCGAAGCAGTCGACGATCATGGTCGTTTCTGCCACTCCCATGGGCGTCGACAACGAGGCCGCCGCGCCCTTCGGCAGGAGGATTCCAGAGGCTAGGAAATGTCGATGCAGTCGCTTCAACATCACTTCTTCGTCGCCATTGCAGAATGTCTGCCTGAATTCGCGCGGCGGGTTCTCCTTCGGGTGAATCCGAAAAAGCGACGCTGCCCCTGTGACCGAAAATGGCGCGCCATGCCGTCTGATGGCAGCTGCTAGTCCGGTCCTGACCTCGTCGCCCAATCGTTCGAGCCGATCGAATTCGCCCCTGGTCAGCGCCTGCATGGCTATGTGGCCGGCAAGCATCGATACCGGGTTGGCCGAAAACGTGCCTCCTTGCGGTAGACAAGCCTTGCCCTGCTGCGTGCCGAACACACCCATCACATCTTGCCGACCGCCGATGGCGCCAATCGGAAAGCCGCCACCAATGATCTTGCCCATCGCAACAAGGTCAGGCTCGAGACCGTATTTGGCCGCCGCGCCACGGTAGCCCTGACGCAGGTTGAGCACCTCATCGGCGATGATGAGGACACCGCTTCTGCGCGCCGAAGCCGTCAGAGCCTTCAGATAATCTGGATCTGCTGCGATCAGACCCGCGCGACTGGGCATCGGGTCGATGAGGACACATGACAGCCTGTCGGCGGCGTTCTCCAATCGCTGCAGCCCTTCAAGATCGTTGAAGCGCAAGATCAGCACGTCATCTGCCACGGTCGCCGGAACGCCCCGGCAAAGCGGTACAGGCGCCGGAGCATCTGGTGGTCCCCAGCTCAAAGGTGTTCCTGCCTGGCCAGTTTCTGCCCAGTCGTAGGCGCCGTGAAAAGATCCTTCTATACGTGCGATCGCAGGCCTGCCCGTGAATGCACGCGCTGCCTTGATTGCGAACATCACGGCTTCGGTGCCGCTGTTGACGAAGCGAACCCGTTCAACCGAGGGGATGCGATCGATCAGCAGTTCGGCAAGGTTGATTTCATGCTCGGTCGGGTTCGCAAAGCAGCTGCCACTGGCAAGCTGCGATGAAACGGCCTCTACGATGGGCGCGTAAGCGTGGCCGTGAATGAGCGTGGTGAAGTTGTTGTTCAGGTCGAGAAAACGGTTGCCATCTACGTCTTCCAGGTAAGCGCCCCGACCCGCCTTGGCATAGCGCGGGACCGGATCACGCTCGACGGTGATGCGCGTGGTGCCATCAGGAAAAACACGAAGCCCGCGATCGAAGAGATGATTGGACGCCCCGCGAGACTTATCCAGCGCATCCTGTTGAACGATCATTGTGAGGTCTCCGCGTCGCAACAGCAGTTATGTTGCAACAAAAAACACACAAATCACATTGACGCAACATAAAACGTCACATAGGTCGCGGCCCGCCGGCGTTGCGCTCGCGACTGGCATGTTTCATCCGTCGATAACCGTCGCGAATATCGCTTTCAATCGCAGCGCGAACGGTGCTGGCGTCGCGTTCCTCCAATCCTTCAATGGCGGCCATATGGTTATGAACGCCATATTTGGCTTCGGCGAATTCAGGATAGAGATCGTTGAACGAGGCACCAATTCTCAACCACAAGGTCTCGATCGTCGCGAGCAGATGAGGCATGCAACACAGCTTGTAGATCGAAAAATGGAACTCCTTGTTGCTCCAAAGCGCCTCTGCATATCGCCTTTCATCGAGGGCGGCGTTGATTCGCAATTGCATTTCCTGAAGCGTCTCGATGTCCTCGTCAGTCACGCGAACAGTGGCTTTCTCAGCCGCCAGGCCCTCGAGGGCTAGGCGCATAAGCGTAATCTCTTCAAGGGCTTGCGGCTCCAAAAAGGGAACAATGACCGTCTTTGGCCCCGCATAGACCAGCGCGCCTTCGAGAGCCAGCCGATTGATCGCATCCCGTGCCGGCGTGGAACTCACTTGTAGGTCCTCTGCCAAGCCGCGAACCGTCAGCTTGTCGCCGGGCCCATAGGCGCCTCTGATCAGCTTTTCCTTGATCTGTTGGTAGACGCGATCGCCGAGACGAGCCGGCTGCCTGTCGTCCTCTGTGGCGAACTGGGTGCTGGAGGCCATCAAGAAATCCCGAAGTTGACAGAGTGAAATTTTTGTTGCATCAAACTGGAACTGTGAAGTCGAAATGAAGTTTGTGTGACATCTGCATAACATATTTTCGGCTCCGCGTCCCCCTTTTGGGTCGATGGCGGCCGGAACTGGTGTCAACGCCGTATGCGGGCTGGCACGGCGGCAAGGACAAGGTTTCGGATCTTTGACCGGAATCGGTGTCGCGAGCCGGATTCTTCGCACGGAGGAACACCAGGTTGATCGGTGAAACGCTATCACTCCAGTCACTCAGCAAGCGTTTTGGGCGCACCATTGCCGTTGAGGACGTATCGCTCGACATCGCAGCAGGTGAGTTCGTCTCGGTGCTGGGACCATCGGGATCGGGCAAGACGACATTGCTGACAATGATCGCCGGCTTCGAGGCGCCGAGCTCTGGCCGCATCTCGATTGGTGGTCGCGATATCACCGCAGCGGCGCCAAACCGGCGCGACATCGGCATGGTTTTTCAGAAATATGCGTTGTTCCCGCACATGACCGTCCACCAGAACGTGGCCTTCCCCTTGCGCATGCGCCGGTTGGATCGCCTGGCGATCAAGGATCGGGTGAGGCGAATCCTCGACCTGGTGCAGCTGGTCGGTTTCGATCACCGCTATCCAAGTCAGCTTTCGGGCGGCCAGCAGCAACGGGTCGCTGTCGCCCGGGCACTGGTTTGCGAACCGCCTGTTCTGCTGATGGACGAACCACTCGGCGCCCTCGACAAAAACCTGCGCGAGGCGATGCAGCTCGAAATCAAGCGGATCCAATCCAAGCTCGGCGCAACCGTCGTCTACGTCACCCACGACCAGGACGAAGCAATGACCCTGTCCGACCGCGTGGCCGTCATGTCTGACGCCACTCTCGTCCAGCTTGGCACTCCCGCCGATATCTACCATCGACCGAAATCACCTTTTGTCGCGCAGTTCGTCGGCAAAATGAATTTCATCGACGGCGAATGCCAGCGTGACGAAGCCGGCACTTGCCACATCCGCATATCGGACAGGATCACCGTCACCGTTCCATCGCCTTGCTTGGACGGGCCAGGTCGCCTGCAACGGGGTCGAGCCGTCAAACTCGCGGTCCGGCCCGAAAACCTGTCCTTCGCACAGCCAGATTCGGCGACTGCCATAGGCCATATCGACGCCGAAATCTTCGTCGGCGCGTTTCGCCTCTATCTCGTGCGCCTTGCCACATTCGGTCAGCCGATGGTGCAGATCCAGCTGCCTGCTTCCACTTCGATCGGCCGTTTCAGACGAGGCGAACGCGTCGACTTGTATGCCTCCAAGGAGGCCTTCCATGTCTTTGCAGCGCCCGAGGCCTGATCATGGCTGACGCAACTTCCAGGTCAAACCAACGCAGCTTCGCACGGCCGGGCGGCTCGGTGAGCCGCTACTCGCCGGCGTTGTCGTTCGCACTGATCGCTCCATTGCTGCTGGTGATGTCGGTGGGGTTCGTGTACCCGATCGGAGCGCTGATCAAGCTGAGCCTGTTTACGCCAGCGCTGGATCTCACTTCGTACCGAAAGATCATCGAGCAGCCGATCTATCTTTCGGTCATGGCGCGAACGTTCAGAATCGCTCTGTTCGTCACGATCACGTCCTTCATGCTTGGCTATCCAGTCGCTCTTGCCATGGCGAGCCTCAGACGGCGCCTGGCGGCGGTTGCGGCGGCCGCGGTGTTTATCGCTCTCTGGTCGCCGGTGCTCGTACGCTCCTATGCCTGGATCGTGCTCTTGCAGCGAAATGGCGTGGCCAACAATGTCATGACAGAGCTCGGACTGGTCGAAGCGCCCCTCAAGCTCCTCTACAACGAAGGGGCGATCATCGTCGCGATGACCCACGTCCTTTTGCCGTTCATGGTCTTGCCGATCTTCGCAGCTCTACGGTCGATCCCGCAAGAGTATGTCTGCGCCGCCCGCAGCCTTGGGGCAGGGGCGTCAACGGCATTCCTGCGCGTCACCCTGCCTCTCAGCCTGCCGGGCGTCTTTGCCGGATGCGTCATGTGTTTCATTCTCGCACTCGGCTTTTACATCACCCCGGCACTGGTCGGGGGACCAGGCACCCTGATTGTCGCGACACTGATCGGCCAACAAGCGACCGTGCTTCTCGACTGGCCATTCGCCGCGGCACTCTCAACCGTCCTGCTGATCACGACGCTGATCATGGTGCTGGTTTTCCGCAAGGCCTTTTCCATGTCGAAAGGATTTGCAAGTGTCGATTGAAACCGGATCTCCCCGCCTGGCGACCCCTCCAGCCGGCAGCCTTACCACCATCTGGCAAAGGCCTTGGGCAGCTACGCTCACCATCCTGCTGCAAGGCGCGGTGCTCGCCTTGATCCTCTTCTACCTGATCCTGCCAACCCTGGTGATTTTACCGATCTCGTTGGGGAGCGCCGACCACATCGAGTTTCCGCCCCGGCAGCTGACCCTGCACTGGTATCGCGAATATCTGTCCGACCCCGACTGGATGGCGGCAACTTGGTTCAGCCTCAAGATCGCGCTCGCAACCAGCCTTGCCGCGACGGTCATCGGCACACTTGCGGCAATGGCCCTGACGCGCGGAGATCTGCCGGGCAAACAGGCGCTTCAGGCGCTTTCGCTTGGGCCGATGGTGGTCCCCCATGTGGTGTTTGGTGTGGCACTTTACTTGATCTTCGCGCCCCTACGGCTGACGGGAAATTTCATGGGGTTCCTCGTCGCCCATACCGTACTGGCTGTCCCTTACGTCCTGATCACCGTGACGGCTGCACTGCAACGGTTCGATTTCACGCTGGAGCTTGCTGCGCTGAGTTGCGGGGCCAGCCGGACGCGATCGTTTCTGCTCATTGTGCTGCCAAATATCTCGCCTTCGGTCGCTGTGGCGGCAGTATTCGCCTTTCTGTCATCCTTCGACGAAGCGACGGTTGCGTTCTTCATTTCCGACACAGGCGGAAAGACCATCAGCCGCAAGATGTTCGAGGACATCGATTTCAATCTCACGCCAGTGATTGCCGCAGTCTCGACACTGCTGGCCGGCCTGTCACTGCTGCTGATGGCAGCCGTCAGGGCCACCACCCGGCAGCATTAGCAAATAGCTCAACCAAACCAGACGTGGGAGAAACTTCGATGCCTCGGACTTTCCAGAAACTGACTGCAGCGATAACTGCATGCCTGGCCGCTTTTGCCTGCCTGGCCACTTTGGGGGCGAGCGTCGCTGCCGCCGAGCAGATAGTGGTCGCGACAACAGGAGGCGCCTACGAAAAGGCCCTGCGGGAAGCATGGTTCGATCCGTTCACGGCCAAGACGGGCATTGAAGTCGTCACCGTCGGAGCCACCAACGCTGAGATGCGCGCCAAAGCTGCCGCCATGGTCAAGACTGGCAACGTCAGTTGGTACCTTTACCTGCAAGGTGAGATACAGGCGGCTTCCGACCAGCACTTGCTCTACGCAGAGAACCTCTCGGCGTTTTGCAAGGAGTTTTCGACACAGGCTGACCTGGATGGCGAAGCGTGCAACGCAGCCGGTGTGCGGTTGCTATCGAATTCGACACTTCTGGCATACCGGACGGATGCCTTCGCCGGTGCCGCTCCCAAGACCTGGGCAGACGCGTGGGACGTCCGAAAATTCCCCGGTGGCCGGTCCTTCCCCGATTTCAATGACCCCTGGCGTGTCATGGCGGCGGCCTTGCTTGCCGACGGCGTGAGCCCAGAAAAGCTGTTTCCGCTCGACATCGACCGGGCCTTAGCGAAGCTCGAACAAATCCGATCAGCCGTGGCGCTATGGTGGAAGACCGGCGACCAAAGCATGCAGGGCTTTCGCAATGGTGAATATGTCGTCGGTCAGATATGGCTGACCCGCGCCAAGGCCATGCAAAGCGAGGGACTGCCCATCGCATGGTCACACGCCGCCTCTTTCCTGGTCGGCGACCGCATCGCTCTGATCAAGAATGCACCGCATCGCGAGAACGCACTCAAACTTGCTGAATACTGGCTGAACACGCCTGCCGCGCAAGCGAAGGTCTGTGAGGCATTGTCCTGCAAGCCGCCAAGCGGCGAGGCCGTCAAACTGATGTCGCCACAAGCGCGCGCTGACATGCCGAGCATGTCAGATCCCCAAAGCAGTCCTGTCATTCCGGACGCCAAATGGATCAACGACAACGCCGCCCTTTTGCTTGAGCGATGGAACGCTTGGATCCAGCAGTGACCAAAACGGGGAGATTGACCATGAGCAAATCTGCGCCGCGGATCCTGGTCGCCCGGATCTGGCACGAGTCAAACGGGTTCAATCCGCAGCCGACCTGCGAAGCTGATTTCCAGATATGTGAAGGCGATGAGTTGCTGGCAGCCGCTGCGACTTCGGGCTCGACCTTGGCGGGTATCATTCAGCAACTCTCGAAAGAGCAGGTGGACATCCTGCCCAGCATTTCGGTGGTCGCGCCTCCAGGCGGACTGGTCGACCATGCCTTCTTCGCCGCGGTGAAGGAGCGTCTGATCTGGGACGCCACCACTCTCGAGCCTGACGCGATCGCGCTCGAGTTGCACGGCGCCATGGGAACCACGCTTCTCGAGGACGCTGAAGGAGATCTCCTCGCGGGGCTCCGAGCCGCCGTTGGCGAAACGGTGCCAATCGGTATCGGGCTCGACCTTCATGCGCACGTCACGGATGCCATGCTCGCTGCGGTCGATCTGTGCATTGCCTGCAAGGAAAATCCGCACTCAGACGTCGTCGAATGCGGTGAGAAGGTCGCTGCATATGTTCTGGCGATGCTCAATGGTTCGCTGCGCCCCGTGACCGCGATGGCCAAGATCCCGATGATCCTGCCAGGCGCGGCAGAAACAGCAGCGGGCCCTTTGCGCGAAATCCACGACCAGGCGCGCCTTGCCGCGAAGGATTGTCCGGCAATCTGGGACGTCTCCCTCTTCAATGTATTCCGTTACGCAGACGACGAGGATATCGGCCAAGCCGCCGTCGTGCTGACGAATGATGCCGGCCAAAAAGGCGAGCTGGTGGCGCATTCCCTCGCCCAGGCCTTCTGGGAAAAGCGGGGCCGTTTCGCCGACGAGCTGTTGTCGATTGGTGAGGCACTCGACACGATTGCCGCAGCGGGCTCTCGCCGGCCTTTCGTCCTCGCCGATATGGGAGACCGTGTGCTTGCCGGCGCGCCCGGAGACAGTACGGCGATCCTGGAAGCCGCATTGAACCGCCAAGATGGCTTGCGAGGGGCGATTCCCATCACGGATCCTCAAGCCGTCGATATCGCCTTCGAAACCGGACTGGGCAACGTCGTTTCCTGCGCGGTGGGTGGGCGGATCACGCCGGGTTTCAGACCTCTGCCGATCACTGGCAAAGTCATCCACCTGAGCAGCGGCGACTTCACCTTGGCCGGTCCCTTCCAGGGCGGCGAACCGTCAAGCATGGGCCGGACCGCCATTGTGAAGATCGATGATAGGCTGCTCATCGTCTTGACGACCCAGGCAGCCTTTAGTCACGACCCAGCCGTTTTCACGAGCCAAGGCATAGAACTCGCCTCCCTCGATTTTTGCGTGGTCAAGTCTGGATACCATTTCAAGCTTAATTTCGGTGCCGCAGCCACCCCGCTGTTGGTTCGTACGCCAGGGGTCGGATACTACACCAAAGGCTCGCTCAGCTATCGTAGGGCTCGGTTCTGGCCCGAACACGATGCTGGCGATCCTGTGGTCCGTGTGCGCGTTTTCGACCGAGCGGCATCGTATTCCGCGGCCGTTGGCTAGGCTCCCTGAATGAGACCGCAAACCTGGCGCTGGGGGCAAATGTCCTCAATGACGTTCGCCGTACGCAGCGCATAAGGTGACACTTCGGAGAGTGAAGATCTGCGGCAATGTGTCGAGTACAGCGGCGGGCTTGCCTGGACAGCCGGCGGTTACCTTTCGGATGCCCTGAGGCTCCGCGCCGCCTCATCGAGTGCCAGCGGATCGTCACCGAGGCGGTCGATTGTGGCGAAAATGATCTCCTTCAGTCCCGCCTCGAGTTGCAGCGCCGCCCGGCAAAACGGAGAGGATTTTTGGCTCCTTGAGCGGTTCTGTGATCCTTCGGCATTGGATACCGACATAGTGATTGGGGTCGCTCTTGCGACGCCCGATGACGTCGATTCCGCCCTGATCCTGCCCACCGCGGCCGTACTCAACCGTGTTGGGGTCATTCAGCTCGTCATGAAACAAGATTACGCAACCGCGCTGCAATGCCCGCCAATCCTTGGGTTTTGGGATTTCGTGGGCGAGGCGCGTAAATAGCGGCACGCTCCGATCAGATGGTTGTCGGAAAGTGCGGCTGGGGAGGTGAACACTACCCCGTCGCTGTTCCCCGATTTGCCCTGGTCGTCTGTTCCGCCATCAAAAGCTGAAGCCTACGATCTTTACGCCGATACGATCGGCGAGTTCGAGCAATTCGCAATAGAGGTCTGAATCGCCGGTCAAGTCGCGCGACGCGCCGGTCTGCACCAACACATGTGCAGGAATTCGATCGCCAAACAGCATCACGGCGACAGCCCGATCGTCCTGCCGAGATATCCAGAAAAGTCCTTGGATATCTGGGCATTGTGCGTGAATGGCTTCAGCCCAAGGGCGTGTTTCTGGATAGCCATCCTTCTCAGTATCGATAATCTGGCTGCGCCTGATCCCGAGTCTCCTCAAAGCGGTGACGCTCAAATCAGCCAGCACTAGATCGCTTTGTGGCGCCACCTGCGAATAGACTTGATCAGCTAGTTTTGCCTTGTCGTAGGTCTTCAGGCCCGCCGCGAATGGCACATCGTGGAAGACGGTTTCCATTGCCGCACATTCAAAGGTCGTCCCACCGTACAGAGTTGGGATACTGGCTCCACTTGCATTCTTGATCGGGCTGAATCGGGCATTGCCTTTCACGCCCGGATTGAACTCGACGCCGGCATAGAGGTTCAAATGAATGCGATGGATAACTTGGCCCGCCGGCCATATTGTTCGAGTGACGATATCCTGCAAATCGTTCGATGGAACGGGAACTGGAGTTGTCCGGTGTCCCCGTCCAATCTTAGATTTAGCCATGGAGTGCGCCTACCAACTCATCCTCGGCGGCTGCAAGAACGCGCTCGGGTCGCGTAGTCAGCAGATCTTGCGGACGCTCGCCCCCGAGGAAGCTATTGACTGATGAAAACCAATAGGCGAGCCCCCAGTCATCCTTTTTCCCGCGGAAACTGCTAAGAATCTTAGCGAGCGCTTTGATGGGCCTATATCCAGAGGCAGAATCCAGAGCATAGCCAGGAAAATAGTCTACGCCCCGATGCCGAACTGCAAAGATCTGGCCCTCTTTCTTCCATTTGTTGGGCTGCGCACTCGGGTTGCTTGTGCTGAACCCAGCCATTTTTGCGATCTGGGGAGCGGTCAGCCAATCACCGCTTTCCAGCACGGCCCTTCTCGCCTCGGCCGTCATCCGTGCTTCGACAAGCATATGTTGCGGGGGCGGCACCTGAGGGACCAGGGCCTCAATTATCGAGTTGATTGCCTCACGCTGGCGACGCATCAGGATGGTTCGGACCAGCGGCGCAATGCTGACGACCGTGTCGGCTAGAGCGCGAACCGCTGGTTCACTCCCATGTTCGAACGTTAGTGCAATGACCTGTTCCGCAGTCAGCCGATCAAGTTGGTCACCAACCTGCTTCGGCGTTCCGGTGAGTGCGCCGAATCCCGATAGTTCGATGGTGTCATTGGAAAGTGCCATTATCCCGCTCCGTTGATTGGTGAGGATGGTTACATATATAGCACGATAACCGATCTCATCAAGAGGCAACCGGCTGGACTTCAAGCTGCAGGCCGACACTGACCCCAGCGCCAAGGTTGTTTATGCTGCGTTCGCAAGTAGCGTGTCTTCCGGCCCGCTGGCGTCTTGTCTCCTTCCGAACGGTGATCATCGTTGGCGATACTGCCGCCGCCATGCCATCATCCGGAGGGATCGTCCTTAAAGATCCGCTTTCAGGGCGGATTTTTCAATATGATGCTACGGCAGCCTCGGTCCCAGCCGCCACTGCCCCACTGTCAGACCTCTCTGCGCTCCCATTCAGCCGTTGCAACATAGAAAGTCTGCGATGGGCTACAGAAGAGCGTGTTGGCCAGAGCGTGGTGATGGATTTTTCGATCCTCGACGATACTGCCCAAAGCTCGATAGTCCCGCCATCGATCAAGTCATATGCCGGTCAGAGGCGCGGCTTGAAACTATTTTCGTTCCGCGGATGCGGGTCTTCGAATTGCGGAACCGCCAGTCTGCTGAATATTCTTGCAAAAAATTCTAAGGAATCGGCGCTTCTGCATATGTTTTGGCGAGAAGGTGCTTACCCGCCGCCTATATTTTCGGCAGATTTGCCCCGCTTATGATTGAAATTTTTACTTCTAATTTGGCGCATCGGACAAAAAATATATCCTGCCCCCAGCAGACAGCCAGACATCGAACGAAAGTGGATTGCCGAGGACAGGTTCGGCATGCAGGGGAAGGGTTTGACCATGAAACAGGTGAAAGAGTCGACGAATTCACTGACCAGAAGAAAGTTTCTCAAAGGCAGCGCTGCCGCTGCCGGGGCTGCCGTCGGATCGGGGGCAATCGGCGGGTTTCCAACGATCTGGGCCCAGGAAATCAAGGACATCGAACTGCGCCATCTCGGTGTCTCCTACTCGGTGGTGAAGGCCATCGGCGACCAGGCCGCCAAGGATCTCGGCTTCAAGGTGACGATGCAGAATCTCGACACCTCGGCAGCCATCAATCGCTTCATTACCCAGCCGAATTCGGTCGATATCGCCGACCTTGAAGGCTGGCAGGCCAAGCTTGCCGCCAAGCGCGGCGTCATCCAGGGCATCGAAGTCAAGAAGATCAAGGAGTTCGACAATATCCTGCCGATCTTCACAAAGGGCGAGATCGACGGCACCGTTGTCTCGCGTCAGGGCATTTCGCCCTACGAAGCGATGTATATCGAGACTCCCGACGCGACTGAGCTTCACGACGGCGTCACCGAATGGGCGACGTTCCTGCCGCAAGTCTACAACGCGGATTCGATCGGCTATCGTCCCGATCTGGTCGGCCATCCGGTCACCGAATGGAAGGAACTGATCGATCCGAAGTTCAAGGGCAAGGCGGCGATCCTAGACGTGCCCGCGATTGGCATCATGGACGCCGCCCTGTGCTTGGAGAGTGCCGACCTGATCAAGTACGGCAATAAGGGCGACATGACCAAGGCCGAGATCGACTTCACGATCGACAAACTGATTGAACTGAAGAAGTCGGGCCACTTCCGCGCCACCTGGACAACATTCGACCAGTCGGTGCAGCTGATGGCCGCCGGCGAGGTGATCATTCAGTCCATGTGGTCGCCGGCCGTCGCCGCCGTCCGGGTCAAGGAGATCCCGTGCGTCTACGCGCCGGTCAACAAGAAGGGCGACAAGGAAGGCTATCGCGGCTGGTGCAACGGCATGGGCCTGATGAAGCACCTCACCGGCAAGAAGCTCGAAGCTGCCTACGAGTATATCAACTGGTACTACACCGGCTGGCAGGGTGCCTTCGTCGCCCGCTACGGCTACTACAGCCCGGTGCCCACCAAGGCCAAGCCGTTCCTCACCGCTGCTGAATGGGATTATTGGTACGACGGCAAGCCTGCGCCCGACGAGATCAAGGACCCTTACGGCATCCCAATGGAGAAGCAAGCCACGGTGCGCGATGGCGGGTCCTTCCTCGATCGGGTCAAGAACATCTCGTGCTGGAACACCCTGATGGACGAGGCTGCCTACATGAACAAGCGCTGGAACGACTTCAAAGTCGCCTGAAGCGCAACCGGATCGGGCGCGCCGTGCCCGATCCATCCCTTCATCCGAAAATCTTCGGAGAGCCACGATGGCGCAAAGTGCTGCGTTCAAGCGAAATCTGGCCGGATGGGCTTATGTGACCCCGCTGGTCGTCGTGCTGATCCCTTTTTTCGTGCTGCCGCTGATCGCCGTGGTGGCCGCGAGCTTCTTCGAGACTGATGGCTTCGGCGGCCTGTTTCCGGCCTTCAACCTCAATAATTACACCGAGATCCTGACCTCGGGGCTGACGTTCAATCTCTATTATGAGACGGTCAAGTTCACCGTGCTGACCTGGTTCTTCAGCCTCCTCATCGGGTTCCTTGTTGCCTATTTCCTCGTCTTCCATGTCAGGAACCAATTGCTCGCGCTTGGGCTGTTCCTGCTGTGCACGGTACCGTTCTGGACCTCGAACATCATCCGGATGATTTCCTGGATCCCGTTGCTCGGCAAGGAAGGGCTGGTCAACGAGGCCTTGCTCAAGCTTGGCCTGATCGACCAGCCGCTCGAATTCCTGCTGTTCTCGAGCTTCGCGGTGGTGGTCGCCTATGTCCACCAGCTCACCATCTTCATGATCGTACCGATCTTCAACGCCATGGGCCGCATAGACAAGCGCGTCGTCGAGGCCGCGCTCGATGCAGGCGCCAGCCGCTTCGATATCATGCGCCTGATCATCGTGCCGCTGTCGAAGAGCGGCATCGCGCTTGGTTCGATCTTCGTGATCTCGATCGTCATGGGCGACTTCTTCGTGGTCAAGGTGATGTCGGGCGGTGGCTCGGCCTCGGTCGTCGGCGCCTTCTACGAGGACATCTCGGTGCTGCAATATCCGACCGCCGCGGCGAGCGCGGTTCTACTGACGATAATCCTCGTCATCACCGTCGCTCTGATCCTGCGTTTCGTCGACATTCGCAAGGAGATCACGCGATGAGCCTGGCTCGTATCTCGGATAGGGCCGCCACCAGCGTACCGGTGCGAGGCAGCCGGGCGATCGCGCCAGCCAGTGGGCGTCGGCCGTGGACCTTCTACGTGCTTGCCGCATTGTTCACGGTTTATCTGCTGGCGCTCTACGGGCCGATGGCCTGCATCTATGTCCTTTCCTTCCAGGATCTGCGCGGCGGGCTGGTCTTCCCGATGAAAGGCCTGTCGCTGCACTGGTTCGTCGACCTGTTCACACAGGTTCGCACCGGCGACGTCAAAGGCTCCTTCGAGCGTTCCTTCGAGCTTGCGCTCGTGATCACGGTGCTGACCGTGCTCGTCTCCTTCCTGGCCGGGCTTGGCTTCCGCAAACGCTTCGCTGGCGACATGATCGTCTTCTATATGATGATCGGCAGCCTGGTCGTTCCGGGCCTGGTGCTCGGCATCGGCGTCGGGCTCATCTTCAACGCGATCGGCATCGATGCAAGCCTGTTCACATCGGCGCTTGGCGCGCAGCTTTCATGGACGCTGCCCTTCGGCGTGCTGGTCATGTTTGCCGTCATGTCGCGTTTCGACCATGCCTGGGAGGAGGCGGCACGCGACCTCGGCGCATCGCCATGGCAGACGATCCGGCTCGTTGTGATCCCGGTGCTGGCGCCCGGCATTGTCGCCGTCGCGCTGTTCGGCTTCACGCTCTCCTATGACGAATTTGCGCGGACGCTGCAGACCGCAGGCTCGCTCAACACGCTGCCCCTGGAGATCTGGAGCATGACGCTGAACATCACCTCGCCGGCGCTCTATGCGCTCGGCACCGTTACCACGATCGTCTCTTTCCTCGTCATTGGCGCAAGCCTGGGCACGATCGCCTTCATCCAGAAGCGGCGCGAGGCGCGTTCGCCCGGCCAGCCGGGAGGTGCGGCATGAGCCTCGGCAAGGGCCATATAGAGATTGCCGGCGTCGCCAAGAGCTATGACGGCTTCACCTACGCAGTCGACGGCGTCAATCTGAAGATCCCCGACGGCGCCTATTGCTGCATTCTAGGCCCGTCCGGCTGCGGCAAGACCACGATCCTGCGGATGATCGCAGGCCATGAGGATCCCACCGTTGGCGAGATCCTGATCGGCGGCGACAACGTCGTCGGCCTGCCTCCTGTCGAGCGCCGCACGGCGATGATGTTCCAGTCCTACGCACTGTTTCCGCACCTCACGGTTCGCGACAACATCGCCTTTGCGCTCAGAGTTCGCGGGCTTTCGAAAACCGAGCGCTACGCCAGGACCGACGCCATGATCGAGAAGGTGCGGATGGCCGAGTTTTCCGACCGTCTCCCGGCACAGCTTTCCGGCGGCCAGCAGCAGCGGGTTGCGCTCGCCCGCGCGGCGATCACCGAACCGCGGGTGCTGCTGCTCGACGAGCCGCTGTCGGCGCTCGATGAACACCTGCGCGTCAGGATGCGCGCCGAACTGAGGCGCATGCAGCGCGAACTCGGCATCACCTTCGTCCATGTCACGCACACCCAGCTCGAGGCGATCGCGCTCGCCGACATGGTCGTGGTTATGGAAAACGGCAAGATCAAGCAGTCGGGTCCGGCGCGCGAAATCTATGCCGCACCCAAGGATCGCTACGTCGCGGAGTTTCTTGGCGGGCAGAATGTGCTGAGCGGCAAGGTCGGCAAGATCAACGGCACGCGGGCGATGATCGCAAGCCCCGCGATCGCCGGCATTCAGATTCCGATGCACGCTGGCGCTCGGTTGGAGGCCGGCCAGGCAATCGACATCGCGGTGCGGCGCGACGATGTCGAACTCTTCCGCAAGGACACGGCGCTCTCCGAGGACATGGCGTCGGTGCCGGCGACGATCCTCGGCATCGAGTATCAGGGCAACTTCGTCAAGGTGATGCTGGACGCGGCCGGCGAGGAGGGTTTCGTCGCCTATATGCCGGAGCGCCGTTTTTTCGAGAATCCGTTCGAAGTCGGCGACAGCGTGCTTGCCGCATGGCTGATCGACCGCGCACATTTGCTTGCTTAGGACCTGTAGGGATTTGGAGCACGTCATGGAAATCAGTCTCACGCTCAATGCGCGCCCGATCAGCATCTCGGTCGAGCCGGCGATGCTGCTGGTCGAGCTGCTGCGCGAGCAGCTCTCGCTCACGGGAACGCATGTCGGCTGCGACACCAGCCAATGCGGCGCCTGCCTGGTGCACTTCAACGGCGAGTCCGTGAAGAGCTGCACCATGCTGGCGGTCTCGGCGGATGGGGGTTCGGTTATGACCGTCGAAGGCCTGTCGGGCGCCGGGCAGACGAAATTGCATCCGATGCAACAGGCTTTCCATGAAAACCACGGGCTGCAATGCGGCTTCTGCACGCCGGGTATGCTGATGAGCGCGGTCGACCTCGTCGGCCGCAATCCCGACCCGAGCGAGACGGAGGTGCGCGATTGGCTGGAGGGCAATCTCTGCCGCTGCACCGGCTACCACAACATCGTCAAATCCGTAATCGCCGGCGCTGCCGCCATGTGCGAAGAGAGGGGCTCATGAACGTGTCAAAAGTGATCGGCATCGGCGCGGCGCCAAAGCGCAAGGAGGATCTGCGCTTCGTCACCGGGCGCGGCAACTACGTCGCAGACATCAAGCGGCCCGGCATGGTGTTCGGGGCGTTCCTGCGCTCGCCGCATGCGCATGCCCGGCTTGGGGCGATCGACGTGACAGCAGCCCGTGCCATGTCGGGCGTGCTGGCGGTCTATACCGGCGAGGACCTGAAAGCCGACAATGTCGGCGGCCTGCCGGTCGGCTGGGGCATCCATGGCAAGGACGGCAATCCGATGAAGGAGCCGCCGCACCCGCCGATCGCGCATGGCAAAGTGCGCCATGTCGGCGACGCTGTCGCCTTCGTGGTGGCGGAATCGGTCGAGCAGGCGCGGACCGCAGCAGAAGCGATCGACGTCCAGTACGAAATCCTGCCCGCCGTGGTCAGCGTCGTCGAAGCCTTGCAGGCGGGCGCGCCCACCGTCTACGACGACATTGCCGACAATCTCTGCTGCGACTGGGAACTGGGCGACGCCGCCGCCGTGGAGGCGGCGTTCGCCGACGCCGCGCATGTCGCCAGCATCGAACTGGTCAACAACCGCCTCATCGGCAATCCGATGGAGCCGCGCGCCGCTATCGGCGATTATGATTTCGCCACAGGCCAGCACACGCTGTGGACCACCAGCCAGTTTCCGCATGTTGTGCGCTTCCTGATGGGCGAATTCGTGCTTCATATCCCCCAGCACAAATTGCGTGTCGTGGCGCCCGACGTTGGTGGCGGCTTCGGCGTCAAGCAGTTCCACTATGCCGAGGAAGCCGTTGTCACCTGGGCCGCCGCAAAGCTTAGGCGACCTGTCAAATGGGTGTGCGAGAGGTCGGAAGGCTTCGTGTCCGACGCCCATGGCCGCGACCATTTCACCGAGGCCGATCTGGCCCTCGACGAGAGCGGCAAGTTTCTCGGCCTGAGGGTGCGCACCCTCGCCAATATGGGTGGCTACCTCTCGACCTTCGGACCCAATATCCCGACCAACCTTTATGCGCCTCTGCTGTCGGGGGTCTATCGCATGCCGGCGATACATTGTTCGGTGAAGGTGGTGTTCACCAACACCGTTCCCGTGGATGCCTATCGCGGCGCCGGCCGGCCGGAAGCGACCTTCGTGCTGGAGCGTCTGGTCGACGTGGCGGCGATCGAAATGGGTATCGACAAGCGCGCCATCAGGCGCCGCAACATGATCCCGACGGAGGCCTACCCCTATCAGACGCCGGTCATCGTCGAATACGACAGCGGCGATCCGATGGGCTGCCTCGACAGGGCCGAGAAGCTCGCCGACGTGGAAGGCTTCGAGCAGCGGCGACTGGAATCGGCGCGCCGCGGCAAATATCGCGGCCTCGGGCTTTCCACCTATGTCGAAGCCTGTGGGCTCGCGCCGTCGCGGCTCGCCGGCAGTCTCGGCGCGCGCGGCGGCCTTTACGAAAGCGCCACGGTGCGCGTGCATCCGACGGGCGCCGTCACCGTGCTGATCGGCACCCACAACCACGGCCAGGGCCACGAAACGACGTTCGCGCAGATCGTCTCGGATCGGCTTGGCGTGCCGTTCGAGGATATCGATATCGTCTGCGGCGATACCGCAAAGGTTCAGTTCGGCATGGGCACCTACGGCTCACGCTCGCTTGTGGTCGGCGGTGCGGCGCTTTCGAAGGCGGCCGACAAGGTGATCCTGAAGGGCAGAAAGATCGCAGCGCACCAGCTTGAGGCTGATCTGGGGGATATCGTCTTCGACGCGGGGGAGTTTTCCGTCGCCGGCACCGATCGCAAGAAGAAGTTCACCGAGATTGCCGGCGCGGCCTATGTGCCCTTCGACTATCCGCTGGAGACGCTCGAACCTGGGCTCGAGGAGCAATCCTATTACGACCCGGTCAACTTCACCTATCCCGGCGGTGCGCATTTCGCCGAAGTCGAGATCGACCCCGACACCGGCACGGTGACTCTCGAGCGCTATACCGCCGTCGACGATGTCGGCACGATCATCAACCCGATGATCGTCGAGGGCCAGTTGCAAGGCGGCATCGCCCAGGGCGTTGGCCAGGCGCTGTTCGAGCACGGCGTCTACGACGAGAGTTCCGGACAGCTGCTGTCCGGGTCCTTCATGGACTATTGCATGCCGCGCGCCGACAATTTCCCGACCATCGTCGTTACGCCGCACTCCACCGCCTGCACACATACGCCGATGGGCGTGAAGGGGTGCGGCGAGTGCGGCACCATAGGTTCGCCGGCTGCCGTCATCAACGCCGTGGTCGACGCCCTGCAGCCACTGGGCATCACCCATGTCGACATGCCGGCCACGCCGAACCGGATCTGGAACGTCATCCGCAATTCTCGCGCCGCGCTCGCGGCCGAATGAGGAGGCTTCGATGAAATCCTTCGCCTATCTGAAGCCGGAGACGACCGTTGAGGCAGCCGATCTGCTTGCCGAACAAGACGACGCCAGGATCCTGGCCGGCGGCATGACCCTGCTGGCGACCATGAAGCAAGGCCTGGCCGCGCCGGCCGCGATCATCGACCTCTCGGCGGTGGCGGTACTTCGCGAGATAACCTTGGAGGAGGGCGCGCTGGTCGTCGGCGCCATGGCGCGTCATCACGATGTGGCGGCCTCCGCGCTGGTGCGGGCGCATATACCCGCACTGGCCTCGCTCGCCGGGCAGATCGGCGACCCGCAAGTTCGCCATCGCGGAACGATCGGTGGCTCTGTTGCCAACAACGATCCAGCCGCCGACTATCCCGCGGCGATCCTCGCGCTCGATGCGACCGTGGTCACGACCAGGCGGACCGTCGCTGCGGATGATTTCTTCGTCGACATGTTCGAGACGGCGCTCGATCCCGGGGAAATCGTCACCGGTTTCCGCATCCCGGTTCCTGAAATGGCGGCCTACGCGAAATTCCGCAGCCCGGCGTCGCGCTATGCCCTTGTCGGCGTGTTCGTGGCACGGACGGCCGCAAAGGTGCGTGTTGCCGTCACCGGTGCGGCCTCGTCGGTGTTCAGGGCGCTCGATATCGAGGCGGCGCTTCAGGAACGGTTCGATCCGGAGCAGCTCAGCCGCGTATCGATGGATCCGTCGGGATTGAATTCGGACATCCATGCCGATCGCGATTATCGCGCCAATCTGGTGATGGTCATGGCACGGCGAGCGGTAGCAGCCGCGCTTCAAAACGACGGCCAGAGTGCAACAAAAGGACAATAGCGGCCGGCCGGCGCGGCTTGGCCGCGCGAGTCCGGCCGCCCGGGAGGGCTTATGACCGTCAATCCAGCCAATTTCGGCGTGGCCAGCGCGCCGGGCGACCTCGCGCGTCTGTCAGCCGCCGACATGGTCGCCGGCTACAGAGCGGGGCGTTTCGACCCCGTCGACGTGATCGACGATACTGTGTCGGCGCTCCGCCGCACGGACGACGTTTGCAACATCGTTGTGACCGATCTTTATGACGAGGCTGTTTCGGCAGCCAAGGTGATCGCACAGCGCTACCGAAAGGGCGTCGAAAACCGCCCGTTGGCAGGCGTCCCGGTCACCATCAAGGATCTCGTCTTCGTCGCCGGCAAACCGGCGAAAGCGGGAGCGCCTTCACTCGCCGGCTTCACGCCGCAGGTCGATGCGCATGTCGTGCGCCGCTTGCGCGACGCCGGCGCCATCGTGACCTGCAAGACGACCACCTGTGAATCCGGTTACAAGCTCACCGCCGACAGTCCCGTCAGCGGCATCACGCGCAATCCCTGGTCGCTCGACCGCACCAGTGGTGGCTCCAGCGGAGGTGCTGCCGTGGGCGTCGCCGCTGGCTGCGGTCCGCTGGCGGTCGGCACCGATGGTGTGGGCTCGATCCGCGTGCCGGCTTCCTTCTGCGGGGTGTTCGGTATCAAGCCGACTTTTGGTCTCGTTTCGCGCGCGCCGGGCTTCTTCCCGCCGTCATGGGGATCGCTGGCGCATACCGGGCCCATCGCGCGCACTGTCGCGGACGCGTCCCGGCTGCTGGAAGTGATCGCGGGCTACGACATGCGCGATGCCGCCTCGCTCGCCTTGGAGCCACAGGAATATTCGAGGATCCCAGCGTCGGCCAAGAGCCTGCGCGTCGCCTTCTCGGTCGATTTCGGTTACGCGCCGATCGATCCGCAAGTCCGGGCGGCTTTTGCCGCTGCGGTGGATCTCCTGGCCTCCGCCGGCGCCGAACTTGTCGAGGTCAATTTCGCGCTCGACCCGCAAATGCTGGACAAGGTGCTGAAGCCGATCGCCTTCACGGAACAGGCGGCATCGGTCGGCGATCGCGATCAGGATGCGTTTGTCGATTCGGATGACGTGTTCCGCGCGGTTCTGACAAGAGGTCTCGGCTACAGCGGCGCGGACTATATGGCGGCGACGCATCTGCGCTCGCGTCTCAGGGGGCGGTTTGTCGAACTGTTCGACACTGTCGACATCCTGCTCACGCCGACGGTCCCGGTGACAGCCTTCGCGGCCGGCGCGCTCGGCACGTCCAGCGTCGACGGGCATGCGGTCGACACGCATCTGGGCTGGTCGCCTTTCACCTGGCCGGTCAATCTGTGCGGTCTGCCAGCAGCGACGGTCCCTTGCGGGCGTGATTCCTCAGGTCTGCCGATCGGCCTGCAGATGATCGCGCCATGGATGCGCGAGAATTCCATCATCGCGCTCGCCGGGGCCTTCGAGCAGGCCCAGCCCTGGGCCCTGGAATGGCCGCCGCTCAATCGCCGCTGAAGTGCTCCTGGCTTTCAGCCTCGCGCCTGTCAGGCACTAGCACAGCGCCGATCTCGCGGCTGATATCGAGATAGTGCGAGAGGTAGTCGTACAACGCCTTGGCGGCCGGCGTGGTCGCACCATGGGCCTTATAGAGCAAAAGGTCGACTTTCGGCAGCGTCGGAAATTCGCCGCTGGCGACGATCTCACGCATGCCCGAAACGAGCGCGCTGCGGCCGAGCACGGTGACGGCCATACCCGAAAAAACCGCAGCCTGGAGCCCGCTGACGCTTTCGCTGACGCAGGCGATGCGCCAGGCGCGGCCGGCCAGTTCGAGATGCTCGATCGCGTGATCGCGATAGATGTTGCCTGGTGGCAGCAGCGCCAGCGGCAAGGGGGTTTCGATATGCGCCATTGAGTGTTCCCCCGTGATCCAGACGAGCTGTTCCTGACGCACGACCCGCCCGCCAATGAAGTCGTTCATTCGCGTGACCAGCGCGATGTCGATTTCGCCGCGATGGACCTGCGCGACCAGCGGCGTCGACAGCGAGCATTGAAGCTGGACCTGGACGCGCGGGAAGGCGCGCTGGAACACCGCAAGGATCGACGGCAGCAGATAGGCCGCGTAGAGATCGGGGGTGCCGAGGATAACCTGGCCTTCGATATCGGGCGAGGAGAGGCGCGAGAGCAGTTCATCATGCAGGCGCAGGATCGAATTTGCATAAGAAAGCACCAACCTGCCGTCGGATGTGAGCACCATCTTGCGTCCGTCATGACGAAACAGGTTGCAGCCACAGATGTCGTCGAGTCGCTGAAGTTGCAGCGTAATGGCCGGCTGCGAGCGACTGAGACGCCGCGCCGTCTCTGTAATGCTGCCGGTTTCCGCGACGCACTGCAGCGATCGGAGCATTCGTATGTCGACGCTGATGAGGTTCATGAACGTGCCCGAGCCGGATCCGATGCGCCCGGCTGTTATCAAGCAAGATTCATTCCAAATTGGCTTGCGGGATGTTGCGTGTAGTCCGCTGCGATCGGCCGTCGGGTCGGGACCATGCGGAACAAAACGTTGCTTCCCTATCTTCCGCTCGCGGACGACCGTCGGATGGTACGGGCATATTCTCGGCCGAACTTGGCAGCCCATTCCGCTACAGTCTGGAACAAGGCTTCTATGCCGCGCTTAACCAGTAGGGCTGCCCGATGAGCCTCCCAGAGATCGGCCTCCCGCGGCCGGGCCCACGGGCGGTGCCGCCGAGCACGAAAAAGGGGGGTGCCGGCAGATGAAACCGACGGCGGACACCACAAGGCCGGCGACACGCGCATCTCGCCGGCTGAGGCCAATGGTGATCGTAGGCGTTCATCGCGCCGGGTCCTCCGTCTTTAGCCTGCGTTATGGTCCAGCAGTCTGGTGGTGGTGTCGCGACGATGCTCGGTATTGGCCCGATCGATGCCTTCTATGGTGATCGCGAACATGCCGTTTTCGATCCTTGCAATCCAGCCTTTTGCTTTCAAATACCAGAGATGAAACTCTAAATGTTCACGCGGACATGCGGATAAGCGTTCGAGTTCTGTATCGCCAATTCCAGGGTTGCGAACGTCCTGTCGGCGTTTAACATAAAGAAGCGCGAGCACCTTCGCCTGGATAACGCTATCCCGTTCGATGCCTTTAGTGTTGCCGGCTTCCTCAGTCAAATTGCGACGAAAGTTCGAATGATCTTTATATTGAATGTCGTACTGCGCGCGCTTGACCGGGTCTTTGAGCGTGTTATGGGCCTCGATGAGTTCGCTGAAGCGTGCTTCATCGCCGGTGTCCTGATTATCGGGATGGTAGCGCATGGCAAAATAACGAAATATCCGTTCTATCGTCTCCGAGTTGGCGTTCGGGCTGATCTCCAGAAGTTCGTAGTAGTCAATGAACATAGTGGTGCTCCCACGACAATGGCGTCACCTCAGCCGCATGCCAGGTCGGTGCCCCGCCATTCTCGTAACACGCCCTCGACGATCTGGCATGCATCCTCACGACACCTCCGGTCGACTGGCGCGCGGAATCCGAACTGGGGCACGGCCTATTGCGACGCCGATATCGACGCATGACTCCAAGGCCTTGTCCTGCAAGCAGAGACTTAGGCAAATTCCGTGCCATCCAAAGCGAAGCGCGGCATGCTGGCTCGAACACGATTCACCGAAATCGAGATCGAGGGCGTCAGCGCCTATCGCTCGCCGAACCTGTGGCAGGCCCGACGCATAAGGCGCCTTCGCGGTGCGGATCGGCACACCGCTGCGCTGGCGCTCCGATCCGAATGACGATCCGGCAATTCATGAGGCTGCCTGACAGGCTCCAGGCTGAGGTTCACAAGGTCTATCTCGCCCCGATGTCGCCGGCCAATCTCGCACCGCTGGCTGATCCGTTGCCGGTCGATACTCGGGTGATCCCGCGCGGGCATCGTCGATCGATCAGAAGATGGCAATCGGCTGCTGGCTGCTCCGCAACAAGGCGGCATTGCCCCGCGGTCACTTCGGACCACGGCTCGACAAGCAGCAAGGGCTTTCCCGCAGTATGGCTTCGCAGTGCATGGCGCTGGCCACAGGCAAGCTGCAGAGCGCGCCTGACAGGAATGGCGAGCAAAGCAGCGGCCGGCAGTGTCGCGCGCTGGCGAACGCTTCTACCTGAGCTGCCAGGGCCAAGGTCTTGGATGCTGGAGCAAGCGCGCCGGCACCACAACCACGCGGGGCGGACTTTGAAAGGGTATCAAGTTTGAGACCCTTTCCGCCAAGCCCGCGATGAGTTTCCATCTCCCTCGAATAGCCCTCCAACGCGGGACGAGGCACGGAATTTGCGACTGCTTCATCATATCAGGAAGAGGAGTCAAAATGATGCGTCAAGATGGAACAACAGCGCGAAAGCCAGCAACACGGTACGTGCCAGAATGGCGCCTCAACAAGAGAACGTTTGAGGTTCCGTATCTCATGAAGCTCGGCAACATTGGCCACCCGGAAGCGCTGGCCTTGATCGCTAAGCATAATGGAGACAGGGACGAAATCACTGCCGAGCTGTTTTCGCAGAGAGGTCGATCACAATAGCTTTCACAACAGGGTTGGACCCATGACCCACCGGGCGTTCGCATCCAGAGTTTTCACAACTACGCCGACTTGCTGTCGGCGGAGTTTCTTGGCGGCCTGAACCAGCTTACCCCTCCGCAGGTGCATGATGTGCTCGCAGACAATCTGGTGGCGCTGTCGCAGAAGGATCGTCGCGCACTATCTGATCAGCCGCGCCGGGCCGGTTGTCTACCCATCACAACCTTCGGGATGGTCGAGCTCTCAGGCGGCGGACGGTCCCGGGTCGTCGAACCCAGTGTCGAAAGCAGCCACGACTTTGTTCTCTGCGTTGTCCTGCAACTTATCAGAACGATGGACGACGCGGAGAACAGGCCTGCCCTGTTGCGACGAGCCCGGTTCCGCCCCCAGCGCCCACTTCAATCTCTCGCGCCTTGCGGCTTCCGGCTGATAGACCACTTCGTGGACAGTCAGCGTTTCAGGGCTGCCGTCCGCGCTCGGAATGGTCATGGATTGACCTTCGGCCAGACCAAGCAGTGCCAGACCGCGCGGATTGGTGATTGGCAAAAGCATGCCTACCAGACCGCGCATCTCGCCATGTGTGAGGATGCGCGTTCGGGCGGGCCCATCGTTTACCCGGTAAGTCACGCGGCTGCTGAGCGTCACGACGGTTGCCGGGATGTCTTCCCGAAACATGACGAGTGCGCTCGAAATCTTCCGGTGGAGGATAGTCAACAGTGTTTGGGTGCGAGCCGGATGGCGCTCCCGCATCACTTCCAGAATGGTGTAGTCCTTGGTCGTCAGTTGACAGCTGTCGATATTGGGCATGGTGCGTCTCCAGCCGGCCCCGTGCAAGGGGATCCAGCGTCAGGAAATTGATCGGGTGTGACGAATTACCCCTGTGCCGGACCCGGATAGGCCGGCGCAGGGGTTAGACTCCCGCGATCAGGCTGCCCGCATGATTGAGGAGACGTACGGAGACGCCCATGTCTAGACACTCGCCGCAATCGCCGGAGACGCTGGTGCGAGCCGCTCGGCTCCATCGCCTTCCGGGCCGGGCTGGTCCACGGCAAGGACCAGCAATTCGTGCCGGCGCCCGTCTCGGGCGGTCCACATGCTAGACTGTCCAGCCGAGAGGCCGATCAGGGCCGTGCCAATCGGCGTGAGGATTGAAACCTTGCCTTCAGAGATGTCCGCGTCGCCAGGAAAAACCAGCGTGATCGTTTTCCGATCACCGGTGTCGGGCTTGAACGTCACAGTTGAACCCATCCGGACGGTGCCAGCGGAGACCCGACCATCGGCGACGATGCGTGCGCGCTCGAGTTCGGCGAACAGTTCATCGGAAGCCTCCGGATTTCGAGCGGCCACAGTGCTCGCAAGCGCCGATAAACGTGCATGGTCCGACTTCGAGATGCGGATGTTTGGCTTACGCCGGGTCTTCGTGTTGTTTTGCATTTGGATACTCATATTCTAGTTGGGCCGGCCGTCATCAGAGGTGGCGGAACTGGCCAACGGGAAAATCTTCGTCGATGCACCAAAGCCCAGAGGCGGTGCACCCCACGGATCATTATGTGGATTTAGGTTTTCCCCTCGGCTCGGGGCGCATGGCAGCCGAGCCGGGGGTTATGATCCCGCGATGGGGCAAACCCGGAAAAGAAAATCGCTACGGATTTTGACAGTGACGTTCATAGAGTCATAGTTGGTGAAGCAATTCCGGAAGTCAAGGCACCGGGTCACCGTGGTTCGAGTGTCAGCAGATGTGGTAAGGGTGTCGGCGAGTAGCAAGGTCCAGCAACAATGACTTTGAGGCGAACCAGAGCTTACGGCGCATCCGGCTTGGTTCTAGCGGTTTTGCACTGTGTTTGCTTGGCAGAACGCCACTGCTGCTCACAATTGCCACGCAGCCGCGACGCCTGGCGTCAATTGGCACGAGTGACAAGAAGCTACTCATCCTAGCCTAGAAGCCTCTCGCAACCCGACGTTCAGCCGAGCGCGTCATGCTTGATAACTAATTGAAAAAATTTAGATTTACGACTTTAGCGCATAAAAAGCTTGTGATCTCACAACATAAAAAACTTGTGATTTTACAGCACGCTGCAGGAGGGCGGGCGGCGCATATTCAAGTCAGACGAGCTGTCGCGCGTCCATCGTGAGCGGCTGCTGGCAAACGGATTCCTACGCGACGTGATCAAGGGCTGGGTAATGTCAACCGGGCCTCAGGCGCAACAGCAGGACACCACCCCCTGGTATGCGACCTTTTGGGAATTCTGTTCACTGTACTGCAATGAGCGGTTCGGCAAGGACTGGTACCTGTCGCCCGAGCAGTCTCTCCTGCTGCATGCGGAAGCGCCCACCCTCCCGCCGCAGGTGGTTGTGAATACCCCCAAAGGCAAGAACAACAAGATCGACTTGCTGTTTGGTACCTCCCTCTATGACCTTGGGGTCAAGCAGATGCCGGAACAGCTGACCGAAAAAAACGGCCAGCGCGTGTTCACCGTTGAGGCGGCGCTTATCCGTGTGCCGGAAGCGTTCTTCCAGCGCACGCCTATCGAGATGCAGGTCGCCATGGCGTCCGTGCGCGACGTGACCGTGCTGGCCTTACTGCTTGACGGCGGCCATTCCGCCGTGGCGGGGCGGCTTGCCGGTGCATTCCGGCGCGTAGGGCGAGACGCCTTCGCCGATGAAATCGTGGCGGCCTTCAAATCGGCCGGATATGGCGTGCGCGAGTCCGATCCATTTGCGGGACAAACGGGAGTCACTACCATTGCGACTGGTGTACCGCCGCTGGTCGCCCGCCTGCGCGCGATCTGGCAATCGCAGCGCGAAGCAATCATCGAGACATTCCCGAAGTCGCCCGGCCTGCCGTCCGACAAGGACGCCTACATGAAGTTCGTTGAGGATATCTATGAAAGCGACGCCTATCACTCGTTGTCGATAGAAGGCTACAGCGTGACGCCCGAACTCATCGATCGCGTTCGTGAGGGAAGCTGGAATCCGGAGATTGACGGAGAGGACCGCAAAAACCGTGATGTCCTCGCCGCACGCGGCTATTACCTTGCGTTTCAGAAAGTCAAAGACTCGGTCGCCTCCATAATCAACGGTGCGCCTGCGGGCGCACTAACGCGGGACACGCACAGGGAATGGTACCGCGAGCTGTTCGCCCCGTCTGTGACGGCGGGCATACTCAAGGCAAGCGCGCTTGCCGGATACCGCAACCACCCTGTGTACCTGCGGGGCTCCCAGCATGTACCGCCGCGAACAGAGGCGGTTGCTGATGGCATGATCGAGCTGTTTGATCTGCTAGAGGCGGAGAAAGAAGTATCAGTGCGCGCCGTCCTGGGCCACTGGCTTGTGGGTTATGTGCATCCATATCCAGACGGCAACGGCCGTATGGCGCGGTTCCTCATGAATGCCATGCTGGCATCGGGCGGTTATCCGTGGACCGTAGTCAGGGTGGAAGACCGCAAAGCCTATCTGGCGGGGCTGGAAGAGGCGAGCGGCAACATGAATGTGAAGCCGTTCGCGGCGTTTCTCGCCGAGCGGGTGACTTGGTCGGCAGATCGAAGCGCCTAGCCTGGCGCCATTCCAGCGCACGCTCGTCTTTCCCATCCTCGTAGCGGATGCTAGCCAGCGCCACCAATGCGCCTATCTCGGTAATTAAGGCAGCTTTGCCACTGCCTTAATGCGGGACATTACCGGCAGATCGCGCTGGAGGTTGCAGGTACGCCTGGAGGGGTCGACCGAACTATGCCCAAGACAGGCATATCTTTCACAGCTAATGTTCCAGCGCTGCAGGGAGACAACGGCCGATGAAGAGCCAAGAAACTCTAGCCGACACCACCCGTCTCGGCCCGGTTCATCTGCGCGTCGTCGACATTCCAGCCGCCTTATCGGTCTGGCGTGACGTGGTCGGCCTCTCGACCCTGACCAAGAACAGCGGGATCGCCGAACTCGGCGTCGACGGCAAGAGCCTTATTGTGCTGCACGCCGGGGCAACAACCGTCCTGCCGTCAAAGTCCCGCGATCTCTTTCATGTCGCCATCCATGTCACGACACGCAAGGAATTGGCCCGGGTCGCCGCGCGGCTGCGTGCCTCCGGCCTGAGGCACGGCGCTCAGGATCATCTGATCTCGGAGTCACTTTACGTTTCCGATCCTTCAGGCAACGGCATCGAGATCTGCTTCGACACGGCCGGGCGCCTCGCCTCCAGGGAAGAGATGACTGGCGGCGCTGTTTCGCTTGTCGCCAAGGACGGCACGAGGCATTCCGGGCTGGAACCCCTGGATATCGATCGATTGCTGCACGAACTCGACGCTGCGGACTCTATCAACGTGCCGCTCGCGGCGGATAGCTTCATCGGTCACATTCATATGCGCGCGCGGTCGCCCGAAACGCTGATGGCGTTCTACCTCGGCGTGCTTGGCTTCAGGCCACATATCCAGTCTGCAACGTTTGGCCTGTTCGACTGCGGCACCGAGGAACGCCCACACATGGTGGCGTTCAACATCTGGGCTCGCGACGAGTTGAAGGAGCCACCGCTCGGCGCGGCAGGTCTGGAGCATTTTACCGTCGTGCTTCCCAGCCGGGAAAACCTCGCGGCCGCTGCGCGACGTCTCGGCGAGACGCAGGTGCCCTCGCTGCAAACGGAGGGGGCGCTGGACCTCTGCGACCCCGAGGGAAACCGCCTGCGGATGGTGCTCGCAAGCGACTGATCTGACGGCTGTAGGCCTGAACCGGGGGGAGACAATGGCGGTCAGGGTAATCGGAACGGGCTTTGGCCGGACAGGAACGGATTCGATGCGCGAGGCGCTGACGATCCTTGGCTTCGGCCCCTGCCACCACATGTTCGAAGTCATGGCCAATGAAGACCAGAAGCGGCTTTGGCGTGCGCTGGCGCAGGGCGCGGCACCAGACTGGAACCAGCTGTTTGCGGGTTACCAGTCTTGCATGGACTGGCCCTCGGCGCACTATTGGCGTGATCTGGTTGAGTTCTATCCGGACGCCCCGGTCATCTTGACATACCGGTCGCCGGAAAGCTGGTGGAAAAGCTTCGAGAAAACGATCCTGGCAGGCATCAGCCGGAGCACGGACCAGGAATCCCTAGGTCTTGCGTTGATCTCCAGACAGGTCTTCGGCGGCCGGCCGCACGATCGCGCCAATGCGATCGCCGTCTACGAAGCCAATGTAAGGGCGGTCATTGCGACAGTGCCGCCGGGTCGGCTGCTGGTCCACAATCTGGGAGACGGATGGGAGCCGCTCTGCCTGCATCTCGGTGTGCCGGTGCCGGACCAGTCCTATCCCAATCGCAACAACACCAAGGACTTTCAGTCGGCCCTTGCACAGAACTAGTCTGACCGTATGCAATGGGTCAGGTCACGACGATGCTCGCGACGACGGTCAGAACCTGAGGTGGGGTAGCGTCACTTTTTAACCCACAACGGCCGCCGTCCCATCAATTTTCAACGACGGTTCTGCGCCGAATGTCCGCCCTTGAGGCGATCTTTGCGATGCCCGATAGAAGACGCTGCCGGCGACCACCCTGGACATCCTATTGCGCCAGAAGCAGACATTTCTGGTCGCGGGGCAGGCTGCCCGGATGGGTCGCTACTTCGGCATTGGAAGGAGACTTCTGAAGTCCGACCCTCTCCGCCCCCAGATCGGTATTGATGTAACGACACCGGGTAGTCATACTTACGGGTGAAGTGAGGAGAAGCCAGCCGCAATGCGTCTGCTGCCAAATCTGCTTTCCCGTTTTGTAAAGAACGGGCGCCTGACTGTCATATTCGAGGATGGTTTCAGGCAAGCCTTCGGCAGTGGACAGGATGGGCCCGACGTGACGATCCGCCTAACCGACAAGGCGGTCGAACGCGAGATCTTCTTCAATCCGGAACTGAAGGCGGCCGAAGCCTACATGGATGGCCGCTTGGTGATCGAGAACGGTGGCAAAGCATTTGACCTCTTGTCACTTTTCTCCGTCAACCGCACCGGGTTGGCAGCCCACCCTGTTCAGAAGGCGTTGCGGAAAGTCTGGCGTGCGTTGCGCCGGCGCCAGCAGAACAACAAGCTCGGCCTCGCCGCCAAAAACGTTCAGCATCACTACGACATCCCGACGAAATTTTATGAACTATGGCTTGACGAGACAATGGCCTATTCGTGCGCCTATTACACGGCTCCGGACAACAGTCTGCAGCAAGCGCAGATGCACAAGCATCGCCACATTGCCGCGAAGCTCAAGCTGGAGCCGGGCATGCATGTGATGGAAATCGGCTCGGGCTGGGGCGCTCTCGCCATCTATCTCGCCAAGTATTGCGACGTGAAGGTCACGGCGATCAACGTTTCGACGGAGCAATTGGCGGCGTCTCGGCTTCGAGCGATCGAGGCCGGGGTCGCTCATCAGATCGATTTTCGCGAGGTCGACTATCGCGAGGTCAGCGGACAGTTCGACCGTGTTGTCTCGATCGGAATGATGGAGCACGTGGGCGTGGCTCATTTCGACAGCTATTTCACGGTCATCAGCAGATTGTTGAAGGAGGGCGGCTTCGCATTGGTTCATGCGATCGGTCGCATGTCACCGCCTGGTACGACGGCGCCGTTCATCCGCAAGTATATCTTCCCAGGTGGGTATGTGCCGGCTTTGTCAGAGGTGTTTGCCTCGTTGGAGCGCACGGGGATCTGGTGCGCCGACTGCGAAAATTTGCGGCTGCACTATTACTGGACGATCCACCATTGGCGCCTCGGTTATGAGGCCAGGCGCGAGGAGGCAGTCGCCATGATGGGCGAACGCTTCTGCCGTATGTGGGATTTCTATCTGGCGTCGGCCGAACTCGGCTTCCTAAACGGTTCAAACTTTGTCTTCCAGATACTGATCTCGAATAGCCGTGACGATGTCCCGGTCATCCGCGATTATATTGTCGAAGAAGAGCGACGCCTAATGAGTTCGATGCAGACGAGTGCGTAGTTTCGCTATCTACATCAGTGGGCCCGGTCCGCTGGTTAGCTCGCCCTGCAGGACTCGGATGACATCAGGTACAGGTAGTGTGCTGGGAGTTCTACAAATTCGCCGAGAGAGAGCGGTCATGGCTGGTGATTGTTCACGTCACCTGATTGCCGCTATTTCGCCCGTCAACTGCGCGGGCTCAATGGAAACTTCTCGACATCGTCATTCCATGGATCGAACACGACCGCACCTGACGGCCTGGTGTCCTTGACGTTCCGCGTCACCAGATAGAGATCGTGCTCGATCGCCGTCGACGCGAGCAGCGTGTCGATAACCGGCGGCGCATGGCCACTGGCGCGCTTGGCTGCCCCGGAAATCCGGCCCCAGCGCCGAACGACCTCGTCCTCAAGGGACAGCACGCGATGACCGAACCGCTCCGCCAGCGCATCGCGCGCCGCCATGTAGCGCGGTCGATCCGGATGATCGTCGGGCAGGTTGTGAATGCCCTTGTCGTATTCGGCCAGCGTTAGCACGCTGATATGGAAACTCGTCTCGTCCTGCCCCTCGGCCCAACGCTTCACCGACGGCGCACCCTGCGGATTGATCAGAGCGGCCACGACATTGGTGTCGAGCAGCCATCCCCTCACAGTTCCACGTCCCGGCCGCGATCCATCTCGCGTTCGAGGTTGAGCCCGTCGAGATGCAGGCTCTCCATGAACTGCAAAAAGGGCAGACGGGGTTTCTCCGGCACGAGACGATCGAACTCCTCGACGCTCATCACCACGACTGCGTCATGGCCGCGAACGCTCACACGCTGCGGCCCCTCTTCGCGGGCATGGCGCACCACCTCGCTGAATCGCGCCTTCGCGTCCTCGAGCTTCCACCGTCCTGTCGCCGGACGGGTTGCCGTCCGCGCCTTCTTCGGCACTTGTGTCTGCTTGCCCATCGTCTCACACCTAGTCAGCTAGTCAGACATATAGCACTCGCCCGGCGATGACGCCAGCATCGGCGACAAGACAGCGTGGCATCGGGCCCCTGCGCCAGCGCTCCAATCCGGCTCTCTCGTGATGGCTTTCCTGGTGCGGCGGCGCGTCTTCCACGATCAACCCGCGGGGGGTCCGCTAGCAAGCTGCGGCCGCTCGGCTCACGCCTTCGCGGTGATCGCGCCCGCCGCCGCACACTGACGGACCGAGGTGCTGGACCAGGACACCGACATCCAGCCGTGGATGATCGAGAACTCCGACGACCATTACGAGATTGATGCCTCGCGCGCTCGGCGGCTGCTCGGCTGGCGACCGCGTCACAGTCTCGGGGGAACGCTGCCAGAGATGATACGCCGGCTTAAGGCAGACCCGACCGACTGATACGAGAAGAACAAGCTGCATCCGGCCGCGGTGGCGGCATCTGGGCCGGAGCTCGCGCAGGCAAGGCGGCGGATAGCAGGACCGCTGGAGCGCAACGAGGCGGAGGTGGACGCAGGCCTGGAGCAACACCGGCAATGGACGCTCTGGGCACCATTGACGGGCGCCATGCTCGGCCTGTGGCTGTTTCGTCGCCGATAATCCTTGGACTGCTCGATCCGGTGAGCGTCCCGCCGCCGCCAGCACTCGGACGAGATCGACGAGGCCACCATTCGCAATATGCGCCTCGGGGTGAGCGAGATCGTGTCGGGGCTGCTGGTCGCCGTTTTCGCGCTGCTGGGCATGTATCGCCGCTGGAACTGGCTGCAGTGGGTTACTGCAGCGGTCGGCGTGTGGATCATGCTCGCGCCGCTGGTCTTCTGGACCAGCAGCGCTGCGGCTTACGGCATCGATACGCTGATCGGCATGCTGATTGTCGCCTTCGCGGTGATGATCCCACCGACGCCCGGCATCAGCCGGCGCGCGCTGGCCGCTGACGACGACAGGCCGATGGGCTGGAGCTATTCGCCGTCATCTTTCACGCAGCGCATACCAATCGTGGCGCTCGCTTTCGTCGGCCTGTTCGTCTCGCGCTATCTCGCGGCCTACCAGATGGGCCACATCGACGGGCTCTGGGATCCGTTTTTCGGACCGGGGGTCGCGCCGGTCGCAAACGGCAGCGAGGCGGTGGTCACGTCATGGGTGTCGAAGGGCTTCCCCATCGCCGATGCCGGCTTCGGCGCCTTCGCCTATGCTCTGGACATCCTGGCCGGTGCCATAGGCGACCGTCGGCGCTGGCGCACAATGCCGTGGATGGTGTTCCTGTTCGGGCTGCTGATCATCCCGCTCGGGGTGACCAGCGTCTTCTTCACTATCATCCAGCCGCCTCTGATCGGCGCGCTTTGCACGCTTTGCATCGTCCAGGTGGCGGTCACAGTGGTGCTTATTCCTTATTCGATCGACGAGGTGCTGGCGACTGTCCAGTATCTGTGGCGTGCCAGGAAGGCGGGCGAACCGTTCTGGCGCACTTTCTGGAAAGGCGGACCGGCGCTGTCGGAGAAGCAGACACCAGCCCCGGACCTCGACCGTCCGGCGGCCAGCCTGCTGCGCGACTTCCTCATCGGCGGCGTCAATTACCCGTGGACGCTCGCGGCAAGCGTGGCGCTCGGCATCCTGCTCTTGGCGACGCCGCTCATATTCGGCAACGAGCCGCCGCTCTATTTCAGCGACCATATCGCCGGTTGCCTGGTAATCATGGTGGCGGTCACGGCGATGGCCGAGGTGGCGCGGCCCGTACGTTTCCTCAATGTACCATTTGGTCTCGCCGTCACGGCATCACCGTTCGTATTCGAGGGCGGCACACTGATTGGGACGGCGGCAGCAGTAATCATTGGCGTGGCGCTGATGGGCCTAAGCTTGCCCCGGGGAACCCGCAGCGAAGAGCACTATGGCGGCTGGGATCGCGCAATCGTCTGACCTGAAATGGCTGAGGGGGGACGAACCAGTTGCGCGAGGCTGGAGAATACGAGATGGGGCTGGAAAGTCGGTGCGAACTAACCGTCCGGTGCATCCGTGGTCGACCGACGGTATTTCGCGACCACGGCCGGTTTACGTGACGGCAGGGAAAAGCAGATCGACAGTCGTGCCCGCTTCCGGTTCGCTGGAGATCGCTATCGTGCCACCGACCATTTCCATGAATGCGCGCACCTGCGGAAGCCCGAACCCCGTCCCGCGATCACCTTTGGTGGTAAAGAATGGATCAAAAACCTTGCGGATGATGTCGGCGGGCATCCCACAGCCTTCGTCTCTGACTCTGACTTGAACGTGGCTTGATCGGAGGTTGATGCCAGGTGTGTCGGCGCCAGAAACCTGACTGGTGCTGATGTCGATCCTGCCTCCGTTTGGCATCGCGTCCCTGGCATTGGTGACAAGATTTAGAACGGCCGCGTCGAAGAAGGCGGGATCCAGCAGGCAGTTCGGCAGGTCAGGTGTTAGCTCCACGATAAGACGAACGTCCGGGCCGGCGCCGTATCTGAGAAAAGGTTCGAACGTGTGCAAATACTCGTTCACGTTGCCGACATGGGGGTCCAGGCTCTGATGCCTGGCGAACGCAAGAAGCTGAGAGGTCAGCGCAATCCCTCCGTCGATCGCGATCTTCGTCTCCGCGAGGTACGCGCGCAGTTTGGCGGGATCGTCCCAGTTGTTTTCAGCCAGCCTGAGGCCGGACCCGATTGCCGTCAGCAGGTTTCGGAAATCATGAGCTATGCCTCCGGTGAGTTCGCCAAGCGCTGCCAGCCTTCGGGTCGCTGCTGCCCGCTGCTCCGCAGCAGTGACGGAAGGTAGGGGAGCATGGAGCTGGACGGACGTTTCCTGGGTCACCTTGTAGCCAATTTGTGGGTCGGGAAAATCGGACGCCGTTGCCGCCTTAGACACGACGGCCAGAGCCAATCCGCCCACATTTCCTGGTCGTTTTATCATAGCAAGAGGCGGAATGTCGTATTCCAACCTGTGCCAATCAAACGGCAATGGCCGGGAAGCTGATGATCATGCGATGGTCCTCGACCTTCTGCACACCCGGGATGTTCTCGCACAGGACCCGGAGGGCGCCGCGTTCCGCATCGGACTCTACCGTGCCCCAGAAGGACACCGCGCCGTTCTTGACCGTAAAATTGGGCGTGCTGGCGCTCGGCCACGCCTCGTCGCGCAGAGCCAACTGAATCTGCTGACGGATAGTTTCGTCGTCTGCCTCGCAGGCGCTTCGTGGAAGGTTCGCGGTTGCAGCCAAGGCGCGAACTATGTTGGCGCGACTGACTATCCCCACGACCTTTCCACCGCGTGTCACAGGCACCCGCCTCACGCTTCGCTGCGCCAACAGGTCGGCGATGTCCGCGATCGGCGTGGATTCTTCGACGGTTACGACGTTCTTGGTCATAACGTCGACGACGCGGGTTGAATGCTCGCGGCTGTACTCGGCGGCAAGCACCGCCTTGTTCTTGAATATCCTGGACCACCATGACACCGGGCGCGCGGTCGTGCCGATTTCGGCGCGATGGAGGAGATCTCCTTCGGTCACGATGCCCACCAGAACACCCTTGTCCAGGACGGGCACTCCGCTTACGCCTTGGGTGACGAGGAGTTCGGCGACAGCCCGAATAGTGGTGTCGGGTGCCACGGTAATGACGTCGGCGGTCATCACATCTTTGGCCATCAGCATTTTGATTGCTCCTTCGATCCCCACGCCTGGGCTCCGACCCGCGGCGTTGGATGACATGGTGCGATAATACGAAATTACTCGCTGCAGTTCTCTCGCATGGAAAGCCCACGACTCAAGTGCATCCGACGGTGAGGCCAGCCGTCCGGACAGTCGAGCCTTGCTGAAGAACCAAGGCTCCGGAAGGCCGCCTGCTTGGGAACCTATAACAAGAGCCGTCACGAAAGGCCTGGCGGCGACCGTGTCCTCATCCATCAGCCGTTCGAGAGAGGCCCTGACAAGAGTCTCGTCGGCGTCTGCGACGGTTCCAACTGACCGGAGCAATTGCCTGTAAGTGGTGGGTATTCCTTGGCACGCGTGCCTGATTAGTTCCTGCTGCAGGCGAATGCTCATGAGCCGTTCCTCCCGCTTGCCCATCGGTTTGCCGAACCCCATCGGGCTTTGCGCAATCGAAATCGGGAGCTCGGACTTGGAAGACGTGTGGAGCAGCATGCAAGCGCCCTTTCCAGCGGCAAGTGCCACTGAGCCTGAGTTCTGGGACTGCGACCGATACCCGAGTGTTTACCGAAAGGGTCCTAGGGTCCAACGAAAGTTATTGCCGCTTGAATGCAGATTCGTTGCTCGATCTCGCGATCGAGCCTGAGCCGATCGTCATCAACGAATGAGCGACACCCGCGTCAGCAAAAGCTCACTGCCGAAGCTGGACCAAATCGGGGCTGTCGTTTGAAATGGAATGCAGTCCAGCCAGGGCGGGTCCCACTACCGTTTCGTCCGAATTGGCGGAGTGCACCGCGTAGACCGGATAGGAGAACTGCGGCATTTCGGGCACGAGGTGAAGCCTGCCTTCCGCTATAAGAGGCTGCACTGCGCTCATCCTGAAATAGCCGGAGCCGCCGACCGAAAGAAGGTAGCTGAGCGCAAGTGGACCGAGATCGAAAGACAGATCCGGTGCGACATCCGGGAAATTCATGTCGTGGTGAAGCACAAAGTCGGGTCCCCAATCCATATACACATAGTCAGCGCCGCCTAGAAGGCGCGCTTCGGGATCGGTGGTCACGAGCACGAGCTTTTCTTCCGTGAGCAGGTCAATTTTCAGACCCGGGCGATGCTGCGGCGCGTACATGATTGCGACGTCGACCATCCCCGATGCAACTTGATTGATCAGATCCTGCGGCACATCGACGTGCACCCGAAGCGCGATGTCCGGCAGTGACCGCCGCATCCATCGTACCCAGTCGAGAAGGAGCGGTTGCCAAAGACTGACCTCGCTGCCGACTGTCAGAACGGCGCGACGGCCCGGAGGAACGGCAACCTGGTGAAGTGTACGCTGCCATAGCTGAACGAACATCGGAGCGTGACGCAGGAATTGCTCGCCTGCCGGAGTGAGCGAAGCTCCGCCCTTATGCCGAGTGAAAAGCGCGCGTCCAAGCTGTTGTTCGAGGCTGCGGATTCGTGCGCTCACGGTTGTCTGGGCGATATTCAGCCGCTCCGAAGCCCGGATGAAGCTGCCGGTCGAAACGATCTCGATGAAAGTTCGCGCGAGTTCGATGTCCATCCAACATAGCATAAAACTTGCATTCAAATGTCAATCAGCTTCGTTTGTCAGATAGGTAGCATGCGCGGTACGCTTCGGTGACCTGGAGCCGCGGCCGGTGCCTGAACATGCCGCGCGGCGGTGTCCGAGCGGCGCCGCAGTAGAGTGCTCCGCATTGATAGGGAGACGTGGATGCTGACGAGTTCTAAGAGCGCCACGCGAGTTGGCGCCAAGGAGGCAATAGACAGCCGCCCGGAAGAACTGGATTTGACGCACCGACTATCAGAAGAACGCACACGAAGGTTTACCGGCGCGTCAGCAGGATCTCCCTGAGCACGACGGCGTCGTTGTGGCTCTCGTCATGGGCCGCGTAGACAAGAGTGAGAGGACCTTTTCGCCCCAGGTCGCGCAATCGGTCGAACTCTTCGCGATGCTCGCCGATCTCCTCCGAGTAGCGTCGGCGGAATTCTTCCCAGCGGGCGGGATCGTGTGCGAACCATTTTCGCAGCTCTGTGCTCGGCGCGAGTTCTTTTGCCCAATGATCGATCGCAGCGTCGGTCTTCTTGATGCCCCTGGGCCAAAGCCGATCAACAAGCACTCGCGTGCCGTCGTCAGATGCCGGGCTCTCATACGCCCGTTTTATTTTCACTCGTTCCTCGGAGATCCTTTCGGCCATCGAATCCGCTCCGGCGCTGCATTGACCTCAATGACATAGGGCGCGCTGCCATGACTGCGACACCTCATCATCTTTGGAACCAAACTGACGGAACGGCATCCGTTCATCAATGGACGTGGTTCCTTCGAGGAGAAGAGAAATGAAGTTCTTTGTCGATACAGCCGACCTTCTGGAGATCCGAGAGCTTGCTGCTGCAGGCATCCTCGACGGGGTGACGACCAACCCGTCCCATATCGCAAAGACCGGCCGCCCGATCCGTGACGTCATTGGAGAGATTGCCAGGCAGTCGAAGGGCCAGTGTCTGCCGAAGTCACGGCAACCAACTCGGACGACATGATTGCCGAAGGAGAGCGGCTGGCCGATATTGCCGGCAACGTGGCTGTCAAGGTGCCGTCCACATGGGATGGGTTCAGAGCCTGCCGAACGCTCAGTCAGCGTGGTCGCAACGTCAATGTTACGCTGTGCTTCTCGGCCACCAGGCGCTGCTCGCGGCCAAGGCCGGCGCAGCCTACATCTCTCCCTTCGTCGGGAGGCTCGACGATCTCGGTCTGGACGGCATCGAAGTGATCCGCGAAATCCGGGCAATCTATGACCACGACAAATCGATAAAGACCGAAATCCTCGCGTCCTCGTTACGCACACCTCTCCACGTCAAGCTGGCAGCGATGGCAGGCGCCGATGTTGCAACGGTGCCGCCGGCAGTGCTGAGAAATCCTGCCAGGCACCCACTCACGGAAAGAGGCTCGAAGCTTTTCTCGCCGATTGGAAGAAGACAGGGCAGACGATCCTATAACGCGCGCGTAGTTTGGGGTTAGCATAAAAGTTGCACGTAATTGCCGATTAAATTCGTTTGCGTGATGTCCGAAACGGTCGGACACTCGCTTAGACGCAGCCCCACCTGGCTTGAAAGACAAAGCCGGTACGCGGCAGACAAAGCCGAAGGTGCCGGCAGAGAGAATCCGAAGCTCGCGCTCCCAGGCGCAAAGGCCGGTTCTCGACCAGATCACCAAGGGAGAAGGAACAATGGCTGAAAGCCAGAACCGACCGGATCTCGTTAAAGGCATCGCGCTTCTTGACCTCCCCGATGGCGGCAAGCTCGTCGGTGATTGCGGCGATGAGCAGGTGCTTCTGGTGCGCCGGGGGGCCGAGGTGTTCGCCGTCAGCCCGACATGCACACACTACGGCGGGCCGCTGGCCGATGGCCTGGTGGTCGACGACACCGTCCGTTGTCCATGGCATCACGCTTGCTTCGATTTGCGCTCCGGAGAAGCCTTACGCGCTCCCGCCTTCAGGCCGCTCGCGTGCTGGTCCGTGGAACAGCGGGATGGCAAGATTTTCGTAGGCGAGAAACGCAAACGGGTGACACCGGAGGCGCGTGATGAAGATCCCACCCGGGCGCCTGATAAAATCGTTATCGTCGGCGGCGGCGCGGCCGGTTTTGCCGCGGCCGAGAAATTGCGCCGAGAACGATATCAAGGCAGCATCGTCATGCTCAGCGACGACAAAGCGCCACCCGTCGATCGGCCCAATCTTTCCAAGGACTACCTCGCCGGCAAGGCACCGCAGGACTGGCTTCCGCTGCGCGGAGAAAGCTTCTACTCAAAGAACGAGATCGATCTGCGTCTCGTGACGAATGCAGCCGGCATCGACACTGGTTCCGGCGAGATCGTGCTCGCGGACGGGAGCAGGATTCCCTACGACAGGCTGCTGCTCGCGACCGGAGCCGAGCCGGTTCGCCTGACCATTCCCGGCGCCGACCAGCCGCATGTTCATACGCTGCGTACACTCGCGGATTGCAGCGCGATCATCGCCAGCGCCAAGACCGCGCGCCGCGCGGTGGTGCTGGGCGCCAGCTTCATCGGCCTCGAGGTTGCGGCCGCACTTCGCGCCCGTGACATCGAAGTTCACGTCGTTGCGCCGGGCAAGCGGCCGATGGAACGGATACTTGGCCCGCAGATGGGCGACTTCATCCGCACCCTGCACGAGGAAAACGGCGTCGTCTTTCATATGGAAAACAAGGCGAACAGCATCGACGGCGAAACGGTGAAATTCGATGGCGGCGGCACATTGACCGCGGATTTCGTCGTCGCCGGCATTGGTGTTCGTCCGCGGACGGCGCTCGCCGAAACGGCTGGGCTGATTCTTGACCGCGGCGTGACCGTGAATGCCTTTCTCGAAACGAGCGTGCCGGGGATCTTCGCGGCTGGGGACATCGCACGGTGGCCCGATCCGCACACCGGCGAGAACATCCGTGTCGAGCATTGGGTGGTTGCGGAAAGACAGGGGCAGACCGCGGCGCTCAACATGCTTGGCCGGCGTGAGAAGTATGCCGACGTGCCATTCTTCTGGAGCCAGCATTACGATGTCTCGATCAACTATGTCGGCCACGCCGAGCAATGGGACGCGGTCGAGATCGAGGGCGACATCGCGGCCAGAGATTGCCTTCTCCGGTTCAAGCTCAATGGGCGAACACTGGCAGTCGCATCAATCTTCCGGGATATCGAAAGCCTGGAGGCCGAGGTGGCCATGGAACACCAAAGGGCGGCGTAGGGAGGTGCTCTCGCCCAGCCAGCTCGCATCGAAAGCGGAATCACGAATGTCGCGGTGACGGAAAGGAATAGCCTCATGGCCACAATGCAGCAGAAATCAAACACCACCGGCGGTGTGCGCCCGGCCACGTCGCCTCAGCGCTATTCGGCGGTCGTCGAGTTCATCGATAAGGTCGTCGACAGAGAATCGACCCCGACCTCCGTTGAGATCTACGCGGTCGGTAACAACTGGTATTGCAATGTTCGCTGCGGCGACAAAAGGACCCGCCCCATGGGCCCCTATAGCAAACAGCAGGCGGAGCGAATGCAGGATATCCGCAGGAAGCTGATCGCAAAGAGGGGTACTGCTCGTCTGATGTTTGAGTAGAACGGAAGAGCCCGACAGAGCCACGCCCGCCGAGTAAATCCATTCCGGCGGGCTAGATGACCAGCGACCTTGGTGGGATCGCCTCCACATATTTGGGGGAGGATGTGCTGGGAACCTTTTCTAGCAGCCGCCATCCAATTCAGGCGTCGATGGGACCGTGAGGAGGCAGTGATGCAGGCAACTGAAGCAAAGACCCCTGCAATCGACGTGCGCAACGACGATATGGATCTCGTATCCCGCGCCATCGCGAAAGACGGCGGCGCATTCCGGACGATCATGCAAAAGAACAACCAGCGGCTTTATCGTATCGCCAGGGGCATAGTCCGCGACGACTTCGAGGCCGAGGACGTGGTGCAGGAAGCCTATGTGCGGGCGTTCTCGCATCTGGGCGCGTTTCGTGGCGCATCCAGCCTCTCGACATGGCTTTCACGCATCACCATCAATGAAGCTCTCGGCAGGTTGCGCAGGAAACGACGCATGCGAGAAGCCAGCTTCGTGCCTGGTGGCAACACCGAAGCCGAGATCATCCGGTTCCCCGGCAGTCCCGAAGTGGAGAATCCGGAACGGACGATGGCGCAACGCCAAATCCTGCGGCTCGTCGAGCAGGCGACCGACGACCTCCCCGAGGGCTTCCGCAGCGTCTTCGTTGCCCGGGTGATCGAAGGGATGAGCGTCGAGGAGACGGCGGAACTGCTCGGGCTGCGGCCGCAGACAGTGAAGACGCGCCTTCATCGGGCGCGTGCCCTGGTGCGCAAGGAACTCCACGCAAAGATCGGGCCGATCCTGCTGGATGCCTTCCCGTTCGCCGGACGGCGCTGCGACCGGCTGACCTCGGCCGTGATGAAGCGGCTCGGATTCGTCTCGTCGTTCTCCTCGGAACCCTTTCGCGCGAGCAGCATCCAATAGGCGTCGACTGAAGACGCACCCGCGTCTTTCGTCGCGTAAAAGGAGATTGAGATGTTTGGAAGATCACTCGCGGCGTTGGCCACGCTTTGCCTTATCGGGGCTGCGCCCTCAGCCCACGCCCAGAACAAGCCTACCGACCCACAGATTGCTCACATAGCCTATACGGCAGGGGTTATCGACATCGAAGCGGCGAAGCTCGCCGTCGAGAAGTCGAAGACGAAGGACGTCGTCGATTTTGCCAACGGCATGATCCGCGACCATGAGGCGGTCAACGTGCAGGCGCTGGACCTGGTCAAGAAGCTCAACGTCACGCCCGAGGACAACGCTACCAGTAAGGCTCTGACCGACGCGGCAGCCAAGAAGCGGGGTGAACTCGCGGACCTTGACGGCGCAGCCTTCGACAAGGCCTATGTCGAAAACGAGGTCGCCTACCACGCCCAGGTGAACGAGGCGCTTGAGAAGTTGCTGATCCCCTCCGCTCAGAACGCGGAGCTGAAGGACTTGCTGGAGACCGGGCTAAAGCTGTTCCAAGGGCATCAGGCACATGCTGAGCATGTCGCGGCCGGATTGAAGTAGGATTGCGTCCATGTTCATCGCGCGCTCCGCATCATGGCTTGCCATTGCGTTGGTTCTGCCCCTGGGCGTTGCCCAGGGGCGGGCCGAGACAATTCAGGTGGTCATCGACAGGCTGGTATTCGCGCCAGCGACCATCACCGCCAAAGTCGGCGACACGATCGAATGGATCAACAAGGATCCCATCGTCCACGCGGCTACGGTAAAGGATGCATGGGAGGTAATGATCCCAGCCAAGAAGACAGTGATCCAGCGCCACGACAAGCCCGAGGCGGTAGACTTCTACTGCCGTTTCCATCCCAATATGACGGGCAGTCTGAAAGTCGAGGATTAGCGCCGGAACATCGCCTCGATATCGCGGAGTATCTGCGCGAATGTGGCTATCGCGTTGTCGAGGCAGAAACCGCGGCCGAAAGCCATTGACGTGCTGGAGTCGAACTTGCCTATCGATCTGGTATTCTCCGACATCCAGATGCCAGGCGAACTGGACGGCTTCGGTCTGGCGCGCTGGATTCGCCAGCCTGGCGTCAAGGTCCTTCTGACCTCCGGTTGCGCAAAGGCGGCGGAGAAGGCTGGTGAATTGTGTGATGAGGGAACGATCCCCTAGCCTTACGATCATCAACTTGTGGACGAGCGCATTCGCGCCATCTTGGCCCCATACGGCACCGCCGGACAGCCGCTGGTTAGCCAGGTCTAGTTTCGCGTGCCCCTTGCACATTGCGGAATCCCGCTCGTGCGTCTGTTTCGTGGAGCAGACACAAAGTCCGTTTGCCGCTCAAACCGCCGGGCGCATGTTATTGCGCGATGTCGCCGCCGAATCTACGATGAGGGCGTTGCCGGCCTTGGCGAGGGCAGGGCGCTACGCTAATTTGCCACTGACCCCGATCGGCTTTTCTGCTGTTTGCCTGCCATTCCAGCATAAGCTAGTTAGGATCGAAGCGTAGTCGAATATCGCACGCTGGCGCGCAATATCTCGCCCTGGCGTAGAAAAAGCGGTGGCTCCCGGGATCGACGAAACTGCGAACTACGAGCTGCCGATCCCCCTCGAAACTACGCCACAGCCCACTATCAAGATTCGGAAGCGTGATCGTGATCGCGCCGAGCGGATCCGGCTTGCCGGTGGTCCTAAGCTGACGGAGCGCGCCGTCTCGCTCGCTCTTGAGAAGGGCGAAGTCCGGGCAAAAGAGCTGACCGACATCGGTGTTCCTCGTTGCTACCTCGCCCGCATGTGCGAGGAAGGGTTGCTCGTGAAGGTGGGTTACGGCCGCTATCGTGCGGCCGTTCCCAGAGCGGCTTATGGCATGATACGAACGGCTCTTGAGGGCGCAAGATGCTGATGAGAGCCGGAGTAGGACTAGGTACGCTGGCGCAGAAGAGGCGGGACTTGTGCTCTGGAACGGGCAAGAGCGCCATTTCGCGACATTCATGGCGCTTCTCAAGAGCTGCCCTTCGCGAAACGGCTCGATTCGACCCAAAGCGCGAGCTCGCTTGCTCCGGGTCAATTCACGGTCATGACCCAACGGTGACCTTCATTGTCCGCGTTGCGAATGGCAGCAATGCGCCTCATGTCAGTCGTTAATGTTAGCTGTGCCGCTGGCTTAAAGCGGACACTACCTTGCCCAGGAAGCGACAGCGAGCGCTTGTACCGCCTAGGCCGGCAGGCGAGCAGTAATTCGGACTACTGCAAATCAACTTTGGACTCATCATTATATATAGTCCGGTTCGGCTAAGATATCTCGGGTCACAAACGAAGGAGATCGCCATGAAAACCGCGCTTATCACTGGAACCTCGTCGGGATACGGCCTTGAGACTGCCAAGCTTTTTCACGCCAAGGGCTGGAACGTCGTCGCCGCCATGCGTGCGCCGCGTGAGGACGTCCTGCCCAAATCCGACCGCATCCAGATCATCCCGCTTGACGTCACCAATGCGGACAGTATCAAGGCAGCGGTCGAAGCGGCAGGCTCGATCGACGTGCTGGTCAACAATGCCGGCATCGGCATGTTCGGCGCCTTCGAGGCAACGTCGATGGACACTACCCGTCAAGTCTTTGAGACCAACACGTTCGGTGTCATGGCCATGACCCAAGCCGTGATTCCCCAGTTCCGCGCCCGCCGTTCGGGAACCCTCATCAACGTTACCTCAAGCGCTGTGCTGGTCCCGATGCCGCTGGTCGCCATCTATACCGCTAGCAAGACAGCCATCGACGGCTTCACCGCGTCTCTGGCCAACGAGCTCAATCATTTTGGCATCCGCGTGAAGATGGTCCAGCCGGGCTATGGTCCGACGACTGCCTTCTCCCGCGATGCGGGTTCCTATGTCGAACGCTTCATCCCCGAGGCCTATGCCGGCTATGCAAGCGAGATCTTCGCAGAGATGACCCGGCCGATGGCACACACCGTGCCTGAAGACGTTGCGGAGGTTGTCTGGCAGGTCGCGCACGACGATTCCACCAGAATCAGCTTTCCGGCGGGGCCCGATGCGGTGGCAATGAGCCAAGCGCACCACGCGGCCGCTGCCTAGTCCACCCCACATCTGCCGCACCGGTGACCTTGTCGTCAGGTGCGGCAGAGGCTTTGCACGCGATGTCCACCTGATCATTGTCGCCGTGTAGCCGTAGCCTGCTTGGGCTCTCGACCTAACGCAGAAGCTGCTCTTCCTTGTCGCTCACCAAAGAGCGAATTCCGCGGAACACCAAGGTGATGGCGCTGCGACTGTCTTGCGCAGCCAAAGCCCATCGATCAGGGCGGCGATGATAAGGCTGGCCTCATGCAGGCGTGCCGAATCGAACATACCCCGAACACCGAAGCCAGGGTTGGAGCGCAGCCGACGGTAAAACAACCGCTGGAGCCGGGCATATTTGCGGGTTTATGCCTGCCTCAGCGCAGACTGACAGCCAGGCCTTGGCGATGGGCGTGTGAAGGCCGAGGTGGGAAAATTGCCTGCGACGATTGCTTCCAATCGCGTCCAGGCTGTCCGCGCCGCGCTGCCAGGTTAAGGCAACCGCCAAACGCGTGGGATAACGTGCGACGGGATAGCCACTTACGCGACTGGCATTTGGGACGCTGTCCGAATCCCGCATTCAGGCCGAACATATGGTGTTGCGCTTCGTCAGGGACATCGATGTTCTGTTGGTCACGGCCGGCGGCGAAAAATCTGCAATGCTCACCATTCACGACTATAAATTGACGAATGCGTTTTGTTTCCTATGGTCCGGTTCATGGTCGACCCTCTCTCCGAAGTCATCGAACTGCTCCGGCCTCGGGCGGTGTTCACCAAAGGCATCAGCTGCGCTGGCCGCTGGGGTCTCCGCTACGGCGATTTTGGCCATCCGAGCTTCGCCGTCCTGATCGAGGGTGCGTGCCGATTGGCGGTCGATGGGCAACCGCCGCTCTCGCTGGAGGCAGGAGACTTCATCCTGTTGCCGAAGACCCCGGGCTTCACCATGACGGGCTTCGACCCCGTCATACCCGAAGCGATCGATCCGCACGCCGCGGCCTTGACGACCGAAGGCGAGGTTCGTCATGGCGACCAGCATGGTCCGCCCAGCGTTAGGCTCCTGGGCGGCTATTTCATTTTTGAGAGCGAGGATTCTGAACTTCTTGTTTCTTTGCTGCCAGATCAGGTCCACGTCCGTGGCGTCGAACGCCTGTCGATCTTGGTGAAGTTGCTAATCGAGGAGGCCGCCCTACGCCAATCAGGGCGTGAACTGGTGCTGACCCGGCTGATCGAGATCCTGCTGGTCGAATCCTTGCGGCTGACGCAAACGCCGGATGCACCCGCCGGATTGCTGCGTGGCCTGGGGGATGTACGGCTGGTGGAAGCCATCCGGCAGATGCATGCCCATCCGGCTCGTCCCTGGACGATGGCGGAACTGGCAAAGGAAGCTGCGCTTTCCCGCTCGGCATTTTTCGACCGTTTCAGCCGCAATGTCGGCGTGCCGCCGATGGAATATCTTCTGGCCTGGCGCATGGCTCTGGCCAAAGACATGCTGCGCCGGCAGGAGATCGATATCGCCGAGGTCGCCGAGCGTGTCGGCTACGGCTCGGCCAGCACCTTCAGCACGGCCTTCAGCCGCCATGTCGGCCAACCGCCCGGCCGTTACTCCAAGACGACAGCACATTAGAACCCGATTCCGAAACGCGGGAACCGGGTTCCAGAGCAGATCATGCTCCGAAAAAGAGTTAGTGCCCCATCCCGCTTCTATCGGTGGGCTCTAGAGGAATTGTCACGCCATTCCGTGTTTTGAGGCAACATCACTTCTATGGAGCCCATAGCCGCTGTCCTTCCTTCTTGGACCGCGCAATCACTCGACTCTCGGGTCGCCTCGGAAGAAGTGCACCGATCAGCGGCTAGCGGTCGCTATGCGAACCGGCGATTTCAGCAGACTGGGTGGTCGGTCGGCCAGCGAGCACTCCATTGCCGATCTGATCCAGCTCAGGCAGCAGGAAGATGCCGTCGCGCACGGTACCGGCGGCGCCACGAGCGACAGTGTCGGCTTCACTTCCGGCGACCTCAATAGGCGGCAACGTCAAACCGTGCAGCAAGTTGGCCCCAAGAACCGCTTCAACCTTCTTTTGAACCTTTGGAAACAAGACAGCCAGCGGGCCGCCGAGGACAATCCGCGCCGGGTTCAGTATGTGGATCAGATTGAGCAGTCCAACAGAGATGACCGCCGCCCATGTGTCGAGCGTGGTCTCCAGGGCTCTGCCGGGATTGGGCATAGCCGCCAAATTGGCCAGCCCTTCTGCGATCGATTGCTCATCGGGCAGAAGCGACAAGAAGGGGCCGTAGCCTCCAAGCAGGCCCAGGGTTTGCAATTTGGCGTCTTCGGGTTTGGCGGACAGGACCATATGACCTATTTCGCCAGCAAACCCGCTCACACCCTCAGCAACACGCCCGTTGCGAATGATCGCCGCGCCAACGCCTTCTGACAGCAAGACGACCAGCAGGTCCTCCGTGTCATGCGTGTCCAGAGCGCCGATGGCGGCGGAAAGCGCGACGGCGTCGTTGCACACCCGGATCGGCCAGGGTGCTCCAAGCGAGGTTGCGACCAGCCGTCCGATATCGACATCCTCCCATTCCAGCAGTTTTGCCGACACCACGACCCCGTTGCGATCCACGATGCCGGGGACGGAGATTCCCACGCCTCGTACACGCTTCGTATCGACACCTGCCCCCACGACGAGGCGGCGAGCCAGGTCCGCAATCGTTTGAGCAACAGAGCCGGAATCGCGAAAATTCTTGCTGTTGGGGACGACTATCTTGTTGAGCAAAGTCCCGCTGAAATCGACAAGCGCGCCGGTCAGCCACGTGCTCGACACGTCTATCCCGATGAAGAAGGCTCCTTTCGGGTTCAGCGCGACCCGTATTCCCGGCCTGCCAACCTTGGCGGCCTCCTGCGGTTCGGTCAGTTCAATTGCAAGATCTGCGTGGAGCAGCACTGCAATAACATTGCCAGCGGTTGCGCGGGTTAAGCCGAGTTCGCGGGCAATGTCGGCGCGCGAAAGAGGGGAAGCCCTTCGCAACAACCGCAGACACCTCGTCTCATTGACGTGTCGGATGAGATTGGTGGTTTTCAAGTTGCTCTTCTTTTTCGATCGTCTGTTCGGTTGCAATCGTCCTGTTAGCGTCAGGCAGCCGGTCGCGTCCAGCGTGATTGGATGCTCCCCACTTCAGAGCCGTGACAACTCGCATCGAAAATGCCCATTGACGACCACTGAAGCCTATTAGTATAGGTTCAATGCAAATACAAGATAAGACCTCGACAGCGATCAGTTTTAACGACCGCTGACCAAACCATCTCACTGATGGGTGACCTGCGCACTCACCAGGCGAAAACCCCAATCCAAAAAAGGACATCTGCCATGCTGAAGGGTATTGATCCCGTGTTGTCACCCGATCTTCTCCATGCGTTGCGGTCCATGGGGCATGGCCATGAGATCGCGATCGTGGATGCCAACTATCCCTGTGACGATGACGCCCACATCATTCGCCTGGATGGCGTCCTGGGCACTCGGATCCTCGAAGCTATCCTTTCGGTGATGCCTCTTGAAAGTGGCGATTCATATGCGGCGTGCCGCATGATTGTCGATGGAAATCCTGAAACAGAGCTGCCGATTTTCGGCGAATTCCTGGAGATCGTCTCGAAACATGCCAGTCGGTCGTTCGCGTTGGCGCCTATTACGCCGGCCGAGTTCAAGGCGCGCGCCAAGAAAGGCTTTGCAATCGTCCTGAGCGGCGACGGGCGGCTCTATGGAAACATCCTGTTGAAGAAGGGCGTTGTCGCCCCTGCGAACTAACCTGCTCGGGGGGCATTCACTGGGGGCTTGCGTCTTTCTTGTTTCAATAATATGTATTGAATGTAAACAAATTCGGCGTTGGCTTTCTGGGAGGACATTTATCCGCAGCCTGCGCACCAAACCTGGGAGGATGGATAAAATGAACACAAGGACCGTAGTGACAGCCCTGGCAGTTGTCGGCTCTCTGCTGATGTTCGCCCCGTCATGGGCAGCGGACAAGCATCTGACAATCATGCTGTCGAGCCCCGATCTCGCGTTCCCGTTCTCGGTCCACATCATGAAAGAGATGCAGGATGAAGCTGCAAAACTCGGCAACATCGATGTGGTGGTGAGTGACGGTCAGCGCAACTCCAGCAAACAGAGCGCCGACATCGAGGCTGCAATCACAAAGGGCGTCGACGGCATCGTTATCAGCCCGAATGACTCCGCAGCACTGGCGCCGGCAATCCAGGAGGCGATCGATGCGAAGATTCCGGTTGTGACCGTCGATCGCTCTGTCGACAGCGTCAAGGGAATTCTCGCCCATGTCGGTGCGGACAATGTGAAAGGGGGCGAGGTTCAGGGCCAACTCATCATCAAGCTGTTTCCGAACGGAGCCAATGTGATGAACCTTCAGGGACAGCCGGGCACCAGCGCAGCGATCGACCGCAACAAAGGTCTACACAACGCGCTTGATCCACTGGCGACCAAATACAAGTTCGTCTTCGAGGATACTGCCGGATTTGATCGTGCCAAAGGCCTTTCCGTTACTGAGTCTGCCTTGGCGTCGATGGGAACGCCGCCGGACGCGATTGCCGCGGCAAACGATGACATGGCGCTCGGGGCCTTGGAGGCGCTGAAGGGCCGCGAGTTGACTGGCAAGGTGAAACTGATCGGATTTGACGCCCTGCCTGAATCCCTCGGCAAGGTTCGCGATGGAAGCATGACCGGGACCATTGAGCAGATGCCGGGCAAGCAGGGCAGGCAGGCGGTTGATATTCTCGTGGCCTTTGCCCGCGAGGGAAAAGTTCCGGAAAACAAGATCACCCTCCTGACCCCGATTGCTGTGACGAAGGAAAACCTGGATGCAGGCGAGCGCCTGGGTGAACTCAAGTAGCCACCCGGCGGTCTGCGCGCGAACGCAAATTCCTCCCGATTCCGATCGCGGGCATGGGTGAGGCTGCCAGCAGCGGCCTCACCCCGACAGGCTCACAGCCTCACGCGCTTTCCGAGCCACTGCTTTTCATTTGGATATTCCTATGTCTCAGGCTCTCTTGCAGATGAACGGCATCACCAAGTCTTTTGGCGGCATTTCCGCACTCAAGTCGGTGGGTTTGCGCGTGGACACGGGTGAAGTCCACGCACTGCTGGGGGAGAACGGTGCCGGCAAGTCAACCCTGCTCAAGATCCTGTCGGGCGCTCAACTGCCAGACGCTGGCGAGGTTACCTTTCTCGGCGTGAAGGAGGCGTTCAATTCTCCCCAGGATGCACAGCGCTGTGGCATCGCGACGATCTATCAAGAATTGACGCTCGTTCCTGGAATGTCGATCGCCGAGAACATCTTCCTGGGTCGTGAACCGGGCTGGGCGAACCTCGTGAACTGGCGAAGGTTGGTGAACCAAGCGCAAGGGTTAATGGCGAGGGTCGGGCTGGACAAAGATCCGCTCACACCCGCCCGGGACTTGTCGGTGGCCGAACAGCAACTGGTCGAGATCGCCCGCGCCCTTTCGATGAGATCGAAACTTATCATCATGGACGAACCGACCGCAGCCCTTTCAAATGCTGAAGTGGACCGGCTCTTTGATATCGTGAGGGGGTTCAAGGCCGATGGTCTCAGTGTCATCTTCGTCACGCACCGCCTGGAAGAGGTGATGCGCGTGTGCGACCGCTTCACCATACTTCGGGATGGCAGGTTCGTTTGCGATGGGAACGTTGCCGACACATCTATCGATGCAATTATTCACCACATGGTCGGCCGCGAGATCACGGCAACGCAACGGCGTCCGGCGCCCGCAGCGACCGATGCGGTCGTTCTCCGTGTCGAGCATCTTTCGCGGCGCCGGGGTGCTGAAGGGCTCAATGCGATGGCCCTTAGTGACATTAGCCTCGAGGTTCGACGCGGAGAAATTCTTGGGATTGCCGGCCTGGTTGGCTCCGGCCGGACGGAGACCGCGAGAGCTATCTTTGGCGCTGACTCCTTCGATTCCGGGAAGGTCTTCATCGATGGGGTTTTGTTGCATGCGACGTCGCCCCAAGATGCAATTCGCCAAGGCATCGGATTGGTTCCGGAAGACAGAAAGCAGCAAGCTTTGTTCCTGTCGTTGTCGATACGCGCAAACCTGACAGTGGCTGCGCACGACAGAGTTTCCCGGCTGGGTGTCTTCATCGATTCAAACGCCGAGGACACATTAATCGCCAAGTACAAGAAACTGCTTCGCATCCGAATGGTGGGGTCAGAGCAAATCGTATCCGACCTCTCCGGCGGCAACCAACAGAAGGTTGTTCTGGCGCGCTGGCTCGCCTTGGGTCCCAAGGTCCTTATCGTCGACGAGCCGACCCGCGGAATTGATGTCGGGGCCAAGGCGGAAGTCCACAACCTGTTGTTTCAAATGGCAAGCACTGGGATCGCGATCATCGTGATCTCCTCGGAACTGCCTGAGGTGCTGGCCATAAGCGACCGGATCATCACGATGCGCGAGGGTCGTGTAACGGGCGAAGTGCGGGCGGACGCTGCCGGTCCTGAAATGCTCATGGCGCTGATGACCGTAGCTGCGGTGGCGGCATGAGGCAGGATGAATCAGGGGAGAAAAACATGGCACAAGTGACAGCAGATGAGGCGGTCGGAAGGCGGCTCCGGTTCCGACCAATCAACGTTGCGGCACGTTTCGCTCCGGTGTTGTTCCTGATGGTTCTCATGATCGGCTTCTCGATCCTTGAGCCGCGCTTTCTCACGCCGCTGAACCTTTTCAATGTGCTCCGCCAGGTTTCAATCTATGGATTGCTAGCGATCGGAATGACGTTCGTTATCCTCACAGCCGGGATCGACCTTTCAATAGGCTCAATTCTTGCCATGGCCGGGCTGGTTGCCGCGGTGGTGGCAAAAGGTGGCCTCGACAACCGATTCAGCGTCGGCGATGGCTCAGCCTCATTCGGATTGGGCTGGGAGTTTGCCGCACTCGCAGCCGTCGGTGTCGGCGTCGCAGCAGGATTTGTCCAAGGGTTGGCCATCACAAGGTTTAAGGTGCCGCCCTTTGTCGTGACGCTCGGGGGCATGTCAGCCTTTCGCGGCGCTGCGTTGCTTTTTTCCGGGGGTGGACCGGTCAGCGGATTCGACGATGCATTCGTCTGGTGGGGGCAAGGCAAGGTTGGACCTATTCCGGTTCCAGTTCTGATCTTTGTCCTGTTCGCCATCATTGCCCACATCACGCTGAGCTACACCCGCTATGGCCGACAGATCTACGCCGTTGGCGGAAACCCCGAGGCCGCACGTCTCGCTGGCCTCAATGTCCGGAAGATAATCCTGAGCGTCTACGTCATCACCGGCTTCTTTTCCGGACTGGGGGCTTTCGTCCTCGCCGCACGGCTTAACTCGGCTGAAGCCGTGGCGGGTACGGGCTTCGAATTGACCGTTATCGCCTCGGTGGTCATCGGTGGAACCAGTCTCTTTGGCGGCACCGGCACGATATTTGGCACGGTCATCGGTACTGTTCTGATCGGTGTGCTGCTAAACGGCCTCGTCCTTCTCGACGTCTCCGCCTACGTCCAGCAAATCATCATCGGCGTTATCATCGTTCTCGCGGTCGCGTTCGACACCTTCGTAAAATCTCGGCGCAGAGCCTTGTGAGAAAGCCGGCGCGAAACGCGCAAGCGTTGGCCGTTGATCCTGGCTTTGTCACCATTTCACAAAGCACCTGAAACTGCCAAGCGGCCAAGCCGGGCGCCTATTGGAGTCACTTAAGATGACGAAGAGTTCTTTGCCCAATTTCGGTCTAGACGGGAAGGTCGTGATGGTGACTGGCGCCGGGCGCGGCATTGGTCGGGCTTGTGCGTTAGCATGTGCTGAGGCAGGAGCCGATGTCGTGGCGGTTGTTCGCGACAACAATGCCGGCATGAATCTGGTTTCCGCCGTCGAAGCGCTGGGACGCCGCGCGCTGCTCGTCAGACTGGACATAGCTCAGACCCACCACATCGAGCACGCGGTGCGCGATGTGGTGGCCCGTTTTGGACAGATCGATGTGTTGGTCAACAATATCGGAATATCGCGTCGAAGCCCCGCTGAGTCAGTCAGTGAAGAAGACTTCGATCTGGTTCTCAGCACGAACCTGAAGGGCACGTTCTTCCTGACGCAGGCTGTGGCAAAGACGATGATTGAGCGAAAGGCCGGTCGAATCCTGAACATAAGTTCGCAGGCGGGCACAGTCACACTGCGAGGGGAGTCGATCTACTGCATGTCGAAGGCGGCGATCAATCACCTCACCAGGTGCCTGGCGGCAGAATGGGGTCCATTGGGAATTGCAGTGAACAGCATTTCGCCCACCTTTATTTGGACGGACTCGACCCGTCCGTATCTGAGCGATCCCGAATCCTATCAACAAACGCTCGCGCATATCCCGCTGGGTCGAATTGGTGAAACGGATGATGTTGCTGGCGCGGTGGTGTACTTGGCCTCGCCAGCGGGCGCGCTGGTCAATGGGGCGAATCTTATAATCGATGGCGGTTGGTCAATCGCGTAAGATCGATGGTCGCTGAATGTGATGGTTGCCGCGATCATAATTGCTACTCTCAAGAGCAGCGACGAGAACGGTGTTCCAGGTTTCGGCCGAACTGAAAGCAGCAATGGCGCGTAGATTAGAGCTCGCAGTTTACCAGGCATATTCGTGTTTGTTGTGCTTGATGTCTCACGCCCCGGCTGATGGCAGCCGGGGCGTGAGCTTGGCAGTTGAGATCAGTTGGCGACCTTGCCGCAGGTGGTGAGAGCGTCTTGCGGCGTGCAGACTTCGGTGCCGGTTTTGATGAACGGTTCGACCGTGCCGTCCTTGCTCAGTTTATCCAGCGCCATGATGGTTTCGAAGCCCATGTCATAGGGGCGCTGGCCGATATTGTAGTGGCTGAGGCCGGCGGCGAGCAGCGGCAGCTGCGGACCGAAATTGTCGCCGAACACGACCACCAGATCCTTGCTGTCGAGACGCGCCTTCAGCGGCGTCATCGCCTGCTTGTAGGCTTCCGGCGCGTATTGCGCCCAACCGCCGACCGCAACGAAGGCGCTGAGATCGGGGTTGTTGGTCATGACGTCGCGCACCTGCTGGGCGGCAAGCGTGATGTCGTCATTGTTGTAGACCGGACAACCCGCCGGCTCGGTCCAGCCGTTCTGGCCGGTCAGCGTCTCGACTCCCTTGTCCTTGGTGACACCGGCCAGCGTATCGCGGATGCCTTGCACACGGGCCTTGAGGTTTTCCGAAGCCGGCGCGCCGGACTGGATGCAGACGGTGCCATTCTTCTTGTGGGCGAGCACCTTCTGCGCCAGCGCCACGCCGAACTCGTAATTGTCGGTGCCGATATAGGTCGAGCGCAGGCCGGCGTCTTCCGGCAGCACGTCGGTGTCATAGGTGACGACCGGAATGCCCTTTTCCTTGGCCATCTTCATGATGCGGGCCATGGCTTTCGGATTGCCGGCCGAAATGCCGAGGCCGGCGACGCCACGCGTGACCATGTCTTGCGCCAGCTGCACTTGCTTGGCCTCATCATATTCCGTAGGCCCGACATAGGTGCATTTGACGTCGCCGAGCTTCTTGGCGGCGGCTTCGCAGCCGGCCTGGATCGGCGGGCTGAAGGCATTGTTTAGGACCTTGAAGACGAGCGCGAATTCGCGCTCCTCGGCATTGGCCTGGACCGCCGTCATGCCGATTGCGAGACAGGCGAGAGAAAGCGTGGTTCTAAGCGTTTTCGACAGCGACATTGTTTCCTCCATTGGGTTCGCCGTGACGTGTCCGCCCTAACTTCTTGTCGAAGCATGATCTTTCGGGATCATGCCCTAGCGTCGTACAGAGCGGATTCTTTCCAGGAGGACGGCTGCAAGGATGAAACATCCTACAAACGTGCCCTGCCAGAACGGGTTGACGCCTGCCAGAAGCAGTGCGTTGCGAATGGTTTCGACGAGAATGGCGCCGATGCCGGCGCCAAGTGCCGAGCCGAAGCCGCCGGTCAGCGAAGCGCCGCCGATGACGGTCGATGCGATGACCTGCAACTCGTAGCCGGTGCCGAGGGAATTGGTCACCGCGCCCAGCCAGCCGACGAGGAAGATGGCGGTCACGGCAACCATGAAGCCGCTGAACGCATAGGCCGAGATCTTGATCACATCGACCGGAATGCCCGACAGCCGTGCCGCCGGCTCATTGCCGCCAATGGCAAAGAGATAGCGGCCCCAGCGCGACATGGTCAGCAGGAAATGCAGGACGATGACGCCGATGACCAACGCGTAGACCACATTGGGCAGGCCGAATGTGTAGCCGCCGCCGAGCGCGACGATCGCATCGCTTGCCCGCCCGAATTCGTAGAACACCTGGTTGTTGGTCAGCACCAGGGCCAGGCTGCGGCCGATCGAAAGCGTCGCCAGGGTGACGATGAATGGCGGCAGCTTCACGTAGGCGATGATCGTTCCGTTGACGGCGCCGCACAGCATGCCCATCGCCAGTGTCGCCACGATGCCGACGACCAGTGGCATATCGGCGTTGAGCACGATGCCGAGCGTGACGCCGCACATGCCCAGGATCGAACCGACCGAAATGTCGATGCCGCCGCTGATGATGACCGGCGTCATGCCGATGGCCATGATGCCGATGAAGCAGGCGTTCTGGAAGATGTTGAGCAGATTGCCGGGCGTGGCGAATTTCGGCGCAATCATCGACACGACAAGGCCGAGCACCAGGATGGCGATCGCGATCCAGGTTTCCTGCGCCAGAAGCACGCGATTCAAAAGCGTGCGGCTTGACCCTTTCAAAAGGTCGATTTCCATTCCGGGATGGTCGTCGGGGGCGCTCATGGGATAGCTCCGTGAAGGCTGTTTCAGGCGGTCTGGATGGCGCCGGTGATCAGGCCGGTCACTTCCTCGGGGCTGGATTGCGCGATCGGCTTGTCGGCGACCTTGCGGCCGCGGCGCATCACCACCACGCGGTCGCAGACCTCGAACACGTCGGGCATGCGGTGGCTGATCAGGATGACCGAAAGGCCCTGTTCCTTCATGCGCCGGATCAGGGCCAGCACCTCGGCAACCTGCCTGACGCTGATCGCCGCGGTCGGCTCGTCCATCAGCACGATCTTGGATTTGGCCAGACGGGTCCTGGCGATGGCCACCGCCTGCCGCTGGCCACCCGACATGCGCACGACCAGATCGGCGGGCCGCGTCTCCGACTTCAGCTCTCGGAAAATCTCGGCCGAGCGCTGGTTCATGCTCTTGTGGTCGAGCACCTTCAGCGGCCCAAGGCTCTTCATGATCTCGCGGCCGAGGAAGACATTGGCCGAGGCCGTCAGGTTGTCGCAAATCGCCAGGTCCTGGTAGACGACCTCGATGCCGTGCCTGCGTGCATCGCCAGGCCCCGACAGCAGCACCGGTTTGCCTTCCAGCACATAGGTGCCTGACGTCGGCTGGAAATTGCCGGCGATGGTTTTGACCAGCGTCGACTTGCCGGCGCCATTGTCGCCCATCAGGCCGAGAACCTCGCCCTCCTTGATGTCGAGCGAAACATTGTCCAGCGCGCGAACAGCACCGAAATCTTTCACGATATGTTCGAGACGCGCTAGAACCGGCATCGCATCCTCCCATGCACATTTGTAAGATTTAGATACAAATCATCGTTTGAAACCCCGGTCAATAGGCACAAATCGCCTAAAATTTTGTGCAGTGCACGTCATTTTGGCCCTTTCAAACTGAGGCGAAAGTCAATTAGTATGGAAATCAAACAAACAATGGAGGAAAACGTGCTGGTGTCGACCGATCTTCGGCCGAATGAAACGCGGGCCCTTGCAGCGCTGTTTCGTGCTGGTGCGTTGAGCCGGGCGGCTCTCGCACGCGACCTCGGCCTGACCCGTTCGACCACCGGCGCCCTGGTGTTGGGGCTGACCGAAGCCGGTCTGGCGCGTGAGCGGTCGGATGGAGATGACGAACAGGACGGTGAGGGCCGGGTCGGCCGCCCTGGAATCCTAGTCGAGATCGAAGGAGATGGCGGTTTCTTTCTTGGCGCTTATATCGGCGTCAACTGGATCGCGACTGTAGCTGTCGACCTTGCCGGCGCGCTGCGTACGAGCGCCTCGAGAGCGTTTGCCGGACCGGGCAGCACGCCTGAGGCCGCGGTCGCCGTCATCGAGGAACTCGTCGGCGAGATCCGTTCGCAATTGCCTGAGGGTACGCGTCCCTATGGGCTCAATGTCGCCGTGCCCGGCTTCCCCGCGGCTGATGGCGTCTCATACCATGCCACCATCCTTGGCTGGCACGGGGTCAACCTCGCCGAGCTTTTGGGCAATGCGTTTGGCAACGATTTTCCGATCCTCCTGGAAAACGATGCCAATGCCGTCGCGGTGGCCGAGACATACCGGCCGCAGTCCGGAAAGGACGATGAGGATGCTCTGGTCATCCTGATCGAGAACGGCGTCGGCGGCGGCATCATCAATGCCGGCAGGCTGCATCGCGGCCGGCTCGGCGGCGCCGGCGAAATCGGGCATCTGCGCGTTGGCGATGAAGGTTTCGTTTTCGACGCAAAGCGCCCGGGCCGGCTGGAATCCTATGTCGGCAAGGATGCGCTGCTGGCACGCTACTTCCATATAAGCAAGCGGCGCGCCGGTGTGGATGAGTTTGTCGCCGCGCTGGCCGGCGGCGACCCGGCAGCCGTCGCCACCGCGCGCGACTGGGCGCTCTGGTTCGGCCGCGGCTTGGCGACGCTTACCTGCACCTTGCAGCCGGAGCGCATCATTCTCTCCGGCTCGGTCAACGCCGTCTATCCCTTTGTCGCCGAACAGGTGGAAACTTTCTTGCTGGATTTCCTGGCCGAAGGTTATCCCGTTCCCACGATCGAACTATCGCGTGTCGGCGCCGACGGTCCCGCACTGGGCGCTGCCTGTCTGCTGCATCAGGCGGCTTTGTCGGGCGATCCGCAATTTCAACTTCGCGGCCTCGCCGCGCACTAATCAGGAGAAAATTCCATGCCTCGCAAAGACGAAAAGCGGCTGCGTGTCGGCGTGCTCGGCTGCGGCCCGATTGCGCAGGCGGCGCATTTCGAATCCTGCACAAAGGCGCGCAATGCCGATCTCTACGCGATCTGCGATGTCGCCGACGATCTGCGCGACAGGATGGCCGCGACGTACGCGCCTGAAAAATCCTATGCCGACTATGGCCAGATGCTGGCCGATCCCGATCTCGATGCCGTCATCATCGCGACATCGGACACGTTTCACGTCAAGGCCGCGGAACTGGCGCTGGATGCCGGCAAGCATGTGCTTTGCGAAAAGCCGCTGGGTGTTTCGGTCGAGGAAGTCGAAGGCTTGCGGGCCGCGCTCGACAAGAGCGGCAAGGTGCTCCAGGTCGGCCATATGAAGCGCTTCGATCCCGGCGTCCAGGCGGCAAAGGCCTTCGTCGATGACGAGATGGGCGAGCGGCTGGCGTTCAAAGGCTGGTATTGCGACAGCACGCACCGCTACCCCATGACCGATGCGGTGCAGCCGCTCATCATCACCAGCGCCAAGGCGCGCAAACCTTCCGTCAATCCCAAGGCGGATCTGCGCCAGTACTACATGCTGGCGCATGGCAGCCATCTTATCGACACGGCCCGCCATCTGCATGGGCCGATCGAGGCCGTCGAGGCCCGGCTCACCGAACGCTACGGCGCCTATTGCTGGTTCGTCACCACTATCTTCGCAGACGGTTCGATCGGCCATCTCGATCTGACGGTCGCCGTGCGTATGGACTGGCATGAAGGGTTCCAGATCTACGGCGAGAACGGCAGCGTTCTCGCGAAGACCTATAACCCCTGGTATTACAAGAGCAGTGAGGTCGACATTTTCCGCGAGGCCGATGGCAGCTGGCATCGCGCGCTCGGCGCGGACGGTCACTTCTATCGCCGCCAGCTCGAAGGCTTTGCCGATGTCGTGCTGAATGGCGCGCCCATGGTCGGCGCCGGCATCGACGACGGCATCGCATCGGTGAGAGGAATGGCGGCAATCGCCCGCTCGGCCGCCGCCGGCGGCCGCGCCGTCAACCTCGCCGATGTTGACGGGGTCGTGTGATGCAGCTTGGTATCTTCGCCAAGACCTTCGCTGCCACCGGCGCCTTGCCAGTGCTGCGCGCGGTGGCGGATGCCGGCTACGCGGCGGCGCAGTTCAACATGGCCTGTCTCGGCCTGCCGTCGATGCCGGATAGCATCGAGCCCGACGCGGGCCGATCCGTTGCCCTGGCGAGCGGTGAGACGGGGGTTTCGATCGCGGCCGTGTCTGGGACTTACAACATGATCCACCCGGACCGCTCGGTTCGCGATCAGGGACTCGCCCGGCTCGAAGTGCTGGCCGCGTCATGCGCTGACATGGGCACCCGGCTCATCACGTTGTGCACCGGCTCCCGGGATGCGCAGGATCAGTGGCGAAGGCATCCTGACAATGCCAAGGAGGCCGCCTGGAGCGATCTTCGAACGGAGATGGAAGCGGCGATCGCGATTGCCGAGCGCTTCGACATAGAGCTTGGTGTCGAACCTGAACTCGCCAATGTCGTCTCCGGTGCGCGCGCCGCGCGCCGCTTGCTCGACGAAATGAAAAGCGCGCGCCTGCGCATCGTGCTCGACCCGGCAAATCTGTTCGAAGTGGCGGACAGCGCAGAGCGTCATCGCCTGATCGACGAGGCTGTTGAGTTGCTGGCGGAAAAAATCGGCGTGGCCCATGCCAAGGACCGCCATGCCGATGGCAGCTTTGCCGCCGCAGGGCAGGGCGTGGTCGACTTCCCGCATTTTATTAGCCGCCTTCAAGCCGCCGGCTTCGACGGCCCCTTGATCACGCATGGCCTGACCGAGGCCGAGGCGCCTGGGGTTGGCGCCTTTCTGCGCACAGTGCTGGAAGAGAGCGACGACGCGTGAAAAGGACCTTCAGCCGCGATGGCGTCGACCTTGCCTACCGGGACGTCGGCGTCGGCCTGCCCGTCATCTTCCAGCATGGCCTTGGCGGCGATGAGGCACAGGTCGCCGACGTGTTTCCCGATCTGCCACAAACGCGGCGCGTGACGCTCGACTGTCGGGGCCAGGGCGGATCCGGCTATGGGCCGGTCGAGCGGCTTTCGATCGCGACGTTTGCCGAGGACGTCGAAGCGCTGGCCGACGATCTCGACATCGGTCCGGCCATCGTCGGTGGCATTTCGATGGGCGCGGCGCTGGCGCTGCACCTGGCAGTGCACAGGCCGGCCCGTGTCCGCGCGCTGGTGCTGGCCCGGCCTGCCTGGGTGTCCGAGGCGGCGCCGGCCAATATGAGGCCCTATGCCGTGGTTGGTGATCTGCTGATGCGCCATTCGCCTGAAGACGCCATGCGTCTGTTCGATGAGAGTGCAGTTGCAGCCGACCTAGCGAGGCTCGCGCCGGACAATCTTAGCAGCCTGCAGGGCTTCTTCAATCGCCCGGGCCCGGTGCTCTTCGGCAGGTTGCTGGTGGCAATCGCCGGCGATGGTCCAGGTGTGAGCGAAGCCGATATCCGTGCGATCACGGTGCCGACCCTGGTCATCGGCCATGACCATGACCTCGTCCATCGACTGGCCGACGCGCATACGCTGGCCGGGCTCATTCCGTCCGCCCGGCTTCGCACCATCACCGCGAAATCGCAGGATCGCGAAGCCTACCGGCGGGAATTCCGCGCCTGTCTTTCGAAGTTTCTGGAAACGCTCGCATGACCGACAAAACGATGGATGACACGATCGCCGTGGTCGAGATCGGCGGCACGGCGGTCAAGGTTGGCTTTGCCGACCACGGCATCCCCGTGGATTTTGCCCGCACCTACCCGACCGCGCAGTTGCGCCAAGGGGCGCCGGTAGCGGGACTGGCCGACGCCGTCACAGCGGCCTACCGCGATGCGGGCCTCATGCCCGCGCGCGTCATTGCGACCGTACCTGGCTTCATCGACCGCGATTTCGACACGGTGCTGCACACGGCCAACATTCCCGAATTGAACGGCATCCGGCTGGGGACCGAACTGGCTTCGAAGCTAGGCATCCCTGTCCGCCTCGAACGCGACGTCGTGCTGCAATTGCTCGGCGAAAGTGTTGCAGGCGCGGTGAGGCGGCAAAAGGAGGTTCTGGCGGTCTATCTCGGCACCGGCATCGGTGCGGCCTATCTCGGCAAGGATGGCATTTTCAGGGGTGGCGGCTGGGCGCTCGAAATCGGCCATATGCCGATCTACCGGCCCAACGAAAGCGAACCGCCAAACCGGGTCGAGACCTATGCCTCAGGGGCAACGCTCGTTGAACTCGCGACGGACTACGATATCCCGGTCGCCGGTCTGTTTTCAGCTGCAGGGCAACCGTCGTCATTGCGCGAATGCCTCGATGAGATCGTCTGGCAGCAGGCGGTGACCATCGCAACGGCAGCCGCCTTGTTCTCTCCGCAAACAATCCTGATCGGTGGCGGCATCGTCGACATGAAGGCCTACCCCCGCCAGACGCTGAAGCAGCGTATCGCCGAATGCCTGCCGCATTCGCCGCTTGTCCAGCCCCTGGACATACGCTGGGCGTCCCTTGGCTGGCAGGCGGCCATTCATGGCGCCCTGCTGCTCGCCGCAATGTGATCACGCGGTGCAGCGGAGCCATTCGGTCGCTGCGCTTCAAAGGCGGTTTCGGCGCAGTTCACGATTGTGGTCATGAACGGCGGACTCCGTCTTGCCAGTCATGCTCTTGGCGGAATCCGAGTAGCTCGGGCAGGGCGGGCCGATATTTGACTTCGTGGATCCGAGAGCGGCAATCTCGTCGCTTTCGCCCGCACCATGACGGATGCCGTCTATGAAGCGATGATCATCGAAGGCCAGTTGGCATGGCACAGGAGTAGACGCCCTGTTGATGGAGACCCTGTTGAACGATCCCGTGAGCCAAACGGCAGCTTACACTTACATATTGTGCCGAAACCGGACTGGCAGCAAACGGACCACATTCGGACGGTCAGCAATGCGCCCATGTCGGCCGTTGAGGTGATCTTTGCTCCGGCCCGATAACAAACCTTGATGGCGACCACCTGGACATCGCAGTTGCGCCAACACCTGACATTGCTGTTAGATACAGGAAGGTCGTGATCAAGCCCGCGCAGGCCCTTGGCAGGAAGTGCCACCTTACGATTCTGATTGCTGGCGAACCGCTCTATCGGTAATCGTCGAGAGTCGGGCTACCGATCTTCTTCGCTGCGAATGGGGGGACGAATCGATCGACCGTCGGTGACCTAGTATTTTTAGCTTTATTCTGCCTATGGTTCGTGTCTCAAGTTAGTGGGCAGCGGTGCGACCGAGGGCTAGAACCTGCACATGCGGGAATCACACGGCCAACTCGAAGCTAGGATTGAGCTTCTCACGTTCGAGCTCAACGAAGCCCTCGAACGCGAGACGGCGACCGGCGAGCTGCTTCGCGTCATCGCCTCGTCGCCGACCGATATCAAGCCGGTCCTCGACGCCGTGGCGGCGAGCGCCGCCCGTCTTTGCGACGCCTATGACGTGATCATCCGGCTCAAGAAGGACGATATGCTCCATCTCGGTGCCCATTCGGGCCCGATCGCGGTCGATGAGGCGCCGTGGCCGCTGGAGCGCGACCGGGTAATGGCGCGGTCGGTGATCGATGCGGGGACCGTGCAGGTCGAAGACCTGTCCGAGGCCGGGGCCGAATTCGCGGCAGGCCGGGAAATGGCCATTCAGTACGGCTTTCGCACCATTCTGGTGACACCTCTTGTGTGCGATGGAAGAGCAATCGGTGCGATTAGCCTGCGGCGAAGAGAGGTGAGGCCGTTCAGCGACAGGCAGATCGAGCTTCTGAAGACCTTCGCCGACCAGGCCGTGATCGCCATCTCGAACGTGCGGCTGTTCGAAGAAGTGCAAGCGCGGACGGCCGAACTCAGCGAAGCGCTGGCGCAGCAGACCGCGACGGCCGACGTGCTCAAGGTGATCAGCCGGTCGGCGTTCGACCTTCAACCCGTGTTGACGACGCTGCTCGATTCGGCGATCCGCTTGGCCGGCGGGGATATGGGCGCGATCTCGCTGCGCGACGGCGATTGGCTACGGGTCATGACCGGCACCGGCTGGACCGATGAACTTCGCGCTTATGAGGAGAGCCATCCACACCCGATCGGGCGTGGGACATTTCAAGGTCGAGCCGCCCTCGAAGGGGCAACCATTCATGCGCCCGATGTGTCCAAGGATATGGAATACAAAAGGCCGGAAGCGGCGAGCATGGGCCATTTCCGCGCTGCCCTTTCGGTTCCCCTCAAGCGAGGCCAAGAGGTGATCGGTGTCTTCGGCATGGCGAGACGGACCGTGGGGCCGTTCTCACAACGCCAGATCGAACTTGTAGAGAGTTTCGCCGACCAGGCGGTCATCGCGATCGAGAACGTGCGCCTGTTCGACGAGGTGCAGGCGCGCAATCGCGAAGTGACCGAGGCTCTGGAGCGCGAGACCGCGACGGGCTCCATCCTGCGCGTCATCGCGGCGTCGCCCACCGACATCCAACCGGTTCTCGACGCCGTCGCTGAAAGCGCCGCGCGTCTCTGCGATGCCTATGACGCGACGATCTATCTGCGGCAGGGCGATCGTTTGGCGGTCGGGGCGCATCATGGGCCAATCCCGGTCGACGACGCCGGGCTGCCTGTCGCCCGCGACGTGGTCACCGGTCGCGCGGTGCTCGACCGGGCACCGGTCCATGTTCATGACCTGACCGAGGCGGGTGTAGACTTTGCCACGGGCAGGGCAATGGCCCACCGGCTCGGTTTCCGCGCGATCCTTGCGGCTCCGCTCTTGCGCGAGGACGAGGCGATCGGAGGGATAATGATCCGACGCGCCGAGGCGAAGCCATTCAGCGACAAGCAGATCGCGCTGCTCAAGACGTTCGCCGACCAGGCCGTCATCGCCATTTCCAACGTCCGGCTGTTCGAGGAGGTTCAGGCGCGGACGAGGGATTTGCAGGAAAGCCTGGAATACCAGACCGCCACTTCCGACGTGCTCGGCGTGATCAGCCGCTCGCCGGCGCAGGCGCAGCCGGTCCTCGACACCATCGTCACGACCGCCGGCCACCTCTGCGAGGCGGACTATGCCTATGTCTACATGCGCAAGGATGACGGGAAATATCATCTGGTGGCGGCGCACCCGGCGGACGCCGCGCAGATCGACTACTGGCGCGCCAATCCGGTGAGCCTCGACCGCGGCACCACCACCGGACGCACGGCATTGGAGCGGCGAACGGTGCATATCCCGGACGCGACCGCCGACCCGGCCTATACGCGCTCGGAATGGATCAAGCTGAGCGACGCGCGCACCTTTCTTGGCGTACCGCTGTTGCGCGATGGTGATCCGATCGGCGTCATCGCGGCGGCGCGCAGGCGCACGGTGCCCTTCTCGGACCGCCAGATCGAACTGATCACGACCTTCGCCGACCAGGCGGTGATCGCGATCGAGAACGCCAGGCTGTTCGAAGAGGTGCAGGCGCGGACGGCCGAACTGACCGAAGCGCTTGCTCAGCAGACCGCGACGGCGGACGTGCTCAAGGTTATCAGTGCCTCGACATTCGATCTCAAGGCGGTGCTTCAGACGCTGATAGAATCCGCGGTGAAGTTATGCGGGGCCGAATTGGGTGGCATATATATGCTCGACGGCGACGTTTACCACATATCCGCTTCGCATGGGGACTCGCCTGAGTTGAGAGCCCATGAGGAAGCCCATCCCAATCGGGTTGGCCGTGATTCCTGGGTTGGTCGCGCCGCATTGGAAAGGGCGGTCGTTCATGTCCCCGACGTGAGCCTGGACTTGGAGTATGGTACTCCAGATGTGCCAAAAATAGGAAAGTTCGCAGCTGGGTTATCGGTGCCGTTGTTGCGCGAAGGGATCCCGATTGGTGTGTTCTCGATGGCGCGCGCAAAGCCAGGCCCGTTTTCCGAGCGCCAGATCGAACTCGTCCAGACTTTCGCCGACCAGGCCGTCATCGCGATCGAGAACGTCCGCCTGTTCGAGGAAGTGCAGCAGCGGACGCGGGAGGCCACCGAGGCGCTAGAGTACCAGACGGCGACCAGCGATGTGCTTGGCGTCATCAGCCGCTCGCCCACTGATGTGCAGCCGGTGTTCAACATGATCGCGCAAAGTGCCGCCCGTCTGTGCGAAGCGCAGTTCTGCTTTGTCTACAGATATGATGGCCAGCTTCTGCATTTCGTCGCGCATCACGGCATCACCGAAGAAAGCGTTGAGATCGTACGCAACACCTTTCCCGTGGCACCTACTCGCGGCAGTGCCGCCGAACGGGCGATTCTCTATCTTGAGGTGGCGCAGATCCCGAACCTCACCTTGGATAGTGAATTCACGCATCGCGCCGCGGCGGCTTTTTCGGGCCTGCGCAGCGCTGTCGCCGTGCCGATGCTGCGTGACGGCCTGCCCATCGGTTGCATAGCCGTCGGGCGCGCCGAGACGGGCCTTCTTGCTGCCAAGCCAGTCGAACTTCTGAAGACCTTCGCCGACCAAGCGGTCATCGCCATCGAGAATGTCCGCCTGTTCGACGAGGTGCAGGCGCGCACGGCCGAACTCGGCGAGGCGCTGCAGCAGCAGACGGCGACCGCAGATGTGCTGAAAGTCATCAGCGCATCCGCCTTCGACCTGCAGACGGTGCTGGACACTCTCGTGGAATCGGCAGTCCGGCTGTGTCGCGCGGACAAGGGTTGCCTCGAACGAATTATCGATGGCAGGTTCGAATATGCGGCCATCACCGGATTTCCCCCGGGCTTCAGGGAGTATGGCGAAACGCACCAGACGGAATCCGGCCGCGGATCGGCTGTGGGGCGCGCTGCCGAAGAACTGCGCGTCATCCAGATCGAAGATGTCACCGTGGACCCCGAATATACACACTCGGCGATTGCCGCGGTCGGCGGCATGCGCACCGTCCTTGCAGTGCCGCTGCTTCGTGAAGGCGAACTCCTTGGCACCTTTGCCATGATCCGCACCGAGGTGCGGCCCTTTAACGAGAGGGAAATCGAACTGGTCAAAACCTTCGCCGACCAGGCGGTGATCGCCATCCAGAACGTGCGCCTGTTCGACGAGGTGCAGGCACGTACCGCAGATGTCAGCGAGGCGCTGAGGCAGCAGACGGCGACGGCGGATGTGCTGAAGGTGATCAGCCGCGCGGCTTTCGATCTGCCCACCGTGTTGAACGCTCTGGTCGAATCGGCCGCCAAGCTGTGCGGAGCAAGCTATGGCGGAATCTTCCTTCGTTACGGCAACATGCTGCGTGGCCGCGCCACTATCTCCGAAAGAAAAACCGATTGGACGATGGATCATCCGATCGCAATCGACCGCCGGTGGCTTTCGGGACGCGTAGCCCTCTCGGGTACTATCGAGTACATACCCGACGTGGAAGAGGATGCGGATTTCAATCTGCAGGAATTCCGGGCAATCACCGACACAAGAGCGCTGATGGGTGTTCCGATGCTCAGAGAAGGCAAGGTCGAGGGCGTGTTCTTCCTCGGAAAGATGGAGCCGAATTCATTCACTTCGCGCCAAGGCGAACTTGTGCAAACGTTCGCCGACCAAGCCGTGATCGCGATCGAAAACGTCCGCCTGTTCGATGAGGTGCAGGCACGTACCGACGAGCTGTCGCGCTCGCTGGACGACCTGCGCAAGGCCCAGGACCGACTGGTGCAGACGGAAAAGCTCGCCTCGCTCGGCCAATTGACTGCGGGAATAGCGCACGAGATCAAGAACCCGCTCAACTTCGTCAACAATTTTTCCTCGCTCTCCGGCGACCTGATCACGGAACTGCGTGAGACACTGCAAGGCGCCGTGCTGGACGATAAGACACGTGCGGAAGTCGACGAACTATCGGAGATGTTGAAAGGCAATCTCGACAAGGTGGTTCAACACGGCAAGCGCGCCGATTCGATCGTCAGGAACATGCTGCTCCACTCGCGCTCGGGCTCGGGCGAGCACCGGCCGGTCGACATCAACGCGGTCGTGGAGGAGAGCCTGAACCTCGCCTATCATGGCGCGCGCGCCGAAGGGAAGGGCTTCAACATCACGCTGGAAAGGAATTTCGACCCGAGCGCAGGCGAGGTCGATCTCTTTCCGCAGGAAATCACGCGCGTGCTGTTGAACCTGATCTCCAACGGCTTTTACGCGACGACGAAACGGCGGGCGGCCGAAGGCGAAACCGGCTACGAGCCGGTGTTGGCGGTATCGACGAAAAGCCTGGGCGATGCGGTCGAGATCAGGATCCGCGACAACGGCACCGGCATCCCGCCGGACGTGAAGGAAAAAATGTTCAACCCGTTCTTCACCACCAAGCCGGCGGGCGAGGGCACGGGGCTTGGCCTGTCCTTGAGCTACGACATCATCGTGAAACAGCACGCCGGCACGATAGAGGTGGAGACCGAGCCGGACACCTTCACCGAGTTCCGCATCGTTTTACCGCGAGGTGCGGCGACGCTCGCCAAAACCGGAGGCAACGCTTGAGCCTGCTGATCCTGGTCGTCGACGACGAGCCCGACGTAGAGCTGTTGTTCCGGCAGCAGTTCCGGCGAGATCTTAGAACCGGGCGCTTCGAGATGGCGTTCGCGCTTTCGGCGCCGCAGGCGCTGGCGCTTATCGAGGCGGCGGAAAGCGCTTCGCTGATCCTCATCCTGTCGGACATCAACATGCCGGGCATGAGCGGCCTGGAGCTTCTGCCGAAAGCGAAGGCGTTGCGTCCCGATGTGCCCGTGATCATGATCACCGCCTATGGCGACGCAGAGACCAATAGGAAGGCGCTGGAAAACGGCGCCGAGTCGCTATTGACGAAGCCGCTCGATTTTGTCGCGCTGCGCGGCGAGATCGACGCCCGCGTCGGGCTCGCGGCGTGACAGCGCTAATCCTTGTCGTGGATGACGAGCCGGATCTGGAGCCGCTGGTCCTGCAGAAGTTCCGCCGCCAGATCCGCGACGGCGCCGTTAGCTTTATCTTCGCCCGCGATGGCGTCGAGGCGCTCGAAGTGCTCGCCGTCAATCCTGACATCGAAATGGTCGTTACCGACATCAACATGCCGCGCATGGACGGGCTGTCGCTGCTTGCGAAGCTCCAGGACGCCGAGGAGCGTTTGTCGACCATCATCGTATCGGCCTACGGCGACATGGCCAACATCCGCACGGCAATGAACCGCGGCGCCTTCGATTTCCTGATGAAGCCGATCGATTTCGCCGACCTGGAGACGACTATCTCCAAGACGCTGAGGCACCTTGCCCTTCTGCGCGAGGCGCGGGGCAAGCAGGCGGCGGCCGAGCGCGCGCACGCCTCGCTGTCGCGCTACTTCTCGCCCAACCTCGCCGAGCGGCTCGCCGGCGACGCTGGCGAGCTTGCCGGGCAGCGACGCCAGGTGGCGTCGCTCTTCACCGACATCGCCGGCTTCACTGCGTTGGCGGAAACGCTCCACCCGTCGGTCCTGGGCGAGCTACTCAACCGGTACCTGGCCGGCATGACCGACATCGTTTTCCACCACGAGGGTACGGTGGCCAAGATCGTCGGAGACGCACTGCATGTGCTCTTCGGCGCGCCGGGCGAGCAGCCCGACCATGCCGCCCGCGCCGTCGCCTGCGCGCTTGACCTCGACGACTTCACGGAAGACTTCCGCGCCGGCTGGCGCGCCAGGGGCGTGGCGCTCGGCCCCACCCGCATCGGCGTCCACGCCGGGCCTGCGATCGTTGGCAATTTCGGCGGGGGCCGCTTCTTCGATTACACGGCCTACGGCGATACCATCAACATCGCGGCTCGGCTGGAAGCCGCCAACAAGCAACTGGGCACCCGTATTTGCGTGAGCGAGAGCGTCGCTAGGCAAGTTGCGAATTTCCGAGGGCGGCCGGTGGGTGACCTCGTGTTGAGAGGACGAACGGAGTCGCTGCGCGCTTTCGAGCCGCTGAGGCCTGAGCAATGCGACGACCTCGCGACGAAGGATTACCTCGCGGCCTTCGCCAAGCTGGAAGCCGGCGACCCTAGTGCGGTCACCTCGTTCGCTGCTGAAGTAGGCAGGCGCGCAGGGGACCAGCTTGCGAGCTTCCACTTGAAGCGATTGCTGAACGGGGCAACAGGTCCGCGGATCAACATGGATTGATCGAGCCTACGTTCAAATGTCCGTTTCCTCTCCCTTCGATCTCCTTGAGGCTCGGTCCGAATTCTTCAATACATGAACGGCATCGGCGGGCGCGCCGATCGTGGCGATGGCGCGCACCTCGGGAATATCCTTGGCCATCGCCAGGACTGCCGCACATCCGATCGAATAGCCGATCAGCAAGGACCGTGCGCGGTAATGATTGCGCAGATAGCCGACGGCCGAACGGAGGTCGGCGACATTCGAGGAGAAATTCGTCGGGGCGAATTCGCCCTCGCTCGATCCCAAGGCCGTAAAGTCGAAGCGTAGGACAGCTACACCTTTGCGAGCGAGCCCAGGTTTAGAAGCACCGTCCGGAGGACCGGGCAATCTCCATCGAAGGACTTCGCAAACCCGGCCTCGGATGAGGCGAAGCGTCAATCGCTGCCCATTCCGAATTAGCAGCGCTCGTTGAACGAGTGCCGCCGCCCTCTCTCTTTCGTCCAGCTCGTCCGACTTGGGTGAGACTCGGGCAGCCGCCTCATCCAGGCGAATATCTGCTATTCCACCTTGGCTGCGCAAAGCGGACTGACAGCCTTCGGCCCCATCTCGGCCGGCGGGCGGCTACCCTTTGGATTCGACCAGGATCACCAGTGACTCCGGCACCACGCCATCGAAGGCCATTGCGTCGGCGGCTGCTTTGCTCTGCATCATTGCCGACAGCTTATCCATATCCGGCACTTCCATCATCAGCGCCACACGTTTAGGGTTCTGCGGATCGACGAAGGTGCGGATGTTGGTAATCCCGATCGCACCGAACAACTCTTTGCGCTTCGATGAACTAAGCCAGTGCTTGGTATCTTTTGTAATGTTGTGATGGCCGATAATTGTTGGCATGGCATCCTCCCCACGCCGATGGTTGAAATCGCCGCCGAATGCCGCGATCCATCTGCGCAAGGCCAATGAGCGCCGTTTCCCATGGACTGTCAATTAGCCATTGCTGATGGCAACCAGCGCTTTGGAGCCTCCAGTCGGCACCTGAAAATCTACAAATAGGTCGGTACAGGAACGACTGCTTTAGCCGTTTGGCTCTCGATTGCGGACAGTCGGGTCACGGCCCCATGACCGCCGGGCGGCAACGCCCCCAATGTTGGCCATAGAGGCGATCCTTGCCTTCGCCCGGAAGCAGACATTGCGGTGACCACCTGGAGTCCATGGTCGCGCCACAACCGGCCATTCCCGCAAGGTCTGTGTGCGTCACGCCCGACCAGCCCGAACGCTCAGCCACCGATCATTGGGCTTTCCGATGCACCGACGTACCTCGCTGACGATCCAGCCGGCGTCTGTGAGCGCGGACCGCAGGGCAGACTCGCGCCAGTACATCTCGAAGTAGCGCCGAGGCGCTGCAGCGCCGCCGTGTGTGGACACATCCTCGCCATCGCCCTCTCTAACCGAGGCGTGCAGTCGGCCACCGGTCCGGGTCGCCTCGGCAAGCCGCCCAAGCACCGTGCCGAAATCCTCGCGCGCGACGTGAATCAGGCAGGCACAGGCCCAGATCCCGTCGTACGGCGTGCCGGGACGCTGCGGGTCGGCCAAGTCTTCGGTCAGCGGGTCCAACAGGTCGGCCTCGAAGCCACTCTCGCGAAGCAGTTCGACGAAACCCTTCGAAATGTCGGTGCGACGGACGCTAATCCCCCGCTTCTCAAGCTCAAGTGCATCTCGCCCGCCACCGCTTCCGATCTCCAGCACCCTGCCCGAGCCACCCAGCTCTGTCACGAACGCATCGATCTCCATTGCGACCCATTCGGGCATCGCCGCAGCCTCGGCAGCGTACTCCGCCGCGACCGCATCATAGGACCGCACGGTATCCCGGTCGGTGCTCATCTTAGCGCTCCTCTTCAAGACAGGAGGCCAGATGAGCGAGATGCCCATCAGCCATTGCGCTCTTACACTTTCGGCAGTTGGTGACATCGCGGGCGATTTGGTTCCCAGCTTTAGCAGAAATGCGATCAGAAACACTACCGACCGATTGCCCATGCTGCCGGGCGGCAATGCGCCCGATTTCGAACATCAAAGCTGCATTGTCCAACGTTCAAAAGCTGACGTTGCTTGTGGGCATCCAAGTGCCACCCTTGTTCGGTGTACGCATTCGAATCCCGCCGGTCCGTCATCAAGCTGTAGCGGAACGGAGAAAGGCCCCGAGCAAGAAAGCTCGGGGCCGAGGTTCGATCGGCCGTCAAACTTGTGCGGCTCCGCCGTCAACGAAGACCTCGCTACCGGTCATGAAGCTGCTCTCGTTCGAGGCAAGAAAGAGCGCCACAGCCGCCGTCTCCTCTGGGTGCCCGACACGACCGAGCGGTATCTGCGTGGCAAAGCCCTCCATCAACGCATCCTCCTCTCCGGCCTTTGCCAGGCCCTTGAGGCCAGGCGTCTCAGTGGCGCCGGGAGAGAGCACGTTCACGCGGATGCCTGCCCCCCTCAAATCTAGCGCCCAGCTTCGGGCAAAATTGCGGATTGCAGCCTTGGTCGCGCTGTAGACGCTGAATGCAGGTGTTCCCGTCGAGCCGGTGGTCGAGCCGGTGAGGATGATGGATCCGCCGGCTTGCATAAGCGGCAGCGCCTTTTGCACCGTGAACAGCGTTCCTTTGACGTTGACATCGAACGTTAAATCGAACGACGCTTCGTCGATAGCGCCAAGCGCAGCCAGCGTTCCGAGCCCGGCATTGGCGAAGAGAACGTCTATTCGTCCGCTCTTCGAACGCACCCCGTCGAACAGCCGATCAAGATCATCCAGACGCGAAACGTCGCCCTGCACCGCTGTCACTCCGGAACCGATCTCCCGCACCGCCCTGTCCAGTTTTTCCTGACGACGACCGGTAACAAAAACCTCGGCGCCTTCCGCCACAAACCGTTTGGCGGTGGCCAGACCGATGCCACTGTTGCCACCGGTTATGACGGCGATCTTACCTTCAAGCCTGCCCATCTCTATCTCCTGGAAAATGATGACCGCTTCGACTTAGAGGGTTGCTTTTCTTTCTTCCAGTATGCACCTTTTGGTAAGTGTATTCTGGCGAGCACTAATTGGGGCATACGAAATGGCGACATCTGGCTTCATCTGCGGCCTGGACGCGGCGTTGGCTGTCATTGGTGGCAAGTGGAAGCCCTTGATCCTGTTCCACCTTGCCCACGAAGCCCGACGCTATGGTGACCTGAGACGCGCCATCGGCAATGTCAGTGACAAGATGCTCATCCAGCAACTCAAGGAACTTGAGGCTGATGGAATCGTCGATCGGCTCGACTTCAAGGAGATTCCGCCGAAAGTCGAGTATTCCCTTACTGAGTTCGGTCAGACTCTCGCCGAAGCCTTAAAGCCGCTCTGCGCCTGGGGAACCGAACATATGATCGAAGTCGAGAAACTCATGTCACGCCGCGGCACTCCCGAGGTGGAGAAGGCCGCCTGAATTTCCGAATATCCTGCCGGCAAGCTATGGGGCGCCTGAGGTCGCTATAGCGTGGGGAATAGTGCCTATCTGCATCTTTCCCGGCCGGCTGGACGATTGAACCGTAGCTGCGTGTCTCCAAATCACACGTAAGTCCAATTTCTTGCCATCGCTCTCCGGAAGCGGACGGTCTGGTGTCGGCTCCATTTGTGGTTATCTGGTTTTGCTTCCGCAATCGCGAAGCTGGTTAGCGCGCCGGCTCTGCGCCCCGTGATAAAAGACGGGGAGGCCGGTCCAGTTTGAGATCACCAGCGACGTGAGAGCGAGCCTGCTGGCCTGGCTCGAACGGCGTGGCGGCACGGTCGAGGACTATGCATTCCCAAGCCGCATCGATCAGGCACACCACATGAGCACGAGGCAGTACGCTCGCCTGGTTGACGAATGGGTGACGGCGATCGGCCTTCGTCCAGAGGAGTATGGCACTCACTCACCTCGGCTGCTTCAGCGCCTCCTGCGAGCGCTGGCGGAACAGCGAAAGCTCAAGCTCACTCATCGTGCCTTTCATTCCCAGCAACAGCCGATCATTGGGATGGCGAGGATCGTACATTCCGTCCTCGTCGACGATGATGGTCCCGACCAATCCACAGAACTCGATCAATGTGTGCCAGTCACGGCCGTTGCGCGCCAGCCGCGACGAGAATTTCGCGACAGAGGTTCCGGCCCCATCAAGGCATCAATAAAGGGAGCCTTCTGCGCAAGATACTCGCCAATGCCCTGTCGATTGTTCGCTTCGAGCTGAAGTTTCAAATCCTGATTGCTGTCGGACAACGGGATCATCTCGCAGGAGGTCACGAAAGCGGAGCATTCGTTCAATCTGCCAATGGCCACTGACACAAACATGCACCTTATGTGTTCGTACCCCATCAACGTCGCGACGATAGAAATGGTGGCCTGCGGAAAGGTCCTTTCCCCGAACGTAGCCCAAGGCACGCATGGAAGCGTCACGCGCGGCCTGATTTCGATGCTCCGACACTTCAACCAAGAGGTCGATTTCAGGTTTTGCTGCGAGGCCGGGAACAGCCGTGCTTCCAACACGATGAATATCGCCGAGCTCCGTGCCGAAGCTCTTTGCTACGCGTTCTTTCTCAATGAAAAACCGAGCAGGCCATCGGCTGTCATAGGGGGCGATTTTGCTGGTGAGTGCCATCTGTATCTCCTCCCCGAATCCGAAGCCGTCGCAAAAATCTCGAAACCTGCGACATGCAGGCAACGCCAGCTATGCGACGGCCTTCGCCACCATGTCAGGATGCTGGCCGATCACCCGCACATAGGCGATGGCGAAATCCGGCGCGGTCGCCCGCGCCTGCTCCCAGTCGCGCAGCGTGCCGACCGGGACCCGGAAGCGGCTGGCGAACTCGGCTTGCGACAGGCCAAGCCCGGTCCTCGTCCTGCGGATCAGGCGGGCGCGCTGGCCCCGGTCCAGTGCTTCGGCCCTCACGTCGAAATCTTCGGCGTCGGCCGGATCAGCAGGCAGCGTGATATGCTCTTTCTTCACCTTTGTTGCTCCCGACGATCCCGACCACCTTGAACCATTCCTCGCCGTCGATCTCGCGGATGGAGGGAATAATCAGGTGGTTGTCGTCCGCAAAAATCCGGTCGCCAAAGGCCAGCGGCAGCTTGTGCTTTTCGCGGTTGGCCGCATCCTTGGCGGGGTCGAACCTGTCTTCCGTCATATAGCTCAACTATACGGGATTCCCGTATTGGATGCAACCCTTGATCCGCTTGTGAACTGCCATAGGTTTTAGGAGTTCTGCGACAGAACGGCAGCTATGCGGATGGAGCCGTTGAGCTGTGGTATCGCTTGACCATCCACACCATCGCCGTCTCGTATCCCGCGTTCTCAAGGACCGCGATTTTCGAGGTCCATGCGGCGGGGCAAACACCAAATGCCATCGTGATCCCTCGCGCCGCGAATGATGCTTCAGCCGTCTGAAGTAGCGCCTGTGCGGACGCACCGGCACCCTGCGCCTTGGCCGGATCGGCATACTGGCGGTGGAAAAAGTCGTCGATCACGCCGGTCGCAGAGATGTCATGCGCTGGCGGGAAGTGCAGCCTCGATGCTGGCTGGGCGATTGCATAGCCCTCAATCGTATCTGGCGGGCCCGCCACCAACATATCCCGGTCCTTGAAGGACAGGCTTTTCTTCATCTAGCCCCCAAAGCGGGCATCGGCCTCGGCATGGGGAGTCCAGAACACATCCAGTTCGTGAAGAATGGCCCTGTGTTCCGCGCTTCGGGTGACAATCCCTTCAATATCCTGCTCGGTGGCGGCCCGCACATCAGCGGGTTCCGACGCGCGTTTGAGACCGGACTTGGACAGATAAAGGGTCAAAGGTTCATAGCCCCGCCCCCGGGAAGCCGAGCTCCATTCGTCACCGCAGACGAATGAAGCCAGCAGAAGTGTCGCCCCTGCGGTGCGAAGATCGGCTTCGGCCGCGTCAACCAGAGCCTCCAATGTGCCAGCAGGCGCATCCCACGTTACAAAGGTCTCTGGCAGCAGCAGGCCAGGCTCGCCCCATTTGCCGGCGTAGATGGGGGGCACAGGCAGGAGCATTGAATGAAGGATACCAACCAGCTTGTCTTCCGACTCCGCGACTAACCACTTCTGCCGGAAAGGCTGCTTTTCTGCCGTCAGCGCGAACGTCACAGCTTCTGCGATTTTCTCGCGGGCATCATCCGAGAGTGCCCACAGTGCAGGATCGTGCGCCTGTCGGCGCTCAGCATCCTGAATCAGCAACAACATTTGCCGCGCATTCTCGTATGTTCGAAAAAAGCGAGAGTGCTGGCTGAAGCACAGTATCGGCCCTGTATCCGTAAAGCCTGGCGTGGACAGTGGGATGAAATGACCTTTGCGAGGGTGGCGCAAGGGCTGTCTGGCTTAGCCTAGAAGCAGGGCGGCTATGGCCGATCACATCTCGAAACCTGTCAGATCGCTTGCTGCCCAAATCATGCCAGTCCGCAATGCGCCCCCAATTCGGACGCTTGGACAACCGTTCACCGATCCTAAAAGCAGTCATTGGGCGTACCCGGTTGGGTCTCTTCTCATGGAGAAAGCAGGCCTATGTCGGCATGGACAACCGCGCGGCCGGCGAGACCGCGGCCAATCCCTCGGCGAGTGGCTCGGGGGCGGGCCGGCGCACATCCTCGTCACCATCAGCAGTAGCCGGTTTCGCGGCGAGGAGGAACGCAAGATAGGGTTCAGGCAAGCGCTTCGCGAGCGTTATCCCGCCTGGGCATCGTCGAAGTCAGTGAGGGCCATCCGATTGCCCGCCTGGATGACGTTGCCCATCACGACTGTGCCGATGTCGTCGCCCGAAAGTCCGGCGCGTCGAAGGGTTTCCCGAACGACGATGGCGCCGAGTTCGGTCGCGGGCACACTCTTGAGCGTGCCGTTGTAGGCGCCGATCGCGGTGCGAACCGGATGGCCGACTATGATGTGGGGTCTGCTCATGGTTTTCTCCTTGTCCGGGTGGTGGCGTTGTTGGCGCAGCGTTCGGGCGACGCATCAGCGCGCGAGGAATTCAAGCGCCTTCTTCACGAAGGTCTCGTGATATTGAAAAATGCCGCCGTGCCCGGCGTCCTCGTAGAGGACGAGTTCTGCAATCGGCAGGCGGCGCGCCAGGTCGATCGAGTTGCTGCTCGGCACCATCTTGTCCTGATCGCCGTTGGCCACCAGAACAGGTGGCCGGATCGCGCTTAGATCCTGCCGCGCCTGCATGCCCCAGGCCTTGATCGCCTTGAGCTGCCTAAGGAATGTCGTCATCGTGATCGGCTTGTCGCGATCCGCCTTTCGCTCCTTCAACCGTTCCAAAAAGGCTTTCGCGGCGCGACGACCATTCGCCGTCGAGGTGAAGAAGAGGTAGAATTTCGGGTCCCGGAACGTCAGCATCCCCTTGATGATGAGCGGCCATGACACGGCCCCCACCTTATCGATGCCTTCGCCCCCAGCCGGGCCGGTGCCGGTCAGGATGACCTTGCGGACAAGGCCGGGTTCTTTCAGCGCAATGTCCTGCGCCACGAAGCCGCCAAGCGAGAAACCGAGCAGATCGATTTGCGTGAGGCCCAGCGCGCGGATGAAGGCAATCGCGTCGTTCGCCATCTTCGCTATTGTGAGCGGCGCCTTCCCGCCCGATGCGCCGACGCCCCGGTAGTTGTAGGCGATCACGGGCGTGGTCGCGGCGAGGCCCTCGACGATGCGCGGATCGAAATTGTCCAAGGTGGCGCCCCAATGATTCAGCATGAACACCGGTACACCGGCCGTGGGTCCGAGTTGCCGGTAGACGAATGTCGTGCCTGCAACATCGACGCTCTTGGTCCCCGTATCTTTCCAGGTGATTATGCTGCTGGTACGTGGCGGATGAGACTTGGTCATGTTCTTCTTCTTGCTATCGGATTTTGACGACGACCTTGCCTTTTGATCGTCCCGTTTCGATGTAAGCCAAAGCTTCATTGGTCGCTTCGAATGGGAATATCCGATCCATGATTGGGCGAATGGTCCCGGCTTCGATCAGCGATGTGATCTGGCTCAACTGCTCGCCGTTTGCGCGCATTAACAGGAATGAATAGCTGACGCGATGGCGCTTGGCTTTCCTCCGGATGCCGAAGCTCAGCAGGCGCACGATCTGTTGCAGAACCCAGTTCAGTCCTTGTCCCCTGGCGAAATCAGGGTCCGGCGGGCCGGTGACAGAAATCAGTTTGCCGCCGGGCTTCAGCACGCTCAGGGATTTTTGGAGTGTGTCGCCGTCCAGGCTGTTCAATACCACGTCGTAGCCGGCCAGGACTTTCTCGAAGTCCTGCTTCTTGTAGTCAACGACGACATCGGCGCCAAGGCTTCTGACCAGCTCGACATTCGGCGTACTCGTCGTCGTCGCGACCGTGGCACCAAGATGCTTCGCCAACTGAATGGCGAATGTACCCAAGCCACCTGAGCCCGCATGGATGAGAACCTTTTGCCCCTTCTTCAATTTGGCTCGCTCGACCAGGACCTGCCAGGCGGTCAAACCGACCAGGGGGATGGATGCCGCTTCCTCCATAGTGAGGTTCTTGGGCTTCAGCGCCACGTCGGCTTCGTTCATGGCAATGAATTCCGCGAATGTCCCGACCCGGCCATCGCGTGGCCGAGCATAGACCTCGTCACCCGGTTTGAATTGCCGGACCTTCGATCCGACCCGAACCACAACCCCGGCCACGTCGTGTCCCAGGATGAAGGGCGGGCGATTGGGCAGGATGAGCTTGAACTCTCCATCCCGGATCTTGGAATCCAGAACATTGAGCCCGGCCGCGTGGATCTCGACCAGCACATCGTCTTGCCCTGGCGCGGGCTCCGGCATGTCGCCGAAGCGCAGGGCGCTCTTCTTTTTGTATCGATCGACGACGAAGGCCTTCATAATAGTGTTCTCCGATCTCTCATCACAGCCAGCCTTGGCTGGAACTGCTGCGCGCGGCGGCGAATGGTCAGGGGTGGCTTGCGGCTGCGATGGCGGGATAATCGGTATAGCCCGCGGCACCCCCACCATAGATCGTGGCAGGATTGATCTGCGCCAGCGGCGCGCCGGTTTGCAGCCGCTCCACCAGATCGGGATTGGCGATGAAGGGCCGGCCGAAGGCGAACAGGTCCGCCTTGCCTTCGGCAAGCCGTGACGCCGCGAATTCGAAGTCGTAGCCGTTGTTGGCGATATAGGTGTTCGTGAAGCGGCGACGGAGCGATCCGAAATCGAACGGCGCAACATCGCGAGGCCCGCCCGTGGCGCCCTCGACGACGTGGATGTAGACGATGCCCAAGGCATCGAGCTGATCGACGATGTAGTCGAATTGTGTCTGGGGGTCGCTGCTGGAAACGCCGTTGGCCGGCGAGACGGGCGAAATCCGGATGCCGGTGCGTTCAGCGCCGATCTCCTCGACGACCGCAGCTGCAACCTCCAGCATCAGCCGAGCGCGGTTCTCGACAGAACCGCCATAGGCATCTGTACGGGCATTGGCGCCATCTTTGGCAAACTGATCGAGCAAATAGCCGTTGGCGCCGTGGATCTCGACGCCATCGAAACCGGCCGCAATGGCGTTCGCAGCCGCCTTCCGGAATTCATCGACAATACCCGGCAGTTCATCGAGTTCGAGCGCGCGCGGCTCCGAGACTTCGACGAAGCCGTTGTTGACGAACGTCTTGGTCTCAGCCCGGATCGCCGAGGGCGCCACGGGCGCGGCGCCGTTCTCCTGCAGATCGACGTGCGAGACGCGGCCGACATGCCAGAGCTGCAAGAAAATCCGCCCGTCCTCGGCGTGCACGGCGGACGTTACCTTGCGCCAGCCGTCGATCTGCGCCTGGGAGTAGATGCCGGGCGTGTCCTGGTAACCCTGTCCCTGTTGCGAGATCTGCGTGGCCTCGGAAATGATCAGCCCAGCCGAGGCGCGCTGGCCGTAATACTCCGCGGCGAGATCGCCTGGAACGAAGCCCGGGTCAGCGCGATTGCGCGTCAGCGGCGCCATCACAATACGATTGGAGAGGGTCAGCGAGCCGAGAGTATAGGGCTCAAACAGCGTTTTGTTGGTCATAGGTCACCTTTGTTTGACCCCGGCGGTGGCGGGGTCGACTAACGAAATGGCTTGGCTGGCGCTCACGCGACGGTGCGATACCGCTCGGCGGGACGTTCGTTCCGATAGTTCGGAAGCATGGCCTGGCGCGCGGCCTGAAGCGCGTCCCACTGCCCGGCATCTGGAAGCGGCGGAATGGTCACCAGTTCGCCGCGGTCGAAGCCGACCAGCGCCGCATCAACGAGGTCGTCCACCTCCATCACGTTGGAGAGCGTGTTGACGTCGGCGCCGACGTGGCCCCAGATCTCGGTCCGCGTCGTGGCGGGCAGCACGGCCTGGACGTAGACGCCCTTCGGTTCGAGCTCGAGGCTGAGCCCCTGCGACAGAAACAGCACGAAGGCCTTGGTTGCGCCGTAGACCGTCATGCCGAACTCCGGCGCCAAGCCGACCACTGAGCCAATATTGACGATCGCCCCTTCGCCGGCCTTCGCAAGACGCGGGGCGATGGCGCTGGCAAGCCGCAGAAGCGCGGTCGTGTTGAGCGCAACCAGCCGCGCAACGTCATCGGTGCTCTGCTCGATGAAGCTTCCGCCGATGGCCGTTCCGGCATTGTTGACGAGGATGCCGATGCGGGCGTCGTCGCGCAGCCTCGTCTCCACTGTTGCAAGATCGGCAGGCTGCGTAAGGTCGGCCTTGACGATGTCGATCGCCACGCCGGTCTCCTGACGCAGGCGCGCCGACAGCGCCTCCATCCGCGTCCGGTCACGGGCGACTAGCACGAGGTCGTGGCCGCGGCGGGCGAAGCGCTCGGCATAGGCGGCGCCGATGCCGGTGGAGGCGCCGGTGATGAGGACTGATGGAATGGTGGTCATGGGATTGCTCTTTTCTCCGATTGAATTATATTCATGACGGTTATCATGATTGCCTCTAAATATGATGGCCATCATCTAAATGTCAATGGGGCTGGTGGAGAATTTTGAAATGAAGGTCAGTCGAGAGCAGATGGCGGAGAATCGTCGCCGGATCCTGGACGCGGCCAGCCGGCTGTTCCGCGACAAAGGGTTCGACGCGGTCAGCGTGGCGGAAGTGATGAACGCCGCCGGCCTCACTCATGGCGGCTTCTATGGTCACTTCAACTCGAAGGACGACCTGATCGCGCAGACCCTTGCCCATGTCCTCGCCGCGGACTCAGGCGGAGGGGGCGATTTTCGTGCTTATGTGGATGACTATCTTGCGCCCCGTCATCGCGACAACGCCGCCGGTGGTTGCCCGACGGCAGGTCTTGCCGCGGCTATCCGCCATCAGACCCCGGCCGCACGCTCGGCCATGACCGAAGGCCTTCGGTCGCAGATCGACCGTATCGGCAAGGCGCTCCCAGAGCTGGATGCGGCAGACAGACGCCGCGCGGCGATCGGAAGCTTTGCGGCGATGGTAGGGGCCGTGATCCTCGCCCGGGCGATCGACGACACTGCGCTTTCGGACGAGATCCTGGAACAGACGCGTGCGTGGATCAATGCCGGGCTTGAACAACAGTCAGCTGGTTAGCCCAGCTGGTGTGTTGCCTTGTGCATCTCACTTTGGGGATTGCCTCGTCGGCCGCGACCGGGTGCTTGAGCCGTTCGAATCCATTTGTTTGATCAATCGCCCAGACGCCCAGCGCTCAGCGCACGGGCATAGGTCTCTCGATTCATAAGCGGCAACTCGCCGGTGGCGTTGGTCGCAGCAATGTAGTTGAGCATCAGCTGCTGAGCTTCCCTTGACTGATCTCGCACGAGAAACTCGGCGTGCTCGAGCTGCAAGCCCTCTTCCAGCGGGAGCGAACTGCCAAAGTAGATGGATCGCTTGATCGCCCCGAGAGACTTCTTGGGCCGTAGGCTCAGATATTCTGCACGTTCTATCGCGCGGGCAAGCACCTCGTCCTGAGGAACAATCTCATCGACTGCGCCGAGCGCGAGGGCTTCCGCTGGCGTGAATGGCTTGCCTTCGAGAATGGCGGCTAACGATCGCTGGGCGCCAATCAATCGAGGTAATCGCTGGGAGCCGCCACCTCCTGGTGTAAGCGCGAGTAGTACTTCGGAAAGGCCGATGACAAAGTCTCCGTCCGCCATGATGCGCAAATCACACGCCCAGGCGAACTCCGCGCCAACGGCAAGCGCTGAGCCATTGAGTGCGGCGATAAAGATAGTGCCGCTTGCATTCATCTTCAGGAAGGTCGCGTGGAAGCTATCGAGCTGCAAAAGTGTCTTGAGTCGCGTCATTCCCGCGAGCGTTCTGACAATCGGCACTTTATTTATGAGTCTCGCCATGCGGGTAACAATCCCCGCGATGCGTGTATTGATGGGCGGGAACCCGACACCACCCTGTTGGAGCCACGTAACATCGGAGTGGCTCAAGAATCGATCCGGGTGCGTGCCGGTGAAGACGACCGCATGAATGTTCGGGTCGCGGTCTGCGCGATCGACTAGCTCTTTTAGTTGCTTAGTAAGCGCAGCATCGAACAGCGCATGCGGGCCTCCGTCGATGCGTGCGACGAGGACTGCCCCGCGCTCTTCGATATCGATGTGACCGCGGGAGCCTGTTTCGGTTTTGCGGGAATCTGATGTCATCTCTGTCTCCTAAACGCTGGAGTTTGACCAGCAACCTGTTGTTGAATTGCACCTCGCCGCAGCGCTAGCGCTGGCAACTAGGCGCCCCAGACCAAGCGGGCGGCTGACCTGTCGTGTGCGTCCGTTCGGCCGCCGTTGAGTGCTTGGTCCAGTGCCGTCGTCTGAGCCTTGACGAAGGCTCGGGAGATGGCAGCTTTCGCTTCGATGGCGTCGAAGTTGTGGTAGGCGCCGGGCACTACGTGCAGGGTGCTGGCGACGCCGGCATGCTGCAGTCGCCGGGCGTAGGTGACGTCCTCGTCGTGGAACAGGTCGTTGGTGCCGACGCCGATCCATGCGGGCGGCAGGCCGGAGAGATCTTCGTAGCGGGCCGGCGCGGCCAGCGGGGGGACGTTGCGGTCCGCGGCGGCGGGGCCGAGGTAGGAGCGCCAGCCGAACCGGTTACTGGCCGGGCTCCAGAGGCGGAGCCGCTGCGGGTCGATGTCGGTGCGAGTGGTGGTCCGGTCATCCAGCATCGGGTACGACAGCAGTTGCAGCACCGGACGGATCTCGCCGCGTTCCTTGGCCAGCAGCGCCAACGCGGCGGCCAGACCGCCGCCAGCGCTGGCGCCGCCGATGGCGATGCGTGCGGGGTCGATGTCGGATTGGCGGGCGAGCCATTGCAGCGCGGTGTAGCAATCTTCCAGCGGCGCCGGGAACGGGTGCTCGGGCGCGAGCCGGTACTCCACCGAGACGACGACGATGTTGAGCTGATCGGTGATCCGGCGGCAGAAGCCGCTGTCCTGCGCCGCGTCGCCGAGCACCATTCCGCCGCCGTGGATCCACAACAGTGCCGGACTCCGAGGCCGGGCCGAAGCCGGACGGAAGACGTGTACTGACACGTCGGCGTCCACGGATACGACCTGCGCGTCCGGCCGCCGGGTGATCCCGGTGAGCTTGGTGAGGACACGCAGCGCCGGAAGCGTTCCGGCCGTGATGATGGTGCGCGGAAGGAACCGCGCGGCTCGCAGCTGTGGGTTGAAGGGTTGCTCGGTCATCGTGTTCCTGTCTGATGGGAGGGCGACGTCGCCGGGTGTGCCGGGGCCTGTCGCGGAAATGAGGGTCATGGTCGGGCGTCCACCAGGGCCAGGGCGTTGCGGAGGCCCTGATCGAGCAGGGCGTCGGAGAGTTGTCGGTCGGTCAGGGCGCGGCAGAGTTGCAGCGTCCCGGCCATCAGGCCGAGGAGGCTGAGCGCCTTCACGCGGGCCGAGAGCGGATCTCCGGGTGCCATGCGGGCGGCGAGGCTGTCGATGACGACCAGCACGCTGTCGGTGTACGCCTGCCTGATTGCGTCCGCGCTGCGCCCGATCTCATCGAGCAGGGCGGCGTTGGGGCAGCCGTCGCCGGGGTTGTCCCGGTGGTCGGTTGACAGGTACCAGCGCACAATCTGTTCGAGGCCGGCCCGGCCGGGCTCCGCCAGCTCGACGATGCTCGCGTGCAGTGTGTGCAGTTGGTCGGTGACCGCCTCCGCGACGAGGCTGTCCTTGGATTCGAAGTGGGCGTAGAAGGCGCCGTTGGTCAGGTCCGCGTCCTTCATGAGCGTCGCGACTCCGGAGCCGTCGATACCGTCCCGCTTGAGCCGTCGACCGGCCGTCGCAATGATCCGCTGCCTTGTTTCCTGCTTGTGTTCTTTCGTGTAACGCACCATGCGTTCCTCTATCTCAGCCGGGGTTGCGCTCCGGATACCGTTATGTCCAGGTCAGTGTACTGGTTGGTGGATCTCGGCATCCGGTTGAATCTGCGGATGACGCGGTCGAAGATCCGGGCCGGGGCGACACGGTACACCGCGTTGATGATCCGGGCGGTCGTACCGGCGGTTCGCCGTAGTTTTGGGTTCCGGTCGGTGGCCGCCGCGACGATCACCTTGGCGACGACGGCGGGGTCGTCGCCGTTGCTGAGGTTCTTCTCCAGCAGTTCGTCGTAGTTGCGCCGTCCCGCCGCGTAGAGCGGCATGGGGGTGTCGGCCTCCACGCTGTGGCCTGCGAACGGAGTGTTGATCGGGCCGGGCTCGACGAGCAGGACCCGGACGCCGTAATCGCGAACCTCGTGGTCCAGCGACTGGGAGTAGCCCTCGACCGCGTGCTTGGTCGAGACGTAGAGAGCCATGAACGGGCTGGGGACGAACCCGCTGAGGGAGGAGACGTTGATGATGCGCCCGCGGCCTTGGGCGCGCATTTGCGGCAGGACCGCCTTGGTCGTCCGCATGACGCCGTAGACGTTAATGTCGAAGATGTCCTGCGTCTGGGTAATCGAGAACTCCTCGGCTGCGCCGGTTGTGCCGACGCCGGCGTTGTTGACCAGGACGTCGATGTGCCCGAACCGGTCGATCACCTGCTTGACCGCTGAGGCGACCGATTCGTCGCTGGTCACGTCGAGGTCGAGGTAGGTCACCCCGGCGGGCGAGGCGAGTTTCGCGGTGTTGCGGCCGGTTCCGATCACCTGGAAACCTGCGGCGGCCAAGGCGATCGCTGTGGCCTTGCCGATGCCTGAGGAGGCGCCTGTTACGAGCGCAACCTGCGGAGTTGTTGTCATCATGAGCTCCTGAAGTTTTGAATTACGTTCATACGACAATAGCCGTTGGGCGGTCGCAAGGCAAGGATTAAATTATGTTCGTACTCTCAAGGAGGGGCGAGACGTCGACCACAGCGGCCCGGACGGGTGAAGGTATGCCGGTCTCGTATGAGCCGGCCTTCGAGACTCGAACTGGATTGTGTCTGCGATCCAGCGACCGTGGTCGAGGTCCTGGAGGGCTATCTGGCGACGCTGATCGTCGATGGCCGCAGCCTCTGTTGAAATCATGGATGTTGCAGCTGATTTGCAATCCGGTGCGTATGCCATCCGAACGGTGGCCCCATCGGAGTGAATGACCGCTATCCGCGTTTCGACGCCAAAAAAGCAGACAAGCAGCTTTCGGCCCCGAAACGGACGTTCCAGCCTGCATCTTATTCCGCTGCCACGCCGCCAGTTCGCTCATGGTGGTCTTGAACAGGATCGAACCGCAGACCCTGTAGCCGCACGGCCGGGAAAACCGGTGCGGCTAATGCTTCGAACGGTAGCTTGCGCCGCAAGTCAGATGACTTGCTTTTCCATTTACCGGAAGCGGACATGGTGGTGAATTGCGCGCGATTGCACCAACAATGCACCAATTTTTTGAGTTGGCTATTTAGCCGTCACTCCAAGAAGCGACCCCTCGGCTTTGCAATAGCTGAGATGCGGCGACTGTGCGAGATTGAGCCTTGCAGCCATATTGACTAGTGCGGGAAGGGAACCGGCCTTCATCTTTCGCATAACCTGGCCGCGATGCGCCTTTACTGATCTCGCTGATGCCGAGCTCGAAGCCTATCTGCTTGTTCAACAGTCCCGTCACAACCAGCGCCATGAGAGGGGGTCGGTTCGACTGGCTGCGACTTTCTCGCGACGGTCGGAGGTTGGCGCTTTACGCGCGGCGACCCCCTCTGTCGCCTCCATGGCGCTTTGTTCTTGATCTCACGGTTAGTGGCACGCGAATAGGCCTCGAGCGGAGCCGCAAGGTCAGCGCCGGGCGAGGGGGGACCGCACAGGCATCGGCGATCCTTGATGCTTGTCCATGAAATCCGCGAAGTGCGTCCAGAAGGATGCGCGGCGGCGGGGCTCATGAAGGAACCTGGCAAGTTCCTATTGTTTGTCTTGTCGTAAATAGACCCTGCCGAGGAAGGCCGGCTCGCCGGAGCGCCGGCCGCCCAATGAGCCTGCCACCAGTACGATAAGCGTCAGCAAGTACGGCAAAGTCATCATGAGATAGACAGGAACGTCGGCGCCTATGGCTTGTAGTCTGGGCACAAGCGCATCCGCACTTCCGAAAAGAAGCGCACCCCAGAGAGCTCGAGCCGCATTCCAGCGCGAAAAGATGACGAGCGCAACGGCAATCCAGCCGCGCGACGCGACCATTCCCTCCACCCAGACATGACTTGTGGCGACTGAGAGATAGGCGCCGGCGAGACCACAAAACAGCCCGGACGCCAGGACAGCCCCGAACTGAACCAGTTGCACGTCGATACCCGCGACATCCGCGGCGGCCGGGTTTTCCCCGACGGACCTCAACCTGAGGCCACGTCGGCTTTTGGAAAGCCACCACCAGAGCGCGCCGACCAGGATCGGCAGCGCCAGCGTAACCGGGTCCTGCACCGCAAAAATGCGGCCGAATGCCGAACCGCGGTCTATCCCGAAGAGGTCGCCAAGGGTGGAAATGCCGGAGAAGGTCTTCTGCACGTAGGGTCGCCCCACGACCCCGGTGATGCCCAGTCCGATTGCGACGACGGCCAGGCCGGCGAGCGTATGATTGGCGCGCAAGGCGACTGTCGATATTGCGAACAGCAGCGCGAGAGCCATCGCGGCCGCTGAGCCGGCGGCAAGACCAACCCAAGGATCGGCTCCGGAAAGCACCGTCATCGCGCCGGTCATGGCACTGACCGCCATCAGCCCTTCCGCTCCAAGATTGAGAACGCCGGCTCTTTCGCAGATGATGAGGCCGAGGCTCGCCAGCAGCAACGGTGCCGCATAGCTCGGAATGATGGCAATCCAGCCGATCAGAAAATCCATGCAACTGCCCTTCCTTAGTTCTTCGGCCGTTTGAGCGAATAGGAGCTAAAGAACTGCGCCATCAAAATCGACATCAGTACCGCGCCTTGCATCAGCACGATCATCGCTTCGGAGATCGAGTAGAAGACCTTCAGGACATTCCCGGCGGTGAACACCGCGCCGAGCGCGAAAGAGATCACGACCACCCACAATGGCTTCGCGCGGGCCAGGTAGGCGATCACAATCGCGCTGAAGAGATAGCCGTTGCCGACGGACTGGTTGAGGCGGTGCTCCGTCCCCGCCACGATCATCATGCCGGCAACGCCTGAGAGAGCGCCGGAGAGCAGCACGAGCCCCACGGCTATGCTGAGCACCGGCAGGCCCGTGGCGAGCGCGGCCTTGGCGTTGAAACCTACAGCATCCGCGTAGAAGCCGACCCGGCTGTGTTCCATGACGAACCAGATGGACAATGCGATAACGGCGACCAGGAAGATTCCGGCATGCAACTGCCCCCATCCCAGAACGGGAAACCAGCTCGCCTCGGGAAAAGTGGCGGTCACGGGAAAGCTGTTGGAAGGGTCTCTCCAGACCCCGAACAGAAGATGCTGCACGAGCAGAAACGCGACGCTTCCCAGCAGCAGGGTCGAAATAACCTCGTTAACGCCCCACTTGAGTTTCAGAAAAAGCGGAATCGCAATCCAGGCGGCTCCCGCAAGCGCTGCCAGAACGAACATCGCCGGCAACCTCAGCACTTCAGGCCCGCTGCCGTTCAGCGCCACCCAGGTTGACGCGATCGCGCCGAGCCATAGCTGGCCCTCCACGCCGATGTTCCAAAACCGCACGCGCATGGCAACGGCGGAGGCGAGGCCGACGAGCACCAACGGTAAAGCGGCCGTCGCCGTCTGGGAGAGGCCGTCCGAGGTAAGAAAAGTTGTAATCAGGAACTCATCCACAAGAGCGCTTGCCGGCACGCCCGCATGCACGAGCAGCACCGCCGAAACCGTCAGCCCGACCAACAGTCCGCCAACATAACTGAGACTGGTCAACAAGAAGCCGGGATTTTGCCTGCGAACAAGGAAAGCTGTGTCAAGCATGGCCTGCTAAAAGGCCTCCTATCCATTCAGGCGTGACGTCGCCGGTCTGACGGCAGCCGGCGATCCTTCCTCTGTTCATGACGGCCACCCGATGGGACAGGGACATGACCTCCTGGAGATCCTCGCTGATCAGAAGGCAGGCCGCGCCGGCTTCCACAGCTCCGCGGATTGCCGATCGGACGAACTCGGCCGCTTTCATGTCCAGCCCGCGAGAAGGGGAATGCGCTATGAGAACCTTCAGGCCGCGATCGAGCTCCCGCGCGAGCAACACTTTCTGCGCGTTTCCCCCCGAGAGCAAAGAGGCGGGCCGTTCCGGCGTCGCGCCGCGGATATCGAACGCATCGATGGCCTCGGCGGCCTTCTCGCGCATCGCCCGCCGGCTCAGGCGAAACGGACCGCCGAAGCTACCGCTGGCGACGGTCGTGAGCGCGAGATTGTCGGCAATGGAAAGCTCCCTGATCAACCCGCTGTCAAAGCGGTCGGAGGGGATGACGCGCAAGCCGGCCTCGCGGCGCTGGTCTGGCCTAGCGGTGGATATGTCATCGCCATCCAGTACGATCGCGCCGGCACCGGCACGGTCGAGTCCGAGAAGGCAGGCAACGAGTTCCTCCTGCCCGTTTCCGCCGACGCCGGCGATGCCAAGAATTTCGCCGACATGCAGCTCGAACCCGAGATCGTTCAGGCTTTGCCCGTGAGCGGTCGCCCGTGCGGAAAGCCTTTCCACGCTCAGACACACATCGCCCGGCCGAGATAACGGCCGGCCCGCAACCGTCAAGGCATCGCCGACCATCAGCCGCGCCACCTCGGCTTCGGTGACGTTCGCAACCCGCGCACCGTCAAGCACGGTCTCGCCGTGCCGCATGATCGTTACCCGGTCGCAGAAAGCGGCAACCTCCCGGAACTTGTGCGTGATCAAAACCACGGCGTGACCTTGCCTCGACAATCGCTGGGTAAAAGAGAGGAGCGTGCGCGCTTCCTCGTCGGTCAGCACCGCCGTCGGTTCGTCCATGACCAGAATTCGGGCGCCCAGAAGCATGACCTTGATGATCTCGGCGCGCTGGCGTTCGGCGATCGAAAGGTTCGCTACCAGCTTGTGCGGATCGACGGGCAGGCCGATCTCGCTCGACTTGGCGGAAACGACCGCCGCCGCATCGGTCAGCGTTTTCACAGCAGCCTTGCGGCCGAAGCCGAGGAGAACATTTTCGGCAACCGTAAAACTCTCGACCAGCCGGAAATGCTGATGGACCATGCCGAGACCGGCGGCGGCGGCTTCCAGCGGGCTGCGCAAACTGATCGCTTCGCCGTCGATCGATTGGTCGCCCCCGTCAGCTACATAGACGCCGGCCGCGACGTTCATCAAAGTGGACTTGCCTGCACCGTTCTCACCGACGATGGCATGCACCTCCCCCCATTCGAGACAGAAGGACGCATCGCGGAGCGCGGCTTTGCCGTCAAACGACTTGCCTATGCCGCACATCAACAGAGCCGCCGGCGTGCCCGGCGGTTGTCGCATGTCGCCTGCTTGCGGAAGCGCCGTCGTCATTACTTCGCCGGCATGGTGCCTGTGACACCATCGACGAAATAGTCCATCGACCAGAGCGCCGCATCGTCGACCTTCCCGCCGGCATCGACAACGATGGTGCCGTCTTGCTTTTTCAGAGGGCCTTGGAACGGATCAAGCTTGCCGGCGATGATCTCCTGCTTTGCTGCCTCGACCTTTGCCTTGGTCTCCTCGGAAACCGAGGCGCCAAAAGGAGCGAGATCGACCACGCCGGTTTCAAGGCCTTCGAAGGCGCCGTATTCCTCGGGTTTCCAGTTGCCGTCGATGATCTCCTTGATCGTCGGCACAAGATATTTCTCCCAGCGGAAGATGACGGAGGTCTGGATCGTCCGCGGCGCGGCATGCGACATGTCGAGCTGAAAGCCTATCGAAGGAACGCCTGCCTTTTCGGCGGCGTCGAGCGCCGAGGTCGCGCTCAGATTCGTGGCGAGCACGTCGGCCTTCTGGTCGAGAATGGCCTGGGCGATCTGCCCTTCCTTCACCGGGTCCCACCAGGAGTTGGCGAAGACCGCGACCGTTTCGATCGTAGGATCGACCGAACGGGCCCCGAGTGCAAAACTGTTGATATCCCAGTTCACCACGCCGACCGGAAAGCCGGCGAGGATGCCGATCTTCTTCTTCGTCTTCGTCGCCTGTCCTGCCGCGATGCCTGCAAGGTACCAACCCTGGTAAGTGCGGGCATAGAAGCTTTCCATGTTGGCTCCATTCTCCGTGCCCGAAGCACTGAGAAACGCCACATTCGGATAGGCCTTGGCCGCTTCGGCCATTGGGGCGCTGTAGCCATAGGTGGTGCCGATTATGATGTTGAAGCCGCGCTTGACGTAGAGATCGATCGCCGCGCGCAGCTTCGTGGCCTCTTCCGGTATGTTCTCCGTCACCGAGACGGGCACCTGTAGCTGTTCCTCCACGGCCTTGCGGCCGGCCTCAAGGGCTTCGTTCCATCCGCCGTCTTGCGCCGAACTTGCGTAGATGAACGCGACCTTGGGCGATCCTTCCAGAGTAAAGGCATAAGCGCCGGACGCAGCACAGGATGCGAAAACCGTGGCCGCCGCCGCGAACAGGCGAACTGAGTCGGACGGCTTCGTGTTGCGCTCTTTCATTTCGTGGTTCCCCTTGTTTTTCTTTGATTTTCTCAGCCGGAAGCATGCCGCGCCCATGCAGCTTCCCTGCACGGTGACGATTGCCGCCGGAGCGTCTTTTTTGATTTGGCAAAAGCGAATTGGCTCTTGTGGAGTGCATAACAGCCGATTACGTTCGTTCATGCAACAAAAATAATCATGCTCATTTTTTGGGCATTTTGTGCAGAAATGTGAACGATCAAATGAACACCGATGCTCTGGCATCATTTGTAAAAATCGCGGAACTGCGGTCATTGTCCGCCGCGGCGAAGTTGTACGGCCTGCCCAAATCCACGCTCAGTCTCCGGCTCAAGCAGCTTGAAGACGATCTGAAGGTCGCTCTGTTCGAGCGCTCCGGCCGTGTCCTGTTGCTCACGGAAGCAGGGCAAACCCTGCTCGGTCACGCGCGGCAGATCCTGCAAAGCTGCGATACGGCGCGGGCAGCCGTGACGGAACTGAGCGACGACGTGACCGGAACCTTGCGGATCGGCGCCACGGGGGAGTTCGGCACGGCCTACTACACGCAGATGCTCATGGCGTTCAGAAAGCTCTACCCCAAGGTCGAAATCGAACTCACCTTCTTTTCGCCGCACGTTCTCTACGCGCCGGAGAGCCTCGATATGCTCGACGCCGTGATTTCATGGGACGAAGGTATCGAAGGCGGCGAAACGCTCTCCACCGCAAAATTCGCACTCTTTGCCAGCAAGAGCTATGTCGAGCGTGCCGGGATGCCACGAAAACCCGCCGATTTGGCGGAACACCAGGGCATTGTCTATCGCACCTCGGCGGGCCTGCAGCACTGGCGGCTACAGAAAGGTACCGCGCAGGAAAGTATCCTGCCGCGCAGCAACCTGATCGCCAACGAATACTGGACTATCAAGTACTTCGCCGTTGCGGGCGAGGGCATTGCCTATCTGCCGCACTTCTTCACCACGATCGAGTGTGAACGCGGCCACCTCATCCCGTTGCTCGACACATGGGAGTCCGCGGAAAAGCGGGTCAGCATCCGCATATCGCGCCCGCACGCTCCGTCGCGTAAGATGACCGCGTTCATGGATGTCTGCGGCCGCTACTTCTCGCCCGGCTTCGTTTTCACGGGGCCGCGCTACTACGTCGAAACAATCTTCGATGCAAGCCAGCAAGAAAAGGGAACAGAAAAATGAAGGTCCTTGAAACCGGTAACGGCGCGCGTGCAATGAAAGGGGGAGGGCTCGACCCGCAGCGTGTCAGCTTCGACAAGATCCCAATCATCGATCTCGAGCCCATGTTCACAGGCGACGAGGCGGCCAGGCGAAAGCTCGCCCAGGAACTGCGCCAGGCCTGCACGGAAGTCGGCTTCCTCTATATCAAGAACCATCGCGTTCCGAAGGATGTCATCGATGCCACGTTTGGGGTGGCGGAGGTGTATTTCGCCGAATCCGACGACGTGAAGATGGAGAATCACGTTTCCAATTCAAAGAATAATCGCGGTTATGCGGCAATATTGGAGGAGAATACGGATCCGACCGCGCGCGGAGACCTGCACGAATCCTATGATATTGCGCTGGATGTGCCGGCCGACGATCCGGACGTGAAGGCCGGCAAAGTACTCTACGGTCCCAACCAGTGGCCAGCGGGCAGGCCGGAATTCCGAACGGCACTGGAAGCCTACCATGCCGAGATGCTGACGCTGAGTGGCCACCTGCTCCATGCCTTTGCTCTGGCTCTGGGGTTGGAGGAGACATATTTCGACCTGCTGGTCGGCAAGCCGCTCGCAACTTTGCGGGTGCTCCACTATCCACCGCAGTTTGGCGAGATCGATGACCGCCAGATCGGCATTGGGGCTCATTCGGACTATGAGTGCTTCACGATCCTGGCCCAGAAGGATGGTATTTCAGCCTTGCAGGTACTGAATGCAACAGGCGAGTGGATTGCGGCCGATCCCGTCCCCGGCTGCTTCGTCGTCAATGTGGGAGATCAGATGGCGCGTTGGACCAATGACCTTTTCGCCTCGACCGTCCACCGCGCGGTGAACCGTTCCGGCAAAGAACGCTATTCGATCCCGTTCTTCTTCGGTCCAAACTATGATGCCGTGATCGAGGTGCTTCCCAGTTGCGTTGATGAGGATCATCCTGCGAAGTACCCCCCGATCACGTCGGGCGAATACGTCAACGGCCGCTTCAAGGCGACATTTGCGCACTATGCCGCGCAAAGCGAGGCCGGCGCCGAAACCGCGGCTTAAGCGGATAATCCTGTCATGCGCGGCCGCTCCTGTGGCCGCGCATCGCATACCCGCCGTCCGTTGACCGAGATCAATATGATAGGTTCCCTCGATGGGTAGCGTCGGGTTAACTGGTTAGTCTCTCATGTTCCCTGTCAAGGCTGAGCGCAAGACGGATGGTCTGCTCGGCGTGGGCGAAGCAGTTGGATCGGGTGAAGCTGCACAGGGCTGGGGGTGGAGCTCAGAGACGACGGTTGATCAGACTCTCATCCGCGGGTTGGATACCGCCTTCCGTGTCTTCGTCTCGGGGCTGTCCTCTGTCTAGAGGGCGGGCGTCGAGCGGGTTGGCTCGGCCACATAACTAGCGACGGGAGTTCCCCACCGTGGCCCCACCCCCAACGCTGTGCAGCGGGTCGGGTCGAGACCTGTCTATGACGGTGCGACCTCCCGACCGATAGCCCACAAGAAGGCGGCCATCTCGCGTGCGATCGCGGCCACGACCACCGGTGGCTTCTTGCCGGCGGCGTTCAGCCGGCGATAGCGAGTGCAGAGCCTGATTTGCGCCTTCCAGGCGATGTCGCGGACAGCCTTCGGCAGACCCTCGAGCCGGAGCCTCAGCGCTTCGCTAACCCTGGCGGGGTAGCGGTAAGTCCAAGCCGCTTCGACCAAGGCGCGGCGGGCGCGTCGATTGCCGGCGAGCGTAAGGCTCGACCGGCGGACCGTATCGCCAGTCGAGCGCTCTCCCGGAACCAGGCCGAGGAAGGCCATCAACTGCGGCGGCGTATCGAAGCGGCGCACATCCCCGATCTCGGCCGCGAAGATCACTGCGACCAGGAACGAGGCGCCGCGCATCGCCTGATAGGCCTCGACGACCCGTGCCATGGACCAGGTCGGCACGATGGTGCGCAACTGCTCGTCCAGGCGGCGTAGCCGCTGAGCGGCGTCCTCGATCGCGTCGATCTTCTCCTGGAAGACAATCTGCTGCGCCGTATGCTCGAAGCTCTGGCGGGCAAGCCAGCGCCGGTGCGCCAATGTCCAATGACCGCCGCCCTCGTAGATCCGGCCATGGCGCAGAAGGAAGGAGAGCAGTTGCTGGCGTTTACGGCGCAGATCGTCGCCTGCAGTTTCCCGGGCCCGAACCAGATCGCGGACAGCCTCATGGACGACGTCCGGCACCCACACTCCAGTCAGCTCGCCCGCCCGATGCAGCCGCGCCAGCGTGACCGCGTCCCGTCGGTTCGTCTTGATCCGCTCGCCCGACCGCTTCGGGATCAGGGCCGGCGCAACCACCATGCAGTCGTGACCAAGATCGCGAACCTGCCGGCACAACCCGTAACCCGTCGGCCCGGCCTCGAAGCAGACGTGCAGTCGATCATACTTCTTTCCCAGCTTCTTGATCGTCCGCTCTATCGCTGCAGGACTATTTTCGACCTCGCCGACAAACCGGACCTCACCGGTGCGGTCGCCCTCCGCGATCGCAACCGCATGCTTCTTCTTGGCTACATCAAACGCAACAAATGCTTCGCTATACTCTCCCATGGCTCGTCCTCCGTGCGTGAGGATCGGCTCGGCCCATCCGAGATGGGGTATTCGGCTTGAGCCTCATCTTCGGGCGACAATGCATGGTGGATAGGTTGAAGGTGCTGCGCTTCGAGCTGATGGTTAGACGTGGGTCTGTTGGAACAGCCACAAGCATCAGAAGGAGAAGCGCAGCATGAAACATTATGCCGGATTGGATGTCTCCGTAAAAGAGACCGCAATTTGCATTGTCGACGAAACAGGCAAGATCTGCCGGGAGATGAAGGTGCCGAGCCATCCCGAGGATCTTGTGCGGGTGCTCTCGGATCCTGCCTGGACCTTTGAGCGGATCGGCCTCGAGGCCGGGCCGCTGTCGCAATGGCTGTTCAGCGGCCTGGCCGAAGCCGGCCTGCCGGTGATCTGCATCGAGACCCGCCACACCAAGGCCTTCCTGGAGGCGCAGCCGAACAAATCCGACCGCATTGACGCCCGTGGCATTGCCCAGATGATGCGGGTCAACCTGTTCCGCCCGGTCCATGTCAAGACGCTGACGAGCCAGAAGCGCCGGGCCCTGCTGATGGCGCGCAAACTCTTGCAGGATAAGGCGATCGCCATCGAAAACGACATCCGCGGGCTGTTGCGCAACTTCGGTCTCAAGGTTGGGATGGTCGGCGCCGTCAAGTTCGAGCCCCGCATCCGCGAGCTCACCGAAGGGATGCCCGATCTGGCCGAAATCGTCGAGCCGCTGCTCGAGGCGCGCAGCAAGCTGCGCGAGAATTTTGCCGCGCTTCACCGCAAGCTTCTGGCGATCGTCCAGGATAACGAGGTCTGCCGGCGGCTGACGACGATACCGGGCGTCGGTCCGGTGGTGGCGCTGGCCTATACCGCGACCATCGACATTCCGGCCCGCTTCCGCAACTCCAAGGCGGTCGGACAGATCTTGGGGCTGACGCCGGTGCTCCATGAGTTGGGCGAAAGCCGCCGCATCGGCCGGATCTCCCGCTGCGGCGATGGCATGATGCGAACGCTGCTTTACGAAGCCGCGCAGACCCTGCTAACGCGCGTGACGAAATGGTCGTGGCTGAGGGCGTGGGCGATGAATGTCGCTAGGCGGCGCGGCCGACAGAGGGCCATTGTCGCATTGGCTCGCCGGCTGGCGGTGATCATGCATCGCATGTGGCGCGACGGCACAGAGTTTCGTTGGACGCGACAAGACATCATGCCGAAGGCCGCCTGATTGTGCGCCCGACCATTGCAGCCTGCCGGCGCGCGCAGTGGGCCCGTCAAGGAGTTGTGTGCGTCAAGTTCTGCAAAATGGCGTGGCATTCAGCGGTGACGTTGGCGTGTCCGCCGCGCAGCCCCCGTGTTTAGCGGAGCGGCGGACATGGCGGGCCGCGTCTCAGGCGGCCAGTGCCCTCAAGTTCTCCTTCTTGTGCTCGCGCAGATGATCCATGTTGAGGTAGCGGGTCGCCTCGAGCCAGTTCTCGTGGATCTCCACCGCCAGTGCCCGAACCAGCCGCAGACAGCTCTGCGGGTTGGGGAAGATGCGGACGACCAGGGTGCGCCGCTTGATCTCCTGGTTTAGCCGCTCCAGCATGTTCGTCGACTTCATGTGCTTGTGATGCGGCAGCGGCAGCCGGTAGAAGCTCAGCGTCTCCTCGATGTTGTTCTCCACCCAATCCACCAGCTTCGGGTATTTGGCCTGCCATTTGGCGATCCACTGCGCCAGGTCGCGCTTGACCTCGGCGAGGTCGCGCCGGTCATAGAACCATCTGAGCTCCATCAGGCAATCGTCATCGACCTTGCGCGGCACATAATCGAGCGCGTTTCTGAGGAAGTGCACGTAACAGCGCTGCCAGACTGCCTCGGGCAGGACTTCGCGGATCGCTGCCCTGAGCCCCGGATGGTCGTCGGAGACGACGAACTCGACGCCGGCGAGCCCGCGCTGCTTGAGCCCTGCCACGAACGCGCGCCAGCTCGAATGGCTTTCCCGGTTGGCCAGTTCGACACCGAGCACCTGGCGCCGGCCCTCCCAGTCGACCCCGATCGCCACCAAGACCGCCTGGCTGGCGATCACGCCGGCCTCGCGCGCCCGCTCATAGCGCGCGTCCAGGATGAGGTACGGGTAAGGTTCGGCAAGCCGCTGCTCAAAGAACGCCTTCAGCGCTTCATCCAGCCGCGCCGTCGCCTCGCTCACCGTCGAGGCCGAGAAGGAATGGCCGCACAGCTCCTCGGTGATCGCCTTGACCTTGCGCGTCGACACGCCTTGCACGTACATCTCGACCAGCGCCGACACCAATGCCTTCTCCGAGCGCTGATAACGCTCGAACAACTCCGTCGAGAACCGGCCGGCCCGATCCTGCGGAACCCGAAGCTCCAGCACGCCAACCCGCGTCACAAGCTTGCGCTCATAATAGCCGGACCGGTAGCCAACCCGCTCCGCCCTCCGCTCGCCTTTCTCGGCCCCGATCGCCTCCGTCATCTCGGCTTCCAAAGCCTCCTGCACCACAGTCTGCAAAACTCTGCGGAAGCCGTCCTCATCCGACAACAGCAACGCTTTCAACTCGCCTCTGCTCAGTCTAACGTCTGGCTTGGTCATGGCACTCCCCTTCCACGGGAATCGGTGGTCGTAACGTCACCAGCGTGCCATGGCCGCCCCTCGCCTCAGAGCAAGGGCTGTTCTCTCTCCAAAGCTTTTTGCAGAACCTTCAGGACACTATCCGTCAAGGGCAAGTCGCGGCGCGCTGACCTTCGGCCACCCTTGACCGACCACTGCGCGCGCCGGCCGAGCCGAAACCAGGTCGGGGACGGCCAAACACGGAGATGAAAACATGATCGCAGAGCGAGCGTGACAAGGATCACCCCATAAGGTTCCACCAGCCGGGTGGAAAGAGCGTCCTTCGCGGGACGATGAATGAGGTGAGTTCGCGAGGGTTGCAGTACCGGTCGCATCACAACGATCAGGACGCTTCCGAGATTGTTCCGCCTCATTCTTCTGATCCCCATCAAGGCGACGGCCGAGCGCCGATCCCGCAGAGAAGCATGACCCCGCGAAAGACGTCACGCACCGGCGAAGCGGAAAGCTCGACAAGCGCTTGACTTCAACACGCCGAATAGAGAAGCAACCCTCGTCTCTTAATCGCACGAAAGGGCGGGCCACCGATCTCAGCCTTGGAACATGACGTCTAGGGGCGAATTCACTGCCGACCACTCTAAGCGAACCGCCAGAAGTTAAGCTGCGTGCTTTCAGCGAGCCGACCTTACCTCCAGAACCTAAAGAAACTAAATGCCACAGGCGCCTCGTTGACCCAGCTGCGGCGCATAAGCTTCAACTTTGGCTAGCTCATGATGCCGCAGCATCACAGCAGTCCAGTCAATGGTAATAGATGTCCAAGCGCATCAAATCGTTCACTGACTCTGCAACGACCCTGAGGATCGCGCCGCGCCTCCCTGATGCTCTGGCAGCGGCCCTCTTTGTAAGATCGGACGCACGGCTCGCCCCATATTGGTCAACAAGGCGACGAGCAAGTTCGTGAACCCTGGTCAAATATCGCCATCTTTGAGATATGCATTCGGTCAATGAGCGAATGTCCAAATGGTGCAATGCCAAGCTGTGCCGCGCTTTGATTCGCATTTTCGATCCCCATCGAAGGAATTTTGCAGGATTGACCTGCAAGCCTGTTTGCGCTTGTGGAGCTTCCCTGCCTTGGTGAGTTTTATCTGAACGGGTTTTACTGCATTTTTGAATTGGACACCCTTCGGGGCTAGAACCGCTTCTGCCGATTCCGGTAGACATCAATGGTCACGGCCGTGACGATGATCAGGCCTTTGACGATTTCTTGGTAGTAGGCGTCGACCCTTAGAAACGTGAAACCTGACGACATCACGCCCAGGATCACCACGCCGATAACAGTGCCCCCTATCCGCCCCACCCCGCCAGCAAGGGACGTTCCGCCGATCACGGCCGCGGCAATCGCATCGAGCTCATACATGTATCCCATGCCGGATTGAGCCGTCTGCGCGCGTGCCGCGGTGACGATGCCGGCGAGCCCGGCGAGCATTCCCGCGATCGCGTACACTTTAACCAGATGCTTTTCGACATCTATGCCGGAGACCCGCGCTGCCTGGACGTTGGCGCCAATGGCGTAGGTGTACTTGCCGTAGCGGGTGTAGCGAAGCGCTACATGGAAGATTATGGCAACGACAATGAAGACAAACACCGGCCATGCAGCCGAGCCGATGGCGGTGAATTGATCGGTCAGTCCCGATATGGGCTGGCCTTTTGTATACCATTTCGAGATGCCCCTTGCCGAAACCATCATTCCGAGCGTTGCGATGAACGGCGGGATTCGGGCATAGGCAACAAAGACGCCGTTGGTTATGCCTGCAAGCAGGCCGATCAGGACACCGATGGCCATTGGCACGATCGCCGGCAGATCGGTCAATGAAGGATAAAGCGCCTTCGACCATTCCGCGGATTGGGCAAACCCAGCCGCCATCATCGCGCTTGCCGCCACGACGGATCCCGAAGAAAGGTCGATACCGCCAGTGATGATGACCTGTGTCACGCCGATTGCGATAATGCCGACCACGGACACCTGGAGAATGGTGATCGTGAGGCGCTGCGGATTCGAGACGAAACTCTGCCCGATCAAAAGCCAGCCGCACACCTCGCACAGGAGAACGATCCCCACCAGGACCAGGAAGATATTGATCTCCTGAGGTTTTCGCCAACTGCCAAAGTTGCCACGGTACACAGGAATGGCGGCGGCTGTTGTTTCTTTTCCCATCGTACGGCTCCTCTATTCCTCGCTTACTTCGAAGCAAGTTCCATTATTTTGACCTGCGTCGCCTCATCGCGGTCCAGAACGCCGGTAATCTTGCCTTCATGCATCACCATGATCCGATCGCTCATTCCAAGGATCTCCGGCATCTCCGAGGAAATCAGAATGACGCCCGCGCCCGCGCTGGCGAGTGATGAGACAAGGGCGTGAATCTCGGCTTTGGCAGCAACGTCAATGCCGCGTGTCGGCTCGTCCAGGATAAGGATGTCCGGTTTGGTCAAAAGCCAGCGTCCGATCAGCACCTTCTGCTGGTTGCCGCCCGATAGGTTTTCGACCGTGGTGTGGATTCCAGAGCTCTTGAGGCGCAACGTCCTGCTCATCTCGCTACAGGCCGCGGCAATCACCTTGCCTTGGACGAAGCCGGCTTTGACGAATTGGCTTTGAAGCGCGGCAATCTGCATATTCTCGAGGACGTCGAGGACGACAAAACAGCCGCTTTGTTTCCTGTCTTCTGTCAGGAAGGCCATCCCGCTGGCGATCGCATCGCGTGGCGATTGCAAATCGACGCGTTGTCCCCCGATCCGTATCTCGCCGCTGGTGGCGGGCGTCACCCCGAAGATGGTCTCGGCAACGTTGGACCGCCCCGATCCGATCAAGCCGGCCAGGCCCAGTATCTCGCCCGCCCGCAGATCGAAATTGACCCCCGAGAAGACGCCGCGCAAAGTGAGGTCCCGAACCGAAAGTAGAACCTCGTCAGTTGGAACGTTACCTTTCGGAAACAGTGTTGAGATGTCTCTGCCAACCATCATGTGGATGATCTCGTTCCGGCTGGTGGCAGCCGCCGCATGGGTGCCGATATATTTGCCGTCTCGAAAAACGGAGATCTCGTCTGATATTTCAAAGATCTCGTGCATCTTGTGCGAGATGTAGACGATGCCGATGCCCTGGTTCCTCAGGTCGCCAATTATCTCGAAGAGGTGGGCCGACTCGCGCTCTGTCAGTGCTGAGGTGGGCTCGTCCATAATCAGGACGCGCGAGCGATAGGAAACCGCCTTCGCGATTTCCACCATCTGCCTGCTGGCAATCGACAGATGGCGAACTTCCGTCTCTGGATTCAGACTGATTTTCAGCTCCGCGAGAAGATCATAGGACAGACGATTCATGCGCCGATGGTCGACGATCCCAAATCGGTTGCGCGGCTCTCGGCCGATCCAGATGTTCTCCGCGACCGTCATCGAGGGCATCAGGTTCAACTCCTGATGGATCATCGCCACGCCTTGCGCCAGCGCATCGAGCGGCGTCTTGAACTGGGCGGAAACGCCGTCGAGGAGGATCTCTCCCGCATCGGGTTGATATATCCCCGCCAGGATCTTCATCAGCGTGGATTTGCCCGCGCCGTTCTCGCCCATCAGTGCATGGACGCTACCCCGCCTGAGCTGAAAGCTCACGTCGTCGAGAGCCACCACGCCCGGAAAGGACTTGCTGATCCCGGTCACGCTCAGCAGGCAGGGCTGAGGCTTGTCCTCAATACCAGGTGGTGTTGGCGTAGCGGCGACTGTGGTCTGCATCGAAGTCGTCCCAAATCCAGATCGAAGGGAACAGTTCGCGCGCCGAGCAATGACCGGCGCGCGATGCTGGCGATCAATTCCTCTTCAGGTATTTGTCCATGTTGTCCTTGGTGACGAGTTCGAGCGTGGTGAAGACTTTCTTGTCGGTCTTCTCGCCTCGCGCCAGCTTCAAAACTGTGTCGAGTGCGCCTTTTCCCTGGCTGATGGCGTCCTGGAAAACGGTCACCTTGAGGTCGCCCGACTTCATGGCTGTCAGGGCGTCCTGCGTCGCATCGATGCCGGCAACGACGTAATCGCCGGTTGATCCGCCGCTTGCCTTGATGGCCTGAAGCGCACCCAGTGCCATCTCGTCGTTGTTTGCGATGACAGCGTTGAAGCTGAGACCCGCCGACAGCCAGTTTGTGGTCAGGTCGAGCGCTTGTGTGCGCGACCAGGTCGCCGGCTGCTCTTCGACGATTTCGATGCCCTTGCATTCGTCGGACTTAAAGACCTGGTGCACCGCCTCGGTGCGGCCACGCGCAACCAGGGTTCCGAGCTCGCCCATCAGAATCACGGCCTTACCCTTGCCGCCCAGCAGGCGACAGACCTCGCGCGCCTCCAAACTACCTGCCTGGATCTGGTCGGAGCCGACAAAAGCCTGCTTTTCTGGCAGTTGGTCCACATTGGAAGGCTGATTGTTGGCGAAGACCAGAGGGATTCCGGCCTTGTCGGCGGTCTTCGACATTGCAACGCCGGCATCGGCCTCGACCGGAATCACGATCATCCCGTCGACCTTGGCGGCAATGAAATTCTCGATCTGGCTTTGCTGCCGGGCGATGTCGCCCTGCGCATCCTCGATCAACAAGGTCACGTTCCCAAGGCCTTTGGCGTGTGCCTCCAGGCCGCTGCGAAGAATCGCAAGAAAATTGTCGTCGAACCGCTGCATGCTGAAACCGATGGTTTCAGCCTGAGCAGGGACACCGAGTAGCGTTAGACAGGCGGCAGCCAACAAGATCTTTTTCATGTTCCGTCTCCGTCGGTTTTTGATGATGGAAAGCTTTGTCTTTGCCGACTTCGTCCCGGTAGCTGGCGGACTAGCGGCGGCATCGCAAAAAACGATCATGCAAGTTCAGGCGTGGCGTTGCCTAAGCGAGGCATGGTCAGCGCCGGTAAAGCCTGCTGCGAAGCTCTTCGGCTTTCTGCATTAGGTAAAACGATACACTCAATTTTTTTCATCTGTCAACTCCCCGTCACGACGGTGGTTCCGACGCATTCGAGTTATTGCCGCAGAAATCCGGCAATACTGGGCGCTTTGTGCTGTGGCGCCTCCGACGGGTTCTCGATTGACAGTTCGGATTTTTGGTGTATCGTTTTACTATCTTGCTTAATTTGTTGCTGCGAGGCTGAACCCGCGGCTGTCGAGGTTTCGTTCTGCTGCGGGAATCGTAGAATGAGGTTGTCTGGGACCTTGGGAGATTTGAACGTCATGCCGCCGAAGAGGGGATCACCCGCAGATGCCGCAGACCGCGTCACCATTCAGGACGTCGCGAAAGCGGCAGGCATATCCGTGAGCAGCGTCTCGAATTACATGAACAATCGTTTCCACCGGCTCGGAACGGAGACCCGGACACGTATTGCAACCGCAATTGCCGAACTCGATTTCCGACCTAACCAGGCAGCGCGTCAGCTAAAGACCGGTAAAGCGCGGGTCATTGCCCTTGTCGTGCCCAGCATCGTCAATCCCTTCAACGGGCAGATGGTGTTTTCGATAGAACAGGCTGCGGTAAAGGCGGGTTACAGGGTTCATCTGTGCAATACCATGCGCGACCCGAAGCTCGAGAAGGAGTTTCTGGACAACCTGGCCGCCGTTGGCGTTGCCGATCTCATCACGATCGCGCCCCTGAACACCAGGCGGGGTTACTACTCGGCGTGGAGCGACCTTTCCATCGTTGCCGTGGACGCCAACAGACTCGATTTGAAGCTTGCTCGGCTTGATACGGTCAATCTCGATCACGAGGCGGCAATCGCGATGGCTGTGGAGCATTTGTTTGCCCTTGGTCATCGGCGGATTGCCTATGTCACCGATCCCCTCATCACCCACAGCCGGGTGATGCGGTTGTCCGGTTTCAAGAAAGCGATGAAAGATCGCGAACTTGATGACAGTCAGGCTGTTGTGCTGGAGCGTCACCAGAGCGCGCTTGATATCGCAGACGCCCAGATGGTCGAGGTCGGTCGCGATGCCGCTTCCGATGTGGCGGCGCTGTCGCCCAGGCCCACGGCCATCATCGCGTTCAACGACATGATCGCGCTGGGCCTGCTGGCGACATTCCGGTCCGCCGGCATTGCTGTTCCAAAGGACATGTCGATTATTGGCGTGGACGACGCCTGGGTCAGCCAGCTGTCATTCCCTGCACTGACGACCATACGTCAGCCTATCGAGGCGATGGCCGCCGCTGCTGTCGAGAGCGTTCTCAAACCGAGCGCGGCGCCGACCAGCGCCGGCTCCGATACGATCTTTCTGCCTGAACTCGTCATTCGAGATACATGCGCGAAGCCACAGGAAGAGGCTGCCACGCATATCCGAAAACGACGCTTGGAATAACAGCCCCCGAACAGCGCCTTTCTTCCGACAACCCCATCATATCCGGCCGGATGCATCCGCGCCGGCCCGAAAGAGGCTTGCCTTATGGACACCCACGCCACCCACACCAGACCCAGCGCAAATCATATCAGGATGGCGTGCGACACCGGTGGTACGTTCACCGACCTTGTCGTTGAAGATGGCAACGAGATTAGGCTGTTCAAAGCATCGACGACGCCTGACGATCCGGTGCGCGGCGTGCTCCATGCCCTGGATCTCGCAGCCAGGCACTACCGACTGGAGCTCGGAGACTTCCTGAACCGCGGTGCCATGTTCGTGCACGGCACCACCCGGGCCATCAACGCCATCATCACCGGCAGGACGGCGAAAACAGCCTTCATCACGACCAAAGGTCATCGTGACATCCTGCTCATGCGCGAGGGTGGGCGAATTGAGCCGTTCAATTTCACGGTCGCCTACCCCGAACCCTATGTGCCTCGGCGATATACGTTCGACGTGGATGAACGCGTCGATGCTCGCGGCAACATCGTCGAAAGCCTGAACGAAACCGACTTCATCGCCACAATCAAAAAGCTGGAGGCGCTGAAAATTGAAGCCGTTGGCGTTTGCCTCCTGTGGTCGGTTGTCAACCCGGTTCATGAGCGGCGGATCGGAGAACTGCTCAAGCTGCACCTGCCGGATGTTCCATACACGCTCTCGCACCGATTGAATCCAACGCTGCGCGAATATCGTCGAGCTTCCGCGACCGTCATCGACGCCTCGCTGAAACCGCTGATGTCTAGATATCTCGATGGCTTGACCAACAGGTTGCAGGATGCCGGTTTCAACGGCCGCACGCTGATGGTTACCTCAAGCGGCGGCATCATGGACGCGGCGGCAGTTGCACGCGCTCCGATCCACTCGATCAATTCGGGACCGGCGATGGCGCCAGTCGCCGGCCGTTACTACGCACAACGCGATTTCGGCAACGCCGTCGCGATTGTCGCGGACACGGGTGGAACCACCTTTGATGTCAGCCTGGTGCGTGACGGACGCATCCCCTGGAGCCGCGAAACCTGGATTGGCCAACGCACGCGCGGCCACATGACCGGCTTTCCATCTGTCGATATCAAAAGTATCGGTGCCGGAGGCGGCTCGATCGCCTGGGTCGACAATGGTGGAATTCTGCAGGTCGGTCCGCAGAGCGCGGGCTCGGCGCCCGGGCCGGTCGCATACGGCCGCGGTGGAACCGAGCCAACAGTCACCGACTGCGCCTTGATCCTGGGCTATATCGATCCGAACTTCTTCCTGGGTGGCGCCATGGTCCTCGACCGGGAGGGGGCGACCCGACAATTGCGCATGAAGGTGGCCGAGCCGCTCGGAATCAAGGTGGAGGAAGCCGCTGCCGCCGTCCTGAGACTTTCAACCGAAAAGATGGTCGGAGCGATCGAGGAGATCACGGTCAACCAAGGCATTGATCCCACCTCGGCCGTTATGATCGGCGGCGGCGGCGCCGCCGGGCTCAATGCGGTCGCCGTTGCCAGGCGCCTTCAATGTGCTGGTGTCCTCATCCCCGAAGCAGGTGCCGTGATGAGCGCCGCCGGGGCACTGATGTCGGAGCTTTCGTCGGACTATGCGCAACTCCAGTTTACAACCAGTGACAGATTTTCGGGCGACAAGATCAACGAGGTCCTGGCAGAGCTGAGGAAGCGATGCCTTGAGTTCGCGGAAGGACCCGGCGCCGGGGCTCTCGACTGCCAGATCGAATACTCCGTGGAGGCGCGGTATCCGCATCAGATCTGGGAAATCGACGTTCCTCTCCCGCTTGATCAGGTGAAGAGCGACAATGATTTGAAGCAGGTCACGGATGCCTTTCACGACACCCACCAGCGCATTTTCGAGATCAGCGACCGCAATTCCCATGTCGAATTCGTGACATGGCGCGCCAAGGTCAGATGCAGGCTGACCGATCGGGCCACCGGCACGCTCCCTCCGGAAGGCGATTTTGCCGGCGGCCGCGCGATGCGGCCGGTCTACTTCTCTGAACTCGGTTGGAGCGATGTCGCCGTTCATCGCTACGAGGCCATGCAGCCGGGCGAACCGGTTGCCGGCCCCGCCATCGTCGAATCGTCGTTCACGACCGTCGTGATCGATCCGGGCACAGTCGCAGAACGCACGGCCAGCGGTGGCCTGCGTGTGACATTCTAAGGAGGCGCTACAATGTCTGAGCAAATTTCGACGACGACGCCGGACGGCGTTCAGATGGCGATGATTTCCAGCCGCATGGAGACCATCGCCCGCAAGATGCAAAACACACTTTTTCGAACCGCTCGCTCCGGGATCCTCAACACGGCCCATGATTTCTCATGTGTCGTTCTGACCGCGGACTGCAAGCTGCTGGCGGCCGCGGAAAGCCTGCCGAACCACACGCTCATCGGCCCCGATCTGATGTGCCAGGCGGTCCTCAACCATCATCCGGTCCTCAAGCGCGGTGACTGCTTCCTCCATAACAGTCCCTATGAGGGAAACTCGCACGCTGCAGACCACTGCATGATCGTTCCCGTCATCGACGATGAGGGCGTCCTGCGCTTCTTCGTGCTGGCCAAGGCACACCAGGCAGACTGCGGTAATTCCCGTCCTTCCAGCTATCTGGCTGACGTGAAGGATTTGTACGAAGAGGGTGCCCTGATCTTTTCTGCCACGAAGATTCAGGAAGATTACAAGACCAACGACGACATCGTGCGTATGTGTCAGGCTCGTATCCGGGTTCCGGACCAATGGTGGGGTGATTTTCTTGCAAGCCTCGGATCGGTCCGCATCGGCGAACGCGAGCTTCTCAACCTTGGCCGCGAGATCGGCTGGGACATGCTCGAAGGCTACGCCACCCGCTGGTTTGACTATTCCGAGCAAAAGATGATCGAGGCGATCGGAAGACTATCTTCCGGCCGTGTCGTCCTTGTATCCGCGCACGACCCGTTCCCCGGTATCCCGGATGGCATTCCCGTCAAGGTAGACGTTGAAGTCGATACCGCCCAGGCCAGGATTCTTGTCGATCTGCGCGATAACCCTGATTGCCAGCCCTGCGGTCTCAATCTTACGGAGGCGACCGCCAAGAGCGCGGCGATGATCGGGATTTTCAACGGAATCCTCGATCACCATGTCACAGCCAATGCGGGCAGCTTTCGACGAATTGACATTCGGGTTCGCGAAAACTGCTGCGTCGGCATGCCGAGGCATCCGGCTTCGTGTTCGGTGGCGACCACCAATCTCGCCGACCACGTCACCAATCCGGTGCAGCGCGCGATAGCGGAACTATCGCCCGGCTTTGGGCAAGCCGCGACCGGTCCGATCCAGCCTCCAGGAATGGGTGTCATCTCCGGGCGCGATCCCTACAACAATGACGAGCCATTCATCAATCAGGTCCACATCGGCATCAGCGGCGGTGCCGGCACGCCGGTCACCGACGGCTTTCTCACCATGATCCATGCCGGCAATGCCGGGATGTGCCATATCGACAGCGTTGAGGTCGATGAGCTCCATCATCCAATTATCGTCTACGATCGCCATATCCTCAATGACACCGAGGGGGCAGGCACTTTTCGCGGAGCGCCATCGGTCTACAGCGAGTACGGCCCCTGGGGCGGAAATACCCTGACCGTCCTCTATACCGCCGATGGCACGATCACCCCTGCCGCAGGCGCTCGCGGCGGTGGCGCCGGTGGTCTGTCCAGAGCGGCAATGCGCAAGGCCGATGGTTCAGTCGTCGATCTTCCGCCCTGCTACGGGGTTACGCTGCAGCCGGGCGAGCGCATGATCTCTCACTCCTCAGGCGGCGGTGGATATGGCTCCCCCCAGGAACGCGATCCGGCGCGCGTGCTGGACGATCTTGCCGAAGGGTGGATCAGCGTGCAGCGCGCACGCGACATCTACGCAGTTGCGGTCAAGGGGTCTCCGGAAGACGACAATCTTGAATTGGACATCGTCCAGACACGCATCCTGCGATCCGGCCGGAGCGAACTGGCGTTGGCCGTCTAGACGCCGGCCGAAGCTCCGCTTGCAGCCGCGCAAACCTTTAGATCAAGGAGAATTGCAATGACAGAAGTCGATTGGTCCGCCGGTGCGGCTTACATTGACGGTGAATTCATGCCTCTCAAGGATGGCAAGCTCGGCATCACCGAATGGGGCTATCGCCGGTCAGATGTGACCTACGATGTCGTGGGCGTCTATTACGGTGCATTCTTTCGGCTCGATGACCACATCAACCGCTTCCGCACGTCGATGACGAAGCTGCGGATGAATCCGAAGGAAAGCGATGAAGAGATCAAGAAAATTCTTGCCGAACTGGTGAGGCGCACCGGCTTGCGTGAAGCCTATGTGGCGATGGACTGTGTCCGCTCCCGCCCGCCGCGCGGGGTACCGCTTCATCCCGTCAACGGCCGCAGCTACCTGATCTGCCATGCCATGCCCTGGGTGTGGGTGTTCACACCCGAGCAGCAGGAGCGCGGCGTGCACGCGATGATCGCGTCTCCGCAGCGAATTGCGCCGGAGTCGCTCGACCCGACGATCAAGAATTTCCATTGGGGCGACCTGACCCGCGGGAATTTCGAGGCGCACGATCAAGGCGCTGAAACCTGCATTTTGCTGGATCGCGATGGAAACGTGACGGAAGGCCCAGGCTTCAACGTCTTCGCCGTCATCGGTGGAAAGGTGATCACGCCCAAACATGGTGCACTCGAGGGCATCACTCGAAAAACAGTAATCGAACTTTGCGATGAGTTTGGAATTCGCTGCGAGGTCCGGGATATCTCCCGCAACGAATTTGAAGCCGCCGACGAGATCTTTTTCTCGACGACGGCTGGCGGCATCATGCCGGTAAGCCGACTTGCAAAAAGGATCCTCGGGAACGACCGCCCGGGTCCGATCTCCGCGCAGTTGAGAGCGGCCTTTTGGGAGAAACGAAAGAACGGCTGGCACGCGACGCCGGTGTCGTACGCTTCGTGATCGAGGGCGTGCCGGTGCAATCGCTTTTCGACATCAAAGGCAAAATCGCGTTGGTTACCGGCTCTGGCCAGGGCATCGGCCTGGCGCTTGCCCGTGGCCTGGCGGAGTACGGCGCCTGTGTTGTCTTGAACGGTCGCCGCGAACAACAACTGAAGGACGCCGCTACCGATCTGATCAAAGATGGCCTGTCGGTGGAAGTGGCGGCCTTCGACGTGACAGATGCCCCAGCGGCTCGGCGAGGGATCCATGCAATTGAAAGCTCGATCGGCCCAATCGACATCCTCGTTCAACAACGCCGGCATGCAGCATCGCACGGCATTGGAGGATTTTCCGCAAGACAAATGGGACGAGCTTCTGCGTACCAATCTCTCCAGCATTTTCCATGTCAGCAAAGCCGTGGCGAAAAGCATGATCAGCCGCGGCGGCGGGAAGATCATCAACATCGGCTCAGTCCAGAGCGAACTCGCCCGTCCAGGCATCGCGCCCTACACAGCGACTAAAGGGGCGGTCAGAAATCTGACCCGAGGCATGTGTGCGGACTGGGCAAAATATGGTTTGCAGGTCAACGCCATCGCCCCTGGTTATTTCAAGACGCCGCTCAACGATGCACTCGTTCACGATCCCGAGTTTTCCACGTGGCTGGAGAGGCGCACACCTGCCGGTCGATGGGGAATGTTGAAGAACTCATCGGGGCCGCAGTGTTTCTTGCCAGCGGAGCTTCCTCGTTCGTCAACGGTCATACGCTCTTCGTCGACGGCGGCATCACCGTGACGGTTTGAGCGCGTGACGCCACCTCCGGGCAGCCTGTCTGACTTGCTCCCCTATCATCCAAAAATGAAAGCGGATTTACGTGCCGACGATGACATCGCTGAGCGAGCACGTGCATCCACCGGTGTTCATCGAATGTGACATCCGCGCCATAATGCTGCGAGCATCCGCTAGCGGGCCGGTTTCCAGAGAAGCTTTGGCGCATCCATCTCGTATGCCTTGCCGTCGGGATAGCTGATCAGTTCCATCTGCAACCCCCACGGTGCCTCGAAATAAACCCAGGATTCGCCCGCTCCCGGTCCTTGCTTTTCGAGTTCGGGCCGGTCGAAGACCTTGACGCCCTTGCCTGTCAGATAGTCGGCGGCCGCCTCGATATCCTCGACATAAAAGCAAAGGTGGTAGCCGCCGATGTCGCTGTTCCTCGGATAGACCCGCTTCTGGTCGGGCGCCTCGAAGTCGAACAGCTCGATGTTGCTGCCGTTCCCGCAACGCATGAAGACGACTTCCTTCATGTTGGCGCGCGGATGGACGTTCATCTTGTCCTGCATGAAGGTGCCGTTGTCGTCCTTCATCGAGCCGCCGGAATAGATGAAGTCGCAGCCGATGATATCTCCGAAGAAGGCGATCGCCTGCTTCATGTCGGGCACCACAAGGCCGATATGGTCCATGGCGGTCAACCCCGGCATTCCTTTTCTGTCGCTCATTTGTTGCCTCCTGCATAAGAAAATATCTCGGTTCAGTGCGCGTTGCGGCGGCGACGTATGAAGTCGGCGACGCGCTCACCGACCATGATCGATGGAGCGTTGGTATTGCCTGAAGGCACACTCGGCATGACAGAGGCGTCCGCGACGCGCAGCCCGTCGAGGCCGTGCAGCCGCAACTCGCTGTCGACCACGGCCATGCGATCGCTGCCGATCCGGCAGGTGCCGGTCGGGTGCAGTGCGCCCTGCGCCATCTCCTTCACATAGCCGCGATAATCATCCTTGGTGCGCATGAGCCGTCCGGGATATTGCTCGCGCTTGACGATCGGCTTCAGGGCTGGCTGTCCCATGATCTCTTGGCCAAGCCGCACCCCCTCGGCCATCGTATCGAGGTCGTACGGGTCAGACAGGTAGTTCGGCACGATTCTTGGCGCTGCGAACGGATCTGGCGAACGCAACTCGACGAACCCACGCGACCGCGGCCGAGTCTGACACACATTGAGCGTGCAGCCATGGCCGTTTTCGACCGTTACCACACCCTCCTCGACGCCCGAGCCGGCCAGGAAGGCATACTGCAGGTCGGGGTGCGGATCGTCGGCATTGCCCCACCAGAAGGCGCCGCCCTCGATGATGTTGGAGCAGACAGGTCCCTGCCGAAACAACGCATACTGAAGACCCGCCCAGGCCTTCCAATGCAGCCTCTTGTATTTGTCGTAGCCGTGGGGACCGTTCAGCTCATAGATCAGGTAGCAATCCACATGGTCCTGCAGACCGCGTCCGACACCGGGAAGATCGTGCACGACGGGGACGCCGATCTTCTTCAGATGCTCGGCCGGGCCGATGCCGGAAAGCAGCAGCAGGCGAGGCGAGTTGATCGCGCCTGCCGACAATATCACTTCACGCTGTGCGCGTGCGACGAGCGTGCGCCCACCCTGGACGTATTCAATTCCGACGGTGCGATTGTTCTCGACCACGATGCGCGTAGCCCGGGCGCCAGTCTGTACCTTGAGGTTCGGCCGACTGCGCGCCGGCTTCAAATAGCAGACCGCAGCGCTGGCGCGGCGGCCGTTGCGCGCCGTGATCTGGTAAAGACCTGAGCCGGCCTGTTCGCCGCCGTTGAAATCGGCGACATAGGGGATCCCCGCCTGCTGGCAGGCCCTGAGCCAGGTCCGCGTCAACGGACTGACATATTGCGGAGACGATACCTTCAGCGGTCCGCCCGATGCATGCGCCTCGCCCGCCAACGTGTCGTTGTCCTCGGCGCGTAGAAAGAAGGGCAGAACGTCCTTGTAAGCCCAGCCCTCGGCGCCATGTTCGGCCCAGCCGTCATAGTCCGCCGGAATGCCACGTATATAGAGCATGGCATTGACGGAACTGCCGCCGCCCAGCACGCGCGCCTGCACCATAGTCGGGAGCGTGGCCTTTGGGTTCTCGGCGGTCGGCTCCTGTTCAAATCGCTGCAAGAGGTTGCCGGTCGCGGTCTTGTAGACCATCACCGGCAGATGGATTTCGATGGCCCGATCTTCAGGCCCTTCCTCCAGCAGGAGCACGGAACTGCCAGCATCCTCCGACAGCCGCGAAGCGGCTACGCAACCGGCGGAGCCGCCGCCAATGACGATGTAGTCTGGCATTGGTGCTGCCTCTGTTGCACAAGCTGTACGGTGGAGCGGCAGCCGCAGGCACGGCCGCCGCCTCGCAGGTAGCGCTGGGAGGATGCGCTCCGCTTTGGTGTCGGAGGATTCAGCCCGCCTTGAATTCGTTCCAGGCGGCGACCCAGTCGGCATACGTCGCATACTGGTTCGACTCGAGCGGCGGAATGCCGAGAAGCGGCGCGGCCTTGAAGATGCCTTCGACGTCGGAATAGTCGAACAGCGCCTTGGTCTCGGGCGGCAAAAGGTCGACCGCTTTCGACGAGACGACACCGGCCGCATTGCGGGTGACGACCTTGGCCTGCACCTCCGGTGAAATCGCCTGGTTGAAGAACTCGTAGGCGGCTTCCTCGTTATCGGCGCCAGGCGGCATGAACCAGGCGTCGCACCAGGTCGCGGCGCCTTCCTTGGGGATGGTATAGATCGTCTCGACATTCTGCTTGGCGGTCTCGGTCGGGATGCCGGTCCAGCCGGCGAAGCAGGCAGCGACCTCACCGGACACCATCAGCGACACCACGTCGCCATAGGTCAGGCTGATGGTGCGGGCCTGATCGCGATAGAGCTTCAGGTGCTCGAAGGTCTTGGCCATCTCGTCCTTGGTGAGGTTCGGGAAGGTCGTGAAGCCCGCCAGCACAGCCGCGACCGGCCAGGTAACCAGCGTGTCGTCGACCAGCACGATCTTACCCTTCAGCTCCGGCTTCAGGAGATCCTCATAGGAGGTGGGTTTTTCCATCATCTTTGGATTGTAGACGATGGTGTTCAGGCCCCAGGCGTAGGGTACGCCATGGAGTTCGCCGTTCCGGAACCAGGTCGGCTTATCGTAGAAGACGTCGAAAAGGTTGTCGGCGCTGTAGTTCGGCAGTTTGGACTTGTCGAGCGGCTTGGTGACCTTCAGCACATCGAGATAAAGGTCGGCATAGCCTTGGTTGTATTCGGCAGCGTCGAAAGGCGGCGGGTTCGGCACGCTGAACTTCGTGGTGACGTCGTCCTGGTTGCCCATGGCCGAGACTTCGACGTTAAGATTGTTCTTGGAAATCCAGTCGGCAAGCTCGTCGGTCAGCTCCCAGCCTTCCCAGGCCATGATCTGGAGATCGCCTGAGGCGGCATGCGCCAGGTTGGGAATGAAGGGCGCGAGCATCGCGCCGCCGGCAAGCGCCGTGGCGCCGCCAAGGAACGAACGGCGGCTCGTTGCAAACTGCATGACTTCGTCGGTGGACCAGATTTTTCTCATTGTCGAATTCCCCTTTTTAGATCCGTTAGGAGTTTGATTGTGTTGGCTCCGGGGCCACGAAACAATTTCGCATGGTGTTGAATGCCGGCGCTTCATGGCGCGTTGTGTGCGTCAGTATGCGAATGCCTTCGCCGGAAATGCACAAGTTCTGGCGCCGTGTCAGCTATGCGGGAGCATGACGACATTGGCCGAGTCCCAGTAGACGCGGGTGCGCTCGCCAATCGACGGTAAAGCCAGGCGACCATTGCGCTGCACCTGGATGCGGACCGGGGACTGGTCGTCGAGGCGCACAGTGTAGAACGAACGGCTGCCGATGAAGACGACATCCTCGACTGTACCTTCGGCCGACTGCGCTGCTGCATCGCCACCCTGGAAACTCAGGGATTCCGGGCGGATGGAAACAGTAATGCGCTCCGACACGTGGCGATCCGCGGTCTCGGCGCCGATGAAGGGGATGCCGGCGGGCGTGACCGCGGTGGTGCCGATGCCGTTGACTGCGCTGACGGTTGCATCGAACAGGTTGGTCTCGCCGAGGAATTTCGCGGCAAACAGTGATTTCGGCCTGGCATACATATCTTCGGGCCGGTCGATCTGCACAATGCGGCCTTTTTCCATCAGGACGACGCGGTCCGACAGGATCATCGCCTCGTCCTGATCATGGGTGACATAGACGAAGGTGGCTCCTGTCTCGGTGTGAATGCGCTTCATCTCGGCCAGCATGTGCTGGCGGATCTTGAGGTCGAGCGCGGCCAGCGGTTCGTCCAGCAGGAGCACCTTGGGACCGTTGACCAGGGCGCGCGCCAGCGCCACGCGCTGGCTCTGGCCGCCGCTGATCTCGTCGATGTAGCGGTTGGCGAAAGTGTCCAGCTGCACGATATGCAGCATGCGGTTCACCCGCTCCTTGACCTCGGCCTTGGGCATCCCCTTGACCTTCAGGCCGAAGGCCACGTTTTCGAAGACATCGAGATGAGGAAAGAGTGCATAGCGCTGGAAAACCATATTCACCGGGCGGCGTTCCGGCGGCGTGGCGGCGCAATCGCTTCCATCGATGCTGATGGCGCCCGCCGTCAGCGTCTCGAAGCCGGCGATCAGGCGCATCAGCGTGGTCTTGCCGCAGCCGGAAGGCCCGAGCAGCGTCAGGATCTCACCCTGGCGGATCGAGAGATTGATGTCAGTCAATGCAGTAAAACTGCCGAAGACTTTCTTGCCATCGCGGATATCGATGATCGTCTTGGGATTGGTCATGGCAAAGGTTCCAACTGTTCGAGGCGGCCGGCAATCGCGGAGCGCCGACGGGCCTGACCGATCAGCCAGGAAGCAACCAGGATTGCGATCGAGAAGAAGAGGGCGAGCGTCGAGATGGCGTTGACGAGTGGCGTCACCGTGCGGCGCATCATCGACCAGATGTACATGGGCAGGGTCGTTTCCGTGCCGGCGACGAAGGAGGTGACCACGAACTCATCGAAAGACACGGCAAAAGCCAGGATCGAGGACGCGATCAGGGTCGGCGCGATCAGCGGCAGGGTAACGCGGGCAAAGGTTTGCATCTGAGAGGCGCCAAGGTCACGCGCGGCCTCCTCCAAAGAGGGGTCGAACAGCGCCAGCCGCGCCTTCATCGCCACGATCAGGATCGGGATCGCGATGACGACATGGGCGATTACGATCGTGGCGGTCGACAGCTGGGTGCCCGACTGCGCGAAGAGTACGAGCAGCGAGACGCCGACGAACAAGCCCGGCAGCGCGATCGGCGTCACGGTCAGCGCCTCGATCATGCCGCGGCCGGCGCGGCCGAAGCGCAGCCAGGCCAGCGACGCCGTGGCGCCAAGCAGCAGGGTCACCAGCGCGGCGAGTAGAGCGATCGTCAGGCTCTTGATGACCGCAGAGGCCAGTTGCGCATTGCCGAACAGCTCCTCGTACCAACGCAGCGAAAATCCCGCGAAGGGGAAGGACAGGGCTGGCGATGCGTGGAACGAGAACAGCACGATGATCAACAGCGGGGCGAGCAGAAAGGCCAGGATGGCCCAGACGATGATCCGCAACAGCACAGTCAGATCTCCCGTTCGGTTTTCGCCCGCCGCTTGACGATCAGGCCGGTGGCGCGGCCAAGCACCGTGATGACGCCGTAGAGGATGATCGAGACGCCGAACATCAGGAAAGCCTGCGCTGCGCCGAGCGGCCAGTTGCCTGTCTTGCGGAACTGGTCAGCGATCAGGAGGCCGGTGGTTTGTCCCGACGAGCCGCCCAGCATCTGCGGCGTCACGTAGTCGCCCGCTACAAGGATGAAGGTCAGCATGAAGGCTCCGACCAGGCCGTTGGCAGCATTGGGCGCAATGACCTTGAAGAATGCGCCGATGGAGGAAGTGCCCAGGTCACGCGCCGCATCGACCAGGTCGCGCTTGATCTCACTCAGCGAGGACACGACCAGTAGGATGCAGAACGGCAAGTAGATATGGACCAGCGTGATCGTCACCGCGAAGGGGCTGAACAGAAAAGCCGAGACCGGGTGATCGATGACACCGAGCTGCAGGAGCACAGTGTTGAGCACGCCACTCGTGCCAAGCAGCGTGCGCCAGGCGTAAATGCGCACCAGATAGCTCGAGAACCACGTGATGAGGATGAGATAGAGGATGGTCTGCGAACGGCTGACATAGACCAGGTAGTAACCGACCGGGATCGACAGGATCAGCGTGACCGTGGCGGTGAAAAGGCCGATGCGGATGGCGTTGAAGGTGACTTTCCAGAAGACCGGCGAGGCCAGCGAGCCGAGATAGTTCTGGAACTGGAAGTCCGGCACGATCCGATAGGACGCAGACGACCAGAAGCTATAGGCGAACAGGATCAGGCTCGGCACGACGAAGAAGACGAGCATGTAGAGTATCGCCGGCGTGGCCAGCAATGCTCCCGTCCTCGTGCGTGATAGGCTCATTCGCAGCACTCCCGCAAAGCTTCGTCCATCGCCCGGCCTTTCGAGCCGGCTCCGTCCGCTGCTGTCCGCGCCGATCAACGGCGCCTTCGTGGTTCCCGTCGGCAGGTCGTCAGATCGATCGACCAGTCGCCTGCTCTTGCCAGGTGATAGTCCGCAGTTTCGGGCCGGCTAACAATTTCGCACGACAGGGTTTCATGAAGCGATGTTGCGCACGATGCGCGAAGTATCGCTTCCAAATCGAGCATCAGCGCTGGGACAGAGAAGCCGTCAGGCGTTCACGCCGGCCGCATCGAGTGCGGCAGCGATCGAGACCGAGGATTTGGCCGCGACCTCGTCGGCCGACATGGCTGCCAGCATCGGGGAAAAGACCTCCGGTCCGACCTGGTTCAGACCGCCGCCTTGGGCCAGGATCCGGATGATCTGCGCGTTGGGAAAGTCGCCGTCCCCGGGAAAGAGCCTGTTGTAGCAGTCGTCCTTGATGGAGACGTCGGCTGGGAGGTGGAGCGGGCCGTCGTTCAACTGCAGACAGTGGACGATGTCGCCAGGAAGCCGTCGAAGCGTATCGAGCTTCGAGCCACTCCGCACGAAATGCCAGACATCGAAAACCAGACCGGAATTCGGCTGGTCCGCGGCGCTGACGATTTGCCAGGCCATATCCAGCGTCGGCACGCCCCACAGCGGGATGAATTCGAGGTCGCAGGTGATACCATGCGCCGCGGCGCGACGGCAGATGTCGGCGTAATGCTCGGTGATCTCGTCGATCGACATGGCATTCAACGGGAACGTGGCATTCAGGCTCATATGCGTGCAACCCAGTCCATCGGTCAGCCGAAAGAAGGCGTCCGGTGTCGTGTCGACAGTGCGGATATAGGCGTCGTCCATGTTGTCGGGACGCCAGATGCGCGGCCAGGTGTTGAGCGGATCGAGCCGGGTGATCGCGACGCCATGGTCGGCCGCGCGCGACTTCATCTCGGCAAAACTCATGCCGCCTTCCAGCAGGCGCTCGACCTCCAGGGGCATCAGCGAAAGTTCGCCGAATCCGGCCAACCGCGTCGCCCGCAGTTTTTCCGCGAAGGGCAGGTGCGCCACGTTGGAAAACGGCATCATGGTCGAGTTGACGGTGCCTACCAAGATCGTGCTCCTGCTGACCGGACGTTCGGCGCCCTGCCGGACCGCGCCAATTGACACGTCTGCACACGCTCCCGCAATTTCGTGGCCAACAAATTCGCGAGCGTGTTTGACGCTTTGGCCGCGTCGGATTGCGTCAGCCGAGCTGGATCATTTCTGAGCCGTCGCCGAGGAATTGCAAGGCCTCGCGCGGGATTGAAGGGTCGCCGCGGTCGAGCACGGTCAGTGCGTCGAGGTGTTCGCGCTTGAGCAGTCCGGGTCCCCGGTAGTGCAGCGCCACCTTGGTCGAATAAGGCTGGCGGAACATGGTGGCGGCGATGCCTGTGGCAATGCCGAACATGAATTTCGATGAACTGCGCTTGACCGGGGCATAGACGCCGAAAGTCAGCTCGTTACGCTGAATGCCTTCGAAGTCGGCGGTGAAAAGTCGGCCGGCGACCGGAAAGACGAAGCCGTAATATTTGAAAACATATTCCGTCTTCGTCGGATCGTCGTAGCTCGGAAACCGCTCGATGTAATAGTGCTGCAGGAACTGGTTGTTCTTGTAGATGCAGAACGCCGAGCGCAGGACGAACCCCTTGTAGATCGACGAGTATTGGTAGCGGTCCCAGACGCCAAGCACCTCTTTCTGGTCGCCGCTCGATTCGACGATCATCGCTTCGACGAACTTGTTGAGCTCGGGCGAACGACGCACATTTTCCATCGCGTGGAAAAAATTTCCCTCGACAAGGGTGCGAAACTCGTCCGGCTGCGAAAACAGGATCGGCACGCTCAGGCCGAAGTAATTGGCGATCAGCCGCAGGTTCTGCGGCGAGGGCATGTGCAGCCCGGAAAGATATTTGTTGAATTGCTGACGATTCAGATTGATCTTCCGGCAGACGGCGGAGATCGAGCCGTGACGCTCGCAGAGCAGGCGCAGGTTGGCCGAGAAGTGGGCCACCTGGTTTTCGTCGTGTTCCATCGACCTCGCCCACCTTAAGTTACATGTCGCATATGTTGCGTCATGTCGCGTCAATATTCAAGTGTCTGCGAAATTGTGCGTCAATGACAATTTCCTGAAACTCTGCCTCGATCCTGCTGCCGGGCGCCGAGCCATCGACCCGCCGGCCACGCTAAACACGAGGTGGAACCTATGAATTTGACGGGCGGACAAGTCGTAGCACGAGCGCTGAAGGAGTACGGCGTCGAATATGTCGCCGGCGTCCCCGGTCACGGTATCTGGTCATTGTTCGACGCATTTCTCGAGTCCGGCTCGCAGATCCCGTTTATCCAGGTCATGCACGAGCAGAGCGCCGTGCACATGGCCGACGGCTATTTCCGGGCTTCGGGCAAGCCGATGGCGTGCTCGACCTCGATCGGTCCGGGCGCGACCAACACCATCATCGGCTTGGCGACTTGCTACACCGACTCCATTCCGGCCTTCTACGTTTCCGGCGGCCCGGCGACGCACATGAAGGGCCATGGCGTCATGCAGGAATTGGAGCGCCAGCAGGAGAACGCGTTTCCGCGCATCACCGAGCAGGTGACAAAGCGCGTATACAAGGCGGGCCGCGTCGACGAACTGCCCTTCATCATGCACCGTGCCTTCAACACAATGCTGTCGGGCCGTCCCGGACCGGTGCATGTGGAAGTGCCGATGGACCTTCAGACCGAGGCGGCCGACGTCACCATCCATCCGCTCGCCTCGCGCATGGCGATCGGCGTCGCCTATCCCGATCCGATCGCGGTCGAGAGGGCTGCGGCACTGCTGCTGTCGGCAGAACGGCCGGTCATTATCGCGGGCGGCGGCGCAATCAGCGCCAATGCCTCTGAGGCGCTGGTCGCGCTGGCCGAGAAGGTCGGCGCGGCCGTCTCCTCGACCTGGAACGGCAAGGGTGCCTTCCCCGAGGATCACGCGCTGTCGATCGGCGCCGTCGGCCAGACCGGCACCGCCTGCGGCAATCAGATCACAGCCAGCGCCGATGTCGTCATGTCGGTCGGCTGCCGCTTCACCGACTGGTCGGCCTCGAGTTACCGCAAGGGCGCGTCCTTCTCCATCCCGCCCGGCAAGCTCATCCATATCGATCTCGACCATCATGAGATCGGCAAGAATTATCCGACCGAAGTCGGCATCGTCGCCGATGCCCGCGCCACGCTCGAGGCGATGCTTGCGCTGATCTCGGACCAGCAGTCGAGCCGCGCGCTCGGCCGGCGTGACCGCTTCCACGCCGATATCCGCAAGGCCAAGGCCGAATGGGAGGAGATGCTGGCGCCGCGCCGCGACTCGAACGAAAGCCCTTTCACGTCGCAGCGGCCGCTTGGCGCGCTGCGCAAGGTGATGGACCGCTCTGGCATCATCGTGGCCGGGTCGGGCAACACGCAGGGCGCGGTCAAACAGACGTTCCCGGTCTATGAACCGCGAACGCATCTCACCTCGGGTTCCTTCTCGCCGATGGGATGGGCGGTGCCGGCGGCACTCGGCGCCAAGCTCGCGCAGCCCGACCGCCAAGTGGTTGCAGTGGTCGGCGACGGCGATTTCATGATGTCCCTGCCGGAGATGGGCACGGCGGTCATGAACAATATCCCGGCCGTGTTCCTGGTCCAGAACAACCGCGGCTACATGTCGATCCGTGGCGGCCAGCGCAAGTTCATGGGGCGTCATGTCGGCAGCGAGTTCAACCACCACAAGGGCAATGGCGAACCTTACAGCGCCAACATTGCCGAAGTGGCCAAGAATTTCGGCATGGAGGCCTGGAAGGTCGAAGACTCGGCCGATCTGGAAAAGACGCTGAAGGCGGCACTCGATAGCGGCGCCCCGGCACTGGTCGAGGTGACCACCTCGCGCGATGCGGCCGGGCCGTTCGTCACCGGCTGGTGGGATTTCCCGTCGCCCGCCTACTACGAGAAGGAGCAGGCCGAATACGCCGCCGGCCGCGAACTCGAACAGCATATGTGAGTTCGAAGAGCGGCTGCCTTTCCGAAAGGCGCCGCTCCGGCTTCGCCCACGAATGAATGGGCAACGAAACGCCTCGGCAAAAGGTTCAGACATGATCAGACGGCTGAAATCGTCGAAGGCTGCCACGGGATTTGCGCAGGACGCCAGGTTGACGGCGACCGTGGAGGCGCTGCTGGCGGATGTCGCAGCGCGCGGCGATGCTGCGGTACGGGAACTGTCGAGCAAGTTCGACGGACTTGACCGGTCGTCCTACCGGCTGAGCGACGCTGAAATCCAGGCATGTGTCGACAGCCTCACGGCTCAGGAGCGCGACGACATCGGTTTCGCGCAGGACCAGGTACGAAACTTCGCGCAGGCGCAGCGCGATTCCCTGCTCGACATCGAAGTCGAGACGCTGCCCGGCGTGATCCTTGGCCACCGGCACATCCCGGTCGAGAACGTCGGCTGCTACGTACCTGGCGGGCAGTACCCTCTGCTGGCCTCCGCGCACATGTCTGTTCTGACGGCGAAAGTCGCCGGCTGCGACCGCGTCATCACCTGTGCGCCGCCGTTCAAGGGCCACCCGGCGCCGCTGATCGTTGCCGCGCAGCATCTTGCCGGCGCCGACGAGATCTACTGCATGGGCGGTGTCCAGGCGATAGGCGCAATGGCCTATGGCACCCAGACCATCCAGCCGGTCGACATGCTGGCCGGACCGGGCAACGCCTATGTCGCGGAGGCCAAGCGCCTCCTGTTCGGACAGGTGGGCATCGACCTTTTCGCCGGGCCGACTGAAACACTGGTCATCGCCGACGAAACGGCCGACGGCGAACTGTGCGCCACCGATCTGCTCGGCCAGGCCGAGCACGGCGTGAATTCACCGGCGGTGCTTTTGACCAATTCCGAAAAGCTCGCCCGAGACACGATGCACGAGATCGATCGGCTGCTGAAGATCCTGCCGACCGCGGCCATTGCCGGCAAGGCCTGGGAAGACTGCGGCGAGGTGATCGTCTGCGACACGCTGGAGGAGATGGTGCAAGAGGCCGACCGCATGGCTTCCGAGCATGTCCAGGTGATGACCGCCGATCCTGACTACTTCCTCGCCAACATGACCAACTACGGCGCGCTGTTCCTTGGCCATCGCACGACCGTGGCCTATGGCGACAAGGTGATTGGCACCAATCACACGCTGCCGACCAAGACGGCGGCCCGCTACACGGGCGGCCTCTGGGTCGGCAAGTTCCTGAAGACCTGCACCTACCAAAGAATCATGACCGACGAGGCTTCGGCAATGATTGGCGAGCGCTGCTCGCGGCTTTGCATCATGGAAGGCTTCGCCGGCCATGCCGAGCAGGCAAATGTGCGGGTACGCCGCTTCGCGCGCAAGAATGTCGGTTATGGGCAGGCGGTCGAGGCGGCGTGACCAGCATGCGGCGAGCACCCACGAGGCATACGCAGTGACGGAACTTTCCGCCGACATCGTCATCATCGGATCGGGCATCGGCGGCGCGTCGGCTGCTTGCGTGCTTGCCGATACGGGCGCGCGGATCCTTATCCTCGAACGCGGCGAGCAGCTTCAGGATACGCCCGAGACGCGCGACGAGCGCGCAATTTTTCAGCGCAAACATTTCCGCACCAAGGAATCCTGGCTCGATGGCACGCGGACGCCGTTCAGCCCCGGCAACTTCTACAATGTCGGCGGCAATTCAAAATTCTATGGCGCGATCATGTACCGCAACCGCGCGGAGGATTTCGCCCCGCAGCAGCATATGGAGGGCTCTACGCCGGGCTGGCCGTTTTCCTATGAAGAGATCGAGGCGTGGTATGGCCAGGCAGAGCGGCTGTTTTGCGTCCGCGGCGAACTGGGCGACGATCCGACAGAACCGCCGCATTCGACCCGCTACGATTTTCCGGCCGTTCCGGACGAGCCCTCGATCGGCAAGGCCCGCCAGCGGCTGAAGAAGATCGGCATCCATACGAGTTCGCTACCGATCGCGATCGATCATGTCGCGTGGCTGAAACGCGCACAGACACCATGGGATGCCTTTCCCGACACCTTCACCGGGAAGATTGATGCCGAGACCGGTCCGCTCGCAGCCGCACTCGCCCACGACAATGTCGAACTCTTGACCGGCGCGGAAGTGCTGCGCCTCGACACGGACCCCTCGGGCAAGACGATCAAGCAAGCAATGATCCGTCACAAGGGGCAGGATGTGCCGGTGCGCGCCAAACGCTTCATCCTGGCGGCAGGCGCGGTCAATTCCGCAGCACTCCTGCTGCGCTCGGCGAACGGGCAGCATCCGAACGGCCTCGCCAACGGCTCCGGCCAGGTCGGTCGCAACTTCATGAACCACAATTGTTCCGCGATGATCACGCTCGATCCACGCTTGCGCAACACCGCGGTCCATTCCAAGACCTTCGGCTTCAACGACTTCTATCTGCACGACACCAAGACCGGGTTTCCGCTCGGCAATGTGCAGTTGCTCGGCAAGATATCGGGGCCGATCTTCAAGGCCAACATGCCCAGCGTGCCGGAGTTCGTTACGGGGCTGATCGCCCGCTATTCCTTCGACTGGTACGTCATGAGCGAAGACCTGCCCAATCCGGAAAGCCGGGTCATGGTTGATGGATCGGCGATCATGCTCGACTGGCAGCGCTCCAACATGCTCGGTCACAGGACGCTGGTCGAGCGGGTGCGCGGTGTGTTCAAGGCGGCCGGCTTTCCGATCGTGCTTTCGCGCGCTTTCGATCGTCGTACGCCATCGCATCAATGCGGCACCGCCAAGATGGGCACTGATGGCGCGACATCGGTCGTCGATACGCATTGCCGGTCGCATGACGTCGAGAACCTTTACATCATGGACGCAAGCGTGCTGCCGACCTCGGCCGCGGTGAATCCGGCGCTGACCATCGTCGCCGTGACACTGCGCGCTGCATCAAAGCTGCGCGCCGAGCTGGTCCAGCAATCGAATGGACAGGAGGACCGATGACTAGATCCGTGAAAGTGGCCGTTCTGGGCGCCTGCGGCTGGATGGGCAAGGTTCACACAATGTCCTACCAGAACATCCCGTTCATCTTTGGCTCGGACAAAGGCACGGCCGAAATCGCCTGGCTGGTCGACGCAAGCGCCCAGGCGCTGGAAAAGGCCGGCAAGCTGGTCTCGAATGCGAAACTGTCGACCGACTGGCGCGCAGCGGTCAGCGATCCGTCAGTGGAGTTGGTCGATATCTGCCTTCCCGACAGTCTGCACCACGAGGTCGCCAAAGCGGCGCTTCTCCAGGGAAAGCATGTCTATTGCGAAAAGCCGCTTGCCAACACGGCGGCCGAGGCGCGCGAGCTCGCCGACATCGCGGCCGAGAAGGGCGTCATCACGCGCGTCGGCCACGCGTTTCCGCGCAATCCGATCCACGACGCTGCCAAGGACATCATCGATTCCGGCGAGATCGGCGACATCAAGCTGTTCAGGGCGTGCCAGCATGTCGACGTGCTGGGCGATCCGAACGCACCCTTCATGTGGCGCGCGGATGGCAAGCTCGCGCCGACCGGCATCGTCGGCGATACCGGCAGCCACGTTTTCTCCTTCATGGAGCGGCTGGTTGGGCGGGTGTCCGAATTGATCGCCGACTGTGCGATCGTCACGCACAAGCGTCCCGTCGTCACCGGGTTCAACTACGGCAGCGGCGCTGAGCTTACCGGCAACGAGGACATGGCCGAAGTAACCAACGCCGACGCCACGAACCTGCTTTGCCGTTTCAAGAATGGCGCCATGGGCATCGTCGATTTCAGCCGTGTCGCGACCGGCCGCAAGTTCAAGCAGACCTATGAGATCTACGGCACGAGGGGCAGCATCGCCTACGACTACGACGAGGTGAACCGCCTGCGCTTCTACACCAACGATGACCGTGTAGGCCGACGAGGTTTTCGCGAGATCGACGTCGGGCCGGAGAATGCTACCTATGCCGCGTTCCTGCCGATCGCGAACTTCGCGCTAGGCTACAATGAAACCAAGCAGATCGAGATCGCCGAGGTGGTGCGCTCCATCGTCACCGGCGAGCACATGTGGCCGACCTTTGAGAGCGGCCACCACATCACCCAGATCGTCGACGCCTGTCTTGATTCCTCGCGGCTTCGCCAATGGGTCTCGATCGCCTGACTGGAAGTGTGTTCCGATGGCTATGCGCAAAGCGAAAAACACCACACATGCCGGTTTGGCTCCGACCATGCCGCGCGCCCCGACGGCCGCCATTGAGGCCCTCGACGGCTTCGGCTGGGGTCTTATCGGCGCCAGCACCATCGCGCGTGAATACATGGTCGACGCGATCCGCCGCAGCGGCGGCCGGCCGCTTAGCGTGATGAGCCATGACGGCGAGCGCGCCGCCGGCTTCGCGCGCGACCTCGACATTCCCGACTCCTGCTCCGATCTCGACGCGCTGCTCGCCGACCGGCGGATCGGCGCGGTCTACATCAGTTCGACCAACACGCGGCACCGGGATCAGGTGCTGGCCGCGGCGGCGGCCGGCAAACATGTGCTGTGCGACAAACCGCTGGCCACCCGCTCCGCTGATGCGCTGAAGATGGTGCGTGCCTGCGACAAGGCCGGCGTGGTGCTTGCCGTCAACCACCATCTGCGGTCGTCACCGGTGCACCAGACGATGCAGCGGATGATCGCGGCCGGCGAGATAGGCGCCGTCCGCTCGCTGATGATCGTCCATGCCGGCTATCTCAGACCCGTTTTGCAATCGTGGCGGATTAAGGACGCGGCCGAGGGCGGCATCTACCTCGATCTCAGTGTACACGACATTGACCTGGCTTCGTTCCTGCTGGAGCAGACGCCGGTGACGGCGGTCGCGTTGGGCGCAGGTGTGGCGCTCGGTTCCAACACCGTCCACGATCATGCGATGTACGCCCTGAAGATGAGCGGCGGTACCTTCGTTCAGGTGCATGAGAGCTTCGTCACGCCCGACGTGGAAAGCCAGGTCGTGGCGCTTGGCTCGGACGGGGCACTGATCGCGGCCGGCACACTGGCGCAGCGTTCCACCGGAACGCTGACGCGACGGGTGAATGGGCGCAACGAATCGATCCCGCTGCGGGCCAACGATCTCTACGCAGATACGGTCGAGCAATTCCTGAACGCCATCGCCGGGACTGGCTTCCCTCGCGCCACCGGACGCGATGGGCTGGCGGCGCTCGCCGGCGCTGAAGCCGTAGGAAAGGCTTCAGCGACCGGGAGGGCGGTTGCCATCAAACATCACGAGTAGGCATCGAAACAACGGGGTGGCGATCGAATGCCGTGGCCCTGTCGCTGGTGCATGTAAACGGTCCGCCAGCCCTCCGTAGGCTATGCCGCCAACAACCGGCCGACCGGCCGGCAAGCAGGATTCCAATGATCACCGCCGAGAAAAAAACGCCGTCACGCCTGGCCCCCTTCATGGTTTTTCTTGCAGGCGGCATTGGTATCGGCGCGTGGGCCGCCAGCCTGCCGTCCGTCAGTGCGGGACTGCAGATCGACAAGGGCACGCTAGGCCTGGTGTTGCTCTGCTTCGCGGCAGGCGCGATCATGACCATGACCAATGTCGGTCGGCTGGTGCCGCGGTTCGGCACGCGCACGCTATGCCTGGTGGCCTGTACCGGCTTCGGTCTGGCGTTGATCGTTGCACCGAATGCGCCGAGCGTGATGTCGTTGGGGTTCGTCGTCGCCTTCGCGGGCGCCTCGTTCGGAGCGCTCGACGTGTTGATGAATACGGACGCGGCCTTCCTGGAGCAACGTGTTGGCCGCCATATCATGTCGTCCTTCCACGCAATGTTCAGTGTCGGCAATCTGGCGGGCGCCGGCATCTGTGGGCTGGTTCTATCTGCTGGCGGCAACGTTCAGGCGTGCCTCGGCATTACGGGAACGGGCGTGATCCTGTTCGGCGCAGCCGGTTGTTGGTTGAGCGAGCCGCATATGTCAGTCCGCAAGAATTCTAACGAGGGCGCGGGACGGCTCGACCCTGTCCAGTGGCGACGGTTGTTGCTCGTCGGCGTGATTGCGTTCCTGGCGCTGTTTTCGGAAGGGGCGCTGATGGACTGGACAGCCGTCTATCTGGTCGGCAATGCCGGTGCGTCGGAGAGCACGGGAGCTTTCGGCTTCGCGGTTTTTGCCGGCATGATGGCGGTCGGTCGCGTGGTCGGCGACGCGATGGCCAATGCGTTCGGGCCGGCACGGCTGTTGCGGCTCGGCGCCGCGGCAAGCGCTCTTGCGCTGGCGGTGATCCTCGGCATCTCGACGGTGCCGGTCACCTTCCTGGCGCTCATCTTGTGCGGCTTCGGCATCGCCAACGTTGTGCCGTTGCTTTTTGCCGCAGCCGGCCGGATCGGAGGCCAGGCGGCGGGCTCGGCGATGTCGTTGGTCGCCACACTCGGCTATGCTGGCCTGCTCGTCGGCCCGGCCTTTATCGGTCTGCTGGCACAGGCCACTTCGCTGCGCGCCAGTCTGTGGTTGGTGTTCGTCGCCTTCGTCGTCATCACACTGTGTGCCGGCACGACCCGTCCACACAGGGCAGCTGACGCAAGTTGACGCATTGTTTGCTTATTTCCACGCCAGGAAAACGCTCGCCGCGAAATTGAACGGCGATCTGGATCGTGGTTCCATTCGCCAGAGTTGGACGTACGGAATTAGGATACAGATGACCGGTCAAGAAAACGCGTGTCGCAACCTGGCTTTTGCCGATGATTTCATCTCGGCGGCATTGGTCGACAATGTGCGCGACTTCGCCGTCGAGGACGGCGTGGTCGTCAACCTTTCGCCAAAGCCGATGGTGACGTCGGGATCAGCCGTACCCGGCATCGTGCCGGCCTGGAAGTCGACCGCGCTGAAGGGGGCGAAGATCGTCAGCGCGGAGCGTGCGGCAGTGCTGAAGATGAACAAGACCACCAACCTTGGCGGCGTCGCCCTGCGCGGCTGGGACTGGCTCGGCAACCGGATCAAGAGCTTTCCGCGCGATACGCCACTCTACATCTCGGCGCAGGACACGATCGGCACCGTGACGACCAATCCTCTCGCCTTTACCAACGAGGACCCCACCGTCGCGGCAAATCAGGAGTTCGAGCTGAAGCTGAACCTTTGGTGGTCGCCGGGAGAAACCGACTGCTTCATCCACAATGAGCACCCGTTCCTCGAGGTGCATACCCAGATCCACGGCGTCGGCCGCATGCAGAAATTCCATGAGCGCGAGCAGTCCGCGCTCTATGAAGATATCATGATGCCGGTTGGTTACACGCATGACCCATTCTGCCGCGTCGCCGGCAGGAACCGGTGGGAGTATCCTTGGCATCGCTACTATGCCGACACGGACTCGATCTGGTTGGCAATCGAGTTGCACCCGATTTCCTAGATGCTCTGTCTCGGCGCCTGAAAGGGCAAGACGGAGTCCATGTTCTGCCCATTGCATGGAAAGGCCAATGTTGAATCAAATCCGAAAAAAGCCCTTGATGCCAATCGCAGCCCTGGCAGGCCTGATATTGTTGTCGTCGGCGGGATCATATTTTTTCGGGGGAAAGATCGTGGCTTTTATAATCCGCACAAATCAGCAGAACGTCGAGTTATCCAGAATTAAGTGCGTGGCCCATTCCGAAGTATCCCATGCGTATAGCGAGCAACTTTGCGAAGGACCCGTTGACGCGGAATAAGCGCGGGAAGCGCCGCCGTATGGGTCGGGCAACATCAGAAGATCGTGATACCGAACCGAACATTCTCATCCGCATCGGCCGCGGCAAATCCTCTGGCTCGAACATATTTGCAAAGGACAGGACCGTGGACAGCATCGAACGCAAAGCGCGCGCGGTTCTCCTTCCCGCTATCGACAGTCTGGAATTGACTGATGATTTGAAACGCCATTTCGACGAAGGTGGCCGATCTCTTCTGCTCGGCGAGACACGGGCCGAATATGTTTCGCGTCGAATGAGCGATGCCAGACGCGCTTCAGAAAGAGCGGAGGATTTCCGCCGTCTGGCTGACGAAGTGGCCAACCGCGCCGACAGGGTGCTAATCGCGCTCGATCAGGAGCCAACCGGAATCGAACGTCTGCATGGACTGGCGCCGAGCTTTGGCGATCGGGCCGAACTGCTCTCGATGCTGGATGAGACAATTCGCCAACGGGCGCACGATATTGGCCGGAAGGCCAGGGAGCTAGGGGTTGGAATGTTCCTCGGTCCCGTGGTCGATGTCCTCACGGGTCGCAATCCCTGGCTGCATGGACGAACCCTTGACACAGATGCGCGCCAGGTCGCTCGCATCGCGAGAGCATTCATCAGCGGCGTCCAGAGTGCCGGCGTTGTGGCGACGGCCAAACACTTTCCCGGCCATCATGACATCACGGGCGACCCGGCCATCGAACTCGCGGATGTTCGAGGCACAGCAGAAGATCTTCTCCCGGGATTTGACGTTTTCCGCTCGACGATCCAAGCCGGCGTAGGCGCGATCATGACCGGCCCGACACTGGTACCCGCCGTCGATCCGGAGTATCCGTCCTCTCGCTCGGGGAAAACCATCAATTTGCTGCGCCACGATTTTGGCTTTTCTGGCATCATCGTCAGTGACGATATCGATGCTGTTGGGATGCTGCGAGGCCTTTCAGATGGCGAAACCGCAGTCGCCGCCGTGAAAGCGGGTGCCGACCTCATCCTTCTTCCGGCAGGCAGGGCAGACGAGGTTGCCATGCACATCGTCGCGGCAGTCCGATCGGGAGAATTGCCTGAACACCGGTTGGCCGACGCGATACGAAATGTGGAAACCAACAGCGATGCCCTGGGAGTTCAATAAGCCGTGTTCGCGAAGGTTGCGCATGTGGCACTTTGGACTGCTGACCTGGAAACATCGGCCGCCTTCTGGTTACGCTACTTCGACGCCACGCTCGGCGAGCAGTATGACAGTCGTCGACGCCCAGGCTTCGCATCTCGTTTCGTGGAATTGGAGAGTGGACCAACCATCGAATTGATGACCGGCCCGTGGGTTGCCGATGACATGGCGCGCGCCGGCGCCGAAGTTCCCGGCTGGGCGCATGTCGCCGTCTCGGTCGGTTCACATGAAGCCGTAGATGATCTCGCCAGGCGACTTGATAAAGACGGTTTGCTGGTTTCGCAGCCGCGCATGACCGGAGATGGCTATTATGAAGCAATCGCACGAACCCCGGATGGCTCGCTGGTAGAGATCACCTCCTGACTGCTGTGAACCGCATGCAAATCCCGGATCGCTTCATGCCGCCGACATTTAGTAAGGAAATTCAGAGCGTTATTCGAGGCGGCCCCAGCCCGCCCGCTACCTGCGCCCAGCAAGCGTCTCGCGCGTCAAACGGTGCCGCGAAGTTCACGCGCGTGCACAGGCAGAGAAGCACGCCGCAAGCGGGGTCATAGCTCGGAGCAGGAGCTGTTCATGCGCATTGCTGACGGCTCCGGATCAAGGCCAGCCAAATTTGTCCGCCGCCTGTCGCTTCACATGATCGCAATCGGGATCGACGTGACGGCGGGCGAGGGGGCGTTACAGACAGAACCGTTTTGCGCCTTCATGCCGATGATCAAGTCGTGTTCGATGGTGCCGTCGGCCATGAACCGGCGGAAATCATCTCGACTTGCTCCTCGGCTTCCCTAACCAGGAGGTTAACAATCGACGGCTTATTTTCATTTTACATTACCATTTCTGCATGAGAGACCAATGCCAATGCGGCTGAAAACCTTGCTGGAGGCTGGGTAGCCGCTAAGGGAGGAAAGCCATGAGACGCCTGCTTCTGGCCGCGGTGGCGGCAATAGCGCTTAGCGGAACCGCTGGTGCAGATACCATCAAGGTCGGCGTGATCGGCCCGTTCTCCGGTCCTTTCGCCATTCAGGGCAAGAATTTCAAGGCTGGCATCGACGCCTGGGTGGCATTGAACGGAGCCAAGGTCGGTGACGACGACGTTGAGGTCGTCTATCGGGACCTTCCGGCGGCGAATCCCGCGCAGGCCAAGGCGATCGCCCAGGATCTGGTCGTTAAGGAAAGCGTTCAGTATCTCGCCGGGTTCTATTTTACGCCCGATGCCATGGCCGTTGTGCCGCTTCTCGAGCAGGCGAACGTGCCGATGGTGATCATGAACGCCGCCACGTCGGCGATCGTGACCAAGAGCCCGCTCGTCGTGCGCACCTCCTTCACGCTCTGGCAGACTTCGGTGCCGATGGCGAAGGTGGCAGCCGCGCGTGGCATCAAGAAGGTCATCACCGTCGTCAGCGACTACGGACCGGGCGTCGATGCCGAGACGGCGTTCGCGACGACCTTCAAGGCGGATGGCGGCGAGATCGTCGAATCGGTCCGCATGCCGCTTTCGACCACCGACTTCAGCCCGATCATGCAGCGGGTAAGGGACTCCGGCGCCGATGCGGTCTTTGCCTTCCTGCCGTCCGGTCCGACCACGCTGGGCTTCCTGAAGTCCTACAACGAAAACGGCCTCAAGGGAGCCGGCATCCAGTTCCTGGCGCCTGGAGACCTGACGCAGGAATCCGATCTGCCGGCGCTGGGCGATACTGCTCTCGGCGTCACGACCACATTCCACTATTCCGTCGCGCATGACTCTGCCGAAAACAAGAAGTTTGTCGAAGCGGCGCGAACCGCGATCGGCAATCCGGTCGAGCTGTCCTTCCCATCGGTCGGCGCCTATGACGGCATGCGGGTGATCTATAAGATGATCGAAGCGACCGGGGGCACGCAGGATGCCGCCAAAGCCGTAGACGCCGTCAAGGGAATGACCTGGGAGTCCCCGCGCGGACCTGTCCTGATCGACGCCGCAAGCCGCCACATCACACAAAACATCTATCTGCGGGAGGTCGCCAAAGCCGCGGACGGCACCTATTACAACAAGGAGATTGAGACGTTCCCGAACATGACCGATCCCGGTCTCGCCGCCGCCAAATAGCCTTGCTGGGGTAAAGTCCCCCAGTTATCGGATCCATGTCCGCAGGCAGCGACCCGCCGGCGAGCGCTCGGAGTGAAAAATGCAGAGCGTGCTCAGCATCGCGGTCGACGCCCTTGCCTATGGCATGGTGCTGTTCGTCATCTCGATCGGCCTGTCGATGACGATGGGGCTGATGCGGGTGGTGAATCTCGCGCACGGTGCCTTTGCGATGGTGGGCGGCTATTTTGCCTCTTATGCCGTGCGTGATCTTGGTCTGGGCTATGTCGCCGGTGTCGTGCTGGCGGTGGCCGCAACCGTCGTGATTGCGGCACCGATCGAGCGCTTGCTGTACCGCCGCATCTATAACAAGCCGGAACTCATCCAGGTGCTCATGACGATAGGCATCACCTTCTGCGTCATCGGCATCGCGAATTTCGTGTTCGGGCCAACACTCAAGACCATACCGCTGCCTGAGATGCTGACTGGACCGGTCGATCTCGGCTTTCGCTCGATTGCCGCGCACAAGCTGTTTGCGATTCTGTGCGGCCTCGCCGTCGCAGCTTCCCTCTGGTATCTCGTCGAGCGGACGCCATTCGGGGTGAAGCTGCGTGCCTCGGTGGACAACACGCCGATGGCTGCTGCCCTCGGCGTAAGGACCAAGTCCGTCTTTGCGGCGAGCTTCGCGATTGCGGTCGGCCTTGCCGCGTTGGGCGGTATCGTTGGCGCCGAACTGCTGCCGATCGAACCCTATTACGCGCTGCGCTACCTGGTGACCTTCCTCGTCGTCGTTTCGGTCGGCGGAGCCGGCTCGATCGGTGGTGCCTTGCTTGCCAGCCTGGTGCTTGGCGCGGTCGACACGACGGGACGTTATCTGGTGCCGGAGTATGGCGAGTTCTTCTTCTACCTTGCCGTGATCGTCATCGTCTGCGTGTTTCCGCGCGGCCTACTTGGAAGGGGCTGACGGATGAACGCCAATCATCCTGCGAGCGTTGCCGGGCAAGTCGTTAAGCCGCGCTTCTCCGCTTCGGTCGACTGGATCGGTCTTGCCGCGATCCTGGCCGCCGCGGTCGTCGGCTATCTCCTGTTTCCCAACAATCTCGCGCTGCTCACGCGCGTCATCGGCATCATCATGCTGGTGCTTTCGATCGATCTGGTCACCGGCTTCTGCGGCGTGGCGACACTCGGTCACGCCGCCCTGTTCGGGGCCGGGGCCTACGCCGCCGGCATTGCCGCCGCGCATTTCGGCATTTCTGATCCGATCGCCATGATCGCAGCAGGCGCCGTCGGCGGCGCGCTCGCCGGCCTGATATCCGGCCTCGTGGTCCTGCGCGGCCACGGGCTAGGGCAACTCGTGCTTTCGATCGCTATCGTCAATCTTTTTCACGAGGCGGCCAACAAGGCCACGAGCTGGACGGGCGGCAGCGATGGCCTGACGGACATCGCGCCAAGCCCGCTGTTCGGTGTGTTCGAGTTCGATCTTTGGGGACGCAGCGCCTATGTGCTGGGGACAGCGCTGCTGGTGATCGTCTTCTTCCTGCTGCAGCGCCTGTCTCGCTCGCCGTTCGGCATGCTCTGCCGCGGCATCCGGCAGGACCCGATCCGGGTCGCGGCGATGGGAGCGTCGGTCAGGAAGACGCTGCTCAAGATGTATATCATCTCAGGCGCGGTCGCCGGTGTCGGCGGTGGCCTCAACGCGATCTCCACCCAGGTGGTGGGGCTCGACAGCCTGAGCTTTACCCTGTCGGCGCAGGCGCTGGTGATGCTGGTGCTCGGTGGCACCGGATCGCTCTATGGCGCAATCATCGGCACCGTTGTCTTCATGCTGTTCGAGGATTTCGTTTCCGCCGCCAATCCGTTTCACTGGCTGACTATCATGGGCGCGCTGCTGGTCACAGTCGTGTTGTTTGCACCACGCGGCATCTTCGGCACGAGCGCCCAACTGGTCAATCTATGGAGGCGGCGATGACCGCGCTGTTCGAGGTCGAGCGGCTGAGCAAGACCTTCGGTGGCCTGGCGGTGGCGCAGGCCGTCTCGCTGACGATGGCACCAGGCGACCGCGTGGCGCTGATCGGGCCGAACGGCGCCGGCAAGACCACTTTCGTCAATCTCGTCACCGGCCACCTGAAACCGGATTCTGGGGTCGTGCGGATCGCCGGCGAGCAGCTCAACGGCATGAGGCCGATGCAGCGCGTGCAACGCGGTCTGGTACGATCTTTTCAGGTCACTCGCCTGTTTCCGGAGATGACCCCAAGGGAACATCTGGCGCTCGCCGTGCTGCAGCGTCAGGGCCGTGCCGGCCGCCTGTTCGGCACGTTCTGGTCGATGCCGGATGTCCTCGAAGAGGGCGAGGCGCTGCTGCGCACCCTTGGCCTGGAGGCGGCCGCCGACCGCAAGGTGGCGGAGATCGCTTACGGACAGCAGCGGCTGCTGGAGATAGCCTTCGCGCTGGCGTTGAGACCGAAAGTGCTGCTGCTGGACGAACCCGCGGCCGGTCTTCCGCAAAGCGAAACGCCGCGCATCGAGTCCGCACTTGCCGGGCTTCCCGCCGATTTGGCGGTGCTCATGATCGACCACGACATGGATCTCGTGTTCCGTTTCGCGAAGCGAGTCATCGTTCTGGCCGCCGGCACGATCATCTTCGACGGCTCGCCCGGAGACGTGACCAAGGATGCCCGCGTACGCGAGGCCTATCTCGGGAGCTATGCTGATGACCGCAGTGCCGCTTGAGGTGTTGGGCCTGACCGCCGGCTACGGCCAGACCCGAGTGCTCGAAGATGTGTCTTTCATCGCCGCTGCGGGTGCCCGGCTGGCGGTGCTGGGACGAAATGGCGTCGGCAAGTCGACACTGCTCGCCACCATCGCCGGCCAGACGCGGCGCCACACTGGAGAGATCAAGCTGGGGGGCGTCGACATCGTCGGCAAGGACAGCGCCTCGCGCGCCTGGCTGGGCCTCGGCTATGTGCCACAGGAGCGCGGCATCTTCCCGTCGCTGACCGTCGAGGAAAACCTTCTCGTCGGGCTGAAGGATCGCCAGCGATCGGCCGTGGACGAGGCATACGCCATGTTCCCCCGGCTGAAGGAGCGCCGTCGCAATCGCGGTAACCAGCTCTCGGGCGGCGAACAGCAGATGTTGACGACAGCCCGCACCATCCTGGGCCGTCCATCCGTCCTGATGCTTGACGAGCCGCTCGAAGGACTGGCCCCAGTGATCTGCGACGAACTTATGGCGGCGCTGATGCGGCTCGCTTCCGCCGAAGAAATGACCATTTTGCTCGTGGAGCAAAGGATCCGTGCCGCCTTGGACTTCGCTGATCAGGTCATCATCCTCGAGCGCGGCCGGGTCGCCTGGGCAGGGACGCCAGCGGCACTGCGCGCCAGCCCGCAGACCGTCGAGAGGCTGCTCGGCGTTGCCGCGATGCCGCATTCGGTCGCGTAAGGGCTGCAGCGAAGGGCAAGGGCAGGGTGCATGCCTTGGCAAGCTTCAGGCGTGCTGGCTTGCTCCTTCACGGAGGGTCTGCAGTAGGATGCAGAAGGCCGGCGAGGGGCGGTATCGGTTCGCATCGTCGGGCCTGTCGACCGGTTAAGGCGACGAAGCGCCGCTGAAGTGCAGCGCGACAATCAATCAAGCTGAGAGCGCCGATGTTCGCGAGAAGCCGCGACGCTCGATAGTTTATGCCATAAGCCCGACAGCGCGCGCTTGGAGCCAGCGCGTCAAGCAAAAGCCGTCGCATCCAGCCTCATACGCGACAACGATGCGCGGACTTCACTCCCGGCTTGGACGGCTTGGCTGCGCCAGCGGCGCAAGCCCGAACACCGAATCCAGGTCGGCATCGAGGTCTATTCGGCTTTCATGCCGTTCGCTGTCCTTGTACGCATTCAATGCGCATTGTATTGCAAACTTGGACCATCAGCTGTATCTAAGGCTCGTAGACAGAATCGAGATCGAGCCTATGGCCCGTGCAGCCCTTGACGATACCGATCGGATGAACATCCGGGTGAAGCCGGAAGTGAAGGCGCGCCTGTTGCGGGCCGCCGCACTTCGCCATACCGATCTCACCAGCTTCGTGACCCAATCAGCCCTGCGTGAGGCGGACTCCGTCCTTGCCGAAGCCGACGCCGTCAAAGTTTCGGAGCGTGATTTCAGCCGCATCCTCGCACTCCTGGACAACCCGCCCAAGCCGAACGTCAGGCTGCGCGCCGCGGCGGCGGCACTGCCGAAGATCTTGTGAGCCTGCCGCCCTGGCACGAGGAGGCGATCGCTAGACCGCATAACCGCAAGCGTTTCGATTGCGGCGATGTCGGGATGAACGAGTTCCTGCAACGGTTTGCGCGTCAGGGGCATGAGCAGAACGCCGTGAAGACATTCTGTGCGATTGCCGACGATGCGCCGGACAGGGTCTTGGGCTTCTACAGCCTGGCGCCAGCTTCGGTCGAACACGACTCAGTTCCTGCCGCGATGACAAAGGGCCTGGCTCGCCACAATGTGCCGGGATTTCTGCTGGCGCGTCTGGCGGTGGACAAATCGGTGGCGGGCAGGGGGCTTGGTGGCCAACTTCTGCTCGCGGCCGCGCTGCGTTGCATCCGTGTCACGGGCGAGGTTGGCGGCGTGCTGATGATCATCGACGCAAAGAACGAGCGGGCAGCGCAATGGTATGTCAGTTATGGAGCAGAGGCACTCAGGGATCGTCCGCTGACGCTCGCTGCCCCGCTGGCGACCTTTGCCGCGACCCTTAGAGCAAGCGGGCACCTGTGAGCACGCCGTCGGCCGACAACCGCGCGGCCGAAATCCGGCGCCTTGCTGTGGGGCGCTTCGGAGCGCTGCGGGGCGGGATTCTTGGGCTCTGCTCGACGAAAAAAATGGCCATTTTCGGGTCGAGCCGCGGCCAGAGCAGCACGCTATCGGTCTAAGGAGGCGAGGAACTGCGCTATGGTTGAGACCAGCTGGCGCTTCGGCAGGCCGAAATGCGACGCGGCTGAAATCTCCACTAAGCGCACATTCAAAATCTTCAGCGTGCTCCCGTCGCGAGCGCCACAAACGCTAATGGGATGATACGGTGCATGGATAACACCCCAAGCGTGTAGTTTACGCCAATCTCGTCAATGCCCACAGTCCTTTCCGCGATGCTCTTACCGCGCACCCGTATCGTCGTTGATTAGGCATTCCACGTGGATTTGCCATATCCCTGCGCGGTTAGTAGAGGGCTGAAGCGCTCGCGCTTGCCGAAGTTCTCAACAAAAATCGGGCGGAGCAAGTTGCGCCAGCAGCCGAAATTGATTTGCTTCTGAATGCCCATTAACGGCGGCGAACCAGCTGTTGGCAACGTCAGGAAGATCGGCATGCGGGAATGCAGTCCGCTAGCTTGCCGGCGACCTTCAAGAACTGCATCACGATGCCTATGGCCGGCACCTGGGCTGCGGAACCAACGCCGACAGACACGCAGGGCACCCTTAGCTTGGAAGGCGCAAATCGGTCCACGAGGGGCGACCACTACTCGCGACGGAAACAACTTGAAGAAACGCTTCGCTACCCATAGCATGCCATCCCCTGGTGAAATCTGATCGGGAGGTCGGTGGGATCGGTCGGGTTTTTAAGCCAGTGCAGAGTAGGAGGATACTATGGCTTCCGAAGTACAGGCAAACAATGGCGTTAACGTCGAGGCGCTGCTCGGCGCACGCGAAGCGCTTACCAACGCCCCGGAGGCCGCGCAGTTCAAGTGGCGCGCGGCCTGCGAATGGAAGGATGGCACCCACAGCCACTCGACGGTCGAGAGTTTCTACGGTCTCGGCCAGGACCAGCATCGCAAGACCACCTTCGCATTCGATGCCGACCATCCGGAGGTCTTTGCTTCCTTGGATCAGGGCGCCACGCCTGTTGAATACGTGCTGGTCGGGCTGGCGAGTTGCCTGACAGCCGGCATCGCTGCGGTTGCCCAGAACCGGAACATCCAGTTGAAGTCGGTGAAGGCGACGATAGAAGGCGACATGGATATTGCGGGCATACTCGGCATCGACAGCGACGTCCGCAACGGGTTCAGCGGCATCACGGTGAAGTACAACATCGACGCCGACGCCAAGCGCGAGGATATCGAGGCTCTCGTCGCTCAGTCACAGAAGCGGTCGGCTGTCTATGACATTGTAACCAATCCAACGAACGTCACGGTCGTGGTGAATTGAACGGCGCTTCGAGCCGTAGACTCTCCTGATGAGAGGGCGCGATTAGTTCCGTCACCACAGTGATCGTCGGCGCAGGGCACGCGGGGCTCGCGATGAGCCGCTGCCTCGCGGAGCGCTCTATAGACCATGTGCTGCTGGAGCGCGGCGAGATCGCCCATACCTGGCGCACGGAGCGATGGGAGTCGCTGCGGCTGCTCACCCCGAACTGGCAGAGCCGGCTGCCGGGCTTCCGCTACGATGGCGACGACCCCGACGGCTACCGGACGATGCCTGAAGTGATCGACTTCCTCGGGAACTATGCCAAGGCGATCGGGGCTCCAGTCAGAACATACACGACCGTTACCTCGGTTAGCAGCGACGGGGCGGGATATCTCGTGCGCACGGACCGCGGCGAGTGGCGCTGCCGAACTGTCGTGCTGGCGTCAGGCGCGTGCAACATCGCACGCCTGCCCGATTTGGCCGTCCGCGTGCCGCCGTCGGTCGCCATGCTGACGGCACAGTCCTACCGCAATCCGGCTCAGGTCGCCGACGGCGGCGTGATGGTGGTGGGTGCATCGTCGAGCGGCACCCAGATCGCACAGGAGCTACAGCGTTCGGGGCGTCAAGTGACCCTGTCGGTGGGTGAGCACATCCGAGCGCCGCGCGTCTATCGCGGCAAGGACCTGGAGTGGTGGATGGACGCCGCCGGCGTGCTCGACGAGCGCTACGACGAGGTAGACGACATCAGGCGGGCGCGACGGGTTCCTTCGCTGCAGCTTGCCGGCACCCCCGACCGCACCACCCTCGACCTCAATGCGCTGGTCGACCTCGGCGTCAGGCTCATTGGCCGTCTCGCCGGCATCACCGAAGACGGCAAGGCCCAGTTTGCGGGGTCGTTGCGCAACATGTGCGCGCTTTCCGATCTCAAGATGGCCCGGCTGCTCGACCTCATCGACGAATGGGCGCACGCCAACGGCCTGGACGCTACGGTCGGGCCGCCGGATCGCTTGCCGCCGACCCGTGTCGAGGACAACCCGCCGCTCGGCCTCGACCTTACCGGAGGCGCGATCAGGACGATCATCTGGGCCACCGGCTACCGGCCGGACTACTCCTGGCTAAAGTTGCCGATCCTCGACCGCAAGGGCCACGTCCGTCACGACGGCGGCGCTACGGAACATCCGGGCATGTACCTGATGGGGATGCAGTTTCTGCGCCGCCGCAAGTCTGCGCTGATCGATGGCGCCGGCGACGACGCGCGTGATCTCAGCGATCATCTGGCATCTTACCTCAGGCAAAAATCAATCAACGTCTAAGGCCAAGGGAACAGGTCAGCTACCGAGACAACGCCGAAGCCCGTGAGCCTGCAATCATATTCCCAAGTGCAACTTCGGCTTCCAGAAGGGGCGGAACAACTCAATCTTGGGACAGCGGTTCATCACGACTTTCAAGCCCGCTTCCTCCGCCAACAGGGCGGCAGCGTCGTCGCGCACCCCAATCTGACTCCACAGAACCTTGGCACCAATTGCGATGGCTTCCTGTGCAACTTCCAACAGATCTTCGGAGCGGCGAAAAACCTCAACCATATCCACAGGCCGGTCGATGGCCGCCAGTGACGCGTACACCTTGAGCCCTCGAATTTCATCCAGACCGGGAGTGGGATTGACCGGGATCATGTCATAGCCGGTTTCGTGCAGAACCCTGAGAACACCATAGGAAAACTTGGTCTTGTCGGGGCTGGCGCCCACCATCGCAATGGTTTTGACCGATTTCAGAATGTCTTGCAGATAAGCCTCCGAATAGGGCTCATCATGACTCATGTGGGTCATTTCTTTGCTTCCAACGGGGTCGCAATATCGGCTTTCAATTCATGTGGGGCCAAGGGATCTAGGAAGGGGTTACGATAGAGCTTGTCGTGGCTTTCAACGCCGACCTCCAGCGTGCAGTCGCTCATAGGGCGGGCAATGCAGAGGATTATATAGCCATTGTTGATCTGGCGGTTGTTCAGCGCCCGCTGGGCCTTTTGACTGACTTTGCCGCTGATTATCTTGGCCGCGCAAGTTATGCAGCCGCCATACTTGCACCCGTAGGGCAGATCCACGCCCTGCTCGCGCAGGCTTTGCAAGAGGGGCTTGCGGTGATCGACGTCAAAGGCCGCACCGCCTTGGTTGGCGAGGGTGATGGTGAAGCTGGTCATACCCAGATGTCACTCGTGCAATCACCGCCGGGATAACGGGTTTCGTGGCAGCGGCTTGGTCCATTTGGTTCCTTGCCAAAATCGACGACAAATCGCGGATCAATTTCCATGCCGCCTTTTTCCGTATCGCAATTGACCATCAGCATGCATCCGCCATTGGTACGGATTTCCGGATAGAACTGATTGTCCCAGGTCGAGAAGAGCGAGGTCGTCACATAGAGGCGCTTGCCGTCGAGGCTGAGCTGTATCATCTGCGGCCCGCCAGTCACTTTCACGCCATTGACCTCAGGCGCACGGCCGAGAAGTCCGCCCATCCACACTTGTCCGGTGAGCTTGGCGTTGTGCGGGTCCGAGATGTCATACTGGCGAATGTCGCCATGCAACCAGTTGCAAAAATAGAGGTATCTATCGTCCATACTGAGCAGAATGACCGAGATCACGCCGGGTATCGGGATCGGCCATTCGGGATGCGGCTCATTGCCAACATCGACAATTTTTTCCCATTGCCAGTCACCCGCTGCATCCTTCCACCAATGAATGATATTTGCAGAAAGGGCCGCGCCGACAAAGCCGTGACTGCTATCGGGATTATGATGGAACCGCACTTCCAGTGGGAGCAAGCCGTCTTCACCGAGATAGAATGTCTGCTTTGGCTCCTTCTTCTCAAAATCCCAGAAATGGATCTCTCGGCCATACTTCAGGTGGCCAACCTCCTCCAGGTCAAAACCAGGCATGAAGGTATTGGGCGCGGCCCATTCCGAACTGACCATTGCGTTATGTCGCGGCTGGTACCAGAAATCATAACCAAACTTGATGCTGCCCATGGAGTTTTCCCAACGGCCGGCAATCTCGAACTCCTTGTTGAGTTGCAAATAACCGCCTGGGGCATTGCCTTGAGCGTCGCCAAGCATGGAAACGATGATGTCCGAGCCGAGGCAATGCACTGTGTGCGGCGCCGACAAGTTGGTCCTGGTTTTGATTTCAGCGCCGTCTATGACCTTGAACAGTGTCGGATTGCGGGGATCGGTTCCGCAATCAACAATATGCAGATTGGTCGAGCGCACCCCCGGCACAATCAGATACTTGCGCTCCATGCTCGCATCGCCATGGCACGACGAGCAGGCATTCCAGCCCATGTGATGAAGCTCATCGCCAATACCCGGCATTTGCAAACGTGAAATCACTTGGCTGTAAGTCGAACTCTCCGGGTCGACATCAATGGTACACAAATAGTCCGGCTTCTGAATGCCCGTGCCAGTGTAGATGGCAATCGTATAGAGCAGCTTTTCGCGAGGTGCCCTCATCGCCTCTGCCGGAGAAGCATAGCCCGGTCCACAGCAATGATTGGTCATGGGTACGTCCCCAGTTTTGAACAGATCACTGGCCGGCCCCAACGGGGGTCAAACTGGAATGTTAGTGCATGCTTGGCATTGGCGCTATGGCGGGGCGGCTGGTCAAGCGCACACCACGACGTGAAACTGAGCGAACAGAGCGCGTGAGCTGCTTATCCCAATGCTCATCACCGCCAATCAGCCATTTGGGGCTTGGGAAAAGACTTTTCCGGATCCCGCCATGACGCTCGCCGCGGTCGACCGTCTCGTTCATCACGCAACGCTCTTCGAGGTGAACGTCGAAGGCTACCGGCGGCGTGAGGCGATGGAGCGAAAGCGCGGCCCCGGGCGCCCCCGCATCATACGCCACTCCCGCCAACATCACCCCTGATTGACGCGCCCCGACAATCACCCTGAGAAAGCTTCTCATCCAGATCGTCGCGCTACAGCTGGAGATCTCGTTGGCGACAACGCCTGCCATGTCCTGTCTTCGCGAGCAAACACGCAGTATGAGAAGAACTTGGTGTATCTTGACGGGCATCGCGCACGCACCGCTTTTCCACTCCTGAAAGAACGTTTTTTGGCTTTTTGAGATGATCAGCCCGAAATGCTTATAGCGCGGCGATCTGGGAGAGACCTCTCATCCTGATCGCCGCGCCGCAAAATGCGCTCTCGCATCAGCGCACACGGTACGTCACCGTGAATGACGTTCTGGCTGACTGGCTCGTTCCAATGTTTGCATTCGCATAAGCCCGTGTGTACGGATGTCGTCGTCTTTCGTGCAAATACGTCAATCGCGACTGTCCCGCGAACGGTATCCACTAAGTGCCCGCGCGAACTCTCATGGCACATCTCGCTGATGGCCCGCTGGACCAATGTTCCGTGCTTCAGATGCGCGTACTCTCAGCCTTGTTGCGTTCGAAATAGAGATAATCGACATCGCGATGACATGTTATGCGGTTCTGTGTGAACCCAAGCCTCCTGAGCACCCTTTGCGATTGCTGGTTCGCTGGCCGGACCAATCCGACCAGTTTGCGGCAATCCAACCTGCCAAAGGCGTCGGCAACGATCAGACCGGCGGATTCGGTCGCCAGGCCACGTCCCGAGGCGCGCTCGGAGAAGCAATAGCCGATTTCGATGGCATCATATTTGAAGCTGCGCAGGCCGCATCGCCCAGCGAAGAGAAGATCACCGTTTGGCTGTTTTTCGAAGGCGGCAAAGAAAGTCAGCCCGAAGTCTCTCTCCTCCCGCAGATAAAGGTCCAGACGCTCGTCCGACTGGACGCGGGTCATCGGTTGACCGTCTGTCGTGAGCCGAACGACGAGTGGATCGCAATGAAGCTGAAACAACGCATCCGCGTCCGACGGCTGAAGGGGCCTCAGAAAAAGGCGATCCGTTTGCAAAACCATCAACGACCTTCTCCCGCTTTTGCGATGTTTGATGCAAGCGTGGTTGGCGACTTTGGGCCGGCCTCATCGGATGGGACAATCGCGGCAAGAGCTTCGCACAGCCTCTCAATGTCTTTGGGGTCATGTCCGGCCGTTGGACATATGCGCAACCCGGACCTTCCTTTCCGAACAGTTGGAAAGAAGACGGCCGACACGTAGAAGCCGCTGTCGAGAATGGCGCGTGCCGCTCCGATCGAAATCAGCTCGTCGCCGATGGCGACTATGCGGATCGGCAGCTTGCTGTGGGTCCAGCTCGTCTCGAACATCTGATCAAACAGCTGCAATCTGTCCTGGAGCGCCGACTGCAGGCGATGCAGTTCAGTCGTCCGATGCAGTTCCGCCGACGCGAGTGCTGCACCGATTGCCGCGACATTCGGCGATGCTGAAAAGGCATGCGCGACGGCGAAGCTGCGAAACAGATCTTCTTGTTGTGATGTGCCCAGCATGATCAGGCCGCCGGACGCCCCAAAGCCCTTGCCCAGCGAACTTGCAATGATTGTGCGATCGCCAAGTGGGCCTGGAATCCGAGAGCGTGCGTAGCCTTCGCCCCTGGGGCCGAAGATCGAGATGCCATGGGCGTCGTCGATGTAAAGAAAAAGCCCGTAGCGCTGCTGCAGCACCAGCAGGTCTTCAATGGGCGCGCCGCCGCCCATCGAGTAGATGCCGTCACAGATGTAGGCTACAGCGCCTTTCTGGCGGCAGATCGCCTCGAGTGCCTGCAAGTCGTTGTGGGGAATTGTAACAACTTCGGTTTCCTCGGCGATCGTGCCCTTGTGAAACGCCAATGACGCATGCGCCAGCTGGTCAAAAGCCATCACCGGCTTCTTGCCGCCGGTAAGATGCCCGGATGCCAGGATCGGAAGCGCGCCCATATTGGCGGCCAGCACCGTTGTGTAGACGATCACGCGCGCAGCGAAGAGATCCGAGAGACTGTCCTCCAGCTCGCCGATCAAACCGAAGTTCAGACGAGTACGCGCACACGACCAGTGTAGCGTGCCGTATCGCTCGATGGCCTCAAGAGCTCCGCCGACGATCTTTGGATGGTTGTCCAGGCCAAGATAGGAACAGCGGACGAAGTCGACGACCGAACGTTCCTTGTTCCGAGCAATGCTGATTGCCACGCCTCGTCCGGCGAGGGGACGCGCATATAGTGCCATCAGTCCCTCAAGACGCGCAGCGGTGAAATGGCTGCTTGCCGTGTCGATCAGGCCTTGCGTGTTTCGGCTTGCGTGCCTGTCGCCTTTTGCAGCATCTGCGGCAGATAGACTGACCATCGACTTCCTCCAGCGCTCGCGCGGCGAGAGAAACGGCAGGTCATGACCCAAGAAATCAGTTTCGCGCCGTGCCTCGTCGGTCCGAATAGTCGGCGCGTGGTCCCCGAAATTCCATAAAGCCGGAGACAATTTTGTGACAATGTTTGACGATGAGCCTTATCACGGACACAGACATGCGTTTTGGCCATTCGCCTGCTCAACTTGAGCCATCCAGTCCATATCCCGCCGAACGGACCGTGCGAATGAGATCGCGGCCGGCCGCCTTCCTCAAAGCTTCGCGCAGACGGCCCATATGGACGTCAACAGTGCGCGGTTCTACGTGAATGTTGGGTGGCCACGCCTGCCGGATGAGCTCCTCCCGGCTGAAGATTCGCCCAGGATCGACCATCATTGTAGCAAGAAGCCTGAACTGTATTGGCCCCAGAACGATACCCTTACCATCGTACCGCACGCGATGCCGTTGGAGGAACAGTTCGAGCTTTCCCCACGAAAGCCCCGTCTCGCCAATGTTCGCGAGGCTCGCAATCTGTTCGCCAACGCCCGCCAGAGCGCGCAGCGCGCGAACGATCTGCGAGGGAGAATGCGGCGAGACCAAGATATGATCGACGCCGGCCTTCAGAAGCTCAAAATACAGCGCTTCGTTTCGCGAAGGAAGGACCGCAACGAGCGGAACTGACCGTTCCTTGCTCGCTTGGCACAGGCGGTCGATGGCGTCGGGCTTACAAGATGAATCGCTGCAATCGAGCAGCACAGCCGTGAAGGGGCATTGCGGCAACAGTTCCAGCGCCTTCACGCAGGCGCCGGCCGGAAGACAAGCAAAACCCTCAATCTCGAGGATGTAGCTGATAAGCAGGTAGTAGCTGGCATCGGAGGAGCAAACGAGAATACAAGGTCTCATCCCGATCGGACCCACAGTTGACGGAGCGTTTCGAGCTTACGTTCCTAACGCCTAAAATGATGTTGCAACAAATTCAGAGGAATCGCATCTTAAGATATTAGGAGAAGCTACTACAACGAACACAACGGTTTCATCAGGCGATTCTTTTTCACATCCTGCCACAACATGCTGTTTGACGTTGTGATTATGTTGCAACATAATCCTTGCAGCTGTCTGTGACAAGCGGAGTTGTGACAGTTGATCGAAGGTAGAATGCAAAGCGGCAGTGGGCATAGATTTCGCAACCGGCATCATCTAACCCTTTCGCCCAGATCGCGGACCACGCATTATCGGATGATGAAAACCAGCCTCGACCACCTGCCACCGAACAAGCAGCGCGAACTTGTCCGCGTCGTCGAGATTCTGCTCGAAGAACTCGAGGATGCGCTCAAGGGCAGTTCGGCCGAGTTCAAGAAAAAGGGCAGGGTCCTCAAAGCCATCCTGTTTGGGTCCTATGCACGCGGCGACTGGGTCGATGAACCTCACACGATGAAGGGCTACCGCTCGGATTTCGACATCCTCGTCATCGTCAACAATCGCAAGCTCACCGACTTTGCAACCTACTGGTACAAGGCCAGTGATCGGCTGTTACGCGATCGCGGTGTGTCCACCCAGGTCGGCTTGATCGTGCACTCTCGCCGGGAAGTGAACACTGCGCTCAGGCAGGGGCAATATTTCTTCTCCGAAATTCGGCGCCAGGGCATCGTGCTTTACGAACTCGACGATGAACCGCTGCCGGAACCCAAACCGCAAAGCCCCGCGGATGCGCTGAGGTTGGCGCATGAACATTTTCAGAATCGCTTCCCCGGGGCCGCTGGTCTACTAGACACCTCTAAATATGCCTTGGGAAAGGGACGGAACAATGAGGCTGCATTTCTGCTGCATCAAGCGGTCGAGCATGCCTATTCAGCATTGCTGCTGACCCTTACAAGCTATAGCCCGCCGTCACACAACCTGAACTTTCTTCGCACCTTGGCTGAGGAGCGTGACCGGCGGCTGACCGAAGCCTGGCCGCGTGACCAGCAGCGCTTTCGTGCCTGGTTCAACACGCTGAACGAGGCCTATGTGAAGGCTCGGTATTCCGAGCACTATCAGATCAGCGTTGAAGCGCTGGAGTGGCTCGGCGAGCGAGCCGCGATCCTGCATGACCTGGTCGAGACGATCTGCCGCGAACATCTGGAAATGCTTGCCCAGCAAGTTCCGGCTGCGTGAAAACTGCGGCTTTGAACGGGCCGCCGATTTGACCTTGGACCAGAAGAGGAGGAATCTATCGAGTTTGTTGAATGAAGGCGGTGTGGATGCCAGGGACGACGCGAAAACTCGAGGCGGATTGCCTCGATCGTGGCTCGATTGGAGTTTGAACGTCCGGCCATCCCAAACTCTGCGTCGGACATTCACGCAGGAACATCGTCATGCACAAACGCGACAGAGCAAAACTTTCGGCCGCTCATGGGAAGGCAAGCGCCCTCGCCACTGCGGCAGCACTTGAGCACAACAAGGCCGCGCTCGCTGCCGCTTGGTGTGCTCTTTCGGCGCGCTGTGACGGTCGCAAGGCCGATTATCGGTTCTGGTTTCGGGTCTTCGAGAGTCACTTCCGGCCGACCTCGTTGAACAAGAAGGAGTGACCGCGTTCTTGAAAACCTCAATGCGGCAGTGATCATACCGGCGCCGCCCGCGCGGAGGCGCTGGCTTCCAAGACCCACAGGCCGGTCTGTCCTGTGCTGAACACGTCTTGCGCAGCTCTGCCCCGCAGAAAGCAGCAGCTGCGGTAAATCCTGGCGTGCCGGCATTCCCGCCAGCTTTTGTATCTCACACTCTCCAGAGTCCGGTTTGCGCGTGATGAGCATGCCGACGCCACTTCTGGGCCCCGCTCACCAACCAGCGCCCTGCCTGCCTGGCTATCGGCAGAGCCGACTAGTCTTAGTCTAAGCCAGGTCGCAGCGCTCGCAAAACAGTATAAGCTGGTATCGATGAACGCAAACTTGCGGCTGTGGTAGTTTCTAATTCGGACGGCTCAAGTCGATGTCGTGAGGGAACCATTCCCTCGCGAGCGGGTTTCGACCTTGAGGGCTGGTACGAGCCTGAAGGGATACTTGGTTGTGCCCACATTCCAAAAAGCGGGGCAGGAGTCCGAAGCCTTGCGGCGGCTGATCAGCAGGGAAGCCAACCGCAAGCAGTTACGCAAATTGCTGCGTCTGAAAGTCGACCCAAAGCTGCCGTCGTCTTTTGCTGAGTTGCTTGAGACACTTGATCAGCGAGAGCAAGGAACGGACGGCGAAACCTCGTAGATGTTGGATGAGAACGGCGGCGTCTTCGAGGCCGGAGTGCTCGGCGGTGCATTGGCACCCGGGGGCCGCGCTCGTAGCGGCTGTCGCGCGTCAATCACGCATGGTCGTCGGGCAAAGACCGCTGCGCAGCGGAACCAAGGGCCAAGGGGGCTGTGGGTGGCAGCCATTGCCGTAGCTGCGCCAATTTGCCTTGGGTCAGTTCGGTGCCGACTGCCACCTGGCCCACGCGACAGATGTTGTAGGTGATTGGTGGCGAGATTGCTTTGCTCTGGATCTTGTTCAGGCTGGCGATCTCACTCGGAGGGCAGAAACATGCCTTCTTCCTTGGCAGCGGCTTCGAAGGCATCGCGGGCTACTACCGGCGGCACTCTGCCCAGCAATCCCTCCATGCAGGGTTCGACGGCGTGACGCCATTGGGGGCCGCTTCGTCGGCTTAGAACTTTCTCCGCCATGCGTTTCGCCGGGCGAGCGCAGGTGACTGCCCGGTTTTGTCTCGATCGACATCAACACCCAGCGATCACTTACCGACGCGTCAGGAACCATGCGGGGAGCGGCGGGTTTGGATGGAATGCCGACAGGTTCGGTCAACCCCATTCGCCAAAGGAGAACACAATGACATTAGCAGGCAAGACCACAGCATTTGCCGCAGCGTTGGCTATGCTGGCCTCGCCAGCACTGGCCCAGTCGTCTGCGCCCGCGGCACCTGCACAGGATCATGGCCCAGAGCCATCGCCAGGAGTGAGCCGACAGACCGAAGACTCCATGCGCGCAATGATGCGCCAGATGATGAGCGAGATGCTGGAGGAGAGAATGCAGGAGCGTCGCGGCCGGCGCGCAGAATGGCGAGGTGGCGAGCGTTGGCATCGCGACTTCCGAAAGGGACCGCGGGACGGGCGGCGAATGGGAGGCGGGATGATGCATAGCGCACGCATGAGAATGATGTTTGCCATAGTGGACGCCGACGGCGACGGTGCACTTACTCAGACCGAGCTTCAGGATTTCATCGGGCGGATATTCAACGCCGTCGACGAAAATGGCGATGACAGCCTCGACATCGAGGAAATCCGATCCTTCATCCACGGAAGTGCCGACGAAACGGGTGAATAAGCCCCTTTGCGCGTCGGAACGTGCCATTGTTCCGGTTTGGGAATGAGTACGGGAGCCATTTTCTTTGCAGGCGAAGCAGTTCCTCGCAGTGACTGGACCGCTCCGCAAAGCTGCCATTTGACGACTGCTATGCGAGCACGATTGGGCCTTCTAAACGCCACGGTTCGGCATGCTCCTGCGTGGGGCAGGGTGATCGGCCGAAATTGGACCCGAGACCAAGCTTCGTGTCTATGAATTCGCTGGGCAGCAAATCTGCACTTCCGAGTTAACCGCGTCGTCCTCCAGAGGACGGTCGCTCGCACTCGCATCTGAAGCGGGAGTATAATAGGCTGGAGGCAAAGCCGCTTCGACCGACCAGGGAAGGCGCACGGCACGCATGGAGCGACGGCTTACGGCAATACTTGCTGCCGACGTGGTTGGCTACAGCCGCCTCATGGGCGAGGACGAAGTAGGCACGCTCGAGGGACTGAAGAGCTGCCGTCGCGAACTGATCGACCCCGAAATCAAGATCCATCACGGCCGCATGATCAAGCTTATGGGCGACGGCGCGCTCGTCGAGTTCGCTAGCGTCGTCGATGCCGTCCAGTGTGCTGCTGTCATCCAGCGCCGGATGGCCGACCGCAACAAGGGCACCGCCGAAGCCCGGCAAATCCGGTTTCGCATTGGTGTCAATCTCGGTGATATCATTGTTGAGGGTGACGATATCTACGGCGCCGGGGTGAACATCGCCGCCCGTCTTCAGGAGATCGCAGAGCCCGGCGGAATTTGCATCTCCGGCACGGCGTTCGATCACGCGGTGCACAAGGTGGATGTCGGCTTTGCCGACCTCGGAGAGCAGCGCCTCAAGAATATCGCCGATCCGGTTCGCGCCTATCGGGTTCTGCTCGATCCCGGAGAAGCGGGGAAGATCCTGGCGGCGCCACACCGGCCGGGCTCCTGGACCATGATTTTCGCAGGAGTAGCAGCGCTGCTCATCGTGATGCTTGCAGGCGTTTTTGCATGGCAATGGCAAAAGCCCTCCGCGCTCGGCAAACCATCCATTGCGGTATTGCCATTTACAAACCTGAGCGGCGATCCAAGCCAGGACTATTTTGCCGACGGCATCACCGAGGACTTGATCACCGACCTGGCAATGCTTTCCGGCCTCGATGTGATCGCCCGCAACTCCGTCTTCGCCTACAAAGGAAAACCCCTCGTTCTGGCCGATGTCGGGCGTGACCTTGGCGTGCGCTTTGTCGTTGACGGAAGCGTCAGGCGCACCGGCGATCAAATCCGCCTCAACGCGCAGCTCATCGATATCGCCACTGGCGACAATCTATGGGCTAATCGGTTCGATCGCGGCATCGCGGACGTGTTTGCCGTCCAGGACGAGATGAGCCGGGAAATCGCCAAGGCGCTCGGCGTTCAAGCTTCGGCAGCCGAGAGCGAGCGAATGGCACGCCCGCCGACTTCCAATCTAGAAGCCTACGATTACTACCTGCGCGCCGAGCAGGCGGCTCGCTCCGGTGGAGGCTCAGGTCTGAAGAGAGCACTTGCGCTCTATGAAAAGGCGGAGGAAGTCGACACCGCATTCGCGGAAGCTTTTGCGGCCGACGCACGCACGAGTGTCTATGTTTGGCGGGCTGGCTTCGATGACATCAGCCAGAGCGCGCTTGCGAGAAAGAGAGCTTATGAAAAGGCAGGCAAGGCATTGGAACTCGATCCGGACCTTTCATCGCCCTATGCCCTTCTGGGCATCATGCAGGCCATCGATCGCCATTACGACGAAGCGATCGCCTCGGGGAAGCGGGCGGTCGCAATCGGCCCGGGAGACGCTGGGTCTCATATAGCCCTCGGATACGTGCAGTTGTTCGCTGGCAATCACGCCGAGGCGGCCAATGCCGTCGAGACGGCATTGAAGCTCGATCCCAATCTCCCTCCCATGGACCGGGAAATCGCTGGTCTCGTCTTTCTCCTGCAAGGCGACACCGCGAGGGCCATCGAGACTCTCGAGCGTACCCGCGACGATGCGCCGGCGGATGGTGGTTTTCGGATTCTGCTCGCAGCGGCATACGCTCGCGCCGGCCGTTTGCAGGATGCAAAAGCGGCAATCGCCGAGGGCCTCCGAGTGACTTCGACGTCCGAATCCCCTGCTCGGCGGCGGTCCTTAGCTGCGTGGCGACATTTTTATGCCAATTTGCGCGGCGCTGAGGATTTAGCTCTGATCATCGACGCCATGCGCCAAGCAGGCTTGCCCGAGTGGCCTTTCAACTTCACCGCCGACGAACAGGACCGGCTGAACGGCCCCGAAATCGCATCTCTAGTTGTCGGCAAGACCTTGAAAGGCAACCTCGAACCCGACGGGGTTCCGGCCATTATGCATATAGAACAGGATGGCACAGCGGGCTTCCGCACGATGACGCGAATGCTCACGCTAAGAGTCTACGTCGATCATGACGTCTTATGTGAACAGAGCGAGAATTCGTTTGGACGCCCCGAGTGTGGTCCCGTTTACAAACGCAGCGACCCTTCCGGCGAGGGTTATTCCTACGTCAATTCAGGTAAGGTGTTTCACTTCGTGGTGGACTAAGCTCGCAAGCCTCAGGGATTATTGACCAAGTTCCAATCCGGCTCATCGACTGCCAACTTCGCTTCGACGACCGGCCATTTAGCATCGCCCTTCGGAACAAGATCGTCGGCATTGTCCGCAAAGGCGGCCGCGTTGCCTTCGTCGTAGATCAGGTAGAGCTTGCCATCGATGATCTTGAACGCTTCCGGATCGACATTGACGGTGACGGATTCATTGAGTGCGACCTCGCCCGCGCAGTAACCACCGTATTGAGGAGCGTATTTGGCAGGTTCGCTCATGAACATGTCCTGGTGTTCCTTGCTGGCGAAATGCCAAGGTGTGCCAAGCCACTCATGGGAAAATTCTTCGGAACCCTTTACGGCCTTGCCGTCCGTGAAATAAGCCACCGTATCGTAGCCCATGATCGCGACGCCGCCGAAATAGCCGGTATTCACAGTGTCGTTGGCGAAAGCCGATCCTGTGCCGGCAACCGCCGCGGCCGCAAATGCCGCTGCCGACACTGAACAGCGAACCAGGTTCGTCATGATTGTCATGGCCATCTGCGCTCTCCTTATCAATCGTGGATTGCTGCGCACTTCGCAGCGTTCGCTTCGCCAAGGACTTTCGCCTGGCACGTGGCGCCGTGCCGTTTGAATAGTTTTATGATTTCGGTATTGCCCTTCCAGAACGCGCGCGTGGTCGGCCAGTAGCCATGAGCCTCGGCACGGTTCACATCCGCACCTTGCGCAATGAGGAATTCTGCCAGTTCGACATGGTTTTCCTCACCCGCTACCACCAAGGGTGTGACCCCAGACTTGTTAGCCGAGTCTTCGAGCACCGCCCCCTGTTCGAGCAACAGCCTGGCGATCGGGAGGCTTCCAGAAAAGGCAGCCGCGTGGAGGGGGGTAAACCCACCGGAATTGCGCGCCATGACGTCGGCGCCCTTGCTCAGCAGGAATTCCGCAATGGCAAACTGATCGTCGAGAGCAGCAGCAATGAGGGGGGTACCTTGATCGCGCGCCCGGCTGTCGACGTCGGCACCGCCAGCCAATGCTTGCTCGACGGCGGCCTTGTTGCCGGCGGCGATGGCGTCGAACAGAAAATCACCTGCGTCTGCCGGCGTCGCGACAAACGCCAACACACAAAGTGTCAACAGCCCACGCATCCCTCCTGATAGCACGCGCAGGGATGGCGTACAAGTTCGGCAGGAGGACTGTGCTCGGCGAAATGGCGCTCCGGTGCGAGTCAGCAAGGAATGCCCTCTGTGATGGCTCCCGCATTAGACGGGTTGCTGAGACCGCGCGTTGCAAAGTGCGGTGGCCAACCCGCGAATCAGAACGGGCCAAACCGTCGTCTCAAGCTTCTTATGCTGCCCATCAGGACCTGTGGCAGACGGATGGGGAGAACAAGTTCATCCGTCAGTCTTAACCACATCAACCAAGCTTGGGCTTAGGCGCCGTGCCATAGAATTGGACGCCAAGTCGCTCCTTCTTTCTCCATCGCACTACCGCTTGATAGGCGACTCCGTCCGCGGGGACAAACAGCAAAAACCGATCTGGTATCAACGCATTGGCAGCGACCCGCAACTCGGCGCCTCTCTCATGTTGATTGCAAACCAGACAGCTTTCCGCTTTCTGAACGCCCGCAAGTATGGAGGCTTCCTTCAGCACACGCTTCCGGTGGTTGAGACGACGATCAGGTCTGGAGTCGGTTGAATCCATAGTGCTAAACGCGGGCGTCCTCTTATCGATCCCGTCAGAATATCGCGAAATAGCCACTGAAACGTTGGCGCCCCCGGCCGCAAGTCGGAGAGGTCGCGACCATGTTCGAACCGACTTTATCACGAAGGGGCACAGAAGGCCTCGACAGCCTCCAATGGTCTCTGCTGCCTCGGCGATGAAGCAAGGCGCATTCCACCAGCGGGCGCGGCATTGCCGAAATGATGGTCGATCTTGACCTGAGCTTTCGCCGATAAGCTCATGCATAACCGCCGTTATTCGGATTCTGCCGGGATCTGATCTGTGGAACCGGGAGTGGTCGCCTTCGGCTCACAGGTGTCGGCATAATCAGAGGGATTCGAGGAACGCGGGCAGCTTGTCGTCCGACTTGCCGAATTGGCTGCGTGGAGGTTGTGTTTGACTCAGGGACACGAACGGCAATAGCGTGGGGAACTGGTATAAAAGGTATGCCACGTGATTGGAGTTCAAATCAAACAGCGGAAGCTTTCCGACGAGGTCGTGGAACACCTCGAGCGGCTGATCCGCACCGGAGAGTTGGCCGAAGCCGACCGACTCCCGTCGGAACGGGAGCTCATGCGGCAGTTCGGGGTCGGGCGCCCCTCGATCCGCGAGGCGCTTCTGCATCTGAGCAAGATGGGTCTTGTCGAGGTGAGGTCTGGCGAGCGTGCCCGCGTCACCCGTCCCACACCCCGATTCGTGATCGACGCCCTCTCAGGGCCGGCACGGCATATGATTTCGGCCCCGGGCGGGGTTCACGACTTCCAGAGCGCCCGTCTGTTTTTCGAGGTCGGGCTTGCCCGCAACGCCGCCGTCAATGCCACGCACGAGGACATTGCCAGCCTCAAGGAGGCTCTCGAGATAAACCGGCAGTCGATCGGCGACCTCGCGCGCTTTGAGCGCACGGACGTCGACTTCCACTACGTGCTGGCGGTGATCACCCGCAATCGAATCTTCACAGCCATCCACGCGGCATTGGCCGAATGGCTGCTCGAACAGCGGCGGACGACTTTGGCCAAAGGTGAAGACCGCAAGGCTTACGAGGCCCATAGCGAAATCTTCGAGGCGATCGCGGCGCGCGATCCGGACGAAGCCGAGGCGGCCATGCGCAGGCATCTGGAATACGTGTCCAGGCGCTATCTGGAAATCGCGAGGCCCAAATGATGACCAGCTTCGTTGTCTGGGTCGATTTCCGCCTCAAGCCGGGCGCCCGAGACAGCTTCCGGAAGCTGATCGACGCCAATGCGGTCGCTTCGGTGCGCAACGAGGCCGGCTGCCGCCGCTTCGACGTGACGGAGGCGCGCGGCGAACCGGACCGGATCGTGCTTTACGAAATTTACGATAGCGAGGCCGCCTTCGACGAACACTGCCGCACGGTTCATTTCGATGACTTCAACACGCAGAGCGCGCCGCTCGTCGACGCCAAATTGGTGACGATCTGCGATCTCGTTCTCGAGGCTACGAACAAAGGATGATCGAATTGCCCTTCGGGGCGAAGGGAGGAAGTGCATGTCGCAACCAGGTCTCAAGGCGTTAGCTGCTCACCGGCGGGTCAAGCTCGGCACGCTCGTCGCCGAGTTCGCGACGCCGGGAATCGGGCACATTCTGAAGTCCGCCGGCTGCGACTTCGTCTTCTTCGATATGGAGCATTCCGGCTTCAGCCTGGAGACGGTGAAGAGCGCGATCCGCTATTTCGAGGCTGCCGACCTGCCGGTGATGGTGCGTGTGCCGTCGCAGGACTACCATTTCCTCGCCCGCGCCATGGACATGGGCGCTGAAGGCCTGATCGCGCCGATGGTGAGCACCGTCGAACAGGCGCAGCACATCATCAATTCCATGAAATACCATCCCGCCGGCGCTCGCGGCGTGGCGTTGCAGATCGCGCATGACCGCTACCGTCCGGGTTCGGTTAAAGACAAATTCGAAGCGGCCAACCAGCGCTCGGCGTTCATCTGCCTGATCGAGACGGCCGACGGCGTCAAGAACATCGACGGCATCGCGGGACTGGACGGGGTCGATTGTCTTTGGGTCGGACATTTCGATCTGTCGGTCTCCCTCGGCGTTCCCGGCGATTTTGCCCATCCCACCTTTACCGATGCGATGGACAGGATCGTCGCGGCCGCCAAGAAGCACAACAAATCGCTCGGACGGCTGGTGCCCAACGTGCAGCAGGGGCACGACTTCTACGCGCAAGGCTTCGATTTCATTTGCTATTCGGGTGATGTCTGGGTCCTGCACGACGCAATGGCCGACGCGGTGTCCAAGATCCGGGCCGGCTGCGAGTGAGGCGGAGGAAACCATGGCCAACACAATGTTCAGGGTCGCGCTGTCCGGTGATTTCCGCAAGCCGGATGGCTCGCCGACCTATCCCGACTTCGACCTCGAGCCGCTGCGCAACGCGCCCGGCGTCGAAATGGCGTTCCTGGAGCCGAACAATCCGCTGCGTGCCGAGCAGCTTGAGGATTTCGATGCGCTGATCCTGCTTGCCCATCGCTTCGATGCGATGAGTGTCCCCAAGAGCGGCCGCCTGGCCGTCGTCGCCCGTTTCGGGGTCGGCTACGATACCGTCAACGTCGAGGCCTGCACCGCCGCCGGCATCGCGCTCGTCATCACGCCCGACGGCGTGCGGCGGCCCGTTGCCGTGTCCGTCATCACTTTCATGTTGGCACTGACCGGCAAGCTGCTCACGAAGGACGCACTGACCCGCAAGGGCGCTCATGGGTTCGACAAGCGTTCGCAGCATATGGGCTTGGGCCTGGTCGGGCGCACGCTGGGGTCGCTCGGCGTCGGCAACATCGGCGCCGAGGTCTTTCGCATGGCAAAGCCCTTCGACATGAATTTCATCGCCCATGATCCATTCGCCGACAGGACGGTCGCTGCTGAACTCGGCATCGAACTGGTCGGTCTGGAGGATCTGTTCCGCCGCGCCGACGTGCTGTCGGTAAGCTGCCCGCTGACGCCTCAGACCCACCACATCGTCAATGCCGAGCGGCTCGCGATGATGAAGCCGACGGCTTACCTGATCAACACCGCGCGCGGCCCGATCGTCGACCAGAAGGCGCTGACGAAAGTGCTGCAGGAGCGCCGCATCGCCGGCGCGGGGCTCGACGTGCTGGAGCAGGAGCCGCCGGATGCCGACGACCCGATCCTCAAGCTCGACAACGTTATCCTGGCGCCGCATGCGCTCTGCTGGACCGACCAGTGCTTTGCCGGCAACGGTGCCGCCGATGTCAAGGCGGTGATCGAGGTGCAGCACGGCCGCGAACCGCGCGGCGTGGTCAATCGCGAGGTGCTTTCGACGGAGGCATGGATGAATCGGTTGACCGGTTTCGCCGCCCGCTTCGGAACATAGGAGTACGAGAATTCGGCGCGTCGCCGCGGCCCTTCGCGGCGGCTTCACGGGAGGAATGCTCGACCGCCGCGCCCGCGGACGAGTGACGCAAACGGAAAAATGGGAGGACCATCCACTATGAACGATCATGAAAAACGTGACTTTCAGGCAGGCCTCGAAGCCGAGGTCGACGCCTTCATGCGCGGCGAGACCACCCGCCGAACCTTCATAACCCGCTTCGGCCAGATGACCGGCATGCTGGCGGCGTCCGGGCCGATCCTCGGCATGATGACGGATTGGGCGCTGGCGCAGCAGAAGCTCGAACTCGCGGATGCCGCTTCGCCGCTCGGCCAGGCTCAGGCCGCGGCCATGAAGGCATCGATGGAAGGACCGGCGGACGGCTCCGCCTTCCGCGCCGTCGAGGCGGCCAAGGCGCATTCCGGCGTCACGCTCAACATGACTTACGAGGCAGGCCTGCAGGCGCTCGACCCGCGCAATTTCAGTGGGCCGATGTGGGAGCAGCTTACGGGCATGAAGTCGAATGTGGTCGAACTGTCGAACCCGGACCAGTACTCCAAGGCGGTGGCCGAGCACATCGCCGGCTCAGGCGCCTATGACGTCCTCGACATCTCGCCGGCCTGGACGCCGTCGCTCGCTGATGGCGGCGTCATCGCGCCGCTGGACGACTACATCGCCAAATACATGAACTTGGCCGATCTCGAGGATTATCATCCGCTCTACAAGGCGCTGCCGACCTATAAGGGCAAGGTCTGGGGCTTCTTCGACGACGGCGACATGTTCGCTCTCTACTATCGCAAGGACATCTTCGAGGATCCGAAGATGGTGGAGGCATACCAGGCCAAGTTCAACGCCAAGCTTGCGCCGCCGAAGACCTGGGAGGAGTATGCCCAGATCGCCCAGTTCATCACTGACCAGATGGCGCCCAACGTTTATGGCGCGGGCCATTTTCGAAAAGCCGGCAGCCCGGGAAACCAGTTCGATTTCCTGCAGCAGTATCGCGCCAACGGCGGGAAACTGTTCGGCGACGACATGAAAGCCGGCCTGGTTTCGGATGCCGGCGTCAAGACCCTGCAAAACATGATTGCCGCCAATGCGGCATCGATCCCCGGCAACAACGAGCTCGACGCCGTCTCGCTGTGGGCGGCGTTCCTCACCGGAAAGGTGGCGATGATCTACTCCTGGCCGCCGTCAGGCCGGATGGCCGCGAACTATTCGCAGTCGGCGACTGCAATCAACTTCATCCCGCAATCACAGATCGCCGGCAAGGTCGGCTACGCGGTCGTGCCCGGCAATCCTGAACATGCGACCGGCTATAACAAGGCGCTGTCGGCAGATTCGGCCAACCCCGAAGCGGCCTACCTGTTCATGCAGTGGGTATGCTCGCCGCCCGTCTCGCTTGCGCGCTGCATGCTGCCCTATGCGCTTCGCGATCCTTACCGCATCTCCCACTTCAAGTCCGAGCTCTACGGCGCGCTGTTCCCGAGCGCCAAGGAGTATCTCAGCAACCTCAACAACTCGGCCAATGTCGGCCTCCTCGATCCGATCATGCCCGGCGCGCAGGACTATTTCCTGAGCATCGACCGCATGTGCACCGCTGTGTGGGCCGGTGCAGATCCAAAGGCGTCGCTGGAAACGGCGGCGGCCGAATGGAACGAGACCACCGACCGGCTCGGCGTGGATTCGCAGAAGGCATTCTACACCGAGTTCCTGAAACTGCCGGGCGCCACCGCCGACAATACGGTGGAGAAGCTGGGCATGGCGGTCACCCTGTGAGGTGCCGGCCTGCGTCGGGGACGCCGGCCGGTTCTCTTGATCAAAATCGGTGTTGCGGGCGCTTGGCCCGCAACACCTTGTCGCAACCCAACCGCCAGGCGGATTCGGAACAGTCGATGCAGGATACCGCCACCATCAGTCGCATGAAAGCAGCCGGCGCTCCGCCCCGGCTGTCGGGCTTCGCACAATGGGCGGATCGCCACTTCAAGTGGCTGCTGGTCGCGCCAGCCGTGCTGCTGATCCTGGCGCTGTCGATCTATCCGCTGCTGTTCTCGCTGGTCGTGTCCTTCATCAACTACGATTTCCAGGTGCCGGGCCACGCCTTTGTCGGATTGAAGAATTTCGAGCGGGTGGTGTTCGATCCCGTCGCGCGTTGGTCGCTGTTGCTGACGGCGTGGCTGTCGGGGGTCAGCGTCGCCATCGAATTCGTGCTCGGCCTTCTGGTGGCGCTGACCATGGTGCGCAGCTTTCCGGGCCGCGGCGTGATCATGTCGATCCTGATCGTGCCGCTGTTCATCAGCCCGGTCATCGTCGGCCAGGCCTGGACGCTGCTGCTGCAGCGGCCTTTCGGGCCGACCAACTACATCTTGACGCAATTGTTGGGGCAGGAGGTGACGATCGGCTGGATGACCGAAGCGCCATGGCTCTATGCCTCGCTGATCATCGCCGATGTCTGGCAGTGGACGCCATTCATGTTCGTCATCCTGCTCGCCGGGCTGACCGCCATTCCGCCGAACCTCTATGAGGCGGCGGAACTCGACGGCGTCAGCGCCTGGCAGGCATTCTGGGCGATAACCCTGCCGCATCTCGCGCCGATGATGCTGCTGGCGCTGACCTTTCGGCTGCTCGACGCCATCCGCATGTTCGACACTATTTTCATCATGACCGGCGGCGGGCCGGGCACGCGGACCTACACGGCGTCCTACTATCTCTACACGGTCGGCTTCACCCAGTTCCATCTGTCGCAGGCGACTGCAGGAAGCTGGCTGTTCCTGATCTTCACCGCGCTCGTGGTGACGCTGCTGGTGCGGCGGCTGTTGAAGGCGGAGCCGGTCTGATGGCCGCTGTCGCGCCAGTGCGCCGCCCGAAACGCCGGTCGATACCCGTCGGCCGCATCCTGCTGCTGGGCTTCTTCCTGCTGTTCGTGCTGTGGCCGCTCTACTGGATGTTCAACACGTCAATCAAGCCGAGCGACGACTATCTCACCGTGCCACCGGTCTGGTTCCCCACTGCGCCGACGCTTGTCCACTACGAAGCCGCGTTGTTCGCCTATCGCGGCCTCGACGGGCTGATCAACAGCCTGATCATCTCACTGTCGGCAACGGTGCTCTCCGCCTTGTTCGGCACGCTGATGGCCTACAGCCTGGCGCGCTACAACACCGGCGGCCAGCATCTGTCCTTCTGGGTGCTGTCGCAACGCTTCCTGCCACCCATCGGCATCGTGCTGCCGGTATTCCTGATCTATCGCGGCGTCGGCCTCTACGACACGCATATCGGCCTGATCATCGCCTATACGGTGTTCACCCTGCCGGTATCGGTATGGATGATGTTCGCCTATTTCCGCGGCATGCCGAAATCGATGGAGGAGGCGGCCCTCGTCGACGGCTGCACGCGCTGGGAGGCATTCTGGCGCGTCGCTGTCCCGCTTGCTGCCCCCGGCATCGTCGCGGCGGCCGTCTTCGCCTTCATCGCCTGCTGGACCGAGTTCTTCTTCGCGCTGATCCTGACCAGCCGCACTGCTTTCACGCTGCCAACGGTATTCCGCGCCTTCATCGGTTTCCAGGGCGCGCAATATGGCGAGGCGGCAGCCCTTGCCATCGTCTCCCTGGTGCCGTCGATCGCACTGGGAGTCCTTGCTCAACGACATCTCGTGCGCGGGCTGACGCTCGGCGCCGTTCGCGGATAGAAAGGGTCGGCATGGCCGAAGTCAGGATCACCGGCTTGCACAAGCGCTACGGCGCCTTCCACGCCGTGCGCGGCATAGACCTCGACATTCGCGATGGCGAGTTCACCGTGCTGGTCGGCCCGTCCGGCTGTGGCAAGAGTACGCTGCTGCGGACGATCGCCGGGCTGGAGGAGAGTTCGGAAGGCACGATCGAGATTGGCGGCGAAGTGGTCAACGATTTCCGCCCACGCGACCGCGATGTGGCGATGGTGTTTCAAGACTATGCCCTCTACCCGCACATGAGCGTGGCGAAGAACATCGGCTTCGGGCTCAAGGCTCGCAAGATGCCGAAGCCAGAGGTGGAGGCACGCGTGGCCGAGGCGGCGCGCATGCTTGGCATCACCCCGCTGCTCGGGCGCTTTCCGCGTCAATTATCCGGCGGACAGCGCCAGCGCGTCGCCATCGGCCGCGCCATAGTCCGCAATCCCCGCATCTTCCTGTTCGACGAGCCGCTGTCCAATCTCGACGCGCAGCTTCGTGACGAGATGCGCGGCGAGATCAAGCGCCTTCACCAGCATATCGCCACCACGATGATCTATGTCACGCATGACCAGATCGAGGCGATGACGCTGGCTGACCGTATCGTGCTGATGCGCGACGGGCTGATCGAGCAGCAGGGCGCGCCGCTCGACCTGTTCGAGCGCCCAGCCTCGACCTTCGTCGCTGGTTTTCTCGGTTCACCGCGCATGAGCTTCCTGCCGGGCACGCTGACGTTGGACGGCAGCGCTGCCGCCATCCGGCTCGCCGATGTGCTGCTTCCGGTCGCACCCGGCCGGACCCTCAATGGCGTCACCGACGGACAGCCGGTGCTGCTCGGACTGCGGCCGGAACATCTGACGCGCGCGCACGCAGCAGCACCTGCGCCGGGCACATTTCGCTACGACGCGACGATCGATCTGCTGCAGCCGACCGGCTCGCGCAGCTATGCAACCTTCCGCCTTGCCGGCGCGCCGGTGATGGCGGAACTGCAGGCGCACGACGTCAGCCGTCCCGGCGAGAGGCTGCCGATCGACATCAACATGAACCGGGCCTCCGTTTTTGATGCCAAGACCGAGCGAGCGATTTGACCAGGCAGCGTTCGCTTGTGGCCGGCTTGCAGCTGTCGAATCGTCGGAATGAGGTGGAAGGGGAGGGCGCGGCTGCCCGGGCTTTCCGCGCCGCCCAGCGCTGACCAGGACAGGATCAGACTGTGTCGATATTGCCTTGTGCCGCCTCTTGGCGATGGCCGCTTGGGTCGGACGCTCGCGCCAGCCGGAACCAACGGCCACTACGAGCGGTTTACCCCATTGAAGGGACTGCAATGGATGCAGGATAATGGAATTTTTGGATCTGGAACTGGCGATAGCCCGACAGCGGCTCAACCGAGCGGAGCTTTCCCTTAAACGTGCGAATGAAATGCTGGATGAAGACCGCGGCGTCGGGATCAATATCGCGCTGTGCAGCAGGATACGGGCTGCGCGACGGCGCGTAATCGAGGCCAGGGAGCGGTTGACGAAGATCGATCCCACCAGCGCTGACGGAGTTCGCACGGGTTGAACCATCTGGCTGGCCAAAACCTTCCGGTTCGCCACTGCCCCATGTTGCCACGGTTGGCGCCTCAGACCGCTCAGCAATATGTGAAGGGCGGGCTTCTCATTCGTCTTCGTCGCAGCGTCTCTGGCTAGGTTGGCCGATGCAAACGCGCCTATGGGTCGGCTCACGCTGCATCAGTAAGGCTGCTACGCTCATGCCCGCCTCCGCATCCGCACGATGTGCGGCGAGTTGTTCGGTCCCTCATCCGTTCGCCGATCCGGGATGGCGCTGATGATCTTGGCTATCGGACGCTCGCTGCCCAGTCGAGTAGATCGAGCTGCGCCGGGTCATGTTTCGTTTCTTCGTGCCTTCGACCAGGTGTCGCGCCACATAACCCGTCGACCGCAAGCAGATCGGCAGCTTTCGGGATCCAGTTGGTAAAGGAGCCATTCAGTTCACGTGAACTTTCTGACACTCATCGCTGACGGGTGTGGGAGCTGTTGCGCTTCCTCGGCGTTACCGCGCCTTCCGTCCAGCAGATGGTGCTCACCCTCGAGCGCGCTGGATTTGATCCGCAGGCAACCGGGCCTCGCGCGCAGTATTGAACTGCTCGTCGAACCCGATAGCCTGCCCAGGTTACAACCCATCGAACCTGTCAAATGCTCTGGGCAGGGGTACTAGTGACGCCGAAGCTGCTGATGCTTTCGGGCATCGGCGCTGCGGACGAGCTCAGGACACAGGGTATTGCTGTGGTGGCCGACCCTACCCGGCGTCGGGCAAAATCTCATTGACCACCCCGAAGTGCCGATCCTTGCCGCCTGCAACGGGCCCTATGGCTACTTCACGCATACCGAAGGCTGGCGGATGCTGCCGCACGGCATCCAGAGCGCGCGTCCTCTTTGCTCGTCCTTGGGCGAGCTTCCTATGAACCCCGTCATCGCGCGACGCTTCTGACGCCAGCACCAACGGGAAGACTAAACTCGGAAGCGACGGGTAAATTAGCCCGCCGCTTGGCCGTCCACCACGCCGTGCCAAGTTGTTGGAACAAAGTTGCGCTTTGACCGTTATGTCAGGTTCCGCTAATCAAAATTCGACACGGGGAGGGTCGCGTTGCAGCTAAGCGGGGGGCGCGAAAAGCTCGCAGCACGTTTGGACGAACTGAGCGCCCTTTACGTGCTGACAGACCGACTGTATCGGGCAAAGTCCAGCTACGAAGCATTTGAAGCCGGGCTGGATGCCATCCGGGACGGTTTGGGGTGCCAACGGGCTTCCATGCTGCTCTTCGATAGTGCAGGGGTGATGCGCTTCGTAGCTTGGCGCGGCTTATCCGAATGTTACAGAAAGGCACTTGACGGGCACTCGCCTTGGGTTGTGGGGCAACGCAATCCCAAGGCAATCTTTGTGTCGGACATCGCTGAGGCGGAGGAACCTGCCTCCGTCAAAGATATGGTTGTCAGCGAAGGCATCGTTGGTTTGGCGTTTATTCCACTGACGGTCCAAGGCGAAGTGGTGGGTAAATTCATGACCTACCACGAACAGAGGCATTCTTTTGCCAGCCACGAGATCGACCTTGCTACGACAATTGCGAGACAGATCGGGTTCTATCTCGAGCGAATGCGAGCGGAAGAAGCCCGGAGACTTGCCGAAGAAGAATTGCGAGCGTCCGAGCAACAATTTCGCCTTATGTCGGAACACGCTCCGGTGATGATCTGGACCTGCGACGCTTTGGGGAAATGCGCAAATCTCAACAGCATGCTTCGGGAGTTCTGGGGCGTCGAGGTCGATGACGTCCCAACTTTCAATTGGCACACGACCATGCATCCTGAAGATGCCGCGGAGGTTGGCGCACGGATGATGGAAGCGTTGGCAACACAATCAGCCGTTTCGGTCCAGGGTCGCTATGCTAATTCTAAGGGGGAGTATCGCGTGCTGCTCACAGATGCCCGCCCCCACTTCTCTGCAAATGGCATATTTCGCGGATTGATCGGAGTAAATGTCGACGTTACGGAGCGTGATCAGGCAGAGATGGACCTGCGTCTAAGCGAGGAGCGGTTTCGATCGGCCGTAGAGGCGGCTCCCAGTGGCATGGTGATGACGGACGGAGATGGACGCATTGTTCTGGTCAATCTTCACGCCGAAGCCCTGTTCGGCTATGGGCGGGAGGAGATGATCGGCCAAGGCATGGAGATGCTGGTCCCCGATCGCTACAGCAGCTCGCATCCGGTTTTTCGCCGGACCTACGGCAGTCGCCCTCTGGCTCGACCAATGGGTGCCGGGAGGGATCTTTATGCGCGACGCAAGGATGGAAGTGAGGTGCCGGTTGAGATTGGGCTCAGCCCAATTCGGACGAGCGAAGGATTGATGGCGCTCGCCTCCGTCGTCGATATCAGCGAGCGGAAGCGGTCAGAGACACAACGAGAACTGCTGATGGCTGAGCTCAACCATCGTGTGAAGAACACGTTGGCGGTAGTCCAGGGTATTGCTCATCAGACATTCAGGGGAACGCAGGCCACCGATGCTCATGCTGCGTTTGAAGGCCGCCTCATGGCCCTTGCAGCGGCGCACAACATTCTGACCCAGACCAGTTGGAAACATGCATCGCTGGACCAACTTGTTTTCAACAGTCTTCAGATACGAGGCACGTTCGCGAACCGGGTTTCGACAACTGGACCTGCAATTTTATTGCAGCCCAACCAAGCTCTTTCCCTAGCGCTTGCCCTCCATGAATTGCTAACGAACGCAGTGAAGTACGGAGCCCTTTCAAACGACGCCGGCAAGATTTCTGTCGAGTGGTGTCGCACCGACAGACCCAAGCCAAGGCTTAAGCTGGTTTGGCGCGAACTCGGTGGTCCCCCAGTTTCGTCTCCCACCAGGCGAGGCTTCGGCTCCCGCCTTATTGAGCGTGGCTTGGCAGCAGATCTCGACGCCGAGGTCGCGATGGAATTTCGACCTCGGGGCCTCGTCTGCAGGATCGATGCTCCCCTGCCAGAGGGAAAGCTCATCCAATGACAACACTGTCGGGCAGGCGCGTGCTCATCGTTGAAGACGAATCCCTGGTAGCTATGCTGGCCGAGGATTTTCTGATTGAGCTCGGGGCAATTGTTATCGGTCCCGCCACCTCGATCGACGATGCGATTGCGATGATAGCAAGCCACGAAATCGACGCGGCTGTCTTGGACGTAAATATACGCGGTGAGCGGAGCGACCGCGTTGCCGACGCTCTGAGGCTGCGGGGCATTCCGATTGTGTGCGCCACCGGATACGGAGAGGGTGCGGCAGAGTTCGCGCGCGGATCAACGATAGTCGCCAAACCGTATTCTAAGGAAAAGTTGGACCATTCGTTGCAATTGGCACTCTCCGAAGAGCCGGGCAGGATCGAACCTGATGGCAACCGCAAGGAATGCCAGGAAGCAGGTCACCCGCGACTTTAAGCTGCTAGCCTTTCCTTTGGACGCAATGCCGCGATGTCGGCCTCGCTCCGACTGCCCTTTGGTCCCAATGATGCGCGCGGCCTGCGGGGTGGTTAGCCGGTGCTTTTCCAGGAATAGGGAGAATCTCGTGCCCCTGACATTTCTGGTCATCGCAACGGTCGAAACCGAGAGATTGATTCGTGCTCTGCCAATTGTCCCGCTCCGCGCCGCAATGTTCTTAGGGGAGTTTTTCAACAGAATACGCCTCATCCCGTCATTCGTGGCGTAATCGGAAGCGGACATTCCTTTGCGGGCTCGCACTGGAGTGCCATTTAGCCGACCACAGTCCTCCAGCCGAACTTGTACGACGTCATGGCGCGCAATTCCGGTGGGTTTACCCCCCCTCCCGCGGCTGCCTTTTCTGGAAGCCTGCCGATCGCCAAGCCGTTGCTCGAACAGGGGGCAGTGCTCGGAGAATCGGCTAACAAGTCTGGGGTCACACCCCCTGATGATAGCGGGGCCAGGAAAACCATGTCGAACTGGCAGAATTCCTCATTGCGCAAGGTGCGGATGTGAACCGGGCTGAGAGTCATTGCTACATGCCGATTACCCGCGCGTTCTGCAAGTCAGGAGTCCCAGGCAATAATCCTTCAGCGGCTCAGCTCGGTCGGCGTTCCGATCACCCCGATCAAAGCATCCATATAGGCGTCGAATGCTGCTTCACTCTCGGCTGTCCAGTCGGGCATGGCGGGCGCTTCCCTGATCACGAAGCAGCACCCTAACAAATCCGCGACCAGCGCGAATCCCCCCGCATCCGCGACTTTCTGACTCAGTAAGACTAAAAGCCGACGTTCTAATTGACGATGCTGACTGCCGCGGTTGTGCTGTGGCGAACATTGGCAAAATTCACCGGCATGGAAATTAGGATCGCAATTATCGGATGGTTGGCGAACTCGATCCGGACACTAGCGTCGGCCTGGCTAGGATACCCCCTCACCCAATGCAATTTAGGTCTCCTTTACGCTTCGACAGATGCCGGGTACTATTCAGCCGAAGGCAGGGTCGGAGACATGGACCGCAAGCTTGCCGCCATTCTGGCGGCCGATGTGGTTGGCTATTCCGCTCAAATGGAGCGCGATGAAGCGGGCACCTTTGCACGACTGAAAGCCGGTCGCACGGAGCTTTTCGAACCGGAGATTGCGCGGCACCACGGTCGCATTTTCAAGCTCATGGGGGATGGAATGCTGGCTGAGTTCGCCAGCGTGGTCGATGCCGTGGAATGTGCCGTGTCGTTGCAACGTGGCCTGGCCGAGCGCAATGCTTCGCTGTCCGAGGCCGAGCAGATCTTGGTCAGGATGGGAATCAATCTCGGCGAAGTGATAATTGACGGTGACGACCGCTATGGCGACGGGGTCAATATTGCCGCTCGCCTCGAACAATTGGCGGAACCAGGTGGCATATGTGTCTCGGGGAAGGTGGCGAAGGAGGTTGAGAAGAAGCTCGCCTTCGGCTTCGAACCTATGGGTGAAAAGAAGGTCAAGAATATCGATGAACCGGTACAGGTTTTCCGCATCACACTAGAAAAACAGGGCATCCGCCGTCGCTCAGTGCGGTTTCCGCCGCGTTGGGCGATAGCGGGGATGGCGGTGGCCATGACCCTGCTGCTTGCTGCCGGAGCAGCTTGGCAATTCTGGCCGGCGGCATCGGTAAGTGCAAGGCCGTCGGTGGCGGTGCTGCCATTTGACAATTATGGCGGCGACGAGGCTACCGGACGGCTGGCCAATGGCCTCACGGAAGACATCATAACCGACCTTGCGCGCTTCCCGGAATTGGAGGTTGTGGCGCGCAATTCAACGGAAGTCTACAAAGGCAAGCCCGTGGATGCCCGAGAGGTCGCCAAAGCGCTCCATGTCGGCTACGTGCTTGAAGGTTCGATCCAGCGCCAGGGCGGGCGCGTCCGGATCACCGCGCAATTGATCGATGCGCAATCCGGCAACCATCTGTGGTCGGAGCGGTGGGACCGGCCTACCGAGGATGTGTTCGCCGTCCAGACCGAGATATCCGAACAGGTCACCAACCGGCTCGGCGGCGGCGCCGGGCTGATCCAGGAAGCTGGGCGGGCAGCAGCCAAACGCAAGTCGCCAGAAAACCTGAACGCCTACGAGCTATATCTGCTTGGTACCGAGAAGCTTGAGCAGTTCACCAAGGAGGATATTCAGGAAGCCATCGCACTCCTTGACCGAGCAGTCCAACTCGATCCGGGTTTGGCTCGCGCCTGGGTGGAACTCTACCACTCTCATTCTGTGTTGGCGAACTTCGGCGTCAATCCCGAGAAGGGAGCGCAGGCGGCGGCCGATGCAGCCGAACGCGCCGTGCGACTCGATCCGAGCGACGCGGAGGCTCACGCTGCGCTCGGCATGAGCCTCGGCGATCGCGGCGACCTCGCGCGCGCCAAAGTCGAGCTGGACACGGCGTTGCGCCTGGCTCCCGGCTCGGCAGAAATCTTGACCTTTTATGCCGGCTGGGCGGTATCCTTCGGCGAACCACAACGAGGAGCGGAAATGGTCGATCGGGTGATCCGGCTCGACCCGAACTATCCGATGTGGGCCACCGGCCCCTTTTCTTTTGCTTACTATATGGTGGGGCGATACGACGACGCGCTGAAGATGCTGGAAGGCCTGACACCAGACAATTACAACAAGATTAGGTGGATAGTTCGCAGTGGTTCGCTCGCAGGCGCCGGCCGCATAGGAGAGGCGCAAGCCTCTGTGAAAGAAGCGCTCAAGAGCTACCCGGATATGACGGTGGAGGGGATGGTCAACGCGCCTGGGGTCAGCGCCGTCGAGCGCGAGCGCTACCTGTCGACGTTGCCGCAGGCCGGCTTCCCGCTATGCGCCTCTGACGAGCAGCTGGCCAAGGTGAACCTTCCAAAACGTCTTCCCGATTGCTTGAAGTAGTTCAGCGAGTTTACCGAAACAGCGCGACATCGGGTGACACCCGTTAACGACCACATCCTTGCTTCTAACGCCAAGCGGACCCACTGCTTCCCGCGGAGCATGCAGGAGGAACACGATCGTCACCAGCGCGACGATCAGGCTTTCCTCTATCAGCGTGGATTTCAGCGTTTCTATCGCTGCGTCAATCAGTTCCGAGCGGTCATAGGCAGGCATGATTTCGGTACCGGCCGGCAGGCTCTTGGCTCAAGCATAACTGCCACAGCCATAATGCCAAGTTGTGAAGCGAGTTTGCAAGCCAAGCCGGCCGAGGAGCCGCCAAGGCGCTCTTCTCATATTGCCAAATGGCATAAAATGAGATATGTACTGCCATACGGAGATTCCGCATGCCAGCACTTGAACGCGTCGATACCGTCCCTGAGGCATTCCGTGCCGATCCTGTTACCCAGGACGAGGCGACTGCCATGTTTCGCGCCGCGCTCAATCTTTTCGGCAAATGGGAGCTGACCGACGAACAGGCGGCGACCCTGCTCGACATGCCGGTCCGGTCCTTCCGCCGCTGGAAGGCCGAAGGGCCGGGGCGGATATCCCGCGACGGCCGAGCGCGCCTCTCCAACCTGATGGGCATCCACAAGGCCCTCAGGATCATCTTCACCGAGCCGCAGCGCGGATATGCGTGGATCCGGACCGGCAATTCCGCCTTTGCCGGGGCAAGCGCCTTGGACGTGATGCTCGGCGGCGAGCTTACCGACATCATGCGGGTCCGCCGCTACCTCGACGCCGAGCGCGGCGGCTGGTGACGGCGCCAGAACAGATCCCGGTTTCGCGAATTGAGTGGGAAGGCGCTGTCAGGATCATACGCAGCGCCTTTCCGCCGATCGATTTATTCGAGGACATTGCGGATCCGGCCGATTGGCCGCTGCTGATCTCTGCGGAGCAGAAGACCAACCCGCGGGTCATGGCGAGCATTGGCAATCTCGATCTCGTTCCGGTCGAGCGCAGGGTCGGCGGCAATGGCGCGTCCTACCTGATGGCGCCCTTCACGCATGTGAGCACCAACAGGCCGAGCCGCTTCACCGACGGCACTTTTGGCGTCCTCTACGTCGGCAATGCCTTCGAGACGGCGCTGTTCGAGACCATCCATCACCACGAGCGCTTCATGGCGCGGACAGCCGAAGAAGCTGGCTGGACGTCGCAGTTCCGGGAGATCGTTGTTTCGGTTGATGCCGATCTACACGACCTGAGAGGGCCTGAGCGGCAGGGCCATCCGGCCCTTGCTCCGGACTGCTACCAGGCATCGCAAGAGCTGGCGAAGAGCCTCAAGGACGCTGGCTCGGACGGTGTGGTATATCCCAGCATCAGGCACCCAAGCGGCGAGTGCGTTGGCCTTTTCTATCCGGATTGTGCTTCGGCACCCGTTCAGGGCCGGCATCTCGACTACCACTGGGATGGCGAGCGCGTCGATCTTGTGCGCGATCCAGGGTCGGGGCAGGTCTTCCGTGTCGTGGATGTTTCCTGAACGACGGGCTGTGGGTGAGTGCCCCGTGCCAACTCTGCGCCACTCGTCAATGATACGGACTGGGCGTTCGCGTGGTTCTATAGATCCTCTCCGTTGGCGACTAGAGCGGGATGGGATTTGTAGGAGTCGTAGGATTCCCAAATCAGCAATGATCTGATTCAACATCGATGCTGGGAAGGAGGCCAGCATGGATGGCATCATATTCGATGGACCTTCGCGAACGGGTTGTGGCAGCGGTCAAGCAGGAGGGCATGTCGCGGCGTGCGGCGGCGGCTCGCTTTGGGGTCAGCTACAGCGCGGCGATCGAGTGGCTGAAGCTTTTCGAGGAGACCGGCAGCGTCAAGCCCCGCCAGGTCGGCGGCTATAAGCCGAAGAAGATATCGGGGGCGTGGCGCGACTGGCTGGTCGAGCGTTGCCGGGATAAGGCCTTCACCTTGCGCGGGCTTGTCGCCGAACTTGGCGAGCGCGGCCTGAAGGTCGACTATCGTTCGGTGTGGGAGTTCGTGCACGCCGAGGGGCTGTCGCATAAAAAAAGACGCTGATCGCCGCCGAGCAGGACCGTCCCGATGTGGCGCGCCGGCGGGCGCAGTGGGTTCAGTATCAGGGCCGGATCGACCCCGCCCGCCTGGTGTTCATCGACGAGACCTGGACCAAGACCAACATGGCCCCGCTCAGGGGCTGGGCGCCGGTCGGACAGCGGATCAAGGCCAAAGTTCCCAATGGCCACTGGAAGACAATGACCTTCCTGGCAGCGCTACGCCAGGATCGCGTCGACGCGCCTTGGCTCATCGACGGGCCGATCAACGGCGAGAGGTTCCTCCTCTATGTCGAGAAGGTTCTCTCGCCGACCCTTCGTCCGGGCGACATCGTCGTCATGGACAATCTCGGCAGTCACAAAGGCAAGGCCGTGCGCCGCGCGATCCGAAACGCCGGCGCGAGGCTCTTCTTCCTGCCCAAATACTCGCCCGACCTCAATCCGATCGAACAGCTCTTCGCCAAGCTCAAGCACTGGCTGCGAAAGGCCGCAAAACGGACCGTCGAAACGGTTTGCGACGCCATCGGCCAGATTCTCAACCGCGTCACACCTGTCGAGTGCTCAAATTATTTCGCAAACTCAGGATATGACTGGAGGTAATCTCATCCCGCTCTAGGCGGACTGGGGGTATGCGCGGCGACGGCGGTCGCCCGCTCAAACAGCAGCGGCCCGGAAATTCCAAATTGGGTCCCTTGGGTTCGTCTCAGCGTTTGGCCCGAGCGAACTTTCGATACCAGCCCGAGCCGGCGATAGTATTGCGATAGATGCGCTCCCGCTCGCCTGCCTCTTCCATTGTCTCAGCGCGCATCTCGCTTTCGATCGAGGCGTCGGCGCGACGAAACGGCATGAGCTGCACCAGCGGCGTACCCTTTTCGATGATGTGCACGCCATCGGGGGCGATCGGGAAAAAGGGAAAGTGGATGTGCGCCGAATAGCTGTCGGTGTCGACGATGCCGGCGACTGCCTCGAAGACGCCGTTCGGCCGGTTGAGCGGAGGCACGAACAGACAGCTCCATCCCGGCGCCGTTCGGATCGCCCAGTAATTGTGGAACTTGCAGGGTGGCCGTGGCATGCTGGGATGGCCCGTGATCTGGTGCGGGCTGTGATTGCTGACCATCGTGCGGTCGAACTCCCAGCCGTAATCGACGGTTTTCCCGCTGTCCTTGATCTCCAGCCGCACCTCCGCGGCGAGTGGCATAATCCAGCCAGTGGAGAGCGCGTCCAGAAATGGCATGCAGCGCTTGATCGTGATGCCGTTGTCGCGCGCGCCGACTTGCTCCAGATCGATCGGCGCGATCTTTCGGAACCAATCGGGCAGCACCGACTTGGCCGGCCGCGGTTCGGCGATAACGCCGATATCGGAGGGCTGACAAAGAAAACTGATCTTGGGCGAGGGCTTGTTGAAGCGTGTCAGCATGGCTGTCATCTGGAGCTAAGGGTGATCGCCGGAGAAGCCGGTTTGCTCACCGTGGGTCGTCCGGTGCGACGAGGGGCCAGAGAGCCGACCCCTCGTTTCTTCGCGGTCACTGGCGTTAACGCAGGAGGTCAAGCAGGGTCCGGGCCGACCGGTTGGAGCCGGAGTTCGACGAGCTGTTGGAGCTCCAATTGGACGAGCCGTTCGAATTCGAGTTCGACGAGCTGTTCGAGCTCGAATTGGACGAACTGTTGGAACTCGAGTTCGAGGAGCCGTTTGAGCTGGAATTGGATGACCCATTCGAGCTGGAATTCGATGACCCATTCGAACTCGAGTTCGACGAGCTGTTGCCGGCGAACTGCAGCAATTTCTCCTGAGCCTGAACCATTCCAGGGAGCGCCTTCGGCGCTGCCTGCTTCGCGCCCACGATGCTCCTGATGCCGCCGGCCTCGATTGTGTGCGGCTCGACGGCCGCTTGCGCCCCCCCTGATACCGCTGTTCCGGTCGCGGCAGCGATCGCAAAGGCAATCATACGGCCGGTTTTGTGATTGGGTTTCATGATGCTTTCTCCGTTATCGTCACAAGGTGAAGTCGCCACCGCCCGACAACTATGAGATAACGCAGAAATTTGGAAATAATAATGAAATAAAACGCCTCTATCCAACTTGTAACCTGACTGTCGCCGTTCTCTTACTTTAGTTCTGATCTTGTTAGCCGTGCAACAATATCGATAACTGCGACCGCCACATACCGGATGAAGCTCTCGATGCCCGAAGTTCGTCGCTCAGGCCGATATGACGTAGCCGAAGCCGCGCACAGTCTTGATGAGCGGGTTTGCCTCCGCGCCGTCGATCTTGCGGCGGAGATAGCGTATGTACACATCGACCACCTTTGTTTCGGGGTCAAAGCTCAGATCCCAGACATTGTTGAGCAGCCGTGTGCGGCTGATGACGGCTCCGGCGTGCAGCATCATATAGTTTAGAAGCCGGAATTCCTTGGCCGTCAGACTGATCTCGCGCTCGCCGCGCCGAACCCTTTTGGCAACAGGGTCGAGCGTCAGGTCACCGACTATCAGCACCGGATCCGAGACCGGGCCGGGTCCCCGTCGAAGCAGGGCTTCGATGCGCGCAATCAGTTCGTCGAAGGCGAACGGTTTGGTCAGATAGTCGTCGGCGCCACCCTTCAGCCCCTCAACCTTGTCCTGCAGGCTGTCTTTTGCGGTGAGCATCAAAATGAGATTCTCACGCCGTTCGCGTTGCAGCATCCGGCACACCTGGAGCCCGTCAATGCCGGGAAGCAGGCGGTCGAGAACGATTAGCGAATAGGCGGTCTCGCGCACCATCGCCAATGCATCCTCGCCATTGCTTGCCAGGTCGACCAGATAGCCCTCGGCTTCCAGTCCCCGCTTGATAAAGCCCACGATGCGATCGTCATCCTCAACCAGCAGAATTCTTGACATTGACACCACCTCCGTCCGGGATCCTGTCGCTGAGCCGGAGCACTTCGTGCTTTCAGATTGACACGGTCGCTGCGTTATCGGCGTAGCATGAATGAACGCATATTGGGACGGCGCGGGTTCTGCTTTATTCCGCGCTGGTTTTCGCATGAGCCTTCTTCCTCGAAACAATCGCGCTGGCGTCGACGGTCTCATCCGAAGACGCGGCTGCGTCAGCGCATGGAATGCGGACCACGACCTCCGTGTAGGACCCGACCTCGCTCGTCAGCGCAATCTCGCCCTGATGCTTTTCGATGAGCCATTTCGCGATCGCCAGGCCGAGGCCGCTTCCGGGCTGGCGCGACGTCCTCGGGCTTCGGCCGCGGTAAAATCGCTCGAACACTTTTGGTATTTCCTCGGCCGGTATGCCCAGCCCCTTGTCGCGTATCGTAATCTGCGCATGCCCATCCGAAACGGTCATGCTTAAGTTCACCGGCCGTCCGCGCGGTGAGTATTTTATGGCGTTGTCCAGAAGTATGACGAGCCCCTGCTTAAGTTGCTGCGCGTCGGCAGTAACCCAGATCTGATCGGCCCTGTAGTCCGCCTTGATCGCAATGGCGTTGGCGCGCGCGAGGATTTCGCCGTCGTGGACTGCATCGGCGACGATGCTCACGAGGTCCGTTCGACGGGGCTCGAAGCGGATCGTATCGGTTTCCGAGCGGGACAGGAAAACCAAATCGTCGACGAGCCGGCTCATCTCCAGGCTTTGGGTGACGATCCGCTCAAGCGCGTCGCGGTAGACTGCCTCGGGCTTTGAACCGTGGCGCAGAGGGATTTCCGCCTCGCCGCGGAGTGCCGTGAGCGGGGTGCGCAGCTCATGGCTGATGTCGGCGAGGAACTGAACCCGCAACCGATCGAGGTCGGTCAGCCGCTGGTTCGCCGCGGCAAGTTCGGCCGTACGCGCGGCGACTTGCCTCTCGAGATCCGCTCGCGCGTCAAGCAGCCGTTTGCGTTGGTCCTCCTGATTGGCTGCCATCGTGTTGAAACGTCGCGCAAGCGCGCCGAGCTCGTCGCGGCTGTCGTAGCCGATCCGGTGGTCGAGTTCACCCCGCCCGATCGTCTCGGCGCCTTGGGTCAGAAGGCCAATCGGGCGCATCAGCGATCGGGTGAGAAGGAAAGCAGCGACGAAACAGAGGACCACCGCAGCGAGCGCAAGCCCCGCTGTGATCCACGTCAGGCGTCGCCACAATGCTTCCGCCTGAAGCTCAGCGCGCGCGACCTCTTCCGCTTCATCGCGCCTCGCGGCCTCCAAAATGTTTTCGAATTCGGCATCGAAACGGTTCTCGATGTCACGGCGAAAAACCATGACCGCATCTTCCTGCCGCCCCTGATTGCGCAGTTCGATTGCCTTGGCGGTCGCTTTGCTGATTTCTCCATAGAGAGCGCGCATCCGCGTGATGCGGAAGATCTCGTCGCCGCCGTCCTCTTGTTCGCTGCTGCCCACCAGGAACTCGGCCTCGCCCCTGGTCAGCTTCTCGAGCGCATCGAATCCCACCTCGAGTTCGGCGCTGGCGCTGTCGTAGTCGGGGCGCTCCGGTTCGCCAATCAACAGGAACTCGGCGATCTGCTCGGAATATCGATTGGCGTTGACGGTAAGCGCCGTGACAGCTTCCAACTGGTTGTTGGCCCACTGAACGCGCTCCATGTAATAGGTCGTCGAGCGGATGGTGATGTAGACGATAGCGGCCATCACTACGACTGACGCCACGACGATGAGCTGAAAAAGAAGAATGCGAGACCTGATACCCATCGGTGTCCATCGGGTTGAGAACCCGAAACCGATCGGGTTCACGCACGTGGCCAGGATACCAGCCTTCGTGCAATCGGCTCGCGGGTCGGCAAAATATTGCTCGGCGCCTTTGTAGCACGAACCGATCATACGGGACCGGCAATTAAGGATGAGGGAGATTCAGGTTAGAAATTGGTGAGAACTTGGCTCGCCCGAATGCCACAACTTCATGGCGTCGCCTTAACCCGGAACAGGACGAAGGTCGTCGGTTCGGCGTCTTTCCTTGTCTTGTCGGTGACGATGAGAAACAGATCGTCCGAAAGTCGGGCCATTCCTTCAAAATTGTCGACCAGCATCGGGTCGGGCTCGGCTGAAAGGTCGGCAAGCTGGCATTCCCGTTTTGAGGTGCACTTGCTGAAGTCGAGATAGCGCAGCCGCGCTGTTGGTGCGCCGCCCTTTTCTTCGCGGGTCCGCTCCAGGATCAGGAGATTGCCGTCCGGGAGGTTCTGGATCGCCTTGAGCCTGCTGTCCGACTGGAAAGCCCCGAACGACCATGTCGTTCCGTCAGCCGCAAAAAGTGTGTGACGGTCCTCCGGCTGGCCTCGCAGGGGGCGTTCCGGCGCGCTCAGCATGCCATGGCGTTCGTCGAACGCCACCGCCTCCAGGCGGCTGTTCTTCTTGCTGTACTGCTTCTCGTCAGCCAGTGGGCCAGGCAGCGCTATATCGTCGATCCGCTCGCCCCGTGGCGTGAAGCGGGCAATCGCAGGCCCGTCTTCAAACGCGATCAGCAACTCGGTATCGGACTGCTTGCCATTGTCACCATTGACAGTGGCAAGGCCCTCCGCATTGGTGGCAGCCTTCCCGGAGCCCGCGCCAGCCTTCGTTGCCAGCGGAGCAGAGAAGACCGATTGAATTTCTGCAATGCGCGACCCGTCCAGCCGAATGCGAAAGTGATGAAGGACACCGCCGTCGGAAACGGCGTAGAGAAGTTGCTCATCCTCATCCCAGGCCAAGCCGGAAAACTCCGCAATCTTGACGCCGTTTGCGCCCTCCGCAGGGATTTCCATGCTGTCCAAGGCTTCAAGGTTTGTCGCTGCGAGCGCATCCGACGTGGTCACGGCGGCTGCGGCAAGCATTATCGACGCCCGCGCAAGGCGGCTGAACATGCGGCGAATTCCGTTTCGATCATTCATGCGAACAACTCTCTTTGCGGCGCGGGCACGCTCCCGAGCTTGCGAAGGGCGGGAAGAAACTTGTTGTGCCGCGTTCCCTGATCGAGGATGGCGATGCCGGTGCAATATTTCGAGCAATGCTTGGTGGGATGCTGGTGCATTGCGCGCAGGATGCGATCGGCTATCCCGTTGGCATTGGCGGATTTCGTTTCAAGGATGAAGTGGTCGTCGTTGATCGCGTGCGACGAGCCGGGGGCAAAAAACCGCATTCCGCTGTCGATCGTCATCCGCTCGCCGCCTTCCTTCGCTACCAGCGTCATGCGGACATAGCGCATGTCGAGGACCCGTGAGAGCTCGTATGGGAATTCCTGGCGATACTGGTCGAGATAAACACCATTGACGTAGGCGAGTGCGGTCTCGTCGAGAATTCCGAACTTGCCGGCTTCGTAAGGCAGCCGTTTCTTGATCGTGGCGCCGCGCTTGTCCTTGAGCTTCACCTCAACGAAACAAAGCCCTGCATCGATATACTTCCGGATCCGGACTTTCGCGCGCTGGCGCCGGCCCTGATGGTGGTCGAAATAGCTGCGCCGGTCTGAATTATCGAAGTAGCAGGTTTCGTAGGTGAAAGCCCGGCGGCCCTTGATTTCCAGAATATCGAAGTGCCGTGCCAGTTCCGCGGCGGCGCGATGCAATATGTCCGCGCCAACGACATATTTGTTGTCCAGACGCTCCAGCATCTCTGCCTTGGAGTTGAGGATAGCGAGACTGATCGGGTCGAAAACCCGCTCCAGCCGGGCGTCAGTGTTTGCCGTAAAAGACATTGAGCCTCGCCATTTCCGTGATGTAGTCGAGTTGGAGAACCTGATAAGACAACACTGCGACCCCCAGCCGCTCCGAGAGTTCGGCGCGCATTGCTTCGGGGTCCGACAGCAGTGTCAGGTGGATTTTGTCGAGCGTCACCTTCGCTCCGCTGACTGATTGCAGCATCTTCGGATGATCGATGACGTAAGCGCCGACGAGCACGAACAGAACGATCATCGCCGCAAAAGGCAGCGTCGTTCCTTGCACAGAAGAGATGACTGCGATGGCGACGCTGCCGAAGAAGTAGGTCATCTCGGTTTTGCTGAGCGGCTCCGAGCGCAGTGTGAAAAGCGCCAGGATGGCAAACAGGCCAAAGCCCGCTGCAACGCTGAAATTCACCGAAGACAAGACAGTAAGCACTGCAAAAACGAAGATGTTGAACAACGCGGCCGCCGTCACCAGCTCCTTGTCCCGGTAGCGCCGGTAATACATGCCGAAGGTAAGAAGCGTCATTCCAATGAGGTTCAGCGCGAACCTGATCGCCTGAGCCGCCAGCGGGTCCTGAAGGGCTTGCGCGAAAAAGGAGTTCATCGCGTTTTCGCCATCGGCGCGGCCGGCGATGCTGCCGGGATAAGTGGAACGGGGTACATTTTCAGCTCCTGCTTCTCGTGACGCCATAAGCGGCGCTGAATTGACAACGGACAGTCCCGCCCCCATTCCTGTCGGAAAGTCAGAAACTGCGGAATGCGGCGGCGGCGTCGCTTGAGAGTTGGGATCAACGACCGGTCGGAACGCATTCGCAAGTGTGACAATCAGACGACAGTTTTATGAAGCTAGCCGGCTAAAGCTTCGCGGGAGTCTGGCTAGATTTTGGGGCACCTCGGGTTAGAGTTTAGCAAACTTCAGGTTAGAGTCTGGTAAGAGCCGGCGTCTGGATACCACGGACTAATGGCTGATCTGTCGGATTCCGACGGTGGGACGCTGCGATGCAAACGGTTTCGCGTCTCAACCGGAGGATCGGCAGCAATTCGAAAGCCTGGTCCCCTTTGTTGCGGCATTGTCTTCTCCCGCAAGAACGGCACGGGCTGCAGGGCAGAGGCCCCGGCGGTGACGAGCCGGACTAACGGGAATCCAGCGCCTGGTCCTAGACCACCAGCCAGGAACCAGCGCCATGCCCAATGCGGCCGTTACTTCCGTTGGTCTGGAAGGGGCGGAACTGCCCTCTCGAATGCAGCGGAAGACCGTTCGTCAGACGGACCATTGTCAAAGTCGGATAAAAAGGCAGTGTGGAATTGGTTCAATCGCGAAGTTAATGTGCTCGCTAGGGCGTGGACTCATAAGCGCGCAGCCATAGCCGGATTGATGCTAGCTTGATGAAGGCGAGATAGTTGGCAGCGAGCTTGTCATAGCGGGTGGCGATCCGCCGGCATTGCTTGATCTTGTTGGAGAAGCGATCGACCAGGTTACGCTCTCGGTAGAGGTATGGACTGAAGCAGATCGGCCCCTTGCGATTTCGTTTTGCAGGGATGTTTGCCCACGCACCTTTCTGACTCGCGAACTCCCTGATCCAGTCCGCATCATATCCGCGATCTGCGAGCAACGTCGTTCGGGGTTGCAATTCCGCCAGGAGAACCGAGCAAAGGCGATTGTCGTGTGCCTCGCCTGGCGTGAGGCCAAGGCGCACTGGCAGACCATCGGCGTCCACTACCGCGTGAATCTTGCTGGTAAGTCCGCCTCGTGAACGACCCATGTGTTGCTCGCGATTGTCCGCGATACAGGCACCGTGCTGGTGCACGCGCACAACCGACGTATCGATCATCTGCACCGCCGCGTCATGAGCCTTGGCGAGGGCGTCCATGATCTGATCCCAAACACCAGCCCGGCGCCAACGAACGAAGCGGTTGTAGCAGGTGGTATGAGGACCAAAGCTCTCCGGAAGATCGCGCCACGGCGCACCTGATCGCAAGACCCAGAATATACCGTTGAGCACACGACGGTCATCGTCGCGGGGAACGCCGCGTGGCTTGTTCGGGAGCATCGGTGCAATGACACTCCATTCGTTGGTACTCAGTTCGTACCGCATGATTCGTGCTCCGATTTTTCGGGAGTTGGAATCACAATTTCGGATTGGGGGTCAAAGGCCCCTTACCGCGGCGCTCACTCACGTCGCAAATTGACCCTTAGGAAACATTGATTGCGAAGGGCATTCCTGCCCACAAGCGTACGCTGCCGATGGTCGACTAAGATGCCATCAACGGGTAATCGCGCCAGCGCTTCATGTCCCTCGCAATCATTGCGCAGGCTGCGGTTCGGGAAAAGTCCAGCTATTGTCCAGGATCTCGGCGCGCGGACGATAAAGTCGCACCGTGTAATTCCAGCCCTTCATAATCGGCAGGCAATTGGCGATCTTGCCGTCGCAGCCGCCGAATTGGACATCGATCGAGCCGTCCTCGCTTTTCTTCGCGGTGATGTTGTTGAGCGAGTACGCGTCATTCGGGTTCTTCTCGTAGTAGCCCTCGGCATTGTAGAGGCTGATCGACCAAAATTCGTCGACCGGCACGTCTTTGACGTGCAGTTTGTAAACGGTCGTGCCGTCATTGTTGGGCGGCGAGACATTGAGATAGATGGCGTCCTTGTCGGGATTGCCGCCCCAAGCCGCCGCGGTCCCGATGAGGTGCCGGATCGGGTCGACCTCCTCCTTGGTGCCAAACGCCCTCTTGAAGTCGGGTATTGTGGAGCCGAGAATCAAGAGCGCATCGCGCACCTTCTTTTGGCTCGCCGGATCCCAATTAGGCACCTCGAAGCTTCCGACACTCGCCTGCTCTGCGATCACCTGATCTTGCAGCGCCTGGACCTCCTTAAGGTCTTGGGGCTTGGTGGGATCGACAAGCGTGCGGATAGCCACGGCAACATAGCGGGTGCCTACCTTCTCTTTGTCGAGCGTGTATTTTCCTGCGCCATAGTTCACTTCCGGCACATAGTGGTCTTCGCTGATCACTTGCATGGACATGAAGCGGTCACCCGCGTCGGGCAGCGTGATCGTCACCGGGCCAACGTCGAGATCGAACACGGCAGACGAGTACAGTGTGTCGCGGTTCAGCCGAATGACCGTCTGGCCGTCAATCGGCGCCGGCTCGCGACTGTGGTGGAATTTACCTATGGTCCCGCTTTCCTTGAGAATTCCGCCCAGATAGAGGTCTGACTCCGCGCGAACAAAATTGTCGACCGTCACCGGCTCAACGTCGGCCGCTCTCGCGGTTTGCAAAGCCAGCGCCGAAATGGCTGCGACAAGCACAATTGACCTCACCCTGTTCGTCATGTTTGCCTCCTGATGTTCACTGCGCCCGCACAAGCGCCGGCGCCTTCCACTTGCCATCCAGCGCTTCCGGCTTCGGCCAATAGAGACGCATAATCATGAAGAACGGACCGCTGGGCGTCGGCAGCCAGTTGGCCTCGTTTTCCGCACCGGGCGACTCGTGCTGGATGTGAAGCGTCAGACCGCCGTCCGCGTCCTTCTTCAACTGCGGCAGCATTGGCGAGTTGATCAGGTAGCGGTTGAGTTTGTTGGCCGAAAGCAGGCTCTCCGGAAGTGCGTAGAGGGTCAGCGACCAGAAGGAGTTGACCGGCGGCAGCTGATCCGGCCCGAAACGCAACGTATAGCGGTTTCCGCCGGCTGTCGGCTGGCCTTCAGCGTCGGTGAAGTAGGCGGGATAGATAGCCTCATCTTTCGAGTTTCCGTAAATACCGAGCACGGCGCTCGCCATGCGGTCGAGGTAGCGGTCGCCGAGGAACGCACGTGCGCCGAAACCGTCGGCGCTCGAAATCTTTCCGGCGTCGATATCGCTCTTTTTGTAGCTCTCGAACTCCGCCCATGCGTCCGCCATCCCTTCCTCAATCGCATTCCGCATCTCGGGCGAGAGCGCCGCCGCATCGAACGCCTTGCCGGGCTCTATGCCGATCCGGGCGAAGCGCGCCCTGAGCTCGGTCTCAGAGGGATGAGTCGGGCAGAACTGCAAGATGAAGTTAAGCTGGTTGAAAAACGCGGACGATGTTTTCTGATCCGCCGGGCTCAACGGATCGATGAATTCGATGTCCGGTAGTGGCGGCGGAGCCGGCTGGCCGAGGAAGGCTGAGAGCGACTGAACCCTGTAGCCGGTCTGGATATTCTTGACGTTGTCGATGTCGCCCGGACCGAGCAGCTGGGTGCGGTAGAGTACAAACGCGAAGTCTGTTTCCGATTGGATCACCTCCTTGATTCCAGGCGGCTTTTGGCCTTTCCAGCTCGGTCCCGCAAGGAGGAAGTTTCCTGCGTCGTTACCAGTTGCGCGGCTGCCAACATAGGCGAAGTTGAACGTGTACATGTCGATGAACTGCAGCGAGTAGTACCGCTCCTTGTCGACCTTAGGCACCGTCAGCACTAATGGCTCGGACCTCAGATCCGCGCCGACGAAGGAGTAGGGAGTGTCCGAATTGGGGGTCTGGATCGCCTTGTCGTCCGGCGTGTAGACCCGCGCCGTGTTGTGGATCTCGTTCCATGCGCCCTTGTACTCGGGGTTGCCAGTGTCTACGAAATACGAGTGCTGGATGCGGTAGCTGTCAACAAGCGGGAAGCCCCAGACATAGGCTTCCTTCGCGATCGCGCGCGCTTCTTCCGTCGATACCGCGGCGGCGGCCCGTTCCGGACCGATCGATGCCGCGCACACGATCACAGCGCTGAGCAGCAGGCACCTTCTTGAAATCGACCACCACATAAGCGGCCTCCTCATCTCGCGGCAATCCACTGCGCTTAAGCAACAGCGGAAGATCATAATCATAGCCGAAAGTATTAGTCCCGCAAGGAACCGACAGGTATGCTCGGAGGTGGCCTGCGACTGTTCCTCCCCATGGTTAGTCGACGCAGTGCGCGTGGCTGGCGCTGATGGTCGACCGCGAAGGCCAGTTCGGCATCGATCGATGCCGCTGCTCGAACCTCCCATGACTCGATGGGCAAACTCAGGGCGGCCCTTTGCGCATTCCGGAAGTCTTCAAGCCTAAAGCGGCCCCTCGTCAGCCCACCGCGAGACGTGTTTATGAGTTCACGGCCTAATCAGCCGTATTCGCCTAGCCGTGAGTCCGTGCAAACCAGCTTCCTCTGGTCTTGTCTATGGCGCGGAAAAAGCTGGTGTCGCTGCATCTCGGCCTGAGGAGTCTGCTTGAACCCCAGGTGATGCGGCAGCGTTATAAGACCTCTGCAATTTTCTTATAACGTCGCTTGCATCGCTTGAGTTTATGCCGTTATAAGAGAAACTCATTTTTCTTATAACGGAGCCGACGCATGAAGACGGTCGATCTCGTTTATCGCACGATGTATGCGGAACTCGTTCAGCGCTGCCTTGATGCATCGTTCGAAACCGACTTCTCCACGGCAGGAAATTTCGTCCGGGTTCCGGTGAAGGGGCGGGGCTATTGGTATTTTGAGGAAACCCAACCCAAGAAAACGCGGAAGTATGTCGGCCCGTCCGACGACCCCGAGATCACGAAACGCGTTGAAGCCTTCCAAGAGATTAAGGAAGACCTCCGCAGCCGACGGAAACTCGTCTCCACGCTGACTCGCGAAGCAGGGCTGACTGCACCCGATCGGTTCACTGGCGATGTCGTTGAAGCCATGGGAGCAGCAGGACTCTTCCGCCTAAGAGGCGTGCTCGTTGGTACGGTTGCCTTCCAGACGTATGCGGGACATCTCGGTGTAAGGTTGCCCGGTGCTTCATTGCAAACCGGCGATGCCGATTTCGCGCAGCACTACTCGATCTCGTCGTCAGTCGAAGACAGCCTGCCGCCGATCCTGGAAATCTTGAGAGAGATTGACCCAACCTTCAGGGAGATCCCCCACAGATCGGATCCCGGACACACGACGCAATTCGAGAATGCAATGAGATACAAGGTCGAGTTCCTTACGCCGAACCGGGGATCCGATGACCGCACCGACCATGCTAGTCCGATGCCGGCACTGGGCGGAGCTTCGGCGCAGCCCTTGCGTTTCCTCGATTTCCTGATCCACGAGCCCATCCGGACCGTGATGCTGCATCGGTCAGGGGTGCCTGTAACCGTGCCGTCGCCGGAACGGTATGCAGTTCACAAGCTCATCGTAGCCTCTCGCAGGCAATCAGATGCAAACGGCGTCGCCAAGCGCGAAAAAGATGTCTATCAGGCCAGCCTCCTTGTCGAGGCACTGGAGGCGACCCGGCGCAAGGACGACCTTGCAACAGCGTTCTCGGAAGCGTGGGGGAGGGGGCAGCACTGGCGCGAGGCGATGCTGAAGGGGCTGGGCCTGATGCCGCCGAAGAAACGACAGGAAGTTGAGGACACAGTCAGAAAGGCCCTTGTCGAGATCGGCGAGGAGCTGGACGGCTTCGACCCGGCCGTGACGTCGTAGTCAGCAAAAAGGGCGAGGCCCGCAAGCCCCCCTTATCGCTTGGATTGAGGAAGACCCTCGTTGATCAGGATCGGGTACGAGGGAGTATACCGTAGCTGTTGAGGTCTGTTCGCCGTGTATTCGTCCATGTCCAAAAATCGCTAAAAGGCAGTGTGGAACCATGGTGTGATGTCGGGAAATATCTGCCATTCACGGGGTTTACGAGCCCAGAATTATGGGCTGCTGGAGGGTGGCTTATGAAATTGAAAATAGAAGGATTTTCTGGCTGAGGGTGGGGTTTCCGATCCTCAAACCGAGTTTACCAGTGGCCTCAATGACAGTTAACCTGGAGTGGCGTTTGGCGAGGGAAGCCGGATCGTCATCACCATCGAGGAAAGCAGCATCGTGTTTTCCTCTTGCCGCGACAGCGAATAAGCTTGGCCTGGTCGATCGCCTGTTCAGCGGCGTCGAGGGCATCCGGGGTGGCGCCATCAGAATCGTCGAACGCCCGTTTAATGATGTTCAGGAGCCCGTGTGCGCTACGTCCGGCAAGAGGCACGCTCCCGCCTGACTGATCAGGACGGTCCGAGAATGAATATGATCATTAGGGCGACAAAGAACGCTGCGGCGATCACGGCGCCCCACATGAAGACCCTTCGGGTGCCGCGTTGCTCTTCCTCGCGAGGTAGATCTTTGGCCATGGCACGGATCCTTTTCAGTGGAATTCGTTGACCTAGCAACGTGTCTTGCCGAGACCGGTTCCGGGCAACCATCTCGGATCAGCTTTCCGGCGGCATCCCTGTGCCACCCCCGGACATCTTGCTCCTGACGCTGGTCCGACATCGCCACGGAAGTTTAATTTCATTTCCTATGCAGCCCGTCATAATAAGGCCGGCGGCGGCATTACAGGCATGTCTCGAGGAGGAGATGAAAATGCGGCTCAACAGGCCATTTATTTTTGCAGGTGAAGTTTCATCGGCGCTTTTTTCCGCAGCAGGGAGGAAACCGCGTCGACGTCAGGCCATCCTGGCATGTGCGGCTGCGGTAGCCGGTTCAGCAATGGCTGGTTTCGGGGCACAGAGCGCCGAAACCGGAAACTGGATCACCACCTGGGCTGCCACGCCTGCTCCGCGCTGGTCGGATGATCTTCCTGCGCCTTTCGCAGTGCCGGAGGTGCTGGAGAACCAGACCGTCCGCCAAGTTGCCCGCATCAGTGTCGGAGGCAACAGCGTCCGGGTCGTCCTGTCGAACGCTTTCAGCGCCAAGCCGCTGACCATCGGAGCCGGCAGCGTAGCAATAGCAGCCAAGGACGGCGCCGTCGAACAGGCGACCCTGAAGCCGATCACATGGGGTGGCAAGAGTTCCGTGGTCATTCCGCCGGGAGCCCCAATCCTCAGCGACCCCGTCGCCCTCCCGGCAAAAGCGCTTTCCGACATCTCCGTCAGCATCTTCCTGCCGAAGAAGACGGCGCTCTCGTCGGTGCATTGGGATGGTGTGCAGACCGCCTACATCTCCGGCCCGGGCAATTTTACAAACGACGCCGCGTTCAAGGCTGACAGCACACTCAAATCCCGCCTTTTCCTGAGCGATATATGGGTTGACGCCGCGCCGGATTCCCAGGCGGTCGTGTTTTTCGGGGATTCCATCACGGATGGGAATTGCTCGACCCCCGACGCCAACAATCGCTGGCCCGACCATGTCGCCAAGCGTTTGCAGGAGGCCAACCGCAAGGTCGCGGTGGTCAACGAAGCTTTTTCGGGCAATCGCGTGTTGACCGACGGGATGGGTGTCAATGCTCTGGCACGTTTCGATTCTGATGTCCTGAGCCATCCCAATGTTTCGACCATCGTTGTGATGATGGGCATCAACGATATCGGCTGGCCCGGCGAAAACGCAATCACGCCGGACGACAAGGAACCGACCGCCGAAGACATCATCACCGGATACAAACAACTCATCGACCGCGCGCATGCCCATGGCGTACGCATCGTGGGTGCGACGTTGACCCCTTTCGCCGACACCTTCAAAGGGCTGCCTACCGAAGGGTACTACACACCCGAGAAGGAAAAGATACGCGCCGCGGTTAACGAATGGATCCGCACCGGCGGCGGCTTTGACGGCGTGATCGACTTCGACAAGGTGATGGAAGACCCGGCCAAGCCGGGATACCTGCGCGACGACTACGACTGCGGCGATAATCTCCATCCCAACGACGCGGGATACAAGGCGATGGCGGACGCGGTCGATCTCGAGCTCCTGTTGGCACCAGCTAAATAGCCCGCTGCCGACCTTGCCGCGCTGCTCAGGCACCGCGGCGAGGTCGGTTCGCCCTTTTGTCTGAGTGCCGGCCTGCAGATCGCCGGTTTGCATGCTGCCCAAGTCCTACAGGCAGATGTGAAATATATTTCTGTGAATGAATTTTATTGACAGTCGGGCGAACTGCTGCGAATGATCAACCGCTGAGCCTCGGGAGGAGGTTCGGTGTCATCAACCACAAGCGGCGGCACCCGAGTGTCCGGCCGCCCAATTGACCAGGCTTCGGCCGGGGGAGGACTCTTGCGCAAATTTTTGAGCATGCTTGCCATGTCGGCAGCTACCACCGCTGTGTTGGCGGCCAGCCACACCGCAGCCCAGGCCGCCAACCCGTTCAAATGCGAGCCGGGTGAAAAATACGTCATGAACGTCATGGTTTCCGGGGTCGAATATTGGTTCCCGGTCTACGAGATGTTCAAGCAGGCTGGCCAGCAGTTCGGTTGCGAGACCGAATATACCGGAACGCCCGAATACGATGTGAATAAGCAGATAGCGACCTTCGACCAGGCGCTGGCTCAGAAGCCGGCCGGCATCCTGGTGCACCCGATGAACTCCGACCCCTTCATCGAGCCCATCAATCGGGCCATAGAACAGGGAACGGCAGTGGTCACATTCGCCGCGGATTCGCCCAATTCCAAACGCGTGTCCTACATCACCTCCGACAACGTCGCCGAAGGCACCTATGCCGCCGATGCAATTGCCAAGGCGATGGATGGCAAGGGTGAATATGCGGTGCTCGAGAACCCCGGACAGGATAATCACGACAAGCGCATCGCCGCCTTCATCGCCCGCATGGAAGCCAAATGGCCCGAGATGAAGCTCGTCGGCCGCGCGGCCTCGAACCAAGATGCGACGAAGGCCTATCAGGCGGTGCTCAGCCTCGCCCAGGCCCATCCCGACCTGGGCGCAGTGTTCATGCCGGAAGCCAACTCGGCAATCGGCGCCGCGCAGGCCGCGAAGGAGGGCGGCGGCAAGATCCGAGTGATGCTGGCCGACGTCAATGCCAAGATCCTCGACATGATCAAGGCCGGCGAAATCTTTGGCTCGGTCAACCCCAACCAGGGCATGCAGGGTTACATGGGGTTCATGCTGCTGTGGCTGGCCAAGCACCCCGAGCTGATCGATCCGATGAACGACGCCCGGCGGTCGGGGTTCAACGGCATGGGCGTGCCTTTCGTCGACAACGGCTTTTCCATCGTCACTGCCGACAATGCCGACGATTTCTATTGGGACGCCTACCTCAAGCGGCGCGGCACCAAAGGCATCGAGGAATAGGGTCTTCTGAGATGCTCGAACCGGACGGGGCGCTCGCGCCCCGTCGACAGGGCGATCGTCAATATCAACGCTGCAGGGGGACGCAGTGACTGCCGCCGCCATTCTTGAAATCCGCGACATTTCGAAATCCTTCGGCGCCATCCAAGCGCTGACGGGGGTCGGTTTCACGCTGCGGCGGGGCGAAATTCACGCGCTTTGTGGCGAGAATGGCGCCGGCAAGTCCACGCTGATGAATATCATCGCCGGCATAGTGCAACCCGACGAAGGCACCATTCGCCTCGACGGCAAGGACGTCACCATCGCATCGCCATCGGCTGCGCAGCGGCTTGGCATAGGCCTCGTCCACCAGGAAATCGCGCTGTGCCAGGATGCCACTGTCGCCGAGAATATTCTCATGGCGGCCATCAACAATCGGCGCGCGCCGCTGATGAATTTTCGCCGGCTCTACGCCGATGCGCAGAAGATCATGAACCTGCTGGCGCCGATCCCGGTCGACATGCCGGTCGCCGACCTTTCGATTTCCAACCAGCAGCTTGTGGAAATCGCCAAGGCGCTGGCGCTCGAATGCCGGGTGCTGATGCTCGACGAGCCGACAGCCGCCCTGACCGAGACCGAGGCGCAGCGCCTTTTCGCAATCGTGCGCGATCTCAAGGCGCGCGGAATTTCAATTATCTACATCAGCCACCGCATGGCCGAGATCTTCAACCTGTGCGACCGTGTCACGGTCTTTCGTGACGGCAGATATGTAGCGACCGATCTTGTCGCTTCGGTCACTGCCAGTGATGTCGTGCGCAAGATGGTCGGGCGCGAAATCACCCAGCTCTATCCGCAAAAGCTCTCGCCTGAACGGCGCACCGACCGCTCCGTGCTGTCGGTCACAGATCTCTCCTATCGCCAAGGTCGCGACGGTGTCAGCTTCGCGCTTCGTGCGGGCGAAATTCTTGGCATTGGCGGGCTGATTGGCGCCGGCCGCAGCGAGATGGTCCAGACCGTCTGCGGCTTGCGCCCGAAAGTGTCGGGATCGGTCGAACTCAATGGCGAACCGGTCAGCATCAGGACCTACAGCGATGCCGTGCGCGCCGGCCTGGTCTACCTGTCTGAGGACCGCAAGGCGTCGGGTCTGTTCCTGGACCTCTCGATTGCATCGAATATCTCCGCGCTGGACCTTCGGAAACTGACCACGCCCCTTGGGCTGCTCGATCGCCGCGCCGAGGCTAGGCAAGCCGCCGAGCTGGTGGAGCGACACGGTGTGCGCATGGGCGGCATCGAGACAAAGGTGTCGACGCTCAGTGGTGGCAATCAGCAGAAGGTAGCCATCGCCAGGCTGCTTTCGGTCGGTCCCAAGGTGGTCATTCTGGACGAGCCGACACGCGGTGTCGATGTTGGCGCCAAAGTGGAAATTCATCGCCTGCTTCGCGATCTCGCCGAGCGGGGCGTCGGCGTCATCGTGATTTCATCCGAGCTTCCGGAATTGATCGGCCTCAGCGACCGGGTGCTTGTCATACACGAAGGCGCCATCGTCGGCGAACTCGGGGCGGACGAATTGAGCGAAGAGGCGATCATGCTGCTGGCTTCGGATGTCCGGCGGCTACCGTCAAGCGCAAGGCAGGCTCACAATGTCGCTTAGACAGACCGGAGGAACCCTCATGGACGCTGGGATCAAGGCAAGCGCCCCCGGGCTAGGCGGGCGCAGCCGGCTGCGGCTGGGGTCAATGCGCGAGACGGGGCTGATCGCAATCATGCTGGCGCTCTGCATCGCCATGACATTCGCCTCGCCGCATTTCCTGACTTGGGGAAATTTCCGGGCAATGCTGATGAGCTTCTCCATTGAAGGCATCGTCGTGGTCGGCATGACGATACTCCTCATCGTCGGCGGCATCGACCTTTCCGTCGGATCGGTGGTCTGCTTCTCCATGGTCGTGTCAGGCGCGCTGTTCCTGATGGGACTGGACCCGTGGACCGCGAGCCTCATCGGCATAGCTGCCAGCGCGCTGGTCGGCGCGGCGATGGGCTTCTTCGTGACCGTCATCGGGCTCAATCACTTCATCACATCGCTGGCGGCGATGGTGATCGTGCGCGGTCTTTGCCTTGTCATCACCAAGGGAACCCCGCTGTCGCTGTTCACCCTGCCGCCCGGGTTCAAGGCGATCGGCCAAGGCAGCTTCGGCAATGTGCCTTATGTCATCGTCATCTTTGTGGTGGTCGTGGCCATCTTCGATTTACTGCTTCGGCGCGCCACCGCCTTCCGCAAGGTGTTCTATACCGGCAGCAACGAGAAGGCGGCCCAATTTTCGGGCATCAAGACCAAGCAGGTCAAATTCTGGGTCACGGTTCTCTGCTCGACCCTGGCGGGCTTTGCCGGCGTCATCTACATGTCGCGCTTTGGCGCCGCGACCCCGACCTTCGGCGCGGGCATGGAGCTCAACATCATCGCCGCGGCCGTGATCGGCGGGGCATCGCTCAATGGCGGCTCGGGTACCATCTTCGGCGCCATACTGGGCATGGCGCTGCTCTCGGTCGTTACAAGTTCGCTGATATTGCTCGACGTCTCCGTCTATTGGCAGGATATGATCAAGGGATGCATCCTGCTTGCGGCGGTATCGATTGACCACTTTCTGCACAGCAGGAAATCCTGAGCCGCAGCGCGAGAGTTGAGCACCCCATCATGGCACCAACCAATTCGCGAGACGATATCACGATCGTCCGCCAGATGTATCAGGCGCTTGTGCTTCATTACATGGAAGCCAAGACGCAGGCTGAAATCGCCAAGGAGCTCGGCATCTCGCATGCAACCGTCAATCGTCTGATCAAACGCGGCCATCAACTCGGGCTTGTCGAGATCAAGATCAAGTCGCCGGTCGAGCAACTGGTCGACATCGAAGCCCGTCTTGTCGCGCTCGGTGGAATCCAAAGGGCCGTCGTCGTTCCTTTCGTTTCGGATAATCCGCAGGCTGCGCTGCAGCGCGTCGGCGAGGCCGCGGCCAGGCTGGTGCTTGAGACGATCAAGGACGGCGATACGATTTCCATTACTGGGGGCAAGGGGGTGAGCGCCGTCGTCGCCGGCCTCAAGCCGAGCCGCAGCTACGACGTCGAGGTCATTCCCGCGACTGGCTTGGTCCAGGGCAAGCACTACACCGATGTCAATCATGTCGCCTCGCTGATGGCCGACAAACTCGGCGGGCGCGCCTATCAGATTCACGCGCCGCTGTTTGCTGACAGCCCGGATCAACGCGACATGTTGATGGGCGTCCGGGCCGTTTCGGACGTCTTTAGCAAGGCGCGGGAAGCAACGCTTGCGGTCGTCGGCATCGGCTCCATCCTGACCGACGATTCGAGCTACTACGATCTGCACCCGTCCTCGAGTGCCGACCGGCTGGCTATCGAACGCTCGGGCGCGGCCGGCGAGCTGCTCGCCCATCTCATAGACAGTAACGGCAAGCTCGCGGACTACAGCCTCAACCACTCACTCGTTTCGCTGACGCTCGAGGAGTTCGCGACCATTCCACGGTCGATCGGGGTCGCAAGCGGTGCAAGCAAGGTGGTCCCGATCCTCAGTGCCATGCGCGGTTCTCACCTCGATACCCTCGTCACCGACGAAACCACTGGCTTGAAGATCCTCGAACTCGCCGAAGGAAATGCAGCATGAACTCTCGACAGATCACCCGTCGCATCGGCAGGTCCGGCGTTGTTGCTTCGGCAGTGGGCCTCGGCACCTGGGCCATCGGCGGCTGGATGTGGGGTGGCACGGATGAAGCCGAATCGATCGCCGCGATCCAGGCGTCCATCGATGCCGGGGTCTCGCTCATCGACACCGCGCCGGCCTACGGTCTCGGCCGCAGCGAGGAGATCGTCGGCAAGGCCATCAAGGGCCGGCGCGAGCGCGCGGTCATCGCCACCAAATGCGGCCTGAACTGGCATTCGAAAAAGGGCAATTACTTCTTCGATCAGGACGGAAGGCCGGTCAACCGATATCTGGGCGCCGACGGCATTGCTTATGAAGTGGAGCAGAGCCTGAGGCGCCTCGGCACCGACCATATCGATCTCTACATCACCCATTGGCAGGACCCGACCACCCCCATTGCCGAAACGATGGAAGCGCTCGAACGCCTCAAATCTGCTGGCAAGATCCGCGCCATCGGCGCAAGCAACCTCAACGCCGCCGAGCTGCAGCAGTATATAGAAGCTGGCCAGCTCGACGCGATCCAGGAACGGTATTCGATGCTGGACCGCGAGATTGAGCAGACATTGCTGCCGGTCGCGCGCCAGCATCAAGTCGCCGTCCTGAGCTACTCTTCGCTTGCGCTGGGCCTGCTTTCAGGCGCGATCGATCCGACGCGTGAGTTCAGCGGCGATGACCAGCGCAAAGACAATCCCCGCTTCTCCCAGGCCAACCGGCGCAAGGTGGCCGCTTTGAAGCATGCCCTGAACCCGCTCGCGCAGGCCCACCAGGCAACCATGGCGCAGATCGTCATCGCCTGGACGCTGGCGCAGCCCGGCATCACCTTCGCGTTGTGCGGGGCGCGGAGCGCGAAGCAGGCGGTCGACAACGCCAGGGCAGGGGAGATTTCGCTGAGTGCTTCCGAGCTGGGCGCCGTCGATGCGGCGGTGGCCGGGCATCTTGTGGCGATCGATGCGTGATCGAAAGCGCGTCCTGACATGAATCGCATCCAGACGATCGCCGGCTTGCGCGATAACCCCGCTGTTGACGTGCTCGTCATAGGCGGCGGCATCAACGGCATCAGCGTATTTCGCGAACTCGCCTTGCAGGGCATCGATGTGCTGCTTGCCGAAAAGGGCGATTATTGTTCCGGCGCCAGCGCAGCCCTCTCACGCATGGTGCATGGCGGCTTGCGCTACCTTGAAAACGGCGAGTTCAAGCTGGTCCGCGAATCTCTGCTCGAACGCGATCGGCTGTTGAAGAACGCGCCGCACTACGTCGCGCCGCTGCCGACCACGGTGCCTATCTTCGACCTGTTCTCAGGCATAGCAAATGGCGCATTCCGCTTCCTTGGATTAAGCCGTCGCCCAGGCCGGCGCGGCGCGTTGGTCATCAAGACCGGCCTTGCGATGTATGACTTCTTCACCGCCCCGCGGCGTATCGTCCCGACGCACAAATTCAGGAGCCGCGCTGAAACGCTCAAGGTCTGGCCGGCAATCAATCCAGCTGTTCGCAATTCGGCGACATACTATGATGCCTGGGTCAGCCACCCCGAGCGGGTGGGTACCGAAATGCTGCGCGACACCATGCAGGACAAACCATCCGCGCGAGCGCTCAACTATGCACGCGTATCGCTCGGCGACGCAGGCCTGATGCTTAACGACGGACTGTCTGGCGACACCATCGCCGTGACGCCGCGGCTCGTAGTCAACGCCACAGGCGGCTGGATCGACCTGACCAATTTGGCGATCGGAGCCATTGCGCCAAAGCTTATGGGCGGCACCAAGGGTTCGCATCTGGTCGTCGACAATCGCGAGCTTCATGAGGCGCTCGACGGTCACATGATCTACTACGAGAACGAGGACGGCCGGATCTGCATCCTGTTCCCCTATCTCGGCAACGTGCTGGTCGGCTCGACGGACATCCGTTTCGACGATCCCGACCAGGCGTGCTGCATGGAAGACGAGCGCCAATACATCCTGCAGTCCCTGTCCTTCGTGTTTCCCAAGATCGACATCGCCGATACCGACATCGTCTATCAGTTCACCGGGGTCAGGCCGCTACCGATAAGCCAAGACAGCTTTACCGGGCGCATTCCCCGCGATCATTTCTGCGAGCTTGTCGAGGGCGCCGGTACATTGCCGCCGACGCTGTGCATGATCGGCGGGAAGTGGACAACCTTCCGATCGTTCGGCGAACTGGCAGCCGATATCGTGCTTGAGCGATTGTGCCGCCAGCGCATCGTCGGCACTGAAAACATGCCGATCGGCGGCGGCCGGCATTTTCCCGTTGCCCCCGCAAAATGGTGCGCAGATCGCGCGGCGGCGCACGGTCTGTCGCTTGACCGGATGCGGAGCCTCTTTGAGCGCTACGGCACCGTGGCGGATGCCGTCGCCGCCTATATGGCAGCGGGACATGACGAACTCTTGCCCGGCGGCGACTACTCGGCCCGGGAGATCCAATATCTCATCGCCAATGAATTTGTCGAGCAGCTGGAGGACCTTATGCTCCGCCGCACGACGATCGCCATTACCGGAGCTCTCTCGAGCGATCTTCTCGATGCGGTTCTCGATATTCTCGCTGTCGAAAAGAACTGGAACGGCGCGCGCAAGGCAATCGAGCGCACCGATTTCCTCGCCCTGTTGCAACGCCGGCACGGCGTCGATCTCGAATCCCGAAAAGTCGAAGGAAGGAGCGCCGAATGCGCATCAGCAAGAAAGTCCGCATGAACCGGTTGTTCGGTGAAGCGCGCTGTCTCGACGTCGCAATCGACCATGGCGTGTGCAACGAGCCGTCGTTTCTGGAAGGGCTCGAAGACATGGCCGGCGTTGTCGCCCAGCTCGTCGCCGCGGGACCGGACGCCATTCAGATGAACTATGGCCAGGCCGATCTGCTGCAATCCTTGCCTGGCAAGGACAAGCCAGCATTGGTCATGCGCATAGACATGGGCAATCCATATAACAAAACCCGACATCGCTCGATGTGGGCCATCCTGCAGAACGAAGCCGAGCCGCTGATCGGCGCGCTGGAAATGGATGCGGCCTGCGTGGTCGTCAATCTATTCATGCTGCCCGATGAGCCGGACCTGTTCCGGCAATGCGTTCACAACATTGCCCGCGTTCGCGCCGACTGCGAAAAATACGGCTTGCCGCTGATGATCGAGCCGCTGGCTATGCTGCCCAACTCGGAGCGCGGTGGTTACATGGTCGACGGCGACCCCGAAAAGATCGTCACCCTGACCCGGCTCGCCAGCGAGATGGGCGCCGACATCATCAAGGCGGATCCGACCACCGATCCGAACGATTTCCACCGGGTCGTGGCGGCGGCGCGCTGTCCGGTGCTTGTGCGCGGCGGGGGCAGGGAGGATCTGCGCGCCGTCTTCGAAAAGTCGGCGGCGCTGATGGCGCAAGGCGCGGCAGGCATGGTCTATGGCCGCAACATATACCAGCATGCCAACCCTCGTGCCGTCGTGAGAGGATTGATGGCGATCATCCATGAGAATGCGGACGGCGCGGCGGCTTGGGAGCTCTACCGACAAGAGTAACCCTTGGCAGCTTGGGAGGAGCGTCAATGCAGCAATACATTCTGGGTCTTGATGCGGGTAACACCGTCATAAAGGCCATCATCTTCGATACCGCCGGTCGCGAGCTCGCGCTCGCCGCCCGGGACGGCCGCTCCTGCATGCCAAAACCCGGTCACGTCGAGCGCGACCTCGGTGAATTGTGGCGCAACGCCGTCGAGGTCATCCGTCAGTGCCTCGACCAGTCGGGTGTCGATCCAGGCGACATCGTGGTGATCGGCTGCGCCGGTCACGGCAACGGGCTCTACGCGCTGGACCGCGGCGGCGACCCGCTGCTCGGCATCCAGTCGCTCGACACGCGCGGCATCGGCATCGTCAGCGAATGGGCGGCCGCAGGCGTTGGCGAGCGGACCTATGTCCACTGCCTGCAACGGCCCTGGGCGGCGCAGACGCCGACTCTGCTGGCGTGGCTCAAGTGTCATGACCCGGCGCTTTTTGCCCGAATTGGCACCGTCTTCCTGTGCAAGGATTTTGTCGTCAACCGCCTCACCGGGGCGCGCTCGAGCGAGACCTCGGATATGTCGGGCTGTGGGCTTTTGCACATGTCCGAGCGGCGCTACGAGCGTGAGTTGCTGGCCGCCTACGGTCTCGACGATTGCATGGAACTGCTACCGAACGTGCTGGAGGCCTGCGACATTGCCGGCCATATCACGCGCGACGTCGCCGCCGCCACCGGCCTTCGGGCGGGCACGCCCGTGGTGGCGGGCCTGTTCGACGTCGTCGCCAGCGCCGTCGGTTCGGGCGTCACCAGCACCGGAGCCGCCTCCATCATTGCGGGCACCTGGAGCATCAACCAGGTTATCACCGCAGAGCCGATCCGCGATCCGTCGATCTTCATGCTGTCGACGTTCGATCCGGTGCGCTACCTGGCCATCGAATCGAGCGCCACCTCGGCCGCAAATCTCGAGTGGATCGTGCGTGAGTTCTTCGAGCATGCGCCGCCGGCAGGCGCATCGCCATTCGAGATCTGCAGCGAGCTTGTCGCTTCCGTCGATCCAGCCGCAGACATGCCGATCTATCACCCATTCCTTTACGGCTCGCAGCAGAATGGCAAGGCGCGTGCGGGTTTCTACGGCATCGCCGGCTGGCACACGCGGGCGCATATGCTGCGCGCATTGTTCGAGGGCGTCGTCTTCGAACATCGCCGCCATATCGAGACGCTGCGTCGAGCCGGAGCGACTGTCAGTCAGGCGGTTCTCTCAGGCGGGGGCTCGCGCAGCGCCGTCTGGCCGCAGATATTCGCCGATGTGCTGGGCGTGCCGGTCACGGTAGCGCGCAGCCGCGAGACCGGTGCGCTGGGCGCTGCAATTGCGGCTGGGGCGGGCGTCGGCTTGTTTGCCGACTTTTCTGCGGGCGCGGCTGCCATGACCGCGCCCGACCGCTGCTATCAGCCCAACAGTGAAATCGCACCGGCTTATGAGCAGCGCTATCGTCTGTATGGCGAGATCAACCAGGCCATGGGTCCGCTATGGGACAGGATCGCAAGCGAACGGACATCCAATTGAAACAGGCCGCTGCCGATTTCGGATACTACGACTTCATCATCGTCGGCGCCGGTTCAGCCGGCTGCGTGCTGGCCAACAGACTGTCGGCCAATCCGGCCGTGCGCGTGCTGCTTCTGGAAGCCGGCGGCAGCGACCGCTACCACTGGGTCAACATTCCCATCGGCTATCTCTATTGCATGGGCAACCCGCGCACCGATTGGCTCATGAAGACCGAGCCGGAGGCCGGGCTGAACGGTCGTGCGCTCAACTATCCGCGCGGCAAGCTTCTGGGCGGCTGCTCGTCCATCAACGGCATGATCTACATGCGCGGCCAGGCAGCCGACTATGATGGCTGGCGACAAGCCGGAAACCTTGGTTGGGGTTGGGATGACGTGCTCCCATATTTCCGCAAGTCCGAGGATCATTTTGGTGGCGCAAACGAGCTCCATGGCGCCGGCGGCGAATGGCGCGTCGAGCGCCAGCGCCTGTCCTGGCCGATCCTGGATGCCTTCCGCGATGCTGCCGAGGAACTCGGCATCCCCCGGACCGAGGATTTCAACGGTGGGACCAACGAGGGGTCGGGCTATTTCGAGGTCAACCAGAGGAAGGGCGTGCGCTGGAACACCTCCAAAGCGTTCCTGCGGAGCGTGCTTTGGCGGTCGAATTTGCGCGTCGTGACCGGCGCCGAGGCCGAAACCCTGGTTTTCGATGGAGCTTGCGTCACAGGCGTTGACTTCCGCATGGGCGGCCGGTTGCACCGTGCGCAGGCAGGCGAGACGATACTTGCCGCTGGCGCGATCAATTCGCCGAAGCTGCTCGAGCTTTCCGGCGTCGGCCGACCTGACGTGCTTGGCACAGCCGGGATTGCGGTTCGCCACGCGCTGAAAGGCGTCGGCGAGAACCTGCAGGATCATCTGCAGATCCGCACGGTCTTCAAGGTCGCCAATGCCTCGACACTAAACCAGCGCTACCATAATCTGTTCAGCCGCGCGGCCATGGGCGTCGAATACGCCATCCGTCGCACCGGGCCGTTGTCGATGGCGCCGAGCCAGCTTGGCATCTTCGCCAGAAGCGACCCGCGCCTGGAGACGCCCGACCTCGAATATCACGTCCAGCCGTTGAGCACCGACCGGCTGGGCGAGCCGCTGCATCGCTTCCCCGCCGTCACGGTTTCGGTCTGCTGCCTCAGACCGGAAAGCCGCGGCACCGTCCACATAGCAGCGTCCGAGCCGCATACGGCCCCGAAGATCCGGCCGAACTATCTGTCTACGGCGGGAGATAGGACCGTGGCCGTAGCATCGCTTCGCCATGTCCGCCGCTTGATGAAGGCGCGCGCCGTTGCCCGCTTTGCGCCTGAGGAAATGCTGCCTGGGGCACACTATGAAAGCGACGAAGATCTCGTCCGCAAGGCCGGCGATATCGGCACTACGATTTTCCACCCGGTTGGCACCTGCAAGATGGGTGCAGATGCGATGGCCGTGGTCGACGGCCGGCTGCGGGTGCATGGCATTTCTGGCCTGCGCGTCGTCGATGCTTCGATTATGCCGACGATCGTTTCCGGCAACACCAACTCGCCAGTGATCATGATCGCGGAGAAGGCGTCGGATATGATCTTGCAGGACCACAAATCGCGAGAAGGATTCTCAGCGGCGCATCCGAGCTGAGGCAGACGGCAGCCCTGCGTCCGCTGTTGTGCCGTCGCCTCGCTCCCATGAGGCGACGTGCCGTTCCAGACCACGCAGTCTGGCAGGGTTAGGGTTGGTCATCATCGATCTGACGTTCCCCGGAAGCTTTTGCGGAGTTTGTCGATAACCGAGCAGCGATCCAGATGGACGCGCTGCTTTCAGTCTGCAGCCTGCGGATTGCCCAAACACGACCTACCCTCGCGCAAACTCCGGTATCTGAAACCGTCGCCGATACGCGCCGGGCGTCATCCCCGTGATACGCTTGAACAGCCGCCGGAAGAAGGCGGCGTCCTCGTAGCCGACACGCCAACTGATCTCGTCCACCGGCGTGCCGGTTCGCTCGAGTCGGCGCTTGGCGTCCTCGATCCTCAGGCGCTGCACATAGGCGAGCGGCGCAAGGCCTGTCGCTTCCGCAAAGCGCCGCTTGAACGTGCGTTGTGCAAGCCTTGAGCGCTTGATCATCGCTTCGACCGGATTGCCGATCGAGAAGTTCGTTGCAAGCCACTCCTGGGCGTTCTGGATCTCGGCGTCGCCGTGGTCGTTGCGACCCTCGAAGATCATGTAGGGCGTCAGTCCGTCCTGGTGCCATTGCAGCGCGAACATGCGCGCGACCTCTTGCGCGACAGTCGCCCCGATGTGATGGGCGATCAGGTAGAGCACCATGTCGTGCCAGGTGTTAGATGCGCCCGAACTGACGAGGTCCTCGCGCGCGCCCGAGATCACCAGCACGCGTTCGGGATGGATCGGTATTGCGGGGTAACAGGCAGAGAACTGGTTCGCGTAGCCGAAATGGACGGTCGCGTCCCTGCCATCGAACAGCCCGGTTTCGGCCAGCAGGAAGACGCCCGAGCAGGCCGAACATAGCCTTGCGCCGCCATCGTGCATCCGCGTTATCCACTCCACGAGACGCGGGTAGCGACCCGTCTCCCAGCCCCCCGGCTTAAGCAGCACCGACGGGACGATGACGATGTCGCAGGCCCCGACGTCATCCACCGAATGCTGCACATCGATGGGCATGCCGCTTGCCAGTCGGAGCGGGCCCGTCTGTTCGCCGACGATCTCTACCTTGAAGGGATGCTTGGTGCCGGGGGTAGCGATCCCCATCATCGAGACGCCATTCATCACGTCGTAGATTCCGGCCAAGGTCGAGATAACCGCATCCGGCAGAGCGACGAGGCAAACCCGCAGTTGGGCCGATCCGTTCTGGTTCGCGTGGTTGGACATGATGGCCCCTCGCGCCGTGCCACGAGAAAGCACCCGACTTGGCACGAATGGACCGATTGCGGGCGAGAGCGGCTCTGTCGCGCAGGCTACCCAACGGCCTACACCACAGCCGCATCTGAACGCAACCAACTCCACGAAGGAACAGTGCAATGCTGGATACACCAAAGATCGATCAGGCAAGGCTTGAAGCCTTCGCGACACGCGCCTTCGGCGATCTGACGGCCGGTTACACCGGTGTGATGGTCAGCCTGGGCAGCAAGCTCGGTCTCTACCGGGCCATGGCCGGGGCTGGCCCCCTGAGCGCCAAGGAAGTCGCCAAGCGGGCCGACTGCGCAGAGCGCTACGTCGCCGAATGGCTGAACGCGCAGGCCGCAGGCGGCTACATCGCCTATCACGGGCTCAGCGACACTTACGAACTGCTGCCTGAGCATGCGATGGTGTTGGCCGTCGAGGACAGCCCTGTCTATATCCCGCATGCTTGGAACGTGCCGGCGTCGATGTGGTTCGACGAACCGAAGACCCTCGATGCCTTCCGGACTGGCAAGGGCATCGCCTGGGGCGAGCATGACGGCCGGCTTTCCTGTGGCTCGGCGGCTTTCTACCGCAACGGCTACCGCGCCAATCTGGTGCCGCAATGGCTGCGCGCACTTGATGGTGTGGTGGAACAACTGGAGGCCGGCATTGAGGTTGCCGACGTCGGCTGCGGTCACGGGCATTCGACGCTGCTCATGGCCGAAGCGTTCCCGAACTCGCGCTTCCATGGCTTCGACACGCATCCTGCGTCGCTTGACGAAGCACGGCGGAACGCGGCCGCGGCGGGCGTATCGGACCGCGTCGAGTATGCGCTTAGCCGGGCCGACGACTATGCGGACGGCGGCTACGGCCTGATCTGCTTCTTCGACATTTTGCACGATCTGGGCGATCCGATCGCGGCAGCACGCCATGCGACCGAGACCCTCGCACCGGGCGGTACCGTCTTGCTGGTCGAGCCGTTCGCGCACGACCACGTCAAGGACAACCTCAACCCGGTCGCGCAGCTCTACTACTCGGCCTCGGCCGTGATCTGCACCGCGCACGCGATTTCGGAGGGCGGTCACATGGTGCTCGGCGCGCAGGCTGGCCAGGCACGGCTGGCTGAAGTGTTCCGCAAGGCGGGCTTCACGCACTTCCGTCGCGCCGCGGAAACGCCTTTCAACCTCATCTTCGAGGTGCGGCGCTGAGGCGCCGCATCCCTTCGACCGAACTCAACAGACACGTCCGATGACCCCGACCAGCGAAATGCCCCGCTCTACCATTCGAACAACGCGCTCGAGCCGAAGGTGAAGTCGCTCCGAATGACGTCCGACGGCGTCCGGCTACACCGACCGGACGCCGCCACCTTCACCTTCCGTCTCCTGAAGACCCCGAAAATGGCCCTCGCGCACCTGGATTCCGCCCGTTCGACTGGGCCTGCGACAATGTCGATCGCGGCCTCTGCATTCAGGAAGGGAAAGCCCTCCTGAAACTCGCCGCTCCGATCATGCTCATCGGGCTCGTCAACATGGGGATGACCGTTACCGACGCCGCAATGGTTTCAGTCATCTTCGGGGCCGATGCCCTGGCCGCTGTCGCGGTTGGTAGCGACTTCTATTCCATCGTTTTCTAACGGCGCTTGACCTTGTGAATACCCTTAAGCTGTGCCCGCACGGCTCCGATCCCTCCAGATCTTATATTCGTCTAAGGTCTTGAATGCTTCCGGGCCTATGTCGTTGTCGTCCTGAGAGGAGCCCTCGGCGGGCATCAGGCGCACCACGACATCGCCCATTCTGACTTCGGCAATGAAGCCAGATCGGGCGGCTCCCTTGCAGAGGGCTGTTACCTGGCTCGCGGGCAGCACAAGCGATCGCATTCACGACTCCCTTTAGGTACTCTGGTGCGGGATCGGTAACTTCGAGTCCTTAGTTTTCTTCTGGAAAGAGAGGCCGAGTATCCATGAGACGTGCAAGCTCATTGCCGCTGGCACCGCGGCGCGCCATTTCTACACAGGAGTGAAGACGCAGGGAGTGCATAACATACTTTGGCTTCCCCAAGGACCCTACGACGCCTGCGGCCATCTGGGCGGCGTTGAATGCCTTCGTCATTGCGAATTGCGACAGAGGATCGCCGCTAATACAGAATACGGATCCTTCCGGATCCCTTGCTTCCTTCCACCAAGCCTCAAGAACACTGATTGCGTTTGGCCCAATCGACACCCGGCGATATGGGGCCCGGCACTTAGGAGTAGGTGCGCGGATCACACCTTTGGCGAGATCGATGTCCTGCCATTTCAGAGCGCGGAGTTCCGCCCCACGCAGCCCCGTCTTGGCGGCCGTGCTGAATAGCGCCGACCACATTACTCCCGTAGTATTCTGCTCTATCCGTTTGACCTCTTCTCCGGTCGGCACCGGCGGGCAGCGAAACCTATTCCTGGCACCCATTTTACGATCGGCCATGACAACGCCGTCCGGATCGCTTCTGTACAATCGAGCAACTTCCGTCACCGTCGCGCTGGAAAGCTTTCGAAGCACTGCCGCGAATTCCGGCCGGGACGCAAGTCGCGCTCGCGGATTCGTTAGCTCAGCTTACAGACGCATGCCGATAACCGTGCCTTATCGCAGAATGCGTAAGGGTCTATCTCTCTGGCAGACAACGCTCGCCGATCGCAGTCCGGGCGACATGCGCACAGATGCAACTGATGTCGTTCGCTGCCGATCCAGCCATGCCCTCGCAAGGAAATCGCCATGAATCGCGTCGCCAGAAACACGCTGCTCGCCCTCGTCGCCGCCGGAGGTATGTCCACGATGGCCCACGCCCAGTCCGATGCGCCAGCTGCAGAGGTCGCCGCTGAGCCGCAGGCGCAGTCCAGGGCACAGCAGTTGATGGGCGCAACCGCGCCGAAGCTGGCTGAATTGACGGACAGCATCCTCTATGCGGACATCTGGGAGCGTCCTGAACTGTCCAAGCGTGATCGCAGCCTGGTGACGGTGGCCGGGCTGATTGCCCTCAACCGGCCCGATCAACTGCGCTCCCATCTCAACCTGGCGCGCCAGAATGGCGTGACCGAGGAAGAACTGGTCGAGGCGATCACCCACATGGCGTTCTACTCCGGCTGGCCGAGCGCCGTCTCGGCGGTCGCGATCGCCAAGGAAGTCTTCGAGAAATAGCGCTCCGATCAACCCAACCGCGTCACAGTCCGACCGGAGCCCTCATGAAACCCGCAATACTCGCCGCCGCCATGGTCGCCATCGCAATGCCAGCCAACGCGGACACAGAAGTCGTCGTCACCCGCGCGGGGTCGCAGCCGTCCACCGCCGGGCCGTCCGAGAACTTCACCGGCGCGGTGCGCGTCGACTCGCGGTTCAAGGGCGCCGGGCTCGCACGGATCAGCGGCGGCACCGTCACCTTCGAGCCGGGTGCCCGAACGGCATGGCATACGCATCCGCTGGGCCAGACGCTGATCGTCACAGCGGGCGTCGGCCGGGTGCAGCACTGGGATGGACCGGTGCAGGAGATCCGGCCGGGCGACACCGTGTGGATCCCGCCCGGCGCCAAGCACTGGCATGGGGCGTGCGCCGATGTCGGCATGAGCCATATCGCATTCTCGGAAGCGCTCGACGGCAAGACTGTGGACTGGATGGAACAGGTCGCCGACGAACAGTAGGGGCGCTGATGGCGTCCTTATTGCGGGTCGCCGGACGGCGATCCGTCCTAACCAACCTGAATGAAGCGGACCCTGCGCATGAGACGATACGCCTATCCCGCGGCGGTTGCCGCGCTTGCCGCCTGCGCCGCGTCACTCGTGGGCTGGCAGGTCCATGCGGAGACGACACGGGTGCAGTTTCCGGAGCTTGAGGCACTGGTCCACTACACCACCGTGCGGCGCGGCGAGGTGACCGAGCACATCATGACGACGCCCGAGGCGATCGAGGCGGTCAAGCAGAGGCAGCCCATTCCGGACGGCACCCACTTCGTTCTCGTCGACTACCGGAATGACGAGGTCTATCGCTACTTCGTCATGGAAAAGGGAGCGGACTGGGGTCTCGACTATGACGAGTCCCGCCGCACCGACGATTGGCAGTTCCAGTGGTTCTGGCCGGACCGCTCGGTGAACATGGACGAGAACACCGCACGCTGCCAGTCGTGCCACAGCAGCCAGTCGGGCAGCGACTTCCTGTTCACGGCAAACCGCATTCCCCGCTTCGACGGCACGCCGGTCGAGTAGAACGTCGCCCATGTCCCGCATCTTCCTCATGCGGCTCGGCTTCGATCTCGTCGCCGCGGCGCTGCTCCTCTTCTGTCTGTCCTACTGGTGGCTCGGCAATGTCACGCACGAGGTAGCGGGGACCGCGCTGTTCCTCCTGCTCATCCTGCACAATGTCTTCAATCGCCGCTGGTTTGCGAATGCGGCGACCAGGGGACGGCAGCGGCGCGGGCTCTTCAACCTGACGGCGACGGCCTTGCTGCTGGCGTCGATGTTCGTCCTGCTGCTCACCAGCGTGCTGATCTCCAACGCTCTCTCATCGATCATGTCGGCCTATGGCGGATTCACGGTGCGCCAGATCCACATTGCTGCGTCCTACTGGGCGGTGATCCTGGTCTCGATCCATCTGGGACTGAGGTGGCCGATGCTGATGGGCGTCGCCCGCGGATGGTTCGGCATCACGCGTCCGAGCATCGTCCGGACCTGGTCGATGCGGCTCGCAACGACACTCATCGCCGCCTACGGCCTGTGGAGTTCCCGGGCCCAGGCCCTCGGCACGAAGCTGTCCATGCAGATGACACTCGACTGGTGGAACTTCGAGGATTCGGTCGCGGGCTTCTTCCTGCACTGGCTGGCCATTGCAGGTCTCTTCATCGCACTGACCTATTACGCAAAGCTCGGGCTGGACAGTCTCGCGCGGATCAGGACCTTACGGTCCCCGGTAGCGAAGCACGTCGACCAGTAGCGTGAGCGCCGGAGACGGATGACGCCGGCTCGGGTAGTAGAGGTGATAGCCCGGGAAATAGGGACACCACTCTTCCAGAACCCGGACGAGGCGGCGCTCGGCGATATGGGGCAGAGCCTGGTCCTCCGGCACATAGGCGAGGCCTAGCCCATCGAGCGCCGACTGGACACGTATCGAGAGGCTGTTGAACACCAGTTGGCCGTCGGCGCGAACCTTCACCTCGCGACCGTCGCGCTCCAGTCCCCAGGTCGCCAGGCCGCCATAGGTCGGCATCCTGGTCGTGATGCAATTGTGCTCCGCCAGATCCTGCGGCTCACTCGGCGACGGATGGCGGGCGAAGTAGTCGGGCGAGCCGACGAGCGCCATGCGCATCTGGGGACCGATGCGCACCGCGATCATATCCTTGGCGACCTGCTCGCCCATGCGCACGCCCGCATCGTAGCCCTCGGCGGCGATGTCGGTCAGGGCGCTGTCGACGATGATCTCGACCTTGACGTCCGGGTAGTCCGGCAGGAACTTGCTCAGCGCCGGCTGCAGCACGCTGATGGCGGGATGTTCGCCCGCGGTAATCCGCAGCGTTCCGGCCGGCCTGTCGCGCAGTTCCGTCAACGCCGCCAGTTCCACTTCGATCTCGCCCAGCCGCGGCGCCACGGTCCGCATCAGCCGCTCGCCCGCCTCGGTGCAGGAGACGCTGCGCGTCGTGCGCGTCAGCAGCCGCATGCCGAGCCGCTCTTCGAGGCTGCTGATCGTCTGGCTGAGCGCGGAGGGCGAGACGCGGAGCTTCGCGGCAGCGCGGGTAAAGCTCTTCTCCCGCGCGACGGCGGCGAAGGCAGCCAGATTGTTGAAGTCCATACTCATTCGTTAGCCCACCTAAACACCACATGCCGATTATAGCGCATTATCGCAGAGTTCGGCACGCACTATCTTCGACCTACCAACACTGATCCTGGACCGTCGCCCCCATGAGGTTACGCGGTGCGGTGACCACCAGACCTGGAAGGGAAGAAGACATGACCGCCAAAATGAAGATGAGCCGCAGGAGCCTCCTCGGCGTCGCGGGCGGCCTGGCCGCCGCTCCCCTCCTCGCGACAAGCGCCGCGCCCGTCCTGGCGCAGTCAAGCGGAGCGACCGCGGCTGCGGGCGGCTCGCCGCTCGGTATGCGGACCCTGGGCACGCTTGAGGTTTCGAGCGTCGGCATCGGCGTCCAGAACATGCACCGAACATACCACACCATCATCCCGCCTCGGGAGGAGATGCTCAACATCATCCGCACGGCCCATGAGCGCGGCGTCACCTTCTTCGACTGCGCCGAGGCCTACGGCCCGCACGAGTGCGAGCGAATCCTAGGCGAGGCGATCGAGCCATTCCGCAATGAGGTAGTCATCACCTCGAAGTTCGGCTGGGACGTCGATCTGGAGACCGGCGAACGTCGCCCGGGGCTGGTCAGCCAGCCCGGGCGCATCAAGCAGGCGGTCGAGGGCATGCTGAAGCGGCTCAGGACCGACCGCATCGATCTGCTCTACCAGCACCGCGTCGATCCCACAGTCCCGATCGAGGACGTGGCTGGTGCGATCAGCGACCTCAAGGCCGAGGGCAAGGTTCTCAACTGGGGCCTGTCCGAGATGGGCCTGAAGACCCTGCGGCGCGCGCATGCCGCGCTTCCCGTCGCCGCCGTGCAGAACGAATACTCGATGCTGTGGCGCGGTCCGGAAGACGAAGTGCTTGCCACCTGCGAGGAACTCGGCATCGGCTTCGTGCCCTGGAGCCCGCTCGGCGTCGGCTTCCTGACCGGCGCGATCGACCAGCGGACGCGGTTTGCTGAAGGTGACATCCGCGGTATCGAATCCCGCTTCTCGCCCGACAACCGTGAAGCCAACCTCGCGCTGGTGACCTTGCTGAAGGACTGGGCCGTGAAGAAGGAAGCCACGCCGGCACAGATCGCGCTCGCCTGGCTGATGGCGCAGAAGCCGTGGATCGTTCCCATCCCGGGTACGACCCAGATGCCGCATCTGCTGGAAAATATCGGCGCCGCCTCCGTCACGTTCAGCGCGGCCGAGATCGGCGAACTCAATGCCGCCGTGGCGGCGATCGAGGTGCGCGGTCAGCGGCTTCCCGACGCGGTGCTCGCCTTTTCGGGCGTCGAAGCGCCCGAGCCGAACTGACGAAGGCGATACTGATGCAATACCGTTCGATCGGCACCCTGAAGGTGTCGGCCCTTGGCCTCGGCTGCATGGGCATGACTGGCACCTATGGTGCCGCGCCGAAGGAGTCGGAGATGGTCCGGCTGCTTCGCGCCGCGCACGAAAAAGGCATCACCCTCTTCGACACGGCGGAGGCCTACGGGCCTCTCGTCAATGAGACGTTGCTCGGCGAGGCGCTGGAGCCGGTGCGCGATCATGTGGTCATCGCGACGAAGTTCGGCTTCGACATCGATCCGGTGACCGGCGCGCGCGGCAGTGGCGTCAACAGCCGCCCAGAACATTTGAAGGCGGCCGTCGAGGCTTCCCTCAAGCGGCTGCGGACCGATCGCATCGATCTGCTCTACCAGCACCGGGTCGACCCTGCTGTGCCCATCGAGGACGTGGCCGGCGCGGTGAAGGATCTCGTCGCGGCCGGCAAGGTCAAGCATTTCGGCCTTTCGGAAGCGAGTGTCGGGACGATCCGGCGCGCTCATGCGGTCCTGCCGGTCACCGCCGTGCAGAGCGAGTATTCGCTGTTCTGGCGGGGCCCGGAGACCGAGCTTCTGCCTGCGCTGGAAGAACTAGGCATAGGATTCGTGCCCTTCACGCCGCTTGGCGCGGGATTCCTGTCCGGCAAGATCGATTCGAACACGCAATTCGAGACCGGCGATTTTCGCAACCTCGTCCCCCGGCTAGCCCAAGAGGCACGACGGGCGAACCTCGATCTCGTCGATGCGATCAGGCCTGTCGCGGCCCGCAGGCAGGCGACGCTGGCGCAGGTGGCGCTGGCCTGGCTGCTCGCGCAAAAACCCTGGATCGTGCCGATCCCGGGTACGACGAAGCTGCACCGTCTGGAAGAGAACCTTGGCGCCGTGGACCTTGTGTTGACGGATGACGATCTCACCGTGATCGACGCGGCATTGTCGCGGGTCGAGGTGCATGGGGCACGCCTGCCGGACACGGTGCTGAAGATGACGAACCTCTAGGAGGGACATACCGTGAAACGCCTGCCGTCGCCGACCCGAAGGGAGGTCCTCATGTCGTCTCTGCTCCTGCCGCTCGCAGCCACGAGTGGCGTCGCGTCGGCGGCGCCGTCGGATGGGCGTGCGCTCGTCGCCTGGTTTTCCCGCAGCGGCAACACACGCGTCATCGCCGGCCGGATCACACGATCGCTTGAGGCGGACCCTTTCGAGATCGTGCCAGCCGATCCCTATCCCGACGACTATTTCGAGACCGTCGAGCAGGCGCGGCAGGAACGCGATCGCGGATTCGAGCCGCCGCTTGCCGCGACAGTCGGCCGGATCGCCGCCTACGAAACCCTCTATCTGGGATTCCCGATCTGGGGAGGCACCGCACCGCCCGTGATCCGCTCCTTCCTCGCCGTACATGATCTGGCGCGCAAGACGATCGTGCCCTTCATTACGCATGGCGGCTTTGGAACGGGCGACAGCCTCACGGTGGTCGCGGACCACGCACCGCAGGCGCGCCTCGTCGACGGCTTTGTGCTGGAGCGGCCGCAGGAACGCCAGACGGTCGAGCGTGTCACGGAGTGGCTGGATGGGCTGGACGTCGGCCGATGATTTTGAGCGCTCTCGTCGTTGCGGTCTCGCTGCTGTTTCAGGCTTCTGCGATGCAGGCGCAAGAGGGCAAGCAAGACAGGACGGACGTGAACCGCGCTGTGAAAGGACCGGTCGCTGCGGCTGACCAGTTGTCGACCGCCAGCACGATCGGCGATCTCATGGCGCATCCGGCGTTCGCCGGTCACGCCCGCCTGCTGCTGCCGTGGGACGACAGGCCAGCCGACCCCTCGATGCCGCTGAGCGAGATCGGCTCGCTGCTTCCGTATCACAGCAACGTCTGGCCCGATCTCGTCGTGTCTTCCGTCAATCGGATGATCGACGACGTCGCTGCCGGCCGTCAGGTGTTTTATGATTTCTACACCGACGGTCAGAAGCAGGACGCTTCGGCGCGGGAGAACACCGGGCTGTTCTTCTATCGCGGCCGAGCCGGAGCACCGTTCGCTGTCATCGCGCCCGGCGGGGGCTTTTCCTATGTCGGATCAGTCCACGAAGGATTCCCATACGCGGATGTCCTGAGCAGCCTCGGATACAATGCCTTCGTCCTGAAGTACCGCGTCGGCCAGCGAGGCGCCGTGGCGACCGAGGATCTGGCCTTCGCCCTCAGCTACATCTTCGCCAACGCGGAGGAGCTGCAGGTGTCGACGGAGGGCTATTCCCTGTGGGGAAGCTCCGCCGGCGCCCGCATGGTCGCATCCATCGGATCGCATGGCACGGCACGGTTCGGCGGCGACGACCTTCCTAAGCCCTCGACGGTGGTGATGGCCTATACCTCCCATCAAGATCACACCGCAGATGAACCGCCCACCTTCGCAGTGGTCGGGCAACAGGACGGCATTGCTCCGCCCCCAGCCATGGAACGCCGGGTCTCCGCACTCCGCACCAACGGGACAAATGTGGAGTTCAGGGTGTTTCCCGGAATCGGCCATGGGTTCGGCCTTGGCACCGGCACAAGCGCGGAGGGGTGGGTAGAGGACGCTGCAGCGTTCTGGGAGAAATTGAGGCGCTAGGGAAACGTCCGCGGCCGCGTGTTCAAGCCTCGTGTCAACGGGACGTCAGGTTTCGGGCAGCGGTAGATTTGCCCTGAATGTCCGGGATGGTGAAGGGTTTCGGTCGAAACTCTGGTTTGAGCGGGAACTGGTTGAGTGGCCCCGTCCGTTGTGATTCGCTTGAGTTGTCTAGACTTGAGCGAGGTCACAACATGGGTTGGACGGAGGCCACCCGCCGGCAATATTGCCGCGCGGGGCAGCGGGATGCAAATGCGTTGACGGACAAGGAATGGGCTGATCGAGCCGTTCCTGCCGGGAGCGAAGGCGACGGGACGACCGCGGACGACCGAATTGCGGGCGGTCGTGGACGCGCTCCTCTTTATCGCCTGGACGGGCTGCCAGTGGCGGGCATTGCCTAGGCGGTTCCCGCCGGTTTCGACGGTTCAACGCTATTTCTATGGGGCGGGACGATGGGCCGTGGAAGACCATCAACTTCCACCCGGTGGCGGCGGCTCGCGCCGCCCTCGGTCGCGAAGCGAACCCCAGCTCCGGCGTCATTGACAGCCAATCGGCAAAGGCCACGGACGTTGCCGGTCTGCGTGGCTTCGACGCCGGCAAGAAGATCAAAGGCCGCAAGCGCCATATCATCACCGACACCGAGGGGCACCTGGTCGGGCTGACGGTGCATACGGCCGATATCCGGGACAGGGATGGGGCAGTCGGGGTCATCGCCTCCATTCGACAGCTTTACCCGTGGTTGCGCCATCTATTCGCCGACGGCGGTTATGCCGGAGAAAAACTGACGCAGGCTCTGGCCGATCTGGGCACGTGGACCATCGAAATCATCAAGCGCTCCGACACGGCCAAAGGCTTTGAGGTGCTGCCGCGACGATGGGTCGTCGAGCGAACCTTCGCCTGGCTGGGACGTTGTCGCCGGCTCGCCAAGGACTTCGAGGCGACCATCGCCAGCGCCGAGGCGTGGATCTTCATCGCGTCGATCCGCCTCATACTTCGCCGCATGGCAGCTCCGCGTCGTGCCTAACCGAGTTTCGAGTCAGGCTCTAACTAAGCAAACGGCGGCTATTCTAGTTTCTTTTTCCGGAAGCAGACTGACGGCTTCCCACCCCTTGGACGAAGCCGCTCGCGCGGCACTGGCGCCCGTGGCGAGGGTGCAGCAATGATCTGAACGCCGTGCATTTGTAGGTTTGCGGTCCTGGCTGACGATTGGGGTCTTCTCAATCATCAGACAGGAGGTTCCCATGACGGAGGAGAGGACCGCTGCTGACAGCCTTGTTCACGTCCGCCTCGGCCGTCTGCGTGACCGGGCTGATCGTTCAGGATACACCCACCTACTGGTCCGGTTTCGGTCAAGGTGTCATTCTCGCGCTCTTCCAGATCGGCGGTTTCGGGATCATGACGGTCGCGCGACGGTCCTGGGGCTCCTATCGCTGCTCTACACGAACAGAAAATCGCCATTTGAAAGACTTGAGGCAGGGATACTGTTTAGCGAAACAGTGTCACTGTCGGAAAAGACGACCAGCGTGTCGCTCCCGACCTGCCGGAGTTCGCTGTAGCTCTGGTAGCCTGAAATCTCCAGGAGATCATCGCCGGAGAAATCGAAGTCGGTGATGGTGTCGTTGCCGTGGCCGGCGGCGAAGAAGAAGCTGTCGTTTCCCGTTCCGCCAGTGAGGATATCGGCGCCAGGGCCACCGATGAGCCGGTCCGACCCGCCCCGACCGTCCAGCTGATCGCCGCCGCCGAGGCCTTCGAGCGTGTTCGCCCCGCCGTTGCCCACCATGGCGTTGGCAAGCCCGTTGCCTTTTCCCGCCAGATTGGCAGCCGACCTCAGGAAGAGGTTTTCGACGTTGTCGGCCAGGGTCCAGTTTGTATAAGCATGCGTCTCGTCAATGCCGCCATTGGTATTCTCGATGGTTTTGTCGCCGGCGTTGTCGACATAGTAGACATCAGCACCCGCGCCGCCGACAAGCGTGTCGGCGCCCGCTTTTCCGTCCAAGATGTCGCTGCCGTCCATTCCATAAATGACGTCCGCACCGGAACCGCCCGTAAGCGTATTGTTGCCGTCGTCCCCTACGATTGACCCCGGCGGCGGCTCATTGAATGGATCCTTCCAGATGAAATCCGAACTGCTCAGGGAGGTGCTGGTTACGTCTTCCAGTAGAACAGTGTCACTGTCGGAAAACACGACCAGCGTGTCGCTCCCGACCTGCCGGAGTTCGCTGTAGCTCTGGTAGCCTGAAATCTCCAGGAGATCATCGCCGGAGAAATCGAAGTCGGTGATGGTGTCGTGGCCGTGGCCGGCGGCGAAGAAGAAGCTGTCGTTTCCCGTTCCGCCCGTGAGGATATCGGCGCCAGGGCCGCCGATGAGCCGGTCCGACCCGCCTCGACCGTCCAGCTGATCGCCGCCGCCGAGGCCTTCGAGCGTGTTCGCTCCGCCGTTGCCCACCATGGCGTTGGCAAGCCCGTTGCCTTTTCCCGCCAGATTGGCAGCCGACCTCAGGAAGAGGTTTTCGACGTTGTCGGCCAGGGTCCAGTTTGTATAAGCATGCGTCTCGTCAATGCCGCCATTGGTATTCTCGAGGGTTTTGTCGCCGGCGTTGTCGACATAGTAGACATCAGAACCCGCGCCGCCGACAAGCGTGTCGGCGCCGACCCCGCCGATGAGCTGGTCGGAACCGCCGCGGCCCTCCAGCACGTCATCGCCCGCCAGCCCATCCAGCACGTTGGCTCCCTCGTTTCCTCCGAGTTGGTCGGCAAAGGAAGAGCCAGTAAGATTTTCAATGCTGGTGAAGGTATCGCGATCACTTCCGATGCCGGTCCCGTCCAGACCGAAGTGTTGTTCCAAGGCGTCGATCCAATATGAGGCGATTTTTGCATATCCCCCGGCAGTCGGATGCAGTCCGCTATCAAGCGGCGGTGCTGTGATGTCATCTGGTGTCAGATCACGCATGTCGACAAAGATGACCTTATGCCCTTGGGCGGCCAGTTCAGAGATCAGAGCGGGCATTGCATCGTTGTAGGCGTTGACGCGGTCCGCACGCGCCTGTGACTGCTGCCCGACGCGAATGGGAGGCAAGGAACCGACGAAGACGGTCAAGGCAGGATCGCTCGAACTCAAGCTGAGCAACAGGTTGCGCAAATCCTGCAGCATCGTTGGCACGCTATCGGTCGCGCTGTCGTTCGTTCCGGCAATCAGCAGCGCGGCGTCGGCCTTGGTAGCCGCCACAATGCCGTTGTCTATCCCGTTCAGCTGATTCAGCGTCCAGCCGCGGTGTCCTTCGTGATCGCGATCCTGCATGCTGGCGGGCCCATTGGACAGGGAACCGACGAAATTGATCTTGACGTTGAGGGCGTCCAGCCGTTCCAGCATGAACTTCCGATATCCGCCACTTTCGGTATCTGACGAGCTGGCGATCACTCCATATGTGATGGAGTCGCCGAGCGGCAGTATTGAAAGCAACTTGTACGCATGCCCGGAGGCCAAATCGGCAATGACTCCGCGGGAAGACGCCTTGTAGCTTACGCCGTCCAAGCTGCCTGCGCCGACGAACGCATCTGCACGGTTGCTGTCATAGAATACAGTCACAGCAGTCTCTCCTCTTGGCAAAGGGGCATGCTCAACTGGAAGTCACCCACCAAAGGGCACAGCGGTACGAAGCGCTGGACGGGGTTGGTGAGAAGCCTACATGACTAGTTCCTTGGGTATCACTGGCGTAGGTTGGCTCTCCGTCCTATGCGGCCTCCGGGGAATACGGCCGGACTGCGCTTGAGAATACTATCAAATGGACGGAATTGCCGGCATTCGTTGACGGCCTGTTCGACTTGGATGTCCAGAACCATTGTGTATGGCCTCTTCAAACGCTGGTCCGGTGCAGCCGAAGCCGATACGATCGGGCCTCATGCAGGTAAGCGAGGCAATTTCAATGTTGCATCGCATATTGATGCGGTGCAACATGATATTTGCCACAATTTTGGGTAGCTCGGCAACACTTTTTTAAGCCTGCAACACCTCCTGAGCGACTACGGCACGATGAGGCTGGCCGGTCGAACACTGTCGCGTTAGTTATGCCTAAATTAGACAATGCTTTGGTACGCCTACGTCGTGGTATGGTTGCCTTGTTGCGGTGCAGCAATATGTACCATACACGCGGGATGTCGGGAATATCCGGCCACGACAGGGCTCATCCCGTCACCGGAAGGTACCGAAAACCGAAGAGGTAGGCGAAAAATGCCGGAAGACGGGAGATGCATGGCATGAGCATCGGAGCGGGCAGCGCCCCGCCTTGGCCGTCAGTCGGCATCGTGCGTTCACCGGTTGAGCGTTGGGTTCTTGCAGCCTTTCTCTTTTTCCCGTTCCTGTGCGGACTCGTTCCGATCCTGCTTTACGAAAAAGCGGCCTCCCGGGTGGCCTGGCACGATCCTGCCTTTGCCACGGCCGGCGCGATCGGGTTGGCCGTGCTATGCTGCGCTTTTGCATTCGTACGCTATCCCTCCGAGGCGCGGCCTGCTCGTACAATCGTCGTCGGCCTGGCGATAACGCTCGGCCTCTTCGGCTTTGGGCTTGGAGACGAACTCAGCATTGCCGACGCGGCCCGCGCAGAGGCCTTGGGCAATGCGCTCGAATATGCACGCCTGATCGCGCTTGCCGCAGGCTTTCTGTCGATCCTACGGCCATCCTTCGCCATTTTCCCGATGGTCTATTTCGCCTTCCACAAGGATGTCACGCGGGCAGTCTCCGGTGCCGCGGAACTGGGCCGCAACGATTATGCGCCCTTGGTTGAGGTCGGTCTCTTCCTGGCCTGTGGCCTGATAGTCCTGAGCCTGCTGCAGAGTGTGAGCCGGCTGAAGCCCGTCACCAGGAACCTATCCAGCCTTGACGAACTCGGAACCAGGAATTTCGCAGCCCAAGCTGCCGGCATACTGCTTCTTGCCGGGATCGGCGCCCATTTCGGCAACTACTTCATGTCCGGGATGGCCAAGATCACGCTTGACGGAGGGCCCCTGAGCTGGGTCCTCGAAAACCCGACCAGCTCCATGATGCTGGCTGGGTACAGCCTGGGCGCGGCCCCGCTCGGCTTTTCTGAATCCCTGCTCGCTCTTGCTTACGAAGCCTTCAGAGCTGTCCAGATTCCGATGAATGTCGTCATCCTTGCTGCTCAGCTTCTATGCTTTCTCGCGTTTTGGCGCCGACGGTGGCTCATCGGCCTGACCGCGTTCTTTGATCTCATGCACATCGGGATCTTCCTTCTGAGCGGCGCCCTTTTTCTGCACTGGATCATCTTGAACAGTCTGATCGTTGCGGCTCTGACGAGAATGAAGGAAAATTCGTTCTCCACAATCACCATCGTAACCGGGATCCTTGTCACGATATTCGGCCACGTGGTCTTTTATAACGCGCGGCTCGGCTGGTACGATTCAAGGCAGATCCGGCAGGCACATTTCGAGGCCCTCACGGGAGAAGGTGACTGGGTGCGGGTCGCCCCAAGCTTCTTTCGCGATGCCTCCTACCTGCTCTATGCCCGCCACTTCAGCTTTCATGAGTATCGTCACGAATCCGGCCACGTTCCGACCTCAGCTTTCGGCCAGATCGGGATAAGGGACGTGCAGCCAAAGTCCTCGGAAGTTGCCTCGTCCAACTATGAGGTCATGAAACTTACCAACGAGTGCGCCTATCCAGTCGAACAGCCAGTTACGCCGCCTGACTACGATACGGCCCGCCCGGCGCTGTTTATTCTTGGGCAGCACAATCGCGCCGAGAATTTGGCAAACTCGGTTATTGCGGTTGATTACAACCTCTATCCCCACCATCACTATTCCATGACGTTCCTGCACCGCGATTTTGAGGCGCAGGACTCTCGCGCCGTCGTGGCATATCGATATGTGGTCGATACCGTCTGCCTGGATGTCGCAGATGGCAAGATCGTTCGGCGAGTCATGACTCAAACCTTGGGGCCCAGGATCGATGTCCGTCAGTGAATCCCGAGAGGGCGTCACGATCGTCTATGACGGCGAATGCCCGTTCTGCAGCCAGTACGTCAAGATGATCAGGCTTCGTCAGGCCTTCGGACATGTCCAGCTGGTGGATGCCCGGTCCGATGATCCAAAGGCTCTGGAGGTGCTTGACCGTTTTGATCTGGACGACGGCATGGCCGCGCTAATCGGCGGACGCTGGTATCATGGTGCTCAGTGCATGCACATGCTGTCACTTGCCAGCGGCTCGTCCTCATTCGCCAATCGGTTTATGGCTCGCGTCTTCTCTGATCCAGACAGGGCGCGCATTCTCTACCCGTTTTTAAGATCCGGAAGAAATCTTGTGCTTAGGATTCTGGGCCGCAAGAAGATCAACAAGGCAAAGTAGAACGTTTTCAGAGACGTCACAAAAAGCTGATCAGATTTCAACTTCGTGGCGTATTTATAGCGGGATTGTTTGAGGGCACCGCAAAGTTAACCGAGAGGTGACGGATTTCTGCGATCAGGAAGGCATGTCGAAGATTGCCCGTGATCCGCCCTATCGTCGCCACCACTCAGCCTGAAGGTCTGCTCATCACCACCCTTCTGCGTCGCCTGGTGGGGAAGGACCGCTTCGTCGGAGGAGCGGTTGTTCATTCGGCGACGAGCAACGGCAACAATTGGCGCGACTTGCTCGTGGTCCGTGAACATTGAGGCTTTTCAGCCTGGGATGGGTTTGGGCGGGCTTCGGAGGGCGGCGATGAGAAGCCACAAAAGCTGCCTGAACCAGTTGGGTGGGAGGGAGAAGTTGTAGCCTGCAGCGGCCAGGATAGCATTGACGGCGTCGCCCTGGTGGCCGGCGAGGGAATTGCGGCCCATCCGGTGCTCGGCCTTGACGTGGCCGATCACGGGCTCGATCGCGGGCGGCGGCGCATCTGGCGCTTGACGGCTGGGTCACGCGGCGTTTCTGACCGCTGGTGAAGACCCTGGACTTGTGGCTCTGCGGTGCGTTGTGGCCGCGATAGCCGGCGTCGGCGAGGATGCTTATAGCGCGGCGATCTGGGAGAGATCTCATTCTGATCGCCGCGCCGCAGTTGCGGCTGATCTCGTTGCCGATGGCTTTTTCCATGTCTGGGATGACGCTTTCGAGCGTGTGGCCATCATATGGATTGCCGGGCAACGCTTTTGCACATAGGGCGAACTGGCCGGCGGATCATAGGGAGCCTCATTCGATAGCCACCGCCGGGCGACAAAAAGAGGCTGAAGTTCTTGGCGTGTCCGCCCGTGGCACCCAGCAGCCAGAAAATAATGCTGGGCAGTATAGGCTTTCAATATGCGCGTTGGCGTATATTTCTGATTTATACGCAATCCAGTATAACGGAGGAGAGGCGCGAACGCGTGCAACAAACGCGTAAAGCAAAAGCGCCGAAGCACGTTACAGGCGCAATGAGACTTGGAATCGGCAGTGTCGCAAGGTTCACGATGGTCGAAATCCGATAGCGCGACAGGCCGGACGCGGCGGTTTCTTAGGCGGCCGCGCCCTTTTGATCGATGGACGCGGTACTGGATAAGCCTTGCATGAACATTGTGATGTTTACCAACACGTTCAGTCCGCATGTCGGCGGCGTTGCACACAGCGTCGCGTGGTTGTCGCAGACGCTGCGTGAGTTGGGGCATGCGGTCCTGATCGTCGCGCCGGACTATGCGGAAGCAGGTCGATCGGAAAGCGACATCCTTCGCGTTCCTGCGATCCAGAACTTTAACGGGAGCGATTTTTCAGTGCCGATCCCGTTCACCCGCTCCCTCGAAAAGACGCTGAGTGCCTTCGAGCCGGATATTATCCATTCGCACCACCCGTTTCTTCTCGGCGACACCGCCCTTCGCACCGCCGCGTCACGAGCGTTGCCGGCCATATTCACCTATCACACCCGCTACGAACTCTACGGACACTACGTTGCCCAGGACGCTCCGGTCCTCCAACGGCTCGTGCTCAGCCTCGCGGTCGGCTACTGTGATCTGTGCGACCATATCATCGCCCCAACGCTCAGCATTGCCGACCTCTTGCGCCACCACGATGTCACCAAGCCGATCGCCGTAATCCCGACAGGGATTGATCTGGCCAGGTTCTCCAACGGAGATCGGCAGAGGTTGCGGAGCCGCCTGGGAATAGCGGAAACCGATTTCATCGTCGGGCACGTCGGCCGGCTGGCGCCGGAGAAGAACCTGACATACCTCACCGAAGCAGTCTGCCTGTTGCTTTCGCAAAATGAGCGCACGCATTTTATCGTCGCCGGCGAGGGTTCGTCAGCGTCCGAAATGCGCCGGATGCTGGACGATGTTGGCCTTCAGGATAGATGCCATCTGCTGGGCGTGGTCGAAGGCGCCGATCTGGCCGACGTCTATGCCGCCATGGACGTCTTCGCCTTCTCGTCGCGTTCCGAAACCCAGGGTCTCGTGCTCGTCGAGGCGATGGCAGCCGGCGTTCCCGTGGTCGGGCTTGATGAACCTGGAGTGCGTGAAGTGGTACGCAACGGAAAGAACGGCCGCCTCCTGTCAGCCGATGCCTCCCCAGCCCAATTCTCCGAAGCTCTCGCCAAGGTCCGCGCGATCACGCCACGGGGTCGAGCGATGTTGCAAGAACAAGCCAGACTGACTGCGGCCTCCTATTCACGATCCTCGACCGCGCAGCAGACCGTCGATCTCTATTCGCGCGCTGTCGCGAGCCATGGCGGTACCCGAGCTCTCGGCACTCGCTCACTTGAGGCGACGCTCGAAGGTCTCAAGCAGGAATGGAGAATCCTCGCCAACCTTGCGAATGCCGTCAAGGACGCGGTGGCGACGCGCAGCGACCCCGCAAAGTAACGGCTGCGGGACCTTAGGGGGTGCGGCAGCCAGCACCCGATGGCACGGCGCCACTGACGGTTTGAGAAGCCCGCCAGCTTGCATGGCCATAGCAAGAAGCAGGCCACACCTGGCCGACGCCCGGCTACCACACTCGTTTTAGGCATGGAGTCGCCTCCAGGCTCATCCGATTTGACGGCGGGGGGGAACGGAACATGACAATTTTACTAAATTAGCAGCAACGCATGGAGGGCCTATAAGACTCCCCGGCCGGCGCTGCCCCGCCGCTAAAACCCTCGCCGGTTAGGCCCGACGGCCTCTCGATCCTTTGAGCGGCCGTCGGGCCGCTCAATGTGGCGCGGTCTTCAACCTCTTCCCTGAAAATCCTGCAGCGAGGCGGCCCGAAGGCCCGAAGGTCTTCCTCGGCACCAAGGCGCATGGTCAAGGAACAGCGGCAGCAATCGAGCTACTATTTAGAGGAGCGCAGCAACCCCTCCTCCTCGGCAGCGGCCTCGAATGCCTTCCTCACGTCGTCGGTCGTGCGCTCGCCTTCAATGAGAGCCATGCAGACCTCGACCGCCTCCTTCCACTTGGGTCCCCGCGTGGTCCACTTCATGAGTTCCACAGCGGCACTCTCGACATTGGTGCAGACGTAGGTGAACCCAGGTCGGTCGGTTTCGATATAGACCGGAGAGTGAAACCAATGGATAGCCATAAGACTTCCTAGTCAGGAGAAAGATGACACGTTGGCTTCCTTCCTTGGCAGCGGCCTCAAAAGCCATTCGTATCACGTGAGGGTCAATCGGATCGCCCGCCAGCGAGGCCCTCTCCGGGTCCACGTCTTGAGCTGCTCAAGGGCTGCCTTCGCATCGTTGCAGCCATGCCTGACACCGTCCATTTCAGTCTCACGAACACCGCAGGGACGAACAAAAGAGTTGCCATAGCCCGCCACCTTGCCGGTGGCGGGCTGGCCCGCTGAGATCAGCAGAGTGTTGTCAAAGCCTCCGCGGCCGATGCGACACTCGCATTCGCGAAACAGTCTCCTCAGCGGCGCGAGATCAGCAAGCAAAGCTCACGTAGGTCGCGATCGTATGTGCCGCCGCTCCCAAGCACGTCGACGCAGCGCTTCTTCATCCGTAGTAACTGGCTGTTGGACATCTGCGCGACCACGCTCGCGCCGCGAGTGCCGGGTGTTCCAGCCGTCCCGGTTCCAGCGAGAGTTCCGCCGCCAACGCCAACACCGACGCCCACGCCCACACCGCCTGTCCCACCAACATTGGCACCCAAACCCGCTGTGATGCCGCCGGTGCCGCCCACATTTGCGCCTGCGCCGGCAGTGATACCACCAGTACCACCCACATTAGCGCCGGCACCCGCGGTAACGCCCTTGCTGCCGCCAATCGATGCACCGGCGCCGGCATTCACCCCGCTTCGGCCGCCGATCGAAGCGCCGACACCCGCGGTAATGCGTTTCTTGCCGCCGATCGAGGCGCCGGTTCCCGCATTCACCCCGCTGCTACCGCCGATCGAAGCGCCGGCTCCCGCATTGACGCCGCCACTGCCGCCGACCGAGGCGCCGAGGCCGGCATTTATACCGCCTCCGCCTCCAACTGATGCGCCGGCGCCGACGCCAATACCGCCTCCGCCTCCAACCGATGCGCCTGCGCCGACGCTAATGCCGCCCGCGCTGGCAGGGAAAGACAGAGATAAAATAAGTGCACCACTGGCTAAAGCTGTGGCGAAACTCTTCACGAAATTTGCCATGAGACTCTCCTTCGCTCGTTACCTGACAGCAGCAGTTTCAGTGCTTGCTACATTAGGGATAACGAACTCGGAGACTTTCTGAATTGCTAACACGCACCAATGTTTGCGATCATGCCTTACGGGCAGCGACCTATTTCGAATCAAATTTAAAGAACGCAAGAGAAAGCCTATTGGGCTTGTGCCCGTCAAAGCAAAAGTCCGCCGCCCCTTTCGGCACGACGACTCAACCAAGAGAACAACGGCCCAAGTGATCAGGGTGCGCGGTGCGTGGCCAGCGAACTCGCCAAATCTGCAAGCACGCGTTCGTTCGCAGGCTTCTCGACAAAAGTTCCGGCCTTGAAGGCCTCACCTCGGCCCTCGATGTCCATGGCACTGTGCCGCAGACACCCATTGCGGTACCCCAGCGGAGATGTGCCGGCCCAACGAGTGAAAGCGCGCGTGAAAGCAGAAAGCTCGGAGTAGCCGAGCAGCAATGCGATCTCAGTCAACGGTAAGTGGCGTTGGAGTAGATAGTGCCTCGCCAATTGAAAGCGCACCGCGTCAACCGCTTCTCGCAGGTTCAGGCTTTCATCAGCCAAAGTGCGGCGAATTGCGGTTGGCGTCGTGCGCAACGTCTCTGCGATGGCCTCGAGTGTAGGCGAGCCGTTCGGGAGATGCTGGCGTACGGTGCTGCGGATCCGGTCAAACAATGAGTCCGTCTCTCCTCGTGAGCCGACGATCTCCAGGCAATGACGCATCATCGAGAGCAATTTGAGATCACGTCCTGGCATCGGCCGGTCCAAAAGTTCGGACTCAAGAATGATCGCATTGCTGGGGCAGCCGAAGAAGACCGGTGCGCCGAATACGAGGGCGTGCTGGCGCCAGTCGGCAGGGCGCGGGTGCTCGAACTGGACCTCGGCCGGTGACCAATTGCGGCCGCAGCATTCGCGAATGAGGTTGGTAAATTGACCCAGCGACAATTCGGCGTCCTGACGTCGAGCTACGATTGAGGGCGTCAGTATCTGATATTCCAGCCGAACGCGTTTCTCATCTTCGCGCCTGAAGCGCATCGTCGACGAGCTTTGCTGGTAGCCGAAAAGATCGGCTAGCGTCTCCAGGGCCGATCCAAGGGTGGGCGCGGAGAGCGCTGCATATCCCCACATGCCAAGATCGCGCGGCTGAAACTGCTGGCCGAAAAGGAGGCCGAAATTGTCGCATCCGGTGCGCTCCGCAGCATGCTCGAACAGGTTACAGAAAGTGTCCAGCCGAAGATGAAGCGTCGGCGCGGTGACCATGTCCAGCGCCAGCCCGCAATGTTCGAAGATCTCGTCTGCGTCCCCCCCTTGCGACCCAATGAAACTGGTCAGGCCAGCCGCAGCAGCCGCCAGTACCACGGGCGCGACCGCGCCGCCCTGCAACGCAGCTGATGATGAGGGCTCGGCCAGAGCCATGCTGTTCCTCGACAAGTGTCAACATCGGCTGCGGATCGCAAATGATGGCATGCCAGCTCTGGTGCCGCAAGGCGATGTGACCGCCTCCTGTCAAAACTGATACGCTTCCGGTCAAGCCGGCGGCGTGTGGTCAAGTATATGCAAAGACGATGCCAGAGACAGCGATCCAGAGCTGACGTATAGGCGCGGCGCTGCGCCGACGTTGAGGAGGGCAGACGCCGATGACCAAAGACATCCGGCCCGAGCCGCATCACGGCGCCAACCGGTGGCAGCGGTTCGCGGATTGGGACGAGCGGCCGTTGCGGCTCGACAAGTTTGCGGTCGAGGATGCCGAGAACGGCTTTGCCGCCTTCCGTGGCGCGCGCGACCCGAAGCCCGGATTGATCGTCGAACGCGGCCGGATCGTCAGCATGGACGGCACGGCAGCCGCCGATTTTGACATGATCGACCACTTCATCGCCAATCATCACCTGGATCTGGCACGGACCGAGACGGCGATGGCGATGGATTCGGCGCACATCGCGCGCATGCTGATCGACGTTTCAGTGCCTCGCACGGAGCTTGCCGAGCTCGCCCACGGGCTGACACCCGCCAAGCTGGCAGAGGTTGTGGGGCAGCTCTCCTCCATTGAGCTGGCATTCGCTTTTTCCAAGATGCGGACACGCAAGACTCCGGGCAACCAAGGCCATGTCACAAACGCCAAGGATGACCCGCTTCAGCTGGCTGCGGATGCGGCGATCGCCGTCGCATTCGGCTTCGATGAAATCGAGACAACCATGCGTGTCGCCCGCAATGCCTGGTCTAACGCGCTTGCCTGCGCCGTGGGTGCGGCGGTGGGGCGCTGGGGCACGCTGTTCCAGTGCGCGAGCGAAGAAGCCGAGGAACTGCAGATCGGCCTGGCCGGCTTCACATCTTACGCAGAAACGGTCTCGGTCTATGGTACCGAGCGCGCTTTCACCGACGGCGACGACACGCCGTGGTCAAAGGGATTTCTGGCCGCGGCCTACGCATCGCGCGGGATAAAGATGCGCTGCACCTCAGGAGCTGCCTCGGAACTCCTGATGGGATTTCACGAATCGAAGTCACTGCTCTACCTGGAGGCCCGCTGCCTTTGCTTGCAGCGCGCGATGGGTGTTCAGGGCACCCAGAACGGCGGCATAGACGGTGCCCCACTTGCCTCCAGCATGCCTGGCGGTGTGCGCGAGCTGATGGCGGAGAACCTGATCGCCGTCTGGCTCGACCTTGAATGCGCCACGGGCAATGACGCGCGGCATTCGGAATCCGAGATCCGAGTTGGCGCCAAGATCCTGCCGTTCCTGATTGCCGGCTCTGATCTGGTCTGCTCCGGCATGGGGTCTATTCTGAAATACGACAATTCCTTCAATCCCTCCTCCTTCAATGGTGAGGAGATGGAGGATTTTCTCGTCCTGCAGCGCGATTTCGAAGCCGATGGCGGCCTGACATCCATCGATGAAGCCGGCGCGCTGGAGCTTCGCCGGCGGGCCATCGATGCGCTGACGGCGGTTTATGCCGAACTCGAGCTCGGCGCCCCGACAGCTGCAATGAAACTGAGCGTCGCCGTCGCGTCGGGCTCCAACGACACGGACAGCTATACACCGCGCGACGTGGCTCTGATCAGCGACCGCATCAAAGCGCGCGGTATCACCGTGCTCGACGTGATCAAGGCCCTGGCGAGGCGCGGCTTCCGCGAGGAGGCACAGAACTTGTTGAATGTGGTGCGGTTGCGCGTCTCCGGCGATTACCTCCAGACGGCTGCGGTGGTGCGTGACGGCCACGTCATCAGCGCGGTCAATGACCCCAATGATTATGCTGGCCCCGGCACGGGTTATCGTCTCAATGATGCGCGGCGCAAGGAACTGGGCGCCATCCGCAATGTCCTTACGCGCGATGAAGTCCTTCGCACCGAGGCCGCATTCGCCGGCGCCGAAGCACGACGCATTGCCTACAAGACGCTGGGACCGGCGGGGCAAAACGGGCCGCGAAACGAGATCGTCATCGGCGTCAGCCCGGCGTTTGGCGTTAAGCTGTACCAGACGCTGGCCGGCCATCCGCTGTCGGCCGTGCTGCGTGCGCTTTCGGACGGCATCCGCGCCAATGGCTGCGTGCCGCGTGTCGTGCGCATGCGCCACACTGCCGATACATCCTTCCTTGGCCTTTCAGCGGCGCGCCTGGCTGGCTCCGGCATCGGCATCGGCATCCAGGCAAAGGGAACAGCGGTGATCCATCAGGCCGACCGGCTTCCACACCACAACCTAGAGCTTTTTTCCAACGCTCCCGTCACGACTTTGGCGCATTACAGGGCGCTGGGCGAGAACGCTGCAATCTATGCTCGAGGAGACATGCCCCAACCCGTGGTCGTCCCGAGCCAGGGGATCGCGCTGGGCGCGCGATATCATGCTCAGGTGGCCTTTCTGTACGCCATTGAAACAGCGGCGACGCAATCGGGTGCTCCGCCGGAAGACATAGAGATAACTGATCTGGAGAGGGCGGGATGACTGACGAGGATCAAAAACGTCCGCTTGGCATCATCGACTATCCGCTCGCCGAGAAACGTCCCGACTGGGTGAAAACTGCGAACGGGAAGTCGCTCGACGATCTCACGCTGGCAGCGGTCGAGTCGGGCGACGTGAAACTCGCCGACTTGCGCATCACGGCACAGGCGCTGCTCGACCAGGCACAGATCGCAGACGATGCCGGCCGGCCAACGCTTGGCAGCAACTTCCGACGCGCGGCCGAACTGATCGATGTGCCGCAGGATGTCGTGCTCGAGGTCTATGAGCTGCTGCGGCCAGGCCGCGCGCGCGACAAGATGGCGCTGCTCTCGGCCGCAGCGACTCTGCGGACTGCCTACGGTGCAAGCCGCATGGCGGATTTTGTCGAGGAAGCGGCGGAGGTCTACGAACGGCGAGGCCTGTTCTCCTACCGGTTCTGAGGCTGCAGATGGCTAGCCGTGGCCTCCGTTTGCCAGGCTGTCAAGATTACCGGCGTTAATGTCAAGACTGGCCGGCCGGCGGTCCTTATCGTCAAGCGAGCTAAAGCTACCGAAGAACAAGAACCTGCACGCGAATGGCAGGCGATCCAAGGCAGATAATGACCGCTAACTGCGGCGCGAGGCTGCGGTCAGCATGGTTGATAAAAAAGCGACCGATGGGGATCGAGGGTGAGTCCCAGGATCGCGCCAATGGAGGGTTCAATGAGCGATTTCTCGCACACGCGACGCGATTTTCTGAAGACTTCCGCGGCAGCGACGGCCGCATTGGCTGTCGGCGCCGCAGCCGGCTTGCGCCCTGCTGCGGCGGCCCGCACCAACGAGCTGAACATTCTGTGCTGGGAAGGTTATAACTCTGCCCAGGTGCTTGACCCGTTCCGCACCTCGACCGGCGCAACCGTGCGCGCCGAGTCGCTGACCAATGATCCGACGATGATCAACCGCCTGCGCGCGGGCGAGACCAATATTTGGGACCTGATCAACGTCAACAATCCGTGGGCGCGAAAGATCATGTTCCCGGAAAAGCTGATCAAGCCGATCGACCGCGCCCGCTTCGAGCCGTATTTTGACAAGATGCTGCCGGACTTCAAGCCGCCCTACAAATGGGCCATGGACGATGCCGGCCAGCAACTGCTCGGCATGGCACAGCGCTTCGGCCCCTACAGCTTTGTCGTCAATACCGACAAGATCAGCCGCGCCACCGCAGAGGACCAGGGCTGGGATCTCTGGAACGATGCCGCCAACGACAAAAAGTACGGTGTGCAGGCTTCGGATGATTGGAACGTCTTCGATCTGTGCTGCATCGCAGGGTTCGATCCGTTTCGGGAGCACACCGATGAGGAAGTGACGAAATACACCGAGACCGCCAAGCGCGTGTTCAAGGGTGCCCGCATGGTCGGCGATCTAGCCACGATGAACCAGGCGCTGGTCTCCGGCGAGATCGATTTCTACCTGACCGGCGGCACCTATTCCTGCTCGCCTGCGCGTGCCGACGGCAATCTCAACATCCGCGCCGTCACGCCGCTCAAAGGCCCGATGGCGGGCGGCAAGGGCGGCATCTCCTGGATCGAGATCACTTCGGTGGTGAACAACCCCGATCTTTCGACGCATGCTGAAGACTTCCTTGAATATGTCCAGTCGCCGGAAATGTCGCATACGGTCGCCTTTGCCGAGGGAACTTTCAATCCGGTCACCCAGATGGGAAATCCCGCCTGCTTCGACCTCTTCACAAAGGAAGAGCTCGAAGTGATCCAGTGGGACAGCCTCGAGGAGGAGATGTCGCGTTCCGTCGAATATGACATCGTGCCGGATTACGACAAGCTGCTCGATATCATGAGCGCTGCCAAGCGCGAAGCCTCCGGCGGCTGACGCTCCGGTGATATGGCACTGATTGCCGGGTCGCCCAAGCTTTTCCAGTCGGGCGACCCGATCCATTTCTCACTGTGGAATGCGAGGTCCATGGCTGCCCTACCAATCTTGCAGCTGCGCAATCTCACCAAAGCGTTTGGCGGGCTTGTTGCTGTAGACGGCATTGATCTTGACTTCCAAGAGGGCGAGTTCTTCACCATCGTCGGCCCTTCGGGCAGCGGCAAAACAACCCTGCTGCGCATGTTGACGGGCATGGAATTCGCCAGCTCAGGTGATATCCTGCTGCGTGGCAAACGCATCAACGAGCTGCCCGCCAACAAGCGGCCGACCTGCATGGTGTTCCAGTCGCTGGCGCTGTTTCCACATCGCACGGTTGGCCAGAACATCGAGTTCTCACTCAAGATGAAGGGGGTCGATTCCACGGCGCGAAAGGTTCGCGCGCTGGAGCTCATGGCCCAATTGCGGCTGCCGGAAACCTATTACGGCAAGAATGTCACAAAGTGTTCCGGTGGGGAACGCCAGCGCGTCGCGCTGGCACGGGCGCTCGCATATGAACCAGATATTCTGTTCTTTGACGAGCCGCTCTCGGCCATCGACTACAAGCTCAGGAAGACGCTCGAGAAGGAGCTGAAGGACATCCACCGCGAAACCGGCAAGACCTTCATCTACATCACCCATAGCCTTGAAGAAGCGATGGTGATGAGTGACCGGATCGGTGTCATGCGCTCGGGAAAGCTGGTCCAGGTTGGATCCCCCCAGGAGATCTATTCCGCCCCGCGCACCAAATTCGTTTCCGAGTTCATCGGCGACGTCAACGTCATTGCTGTCACCACCGATGAGCCTGGCCATGTCAACGCCGCCGACCTCGGTGTGAAACTCAAGAGCCCGCCGGTTCCGCCTGGCTTTGCCTCCGGCTATGTGGTGGTTCGCCCGGAATCGCTGCGCTTCGTCGCCAGCCGGGCCGAGGCGGACAATTGTCTCGAAGGCCTGCTCTACAACGAATATGTCCTCGGTTCGCGCATTCAGTACCAGGTGCGGGTCGGCGACCACGTCTTCATCATCGAGAAGCTGCGGCAGCAGAGTTTTTTGGGCAAGCGAGACGACACCGTGCTGATCGGCTGGGATGCGCGCGACAGCATCCTGGTGACCGATTGAAGTGGTGGCGCTGATGAAGACGCTCAGCGAGATTTTCGTTCCCGGGGCGCGTCACGCAATCCCCATCATTGTCTTCTTGCTTTGCGGCTTTGTCGCCCCGCTGCTGGCGGTCATCGGCTTCAGCTTCGTGCCGACGCGCACGTTCAGCCTCTGGCAAGACTGGAGCTTCGCGAACTACGTCGAAATCTTCAATTCATCGAGCTACATCACTTTCTTGTGGTCGCTCGGCCTGGCCGCACTCACGGTCGTGATCCTTGCCTTTGTCTGCTATCCCGTGGCCTTTGGTCTGGCGCGCGTGTTCGGAAGATATGCGACCCTGATAACACTCCTGTTCACGCTGCCCCTGTTCGTCTCCGAGAATGTGCGGATCTATGGCTGGATCCTGTTCTTCATCAAGAACGGTGTGCTCTTGGGCACACTGAAGACCGCCTTCGGCTACGAGCCGGAAAGCGTTCTCTTCACCACCGGCCTGACGCTGCTCGGCATGGTCTATGTATACCTGCCGTTCATGCTGTTTCCGATGACCCTCGGCGTCTCCATGGTGCCGCAACAGACCCGCGACGCCGCCTTCGATCTCGGCGCCACACGTTGGCAGGTTTTCAAGGAGATCGATCTGCCGCTCGCGATGCCCGGCATCGTCATCGGCTTTCTGCTGACCTTCGTGCTGGCGGTCGGAGCCATTGCCGAGGCCAAAGTCTTGGGTGGTCAGCGCATCATACCCATCACACATGACATCGAGATCGCGTTCACCTACGCGCAGAACTGGCCGCTGGGAGCCGCGCTCTCCGTGCTGTTGATGCTGGTTGTTGGCGCGCTGGTGCTGGTGGTGCTGCGACGCTTCGACCTCGACTCCATCCTGGGCCGGAGGTGATCGATGGACAGCCCTGGTGATCATGTGCGGCGCGCTTTGATCTGGACATGGGCTCTCGCGGTCATCGTCTTCATGTACCTGCCCGCAATCAGCCTGCTGCTCGCCTCAAGCACGTCCAGCCGCTATTTCATGTTTCCCATCACCAAATGGGGCCTCGATTGGTGGTACAAGACATTCGCCTCGCTGGAAGTGCACCAGCTCTTCAGGACCTCCCTCAGCATCGCGTTGTGCGTCACGCTGATCGCCGTCGTGATCGCGTTGTTGGGCGCTCTGGCCTTTGCGCGATATGAATGGAAAGGCCGCTCCGCTTATCAGAAGATCGTGCTGCTGCCGATCTTCTTTCCGCAGACGGTGCTCGGCCTCGCACTGCTGCTGTGGTTCAACGCGCTGGGCTTCACCATGTCATGGCAGACCGCTGTATTTGCTCATCTGGTATGGATCATACCGGTTTGCACACTGGTGATCTCCATCCAGGTCTATTCGTTCGATCCGGCCTTGGAGGAGGCAGCCTTCGATCTCGGCGCCACGCGGTGGCAGGTTTTTCGGGAAGTGACGCTGCCTGTGTTGTTTCCGGGCATTTTCTCCGGCGCCTTGTTCGCCTTCCTGCTCTCTTGGGGCAATTTCCCGCTTTCGCTCTACACCACCGGCGCGGACACCACTCTGCCGGAGTATCTGTATGCCAAGATGGTCGCCGGCTATACGCCAGGCGTGCCCGTGCTGGGCACCGTGTCCACGCTTGGCGCCGCGCTGCTTTTGTTTCTGGGTTATCTCATCATTATCGTCCTGCGCCGCCGCGCAAACGCCGATGGCGGCCATTGAGTTGGAGGGTTAGTGCGATGTTGGCTGAATCAATCAGAGACAAGTCGGTCGTCGTGACAGGCGCCAGCAAAGGCATCGGCAAGGGTATCGCCCGCGTCTTTGCCAGACATGGCGCGAAGGTCCTGGTCGTCGGTCGCAATCTCGCTTCGGCGCAAGCCGCAGCGAGGCAGCTGACTGAGATGGGCCATACGGCCAGCGGATTTTCCGCTGATGTGACGAGACTTGAGGATATGGAAGCGATGGCGAAGGCCGCCGTGGACCGCTACGGCGGGGTCGATGTCCTATGTGCCAACGCCGGCATGTTCCCACAGGCGACGATCGAAGACATGAGCGCGCAGATGTGGGACGAAGTCCAGGCCACCAACCTCAAGGGCACCTTCCTCTCGGTCAAGGCTTGCGTGCCGTACCTCAAGACAACCGGAGAGGGACGCATCGTCATCACGTCCTCGATCACCGGTCCGGTGACCGGCTTTCCCGGCTGGAGCCACTATGGCGCGACCAAGGCGGGGCAGCTTGGTTTCATGCGAACCGCCTGCATGGAACTGGCGAAATATGGCATCACCATCAACGCTGTGATGCCCGGCAACATCGTGACCGAGGGCCTGGAGGGGCTTGGGCCGGACTATATGAAGGGCATGGCCGCGGCAGTACCTCTGGGCCATCTCGGGGATGTAGAGGACATCGGCCACGCGGCATTGTTTTTCGCTAGCCGCGAGGCCCGCTACATCACAGGACAGACCATCATCGTCGACGGCGGCCAGATTCTGCCGGAATCGCCCGATGCGCTTTCGCAGATGTGACGAACCTGGTTCTTGCCGGCCGCCTCAGTGACCGCGCTTGCGATAGGTGCTCGGGCTGACGCCGGTCCAGCGGGTGAAGGCTCGCGTGAAGGCAGAAAGCTCCGAATAACCAAGCAGGAAGGCGATTTCGGTTAGCGGAAGTTGGCGTTGGTCGAGATATGTCCGTGCCATGGTCTGCCGCGTCAGTTCGACCGCGTCCTTGTAGGTCATGCCCTGCTCTGTAAGGTCGCGCTGGATGCTGGCGGCGGTGACGCGCAATTCATGCGCAATGCGGTCGAGGCTTGGATACCCATTGGGCAGGTTGGTTCGAACCGCGGTCTTGACCCGATCGACGAGCCCTTCATCGCCTGCCCGATGCGAGCCGAGGGATTCCAGGCAAGTCTCCATCATGCTCATCAATTGCAGATCTCTGCCGGGCATGGCCCGGTCCAGAAGTTCTGGTCGAAACAGCAGTGCATTGGTGGGCTGGCTGAAGTGGACCGGCGCATCGAAGGCGGCCTCGTGCTCCTTTGAGAATTCCGGTCGCGGGTGCTCAAAGTGAACTTCCACCGGGGACCATCTCGGCCCGCCGCAATCCCTGATCACGTTTGCAAACATGCCGAGCGACAGTTCGGCATCCTGGCGGCGTTCGACGATCTCAGAGGAGTAGATCTGGTACTCGAGATGCATCAGGCCGTCGCTGTGCTTTGCCAGTTGCATCCAGGACGATTCCTGATGATGGTGAAACAGCCGCACCAGATTGTCGAGCGCCGCGCCCAGCGTGGGCGCGGAGATTGCCGCATAACCCCACATGCCGAGGTCGCGCGGCTGAAACTGTTGGCCGAACCAGAGACCGAAATTCCCGGCACAAAAATGTCCGGAGCGGACCTGCTTTGCGGCCTCCTCGAACAAGCGGCAATAGGAGGCGAGCTTGACTTTCAGGGTCGGCGCGCCGGCCATGTCCGGGGCTATCCCGGAATTGCCGAAGATCGAATCCACATCGCCGCCTTGCGCCTCGATGAAGTCGACAAGCCCTGTCGCTGCTGCGGCGAGCACGATCGGCGCGCTATTCCTTGCAGCTGCAGACTCTCGTTCCAGCAGAGCGGATGTCACTTCCAACGTCCTGGCCAAGCTATGGATCGATCAAATAATTGCACGACCCGTGCGCCAGCTTCAAGGGAAATGACCCAAGGCCGAGACCCAGCCAGCGCAAAGCGAGACTTGTGATTGTCCACGTTGGGTGCCCGGGCTCTTTGCGCGAGGTGTCAAGATCGCTGCCTCACCGGTCAAGCACGCTGCCTGACGGCAGTCTAGCGTGGGAGACAAATCAGGGACATTCGTCCAAAGAGCAGTGGAGCCGGGCGAGACGTCCTTGATCGGAGCCGCTTCTCTTCATCGCCGAAGCGAGAACAATGCATGAGCGGCGCGCTCACAACGAAAGAGCTGTTGCAGGCGACGCACCAATTGGCCGTTGCGGCGTTGCCGCGCTGGGGCCTGGAAGGGGCCGGCCTCACCCTGATCAATCACTCCGAAAACTGGACGTATCGCGTTGAGCCTCCGGCTCGCCCGCGCCCGGTAATCCTGCGGGTCCATCGCCATGCCTACCACAGCACGGACGGTATCCGCAGTGAGCTCGCATGGATGCGTGCCCTCAAGGCCGATGCTGGCGTCAACACGCCCCAGGCCATCACTGGCAATGATGGGGCCGACATCCAGTGGGTCGAACACCCAACTCTGGCCATGGCACGCAATTGCGTGCTGTTCGAATTCATCGACGGTGTCGAGCCGCCTCAGGACAATCTCGTCCCAGCCTTCCGTGCGCTCGGCGAGGTGACGGCGCGCTGTCACAATCACAGTCAGATCTGGCAGCGGCCGTCATATTTCGATCGCCTGTGCTGGGATTTCGAGCACTCCCTCGGTGCTCGGGCCAATTGGGGGCGTTGGCAGGACGGGCCGGATTGCACGCCGGATCGCATCCGGTTGCTGCAGCGAGCCGTCGATCTTATGGAGCGGCGTCTTGAGCGCTTCGGCCAAGCTCGCGAGCGCTACGGTCTCATTCACGCAGATTTTCGGCTCGCCAATCTCCTTGTTCACGATGGAGACGTCCGGGTCATCGACTTCGACGATTGCGGCCTGGGCTGGTTCCTCTACGACGCCGCAACTGCGGTGAGCTTCTTCGAAGATCGCGCCGACGTGCCGGAACTGATGGAGGCTTGGAAAGAAGGCTATCGCCGCCACCGCATTGTGCCCAGGGAGGACGAGGATGAGCTGTGGACCTTCATCCTGATGCGACGCATGACGCTGTTTGCGTGGATGGGATCGCACAGCGAGACCGAGCTCGCCCGCAGCGAGGGTCCCGGATACAGCACCGGCACCTGCGAACTCGCCGAACGCTACCTCAGCAAGTATTCGTCGTTTGGACCCGGAGCCCAATATGGCTGATCCGAAACCGCAGAGCCCGCAAAAGCGCGAGTTCATCGCCAAGTCGAAAACGTTTTGGAATCCAGGCAAGACCCAGGCCTGGCAGGATATGGGCGTCGACCTCGTCATCGACCGGCGTGAAGGCTACCTGCTGTGGGATATGGACGGCAGACGCCTGATCGATCTCCATCTCAACGGCGGCACCTACAATATCGGTCACCGGCATCCGGAGCTGATCGAAATTCTCAATCGAGGCACCCAGCGCTTCGATATGGGCAACCACCACTTTCCGTCGCAGGCGCGCACTGCACTGGCCGAAAGGCTGGCGCAAATCTGCGGCGGCGATCTGCACTACACCATGTATGCCTCCGGCGGCGCCGAGGCCATCGACATCGCGCTGAAGACGGCGCGCCATGCCACGCAGCGGCGCAAGATCGTTTCGATCGTCAACGCCTATCACGGCCACACGGGACTGGCGGTCGCCGCCGGCGCCGACCGGTTCAAGAAGATCTTCCTGTCCGACCAGCCGGACGACTTCGTCCATGTGCCGTTCAACGATCTCACCGCCATGGAAGACGCGCTCAGGGGCAGGGATGTGGCGGCCCTGATCATGGAGACGATCCCAGCCACCTACGGCTTTCCAATGCCGCTGCCCGGTTACCTCCAGGAGGTGAAAGTGCTGTGCGAGCGCTACGGCGCCCTCTACATCGCCGACGAGGTCCAGACTGGCCTGATGCGTTGCGGTGAGATGTGGGGTTACCAGCGTTATGGCATCACGCCGGACATGGTGGTCACCGGCAAGGGCATCTCCGGGGGCATGTATCCGATCGCCTGTGTCATTGTTCGCGAGCCCTTTGCCGGTTGGCTCACTCAGGACGGCTTCGCGCATATGTCAACCATGGGCGGGGCCGAACTGGGTTGCCTGGTCGCTATGAAAACGCTGGAGATCCTGCAGCGACCGACCGTCAGACCCATGGTCAACTATATCTCGGAAACGTTTCGCAATGGCCTCCACCAGGTCATGAAGCTCTACCCGGACTTCTTTGTCGGGATTCGCCAATGCGGCGTCGTCATGGGGCTTGAATTCGATTTTCCACAAGGCGCCAAGCCGGTCATGAAGCACCTCTACGAGAATGGCGTCTGGGCGATCTTCTCGACTCTCGATCCGCGGGTGCTGCAGTTCAAGCCCGGCGTGCTGATGACCGCCGATCTGTGCGCGGAGGTGCTCGAGCGCGTCGAGCGCAGCATTGGCCTCGCTTATGCTGAAACCCTGGGTCGTGGACGAGGCCAGTACCGTGCCGCGTAAGGACACGATGCGATGACCGCGATCGTCGAGGAAATCCTTGCCGGAGACCAGCGCGCGAGCGGAACCGCGGACCTCATGCTGCAGACAGCGGAGTGGGCCGCAACCGCTTTCGCCCGGTTCGATCGCGCCCGCGTGGACAAGATCGCACGGGCAGCCGCCGATATCGCTCACGCGCATGCGGGCGAACTTGCCGAGGCAGCCGTTAAGGAAACCGGTTTCGGTGTCGTCGAGCACAAGAAGATCAAGAACGAGCTCACCTCGCGAGGGCTCTACGAACTTTATTCCAAGCAGGATTTCTGCTCGCCCCGGGTCTTGCCGGACCAGAAGATGGTGGAACTGCCGCGTCCGGCGGGCATCGTCTTCGCGTTGACGCCGTCCACAAATCCCGTCTGTACGACGTATTACAAGGTGATGATGACGCTGGCGACCCGCAACGCCATCGTGGTCTCGCCGCATCCCAAGGCCAAGGCGTGTTCGGCCCGTGCCGCGAAGCTGATGGCTGAAGCGGCGGAAGCAGCGGGCGCGCCTGCCGGCATTATCCAGGTGATCGAGCAGCCCAACCTGCCGCTGATCGACCACGTCATGAAATCGCCGGCCATCGCCGTGATCCTGGCAACCGGCGGCACGCCAATGGTCCGCGCTGCCTACGGTTCGGGCAACCCTGCGATCGGGGTCGGGCCGGGCAACGCACCTGCCCTGGTCGACGAAAGCGCCGATCTGGCGGAGGCAGCCAAACGAATTGTCGCCTCGAAGAGCTTCGACAATTCGATCCTCTGTACCAATGAAAGCGTCGTTGTAGCAGTGGAGGCCATCGCCGACCAGTTGCTTCAGCGTATGAAATCCGCTGGCGCGCACGTGGCGAAGCCCGAAGAGGTTGCGGCGCTGCGCGAATTGCTGTTTGGCCTCGGCAGCTTCAACGTTGAGGTGCTTGGCAAGTCGGCTGTCGAGATCGGCGCGATGATTGGCCTGCGCCTGAGCACCAACATCAAGATCATCATTGCCGAGATCGACCGCGTGGGGATCGATGAGCCGCTGTCGAAGGAAAAGCTCTGTCCGGTGCTTGGCTTTTTGCGCGTGCCGCATGCGCAAGCCGGCATTGCCCGGGCGTGCTCGCTGATCCGCCTCTCCGGGCCCGGCCATTCTGCCGCAATCCATAGCAATGACACCGCCACGATCCTCGCCTACGGCGCGGCGGTGAAGGCGTTGCGCGTCGTCGTCAATGCGCCCTGCAGCCTGGGCGCGGCAGGTTATGGCACCCATCTCGCGCCCGCCTTCACCATCGGCACCGGTTTTTTCGGCTCGTCATCGGTCGGCGAGAATGTCGGGCCGCAGCATCTCGTCAACTGGACCCGCATCGCCTACAACGACGATGCCAAGGAGGCGTTCGGCGATTTCGCGCAAGTGGATGCCTGGGCGGGAGGGTCGCCCCTGGCGCTCGGACGAGAAGCGCCGATTTCTCTTGGACGCCTGCAGGAGGGTGCGGACCAGATGCGGACCGCGCCGCCGAAGCTACGCGCGACGGCGGATATGGATGACATCGCCCAACTGCGCGAAGAGATTCGCCGCATGGTGCTCGAAGAACTCCGCGATGCGTTGCAGCCATGAACAAGGCGACCTGACAGCATGGCCGAGTTGCGCTCCTTCATCTTCATCGACCAGTTGCAGCCGCAGACGCTGTGCTACATGGCAAGCGGCATGCGCGGGCGTCTGCCGCGCACCAATATGGCAGCACAGATCATTGAGGTCGCGCCGGGTCTCGACGTCGAGGGGCTGACGGATGTGGCGTTGAAGCATGCCGATGTCAGCGGCGGCATGCTGGTGGTGGAACGTCAGTTCGGCTATCTCGAATTCCATTCGCGCTCCGTCGCGGCGGTGAAATCGGCGGCTGGCGCCGTGCGAGACATGCTCGAGGCTGGCACCGGAGCGGCCATCAAGCCGCAGATACTGGCCTCCAAGATCGTTACCCGGATCGATCACGGCCACGCATTCCTCATCAATCGCAACAAATCGGGATCGATGATCCTGCCGGGAGAATCACTTTTCGTTCTCGAGATGCAACCCGCATCCTACGCGGTGCTCGCCACCAACGAAGCCGAGAAGACCGCCGACATCAAGGTGATCGACTACCGCATGTTCGGCTCCACCGGAAGGGTCTATCTGTCCGGAGCGGAGTCCGACGTACGTATGGGCGCGCAAGCAGCACTTGCTGCGCTGAAGGGGTGACTGGCATGTTGGACAAGGACGCCATCCGCAGCCTCATTCGCGATGTGATCGCCGAGGAAGTGAAGCATCTTGGGCAAGGCCAAGCACCGGCCGGTCCTCAACCCGTCCGAATCACAAGTAACGCCGATCTCGCCAGCTTCGCCCGTGAGGTCCTGCGGCTCGCCGACGACCCGAAGATCCGCGACGCGATCGAGGCCGGGCGACATCCGTTTCGCCTCGAGGCGGATGGCGTTGTCGCAACCGCCCCGGCCACGAGCCCGAGCCGTCGCATCGATGTGGGGGTCGTCACCGAGGCGGTGATCGGCAAGCTGCCGACGCACGTCACGCGTCTCCAACTCGGCCCTGGCGTCAGCATTACTCCATTGGCTCGCGACAAGGCGACCGTGCGCAACATCAGCGTAGAGAGGATCAGACAATGATACGTGGTCGCGTGGTGGGCCGCTACTGGGCATCAAAGCGCATCGAGCACATTCCGTCCGGGGCGTTCCTCGAAGTGCAAGGCGCCAGCGGCGGGCTTATGGTTGCTTTTGATGTCCTGGGCTGTGGCGAAGGCGAGGAAGTCCTCATCGTCACTGGTTCCACCGCCGCCTCATGGCTCGGTGGTGGCAAGATTCCGATCGATGCATTGATCATCGGCTCGCTCGACGAGACGCCAAAACCGAAATCCAAATAACGTTTCGCAACCAGGGAGAGCACTATGTCGAACGCAATTGGAATGATCGAGACCAGAGGGTTCGTCGCGGCGCTGGCCGCGGCCGACGCCATGGTGAAGGCAGCGAATGTGACGGTGGTCGGACGTGAGGAAGTCGGTGACGGTCTCGTGGCCATCATCATCAATGGCGATGTCGGCGCGGTGAAGGCTGCTACCGAAGCCGGTGCCGAGGCGGCCTCCAGCGTCGGCACGCTGGTCTCGGTGCACGTCATTCCGCGCCCGCATCCTGATCTCGGCAAGCATTTCGCCTCAGCGACCGGCAAGTGACAGCCATCTTCGTCCCGGAAGGATTCTCCTGCTTGCGGGCGGGGATCGCTTCGTCGTGCAATCGCCCGCGGGCGGCGCAGCCGTGCCGACCAGCTGCGGTTTGCGGTGGCGACGACGGCGATCGGCGCTGGTAGGCATCATGACCGAGCTTCGCGTCTATCTGTTGGTGAAGGATCTGGGCCGCCAGTTCGCGGCGTACATGTCGACGCCGACCCGCGCGCGCGGCTACCCTCCAATGGCGGGAGAACACTCGCTCATCATCGAGGTCGCGCCGGCGCTCGCCATTCACCGCATCTGCGATCTCGCTCTCAAGCAGATGCCGGACATGGAGCCGGGTCTGCTTTACACGGAGCGGCAGTATGGCATCCTCGAACTGCATTCGTCCGATCTTGCTGAGCTCGGCCAGGCCGGCAAGGCGATTCTCCAGGGCATCGGCTGCAGGCCAGAGGATCAGCTGAAGCCGCGTACGCTGTACTGCGACATCATCGAAAACGTGTCGGACCAGCATGCAATTATCCTCAATAGGACGCGCGAGGCGTCAATGCTGCTGCCGGGGAAATCACTGCTGGTCTATGAGCTGGAGCCGGCGCTGTTTGCCACCGTCGCCGCAAACGAAGCCGAACGCGCGGCTCCCGGCATTACCCTCGTCGATGTCCAGATGATCGGCGCCAGTGGTAGGGTGTTTCTTGCCGGCACGCGCGCACAATGCGAAAGCGCTCGCGACAGCATCGACAAGGTGTTGGGCAGCGTGATCGGCCGGAGCGGGAAGGCCTAGGACAGACCTGGACGAGGTTCACGATGGGCGTCGCGGTCTCGTCTCGGCGCGACGCCACTGCATAAGGAAACGCTCGATGATCCTGAAGGACAAAGTGGCGATTGTAACCGGGGCGGGTTCCGGCATCGGCCGCGCCAGCGCCGAAATCCTCGGGCGCGAGGGTGCCAACGTGCTGGTCGCCGACCGCGATGGCGAGAAGGTGGCCGAAACGGCCAACGTGATCGAGCGGCTGGGTGCGCATGCGCTGGCGACCGCCATCGACGTCTCAGACGATCTGCAACTTGACGCGCTGGCCGCGCACTGCATTGACACGTTCGGCCGGATCGACATTCTCCACTCTCATGTCGGCATTCAGGTCGAAGGTTCGCTGGAGCAGGCGGATTCAGAGGGAATGGACAGGTCGTGGCGGCTGAACGTGCGACAGCACTTCCGCCTGGCGCAACTGGTGGTCCCGCACATGAAGGCGCAGGGCGGCGGCTCGATCATCGTCACGGCCTCGAACTCCGGTGTGTTGTACGACCGGCAGATGATCGCCTATGCCACGACAAAGCACGCGGTCGTGGCCATGACAAAACAGATCGCGCTTGATTATGCCCGCTACAACATACGGGCCAACGCGCTGTGCCCGGGCTGGGTCGACACGCCGTTCAACGAACCTTTCATGCGGCAGATGGGCGGACGCACTGCGCTCGAAAGCTATGTCAGCCAAAAAATTCCCATGGGCCGTTTCGCCACAACCAAGGAAATCGCCGAGTCGGTGCTGTTCCTCGCATCCGATCGCTCTTCCTTCATGACTGGCCAGGCGCTCGTCATCGACGGTGGCGAATGTCTCGGCTGAGTGTTTTGCGATCAATCCCGACCCTGTGCATGTCAGCACGTCGCATATTGAGCGCGCCAACCTCACCATGCGTATGACCAATCGTCGCTTCACGCGCCTCACCAATGCGTTCTCAAAGAAGTTCGAAAATCATGTCCACATGGTCGCGATTTACACCGTCTGGTACAACTTCATAAAAATGCACAAGACGCTGAAGATGACGCCGGCAATGGCCGCTGGCGTTTCGCAGACGCTTTGGTCCATGGAAGACCTTTGCGAGAAGATGGACGCCGTTGCGCACAAGCCGGCAAGCGCGGGCCTTACCAAAAGCGAGTGGTCAACGGGTAATGCCGACGCAGGAAGTTAACGATGGGGAATGGAAGCGCTGCGACGAGTGCCGCAGCAAGTATCGTGCTTCGACCTCCGCAATGGCATATCTTTGTCCCGAGTGCGCTCATGTTCTCTATGGATATGAAAACTGCCATCATGAGTTCGATGGCACCCGTTGCAAGCTTTGCGGGTGGAATGGTCGACGTTCGCGCTACGTCCGATCCTTGCTTGAAAATTACGATTAGTCGCCGTCAAATTTCAAACTGAGACTACCCAGCCGTGGATGCCTTAGCCATCGAAATCGCCAAAGCTACGAGCACGGAATCGTCGGCAGGTTTCTCGACATAAATCCCGGCCTTGAAGGCCTCACCTCGGTCCTCGATTTCCGTGGCACTATAAACCACAAAGGGGATGTTGCGGGCAACGAGTTCTTCAGCAACCGAAGAGCTGACGCCGTCCTGCAAGAGCACGTCCAGGATGACGACGTCCGGCTCAACAAGGGCCAGAATTTGCCTTGCGCGAGCGCAACTTGGCTCTGAGGCTACCGCAAAACCAGCCTGTTTAAGGGACGCCTCGATATCAACGACGATCATGGGCTCGTCCTCAACGATAAGTGCTAGAGGCTTTCTCACGCGCTTCTCCTTGCTGGGCAGGAGCACCACGTGCGCTGACACCACCGTATATCGTAAACCTGTCTGGATCACAGCGCACGATCATTTGTTAAATGAGCGAAAGCAGTCAGTCGTATCACTAGGCTCCCCAAAAGGCTGGAGCGTCGTCTTCCCCGAATAACGCACGCGGCGCCTGAATATTGGCAGTCACCAGCAGCGATCCGTGGCGTGGCTATGATCGCCGCGAGATGCTTAACGCCTAGCATCCGGCATCAGCAGCGTGGAACATTTGCGGCGAATGCAAGTTCGGCTGTAAAGCCTATGGAGGTAACCAAGTCCTTGTGTTCAGCTCTCTCCTCGGACGTGCTCATGCGCAAGCTGCGTGGCATCGCTGAGATTAGCGATGATGACGCCGCAGCCTTAGTGGGCCTCACAATTCAGGAGAAGCGTATTCCGGCTAACCAGGATCTTGTCTTGGAAGGCGATCGACCAACCCACTCGTTTGTCGTCTTGGACGGCCTGGTATGTTCCTACAAGCACACAGGTGGGGGAAAGCGGCAGATCACCAGCTTCTTTGTCGGAGGCGATCTCCCCGACCTGCACGGCATGCATCTCGCAGTCATGGACTGCAGCTTTTCTAGTCTGACGCCCGGTAGATTGGGCTTTATCCCGCACAGCGCACTTCGTCGAATTTGCGAACAGCGGCCGCGTATTGCAACCGCGTTCTGGCGATCGACCCTGATTGACGCTGCGATCTACCGGGAGTGGGTCACCAACGTCGGGAGGCGGGACGCCTACGCGCGTATGGCCCACATGTTATGCGAACTCATTGTGCGGCTGCGGTTTGCAGGTCGCATTGAAGACCACGTCGCGAGTCTGCCGATAAGCCAGGCATCACTTGGTGATGCGGTGGGTTTGTCCGCGGTTCACGTGAACCGCACGCTTCAGGCGCTACGAGGTGACGGGCTGATCGCCACGTCTGGTGCAACGTTGCGTGCTCTCGATTGGCCGGGTTTGGTGCAGGCAGGAGACTTCGATCCGACCTACCTGCACCAGAAGGATCCTGAAGTGGCGTTCTGATGACGGAAACCGACATGCCGAGATATTTCTTTGATAGCGGCGATCGCCAGCACCTCGTGGAAGACAGCACGGGTCTGGAATGCGAGGGGATTGAGGCAGCGCGCAATGCAGCCGTCGAAGGATTGACTGAGTTGGCGAAGGACGAACTGAAGGGACCCCATGGGCAGCAACTCATTATGGATATCAGGGACGAGAGTGGCAGAAAGGTTTTGAGGCTTAGCCTGTCCCTGGTGATCGAACCGCTTGAGGTAAATGCCGTCCCGCCGACACCCGACGAAGATGAACCTCGAGGTCGCGCTTGAACCATGCGAGGTCTGAGCGCCAGCCGCAGGTAAGTATGCAGTGAATGGAAGACCGGGCTTTCAGCCGCCCTCGCGGATTAAGGCGACGCGGGCCTTTGCCGAGCGATACAAACAGGCGCTCTAAAAGGCAGCGCCGAGCCGGTCATAAGGGTTATCTGCTGGTGGACCAGACGAGATGTCCATGGATGCTTTGGCTTGGTCGCTCGATGGTCGAGTTCGGCCTTCGCATATGCGTGTCGAAGACATGAACCCGGACGCTTCCTTGATCAATAGGGCGATCGAATTCCGGCCGGCGCCTGTTGTCGTGGAGCCTGCTGGGCTGTGGTGTGGTAAATGGAGCCGCCACGTTGGACGTCGCGGTAGTGCCCTCCGGAGACGGCGGAGGCGCAACTCGGAGACATCTTGCGTTGGGCCCAGTTTGTAATCTCCAGCCAGGCATAGGTCGTCTACCACTAAGCTAACATGCTGGCGGAACAACTCATGATCATTCTCATTTTGGTGATCATCAAGGGAGATTTGACATGGGCGACCGGCACAACCCAAAAATCGATGCACCGGCAAATGTCGAAAAGGACCCGGAAGATTGGATCAGCGGAGATGACCCCATGACCCCCGCACAAGCCTCCTATTTGAAAACTTTGGCCGAACAGGCCGACGACCCTGACGCCTATGCTGACGGCCTCAACAAGGCGGAAGCCTCTAAACGCATTGATGCACTGCGGGAGAAATTGGGCCTGTAGTGCCCGCTCGTGGCTTTTGGTCTCCAGCGACGGGGAGTCGATCGGGCCCGGTTCGCACGGTTTTCCTGCAGTTGTGGCCACGCAATTAACTTACAGCTCCGGGGTCAGCCAACGAACGCACCTGCTAGGACCCGTACTCATAAATTCGGTTCATGTCCGTTTCAGTCCGAAAGCAGGGCAATTGCTGTGTAGCAGCGGAATGTTACGAAATGCCGGAACGGGATATTCCAACACCTAGACCACAGCCACAATTACGTGGGCCTGAATTTTGGCAGCAACCTCGCCGCTGCCATGTCTGTCTGCAATCGCGGTTGCGGCATAGTCGGTTGCAGCTTCCAGTTCTCCCGCGCCTCTGGCCTCGATTTCGGTGCGAAGGACAGTTCCCCGGCAATAAGCTACGGCTGGAATGCGCGGCGAGGAGGCACGGCTCTGTTCGGCTCTCGTCTCGATCACCACATCGGAGAAACCCGCGTCCTCCAGCTCGCGACGGATCAGGTCCTTATCGTGATAACCGTGCGGCGTTCGTGCCAGAAAGCGCGGCGGGTCGTTGGGAAAAAACTTTGCGAGAGCATTCGTTACATCATCCGCAAATACATTCTCCTCGATGCGATCCCATACATTGAACAAAAAACGTCCTCCGGGCTTCAGAACGCGCTTTGCTTCGCGGTAGCCCGACGAGCGGTCGGGAAAGAACATCGCGCCGAACTGACAGCAAACGAGATCGAAGACCGCATCTTCAAACGGCAGCGCCAGGGCATCCGCCTGGCGCCATCTGATGCGGCTGTCAGGAGCTTGTCGCGAAGCGGCGTAGTCGAGCATCGGCTGGTTAAGGTCGGTTACGATATAGCTTGCGCCGGGGGACAGTTTTGGCGCCAATGCGCGGGTGGCAACCCCGGTTCCTGCGGCTGTTTCCAAAACGGCCCTGGGCGACAAGGACGCTGCTCGTTGTGCAAGGTCTGCGGCGAACGGCTCGAAAATCAACGGCACCATATAGCGGTCGTAGTTTTCCGGAATCGAGCCAGCAAACACCTTGTCCGTTTCCAACATTGCGATCCCCCGCAGTCCGATTGATGGCTCGCGAGCCTAGCATACAATTGCTTGGTTTGGGTCGCTTTCGACCGCGAGGCGAGCGGATCATGAATGCACTGGCAAGTGCCCATCACCACCGTCCAGATGATCGACACGTCCATTGTCCGCGTCCATCAACATGCAGCCTACATCGCCAATAGTGGCCGGCTACACATGGGCCACTCGCGCGGCCGACTGACCAGCAAGATCCATGTCATAGTCGATGCCAACGGCTTGCCAGTTCGCCTTTGCCTCACCGGCGGCCAGGCACACGACAATCGGCTGTGCTCAATCCTGCTTGGCAATCTGACGCAAGATGGACGGCTGCTCGCGGATCGTGGCTACGATGCGGACTGGATCAGGGCGTTTGTCGCGGAGCGAGGCGCGTGGGCCAACATCCCGCCAAACGCAACCGTAAGGCCAGCAGCATCCACTGTTTTGGGTCGGATTACCGAGCTTCATTCCAGTAGGCTTGCGAGAGGCGAGGGCGGCTTTGGTGCGCTCCGAGATCAATCGCCGCTCCTTCTCTGCCAAGATGCAGCATGAATGGATCAGCGTCGGCTGTAGCGCGACGACCTGGATGAGAAGCCGTATTGCCTCACCAGGATGTTCCCATGGTCCGCATTACAGCTTTCCACGCTGACGCACACGCCTGCTTCCACACCCCTGGCCGATGACAACCCCGAAGCGGTCCTTGGAGGGCAGGAGTATGTCGAACCAATCACCACCATCTGGAGCCAGGCAGCTTCAGCACAACACAATGCGGCTGCGCGGGATTCTGGCTGCGGCCGGCGCCACGAACGCCATGGCACTCGGATTTGGCAGCCTGGCGCTGACATCCGTCTTCATCAGACCGCTTGAGGCGGAGTTTGGCTGGTCGCGAGCCGACATCAGCCTTGCCTACACGCTGTCAACCGTCGGGATGGCCACGGGCGGGCTGCTCTGGGGCCGGCTGTCGGATCGATTGAATGTCAGAAGCCTGCTATTCATCGGCTCGGCTGGCATGGTGATCGCGCTTACCGCGCTTTCGTTCGCCACGTCACTCTGGCAGATCTACGCCGCCAACTTCGCCTTGGGCGGGCTCGGCTTTGCCTGTCTCTACGCACCAGTACTTGCCGTAACCGGGCTCTGGTTTAACCGCCGCCGCGGCCTGGCGATAGGCATCGTCACTGCAGGCGGAGCCCTAGGCCAAGGCATAATGCCCTACGCCGCAAATGCTCTGATCGACGGTGTCGGCTGGCGCCTCGCATACGCGATCATGGCTGTGGCGATGATGGCCTTGCTGGCGATCTTCATGCCGGCGGTTCAGGCGCCGCCTGTCGATCGCGTCGTTGCCGCACCGGTGCATCTTTCAGCAAAGCCAGGTTTCCAGAATGGCCGTCTTTCGCCGGTGACGCTGCTATCTGCCGCAGCCTTCCTTTGCTGCGCCTGCATGGGCGTCCCGCTTGTGCACCTCACGAGCTTCGTCACGGCCGTGTGCGGATCTTCGGATGTCGGCTCGCTCAGCCTCCTGGTCGCCATGCTGTTCGGCGCCGTCGGGCGTATCGCATTCGGGCTCCTCGCTGACCGGGCAGGCAATCTTGCTGCCTATGCCTTTGCATCTTTCATCCAGACAGCATGCGTTGCGATTTTTCCCGCGCTCGACCAGCAGCTGAGCCTACTGGCGCTATCGGCGGTTTTCGGCTTTGGCTTTGCCGGAAACATGACGTGCCTGATCCTTTGCGTGCGCCAGTTTGCACCAGCCGAACGCTTTGGCCAGTCACTCGGCATCGTCATGCTGGTCGCCTGGGTCGGCATGGGCGTGGCCGGCTATTTCGGCGGTTTCGTCTATGACAGCTTCGGCAGCTATGGGCCCGCTTTTCTGGTGTCATTTGCCGCTGGCACAGCCAACCTCGTCGTCCTGGGCGTATTGGCGGCGTCATCCAGCGCGACAGCGAAGGTCCCATGCGGCCGCCTTCCGCAACCCGCGATGAGCCGCTGATTCAAACGTCAATCCGCATAATTCCACGTTGGTTCGAACGCTGCAAACCACGGCTTTCCTACCATTTTCAGAGATCGAAGGGGTCGACGGAGTGGCGTCGCCACCAAGCAAGGGCAGCTGAAATGAGCAGTATCTACGACAGCATTCTCGACACGATCGGCGATACGCCGGTTGTTCGCCTTTCCCGCATCAACAACGGCGGCGCTTCGCTCTATGCCAAGATTGAGGCGTTCAATCCTGGCGGCTCGATCAAGGACCGTTTTGCCGCCGCGGTCATCGAAGAGGCGGAGGGTTCCGGTGCACTTCGGGCTGGCCAGACGGTGATCGAGGCGACGAGCGGCAACACCGGCATAGGACTTGCCATGGTTTGCGCGAGGAAAGGCTACCCTCTCGTCATCGTCATGCCGGAAAACGCCAGCCTGGAACGCCGCAAGCTGATGCGCTTTTTCGGTGCAAAGGTCGTGCTGACCCCTGCCGTCGAACGCGGCAGCGGCATGCTCGCCAAGGCCGTCGAGCTGGCCGCAGCGCACGGCTGGTTCCTCTGCCGGCAATTCGAGACGCCCGTCAACGCCGATATTCATGCCCGCACCACAGCACACGAAATCCTCACGGCGTTCCAGGACCGTCCACTCGACTACTGGGTCACCGGCACCGGGACCGGCGGAACGCTTGCCGGTGTGGCGCGAGTGCTCAAGCGCGAGCGGCCGCAAACGCGGATCATAGTCTGCGAGCCTGACAATTCGGCGCTGCTGTCGAGTGGCATTCCCCAGACTTTCGACGAACACGGACTGCCGACTCGGGCGCACACTCGCTTCCGGCCACACCCGATGCAGGGGTGGAGCCCTGATTTCATTCCGCAGATCGTCGGCAACGCCATGGCTGACGATCTTGTGGACGAGATCCTACCCGTTTCAGGCGCCAACGCTCTGGAAGCCGCACGCCGGCTTGCGACGGAAGAAGGAATACTGGCGGGCATCTCAGGCGGGGCAACCTTGAGCGGGGCTCTGGAAATTGCTCGACGCGTCGGCCCGGACCGGAACGTGCTGTGCATGTTGCCAGATACGGGTGAGCGGTATCTCAGCACGATCCTGTTCGATCACATCGGCGAGGAAATGTCGCCCGCCGAAGAGGCGCTCTCTCGCTCCACACCCGGCTACCGCTTCGACCGGCCGCCGTCCTTCGCCCTTTCATCGGCACCCCTAAACGAAATCCAAATCGACCGGTCGGCGCATGCGTTTGTCGGTGAGGCGATCCGTGATCCGCAGCATCCGGTGGTCATGTTCGCTCTGACGTGGTGCGAATTCTGCTGGACGGTAAGAAAGCTCTTCGAGCGTGCCGGAATCGCCTACAGGTCCATCGAAATCGATAGTCCGGAATTCCAGAAGAACGGCCTGGACGGGGAAATCCGCAAGGCCCTGAGGGCCCGAATCGGTTCGCCTACAATTCCGCAGGTCTTTGTCGGCGGCGAGCATATCGGTGGCTGCATGGATACGCTTGCGGCCTGGCGGAACGGCACGCTCGCAGCCCGGTTGGAGGTCGTCGGCGCAAACTACACGCCCGGCGCATGCGCAAACCCCGAGAGCCTGCTGCCCCGATGGGTGCGCGCGGCAGCGTGAGATCCCGCCTCCGGGCTGTTCAGAGTGCCGTCGCCACTATCAGAGCAAGCCGGAACGGGCGTGATCCCGTCCCGGATCGGCTTTCATCTGCACCTGTCCCTGTCGGCTTTCCCACAAACAAAAGAGCAAATCAGACCGTAGGCGGAAACTCACGCTTCCGGAAACGAACGCTTTCGGCAGCGGCACGGACTGGATACAATCCAGCGCTAATTAAGTAAGCGCACTGGGATTGGCAAAGTGTCGCTCGAAATTCGCGTTCTCGGAGATCTGACCGTCCTTCGCCGTGGCGAGGTCGTTTCCTTGCCGCCTTCGAAAAAGACGCGGGCGCTGCTGGCCTATCTTGCGCTTGTGGAGCGCCCGCAGCGGCGCGAGCGCCTTTGCGAAATGTTCTGGGAGGTACCGGACGATCCTCGCGGCGCCCTGCGCTGGAGTCTCTCGAAGATACGACAAGTTGTCGACCTCGGGGACGGCGGGATCCTGGAAGCCGACCGCAACGCAGTTCGCCTGAACACCAGCGAAGTCGTGCTGGACATCGCGCCGCTTCGCGGCCTTGGCGTTCGCGACATTGAGGCTCTCGAACCCGAGAAGCTGGAGGCCCTCGCCGGAGCGTTCCGCGGACGTTTCCTGGATGACCTCTCACTGCCGCGGTGTCCGGAATTCGAAGCCTGGCGCGTTGCGACCGCCGACGAACTGCACGTGACGCATCTGCGCATCCTTCGGGTGCTGGTCGACCGGCTTGCCGATGAGCCGGTGCGTGCGCTTCCGCACGCCCATGTCCTGCACGGGTTGGAGCCCGGGGACGTGGCACTTCGAGCGGACATCCGCCGGCTGAGCGAGGCAGCACGGCAATCCGCCATGGTCCAGAGCCGCGCCTCGAGAGCCGACACAGAGGCCGCTCCCACCGGTGAGGCGGTCACTGCGCAGGTTTGGCCTGCAGCGGAGATACAGCTCCGCCCTCCGCCGGAGCGGGTCCTTGCGCAAGAGATCCGCCGGTGCACAACGCCCGACGGCGCGCGTCTGGCCTATTCCTTGAGTGGTCAAGGCCCGCCTTTGGTAAGGGCCGCCCACTGGATGTCCCATCTCGAGCTCGAATGGGACAGTCCGGTGTGGAAGCATTGGATCGAGGGCCTTTCAGCGCACTACCAGCTGATACGCTACGACCAGCGCGGTAACGGCCTATCGGACCGGCATCCCGCCGACCTATCCTTCGAGGCCATGGTCGCCGACCTGGAGAGCATCATCGATGCGGCCGGTCTGCGCCGCGTTTCCCTGCTTGGCATTTCCCAAGGGTGCGCCGTTTCGATAGCCTATGCCGTCCGGCATCCCGAGCGGGTGGCTGGAATGGTGCTGTATGGCGGGTTTACCAAAGGCTGGCGCAAGCGGGGCAATCAGCGCGAGATAGCGCGCCGCGAAGCCATGGGAGCGCTGATTCGAGAAGGCTGGGGCCAAGACGACCCGGTGTTTCGCCAGATGTTCACCTCCCTCTTCATTCCGCAAGCAACGCCGGAACAGAGGAGTTGGTACAACGAGCTGCAACGCCATACCGTCTCGCCTGAGATTGCCCAGCGCATCTTCGAGGAAGGCGCCGTCATCGACGTGGACGAGCTGTTACCCCAGGTTCGTGTTCCGACCCTGGTGATGCATGCCACCGGGGACGCAGTCATTCCGTTCAATCACGGCCAGGCGATGGCCGGCAAAATTCCCGGCGCGCGTTTCGTTGCGCTCGACAGCGTCAACCACGTGCTGCTTGGCCATGAACCGGCATTCGCGACCTTCGTGGACGAAACGCGTCGTTTTCTTGCCGACCCCGAACAGACGCAGCAACTGGCAGGCCCTCCAGCGTCCTTGGGGATCAACCGCTCTCGGCAGTGCATAACCGTACTTGCCGCGGAAGTGGTCAGTCCAATGCATCTCCTCGAAGCGGAGGATCCGGAAGAGGCAATCCGTGAACTCCAGCCCGTCGAGGATCGGGTGATACAAGTGGTGGAGAGCCATGGCGGCGTCGTGACGTCGGCAGCTGACGGGACAATCACTGCAGCGTTCGGCCTCGCTCGCGCGACCGAGGATCACGCTTATCTCGCTTGTCGCGCGGCGCTTGCGGCCAAGCTGGCAGTGGAGGAGCTTTCCCGGGGCGGGATCCAGTTGAGGGCCGGAATAGACACCGGCGAGGTGATCGTGCGGCAGCAATCGACGACCGAAGCCAGCAAGGTCGAACTGGCCGGAGCCGCGCCTCGTGCGGCCAACCGGCTGATGCGTGCCTTGCACCGCGCGACGATCGCCGCGACGGCGCGCGCGCGCGCAGCCGCCGGGGGCTATGTGCAGATGCACCGGCTGGCGCACGCGGAGCATCCGCAACTTGGTCGCGACGAACGCATTTACGAGCTGTTGGGCGAAAACCACGCACTGTCGCGCTGGCACCTGAGGGCCAACCGCGGCCTCACCGGACTGGTGGCGCGCGAGCTTGAGCTCAAAATCCTTCTTGCAACGTGGCGCCGGGTCAGGGAGGGCCACGGCCAGGTCGTCGGAATCGTCGCCGACCCCGGCATCGGCAAATCGAGACTTGCCCATGAATTTCTCTCTCTCGACGCGGTGGCCGGTTTTACTGTGCTCGAATGCGGCGGTTTGGAGTTTGACGCGTCAGTCACTCTGGGCGCTGTAAAGAAGCTGTTGCTCTCGGCTTGTGGCATTCGCGGCGAAGACGGGTTGGCGGAAGCCCAGCGCCTGTTTGCCTTCAAGCAGGCGGAACTGGGACTGGATCCACGTCATACCGTCCCGCTTTCCTTCCTGGCGGACCTGCCGGTCAACGATTCTTCCTGGCGGCATCTCGATGCGCGGGAGCGGACCTGTCGGGTATCCGAGGCGATGAGCGCTTTTCTCGTTGCCTTGAGCCGAGCCGCGCCTGTAGCCGTGCTCATCGAGGACCTGCACTGGATCGATGCCGAGAGCGAGGCCGTGGTGAACAGGCTGGTCGAAGTCATGGGTGCCAATCGCATCATGCTGCTCGCCACCTACAGGCCGCAGTACCGGCACGACTGGAACCGCCGCGGCTGTTTCCAGCAGATAAGGCTGGAGCGGTTCGCGCGGGACGAAATGGAGCAGTTCCTCACCGGATTGCTGGGATCTGATCTCAGCCTGGGGGACCTGCGGAAATCACTTGCCGAGCGGGCCGATGGCACGCCGCTATTTCTCGAAGAAATGGTGCGCGGACTGGTTGCGGACGGTGCTCTTGCCGGCCGGTCCGGCCGCTACGAGCTCACGAGACCGGTGGAATCCATCACCATCCCGTCAACGGTTCAATCGCTCATCGCTGCGCGCATCCAGCAGCTGGGTGACTGGGAAAGGCAGGTACTCCAGGTCGCTTCGGTTATCGGCAAGAATGTTCCTTATCCGCTGCTAAGGGCGCTCTCGCCGCTGCCGGAGGCGGAGCTGGAGGCGTGCCTGGCCAAACTGCAGAGTTTGGAATTCCTGTTCGAGGTCCAGAGCTACCCTCACGTGGAATATACGTTCAAGCACGCGTTGACGCTCAAGGTGACCTACGAATCCCTGCTGGCGGAGGACCGAAAAAGGCTGCATGGGGCAGCATTGCTTGCCATGGACAGACTCTATGGCGGATCGCTGAACCACCACATCGAGGAACTGGCCGAACACGCGCTTCGTGCCGAGGCGTGGGAAGCTGCCGCGGACTATCTGCTGCAAGCGGCGGGTCGGGCCGAGGAACGCTCGGCCTATTCCGCCGCGGTCCAGTTCCTCGAAAGCGCTCGCAAGGCAGTCGCCGCGCTGCCCCGAAATCCGAAAACTCTCGCCCAGGCGATCAATCTGCGGGTGCGGATGCGACCCGCCTACGGCGCCCTTGGGGCCTACCGGAAGGCGCTGCCGCAGCTGTTGGAAGCGCGCGAACTGGCCATGGAACTGGGCGATCCGCAACTCATCTCCGATGTGTTGCTCCACCTGAGCTATCTCAACAGTTCCCACGGCCGCTACGAGGAGGCGCTGGAACCGGCCGACACACTCAAGCGCGGTGCGTTGGCAAACGGCGTGCAGCGCTGCATAAGCGAGTCGGATCTGGCCGCCTCGCAGGCCCTTCTGATCCGCAGTGAGGCGCGGCAGGTGCTGGAGCGGCTTGTTCCGCATGAGGAGAGGTTCACCAAAGCTTGGCGCCTGGAGCGCTTCGGACAGCTCGGTGCGCGTGCGGTTTGGTACCTGGGGCACCGCGCGCAGGCGGAAGCGCGCCTTGGCCGGTTCGACGATGCTGAGCGTTCCCTTGCCGAGCTGCGGAAGGTCGTCGCCGAAGTGGCGCGCCCGATCGACAACTGCGCGGCCGCCTATTTCACCGGCGTGGTGGGCGTCCTGCGCGGGCCCGAGCCGGCGCTTGTCGAGGCGCTGCAGTTGTGGTCCTCCGAAGCCGCGACCAGCGCGTCCATCCTACTGAGGCCATGGCTGTTGACGGGGCTCGGGCATGCGCAATTCCTGCTCGGCCGCAACCACGACGCGGGCGCCACCTTGGAAAGGGCGGTGAGCGAGTCTCAGAGGCTCGATCTTGCCCAGTTCGAATGTCACGCGCGCGCGGTGCTCGCCTGCGTGAGTGCGCGCCTCTGTGAGCCGGAAGCTGCGGCCAATCTCGACCATGCGCTCGAACTTGCGCGGGAACTCGGCGACCCGTGGAGCGAGATCATCGTACTGCGCGGCATTGCGGAGCTGAAGTCTCCCGGATCGGCCGTCAGCTGGCTCGAAAAGGCTTGCAGCCTTGCCAGGCGGGTTGAATTACGGCCGGAGCTTGCCCGCTCCTTGCTAGCTCTGGGGCTCGCGCAGCGGCGCGGCAAAATCGCTGGTGCGGATGCCACTCTCGCGCAAGCGGAAAAGCTCTACGCCGAAATGCAGATGCGGGAGGATGTCTTCGGCGCGGACGAGCCGATCGGTAGTGTGCTGCCCGTTCGCGTTCCCATCGCCGCTATGGTGTGATCCCGCCGCAGCAAGGATCCACTTGCTCAGCCCCGTCGAGCTCAACCTGGCGAGAATCTTGCCGAGATAAGCCGAGGTTCGGCCGTCGACGTTCGGCCCACCCAGCCCATTGCGAACTTCCGCGCTTCTATGGAGGGAAGCTGGCGAGGTTGGCGACAGGTTGCGTTCCCTGAGCGAAAGGACGAGCCGCGGTCACGCAGCTCGCCATCCCGTTGTGTCATGGAACAGTATCTGCCGCACCAAACGATCCGCCACTACGCCTGCGTGGGTCAGCGGCCCCATATGTCCGGCGCCAGGAACAATCGCCCCGATCGCGGCCGGAACGCGGGAAATAAGTTCCCGGGCGATGAGCCGCGTCGGAATTGGTGCAAATTCGCCGCGCAAAACCAACACCGGAAAGCCAAATCGGGCATACTCGCTTATTGGCATGGACTCATGGATCAACGCGTGGAAGTCGAGGCTGGCCTTCGGCAGAAACCGCACGAGTGCCGCCTGAAGTTCCGGCTTCATCGCGGCGAGGGCGCCGGCTCCGCTCCAGTAATCGATGAAACGAGCTGTCGCGGAGAGATAGCTACCGTCGATCAGGCCGTCGTGTATCGCGCTTGCGATCGCCGAGATTTCGCCGAGCGCCTCGTGGCCCTCAGATCCCAGCTCGCGCAGCAGGTGAAAGGCAGACGGTTCATAGAGCGAGAGCCTGGCCAGCCGGTGTGGACGCATCGCTGCGATATGCAGGGCCAATCCACCACCATAGGAATGGCCAATAAGATGCACAGGCCCATCATGATGGTCGATCGTCTGCAGGATCCCGGCGGATTCGTCGGCCAGACGGAAAGCGCCGGCACCGGTCCAGGTACCGCCGCCCGGCGCCCCGATCAGATCGGGCGCGATGAACCGGTAGCTGTCATCGAGTCGCTCCGCCAGGCTGCGCCATTGCCGTCCGCTGCCGCCGGAGCAGTGCAGGGCGATGACGAGTGGTGCATGGCACGCCTTGCGCGAGACGTAGAATGTCGATGCAGTGGTCATCGCACGACCTTTTTCCTCCGCATCAAGACCGCGAGCGGCGGCTGGGATCACGCCAGGTAAACAAGGTGATCGAGTCAATCTCGGAGCGGGTGATGCCGACGTCGCGCAGAATGTGGTCCGGCAACTCACAAAGCTGTCGACGGTCCCGCCGGATGCGAATGAAACGCCAGAGCGCGGCCAACATTGTTCCGCCAGCCCAACGCAAACCGCGCGTTGTGGTGGGCGACAGGGATGGGTTCAACATTGTAGTCATCTTGATTTCTCCATGGTTGCGGGCGCTGACTCCAGCGCCAGTGGAGCCCTTGTCGTGGTCGGTCGTGAGCGTCATCGTTGAAGGCAGCGTCGATTTTTGCCGCGCCAGCGTTGTATTCAGCGGTCAGGCCGCGGCCCGGCGGGAGGCGCCGAGAAACATTGCCACGTGCGTCGCCAGCGCCTCGGCATCGCGGCCGACGCCATCGAGGAAGCTGGAGTTTCGATGACGCATGAAATTGAGGCCGAGCACATAAAGTCCCGGATAGTCGCAGACGCCGCCATCGTTCAGGATTTCGCCCCCGGCGTCGAACACATCCAGCTTCAGCCATGAATATTCCCGGCGATGGCCGGTGGCCCATATGACGGTCTCGATACCCTGGTCGATGAGGTCGATTTCGGTTGGTTCGGCGCTCACAATCAGGCTCGGAATTGGGCCGGGATCGACTGAGTAGCGGCCCTCGCCGGCGGCCGCGCGGTCTATGTTGGCCAGCATGCGCCTCAGTCTGCGTTCCGCCGCGGCGGTCGTGTCGGCGAGATCGCCATTGAACCGAATGCGTGTTTCGCAAGCGGCAACGGCGCGACCGACGAGACGAACGCCTTGCTCCCGAAGGCCGGCCAGATCGAGCGACCTGCGCTCGGGTGTACCAATCAGCTGCAGGGACGGCTGCCGCCGTGCCGCGGCCAGATCCGGAACTTCGGCGACGGGCTTGGCAAGTGTTCCCAGCCGCTCGAGCCACCACAGAATGTCATGCCCGCGGTAAAGCCTCGGCAGGCGGGTATGACTGCCGACCGACAGGGTTACCGGGCGCCCGGAGCGATGGATCTCCTCGGCAAGTTGTATTCCGGTCGCGGAGGCCCCGGCCACGAGAACGCCGCCCCGAGGCAGTTGCCGAGGATTGCGGTAGTCGCGCGGCACGATCTGCCTGATACGGCAGGAGATCTCCTTTGCCATCGGCGGAATGTGCGGCCTGTCGCTGTATCCGGTCGCGACCACGACCGCACGCGCGCTCCATTGGCCGCGATCGGTCAGCAGCCGGAAGCCTCCGTCAATGGTTTCGGTCGAGAGCACCTCAACACCGTCCTCTACGGGCGCGGTGATCGAGCACGCGTAATCCTCTAGGAACCCGACGGTCTCGGCCATTGTCATGAAACCGTCGGGATTGGCCCCGCGATAGCCGCCGCCGGGCAGGCGCGTCATCCAGTTGGGCGTCAGCAGGCGGAGCGAATCCCACCGTTCGCTGCGCCAGCGTTCCGCGATCCGGCCACGCTCCAGCACGACGTGGTCTAGCCCGCGCTCGCTCAGGCATCGGCTCATGGCTAGCCCCGCCTGTCCGGCGCCGATAACGGCCACGTCTGTACGCTGCATGAATCTGCGCCTTGTAACCAGGGGCACCAGATCGCCGGCGCCATCGTATGGACGAGGCCGGCGATATTGCTCTTCCAGGTGTGAGATCAGCCTTTCACGGCAACCGAGACCGGCACGCCGTTGGTCAGCACGTCGAACACCGCGGAACGGGCGCGCGACTGCATCACGATTTCCTCAAGCTTCTCAGCCGGAGCATCGCCCTTGATCTTGAAGGAGATCCGGACGCCTTGGTAGCCGTTGCGGACTTCGTTGGAGATGCCGAGGATGCCCCGAAGGTCGATGTCGCCTTCAACGGTCGATTCCACCTCATGCAGCGTCACCCCGCGCGCGGCCGCGATGTTCGCGATGCCGGCTGTGAGGCAGGAAGCAAGCGCGTGGAGAAGATATTCGACCGGGGTCGGGCCGTTGTCTGTGCCACACAGGACCGCTGGATGGTCGCTGTCGGCCTGGTGGGCCGTCATGTGGGACTGCTCGGCGCCGGCGCCGAAGAAGTTGGCCATCGTGCTGCTGCTATGCGTGCCGGCAATCCAGCGGCTCTTGGCACGAAACTGGAACTTGGCCAGCTCCGGCTGCCCTGCGACGGCGTTGATGGTGGCCAGAAGGGTGGGCGTGTCAACGCCGTTCCTCGGCTCCCGCGGCGCCTTCTTAACGGAAGACTTTTCCATGACCATTGTATCGTCCTGCATGTCATACACTCCTGGGTTGGGATGTTGCGCGACCGGGATTGACCCCGGACGGCGAAACCTCGGCTGGCTGCGTTTGACGTGCAGTGGGAACGACAGTGGAAAAACGAGAGGTTTTTTGCGTCAGCCAGTGGTGAACAGCACCAGATCTGCGATCGGCGAAACGACGGGCCTTCAAACGCTTGCTTCACCGCGATGCTGCGATCTCCCATAGCGCCGAGAAGGCGTCACAACCGAACCCACAGGAGATCAGACCATGTCACGTTCATTTGGAATAGATACCCGCCCGTCCTCGACCGACTGGGCAGTCATAGTTCGCGGGCCAAGCAAGGCCGAGGTGCTTGCCCACATCGCGAAGATTCACACATACGCGAGCATCCTGAATCGGCGCGGCCGCGAGAAAGGGATCTGAAGGTCCGGTTTGTCACGCTCTCGGAGGATCGAAATTTGATCTTCCGCAGTCCGGACACCCAGCGAGCACCAGCGGCGTCCGGCGAAGTCGGGATTCCCGGTCTCGTCAGGCCGCTGGATGCGCGCGCCGGATGCTGGACGAGGCTGGTCTTCAGGATAGACGCCATGTGCTGAGCGTGGTCGAAGGCGCCGATCTGGCCGACGTTTATGCCGCCATGGACGTCTTCGCCTTCTCGTCGCGCTCTAACCTTCCGGCATCGGTACCAGCAAGCCGCTCGATCCAAAGCCCTTGTCAGCAAGAGAATGTCAGCTGAGAAGCCAGCCTCCAGCGCGACCCATGAATGCGTCGCGCTCCTTTGCCGCGCCTGGGACATCGAGTTCGAAATTGCCAAGCAGGGTCCTGATGTTTGAAGCAATCAGGTCGGCGAACCTCTTCATGCCGTGTTGATCGAGTCCGTCTAGCTGAGCAGCCAAGGCAGACGCGATTTCATCGCTGTAACGCGTTCTGACGCGACGCCGTGCTGCGGAGCCGTCAACTCCCATCACGCGAAGAAATTCTTCGAAGTCCTGAGCTGATATTTCCTCAATTCTGCGGGCAGGGCCAATGCTGTATGCGAGCTCGTCGGTCAGGCTGTCATCTAGCCGTGTCGGCAGGATGTCGTATCGTGGTGCCACGCGTGGTCGCTGCCCCCTCTCGAACAAGAGCGCGAAGTTTTTTGCGTGCCCATCTGCGTTTCCAATTAGCAGATCGAAGAGGGTTGCCCGGATGAACCTGTCCTTTTCGCCGACCGGATCGTTGGTCGCTTCGAGAACTCTACGGATGCCAGAGACGTCGTAACGGCGGCCTTCCACACCACGTCGTTCGTACTTTAGTGACGCGGGCAAACCGAGCGCCTGTGCAAAGTCCTCCTGATGGATTCGAACGATCTTTCCCTGCCTGTCGAGACCCCGGTCAAAGCGCGTGACAAGCAGCGCGTTTATGTTGGCAACAGGCGTCACAACAGCTTCGGCCGTCTCAAATCCCAAGGCTCGGGAGAGATCCATTGCCTCGGCTTCGAGGCGTGCGTCTTGAAGGTGCTCCTGGTCGGGAACCTTCAGGATATGCGTGGTTGGGGCGCCGGTGCCCGGATTAGGCTCAGCGAGTCTGCCGTCCGGCAGGACTGTTAACGCGATCTTGCTTTGCACGCCTGCCAGAGGCGACGGGTCTTCCGTACCCTCTGGCAGGCGCCGACGTTTGTGAAGCGAGTCGACAATCGCTTCCAGCCGCCCCGGCGCTATCGGTGAGTAGTCGTGGTGGTAGTCTCCAGGTAGTTTTACGGGTGGAGCCCCCATAGGCAGGACAGACAGGGCTCCAGCGCAGTCCTTTCCAAGATGGAGAAGCAAGCCAGCTATGTCGTCGCGTGCGAGCCCCTCTCGTGCCATGATGTCCGCGAGCGCTGAATAGTGCTCCTGAAGGAGATTGTCGAAGAATGGACGGGTGACGACGTCTTCGTAGGGCTCAGGGCTGAGAGGCAAAGACAGCGACAGCGCCGTGGCGTCCGGGTCAGACACATATTCTGCTTTGTAGGCGAACGCTACCGCTCCTCTGTCGTCGCGGACGAGGACGCCGACAGGATCGTCGTAGCCGTCAAGGCGAACGTCGAGGGCAAGCGCTTCCATCTTATCGGCGATTCCGGACAAATATCGACACGCCGGCGGCGCGCATGACTTTCAGGACCTTGCCCAATTCCAGCGTCGCCTTGCCGTTCTCCAGTTCTGAGACGAACCGGCGTCCCACACCTGCCAGGTCGGCGAATCGTTGTTGCGACAGATTTCTTTTTTCGCGGGCTCGGCGGATCAACAGTCCTAGATCCTCGGGCGAAGTGATCTCGACACCGGCTATATCGACTGTAGAGACATTCGTCCCCGGCACCGTTTTCGGATCGTGGACAACCTTTGCGCTTTCCTCTCGCGGACGCAAACCACCTGGCTCCGGAAGCAGCCTCGGTAAGGATGCCTGTATCGTCCGAGACATGTCCGGTAAATCGAGATTCACCTTCAAAGGAAGAGCTATATTCTTGGTCGGATCGCTCAAAACGTTATAGTGTGACAGGGCCTTGGCGATGTCAGCCGCTGTTTGGTTTGTCCTTGTGAGTTCGTTGCTTAGAGAGAGACCCGCGCTGAGCGCATCAGTTGGCGTGTTGATCTGGGCGATGTATTTGGCCAAATCTTGGGTCGCTCCGGCTTGCGCTATCGCGCGCGCCAAGTCCCCAGCGCCGGGGGTATTCAATTCAGACCGAGATTTAGACGCTTTTTCGACCATCGACTGCTCCCGAGCGGGTACATAGTCTATCTACGGGGGACTTTCAAGGCTGCTTGTTCCCGCTCGGGAGCGCATTCGGATTTGCGCCCGTACGGGAGCATTTCGCGGGTTTGGCGATGCCCAACAGGTCTTCCGCGCCGCGGCAGGCACCGGAAATCGCGATTGCCCTAAAAGGGGTTGAACGACGTCAAGGTAACCCGTGCCGCGAAAATCCAATAGCGCGACGCATCAGTCACGCGAAGGGGCCTGACAAGGCTGTTTGCGAGATTTCCGATCGATTAGACGCCTTCGCAGCAGATGGCTCGGAAATCTTGCGCGCTGTCGGCGATAGGTGAAGCGTTGCAAGGCGCACCTTCTCGCGCGCGGCATCGAACTGCCGAGTCGGCTCCTGTGTAGATGGGATGGATGCCAGCGACCCCGTTCCTGACGCCGGTCTTCCCCGTGGCGCTGCCTGGCCTGGCCGGCAACCGGGCCTCCGGTCTCGTGCCCTGCTCAGAGCGGTTTGCGGATCCATTTTGCCAAAACGCCAACGACGCCTTCCCGGAACAACAGCACCGCGACGACGAAGATGGTGCCCTGGCCGATGGTGACCCAGTCGCCGAATGTGGCGAGGTAGTTCTGCATCGTGACGATGACTGCCGCACCGACAATCGGTCCGAACACCGTGCCCATGCCGCCCAGCAGCGTCATCAGCACGACCTCGCCGGACATGGTCCAGTAGACGTCGGTAAGCGACGCCAGCTGGAACACGATCGCCTTGGTTGCGCCGGCGACGCCGGCTAGCGCGGCCGACAGCACGAATACGGCGAGCTTGTAGCGGTTGACCCGATAGCCCAGCGAGATCGCGCGGGGCTCGTTCTCGCGGATCGCCTTCAACACCTGCCCAAACGGCGAATGGATGATCCGGTAGATCAGCAATATGCCGGCAAAGAAGATGGCGAGCACGAAGAAATAGAGCACTTGGCTTGAGCGCAGGTCGATCAGCCCGAACAGATAGCCGCGCGGCACGGCCTGGATACCGTCCTCGCCGCCGGTAAACGCCGCCTGCAGCGAGAAGAAATAGATCATCTGCGCAAACGCGAGCGTCACCATGGCGAAATAGATGCCGTGGCGGCGAATGGCGAGCGAGCCGATGGCGAGACCGAGCACGGCTGCCACCAGCGTGCCGGCGACAATGGCGAGTTCCGGCGTCAAGCCCCACACCTTTGCCGCATGGGCCGAAACGTAGCTCGCCATGCCGAAATAGGCAGCATGGCCGAAGGAGAGGAGCCCGCCAAAGCCGAGCAACAGGTTGAAGGCGCAGGCAAACAGCGCAAAGCACAGCACCTTCATGACAAAGACTGGATAAAGCACAAATGGCGCGACAATGAGGAAGACGAACAGCGCGGCGAAGATCGCAAGATGATGGCGCGGCATGCCGGCGGTGCCAACGGACGTGATGGCGGCGATAGCGATTGGGCTGGTGTCGATTGCCATCACGCGCTCCGCCCGAACAGGCCGGCTGGCTTGACCAGCAGCACGAGTGCCATGATGACAAAGATCACCACGGCCGAACCTTCCGGATAGAACACGCGGGTCAGCCCCTCGATCAGACCAAGCCCGAAGCCGGTTAGGATCGAGCCCAGGATCGAACCCATGCCGCCGATGACGACGACGGCGAAGACGACAATGATCAGGTCTGCCCCCATGTTCGGATTGACTGCGTATATCGGCGCGGCGAGCACGCCGGCGAAACCCGCGAGTGCGACGCCGAAACCATATGTCAGCGTGACCAGCAGCGGCACGTTGATGCCGAACGCGCCGACCATGGTCGGGTTCTCCGTCGCTGCCCTGAGATAGGCGCCAAGCCGGGTCTTTTCGATGACGAACCAGGTTGCCAGGCACACGATCAGCGAAGCTACAATCACCCAGGCGCGCGAATTGGGCAGATACATGAAGCCGAGATTGTGGCCGCCGGTCAGAAGCGGCGGCGGCGGGTAGGGCAGGCCGGATACGCCGAAAAACTGGCGGAAGAAGCCGACGATGATCAGCGCCAGGCCGAAAGTGAGAAGCAGCCCGTAGAGATGGTCGAGATGGTAGAGCCGTCGGATCAGGACGCGCTCGAGGACGATGCCGGTGACGCCGACGATCGGCGGGACGATGAGCACAGCCCACCAGTAACCGACGCCGAGATAGTTGAGCAGAATCCAGGCGCCGAAGGCGCCCAGCATGTACTGCGCGCCATGCGTGAAGTTGATGATGTTCAAGAGACCGAAGATGACCGCCAGCCCAAGGCTCAGAACCGCATAGAAGGACCCGTTGATCAGTCCGAGCAGCAACTGGCCGAACAGGACTTGCGGCGGAATTCCAAGGAGTTCGAACATGGTCGCTCCAGTTGACTTGTCGACGAATGGACGCGCCGAGCGGCTCGGCGCGTCGTTGGCGAGGTTCGCTTATTTGACGAGCGGACAGTCGCCGTCGGCCAGCGGGCGGAACGCCTTGTCGGCCGGAATGGTGGCCACGGTCTCGAAATAATCCCACGCCCCTTTCGATTGGTCCGGCTTCTTGACGCGGAACAGATACATGTCGTGCAGCTTGCGCCCGTCCGCGCGGATCGTGCCCTTGCCGAACAGCGGATCGTCCGTCGGCATTTCCTTCATCTTGGCCATGACCTTGGCCGCATCCTTGTCGCCGACGGCCTCGACGGCCTTGAGATAATGCAGGACCGAAGCGTAGACCCCGGCCTCGATCATCGAAGGCTTCTGTCCGGCATTCCGCTCCTGGAAGCGGGCAGCGAATTCACGCGTTTGATCGTTCATGTCCCAATAGAACGCGCCGGTGAGCACCAGGCCTTGCGCCACTTCCAGGCTAAGCGCATGCACGTCGTTGATGAACATCAGCAGGGCGGCGAGCGATTGGCCGCCCTGCGTGATGCCGAATTCCGACGCCTGCTTGACCGCGTTGATCGTGTCGCCGCCGGCATTGGCAAGGCCGACGACCTTGGCACCTGACCCTTGCGCCTGCAGCAGGAAGGAGGAGAAATCCTGACCGGGGAAAGGATGGCGGACGGCGCCGAGCACCTTGCCGCCCGATGCTTCCACGACCGCCGACGTATCGCGCTCGAGCGCGTGCCCGAAGGCATAGTCCGCTGTGACGAAGAACCAGCTATCACCGCCCTGCGCGACCATGGCCGAGCCCGTGCCATTGGCAAGCGCCCAGGTGTCGTAGGTCCAGTGGACGGTGTTGGGCGAACAGGCCTTGCCGGTCAGGTCGGAGGAGGCCGGACCCGAGGCGAGGAAGATCTTGTTCTTCTCCTTGGTGATCTCATTGACGGCGAGCGCCACCGACGAGGTGGGCACGTCGGCGATGACATCGACATTTTCGGTGTCGTACCATTGGCGGGCGATATTCGAGCCGATGTCCGGCTTGTTCTGGTGGTCGGCGGAGATGACCGACACATTGATGCCCTTGTCCGCTGCCTTGAAGTCTTCCGCCGCCATCTGGGCCGCGATGACGGAGCCTTCGCCGGCGATGTCTGCATAGATGCCGGAGCGGTCATTCAAAACGCCGATCTTGACGTCCGTCGCATAGGCCGCGCCGGCCATCAGCAGGCTCGCCGTTGAAGCCAGAATGAAACCCATTTTCTTCATCGCTACTTCCCTCCAAGTTGCGGCGCAACGCGCCGTTGATGATTGCCTCAGACACCGAGATAGGCGTGCAGCTTGTCGATGTTGGCGTCGAGTTCGCCGTTGGGGATCGTGTCGATCACGCGCCCCTGTTCCACCACGTAGTGCCGGTCCGCGACCAACGCGGCGAAATGAAAATTCTGTTCGACGAGCACGATCGTGAATCCCTCGTCCTTCAGCCGGGCAATGGTGCGGCCGATCTGCTGCACGATGACGGGCGCAAGCCCCTCGGTCGGCTCGTCGAGCAGCAAGAGCTTCGCGCCCGTCCGCAAGATTCGGCCGATGGCGAGCATCTGCTGTTCGCCGCCCGAAAGCTTGGTGCCTTGGCTCGAAAGCCGCTCCTTCAGGTTTGGGAAGAGCTCGAAAATCTGCTCGACGGTGAGCCCGCCGGGGCGCACCTGCGGCGGCAGCATCAAATTCTCCTCGACCGAGAGGCTGGAGAAGATGGCGCGCTCCTCTGGGCAGTAGGCGATGCCCAGCTGCGCGATCAACCGCGACGGCAGCTTGATCGTCTCCCGGCCGTCATAGGTGACCGAGCCCGAGCGCCTGGAAAGGATGCCCATGACGGCCTTCAGCGTCGTCGTCTTGCCGGCGCCGTTGCGGCCGAGCAGCGTCACCACTTCGCCTTGGCCAACCTCGAAACTCACGCCGTGAAGCACATGGCTCTCGCCGTACCAGCCCTGCAGGCCATCGACGCGCAGCAGAGGTCTTGCCGAAACGGCAACAGCCGGCCTGCTCGCAAGTTCAACTTCAGTCATGTCCGGCCCCGATATAGGCTTCGATAACGCGCGGATCCTTGGAAACGGCAGCGTAGTCGCCTTCAGCAAGGACTTTGCCGCGAGCGAGCACGGTGATGCGGTTCGACAGCGAGGCGACGACCGAAAGATTGTGCTCGACCATCAAGATGGTGCGGTTCTTGGAGATGCGCTGGATCAGCGCCGAGATGCGCTCGATGTCCTGTTGCGCCATGCCGGCCATGGGCTCATCGAGGAGCAGCATTTCGGGGTTCAGCGCCAGCGTCGTCGCGATCTCGAGCGCGCGCTTGCGGCCGTAGGGCAGATCGCTGGCGCGAATATCTGAAAACTCGGTCAGGCCGACATCGGCGAGAAGGTCCGCGGCCTCGCTATTGAATTTGGCGAGCACTTTCTCGGAGCGCCAGAAATCGAAACTGTCGCCGCGCCGGCGCTGCAGCGCGATGCGGACATTCTCGAGGGCCGTCATGTGCGGAAACACTGCCGATATCTGGAAGGAGCGCACAAGGCCCAGCCGCGCGATGTCGGCCGGCTGCATCCTGGTGATGTCCCGGCCTTGGTAGCGGATCGCGCCGCGCGTCGGCTGCAGGAATTTGGTCAGCAGGTTGAAGAGGGTCGTCTTGCCTGCGCCGTTGGGACCGATCAGCGCGTGGATCGATCCACGCTCGACCGTCAGGTCTACATTGTTGACAGCGACAAAACCCTTAAATTCCTTAGTTAATCCCGCTGCTTGGAGGATTGCTCCGGAATTCATGCGCGGCGGCCTTTGCCCGTCATCGGCGTGAAGACGTACATCGGCGTGAAAACGTGGAAACGCGCTGCGAGGCTGTCCGCCCCCAGGGTGACTTCCATGGTTTCCTCCCGTGGCTTTCCCGCCCGCAAACAAACGACCTAATGCACATCGCGTCAAGGCTGCAATTTCTCAGAGGCGTTGAACTTCGCGAAACGCTTCGGTTAAAGTCGCATCCAATCAGGCTCAATTGACAGCAGTCAGGCTTGATATCCTAATCTTATCCGCGACGCGCCCAGCGCGGGGTTGAGTCCGAATATGCCGTTGACAGCCTGCTGGAGCTCGGACTTTCGCCTACGGCATAAGGTAGCAAAAGCCACCAGAGACGCGGTTGATCTTTCCTGCAAATCGGGCAGCTAGCGCATCGGCGTATGCGATTGCCGTATTCACGATCTGCGACATAGCCGGATTTGCGATGTCACCCGTTTCAGACATCGCCACCTCGATTACGAGCAGCCTTCAAAAATGAGCGAGCGATCCGCAACCGCCCGTCTCCGAAGCCCTTTTCGACTGCTTTCGTCGTGGCTTTTCTGGTCATGCCGATGCCTTCTGGCGAGTTTTAGTTGCGAGTTCGTCCGGGCGTGAACCGAAGAGGCAAGGGCATCAGCTTCGACCCCCTTCCACCACGGGTCTCCCATGCTCGACAGCCTTGCCACATCCTCCGGAGTGAGTCCCACCACCGAAGGATTGAAGCCAAGCTCTTCACCGTGGGTCACCAGCGTCTCACGGATTTCTTGGAGCGCGCTTTCCAGCTTCTCGGACGATGAAACCACAGCAATGTCGAGATCGCTGTCTGGACGGTCCTCGCCCCTCGCCACGCTGCCGTAAATCCAGGCCGCGAGTACGTTCGGCCGAACTGCGAAGACCGCGTCAGCGACTATGACGCGAATGTTGGAATACCGAAGCGCACGCTCGCACGGGCGGCCGCGACGGGGCTCCAGGCCGGCGAAATCGGAATTCTCCGTTGCCTGCATCGCGGCTCCCATCGTGACAACCAGGGGGCCTGTCGTGCGACGATCTCGATCGTCGTCCCTGACGTGAAGTTGAAGCAGGAAAAGCCCGATTTGATAACAATGGTCCGCTCGCCGCATCGGGTCGCGACTCGGGTGGCGTGCCGACCGGCCATGACGGCCATGCGTCGATTGCTGCGAACGTTTCTGAAAAACCTTTGCCGATACTTTCACGCCGCGCTCGCTATTGACATGCATCGCAGTGTTCGAGCCCGGCCTCGTCTAGACTCCGTTTGCCAATTTCAGGATCATGGGATGTCCGCAATGTTTTAACCGTCTGGTAACCCCCGAACTCGAAAGTCGAGAAAGCGGTGGCTCATTTAGCCCCGATAAATGTTAGGGCTGATACTGGAGCAAGACAAAGGAGAAAGTTACCGGGATGGCCAGTGTATTGAACGCCAAGGGCGTTCCACTCCCCTACAGCGGGTCCTCCGTAAAGTGGTACTCGGCGACGAGTTCCAGCTCAACCCTTTACGGCAGCCTATACAATGACTCGATGTACGCCGATGGCAACTTCACCGTCACAATGTATGGCCGCAAGGGCGATGACATCTATTATCTGTATTCCTCGAAAAACAAGGCGGTCGAGCTGCCCAACGAGGGTATCGATACCATCTCGACCTGGATGAGCTATAGGCTTCCAGCCAATTTCGAGAACCTGACGGTCACGGGCGACAAACGCTATGCTTTCGGAAACGCGCTGGACAACATCATTACCGGCGGCTCCGGCCAACAGACGATCGACGGCCTAAAGGGCAACGACGTGCTCAAGGGGGGATCCGGGGCGGACATTTTCGTCGTCACCGAAGGTAACGGCAGTGACCTGATCCTTGACTTTCGCGCCGAAGATTCTGTGCGCGTCGGGAGCTACGGCTTCACCTCCTTCGACGAGGTGCGCGCCAACATGGTTCAGTCGGGGGCCAACGTTCGACTTAATCTGTCCGATACCGAGTTTCTCGTCTTCGCCAACAAGACCATCGGCGAGTTCAGCGCAAGTCAGTTCAAGCTGGCCGTCGACAGGTCGGCTCTGGAACTTACATTTTCGGATGAGTTCGACACGCTGAACCTGTGGAATGGCACGAGCGGCACCTGGGACTCGAACTTCCCGTGGGGAGCCGCCAACGGCAGCTCGATCACGACCACCAATGAGCTTCAATGGTACATTGATACCGACTACGCCCCGACGAGTTCCGTCAACCCATTCAGCGTCGAGGACGGTGTTCTCACGATTACCGCCGCCCAGGCTCCAGCGGCGATCCGGCCCTATATAAACAATTACAAATACACGTCAGGTGTGCTGACGACCTACGAATCCTTCACGCAGACCTACGGCTATTTCGAAATTCGCGCCGACATGCCCGAAAAACAAGGTGCATGGCCGGCCTTCTGGCTTCTCCCGGCGGACGGCTCCTGGCCACCGGAACTGGATGTCATAGAGAGGTTCGGCCAGAATCCGAACAGTCTCATTCTGACGGCCCACTCGAACGCGACGGGAACTCACACGAAAGTCGGCGCGACGGCCTATACCGCGGATACCGAAGGCTTCCACACCTACGGGGTGCTGTGGACAGAAGACGAACTCGTCTGGTATTTCGACGACGTCGAAGTTGCACGCGCCGCAACGCCTGCCGACATGCACGATCCGATGTATATGGTCGTGAATATGGGGGTTGGTGGCCTCGCGGGAGCGCCCGCCGACGGGCTTGCGACGCCTGCAGAAATGCAGATCGACTACATCCATGCCTATGCGTTGAACGATTGGATTATCTAGGCGCAATACACTACGGTGGGTTCGGCACGGACACGCTCGGCAGGCCTCGGGCGCAATCATCGCGGCCTGAGACTGAACTGGGACTGATGTGAAGGCGATGTCGCATCCCCACCCATCCGCGCCGCCGCGAACAACCCTCGCGGCGGTTCTGGCTTCCTTCCGGCGAGCGCTGGCGGGAATTGCTTTGATGAGCGGCGTCGTCAATGTTCTGGCACTGACCGGCTCGTTCTTCATGCTTCAGGTCTATGATCGCGTCATCCCTGGCCGCAGTGTGCCGACGCTTATCGGGCTTGCGGTGTTTGCCGGCACTCTGTTTGTTTTTCAGGGCGTTCTTGAGCTCATCCGGTCGCGGCTGCTCGTGCGTATTGGAATGGCCCTGGACGCGAAATTGAGCGGACAGGTCTATACCGCCCTTATGCATTTGCCGCTGCGCACCAAGCTTGCGGGCGATGGCCTTCAGTCATTACGCGATCTGGACCAGGTGCGCTCGTTTCTGTCGGGCGCTGGCCCGATCGCGCTTTTCGACCTGCCCTGGATGCCGCTTTATCTCGCAATCTGCTTCCTGTTCCACTTCTGGATCGGGATGACGGCACTGGCCGGCGCTGTCATACTCTTCAGCCTGACCTTGTTTGCCGAAGCGCGTACAAGAGAGCCTGCGAGAAGGGCCAACGGCCAGGCCGCAGCGCGCAACACGCTTGCCGAGGCGACGCGTCGCAATGCCGAGGTGCTGCAGGCCATGGGCTTTGGCACGCGCATCGCCGAGCGCTGGTCCGGCGTCAACGCCGATTATCTGGACACGAACGCGAAGGCCAGCGATCTGGCCGGGACGCTGGGAACGGTCTCGAAGGTGCTGCGCATGATGCTGCAGTCGGGCATCCTGGCGATTGGCGCTTACCTGGTCATTCATCAGGAAGCCACGGCCGGGATCATGATCGCCAGTTCGATCATGATGAGCCGGGCGCTCGCACCGATCGAACTGGCTATCGCCCACTGGAAGGGCTTCGTCACCGCGCGCCAGGCATGGGCCCGGCTGACGCAGCTTTTGGCGCAGCTGCCCAAAACCACGACAAGCGTCTCGCTGCCGGCGCCGATATCCGCCCTTTCGGTCGAAGGCCTCAGCGTCATGCCGCCGGGCGTGCCCCGTATGATCGTGCAAGACGTCACCTTCGCACTGGAGAAAGGCGCCGGCCTCGGCATCGTCGGACCGAGCGCTTCGGGCAAATCATCGCTCGTGCGTGCGATTGCCGGCATATGGCTCCCAGTCCGCGGAACCGTCAGGCTGGATGGCGCAACGCTCGATCAATGGTCGCCGGAAGAACTGGGCAATCATGTCGGCTATCTGCCGCAGGACGTGCAACTGTTCGACGGCACCATTGCCGAGAATATCGCGCGCTTCGAACCGCAAGCGCCATCGGACAAGATACTCGAGGCTGCGCGAGCAGCCGGCGTTCATGATCTCGTCACCCATCTGCCGGAAGGCTACGAGACGCGGATTGGCGAGGCCGGGTCGGCGCTTTCGGCTGGCCAGAGGCAGCGGGTTGCGCTCGCCCGGGCGCTCTATGGCGATCCGTTCCTGGTCATCCTCGATGAGCCGAATTCCAACCTTGACACGGAAGGCGAAGCCGCCTTGACGGAAGCAATCCAGGGTGTGCGTGCACGCGGCGGCATCGCCGTCGTGGTGGCACATCGGCCGAGCGCGCTTGCAAGCCTGGATCAAATCCTGGTCATGGCAAATGGCCGCATCCAGGTGTTTGGCCCCAAGAATGATGTCTTGAACAAGGTGACCCGTCCGGGAGGCGTTCCTCTGAAGGTCGTCTCTGGTCCTGAAGGATCTGCATCCTGATGGCACAACGCACCGCATCCGCGATTGACCGGACCATTCGGCGCTATCTGCTTGGTGGGGTGGCAGTGTGCATCCTTCTGCTTGGCGGCGCGGGAAGCCTGGCCGCGGTCACCGAGATCTCAGGGGCAGTCATTGCTTCGGGAAAGCTGGTCGTCGATTCCAGCGTCAAGAAGGTACAGCATCCGACGGGCGGCGTTGTCGGTGAAATCCTGGTACGAGAAGGCGATTCCGTACAGGCAGGCCAGGTTTTGATCCGCCTCGATGAGACCGTCACGCGCGCCAATCTGGCGATCGTCACCAAGAGCCTGGACGAATTCGAGGCCCGTTTGGCGCGCCTCGAGGCCGAGCGCGGCGGCACCGACACCATCGCTTTTCCATCTTCGCTGACCTCTCGCCAAGACAATCCTGATATCGAGCGTGCGATGGCCGGCGAAAAATCGTTGTTCGAATTTCGCCGGCAAGCGCGCGCCGGTCAGAAGGCTCAGCTGAGGGAGCGTATCGCTCAGCTCGCCGAAGAAGTTTCCGGCCTGACCGAGCAAAGAGATGCCAAAAGCCGTGAAATCGAGTTGATCGGGTCTGAGCTTGAGGGGATGCGCACACTCTGGCAACGCAAGCTGGTCTCAATTGACCGCATAACCGCGCTCGAACGCGATGCCGTCCGGCTGGAAGGCGAACATGGGCAGCTCACTGCGTCGATAGCGCAATCGAAGGGCCGTACGTCCGAAATCCGTTTGCAGATCATCCAGATCGATCAGGAGTTGCGAAGCGAGGTTGCGACCGAACTGCGTGAAGTCCAGGCAAAGCTCTCTGAATTCGTCGAGCGCAAGGTTTCGGCCCAAGATCAGCTCAAGCGGATCGATATACGCAGTCCGCAGACCGGCGTCGTTCATCAGCTCGATGTGCACACGGTCGGTGGCGTTATTTCTCCCGGAGAGCTCATCATGCTCATTGTGCCGGTCACCGACGATCTCACCGTCGAGGCGCGTGTGGCTCCGCAGGATATCGATCAGCTGGCGCCAAGGCAGACCGCAACCTTGCGGCTTTCGGCCTTCAACCAGCGGATAACGCCAGAGCTGGATGGTGTGGTGCGTGAGATCTCGCCGGATCTCAGTATCGATGAGCAAAGCGGCGACAGCTTCTATACTGTGCGTCTCAGCCTGCCACGCACCGAACTTACCAGGCTCAAAGGCCTGGTTCTGGCGCCGGGCATGCCTGTCGAAGTCTTCTTTTCGACCGGCAGCCGCACGATGTTGTCCTATCTCGTAAAACCTCTGACCGATCAGATCCAGCGGGCATTCAGAGAAGAGTGAGTTGTGTGCTCCCGTCGGGCCGCGCGGTCGCCGAGCACGCCGCTGCCTGAAGTTCTTCGCCGGGCGCCAGCCGGGCGCCTCAAAGAACGGCAAGGCAACATGGCGCATCCGAACGCCCTGCCACGCCTAGGGGAGTCAGTTTCCCCTATCGGGTCCGAACGTTAGTTGGTCTTCAATTGACCAATGCGATTTTCGGCGATCCAGCGCGCGGCGAGCACCAGCGCGCCCATGCTGAAATCCTTGCCGTGCTTGGCCACCATTTCTTCCGACAGTCTGGCGAGCCGTTCGAAAAACTCGTCCTTGCTCTCGTCCTCGGGAGTGGGTGGGGTTTGCATCTTTTCCTCCTGTCTCTTGCCGGTCTGCTTGCGTTATTTGAACATTTGCGCGGGAAAGGTGACGATCGCGGCGGTGCCGTCGACGGCGCCCATCGCCAGATGCCGTCCATCGCCGGACCAGGCAAGCGCGGTCACCGCGCCGCCCAAGGGCCTGACGAGGAGTTCGCCCGGCTCGCCGATCTGGGCGATGCTGATCCGGCCGTTGGCATAGCCGGCCGCGATGAGTTTCTTCTCCGGGTGCGCCGCCACTGTTTCGATCAAAACCAGCCCGGTGCGACCCGTCTCCAGTGCGCCAGACTTTTTGTCGCCAAGGGGAGGGGCGGTCATCGACCAGCCGGCGATCCGGAATGCGCCCGATGCGAACAGCGCATTGTCTGGCAGGCTCCAGCACACCGTCCGGACCGGCGATGGAAATCCAGCGACAATGTCAGTCCGGCCATTGGTCATGCTGACCAGGGCAAAGCCTCCGGCTTCGAGCCCGCAGGCCAGCCATGCACCGTCGCCACTCCAGCGGATCGATACCGGGCGCGCCGAAAAAGACACCTCGCGGATCGCGCTGGCGTCGCCGTCGACCGCCCAGATCGAAAGTCCATTGTCGCGGCCGCTGGCCAGGCGCTGGCCGTCTGGCGAAAAGGCGAGAGCCTCGGTGGGCGGTGCTGCTCCATGTCGCAATCTTGTCGCATCGCCTCGGTTGCGCGACAGGAAGACATCCTGGCCGTTGCTGACGGCCGTCGCCGCCGCCTTGGCACTATGGTCGATGGCGACGATCGGTCCATCGATCTTGACCAGCGCCTCGACAACATCTGCGCCCGCAGTCAGATGCACGGCTTCGCCGCCCGCCGTTCCGACAAGGAAGCCGGAGCGAAGATAGCTGGCGAGCGGGACGTCTCCTTCCCCCAACGCAACGGTGGCGACCAATGGTGCTGGTGGCTTCTCGCGCGGGCGGATCGTCGTCTGGCCGAGATCGCCGCTCACCCTGATCCGCGACTCGGGCGGCTCCTGGTCGGCTACCGCAGCGATGGCGACCGTTCCGTCCACACAGGTGAATGCAACAGCCGAGCCATCGGTGCTGAAGCGCAGATCGGCGATCGCCGAAGTGCGATGCCAGCTTCGCGCCAGAAGGTCGAACAAGGTCAGGTTCTGTATCGCGTGCTGGTTCATGACCATTCCCTTCGTCAGTTACACCTCCGTCGCCGCGAGGCTGCGGTCGACATCCTCGACATCGCGCTCCGCGGCGACGATGCGCTGCTCGCACGCCGCGCATGCCTGCATGGCCGCCGCGGCCCTCTCCTGCGCCTCATGCAAATCCTGCACCAGTTGCGCGCTGGCGCCGCTCCTGCCGATTTCGAGCTCCAGGCGCAGCACATCCATCTCGACACCGGCACGTTTCTGATTGAGCCGCAGCGCCTCGGCTGTGAGCGCGCAAACGTCGGCGACGAGTGCCAGCCGCTGACCGAGCAGCGCGTCACGCTCGGCAGTTTGACGCTTCGGATCCTCAGTCATTCTTTGCCTCCAGGTGTCGGTACCGGCGGTTTTTCGAAGGCCGACAGCAAGTTTGGCAACGTGCCGGCCTGCGATTGGAATTGCTTTTCGGCTGTTTCGATGTGGCTCTTGAGCTGATCCCAAATGTCGACCCGGATCATCGATGTCGTGTCGCCGGTGAGGCGCTCGATCTCGTCGATGCGGAACTGGCGCGACAGCGAAACACCGGAAAACACGAACTCGCGCAGCAGGATCGCATGGTTTTCGATGAACAGATGGATCATCGGATGCGTCTCCGTCGTGATGCCGCTGGCGGCAAGCTCGGCCCGGATGAAGTCCTGGAAGTGGCTTTGCAGGCGGTACTGGCTCTCGCCCATGAAGCGCATGACGAAGACCAGGTCGCGGGACATCAGCCTGACAAGATCGCCGGTGATGCCGTCGGCCTGGCTCGACAGTGGCTGCGGTGGCCGACGGCTGTCCTTGTCGTTGGGCATTGTCTCTCTTCAGAACCAGGCCCCGTTCATGGGCTGTTGCTTCTAAATAGTATAGGAAGACGATGAATTGAATAGATAGAATGTATTTTTGAATATGCTGCAGGTGCTAAGCAACATGTTGCAATTGCGAGATAGATGTAAATATTACAGATGTAACTTACAATTGTAAAAGAACGTTACAATGGGCTATCCTTTCGGATATCGAAAATAGCTTTGTTTCTGTTTGAATGCCGACGGTGGGCCCTGTTTCCAATCTGGCACGGCGCTTGCTTTGTTGATTTCCACAAGAAGCCCATCGCGCTTTGACGCGGTGCCAAAAGAACGAAGGAACGGAGGAAGCAGGGACAAGTCGCGTCCGCTTCGATACGCCCATCGCAAGCGCGGTTGGCGCCGAAGTCCCTGCCCTCGAGAACCTTTGCCACGATCCACTTGAATGGCCGGACCATGAGTCGCGCCTGAATGCGCAACCCTTTGTCGTGCCGTTCGCACTTTCACTGGCGGTGCTGTGCGCCGCCTCATGCCGGGGTCGAGGGACCTGCGGCTCAAACCTGGTGGAGGCTTATGACCATGACGTCTCTGACGCTCAACAAGATTACCTCGCAACGCGGCATCTCCGTCGGCGAGGCAACCAAGAAGATTGCCGATCTCGGCTGGAATCCTTCCTACGTCCAGGAAGCGATGACGTTTCCGACGGACTACAAGATCAACAAGACGCCGCGCGACCCGATGAAGCAGGTTCTGCGGTCTTATTTTCCGATGCAGGAAGAGAAGGACAATCGTGTCTACGGCGCGCTGGATGCGGCGTTGCGCGGCGACATGTTCCGCAATGTGGAACCGCGCTGGGTCGAGTGGATGAAACTCTTCCTCGCGATCATTCCGTTCCCGGAAATTTCTGCCGCCCGCTCGATGGCGATGGTCGCCCGTATCGCGCCCGGCGAGGAGCTCAGGACCGGCTTCACCATGCAGATGATCGACGAGTTCCGTCACTCGACGATCCAGATGAACCTGAAGAAATGGTACATGGAAAACTACATCGATCCGGCCGGCTTCGACATCACCGAGGAGGCCTTCGGAAAATGCTACGCCACGACCATCGGCCGGCAGTTCGCCGAAGGCTTCATCACCGGCGATACGATGACCGCTGCCTGCATGTACCTGACCGTGGTGGCCGAAACCGCCTTCACCAACACGCTGTTCGTCGCCATGCCCTCTGAGGCCGCCCGCAATGGCGACTACGCGCTGCCGACCGTCTTTTTGTCGGTGCAATCCGACGAGAGCCGGCACATCGGCAACGGCCACTCGCTGCTGATGGCGGCGCTCAAGGAGCCGGAAAACCACCTGCTGCTCGAGCGCGACCTGCGCTACGCCTTCTGGCAGAACCACGCCATCGTCGACGCGGCCATCGGCACCTTCATCGAATATGGCACCACCAACCGCGACAAGAACAAGGAATCCTACGCGGAAATGTGGCACCGCTGGATCTACGAGGATTACTACCGCACCTACATGCTGCCGCTTGAGAAATACGGCATCAAGGTCCATCACGACGACGTCCAGGCGGCCTGGGAACGCATCACCAAGAAGAACTACGTCCACAAGGTCGGACAGTTCTTCGCGGTCGGCTGGCCGGTCAATTTCTGGCGCATCGAAGCCCAGACCGACAAGGACTTCGAATGGTTCGAGCATAAGTATCCGGGCTGGTATGCCGAGTTCGGCGACTTCTGGAAATGGTACGCCAAGCTCAGCCACAAGGGCGAGAAGGTGCTGCTGTTCAACAGCGACGTCGGCTACGTCTACCCGCACCGCTGCTGGTCCTGCCTCGTACCGTGCCTGATCCGTGAGGACATGGTTGTCGGCGAGATCGACGGCCAGTTGCACACTTTCGCCCACGAGCTCGACAAGTGGACCGCGACCGTGGCCTTCGCCGACGAGTATCAGGGGCGCCCGACGCCCGCGATGGGCCGCTTCAGCGGCAAGCGCGAGTGGGAGACGCTCTATGACGGCTGGGATCTGGCCGATGCCATCAAGGACCTGAACTTCGTCCGCTCCGACGGCAAGACGCTCGTCCCGCAGCCGCATATGCGCTTCGACGACAAGGAGATGTGGACGCTCGACGACGTACGCGGCAACACGCTCGGGTCGCCGCTCAACGCGCTGCGAGCAATGTCGTCCGCGGACCGTGAGAAGCACCTGGCGGAATACCGGGCCGGCTTCACCATCAACCCCTGCAACTGATCAGGCCAAAGGGGGGCGGGTTCGTCCCGCCCCTTCCTTTCACTGGAGGCCCCGTATGTCGGAAACCCACACGGTCAGGCTCAGCCCGGTCGGCGTCGAATTCGACGTCGACCATGGCGAAACGGTGCTCAACGCCGCTTTCCGCCAGGGCATCGCCCTGCCGCACGGCTGCAAGGAAGGGCAATGCTCCGCCTGCAAGAGCGTGTTGCTCGAAGGCGAAGTCGACATGCTCAAATACTCGACCTTCGCGCTGAACGACATGGAGAAGGAGAGCGGCCACGTGCTTTTGTGCCGCTGCATCGCCTACTCCGATCTGGAAGTCGAGCTTCTCAACTACGACGAGGAGATTTTGGCGAAAGCGATCGCCGTGAAGACGTTCAAGGGCCGGATCGCTCGGATCGAGCACCTGACCCACGACATTCGCGGCATCGAGATCGAACTCGGCTCGCCGATAAAGTTCTGGGCGGGGCAATATGTCGACATCACGGTTACCACGCAAAAAGGGGAGACGATTACGCGCTCGTTCTCCATGGCAAATACGCCGGACCAAACCCAAATACTCTGCTTCATCATTAAAAAATACCCTGAGGGAAAGTTCTCCGGAGAACTCGATTCCGGAGGAATCAAGGTTGGAGCCGAAGTCACCGTCGTCGGACCCTACGGAACCTGTTTCCGCCGGGACGACCGGCAAGGACCCCTGATCCTGGTCGGCGCCGGCTCGGGTATGTCGCCGATCTGGTCGATCCTCAACGACCACCTGAAGAGCGGCGAGAAACGTCCGGTCTATTTCTTCTACGGCGCCCGCACCCGCAACGACCTGTTCTATCTCGACAGGATCGCCGAGCTGGTCGGCAACCATTCCGACGTCACCTTCATTCCCGTGCTGTCGCACGCGGCTGACGACGCCGAATGGCAAGGCGAGCGCGGCTTCGTACACCAGAGTGTCGACGCCAAGCTCAAGCAATTGGCGGTCGACGGGCAGGGCGATGTCCATGCCTGTGGCCCGCCACCGATGATCGATGCGCTTCAGCCGGTTCTGTTCATGAACGGCTTCGAGACGGAGCGGATCTTCTTCGACAAGTTCACCACATCGACAGGTGCTGCGCCGACCCACTGAGGGGGGCGGCCACGCAGCTGCAAACACAACTGCAACAAGGGAGTGAAGACTATGCCAGCTACCTCGAGTTCAGTCGGATCCGGAGCCGCCGGCGCGGCGATCTTTGCCGACTCCGACAGCCGGAAATACCGGTATTTCGACCCGAAGGGCCAGCGCGCCACGCATTACGAAGACATGACGGTCGACGTACAGCCTGACCCGGAGCGTTACCTGATCCAGGACTGGATCATCTCCTTTGCCGACGGCAAGGGCGCTTATGTCAAGCAGAACACCGCCGCGCAGAGCTCCAACTGGCATGCCTTCCGCGCCCCCGATCAGGAGTGGGAACGCACGCATTACCAGCGCCAGTCGAAAATCGAGACGATGGTGCAGAGCGTCATTAACAATGCCCGCAAGTCGGGGGCGCCCAAGACCTTCGACACGGCCTGGGTCAAGATCCTGCAGACGCAGCTCGGCGCCTGGAAACACGCTGAATTCGGGCTCGGCACCTCGCTGATGCAGGCGCAGCGCTACGGCTACACCCAGATGATCAACAACGCGACGCTGACCAATTCGTCCTACAAGCTGCGGCTTGCCCAGGACATCACCCTCTATCTTGCCGAAATCGGCATGGACTTGCCCGGCTGGGACGACGAACTTGGCAAGAAGGCATGGCTGGAGGACGCGAACTGGCAAGGCACCCGCGAAGCGGTCGAGACCATCATGGGCGCGACCGACTATCTCGAACAGTATTTCGCCATCAACATCATCTTCGAGCCGCTGGTCGGGGAAGTATTCCGTTCAGGCTTCCTGATGCAGATCGCCGCCGCCAATCATGACTTCATCACGCCTGCAGTAATCTCGGCAGCCGAAGCCGACTATGAGCGCAATCTCGCCAACACGATCGACCTCATGTACTTGCTCGCCAATGACGAGAAGCACGGCGTGGCGAACAAGAAGCTTTTCCAGGGCTGGGTCAAGAAGCACAGCGCGCTCGCCGACAAGGCAGCCATCGGCCTTCAGCCGATCTGGTCAATGCCGCATTCCAAGCCGGTCGCGTTCGCCGATGTCCGCGCCAAATCCGAAGAGCGGATTGGCCAGATACTCGGCGAACTCGGCCTCAAGCGCTGACAAAGGGAGAAATCGTCATGTCAACTGCAGCACGCGACGCATCGCAATCCAACATCTTCAGGTCGATGAAGGACATCACCTTCGAACAGACGATTTCGCATCAGTGCGGTGTCACCATGAACGACTCCGTGGAAGCCAGGGCCATCGCTGAATTCATGGGCCAGAAGCCGGGGGTGACCATCACCTACCAGCCGGCACTGATCCGTATCGACGGTGACGGCAAGCTGATCTTCAAGATGGATGCCATCGGTGAATATCTCGGCCGCGAGATTTCGGCCGAGACCTTCGAGGTCAACACCTCCACACACTACGGCCGCATGGTCCGCGTCGACGACAACACCGTGATCCTGTTCGGCAACATGGACGAGATGTTCGAATACATCGAATAGACGCCAAAATCAGGCGCGCCGCCTGGTTGCGGCGCGGCTCCCCGATCAACGCAATCAGTGCTGAGGGAACCATGTTTATCACACCGGAAGGCAAGGAAATCTTCGTGGTCGACGGCCACACCCATTTCTGGGACGGCAGCCCCGAGAACCAGAAGAACATCCATGGCAAGCAGTTCATCGAGTGCTTCTACGCCTATCATACGGGCCTGAGCCCCAAGGAACAGCTGTGGGAGAAGAGCAAGTTTGAAAAGTACAGCGCCGACGATCTCTATCGCGACCTGTTCGTCAATGGTCCCGATGACGTGGCGATCGTGCAGTCTACCTACCTGAAGGATTTCTACAAAAACGGCTTCAACACGATCGAGCGCAATGCCGAGGTGGCCAAGCGCTATCCGGAGCGTTTCATCGTCAACGGCGCCTTCGATCCGCGCGACGGTGAGAAGGCGCTCGAGTACATCCACTTCCTCAAGGAGACCTACGACGTCAAGGGCGTGAAGATGTACACGGCCGAATGGAACGGCGCCTCCAAGGGCTGGAAGCTCACCGATCCCGATGCCTACAAATGCTTCGAACTCTGCGACAAGCTCGGCATCAGGAACATCCATGTCCACAAGGGGCCGACCATCATCCCGCTCAGCAAGGACGCTTTCGACGTGCATGACGTCGACCATGCAGCGACCGATTTCCAGAACCTCAACTGGATTGTCGAGCATTGCGGCCTGCCGCGCCTCGACGATTTCTGCTGGATCGCGACGCAGGAGACCAACGTCTATGGCGGGCTGGCGGTGGCGCTGCCGTTCATCCATTCGCGCCCGCGCTATTTCGGCGAGGTCATCGCCGAGCTGCTGTTCTGGATCGGACCGGACAAAATCCTGTTCGGTTCCGACTACGCGATCTGGACGCCGCGCTGGCTGGTCGAGAAGTTCTGGGCCTACCAGATCCCGCAGGACATCGCGGCGGAACGTGGCGTGCAGCTGACCGACGAGATCAAGGAGAAGATCCTCGGCCTCAATGCCGCGCGTCTCTACGACATCGACATCGAAGCCAAGAAGGCGGCGCTCGCCAGTTCGCCCTTCAGCGTCGCGGCGGAGTAGGGCCATGGCAACGGCCAGCGTTTCCGGCAGCCGCGAGAACGAACTCTGGCGGCGCCTTGGTGAAGTCAACGACCCGGAGCTCGATGAACCGATCACCGAGATGGGCTTCGTCGAGCGGGCCGAGATGACGGGCGATGGCAGCGTGGAGATCGATTTCCGCCTGCCGACCTACTGGTGCTCGCCCAACTTCGCGTTCCTGATGCTGGACGGCGTCCGCAAGGCGCTCGACCAGCTCTCATGGTCGCCGGCCTGTCGCGTCAAGCTGCACGACCATATGTTCGCCGAGGAGGTCAATCGCGGCATGGAGGCCGGCAAGACTTTCGGCGACATATTCGCCGAACTTGCCGAGGATCAGGATCTCGGCGCGTTGCGCGAAACCTTCACGATGAAGGCATTCAAGCGGCGCCAGGAGGCCGTGCTGCGCGGCTTTCGGCAACACGGCCTGACCGACCGGGAAATCCTCGGCATGGACCTGCCGGCATACGACGTCGCACGGTTCGAAACGGGCGAAGCGGCCAACCAGAAGCCGAGGTACCGGGCCGCCCTGCTTGAGCGCTTTCCCGACCGCCGGACCGATGCCGCTGTCTTCGTGACATGGGAAGGGCAGCCCATACCGCCCGCAACACTCAGTGCCCATCTCGCCGAATTGCGCGGTGTGCGTATCAACATGGAGTTCAACGGCGCGCTTTGCCGTGGGCTCAAACAGACCAGATACAAGCAACTGGGTGTGGTCGACGGCGAACCGACGCTGGTCGATTTCATCATGGATCGCGTGCCGGCGCTTGCTGCGCCAACCGCCTGAAGCAGAGCTGACAGCAACGGCCTCCCTCGCACGAGGCCCCTAACCAACAACCCGCCCGTAAGGCGGAAGGAGGAATCATGCCCAAGATAATGCTCCACAACTCCGACGCGCGTCGTGCTCTTGCTCGCGGCGTCTTTCGGTTGGCCGCCGCCGTCGAGCCGACGCTCGGCCCCAAAGGCATGAACGCCATGATCGACCGGCCGATCGGCACCCCGATGGTGACCCGCGACGGCGTCAGCATCGCTTCCGAGATCGAACTGCATGACCGTTTCGAAAACATGGGCGCGCAGGTCGTGCGCGAAGTGTCGATGCAGACCAACGAGGTCGCCGGCGACGGCACCACGACTGCCATCGTGCTCGCCAACGCGCTCATCCAGGGCGGCATCGAAGCCAATGAGCGCGGCGCGAAATCCGTCGACCTGTGCAAGGGTATCGACCTTGCCGTGACGGCGGTGGTGGCGGCGCTCAAGGCTTCGGCCAGGCCGGCCAAGGGCAACGGCATTCTCGCTTCGGTCGCCAACATCGCGGCCACCGATGCCAGGCTTGGCGCGCTGGTGGCGGAAGCGCATCAGCGGGTAGGGGCCGAAGGCGTCATCACCACCGACTTCAGTGTGACCACCGAAACCACGCTTGACGTGGTCGAGGGCATGTCCTTCGAACGCGGCTATCTCTCGCACCACATGGTGACCGATCAGGAGAAGATGGAGGCGGTCCTCGAACGGCCCTACATCCTGATGACCGACCTCAAGATCAAGGAGCCCGAAGCGCTGGATGCGGCGCGCCGCATTGCCGACGAGGACGGTCGGCCACTGCTGATCGTGTCCGAGGAAATGTCGCCGGAAGTGGTGGTGACGCTGCTCGGCAAGCAGGGGCCTGGAAAATACCTCGTCGTCCATCCGCCGGAATACGGCCATTGGCGCAAGGCGATGATGGAGGACCTGGCAATCATCACCGGCGGCAAGGTGATCGCCCGCGATCTCGGCGGCCGGCTGGAGGACATCACCGCCGACGATCTTGGAACGGCTGACCGGGTGAAGACCAGTTCGTCCTACACCTCGATCATTCGCGGCGGCGGCGACCATGCGGCCATCGCATCGCGCCGCGCCCAGGTGCAGCGGCAATATGAAGCCTCGCCGCCGAACATCGATCAGGACAAGCTGCGCGAACGCTTGGCCAAGCTCTCTGGCGGCACCGCGATCCTCTATGCCGGCGGTGTCACGCCGGTCGAGCAGAAGCGAACCATCCAGCTCATCGAGGATTCATTGAATGCGGTGCGCGCCGCTTCACAAGAGGGCGTGGTCGCCGGCGGCGGCTCCGCGCTCGCCCAGATCGCGCCGCTGCTCGACAAGGTGGCGGCGGGCGTCGAGGGAGATGTCGCCGAAGGCGTGCGCCTGGTGCGCTCGGTGCTGTCGAGGCCGCTCTGGCGCATCGCCGCCAATGCCGGCGCCGATCCTGAAGCAGTCGTGGCGGAAGTCACGCGCATCAATGGCGGCTACGGCTACAACGCGTCTGCCGGCAGCTACCAGAACATGTTCGAGGCCGGGATCATCGATCCGGTGCGCGTCACCTACACAGCACTCGCCAACGCCGCTTCGGTGGCAACGCTGATCCTGACCACCGAAACGCTGATTGGCCATCTCGCCGAGGACGAGGATCCGACGGCCGGACCGGCGCGCGGCGGCGGTTCTGAAAAGCTCGGCCGCGCCTGAAGAAGTCCCAACATCTCGACGTTGAAAGGATACGACGATGAAAGCTGCCAGACTTTACGAATACGACCAGCGCATGAACGTCCAGCTCAAGATCGAGGAGGTCGCGGCGCCGACGATCACCGCCCCCGACGAGGTGATCGTGCGGGTCGGTGCCGCCGGCCTCTGCCGCACCGACCTGCACATCATCGAGGGGGTTTGGAAGCCGACCATGGACCCTGAAGGTACGCTCCTGCCTTACATTATGGGCCACGAGAACGCGGGTTGGGTGGAGGAGATCGGCAGCGGCGTCAGATCGGTCAAACGCGGCGACGCCGTGATCTGTCATCCCTTCCGCTCGTGCGGCATCTGCCTCAACTGCCGACACGGCGAGGATATGTACTGCGACAACGGCCAGTTTCCCGGGCTTGGCATGAATGGCGGCTTCGCCGAATATTTCATCACCGGGGAGCGCTCGCTGATCAAGCTGAACGCCAATGTCACGCCGATCGAAGTGGCGCCGCTGGCCGACGCCGGCATCACCGCCTACCGCGCCGCCAAGCGGGCGGCCAAGCTGTTGAGGCCAGGAAGTTACTGCGTCCTGCTCGGCATAGGCGGGCTTGGCCATATCGCGCTGCAATCGCTGCACGCGATCTCGGGCTGCCGCATCATCGCCGTCGATCGCGAGCCGGCGGCGCGGCTGCTCGCCAAGGATCTCGGCGCCGACTTCGTTCTCGATGGCGGGCCGAATGTCGTCGAGGAGGTCAGCCAGATCACCGGCGGCGGCGCTCATGTGGTCATCGATTTCGTCGGCGAACTCGGTGTCGAGAACATCTGCTGGAAGATGGTGCGCAAAGGCGGCCAATTGTTCGTCGTCGGCTATGGCGGCACCGTCAACGTGCCGACCGCGCATCTGGTCATCGAGGAGATCAACATCGGCGGCAGCCTGGTCGGCAATTTCACCGAACTTGTCGAACTGATGGAGCTGAACGCCGACGGCAAGGTGAAGATGCACTACACCGAATACAATCTCGCCAACATCAATACCGCGCTCGACGACTTCAAGAACCGGCGGTTCACCGGCCGTGGCGTCATCGTACCATAAGATGGTCCAGACCCGCTGCGGGCGAGCTCGCGCCGGACGCCAGAAGTCCTCCCACCCATGGCGCAAATGCCATGGGTTTCGTTGCTGTCAGGAAAAACGACGGCGGATGCCGTACTGGTCGAGTTTGCGATAGAGCGTCGGCCGCGAGATGCCGAGCCGTCGTGCGACCCGGCTGAGATTGCCGCCTTCGGCTTCCAATGCGCTTTTCATCGCCTGGCGCTCCGCCTCAACGAGTGTGCCTGAAGGAATTTCCGGTGAGATGGCGGTATCGCTGTGCGAAATGGCGTCCGATTCAGAGCTGGGCGCGGTGATCTCCTCGGGAAGGTCATGAAATCCGATATTGCGGCCGCGCGCCAGAACATACAGCCGGCCGATGAGATTCTTCAGTTCGCGCACATTGCCCGGCCACCGGTAAGCAAGCAGCGCGTCCAGCGCTTCGTGCGAGAATTCCAGCGGCTCCCCGTCAGCCGCGGCCGCAATCTGCCGGTTGAAATGTTCGGTCAGCAAAAGCACGTCCTCGCCGCGCTCGCGCAGCGGTGGCACCGTGATCGCGACGGCGCCAATTCGATAGTAGAGGTCGCGGCGGAAGCGACCGGCAGCAACCTCCTGCTTGAGGTCGCGATTGGTCGAGGCGACCAGTCGCACGTCGACAGGTCGCCCGCGGCTGTCGCCGATCCGGTGGACCACGCGCTCTTCCAGGACACGCAGCAGAAACGGCTGGATCTCGAGTGGCAATTCACCAATCTCGTCGAGACTGAGCACGCCACCGCTGGCCAGCTCGAAAACGCCCGGCTTGCCTTCACGCGAGGCGCCCGTAAATGCGCCGGCGACATGGCCGAACAATTCGCTGCCAAACAGGTCCCTGGTGATCGCTCCGCAATTCATCGCAATGAACGGGTCATTCGCCGTGCGTCGGCTGCCGGCATGAACAAGCCGCGCAAACAGCTCTTTCCCGACACCCGTCTCGCCTTCGACCAACAGCGATGCGACGCTGTTCGACCGTGCGACACGGCAAGCCACGTCGACGGCGGCCAGCAACGCCTCGCTTTCGCCAACGATCATGGCGACAGTATCCCGAAGATGCCTGTCTGCTTGCCCGTGGACCACCGTCATGCTGGAGACTGCTGGCGCCGATGGGAACACCAGCGCCGCGCCGCGGAGATCGCCGTCCAGCTTGAGCGGTGTGATGTGGCAGGATCGCAGATGGGCCGGAAGCGCCCTGGCCAGATCTCCTTCGTCCCCAGACGAAGGAAGGTTCATCAGCCAGCGGCCACGGCCCGGCTCCATCGGCCCGTCCATCATCTCAGTCGTGTCGCCATCGGGGACATTGTTGCAGAAGATGGCACGGCCGCGATGGTCGACGATCACCAGCCCGTCTTTTCGACGGTAGCTGGGGGCAGACGAAATGAAGGCTTCGAGCAGGCGCGTGCGCTGTTCCTGCTGCTGTTCGGCCAATGCCTTCTCGATCTGCCGAGCTGTGGCGGCGACAAGCGCGGTGTTGTGCGGCCGGAAGATCGGCGAATAGCCGGACAGGTCGACGACGCCGATGATCCTGCCGTCCAGGGGATCGCGGATCGGCGCGCCGGCGCAAGTCCAGGATTTGATGCCGGCGCAGAAATGCTCGGCCGCATGGACAAAAGTAGGCTCGCCGGTCCACAGCGCCGTACCGATGCCATTGGTTCCGACGGCATCCTCGTTCCATTTGCCGCCGATGGCCAGGTGGATATCCATGCCGTTATGCAAGGTCTTCTTGTCGCCGATGGCGTCGATCAGTACGCCGTCGCTGTCGGCCAGAACCAGCATCGCGCCTGTCCCGTCCAGCAACTGGCCAAGCGAGGCGAAGGATCGCCGCGCCGCCGAGAGCAATTCGGCATTGGCCCGCGTCAGATATTCGATCTCATCGCGATCACTGCTGAGCGGCGCTTCGATACCCTCAGCGTTGATGCCGCCCGTGGCGCTGCGGTACCAGGAATCATGAATGAGAGAGCGGACGGGGCTTGGCTGGATGGGATCGCGAGCACATTTGGGCTCGTCGGCCAAAAAATTTTCCCAAGCGCGCATGGTGGCGCGCTCATCATAGTCGATGTTGCCTAAAACCATGTGCCCAGCGGCTGGCGACGCACGCGCCGAAAGAGCATCGATCTTCATCTGATTGGGGCCTATCTCGCGTTTCATCCCGTCATCACAGAACCTTTGAGGTATGCCAATGCTGTATGCTGTTTATTCGAATGCCATCGCGGATTGGACGTGCACGTGCGAGCGTCTGCTCGTCACTTGATGCCGAGTTTCGCCCCGATGTCGCAGGCAAGCTGTTCTTCGGTATAGGTGACGGTGAGGCGGGACCCGTCCAGGTCGGCGAGCGCCTCGCCGATTGTTTCGTCGACCGGCGAGAAGAAGCCGTTCTGCTTCGTCGCCAGGACGAAGATCTGGTCCTCGCCTCGATAGCGGATGTCGCCGATATGGTGAAGCTGGCGGCCGGTGTTCTGGTCCTTTGAAATCACCCGGCCGTTCATGGTGACCTGGATGGATGGCTTGGCGTCGGCCGCAGGCGCCGTGCTGCCGCCAACATGGATGATGAGGCCTTCCGCCTTCGGTTGCTGGCGTGGCTTCCTGGAAGCCGAATAACCGCCGCCGCTGATCTGGTCGGCAAGGCGAACGATGGTCGAGCGGTTCTGCTCGATCAGTCTTTTGACCTGTAGGTCCTCGCGCCGCGGGCCATCCCGCTTGGAGATGATTTCGACCATGAATCCTCCCAGATTCGCTCACCGTTGCCGTTGATACGGCTCATTCTTCTTCTTGTAAGGCGAAGCCTACACCGCCTCAGTCAAATCCGCCATTCCATATTGGATAGCGCCAAAGGTCGTGCCGTTGGTAGCAGGTGACTGCTACAGGGTGCCGTCTCCGCCCATGAAATCCCGTAACCAGACCAGGCAGTTCTGCCTGCAGACGGCACACGCATCGCTCCATCCAGCGGGACGCGCTGCAGAGTTCATAAAAGGGAGCGCGTTTTTCGATGCCGAGATCGGCGCACGCTACGAAAGCCGGAACCGGATCGGCTTCGTGTCCGGCTTTGTCACTCTTGGCGATAGCGGCTTGCAGCTCGAATTGATGCAAGGTCGCTAGGTCGAGACGTCTGCAGACCGCGAGGATGTCGGATGGGCGCATATCGCGTTGTCGGTCGGTGGCAAGCAAGCGGTCGAAGCGGCGGCGCGACCCTTCGAACTTGCCGGGCTGCTCGTTTTGGCACCACGTACGACCGGCGACGGTTACTACAAGGCCGTAGCCAACACGCCCGAAGGCATCCTGATCGAGATCGTTGCTTGACAGTCAAGCTCGACGTCTCCCTCTCATTTTTCCTCTCAAGCGGTTAGACGCTGTATCGAAGCGGCGGAACCCGGCGCGGGCGGCTCGGATGATCTCTCCTACTTGCTACGGGCTTCCGCCAGATGCGCGCCGGGGATCTGCAGGCGACCAGCACGGATGGAGATGACACCTTCCGCCAGGCTGCAGGCAGCATTCCGCACCTCCTCGATGACGGCCGGGTCCTGGTCGAGTTCCTGGTGGCTCGTAGCGTAGGGCTTCCAATAGCCGATGTAGCGGTCGAGCTCCGCCTGAGGTCCAGCGGGCGTCAGTCGCATGAAGCGCAACCAGTCCGACAATGATCGCCGAACATTCTCAGCGCCCTCGACGTCGCCGTGGACAACGACAGAGAACAACCTACCTGCGAGGTGGCGTGGATAGTCCCACCCGTCGAGCTCGACCTGCTTGGCGCGCGCAGCGTCTTTGCCGTGCGTGAGCGTCGGATCGGGGTTGCCGCCGTCGGCGCAGACCAGTCGGTCCATCATCAGCTTTACCGGGGAGCTTGTCGCGTACCAGTTCACCGGCGTGATAATCATGATGCCGGCGGCTTCGACCCACATCGGATAGATGTCATTCATCCAATCCTGGATCTGTCCCAGAGAGTGGTTGGGGTAGCAGGAACAGGGCCAGTGGCAGAGTGGCGCCGCAGTCGAAAAGCAAGCCTTGCACGGATGGATATGCCGGCCGAACTCCGACGTCACCCGAGACAGGTCAAGAATCGTCGCGTCCAGTCCGAAGTTCTTGTTGATGGCATCCACCGCTTCCTCGGCAAGGCGAAAACTCTTGGACATCTCGCCGGGGCAGGTATGTTCGCTGCGTGATGAGCCGTTGATGATCAAGATCGAGGGCGGCCTGGCAGAATCTTCGTATCGGGCCTGGGCTGCGCAAATAGCCTCGCGAGCGGCAAGCCACTCGACCGACAGTTCATACGTCGGGTCGTGGAATCCGTCGCCGGCCTTCCTGGTCACCGGGGCCTTTCGAGAATTCGAATATGCGTCCCAGGCGACTGAGGTGATCCGATCGATTTCCCCAGTCAGGGACGAAAAAGCGGGATCGAAGAAATGCTGCCGATACCGGCGCTTGAATTCCGCCTCGTCAAGGCGCGGACTTGGCATGCCCTTGCGGGGTGCAGGAGCTTTCCGCGCGTTCCCGTTGCCGTTCCTCATGAATACCTCCGAGATACGGGGAGATAACGCGGGATGATCGGGCGAAGTTGCCAGCAAGCGAGCCGCCGTTATCAAATGCCGCAACATAGTGACCCGCATCCGCACAGCGCGGCTTGGGAATCCCAGGCCATTTGACAAGCCCCCTGGCCGCGCCACCGCCATGCACAGGCTAATCGAAACGCCAAGCTCAGCGACGTCGCCCCGAAATCCTGACTCGCCGACGTCCTGACCCGACTTACCGACATCCGGCCAGGGTGACTCACGCCATTTGCCGCAGGGCACCCAAGCACTTAAGATTGACGCATGAAACAACCCCATGCAAGCGACGGGTAGGTGGGGACAAAAACATTGAAAAACATTGGAACAGATTTGAATGCTTCGCTGTCCCACCGATTTCAAACTGGCTAATTTTTCTGACTTTTCAAACATCCTCCAGGCCCGCGGATGTAGCAGAGCCGAGACACGTCCTCATATTTGACGACATCCCCCACGAGTTTCGCGCCGCGCTTGCCGAGCCTTTCAAGCGTGTCGTCGAGGTCGTCCACGGCGAACATGACGCGGAGGTAGCCCAAGGCGTTGACCGGGGCGTCGCGGTGATCCGCGACGACCGACGGCCTGAGAAAGCGGGAAAACTCTAATCGGCTGTGGCCGTCCGGGGTGCGCATCATGGCAATCTCCACGTGCTGATCGCCGAGGGCGGTGACACGTCCGGCCCATTCTCCCTCGATCGTGGCCCGTCCTTCGAGTTCGAGCCCGAGCTCAACAAAGAATTCAACCGTCGCATCGAGGTCGTCGACGACGATTCCCATGTTGTCCATCCGTTTGAGCGCCATGTGTCGTCTCCAAGGTCCAGTGAGTCGACGGCTAGCATACCCAGCCAGCCTCCCAGCGGCATCTATTGCTCTTGCATGTCAGAAAAACATGCCCTATTTTCTGACATATGAAAACAGCTACGACATCGGTTCCCGATCGGATCATGCGACGTGCCCGCGCGGCAGGGCGCGGCGGTGTCTTCACGCCCACCGACTTTCTCGATGTAGCGGCGCGCCCTGCAGTCGATCAGGCCCTTTCCCGTCTGGTCAAGAGCGGGAAGCTGCGCCGTCTGACGCGAGGCCTTTACGACTATCCGAAGGTTCATTCGAAGCTGGGGCCGCTTTCACCCGCCCCAGACGATGTTGCCCGTGCGCTGGCGCGGGAGACCGGCTCGCAGGCGCAGATTGCCGGCGCCCACGCCGCCAATGCTCTTGGTCTCTCGATGCAGGTTCCCGCAAGGAGCCTCTACCTGACAGACGGTCCTTCGCGCCGGATCGTGCTGGGCAAGCGCGTAGTCGATCTGCGCCACGCTTCCCCCAAGCACCTGATCGCGCCGGGCAGTCCTGCCGGAACGGTTGTCCAGGCCCTCCGCCACGTCGGCCTCGTGCGGGCCGCGGACGTGGCCCAGATTGCCACGCGCCGGCTGTCGGCCAGCGACAAGAGGGTACTCGCCTCCAATGCCATCCAGGCGCCCGCCTGGATGCGCCCGACGTTGATCTCGATCGGCACCTCAGCCGCGGACGCAGTGGATGGATAAAGTCGCGCTTCTTCCGCCGAGCGACCGGGCAGCGCTCTTCGGCGAGACCGGCGCTGGCCGCGGCGTCGCCGACACGATCATCGAGAAAGACTTCTGGGTCTGCTGGACCTTGAAGCGCCTGTTCGGTCTTCCGGAAGACGCCGTGGCAAGTCTGGTGTTCAAGGGCGGGACGTCTCTCTCCAAGGCCTACGGCATCATTCGGCGTTTTTCGGAGGACATAGACCTATCTTTCGACCGCGCCGATCTCGGATACACTGGCGATCGCGACCCGGAGCAGGAGGGCCTCAGCCGAAAGAAAGCCGGGCAGCTCATTGTTGACCTTGTTGCAGACGTAGAGGGGCACATCGCCGACAAACTCCTTCCCGCCCTTCGGGCCGCGATCGTCGAGCAGCTCGGCGAGCCGAAGAACGACGAATGGTTGCTTTCGATCGATGCCGACGACCCCCAGACTGTGAACTTCCACTATCCGCCTGCTCTCCCCGCAGGCGAGTACCAAGGCATGGCCTACATCACGCCTCGAGTGAAGCTGGAGTTCGGCGCCCGCGGCGATCCCTGGCCTGCCGAAGAGAAGGTCATCCGTCCCTACGCCGCCGAAGACTTTCCCGACTTCTTCGAGGATCCCGACACGAAGGTCACAGTGCTATCGGCACGGCGCACGTTCTGGGAAAAGGCTACCGCCTTGCACGCCGAGGCCCACCGTCCGGCAAACTCGGCGACCCCACAGTATTTCTCTCGCCACTACTATGATCTCGCCATGTTGCTTGAATCGGACGACGGCAAGGCCGCTGCCACCGGATCTCGATCTGCTGGCAACAGTAGCAAAGCACAAGGCCACGTTTTTTCGCTCGGGCTGGGCCAGCTACGATACCGCGCGGCCAGGCACGCTGCGGCTGATGCCAAGCGAGGTGCGGATCAAGGACCTTCGCACCGACTATCGCGCAATGGCGCCGATGATGTTCGATGAGAGGCCGCCCACTTTCGATGACATACTTGCCAAAATCGAGACGCTGCAAGAAACAATAAATAGCTAGCTCAATGCTGCTGGGCGGGGAGGGGAGTTTACTAGCTCAATACGGTCCATAGATCTGCGCCTCGTGGATGACCTCGTCGACTTCGTTCGAGGCCCGGCTTCGTGATGGACTTTTCCGACGCCGGCTTCTCGGACTTTGTTTCCTCCGAGCTTAAGCCAGTATCGACGTTCGGCTTGAAGGCCTTGGCGTGGCGCCGGTAGCGCGCTGCGACGCCCGCTGCGCCCGTCACCGTGTCTCCGCCAGGGCCATGGAAGCTCGCCTCTCCCGTCTTTGGGACCAGGTCCATCAAGTGGGGCACCGTCGCTCGTCACATAGGCTTCTGCGGCCTTGGTTCTCTGCACAAGGGACGCTTCGAATTCTGCATCAAGCATAGAGGTTCTCACCTATTGGATTTTGACGATGTCCTTGTGGCGATTGCCGTCCTGCATATGCTGCACATGCAGGACACCAGTGGGCGCCGTTTTGACCGCGGGGTTCGCCAATGCGCCCACTGCGCCCTTCGCCGGCGTTATTCCGCCGTCGACAAGCCACAGAGCGCCAGTGACGAAGCTCGCTTCATCCGAGGCCAGGAAGGCATAGACGTTGGCCACCTCTTCCGGCGTGCCGCGGCGGCCGAATGGAACGGCGCTGACAAGCGCTTCTTCGATCTTCTCATCGACCGCGCCTGTTTCTTTGTGCGTCCAGGCGGTGTCTATCGGCCCGGGGCACACGCAATTGGCGCGCACGCCGTAAGCCGCTTGCTCGACCGCCACGCCCATCATGAAGGAATGCAGGAAGCCCTTTGTGCCGCCATAGGCTGTGTTCCGTGGCTGACCGTTGACGCCGCCTTCGGAACCTGCGCTGATGATCGAGCCGCGCGTCGTCCTCAGATGTGGTAGCGCGAATTTCGTCATCAGGAACGCTGAGCGCACATTGCAGCGGATGTGCTCGTCAAACTGCTCGATCGGGAAGTCGTCCGTCTCGGCGTTGACCAAGAGCACGCCGGCGTTGTTGACTAGCACGTCAAGCTTACCAAAGCGCGCGACCGCTTCATCGACGCAATCGCGTGCTTGGCGTTCATCCGAAACGTCTGCGGCAAACGCGATCGCCTCTCCACCATCTTCTCGTATGGCTTGCACCACCTCCTCAATCGGATCGCACGGCAGCCCGTTGACGACGACCTTTGCGCCTTCGCGCGCGAATTTTAAGCAAATCGCCTCGCCAATACCGGTTCCGCCACCGGTCACGATGGCAATCTTGCTCTCTAATCTTCCGCTCATGTGACGCATCTCCTGGCCAATATGACGCCGGTCGCGGTCAACGCGGACAAAAGCGTCAGAACGCCGTTCAAGGCCGCGCGCCGCGCCTGCTCATTTTGGGAAACGCTAAGGGCGCTTTTAAGTTTCGTGACGCGACGGCGCGCTCGGAAGAGTTTGGCGCCGTCACCGGCGTCCGGCGCTCCGCGGCTTGCGCCGTAGCCAGTGAGGCGGCGAGCACGAGGTGAAGCGTTCACTGAGTTTAGGCGCGATTCCAGAATTTGCCGAGTATCCGACAACTCGCCAAAATTACTGCGGCCGATCGTAGGACGGCATGGGCGGCACGTCGGCAGGACGAGTTCGACCCGGACCTCCTCGCAGCAGGCGCAACCCTAAGGCGCGTGGCCCGTTAAAGGGGTTTGAACTGGGAGACAACGTTATGGCTGAGGATTCCGGCCTGCAACCCGCCGCAGCGATCGCTGAGAAGAACCGCTCCCGCCAGCCGCACGAGAGCGCCGAATATCGCAAGGCCCGCGAGGCCTTGCTGGTCGAGGAGATCGAGCTCAACCGCCACATCGCGCGCGTCGCCGCCCAGCGTCGCGCCTTGCCGCCTGGCGGCGAGGTAAAAGGCGACTATCAGTTCATGGGCGAAGCCAGCAGCGTGGCCGGCGCCAATCCCGTCGGCTTCGAGGCGCTCTTCGGAGATAAGGACACGCTGTTCGTCTACAACTGGATGTACGGGCCCAAGCGCCAGCGCCCTTGCCCCATGTGCACCGCGCTCCTCAGCTGCCTGGACGGCAACGCTGACCACATCCGCCAGCGGATTGCCCTCGCCGTCGTCGGCCTCTCGCCCATCGAGCGGCAAATCGCATTCAAGGTGGAACGTGGCTGGAAGAACCTGCCGCTCTATGCCGACGTCAACGGGAATTTCAGCCGGGATTACCACGCCATCATGGACGACGGGACCGACACCGCCGCCGAGAATGTCTTCACCCGGCGCGACGGGACCATCCGGCACTTCTGGGGCGCGGAGCTGGGTTTCGAGTCGGCCGATCCGGGCAAGGACCCGACAACCGAGCCGGACCTGATGGTGCTGTGGAACGTCCTGGACCTGGCGCCGGACGGTCGCGGGACGGACTGGTACCCGAAGATAACCTACTAGGACTCTAATCCAGATGGCAGGTTCTTCGGGCCTGGACAGGCACAAATGCGCTCTGGCCTATGCCCTCGCGCGCCTGTGAGAGGAAGGGAAAACGAAAGAGGAAAGCCGTGGCGAGTGTCTCCACTCCCGAGATATTCGAGCGTCGGCCTTCCGGTTCGGGTTCGGGTCATCCGCCTCATCGGAATGCCGCCCATGAGGACGTGAAGAGATTTCATTTGGAGCCTTTTACGGCCGTTTCAAAAAGGATGGAGTGCTGACTGCTAGGTCGCTGGGCTGCTCGTCGGCCACATCAATTTCGGGCTGAATCATCGACTCCCACTGAGATTCCAAGACCGACGACAGAGCAGGCTTGCATGACGTTGCCGAACCCTGGATTTGGCAGGCGGCCGTTCTCCAGGCGGGAGATCCACTCTTGCGTCGCGCCAATGGCTTGGGCGAGATCTGACTGGCTAAGGCCTTTCGCGCCTCTCGCGCTTCGTATTGCAGCGCCTAGCTCGGTAAGGTTGAAGACACGCATTTTCAGATTCCGACAACAAGCATTCATGACGTATATAGCATAATCAATTTTATGACGTAAGTAGCATACTTCGAAGTATGCGACAAATATCATAATCTGGAGGCCCGAGAGTTGTGTGCGTCAAGTTCTGCAAAATGGCGTGGCATTCAGCGGTGACGTTGGCGTGTCCGCCGCGCAGCCCCCGTGTTTAGCGGAGCGGCGGACATGGCGGGCCGCGTCTCAGGCGGCCAGTGCCCTCAAGTTCTCCTTCTTGTGCTCGCGCAGATGATCCATGTTGAGGTAGCGGGTCGCCTCGAGCCAGTTCTCGTGGATCTCCACCGCCAGTGCCCGAACCAGCCGCAGACAGCTCTGCGGGTTGGGGAAGATGCGGACGACCAGGGTGCGCCGCTTGATCTCCTGGTTTAGCCGCTCCAGCATGTTCGTCGACTTCATGTGCTTGTGATGCGGCAGCGGCAGCCGGTAGAAGCTCAGCGTCTCCTCGATGTTGTTCTCCACCCAATCCACCAGCTTCGGGTATTTGGCCTGCCATTTGGCGATCCACTGCGCCAGGTCGCGCTTGACCTCGGCGAGGTCGCGCCGGTCATAGAACCATCTGAGCTCCATCAGGCAATCGTCATCGACCTTGCGCGGCACATAATCGAGCGCGTTTCTGAGGAAGTGCACGTAACAGCGCTGCCAGACTGCCTCGGGCAGGACTTCGCGGATCGCTGCCCTGAGCCCCGGATGGTCGTCGGAGACGACGAACTCGACGCCGGCGAGCCCGCGCTGCTTGAGCCCTGCCACGAACGCGCGCCAGCTCGAATGGCTTTCCCGGTTGGCCAGTTCGACACCGAGCACCTGGCGCCGGCCCTCCCAGTCGACCCCGATCGCCACCAAGACCGCCTGGCTGGCGATCACGCCGGCCTCGCGCGCCCGCTCATAGCGCGCGTCCAGGATGAGGTACGGGTAAGGTTCGGCAAGCCGCTGCTCAAAGAACGCCTTCAGCGCTTCATCCAGCCGCGCCGTCGCCTCGCTCACCGTCGAGGCCGAGAAGGAATGGCCGCACAGCTCCTCGGTGATCGCCTTGACCTTGCGCGTCGACACGCCTTGCACGTACATCTCGACCAGCGCCGACACCAATGCCTTCTCCGAGCGCTGATAACGCTCGAACAACTCCGTCGAGAACCGGCCGGCCCGATCCTGCGGAACCCGAAGCTCCAGCACGCCAACCCGCGTCACAAGCTTGCGCTCATAATAGCCGGACCGGTAGCCAACCCGCTCCGCCCTCCGCTCGCCTTTCTCGGCCCCGATCGCCTCCGTCATCTCGGCTTCCAAAGCCTCCTGCACCACAGTCTGCAAAACTCTGCGGAAGCCGTCCTCATCCGACAACAGCAACGCTTTCAACTCGCCTCTGCTCAGTCTAACGTCTGGCTTGGTCATGGCACTCCCCTTCCACGGGAATCGGTGGTCGTAACGTCACCAGCGTGCCATGGCCGCCCCTCGCCTCAGAGCAAGGGCTGTTCTCTCTCCAAAGCTTTTTGCAGAACCTTCAGGACACTATCGGCCCGAGGAGCCATCTCGTTGCGACGGCCAGTTCCAAAGCTTGGCCAGTTGGCGGCACCGGACGGCTGCCGGCTCACCCGCCCGGCTTCGCTGCGTGTCCTTGCTTATGCGGCGGGCGAGGGCGCGTAGCGGCTGCCGAGCGAATAGCGGCTGCCGACATAGGTGAGCTTGTTGACGGTGGCGACCACCGCGCCCGACCAGGTCCGCCGATGCAGCAGCAGGCAGGGGTCGCCGGGCCGGATCATCAAACGGCGCGCGGCCATCTCGTCGGCGGCGACGGCCGAGATTACGTGCTCCACTTCCGTCAGCGGCGTGGCCCGCTGCAGGTAGTCGTAGGTGGTGGTCTCGACGAAATCTTGCCGGTGATAGTCCGGTGCGAGGGCCGGATTGACGAAGCGCTCCTCGAGCTGGACGGGCACCTCGTCCTCGAAATGCACGATGATCGAATGGGCGACTGGTCTGCGGCGCATGAACTCGAAGGCGACGACGAGGTCCAGCGCCGGGTTGCGGATCTTCTCGACGATGACGACCTCGGCCCGGTGGCGTCCGCCGCGCGCGGCAATCTCGCCGGCGATGTTCCTGATTTCGATGAGGGCGGATTGCGGTTTCGGCGGCGCCACGAAGGTGCCTACGCCCTGGATGCGCAGGAGGTGGCCTTCCGAGGTCAGTTCCCTCAGCGCCCGGTGCACGGTCATCCGCGAGACGCCGAGCGTGGCGACCAGCTCGTTTTCGGAAGGCAGTCTCCGGTCCTTCGGCCATTTGCCGCTGCCGATGTTGCCGAGCACGTAGTCCTTGACCTTTTCGTAGAGCGGCCCGGCGGTCTCGGGAAGCTTGATCATCGTCCTGTCTCCATTCGGACGATGGTCTTCAGGCCGCCGCTCGCGCCCGCGATCAGACGCTGGTAGGCGGCGGGAATTTCGCCGATCGCGATCTCCTCGGCCACGAAGCGCGACAGTGCGGGGGCGAGATCGCCAAGCATCGCGACGGCCGGCGCAAGCTCGTCGGCGAAGGCGTGGCAGCCGACCAGCGCGATCTCGCGCTCGACCAGCAGGTTGGGATCGAGGTCGAGGCGTCCGTGCGAAATGCCGACCAGCGCCAGCGTGCCACCGCCGGCCAGAAGATCGAGCAGCCGCGCCATCACCGCCACGCTTCCCGTCGCGTCGATGGCATGGCGCAGGGTGGGATCGCCGGCCAGGGCGCCCAAGTCGACGATCGTCGCGCCCGTCACCTCGGCCACAAGATCCGCACGCTCCGCATTGCGGTCGGCGACGAGGACCGATCTCTCTCCTGCCCGCGACAGGATGAGCGCAGCCAGCCCGCCGATCGGGCCGCAGCCTGCGATGAGCACCGGCGCCCCGGCCGGCGCCGACAGCCGCCGCACAGCGTGCAGGGCGACCGCCAGCGGCTCGGCCATGGCGGCGATTGCGGGATCGAGCGTGCGGTCGTGGCGCAGGAGCAGCCGTGCCGGCAGCTCCGTCTCTTCCGCGAAGCCGCCGTCGCAGACCTCGCCCACAAAGCCCAGCCTGGCGCAGACATGATGCAGGCCGGTTCGGCAGGCAGGACATTCGCCGCACCAGAAACGCGAATCGGCGACGACCCGATCTCCGATGGTCAACTCGGACACGCCGGCCCCCACGGCAGTCACTTCGCCGGCGAACTCGTGCCCGGCGACGCTCGGCGCGCGGCTGATCCACTGCCCGGTGCGGAAGTTGTGAAGGTCGGAGCCGCAGATGCCGGCGGCCGTCACCCTGAGCCGCACCCAGCCAGGCGCGGGTTCGCCGGGAGAGGGCACATCCTCAACCCGCAGATCGCCCGCCGCATGGAGTCTGGCTGCCTTCATCATCCGCTACCGCACCAGATATTGGTCGCGCACGTCGGAGACGGCGTGTTCGTGCGAGGAGAAGCCTTCGTAACGGGCAAGGGTACGGGCATGGCGCGCGAATTCCGGATAGGCCGCGGCCGTCACATAGCCGATGGAAGAGCGCTTGACGAAGTCCGTGACCGAGAGCGGCCCGCAGGTACGCGCCCAGCGGCTGGTCGGCAGGACGGCGTTGGGGCCTAGCCCGAAATTGCCGATCGAAACCGGCGTGTGCGGCCCCATCAGGATCTCGGCGGCTTCTCTGATGTGGCCAAGGTGCGCGAAGGGATCGGCGGAGAGGATCTCCAGATGCTCCGGTGCGTAGTCGTTGATGAAGCGGTAGCTCTCCTCGATCGAGCCCGTCAGCACGATGCCGCCACAGGCGCCGGTCAGCACCGCGGTGGAGAACGCGACCCGCTGCTCGCTCATGCGCGCCCAGTGCTCGGGCAAGGCCGCCAGTGCCTCCTGCGCCACGCGGCGACTGTGGGTCACCAGATAGGCCGATGAGTCCGGCCCGTGCTCCGCCTCGATGAGGAGGTCGAGCGCGGCCAGCCCGCCATGCACGCTGTCGTCGGCGAGGATGATCGCTTCGGACGGGCCGGCGGGAAGGCCTGGATCGATCACTCCGGCAAGCAGCCGCTTGGCCGCAACGACCCAGGGGCTGCCTGGACCGACGATCTTGAGTGCGGCCTTGACCGTCTCCGTGCCGTAGGCGACCGCGGCGACCGCCTGCGCGCCGCCGCTTTTGTAGACCGTATCGACGCCGGCGAGGCGCGCCGCGACCAGCGTGGCTGCGTCCACCGAACCGTCGGGCGCCGGCGGCGTGATGATGGCGAGCTCCGGGACGCCCGCCACCACGGCGGGCACCGCGGTCATCATCGTGACCGAAGGGAAAGCCCCTTTGCCGCGCGGGACATAGAGCGCCACCGAGCGGATCGGCGTGAAGCGGTCCCCGGCATAGGCGCCGGGCCGCATTTCCTTGAGCCACATGGCTTGCGGTTTCTGCTCTTCGTGGAAGCGCCGGATGTTGTCGATGCCGAAGCCAATGGCGGCGATCACGTCTTCGTCCACCATGCCGAAGGCGGCGTCGAATTCAGCGGGGCTGACCTTGAGCCGCGAGGCATCGATATCCGCCTTGTCCAGATCACGGGCGAAGCGGACGAGCGCAGCGTCGCCTTCGGTGCGGACCGCCTCGACGATCGGTGCGGCCTTCTCCATAAAGCCGGAGAGGTCGGTCTCGGAGCGTCGCATCAAGGCCGCGCGACCGGCGGCATCGAGCTGGCTCAGGTCATGGAACGATACGTTTGGCATAGGCTTTCCCTTTCCGGCCCGGCAGGCCGGCATTCCTCATTTCGATTTCAGGAAGATGTCGAGCCCGACCAGCTTGTCGAGCAGAAAGATGGCGACAGCCGAACAGGCGATGAAGACCACCGAGATCGCGGCAAGGTCCGGCGTGATGATCGAGCGGATGGAATTGTAGATCAGCACCGGCAGCGTCACGATGCGCGCATCGACGAGCAGCAGGCTGACCAGGAACTCGTTGAGCGCAAGGATGAACATCAGCAGCGAGCCGGTGATCACCCCCGGCATCACCGCCGGCAAGGTGACGGAGAAGAACACCTGGAGCGGCGGCGCGCCGCAATTGGCGGCGGCCAGTTCCAGGTCCGGGTCGAGCCCGGTGGCACTCGCCGTGACCGCCCAGATCATGAAGGGCAGGTTGATGACGCAGCAGGCGATGCCTACCGGCCAGAGCTGGCCGAGAAAGCCGGCCTTGCCGAAGACCAGCATGAGGCCGATACCCGATCCGATCAGCGGGATGGTGAAGGGCAAGAGCAGATAGATCTGGATCGCCTTCTCGAAACGCACCGCATATTTCGCCAGCGCGATGCCGGCCAGCGTGCCCACGGGAATGGCAACGATCGTACAGACCGTCGCGACCTGCAGCGTGCGCAGCAAAGCGTTGCGCAGGTCGGAGGCTTGCGAGATGCTCGCGTACCACCGCAGCGACAGCCCGTCTGGCGGAAAGGTGATGATGTTGCCGCCGGTAAACGATGCGCCGAGCACCACGATCGTCGGCGCCGACAGCGTCACCAGGGCGATCGTCACCAGCGTCCACAGGACAACGGACTTGCTGCGCGAGCCGCTCACGCCCGCGACCTCCCCATGGCGAGCGTTCCCGCTCCAAACAGCGCGAACACGAGGCCGACAAGGATCGACCCGAGGGCGACCAGCATGAGCGCCAGCGTCGCGCCGAGACCCTGGTCGGACGTTCGGAAGAACTGGTCGTAGATGGCATTGGCGATGAAGTCCTGCGAGCCGCCGCCGAGGATCGCAGGCACCGCGAAATCGGTGAGCGAAAGCGTCAGCACCACCACGCCGGCGCCGATGAAGCCCGGGCGAGCGAGCGGCAACACGACATGGATGAACGTGCGGACCCAGTTCGCGCCGAGCGATCCGGCGGCCGCCTCCAGCTCTTCGGGAATGGCTGTGAGAGCCGGCGCAAGCATCAGTACGGCGAAGGGCAGCATGTACTGGACGAGGCCGAACAGCACGGCGGGATAGTTGTAGATGAGCCGCATCGGGGCGACCCCGACAAGGCCGAGCGCCTCGTTCACCATGCCCTGGTTGCCGAGGATGATCAGCCAGCCATAGGCGCGCACCACCTGGCCGATGAAGAAGGGCAGGAACAGCGCAATCAGCAGGAACTTGCGCAGTCCTGGCGAAGCGGTGCGCACCATGAGATAGGCGTAGGGAAAGGCGAAGACGAGCGTCACCGCCGTGACGATCAGGGCGGCGACGAGGCTGCGCCGGGCGACGACGAGGAACAGCGGCTCGGTCAGCGCCCGCCGGAAATTGGCGATGGAATAGTCGTCCGAGAACTGGAAGGTGGTGGTGTCGAGCGTGCGCAGGCTCGCATCCGCGATCTGGATGAGGCCGAGCACCAGCAGCCCGACGAGCAGCACCGCCGGAAGCAGCATCAGATAGGGCGTGGCGCGCCTGAACCGCGCCGGCCAGATGGCGGCGGCAACGCCTTCCAGCGCATCCATGATGCGCCATTTCAGGGGATAGGCTGTGCTGGCTGCCCGCATGAAACATCCCGTATCCGACGTGGTGACGAAGCCGGCCCCGCGCTGGCGCGGCGCCGGCCGGCCGGGGCCCGCGTCAGCCCTGCATGATCGCCTTGAACTTGGAAAACCACTCGCTCTCATTCTCGACCTGGACCTTCGACGAGATGCGGATGAGGTGCTTGAAATCCTCTTCGCTGGTCGGATAGGACGGATCGTCCACCAGATCCTTGGGCGGTGTGAGGCCCGGCACCACGCCCGGCAAGCCGAGGCCGTCCAGCCAGACCTGCTGGGCTTCCTTGGTCAGCGCATGGTTGATGTACTGCTTGGCCCAGTAGAGTTCGTTTTCCGGCAGGCCCTTGGGAATCCACAGACCGTCCGTATCGAACTTCGCACCCTCTTCCGGCACGACCCATTCGATCTCCACACCGTTCTTGCGCGCCTCCCGCGCATTGGTCGAGATGGTGCAGGCGGCGTCGATCTCGCCGTTCTGGAACCAGGTGGTGAAGTCGGGATCCTCGCCGAGCAGCGGCTGCTGCGCCTTCATCTTGGTGATGAAATCCCAGGCCGGCTGCATGTTGGAGGGTATGTCTTCCAGCTTGCCGCCACCGGCGACCTGCGCGGGGAAATGGAAACCGATGCCGTCATTGTAGAAGGCAAGCCGACCCTTGAACTTCGGGTCGAGAAGATCCTTCCAGGACTTGGGCGGTCCGTCCGGGAACGCCGCAGGCCGATAGGCGAGCACATAGACATAGCCGTACGTATTGACGATCGGGAAACCTTCCAGGCCGGCCGGCTTGGCAAGGTCCGTCACATGGGCGAGGTTCGGCAGGTCGGAGAGGTCTTCGGTGACGCCGCGCAATGCCGATTTCGTCGCATTGGTGGTGGTGTCCCAGTTGATGTGGATCGGCGGGACCCGGTTCTGCGCCACGGCAGCCCAGACCTTGGGCTGGATCTCGTTGTCTTCGGTCAGGTCGTGACGGACGGCAATCCCCGTCATTTTGGTGAAGCTGTCGGACACGCCGGCCTTGAGGCTGTCCACCCAGCTGCCGCCCCAGGCGCGCACGATGATCTCCGCCGGCTTTTCCGGCTCCTGCGCATGGGCGCTGCGCAGGCCCAGCGCCGAGGCCCCGCCGAGCGCGGCCGTGGCCTGAAGAAAGGTTCTGCGGGAAAGATGGGATAATGTCGGTCTGAAACGCTTCATCTGCATTCTCCTCTGGGTTTGACCGGTTTCCGGTTCTATCGAAAAACAAGCATGTCCCTGGCATTCCACCCCAGGAACACGCTTTCGCCTATGTCGAACTGCGTGTGCGCGGCGGGATCGTGGTCGAAAACCCGAATGACCTCGTCGCCGATCGCCGCGCAGGCCACCTCGTAGACCATGCGCTCGCCTTCGAAGATGGTGTCGGTGACGGTCCCGGCCAGCACGCAATCGAGCTTCGACAGCTGAGCAGCGTCGCCGGCCAGTCGGATCTGTTCGGCGCGGATCGCTCCCGACGCCTTGTCGCCCTCGGCGGGTGGATTGACCGGATCGCCGACCTTTCCGGCAAGCAACAGATCACCGCGAAGGATGGAGACGTCGCCCGCTTCCGAGATGGACCGTACCGTGCCGGCAATGAAGTTGGTGACGCCGATGAAGTTGGCGACGAAGGCGTTGCGGGGCTGGCGGTAGGCGTGGATCGGCCGCGCCTTCTGCTGGATCTCGCCCTGATCCATGACGACAATGTCGTCGGAGACCACCAACGCCTCGCGCTGGTCGTGGGTGACGTTGATCGTGGTGACGCCGAGCTCGCGCTGGATGCGGCGGAATTCGAGCTGCATTTCCTCGCGCAGCTTTCGGTCGAGCGCGGCCAGCGGCTCGTCGAGAAGCAGCAGGTCGGGCTCGAACACCAATGCGCGTGCGATCGCGACGCGCTGCTGCTGGCCGCCGGAAAGTTCGTGAATGCGCCTGCCGCCATAGCCTCCGAGCCGGACCAGCGCGAGATAGCGCTCGACGCGGTCCGCAATGGTGCGTGCGTCGCGCCGGCGCATCTTCAGCGGGAAGGCGACATTCTCGGCCGCCGTCATATGTGGAAATAGCGCAAGCCTCTGAAAGACCATGCCGATCGACCGCTTGTGCGGCGGCACTGCGCTCACCGCTTGGCCATTGATGAAGATCTCGCCGCTGCTCGGCGTCTGGAACCCGGCGATCATTCGCAGGAGGGTCGTCTTGCCGGATCCCGAAGGCCCCAGAATGGTTAGGAACCGGCCCTTCGGCAGATCGAAGGACGCATTCTTGACGGCATGAACCCCGTCGAAATTCATCCCGACGTTGCGTACCGCGACCGCGATCTCCCTGCCGCCTTCCGCTTCGTGCGAAGCTACGGCCCGGAAAGGCTCCTGCATTGTGGTTCCCCTTTCCCCGCCGGTCGCATGCAAGAACGCCCAGCGTGTGAGGTGGTATATACAACCATATACAAGTCGGGTCTACACGCTTGTTGTTGCACCGCACCCATGTCGCTCAGATCGATGCGAGGTAGCCGCCGTCGACGGGGAGGCAGTGCCCGGTCACATAGGCGGATGCCCCGCTCGCCAGGAACACGACGGCTCCGGCCAGATCCTGCATCGTGCCGAAGCGCCGCTGCGGGATCTTGGCCAGCATCGCCGCTTGCCAGTCGGGGTCCTCATAGAAGGCATCCGTCATCGCCGTATGAAAATACCCTGGAGCGATGGCGTTGACGCGGATGCCGAGCGATGCCCATTCCGCGGCGAGCGCCCGCGTCATGCCCAAAAGTCCGGATTTGGAAGAGCCGTAGGGTACGGCGGTCGGAATGCCGACATAGGAGGTCAGCGAGCAAAGATTGATGATCGCACCGCCGCTCTTGCCGACGGCCATCCGTCGCGCCGCAGCCTGCGCGCAGAAGAAAGCGCCCTTCAGATTGGTCGACATGATGCGGTCCCACACCGCCTCGTCCACGTCGAGCGAGGGCCGGACTTCCTCGTAGCCGGCGTTGTTGACCAGGATGTCGAGCCCGCCAAGGGCTTCCGCGACCTCGTCGACCACAACGCGGATCCGGTCGGTGTCGAGCACGTCGAGCGACCGGCAAAGCGACCTTCGCCCGACAGCGCCAATCCGGTCCGCCGTCTCACGAAGGGATGTCTCGTCGCGAGCGGTCACCGCGACGTCGGCACCGGCCGCGGAGAGCGCCTCCGCCATGGCCTGGCCAATGCCGCGGCTGGCGCCCGTCACCAGCGCCTTCTTTCCCGTCAGGTCGAACAAGCGAGCCGCGTCCATGCCGTTACGGTTCCTGCATTTTCCAAAATTGCATGCGGTCGGATTGGAAACGAACACCAGTTGCGGCCGGTTGTCTATACATCTTGCGCTGTTGCTGGCCGGGCTTCACCCAAATGACACGGCGCCCCAGACGCTGCCTGCGTGAATCCGGCCAAGGCGTTCGTCCGACCTCGGACAGGCAGCAATCATAGCGAACCCGGAACCAGCCCCCGCCAAGCTGTTGGTCAAACCGAAGCCGAACTGCAGGGGAAAGCTTTTGCTGCCTCCCATTTCCAGGTCGCGGTGCTAAGACTCCCAATCTGCAGGCAGTTGACTTCCAATTGTCAGGCCTCATAGTTCCAATCGTCAAGGAATTGGAAGGGGCATGTACGAGCGGTTCGTGGAGCGTCGGGCGGAGGAAGCCCTTTCAGATACCCCGGTGGTCCTGATTGTGGGCCCGCGCCGGGCCGGCAAGACAACGCTTGTCCGGAAGATGAGGGAAGTGGGCCGGACCTACATTACGCTCGACGATCAGACGGTCCTCGATGCCGCGCAGTCTGATCCGGCCGGCTTCATTCGTGGCCTGGATAGGGCCATCATCGACGAGATCCAGCGCGCGCCCGACCTGCTGCTGGCGATCAAGAAGACGGTAGACGAGGACTATCGCCCCGGCCGCTTCCTGCTAACCGGTTCCGCCAATGTACTCACCTTGCCCCGGGTCGCCGACAGCCTGGCCGGCCGGATCGAAACCATCCAGATGTTGCCGCTGGCGCGCGCTGAAATAGCGGGCAGAGCGCCCACCTTCCTGGAGCGCCTGTTTGCGGGGAAGCTTCAGGGCGACCGGCAGGCGGTCGTTGGCGACGAACTCGTCCGCCTCGCGCTGCTTGGCGGCTTCCCCGAGGCGATCAGCCGCGAGAGCGAACGGCGACGCCGGGATTGGGCGCGGTCCTATCTGACATCGGTTCTGACCCGCGACCTGCGAGACATTGCCGAGATCGAGAAACTTACCGAGCTGCCGAAATTCGTCCGGCTTTTGGCGGAGCATTCGGGGCAGTTGGTCAACTATTCGCAGTTCGGTTCTAGCATCAATGTCAGCCACAAAACGGGACAGCGCTATGTCGCGTTGTTGGAGCAAGTGTTCCTCGTCTCGACATTGCAGCCTTGGTACACGAACGCACTGAAGCGGATCGCCAAGACACCAAAGCTGCATTTTCTCGATTCCGGCTTGCTCGCCACGGCGCGAGGATTGAGCTTCGATCGGGTGAAGGCGGACCGCGGCGTGTTTGGCGCGCTTCTGGAAAGCTTCGTATTCTCTGAAGTTCTGAAGCTCATGACGGCGTCGGACCTGCGACTGACGCCTTACCATTTCCGCGACCAGCAGATGCACGAGGTGGACATCGTGCTGGAACGCGACGACGGCATGATCGCCGGGATCGAAATCAAGGCGGCAGCGACGGTGAAGTCCAGCGATTTCGCTGGGCTGCGCACCTTGGCCGAGGCGTGCAAGGATCGGTTTGCCTACGGCGTCGTACTCCATGACAGCACCGAACTCGTTCCCTTCGGCAACAGGCTGGCCGCAGCGCCATTGTCGTCATTGTGGAACTGAGGGAACTTGCCGTGGCTGGGCCCGCTGATGGATCCGTCGGGTAAACTGCCCAGGGGCAAGGCGCGCTTGGCCGGCTCGATCCTGAGACGGGCAAGGTCGAGCATGTCACTATCGGCGACCGGCGCTCCCTCCGGCAAGCCTTGGGGAACCTGGCCGGCCCGAGCACGTTGTGGCCCGTCAGCCCTGGGTTACTCATGCAACAGCTTTTCGAAGAATTCGGCCATCCGACATATATCCCGTTTCCGGTTGTTGCGGCGAGGCTTCTACTGGCGACGATCTTCGGCGCTGCGATCGGTTTCGAGCGCGAATGGCGAAATCGGCCCGCCGGGCTTCGCACCCATATTCTGGTCTGCGTAGCAGCGGCCACTTTCGGCATCCTGACGATTGAAATCGTTCACGCGCCGATGTTTCTGCAGGAATCCGTGAAAGTCGATCCGATTCGTGTTGTCGAAGCGGTTACCGCTGGCGTTGCGTTCCTTGCTGCCGGATCGATTTTGTTTTCAAGAGGCGAGATCCACGGGCTGACGACCGGTGCAGGCATGTGGCTGTCTGGCGCAATTGGAGTGGCGTGCGGGCTCGGTCTGTGGCAGGTGGCAGCGCTCGGCACGCTTTTGGTGCTTGTCGTGGCAGGCCTTCTTTATAGTTTTGCAGCCAAGTCCGGGATTGGCGAGAACACCGGACATGGAAAGCCCATGGCGGAAGAAGGTGTGTCCAAGCGGCGCAAAGACTGAGAACGCCCCCTGCAAAGGGCCTAACGGCGCAGTGGGTGGTGGAGCCCAGGCTGGGGCGGTTAGCAAAATAAAATATTCCGGCTCATTTGAAAAATTTGGGGAAACGTCCTTGGGCAGGAAGCACCTGACCAGACGAGTTCGTTCGCGCCGCCGTCGCCAACGCCGCCACTCACATCCATTGTAAGCATGGAATCGAGTCCAGGCTCATCCGATTTGACGGCCAGAACGGCTGGATCATGACAATTTTACTAAATTAGCAACCATGCAGAAAGGACCTAGACTAACCTGGCCGGCGTGCGCCCCCCAAACCCCACAGCCGGTCAGGCCCGGCAGCTTCTCGTGATCCTCGAGCGGCTGTCGGGCCGCTCGCGCTCGCTCAATGGGTGGTGCCGACTACTCCCATTTGCACAAACTGTCTGTCGAACCCGGCATGCGCCGGCGGATCACTCCTCTTTTCCGGAAATCCTGCAACGAGGCACGCTGAAGGTCTTCTTAGGTCCAGTGGTGCGTATGGTCAAAGAACGCCGTGCAGGCGGTTAACCCGAAAGACAGGACGGTGGCTGCATCATCGTGAATTCAGAGCGCTGTTGTCCGTTCGAGAAGCTTGCGCCCAACGAGAAGGATGCGCCGGGTAGCGGACGCTGGGGTCAGGACTGGAATCAGCAACACGCCCGAGCTAACCTCGTGACGTTGGGCTGGATTGCTCAGGGCGAATTCCAGGTAGCGTCTCGACATAACGCGCGGTACGCTCCGCCTGGAACGGAGGGCTTCTCTGATGCCGGCAGCACAGCCGAATGTCTGGGGTGGGGGCGACGCCTACGAGCGTTATATGGGCCGCTGGAGCCGGAAGGTTGCCCCGATTTTCACCGATTGGATCGGCGTATCGCCCGGGGCCGACTGGATGGATATCGGCTGCGGAACCGGCGTGCTGACCTCAGTCGTGCTCGACACCTGCGCGCCGTCGCGCGTCACCGGCATCGACAGTGCGGCAAACTTTCTGGATGCGGCCGAAACCCAGGTCCGCGACCCCCGCGTCTGCTTCAAGCAGGGGGATGCACAGGCGATCCCGGAAGCTGACAATACCTTTGACATTGTAGCTTCCGGGCTTGTCCTCAACTTCGTTCCAGACAAGGACGCAATGATCCAGGAGATGGTCCGCGTCGCCAAACCAGGCGGCACAGTGGCGCTCTATGTCTGGGACTACGCTGGGCACATGCAGTTGATGCGCCATTTCTTTGATGTCGCAACCATGCTGGACCCGAGGGCACGCGAGTTTGACGACGGCGTGAAGGCGCCCGTCTGCCGCCCGGGTCCGCTGACGGAGCTGCTCGTGCGCGCCGGCCTGGCCGATGTTGAGGTGCAGGCGATCGACATCCCGACGGCGTTTGCGAACTTCGATGAGTACTGGGCGCCATTCCTGGGCGGAACCGGCTCGGCGCCGAAGTATTGCGTCTCACTCGACGAAGAGGCGCGTCAGCACCTTCGGGAAGCACTCCGCCACCGACTTCCGACAGGCCCCGACGGCGAAATCCTTCTCGCTGCGCGGGCTTGGGCGGCAAAGGGACGCGTTGCCGGTTAGGCGTCGGGCCGGATTAGAAGCCAGAACATGACGGATGCGGTAGGCTGTGGCGAACAAGAGATTTCGGGCCACCATCTCGTGTCGGCACTTGCCTGAGGTCCTTCAACTCGCAGGATCACATCCCGCCATGGATCTTGGTGGTTTGGCCGCCGCGCGAGGGCCCGATGGCCTCCGCCTTCGCCCCGCTTTCCGCCATGGCGGAGCGGTGCGCCTTCACGCAGCTGGAGTCGATCGAGGCCGACAGCGCGAGAACGCCCTTGGCCACGAGTCAAGGATGCGGCTCCAGAGCTGCCGGCGGGACTAGCGGTTGTAGATCGTCGTCGAAGGAGCGTATTCGGCCGGGCAGTCCTTCCAGCGGCAGCCTGTCTTCAGTACGTGAAGGATGCCGCTGATGACGCGGCGATCGTCGACCCGGCGCGCGCCGGGCGGGTTCTTCGGAAGGTGTGGCTCGATCGCCGTCCACGCCCGTCGTTCACCCAAAAAAGCTGCTCATCGCCGCCGTTGCAAAACGACGGCAGGGAATCTGATTTGCTAGATACCTTCAACAGCCTGATTGGGTTTCGACCTCTAGCGGCCTAGGGGTAGTTTGGAAGCCGAGGCGAGCTCTTCCTCGTCCGTAATCCCAGCCGAGTAGTTGGCAATGATCCTGGATGCGAGCGCTTCGCGTCGCTGCTCAGATTGGGTATCGACCTTGAGCCGATCGAACACGCGGCCCAGCAAGGCGACTTCAGACGAACTGAAGACGCCAGCCTCGGTAGCTTTTCGATGAATTGGCATGTGCCCCCCACAGCTGATGAACCTGCGGAGCTAATCCAACTTCGCAATTTTCGTAAAGCAAAAAAACCGCCGTAACTTCCGGGCAAGCGTGAAATAAGTCGTTCATCGGGCACGGCGGGTTGGCCGGGATGGGGTGCAGTCTGGCCCGCGATCACGGTTCTGCCCAGTTCGCCTTGCCAAGCGTGTCGATCGGGCCGTGCGCCATGAGAACAGACAAGGAACATTTTCCTTGATCCTCAAGACCTGCTGTGGAATCTATCCATCAATCCGACCAGCTGGAGGTGCGCACTTTAGCGATGAAATTCGCCTTCCCAGACCTGAGCAGGGCACTGCGCCTGGCGTTCAGCATCATGCCTGCGAGCATCCCTCCTGCCGAAAGCACGCCGGATGGGGCTTTGCCAAGCCGAGGCAGACGCCACACTGGTTTTGTTTCGAGCACCGCGAAGACGGTGAGCGACATCTGTAAGGGAACCTGGATGATCAGGCCGCCAAGACGACAACGCGAATACCCAGACCGTGAGATCGATTGCCAGGAGGCCATGGAGCCCGGTTTTCAGGCGTTCGTCGATTGCATGCTGGAGGCAGGCTGGATGCGCGGCGAAATCATGCGGTCCTTGAGGCGTCTCGTCGCGGCCGACAACATGACGCAAAAGGAAAACGCCAAGGTCGAGGCGCAGCTTGCAATCGCCCGCGCCATGATCCGCGCCGGACGGCCGCTCTAGGATCATTCCCGACGCTTTTCAGCAGCGGCCCTTCGCGTCTCGTCCCGAACCGGTCCCGTTGACGACCTTGTGCGTTACAGGCTTGACCCTCCAAATCGAGGTCGGGCCTTCATCTTCAGCGTGCATTCGGTACTGCGCTCGCGTGAGGTCATTCACCACATTTGACCGACCCGCAGATGCTTTTCGTGTTATGATAGCTTGCAACGCCCCCGTAATCGACCTCGGCGGCAATGTGGCAGAGGTCGAAAGCTATTGCCTTGGCACAGGAAGCTTTCGCCCCAGCACTTGATCGCCTCCGAGACGCTGGGTGTGGTGCTTTCCCTGAATGACCCGGGGCGAGGAGGTTGTCCATGTCCACGAGCAGTGTTGACCGCCCGCTGCAGCCGGGCCACCCGGCACCGAATGTTGTGCTCAATGCGATCTCACGCGAAGGCAAGATCGCGCTCGATGATTTTCGAGGCCGTAGCCCGTTGTTGATCGGTTTGTTCCGAGGCCTGCACTGTCCGTTCTGCCGGCGCCATGTCGCGGCGATGGCGCAACTCAAGCCGGCCCTGCGTGAGAAAGGCGTCGAATGCCTGGCGGTAGTCAATACGCCGGTCGAGCGGGCGCGGCTGTATTTCCGGTACCACCCGGCACCCGATCTTCTCGCCGCATCCGACCCGGAGCGGGCCTCGCACCGTGCTTTCGGCTTGCGCGAAGTCGAGATGGATACGGTCATGGCTTTACCGTTCCCATCTCCCGGGCGAGTTGCCCGAGCCCATGGACGTCATGGCAATGAACGAATTTCTCAACAAGAAGGAAGGATATGAGATTACGGAAGCCGATCAGCAGGCGATGGCTTCCGGCCAGGCGCAGCTTGTCGGTCAGTTCCTAATCGACCGGGCGGGTATCGTACGCTGGAACTTCACTGAAGTTCTGGAGAATGGCCTCAACACCTTCAGAGCGCCGAATCCCGAGGAATTGATGTCGGCAGTTTCCCAAGTTGCACATTAATTGCTGCGGAATGGGCAGCTGAAACCTCGCTCGATGGCCATTGTCCTGTGGTGATTCTTTGGACTTAACAATCGTCGAAATGCTCAGCCCTAAGGTCAGCCCGCGGGCTTCGCAGCGATTTCGATTCAACGATCTGCGGGCCGCCCCGACGCTCGAGTGAGCAAGCCGCAAAGGGGCGCTGTCCGCTCCTTGCCGCAATCAATGTCGTTCCGACAGGCGCGCATACGGCAAGCTTCCACCAACCTGGCCTCCAACGGCTTCTTCCGCGTGCAGAGCGGTTAAAAGCACGCGCCTCGATTGCGCCATTTACAGACGTCAACGAGTGCAAGCCGCTATGGTCCCAACTCGTGTCGATATCGGGGGTCTTGACACTGCGCGGATCGGGGCGTCTCGCGCCATTGATGCGATCAAATTTGCAGCCATCTGGCGGCAGGCGGAAGGTTCTGATCCGCCCTTTCTTGCTGCTGCGGTAGGGAAGATTTCTTGATTCAGTCAGCAGCCCAAACTGCTGGATTTGGCAGCCAGGGAAGGATAGGCTTGGTTCCGCGATGGAACAGAGACTAGCCGCAATTCTGGCTGCCGATATGGCGGGCTACAGTCGGCTAATGGAGGCCGACGAAACCGGCACGCTCGCACGCCTTCGCACACATCGCATAGAACTGATCGATCCCGCCATCGCGAAGAACAAGGGCCGGATCATCAAGACCACCGGAGACGGCATGCTCGTTGAGTTCCAGAGCGTGACCGATGCCGTCAAATGCGCCGTGGAAATCCAACAGCGCATGAAACGGCGCAATTCGGATGTGCCACAAGAACGGCGTATCGAATTCAGGATCGGCATAAATCTCGGTGACATCATTTTCGACGACGAGGACATTTTCGGCGACGGCGTCAATATTGCCTCGCGCATCGAGCAACTCGCCGACGTCGGCGGTATCTGCGTGACCGCAGCGGTGGCGACCCAAATTGCCGACCGTCTCGAAATTGCCATGGAGGACCTGGGCGAAAAGACGTTAAAGAACATCAGCCGCCCGGTTCGCCTCTATCGCATTGGGTTTGACAGTCCTGTCCTGCCGGAAGTCGAGGCCAAGCAATCCATCTCGAAACCGTCGATCGTGGTGCTGCCATTCAACAACATGAGCGGCGACCCCGAGCAGGAATTTTTTTTTTGCGGACGGACTGACCGAGGACATCATCACCGAACTGTCCCGCCACCATGAGCTGTTCGTCATCTCTCGCAATTCCAGCTTCGTCTACAAGAACCGCGCCGTGAATGTGCGCGAGGTGGCCGACAAACTCGACGTCCAATACCTGGTGGAGGGAAGCGTCCGCAAGATCGGTGACAGGGTGCGCGTGACGGTTCAGCTCATCGACACCGCGAACGACGCTCATATTTGGGCAGACAAATATGACCGCAAGCTGGACGACATATTCGCGATTCAGGACGAGGTGACCGCGGCGATCGCAGCCACGCTGCCCGGTCGCGTCGAGGCGGCTCAGCGGGACCAGCTCGCGCGGGCGAAACCTGCAAACATGGCCGCGTATGAATGTGTGCTTGCTGCCAAGGTGCTGCATCACCGAAGCACGAGTGCGGACAACGAACGTGCACAAACCTTGATAGGCAGGGCCGTCGCGCTCGACCCCGATTATGCCCATGCCCATGCCTGGCGGGCCTGCATTCTTGGCCAGGCCTGGGTCCACAACTGGTGCGAAGACAGGAATGCCGTCTGGAACGACATCATGGCTGCGCTGGACAGTGCGTTGGCGCTGGACAACAACGATGCCGATGTCCACCGTATCCTCGCCGCAGTGAACGTGAACAACAATGAGCTGACAACAGCGCGTTACCATCAAGAGCGCGCGCTCGCCCTCAATCCCAATTACGACCTCGTGGTGGTGCAGCAAGGCGAGTTGTTGACGTGGCTGGGGAGGCCGCAAGAGGGAATTGAATGGATCCGCAAGGCAATGCAGCTGAACCCGCACCACCCTGAGAGGTTCTGGAGCCATCTGGGAAAGGCGCATTTCGCCGCGCGCCAGTATGGCGAGGCGATCGAAGCTTTCATGCATCTGTCAACCATGGACTCGGTTCAGCACGCTTTCATCGCTGCCTGCTACGGCTGGCTCGGCGACGAAATCGCGGCCGCGGCGCATCTGGGCAAGATCAGAACGCTCGATCCCCAATTCGACCTCGATTCATTTATCGACACCCTGCACTATGCCCAGGAGTCTGAAGTGCAGCACGTCCGCGAAGGACTGCTGAAAGCCGGTATTGCCCACCTCTAGCCAGCCCGTAACTACGAACCAGATCCAATCGCGGACAGGCAAAAAAGACCGGCCGCCCAGCCGTTGCGGATCTTGTGGCGTGACCGAACGGCTAGGGCACGGGCGTAAATTCGGCAGGGGCAAACGAGCGTCCGCCTGGGTCGACACCGGTCGTTCCGCGTGATTGGGTTTGACCCAAGCCCTTGACGATTGGCGGGATGGCGCCAGACGCGAAGTATGGATGAGAATATCCGTGACCCCTGGGCAGCCTCAAGCTGGTGCGCATGGCCATCCAAGAAACCTGCCCCGCTGACGCGCTGCCGAGCGAGGAAGCGGTGTTGCTGCTTTATGGCCCCGAGCCTCACGGCTCACACATCGCTGAAACTTAGCAAGGACCGATGTCGGATATGGCTATGATCGCCACGAAGATGCTGACGCGCAGCTTCAGCCGCGGCCGGCCCATTTTTAGAGGAGCGTAGCAACCCCTCCTCCTCGGCAGCGGCCTCGAAGGCTTTCCTTACGTCGTCGGGCGTACGCTCGCCTTTAATGAGAGCTGTGCAGGCGTCGATGGCCTCCTTCCACTTAGGTCCCCGCTTGGGCCACTTCATGAGTTGCGCTGCGGCACCCTCGACGTTGGTACAGACGTAGGTGAGCCAGGGCCGGTCGGTTCTGATGTAGACCGGAGGGTGAAACCAATGGATACCGATAAGGGTGCCGCCGCCATTTCCGCCTGGGTTGAGAACGGTTGGACCGCCAGCCATGCTGCCTCTCCTACCTCTGAATAATCATTCGCCGGCAAACGGGACGGGCAGCACTCGGTTCCGCCGCTGGGCTATGGTCCGACATTTGGTGAGACTGAAGTCCATGCATCAAGGACAGAGGGCTGAGGGCCGGCAACGAAGACATGATCATTGCATTGATATTGGGCCGCCGAGCAAAGTCCCTTCATCGGTGGTTCACCGGGTGTCCGCTGTTTGCCCCCGAATAGCGGGCATCCGGAATCACTCCATGGCAGCGGAGAGAACTGTGACCCTTTTCCAGAGCAGACTAAACGTCGATGAGGTCGCAGGGCGACCCGCAAACGACAATCAAACTCCGATCCCGACCGATTTTTCGGTCGTTGATCTCGTTTCCTCGAGCGACGACGAGGTCATTGACATGGTCAGGCGAACAGAGCGCCTGGCCCTTGCCGTGATTATAGCAATGGCGATCTTCCTGATCTTTGCACCGGTGATCTTCATTGCCCTGGTGTATGGAATCTGAGCTTAGTCATAGTCCCAGAAGACCTGCAGCGGTGCGTGGCATAGGTTTTCCTCGCCCCTGAGATGCTTGATGCGCACCTTGATCCCGGCTTGACCCACTGTGTCGCCGGCTGCTTTTGGCATGCCCGTCGGCGGCGTCCCGGCATGCTCCTTGAATGAAAGGCATTTTTCGGGAGTAGCGAGATCGATCGTCGGGGCTGCTCACCGCACCGGCCCCCGCCGCGAGAGAAGCCCGCCACCTTGCGAGTGGCGGGCCCGGCCGCGAGACCAGGAGAGTGTTTGTCAAAGCCTCCACGGCCGATCGACACTCCCGTTTCGTTTCCTCAGCGGCGAGCGACAAGCATGCATAGCTGCCGCAGGTCCCGGTCATAGGTGCCTTCGCTGCTGAGCACATCGACACAGCGCTTCTTCATGCGCGTCAGTTGGCTGCTGGACAACCGCGCGACCGCGCTCGGCACGCTGGGAATCCTCGGCGTCCCGGCTGTTGCAAGAGTCCCCAACGTTCCAAGAGAGCCCGGTGTACCAGGAAGGCTTGCGCCTCCAACGCCGACACCGGCCTCCACGCCGACGCTACCTGTTCGCACCACATTGACTTCCACATCCGCGGTAATGCCGCCGGAACCGCCCACATTTGCGCCAGCGCCGGCAGTGACACCGCTGGTTCCACCGACACTGGCACCCAGACCAGCGGCGACTCCACCACTGCCGCCCACCTTAGCCCTTGCACCAGCGATAATCCGCTTGCTGCCGCCAACCGATGCACCGGCGCCTGCATTCACCCCGTTGCTACCGCCGATCGAGGCTCCGGCTCCCGCGTTGATGCCGCCACTGCCGCCGATCGAGGCGCCAAGACCGGCGCTTACGCCGCCACTGTCGCTAACCGATGCGCCGGCGCCGACGCTAATGCCGTCTGCGCCTGAGGGCAAAGACAGAGATAAAATAAGTGCACCGCCGGCTAAGGCTGTGGCGAAATTCTTAACGACATTTGCCATGACACTCTCCTTTGGTAGTTACTTCAGTAGCAGTTTCAAAGCCTGTTACTGAGCGACAACGAACTAGGAGGGTTTTTGAACTGCTGCCCGAAAGTTTGTTTGCAGCTTGTCTTACGGATAGTAAAAAATTCCCAATCAATTTTAACGAATGAACACTCGGGATTCCTGGCCCGAGACCTTCACACCTTCACCTTGCGCCAGCCCGCCCACCAGACCTCCCACTGCGAGCAGAACCAGCGCTCGCCTCGAGCCGGATCGATGCGCGTGGCCAGATGATTCTCCTGGCTTGGCGCGTGAAAGATGTGCTCGCCTTTCGTTGATGTTCCCCTTGATGCCGCAGCCTGTCCTATGAAAGGCAGCGTTGCTGATCGACGAACGGTGAACGCGAGGCAGTTCGTGCCGCGCATCAACAGCGACATGGGCTGCCGAAGAGATCGCAACAAAACCCGGCTGCGGAGAAGCGGACGCCACCCGGCGTTCGTCTGCACGTCCTCCCTGCATGAACGATCTTGCCCATTACAGTTCCCCGAAGGAAGAATGCTTCCATTGCGGACGCGAGTCAAAAGCTGCGCTGGCGACGACCAGTTCTGTTTGCCGCCGTTGCCATTGATCCGACATGGCCGACGACAAGAGCAGCGCGACTTACGCGATCGCAACAAGGTATCGGCGGACGATGATTGTGAGGTGAACCTTTTCGCTCCGCAGCACAACATCACGCCGCAAGCAGGTACGCGAACTGATCCGCAAGGCTGCGATCGGGCAACCCTGATCGAGGCCGCGCAGGCCTTGCCAGGACGCTGACCGAGGCCTTGGGTCGCCGCAGGGCTGCCCGCATCCAGCGCGCTTCCGGCATCCTGGCGGGGTGGTCAGTCCAGTGTCTCGGCGACGAAGGATGCGGCAATCAGATCGTCGGCTTCGATTCTGCCCTTGCCGCCCTCCATGACGGCCGCGACCTTTCGGAAGGTGTTGAGTTCACCCTCGGTAATCTGGGCGTCGCGCATCCTCTTGTTGAGGTCAGCCACGCGCATTCGGAGCGCCTGGGACGCTCCAACCTCACGGTTTGACATGACGATCACATTCCTCCCTTGATGGCTTCCCGCCGTACCTTTCGGCACGGCGGGACGTCCTCCCAGTCGCACAGGTCATTCGATGACTTTGATGATCTTGCGCGTGCCTGGCTCAACCACAACGGTCCGGTCGTCGACCACCACGTAACTGTATTTGGTGTCGGGGACTTCATGAAGCTCGACCGTATCGGGCAAGGTCGAGCCGATGTTGAGCTCCACTCCAGGTATCTTCACCGATGCGAGCGGCTGCTTCTTGACGTACTCCCTGATGACAGTTTCCTGCTCAGGCTCGATGATCACGTCCTGCGCGGCAGCGGCACCGATGCCTGCCAGCAGCAGAAACCCCCCGGCCAAAGTTGACTGCATTCTCATAAATGCCTCCTTCCGTTGCGCTGAACGGTATTATCTTCGCGCCAGCCCCACCCAACCTCAGCCGCGCGCAAATGTTCCCTGATTGGACTTCAGTCGCCTCATAGGGTCGGACCTAGGTCTGACCTTGCTGTCGCAAAGGACGAAGATGGGGCGCAGCCCGGAACCGTGACTGCTCCTAGTTGTTGCTCGCTGTGAGTTTACGGGAGGAGCCAATGGAAAATAGCGTCCGTCAAGCCCGCTGGTTACTCGCCCCGGTCTTCGCCGTCTCGATTTTGTTTCTGGCGATTGGAATGGCCATCAGCTAGGCCCACCAATAGTTGAGATCTGCGCAGCTACGTCCCTTCCTGCGCTGATAAGGGGACCACCCGCCATTCCTCGATTTGGCGGGTGGTCCGCAATATCGGCCGACCAATCCGCCAGATGAGGCTTGCAGCGGTTCAACGCGAGAGCGGACACTCACATCATATCTTCAGCAACCCCGTCGAATTGCCTGAGCCCTACGCTTGGCGGCTGCTGTTTATGAAGTCCCTGCTCAGTTGCGGCCGCCTCGAAGGCGTCGAACGCAGCTTGGTGCGTGCAATGTCCCGCCAGGCATTCCTCGATCATGCGGATTGCTTCAAGCCGGGACGGCCTGTCCATGGATGGCCATGGTTGCTGAAGCGCTTTCGCAGCGTCGGCTATCGACCCGATCACCATCGATGTGCCATTCAGTGAGATTGTAATTGGAAGGAACGCCGTCATTTTTGTCGCTCGCCGGAGATTGAAGGCGGTTTAACGCAAAGACAGGACGGTGGTTGCATCATCGTGGATTCAGAGCGCCGATGCCCGATGCTATTGAGGCTGTACAATCCCTGCTCGGTGCCGGAACGCAGGGGCTGGACGTCCGAGCAGGGTTGATCGTTTCGGTTCCGTGAACGAAGAAGCCGAGCCCCACGAGGCAAAGATGGCGGGAAATGCGACGCAGCCTTGGCGGCGCTGGAAGCTGCCTGCAGACGAGCCCGGCCTGCGCCTCTATGTCGATGAGATCGACAAGGTCCGGCTCACCGAATTCAGCGGCCAATGCCGTCGTCCGTTTCGACCCGGCGACGGAGACCTTCGCGGACCTTCCCGTCCGACCGCCCCCGGCGAGGTCGGCGCGGAGTCCGCTACCGGCCGCCTTGTCGTGATCGACACCGAAACGGGCAGTTGGGACAAGGGAGGTGCCGCCCAACGACTGCGATAGCGCTCAAGATTGATGGGCAGGTTTGCAACGCTCGCTCTTTTCGGCCAAGCAGGGAACATTGTCGATTGTCGCGACGTTCATAGCCAGAAGGGACGCTGTTTGCGGGAGGCCTGTCATGGGCCAATTCCAGATAATCGATCTCGTGTCCGTCATAAACGCCTGTACGACCGGCCGCGCCGCAGGGCGATTGGTGTCGATGGCCAAGGCCGTGGAAGAGTGGCGAGTGCTCACCGGCGACTTCATCTCGCCGGACGAAACTGTGGCCAACGCCCTGTCGCCTGTGGCGCTGGCGCGCGGCTGCGCAATCCTGTTCGACGAGCAACCGGGCGCCGATATCATACACGTGCCATCCCAAGAGGCCTGACTGGCGAAGGGACGGGTGAGGGTTGCGGGAACATCGGCAGCCGCCGCGCCAGCGGGGCGCGTCGGCTTCACACCGCGGTGGCGCACGCGTCGCGTACCGATGCTAACGGCAGTTGGAACCAGAACGATCCGGGAATGTTCTACCGCCATGCAATCGGAGAAATTCTATGACCAAGACCCGTTACGAACATGGCGCGACCAAGTATCCGGCCAAAACCGATGCGGACGCATCGGATCAGTTCTCTCAAGCGGCGGCCGGCAACAAGAAGCCAGCCGGTGGGATGGGCCTGACACGGTCAAGGGATGAGGTGGAGGACAAGACCCGTCAGTCCGAAGGACAGAACCCGAAAAGGCAACCCACCCCAAGCGCCGCGCCTGAAAAGACGTCCGGCGCAGGACCCGCGATCGCCGAGCATTCCAAGGACGCCAAGGCTCCGAAGAGCGGCCGCCAGCCGGGCGCCTACGTCAAGGAGTGACCGACCCGGGGAAATCATCGACCAACTCCCTCTGGTCGGCGGCGGGCACCCTCAGCCCATCATCGTCTTCAGCGGCTCTTGAGCGAGGTTCGCCTCGATCTCCTTGCCGCCCGGCGTTTTTTGCAGCGCGGTGCGCATGTTCTTGCGATATTCATCCGGCATGCGCGGCGGCAACATAGGTTCATACGCGTCGACGACCGCCTCTATGATCACCGGACCCTCCGCGGCGAAGGCGGCATCGAGGACCCCCTCTATTTCCTCAGGCCGGGTGACGCTGTAGCCGATGCCACCCATGGCTTGGGCGGCCATGGCGAAATCGATCGGCTGGAGTTCGCAGGCAAATTGCGGGTTGCCGAGGAACATCATCTGCTCCCAGGCGATCTGGTTGAGCATGTTGTTCTTGATCACCAGAAGCTTGAGCGGAATCCTGTAGCGCACCGCCGTAGAAAATTCGCCGAGCTGCATCGCCAGCCCGCCGTCGCCCACCACCGCGAAAACCGGCCGGCCCGGAAAGGCAATCCCGCCGGCGATCGCGTAGGGCAGTCCGCAAGCCATGGATGCCAGCGAGCCGGAGACGGCGAAGTCCTGCCCTGCCTTGATATCGATATGACGGGCGGCAAGCTCGGTGTTCTGGCCCGAATCGGTGGCGAGGATGGCGTTGGCCGGCATGCGATCGCCGAACGCCTTGACGACACGTTGCGGCTTGAGCGGCACGTCGCCCCGGCTTTCCGCCTCGGCCATCATCTTGCGCCAGCGCCGCACGCTCTGCTGCGCGTTCTCGAGAAACGATCTGTCCTCCTTCGGCCTCAGCCTTTCATTGAGCAGTCGCAGCGTGATGGCGGCATCGCCGACAAGACCGGCCTCGACAGGATGGCGCAGGCCGATGCGCTGCGCATTGCGGTCGATCTGTACGCCGCGCGCCTTGCCGGGCTTGGGGTAGTATTCAATATAGGGAAAGGTTGAGCCGACGATCAGCAGCGCCTCGCATTCCTCCATGATCTCCTGTGAGGCCAGCGAGCCCAGTATTCCAATTCCGCCCATGACGTGCGGATGGTCATCGGGCAGGACGGCTTTGCCAAGCAGGGCCTTGGCAATTGGCGCGGCGAGAAGGTCCGCCGTTCTCTCAAGTTCGGCCTTCGCATGCAGCGCGCCGCGCCCGACGAGTATCGCCACTTTCGAGGCTGTGTTGAGGATGTCTGCTGCAAGAGCGAGCTGCGCGTCGTCGGGCAGCTTGCTTCCTTCGAACCACCGCTCGGGCGTATGCTCTGGAAGGTTGCGGCGCGAGCGCTTTGCCGCCGTCTGCTCCTGCACGTCGCTGGCGATCGACAGATGGGAAACGCCGCGTCCCGCAAGCGCGGAACGGCAGGCCAGGCCGGCAACGTTTTCCATATGGGCTGCGTCGGTCACTTGAGTGTTGAAGACGGTGACGTCGTTGAAAACGCGGGTGAGATCGACATCCTGCTGCGTGAATGTCTCGATCAGGTCGTGGAATTGCATGCCGGTTATGGCAAGGACCGGCGCCTGGTCGAGTTTTGCATCATAGAGGCCGGTGAGCAGGTGAGTGCCCCCTGGTCCTGAAGTGGCGAGGCAGACGCCGAGCTTGCCCGTCCATTTGGCATAGGCCGTCGCCATGAAGGCCGCGGATTCCTCGTGGCGCACCTGCACGAAGCGGATCTTGTCCTGCCTTGTGCGCAGCGCCTCCATGATGCCGTTTATGCCGTCGCCCGGCAGGCCGAAGATCACGCGCACGTCCCAGGCGATCAATGTGTCGACAAGGATCTCGGCAGTATTGGGCATGGTTGCCTCCTGTATGTCTGGTTATGCTTTGTCCAGGGCCTGCAGCTTTGTGCGCTCGCCGTGGCGTGGGGCGCCGGACGTGACATCGGCGATCAGTCGTCGAACGGCGGAGATGCCCTGATGTTCCATCGGAACGGCAACCGTTGCGACCCAGGCAGCTGAAACTGAGAGACGGGCCCCGGCCTCTGCTCGGCAAAACGCCGCCGGAGGTCGCGTTTGGACTTCAAGCCAGGGCTCGGATTCCCGGGAAGGGGCTCGGCGAGGTCAAATCGCGCCGTCAATCGTCACTCGCGGTCCTGCGAGGGAATGGTCGAAACAAAAAACCCGCTTCTGCGGCAGGTCGTTGGCGCAAATCAGCACCATGCCTGGATCGCCACTCGCAACCTAGGAAAGCGTCGGGTTTGAGCCTGCTCCTCACCGCTGGCCGAGCGCAAATTGTCAACTTGCGCCTGTCGAGCGCCGAACGTGCGCAGCCAAACAAGGAACGGTTTCGGCGGGTTCTCGGTTGTGAGGGAAAGGAGATGGTCCATGTTTGAGAACAGCATGTGGTTGCTCGTCGTTGCAGGCGGCCCGCTGGTACTGGCAGTCCTGATCGCCTACGCGCTTCTCACACGACGCCGTCGCGGTCCCGCGGAACGCAGGGAGAGCAAACTGGCGACCGAGCGCTTGTATCGCGAAGAGAAGGACTGACGGTTCACGGCAGACGCGGATGAGCAAGGTGCACCCCCATAAGCAGCCGAAGTCTCGATGACCCATTCGCTTGACCAAGGCAAAATCCGGCCTGCCTGGATGGGCGACGGGGGGGTTATTCGACCGCCTTTTCGGAACGATCCCGCCGCCTTGCCATTATCGACAAAAGGACAGCTCGGATCGCGATGGTCCACGATTTGTCCGCTTCGGCAAGGACCGTAGCGCGACAACTCGACGATTGCCGCCAGCGATCCCGGCATCAATCGAATGCAAGGCACCTTGGAGGAACCATGACCGGACACAAAACCCATGAGCAGCAAATGCGCATCATTGAAAAGCGGGAGAATACGAAGAACGCCGGCAGGGATTTCGACGCAGAGGCGGACCTGAAGCGATCAGCAGCCGAACGTGAAGCGCTGCGCAAGGAATCGGAAATCAGGTCCGAGACACCCGATCTTGTCGATCCTGACGACCGCAACATCCTTCGCGGAGAAAATCAGGAGAGCGTTCACCACAAGAACCGTCCCGACGACTAGGCCCGAGGATTAGGTCCAACGGCCAGACGATGCGTCGTCCGACACGAATTGGAGCAAGCCTATGGCACAAGGTAGCAAGAAGCACATCGGAGCGGGTTCACGGGGAAAGGGTTCTGGTACAGGTGCCATGACCACGACCCCCAAGGACAAGATGGGAGAAAACCAGATCCTGTCCAACCGGGACAAGGCCCAGCATACGCGCCAACGCGGTCTGGATTCCAAGCAGGTCGCGACTGAGCAGCGCCAGGATCACGCTGCCAATCGTTTGCGGGACTGACAGCTGACTGGCCGCTGGGGCAGTCGTCCGACTTTTTCGGCCTGTCTTTTCAGCATGCTGATGAGTTCAAGGGGAGGGCACTCTTCGTCGGTTGTCCGCTGCGAGCTAACCGGCAGATTTGATCGATGATTTGTTCTCGAACCGCTCTGCCTGCCGCAGCAGCCGGATCACCTGCGTATCCGTGGTCTGCGCGAAATTCTCGTAATACCGGCTCACGGCTTCGAACGGCTCGGGCGTGGCGAGGCAGACCACGTCGTCCACATCGGCATTTATCAGGTCCAGCGTATCCCGGGGCGCCACCGGGACGGCCAAGACAATTTGCGCGGCCCGATCCTTCCTCAGCGCCTTGAGCGCCACTCTGACCGTTCCTCCGGTCGCTATGCCGTCATCGACGCGATGACGGTCCGGCCCAGCACCGAAGCCGCTGGCCTGCTGCCGAGATAGAGTTTTCTGCGTCGCTCGATTTCGACGAGTTGCCGCCGTTTTTCTGCTTCGACGTAATCGTCTGACGGCTGCACCAAAGCCACCGCCTTCTCGTTGAGGACGAGCTGTGGGTTTTCCCCGTCGACGACCGCGCCGATGCCATATTCGGAATGGCCCGGCGCGCCGATCTTGCGCACAAGCAGCAGGGCCAGGCGGGCGCGGAGCGCCTTCGCCACTTCGAAGCCAACCGGTACCCCGCCACGCGGCAGCGCCAGCACCAACGGATCGGCCGCTGCGAACCCGGTCAATGCGGCGGCAAGCTGGCGCCCCGCGTCCGTTCGATCTTTGAATCTCCGCACGTCGAGGATCATCGTCTTCGCCTTTCCAAAGACTGGCATCGGTGCTTGGCTGCTGGCGTCCCGGATTGTCGCGGTCTGCGGCGTCTTATCGAAAAAAATCCAGGCGGGTCGCACTCACCGCCGCCACTCGAACCAAAAATGCGCTTGCTGGCGAAACGGCGGTCACAGGCAATTGTTTCATCGCCCCTTGGAAATCGCCGAGCAAGGCGATCGATCTGGTTCTGCTTCGAATCCTTTCTGGCATGGCAAAGGATTTGTCCGGGCCATGGCAACTACAGCGTGCGTGATGGTTGACGTTGGCGCATGAGTATCTATATAATCCCTAAGACAACCAGCGAGGTTATCATGGTTCGCACCGCGCCAAACCCGAGCAGCACGCATTCCCTGCAGGCGGCTTTTCTTCGGCGCGCAACATCAGCGCTTGAGCGCATGGCGGCCACTGCCTCGCCCAAGACTCTGTCCGACGCTTTGGCTGCCCCGACCGATGCAGGCTCGCTTGCATGGCTCCTCAGCCGATCCGAAGTTGTAGGCCCGGCCGTCATCGAACTCGACCCGCTCGTTCCCGCCTTGGCAAGGAACGTCGAACACCGCAAGCGCCTGCTTGAGCGCGCTGGTGGCACTTTATCGGCCGAGGATGCCGGCCGGCTTCTCGGCATCTCGCGCCAGGCTGTCGACAAACGCCGGCGGGCCGGTGCATTGCTTGCTGTTCGCGAGGGAAGCGACTGGCGCTATCCCGCCTGTCAATTCGATGAGACGGAAGTCGTTACCGGTATCGCGGATGTCATTCGAGCCTACGCTTCGGCCGGGCCATGGGTGGCGCTCGATTTCCTGCTCGCCCCCGACTCGGCGCTTGGAGGGCAATCGGCCCTTGAAGCGCTGATGTCCGGCGATAGGGACGCGGTCCTGCGCCTCCTTCGCAGTGAGGCGCAGGACGGGTTTGCATGACGCCAAGAAAGTGGGCCGCCCACCGCGGCCCTTCCGGACAGGCGCCTCCTCCTCCCGAATGGCTCTCTGACATATCGCTGCCGATCGACGAGATACAGGCCGCACAGGTGTTGCACCGTGTCCACCGTTCGTCGCTCGAACCGATCTTCTTCGGCCCGGGCCCCAACGCTCCGCCGACGAACCGCTTTGACAGTGCCAGCGGACGCTTCGGAGTCCTTTATGCCGGTCTCACCCTTCGTGGCGCCTTGGCCGAAACCCTCGTGCGCAATCCGCAGCGTCTTATGGTGGCCATGACAGATATGGTTGGGCGCTCCATATCCGGGCTCGCCTCTAACCGACCCTTGCGGATTGTGCGCCTGTATGGAGCGGGACTGCAGACGGTCGGGACGGACAACTCGATTTCAACGGGACCCTATGAGCCTTGCGGCCGTTGGTCAGACGCCCTCTGGGATCACCCAGACCGTCCGGATGGATTAGCCTACCAGTCGCGCCATGACTCCAGCGAGATCTGTTTCGCGATCTTTGAAAGAGCAGATGTTCGCCTTGAGGCTCAGGTAACCCACGCATTGTCGAGCATGCTTAGAGACGTGGCCGCGGTGCTCGACAGCTATGGCAAATCCGTCTCCCCGCCTCTCGAATAACTCAACGCAGAGCCACGCGTAGGGTTACGCGGGGTCCGTTCCCGCAGGGGCAGGAAACACCCCGCGGCCTATCTCGCACGCAGCCGCTTAATGTGATCCAGGATCAACCTGTGACCCGGGCGTAGCGGACAACTCAAGAACGCCTTCACCCGATGCGCCGGGTGGGAAGCGATCGGCGTAATCATCGCGAGGTCGTGGGCGGCATAGATCTCCGCCGCAGCGATGGTGACATTGCGGTTGTAGGGGCCAACGATGCCAAGCAGGTCCGGCCGATCGCAAAACGCGTCCGCGATTTGCCGTCCGGTCTCGACCTTTCCCTTATCGTCCGCGGCCTCAAGCAAGATGGGAAGCCCCGCAATGCCACCGTCCGCGTTCTGCTCCTCGACCGCGAGTTCGATCGCCTGCTTCATTTCGGCGCCAGGCGCTGCCGCACTTCCCGACAATGGAGCGCCGATTGCGATCCGGATCGCTTCAGGCAGCGCATTCATCGCAAGCTGCCCCAAGGCGGATGCAGGATGGCGATTCCTTGTACGTCAGTAGCATTCTTCCTTACGCTGACATCCGACATTGAAATGGTCCTTGCTGCGCTGACCTGGTTGTCCGTCCCGACCTGCGCTTGCGCTCATCGGTTCCTTCTTTAACTCGAAAATGGTGAATTCAGCCGACAGGCCGGCGCTGCAGGACGAGCGATCTTGCTCGCGTGCCTTGGGCGCGCCGAAACCCAGCTGGAACAATCGATACCCTGGTGCGTTCGGCTGTTGTACATCTGCAGGGGTTCCCTGATGGCGCCACGACCCTTCTGGAAAGGCTATCTGAAACTTTCACTCGTGACCTGTCCGGTCGCAATGACGCCCGCTACCACCGAGAAGGAAAAGGTCCGGTTCCATACGCTCAATCGCAAGAGCGGACATCGCGTCGTCAGCCAATATGTCGATGCTGTCAGCGGCAAGCCCGTTGCTGACCATGACGAGGTGAAGGGATATCAGCGCGGCGAGGACGAATACGTCCTGCTCGAGGACGATGAACTCGAGGCGGTCGCGCTTGAGAGCGCGCGTACCATCGACATCGATATGTTCGTCGATGCCGACAGCATCGGCTGGATCTGGTACGACAAGCCCCATTACCTCACCCCGGACGATCCGGTCGGGGAAGAGGCATTCTCGGTCATTCGCGACGCCATGCAGTCGACAGGGACAGTCGGAATATCGCGACTGGTCATGTATCGCCGCGAGCGCGCCGTCATGCTTGAGCCGCGAGGCAAGGGCATCGTGCTGTGGACACTGCGCTATGGCGACGAGGTTCGCGATCCCGAGGATTATTTCGGCAAGATCGACGATGCCAAACCCGACCCGAAAATGATGGACATGATCTCGACCTTGATCGATGAGCGAACAAGGCAGTGGGATCCAGGCATGACCGGAGATCCCGTCCAGGCACGGCTGCTGGAGATCATTGCCTCGAAGAAGAAGGGCAGGAAGCGTCCGCCCAAGGCGAAGGCCACGGCCGAGCAGCCGCCCAGCAATGTCATCAACATCATGGATGCGCTGCGCAAGAGCATCAACTCGGAGGCTCGAAAGCGAAAGTAGGCGCCTGGAAGCGACCGGTTGGGGACCAAAGGCAACGCACATGAAAGTCATTCCCCGCAAGGCTACGATTTCGTGCCGCATGGCGGCGGCGACGCTTCCGTGACACATCGTTGCCCAGGCGAGGCGGTCACAGTCGCCTTGATGGAAGAGGCGATCCGCCTGCTGACCGGATCGATGAGCTATGAGATCCCCGACCAGAAATCGGCGCTGAACCTGTCACGCATGCCGGCGCTCCCTGAACAGGGCTTGCGAATGCGCAACGTCCGCCGCGCCGCCGCCGGGACTGGCCGATGAACGGCGGCTTCCCCCTGCCGCTCGACACGCCGCCGATGGAAGCCAGGGCGGCTGAAGCGATTCCCGAAGGCGACGGGTGGCAATACGAGCGCAAATGGGATGGTTTTCGCTGCCTGGCGTTTCGGCAAGACGACGCGGTGGAACTGCGCGCGAAATCGGGCAAGCCGCTCGGACGATATTTTCCCGAACTCGTCGCGACACTGAAGGAACTGCCGTCGCCGTCATTTATCGTCGACGGCGAAATCGTCATCTCGCTCGACGGCAAGCTGTCGTTCGACGCCCTCCAGATGCGGCTTCATCCCGCCGAGAGCAGGATCCGCAAGCTGTCCGCCGAAACCCCGGCGCACATCGTCCTCTTCGACATGCTGTGCGACCACGGAACCGTCCTGCTGGAACGGACGCTGAAAGAACGGCGAGCGGTCCTCGAGATGTTCGTCGCTGCGGCAAACCGCAGCAACATCGTGCTCTCGCACTGCACGCGCGACGTGAAGGAAGCCCGCTCCTGGCTAGGTGATTCCGGACATGGGGCCACGGACGGGGTGGTCGCCAAGCGGCTGGACGATCCATACCAGCCGGGCGCGCGCGCAATGGTGAAGGTGAAGCGGCTGCGGTCGGCCGATTGCGTTGTCGGCGGCTTTCGCTATCTCAGCAACAGCCGGCAGGTCGGCTCACTGTTGCTGGGCCTCTATAACGATGCCGGCAAGCTCGATCACGTCGGCTTCACCTCGACCATCGCCAAGGATGACAGGGGCGCGCTTACCCGCAAGCTTGAAGCGATCCGCGAGCCGCCGGGTTTTACCGGAAAGGCACCGGGCGGACCGAGCCGCTGGAGCACCGAGCGCAGCGGCCAATGGGAGCCGGTTCGGCCCGAACTGGTGGTCGAAGTGCGGTTCGATCACGTCACCGGCGATCGTTTCCGGCATGGCACCAAGTTCCTGCGCTGGCGGCCGGACAAGGCTCCGGGACAATGCACGTTTGCGCAGATCGCCTAGAAGATTTACTGACGGGCAGACTCGCTTCACGTCGAGAAACTAGCTAAAAACAAATGGATAGAGATGGATTCTAGAGTTCGATTCGAGCGCAGGCAAGAAAGCTGCGCTGCTTGCGGCAGATCTTGAGCGCCGTCTGTCAGCCGGCCTTCCGGCGCGACGCGGTCTCTTTCGCCTTTGCGCGGCGCGCCGGCTTTGACTTTGCCGGAGGCTTTCTTGTCGAGGGCTTCTTGCCGCCAACGCCCGCACTTTGGCGCAGCGCGTCCATAAGATCGACGACCTTCTCCCGCTTGGGCTGCTTCGGAACTGCAATCTTTTTGCCTTCGAGCTTTGCCTTCACAAGCTCGGCAAGCGCCGTCTCATAGCGGTCGTCGAATTTGGTTGGATCGAACTTGCCTTTCTTGGTGTTGATGATGTGTTCGGCCAGTTCAAGCATCTCGCCCTTGATCTTCAGGTCCGGCACGTCGTCGAAGGCCTTGTCCGCCGAGCGCACCTCGTAGTCGAAGTTCAGCGTCGTCGCGACCAGCCCTTCGTCATAGGCCCGGATGAGCAGTGTCCGCACACGCCGGAACAGGACGGCCTGGGCGATCGCGGCGACTTTCTTTCTGCGCATGCCTTCGCGGATCAGCCCAAACGCTTCCTCCGCGTGTTTGTCCGGCGGGGCGAGGTAATACGGCTTGTCGAAATACACGTCGTCGACATCGGAACAGCCGATGAAGGCCGAGACCGACAGCGTCTTGTCGCTTTCGGGGATAGCCTCTGCGACCTCGTCGGGTTCGAGCATGACATAGTCACCCGAGCTGACCTCATAGCCTTTGACCTGATCGTCCTTTTCGACGGGTTTGCCGGTATCGCTGTCGACGAAAGCGCGATGCACCCTGTGTCCCGTGGCGCGGTTTATCGTGTGGAAGGCGATCCGCTCGGAGGTCGAGGCCGCCGTATAGAGCGCCACCGGACAGCTGAACTCTCCAATTTTCAGGAAGCCCTTCCAATTTGCTCTCGCCGCCAAGACAACAGCCTCACTGTCACAAGCATTGCACTGGAAATGCAACGTGGCGGCGCCAAGATTTGTTCCTTTGGCGCTTCTTTGTCGTTAAACGCCCGTCGAGGTCAGCGACCCGCGATTTCTTAGCGGGTGGCTGCAATCTGATACCGGCCGACCTGCCTGGCATATTGCTCGATGGGGTGCGGCCGGCCGACCAGGAAACCCTGCACCGCATTGCAATCTTCTGCGCGCAGGAAATCGAGTTGCGCCGTTGTTTCCACGCCTTCCGCGACGATGTTCATGGAAAGCCCGCGTCCCAATCCAACGATGGCGCGGATGATGGCGCTGGATTGAGGCGTGTTCTTGAGCTTGGCGACGAACGACTGATCGATCTTGATCTTATCGAACGGGAAGGATTGCAGGTAGGAAAGAGACGAGTAACCGGTGCCGAAATCGTCCATCGCTATTTTCACGCCAAGCGTTTTCAGCCGCCTGAGGATCGAACTCGCGCGCGAGAAGTCGTCGAACAGAACGCCCTCGGTAATTTCGAGCTCCAGCCGGCCAGGATTAAGTCCGGTTTCGAGCAGGATTTCGTGCACCAGAGCCGGAAGATTGCCGTGACGGAACTGGACCGGCGAGAGATTGACCGCGATCTGGAGGGGATTGGCCCAGGATGCAGCCTCCCGACAGGCTTCACGCAGAATCCATTCGCCAATCGGAATGATCAGCCCGCTTTCTTCAGCCAGTGGAATGAACCTGGATGGTGAAATCATGCCGTGCACTGAATGTCGCCAGCGAGCCAAGGCCTCAAAGCCGATGATCTCGCCGGAGACCAGCGCCTGCGGCTGGTAGTGCAACATCAGCTCCTTGCGCAGGATCGCCGACCGGAGATCCTGCTGAAGGACGCGTCGTTCACGCAATCGCCTGTCCATATCGGCTTCGAACACGCGAAAGACGCCGCGACCCGCAGCCTTTGCACGATAAAGCGCGGCGTCGGCATTGCTGAGGAGCGCGGCCGCGGTCGTGCCGTCGATAGGGAAGAAGGCGATCCCGATGCTCAGGCCGACGCGCAGGTTATGGCCCTCGATCTCGAAATCTTCCACCACTGTTTCCAGTAGCCGATCGGCAAGCGCAACCGCGCTCGCAGGCTGCGGGTCGTCGGTGGCAATGATGGTGAATTCGTCGCCGCCAATGCGGGCCAGGAATGCGCCGTTTGCCGCAGCGGCTAGACGGTTCGAGATTTTACGCAGAAGTTCGTCTCCCGCCGAGTGGCCGAACACGTCGTTGATATCCTTGAATCCATCCAGGTCGAGACACAGGACTGCGAAGCGCTCGCTGTTCGATGACGCCCGCTCTAGGGTGAAATTCAGACGCTCCGCAAAGGCGGGACGGTTTGGAAGATCGGTAAGCGCGTCGTGGTTTGCCAGATGGGCAATGCGCGCCACGGCGCGCTTGCGTTCGGTAATGTCCTCGGCAACGCCGAGCAGGTATTTGTTTTTTCCGTCGTCGCTGTCGATTGCCAGTCTCTTCATCATGAGGTCGCGCATCCCGTTGGCGCGCGTGCGGACAGTCTCCTCCTCTGCGATCTGCAGACGATCGGCGCGCAACACTTGCTGGTCGCGCATGAAGAACGAATCCGCCTCATCTCTTGGAAACAGGTCGTAATCCGTCTTGCCGATCAGTTCATCACGGGGAATGCCGAGCAATTCCTCGCCCGCGCGGTTCATCAGGATGTAGCGGTGATTGCGAGCTTCCTTGACGAACAGCATGGCGGGGACATTTTCAATGATCGTGTCGAGAAACTCACGGGTGCGGCGGAGTTCGTCATTTGCCCGCTTGCGTTCAGTGACATCGACGACCGCCACCATTGCCGCCGCGCGGCCTTCGTACTGGAGCCTCTGGGAGTAGACGATGACGTCGATAAGGCTTCCGTCCGCCTTCAGGTGACGCCATGTCTGGCCAGTGTCATAACGGTCCCTTTTCGTTCCGGCCATCTTTCGGACTGCGTCGGCATCCTCGGGCGGCCTGATGTCGAGCAATGTCATCGCCAGGAACTGCTCTCGAGTGTAGCCGTAACTCTCGACCGCGGCATCGTTGACGGCCAGAAACCCCAAGCTGTCTCTCTCGTATACCCACATCGGGATAGGATTGCTGTCGAATAGAAGTCGCGACGAGGCCTCACGCTGTTTCAGTTCGGTGATGTCGGATAGAGAGCCGATGACGAGGCGGGTGCCGTTGGCAAGGCAGGCCCGTTTCTTTCGGGTCAGGATGGTGCGAAGCTCTCCGTGATTGCCGGGAATGAACTCCTCGTTTTCGTTGATGTCGTCTGTCTCCAGCACCAGCCGGTCGATCCGCCGAAAGACGTCCGCGTTCTCTCTTGGCAGGAAGTCGTGATCTGTCTTGCCGACCAGTTGCTCGTGTCGACGCCCCATGAGTTCGCACATGCTTTGATTGAGCATGACAAAACGGTGCTGATCGTCCTTGATGAATATCGGATGCGGCACAGCGTCGAGCACACGCCGCAGAGCATCAATATCTTCCGTCGGAAATGTCGCGGCCGGCGTCTCAGCCATAGTTTTTGAAGGTGGCATGTCTGAGCCTCTCGGCGGCAATCGTTGCAGCAAGGTCTTTAGAAATCCTTCAGTGGGCGTCGAGACTTGGACTTATTCTTCACGAAGAACCTTGGTGCCGTCTTCTTGTCCGAAGCTTCTTGGATTGGACTTAATCTTAACGCCGGTCCGTTGCCCTGTCGGCAGGACCGGCGTCCGCCCGGACGTCGCGCAGATTGCAACGCTGAACGGTCCTCTCTGCGGGTATACGGGCGTCCGAGACCGGGTTGCGATCGATCTTCGCGAGCATTGCGCTGGTGAGGCACCCCAGTTGCAAGAGCCGACCTTGGACGGACATTTGTCCGGGCTTGCGGACCAACCATCCCGCTGCAACCAAATTCACGACCCGCCGTTTGCCGAGCAGGAAGGAGCGGTTGCCATGACGAGACTGCGATCGACGACACTGTCATTTTTGCCTGCCCTGGCGGGTCTGGCTTAGGGGAGGTTGCAGCAACGAAACCGAACCTACGCAGAGCCTGCAAGAGGACGTCCTGTTCTTCGCCGATCCCGTGCTGGCGGCCGATTGTCCGTGTCGTGAAGGGACGACCGGTGGCCACTGCCGGATCGAGGAGCGCACCGTCCGCGCCGCCGACGCCGCCTGGCTCGCCGAGCGCCATCTCGGCTGGATTTGGCGAGCATCGCGGCAGTCACGGTGCGGCGCACGACCGAGAAGACCGGCGCGACCTTGACCGAGACGCGCCTCTTCATCTCTTCCTTGCCACCCGACCCCGTCCGCCTCGCCGCCGCCGTGCGTGCCCACTGGAGCGTCGAGAACAATCTGCACTGGGGTCTTGGACGTGGCCTTCCGTGAAGACGAATGCCGCGCCCGCAAGGACCATTCTGCGCGTAACCTCGCCATGATACGTCGCGCCGTGCTCAACATGCTCCGGCGCGAACCTTCCAAGAAGTCGCTCAAGCCCTCATGAGCCCGGCCTACCGCGAAGCCGTCATCGCAGGTTAACGGTTCATGATTTGGCCCTGGTGGAGCGCCGCGTCAACCTGTGCAAAAACTACGGCCTTGGATAGAGAGAGTCGGTACTTAGCGACCGAGCGATGCGGCGATCGCGGCAATTGGGCGGAAAAGGACCAGCGGATCGTCCTTTGACGGAAGGAAGCCACGCCGCTGCCAGAACGCGGAGGCTTCTGCGTCGACGGCATTGACCATGAGCGCGCGGCCGCCGATGAGGCCCGCCGCAGTTACGCAGCGTTCCAGGGCGTGCTTCAACAAGCCGGTACCGATGCCGCGTCCATTCCATGCGACATCGGTCGCAAGCTGTCCCAGCAGCAGGCAAGGTACCGGATCTGGCGGTTGTCCTGTACGGATGGACCGAGGCAGCACGTTCGGGACCACGGCCGTTGGCGCGAGGCCGTAGTAGCCAACGACACGACGCGCCTCGTGAACAACCAGGACGGCAGTGAAGCCCTTCTCCTGATTGGAGAGGGCCCGGGTCTTGAGCCAGTGGTCGAGCGTTGGCTTTCCGCAGGTAAACTCGGAAACGTCATGGGCCGCGGTCAGCGGTTCAGGAGCTGAGAGAGGCAAGGATCAGTTCTTCGCGACGTAACCTGATTCCCAAGGGGCAGGGCGCTTCGCCAGTTCCACCATTTCGGGAACCGGTGTGGCTGGCCCCGACAAGACCGCCATGAAATCGGCAAAACCTTCCGGGCTCATGCGGATCAGCCGGTTTTCCATCAGCACATCCTCGGCGGCGCGAACGGCCGCGTCACGCACAAAGTCCGTACGCGACCGACCCCGAAGGCCAGCAGCGCGATCGATCATTGCGATGTCAGCCTCCGGGAGGCGCATCGAGATCGGGTGTTCTTTGCGTTCTGCAATTTTGGCCATGACGTTCTCCTACGACTTGACATAGCGTATCGTAGTGCAATTTACAATACACTTCTGATCGCGATCGCGCAGTGAAACCAATCCAATATGCCGTGCGCAGGCTGGCGGCGGCAGGCTAGACATCCGGGTTGGAGGCAGCGTGAAAGCGCTGCGATTCCTCATCGATGATGCCCTCGACGATATCGCGGTGCATTTCCGCAACAGGAGAAAGCCGAGCGACCTCGGAGGCGACCTTCGCCCAGTGCCAGAATTGCGCTATCACTGCGCACCCGATGGCGCGCGGCAAGGCGTTGCGCGGCATAGTAGGCGTCTCGCTCGTCTGTGCGGATTAACCTGCGTGCATCGACTTGCCATCGCCGCCTGACCTTGCGGCGCGTGTCGATCCATGCGGTCAACACATTGAACATGCCTGCCACCGTCTTCCAGCTGTTGCACATGGTTGCCGGACGCGTGACCATACAGACCTAGGCGTCACGCTTGAATGCCGTCCGCATCAAGAGCTTGGTGACGAAGGCGTCCCATTTCTTCATCGCCGCGCGCTTCTCGCGCATGTAATTCCAGCGGCCGTAACTCTTGGAACTCACGTCCTGATGTCGCAGGGAGGCCAATTGTCAGCAGTCGCGACGCGGCTCGCTTTCTGGAGCAGCTCCACGATGCGGTCAAAGCCGATGCTACGACCGGAACAGGGGAGTATGGTCGTAAGTGGTTCTCATAGCCACATCCTCCATTGAGCAACATGGATATAAGCAGGCACCAAGGAGCTTGACGCCTCCTCGGTTTGTGCCGGCCCCGCTCCTGGGCGACCGGCAAGCATCGATTTAGAGTCGCAGCTTACGCGTTCAAGAGCGCATAGGAAAAAATTCAGTCGTAGTTGCCCAGAGGAGCTCAGCCTCTCCGAAATTAGTTTGCTCGGCGGGATTATAGCCTTGGGCCGCGAACTCCGATCGGAACACCTCGACATCATAACACCAAGCTCCATAGCGCGCGGATGGCGTCATCAACGAACACGTACTCGACGGTCGGGCTGCGTCCAAAGCGGCACGATGGTAACCCAGCAATGGATCGGATGCGCCTCCTTAGCCGCTTGAGATGGTGGTGGTTGCTGATGACCAAGCTAATATGCGCGAACTACGCTGCCCTCGCTGCTCGGGTCAACCGCCGAGCGTCGTTTCGGCGCAGGAAAGTCTCGCTGACTAGCGACCCTTACGGCGGATTTGAACACGCCAGGTACCGGACGACAGTTTTGTGTAGGCGGCCATTTTTTGTGTGCGCTCCGTGTATTCTGGCGTAAGTCGTGTGCACTGGGCAGGTTCTAACGACTTGATTTTAAGAAAGAATCTGAAAAATCTATGAGCACAGATTGGCCCTGGCGCCTATGAATGATCGGCTGGCCGACCGAAGTCTCTCGGATTCTTTGCTGCCGACAGGGGCGCCGGGTCTGATCACGGCTGGCTCTGCTCGACCCCATGGTAGCTGAACCGATTTCCGACGAACGCTTTGACGAGGCGTTGCGGAATGCGGCAAAGGTCTGCGGTGGCACCTCGTCGTAATCATAGCGATGTCCGCTGGTGGCTGAAGGTATTTCCCAGCACTCGAGCCGCCTGGCAAGTAACCCTACCCATCCCGGCGAGCCAGGTTCCGCCTCGTGCGGATATGGATGTGCTGATCCGGCGGCTTCGCGCCTCCAAGGCCTTGCCGCTGCCGGCCGGCTTCACCAATTAGGGTTGATGTCATCGATCAAAACCAGGCTGCCGGAATTCGCCGGCCAAGGCGACCTGTTTTGTGCGCCCGATTTTCGCGTGCCCAAATTTCGCGTACTCGACGATCTGCCGGAAGGATTTCATTACCAGCCGGAGCTGATCACGGCGCAGGAAGAAGATGAGCTGGTGCGGGAGCTCGAAAGTCTAGCCTTCCAGCCCTTCGACTTCCATGGCCATCTGGCAAACCGGCGCGTCGCCGGTTTTGGCCTGCGCTATGATTTCGACCAGCGCAAAGTCGTCGAGGCGCCGCCTATCCCTGCTTTTCTGATGCCGCTCAGGGAGAAGGTGGCGGCATTTGCGCAACTGCCTGCCGACGCTTTCCTGCAGGTTTTGATCAACGAGTACCGACCCGGCGCGGGTATCGGCTGGCATCGCGACAAGCCGCATTTCGATGCCGTGGCCGGCGTCTCTCTTCGTGCGCCATGCAGCTTCCGGCTCCGCCGGAAGAACGGCACGAGGTGGGATCGCAAGACCATCGTCATCGAGCCAAGATCGGCCTACCTGATGAAAGGCCCGGCGCGCGACGAATGGGAGCACAGCATTCCCCCGGTTGCCGCGCACCGCTATTCGATCACCCTGCGGACCCTGCGGCCGTCAAAACTGGTGGCTCGATGACCAGGATCGAGACCGGCTCCTGCTTTTGCGGTTCCGTAACGGCCGAGATGCATGGCGACCCGTTCTGGATTTGCTCCGATCTCGACGATGATTGCCGCAAGGCCATAGGGAGCCCGCTGACCGTCTGGGTCGGCTGTCGACCGGCCCAATTCAGATTGCTGACCGGCACGCCGAAACCTTCTCAAGGACCCGAGGCGTGCTTCGCACCTTCTGTGGCGATTGCGGGACATCCATAGCCTATCTCGACCAGGGGCTTCCCGAAGAAATTTATGTGACGATCGGTTTCTTCGACCGCCCCGAACGCTTGGCGCCGCAGGCGCATGCTATTGGGACATGAAGCTGCCTTGGGTGGAATTTCGCGACGATCTACCGCTTGTCGAAAATACTCGAGACGGCGCGATCCGGCGGTCGGAAATCCAGCCGATCGGTAACCCGGCAAACCGCCGCCGATGGAACCCGAATGGCCTTGGCTGAATTGAGTTGCCACCCGTTCGTATCCAAACGCCAGCGGTCAGGGTTTGCCGATGTATCTCCTCCCGGTTTGGCAGGACATCGCGGCACGCCTGCTTCTGACAGTGCTCGCCGGTTCGTTGATCGGCCTCGACCGGGAGGCGCGCGGACACGCGGCAGGCCTCAGGACGACCATCCTGGTCGGGCTGGCCGCCGCGATCGCGATGACGCAGGCCACTATACTGCTGGGTGTCAGAGGCAAGAGTCCCGATTCCTTTGCCCGGATGGACGTTTTGCGCTTTCCCCTGGGCGTGTTGACGGGCGTCGGCTTCATCGGTGGTGGCGCCATTCTTCGCCGGGGCAGTCTTGTCAGCGGCGTCACCACGGCGGCGACCTTGTGGATGATGACGATGATCGGGTTGGCGTTCGGCGGTGGCCGATACGTCCTTGGCGCGGCCGGGACGGCGCTGACGATACCGCGCGAACGCCACGCCGTGCTGGCGCTCACCTGGAAGGCGGCGGATCACGAGGACCTCGACGCGATCATCGGGCCTTCCGCTTATCGAGCACGGCTGGTTGGAATAGAGCGGCGCCCGGATCGCGACAGCCCCGTGGTGTCGTTCGAGATCAGTTGGAGGCGGTCTGAAGGAGCTCCGCCGCAGACGGATTTGTTGACATTGGTGGGCCAGCATTGCGAGATCGAGAAATTTGAACTCCGCGCTGAATCCTGCCGATAGCCACCACGGGTGATTGCCCGGCGGGCCGGGCGCCGGCAAATGGGGATTCGGATCGAGCACCGGCAGCTCGAAACGGGTGTCATCACTTCTTCAAGCCGCATTCGATACCTATCTATCGAACGCACGGCATGCATCGGAACAGGCAGCGAGATTTTGGCGCAGAGAGCGGGAAGTGCTGATCTTCCACTTCATGGCGGACGGGTGCCGAAATGGCTCGGCGACCGCATGACGCGTCTTGGCGCGGTCATGTGCGAGGCGATCATTCACCATTACGGTCGCGAGGAGCTGCTGCGCCGGCTGGCGCATCCCTTCTGGTTCCAGTCGTTTGGCGCCGTCATGGGAATGGACTGGCATTCATCCGGCATTACGACCAGCGTCATCGGCGCCTTGAAGCGCGGGCTGGCTCCGCTTTCCGGCGAACTCGGTATTCACGTGTGCGGTGGCCGCGGCGCGCATTCACGCAAGACCCCGCACGAGCTTGCCGTCATCGGCGAGCGCGTCGGCTTCGACGGAACCGGCCTGGCAACTGCCAGCCGGCTCGTCGCCAAGGTTGACAGCGCCGCCGTTCAGGACGGCTTCGATCTCTATCTGCATGGCTTCATCGTGACCGACGATGGCGACTGGGTCGTGGTGCAGCAGGGCATGAACGGCGACAGCAAGGTGGCGCGCCGCTACCATTGGCTGTCCGAGGGCCTGAAGAGCTTCGTCGACCAGCCGCATGCCGCCATCGAGGGCGCCAACCAGGGCGAGATCGTCAACCTGACCGACCGTCGCGCCGACGCGTCGCGCAAGGGACAACTGGAACTCCTGCAGGAGCTTGGGCCGGATCGCATTGTGAGGGAATTCGCCGCCCTGGAACGCGGCGGGGCCGAGACTTCAGAGCAGGCGCCCGACCCGCAGCCGATGCTGCCGCATTTGATCATGCCGGCGCACCACGACGTTCGCGAAAGCGATGTCGTCATGCGCCGTCTTCACGGCAACATGGCGGCGGCCGCCGAGCGTGGCCCCGCCGATTTCTCCGAACTTCTTCTGGTCCCCGGCGTCGGCGCCCGCACCGTGCGGGCGCTGGCGCTGGTTGCCGAGGTGCTGCACGGCGCGCCATGCCGTTTTTCCGATCCCGGCCGCTTCTCGCTGGCGCATGGCGGCAAGGACAGGCATCCATTCCCCGTGCCGCTCAAGGTCTATGACGAAACGATCGGTGTCTTGAAGTCGGCCGTCCACAAGGCCAGGCTTGGCCGCGACGAAGAAATCGGTGCCTTGAAGCGGCTGGACGACCAGTCACGGCAGGTCGAACGCTATGTCACCGGCCCCAGCCTGAAGGAAATCGTCGCCGGAGAGTTCGATCAATCGCATCTGCTCGCCGGTCGCAGCGTGTTCGGCTGGGAGCCCGCAGCCGAGGCGCCCGCGGTCGTCACACAAGTCAAACAACTCAAACAAAAACGATAATCGGGCCCGGATCGCAATTCTGGAACCTCGGCTGATCCGCCGTGGTCCTCACGCCCGGCCGTCTCTCTTTCTCAGGGCGCGCGCTACAGAGGCCATTGTGGTCGCAGGGCAATCGCACATCACAACGAGGCCCATGCGAACCGTGGAATCCAGGAGGTCGATTGGCTCGTCCGCGTTCCCCGCCTCGATCACCCGGCACCCAATTGTCCAAGCTCATCCGCGATGTCGAACCGGATGAGCGGTTCATCCTCGGCCAAACGCAACCACGCGCGTTAGCCGATGAGCCGTGATCCTCTCACACTCATTGTTTGAATGAAATCAACTTCGGGAACTCAGCCGCCGGAAAGTTGTTAGGGCTGTAGCTGTTTGGGAGTTGGTCTATGCACAGGAAGGTGAGCCGGGACAGTTCATATCGGCCGGAGCGGCGGCAGGTTCGGCTTTGGCCGTGGGAGTGGGAACAGCTGACGGAAGAACCATCTCGGGCGAGGTCCCATGGGCGTCCGGGCAAGCAGACGCCCCGGACCCGGCGCCGACGCCGGCGATCTATCGGTTCTTTACTGATGAAGAAACCTCCTTCATCGAAGCGGCCGTTTCTCGCCTGATCCCGAACGACGACCTCGGCCCCGGCGCTTTGGAGGCCGGGCGTAACGTATTTTCTCGACCGGCAGCTCGGCGGCTCCTATGGCCGTGCCTAGCGGTGGCACATGCAGGGACATGGCCGGAAGGAACTGACTCGCAAGGCTATCAGAGCCGCTACACTCCAGCAGAGTTGTACCGTGTCGCTATTAAGGCGATCGATGCCTACTGCCGCGACAACCACGACGGCAAGCCCTTCGCCGAGCTTTCGAGCGGCGACCAGGAAAAGCTTCTCGAGCAGATGCAGCACGACAAGCTCAAGCTCGAGGGCGTTTCAGCCAAGACCTTCTTCGACCGACTCATACAGAACACGCAGGAGGGATTCTGGTGCAATCCGATCTACGGCGGAAATCGCGACATGGTCGGATGGAAGCTGATCGGCTCCGGGCGCCAGGTATGACTATCGACCCTATGTCGGGAAGCACAACCAGAAGCTCGATCTCGAACCGGTCGCCATAATGGGCCGGCCGGGCTGGAACCCGCACGAATAGGAACTGCCATGGCCAAGAAACTGCCGCGCAAGGATGTCGTGCTGGTCGGGTTCGGCTGGACTGCCGCGATACTCGGTCAGGAACTGACCGAGGAAGGCCTGGAGGTGCTCGCGATCGAGCGCGGGGCCTGGCGCGATACCTCCACGGATTTCGCCGTCTCCTTCGCGCAGGACGAGCTGCGCTATTACTGGCGACGCGAGCTCTTCCAGGAGCCGGCGCGCGAGACACTCACCTTCCGCAACACGCGCGACCAAACCGCCTTACCCATGGGCCGTTCCAACGGCAGGCAGAACCGCCAGGACGCCACGAATGATTGGGAATGTTTTCATCGAAGCTCTCCAGTTGGGCTGAATAAAACGCAAACAGCTGTGCGATAATTTTATTCCGTGGCAGGTGGTGCGCTTCGATCGAGCAGGTTCTTGACTGAGGAGGCGGACCATTTTGCGCTTCTCGTGGGGTTCGCTCATGCAGACGCTCGAGCTGGCCCTGCGATGTCGCGGAGCGATAGGACTGGGTTAGACTGCGAAATTCTTGCCACAAGAGTCATCAGGCGATCTTCAAGAGGCAGAGGAGACGCCCGCTTTAGCAATGTGGATTCGCTCAGGTGCTCGGTGACGAGGCACCTCACTGCCCGTCGTAGTCGTTCAGACGTCCACTCGGAGGCCGCGCTGCTTTGCGATTTCGTCCCAGTTGTGGTCTGGACGCATCCGGCGGACCGTCGGAAGCCACTGCTTCATCATTGATTGTAGCCGCCGGCCATAGAATGCCTTTTGCACCGCGGTCATTTTCGCCAGGGCTTCGGGCCTGCGCTCCCGGATGCCAGGATTGCCTGGCAGCCGCCCGTTCGATCGCGCAGCGATGATGCCGGCCTTGGTCCGCTCAACCGCAGCAGGCAGGCCGAGCTCTCGACGCACCGGATCCATGTTCCTGAACGACGACGTCGCAGCCGGCCGAGCGCAGCTCAATTTCGTGTGCTTCCGTCGCTTGCTTGCCCGTCGACACGCGCGTAGCCGATTTGCCGGCCCTGTGGTCGCCCGGAGCGTCGATCTTGCGCTTCACGGCCATTTGCGGCGTCTCTCAGCATGGGAAAGGGGCGTTTGTACAAACACCGAGGATATCAACAAACAATCGTCTGTCGGCGTTTTAACGGCGCATTTGACCATCCAGGGATTGTAATTGAAGCGCGTCGGTAATACCTTGCAGAAGATAGGTATTACCGTGGAGCGAACATGACCACCACCGTCACGGCAAAGGGACAAGTGACCATACCGAAGCCGGTCCGCGATCTGCTGGGGATCGGTCCGGGAAGCAAGGTCGATTTCCGCCGCGCCGCCGATGGCAGCGTGGTGCTTGCGCGCACTGATAAAAATCAGCCAGCGACCCGCTTCGCGAAGTTGCGCGGCCATGCCGGCAAGGGCCTCGACACCGACGCGATCATGGCGCTGACGCGTGGCGAAACGTGACTCTCGTCGATACCAACGTTCTGCTCGACCTTGTCACTGACGATCCAAACTGGGCGGATTGGTCGATTGCCCAACTTGAGGCGGCAAGCCTCAATGGGCCGTTGTTGATCAACGATGTTGTCTACGCCGAGCTTGCTGTTCGGTACGACCGCGTCGAGGATCTGGAGGTGTTTGTCGATGAGGCCGGCCTCGCGATGGCTCCGATGCCACGAGCGGCACTCTTCCTGGCAGGAAAAGTGTTCACGCAGTATCGCAGGTCGGGTGGATCGCGCACCGGTGTGCTGCCCGACTTCTTCATTGGCGCCCAAGCGGCCGTCAACGAACTGCCGCTGCTCACCCGGGACGTCGGCCGGTACCGCACGTATTTTCCCTCGCTGAAGCTGATTACGCCAGACGCATGATCGGACCGGTCAGCCAGAAAGGATGGAAGTCTCTTCAAGAGCGACAGGGGAGGGGACTCTTCGCCCGCCTACAGCCCACTCGCCTTGCTGAGATTGACGCGGAACCGGTCACGGCGGCGCTGATATTTCCGCGTCATCTCGGCCGAGGCGTGGCTGAGCTGCTTTTGCACATAGCGCTCGTCGACCGCGGCCGACGAGGCCAGGCCCTGCACGAAGCGACCGGCGCCACGCCCGCTACGTCAATCGCGACCTGCAGGACTATCTGGTGCCGGTCAATGCCGACATAAAACAGCTTGAGGTGCTCCTCGTCCCGGAGGTCGATCGCGAGGTCAACCCAGCCGACGTCAAGGGCTTGGGCGAACTCGGCAATGTCGGAACGGCAGCCGCCGCGGCAAGCGCGGTATATCACGCCACGGGCAGGCGTATCCGGGACCTGCCGATCAGGATCGACGATCTGATCGCCTGACGTCCCCTCGAATTCAGCACTGCGTGGGCTGTCCGAAGGGGTCTTGCCGCTACTCCTGCGGGGCCGTCGCGGGAGCCGTGTACCGGCGGCGTACCGCATCCAGAACGTGCTTGCGGCTTTCGCGCGCCGAGAGCGTTTCGTCCTTTTCGGCCTCAGCGGTTTCGCGCGCCAGCTCCTTGTCCCTGATCTGATGGCGAAACCATTCGGAATAGTCGCCGGCGCGCAGGTGATGTTCCCAGGTCCCGTCGTCGATGCCCTCAGCGATCTGGGTGAAAATCATCAGGTTGTGGGCCCGCAGGTTCATCGCTTTGTCGGGGCCTCTGAAATAAAAGCTACCGGCCTCGTCGAGATGACCTTCTGCATATTTGCGGCTGTGACGCTTGAGCGACTGGCGCGGCTCGATCGCTTTGACCATGGCAATTTTCTTGCGAGCTTGCGGTCGCCAGAACAACACGCGCTCTCCTTTGGGCGAGGGAATATCCTTCGGCGGCTTTGTATCCGTCTCTCGACAAAAGGCCTTGATGACATTCTTGGCCTTGGGACCGAGCGCGATGACGGCGGTGACCAGTCGCAAGGCGTCGGTCGAGATCGCTTCGGGATGAACGGTGATCAGGACAGTGCCTGGCAATTCCAACGATAGGACGGCGCGCGTGTCGTCGCGCCTCTTGGGCAGGAGATGATGGGCCTCGTCGATGACCAGCCAATGTGGCCTCGCTGTATGGAAGCGGAAACTGCCCAGGCCGGGGAGCAGATCGGCAAAGAAGTCGGGTCGCTCATTGACCTGCAACGCCAGCCCATTGACGACCACGTTCGTGTCCGGCTTCCCGATCAGGTCGAGCACTTGTGGCTTTGTCGGCGCGGTAGAGCCATCGCCTATCCGGACGGCACCTTCGAGGCCATCATAGTCGCCTTCGGGGTCGAAAACGCAGAACTGAAATCCGGTCTCGACGAAGCGTTCCGTCAACGCAGTGGCCAAGGTGGATTTGCCGATGCCGGAACTCCCGGCGATCAGAACCGTGTCGGTCGGCGCCAGATAGACCTCGTCGCCGCTGACCGAGCCGAGGAGGATGCCGTCACGGCGTTTTTGGACAAATTTCGCGTCGTGCTTTACCAGTTTTTCGATCAGTTGCTCGACGCCTTTTCCACGCGCGCCGCGGGTCACAAGGTCCGCTGTGTCCTTGACCGCCGCAAGGGCATTGTCGACGGCAACGCTGCAGCCGCAGGCCTGCAGGAAGGCATGATCGTTCTCAGCATCGCCAACGCCGACCACATTGTGTGGTGACAGCCGCAGGTCCTCAAGTGCAGCGGCCAGGCCGGTTGCCTTGTTGATGCCGCTCGGCAGAATCATCACCGCGCCCTTGTTGAAGATAATTTCCAGTTCCAGCCCCATTTCCTTGATGACCTCGAGGGCTGTTGTCTCGTGTGGTTCCCGGGTCGCCACGATCGATCGTCCGACTGAAAGCGGCTTGACGCCGTGTTTCTTCAGCTTGGCGACGAATTTGGCTGCCGGTGCAGGTGAAATCGCACGTTCTTCCTCGCTGGCAGGCGTGTAGATCAGTGCCCCGTTTTCGGCGACAACCTTGTCGAATACACCGAGCTCGGGAAAGACGCGCTTGAGGTCGGGCAGTTCGCGACCGGTGACGAGGATGAGCTTGCGGCCGGTTTTCTTGAGCCGTTCGAGGGCTGCGAGAGTCTTTTCAGCTACGATCCCGTCGTGCGCCAGCGTGCCGTCATAATCCGTCGCCAAGGCTATAAAATACATCTATCGACCATTTCTATCTGGCGTCGCCGCTAAACCGCCGCACGGGAAAGCCGAACGAACGGCACATGCCGTTTCACAAGGCGTGAGCGAGATGCGCGGGCAACAAGCGTTGCGATCTATGGCGCAGGGCCCCCCTCAGTAGCCGCTGATAATCATCTGCATAGCTGTCTCCTTGGCTTGGAGAATGAACAACGCATGTCGGGCGAAAAAGTTTACGCGACGGCGTCATTCTTCAGTCCGGCGACGCGCTCGAGAAGGAGCAATGGTCGGCTTGCGGCGTTGGCTGCCGGCAAACGCGCGATGATTATCGTCGGTTCCGGACGACTCGGGCAACGAGATAATGCCGCTTCGCATTTGCTTGGCAGGCGTTCTGGCAGGTTGAATTCATGCACAAGGGGATGGCGCCCAGATCGATCCAGGCGATCCCGAGTTCGGGACGCTTCCTGCGGCGCAGGTGGGAAAGCCCGACCAGACCGGCGGGCGAAGGGTTCCGCCTTTTCCCGGCCGGAGCGGAGGGCATGGAGGCGACCATAGGGTCCTCCGTTTGACGCAACTTGGTTATGCACCGATGCATTTGTCGAAATGCCAATGAGGCTGGCCAAGCCTGGAACCCTGATGGGCGATACGACGTTCATGGGGGATAACGCAGCCAACGGAGAAGTCGAATGCAGCCCTTAGCCGTAAGTTCCGCCGGCCGTCCGGGCGCTCTTACCATTACTCCGTTCGCTGGAGCCGTGACAGTCAGATTCTCCGACGCGATCATTGCCTCGACCGAGCGGGCAAAAGTGCTTTACGAAGAAGGACATGAACCTGTTTTCTATATCCCCTTCGACGACATCTATTTCGAGTTTCTGAAGAAGACGAACACCACGACGCGCAGCCCGTTGAAGGGCACCGCGAGTTACTGGCGGGTTCAAGCGGTCGGCGCAGCGGCTGACGACTTCATGTGGGCATATGAAACGCCCGACACCCCCGCATTGGCTATCGCCCGCCATGGCGCCTTCGATCCCGAGAAGGCGCGGATCGATGCCGATCCCGCCGAGGATAAGCGACATACGCCTCACATCCCCGAATAGAAAGCTCTTGAATTTTCACATCGGCCGGTCATGCCGCAGGCGGCGATGATTGATGATTATCGTCGACTCCAGACAGCTCGGGGAACGAGATATGGCGCTTCGCGTTTGCCTGGCAGGGCGTTCTGGCAGGTCGAAACACATGCTAAACACATGCACAAGGGATCCTTCTTGTTGACCCATGGCGTCAAATCCGTGTGGGCGATGCCCCCGCAAGCCTCGAGATCCTGATGTCGACGCCCGGACTGGCGTATGGACCATTGGGCGACGCCTGCGTGCACTTGTGCGTCGATATGCAACGCTTGTTCGCATCCCCTTCGCCTTGGGCAACGCCGTGGATTGAGCGCGTCCTGCCTCTCATCGAAAGCCTTGTCGAAAGGCGGGCCCGGCAAACTGTCTTCACCCGGTTCTTGCCCGCACGAGAACCAGGGCAGGGGATTGGTGCGTGGAAGCGCTACTACCAGCGCTGGGCGTCGATGACGATGGCCAATCTCGATCCCGAAATGATCGACCTCCTGCCGACCCTGGCACGACATTGTCCGCCGGCAGCCGTCATCGACAAGCACATCTATTCACCGTGGCTGGAGGGCAGGCTCCAGGCTTTCCTGTCCAGGCAACACGTCGACACGCTGGTTGTTACCGGTGGGGAAACCGACGTCTGCGTGTTGGCCACCGTGTTGGGGGCTATCGACCTCGGCTATCGCGTCGTTCTGGTCACTGACGCGCTGTGCAGTTCCTCCGACACGACGCATGATGCGCTCCTGACGGTCTATCACCAACGCTTCGCCCAGCAAGTCGAAACAGTCGAAATGGAGACCATCCTGTCATCCTGGACTTGAGGCGGGCGCGCTTGCCCGGCAAGTGGAAATCGCCCAACCGACCCGAAGTCGGCTGCCGGCTTCTTGATGTTTTCTCCTGGCCGTCCGACTTTTTGAGACTGCATAAAAACAATAACTTTAAGCGCGTCGCCTGAACCTTTCAGGCGCGAGGCGCCTTAGGCCACGTGCTAGCCCGATGAGTTCGTCGACCTGGCGCGACGAGATACGGTCGCCGCCGACGCGATTGTAAAATTTCTCGTCCATCAATATGTCCCCCGTGGGCCGCAGCCCCATTCTCGTCCACTGGCAGAGGCGTCTCGCACGCCTATTCCGTCGCCGTTGCGGTCCAGCTTTCGACCCCAAGAGCAGATGCTGAGATACCATTGGCCGTCATCGCAAGAGCTGATCCAAGAGCAGGTTCGCCGCGGCTGGCAGGGATAACTTTGCGCTACTTGCGGACGGTTAATGAACCTTGCGGTTGGCTCGCCGTCGGTCGGGCCGTGGAGGAAAGAGTGCTTCTATTGTGGGCGAGAGTCCAGAAGCCTGGCCGGCAAGCCCAAAGGTGCGGAACATTAGAGCTATCCAACGGTTCTATCTTGGCTGGAGGCTTCCCGATTCAGGGTGGAGCAAATGGCCACGTTGGCGTCTGTTTTAGTCTATTTTTTCGGTCTGACGGTCGATGACCTGATGGGCGGATGCGTGGCATTATTGGCCTGCCTTTTGCTTTTCAATATAATGGCGAAGGACCACCCAGACTGGTAGCCGAAAGGCGAGCTCAGCGAAGTCCGACAGGCCAGCCTCACGATCGCTATTTCGTCGCCTTCGATCTCTTGCACCTCAATGGCCACGATCTTCGCGACATGCCGGCGGAGGACCGGCGCGAGATCCTGGCCGGCATGATCGAACCCGGCGGCCGCATCCAGTTTAGCGAGGCGCGGCCGGGCGAGGCAAAGGCGATTTATCACCTCATTGACCAGGCCGGGCTCGAGGGCATGGTCTCGAAGCGCAAGGACAGCAAATATCGCAGCGGCAACTCCACGGCCTGGCTGAAGACCAAGGCCTATTCGATCGACGAATACGAACTGCTTGGCGTCGAGCGCGAGGCAGGCAAGCCGGCATTCGCGCTCATGGCCGAGCGCGGCACCGGACGCTATGTCGGCTCGGCTTTCATCACCTTGAACCGGGAGTTGCGCGAACGACTCTGGAAACGCGTGCAGGAGCCGCGCCAAAGGGCATGAAGCGGCCGGCAACGCAGTGGGTCAGGCCGGGGCTGATCGGCCGTGTCAAGCATCTGCGCGGCGAGGACGACCTGCGGCACGCCTCGCTGCAGGATTTCCGAGATGAAAGTTGATTCCTATACCACCGTGCCTAGGCCCCGTCCTGTTCCATTGATGCAAGCATCCTCGCGGTGCGCGTGATCATGCCGCTGTGGACCTATGAGTGACGGCTGCATAAAGGTCAGCCTCTTCGGAATGGCCATATTGGAATGCTATCAGCACCTGGCTGGCGAGGTCCGCTGCATCGTCTGAGGTGCGTTCCAGGCGCATCTCCTGGCAAAGCCGATCGAAGACACGTTGGCACCTTTGCAGCTCAGAGGGGTAGAAACAGCCCTGTCGTAAGCCGTTCAACATCAAGCGCTCCCCCAAAGAGCAGCTCAACGTAGCCGGGTAAAAATGTGCTCTTGCTATCTGAGAGTCAACGGCGATTTCAGTGCGGGCGGCCCGGCGGTGCCGCGCGGGGCGCCAGGGTGGCAGTCCAATCCGAACCAACCCAGGCAATTGGCGAGGCCACGATGTGGACTGCCACCAATCGCTCCCGCTTGGCTGCCCATCGAAATGTAAGCGAGCACCCGACTAGTCGAGGAATGGCGGTGATGACTAATCGAGCCCCAAACGAAAACCCCGGCCTGCCGAGGCCGGGGTTTTCCTTGCGTCCCCATCGATCAGAATCAGAACTTGTAGCTGACGCCGACCCTCACCGCGTGCGTGGTTACGTCAACAGGCATATCGACGTCCGGGAATCCCGGAGCCAAGTTGCCTGAGGCTTCTCCGAAGTCTGTATACCGATACTCCAGCCGCCCCCTCCAATGTTCGTTGAAGGCCCATTCGCCGCCGGCTCCGATTGTCCAGCCGTTGAGCGTATCCGAATAGCCCCCGCTGACAGGAAGCGGGAACGGGCCGCCACCGAAGTCGAAATCGCCAATCGCCCAGCCGCCAGTAACGTAGACAAGTGCCTGGTCGTACGCGTAGCCGAGCCTTGCACGGAGCGAACCCTGCCAGTTCAATTCGCTAGTTCCAACAGATGTCGCTCCGGTTGCGTTTTCGAAGCTGCCATCCACGCTACCGCCTTCGAAATCGCCTTCGATGCCGTAGACAAAAGAGCCGGATTGCCAATTGTACCCGACATGGACGCCACCGATAAAGCCATCGTGATCGGAATCGTCACTTGGCGCACCGTTGGAGAAGCTGTGATCTGCTTGCCCCCAGAGATAGCCGCCCTGAACACCGACATAAAAGCCGCTCCAGTCGTAGGCAACAGCGACGGGTGCCGCAGCGGGCTCATAAACAACTGCATCGGCCGCGAACGCCGGACCCGCAAGCAAGGCAAAAGCCGTACCGCTCAAAAGGAAGGTAGTGGCAAACACGATTTTCTTCATGGACCGATGCCTGTGTTAAAGGAATTCACCAAGGATAAGTAACACAGAAGTTGAGGGTGAACTGTAACTGCGGCGCAACACAGGGAAGCAAAATGCACCGTAGTAATGGGTCAGGCCGGGGCTGATCGGCCGAGTCAAGCACCTACGCGGCGAGGACGATTTGCGGCATGCGTCGTTGCAGGATTTTCGCGAAGAGGGTTGAATTCCGTGCCACATTGAGCGGGCCCGACGGCCGGGCGAGGGCACCCAGGGCAGCTGTCGGTGGAACTTTAGTAACTCCTAATGATTGTCTGTGACCAGCGGGCACGCCCCCTCCGCGCGCTCCGCCAGAGGCGCGAGCTTCTCTCGTTTGACTCACGGTGGTTCGCGGAATGAAAACCTACAATTTCGACCCTACCAAGTTAGCCAAGTTGGAGTTCCTACTGGCTCACACTTTCAGTTTTCTCCATGAAAAGCGGGACAGGGCCGAACTCGATCAATTCCGTGCCAAATTCCTCCCAATTCTTCGCGATGTATATTATCAGGTTTTGGTACCCAAGATTGACGAACGCCAGCATGAGGCGATCTCTGAAGCTGATCCATGGGACCTGGATTTGTCTCCGGAGCGAGCTATCGAACGCCTGGCTGAGATATTCAAAGCTTAAGCTTCAAACTATCACTACCGCGTCGATGGAACGCCTGCAGGAGTCCGCGCCACATTGAGCGGCCCGACGGCCGCTCAGGATCACGAGAGACCGTCGGGCCTGACCGGCGCGGGTTCAAAGGCGGGGGAGCACCGGCCGGCGAATTGTAGGCTGTATATTCGTTGTTACTAATTTAGTAAAATTGTCGTGTTCCGTTCCCCTGGCCGTCAAATCGGATGAGCATCGAGGCGACTCCATCCCCAAAGGGGGTGTGTGCGGGCGAGCGCGCGGGGGAGCTGACAGGCCGGATTCGCAAAATTCACAATAAAGCGTACACTTCCAAAGTCGTCCGTACCCGATTGAGGCATTGCGGATGCTTGGGAGCTGGCAGTGCTTCCGCCCTAGGTCGTGTGGACTCTTGGGATTCCCAAGAGTGAGCAAATCAGATTGAAGGCTGTCTTTTGGAGACAGCCATGGGTGTTCTCGACCGTCTGATTTTTCGTGACGACCAGTGGGAGCACATGTCGGCGCACATCATCGGCGACCAGCGGACGCGGGGTTCGTCGGGCTGCGACAATCGCGTGTTCGTGGAAGCGGTGCTTTGGATCGTGCGCACGGGCTCGCCCTGGCGCGACCTGCCCGATGCGTTCGGGGATTGGAACAGCGTCTTCCGCCGTTTCAGCCGCTGGAGCCACAAGGGCGTCTGGTGGCGCATCTTCGGCGATGTCGGACGATCCCGACTTCGAATATCTGATCGTCGATTCCACTATCATCCGCGCCCACCAGCACGCTTCGGGTGCCAAAAAAGGGGGTCTGAAGATCAGGCCCTTGGCCGTTCGCGCGGTGGCCTGAGCATCAAGATCCACATGGCCGTCCGAGGCCTTGGGTGCTCGGTGCGCTTCACCCTAACGGCCGGCCAACGCGGCGACTGCCCGCAAGCATAGACCTTGATCGAGGGATTGCCCGCAAAGGTCGTTATGGGCGACGCCGCCTACGACGCCGATCCCTTGCGCCGGGAAATCGCAGACAAGGGCGCCATCGCCGTCATTTCCAACAACCCGTCACGCGCGCGCAAATACCCAATCGACAAGCACCTTTATGCCAGCATCATCTGATCGAATGCAGCTTCCCTAAGCTCAAGCAGTTCAGACGCGTCGCGACACGATTCGACAAGACAGCCAGAAACTACCTCGCCGTCGTCACCATCGCCGCAACTGTGCTCTGGCTAAGGTAAGTGTCCGCACGACCTAGTCGCTGACCGGTCCATCGACAATCCCGGAGGTCGGCAGAATTCCAAAATCCTGTGACTTGGCGCCTTGTGCTGCCGTCAAAAATCCGTCTGCGTGGAGACCGCGCCGTAGCAATTCTCTCACGGCCGCCGAACGGCTTGGCATGCGCCTTTCGAAGCGCCAGTTTTCCAATGCCGCCAATTCGTCGGCAGTCAGCATGATCTGCAGTCGTTCGGGTCTTTCCAGTTCGGCCATTTCTGCCTCCAGCCGCAAAGTTAGTATTTACCTAGTTAGACGTAGAGTTAGGAAAACGCTCACCAAACGTCAAGGCCGGTTCATGCGCCATCGGCGTGGAACGTTCACAGTGATCGCAAAGCGTCGATGGTGCAATCTACGAGATATTCTAACTATTTGATTTTACATACGATTTTATGGTTTTCGCTTGCTATTCGGGCCGATATGGCACATGCTGGTCATGAGGGACAAACCGCTCCTGCGAGAGAGGGTTTTCCATGAGATACCGTTATTCAGCTCATTTATGTCACGACGTCGACCTGCAGGTTCGGGCCACCGCCCGGTCCGAGGGCATAGTCAATGTCACTGCGGTGGCGGAGGCGGTTCGGCTGCGAAACCTCGCGGAAAACGTTGCGCTTGAAGATATCGAGTGCCTTGTGCTGCATGCGGCCCAGTTCTGCGGGGCGGCCATGGAATTCGACAGCCACGCCATTTTTGAATCAGGCAACATCGCTCGACTCTCAGGCAATTGCTACGCTCTGTCTGGGGGCGGCAATCCCAGTGTTCTGGAGGAAAGTGCCGTTTCGCCCTTTGCTTACCAAACGCACTAGGTCTGACCAGCGTCAGCACGGTCGCAAGGGCGGCAAAGGGCTCAGCTTCACGGCTGCGACGAAATTCCTTCAATCGACCACGATATCAGTCATTGAAGCCTGGACGAAGTACAGCGGCGCCTCGAGCGTCCAAGTGACGCCTTGCTCGTGGAACTCCAGCCGCCCGCTGCCGCTGAGTGCCTGCGGCGCCACTCTCTCAAGGACGACGGATCCGAATCCGCGCCGCCTGACAGCGTCCAGGATCGGCCCGCCCACCTCACGCCAGACCAGTCGAAAGACATCGGCGCCGTCGCCGGCAGGGACCACATCCCAATCGATTTCGACGCGTCCGTCGCCGCAAGACAGCGCTCCATGCTTTGCCGAATTGGTGGCGAGCTCGTGGAAGGCGATGCCGAGATATTGCACGGCATTTGGCTGCAGCAGCACCATCGGCCCGACCATCGACACGCGCTGCTGCGCTGCGAAGGGCTTGAGCTGTGCCTGGGCCAGATCGCCGACGGTCGCGCCGCGCCAGTCGGCATTGACCAGAAGATCATGGGATTCCGAAAGCGCCGTGATGCGCTCGCGAACCTGCCCCAGGAAAGCCTCGGGCGTGCTGGTCAGCTTGCTGGTCTCGCGGATCATCGAAATGATCACCGAATATTGGTTCTTCACGCGATGGTTGACCTCGCGCATGAGCAGCCTGATGCGCCGTTCGCTCTCCTTGTGGGAACTGATGTCGCGCGCGATCTTGGAGGCGCCGACGACCCGCCCGATGGCGTCGCGGATCGGGGAGATGGTGAGCGAAACCGGGACGAGGGTGCCGTCCTTGCGCAGGCGCATCGTCTCATAGGTCGGGACGCGCTCGCCGAGGCGGATGCGACTGATGATCGAGGCTTCCTCGCCGAGACGGTCGGGTGGAATGAGGATGGTCACCGGGCGGCCGATCGCCTCGGCGGGGGCGTAGCCGAACAAGCGTTCTGCCGCATCGTTCCAACTGGTGATGATGCCGTTCATGTCCTTCGAGACGATGGCGTCCATCGATGACTCGACAATGGCGGCGAGACGCATGCGGGCTTCGTCGCCCAGCGTCTGCGTGCGCAGGTCGAGCAGCGTGTTGATGGCGCCGACAACATTGCCCGCTGCGTCGCGAAGCAGGCGTGGGTGAGCCCTGAACGGAACGAGTTCGCCATCCGGCCGCTCCGCGATCGCCTGGTCCCACGAAACATCACGTCGTTCGCGCAGCGCCACGGCCATCGGACATTCGCCATGCGCCATTGGCCGGCCATCGAGCTGGCGAAGCTTCCACGCGCCGCACCACTGATCCTGACCGATGACGGGACGACGGCCCCACATCTCGGCTGCGGCTTCGTTGAAGAAGGTGATGCGGCCCTGCTTGTCGACGGTGTAGATGGCAACGGGCAGCGACTGCAGCAGATCGGCAGAGGGAACACCCGGAACTCCGAGGCCTGTTTGAACGAAGTCCACCTACTGCTGCGCCATTCTGGTGATTGTGCGGACATAGAATGCGGCAGAGCGATTTCGGTTCCCGCCGCCTCATTGCGTGGCACCGCCTTCCGCCGCCCTCTTGCCGCGACAATGCTCGACGCGGCAACAGGGCCGCACGCCGGGTGGCGCTAGATGCGCCCGAGCAGGACCAGGATGATGACAATGAGCAGCACAAGGCCTAGGCCGCCGCCGCCATAGTAGCCCGTGCCATAGAACGGCCCGCCACCCAGGCCGCTCAACCCGCCAAGCAAGGCAATGATCAAAATGATGATGAGAATGGTGCCAAGGCTCATGGTGGTTCTCCCTGTTTGCGCACACACGCCATTTACAAGGGCACGTCCATGCGCCCGGCGATGAACATGAACTCGCAAGAGGCCGTTCCTGTTCCACCGGCAGGGCGCCCTGGCGAACCGGAAGTCGACCCGGGCTTGGGGAACCAAGAGACCAAGACCCCGTTGCTTATTCGAGTTCAGTCCCTTCTTCGGTGGTTACGCGGTCGCCCACGCCATTCACGCGTAAGCCACTCACCAGGCGGAGATTTAGATGCGGTATGGAGAGATGTTTGCCAATCTTGCGGCGCTCCTGCTGTTGGCCCTGACGGTTGGCACCATCTTCCTTCTGTTCGGCGAACCGCTATGGCCACAGCGGCACGCAAACATGGTGCGGGTGCCGGAACTGGATGCCGTCACGACCGCATCGACACGCAAGACTTGCGCCCCCGTGCCGTGCCTGCCCGACACCTTCGAAGCAGACATGCTGCCTTCCCGTCCCAAGGAATGAGCGTATGTCGCATCGATTGGCCGGATCCGCGGCCCGGCTCGGGCTTTCGACCGAAACTTTGTCTCCAGCACAATGAGCAACCGGCATGCCAGCGGTTTTCTTGGAACAAGCCACACCCGATGGCGTTAACCGACTAGGCGATCCCGCTGCGCATGGCGTGGGTCAGGGTAGCGTCAGAGGTAATCTATCGTGAAAAGGAGACAATCATGAGAATGTATCTTTCCACTGCAGCTGCCGGATTTCTGCTGCTCGCAGGCGTCGGCGCCGCTGCCGCTCAGGACGTGATCATCGCGCCTGAACAGGAGACCGTCATCCGGGAATATGTGGAAAAGCAGCCGCTCGCATCGGTGGAAATCCCTGGGGTGGAGCTCAATATCGGCTCAACGCTGCCCGACACGGTCGAGCTTCATGAGGTCCCCGACCTCGAATACCGCTACGTAGTCGTCGACAACCAGACCGTTGTCGTTGATCCAGGCACACGTAAGATCGTCAAAATCATTCGGTGACCGTCGCCGCTGAAAGGCCCGTTACTTTGGCAGGCGGCGGGGCTCCAGCGGCACAAGGTGTGCGTCGTCGCAATGGAGGCTCCGGGTTTGGCTGAAGTGACGTCGCTGCGCTCAGGGTGATTGCGAGATCGCGGATTTGAAACCGCGAGAGGAACTCATGCGCTTGTCGTCCGTTCATGCTGCAAGGCCGCGTGAATCGGAGGACGACGCATGAACGCGACAGGCCTCGATGTCTTCGACAAGACGCTTCTGACAACCCATACCTGGCTCGACGAGTTGATGGAGGAACTCGGCCCTGATCGGCAGCTCTCCTGGAGGGTGCTCTCGGTCGTGCTGCAAACGCTGCGTGACTGGTTGCCTCTGGGACTTGCCGTGCATCTCGGCGCTGAATTTCCGCTTCTGGTGCGGGGCGCCTATTACGATCAGTTCGAGCCGGCAAAGCAGCCAGGCGACTCGGATCGGGACGAATTTGTCGCCGAAGTCGCGGACCGCCTGTCCGATACGCGGTCCATCGACGCCAGTGACGCTATCCGTTTGGTTTTCGCGACGCTGTCCCGGCATGTCTCGCGCGGTCAGGTCGCGAAGGTCCAGGCCACATTGCCGGTAAAGCTGCGCGCGATGTGGCGCGCGGCCGAAGAACGGGTCGTCCCGCCTGCTCGAGGCGTAGCCGCAATTGTGCGCCGCCAAGGTGACGGACGACGAGCCGGGCGAGCGCTTCATATTGCCACTTCCGGCCTTGTCGGCCCGCCACGACGCGATAATTTTTTCTGAGGGCGTGGGCACTTGATCGATGAAAAGGAGCCGACCATGAAACACCAGACACTCGACCAACTGCAGGCAATCGCGGAGGTCAAGCCCTCGGCGACATATCCGACCATGACCCGAAGGCAGCGGATCGAGCGTTGGGCAGAGCTTCTCGAACAAAATCCGCAGCGCTGCCTCGGAGCGCTTACAGGCACCGAATATCTCACTCCCGAAGCCCGTGCCGTGGCGCGCGGTGCGGGATCGCCGATCACCGTTGCTTTCGAGGACCCCGTGCTGCGCACTCAGGGCCTGAAAGACGACACCTACGGGGAGGCGAAGCGCTTCTTCGAAGTGAGTGACTGGCAATTGCACGACATCGTCTGCCATTGCCATGTCGGTGCCACGATGCAGGCGCGATGGGCCGCCGCCAGGGTCCGCCGGACAATCGACGGGAACAGATTTCTTGGTTGGCTAAGGGCGGCGCTAGCGCATTGACCCCGCGCAGCATGGCGATAAGCCATGCTCTCGAAAGGGGGCGCCGGGCTTGCCAGGCAGCATGGGATCGCTGCCCAAGTCCGGCCTCGATCGCGCAAGAAGACGCGCCGAGGCAGGCATCGTCCTCGTTATGGCCTGAGCTCGAAATCTGCATGCCGTTTCGATCGAAACAGGGTTCCCGATCGGTCTTTGCGCTCACCTGACGCGGATCGGCGGCTACCGTGTCGCGCATCCGCCGGACGAGCATGAGATTGGCATCGCGCCGCAGTAGATCGCAGGCCGGCTGAACTCAGCCTCGCAGGGGATCATATCCTTTGGCCCTGCTATCGTAGGCGCTTTGCAGGGATTCGCGGAATGATCTCAGCCACGTCCCGGCAGGGACGGCTCGGTGCGTGCTGTAAGAACGCTGTTGGTGGAATGGCCTGACAGAATCGTCGCAGGCGAGCGTCTGCAGGATCAGGCAGCGGCGGGCGTTCCTCCGTGCGGATCGAACAGCTCGCCCGTCCGGAGCATCGTATGCATGATCACTGCCAGCTTGCGCGCCAGGGCCACGGCGGCTCGTTTGAAGCCGAGCCGTTCTTTCAGCTCCAACGCCCAGGTTCGCAGGGTGCTGGTATCCGTCGACCGGTTCAGGATGACCGCGGCCGCTTCGTATAGCAGTCCGCGCAACTGATTGTCGCCACGGCGCGAGATATCGCCGGCTATTTTCCCGCATTAGGGTAATTTCGGCGTGCATACGCCCGACCCGCGCACTAAACGCCCGACAAGAACTCCGCGCAACAGATTCAAATGTCGGGTTTTCTTTACTAGCGAATCGTAATTGCCGCACCAAAGACGCATTTCCAAGAACAGGTTTTGTATTCTTGGCGACAGTCTCTACCCCTGCTGGTCTTACACAGACTGTAGACTTGCGCACAATCCGAACCGCAGCTTTTATGCTCGCCGGCGTCCGCTAGGACGCTTTCATCGATATTGGCCATGGAAGTCACACTACATTGATGAGTATAACCTGGTAGGCCCGATGACGCGGTGATGTCGCTGCATTGTTCGGCGCCAATCGCCGATACATTTACAAAGACAATAAAACCGAGAGAAACTAAGCTTAGAATTGATACGCGGCGCATGGTTGCTCCTCTTTAATTATTATCTAATCTTTCGTTGTTTTTAAAAAAATCATTGTCGATTGAAGATACTCCTTAACTCATATGTCGACGGATTAATTATCTCGATGGCGGTGCTGCTGTCTTGTGCTATGTTTTGTTCAGCCTGCTGCAATAATTGCAGCGGTGATGCCGGAGGCTGCCGATGCGTTATCTGAACTCCGCTCACTATATAGATGTGGTGGCCAAGACCGGTTCGATCCGCGCCGCTGCGGAATTGCTCGCCATAACCTCGACGGCGCTCAACCGGCGTATATTGGCGATGGAGGCCGAACTCGGCGTTGCGATTTTCGAGCGACTGCCTCACGGCGTGCGATTGTCCGGCCCGGGCCAGCTTCTAGTGCATCACATGCGCAACCAGTTATCCGATATGGAGCACGTGAAATCGCAGATTGCAGACCTTGCTGGCGCCCGGCGCGGCCATGTGGCGATCGCCTGCAGCCAGGCGCTATTGCCCTACCATCTGCCGATGCAGATCTCGCTCTACCGCAAAGAACATCCGAATGTGACCTTCGGAGTGCACCTGCGCGACCGGGAGGAGGCCGAGCGTGCCTTGGTCGATCACACGGCCGACATCGCCATCGTATACGAGCCAGCCCGGCTAGCTGCTTTCATGACGCTGATGCGGGTGCACCAGCCGGTGCATGCGGTTATGCGGCCCGATCATCCGCTGGCTTCTCACGAGACGGTGCGGTTGCGCGCTTGCCTCGACTATCCAATCGCGCTTCCCACATCAGGTTACGGCGTGCGCTACCTGCTCGACATCGGGGCGCAATCGTCATCGCTGCAGCTGGAGCCGGTGATTCAGTCGGACAGCTTCGAATTCCTGCGCAACCACGCTATCTCGGAGGATATCATCACGTTCCATTTCCCAATTGGCCTTTCCCACCAGGCGATGACCGGTGACATGATCTCCCGGCCGCTCGACCCGCGTGACGTGCCCGCTGGCATGCTCTATGTCGGCCAACTCAAGGGCCGCACCCTACCGGTGGCCGCTGCCCGTTTCGCCGACCAGCTTTCCGCCTCGCTGGCGCAGCAGTATGACGTGTCGTGATGGCACCTGCCACTCAGCTTGATGCACCTGGAATAAGGCTGTCGGGGTAGCTGTCTAGCGTTGCCGGTAGGCACACCCGTCAGGCGCGCCGTGGCCGTTGAACCGCCTCGTGTAGAAACGGGCTGCTGCCGGCGCACTGGTGGCGTCAATTTTCGACAGTATCAGTGGCGCAAAAGGAGACCCGTGATTGCCGCGCGCATGCTCCCTCGCCAGTCGCTCCTCGGCCTTGGCGACGTCCTCGCAAATCTCGTCGGGAACCTTTCTTGCGGGACATGGTTGGAGGGTGTGCGGCCAAAGGATTCGGGGCCTGCCATGCCAAGGAGGTTCGCCATGAAGCTGCGCGAATTGCTGGACCAGGTGAAGGACCTGCCGCCGGATACTCTGGTCTGTACCGCCGAGGTGGATGAGGCCTATGCGGCCAACATTGCCCGCATAGAAACCATGGCAAATGCCCGGATCGAAAGCCGCAAACCGGACGGCACCGAAGCTGTCGAACTCGCCAACGGAAACCAGAAGGTTGTCGTAATCCGCTGGTGAGCCGGCTGCTCATGCCGGAACGGTTGTATGTTGGTCACTGAACGCTGAAGGATTTGCAGACCATGTCTCCGGTGTTGAACAAAAAACTCTGCGCCGGCCTGATCGCCGGAATTCTGATCTTCCCGGCCGGCGGCCTTGCTCCGCTAGCAGCCCAGGAAGTCCCGAACGATTTCACCGCGATCGTGCGCCAGAAAATCCCGGCCGTGGTCGCGATAACCTCCCGACAGATTATCCAGGGCCAGACGACGTTGGACGATTTTTTCAGTCCTTTCGCTAACCCCGGACCGGCGCAACCACAGGTGCGCGAGGCTCTTGGCTCCGGATTCGTCATCAGCCCAGACGGCTATATCGTCACCAACAACCATGTTGTTGCCGACGCGACCGAGATCCACGTTGTCTTTTCGGACAAGGAAACGTCACCCGCCCGGCTGGTTGGCCGCGATCCGGGAACCGACATCGCCGTGCTTAAGGTCGATCCGCGGCCCAACATGACGACGACCGCCTGGGGCGACTCCGACGCAGTCCAACCCGGCGCATGGACGATCGCGATCGGCAGTCCGTTCGGACTCGGTGGGAGCGTTACCGTCGGCGTTCTTTCTGCCCGTTCGCGCGACATTCAGGCCGGCCCCTACGACGACTTTCTCCAGACGGATGCCTCGATCAATCGGGGCAATTCCGGCGGTCCGCTGTTCAATGCGCGCGGCGAAGTGATCGGGGTCAATACGGCCATCGTATCTCCCTCAGGCGGCAGCATAGGGATCGGGTTTGCGATACCATCCCGCACCGCCCGAAACGTCGTCGACCAGCTGATCCGCACCGGCAGGATCGAGCGTGGCTTCATCGGGGTGCGTCTTCAGGAGATAACCCCGTCGATTGGCGAGGCGCTTGGCGTATCCGGTAGCAAGGGAGCGCTGGTCGCGTCGGTCGAACCGGGCAGTCCGGCACAGAAGGCGGGCATACAGGCAGGCGACGTGATTACGCGCTTTAACGGCAAGGATATTCGCAGCGTCCACGACCTGACGCTCGCGGCCGCGAGCCAAAAGCCGGGGACAAAGACGACGCTCACCAGGAACCGTGGGGGCAGCCAACAGGAGATAGCCCTGACCATCGGTCAGCGCGACGATGAGGAGGTACAGACCGGCGCCGTTCCAAACCCGCAAGCAGCGGACGCACGCCTCGGACTGTCGCTGAGCCCGATTCCCGACGAAGCGCGGCAGCAACTGCGACTACAGCCGGACACTACAGGCGTGTTCGTGCAAGACGTGGCTCCCAACAGCCTCGCCGCCACAAACGGCCTGCGGCCTGGCGACGTGATCGTTTCGGCCAACAATCGGAATGTGACACAGCCATCGGATATCCAAGAGGAGTGGGCGAAATCACGCCGGCAGAACAAGCCGCTACTGTTTCGCATAGACAGGCAAGGGCAATCGCTTTTCGTTGCCGTTGCCAGATCTTGACGGCAGGGCGTGCGTGTAAGCCCTTCGTCGGGTTGGCCGCCTGCTGCCGCCAGAGACCGGTTCTGGCAGCGGAACAACAGCCGGTCGCGGTCGTTCGTCAAATGAGTCGATCAAGAGGTGGCAGAAAAGGAGGATTCCATGAGCGCCACCGGCCTCGACCTATTCGACAAGACGCTGCAGACCACCAACGTCTGGCTCGACGAGATCATGGCCGAGAAGGGACCGGATCGGCAGGTCGCATGGCACGTTCTGGGAGCAGTGCTCCACGCCCTGCAAGACCGCATGCAGCCGGATCTTGCAGCCCACCTCGGCTCGCAATTGCCGCGTCGCGGAAGCTCAGCAAGCGGCGTGAAATGGCGCAGGAACCTAGGCGGTTTCGGCCGTAACGCTCCCTGGGAAGTGCAAATGCCACTAACCCTTGTCAACCCTGATACGGAGTTGGTCGCAACTCCGCGCAAGACCGGGTTGATGCCGGGCCGTGTCGGTCACCGTTTTTCTTTTCTACAGTATTGCCGGCGCAAGCGGTGTTCGAGCCGGACCGTGGATGACCGACCCGTCGGCGGCGAAGATCGACCCGTGGCAAGGGCAATCCCAAGTGTTGTCGGCATTGTTCCAGGTCACGGTGCAGCCCTTGTGGGTGCATGTCGCCGAGACGGAGTGGAGCTCGCCCTCAGCGTCTCTCCACGCCGCGATCTTTTCGTCGCCCCTGACGATCACGCCGCCTGCTCCGGGTGCAATGTCGTCGGCGCTTGAGACGATCGATTGGCTGCGGCCGTTTTTGTGGAAGTCCTCGGGATAAGAGCGCGCCGGATCGTAGAGCTCTTGCCATGGGCTTGGCCGGGCACAGATCAAATCCGCAATCATCGTGCCAGCGGCCGTTCCGTTGGTAATGCCCCAGGCGTTGAACCCCGTGGCAATGTGGAAGCCGGCGGCCTTGGCGGGATCGGGTTCGCCGGCATACGGCACCCGGTCTGCCGTATCGTAGTCCTCGTTACACCAGCGCCACGCAACGTCGCCGATCGGAAGGTTCCTTCTTGCCCATTTTTCCAGCTTGATGAACCGCTTTGCCACGTCCCCGTCTTGGCCGGTATCGAATTTGGGACCGAGCGTGACCAGCAGCGGACCCTCGGTGTCGCGGCCTGTGCGAATGGAATGCGTGGGATCGTCGATGCCGATGAACATGCCGTCGACGGCGAGGGGGTCCTCGATCCGAAATGCCATGGCGGTGTGGCAGCGCGGCTGGGTCCGGTTCGCCATGCCGATGGGGCTCTTCACAGTCAAGTTGGTGGCGACGACCACATGCTCGGCATGAACGGTGCCGCTGTCGGTGACGACGCGCCAGCGGCTCGCCTCGCCGATCGAGGTGGCACGGCTGTTCTCGAAAATCCGTCCGCCACGGGCCGTAACCGCTTGAGCCAGCCCAACCAGATACATCGCCGGGTTGAACTGGGCCTGGTCGGAAAAGCGCAGAGCGGCGGCCGTCTCGAAAGGGAGCGGCGCCCGGTCGAGAATATCGGCATTCAAGCCGACCTGACGCGCGGCGTCTGCCTCGGCCACGATCTCCGCGCGCCGGCCGGTATCGCAGGTGTAGGTGTAGGCGTCCTTGGTCTCGAAATCGCAGGGGATGGCATAATTGCGAACCCATTCCCGGATCTGGACGGCGCCGGCGGAATTCGCATCGGCGTAGGCTTGCGCCAGTTCCCGGCCGATGGTGTCGATAAGATGACGATAAATCAGAGCGTGCTGCGTCGTGATCTTGGCTGTCGAGCGGCCGGTCACCTGGCCGCCCGTCCGCAGGCCTTCGATGACAATCACCGACCGACCGGCCTCGCAAAGGCGAAGCGCGGTGGTGAGCCCGACAATACCTGCACCCACGACAACCGCGTCAGCATGGACCGAGCCTTCGAGCGGAGGATAGCTCGTAGCCATGGCTGCTGGCGTCCAGCAGCTTCCCGGTTGTCCCAAAAGAATAGCCATTTCAACCGCGTTCCTTGTGCTTCGACCCACTGGCGCTGACCTTTCGATAACTGCCTCTGCACGGGAACGTTCCCTGGATCGCCGATCCGGCGGTGATCGGGGCTTCTAAAGCAGCCGCTTGTTGGATTGGGGGCCTTCATTCGGGTGATGACAGCCGCACAGTGTCCTCGCCACCATAGCCTTAAATTGTGCGTCGGCTGCGTTGATGTGCTCATGAAAAGATGGTAACGCGACATTAAAGAATGTTTCGGGACGTTACCTGGGGCGGGGCGAATGGGACTTGGGATACCGCGGGCGTGGTTGTGTGCTGGCCTGCTGACAGGCTTGATGTTGTCCGTGACGCCGATGGAGAAAGCTTCGGCCGACGGAGTGCTTGGCGCCATGGCCATCGGGCAGCGGACCTCCGCCCCTGTCGGCTACATTGAATTCTGCCGAAGGCGTGCCGCGGAATGCAGGATACGATCAGGCAATGTTCCTCCAGTGGTTATGAGCGCAGGACTGGAAGATCAGCTCGCGTCCGTCACCAGGCTCGTGAACATATCGATCAAGCCCGCGAGCGATCTTGCCGTTCATGGAACGATGGAATTCTGGTCCTATCCTGACAACGCGCAGGGCGACTGCGAGGACTACGTCCTGCTTAAGCGCCAGATGCTCGAGCTGCAGGGCATATCGCTTTCGAACCTGCTGATCACCGTCGTCAAAAAGAAGGACGGCGAGGGACACGCAGTGTTGACGGTCAAGACCGACCAGGGCGACTACGTGCTCGACAACCTCAACAACGACGTGAAGCTTTGGTCGGAAACTGGATACAGGTTTCTGAAAAGGCAATCGTCCACGGATACCGGGCGCTGGGTCGCGATACGTGGACATCCCGATGTTCTGGTCGGGGCAGTCGACTGAACCTTTCGAATTTGCGACTGGACGACGCTTGGCGCTCCCGCGCCATGTCCGCAATGTCAAGCTTCGACACAGGTCGTGTGAACGCGATTGGCGTGGCTGGCTTGGACGGTCTCCGGTCGGCGCTAAAGCTCTGTGCCAGGAGGGGGTTGCAGTCGAGCACAGACCTCATGCCACAAGTCGCACAGGCAACTTTGCGAGAGCGCGGATGCCTGGGCGCTTGCGCCATTCGATTTTCCGCGCCTTGTCGTCCAGGCGCATGTTTGGAAAGCGCGTGAAAAGGCGTTCGAAAGCGACCGCGGCCTCCGCCCGGGCGAGTTGGAAGCCGAGGCAGAAATGTGCGCCCGTGCCGAAGGAGAGATGCGGGTTCGGGTGGCGCGTAATGTCGAAACGGTGCGGATCTTCAAACTTGGCCGGGTCGCTGTTTGCCGCCGTGAGGAATGCCGCGAACATGTCGCCGCGGCGAAATTGCCGTTCCTGCCAGACCATGTCGCGGGTCGCAAAGCGCGGCTTGGTCATTTGAACCGGTGATACGTAGCGCAGACACTCCTCGATGCAGGTGGGCATCAGCTTGGGTTCGCCCTGCAGCCTGGCGCGTTGGTCCTCATGCGATAATAGTGCGAGCAGTCCGCCGGAAATCAGATGGGTCGTGGTTTCCTGCCCGGCGCCGAAGAGCAGGAAAATCATCGAGACCAGCTCGTCCTGGCTGAGTTTCTGCCCGTCGGTTTCGGCATCGCGGAGCGCGGTGATCAATCCGGCAGGCAGCGCACCGCCTCCCGGTCGCGAGACGCGGCGAAGATACCGCACAACCCGGATCACGCCGGGAACGGCGCGGATGACCGCTCCGATATTGGCCGTGTCCTTCAGCCCTCCCAGCCAGTTCTTGAATCGATTGTGATCCTGCTCCGGCAGGCCGAGCATTGCACAGATGACCGCAAGCGGCAGATCGCGGCAAAGTTCGGCCATGAGATCGACCTCGGTTCTTCCCTCCAGCTTGTCGAGAAGCCGATCGGCAATTTCGGTGATCATCGGCTTCATGGCCTCGATCGTTCGGCGCTGGAACGCCTGATCGACCAGGCCGCGCAGGCGGCGGTGCTCTGGGTCGTCGTGGCCGAGCATGTTCAGCGCAAGAAGGCTGATCGTCCTCGGCAGGACACTCAATATCCGCGCCTGCGTCCTGCTCCCTGCGTTGGCGGGGTCGCGCGCGAAGTTGTCATGGTCTTTCAACAGCATTGCGCAGGCGTCATGTGTGACCGCGAGCCATGTGTGGCCGACAATCGGCAGCTTCATGCGGATAACCGCGCCTTCGGCTCGCATCCGGTCAGCCGTGGGGAAGGGGTTTGCATGGAAACTCGGTGACAGGATGTCGAAATCATGCGTCTGGCCCATGGGCCTCACTCCAGTGCCGGCAGCCAATGTACGGCTATTATGAGGCGCTGCAGCGTCTCTCCGGTCAACCCGTTCGAGTGTTTCGGCGGCCGCAATGTCCACGACACCGCCCGCGCCAAGCCCAACGAGCATGAGCCCCGCACCGCCGCAAGGATGCAGCATCCGGGTTCTTGAAAATCGCTGTGTCTCTGTTACGTTGGACGAAATCGCGAAATGTCCGACATCGGGGTCTGCGTCATGGTCAAGGCAGCGACGAAGAAACCCACAGCTAGCGCAGGTATGGCTGACATGGCTTCGAAGGTGGGTGAGCCGCTTTCGAAGGTCGGTCGGGTAAAGAAGACTGGTGCCTCTGTCCCGATCAGCGCAACCCGTTTCGAAGCTGTCATGAGGGCGGCGGAACTTTCTGGTCTCCTGGGCGCAAAGAGCACAAGGATCGGCGGTCGCATCAGCCCGGCGCTGATTGCAAAAGCAAAGGAGCAGACTGGAATTGAGACTGATACCGACTTGATCGAATTCGCTCTCGCCAGTGTCGCGCTCGACGATAATTTCGGAAAGACATTCACAAAGACGAGGGGAACGGTCGATCCGTCCCTTAAGCTTGGGTTCTGAATGACGGATTTCGATTTCGCCGGGTCTGTCCGCTGGGCACGGCTCGATCCGCAAAAGACGCTGTCGCGCCGCAAGGATGTAGAACTGCCTTTCCTCGGCGATACCGCCGAGGCGGGACAGGAGCTTATGCTTGATAGCTGTGTCTATATCGACGGTCTGCAGGGACGCGCCCCAGATGTTGTGGCCGATCTGCTCGATCTCAGGCTCAGCAATCATTCGACGATTGCTATCCAAGAACTTATGCATGCCGTCGGCATGCTAGACCCCAAGCATCCCGGTACAAAGACGGCAGTCAGGCAGATTGGCGCGACCGTTGGCGGCATGCACCCGCATCGTGTGTTCGCACCAGATCCCGACGTGCTTGGAAAAGCTGCTCTATTGTCAGGCATCCTATGTCGCCTTCAGGGTTACCGGAAAGATGCCCGGCTTCGTGCCCTTCAGGATTGTGTTTTGTTCCTGCAGGCGCAGAAGCTGGGGTTTACGGTCCTTACTGGGAACATCGGCGACTTCGATTATCTTCTTCAACTAATCCCGACCGGGCGGGCGCTATTTTATCGTCGAACGTGATCATCGCTCCATGGCGAGGAGAGCATCATGTCAACGAACCCACCCGCGCGATCAGACTTCATGGATTATCGCACCAACTTCGTCCGTCGCGTCGCAGGTCGCGCGGGCGTACGCGGGAGTATGCCGGCATCATCGGGAACGCGTCATTGCGGCGAGCCGCTCGTGCGAGACGGCCTTCACGCCGCCGAGAAAGCGAAATCGCAGATCGTCCTGCGTCACTTGGGTAAAGAACTCCGCTCCATCGCTGCGCCAGATCCAGGAACCCGCCGGTCCGGCTTCAGCCTGAACCCGGCGCCTCATCGGCTCGGCGTCTACTCGGCTGCGCCGCTCTCGGAAGCCAGGGTCGGGCCGGCTTCAGGCCGCCTGCGCCGGAATGTCTTGCGCAGAGCAACGTAGAAGACCGGCGTCAGGAACAGGCCGAACAAGGTCACGCCCAGCATGCCGGAGAACACGGCCGTGCCGAGCGATTGGCGCATTTCCGCACCAGGCCCGCTGGCGATCACCAGCGGCACCACGCCCAGGATGAAGGCGAATGCCGTCATCAGGATCGGCCGCAGCCGCAGCCGGCAGGCCTCGACAGCCGCCTCGACGGCGTCAAGGCCGCGCTCCTCACCTTGGCGCGCGAACTCGACGATCAGGATCGCGTTCTTCGCCGCCAGGCCGATGAGCACGATCAGCCCGATCTGCACGAGGATGTTGTTGTCGAGACCGCGGAAGGCGACGCCCAGGAGGGCGCCCAGCACGCTGAGCGGGACGATAAGCACGATGGCGAAGGGCGTTATCCAGCTTTCGTACAGCGCCGCGAGTGCCAGAAAGACGAACAGGACCGACAGGCCGAAGATGAAGACCGCCGTGTTGCCGGTCTGCCGCTCCTGGAAGGCGAGTTCAGTCCATTCGAAGGAAGTGCCCTGCGGCAGCGATTCGGCTGCGATCCCCTCCATCAGGTCGAGCGCCGTGCCCGTGGCGACACCCGGCGCTGCATTGCCCTGAAGCGGCACGGAGACATACATGTTGTAGCGTTGCACGAGCGAGGGACCGGTGACGTCGCGGATGTCGACCAGCGTGCCGAGCGGCACCAGGTCACCGGCCGCCGAGCGCACCTTCAGCTTCAATATGTCGTCGCGCTCGATGCGGAAAGCCTGGTCGGCTTGCGCCCGCACCTGGTAGACGCGACCGAACGCGTTGAAATCGTTGACATAGGCGGTGCCTAGATTGATCGACAGCGTCTCGAAGATGTTGGGGATCGGCACGTTCAGCATGCGCGCCTTGTCGCGGTCGATCGCCAGGAAGAATTGCGGGCTGGAGGCCGAGAAGGTGGTGAAGACGCCCATCAACCCGGGCGTCTGGTTGGCCTTGCCGGCGATTTCGTTGGCCAGCGCCAGAACCGGCCGCATGTCGGCGCTGTTGCGCTCCTGGAGCATCATCTTGAAGCCGCCGGAGTTGCCGATGCCCCGCACCGGCGGCGGCGGCAGCGCGATGATGAAGGCCTCCTGGATGCTTTGCAGGCCGCCAAACAGCGTGCCGATGATCTTGTCGGAAGTATCGCCGCTCTCGAGCCGTTCCTCGAAGCTCTTGAATGGCGCGAAGATCACGCCGGAATTGCTGGCGTTGGTGAAAGTCGCGCCGTTGAATCCTGCAAAGGCGACGGCGTTGGCGACACCCGGCGTCTCGCGGATGATATCCGACGCCTTCTGGATGACTGCGTCGGTTCGGGCGAGCGAAGAGCCCTCCGGTAATTGCACGACGACGATCGCATAACCCTGGTCCATGTTCGGGATGAAGCCGCGCGGCACCGTCTGCAGCATGTGATAGGTCGCGTAGAGCAGGCCTGCGAAGACGAGCAGCATGGCGGCAAGCGCCACAGTCGTGCCGACAAGTCTGTGCACCAGCCACGCATAGCCGTGCGCCATCTTGTCGAACCCGTTGTTGAACCCGTTCGCCAGAGCGCGGCCGAACCTTGCCAGGAAGAAGTTCGAATGTTGCTCGATGTGCGGCTTGAAAAGCACGCCAGCGAGAGCCGGCGAAAGCGTCAGCGAGTTGAATGCGGAGATCGCGGTGGAGACCGCGATGGTGATGGCGAACTGCAAGTAGAACTGGCCGGAAATCCCGGGAATGAAAGCCGCCGGAACGAAGACGGAGATCAGCACCAGCGAGATCGCGAGGACCGCGTTTCCCACTTCATCCATGGTCTTGTGCGCGGCGGCGCGCGGGGCGAGGCCAAGCCGGATGTTGCGCTCGATATTTTCCACAACCACGATGGCGTCGTCGACTACGATGCCGACCGCCAGCACCAGCCCGAACAGAGTGAGCATGTTGAGCGAGAAGCCGGAGGCGAGCAGCACGGCAAGCGTGCCGATCAGCGAGACCGGTATCGCCACGATCGGCACGATCGCCATGCGCCACGACTGCAGGAACACGACGATGACGATTACCACCAGCAGGATCGCCTCGGCGATGGTGACATAGACCTCGTTGATGGATTCAGCGATGAACTCGGTCGGATTGTAGATGATCTCGTAGGCCAGCCCCTTCGGGAAATCCCCCGAAAGCTCCGCGATGGTCTGCTGGATTTCTTCCGCCGAGGCCAAGGCATTGGTGCCCGGCCGCTGGAAGATGCCGAGCGCCACCGCCGCCTTGTTGTTGAGATAGGAATTGGTGACGTAGTCCCTGGCGCCGAGCTCTATGCGCGCCACGTCCTGCAGGGAGATCAAGCGGCCGTCCTCGGTCGACTTGACTATGACGTAGCGGAAGTCGCGCGCGTCTTCGAAGCGCCCTTGCGTGGTGACCGTATACTGGAAGGCCGAGCCGTCGCCAATCGGCGGCGCGCCGATCGAGCCGCCCGACACCTGGACGTTCTGGTCGCGCAGCGCCTGGACGACGTCGCCTGCGGTCATGCCGTAGGCGGACAGCTTTGCCGGGTCGAGCCAGACGCGCAGCGAATATTCGCGCTCGCCGAAGATCTGCACGTCGCCGACGCCGTCCAGTCTCAGCAGGACGTCGCGCACACGCGAACGCGCATAATTCGAGACGTAGAGCTGATCATATGTGTCGTCGGGCGACAGCATATGGATGACCATCATCAGGTCGGGCGAACTTTTCGCCGTGGTGATGCCGAGCCGGCGCACCTCTTCCGGCAGGCGCGCTTCGGCGATCGAGACGCGGTTCTGGACTAGCACCTGCGCCGCGTCGAGATCGGTGCCGGGGCGAAAGGTGATGGTGAGCGACATCGAGCCTTCGCCGGAGGAATAGGACGACATGTAGAGCATGTGCTCGACGCCGTTGATTTCCTGTTCGATCGGCGTCGCCACGGTGGCGGCGACTGTCTCGGCGTCGGCGCCCGGATAGGAGGCGCGCACCACGATGGTCGGTGGCGCGATTTCGGGATATTGCGCGACCGGAAGCTGCGTATAGGCGATGCCGCCGACGAGCACGAGCACGATCGACAGCACCGCCGCGAAGATCGGGCGGTTGACGAAGAAATGGGCGAAGTTCATTGCGTCTGCCCTTCAGCTTCAGCCTTGGGCGGCAACGTGGTCATCTCGGGCTTGACGGTGACGCCCGGCCGCACTCGCACCAGCCCGTTGACTACCACGGTCTCTTCGCCGGTGAGGCCCTCGCGGATAACGCGATAGCCGTCGATGCGCGGGCCGGTGCGGACCGGCTTGGCCGAGATCAGCCCTGCCTCGTCGACAATGAAGACGATGCGGCGGTTCTGATCGGCGCCGATCGCCTCGTCAGGCAGAAGCACGCCCGGATGCGGCAGCGAGCCGGGCACGTTGATGCGGCCGAACATGCCCGGCTGCAGCACGCCGTCCTTGTTGTCGAAGCGCGCCCTGGCCCGCATCGTGCCGGTAGCTTCGTCCAGGCGGTTCTCGGCGAAGTCGAGCTTGCCCTTGAATGTCGCTTCATCACGGTCGGCGACACGGACGACAACATCGACGCCGCCGGCGCCCTCCTGCATGACGCCACCGCGCGCGCGGGCGTCGCGCGCATAAGCGAAGTAGGACCGCTCATCGATGTCGAAATAGAAGTCGATCGGGTCGATCGAGACGATGGTGGTCAGCACGGTCTGGTCGGCCTGCACCAGATTGCCCGGCGAGACGAGCCGGCGGTCGACCCGGCCGGAAAACGGCGCCTTGATCTCGGTGAATTCGAGATCGAGACTTGCGTTTTCAAGTGCCGCCTCCGCGCCGTCCAGTTGCGCTTGGGCGGCGAGATATTCGCGGCGGCGGTCGTCCAGTGTCGAAACCGGTATGTTGCCTTCGCGCGACAGGGTCTCGGCGCGCTCGAACTGCATCTTGCTGAATTCGACCAGGGTCTTGGCCGAGTCGACCTGCGCCTGCGCCTGGTTCAGCGCCGCCTTGAACGGCCGCTGGTCGATGGTAAACAGGAGGTCGCCCTGCTTGACCAGCGTACCGTCCTGGAAATGGACCTGGTCGAGATAGCCGCCGACGCGGGAGCGCAGCGAAACCTGGTCGACGGCTTCGAAACGGCCGACGAACTCATCGTCCTCGACGATATCGCGCACCACCGGCTTGGCTACCGTGACGACGGGCGCGGGAGGCGCTTCCTGGGCCTGTGCGACCGGGGCCGCGATCAAGCCGATCGCCGCGAAGGCCGCGGCGGCAAGCCATTTTGCAGCGACGTTTCTGCTTGAGGAGGCGGCCAGAGACTCGTATCGGAGGTGTGCAGTGTGAACCATGGTTACCCCTCGTAAGCGGCCCTACATGCGGGTCCGTAAAAGGTAGCGGGTGTGCTGCACAAATCAATCATTTTGAACTGATCACCACAACCGACAGCTTGCTATAGATCAAACATCGAATATCACCATCCTCGACAGGGAAGCGGCTAACCGGGAGCGCGAACGCATATCTAGCGTTTATCCTCTGCGTAGGCATCGCCATGCGCTCGAGCCAAGGCGGATCCGACAAGCCATTGCGCATCCCGACGTGCGGCGAACCCGGCGTTGAAATCCAGAGCGCGCTGGCGTGTGTGCGGGGCCAGGTGACCGAAACGACGCAAGGTCGTCAGAGACCCTGGCACAACGCATCACTGGGACGCGAGGTCTTCCTGGGACAGGCCGTAGTAAGTCGCCTTCCTCAAGGCTGATGGGGTCTTCTCCATCGACGGCAAGGCGACATCGGCCCTCGATTACCGCACAGAAGCCCGGCTGGCCGAACTCGGAATAGCGCTCACCCCAACGCCCTGCGCCGCGATCATCCAATTCCGTTTGCGACATCCGGCCAATCGGCACTTTGTGCCAATTGCGGACGCCGGCTGGTCCGTGCGGCTTTCACAATTGAAAATGAGAGGTTATTCCACCAGACCCGTTTTTGCGTAACCTTCCCGGATCTTGTCAGCATCAGCGGGATTGTTGAACGGAAGTCGCCCGATATGTTCGGAAAACGAATATTTGGGGTTAATTTCCTTCAGCTCTGCCCATACGCGCCGCGCCTCGTCGATCTCGCCCAAGTGACCGAACGCCGAAATCAGTAGTCCACGGGACAAATCCGTATCAGGTGACAATCGGATGCGCGCTCGGAAGGCTTCGGCGGCTTTCTCATATCGCCCTGCAATGAGATAGGCCGACCCCGTGAAGTGCCAATATTGGTTGTCCATCAGCGGATCAAGTCGCAGTGCACGTTCGAGGTCTGGGACAGCATCGAGCGGCGCGCCACCATAGATTTTTCCGACGCCGCGCATTGCCATAGCCAGCGCGAAATTGGGGTTGAGTGCCAGAGCAATATCTATCTCTCTGGTCGTACCACCAAGGTCGCGCTCCCAGAACCTTACGAGAGCGGCCATGTAATGCGCATAAGGGAGATTCGGATCCTTCTCGAGTGCCAGCCTGCTGTAGTACCCCGAGCGCTCCTGGCTGTCGGTGCGCCCACTCCAGTGGTTCTGGAAATCGTGATTGTAGGCGTGGGCGAGGCCCACATAGGGCTCGGCATAGTCCGGATCGATCTCGATCGCCTCGGTGAAACAGGCGATCGCCTGCTCGAACGTCTCCTTGGTTTTTCGAGTAGCGAATAGCGTCTCGCGCCCGCGTAGGAACAGATCATGAGCCTCGATGCTTCGCGTAGGGGCTTTCGTAATACGAGCCGATTCCGCCGGCGTCAGGGTTACTTTCAGTGCTTCAACGATCTGGCATGTTACCTCGTCCTGCACGGCGAATATATCGGTGAGTTCCCGGTCATAGCGATCAGCCCACAAATGCGCGCCCCTGGCAGTGTCAATGAGCTGTGCATTGACCCGCACTCTGTTTCCGGCGCGTCGGATCGATCCCTCAAGCACCGCAGCGACACCCAGTTCTCGTCCGACCGTCCGAATATCCACGCTCTTGCCCTTGTAGGTGAAGCTGGAGTTGCGGGCTATGACCAAGAGTCCCCCAACCTTCGAAAGGTCTGTGATGATGTCTTCGCTGATACCGTCGGAGAAATATTCCTGTTCGGGGTCGCCGGACATGTTGTCGAATGGCAACACAGCGATCGATGCCTGTTCGGGATGCGACGCAGCCGATTTATCGATCTGCGTCAGCGGCGTTTCGGTAGCGGTTGCGTCCCCGCAGCCGGGGTGCCATTTCCATACCCTGATCGGCCGGTCGATGTTCTTGACAGTCACCTCGCCGCCATTGCTGAAAGTGACATCGACCCGGCTTCCAATGCTCTCATTGACAATCGAGGAAAGGCAAATGCCGCCTGGTTCGGCCAGCGCCTCGAGCCTTGCCGCTACATTGACACCATCACCATAGATGTCGTCACTGTCGATAATGACGTCGCCGAGATTGATGCCGATCCTTAGGGAGATGCGCTCTTCGTTCGGCTGCGTTCGCGCATTGATAGCGCGCTGGATCACGAGTGCGCAATTGACGGCATCGACCACGCTTCCAAATTCGACCAGGGCACCGTCACCGACGAGCTTCACCACACGGCCATGATGGGCTGCGACCGCCGGGTCGAAAAGATGTTCGCGATGTCGTTTCAGCGCCGTGAGCGTGCCCGCCTCGTCGGTGCCCATCATTCGCGAATAGCCAACCACGTCGGCCACCATGATGGCTGCGAGCCGACGGTTCGACGGTTGTTCGACCATGAAACACATGTACTTGAATTCGGAAGCCCTAACTAGGGTCAGGACTGATTGACCCAGAAGATGAAGGCAGCGGCGAAGGCGATTGCTGACAGGAATGTGTGCGCGCATCGGTTGTATCGAGTGTGGATGCGTCGCCAGTCCTTGAGGCGGGCGAACATGTTCTCGATCCTGTGGCGCTGCCTGTAGAGCAGCGGATCATAGCTGTGATGGACACGGTGCTTGGCATGAGGCGGGATGCTGGGTGTGATGCCCTTGCCGATGAGCGCCTCGCGGAAGCCAGTGGAACTGTAGGCCCGATCGGCCAGCAGATGGCGGGCAGGCGGCAGTTCGTCGAGCACGGCGGCGGCGGTTCTGTGATCGTTGGCCTGGCCTTCGCTCAGGTGCAGCAGCAACGGACGTCCCTGGTCGTCGCAAACCACCTGCAGCTTGGTGGTCAGACCGCCTGTGGTCCGTCCGATACATCGGGGCCCTCATTGAGCGGGCTGGCTGCCGTGCGATGCGCCTTGAGATGGGTGGCATCGATCATCAGCTTGTCGGTGCCGCCGCCCCGGGCCGAGAGTTCGGCTAGAATGCGGTTGAACACACCCAGCCGGCTCCAGCGAATGAATCGGTTGTCGATCGTCTTGTGCGGACCAAGGCGGCCGGCACATCCGGCCAGCGCAGCCCGTTACGGATCACGAACAGGATCCCGCTCAGCACCCGTAGGTCATCGACCCGAGGTACCCCGTGTGTGGAAAAGAATGGCTCGATCCGCCGCATCTGCGTCGGCGACAGCAGTAACCAATCACCCATGGTGGTCACCTCAAGCCACCTTGAATCACTACCGCCCCTTCAACTCAACAATTTAATGGGCCCTGACCCTTAGTCCGGTGCTCTGCTTCCTAGCCGTCGCCTGGGTGGCCTGGTGACGAGCCCTGGCCGTTTCCAGCCGTTCGGGTAATCGGGCGAAGTTCCGTCATTCGCTCATATAGCGAAGCGCGTCGTGCTTGAGGATTTCGATGCTGCGCAGGTTGGGCAGGCGGATGACGCCCTTGTCCTTCAGCCGGGTGAAGACCCGCGATACGGTTTCGATGGTGAGGCCGAGATAGTCGCCGATATCCATGCGCGACATCGGCAGTTCGACCTGCCGCAATCCACCTTGCCGCTCCGTCATGTCGACCAGGAAGGCGGCGATGCGTTCGATGGCGTTCTGGCGGCCGAGCACCAGGAGGTGTTGCTGGGCCCGTGTCAATCCCTTTAGCGCCAGGGGCAGCAACTGATGCGACATGTCAGCCCCGGCGGCGAAGCGGAAGACGCGCACGCCGGTGGCATTGATCGCTTCGGCGAAGAAATGATGCGTGGCGCCGGCTTCGAAGCCGAAGGTCTCTCCAGCCAGATGGAAAGCGCTTATCTGCCGGCGGCCGTCGGCAAGCAGGCGGTAGACGCGGACGGCGCCGAACTCGACCTGGTAGAAGGCGCCGGCCTTTTCGCCCTGGGCATAGATTTCGGCGCCGGCGGGAAAGAAGCTGAGCGGTTGCAGCGGTGCGGTGTCGAACGCCGCCGGCCGGCTCGGCTGGGCGGCGTGCGAGGGCAGGGCAATCCTTGAGCTCGTGTAGGCGTGCATGGCTGTTCTCCCGGTTGGTCCGTGACACAGCAATCGCGTGAATCGGCGGATCGCGAAATTCGGTTATGTCCCTACGGGAAACTACTTAGACCTCGACCAGGCGGGGCTGTCGGAGGCTGCCAGCTGTTGTGGTCCTGGCTGGCACGCACCTTGACGTTCGTTGGCCGAGCCGCATCGATTTGCGCCATGACAGCGGCTGCCGTCGGGAATTCGATCACGGCAGTCTCCGAGAGATGACGGCCCGCTTTTTGGTCCGCAAAAAGCCCAACGTACGGTGGCTCATTGGAAGGAACAGGACGCATCTCAAAGGGTCTTGTTGCTCTTGATTTCTAGGATCATATTCCTACTTATGATCTGCCCCATGCTTTTCCCCTTGGCATGGGCGAGCGATGGATCTTCCTCCCTGATCCATCGTGGTGCTGAGCCCGCTGCCCCTCCGGCAGCGGGCTTCTTTTTGTCGATGCGGCCAATCAAGCCAGGCCGGACCCAGCCGCGACGGTCAAGAGGGACGCGACTGGATCGGCGACCAGATTTGAACGCTGCGTGGTCCCCCCGATTCCCAACCGAATTCGGCGATGAGAAAATAACCGTTGACAGTTTTCTTCGCCGCCGCAGGTCGTTAGTCATCGACTTCGGGATTGCCTGATGTCAAGGAGCCGAGCGTAATGGCGCTGGATGGTGTGCGTGCCCTGGTATTCGACGTCTTCGGCACCGTCGTCGACTGGCGCAGCGGCGTGGCGCGCGAGGCTGAACCGTTCCTGAAGCGGCATGGTGCCGGAACGGCCATTCCCACCGCGTTCGCCGATGCGTGGCGCCGCCGCTACTCCCCGGCGATGGAGGAGGTTCGAAGCAGCCGGCGGCCCTTTACCCGGCTCGATGTGCTGCACCGGGAGAATCTGGAAGCAGTCCTGCCGGAATTCGGGATCGACCCGGCTGCGGTGCCGGCTTCCGAACTGACCGAACTGAACCTGGCCTGGCACCGATTGGATCCCTGGCCGGACGTGGTGGTCGGCCTCACACGACTGAAGGCCCGATACATCATCGCGCCGCTCTCGAACGGCAACATCATCCTCATGCTCGACATGGCGAAGCGCAGCGGCATCCCCTGGGACACAATCCTCGGCGCGGAAGTCGTGCAAGCGTACAAACCGATGCCGCAAGCCTATCTTCGCACCGCTGACGTTCTGGCAATGAAGCCACAAGAGATTTGTCTTGTGGCTGCGCACAATGGAGACCTGGCCGCTGCGCGGGCATGCGGCCTGCGAACGGCCTTTGTTCCACGTCCAACCGAGCACGGCGCGGAGCAGACCACGGACTTGCACGCCGATCGGAACTGGGACCTGGTGGCCGGGAACTTCATAGAGTTGGCTGAACGGCTTCGGTTATAAAGCCTATAGCATGTGCGCACAGGAGGGATTCCAGACTTGGTGTCGAGAAAATTCCCGATCATGCTGTTACCGAGCGCGGTGTTAACGCCCGGTCAGGCGACCGCGTCGGCCCAGTGTTCCTCGCCTTCATGATCCCGCAAACCGAGCACAATGGTGGCGGCTACTTCGTGAGCGGGTAGCGCCTGGCGAAATCGTCGGCCGCTTATAGTTGCCCGTCCAGCCACTCCCGCAAATCGCGGTCTCCCTCACTTTCGGCAATGGGCGGCGAGGGCCACCTCCAGACATACCAGATGGCGGCAAGTACGCCGGCAGCCCATGCTCCGGCCAATACATTCGCGATGAGGTCGATCTGAACCTCCCAAGCCCGCGAGAATATTAGCACGGCATCAGCCAGGTGCACGACACACCATTTAGGGGATACAGATCGACCGAGGCGCCGGTCCAAACGGACCTTCTACCGTCCCGACCAGCCCTTCTTGACGAGGATGCAGCCAGCCAGGACTCCGACGCAGCCGGCGAGCGCTTTGATCACGGCGTCTTCAACGCTAGGGTGCCGGCTTGGGCTAAACATCTGCAATGCCTCGATCCCGAGACCCGCCACGGCCACCAGGCTAAGCGCCAGCATCCAGTTGCGGTCGCAGGCGAGACCAAGCAACAGGCCAAGAACAAGGAACGCGGCAACGCGTTCCGGCTCTGGGCCAAGGCCTGAGTGGGGGCGCATTCCAATCGGAACAATCGTCACGGCCACGATGGCCAAGACCAGCAGCCATGCCGCCAGCCGGAAGACAGAGCGAAGCATTCTTCCATCCATGGAAATGATTGGGATGCAACGCTACTCCAGGTATTGAGGCCGGAACAATCCACCAGTTCCCCAACCCCGCCCAGAGAAGATCAGGCGCCACACTACGGTGTATCTGCGCTGCAGGACGCAGTCCAATGCCCGATGCTTCATCCAATTAGCCTATATCCGAACGTATCAGCAGGTGCACTGACCCTTTCACGCTAACATCGAGCTTGGCTTGGCGCAAAGTCCGGAACGTTACTATGGAACGCAATGCCCACTATCTCGTGATAGATTTCCTACGCATTTTTGCAGCGATTTTGGTGTTGCTGAACCACTTCGCGACATTCGCCTGGAACAGTGCGTCAGTCACCGAGGGGAGCGATGTCGCCTTCGGTTTTCTGTCGGCGTTCGCAGGTTTGGGTGCCGTAGGGGTCGAGATTTTTTTCGTAATTTCCGGCTTTGTCATCGCCATGAGCGCCTCAGGCGAAGGGGGAGTGTCGCAAGCGCTGCGTTTCGCGCGCATTCGCGCTACGCGTATATTGCCGGCCTTGTGGCTGTCGGCGCTTGTCAGCTTGGCCGCACGGGCCCTTTATGGAGAGGATTTGCCCCTTCTCCTGATGGATTTTGGTCGATCGGTAATATTGTCTCCGAAAGGCCCCTATATCGACGGGGTCGTATGGTCTCTCGTCGTCGAGGCGGTGTTTTATTTCCTGGTGGTCGTGGCCATTTTGTCCAGGTTTCGTTTGTCACTCTACGACCTGGCTAAGATGATAGGGTTTTCCAGCTCGGTATACCTTCTTGTTGTCTCTGGGCTGCATATGCTGCCGCCATCCACGCGGTTGGAGGAGGCGATTTCAGTGCTGTCGCGGTTCCCCTTCAAACTGCTTCTGCTGCAGCACGGCGTTTTCTTCGCTGCAGGTATGATCTTCTTTCTTGTCAGGGACCGTGGCCAAGAGCACGGCACGGTGGGGAAACACGGGTGGAAGACAGCGTTGTTATTGCTTTTCGGCGTTATGAGCACAGCGGAGATTTTCATTTCAGTTGAACGCGGCTACGCGTACAAAGCGTCAGCCGTGATAATTTGGCTGGTCTGCATGTATGCAATGGCCACCGGAATAAGGTACGGCGATCTTGTAAAGAGCAAACTTTTTGAACGTCAGGTGCTGATAAAATATATCGGAGGCTTAAGCTACCCAATCTATTTGAACCACTATTCGGTTGGCATGGTCATGGTTTGGTGGTTGTTTTCCCTTGGTCTTCCGATGCCTGTCGTCTTTGCACTCTCCTTGCTGTTCGTTTTCGGTTTGAGCGCGGCCATTATGTGGCTGGAGAAGAGGATTCAAAACGCCGTCAAAGGATGGTTTCCTAAACCTCCGGCGCCAAATCAACTCAAAATGGCGGTTTAGGCTCCGGAGACAATTCCGGAGACAATAAGGCGGTCGAGACGCCGCTCGGCCATGCGCCGGATCCATTTGCGGATAAGTCGATGTGGCCCGGGGCTTTGGTCGGCCGCATCGGCACCCCAGACGTACCCCTTTTTCCGGGCGGGTGGCGGCGGACCTCTCTGCGCATTGCACCTAATCGGGGCATCATAGCTACTGCGAATGAGGTATGCCCACCGTGTGGTGTCTCAAACGGGGACAGCATGGAACCAAGAGTGTCGTCGCCTGACCATTCCGGCCCTGGAACTTGGGCGAGGGTTGCTCATCCAGCGGTGGGCAGTCCGAGCCTTACGAGCGAACGCTCCGTTCCATTGAGACCTCGTCATGGCAGGAAAAAATCTCATGCCGGGCCTGGTGCTGACTTGCTCGCGCTGTGAGGCAGCTGACCTGCCACGATTGCGTTGCAGGCGTGGCGCTTGAGTGAAGCGGTGCTAATCGGGCTGGCGGCATCCGAGACGTTATTGGCAAGTGAAATCAGTGCGTTGCCTCAAGAGGTGCGGAACGCCACGGATCAGTCGGACAGCCGCAGCTGTGCCGTTTCCGCTGAAAGTCGGCGTTTACCTGGATCGAGCTGAAGCGACCTCGACCCCTCCCTGCGAACACATACAACTGCTCGAAATCGGCGCGATTGTTTCGTGCGATTTCGCTGAAGCCGTTGGCGCGGTCCGTCGACCTGATAAGGAATTCGGGTCTTAGTTCGGCCTTGATCAGGCATGATCCTTGCTTCTTGGGGAGTGCATCAGGGCAACATCATCCAATTGGTGTAGCCTGGGTAGGATACTCAACACGTCAAAGCTGAAGTACATTTTTAGCTAGGAGGGTACCTTGGGGAGGATTGGCGGGGTTCAAATGACGTACGCTTCACGCCCTTTTTGGAATGGAAATGAAAATGATCCGTCTTCGGGCGGACTGAAAAGTGACGATAAGGCGTATATCAAGGCGCTAGGATTCGTCTCGAAGCGATATGCGGCAGAAACCGCAATCGTCAATCAGGGAGAGGACTGTGATCGCGTCTTCATAGTCGAGTCAGGCTGGGGATGCATTTCCCATGATCTTGCCGGTGGACAGAGGCAGATTTTGGACTTTGCCCTCAAGGGCGACATTGTCCTGCCACAGTCGTATATGGGCACGGCTCTTGAGACATTTGTGGCCCAGACCGAGCTCGCGGTATTGGAGGCCTCGACCAAGGCGCTTGCTCTTGGCGCGGCAAAGTCGTCCCGTACAGCTACCCTTTTTCTCGAACCTCTCGTGCATCAAAGAGCGCTTGTCGCTCAACATCTCACCAATATAGGTCGACGCAGCGCCTTGGCGCGGACAGCGCACTTGCTGCTCGAACTGAGAGCGCGCTTGGAGCGTGTAGGCGCTGTCACCCGTACTGGCTATGCATGCCCGCTCACCCAGTACGACCTCGCCGACGCGCTCGGCCTGACTCCGATTCATGTGAATCGAATGTTGCGGGAATTGCGCGAACGCGGGCTTCTCGAGTTCCGCCAAGGTCATGTCCGCGTGCTCGATCAAGCGGGGGCCACGAAATTTGCCGAGTTCGACGACAGATATGTCCATAATAGATACGTCTATAATTGACGCTCTGTTGGCATGCCACGCCAAGGCGGCGGGATGCGCCTCAAGGCCATCCCGATAGGCGAAGCCCACTATCCCATTGGACGGCGAGCGCTCGCATCTGGCGACAATGCGAAGTCGAGCTTCCGTTCGGCGCAGCCTTCACTAGCCTCTTCCTCTGCCAATTGAAGTAGCCGAAATTTTTTTTAGAGTTTGTTAACCTAAATTAGTGAAGGCCCGCCTTTTGGCCGATAACCTGTTCTACGCAATAGTGCTGAGACCATGGCGGGGGCCTGGCAATCTCACAGTTTGAAGGAAGTTGGTGCGAGCAGAACATTTTTGCTCGCAGGATAGTATTGTCTAAAATCCCGCTCGTACTGGTCTCGAAACGTGAGTAATGTTTGGGGAGTAAGTTCATGGTACCGACAATTCAATTAGACGCCAAATCACCCGGTGCATTGGAATTCTTATCGGGTAATCTTGCGAATGGAATTCATCTTCATAGAAACGGCTTGGCTGAATCCTGCCTGGCTCTGTTGGATGAGCGGGTGCTTGACAGACAATGTCTTGCACAATGCTTGACTGCCTATGGCGTCGGGAAGGAAATCCTGTCGTTCGGGTCGATCGAAGAATGGCGGCATCAGGAAAACGCACTGTCGGCATCAGCCATTCTGCTGAACGTGGGCAGCCGAAAGGTGACCGACGCGAAGACCGGCAGCGAAATCGCCGATCTCGTGAATGAGGCTCACCCGATTCCAGTGGTGATTTTAGCCGATACCGACGACTTGGAGCAGATTCTGAAGGCGTTGAACTATGGCGCAAAGGCCTACATCCCTTCCTCGATCCGTTTCGAGATCTGCGTTGAAGCCGTAAATCTTGTCCTTGCCGGCGGAACATTTGTGCCTGCAAGCAGTGTCTTTGCCCTGCACAAGGCAATTGACACCGGCGTCGATTCGACAAGAGCCATGGCCAGCGTGTTCACGGAACGGCAGGAAGAGGTCGTCCAGGCCCTGAGGCGTGGGAAGGCGAACAAGATAATCGCCCACGAGCTCAATCTGCGTGAGAGCACGGTCAAGGTCCACATCCGCAACATCATGAAGAAGTTGAAGGCGACGAACAGGACCGAGGTCGTCTACAAGCTCAATGAGATGTTCCCCGGCACGCTCATGTCGGGCCGATCAAGTTAACCTGACAGCGGTTACTTGCGATCGATCATGGACATAACGGTGGCCACGGCTGCACGTTCGCAATGGGGCTCGTCTATTGAGACCCTGCTCGGCCTGCAGTTCGCCGCCCCTTTCGTTGCAGATATGGATTGAAGCCATGCTAGACCGTCCGTTGGCGACCATTGCCCACAAGCCATGGCTTGGGGCGGCCGATGCTCCGCAGGATTTTATCAGCCTTGCTGACATTGTTTCTTTTGTCCGGCAGTATCTCCTTTCGATACTTGCCTTTATGGTCGCCGGAATCGCTTGCGCCACATTTTACTTTGCTACCTCGGATTCGATCTATGTGGCGCGAACGCAGATACTGATCGAGCCAAAGATCCCCAGAAACCTTCAGCAGCAGCCCTCCGAGGTGAATCTGTCGCTCGACACCGCCCAGATCGAGAGCCAACTCGCAGTTCTGCGCTCCCAGAAGATCGCGATAATGGTGATCGATGACCTTGGACTGATGGACAATCCAACGTTCAGGGATATGCACGGTCCGACGATCGGCGAGAGGTTTCACAGGGCCTGGATCGGTGTCTTTCAGGCTGACGGGGACAACACCAGCAACGCCGCGCCAGCGGGTTTCTTCCAAACAGTGCTGCCTTGGTCGGGCCGGGAACAACCGAATACTCCTCAGTCGGAAGCCGAGCGCGAGCGTGCTGCGGTGGAGGTGTTCAGCGATGGCCTGGATGTTCAGCGTGTCGGTGTCTCGTACGCAATAGACATTACATTCCAGTCTTTGGACCCGGCATTGGCGGCACGCATCGCAAACGCCACAGCAGAGGCCTTCGTACGCGAGCAAGTGCAAACGACAAAAGTAGCGGCCAGCGAAGGCATCGTATGGTTGGAAAGGCGTATGCGGGAGGTCGGCGACCAGATGAACAAGGCGACCAGGATCGCCCAGGAGTTTCGCGCGAAACACGACTACAGCATAGGCCAGGGCGAGACACCCGTCGACGGCCAGGACCTCCCCGTCAACGAAGAACAACCAAAAAACCAGACGACACTGGAGCAGTTGGAAGTTACCGCCGAGACGTATCGAAAGATGTATGAAAGCCTGCTCGGAGCCTATACGAACTCGGTCGACCAACAGCCCTATCTCATCGCCAATGCGCGTGTTATTACATCCGCAACGAGCCCGAAGACGGCAAGTCGGCCGCGCAACAAGCTGATCCTCGCCTTTGGTGCGCTTGCCGGACTGGTGGCTGGCATCGGGTTTGCAGTGGCGCGGCGCGGCCTCGATCGGAACGTCAGGACGCCGCATCAGATCCGCCGCGAACTGGGCTTGGCCTGTATTGGCGAATTGCCGCCGGTCAGCTTCAGGCGCGGTGGTTTCGGCCGGCTTGACGAGGTGCTGAAGAATCCGGATTCCTCATTCAGCGGGAGCCTTCAGAGCGTCAAGGCAGTCATGAGCCTGGCCGGAACCTCCCATCCGAGGCGCCGCATCGGAGTCACTTCCGTTTCCCCCGGTGATGGAAAGAGCACCGTTGTAAGCAATCTGGCGGCCCTCTGCGCGATGTCGGGTACGCCAACCCTCGTCATCAACGCCGACCACAGGTCGGCACTGGCCAAGGAACTTGTCAGTTCCTCAGATGTCAACGTGATCGATCGGGATTGCGGAAGTCCGAAGGATCTCGTCAAGCAGATCCAGTTTATTGAAAAGACATCGTTTTATTACTTGAAGAATGATGAGTCTAATTCCGCAAACCTCCTTGTTCCCGACAATATGGACAGATTGCTGAGCGATGTCGACGACTACAGTGTCGTCATTGTCGAGCTTCCGCCGTTTAGTTCAGGCGCCGAAGGGCTCGCTGTCTGCCCGCTTCTTGATGGTGTGATTGTCGTGGCGCAGTGGGGCGTGACGTCTCTTGATCAACTTGAAGATCTGACGCAGACCCTCAAGAATATAAATTCGCCGGTCGTTGGGGTGTTGATGACCCGTGTTCGTTCTGGTTCGGCTCATCGTTACCGCAAGCACGCAACCCAAGCACCGCGCTGACATCGACCCTGGACTTCCCGGCGGCAGGTCAATCGAGCGCAGGCTCGGCGGCAAGTCTCGGGCACTGGCGTCAATTCGCCACCTGCCTGCCAAGTGTTACTGCGCCGCCAACAAGGCAGGGCGGCGCAAACAACGGCGCGTCGAACGTCTGGTTCCGACATTGTGCCTGCCATTGGTCGGAGCAGCCATTCGTCCGTACCTGATCTAGCATCTTAGGGGTAACCCGCCGCTACCAATCATCCCCCAACTACCACCTTTTCTCTGCTTGCCCGCAGTCAGTTGTCATTGACAAAATGCAAGGGAAAACAGCAGAAATCGAGCGTGATCAGAAATGTCCAACGTGACCGAAAGCCACGCGCTGCCGTACAAAGACTTGGCCGTTCTGATCGGGGCCAGGCCTGCGGCGACATTGTTTCTTCGACAAGAAAGCGGCGCGGCCGCGACATCGAATACGCCAGGCCTCGCACTGCCCCAACTCGACGCAAGCCCTGACAGCGCTACCACGGCGCTTGGGCCGGACATGCTGACGGCAAGCGTTCAAGACGATGTAGGGGGCGACCACAGACAGCCTCTGGGCGGTTGGGCCAAGAGGCTGCTGGATCTGTTGGTAGCCTCGACCGCGCTCATCGTGGCCAGTCCGATCCTGGTTCTTATCCCGCTGCTGATCAAGGCCACCACAGGCGGTCCGGTACTGTTTGTTCACCGCCGTATCGGATTCAACGGAAAGCTCTTTGACTGCTACAAGTTCCGCACCATGGTGCCTAATGCCGAGGAGGTGCTGCAACGGCATCTGAGCAGCGATTCACAAGCCGCCCAGGAGTGGGCAGCCAACCAGAAGCTTAAGTGCGATCCGCGTATCCTGTTTTTCGGAAAGATGCTCCGCAAATCGAGCCTGGATGAGCTGCCGCAGCTGTTCAACGTCTTACGCGGCGACATGAGTTGCGTCGGTCCACGACCTGTCGTTGCCGACGAATTGCAACGCTATGGCGCCGCAGCGCACGAATATTTGAAGACGCGGCCAGGGCTGACCGGCCTCTGGCAGATAAGCGGGAGAAACATGACCGAATATTCGCACCGCGTGCTGCTGGATACGCAATACGTTCAAACATGGTCTCTATTGCGCGACTTCTCGATCCTGATGCGGACGATACCGGCCATGATGAAATTTGATCAGACCTCCTGAATTGGAAACGTCCAGGGGAGCAGAAACGGTCTGGGCGATTATAGCCGCCGGCCTCGGGCGGTGCCACAGTACGGCAAGTGCCAGGCCGGCCAAGTAGGCAATTTGGGTGACGGCAACGAGATAGAGTGTCGAGCGGATGGTGGTTTCAACAGACAGGTGGAGAAAATTGCCCGCAGCGATGCTGCCGGCGATCACCGCCAATGTCGCCGCTATCAGCGCCGGCGCGCGCAGCGTAAGCCCTGCCACCAGTGCAAGACCCGCAACGCCGACAATGGCAAGCAACACGGCGACCTCCCAGGGGTCAATTTTCTTGGCGCAAGACCAACGCCCTCGCAAGCAAATCAGAGTCGCACCTTCCTGTGAAGCCATTCGCTTAATTATGCACAGCCACGATCAGCGATCGGCGGAGGAGTGAAATGCAGATTTCCGTGGCTGGGGTGCTGATCTGCGCGGGAATTCTGGCCCTCGTCGTTTGTATGCGCTGGTCGATCATCGCTGCGCTGATTGCTTCCTTGGCCTTTGGCGCGACGGCAATCGGGACGATAACCTCGCTTGGCGGCTCATCGCCGCTTATCTTCACTGTCTTTGATATGCTGCTGATAGTGGCAGCAGTGGCTCGACGGGGAATCTGGAGGGAGATAGGATCCGTCTTTGCTCGTATAGGTGCAACATGGATCGTGTGTGCGCTCATGATCTATGTATGCATCGGAGCGCTGTTGTTTCCCAGGCTCTTTGCCGGGCAGACAAGCGCCTTCGTCTCTTCTCGCACCGGCAAAGGCGTCTACGAAGCCGCCTTGGCGCCGGTGTCGGCCAATATCTCTCAGGCGGGGTACTTTATTCTGGCAGGGCTGACGTTCCTGGCGGTCTGTCTGCTGCTTCAGCGCAGCGGCACCTTGGCCGATATCAGGCGGGGCTTCTTCCTATGGTTCACCTTGCACGTGGCTATGGGCATCCTGGATTTGTTGGGCAAGGTGAGCGGCGCCGGCGACATTCTCGCCCCCATTCGTAGCGCCAACTACGCGATGCTGACGCAAGTGAGGGAAGCTGGGTTCTGGCGGATCGCGGGGGCGTTTTCGGAGGCATCTGCGTTCGGCGGGGCCTCGCTGGCAGGGCTGGCGTTCACCTACACCTATTGGCGCAAGACCGGATCCAAATTCGCATTCGGGTTGGGAGCGGCCCTGTTTGTTCTCCTGCTGCTGTCGACATCGTCGACCGCCTATGTCGGTCTTGCAATCGTAAGCGTGCCCGTTGTCTTTTCCATCGTGAAGTCGCTCGCTTCGGGCCGGCTGAGGTCGGGGGAGGCGATGCTTGCCGGGCTGCTACCACCCTTGCTCCTCTGCGCCATGGCCGCTGGTCTGTTCTATCCGCATTTCTTTGATCCGGTTTTGCAGCTTGTCGACTCCACGGTCGTCAACAAAGTGACATCAGTGTCCGGCCAGGAGCGCAGCTACTGGAACTACAAAAGCCTGCAGTCCTTCTTCGATACAGGTGGACTGGGGGTCGGGTTGGGAAGCTCGCGGGCCTCGAGTTGGCCGATAGCGCTGCTTTCTCAGTTGGGGCTGTTCGGCACCGCGATGATGATGATTCTGTTGGCAATGCTGGTGCGGGGCCTGCGGGGCGCCCGTCGGATCAATCCCGAGGTCGACGCGATAGCGTCGAGCGTGCGCGCTTGTGCCTTGGCCGGGCTCGTGGCCGCGTCGCTGGCAAGTGGTAGCGCCGACCCCGGTATCGTGTTCTTGATTCCTCTCGCTGTCGTTCTGGTCAGCCGGCTCTTGCCTGTTGAAGACGACCGTGTTGCAGAGGCCGCTGTCAGGACGCTCCAGCATTCGCGCGATTCCAGCGCATACGGGATCCAATCGCAGGTCGGCGCCGTTCCCGGCCGCGCCTAAAGCGATATAGGCTCACAGAGTTCGGAAGTATCCATGACCTCCGAAACCCATGGTGCTATCGAATCCACCATACAAAAGCGCAACCTTTTCGGGCTTACCGCTAAGCAACGCGCCGTTTGATAGGCGAGGATACGCATACTCCAAGCTGACCTTGAGCGACGTATAGTCCGCCATCCAGATGCGCAAAGCAATTCAAGCGCTTGAAGTTTGCGATGAGCGCGGCCTTGGTCGTGGCCATGTCGCCCCTGTGAGCGTTGTCGTGGCCGTCTTCGGCACTGGCGTTCGGGAGACCTTCGAAGCTGTCAGAAAAGTGAAGGTTCCTGCTTGGGTCGTCGTGCTGAAATATGCGTTGGAAAGTGCCGCGCTTGCCAGGGGATACATGTCCAATCTCTGTTCGACGCTGGTCATCCAGCCCCTGCGAACAGGTGGTGCAAGCACGCGAGGACAAGGGTTATTCCAAGTTTTCGGAGAACCTTGTTGGCAAGGCGAACCGCCTGAGACCTGGACGGTTTCAGTTGAATCCATTCATGAACGTAGTTGTCAAGAAGATGTCCGGTAGTGCCGTCGATTGCACAGCGGGTCTCTTTCCCCAGGAAAAGAGCGCGATGGCTGGTGCGCGTACTGACCAAGGAAGTTCCCTGGCTTCCATCGACCAGTCGCGCGCTTCTACCTCATCCGGCTTGCAAAATCCGCCAGGTGGCTACGGAATGCCTACGGTACCGCCGACGGTTTCGGCTTTGAGTTCTATTCCCGGCGCCTTGCGCCGCTCGGTCGACTTCGATTCCAGCGCGCCCAATTCATCCGGAGCCGGTGGTATTTCAATCTTGATGGTGTCTCCGGGCTCGACGACGCTGGTTTCGTTAGCTTGTATCTGCGCCGTCGTGCCATCCGCTGACGGTCGGAAGATCGTGTAGATCGGCGCAGCCAGATCCGACTGGGCTCGGTGGGCAAGAAGTGCCGGGGCAGATATCTCGGAGTCGTACAACAGCCGCCTCGCGGTTTCCGTCTTGCTGTCGAGAGCATCGAGTTCGGCTTGCGTTTGACGCAGATCGATCGTTACCTCATTTCTCCGTCCGTCCTGGAGTTCGAGTATCGATATGTCGGTTCTGCTGATTTCCTGACGGCCCCGCAGCAGACTGGTTTCCGCCGACAGCCTCTCGCTCTGCGCCTGGGCGAGGGTTCGCTCCAAGGCAAATTCCCGCGGCGCCGCCGCCAGCCCTTTTGCCACAAGCGCCGAGACCGACGTCAACTCTTTCTGGATAGAGGCAATCTGCTTGTCGAGGAAAACGAGCTGCGCTTCCAGCGAGGTGAGTTCCTTCTGCAGGAACTCACGCAGACTCTGAAGCGCCTTGACCTGGGTGTCTAACCCCTCCTTGCGCGCCTGGAAGATCAATTGCTCCTGCTTCATGAGCATGGCGATGACGTCGTCCTGAGTGCGTGGCGTCAACTGGGGCGGAAACTGAATGTCGCTGGCATGCGAGAGTTCCGCCTCGAGCCTCGCCTTGCGCGCGAGGAGATTGGCCTCGCTCAGCCTAAGCAGGCTCACATCTCCTCGACCCTGGATCACTTCGCGCTCGAACCTGGCGTCCCCGTCCTCCCGCGTCCGCAGCCCGCCAGCAATGCTCAAGGCCTGCAAGACGGTCAGCCCCGGCCGATATGCGAATTCGCCCGATTGCGTCACCTTGCCGACGACATAGAACGGTCGGAACTGGATGATTTCCACCGCGGTGCGCGGTACGCGCACAAGCCCAACACTTTTCATCAGGCCGTTGCCGATGGAGTTCGCAATCTCGCTGGTGGTGAGGCCGGCAGCCTTAATTTCGCCAACCAGCGGCAGTGAAATGGAGCCGTCGGGACCGACCGTGTATTCGTCGTTGACAGCACTCCAGGCAAAAATCGTGTCGCGCGACGCACGCCATTCGTAGACCTTGATGCGCAGCTTATCCTGTGGGCCGAGCACATACTCCTTGGCGCTTGCGGCCGAAATGCCCGACATGCAGGCCAACGTCACCCCCGCCGACACCACGACCTGGAGCAGGCGCCGAGCCGCGCGCCGATACGACAGCCTGTCGAGGCCTCGAGCTCGGCGATTTGGGCGAGTGCCTCTGTCGATCGAAAAGAACGGGTCATCAACCATCTAAATCTCCAGAATATATTCAGGCTCCACCCGGCCTCTTGCGATGTGTGAAAGCGCCAGAAGATTGCCGCGCAGACGTCCTCTCCGGTCGATGTAGGATTCCGGCCAGAGACTGCGTGCGAGATTGGCGAGTAGATTTTTGCCCATCAACTTTAGTCCGACAGGCAATGGAACGGACCCTTTGCGGATGAGATAGACCGGGTTCGCCACCTGCGAATAGCCGAAACGGACGCCGCTTACGCGACCGCTCTTGACGCCGAGATGAACGCCGCGGATCGATTTCAAGGCGACGACCCGCCCCCTGGCCCGCAGCCGGCTGGTGAAGTCAACGTCTTCCTGCCACCCGTAGAGCACAAGCCGTTCATCGAAGCGCAAGCCGTCGATGAAAGCCGCCCGGATCGACATGTTGCACCCGTAGGCGCTGAGTTGATCCACCCCATGCGTTTCAGTCGCCGTGCCGGCCTCGCGAAGCGCCTCGATACCTTCTTGCCACGTGAGCCCTGCAGTCGTTGCACCGTCTTTCAGCACGTTTCCAGTCACCACGGCCCAGTCCGGCTGCTGCAGGAATGCCCGTGATATGCCATCGAGATAGTCGTCTGCAGGAATGAAGTCGTCGTCGAAGAAGGTGATTATGTCGAAACGGTCGCCCGCGGCATCGAGGGCGTTGTTGCGCTGTGCCGCCAGGCCCCTTTTTCCGAATACGCTCGATACCGGAAACCGGCAGGCCATGGTGTTGGGAACATGGCTTGCGTCGGGAGCCGAAATGATCACCGCGTCGGGCAACCTGGTCTGTCGCTCAAGCCGCGCGAGAAGCCGCGCCACATGTTCCGTGCGACCGAACGTTGCGACGATCACGACCAGTTTTATCGACAACCAACCCTCCGCACGGCCAATGAAGTGAGTGCGCTGCCATCCTAATCCGCCGGTCGCGCCGATGCAGCCTGCGCATAAGTTTAGCGTTGCTGCGTGCTTAGGCCCATCGGAGTAGAAGCCGTACCTCGTTGGAGTGCAATCGGCTTCGAGCGGGGGCGCAGCTTAACCCGATAGACAGCTTGTTTGGACGGGACGGACGACACACAGTCGTTGAGCATCCTGGAAAAAAACAAAATCCCCGAAGGATGCCAAGGGTTCCTGGAGGGCAATGCATGCGCCATGTGCGACAGTCGAAAGCAACCACCATGGTTGTCCATGATACCAAACATGTGCGAACCATCGGCAAGGCGCCATTTGCTGCTATCGACCGCAACGCGCGTATCGCTGTCGTGCATGACTGGTGCCCGAATTTTCGCGGAGGGGAGCAGGTGCTTGCCCGGATCTGCAGGCTCTTTCCAAAAGCCGAGGTCTTCACCCTTTTTGATTTTCTTCCGAAGGAGGTCAAGGACGAGCATTTTCCGGGCGTGGTTTTTCACGTTTCTGCGATGAATCGGCTCCCATTGGTGAAAAAATACTACAGGTCTCTATTTTTTCTTTGCCCGTTTATGATCGAGCAATTTGATGTCACTGGATATGACGCGGTAATTTCTTCTTCGGCTGCATTCTCTCGAGGCGTTCTCACGCGCCCAGACCAACCACACCTTTGCTACGTGCACAGTCCCGTGCGCTATGCCTGGGACGAACAATTCTCCTATTTGCAGCAAGCCCATTTGGGATTTGGTCCGAAGGGCCTTGCCTTTCGCTATTTGCTCCACAGGCTGCGGACCTGGGACACCCGCACCGCGCATGGTCCTGATTTGATGCTGGCAAATTCGAACTATGTCCGCTCCCGAATTGAACGGATTTACGGCCGCGATGCCCGGGTAGTCCATCCGCCCGTGGCCACCGGGGAACTTAAGCTCGTCGCCAACAAGGATGACTACTACGTAACGGCCGCCTTCCACGCCCCGTATAAACGTACGGATCTGATTATCGAGGCGTTCAGCAAAACGCCGTCGCGCCGCCTGATCGTCGTGGGCGACGAGGTACAGTCCAAGCATCTGCGATCGCTTGCCGGTCCCAACATCATCTTCACCGGCTATCTGCCGCGGCATGAATACGTCGAAAAAATCGCCAACGCCCGTGCGATGGTGTTCGCCGGATGCGAGGATTTCGGGATAGCGCTTGCCGAGGCCCAGGCTTGCGGCACTCCGTTGATCGCCTTTGGCCGTGGCGGTGCCCGCGACATTGTCCGGCCGCTTGGCGAGAGCAGCCATCCGACAGGTGTGCTCTTCGACCGTCAGTCCATCGAATCGATAGCCGAGGCAATTGACCTGTTCGAGGAAAATGCAGTGTCGATAGCGCCGCACGCCTGTCGTATGAACGCGTCCAGGTTCTCCGAGGAGAGGTTCGACCTTGCGATCCTCGACGCCCTTGGCCTCGCCCAATCTGCCCAGCTTGCTCGCGAAACCGGGCACAGGGAATTCTTTGGAACAGGAAGGCGCGAGATAACCGATTCCCTTGCCGAGCCAGCTCTCCCATGAATTCGATCGACCTTCATATGGCCAGCAACGCCAAAGCGCTTCAATCGACCTCGTGTCCATGCTGCTCGGCGCCCGTCAGCCGGTCGATCTACAGGGTCGAATCCATCCCGGTGCATAGCTGCGTCCTGCTCAGCTCGGCCCAGGAAGCGCATGCTTTTCCTCGCCGCGACCTTGACCTGGCATTCTGTGAAGCATGCGGGTTCATATTCAACAGGGCCTTTGACGAAACGGTCATGGGCTACTCGACCAATTTTGAGGAATCGCAGCATTTTTCCAGCACTTTCAACAATTTCGCCAAGGGGCTTGCACGTGAAATTGCACAGAAATGTGCGATAGCCGGCAAGCACGTGTTGGAGATCGGCTGCGGCAAGGGCGAATTTCTCCGCGAGCTTTGCCTGGTGGGCGGCGCCACCGGGCTCGGCATCGATCCAGGTTATCGAGCCGACAAAGGACGCAATGAAGACTACGGCGACATTCAGATGATCGTCGATTTTTTCGGACCGGATTACCAGCATCTCCAAGCCGACACAGTCCTTTGTCGCCACACGCTCGAACACATAGGGTCAGTGTCGAATTTCGTGCGGCTGATCCGAAAGATGATCGGTGAACGGAGAGAAGATTGGGTCGTCTTCGAAACGCCGGATGCAAAACGCGTGCTGGTGGAGAGTGCATTCTGGGATATTTACTACGAGCATTGTTCCTATTTCAGCCCCGGCACGCACGCACGACTGTTTCGCCAGGAAGGGTTTGACGTTACCGATCTGGAACTCGTCTATGACGACCAGTACATTGTTCAGTACGCCCGGCCGTCGGCAGGCCCAACGACACCGAGCCTACCGCTCGAGCACGATCTGGAAGAGATGCGCCGTTTGGCGGAAAGTTTCCCCGCCCGCGTGCGTGCGGTTCAGGATTTCTGGCAGGAGCGCATCCGCGCCGCATACGTCGCCGGCCGGCGGGTCGTCCTGTGGGGCGGCGGGAGCAAAGCGGTGTCGTTCCTGACGACCTTGCAGCTTGGAGACGAAGTTTGGGCAGCAGTCGACATCAACCCTTACAAGCAAGGCAAGTTTACGCCCGGAACCGGACATCCGGTCATCGCGCCAAGCGACCTCTTGGACACTCCGCCCGACCTCGTCATCGTCATGAACCCGATATACGTCAATGAAGTGACGCAATCCTTGAATGCGCTGGGCCTGCGACCGGAAATCATCGCGGTCTGATCGCACTCTCGTCAAGAAGAAGCCGGAAAATGGAACATTCCAAGTCGCCCCGAGTATCCCTTGGTCTGCCCGTTTACAATGGCGAAAATTTCGTCTCCGAGGCGATCCAGTCGATCCTCGAGCAGGATTTCGATGATTTTGAACTCGTCATCACCGACAATGCTTCGACAGACACGACAGCCGATATATGCTTGGAATTCGCGCTGCGGGACAAGCGCATCCGCTATGTTCGAAACGAGCGCAACCTGGGCGCCGCGGCCAATTTCAATCGAGCTTTCGAATTGAGCTCTGGCGCCTATTTCAAATGGTGCGCGCACGACGACGTCTTGGACCGTGGTTTCCTGACGGACTGCGTGCGTGCGCTCGACGGTAACGCCAGCCACGTCATTGCCTATCCGCGCTTGCTGGGAATCGACGAGACCGGACAGCAGACTTCCTATATCGAACGGGTGCTGCCGGATATGGGAGGATCTTCGCCCGCGTCCCGCTTTCGGCTGATGGTTGCCGCGCACGGATGGGATGCGGCGATGTTTGGCCTTTGGCGCCGAGATGCTCTGCTCAAAACGACATTGCATGAGCCCTACTACGGCTCTGATTGTGCACTTCTGGCCGAGATGGCCATTCTCGGGCCGTTTGTCCAGGCGCCCAACGCGATACTCTACAGCCGTGACCATCCGACGCGTTCGGTGCGATTGCCAAGCTCCGAACGGTTGGCCTGGCAAAATCCGGATGGCTCCACCGCGAACGCTTTCGAATTGTCGACGCGGGTAAAACACCTCGCCGCGATCGCCTATCGGCACAGGCGCACAGCACCGCTCGCCAGCACACTGTTTCATCTGCTTGCATGGATACTGGATCCACTGCTCGTCGCGAGATTTTGCCTGGAAGCTGTGGGCGTTGTTTCTCCGCAGCTTCGTAGCAAGCTGCGCGGCGCCGGCCTGGGAGCCCTAAGACGCATTCATGCCGTCTCGGGCCGCTCTCCAAGCTAGAAACGAGTGATCTGGTGCGAGGATCGGCCGGAGGCCTTTGAATGAACCGTCGCCAAGCCGCGCCCGCAGCCGTGGAAGCGTCCGCCTCCCAGCCGTTGCCGCAGGGCTCGGGCAAGAGAAATCTGGTGATCGTGCGGGCGGGGCGTGGCTCTTTGCATGCCGGCTGGACCGAGGGGGCGGGCGAAGCCGATTTCGATCTTCTCGTCGCCGCCTACGAGCCTGGCGTTTCCCATGGCCAGAACGATTTGAGCGTATTTCTGCCCGGGCGCAAGATCGCGGGGTATCATGCCCTGTTTCAAAGTTACCCTGACATTGTGACGAGATATGATCTCATCGCGTTGATCGACGATGACATCGAGACCACGAAACTGGATTTGAATCGTCTGTTCGCAATCGGTCGACGATATAAACTCGATCTTTTTCAGCCAGCACTTTCATTGGATAGCTATTTCTCCTATGCCGCGACGCTTGTCAGCGGCAGGCGATACGTGTTGCGATACACCAACACGGTCGAAATGATGTGTCCGGTGTTCAGCGCCAGGTCCCTGCAGGCCGCGTTGACATTGTTCGGGCTCGGCTACGAGACGGGAATAGATCTTTTGTGGACCCGCCTGACTGACATGCCTTGGCTGCGTTACGCCATAGTTGACGACGTCGTTGTTAGACACACACGCCCGGTCGGGACGACGAAGTCGCTTCAGGGCTTCGCAGCCAACGAGCGCTACGACGTTCAGGTCGAGGCAGTGTTGAAGAGGTTCGGCGCTACGTTTCGCGGGTTTGTAACCTATGCGGCAGTCAACCGGAGCGGGCAGCTCATACGGTCCCGTTTCTTGATCGGGCTTAACTCGCTGTTGCTTTGGCGGGCGCTGTTCAGGACGCCAATCGATTGGCGACAGTTTATGCGTCGGGCGACCGATTATACGCGACATTGCTGGCTGAGGCCGCTCAACCTGCAGCGGATCGACGTCGATGGTCCCGGAAAGCCAGGCCGTCAGCCGCAAGGGGCAGTTCGCCAGCTCATGCCACGATGATGTCGGGCGTCAATCCAAGCTTGTTCGCCGCCAGGGCAACTTCGTCCCGATAGAGCGGATTCATCACGATGATCGACCGCAAGGGCCTGCCGCGCAGGCTCTCCGGCCCAACCACAGCTGTCCCGGTGCCTGGAGCAAATCGCCCTTGCTTGTGCGGATTGACGTCGACCAGAGCGCTTATCCGCGCGCCTCCGGCAACGACGTTGACGAACGTGACCCCCTTTGATCCCGCGCCCCACACAACAGTCTGCTCCGGATCCCGTTCCAGGAGGTAATTGTGCCACCAGGCGACCTTGTCGCGATAGGTTTGATCGAAGCGGCGGACCAACGCCTCGATCTTCCCCGTTTCTGAAAAGTCGGCCGTCATCCCGGTTTCGCGAGGTTTTGCTTCGATGAAAAGGTACTGGTCGCCGAACGACGCGCCTTCGTCCAGCACCTCGAAGCCTGCTGCCTCCATCGCCGCGCGCAGCGAGTGCGGCGTAAAGTAGGAAATGTGCTCGTAGATCAGGTCCCAGATTCCCATGTCGCGCAATGTATAGAGCGCATTGGGCACCTCGATGTAAAAGACGGTGCTGGGCTCAACGCCTGGATGGGACCGAAGCCCCTGCAGGAAGGCGATCGGCTCAGCTATGTGCTCCAGGACGTGACGGCAGGAAACGAAGTCGGGCCTGACGTCCGGATAGGCATCGCCGAACCAGTCATTGATGAATTCCACGCCGGCGACGTTCTCACCACGATTGTCTTCGAAGCTCCTGTCGAAGCCGATCCCCCTGGCGCCGCTGGCCGCGCAGAGCCGCTTGAGGAAATCACCCTTGCCGCAACCGACGTCCACGGCCAATTTTCCCTTAAGGGCGTAAGCAGTGGACAGGCGTTCCGCGAGGTCCTGCGCGAAGGCGGCGAAGCGCGGCGAAAAATGCAGCGAGTTCTCGTAATCTTGCGTATAGCCGATCCGGTCGTCTTCGAAGGCGGCGTTGAAAAAATGTTCGCAACTGCGGCAAAACGCCAGCGCGAATTTGCCGCTCTGTGCGGCGACGGCCGAGTTCGCGTCAGGGTGCAGCGAGTTGCACGACACCGGCAGGGCGTCGAAGGAAACGGAATGCAGCAAATCCTGCTGCCGGCAGACCGGACAATCGACGCGAAGCCGCATCGAATTCGTCAGCGGGTCACGCGCTTCGGCGCGGGCAGCGCTTTCGACCAGCACGGTCACACGATCCGCGGGGTCGGCACGGGAACGATGAATTTTCCGCCCCTGGCCCGATATTCTGTTTGCTGCGCCATGATCTCATCGAGGAAATTCCAGGCAAGCACCAGCACGTAGTCCGGCTGCGCCTCCAACAGAGCCTCCGTGGAGCGGATAGGAATTTTCTGACCGGGCATGTACTTGCCCTGCTTGTGGGTGTTGCGGTCGACGACGAAATCAATGAGATCGCGTCCGATGCCGACCGTGTTGATCAAGGTGGCGCCTTTGGCCGCCGCCCCGTAGGCGGCGATCGAGGCGCCGGTCGCTTTGAGCTGGTGCAGCAGTGCGGAGAGCTCGACTTTCAACGTGTCGACCGTCGCGGAAAAATCGCGGTAGTAGTCGATGGAATCGATCCCTCGGGCTTTTTCATGCGCGATCTGGTTCGTGACGCTCTCGCCGACACGTTCCTGCCTTTCGACATACAGGCGAATAGAACCGCCATGGATCGACAAGTGTTTTATCTCGTTGAGATAAAGACCATGTCTGCGAAACAGCTTGTCCAATGCCGTCACTGAAAAATAGCACAGGTGTTCGTGGTAGATCGTATCGAACTCGCAATGGTCGATCATCGGTTCGACATACGGCGCTTCGAGCACCGCAACGCCGTCGTCCTTGAGCAACCGTGCAATGCCTGAAACAAAACCATTGGTGTCGGCCACATGGGCAAGCACATTGTTGGCGTGGATCACGTCGGCCCTTATGCCCTCCTGGCGAAGCGACTCGGCCAGTTCGCGCGTGAAGAACGTTAGGCGTGTCGGCACCCCGACCTTCGTGGCGGCGGCGGCAGGCCCGTCGGCGGGGTCGATACCGAGCACTTGTATGCCCGCCTCGACATAGTTCTTCAGCAGATAACCGTCGTTGCTTGCCAGCTCGATCACGAAACTGCCAGTGTTCAAGCCGCGGCGTTCGATCAGATCGAGCACGTTGTCTCGAGAATGCCGCAGCAGCGCTTGCGAGAACGAGGAGTAGTAGGGATAGGCATCGGCAAACAGGATCCTGGGGTTCACGGTTTCCGTGATCTGCACCAGGCTGCAATCGCCACAGAAGGCGACATTGAGCGGGAAGACCGGCTCCTCCTCGCCATCGTCGATGCTCGATGGAAGCCGATCGGCAAGCGGCGTCGTGCCGAGCTTCAGGAACGTATCGATGTGGCTTCCGCCACAAGATCGGCAGACCTGCTCGGTTACCGACGCCGCACCAGCGATCATCATGGCCTTGGCTCCTGACTGTGTTTGCTCAAATCGCCATCGCCAATTGCGGCGTGCGGCGCAGATCGGCATCCAGTTCGCCGTTCCGGATCAGCTTTTGCACATGGGCGATGCGCTTGAACCGCTCGCCCTCGAAATCCTCGACTGTGAGGCCTGCTGTGCGAAATGTGGAATAGAGCTGTTCGATGCCGCGCCGCGCCGTCCATTGCGGCTTAAATCCGTGCAGGCGGCGACCGATATAGGCGCAGTCGACACGATAGCACCGCTTGTCTGGCCCGGCGTCGGGCGCAAACTCCACGCGGCTGCCGGGAACGATCGCCTGGACCAAGGCCGCGATCTCGCGGATCTGATAGTTTTCCGTGGTCAAGCCGACATTGAATGCCTCGTTGTGGACCAAATCCCGCTCGGCTTCGAGGACGGCGGTATAGGCCAGCGCAATGTCCTCCACATGGACGATCGGGCGCCATGGCGAGCCGTCGCTCTTGAGGTAGACCAGACCGGTTGTGTAAGCCCAGGCGGTCAGGTTGTTGACCACCAGATCGAAACGGATGCGAGGCGAGAGGCCGTAGGCAGTGGAGGCACGCAGGAATGTCGGGCTGAACGATTGATCGGCCATCGGCGCGACCGCTCGCTCCACATTCGCCTTTGAGACGCCGTATGGCGTAACCGGGTTGAAGGGAGCATCCTCAGTCAGAAAGCTGTCGCCTGCCGCGCCGTAATTGCTGCAAGAGGAGGCGTACAGGAACCGCTGGACACCGGCGGTCTTGGCGAGCTGCGCAAGCCTTACCGAAGCGCCGCAGTTGATCTCTTCGGTAAGCAGGGGCCGATAGTCCCCCAAGGGATCGTTCGAAAGTCCGGCGAGATGGATGATCGCGTCGAAGCCGGCGACATCGTCGACTTCGATGTCACGGATGTCTTTTTCGATCGTCGGCACTTCGGCCAACGTTCCCACGAAGGTGCATGACCGGAAGATGTCGCTGTCTAGACCTGTGACATCATGGCCGCGTTCAAGCAGCATCGGAGTTAGGACGGAACCGATGTAGCCGAGGTGGCCTGTAACCAGAACTTTCATCAATCAAATCCCATGTTTTCCAGGGCGCCTGCCCGCTGTCCCATAATTTCTGAAGGAGATGCTTCTCGCGGATGGTGTCCATGCATTGCCAGAAGGATTCGTGGCGATATGCCATCAGCTGGCCGTCAGCCGCGAGCCGCTGCATAGGCGCATGCTCGAACATGACATCGTCGCCGTCGATATAGTCCTTTATGCCCGGCTCGAGCACGAAGAAGGCACCATTGATCCAACCCTCCGAGGCCTGCGGCTTCTCGGTGAAGTCGACGACGCGATTGCCGTCGAATTCGATGTGCCCATAGCGTGCCGGCGGACGCACCGCCGTCATCGTTGCGAGCTTGCCATGCGATTTGTGAAAGGCGATCAGGTCATCAAGGTTGACGTCCGAAACGCCGTCGCCCCAGGTGAGCATGAACGTCTCGTCGCCCATCCAGTCGATCAGGCGCTTGATGCGGCCGCCGGTGAGCGTATTCAGTCCTGTCTCGACAAGGTCGACGGACCAATCAGGCAGCGAGCTTGAGTGGCGCTTGACGCTTCCCGATGCGGCGTTGACGGTCAGGCTGCCATCGAATGCGACATAGTCGCTGAACCAGCGTTTGATGTATTCGCCCTTGTACCCCAACGCGATGGCGAAATCGCGGTGGCCGTAGGCATAGTAATGCATCATGATATGCCAAAGGATCGGCTTTGCTCCGATCTCGACCATTGGTTTCGGCCGGATCTCGGTTTCTTCCGCTAGCCGCGTTCCCAATCCACCGGCAAGAATTCCTACTTTCATTGTTCTCACCCCAACCACGTACCGTTTTTGCTAGCATGCGTGGTGGGGCTGGACCACACCGAAGAACGGATGATCGCAACCATCGATGCGCGACGTCAGGCATACGATTGGCGCTATGCTCGATAAAGCGATCGTAAGGGGTCTTATCCATTCGACGTAGCCGACTGGCAGGCGCCGGCGGTCATCATCGCACCCCATCCCGATGATGAGACATTGGGATGTGGGGGGGGCGCCAGCAAGAAGCTCAACTTGCGCGCCGACGTCCGGTTTATTTTCGTTGCCGATGTTTCGGCATCCCATTCAAATCGGGTTGATATGGAGGCACTGCGGGATCACCCGTGAGGGCGAAGCGATCGAGGCGGTTTGCCGGTTGGGCGGGTCGGCCGACCAGGTGAGGTTCTGCGAGTTCCCGATTGCATGGCGAAGCATCATGTCGGCATGCAAAGGAGCCGCCTGCAGACCACGTTGCCACCAATCTTGGCGTTCGAGGCGCGGTTCAACAGTATGGCCGGCGCGTGACCGTGTTCGAATATCCCGTCTGGTATTGGTGTCAGGGGCCGTGCCTTCGTCTGCACGACGACGCGCTTGGGCTCAATCGCACCGCATTGCGGCAAACGGTCCGGACTCTTGCCGGCTTGCGCGGCGTCAGGATGTTCAATTCCAATGCCTATGTCGGCGACGTTGTCGATGTGAAACGTCGGTGGCAGCGCTCCGGTCGCAGATGGAGCGGCCGGCGGGACAAGAAGACTGGCCTGCCCTGGCGGACATAGGTGGCGGCGATTTTCTGAAGCGGTTGCTGAGGTGACCACGAGATGTTCACGCGATACGAGCTTAACGCGAAAGCTGACTCTCTTTAATAGGCCATCTCCGCGCAAGCGTCGGGCCTGAACCGTCTCGTCGAGGAACGCGGCGGCGGTGGCGGGGCTAAACCTTTGTTACGGTCCATTTTTGGAGGCGCCGTCGTCCCATCCAAGACAGTCCAAAGGCTCGTGAGATAACAAACCGGTGGCGATCGCAAAGTTTGCCCGTGACCCGCACCGTCGCGCGTCTGCTGGCCGACGACGAGATGCTCGCACGATACGAAGCCGATGTTCGACCTGTGACGCCAACTCGTCGCGATCCCGCTGGCGGCAAGGAGCCAAAGTCTCAGAACGGTCTCACCGTTTGATCGCCGGGAGATCGCCGATCATTCCGGGGATGTGAAGCTGTCGGCGACATCGACGGCAACGGCCTGCTTGACCTTGCGGCCACCACCGGCGACGCAAGCGCAACCCCGGCGACATCAGGTCAAACGGGCAGCAGCAGGAAATCACCTCTCGACAGTTTTTCGGTGGCCGATTTGAATGACGATCGCCGGCCGGACCTGCTCATGGGCGAGCACCACGGCGCATTGCGCCTTTCGATCTGGCGCAATCTGTCGAGCAGCTGGTCGGTTTCGAGAACCATCTCGGCGCCTGCGCGGTCGACCTCGATGGCGATCGCGACATCGTTTCGATCGGGTGGGATGCTGCCGAGGCGATCCATGTCTGGCGCAACGATGCCGCTGCCCCATCGCGCTGACAGGCCGGGCAGGTACCCAAGAATGAGACAATCGGAGTAGCGATTAGCCGGAGGAAGTAGCAGGCGGCCACCGTTGTCGGGGTCGATCCCGGGCGCACAATCTGCCACCCTTGCGGCGAGCGGCACAGCTGGCCGGCGTCCGAGGGCGTCACAGAATGGGGAAGAGCGTGTGAGATCGACGGCCAAGTTCCTCGGCATGTTCTGCGATGCGCGCGTCATAGCCAAGGGAGAGGCCGCCGGCCTCAAGCTCATGACGCGCAACGCCGACCCGAACTTTGTTCGCGGCACGTACGAGCCGCCCATCCAGCAGGCGATCGTGGCCAACCTGGCGCCGGGGGATGCCTTTTTCGACATTGGCGCGAATATCGGGTTCTTCTGTCTCATCGCCGCGCGCCGTGTCGGGCCGCGCGGTCAAGTCTATGCGTTCGAACCGGTCCCCCGTAACGCCGAAGCTGTCGCAGAAAGTGCGCGGCTCAGCGGGTTCGACACGATACGGGTGTTCGCCGAAGCCGCCGGGGCGACAACCGGCCGTGGCCAGCTTCTCCTTGCCGATCACATCGGCGGCGCCACGCTTGCCACGGCGGGAGCGCCGCCGGATATGAGTGGCCGCCTGGAAGTCGGCATAGTCGCTATCGACGATGCCATCGCCCGCCGAGGTCTCAGGCCGCCCTCACTGGTCAAGATCGACGTGGAGGGTGCCGAAATCGACGTCCTGGGCGGTATGACGCAAACGCTGCGCAGGCACCGCCCGAAGCTGATTTACGAGGTCGACGACGCAACGCGCGAGGGGCTTGACCGCAAGGCCCGAAGGATCGCGGAATTCCTGGCTGCCGCAGGCTACGCATTGGAATCGCTGCCAGCCTCCTATGACAATCGGGAATGGCAGGTCGAACACGTCCTCGCACAACCGATGGACACTTGAGAGTGATCTCGGTGGAGCCATCACAGCGATCCCATGCAAAGGCACAGCAAGCGCGATCAAGACGGACAAGAGAGGCGGTGCGCGACTTCTGCTGGGCCGGCGATACGTCATCGATGCCTTGGCAAGTCTCGCTCGATTTTCGCGCAGCCAATGACGACGTGAGGAGGTCTTAATTGTTGCACCGTCATGACTGGGCAGCACCTGCTGAACAGACCGAGTCCGGCGTTGTCGGACCGGAGATTCTCGTCGCAGATAGTTTTCAGGACGATCGCACCCCCGGCACGGTGATAGGGACCTTGGCGACAAAGGGAGGGGTCAGGCGAGGACGCGACATCGAACGCCAGATCGCGATCGATCACGGCGCACTTCGTTTCCAGCCGCTCGTCAGGCCAGGCTGGGGCCGGCAAGGGATTTCCTATGGTCCCTTTCAGCGAGAGGCTGGTCTGGTGATGTTGGTCTCTATCACCAACGGTCACAACACATCACAGGGATCGCCACTGCCTGAAGATCTCGCCAGGCGGGTCTACCGTTGGCTGCGGGGACCGGGCATCGACCCATGGCCCGGCCGTCTGGTTTCGTTGATGCGTGCGCCACGCAAGAGGCTTACCCTTCGCCGATTTTGGTGGTGGGTGCTTAGCACCTCCAGGACCTACCGCGGGCCGAACATCAACGAGAACCTGGCTGTCGGTTGGTTCCCCAGCGAGGCGCCGGTCAATCCCGTGGAAGAGGGGTGCGGCTTTGTCGTGCACGCCGCCGAAGGTGAAAATGGCGAGCTGTGGGCTCGTGTGGGAAAGCAATGCCTGAGTGCGTTCCGGCGTCTAAAGAACCTTCATGTCTACTATGTCGTGGCGTTGCGGGAGCAGGGCGCTGTCTATTATGCGGCCGCCGACCAGAGAGCCCATGGGCTCGCTGCTTTTCCGATGATGCGTCCGATTGCGATCGATCCTTTCAACAAGGACGAAAAGCTGTTTGCGGGCGTTCACCAGTCAGCGCTTGGCCAGATCGGGTTTCGCGTCGACACACGCGTCCAGGCAGTTCATGTCGGGCGGCTGCCTGAATTTTCTAAGAGGTTTGGCACCGCCCACGCTGCCGATGCACTTATGGAAGGCTTGCCGGGGCAGACTGCCGAAACCGGAGGGCGGTGGCGCTTCTTGCAGGACGCTGGCGACAATCTGTCCGTCGTCGATCCCGGCGGCCCTTCGGGATTGATCCATGCGCTGCTGGAGATCAGCGCGGACTCGGATGTATGTGGTCTCGTCTGGCGCTTTCGGGACAAGCACAATTTCTGGCTGCTGAAACTCTCGACGCTCGGATGCACTTTGGTCAGCAGGCAATCGGGCCAAGAAACGACGATCGCGACGGATCCGGCACATGCCTTGCGCGAGCGTTCCACCCATTCGGTCCAGATTCTCGACTGGGACGGTCAGGTGAGCTGCTTTCTGGATGGGGCTCGTCTTTTCGACCTGCCCGCTGCGGCGGGTTCAGCCGAGGATGCTACCGGGGTAGGTGTATGGACAAGCGCCGACAGTGAGCCGCGTTGGCATGGTTTCGAGGCTCACCCTTGCGAAGTCCCCATCCCGTTGATGGCGCCTCTGGAGGCATGCTGGAACCAACTCGGGACAAGCCTGTCCTACGCCGACGATTTTACCGGCAGCGCCGGCGAATTGGATCGCCGCACGACGGAGCTCGGCGGTGGACAATGGGCAAGAACACTGGGAACCGGGGTCATTGACGTCGATGGGCTGGGCAGCGCCCATGTGCGCGCGAGCGTGGCCAGACCGAACCCTGGTCGGACATTTTATTCGCTGCCTTGGGATCTACCGGGTTTCAGCGATCTTGAGGTTACAATCGAGCCTCCTGGGGAGCGTCGAGGCCAAGATCAGCGCGGCCGGGCAGGACTGCTTTTCTGGCAAGACAGCGACAACTACGTCTGTGTCACGACCTGGCTCGACGATGTCTACCAGGGGGCCTCGATTTCGGTGTTCATCAAGCGGCTCGGCTTTGAGGAACTTTATGACGCGGTCTGGACCAATGTGGCGGACAAAGTGGTTTGGGGAAAATGCTTTCGCATGCGCGCTGCATTCGACGGAAATCGATTTGCAATCCTGATCGACGACGAACTGGTGATGCAGCGAAGCCTGACCGACATCTATCCCGACGATGCTGCCCTTCAAATCCTGCGGGTCGGGCTCGCCGTCAACTGGGAATGGGGAGATGACACGGGCTCGGTGTTCACCTCGTTCAAGGCCAGGCGCTGAGCGAAAGAGCGGTTTCGCTTTCCAAGCCGTGAACTGTGGGTGGCGATGGCCTTGTCATAGAGGTTCCGGGTCGACTGGGCTATTTTTTCCCACGCATAAAGATCGGCGACCCGCGCGGCTCCCCGGCGTCCCAGTTTCGCCGCTCGCGCTGGATCTCCAAGAAGGCCGATGATCTGGGCTGCTAGTGCATTGGGGTCGTTCTTCTCAACCAAAACGCCGCCGCCTGTGGCTTCCATGATCTCCGTCATGCCACCTACGCGCGTGGCTACGACAGGAGTGCCATTGGACAGCGCCTCGATCAGGCTCATTCCGAAGGACTCGCTGAGCGAGGGATTTACGACAAGCGATGCTTCGGCATATCGCTCGACCAGTTTCTTGTAGGGTTGCGTGCCAGCGAAACTGACGGTGGGAGCGATCGCTGGTGTGATCATCGCACGCAGCGCGGCCTCGTAGGAACCAACGTATGCGCTACCGCCCCGGTAGAAGCGAGCGAGATCCCGGACGTCACGGTCCGTGCTCAGGTCAATCAGGAACTCACGAGGCAGAGTTGCCGACGGGCCGACAATCTCGAGGCGGGCTTCAGGACAGGCAGCAACAACGCTCTGCCAGGCTTCGATCAGCGTGTGGATGCCTTTTTCGGATGACACACGGCCGACGAACAAAACCTTTCCCGGTATTCGTGCGACGGCAGTGACGTCCTGGTTCGCGGGCGCTCCGTTCGGCAGGACTGCGAAATTTGTGGCCATCTCAGCAAAGCGCGCGCGCGCCGAGGCCACGACATGCTCAGAGCACCCGACGGCGAGATCGGTGGCGGCGAGCGCTTGTTTCATCGCATTGCGGTCGAGTTCGGCAAGCCAGTCACAATGCATGTGCAGCACGATTGCTGCTTGCGGCGCCGCCCGTCGAATGGCCGGCACGTATTGCGGAAAATTCTGGATGTGGACCACGTCGGGCGAGAGACGGCGTATCGTGCGAATGGCCTGGGCGAGATAGTCGAAGGCATAGAGACTTTGCGCGACCAGCGGCGATCGCGGCCAGACACGGCTCCAGAGGTGGGATGCCATGCTCCAGACGCGAGCCGGCGCGCATTTGAGCAGCTCGAAACGAATGCCGTCGATTTCCATCTGGGCCGGCATCCCGCGCAGGCGCCGGGCGACTATGGTCATGTCGCAATCTGCAGCCAGCCGCCGCGCGACTTCATACGTCCAAATACCGATCGAGTTCTGGATCGGGGGCGTGACCGTATCAAAAGGCTGGCTCAGGATTACGATCTTCATCGAGCCGTCAGCCTCGATACAAAATTGCCTGCGTTGAGCAGGTCGGGGCGCGCCAGTACGCAGGAAGCTGCCGCATAAACTGCCGCGCCAAGGTGGCGAGGCGGCATCACAAACACGCCGAACATGGCGATCTGTCGGCCCCACCTCTCGACAACCAAACAGTTCCGCCGACGACCTGTCGGCCGAAAGCGTTCATTGAACCGCCTTCTGAGGCTCGCTGGGAAACAGAACCGCATGTCTGGAGCGAAACTCATACGAATGGATCAATTCCGCCACGATCTCTTGGCCATTCGCCTCGTCCATTTCCAGTTTCGATACGTAGACCGAAAGCCCGTTACTGTCCGGCTCCCGTCCCAGCAGCGTCCGATAGAGAAGGGTCACGTATCGCCTGTTTCCAAGCCCAACCGGCTGGTTCTCAGTCCTGAATTCAACCGAAAGCAACAGCTTCGTCAGGAGCGGAAATACGGCCGGATCCTTCTTCATCGCAAGGACCTCGCGCCACTGCTCGGTCGGCGACGGCATGCGACGCAAGACCAGACAGTAAGCATATGCAACCTGATTGGCGTGATTGAAGGCAGACTTGTCGAACGCATCGAGCGAACAGGGGTGAAATGGGCCGGCATCGGCAACGGGGGGCACCGACGCCTGGTCCGGAGCCGGCGAGTTCATTGTGGGGACCGGCGGCGAACCGGGTTCTGCGCTGCCGTCGGCAATGACCTTCCTTACGGCATCATATGCCGGCTTTCGCCCGCTCGGCGTCCATAGCCCATGGTCGCGCTTCTTCAGGCGCACGAGCCCCATGAAGGCCTCATAGCTTGGCGCCCAGTACGGCTCGTCGAGCAGTTCATAGATATGGGCAGCTTCCAATCCATATAGGGATTGATATCTGCGCAGGAGCGTCATGGTCTGGACCAGGCCTTCGGCCTGCTGCTTTTCCCCGCGTTGGCTGCCGCCATTGTAGTTGAACTCTGTCAGCCAGATGGGTTGGCCGAATGTCGCCAGGAATTTGAACGCTTCCTCCGGGTCACCCTCGTAAAGATGCCAGACCGAAATATCCCATCGGATGCCGTCCTGGAGCATGCGGGTGAACGCTGCACTGTGACCCCAGCCAGCCGTCCCCATGGCTTTTCTGATGGTCGGATCCACCGCGATGGTTGCATCCGATAGACCGCGCAGCACCGCGCTCACCTTGGCCCAGCGCGGACTGAAATAGTCGGATGTCAATGTGCCGCCGGCAGGTCCCCAGGAGCAGTTGTACTGTATGCCGTTGTCTTGCATCTCGCAGGGCATCAAGATCGCAAAGTTCTCCATCTCGTTGCCAAGCTCCCAGACGCGGATGTCGTCCTTGAAGCGGGATACGAGTGTGGTTGCGAGTTCATGGGCCTGCGCATAGAGGTCATCGACGCTTCCATTGTCGAGGTCCAGTTCGGGCGTGATGACCGGCAGGATCTGGACTCCGCGCTCCTTGCCCGCCTTCACCAATTCGGCAAGTTTGGCGGCGCTGTCGGCGCTGGAAATGTTGACGCGATACGACTTCATGCCGAGGTCGCGGACGTAGTCGAGCTGCTGTTCGATCGATATTCCGGGGTAGGCGTTGAAGGGGTGGCCATTTACCCCCCAGAGGAGGTCTGCCGGGGCCGAGGCTGTCATGCCCAGCAGAAATGCCACGGTTGTCCACAAACACCTGGTCGCGGCGACCACCCGTCCAACTGGACTTGGTCGCGATCGATTGGCCTGCCACTGCATTAGCTCGAACTTGCTTGTCTTGCACCAGATATCATGTGGCTTAACTCCATCCGCTGCTGCCCTGACATCCATCCAAGCACGACGATTTCTGGATCTGCCGCACTGCCCAATGCAGTCTACCATTGCCGCGCCAAGCGGAACCTCAAACATTTGGCGTAAGGGCCCAGCATTTGCCACGCCATTCGGATGAGAGCTGCCGGAAAGCCTTTTGGAAAAACGCCCGGTAATGTCCCAAAGACCAAGATGACCCAGCCGTCCCGGTCATCCAAAGTCGCAGAACTGATGCATGGCGCTGGCGACCGAATGTCGCCCGGACGCGGGTTCGCGATGACACGACATTGGACGATTAACGGCCGTTTTCTCGCGCAGCCGACCACCGGAGTTCAGCGCTATGCACGCGAGATCGTTTCCGCGCTCGATGCCCTGATCGTCGGCCAGGCTCCCCTGGCGCGGGATTTGGCCGTCGAGCTGCTGGTTCCGCCAGGCGCGCTTGACAATTTGCCCTTGGCCGCAATCCGTGTCCGGACTGTCGGCAGCTTCGGCGGGCATGCGTGGGAACAAGCTGTGCTTCCGGCCTATCTTCGCGGCGGCCTGCTCAGCCTCTGCAATACGGGCCCACTGACCGTACGCCGGCAGGTCCTGTGCATTCACGATGTCAATACCAGAACATGCCCGCAGAGCTATTCACTGCCGTTTCGGCTTCTTTACCGCACCTTGGTCCCGGCCCTGGGCAGGACCGCGCTTAGGATTGCAACGGTGTCGCAATACTCGGCAGGCGAGCTGACGCGTCATGGCGTGTGTGCGGCGGCAAAGGTCGAGGTTGTAAGCAACGGCCATGAACATGCGCTGCGATGGACCCTGTGCCATTCGCAACAAACCCTGGCAGTCGCCGGTCCTGGTACGATCGTCGTGCTTGGCAGTTCTATCCCGCACAAAAATGTCGGTTTGATCATCGGCATGCACGACCGACTTGCCGCGGCGGGGCTGCAGGTTGTTGTCGTCGGCGCATCAACGCCGCGTGTCTTCGGCAGCGTCGGCAACAAGACGTCGCCGAACGTCATCTGGCTGGGAAGAAGGTCGGACGCGGAACTCGCCGCACTCTTGCGCGATTCTTTGTGTCTCGCTTTCCCCTCCTTGGTTGAGGGGTTTGGACTGCCGCCGCTCGAAGCCATGGCGCTGGGATGTCCGGTGGTCATGTCTGATCGCGCCAGTCTGCCCGAAATCGGCGGGAATGCGGTTTTGTACGCATCACCTGGTGACGAGAATGCATGGTTCGATTGTTTCATGCGCCTGGTCCACGAGGAAGGCCTCAGAACCAAATTGATCGCACGTGGTCGCGCAAGGGCAGCCCGATTTCAGTGGGCCGCGTCGGCTCAGCGGTATTTGGAACTGATGGCCAGCGCGGATGGACTTCCGGTTCCGCCACCAATTGGGGAAGTCGAATGCAGCCCCAATAAGCAACTTTCGGCCGCGGCCAGTGTTGCTTGAAGTGTTTCGGGCCGAACGGTCGCTTCAAACCGCGCCGGACTTCCCTGGTACGCGCCAATCAGACGCGGCAGAAGATTAGAACACAGGGAGGGTTCCTTCGCCAGCGCGGGGGCCGAGACTTGGACCTTCCCAGCGTCGCTGGCAAGGTCGGCAATCGGCGCTCGTTTCGATGGAAGAGACATTCGGCAACAAACCACTTGATTGCAACGTAGAACGCTCCATCGGCGGTATGATCCGAGCCGATGTGCCGGCCTACTCGGTCGCGCCAGAGCGGCGTTCGCACTTCCACCAGGGGACGGTAAGAAACAGGCCTGCTGCGGACATTCGGCCGGACCGCGATCGCCATGACCGCCGATGACAGGCAACCAATTTGCCTCGTCCAACTTTCGGCAGTCCCGCCTGGCACTGAAGCATCCGGCCTCTTGTAACAGGAGCCGTTGACGATCCATGCACTCGCAGGCGCGCTAGTTCGCCGCCGCTCGCGCCCGCTGTTCCTCGCAGTGCTTGAAGCGGTATCGGCTGGAACTGGTGGCGACCTGCATCGCGCTCATACAGACCGGCAGCCCCGCCTCGGCTGCCCCCTCGGTCAGGAGGGTCTCGTCCTTGAAATTCTGATACGGGAACATGCTCTCGGCTGTCCAGTCCGGATGCATCGCCAGCACCTTGGCGGCGGCCTCGGCCGCTTTCTGCTTTTTTCCAATCTGGGATGCGCTCATGGCGAGATAGGCGGCCTGGTTGGGCGACTCCCCGATCTGCTTTGCAGCAGCATAGGTCTTGTCAAACTGTCGCGCAGCGAAATGGGCCTGTGCGACCGGAAAATTCCACCATGAGGGATAGCGCGGATTAAGCTTCTGCGTCCGTTCTATCAGTTCCATCGCACGTTCCGTCTGCCAGCCACCCCAAGACCAGGCCAATTGCATCAGGACATCGGCATTGTTGGGGCCAAGCTGCAGCGCCCGCTGCTGGTAGCGCTCGGCCTGTTCCTCATCGCCTCGATTGGCATAAGCCAACGCCATCATGAAGTTCGCGGTGGCGTCGTTCGGATCGAGCGCCAAGGCCCTTTCAGCGTATTTCCAGTGAGCATCGACCGCTGCCGGATAATCGATGGCCGAGCCGAGATCTATTTCGACGGCGTAAGAGACGGCCATGTCGCGCACCAGCGGCATGAAGTCTGGCGCAAGCTTCAGCCCCTTATCGAAATAGGCGCGCGCCTCGACCTGGCTCTGCGGCGTCATTCGGTGCTTCGCCTCGATGCCGAGCAACCAGTAGTCATAGGCGTTGAGGTCGGTCGAGTTCTTTCGCCGCGCCGTTGCACGCTCCGCCTCCGTCATCTGCCCTTGCCAGCCTGTCAGCGTTGCCGCGATCTTTTGCGTAATCTCGTCCTGCACCTCAAGCAGTTCGGCAGCGGGCCGATCGTAGTTTTGCGACCAGACATGTGCGCCAGTCTCGGCATTGATAAGCTGTGTCGTCACGCGCATGCGATGGCCGTCGACCTGTAAGCTGCCTTCCAGAACGTATTTGACGCTGAGCGCCTTGCCGATCTCGCGGACGTCTAGCGCCTTGTCGCGATAGACCTCTGCGGAGGTTCGCGCGATCACAGGAATGTCCCGGAAGCGAGCGAGGTCGGTGATGATGTCGTCGGTCAAACCGTTGGCGAAGCGCGCCCACTTCTCGTCACCGTTGAAGTTTTGGAACGGAAGCACGGCAATCGCCGGCGGCTCTGCGCCAGACTGCGCAAACGGCCACAAGGAGACGACCGCCAGCGCCGCCAAGCCCGACGCGCCGGCCGCAAGTCCAACCCAGCGCCTCCATGTAGGAGTGCGGGCCTTTTCCGCAGGTGCCACTTCGAGCACGTATCCGCGCTTGAGCACCGTCTTGACGAGCTCATGTTTCGCGTCGCCGAGCGCCTTGCGGATCTCGGTAACGCACTGCACCAGACTGTCGTCCGTGACCGCTATCGAGCCCCACACGGCCTGCGCTAGTTCATCCTTGGTAACAAGCTTGCCTGGTGTCGCAGCGAGCAGCGTGAGGACTTGCGCCGCCTGCGGCCGCAACGTCGCTGCTTGGCCGGACGCATCCGTCACCAACCCGCGCTGAAGGTCGACCGTGCGGTCGTTCAGGCGAAGCGGCGTCGACGCCGGGCTGTCCATGCGAACGATCCCTCGAGGCAAGGCCGTCAGGTCTCTTAGACAGTCTACCGCAGGCCCCGCCTCAGTTCCAGCATCCGATAGTATTTCTAGAGGACATCGGGAAGATTTCGTCTGATTTCGTCCGTCGATCGCGCCGTTCTCGTTACAAGAACATCACGCCGGGTTCACGCTCATTGCCGGGCCGCCCGTCATCTTGGCGGAGCCGGAGCAAAAATGGAGCAAGCCAGTGATTGAGCTCGTTATCGCCGCCTGCCTAGCGACAGGTGAATGCAAGGAAAGCCGTCTGGCCTATGATGCCCGCGACGTATCGCTAATGACTTGTATTGTCGCGAGCCAGGCCGAAATCGCCCGCTGGCAACAGCAGAATCCTGCCTGGCAGGTCAAGCGTTGGCATTGCAGCGTCGCAAGGCACCTAGGGGAGGCGATCTGAGAATCGCTCGGTACGGCAGCGAAGCGACCGCATCCGAGCGAGGGGCCAACAGACCCGAAGTCCGGTATCACCCGGGAGGGTGCTGCGTATATGCGACAGGTGGATGGCACGAAGGTCACTCAAGCGTCATGATTTCACAATGCCGCGAGTTCTCGATTCGACATCGAGGCGGGATAGGCGGCGCGTATCGAAAGCTTGTTTTCGAGCGAGATGATCACGCTCTCGACGAAATTTGTCTTGTACATTTCCGACATGCCCGAAAGCCCGCCCGGAGTGAACACGTTGATCTCCAGGAGCTTGTCTCCGACAATATCGAGCCCAACGAGAAACATCCCGTCCTGAACCAGTTTCGGTCGCACCATCTCGGCGACGGAAAGCATAGTGTTCGTTACCTCCACCTTCTCGGCAGTGCCCGCGACGTGGATGTTGGAGCGAACCTCGCCCTTTGCAGGCACGCGGCGAAAGGCGGCATATTTGCCGTCGCGCTCCAGCGGCTTTCCATTCATCATGAAGAGACGGATATCGCCGGCCTTGGCTTCGGGCAGGTAGCCCTGCGCGATCAGATAGCCTTCCCCGCTGACCGCTTCGAAGATCTGGTTGAGGTTGGCGTCCTTTGCCGAGTCGATCTTGAAGACGTTCCTGCCGCCGGAACCCTGCAGTGGCTTGACGATAGCGCCTTTGGGCTGCTGCTTGATGAAGGCGCGTATCTCTTCGATGCTCTTGGAAATCAGCGTGTCCGGTCGCACGGCTTTGGGAAAGCCCTGGAAGTAGAGCTTGTTTTGAGCCAGGGTCAGCCCAGCCGGATCGTTGACGACGAGCGCGCCGCGCTCGGCGGCAAGGCGCCCGAAGATCGCGCCGACATTCACTGCCCACGGGCGATCGGCGGCGTCCAGCGAGGGGTCGTTCCGCAGAAAGATGATGTCGATCTCGCGAACGTCGATCGTCTTGATCTCGGTCCTGTCGCTCTGCAAATCCTTGTACAGCGTCTCCGGCTTCTTGTAAGTCGAGCTCGGCAAAGTGATCGCGCGGACCATGAGGCTGTCGTCGGGACGCAGCACGAAATCGTCGGGCGTCAGATAGGAGATTTCGTGACCGCGGTTGAGCGCCGCCAGTGCGAGCAAGGTGGTCGTATAGTTGGGTGTTTCAGTTTCGATCGAATTGACAAAGAATGCAATGCGCATCAAGAGCCCCTTGAGGTTGCGATCATTTCGACCGGCGAGAGCCCCGATCGTGCCCTTTCGAGGCGCCGCTCGGCCTGCGGATCCAACAAGAAGGCGGGCGTTATCTCTGGCGCCCTGAGCAGGCCGCGCATGTTCAATTCCTGCATGACACCAAAATGCGACGCCGAGATTTTCCCCATCCAGAACGGATCGAGCGCGCCGCCCTTTCCGAGATGATCGAGCACCTCGAACAGGCCGCGCAGGTAGATCGCGTCCTTGGCGAGTCCACCACCACGAAATAGCCTGAGGGCCACATTGAAAGCGCCAATCTCGGTAAAGCCGTAGTCGCGAACCAGAACCAGGAAAGTCTCCTCGAACGATGCACCCTCCAGCATGGCCGCGCAAGCAACCACGCGGGCGGCGATGAGACGCACACGGCCTCTTGTCATACCGCCTGCCAGATACTCGGCGAAGACCGCGAGCCCTTCCTGCACGCCTTCATATCCGGCGAGGCCCGTTCGGAAGAGGCGCAGTCCTTGAGCCGAGCCATTGAAGTAGGTCAGCAGATGGACGCCGATCTCATGGCTGAGCAACGCCTCGACCCTGTGGCGCGCCATGTTTGTACTGCGCGAGATCAGCAGGCGGGAACCTGAAACCATCAGGCCAGCCGGCAGATCGTCGCGCAATTCGATCATCGGTTCGAATCCGGGATGCTGCCTGCGGTAGATTTCGATCATCGACTGCGCCCGGCGCGCCACGAAAAGGCAATCGGCGTTTTCGCCGTGCTCGCCATCCTCCACTTGGCTCTCCCCCGCATTCGCCGTTTTCCTTAGAATATCTTTCGCAGCATCAAGCAATGCAGGCTCGACACGCCCGTAGAGCGCGCGGCCTAACTCGACGAAACGTGTCGTCTCCCGGGCGGAAAGCATCGAAAGTTGCAGATCGAGTTCCTGCTGTTTTTCGCGATACAGGTTGAAAAGAACGGGGTCCTCAAAGCGATCGAAGTCGATCGAGAAGAGCTTGCTCTTCTCGACATCCACCTGAACGGCCAGCGGCCGATAGAGGAACCTTGGCGCATGCTGGAATGCGCTGGCCTCGAATTCCCGCCACGCCGCGTCGGCGTTGATCGGTGTCACAGCCAGAAGCAAGTCGAAAGTCGCCGCGATGTCGTCGATGCTCCGATCGGCGCGGCTGACAGCGTCGACGAAGGCCTGCCTTCCGAGCGCGCGGTGCGTCGGCAGGCTCATAATGCCGGCGGCTTTGACGAAGGCGGCAACGGCCTGCAGTCCGGCATCGAGGATATTGGCGATCAGTCTTGCGCGCAGATCGGGATAAATCTCGTCGGAGTCGGGCTGTCGATAGATCGGCGCGAAACGCACGGTGAGACAGGGAAGGCCAATGAGACGCGCAGCAAGGCGCGCGTGCGGGTCGTCCGCCGAACGACGTTTATCGAGACGCGGAGAGCGGAACTTGACCTCGACGCTCTCGACTGCCGAAACAAAGCTGTCGAGGGCGGCGCGGGCCGCTGCTTGATCGGTAGCGGAAAGCGTGATCTCGAAAGGCGGAAGAAACGGGGCGTCATCACTGAGCAGCCTGTCCCGTTCCAACTCGCCGACGTCCAGCAGCATGAAGGCGCCGAAGCGTTTCGCCATGGCGGTGCCTAGGGCTTCGATTACCGGCACGGCGGCATTCAGATCGGGGGTGATGAGGTACGACGCGTTGGACGATGCCACATCCCGCGCCGCGTCGTCCTCGTCGCTCACATGGACGCAAAGGAAGGGAAGCGCGCGATCGATGTGAAGGCGCCCGCCATCTTCAAGATCTCGCCGAACCGGTTTCCCAGCGTCGATATCGGCCAGAACATCCTCTACAAGCGCCTTGTCGAGCGCTTTCGCCGGCCGGTCGCTTGCTCGCGCTTTGCTCATTTCGTCGCTTGCAGTCCATCCTCCAGGATCGGCAGCGTTGAACGGATCATAGCACGCATCGCCACCAGCGCGGCCCGATCGGGCAATCCGGTCCATTCGTCCATGAAGATTTTCTTTAACTCGACGGCGATAGCACAGCCGGTCTCCGGGAAGGCTTCGTGAATGAACCGGGTTTGCTCGCCTCTGCCTTCGAAGGCGACATTCTCGCGCACGTCCATCCGGTACCCGCGGAACTCGAACGTGCGCAACGTGGCAATGAACGGTTCAACGAGATGTGCCCATCGTTCACGGTCCATGGAGAAGGTGCCGATGTTGATATCGGGCGCGGTCTCCGGATCGGATGGCGCCGCGTTTGGCCCGCCGCGACGGTGGTTGTAGCTGTGAACATCGAGCACGACGAAACGTCCATGGCGTTCTTCAAGCCCGCGTAAGACCTGTCTTAGCATTGAATAATAGTCGTCATGCACACGAAGCGAATCCTCGATCGTTTCGGGCGCCGGCTTGTCGCTCCAGATGTCCATGCCCCAGGCCTGTTCGGGCGAGAGGTAGACCGCCGCCTCGCGAGCGCGGTTGAGGTCGACCTCGAAACGCGACCGGTGGAAGACGATACGGTTGGGGACATCTCGAATAACGAACTCGGTGAACGGATCTTCCTCGCGCAACCGGTCGTCGTCGGAGATCGCCAGCAACGCCTCGACGGCGCTGCGGACCCCATGACCGTTGTGAATGGCCGTACCCAGGACAGGCGACAAGCCACGATGAACCGTCCACCAATCGGCAGCCCCGGTTTCCAGTTTCAAGGGGTTCTCGCCAGCCGTTTCGGAGCCTCTTGTTCGGCCGGGCAATCTGGTGTTCGGGGTGGGGCCGAGGACGCTGGCGTTCAAACTGCGGTTCCATCGTTGCGAATTGCGTTTGGCAAACGACCTGAGCTCGCCGGTGGTTCGTTCCTTTAAGTGCTCAGCCGTGTCCGCCGCTGCGGCCATATGTTACTCGTGACGGCATCCCCGACCCCGAGTAAACGTCCCGTGCTGCTTTCTTGTTCCGATGGAACTATCTGAAATGGCGATGTCTTTTCGTGCGGAAGGATTCAGATGCCGGCCGGTTCGGGGCGTGGCCGCGCCCGATCAGGTCGGGTATATAGGGCGACGACAGGCTCATGCGCAGCGAGAGAGGCAGTCAACTTGCGCGAGCTTCTTGAAGCGTCGCAATTCGTGAACTCCGGCGGAGGCGGCGAAAACACGGCCTATCTGCGCAAGGAGACAGGCAAGATCTACTGGCATTCCGATTGGGCGGACGATTCGAAGAATTGCCTGACGACGTCGAGGACAGCGAGCAATACATCCCTGTCCCCGCCAAGCAAACAGCAGTGGGTTGGAATCCCGTGACGCCGCGCTGTCGCGGATGCTTGCCGCGGAGCCGAATAGCTCTCCTCGACCCTCTTCCGACCAGCGGCGCCGGCGGCCATTGTCAACAATCTCGAGACGAGTGACTTGGCGACTGTCAGTATCCATACCGACATATCCTCTCTTCGCCCGCAAGGCGGCCCTCCTCGGAGGCGTACATGGGTGGACGACAACGTCGTCAACCAACAGCTGGGTGAACTCAGCGTTGCGGCGGCCAGGCAACTGGTCTCGCGTTGCCTAAAGGAACCAAAGAGCAGGCCATCTCCATGACGGACATGGAGGCAGAAGTTGGGGACTTGGCAGCTTCGGGCCGTGGGCAGGAATAACCGTTTTCGACCGCACCACCTGCATTCTCTGCATCGCTCGATGCTGGAACCCCCAGGCTTCGCCTTCGTTTATCGCGCGAAGGGATTTAAGCGGAGAGCTTATCATGGCCCACCAACTTGGAAGGGCGGCCGTAGCCGCTACTGTAATCGCAATGTTCGCAGGGGCAGCCGATGCGCAGGGCACGGTGGCCGCGACAACCGATCTCAATGTGAGGGCTGGACCTGGTCCCGGGCACGCGGTGATCGGAGTGATCGGCGCCGGCCAGACAACCACCCTCAACGGCTGCCTCGAGGGTTCGAAGTGGTGTTCGGTCACCACATCGAGTGGCGAGGGCTGGGTGTATTCGGAATACCTCACCGGAGAGTTTGGGGGTAAACAAGTTGTCCTGACCGAACGTCCCGCTGACTCAGGCGTGATGGTGCTCAAGGACAAGGGTGGCGGAGACGCAGGCGCCCTTGCTGGCGGTGTCACAGGAGCCGTCGCCGGAGCTTTGATTGCAGGTCCAGCCGGGGCCGCAGTCGGTGGAGCAGCGGGTGCTGTTGCTGGCGGCGCGGCAGGTACGGTCGTTGATCCGCCGGAGAAAGTGCGGACCTACATCACCACGAACAAGGTTGATCCGGTCTATCTTGAAGGCGAAGTCGTGGTCGGCGCCGGGTTGCCGGAGACAGTCGAACTGCGCGAGATACCGGATTACGAATATCGGTACGTTTACGTGAACGGCCAACCTGTGCTCGTCGACGCCAAGACAAGGCAGATCGTCTACGTCGTCCGATAACCGTTTCAGCAGCAAGCGGCAGGCGGGCCCGCGAACGCGCCCGTTTGCCTGCAATACCGACAACCCACCGCTCCCGGATTGATTGAACTTGAGATCGCTGAACGGCTGCTGGTCTCGGCAGACGAAATTGTAGCGATGCTGCGAAAAGCGGAGCAAGGGCCTCGGGCACTCCGGCGCGCAGTCTTAAAGCCAACCGCCAACTAGAGTGCAGCCCATGCACGTATTGTTCACATTGATCGTTATGACCTTCGTTTCGCGGACCATCCCGACCCACAGAACTGGCAGCTGTTCGGGGTAAGATAGGGAGGGTTCGTTTTCGATGTGCCGCCTGACTTTACGCTTGAAGGGACAGCGAAGAACGGGATGGGAACTTCGTTTCGAAAGCACGACGATGCGACTCTGACCGTTTGGGGGAGAAAAGCTGCCGGCAGACGAATTCGAGGCAACAATCACAGCTCAGCTTAACAAGGACGAGGCGGCAGGATGGAACGTTTCCTACCGTCGCATTACACCTGCCTGGGCAAGTTATTCCGGAAGTAAGGGCGGATCATCGGCGCGGCGACGAAGAGGGGATCAGAACCGGCCGTGTGCCTTGGTAGCGGCCACGCGGCGCGACGGCGATCGCATCGTTGCGGTCGTGGTGCCGGTAACCCATAGCCCGCCGGCCGACCCGCTGACGGCGATCGAGATTCCAACGCGCCTCGGCCTTGACGCCCAACGCTCCTCGATCATCTGCAACGAGGCCAACGTTTTTGCCTGGCCTCGCCCGGACCCTGCGGGCGGCCACTGGCCGGGCGGCACCAAGCGTCTGGTACGGACCGTTGCCACCGAAGCTCGCCGCCGCAGCCCGCGACAAAGCTCCTCGAGATCGCGCGAGCCGGGTGCCTGCGCCGGGTGCCACGCACCGAGTGAGGCGGCGCTCGGGCAGGCCGATCGCCGTTGCAGTCATCCGGTACCCCTTTCGCATATCGTCCATTCCAACGATCCAGGATGACGATTCTGGCTGATTTTGGTGTTGGCCGCTCACGATTGACGGCATCACTGACGCGTCGCGCACGCTGAGCCGCTCTAGTCCCCTCATAGCGAACCGGCAGCTGATCCAGCCAGGACAGGTCTCGTCACTCGGCCATCGATGCGCCACACCGGGCGCAGTTTGAGAGACCGTTTGACAATCATTGCGGACACCCGGCCTCTGATGTAATTTAGAACTCGATTACATGAGGAATATGCCCGCTGTCGCGACGGCTTTTTTCTCTTTTCTGTCTCGGCAGATTGCATGCTCTCTAACGGACCTTGCACCGCAAGCTGTGTTCTTGTGGTTGCCAGGTAACAGCGGTTAAGGGATTTGCCATGCTCCGACGTTGCGGATTCGTAGCAGCCGTCCTGCTCGCAAGCTTCACGAGCTTCGAAGCTTTTGCCGTCGAACGAAGGGTCGCCTTTGTAATCGGCAACTCCGATTACCAGGAAATCTCGGCCCTCAAGAACCCGGCCAAGGACGTGGTGGACGTGTCCAACACGTTCCGAGCGGCTGGTTTCGACGTTTTCGTCGCGAGGGATCTAACAAAGCTCCAGTTTGAAGACCAGTTCCGCAACTATCTTGCCGCCGTGGACGGCGCGGATGTGGCTGTCGTCTACTATTCCGGTCACGGCTTTCAGATCGGCGGCGAAAATTTCCTGATCCCGGTCGATGCCTCGTTGAAAGATGCGGCGGACGTCGAGGTCCAGGCAATCAAGCTGAACGATGTGCTGCAGCAGATGCGTTCGAAATCGAAGATCCAGGTGATCATCCTCGACGCCTGCCGCAATAATCCATTCCCTCGCAAGGACTATTGGCTCAGAGACCAGCTTTTGGCTGCCACCGGCACCGGCCTTGCGCAAGTAAAAAGCTCGCTGAACACGCTGATCGCCTTTGCCACCGAACCCGGCGCGGTTGCCTATGACGGCGCCGGCGACCTCAGTCCTTTTTCGTTGGCGTTTTCTCGTCGCGCGCTCGCCCCGAACCAGGAGATCCGCACGGTCATGTCGGCCGTGCGCAGGGACGTAGTTGAGGCAACCAAGGGGCTGCAGGTCCCCTGGGAGAACTCTTCGCTGATCGACGAAGTCGTTCTGATGCGGCGCAGCAGCCGGCCATCGCTGCCGCCGGTGCTGGAGAAGGTCGTGCTGTCGGGGACAGGCCCCGTCGATCTGGATCTCCCGGAACCCGTCGACGTCGACGGCGGGACAATCACCGTCAGCATCGAAAGACCGCCCACGCTCGGACGCCTGATGCTGGACGGCAAGGTCATCGAGGCGGGAGAACAGATCCAAGGCAAGGATCTGCCGCGTTTGCAGATGGATGTCCCCAAGGGGATAGGCGAGCCGGAAGAGATGGATATGCTGGCTTACGCCGCACGCGACGACTGGGGCGGCGAAGCCAGGGGCATGCTGGTGTTCCGGGTCAAAAGCGCTGAAGGACCCCAGGGCGAACAGATCATGGCCTCGCTCGAAGCCGAGCAGAAGCAGCAGGTGCTGCAGCGCGGCATTCATGTCACTGGTGCCGCCGAGGCCATCGAGAGCCGCGAGATCGACGTTCCGGTTGGCGTAGGCCCGGTTGCGCTGAACCTGGATCTCCCCACCGATGATTCGGCGATCAGCTTGAAAGTTTCGGACTATCCCGGAACGGGAATTCTTTCTCTGCCGGATCGAACGCTGTCGCCCGAATCGAGCTTGATAGTCGGTGAAGTCGAGGTGCTGCGCTATGAACCCCAGATCGGAGCCAGCGCACCGGTCGAGGTCGCCTTCGAAATTCGGGCGGACAGCGGAGTATCCAAACCTGCCACGATGAAACTGTCGCCAATCGTCAATCCGTGCGACTCGGCTGCCGGCGAACCTCTCGATCTTCAAGGCGTCGTCCCCGGCCTGCTGCCAAATGAAATCGGCGCCGACGCGGTGAGGCTCTGCGAGGCTGCGGTGAAGGCGTATCCCGATGTCGCCCGCTTCCGCTACGAACTGGGGCGCGCGCTGCTTGCAGCCGGAAAGGTGGACCAGGCCAGGAAAGCCATACAACAGGCTGCCGACAGGGGACACGTGCGCGCCGTGTTCGAACTCGGCTACCTCCACGCGACGGGAACGGGCGTGGCGGTCGACCGGAAAAAAGCCAACACCTTCTACGCGGCTGCGGCCGACAAGGGCGATCCTTACGGGATGACCTCGTGGGGCCGAGCCTTGTTCCATGGAACCGGCGTCGAGCGCGATACGGCCAAGGGGCTGGACCTGCTGCTCCAGGCGGCAGCGATGGGGCACACATATGCCATGAACGATCTCGGCGCGATCTTCACGGAAGGCCGCAACGGCGTGACCGCCGATCAGGCCCGCGCCGTTGCCTTCCTGGAGGCCGGCGTCCAGCGGCAGGACATGTATTCGATGAACCTGCTTGGCCGCAACTATCTGAGCGGTGCGGGCGTCGAGAAAAATCCGAAGACGGCATTGGCGCTGTTTGAGAAGGCCACCGAGCTTGGCCAACCCTACGCTCCAAGCAATCTGGCGCGCATGTATCGCGACGGCGTGGGCGTGGAGCGCAACCCGGCGGAGGCGCAAAGGCTGTTCGAGATGGCAGCCATGCGCGGCGATGAGTACGGCGCATTCGATCGCGCGGTTCTCGAAATGGAAAAGGGCGAAAAGGCCGACCAAGCCATCGCCGTCCGTTTTCTTGCATTTGCAGCCGCGCTGGATTTTCGCAACCAACTGCCCGAAGCTCGGACGAACCTCGCAAATTTCGGCGCGAAGGTGAAAACGACAGCGATGAAGCAGCTGCGACGGGAACTCAAGTCGAAGGTTCCTGCGTCCGGTTCGCTCGACGATCAACTGGTCAACGCGGCCAGACGGGTCTGGGAAGAAGCTAATCCACGTCGGGACGTGTTTTGATCAAGCGGGAGGTGATGGTGAGCAGGAACTGGAAGCAGGCAATCATCGGAATAACTCTGTCCGTCGCCCTGCCGGGGCTCGTAGGCTGTACGTCCTCCTGGCCACCCGAATTGCGACCGACGCCGCTGCTGGCGACGCCCGCGCCGAAGCCGGCGCCGAAGGTCGTTCGCAGAGCCCCTCCGCCGCAAAAGATCGTTAAGCCCGCTGCCAAACCAGCGGCCGCCAAGAAAGTGATTCAGCCGGTTGAGGAAGAGCCTGCTACCGCACCTCCTGTGATCAAACCTCCTTTGGGCGGGAACGGCGGAGGCGGAGGCGGCTGGGGATGAAGTTGACCAAATAAAAAGCGGCGGGTTGTAAGCGACCATATCTTGGCCGCCGGTGAGCCAATTTCCGTTTCGCCTTTACCAAAACTCGGTCAACGGCACAGACGACGCTCTAATCTGCGTCCGCTGATTGATGCAGCGCCTCGATCTCTGCCATCTGGATCCCCATCTCGACAAACGCGCAAAGCACCGAAAAGCGGTCCGCCAGTGCAACACGTGCCAGTCCGGCCAGAACTCCCGCACTCACAGCGTGGGCGGCAGGTAGTGGCTGCAGGGCCGGTAATGCTGACGCCTCCATGGCCGAACCGGTGCCGCGCGATCCCGCAGCCAGGGCAATCCAGGCAGCCGGCGTTGCCGGCGGCATTGCAGCGGCCTTGCTCACTGCCGCGCTATGATGAGGACTGTCCGGTTCGCCGACCCAGTCACGAACAAGCGCGAGCAACTCCTGATCCCTGCTGTCGAGCAGGTCGGTCAGATGGCGCAGGCACTCATGCGCCCACCACACCGCTGCCCGCTCGGGAAGCAGATAGGCACAGAATGTGACCGCCTCCTCGGGCACCCGTCCTGCAAGGAGGGCGCGGCAAAATTCGATTGAGGGCTGTTCGGTCGGAAGTGCCACCATGTGCCTGGAGACAGCAGGGCAGGCCATGAAAAGATCCCGCGCCGTTTTGAATCGAAGCTCATTGGCCATGGCCGCCACGCTTTCACCCAGGGAACAATCGACACTGAAGCCCTGGACGAGGCGCTGGTCAAGTCTCAGGCCATGGCAAGATGAAACTGCCGTATACTCTTCATATGCTCGACGTTTATTGACAGACAATCGCTTCGGGATTTGGTATAATCCGCAGCCGCCGAAATCGGATGCTCAAAACAGGAGTGCCGCTATGAAGTTGGGCAGTTTAGCCTTCGTGTTGACGGTCGCGTTTTTTCCAACTCACGCTTTCGCCGACCCAACTCAGAAGTCAGAAGACATCGTGAAGTTTTTTGCCGGGGTAAGCGAATTCGGCGCTTCGCGCGGAATTTGCGTCGGCACCGAAGACGAATGCAACAGCAAGCAGAAAGACGCGCCGGCCGACAAGACCAGCCTCGATATGCTGATCAGTTTCGGCCTGGATTCCGCGGAACTCGACGCGACTGCGCGCGCAGAACTCGACGAGTTCGCCAAAGCGCTGAAGGACAGCCGACTGAGCGCTCTCAACTTCGTCGTTGAAGGTTACACCGATGCTTCCGGCCCGGCTCAGTACAACGATGGACTGTCGGAACGAAGAGCCCGATCGGTAACAACCTTCCTGACCTCTAACGGCATCGACCCTGCCCGCATCAAAGCGACGGGCCTGGGCGAAACGAAACCGCGCACCCCCGACCCATACGATCCGGAAAACCGCCGGGTGGAGATGCGGATAAGGACTGAGTAGGGCCTCGGCGTCCAGGCACGTCTCGCGTCGACAGGCTTCAAACGCTTGTCAGTTGTCGTTGTTGAGCACGCCCCCCACGGCCACGCCGGTGCCGAAGATCAGCGCCTTGGTCAGGAAGTCGTTGTTGTTCGGCGGCGGGTCGTCTCGCCGAACCACCTCGCGGGTGCGCTTTTGTTGAACGACCTGCTGCCTGCGGGGCTGCTGTGCCACCACCGGCTTTTTTGTGCGGGCCTTCTGCACCTGTTTTTTCGATTGTGCTGCCGCACGAGCCTGATCGGCAGCATATCTGGCGCGCACCGATTCCATCATGGGATCGGTCTGGATCACCAGGAACGTCAGTTGCTCGCGCGTCAAAAAGCTGGTCTGCGGCAGGCCGTTCTTCGCTTGCCAGATGCCGATCGCCTGGCGGGTCTTTGGACCTATGTTTCCATCGATGCGACCAAGCTCGTTGCCCAAGGCTTCGATGCGCAACTGCAGATCGATACGGCCCTGGCGATCGAGACCGATCGCACTTTCCGTCAACTCTGTGCCGGGGGTCTGCTTGACCTCGTCCGAAACGCCAATCGAGGTGCGAACGGCTGAGCCGGAACTTGCGTTCGCCTCGTCCTCATCGACTGCCGCGACCTGCCGACTGTCGGCGTTCGGTTCGTTCAACTGGTCGATGTTCAGCCGCGCCACCGTGGCGAAGCGGCCGGTTGGGAACTGTTCGAGATAGGCATCGTAGAATGGAATGGAATTGCGCTTGGAAGCCTCATCCCACAGGCGCTGCTCCACCTCCCAGGAAGGAGGTTCGTTGGTTACCGGGGCAGGGGCCGATGTCGCCGCGCCGGATGCGCCAACAACGACAGGTCTTGTGGCAGGCGCCGCTTCCGCTACGGCCTGTCCCAGGAAGACCTCGCGTCCCAGTGATGCGTTGTGCCAGGGTCTCTGACGACCTTGTGTCGTTTCGGTCACCTGGCCCCGCACACGCGTCAGCGCGCTCTGGATTTCAACGCCGGGTTCAGTCAGGTGCCTGGCGAGCGCCGCGGAGTAGGGACTGTTGACGCCATTGCCGTCGAAAGCGATGGCGCCGGGATCGGTTGCATACGCAATCAAGATTCCGCCGGTTCCAACACCGTCCGATTTTGCCTCGATCGGTGCCAGACCGGTGCCAAACGAGGCCGAACGGCTTTTCGGCATCGAGGCGGCCAACGTCCTGGCCAGCGGATTGTCGCGGCAGGCATCGAGGATAATGACACCGATCGCCGGCTCGGCCGGTAACGCTGCCATGAAGTCGTCGATCTGAACGGTGCGGGTCTTGAGATAAACGGGCGATGTCAGCTCGGCGTCCACCGGAATCAGGAAATTCCTGCCGTCGACCTGCATGCCGTGGCCGGCGTAGAAAATGACGGCGAGGTCGGCATCGTAGGATTGCTCTGTAAACCGACTGATGAGGCTATGCATGCCTGCATTGTCTTGATCGATCCCCTCGATCACCTGGAAGCCGGCATTGCGCAGTGTGGATGCGATGAGGCGCGCATCGTTGGCAGGATTGGGCAAGGCAACGGCATGGGCATATTTGCTGTTGCCGATGACCAGCGCCACGCGTTTGGCGTCAGGCGCGGCAGCCTCGGCGCCAAGCGAGGCGATGAAAAACAGGATAAACCCGCTCAGAAAGACGGCAAACGCTTTCATGGACCAGCCCTCCGCCCCGATGGGCGCACTATTGATGCCTGCGCATGCTAAGTTTCATCAGCGACATGGTCGCTTCCGCCAAAATGGCTCTTGGGTGTATGTGATCTCGACCACTATTATGGTTCACAAGGCGCCCAAAAAAAGTTGCCTATAGTAACACTTTGGCAGCAGGAACACCAATGGTCTCACGGCAGAACTCGCACGCCGCGAGAAGCAGGTTCAAAGCGTAGTCTGCATCGTGCCTATGAGGGCCGTGATTGCCTGCTTGTACTTTTCGAACTCCGGCGATGTCTGGCGGACTTGTGTCGTCGTTGTCTGCTGGCTTACCTCAGTCGTTGTAGAACTCAGCTTCCGACCCATTTTCCTTTCGGCCCACCCCACGACATAACTGGCGGTCTTGCCGGTGAGGAACGGATTGGCTTGAATGACGGCCGACCCGAGCACGGCGCTCAATTGCGCCGAACCCGGCGACGACAGTACCTGATGGGCGCCTTCCATTCCCAGGAAGTGACAGAGATAGAGTCGGCCGGCTGTGATCTGGTGGCCGCGCGCCCGAAGATAGGCTTCGCCTTCGCGCGCCAGATTGCTGACCATCTCGCGCGATATGGTGGCGTCGTATCGCAAAGCCAGCAGGTCGGCGGTTGACAGTGTCCGCGCAAGTTCGGGGCGGTAGGTGTTCATCATCCTGATCCACGTCTTCGTTATGAACTGACCAGCGCCCGTCGCCGAAGAATTTGGGTTCTTGGCGCGCGCGCTGCCGCCACTTTCGACTTGAACGATACGGTCGGTCAGCGTTGCGACAGCGGAAGCATCCGTTGCGATCGCCGTAACCGTGCCCAGGGGATTGATCGCCTGCCCATTCCGATAGAGCTCGAAATGCAGGTGCGGCCCAGTCGAAAGGCCGGTGGTGCCGATATAGCCGATGATATCGCCTGCCTTCACCTTCGCGCCGACACCGCCCTTGATCGCGAATTTCTGCATATGCGCATAGCGCGTCTCCTGTGCGTTTTCGTGCGAAAGCTTCACCAGATTGCCGTATCCGCCTCCATCGCCCTGAAAGACGATTTCGCCGTCGAAGGCGGCCGCTATCGGCGTGCCCAAAGGTGCTGCCCAATCGACGCCCTTGTGGATGCGAACAGTTCCCAGGATTGGGTGCTTGCGCGGGCCGAAGGTGGACGTCATGACCCCGTTGACCGGAGTGACCATGCCGTTGGTGACCGTCAGCGATCGAACCTGATCGTCGCCGCCAACGCATGCGAACTGGCCGTCGGTCTGCTGGAAGACGAAACAGTCGAGGCTTTTTTCGGCACCCTGGACGCCCACATAGAGCACTCGTCCGGCCGTCTCCTGCTTGCCGCGCGGCGTTTGCGAATAGATCAGCACCAGACGCTGGTCTTCGCTGGCGAACGCATCCAGGTCCTGTCCTCGCGACAGATACATGATCGCTTCCCCGATCACGCCGGTCGGAACCTTGTTGCGTGCCGCTGTCGAGTAGATTGCGTCGAGGAGCCGGTATTGCCTTTTGTGGGTGCCCTGCGCCTGCGCGCCTGAGTAGTTGAACAGATCTTCACGCACCCAGGGGTCGACACCAGACACAAACGCACCGGCGGCATTGCGCGTCAGCGTACCGACAAATACGTTCTTGGCGTAGATCGAAACCTGCATGAGGGACATGGTTGTCGTCGCCCGCGCCGGCCTGAAACCGCGCATGGCAACGACATAACCCGGCTCGAGGCTTTCCCGGCTGAAAAGCGCCTTGAGGGCTTCACCTGCCAGCTTGGCATCCTCGGCGGAGAAATGCGCATCCAGGGCGACGCTGTCCAGGCTGCGATCGTTGAGAATCTTTACGAACGTGTCTTCGGTAGCCTCGAATCTTTGATGCTCGCTCGTGACAACTGCAACGCTCGTGTTGTTTTCGATCTGGGTCTTGCGGAAGGCGGGAAGGGCTGCCTCGCCCGCATCGATCGTCTCGCCCCAACCTGCTTCGGAATCCTCGGCGTCCGCCTGCAGGTCCGAAGCAGCCGGAGCCTCGTTTGCAACGGCTGGTGGCTCAAGATCGTTTTGCAGATCGCTGGATGGCACCGCCGCGGTCTGTCGCTGTGCCTGGAAGAATGCGAAATCTTCTTGCGTGGACGGTATCGTTGTCATGAACTTTTCGCTGGCGCTAAGCATCACGTCGGAAAGAACCTCGATCTGGGGCGAAACGCCGGCCTGATCGAGTTCTGCCGGGCGCGCGATCGCTTGGCTTTTTATTGCGGCGCCGGCGTCGGGCGAAAGGGTGATCCACATCGGGTCCCCTGCGAGGTCGATGATGGCTGGCACATAGACCGATGCATCGGCCGGCACGTCGTCGGTTCCCTCGACCGCCTGCAACTCCTCGTCTTCGTCGCCAAACGACCAATGGTCCGCGGTGAGATAGAAGCCGGCGGCGATCGACGACAGGACGATCACGGCAAGACCGGCAAGCAGCCCGCGCCAGAGCCTGCGTCTGCGCAGGGCGGCCCGCGCCTGCTTTTTCAGCCTGAAGCTTGTGTCGATACTGTGCGTCACGGGTTGCTACCGGTCAGGAAAAAGGTCCACCGCACCTGTTCAAGCGTATCGACTTCGAGAAACCGTGCCGCGATATGGCCGCGCTGCCAGCATTCATCGATGCCGCGTATCGAGAAGCGCCGCCGGTCGATGCACATTTCGGTCGAACCGCTCAGCGTCGCATGACCAAAAACGTCCGTCGCATAGATGTAGATGTAGCGGTTCGTGAGTTCCTCGCGGATGACGTTCACGCACTGATTTGCGCCGATGGTCCACCAGCCATCGGTCTGGTCCGCATTGTCGACCTTTTGGCCGACGGCAAGATTGACGACGTCGAGCGTCTGATTGCAGACGGTGAACTCAGCGCGCGCTTCGTGGGACGACAGGAGAGCCAGCAATGTCGCGCCCAACATAGCCGCAAGTTTGATACCGCCTCTCAGGACAGGCGGCGTGCGAAGCCCGTCACGCCGATTTTTGGGCGGGACAGTGGTCACGAAGCAAAAACGCGAGCGGCGGCGGTTCATCGGCGTCCATGCTACCCGCCGAGCCGGAAGTACTTTGCAGTCGCGGAGAACTCAGATCCGTTGGTTTCGATCTCTTCGAGAATCTTGGGCAACAGTTGCGAGGCTGGTGCTGGCACAGGAAACGCCGCAGCCTGAATTTCCCGTGGCCCCGTGATGACCAGTATGATCTGCGGCAAGACCTTGCCGGCCGCCTTGTCGGCTGCGCCGAGATCGATCGGAATGTTGAAAGTGGCCTTGTCCGATTGCACCGAGATACGATCGTCGAGGTTGAATGCCATGCCCCTGTGGTCGATCAACAGCAAGCTGGAGATCAGGCCGCCATGCGTCACCAGCGTGCCGCCGATCGGCGAACCGCTCGGCACCGTCGTTTGATCGAGAACAAGCTGCGGCTTGTCGGCCGCTGTCCGGTCCAGAAAGCGAAGGAACTTGGTGACTTCGCATTGGGCTGGTTCAATGAGGCGGAGGCTGATGTCTGGCTCGACTTGGAATCTTGCCTGGAAATCGTACATCATTCGTTCGAACGGCGGGACCTCCGTTCCAAATCCCTCGATCGCGGCAGCCTTGCCGGATGCCGGTGTCAACGCCGCATAGAAACAGTCGCCGCCGTTGAAGTCGCGCACCCAGGAGACCCGTTGTGCAGCGCCGTCGACAGCAATTTCCGGCGGTAATTCCGGTCTCGGCACGTTCAAGGCGACGGTGGCTTCGTCCGGCTGTTTGCCTGCCGCCGGTTCGTCCTGTTGCCCCTTTGCGTTCGCGTCATCCGTCTGGCCTGCAGCGGGTTCGGGCATCTGCACGGCCGCCTTGGGTGCTGCCGGCTGGCTCGCCAATTGCTCGGGTTCCTGGCTCTCGATGACGTCGGGCTGGACCGCTGGCGTCGGCGAGGCTTTTGCGGCCGACTGCTGAGGCGTGGGCTCCACCTTCTGCGCCTGCGCCGCGGCCGCCCTGCGTTCGGCGTCGAGCCTTGCCTTTTCTTCCGAAGCGGTCCGCATCGCCGCTTCCTTCTGGCGTTCCTCGTCTTCGGTCTTCGCCGCCTCGGCCCGCGCCTCGGCTTCAGCCCGCGCCCGCGCCTCCGCTTCCGCTTCGGCCTCAGCTCTTGCCTCGGCTTCAGCCTTCGCCTTGGCATCCGCCTGATTTTCAGCTGGCGGCTGCGTCTCGGTTACCGACTGCTCCAAAATCTTCTCGGTTGGTGAGGCGACTTCGGGAGGCTCTGTCGGCTCCGACAATTGATCGGCCGCGGCACCTGCCTGATCTTCAACTGGCGGTGCAGTGGCCTCTCGTTGTGGCTGCTGCGGTGGAACCGCCTTTGCTGGCTCATCACCCGGCGAATTTACAACACTGTCCGTCGGGGCCGGCTTTGATGGCGAGAGCTTTGTCTCTCCGGCGGGCGGCGTGGAAGGCGTCATCACGCCGCTCAGATAAATCCCTGCACCGGCCGTGACAGCTAATGTCGCCAAGGCAGCGATCGCGATGGATCGGGTCTTGGCGGACTTTCCAGGGACGTTTGGCAAAACCGCCCGAGGAGGACCGGCAACTGCCGAAGGCCTCGGTTCGGACAGGTGCGCCGGGCGGACATGCGGGACGAAGACCCGATCACCGGGAGCCGCCGGAGGCTGGCTTCCGGGGCCAGGCGCCAGCGTCCCCCCCGCCCGCGGTAAACCCGTCCGCTCGCGGGGGATGGTCGACGGTGGCGGCGCTGTCCCCTCGCTGTCCGTGTCGTCACGTGTCATCCTGGCGATGTCCGCCATGCTGATCGGCCGGTCTTGTGGATCCGGCTGCAGCATGGCTTCGACAATTCCGCGAAAATCGGCGTCGATGTCGGACAGGTCCGGAACGGTTCGGCGTTTTTCCACAATCTCGAACTGGGAGCCACTCATGTCGATCGGCTTCCCGCGCAAAGCAGCGGCCAGCACCAACCCCAGGCTGTACATGTCGGATTGCTCGCTGACATCGCCACCGTACAGCCCGAGTTGTTCGGGAGAAACGTAGTTGTACTTGCCCGCGAACTTGCCGCCGATCAGGGTCTCTCCGCCGATGGTCGCCGACCGCGCGATGCCGAAATCGATGATCTTTGCGCGTTCGACCCGGCCTCCTGGCAGGATGATGTTGTCGGGGGAGAGATCGCGGTGAATTGCGCCAGCCTGATGCACGGCGCTCAAGCCGGAAGCGAGGCGGTGGCAGAGCTTACGCACGTCTTCCGTCGGCATCGGGCCGCGTCGCATGACATCAAACAGCGATTGGCCGTCGACGAATTCCATGGCGAGATAGGGACGGCCGATCCCGGGATCTATTGTGAAGACGTGATATCGCACGACCGCGTCGTGCGACAGGTGATTGAGGATCGACGCCTCCTTGCGGAACAAGGACAGGATCGTCTGATCGCGGGCGAACTCGGGTAGGACGATCTTGATCGCGACGTGGTCGCCGGTCTGGATATTGTGGCCACGGTAGACCTCACCCATGCCGCCGAAGGCGATCCGCTCGTCGAGTTCGTAGATGCCGCTGAGCTGCGTGCCCACGGCCGTGTTGGCGAAGTTCGGCGATATTCGCGTCTTGTCGTCGGCGCTCATCGGCCTCAACCCTCCGCTCTCGACAGATCCGGACGGAGCGATTGCCCGTTGCGCCCGTCCCCGATCTTGACGAGCACAATCGTGACATTGTCTGTGCCACCGCGCGCCAGCACCGTTTGCAGCAGGTCTTCGCCTGCCGCCTGCGGTGTCGCCGACACCACCGCTGCCTCGATCTCGGCGTCGGTGACGTGCGCTGTCAGCCCATCGGTGCTTAACACGAAAACGTCTCCCGGCAGGATTTCGCCTTGCTGGAAGTCGATGACGATGTCGTCGCTGACACCGACCGCATGCGTAATGACATTGCGGCGCGGCCAGGTGAGCGCTTCGGCTGCGCTGATCATGCCTCGGTCGAGGAGTTCCTGAACTTCGGTGTGGTCCTTCGAAACCTGCGAGATCGATCCGTTGCGGATCAGATAGACGCGGCTGTCACCCGCCCACAGGCAGGCAAACCGCCCGTCCATCGCCAGAAGGGCGGCGACAGTGGAGCCGATGGTTACGCCGCGGGATTCCGCTATCCTGCGGATTTCGGCATTGGCCCGGCTGAGCCGGTCCTCGAAGCGCGCGCGAAGATCCGGCGCAGAGCTTGCAATGCCGATCGTTGCCAGATGATCGATGATGCTGGCCGAGGCGACTTCTCCAGCATCATGGCCACCCATCCCGTCGGCCACCGCCCACAGGCCAGTTTCCGGCTCGACCAGATAGCTGTCTTCATTGAGCTCACGGACACAGCCTCTGTGGCTGACGCCGAAGCTCTCAAAGGAAAGGGCGACATTGTTCAATTTGCCACCAAGCGCTTCTCAAGCGTCCTCTGCGGCACTGTCACCGCTCGCTCGCGCCAGTTTGCCACAGGCTCGAACATTAGAGTATCGAAATCAACGTGCGTGCGCCTGCTGCCGATGGACGGCCTCGCCGTGCTGGAAAGCAAAAAGGTCATCTCAAAACGCCTTTGGACAGCTGAACCCCGAAAGCGCAGGAAGAAAGAGGGGGTTGGGATCCGAACTGGCCTGGATCGTGTAGGCGACATCGCGGCCGCCGATCACGAAGCGGGCTTCAGTGGTGCCGCCGGTGCCGTTGATGGCGGCCTTGTCCAGCAGCCGTTTCAGCGCCCACGGGCCGTCGAACTTGAGCGCGGACTCACGGCCCGGCATTTCCGGCATGAGGCTCAGGCTCGCGGACGCGGAAGCCATGCCGCTCGGCCAGGTCAGCGTACTCGGCGCGTTGCCCGCCTGGTTGCTTTGGACAATCTGACCATCGACGTCGAGTACCGCCGCATCGGCATCGCCATGCAGTGAAAACGGTGTGAAGGTGACGTTGACCGACGGCACCGAACCACCCGAGGGAAAGAAGGCGTTGCGGATTTCCGCAGCCATCTGGAAGCTTTTCAGGGTCGATTTCGACAGGTCGCGCCCGAAGCGGACATCCTGTTTCCAGCTCCAGTCCTGGCCGGTCATGTCGATCATCGATGCGAGGTTTTGTGCAAAGAACCGGTCCATCAGTCCGCCTGGAGCGAACAGTTTCGCGAAATCCGCCATCGCAACATCCTCGGCGCCATTGCTGGCGAAGGGATAACGGCCGTCAACCACCTCCTGGCAGGCGCGCGTGACCGTCTGGTCGAGCATCTGGTTCAAATTCGCTAGCGAGGTTGCTGCGACGTTGCCCTCAAACTCGTCGGCGGTCGCGGTGACCATTCGGGCGAGTTGCTTGGGCAAACGTGAGACATTGGCGCGAAGGGTGGATATCTGCAGCTGCAGATTCATGTTGACGCGTTCCGTTTGCGACGGGACGTCGGCCGCCAGTTGCAGGCTCTGGTAGATGTCGCGGAAATTCTGGGTCAATGCATCCATCGGGCGGCGTCCGGCAGGACCGTTCACCAGAGCCTGGAACGGCCTGAACTGCGCTTCGATGTTCGCCCCAGGAGTCGCGTTTTGCGCGCCGGCGGACCCTATGCCGGCCCGGTTTTGCGATTTGCCAGTGGCGATTTGAATGCCGATACGCGCCAACCCCCTGGCGACATCTTCAGCCTTCTGTGGCTGGCTTTGAAGCGTGCCGGAATCGGCCTCGGAGCCATAGCCTTTGTCGGAACCAGCTTCTCGCGTCAGGGCTGTTTCGTCGGCGATCGCCGTAAAAAGCTGGTCGATTGGCGAGGTCGGGGAGGCAGCGGCGGACAGAGCGATATAGTGCGGCTTGTCCTTCAGCATCGCCTTGAATTTCAACTTGTCGAGAACGCCGTTCCACGCCGAGGAGAATTCCCTTGCATAGCGCTCGACAAGTTCGGGACCAAGCTTGAGCAACTCCTGATCGATGCCACCTTGCTCACCGCCGCCGCCGAGAACCCAATGGTCATCGACAAGCATCTGCGCAATGCGCGAGAGTTGTCCGAGATAGAAGTTGTTGAAGCCGTTATAGGTGTAGATACCGGGAACGCGTAAGCCCGACAGCTCGCCGCCATCGACCCGCTCGAACAACAGCTGCGCTTCCGGGCCGGCTTTCACGGATACGGAAAAATCATCCAGCGCTGCCGCATAGACCGCCGACTTGACCAGTGCGGAGGCACGATCGGCAAGGCTCATGCGTCCAAGCGAGCGTTGAGCGGATTCGACGAGTGGCTGGTTGAGTTCGAAAACCGGATCATAGGCGTCGTCCAACGCAAGCATGGCCCGCAGGTGCTTTTCGAGTTGCGCCCGTCCCGCGCGGTTGTTTTCGCCCGGATACCGGTTCTGCTCCCAATCCTGCCTCATCCAGGAAACGATCAACTCGTCATCGACCTTCGGTGCCTTGCCGCCAAGCATCAGGTAGATTTTCAGCGGTTCGTAGAGCGCGGCCGGATCAGCCATCTTGGCCTGGATCGTCCGTTCGGCCTGTAGCAGCAGGCGCGAGCGGAATGTTCGTTCCAGCGCTTGCCGGTAAGCCGTTTTGGATGCCGAGAGAAGTCTTTCCCGCTGACTGAGGCCGAACGTCTCCTCGATCGGTGTCGGCAAGTCACTGGTCTCGAACCCGGCCGGCAGGTTGCGCAGCTGGTCGAGCGGGCCAATGACGTTTTCGAGATCGACATCGGCGACCGTCGTGCTTTTGAGCAGCGGGTCCGCCGCCTCGCGATAGTGGCCTACAGCTTGCGTTGTAGAAGCGATCAGCGACCTGTTGGCTGTAAAGCTCAGGGCCAAGGTGCCCAGAGCTGCGGCAGTGATCAAAGCTATTGCGCCAAGGCCGCCATATCTTGCGATCGCTGCACGCCTTTCAGCCGATCTGTCGTATGACACCCACCCCGATTCCGCGAAAATGACGCCGGTCAGAAGATCATGCAAGAAGAAGCTTTTGCCCGTACCGGAGAAATGGGCGTGGGAAGCGCTGCCGAAACTGCGACCGATCGCGCCCAGCACCTGGTCGATCGGCGTGCCCTCCTGCGTGCCTGACGAAAAATAGAGCCCACGCAGGCTGACCTTCACTTGGCTGCGGGCCGGATCGAATATGCCGGCGATGAAGCTGGCGATACGCCCCTTCAGCGCGCCAAACTGGGCTGGAAAGCCAAAGATGGATATGCGCGCGAGCGGATCGGCCTCTTCCTGCAGGCGGTCGGCCATCTCCTCCGACAGGCGCTTTACCAGCGCGTCGAATTCGGCCGGCGCCTCACCGGCCATGTTCTTGCTGCGATCGGCGGTCTGGAATGTCGCGCCCCATACTTTGCGGCGGCGCTGCTCATCGAAATCGCCAAAATAATCCATGAAGCCGCAGACAAGGTCGGCCTTGGTGAAGAGCAGATACACCGGGAACTGGATTTTCAGCGTTTCGTGAATTTCGCGCAGGCGGCTGCGTATTTCAACGACATGGGCGTCAAGCTGCTGATCATCGAGGCTCATCAGATCGGCAAGGCTGATGGCCAGAATGACGCCGTTTATCGCTTGCCTGGTGCGGTATTTCTTGAGCAGCGACAAGAAGGCAAGCCAGCTCTTGCTGTCGCTCTTTGCATGGGAATCCTGTGTCGTGTAACGCCCGGCTGTGTCGATCAGCACGGCTTCGTCGGTGAACCACCAGTCGCAGGAGCGTGTGCCGCCAACGCCGGCCACCGGCTGCGCGCTGCCCGAACCGGCAAGCGGAAATTTCAGGCCCGAATTGACCAGCGCCGTCGTCTTGCCGGCACCAGGCGGGCCGATGACGATGTACCAGGGAATCTCATAAAGGAAGTTGCGCCTGCCGCTCGATCGCTTGAGTGCCGCGATGGCTTCACTCATACGCGCCTCGAGCACCTGCGCATCGCCACCGTTCCCGTCACTGTGGGCGACGGCCGTTTCAAGCGCCTTTTGCGCTTTTCGTATTTGCCAGAAACGCACGCCGTAAAACAGCACCACGATCGCCACGATCACCCCGATGATCGTCGCGCGCAGCCAGACGGGGCCGAGCGGGCGGCTGTCGGCAAAACGGATCAATGGGCCGGCAAACCAGACGGCTGCCGCGAAACCGGCCAAGGCGATGGCGCTTAAAATCCGCAGCAGCCAGCGCGTCATGGGCGCTCCCAAATGGCCGTGCTCACAACGTCTCCTCCTTGGGGATCATCACGTCGACACGGCGATTCTGGGCGCGGCCTTCCGGTGTCGCATTGTCGGCGATCGGTTCGTCTTCGCCCTTGCCCTCGACCATTATTCGCGAGGGGTCGCTGAACCGCGGCGCCATCATTGCTTCGACCGCTTTCGCTCGGGCGACGGAAAGGTCGAAATTGGATTTGAATGCGCTCGATTTTCGCGGCTTCACATTATCCGTATGGCCAACGATCGAGATCGGTCCGGGCTCGGGCTCCAGCGCGGCGGCGATGTCTGCGGCAATCGGCTGAAACTCCGGGTTCACCTCGGCCCTGCCGGACTGGAACAACAGGACGTTGTTGATCTCAACCACAATGAACCTGCCCTGCGTGCCGACGGCCAGCCCACCGCGCGCGATATCCTTGGCCAGTGCTGTACGGATACGATCGATCTGGGTGGTGGTGGCGGGCGGGGCAACCTTCATCGGCTCAGCCAGCGGCACCACGCTGGCGCGTTCGATAGCGATCGGTGTCGAAGGATCGAGCGCCAGCAACCCGCGGGCAAGCGCCTCGCCCTCGTTGGTGATGAAGGCCCGCAAAGCGAAGAATGCCGCCGTCAGCAGCGCCGACGCTGCGGCCGCAACGACCCACAGCGGCAGCCGGGCCGGCGACTGTGCGCTTGACACCGCCAGGCTTTGCCAGTGGGGCGAGATGTCTTCGTCGGCGCGCGCCCTGAAGTAGCGAAGCGTCTCGTAGACGTCGCGCCGAACGCGTTCGAGATTGTTGTCTTCGCGCGCCAGGCCCCGATACTGGCCCTCGAATCCCAGAGACAGGCAGGCATGCATCAGTTCGAGCAAATCGTAGTGTGTTTCCGGGCTGGCCAGTATCTTGTTCAGCGCTTCGAAGAAGCCCGTTCCGGTGGGCGCGAGATGAAAGAACTGCGACAGCATGCTGTGCTGCGCCCAGGCGTCTTTCTTGGGCCAAGGCAGGTTGCCGATGAGATCGTCAGCGGTTTCGCAAAGGGCAAATTTTGCGATCCGCGCATCTTCTTCGGGAACGCCTGACTTCGCCATTGTCCGGTCCAGTTTTTCAATCGCCTCGGCCACATGCTCCGACAGTTGTAACGCTTGTCTTTCGACAGGCATGAGCCTGAGCTGGCCAAACAGCATCAGCAAAGGTGCGGCTGCGGCAAGGATCGGGTTTGCTGCGCAATAGCTGACGCTGTCCGTGGCATTGAGCAGGATCTCCTGCTCAATGCCTGGCTTCGGTGTCGCCGCGAAGGAGCCGTTTTCCGTCACTGCGCCGGGCTGGGCACCCTGATAAATTACGGTTCCGGATGTCCAGCCCGGCGGCATATGCTGACCGACACCCGGATCGAAAACCGTTGAATCCTTGACCGGCGAGGGACGCTGTCCGCTGTCAGGAACAGGCCCCTGAGGAGCTGGCGCCGATTTTTCCGCGCGGCGCGGTGCGCGAATGACGGTCTTGCCCGCCGGGCCGAAAGGATCGTCCTTCGAGCTCATCGCCAAACGTCCGTCCACGCCCGGTTCCTGCGTTTGCGCCACAGGCAAGCAAAACGATCCCTGGCCACGCGCATGAAACGCAGGCGCTGCTGACGAGGGCAGTGTCTGGAGGAAGGTCGGCTACAAAAAACTATCCCGCCGTAACATGACATGTGCCGCAGACCCCCAGGTCAATCAGCCTAACCCGCTGGCGAACTGTCGTATGTAATCCTAAGCTCAGAAACGGTCGATTGGAACCAGATGCCGGGCGGCGAAAGGATTTTTCTTCGCCAATTACAGCGCTGCGTCGCCTGGGCTCGCAAAGGACGCTCTAATACTTTCCACTTGGTAAATGATCCGTTCCGCAGCCCCAGGTCAGTCCGGCAAACCGGTCCGATTTCCAAGGCATGCGCCAGGTTCTGTCTTCCCGGCCTATTTTTGCTTGTCGGCTTTGGCATAGGCTTCACTGAAATAGGCCAGGAATATGTCCAGCATTCCGTTTTCGTGCGCTTCCTCCATGGTTCGCCATTTGGCGACAAAGGCGTCCCAAGCCAGGCTCTTCTTCGAGGTGAATGACGTGGGTGGGAGTTTTCTGCCGATCGCCTCGGGCGACAGGTCGTCAAGCAGCCGGGAGAGCGCAGCCTGCATGGCTGCGTAGGTGGCGAATTCGTGGGTCTTGAGGTCGCGGAAGGCATCTTCGATACTGTGCCTGGCATCGAGATAGCCGGCCCTGCGCCGTGCGAACATGATTTCAAGGATGTCGTCGGTTCCCGGGACGAACTTCAGGGGATTGTTATCCGCAGCACTGATCATCGTCCGGTGCGTGCTCTTGGCCAGTATTTTCGCAGCCGCACGTGCCTTCAGCAGCAAGGCCAGTTCCTCGACCACCGTCCGCAGCACCGCGCCGATTTCGGCAGCGACTTCATTCGGATCACGCGATTGAAGCATTTCCGGCGGGATGCCGGCTGCGATCGCGATTTCCCGCAGCACCTCGTCCCTCGGGAGGGGCGTGGGCGGCGAAGACGTCGGTGCCGGTTGTCGCTGCCCGGGCCGCTGCTCTAGCGGATTGAAGAAGGGCTCGTCTCCGAAGTCCAGCGGGCGGCCTGTCGTGACCGGCATTTCTCGTTGCGTCGAACCGTGCCTGTTTTGAGCGCCTGTCGTGGCGCGCTCGTCGTCGATCGATACCAGGATGACGTAGCGGCCGATCAGCAGGCGGTCGCCATGGCCGAGCCGGTGCGGGCCGGCGATGCGATGGGTCGATCCGTTGATGAAGGTCCCATTGCGCGAGACATCGTGCAGCCAGAACGCGCCTGCCTCGTAGCGAACGTCGCAGTGTCGGCCGGAGATGAACTTGTCCGGGTCGGGCAACGTCCAGTCACAGGCCTCGCGGCCGATTTCGAAGCTGCGATCACGAGCTGAGTAGCCGGTCGACATACCGGCGGGCACCGAGTCGACATTGTTGATCTGCAGCCTGATGAACATTCAAATCGCCGTCGATCGCCTGTCGGGCAACCTCGCCCAAGATACTCCATTATACCAGCAATTTGCGAGCGCGCGGCACAGAGGCATTCAAGCCGATGATTCTAAAGTTAACCACGCTGCAGCCCACCAAGCGGTCCCCTTTGGTCGTTGCAAGACATGTGCTAGGCTCAGTCAGAAACGAGCGGCGGGAGGGGCACGACCCATGCCGAACGAACGTGCCACGGTTGTGCAGACGCCGGTTGGCTCTGACCTGTTGACCTTCACGCACCTTGTCGGGCGTGATGAGATCAGCCGTTGCCTGGCCTATACGGTCGGCTTCGTGAGCAGCAGCCCCGATGTCGATCCGCTGAAGATGCTGGGCGGTGCTGTTTCGATCGAAGGTGAATCCGATCCGAAACGTTGGTTCAGTGGCCTGGTGTCCGAGTTTCGGCTGACCCGGATCGAGGACCGTCTGGCATATTACGAAGCAATCGTCAGGCCGTGGCTCTGGTTTCTCGGAAATACGACAGACTGCCGCATTTTCCAGAACATGAGCGTCATCGAAATCATCGAGGAGGTCTTCTCGAAATACAGCACGGCAAAATTCGAGAAACGCCTGCAAGGGTCTTACCCGCCGCGCGAGTACTGCGTCCAGTATGACGAAACCGACCTCGATTTCGTGCAGCGGCTGCTCGAGCACGAAGGCATCCTGTATTTCTTCGAGCATGACGAGGGCAAGCACACGCTTGTGCTCGCCGATGCCATGAGCAAACTCAAGCCGGCGCCCGGCTATGAGAAGGTGCCTTATCACTTTGAAGGGCAGGGCTCGCGGCGCGATGTCGAATACATCACCGAATGGATTCCAGGCAGTACGGTGCGGCCAGGTGCCTATGTCCATACCGACTATGATTTCGAGAAGCCGGGCGCCGACCTCATGGCCAAGTCCGCCCAGCCGTTCGGCCACAAACTGGCGGCGGGCGAGAATTACCGCCAGCCCGGCGCGCATCTCGAAGTGGGACGCGGCGACAGCCTGGCGGCAATCCGGCGCGAGGAAATTCAAGCCGTGCACCAGCGCATCGCCGCAGTCGGAACCGTGCGTGGCCTGTATTCGGGCTGCACGTTCAACCTGGACGGCTTTCCGCGCGAGGACCAGAACCAGGAGTATCTGGTGGTCAGCGCCGAATACCGGCTGTTCGATCCGGGTTACAGGGCCCTTGCCGACGTCGAAAGCGAGAACTTCAAGGTGATCCTGGGCGTGGCCCCGACCGCCTTGCCCTACCGTCCGCCGCGGATCACCCCGCGGCCGATCATGCGCGGCCCACAGACGGCGACGGTGGTCGGCCCCTCAGGTGAGGAGATATTCACCGACAAATATGCCCGGGTGAAGGTCCAGTTCCACTGGGACCGTCTGGGCAAGAAGGACCAGAACAGCTCATGCTTCGTGCGGGTCTCGCAGACCTGGGCCGGCAGCGGCTGGGGCTTCATCCAAATCCCGCGCATCGGCCAGGAGGTGATTGTCGATTTCATCGAGGGCGACCCGGATCTGCCGATCATCACGGGCCGCGTCTACAACGCCTCCCAGATGCCGCCTTACGGGCTGCCTGGGAGCGCCACGCAATCCGGCTGGAAGTCGGACTCGTCGAAAGGCGGCGGCGGTTACAACGAGCTGATGTTCGAGGACAAGGCCGGATCCGAACTGGTCAATTTCCAGGCGCAGAAGGATCATAACCTTCTGATCAAGAACGACCGCACCAAGCTGGTGCAGCACGACCAGTCGGACCGCATCGACAACGACGCCAAGCACTCCGTCGGCCACAATCTCGACGAGGACGTCGGCAACAACAAGACGGTCAAGGTCGGGGTCGACCAGACCACGGATATCGGCAACAACGACACCGAGACGGTGGGTGTCAATCGCTCTCTGACGGTAGGTTCAAACGAGACGATCGGCATTGGCGCGAACTCTACTGAGACCATCGGCGCCAACCACATGCAGACCGTTGCGATCGTCCAGACGATCACGGTTGGTGCGGCGCGCATCGATTCAGTGGGCGCTTCTGAAACCCGAAGCGTTGGGGCGGTGCAGACCAACACTATCGGCGGCTCGCGCTCGGTGACGGTGGGCGCGGCACAGTCCCACAACATCGCCGCCGCTGACAGCTGGGCGATCGGTGCGGGGCAAACGGTCAACGTCGCAGCCGACCAGAGTGTTACCGTTGGCAGCGCCCAGACTTTCAGCGTCGGCGCCGCCCGTAGCGCCAGCATCGCGGCCGACGATTCCACAAGCGTAGGGGGTGCTCATTCCCTCAGTGTCGCAAAGGACAGTTCGATCAGCGTCAGCGGGAATAGCTCGATCAAGGTAGGCAAGAAGCTGGTCATAGACGCAGGGGACGAGATCCTGATCCAGACTGGATCGGCAAAGATCATGATGAAGAAAGACGGCACGATCGCGATCGAGGGCAAGGATATTTCGGTCAAGGCGTCGGGCAAGATCAGCATCAAGGCGTCGAGCGATATCGCGATGAAGGGCTCGAAGATCAGCGAGAATTGAGGTGCAGCTATGAGTGACGTTCGCGAACGCATTGACGGTGTGGTGATCGGCATCTTTCTTGGTTTCGACGACGCCGCGTTGCCGATGGTGGTATTCCCCGGCAACCCTGAGGAGACAGCCTTGCCTGCGCGCAGTCTAACCGAACTGACGTCCGAGATGGTCGGCTCAGAGGTGGCTTTGCTGTTTCAGGAGGGCGACCCCATCAAACCGCTGATCGTCGGCCGCATCGTAGAGCCGGCTCGCAAGGCGTCCTCGCCGCAGGTCGTGCGCGACGGCGAGCGCATTCGCATCATCGGCGAGGAGCGCATCGAATTGCGTTGCGGCAAGGCGACGATCCTCATGGAAAAGGGCGGTCGCATCACCATTCGTGGCACCTTTGTCACCAGCCAGGCGAGCGCCGCCAATCGTATCCGTGGCGGATCGATCGACCTCAACTGATGTTGGCCGCAGCCAAGAAGCCGAATACGGAAGGCGCGCCGGGGCGGCAAATAGTACCCGACCTGGCCTGTGGATCGCTGGACCTGCCGCTTGGCCGTTCATCGTAGCGGAAGCGCGGTGGAGAACCGATGCAGCTCATTGTCTAGTATGTTAACTTAACTCTCGGCCCGCTTGTGACACCCCTCGCACTGCTACCGCTGTCATCTGCCGTGATATCAAGTTCCCATTCGTGTTAAATAGCAGCGCCAGTAGCTCAGCACGTTCGTTGGGGTCTTTTGACGTGTCTAATACATTCTTGCAGATGCTTTGCTACCGTACCCAAACACCTTTGCCGACCGGATTGGATTAGTGCCTTGCCGACGAGCTACTCTGCCTTGCCCACCAATCGGCCAATTTGCGACCCGCAAAACCCGCCGCTCCAGGCACACCAGCGGCAGTATCCTTCATTACGCCTTGGGGCGAGTCGTACATCTGAGCGCTGTCTGCCTCTAAGCGCCGACGCTCATTATCACTAGCAAGGTGGTAACATTGGTTCGAAGGCTCTCCGTACTCAGCACCTGGACAGTCCCAGTCGTTACTGGATATGACGCAGGCAGGCGGAACATTCACCGCGGCGACGACCGTGCACTGAAATCCACGAACCCACTGATTTACAGGCACAGATGAACTATTGCGAGACAGGAACGGTACCTATCGTGAAGCTCGTCTAAAGCGTGTCGCGATTTAGAGAATTCAGATTCCCCTTGATTTGAGTTCGTGATTCATTGCGGTTGAAGGGAGACCGCGATGGGCAAGCCGCTATCGCTTGAGTTGCGTAGGCGTGTTGCTGCGTGTGTCGAAGAGCGACATGGCCACCGCGAGGCTGCACGCCATTTCCGCGTTTCGCCTCGCTTTGTGAACAATCTGATCAAGCTGCGCAGGCAGACCGGCTCGCTTGAAGCGCGCCGGCAGGGTCATGTGGGCGGCGGCTAGCTTGAGCCGCATGCCGAGTTTGTCCGCTTGCGGTTGGCCGAGACTGGCGAACTAACGCTGGATGAGCTTTGCGTTGAGCTTGAAGTGCGTGGTGTGAGCGTGCACCGCTCAAATATCGGGCGCCTGAAGGCGGCCAGAACCTTCGACGCACTCTGCGAGGCTCTCGGCGATATCTGCCTCCTGTTCGAGCCGGCCGAATGCAGAAACTTCTTCAAAGCTGCCGGATATGAGGCAAATTAATCGCGACACGCTTTTAACTAAGCTTTATAGGCGGCGACAAATTCGTTGCACTCACGCGCATCCGAAGGGTTGATTGGAGGCGGGTCCGAGATCGCTCAGCGTCTTGAGCTTGAACTCCTCGGCCTTCTCCGGCAGCAGGATGATCGCGTAACCGTTGTTGATCGCGGTCGGCTTCAGCAGCGTCAGCTGCAGGCTGTCCTCATAGTACTTCTTGACGGTGCTGTAGATCTGGTCGTCATCGCTGGTCAGCTCGCCCTTCACCCGGCGAGCGCGGTGCCGGTGTACTCCGGATAAAGATCGATCTCGCCGCTGGTCCGCGCGGTATGGGCAATCTGCGTTGCGCCTGGGTTGAGGCGTTTCTCCACCTCGATGCCGGCCTTTCCAGCGCCTGCGCGTAGATATCGGCGACGATGAACTGCTCGGTAAAGTTCTTGCTGCCGATCTTGACCGGCTCGGCATGCACTGACGCGCCTGCCATCAGAGTGGCTGCGAGGCCGATGGCCGCAGCCCTTGGCTTATTGGAAAACAGGTGTGACCCCTGTTGAAGATGTGCCAATCTGATGGAGCGCGGAGAAAAAAGGCAGGTCCGATCATGCCAATCGCTCCTCCAAAAGGGTAAAAAACTCCATCATGCCACGCCACCATGAAGACATAGCCGCTCAATCTCGGCATTACGCAACGTCAGTATAGATCAACGCGCCGAATGGCCGCGTGATCCCTCGCGAAGCGATCGAGCATATTGATCAGCACATCGAAGGCCTCCTTGGAGGAGTCGAACCTGTCTACGACGATTTCAATTGAGTCTTCTTCGAAGAGCTGGACGCCGCCGAACACATTGGCGGCAATCTCCGGATCAATATGCGGCAGTACAAACGCTCCGTCTACTAAAGCGTTGGCCCATGGAGTTATCCAGTCTTCGACGGCCGCTATGTCGGTAGGGGACTGAGGGCCTCTCATTGTCAGCACGAGACGGCGCATTCGCGACGTTATCGTAGCGTCGATCGTCAACACGAACTGGAGCCTAATCCGACGCGCGGGGTAAACCGGGCGACCGTCAACCTCGTCGGGATACGGCAATTCGTGGCGGTTGCCATTCGCAGCGGCCAGTAATTCCAGAGCGATATACGCATCGGTTTTTCCGGACGCCACCAAGCTCGAACGCAGGCACTCCAGGAAACGACCGTCGATGGCGGCCATTTCGAGATCGGCTCGAAACGTGTGCGTATCGAAATTCGTCCTGTGGACGACGAACTTTGGCGCAATCGCTCCCGCAGTGAAACCACCCCGAGCGCCGATGTCGGCAACGGCGCTCAACATCTCAAGGATCTCGGCGCCATCGACGGCTTCAGCGGCGGTTGCCTGAAACAGGAAACGTCCGTCCAATACGGGCTGACCGGGGAGAATGGCGCGCATCAGCTTGCCGTGTTGAACCGGTTATACCAGCGCTCTGTGGCGGTGCCGTCGTCGGTTTCCACGTCGAAGCTCTTCGCAAGTGACTCAGCGCGCTCGATGAGCGGACGCAGCAGCTGATCCACCTGTTTGTAGCCGGGAAGAGTGTCACCCCGATTGACGTCGCCCAGTTGCGGCAGCTTGTCGGCTCGAAACACCAGCCCCGTTGGAAGCTCGGTCACGGATACCGGATTGGAAACGGATCGGGCGAGCGTGGGAGTACCCCCAAGCTCACCGGCCAACTCCGTGTCGATCATGGTCAGCCAGTTCACAGTTTTGACGCCATCGCGGCCAACTGCCCAGAGATCGTTGATTCCCACTAGCAGATCGAGACCAGGATGGCGTATCGATTTGGCCCACGCGAAGGACTGGCTCTCCTCTTCGAAATAAGGCGACGTCTGCAGAGCATGTCCAGCAGCGGCATATCGAACCGGCAGCGAATGGCACGTGTCGAAAAAATAATCCTGTATGACTTCATGCAGCCCTTCATCAGCTGGCACGGTCAGTTGAAGAAGCGCAAGCCGGTCGAATTCCGGGTCGGCAAATTGCGCTTCCTCCGAGTGCACCTTGAACATCCAGCGCGGCGTATCATTGTAGGCTTCGCCATCCTTCAGTTCGATCGATATGAATTCTCGCGTGGCGCCGGCTTCCGCTAGCCAGGAAGGCAGCATTTCTAGGGTCTTGGCGTTAACCTTGGCATGCTTGCTCATCGTCTCGGTCGCGTAAAACCGAAAGCGTTTCTCGCCGACGACCGAAATCCAGCGCCGGTAGGCGGCGAGGAACGCGGAGGCCTGTTCCCGCAACGGACCGGCAATGAAAAAATTCATAGCCAATACGTGGCGCACTTCGTGCAGCCCTTCGGATTGAAGTTCCAAACTTGACGGTTCCACGCCTACGTCCTTCCGCAAAGACTATACATTGGTGCAGTCACAATTGCCCTTTTTGGCTTGCGCATCCTGCGGCGTCATACAACGCACCTTGTCTACTTTCGTGCCGTCGACCTTGAAGTCATTGTAGTCGCCTTTTTCTTTTGCGGTCATCATCGATTTTCCCGATTTGCCGATGGATTTCATTGACAACTTTGTAGCGCGGCCTGCCTGACCGGTGCCTTGTGGATCCAGTTTCTTGTTGAGCGCTTTAGAGTCGCACGGGAATTTGGCGTCGACGATGTCCCATTTTCCGGTCTTGGGATTCTTCACCGCGGTGTCGGGGATGCGCATTTTCCCTTTGATTTTCTGCCGGGGCGAGGCGCGCACCTTGTCCTCGGCGCGATTTTTGGTCGTCAGCTTGCCGGACTCCGTCTTTTCGCGCAGCTGGTGAGCAACGCAGGAATGCTTTCTGTTCGCCATTCGCTGGCAGCTTGCTGCGGCGTCCCGTTTTGCTTTGAACGGATATGCCTTCTCGTCGCAGCATGAGATAACGCATGCTATCATCTGTTCCCCGGTCATGCCTGCAAGAGGAATCTGTATGTTTGGCATCGAAGCGTCCTAGAGGCAGACCGTGTTCTTGTTGTTGCTGGTCATCTTGTCCGAAAGCCTGCACGCGCCCTTGCCTTGGAGGTTCACGTCGAACGAGAAGGATATCCATTCGGCGGCCTTCATGTTGACGTTGGATACAACCCCACCGAGGGTGCCGGCCTCATCACCATTGCTGCTTGCATACTTCGACGGCTGATGCGCACACATGTTGCCGCCATCCGCCTTCACGGTCGTCGTGCCGCCGCTGAGCGAGTCCGACCGAGCAATATTCGGATAGGGCAGGGGAACGGGAGGTGCCGGAGGCGCGGGGGTCTTACAGACATCGGGCGCCGTGGCCATCGCAATGCCGTTCGAGCCCTTATGCGCAAGGCTGAGATTGTTGATCGCGACTGTCACGCTCATTGTGTTGGTCCTTCTCCCAGGTCCAGCAGAACAGCGGCTCTTGCGCCGCCGGACGTTGCAGATCCGCAAATGCAGGCGAAACGTCCCTCAAGCATACCGGTCCTGCGGCCGACTGCAGCTAGGATCCCTGCCAGCACTCCGAAGGCCGCACCGGTCTCGCCAACGCGATTTGCCGTGACATTAAAGCTTTCGTCCAGTGCAAACCGCGAAGAAGCTCTCATAAGAGCGTTGCCGAAACTGTCCGTACGCCAGATCTCGCCGTTCAAATCCACAAACAGATGTCGGATCGGCGTTTCACGCTGGGCAAGGGGGGCTGTCGCATCAAGCAAGGCGCGCGACAATGCCCGGCCGAGATAGGGTCCCGGCGACTCATCTGCGATCTCCCGTGTCAGCCCGCCGCCGATTACCTGCACGCGGTTCCGCGATGTCGCGGGTCCCACAAGCATCGCGGCCGCCGCTTCGCCTGGTATCAAACCGAAGGGGTTGGTATCCGTCTTGAGACGCTGGTGCGCCTCGATCCAGTCCAGCGCGTCGGCGCCGATGTAGCTGTCTGTGGCGACGACGATGCAATGGCGCCGGCCGCCGTTGGCGATCCGGTTCATTGCCGTGGCGATCGCCATGACGCCGCCAGCCTGATCGTATTGGCCCGTCACCACTTCTCCGAGCGAGAATGCAGATTCGACCGAGCCTCGGATTTTCTCCACGAGCGCACGCGCGTCTTCGGGACCGAATCCGGGCCGGTAGGCAGGCAGAGACAAAAGCAGGTCCGCTTCCTGACCTCCCGCATCCGGTTGGGTGAGCATGTCGCGAATGGCGGCCAGGGCGAGTTCCGCCATTCTATCCGCCTCGCGTGTGCTTTCGACTGCCTCGACGAAGGCCATGCTGACGCGCTCTCCACCAGCATCGATGAAGCGAGGGTGAAGCTGGATACCGGAAATCTCGCTGAAATACGCAGCGGCGGCGGCCTCTGCCCAAAGACCGATAGGAGTGCAGGCTCCCATGGCGACGATTTCGCTCAAGAACGGCTCCCGGAAACGGAGATTGCACGAACGACGGGCTTATCCCAGACGTCAATGCTCAAGATGCGTTCGCGGTATCCCTGACAGTCCAGCGATCCTGACCAACTGACGGAAAATCGCCGCTGCGTGGGGAATATCGTAAGCGTCGAGATATGCAGCCTCATCTGCTTGGTGGATCTGTTGATGGTGAGGTCGGCATAGGGGCGGAAAACTGGAAGTTTGAAGCCCAGGAAGCCGGAGGTGGTCATGTTGATGACCCGGACCTCTTCGTTGCCGTTGAGGTAGGGGTAGCATTGTTGGTCCGCGGGTGCTGCCATGAAGTAGCGGTCATCGAGATCTCTTGCCCAAAGCGGCGCGCGATTTTTGACCCAGTCATCGTCGTATGTGCCCGCATACTGACGGCGGGGCATCCAATGTCTTTCGACGGCACAGAAGGAAGCAGGCCGCGGCCGATGGTTCCAACTCGAGTAAGCTTCGCCTGGAACGAAAACCGACGGCGCCTTCAGGCCTTCAATTCCCTTGGTTCCGCTTGCGAGTCCAGTGCCAATCGGGTTCCGTGAATCGACATGGCTACCGTCCTCCGGCCATGCGATGCCGCCAAAGGTGTTTTCCCAAACTACAGGCAATTCCCTGAATGGCGCTGGCGAAGACAGGACGGGAGAAACCGCGCCGTGAAGCCAGATACGCTCGCCAACAACCCGCAGCCGCTTGCTGACCGACCCGACGCTGAAGCCGATATCAACCTCCCGGCGGGACTCCGGGTCGGGATTGACCGCATTTCCGATCACCAGGATGTCGGTTCCGGGTTTCATGAAGTCGAAGTCGGTGTCGGCAAGCATAGTTGAAGGCTTCGACGGGTCGAGGTGTCGCGGAGCATAGTCGGGCGGCACCTGCACCCCTGAAGGCTGGCACAGGCCATCATCGTCGACGTCGTAGGTCGCCTTGACGCAGAGCACATAATTGTCCGCGCCCTCGCGGCCGGCAAGGAAAGTATGGTTGGCGGCGAACGGAGTATTGTTGTTAAGGATCCACATGACGTCAGGCGCTCAGGCGGGAGCGCTACGCGCTTCGGCGCGGTAGCGATCGAGGGTCCGCGCCCGCAGCGATCGCTCCTCGCCAAGCAGAGGCGACAATCGTTCGGTGGCCAGCGCGATCCGAAACTGCTGGACGTCCGGAAGGATGGCGAAATCCAGATCACATTGCGCGGCGACTTCATCGGAGACCCGCATAGGATCGTCCGTGAAAAACGTGCCGATGGTCAACTCGCAACCCAGCATGTCGCAGGCGGCGAATCCCGCGATTTCGGCTGTCGCCCCGTTCTCCATCTGGCTGATCAGCCACGGCCATGACGCGGCATCGCCATGGATCCCGACGGCACGAATGGCCTGCGCATCCAGATCGCCTTTCGCGAGCATCGTGCGCACCCATTCCTGGATTTCGTCATCGTCAGCCAGCGTTGCCGCCCGGTCGAGAGCCCGTTGCGCCAAAGCGTCCACAGTCTTCGGATCTTCGACCAATGCCTTGAGGACCTCCAGCGCCCCTTCGCGATCACCGGACTCAGCGAGCAAAAGAGCTGCCTCCAGCCGAACGTTCAGATTTTTGTCGATCTTCAACTCGGCTAGCAACTGCGGCTCGAAAGCGCCTGTTCGGGCGAGAAGACGTACTGCATGCATCCTGACTTCCGGATGCCGGTCCGAAAGCAGAACAGGAAGTCTGGAGCCCAAATCTTGCTCATGCCGTGCGCATGCGGCAAGCGCCGCCACTCGCGCAGGCCATTGCGGCGATTCCAGCCAACCCTGCACGAAAGGCGAAAGCCATTTTGCCGGTGCGAGGGTGACCGCACCATTCACACCGACAATCGATTCGGGATTGTCGGAGACCAGATCGATTACCTTGCCGAGCCGCTGACGGTCGGAAACCACCAGGGCCAGCCATGTGAGAATGAAGAATTCGCCAGCCTCCGAAAAATCTTCGGCTTGGGCGAGCGACAGTTCCCATCCAAGATCACCGGACAGTTCGGCGCCACGCAGGTTCGCGGACAACCGGCGCCAGGCGCGCTGAACGATGATGTCATCTTCGGGAAGCGCTTCGCGTAGTTCCTGATATTGGACCCAGAGACTTGCCCCGTTTTCGATATGACCGCGTACGATTTCCGGTATCGCGGGTCTCTTTTCGCTCTGCCAACTATGCGGTGAGTTACCCGACATCGCGACGTCTACCCGATTGGACGTCACACCCTATCGCACGACCTCGCCCCGTTGCAATTGAACTCGTGCATACAGGCGCGCTCTTGCTGTCGTTCGACATAAATCAGCATGTTCGAGCGATGTGAGCCGGTGACAAATGCTGATGGAGCGAAGTCGCCTTCGCTCCATCACCGACATCGGAGACTTTAGATCTTCAGATCGTGCGTGTGCGCCGGATCAGAACAGCGAATCCGGGAAGGAGAAGTTCTTGGCGTTGTCCTTGGTGACCAGGGTGGCATCGAGGATCCGTTGACCGGAACCTGATCGAGGAGCGCGGCAGCGGTGAGTTCCATCGCGGTGCCGACCATCGCCGGCGGATACAGCACGTCGACCGGGATCATCTTGTCGCCGTCCATGGCTTTCTTGACCATGTCCTTGGAGCCGACGCCGGCGATGACATACTGGATGTCAGCACGCCGACTGCCATGTCGTTGTCCTGGCACCAGACGACGTCGATCTTCGGATACTTGGTCAGGAAGTCCTGCATCACCTTGAACGCGTCGTCGCGGCTTCAATTGCCCAACTGGCGGTCGAGGATCTTGACGCCGGAACCGGCAATACCCTTGTCGAAACCATCCTGTCGCTGCTGGTCAATCGGAATCGGGAAACCGCGAACGACGACGACTTCAGCATTCGGCGTGGTGGCGGCAATGTACTTGCCGGTTCTCTGAACAAGAACACGGCGGCCCAGCGCAAGGTAATTCGAGAGAGTGGCCTGACGCCGCTCGAGTCCATGCTGACAATCCTCCGCGACACTGATGGCCACGTAGCAGCGCGGTTCGAGGCGGCAAAGGCTGCGGCTCCCTCGTCCACCCGCGCCTGTCGTCGGTCGAGATGAGCGGCAACCTCGCGGTCTCCCAAGAGGATGCGCTCGAACAGATAGCGCCCAAAAGGAAGAAGAAGTGACCATCATGTCGGCCGTGAGTTCGAGATCCGAGAGGATCTGCTCAACGACGGCAAAAGTTACGATGAGATCACCATGGCTCTGGAGCCTGTCGTGATCAAACACTATCACAAGCTTATTTCTACCTGCATCAAGCATATCCGCGCCAGCCACCTGACGCTCGACATGCTTCTCGGACGTGCCAAGGACCTCCACGACAAAGGGCGCGCGAAGGTCTACGCGCGCGTGGTGTGGATGATTGCGGAAGGCCTTTCCCGGAAGCTGGAAGGCGCCTTGATTGCGACCAGCCAGACCTCGTGGCCGCGTTCGTCACGCGTTCAGCTTTCCTGGGCGGCGAATGGTGTCTGATTGGACAGGATCCACATTTGAAAACACGCATCCTTACGCGATGGTGAAACAGCGGGCCTTCAAAATTACATGTCGTCAAAATTCGTTCGCATCAGCTGGTCTCCCAGCTTGTGGCGAAGATCTGCTCCAAAGTCGCTTGCGGAGATTGCGGATCGATGTCGAAAATGTCGGAGCGGGCAGTCCACATCACCATTTCGTCGATAGTGTCTCCGTCCTGCTCGACCGGCGGCAACGGCAATGCGGCCAAAGCGGTATCCAGTTCGTCAGGCGTCAGTTCGCCCTGCTGGGCGGCGATGGCAGCCTCTTCGATCCTGGAAAACCATCCGTCGGCGCGAGCCAGCTGAACGGATGCGTCAGGAAGCTGCGCGACGACACTCAGCGGGAACTGCCTGCCGACCCTGTCGGCGCTCTGCAGAATAATGCCTGCCGAGGAGCCGAAAGAAGCCGGGCCGGCCAGGAAGCGCAACGCCATATTGCCCGGCCAAGATTCCGAGCCGATCAGCGGCACGAGATGCTGCGCGAGCCAGCGGTCCCAGGCGCGGACAAAATCCCCCGGCAGCCGCCGCGTGACGAAATCGCCGGTGGCGGGCATTTTGCCGTAAAAGCCGGGCAGGATCATATCTGCGGTGGACATGAGAATTTCTTGAACATCTCCAGATTGTAGGGATTTTCGACGCTGGCCGCCTTGAGCTCGAAATCGGCGTACATGCCTTTCGTTCCCAATCGCAGGCTGTAGACATCCGTCAGCGAAGTGCCGGTGAAACGGCCGCTGCGCAGCATCCTCAGCCACGCCCAGCTGCCGGTCTCGTTGAGCATGATTTCTGGCGAGCCGTCGATCGGCTGGAAGGCGAGCGAGATGACGCCGGTGCCGTCCTTGCCGGGCCAGGTCATCGGCTGCGGCCGGGTCGCGTTGTTATAGTAGACGAGGTTCTGGCCATCGAGATTGAGCGTCACGCGCGTGACGTTGGGAGACAGATCCTTGGGTTCGAGCGTGAAGCTCATCACCGGGCCCGTACCACCTGGAAAGAGATCGTCGCGGATGCGCCTCGCCTGTTCGAACGCCGCCAGGGCCGCCGGGTCAAGGCCGAAGTCGGCGCGCCATTTCCACGGCTGGCTGGCGGTATCGACATAGCTGATCAGGTGGTCGTTGATGAAGGCGTCGATCATCCCGGCCGGCCCGAACAGGCGGGCGAAATCGCGGACATTGACGTCGACCGCGCTTTCCGGGCTGAAAGGATAACGGTCGTTCAGCGCCGCCTGGCAGAACGGCAGGATATCGGCGCGCCAGATGGCGTTGAGCTCCGAGGTGACTGCCTTCTGTGTCAGGCCGCTGGTGTCGCCGGCGATGCCGCCGAGCCAGTCGTCGATCGGATCGGGCAGGATCTGCGCTTGTCTGGCGACTGCTCCCGTCAGTTCGGCGAGGCCACCCTGCTTCTTGATGGCGTCCTGAGGGTCGGGATTGGCCGTGACCGTCTGCAGCACGTTCGAAAGTGCCGTCAGCGCCACCACCGCGGCGTCGAGTGCCGGCGGCTGGCCGTCAACCTCGGCGATGGCGCCCTTGAGTGGCTTGAAGTGTTCGGCCACCAGACTACCGGTAAGATCCACCTCGCTGGCCGAGCCTGCGCGCGGCAGCAGCTTTGCCCCCGTTTTCACGATCTTGCCAAGCTTGCCGAGCTTGCCGAGCAGTTTCGAGCCGCCCTTGGCCGCTGCCTTGTTATCGGCCGGCGCCTCATCGGATCGGGTAAGCTCGGTCTCCTGAACGACTGCCGTAAGCAGGCGCTTCAGCGCGGAGTCGGCGCTTGAAAGATCCTTGAGGTTCTCGCTGGCGACATTCAGGTCGGACAACGGCGCGAGCCTCATATCGCGCAGGAAACTGTCCCATTGCGCGATATAGTCCTCGTAATAGAGCTTCAGAATATCCTCGGACAGCGCCGAGACGGAGGTTTCCGCATTCTCCGAGCAGCCGCCGGCGAAGACCGCCCGGTCCAGCGCCGCCTGCGCCGCGACGTCCTCGACCCGGTCGAGAATGGCATCGTGAAAGCCCGAATAGGTGAATGCGCCCGAAATGCCGACGCGCAGCGTCTTGTCGGAACGCCGTGCAAAAACCTTGGCGCCGTTGGGACCGGCGAAATTCGCGGGGATCCATTCCTTGAGCTCGGCCACCGCCGGGTCGGCCAGCAACTGCCTGTAGGCGCGTGCCGGCAACGAAATCGTGCAAACGGTTTTCAGCGCCTCGGCAACCAGCGCCTGATCCGGGGCGGTGTAGCTGTCGTCGACCGCCATTCGACGGATCGCGGCAAGCTGGTGCTCTTCCGCGTCGGTGGTCGGAAAGGGCGCCGCCGGTGCGAATTCGGGCAAGTCGTTGACCCACCAGTTCTGGACGAAATCGGCATCCATCTGCGACAGGCCCGTCATCATGCGATAGGTTTTCAGCGCTCCCAGCATGAAATCCGGGTCGCGGATCTGCCGCCACATCGTCGCCTCGAGCAGAGCCACCATGTGCGGCTCGAGAATGTTGCGCAGGGCGTGGTCGTAAGTGTCGGCCTGCGCCCGCAGCAGCTCCGCCGAGGCCGATGGCCCCAGCACATCCTGGGCGCTGCTCGGCGGTGCCGTTCGCGCATTTACGACCTCGGCCATCGCATTGAGCGCGCCGTCGATGGCGGGCTGCTCCACCGATGCCGGACTTGCCGCTGCCGCGGTCAGTGGCGCCTGCAGCGCCTCGAACTGGCTCGCCTGCGCGGTGATGGCATTTCGGTTGTCAATGTAGGACCAGGTGAACACAGCACCGGCCAACAGGGCCACGGCGGCACATGCTGCGGCCGCCCCACGCCAGATCCAGGCGCGACGGCGCTGCGCCAGCGGGTCGAACGTTCCCAGGCCCGCTTCCCTGAAGATGACCTCGGTCAGCAGGTTCTTCAGGAAAAAGCTGCGTTTTTCAACGCGCGGCGCCGGCATGGCCCGCCGCGGCGGAAGACCGAAGGATGAAGACAGCGCCGCGGTCAGCCGGTCGATGGGCGCGCCTTCCTGGGTTGCCGACGTCAGATAGAGGCCGCGCAGCCAGGCAGCTTCCTCGTACCGGCTTTCGCCGAACATCGCCTCGATCAGCACCTGGATCGGCTCGGACAGGCTTGTGAGCTGGGCGGGGAATCTGAAGATCTCGGCGCGGGTGGCGAGCTTGTCCTCGTCCTCCAGGCGCGGCACCAGCCGCCGCTCGAGTTCCGTCGCAAGTGTGGCGATTTCCCGCTCTATGGTCTTTGCGTCCACACGCGCATCCAGCGCAAAGGTCGTCCCCCACACCTGCTCGCGCGAGGCCGTCGACAGACCGCCGAAGAAAGCCTCGAACCCCTTGATCAGATCGGCCTTGGTCAGCATCAGATAGACCGGAAGGCGGATTTCGAGCCGGTCGTTGAGCTCCGCCAGCCGACGACGGATCTTGCGGCCATGAGCCTTGATGGCTTCGTCGCCCTCGGAAAGCACGTCGATCGACAACGCAACGATCACGCCGTTCAGCGCCCGGCGGCCGCGGTGCTTTTTCAAGAGGTCGAGGAAGCCCAGCCATTCCGCCGCATCGACGTCGGGCTGGCTCTCCTGCTGCACATAGCGGCCCGCCGTGTCGATCAGAACCGCGTTCTCGGAGAAGAACCAGTCGCAGTTGCGCGTGCCGCCAATCCCCTGCAGGTCGTCGGTGAGATCGATCGGAAAGTTCAGGCCGGACTGGCGCAAGGCCGTCGTCTTGCCGGTGGCCGGCGGTCCAACGATCACGTACCACGGCATCTCGCGCAGGAACTTGCGTCCGCCCAGCTTGCGGCGCTTCAGTTCGGCCATCACCTCGGCGAATTTGGCACCGACGGCGGCGACGTTCTCTTCGCCGGGGCTCAGCGGTTTTTCGATAGCCGGCGCTGCGATTTCGGCGACGAACATGCGATTGGCTCGGATCGCCCGGCGCTGCGCGACGATCAGCCAGATCAGCCAGAAGATGACCAGCAGCGCAATGATGACGATGCGCACAGTTTCCGAGGCGAAGGGTTCGTAAGCACCGACCCTCACGATCGGGCCGAACACCCAGATAACCAGCGACAGCAGCGCAATGCCGATCAGCGTCCACAGCCAGCGCGATGTCAGAACCGCCCACAGGAAGCGCAGGATGAACATCTCACAGCCTCTTTTCGACCAGCACCTCGACGCGGCGGTTCAAGGCCCGGCCCTCGCGAGTGCTGTCGTCGGCAACTGGATCGGTGGCTGCGCGGCCTTCGGAACGAATGCGGTCCTGCGGCACGCCGTTCTGGATCAGCATCTCGGCAATGGTTGCTGCGCGCGCTTCCGACAGCCGCTGGTTGGTGGAGAGCGGGTTGGACCTTTGCAGAGGAACACTGTCCGTATGGCCGACCACCGTGATGTTGCCGATCAGTTCCTGGTTGGCCAGGATCACCTTGGCGATCGATCCGATCAGTGGCTCGAAGCCTTCCGTCAGTTGTGGCCGCGACGACTGGAACAGTTCGGGGTTGGAGGCCTGGATGATCAGCTTGGCCAACGAGACGCTCTCGGTGCCACGGAGCGCGGCTTGGAGATTTGCCGGCGCTGCGGCCTGAAACTCCGGCAACAGCGCGAAATCCACCGCCTCCGGTGGCGGTGCGTCGACCTGTGGCGAGACGCGGCTGATATCGCTGCGCGTGGGCGGCGGCAGCGCGCGAACGAGCGTGGAAAGCTCGACCGCCTGGCTGCTCAACCCCATCGAAAGCCCGATATGGATTGCGGTGGCAAGAACAGCGGCGGCGAGCACCATCACCCAGATCGGAACGATGAAGCGCTGCGGCTCGTCGGATGCGATCACGCCTTTCCAGTTCGGCGACAGCGGCGCGCCGTCGGCGTCGGCATCGCGCAGGAAGCGCGCCGCAGCAACGCGAACGGCATTGAGCGAGCGGTCGCCCGACCGGCCTGGTACACGATATTTGCCGCGGAAGCCGAGCGCCAGGCAGTGATACTGCAGTTCGAGCAGCTCGCGATCCCGGTTCGGATGCCGCTCCAGTTCGTCGAGACGCGTGAAGAACTGCGTGCCGGCATCGACATCGCCTCGAAGCATGACCACAAGCGGCTGGCGCGGCCATGCGCTGGCGCCACCCCATGGCGTGTTCAAGGCCAGGTCGTCGAGCAACGCCGCCACCACCCAGGCCGCCTGGTCGGCGCGCTCCAGCGAGGACCCCGCCGACATTGCCGCATCGCGTGCCCGAACCAGTTCGTCGAGCAACCGGGTGCGCAGAGCCTCCGGGTTTTCCGGCGGCAGCGCGCTTTCAAGCTCAGGCGCGAACTCGAGCAGGGGCGCGAATGCGTTGACAAGTGTGTTGGGATGCGTACGCGACCGTTTCAGCGGTGCGCCCGACAAGAGTGGCGTCATCGGTCGCGGCATCGGCGCGCCGGTCAGACGTATGCGAGTACGTTCACGATCCTCCGACAGTCCGAAAGGATCATCCCGGCTCATGGTCTCACCTGTTTACCGAATAGCAGTCCACCTGCGGCTCGCTCGGCAATACTCCCGACACGCCAATGACGAAGCCGGGGGCATCGAGCAGCGAAGCCCAGTGCTCGCTCTTCTGATCCAGCTCAAGGCATAGCCGATCGCCATCGTAGGGGATTTCGCGCGGCTGGGAATGAAGCGGTTTCAGCGGAATGCCGGGTAGACGGGATTTCCACAGGCCCTCGAACTGATCGGCCGAACCGACAGTCGCCTGGTTGACGAAAATCTTGCGCAAGGCGTCTTCCGACAGCTCGGAGCCGACCCGGATGACGATCCGGCTGGCCACCAGCAGCTTCGGGTTGTCGATGCGGATTTTCCAGACATTGGTCGAATGCCGCATGACGGGCAGTGCGCGTGATTTCGGCTCGATGTAACGCAGGCTCAGGATGAGTGAGCGCAAGGCGTCCGCCAGCGCCGAATAGGCCGGGCCGGGCGCCATGTGATCGTAGGCTGGCAATTCGCTCAGCCGTCGCGCGCTCGAGCCATAGGTCGCCATTGAACCGGCAAGGCCGGCAAGCTCGAGGTAAAGCTCGGCCGGATGGAAAACATCCTGCGCCAGCATATGGGCCAGTCGCGGACGCGCCGCATTGGCGAGATTGAGCATCAGCAGGTCTTCGACGCTGCGCCCTGGCCCGCCCATGACCATCTTGCCATGCGCCTCGGCGATCTGGTCGAGGCCGGTGACAACTTCCAAAAGCAACTGCCGGTACCAGGCCACTGCTCCGGTAACCAGGGTCGGCGGCAGGAACGTCTCATCCAGGGAGACGCCGCCATCGGCCCGGACCCCTTTGACGTCGGCGATCGGCAGGGCGGTGTAGCCGCCCACCGATTTTCCTGGTGCAAGCAGCAGCGCCTGCGGGCGGGCGACTTCGATTTCTTCAGGATCTGAACCGCCCTGGACGGCGTCGCGGACCGAAACGATCCGCCCATGATAGCGTGCTCCGGTGGATGCGGCATGGGCCGGATCGAAGCCGACACCGCCGGCAGGTTCGAGCGGCAATGCGACCAGCACCGGTCCGGCGCCCGTATCGGCGGTGACAGGCAGCGGCCGTGGCGCATCCATCATGTCTGGGATGGAGAACGGGGTACCATCCGGAAAGATGCCCCGTGCGGACAGGATGGAGACCTGGCCAGCATCGAGCATTGCCTGGTCCAGCGTCAGTTGCTGAAAGCCGAACGTATGCAGTTGCCCGGCCTGCAACGCGCCGCGCACGGTCGCCTCGAAAAACCGATCCTGCTGCTGAAAATGCTGGGTCCGCAGAAACAGGCCTTCGGACCACAGCACCCTGTTTGCTTCGCTCATGCCGCTACTTTCTGCATCGAGCACCTCTTGTCCTGGCCGCTAGGCGGAAATGCCACTGCCGCCAAGCGTGACGTTGACGGTAACCTTCGATCCCGCCGACACCGACTTGGTCGTGCGCCAGGTCCGGCCGCCAGGCTCGCGAATGAGGGCAACAAAGCCCAGCGCAGCCGCGTCCGGCTCGACCGTGATGGTTTTGGATGCGGTCTTTCCCGGTCCGACGGAGATCTGGTCGGATCCGATGAGATCGCCTGCGAGTGCGGAGCCGGCATCCCCCTGCAGCGCGAAATAGTCTGCCGAATTGAACTTGCCGGTGCTGCGCAGCCGCATCACAAGGACCGTCACGGGCCGGTCGCCGCCGCCTGGCCCCGGGTTCATGCCGGCAGCGCCGGTCAGGTTGACGGTGACCGCCGATGGTTTTGGCGGACCGCTTTGACAGGCCGCAAGCAGCCCCGTTGCGCCCAGGGCAACGATAAATTCGCGCCGATCGATCATTTTTTCACTCCTCCTCATATGCATCCCGAAAATCAGCGCCGATTTCGCCAAGGAAGCTCGATTCCGCACTCTGGGCGATTTCACGATGGCGTTTCTGGTATAGCTCCCACAGCTTGGCGCTGCGCCCGCCCGAAAGCAGTGTGCCGATGGCGGAGCTCGATTTCAGCTCTTCCTCGATTGCTGCCGGGTCAAAACGGTCGATCATCCGCCGCAAGGCGGACTGCACGCCTCGCCAGGCGCGCACGTGATGTTGCGCAAGATCGCGGACCGCGTCCGCGATCGCCGCGTCGCCGGCCAGAAATCCGGGGCTGCGCTCCGCGATGATGGTCACGATGGCGTCGTCGACCGTCGGCAGAAACTTGAGCGGATTGACTTCTGAGGCCCCGACCACCGTCTGGGCGACGCGAGCGTTTCCCTTTTCCTCGGCCCGCTTGCGCAGCAGCTGCATCAGGCCTTCCATCATCAGCCGATACTCGCGCCCGAACTTCTCCATTTCCGCAACGCTGTCGCGTCCGGGAAAATCGGCCTCCTCAATGCCCATGCCACGCAAGAACGCGGTACGAAGCGCCATGTTCGCCTGTTGCGCCGCAGCCGGGGAGGGGGCAGGTTTGGGAGCAGCGCCCGCACGTGGCGGAGGAGGGATATCTGGCGCCTGTGCCGGCAAATCCCAGGGATTGGCCGACTGTGGTCTTCCGGCGATGTGTTGGCGCTGATCTGTCGAGCCGGCGCCGTTTCTCAAATCCGGCGATGCGGCCGGGCCGAAACCGAAATCATCGAATTCGGATGATTTTCCTGGAGCGGCCTCGGTTTCACCGTTGCGCAAAGGCACCGGATCGAGGCCGAATGGGTCCGCCGCGCCCGGCGCACCACGTGGTTCGGGATAGGAAGCGCCTTTCTGCGCGGGCGTTGATACCGGGTCGAGGCTGAATGGGTCGTCGAAGGCAGGCGAACTGCGCTGGTTGGCCCGCTCGAACGCCCCAGGGACCGGCTGCTCGAACGGGTCCGGCAGATCGGCGGGACGCGGTCGTCGCGGCTCTTCTTCGACCGTGGCTGAAAAGAAGTCATCGCGGCCAATGCTGAGAGGCGCTCGTGACGTCGGCGGCGACCGTTCCGGGACCGATTGGTTGGCAGCCGGTGCTTGAGCGACCGGCGTCTGCAGGTCGACGCATACGATGTAGTCGCCCAGCCTCAGCCGCATGCCGCTTTGAAGACGCACCGACGTGCCAGCGCCAAGCGGGCTGTCGGAGTCGTCTATGAACAATCCGCTGCTTGATGTGTCGGTGACGAAATATCCATCCCGCCCGCCGCTGATCCTGCAATGGGCGCGTGAAACGAACATGTCGGGATCGTCGATCTGCCAGCCTGCGTCCGCGCTGCGGCCGATCACCAGCTCACCCTCGTCCAGCCGGGTCTGCCGGACCGCCTGGGTGCGTGGCCCTTGCTCCAGCGTCAGCAGCAGACTCATGCCGCGACTCCCGCCATTTCCGGCCGCCATCCGACAATTGTCCGCAGCCGCATATCGTCAGCATCGCCCCTTTCAGCGGGCCGCGCAAGCCAGGTGGTTCGGCCAAGCTGTACTGCCCCGAGAAGGGGCTGCGGCACTGCGTCTCGCGCGAGCACGATCCGCAGGTCGACGTCGAGCGATTCCCCGACCATGTCGCGAACGGCCTGTTTGAACATTTTCAAACGCTGACTGCCCGGCAGGAACGCCTTGAACTCCTCATACCCCAGCGGGCCGACGCGGAGTTCGATCCTGCTTTGGCGGCTGAAAACGCGCGGGCCGATCGTCGCCCCGCGGCCCAGCACCGCGTAAGCTTGGGCAAGGCGGGTCTGCAGCGTCGCCGGTATGGTCATCCAGGTGGCAACGAACTCCTTGATCTGGACCGGCACCTTGAACGCTTCCGCCAGGAACAGCGTCAGCCGCTCCGGACCGTCGACCTGGCTGGCGAGCGATGCTGCCTGGCGCAGCTTTACGGCGTCGAGGTCGGGATTGTGGGTGCCAGGAAGTCCGATCCCCGCCATGGCTTCAAGCATGGCCCTTACGCGGCCGCCGACTGCACGTTCGACCTGTACCGCCGGATGCGCATCCGCCCAGGCCCGATAGTACAGGGCGATCATGCGGTGCTGAAGGATATTGACGAAATCGACGAACGTCGTGTCGCTGGTCTGCTGTGCGTCAGCGCCGGTGAACCAGCGCTGCGACAGACGATCAAGCACCCAGCGTGTCAAATGAAGCGGCATGGGACCTTCCGGGCCCATCAGCCCGAGATTTGCGACCGTGACCCGGGCCGGTGCCCCGTCCTTGCCCGATGACTTGTCCTTGCCCGGCGTCTTGTCCTTGGCTTCGCGGAACTCAACCACGTCCTTTGCCGAAAAGCTAAGACGCACATGCTGCCCCAGCCTTGCCGGCTCGCGATCCGCCTGGCCTGAATAGCCGAACAGCCCGCCCCTCCGTTCGAGCCGGCGCAACAGTTCGAAGAAGTCGAATGCATCAGACAGCCCTTCGACCCGGTCCAGGTCGGGTTTGTCTAGATCAGGTAGCGATTGCCGGGCGTCATCGGCCATGGCACATCCTCCTGCTTCTGCAGCAGCCGCGTGCGGGTCCGCACGAAGCCGTTTATTCCGGCATGACGGGCAAACAGCCGCGCAAGCAAGGCCGAAAGCAGCAATGTGCTTTGCCCCGCCAGGACCGACTGGTCCACATGCAACGTCACTTCCGTGCCCCGTCCGAAGCACATCGGCCCATCAATCTGCAGCCGTTCGATGACAGACCGCGAGTCGATGCGAACGATCGAGTGCACATTGCGGGCGAGGCTCGGATCTCCCCGGTCGGCATAAAGATCAAGCAGCGCATGCAGCGGATCGACACCGCGACCGTCCTTGGCAAGGCTGAGAAAGTTGAGCGCCAGCTGCGCCACCAGCCGCCAGGCGAGATTGTCGGCTCGGGATTCGCCTTCGGCGCCCGCGGGCAGGGCGGCCGGGATGGCCGGCTGCGGCGGGCGCAGCGCACCGAGAAGCCGGACCGCTTCGACCGGGTCGCCTGTCTCCAGCGTCAAGGTAGGGGTGTCGTCGAGGATCGGCAGATCGCGGTTGGTGCAAAGCGCCATGATGTCGACACGCTTCAGCGGCCGGTTGGCCGGGCTTCCCACCGGCCGTGAAATCGACAGGAAAACGTCGTCTCCGGTGTATGAGGTGCGGGTTAAGCCGTCGCGCCGCTCATCTTCGGTGGCCCGGCGAGGGCGCCGTTCGGTGGAATAGACCCAGCCGCTGCTGCGGTTCTGGCCCAGGCTGAAGAGCTCCGGAATTTCGGCGTCGGTGCCTTCCGTGTCGGCGTCCTCGACGCGGGTCACCCGATAGATTTCGAAATCCCGCGCCCGCGTGCGGTCGGCATGCAGCACTTGCCGCGTCCTGCGGGGATCGAGTTCGATGACGTTGCAGTCACGCTCGAAGAGGTTGATGATCGGCGTTGCAAAAAGTTCGAAATCCGCCGGTGTCACATCGGCAAGTTCAGGCACCGGACGCCGGAACATGAAGATGATCTCGATGCCGGCCTGGCATCTGCGCACGACCGATTGCAGTCCTGAAACCCGCACATAGTGAAAGCGCTCGGGCATCATGAAATATTCGCGCAGCAGACGGTAGCCTTCGAATGTCGGACGGGTACGAGGCATCAACGCCTCGTCGTCGCTGATGCCGACCATTTCGGGTCCCGGCAAAGGCGATAGCGGATTGGCCTTGCCCTCCGCCCGTGCACCAACGGCCGAGCAGGCACCGAAAATCGCGTCAAACAGCAATGGCGCCTTGGTGCGCCCGGCAAAATGCAGATCAAGCCGGTCAAGCGCCAGTTCGTCGAGCTTGCCTTTTCCGGTCCGAGCCAGCGCAATACGCAGCGCCGCCTCGCCGCTCACGCCGCCGATCGGTGTTATGCCGGCCGCTGCCAACCCGCTGCGATCCTGGAAGTAGCTGACCGACGTGATCGTTATCGGCCACAGCGTCATGTCCTGGGCGGTGGTGAATGTGCAGCGCGTCGACAGGCCTGGTTGCAGGCTGGACACCAGCCGCGTGTTCCGCTTGACGACATGGCCGGCAATCATCGACTGGACCTGCTGGCCGGGTTTCAGCACCGCCATCGCCGTTGCCGGCGCCGGCGTGACCAGATCGGGATAAAGGACATCCAGGACGCTGCGTGAAAACCGCGAACGCTCGGCATCGACTTTCAACCGGGTACGCGCAGCCAGGAAAGCGACGCCGTCAAGCAGCCGCTCGACATACGGATCCGGGCAGGGGACGGTATCCAGCGAAAGATTGCGTGCCACCGCCGGATGCATGTCGGCAAATTCCGCCGCCAGTCCGCGGATATGGGTCAGTTCCTCCTCGTAATATTCTACGAAGACCCGATCCATCTCAGCTTTCCCTGAATTCGGTCCGCGCCAAGCCGTTGTCGAGATTGATTGTGGTGCGCAGGCGCATGCGTTCCGGTGTCGGCGTCATGATCAGCACAGCATCTATCTCGATCTTCAGGCCCACCTTGTCACCAAGGGTCACCGTTACCTTTGTTGCGCTCTCCTTGAGACGTGGCTCGAACGTGGCAAGGACCGAGCGGATCTCGCGCGCCAGGGCCTCGCGATCAAAGTCGCGGGACGAACGGCCCGAGAAGGAAGGCACGCCGTAGTTGACCACACTTCGGCGCACCTCCGGAAAATCGGCTAGCGATGGCGGATTGTCTGTGGCCTGTTCGCCCTCGAGATCGGAAAGAAGCGGAACAGCTTCGAAACGCTCGGTGTTGAACAGGGCCTCGATGTCGCGCCGCACCGCTTCCCTGAGCACTCGGGCCGATACGACCACGCCGCGGCTTTCGATCTCGGCGCGGTGCTGGCTCTGAAAGACCAGGCGGTGCAGGCGCCGCTTCTGATCGGACGTCAGCTCCGCGTCGGCATCGATAAGCCGCGCGCTGCCCGCAAGCAGCGTATCCAGACGCTCCGCGCCAAGTTCGTCCTGTAAGGTCTGGCGCAGCCCGTCGATCTCGGAGGTCACGCCCGGCAGGTCATTGACGAGGCGGTCCCAAAGAGAGGGCTGGACCGCCTCGCGCTTCGCTCGCGAACTGCCGGTGATCTGTAGCTTGTCGGCGCCGGGCCGCCGCGCCTCACTTGCCGACATAGACATCCATTTCGATTTCGTCATCCTTGTCATAGACGAACTTGATCTTCTTGTAGGCGAAGCTGACCTCCTCCTCGATCAGGTCTTCCTCGTCCTCGGCCTGCGACATGTCGTATTCCATGATCGAGGCGTCGGTCAGGGTAACGACGAGATAGTCGCTGGTCTCCCCATCGATGGTCCGGCGGGCGGAGAACACGACTTCGTCCAGCGCCTTGTTGTCGAACAGCGCCTTTTTCAGATAGGGCGAGGACTTGTCATAGTGCTTGGTGAACTTGATCATTCCCAGGGACACACGACCGCGGCGTGAAAGCGAATTCGGATCGTACGGCGCGATTATCTTGTAATCGACCCCATGGACTTCGATTTCATCCTCGTGGCCGTCTCGAACGCTTGGACCTTTGATATCCGGAACCTTTAGAAAACCATCAATTTTCACTGGCATTGTCTTTCTCCACCGCTTTTAAAACAGAACAAGATGTGGTTGCTGCGAATCAAGTCTTCACGGACGGTAGTTCCGACACCAGCCTGAGCGAGGCGTTGATGCCTTCCAGCTGGTAGTGCGGACGCAGATAGAAGCGGGCGTTGTAATAGCCCGGCCGCCCCTCCACGCTGTCGACCTGGACCTCGGCCGCGGCAAGCGGGCGCTTGGCGCGCGCCTTGTCGTCGGCGAAGGCCGGGTTGGCCAGCACGTAGCGGTTGATCCACTCGGTCAACCAGATCTGCATGTCGGAGCGTTCCTTGAACGATCCGATCTTGTCGCGCGCAATGGCCTTGAGGTAGTGCGCAAAGCGCGAAACCGGGAAAAGATAGGGCAGGTTGGCGCTCAGCCGTTCATTCGACTGGGCGTCGGGATCGACCAGCCGCCCGGCGCGTGTCTCGTCGTCCTGCAGCGAATGCGCACCGATGAAGGCTGCAAGATCGGTGTTCTTGCGGTGCAGGATCGGCATCAGGCCGAGCTTGGCCAGTTCCGCCTCGCGCCGGTCGTCGATGGCAACCTCCGTCGGACATTTCATCGCGATCGATCCGTCGTCGGTGGGGAAGGAGTGCACCGGCAGGTTGATGACTGTGCCGCCGTTCTCGACGCCGCGGATCTGCGTGCCCCAGCCGTAGAGCTTGTGACTGCGGTTTATGTTGACGCCCATCGGGAAGGCCGCGTTCATCCAGACATATTTGTTGTGATCGGCCTGCACCTCTTCCTCGAAAGTGAAGCCCTTCACCGGAACGGTTTCCGAGCCATACGGCAGTCGCGCCAGAACACGTGGCATGGTCAGGCCGATGTAGCGCGCGTCCTCGCTCTCGCGCAGCGATTGCCACGAAGCATAGGCCGGGTTCGAGACGATCATCTGCAGGTCCTGCGGGTTCGGCAGTTCCTGCCAGCTGTCCATGCGGAACAGGCGTGGCGAGGCGGCCGCGATGAACGGCGTGTGGGCGGAGGCGCAGATGCCCGAAATGTTGCGCAACAGGCCGACGTCACGCGGATGGTTGGAGAATTCGTAGGCGCCGACCAGGCAGCCGATCGGCTCGCCGCCCAGCATCGAATACTCGTCCGTATAGACTTTCTTGAAGATCGGGCTCTGGTCCCACATCTGGCCTTCATAGTCTTCAAGCGTGTCGGCGAGCTGCTCCTTGGAAATGTTCATCACCCGGATCTTCAGCTTCTGATCCGTCTCGGTGTTGTTGACGAGATACCACAGGCCGCGCCATGTGCCTTCCATTTCGCGCACTTCCGGCGCGTGCAGGATCTCGTTGACCTGCTCCGACAGCATCTTGTCGATGCCCGCGATCAGCGACTTGATCGACTTGATCGCGTTGGACGAGATGGTCGTGGTGTCGGAACGGGACTGCGCCGCGAGCGCAAGATTGCGCACGAGTTGCTGCAGCTTCTCGCTGTCGTCCTTCTTGACCTTGAAATCCTTCTCGAGGAGCCCGCTGAATTCTCCCAGGTCGATGGCTTCCGCCTCAGCGGCGACGGCTGCGGTTTTTTGTTGTTCGGCCATGATCTACTCCTGAACCTTTTCGTCGTCGGATAATGCCTGGTTGGCGATCTTGCCGAGAAGCGGCTCGTTGTTCAGAAGCTGCGCGATGCGCTTTTCGGCGTCGACACGGCCGTCCATGAAGCCGAGAAGTTCCTCGAGCTGACGACGCATCTTGAGGATTTCGGCCAATTGCGGAACCTGCTCGGCGATCTTGTCCGGCGCGAAATCACCCATTTTGGTGAAGGTGAGGTCAAGCGCCAGTTCCTCGTCCCGCTCGGCGCCTTCAGCCTGCGGCAGCGTATTCTTCACGCGGGCTTTGACGCGTGGCCCGAGTGCCTCCATGAATTTGGGGAAGCGGTTGGCGTCGGTCTCGACAAAGGCGCGGTCCAGCACCGATTTCGACGCTTCCTTGGTCTGTGAAGCGCCGGAAAGATCGGCCAACACGCCCATGACAAACGGCAGTTCGATCGTCGTCGGGCTGCCATAGGTCTCCACGTCATAGGCGATCTGCACGCGCGGTGCGCGATTTCGTTCGATGACCTTCGCTTTGCTTTCGGCTGGCATGGCTTGTTACCTTTCATCCTTCTGAGCCGTCTTCTTGGCGTCGGGAACGCCGGCAAGAAGCCGGAATTCCTTCAGCCCCGACGGGGCGAGATCTTCCATCAGTTCAACAAAATCCATATGCACCATCCGGCGCACGCGCCGCGCCAGGTGCGGGATCGGGCTCGACGGCTCGGTGCGGTCGTAAAAGGCGACGACAAGGTCGAGGCATTTGACGACGTCGTCGCGCGAGGAAATCCGGTCAGGCAGCCCCGTGCTCGGTTCCGCGTAACTCGCCATGCTTGCCATAGGATCGGCTCCGTGACCGTTTCGAACAGGCATTTCCGGACTTGCAGTCGTGGGGGCTGGCTTCGCCGCGCCGTTCGTCGTCGCGCCGATTGTTGAATTCCGTTCGAGGGTCGACAGCAAACGCTGCAGAAAGCGTTTCAATTCCGGGACGGCGGCGCCGCCGTCCTCCAGACGAACGTTGAGCGCCGTCTCGACCGCATCAAGAGCCGTGATCGCCGCTTGCGCGTCGGCGATGAGCGACGTCATCTCCGCATTGGCTTGATCAGCCTGCGCCGCGCATCCGCTGCGCACCCGATTGAGAAGCTGACTGTGCGCGCTGACCAGCGCCGCCTTTTCGGCCGCATTCAATCCTGAAGCCGCCTCCAGAAGCATGACCCGTTCGTCGAGCGCGCCTTGCTCCAGATCGCGTCCGCTGATCGGTCCGATCGCGCGCGGTGCAAAGAACGTCATTTGCCGCAAGTTCGCCAGTAACCCGTCCTGGCCATTTTGGAGGTCGAGCAGGGCGTTGATACGGCGCAAGGCGGCGTCGCGTGGCGCAGCATTGGGCCGCAGTGCCGGATGCATGGTGTCCCAATGCTGATCGAAGGTCCGCGCAATAAGGGTCAGACCATGCGCGAGCCCGGCGAGCCCCTGCTCATTGGCCAGCGCCCGTGTGACAATGACAAGCAGGCGCAGGTCCCGGCCATGCGCGCGCAATTGCTCCGCCTTGTCGAGAACGGCGGGCCAGTCGACCGGAACGGTGCTTTGCGAAGAGGCCTTGTTGTTGCCGTCGTGGACGACCTTGACCTGCGGTTCCGTGAGGCGCTCCAGCTCATGAAAGGCTGGATCGTTGCGCAAATCCTCCCCTGACGGATTTTCACCGTCCAGCGGATTCAGCCAGAGTGCGAGATCGATCACACCAACCCCCAGCAAGCGGCCCCTGTGCCGTGCGTGACCCAACGTTATCACACTGCGTCACTTTACCACAATTCAGTTGCTGCTCAATCTTAATGGAAGCTTGCCAGCCGAGTCCGGCGCTCGATATCGGCGTCATAATTGTCGAATCCTGAATGTGAATTCACCGCAAAAGCGATGGGCATTCCATGGCTGTTTGCGGCCGATGGCATGGGCTTTTGCCCGGGACGTACAAAGTCGGTCCAATCGGACACTTGGGCGCCTGTCAATCACACGCTTTGTCAAGTCGCTGCTTATGTGGCAGTTTATGGACTGGCAGATCCCAGGAGCAAGTTCGATGGAACAGCGCCGGTCGTCGCAAAGCTTCAAACGCAAGGAACTGGTCGGCAAGCTGAATCCCGTCTGTTTGCGCGCCTTCAAGGCTGCGGCCGACACCGCCAAACTGCGCGGCAATCCCTACGTCGAACTCGTTCATTTCGTCGAACAACTGGTGCTTTCCGAGCGCTCTGATGTTCAGCTGATACTGGCGGACGCCGGGGTGGATGCGAGCCGGCTCACGGCCGATATGACCCGCGCCGTCGACAAGCTGCCCTATGGCGCCACTTCGATCGAGGAATTTTCCGATCATATCTTTCACGCCATCCAGGAGGCCTGGAGCCTGGCGGGGCTGGAATTCAGCGTCGAGGAAGTTCGCAGTGCGCATATTCTGCTCGCCTGCCTGAAGACGCCGGTGCTGGAAGGCCTGCTGTCAAAGATCAGCGGCGAATTCGACAAGATCGATGCCGACGCCGTCATTGCGCGGTTCGCCGATGTGGTGGAGGGCTCACTCGAAGCTGGCGCCTCGGCTGCGGTTCCCGCCGTCGAAACGCCGCGGCGCGCTCCAGGCGGGGATTCGGCGCTGGCCAAGTATGCAACCGACCTGACCCAGCGCGCCCGCGACGGCAAGATCGATCCGGTCGTCGGTCGCGATCCGGAGATCAGGCAGATCGTCGATATCCTGATGCGGCGCCGGCAAAACAATCCGATCCTGACCGGCGAGGCCGGGGTTGGCAAAACCGCGGTCGTCGAGGGTTTTGCATTGCGCATCGCCGAGGGCGACGTGCCGCCGACGCTGCAGGGCGTCAGCGTGCGCATGCTCGATGTCGGCTTGATGCAGGCCGGCGCAAGCGTGAAGGGTGAATTCGAAAAAAGGCTGAAGGCGGTCATCGATGAGGTTCAATCCTCCGAAACGCCGGTCATCCTCTTCATTGACGAAGCGCACACCTTGATCGGCGCCGGCGGCGCGGCCGGAACCGGTGACGCGGCCAATCTGCTGAAGCCGGCGCTGGCGCGCGGCGAGCTTCGCACGATCGCCGCGACGACCTGGGCCGAATACAAGCAGCACATCGAGAAAGACCCTGCGCTGACCCGCCGTTTCCAGGTGGTCAAGATAGATGAGCCGTCCGAAGCGGTCGCCGTTCTCATGCTGCGTGGTGTGGCCGGTATCCTCGAGCAGCACCACAAGGTGCAGATACTCGATGAGGCGATCGAGGCGGCGGTCAGCCTGTCTCATCGCTACATCCCGGCGCGGCAACTGCCGGACAAGGCCGTGAGCCTTCTCGACACCGCCTGCGCCCGTGTCGCCATTTCGCAGCATGCCACCCCGGCCGAGGTCGAGGATATCATGCGCCGCCGCCAGGCGCTGGAGGTCGAGCGCGGCATCATCGGCCGCGAGGCGGCGATCGGCATCGACGTGGCCGACCGGCAGGCTCGTGTCGAAACTGGGCTCGCCGAGACCGAACTCGCGCTCACCACCGCGCAGGAACGTTGGGATCGGGAAAAGGCGCTGGTTGGCGAGATACTCGAATTGCGCGCCAGGCTGCGCGGCGAGGGTGTGCCGCTCGACGCTGTGGAGACTTCGGAGGCGGTCGCCGAAACAGCAGGCGCCGATGCGCCTGAGATCGAAACAACTGCCATCGAAACACCTGAAACCGAAACACCTGAAACCGATGCCGAGGCAATGGCCACTGCGGGTCCGTCTCCACCCGATCCGGCCGCTGATCTCGCGCGACTGCGCGAACTGATGGCCGAACTGGCCGAGGCGCAGGGTGAGACGCCGCTGATCCTGCCGTCAGTCGACCGCAATGCCGTGGCTGCCGTGGTACAGGATTGGACCGGCATCCCGACGGGACGGATGCTGTCGAGCCAGACCGAAAAGGCGCTGCGGCTCGCCGCCACTCTGTCCGAACGCGTGGTCGGCCAGGATCATGCCATGGAGATGATCGCCAAGCGCGTGCAGACCAGCCGCGCCGGGCTCGGCGCGCCCGAAAAACCAGTGGGGGTTTTTCTGCTCTGCGGTCCATCGGGCGTGGGTAAGACCGAAACCGCGCTCGCCTTGGCCGAGATGCTCTACGGCGGCGAGCAGAACCTCATCTCCATCAACATGTCCGAGTTCCAGGAGGCGCATACGGTCTCTACCTTGAAGGGCGCGCCGCCCGGATATGTCGGTTATGGCAAGGGCGGCATCCTGACCGAGGCGGTCCGGCGAAAGCCCTATTCAGTGATCCTGCTCGACGAGGTCGAAAAGGCGCATCCGGACGTGCACGAGATCTTCTTCCAGGTTTTCGACAAGGGGATGATGGACGACAGCGAGGGCCGGCGGATCGATTTCAAGAACACGCTGATCCTGCTCACCTCGAACGTCGGCTCTGAGGTCATCATGGACCGGACCAGAAACGGCACGCTGCGGGCGGGGCTCGACGATCTGGACACAGCGTTACGCTCCCCGCTGTTGAAGGTCTTCCCGGCGGCCTTCCTTGGCCGGGTGGTGACCATTCCCTACTACCCGCTGTCGGATTCGATGATCGAAGCCATAACCCGCCACCAGTTCGCCAAGATCGCCCGCCGGCTGCGTTCAAGCAACGATGCCGAGCTGGTGATCGGCGACGGCGTCATGGACCTGGTCAAGGCCCGCTGCACCGAGATCGAATCCGGCGGGCGCATGATCGATGCCATCCTGACAAATACGCTTCTGCCGGAATTGAGCCGGGGGGTGCTGAACAGGTCGCTCGAGGGCCAAAAGATGACGAAGGTGACTGTCGGAGCCTCCGAAGGAGGTTTCACCTATTCTTTCGAATAGCTCGGGAGCAATTCCAACGAAACCTGCGGACGGCTTTTGAGGAGACTCGAGATTGAAAACAGTCGCCGGGGCGGTGGAGATTTGAAGCAGAGCACCGGATAATCCTTTGTTTACAATGACTCATGCATATGAGTTAACTCAGACTCTTAACAGCCCCAGAACCGTATCCAGTGAGCGGGATCCTGATCGCCCCGACGACACAACACTGGAATCCTAAAATGGAAGGCGTCCGTCGCGATTGGCGCGCGCTGATGCCGATGGAGCGCTATCGAGCAGGCTCGGGCCTTATTGAGAAGGGCCAATAGCCGAAGCGCCTGGCAATGCGGCGCTAGTCCTTGCGCCTGCCCAAGATGATCTCGATACGCCCGCGCTTCCTGTACGTTGCTTGTCGCGATCGCTTGGGCAATATGATCTCCAACACCGAGCAGAAGCCCATTTTCCCGTGGGCTCGCTATGGGCTCGAAGCGGTGTCAGCCTCAAAGATGCGTGTACGAACGTTGAAAGGGACGATGATGAACAAGCTGGGAGTTCATGCGCTGGTCTGGGAGGCGGGCTGGAGCCATGACGAGTGCGCGCGTGCCGTTGCAAAAACGGCGGAGGTCGGGTTTGACTTCATCGAGGCGCCGGCGCTCGATCCGAGCTCCATCGACGTCGACTTCACGCGTCGCCAGCTGGAGAAGAACGGCATCGGCATCAACCTCTCGCTGGGCCTGGACGCCGATACCGACATCTCGAGCGGCGACAAGGCCAAGGCCGCCCGCGGCAAGGCGAGGCTGGAACAGGCGCTGAGCGTCGCGCGCGATGTCGGCGCGACGCATGTCTGCGGCATCCTCCACTCGGCTTTTCAGAAGAACGCGGTGCCGACCACCGCCGCCGGCGTCGCAATGTCAGCCGACATACTGGCGCAGGTCGCCGAAACGGCCGCCAGGAGCGGCATCACGCTCGGACTTGAGGTGGTAAATCGCTACGAATCCAATGTGCTCAACACGGCGTCCCAGGGTGTCGAACTGTGCAAGCGCATCGGCGCTCCCAACGTCAAGGTTCACCTCGACGTCTACCATATGAATATCGAGGAATCCGATATCGCGTCGGCAATCAAGGAGACCGGCGACTATCTCGGCTACTTTCATACCGGCGATTCGCATCGCGGCTATATGGGGTCCGGAAGCATCAACCTCGCCGAAGTGTTCCGCGCCATCGTGGCCTCCGGCTACGAAGGCCCGATCGCCTTCGAGAGCTTTTCCTCGCGCGTTGTCGGTCAGCCGCTCGAAGGCATTCTGGGCATCTGGCGCAACCTTTGGGAAGATGGCCACGACCTGGCGTCGCACGCGTTGATGTACACGCGGGCCCAGCTGAAATCCGCGCATGAAAGTCTGAGGCAAGCGGAGCGCAGCCGCCTGCCTTGAACAATCTTCCCGTTCCGGTCGGTGGATCGATGGAGCGGCTGCAGGGCCTCGAAATCCCGCATCTGCAGGCCGCGCCCGAGGGCAAACTAGCCGCGAAGCCTGAGGAACAAGTCTCGCGCATTGAACAGCTCAGAGCGCACCAGCACGAAGAGAGCCGTACCATAGACAGCGGCTCCAAGGACAATTGCGCCAATAAGGAGTGTCTCTTCGGCGGCGTGCTCAGGCGCGTTGCGTAGCCACGCGCTGACGGCGCCGAACATCAGGAGGGCGGCGAGTGCCAGTCGTGGGAAGATCTCAAGCGGTCTCAGCACGTCGATACGCGCGATGCGCTGAGCGTAGAAGAGGAAAATTGGTAGCAGGACCAGGCTGCAGGCTACGAGCGCCACCATTGTCATCTCAAGGCTGATCTGCGCAGTGATGGACAACAGCATCGTTGCGACAACAGTGTAGGCTATGTTCAACACCAGGATCAACCTGGAGTGACCCATTGCAAGGATCGTAAACGCGCAGAGGCTGTCAATGGTGCGTTGCAGGCCAAGCAGCATGAGAATCTGGACAGCGACGACCCCGCTGGCCCATTGCGGGCCGAAGATAAAGGGAACCGCGATCGGTGCGATCGCGGCAAACCCGATGAATGCAGGAAATCCCGCTATCCCGGCCATGCGGACGGTCGTGTTGAAGAAACGGTCGATCTTTTCGGGTTGATCTTGAATCCGTGCCACGGTGGGCATGGTGACAGCCATCAGCGGACTGAGGAATACTTGCACCAGAAGGTCGAGCGGACGACGGGCCAGAGCATAGATTCCGACCGCATGGGGGCCGAGGAACGTACCGAGCAGGACCTTTGGGATCTCCTCGTTCAAAAAATTCCAAAACGTCTGGACGATAAGCGGGCCGCCAAATCCTAACAGGTCACGAACCTTTGCATAGGAGAAGGTAAGGCCGGGCCGCCAGGAACTGCCAAGGAGAAGAACAGCGGTTTCCACAACCGCTTTTGCAAGGTGCATCCAAACCATGCTCCACACGCCGAAACCGGCTATTGCCAGGACGATGCCGAGTGTGCCGCCGACGAGGGTGCCGGCAATTGTACGCAACGCGAACAAGCGGAACTCGAGTTGGCGCTTCAACACAGCCGCAGGTACCGACGAGAGGGCCTGAATTACGACGACCACGCTGCTCCAGCGAATGAGATCTTCGAGAATCGGCTGTCCGAACGCTGCAGCAATCAAACCGGCAGACGCCCAGATGAGCCCGCTGATCACAGCGCCGGTCGCGGCGAGAAGCCAGAAGGCCGAGTCAAAGTGTGAGGACTCGATTTTAGGATGCTGGATGAGTGCCTCAGGTATTCCGACCGTCACCGGAACAGCAAGAATGACGGGTACAACCATGGAGAGGGCGGCGAGGCCGAATGCTTCAGGTCCCAGATGCCTGGCTAACACGACAAAAACGGCAAACATGGCTGCTTGCCGCCCCCATGTTTCGACTGCTGCCCAGGCTGCGCCGCTGACAATCTTCGCGCCGATCGATGTCATCGCACGTCTCTTTGCCCGTTGGCATACAGGCCTGCGACTTTCGATCGCGCAGCCAAGGCTTTCCGCCTTCGTCTCACGGCTGCGCCGCTAGCGATCTGGCCTGGTCTACGTGAATAATAAGGAGAGCCGTCGACCTCTCTCCAGCTATCGTATGTCGAGCTGGAGCCGCGCGAACGCAGAGCCGTCGCGGACCACGGACAGCGTTTGGCGTGCTTGCTCGTCATTCGTATTCCACCACCCACAAGCACCCATGGCTGAGGATACTGTGGTTGGAGAGGAAGAGTGGCTGCATCCAGTTCTTATTGGTCATAGGCAGCTCCTCTGGAGATCCTCTTTCTAGCGCAATCAAATCAGGCTTGTTGCGGCCGATATCCTGATGTCATCGCCGCGGGCGCGTTGCTGGGGTTGGAATTCGTTCGAGTGCATCGCGCCAGACCTTACGCCGGAGCGTGGGAACGTAAACGTCCCCAAACGGCGTATGCCTTTTTGGTGCAGCCTGATTGCCGATTGACCATCCCGCGTTCCACATGCCCATCCGCGCGGGCGTCAAGCAGCGGGCTTGGCAGCTGTCTCTTGCCGTGCTGGCCTAACAACAAGCTGCGGTCCGTTCGCCGGTGACCTTTCCAGCTCTATTCCCGCTCGACCCCTTGTTTGAGCGCTCGCCAGTCATGCAGCGTGGCGTTTCACAACCCAGGATTGCGCCGGAGACCTTCAAGCTGCCGTTCAGGGAATGTAATCCTCGCCCTCCGATCCGAGCGCGATGGCCGTAGCGGTCGTAGCGCATCTTGATGTGCCACAGGATCGGCATCGAAGACCGATCTCGACCATCGGCTTGGGACGGCTCTCTGTTTCCTCGGCCAGCCGAGGCCCAAACGCTGCGCAAGGATACCCACGTTCACAAGCCTCCCCACCAGCAAACACGGGTCTCGAACGCCCGTGAGTTCTGTTACCATGGGCGATCGGCGTTCAACGACGCCGAGCGAACTGATGATGGAAGCGCACCGATGTGGACCTTTAGACGGACCTTCAGCACCATGCTTGACAATCAATTGCGACTGCGGCTCAGGCCGTTTGAGGCAGGCGACTGGTCAGCGTCTGCTGTCATTGTTGCGCCCCATCCGGATGACGAGACGCTGGGTTGCGGTGGCGTTGCGGCCAAAAAGATTGCCTCGGGCGCCCAGGTCCGTTTTGTCTTCGTCACCGATGGCGCCGCGTCTCATCGCCACCTTATGCATCCTGAAACCTTGCGGGCGACACGCGAGGCCGAAGCCATAGAAGCAGTTCGTCGTCTGGGCGCATCATCCGAAAGTGTTACATTCTTACGCCTTCCAGACGGGGCGGCCAATCATCACCTTCATGAGATAACAGCTGCGGTCGTGTCGAGGCTCAACTCATGGCGGCCGCAGAGCGTTTTCGTGAACCATGCAAAGGATCCGACGTCCGATCATGTCGCCGTCAATGCAGCAGTTCGCGCGGCGCTTCGTGCCTATGGTCGCCCTGTCACGGTATTCGAGTATCCAGTCTGGTATTGGTACCATTGGCCATGGACAAGTCTGTGGGGCGATTTGCCGAAAATGTGGCGTGTTACTTTGCGGCAGACGATCAAGACGGCGGCAGGGCTGCGGGCGCCGTTCATGCTCAATAGCCTCGCCTATGTTGGCGATGTTATCGGCGTAAAGCGTGAAGCGCTGGCGGCGCATGCCTCGCAGATGCAGCGCCTGGAGAACCAAGATGAATGGCGGACGCTGTCGGACTTGTCGGGGGGAGATTTTGTCGGACGGTTGCTGGCCGACTACGAAATGTTCACACGCTACGAAATCAATATCTAGCATGTGTGGCCGCCTGGTCGCGGTCATTATGATGGGGTGCATCCTCGCAAGTTGCGACGCCGCTCAGGGACAGCGACCTCCCGAAGAAATTCTAGAGTCTGGTCTTGTTTTTGAACGCAAAGAGATTGCCCCCTATTCAGGAGACGTAAAGCTTGTTGGCGATATAGACGGCGATAATCGACTGGATTTCGTTCTTGGCGGCTTCCCCGAGGATGCGATGTCTTGGTGGCGGTGGCCCGATCTGGTCCGCACCGTAATCGCCACGCCCCACGTCGAGTTCACCACCGACGGCGTGCTTGCCGACATCGATGGGGACGGTGATCCCGACATCGTCACGGCCGATGGGCCCGATGCCGTCAATCTCGTCTGGTTCGAAAACCCGCGGCCGAATGACAACCCGGCCGACGGTCCCAGCTGGAAGCGCCGGGAAATCGGTGCAGTCGGCGGCTGGGGCAAAGACATCAAGGCGGCCGATTTCGACGGGGACGGCCTCGTTGATATCGTCGTTCGGGCGGCTGGCGAAGTGATGATTTTCTTCCAGGAAAGCCCCAGCTCCTGGACCCGCGTGGGCTTGTTCTCCTTCAACTTGGGCGAAGAGGGAATGGCAATCGGCGATATTGACGGCGATGCTGATGTCGATCTCGTCCTGCACGGAGTATGGGCGTCGAATCCAGGCGCAGCGGCAGCACGCGATCCAGCACTATGGCGCAGCTACGAGCTTGGTCCGTTCAATCCTGCATTCAAGGCGCTCGTCACCGACCTTGACCAGGACGGCCGCGCCGACATTTTGACTTCGAGTTCCGAGCACACTGACGACGTCGCCTGGTTCCAGCCCCTCGCCGGTCCGACGGGCCGCTGGATCCGCCATGTCATTCAGCCATCCGTCGCGGGCGCCCATACGCTGCAGGCAGCCGACATGGACGGAGACGGGGACATCGATGTCGTGGTCGGGCAGATGCATACGACCGAGGAGCGCGAACTGGCGATCCATTACAATATCAACGGGCAAGGAACGCGCTGGGCCCGTCAGGTGATCGACGATGTGGGTCTCCACAACGGCGTCGTCGCCGATGTCGACAGGGACGGCGATTTCGACATCTATGGGGCGAACTGGGTGGGCAACCCGCCCGTCAGAGTTTGGATCAATCGGCTGGATTCGCCTGCATCGGTCCGCCTCGACCGCTGGACCTATCATCGCATAGCGAACGGGCATGTCCGCTCCTTTGGGCTCGCTTTTTCCGACATGGATGGTGATGGTCGCACAGACATCATCTCGGGTCCGTTCTGGTACCGTCAACCGTCCGAAGCCTGGAGCACACAATGGGAACGGGTCCGGCTTGCCGAGGGTGTGGACGCGGTCGCAGCCCTGGATCTCGATGGCGATGGGCGCGGGGAGGTCATAGCGCAGCGCGGCGGAGGCACGGCGCTGCAGCTGGTGTGGCTCGATGCCGAGGACAGCCAAGCGCAGCGCTATGAAGTGCACGGGATCGGAGAGGTTCCCGCCGCCAGTCATGATCTCGGCTCTCAGGGCCATGCGCTAGCCCAGATCGTGAAAGGTGGCAAGCCGGAGCTGGCGGTCTCGAGCGGCGGTGGGGTTTTCTATTTCAAGAGTCCTGACGATCCAACAGTCGAGCCATGGCCGCGCACCCGCATCTGCGTCGAAGCGTCTGATGAAGGGATCGCGTTTGCCGATATCGATGGCGACGGTCTACTTGACCTTGTCGCCACGACCGGCGATGCAAAGACGGTCGCATGGTGGCGCAATCCAGGTGACGGCTCGCCAGACTGGGAGCTTCGGCATGTTGGAAACGTTCCTGAAATGGTCTATCCCGACCGCGTGGCGGCCGCCGATGTTGATGGCGATGGACGTGCGGACATCGTCGTCACCGAAGAAAATGGCATAGCCGACAGCGCTAAGGCATATTGGTGGCACAACCCCGGCGACAGCTCCTCCGACTGGGAGCAACACGAAATCACCACGCGCGGTTCCCTCAACAGCCTTTCAGTGTCCGATATGACCGGGGACGGCAGGGTGGATCTCATCATGGGCGAGCATCGCGGCGCACTTCGCCTGTCAAGCTGGCATAATCTGGGTGGGGGACGGTTCATCGAGCAGCTGGTCGGCGAAGGGATGGAAAGCCATCTGGGAGCAAGGACGGTCGACCTTGACGGTGACGGGGATCTCGACATCGTGTCGATCGCATGGGACGCATTCGAAGCCATCCATGTCTGGCGCAATGACGCGGTCGGCGTGGATGCTGATGGCAACTAAAAGGTCCGCTGACGGGGAGGGGTGAGCATCGGCCGGCGCGCCGCATGAACCGTAGCGACCTCGTCCGGCACCACCTGTTTACAGCGCTGCGCGGGCGCTTCTGCCCCGGCGCTCAAGTCCGGGAAAATTCGATGCCCTGAACGAATTTCGATGCCCTCATGAAGGCGTCCGATCAGCGGATACAATCTGCCGTTGGTTCAACCGATGCTATGGAGGCGGCAAAGCCTATCCACGAGTTTGCCCGCAACCACTACCATCTGTTTCTCGTCGGCCAGTACAAGATCAGGGATATTGGTCGCGGATTGTGCTGCTTTGGACAGCAAGAATGAGATCGTCCTGTTCAACCTGGCCAGAGCCTTCCTCGAGCACATTGCTGCGTTGGCCTATCAACTCCGCGCGCTGGAAAAGGCGGTGACTGAGTTCCCGAGGAAAGCCGAACTTAAGAGCTTGAAGGACACGATCTACATCACAGGGTAGCGGAAAGCTGTACTACAATGAAGGAGGGGCCATTCATGTCGATGACATGATCAAGGCGTTGATGAAGCACTATGAATCTTCACGCCGCGAGTACGACGCACTGTGTGAGTTCATTCATCCGAACTACGGATGTGATGCCCCGGCGACGTGGCCAGGCGACTAGGAATGGGTGTTGATGTCCTGCTCAATCTGCCGTGCTGATTCCAGAATGTCATCGAAACTCGGCGGAGTGCCGAAGATCATGGCCGCCGTATTGGCATAGTCGCGCGTGAGCGCGTCCACCATCTTTGGAGCGGGCGCGATTGCGAAGCTGCCCGGGACTGCTGAGGCGAGGTCATAGTCGGGACGGTCGAAAAACATTCGTGCGTGCCGCACACAATCGGCGCCAAGATCGAGATCGCCGAGCGCGGCCTTTCCGGTCTCGGATCCGAGAAGACAGTGCAGGTCGTAATAGTGCCGAGACACCCGCTGGCCTTCCTGCCGCAGTTCGCCGCGCCGCTCGTACCAGCGGCGCAATCCATGGGCGATCACCACCTTGTCCCAAAAGGTGCGGGTCGCCTCGATCGTGGTCACGTCGGCGACGGTGAGATCAATGCCTGCCGCTTCCTCCGCGACATAGGGTGTGATCGTGATGGGGCGATTGGGATCGAGCGCCGATTTCGCGCCGGACTCGAGGCGTATGACCGGTCGCACATAGGCGCCATCACGCGGCTCGACCTCGGGATACCAGAGCAGCAGGGTCTGATCATCGGCATCGGCTTCGTCGAGCTCCACCCGTCCGGCGCCGTTCGTAATATCGGCAAGTTGAGCGGTGAGGAAGTCTCGCAGCGGCCTGTGATATACGCACGGCAGGCGTCCCGGATGGCGTCGAGCTTGGCGCGGCGTTTCTTGTTCGACAATCCCTCAAGCTCTTCGACGGAGGCAGCCTCGTCGAGATCGTCGCGGAACACGGTAACGTCGATGTCCTCGGAAAAACGCTGGATGAGGCCATAGCCTTTTGACAGCGACGTCCCGCCCTTGAAAAGCAGCCGTGGCTCCCCCGCAGGCCGTTCGTGGTAGAGCGAATTGAGGGTCCAGCAGACCCAGAAATCCTTTTCGACATTGCCCACCGGAGCTCCGATCCGATTGGCCGTGGCGAGGAACAGGTCGAGCCGGTCACGTGGGGATGCCGCGATGATCTGGCGGTAAGCATCGGTGCTCATGGCTTCGCCTCGTGCGGGTCCGTCCTCAGGATTTCGCGGAGGAACTCCTGCATCCAGATCGGCACGGCGGAGAGACCGGCGCGCAGATCCTCGCGAATGGCCTCGCCGTGCTTGGGGTCGGCAAACAGGCGGCGCAATGTCGCCTGGATACGCTTCCGTTCGCCCTTCTGGGTCAGCATGTCCCGCATCCAATGCAAGGCCTGGACGACCCGCATCCCCGGCCGATCCGCCCAATAGAGGCGGCTAGGGGCAGCGTATTTGAAGTGGATTTCCTGCGTGCCGAGCTTGATTGGCTTCAACCGCGCATCGACCAGCACTTCTATTCGGGCGGGGACGGCGGTCGTCAGGCCGAGGTCGTTGGCGGCCGTCATACCATCGATGACGGCGCGCGCCCGATCGCGGCGCGTGACGGCGCGGATCACAGCGCGATAGTCCGGCACGGTGGCGCGGCCAGTCAGGTTGTTCGTGCGCGGCCGGTCATAGAGGCCTCGGTCGATCCGGCGCAGCTCCCCGGCGGCTGCCAGGCGCTGCAGGGTTTTGTCCACGGCGGCGCGCGCGCCGAGATCGGCGAAGTCGCCGGGAGTCCAGACCTCGTCGGGTTTGGACTCAATGCGGGCAAGCAGGCGCGAGCGAAGGTCGGTATCGGGCTCAACTATGGGCATGTCTGAAATATGCTACAAATTTCGGACAAAGGCAATTACTTGAGTCCGAAATAAGCTACAATTTTCGGACACTAGTGGCGCCCAACCCCAAAAATGGAACTAGCATTTTGGCATTGAAGGATTATGGCCCGAGATCGAATGCCCTCCTTCCGCAGGGGCACGACATCAGCCCGGTTGACTCTTAGTCAAGAGGAGAACAAATATAGAACATATCACAGGCTTTCCGCGTTTCAAGGGTCAGATGAGTGTATCGGCGTCGAAGCCGGCGACGAAAAATCCGTCCTTGCCTGTTTCGAAGAGGGTCTTCGTGGCGGTTTTGGCGCGGTCGTTGCCGAGATAGCCAGGCTTTCGATGACGGGCGGCTTCAGCTTGCCGCCGTCGTGTAGTGTGGTCGCTTACTCCGACAGAATCACAATTCGCTGAAAATCACTCACTTCTTTTTGGAGCAGACACTAAGAAATGAGTTGTCGCATAAACACCCGAACGACAGCCATGTCAGCCTTTTCGCAGTTTAGTCCATGAGGGCTACCGCAGCAGAAACCTGCTCAGCGGCAGCTCGAACGTATCGGTATGGTTTTTCAGTGCATGCAGAATTTCGATGCCGCTGAAGCGCCGGGCATCATAAAGACACAGGCTGATGATCGGATAGCTGTGCCCGATCTGCCGGTCATAGCGCGTCTCGAAATTCACCAGCTCGTCGGCACTTAGGCCCCGGTCCAGAAACCACGCCATGTCGCCAACCAGTCGGAGCTTGCCGAAACCCTCCTGCATCGCCAGCCCCGAAGGCCTCGTCAGCGCCGGCACTCTGGGCGGCGTCGATCAGGCGCAGGCGCCCCGTTTCGATATCCGGGCCAAGGTCGCTACGCAGGCCCCGCAACCGTTCTGGGCGCTGATGGCATCCCCAAATCTCGATGCGAAAAATCGGCGGCTGGCAGACACTTCCAATCAAGCCGCTCGATCAGCAGATTGACCTCGCCGCTTGAACCGATAAGCTCAACCTACCGGAGGCTGCTCCGCCGAAGTCCAACACCATCCGCTACGGCACCGCAAGCCGGGCCGCTCATGCCTTTATGACGTTGTCGGTGCGTGACTGACTGCGCGCACAAGCATTTCTGGTATCGAGCACCAGCTTTGCGTGCTTGGTGACGTTGTGCCAATCAATCGCATCATGGTCTGTCGAGATGACAACGGCATCATACGATGCCAGACTGCTGGCGCAGATATCCACAGAGAGGCGACCTGCCAGGGTGGCGTACTCTCTTGTTCCGGGTATTTCCGGTACATAGGGGTCGTGGTAATCAACGACTGCCCCGCGTCGCTCCATGATCTCGATCAGCTTCAACGATGGGCTTTCTCGTGTGTCACCCACGTTTTTCTTGTAGGACATCCCGATCACCAGGATCCGCGAACCGCTCAGGCCGCGGCTGGCTCGCTGGTCCAAGGCCTCGACAAGGCGGGCAACCACATAATGCGGCATGTTCGTGTTGATTTCACCGGCAAGTTCGATGAAGCGCGTCGCTACTTCGTACTCTCTTGCCTTCCAGGTCAGATAGAATGGGTCGATCGGGATGCAGTGCCCGCCGAGCCCTGGGCCTGGATAAAACGCCATATATCCGAACGGCTTGGTCTTGGCGGCTTCGATCACCTCCCAGACATCGATGCCCATCCTGTCAAAAATCACCTTTAGCTCATTGACCAACGCAATGTTCACAGAGCGAAATATGTTCTCGGTCAGCTTCACAGCCTCTGCCGTTGCGGTGGAGGCCACGGGAACGGTTTGCACGATGATCTGGTCGTACAGTTCCTTGGCAATCTGCAGGGACGATGGGTCGTCGGCGCCTATCACCTTTGCAACCGTGGCGGTGGTGTGCACATCGTTGCCTGGGTCCACCCGTTCGGGCGAATAGGCGAGAAAAAAGTCCTTTCCTATAGAAAGATTCGTCGCCTCGAGCAGCGGCTGCACGACCTCTCGCGTCGTTCCTGGCCAGGTCGTCGACTCAAGAACGACAAGTTGACCAGGGCGCAGCCGCTCCGCGATCGCACGTGCGCTGTTTTCGACGAACGACAGGTTCGGCTCCCGGTTTTTGGTAAGCGGCGTTGGCACCGCTATCAAGATCGCGTCGGGTTCGCCCAGGTCGGCGAAATCGCTGGTGGCGCGAAACCGCTTGCCGTCGACTGCTTCCTTGATGGCAGCGCCAGGCAAATGATCTATGCCGGTTTCTCCGCGGTTGAGAAGTGCAACCCGAGACGCGTCGATGTCGAAACCGATGACCTTGAACCCCGCGTCCAGCGAGATCATGGCGAGCGGCAAACCAACGTAGCCCAGGCCCATGATGCCAATGGTGTAGTCCCGCGTTCGGATGCGGTTAACCAGTTCCTGAAGGTCTGGAGCATTCTGCATGAGATGCTGGCAACTTTCGCTTCGATGTCGACAATAAAGGATCGCCTCAATTACCGCGGGGAAGCAGTTCACAGCAATCAGCAAAATGTATGCGCTTAGCCAGCCCCAGATCTGAAAATAGCATGGGTTGCACCATTGGGAGAACAGCCGAAGTGCTTACCCCAAGCCAAGTTGTCAAATAAATCTTGCGCTGCCACATTTAACTCTCAAGCGTCCCAAGGCTCCGGGAGCCAGCTTCGCTCGCGAGATCGAAGATGCCGCGTTTGGCGAAGGGACGCACATTGCATCAGTCGATTAAACTGTTCGGTCGAGGTGGATTATGACGCAATCGATCCTGGTAACTGGTGGAGCCGGCAATATCGGCAGTGCCCTCACTCGCGCGTTGGTCAAGCTACCCCAGACCCAGGTGGTCGTCGCTGACAACCTGTCGACCGGAAGTCGAGACAAGGTACAAATAGACGCGGGCAATCTGACCGTAGTAAAGGCGGACGCGAACGATTTCGACGACATCTCATCGTTGTTCTACCGCTTCCATTTCACCCACGTCTTCCATTTCGCAGCCGTGGTCGGTGTGCAGCGGACGTTGGCAAATCCGTTGCTCGTGCTGCGCGACATCACCGGTATCGAGAACGTGCTGAGGCTATGCAAGAACACTGGCGCCGAGCGTGTCTACTTCGCTTCGTCATCGGAGGTATATGGCGAACCTTTCGAGATTCCTCAAAACGAGAGCACCACGCCGCTTAACTCACGTCTGCCGTATGCAGTGGTGAAGAATCTTGGAGAGGTCTATCTGCGCACTTTTGAGCGTGAGTTTGGACTGCCATTTACCATTTTCCGCTTCTTCAACACCTACGGGCCACGTCAGAGCGAGGATTTCGTTCTGCCGCGATTTGTGCGTGCAGCTCTGCGCGGCGAGCCGCTGACGATTTACGGGGACGGTTCTCAGACCCGCACCTTCTGCTATGTCGACGACACGGTTGACGCTTGCATCGCGGTACATCGAACGCGCGCGCACGAGAACGAAGTGATCAACGTTGGCAGCGACGTGGAAATGAGTATTCGACAGCTGGCCGACTTTGTCATCGAAGTGCTGGGCTCGTCATCGAAGTTGGAATTCCGACCGCCCCTTGCGGAGGGCGACATGACGCGCCGCTGTCCTGACACGAACAAGATGAAGGCTATATTGAACCGTCCCCTCGTGCCGCTCGAAGAGGGCATTCGCCGCCTCGCCGACCACCTCTCCCGACCGGAAGACCGCCCTGCACTTAGAAGAGTTGCCTGAACGAGCTGACGGTGGGCAGTGACATGAAGCTCGTATATGTCGGTCAGCCGTACGATAGACTTTTTCCGCCTGTTCAAAACTCAATCGGTCTGATCGTCTACAATACGGCGCTGCGGCTCGGCGAAGGCCTGCAGATTACGCTCTATGGCAAGCATTATCGAGACGACACGGTGCCCGCGGACCTGCCGTTCGCGGTGCGGCGGGCTCCGGCGCTGCGTGACCGCGCGCTGCAGCGGGTCATCCACCAGTTTCCGCGTCTGGCGCGCTGGTTGCGGCTGGATCGGAAGGCCGATGACCACTCGCAATATCGTAACAAGGTTCGTCGCTACCTCGCCGTCGATCAACCTGATATCGTCCATGTGATGAATTACTGGGCATGGTGCCGGGAACTGAAGGCAGCCAACTCATCTCATCGGCTCGTGCTTGAGATGCAGTGTGAGTGGCTGTCACAGCGCGACCACGCTCAGGTGGCCCGTCAGCTCAAGGTGGTGGATGCGGTCGTCGCCGTCAGCGACCATATCGCAACGACCTTTCGTTCTGCATTCCCGGACTATCCTGGCGTCGTCGCCACTGTCGGTAACGGCGTGGACGTTTCTTACTTTCGGCCGAGCGAGCAGCCGGCTCCTGCATCCGCCAGAACCCGACGTGTCATTCTGTTCGTTGGTCGGGTGTCGCCAGAGAAGGGGCTTCACACACTGATCGAGGCCTTCAGTGAGGTTGCGGCCAGGTTTGCGGACGTGGAACTTCGGATCGCAGGGCCACATTCTCCGCTTCCGCTGGACTTCCTGACCAGCCTCTCGTCGGATCCGCGGGTAACCGCGTTGAGCCGTTTCTACGATCGCTGGGGCAATAGCCAATATCGGGAACACTTAGAGGAACTCATCGAGCGCCACGGGTTGCATGATCGAGTTCACTTCATGGGTAACGTGCCCCACAAGGACCTCGTAGCGACGTACCATGAGGCCGACATCGTTGTGAATCCGTCCCTCAGCGAGAGCTTCGGTATATCGGTCGTGGAGGGCATGGCATGCGGGATACCGGTGGTGGGAACGCGCGTGGGCGGGATGTGTGAATCCATTCTGGCTGGCAGGACCGGGATGCTGGTCGAAATGGATGCTCCTGGCGAGCTCGCCCAGGCATTGATCACGATGCTGGAGGATACGGTCCGGGCAAGCGAAATGGGAAGCGAAGGGCGCAAGCGTGCCGTCGAGCTGTATTCGTGGGAGGCGCGCGCAGAACGGCTCAAGTCCGTCTATCAGAAACTGCGCCCAGGCAAGCGGGCCCATGTTTCCACAAAGATCGTCAGTCATTGAGCCTTAGCGGTGGGCGGCGATCGCCAAGTGATCGCAGCTTGCAGACCGATGTGATGCGCATGCGGCGATCCTCGGTGTAGCGCTCAACCCGGTATCGGTCCACGCCCAACCCATGTCGGATTTGGAATGGGCCCGTCAGGCCCGCCGCTCTCTTCACCAACGGTCGTCAGGTGCGCCCAGCCCAAAGGGCGGAGTGAAGGCGGCCGAGTGAACCTGGCTGTAACGCTCCGCAACCTGTTCTCCAAATCGCAACGCATTGCTGGTGGCGAGGCGGGTGGCCTCAGGATCGTAACGCGAGCGGCGACCGAGATTTTGCGCGGGGCGGCGCCTACGAGCCGCCGGTCCAGCAGCACTTGCATCGAACCTGAACGCAGGTGACCAATGTCTACGACATCGATTGCGCCGCGCCGCGTGGGGGCGGCAGGGCGCGTCTGGGCATTTGAACCGGTGTCGCAAGGCGCTACCGCGATTGAGCAGAGCGCTCGGCCCAACAGGTTCGACACCATCTGCGTGTTCGCCGAGGCGGTCGGTCTGGATGCGCACCGCCCACAGGTGATCAATCGACGACGCCAGGCGCGAGGGCTTCGGCGCAAGGCCCGGGCGATCGCGTCGTTTATGGGATCGGTGGCCCGCCCGTCGGATAGACGCGTTTTCGCTCGCCGGACCGCCAGCGCAGGATCGGCAGCCGCATATGGATCGCGGGCTTCTCAACAAGATGCCAGCTGAGAAAGCCCGCGCAGACTGCTATAGGCAAGGTCAAGATCGTTAGCAGCATAGGCGTGATTGTCGGAACATACATGATCATCAGCTTCTGAATCGGCCATGCGTAGAGATACACGCCGTACGATATATCATTCTTTCGGTTAATCGAATTCAAGACGCTGTTCTCGTTTAGAAACGCCAGATACAGGAGCAGATAACCTCCAAACACGCCCACTGCCAGCGGCGCCAGCCGTTCCGAGAACATCCCGCCTATGAGAAGGATACAGCACAAAAGCGCTACCCGTTTGCTCCTCCTCAAATTCTCCTTGAGCAGCTGAAACAACGCCCCAATGGAAAATATCATCGTAAAACGTACGGCATCGTCCACATTACCGATGGGTTCAAAGTTTCCTAGATCGAAGCGAAAGTAGACACCTTGAGAAATTGAACTAACGAGGATTATTGCAAGTAAAACTGAGATGATCGAGAAGACAAGTGTGGCGTGACCGACACAGAATACCACGATTGCCACAAGCACATAACAGCGAAACTCGTATGCAATAGTCCATAGTGATCCATTAACATCTGGTGCATGGGAGCCGGCAAACGCCGATCCTACCTGCGCCGGGTTCAGCAAGAGCGCCATTTTGGAAAGCTTAGCCGCCCACCGGCTCGGAGAGAGTTCATCAAAGTCACCACCTCCCAGCCAAAATACCAGACTAATGCTGATCAAGTATGCCACAACAAATCCAGGAACTATACGAAGTACACGTCTGGACATGAAGGTGTAGATGCTGCTTCGCATGGCGCTGTCTAGCACGAGGAAGCCACTGATGAAGAAGAAGCCGTAAACAGCTACCTGACCTGACGTCAATGTACCGAAGATATTCTTCAGAAACTCACGATTCGAGTTCCCATCTATAAGTTCCGGTGAGTGAGATATGATAACAAGTGACGCAAATAGTAACCGGAATAAGCTTAGAGTGTTTGGCCTTCGCAAGTCGAAATCACTCATTTGGTCGCCCCCCGCGATGTGATCTCTTGCGTTGCGCCCATTGCGACTCAGCAAGGACAGCCGTTTTTGGGCGGAGCGCGTCAAAATAAGCTTAGAGACCACCAGCGGGCATTATAAGATCGTCCTTTGACTACCGAATACATCCTTTCGAAGGTATGTGCCACACGACGGAGTGGATTGATACCAACGGGTCTGAAGCAAGCGGAACAATGTTACTTTTATCATCGCTGCGATCGGAGACCGCGTTTCGGATGCAGGCCGTCACGATTTCTTCCGACTGTGCCCAAGTGCCGGCACACGCCAGCGGACAAGGCCAAGACCAAGCAGGGCCAGCGCCGTGAAGCCCGCGCCTGCCAGGAAGGTTATCTGCGGTCCAAAAGCGTCCCAGAGCATGCCTGCCAGCAGGCTGGCGGCCAGCAGCGCGAGCCCGCCTGACAGGTTGAACATCCCGAAGGCGGTACCTCTCAGCTCCGGCGGCGCGGTATCGGCGACGAGCGTTGCCAGAAGCCCTTGCGTGAGCCCCAGATGCAAACCCCACAGCGCCACACCCAGCGCGACACCGGCAGGGCTCTCAGGGAGCGCCAGCACAAGGTCCGCAGCAATCAGGATCAAGAAGCCGAAAATTAGCATCGTCAGGCGATTGACGCGATCGGAGAGCGCGCCGGCAGGATAGGCGGCGAGCGAGTAGACCGCATTCATGACCACGAGCACCAGGGGAGCGAGAACGATCGGCAAACCCATGTCTTGCGCGCGCAGTATGAGAAAGGCCTCGCTGAATCTGGCCAAGGTGAACACGGTGGCGACGCAGACAACGAGCCAGAAGGGCAAGCCCAGGCGCCGCAGCTCGGGCAGACTCAACGGCGCGCGCACCTTGCGCAGGTCTGCCGGTCGAGCCGGCTCACGCACGGCAATGAGAAGCACCGCGACCGCCAGGACGCCAGGAACAACAGCGGCCCAGAACACGGTCACAAACTGATTGGCACTGAGCCACATCAGGCCGATCGCCAGAAGCGGCCCGACGAACGCGCCAACCGTGTCAAGCGACTGGCGAAGCCCGAAACTGGCGCCGCGCGCATGAACCGGGGCGATGTCTGCAATCAGCGCATCACGGGGCGCACCGCGGATACCCTTGCCGATGCGGTCGACAAAACGTGCCGCCACCAGCCAGTCGACCGAGGCGGCCAGCGGGAAGACCGGCTTGGTGAGCGCAGCCAGCCCGTAACCGATGACAGCCAGCAGCTTGCGTTTCCCCAGCCAATCGGACAGCGCTCCGGAGAAGACCTTGGTGATGGCGGCCGCCGCTTCGGCGACGCCTTCGATGATGCCAACCATCACCATCGATGCCCCCATGACGGTCACCAGGTAAATCGGCAGCAAAGCGTGGATCATCTCCGACGAGACATCCATCAGCAGCGAGACGAAGCCAAGCTCCCAGATTCCGGTGGGGATGGAGCGAAGCGAGGCGGGGGTGCCTTGCGACGTCTCGAACTGTTTCATATTCCAGCCCTCAGCGGTTCGATACTGCCGCGATCGCGCCTTTCAAGATTTAAAGTAACGTCATGTCCATTCAGACCAACGTCAGGGCACGCTGTCGGGCGAACTGAGAAACCGCCCCCTCGGTCATGAGAGGCGGCATCGGCGACTTGGGATTTTGCCTTTTTCCCTGCATTGTCGAGAAGGATGCACGGAAAGGCGAGGCTTCAGCCATGAAGAGATGGCAGCGATGCCGCGGCTGCATGCGCTTGGCTGGGGAGTGAAGCGGCTGGCAAAGGAGTTGGATGCGCGCCATACGGCGGGTCGGCTCACGACCCGTTGCAGCCGATGACGGGAGCATCGGTGTGAGGCAGGCAGATCCGTCCATTGCGAACCTTCGCGATCAGTCTAGCCAAAGCTCCTGCTTGCGCTCTTCAAATCCGAGCACGCGCTTGCTGTCGGTCCACCGTGCAACCTCGCCCTCCATACCATCCGGGTCCTTGAAGGTCACCAGACGGACAGCGCCGAAATCTGTGATGGTCCCATCCGAAGCGCCGGCCTTCACCAGACGTCGTCTGACTTCCTGCAAGCGCTCTTCATCATCTACCTTAAGCGCGAGATGATCTATGTGACCTCTCTATCCCCATCTGCGTCGACCCATCTTCATACCCCGTTGGTTCCGGCATTTGGAACGGATGAAGGGCAAAGCCACCTCCCACGTCGATAAGCGAGTGACGAAGAGTGCGGCCACCGGGACCGGGCTCGGACAGATCGAACTTCGTTTCCGCGTCGAAGATTTCTTCATAGAAGCGAATGAAACGGTCCATATCGTGCGTGAACAACGTGAGATGGTGCGCACCAACGGTTACAGGCATATCGAGCCTCCCTTGCCGATAAGATAGTATGAAAAGCATACCTTTTCGTATTGATCCAGGCGACCTGGACCCACGATTGCGATGCTCAGTCGCTGAAAGGCACCAGCGTTTTTAGCAGAGAATGCTCGCGCGGTTCTGCCCCAAACATTGCTTGTCAGTTGGTGCGCCTAAAGCACGGTCACGACCAGGGCTGTGCAGACTTCCTTGCCATCGAGACGGTAGCTGTGGGGAACGCTTGAATCGAAATACATGGCGTCACCGGCGTTGAGCGACGTCTCCTCCCCGACCACATCGACCGCCAGGCGACCGCACAGAACGTAGATGAACTCCACGCTACCGTGCTGGTGCGGCTCCGACGGCGGCGCATCGAGCGGAAACTCGGCGTAAAAGGACTCCATTTTGCGGTTGGCTACCGGGTAATCCAGGCTTTCGAACAAGAATGTGGGTGGGGTCGCGTCCGGCGGCACGGGAAGCTTGAGCCGCTGTTCCTTCCGGACCACCGCGATGAGCGGCTTTTGCGTTTCGGCGGTAAAGAAATGGTCGAGGCCGACGCCGAATACCATCGCGATCCGAAGCAGGGTCGGGAGCGTGGGAAACATCTGGCCGCGCTCGATCTTCGACAGCAGAGCAGAAGAAAGGCCGGTGTGGGCGGCGAGCTGCACCAGTCCCAGTTTCTTCCTAAGCCGCAGCGCCTTCACGCGGGGGCCGATTCCATAGCGCGCGAGCTCGTTGGTGAGCGTGTCGGAAAGCACGTCGCAAACTCCTTTTCGTCCAGTGAAACATTTCTAGCCGAATTGTCGCCACGAGAAAATCAATTCTTTTATCACGAAAATTTTATTGGAAAGAAAATGAGTTTTCTCCAAATGACAATCCGTGCCGTTTGCATCGGCACATCGGTCCATCAACAGGAGAGCAATGCCCTGAAACTAAAAATCACGATTCTGGGCGCGGCGTTCGCCCTCGCAACCAGCGTCAGCGTGCTGGCCTCGGAAAGAGATATTGTGGATACCGCCGTTAAGGCGGGCCAGTTCAAGACCCTCGCAGCCGCGCTTGAAGCCGCAGGTCTCGTGTCCACCCTCAAGGGCGTTGGCCCGTTCACGGTCTTCGCTCCCACCGACGAAGCCTTTGCCAAGTTGCCCGCCGGTACGGTGGAAGACCTGCTGAAGCCGGAGAACAAGCAGCAACTCACTGATCTCCTGACCTATCACGTGGTCCCGGGGAAGGTGACCGCCGCAGATGTGGCAGGTTTGGATGAAGCCAAATCCGTGAACGGCAAGATGATCGACGTCGAAGTCGACGGCGGGTCCGTCAAAGTCAACGACGCCGTCGTCACTGCAACCGATGTCGCGGCGTCGAACGGCGTCATCCACATCATCGATAAGGTGATCCTGCCTCCGGAAGGCTGATAACCCAGCTCCAACCCAGGAAAATGACCATGAAGTTCATCAACATCCTGACCCTCATTCTCGTCATCGTGGGCGGGCTGAACTGGGGGCTTGTCGGCCTGTTCAGCTTCGATCTTGTGGCTGCGATCTTTGGAGCGGGCTCAGCGCTCGTCAGGATCGTTTACATCTTGGTAGGGCTTTCGGCGGCCTGGCAGCTCGTCCCGCTGTTTGCCTCGATGGGCTCCGGCGAACTGGCCGCAGAGCGAACCCGCTAACCCTGTGGAGGGGGCGGCTTCATAGGCAAACGGTCCCCTCCATCTCTGCCATATGGATAAATCCTTGCTCATGTTGATCGCATTTGGGGCCGCGAGCTTCGGCGCGGCGGCAACCGGCACGATATTTCGGCCGGGCAATTGGTACAAACAGCTCGACAAGCCGCTATGGCGGCCGCCGGATTGGCTGTTTGCGCCTGTCTGGATGGCGCTCTATGTGTCGATTGCCCTGTCGGGCTGGCTCGTCTGGCGCGAGGCAGGCATCGCCGGGGCGGCGCTGCCGCTCAGCATCTATGCATTGCAGCTTCTGCTCAACGCCGCATGGACGCCGATCTTCTTTGGGCTTCAGCGACCGGGCCTGGCGCTGGTGGAGATCGTGTTGCTCTGGGGCACGGTTGTCGCCACAATTGTCCTGTTCTACCCGGTGAGCGCGGCCGCGGCCTGGTTACTGATCCCCTACTTGGCCTGGCTGAGCTTCGCGTCAGCTCTCAACTTCTCCATCTGGCGACGCATACGCGCGAATACCGCCGCGAAGGGCGCTCGATGAAGCCGCGGTGGGTCGATGTGAAGGACCGGATCCAGCAGGGCTACCGGTATGCGCTGGTCGCGCCCGCCGGGGGTGACTTCCATCCCGATTTCCGGCCAGACCTGACGCCGGCGCAGATGCTGGCACTCGGGGTTTTCGGCGGTAAGTACATGACCGATTGCCGTGATGAATTCCCCCAAACCTGGTTCGCCAAAGCGCGCCTGTCGCCGCGGCGCAAAGATCCATCGCTCAACTGGTTCGGTGTGGATGCCAGCCAGCCGCTCAGCTTCTGGAGGGCCAAGGGTTGGATACATCCCGACGATCCGCGCGGCTGGTTCCAATGGTACTGTCGCTACTACCAAGGCCGTCGCGTGCTCGGCGAGGACGAGCGACAGATCGGCCGCTGGAAGGCAATACGCCGCCATGTCGGCCAGCTTCGCCGCGCCTGCAAGCCTGGTGATGGACGGTGCCGCCCGCGCCAGCGTCAAGCCTTGTTGCACTGGGCGTATGACAGTCGAGCGCTTTGAAAGGGAGTCTCGGCAAGTATGAGGCCTATACAGTCAACGCGAGTCCTTGGCTCTTAGGACATAACACCGCAAATGGCTCGCTATTGCTCGGTGTGTACACAGCCAAACCCTGTTCCTTAGTTGCCGCGGGAAGCGATAGGGCCGCGGCAAGATTACAGTCCTCTCCAATGTTCGTGTCGGCACTAGGAACTGATCCCGTGTCGGGGGATCCGAAAGAGATGCCCGGCCCATCAATGTCAAAAGAGCGGCCGTCAGACCAACGGCAGCCTTCCAGGTGCGGCGCGGAGACGCAGCCCAAAAAACCCGAGCAGCGCACGCTGCGCCCGCCTTTACCGGACCAGGCGAGAGCTTTCGGTACGGCGTCTGACCGTCTGCAATGTCGATACTTGTGTCCCGGACCGGTCGGTTTTTGTCGGACCAGGTGCCGACCAGAAAGATCAGAACACGAATTCGACGGACGTCAGCGGCCAGGAGCCGCGGGTCCATTCGATCGGTACGCCGTTGCGGTCTTCGTTGACAGCATTGATGCGGAATACGGGCGTTCCGGGCGTCAATCGCAGGATTTCCGCTTCATCGGGGGAGGCAAAGCCGCCGCTGATGCGCGTTTCCGCCCGCCGGTAGTTCTCGATACCATGCGCTCGGAAAACGTCGGTCACCGACTGACACGCGCCGTAACTCTGTTCGAAATCAGGAAACAGATGGGCTGGAAAGACCTTGGTGTTGACGTAAACCGGCTGCCTATCGGACGTTCTGATCCGGCACAGCCGGATAATGGTGGTATCAGGTGCGAGACGCAACCGCTCCGCCACGACCGGTTCGGCCGGCTCCCGAACAATCAGCAGCGTCTGGGTGCCGATTTCCTGGCCGTGGGCTGCGAAATTATCGAGAAAGCGCTGTCCGTCACGAACGGTGAACGTCGAGGGCAGGTTCCGCACGAAGATGCCGACGCCCTTGCGTGCGGTAAGGTGACCCTCGTGCTGTAACTGCTGCAGCGCCCGGCGAAGTGTGATGCGGGTGACCGCGAGTTTCTCCGCCAGATGAGTTTCTCCCGGCAGTTGGCTGCCTGGCGCAAGACAGCCGCTCTCGATCAGATTGAGGATGTGATCGTAGATCTGCTGCCAGATTGGCGTATCGCTACGCGGCCGGAAGACCAGGCCGTCAAAGGCCAGCAAGCGATTGCCGCTGCGCTCGTGTGTTGGAATTTTCGTATCCTGGTTCATGAGGCCTTGCTCACCGGCGACGACCGTTGTGCCGACCGTCGGTCTGCGCGGGCGAGTCCAGAGGAATAGACGATTTGTCCATGAACCATGGTGGCCACCACACGCGGATGCGCCGGATCGCCGGCATCGACGAGGATCAGATCCGCCCGGCGGCCGGCAACAAGCATTCCGCGGTCGTCGAGGCCGGCTACCCGGGCCGGGTTTGCCGAGACCAGATTCCAGATCGAGGGGAAGTCGCTGGCGCCTGGCGAAGACAGCCTGAAGGCAGCATGCAGGGGTGACGGATAGTGGTAGTCGCTGGTCAGCACCGTGCAGAGCCCGGCTCTGACGGCCTCTGTGGCATTCAGCGCACCATTGTGACTGCCGCCGCGCACGACATTGGGCGCGCCGAGGATCACATCCTCACCCATTTGCCGCGCGGCCCTCGCCGTCTCGAGCGTCAGCGGAAATTCCGAGGCCTTTGCGCCGAGATCGCGGAAATACGCACGTTCCTCGGGAGACGCTTCGTCATGGGCAAGAAGCACATTGCCATTGGCCCGTGCGGTCGCCGCCAGCTTCTCCATCGCGATCGCCACCTCGGCACGCCGCGACCAGATCTGGTCGAGCAACGTCATATATTCCTCCCGGCTCAAGCCGGATCGTTCCGCCATCTGGCCGATCTTGCGGGCGATCGCGCCGTTCAACACCGAGCCTGTCGTATGATCGTTGAAGGCGATGATCGGTCGCGGCGAAAGAGAGAGCCATTGTGTGACCTGCGCCATCTGATCAAGCGCGAAGGTCTCCCAGCGCAGATGCAGACGCGTATCGCAGCCAAGAGTGTCGCGGAGATCGCACAGCACGCCGATCAGGTGTTCGGCAGCTTCGAGCGAGCGAAGTCCAGGCTCCCACGACACCGTGACGCCGTGAAAGGCCGTGGTTACGCCATTGGCGACAAGCTGGCGGTCGGTGTCTTTGAGCGCCAGAGCGGTGTCGAAGCGGACGCCCGGCCGCGGCATGATTTGCCGCTCGAAGCCGTCGCCGTGGATATCGACGATTCCCGGCAGCACCAGCAGACCGTCGGCATCGATTATGGACGCATGGGCCGCTTGCACCTTTGACAGGATCCCGCCGGTAACATTCAGGTCTGCCGTTGCAAGCCCTCGGTCGGTAAGGATGCGACCGCTCTGAATATGCCAGTTCACTGTATTCCCTCGAAAAGAAAAGCCTGCCGGCGGCATCGGTGAAATGTCACGAGCACGTCATCTGCTGCGTATAGGGGTAGGCGGGTAACAGTTTCCTGTCTATACAGCAAAGGAAAAATGATGATCCGCACCATCGCAGCCGCGCTCGCCCTAACGTTTGCCTCCGCCCTCCCAGCTTTTGCGGAACCGGTGAAATTCGCGGTAACCGACATGGAGGGACTGGAGGCCCTTCAGCAGGAATTCGGCGCCTTCCAGACCGCTCTTGAAGAGGCGACCGGCCTGGACATCGAACTGTTTCCGGTCAGTTCGCGCACCACTGCCGTCGAGGCCATGAAATCCGGGCAGGTCGATCTTGTCCTGACCGGTCCTGCTGAATACGTCATCATGAAGGAATTGGACGAGCCGAAGATTGTTGTTGCCTGGCAGCGCCCCGATTACTTCGCTCAGATCGCCGTACTGGCAAATGGGCCGATCCGCTCGATTGAGGACTTGAAGGGCAAGAAGGTCGCATTCGGCTCGATCGGCTCCACCTCCCAGCACCTCGGCCCCGCCCAGGCGCTGGCCGATTTCAACCTGAAATATGCCACCGATTACGAACCGGTGATCATATCGCGCAACATCGCGGCCGAGGCTCTCATCCGCGGCGACATCGCCGCTATAGGCTTGAATTTCGGCTATCTGAACTCGGTCCGTGAAGCGTTCCCTAACGTCGCCTTCTCGGTAATCGCACGAGGCCGTGATCTGCCGAACGACATCCTTGTCGCTCGCAAGGACATTTCAGACGACGTCTTCGTCAAGGTCCGCGATGCCTTTGCGAAAAACGGCAACGAACTGATGAAGGCGATCCTGACAGGCGAAGACAACCAGAAATTCAAGGGCGGTTTCTTCCTCACTGACATCAAGGATTCGGACTATGATTATGTCCGCTCGATGTATCGCACGATCGGGATCGAGACCCTCACCGACTTCGTGAACTGAGGCCTGCGCCGTTTGCTTCGTCGCAAAAGCCGGCGGCTAACCGCCGGCTTGCTTCCAATCCCGGTCCGGTCAGGGCCAAGAGGGGTCACCATGACAGCAATCATTCGCGCGCACGACCTTGCGAAGAGCTATCCGAATGGAAAGGCCATTTTCTCCAATATCGGCCTCGACATAGCATCGCGCGAACGGGTTGCCTTGATTGGCTCGAACGGCGCTGGAAAATCCACGCTGCTCAAATGCCTGATCGGCCTTTTGCCGTCGAGCGGTGGTGAGGTCGTCACCCTGGGCGAAAGTTTCCGTTCGGCGCCATCCGCCGCCCAGCTGCGGCGCATACGCCGGCAGATCGGATTTGTCTTCCAGCACCACGGACTGGTTAGCCGCCAATCCGTTCTAACAAACGTTTTGCAGGGGAAGCTCGGACTGCCCGGCGCCTGGCGCGGCTGGCACCATTCCATCGCAAGGCAACACTGGCGCGAGGAGGCAATGCAGGCGCTCGCCGACGTGCGGCTTCTCGGCAAGGCAGGCGCCCGCGCCGACGCGCTTTCTGGAGGGCAGGCGCAGCGGGTGGCGATCGCTCGGGCGCTGATCCGGCGTCCGAAGCTCTTGTTGGCAGACGAGCCGGCGGCAAGTCTCGATCCGGCGGCTGGACGCGATGTGATGCGCGTTTTTTCCGAGCTCACCCAGGAACACGGAATTACCTTGGTCTACACCACACACGATATGGAACATGCGCTCGACTATTCCGATCGCATGATCGCGCTCAAGGCGGGCAGGATCTTCTTCGACCGGCCAACAGCGCAGGTGGCCCATGCTGATCTGAAAGACGTCTTCGATGCATGACCGCCTTTCGCCGAGCCGGGTTCCATCGATCTCGCCCCTCACTTTCAGCTTTGCCGTCGCTTTGGTCGCTCTCGTGATCGTTTCCGCCGGGCAGGTTGCACCTTCGCCGGAACAATTGGCAGGCGGAGCACCCCGCATGGCCAATCTCGTCGGCCGCATGATACCCCCAAATATCGAGCCGGGTTTCCTCCTGCGGGTTTTCTGGCGCATGATCGAAACCTTTCAGATAGCGCTCGTGGGAACAGCAATCGGCGTCGTCCTGAGCCTGCCATTTGCCTGGCTCTCGGCCAAGGACATAACCCCGCTCGGCCCGTTCCGGCATGTCTCCAGGATGCTGGTTTCGTTGTTCAGGACCGTTCCAGATCTGGTCTGGGCGCTTCTTTTCGTGTCCGCCGTTGGTCTCGGGGCGGTTGCCGGGACCATGACCATCATCGTCGATACGATCGGTTTTTGCGGGCGGTTTTTCGCCGAGGCGATGGAGGATGCCGACAAGAGACCTCAGGAAGCGCTGTTTGCTATCGGCGCCGGGCGGTTCTCGGTCCTCTGCGGGGCAGTCCTGCCTGACGCCATGCCGTCCTTGATAAACACCACGCTTTTTGCGCTTGAAAAGGCAGTGCGTTCGTCCGTGGTTCTCGGCCTTGTCGGAGCAGGTGGCATCGGCCAGGAACTGAAGGTCGCGTTCGATCTTTTCCAATACAAGAATGCCTCGACCATTATTCTCGTGATCTTCGTCATCGTTGTTTTGATGGAGTTCGTGACGGATCGCTTGCGCGCAAAGGTCCAGTAGTCGCAAGGCCAGCCGCGAGGCGCGGGGCACGTTGATCCTGATCAATGAAGGCGCACGGTACCGCTTTTAGTTTGGCCATCGCGGCTCGTGCATATCGGGCCGATCCATCTATCGGCCTTACCTCTCAACAGGAGTGCGAACATGCAACCCGCAGCATATCAGCCCGATTTCTTCTCGCCAGGCATGGCCAACAGCCAAAAGGCCTTTCTCGCCGCCTCCCGCCTCCAGGCGCAAGCGTTCAAGGCGATCATGCGCTACCAGATCGAAACGCTTTCCTTCCTGAAGCACCGCTACGAGCAGGACGTGAAACTGGTCGACGATCTCGTCGCCAGCGACGAGTTCAGCGATGTCTTCGACGTGTTCAGCAGCTTCGTGCAGAACGCGACGTCGGAATATGCCAGGGAAGCCGGCAAGGTCGCTTCGATCGGTTCAAGGCTCGCTACGGAAGCAGCGAACCGCGCCCGCAAACAGGCCGAAGACACGATCGAGGATATGGCGGCAAAAACGATCGCATAGGATCGGCTGAACGTGCCCGCCGCATGTGCCGGGCCGCCACTATCAAAACAAACCCGCCTTCAGTCGGGCGGCGAGCAGATCCGCGCACCTCCGGGGTCGTTGCAGAGGCACCCGCGTAGGTTGCCAAAGCAGTTGGATAGGCATTCTTTCGGCCTCGAATTCAGCAAGGACGATCTCCACCGCTTTCCGTTCGACGAGATCGGCCTCGCTTCGCGCCTGCAGGATCTCTGCCAACGCCGGCTGGATGCGCTCGTAAGACGCTCGGCCAGCCGCGGTCGGCTCCGTTTTTTCGCGTCGACCGCTTGATCAGTTCGACGCCAACGGCGCTCTCGAGCGCCAGAAGCGACCTGTTCACGGACTGCAGCGACCGGCGCAGGTGGCGTGAGGCGGCCGCCTGGCTGCCTTTTTCTACGACGGCCAGAAACGCCGCCTAAACTCTTTACTAAATTATCGAACTTGACGAACTTGCTTTTTGTCTCCACATCGGTGGGAAACAGGAGGTTGCCGTCATGGCCGTTCCAAAGCGCAGCAATCACAACGTGAATCCGTCCCGTGCGGGAGTCACGACAATGGCGTTCACCACGAAGCCTTCGCAGTCGGACTTCAAGAAGGTGCTGCTCGAACGCTATCAGGAAGCAATCGCACGCAGCCGCAAGATCGGTCATCGAGTCTGGTTCCGGGTGGAAGTCGACCTCGCGGCCGGCGCCCAGACAATCACCCCGGTCGAGGAACAGACTGTTGCTTCGGATGAAGCGTTTCCCGTCGAGAAAACGGGCAAGCCCGATGCTGAACTTAAAGCGGCGCTCGCCGAAGCGCGTGGGCGCGGCCGCAAGCGTGTCGCCGAAATTGTTGCCGGCGATGACATGCTGAGCGCGGATGCCTTTTCCAAGCTGATCGGCACATCCCGGGTGACGGTCAATGCCAAGCGGCAGAGCGGGCAGGTACTCGGGATCGATGGTGCCAAGCGCGGCTTCCGCTTTCCCGTTTGGCAGCTCGACAAGGATGGCCGGCCGTTCGGTGAGTTGCCAACGCTCCACGCGACGTTGGGCAATAATGCCTGGGCTGTCTACCGGTTTTTGGTGTCACCTCATGGCGCGCTCGATGGGCGGACGGGTCTTCGTGCCCTTCAGCAAGGCGATGACGCTTCGGTGTTGGCTGCGGCTGAAGGTATGGCCAGGGGCGATTTCGACTGAATGCCTGGCGTTCCACCTCCACCCGATTTCGCGCGCGCAAGCTCGAAATAGAGACCATACCGCGGGGTCGGACGTTCGGTCGGATCTACTGGCGCCTATCCTGATCCGCTGGGGTGCGGAAAATCGCCGAGCCGGTTCAGCGATCCGCGGCGCCGCGTTGCTGCCAACCGCTTCGGCGTTCTCTATCTCGCGACTCCCTGAAAGTATGCTTTCTCGAAGTTGTTCTCCGCGACCGCCGCGAAGGACTGGTCGGCGATCTTCCGATCGATGAGGCGGAGCTGACCCAACGCCGTTATGCGGAGATCGCGACCACCGCGGACCTTCGCCTTGTCGACCTCAGGGATGACAATGCCGTCCGAATGGGCGTGCCGACGGATGTCGTTCGGGCGCAGCGCCAGAACTTGGCTCGCCGATGGTCGGTGGCGTTTCACGAGCACCCAGCCCAGCCTGACGGGATCATTTATCCATCGCGCCTCAACGGGGCGACCAATCTCGCTGTCTACGATCGTTCGATTGCAAAGCTTCAGCCGAAGCGCGTTGTGACGCTTCTAGGCGCGCCAGGGTTGGCTCAGGTTCTCGATGATTTCAGGGTCGGCTTGGCGTAAGGGAGCAGTTCGCACGCGCCTCGTTGGTGAGGGTCGCTGGGCGCCGGGAGCGGGCCAGTCCGACATGTGTTCAACCGACTACAAATAGGCCGTCGCAAGCGGACGATCAGCTTCAAAGCTGATCATTGGGCAAGCGGAGGCGCCCCCACGTTTCGATCGCGCTGTCGAGCTACCCGGTCCGCTCACCCCTGTTTAAACTAATCATGTACGGGCGCGACGGGCTGGCCGGCAGCGAGCGCGAGCTGGGCATGGTCGCTGCTTCCGTCGTCAACCGCTGCGTATACTGCGCCGCGGTGCGCGGCTCGCGCTTCAACAACCTGACGAAACGGACGAACGTCATCGAAGCTGTCTTCGCCGATGGTCTTGAGGCAACGCTCGACGAGCACCTCCAAACAATATTCGGCTTCCAGGCACGCCTGTCGACCACGCCACCCGAGGCAACCGCGGCCGACGCTCAGGCGCTGGTCGACGTCGGGGCGAGCTGGAGTGTCTCGACCTGGTCCTGTCCGCTGCTATCTTCGGCTGGGCGAACCGCTTGATGGATACGCTCGGCGAGCCGATGAGGGATTGATACTACAGACGGCCCAGGCTGAAGGCGTGCAATCGATCAGCTGCCTCGATTGCCTCAAAGCAGTCATTGAGTACGCTGCAGCAGCCGCCTAACGGCGGGCCGCGACCCGGTAGCCGACACTCAGAGGCTAACTGCCCGCCACAGGTCAACGGCTGTCATTCGAGCACGACCCATAGGCTGTTGCAAGCAAACCGGAACTGCCACAGACGGCCCTGACGCTGTTGGCAGCGGCATCTCGAGTGGACATAATGAAACCTTCTGATTTTTAGGCCGTTATCGCCGTTATGTCCGAGGCTAAACTCAAGCTGAAATCGGCCGACGGCCCCAAATCGCGCCATACCGAAAAGTCACGCCAGGAGCAGGCATCAACCGTCGAAGTCGCATCCGAGATCAGCGGCGAGGCGACGCCGCCGCCGGATTTCATCGAACCCGATCCTCAACTGACGCCCGAGCAGGCCGAGCAGGCGCGCAAGAAATATTTGCTGAAACGCTTCTGGATCAGTGCTCGCGGTTATTGGGGGCGCGGCAGCGACCGGCTCGCCTGGCCGTTCACGATCGGGCTGTTGATCCTGATATGCGTCAATGTCGGCTTCCAGTATGGGATCAACGTCTGGAACCGCGCGATTTTCGACGCGCTTGAGCAGCGCAATGCCCACACCGTATATTTTCTGAGCGCCGTTTTCGTGCCGCTGGTGCTTGGAAGCGGAAGCCTTGTCGTTGCACAGGTCTTCCTTCGCATGACGATCCAGCGCCGCTGGCGCTCCTGGCTTACCACTGCGGTAATCGCGCGCTGGCTCGCCAACGGCCGTTACTATCAGTTGAACCTCGTCGGCGGCGACCACCAGAATCCCGAAGCCCGCATATCGGAGGATCTGCGAATTGCCACTGAATCCCCTGTCGACTTCATCGCTGGCGTCCTCAACGCGTTTCTGTCGGCCTCGACCTTTATCGTCGTGCTGTGGACGATTGGTGGAGCCCTGACCCTGACGATCGCAGGCTCGAGCGTCACTGTTCCTGGCTTCCTCGTCATCACGGCGGTGATCTATGCCGCGATCACATCCACCTCGATGGCGGTCATCGGCCGCCATTTCGTCCATCTCTCCGAGGAAAAAAATCAGGCGGAAGCCGAATTCCGCTACACGCTGACGCGCGTGCGGGAAAACGGGGAGAGCATCGCATTGCTCGGCGGCGAGGAGGAGGAGCGCAGCGGCATCGACAAGAATTTCGGCCATGTGCTCAGGCAATGGGCGCTGCTCACAGGCCAGCACATGCGCACGGCGCTGGTATCGCAGGGGTCGAGCCTGTTTGCGCCGGTCGTGCCGATCTTGCTTTGCGCTCCGAAGTTTCTCGAAGGAAGCATGACCCTTGGTCAGGTCATGCAGGCTGCCTCCGCCTTTGCCATCGTGCAGGGCGCGTTCGGGTGGCTGGTCGACAACTACCCCCGTCTCGCCGACTGGAACGCCTCCGCACGGCGCATCGCCTCGCTAATGATGTCGCTCGACGGGCTCGAGCGCGCGGAACAGAGCGACGCCCTGGGACGCATCCAGCGTGGCGAAACCGAAGACGATGCGATGCTCAGCCTCGACAATCTCTCCGTCACGCTCGATGACGGCACCTCCGTGGTCAAGGAAACCGAGGTCGTGATCGAACCGGGCGAGCGGGTGCTCGTGGCTGGCGAATCCGGGTCAGGCAAGAGCACGCTGGTACGGGCCGTCGCGGGTCTATGGCCGTGGGGCGGCGGCAGCGTCAATTTTCACTCCAAGAGGCGACTGTTCATGTTGCCGCAGCGGCCCTACATCCCCTCAGGCACGCTTCGCCGCGCAGTCGCCTATCCAGCCGCCGCCGACAACTGGACGATTAAAAAGATCAAGGCTGCCCTCGACAAGGTGGGCCTCGCCTATCTCGCCGACAAGATCGAGGAAGACGCACCATGGGACCAGACCCTATCGGGCGGCGAAAAGCAGCGGCTCGCCTTCGCACGGCTCCTTTTGCACAGTCCCGATATCATCGTGTTGGATGAAGCAACCTCGGCGCTCGATGAAAAGAGCCAGGGCAAGATGATGGAGATGATCATCCACGAATTGCCGAAGGTCACCATTATAAGCGTGGCGCACCGAGCCGAACTGGAAGCCTTCCACAGCCGCAAGATCACATTGGAGCGGCGCAGGGGCGGCGCGAAGCTTGTCAGCGATATCGATCTCGTGCGGCGCAAGGGAAGGCGAAACTTGCTTGTGCGCCTTCTGAGACGCCGGCGCCTCGATCGAAAGGCAGCACGACCTTGAGCAAAGCGGCGCTGCCTCAGAAAAAGTGAAGACCGCCGGTCGGTGTAACCTGGGCAAGCATACGCCATCAGGGACGCCAAACATGCGTTCCGCGCTGGCTGTGCTGAAGGTCTCGATCCGCCTGCATTTTGGCGATAAGTTCCAGAGCGGCGTCAAGCCGCTTGTCCTCGACGGTTTCCGATCTGTGAACCGAGCGCTTGTCGAAGGTTCTGTAGGGCAGGGTGATACAGTAGTGCGTGGCCTCGAGGCGACCATCAGGGTAGTCGCAGACGACGGCCTTTTCACTGGCAAGCCGTTTGGTATCGGTCGGGATCGGCAATGAACAGCACCCTGTCGTGGCACGGCTTGACCCAGGCGACGCTGATGGCTTCGACTGAAGGTGCGAAAAGCGCTTTCGTAGCCATTGCCACTTCGGTGCGCAGATTTGTGACAGCGGTTTACACCTGGTTCGGCGAAGCAACTTTGAGGTTGATCACTGGGACCATTATGTGATGCCAAGCCGTGCCAATATTAGGCAAGTGGAACAAATCCACCAGCCGGCGAGTTTCCAGGGTGAAGGGCGATCTGTTTCGGAGGAAGACCGGGATGAAACGCGTCCTTGCCCAAAACGCTGCACGACTGATGCTTGGCGGCATAACCGCCTGTCTGCTCACAGTCACCGAAATTCCCAGTTCGGTTGCGCCATTGTCGCTTGTGTCCGAAGCAAGGGCTGCCACCGATGTTTCCATTACGATCAGCACCTTCTACGACGAGCTGTCTTCCCATGGTGATTGGGTTTCGTACCAGGGAGCGACCGTTTTCGTCCCGGTTGATGTACCTGACGGTTGGCGCCCATATACCCTCGGACACTGGGTCTATACCGAGCAGTATGGCTGGCTCTGGGTATCCGACGAGCCATTCGGCTGGGCGACCTACCATTACGGCCGGTGGGGCTATGCCGAGGACATCGGCTGGTACTGGGTTCCCGGCACTCGTTGGGCGCCAGCATGGGTGAGCTGGCGGCGTGACAGGGAGCACATCATCTGGGCTCCGCTGCCGCCGCGCCGCGATCCCGATTTGATTTCAATCGAGGTGACCTTCGACGCCACGCCGGATTTTTACTGGGTTGTGGTCCCCACCCGCGAATTCCTTGCTGCCGACATTTCTGTCGTCGTTATCCGTGATGAGCCGGAGTTTGTGCGCATTGTCGAGGCGGCCGAGCCGGCCGGCGACGTGACGATCCAGAACAACGTGGTGATCAACAAAGTCATTGATGTTGATGTGATCGAGAAGGAGACGAACCAGCAGGTGACAGTCGTCGAGGTCAGCGAGACCGACACGCCCGAGCAGGCCGGCAAATTGGAAGACAATACGGTCACGGTCTTTGAAGGTGAGGTAAAAGCCGATCCCGATGCCAAACCAGCTGAGCTCAAAGACGTCGAGGAGGTGAAGCAGATTCAGGCTGGCCGGAAATCGAAGCCGACCGAAGGCGCAGCCACGACCGAACAGGCACCGGCGACCGACGAACAGGTTGAGCCGGAGGAGACCGCCAAGCCTGAGAAGCAGAGGGAGCCGGCCGCCGAGCAGCAGCAGGCCGAGCCGGAACAGGCGGCCAAGCCTGAGAAGCCGAAGGCCAAGGAGAAGCCGGCCGCCGAGCAGCAGCAGGCCGAGCCGGAACAGGCGGCCAAGCCTGAGAAGCCGAAGGCCAAGGAGAAGCCGGCCGCCGAGCAGCAGCAGGCCGAGCCGGAACAGGCGGCCAAGCCTGAGAAGCCGAAGGCCAAGGAGAAGCCGGCCGCCGAGCAGCAGCAGGCCGAGCCGGAACAGGCAGTCAAGCCTGAGAAGCCGAAGGCCAAGGAGAAGCCGGCCGCCGAGCAGCAGCAGGCCGAGCCGGAACAGGCGGCCAAGCCTGAGAAGCCGAAGGCCAAGGAGAAGCCGGCCGCCGAGCAGCAGCAGGCCGAGCCGGAACAGGCGGCCAAGCCTGAGAAGCCGAAGGCCAAGAAGCAGCCCGCCGCCGAGCAGCAGCAGGCCGAGCCCGAGCAGGCGGCCAAGCCCAAGCCACAGAAGCAAGAAGATAAGGCGTGCGATCCGCAGACCGGGGCGAATTGCTAGGTGTGCGGGTCCAGACTACGGCACCGCGATCGTTCCCACCGAAGTGCCCGCAAAACGGTTGGGCTAGGAAATAAGGTTGCGCCGTTGGCCGCGACCAGTGCTCATGATCCCTTCCGGACCTCTCCTACGAGGTAGGTCGGGGTCGGACGGATAGACTCGTTCATGAAGCACCGGTACACTGCCGGACTGCTTTCAGATGAGAGCAATCGCCGCACATGACCGACGAACGCATCCAGCGTCGACTCGCCGCCGTATTGGCGGCCGATGTCGTTGGCTACAGCCGCCTCATGGAAACGGATGAGGCCGGCACTCTGGCCGCGCTCAAGTCCCGACGCAGGCAAGTGCTGCAGCCGTTAGTCACTAGGCACCATGGCCGGGTCTTTAAGGTGACGGGCGACGGCGTGATGGTGGAGTTCGCCAGCGCCGTCAATGCTTTGCAATGCGCCATAGATGTGCAGCATGCGATGGCCGACGCCAATGCCACTCTGCCTGAGAAACTTCATATTGTGCTGCGCATTGGCGTCAATTTAGGTGATGTGATGGCCGACGGCAGCGACCTTTATGGCGATGGCGTCAATATCGCTGCGCGTTTGGAAACCACCGCCGAGCCAGGCGGCATCCTCATCTCCGGAACGATCTACGACCACGTCCGAAACAAGATCAACGTTGGTTTCGAGGATCTCGGAGCGCAGACCGTAAAGAACATTGCCCTGCCAGTTCGCATCTACCGCGTGTCTGGCACGCCGCCTGTCGTGACTTCCCAATCGGGGGCCATCTCCGACAAGCCCTCGATTGCCGTTCTGCCATTCACGAATATGAGCAGCGACCCCGAGCAGGAGTACTTTGCCGACGGCCTGGCGGAAGACCTGATCACTGACTTGTCGAAGGTGCCTGGTCTGTTGGTGATCGCACGCAACTCCACATTCGCCTACAAGGGGAGGTCCGTCGATGTCCGCTCCGTCGCCAGGGATCTGAGGGTGCGTTATGTGCTTGAAGGAAGTGTTCGCAGAGAGAAGGACCGGGTGCGCATCAATGCCCAGCTCATCGACGCCGCCGACAGCAGCCATCTCTGGGCCGATCGCTTCGACCGCGACTTGGCGGACATCTTCCTGTTGCAGGACGAGGTCGTCGGCACGATTGTAAGTACCCTGTCCGGCGTCTTGCCGGCCGCTGTGGCCTCAGGCACGCGTAGGGCGGCTAGTCTCGAAGCCTATGATCTCTTTGTCCGCGGCCGCGTGCTGGTAACTAAATCTCCCGACAGCAACAGGGCCGCTCCCCCGCTCTTGGAAAGAGCCATCGAGCTTGATCCGGGCTTCGCGGATGCTCACGCTTGGCTTGCGATGAGCCACCATTTTGCCTGGGCTTATTGGCTGGATGCTCCGGAGCGCCACCATTCGCTGGCCCTGGCGGCAGCCCGACGCGCCGTATCGCTTGACCCGGAAAATGCCGTGGCTCGTGCAATCCTTGGCGACGTGCTGATCTACGACGGCAAGTCGGATGAAGGCACGGCGGAACTGGCCTCTGCCCTTCGGATCAACCCCAATCACGCCGATGCCTGGGCATTCCTGGGGCAACTGGAGGCATTCGAGGGAAAGGCTATCGAGGGCATCGGACATTTGCGCCACGCCATTCGCCTCAATCCGCACCCGCCAGGGTGGTACTACTGGCTTCTCGGGCTCGCCCAATACGCAGGTCGTCATTACGCCGATGCCGTCGAAACACTCCGGCATGAGGCAACGCACCGGCTTGGGTCGCAACGCATCTTGGCTGCAAGTCTGGCGCGGCTTGGGCACATGGAAGAGGCCAGGGAGGAAGCAAGGCAATTCCTAGCCTCGAATCCGGATTTCTCGATACAGCACTGGGCAAGCACACAACCATTCCGCCATGAGCCGGATCGGCAGCATTTCATCGACGGCTATGAAGAGGCCGGCCTGCCATGGTAGGGCTGGAGGTGGCCAGCAACTCCACCGCGCAAACTTGGGTAATCCAACCTTGCTGACTATTCGCACTGCCACACTTGCAGACGCCGACCCAATTTGGCGCATAGTCGAACCCATATTGCGGGCAGGCGAAACCTACGCGCTGCCACGTGACTGGAGCAGATCCGACGCGCTGTCCTACTGGTATTCCCCCGATCACGAGGTGTTCGTCGCAGAGACGGACGAACTGGTGGCCGGAACCTATTATCTGCACGCGAATCAACGGGGCGGCGGTGCCCACGTCGCCAACTGCGGTTATATGACCGCGCCGGACTCGGTCGGCCGGGGCGTTGCAACGGCGATGTGCCAGCACTCTCTGGGGCGTGCGGCTGCTCGAGGCTTTCGAGCCATGCAGTTCAACTGTGTGGTCAGTACCAACGAACGCGCGGTCAAGCTTTGGCGTCACCTGGGGTTCGACGTTGTCGGAACGATTCCGCAAGGTTTCGAGCACCCGGTTCTGGGGTTCGTGGACACGCTGGTAATGCACCGAACGCTTTAACGGCCTGGTCCGGCGCGCATTGCAACCTAAGGAGTAGCTCCGGACGTGGCTCAACAGGCTCGTTTCGACAGACCCAGGTAGCGGCCGAGACGTAACCGCTCTATCGCGGTATTATCCGAGCCGTTGTCCAGGTCGGCTCGGTCGCGCCATTTCTTGACATTGCCGGCGCTTCTCCGAAGCTGACCTTCCCCGGGGCAAGAGCATGGGCAAGTCCTGATCTCAGGGCAGGCATCCTTTCGAGATGCGCAATGCTCGTTAGGCAACCCGTTCCACGCCGATATCGCCGTTTCAGCGGCCGCTTCCAAAGAGATTCCGCCTACTCCATCGATTTGGGATATAGTCGCGAGAACAGGGCAGCCCCCGCAGCCGAAGAGGAGAAGGGGCGTGGATATCGCGAAATGGCTACGGAGCCTAAGCCTGCAGCAATACGAGCAGGCTTTTCGCGACAACGACATTGAAGCTGAAACGCTTCCCCAGCTCACGGCCGACGATCTCGTGGCGCTCGGGGTCACATCGATTGGTCATCGCCGCAAGCTGCTCGCCGCTATCACCGCCCTGCGCGCGGATTCGCATACAGCGGCCACCTCGACCACGCGATCCCTGGCGGCGATCTCAGGGACAGTCCCGCCGCTTCCAGAGGCTGAGCGGCGGCAGCTAACGGTCATGTTCGTTGACGTCGTCGGCTCGACGGCACTCGCAGCCCGCCTGGATCCGGAGGACATGCGCGAGGTCATCGGAACCTACCATCGCTGCGTCGCCGAGACTGTTGGCCGCTATGGCGGCTTCGTGGCAAAGTATATGGGCGACGGGGTCCTTGTCTATTTCGGTTGGCCACAAGCTGATGAGGCTGATCCCGAGAGCGCTGTGCGCGCCGCCTTGGCTACGCTGGAGGCGGTCAGTCAGGCCGCGCCAGCCGGCGATCGGCTGGTCGCACGCATAGGCATAGCCAGTGGTCTCGCGGTCGTCGGAGACCTGCTGGGTGCTGGGGCCGCACAGGAGCAGACGGTAATAGGCGAGACCCCAAACCTTGCGGCGCGCCTACAATCCCTCGCTGATCCTGGCTGCGCGGTGATCGACGCACAAACGCGTCGCCGCATCGGTGGCCTGTTCGAGTGCCGCGAGCTTGGCGAATTTCACCTCAAAGGCCTGTCTCGCGCTGTGTGCGCTTGGCAAGTTCTGGGCGAAGCCTTGGTTGAGAGCCGGTTCGCGGCAATGCATGCGGCCTCCCTCTCCCCTCTGGTCGGGCGCGATGACGAGCTCGAGCTGCTGCTGCGCCGTTGGCAGCAGGCAAAGGACGGCGAAGGGCAGGTGGCGCTTATCTCCGGCGAGCCCGGCATCGGCAAATCCCGCCTGATCGCCGCCCTTGAGGAGCGCCTGGCCGGAGAGGTGCATCTCAAACTCAAGTACTTCTGCTCGCCGCATCACAGCGACAGCGCGCTACAGCCCGTCATCGCACGCTGGCAGAACGATGCCGGTTTCGTGCGCAGCGAGTCTGCGGACGCACGGCTTGATAAGCTGGAAGCTCTGCTTCTCCCACTCGGCGCAACTCTCGAGGAGGTGGCGCTCATTGCCGAGTTGCTCGGCGTGCCGGGTGGCGAGCGGTATCCGCCGATGGCTCTCAGTCCGGAGCGCAAGAAGGAGCAGACCTTCAGAGCATTGAACCGAATTCTGGACGAAAGGGCACGTCGGTCCCCCGTGCTGATCCTGTTCGAGGACGCGCATTGGGCAGACCCAAGTTCGCTTGAGCTGTTGGACAGGTTAATCATGCGTCTAGCCTCTTTGCCGGTAATGGTGATCATATCCTTCCGGCCAGAGTTTCATGCGCCTTGGGTCGGCCAAGCCAGCGTGATCTTGATGTCGCTGAGCCGGCTTGGCCCTCGCCAGGCGACGACGCTCGCAAGTCAGGTTGTCGTCGGTCAGGCGCTTCCGGCTGGGATGCTGGAGCGGATTGTGGCGCAGACTGATGGTGTACCACTCTTCATCGAGGAATTGACGAAGGCCGTACTGGAGCGCGCCAGTCAGCCCGATAGCGTGGGCTCAGCGCTTTCGGTGCCAAGCACCTTGCAGGCCTCACTGATGGCGCGGTTGGATCGGCTGCCAGTCGCAAAACAGGTGGCACAGATCGGCGCGGTTATCGGCCGAGAGTTCAGCCATGAGCTGCTGGTCACGGTGGCGGAAATTCCCGAGCCGGTATTGACGCAAGGATTGGACGAGCTCGTAAGCGCCGGTCTCGCGTTCCGCCGCGGCACCCCGCCTGAAGCTATCTACTCATTCAAACACGCGCTCGTTCAGGATGCCGCCTACGGGAGCCTGCTGCGTAGCACACGGCAGAAGTTGCACTCGCGGATCGCCAAAATGTTGGAGGAGCGGTGGCCGGACGTCGTCGAAACCCAGCCTGAGCTGCTCGCTCATCACTTCACCCAAGCGGGCTCAATGGAGCGCGCCGCCGATTACTGGCAGCGGGCTGGCGAACGCGCCTTCCGGCGCTCGGCAGCTGCGGAAGCCACTGGCCATCTCGCCAAGAGCATCGAACTCTTGCGATTCTTGCCGGAGGACCGCGCTCAAGCGGAGCGTGAGCTGCATCTCCAGACAATGCTCGGCCAGGCGTGCATTGCCCGCCACGGCTACGCCGCGTCTGAAACCGCCGCCGCCTTCGCCCGCGCTCGAGATTTGGTCAAATCCCTGGGCGACGTCCCACAACAATTCCCCGTGCTGTATGGGTTTTGGGCTGTCCAATATGTCCGGATGGCGATCCGAGAGCAGCAAAACCTCGCTGGACATATTCTCGCCTTGGCCGAGCAGCACCCCGACCCGGAGCGACTGTGCGTAGCGCACCGGATTTGCGGGGCGACCAACGAAATGATCGGCGAGTTGCCCGCCGCCCGGGAGCACCTCGAGCAGGCTATTGCGCTGTACGACCCGCAGCGGCACGGTTCAACAGCCTTTACCTTCGGACAAGACCTTGGAGTTGCGGTGCTGTCGCATCTGATTTGGGTGCTGTGGCTGCTGGGCTACCCAGATCAGGCATCTCGCCGGCAAGCCGAAGCACTGGCGTTGGCGCGCAGTGTTGGGCATAAAAACACTCAAGGGTTTGCCCTGATGTACAGCGCGATGGCGGGTGCGTATGGCCGCAACGCTGGAATGGCCGCGGAGCACTCGGCGTCGTTGCTGGAATTGGCCCGGGACCAGAAATTTGATCTGTGGCGCGCCGGCGCGACGGTGGTCAATGGCTGGTCCATGGCTAGCCAAGGGCACGGGGCAGTCGGGATCGCGGCGATCGAGCGCGGCCTTGCGGAGTGGACGAGCAGCGGCGCGGAATGGATGCGGCCCTTCTTTCTGAGTCTGCTTGCCGACGCCTGCGCACTCTCCGGTGACGTGCGACGCGGGCTCGGGGCACTGGACGAGGCTATAGCGGCGGTCGAGCGTACGGGGCAGCGCTGGCCGGACGCCGAACTGCATCGACTACGAGGGCTGTTTCTGACAGCTCTGCCGGACGGCGGAAGTCCAGGCGAGGCGAGCGCCGCGTTTCAGCGCGCGATCCAGATCGCCCGGCGTCAATCCGCGAAGTCCTGGGAGCTACGCGCGGCAACCAGTCTCGCCCGGCTCTGGCGCGTCCAGGGCAAGCATGCCGACGCACGCGATCTGCTCGCGCCGGTTTATGCTTGGTTCACCGAAGGCTTTGCGACACCGGACCTCAAAGAGGCCAAAGCAATGCTCGACACTTTGAGGTGAATAGAGCCCACGCTATTTCTTAGGCGGCCCCTGAGCCACTGATGCCGGCCGAAACGCGCGTCTTCGTCGACTCCGTCGCCGAGGCATTCACGCGCCAGCGCCTCGACGAAATATCCCGACAGCCTCGCGTGAAAAGGCATTGCCCTGTCGCATTTGAAACGTCTGGTACTGCCATGCGCTGGTTCAGATGAAGGTCCGCTAAACGAGCCGCCGGGGCGCCTGGGGAAAGTCATGATCGGGTCATTAGCGTGAATTTGGCCGAGCGCGACGAGTTTCCGCTTAGAATCGCGAGCCGTTATTCAACCGGCGCCGTTCGCCCGGCCGCGATTTTGGTTTCTCGGCGTTCACCAGCCTAGGCTTGGGCATTCAAGAGCGGGGCGTTATCGACGAGCGGTAGGTTTTTCGACCGTCTCGATGATCGTTTTGGCAAGGGCTTCGCCCTCAGGACTGGCTCAGGGCCATAGAGAAGCAACACCGCTTCTTCGCTTGGCAACACGCAGCCGGACAGGTCTGTTCAATCGCTATGCGTACCAGCTTGAGGCCGGCGCGTTCGCTGCGGCTAGCCTTCGCTAATCGGCCTTATCTCCATGCTCGGGTTTTTTGCGCGGAACAGGCGTCCAGTCAGTGATCGTGTCGGCATCGACGGTAATCAGCACGCCGGCCTTCACCGTCACCTTTTGGTCCTCCTCGTCGACGTGGGTGACCTCGCCTCTAAGCTCTAGCTCGTCGCCTGGCTGGGTCTTCTTGGGCGCTGGGATAGAATAGGGGAAGCCATAGGAGGGGATGCTGACGCTGGCTCGGCCACCATCCAGCATCCTAAGCACGGTCACGGTTAGCGTCACTTCATCGCCGATGTTGATGTCCGCTATTTCCCACGCCATGCAGAGATTCTGGAGCGGGCCCGGCTAGCGTCAAGAGGTTGCTAATATTCTGCTGGTGGCAATTTCGGGGCTGATCAAGCCCATGCGCGGCGAGAAGACCTGCCGCATGTCTCGATGCAGGATTTCCGCGAAGAGGATTAGGACGGTCGAGCGGCGCGCATCATCGCTCGTATGAACACAAGTTCGACGCGAGCTGGCGTTCTCTTTTTGCGCCATGTTGTCGGCCGCGATCAGGCGACGAAGCGAGCGCATGATTTCTCCGCGCGTCTACCCGGCTTCCAACATCAGTCGACAACGGCCTGGATCCCCGGCTCCATGGTTGCCTCGGCTTTGCAAACCCCATCCGGCATTCTTGCCAGCTTGGATGCTCGCACCGATAGTGCTGAATGCCGGGGCGCGTGACGGGCTCCATCGCACCGGGAATGCGGATCAGTTCGTCGCTCATCAGTACATCTTCAAAACAACGAGTTTTGCGTAGGCGCCTGCGGGACCTTGATCTGGCTGGCGGGTTTATCGACCACCACGAGGGCATCGTCGGGGGCGGTGCGTTGTAGCCGTTTTGCTTCTGACCATGGCGCGTTGAGCCATGTCTCCGTTTCCTCCTGCGTGGTCAGGATTACAGGCATTGCCTTCTCGTGAATCGGCGCGATGAGGGCATTGGGCTTGGTCGTCAGGAAGCCATAGACCTCGTGATCGCCGGGACCCTCCTTGACCTTGCGTACCCCGTGCCAACGCGTCCACAAGCCGGCGAAGAAGAACAGCCGGCGGTCCTCATTGAGTGCGAACCAGTAGTTCCGCTGAATTCCGCCTGTCTCGGGGTCCTTGTCGCCAGGCGTTGGGCTGGGCTCGGCAAAGCTCGTCACCGGCACAACGCAACGATGCTCGACGCCGACATACCGCTGCCAGTGACCATATTGAGGATTGCGGATATTAGTGGTTCCGGAATCGGCGTTGCCCCTGACGCGCTCCAGCGGCGTTGGCATCCCCCAGCGCAGACTGGCCAGCTCGCGTGCGCCGTCGACCGCAGTTCGGACAACCGGGGCAAATTGATTGGGATAGATATCGATCGACGGTTCAAGATTGCCGATGATGTCCCGCAAGGCGCGGGTCCACTGGCGGATGGCTTCCTGGCTGGTGGTGATGTTGTAGAGATTACACATGCCGTTGCCTCAGTTCCGCAGCATATCGGGGACGCTCAGCGGCCCGAGATCGAGAGTTCTCTTGTACTCGCCCGGCCGGCGCCAGACATCACGTGCCTTGCCGTTTTCCCGTCGCGCTTTTGGATCGAACATCACGCCTGGGAAGTGGTCAAGGAACGCTTGTGCGGACGCCTCGTCGGCGAGGCAGTAGAGGTGCCAGTTCTCACAGCTGTGGTCTGGCCTTATCGCCTGTACTTGGCTTCTCATCGGGCCGGCCCGCGCTCTTCGCAAAAGATCAACGTGAAGCTCTGTGCGGTGCATAGGTCATCAGGCAGAGCCACTTGATATAGCCATTTCCGATCGAACCTGGCAGGCGAGCGGCCACGGCAATCGATCAGTGCGAGATCGATGTCTCGTCGCCTTCTCGAGCGCGTCGATGGCATCGAGCACAGCTTTCCGCTTCGACCCAACTGGCTCGGCAGGGTAGAGGCAGGAGGGAGCAAGCCGCGTCTAGGCGGACGGGCAATCTAGCATCCGAAGCCGCCAAGGCAGGGGCCTCGCTGCCCGCCCTTACCACCGGCTTTTCTGGATATGGTTCGCCTTTGGCTTTCCTGCCGTCCTGGGGATTTTTGGCTGACGATCGCGCGGCCGGCGCTCGCGTGGTACGTCTTGCCGCGACGGCCGTCACGCGGCTTTCGATTTCGGTCGCTGGAACATCTTTCCCATCCGTCCGTTCGGGGCGGATGGATCAACCTGTGCGCAGACGCCGACATTCAGCTCCTCATCCGCGATTGACGGATGTACTCATCGTTGGCGGCGGACCTGCGGGGCTGGCGGCCGCCATCTATCTCGGCAGGTTCCGTCATGGGGTCGTCGTCGTCGACGCGGGTGAGTCGCGCGCCAAGCTGATTGCGGAAAGCCATAACTGTCCGGGATTTCCGGAGGGGATCAGCGGCCCCGAACTTCTGCAACGCCTTCGTGCTCAGGCCGCCAAATTCGGAGCGATCCTGGTACAGGATCAGGCGTCATCAATTCAGCCGACCGTAGGCGGGTTTGGCGCCGAGACAAACGGCGGGCGGATCGTCGCCCGCAAGATATTCCTGGCGACAGGTGTTGTCGACGTTATGCCTGCGATTCCGCGCCTTAGCGAGGCTATCGCCAGAGGCAGCGTACGCCTTTGCCCGGTTTGTGACGGCTACGAAGTCATAGATCGTCGGGTCGCGATTATCGGACACGAAACGAGGGCATTGCGAGAGGCCATGTTCCTCAAGCAGTATACGCAGCACGTCACAATGCTCGCACGCTATCTTCCTGATTTCTCAGCCAGCACACGGCGCGTGGCAATGGAAGAGAACATTGGCATCTGCGATGCATTCGAAAAATTTGTTCCTACCGATAGTGGTTATGAGGCCATCCTCAAGGACGGCGAGGTGCGCCATTTTGACGTCATCTATCCGGCTATGGGTTGTCGGGTGCGTTCCGAGCTCGCGCTGGCAATGGGCGTCAAATGCTGCGACGACGGCTACATCATCGTCGACAAGCATCAGCGGACCTCGGTCGAGGGGGTCTATGCCATTGGCGACCTCGTCAAGGCTTTGAACCAGATCACAGTCGCTTTCGGCCAGGCTGCGATAGCCGCGACAGATGCTCACAATGATTTTGCCCTCGGCTACGAATGAGCTCTGAAAACGTGCTTCGCTAGCCCAGCATGGCTGCTATAACAAAGACCGCGGCCGCTACGAGAACGACTGCCGCAATCACCAGCAACGGCCAGTTGTTGCGAGGCTGAAGATCGGGCTCGCTTTCTACCGGCCGCATCGCATTGGCAAAGCTTGCTTCATTCGTAAACTCTGGCTGTCGCAGTGGACGAGCCTCGTCAACAGGATTCGGCAAACCTGCCGCTTCTGCGTCGGTCTCTTGAGGTGCAGCGGCGGGGTCAAATCCTGGAGTCTTATCTTGCGTCTTTCCTGCCTGAATATCGCCTCTGGCTGCCTCGGCTTTCCGATGTGTGGCCATCATGGTCTCCTTCGCAGCTAAACTTCAGTCTGGCTCAGCGGTTCCAGACCCTCCAGCCAGACGTGAATTGCTGGGCAGCGAAAGCCTGAGCCCTCGCGCACGACCAAGTACCCGCCGGAGCATGCTTTTCCCTGACGGACCCGGCCGGGAGGAGTTTTTTCCATCTGAGACGACTGCTAGCGCGGGCACAATCGCGCCAGCACCCCATTTGGCGACGTCCCCCGTTGGGCAACATCATTTCGCGAGAAGGTGTTGCAGCGGATTATCAGGAGCTCTGGCGGGACTTGCGGCCACGCTCGCGATGACCATCGCCATGAGGCGTCTTCACGCGTTGCTGGACAACCGCGAGCGCTGTTCCTGCCACCTCGTGAGAGCGTCGAGCGCGTCGCAATCGCCGGTGACGAGCAGGACCCGCGAACGAGCAGGCTGCTCGCCCATTTCAGCTTTGGAGCCTTGACCGGCTCGGTTTTTGCGCTTTTGCCTATGCGCCGCGGCAGCGGCATCCTTTATGGGCTCGGAGTCCGGGAGCTCAGCTATCTTTGATGGACACTTGGCCCGCACCGGCGCTCCGAGCACTGTTGCTGGTGGCCCGGCTTCGATCCCATCTTTCGTACGGCCGGCCGGAACAGAGCACGCTCCTGGCAGTTGTGTAAAACATTACCCGGTTAGCTGGCTATGGCGTCCGTAATCGAGCAACTGGCTCAATCCGTGAAAGAGCGACGAGCGATCTTGTTCGTCGGAGCGGGGGTGTCGATGAGCGTCGGCCTGCCATCCTGGGACAAGCTCATCGAGCATATGGAGGACGAACTCGGCCTCGACCGCGCCACGGTCGATATGCCTGAACCCAGCTACCAGGCTCTCGCCGAATACTACCGGCTAAAGCATGGGAGTATCGGCTCCTTGCGCAGCTGGATGGATCGCGAATGGAGCGTCTCGCGGGAAAAAGTGAAAGGTTCCGCGATCCACGAGCTGATCGTGTCACTCGATTTCCCGATCATCTACACCACCAACTACGATCGCAATCTTGAGGTTGCGTTCGAAGTCCATGACCGACCGTTCGTAAAGGTGGCCAACGCCAAGGATATTGCCAAGGTGAATGGCGAGGCTACCCAGATCATCAAATACCACGGGGATTTCGATGACGACGCATCGCTGGTTCTGGCGGAGTCTGACTATTTCGAGCGGCTGTCGTTCGATTCTCCGCTGGACGTGAAGTTTCGCGCCGACGCACTGGGGCGCACCATCCTGTTCATCGGCTACAGCATGTCCGATATGAACATCCGGCTGTTGCTGTATCGGCTTTGGGAAACCTGGCGCCGATCCGGCTACGAAAAGAATCGTCCGAAATCCTTCGTCTTCATGCCGCAACCGAGCGTCGTCCAGGAAGCGGTCCTCGGACGCTGGGGCATCGACATGCTGACCGAGGAGGCCGATCGCCCGCAGGATGCTCTGGCGACGTTCCTGAGCAAGCTCAAGGACAGGGTAGAAAAGGCTTAACGCGTGCGCGGGCAATTCTGAGAGGCGACCGCCCTTGAAGCCGAGTGGTTGACGACAAGTTCGAAATGCTCACGCCTTTTCTGCCCTGCCGGGAACGTTGTCGATCGCTGCGGCGTTGCCAGCCGGAAAGGGACGCTGTTGGCGGCGGATGGGCCATTTGGATATATTCGATTTCATTTCCGTCACGAACGGCCGCGCGGCAGGGTGGTCTCGACGGCCAATGCCCTGCGCCGGTGGGTCGCACGGAAGATCCAAGGCCTCACCTGCTATCATCTCTCCCGCTTGCTCCACCGTCGTACCCGTGCGTTTGTCAGTCGGGTGGGAACCGTCGGCTGCGCCGCGCGTTGCAATGTTCGGCGGTGAGCCTTTCCGTCTTTACGGAAGTCAACACACCGCAAGAAGCAGGCTTTCCCGTGGAGGGGCCTGCTTCTTTTTTAGGTGGAAGGGCTGCTACGGGGCTGGGCTGCGTGAGATCTACCAATGCGGCAGCCCGGCAGCCATTCGGGGGTTGACCGGTGGACCGCCGGGCCTAACCGGCTTGGGTCGTTTCACCGGCTGGCGAATTATAGGCGATTTCATGCATCATTGCTAATTTAGTAAAATAATCATGTTTCGTTCCCCTGGCCGCCGGAATCAACGGACCTAGAGTCGAATCGGTGCAAAAACGAATCCGCCGACTTGAGTTCATACCTCCGATGGAGCCCAAGCTGGTGGTTAAGCCGCCCGAGGGTGACAATTGGATTCATGAGATCAAGCTGGATGGCTACCGCTCGCAAATCATCATCACCAGCCCCGAGGATATTCGCGTCTTCACCAAAACCGGTAAGGATTGGACGCGTAAATATCTGGGCATCGTCGAAGCAGCGAGGGAACTCGAGGTCGATGACGCCATCATCGACGGAGAGGCGGTAGTCACCAACATTGCCGGTATGCCCGACTTCAACGCGCTCCAGAAAGCCGTCCACAACAATCCCTGTGCCATGCACCTCTGCGCATTCGACATTCTGCACCTAAACGGCCGCGACTTGCGCGACATCGGCTGCAAGGCGCGCCGCGAAATTCTTTACGGTATTATAAAGCCGCACAGCCGGATACAGTTCAGCGAGGCCATCCCCGGTGACGCGAAGTCGATCTTTAATCTGGTCGACCAGATCGAGCTTGAGGGAATTGTATCGAAGCGGCCCGACAGCAAATATAGCAGCGGCCCGACCTCGGACTGGCTGAAGACCAAGAGCTTCACGGTCGACGAATTCGAACTGCTGGGCATCGATCGCGAGCCTGGCAAGGCGGCCTTCGCCCTGTTGGGAGAACCAGGAACCGGGAAGTATGTCGGTTCTGCCTTCATAACCTTAGGCCGCGACATGAAGGAGCGGCTGTTGAGGCGGGTTAGGGAACACGCTGGCCCGCCGCCGGAGGGCATGAAGAAACGGCCTGCAACCCAGTGGGTCGGGTCTGGTGTAAAGCTGCGCGTTAAGCATCTCCGTGGCGATCACAGCCACATACGCCATGCGTCACTGCTAGGCTTCAGTGACGAGGAAGAGTGACCTCGGCTCTGGGAGAGGCCAATCACCTCTTTCGATCGCGCCTGAGTACCTCCCCCTGATAGGCGGTTGTTCAACTGTGCACAAACCGGAGCTTGGGACTATGGCTGGAGCAATGCACCACCATATTGCGCCCACAGATGTTCGCAGTCCCATACCCTCAAGCTTGGCGTCCCTGGTTCGCCATATAAGACCATCGCGTTACGAACGTCGTAGCCCAGCACTGACGCATTGGCTACGAACTGAATGGCCCGTCCTAAGCTCAAGGCCCTGATCCGGGTTCCGGTTTCGCTGGTGAGGTCAATCACCCCGAAAATTTCTGCATCCGCCCCTCTGCCGGCCAAGACAGCCGTTGAGATCGCATCGTCCAAGACAAGAAGCATCGCGTACTACCCCGTAATCAGCGCCAATAAACTGGGATGCGGGGAATTTGTTCCGCGCCCCTCCGCTAAGTTCGGGCGTATCGGGAAAAAACCGTGCTTCGCTCAAGCCACACGTGCCGGCAGTGACAGTCTTTCCATTACCGGCGGTGCGGGTCAGGACGATAGACAGCACTCGTCTGACCTGAAGTTGTCGACCAGCCACGCGAGATGCTGGTCAGGGACCACAATAGGCTGCATCTTCAAGCGAGCCAAAGCCGCTGGATGGTTTCGTTTGTCGTTGATTGGGATACTGGCCTCGTGGAGAACCGTTGCCCAGGTGAGGCGTTGTTCAGCGAAGCGATTGCCGGTGACGGCGCAATGGTGATGAAGAACGGCGAAAAGGAAAACACGAGCGGCGAGCTGCATCCAGGCGCGACGGCGTCCTTTCCGTATGACCGCATGACCGTCGAGCGTTTCCGAACGGCCTTTCCGAGGGCGCGTTGGAGTGATGACCTGAAGGCTTGGTTTGTCCCCGGAAAGACCGCGGCTAAGCGCTTTGATCGGTGGCTTGCGAAAGAGTCGGCTCAGGCGGACTTATATTCAGACCGAAAAGGGCGAGATGCCTACGCCTTTGATCCGATCGTCTCAAAGTATCTGCGGCTTCGTGAAGATCGGATGGAGGTCGTCACTCCCTACTCCCGAATGATCGTCGAGCAGATGCGCGAGGTTCCATTTGCGTTCTGGGATGCCGACCGTCGCCTCTGGACGGTGCCGTATCGGTCCTATGAACAGTTGCGTCGGCGCTGGAGCCGGATCGAAGAGGCGGCGAGGCGTAACGAGCCCGAAGAGCGCAAGAAACGCCGCATCGAGAACCGAGGCTCCGACAAAGAGCGGGCCGCTCGAGCCCGCGCCGCAGAACGTCACCGGCGCCGCTATCCGCTCGACCCCGAGAACCTGCCGCCTTTCGGTCGGCCTGTTATGACTTCTGAGTATGGAATTGTGGTTTTCGTGGACTGCGACGGTGAGCCGGTCGACCCAGCAACCCTGCGCAGCTCCTACAGCAACATTACGGTCGCAAGCGACTATGTCTGGGGGCGTTGGTGCCCGCCAACGCTGGACGAGCTCGTCAAAACTTGGCCGTTGAGACCCAGAGCGGAAATCGAGCGCCGGATCTGGTGGCAACCGACGCTCGACGAACTGCGGGTGGCAAGAAAGGCGGCCGCCCGCCGGGAGCGGAAACGGACGAGCTCTGCCGACTAGCTGTGTCAGATGTTGCATTCCCGGCCGAGATGCTGGACCGCGGCGTTGCGGCACGGGCACGATCTCAGTTCGCCAACGTTGCTCAGGCTGACAAGTTGCTATCAACACCATATCGTTTCTTAGCAGGAGGCAGAACGCATGGCAGACAAAGCGCAAGCCGAGGCACCGGCCGCCACCGCGAAGCCGCGGGGCGCGGGCGTGCTCGAGCGCAAGGAACGGCTTGCGGAACTTTGGGCGAGAGGGACCGGACGACACCCTTCTCCAGCCATATCGCCGACAATGGCAAAAGGGGTCTTCGATACGATGTGCGGCGGCGTCCATGAGGACATAATCGCTAAGCGGGCGGACAGTCGATATGGAGTTCACGCACATTATCTGACCGCCCCCTACGACCCGCCTGGATGCAATGCGGGCAATAGAGAAGCCCGGCGAATGACCGGAATTGGCGCGGAAACGACCTTCGAATTAGCGCTAAGGTCGGTTACAACTCGATCTGCTCGGCTAGCACAGGCGGATATTGCTCCTGCATCCTGCGGGCGAACTCCAGAACGCTTCCATCTGCACCGATGGGACCGACAATCTGCAGTGCTATCGGGCCCAACTGCTGATCCAATTCGGTGGGGATGCTGATGGCAGGAAGGCCGAAGTAATTGGCGAAGAAGGTGTTTGCAGGCGAAACAGCTTGGGCGCCGCCGCGCTGAGCCTTCTCGATCGTGGGGACCGGATCGACCAGCGTGGGCAGCACGATCAAATCGACGTCGGCAAATAGGCGCTCGTTGATTGCCGCTCGTGCCGCTTCAACGCCGGTGGGATCAAATCGCGCATCGGAAAACGGCACCTCTACATCCTTGTAGGAGGCGGCCATTCTCATGATGAAGGGCAATGATTCTTCAAACTTCTGTTTCATCGGTTCGGCCGCAGAATAGTTTCGGGCCACCCCGAGGCGCGCCAGGCGAGGCATGGTCGCCGAAGACGCGTCGCTCAGCGCGGCCAACAGGAACGCTGCATCTTCTGCGCTTCGTGCCGTGATCGACGTATGGTTCAACGCGAGAATCGCAGGATCAACTGGCTCTCCGCGGAGAATCCCGTCGGTAGGGAGCCGTCCGTAACTTGGCTTGAAAGCGGTAACGGCACAGCAGGCGGCGGGGAGCCTGGCAGAGCCCACAGCGTCAGTGTCGATCGTTGCAAAGCATATTCCGGCCGCGACTGCCGCCGCCGACCCACCTGACGAGCCGCCGGCGACGCGATCCGGGAACCATGGATTGCGAACCGGACCAAAGTGGCTGTCTAGCGCAGTCGTCCCCATCCCCAAAGCATGCATGTTTGTCTTGCCGACGAGCATTGCGCCAAGAGACTTCAACTGTCGTACAGCGTCGGCATCTTCTGTCGGGACTCGGTCGGCAAACTGTTCAACAGCGGCAGTTGTGCGCACGCCGGCCGTATCGAAGAAATCCTTGATGCCGATGGGCACGCCGGCAAGCGGAAGCTTCGCGTCTCCATTGCTAGTGTCGTCCAGCATCACTGAGATGAAGGCGTTGAGATCCTTGTTCCCCTCAATTAACGCGCCAACCTCGCGTCGCACGTCACTGATGCTGAGGCCCCCCGCTTCGATGCGACGCCTACGCTCGGTGATTGTCTCGATCTTGGCACTCATGTTCGCCTCTTCGATTGAGCAACAGCAACAGGCAGTAGTCGTTCCAGGTGGTCCTTGAGCAGCACCAGCGAGCGGTCCGCCACCGCGGCGTCCGTTTCGGCTTTCGCGAGAACAAAGGCACCTTGCAATACCGCCTGCGTGTAGTCGGCCACATCTTTCGCCGACCACTCTGCGCCTGGCGCGCATTCGTCCTTGGCGGTCTGCACGAGGGTCGTGACGTATTCGCGGTGATGGGCAATCGAGCGGGCAAACGCATTCCGCACGGCCGGGACAGTTTCGTATGTTTCCTGGACTAGCGTTCCAGCCAGACATGTGATCGCTGCGAGCTTGCCCGTTAACATCGCGCGGCGATGGTCAACATACCCAAGCAGCTGATCTCGCCGCATCGGCGCCTGTCGGTAAGAAGCGGCCTCAAAGCCGGTGTCGGTGACAAGGGTCCAATGTTCCGCAGCCGCGATCGCCAACGACTCCTTGCTGTCGAAATGGTGAAAGAAGCTGCCCTTTGTCAGACCGGCTTGTGTGCATATATCCTCGATACGGGTGGCCGAATAACCCTTCATCCGAAATACGGAAATTGCGGCGTCGAGCAACTTCAAGCGCGAGCTGTGCATGTCGGTCTTCATGGTCGAAGCATACCGACTGGTGGGTATGTGTCAACTGTGCTGAGGGACCAAGGTTCGACGGGCGGTTGCCACCCGACGATGGCCCAGCCGCCTCTCGCCGGCAGCCGTCACTAAGCTGAGGCGCAGAGAAAGCGTCCCGTTTATGGCGAGCACTTTTTGGTCGGTTTTCAGTTCGCAGCCCGCCCGCCTTGTGCACCTTCGAGTGGGACTCCGCTACGCCCGCCCGAAGCTGCCAGGGCAGAGAGCCAGCCTAGCGCGTTTGGTTCTTTTTCTGACGGGATTTAACCGGTACGATCTGGCCGGTCTTCCTGAAAACTTTCATTCTCTCGGGGCTTCCAATGTCAGTGGCTACGATCAGGCAGTCGTGGTACTTTTGCCGGCTTGAAAGCGCATATCGCGGTTTGCCTTGGGAGATGCCAAAATGCGCATGCCCTTGCTCTTCATTCCACTGCTGCTTGCACCGATTGTATCGCATGCCGCCGACATTCACGACGCCGCCATGAACGGCGATGTCGCAGCAATCACGGCGGCGCTCGATGCGGGCGCTGATGTAGATGAGAGTGATGGAAGCGCAACGCCGCTCTATCTCGCGGTCTTTATGGGCCACATCGAAGCGGCAAAACTGCTCATAGAACGTGGTGCCGACGTCAACGCCCAGACGACTGGTGGTCCCCCACTGATGGCGGCTGTCGGGACAGGCAAGATCGATCTGTTAAACCTGTTGCTGGAGCGGGACGCGGATCCAAATTCCGATCGTGGTGGCGAGTTTGCCCTTCATGTCGCCGTCACTCTCGATTGTTTCGACTGCGTGAAGGCACTGGTCGAGGCCGGAGCGGACGTGAATGCGAAGGCAATGCACGGCAAGACGCCGCTCCATCTGGCAAAAAACAGGGGGCAACGCGAAGTTGCCGACTATCTCTTGGCGCATGGCGTCGTCTTGCCAACACCAGCCCCAATCTCAATGAAGTTGGCTTCTGCGGATGTCGAGAAAGGCCGAACCGAATACACCCGCCGATGTACTACTTGCCACGAAGCCGAGCCACAGGGAGGAAACAAAATAGGACCCAACTTGTGGAGCGTCGTCGGCCGCGACAAGGCATCCATGGCAGATATGCGCTACTCTGACACCTTGCTGGCCTGGGAGGGTGTCTGGACGTACGAGGATCTGAACAGATTTCTCTTCGGGCCCATGCTCACCACGCCGGGCGTCAAGATGGAGACTCCCGGTGTCCCGGACGAGACCGAACGGGTCAACATGATCGCCTACTTGCGCACACTCAGCGAAAAGCCGATCCCGCTGCCCTGAATCGGCGATCTTTGCGCACTGCTTTCGCCAAGGCTTCGGTCGTTACCGAGCCCTGATCGCGAGGAGGCGCCTACACCGGTCCAGGTGGAGGACGGCCTGGGGGCGGTGCGTATACTGGCCCGGGAGGTGGCTTCTACACAGGCCCGGGTGGAGGTTTTATACAGGGCCCGGAGCTGGACTGTATTCCGGTCCTGGCGGGGGTCTGTACAGCGGGCCCGGCAATTACATGTCTAGTCGGCCCGGCGCGGACATCCTGAAAACGGCCAATTCACTTCCTATATTGGCCGCAGGTGCATCGCTTGGGCGAGAGTGTCGCATGGTCAGACTTGTCGTCATTGCCCTGGTCGTCGTCGCGGCCAGAGCGGACCGTAAACCCTCTTCACCGCGAGGATTCCCGTCATGGCTAGAGAATGGTCTTTGAGAAGATCGACATCGGTGTTGGCTAGGGCTCGGCGGCTCGTACGAAAGATCCTGCGCTGGCTGGAGGGAGACAGCCGATCCCAACAGCTCAGAGACGAAGTTCTGTTTTGGAGACACTGGTTCTCCACTCAGGGATCATTCTGGCCAGAGGACTACAAGGAACGTCTTGATCCCAATTTACCAATTCAGGATCACGTTGGGCGATATGTCGACAGGTTGACGACCAACCCAGTTTGCATACTCGATGTGGGTGCTGGCCCCTTGACGAAGCTCGGCAAAGTGCATGCCTCGAAAGAGATCATGATTACTGCAACTGACCTGCTGGCATCAGAATATGATCAAGTTCTGAGAGATTTTGGGATCCAACCTCTTGTGCGAACAGTTTTTGGTGACGCCGAAAATCTTAGCACCCAATTTGGCGATTGCAGTTTCGACATCGTGCATGGACAGAATTGTATAGACCACACGGCTAGTCCACTCAAGGCAATACAACAGATGCTATCGGTCACAAAACAAGATGGTTTCGTCGTGCTTTATCATGCTGAAAACGAAGGAAAGACGGAATCGTACAAGCAGCTGCACAAGTGGGACTTCACATGTGAGAAAGGACATTTCATTATCAGAGGGCCTGGACCGGATGGGGATTCGGTGGATGCCACTGACGCGCTGGCCGCGGTAGGGTCTGTTGAAACTAGCTTGGATGACGGCGCGGTGCTTGTTGCAATCCGAAAGCATCCGCAAAGACGCCAGTGATAGCTGGCTAACCTGTTCGCAGGCGGGCCCAGAACAAGCAGTAGGTAGGGGTCCCCTGTGTACCTGTGCCCCCTCGGCTACACCCAGTGGAGAACTGCTAGGAAGCTGAGGGGTACACTGGCCAATTTTCACTCCATGTCGGGCGCGTCGCCGCCAACAAAGAGCGTTGTCGGCTTACCGTATTCGCCGAGCGCCGGGTTAGCTTCACGCGACCACGAAGGCGGTGACAACAATCATCCTAGGGGCTTCTGATGCGGAAGAATGTTCTCTGACATGATCATTGTCTTTCGTTAAACCGAGGCTCAGCCTCCAAGGAGGCGACCACGCGGACTGGCTTCAATGGTGCCGACTACAGGCACCATCGGGCGATTCCCGCTTTGGCGCTTTCTGTTCGGCCTTTAACGCTGCGATTTCCTCATCACATCTTGCAATTCGGCTTTCAGGGTTGGCGACACGTTCGGTCAGCATGTAGCGGGCCTGTTAGACGAGTTAGAACCCGGTGAAGACGCCGGGTTATTTGGCGCGGCTTACGGCGAGGAGGAGCGACATCACTTCGGCTTGTCTTCCGCCTGATTGTCCGGCTTCGGACATAAGCTTGAAGGCTGCCGAATTGTTGCCGTAAATCGTGTTGGTCAGGATTTCAGGAGGAAATTCGCGATGACCAACACTTTTCACACAGTCACGGTTGAAAGAGCCGCCGAAGCCTACGTTCTCTCCAGAGGCAAGGCCCGGTTCCTCTCCATCGCACAGGCAATCCGCGCCATCCGGACACTCATGCCGGCTTGCAAGGCCACCGACCGCGAGTTGGAGGAGATGCTGGCGGCAGCATGCGTCATTCACGGCGTGCCGGTCGCTTTCGATGCAACAACAGCCACTGGTTCAGAAACGCGGCTCCATTCGTAGGGCCGAAGATGCCCGCGCTCTGGCAGACCGCGGAGTGCGATCGACGCGGCATTTGGCAGCGGATACGTGAGGCCCGCCTGGGTTTCAATGGCAGGGCTGCGATCCCGAAACGTGATCGATTTGGTAGGCGCTTTCGCTTAATCGCTATTGAGACCTTCAAACTATATGAATGAGGCGGCCGGCGACACAGCAGGTCAAGCCGGTATCAAGGCCCGTGTAAGCACCTCAAGGGGCGAGGAAGACCGTCAGCACGACTTGTCGCAGGACTTTTGGCACCGAAAACTGGGTAGAAGATGTGACGGTTTTAGCGTCCAATAATACAGGTTGGACTTGATCGTGACGGGAATAATCGGCTGAGCCGTTGCCGGAGTTGCCGACGCTCCCGAATCCGGAAGTATCTTCAGAATTGTTGTCGTCAGCGTGATTTCATCGCCGATCAGAACATCCCGCGCCATTTCACGGTTCTGGTGTGGCTTTGGCTGTCGTCAAGCGGAACATTAGCCGTTCCTAACGGTTCGGTAGGCGCAGTGGGCTGTATGTGCCCCCCTCTGTCCGCTGCAGAAGGCGCGTTCTGGCGTGATAACCGGAGCGCGCTTTCTCTTCAGCCTAAAGGCGGGACCGACGTTGGCAAATCATAGGCGCAATGTGCCTCCTGCGGCTATACCGCCTCCAGCGAACAAAATGAGAACAAATTGTCAAGGCAGCCTTGACTGCCGAGGAATATGTTCCTTATTCAGATACATCCAAGAGGAAGGGCTATGGAAAAGCGCCAAATCGCGCCGGCCGGCGAAGCTATGTCTGAATTGGAACTGGTTGCCCAGCAGGCCATAGCTGCGGCAGGCGGCGATGCCGTGATTGCCTTGCTGAACGTGCTCGTTCGGAATGCCGAACTCGAGCGCGAGCTTGCGCTGTCGCGGGCAGCAGTCTCGAACGGCTTTTCTCGTGGCTGGCACAAGGCTCGACCCTAGCCATGGCAAACACGGCGGAAGACAATTTCCGGATCGAGGTTTGGGACCGCGAGGAGAAGGCGCTTGTCGAGACGATTTGTCGGTCGCCGGACTCATTTATCAGCCAAGCGGCCTGGCAGGTCGCCATCCGGCGTCGACCGGGCATGGTCCTGATTCACTACAATAGTCGGCACGTGATGGAGAAGATCATCACACCTGGCGAGACGACAGTGCCGCCACAAACCATCGTCGAGGGCAGCATACATGCAGGGCTAGACGTATCGCTTGGCGATCTGCGGGAGTGGCATACGCTGCGGGCATGGTGCAGAAATTGCTCGCATCATGCCGAGGTAAAGTCAGCCGCACTCATCCGTAGGTATGGCAAGGGCGCGCTGTTGAGCACGGTCGAGAGGGCGCTGCTCTGTATGAGTTGCGACAGGGGTGGGCCGGTTCGGCTGGACATTCACAAGCTGCCGAGGAATTGAGGACGGAAAAGATGCAGGATCTGATCGATTTTCTACAAACCAACTCGGCCCTGGTGCTGGCCAACCCTGTAGCCTTTGCTTCGTTCGCGGTCCTTTTTGGAGGCGGAGGCTTTCTAGTCGGGCGCTACTTTTTGGCGGAGCGCATCGCCAATCTTGAAAGCCGCATCGCCCGGCGGGATGACGAGATCGTCGACCTCAAAGCGCGACAGACCGCCAAGAAGCTAGAGCTGCCATTGGTTCCTATCGCTCGTACCACGGCCGTCGACAGATACGACAGGCCGGCGCCTTTCAGTGGGAGGTTACCTGAAAGGCGGCGCCGGCCAGACGGGCCGTCAAGTCCGCCGCGCCTTAGCGATAGTTGAGTCGCAGCTTCGCCGTGCATGGCGTGATGCCGGAAATTAGCATTTACGCGCTCCCGTCCGTTTCACTCCCTCATCGATTTCGCGCACAAATACTAGGGATCATCGGCCGGTTGCGGGGTAAGTTCCTCCGGAAGCAAGCGCCAGCCGGGTTTTGTCCGTCCTTGTCCGAAATCGGCGTGGAGGGTCGGATCGTTCCGACCCTTCTTGCGTTGGGTGAACACCCAATGGGAGGAACGACCATGTCAGACGACAAACACGAACGCATTCGCCGCCGCGCATATGAGATCTGGGAACGAGAAGGCCGGAAGCACGGTCTGCACGAGCGCCACTGGAATCAGGCGACGTTTGAAATCGAGAACGAAGACCGCTCGCTTGGTGCTCGACCACCGGCGATATCTGGTGCCGAAGTCCCAGGTCCTGCGCCCCAAAGCCGAAGGAAGAAAGACAAGCGCGCCGCTGGTCAATCAGATGTTGAAGCAGCGGAAGCACTGGCGATGAGAACAGGCATTACCGGCGACCAAGCTCAAGACCTCATCGACCGCCTCGGTGACGATCCGCTGGCACTCGATGAGGCGGCGCGGAGCCTTAGGGCATCCGAAAGCTAACCGCCGGATGTCCAGGCAGTCCGTCGCTATCGACGCATCGCCGCAGATTTTCACTTTCCGCAGTCTCACTTTGTGCGCTGCGTACGGCGAACGTCAGCAGCCTCACTCGGAATTTCCCTGGTCTTTGTTAGTGGATCCCCTGCAGCAGGTTGTAGATCGAGCCGCGCTTGATCTTTATAGGCCCCTCCCACGAACGAGGGACCGCCATGGAGCGTCGGCGCGAAGATCAAGGTCATGTATAAGCGCTGTGTGCCATTGGGTCTGGCCATCGGTGTTGCTTATCTCTTTATCTGCGATTTGACGTCCGCAGGAGAGTAACCCGAGGTGATCGCGGACAGGATCACCTCAAGCACCCAGGATGCGGTCTCCCTGGCCTGAATGCCGGTGAGACCGCCATAGTCCTTCAAGACCTCCCAGGCAGAGGCCGAGAAGAGCAGATGGGCCAGCGAATCGACCTTCTCCGCCGCCGGGGGGCGGGGGGAGGCGATGGCGGGTGCGCGAGCGAAGTTGGCGCGCCGCTTCGCAACCGTGCCTATCCGCATCTCGCGGCCGGCCCGGGGATGCAGGGAGGCGCCGATCGCCGCTTCGTGCGTGCCGAACCGTGGGAAGGCTTGTCTCGGACCACCGACGATCTCCTTCAGATTCTGAGGCATCGCAGAGACGGCTATCCGGGCATTCAGCCAAGGCCAGAAAGCAGCCAGCAAAGGCAGATCGTCCTTGGTCGCGAAGTGGCGAAACACGGTTCGCCGCTGTACTCCGGCTTTCTGAGCGATAGCTTCTGTGCTGATCTTAATGAATGACCGCGCTCCCCACACGTTGCAGACACATTCACGACGACCACCCAATGACCGCCTAGGGTGTTCGCCGGGACAAGGCGCTTTCCAGTGGGCGGAAGTCCACCCGGCAACCACTCCAGCCGGAAGCAATCGGAGCAGGTGGCGGCGTCTGGCCCCTGGGCGCTCAGCGCAGAAGCTCTTGGAGATCTATTGGCTAAATCGGCCGGCGTCTTATCGACGCTGTAGGTCTCTCGCAGCAATCGCGGCGAAGGATGACAATACTTTGGCATCCGTCTGGGTCTGTCTGCCGGGCTTGATTAATCGAAACAATATACACCATCGTTGGCAAGGTCCTTTGTCACATCGGCAGGGGTGGAGCCGTAAGTCCCTTGAGGGTAGAGCGCCTCGGTGGCGAGCCACGTACGCTGCAGGAGCGGCGTATAGAGCACATAGCCCAGTTCAACGACGTGATGCGCGGGCCTTGCCTCCATCAGGCACAGCCAGCCGAGCGCGCTGTCCTCGGGGTCGGCGACGACGAAGAAGGCACGCTTGCGGTCGGCCACCAGCTCGGCCAGATGATCGGCGAAAGCCTGCTCGGTTGCGAACGGCCCGACCTTCATGTCGACCCAGGTGGCATCAGTGTGCTCGTCATGCGAAAGCCGGAATAGCGGCGCGGCATCGCGTCCGGCATCAAGCGGCCGCAGCCGGCCCGAGTGGCCTTCCAGGACAAGGGCCAACGGAACCGGAGCGTCACCCGGTGCATTTCGATTGTCGCCTGCCAGCCGATGGCATCGTCGGTTTCCCCGAACCCGATCTGGATCATATCTTACTTTGCCGCCCGCCACGCCGCGATCGCGTCGGCGGCAATTTCGCCACGCCTGTCACGGTCGACCAGGAAATCAACGATACCACAGGACCCGGCGGCCGTGCCAATTGCCGCCGCCGGCAAAACAGACGCCATCGGCCTGCAGGCGGGCAATCGTCTGCAGCGTCTTTACGGATTATCCGCTCGGGCATTCACTGCGGACATTGGCAACGCAAGATGGCAGGGTCCAGGCGACCGCGATGATCAGCGCGGCCCCCGAAGGGCAGAGGGCTTCGAGAGGCCCTGTCCTTCGCCAAAGATGATCGTGCCGAGTTCGTGACTGTTCTCTGGCGCAACGACGCGAATTATTTCCCATTGCCTCGTTTCATGGATATCCTGGGCACTGAGTAAACCGGATGCGTTCGCCCGCGCTGGCTTCGAATCGACCTGGGGGGCGGCCAGGGTCCAAGTGGATGGAACAAGCAGGACGCCGGCATAAACGCCGAACGAGATGCATGCACCCCAATAGCGCGGCCACGCGACGGAAGAAGTGCCGGGAACGTGTCGTTTAGGAGACATGATGAGTTCCTTCGCTGTAGCGGTGTGGTTGAGTTGCATCGAGAGCATGGACCAGCAGGCGGTTTTCCGTCCTGAAAGGCTGGCGGAAAAATTCCGAAATCATCCAAACGATCCCAAGTTGCCCGAATGACCGGCGTGCCCCTCGTGTTTGGTCCCTTCGTTTTCGACGACGAGCGACAGACGCTGCTCAAACACGGATCGATTATTCACGTCAGTCAAAAAGGACTTCTGCTTCTTCGCACTTTGCTCGAGGCTGACGGAGCTGCGGTCACCAAATTCGCATTGATGAAAGCGGCATGGCCGAACGCCCTGGTCGAGGACAGCAACCTGACGGTGCAGATCGCCGCCCTTCGCAGATGTCTCGGCGACGCGCCAGGGAGGGGTCAGTGGATCGTCACGGTCCCGCGCGTAGGCTACCGGTTCGTCCATTCCGACCGGTCGGTTGCCGATGGGGCGGCCGCAACCGCTGCGCTGGCGGGTAAAACAGCGATTGCGGTGATGCCCTTTGCGAACTTGAGCAGCGAACCCGAACAGGATTTTTTCACCGAAGGCCTGACGGACGACCTTATTACGGACCTCTCCAAGACCCCCGGTCTTCTGGTAATCGCGCGGACATCGTCGTTTGTCTTCAGGGGGCGGCAAGTCGATGCCCGCGAGGTGGCGAGGAAACTCGGCGTGCGCTATCTCGTAGAGGGAAGTGTCAGACGCACCGCGAACCGTGTGCGCATCAACGCGCAACTCATTGACGCCGCCAGCAATTCCCACATCTGGGGCGACCGCTTCGATCGCGACCTCGCCGATGTCTTCGCCCTCCAGGATGAAATTGTCGCAAGGATTGTCGAGGCCCTTTCCGGGGCATTGCCAGGTACGAAACGGGTCACCCATCGACGCACAGCCAGCCTGGAGGCTTATGAGCTGTTCGTCCGCGGTAAGGCCCAAATCGCCCAGGCGTCTGAGAGCACGGCGACCGGTCGCGACCTCCTGCGCGGCGCCATCCGCCTCGACCCGTCATTTGCAGATGCCTATGCATGGCTCGCGGACGGTCTTCGTGTAGCCTGGATTTATGGTGGTGAGCCGGAAGCCTCGCTTCGCCCAAAAGCACGCGATGCGGCACAACGGGCCGTTTCCCTTGACCCCGAGAACGCCGACGCCCGCTGGAGCCTCGGGCTAGTGCTTGCATACGATGGGCTGCTTGCCGACGGCATCGCCGAGGTCGAGGCCGCGCTCAGGCTAAACCCGAACCACGCGGACGCGTGGGCCTTTATGACCGACCTTATGGTACTCGACGGGCAGCCAGCCAAGGGGATCGACTGTGCGCGCCATGCCATGCGCCTCAATCCCTATCCTCCGGCTGTATATCATTGGTTTCTCGGCTTGGCCCAGTATGCGGCGGGTCAGTACGATGAGGCAGTCACCACCTTGCGCCATGAGGCGACGCATAGGCAAGGGTCACAACGCATCCTCGCGGCGAGCCTGGCGCAACTCGGGCGTGTAGACGAGGCGCGGGCAGAGGCCGGGCAATTTCTGTCGGCCTACCCCGAATTCACGGCAACGCGTTGGGGGGCTGTTCACCCCTTCCGCAACGACGAAGATCGCGACCACTTCATTGGGGGATATGTGAAAGCCGGCCTTCCATTGTAGCGGGCTCAAACGTTTCGAGTTCAAGTTTGCTCCGGAATGGTGGAATTTTGGCGCAAATCCGAAGGCCGGCGCTTCGTTCCTCGAACATCCTAAAAATGAATCCTGATCAAACAAGCGCTGGGAGTTTCTGAATTTTGGTTGATTGCTTTTTTGATGACCCGTTCCTTGCTGTCGTTTACGACGCCGGCGCCTAAGGGGTTTGCGCGACGATCAGCGAATTTGCAGATGTGGAGAAGCTCGATCAATTGGGAGCTGGACGTAGCGCCGCGATCGAATCGCCGTTAACATTCATACGCGCTTCACACCCTCGGCCCACGCCATCCCGTACCAGACCGCTGAATCGGGTTGTTTGCTCCACGCCACGAGAGCATCAATACCGTCCATCGCTGTCTTGCGGGGGACACCCGTGACGATAATGTCATCCATCGCTTCTTCGATGATGCTGGCGATATTGCGGACGACATCTTCGAACTCAGGTTCACCAGAGCAGCCGCCGAAAAATACGAAGGTGTTGCGGCGAGGGCGAAGTTCCGCTTGATGCAGAAGCTGAACGAGACGCCGCCCCACGATGGGATCGTTGCCATGCCGGTCGTAGCTGCGTTGATAGGCATGCCAAAGGGGCGCAAATCCGGGAGGTTCAGGCCAAAGGCGCATCGTGTCGTAATCGTCATCGGCAATGATGACTCTGCCACCGGGGCGCACGGCACGCGCCATATACTGTACGACCTCCACCGGATTGGGCACATGCTCCAAAACGAATCGTGTGTGAGCAACGTCGAACGTACCCCATTCGTCGCCGCGAATTGGCGGGGACAGGACATCGCCTTCGCGCATCGTCAACAGGTTTGTCTCGCCCTCCGCAGCGGCTTGGCGAAGTGCTTCTTCGATCTGCTCAGGGCTGCGCTCGATTGCCAGCACCGGAAGGCCGGTCGCGCGGGCGATCATCCGCGAGAACTGTCCTAGCCCAGCACCGAAGTCGATGACGCGTTCACCCGCAACGAAGTTTGCCGGGACAAGGCATCGCTCATTCAGTCTCCGGTTCAGTCCGGTAAGGCGTTCCTGTTCAGTCTCATTTGACCCATGTGTGTAGTGTGATGACATTTTGTCGCTCGCCTTCCCTCAACCGGCCATCACCTTGGCGCGAACCTCTGTCGCCAGCGCTGTGACGGCGCTCCAGAGCGCATCGTCCAGAAGCTCGTACAGCTTCATCGCAACCCCTGCCGCCGCGACATACTAGTTCCAAGACTTGAAAACTCTCCTGAGACGGTTTGGCATCATGAACAGTTGCTCCGCATTGGTAAATCCAGCTTGATGCCCCATCGCCGTCCAACTCTCAGCCGGCTCAGGGAAGTCAGCTAAGCGCATGTGGCTCTCCATCGCGGCGAATTCGTCATCTGTCACCGCTGCGAACGCAACCCGACACGCCGAAAAGCCATTCAGCTCGGTTTTCTCCCTCAAGCTGTGTGGGCTCCCAGATCAGGAATATGCCACTTCGGTTCAGCGCATCGTGCACATCTCTCATCAACCGAGCCTTCCCTTGGCGCCGGCAATCGCTTTCGGTGTCTTCGGTAACGGATTTCGTCGAGCATCGACAGTTCGAAAGATGGGACATCGGACAGCGTCGCCGGGGCGTTCGCCCGCCGGCTGGCGTGCCGTCCAAGTGGCACAGCGCGTGGACCAGGCGCACGTCGGCGGTGCCTTGCCGCCGGTGTAGTCGGGCGCATTCCTCGACGCTCATTGCTGCGCCGAACCGCCGGGGTAGCGTCGGGGGGGACGGCGCGGCGCGGCTTTGGTGTCCAGCCCGGCAACGGCGCATACTGAACCTTCGGGACGAAATCAGTTTTCAGATACGTTTATCGAACAGGCAGCGCTCGAGACCTGGTGTCCGACACCTTGGTGCCAATGAGCAACACCTTCCGGCGGTGGCTCTCAACGTGTACGCCGGGGAGACAGAACATGCCCGCCAACGCCTATATCAACCGGATCGCGACAGCGGTGCCGGAGCACGAGGTTCATCAATTCTACCTCCGTTTCGCGGCCTCGATGCTCGCGGCCGACCGCCGAAGGGTTTTCGAACGTATGGCCGGTGTTGCTGGCATCGAGCGCCGCTATTCCTGCTTTGCGCCGGCCCTCGACGCTGAAGGACCGTCGGCCGATCTGGCTGGGACTTTCATTCGCGGTGCGTTTCCCGGGACGGCCGCGAGAATGGCAATGTTTGGCGAAGCCGCACCTGCTCTGGCGCAAAAGGGCGTCGACGGGTTGCAGCTTGGTGACGACGCTTCCCGCATCACCCATCTCATCGTCACCACCTGCACCGGGTTCTCAGCGCCGGGTATCGATCTGGACCTGGTTGCGCGCTGCGGCCTGCAAGATACGGTCGAACGCACGATGATCGGTTTCATGGGCTGCTACGCGGCGATCAACGGCCTCAAGCTTGCCCGCCACATCGTGCGCGCCGACCCGCAGGCCAGGGTCCTGCTGGTCAATATCGAGCTCTGCACGATGCACCTGCGCGAAACCACCGAGCTCGAAAAGCTGCTGTCGTTCTGCCTCTGGGGCGATGGCTGTGCGGCGGCACTCGTCACCGCCGAGCCGCATGGCATCCTGCTCGAAGACTTTCATTGTATCGTCGCGGCCGAGCGGCGGCACCTGATGAGCTGGAGCATTCGCGACGATGGTTTCGAGATGTTCCTTTCGGGTCAGGTTCCGACAGCAATCTTTGAAGCATTGCGCAGCAACCAGGGCGCTATCCTCGGCAGCCGGCCGGCAGAAGCGATCGACCTTTGGGCCGTGCACCCGGGTGGACGTTCGGTTCTCGACGCCGTCGAAAGGGCCCTGGACCTCGCGCCCGCGGCGCTGACGCCGTCGCGCGAGGTGTTGCGCCGATACGGAAACATGTCGTCGGCGACCGTCATGTTCGTGATGGAGGAGATGATAAAAGCGCCGCCTGACCTGCTCGGCTGCGGCATGTCGTTCGGACCCGGATTGACGGCTGAAACCATGCTGTTTCGAACCGTATCATGAGCGACCTGGACCACCGCCGGCTTGAGCCGGAAATCCTAGACGGACTTGCGGCCGAAGATCCGCGCGCGATTGCCTCGCGCCGCGACCTCCGCCACATCAACGCGCTGATGTTCCAGGCGCCGATCATGGCGTCGTTGCTCAGGAAGTTTGTGCCAAAACCGCCAGGCCGCATTCTGGAGATCGGCGCCGGCGACGGCAGCTTCATGCTCGCGGTGGCGCGGCGCATGGCCAAACATTGGCTCGAGGTCGAGCTGGTGATGCTCGACCGCGTCGAACTCGTCACCGCGCAGCTACGCAATGATTTTGGCGCACTGGGATGGACGATCGAAGGCGTCGCTGCCGACGTCTTCGACTGGGCCGAAACGACCGAAGGCAAGCCATTCGACGTGATCACCGCCAGTTTGTTCCTGCATCATTTCGACGACGCTGGGCTGGTGCGTCTGTTTTCACTGCTGATGCCGAAAGCCCGACTGCTGCTGGCGACAGAGCCACGACGGGCAAAACCGGCGCTGGCCGCGGCTCGATTTCTTCCGGCAATCGGCGTCAACGACGTGACCCGAAACGACGCCGCCCAAAGCGTGCGCGCCGGCTTTCGCGACAGCGAGCTTTCCGATCTCTGGCGTGCGGCCGATGGCAGGCCGATAGAGGAACGGCGCGCCGGCCTTTTTTCCCATATCTTCGTCGGCGCCAACAACGATGCGGGTTCGAGATGATCCATGACGCGATCATCATAGGCGGCGGCCCGGCGGGCACATCCGTCGCGCTGACGCTTGCCCGGCGCGGATGGGCCGTGGCCATTGTGGAGAAGAGCAGTTTCCCGCGCCGCAAGGTCTGCGGAGAATACATCTCGGCCAGTAATCTTGCCCTTCTCGACCAACTGGAGATCGGCGATGCCTGGCGCGCCAATGCCGGCCCCGAAATCCGCCGTGTTGGCTTCTTTTGCGGCAAGACCTGCGTCGAGGCGCCAATGCCCTCTGCAAAAGACGGGCCCTGTGCAAAAGATGGGCCCTCTGCAACAGATGGCTTCGGCAGAGCGCTGGGCCGCGACGTTCTCGACTTTCTGCTGTTGCAGTCGGCGCGATCGGTGGGCGCCGAAATCTTTCAGCCTTGCCGCGCCGTCGCTATCGACCGGGATGGCGACATGCAGACGGTGCGACTTCAAGCCAAAGACGAACAAGCCAGCGACGAAGTGATGGTGTTGCGTGCGCCGGTGATCATCGCCGCGCACGGTTCCTGGGAACCAGGACCGCTGCCCAGCCAGCTCGAAAAGACCAACCGCCCTTCGGACCTGCTCGGCTTCAAGGCGCATTTCACCGGGTCCTCCCTGGCGCTCGATCTGATGCCTCTGCTGGCGTTTCCCGGTGGCTATGGCGGCATGGTCCGGACGGATCACGGCCGGGTGTCGGTCTCGTGCTGCATCCGGCGCGATGTGCTGGCGCGATTGCGCAAACAGCATGGCGACAAATACCACGGCGCCGAACGCCATGCCCCCCAAATCCATGGCCATATGTCGGCCGCTGATGCGGTCTTTCGCCATCTCGTGGACTCATCACGGGGCCTCAGCGATGCGCTGCAAGCAGCCCAGCGCGACGGTCCATGGCTTGCCGCAGGCCCAATCAGGCCGGGAATTCGCTCTTGTTACGAACGGGACATCTTTCGCGTCGGCAATGCAGCCGGAGAATCGCATCCGATCATAGCCGAGGGCATCTCGATGGCGCTTCAGTCCGGTTGGCTGCTGGCTCGCGAACTCGCATGCGCGCCAAGCGGCGGGGCAGGCCGCGAGGTTGCCGGCAAGCGCTACGAGGCGGCCTGGAGGCGACTGTTTTCGACGCGCATTCACGCCGCTGCAGCCATCGCCCGAATTGCCCTTCGCCCCAGCAGCGCCGCGCTTATGCGCGCGACCGTCCGCAATTTCCCGCAAGCGCTGACATTGGGCGCGCAATTGAGCGGCAAGATAAACCCGGTTCCCGGCTTACCTGACAACTGGCCCAGGCGCTGAAAGTCAGCGGAACGCAACTCGCCCGTCCAGTGAGCAGCTTTCCAGCCCACATTCTCTGCCGCGGCGACATTCGCAAGAGAGTCATCAACGAGCAAGATTTCGTTCGGAGCGCGGCCCGTGCGCAGTCCGATCTTCCGTAGAAAATGCCGTTCGGTTTTCGGCAGCCCATCTCGGCGAAGTAGAAGATCCCGTCAACGTGCTCGGCAAGCCCAAGAACCTGCATCAGGGCAGTTAGCCCCCATACGCTCCTGGTTCGTCGCCAGGGTCAGTCCCGCCCTCGCGCAGATACCGACGCACCGTGTTGCGCGCGCACCCGAATTCCTTCGCCGGGCCGCGTCGCTCCCCAGCCAAGCTCATGCAGCCGCAGCATCGCTGCCACCTCTTCAGGTTGAAGCATCTCCTCTCCCTGCATCGTTCTCGACAATGCAGGAATCGCCGAAACCCCAATCGTCATCCACGCCTCCTCTCTTAACCGAGGGGGTCAGTTCTTCATTTCGTCAGGGGGTCAGTTTTCCATGTCGCCCGACAACAGGGCCTGAACGCAAAGCCCGCCTCTGGCGGAGAGCGCGGGCCTGATCGGGTTGCGGCTCGTTCTAAAGCGGGCTGCGGGGGCATGCTCGCTGGTCACGGAAGCCGGTTCGCCGCGGTTGCCCCTGCGTGACAGGATTCCTTCGGCGTGCGCGTCAGGTAAGCCACAGATAGCCGCTGGCCAACATGTTCGTACCTTAGTCGCCCATGTCCATCGTGCGATCTGCGGGCGGTGCGTCGTAGATCGTATGCATCCGGTGACGACCGGTGACGTCCGGTGAAGCCCGGTGAAGACCACAGACGTGCGTCTCCGGCGGGCCATGAGCACCTGAGCACCGCGGTGCTGGATCATGCTTTCGACGGGGAGACGCGATGACATCGTTCGAGGAGGAGTTTGACCTCCTCGATGCCAAAGAGCGATTGCCTCTTGACCTCAAGTTTACTTGAGCTTGTAGGGATTGTCGGTACAGACCGAAGGAGCATCGGAAATGCAGACGAATATCGATCTTGAGGGACTTCGCGTGGCGGTCACCGGCGGCACGTCCGGCCTCGGACTGGCGCTCGTGCGGCAACTTGCCGAGCAGGGTGCGTCCGTTGCCTTCGTCGCACGCACCGCCGCGCTGGTCGAACGTATCGCCGACGAGACGGGCGCGCACGGCATTGTCGGCGACATCGGCAACAAGCAGGGCATCTACCCGATCGCGTTACAGGTCACTGCGAGCCTCGGCGGTCTTGATGTCCTGATCAACAATGCGTCGAGCCTCGGCCCTGTCCCTCTGGCGCTGCTTGCCGATACCGAGTGCGAGGAGCTGGAAAAAGCGCTCACGGTCAACCTCATCGGCGCATTCCGGCTGACGAAAGCCCTGTTTGGTGCGCTTGCCGCGTCCGCACGCGCGGGCCGTGGCGCGCTGGTGATCAACATCTCCAGCGACGCGGCTGTGAACGCTTATCCCGGGTGGGGCGCGTATGGCGCGAGCAAGGCAGCTCTTGCCCATCTGACGGCGATTTGGGACGAGGAGGCGAAAGCCGACGGCATCCGGCTCCTCGCGCTCGACCCCGGCGACATGGATACCCCGCTGCATGCGCTCGCGGTTCCTGATGCCGATCCGGCGACCTTGAAGCGACCCGAACTGGCTGCTGCCGAGATCATCGAAAAAATGCTCGACGCGTTGCCCGTCCGCACAACGCTTCTCGCCGGGGCACATTCATGATTGCCGCCGAACGTCTCGATCGGCACTCCGCCAGGCTGTTCGTCGTAGAGACGGACGGCACGATGCGCGACCTGCCGCGCGCTGGGCTCGCGATGCTGTTCGATCCCGGCGATCTAGTCGTCGCCAATGATGCCGCGACCTTGCCTGCCAGCTTGCATGGCCTGCATGTCCCCAGCGAAGAGGCGATCGAGATCCGCCTGGCAGGGTGGCTGTCGGTTCCCGATCCAACCCGCTTCGTTGCGATCGCCTTCGGCTCGGGCGATCACCGCACGCGCACGGAAGACCGGCTGCCGCCGCCTCCGCTGTCACCAGGCGATCGCCTACGGCTCGGCCCGCTTGAAGCCGTCATAGAGCGCCTTCTCGACCATCCTCGCCTTCTCAAGCTGCACTTCCCAGGCAACCGCGCAACGGTGCTTGCAGGGCTAGCGCAGCATGGCCGGCCGATCCAATACGCGCATGTTCCCGAACCGTTGGCACTGTGGGATGTTTGGACGAAGATTGCCGCCGGGCCGGTCGCCTTCGAGGCGCCTTCGGCAGGCTTTGCGCTTGACTGGCTCACGCTTCGAGCTTGGCGTCGGCGCGGCGTCGACTTCGCGACACTCACGCTCGCCGCGGGCGTTTCTTCCACCGGCGATCCCGCGCTCGATTCGCGCCTCCCTTTTGACGAGCCGTACCGGATCCCTGAGCGCACCGCGACGCGGGTCGCGCGGGCGAAGCTCCGCGGCAGCCGCATCATCGCGATCGGGACGAGCGTAGTGCGCGCGCTTGAGGCAGCCGCCAATCCCGATGGCAGTGTGCGTGCCGGAAATGGCATTGCGACAGGACGCATCGATCGGAGCGCACGGCTTCACGTGGTTGATGCCATTCTCACAGGCGTCCACCAGCCCGGCGAGAGCCATTTCGAGCTCCTGCGCGCCTTTGCCGACAATGCTCTGCTCGCCAAGGCCTCCGCAGCTTTCGACATGTATGGATACCGCGCGCATGAATTCGGCGATTCCCTGTTGCTTAATCGCCAACCTTTGCTTCTATCGCGCGAACAGAACCGGGCTGAGGTGGTCGAGACGAAGGCTGAGGTGTACCCTGGTGTCGGCAGGATCGGTGCCATTTCCGGCCCTCGGCGCGCGAAGAAGTCGGAGCTATGTTGCAGCGGACCAACGTTCGAAATTTGACCCGATCCGGTCATTCCCGCGTCGCTGCGGCAACGTCGCTAAAGGGTCCCGCGCTCCGACTCAGAATGGCTCCTCGGCGACATAGCGATTAGCTTTGCAGTTGCCGAATGCAGACATCGCAGGGAGCACTTTTGAGGTCGCAGGCGTGCTGACGAAGAGCTTGTCTGCAGCGACGACGGTCAGGCCAGCGGCCAACCCGAGATGAATGAAAATCGCGGCGCGAGATCTTACCGCGGCCAATCAGATTTGAGCGATACCAAGCTTGTATTCAGGCTCCGATATTTGACTCTCCCATTGCGGATTTTCCGCGTTATTGTGCGTCAAGCAGCTTTGAAAAATCTACCGTTTAGCCGCGATCACCATTTCTTCCAGCTCTGCGACTGTGTACTGCTCACCTCTGCCCAATCAGGCCGTCACATAGATGCTGCCGGCCTCGACGGTGACTGGAAATGTGCGTGCTCGAACGGACGGATCGACCAAGGCCGCGCCTGACTTGATGTCGAATTCCCAGCCGTGCCAGGCGCATCGCACGATCTCGTTCTCACGATGATAGAGGAATTGCGCCTGTTCGACGGGCGCGGTGGTTCCGCATTGCGGTCCCTCGCAAAGCGGAGCACCGCGATGCGGACAAACGTTCAGCAGCGCGTGGAATGAGTCTCCGATACGGAAAACCCCCACCGAAAAGCTGCGGATTTTGGCAATATAGGGCGATCCGGCGTCGACCTCTTCGACGCGGCAAATATATGTCTTCTCTGCCATAGTAATCAGCTTCCTCAGGCGGCATTCGCCGCTTGCGCGCGGGGGATGCGTTTATAGACCTCAAGTGCATTCAGTCCCATAATCCTGCCTTTCCAGGCGGGAGGGATTTGCAGCGTATTGGCGTCATCATAATCCCAGTGCGGGTAGTCCGAGGCAAACATCAGGGTGTTTTCGCCATCCATCGCTTCGAGAGTGGACCAGAGATGCTGAAGGTTCGCCGGCTGCTCCAGCGGCTGCGTGGAAAAGCGGATGTTGCGTCGGCAATATTCCGAGGGCAGCATCTTCAGCCATGGCGTTTCCTTGCGCAGGGCCTTGTAGTCGGCGTCAAGGCGCCACAATACTGACGGAACCCAAGCCACTCCGCACTCGATGACCACGAAGTAGAGGTCCGGCCATTTTTCGAAGACACCATGCGCAATCATGCTTGCGACATGCGACATCGCAGACATGTGCAGGATCGCATGCGTCTCCCAGAAGAATGTTGTCGGGGCAGGAGCGATGGCAGTTGAATTCACCCCACCATGGCCGCCCAGATGTATGGCGAACGGCAATCCTACTTCCGCGCAGGCTTCATAGATCGGATGATAGTACGGGTCGCCATAGGGTTTGACAGAACCTTGCGAAGCGAGAACTTGAACCATGCGCGGGTGATTGCCCAGGCGGCGTATTTCGGCGGCAGCGAGCTTCGGATCCTGTGGCGCGATGATGATCGAGCCCATGAAGCGGTCGTCTTTTGGCAACCATTGGTCGATCTGATAGTCGTTGTAAGCGCTGACGAGGGCGCTGGCATAATAGGGATTGGCCAGAGTTGAAGCCTCTATCGGCTCATCGCCGGTCAGGATCGCCACATCGACATTGTATTTGTCGAGATGCTTCTCTTTCATGATCAAGTAGTTGTCGGCCTCCGTTTTTGGACGGACGTCCTTGCGCGAGAAGTCCTGCGGATGAAACCAGGGACGATGACCATGCGGGAAGGCCCCGACAGGGCCCGTCTTCTCACCCTCGACGAACATGTCCTTCCACAAGCCCGAGAGGTAAGGCGCCAGCACAGTGGCGCTTGACCAGTAATTATGACAGTCGCAGTCGACTATGAACACGTTGCTCAGCTCCCAAACGCCGTCGTTCCGGTCGAGCCTGACCGATTTCTCCGATACAGCTTCCACCTTGAGAATCGTTTGATCAAGATTATGATCCCAGGGAATATGATCGCCTTTTTCGATTGGAGACATGCGTGCAACTGGAGCACATTGAGACGTTTCTCGACATCATTGAGTCAAGGAACTTCAATCGGACCGCCGAGCGCCTGGGTTTGACTCAGTCGACAATCAGCACCCGCATCAAGAACCTTGAAAGCGCGATAGGCTCCGAGTTGTTCCGGCGAGGCCGCGCCGGTGCCGAGCCGACCGCCGCGGGGCGCCGATTTGAAGCTTACGCCCGATCAATGCTCTCGACCTGGTCGCAAGCTCGCCATGACGTTCGGGCGTTCAACCGCTTCGAGGGCACCTTGCGTATCGCTGCGCAGGTGGGCATGACCCGCTCGGTTCTGCCTGGGTGGGTCGAGACTCTGTGTCAGGCTCTTCCGAAATCCTCGATCCATGTGGAGTCGGACTATTCAAATCAGATGGTCAGCGACCTGAGCATGGGAAATCTGGATATTGCGGTGCTTTATGCTCCCCGCTACCTGCCTGAGATCGCCTACGAGCATCTGATGGTCGAGGAATATGTGATGGTTTCGACGGCTGCCAGAACGCTGTCCGATGTGGATCCTGAAACCTACATTCGCCCGGGTTACACGGTTTTGCTCGAGAAGACGCACGCAAGGCTGCTGTCTGATCTGGCGATCTGTCGCCTTTCGACCGGATCGGAAGCTTTGGCGGAGATCATGCTCCGGCGGGCGGGCGGCACTTGCTATATGCGTATCGACGATGCGCGCAGGTTCACCGCCGAACTTCCGTCCTTCATCGTCGAAGGAGCGCCCACGCTGCACCAGCCGGTACACACGGCGATCCTGGCGCAGCGGAAACATGAACCGATCATCCGCAAGGGCATACGGGCCATCCATGTCGCTGTGATGTCGTTGGAAGTTTAATCGAAATATCCGGTCATAATGCTGAGATAGCCCTACTGTTCAGCGGGGCTGCAACTGGGCATCTTGGCTCGACGTCAAAGCGAGCCGAAATAGCCGAAATAATAATGACACGTTCCCTTCAAAGCCTCCGATTTTCTGGCAACGATCGGTGAGCGGCATTGGGCACAAACGGCGCCCAGCTTGTGCTCTGCCGACGCGTCATCGATGAGACACATGGTGTGAAAACGATCGTTCTCACACCCGCTTCGAATCGGATGTTCTGCTTCAATGCAGGCCAGTATGTCCTCGTGCACCTCACGATAAACGGCACCGCAATCATGCGCTCCTACTCTGTTTCGTCACCACCACGCGGCCGCTCGACCTGCAGATCACCGTAAAACGGTCCGGGCGAAACTGCGGCATCCGAAGAGCTGGAGGAACTTTGAATCCTGGCGTCCGTTTACCGAACATCGCATCTGGAGGCTCCGCCATGAATGTCGGCGATGAAAGGACTATATCCGTCTGGTCGGCGACCGAAGTAGCGCCCGATGCGGTTCCGCTCGGGCAGAATGAACAGGTCGATGCCGTGGTCGTCGGCTCTGGAATTGCGGGACTTTCAGTGGCGTACGAGCTGGCCGCTGCGGGGCAAAAAGTGGCTGTTCTCGATCGCGGACGGATCGGGAGCGGCATGACGGCCCGCACCACCGCGCATTTGTCATCGATATGCGATGACTATTTTTCGGAACTGATCAAATTGCGCGGTGAGGACCTGGCGCGGATTTTCTATCAAAGCCAATCGGCGGCTATCGACCGTATTCAATCGATCCAGGAGGCGGAGGGTATCGCCTGTGATTTTCGGCGCCTCGACGGCTTCCTCTTTCCGGCCTCCGGCAGGCAGGAATCCGATATCAAGCGCGAGCTGGACGCCGCTCTCATAATCGGTGTCGACATCGAGAAGATCAGGGGCGTGCCGTTTGCAGGCTTTTCGGATGCGCAGGCCCTTCGATACGCCAATCAGGCGACCTTCCACCCGCTCAAATATCTCCGCGGGCTGGGCGCCGGCATCCGCGCGCGCGGCGGCGCGCTTTATGCCGACACCATCGTCGAAAAGATCGAAGAGACGGACGGCGGCGTGCGCGTAACTACGGTTTCGGGCTTTACCGTATCCGCCAAGTCGGCCGTGGTTGCCACCAACTCGCCGATCAACGATCGGGTCGCGCTCCATACCAAGCAAGCACCGTACCGTAGCTACGCGATGTCGTTCGAGATCGCGCGCGACACCATACCGGATGCGCTGTATTGGGATACGGAAGACCCCTATCACTACATTCGGCTTCAACCTGGCGAAGGCCGGACCGACTTCCTGATCGTCGGCGGCGAAGACCACAAGACAGGGCAGGCCAATGATGCCGGCGATCGCTTCGCGGCCCTGGCGGCCTGGACTGAAAGGCTGGTGCCCGATATCGGCAGGGAAACCAACCGGTGGTCCGGGCAGGTGATGGAGACCGTCGATTATGCGGGGTTCATCGGCTGTAATCCTGGCGAGCGCCGCGTCTTTGTCGCCACCGGGGATTCCGGCCAGGGCATTACCCATGGCGTCGTGGCCGGGCTGTTGATTTCCGACCTGGTTCTGAAAGGGGAAAACCCCTGGCGCGAACTTTACGAGCCGTCTCGCAAGTCTGTAGGCGCGATCGGCGATTACCTGGCGGAGAATGCGACGGCCATCAGGAGTTTCGCCGAGTATATCGCACCTGGCGAAATCGATTCCCTCGATAGATTGCGACCAGGAGAAGGCGCCGTCGTCCGCCAAGGGCTCACCAAAATCGCCGCGTTTCGCGATGACGACGGGACGCTATACAAGCGCTCGGCCGCATGTACGCATATTGGCTGCCATGTCCACTGGAACTCGCTCGAACGCTGCTGGGATTGCCCCTGCCACGGCTCGCATTTTGCCGTCGATGGCACGGCTTTGAACGGACCGGCCGTGTCACCGTTGGCTGAGGTGGAATAGCCCATGGCAATACAGGTGTGTGGGAGATTCATCGAGAGTTTATGACGGCTGCGGCGCGATGGATGATTGCGTTGAAGCTGATGTCGGTTTGTCGGCGCGCATGGCGATGCGCTTGAACTCCTTGAGCTTGCAGAAGAAGTTCTCGATCAGATGACGCCATCTGTAGATCGCAGCGTCGAGTGGCAGAGGTTTTGGTCCGGCGCCGAGGGTGTCGAAGCGATAACCGGGCAGGAACGAGACGGACCAGATTGCCGAGGTGAGCGCGAGGATCGTAGTGGTCATGGCGCCCTTGCAGCGGCCGATGGCCTGGCTGTGAGTCCCTTTTTCGCCCTGGCCGTGGCGATGGACCTTGAGAATGGTGGCGTCGACCATGGCGTCTTCCATGTCGGGCGCGTCCGAGCAGACCTCGAAAAATTTGCTGAAAACATCGGCTTTGACCCAGTCGCGGTATCGCTTGAAGGCGGTTTTCCAGTTGCCGAAGACGGCGGGTCGGTTCCGCCACGGGGCGCCTGTGCGCATCGCCCATAGGACCGCTTTGAAAAGTTGGTCGGCGATGTCCTTGTCCTTGACCTTCGCCATCCGCGCCGTGTCGCTCAGGAAGCCGCCCCCGAGAGGTTCGCGGTCCGCCCTGAAAGAAATGAAACAATCGGCTCCCCAGGACGACATTCGTCCGAAACACGGGCGCACAATTCTCCGCACCATCGTAATCAGGACGACGGAACCGGACAATTGCCGTGGAATTGCGGGACCCTCGCACCGTCGGCCGGCAGTCAAAAGGAGATATGACATGTCTGGAGAATTTAGCCTCACCGCATCCCGCAGCAGACGGTTCGCGCTCGCTTCGCTAGCCGCCGTCTGCCTCGCGGGCCTCACGATCCCCGCCGATGCCCGCGCGCCCAACGGCGCGACGCCGGGAAAGAGTTGCAAGGCCAGTTACATCGGTTCGCACACCCAGAAGGCGACCAAGATCGAAAGGGCCAAGCAGAAGGCACGCGGCAACTGGGAATTCCAGGCCTGGAGGAATTTTGGCGGCAAATACAACGATTGGGGAAAGGCGCAATACGCCCAGTACGGCTGCTCGAAGAAGGGAAAATACCACTATTGCGTCGCCGAAGCCTATGCCTGCTCCCAGGTCGAGGAAGTCGGGGCTAGCTAGTTTCCGTCCAAACGGCAAGCTGTTGATTTTATTTGTAAATTCCAGCTTTGCGCGGGCAAAGCCCGGCGGTTCCAGGTAAACTTTGGTCTCATGCCACTGATGCCAAAGGCCTGCTACCGCCGGAGCCGACAATGCGCCAAGAACGCACCGCCCAAGCAGTATTCGATCTTTTCGCCACCAACGAGATCGGCCATGAGTTGAAGGCGATGTCGCAGTGGCTGGATGAACATCGCCAGTGCTTGGTCTGGTGGTGCGAGATCTGGGGCGACCGTGGCGTCAAGGCAAACCGGACGGCAAGGACTGCCGGCTGAAGCGGTATTGCGCTGCGCGCTCCTCAAACAATACCGCCAACTGAGAGCAGCTGTCCTTCCATCTGGAGGACTCCGCATCGTTTCGGGCGATTGCGCGGCTGCCCTGGTCATGGAGCCCGCAGAAGTCGGTGCTGCAAAAGACGATCAGCGCGATCCGACCCGAGACCTGGGAAGAGATCAATCGGGGCACTGCTGTCGAGCGCCCAGCAGACGCAGTTTGAAGATGGGAGTGTCGTGCGGCTGGACAGCACTGTCACCGCAGCACCCCGCACATCCGCCCGCGTCGACCGACTTCGTCGCGGCACCACACTCGAAATGGTACGGCTCGTTTGTCCGGACTCCCGCAGGTCACCCTCATCTCGGAAGGCTTCGGCATTCCCGTTCTCGATAGCGAGGGCATCCGCGACCTGCATGAGCGGTTGATCATCGAGACCAGTGAGCCCCTGCGCGAGGGTCTGAGCGACAGGGCGATGCAAATCCACCTGCAGCGCATCGTCGGTTCCTTATGTCGGCTCCGCCCACGGCGCGGGCCAGGTCTACTCAAAGGCCGTGACCGAGGCGCGACGCCACGTCCAAGCTTGCCAGCAAGTATTCCGCTCAAACATTGGGGCGAAGTCGAAGACATCGCCGATCTAGCAGTCTTTTTGGCTTCTGACCGTTCCAGCTAGGCGGCGCGCGAGGCGTGGGAACGCGAAGGTGTTCGCGTCCTTGGCGGGGCGCTCGCCGGCAAGGCGGCCGAAGGCCTGGAGAAGGAAGCGGCAATCGCGGCGCGCACATTGGCGTCATGGGAGCTTCGCTGGGGGAGGGGACTGACCTTCTCGACGCGACCACCGTTTTTTCGTTATGGACGAGCCCGCGGCATGGTTGCGTCGAGACCGATGGCGCGTTCGTCGATTCAGTCGCCCGCACCGGCGCCGAACTCGTCCTGGTTGGCGATGCGAGCAACTTCAGCCGGTCGAAATCGGGCGCCGCCTTCCGAGCCATCCATGACCGTGTCGGCTAAGTCGTGCTTGGTCGGTCGCATTGGGCTTCGGCAATTCTTGTCAATGCGCGCCCATAGGGGAATATGACAACTTTAGTCACAGGGCCATCAAGATGAAAGAGCTTCAGCTCAAAGATGTGAAGGCAACGTTCTCGCATGTGGTCGACGAAGCGGTTGCAGGCGCACCGACGGTTGTCACCCGTCACGGCAAAAGAGAGGCTGTCGTAATCAGCTACGCGGACTACGAGCGCCTTTCCCGTGTGCCATCGCTAGGTTGGTTGCTTACAAACTCGCCGTTGGAGGAAGGTGACCTGCCAGCGCGAAGCCGAAAGCCCGCACGGGCTCTGCGTGATCCGGCGTTCTGACGTTGTACCTTCTAGATACGAATGTCGTCAGCCTGCTTGCCCCGTCGAAACGTAGGACACCCTCCGACGAAAGACTAGTTGCCTGGATAATCGAGCGATCTTCCGACCTTTGGCTGTCCGTAATCACCTCGGCTGAGATCGATGACGGTATTGCGAACGCCAAGCGAACCGGTGCCAGTAAAAAGCGGCAGCACTCGCTGAATGGTGGGGAGAACTTCGTCACTACTACGGTAGCCGCATTCTGCCTCTTGATCTCGAGACGGCAATGATAACCGGGTAACTCATGGCAGTCGCCCGCGGCGCTGGCATCTCGCCCGGCTTCGAGGATGTCGCGATTGCTGCCACAGCTAAGCAACACGATCTGATCGTGCTCACTGACAATGAGAAGGATTTCAGACCGCTCGGAGTTCGGTATCAGAATCCGATCATCGAGCATCCAGTCTAGCTTGCCCGACCTAGACGTCGTTTCGATCGCCTCGGGGATATCGGCAGCGCCCAGGGCACGGCTATAAGAACGCGCTGATCGCTTCCTATTTTGCTCGGCGCCATTTTTGCTGTTGTGATGGCCTAATCTGATTGCGAAGATTGGCGTGGCCCCGGGTCATGGAGGCAAAGTTTCATGAGCGATGCAACTTCACAGACCGTCTATTTTTATGATCGTCATCCCATCTCATGCGAAATCATCCTTACGAAACTACGCGCAAGCCGTGGCCATCTCGACGGTTTGCGCCCTGAAGAGCTGTTTCCCCACGACCAAGATCATTATGGCGGCCTCGCCGCTACAGATGAGTTGGCGCAAGGAGCGAAGATTAGCAATGGATCGCGCGTGGCCGATTTCTGTGCGGGACTTGGTGGCACGGTGCGCTACCTGGCTCACAAATATAGAGCCGACGTCATCGGTATCGAATTGACGCCAGCGCGCGTCTCGGGTGCACAGGAGTTAACCAGACGAGTTGGCCTTCACGGTACTGCGCGGATTGTCGAGGGCAACGTGATGGACGTTCCGCTTCCTGACGCGAGCATCGACGCTGTCGTCAGCCAAGAAGCATTTTGCCACATTCCTGATGTGAAGAGAGCGGTTGCCGAAGCTTATCGTATTCTGAGGACAGATGGCCGATTGGCATTCACAGATTGGATAGCTAATCAGCCGCTTACCGCTGCCGATGCGCAATTGATGTGGGAAGGAATGGCTATTCAGCCTCTTCGGTCGATCCCCGAATATCGCAGTCTGGTCGAAAGCGTTGGCCTTAGAGTGGTCTCGACAAAAGATTTGACGGAAGAATGGGGACCAATTCTGAAGGAACGGCTGGCAATGTATCAACTGCTGCGTGAAGAAGCCCGGCAGGCTGGCACCCCAATGGGGCACGATGCATTCCACAAATCCTACATCCGATTTGTTGACCTCATTCAAGAGCGCAAGATGGGCGGCGTCAGGATAGTGGCTACGAAGTTGCCGCGTGATTGAGGAGCGCCGCGCACTTTTCTCTGTGCCAGCGGATTTCCGTCCGTCCGGGCCCGACAGTACACCGTACCTCGCCGCGGCGGCCTGCTCGCATTCCAGAAGGCGGTTTTCGGGATGATTTGGTGAGCAGCCGACAGTCGCTCCCGGGAGGGCGGCCGGCGCCATTTGGGGGGCGTTGGGATAGACTTGCCGGTTAGGCGCCGGCAGGCGGGATGAAATCGCTTGCTAGTAGCGCCAACCTTGCTTGAATTCGTCGAGAACCATCGATCGACGTTGTCCCGCGCCGAAGTACTGCTTCGGAATTAAAAGTGGCTAGCGACTTCTCCTCAGCCAAGAAAGGAATCAACAAACGCTGGATTCTCTGGCTGATGGGAAGCCCGCGCTCTTCAGCCCATTTTGTGCAAAGTAGCGAACACACTGTCTGCTCCATCCCTGGTCACGACAGATGGTGCCATGTGATCACAGGATCGGCTTGGCGGTGCCGATTTGCAATGGCGTCGGCCGTGATGAAGCCGCCTATTGGGCACGGCGAGGTGCGCCGAGGACGGCTCGGTGTCGCCATTCAGCGCCTGAGGCCCGATCTCGCGCCGCCAAGTGCGGGGTCTACGTCCCAAGCGCGTGACAGCAGGAGCCTGCGGGACGCTCCGAATAGGCAAGCTGTCGGGCGAAGTCGCCTGGATGAGGCGGGCTGAGCTCGGAAGAAAAGTAGACAAGCTGCGTCCTGATGTGCTGCTGGCGCTCGAAAGGCGGGGTTGGCTCGATTTTTAGCTCCCCGGCACGCGAAACAACTTGCCTCCGGGCCATATTGTTCTCGCCCTGGAACAAAGAGGGTCCTGCCTTGTTGGGTCGGTATCAAAGTCGTGCACCAGCCACAGTCGTGCACCACCAAAACAAGGATAAAGCCATGAAAGTTCGACACCTTCTTGGCGGTTTAGTCGCCGCCGCCGCTATCGCCTTCGCCGTACCCTCATTGGCCGCCGACAGCGCACAGGATTTCGTCGACAAAGCTGCTGTCGGTGGAAAGTTCGAAGTCGAATCGAGCCAGAGTGTTCTGAGCAAGCTTGACGACGAGCAGGTCAAGCAATTCGCGCAGAAGATGATCGACGATCATGGTGCGGCTAACGCCAAGCTGGAGAGCATCGCTGGCGACCAGAAGCTCAAGGTTCCCACGCAACTGGACGCCAAGCACAAGACGGATCTGGAACAGCTTCAGTCCGCCAAGGCGCCGGTTGATGAGCCCTATGTCGAGATGCAACGCGCAGCACATGCCGACGCCGTCAAACTGTTCGAAAGCTATGCAAGCGACGGAGATAATGCGGCCCTCAAGACGTTCGCGAAAGACACAGCGGCGACGCTTAAGGCGCATCAGCAAATGGTAGAAGACATTGCATCTAGAATGGTTGCCGGGCCTTCCAGCACGAGTTCGACCACACCTGCGGCGAATACAACCGATACCCCGGCCGCCGGGGCGCTGGTTCCCGGTGCCAACAGCTTCACGGAAGATCAGGCCAGGAGCCGCATCCAGGATGCCGGCTATTCTGATGTATCTGATCTCAAAAAGGACGACCAAGGCATCTGGCGCGGTCAGGCCATGAAGAACGGAAAGAGCACCGCGGTAGGGCTGGATTATCAAGGCAACATCGTTGCCAGCACCAACTGAACAGACACTCGGGAGTTGAACCATGAAAACGGTAACGGGTTTATTCGACGATTACGATGACGCAGCCGACGCCGTGGGTGAATTGGAAGCAATGGGCATTCCAAACTCCGACATCAGCATCGTCGCCAACAATGCAACGGATTGGTACGAGGATGATGGCTCGGAAGCCGCAGAAGATGCAGCTGCTGGCGCGGGAATTGGCGCAGTCATCGGCGGCGCAGGAGGATTGCTCACAGGGTTAGGCCTCATGGCCATTCCGGGCGTCGGCCCAGTCGTTGCCGCCGGATGGCTGGCGGCTACCGCAGCCGGGGCAGCTGCCGGCGCTGCTGTAGGGGGAGCAACGGGCGGGATTATCGGCGCAATGACAGATGCTGGGGTACCTGAAGCGGATGCCCATGTTTATGCAGAAGGCGTCCGTCGTGGCGGCACTCTTGTAACAGCCAAGGTCGAGGATCAGCTTGTTCCAGATGCCGAACGGATCCTTGAACAGTCCAGGTCGATCAATCTCGCCGAACGCCGCAGTCAATACGAGGCTGGCGGCTGGACCGGCTTTGATCCCTATGCGGAGCCATACCCAGCCGAAGACATTGAGCGCAATCGCATCCGCAATGTAAATCGACCTTAGTCGAGGAGCCAAGCTTCCGAGGCCGTAGCAGTTCCGCGAGAACTATTACGGCCTCTATTTCGGCTGCGGTTGCCTGCCTTCGCCAATTCCTTTGGGTTTTGGGGTTCAATTGGCGCGCGCGGTCGGTGGCTCCTCCGCGCTCGTTGCCCGCGTGTCGATCGAAGCGTCGGGGTCGTGCCCGATAGGCTCTTTCGCCCCGCTCCTCTCTTGATTGCCCGTCGTCCGCGCTGGTCGTGCCACAAGTGCCGGGAACCCCGATGACACGGTATCACGCCTAGCTTCCTGCCGGCATGCCTTGCGCGCGGCGGCCCCGTCGAGAATGTCCGCCAAGCGCTCTGCATCCAATGCTCCTGGGCGCCTTGGCGCATTCGCAGGCCATTTCAAACAGCACGTCGGCGCCGGCTGCGCCATCCTGCCACGACAGCGCCTGGCGAAGACGCGGCAGGCGCTCGGGAACAATCGCGCCAGACTGCCGTTTGGCAACATCAATTGCGGGAGAAGGTGTTGCAGCGGATCGTATCGGGAGCTTTGGCGGGACTTGCGGCCACGCTAGCGATGACCATCGCCATGAGGCGTTTTTACGCGTTGCTGGAGAACCGCGAGCGCTATCCTTTGCCACCCCGTGAAATCGTCGAGCGGATCTCAATTGCCGGTGACGAGCAGGACGCACGAACGAAAACGCTGCTCGCCCATTTCGGCTTTGGAGCCCTGACCGGCTCTATTTTTGCGCTTTTGCCAGTGCCCCGTGGCAGCGGCATTCTTTACGGCCTCGGAGTCTGGGCGCTCAGCTACCTGGGATGGATTCCCGCTGCCCATATTCTTGCACCCGCCTGGCGGCATCCCGTCCACCGAAATCTTCTGATGCTGGCTGTCCATGTCGTCTGGGGCGCGACGCTTTCAAGATCTCTGAGCGAGCTGGAAGCCGCAAGGACCGAAGTGTTTGGTCGGCCCGGACCAAGGCCGGTGATATCGGAAAATCATGAGCAGGCGGGCTGATGCCTCCAATGCCGATTTCCTATGGGCTTGACTGCGAACAGGAGGTCTCGTTCCTGGCGGACCAAGCCAGGGGTCGACGGCACGATTGTCGGTGCGGGAAGCGTAGGGCTGCGACAGCCTGCCTTTGCGGGCCTCGGGGCTTTAGGTATCTCGAAGCGCGGAAGTCAACGGCCATGCCACCGGCCGATCCACGGCCAAGATCATGTCTCAGCATGGCCTGATCTGCACTTCCCTTACCCCGTGAGTTTGGCAAGGGAATGTGCAAAGCTCTGCGCCGAGGTCAATGAAAAGGCGAAAAACGATATCGCAGACTTTGCTCCTTTCTCACCCACGCAGACCGTTGCATCCTGTTCGTGCGAGGTCCACATCGGGTCCAGGCTGTGTGGAAACGCGTTGATTTGGTAAAGTGATTCCCGATCAGCGAGGGGAGTCGGGATGAAGGGGTTTGTCGAGGGCGAGGATCGCCGGCAAGCGACACTGCTTCCCGAGTGCCTGGACGATTACGTGACGCACGACAATCCGGTCCGCGTCGTCGAAGTCTTCATCGACGAACTCGACCTCGGCGCTGTGGGCTTTGCCGGGGTCGTGCCGGAAGCGACCGGGCGGCCTGCCTATCATCCCGCGACGCTGCTGAAGATCTATCTCTACGGCTATCTCAACCGCATCCAGTCGAGCCGCCGGCTCGAGCGGGAGACCCAGCGCAACATCGAACTGATGTGGCTGACCGGCCGATTGATGCCGGACTTCAAGACGATCGCCGACTTCCGCCGCGACAATGGGCCGGCGATCCGCGCGGCCTGCGCCCAGTTCGTCGTGCTGTGTCGCCAGCTCAGTCTGTTCACCCGGGCTGTCGTGGCCATCGACGGCAGCAAGTTCAAAGCCGTCAACACCCGCGACAAGAACTTCACGGTGGCCAAGGTCGCCAAGCGCATCGAGCAGGTCGAGGCCAGCATCGCGCGCTATCTGGCGGCGCTCGACCGTGCGGACCGGCAGGACGATGATGTCGCCGAGGCCAAGACGGTGCGCCTCAAGGAGAAGATCGAGGGCCTGCGGCGGCAGATGCAGTCCCTCAAGGAGATGGGCAAGCAGGTCGAGGCCGCGCCTGATAAACAGGTCTCCCTGACCGATCCCGACGCCCGGTCGATGGCGACCAGCGGCAAGGGCACCGGCATCGTCGGTTACAATGTCCAGATGGCCGTCGATGCCGAGCACCATCTGATCGTCGCGCACGAGGTCACCAATATTGGCAGCGACCGGGCGCAGCTGACCTCGATGGGGCAACGGGCGCGGGACGCTACCGGATGCGAAGAGATCACGGTGCTGGCCGACCGTGGCTATTACAACGGCGACGAGGTGCTGGCCTGCGAGGGCAGCGGAGTGTTGCCCTGCATTCCCAAAACACAGAAATCAGGAAACGCCAAGCGCGGCCTCTTCACCGTTGCCGACTTCATCTATGACGCCGGGAAGGACCGCTACACATGCCCGGCCGGCAAGCACCTGACCAAGGGAAAGGTACGCTCGGACCGCCGGGACAATATCGATCACTATCGCAATCTCACGGCCTGTTCGTCCTGCGCGCTCAAACCCAGATGCACGCCCGACAAGCACAAGCGCCTGAAGCGCTGGGAACACGAAGGCGTCCTCGACAAGATGCAGGACAGGCTCGATCGCATGCCGGACGCCATGACCATCCGCCGGCAGACCGTCGAGCACCCGTTCGGAACGCTCAAGGCGTGGATGGGCAGTACCCATTTCCTGACCAGGACCCTCGAAAAGGTCAAAACCGAGATGAGCTTGCAGGTGCTCGCCTACAACATGAAGCGCATGATCAACATCTTCGGGGTCAAGCCGCTGATGACGGCAATCGCCGACTGATCCACGCCCCGCCTGCTAGCGGCCTCATCGCTGCCACGCTCAAAACAGCGGCCGTCGTACGCAATCGCGTTTTCACACGACCTCGGTCGGAGGCTGCCTTCAATCGCGCCTTCAAAAAGTTCGTCGGCATTCCACCCGGTACCTGGCGCAAGGGACGTTCGGCGTTGCTGGTGGCCCAAAAGTTGCCCGCTATCGTCGTCCAATAGCAAAAAATGGCACAGGCGTTCAGGCTTACTGGCTTTCGCTTGGGCCGGCATCCCAAATCACACAAGCGGTCGTTTGTTCTGTTTCTCGTGAGCGGACCTCGCGCTACGGCGAGGGTCTTTGTGCGAAATCGAGGGTGGAAAGATCGCTGTGGTGCGGAACCCTGACAAGCTGAACCATCTGCATTAGGTCCACCGTCAAGCGGGTAGGTCGACGGGAAAGATTCAGCAGAATTTCAGAAATCTTCCGGTACGCGCCCGTTCCTTGGCTTCACTGTTCTTAAGAAGGAACCGGATGAGGTCGAACATGTCACAGAATGAGAACACGCGCCAAGCCGCCCGGCAGGAACTCCTCGAATATGTATCTTGCGTTATGGCTGCGTCGCCTTGTGCGCCCATGCCTGGAACGATGTTCGAAATGCTCGAGATCATCGCCATGGAGAGGCGGATGGCTTCCAGCCAAAGTGAGGGCGAATCAAATTCCTTTGATCCCTTGACGTCTGAGCGAATTGAGACCCCAATCAGACAGCGTCTAGTCAGGCTGATCAGGTCGGCATTCGATGTCGCAGGAAAATCCAGAGCACGTTCTGGCACTTGGCAGTTGCGAACTTGATCTTGCGCGCGGCCTCCTTCTCCGCGACGGGAAACCTGTTGCCCTCCGCTCCAAGGCGTTTGATCTGTTAACCTATCTCAGCAGGAATGTTGGACGTGTCGCGACCAAGTCGGAACTGATGTCAGCGGTGTGGCCTGATGTCTTCGTGACCGAGGACTCACTGACGCAAGCCGTCAGGGAGTTGCGAAAGGCGCTGCAGGACGAAAGCCAAACCATTATCCGCACGGTCGCCAAACGCGGCTACGTCCTCTCTCTTCTCGATGCGCCAAAGCCAGAGCGCTCTGGACAGCCGAGCGTTGCTGTTCTGCGCTTCAGCAATGAAGGTGCGCCGGAAGACACCCCTCTGGTTGACGGCTTCGCCGAGGACATTGTCAATGCGTTGGCTCGCTTTGGAACGGTCGTTGTGCTGGCGCGCAATTCCGGATTTGCATTTGTCTCGGATTCCGCTTCCGATTGGCGTGCCATTGGCGACAGCCTTGGCGCAACCTACTTGGTCCGTGGCAGGGCGACGACTCGCGCAGACGGCATGCGGGTCACCGTCAGCCTCATTAATGCCTCGACGGGTGGAGTCCTCTGGAGCGATAATTTTTCTGCGTCTGGCGGCCAGATCTTCGATATGCAGGCAGAAATCGCTCGCCGTGTGGTGAACCGGCTGGTCGCTCGGCTCGACGACGCAGGGATTAAACAAGCAACCCCAAAGCCTACGGACAGCTTGGCCGCATACGAGCTTCTCCTGCGTGGATTGGCCCGGCTGCGCGGCTACGCTGATGATGACAACCAAGCCGCCCGAGTTCTCTTTCAGGCTGCGGTCGAAAAGGACCCGACCTATGCCTTGGCGCATTCCTACATCGCGCTCGCCGATCTCATAATCGGTGGCTATGCTGAGGCATCCCCAGCGTTGCTTGGTTCAGTGATCGACCGCGCAGAGTGTGCGGTGACCTTGGCGCCGGAAGAGCCACGCTGCCATCGCGTACTCGCCCAGGCTTTCCTCTCAGCCCGTCGGTTCGAAGCGGCTGAACATCACCTTCAACGCGCCCTCGACCTCAATCCATATGACGCCGATACGATTGCGCAAATGGGGTACTTGCTCACGATGAGAGGCAGGCCTCTTGAAGCACTCGCGGCGCTTGACAGTGCGATACGGATCAACCCGATCCATCCTGATTGGTACCACTATGATCGCTCTATCGCGCTTTACTCTTCAGGAGACTACAAGGCCGCGCTCCTTAGCATGTCGAAGCTCCCATTAAAGACACCCTGGCGGCTGACAAGGCTCGCGGCGTGCCATGCGCAGCTCGGCGATCTCAAGGAAGCCCAGCGCATTATCGCAGAGGTCAAGCGGACAGCGCCTGACTATTCGCCACTGGAGTTTGCGCAAACCCGGATAGCGTTCGAACATGCGAGTGATATTGAACACTTCACTGCCGGCGTCGCCAAAGCGCTTGCAGCGTATGAGGCCGGAACCGCAGTTGGCGCACTCCCCAGACATCGTGAGTAGATCGGATGTGCTGCGCCACGAGTTCCTGCAGCCGCCAAAGGTTGGCATCGTGAATGCCGAACTTCCCCGAGTTGACGACCCCTTATTTTCGACATTGTCGGGACAATCCCGAAGGCATTTGAACCTCCCCAAGTCGGGTTCGTTGACGCATTGGTGATGCACCGTACGCTATAGGGCTACCACAATGGGTGCTCGATGCGTAGTAGGCCGTGCCGGCCACGGGGCCACCTGAACGCGCAGGTAGCGCGGTAGGCTCAATTGGTGAGCGCAACACACTAATCTAGTCTTGTCAAAGATGGAGTGTGGCCATGAAGCAGCGACGGCGCATCTACTATTCTGCCGCTCAGCGATCGGAGATCTGGGATCGGTGGCAGGCCGGCGCGTCGATGAGGTCGATTGGGCGCCGGTTTGATCGGGCGTCTTCCTCGGTGTTCTCGGTGATCTCTCCTGCCGGAGGCATTCGCCCAGCCGATCGGCGACGGTCATCGAAGGCGCTCAGTTTGGGTGAGCGGGAAGAGATATCGCGAGGGCTCAGCACACGATGCTCTTTGCGTTCAATCGCCCACACATTGGGTCGCTCGCCGTCTACGATCAGTCGTGAAGTCCTTCGCAATGGCGGGCTCGATAGGTATCGGGCCGCCCGTTCCGATCAGGCCGCTTGGGATCGGGCCTTGCGCCCCAAGCTGTGCAAGCTGGCTTGCCGTCCGTTCCTGAGCCGGACAGTATCGGCCAAGCTGCAGCGGAAATGGTCACGAGAGCAGATTGCTGGCTGGCTCAAGCGCACCTACCCAGGGGAGCCGCAAAATCAGGTGTCGCACGAAACGATCTATCGCAGCCTGTTCATCCAGGCTCGCGGGGTGCTGAAACACGAGCAGGCGAATGTAACAATGGGCTGAGAGCGCGCCCGAGGATTTCAGCCGAACGGTTACCGGGCTCCTGGTCGATCGAAGCCGCGGGCCGGTCAATGGGCGCAGTCGCGCCATTTCGTGACCTTTGCGGACGCCGTCAGAAAGGTCCGGTTCCTGACACATTCTGCCTTCGGACCGCGCAATGACGCCCTGAACCCGTAAGCGTGGCCCCGGCTCGCAGCCCGAGCTAGTGCCGGGTCGGCCGCGGCAGGATTTGACGGAGCACCGTTTGGCACTGCAACCGGTCTCGCTGCATACCTACTGGGACGGTCTGGTCTGTGACAAAGCAATGCCGCAGAAGGCAGTCGAAGCCGCGCGACGCTGCCGATTGCGCAATCCTCTTCACATTGCTGCATGCGGCGCGGTGCGGGTGCGCGTCCCGCGATAATACCAGCAAATTGGTGGGCCAGCGTCGCAATCCAGACAACCTGCGCCTGCGCCATGCCTGGGGTCGCGTGTTTGCGAAGCTACATGGCGTCGCGTCTCCCCTTCGGTCCGCGCGGCGGCCTGCTCGAGATCGGCGGTACCGGATCCGCGTTCGCGATCCCTGCGATGCTGCACCAAAACCTGTGTGCTGCACGATTTAGCACAAAGGTTTCCCGCATTGAGCGTTTTCAAAGACTTAGCTTAGTGCTCGACGTGCAGCATTCGACGTTCGGGCTCCTTGGCCGCGCATATGGTCTTACCATGGGGCTTTCCCTATAGTCATGCGCAGTGGAACAGGCCCAACATCTGGAACGCAAGCTGGTCGCCATCCTCGCCGCCGATGTGGTGGGGTACAGCCGGCTGATGGGGCTGGACGAGACAGGCACGCTCACCCGGCTCAAGGCGCTTCGCCGCGAATACATAGAGCCGTTGATCGAAGGATATCATGGCCGCGTCGTCAAGCTCATGGGCGACGGCGCGTTGGTCGAGTTCGCCAGTGTGGTCGATGCAGTGGCCTGTGCCGTCGAAATCCAGCGCGTCGCCGCGCAGCAGAACTTCAACGTGCCGGAGAACGCCCGGATCGTGTTCCGCATCGGAATCAACCTGGGTGACGTGATCATCGACAAGGATGATTTTTACGGCGACGGCGTCAATATCGCGGCCCGCCTGGAAGGACTGAGCGATCCCGGCGGTGTCGTCATATCCGGAACAGCCTATGATCAAGCCCGCAACAAGCTCGGCCTGACCTTCAAGTCGCTGGGCGAACAGCGCCTGAAAAACATTGCCGAGCCGGTGCGCGCCTATCGCGTGCTGTTGGAGCAAGCCCCTAGTGCCAGGAAGTTGCGCTCTCGGCGGCCGTTGATCGGCGCTGCAGCGCTTTTCCTGGTGCTGGCGGCGGGCCTCGCGGTGGTTCTCTGGCCGCGGGCGGTCGCGCTTCTGCAGGACCAAAGCTCGACGATCTCTGCAGAGGGCAAGCCCACCATTGCTGTGTTACCCTTTGCCAATCTCGGCCAGAAGGCGGACCAGGACTATTTCGCCGAAGGGCTCACAGACGATCTCATCACCGATCTCTCGAAGATCTCCGGGCTCCTCGTCATTGCCCGAAACTCCTCGTTCTCCTTTGGGGATCGATCCCTCGACATCAACGAGATCGCGAAGCAGTTGAATGTCCATTACGTGGTCGAGGGCAGCGTTCGCCGGGACGGAAATTCGGTCCGCATCAACGTCCAGCTCATCGACGCCAAAACCGGAAGCAACATCTGGGCCGAGCGCTTCGACCGCGACTACTCCAAGATTTTCGTGCTGCAGGACGAAGTGATCGGGCGCATCGTCGAGGCTCTGTCGGTGCGCCTGACGGAAGGCGAGAAGGCGCAGATTGCTCGCCTGCCGACGCGAAATCTGGAGGCGTACGACTTCTACACCCGCGCCGAGCAGAAAGCGTACGTGGTCGACTTCACGTCTCTCGGTGAGGCTCTGTCCCTGTATCAAAAGGCCATCAAGCTCGATCCGGCGTTCGCGGACGCCTATTCGGGATATGCCCGGGCCACCGTGGACGTGCTCGGCTTCGATTTCCAGCGCCTGATGCTGAGTGCCGTCGCACGGCAGCGCGCCTATCAAGCGGCAGGGCGAGCGCTGGAGCTCAATCCTCAGTCCTCGCGAGCCTATGCCGTGCTCGGCATCCTGCAGATGCTTGACGGCGAGATCGACGAGGCGCTCGCGTCCGTCCGCAAAGCCGTCGCGCTCGACCCGAACGGTGCGGAGGCAGAGCTCAACCTGGCGATCGTGCTGACGTATGCCGGGCAGAACCCGGAGGCACTGGCGGCTATGGAACGGGTGCTGCAGCTCGATCCCAAGCCACGGGCGCAGGTCTACGACTATTACGGCTTCGTGCTCTATATGAACCATCAATACGAAAAGGCCCTGCAGGCGCTGAGTCAGGTCCAGCCGGAAGAGCGCAGCGACCTCGGCCTGGAGGCGCTCGCCATGGCAAATGCGCGCCTGGGCCGAATGGCCGAGGCGCGCGATGCGGTTGCAGCAATCCTGAAGAAGATTCCCGTGCAGAATCTCGCCGGCTTTCGCGTCGTATACGCCCACCACCGGCGGCAGCAGGATCTCGATCATCGGCTGGATGCTCTTCGCTTAGCCGGGTTTCCGGAGCGCGCCTTCGATTTTCGTGCGCAGGAGGAGGACCGCCTGGACGCCGAGGCCGTGCGAGCCTTGACGGGCGATCGAACCTGGACCGGACGTCAAAACAATGGCGCACCGTTCGTCATGGAGCTGAGCGCAAACGGAGATTTCGCCCTGAGCTCGCAGGGCAGCATCATCACCGGTACGTCCACGCTGGAGGGCGACCTCTTCTGCACGCAATCCGTAGCGACGTTGCTCGGCCGCAAGTTCTGCGGCCTGCTCTATCGCAATCCCCAAGGGAACCGCGAAACGCAGGACGAGTATGTCTGGCCGGACTCCGTCACGGTATGGTATTTCTCGGTGTCTCAGTAATACGCTCGGTTCGACTCGAGCGACCGCGACTTCGCGCCTGAGCCGAGTCAGTTGCCGGCCGCTCTCGCCTCGAATTCCTTCGCTTCGACCGCAGGCCATTCGGCGTCGGCCTTCGCAAGGACAGCGGCGGGGTCGGCATCGAAGTCTTCCTCCAGGCCCTCCTTCCCAGAGAAAAGGAAGAGCTTGCCGTTCACAATGCGCCAGGCTTCCGGGTCAATGTTCGCGGATGCCCCCTTGAATGCCGCATTCAGCGTGCAGAAGCCGCCAAACTGAGGGGCATAGCGCACCGGCTCGGAAGCGAAGGCATCGCGATGTTCGACGCTGGCGAAATACCACGTCGCCCCGAGCCACTTCTTCGAGATCTCGGGCGAACCCATGGTCGCACGACCGTCGGTGAAATACGCCACCGGATCGTAGCCCAGTATGGCGACGTTGCCGAAGTATCCAGTGTTCACTCCATCGACGGCGTAGGATGCGCCAGTGCCAAGGAGCAGGAGGGACGCGGCTGCCACTCCTGCGCAAAGCAAACTGTCAAACGCTCTGGAACGGTTTTGTGTCATGTTTCTCTCCAGTAACCTCGTGAGGTCAGTTTCCCGCGGCCATGCAATCCTTGAGCGCCGCCCCCAATTTTTCCTTGGGTTGGCATTTCGCCCCGCGCTGCTTGAGCAGAACCATCACCTGCGCACTCTGAAAGAACGTCGCCCGGCTGAGAGGTGTAAACCCGTACTCCTGGATTGCTTCGACCTGTGCACCACGCGCGATCAACAGGTCGGCGACGGCCACCTGGTTCTCTTCGGCCGCTACGTGCAGCGGGGTGATCTTGTGCGTGCTCAACGAATCAACCGCGGCCCCGTGGTCGAGCAGCAGTTCCGCTATCTCCAGGCTTCCTGAATACGCCGCCGCATGAAGCGCGGAGAAGCCGCGGTCGTTGCGGGCGTCGACGTCGGCCTTGGCCTCGATCAGCGCCGTCGCTACCTCCACCTTGCCGGCAAGCGCGGCGTCGATCAGTGCAGTCTCGCGGCTTTCGTCGCGACTGTTCACATCCTCGCCTTGTGCAAGGAGCTCGCCGACTTTGGCGGCATCGCCCTCGCGCGCAGCGTCGTGAAGCGGCCCGGCAGTCACCGCACCGGCGGCTAACCAGGAAATGAAAGTAACGACGAGAGCCCGACTGAAAATCCGAAGCCAGCCGGTTCGGAAACGCCTGACCCGCATCGGGAAGGCCCTCGGCAGCAACAATCGCCTCGAGATCGTCATCGTCTAACCCTCCGGGCGCCGTTCGCCCGCGGATGGACGTGTATGAGACCACTCTAATACATTCGGCGCAGCGGAGCCATAGGGTGCGCGAGTCGAACTCGCGCGAGGCGCGCCGTGTGCTCAACTGGCCGTCGGCGATGAAGGTGATCGGCGAGGTTGCCCACAAGGCCGTGATCGCGCGGGACAGCATGAGCCATATCGACGACATTGCCGGTGGGCTGCTGTATGATGTCCCGTGCCCGAGCGCCCCGACGACGTCATCGAAGTCAGCCTCCCGTTCGTGCGGGGCGAGGCGAAGAACGCCGGCATCGACTTGGCTAGCCGAAAATCGCGTGAGGGCAGACGGCGTGCCCAACAAGGCGACGCGAGAGCGTCAGCCGGTCCCTCTCGACGTGATCATCAATCGCATGCGCTGTCACGAGCGCAGTTCCTACCTGGCGCTCAAGGCGAACAATGACGTCGAGGCCGAGCGGCACCTCAAAGAGGCGGACCGCAGCCAGGGCCGCGGTGCCATACGTGATCCGAAGCTGTCCGCGATCGAGATGAACGGCGAGCTTGGGCGCGGGCGTGGTCAACGTCGTCGGGGTAGGCAGTAACGAGGATCGTCGGAATCGCGTAACCCGCCTCGATGAGGTGAAATGTCCGCCTTCCACTCCAACGCGGTTCCGTGGAACGGCAGCATCGGGTCATGGGCGTGAATTCGACCGCGGTCGAACGAGCTTCCGCAAACGGTGTCGATTTCTGCCGTTCGTCTCGATCATTGGAACGAGCAACGAGCGCCATATCGCGACATTCAGGGCCCTTCTCAAAAGCTGTCCTTCGCGCACGGCTCGAATCGACCCACTGCGGTCATTTAGGCGGGTCTATTATCTGGCGGGCGGCACTCGCTGACGTTGTGCTACATTAATTCCAACTTGCTAGCGGGGCGTTTGCCGTCCACCGAGTGGGTCCGCCTCCTCCGCAGCATCGCCCTTGATCTCTTCAGTTATCCATTCCCTGAAAGCGAGAATTTTGCGAGAATTCTGACGCTCCTCCGGATAAACCAGCCAAAAGCTCGCGCCGCTGCGAGCGACGATATTGAATGGTTGGACCAGACGGCCGACGGCGATCTCCGCAGCGAAGAATGAGGGAGTTAGGATAGCCATTCCCTGTCCTGCCATCGCCGCTTGGCTGATCGCCATCTGCGTTTTAAGCCGAACGAGCGGACGGAACGCCGGCTCGGGGTTTGAGATACCAGAAAGTCTGAACCACTCTAGCCACCAGTCATCGCTTGTGGTCCAGGAAAGCAGCGGCAGTTGCAAGAGATCAGTCGGGGCGACGACACTGCCGGTTCTGGAGAGGAACTCCGGGCTGCAGAGTGGGGTGAACTCGACCGGCATAAGCCTATGCGACTGGAGGCCGGGCCAATTGCCATGGCCCTCGCGGATACCGAGATCGAATGTCTCGCGGGTGAAGTCGACCACCCGGCCCATCAGCTCAAGTCGTACGTCGATGTCAGGATTGGCCAGTTGGAACGCACCTAACCGTGGCACCAGCCAGTTCGTAGCAAATGTCTCCGCCGCGGTAATCGACAGGACGCGCTCAGTCACCGCATGAGGCGTCCAGCGATAGACCTGCACTGGCTTTGCTATATTCTTCAAACTTTGCGCCCCAAGGTCGAAGAATTGCAGCGGCAATCGTTGCTCCACATGCTCGTGAATATTGCCGGAGAGGCATATGCCGCCGGGCTCTGCAAGCGCCTCTAAACGCACCGCTACGTTCACGCCGTCGCCGTAGAGGTCGCTGCCCTCGACCATCACGTCGCCAAGGTTGATGCCGATCCGAAACTTCATTTGGTGGCCCTCAGGCAGATCGAGAGGGCGTTCCGCAATATCATTCTGGATGTCGACAGCAGCCCGCGTCGCCTCGACAGGACTTGCGAATTCAGCCAGCACGCTGTCGCCTGCACCACCGAAGATTCTGCCGAGATGCTTGCCGACTATTTCTTCTATGACGGCATGGCAGGTTCGGAACGCCGTCCGAGTACGCTCCTCATCGACTTCCATGAGGCGGCTGTAACCGACGACATCGGCTACAAGTATGACTGCAAGGCGGCGTTCCATGTTCACCTCGATCCGCCAAGATAACGAACCGCCTCGACAAATTCTATGCGGATGGAGGGGGACGCTTTCTCCTCTTTTGGCAAGGAACAAATGCTCCGATTCCGCCACATGCCCATTTGAAGGTGCCAGGCGGGTATTTAATCCACGTATGACAGCGGCGTGCTTGACCGCCCATTGAACGGGCGATCGTCTGGCGGGAACGACAACTCGCGACCCCGAACGGAAGTTCGCTCGTCGGGGGCGAATTCACGCCGATGACCCGGTCCGGCCGTACAAGGCGTTTCAGGCGACGAAGTCGAACCACCACCGTGCGTGGCTCGATCGCGCCAGATCCAGACCTTCGAAGCGAAAGACCGATCGTCCGCGAAGCATACCATGAAGGACATTTCGGTAGCCGGTGTTCAATAGTAGGCCAGTCTCACGCTACTCGTTTGCGCGCCCGATGTTTGTTGATTTACACGCCGCGCCGCATCGGGATGCCCGAATGGGAGCATCTCGAAACAAGCCACGTATTGCCGGAAAGGGCAGCTGTGGCTCATACTGTGAAAAGATCTCCTACGCTCCAGACCATAAAGCGGAAACGTCGATTAACGCTCGTGGTCGCCAGACTAATGTGCCGGCGCCGGTACCGGTAGGATGCTTGAGACCTTCCAGCCTTCCGGCGTGTTGGCTAGCACCATGTTCATCAGGAACCTCATTGCTTGCGGCGGTTGGCCCGGCGCACCGATCGTGAAATTGATTGGGATGTAGATTTGCGCCGCCCCGTCTCCGATCATCATAACTTTCATGCCTGAAGCCTCGGCGTCGAGGCGCCACGTTCCCTCATACAGTGATGCGAAGCGTTTGAGCGCCGCATCCTGTCCCCAGACCGGCGTGCCACGCGTGATCCAGAGAAAATGCGGCGAGCGCAGCAACAGGGACTCCACTGCCTTGACATCGTGGGCGTTTTGGGCGGCAACAAAGCGATCGAAGGTTGCTCGCACCTCATCTTCGGGCGCCGCGACGGCGGACCTGATCATGAAGAACATGAGCAGGAGCGCGACGCATCCTACCCAGCGCCCCGCGATGTGATTGCGGTACAGGCCGATCCAACCAGTCTTGTTGCTTACTCGAATCATGGTCCGCTCTCCTTTTCCTCAGCGTGAGGGTCCGCCGTCCAGTTCGGGGTGACCGCTCGTTCCGCATACGGGAAAGATCCATGCACGGGCGGCCGGTGTCTTTGGAAATCCCTTAAATTTTTCCTCCGAATTTCCTAAGGTGCCGGGATGCGTGCCTCCCAGGATCAGGCTTTTGAGTTTGGCGACTTCGTCTTGGTGCCCAAGGAGCGCCTGTTGCTGTGCGGTGGGGAACCTGTCCCTCTGACCCCCAAGGCCTTCGATCTGCTCGTGGTTCTCGTCCGCCGCAGCGGGCATCTGGTCACCAAAGACGAGCTGTTGGAGGAGGTCTGGCCCAACACATTCGTGCAAGAGACGAATCTGACTGTGAACATCTCCGCTCTGCGCAAAGCCTTGGAGCGGGGTCGCAATGGAAATGGAATGATCCAGACTGTGCCAGGCCGCGGCTACCGCTTTGTCGCACCGGCCGTGACACGCGAGGCAGCACCGGTCGCGATCGGGGCGGTCGCTGTGTGGCGCGCGCGGCCTCAAAACACCACCGTCCCATTCGCCTCGGTGGCCGTGCTACCTTTCGTCAGTGATAGTTCGGGCAACAATTACTTGGCCGACGGTCTGACCGAAGCCATCGTCAATGGGCTTGTGCAATTGCAGAGCCTGCGCGTCGCACCCAGGGCCAGCGCATCCCATTACAAAGGGTCCTTCGCCAAACCGAAAAATGCCGGCCGCGAGCTCAACGTCGCCGCGGTGGTGACCGCAAGCATATCGCAACGCGGCAATACCTTGAGAATACAGGTTGACCTCGTCGACGTCGCCCGTGACTCCCAGATCTGGGGCGCCCGGTACCAAGGCGATGCATCCGAATTAGTTCATCTTCAGACCAGAATTCTCCAGGATCTCCCACGTGCATTGAGAGTTCCGCTCTCCGATCAGGAGACCCGGCGGCTTGCCCGGCCCGTCACCGAGAAAGCGGACGCCTATCGCGTTTATCTCCAAGGCCGCTACGAATGGGGCCAGAGGTCGGTAGCTTCCTTGAAGCGGGCCATCGAACGGTTTCGACACGCCGTCGAGATCGATCCGCAGTTTGCGGCTGCCTATTCGGGGCTCGCGGACTCCTATTCGATCCTGGGCTATTTGAGCTATCTCGCTCCAGCCGACACCTTTCCTGAAGCCAAGCGCCTCGCCACCAAGGCGCTCGAGTTGGATGCGTCGCTGGCCGAGGCGCACGCCTCATTGGGCTTCGTCAAGCTGTACTTCGAGTGGGACTGGCCTGGAGCCGAGGCGGCATTTCAGCGCGCGATCGCGCTCGATCCGAACCACGTGGCATCGCACGAATGGTACAGTATCTATCTGCTGACCGCTGGCCGGCCCGTGGAGGCATTTCGCGAGATTCAGTTGGCACAGCAGCGCGATCCACTCTCACTTTCCGTGAACACCGATCTAGGATTTTACTACTATTATACCGGACAATATGCCGAGGCGGTGAAGCAATTAAAACTTGTATTGGGAATGAATCCAGATTTCGCGCCGGCACATCTCTGGCTCGGCCGGACCTACCAGGAACTGGGCAAGTTCGACGATGCACTCGCCGAATATCGCCGGGTTGAGGACCGGATCCGCGATTGGCCCGTTTCGATTGCAGCACGGGGGTTCGTCGCCGGCGCTGCGGGCCGGCCTACGCTTGCTCTCGAGGTGTTAGCCGAGCTGAAAAAGCTGTCGGATCGCAGGTTTGTGACGTCCTACGGCATCGCGCTCATCCATGCCGGCCTTGGTCAAAACGACGAAGCCTTCGCCTCGCTCAACAAAGCCTTCGATGAGAAGTCGAACTGGCTGGTCTGGTTGCGCCTTGATCCGCGCTGGAATGCACTGCGGCCCGATCCACGATTTACAGAGCTCGTGAACCGAATGCGATTTCCGCCGTAGGTTGAGCGGCACACCCGCGAACCGCGAAGAGGCCGCCTGCCGCCGCCGAGATTCGAACCAGCAAAAGCTCTGTACGACCGCTTTCAGGGCAAGCATCGTGCCCGCCATTTTGGTTGTCGTCTTTGGGGGTCAGATCAGGACAATGTCTGAAGGTCGCTCACTTAAATCTCACATATAGGGCCGCGCGCCGGGTCTCAGCAGTTCCAACGTGCATCCTTTGGCCGACTTGCACGTTGCACGACGAGCAGACGGCGGACTCGAACAATGGCCAGCGAGAGACCTAACAGATCCCACGCCAAACAGGTACAGAACAAGCGCCGGGCGCAGCAGCAGGGCCGCGGGCGAGATGCGGAGCGGCCCACGCAGATTCCGACCAAAGGCTGGAAAGACATCCTTGCTCGACTGGTAGCTGAAGTAAGCGATGACCGGGTCCCGCTGATCGCGGCAGGAACCACGTTCTACCTCCTTCTGGCGCTGTTTCCTGCACTTGCCGCTTTCGTTTCGATCTACGGCTTCGTGGCCGATCCTAAAACAATCGCCGAGCACATCGCTTTCCTCGGCGGCGTTCTGCCGTCGGGCGGGCTCGATCTAATCCGGTCACAGCTTGAGTCCCTTGCCGGACAGGATACCGGCGCTTTGAGCTTCGGCTTCATGTTGGGCCTCGCCGTTGCGTTCTGGAGCGCCAACAACGGCATCAAGGCCATCTTCGAAGCCATGAACATCGCCTATGAGGAGACAGAAAAGCGCGGCCTCGTCCGATTGAATCTGCTGGCCTTAGCCTTCACGCTCGGCGCCATCTTCATCGGCATCGCCTTCCTCGTCTCGGTCGGGCTAGTCCCTGCAGCGCTCGCGCTCCTCAATCTGGGCAACTGGACGGAGACGCTGATAAAAATCCTGCGTTGGCCCGTGATGCTGGTCGCGGTGGCGGCAGGTATCACGCTCATCTACCGCTATGGTCCTAGTCGCGAGAAGGCGAAGTGGCGGTGGCTGACCTGGGGCGCCGGCCTGGCAACGGTCGTGTGGCTTGCCGCCTCGATCGGGTTTTCGTTCTATCTTGAGAATTTCGCCGATTACAACGCCACGTATGGCACGCTCGGCGCCGTCATAGGCTTCATGATGTGGACCTGGATCTCCGTCATGATCCTGATCGTCGGAGCCGAACTTAACTCCGAGATGGAACACCAGACGGCCAAGGACAGCACAACCGGCGCACCGCAGCCGATCGGAGCGCGAGGTGCCGCGATGGCCGACACGCTGGGCCGCTCGGCCGAAGGGAACGGCGCCGAAAGCGCATCACGACACTGAGAATCCTGTCGAAAATTCGGGTGAAGCCAAGTCGGCAAAATCGGCCACGAGCTCGCGCAGTTCATCAGAAAAGCCGGTATCTTTGCGGCCTTTTGGAGGCCGGCCTTTTCCGAAAATCGCCAAAGGAAATCGCCCGGCACTTGCCGCCTCTTGAGCAAGATCCGAACTCGCTGCCGGTCCGCTACCTGCTCTACTATTTCGGCAGTTGAGGAAGATGGAGGCATGACCAAGCTGCCCCTTATGGCAAGGTAGAAAATCAGTAAAATGCGCCCCAGACCTGACGGAGGTCGTCCGATGTCGTATCGTATCTGGAGGACTTCTTGAGCCCGACGTGATCGTCGTCGGCGTCCTCCATGGCGACGATCTCGGCCCGCGCAACGGTGTCAAAATCTGCGGGAACGCGCCAGCCAAATCCGCCTGAACCGTCACCCGAGTTCCAGGTCGGGATCACGGCGGAGTTCTGGAGGTACGGGTTCCAGTTCCAACCATGCCTGCTTGCCACTGACGAGTTCGCCTTCGGACAGCGGCGCTTGGCCTGCTGTTCAGGAACAACAACGCCCAAGCGAAGTTTGGTGGTCCAGGAGGTAACGATAATGCGCACACTGAGAACTTTCTTCGGATACTTGTGGCGCTCGAATAGCAAGTCGCCGCCCCGCCTTGCGCCGCCGGTCGACGCGATCGTTCGGCTGCTGAAAGAAAAGCAAAAACTCGCTACAAAGGAAGGGCTTGGTCGACCAGATTAGACTGCTGGCGGCTGACTGCGCTGCGACGCAGGATGTGGCGACGCTCTACATACGGCCCAGGTCACAGTCGAGTGAGGGAGATTTAGTGCAGACTATCTCGATGCAAGGCATCCGCCTGGCAAGGCATGAGGAACTCGACAAGATCAGCGCGCTGGTCTGCGATGCCTTCGCATCGTTCCGGCACGCTCTGCCCAGGCACATCTTCGAACCTTACGTAAACGATGCCTGCGATCTTGCGGGGCGATGGGAGGATGCGAGCCTGGCGGTGCTCGAACACCAAGGACGGCTCGTCGGGACAGTCAGCTACTACGCGCAGGCCGCCCACCAAGGCATGGGCTGGCCGCCTGGGCTGGCGGGCCTCAGGACCCTTGCGGTTGCTCCCTTGGCACGGGGACACGGCTATGGCCGCGCGCTTTGCGAATGGTGTGTGATGCGCGCCCGCTACCAGGGCGCACATGCCCTTGCGCTCCACACTGCCTCGTTCATGACGTCGGCATGCATGCTGTACGAGAACCTCGGCTTCCAGAGACGCCCCTCCCACGACCTTCTCGCATCCGATATTATCGGCTTTGATCCGGCTCTCGGCGATCAAACAGTCATCGCATACCTGTTGCCGCTACAGCATGTCGACAGGTCCTGATCGATAAAGAATGGCCCCTCGCGCTTTCCGAGATGCTGTCTCGCAGCCTCCGCCGGTTGTCCCTGGGCCAAGGGATCCTGACTTGGGTTGATGAGACGCCAACCTCCAACCGATTGCGATTGCCGACGAGCCCGGCGGGAGTTGGCCGGGGCTGACGTTGTCGAGCAATAAGCAGGCGGAAATGGGTGCACCTTCTCCTGAACTTTGACAATCTTGGCATTCGCAGTGGACGACCAGGGCAGGCCGATCGTTGCGGACCTGACGACAGAGCAAGGAAGGGGAGAATTCTCCGTCACGCTCGAGGACATGGCCTGCGCCTGGGCGACGGCTCTCAGCGATGGAAATCGCCCAGCGTCATGGTCCATCCATGACCGACTGCGGCCGCAAGGCATTGCTGGTATTCTGGTTGCGAGTTTTGCTCCGGGTGCCGAGACGGAGGATCGCAACCTGGTGCTTTGGGACTGGGGTCGCGATCTTCCGCACAGGGTAACCGTATTCGACCCGAGCGGCCGGCTGCCAAAGGAGCAACTGTCATGGCGATAAAACATTCGCGCAAGAGTTAGCGGCGTTTTCGGCCGCAGGTGTCAGCGCCAACCCAAGGCCGGGGCGATATGGGTCAGGATCGCCTCGATGACATGGGCATTGTAGTCGACGCCGAGCTGGTTGGGGACGGTGAGCAGCAGCGTGTCGGCCTCGGCGATGGCGTCGTCCTTCTTCAGTTCCTCGATGAGGGCGTCCGGCTCGGCGGCATAGGTGCGCCCGAACACGGCGCGCCTGTCCGCTTCGATGTAGCCGAAATGATCCTCGCTCTCACTGCTGCCGAAATAGGCGCGGTCGCGATCGTCGACCAGCGCAAAGATGCTACGGCTCACGGACACGCGCGGCTCGCGCTCGTGACCGGCCGCCTTCCAGGCCGCACGAAAGGCCCTGATCTGGTCGGCCTGCTGGATGTGAAAGGGTTTTCCGCTTTCGTCGAACTTGAGCGTGGAGCTCTGCAGGTTCATTCCTGATTTCGCCGCCCATTCCGCGGTGGCATTGGTGGCGGCGCCCCACCAGATCCTGTCGCGCAGACCCTCCGAGTGCGGCTCGACGCGAAGCAGACCGGGAGGATTGGGAAACATCGGCTGCGGATTGGGCTGGGCAAAGCCTTTGCCGCGCAAGACCTCGAGCAGCACCTGCGTGTGTCGCCGGGCCATGTCGGCATCGCTCTCGCCCTCTTGCGGGGCGTAACCGAAGTAGCGCCATCCGTCGATCACCTGTTCGGGCGAGCCGCGGCTGATGCCCAGCTGCAAACGCCCGCCGGCGATCAGGTCGGCAGCGCCTGCGTCCTCGGCCATGTAGAGCGGGTTCTCGTAGCGCATGTCGATCACCGCCGTACCGATCTCGATACGGCGGGTCTTGGCGCCGACGGCCGCCAACAGCGGGAACGGCGAGCCAAGCTGGCGGGCGAAGTGATGCACGCGAAAATACGCCCCGTCGGCGCCCAACTCCTCGGCAGCGACGGCAAGCTCGATGGACTGCAGGAGTGCGTCGGATGCAGAGCGTGTCTGCGACTGGGGCGAGGGCGCCCAGTGTCCGAACGACAGAAAACCGATCTTCTTCATGTGGCCGCCGCGTCAGGTGAGAGGTGTCCGCGTTATCTAGTTACAAAACCGTTGGCGCGCCACACCGAATTCGGGCCTGAGAGATGCGGAGAAGGACAGGAGAGGTTTTTGCCGAGTGCAGGCCGCTCTCCTTGTGAGATTGATACGGATTTCCAATTGGACAATCAGGCAGATGATGAGCCCTCGCTTGGGGACAGGAGATCGGTATCGGTCGTACCGCTGCGTGGGCGTGGAGCTGGGCGCCGCTATCGAAGCAACTTCGCGCCTCACATCTCCGTCACAAATTTTGTCCGCAGATAGGCGTCAAGCCCTTCGATGCCGCTCTCTGAGCCATAGCCGGAATCGTTGACGCCGCCGAACGGTGTTTCCGGTGTCGACACCATCATGTGGTTGACGCCGACCATTCCGGCTTCAACTGCCGCTTCGGTCTTCTGTGCGAGGCTGAGATTGCGGGTGAAGACAAAAGAAGCCAGGCCGTAAGGCAGCGAGTTTGCTCGCTCGATCACGTCGTCGAAGGTTGAGAAGGTGGTCGTCGGCGCGATTGGCCCGAACGGCTCCTCTGACATGATTCGCGCCGTATCCGGTACGTCTTTCAGCAATGTCGGTGCATAGAAGTAGCCCTTGTTGCCGATACGATTGCCGCCGGTGACGACGGTCGAGCCTTTCGCCGTTGCGTCACTGACGAAAGCGTCCATGGCGTCGAGCCGCCGGGGCGCAATCATCGGGCCCATTTGCACGCTGGTGTCGAGTCCGTCCCCGACCCTGAGCTTTTCGGCGCGGGCTGCGAAGCCCTCGATGAAGCGGCCATAGACAGCCTCTTGCACGTAGAAGCGGGTCGGCGACGTACACACCTGGCCGGCATTGCGGAACTTGAATGCGACGAGCATATCAAGCGTCTTATCGAGATCGGCGTCCTCATAGACGATGACCGGGGCGTGGCCGCCAAGCTCCATGGTGCAGCGCTTCAACGTGTCGGCTGCCTGTTTCTGCAGCAGCTTTCCAACCGCAGTCGAGCCGGTCAGCGAAACCTTCTTCGGAATCGGCGAGGCGATCAGATAGGACGAGACTCGGGCGGGCTCGCCGAAGACGATGTTGAGCACGCCTTCGGGAAGTCCGGCATCCTGGAAGCAGCGGGCGATGGCAACGGCGGTTCCGGGCGTTTCCTCCGCCGGCTTCAGGATGATTGAGCAGCCGGCGCCGAGGGCGCCTGAAATCTTGCGGATGACATTGCTGGCCGGAAAGTTCCAGGCCGCGAATGCAACGACGGGGCCGACCGGTTCCTTGAAGACCATCTGCCGCACGCCGGGCAGCCGGGCAGGGACGATGCGTCCGTAGGCGCGCTTGCCTTCTTCCGCATACCAGCGGGTCGCGTCGGCGGCGAACTGCACCTCGCCCGTGGCCTCGGCCAGCGCCTTGCCGTTTTCCAGCGTCAGTATACGGGCGATGGTATCCTTGCGTTGCTCGATCAGGTCTGCGGCCTTGTCCATGATCGCCCAGCGCTGCATGGCGGTCATGGCCTTCCATAGCTTGAAGCCTCTGGCTGAGGCGGCAAGAGCGCGGTCGAGATCGGCCTCCGTAGCGTGCGGCACGGTTGCCAGCACTTCTTCAGTCGCGGGATTGATCAAGGGATCGGACTTGCCGTCTGATCCCTGGCACCACGCGCCGTCAATCAGCAACTCGATCGTCTCTGGATACATGTCCTGGCCCTTCTCGCTCAGCGGCCCCGCGCAAAGGCCGCCGCAGATTGCAGGTCGAAAGAAATTTCCGCGGCGGGTTGACCAGTACATTGTATACAGTATGGTGTCGACATGATTTTAGCGCGCATCCAGAAATTGTCGGTCGCCATCCCTGAGAACCTCGCTGAGATGCTGGAGGAGGAGATTATCTTCGGCCGCCTCAAGTCCCGGGAGCGATTGACCGAGGAGATGGTCGCCGCGCGCTACGGCGTCAGCCGGTCGCCGGTACGCGAGGCGCTGAGGCTGCTCGAGCGGGACGGTCTTGTGATGCGCGAGGCCAGGCGCGGCATCTGGGTCTCGCCGATGTCGCAGCGCGATTTCGATGAGGTCTATACCTGTCGGATCGAGCTGGAGGGGCTGGTTGCTAAACAGGCCGCCGAATCCGCCGACATCGAAAAGAAGGCCGAGTTCAAGAACCTGCTTTCGGAGCTGAGGTTGGCTCAGGCCAGAAACGATGCGCGGCAGTTCTTCATCGTCGACGTGCGCGGTTCCTTCCTGACCTACACCCTAGCCGGTAACAAGACCCTGACGCGTCTGCTCGGCGGGTTGGAAAAGCAAGCCTTGCGGTACCGCTATCACGCCTATGAGCAGGACCCCAAAATCATCCAGCTCTCGCTCGATGACACGGCGCGTATCTATGACGCGATCACCGACGGCGATGGCGAAAGTGCCAAGGCGATGACCGAACACCTCATTCGGGAAATCTGGCAGAGCATGCGGGCCGGTATTCGCGATGCCTTCGGAGAGGGCTAGGTCGTGTCAGCGTTCTCATCAGCGTTCAGCGTCATCGATTCCCATACCGCTGGTCACCCAACGCGAGTCATATTGAGCGGCGTCCCGAAGCTCATTGGTTCGAGCGTGCGGGAGAAGCGGGACCATTTTCGTCAACACTTCGACCATCTTCGCCCGGCATTGCTGCACGAGCCGCGAGGTCATGCCGCCATGGTTGGTCTGGTGCCGGTCGCCTCGGATGTCGCCGACTACGGCGCATTCTTCATCTCGTCCTATGTCTATCTCGACATGTGCGGTCATGGCACGATCGGCTTTGCCAGGACGCTGGCCTTCACCGGTCAGATCAGTGCGCCGACAGGCGACAGTTTCACGCTGGAAACGCCGGCCGGGATCGTAACGGTTCACCTCAACTGGAACGAGGACGGCTCGCTCGACCGGGTGCGCATCGCCAATGTTCCAAGCTATGTCGGGCTCGAGCATCTGAGTGTTGCGGTCGAGGGTGTCGGCAATGTCGACGCCGCCATCGTCTATGCCGGCATGTGGTACGCGCTGGTGGACGCGGCTCCACTCGGATTCAAGCTCCTTCCGGACAGCGCATCGGCCTTGATGCAGGCCGGTGCCAGGATCAAGGACGCGATCAAGGCGGCAACGCAGGACATGCCGCTGTTCGCCGGTGCCGCCGCGCCGAGCGTGCTCTTCTACGACGCCGACAGCGAGAGTTCGGCGACGCATTTCCTGGTGCTGGAATCAAACAAGTTCGACCGATCGCCCTGTGGCACCGGGACCTCGGCACGGCTGACTTATCTGCTGCACAAGGGGCTGATCAGCCCCGACCAGACCTACCACGCCAGGAACATATTCGGCATTCCGTTCGAGGCGCGCTGGCAAGGCCGCATGAGGGTCGAAGGGCGTGAGGCGATGATTGTCGAGATCGAAGGCGCCGCCTTCATCACCTCGACCCAGACCATCTACTTCGAGAAGGGCGATCCTCTCTCGCAGGGATTCTTATGCCGCTAATCAACCAATAACTCAGAAAGGGGAATGAAATGAAACTCACAGTCATTCGTACGTTCATGGCCGCCTTGACCCTCGGCCTCGGCCTGCTGTCGGCGCCCGTCGCCGCCTCGGCGGACGACAATCCATCTGCTGTCATCGACCAGATCCGCGCCAGCGGTGTTCTCAAAGTGCCGGTCATGACCGGTGAGGAGCCGGGCTATATCAAGGATCCGGCCACGGGACAGTGGGGCGGTTTCTACTACGAGTTCCTGGGTGAGATCGCCACCCAGCTCGGCGTCAAGCTCGAGCCTGTCGAGACGACCTGGGGCAATCTGGCGGCCGACTTCCAGTCCAACAAGATCGATATCGCCATCGGCGTGAATCCGAACCCGAAGCGCGGACTTGTCGTCGACTATCTGTGGGAACCGCTGTTCACCGACGCCTGGGCCGTGCTGACGCCTCCCGACAAGCCGGTCAAGACCTGGGCCGAACTCAACTCGCCAGACAAGACCGTCGTCGTGCAGAAGGGCAGCACGATGCAGGTCGTTGCCGAAGCCCTGCTGCCGAAGGCGAAGATCACGCCGGTGGAAGATCGCGGGCTGGCGCTGATGGAACTCCAGGCTGGCCGTGCCGATGGCGTCGTGTTCTCGATTTTCGATGCGCTGCAGATCACCAACCAGAAGATCGGCAGCGTGTCGCTTCCCGAGCCGATCCTGCGCAATCCGGCAACGCTTGCCGTTGCGCGCAAGCCCGGCAATGCCGGTTTCATCAACTTCCTGACCAACTGGATCCTGCAGGAGCGTTCGCTCGGCCTTGCGCAGGGCAAGCTTGCCCGCGCCTGGGAAGCCCGCGGCATCGACCTGTCGATCCTTCCGGCAGGGTTCTCCTTCTGATCGCAACAGCCTGACCGCCGCCTGGTGCGGCGGTCAGGCCCACCACTGGACGTGCATCGAACCAGTGAGGATGCCATGTTCGACTATACAGTCATAACCAACAATATCGGGCTGCTCTGGCAAGGCCTCCTGATGACGCTCTACTTCACCGTCATCACGATCGCTGCCGGCATGCTGATCGGCCTGTTCGTCGGGCTCATCCAGCTGAGCACATTTAAGCCGCTGGTGATCCTCGGCCAGATCTATGTCGAGTTCTTCCGCAACATTCCGCTGCTCGTCACGCTTCTGTGGGTGTATTACGCCTTCCCGATTTTCGCCGGCATCAACGTTACGAAATTCTGGGCCGGCTTCATCGGGCTGAGCTGCTACGTCGGCTCCTTCTATGCCGAGATCCTGCGCGCCGGCGTCCAGTCGGTCGATCCGGGCCAGACGGATGCGGCGACCGCGATCGGCATGTCCTATGGCCAGCGCATGCGCCGCATCATCCTGCCGCAGGCCTTTCGAAAGATGATCCCGCCGCTGGCCGGTCAGTCGATCATCCAGATGAAGAACACGACGCTTCTGTCGATGATAACGGTCCCGGACCTTCTCTATCAGGCCAGCTACATCAGCAGTTTCACCTATCGGCCGATGGAGGTTTATACCGCCGTCGGTGTCATCTTCCTGATCATCCTGATCCCGCTGACGCTGCTGTCCAGGAAACTTGAAAAGAGCGGGGCTGACGCGAAATGAGCAACAGCCAATCGAACGCCCCCACGCCGGAGAAGGGCGACAAGCCGGTGCTGCGACTGGATCGCATCTGCCTGAAGTTCGGCGACAAGCGCGTGCTGAACGGCATCGATCTGTCTGTCGTCGAAGGAGAGGTCGTCGTGCTCATCGGCGCCAGCGGCTCGGGCAAGACATCGCTGCTGCGCTGCATCAACCTGCTGAACACCCCGACCAGCGGCAGCATCGTCATCGACGACGAGGTTCTGTTTCACAGGCAAGCCGATGGCAAGAACGGCACCCAGATACCGAACCAGGAGGTCAACCGAATACGCTCGAAGACCGGCATGGTGTTCCAGCAGTTCAATCTCTTTCCGCACATGACGGCGCTGAAGAACGTCATGGAAGGCCCTGTCATCGTCAAGAAGGAGCCGAAGCAACAGGCTCGTCGAACGGCGCTGAAGCTGCTCGACCTGATGGGTCTGGCGCAGCATGTGGAAAAATATCCCCGCCAGCTCTCCGGCGGCCAGCAGCAGCGCGTGGCGATAGCCAGGGCAATGGCCATGCAGCCGAAGGTGATGCTGTTCGACGAGCCGACCTCGGCGCTCGATCCCGAACTGGTCGGTGAAGTGATGAAGGCGATGGTCGAACTGGCGAAGAGCGGCATGACCATGGTCGTTGTCACCCACGAACTGGGCTTTGCCTTCGAGATCGCCGATCGGGTGGTGTTCCTCGACCAGGGGCTGGTCGCCGAGCAGGGGCCACCATCCAAGCTGCTGCTGCATCCCGAACATCCGCGCCTCAAGAGTTTTGTCGGACGCTTTCATGAATCGGCGGATTTGCTTCGCCCATTCCTTGAGGCGCGTCAGGCCGAAAAGGCGTGTTGAAGGCACGCCTGCTTCACGCACAACCACCAAGCGGACATCGTCGAATGCGTCCCCCTTCGAGTTGGCCGCAAAAGGAAAAACATCAATGACGCTGAGTTTCGATCCCGCCACAATCGCCATCCCAAGGGGACATCATATCCGCGGGCAGTTCATCGAATTGCCCGGCACGGAAATCGAGGTTCTCCGCCCCTCCGATCTCCAGCACATGGGCATCATCACCGATGGCGGCGAAGCGGCGGTGCAACAGGCGGTTGACGCCGCCAAGGGGGCGCTGGCGCAAAGCCGCTGGGCGAAGATCGCGCCTCGCGATCGCGCCGCCGTGCTTTTGCGCTTCGCCGCCTTGATCGAGGACAACGCCACCTTCCTTGGACAGCTGGAGGCGATGGGGTCGAGCCGGCTGATTTCGATGACGATTGCCCGCGACGCGATGCGCACCGCCGGCGTCGTGCGCTACTACGCCGAGTTCTGCGACAAGATCGAAGGGACGGTCACCTCGACCGAGGCGAATGCGCTCAGCATTGTCAAACATGAGCCCTACGGCATCGTTGGCGCGATCGTTCCGTGGAACTTCCCGATGATCACCGCCGCCTGGAAATTCGCGCCGGCGCTGGCCGCGGGCAATGCCGTGGTGATGAAGACCTCCGAACTGACCCCGTACAGCCTCCTGGCGCTGGCCGAGCTGGCGGCCATGGCCGGCGTTCCGGCCGGCCTGTTCAACGTCGTCAACGGCTATGGCCACACGACGGGAGCGGCGATCGTGCGCCATCCCGACATCCTGAAGATCTCATTCACCGGCTCGACGCAAACCGGTGCTGCGATCATGACGCTGGCGGCGCAATCCGGCATCAAGCCGGTCACCCTCGAACTCGGCGGTAAAAGCCCCCAATTGGTGCTGGCCGATGCCGGCGATATCGATGTGGTGGCCGGCCGTGTCGCGGCGGCTTTCATGGACAATGCCGGGCAGGTCTGCACCGCAGGCTCGCGGCTGATCGTCGAAGACAAGATCGCGGACCGGCTGGTCGAGCGCGTCATCGCCCGGACCAAGGCGATCAAGCCCGGCCCGACCTGGGACGAGACGACGACCTTCGCGCCGATCATCAGTCGCAAGCAGCTCGAGCGCATCGATACGATGGTCCGCGCCAGCGTCAGCCAAGGTGCCTCCGTCGTCACCGGCGGCACGGTGCTGGAAGGCCGCAACGAAGGCAGTTTCTACGCGCCGACGATCCTGGAGAACGTCTCCAACGACAATATCGGCTTCAAGGAAGAGTTCTTCGGTCCGGTCCTGACCGTGAGCACCTTTGCCGACCTCGAGGAGGGCCTCGCCCAGGCGGCGCACCCGGTCTACGGGCTCGCCGCCAGCGTCCACACCGCGGATTTGAACAAAGCGCTCAAGGCTGCCGATTCGATCGAAGCCGGCATGGTCTGGATCAACCAGCACGGGCGCGGCCCGGAGTTTACTTATCCGGCCGGCGGCTACAAGGGCTCCGGCTTCGGCAAGGATATGGGCCGTGCCGGTATCGAAGCATTCCTTCGCCAGAAGGCCATCTGGGCCAACTACGCCTGAAGCGAGCATGCCCATGCAATTCGACTACATCATTGTCGGCGGCGGCTCGGCCGGAGCCGTGCTTGCCAGCCGTCTTTCGGAAAACGGCACCAAGCAGGTCGCGCTCTTTGAAGCCGGGCCTGACACCCCTCCAGATGATGTTCCCGACGTGATCGCGGACAGCTATCCCGGTCTTTCCTATTTCGACCCGAAATACCACTGGACGGAACTGCGCGTCTTCAACCGCTCGCCGAAGCAGAATGCGCAAGTGGTCAAGACTGCCAAGCTCGAACAGGCCAAGGTGATGGGCGGCGGCTCCAGCATAAACGGCCAGTTCGCCGTGCGCGGCCTGCCGCACGACTATGACGAATGGGAAGGGCTTGGCCTTGCCGGATGGGGATGGGAGGGCATGCTGCCCTACCTCAAGAAGCTCGAGCGCGATCTCGATTTCGGCGGCGATCTCCACAACAAGACCGGCCGGATTCCGATCCGCCGCGTCTTTCCGCAAGATTGGGCCGGTTTCACCAAATCCGTCCTCAAGGTGACGGAAGGCGAATACCCCTACCGGCCGGATTACAATGCCAGCTTCCAGGACGGATCGTTCCCGCTGCCGCTGTCGAACGAGAACGACCGCCGCGTGTCGACAGCGACCGGCTATCTCGACAAGGAGGCGCGTGCCCGCAACAACCTGCATATCTTCGCCAACGCCTTCGTCGAGAAGCTGGTGACCAGCGGAACGCGCATCACCGGTGTCGAGGTCACGATCGATGGCCGGACCAAGACCTACAACGCCAACGAGACGATCGTTTCAGCCGGCGCGCTGCATTCGCCGGCCATCCTGCTTCGTGCCGGCATCGGACCGGCGGCGCAGCTGAAGCGGCTGGGCATCGAGGTCATTGCCGATCGGCCGGGCGTCGGCGAGAACCTGACCGATCATCCGCATCTGGCCGTCGGCGCGCATTTCAAGAAATCCGCCCGGCTGAAGCCCGGTCAGCGGCGCCACATTTTTCTCGGCGTCAGATATTCCTCGAACCATGCCGGCTGTCATCCCGGCGACATGCTCTTGATGCCGGTCAACCGCGCCGGCTGGCATCCGCTCGGCAAGGCGATGGGCGCGCTCAATGTCTGCGTCAACAAATCCTATTCGCGCGGAACCGTCACCTTGAAGAGCTCGGCCCAGACCGAGGAGCCGATCGTCGATCTGAACATGGCCTCCGACGGTCGCGACCTGATGCGCCTGGTCGATGGCTTCAAGCGCATCTGCAGGATCATGCAATCGCCCGATGTCCAGCAACACGTCAACACCTGGTTCCTGGCGGGCTACAGCGACGAGGCGCGCGCGCTCAGCGTGCGCAAGCCGTCGAACTGGATCAAGACGGCGACGGCCGCCTACCTCTTCGACTACGCGCCGTTCTTCCGCGAGACCCTGCTCAAACGCAAGTTCGGCACCGCCGATCGCATCCAGGCGATGCTCGGAAACGAAGAGCTGATCGCCGACTGGGTCAAGCAGTCCGTCTGGTCGGGCTGGCATGTCTCAGGCACCTGCAAGATGGGCGGCGACAACGATCCGCTGGCTGTGCTCGACGCCGAGTGCCGTGTGCGCGGCGTGCAGGGGCTGCGCGTCGTCGACGCCTCGATCATGCCGACGATCATCGCTGCCAACACCAACATCACGACGATCGCCATCGCTGAAAAGGCGGCGGACCTGATTTTGCATTCCCGACAATAGCAAAGGACCTCAAGCTATGCGCAAGAACAAGGTTAAAGACATCTGGGCCGCCGGCGGCGAAGTGGTGACCGGCTGGCTGGGCATTCCATCGTCGATCTCGGCGGAACTGATGGCCCAGCAGGGCTGGGACGCGCTGACGATCGATCTCCAGCATGGCGCGACCGACTATGTCGACGCCGTGCCGATGCTGCAGGCGATCTCGACGACGGATACGACGCCGATGGTGCGCGTGCCGTGGAACGATCCGGCGATCATCGGCAAGGTGCTGGACGCCGGCGCCTATGGCGTGATCTGTCCGATGGTCAACTCGGCCGAGGAAGCGGATGCCTTCGTCAAGGCGTGCCGCTACTTCCCCAGGGGCGGCCGCAGCGTCGGCCCGTTACGCGCCTCGCTCTATGCCGGCGCGGACTATTTCCAGCACGCCAACGACACCATCATCACCATGGCGATGATCGAGAGCGAACAGGCGGTGAAGAACCTGGAAGACATTCTGAAGACGCCGAACCTCGACGCCATCTTCGTCGGCCCGTCGGACCTTGCGGTGACTATGGGCGAGGCGCCCGGCTTCGATCCGCGCTATCCGGCCGTCTACGAGGCGATCGAATTCATCGCCGCCAAGTGCAAGGAAGCCGGCGTCATTCCCGGCATCCATTGCGGTTCGGTCGCCTATGGCGTCGACATGCGCAAACTGGGCTATCGCTTCATGGCCTATCTGTCCGATTTCCGCATGCTGCAGCAGATGGTGGCGCGGTCGCTGCCGGCCTTCCGCGCCGGCACGCCGAGCGCGACCGCGCCCTGATCGGCACGACGGATCGATTGCCATGGCATCGACAGGCACGCGGCGCGGCAAGGTGACGGTCATCGGCGCCGGCATCGTCGGCGTCTGCACCGCGAACTACCTGCTCGATCAGGGTTTTGCCGTAGAGGTGGTCGATCCGGCCCTGCCGGGCTCGCAGGAGCAGTGTTCCTTCGGCAATGCCGGCGGCATCTGTCCGGGATCGTGCATTCCAAACTCGATGCCCGGCGTGCTTCGCAACGTGCCGAAATGGCTGATGGATCCGGAGGGCCCGTTGATCGTGCGGCTGGCCTATCTGCCGCACGCGCTACCCTGGCTGCTGCGCTTCCTCGCCGCGAGCCGCAAGCCGCGTGTCGAGGAGATATCAGCGGCGATGCGCTCGCTGCACCGCTACACATTCGAGTGCTACGAGCCGCTGATCAAGGCCGCCGGCTGCGAGGACTTGCTGCAGAAGCGCGGCCAGCTCTTTGTCCACGAAACGGCCGACGGGCCATCCAAGGGCGCTTATGGCCTGGGGCTCCGTCGCCAGCACGGCGTCAAGGTCGACATCCTCGATGCCGACGAAATCCGCCAGCTCGAACCAGCCCTGGCGCCGATCTTCAAGAGCGCGGTCTATCTGCCTGAACAAGGACAATGTCCAAACCCCGGCCGGCTTGTCGCAAGGCTCGCCGAACATGCGGTGCGCCAGGGTGCCCGCTTCGTGCGCGCCAAGGTGCTCGGCTTCGAATTGGACGCCAACGGTCCATCGGCGCTGCGGCTCGACGGTGGCGAAAACATGCCGGTCGAGACCTTGGTGCTTTGCGCCGGCGCCTGGTCGGGCGACCTCGCCCGCAAGCTTGGCGACCATATCCCGCTCGAGAGCGAGCGCGGCTATCACATCATGGTCAAGGGCGCCGATACCGGCCTTCGGATCCAGACGATCTCGGCCGACCGCAAGTTCGTCGCCTCGCCGATGGAAGACGGCCTGCGGATCGCCGGCAATGTCGAATTCGCCGGCCTGCAAGCAGCAGCAAACATGCGCCGGGCGGATGTTCTTCTCAACCAGGCGCGGCCGATGTTCAGGAAATTGGAAGTTGGCGAGGTCACGCGCTGGATGGGGCATCGTCCCGGCACGCCCGACAGCATTCCGGTCATCGGCCGGTCATCGCGGGCCAAGAACGTCATCTACGCCTTCGGGCATGGCCATCAAGGCCTGATCGGAGGCGCCGTCACCGGCAAGATCGTGTCGCAGCTTGCCGCAGGTCTGCCGCCGACAATCGATCTGACGCCTTTCCGGGCTGATAGGTTCTGATTGATCGGCGGTTGTCCGCTGGCGAGGCTGGAAACTGCTTCGGCCAGCGATTGCCAACGGACACGCTCTCGCAGGAGGAAATGACGACGTGATCGCGGATGCAAAGACAGATTTGGACGCAGCCGATCAGATCGATCCGCAGGCCGTCTACGCCGTGCTGATCTGCGATCTGGTCGGCCTGCGCTGCGGACCAGACGGCAAGCCTGACCCCAGCGAAGTGCGCTCGCATATCGAAGCCAAGGGCGGCCGCTTTCACGCGGCTGCGCTCGGCGACAAGGCGGATCTCGAACAGGGCCGGGTGCATTTCTTTTACCAGCCGGACCTCAGCACAGGGGAAGAACTGCTCGAAGCCGCCGGCGACGGGCGCTATGACGCCGTCATCGCCGCCGCGACCTTTCTGCCCGCGGAGACCGTCTTTGCGCTGGCCGGGGTACGGATCGGGGCCGGCACCGGAAATATGGGCTCACGCTCCTGGGGCGGCGGCAGCGGCGAGGGCGGCTCTGCGGTGCTGATGAACACGCCCGGCATCAACAGCCGCGCCACCGCGCAGATGGTGATGAAGGCGATCCTCAAAGTTATGCCGGATCTCCCTGTCGACAGGCTTCACGACCTGGTCGCGCGGGGCGCTTTCGACACCGGCAGGGACCTGCGTGATTTCCCCACCGAGAAGCTCGAAGGCAAGACGATCGCGATCATCGGCTACGGCAATATCGGCAGAGAGGTAGCCAAGCTTGCCCGCGCCTTCGGCATGCGCGTGGTGATCCACGCACGGCCACACCGCCGGGAGTGGATAGAGGCCGAAGGATTCACCTATGCGGCAAGTCCCGCCGAAGCGGCCGAAGGCGCCGACGTGCTCAGCGTCCATGTCGGGCTGGGCAAGCTGAATGCGCAAACCGGGGGCTACGCCAATGCGGGGCTGGTCGGCGCGGACGTCCTGGCCCGTATGAAGAATGGCGCGGTGCTGATCAACTACGACCGCGGCGAGCTTGTCGACATTCAGGCTCTCGATGGCGCGCTCGCCTCTGGCCAGCTTCGTCACGCCGCCATCGACGCCGACCTGTTCAGGGACGCTTCGACCGGCAGCCTTTCCGGCCCGATGTTGCCTTATCTCGACCTGGTGGAAAAGCACGGAGCCAAGCTTGAACTTCTGCCGCACGCCGCAGCCGATACGGACCATCCTTCGCGCGTCGCCGGAGCCAGGCAAGCCGTCGACCTGATCTTCGACGTCATCTGCCGCAAATCGGTGACCAACGCAAAAGGCACCGTGCCGCCAGACTACGTTTCTCTGGGGGCGACCACCCCTTGCGGCATTGGACCGGTGACGCAGCGTGATCTTTTGAAATTGACCGTGCAGGAATGTTCGGAACTGGCCGATCTCTGTGATCGACAATCCCAGTTGTGGAGGGCGCTTTCAGAGGCGCCTCCGCACGAGCGCGGCGTGATCGTCGCAAAACAAGGCGAAGAGCTGGTCCGGCTGATAAATCGCCTTTGTCTTGGTGTCGAACAATCGAACCTCAGAGGTCCCTATCACCAAAATATTATTCCCCGATAGCGCCAACCGCCAGCCGGCAGGGCCTTCTGGTCTGCACCAATCACGTCTCTTCTTCAGGTGGCCCGGCGTTGGCGAGCCTCATTGGAGCGCTTTGATTTCATTGACTTATGGTGGGCTACTGGCAATCCTACGGAAACGCGCACAGAACCCAAGCGAGAAGCTTTCGGGGCTATCACAGATACGTCGGTGAATACCGATGGATAACTAAGATGATAGTGGTTCGGGATTGTCAGCCTCTGGCATGCCGGAGATGGTTTAGATCAGCCTTCAAAACTCCGCTACCTGGCCCCATGCAGATGCATCGAGGCGTTCGGGTCTGTAGGGCAGGTGATCGACTATCGGAGCGGATCCGGTGATGAGATCCGCGATCAAATGGCCTGCACCGGGACCTATGCCAAACCCATGGCCGCTGAAGCCAGCCGCGAGGATGAAGCCCGGCAGGCTCTGAATCTCACCGATCGCCGGGACTCCGTCCGGTGTGCTGTCGACATAACCGGCCCAGGCGGCCGAAATTTCCACCTGCTGCAACGCCGGCAGCAATCGACAGGCCCGCTGGTGTGTTGTCCGGATCAGCCTCCGATCGGGCCTTGGGTCGAGAATGCGGGTTCGCTCCATTGGCGTGGGGGCGTCGAGCCGCCAGCGCGTCAGCGTTTCATGCTTTGCCTGCCACGCCTGCAGGCCGCCGGGGACGAGGGAACGCCAGCGCTTGGAGAACATCGGCACGAATTCGCGCGCAAACCGGAACAGTTGCGGTGTCGGATCGACGCTGGCGCGGCCGCTGATTGCGAGCGTATGGCCGCCGTCACCGCGGCGGGTGACCGAGATTTCCGAAGTATGCAGCGCATCGGGCAGCCCCTTGGATCCGGGAGCAACCGAAAGGATCGAGGAGCGCACCGACGCTTGCGGGAAGCGGATGCCCAATTGCTGGCAAAATGAGGAGGCCCAGGCCCCGCCGGCCAGCACGACAGTTTTCGTGCGGATCGTCCCGTGCTCGGTAATGACCGCGCCGATGCGGCCGCCCTCCGTTTCGATTCCTCGGGCGGCGCACATCTGATGAACGCTTCCCCCAGCCTTCAGGATGCCGCGCGCCACCACCGGCGCGGCACGCGATGGATCCGCCGTCCCGTCCGAAGGTGAGAAGACGCCGCTCTTCCAATTCCGGCCGGTCGCCTTCCCGTGCGCCGTGGCCTCGCAGGGACTGAGCATGTGCGTGGTGACGCCGACGCTGCGGGCGAAATCGCGCCAGCGTGCCCAGCCGCTTATCTCGGCCTCGTTGTTGCTGAGATAAAGCAGCCCGCAACGCCGGAACCCCGGATCCTCGCCAATCTCGCCGGCGAGAGCCTCCCAAAGTGCCAGACTTGCCGTCGCCATTGGCAGTTCGCGGGCGTCGCGGTTCTGTTGTCGACACCAGCCCCAGTTGCGGCTGGACTGTTCGGCGCCGATCCGGCCCTTTTCCAGAAGCGCTACCCGCACCCCGCGCCGCGCCAGGTAATATGCTGCGAATACGCCGACTATCCCGCCGCCGATCACGACGACGTCGGCGGTCTCGGGCAGGGCGGGTGTTGTCTCGATGTGAAGGAGCGGGGCAGGCATTTGGGTCTCCGATCGTGCGACCATATTATCGCACGGGCGGAAGCACATTTGCCGCAGATGGGCGGGAGGCAGCATTTCCTTTGGTTGCGCGAAACGTCAACGGGGAATTCTGCTATGCGTAATGCGTCGAGAAACCCAGCGGTTTGCTCTTTGCTCCTTAGTCGGTTCAGCATAATCTGCTTCGAGTAAGCCTGCGGCACCGACCCGAGCAAATCGCGCATGAAACTCGACCGGATCGACATCAAGATACTTTCTGAATTGCAGAAAGACGGCCGGATCACCAATGTGGAACTGGCGGGATTGGTGAATCTTTCGGCCAGCCCCTGTCTGATGCGGGTGAAAAAGCTCCAGGCCGAAGGCTATATTGTCGGCTATTCGGCGCAGATAGACATCGCAAAACTGGGGCAGACGCTTACCGTCTTTACCGAGGTGACGCTGAAAAACCACCGCCAGATCGACTTCGCGCGGTTCCTTGCAGCCATCGAGAAGGTCGATTCGGTTGTCGAATGTCATCTCGTTTCAGGCGGTTACGACTATCTGCTCAAATTCGTCACCGCCGGGATCGCCGAATATCAGGCGATCATGGAGCGCCTGACGGACATGGATATCGGCATCGACAAATATTTCAGCTTCGTCGTGCTGAAATCGCCGATCGTCAAATCGCACCTGCCGCTGAAGAGCCTGTTCCCGGTTTAGCAGCCCTCGCCCGAATTCGCTTAGGCGGCTTGGCTCCGCTCCACGGCGTCCGCCAGCTCTGCCATCGAAGTGAAATGGAAGTCCGGCTCGGTGAAGCTTTCCGGCTCGATGGTTCCGCCATAGCCTTCCTGGGCATGGCGCCGCTGAATCCAGCAATTGGTCAGCCCGAGTTTCCGCGAAATGCCGATGTCGTGGTATTGGCTCTGGGCGACGTGCAGGATGTCGTGGCGCGAATTGCCCTCGGATTCGACGAACGCGAAAACCTTCTCGAAGAACACCGGATCGGGTTTTTCCGTGCCGGTGTCATCGACCGTGAAGCCCTTGTAAAAAGGATCGCCCAGTTCGCGTGAGAAGTATTCGAAGGCCCAGCGTTGCGCGTTGGTCATGGCGATCAGGCGATAGCGCTTTGCCAGCCGGGCCAGGGCCTCGGTGCTGTCGGCAAAGCCTTTCCAGCTTCTCGCGGAATCGCGTAGCCGCTCGCTATACCGGCGTTCGGCGGGCAGGCCGAGCTCCGGTGCTATCACCTCATATACCCTGACGAGATCATCCGGGAAGCGGCCGGCATTGGGCGCATATCTGGCCGCGCGATAGAGCCTCAGGGCAGTCTCGCCGTCGACCGTAACACCCGCCTCGGCGGCGACCTCCGCGAGGCAGTTGGTGATGCCGCCTTCGAAGTCGATCAGGGTGCCGACGACGTCGAATGTCAGATATTTGAAGTCGCGAAGTATCTTTGTCACGTGACGCTCCTGGTTCGATGATTCTTCTTCACACTCAAGCCATTGCTGCGCGCACGTCCGGATCTTCGAGCGTCTGATCGAGCGTCATGCGGGTTCGCTCGACGATGGCATCGATCTCGTCATCCGTGCAGCAGAGTGGCGGAGCATAGCCGAGCACGCCATTGCCGAAGGCGCGCACAACCAGCCGGTTATCCCAGGCGCGATCGAATATCCGCCGCGACGGATCGGCGCTGCCCGGAAGCGGTGTCTTGCGCTCCTTGTCCACCACCAATTCGATCGCGGCCAGCATGCCGCGTCCGCGCACATCGCCGACAAGCGGGTGCTGCGATAGGCTCCGCAGTCCTTCCATCAACCGCGCTCCTGCCTTCCTGCCGTTCTCCAGCAGGCCGGCTTCGTAAAGCCTCAAGACCTCCAGGCCGATCGCAGCGCTGACCGGATGGGCGGAATAGGTGTAGCCGTGGCCAACTGCGGAAGCGCCCGCGCCGTCGGCGATGGTGTCGTAGACCCTGTCGGACATGAGAACCGCCCCCATCGGCGCATAACCGGAAGTCAGGCCTTTGGCGACGGTCATCAGGTCCGGCACGATGCCATCCTCGGAACACGCAAAGAGCGGACCCGTCCGGCCGAATCCGGTGATCACCTCGTCGGCGACGAAAAGAATGTCGAGCTCCCGGCAAAGATCGCGCATCGCCTTCATCCACCCATGGGGTGGGACGAGGACGCCGCCCGAGCCCTGTATCGGTTCCGCATAGAATGCGGCGACGCGCTCCGCTCCCAGTTCATCCACCTTGCGGCGCAAGGCAGCCAAGGAGGCTGCTATGATCGCCTTCGGGTCGCTGCCGGCCGGGTTTCGGTACACGTAGTGCGACGGTATTTTGTGTTGCCAGTCCAGCGGCACACCGAAGCCGGCATGAAAGGCCGGCAGGGCGGTAAGCCCCGCTCCCACGGTAGAGGAACCGTGGTAGCCCTGCTCGATCGAGATGAACTGGTCCTTCTGCGGCATGCCCTTGGCATTGTAGTAATAGCGAATGAAGCGGATCGTGCTGTCCACGGCGTCGGAGCCGCCGAGCGTAAAATAAACATGGTTCAAATCGCCAGGCGCGCGCTCGGCGAGTTCCGCCGCAAGCCTGATGGCAGGCTCCGAGCCGAGACCGAAATAGCCGGTGGCGTAGGGCAGTTCGCGCAGTTGGCGCGTGGCTGCTTCGACGATGCTGTCCTGGCCATAGCCTGCATTCACGCACCACAGTCCCGCGAAGCCGTCGATCAGCCTGTGGCCGCTGGCGTCGGTGATTGTTGCTCCCGAGCCGCTCTTCACGATGCGTACCCCAAGCCTTTCGTGGCCGCGATAGGAGGCGACGGGATGCACCAGATGGGCGCGGTCGAGTTCGACCAGGGAATTTCTCAGCATTTGTCTCTCCGAATTCATCCAAGGGCCTGACTGGCCAGTGCGAAGGTCTGGACGCCGGCTGCTTGGCCGGACGCATGAGCGCCCCTGCGCATGGCGATGCCGCTGCCGACATGGGCAAGGCCTTGTTCCGCGAGCCAAGCCGCCAGGCCGGATGTCCGAGGTGTGTCCACGCGCAGGAAGGCGCCTGGACGGGCAGCGCAGAGGAATGAGATAAGCATGCGGGCGTCGTTGCCCGTCGCCGCCACCACCGGTCCCACGACTTCGCCGCGTCCGAAACTGCGGATGGCGGCGAAACCGCTTGGCCGCCCCTCCTGCCGCAGCACCGCGAAGCGTCCTTGTTCACACAAAAGCGCCATCAGCGCGCCGCGGTCCGCGCCGAAGGCCGCCTGGTCGAGCTTGGCGATTGCGGCGATGTCATCGGCTGTCGCCCAATCCACGCCCGTTCGGGCTATGGCAGCCTCTCGCGCAATTCCCTGATGCTGCAGGATTTCGCCGCACGCGCGGAATCCGAGCTTCTCGTAGAGCGGCAAACCGTCTTGCGTTGCTGTGAGCCGGCAGTCACGGCCTTCGCTGGCCTGGAGGGCGAAGTTCATGAGCCTGCGGCCGATCCCGTGCCCGCGCGTCGCGGTGTCGACGATGACCATATTGATCGCGGCCGTTGCCCGACCGTAGCGCGTAACCAGCGCCGTTCCCACCACCCGGTCGCCGTCGAGCGCGACAACGCCGCCGCTGATCGTCAGCATCATGGCCCAATCCTCGCGCCTGTGGGGCCACCCCGCTTGACGCGAAAGGAGCAAGGCGCCGTCGAGGTGCTCTCGCGTGAAGTCCACAAGCTCGATTGATGTCGTGAGCATGGTTTGTCCCGGATGGTTGTGCCTTCTGTGATAGACCCGGTCGCAAAGAAGATCGTCCCGAGGACGCGGAACGCGCGGTATCTTTCTCCGTCCTGGCCGGGGGAAGCCGCATCTTATGCCGGTTGTGCGGTAGTGGAGTGAAACCACTCGTGATGGTGCGGGCCGGCAAACCGGCGGCCGCGCAACTCTCTGCCAAATGCCGACGGCGATACGGAACAATCTGCTCCCGATAGCTGCAATTGCGGTCATCGGGCCGCCGCGCTCCTGCCTATGATGACTTGGATCGCAAAGCCCCGTTAGCACCCTGGAAGGATGCATCACATGACCCAGTTTCGGCCCAAATACATCACCTTCGACTGCTACGGCACGCTCACCAACTTCCAGATGGCCGAGGCCGCTCAGAAGATCTATGGCGAGCAACTCGACGCCCCGCGCATGGCGCAGTTCATCAAGAATTTCGCGGCCTACCGGCTGGACGAGATCCTTGGCGACTGGAAACCCTACAACGAGGTCATTCACAATGCGGTTGAGCGGACCTGCCGCAAGAACGGTGTGACGTTCCGTGCGGAGCACGCTCGAGCAATATACGATGCGGTGCCAAGCTGGGGACCTCACCCGGACGTGCCGGCCGGACTGGCGAAAGTGGCCAAGGAGATCCCGCTGGTGATCCTGTCCAACGCGATGGACGAGCAGATCATGTCGAATGTGGAAAAGCTCGGCGCGCCGTTCCACGCCGTCTATACTGCGCAGCAGGCGAATGCCTACAAGCCGCGCTTGCAGGCCTTCGAATACATGTTCGACATGCTCGGCTGCGACCCGCAGGACGTGCTGCATTGCTCGTCGTCGTTCCGCTACGATCTGATGTCGGCCTACGATCTGGGCGTCAAGCACAAGGTCTGGGTCAATCGCGGCCATGAGCCTGCCAACCCCTATTATGAATATACGGAGATCAGAGACATATCGGGCCTGCCCGGCGTCGTCGGGCTCTGAGGGATCCGGCCATGCAGTTCAAATCCTACTGGCACGACACCGCTCCGGCTTTCACAGGCGCGGCCGCCGGGCCGGTCGAGGGCCGCTACGACGTGGCTGTGATCGGCGGCGGCTTCACTGGGCTCGCGGCCGCGCGGCATCTGGCGAAGGCGGGCGCCAAGGTCGTGGTGCTGGAGGCGAACACCGTCGGATCCGGGGCCTCGGGCCGTAATGGCGGGCATCTCAACAATGGCCTGGCGCACAGTTTCCTGGCCGCCAAGGCGCAGCTTGGGGCGGAACGCGCGGCGGCGCTCTACCGCGCCTTCGATGCCTCAGTCGACACGATCGAGCGCATCGTGGCGGAGGAGGGGATCGATTGCGATTTCCGCCGCTCCGGCAAGCTGAAGCTTGCGTCGAAACCGGGGCATTTCGATCAGATCGCCCGAAATTTCGAGGCGGTCCATCGCGAAGTGGACCCCGATACGGAGCTTTTGAGTGCGGCCGATCTGAAGCGCGAAATCGGCTCCACATCCTTCCATGGCGCGATGCTGTCGAAGAAAAGTGCGATGATGCATATGGGGCGCTTCGTTGCCGGTGTTGCCGGCGCGGCCGCCAAACACGGGGCGGCGATTTTCGAAAACGCGCAGGTGACGGGGGTGACGTCTTCGGCCGGCGAGCACCAGCTTAAAACGCCACGCGGCAGCGTCACCGCTGGCAATGTCTTTCTGGCGACGGGCGCCTACACGTCCAGTCCGTTCGGCTATTTCCGTCGGCGCATCGTGCCGGTTGGCAGCTTCATCGTCGCCACCCGGCCGCTGTCGGAGGCCGAGATCGCCGCAACCGTGCCGGGCAATCGAACCTTTGTCACCTCGATGAATATCGGCAATTACTTCCGCCTGTCACCTGACGACCGGTTGATCTTCGGCGGCAGGGCGCGGTTTTCGGCCACGTCCGATCAGCGCTCCGACGCAAAGAGTGGAGCGATTCTGCGCGAAAGCCTTGCGGCGATCTTTCCGCATCTCGCCAGGGTGGAAATCGACTACTGCTGGGGCGGGCTGGTCGATATGACCAAGGACCGCTTCCCGCGCGCGGGCTTCGCCGACGGCTTGTGGTATGCCATGGGCTATTCCGGCCATGGCGCGCAGATGTCCACGTATATGGGAATCGTCCTGGCGGACGCCATTCTGGGCAGGGCCGATCGCAACCCGGTCAAGGGCCTCGCTTGGCCGGCGGTTCCCGGGCATTTCGGCAAGCCGTGGTTCCTGCCGCTCGTCGGGCTCTACTACAAAACCCTCGACCGCTTTCAGTAAGGCGCACGGCACGGACGGGTGTCCATGCCGTCTGCTTCCTGCGGGCCCGTCAGGCCAGCCCGCCGATGTGGAAGCTCTTCATTTCCAGGTACTCCTCGATGCCGCATTGGGCGCCTTCGCGGCCGAGGCCCGACTGCTTGACGCCGCCGAAGGGAGCCACTTCCGTGGAGATCGCGCCGGTGTTCAGTCCAACCATGCCGAACTCCAGCGCCTCCGCCACCCGCCACGACCGCTTCAGGCTCTCGGTGTAGAAATAGGCGGCCAGACCGAAGGGCGTGCCATTGGCGATGGCGATTGCCTCGGCCTCTGTTTCGAACCGGAAGAGCGGCGCGACGGGGCCGAAGGTTTCCTCGCTGGCGAGCAGCATCTCCGTCGTGGCGCCGCCAAGCACCACCGGGGCCGCATACTGTCCGCCGCCGGGCATGGCCGGGCGCGTCGAAAGTACGCGTGCACCCTTGGCGAGCGCATCGGATACATGGCGTTCGATCTTCTCGATGGCCGCGCCATTGATCATCGGGCCGATCTCGACGTCCGGCTCGGTGCCGGGGCCAACCTTCATGCTTGATACCCGGGCGGCAAGCTTCTTGGCGAACGCCTCATAGACGCCCGCCTGCACGAGAATGCGGTTCGAGCAGACGCAGGTCTGCCCGCCGTTCCGGAATTTTGAGGCGATGGCGCCCTCGACCGCGAGATCGACATCGGCGTCATCGAAGACGATGAACGGAGCATTGCCGCCGAGCTCCAGGCTGAGGCGCTTGATGCTATCGGCCGCCCCGCGCATCAGCAGCGCTCCAACGCGGGTCGAACCGGTGAAGGAGATCTTGCGCACCGTCTCGTTGGCCATCAGCTCCGCGCCGATTTTGGCCGGCATGCCGGTAACGATATTGATGACGCCGGCCGGGATTCCGGCCCGCTCGGCCAGCACGCCGAGCGCCAGCGCAGAAAAGGGCGTGAATTCCGACGGCTTGACGACGACCGTGCAGCCCGCCGCCAGCGCCGGCGCGACTTTTCGGGTGATCATCGCATTGGGAAAGTTCCACGGCGTGATGATCGCCGACACGCCGACGGGCTCCTTCAGTACCACGATCCTTCGATCGCGGGTGGGCGAGGGGATGGTCGTTCCACCGATCCGCCGCGCTTCTTCCGCGAACCATTTGACGAAGGACGCGCCGTAGCGGATCTCGCCGCGGGCCTCGGCAAGCGGCTTGCCTTGTTCCAGCGTCAGGATCCGTGCCAGATCCTCGAGGTTTTCGAGCATAAGGTCGTGCCAGGCCTCGAGCAGCATGGCGCGCTCGGCGTGCGTTTTCTCGCGCCACGAACCGAATGCCCTCGATGCGGCTTCTATGGCGGCACGGGTTTCGGCGCCGCTCGCATCCGGCACGGTGCCGATCACGGCCTGCGTCGCCGGGTCTTTCACCTCGACCGTAGCGCCCGAGGCCGCATCGCGCCATGCGCCGGCGATCAGGCATTGCTGCCGGAACAGTCCCTTGTCCTTCAACGCGTCCATTCGTCCACCCTTCATTTGAGCGCCGCCAGCACTGCGCCGGTAATTGCGTCCGTGCGGTCCTTGCCCGGGACGGTTCCGATGCCGCGCGCTGTCGTAACCTCGATCGCGGTCATGATCTTCGCCGCAGCGGCGCCTTCACCCAAGTGCTCGAGCATCATGGCCGCCGACCAGATGGCGGCGATCGGATTGGCGATGCCCAAATGGGCGATGTCGGGAGCCGAGCCGTGGACCGGCTCGAACATGGAGGGTGCGCTGCGGTCGGGGTTGACGTTGGCTGAGGCGGCTAATCCCAGGCCGCCCTGGATCGCCGCGCCGAGATCGGTGAGGATATCGCCGAAGAGGTTGGAGGCGACGACCACGTCGAGACTTTCCGGCGCCATCACCATACGCGCGGCGATCGCGTCGATATGGTAGCTCGTCACCTGGACGTCCGGATATTCAGCGGCAAGCCGCGCCGTGATTTCGTCCCAGAACACCATCGAGTATTTCTGTGCATTCGACTTTGTGACGGAGGCGAGCTTGCGGCGCCGCGACCGCGCCCGCTCGAAGCCGAAGCGCAGGATACGCTCGACGCCGTTGCGGGTGAAGATGGAGGTCTCCACCGCCACCTCATCGCCGGTGCCTTGATGCACCCGCCCGCCCGCCCCTGAATATTCGCCTTCGGTGTTCTCGCGGATGCACAGGATGTCGAAGGATTTGGCTTTGAGCGGGCCCTCCACCCCCGGCAGCAGCCGGTGCGGGCGGATATTTGCATACTGCACGAAGGCTTTTCGGATCGGCAGGAGCAGCCCGTGCAGCGAGACCGAATCCGGCACCGCCGCGGGCCAGCCGACCGCGCCTAGAAGTATGGCGTCGAAGCCGCGCAACATCTCGATCCCATCGGCGGGCATCATCGCGCCGGTTTGCTTGTAGTAGGTGCAGGACCACGGGAACCGCTTGCTCACCAGCGCGAAACCCGAATTGCCGGCGGCAGCCTCCAGCAGCTGCCAGGCCGCGTCGGTGACCTCGTTGCCGATGCCGTCACCGGGGATCAAGGCGATCGAATAGCTTTTCATATCCTGTCTTTCCATCAAAGGCTGATCAGCACGCTTTTTGACCGGCGGTTTGCCAGGTAGGCATCGCGTCCGAGATCCTTGCCGATGCCGGACCGCTTGTAGCCGCCGGTCGGCAGAATGTGGTCGCGCGAGCGGCCGTAGCGGTTGACCCAGACAGTGCCGGCTTGAAGCCTTTTCGTGACCCGGATGGCGCGGGAGAGTTCGCGGGTGAACACGCCCGCAGCCAGCCCGTATTCAGGATGGTCGGCGAGCGCCAACGCCTGCTCTTCATCGGCGAAGGTCTGGAGGGTCAGTACCGGGCCGAAAATCTCTTCCGTCACGGCGGGAGAGGATTGGCTCACGCCGGCAAGCAAGGTAGGGGCGTAGAAATAACCTTCGCGGTCGAGCCTGCCGCCTCCAGCAAGGCATTCGGCCCCGCCCGCGACGGCACCCTGGACAATACCGTCGATCCGGCCGATCTGGCGTTCGGAGATGATCGGGGGATATCGCGTTGCCTCGTCCCAGGTCGGTCCTGGGCTGATCCTCGCCATATGGCCGATGACGGCCAGCGTCAGCGGCTCCGCCACCGCTTCGGCGACGATCAGCCGCGACCCCGCGACGCAGGCCTGGCCCGCATTCGACAGAATGCTGCGGGCGATGGCGCCTGCCGCCAGTTCGAGATCGGCATCGGCGAAGACGAGCTGCGGGCTCTTGCCGCCGAGTTCCAGCGTCATCGGCTTGATCCCCGTACGAGCGATGTTGGCCATGATCGCCGCGCCCGCGGCCGTTGATCCGGTAAAGCTCACCTTGCCGATGTCCGGATGTCCGGTGATTGCGTTGCCGGTGGTGGCGCCATCGCCGAGCACGATATTGATGAGGCCCGCGGGAAGACCCGCGCGAACGGAAAGCTCGGCCATGTAGAGGGTGGAAAAGGGAGTCAGTTCAGAGGGCTTGAGCACCACGGCATTGCCGGCGGCCAGCGCCGGCCCAAGTTTCCAGCCTGCCATGGCGAGCGGGTAATTCCACGGCGTGATCGCGCCGACGACGCCGTAGGGCTCCGTCAGGATCATGCCGAAACTGTCGTCGCCTGTCGGTACCAGGTCGCCGTCCTCCTTGTCGGCAAATTCGGCGAAGAATCGGATCTGCTCCGCCGTGACCGCGATGTCGCCCTGGATGAGCTCACCTATCGGGCGCGTCGAGGCGATAGCCTCGAGACGCGCGAGCGTCACGGCTTCGGCCTCGATCAGGTCGGCCCAGCGATGCATTGCGCGTGTCCGTTCGCGTGGGCGAAGTCCCGCCCAGCCGCTTTCCTTCAAGGCATGCTTCGCCGCATCGACAGCCTGGTCGACCAGATCCGCGCCGGCCACCGGGCAGTCGGCATACGCCACACCGTCCGAGGGACGATGCATTGCGAGAGCCCCTGTCGCCGGAATCATCCGCCCGCCGATGAAATGGCCCCGCGGGAGCGCAAGCGCGCCGGGGTCGAAGCTGAGGGAAGTCATGGAGTGACAGTCAGGTAGATCTTGCGGACCGTCTCGATCGTCCGCCATGTCCCGGTGAAGCCAGGCTTCATCACGAAACTGTCGCCCGCGCGGTAAGTGACTGACTCCCCGCCATCCTCGGTCAATTCGATCACGCCGTCGAGAATGTGACAGAACTCGAAAGTTTCGCCCTTGATCGATCGCGTTTCGCCGGGCGTGGCTTCCCATATGCCCGTATTGATCATTCCTTCGCGCGCTGCATCCTGTGGCCAGGTCTTGAATGAAGGGTTGCCGCAGATTAGGCGGTCGGGCGACGGATTGGACTCACGCGGCGCATCGAGGGGCTTTGGATTGATCGTCTTGAGCAGGGACATCTGGTTTCCTTTGGATGGGAGGTAGGGGCTAGTAGCCCCGGGCGCGGTCGATGAGACCGATGGGATCGAGCCCGGCTTCGTGGCGGCGAATATTGTCGATCACGGCCTTCGCCGCAGCCGCGGCCGGCGTCACGCTGGCGATATGCGGGGTCAGGATGACCCGGGGGTGACGCCAGAGCCGATGATCCGCCGGCAGGGGCTCCGGATCGGTCACGTCCAGCACTGCGCCGGCGAGTTGCCCGCTATCCAATGCAGCCAGCAAAGCGTCATGGTCGAGTTGCTGCCCGCGTCCCACATGCACGATGCTCGCCCCCCTGGGCAGTGCGGCGAATAGATCGGCATTGAGCAAGCGGCGCGTTTCAGTGGTCAGCGGCAGGAGGCAGATCAGGATGTCGCATTCGGCAAGGAATCCTTGCAGCGCGGTCTTGCCATTGTGACAAGCCACGCCGGCGATTTCGCGCGGCGACCGGCTCCAGCCTGAGAGGACAAAGCCGAACGGCCGCAGACAGTCGAGCACGGCCGTACCTAGCATGCCGAGGCCGAGCACGCCGACCCGCCGCTCTTGCGCTTGCCGGACCGGGCGCGCCCGCCATTCGCCTCGCACCTGCTGGTCGAGATAGCCCGGCAGGTCGCGGTGCAGCGCCAGCACGGCTAGCGTGGCGTACTCCTGCATCATGCGGATGATGCCTTCCTGGACCATCCTCACCAGCATGACTTTTTCGGGCAAGCGGTCGGTGCGGAATTGGTCCACCCCGGCGCCGATCGAGAACAGGATTTCCAGGTTCGAGTAGCGGTCGAGATTGTCGGGTGCGGTCCAGGTCAGAAGGTAACGCACCTCTGCCGGGTCGATCCCGCCCGCGTCGGCGGTGAAGCGAAGCTCCGGCAATTCGCGTGCGAACTCGGCTGCGAAAACCCTGGCCCGTTCGGCATCGCAGTTGAACAGGAAGGCCATTCAAGGCTCCTAGAATTGATGACGGCCTGATGTTGGACGACCGGCTGCGGCAGGATGCTTCGAAGCTGCCGATGGCAACGGCAGATCGCGCCGAATTTAACCGCCGGCTCAGTCGCGGCAGCTCAATGACGAAGCCTCGCGCCCAGATCCTCGATCATACGCTGGCAAGCGGCGAGCTCCCCGATCTCGATATATTCGTCGGCCCGATGGGCGCGCGCGATGTCGCCAGGCCCGCAGATGATCGCTTCCACGCCGGCCGCCTGATACAGCCCCGCTTCGGTGCCGTAGCTTACGGCGGCGAGTGGCTCCTCTCCGGTGAGCTCTTCAAGCAGGCGGGCAAGTGGTGCATCGCAGGCGAGCGAGAGCGCGGGATATTCGCTAAGCAATTCTGACCTCACCTTGAATCCGCGGTCGGACAATCTTGCCGCTGCCGCCATTACAGGCTCCAGCAAAGCCACCGGTGCGACGCCGGCGATGGCGCGGGCCTCGACCTCGGCAGAGCAAAAGTCCGGGATCACGTTCAGCGCCTGTCCGCCGGATATCGTTCCAACCTGGAGCGAGGAATAGGACGGCGCGAAGTTCGTATTGAAGGGTCCGGCTTTCAACTCATCTGCGTAGCGCACGGCCTCTGCGAGAAGGTCTGCCATGGCGTGGATCGCGTTCAGTCCCCGATCGGGTCGCGAAGAGTGGCCGGAGCGGCCGCGAATTTCGATCCGCGCCGCAGCCTTGCCTTTGTGGGCGCGGATCGCGCGCATCCCGCTCGGCTCGCCGACAATGCAGCCTTCCGGCTTGGCGCAAAACCGGGGGAGAAGATCGATCAGATGGCGTACGCCGCGGCATCCCGCCTCCTCGTCGTAGGAGAAGGCTAGGTGGATGGGCCGGGCCAGCGGAGCAGCGGCAAGTTCCGGGAGGGCGGCCAGTGCGCAGGCCAGAAAACCCTTCATATCGCTGGCGCCGCGTCCATAGAGGCGCCGCCCTTCGGCGCGAAGCGCGAATGGATCGCTTGTCCAGTCCGGCTCGCCGGCCGGCACGACGTCCATGTGCCCGGACAGGATGAAACCCGCAACATGCGCCGGGCCGATCGTTGCGAAGAGGTTCGCCCGGTCGCCCTCGGGTCCTGGTGCCACCGTGACCTTTGCGCCGAAGCGTTCGGCATAGGTGCGGATAAACTCAACTATCTCGCCGTTCGGGCGGCCTACCACCGACCGAAAGGCTACCAGTCGAGCAAGGATCTCTTCCGCGTTCATCAATTTCCTCGCTTGGCTTGCGGACTTCGATGCTGTCGATCGTCCGCTGGTTGCGGGAACTGGCCGACGCAGAACCGCTCAATGCCGATGCCGCTAAAGCATAGGCTCAGCTTCCGGTCCGGAATGCGGAAAGCCGGTCAGCTTCGGTGGAAAGTTTTGAATGCGGGCGCATCTCTAGCGGATTCTGTGGCGTCGATTGGTGATACTGGATAGGCAAGATCCATGAAGGATGCCGTCCGCATGGCATGACAAGAGCGGATCGGAATTCCAGTCTGTGCCCGCCATTCACATGCTCCCTAGGGAAGAGATGTCATTGAAGGCCGAAGAATCCATCGTACTCAGTTCCTTCAAGCTGAAGATTGCCGACATCGCGGATGTCGAACTTGCCAAGCTGCATGCCCTTTCGATGGGTGTCGGCTGGCCACACCGTGCCGAGGACTGGAGGATGATACGTGACATGGGTCACGGAATAGTCGCCCTGGACGAGATCGGGCGCGCGCTCGGCACAGCGATGTGGTTTCCGCATGGGCCCGATTTCGCGACAATCGGCATGGTCATCACATCCCCGCGTTTGCAGGCCTACGGCGCCGGCCGGTGGATGATGGAGCATGTGCTGGCGCAGGCGGGCCCACGCGATTTCGGGTTGAACGCCACGAGGGCGGCGCGCCGGCTTTACCTGTCCATGGGGTTCACCGCCACGAAAACCGTGTACCAGTGCCAGGGAGAGGCAGTGGCGCCTGAGATCGGACGACCGCCCGCCGGCGCGACCTTGCGCGACATCGCGTCCGGCGACCTAGCGGAACTGGTGGCTCTGGACCGCAGCGCCTACGGAGTGGACCGTTCCGCGCTGCTTGCGCGGTTGCTGGAGGTGTCGAAAGGGGTGGCGCTCGTGCGCCGCAAGCGCATTCGCGCGTTCGCGCTTTGCCGCCGCTTCGGCCGCGGCCATGTGGTCGGACCGGTTATCGCCGAAACCGACGACGATGCCGTTGCAGTCACTCGGCCGCATGTTGCCGAACACGCCGGACGTTTTCTGCGCCTCGACACGCGCCAGCAGGCAGGCGCTTTCCCGGAGTTCGTGGCGAGGTCCGGCCTGCAGATTTTCGATACCGTGACCAGCATGTGGCTCGGCCGATGTCTGGCGGTCGGCCAGGCGAGTGGCGCCAAGAATCATCCGATCGCCTACGCATTGGCCAGCCAAACCCTCGGGTGATCCACGCCGACTGCAAGCCGCATGAGCCCTTGTCGTACAGGCTTTGTCTTTACGGCCCTGCAATCGGAACCTGCGTGCCGAGTTCTGCGGGCTTGTCGCTTCCCAGGTCATGTATCACCGCCTGAATGTCGCGGGAGAATTCCCGGCAAAAACGTGATTGCGGCAGCGTCGTGCTGGACACGAGCACGATCTCGAGCGCCGAACGCGGTCGGAAAGGGCGGACCACCAACTCCCCGAAGCTCGCCCACGGGATCAGCCCGTCCACAAGCGCCACGCCCAGCCCCTTTGCCACCAAAGGTACGGACGCGATCGAAAGGCTGATCTCGATCTGCGGATCGTAGACTTGGCCATGCTCCTGAAAGGCGCGCATCACCATCCGCCCGGCCGTCGTCTGGATCCCGTAGGAGATAAGCGTTTCCCCGGCAAGGTCGGCAGGGGTTACGAAGTCCTTGCCGGCCAATGGCGACGTGCGCGGCATCAGGGCGACGATCTCGGCGCTGCCCACGACATCGTTACGGATCTGCGGCTCGGAAAGTGTTGTCATCGTCAGTCCGAGATCGGCGTCGCCGATAAGGATTCGCTCGGCGATCTCCTGCGCAGGCAGCGTTTGCAGCACCAGCCGTGCGCCGGGATTGCGCCGCCGGAAGCGCAGCGCCGCGATCGGCAGCAGGGCAAAGGTGGGCGGCGCGCTCGCGGCGACACGCAACAGGCTCAACTGCTTGTCGCGAATGCGGTTGGAAAAGACCTTCAGCGCCTCGATCTCGCGGAAGATACGATCGGCGTCCTGAAACAGCAGATGTGCCTCCGCCGTGGCGATGAGCCGCCCGCTGATGCGCTCGAACAGCTGATAGCCGATCACGCTTTCGAAGTGGCGCAGAACCTTGCTGACCGCAGGCTGCGAGACATGCAGCGCTTCCGCCGCCGCGGTGAGCGAGCCGTGGCGCATAACGGCGCGGAAGACCTCGAGATGCCTGGCGTTCATCCTCTATCATAACCTAAGGTTTGGGAAGGCAAAACATACTGTATTGGCCAAGGATGTGCCCTCGTGGAATTCTTATCCTCCACAAACGGAGACCAGTTCCATGTTGTCTTTCGGCCGCGCACGCTTGCAGCGCCTGGGCGAGGAAGCGCGAGCCAAGCTTTTCATTAGTGTCGATGGCTGCACGGCTGCGGCTCGCGAAGGCGACACGCTGCTCGTCGCCATCCTGACCAATCGAGGCAGCATTCGGCAATCGGAATTCGGCGACGGCGATCGCGCCGGATTTTGTCTCATGGGCGCCTGCCAGGACTGCTGGGTCTGGACGGAAGCCGGCGAGCGCCTGCGCGCCTGTACGACCGTTGTCACTGAAGATTTGCGTATCCTCACCAAAGCCCCGGAGGCAAGATGGCCGGTCCTCGCATAGTCGTCGTCGGCGCCGGTCCGGCCGGCGTTCGCGCCGCCGAGACGCTGGTGGCCGCCGGGCTCCGGCCGATCCTCGTCGATGAGGGCCGACGCGATGGCGGGCAGATATATCGCCGACAGCCGGAGAATTTCCGCAGATCGTACGCCGTGCTTTACGGAACGGAGGCCAGCCGCGCCGAGAGCCTGCACGGCACGTTCGACGCCCTTCGAAACACCGTCGACTATCGGCCGGAGACGCTCGCCTGGGGAATTTCGGAAAAGCAGCTGCATGTTGTTTGCGGCGCCTGTGCGGAGGTTCTCGATTTCGATGCACTCATCATCGCCTCGGGAGCGGCGGACCGGCTGATGCCGGTCAAGGGCTGGAACATGGCGGGCGTCTATAGCCTCGGCGGCGCGCAGATCGCGCTGAAGTCGCAGGCCTGCGCCATCGGCTGCCGTGTTGTTTTCATGGGTACTGGGCCGCTGCTCTATTTGGTCGCCGCGCAATACAAGAAGGCCGGCGCGGACGTGGCGGCCGTGCTCGACACATCCTCTTTCCACCTGCGTCTCAAGGCCCTGCCCAAGCTGATGGTGAGGCCGGAGGTGCTGGCCAAGGGGCTCGCCCTGACTTGGGCGTTGAAGCGGTCGGGAGTCGAAATCCGCACCGGGATCGAGCCGCTGGAAATCAAGGGCCATTCCGAAAACGGCGTCGAGGGCGTGCGCTACCGCGACCGCGGCGGAAAGGCCCACACGATCCCGTGCGATGCCGTCGCGCTTGGCTATCATCTCAGGCCTGAAACGCAGCTTGCCGACATTGCCCGCTGCGGGTTCCGCTTCGATGCCGAGACAAGGCAGTTCTTCCCCGTCAGGGACGAAGACGGACGCAGCAGCATCCCCGGTATCTATCTTGCCGGCGACGGCGCGATCCCCTTAGGGGCCGATGGCGCCGAACTCACCGGCCGGCTTGCGGCGCTGGCCGCACTCACCGATCTGGGCCATCCGGTTCCAAAGAGCGCGATGGCCGGGCTGCGCCGATCCCTAAACGCAATGGAACGGTTCCGGCGCGGATTGGCTGCTGCCTTTCCCTGGCCGGCGCATTTTGCCGCGAAGCTCGGCGATGACACCGTCGTCTGCCGTTGCGAGAACATCACTGCCGGCGAGCTGCGCGCGGCGGTCACCGAAAAAGGCGGCGTCGAGCTTAACCGCGCCAAGGCCTTCAGCCGAGTCGGCATGGGCCGCTGCCAGGGCCGCTATTGCGGCCATGCCGCGGCGGAAGTGATCGCGGCTGCGGCGAACGTTCCCGTCGAGGAGGTCGGCCGGCTGCGCGCCCAGGCGCCGGTCAAGCCGTTGCCGGTCGCGACCGGCAAGCAGGAGATTGAACCGGCATGAGCCGCTTTCAGGCAGATGTTGTTGTCGTCGGCGGCGGATTCATGGGAGCGGCCGCGGCGTTCTTCCTGCGCAAGCGCGGGCGCTCCGTGATCCTCCTGGAGCAAGGCCTGATCGGGCAGCAGGCGAGCGGCGTGAATTTCGGCAATGTCCGACGCCAGGGCCGTTTCCTGCCGCAGCTTCCGCTTGCCAACCGCTCGCGCGAAATCTGGGGCAGGCTGAAGGAGTTCATCGGCGAGGACGCCGAATTCCTGCCGACGGGCCATATCCGGGTCTGCTACGACCCGAGCCAGATCGGCGTGATCGAAGCCTATGCCGAGAAGGCGAGGGACCATGGGCTCGAACTCGAAATCCTGAGCGCGAAGGCGCTTCGGTCGCGCTTTCCCTATGTCGGCCCGGAGGCGATCGCAGGCTCCTATTCGCCACATGACGGGCACGCAAACCCGCGGCTCGCCGCCCCGGCCTTCGGGCGTGCGGCTCGGCGCGCCGGGGCTCAGCTGTTTGAAAACACGGAAATCGTGTCGATCGGCAAGGCCGGCGAGGACTTCGAGGCAGTGTCGAGCGACGGCACAAAATTTTGCGCTCCCGCCGCCCTGATCACTGCCGGCGCGTGGGGTGGATTGCTGTCGCGGCAGTTCGAAGAGCCGGTGCCGATCGCCGCGCACGGCCCCCAGATGGCTGTGACGGAGCCTTTGCCCTATCGCATCCAGCCGGTGCTCGGCGTCTCGACGAAGATCCCCGAGGAAGTCGTCTATCTCCGGCAGGTCGAGCGCGGCAATGTTGTCTTCGGCGGCGGCATAAGAGGCCCGGCCTTTCCAGACATCCGGCGCGCCTATGCTCTTCCCGAACGCCTGCTTGACCAGGTGCGCCAGATCAAGCGCCTGGTTCCCGCACTCGCCAAGGCGCGCATCATCCGCTCGTGGAGCGGGATAGAAAGCTACCTGCCGGACGACATTCCGATCATGGGACCGAGCGCCCGCGTGCCCGGCCTCTACTACGCTTTCGGTTTCTGCGGCCACGGGTTCCAGCTCGGTCCGGGCGTGGGCGACGTGATGGCCGAGCTGATCGATCGCGGCGCGGCGACGACGCCGATCGCCCCATTCCACATCGGCCGGTTTGCAGCGCACGCGGCAATCCCGGCACTGACCTGATTGCACGAGGAGAGTTCCATGACAGTCATATCCGCCGTCCGCGCCAGCCATGTGGTGGCAAGCGAGGAAACGCGAAAGTTCCATGAGCAGATGTTCGTTTTCGACGCTTTATCCATCGCCTATGTGCTGGAGGACAAATATGCCGAGCGCACGCTTGCCGGAGGCGTCAATGCAACGAACGTCACCTTTGCCCTGGAGGAGAGCTGGGACGTGGTCATGCGCAATATGGAGGGCAACCTCTCGGCGATCGAGAAAAGCCCCTACCTAAAACTCTGCCTGACGGCCGACGACATGGTGAAGGCCAAGGAGGAGGTCAAGCTCGGCGTCGTCGTCGGCACGCAGGGCGCCAGCATGCTGGACGACCAGCTCTGGCGGCTCGAACTGCTGACCCGGATGGGGCTGCGCATTTTCGGCCTCGCCTACACGACAGCCAACGCCTTTGGCGACGGCTGCGGGGAAAAGCGCGATGCAGGCCTGACCTATATCGGAGAGGAACTGATCGCGCTGGCCGATGCGCTGCCCCTGATGATCGATCTCTCTCATTGCGGTCATCGCACGCGCGCCGAAGCGACAGCCCTGGTGCGCGCGCCGGTCTGCACCCACTCTAACGCCGACGGCCTGCGCCGCAACGGCCGCAACACCGAGGACGCGACCGTCAGGGCGATGGCGGCGAAAGGAGGCATGATCGGCGTCTGCGGTCTGCCGCAGTCGCTTGCCGACGATACGCCCACGCTCGACGATTTCCTGGACCATGTCGACCACTTCGTCCGGCTGGTCGGGACCGAACATGTCGGCATCGGGGTGGACTACGTCGAAAAGTATCAGGAGCAGGCTTCGGTGGCGGCCCCGCCCAGCGTCGTTACCTGGCGAACGCGCCGCCCGGACATCTTCGGCCCGCTCTCGAGCTTCGGGCGGCAGTCCTATCCGGTGGGCATCGAGACCGTGGCCAAACTGCCCAACCTTACACAGGGTCTGCTCGACCGCGGCTATGACAGGGAAGCGACCGCGGCGATCATGGGCGGCAACTGGCTGCGCACCTTCCGCCGCTTCTGCGGCTGACCTGTGCGGTCGCCCCGCTGATCCCTCGGCGCAAGATATTCCGTGTTGCCATCGAGATCAGCATCCATTGCCGCCGATGGGCGTCTGTTCAGTCAATTCAACCACCGGCAGCCCGTAGACTTGAGCGAATATCAGATCCCGGAAGGGACGGGGAACAGGACATGCAAGCGACGCAAACATGGCCCGGAATTCAAGCACGCCCGCCAGGCAAGGCTGAACCTATCCCGGCGAACGCTGTGCGGAATTTCGCATTTCCCTGCTTTTACGTGGCCGCCGTCGACTGCGGTCCCTTGGATTTCGCCGTTTGGCGGAAGAAAAAGCGAGCGGCTTAGACTCGCGGGATAATAAACGGAAGAACAAGCTACTAGAGGGAACAGATACAAAACCAATGGGAACGAGATTGACCTGAAATCATCGCCTGCCGCGCCTGAGGGCGCTTCGAATGAACCGTAACGTTCTCCGGCGCATGCCCTGATGGCGACCGCCCGGATGGTTGAAAGGCTGATACGATGAAATCCGACTACAACCCGATGTTAAGCGCGAACGACGCCTCGATGGTCGAGAACGCGATCCGCCGCGGCGCCACGCGGCGCGAACTCCTGGGCATGCTGATGGCCGGCGGCATGACTGCGGCTTTCGGCGGCTCCATCATTGCGGGCGCCACGCGCGCCTATGCCGACACGCCGAAGAAGGGTGGACGCATTCGGGCCGCCGGCTATTCCAGCGGCACCACCGATACGCTGGATCCGGCAAAGTCTTCGCTTTCGACCGACTATGTCCGGTGCACGAGCTTCTACAACGGCCTCACCCGGCTGGACGAGACCCTCGCGCCGCAGATGGAACTGGCGGAAGCCTTCGAAACCGACGATGCCGTCACCTGGACGGTCAAGCTGCGCAAGGGCGTCACCTTTCATGACGGCAAGACGCTGACGGCAGACGACGTCATCTACTCGCTCAATCGCCACAAGGATCCGGCGGTCGGCTCGAAGGCCAAGGCGCTCGCCGACCAGATCGCCGAAGTGAAGAAAGTTTCGGACAACGAAATCACGATCGTGCTCAGCGGCCCGAACGCGGACCTTCCGGTGATCCTCGGTACGTTCCACTTCCTGATCATCAAGGACGGAACGACCGATTTCACGACGGCCGTGGGCACCGGCGCCTTCACCTGCAAGGAATTCGAACCCGGCGTGCGCTCGATCGCCGCGCGCAACGAAAACTACTGGAAGGGCCAGGGCCCGTATCTCGACGAAGTCGAGTTCTTCGCCATCGCCGACGAGAATGCCCGCGTCAATGCGCTGCTTTCCGGCGATGTCGATCTGATCGGCAGCATCAATCCACGCTCCACGCAGCTCGTCGAGGGGGTGGGCGGCTTCGAACTGATGACGACTACGGCCGGCAACTACACCAATCTGGTTATGCGCGTGGACATGGAACCCGGCAAGAACCCGGATTTCATGATGGCGATGAAATACCTCTTCGACCGCGAGCAGATCAAATCGGCGGTCTTCCGGGGATATGCCGAGGTCGCGAACGACCAGCCTGTTCCGCCGAGCAACCGTTTCTATGCATCCGACATTCCGCAGCGGCCTTATGATCCTGACAAGGCGAAGTTCCTGTTGGAAAAAGCGGGTATGATAGGCGCCAACATTCCCGTGATCGCCTCGCCGGCGGCCGCGCAGTCGGTCGAGATGGCGGTCATGCTGCAGCAGGCTGCGCAGCAGGTCGGCCTCAACCTGGATATCCAGAAGGTGCCGGCGGACGGCTACTGGTCCAATTACTGGCTCAAGGCGCCGGTTCATTTCGGCAACATCAACCCGCGTCCGACCGCCGACGTGCTGTTCTCGCTGCTCTACAAGTCCGACGCCGCGTGGAACGAGGCACATTGGAACAACCCGCGCTTCGACAAGATCCTGGTTGAAGCACGGGGCCTAACCGATGACGCCAAGCGCAAGGAGCTCTATCGTGAGCTCCAGATGATCGCGCACGAGGAGTCCGGCATCGGCATTCCGGTATTCATCAGCAACATCGACGCGTTGAACTCGCGACTGAAGGGGCTGCGGCCGATGCCGACGGGAGGCATGATGGGGTTCACGTTCTCCGAGTATGTGTGGCTCGACGCCTAGCCGCACTACGGCGCGGGCGTATTCGCCCGCGCCGTTTCTCCAACACGGAGCTGCGTACCGATGAACAACACCATGAGCAGAATGATCACGGCCCGGCTCGGCGTGATGCTCCTCACATTGTTCATAGTCTCGTTGGCTGTGTTCCTAGCAACCGAGATGCTGCCCGGCGACGTTGCCGAGGTCGTGCTTGGGCAAAGTGCGACGCCCGAAGCGGTTGCCGGCCTTCGCGAGGCGATGAACCTCGATCGTCCCGCACCGGTTCGTTATCTCTTGTGGCTCGGCGGATTGCTGACCGGCGATCTCGGCGTCTCCCTGGTCAACAACATTCCGGTCGCGACGCTGATCGGCGGCCGCCTTGGAAATTCGCTGCTGCTGGCGGGCGTGACCGCCGCGTTTTCGGTGCCGATCGCTCTGACCCTCGGCATCACGGCCGCGATGTGGCGCGGCAGGCTCTACGACCGGATCGTCAGCTTCGTCACGATCTGCGTGGTTTCGGTCCCGGAGTTCATGGTGGCCACGTTGGCGGTGATGATTTTCGCGGTGCAACTGCGCTGGCTCCCCGCTTTGTCGTTCGCCAACGATGTGCAGTCGCTCGGCGAATTGCTGCGCGTGTTCGCAATGCCGGTGATCAGCCTGAGCTTCGTGATCTGTGCGCAGATGATCCGCATGACCCGCGCCGCGGTAATCGACACGCTGCAGTCGCCCTACGTCGAAATGGCGGTCCTCAAGGGGGCTGGCCAAACCCGCGCCGTCCTTACGCATGCACTGCCCAATGCGATAGGGCCGATCGCCAACGCGGTGGCGCTTAGCCTTTCCTACCTTCTCGGCGGCGTCATTATCGTCGAGACGATCTTCAACTATCCTGGCATAGCCAAGCTGATGGTCGACGGCGTCGCGACGCGCGACATGCCATTGATCCAGACCTGCGCGATGATCTTCTGCTTCAGCTACCTGGTCCTCGTGACCACGGCGGACATCTGCGCAATTCTCTCCAATCCGAGGCTGCGACACAAATGACCAAGATCGTCGACACAGCACCCGAGACATTGCCTGCGCGAGCAAGAATGCGTGGCTGGACCATTACGCCTGTCGGGGGCGTTTGCTTTGGGATCGCCGTCTTCTGGCTGATTGTCGTCGTCATCGGGCCCTGGCTAGCGCCCCACCCGATCGGCGCCATTGTCAGCTTCGATATATTCAGTTCACCCAGCGCGGAGTTTCCGCTTGGAACCGACTATCTGGGCCGCGACATGCTGAGCCGCGTCATCATCGGGGCGCGCTACACTGTCGGCGTGTCGCTGGCGGCTGCATTGATCGCCTGCTCGTTCGGCGTTGCCCTGGGGATGGTTTCCGCGGTGATCGGCGGATGGTTCGATGCCATCGTCAGCCGGGGCCTGGACGCTTTGAACGCCATCCCGCACCTCATGTTCGGCCTGGTCATCATCGCGGCGGTCGGAACCTCGCTGCCGGTGCTGATCGGCACGCTGGCGCTGCTTTACACGCCGGGTTCGTTCCGCTTTGCGCGGGCGCTCGCCGCCAATGTCAACGAACTCGATTTCGTACACGTCGCCAGGGCTCGCGGTGAGGGGACCCTCTACATGATCCGCGAAGAAATTCTTCCCAATATCATAGGCCCGGTGTTGGCTGATTTCGGCCTGCGCTTCGTCTTCATCGTGCTTTTGCTGAGCGGCTTGAGCTTCCTCGGGCTTGGCGTCCAGCCGCCCAACGCGGATTGGGGAGCGCTGGTGCGCGAGAATGTGTCGGGGCTGGCATATGGCGCGCCTGCGGTCATCATCCCTTCGCTGGCCATCGCCTCGCTGACCATCAGCGTCAATCTGGCGATCGACAATCTTCCCCGCCGCCTTCGGGACCGCCTGTCATGACCGAACTCGTCAAAGTCGAAAACCTGCGCGTCATCGCCCGCAGCGACAGCGGCCGCGAGAGCCCGATCGTCCGCGACATCAGCTTCGCGGTTCCCCGCGGGAAAGTCGTCGCTCTCATCGGCGAGTCCGGTTCGGGCAAGACGACCATCGCCCTCTCCCTGATGGGCTATGCCCGCAACGGCTGCCGCATTGCTGGCGGTTCGATCCGGATCGGCGGACGCGAAATCCTTTCCCTGCCGGCCTCGGAAAAGGCCAAAATCCGCGGCCGCAACGTCAGCTACATCGCGCAAAGCGCCGCAGCCGCCTTCAATCCGGCCAAGACGATCATGTCCCAGGTCATCGAAAGCGCGATGATCCACAGGCTGGCTTCGCGGGCCGAAGCGGAGGCGAAGGCCGTGGAACTGTTCCGCGCGCTGGCGCTGCCCGACCCCGAAGGCGTCGGAGCACGCTATCCGCATCAGGTGTCGGGCGGCCAACTGCAACGGCTGGCGGCGGCGATGGCGTTGATTTCGGAACCGGAGCTGGTCATCTTCGACGAACCGACGACGGCGCTTGACGTGACCACACAGATAGAAGTGCTGCGCTCGTTCAAATCGGTCATCCGCGATCGCAGCACCACCGGCGTCTATGTCTCTCACGATCTGGCGGTGGTCGCCCAGATCGCGGACCACATCATCGTGCTGCGGGACGGCGCGATTCAGGAAAGCGCCGCGACCGAGCAGATTCTGACTGACGCGCGCAACCCCTATACCCGCAGCCTGCTCGCCGCCGCACGGCCGGCCGTGCCCGCCGAGGCCGCGCCGCTCGCCGCAAGCCCGCAGGAACCACCCCTGCTTGAGGTGGAAGGCCTGGTTGCGGGATATGGCGTGGCCGGTCTGGACGGATTGCCCGCGGTGACCGTGCTCAACGATGTCGGCTTCACCCTGCGGCCGGGAACCAATCTCGGCGTCATCGGCGAGTCCGGGTGCGGCAAGAGCACTCTGGCCCGCGTCGTCGCCGGGCTGCTGCCGCCCGCGGGCGGCACCGTGAAGTTCCGGGGGGAGACCCTGGCCGGATCGGCGGCGGAACGCACGAAGGAACAGTTGCGCAGCATCCAAATCGTCTTCCAAATGGCCGACACGGCCCTGAACCCGACCCGCCCGATCGAGCAGATCCTGGGACGGCCGCTGACCTTTTACCACGGCGTAAAGGGCGCGGAACGAACGCGCAGGGTGCGCCGGCTGCTAGACCTCGTTCAACTGCCTGCCTACATCGCCGACCGGTACCCAGGGGAACTCTCGGGCGGCCAGAAGCAACGCGTCAATCTTGCCCGCGCATTGGCGGCGGAGCCCGCTCTGATCCTCTGCGACGAGGTGACGTCTGCGCTCGATACGGTGGTTGCCGCGGCGATCCTCGATTTGTTGGCCGAGCTGCGCAGAGAGCTGAAGCTTTCCTACGTCTTCATCAGCCATGATCTATCGACCGTCCGCACGATCTGCGACGATGTGATGGTGCTTTATGCTGGGCGCAAGGTCGAGACCGGGAGCCGCGCGGCGATGCGCTCCACTCCGCTGCATCCCTATTCGGACCTGCTGGTTTCCTCGATCCCGGAACTGCGCACGGGCTGGCTCGACGGGCTCGGGCAAAAAGGCGGCGAAATGGGTCTGGGCTCGGCCGCCGGTCTCGCGCGCGCCGACCGCTGTCCGTTCTTCTCGCGCTGCCCGTCGCGCATCGAGGGCCTCTGCGACACCCAAATGCCGCCGGTGCGGCATCTGGCCAAGGGAGCCGATATACTGTGCCACCAGAGCGAAGAGGAGCTCATCCGGCTGCAGGCGGATCTGCGCGCTGCCGCCGTTGCGCCTCGTGACCCTTTCCTCCCAAGCCAAAGCCGGCAATGACGGATTTGACGAGGCTGCGCACGGCCACGCCCCGCACGGCAGATCCGCTGCTCGCTCCACTTCGCATCAAGAAGGTAACATTTCGCAACCGGATCATCAGCACGAGCCATGCCTCGACCCTGGACGATGGCGGCATGCCTGGCGAACGCTACCAGGCCTATCATGAGGCCAAGGCGCTTGGCGGCCTTGCGCTGACCATGTTCGGCGGTTCCTCGATGGTCACCCCGGATTCGAGCTGGGGCGGCGGTCAGATCGATGTCTCGCGCGACGCCGTCATCCCTTACCTTCAGGCATTGTCCGCGCGCATTCACGCCGCCGGCGCGGCGCTCATGTGCCAGATCTCGCATCTTGGCCGGCGCGCCGACGCGATGTCGACGAACTGGCTGCCGGCCATCGCCCCATCTCGTGTTCGCGAGACGCGCCACCGTGCCTTCCCGCGCGAAATGGATCGAGACGACATCGAGCGTGTCGTCAGAGCCTATGGCGAGGCGGCGCTGCGTTGTCTTGAGGGCGGGCTGGACGGGATCGAGACGATGACGGGCGGCCATCTCATCGGTCAGTTCCTGTCTCCGCTCACAAACCAACGCACTGACGGCTTCGGCGGCTCGCTGGCCAACCGGGCGCGTTTCGGGCTCATGGTGCACGAGGAGATCCGCCGGCGGGTCGGCGACGACTTCCTGGTCGGCATCCGCTTCGTCGTCGACGAGGACAGCGAGGATGGGATCGGTTTCGAGGATGGCTTGCGGCTGGCCCGACTATTCGAATCAGATGGTTCGATCGACTTCTTCAACTGCATCTTCGGGCGCATGGACACCGAACTGGCGCTGGCAGAGCACAGCATGCCCGGCATGTCGCAGCCGATCGCCCCGTTTCTGAAGCCCGTCGCCGATTTCAAACGCGAGACCCGGCTGCCTGTCTTCCATGCCGGGCGCATTCCCGATATTGCGACTGCGCGCTATGCGATCGCCGAGAACATGCTCGATATGGTCGGGATGACGCGCGCCCATATCGCAGACCCGCAGATCGTGAACAAGCTCGCCCGCGGGGAGGAGGAGCGCATCCGCCCCTGCGTCGGCGCAAACTACTGCCTCTACAAGAAGGTGAACTGCCTCCACAACCCCGCCAGCGGGCGTGAGCTCCACCTGCCGCAGGTGATCGCGCCGGCGGATGTGCCCGGCCGGCGCGTGGTGGTGGTCGGTGGCGGCCCCGCCGGGTTGGAGGCGGCACGCGTAGCCGCCGAGCGCGGCCACAGGGTCACCCTGTTCGAAGTCGGCAGCTGTCCCGGCGGCCAGTTGCTGATCGCCTCTCGCGCGAGCATGCGGCGCGATCTCATCGGGATCATCGACTGGCGCTGGGCGGAGTTGCAGCGCCTCGGCGTCGAGCTCAGGCTCGATACCTATGCCGACACCGCTTCCGTGCTGTCGGAGGCGCCGGACGCAGTCATCGTCGCGACCGGTGGCCTGCCGGACGTGGAATGGCTGGACGGCAGCGAGCACTGCACCACCATATGGGACGCGCTGTCGCGCACCGGCCCTGCGGTGGGCGACAACGTCATCATCTATGACGGGACGGGACGGCACGAGGCCGCTTCCTGCGCCCTTCACCTGGCCGAGGCCGGACTGGCGGTCAGCTTCGCGACGATCGACGAGGCGGTGGCGGTAGAGATGTCTTATGCCGACCGCGTGATCTACCGCAAACGGTTCGCGCAAAACGCCATCGCCGTTTTCTGCGATCGCTCGCTGATCCGGGTGCGCCGCGACGGAAACCGTCTGATTGCCACCCTCCGCCACGAGCTGACCGGCCATGAGAGCGAGCTCAGCGCCTCGGAGATCGTTGTCGAGCGCGGCACCACTCCGTTCACGGAGGTTTTTGACCAACTGCGCGACCACTCCGCCAATCGCGGCGTGACGAATGTCGACCTGCTTCTCGCCGGCCGCCCGCAAATGGCCGAGCGCCCCATGAACGGCGCATTCGAGTTGCATCGGATCGGCGACGCTGCCGCCAGCCGCAACGTCCATGCCGCCATCTATGATGCGCTTCGCCTATGTGCGACCTTGTAGCGAGACGCCATGCTGGGCGGTTTTCGCAACGGCTTCAGGCGCAAGCCGGGCTTTTCCATGCTCTCGCAGCGCTGCTGAGCCCGATTTTCGGGTTTGATGAACGATGAGGGCCATTCCTCATGAAAAGCAACGACAAGTACCGGTGTCTTGCTGTGCAAATTCTTGAGAGGCCGACGCGCTGGGTCTAAGTCAGATTACTTCGCAACATTGCTTCCTTCGCCAGCTGTCGGGAGTACCCATGTCATCGATCGCTGCCGCCCTGCTTGATTGCCTGCGCTCGGTCGAGCGCCCGGGCGACTTCTGCGTCGGCGGCCTGCGGGAAATCTTCAAGACCGAAGTCCAGCAGACGGCGCAGATGCTTCACAAGTCGCGCAACCTCCTGATCTGCCAGCAGAACATGCTGATCAACGCTGTCCGGGGGCACGCCGCCGAACTCCGTCGCCGCGCAGGGACGCGGAAAGGTTGAAGACATCATCGCTGCAGTCGAGGCCGACGACGATGATAGCCTGCCGACTTTGGCAAAGGCAGCCTTGAGACCGCTCGTCGCGCAATTGCGCACAAACGAAAAAGCGATTGCCGAGCTCGACGCCGAGATCAAGGCCTGGCACAAACAGAACGAAATGAGCCGGCGACTGGCGACGATCCCCGCGGTAGGCGTGCTGACCGCATCCGCGATTGCGGCGACGGTTCCCGATCCTTCCTTCTTCCGGTCTGGTCGCGAGTTTGCGGCTTGGCTGGGCCTCGTCTCTCGGCAGAACTCGAGTGGCGGCAAAGAGCGGCTGGGCCGGATCTCAAAGCAGGGCAACCGCTACATCCGGCGCATGCTAGTGATTGGCGCAACTGGCATGCTTCGCTACGCGCGAGCAAAAAGCGCGCCTGGCGCACAATGGGTCAACGGTCTGCTTGAGCGCCGCCCGCCGCGTCTGGTTACGGTCGCTATGGCCAACAAGATGGCTCGGATCGCATAGGCGATCATGACGCGGCAGGAAACCTTCAGGGCACCCGCGACAGCGGCGTAGCCAGTAGAGGAGAGCAACAGGCTACCGAGATCGTAAGGGTGAATAAAAACTTGATGCCAACCGGTCGAACCGGGGATCGGGAAAACTCGCCGACAGCCATGCGGATTATCAATACCGCGTAATAATGATTGAGACCCGATCCGCGAACTTCCATCAGGGCCAGTGGTTATCAATGCCGCATCAACAGGCCGGACACATGACCGCACCCGATCGGGCGGTGGAAAAGTCAGATTTCTCTCTTGCGCGGCAGGAGCCATCCACACATGGCTGTCGGCCCGGATCAGGATCCGGGTGTTCGGCCAATTGCTCCGGATCGCCCGCACCAGGCGGCGCAGGTGGGGGCGGATTTCTGCCCCACTCGGCCGCTTGGCCGGCCGCAGAACCGCACCGCCGAAGCGGCCATCGCCATCGAACACCACCATCGGCTGGGAGCCGTACTCGTCGTGATGGGCATTGAACAGGCGAAGCTGCTGGCCGCCATGCACGGCATCAAACGTGTCGTCGATATCCAGCACGATCCGCTTCGGCACCTGCCGGAAGGAGGCGCAGTAAAGTTCGACCATCGCCCGACCCATAGCGACCAGCTCCCGCATGCCGGGCAGGGTCTCCAGCCGGCACAGCGTCGACTGGGAGGCCAGATCGCGACCCGAAGGCAGCGCATCCTGGGCCATGTTGAAGGCCGGATCGCAGCGCAACCGGTTGGCGTCGTTGCCGTCTTCATAGCCGGCGGCAATCATCTTCATGCGGAAGCCGATCATATCGGCCAGGCTGTGGACGACCTGGCAGCGCGGATCGTCGATGCAACGCGCCAGACGGTCAGCCACACGCAGCCGTTTCTCCACCTCGGCCAGAGCGACAACCCCACCGTTGGACGACAGCATGCCGCCAGCGAAGCGGGCAACGACGGCCTTGCCGCCCACAGATGACAAACCGCTCAGCGGCAGCGTAAGATCATTCATGGCGGGTGTGGTCTCCGGAAATGATTCGGATCGGCCTAAGCAACCAAATCCTACGTCATTTCAACGGCACCACATCCGCCAACCCGCCATGAATTCCAGGCTAGCTGAGTTCTGGGCATGGCTTTTGATTGCCCACACTTGATTCCTACACAGCGGCTATTTCCCAATCGCGGTAAGGAACAAAAAATGGCTACGAACCGTTCACTTGTTTCGATTATTTCGGATATTGCGGTTAGGTCTTAGGGGTGCTATATCCATCACACACAAGGAAGACGACCATGACCACGTTGCTCGAACGACCGATTCTGCCTTCGGCCGACGATGTCGAATTGGCTGCGCAGGCCAGCCGTCACCTTTCTAAAGCCAAACATGAGGGCGCCGAATTGCGCGTCCAAGTGGATGGAGGAGAGATGCTACGTCTGCCTAAAGCAGTGAACGATCTACTTTACCATCTTCTGACTGAGATGGCGCAGGGTAACGCAGTTACCCTGTTCCCCATCCATGCCGAACTTACCACACAAGAGGCCGCTGACTATCTCAATGTGTCGCGCCCTTATCTTGTTCGACTACTCGAGGAGGGAAAGGTCAAGTTCCATATGGTAGGAACTCATCGACGGGTAAAATTCCGAGATTTAGACGCATTCCGTAAGTCAACTGAGGAAGAGCGCCAGCGCGTAATGGATGACCTGGCAGCCCAAGCGCAAGACTTGGGGATGGGCTATTAGGAAGTCCAGCTACACCGTCATTCTTGACGCCTGCGCATTGTACCCAGCCCCGCTGCGAGACTTCCTCATGGAACTCGCAGCGGGAGGGCTGTTCCGGGCGAAATGGACTGACCAAATCCATGACGAATGGATTCGTAACGTGTTGAAAAATCGCGAGGATCTGACACCAGAGCAGCTATTGCGAACAAAGCAATTGATGAATCAGGCGGTAGCTGACTGCTTAGTTGAAGACTACGAAGATCTGATCGAAGGGCTGAAGCTCCCCGACGATGACGACAGACACGTGCTCGCAGCCGCCATTCACGCGGCTTGTGACGCCATTATCACTTTCAATCTGAAAGACTTTCCGCGGAGTTACCTAGCCAAGTTTCAGCTCGAAATCTTGCATCCCGACGAATTTCTTTTCCAGCAGTTCGGCCTGAACACGGCTGCCGTTGTTGTGGCGGCACAACGTTGCCGCGCGCGCTTAAAGAACCCTCCTAGAACGGCGGAGGAGTATCTCGACACTCTCGAACAGCAAGGGCTTACTAAGACCGTCGCTGAACTCCGACACTACTCCTCTGTCATTTAGCCGATCGGTTTTGCACGCGGACAGAGATGGTCAGCGCATCGGGGGCGGCTGGCGAGGCTTCACACTGAGCCCAGATGCGTCAGAGAAAGCTGGCCCAGTGGCTTTCGGCGACAATCGAGATTGGCAGTCCCTGGTCGCGCCAGTCGGTGGCCTTGACTATTTTGTCGCCAAACAACGAATGCTTCGAAGAGGCAAGAGCTTCCACGCCCGCGTTGACGGGACCTGATCTCTGCACGAAGTGATCTGTGCGGTGGTGCAGGAGGTGCTCGAGGCCGAGATGGACGAGGCGCTGGGTGCCTCGAAGGGCGAGCGGACGCCGGAGCGTCTCGGCTACCGCGCCAAGCCCATGGCGAAAACGGCGCCGTCACTGCCGGCCGTCGCACGCGAATTGGGGAACAAAGTCACATAGCCAGGATTTGAATCGTCTCACGAAGCAGCCAGACCATGGCTTCCAACAATGAGCGCATCTATGGCCTCTCCAACCTTGCCGCCGCCGCCGCCTGCTGAACTCAGCCAGGCGCTGAAACACAATATCCATGCACTTGAGCAGCGTCGGGCAAAGGAAGCAAGCGAGGCGACTTTGGAAGAGAAGGTTGCCGAGGCGATCACCTCTTTTACGGGCAGCATGCGTTTCGTGTACCTTCACCTGGCCCTGGTCGGAGGCTGGATCGCTATCAATTTAGGCTGGGTGCCCGCCATTCCGCAATTTGATCCAATGTTTGTAATTTTGGCTATGGTAGCTTCAGTAGAAGCCATATTCCTCTCGACCTTCGTACTGATCAGCCAAAACCGAATGTCAGCTGCCGCGGACAAACGCGCGGACCTGGACCTCCAGATCAGCCTGCTGGTGGAACACGAACTCACCAAACTCGCTTACCTTGTCGATGCCATAGCGGATCTGTTGAACGCAAAACCACAACTAAGCGATTCAGAAGTCCGCGAGATCAAGAGAGACATAGCGCCAGAAGCAGTTCTGGATGAGATCGAGGAGAAACAGCGGGAAACTGCGAAGAAGCGCAAATAGCAAAAGGGCATGCTGGATTGCGCTACGTTCTGGACCGGCTCGCGCTCCGGCCCCCCATAAGATTACACTAGGTAGCAAAAACGCCGCGCATGAGGAAGCCAGGCCGGCGACAGCGGTAATTGACGACGTCCCAAGAGGGGTGACGCCGTCCTCCGTGCGAGCCTCGTTGGCGGCGACGCACACATCGAGCGCCCTTCCTCAATCCATCTCTATCCGAGTACCTGTTGCACCGTTGAGCAGCCGCTTGAGATGAAGCTGGCAAGCCGGTTCCCCTGCATACTGCTTACTACGGCGGCGAACGCGCCAAGCGCGTCGGGATCAGAGGACTCCAGCTTGGCGAAGGCGTCCAGATAGGCTTCCGTGGGAGCACCACCGAACTGCTCGGGCCGCAGCTGCTCGAATGCGCGCAACGGCTCGCTTCGTCCCCTTAGGATCAGATCGCCCACGGGACGGCTCCGGAAATCCAGTACTTGCTTCGCCACACTCTCGCTCAAGCAGATTCGTGTTCCAAGCTGCTTGTTGGCCGCCTCGAGTCGGGCGGCGATGTTGATGGTGTCGCCATAGGCAGTGTAGTCAAAGAAGCGGCCGCCGCCGAAATTGCCTACGCTCGCTGGATCGGCATGTACGCCTATGCGTGTGGGACCCAGTCCGGTGCTCTTCTGTTGCCACGTCTCGCGGAACGACTGCGCGAAGTCATCGAGGTCGAGCGCGCAAGCGATAGCGCGTGCGGCGTGGTCAGGTTGATCGCCTGGCGCCCCAAACAAGATGTGCAGTGCATCGCCGACAATCTTCGCGACAGTGCCCTCGTGAGAGAGCACGACGGAAGTCATGCCGGAGAGATAGCCGACGAGCAGGTCGCTGAGAGTGCCCGGCTCCATCCCTCGATAAGTGATGTGAAGCTTTCGATGTCAGTGAAGATCGCGGCCACCTCCCGGCGTTGCCCGGCAAGCTCGATCTCGTCTGCACCGGCGGCAAGCGCCGTGCCTGGTTAGGGGAGAAATATCGTGACAGTATCTCGCGATTGCGCGCTTCAAGCTCAGTAAAAAGCCGGATATTTTCTATAGCAATAACTACCTCGTCGTTCCGTGCCAAGCTTCGAGGACGATTTGTGCGGTCGGCGAGATGCCGGGCGGTCAGTCTCGATAAGGCCTTGCTTGGGTAGCGGTTGCCCAGCCCAACACAACCGTCATCGTGAAGCTGGCCAGGATACTAAGTAGAGAGCTCATCGCCGACCTTTCCCACGTTCTTGACCCGCCCAGCTGCTTTCATCGCAGCCGTGAACCCTCCTAACGCGGCCTCGGGAACTCACTACAGGAACCGAGCTTTGCCTCCAATATGGTGCGTCGCCCCCATCGAAGCCGGTATCCTCCTGCCGGAAGCAAAAAGCGGTTTCAAACTAACGGAAAAATCCGAGGCGTCGAACTCGACAGTTGTTGCTCGCGCGACCCCGGTGGCCCTTCGTCTCACACGCGCGAGCGCCCGTGCCAATTCCCGCCTGTTCCGTTGTCGCACATTAAACCCTGTGACCGCCAATAGAGGCTAGTCCGGAACGTTAAGGACCGTGGCAACGATTGCCCGCCAGCACGCCGAGTTCATGCCCGAACACCTGCGATCGAAATCACGCCGCCGACATTAAATCCACCATCGCGGCCGAGCGGCCGGCCACCGAAGAATGGACACCCCTCCGCGACTGTCTGAACGGCGAAACTGGGGAATTTTACTTCGGCACTTTTGGGGAAAATTCGAGCGGCGTTGACACTTCCACAAACATCCGGTTGTCGCGGCCCGACGAACCTCGCGTCCGCTGGTCGCCGATGATGTGCATCGACATGCGCTCCCACTGGTCGTCGCGAAGAATCAGACGGTCGAGAACACCCATGGCTGTCTCCAAAAGACATCCTTGAATCTGGATTTGCTCAGCCATTGGAATCCCAAGAGTCCACACGACGTAAAGGAACCCTTCAGCAGTCTGAGAGTTGCATCTGAAACTAGGTGCACCGTTATGGTAACCCGAGGTGGGAATCGTGCCTTCCAAGAGCTGATTGGTTCGGAAGAGTATCGTCGGAAATTGCGCAAGCAGTTAAAGCTGGAGGACGACCAACCTCTGCCACCGAAGCTTGCCGCGCTGGCGCTGGAGCTTCAGGAGGAACTTGAGCGTCGAGAACAAGAAATGGGACCTGAACCCGCCGGCGAGACGCCCTCAGGCGAAGTTTGAGGCGATCTTTTTGGGGCGCACCGTCGCAGGTGATGAGAACTGCGTATTCGCCATCGCCCTCTAAATCTAACCGCGAGGGTCAGACGAAAACCCAGAGGCCCTACCGTAGACGCCATCTTTTTTCTGCATGCATTCCGCCAGAAGCTGCCTTGATCAGCGTCAAGGTAGCGACCGCGCCGTGGATAATATGATTGGGATTCAATTGCCTGAACTGCGTTGCAGCGGGGTGCAGGGATCATGCCTAGGAAGAAAACCAATATCCATGCCGGGTTGGCCGTGGCAATTGCTGCCTGCGCCGGGCTCGCTAAGGCCCCCGCGTCGTCGCCTTGTCGATCGACGGTAATTAAGCCGCTGCCGGCCGGACCGGCCTGCGTTTCACCGAGGATCTGGCGGCATGGCAGGCACAGGAGGCGGAAGACGAAAGCGCCCGCCCTTGCCTGCACGCATAGGCACGTGGAAGCCGGTGGCCGTCACTGGGGTAAATTGCGTGCAATCGGGCGTTTGACCTGCCTTCAAAAAGCAGGTTGCTGTGTGACCTATAGGGTGGTACACGTGCTCCACGTTGGAGCGACGGAATGATTGTCGGCTTTCGGGATGTGTGGCTGCGGGCCTTCTTTGTGGATGATGTCCGCTCCCGCAACATCCCGACCGATCTCGAAGCCCGGCTGTTCCGCAAGCTCCAGATGATCGACGATGCCGTGACCGATCAGGACTTGCGCGTGCCACCCAGCAATCACTTCGAGAAGCTGCGCGGCAATCTGGCGGGGTTCCATTCGATCCGGGTCAACCAGCAATGGCGACTGATCTTCCACTGGGATGGCCAGCGCGGCGAGGCGGACGGAATTTATCTGGACGATCACGGCTACCGATGAGAGTGAGGCAATCATGCTGACCACCAAGCGCAAGCCGGCGACTGTCGGTGAAATTTTGACCGAAGAGTTCATGCAGCCGATGGGCCTGACCCAGGGCGCGCTTGCCGAGGCGATGGGTGTCCAGCGCAAGCACGTCAACGAATTGTGCGGCAACCGCCGGAACGTGACCGCGGCGACGGCGCTGATCCTGGCCCGCGTGTTCGGCAACAGCCCGGACTTCTGGCTCAACGTGCAGCGACGCAGCGACCTTTGGGAGGTGATGAACACCCCCAAGGAGCGCGAGCGTGTCGAGCGCGCGCACCCGTTGAAGCACGTGGCTTGAGCGAAGTAATGAGAGCGGCAAGGAAAAGGCGGCAATCTGCGGCAAATCGGTCGTTCTGGATCTGTAAGGGCGCATTTGGCCCAGCCCTTACAAGGGAGTTGCCTCCCAAGCGCCGTTCTGGACCGATTTCCTGACCAGCTTGAGTATTAGGGCGCGCACAGCTTCGAGCGCGTAAGTCGCTGGCCGGTCTGCCATCTGGCAAAGGTACAGCGTACGTGACAGCGCGGGATCGATGATTGCGCGAAAATGCAATGAGCCGGTTTCGATCAGCTCGTACATGAAAAGCTTGGTGCCGATCGTACAACCCAGTCCGGCCGCCAGTGACGCGCCGATGGCGTGGACGGAATTCATCTGCAATTTCGCCCGGAACTCCAATTTCTTCAGCAGCCCGACATCGTCCATCAGCGCGCGCGCCGATAGCCCCTGCTTGAGCAGGATCAGGGGCAGGTCAAGGATGTCGGCGAACCTGATCGGCTCGTCGGTGTCGCCGATGATCGCGCGGGTTCCGACAAGCACCATCGATTCCTCCAGGACGGCCTCGGTCTTCAGGCGAGGGTCGGCGGGCGGGTTGTAAACCAGCGCCAGGTCGACCTCGGATGCCATCAAGTGCAGAAGCGTTGAGCCCGACAGGCTTTCCGACAGTGAGAGCCTGACCTTCGGGTAATCTTCAAGCATCTGCCGGGCGAGCGATACGCCGATAGCCTTGACGGCCGAATAGGCCATGCCGACCGAGACGTCGCCGGCAATGTCGTCGCCGCCTTCGCGGATGTCCTTTTCCGCCGCCGACATCGCCTTCAGGATCGACTTCGCGTGCGAATAGAGCCGCTCTCCAGCCGCCGTAGCCTGCATGCCCCGGGGTTTGCGGTCGAACAGAGCCGTCGACAGCTCCGCCTCAAGATTGCCAAGGTGGTGACTGAGCGCCGACGCGGCAACGCGGCACGCCACCGCCGCACCGGCAAGCGTTTTCTGCTCGTAGATTGCTACGAAGTAGCGGAGTTGGCGTGAATCCATACCATTCGATAAATTAGAACGCAGAGTTATAAACATTATAATTTTGCCACTGACTCGACAAGGCTATGGTCGCGCCTCCGTTGAGAGGAAGGCAACCAATGGCCGAAACCTTCAGGCCGCTAGTGGGCATCAGGGTCGTCGAGATGAGCCACATGATCATGGGTCCATCCTGCGGCATGTTTCTGGGCATGCTCGGCGCTGACGTGGTCAAGGTCGAGCCGCCCGAAGGCGACAAGACACGCAACCTCACCGGCATGGGAACGCCGTTCTTTCCGTTGTTCAACCGTGGCAAGAAGTCGGTCCAACTCGATCTGAAGACCGAGGCCGGGCGCAAAGCGCTTGACCGCCTGCTGGCAAGCGCTGATGTCTTCGTCGAGAATTTTCGCGACGCTTCGCTTTCAAAAATGGGCGCTGACCTCGAAGATCTGCGCGCACGTTATCCGAAACTTATCTTGGCTTCGCACAAGGGTTTTCTCAGTGGTCCCTATCAGGAGCGGACGGCGCTTGACGAAGTCGTTCAGATGATGACGGGTCTGGCCTACATGACGGGGCCGACCGGCCGGCCGTTGCGGGTAGGATCGTCAGCAAACGACATCATGGGTGGTCTGTTCGGGGCGTTTTCGGTTCTGGCTGCACTGCTGGAACGCAAGGAAACCGGCAAGGGGCGCAATCTGCGGATCGGTCTGTTCGAAAATTGCCTGCTGCTGGTTGCGCAGCACATGGTTCAGTTCGAGCTCGAAGGCACCAACCCGCCGCCGATGCCCGAACGGACTTTCTCCTGGCCGGTGTATGATATCTTCCTGACCGCCGACAAGCGGCAGATATTCGTCGGCGCGGTCACCGAAGGACAGTGGGCGTCGCTCTGCAAGTTGCTTGAACTGGACGAGCTCCTTGCGGACCCGCGCCTTCAAAAACGCATGGATCAGATCGATGCGCGGTCCTGGACAATCCCGATTGTCGCCAGGGCTATTGCCCGCCATCCGGCAGGGCCTTTGCTCGAGGCCTTTGAGAAACTTGGCATTCCTTATTCGCCGATCGCCAAACCGTCCGACATGTACGACGACCCGCATGTCATGCGCCCGGGCGGGCTCGTAACCTCGAACACGCCTGATGGCCGGACGTTCCGCGCACCATCCCTGCCTTTCGATGTCGATGGCGTCATGCTTTCGGCGGGCGGCGATGTGCCGGCGCTGGGTCAGGATACGTCGGTGGTACTTTCGGGTCTTGGCCTTGACCAGGCCGACATCGCGGCGGCGCGCGGGACGGCAAGGGAGGTTGCATGAGGACGATCGCCAACATCTATCCCGGCGATCGCGTCAGCCTTCGCGAGGTCGGGCTTCGCGACGGGCTGCAGTTGGTGAAGTCCTATCCCTCGACCGCCGCCAAACTTGATTGGCTGAGGCACGAACACGCGGCGGGCGTACGTCATTTCGAGATCGGATCCTTTCTGCCGGTGACGCATATGCCGCAGTTCGCTGATATACGGGAGATGATAGCGGCAGTCGAAAATCTCGACGGAGCGCACTCTGCGGCGCTGGCCCTGAACGAGCGCGGGGCCGAGGACGCCATCGGGACCGAAGTCGGCGAAATCGTCTGCGTCGTTTCGGCGACCGAGGAGCACAGCCAAGCCAACATGCGCCGCTCGCGCAACGATGCGGTCGCGCTGGTTGGCAAGGTCGCCGCACTTCGAAACGAGCGCGGACACAGGGCGATCGTCAATGCCGGCATTGCCATGGCCTTCGGCTGCTCGATCGCGGGCAAGGTAAACCCCGCCGAAGTGCTGCGTCTGGCGCAAGCCTGCCTCGACGCCGGCGCCGATATCGTCGGCATCGCCGACACGGTGGGGTTCGCCGGGCCGAAGCAGGTCGCGGAATTGTCCACAGGGTTGGCAAGACTGTGTGGCGAACGACCTTTCATCGTTCATCTGCATGACACGCGAGGAATGGGCATCGCCAATGCTTCGGCGGCACTGGACGCGGGCTGCCGCGTCCTCGACGGTTCGCTGGGCGGGCTCGGCGGCTGTCCGTTCGCGCCGGGCGCGACCGGCAACGTCGTGTTCGAGGACCTTGTGTTCCTCTGCGAGACCAAGGGCTTTCGAACCGGCATAGACATTGACGCGCTGACTGCCGTCCGCGCGATCGCACAGGCCGAGATGCCTCAGGAGCAACTTTACGGCGGCATCGCGAGGGCAGGGCCGCCGCGAACTTTCGAATGGCGCGTCTGACCGGGAGGGGTCTGATCAGCAAAGAATTATCTCAGGGAGGAAATAATGCGTAACACTACACTCTTCATGACGGTGGCGACGCTGTCGCTTGCCGTTCAAGGTTCGGCTCAGGCCGCCGCCGCCATGCGCTGCAGCCATCAACTGCCTCCGGCGCATCACATCGCAGTTGTGGTCAACAAATGGGCCGCCGAAGTCGAAAAACTCTCGGAAGGCGAACTCGACGTTCAGGTGTTCGGCGCCGACAGCCTCGTGAAGGCGAACGACAACATCCTCTCTGTCGCCAAGGGCGACATAGAATGCGCTTTCTCGCTCAACTTCCAGTGGGGCAAGACGCTGCCCATCATGAACGTCACTGTCGGCCCCTACACCATGTCGTCCATCGAGGCGTGGAAGAAATGGCCGACGTCCGAAGCCGCGGCCTTCCTGGAGGAGAAACTGGCCGAGAAGGGCGTCAAGAACATCGCCTGGATGTTCCAGACAAACACCAGCGTCTTCACGTCCAAAGGCAAGCCGTTGGTCAAGCCCGACGATTTCAAGGGCCTCAAGATGCGCGGCATTGGCCCTGCCTTCGACCGTGGGCTTACAGCGATGGGGGCAACCACAGTCGCCATGCCCGGCAGCGAGGTCTATCAGGCGCTGGCAACCGGTGTGATCGACGCCGCCGTGACCGATGTTGCCGCTGCCTATTCGCGCAAATACTACGAGGTGCAGGACCACATGACCGTCTTGCCTGTGCTTGCGGCGTATCTGCATGGCTACGTCAACCCGGCCTGGTATGAGGGTCTGAGCGACAAGTCGAAGGCTGCCCTGAAGCAGGCCGGCGAAACGGCGGCCGGCTGGGCGCTCGATGCTTCGATAGCAGCATCGGCCGAAGCCCCCAAGCAACTCGAGGAGAAAGGTGTCAAGGTGCATATCGCCACCGATGCCGAGAATGAGGCATTCAAGGCGGCGATGCAGCCGGCCTTCGCCGAAGGATTCGCCGAAGAAGGCGGCGAAGACGGCAGGAAGCTGCTCGACCTCGTCAACAAGCTTCAGTAGTCCGCCACGATGACGGACGATATCGAACCGGCGGTCATGTCGGACCATGTCGCGTCTGCGGAAGAGGAGGAGTCGCCGCGCGCCTCCTCGCTGCCGGAGCGGGTGGTTACCGCCATATCGATGGCGGGTGGGGCGATCAGCTGCCTAATTGTCCTTGTCGTGCTCGCGCTGACGGCCGTAAGCGTCTTCAACCGCTATTTCCTGGGGCGCCCGATCATGGGCGTCGATGAGGCGACCGGCTTCCTGGTGGTAGCGATCGTGATGTTCGGCGCCGCGGAATCCTTGCGGCGTGGCGATCACATCCGCATCGACATCCTGTTCGATCATCTCGGTCCCAAGCTGCACTGGTGGCTGGAATTGTGGTCGTGTGTCGCGGTGCTGGTATTCTCTGCGCTTTTGTTGATCACTTCCTGGCACACCGTCCTTTTCTCGCGCATGTTCGGCGCCTATTCGACCGGCTATCTCAGCATCCCGATGTGGATCCCGCAGTCGACGATGGTCATCGGCGCCATTCTCCTCGGCCTGGTCGCACTGTCGATGGCGCTGCGCCTTTTCGGCGAGCCAAAACGATGACCATCGTTCTGATCCTAGGCTTTCTGGTTATTCTGCTCCTGACGGGCATGCCGATTTTCGCGGCGCTAGCGCTGTCGTCACTTGCCGTGCTTGCTATTTTTGAAGGCAAGGTCGAAAGCATGGCGGACACTGTCTTCGCGAGCCTCAACAACCCGTTGCTTGCGACCATACCGATGTTCGCCTTCATGGCGCATGTCATGATAAAGGCCAAGGTCGTCGACGACCTTTTCGACATGGCCAACAAGCTGGTCGGCCACATCAAGGGAGGTCTCGGCTTCGCGACCATCCTGTCCTGCACGATCTTTTCGACGATTTCGGGTTCGTCGGTCGCAACCGCGCTAACCATCGGCTCGACCGCGATCCCGCAGATGCAGCGCTTCGGCTACCGGCCGCGAGATACCTACGGCATCATCGCCGCAGGCGGCACGCTGGGCATCCTGATCCCGCCATCCGGACCAATGATCCTCTATGCGATCGTCACCGACGCTTCGATTGGCGCGTTGTTCCTGGCCGGGTTTATCCCAGGGCTGATCATGGCGGCGGTTTTCGCCGTTTTCTCCTGGTTCCAGGCCAACGCACATGGCGAGACCAGAGCCCAAGCATGGCCGGGAACACGCGCGGTTCTAAGCGCTTTCTGGAAATCGATCTGGGCGGTGATGATGCCGCCCATCATACTCGGCGGCATCTATCTCGGCATCTTCACTGCCGCGGAAGCAGCGGCTGTAGGAGCGGTCTATGCGCTGGCCGTGGCGCTTCTGGTCTACCGCAACGTTTCGCTGGCCGACCTTTGGGACTGCACATGGCAAACGATGCGCACCAGCGCAATGCTGTTCATGATCATCGCCGCCGCAGGACTGTTCGGCCACGCCGTCACCATCATCCGGCTGCCAGCCGAAGTCATGGAAGGCGTTGCCGCGCTCGGCCTGTCGCAAACGGGTTTCATATTCGTCGTTATGGTGGCGATCTTCATCCTTGGCATGTTCCTGGAAACCATTGCCATCATCCTGATCACCACGCCCATCATTCTGCCGTCTATGGTGGCGCTCGAGATCAATCCGATCTGGTACGGCGTCATGTTGATGATCAATCTCGAGCTGGCGCTGATCACGCCACCGGTGGGGATGAATCTGTTCGTGCTGAAAGGCATCACCAACGCCCGCCTGTCGGAAATCGTCCGCGGTGCCGCACCCTATGTGCTTCTGATGATCGCAGGTCTCTTCCTGATCTGGCTGTTTCCGCAGCTGTCGCTCTGGCTGCCGGAAAACGCCGGTTTCGGACGATGACTTTTCTATGGCCCGTGGCAGACAGCTCCGCGAGAAACTCATCGATGCGCGCCGAATTCCTCAGCCGGACCTGCAAGTCGAGCATCCGATCGGCATCGGTATCGTCCCCTGCGCGCCATGTCTCGACCCATCTCGGCGGCTGCGGCGATTTGCTGGTGCGTTGCGTAGCGGCGCCGACCGTTTCTGTCGACGAGGCGCAGATCGGCGCAGCCTTGATCGACGTCTTGCCAGGCGACCAAAGCGTGTGAAGCTCGCCCCTTGGGCGCGACCTATGTCGGTACCGCCGGACTTCGTCGTCGATCTCCTGACGGCGACGAGCAAGATCGATGCCGGACTCGCGACGCGCGCGATCGAGCACCTGCTGGCCTGGCCCAGGACCTATACGCCGGACGCTGTGCTGGTCCCGGCGGCACTGGCCTTCGCCAAGCGGGCGGAAAGCATGGCGTTGCCGCCGTCGGCCAGATGCGCGAGGCGGCTCTCGACCATCTGCGCAGGCGCATCGCGCTACCGCTGGAGCCCCGCGAGACTGGTCGCGGACCAACCCGCTCAAATGCACATGCGACGACTGTCGCGCACTCGGCGCATTCCTGGTTGACCCTCATCGACAGCAATGGCGCCTGAGGGCGGCCCAGAACCGGCGGACCCACGTCGAGCAGAGCGTCCGAAACGCTCCTTGCGACCTTGACCTCGCAACCGAAAGGCGCGGCAGCCCGCACACGTTGGTCGCCATCAACAACCAGGCCAGTTACGAGCGGCGCGCGAACCAGCGCCGGCAGGATATGAAACACGTGTCGGCCCTGGGCGGATGAAGGCTGGTCCGCGCCCTCGGAAGCGGCTAGTTGCGGAGGCGGCGCTTGCCGCAAAGGGCTATGTGAGTTCCATAGACGTACTCGTCGGGATTGGGTGGCTTGACGCTGGAGCGGTAGAGCGCTGGCGGCGCGGGCAGATTGATTGCCTTGAGCGTGTCGTCCAGACCAATCTGTCGCGCATCTCGGAAGCCATGAAGCTGTTCCGCTCATGGGCACCGAACGAGGATTGTCAGCAAGCCCAACGCAGTATGTCGCGCGCACGCCGCAACGCCGGACGCTGCGCTTCAGTAGAAGCGGACATCCTATAATTGAGGGGCTGCACAGGACCCACTGGATTGCCGGAGAGCTTTCCGAGACTGCGCGAACGCCTGGCGGAGAAAGCAAGCCGAGCGCCGGAGCTGGTGGTCGTCCAACCCTTAAACGAAGAGTGGATCTGCCACCGGTGCGGCGGATTTGCTAATAATGGAAAATACCGGCCCTGCCTGCTTGCGCTGCGTTGGGCTCGATGATCTCGAGTACTTGGCGGCGGGCGATGCTTTGCTCACGCGGCGGGCAAAGGCGAAAAGCGGGCGATACGCTGTCGTCGTGCGCTTCACCCGAAGCCGCCGCCGCTAAGAACGACAGGGGCTGCTGGTCGAGCCGCAGGCTGCGGTGGAGGCGCGACGCGATCTGGAAGCCCTGCGACGCGGATAACCTTTTGTGGGAGTACGAACGAGAGCCGCAATGATGAAGAGGCCGCTCCGGATCGGTTTTGAGGGGGAAGTTTCAAACCAACCAAACTGCTGCAGGCGTGGTGGTGAGCGTCGGATCAAAAGTCCGCATCTTGAATCTGTTGGCCAGAATTGCTATTTTGTCTAACAGGAGATTTTTTGATGCTGAAGTCGTCCCATGATACTCAGCTTCCAGCGATTCAGGCAAGTCTGCGGCGGCGAACGGTCGTTGATACGGCGCGGCAGCTCGGGCTGCTTGACGGCGAGAATGGCCGGATCGGCGGTCGGATCCGACGCGACCTCATAGCGGCCGCCAAGGAAAAGTCCGGCATTACCGCCGATACAGAACTACTGGAATACGCCCTCGCGAAGGTCGCGCTTGAGGACGACTTTGGGGTGAAGCTCGTTCGCCGGAAGGGCCGGGTCGCGAAAGAAATCGACCTTGAGTTTTGATCTGTCCCGTGCGCTGCGGCGGATCAAGCCGCAGCGCACCACAGATGCGATCCAACGTCGCTCGGCCGCCGATCTGCCTATTCTTCAGAAGCCGATTTCAGCTGGCCTTGAGCTGCTGCTCGATACCTGCGTCTATATCGACGTGCTGCAAGGGCGCTCCCCCGTAAGCGTGGACGAACTGCTTGAGACCCGGATTGTCAATCACTCCACCGTTTGCTTGGCTGAGTTGACGCACCTGTTCGGTCGCCTCGATCCGTTGCACCCGGCCACGAAGACCGTGTTACGCGAAATCCGGCGCACCCTCGAAGACATACCCGGCCACCGGCTCTTTTCCCCATCGCAAACCGCTATAGGCGAGGCCGGAATGCTAGCTGGCTTGGTGGCGCGTCTGTCAGGCGCCGACCGCGGCGAGAGGCAAACCCTGCTGAACGATGCGAGCTTATATCTCCAAGCGCTGGAACGCGGCTGGATCATTCTCACACGCAATGTGCGCGACTTCGACTATTTCGATCAGCTTCTGCCAGTGGGTCGTGTTCTTTTATACGAGCAGGGGTAACCGCTTTTGGCCTATCGGTTGTCGACATCTGTTGCGGGCTGAGAAGTAGCTGGGAATTTCGGCCTTATGGCAATAATACGGGAAGATTTCCAATTTTAGCCCGCGAAAAAGACAATGAAATCAATATGATGAGCAAGTTTTCCGACCCCACAAATCACTACATATCAGTGGCTTACGCCTAATTCTTTTAGTTTTAATTGAGTTCTATCTGGTGAGTTCACCATTCCCGAGAGAAATGGTTTTGGGCCTCTTCGTCTATTTTCTCCTTCTCGTTGATGGCACTCGTCACACCCAGCGACAGACCTTCCAGCGAGGCATGCAGTAGTCGGCGGCTACCGTGCAATTAGGCGGATTCTGACTTCGGTCGTGCACACCCTCCGGTGCCGGTGCTGCTCGTGGCTGGCCGAAATCTTCTAGAAATGTCTTCGCGCTTAGAGCGCTAGCGCCCTCTTGAGGTTATCATGCTCGAAGGCGCTCGCCATGCGGTTGATCTCGGCCGATCGGGCGCCCACCGCTGGCCTTGGACCGTTGGCGTTGGATCACCTCGCCAAGTCATCCCATCCGATAGATGGCCGGGGCGCGGCGGGAACCATCAACTCTCTCCATCACTTGACGTGAATCTATACGTCAAATGATGGCACGCCTGTCCAATGCAAGGCCCTTGTCGGAGGGCAGGTTGTCCGCTAGTGCGCAACCAGGAGCAACTGGGTTGTGATGGTTCACCTGCATCAGGACGTCGCAGTGAGGTGGGATCACGGTCGTATCTGCGAGCCCAGCTTTGCCTTTGGCCAATCCGAAAGCAAAGTGATGCCGAACCTTGGCGAAGCTTGGCGGAGACGCTCGATCTCCTCGGCTGTCGGCGGTCCTACCATTTCGTCCGGTTGAAGTTCGTGGCCACCTTCCTCGAGAAACCGGTCGAACAGAGCTGGGGCTCCGATCAAGATATATCTGCAAGGATTGCCGCTCATGTTCATAAGCTGGTGCGGAATGCCGCGCGGCAGGAAGATGCTCTCGCCTGCGATCAGGCGTCTAGCTTGGCCGTCGAGCACCGCAGTCAGCTCGCCTTCGACAATGTAAACCGTCTCGTCGTCCTTGGCGTGGACATGTATCGGCGTCCTCGTGTTTCCGTCGCTTTGGTTCTCGAAGAGGCAGAACTGCCCTGCGGTCTGTTCTCCGGATAACAGGCGTTTCATGACGACGCCCGCAAGAACGAACTCTTTGCTGTCGATATCACTCATCGTCGTTTCCTTTCCACGGATCGTAGAGGTGAGGGGTGGCAGGATCTCCATTCAGCGACTGTAGGATACCCAAACACGATCGGCGCCGCGATGCGCCGGTTGTGACACGAGCCTCGATCAGTCCTGGTGCGCAATGATCCAGTCGGCTGCCGCCGCGAGATCGGCTACGGTTGCGGTCGGGCGCGGATCAAACCGTTTCTCGTCGCCCCGCCGGTATTTACCCGTGCGCACCAGCAATGCGCCTGACAGTCCGGCGCGCAGGGCGCCAGCTATATCGGCCTCGGCGTCGTCGCCGACCATGATCGCCTGATCTGGCCGACAATCCATGCTTGCCAGCGCCGCCAGAAAGAATGCCGACGAAGGCTTGCCGAGGACGGTTGCGCGTTTCAGCGAGGCAAATTCCAACGCCGCGACGAATGGCCCTGCATCGAGGCTGAGCCCGCCGTCGGCATCCCGAAACGTGCGGTTGCTGGCAAGGGCCAGCAATTCGGCGCCGCGCTCAAGCTCGCGGAACGCGTCATTCAACGCCGCATAGGTGAAGGCCTCTCCGGCGTCGCCGACGATGACGGCGCGCCTGTCGCGATCCGGCAGTTCGTAAAAATCCGACGCAAGGCCGGGGTGAATCAACAAGTATGGCGCACAGCCATTGCGAAGTAGCCAATCGCGTGCAGCGTGCGCCGGCGTGAAAACATCTGCCTTGGCAAGGCTTAGCCCCATCGCCTCCAGACGTTGGAGAACCCTCTGTTTGGGCGAGCGCGTGGTATTGCTTACGAAGCGTAGGGTAAAACCAGCCTGGCGCAAACGCGCGACGGCGTCGACCCCGCCTGGTATGGCGGTCTCGCCATCATAGATGACGCCTGCAAGGTCCAGCAGAACACCCCTTGTCATCGGCCCAGCATGACCACGAGTGCGCCATGCGTCAAATCCGGAACAAGGCCGTGTTTCTACCTTTTGGATCAGAGCAGGCACGGGTGCCGATCGCCGGGATGGATCTGGTGATCACTGCCGCGCAAGCTGACGGCTGGGCGGATCTGCCGCCGGTCATCGCCTTCGAGGCGATCTGCTTCGGGACTGCGAGGCTCGTATGATCGCTGCTCTTCCTCCATCCAGGATCGGCTTTATGGTTGCACCTTGAACCGACGGTCACTGCCACCATTCGGGGAAGGCCCTGCGTGCGGCTTCGGCCAGTGTCGCGATCTCCTCGTCGGGAACCGAGCTGTAAGGCCACAGCAGTCGCGGGCCAAGCGGCGCCCAGCCGCCGGCCGCCGCCATCGCTTTGTCGAGCGCCGCATCACCGACATCGTAGCGAGCGCGAAAAGGCAGGACCTGTGTGGCGAAAAAGGCCTGGATGCGCGCCTCGACCTCGGCCGCAGCTGCCGCGTCGGTGCGGATCATGCGCCACCACATCACCGCGCCCTTCGGGTTGAGGCAGGCGACGTTGGAATAGCTGCCGTGGGCGCCCTGGGCAAATCCCGTCGCCAGCGCATGGCCCGGCACGAACACCGAAAATCCCGGCAGTTCGCGGCGCATGTCGGCGTACCAGCTGGTATCGCCGCCCGGCAGCTTGGCGCCAACCAGCAACGGCATGGCTGCACGCAGCCTGGCGATGCCTTCGAGCGTCAGGCGGCGCTTGGCGTGCGGCGGATTGTAGAGCACCAGCGGCATGTTGGGCGCGGTCTCGCACAGGCCGCCGACGAAGCGCATGACCTCGCCGTCGCTGGGCGGCCACCAGTCGGGCAAGGTGAATTGCACTGCCGCCGGGCGAAGCGCCGACACCCGCATCAGCCGCTCGCGCGCGACGCGCGGATTGGACTGGCTGATGCCGATCTGGAAGGGGAGGCGCGCGCGGCCGGCGATCGCCGCTACCAGTTCGCAAAGACGGTCGAACTCGGGTTCGGTCTGGCAGTGGAATTCGCAGGCCGTGCCGTTGCAGTAGATGCCGTCGACACCGGTCGCGCACAGCCGTGCCATCGTCTCACTCGTCGCCTCCCAGTCGATTGTGCCGCGATCGTCGATGGCCAGCATCACCGCGCCCCAGACGCCGCGCGGCGCGTGTGCGGGCAAGTGGGTCAGGTGGTCGTCAGCGCGCACCGGCGATCTCGTGTTCGCGGCGCGTTTCGTTCGACGCAAAGGCGGCCTCGATGATGCCGATGATCTTGCGACCGTAGGTGCCGGAGACCGGCACAGGTTTGTCGTCGGCAATGGCATCGCGCATCGCGCTCCATTCGCGCACCAGCGCGTTGTGCATCCAGTTCGGCTCGAACGAACCGGGCAGGCCGGCCCAGATCATATCGCGGCCAAGCATCGTGCCGCGGTCCATGTCGATACGCAGCGTTGCCCGCTCGCAGACCAGGTCCATGGCGTAGCCGGCGGCGCCGTTGCGATAGCCGACGCTCTGCACCTGGCCGAGGCCGCCGCCGGCAAAGCGTAGTCCGAGCAGGGCGGTGTCGTCGGCTTCCTGGTCATGGGACTTGGCGCCAAGCATTGCGCTCACCGACACGACATCGTCATCCATCAGCCAGACCAGGCGGTCGAGCGCATGAATGCCGGCCGTCAACAGCATGCCGCCGCCGGTTGCCTTGCGCAGGTGCCAGTCGCGGCGATTGTGCTCCATCCACAGCTTGATGATCCAGCTTGATCCTACAAGCGGTCGGCCGAGCGCACCTTCCTCCAGCGCCTGCCTGGCCGCCATGCAGGGCAGGGCGAAATGCATGAGATGCGCGACCATGAGCTTGACGCCATTGGCGGCGACGGCGGCGTTGATCGCGTCGCAGGCCGCCGCCGTCGGCGCCATCGGCTTTTCGAGCATGATGTGCTTGCCGGCCCTGGCTGCGCCGATGGCCATTTCGGCATGGAGATGGTGGGGGCTGGCGATGAGGACTGTGTCGACATCCTTGTCGTAAAGCAGCTTGCGCCAGTCGGTGTAGCCGCGACCACCGTGTTCGGCGGTGAAGGCGGCCAGGGCATCTTTATTCCCGCGGCACGATGCGACGAGATGCAGGCCGTGCACTTGCCCGATTGCCCTTGCATGGGCTGCGCCGAAATCGCCCGCTCCGATAATGCCTATTCCAATCATCGTCCTGCCTTTTCATAAGCGGCGTCGATCAGCGACATCGCCGCAACATAGTCACCGATTGAAGTCGCCGGCGGCGCTTTTCGGGCCAGCCGGTCGAGCGTGTCGCTCATGCATAGGCGGTAGCGCGTCGCCGGCAATTCGATCGGCAAGTCGATGACAGCGCCATCGTCGAGTGTGGCGCAGATGGCGCGGTCGCCATGGTCGATGAGGGTGGCATTGGCGCAGACGATGCGCCATTCGAAGTCGCCGCCAGGGCGCATCGAGGCGAAAGTGTATCCTGCCTCGACAACGAACAACGCTCCGGCAGCGTCTTCCAGCATAAGCAACGCATGGTCCTCGACCGGAGCGCGGTGAATGCGGTTCTTGATCCAAACGGCTTTCAGGCCAAGCCCGCCGGTTGCCAGGCTGAGCGCGGCGTCCACGCCGTGTATGCCAAGGTTTCTCAGCGCACCACCACCGCCGATCGCCGGATCCACGACCCAGCCGACACCGTCGGCCGCGTAGCGCTGCGGCGGGCCATTGACCAGCCGGAACTGGCAATGCGCAACCGCACCGGCACGGCCTTGCTGGCGCAGTCGTTCAAAGGCAATGACGGCCGGCCCAAAGCGGTTGGGCAGGGGAACGCTGACAAAGGCCTGGTGTTGTCTCGCCAGGTCGCGCAGCGCGGCCAAGGCTGCGGTGTTGCTCGCCGCCGGCTTTTCCAGAATCAGAGGCATGCCGGCTTCGATGACGGCATTTGCCCGCGCGGGCACCGTCGAAGGATGCCCCATCAGCAGGATGACGTCCGGCTGGTTGGAGAGGATTTTCGCAAAATCCGCAATGAACGGCAAATGATGGCGCGCCGCGAAGGCGCGCGCATGTTGCGCGTCCTCATCCCAAATGCCGGCAATTTCGGCGCCACAAGACCTTGCGGCGTCAAGGTGCATTTCGGCGTGCCAATGGCTTGAGCCGGCCAGGACGATCTTCATTACAGGACGTATCCTCTTGCTTGCAGGATATCCTACAAGTCGCTATGCTACAAGCATCGACCGCTTTGCGATGCGTCATCGGGCGCAGTTGCAGCGGCGCTGGGAGCAAAATGCCGGAACCCAAGTCGATCGAACCGCTGGCCCGACCGCCGCTGCTTCACGTCAGCGTGCAGGAGAGCCTCAGGAAATATATCGAGAGCAACAAGCTCAAGGCAGGCGATCCCTTGCCTCCTGAGACCTTCCTGGCGCAGCGGCTCGGCGTCGGCCGCAACTCGGTGCGCGAAGCGATCAAGGCGTTGGAGTCGATCGGCATTCTGGAGACGCGTCGCGGCATCGGCGTGTTCGTCAAGGAATTCTCGTTCAAGCCCCTGCTGGATAACCTGGCATATGGCCTGCAGGATTCGTTGCGCGACGTGGAGGAGCTGCGCGAGATCCGCCGCGTCCTTGAAACCGGCCTCATCGCCAAGACCATCGAAATGATCAGCGCAGAAGACATCGCCGCGCTGCGCCAGCTGACCGAAAGCATGCGGCGGCGCGCCGAGCGCCAGGAGAGCTTTGCCGAAGAGGACCAGCAGTTCCACCAGCTGCTGTTCCGCTGCCAGAACAATCACATGCTGAGCGCGTTGATCGACATCTTCTGGGTGGCGTTCAACAAGGCCTCGAACTTCACCAGCCTCGACAATCCGACACCGCTGGCGACGTGGCGCGATCACCACGAGATCGTCGAGGCGGTCGCCGCCAAGGATGTCGACCGGGCGCGCCAGCGCCTCGACGACCACTATCGGGGGATTGAGCAGGTTATCGCCAAAAACCGAAGGACCTGACCCAAAGCCGAACTACCTGACAATGCCAAGGGAGGAAAACCATGCGCATCAACACTATCGCTCGTCATCTGGCCGTCACCGGGCTGCTGCTCGGCGGCATCGGCCTGGCCGCCAGCGTCCAGGCACAGGACGCAAAGACCATAACCGGAGGCTTCGACGTCGGCCCCGGCGGCTTTCCCAAGAACTTCAATCCGCTGGCTGCGACCGGCGGCTTCACCTGGCTCAGCACCTATTTTGAGCCGCTGGTCATCTACAACGCCGATCTGACCGAGCTCGAAGGCGATCTGGCCAAGGACTATGAGGTCAGCGACGATCAGCTGACCTATACGTTCAACCTTGTCCAGGAGACCTGGCACGACGGCAAGCCGTTCACATCCAAGGACGTCAAGTTCACGCTTGAGCTCGCCAGGAACAAAGCGTCCGGCAGTCTGTTTGCCGCGCGGCTCGGGGACATCGCCTCGGTCGACGCGCCGGACGATCGCACCGCGGTCGTCAAATTGTCGAAGCCCAACGGCTCCTTCCTGTCCATTCTCTCGCAGGTGATGATCCTGCCGGAGCATGCCCTGGCCGGGATGCCGCCGGAAACGTTGGCAGCAAGCACCTGGTGGTCCACCACTCCGGTCGGCACCGGCCCCTTCAAGTTCAATCGCTATGTCAGCGATCAATATGTCGAGCTGGCCGCGGACGACGACTATCGCGGCGGCAAGCCGAAGGCCGATGTCCTCATCAATCGGTATTTCGAGAGCCCGGCGGCGGCTGTTGCCGCGCTGCGCGCCGGCGAAATCCAGTTCACCTATGTCGAGCCCGACGATGCGGCATCCTTCAAGAGCGACAGCAATTTCAAGCTGATCGAGGGCGCCTCCTATGTGGTCAACTATATCGGCCTCAACCAGAAGGTCGAGCTCTTCAAGGATGTTCGCGTCCGCGAGGCGATCATGTATGCGATCGATCGCAATGCCATCATCGAGAGCCTCTATGGCGGGGCGGCCAAACCGGCCAATTGCGGTTACGTCGCGCCGCATCTGGTTCCCGAAGGCATCGAACCCTATGCCTACGACCCAGCAAAGGCCAAGGCTCTGCTTGCCGAAGCGGGCTGGGACAAGATCAACGCCGACAAGCCCATCACCTTGCTGACCTATTACGGCTCGCCGCAAGCGGCCAATGTGATGGCCGCCATCCAGTCGATGCTGGCCGAGGTCGGGATCAATGTGGTGCCGCGCGTCGTCGATACGCCGACTTATAACGGCATCGTCTACAAGGAAGGTACGCCGGACTGGAACGCGTTTGCGATGGTCTATGCCGGCCTGCAGAACGGTCCGAATCCGGCTGGCATCAGCCCGGGTCTCAACAAGTCCCAGATTCCGCCGGCAGGCTTCAACACCATGCGCATCGAGTTCGACGATCTGAGCGCTGCATTGGACGCCGCGCTCGGCCAGACCGATCCGGCCAAGATCGATCAATCCTGGCAGCAAGTCTGCAAGGTGATGAACAAGGATCTACCCTGGGCGACATTATGGGTGGCCAACCGCTATGGCGTGGCCTCCAACAAGCTGCATGACTTTGTCTGGACGCCAGCGCCGGCCGGCGGTCCCTATGCGGCCCACCCGGAACGCTGGGACATCCAGTAAAACGCCTGGCGGGGCCACTCCAGGCCCCGCCGTGCAAGGGGGCCGGCATGATGCCGGCTCCGCTCACCACCACCATGGACAGCCAATGCTGAGCTTCATTGCCCGCCGCAGCGCGATAGGACTGTTGATGCTGGTCGCGCTCAGCGTCCTCATCTTCATCCTACTGCGACTGGCGCCCGGCGACCCGATCGACGCGTATATCAACCCGTCCAGTCCGATGTCTGCTTCCGACCTGGACGTCCTGCGTGACCGGCTTGGGCTCGACCAGCCGCTGCCCTTCCAATACCTCGCCTGGCTTGGCGCTGCGCTCAGCGGCGACTTCGGCTATTCTATCCAGCGCAGCGGCGTTGCCGTGCTGCCGCTGGTCATGGAGCGCATCGGCCCAACCGCGCTCTTGATGGGCACGGGCCTGGCCATCGCCATCGTGCTCGGCATTTCCGCCGGCATCTTCAGCGCCGTCCGCCGTAACGGCCTGCCCGACATCATGCTGTCAGTGGTCTCTTTCGTCGGTATCTCCAGCCCGGCTTTCCTGACGGCACTTCTGGGACTGTACTTTTTCTCGGTGTTGCTGCGTTGGGCACCGTCAGGCGGCATGCAGACCGCCGGCGCTGCATTTTCCGTATCGGACGTGCTCGCGCACCTCGTCCTGCCCGCCTGCCTGCTGTCCATCGGCCACGCGGCGCTGATCATGCGCTACATGCGCGCATCGCTGCTGGAAGTGCTCAACCAGGACTATGTGCGGACCGCGCGCGCCAAGGGAGTGCGCGAATTCTGGGTGATCATCAAGCATGCGACCCGCAATGCGCTTTTGCCGGTCATCACCCTGATCGGATCAACGGTCGGCATCGCGATCGGCGGCGCCATCTTCCTCGAAAGTGTGTTCAACTGGCCGGGCATGGGCCTGCTGCTGGTCAACGCCGTAGGCACACGGGATTACCCGGTGATCATGGGCGCCACTCTGGTGATCGGCATCTGCGTCATTCTGGTCAATCTCCTGACCGACATCGTCTACGCGCTCGTCGACCCGCGCATCCAGGTGTCGTGATGACAATCATCGCGCCGGATCCGACAGTCGACCCGACAGCCGTGCCGCAAACCAAGGGACCGCTCCGCCGCGCGCTCGACCGCTTCTTTGAAAATCGTGCGGCGCGCGCCGGTCTGCTGATTGTCGTCCCCATCCTGCTGGCGGTCTCGACCTATCCTTTATGGTGGCCGTTCAGCCCCAACGCCATCGATCTCAGGGCGATCAACAAGGGACCGTCCGCCATTCATTGGCTGGGCAGCGACGGTGTCGGCCGCGACGTCATGGCCCGGCTGCTGCAAGGCGGGCGGATCTCGCTGCTGGTCGCCATATGCTCCGTCGCCATCTCGATCGTCATCGGCTTCCTGGTCGGCGCCGTCGCCAGCTTCGGCGGGCGTCTTGTCGACGGCACCGTGATGCGCTTCGTCGATCTCGCAATGACCTTGCCGCCGGTGATCTTCCTGCTCGTGCTCGCTTCGATCGCCGGCACCGGCATCGCGCCGACCATCCTGGTGATCTCGCTGCTCTCATGGCCGGTGCTGTCGCGCATGGTGCGCGCCCGGCTGCTCGAACTGCGCGAGCGCGACTTCGTCGTGGCCGCCCGTGGCATGGGGGCGGGGCTGCCGCATCTCCTGTTCCGTCACGGCCTGCCGAACTGCATCGACATTCTTGTCGTCTACGCCACGCTCCAGATCGCCAACGCCATTCTGCTCGAGGCCGGCCTTTCCTTCCTCGGCCTCGGCATCGCGCCGCCCGAAGCCAGCTGGGGCAACATGCTCAATCTCGCCCGCTCCACCATGGTGCTCGAACAATATCCCTGGCAATGGATGTTTCCCGGCGCCGTACTCGTGCTCACCGTCCTGGCCATCAATTTCATTGGCGATGGCCTGCGCGATGCATTCGACCCTCGTTCCGATCTCAACTGACCTTGAAGGTTCACCAAATGCCCCTGTTTACCGGTGTCGTGCCACCCGTCGTCACTCCGCTCCATGCCGATCTCACCGTCGATTTCGCGTCATTTACGCGGACGATCGAAAACCTGCTCGATGGCGGCGTTCACGGGCTCTTCGTGCTCGGCTCGACCAGCGAGGTGGTCTTCCATGACGAGGCCGGCCGCAGGGCCATCATCGAGCACGCGGTCAAAGTCAACAACGGCCGTGTTCCGATCTTCGCCGGGGTGATCGACCCGACAACCGATCGTGTCATCAACCACGCCGCGATAGCCAGATCGGCCGGCGCTGACGCCATCGTGGTCACCGCGCCCTTTTATGCCCGAACCAGCCAGCCAGAGATCGGCGATCACTTCCGCTACATCAAGGACGTGGTCGACATCCCCATCATCGCCTACGACATCCCGGTCTGCGTGCATGTCAAGCTGGAGCGCAGGACCACCGTCGACCTTGCCAGCGAGGGCGTCATCGCCGGTATCAAGGATTCCAGCGGCGATGACGGCAATCTGCGTTACGTGCTCAAGGACATGGCCAACGATCCGAATTTCTTCGGCATGACCGGGTCCGAGATCCTGGTCGACAGCGTGCTTGCCATGGGCGCGCATGGTGTCGTGCCGGGCCTCGCCAATGTCGACCCGCACGGCTACGTCAAGCTGTGGAACCTGATGCAGGCGGGCGACCACGCCGCTGCTCGCCTGGAGCAGGAGCGGCTGTTGAAGCTGTTCGAGATCGTCTGGATTTCGCTCGGCAGGACAAGCGCCGGCTCGGCCGGTGTCGGCGCCTTCAAGACCGCGATGAGGAGCCTCGGCATAATCGCTTCCAACACCATGGCGCGGCCACAGCGCAGCTTGAACGACGAGGAAACCGCAAAGGTCGAAATCATCCTTCGCGATGTCGGGCTGCTGCGCTGACCGTGGACGCTCCGATCCTCTCGATTTCCGGTCTGCGGGCGGTGTTCCGTATCGCGGGACGCGACATCGCCGCCGTGCAGGACGTCGATCTGGCGATAGGCTCAGGCGAGACGGTCGCGCTCGTCGGCGAGTCGGGATCGGGCAAATCCGTCACCAGCCTGTCGATCATCGGCCTGTTGCCGAAGAAGATCGGACACATTGCCGAGGGATCGATCGCGCTGCGGCGCAGGGATGGCACAGTCACCGAACTGACCGGCCTTGATCCTGAGTCGCTGCGCAAGGTGCGCGGCAACGACATCGGCATGGTGTTCCAGGAGCCGATGACCAGCCTCAATCCGGTCTACACCATCGGCGAACAGATCGCCGAGCCGATCCGCATCCATCGCGGCAAGTCGCATCGTGATGCGGCCGCCGACGCCGTGCGTCTGCTGGCTCAGGTCGGTATTCCCGATCCCGGTCGGCGCGCGCGGCAATACCCGCATGAGCTGTCGGGAGGGATGCGCCAGCGCGCCACCATCGCCATGGCCTTGTCCTGCGATCCGACCTTGCTGATCGCCGACGAGCCGACTACCGCGCTCGACGTCACCATCCAGGCCCAGATTCTCGACCTGCTGGCCGAGCTGCAAGCCCAACGCGGCATGGGCATTTTGTTCGTCACCCATAATCTCGGCGTCGTCGCCGAGATCGCCAACCGGGTCGCGGTGATGTATGCCGGTCGCATCGTGGAATCGGGTCCGGTGAGCGAGGTGTTCACCCGTCCGCGTCATCCCTACACCGCCGGGCTGATGCGCTCGGTACCACGGCTCCGCCAGGCCACGGCACTGAAGGCAGCAGGAACGCCGCTTCCGACGATTGCCGGCAATGTTCCGTCGCTGGCCTTGCTGCCCAAGGGCTGCTCCTTCGCACCGCGTTGCACCATGGCTGTCGATGCCTGCCGCGCGGCGGTACCGCCATTGTTCGCGGCGACGCCGACCCAGCAAAGCCGCTGTTTGCGCTGGGAGGATCTCTGACAGTGGACGCCCCCTTCCTTTCGGTCAGGAACCTGACCAAGCATTTTGCGCCGACGGCGTTCTCGCGCGGTCCCATCGTCAGGGCGCTGGACGATATTTCCTTCGATATTGCACGCGGCCAGGTGGTCGGCCTCGTCGGCGAATCCGGGTCGGGCAAGACCACGATAGGGCGCTCGGTGCTGCGTCTCATCGAGCCGACGTCGGGAGAAATAAGAATTGACGGCGTCGATATCACCAGGCTGAGCGCCGGCCCGCTGGCGCGCCAGCGCCGCAAGATGCAGTATATCTTCCAGGATCCCTTCGCCAGCCTGTCGCCGCGCATGACCATCGGGCAGATTCTGACCGAAGGCTTGGAGATTCAGGGTATCGGCAACAGGCACGAGCGGCGGGCCAGGGCGCAAAAGGCCCTTGCCGCGGTCGAGTTGCCGGTCGATGCCTTTGACCGCTACGCCCACGAATTTTCGGGCGGGCAGCGTCAGCGCATCGGCATCGCCCGGGCGCTTACGCTCGAACCCGAATTCATCGTCGCCGACGAGCCGGTCTCTGCCCTCGATGTCTCCATTCAGGCGCAAATCATAAATCTTCTGCGCGACCTGCAGGTCCGGCTCGGCCTGACCATGCTGTTCATTTCGCATGACCTGGCCGTCGTCGAATATATCTGCGACACGGTGATCGTTCTCTATCTTGGGCGCATCATGGAAGTTGCACCGGCGGCCGCGCTCTATGCCCGGCCGCAGCATCCCTATACGCGCGCGCTGCTCTCGGCCATTCCGTCGCTCGACCCGCTGGCCAAGCAAGGCCGGCAGGTGCTGAAGGGCGACATTCCAAGCCCCGCAAATCCACCAACCGGGTGTGTTTTCCGAACCCGTTGCCCGGTTGCCCTGGACGCCTGTGCCGGCACTGTCCCGCCGCTGCGGGCAACGTCTGACGGCCATCTGAAGGCCTGCATTCGCGACGACATCGCTTGAGGCAAGGCCAAAAAGCGGCCGCCGTCATCTGCTGGCTCTGATCAATGAGTCCGAAGCCGAGGCTCTAGGCTTTGCCCAGATGCTTTGGCCAGAATTGCTGATGCACTTCGGCGGCTTCGTCTTCGAGGTTCGGGCCAACCACAGTGACGATGCGCGCGCCGGTTTGCAACACCGCCCGGCTCGGCACGTTCAACCCGATCCCGGCGATCTCGCCAAGCCGCGCTTCGGAGCACGCAAATACCATACGCCCGATGCCCGACCAGTAAATCGCCCCGGAGCACATCGCGCACGGTTCGGTGCTGGTGTAGAGCGTGCAGTCAGCGAGAAAAGCAGTGTCGTAGTGCTGCGCCGCCAATTTAACGAGGTTCATCTCGGCATGGTTCGTCATATCGTGGCCGGTGAAGACGCTGTTTTCGGCGCGCAGGATTACTTCGCCGTCCTTCACAAGCACCGAGCCAAACGGTTCGTCGCCGCGTTCCATCGCGGATTTCGAGAGCGCAATCGCCTCGCGTAGAAACGGCTCGTGGTTTTCCATCAGAGTCTCCCCAAAAAGCTGAAGCGGGATGATTTAGTCTTGAATCGGAGGGATTTCCAAGGGTCTGCAAATCAGATTCAAGTGCCGGCGCGCAACTTGTAACATTGGCGCAAACGCCGAGGTCAGATCCGCCATCAGGCGGCAGAAGTGACGGTCTTGGTGACGCGAACACAGGCAGGCGTTCTCGCATTGGGAGCCGACAACGATGTGTGTATTGCCTTCTCAGACAAGACGATCGAGGAGTTTGACCTCCACACCATCGAGCTGCGCCGCCTACGCTATGACGGCCAGGAGCGCGGACTCTTCGTCAGGCACGCCCATGCGCTCGCGCGCCATTCCCGAGCCGATTGATCCTGCTGACCCGGACTGGATCCTGGCATCAGGCGTGACGACGAAAAATCCCGGTCGCGCTGCACCTTTCATTAGGCGGTTTCGAGCCGGCTGAACCGGACTGGGATAAGCTGCCGAGTCTCGAGCTGTCCTGCCACATCCTTGTCGATGACAGTCAGAAACTGTGCTTCTTCAGGCCCCAAAGGCAGAACCAGGCGTCCTCCCGGCTTGAGTTGCTTCAATAAAGCCGGCGGTGTCCGTTCAGCCGCCGCCGTGGCCAGGATCTTGTCGAATGGGGCGTGCTCGGGCCAGCCGCGCGACCCGTCTCCGACGCGAATGCCGACATTGGACAAGCCGAGGCCCTGCAGGAGCGCCTCCGCATGGCTGGCGAATTCCTCGACGATTTCGACGCTCCAAACTTGCCCGGCGAGCACCGCGAGAATTGCGGTTTGGTAGCCCAGCCCGGTGCCGATCTCGAGTACCGCCTCGTGCGGTTGCGGCGCAAGGAGATCGGTCATGAGAGCCACAATGAACGGTTGCGAGATGGTTTTGCCGAAGCCGATCGGGAGCGGCATGTCCTGGTAGGCATAAGGCGCAACCGACGCTGGCACGAAGAGATGCCGGGGTATCCGCCCCATCGCCGCCATGACCCGCTCACCGAGCGCCGCCTTGCCAAGTTCGTCGCTTGCGAGATCGGTATGGATTGCTATCATCTCGACCATGTGCCTGCGCAGCACCGCGAGATGCTCTTCGTTCATTGGCTTCATGACCGTCGGGCTGTCCTCAACCAGGCTTGCTGCCACAGATAGCCTTCTATCCCGTTCCTCAAACGCCCGCCATCGTTTCCAGTTGCTGTGTCCTACAGCGAGCGGAGGTGATTTGGGCGTTGCGTTCTGGCCTGTTACGAAATGATTACACAATTGACATTTGTGAAATCAATCTGTAATTATCGGCATGAAGTGTGTGCCCGATGAGCAAGAATGTCGTTAGTTGCGGGCCAACCACGTGAACCGGTTCCGCTGCGCCGGCAGGCGACGGTGCCCAGAGCAGATTCGAGCAGGTAGGGTAATGTCGTGAGCACAGCAGTGATGAGAATTCTGGATGATCTGCGCTCACGCGGTGGACTTCAGGGCAAGGACATAGCCAACATCGTTGACGTGTCGACGGCGACCGTATCGCGGTGGTCCCATGGTAACGGTTCCCCAAATCTGCGGACCCAGACGGTCATCGCGGATTTGCGCTACGTCGTCGAGCGCCTGTCGGATTTTTACACAGCCGACGAAACGCGGCTTTGGCTGCATTCGCGTCATCCGCTCCTCAACAATGAGCGTGCCATTGATCTCATCAATGCGGACCGGACGCAGGAAGTTCTGGCTGTAATTGAGCGGCTCGACGCCGGCGCATACGTCTAAGATTGTCGGGTGGAGCGGCGCGCGCGCGATCCGGATCTGCTCGACGCGCTCGACGCGCATGACGGCGTTTCTTTTGAAGGTGAAGGGTGGCGCATTGTGCGGGAAGAGCGGGAACCTTTACAGGGCTATCCGTCTCGCGCTCGATGGGATCCGGGCACCTTCGATGTTCTTTACACCTCGCTCGAGCGCGAAGGCGCCCTAGAGGAGATCCACTTCCACCTCAGTCGGCAACCTGTCTTTCCCTCGAAAATTCGGTCGGTTCTTCACCGAATTTTGGTCCGCACCCAACGAACGCTGAGGATAGCCGATCTTGCTGCATTGGAAGGCCTAGGAGTCTCGCCCGAAACCTATGGATCGCTCAGCTACGAACGAACGCAGGAGATCGGTGATGCAGCCGCCTTTCTCGGCTTCGACGGCATCTTGGCGCCGAGTGCACGCTGGCCATGTCAGAACCTGGTGCTGTTCACAGAGCGGTTTACTCCAGCCGATTTAAGGGTCGTCAACTCCGAGCCGGTTGATTGGGCAGACTGGCGCGCTCGGAGAAACGAACTCAAACGAACGAACGATCGTTGAGGTGAGGGAAGATGCCGAGTGCCGAAGCCGTGGGAGTGAACGCGCTTGAACCAAGAGTATCTCAGGCCTCTGCCAATCTGGTCAGGCAAGAACCCGCGCCGCCCGCCCGTGCGTCCGTTCCGCGTCATTGTAGTAGTTGGAGGCTTGGCTGATCGAGCGATGCTGCGATAGCTGCATGGCTTCCGGCAGCGGAATGCCGCAACGTGCGGTCTCGCTGAGATAACCGGAGCGCAGGCCGTGGGCGGAAAACGCAGTCGGGTCGAACCCGGCCTTGGCAACACGACGCTGAAATCAAGGTCGGCCAGGTCTTCCGTTATTCCTGTCTTTGGCATTGGCAACACCGCGAGGGCGGGAGGAAGGTGACAAGGACCGGCCGTGCCTCGTGCTGGCACTGGTCGCCATGCAGGAGGATGGCACGCCGGTCGTCCGCGTCCTGCCGATCACCCATACGCCGCCGTCCGATCCCAAAGATGCCATCGAGATCCCGGCTGCGGTCAAGCTGCGGTTGCGGTTCGACGGCGAGCGGTCGGGTTTATCGACCATCTAGATAGCGGAGGAGCGGTGTCGCCCGAAAAAGCCTAGCGGATATATCGATGATGCGCTATATAGATATCCAAAGGAGATATCCAGATGGCTCTTTTTATTCGGGATGCCGAAGTCGACGCGCTGGCGGAAGAAGTCCGAAAGCTCACCAAAACGAGAACAAAGACCGAAGCAGTGCGGCAGGCCCTGCGAACGCAGCTCGCGCATGCGCGGCGGTTACTCCCCGTCAACGAGCGGCTGGCCCGTTCCAAGGCGCTGGCCGATGCCATGGGCCCCAGCGATCCCACCTTCGACATGAAGGCCTATACCGACGAGATGTGGGGCGAGGCCTGATGTTCCTCGATGCATCTGTTATCGTCGCGATCCTTGGTCGCGAGCCCGGATTCGAGGAAATAGAAAAGCGGTTGTCAGTGTCCGACGGGGCGTTTTTCGTTTCGCCTCTGGTGACGTTCGAGGCATCAGTGGCCTTGGCGCGGCAGAAGGCATTCGTGGCCGCACCGAACACCAAGCCGTCGCCGGCCCTGCTGCAGCAGGCAGAACTTGCGGTAAGGGCGTTCGTTGATGACCTCGATGCCCAAGAGGTGCCGATCTCGCCAGAGATCGGCAAGCAAGCGATCAACGCCAGTGTGGCCTATGGAAAAGCCGTTGGGCATGTCGCTGATCTCAACTTCGGCGACTGTTTCGCTTACGCATGTGCCAAGGTGCTGGGCGTGACACTTCTCTACAAGGGTAATGATTTCGCCCACACCGATCTCGCATAGCGTGGCTACCGACGACGGGGTGCCGCGGCGGATGGGACCACTCCAATCTCCGTGAAGTCCTCAATCCCGAGAACCGATTTTCCGAAGCTTCTCGAAAACCAACACCTTGCTATTGCGCACGCTGTCTTCAAGCAGGCTTCCGTTCGCCAGATGCGCGGCAATGGCACTGGCTAACATGCAACCCGTCCCGCGCATCGATCCGGCAAGACGCGGCGCATCGAAGCGGACGGGTCCTTGACCTGAGCGCAGCAGGATGTCCGTGGATCGGCATCCTGCGGCATGGCCGCCCTTGATCAGCAAGGCCTGCAGCCCGGCGCTCAGCAGTTTTTGACCCTGTTGCAATGCGCCGTCCTCGTCCATGGCCAGTTCCGAGCCGGCAAGCACAGCCAGCTCGATGAGGTTGGGCGTGACAAGACGGCAAAGCGGGATGAGTTCATGCTTCAGGACGTCGATGGCACCTGTTTCCAGAAGCGGCCTGCCCGAAGAAGAGACCAGCACCGGGTCGATGACTGCCGGTATCTGTGGGTTTTGGCGCAGCACATCGGCGACGGCGACGATGATCTGCTCCGTTGCGAGCATGCCGATTTTGATCGCTCCTACCTCGTTGGCTTGCAGCGCCGCACACATCTGGTCGGCCACCAGATCGGCTTGCAGATTGTGGATTTGCGTGACGGCTTCATGCGTCTGCACCGTGACGGCGCTAACGGCAAGGCAGGTGCGCACGCTAAGCGTCGAGATCGTCTCGATGTCGCGGGCTATGCCGGCGCCGCCGCTGGAGTCGGATCCGCCAACGACAAGCACATGCGGTTCGCGCCTCAACGCCATCGGTCTGTCTTTTCGATCCACTCGCGCGTTCGCGCTTCCGGAACGGCGTTCAATGTTATGTCGGTCACGACCGCGGCGCTGTCCGCACCAGCGCCGAAGACCCCCTCGAGCCGGTTGGGGTTGAGCCCGCCAATCGCAACCAGAGGTGTCGGCGCGATCCGGCGCTTCCATTCGCCAATCCGCTCAAGCCCCTGCGGCGCCCATTTCATCTTTTTCAGGATGGTCGGATAGACCGGGCCGAGCGCTATATAGTCCGGTCTTGCGGCAAGGGCTGTCTCGAGTTCGCGATGATCGTGCGTGCTGAGGCCGAGACGGAGACCTGCAGCCCTTATCCGGGCAAGATCCGCCGCTTGCAGATCTTCCTGCCCGAGATGAATGAAGTCGCATTCCTCCTCGATCGCCAGCCGCCAGAAGTCATTGATGATGAGCTGGCATTTGTAGCGGGCGCACAAGGCCTTCGCCTTGCGGATCTCGGCGCGCAGCGCAGCCTCGTCGAGGTTCTTGACGCGAAGCTGCACCAGGCTGACGCCGAGCGGCGCCAGCCTTTCGATCCAGGCGGCGCTGTCGACGATCAGATAAAAAGGGTCGAGTTTCATTGAAAGACAGCCTGGCCAATCGTCGGCGTCGATGGGACGGCGACGTCGCGCGGCTCGAGCAGGCCCGAGCGATAGGCCTCACGGCCGGCGCCGACCGCCTTGCCGAATGCGCGCGCCATGCCGACCGGATCTGCGGCCTTGGCCACCGCCGTGTTGAGGAGCACAGCGTCGAAGCCGAGTTCCATCACCACAGCCGCGTGAGATGGGCGGCCGATGCCCGCATCCACGATCAGCGGGACATCCGGAAAATGGCCGCGCATCGAACGCAGCGCGGTGACATTTACCGGTCCGAGCGCCGAACCGATCGGCGCGCACCACGGCATCAGAACCTTGCAGCCTATCCCCAGCAGCCGCTCGGCGACGACGAGATCATCCGTGGTATACGGGAATACGGCAAAACCGTCTTCGCACAGGATTCGCGCGGCCTCGACCAAACCGAACACGTCAGGCTGCAGCGTGTCATGATTGCCGATCACCTCGAGCTTGATCCAGTTGGTGCCGAAGATCTCGCGCGCCATCTTTGCGGTGGTGACGGCTTCCTTGACGGAGTGACAACCGGCGGTGTTGGGCAAGACGTGCAACTGCAATGATTGGATGAGCGACCAGAATTTCTCTCCACCCCTGCCGCCTGCCATTTCGCGGCGCAATGAGACGGTCACCGCCGATGCGCGCGATGCCTTGACCGCATCGGCCAGAATGGCCGGCGAGGGGTACTGCGCGGTGCCGAGAAGCAGGCGCGAGGCAAGCTTCGTTCCGTAAAGCTCGAGCACGTTGCTAACCCCCTTGCATCGGTGAGAGAATTTCGATCCGGTCGCCGTCCTTCAACTGGAACAGTGTCCGCTCAGTCGCATGCACGAGGTCGCTGTTCACGGCCGTTGCAAGCCAGCTGCCTTCGTAGTCGAGCGCAGCGAGAAGCTCCGCCAGGGTGGCGGCGGCGATCTCATGCGCTTCGCCGTTGACTGTCAGTTTCATCAGCAAAGCTCCACTGGTCTGTCGGAATAAAAAACAAGCTCGGCCGCCTGGCGCGCCATGGCGGGGGCGAGCAGGAAACCGTGGCGGTAGAGTCCGTTGATGGCGATTGTCTTTCCGCTCATCTGGACGCGCGGCAAATTGTCGGGAAAGGCCGGGCGAATGCCGACGGCCGTCTCAACGATGGCAGCCTCGCCGAAGGCGGGATGAACCGAATAGGCGCCATTCAGGAGTTCCATCATCGAGCGCGCCGTGACCGGTCCTGCCGACAGGCTCTCGATCATCGTTGCGCCTGCCATGAAATGGTGGTCGGCGCGCGGCACCAGATAGAGCGGCAAGCGCGGGTGCAGCAGCCTGACCGGGCGCGACAGCGAAATATCCGGCGCATGCAGGATCAGCATCTCGCCGCGAACGCCGCGCAGCCTGTCATCGCGGGAAGCCATGCCCGTGCAGTCGATCGCGCGGTCGAACCCCGTCATAGATTGGGCGTCCACTCCGAAGCGGAATTCGACGCCGCTTCCGGCGAGCTTTTCATGCAGCGCCGCCATTGCACGGCGTGGATCGAGATGGGCTTCGCCGGGGAAGAACAGCCCGCGGCCGAAACGGCCGGCGAGATCGGGCTCCAGCAGCGCAATTTCGTCTTCGTCGACCAGCCGATGGCCCGAGGTGCGGCTTGCAAAGCGGTCGAGTTCGCCCGCATCCCGCGGCATCGCCAAAACCAGCGTTCCGGCCCGCGTGACACGGCCCGGCAGCGCCGCATCCCACCACTCGGCGGCGTCGCGTCCGAGATCCAGCACCGGCTGCTCGGCGCTTTCGCGCTCGCACCAGGGCGCCAGCATGCCGCCGGCCATCCATGAGGCGTTGCCGCTAAGGCCATCGCGGATTTCGGCGACGGTCACCGCCGCACCGCGGGCGGCGAGTTCGCAAGCGGCGGTGAGGCCGGCGATGCCGGCCCCCTTGACCAGAACCCTCATGACGGCTCCGACACCTCCGGTCCAGGCGGGTCGCCGTTCACCGCCATATAGAGATCACCGCCCTCGCGGTATTTCGCCGCCATCGCCGCCATGCCCTCTTTCTGGGCCTCGGCCCGAATGTCGTGGGAGATGCGCATCGAGCAGAATTTCGGCCCGCACATGGAGCAGAAATGCGCCAGCTTGTGCGCCTCCTTCGGCAAGGTCTCGTCGTGGAAGGAGCGCGCGGTTTCAGGGTCGAGCGACAGGTTGAACTGGTCTTCCCAGCGAAATTCGAACCGCGCCCGCGACAATGCATCGTCACGCAGCTTCGCTGCCGGATGACCCTTGGCGAGATCGGCGGCGTGAGCGGCTATTTTGTAGGTGATGACACCGGTCTTGACGTCGTTGCGATCAGGCAGGCCGAGATGCTCCTTGGGCGTGACGTAGCAGAGCATGGCCGTGCCGTACCAGCCGATCATCGCCGCCCCGATGCCGGAGGTGATGTGGTCGTAGCCCGGCGCGATGTCGCTCGTCAGCGGCCCGAGCGTGTAGAACGGCGCCTCGCCGCAGACTTCGAGCTGCCTGTCCATGTTCTGCTTGATCTTGTGCATGGGGACATGGCCCGGCCCCTCGATCATCACCTGGCAATCCTTGCCCCAGGCGATCCTGGTCAGCTCGCCAAGCGTTTCCAGTTCGGCGAATTGCGCCGCATCGTTGGCGTCGGCGATCGAGCCGGGACGAAGGCCGTCGCCAAGCGAGAACGACACGTCGTAAGCTCTGGCGATATCGCAGATTTCCTCGAAATGCTCATAAAGGAAGCTTTCGCGGTGATGATGCAGGCACCATTTGGCCATGATCGAGCCGCCCCGGCTGACGATGCCGGTGACCCGGTCGACTGTCAGCGGGATGTAGTGCAGCCGCACGCCGGCATGGATCGTGAAATAGTCGACGCCCTGTTCGGCCTGTTCGATCAGCGTGTCGCGGTAGACTTCCCAGCTCAGGTCCTCGGCGATTCCTCCGACCTTCTCAAGCGCCTGATAGAGCGGAACGGTACCGATCGGCACCGGCGAATTGCGGACGATCCATTCGCGGATGTTGTGGATGTTGCGGCCGGTGGACAGATCCATCACCGTGTCGGCTCCCCAGCGGATCGCCCAGACCATTTTTTCGACCTCTTCGGCCATCGAGGAGGTGACCGCCGAATTGCCGATATTGGCATTGATCTTGACCAGGAAATTGCGGCCGATGATCATCGGCTCGCTCTCCGGGTGGTTGATGTTGGCGGGAATGATCGCCCGCCCGCGCGCCACCTCGTCGCGCACGAATTCCGGCGTGACGAAATCAGGGATCGCCGCGCCGAAAGACTCGCCGTCGCGCTGCATCCCGCCGCGCAGGCTCTCGCGGCCGAGATTTTCACGAATGGCGACGAACTCCATCTCCGGGGTGATGATTCCGGCGCGCGCATAGGCAAGCTGCGTCACCGCTTTGCCTGCCAAGGCCTTCAGCGGCCGGTGGCGGACAGGAAATTCCGGCGTCAGCCGTTCGCCTGAGGCGAAGCCGTTGTCCTCCGGTCTGACATTACGGCCTTCCCTAGATTCGACATCGCCGCGCGCCTTGATCCACGCGTGCCGGAACCGGGAAAGTCCGTTCTCGATATTCGTCTCGACGCTCGGATCCGTATAGGGCCCGGACGGATCGTAGACGGTGACGGGCGGTTCGCCGGCCGTCGGATGGACGGCGATTTCCCGCATCGGCACCCTGATTTGCGGGTGGATCGTGCCGGGTTTGTGGATCTTCCTCGAGGCGGGCAACGGTCCCGTCGAGACGGCGGGGGTAATGGCATTCATTTGAGGCTCCTTTGCTCATGCATTGGAGACCCAGTTCTGTGCCGGAAGGATGAAAAGACGCTTTTCCTGCCTGCTTACAGGTTTTCGGGCATGAGGCCCCGCAAAGCGCTTGCACCGTCCCTACGCCAGTATGAACTGGATCAGGTTCAACGGGTCACTGCGCCGCAAAAGCCAGCAGTATCTCAGCCCCTTGCCGGGACTCCCCTGGTGAATGCGTCAAGTTGAGCGGGCGATCGCTATCTTGTCAAGCGCCTTCGGGCTGCCGCTGGCGGGAAGAGCACCCGAAGAAACCGATCGCAGTACCGCGCAGCCATGAGCGTGAGACCTGGTCTTGCATATGCCGGAGCACATTTAAGTCTTGAGTTTGTCGCATTCCGCAATTAGCTAGGTGCTACCAGGCCGGGCCCCTCTGGCAGTCCATCAGGACTGTGATGTCGGACTGGAATTTTAATCCGGGTGGCCTGGCTTTGAGATCTCTTCAGCTGTAGCGGCATTTCTCCTGTCATACGCGGTGTCCGCGTTGCTCTACGGTTTTGCTCGCAAGCCGCGTCACCCCTAGCTGAACGCAAGGGTGCCGTATGACAGAATTTTTCAGTCCCGAAGCAATGACCGCTCTCTTGCAGGTCATCATGATCGACCTGGTGCTGGCCGGCGACAACGCCATCGTTATCGGCCTTGCCGCGGCCGGGCTGCCCAAAGAGCAGCGCAGAAAGGCGATCCTCATTGGCATTGTCGCAGCGACCGTTCTGCGCATCGGCTTTGCGGCCGCGACAACCCAGCTCCTGCAGATCGTCGGCTTACTGTTGGCCGGCGGTGTGTTGCTGTTGTGGGTATGCTGGAAGATGTGGCGCGAACTCCGGCAAAACCATGCGCAGGAAGCACAGGCGATCGAAGCGCTTTCCGAAAATGACGTCGACCACGACGGCATCGTAGCCGGCAAAGCTCAACGCAAGACCCTGGCGCAGGCAACCTGGCAGATCGTCATCGCCGATGTGTCCATGTCGCTCGACAATGTCCTGGCGGTAGCGGGTGCCGCGCGCGAGCACCCGAACGTGTTGATCTTCGGCCTTATCCTCTCCATCGCGCTGATGGGCATTGCCGCAAGCTTCATTGCCAATCTGCTCCAGAAGCATCGCTGGATCGCCTATGTCGGGCTGGTGATCATCCTCTACGTAGCCGGCGAGATGATCTATCGCGGTGTGGTTGAACTTCTGCCGCACGTCGCGGGCTCTTAAAAATGCAAAAGGCAGGCAGGCCGGAACAGCGTCGTTCCGGCCTGCAGCTGTTCGAGACCAGCTCTACGCCGACGACCAGGCGCTCTCGCTCGATCCGGCGGTAGGGCGGCGGCCGAGCCACTAACGAGGACCGCAGAGCCGCCGAAAAGCTATCCGCTGGGGCTAGTGCTGAAGGCCTGCCCCGAAATTGCAGACTACGCCGTTGAGGGGATCGGCAACTGGCGCGATTTCATGAGAACCGCCGCCCAGGTGCGAGGATACCTGGTGTTTCGCCGTCAGCGTATGAGGATGCCTGCCATGTCATGGGGCAGGAAATCGCCGCGGTGGTGATTGCCTGCATTCTGCAGCGGGCAAAGCACATGGAGTCAGCTGGTGGCTATCTGCGCGTTCTCACCGAGAAGGCGAGGGCAGGGCAGTTTTCGGCCGGGACGATGCTGATGGCCGCGTTGCGAGCGAACGGCGCCACCGCAAGGATGGCAGGTTAAAACTGTTGGCGGATCGGTTCGCGCTGATGCAAGCGGCTTGCACGGCGCACCATGTGAGGCTATATTTTGCCTCAAATGGAGTGGAGCGTGATGCTAGCGTTCGGCAATGTCGCCGACGTGTTGGGGCTGCCCGTTGAAGAGGTGGCGGCGCGGTCGCCTTTCGGGCTGATCTCCCGGATCGAGAATGGACTTCCCATCGGGGCGCTCGAGCGCGTTGCGCATCTTCTGGCGCCTGGCGATGCTCAGTTCAAATACCGGCTGATCCCCAAGGCGACCTACGAGCGGCGCAAGGCGGTCCATCGCCTATCGTCGGACGAGGGCACACGATTGGCCCGCGTGGCGCGCGTCTGGGGCCTTGCTGTCGATGTCTGGCAGAACGAAGAGGAAGCGCGCGATTTCCTGTTTCGGCCGCACCCGATGATCGAGGACAAGCGACCGATCGACGTCGTTATCCTGAGCGAGTTCGGCGCCGAAATGGTGGTGGATATCCTCGCAAGTCTGAAGTACGGCAGCGCTGCGTGACGGCGCAGACTCTCGATCGCACGCTATCGTCCTTTCGCATCGGCGATCCGGCCGGCACCTACCCGATCTTTGACGCGACCGGCTCGACAATTGCGCCAGGCCGATGGAACACGCCCGGAAGTCCCATCATCTACACCAGCGAGCACTATTCGACCGGCCTGTTGGAAAAGCTGGCGCATGGCAGCGGCCGACTGCCGCCGAACCAGCACTACATCGAAATCACGATCCCGCACGGGCTGAGCTATGAGGTCTTTTCCCAGCCGTCACTGCCCGGCTGGGACACGATGCCGGCGACGGTGAGCAAGGGATTGGCGAAACCTGGTGTTTAGAACGGCGCAGCGTCATCCTGCTGGTGCCGAGTGTCGTGGCGCGTTTCGATTGCAATGTGCTGATCAATCCGGCGCATCCGGAGTTTTCAAGGATCCAGACAAGTCTGCACCAGCCCGTCTACTGGGACCGGCGGCTGTTTGGCGCGTGACGAGGAGGGGAGGGGCTTCTGTCGGCTACAGCCGCTATCTCGGCTTGTTTCGTCCTTGCCCGGTGGCCGCCTGCCACCCCAGAAAGCGCGCTCTGCATCTGCCGTAGCCACCGGCATCCCTGTCGTACCAGAGGAAAATCGTGTTTCTTTCAAAGGGAAACCGCACACAATGCTTTCTTATCGCGTAAAACCCCTTGCTGATTGGATCCACCATGCGTTCAGTGAAGATTGAGGCAGATGTTCACCTCGTGTCAGATTGAGCAAACAATCCACGCGTTGCTGCCTTCATCTTTCATCGATCGCCACGCCATAAGATTATTTCGCTGTCTGGATGCCACCATGGAGCATGAATAGCCCGTCCGACTTTGGGGTTGTCGGTTTTACTTCCCGATTTCAGTTGAAGCGCTAAGGTGAAAATCCCGCTCTCCCGGACCGTCACGTTGCGACATCAGGCGGGGAGGGGAGGCGCCTTCAGACCCCGGACGCCTTGGTGAGATTGACCCGGAAGCGGTCACGCCGCCGCTGATACCTGGGGGTCATCTCGGCGCTCGTGTGGCCGAGTTGCTTCTGCACATAGCGCTCGTCGACTTCGGCCGAGGAGGCGAAGCCGGCGCGCAGCGAATGGCCGGCAAAGAGCTTTCCGCGTTCGCCTTCCGGCAGGTCGCCGCGTACTCCGGCCGCCAGCGCGGTCCGCTTGACGAGGCGGGCGACCTCCTGGTCGTTGAGCCGATCGGCGCCGACCGCTTTGCCCTGGCCGGTGATGCGCCGGAAGAGGGGACCGAGTTTGAGCCAGGTTTCCACGGTTACAACCGGGCAGGTGGCATCGGACGAGCCGCGCCCGACTTCGACCTGCCGCCAGCCGGTCTTGCCGCGAAGGGAAACGAGCATGCCCTTGTCGAGGACCTCGATCCAGCCGCGGCCGTCTTCGGTCTCAGAAAACCCTCGTGCTCAGATCCGAGTGAGTCGCGGCTTGGCCCCACGCAAACGGCCAAAACGGAAGGTGTCCGAAACGGCAGAGCGGACCATAAGCATCTCGCCAATGGTTTCGTGCGTCATGAGCCCGACCAGCCGTTCGGAACTGTCCACGACGGCAATGGCAGGCACATCTGCCTGCTGCATGAGCCGCAGGCTTTCCTCGAGGCTTTTGCGGTGATGTATTTTCGGGATATCGTTGCGCATTGCGCTCGTAACCGGTGCAGCAGGTCCCTTTTCCTTCAATGTCCGGATCATGTCGTCGCGTGTCACCAATCCCTGGAGATGGCCAGCCAGGTCGATGACAGGGAATTCGTGCTGCGTGGTGGCGAGCAGCATTTCGATTGCCTCGTCGAGCGTCGCCGACTGTTCCAGCCGGGCGAACTCGGTGATCATGACGTCCCCGACCAGCACGCTTGTGGCAACCTGCCGGATTTGTGCGTTCTGTGCTTCCGCCGCCGCGGCAAGATAGACGAAGATGCCGATGAAGATCAGCAGCGGGTTGTAGAACAGCCCAAGGAATCCGAAGACGAAGGCCAATCCTTGCCCGATCGAAGCCGCGATCTGGGTCGCGCGCGACCAGGAAAGGCGGGCAGCAAGGGCGGCGCGCAGGATACGGCCGCCATCCATCGGGAAGGCCGGGATCATGTTGAAAATCACCAGGAAGACATTGACCCCGGCAAGCCGGGCGAGAAAGTTCGTACGCGGATCCTCGATCCCGGCCATCTGTTCGACACCCGCCCACCCGCCGAGCAAGGCGAAGATCAGCGCGGCGATCGCGACATTGACCAGCGGTCCCGCCACCGCGATCACGAATTCCTGTCCCGGCTCTTCCGGCATGCGTTCGAGCCTGGCCACGCCGCCGATCGGCAAAAGCGTGATGTCGGGCGTGCTGATGCCGAAATATCGTGCCGCGGCGATGTGGCCGAACTCATGCAGGACCACACAGGCAAAGACGGCAATGATGAAGGCAACGCCTTCCCACGCCGCCGGCGCGCCGCCGATCCGATAATGCGTTAGCCAAATCCAGACGAGCAGAAGCAGGAAGGTAAAATGGACGCGCACGGTCGTGCCTGCAATCGTCCCGAGGTTCAGCGACCAACCCAAATCCATCCACTCCGAAAGGCCACCCTTCATCATAGGCCTTGGCGGGACGCTTGCAATCGTCCGCGAATATCTGCGCTCATGCTTGTCGTCTGCAACCGCGAACCGCGGGCCACCCCGGCTGCGAGATGCCCTTGGACCGGCGCCTGGCTGACGAGCCAACGGGGCGCCCGCGCCGGCCGACGCTCCGCGCAACGATACGTTGATCCCGCCCTAATGTGTCACGGCGTCAGTTGTGAGCGGTTTGCGAATGCTCGCCGCCCGGCACCGAGATGCCGCTTAAAGCCTCTCCGGCTTCTGCCGCTTCGCCGTTGGTCGCGAGATCGCCAAGCGAGATGATGCCGACAAGCCTCTTGTCACGGTTCAAAACCGGTAGCCGTCGCACCCGCAGGTCGCCCATGTTCTCGAGCACATGCTCGACGTCTTCGTCTTCGAAGCAGTATTTGACCTCCGGGCTCATGACATCGCGCACCTTGGTGTCAGGTCCCTTGCCCGATGCTACGCCGCGGATCGCGATATCACGATCGGTGATCATCCCGACCAGCCGATCGTTATCGCCCACCGGCATCACCCCCGCGTCAAGCCTGCCCATCATCTGCGCCACTTCGCCAATGGATTGTTCGGGGTTCGCGATCTCAACATTCCTGGTCATGCAGTTACCGACTTTCATGGCAATCTCCCTTCACGTGCAAAACCCGCCGCCGATTTGGTGTCGATAAGCGGGGAACGAACTCTTCGGCGGTAACGTTCCCTCAAATCTGGATTGAATCGCGCTATGTCTTTGACACGCCACCGCACACGGCAATCTTTGCCTCAGTCGTCGAATTCTTCATCGAGGATCCGCAGGCCGTCTTCATATTTCGACGTCGAGGCGCCAATCTGTCGTGCCTGCCACAGATTGTCGGCGAGATCCGCGCGCTTGACCGGCAGCGCCAAGGGATTGGCTGCTGCCCTGCGCACGAAAGCGAGGTCGTCCTCGCCTGGCCTGCGTGTCATGGCATCGACGGCCGACACGATGGAGGTTCCGAAACCAGCCGCCTCGAGCCGATCGCGGTCCCAGTCGTCGGCCTTCTCAAGCACGTCATGAAGGTAGGCAACGGCCTTCTGGTCGAGCGTTTCGACGGCGTCAACGACCCGGCGGCAATGTTCGATATAGGGCCGTCCGGTCTTGTCGGTCTGCCCGGCATGAACCTGTTCGGCGATTTTCGCCGCGCGGTAAAACATGCTCATCGTGTCTGGCCCTTGCGTTGCCGCCGCCGAGATCCTTGAGTTCCGGCCCGCCATCCCGGCGAGCCGGTATTTCCGCCGTCAATAGCCTCCGATGATCGGCAATATCTCGCCGGTGATGTAACTCGAGCAGTGCGGCGAGGCGAGGAACACGTAGGCTGGCGCGATCTCTTCCGGTTGCGCCGGCCGTTTCATCGGCGTGTCCGCGCCAAACTTCGAAACGTCACTGGCTTGCTTGTCTGATGGATTGAGCGGCGTCCACACCGGTCCCGGCGCCACGGCGTTTACTCTTATGCCCTTGCTGATCAGGTTGCCCGAGAGCGCGCGCGTGAAGGCATGAATGCCGCCCTTGGTCATCGAATAATCGACCAGTTGCTTTGAACCCTCGATGCCGGTTACGGAGCCGCTGTTGATGATCGCCGAACCGGGCTTCATATGCGGAACGGCCTCCTGCGCCATGTGAAAATAGCCGTAGAGGTTGGTCTTCAGCGTGGTGTCGAAATGCTCTTCGGTCAGATCGCCGAATTCGCTGGAATGGATCTGGAAAGCGGCGTTGTTGACCAATATGTCGATCCGCCCGAACTCCTTCACCACCTCAGCCACCGCATTGTGGCAGTGGTCGCGCTCGCTGACGTCGGCCTTGACCAGCATGCAGCGCCTGCCTTCGGCTTCCACCGCCGCCTTCGTCATTTCGGCATCCTTGTCCTCGGACAGATAGACGATCGCCACGTCCGCGCCTTCGCGCGCGTAGAGCACGGCCACGGCTCGGCCTATGCCTGAATCGCCGCCGGTAATGACAGCCACTTTGCCGTCGAGCTTTTTTGATCCGATATAGAACGGCGCATCATAGAGGGGCGCCGGCTCGATTGCCCATTCGTGCCCCGGCTTCGGCTGGTGCTGTTTGGGAAAGGGCGGTTCGGGATATTTGCGCGCTCCGGCCTGCATGGCGCCTTGCTGCTTGCCTCTGGATTTCGATTTGTCCTTGGCATCGATGCGACGCTGGATGTGGCGCTGCTTCGCAGCTTCGCCGGCAATCTCGGATTTCATCTGCATGGCTATCTCCTTGGTTTGGAGAATGAACAACGCATGTCCGGCAAAAAGGTTTATGCGATGGCGTCATTACTTCGCTCGGGCGATGCGCTCGAGAAACGGCCGTTGCAGCCGCGGCAAATGTCCGACAATACACAAGCCGGCGTTCCTGAACGTTTGCATGACGCCATCGCCTGATTGCGCCGCCGAAATGACGCGTTCGCCGAGCGTGATCCACCGCCTTCCCACCGCTCGGCGCGCGGCGGTGAAGCCGGCCAGCGTGCCTTCGGCGAAGCGTCTGGCGGGTCGCAAGGTACCGACGAACCGTCGTAGCATTAGATGGGCTGGCGTAGAAATTACCGACAGGCGTTATCCAGGTGCCGCATCGAACGATGTGCAAATCAAAAGGAACATCTGTTTTGTTCTGATTGATGAGCGTTAGCTGGTTCGACAAAGCGCCGATGAAAATCGCGCCTCCAATTCGGCCGCGACCCACCGAGCGATCCAGTGATAGCTCTTGAAAGTTTACTCCTGCCTGGCTAAGTAGGTATAATAACTACTCTAGGAGGCCCGTCATGGATGAAGCTGTCTCTGCAGCGGAGGCAAACCGCAAGTTCTCTCTCATCCTGCGTGGCGTTCGCGAGGGGCATAGTTATGTCGTCACAAGCCACGGCCGGGCGGTGGCGCGCATCGTTCCTGCCGGTGAATACCGGGACGTGGCCGGTGGCACGCGGGCGGCCCTCTTGGCCCGGCTTGAGAAGCAGGCCGTCGTGAATGTCGGTCGCTGGACGCGCGATGAACTGTACGAGGATGAACCGTGAAGGTTGCCCTCGACACCAACGTTCTCGCTTACGCTGAGGGCGTCAACGGGGCCGACAAGCGGACGGTCGCGCTGAATGTTGTGCGGCGCCTGCCACAGGATGCTGCAATCATACCAGTTCAAGTACTCGGCGAACTGTTCAACGTTCTCGTCCGCAAAGCAGGAAAGACGCGCGTGGAAGCGCGTGACGCCTTGCTTGGCTGGCGTGACGCATTTGCTGTCGTTCAGACATCTGTAGAGGTCATGCAGGCGGCGGCCGATCTCGCAACGGACCATCGGTTGGGCATCTGGGATGCCATTATCCTGTCGGCATCGTCGCAGGCTAAGTGTCGCTTGCTCCTGTCCGAAGACCTTCAGGAAGGTTTTACGTGGGGAGGGGTCACGGTAATTAACCCGTTTGCTGGAGAGCCACACGCGCTGTTTGAGGCACTTTTGCGCGATTGACAGAAGCAGCCAGCAATAACCTGCAATAAGAAGACCAGTTCGCGCAGGCACCGTAAGGATTTCCCTATGGTCGAGGACACGGACGCCATCTACGGCGTCTATCGCGAGCGGATGCTCGAGGCGCAGAAGAAGCATCTGCCGGCGCTCCAGGCGACCATGCGGGGCGAATGACAAACCAGACCGGGACGCTTTGGAAATCGCAAGGCCTCCCGAACCGCTTCGTGCGCTCTGCACCGATGCTGTCGAGACCGCCGATCATTCGCTCATATAACGAAGCGCGTCGTGTTTGAGGATTTCGATGCTGCGCAGGTTGAGCAGGCGGATGACGCCCTTGTCCTTCAGCCGGGTGAAGATCCGCGATACGGTTTCGATGGTGAGGCCGAGATAGTCGCCGATATCCATGCGCGACATCGGCAGTTCGACCTGCCGCAATCCACCCTGCCGCTCCGCCATGTCGACCAGGAAGGCGGCGATGCGTTCGATGGCGTTCTGGCGGCCGAGCACCAGGAGGTGTTGCTGGGCCCGTGTCAGTCCCTTCAGCGCCAGGGGCAGCAACTGATGCGACATGTCAGCCCCGGCGGCGAAGCGGAAGACGCGCACGCCGGTGGCATTGATCGCTTCGGCGAAGAAATGATGCGTGGCGCCGGCTTCGAAACCGAAGGTCTCTCCAGCCAGATGGAAAGCGCTTATCTGCCGGCGGCCGTCGGCCAGCAGGCGGTAGACGCGGACGGCGCCGAACTCGACCTGGTAGAAGGCGCCGGCCTTTTCGCCCTGGGCATAGATTTCGGCGCCGGCGGGAAAGAAGCTGAGCGGTTGCAGCGGTGCGGTGTCGAACGCCGCCGGCTGGCTCGGCTGGGCGGCGTGCGAGGGCAGGGCAATCCTTGAGCTCGTGTAGGCGTGCATGGCTGTTCTCCCGGTTGGTCCGTGACACAGCAATCGCGTGAATCGGCAGATCGCGAAATTCGGTTATGTCCCTACGGGAAACTACCTAGAGCTCGACCGGGCGGCCCCGCGGCCGCTAATATCGGCAAAGTATATCTGTCGCGTTCGGCAAACATATGCACGGTTGGCCTAGCGGCTCAGGACGCGAAATGGGTTTGACTCAGGACAAGGAAGGCAATCGAACTTTGCGCGACAGGTCGACTTCGCAAGAAATGCCTGGCGACTGGCTCGCATGGCCGGCGTGCGCATGCCCGGCGTGCGCGTGGTCGAAGACCGCATGACGATCGCTTGGTAATGTACTGGACACCAAAGAGAGGTGGATCGTGATCCGCTTCCGTTTGCAGTGGTGGGAAACGTCATGAAAGCGATGGTGCTCGAAAGCGTCGGCACCCTTTTGAAGCCGGTCGACCGGCCCGATCCCATACCCGGGGTTGGTGAGATCAGGCTGAAGGTCGAGGCATGCGCGGTCTGCCGCACTGACCTGCATGTCGTCGACGGCGATCTGCCTCATCCAAAACTGCCGCTCGTCCCAGGGCATGAAATTGTTGGCATCATTGATTTGGTCGGTGAAGGGGTCGCGCGGTCCCGGCTTGGTCAAAGGGTAGGGGTGCCCTGGCTCGGGCACACCTGCGGCTGCTGTCGCTATTGCGCCGCAGGCACTGAAAACCTCTGCGATCAGCCACTGTTCACCGGCTATACACACGATGGCGGCTTCGCCAGCCATGTCGTGGCCGACCAACACTTCGCCTTCGATCTGGATGCGGACGCCGATCCCATATCGCTGGCGCCGCTGCTTTGCGCCGGCCTCATTGGCTGGCGATGCCTGAACAAGGCAGGCAACGGCAAGCTGCTCGGGATCTATGGCTTCGGCGCTGCCGCGCATATCGTCGCCCAGGTCGCGATCTGGCAAGGTCGTGAGGTTTTCGCGTTCACGCGTCCAGGCGATAGAGAAGCTCAGGAATTTGCACGCTCGCTCGGCGCGAAGTGGGCCGGCGGCTCGGACGAACGTCCAGCCGAACTGCTCGACGTTGCGATCATCTTCGCTCCCGTCGGCGCTCTGGTGCCGACTGCGCTGCGTGCCGTGCGCAAAGGCGGCCGGGTGGTGTGCGGGGGCATTCATATGAGCGACATTCCGGCGATGCCCTATGGATTGCTTTGGGGGGAACGGGAATTGGTGTCGGTTGCAAACCTTACACGCCGCGACGCGGAAGAATTCTTTCCCATTGCCAAGCGTGCGCAGGTTCGCACGCACACAAGGGCCTATCCGCTGGGACAGGCCAATCAGGCGTTGGACGACCTGCGCGCCGGCAGACTCAAAGGCGCCGCGGTCCTGGTCCCGTCATTGGGCATCTAGTCCGGCATCGACCCAACCGAGACCATCGGCGAAAGCGCGGAGCTAGTGACCTGATCTTCGCCGTCTTCGTCTGCGCATGGAATTCTCAGGGAGCCCCAAAAGCATCCTGATCAGAGGCCGTTCGCACAGGCACAGTGTCAATCGGCGTGAGGTCTCCGCCCCGATCGGCTCGACGAGGCATTGAAATCGCAGCTGGGTGGGGTCACGCCATGGTGCCGGCTCAACCGCTATGGTCACGGCTTGCTTTCGGCTTGGTTCCTTCAGGCGGCCCTTGAAAGTTCACAGCTAGCCAGCGCCACAGCAAGCTCACTTTCCCGCGGCGTCCTTGGCAATCTCGTCCAGAAGATCGTTCACATCGTCGCGCCCCTTGCCGTCGGGCAGCCTGCGAAAGCCGATGGTCACTTCACCTGGCTTTTCCTCAGTTTCGTAGCCGAAAAGGATGTAGGGGCAGTAAGCGATGTTGCCGATGTCGGCCTCCATGGCCCTGCGTGAAAGGACTGCGGAGCAGAACTGGATGAACTCGGCGTTGCGGTAAAGCGGCTTCGCGCCGCCGACGTCTTCGGATGTCCGTTTCAGCATTTCGCCAATACGGCCTCGGTAGTCGACGACATAGCCGCGATTGACGACGCCGTCCTCGAGGTCGCCCATGACGTCGGTGAATTCGGCGGCCACCGTGTAGGTCGTGACATCGGCCTGTGCAGCAGCAGCGGATGCGAGCCCCAACCATGCCGATGCGAGGATCGTTGCTGATTGTAGAAAGCGTTTCATCGGCGTCCTCCCTGTCCGCCGGGAATTGTGCACCGGCAGCCTTGCAATGCTAGCGCATGTCGCACAAATATGCAAAAATCTCTATGTATGTTCCGCTGGCCAGGAATCCGAACAAATGTCCCCCATTGCGACCAATGCTCACGCTGTCGATCGTCGCAAGTTCCTGTCTGGTGTGGCAAAAGCTTTGCTCGCAGCGCCCCTGTCTTCCCTCGCAACCACACGGTCTTCGGCCATCGGACACATTTCGCTGGGCGATGGCGACCTCACCGTGGTCAGCGACGGGTTCATGCAACTTCCGGTCGGCTTTTCTTTCCCGGGCGCTCCACAAGATGATCTTAAGATGCTCCTGTCGGATGCCGGCCTGTCGAGGGACACCCTGAAAAACGATTGCAACATCACTTTGCTGCGGCGTGGCGACCGGCTTGCCATCTTCGATGTCGGCGCGGGCTCGAACTTTCTGCCGACCACGGGTAAATTGCTCGAGAACCTTGCCGAGACCGGCATTGAGCCAAAGGACGTCACCGATGTTATCTTCACGCACGCCCACCCGGATCATCTCTGGGGCCTCCTAGACGAGTTCGACGAACTGGTCTTCTCCAATGCCCGGTATCAGATCAGCGCGGACGAGTGGGATTTCTGGTCGTCACCCAAGGCAGTGGAGGTCATGCCCGAGGATCGCAAAGCCTTTGCCATCGGCGCTCGAAACAGGTTTGCTGCGATCGAAGACGTTGTCAGCTTCTTCAAGCCGGGCGACGAGGTATTTCCGGGTGTGGAAGCGGTGGACACGAAGGGCCATACGCCGGGGCACGTCTCCTTCGCCGTGCACGGTAGCACCGAGCCGGTGCTGATTGTGGGCGACGCCATCGTCAATGTCGCGATATCACTTGCACGCCCCGACTGGCCGATGGCAAGCGACCAGGACCCGCAGGCAGGAGCAAGCACGCGTTCTTGGCTTCTGGACCGTATTGCGACAGAGAAGATGCGGCTGATCGCGTTTCATTTTCCGCATCCCGCCTCTGGCCTGATCGAGCGAAAGGACAACACCTATCGCTTCGTCCCGGCATGAACGCTACTCGGCGGGCTCGCGCCTGAATTCCCGGAAGGCAGCAAAGGGCGAGCCCTCTATCAGGTAGGCAAGCCCCATCCGCGCGCCAATTCCAATCGAAACCAGAACCACCGGAGCCGAGATCGCCAACGCCGAGACGGCGCTCACGCCCTGCCCAATGGTGCAGCCCATCGCGAAAACGCCGCCCACACCCATGAGAAATCCTCCGGCCAGATGACGGCCCAATTCCCGCGCGTCGTCGCAGGCCTCCCAGCGCACATCCTTTCGTCCAAAGGCACAGGCTGCTGCTCCAACAACCACGCCGACCACAAGTCCGACACCGTAATCGGGGAATTCGCCGGTGAAGGTAATGAGCTGGAGGATGGTGTCGGCGACCGGCACGACGAAGGAACCGGCCTCGATTTGCACGGGCTCGAAGGCGTGACGCGCGGCATAGGTTGTGGCAGCCCAGCCGAATGCAATCGCTGCGCCGATGATCGTGCCGACCGCGATACTGCCCCATTTCGATCGATACCCGCCGTCGCGGAAGACCCACCAGAGCATGCCCAGTGCGACCAACAACACTACGAGCCAACGGACGTCGGCTCCCACGGCGGCGGAGGCGATTGATGCAAGCGACTGGCCACCAATCCCCGACATGTCGATGCCGAGGCTGTCGACGACCGGCACCCGCGCTTGCGCGATCAGACCCTTCTGCGCCGCCAGCGCCGATACACCGAGCATCGAGAGCACCACAATCGAGCGCAGACTTCCGCCTCCGGTGCGGACAAGCGCACCAAAGCCGCATGTGCCGACCAATGCCATGCCAAAGCCGAAGGCGAGCCCACCGAGTACGTAGCCGGTCCAGACGAAGTCCGACGTGAGATAGAAACTCGCGCCGATATCGGCGTAACCGGCGGCAGCCAGGATCTGCGTCAGGGCAAGGGCCACTGCCGCGGCCAAAACCCAGGTGCGCAGGCCGGCACTATCGCCCGCATACCAGTGGCGTTCCAGCGCCGACATGGTGCAGAAATGCTCCCGCCGCGCGAAATAGCCCATCACCGCCCCGGCGGCGAGGCCGGCGAACGGCAAGAACCATGGCGAGGTCGCCAGTTCCATTGTCTCCTCCCTGGCGCAACAGCCTTCCAGCTACTCCACGCCGCTAACCGAAGCGGCGCGATCGCCGCGTTGCTCCGGACTCCTCACCGGAGCGCAAAACAGATCATAAAGCGCCCCGATGACCGAAGCCACTTCACGGCTCGCGATCGAGTAATAAATGGCGCGACCGTCGCGGCGCGTGTTCACCAGACCGTCCAACCGAAGCCTGGCGAGTTGCTGCGACACCGTCGCCTGCGGCATGCGCATGATGTCCTCGAGCTCCGAGACGGATCGCTCACCTTCCGCCAGCAGGCAAAGGATAAGAAGGCGGCTCTCATGCGACAACGCCTTGAGCAGATCGCTTGCCTTGCGGGCCTGCTCCAGCAGCTCGTTGAAATCGGCAGGCGATTGGCTTTCGCCGAGTTTTGGAAGCATCATCTGAAAATCAATTCGTATTCTCTTGCGGCAGATTGGCGAGAAGTTCGCCGACACGATACCAGAAAAACACATCGCCTACATAGCCGCGCAGCCTGCCGACTTCCGCACCTTCATGAAGCAGCACGAAGGTCGGCGTGAACCGTTCCTTCCGAATGCCCGCCAGATCCTGCGGCCACGGTTCGGTAATGTCCACGCGGCGAAGCGGCGCTCGGCGCCCTTCGGCCGTCTTTGCCCACGCCGGCGCAATTTCGGCATCGAAACGGGCACACCAGACGCAGCCCGGCTGCTCCATCATCAGCAACTCGGCGGCCTCGGCCCTGGCAGTCACTTGCGCCAGCGCCATGGCGCCGATCGCGGCCGCGACAATGCGCGCCATGTTCGATCTCCAATCCATCATTTGCAATATATATAAAAATCTGAATATTACCAGCGGGGCGGTGGCCGGACGATGGCGCCCTGTCAACGGCAGCGGTGGTGGGCTCGAATATGCTGGATATCAGTCTCGGCGGCGCGTTCCTGGCGGGGCTTTTGTCCTTCGTATCGCCCTGCGTGCTGCCGATCGTTCCCCCCTATCTTGCCTGGCTGGCAGGTGTCAGCTTCGAGCAGCTTCGCGCGCAACAGCCCAACGCGGCTCAGCGCCAGCGTGTCGTTTTCGCCGCGCTGACCTTCGTGCTCGGTTTCAGCACGGTTTTTGTCGCCCTTGGCGCGACAGCGAGCGTCATCGGCCGGGCGATCGCACAGTATTTTGACGTGCTGTCGGTAATCGCCGGGGCCATCATCATACTTATGGGGCTGCATTTCCTTGGGGTTTTCCGCCTCGCGCTGCTCTATCGCGAGGCGCGGGTGCGGATTGTCCGCAGGCCAGCGGGATTCCTGGGCGCCTACGTCATCGGACTAGCCTTCGCTTTCGGCTGGACCCCTTGCGCTGGACCCGTGCTGGCGGCAATCCTTTTCGTGGCTGGATCGGAAGGAACGGCGGCGCAAGGCGCCCTTTTGCTCGCCCTCTACTCATCTGGAATCGGGCTTCCGTTCCTGCTGGCCGCGCTGTTTGCCAGCCGTTTCCTGAACTGGGCCGCCAGGCTCAAGCGGCACATGCGCAAGGTCGAGATGGCGATGGGAGCGCTATTGGTCGTTACCGGCGTGCTGTTCATGACAGGACAGATGTCGACGATGGCCTATTGGCTGCTCGAGACATTTCCAGCGTTCCAATCGGTAGGGTAGGAGGACAAAATGCTGAGGATCGTGCTTCTGTTTCTGGTGCTTGGCTGGAACTCGGTGGCCGGCGCCGCGGAAATGGGCGACGACGGCCTTCACAAGGAGGACTGGTTTTCGATCACGTTCCGCGACGTCGCCGAGGACATTGTCGCCGCAAAGGAGGAGGGCAAGCGCCTCGTCATTATCTTCGAGCAGCGCGGGTGCATCTACTGCCGCGACATGCATGAGAAGCTCCTCGCCGATCCCGAGGTGCGCGACTTCATCAAGGCGAATTTCAAGCTTGTCCAATACAACATGTTCGGCGACGAGGACGTCACCGATCTCGACGGCGAAATGCTCACGGAAAAGACTGCCGCACGCAAATGGGGGTACGTCTTCACGCCGACGATCGTGTTCCTGCCGGAACAAGCGCCGCAGCACGTAAGCGTTCGCGACGCCGCCGTCGCCACGATGCCAGGCGCCTTCGGCAAATGGACCTTTCTCAACATGTTCCGCTGGGTGCACGAGAAGGGCTACCAAAAAGATGAGCATTTTCAGACCTATCACGCCCGCGTCATTCAGAAGATGCAGGCTGCGGGGCGCCTGGATGCAGAATGAATCGCGTTGTGCATCGCGACATATTCAAAAAATCATATTTTTCGATTGATCGCGAGCGAAACTGTGAGTAACAGTGCTTTCGGAGGCGGCCGGCTGATCGGCCGAATGAAGTGGAGGAAACGCAGCATGAGGCTGACAGGGGTGGCGACCTTGGTCACGGCGGTCTGTTTCGGTTGGGCCGCCGAGGCCGCCGAAGTGGCGCCGGATCAGGTTAAGTTCGAAGACAGCATGGTTGCGGCCTCGCTCACCGATGCGCCGGGCAACCCCGACGAAGGGGTCAAGGTGTTCGTCAACCGGGGCCTTGGCAATTGCCTTGCCTGCCATGGCGTCAAGTCGCTCAGCAAGGAGCAGTTCCACGGAAACGTGGCGCCGGCCCTCGATGGCGCAGCGAGCCGCTGGAAGATGGAAGAACTCAGGGCCATCGTCGCGGATTCAAAGAAGGTTTTCGGCGAGCAGACCGTCATGCCCGGGTTCTACTCGCTGGAAACAGGCGACAATGTACGCAAGGATCTGGTGGGCAGGCCCATCCTGACCGCGCAGCAGGTCGAGGACGTCGTCGCCTACCTGGCGACACTCAAGGAATAGCTCCGGCTAAGTTTAGGAGACATCGATGAAACTCGATAGAAGACAGGCTCTTGTGTTGACCGGCAGCGCCGCGTTGATCGCAATGGCGGGACTTGGCCCAGGCCCTGCGGCCGCCGCTGCGGAAGATACCGAGAAAAAGATCATGGATTTCACCGGCGGCAAGGCGCCCGCGTCCGGCAAGATCTCCCTGACCGCACCGGAAATCGCCGAGAACGGCAACACTGTTCCCATCACGGTCGAGGTGGAGAGCGCCATGACCGGTGATGACATGGTTCAGTCGGTTCTTATCCTTGCCGACGGAAATCCCAACCCGGAAGTCGCAACGTTCAATTTTACCGCACTGAGCGGGACCGCGGCTGCCACCACCCGCATGCGCCTTGCCAAGACGCAGAATGTGATCGCCGTCGCCAAGATGGCGGACGGTTCGGTGTTCATGGACAAGAAGGAAGTCAAGGTCACCATCGGCGGCTGCGGCGGCTGAGGTCACGAGGAGTGTAAGAACATGGCAACATCTAAGCCACGCGTCAAAGTTCCAAAGACGGCAAGTGCCGGCGAGACGGTCGTCATCAAGACGCTGATCAGCCACGAAATGGAGTCTGGCCAGCGCAAGGATAAGGACGGCAACGTCATTGCGCGCAAGATCATCAACAGGTTCAGCTGCGAGTTCAACGGCCAGCCGGTGTTTTCTTGCGATATCGATCCGGCGATCTCGGCCAACCCCTATTTCGAGTTCAGCGCCAAGGTGCCGGAGAGCGGGACGTTCAAGTTCACCTGGGTGGACGACGATGGCTCGACCTACACCGACGAGCAGAAGATCGAAGTGAAGTGATCGGAGCTGGCGGGGGAGCGCCACCGATTCCGCAATAAAGGTGGGAGGAGGCAGGTCTTGAAAAGAATTGTTTTGGCGGCTTTGGCAGCCGTGGCGGTGATTTCCGGTTCTGCCTTGACCGCGGCGGCGGACCCCGTCGACGACAAGCTGGTGATAGACGACCAGGAGATGATCACCAGGGCGCCTGCGCCGGAAGGGCACCCCTTCGAGGAGGTGATGTCTGGCTGGCTCTTCCGCGAAGCCGAAACACGCGCCACCGAGGCGGATTCCTTTGCCAACCCCGGCATGCTTGCCGTGGAGCAGGGTGAGGAGATCTGGAATACCGTCGAAGGGTCGGCGGGCAAGTCCTGCGCATCCTGCCACAATGATGCTGCCGAAAGCATGAAGTCGGTCGGAGCGAGCTTTCCGAAATGGGATCCGGACTCCAAGAAGCCGATCAATGTCGAGCTGCAGATCGACAAATGCCGGGTCAAGAACATGGGCGCCGAGCCCTATAAGTTCGATGCGCCCGAGCAGGTAGCGCTTGCCACATACATCAAGCATCAGTCGTTGGGCCAGCCGGTGAAGCTCGACCTCGCCTCAGGCGAGATGCAAAGTTGGTTCAACAAGGGCAAGGACAATTACTACAACCGAACTGGCCAGCTGAATTTCTCGTGCTCGTCTTGCCACGAGGCGAGCATGGGCAAGTACATTCGCGCCGATCATCTGAGCCAGGGACAGGCCAACGGCTTTCCGACCTACCGCTTCAATACGGGCGGCATGGTCTCGCTACACAACCGGTTCCGCGGCTGTATCCGAGATACCCGCGCTGAAATGCCGAAGGCCTTTTCAGATGAGCTGATGGCACTGGAAGTCTATGTCACCTGGCGCGGCACCGGCCTGTCCGTCGAGACCCCAGCTGTAAGACAGTAAATCTTGCGGTGCCTTCGGGTACCGCCTGCACCCCAAACGGTGTTCGGATCCGGCTCCCGAGGCGCGGCGGCACCCTTGCGTATTGGAGGTAGGCATATGCTTTCCCGTCGCGAATTTCTTATGGCTACCGCCGCCCTGTCGGCAATTACCGGTCCGGGGCTGGTCGGCAGATGGTCCCGCGCGGCAGCACAGCAGGCGTTGACCGAAGACGTCCTGCTCGAGTTCGAGCCGTTCGGCAATGTGACCCTGGTCCACATCACCGACATCCATGCGCAACTGATGCCGGTCTATTTCCGCGAGCCATCAATCAATTTGGGCGCTGGCGCGGCAGCGGGCCTGCCGCCACATGTCAGCGGGTCCGACCTCCTCAAGCTCTATAAGATCGAGCCGGGATCGCCCCACGCTTATGCGCTGACGTCGGAGGATTTTGCCGCCCTTGCCAAGACCTACGGCAAGATGGGTGGCCTCGACCGGATCGCGACGATCATCAAGCGCATCCGCTCCGCGCGCGGCGATAACATGCTGCTGCTGGACGGCGGCGACACCTGGCAAGGCAGCTATACCTCGCTCAAGACCAAAGGCCAGGACATGGTCGATGCCTTCAACGCGCTCGCACCCGACGCCATGACCGGCCACTGGGAATTCACCTATGGCGCCGACCGGGTGCAGGAGATCATTGAGGGGCTTTCCTTTCCGTTCCTCGGCGGCAACATCTACGATGCCGAATGGAACGAACCGGCGTTCGATGCCTACAAAATGTTCGAAAAAGGCGGCGTGAAGATCGCCGTCCTTGGCCAGGCCTTTCCCTATACGCCCATCGCCAATCCGCGCTGGATGTTCCCGAACTGGTCATTCGGCATCCGTGAAGAAGATGTTGCCAAAAACGTCGAGTCGGCTCGCGCCGAAGGTGCGGAACTGGTGGTCCTGCTGTCACACAATGGCTTCGATGTCGACCGCGCGATGGCTTCCCGCATTGACGGGATCGATGTCATCCTGACCGGTCATACACACGACGCACTTCCCGAGCCGGTTCTGGTTGGTAAGACGCTGCTGATCGCCTCGGGCTCTCACGGCAAGTTCTTGTCACGGCTTGATCTGGATGTCGGTGGTGGTGAGGTGAAGGGCTTCCGCCACCGGCTCATTCCGGTATTCTCCGACGTGATCACGCCCGATGCCGACATGACCAGGCTCGTGGCCGATCTGCGGGCGCCTTACGAGGCGGAGCTGAAGCGGGAACTGGCAACGACGGAAGGGCTGCTCTACCGCCGCGGCAACTTCAACGGCACATTCGATGACCTGATCTGTCAGGCGCTGCTTGAAGTGCGGGAAGCCGACATAGCGCTCTCCCCCGGCTTCAGATGGGGCACCTCGGTGCTGCCGGGACAGGCGATTACAGTGGAGGATCTGCACAACGCCTGCGCGATGACCTACCCGGCAGCCTATCGCTCGACGATGACGGGGCAGATGCTCAAGGACATCCTCGAGGACGTTGCTGACAACCTGTTCAACAAGGACCCCTATTACCAGCAGGGTGGCGACATGGTTCGCGTCGGCGGCATGGGCTACGCCATTGATCCCGAAGGCGCCATGGGGTCGCGTGTCTCGAAGATGACGCTGCTGAAAACGGGCGAGGCGATCGATTCTGCCAAGGAATATGCCGTCGCCGGTTGGGCTTCGGTGAATGAGGCCACTGAAGGGCCGCCGATCTGGGAGGTCGTCGAGACCTACCTGACGAGCCACAAGGCGGTAAGGCTGGAAGAAAACCGTTCCGTTGAAATCATCGGCTAGCCAATAAGGTGCACTGTCCGGTTGCATGCCGGGGCATGCCCTGATACATAGAAAAATTCCTATATATCTACCAATGCGGTTCGCGGAGGAACGCATGACAGACCGACCACAATCTCAAGCCTCGTCCCGGAGGCAATTCCTCACATCCGGCCTGCTGGGCGGGGTAGCGATCGCGGGGGCGGCAGCGAGCGGTCGTGCCGCGGCGGCGGGCGAGCCGCTGATTACCGAAGTTCAGGAGTGGAACCAGTTCCCAGGAGAGGGCGTAGGCACGCGACCGTACGGCCAGCCGTCGCAGTTCGAGCAGCACGTCGTGCGCAAGACAGTTCCCTGGCTCACCGCCGATGCGATCTCCTCCGTCAGCTTCACACCGCTTCACGAGCTTGACGGTATCATCACACCCAGCGGCCTTTGTTTCGAGCGGCATCACGGCGGTATCGCCGAGATCAATGCGGCCGATCATCGCCTGATGATCAACGGTCTGGTTGAGAAACAGCTGGTCTTCACCATGGCCGACCTGAAGCGCTTCCCACGGGAAAACCGTGTCTACTTCCTCGAATGCGCCGCCAACTCCGGCATGGAATGGCGCGGCGCCCAGCTCAACGGCGTCCAGTTCACGCATGGGATGCTCCACTGCGTGATGCACACGGGCGTGAGGCTGAAGCATCTGCTTGATGAAGCGGGCCTGCGAACCGCCGGCAAGTGGATCCTCGCGGAAGGCGCCGACGCCTCGGCGATGACACGGTCAATTCCGATCGAGAAGGCTCTCGACGACTGCATCGTCGCATTCGCAATGAACGGTGAGGCGCTTCGGCCGGAACAGGGTTATCCGCTGCGTCTCGTCGTTCCTGGCTGGGAAGGCAATATGTGGGTCAAATGGCTGCGCCGCCTCGAAGTCGGCGATCAGCCCTGGCAGCAGCGCGAAGAGACGTCGAAGTACACCGATCTCCTGCCGAACGGAAAGGCACGTCGCTTCACCTTCGCCATGGACGTGAAATCGGTGATCACCAATCCCAGCCCCCAGTCACCGATCACGCACGGTAAGGGCCACACGGTGCTTACCGGACTTGCCTGGTCGGGAGCTGGCGCTATCAGCCGCGTCGACATCTCAATTGACGGCGGTCGCAACTGGAAGACGGCGCGTCTCGATGGACCGAGTTTCTCCAAGGCGCTGCACCGCTTCTACCATGAGTTCGATTGGGACGGCTCCGAACTCTTCCTGCAGTCGCGCGCGATGGACGATCAAGGCTTCATCCAGCCCACCAAGGATGAGCTGCGGTCCGTGCGTGGTGCGAACTCGATCTATCACAACAATGGGATCCAGACCTGGCATGTGGGAAAAGACGGAGTGGTCGAGAATGTCGAAATATCGTGAGGTTCTCGCCGCCGGCCTGCTTGGCCTTCTGGCATCGGCTGGTTCCGCCTCGCCGCAAGATGCGGCTGCTGGTGAAAAGGTTTTTGCCAAATGCAAAGCATGTCACGCAGTCGGTAGCGGCGCTAAACATCGCGCAGGCCCGCATCTGAACGATCTCATCGGCCGCACTGCGGGCACTGCGGAGGGTTTTAGGTACTCGCCGGCGATGATGAAGGCGGGCGAGGGGGGCCTTGTCTGGAGCGAAGAAACGCTCAAGCCCTATCTCGTCGACCCAAAAAAGATCGTCAAAGGTACCAAGATGGCCTTTGCCGGCCTCAAGCAAGACGCCGATGTGGCGAATGTCATCGCCTATCTGGCGTCCTTCTCGCAGGACGGAGCCGAAAAGAAGGCGCAAGCCGCTCCCGCTGCCGCGCAGCCGCCCTCGCAGGAAAAGACCGCATCCACCAGACGCATCGAACCGGCTCCGGCGCAACGGCCGGGTGTGGCGGTCGAACCGGCAAAGCAGCCAAATGAACAAGTGTCCTCTTCATCGGCCGGGCAGCCCGTCGCGGCAGCGGCCGAGAGCGATGGGGCGCAACCGTCGCAAGCCGTTGGCGATGGCGTTGTCCTAAAGCTCGGCCGCACGGCGACCGAGGACGAAATCGCCGCATGGGACATCGATGTCCGTCCTGACGGCGTCGGCCTGCCCGTCGGGCACGGGACGGTGAGCCAGGGCGAACAGATATTCGACGAGAAGTGCGCGTCCTGCCACGGCGACTTCGGCGAAGCCGTCGGGCGCTGGCCGGTTCTTGCCGGCGGCCAAGGCACGCTGCAGAACGACAGGCCGGAGAAAACAATCGGCTCCTACTGGCCGTATCTTTCGACGGTCTATGACTATGTTCGGCGGGCAATGCCGTTCACCAACCCACGCTCGTTGTCGAACGACGAGGTCTACGCGCTTACTGCTTATGTCCTGTACCTGAACGATGTCGTGCAAGACGACAAGTTCGAGCTCTCGAATGAGAACTTCACGGCTGTGCGTCTTCCCAATGAGGCGAATTTTACCCAGGACGATCGATTGTCAGAGCCGCACTATGCCAACAGGAGAGACCCTTGCATGTCGAGTTGCGTCCCTGGCAAGGCGCAGATCACCACGCATGCGGCGGTACTTGACGTGACGCCGGAGGATGCCGGGACGGACGACAGCGAAGCGCCCGCCGCCGGCATAGAATGACCGGCCCTGGCGCCAGCAAACGTCACTCGGCCGGAACGAAGGGTGTGCTCTCGCGCGCTTCACGGCCGCCGTCAATAACTCGGTCGGCGACGGCTGCGGCAACCAGCATTGACACAATCGCAACGAGCGGGGTTACTGCAAGCACGGAACCGCCGGTAAATCCCGCGCCGATCGTGCACCCCGCAGCGAGGATGCCACCGAATCCCATGAGTGTGGAACCGGCGGCATAGCGAAGGATGGACGCAGTTCCAGGTTCCGAGAAGGTGGCGATGCGGAATTGCCGCGCGAACACCGACGCAAGGAAAGCGCCGAGGACGGCTCCCAAAACAAGACCCTGGTCCATACCCAGGCCGGTTTCGCTACCGAACCAGATCGAAGAGGTTGTCGCGAGCGGCCTTATGAAGGAGAGGCTTTCTGCCTGGATCGGCTCAAATACCTGTGTTGAAAGCTGATAAGTGAAATACCAGCCTGCGGCTACCGTCGCTCCGACGCCGATTCCGCCGGCTAGCCGCCAAACCGTCGTTCTCGTCCACATCGCCAGTACCAGGGCGGCCAAGAAGGCTACGCCGCCGACAATTACTCCCGCGGACTGACCAAGCCCAAGATGGGCCAAGAAATCGTTTCCGCCGATATCGGCCGTGTTGACAATCCCACTGACGCCTTCGCGCACGGGAACGAGAAATCCGCTGTAAGTTGCCAGGCCGACAGCCGCGATAACGACGACGCAGAAGAAGGCGCGAAGGTTGCCCGACGCGCTCAGGACCAGCAGTCGCGATACACATCCGCGCGCCAGCACCATGCCGACACCGAAAAGCAGACCGCCGACAGCCGCACCTGAAAGGCTCTGAGGGGTGGCGAAAAACCGCGTCTCGGCCAGGTCAACGAGTCCGTGGTAACGCGAAAGCTGGACTGCGAGCAATGCTGTTGCCAGACCCGCCAGCCAAGTGGCCAGCGCTGCACCGTCGCGCTTTTGCGTCAGGTCCAGGACAGCCGATCGGGTGCAAAAGCTGCTGCGTTGCGCAAGGAAGCCGAACATTATCCCCAGCAACGCTCCGCCTGCAACGGCGGTGCCGGGCTCGCCCACCGCATCGATGAGGGGCACAAGATCCATCCAAAATACCTCGGCCAGTCCTCACCGATTTTACCGACACATGCCTTCCCCCGCCTGGTCGGCGGTTCCATGCTTTCCGGCGAGCCAAGCAAAACCTTGCCTGCGTAGCGCGAACACGAAGAAAAGTATTCCTTTGAGGTCGCGATCGAGGCTTGGCCAATAGTGCTGTCGGAACCCAGTTGGCGCACAGGCCTCAGATCCGCTTGACTGCCTCGGCCAGCATATCGCGGACCTGGCCCGCGACGCGGGTGAGTTCCTGGTTGTCGATCGCGGCCATGGAAGCCACGGGATCGATGGCGCTAACCTCCACCGCATCCGAGACTTGTCGCACGATGACGTTGCAGGGCAGCATGGCTCCCACTCGCGGTTCCATCCCAATGGCCTGATGGGCCATCTTCGGATTGCAGGCGCCCAATATGAGATAGGAATCCATGTCGACGTCCAGCTTCTTGTTCATTGTCGCCTTGACGTCGATTTCAGTCAGCACGCCGAAACCCTGATCCGCCAGCGCCGCGCGGGTCCTGTCGACGACGTCATCGAAGCTGGCGCTGTCGAACTTGCGATTGATGGTGTAAGTCATGGAAGCTCCTGTTTTACCCGATCAACGACAGGATGCGCAAAGCGTTCCCAAGGTGTGTAGGAACGCTCACAGCGTCGCTATCATGTTCGAGCTTGCTGTGACCTGATCTTCGCCGTCTTCGTCTTCGGATCGCAATAGATGCCGTAGAGCGTCTGCAGGATACGCTCGACGTCGACTGAAGCCAGCCGGTAGTAAACCTGCTGGGCGTCGCGACGGGTATCGACCAGCTTCAGCGCCCGCAGCTTCGCCAATTGCTGCGAAAGCGCCGACTGGTTCATCGCGACCAGTTCCGCCAATTCGTTGACGCTCGTCTCGCCTTCCAGCAGATGGCACAGGATCATCAGGCGCTTCTCGTTGGCCATCGCCGCGAGCAGTTCGGACGCTTCGCGGGCCATCTCGCCCAATTCAGTGATTTTTATATTGCGCATATGAACACATTATCATATTAAGAGTTACGAATAATATTAGTGTGGCGCTGGCGCCTGTCAAGCCGATGAATCGATACCGCACGGCAGATCCAGGCGGCAGGCTTGTTTGACACGCGTCAATTCGCAGCCGGCCGGATTGGCGCAGGATTGGCCAATTTCACCCCGTCGGCGTGGAAACAGGAGGTCGGCGTCGCCTTGCAAACGACGCCGCACAAGGAGGAAAGAGCATGACCCATGTAGTCGTCTTGGGTGCCGGACTGGGAGGCACCATCATGGCCTACGAGCTTCGCGACGAACTGGCGAAGGAACATAAGGTTTCCGTCGTCAACAACGGCAGCCACTACTCGTTCGTGCCATCCAATCCCTGGGTTGCCGTCGGCTGGCGGGAGAAGGAGGCGGTCGAAGTCGACCTCGCTCCGGTTCTGGCGCGCCGCGGCATTGCGTTTCATCCGCAAGGAGCCAGGCGTATCCATCCGGGCGAGCGCGCCATCGAACTCAATGACGGGGGCAGGGTCCCTTACGACTATCTGGTGATCGCGACAGGCCCCGAACTCGCCTTCGACGAGATCGACGGTCTCGGCCCGGAGCACAACACGCAATCGGTCTGCCATATCGATCACGCCCTCAAGGCGAGGGCGGCCTTCGACGCGCTCGTTGCCGAGCCGGGCCCGGTCGTCATCGGTGCGGTCCAGGGCGCTTCATGCTTCGGGCCGGCCTACGAATTCACCTTCATCCTCGACAAGGCGCTGCGTGACGCCAAGGTGCGCGATCGCGTTCCCATGACCTTCGTCACCTCGGAACCCTATATCGGCCATCTCGGTCTCGACGGCGTCGGCGACACCAAGGGCCTGCTCGAGAGCGAGATGCGCCAGCACCACATCAAGTGGATCTGCAACGCCAAGGTCGACAAGGTCGAGCCGGGCAAGATGTTCGTGTCGGAGATCGCCGAAGACGGTTCGACCAAGCAGGCGCACGAACTGCCGCATGCCTATGCGATGATGCTGCCGGCATTCCGCGGCGTGGAGGCGGTGCGCGCCATCGAAGGCCTCACCAACCCGCGCGGCTTCATCCTCGTCGACAAGCACCAGCGCAATCCTGCCTTCCCCGAGATATTTGCGGTTGGCGTCTGTGTCGCCATTCCGCCGGTCGGCAAGACGCCGGTTCCGGTGGGCGTCCCGAAGACCGGCTTCATGATCGAATCCATGGTCACGGCGACGGCCCGCAACATCGGCCGGCTGGTAAAGGGGATGCAACCCGACGCACAGGGTACATGGAACGCGGTCTGCCTCGCCGATTTCGGCGATTCCGGCGTCGCCTTCGTGGCGCAGCCGCAAATTCCGCCGCGCAACGTCAACTGGTCGTCCTCCGGCAAATGGGTGCACACCGCCAAGGTCGGTTTCGAGAAGTATTTCCTCCACAAGATCAGGTCAGGAAAGTCCGAGCCCTTCTATGAGCGCCTGGCGCTGCAGGTGCTCGGCATCGACAAGCTCAAGGAAATCAAGGTCGAGGCGGATGTGGGCGTACCGGGCGCCTGATCGAAACCGGCAAGCGCAGCCAGCCTTTGGCTTGACGGCGACGGGCGGGGCATAGCGGCCTGCAGCGCGAACGACAAAATCGACATTGCCTCTTGCGGTGAGCGGAAGCATTATTATATTTAGATATGATCATATACAAATGGAGATGACAATGTCACTTGACCGTTCCGTTCTTGCGTTCGCAGGCTTCATGGTGCTGCTGTCCGTCGTGCTCACCGTCTGGGTTTCGCCGCTGTTTGTCTGGCTGACGGTCTTCGTCGGGCTCAACATGCTGCAGTCGGCGTTCACCGGCTTCTGCCCGGCGGCGATGATCTTCCGCAAGCTCGGCATCAAGCCGGGATGCGCATTCTAGGGGCAGCAGAATGCGCAAGTTCCTTTTCCTCGGCGCGCTGCTTGCGTGCTCACCGGCCTTGGCCGGCACGCTCACACTCGCACCGACGACGGTGACCGAATGGAAGGCGGTCTATGGCCGGGTCGAGGCGCGCAACACCATTCCGGCGCGGGCGCGCATCGGCGGCCTGATCGTCGACCTGGTCGTCACCGAGGGTGATCTGGTCAAGGCGGGCGAGAAGATCGCGACCGTCCAGGACGACAAGATCGCCTTTCAGGTCGCAGCGCTGGACGCCCAGCTTCGCGCCCTGCAGGCGCAGCTGGCAACGGCTCAGTCTGAACTCGCCCGCGGCCAGACGCTGGTCGGCAGGGGCGTCGTGACCGTGCAGCGGGTCGATCAGCTCAGGACCGAAGTCGACGTCACACGCAACCAGCTTGCCGCGACCGAGGCGCAGCGTTCGGTAATCGTGCAGCAGGGAGCCGAAGGAGATGTTTTCGCGCCCGGCGACGGACGCGTGCTGACCGTGCCGGTCACGCGCGGCGCGGTGGTCATGGCCGGTGAGGAGGTGGCGACCATCGGTGGCGGCGGCGTGTTCCTGCGGCTGGCCGTTCCGGAGCGGTATGCGGCAACACTGAAGCAGGGCGCCGCCATCCGCATCAATGCAAGCGGCAGGGAGTCTGCCGGCCGCCTCGCCAAGATCTATCCGCAGATCGACAATGGCCGCGTCATCGCCGATGTCGAGGTCGACAATCTCGATACCGAATTCATCGATGCCCGGGTGCTGGTAGAGCTGCCGGTCGCAGAGCGCTCCGCGCTGCTGGTGCCGGCAGCGGCGGTCGAGACCCGATCGGGGATCGATTTCGTCCGCACTGTTGCCGCCGGCGTTGAAGCCGAGCGGGCAGTGGTCACTGGCGAACGGATGGCGCGCGCCGACGGCGAACATGTCGAGATCCTGACCGGTCTCGCACCCGGCGATGTCGTGGTCACGCCATGAAAGATCCTGCCGTCTTCAAAGGTCCTGCTGCCTTCGGTATTGCGGGCGGACTGACCCGGGCGTTCATCGCCTCGCCGCTCACGCCGCTGTTTCTGGTTGCCGCCTTCGCCTTCGGGCTGGTGGCCCTGCTCACGCTGCCGCGCGAGGAAGAGCCGCAGATCTCGGTGCCGATGGTCGACATCTTCGTCCGCGCCGACGGCCTGAAGGCCGAGGACGCCGTCAAGCTGGTCACCGAACCGCTGGAGACGATCGTCAAGGGCATTGACGGTGTCGAGCACGTCTATTCGCAAAGCCGCGACGACCAGGTGTTGGTCACCGCGCGCTTCGTCGTCGGCACGTCGTCGGACGCCGCGGTGCTGCGCGTCCACGACAAGGTCCGCGCCAATATGGACCGCATTCCCGTCGGCGTGCCCGAGCCGCTCATCGTCGGACGCGGCATCGACGATGTCGCGATCGTCACGCTGACGCTGTCGCCAAAACCGCAAACAGCTGGCCGCCTGACGGCAAACGACCTGACCCGCATCGCGCGCGAGCTGCGCACGCAGATCGCCAAGATCGACAATGTCGGGCTGACCTATCTGGTCGGCGACAGCGGAGAGATCATCCGCGTCAACCCGAATCCCGAAAAGCTTGCTCTCCACGGCGTGACGCTGCAGCAGCTTGCGGCAAAGGTTTCCGGTGCGAACAAGGCCTTTCCGGCGGGACGCGTGCGCAATGCGGGCGAGCAGATCGACATCGTGGCCGGCGAGACATTGGGCTCGCCGGACCAGATCGGCAACCTGCTGCTGACTTCGCGCGACAGCCGCCCCGTCTATGTCCGCGACGTGGCCGATGTCGCCTTTGCGACCGATACCGGCGACGTGCTTGTCTCGACGCTTACAAGGTCCGCGAAGGGGGTGACGCGCGTGCCGTCGGTGACCGTCGCGGTCGCCAAACGCGCCGGTTCCAACGCGGTGTCGGTCGCCGAGACGATCCTGCACCGGGTCGAGATGCTGAAAGGCAGCCTGATCCCCGGCGACCTGTCGGTCGAAGTCACGCGCGACTACGGCGAGACGGCGAACGAGAAGGCCAACGAGCTTCTCTATCATCTCGGGCTGGCGACGATCTCGATCATTGTGCTGGTCTGGATCGCCATAGGCCGGCGCGAGGCCATGGTGGTGGCCATCGTCATTCCCGTCACCATCCTGCTTACGCTGTTTGCCTCGCGCGTCATGGGCTATACGCTCAACCGCGTCTCGCTGTTTGCGCTGATCTTTTCCATCGGCATCCTCGTCGACGATGCGATCGTGGTGATCGAGAACATCTCCCGGCACTGGGCAATGGGCGACGGGCGCGATCGCCGGCAAGCGGCGATCGAGGCGGTGGCGGAAGTCGGCAACCCGACGATTGTCGCCACCTTGACCGTGGTCGCCGCGCTGCTGCCGATGCTGTTCGTCTCGGGAATGATGGGTCCCTACATGAGTCCGATCCCGGCCAATGCGTCGGCGGCGATGATCTTTTCCTTCTTCGTCGCGGTGATGGTGACGCCGTGGCTGATGCTGAAGTTCGCCGGACGGGCGCCGGCGCATGCCCATGCCGACCAGACCGGCGGCGGCATGCTCGGCCGCGTCTACAGCGCCGTTGCCCGGCCCATATTGTCGTCGAAGACGGCAAGCTGGGCATTCCTGCTGGCGATCGGCGTGCTCACGCTTGGCTCGCTGGCCCTGTTCTACACCAAGGATGTCACGGTCAAACTGCTGCCCTTCGACAACAAGTCCGAACTTTCGGTGACCATCGACCTGCCGGAAGGCTCCTCCGTCGAGGCGACCGACGCGGTGGCGCAGGCGGTCGCCAGCAAGGTTCTTGAGCTGGGCGAGGTGCGATCGGCCCAGACACATGCCGGAACCGCGGCGCCTTTCAACTTCAATGGACTTGTGCGGCACTCCTTCCTGCGCAGCGAACCGCAGCAGGGCGATGTTGCGCTCAACCTTTCGCCGAAATCGGAACGCACCCGTTCAAGCCACGATATCGCGCTGGACATCCGCCAACGCATCGCATCGATCGCCGTTCCCGCCGGTACCAGCCTGAAGGTCGTCGAGCCGCCTCCGGGGCCGCCCGTGATGGCCACACTGCTGGCGGAGATCTACGGGCCCGACGGCGAGACGCGGCGCAAGGTTGCGGAAAAAGTCGAGACCGCATTCCGTTCCGTTCCCTTCATCGTCGATGTCGACAATTCCTACGGGCAGCCGGCACGCCGGCTGCGCACCACGATCTCCACCGACGATGCCGAGTTCTTCCATGTCGAGGAAAGCGATGTGTTCGACACGATCGCCATCCTCAATGGCGGCGAGACCGTCGGCTACTCGCATCGCGGCGGCGGCCGCCAGCCAATACCGATCCGCGTCGAGCGGCCGAAGGGCGACAGGACGCTGGACGAGCGTTTCCTGACCACGCCCATACCGGCAAATGTGCTCCCCGGCGACCGCGGCGTGGTCGAACTGGGGGATGTCGTGCGGGTTGCCGAGGAACGCGCCTCGTTCCTGGTTTTCCGGCACAATGGCCGCGCCGCCGAAATGGTGACGGCCGAACTTGCTGGCAGCTTCGAGGCACCGCTTTACGGGATGCTTGCCGTCAGCCAGGCAATCGACGCGCAGGACTGGACGGGGCTGCAAAAACCTTCGATCGCGTTGCATGGCCAACCGGAGGACGAAAGCAAGCCGACGCTGCTGTGGGATGGCGAATGGGAAGTCACCTGGGTGACGTTTCGCGACATGGGCGCGGCATTTGGCGTCGCGCTGCTTGGCATCTACATCCTGGTCGTCGCCCAGTTCGGTTCGTTCAAGGTGCCGCTGGTGATCCTGACGCCGATCCCGCTGACTTTCATCGGCATCCTTGGTGGACACTGGCTGTTCGGCGCGCCGTTCTCGGCCACCTCGATGATAGGCTTCATTGCGCTGGCGGGCATCATCGTGCGCAATTCGATCCTGCTGGTCGACTTCATCCGGCATGCCGCCTCGCCGGACAGGCCCTTGCAAGAGGTATTGATCAAAGCCGGTGCGATAAGATTCAAGCCGATCCTGCTCACCGCGCTCGCCGCCATGATCGGCGCGGCGGTGATCCTGACCGATCCGATCTTCCAGGGGCTGGCGATTTCGCTGCTGTTCGGTCTTGCGTCCTCGACCTTGCTGACGGTGCTGGTCATCCCGGCTATCTATCGGGTTTTGAGGACGTGAGGCAGCAGGGCGATGATCATGCGGAGCAACCGGCAGCTCGGTAGGTGGCACGAAGCTGCACATTGATGTAGGGATTTTCCCGAACGGCCTTCATCCCTTGCAGCAGGCCCTTTTGGCTAGGGTCTTCAGGTAGAGTGATGTCGCCTGCGCGTTTCGAGGCCGGCCGCTACCAGGTCGCCGATCGGCAATAGGGGTTTCACAAAGATCACCTCGGCCAGTTCACGTGAATGGAGCTTTGGCTGATTGCGCCGGAGACGCAGCCATCCGCACGACTTGTGTCCCGGTTACCATTTGCTTGGTCATCTTCAGCGGGAATTCTTGCCACAAATGGGCGCCGCTGCAGCCCGCAGAAATCCTCGATTGCCTGAGGGCAAGAATCACCTCCAAGCCGCCAACACTCAGTTACCGTGCCGGGTGTCGTGGCACTGGCAGCCATTTTCAGAAATGATCCATAAATGGCCCGTGAAGAGCCCCTGTGAACTTTTTATGGACCAAATCCTTGACGAGTGCAGGCCGGTGCATTGCCGCTGCAGCCGGGCCTGTCTATGCCCGGCTGTTTGCGTGACGCTGCGCCGCGGCACGCACGATGTTGGCGCGCTGGTTCTCGGCCGTCATCGGTTCTCCACGACGCAGCAGCGCGTTTCCGCCGAGCGCAACGATGATGCGCATCTCAGTTGCCGATCGTGGCGACGAGCAGGGCCTTGATCGTATGCATGCGGTTTTCGGCCTGGTCGAAGACGATCGAGGCATCCGATTCGAATACCTCGTCGGTGACCTCCATGCAGTCGATGCCGCGGCAGAGCGGGCCGCAGATGGGTCGGGATACCCGACCACAACCAGGATGCGTCCAGAAGCTGCTCCGAGGCGCCTTGTCTCCAGTACTAGGGCCGTTCGACCCGTGCCACCTGATAGGTGTGCATGGCGCCGTTGCGTTCGATCGAGACGTATTCACCGGTCACGAAGCGTTCGTCGCCGAAATGGAAACCGATCTCGTCGTCGCGGTCGCCTTCGGCATAATCGAAGTACCACTGCCCGCCGGGCTTGCGTCGCAGCCGGCCGATCAGGTCCTCGTCACCGGTGCGAAAACGGCGAACGCGGCAGGAAGCCCTGTGCGATTTCCATTCTTCCGCATCGATCCGGCCGTCGCTCGTCAACGGAGCGAGCACGTCGTAGCCCTCTTCACGTTCCCCGCCCGGGTGGTCCTTTTCGCGGGCAAGCAGCAGCCGGACATGCCGGAATTTCGGGGTGAGATCCTTCAGATCGGTCATGGCGAACTCCTTTTGACGGAGTTTCATAGCGCGGCGACCGGGCTCGACCCTTGATCCGCATCAAAGGCAGCTGGGATGTCGTTGTCAGGGGATTGGCGGCAGCAACATCGCGCCATAGCCGACAACTGCGGCGATCAGGGTTGCGCCAGCCAGCGGCAACCAAAACCTGACCGGGCCGGCAAATACCGCCAGCGACAGGCGGCCGACCGCGTTTGCAGCCAGCGCCGCGAGCACCGCCTGGCCCACGGTCTCGATCGGGATCGATTGCTTGACCAGGCGCAACGCGCTGAGCACCGAGACATCGACATCGAACGTGCCCGCAAGCGTCGAGCTTGCCAGCAAGCCACGCCCGCCGAATTGAGCAGCCAATGCAGCGCTCGCGGTGGCGACAACCGCAAAGAGCAGGGCAAACAGCAGCAACGGTCCCAATTCGAACGGATTGCGGGCCAGTGCGCCACCTTTGGCATCACCGCCGGCACGGGCCAACAGGAATGCTCCGCAGGCTGCGAAGACAAGCGACGCGGCAATCGCTGGAATGCCGACCGCAGCGAACACGCTTGGCTCGACGATCAGTACGACGGCGCAAACGCGCAGCAGCGAGACCATGGCAGCCAGAGAAGCAGCGCCGGCAAGCGGCCGTGGATTGCTCGCCGATGTGGCGTTGCGGGCAAGCGCCACGGTCACGGCGGTGGACGAGACGATGGCACCTGCAAGCGAGCTGACGAGCAGGCCGCGCGTGGTTCCCAGGACGCGAACGGCGACGTAGCCAGCGAACGATATCGACGCCATCAGCACCGTGAGGAACCAGACCTCCCACGGATTGAAACCGCCCCACGGATCCATCGTCCGGTTTGGCAGCAAGGGCAAAACGATCGCGGTCATCACCGCCAGGATCAGCGCCGAACGCAGTTCGATCCAGGTCAGTCGCTTCAAGAGGCCGTGCAGGACCTCTCGACTGGCAAGGACCGCTGCGAGTGCCGCCCCTCCGGCGGCCGCGGCCCGATAATCGCCGGCGACGGAAAGCGCACCGAGCGCGAACACGCCAAGGCCCGCGATCACGGCCGTAACGCTGAAATCCTCGTCATGAGCAGCCTCGCGCGCCTTGTACCAGGCGAAGATTGCCGCAAAGGCGATGAAGCCGCCGACCAGCACGGAAACTGCATCGAGCGCATCGGCCAGTGCCGCGAGAATGCCGCCGAGCAGGCCGGATATGCCGAACGTTCGAATTCCGGCAGTGCGGCTGTGAGCGGGCGCGTCCCGCTCCTGCCAGCCACGCTCCAGTCCGACGAGGAGGCCAATTGCCAGCGCCAGTCCGAGCCGAGCGATGAGCGGGTCCATGCTGTGTCTGCTTTCAGGCTGCGGCCGTCGGCAGGTGGTCGCGAACCCAGCTGACGATTTGCCCCGCCGTCATTGCGCCGGATGTGCGCGCAAGCTCGCGTCCGCCATGGAAGAGGATCATGGTCGGGATGCCGCGAATGCCGAGCCTGGAGGCTATAGCCTGTTCGTTGTCGGAATTGAGCTTGATCAGGCGGACATGCGGCTCCAGTTCGTTTGCTGCCGCCTCATATGCCGGCGCCATCATCTTGCAAGGGCCGCACCACGGTGCCCAGATGTCGACGACAACCGGGAGGCTGCTTCGCTTTATCTGGCGATCGAAGGTCTGAGCGTCGACGTCTTCGGGATGACCCGAGAACAGCTTGGTGCCGCACTTTCCGCATTTCGCGTCCCCGGCATTGCGTGCCGGCGGCAGGCGGTTGACCCCACCGCATTTACCGCAAACCACCAGATTTTCCTGCGCCATGGCCATTCACCCATTCCTATTCATCAATTATGCGCGTTCGGGGCGCCCATCGCCAAGAGCGCGCAATGCGTTGAGGATAACCGCTATGTCGATGCCCTCCTGAAGCAATGCTCCCGCCACAGGCGTGATCTGCCCCATGGCCGCCGCGGCCATCGCCACGGCCGAGAGTGCCAGCCCGGCTATGATGCTTTGCAAGGCGATCGTGCGGGTGCGCTGCGCAATTCGAACCGCATCGGCGACCGGCTGCAGCCTGTCGGTCAGCACGATGACGTCCGCGGCCTCCGAGGATGCGCTGGCACCGCGCGCCCCCATTGCGACACCGACCGTTGCGACCGCCAGCGCGGGGGCATCGTTTATGCCGTCGCCGACCATCATCGTTGGTGCCAACGCTTTCTCGGCCTCGACCGCCGCCACTTTTTCGGCAGGCATCGCATCTGCGACGATGGTATCGAGGGCGAGCAGGGCCGAAACGCGCTTCGCCGCCACGCCATCGTCGCCTGTAAGCATGACCATACGTGTGATGCCGGCCGAGCGCAGGTTGCGCAGTGCATCACGAGCATCCACGCGTAGAGCGTCCCCGAAAGTGAATATACCGGCAAGTCGCCCATCGAGCGCAACAAAAACCCTCAGCACAGGCTCGTCCCGGTATCGCTTTTCACCGCTTTCGGCCCAGCGAGGCAGCGGTTTGTCGGCCAGCACGAGTGCTCGCGATCCCGCCGCGATCGATACTTTGTCGACCCGGCCTTTCAGGCCGGCGCCGCGATATTCACGAACATTGCATGGATGCGACAAGCCAAGATTTTTGCCACGCGCCGCCCGCACGATCGAGTCGGCGAGCACATGGTGCGAGGCCTGTTCCAACGATGCCAACAACTGCAGCAGTGCGTCGGCGTCACCGCCCGGCGCCACATCGATTTCGATGAGTTCGGCACCGCCAACGGTCAGGGTGCCCGTCTTGTCGAAAATCGCCGTCCGAACTTGCGCGAGGGTCTCCAGAGCCGCACTGCCTTTCATCAGGATGCCGGCCCGCGCGGCGCGCGACACCCCGCCGATGAAGGCAACGGGAGCCGCGAGGATGAGCGGGCAAGGTGTTGCGACCACCAGCACGGCGAGCGCCCGGATCGGATCGCCGGAGGCGTACCAGGCGGTGCCGGCAACCAACAAAGTGGCTGGCAGCAGGAACAAGGCAAAGCGGTCGGCCATGCGGATGAACGGTGCTTTCGCGGTCTGCGCCGCAGCGACCATGCGCACGATCGCGGCATAGGTGCTTTGTTCGGCCAAGGCCGAAGCGCGCATGCTGAAGGACTCCCCGGCATTCAGGGTGCCGCTGCGCAGCATATCGCCCGCGCGCCGCCGTTCCGTCAGCGGCTCGCCGGTTACCGCTGACTCGTCGAGAGAGGCCATAGCATCGAGCAGTATCCCGTCGACAGGCAGCAGTTCGCCGGCGCGCACCAGAAGTTCGTCGCCAACGGCAACCTGGTCCACGGAAATCGTGTCTGTTCCTTGTGTCGACTTGCGGTGCGCGACACGCGGCGACCGGTCGGTCAATGCCCTGAGGTTCCGTTCCGCCCGGCCACGGGCAAAATCCTCGAGCACCGTGCCGCCGGCATACATGATCGCCACCACCACCGCAGCGAGAGGCTGGCCGAGCAACAGTGCCGCGGACATCGATACCAGCGCAATCGCATCGACGCCGAAGCGCCCGATCCAGAAATCGCGCAATATGGAAATGGCGAGCGCCGCCACCACGGGCAAGGTCGCCACCGCCCAGATAGTGCCGGCCTGAACGGAGCCATAGCCGGTTCGCCAGACGCCGATTCCAATGGCCAGGCCCAGCACGGCGATGGCCAGCAATGCGCGTCGCAGGGCCGACTCGTTCATGCGATACCTTTCGATTCTGACCGGTGCCTTCCTGAGATCCGAATTTCGCGAGCGCACGTGGCCTCGAGCTTGCGCAACCGCTAGTCGAGATCGCCTGAGGGGGCTTTGATCCAACGCAATGAATGGGCAGTATCGCTCGGCGATTACTACCACGAACTGGAGACCAGAGGGTGACCATCCGAAATCTCGAATATGCGGTCGGCCCGAAGTCGGTTGCCGTCTTTGGCGCGTCCGTGCGTGACGGTTCCGTTGGCCGTGTTGTTTTCGACAACATCGTCAATGGCGGCTTCGAAGGTGAGATATGGCCGGTCAATCCGAAATATTCACAAGTGGCCGGCCGGCCCTGCTATGCAAAGGCAGCCGACCTGCCGGGCATTCCCGACCTCGGCGTCATCGTGACGCCGCCGCAGACGGTCCCCGGCATCGTACGCGAACTCGGTGAAAAGGGCACACGGGCGGCGGTCGTCATCACCGCCGGCCTGACGCGCGAGAACGGATTGCGCCAGGCGATGCTCGACGCCGCCAAGCCCACCCTTTTGCGCATCATCGGCCCCAATACGCTTGGACTGATGATCCCGCCTGTAAAGCTCAACGCCGGGTTCGCGCACATGGCAGCCAAGCCCGGCAACATCGCGCTGCTGTCGCAATCCGGCGCCATCGCCACATCGCTGATCGATTGGGCGGCGGACAACAATGTCGGCTTCTCCCAGATCGTCTCGCTGGGCGACATGGCCGATGTCGATGTGGGAGACTGCCTCGACATGTTGGCGGGCGACGCACGGACGCGGGCCATCGTGATGTATCTCGAAACCATAACCAATCCACGCAAATTCATGTCGGCGGCACGGGCGGCGGCGCGCATCAAGCCGGTCATCGCCATCAAGTCGGGCCGGCACGAGCAGTCCGCGAAAGCCGCGGCGACCCACACAGGCGCCCTGTCGGGCGCCGACCGGGTTATCGAGGCAGCACTGCTGCGCGCCGGCATCTTGCGCGTCAAGGGACTGGCCGAGTTGTTCGATGCCGCTGAAACGACCGCCCGTTTTGCTCCGCTCGAACGAGCCCGCGTCGGCATTGTGACCAATGGCGGCGGTGCCGGCGTGCTCGCCGTCGATCAACTCGTCGACTGCAAGGGCGAACTGGCCGCGTTTTCACCGGAAACCCTGGCACGTCTGGACGCCGTGCTGCCGCCGACCTGGTCGCATGCCAATCCGGCCGACATCATTGGCGATGCCCCGCCCGAGCGCTACAAGGCCGCGGTTGAAGCCGTCGCGGCCGATCCGGGAACCGACGTCGTTCTCGTGATGAACTGCCCAACCGGGCTTGGCTCGCCACTGGCTGCGGCCAGGGCGGTCGCCGAACTCACCAGTGCGGGCAAAATCGGCGGGAAACCGGTACTGACCTGCTGGCTTGGAGAGCACACTGCGCGCGACGGTCGGCGGATCCTGCAGGATGCCGGCGTGGCCAGTCTCGAGACGCCTGCCGACGCATCAACCGCGATCTCCTACCTGAGCGATTGGTCACGAGCCCAGCGGTCGCTGATGCGCACGCCGTCGAGCCGCAGCGAGGACACGATCAGCGATCGTGAAGCCGTGCTTGCCATATTCAGGCAGGTTGCCGCGGAGGGCCGACGAATGCTGACCGAGCCCGAAGCCAAGGCGGTGATCTCCGCCTATGGCATTCCGGTGCCCGAGACCGTTGTCGTCAAAACCGCTGATGAAGCGGAAAAGGCTGCAGGCCGGCTTTTGAAGGGGGCGCAACAGGTCGTCGTCAAGCTGATGTCGAAGGCGATCTCGCACAAGTCCGACATCGGCGGCGTTGTGCTCAACCTCGCGACTGCCGCCGCGGCCGGCGACGCCGCCCGATCAATCGAGGCGCGCGTGCGCAAAAAAGCTCCGCAAGCCACTGTCGAAGGCTATGCTGTCCAACCCATGATCGCGCGAAAACAGGCGCAGGAGCTCATCCTGGGCGTGAGTCACGATCCGATCTTCGGTCCGGCCATCCTGTTTGGTGCGGGCGGCGTCGCGGTCGAGGTGATGGACGATACGGCGATGGCGTTGCCGCCACTCGACGATGTGCTTGCGGGCGACTTGATCGAGCAGACGCGGATCGGCCGCCTGCTTGCCGGGTTCCGCGATCGCAAGCCGGCGGATCGTGGGGCAATCGTCACTGCGCTCAATGGGGTGTCGCAGATGATTGTCGACTTTCCGTGCGTCGTCTCCCTGGACATAAATCCATTGCTGGCCGACGCCGACGGCGTCATCGCGCTCGACGCCCGCATCGAGATCGAGCCGGAGCGCGTGGAGGAGCAGGGCCCCAACCCTGCGCTCGCGATCAGGCCCTATCCGTCAGGTTGGGAAAGGGCGTTTTCGGCAGACGGTGGCCACTATCACATCCGCCCGATAAAACCGGCCGACATTGCGCTCTATCCGCCATTCCTCGCCAGCATTTCGCCAGACGATCTGCGCCTGCGTTTCCTGTCGCCGCGCAAGAATTTTTCGGACCAGATGCTGAAACGGCTCACCCAGCTCGACTATGATCGCGACATGGCGTTCGTCGCGCTGGAAGCGAGCAGCGGCGCGCTGGCGGGTGTCAGTCGCCTCTCCTGCAATCCGGACCGCACCGTTGCCGAATACGCCTTGCTCGTGCGCACGGACCTGCAAGGTCATGGTCTTGGCTGGGAACTGCTCAGCCAGATCGTTGACTATGCAAAGGCGGACGGGATCGGCCGGATCGAAGGCATGGTGCTCAGCGAAAACATCAGGATGCTGGCCATGTGCCGCGAATTCGGGTTTTCGATCACGCATCATCCCAGCCAGCCAGGCCTGTCGCTGGCAACGCTGGACATCGGTTGAACTCTAAAAGCGCGTCGCATCTGACAAGATTTGTGCGTCAGGATGCTGTCTTGAGTGAATCGCCCTGTGTGGAAGCAGAAGCGGCCGCGTCCGAAAGGCTCGCCAGCTCTGCCGCGATATCGGCGAGCTTTCGATCGGCGTCGACCTTGCGCCAGGTGGCCGGGGCTGCATTGCGCTGCAATTGCCGCGACAGGATGTCGACGGTTGCATCGGAAGGACCGCCACTGCGCTCGCTGACCCGTCGCCAAAGAACGAGCGGATCGGCCTCCAGCCAGAATCCGGCGAAAGCGGCGGCCCTGTCGCTTGCCGCCTTTTCCATCCGGTTGCGATCGGCCGGCCTGTCGAATACGGCGTCGGCGACCACCGAACCGCCCTCGGAAAGGATCAGGCCGGAACGCCATGCCATTTCGCCGTAGACGCGATCGGATACCTCCGGTCGGTAAGCCCTGTCCGGCAGTTTCGTTTCTGCAGGTACCCCATGCATGGCTTTGCGGATGCGGTCGCTTTCGACAATGCGCGCACCCGGCGGCGCGCCGACATGTGCGGCGAGCGCCTCGGCGACGCTCGTCTTGCCGGAGCCGCTCAAACCTCCGATGGCGATCAGCCGGGGCGACTTTGCCTGGAGAAGCTTGCGGGCGAGCTCGAAATAGGATCTGGCCTCGGCAGTCAGCCCGCCGGGATCGGCACTGCCTTCCTCGATCTGGGTTGCGAGGACGTGCGCGCGCACCGCGGCCCGCACTGCCATCAAAAAGGGCAGCAGGATGAAGCCGTCCTCGTCGTCTGCTTCGTCGAGGTAACGGTTCATCACCAGATTGGCGAGTTCCGGAAAGCCGCGATGCCAAAGGTCCATCAGCAGGAAGGCCAGATCGTAAAGCACGTCGATGCTGGCGATCTGGTCATTGAATTCGATGCAGTCGAAGAGGCGGGGCTCTGCGTCGAAGAGACAGATGTTGCGCAGATGCAGATCGCCGTGACATCGCCGGATCTTGCCTGCTGCCTCCCGCCGGTCGAGCGGCTCGCAATAGCGGGCGAGGGCGGTACGGAACGCCCCGGTGAAAGCCTTGATCTCGGCTCTATCGAAGACATGGCTGGTGGCAAAGCCGGCTTCGTTGATGTCGAGCACACCTGCCAGGTTCGAGGATCCGCTGCCGTTGTGGATCACCGGCGCGCCGCGATGATAGCGCACGATCATGCGCGCGACCGCCGTCATCAGCGCAGGCGTCAGTTCGCCGCCGGCTGCCATTCGGTCGAGGAGCTTCGACTGATCGAAACGAACCATTTCGATCGCCGCATCGACCACTTCGCCGCGTCCGTCGAAGGCGAGCTTGCCGCCGGCCTCTCGCGTGATGCGCCGCACACCCAGATAGAGGCCGGGCGCGGTCTTGGAGTTGAGCTCCACCTCCTTCTCGCAGGCGGCGAGCCGCAGGACCGGGGTCGAGAAGTCGACATAGGGAAGCGCGACGGCTCGCTTGATCTTGTAGGCGCGCCGGCCAACCAGGAAGATACGCGAAATATGGGTTTCGATCGTCTCGACAAGCCCGGTCTCGCCATATGCGGCGGGATCGAGCAGAAACGCGATCGTGGCCTCTTGGTCGTCAACGATCATTGTCTGTCTCCTGTTGGCGTGCGGCCGCGGCCATGGGCGATATCGCAAGAAGCTCCGCCATTTGTGACTATCGCTGCAGCCTCTCGACATAACCGGCCAGTTCGTGGATCCGTTCCGTGGTGACGATTTCTCCGGCGTTTGGGCCATATTTCTTGGCGTCGCCGGGGAGGAATTGACGGCCCCAGACCGGCATGTCGCGCTCGCCATGCTCCGGCACGACGTAACGGCCGTCGATCATCGCAAAAACGCGCCAATAGGGGAATTCGCCGCCATTTTGTCTGGAGAGCTGTGTCAGGTCGGCTGGACGCTTCAGCAACTCATCTGCCAAGGGCCCGTTGCCCTTGCCCTCGGGACCGTGGCAGACCGCGCAGGAGTTCAGATACTCCGCCTTGCCAGAGCTCATTTCCTGCGCGGAGGACGTTTGGCAGACCATGGTTGCGAGAGCTGCCGCGATCAGGAGTTTCATCTGCGTGTCCACCGATTGATGGCATGAAGCCTACAGGGTCGGCATGTGGACACGTTGATACGGATCAAATGATGCGCTGCAACGTTTTTGACTCAGCGCAATGACCGCACCCAGCCCGCCTCGCTACTGTTGCAGTTGCGATTGGATCTTGAGGCAAAAACGGGAGCAGCCACCATGGCTTTCAAAAAGACGATACTTGCGATTACCGGACCGGGCCAGGGTGACGGCGATCTCAAACTCGCCGCCGACCTGTGCAACGAAATCGGCGCCCATCTTGCTGTTCTCGTCGTTGCCATTGCTGCGCCACCACCAGTCGGAGAGTATGCCGCGGTCGTTTCACAAGCCTGGCTCGAGGAGCGTCAGGCCGACGAGAACCTGTTGAAGAAGCGAACCGCTGCCGTGTCGGCTTTTCTCGCAGGCAGGGCACTTTCGGCCGATGTCTCCAGCGAATATCCGGAAGCCGGCTGGGCAGACGAAACGATCGGCCGCCGCGCCCGCTACGCCGACATTACGGTTGTTGGACCGGAGTTGCTTGCCGGCGAAACGCTGAAGAGCAAAACGATCGAAGGCGCATTGTTTTCTTCCGGTAAGCCCTTGCTGCTCATCCCCGAGGGATCGCGCCCGACGCTGAAGCCGAAACGCGTGCTGATCGCCTGGGACGCCCGTCTGGAGTCCTCGCGTGCCGTCCGCGAATCCCTCGACATGCTGACAGGCGCCGACGAGGTGCACCTCGTCATGGTCGATCCGGTGGAGGACCAATACCACCACGGGGCGGAACCCGGAGCCGATGCCGCTGCCTATCTTGCGCGGCATGGCGTGAAAGTCATTGTCGACCGGCTGCCGAGCTCGAACCATTCGGTCGCCGACGTGCTTCGTCGGCACGCCGTTGACAGCGCCGCCGAGCTGATGGTCATGGGCGCCTACGGTCATTCCCGGTTGCGCGAGCGCATCTTCGGCGGCGTCACCAACTCGATGCTTGAAGATCCGCCGATGCCGATCCTTATGGCGCGGTGACGATCCAGAGCGGCGGACCTCCAAGTCGAGGCGTACCGCCGCTCCATCTTCTTGTTTGAGCATCGGATTTTCCCAAAGCCGGTACCCACTCTGGGTCCGATGCTTCAGGACTGAAAGCGGCTGGGCCGGCGCGATCTGCTGCCGGCCCTGGCTTTGGAGGCCACGTGCTGTTCCGCGCGAGGCATCAACTGGCGGAAACAGCCTACTCGCTTGCTTCCCGACCCGACACCTGTTCGATGACGATCCGGTAGAAAACGTGCGGCGTGCAGTCCGAAACCACAGGTGTGGCCGGCTTGAGGGCGCCAGGCTCCCACCAGTCCGCGTGCCTGCTCAACACCGACCATGCATGATCGCGTTGAACCTTGTGACCGATCCGATCCGGCAGTTCTTCGTATCGGCCATCGACAACCACGGTTCTCCAGCCGCGCCCCTGGCCGCGTTCGTCGACCTGGAACGACACCAGCGGATTGGTCCGCATCCAGTCGATCTTCTTGCCCGGCAAGGAAAACGCATAGAGATGATTGTCTGAATGGGCGTAGTACAACGGAACGATATAGGGCTGCCCGTCCTTCGCGCATGCCAGGTGGCCGACACGATTGGCGGCCAGCAATTTCGTACATTCCAAGGTGGAAAGTGTGCGGATCAGCATCGGTGCGAACTCCTATTATTCACGACTGCCCGGTTTGGTAGTTTCTCTGGCCGTCGTTGTTTCTCCGGCCGCGCCCGGGGCGCGCTTCTGGTTTCGGTGCTGGCTGGTCTTTCGCGACTGGACGGCCTCGTCCAGCGCGGCGATGACCTCGTCGTCGGAAAGCTGAGGGAAATACAGATAATGATAGCCAAGGGCGCGGAACTGTCCAGGCTGACTAAGGCAGACAACGCGGTCGGCTTCCCGCGCCAAATCAGCCACCGTGTCCTGCGGCGAAACGGGAACCGCTACCAGGATTTCCAGTGGTGACCGGCGCTTGAGCGCGCGGATCGCGGCCTTCATCGTCGTGCCGGTGGCAGCCCCGTCATCCACGATGATCGCCGTCTTCCCGGCGACCGACAAGCGTCTGCATTTGCCCCGATAGGCCGCGCGCCGGCGTTCGACTTCCGGGCGCTCGCCATTGATCAACGAGGCAAGATCCGAATTGTCCAGCGAGTAGGTCTCGACAATCTCCCGGTTGAGCACGATGTCGGGTGGATCGCCGTCCACGATCGCGGCGACCGCCAGTTCCGGATTGCCCGGTGCACCGACCTTGCGGACGATGAGCAGGTCGAGAGGCGCGCCGAGGGCCTTGGCCACTTCCACCGCGACAGGAACGCCGCCTCGCGGCAGTGCCAGTACGACGGGCTGGCGCAGTTGAAGCTTGCCCAGTTCGATGCCGAGCTTCTCTCCAGCTTCCTGCCTGTCGCGGAACATCGGTCAGGCCGCCGGCCAGAATTGACGAAGCGACGTCTTCATGGAGTTTCTTACCTGCGCGGTCTCGCCATAAGACAGATATATGGCGGCAGAGGCGCTTGAACACCGCTTTGAAATCGACTTCGCCATGACCATTGCTCCTGAATTTGCCCCCTCAGCGCCAATCGGTGCGCTGAGGAAACGATCGAGTTGCTTTTTCACGCAGCTTTGACCGTGATCTTCTTCTCAGCCTTCTGGGCTGCGGCGGTCTTCGGCAGTTTCACCGTCAGCACACCCTTGGCGAAACTCGCCTCGATCTTGTCGGTGTCGACGCCTTCGGGCAGCTGGAACGAACGCTGGAAGGAGCCGTAACGGCGCTCGGACAGATAGTAATCCTTGTCCTTCTCCTCCTTCTCTTCGGTCTTTTCGCCCTTGATCGTCAGCGTCTTGTTGGAGAGTTTGATCTCAACATTCTTTTCATCGATGCCAGGCAGTTCGGCCGTGATCTCATACTCCTTGGTCTTTTCGACAAGATCCATCGCCGGCGCGACCGGCCAACCGGCGTTACGGAGCGTCGGCAATTCACGGCCAAACAGGGAGCGTGTCGACGGCAGGCGAAAATCGAACGGATGGAAGTCGTCGAACAGACGGTCGACTTCGCGACGCAGGCTTTCGAACGGAGCGGTCCAGTTGCCGGCTGGCGCCGGCGCAGTGCTTTTCTCTGTTTTGATGGGCAGTTTGGTGGCAGCTTCGGCCATGGTTCTATCCTCGAAAAGTCGGTTGATCGGACAGGCGGCGCCGCCTCCGCCCTTCCACCTTAGGTCTCCCAAGAGGCGCTAGAACTGGAGGTCAGCTGACCCGCTCGCCAGCATCATCGCCGAACTGGATCCCTTGCTTCGCGAATCCGCGGTTTTGCCACGATCCATCGCGCCCGCGTCACCAGTTTTTGGCTCAGCCTGACAAGAATTGCATCAAAGCGCTTGTAAGAGGGGCCGGCTTTGATCGACGTCAACAAATCTGCGACACGAGCGTGTGTTTTACTCAATTGGAGATAAGCGGAAGAAACGACCCGGCCTGGAGGACCAAGCGTGCCGGCGCTTGTTGACGTCGATCAACAAAAGCGTCGCAGCCTGGCGTTAATGTTGTCTAATAGACAACTACGTCCGTAGCCGCGGGTAACATTGGAGCGCAATCATGCAAACACAACTTGAGCGGTCGCAATTCGCCGTACTGACCGCCGGCACGGTGGGCTGACCAATGGGAATCAAAGCCGCCGATAGCCGGCCGGACAGGTGGTCTCGATGAAGTTCGGAGTCCCAACCTATGTTTCGGCGTATCCTGCGCGTGCGGCAATCCTTGCTGCAGTGTTTGGTCTGCCTACCGCGCTGGCGAGCGCCGATCCTGTTTCGCGCGGAGAAGCGCTTATCGAAGCCAATTGCGCTCGATGCCATGCGGTTGGAAAAACAGATAAAAGCAGCCATCCCGACGCACCGGCGTTTCGCATCCTTTCTCAGCGTTATCCGCTCACCGATCTCGAGGAAGCATTCGCCGAAGGCATTTCGACCGGCCATCCCGACATGCCCGAATGGGTTGCTAGCCCCGATCAGATCGCGGCAATCATCGCCTATATTGAGAGCCTGCAGCGGCCCTGACCGCTACCCAAGCAAGCGCACGGGGAAGGCGGGCTAGGGCAACATACGGTCGGCGGCCCGGAAGAATGTGCGTGCGTGCGCCACGATCTGTGCTTCCGTGGGATGATCCGCCGTTTCGACGCCGACAATGCGATCCTCCATATGCGGATGACGGCTGCGGATATGTTTGACCAGTTCGTCCTTTGCCGATCCTGGTCCTACGATCAGCCACTCCTTTGCCGGCTGCAGAGCGCTGACGATATCATGGTAGAAGGACTGGTTTTCCGGCGCGCGCTTTCCATCGATGGTTCCAGCCTTGTTGTGGGTCTGGTGATGTGTCAGCGTGGTTGCAAGCCTCAAGCTTTCGACGGCGCTGCGATCGAAGAAGAACACCTTGGCTTGGCGATGGTCCAGCCATGCGACGGCATGTCGGGTCTGCATGTTGATACGTCCTTGGATTGCTGTTGAGATAAAGGCATAGTCCTGAACTGTTGGACGTCGAGCGCACTCAGCGCGGCTGCAGCGTGTCGTCCAATGTTGCCAGAAGCGAGCCAGGCTCGATAATGGCATTCACGGTGGCGACGATCGTCGCGCGCCCGGTTGCCGGCGCGACGATCTCGTGCAGCGCATCCTCAATTCGAACTTCCGCTATTGGCTCGCCAGCCTTGATCGCAGCACCGCTGGCGATGAACCACCGCTCCACGATGCCCTCCGGCAGCATGCTTGATGCCCATAGTGCTTCATCGATCTTGATATCCTGCATGGCGGTTCTCCTTTGAACCGGGACCATATCCCACCCGCCAAGGCGGTCATTTGATCACGATCAAGGGTATCGGTTCGGCATCCCAGCGGCGACGCGCATGGGTGCAGGTCGATCTCGGCTAAGCAATTTCAGAAATGATTCAAATCAAGGCGGGACATGCCGCCTCACGCATTATGGCAAAATGTGGAAACCAATTCTAAGCGCTCCGTTCGATCGGGATCTCGAACTCGCCGTCCTCAATGAAGACGGCGAACACGCGCTTGTATTTCCCTGCATAAGGGGACGGGAAGGCTGGAAGAGCGCCGCGACCGGCGCGCGGATCGACATCCACCCGACCCACTGGCGCGACTGGCAGTCGGAAGGGGTGCCGGCAACCGGCGATAAGCCCGTCGGTGACTTTCCCTAGTTTAGTGCTTGGATTCGGCGACCAATGCCATGCGCACGAGATGCGACAGGCTGCTCGCGCCCATTTTGCTCATCACATTGGCGCGATGGATCTCGACCGTGCGCGGGCTGATGCCCAAGTCGTAGGCAATCGTCTTGTTGGCCAACCCTGACACAAGACCATCCAGCACCTGGCGCTCCCGCTCCGACAGCGTCGACAGACGGCCGTTGATTTCCGCGGATTGAGGGTGAACTGCATGCACCGGGTTGCGGTTGTCCAACGCGGAGCGGATCGCACCGATCAGCAACTCGTCGTCAAACGGCTTTTCGATGAAATCGGCAGCACCTTCCTTCATCGCCTGAACGGCGAGCGCGACATCGGCGTGACCCGTCATGACAATGACCGGAAGCGTATGTCCACGGGCTCTGAGCTGCCGCAGGAACTCGATGCCGTCGATGCCGGGCATACGCACATCGGTCACGATGCACCCATCGAGATCGCCTGTCGCGGTAGCCAGAAAAGCTGTCGCCGATTCGTACAGGCGCACAGCGAAGTCAGCGGTCGCCAGAAGAAAACCAAGAGACTTGCGAACGTCGACGTCGTCGTCGACCACGTGCACAAGATTATCGGCCATCGGCGACCTCTTCTTTCTCAACGATGCGCAAGGTGAACCGGAAAGCGGTTCCTCCTGTCGGCATTGCTTCGGCCCAGATATGGCCGCCATGCGATTCGATGATAGTACGGCAAATGGAAAGGCCTACCCCCATACCGTGCTTCTTTGTTGTGACAAATGGTTGAAAGAGCTGGGCCGAGACTTCAGGCGCAAGGCCGGTGCCGGTGTCGATCACACTCACCTCCGCCATGCCGTCATCCCTGGCAACAGTCGTGACGTGCAGCTCGCGGCGAGGCGCTTCTTGCATGGCTTCCACCGCGTTTCGCATCAGGTTGAGCAGAACCTGCTGAATCTGGATGCGGTCGGTCAAGACCAGTTCGGCGGCGGGATCAAGCCTGTAGCTGACGCGCACATCTATTTCCCTTGCCCCGACCAGGGCCAGGGACGCGGCCTCTTCGATCACTGACGGCAGGCGTTCGACCTGACGCTCGCTCTCGCCTCTTGCGACGAAGTCCCGAAGGTGGCGAATGACGTCTCCGGCCCGCAAGGCTTGGTCGGCCGCCTTTTCAACGGCCTCGCGCAGCATCGGTGCATTATCATCCGTGCTTTTTTCGAGAAGCCGTCGGCTGCCTTTGAGGTAATTCGTAATGGCTGTGAGCGGCTGGTTGATCTCATGCGCCAATGTCGAAGCCATTTCGCCGAGCGCGGTAAACCGTGCCATGTGGAGAAGCTCCAACTGCTGCTCCTGTATTCTGGCTTCCGCCCTGTGGCGTTCGGTCAAGTCGCGGCAGAAGCCGGTAAAGAAGCGGCCGGTGCCAGGATGCATCTCGCCGACGGAAAGCTCCATCGGAAAGGTCGAGCCATCCTTGCGCATTCCGGTGACGGTGCGGCCGAGCCCGATGATCCGGCGCTCCCCGGTCGTCAGATAGCGGTGCAGATAGGCGTCATGCTCGTCGCGATAGGGGGGCGGCATCAGCATTTTGACGTTCCGGCCAATGATTTCGTCCGACTGGTAACCGAACAGCGTTTCGGCAGCCGTGCTGAAGGATTGAATGCAACCTTGTTCGTCGATGACGACCATTGCATCGGGCACCGTCGCCAGGATCGAGCGCAGATGATCTTCGCGCAATTGAAGGGCAGCATTTGCAAAGGAAAGCTCGCTGACGTCAGTGCCTTCGACGAAAATTGCCGTGATGCTGCCGTCGTCGGCCTTGATGGGCTGATAGACGAAATCGAGAATGCGCTCTTCGGTCGGTCCCTCGTCCGTGTTGCGGAGGGCGATCTTGATACCCTGACCCTTGTAGGGCTCGCCGGTTTCGTACACCTGGTCGAGCAGCTCATAAAAGCCTTGGCCTTCAAGCTCGGGCAGGGCCTCGCGCACCGATTTTCCAACTACTTGCCGGTGGCCGATCAGCCGCTGATAGGCAGCATTGGTCAACTCGAAGACGTGACCCGGCTCACGCAACAGCGTCATGAAACCCGGAGCCCGCTCGAACATCAGGGCCAGCCGGTCGCGCTCGGCCGCGGCCCGCTCTTCGTCGCGAACGCCGGTCGACATGTCAGGTGTTCGTTTGTTGTCCAAATGAAATCCTTTGATCGGGGAACCCGCGTCTAATTATCACTGATCTCTCTTCCCGCAATGCAAAACCGATCAAGGCAGGGCGTCGCAATCGAGTCGGCAGGTAGTGTTTTTGACACGCATCAAGGCGCCGAGCGCCAGACGATGCATTTCATCATTGCATTCAACCGCTCCATCGAAAGGGGTTCGCAATGTCCTTCAAATCGATCATCGTGAACCTCGCCGTGGATGCGCCTCCTGCAGCCATGGTGAAGGTCGGGATTGAGCTTGCGGATCGGTTTGGAGCCCATCTTATCGGCCTGGCGGCAGCGGATGTCCCGCCGCTGATCGCGACAGGCGACGGCATGGTCTATGAAGGCGAGATCATGCAGATCCAGCGAACCGAAATCGAAAAGCGGCTTGCCGAACTGCGTGCAGAATTCGAGAGGCTGGTTCCGGCCTCGATCACGAGCGAATGGAGGCAAGCCATTTGCGGCCCGACCCGCTTTCTCGGCGCCTCCGCCCGGGCAGCAGACCTCATCGTTACCGGCAGCGGGGAAGGGGAAAACATCTATCGCGCGGTGGATATCGGCAGTCTTGCACTCGACGCCGGCCGCCCGGTGCTGGTCGCGGCGGGCAATATCGAACACATCCTTGCGAAAACCGTGCTTGTCGCCTGGAAAGACACCAGGGAGGCGCGACGGGCGATTGCGGATGCGCTGCCTTTTCTGGTCACGGCCAACGAGGTCGTCGTCGCCACGATAGCTACCGAGCGCGAAGCGGGCATTCGTGACAGCCTCGCCGATGTTGCGGTCTTTCTTGAACATCACGGCATCAAGGCGCGAACCGAACTGATTGCCGGCGAGGCCGATGGCGACCGGCTGTCGACATTCGCGCGCTCGATTCATGCGGACCTGATCGTCTCCGGCGCCTATGGTCATAGTCGCCTGCGGGAATGGGCGTTCGGCGGCGTCACCCGTACGCTGATCGCAGAGAGCGGCATCAATCGCTTGATGTCGTATTGACGGTGTGTAGCCTGTCGCCAGACAGAGCGACAAACGAAACATGTCCGTTCAGCCTGGCTGCGGTGACATGCTGTATGACTGAGGCGTGACGCCATGGCCAAAAGAAGTGCGGGCATCCTGCCTTACCGCACGTCATCGGGCGGGTTGCAGGTGTTGCTTGTCCACCCGGGTGGTCCGTTCTGGCAAAAACGCGATCTCGGTGCCTGGTCCATCGCCAAGGGTGAGTATGGTGATGACGAACCGCCGGAAGCTGCGGCGCGGCGCGAATTTGCCGAGGAAACCGGCTGGGAGCTCAAGGGAGCGTTGCTTCCCCTGGGAGAGCTGGTTCAGCGCGCAGGCAAGCTCATTACGGCCTTCGGCGTCGAAGGCGATTTTGCCACCGGCACTTTGCGAAGCAACATGTTCGAAATGGAATGGCCGCCGCGCAGCGGCCGCATGCAGTTGTTTCCGGAGATCGATCGCGCGGCGTGGTTCGGCCTCGAGGCGGCTCGGGAAAAGATGCTTGTCGGCCAGCGGCCTTTTCTCGACCGGCTTGCGGCGTCTGTCGAGAAGCCTCAACGCCGACAGCTGCCGTCAGCTCGGTCGTGTTTGATCGCAATGCCTAGGAAACCAAAATGACGGATACCGGCCCGGCACAGAAGAGATTGTCTCTCACGGCTTTGACGCCGGCGACGTTTTCGGCCGCGACAATAGCTGCCTGGCGCTCGCGTTCGTCGAAGATGGCGCCGCTCAGCTCCACGACGCCTTTGTCCACAGTGACGCTGATCATCTCGGTACTGGCCCATTTGTGAGCCGCCAGTTCGGCAATGATGTTCTGGCGAATCTGTTCGTCGCCCATGGCCGTCGGGGCCGTGCTTGGCTGGGCGCGAAGCAAGGCACGGAGAAGATCGGAGCGGGCAATAATGCCGACAACTTTACCGCCGTCGACGACCGGGACGCGTTTGACATGATGGCGCGCCATCAACTCGACAATCTCTCTGAGCGACGCGCTGGGAGACGCGGTGACGACTACGCCTGACATCACCTCGTCGACTCGCCGCCCATTGGCGTGGACATACTCATCGGCAGCTCTTCCCGGGCTGACGAAAAACTCCAGCCAGCGCGAGCGCTTGCGTTGCGTGCCCAGTTCTCCCCGGCGCAGCAAATCGCCCTCGCTGACAATCCCCACCAGCGCGCCGTCATCGTAAATGACGGGAAGGCCGCTGATCTTCTTCGAAAGCATCAGCCCTGCCGCATCGGCGACCGAAGCCGACGGTTTGATCCCGATAACCGTTGTTGTCATTATGGCTTCGGCTTGCACGCCAACCTCCACAGATGCCTTTCCTCGTTTATCGAGGCCTTGTGCGCGGCGTGCCTTGATCTGAGTCATTTTCCGGCCTGTCAACATCATGCAAGCAGCATCGCCGCCGGCAAGATTGAGTTGTCATAGATCAAGCCGCTCGCATGAACGGCGAGATAGGAGGAGTTTTCTCGAGCGAGGTAGCTGCCATGACCGTTGCCGCTAAGCCATCCGGCTATACCAGAACCCAAATCCTTCTGCATTGGGCGATCGCCGCGCTGATCGTCGCGCAGCTTGTGCTCGGTGAGGACATCAAGCCGGCCCACCGCGCTTTCTCACGCGGCACCGAGCCGGCGGCGGCGGACATGTTCAATGCAAATATTCATGTGTATCTCGGCCTGGCCGTCCTGGTGCTGGCGATCTGGCGCCTTGCCATCCGTCTGCAAGGCGGCGCCCCGGCCGCGCCTCCCGGAGAAAGCGTCATGTTGAAGCGCATCGCGGCTGCAAGCCATCTCGTGCTTTATCTTGTCATTTTAGGCATGCCGGTTACCGGGGCGCTAGCATGGTATTTCGGCCTCGGCACCATGGGTGAGGTCCATGAACTTGCCAAGCCGGTCATCGTCATTGTCGTCAGCCTCCATGCGGCCGCCGCCCTGTGGCAGCACTTCTATGTGAAATCGGATGTGCTCGTCAGGATGTTGCGACCGGCGCGGCGCTTGTCATGATCGTCGAGGCGAGCGCATTTCGGGCATCATCAGCCGCCTGCATGGCGAAAACCGCCTCGTGCGGCGCATCGGCCGGCAGTGTGCGCCGCATTCGGCCTCGGCACTGTGATCTGGGTCAGTCGTTCAGCCTGTCATCCGGGTCGATGAGGATCCGCTCGGCGGCTCCGTCGAGATCCTCGTATTGACCACTCCTCAAGGCCCACAGGAAGCCAAACAGCCCAAGCGCGCCGAGAAACAGAGCCACCGGTATGAGATAGACAAGCGTCGTCATCAGGATTGTGCCAATGAGCTGACGTTGGAATATCTGTCCTGCGGTGCAATTCTTTCCGGTGCGCTTGGCGCAAAGCCCTGCAGGCGCAGCGCATTTCCGATGACCAGCAGCGACGAGGCGGACATCGCGATCGCGGCGATCAACGGCGTGACATGCCCCAGAATAGCGATCGGCACGGCAACGGCGTTGTAGACGATCGCGATGGCGATGTTCTGGCGGATCAGCCGTCCGGCCTTGCGCGAGACGTCCACGGCAAGGGGTATTGCCAGAAGGCTTTCGCGCAGGAACACGAAATCCGCGGCGTTGCGGCCAATGTCGGCGGCGGTGGCTGGAGCGATCGAGACATGTGCTGCGCCCAGCGCGGGCGTATCGTTGAGCCCGTCGCCAACCATCAGCACCTTGTGGCCGGCTCGCGCCAGCGCTTCGATGCGTTCGACCTTGCCGAAGGGAAGCAGTGCTGGAACAAAGCGGTCGATACCCAATATTCCCGCGACCTCGCCACAGGCGGCCGCGGTGTCGCCCGACAGCATTTCCAACGACATTTGAGCGTCGTTCAACTCCGCCAGGGCGGCCCCGGCATCTGCACGCAGCGCATCCTCGAAAACGAAGGATGCGACAATGATCCCGTCTTTCGCCAGGACTGTTCCGCCATGTCCACTTTCGCCATCGGTTCGCGCCGTCCATCCGGCCCAGCCGCGCCGGCCAAGCCGCCAGATGCTGCCCGCGGCGGTGGCCTCGACCCCGAAACCCGGGTGCTCGCTGACGGATTCGAGTTTCGGCTGACCGGCAAAGCCGGCAGAGCCGGCTAGGGCCCTTGAAAACGGGTGGCGGGAATGCGCGGCCATCGCAGCCGCGATTGCCAGCATGGCGGGATCGATGGACGCCGCGTTGACGAGCCGGGCCTGTCCGAGCGTAAGCGTACCTGTCTTGTCGAACACCGCCGTATCGATCGCCGCCAGGCGCTCCATGGCGGAGCCGTCCTTGACCATGACGCCGCTTTCGAACAGACGCCGCGCCGCGACCACCTGCACGATCGGCACGGCGAGGCCGAGCGCACATGGGCATGTGATGATGAGAACGGCGATGGCGATCGTCATGGCCCGGTGCCAGTCGCCGGTGGCCGCCATCCAGCCAAGGAACGTCGCGAAGGCGGTCAGATGGACGACCGGAGCATAGAGCGCCGAAACGCGGTCGGCGATCCGGCGATAATGCGCGCGACCGCCCTCGGCGGCTTCCATGAGCCGAACCATTTCGGCCAGGAAGGAATCCTTCGCGGCGGCCGTGGCTTCGATGGTCAGCGGGCCGGTGATATTGAGCGTGCCGCCCTGCACCGATTCCCCCGATGCAACGGTTCTAGGCGTGCTTTCGCCGGAAACCAGTGAACAGTCGAGATCCGACGTGCCTTGAACGATCCTGCCGTCGACGGGGATCCTTTCGCCGGCCGCGATCAGCAGATGCATGCCTGGTTCGATCTCGTTAACCGGCAGATAATCGCGCGAACCGTCGCCGCGCAGCACCATGGCGCCGCGCGCCGCCAGCCGTGACAGGCCGTTGACCGCGGTCCGGGCACGCTCCCGCATCACATGATCCAGTGTGCGGCCGATCAACAGGAAGAACAGCAGCGATACCGACGCGTCGAAATAAGCGTGATCGCCATGGTTGATGGTCTCATAGAGGCTCATCGCGTAGGCGAGCGAGACTCCAACCGCAATCGGCACGTCCATGTTCATACGGCCGTGGCTCAACGCATTCCAGGCCGAGCGGAAATAGATGCCGCCGGCGAAGGCGAGCGCCGGGATGGCGATCAGCGCCGAGACCCAATGGAACAGGTCTCGGGTCGCACCTTCAGCGCCGGACCAGACCGAGACCGAAAGCAGCATGATGTTGCCTGCCGCAAAGCCGGCGACCGCCACGGCCCGGATCAGCTCCGAAAGCGTTCTGTCCTTCTCGCCGATCTCGGCGTCGAACAGATGCGCCGGGTAGCCCAGCCGTCCAAGCGCGGCGACGAATGGCGGCACCTCATCCCCACGCCAGCGGACGGATACCCGTTTCGTCGAAAGGTTGACACGAGCGCCCTCGACGCGGTCGAGCTTTCCGAGAGCCGTTTCGATCGTCTGGATGCAAGCCGCGCAGTGAACCGTCGGTACCGACAGATCGGTCTGGCGAAGGTCGCCGCCAAGCGAGCGGCTTGCCAGCCTGATCTCCTGGCTCGACGGCAGAACGGATGTAACCCCATTCAGATCCAGCGCCATTTCAGCGCCCGGCGCACAGCAGCTCATTGCAGCGCTCCCCCAGAAATCATGATTCGGCGAACGTCGCGATAGGGCTCTGTCAGACCGGCATCGGCATCGACTTCGACGATCCAGACGCCATCCCTTGGCAAGTGCTGCGCGGCAAATTCCTGGTCCGAGGCGAGGGCGAGAGTGATGGCCTTGTCCCCTGCCTCGTAGGCGGGATGTCGAAACAGTATCTTCACGCCATGCAAGGGGACCGGCTTGCCGGTGGCATCGCTCAATCTGTAGCGGACCTCACCCCCAGCGATCGCCAGTTTGCCGGCCCAGCCGAGTGCCGCCTGCGCACGCCCTTCCTCGGCCTTTCGGTTGAATTGCTGGCTTGCCACATAGGTGTTCTCGACGACAAGCCCGGTCCAACTCGTGCTGGCGAATGTCGCCATCGTCAGATTGACCGCGATGATCACGCCGAAAAAGGCGAGAATGGTGACCAACATGTGCCTGCCGGTGAATTCGCGGGATTTTTGCGTTTTGCTGCTCATCTGGCGGCCTCCGGTGCGTTGAAAGTGGCCGTGTATTCGTCCGTTTCGAAGCTCGCCTTGTCCTCGACGCGGAACTTGAACGTTTGCGTTGCGCTTCCCACCTGATCCGCCGGCTGGCGCACGAAAACCTTCAGCGTTTTCAGCCGGTCGGGTTCGGCCGCGACGGCGAAGGACCGGTCAGCTGGAAGGTCGACACCAACGACGTTCATTTCGGCTCCATGCAATCCCTGCATCGTGACGACGATCGTTCTCGGCTCGGGGATCATGTTGAGCAGCTTGACGGTGTAGCCGTTGCGGATCGAACCGTCCGACAGCGTGACGAATTGCGGGTTGCGGTCGTGCAGGACGTTGACCTCGAGCCGGTCGCGGGTCAGCAGCGAATAGAGCAGCGCAAGACCGATCGCCGACCATGCGCCCATGTAGATGAAGGTGCGCAGCCGAAATATCTTGCGGAGATGGAAATGGGCTAGTTTGTCGGAGAAAGCGCCGCCGTCGGTGCGGACGAGCGACGGGTTCACCGAACAGGAGCCGCCTGCGGTCGCCACCGCCATGTTGGCGTTGTAATCGGACAGCGTTGCGTAGGAGATCAGCCCGCGCTCCTTGCCGAGTTTGTCCAGGACGCTGTCGCAGGCATCGATGCAGAGCGCGCAAGTGATGCATTCGAGTTGCTGACCGTCGCGAATATCGATCCCCATCGGGCAGACAGCGACACAGGCGTTGCAATCGACGCAGTCTCCGACCGGTTGCCCCGCAGCCTGGACCTTCTTGGCATGACGCGACCGAGGTTCGCCGCGCCAGTCGTTGTAGGTCACGGTGAGCGAATTTTCGTCGAGCATGGCCGCCTGGATGCGCGGCCATGGGCACATGTAGGTGCAGACCTGCTCGCGCATCAGCCCGCCGAATGTGTAGGTGGTCGCCGTCAGCACGGCGATGGTGATGTAGGCGACGGGCGCGGCGGTGCCGGTGAAGACCTCGCCAGCCAGCGTCGGCGCATCGGCGAAATAGAAGATCCAGGCGCCGCCGGTGGCAGCCGCTATGACCAGCCAGATGGCGTGCTTCGCTACGCGCAGCGCAAGCTTGCGCGCGGTCCACGGTCCGGCGTCGAGCTTCATGCGGGCGTTACGATCCCCCTCGATCGCGCGCTCCACAACCAGAAACAGATCGACCCATACGGTTTGCGGGCAGGTATAGCCGCACCAGGCTCTGCCAATTGTGGACGTGATCAGGAAAAGGCCGATGCCGGCCATGACCAGAAGGCCGGCCACATAGTAGAATTCCTGCGGCCAGATCTCGATGAAGAAGAAATAGAAGCGGCGGTTGGCAAGATCGATCAGTACCGCCTGATCGGGAGCAAACGGACCTCGATCCCAGCGCAGCCAGGGCGTCAGATAATAGATGCCCAGCGTGATCGCCATCACCAGCCATTTGAAGCTGCGAAAACTGCCCGAAGCCCGCTTGGGAAATATCTTCTTGCGCGGTGCATACAGCGGCTGGCGGATCTTTGCGGAGTTGACCGCCTCGGCTTCGAGCCGTTCTACCTGTGTGTTATCCAGCACGAGCATCTCCAGTCGCGCAGCTTATGATTTCGGGGCGCGCGCTCAGTCGAATATTGGCAGGCGCGCGAATTGCTGCGTTGGACAAGCCTTGCCGCAGGGCAGGCTGTCGCGCGTTGATGCAGGTCAATTGCGGGACGCCCGAACGCAGTCGAGGCCCGGGCAAGCCCGGGCCTCGTCGCCATGGTGGTTAAGGTCGAGAATAGAATCCCCTTTTCTATTCTCCACCACCCAGCGAATGAATGTAGACCGCGAGTTCCTTGACCTTGGTTTCGCCGAGACGCTCAACCCAGGCCGGCATCACGCCGTGTTTGGGTGCGCGGATCTGCGCGGCGATGGCTGTTTCGCCGGATCCGTAGAGCCAGATCGCATCGGTCAGATCGGGCGCGCCGAGCTCCTTGTTGCCCTTTGCATTGTCAGCATGGCAGGCCACGCAGTTTTCCGCGAAAACCTGGGCGCCTGGCTCAACCAGGCTTGCATTTTGAACCTGGCCGGACAGGCTGGCGACATAGGCGCTGACCTGTGTGATCTGGTCGCCGGTGATGATCTCGCCAAAAGCCGGCATTTCCGACAGGCGTGTATCCGAGGCGGATGCGAAGCGGATGCCGTGCGTGATTGTTTGCTGGATCTGCTCGGCCGTGCCGCCCCACAGCCAGTCGTCGTCATTGAGGTTGGGAAAGCCTTGGGACCCCTGGGCCCCGGAGGCGTGGCACTGCACGCAATTGACCTTGTATGCGGCGCTGCCGGCGGCAACAGCAAATTCACGCAGCGCGTCGTCGCCGGCAATCTCCGAGACGGTTTTCGACTGTACCGCCGCGGCATATTTTGCCTTGGCGACCTCGGCGGCGGCAAGCTCGGTCTTGACGTCGTTGCGGCTCGAATAGCCGAGCACGCCCTTGGTCGCCGAGGTCAGCATCGGCCATGCCGGATAGGCGATGGTGTAGCCGATCGCCCACACAATGGTGATGTAGAACGTCCAGACCCACCAGCGCGGAAGTGGGTTGTTGAGTTCCCTGATGCCGTCCCACTCATGTCCGGTTGTGGCGACGCCCGACACTTCGTCGATATGCTCGTTGCTCATGATCAGTCGTCCTTAAGGGGGATGCGGGCGGCCTCATCGGCCTGCTTTCGGCCGCCGGGACGGAGCGTGAAGGCGACGACGCCGACGAAGAAGAGGGTCATGGCGAGCAGAGCCCAACTGTCGGCGAACTCCCTCATGAAATTGTAGTCCATCATCTTTCTCCTCAGCGGTAGCCGGCGGCTTCGTCGTAGGTCTTGAAATCGACCAGCGTGCCGAGCATCTGCAGGTAAGCGACCAGGGCGTCCATCTCGGTGACCTGTTGCGGGTTGCCGTCGAAATCGCCGAGCTTGGCCTTCGGGTAGCGGCCCTCCAGGTCGGATGTGTCGGCATTGGGATTGGCCTGCGCCATCAGATCATCTCCGGCGCGAGCGATCATCTCATCGGAGTAGGGGACGCCGACGCGCCGGTTTGCGATAAGGTGCGTCGAGAAGTCCTTCACGTCGATCGCCGTATCCTTCAGGAAGGCATAGCTCGGCATGATCGATTCCGGCACCACCGAGCGCGGCTCGGCAAGGTGCTGAACGTGCCACTCATTCGAGTAGCGATCACCAACCCTGGCGAGGTCCGGCCCCGTGCGCTTCGATCCCCACTGGAACGGGTGATCGTACATCGACTCGGCGGCCAGGCTGTAGTGACCATAGCGCTCGACCTCGTCGCGGAACGGCCTGATCATCTGGCTGTGGCAGAGATAGCAGCCCTCACGCACATAGATGTTGCGTCCGGCGAGCTCGAGCGGCGAATAGGGCCGCATGCCTTCGACCTTCTCGATCGTGTTGTCGAGATAGAAGAGCGGTGCGATTTCGACGATACCGCCGACCGTCACCACCAGGAGGGAACCAACGAGAAGAAGCGTCGCGTTCTTCTCGATGATCGCGTGTTTGTCCATCAAGCCCATTCTCTGGCTCCTTATTGTGCAGGCTGAAGGGCGGGGACGGAGCCCGGCATCGGTTCTTCCTCGCGCTGGTAGCCGAGGATGGTCATGGCGATGTTCCAGGCCATGATCACGGCGCCGGCGAGATACATCGCCCCACCCGCCGCGCGCATGACGTAGTAGGGATGCATGGCGGCCACGGTCTCGGCGAACGAGTAGACCAGGAAGCCCTGCTCGTCGTACTCGCGCCACATCAGGCCCTGCATGATGCCGGAAACCCACATCACCGCGGCGTAGACGACGATCCCCAGCGTCGCCAGCCAGAAGTGCCAGGTGACGAGCCGCAGCGAGTAGAGACGTTCACGGTTCCAGAGCTTCGGCACCATGTAATAGATCGCGCCGAACGAGATCATGCCTACCCAGCCAAGCGCGCCGGAATGGACATGTCCGATGGTCCAGTCCGTGTAGTGTGACAGCGAATTGACCGCCTTGATCGACATCATCGGACCTTCGAAGGTCGACATGCCGTAGAAGGCGATTGCCATCACCATCATGCGGACGATCGGATCGGTGCGCAGCTTGTCCCAGGCGCCCGACAGCGTCATCAGGCCGTTGATCATGCCTCCCCAGGATGGCATCCAAAGCATGATCGAAAATACCATGCCGAGCGTCTGCGCCCAGTCGGGCAGGGCGGTGTAGTGGAGGTGGTGCGGGCCTGCCCAGATGTAGAGGAAGATCAGCGCCCAGAAATGGATGATCGAGAGGCGGTAGGAATAGACCGGCCGGTTCACCTGCTTGGGCACGAAGTAATACATCATGCCGAGGAAGCCGGCTGTGAGGAAGAAGCCGACCGCATTGTGACCGTACCACCATTGCGTCAAGGCGTCCTGTACGCCGGAGAAAGCGGAGTAGCTCTTCGAGCCCAGGAGAGAGACGGGCATCGACAGGTTGTTGACGACATGCAGCATCGCGATGGTGACGATGAAGGACAGATAGAACCAGTTGGCGACGTAGATATGCGGTTCCTTCCGCTTCAGGATGGTGCCGAGGAACAGCGCGAGATAGGCGACCCAGACGATGGTCAGCCACAGGTCCACGTACCATTCAGGCTCGGCGTATTCGCGGCTCTCGGTGATGCCGAGCAGGTAGCCGGTCGCGGCCATGACGATGAAAAGCTGATAACCCCAGAACACGAACCAGGCGAGATTGCCGCCGAACAGCCGGGCGCGGCTGGTGCGCTGCACGACGTACATGGACGTGCAGATGAGCGCATTGCCGCCGAAGGCAAAAACGACGCCGGACGTATGCAGTGGCCGCAGGCGGCCGAGGTTGAACCAGGGCTCGATGTTGAGATCCGGGTAGGCGAGCTGCAGCGCGATGACCACGCCGACGAGCATGCCGACAATACCCCAGAACATGGTGGCGATGGCGCCGTAGCGGACTGGCCCATCCATGTAGGCGGAAGGATCGGCCGGTGCCGCCGGCGCAAAGCTGGTGTTGCGCAGAAGGACGATGACAAAGCCAAGCAGCACGAAGAAAAGCACCCACATGTGCTGGCGAAACGGCTCATCCACACCAAAGCCTGCCGCCACGAGCGCCAGGAAGGTGAAGACGCACATTACGACGATTTCCGTGCCAAATTTCATGACATGTCCCCGACTCGGATTCCAATGCGCGGACGCCAATCCGCAGCGACACCAATTCCGCGACTACATCGCCGCCGCCTTGATCCAAATCAAAGATGCCCAGTTTTGGATTGGGCAGCGTCGATCTGACGAACGAAGGGAGGCGACCATTGAATAAAGACAAAGAGCGGGGATCGACGCTGTTCGAGAAACGCTGTGAGAATTCGATGCCAGCTGGCCTGTCCGGCAGAGCGGCAGTCCCGAGTGCGGTGATGAGGCGCGCGTATGAGGAAAAACTAAAGCTCTGCGATGCCCTGGAGAAGATCGCGGACACCTTGCCGAACGTCGATCGCCTGAAATGCCTCGGCACAGCCAATGCAATCGTCCCATTGCTGCGCAATATTCATCAATATGAGGAGACGATCATCTTCCCCGCCTATGAGGCGGCTACCGGCGGCAGCAATGCCAACCTTGCCTCAATCAGGCGATTGCGCGCCGAACACGTCGAAGATGAATGCTTTGCCGGCGAGGTGACCGAGATCCTGCTGGCGATCGGCCATGGCGAGACGGTCGGGAATGCCGAAGCCGTCGGCTTCATGCTGCGCGGTTTTTTCGAAAGCATGCGTCGGCACATCGCGTTCGAACGCGAGCACGTCTTGCCGGCGATCGGAATCATCGACCAGGGCTAGGACCGGATTCGTGTCCGACGCTCTAGGTGCCGGAACGTCGTTCCAGCCGGCTCAGGTTGTCGACCGTCATATGCCGGTTGTTCTCGATCCGGATCACGCCGTCCGTTCTTAGCCTGGTCAACTGGCGGCTCACCGTCTCGATCGTCAGGCCGAGGAAATCGGCAATGTCGGCGCGCGTCAGCGGCAGATCGAAGGTCGCCGACTTGGCGGTGGGATCAACCGTCGGGTCGATATTCCTGGCGATCATCAGGAGAAAGCTCGCCACCTTTTCCGAAGCGGTCTTGCGTCCCAGCGTCACCATCCACTCGCGTGCTTCGTCAAGTTCGTTCAGCGTTTGCTTGAGCAGACGATGCTCGAGCTGTGGTGATTCCTTCATCATCCGGTCTATGGTCGCCTTCGGAAATGTGCACAGGGAAACGGCGGTCGCGGCCTCCGCATTGATCGCGCTTTCCACCTTGAACGGCCGTCCAAGAAAATCCGGCGCGAACTGTAGCCCGACGATCTGCTGGCGGCCGTCCGAAAGGCTCTTCGTCAGCTTCACCACGCCTGAAAGCACATTCGAATAGCTGTCGACGGCCTCGGCGTCGCCTATCAGCTCCATTCCCGGCTCGATCTTGTGCCTCGACGAAGTCTTGGAGAGTGCGACCAGTTGGTCGGGATCGAGCGCGCCGCAGACGCCGCGATGCCGTGCCTCGCAAGACTGGCAAAGCACGGGAATGCCGGCGCTGTGAACGTCCTGCCGCACTGTCATCATGATCGTCCCGACGGAGCCAAAGTGCCGGCAAGATAGCATCGGCTGCCGAAAAATCCTTGCGGCAGTTTGTCCTCAGCCCAGCGCTTTGACCGAAATCAAGGTTTCGGGTCACCAATGCGACCAAAGTTCCAACCATGCAAACACAGTGGATGGCGATATGCGACCGCAATTAGCTGCAAGGCTTGGCGAGAATGTCCCGCGCTACACCAGCTACCCGACCGCGCCGCATTTCCATGCCGGCGTCGACGCCGACGTTTACCGAGGCTGGTTGGAGGCGCTCGAAAGCGGTGACGAGATTTCGCTGTACCTGCATATCCCTTACTGCGACAGGCTCTGCTGGTTCTGTGCATGCCATACCAAGCAGACGCGTCAGTATGGCCCGGTAACCGCATATCTCCGCTCGCTGCATGCGGAAATCGCCACGGTTGCCAGCCTCGTGAGCGGCAAGGGCCGCGTCCGCGCGGTCCATTTCGGCGGCGGCTCGCCGACCATGCTGAAGCCCGGGGATATGATGGCGCTGGGAACTGTCCTGCGGGACAGCTTCGATGTTCTTGCGGACGCCGAGGTCAGCGTCGAAATCGACCCCAACGACATGGATGAGGCACGCCTCGACGCACTCGCCCAAATCGGCATGACGCGGGCCAGCCTCGGCGTGCAGGATTTCGATCCGAAGGTGCAGAAGGCGATCAACCGCGAGCAGAGCTTTTTGCAGACCAAGGCAGTGGTCGACGGCGCTCGCTCACGCGGCGTCGGGTCCGTGAACCTCGATCTGCTTTACGGCCTGCCGCATCAGACCAGGGAGAGCGTCTGTTCCACCGTGGCGCAGGCGCTGACCCTGGAGCCGGACCGGATGGCGCTTTTCGGCTACGCGCATGTGCCCTGGTTCAAGAAGCATCAGACGATGATCGACGAGGCATGGTTGCCGGGTCCGGCCGAACGGTTCGCGCAATCGCAAATCGCCGCCTGTCTGATGTTGAACGCGGGATACGAAACCGTTGGCTTCGATCATTTCGCCAAGCCGGGCGACGCGCTGGCAGTTGCATCCCGCGGTGGCGCCTTGCATCGCAACTTCCAAGGCTACACCGAGGATCGCTGCGAAACACTGATCGGCCTTGGTCCTTCCTCCATCGGTCGTTTTCGCCAGGGCTACGTGCAGAACATGCCTTCGACCGCCGAATACGGACGCATGGTCGCAAGTGGCGGGCTGGCCGCTGTCCGCGGCATCGCGTTCTCCGATGACGATCGCGTTCGCGGCTGGGTCATCGAGCGGCTGATGTGCGATTTCGCCTTTTCCGGCCGCGAGGCGATCGCCCGTTTCGGCAATGCGGCAGTGTCGGTGATTGGTGACGCGGTCGCCATTGCCCGAGCCGATCAGGATGGGCTGTTTGAGCGTTCCGGCGACGTTTTCCTGGTGACCGATAGCGGCCGTCCGTTTGTCAGGTCGATCGCGGCCAAGTTCGATCATTATCTCGCGGTCGGCCAAGCCAGGCATTCGGCGGCTGTTTGAGTGCTTCTCGACTTCAGAAATGCTCCCCGGCCTTGAACGGGCCGATCCGGGTTCCGGCCGCGACCAGATAGGCGGTCGACCAGCCTATCAGCAGGAAGCCGTTCACGCCCTCGAGGGCCGCAAGCACACGCCATCCGTGCGCGGGCACGATGTCGCCATAACCGACGGTCGAAAAGGTAATGGTCGAGAAGTACAGGGCGGTTTCGAAGTCGGCAAAGATATCGAGCGCCAGGTAAAGCCCGGCCCAGAGCCATACCTCCGTCGTCATCACGGCGAAGAGGCCCATTACCACGCTGATCATCGCGACTGTGCGGCTGCGCCGTCCATGCATGCGAAACCGCGCAACAAGATGCCCCATCACATGCGTGACGGCGATCAGGCCAAAGGTGTGGATCAGGACCGTCAGACTTATGACCACGGTGCCGATGAGCAGATTGAGAACCATGCACAAAAATAGCAATCGCAACAGCGCCTTCCTTGCGCAAAATCAAACCCGGCCGGTGAACGCCGGCGGCCATGCGGCCTTGGCAGGCAGCAATCCGACGGCTGGGATAAACATATATTGACAATATATCTTTTACGTGGGATGCCGGCTGACCCCGAACAGGACATTCCTCGAAAGCAAATCGCAGGACTGCAGGCACATCAGGAGCACGCACATGACCGTGAATGGTCGCAGCAGGAGAACGATCGTTGTCGACGGGGTTCCATTGCCGGACGTGCTTGACGAGACCATGATCCGCAGTGTGGTTCACGGCTTCTACGACGAGATTCGCCGCGACGAACTTCTCGGCCCAATCTTCCTCGACAGGATCGAGCCCAGCGACTGGCCGCGCCATCTCGCGAAGATGTGCGACTTCTGGTCCGCGACACTGCTCCGGACGTCCCGATATGACGGCCGGCCGTTGCCGCCACACCTGACGATTTCCGGCCTTGGCGAGGCGCATTTCCGGCGTTGGCTGAGGCTGTTTCGCGCAACGGTGCGCCGCATCTGCCCACCCGAGGTTGCGGCGCTGTTCATGGATCGCGCGCTGCGCGTCGCGCACAGTTTCCGCCTGGCGGTCGCCTTCAACCGTGGCGAGACCACGATGGGCATAGAACCAATCGTCGAGAAAGACCTGTGATGCCGGAATGGCGTGGCCCCTGCAAAGGCGCCGTGATTCATCGGAGGAACCATTTGTGCGGCTGACCAATTTCTCGGACTACGCCTTGAGGATGCTGATGTATGCCGCCTCTGCCGGCGACCGCCTGATCACGATCGAGGAGGTCGCACGCACTTTCAACGTGTCCAAGACGCACCTCAACAAGGTCGCCAATACCCTGACGCGCAGCGGCTACCTGAAAGCTGTCCGCGGCCGTTCGGGTGGGCTTGCGCTGGGGCGTCGGCCCGAAATGATCCGCATAGGCGATATCGTGCGGCTAACCGAGCCGGATTTCGCGCTTGTGGAGTGCTTCGCCACTGGAAACCAATGCGTGGTCACCGGCTCCTGCAAGCTTTCAGGCATGTTTGGCGAAGCGATGGTCGCCTTCCAGAACGTCCTCGACGGTTACACGCTAGCCGACATCATCCTGATGCCCCACGACTTTCTCGGCAGGCCGCCAGCGTCCCGCAGTTCCGGCGTGCCGCTAAACGGCGGGTAAGGGACCCGACCTGCAACCTCAGCGCCACGTAATCCACCCGCTACCAATCCGCTTTCCTCGAATGGAGACGAGCCATGACTGAGCCGAAGAAGGACGATGCGCCGATTACCAACCATTTCGAGTCGGGCATCGACCTGGACAATACGCTGCTCCCGATGCTGATCGGCGGGCTCGTTCTGATTGTCGTCGGGGCGGTAGCGGTTATGACGTTTGTCTAATGCATGTCGCCCAAAAGTGCGCAGCGGTTTTGGGACAACATGCATAAGCGCCTCGCATGAATTCGATCTAACCCGACGCGCTTTTAGCCCGCAATCGGCCGCAATGCTTCGGGTTCGCAACGAAGGCGGCGTCGGGGAGCTATGATGACGCTTGCAATCGAGGTGACCCGATCCTGATCCCGACATGGTCGTCGACGAGATCATGAGGAAAATGGCCGGCAACGGTGGCTGTGGTGCTGAGATACAGGATGCATTGCGTCGGTTGCCCGATCTTCCTGTTGGATCTGGAATCGGCTGTTCAAGCTGGTAGGTGACGGTCAGCCCTTGGGCCGGCTCTCCGAAAGGACCAAAAGCCGTCCTCGTCCTGACCTTCCTGCCCCGAGTTTGCGCCAGCGCAAATTCTCCTGGGGCAGATCAGGCTAGATGGCATGTAACGGCCAACTGCCGCCAAGACGCAACAAAGGACAAATCGATGAAACTCTCTATCCTGGCTGCCGCCATCTCCATCCTCGCGCTCGCCGGCGGCGCAAGCGCGGAGGAGCACGTGGTGCAGATGCTCAACAAGGGCGAAAAAGGCGCGATGGTCTTCCAGCCGGCCCTCGTCCAGGCTGCGCCCGGCGACACCGTCAAGTTCGTACCGACCGACAAGAGCCACGACGCCCAGTCGATCAAGGGCATGATTCCGGATGGCGCAGAACCGTTCAAGGGAAAAACGAACGAGGAAATCACCGTCACGCTGACCCAGGAGGGTGTCTACGGCGTCAAATGCGCGCCCCACTACGGCATGGGCATGGTCGCGCTGATCGCTGTCGGCAAGCCGGTCAACCTCGATGCAGCCACGGCGGTCAAGCATGCCGGGAAAGCAAAGAAGGTGTTCGCGGATCTGCTCGGCCAGGTTCCGGCTAACTGATCAGTCACCGATATAGCCATGCCTGCCAGATGTAAGGGCAGGTTAGGTCGGACGGACCGAGCGGCGGCGGTTCATCCGGCCCTCCTTTTTTCTGGAGACACAAATCATGGGAATTCCACGTCTTCGGGCCTACTCCGGGCCTGCATTTCTTTCCTACGGGTTCAGGCCGTTCTTTTTCCTCGGGGCGCTCCAGGCCGGGCTCTCGGTCATGCTTTGGCTGCCGATGTATGCGGGTGAACTCGATGCTCACAGTGCATTTGTTCCGGTCGATTGGCACGTGCACGAGATGCTGTTCGGCTATCTGCCGGCGATCGTTACAGGGTTCCTGCTGACCGCGATCCCGAACTGGACCGGCCGGCTGCCCGTGCAAGGTCCGCCATTGCTGGTACTGGTTGTTCTCTGGATTGCCGGACGCGCCGCCGTCTTCTTCTCGGCGGATATCGGCTGGGCAGCAGCCGCTGTGATCGACGTGGCTTTTCTGCTTGCGGTCACGGCTGCGGCGGCCCGCGAAATCGTCGCTGGAAGGAACTGGCGCAATCTCAAAGTGTTGCTGCCGCTGGCCATTCTGGCCTGTGCCAACGGCGCGTTCCACGTGGAGACGCATCTGCAGGGCATATCGGACATCAGCCGCAGGCTCGGCATTGCCGCGGCGATCATCCTCATCTCGCTCATCGGCGGGCGCATCATTCCGAGCTTCACGCGCAACTGGCTCGTCCGCGAAAATCCGGGCAGGCTTCCGGCGCCCTTCGATCGCTTTGACATTGCGTCGATCGCCGTCTCCATCGCCGCGCTGGGAGCATGGACGGTCATCCCGGACAGCAATATCTCCGGAGTGCTCATGGCGGTCGCCGCAATCTGCCAGGCATGGCGTTTGTCGCGATGGGCGGGAGAGCGCACCACGCGGGATCCGCTCGTGCTTGTGCTCCATGCCGCATACGCCTTTGTGCCGGTCGGTCTTGCCTTGGTCTCGGCATCGATATTCTTTCCCGACGCGGTGCCTGCCGCGGCGGGCTTACACGCCCTTGGCGCCGGCGCGATCGGCTCGATGACGCTCGCCGTGATGGCCCGCGCAACGCTCGGGCACACTGGGCGAGCACTCAAGGCTGGAAGAGGAGCGTCGTTTGTCTTCGCGGCCATCCTTCTTGCGGGATCATTGAGAACCTTGGGCGCCTTCGTTCCCCATGACGGGGTGATCCATCTGGCCGGCGCCGCATGGGTGGCGGCATTTGCCGGCTTCATCCTGGTCTATGGAACCGCGCTGATGACGCCAAGGGCGCGGTGAAACAGGCCGCAGCGATAGAGCATTCTGCAGTCAGGTGGAATCAAGTGGTGTCGAAGAAATTATGCTAAAACAATTAGATAGAGCGGGATGCTCAGTTAATTTGAACGCATCACGCTCTAAAACATGCGCGGCCGCCGCTTTCCTCTTTGTCAGATGATCCCTAGGCGGCTGAGGATCCGTTTGGCCCACCCCGGTTGGTCCCGCACCAACCTGAACCCCAGATTGTCGGGAGGCGTCCCAACGGCACAGCCCCCGCTTTTGCCGTCGCTGACGAAGTTCGACATGTAGGTCCGGTGAAATCCCTCGACGACATGGACACCGCAATTGTCAATCGAACTCTCAACACCAACTCCATCTGCCGCCAACGTCGCGCGGACATAGCATGTCGATGTCCACTCCCAGACGTTGCCGGAAAGATCGGCGAGGCCACGGGAGTTCACGCCGAAGGAGCCTCGGCTCCTGGGCAAGGGGTCCGGGCTGCGATCGAGAGCGACCTCGGCCCTGTAGCTGGTAAGCCAGCGCCTGGCGGGGTTGTCGGCGTCGTCTTCTACCCCCTCGAATTCGCCCGTGAAGCGCTCCGCCGCGGCAAACGCCCACTCCTCGTCGGATGGCAGCCGCCAGTGATCGTCGGTCGCCTCCGAATACCACCGCGCGTAGGCGTCGGCATCGAGATAGCTCACTCCGGTTACCGGAGCATCGTCCGGGATCGCGCGTGTCTCCTGTGACGGTTGGCATCCGCCGGCCGCCACGCAGTCCGCGTAGTCGGCCGCGCTGACCTGATAGGTCATGATCTCGAGACGCTCGTCGAACTGCTGCCTGAGGCGGGGATTGCGTTGCGGGCGCCCGTCCTTCAGGAACTCGCCCGGCATCGGATAGACGATCGAACCGGGAAGCAGGGAAACGGTCATAGCCGCGGGATGGGCCGCGGGATAGGACTGTCGATGCCCACCCCAGTCGCCGACAGCTTGTATCGAAAACCCCACGGGAACCGCTGCGGCCGCCATGGCGGCCGATGCAACCTTCAAGATGTGGAGCGGCATGGCTTTTGTCCATGCCCGGACAGCGGCGCTGTCCGGGCAAATTGCGCCATCGTCAGTTCGTGACGATGGGTTTCGGGGCTTCGACCTGCGTCATCAGGTCGTCATTCCACTCGCCCTCGACCATGAAATGAGCGGTCGCTCCAAGTTCCACGGCCTCGATCAGATTGTGGTTGACATAGGCATAGACGCCCGGCTGCAGGAAGGTGTAGAGCGCCGCGCCCGCCGATCCGCCGCGAATGAACCAGGTTTCCAGATCCTTGGCCGGCGGGTTGGCGAATTTGCCCTCTTCCCAGACGTAGTCGCCGTGACCGCCAATCAGGTGCGGGCGGGTATCGCGGTTGGCCTGCGAATGGACGATCAATACCGTTTCGCCGACTTTCGCCTTCATCGCGTTGTCGCCGGTCAACGACCCGGCCTTGCCGTTGAACACCACATGCGTCGGGATCAGTCCGCGCATCACTTTCATAGTGTCGTCGTAACCGTCGCCGGCCGATTCATAGCTCTTGAAGTTGCCCTTCTCGTCACGCGGGATATAGAAGTCGTTCTCGCCGATATAGAAGATGCTGTCGTATTTGACCGGCTTGCCTTCGTCGTTCTTCAGGCCATCTCGCGGCAGGACCATGATCGCGCCGCTCATGCCGGATACGACATGCCAGGGGATCATCGAGCCGCCGGGCGCGCAGTGATAGACGAACGTTCCCGTTCGGGTTGCCTTGAAGCGCAGCGTTACCTGTTCGCCGGGATTGACCAGCGTGAGCTCGCCGCCGCCCAGCGCCCCGGTTGCGGCATGGAAGTCGATATTGTGGGCGAGCGTGTTGGCATCGGGATTGACGAGCGTCAATTCGACGTAGTCGTCCTGGTGCACGACCATCAGCGGGCCGGGAACCGAGCCGTTGTAGGTCATCGCATTGAGCGTCGTTCCGTCGGCGTCTATGACAACGGGCTTTTCTTCGATCGTCATGGTGAATTCGACGATCTTCGGGCCCCCCTTGGCGACCTGATCGTGCGGATGGACGAACGGCGGCGCCACGAGCTTGATCCTTTCGCGGGCAAGCGTGCCGATGTCCGCCTGGTCGGCCGTTGCGGAAAATGCGGGCATCGCCGCCACGGCGGCAGCGCCAATCGCTGCGCCGAAGAGGGCTTCGCGTCGCGTGAGCATTTTAGTCTCCTATCTCAATCGTTGCTTATGAGGGGAAACTACCGGACGTGAAGCGCCTTTTCTTTGCGTTGGCGCAAACTGTATGAAGGCGTGTCGCAGGACGGCGGGCGCCATTCGAATTTGCGCCGCGCGTTTGTCGAATCCAGGTGCGTAGCGAGTTTCGGAAACCGCTAAGTACTCCTTTTCTGGTCGGAGTGGCAGGGTTGTGACCCAATCGTCCCGAAGGAGGCATCTTGCCAGAAAAAGCCCGGATTTCCGGGCCTACGAGCGGTGGCCTCTGTTCACATTAATTCTGACTTACCTGTGGGGTTTGTTTGGGGACAGTGAGAGCGTTGTGCCTTCTGTGCCCCCCGGCATTCGGACGACTTTTCTCGGAATGTTTCGCGAGCCCGCCTTGGAGACGATCGCTTCTGCGGCATCCGCTTGGTAGTCCGGGTGATGGTGGCCATAGGTCTGGATCAGCATCTCGACGTTCATGCCGAGGAAGCCGGCGGCCGCCCAGGGATCAGATCCCTGTTGCATTAGCCAGGTAGCAGCGGTGTGGCGGAAGATGTGCGGGGTCACGTCCGTACGGAACACGCGCTTGGTTCTGCCGTCCGGCGCTACAACATCGTCGTACCAGCCGAGCCCGGCAGCCTCGACCACTGAGCGGAAGGCTTTCTTGATCGACTGGACGGGCTTACCGTTCCACTCGACGACATAGTCATGGGCGATCATTCGGCCGGTGTTTGCGCTTTTGCCGCGACCCTTGGTCTTGATCTCCAGTGGCGTAATCGCCCATCGCCGAATATGGGCAAGCAGGCGATTGGGCAGGCGCACCGGCGGCTGGCGCTTTTTCGTCTCGAGGCGACCGGCTGCACGACGATAGAACACGCCCCGTTCAAGGTCGACATGGCCCGCCCCCTCGGTCGGTCGGACGGCGGCGCCGCAGATCGCGGCGGAACGAGTGCCGGTGTAGAGAGCAACTAGGATGAAGCGCGCCACGTGGCGTCCTGTGCGACGGTCGCTAGGCCTTCCTTTCCAAGATTGACGCATGCGCCAAGCCACGCGGATCAAAGCAGCCGCTTCGTCACGCGTCAGCCATCGGTCCCGCGGCGCGGACTTGGGTGGCAGCACGATCGCAGGCGTCGAAGTTATATAGCCTTCTCGATGATAGCTGTTTAGCGCCGACCGTAGGTCCTCCAGTTGCCGCCTGGCGGCCGCACCATCACCGTGCGCCTTGGCATAGTCACGGCAGATTTTGCCGTTAATGTCGCCGATCCTCATGTCGCCGAACCAGTTAAGCACCGCGACCATACGAGCAGCGGTTTCTTTCGGTTTCGCGTGACCGGGCGCGACGTCTGTTAGGTAAACATTAACAGCGTCGGCTATCGCGACGGTAGTGGGATCACGACCGCGCTCGCGGACCGGCTCGTACTTTTCGGTGATGTAGCTGGCGAGCCGCTTTTCAGCGCGTTCGCGGTCGCCAGTGCCGCTGCAAGCGCTGATGAAGGTCGCGCCGTCCCGGATGAACCAGCCGGCTCGGCTGCGTAAGGAACCGTCCCGTTTCCTGCTTTCGTCGCGCCAGACAAGGCGTGCCCCTTTCGAAGTCCTTGACATCTTTTCCTCATGTCGGCGATCGCCGCCAAGGTTTACTCTTTGCCCGCGATCATTTCAGTGCCAGTCCCGCATCTCGCTCCTTGCGCAGGCCAGGTGCGCCCATCGTACCATCTGGGAATGCGATGCGGACGGGACCATACCCGCCGCTAACCCGTCCTTCGCGCGCTAGGGGCCAGATAGTCGGAGCTCGAGATGGAGGAGTCGAATGGTTCAGTCATCTTGAAAGTCCTGTGGAAGAGGATGGTTGGGCGCCGTGGAATTCTGATGTCGGATCGCTATGCTAGGAGCGAGTCATCCGCTCGAAGCGGCCCATGACATGGTGGTAGACTTCAGGGGCCTCGTAGCCGGTGTCAGCCATCAGTGTCGCGGCACGTCGCAACGTTTCGATCGTTGGCTTGAGGGCGTGAAGGTCTTCGTCGTCGTAGTGCAGGTCCAGCTCCGAGGAGAGTTCGCGCAAGAAATCCGTCAGCACGTTTGCCGTAGTCTGGTCGATGGTCATGTGGTGGGTCGAGTGAAAGTAGATACATATCATTTAAAGCAGAATTCTACTGTATAAGATACATAACGGTGAAGATGAGGAATGCAATGGGCTGCGCAAGATTTTTTTGGCGGAGGATGTTCGGATGACCGAGACAGAGTGGGAGCGGCTGGTGAGCGGGCTCCTGAAGGCCGAGCTCAAGCTTCAGGGCCTGAGCTATGCCGATTTGGTCGAAAAGCTGGCCGCTATCGGGGTCGAGGAGAAAGAGGCGAACATCAGCAACAAGCTATCACGCGGACGCTTCAGCGCCGTGTTCTTCGCCCAGTGCCTCAAGGCGATAGGGTCGCAAAGGCTGAAGCTCGACTGACATTTGTCGGGGCGCCGGCGCCTCGTCCGTGCAGTGATCTAAGCAATCGCAGCTCGGGTAGCAACAGGCGCCGCGGTTCAATAATCACGCGTCTGCCGCCGCAACCCAGATGCCCTTTAGTCTTTTCCGTGGGGATATCTGTGGGGTAGGCAGTATCGGGATGCCTAAGTCATTGTTTTTTCTGGTCGGAGTGGCAGGATTTGAACCTGCGACCCCATCGTCCCGAACGATGTGCGCTACCAGGCTGCGCTACACTCCGTGACCAGACCGCGGGCTTATAGCCGCCGCACTTCGTTCCTGCAAGCGTCAATGGCGGTGCTATTGTCGCATTTGTTACGCTTTCGCCTTAAGGTCATACAGGTTTCAGTTTCCCGAGCGATAAACACGGCTTAAAGGCTGGTGTAATACGCATCGGCCACCTGCCTTGAAACACTCTGGTTCCAGTCGCTTGGAGTTGCTGTCTTGCCCCTGAAGATCGTTAGCGAAGCCCGTCCCAACACCTTCGAGTTCGAAACCTCGGCGCTGATCAAGCCGTCCGGCTTTCGTGAGTATGATGCGCGCTGGTGGTTCGGCCACCCGGCCTCAGCGGAACCGCCGGAGCTCAATCTGATCGGTGTTCAGGCGCTCGGCATGGGGCTCGGCACGCTGATCCGGCGCCTGGGCGCCGGGCCGGATATCGTGACCGGACATGATTTCCGTTCCTATTCGCTGGCGATCAAGCTGGCGCTGGTTTCCGGGCTGATGGCCGCCGGCGCGCGGGTCAGGGATATCGGGCTGGCGCTGTCGCCGATGGCCTATTTCGCCCAGTTCGCGCTCGACGCGCCGTCCGTCGCCATGGTCACCGCCTCGCACAACGAGAACGGCTGGAGCGGCGTCAAGATGGGGGCCGCGCGTCCCCTGACCTTCGGTCCGGAGGAAATGAGCGCCTTGAAGACGATCGTGCTTGCGGGCGACTTCGACCTTGTCGGCGGCGGCTCCTATGACTTCGTGCCGGATTTCCGCAAAACCTACCTGGACGACCTGACCCGGGACAAGCGCATATCGAGGAAGCTCAAGGTGGTCGCCGCTTGTGGCAACGGCACCGCCGGCGCCTTTGCGCCTGAGGCGCTGGAACGGATCGGCTGCGAGGTGATCCCGCTGGATGTCGAGCTCGACCATACGTTTCCGAACTACAATCCCAATCCCGAAGACATGAAAATGCTGCACGCGATCCGCGACAAGGTGCTGGAAACAGGAGCCGACGTCGGACTTGGCTTCGACGGCGACGGCGACCGTTGCGGCGTGGTCGACAATGAAGGCAACGAGATCTTTGCCGACAAGGTCGGCGTCATGCTCGCACGCGACATTGCGCACCTTTATCCGGGCTCGACCTTCGTCGTCGACGTCAAGTCGACCGGATTGTTCAACACTGATGCCGCGCTGCGCGCCGATGGCGCCGTCACCGACTACTGGAAGACCGGCCACTCCTACATAAAGCGGCGCGTGGCCGAGCTCGGCGCCATAGCCGGTTTCGAGAAATCCGGTCATTTCTTCTTCAATCCGCCGATCGGGCGCGGCTATGACGATGGTCTCATCACAGCCATCGCCATCTGCCAGATGCTCGATCGCAGCCCGACAAGCAGCATGGCCGATCTCTATCGCGACCTGCCGCTGACCTTCGGCACGCCGACCATGTCGCCGCACTGCGCCGACGAGCTGAAATACGGCGTCGTCGAGCGTGTCGTTTCCGACTTCCAGGCGATGAAGCAGGACGGCGCCATCTTCGCTGGCCAGAAGATCGCCGAGCTGATCACCGTCAATGGCGTTCGCGTCGTTGCCGAGGACGGCACCTGGGGCCTGGTGCGGGCGTCGTCGAACAAGCCGGAGCTTGTCGTGGTGGTGGAAAGCCCGGTGTCGTCCGAGCGGCGCCGGCAGATGTTCGAAGCCGTTGACGCGGTGCTGCGCCGCAGCCCGGAGGTCGGCGCCTACAACCAGACTTTCTAGATTCGCCTTTCGTCGCATCGCGACGAAAGGCATAAGAGAGGCGGACCCCAGCATCTGCCGTGCTCCGGCTCCGGGTTCCATTGACCCGGACGCCCCAGGTGAACTCAGGTGGTTGACTGCTCAAGCACACTCCAGTCGAACGCTCTCGTCCAGTCGGCAAAACTGTGCCAGCGAACCTCCTGGAAATCCCTGTGCAAGGCAGCAATATCGACGTCGTAGCCGACGCGGTCGAACCACTCGAACATGAGTGCCGCATCCTCGCTCTGTTGGCGGGCCGCGGCGATCGGGATTTCGTGGTAGCCGATCGGGCGGCCAATGGCTTGCGCCAGCATCCTCGCCTGGTCTTCGCCCGACAATTCGTCCCCGGCGATATCGAAACGCTTGCCGAACACACGCTCCCGCCGCTCGACCAAGGCGGCAACGAAGGCTCCGATGTCGGCCAGGGCGACCAACTGGAGGACACGTTTGGCAGGCATCGCAAAGGCATGCGTGCCTCGGCTGAGCGCGCCAATCGACCACGGCGCGACGACATTCTCCATGAAGGCAACCGGTGCGCTGATCGTGTAGGGGATGCCGAGCCCGGCGACATGTTGCTCGACAAGATATTTGCTTTCGAAATGCGGAATGCCGGTATTCTTGTCGGCGTCGGCAACGGATGAATAGATCAAATGCCCGATGCCGGCAGTCTTCGCCGCGTCGGCGGCAAGAATCCCCTGGCGGGTTTCCTCTGCGATGCCAGCTTCGTAGCTGTTGCCCATCAGGAACATGGTGTCGACGTCGCTTGCCGCCTCCACGACGGAAGCCGAGTCGCCGAGATCGCCGGCCACGATTTCAGCACCCGCCGCCGCCAGTTGCCGTGCGCCATCGCTGTCCGGCTTGCGGGTCAGTGCCTTGACGCGATGTCCCCTCGTCAGCAAGGCACGCGCAACCGCGCCGCCCTGCTGGCCGGTGGCGCCAGTAACCAGAACGCTTTGTATGGTCGTCATATGTTTGCTCCTTCTTGTTCAGGTGGAGCAAAATTAAGGCCTGTCACATTGATGCGTAATTGCCTATAATTGGAAAACTTTGTCCCATATTTGGATACAATGCTCGATCTCAACGATATCGTCGTATTCGCTCGCGTCGTCGAGGCCGGAAGCTTCACCGCTGCCGCGCGCATGCTCGCCATGCCGAAGACAACAGTCAGTCGGCGTGTTGCTGCACTCGAACGCGAGGTCGGGGTTCGCCTCCTGCAGCGCACGACACGCAGCCTCAACATGACGGACGCCGGGCGCCTCTATTACGAGCAGAGCAGCCAGGCGCTGCGGACGCTCGAGGACGCAAATCTGCGCCTCGCCGAAGCAAGAGCGGAGCCATCGGGCACGATCCGCATTTCGGCTCCCGTCGGCTTCGGCGGCTATTTCCTTACCCAGGCGGTCGTCGACTTTCTGGCGGTGTATCCGAAAACCAGGGTCGAGCTACGCTTGACCGACGACCAGCTCAATCTGGTCGAGGACGGCATAGACCTCGCTTTCCGCACCGGGGTTCTTCAGGATTCCACGCTGATTGCCCGCAAACTTGGCCCTACGCACAGGCTGCTCTGCGCCAGCCCGGACTATCTCGCAAGGCACGGGATGCCGGAAAGCCTGGCGGATCTCACGCACCACCAGTGCGTCATCGCCGGCCCTTCGACCTCGGGCGCTCATTGGGTGCTGGACGGGCCGCACGGCCAGGAAACCGCCACCGTGGCTGGGCGTTTCGCCGCCAATGAAATGCAGGCGGTCGTTGCGGCGGCGGTCACTGGTTTCGGCATCGCCCAATTGCCCCACAGCATCGCCGAAGCGCTTTTCAACGAGGGGCGGCTGCGCCGCGTTCTTCCGGACTACGCGACACCGGCGGGCGGACTGTATGTCCTCTATCCGAGCAGCCGGCATCTTTCGCCCATCGTCAAGGCCTTCATCGAGCTGGCGGCCGGGCGGATTTCCGATCGGGTAAACACCGTTTGAAGGCATGCGTGGTACCTGATCCACCAACGTCTGCGCCCTGGCGCAATATCTGGATCTGACCGCCGACAGCTTTGCAGCCAGCGACCTCAGTACGGGCTCGCCACGTCGCCGGTCTCGACATAGACCGACTTCAACTGCGAATACAGCGCCAGCGCGGCTAGCGAGTTTTCCCGCCCGATGCCCGACTGCTTGAAGCCGCCGAAGGGGATCTCGACCGGCGTCAGATTGTAGGCATTGATCCAACACGTGCCGGCCTGTAGCTCGGCGATGACGCGGTGGGCGCGCGGCAGGTCGCGCGTGAACACGCCCGCGGCAAGGCCGAATTCGGTGTCGTTGGCGCGCTCGATCACCTCGTCTTCGCCGTCGAATTTCAGCACGCTCATCACCGGCCCGAAAATCTCCTCGCGCGCGATGCGCATGGTGTCGGTGACGCTGGTGAAGACCGTCGGCTCGACAAAGAAGCCGCCCTGGAAGCCCTGCAGCGAAGGCACGTTGCCGCCGCAAGCGAGCACGGCACCATCCTGCTTGCCGGCCTCGATATAGCCGATCACCTTCTCGTGCTGCGCCTTGTTGACCAGTGGCCCCATTTGCGTTTCCGGGTCGAGCGGATCGCCGATGCGGATCTTCTTTGTCCGCTCGACGAGCCGTTCGACGAAACGGTCATGGATGCCTTTCTGGACGAACACCCGCGTGCCGTTGGAGCAGATCTGGCCGCAGGAGTAAAAGTTGCCGAGCATGGCGCCGCCAATGGCGTTTTCGAGATCGGCATCGTCGAAGACGATCAGCGGCGACTTGCCGCCGAGCTCCATCGTGGCGTGCTTCATCTTCGAGCCGGCGAGCGACAGCACCTTGCGGCCGGTCGGCACCGAGCCGGTCACCGAAACCTTGGCGACGACATCGTGCCCGACGAGGCCGGCGCCGACATCGCCGTAGCCTTGCACCACGTTGAACAGGCCGTCGGGCAGGCCGGCCTCGGTATAGATTTCGGCGAGCGCCAGCGCCGACAGCGGCGTGTTCTCCGACGGCTTGAACACCATGGCGTTGCCCATGGCGAGCGCCGGTGCGGATTTCCAGCCGGCGATCTGGATCGGGTAGTTCCAGGCGCCGATGCCGACGCAGACGCCAAGCGCCTCGCGCCGCGTATAGGCGAAGGGCCCGCCGAGGTCGACGGCCTCGCCGTTATAGGATGCGACAGCGCCGCCGAAATATTCGAGGCAGTCGGCTGCCGAGGGGGCATCCGCCACCAGTGTTTCCTGGAACGCCTTGCCGGTATCCAACGTCTCGATGCGGGCCAGATCGGCGTTGCGCGCGCGCAACATGTCGGCGGCGCGGCGCAGGATGCGTCCGCGTTCGACCGGCTTCAGCCGCGCCCAGGCTGGCTGTGCGGTGCGCGCTGCTTCGATCGCGAGTTCCAGCACGTTCGGCGTCGCCGAACGCAGCATCGCGATGGTCTCGCCGGTTGCCGGATAGATGACCGGCAGTGGCGCACCCTGCTCGTCGTCGATGTAGCGTCCGTTGACATAGTGCGATGCCGTCGGCTGCGCGCGCATGGCTGTTCTCCAATCGTCTTCGCTAGGGCGGAGCAGTCCGCCGGATCATGGCCTATCTGTCCGACACCTGCCAGCGCGGATTGATCCATGGTTCCTGGTTGGACGGCGCCAGCGGCGTACGGCCGAGAATGTGGTCGGCGGCCTTCTCGCCGGTCATGATCGACGGCGCGTTGAGATTGCCGTTGGTGACGCGCGGGAAGATCGAGGAATCGGCGACCCGCAATCCCTCGACGCCGATGACACGGCATTCCGGATCGACGACGCTCATCGGATCGTCGGCGCGGCCGATTCTGCAAGTGCCGCACGGGTGATAGGCGCTTTCGGCGTGATCGCGGATGAAGGCGTCGAGATCGTCGTCCGACTGGACGTGCGAGCCAGGCGAGATCTCTTTGCCGCGATAAGGGTCGAATGCCGACTGGCCGAAGATCTCGCGGGTCAGCCGAACGCAGTGGCGGAATTCCGTCCAGTCGTCCGGATGCGACATGTAGTTGAAGCGGATCACCGGCTTCGATTTGGGATCGGGCGAGCGCAGCGTGACGGAGCCGCGCGACTTCGATCGCATCGGTCCGACATGCGCCTGGAAACCGTGCGCCTTCGCCGCCGCCTTGCCGTCATAACGAACCGCCGCCGGGATGAAATGATATTGGATGTCGGGATAGTCGACACCGGCGCGCGAGCGCACGAAGGCAGCCGCCTCGAAATGGTTGGTCGCGCCGAGACCCGACTTGAAGAACAGCCATTGCGCGCCGATCAATGCCTTGGAGAATGGGTTCAGCACCGAATTCAGGGTGATCGGCTGCGTCGATTCCTGCTGGATGTAAAGCTCCATATGGTCCTGCAGGTTGCGGCCGACGCCCGGCCGGTCGGCGACAACCTGAATGCCGTGTTCCCTGAGATGTTCTGCCGGCCCGATGCCGGACAGCATCAGGATCTTGGGCGAATTGATAGAGGACGCGGCAACGATCACCTCACGTCGCGCCTTGATCACCTGAATTCGTTTGCGCAATTCGATCTCGACGCCGATGGCGCGTTGATTCTCGATGATCACCCGCCGGGCGAAGCCTTTGATCAGACTCACATTTGGTCGCCTGAGCGCCGGCCGCAGATAGGCGCTCGCCGCCGACCAGCGGCGTCCGCCGCGAATGGTCTGTTCCATCGGCCCGAAACCTTCCTGCTTCGCGCCGTTATAGTCGTCGGTCAGTTCGAAACCGGCCTGACGGCCCGCCTCGACGAAGGCGCCGTAGAGCGGGTTCGTCCTTGAGCCGCGCTGCACGGTCAGCGGGCCGCCGTGGCCGCGCCAGCCATTCTCGCCGCCATTGGCGTCCTCCATGCGCTTGAAGTAGGGGAGCACGTCGGCAAACCCCCAGCCGGCCGCGCCCTCTTCGGCCCAATGGTCGAAATCGCGTGCGTGGCCGCGCACATAGACCATGCCGTTGATCGAGGACGAGCCGCCGATGACCTTGCCGCGCGGCGTCGCCAGCACACGGCCGCCGAGATGCGGCTCCGGCTCGCTGGCAAAGCCCCAGTCGTAGAGGCTCATGTTGAGCGGGATCGACAGCGCCGATGGCATCTGGATGAGCGGGCCGATGTCGCTGCCGCCAAATTCGATGACGATCACCGAGTGCTTGCCGTCCTCCGACAGCCGGTAGGCCATGGCCGAGCCGGCCGAGCCGGAGCCGATGATGACGAAATCCGCTTCAAGCATGGTTCAAATGCGCCCATGGTTCATATGCGCAATGAAATCGGCGAGCGAAACATTGCCGCCGGTTGCTACCACGAGCACGCTCTTGCCGCTCACATCCACCTTGCCGCCGAGCAGCGCCGCCAGCGATGCCGCGCCCGACGGTTCGAGCACCAGCTTCATCCGCTCGAAGGCGATCCGCATCGCACTGCGCACCGATTGATCGTCGACGGTGATGCCGCGAACGCCGGCGGTCTTGACTGCCGCGAACGGCGCGTCGCCTGGCTTGCGCGCCATTAGCCCGTCGCAGATCGATTTCGGCCCGATCGGCATGGTTTCGATCGCGCCATGTGCCAGCGACGAGCCCATGCCGTTAAAACCTTCCGGCTCAACGCCGATGATCTTGGTCGCCGGCGACAGATAGTGGAAAGCCAGCGAAACGCCGCCGATCAGCCCGCCGCCGCCGACCGCGCAAAACAGCAAATCGGCGCTGGCATCCCTGGCATCGAGTTGCTCGAGTGCCTCCAGCCCGGCACCAGCCTGGCCGGCGACGATCTCGGGGTCGTCGAACGGATGCAGTAGCGCCAGCCCCTCGGTCTCGGCGATCTCGCGCGCCCTGGCGGCGGCAACCTCCTCACGCGCGCGTTCGCCATGGTCGGTCAGCACCACGCGCGCGCCATAGCCGGCCGTTGCGTCGCGCTTGGCGGCCGGCGCGTCGTTCGGCATGACGATGGTGACCGGGACGCCCAGCGCCTGCCCGGCGGCGGCCAGCCCTTGCGCGAAATTACCGGACGAATAGGCGACGACGCCCTTCCTGGCTTCATCGGGCGACAGCCGCTTCAGCCTCCAATAGGCGCCGCGCACTTTGAACGAGCCGGCCCATTGCAGCGACTCCGGCTTGACGAAGACGCGGGCAGCTCCGGTCTCCCTGGCGAGCGCCGCCGATTCCAGCAATGGCGTGACCTGCGTCGCCTTACCGGTGACCGCATAGGCCTGCCTGAGGTGATCGAGGGAGGGGACGAGGGTTGTCATCATTCGCCTCGCGGATACCTTTTGCTCTCTTCGAGATTGTCGAGGTTCATGTGGTTGCGCATGTAGCGCTCCGACGCCTTCTGCAGCGGCTGGAAATCCCAAGGATAGTAGGCGCCGTTGCGCAGCGCATGGTAGACGACCCAGCGGCGCGCCTGGCTCTCGCGCACGGCGGCGTCGAAGCCGGCCATATCCCAGCGCGCCCGGACCTTGTCCATGAACGTTGCCACCAAGCCCGCATTGGCCTGGTCGGCTGCTAAATTGTCTCGCTCGAGCGGATCGGCTTCGAGATCGAACAGCTGCGGCGGATCGAGCTCGCAGTGGACGAACTTGTATCTGCCGTCGCGGATCGCCACCAAGGGCGCGCAGGAGCCTTCCGCTGCATACTCCATCAACACAGGCGCGGTGCGCTGCCCGCCGTTGGTAAGCGGCAGCAGCGACTGGCCGTCGGTCCACGGCGAAATCGCGCTCATGTCGATGCCTGCGAGGTCGCAAAGCGTCGGCATTACGTCGAGATTGGAAACCGGCGCCTGGATCAGTCCTGCTTGTACGCCCTTGCCAGCGATCATCAGCGGCACCCGCGCCGAGCCTTCGAAGAAGCTCATCTTGAACCACAGGCCGCGTTCGCCGAGCATGTCGCCGTGGTCCGAGCAGAACAGGATGACGGTATCGTCGAGCATGCGTGTTCGCTTGAGAACGTCCAGAAGCTCGCCGAGCTTGTCGTCGACATAGGAGATGTTGGCGAAATAGCCGCGCCGCGAACGACGCACCTGCTCAGGGGTGATCTCGAAAGAGGGGTAATCGCTGGCGCGATACAGCCGCTGCGAATGCACATCCTGTTCGTCATGGGCGATGAACCCGGTTTCCGGATCCAGCGCCTGGCAATGCTCATAAAGATCCCAGTACTGTTTACGAGCGACATAGGGATCGTGCGGGTGCGACAGCGAAACGGTGAGGCACCAGGGCCGATGGTTCGCATCGTCCTCTTCGCGCGAAAGCTGATAGAGCCTCTGCGTGGCCAGGAACACGACCTCGTCGTCGTACTCCATCTGGTTGGTGATCTCGGCGACGCCAGCGCCGGTCACCGAGCCCAGATTGTGATACCACCAGTCGATCCGCTCGCCGGGCTTGCGATAGTCCGGTGTCCAGCCGAAATCGGCGGGATAGATGTCGGTGGTCAGCCGCTCCTCGAAACCGTGCAGCTGGTCCGGCCCGACGAAATGCATCTTGCCCGACAGGCAGGTGTAGTAGCCGGCGGCGCGCAGATGATGGGCGAAGGTCGGGATCGACGAGACGAATTCGGCGGCATTGTCGTAGACCCCGGTGCGCGACGGCAACTGGCCACTCATGAACGAGGCGCGGCCCGGCGCGCAGAGCGGCGACGCTGTATAGTTGTTGGCAAAGCGTGCCGAGCGTGCGGCCAGCGCCTTGAGATGCGGCGCATGCAGAAATTCCGCCGGCCCGTCCGGAAACAGTGTGCCGTTGAGTTGATCGACCATGACGATCAGGAAATTGGGTCGTTTGGACGTCACTGCGCGCTCCGCTCGTTGAGCTTGGTTTCGAGATAGTCCTCGACCAGCGCGATCGCGGTCGCGGCATTGGGCACGCCATCCTTCAGCGCGCGCCTGATATAGAGCCCGTCGATAAGTGCTGCTGTCGCCTCGGCGACGCGGTCGGCTTCGCTCCTCGGCAGGATGCCGGTCAGTCCGCTCAACAGATTGGAATGCAGGCGCCGGGCATAGACCTTGAGCAGCCGGCGCAGTGCCGACGATTTCTGCGCCTCGACATAGAAGGCAAGCCAGGCGGCGATCGTTTCCGGCTGGAACTGGACGTCGGAGAAATTGACGGCGACCACGGCCGAAACGCGTTGGCGTGCCGTGCTGGCCGATCGAAGCGCGCGCCGCATATCGGCCGTCAGCTCGGCCAGGATGTGCCGCATCGTCGCCAGCAAAAGCTCGTCCTTGGCGCCGAAATAGTGATGGGCAAGCGCCGAGGACACGCCGGCGCGCCCGGCGATTTCCGACATGGTCACATCAAGCGAGCCACGCTCGCCGATCGCCGAGATCGTTGCATCGATGAGCGCCCTGCGGCGCAATGGCTCCATTCCGATTTTCGGCATTCTTGCTCCGACCTCTTGCGGCAAGTTTTATTTTTTATTGACGGATCAATCAACAAAAATCCAGCCCGATTTCCGCAACTCGAGGTCGGGCGTTGGGGCAAGACCGGTCGGATCAACCGATTGTGTGCCTCTGGCCCTTCACATGATCTGGAAAGCGGTTCATAGCTGAACAATATTGATGGAATGCGCCGTGACGCCACGGACCGGCTGGCGCGGAAGATGGAGTTCGCCATGACAGCATGCATCGTCGGCTGGGCGCATTCGCGCTTCGGCAAGCTCGAAGGCGAGACGCTGGAGGGCCTGATCACCAAGGTTGCAGCAGACGCGCTCGACCATGCCGGTATCGGTCCGGACGAGGTCGACGAGATCGTGCTTGGTCACTTCAATGCCGGCTTTTCCGCGCAGGATTTTACCGCAAGCCTGGTCCTGCAGGCCGACGACCGGCTGCGCTTCAAGCCGGCGACGCGAGTCGAGAACGCCTGCGCCACCGGTTCGGCGGCGGTCAGGCAAGGCATCCGCGCCATAGACGCCAATGCGGCGCGCATCGTGCTGGTGGTCGGCGCCGAGCAGATGACGACGACGCCCGGTCCGGAAATCGGCAAGAACCTTCTCAAGGCCTCGTATCTGCCCGAGGAGGGCGATACGCCGGCAGGCTTCGCCGGCGTTTTCGGCAAGATCGCGCAGGCCTATTTCCAGCGCTATGGTGACCAGTCGGACGCCCTGGCGATGATCGCTGCCAAGAACCACAAGAACGGCGTCGACAATCCCTACGCGCAGATGCGCAAGGATTTCGGCTACGAGTTCTGCCGGCACGAGAGCGAGAAGAACCCCTTCGTCGCTGGCCCTCTGAAGCGCACCGACTGCTCGCTGGTTTCCGACGGCGCCGCCGCCCTTGTCCTTGCCGACACGGCGACGGCGTTGAAGATGCGCCGCGCCGTCGCCTTCCGCGCCAACGAGCATGTGCAGGATTTCCTGCCAATGTCGAAGCGCGACATCCTGGCGTTCGAAGGCTGCGAACACGCCTGGAGCCAGGCGTTGAAAAGCGCCGGCGTGACGCTCGACGATCTCTCCTTCGTCGAGACGCATGACTGTTTCACCATCGCCGAGCTGATCGAATATGAGGCGATGGGGCTGGCCAAACCGGGCGAGGGCGCCAAACTGGCACTGGACGGCGAGACGGCGAAGGACGGCCGGCTGCCGGTCAATCCGTCCGGCGGGCTGAAGTCGAAGGGGCATCCGATCGGCGCCACCGGAGTATCGATGCATGTGCTGAGCGCCATGCAGCTTGTCGGCGAGGCCGGCGGCATCCAGGTGCCGGGAGCAAAGCTCGGCGGCATCTTCAACATGGGCGGCGCCGCGGTCGCCAACTACGTTTCCATTCTCGACCGGATCAGATAGAAGCGGCCCGCATTACAGCGCCGGGCGCCTTCCAGGCGCGCAAAGGTCGCTGTAACACTTTGATCTTAGCGGGGAATTCATGACAAATCCGGTTCTGGTCGAGATTTTGCGCGGCGCAATGGTCGAGAGCGCCCATCGTGGCGCCATTGCGGTCTTCGATGCCGACGGTAAGCCGTTCCTGGAGATCGGTGATACGGCACGCCCGGTGTTTCCGCGCTCGGCCGTCAAGGCGATCCAGGCGCTGCCTCTGGTTGAAAGCGGTGCCGCCGATGCTTTTGGCTTCGGAGACCGGGAACTGGCGCTGGCCTGCGCATCGCATTCCGGCGAACCCGCGCATGTCGAACTGGCGCGGGCGATGCTGGCGAAGGCCGGGCTGGAGGAGGCGGCGCTGGAGTGCGGCGCGCATTGGCCCTCGAGCCATGATGCGACGATTGCGCTGGCCAGCGCCGGGAACTTGCCAAACGCACTGCACAACAATTGCTCTGGCAAGCATGCGGGCTTCCTCTGCACCTGCGTCCACGCCGGCATCGCTCATCGCGGCTATGTCAAATCAGGCCATGCCCTGCAGGAACTGGTGCACGACGCGATGCAAGCCGTAACCGGGGCTGCCCATGATTACGACCATTGCGGCACCGACGGTTGCTCGATCCCCACCTATGCCGTGCCGCTGCGCAGCTTCGCGCGCGGCTTTGCCCGCATGGCGACCGGTGTCGGTTTTGAACCGGTACGCGCCAAGGCCGCAAAGCGGTTGCTTTCGGCCTGCATGGCCGAGCCCTTTCTGGTCGCCGGCACGGGCAGGGCCGATGTTGCGCTGATGAAAGCCGCGCCAGGCCGGATTTTCGCCAAGGTAGGGGCCGAAGGCGTCTATTGCGCGGCCCTTCCGGAGCTTGGCCTCGGCATCGCGCTCAAATGCGATGATGGCGCCGGCCGGGCGGCTGAAGTCATGGTCGCGGCATGCATTGCCGGGCTTTTGCACGCCGACAAGGCGCTGGCGGCAAAACTGATCGAACAGGCAAATCCGCCGGTCGAAAGCAGGATCGGCGCCAAGGTCGGTGCTGTCAGGCCCACTGCCGCGCTGAGCTGAGAACCTGCATTCAGCTCACATGATTGCGCTCGATGGTCAGATGCGCGTAGCCGGCATTGCCTGATGAGGCGAGGTCGCCGGTCACCGGCTCGGCCCAGCGGTGGCCGACGATGGCGCCGTTTTGGGCGCCGTCGATGACATTATCGGAGATGACCGCCGTGCCGGCGCCCTCGACCACGGTGACGGCGATGCCGGTTCCGGCCTTGCGGATGATGTTTGCGGTGGCGACCACATTGCGCATGAACGGTCCCCAGCCGATATGCATGCCATAGAGCGGCGCATTCTCGATGACGTTGCCGGAAACGGTGGTGTCCGCCTCGACGCCGATACCGACACCGAAACCGGGCGCATCGGCAGGGTAGGGGCCTGACGTCGAGAGGTTGCGGACGATGTTTCCGGAACATACGCCCATGCGGCCGCCTTCGTTGAAATTGACGATCGAGATGCCATTGGCGGCGCCATCGACGATGTTGTTGCTGACGATCGCTCCTTCGAAGGAGAATTCGGAATAGAGCGCCGTTTCGCCCGATCGCGAGCAGGTGTTGCCGGTGATATGCAAATTGCTGGCGCTGTTGGCGCGGATGGCCGAAAACGCACAGTCCGAGACGATATTGCCCGAGATGATGACGTTGCCGGCGCGGAACGCGTTGATGCCGTTGCCGTTCTGGCCGGTGCCACCGCTGCGTGCCTGGATGCGCTCGACACGGTTGCCGCTGACGATGGTGCCGTCCTCGGCCGCCTGCCAGCGGTGCACGAGGATGCCGCCATTGGCGCAGTCGGACACCGTGTTGCCTGATATCTCCAGGCCGGCGGCTTCGACCGAATAGATGCCGGTATCGGCCGCGCCTGAAATTTCCGAGCGTTCGATGCGGCCCGAAGCGTGCTCGAGCGCCAGTCCGCTCTTGCCGCTGCCGGTGATCTGGCAATTGTCGATGACGAGATGGTTGACGCGGCGCAGATCAAGCAGGCCTTGCGTGTAGTCGCCCATCCAGCGGTTGGTGCCGTCGAACACCAGCCCGGTGAATTCGATGTGCTGGGCCTGTTCTGCCATGAGCAGATGGCCGTTGCCGCCATAGACGATCCGCGATGCCCCCGGCACGCCGGAAAGTCTGATACGGCTCGGCAGTGACAGGTTGGATACCACATAGGTTCCCGGCGGCAGGAACACCGGCATGTCGCGGTCGTTCGCGTCGCGCAGCAGCCTGGCGAACGCTTTGCTCTGGTCGTCAGGCGCGCCCGGCTGCACGCCGAGGTCGGCAGCGTTGATCGAGCCGCGCATCGAGGCATTGTCGATGGTGGGCAGGCTGGCGGCCGCAGCCTTGCCGAGCGAGAGGCCCATGACGGCAAATCCGGCGGTCTGCGTAAGCAATTTTCGTCTGTTCAACATCGGTACAGATACCCAGCGTTCGGCCGTTGCGCCGCAGGAATCGTGCCAGGCCGGATTGGCCCGATACGGTTTGCCGGCAATGGCTTGTGAAGTCGGCGCGCGAGGCATAAGTTCAATCAATGAGCAGGGCCTTCACGCGCGAAGAGGATAGCGAAAATGCCATCGCCGGCATCGGCGAGCGGCCGATCAGCCAACACCGCAATCTGGTTACGGATCGCGGCCTTGCGCTGATCGAGGCCGAACTGGCTGCCCTGCGCGATGACCTGGGCAGAGCGGAGAAGAGGGCCGACCGCGAGCGCATCGCGCTGATTTCGCGCGACCTGCGCTACTGGACCGCGCGGCGTGAAAGCGCCGAGCTTTCCGCGCCGGAACCGGGCAGCGACCTGGTTCGCTTCGGCATGGGCGTCACGCTGGAAGGCGACGACGGCAGGAAGGTGCACTGGAAGATCGTCGGCGAGGATGAGGCCGATCCGGCCAAGGGGACCATTTCCCACGTGTCGCCGATGGCCGTGGCCCTGTTCGGCAAGAGGGTCGGCGAAATTGCCGTGGTGAACGGCAAGGAATGGGAGATCGTCAAGCTCTCCGCCAATTAGTCCTCGATCTTGACGACATGGTCGCGGAAGAAAGCCGCCGCGCCTGCCTCGTCGATCTCGCCGGCGGCGACCATCAGCACCAGTTGAATGATGTCCGCTTGCTCGGCTTCGACACTCAGCCCATTGAAATAAAGAAAAAGATCGGCTGCGGCAAAAGCGGTGCGTTTGTTGCCGTCGACGAATGGATGATTCTTGGCGATGCCGAAAAGGTAGGCGGATGCCAGCTCGCAGAGAGCGGGTTCGCCATAGATCTCACGCTGCTGAGGCCGGTAGAGCGCCGACTCTAGCATCCCTTCGTCACGGATTCCCGGCGCGCCACCGTGAAGGCGCAACTGCTCGGCGTGAAGCGCCTCCACGAATTCCCTCGAATGATACTCGGTCATTTTGCGAGCGCGCGGTAGGCAACCTCGTACTTCTTCATCCGCTCTCGCGCGATCTTCATCTTGCGCTCGAACTCTTCGGCGGTGTCCTCGGTGCGGCGCAGGCGAAGCTCATCGCCCTCCTGGACGATAACGACGCTGTCGCCCGCTTTCAGGTTCAGGCGGTCGAGAATTTCCTTGGGCAGAATGATGCCTTCGGAATTGCCGATCTTGCGAATGGTCGTGTTCATGGGTGCTGCACCTTGTTGCAACGAGGATTATAACTCGCTCGGTCTGTTGTTGCAACGGGTATTATAACAGAGTCACATGGCCTGCAGCATCCGGTCCATGAGCCGTTCCGCCGCCTCCGGGATGACCGTGCCCGGCGGGAAGATTTCCGCGGCACCCGCCTGCAGCACCGCCTGGTAATCCTGAGGTGGGATGACGCCGCCGGCGACGATCAGCATGTCGCCGCGTCCTAACTTCTTCAGCGCGTCCTTGAGTTCGGGAATGAGCGTCAAATGTCCGGCCGCGAGCGACGAAGCGCCGACGAAATGCACGTCATGCTCGACCGCGAGTTTCGCGATCTCTTCCGGCGTCTGGAACATCGCCCCGACGGTGACGTCGAAGCCGAGATCGGCAAAGGCGGTGGCGATGACCTTCTGGCCGCGGTCATGGCCATCCTGTCCCATCTTGGCGACCAGAATGCGCGGCTTGCCGCCGGACTTCTCCTCGAACGCCACGATCTTGTCCTGCAGCCGGTCGACCACCGGATTGTCGCCAAGCGCCTTGCGATAGACGCCGGAGATCGTCTGCACCGAGGCGACATGGCGGCCGAAGACCTTTTCCAGCGCCAGCGAAATCTCACCGACCGTGGCATTGGCACGCGCGGCGCGGATGGCAAATTCCAGCAGGTTCTCGCCGCTCTCCGCGGCGCGGCTCAGCGCATCGAGCGCGCTTTCGACCGCGGCGACATCGCGCGTGCCTTTCAGCCTTTGCAGCTTCGACAATTGCCGGGCCCTGACTTCGGCATTGTCGATCTTCAGCACATCGACTTCGATGTCCGTGCCCGGCCGATGAGCGTTGACGCCGACCAGGATCTGCTCGCCGGAATCGATGCGCGCCTGGGTACGCGCGGCGGCTTCCTCTATGCGCAGCTTGGGTATGCCTTTTTCGATCGCCGCGGCCATGCCGCCGAGGCTCTCGACCTCCTCGATATGGGCAAGCGCGCGCGCCGCCAGATCATGCGTCAGACGTTCGACATAGGTCGAGCCACCCCAAGGATCGATGATGCGCGCGGTGCCGGATTCCTTCTGCAGGATGAGCTGCGTATTGCGGGCGATGCGGGCCGAATGATCGGTCGGCAGTGCCATCGCCTCGTCGAAGGAGTTGGTGTGCAGCGATTGCGTATGACCCTGCGTCGCCGCCATAGCCTCGATCATGGTGCGGATGATGTTGTTGTAAGGGTCCTGCGCCGTCAGCGACCAGCCCGATGTCTGGCAATGGGTGCGCAACGACAGCGAGCGCTCGTCCTTCGGCGAAAAATTCTTTCGCATCAGGCTGGTCCACAACAGGCGCGCCGCCCTCAGCTTGGCCACTTCCATGAAGAAGTTCATGCCGATCGCCCAGAAGAACGAAAGGCGCGGCGCGAAACGGTCGACATCGAGACCTGCCGCGACGCCGGCGCGGGCATATTCGATGCCGTCGGCGATCGTGTAGGCAAGCTCGAGGTCTGCGGTCGCTCCTGCCTCCTGCATGTGATAGCCGGAAATCGAAATCGAATTGAACTTCGGCATATGCTGAGAGGTGTAGGAAAAGATGTCCGACACGATCCGCATCGAAGGCTTTGGCGGATAGATGTAGGTGTTGCGCACCATGAACTCTTTCAGGATGTCGTTCTGAATGGTGCCGGTGAGATCCTTCTGCGCAACGCCCTGTTCTTCCGCCGCCACGATGTAGAGCGCCATGATCGGCAGCACGGCACCGTTCATGGTCATCGACACCGTCATCTCGCCGAGCGGGATGCCTTCGAACAGCTGGCGCATGTCGAGGATGGAATCGATGGCGACGCCGGCCATGCCGACATCGCCGGCAACACGCGGATGGTCGCTGTCGTAGCCGCGATGCGTGGCGAGGTCGAAAGCGACCGACAGCCCCTTCTGGCCGGCCGCAAGGTTGCGCCGGTAGAAGGCGTTCGATTCTTCCGCCGTCGAGAAGCCGGCATATTGCCGGATCGTCCAGGGCTGCTGGACATACATGGTCGGGTAGGGACCGCGCACGAACGGCGGCAGGCCCGGATAGGTGTCGAGATGCGGCAATCCCTTGAGGTCGCCCTGATTGTATAGGTGCTTGACGGCGATGCCTTCCGGCGTCATCCGCTGGCCCTTGACCTCGACTGGCGCCCGGCGCGGCGGCGACCAACCGATCTGGCTGAAATCCGGGATCATGGTGCTGCTCCGACCGATTGATCGATGCGGGTTGGAAACAGCGGCTCGCACACCGCCACGCTCTCGGTGATGGCGGGCCGCCGCTCAGCCACCAGCGTTTCGACCGGACGTTCGGTCTTCGACGGGTAAAGTGTTGTGCCGATGATGGCCCGATCGCCGGCCCGATAGGCGGCATCGCGGCGCGCGGAGGCCGCCTGGACCCGTTTCTGGATGTGTCCTTGCTGCAGGCTGGACAGCACGCCGCCTTCCGTCTCGATCCGCTGGAATTCTTCCCAGGCCGCTTCGCAAAGGTCCCCAGTCAGCGCTTCGACTGCGCCCGAACCGCAAGCAGGGTCGGCGACATGATCGATATGGCTTTCATTGGCCATGATCAGTTGCGTATTGCGGGCGACACGGCGGGCAAAGCCCGCCGGCAGACCATGCGCGATCGTATGCGGCAGGATGGAGATCGAATCCGCCCCGCCGGCTGCCGCGGCAAAACCGGCGATCGCGGTGCGCAGGATGTTTGTCTCAGGATCCGCCGCAGTCATCATGCGGAAGGACGTCTCGGCATGGATGTTGGCGGTGGAGGCGGCGATCGAGCAGGCCTCCTGCACACGCGCCCACAACCTGCGCAAAGCCCTGATCTTGGCCATCGACACGAACTGGTCCTGGTCGACGCTCAGTGCAAAGCCGATATGGGGCGCCGCATAGACAAGCGGCTGTCGCGCCTCCTCGAACATCCGGAGATAGGAGACCGCCGAAGCCATCATGGTGCCCAGCTCCTGCGCTTCGGTGGCGCCGGCATTGTGGAAGACGCGTCCGTCCGCCTCCAGCAGAACCCCGGGCACGCCCATCGAGAAAAAATGCGCCAGCGATTGCGGCATCGACGCCTGCAGGGCCTCGATCGACATGCGCAACCGGCCGGTACCGGCAAAGATCGCCGCCGGATCGATGCCGAAGGAAAGGTTGAGCTTTGCCGGGTCGGACCGGCGCTTGGTCAGGAACGCCACCAGCCAGTCGGCCACGGCGCGGCTCCAGGGATGCGCATCGATGCGGACCTGGATGCGGTTGAGCGGCACGGCGTCCAGCACGGTCTCGAGCGCCTCCGCAGTCCTCGGCAGGCCGTAGCCGAACGCATTCGGCGCGCCTTCGAAGACAAGCGACAATCCGGTGGCGCCATGTGCGACGTCGTCCAGGGCCTGGGCTTCGGCGCGGCCGATATCCGGATCGTCGATACGCTGGCTGACGATCCACGGCGATCTGGGATTTGCCCGCGCGAGAGGCTCTGCGGTGACCGAACGATCATAGAGCGGTTCGATGCGGATTGCGTCATCCGTATGGGATACGAGCTTTTCCTCGAAGGGTCCGCCGGCCAAGGCTTTTTCCACCAGGGCCAGCCACCGCTGCCGGTCAGGGTTTGGAACTTCAGCATCCTGGATCAAGGCACCGGCGCCCATCCGCTTTTCCTCGTCTACCGCGCCGCGCGTCCTTTGGACGCTCAAAGGACGCTGTAGCACTTTTGATCTTGCGCATGATCCCCGGCGAAAATCGATTCCGATTTTCTGGGGTCATGCGCTTGTCGGCCACGTAGGCCTGCAACGTTAGTCTATGGTTCCCCGTCCTATATCACAATGCAACAGGCGTCCTGCGACGATGAACCGCCAACCGATTGCCAAACACGAGCAAAATCCGCAAGCTCCAAAAACCCATTTTCGGCCATAGCTATTGTCGCTGCGCAATGACCTCATTATACCTGCGGCGAGCCCCGTTACTTTCAATACGTCAGGGCTTTCAACACTTCAGGTTGCGGAGAACCCGACACATGGCTGACGACACCAGTATCTTCATAGGAGCCAGCCGCAAGTCCGATGACAGCTACCAGCGCGCCGAAAATCTGCTGCTTCAGTACGGTAATCGCCATGGCCTGGTCACCGGCGCGACCGGCACCGGCAAGACCGTGAGCTTGCAGGTTCTGGCGGAAGGTTTCTCCAATGCCGGCGTGCCGGTCTTCTGCGCCGACATCAAGGGCGACCTGTCGGGTATCGCCCTGATGGGCACGGCCCAGGATTTCCTGGTCAAGCGGGCCGAGCAGGTCAAGCTCGATCCTTACGAGTTCCAGGAATTTCCGGTCATCTTCTGGGATCTTTTCGGCGAGCAGGGCCATCCGATCCGCGCCACCGTCTCGGAGATGGGACCTCTGCTGCTGTCGCGCCTGATGAACCTCTCCGAGGCGCAGGAAGGCATCATGAACATCGCCTTCCGCATCGCCGACGAGGAAGGCTTGTTGCTACTGGACCTGAAGGACCTGCAAGCACTTCTCGCCAATATCGCCGAGCGCGCCGAAGAGATCGGCGCTCGCTACGGCAATGTCACAAAGCCTTCGGTCGGCGCGATCCAACGCACGCTGCTGGTCCTGGAGCAGCAGGGAGCGACGAATTTCTTCGGAGAGCCGGCGTTGCGGATCGCCGACATCATGCGCACCACCCGCGACGGACGCGGCGCGATCAGCGTGCTGGCCGCCGACAAGCTGATGATGAATCCCCGGCTCTATGCGACATTCCTCTTGTGGCTGATGTCGGAACTGTTCGAGGAACTCCCCGAAGTCGGCGACCCGGACAAGCCAAAGCTGGTCTTCTTCTTCGACGAGGCGCACCTTCTGTTCGACGACGCGCCGAAGGTACTGATCGACCGGGTCGAGCAGGTGGTCCGGCTGATCCGTTCGAAGGGCGTCGGCGTCTACTTCGTCACCCAGAATCCGCTGGATATCCCTGAAACGGTCCTGGCCCAGCTCGGCAACCGGGTGCAGCACGCCCTGCGCGCCTACACGCCGCGGGAACAGAAGGCGGTGAAGACGGCCGCCGAGACGTTCAGGCCCAATCCCGACTTCGATTGTGCGACCGTGATCACGCAGCTCGGCACCGGCGAGGCGCTGGTCTCGACGCTGGAAGCCAAAGGTGTTCCGTCCATGGTCCAGCGGACGCTGATTCGCCCGCCGTCTTCGCGTCTTGGCCCAATCACGGCTGACGAGCGTCGCAAGCTGATCGCTGAGAGCCCGGTCGCGGGGCAGTACGACCAGACCGTCGATCGTGAATCGGCCTTCGAGATGCTCCAGAAGAAAGCCAAGGACGCTCAGGAAGCAGAGGCGCAGCAGCAGGAGAGCGGCCGCTCACGCTGGACCATTCCAGGCTTTGGCAATGACGATCCCGTCCCCCAGACCACCGGCGGCAGGCGGGCGCCGGCGCCAAGACCGTCCAATCGCCAGACGGTGGCGGAGGCGGCGATCAAATCGGTGGTTCGTTCGGTCGGCTCGTCCGTGGGACGGGCGATCGTGCGCGGCATTCTCGGCAGTCTGGCCAGGGGGCGGTAAGGGCATCAGGCCCAAAAGTGGGTAACGATGCTCGGGCACAAAATATAGGGTGCCCAAATGGTGCCGGACGCGGCCGCTTGAAGCTGCAAGCTCGAAGCTGACGTCGCCGCCGCCGCATCCGACGTCCAGCGCCAACATTCCGTTCAGCGGTTCGAAGCGGTCGAGAAGTGCTCGGGTTGCCGGCGCCAGCACGCGCGAAATGAGGGCGAGCCGCGACCGCCCTGCCTCGCCACCCTGGTTGATGTATGTCCGGAGTTCCTCAGCCTTGGCCATGCACCGTTACAGGCGTAACCAAATTCCGTCTCGCCGAAATCATTCCGTAGCGAGATTCCGAGACAACGACGTTCTCGACATGAGAGTAGCGGAGCGCGAAGGGACTCTCCTTTTTGTTCAGGCAAGGCCGAACAGCCCGAAGACATCCGCGTGGCACGCTCCCCCAAACTCGAAATTGGAGACTAAAAAATGGCTCACTCGGAAACGCGAGCCGGACGCAGCGCATCCAAACGCCGCTTGTTCGGGTTTAGGCTGAAAAGCGTAGCAATACTGATCGTTGCCTTCAGGAAGTGGCGAGGAAACGTCGCAAGACGCAGGGCACTAGCAGATCTGACGCCCGATCAGCTGGAGGACATCGGTCATCCGCAAGCGCAGGACGTCGTCAAGGCAGCTCTGATCGCGAACTTGATGTCGATGAGGTAAGTTCGGTGCACCAACTGCGCAAAGTGTCAGCTGCCGGCCAGTAATCGATCCAAACGACCGCGGCGCGCCAACTTAGGCTGCTTCCCGTGCGGTCGGACTCAAAAATGGGCACCGATTTTGAGGGTACTCCACAAAGACCAGCCGGAGCAGCAAAATCCGCCGCTCCAGCGCTTCGGCCAGCTCAGAAGATCGAGTCCGAGAACGTTCTTGCCGCGCCGAGCAGGATCGATCCTTCCGGCACGCCGTCATCGATCGGAATGGCCTTCCGGTTTACCGGGGCATCCATCGGTTGACCGACGCCGGCGGTAACGATCACGGGCGTCTTGCCGGGCACACGGTCATAGAGATCGATAATGTCCTGATTTATCAAGCGAACACAGCCGGATGATACCGATCTACCTATGGAGTTCCACTCCGGCGAGCCGTGCAGTCGGTAAAGCGTGTCCTGGTTGCCCTGGAAGAGATACAAGGCCCGCGCGCCGAGCGGATTGGTAAGTCCGCCGGGCTGGCCGCCATTGTCGGCGCTGTATTTTGCCAGCTCGGGCTGGCGGGCGATCATTTCGTCCGGCGGGGTCCATTTTGGCCACTTCTGCTTCCACTGGACGACGGCGTCGCCAGACCATTCGAAGCCGGCGCGACCCAGCCCGACGCCGTAACGGATGGCTTGTCCGCCGGGACGCACGAAATAGAGGTGGTGGCCGGCCGTGTCGACGACGATGGTGCCGGGCTTCTCGCCGGTCGGATCGGGAACGATCTGCCGCAGAAATTGCGGATCAATTTTCTCGAAGGGTATGCCCGGGAGGTCGAACCCACCGTCGCTGACCGGAGCGTACATCGTTTCATAGTCCAGGAGCGGCGGCTCGACATTGGCTGGAGGCGGAGGCTCGACCGGCCGCCGTCCCGTCGTGGTGCAGGCGGAAACCGCAATCGAGGCGGCGCCGAGCGCGGAAGCATTGAGAAAGCCGCGACGGGTCAGGCGACGGGATCCGATTTCGGTTGTGAACATGGTTGCCTTTTTAAGTCTCAAGTCGAAACAAAACATGAATACGCTGGACCGGTACGGCGCCAGCCCTATCAATGCCCGGCGCGATAGGCGGTTCCGATTCTGGCCTGAGGGTGGACAAACAAAGGCAAAGCTGTGACGGCGCCGTCGCTGTTGCGCCGGGGCAACAGGCCTACAGCGCCGCGCATCAAGGACGCTGTGGCAATTTTACTTTGCGCATGATCCTTTCCAAAATCGGTTGAGATTTTTGGGGTCCCGCGTCAACCTCCGGCCAGCAGGCCTTCGAGCGAGGGCAGGATCAGGGCCGGCGGAAAGTCCCGGTATTCCTCGGGTTGGTTGGAGCGGTTGATCCAGACCGTCCGGAAGCCGAATTTGGTGGCGCCGGCGACGTCCCAGCGGTTGGACGATTGAAACGACACCGCGTCTGGATAGAGACGCCAGCCTGTCGTGACCATGTCGTAGACCGACGGATCGGTTTTGAAGCGCTTGACGGCATCGACGGAATAGATGTCGTCCAGAACCTGGTCGAGCGCCGCGGATTTGACCGCCGCTTCCAGCATTTCAGGCGAGCCGTTGGAGAGGATCGCCAGTTTCGCGCCCGATGCCTTGAGCGCCTTGAGTACGGCCGGTACCTCCGGATAGCAGTCCAGCCGCCAATAGGCGTCGAGCAGCTTGGCCCTCAGCCCCTGGTCCGCGGAGGGAACCTTGCGCAGGGCGAAATCGAGCGCCTGTTCGGTGAGTTGCCAGAAATCGGCATAGGCGCCCATTAGCGTCCTCACCCAGGAATATTCCAATTGCTTGGCGCGCCAGATCTCCGACAGGAGCTGGCCGTCCGGTCCGATCTGGTCGGAATGACGGCGTACGGCGGCATGCACGTCGAACAGCGTGCCGTAGGCGTCGAAAACGTAAGCCGCGTGATGCATTGTGACAGTTTTGCGGCGCGGCAAGGCAAGGCGCAAGCACGGATTGCAATTCACATGCCGCTGGCCTCAACAAATCTCGGCCATGGCGGTTTCGGCGGACGCCAAAGCATCTTCCAATGGCGATACGGGACAGTTCTAAAAACGCGGAACCAAGCGATGACACTGGCGACTGCGGCGCAATCCGTGCAAGCACGGATTGCAATTCACATGCCGCTGGCCTCAACAAATCTCGGCCATGCCGGTTGACGGCGCACGCCAAAGCATCTTCCAATGGCGATACGGGACAGTTCTAAAAACGCGGAACCAAGCGATGACACTGGCGACTGCGGCGCAATCCGCGACATGGACCTTCGTGGATGGCGATTGGTATGAAGGCAACGTCGCCATTCTGGGCCCGCGCAGCCATGCCATGTGGCTCGGCACCAGCGTGTTCGACGGCGCCCGCTGGTTCGAGGGCGTCGCCCCCGACCTCGACCGCCACGCCGCAAGGGTGAACGCTTCGGCGATCGCGCTTGGTCTCAAGCCGTCCATGAGCACCGAAAAGATCGTCGGGCTGACCTGGGATGGTTTGAAAAAGTTCGACGGCAAGACGGCGGTCTATATAAGGCCGATGTACTGGGCCGAGCATGGCGGCTACATGAGCGTGCCGGCCGATCCGGCCTCGACCCGTTTCTGCCTTTGCCTCTACGAATCGCCGATGATCTCACCCACCGGCTTTTCGGTCACTGTCTCGCCGTTCCGGCGCCCGACCATCGAAACCATGCCGACCAATGCCAAGGCCGGCTGCCTCTACCCCAACAATGGCCGTGCCATCCTCGAAGCCAAGATGCGCGGCTTCGACAACGCTCTGGTGCTGGACATGCTGGGCAATGTCGCCGAGACCGGGACCTCGAACATTTTCCTGGTCAAGGACGGTCATATCCTGACGCCGGCGCCGAACGGCACGTTCCTGTCCGGCATCACCCGCTTGCGGACGATGACGCTGCTTGACGAGTACGGGTTCAAGACCACCGAAAGGGCGCTGTCGGTGCGCGAATTCCTCGAAGCGGACGAGATATTCTCGACGGGAAACCATTCGAAAGTCGTGCCGGTCACCCGCATCGAGGACCGCAACCTCCAGCCCGGGCCTGTAGCCAAGAAGGCGCGCGAACTTTATTGGGATTGGGCGCATTCGACTTCGGCCGGCTGACTAGCCTGTTGTCTTGACGCAGCTTCTTGTCGGAAACCGTGTGACACTTTTCCGGAACCTGCTTAGAAGGGAACCGGCGCTTCATTCCGGAGTTGTTCCACATCAATCCAGACCTATGTTAGTCCGATATCGACACCGGATTTTTTTCCACGAGGAGTACGACCGATGGCTTTTGAACTGCCCGCATTGCCCTATGACTACGAGGCCCTGCAGCCTTACATGTCGAAGGAGACGCTGGAGTACCATCACGACAAGCACCACAAGGCCTATGTCGACAACGGCAATAAGCTGGCTGCCGAAGCCGGCCTGGGCGATTTGTCGGTCGAAGACGTTGTAAAACAGTCCTTCGGCAAGAATGCCGGGCTCTTCAACAATGCCGCCCAGCACTACAACCACATACATTTTTGGAAGTGGATGAAGAAGGGCGGTGGCGGCAACAAATTGCCGGGCGCGCTGCAAAAGGCATTCGACAGCGACCTTGGCGGCTACGACAAGTTCAAGGCGGATTTCATCGCCGCCGGAACAACCCAGTTCGGTTCGGGCTGGGCCTGGGTTTCGGTCAAGGACGGCAAGCTGGCGATCTCCAAGACGCCGAACGGCGAGAACCCGCTGGTGCATGGCGCGACGCCGATCCTGGGCGTCGATGTCTGGGAGCACTCCTATTACATCGACTACCGCAACGCCCGGCCGAAATATCTCGAAGCCTTCGTCGACAGTCTCATCAATTGGGACTACGTCCTTGAGGCATATGAAAAGGCCAGCGCATGACACCTCGTTTTGCGCGCCGGGAAACGGCGCGCGGCGCTGTAATCGCCTGTTAAAGAAAAGCCCCGGCAAAAACCGGGGCTTTTCTTTTTGGCTGGAGATCGGCCGCCCTTTTCCAGCACAAGAACGACTGTCGCAAAAATTCACACAAGCGTGAGGCGAATTTCCGGAATTTTTAAGCCACCTTTGCCGTTATCGATCTGTCCCGGAATGCCTTCACCCGAAACGCCTTCATTATGGAGCCAATTGAATGAGAAAGCTTATCCTCGCCATCTCGATGCTCGCCTTCGCCGGCTCAGTGGCGTTTGCCGATCCGATCCAGGAACGGCAGGCGCTGATGAAGGAACGTGGAAAGATCGCCGGCGAATTGTCCAAAGTGGTCAAGGGCGAGGTCCCTTACGACGCCGCGGCCGTGCTGACGGCGTTGCAGAAGCTGCAGGCCAACGCCGAGAAATTCCATGCCGATGTCGACACTCTTTTCCCGGCGGGCAGCGACACCGGCGACACCACGGCTGCTCCCAGGATCTGGGAAGATATGGCCGGCTTCAAGACGGTTGAAGACAAGTATCTCGCCAACGTCAAGGCTGCGGCGGCAGCCGCCCCTGCTGACGCCGATGCCTTGAAGGCGCAGTTCAACACGATAGGCGGCGATTGCGGCACCTGCCACCAGACATACAGGATAAAGAAGGGCTGATAGCGGGCGATGCGCCTGCTGAGAAGAATCGTCGGCGCCGCCCTCGTTCTGGGGGCCGCCGGCGCGGTTGCCGGCTGGTTCCTGTCGGCGCCGATCAGGCTCGACGCTGAGACCCTGGCCAGGCTTGGCCCCGGCGATGCGGCCAGGGGCAAGCGCATCTTTTATGCCGGCGGCTGCACGTCCTGTCATGCGAAACCGGGCTCGCAAGGCGACGCCCGCCTTCAACTGGCCGGCGGTCTCGAACTCAAGACACCGTACGGCAGCTTCGTGCCGCCGAACATTTCGCAGGATGTCAAGGACGGTATCGGCGCCTGGTCGGTCGAAGACCTCGCCAACGCCATGCTGAAGGGTGTGTCGCCGAGCGGCGAGCACTTCTATCCGGCGTTCCCCTATGCATCCTACGCGCGCATGAAGCCGGCCGACATTGCCGATCTCCATGCCTTCCTGAAAACGCTTCCGGCGGTCGCCGGCAAGGCGCCGCCCAATTCGCTGGGCTTCCCGTTCAACATCCGTCGCGGTATCGGGCTGTGGAAACGTCTCTATCTGGATGACCAGCCGGTGGTCTCCCTCGCCGATGGCACGCCGGATCCGGTGGTGGCCGGCCGCTACCTGGTGGAAGGGCCGGGCCATTGCGGCGAATGCCACACGCCGCGCGCGTTCACCGGCGGCACCAGGAAGAGCGCGTGGCTGGCCGGAGCCATTGCCGCCGAGGGCAGCGGCATCGTGCCGAACATCACCTCGGGCGAAGGCGGGCTCGGTGACTGGTCGGAAGCCGACATCGCCTATTTCCTCGAAACCGGATTCACGCCGGATTTCGATTCCGTAGGTGGCGCCATGGTCGATGTGCAGAGAAACATGGCCGAGCTGACGCCAGAGGACCGGGCGGCGATATCAGCCTATCTGAAGGCCATACCGCCGCATCCCAACGGCTATCCGGCGGGCAAACAGCCTTCGAACTGAACGCCTGGTTGCTGCCGTGGTGCAGAACATTTGGCGCCGGCAGGGCAGAGGAGGCGCGAAGGATCGCTACCCTTTCTGTCTATCGTTACAGAGCGTTTCTATTCAGACACTTCGCGCTCGCTGCGCCTCTGGTGCTATTGCTCATCGCCGGTACCGTAGCGCGTCGTCGACGTCGAAGCTATGCAGTTCGCAGATCGGCCTTGCCCGCCACCTTCAGCGCAAAGGCGTAGGTGAAGGCGATTTCCTCGAGCCTGGAAAACCGGCCGGACGCGCCGGCATGGCCTGAGTCCATGTTGATTTTGAACAGCACCGGATTGTCGCCTCTCTTGCGCTCGCGCAGCCGCGCCACCCATTTGGCCGGCTCCCAATAAGTGACGCGCGGGTCGGTAAGACCGGCAAGCGCCAGGACCGGCGGATAGTCGAGCGCGGCGACATTGTCATAGGGCGAGTAGGCGGCGATCGTCTGGTAATCTTCCTCCGAAGCGATCGGATTGCCCCATTCAGGCCATTCCGGCGGCGTCAGCGGCAAGGTCGCGTCGAGCATGGTGGTGAGCACGTCGACGAACGGGACCTCGGCGACGATGCCGCCGAAGCATTCCGGCGCCATGTTGGCGATCGCGCCCATCAGCATGCCACCGGCCGAGCCGCCCTGTGCGACGATGCGGTCATGGGCCGTGTAGCGCTCGGCGACGAGGTGGTGTGCGACTGCGATGAAATCGGTGAACGTGTTCATCTTGTGCGCCCGCTTGCCGTCGTCGTACCAGCCATAGCCCTTGTCCTTGCCACCGCGGACATGGGCAATGGCGTAGACAAAGCCGCGATCGACCAGTGAAAGGCAGTTGGTGTTGAACGCGGCCGGCACCGTGATGCCGTAGGATCCATATCCGTAGAGCAGGCAGGGCGCCGATCCGTCGAGCGGCGTTTCCCGGTGATGGATAAGCGAGACCGGCACCAGTTCGCCGTCGGCGGCAGGCGCCATCAGGCGCCGCGTCACATAGTGGTCCGGGTCGTGACCGGACGGGACTTCCTGCGTCTTCAGCAGCATGCGCTCGCGGGTGCGCATGTTGTAGTCGAAGACCTGCGCCGGCGTCGTCATCGACGAGTAGGAGAAGCGCATGATCTCGGTGTCGTATTCATACGATCCCGACAGCCCGAGCGAGAAGGCTTCCTCGTCGAAAGAGATGAGGTGTTCCTCGCCGCTCTTGCGGTCGCGCACAACGATGCGCGGCAGGCCTTCCTTGCGCTCGAGCCTGACCATATGGTCCTTGAAGCCGATCACCGAGAGGATCAGCCGGCCCGCTTCGTGCGGCACCAGTTCCCGCCAGTTGGCGCGTGCCGGATCGCTCGCCGGTGCCGTCATGATCTTGAAATCCTTGGCGCCGTCGGCATTGGTGAGAATGAAGAAGATGTCGCCGCCCTCTTCGAGGTCGTATTGCAGGCCGGTCTCGCGCGACGAAACCAGCTTCGGTTCGGCGAACGGTTCGCTGGCGCTCATCAGTCGGTACTCCGAGGTCTCGTGATCGTTGATGCCGATCATGATCCACTCGTTGGAGCGCGTGCCGCCGACGTTCATGAAGAAGCCGGGATCGATTTCCTCATAGATCAGCCGGTCATTCTGCGGGTCGTCGCCAAGGGCATGGAACAGCACCTTGGAGGGGCGATGGTTGGAATCGAGGCGGGTGTAGAAGAACCCGTCATTGCCGGCATCCCATACGCCGCCGCCACCGGTATCAGGTATCCGGTCCGCCAGATCGCTATCGTTGGCGAGATCACGCACACGAAGCGTGAAGAATTCGGAGCCCTTGTCGTCGAACGCCCACAGCAGCTTGCCGTGATCGGCCGAATGGTCGACGCCGCCGAGGCGGAAATAGGCCTTGCCCTCGGCCTCGAGGTCGCCGTCGAGCAGGATCTGCTCGTCGCCGCCTTCGCGCGGCGTGCGGAAGTAACGTGGCTGCTCGCCGCCAAGCTTGAAAGATGACCCATAGGCGTATGGCCCATCCTTCATCGGCACGGAAGAATCGTCTTCCTTGATGCGGCCCCTCATCTCCGTGAAAAGCTGCTTCCGCAACTGGGTGGTGTCGGCCATCAGCGCCGCCTGATAGGCGTTCTCGGCCTCGAGATGGGCGCGGATCCGGCTGTCGAGCAGGGACGGGTCCCTGAACACCTCTTGCCAATTGTCGGCTCTCAGCCAGGCATAGTCGTCCGTCCGGGTTACTCCATGATGTATGTCGAAAACCGGTCGTTTCTCTGGCTGCGGTGGGCTGACAGTAGGAAATACTGGTGTTCTGGTCATTGCGCCTCGCTGTGGAAGTTATTTGAACGGCGAATGAACACGCCGATCAGCGCGGGTTCAAGAGCCGGAACGTATGTTTCGCCGGGCTCCAGAAGATGAGCCGGAGGAGAGAGAAAGATGAAATTCCGTTTTCACGCTGCCGCGGCTCTCGCCGTCGCTTCGACAGTTCTGGTCCTTACCGGCCAGTCTCATGCAACCGCGTTCGCAGCTTGGCAAGTGACCAACGTGCCCTTTGGCGACACGCTCAACGTGCGCAAGTATCCGGCGGGGTCATCACAGAAGCAGGCCGCCTATCCCAACGGTGCCGTTTTGCAAATGACCGGGAAATGCACCGGCGGCACAAACCTGCTCGACATCGCCACTCAGCCGGCCTGGAAGCAGGAACGGACGATCCGCTATCGCTGGTGCGAAGTCTGGCATGATCCGGCACGGAACGGCGATTTTGTCACCGGCTGGGTTTATGGAAACTACATCACCCCATATTGATGGATCGGTGGCCGTCAGCAGCGCTGATTTCTGGCTTGCTCGCAGACAGCAGAAACAAATCGCAACCTATGGTTTCGTGGATTATGAAAGCAACCAGATAGCCTGCGCCACAATCAAGCAAAGCCAAGCATTGACATCCTTTTTACTGACCATCATGGATGTAACGGAAGCGTGACGCAGCGTCAGCCCTCGCCGGTCTGACCAGAAAATATCGAAAAGTTACAGAGTGCACGAAAGATTGAAGCTGACCGCGGAATATTCGACTAACGATGATGAATATAGCACAAGAAGCGAATTGACTTACTTGGTTCACTGCCTCATTAGGATACCGCGACGCGAATCGCAGAGGCTCTTCCTGCGAAAAATTTCGCGCGATGCCCGATCTGTCAAAAAATAGGGCTCAGATAGAAACAATTCTCGTTGGGGCCATAAAGCCATGGATATTGTCGAAACACCTTCCAGAAATAGTGATGCGCTGATCGAATTGACGGCCGACGTCGTAGCCGCCTATGTCAGCAACAATCCGGTGCCGGTCGGCGAGCTGCCGAGCCTCATCGCCGATGTCCATGCTGCCCTCGGGCGCGTGGGCGGGGCCAGTGAACAACCTCCTGCCGACAAGCAGAAGCCGGCAGTAAACCCGAAACGCTCCGTCCATGACGACTACATCGTCTGTCTTGAGGACGGCAAGAAGTTCAAGTCGCTGAAGCGTCATTTGATGACCCATTACGGTCTGACGCCCGACGAATACCGTGAAAAATGGAATCTGGACGCGAGCTATCCGATGGTCGCTCCGAACTATGCTGCTGCCCGCTCGCAGCTTGCCAAGAAGATGGGACTCGGCCGCAAGCGCAAGGGGCGCTGAAGCAGGTTCATTTTCCAACCTGTGTCGAATAATCAACGGCGCCTCCGGGCGCCGTTTTTACTTTGAGGTGAGGTATTGCTGGATCAATCGACAGGCGTCAGCCATGTGCAGAGCTTGCCGCCGTGCGCGGACAATCGCACGCTGCTCGTCTGATCAGGCGGTCTGCCTCAGGGCCGCCTCGGCATCGCGCTTGATGCGCTTGACCATCGAACGAAGACCATTGGCGCGTTGCGGCGACAGGTGTTCGTCGAGGCCGAGTGCCTTCAGCGTGGCTTCCGCGTCGATTGTCTGGATCTCGCTGGCGGGTCGTCTCGAAAACAGCGCCAGCATGATGGCGACGAGCCCGCGCACGATATGGGCGTCCGAATCACCGGCGAAGGTGACGACCGGGTCGGCGCCCGGCCCATAGTCAGTTGTCAGCCAGACCTGGCTGACGCAGCCGGGCACCTTGTTGGTGGGGGTGCGTTCCTCATCGGGAAACGGCGGCAGGGCCTCGCCCAATTCGATTACATAGCGATAGCGGTCTTCCCACTCGTCGAGCAGGGAGAAGTCGTCGCGGATCGTTTGGATCGTCGTGGTCATCTCCCCGGATATAGTCATCCGGCGCCGCCGCGTCACGGAAAAAGAGGAAAAACACCATAGGCGTCGACAGCGCGGGCGACCTGCGGTGCAGCGACAGATACAGCCGAAAATAGCTCAGTTTTTCGCCGGTAACTCGACTTTCACCGGCAAGTCGACTTTCGCGGGCAAGACGACAGCCTCGGGCACGCTGCCGGTCGTTGTCGCCGTGTCGGGTTCGGCGGTCTTATCGTCCAGCATGGCGGCCGCGATCTTGGCGGTCTCCCTGGCCCGGACGGTGATCGTGTGCATTGCGGACTTGCCGGTCTCGCAGACGTCGGGCTTGCGCTCGCATATGCCGGCAATGTCGCCGACCGCTTCGCGTGCCGCAAACAAGGCCTGGATCGGCCCGACGCTTTGGTAGCCTTCCTCGTCGGAGCCGACATTCAGCGGCAGCGCCAGAAGCACCAGCGAAAACCAGAAAGCCATCCTTATCAGAAAGCCCATCTGCATGCCCTCTCATCCGTGACCGGATCATGCATTCGTGCGGCATGACCTCTTTTATGGATACGATAGTGGCATGGCCGCGCAAAGGACGGCTTGCCCGGTCAGCGAAAATTTTCCTCAATTTTTACGCAAATTCGAAACGGAACATTTTGCAATGGATTTGCCTTAAATCCAGCGGATTTTCTTCAGGTAAGGTTAACCATCCATCTAGCTGTTTTCTATAGTTATTTCCCAAAAACGCGGCGAGTCGATGGCGAATGTGGCAGGCAAAGGGGCGGTCCGACCGGATAACCCTCCATTTACTATGGCTTCAATTGCCCAGCTTTTGCCGCGCCGGCCTTCCAATATTTTGCTTCGGGCCGGGCATCGGCCGGCCCCGCCTTATTCATTCCTTAAACGCTGGATGCGAGTTTCAGACCAACAAGAAGCGACCTGCGAAGCAGGGCTGTTCACGACCGGGTGCGAGTGCGTTGAGTTGAGTTCGATAAGGGCCAGATACGTTGAATTACCCGGCGCGATGGCAGCCGGTTGCGAACGTATGGTTCATCCGTCGGTCCTCGAACAGAACGACCGCCGGCGCCAGCGCCGGTTTATCGGTGTCATGCTGGCCGCTCCGTTCTTCGCCGCGGGTGCGGCAGTCACGCTGGTCACCTCGGGCCTGGGCGCGGCGGTGACCATGGCTGCGATCTTTGCGACTTTCGGCCTTTGCTGGTTTACCGCTTTGCTGGTGGCCGCATCGGGCAAGATGGCGTTCGCCGGCCAGGTCGCCCTGGCGATGGGCAGTCTTGCTCTTGCCGGTGTCATTGCCGCGGCGGGAGGTCTTGCCTCGCCGGTGGCCATGCTTGTCGTGGCGCTGCCGTTCGAAGCCTGGTGGATCGGTGCGTCACGTCGCGCTGCACTATGGGGTTCGGTATCCGCATGTGTCGCTATCGTGCTGCAGGCTTTTGCCGGGTCTGTCTTCCCGTTCGGTGCGGCGGAAATCGCCGCGTGGCATTGGCTGCTGCCGCTGGCCTGGGCGTTCACCCTCGTTCCGCGTGTCGCGGCATTTGGCAACCCGGCCGGCGCGCAGATTGATCCGGCGACCGACGATCGGCTCGAGACCCTCATCGACGCCGTTGTCCTGCGGGTCGGCAGGCATGGCGAGGTTCTGGATGCGTCGGCAAAGGCGCGCACGATCCTGAAGCTGCAGCCGGAACTGCTGTTCGGCACCGGCCTGTTCGATCGTATCCATCTGTCCGATCGCGTCGCATATCTCAGCGCGTTGGCCGACATGCGCGATGGCGCGCCAGCGCGCCGGCTCGATCTTCGCGTTCGGCTGCCGCAAAACGGCAACGGCCCGACAGCGGACAATTACCGGCCGTTTTCCCTTGAACTGACGCGGGCCGAACAGCAGGAGGACGTCTTCACCTTCGTCCTGCGCGAAAACGACCAAGTCGCCGGATTGCGCGACGAGCTTGCCGCTGCGAAAGAGGCGGCCGCGTCTGCCGAAGTTGCGAAGGGCCGGTTTCTGGCGGTCGTCAGCCACGAGCTTCGTACGCCGCTGAACGCCATCATCGGTTTTTCCGACATGCTGCTGCATGAAATGTTCGGTACCTTCAAGGATCCGCGCCAGAAGGAATATGTCGGCCTGGTCAAGGAGTCCGGCCAGCATCTGCTTGCCGTCGTCACTTCGATACTCGACGTGTCGAGGATCGAAGCCGGCGCCTACGCAACCGAGCCGGAACCGTTCCGCTTCGTGGAAGCGGTAGAAATGTGCCAGTCGATGATGCGCTTGCAGGCTGAGGCAAAGAACATCGATCTGCAGGCTCAGATCGCACCGGATGCAGGCGAGATAAACGCCGATCGTCGTGCCGTGCAGCAGATCCTCATCAACCTCGTCTCCAATGCGATCAAGTTCACGCCCGATGGCGGCGATGTCGTCATCGGCGCCAAGCGGATCGGTTCGCGACTGCATTTCTGGGTCAGGGACACCGGCATCGGCATAGCCGAGGAAGATTTTGCCAATCTCGGCAAGCCGTTCACGCAGATCCAGAACGACTACACCCGTCGCTTCGAGGGAACCGGGCTCGGCCTATCGCTGGTGAAGGGCCTGGTGGGGCTGCATGAGGGCACCATGTCGATCGAAAGCATGCCGGGCGAGGGCACCACGGTAACGATCAGCTTGCCGGTGGACGGGCCGAGGGGGCGTTCGGCGGACAAGCCTGGCGTGCTGCCGATGCCTGCGGCCAGAACGGAAGGGGAGACGAAAGGGGACAGGGATGGCTCGCTCCGCAAAACGGCCTAAGGCGGTGAAGCGCCGCGGCAATGCCTTCCAGGGCGGCGCGGTCGCGGTCGGCAGCCTGATTTCTCGCAACCCGGTTTTGGTCGGCGGTTCGACCGCCTTTCTGGTGACGCTGTTCTACGTCTCGGCGAACGCTCTCTGGTACCAGCCCTTTCCCCATGCCGGCGCGTTTTTCGTGACCAGGAGCATGGAGGGCTTTCCTCGAACGGCCGCCGTCGAGCCCGAAACCACCATCAACATCGTGCGGCCCGGCCCGGAGCCGATCAAGAGCGATCCGGTCGTCGAGCAAGTCCAGAACATATTGGAGGACCTCGATTTCTATACCGGCACGGTCGATGGCATTCCCGGTCCGGCCACGCGCAAGGCCATACAAGCCTATCAGCAGAAGGTCGGGCTCAATGCTTCCGGCGAGATCGACAGCGCTCTGCTCGATCAACTGGGCGCTACGCCAACCGCCTCGACGGTCGTGCCGCGTCCGGCACCCCGGCCGGGCGACACGAGCGCCGTTCCCGTTTCGGTGCCGGCTGCATCAGCTCCTGCACCAGACGCCCGCATCATCAAGATCCAGGCCGGGTTGAAGGCATTCGGCAATGACGACATGCAACTTGATGGCGTGGTCGGAGCACGCACCAAGGCGGCGATCAAGGAGTTCCAGTCGCTGTTCGGGTTGCCGGAGACCGGCGAGCCCGACGAGGTCGTCTACGCCAAGATGCGCGAGATCGGCCTGACCAATTGATGCAATGATTGAGGCCGCCTCGCCAACCGGCCGGGCAAAAACCGATTTCGGTTTGCGGGCCTTTGGTCTAAGTACCGTCCGATGTCGCCCAGAATCCTGCCATGCGCATAACCACCGATCTTTGGGTGTCGGCCCTGTTGCGCCGGGTTTTCGGCGCCGGCGGCTTTGCCGCCGTGGTCAAGCGCGGCGCGACCGAGGCCGGCGCCGTCTTCGTGCTGGCGCGTGGCCGGCTGGGCGAGGTTGCCTTGTTCGGGCCAGCGCCGCAGACGAGCTACGATTCGGCCAAGCCCGATGACCGTTTCTTCAGTCTGCTTGGCGCCGGCGACGATGCCGCCGTCTTTGACGCACGACTGGAAAAGGAGAAGAAATTCGATCCCGACATTTGGGTGGTCGAGATCGAGGCCGGCTCTGTTCCCGTCGAGGACCTTCTTTCGGTCAAGTCGCCCTAACGATACGCAAGAAAACAAAGGCTTAGGGCGTTGACTTGAATCTCTTCAGAAGCGTCGCGCTTTAATGCTGGCGGCTGCATTGTCGCTGTCCGCCTTGCGGATGTCAGCGTTCGCCGCAGCGGGCCAGGTGGTATGAATGGCCTTCGACAGTGTCTCGGCTTTCCAGCCGCGTAACCTGTCCAGGGCAGCGTCGCGATGCAGCAGTCGGTACTGGTCGAGGAAGATGCGGATAGCCTGCGGATGCGGAAACTCCGCGGGATAGACGGCGACGGTGATCAGGAAGGCCCTGTCTTCGCCGAGATCGAGCGCGCGCAGGGCGGCCAGCAGCGACGTGTAGTTCTGATTTGCGGTGAGCGACCGCGCCGTTGAAAAATCGATTTCGAGCGCATCGGCGAGTGCTGTCTGAAAGAATGCGGCGTTGCCGGTCAGCGCCGTCTCGCGCAGCTTGACATAGGTTTCGGCACCGGCGAGCGAATTGATGGTCGCGCCGCCGCCCACCCGGTCGGCATGCATCATCGACCGCAGCCGGCGCCGTGCATTTTCGCCGGCGGCGCCGGGCATCTGCTGTCTGTCGGGACCGGGCACAATGACTTCGGCGGTTTCGGGCGCCGTCTCGGCGACCGCCTCCGGCTGCCGCACGCTCACCAGTGTCGGCTTTTCAAGCGCCCTGATCAGGTGGGAAATGGTCGGGTTCAGATCCTTGCGGCGCGCGATGGCGCGCGCGTGCGGCAGGCCGTGACGTCCGATCAGCGCGATGAGGTCGATATCGCTGAGCGCGCGCGAGCGGATGAGCAGCGGGGCGGCGATGTCGACCGGCTCCTCGCAAAGCCGCCGCACCAGTGCGGCGGGCGCATATTCGCATTCGGAAAGGGCGGCGGCGACGTAGCGGCGCGATTCGACCGACACATTGTCGAAGAGCGGAAGTGTCAGATCCTCAAGTTGCGCTATCTCGCGGCGCGAAGGGCGGGTGAGCGAACAGAACGCAGACACCGCGGCGCGGAACAGCCTTTCGGCCTTCCCCGGTTCAGCCCGTATAGCGATTTGCCGGAAATCCGAAGATGACACGAAGGATACGCCTGACGCTCGACACAATCTGAACCACGCGCGACCGGGACTATGTCGGTTTCGCATTTGCCTCGGGTCAGGACGCCCTGACCTCAGACAAAGATCAAATTAGCGGCGATCCGTTAGCGTTCCGTTAACCTACTGCCTCCTTAATCAGATTGGAGGCGTTGCGTTGTGCTCCGGGGCAACCGAGAGGAATGCGCGAACCATGGGCATGGTACTGTCTTTCGTGCCGCGAGCGGCGGCAAACAATCGAGCAGAACGAAACACCGGCACGCCGGCGGCGGTGATCATTTTCCCCGGCGTCCGCTACGAACAACGGCAGCTGACGGGCGAGACGCGGCCAGGCGCCGGTCCGGACAAGCCAGGCTCGTCCGGAACGATGCCGGGCTCGTCGGGGACGATGCCGGGCTCGTCCGGAACGATGCCTGTTCCGCATCATTAGAGCGCCGCGCGTCCGCTTGGACACGCAAAGGACGCTCTGACTTTGAATTCGGTATAGGTCGGCCGCCGCATAGTCCGGCCGACGTCAGTAGTCCTGCAACTCGCAGGAGCCTTGCTGGAGAAACCGTGACACGACCGGCTTCCAGCTGTCGTCGGGCACGAAGGAGCGGATGACGAGCATACCTTCGTCGATGGGCGCCTCGACGAAGATCGCCCCTTGCAATTCCTCGGGAAGACCCTTGCGGATCTCGATCATCTGCGCCGGCGTCAGTACGATAGTGTCCAGAACCCTTCCCGTCGCACTGTGGTCGTTGAAGGAGTAGATGTTGTGGCCGCTGCGGTCATAGACCGATACGGACCAGAACGGGACATCTCCCGGTGCCTTGACCCGCACCATCCCCTCGGACAAATCGAATCGGCAGGCCGCCGCATAAAACAGCGGATCGACGGACTTCACCACCGGCGCCCCGCCGGCCTCCGCGTCCAGCCTGGTCATCCTATAGAGGTCCGAGGTCATGGCCAGCCGCGACCAGGCATCGCGTTCGGAAAATTCCGGGACGAGCAGCAACACGATGACGTGCACGATACCGGCGCCAAGCAAGCCAAGCAGGATCGCGTGCAGCAGTTTACGCATTGCAGCCGACCTTCACGATCTGCGGCAGCGTGACGTCCGAAAGACCTGTGCTGCTGGCGATCGGCGTATCGTAGAATGTCAGCACGAAATACATCCGGCCGACGCCGTCGGAAAGCAGCCAGTTGCCGGGCGCGGGACGGTTGCCGACGGAAATCATCACCGAATTGTCCGGCTGGCGCAGCACCTGGTAGGATTGAAGTGCCGCAGGCCTTGGCTTGCCGGTCTCGATGACCCCAAGCGACCGATCGGCGGCATAGAGGGTCCAGAACCGCGCCGTGGGGAATCCGCCTTCGATTTCATAGGCGCATTGGCGATTCAATAGTTCGCCGCCGGAATCGCGTTCGGCGACAAAGGACAGGCCTTCCGCCTGCCCGAGTGCGAGGACCCCCTCGCGCGCCACGCGGGCTTTCGAATAAGGGTCCGCCGCCTGCGTGCCGATATCGGGGAACGCCGTCCATTGGCCGATCTTTATCGCACCGATGCCATCCTGCGTCTTGAGAGCGGACCAGACGCTGCCGCCGCCGCCGCCGATGGCTATGGCAAGCGCGAGGAGCGTCAGGAATGCGTTCTTGAGCATGAGGAGCCGCGGGAAAGAGGAATGCCGCTCGGGGATATCGCGGGGCAGGGGGCGATGGCAAGCCGCCGGGCCGCGGATTTGCCGCGCCAATCAAAGCGCCGACAGGGTCTCCGGCGACGCAGGTGTCTGGAGGACGGGCGCCGACTGGAACAGCTTCGTGATGTCCCTCAGCGCCCGCGTGGTTTGGCTGGACAGCACCGGCGGGCGCTCGGCGGCGTTCGCTGCTGCCTGATCGGCATTCTTCTTTTCCGCTTCCTCAGCCTTGGCCGCGACCTCTTCGTCGACGAACGGATGATCGAGACCGGGGATCGGCTTGAGGTCGATATTCTGGTGCGCATAGACCATCAGCCGCTGCCACACCATCGCCGGAAGCGAGCCGCCGGTCATGTTATTGGTCGGGCTGAAGTCGTCGTTGCCGAGCCACACGGCAGCCGTGTAGTTGCCGGTGAAGCCGACATACCAGGCGTCGCGGTAAGACTGCGTGGTGCCGGTCTTGCCGGCCGAAACGATGTTGGGAAGCGCGGCGCGGCGCGCCGTGCCCATCACCGGCACCGCCGCCAGCACGGTGTTCATGGATTTCAGCGCCTGTTCCGACAGCACACGGTGCGGCGGCGGCGCATCCTTGGCGAAATCGTAAACCACCTCGCCGTTACGGGTGACGAGTTGGGTGATGCCATGCCGGGAGCCGACAAAGCCGTTCTGGGCGAACACGCTATAGCCTGTCGCCTGGTCCATCACGGTCATGCCCGATGTGCCGAGCACCATCGTCTTGTGCGATTCGAGCGGCGATTCCACGCCCATGGCCTCCGCCATCGCCTTGATCGGCTTGATGCCGAGATAATTCTTGGCCAGCCGTACCGGCACGGTGTTGATCGATTTGGCCACCGCCGTGAGCAGCGTGACGTTGCCGGCCGATCCGCCATTGTAATTGTGAGGCGACCAGTTGCCCCAGGAGATCGGCGCGCCGGAAACGACGGAGTCCGGTGTGAAGCCATGCTCCATCGCCGTTGCATAGACGTAGGGTTTGAACGATGAACCGCTCTGGCGCAGCGCCTTGGTGGCGCGGTTGAACTGGCTGGCGCCGTAGTCGCGGCCGCCGACAATCGCCCTGACCGCGCCATTGGTTTCGATGACCACCATGGCACCCTCGGTGACGTTGTATTCCTTGCCGAACTGACGGAGATGGAACTCCATCGATTCTTCCGCCGCCTTCTGGATGTTGGCGTCGAAAGTGGTGTGAGCGACCAGCGAATGCTGGCCGGACTTCGCGGCGATCTTCTTGACCTCGTCGAATGCCCAGTCGAGGTAGTAATCCGGGCTCTTCTGCTCGCCGCGATCGACGATTTCGGCCGGATGCAGCCGCGCCTGCAGCACCTGGCCCTCGCTCATGAAACCGGCGTCGACGAGATTGGACAGCACCACATTGGCTCGCGCCCTGGCAGCGGGCAGGTTGATGTGCGGCGCGTATTTGGTCGGCGCCTTGAACAGGCCGGCCAGCATCGCCGCTTCGGCGAGGTTCAGATCCTTGACGCTTTTGCCGAAATAGAAATCGGCGGCCGCCTCGATGCCGAAGGTGCCTCCGCCCATATAGACGCGGTCGAGATAGAGCTGCAGGATCTCCTTCTTCGACAGGTTGGCCTCGAGCCACAGCGACAGGAAGGCTTCCTTGATCTTGCGCTCCAACGTCCGTTCATTGGTCAGGAACAGGTTCTTGGCCAGTTGCTGGGTGATGCTCGAGCCGCCCTGCACCACGGAATTCGCCCGCACATTCTCGAAGATCGCCCTGGAAAGGCCGAGCGCATCGATGCCGTGGTGATCGAAGAAACGGCGATCCTCCGTGGCCAGCACAGCCTTGATGACCTGGTCGGGCATCTCGTCGACCGGCACCGAGTCACGCTGAATGATGCCGCGCTGGCCGATCTCGTTGCCGTAGCGGTCGAGGAAGGTAACGGCGAAGTCGCCTTGGGCTCGCCAGTCGCCGGCGGTCTCCTGGAAGGCTGGCAAGGCGAGCGCCAGCATGACGACGATACCGCCGGCGCCGAGCGTGAAGCCCTCGCTCAAAAGTTCGATAATGCCGCGGCGCCAGCCGGAGACGCGGAAGCGCCGGAAAAAAATCGTGGCCGCTTCCCAGAACCGGCGCGCCTTGAAGCCGATGTCGTAGAGCGAGGAATCGAACCACGCATCCGCCGCCAGCAGTCTTGCGGCAATCGGACCTCTTCTCTTTCGTGGTTCCAAAGGACTGCCCATTCCAGGAATCTGCGGCGGCGCCGTCAGCTGATAAACTGCATGCGGGCAATTTCAGGCTGCGCCCCCAGCCAAGATTATTCGTCCATTTTTCCGTCGCTCACAAGGGCGAGGGAGGTTTATGCGGTGCGGTTTGTCGATCCGATGGCGATCCAAGGCCGCTCCTTCGACTTGCGGCTCGGTTCCGATGTCACCGCCCGGCCATAAAGCGCAGGAAATGCGCCACGTCGGCTTCGCTGGGCTCCTGGCCGGTGAAACTGCGTAGATAGGCAGCGAGATGGCTGACCCTCGCCTCGACCGGCTCCTTGAGGTCGAGCATATAATAGCCGATCTGCATGTAGTAGAGCACGCGAGCGCGGATGAAGGCATCCTCTTCGTCATAGCCGTGACGGCGATACATGTCGCGGATTGCGGTCAAGCGGTCATTGTCGGCCTTGTCGATGGCCTGGCGCACGTCGTCGGAGCGACGCGCCCATTCCCGAATGGCGAAGTCGAGCCGCGGATCGAACAGCCGCTCGTCCGCCCAGCATTCGAACACGTTCATGACGCCCATGATGATGCTTTCGGCCGGCCGCATCGCGCGTGCGACGATCGCCTTGGTATTGGTGTTGCGCCAATAGGCAAGCAACTGGTCGAGCAGGTCCTGGCGGCTCTCGAAATACCAATAGAAGCTTGAGCGCGAAACCCCGAGCTTCTGGCCGAGCGGCAGCACGCGCACGCTTTCGATGCCGTCTGAAATCAGTGTCTGGAGCGCAAGATTGATCCAGTCCCAGCGCGTCACCTTGATGTTGCCGGGCGTCGGCTCGTCCTGCGGAGCAATCGTGATCATGACCGCACAATTGGCATGAGGGGAAGCTGCATACAATCGTACTAGACACATATGTACAGTGCAAGTATCCTGCTCGCCTTCAACGAGCTGTGCCGAGCGGCCGGCGCGCGTCATCGCGGCCTCTCCCTACGATCCCCAGGCAAGGCAAACGGCAATGAGGAGTATCCGCCATGGTCGATGACGCCGCACGCAACCTCAGGCGCGAACACCGGCGCGGACGAAGCGGCGAGGCCGGCAGCGAGACCAGCCGCCGGCCGGACTATCGCTTGCTGAAGAATCCGTTTCTGCCGCAGCCGGTCTTCTCGACCGATCAGGTCGCCGCGATCCACGATACGGCGCTGCGCGTGCTCGAGGAACTAGGCATCAAGGTGCTGCTGCCTGAGGCGCGCGCTCGCTTTGCCCGCGCCGGTGCATCGGTCGACGAGGACAGCCAGATGGTGCGCATCGGCCGCGACATCGTTGCGGCGGCGCTGGCTTCGGCACCGAAATCGATCCGGGCGCATGCCGGCGACCGTGGCCGCGACCTGACGCTCGAACTCGGCTCGATGACGTTCCTGGCGGGCTCAGGAGCGCCCAACGTCACCGATCTCGAACGCGGCCGGCGGCCGGGCACGCTTGCCGCTTTCGAGGATCTCATCCGGCTGGTGCAGCATTTCGACGTGCTGCATTTTCTCGGCCCCTGCATCGAACCGCAGGATGTCGACAACCGCTTCCGCCACTATGCCGTCAACCGCGCTCAGTTGACGCTGTCGGACAAATTGCCGTTCGTCTTCGCGCGCGGCACGCCGCAGGTCGAGGATGGGTTCGAGATGCTGCGGCTGGCGCGCAACCTGTCCGAGGACGAATTCCGTTCGGGCGCGCATTGCTACACCGTCATCAACACCAACTCGCCCCGTCAGCTCGACATACCGATGGCACAAGGCATCATCGACTTTGCCAAGGCGGGGCAGGTGTTGATCATCACGCCCTTCTGCCTGGCCGGCGCCATGGCGCCGATCACCGTCGCCGGCGCGCTGACGCTGCAGCACGCCGAAGCACTGGCCGGGCTGACGCTGGCACAGATGGTGCGGCCGGGTGCGCCGGTCGTCTATGGTTCCTTCTCGTCCAACGTCGACATGAAGTCCGGCGCACCGGCCTTCGGCACGCCGGAGCACGTCAAGGCGACGCTCGGCGCAGGCCAGCTTGCGCGCTTCACCGGTCTTCCCTGGCGGTCCGGCGGCGGCAGCGCCGCCAACATTTCGGACGCGCAGGCGGCCCACGAAACGCAGTTCGCGCTGTGGGGCTCGGTTCTTGCTGGCGCCACGGTCTGCATCCATGCCGCGGGCTGGCTCGAAGGCGGCTTGAGCGTCTCCTTCGAGAAGCTGATCACCGATATCGAGGCGCTGCAGACGATCGCCGAACTCTGTACGGCGACACCCGGCGACGAGAGCGCGATCGGCTTCGAGGCCATCGCCGAAGTGCAGCCGGGCGGGCACTTCTTTTCGGCCGGACATACAATGGCGCGCTACCGCACCGCGTTCTACGAGCCGCTGGTGGCCGACTGGTCGAATTTCGGCAACTGGACCGAGGCCGGGTCAAAAACCGCGACTGAGCGCGCCACCGGCGTCTGGAAACGGCTGCTTGCCGACTTCCGGCCGCCGGCTTCTGCCGCGGCCACATCAGATGTCCTCGACGAATTCATAGCGCGGCGCACTGAAGAGGGCGGCGCGGCACCGGTTTCGTGAGGGGCAGCGCGCGCCTCAGATAGGGCGCTTGTCCCCGGTCTTCGGCAGGTCGCGGCGTATCGCGCCGGCATCGGATTTCCTGTGCTTATCGGCGGCAAGTCTGCGAATGCGATCGAAGCGGCTTTCCTCGGCCACTTTGATCTTGGCCGCAGCACTTGGCTTCGGGACAAATGCAATCATGGATAGATCTCCTTGCTGGCGGCCGTGCGCCGGGGAAGATGCCCCGGCGGCTTTCTTTCAGGCTTTTTCGCTTCTCTGGGAGAACTCGAGGATATCAGGCGGCGAGAGCGACCGCACAGCGCTGCAAGCGTGTCTAGGCGATGATCAGTAGCCCATGCCGCCGCCGGCCGCAGGCGCGGCATCCTTGGCTGGAATGTCGGTGATCATGGCTTCCGCAGTGATCAGCAATGCCGCGATCGAGCCGGCATCCTGGAGCGCGGTACGCACCACCTTTGCCGGGTCGACGATGCCGGCCTTGATCATGTCGACATAGATCTCGTTCTGGGCATCGAAGCCCTGGTTGTGATCCTTGCTATCCATGAGCCTGCCGACAACGATCGAACCTTCAACCCCGGAGTTCTCGGCGATCTGGCGGATCGGCGCTTCGAGTGCTCTCAACACGATCGAAATGCCCGCCGTCACATCGGCATTGGCTCCGGTCAGCCCGCTCAGGACGGCCTTGGCGCGCAGTAGCGCGACACCGCCGCCGGGAACGATGCCTTCTTCTACCGCCGCGCGCGTGGCGTTCAGTGCATCGTCGATACGGTCCTTCTTTTCCTTGACCTCGGACTCGGTCGCACCACCGACGCGAATGACCGCGACGCCACCGGCGAGCTTGGCCAGCCGCTCCTGCAGCTTCTCCTTGTCGTAGTCGGAAGTGGTTTCCTCGATCTGCCCCTTGATCTGCTGGACGCGCGCCTGGATGGTCACTTTCTCTCCAGCGCCATCGATGATCGTCGTCGTGTCCTTTTCGATCAGCACGCGCTTGGCGCGGCCGAGCATGTCGATTGTGATGTTTTCGAGCTTGATGCCGAGGTCTTCCGAGATCATCTGGCCGGCGGTGAGCACGGCGATGTCTTCCAGCATCGCCTTGCGGCGGTCACCGAAGCCCGGCGCCTTGACGGCTGCAACCTTGAGGCCGCCTCGCAATTTGTTGACGACCAGCGTCGCCAGTGCTTCGCCCTCGACGTCCTCGGAGATGATCACCAGCGGCTTGCCGCTTTGCACCACGGCTTCGAGGATCGGCAGCAGCGCCTGCAGATTGCCGAGCTTCTTTTCATGGATGAGGATGTAAGGGTCCTCCAGCTCGGCGCGCATCTTTTCGGCATTGGTGACGAAATAGGGGCTGAGATAGCCACGGTCGAATTGCATGCCCTCGACGACGTCGAGTTCGGTGTCGGCGGTCTTGGCTTCCTCGACAGTGATCACGCCATCATTGCCGACCTTGTCCATCGCCTTGGCGATCATGGTGCCGACGGTGGCATCGCCATTGGCTGCAATGGTGCCGACCTGCGCGATTTCACCGGAGGATTTGACCTTCTTGGCGCGTGCCTGGATTTCCTTGACGACAGCGGTAACAGCAAGGTCGATGCCGCGCTTGAGGTCCATCGGATTCATGCCGGCAGCAACGAATTTGGCGCCCTCGCGCAAGATGGAAGCGGCAAGCACCGTGGCGGTGGTGGTGCCGTCGCCGGCGAGGTCGTTGGTCTTCGAGGCCACTTCGCGCACCATCTGCGCGCCCATGTTCTCGAACTTGTCGGAGAGCTCGATTTCCTTGGCCACTGTCACCCCGTCCTTGGTGATGCGCGGCGCGCCATAGGCCTTGTCGATTATGACGTTTCGGCCCTTGGGGCCGAGCGTCACCTTGACCGCGTTGTTGAGGATTTCGACTCCGCGCAGCATCCGGTCACGCGCATCGGTGGAGAATTTGATTTCCTTGGCAGACATGATTTTTTCCAGTTCGATTGGTTGTGGCGAAGCGCTGGCAGCGCCGCCTGAATCAAAACTTGAAGCGTCCTTTGCGCGGCCAAGTGGACGCGCAGCGCTCCAATCAGGCGGCTTTCTTGGCAGCCACGGTCTTCTCGATGATGCCCATGATGTCGGCCTCCTTCATGATCAGAAGGTCCTCGCCGTCTATCTTGACCTCGGTTCCCGACCATTTGCCGAACAGGATGAGGTCGCCGGCCTTGACATCGAGCGCGATCAACGCGCCGCTTTCATCGCGCGCGCCCGGCCCGACGGCGATTACCTCGCCTTCCTGCGGCTTTTCCTTGGCATTGTCGGGGATGATGATGCCGCCCTTGGATTTGGTATCGCTTTCGGCGCGCCGAATGACGACGCGATCGTGGAGTGGCCGGAATTTCATGGGAACTCTTTCTGGGGCCGGCTTAGGCGGCCGCTCTCCTTATATAGGCGCGTTGGCACTCGATTGATAGGAGTGCCAAAAAATATTAATTGATCCTCGAAAAACGTTTAATAGTATTATCTCGCAGTTTCCGTTTCAGGAATTTGATCAATCAAAAATAGGCCAGAAATTGATTTCTCGACTCCGAGCTACTATTTTAATTGGTAAACTCCCTTTCAGCATTTCAACCCAAACAGGAGATTTTACCGATGGCGGAATTCAGTCAAAATATCATGGAAAAAGCTGAAGCGCGCTTCATGGAAAAGCAGAAGAAAACCGCGGAACGAAACCAGGCAACGGCTGAATATGTTTCCGAGGCGAAGGCCAGGGACATCAAGACCGCAAGATTGCGGGCGTTGCGGCTGGCCAAGGAAGAGGCCGACCGCGCCGCGGAGGCCCTCAATCCCGCTCCGCCTAAGAAAAAGCGGGCGTCGCGGGCAGTCAAGAAAGCAGACGTTGCATCGACGGAGGTCAAGTCATGAGCCTGACATTTCCCAATCCAAGCCGCAGCTACGACGAGGCGGGCAAACGCATCCGTTTCGTCGGCCATGACGGCATGTTTCAGATTTCCTTTTCTGTCGCCACGGATGCGATCTCGAAGGCACCATCAGAGGCACCAACTGCCGAAGCCACCTATCTGGCGGCGTTCGATACGGCGTCCAGCTCCATCCATGAGATCGCCAGGAATGCCTATGCCCGGACCCGCAAGAGCATATATGTGCTGACGGCAGCCGATTTTCGCTAGGTCCAAATGTGCCTGGCTGAGGCTGGCGCAGGGCTTGCGGTCCGCTTTGGCCCGCCGCTTGACGTCCCGGGTATTCAACCGGTCGACCAGCGCGCCCGCATTGCGTGTGTTCATGCCGACCATGACCTGGCGCTTGAGTTCAACGGGCTGGCCAGTGAAGACATCGAAGACGGTTCAGCTGTGCGGATGCTCCATGGGCAGCGCGTAACGGTTTGCCATTCCGGCATCCTTTCGGTTTCAGCCCCCGATCGATGGATGTCGATTGGTCAGGCCTGCGTAATGAAGAAAACCGCCGCCAGGACAAGGATCGTCCACACGACGACGAACAGCTTCAAGGCCATGCCCCCGTGTGAAGATAGAACCTCCCTCATGCGGGTCGCCATGCTCTTCACGCTCTTCGACATGGTCGGCGCCACAGCGGTTACAACCGGTGCCTTGATCCCAAGCTTTCCAAAGACAGGCAGCAGCGGTGGCTCACGCACGAAAACGACCTCGAATGTCCGGAGAAACAATCCCCTTCATAGCACCGTTTTTCAAACGCCTTGCATGCCAAATGAGAAGGCGCGAGGTTGGCCACCGACATTCCTGACGCGAAGAGGCCGCGGCGCCGGAGATCCCGCGATCTGGCGCAAGAACTTCAACGCGGCTAGGCTGCAGGCAGGAATCGCTGACGGCGCAAAGGCCTGTTCAGCCGTGACGGGCGGGAGAGAAGACGATGACCGCGCCGGCTGCCGCGTTGCAGAAGGCCTTGTTTGAAGTGCTGAACGGTGACGGTTCCCTGTCGGCGGCATTGGGAGGAGCAAAACTGTTCGACCATGTCGCGGAAAATGTGCCGTTTCCCTATGTGACCTTCGGCCGAACCAGCGTGTACGACTGGGCAACAGGCATGGAGAACGGCGCCGAGCAGCTTTTCACGCTGCACTTCTGGTCTAAGTCCGAGGCCAGGACAGAAATGATCGATGCGATGGATCTGGTCAGCGCCCGCCTCCAGGATGCGGCGCTCGCGCTTGACGAGCATCATCGCGTCAATGTCAGGCTCGAATTCACCGAGGCCCGTTACGACGAGGACCTTTCGGCCTATCATGGGCTGCTGCGCTTTCGCGCCGTGACGGAAGAAAACGACTGACGTGCTTTCAATATGGCTGCAAGACAGTCTAGACTGGGTTTGGGATGATTTTGCCGGGTTGGGGCGGCGAAATCATGAGGTCGGTTGTCTCGCGTTTCGGGGGTGAGATAGGCATGGATTGCTGGCGTTCACTGTTCATTTCACGTTCAGCACCGATGCGTTAGAACGCTGATCATGAAAACGCTTCGCTCCCATTTACCAATCGCGACACTGGCGCTCTGCATTGCCGGTCTTTTCGCGTCGCAGGCGACGGCGGCCGACTGCTACGCGATCGGTCAGCAGGTCGCCCAGCAGAATGGCGGCACGCTGGCCAAGGCGTCGCAGTCGACGCGCGGCGGCCAGCCGGTCTGCGTCATCGTCGTGCTGGTCCCGGGCAAGGAAGGGCAGCGCCCGCGCCGTTCCGAGATCGTCGTTCCGCTGAACTGATCCCGGCCGTTTCCCAGGCCGCTGGAATCGGCCTATATCTGATACCGGACCCGACGACAGGCTTAACGCGTCGACAGGCCGAGCTCTTCAACAGGTAGTGATCCAGCATGCGCGTACTCGTCGTCGAAGATGACAAGGATCTCAACCGACAAATATCGGACGCGCTGGTCGATGCCGGCTATGTCGTCGACCGGGCCTTCGACGGCGAGGAAGGGCATTTCCTCGGCGAAACCGAGCCCTATGACGCCGTGGTGCTCGACATCGGCCTGCCGCAGATGGATGGCATCAGCGTGGTCGAGCGCTGGCGGCGCGGCGGCCGCAAGATGCCGGTTCTGATCCTGACAGCGCGCGATCGCTGGAGCGACAAGGTATCGGGCATCGATGCCGGCGCCGACGATTATGTCACCAAGCCGTTTCACATCGAAGAGGTGCTGGCCAGGGTCCGGGCGCTCATCCGGCGCGCGGCCGGCCATGCGTCGTCCGAGCTGACCTGCGGGCCGCTGCGGCTCGACACCAAGGCCTCCAAGGCCGATGTCGACGGCGTGCCGCTGAAGCTGACGTCGCACGAATTTCGCCTGCTTGCCTATCTGATGCACCATATGGGTGAGGTCGTATCCCGGACCGAACTGGTCGAGCACCTCTACGATCAGGATTTCGACCGCGATTCCAACACAATCGAGGTCTTTGTCGGACGGCTTCGCAAGAAGATGGGCATCGACATGATAGAAACCGTTCGCGGCATGGGCTATCGGATGCGTGAGCCGGAGGCGTAAGGCGGAACCGCTCAAACAGACTGCAGGGACGTCTCTTTCGCGGTTCTGGCCGCGTTCGCTGGCGTTTCGGGTGATCGCCTTTTCCACGGTCTGGGCGATCCTTACCCTCGTCGTCATCTTTACGCTCATCACAACGCTGTATCGCCAGGCGAACGAGCGCGGTTTCGACAGCCTGTTGTCGGCGCATCTGTTCAACCTGATCGGGTCGGTCGGCGTCTCCGAAGGTGGTTCGCTGACCGGCGCTCCCGACCTTGGCGATCTCCGGTTCTCGGAGCCGAACTCCGGCTGGTACTGGTCGGTGGAACCTGCTTCAGAGGGCGTGCGCGGTGATCTGCACTCTTCCTCGATGACGAGGGCGATCCCGTCGCCAAGCGTCGCCGAGGTCCCTTTCAACGCCAGTTTCCAGCGCAGCTATGCGACGGAAGGCATCAATGGCGAGGAACTGGCAGTGTTCGAGAGTGAATTCGTTCTCGACGCGAAGAACCGTGCGGCGCGCTTCCGCGTCATGGGCAACCAGACCGAGCTCGAACAGGAGATCGGCGCTTTCCAGCGCCGCCTGCTGACCTATCTGTCCCTGTTCGGCGTCGGCATGATCGCCATCAACGCCATTGCCATCCTGGTGGGTCTGCAGCCGTTGCGCCGGGTCAGGAACGCTCTCGCCCTGGTGAGGGAAGGAACCGCCCAAAGGCTCGATGGCCGATTCCCGGCCGAGATCGAACCGCTCGCCAACGAGACCAACGCGCTGATCGAAAACAACAGGCGTATTGTCGAGCGCTCGCGCACGCAGGTCGGCAACCTCGCCCATTCGCTGAAGACGCCGCTGGCGGTGCTGATCAACGAGGGGCGGGCGCTCGGTGGCGCCAAGGGCAAGCTCATAGCCGAGCAGGCCGCATCGATGCGGAAGCAGGTCGACCATTATCTGCAGCGCGCCCGCGTCGCGGCGCAACGCGACAGCGTCGTCTACCGCACCCCGGTGGCGCCGCTGGTCCAGCGCATGGTGCGTGTGCTGCAAAAACTCAACCCGCGGACCGATCTCTCGCTTTCGTTGCCGGCAGCCGACATCGTCTTTGCCGGCGAACGCGAGGATCTGGAAGAATTGCTTGGCAATTTGCTCGACAACGCCATGAAATGGGCAAAGAGCGCAGTCGCCGTGTCCGTGACACCAATCTCCGGCAAGAAGGGTGGCGCTGGCAAGGAGAGTGCTGTCAATCTGTTCGAGATCAGCATCGAGGACGATGGCCCGGGCATTCCCGAAGACAAGGCACGCCAAGCGCTGAAGCGAGGACAGCGCCTCGACGAGACAAAACCGGGGACCGGGCTTGGACTTGCCATTGTCGCCGACCTCGTCAACGAGTATGGAGGCGTTCTGGCTCTGGAACGGTCCGGCCTGGGCGGGTTGAAGGCGGTGGTTCGATTGCGGAGCCTCCAGTGACAGTTTTGCCCCATCGACAATTGATCGACGATGCGTGATATGGCGGCATGTCGATTGGTCCCGGATCCGTCGGGCGCGGCCAAATTTCCGACAAACATCAACACTATGGCCACGCCGACTTCCCATGGCGCGGCTCCAGCCTTAACTCAAGAAAACCGGTTGTTTGCATGAAGATTCGCGTCGCGCTCGTTTCCGTACTGCTGGCCGTTTCCGGCTGCACGACGCTGGGCAGGAGCCCGAGTGCGACGGTGGCGCCACAGCCTGCCGCGACGCCGCCGAGCAGTGGCAAGATCGCGACCACGGTCATTTCCGCCATGGGGGGCGGTCTCGTCAGCGGATCGATCGGCACCGGCTTGAGCGATCCCGAGAAGCGCAAGGCGCTGGAGGCCGAATACAAGGCGCTTGAATATACGACCAGCGGCCAGAAGGTGACCTGGAAGAGCGACCGGTCGGCGCATTACGGTGAGGTCGTGCCCGCCCAGCCCTATCGTGTCGGCTCGCAGGACTGCCGGCAATACACGCATACGGTCTTTACCGGCGCCGCCGGGGCCACCGCGCGCGGAACCGCATGCCGCAACGCCGATGGCAGCTGGACGCCGCTGACCTGATCAATGCATGTCGCCCAAAAGTGCGCAGCGATTGGGACAACGAAATGCTTGAAAGAAAGGATCTGAAGCTCGCCACATGAGTTCAATGTGACGAGCTTTGGAAACGGGACATCGACCAGGGTCTGTTTGACGTTGATCAAGGACACGCGGCGCGCTCACCGTCAAAGCGTCGCAGGACGCCTGTGTTGGCAGGGCAGGGCTCTGCCGCTATTGGATAAAACATGCTGTTCTGGGTCATAGCCGCCGTTCTCACGCTGGGTGCAAGCCTGGCGGTGCTGCTGCCGCTGGCCGGCGGCCCGAAGGGTGGTTCTGCGAGCAGCGATCATGACCTCGAAGTCTATCGCGACCAACTGTCCGAGCTTGATCGGGACGTCGCGCGCGGACTGATCCAGCCGGCCGAGGCCGAAGAGGCACGTGCCGAAATCGCTCGCCGCATCCTTCGTCTGGACAATGCCGGGGCCGGGGCCGATCCGGCCGACAAGGCAGCGGCGCGGCAGCCGTCGATGGCGGCCAGGCTGGTTGCCACGGCCGCGGTCCTGGCGGTTCCCCTGGTCAGCTGGGGCTTGTACAGCCAGCTCGGCTCGCCCGACCTGCCTTCGCAACCCCTCAGCGATCGGCTGGCCAAGAATCCCGCCGACAGTTCGGTGGACGAACTGGTGGCGCGCGCCGAGGCCCATCTTGCCGCCAATCCGAGCGACGGCAGGGGTTGGGACGTTCTGGCTCCGGTCTATCTGCGCTTGCAGCGGTTCTCCGATGCGGTGACGGCCTATCGCAACGCCATTCGCCTCGACGGCGACAGCGCCGCCCGCCAGGCCGGCCTTGGCGAGGCGATCGCCAACGCGGCGGGCGGCATTGTTTCGGCCGACGCCCAGGCCGCTTTCGAGGCGGCCTTGAAGCTCGATCCGGCAAATCCGAAGGCTCGCTTCTATCTCGCGATGGGCATGGCGCAGGAAGGCCGCATTGAGGAGGCAGCGGCTGGCTGGCAAAAAATGCTTGGCGCCCTCCCGCAGGATTCGCCGTGGCGCAGCACCGTCGAGCAGGCACTGGCCGAATCGGCCAGGCGGAGCGCCGCTTCGGCAGAGCCTGCGAAAGGCCCGAGCGCCGGAGATGTCGATGCAGCCTCGTCGATGTCGCCGCAGGACAGGGAAACGATGATCAACACCATGGTTGCGGGACTTGATGAAAAACTTCGGCAAAACCCGCGCGATGCGGAAGGATGGATGCAGCTTATTCGTTCCTATGTGGTGCTGGGCAAGGCCGATCAGGCACGCGACGCGCTCAATCGCGGTATCGCCGTTTTTGGCTCCGATAGTGAGGAAGCGAAGAAATTCACCGCCTTCGCCGTCTCGCTTGGCCTGACGGCGACGGAGTAAGAAATGACACGCAAGCAGAAAAGACTGTCGGTGATCGCCGGAGGGTTGGCCTTTCTCGGTGCCGCCACTGGTCTGACCTTCTACGCGCTCGGCCAGAAGGCCTCTTATTTCTACATGCCCGCCGACCTGACCGCCGCCAGCCTGCAGCCCGGGCAGCGCATCAGGCTGGGCGGCCTCGTCGAAAAGGGTACGATCGAGCGTGGCCAGGGGACCACTGTCGCCTTTTCGGTGACCGACAACCAGAAGCAGGTCAAGGTCACCTACACCGGCATTCTTCCCGACCTTTTCCGCGAGGAGCAAGGCGTCATCACCGAAGGCACGTTTCGCCCGGACGGCGTCTTCGTCGCCGACAGCGTGCTGGCCAAGCACGACGAGAACTACATGCCAAAGGAGGTGGCCGAAGGCCTCAAGGCCAAGGGCGTGTGGGCAGGAGAGCAAGAGTGACTAAGCAGGTTCCGCAAAGGTGTCTTACTGTTTTGCGGCCAGGACCTGCGGCAAAACCAAAATCTGACGGGCTTGGCCACAATGGTTGAAACCGGACATTTCGCCCTGGTCTTGGCGTTCGCGCTGGCGTTGGTGCAGACGGTGGTGCCGCTGTTCGGCGCGCGGATGAACAACCGCAAGATGATGGCTGTCGGCGCTCCGGTCGCGGTGACCGGCTTTGCCTTGACCGCTCTGTCCTTCGCGATGTTGGCGATAGCCTATGCGACATCCGATTTTTCGGTGGCCAACGTCTGGGAGAATTCGCATTCGCTGCAGCCGCTGATCTACAAGATCACCGGCGCCTGGGGCAATCACGAAGGCTCGATGCTGCTCTGGGTGTTGATCCTGACCTTCTTCGGCGCGCTCGTCGCTGCTTTCGGCAGCAATCTTCCGGCGACGCTTCGAGCCAATGTGCTTGCCGTGCAAGGCGCGATCGGCGCCACCTTCTTCCTGTTCATCCTGGCGACGTCCAACCCGTTCGCCAGGCTCAATCCGGCGCCGATCGAAGGCCGCGATCTCAATCCGATCCTGCAGGATCTCGGCCTCGCCATCCATCCGCCGCTGCTCTATCTCGGCTATGTCGGCTTCTCGATCTGCTTTTCCTTCTCGGTCGCCGCCCTCATCGAAGGCCGCATCGACGCGTCCTGGGCGCGCTGGGTGCGGCCATGGACGCTGGTCGCCTGGATGTTCCTGACCGGCGGCATCGCCATGGGCTCCTACTGGGCCTATTACGAGCTCGGCTGGGGTGGTTTCTGGTTCTGGGACCCGGTCGAAAATGCCTCCTTCATGCCGTGGCTGGCGGGCACGGCGCTGCTCCATTCGGCGATCGTGATGGAAAAGCGCTCGGCCCTGAAGATCTGGACGCTGTTGCTGGCGATCCTGACCTTCTCGCTGTCGCTGCTCGGCACCTTCCTGGTGCGCTCCGGCGTGCTGACCTCCGTCCACGCCTTCGCCACGGATCCGACGCGTGGCGTGTTCATTCTCTGCATTTTGACGCTGTTCATCGGCGGATCGCTGGCGCTGTTTGCTTTGCGCGCCTCGAAGTTGACCGCCGGCGGGCTGTTTCATCCGATCTCGCGCGAAGGGGCGCTGGTCCTCAACAACCTGTTCCTGACCACGGCCACTGCCACCGTGCTGATTGGCACATTGTATCCGCTGGTGGTCGAGGCCGTTTCAGCCGACAAGATTTCGGTCGGCGCGCCGTTCTTCAACCTGACATTCGGCCCGCTGATGGTGCCGCTTCTGGTCGTGGTCCCTTTCGGACCGCTGCTGGCCTGGAAGCGCGGCGACATTTTCGCGGTCGCCCAGCGCCTGATGGCTGCCTTCGCCGCAGCGATTCTGGCCGTGCTGGTGACGGCCTTGTTCATCGACGGCGCGTCGGTATTCGCCGCGCTTGGCGTCGGCCTGGCCTTCTGGTTGATCTGCGGCGCGCTCACCGATATTGCCGTCAAGTCCGGCTTTGGAGCTGTCGCGCCCGGCATCATGCTCAGGCGCTTCGCCGGCCTGCCGCGTTCGGTCTTCGGCACTGCGCTCGCCCATCTCGGCCTGGGGCTGACGACGCTGGGTATTGTCGGCACGCTTTGCTTTGGCACCGAGAAGATCCTGTCGATGCATGCGGGCGAGATCGTGCAACTGTCCGGCCACACATTGCGTTTCGAAGGGCTCTATCCGGCCCAGGGGCCTAACTACAGCGAGGATCGCGGCCGCTTCGCCCTGCTCGGCGCCGATGGCAGCACATCAGCCATAATCACCTCGGCCAAGCGCTCCTATCCGGCCCGGCAGATGACGACGACCGAGTCCGGTATCAAAACGATCGGGCTCAGCCAGCTCTACCTCTCGCTTGGCGACGAAGGGACCGACGGCTCCGTCGTGGTTCGGCTGTGGTGGAAGCCTCTGGTGACGCTGATCTGGGGGGGCGGCCTTGTCATGATGGCAGCTGCTGCGATGTCGCTCATGGACCGGCGCCTGCGCGTCGGGGCGCCGTCCCGCCGCCGCAAGCCGTCGGGCGCTGTCCCTTCCGCGAGCCTGCCATGACCGCAAGATTTTCGCTGGCCTCGCTGATCCTGCTGCTGACGCTGTTGCTTTGCGGCGCCGCGCTTGCGGTGAAACCCGACGAGGTTCTGGCCGATCCGGCGCTGGAGGCGAGGGCGCGGACGCTTTCGGAAGAACTGCGCTGCATGGTTTGCCAGAACCAATCGATCGACGAATCCGATGCCGACCTTGCCCGCGACCTGCGCGTGCTGGTGCGCCAGCGCCTCGTCGCCGGCGACACCGACCAGCAGGTGATCGACTACATCGTTTCCCGCTACGGCGAGTTCGTGCTCTTGAAGCCGCGCTTCAGCCTGCGCAATGCGCTGCTCTGGAGCACGCCGGTCCTTCTGCTGCTCGTTGGCGGACTCTTCATTGTGATCAACGCTCGCTCGCGCCGTTCGACAACGGCAGCACTTTCGACTGAGGAGCAGGCGGCGCTGGACAAGATCCTCGGTGACTAACGATGCGTAGATTCAACGTGTTAGAGCGTACTTTGCGCGTCGAAATGGACGCACGTCGTTCTAATTCGGCCATCCCTCCGGCGGCCAGTCCCGCGACGTGTGAATGATGTGCAAGATAACGACGCTCTCACGGCCGGCGATCGGCCCCAACTGATAGGCAATGATGTAGGGCAGGCGACTGATGGGCTGCTCATAGGTGCCTGTTACCCGACCAGGCCGGCCAGTCGCCATGTCGCCAAGACGCTGACCCGCTTCGCGAATGCGATCAGCGAGGCGTCTGGCGGCGGCAGGATTGTCCCGCGCGAAGCTGTTTGATGTCGTCCAGCGCTTCTCGCGACCAGGTGACAAACCGCTTCACGCATTGCCTGCGCGCTTGGCTTCCGCCGCTTCGATTATGGCGTCGATTTCCGCCATGGCTTCGTCGTGGGGCACGACACGGCCTGTCGCCGCGTCGGCCACGCCGCGTTTGATACCTTCTATGATCTCAAGCTCGCGATCGACATAGGCCGAAACCGCCTCAGCCGCGAGGAAGGATCTGCTACGCCGGGTATCGGCGGCGATCCGCTCAAGCTTCAGCTTGGTCTCGGACGAAACCCGAATTGTCATGGTCGTGCTTGCTGTCATGGTGAAAGCCTTGTGCTGAACTGTGTACAATTTAGGACAGCGGGCGCAACCAAAGGATTTGTGTGCCCTTGCCGCCGTAAACATTACCAAAGTTTCATCCACCGGAAATGGCGCCGTAATGTGCGCCTCTCTATCTCTCTTTTCCGAGGATGCCGACCGAAGTGCATCCCTTGAAAGAGGATACGAGACCCATGAATACTGCCCCCAATTCATATCGCCGCACCCCCAGACGCCTGATGGCAGCCGCCGCTTCAGTGGCCATTGCCGGCGCGATCGGCTTCGGCGCCGTTGCCACGGGCACCGTCCCAGTCCTGGCGGAGGCCGTGCGTGTCGAGGCGCCGCAGGTCCCGAGCTTCGCCGACGTGGTCGAGCGCGTTTCGCCGTCGGTCGTCAGTGTCCGTGTCAAAGCCAAGGTCGAATCGACCGCCGACGACGGCTCAGGTCTGCCCGACGCCTTCGGCAATCTTCCCGACGATCCGCAGTTGCGCCGCTTCTTCAGGGAGTTCCGTGGCTTTGGCGATCAGGACGGCCGGGATGGGATGCGGCGTTTCGGAGGCCGTGACCACAACCGCCGGCCGCGGCCGGTGGCGCAAGGATCCGGCTTCTTCATTTCGGAGGATGGCTACCTCGTCACCAACAACCACGTCGTCGGAGAAGGCTCGTCCTTCACCGTGGTGACACACGACGGCAAGGAACTTGACGCCAAGCTGGTCGGCACCGATCCGCGCACCGATCTCGCCGTGCTCAAGGTCGAAGGCGACGGCAATTTCACCTATGTCGATTTCGCCGATGATTCCAAGGTTCGCGTCGGCGACTGGGTCGTGGCCGTCGGCAATCCGTTCGGCCTCGGCGGCACGGTTACCGCCGGCATCGTCTCGGCCCGCGGTCGCGATATCGGCGCTGGCCCCTATGACGATTTCATCCAGATCGATGCGTCGGTGAACCGAGGCAGCTCGGGCGGCCCGACCTTCAACCTCAACGGCCAGGTCGTCGGCATCAACACCGCGATCTTCTCGCCGTCCGGTGGCAACGTCGGCATTGCCTTCGACATTCCTGCCTCGACGGCGAAGCAGGTTGTGCAGGATCTGATGAAGAACGGCACCGTCCAGCGCGGCTGGCTTGGCGTCGAGATCCAGCCTGTCACCGCCGAAATCGCCGAATCGCTCGGGCTGAAGTCCGACAAGGGTGCACTCGTTTCCAGCGCCCAGGACGATGGTCCGGGCAAGAAGGCCGGCATATCGGCTGGTGACGTCATCACTCAGGTGGACGGCAAGGATGTCGCCTCGCCGAAGGAACTCGCCCGTCTGATCGGCGCCTATCAGCCCGGCAAGCCGGTCGACGTCACGCTGTGGCGAGACGGCAAGAGTGAAACCGTCAAGGTCGATCTCGGCACGCTGCCCTCGAGCGACAAGCAGGCCTCGGTCGAGCAACAGCCTTCCGCTCCGCCGGCGGCCGATACGCTGGCCGATCTCGGCCTCACCGTCACCAGGTCCGACGATGGCAAGGGGCTGGTGGTAACCGATGTCGACCCCGACAGCGATGCCGCCGATCGCGGCATCCAGCCCGGCGACATCATCACCTCAGTCAATTCGACCGAAGTGAATGGCACCGACGACGTCGCCAAAGCCATGGCCGACGCCGTGAAGTCGGGCCGCAAGGCGGTGCTGATGCAGATCAGCCGCGACGACAGCAACCGCTTCGTCGCGTTGCCTGTCGCTAAGGGCTGACTCCCAGACTTTCCCGTGTGGCGGTTTTCAAACCGCCGCATGGGAAGCAGGGGCCTGAATACGTCAGTCAGTCGTCGTGTTCCGCCCCCGGCGGCGGCGGGCTTCGCATCGTCCGCTGCCGCGACAACCAGAGCCCCTTGGGCCTGACCCGAGCGTGGGCGCTGTGCCAAAACAAAGACTTCCTGCGTATCCTTGAATCACTTTATTCGCGATACGCCTGATCAAGGCCATGATGCATATGCCGGCCACTCAATCTTCCAACGAAATCGCGTATAACGGCTCCATGAAGATTCTCGTCATAGAAGACGATCGCGAGGCGGCCGATTATCTCCAGAAAGCCTTTACCGAGGCTGGCCACACCGCGCATGTCGCTGGCGACGGCGAAACCGGCTTCGCACTCGCCGATGCCGGCGATTATGATGTGATGGTCGTCGACCGCATGTTGCCGCGCCGCGATGGCCTGTCGGTCATCGCCGGTCTGCGCTCCAGGGGCAACACGACGCCGGTCCTGATCCTTTCGGCGCTCGGCGAAGTCGACGACCGGGTCACCGGCCTGCGCGCCGGTGGCGACGATTATCTGACCAAGCCATATGCCTTCTCCGAGCTCTTGGCCCGCGTCGAGGTGCTGAACCGCCGCGCCAGCGCCAGGGAAGCCGAAACCGTCTACCGGGTCGGCGATCTCGAACTCGACAGGCTCTCCCATTCGGTGCGGCGCGCGGGGCGCGAGATCACACTGCAGCCGCGCGAGTTCCGCCTGCTCGAATATCTGATGCGCCATGCCGGCCAGGTGGTGACGCGCACCATGCTGCTGGAAAATGTCTGGGACTACCACTTCGATCCGCAGACCAACGTCATCGACGTTCACGTCTCGCGGCTGCGCGGCAAGATCGAGAAGGGCTTCGACAAGCCGATCCTGCATACGGTTCGCGGCGCCGGCTATATGCTCAAGAGCGGGTAGCATGGCTCTTTCGGTGCCGGCCATCATGAGGACGACGGCAGCGCGGCTTTCGGCGCTCTATCTCCTGCTGTTCGCTATCTGCGCGGTGCTGCTAGTCTTGTACATGACCTCGCTGTCGGCGCGCATGCTGACCGCGCAGACGCAGGAGACAATCAACGACGAAGTACTCGGCCTTGCCCGGGCCTATCAGCGCGGCGGCCTGCCGCTGCTGGTGCGCGTGGTCGAGCAGCGCTCCCGCCAGCCAGGCGCCAATCTCTATCTAATAGCCGAAGCCAATGGCCAGATACTGACCGGAAACGTGCAGAGCCTGGAGCCGGGCGTTCTCGAGGCCGAGGGCTGGACGACAGAGCCGTTTTCCTACCGGCGCTTCGGTGAGGGCGAGCTCGAGCGGCAACGCAACCCGGTCGCCGATCCGAACGACACGCAGTCCGGCCAGAACGAAGTGCAAGTGGAGGGCGAGAAGGGCCATAACGCCATTGCACTGGTGCTGCGCCTGCCGAACCAGATGATCATGCTGGTCGGTCGCGACCTCGGCGAGCCCGAGCGGTTCCGCGCCGTCATCCGCCGCGCCCTGATGCTGGCGCTGGGCATGATGGGACTTGGCGGACTCTTGATCTGGTTCTTCGTCGGACGCGCGGCGCTGAAACGCATCGATTCGGTGTCGGAGGCCAGCCGCCGCATCATGGGCGGTGACCTTTCCGGCCGGCTGCCGGTCACCGGGGCAGGCGACGAGTTCGACCGGCTCTCCGAAAACCTCAACTCCATGCTGGCCAGGATCGCCACGCTCAATGAAGGGCTGAAGCAGGTCTCCGACAACATCGCCCACGATCTGAAGACACCGCTAACCAGGTTGCGCAACCGTGCCGAGGCGACGCTTTCCGGCAAGCAGAAGACCGCCGACTACCGGCAGGCGCTGGAGGGGACCATCGCCGAGTCCGACCAGCTGATAAAGACCTTCAACGCCATCCTGATGATTTCCAGGCTGGAGGCGGGCTATTCCTCCGAAAGCACCAGCCGCGTCGATCTGGCTGCGTCAGTGCGCGATGTCGTCGAGCTCTACGAGCCGGTGGCGGAGGAGGCTGACGTGACACTCGAGACCTCGGTGCGGGATGCCTTCGTCGAAGGCAATCGCGAGCTGATCGGCCAGGCGCTGTCGAACATCGTCGATAACGCGATCAAATATTCAACCGATGCGACAGCCAAGCCGACGGTGCGCGTGGCGCTCGATCGCGTTGGCAGGGAAGTGAGGCTTTCCGTCTCGGACAACGGCCAGGGCATTCCCGACGATGCCGATCGCGCAAGGGCGACGGAACGTTTCGTGCGGCTGGAAAAAAGCCGCTCGCAGCCGGGTTCCGGCCTGGGTCTCAGCCTCGCCAAGGCGATCATGAAGTTCCACAACGGGCGGCTTGATCTTCTGCCGGGCGATCCCGGATTGTCCGTGGTCATGAGTTTTCCCGAACCGGAGGATCACTGATGGCGGTGAAGGCGGCTGCGGAACGGGTCGAAACCAACTGGCTCTTGAAGCCGAAGGCAAAGCTCCTTCCTTTGGATCAGAGCCGAGCCCGGCGGGAATTGTCGGAGATCGCTTCCGCCGCGCAGGAAGAGGGGCTTACCCGATTGGCGAAATTCCTAGCCGGCAAGGGCGTTATCCAGGACTTCCTCGCTGCGATATTCGACCTGTCGCCATTCCTGCGTGATACGGTGCGCCGCCGCCCGCGGATCCTCGGTGCGCTTTTCGACGGGACCATCGAGGCCCGGCTGATGGCGATCGGCGCGGCGATCGGCAAGGCCGCGTGGGCGGACGCCATCTCCGAAAGCAGTCTGATGAAGGAATTGCGGCAATGGAAAGCGGAAGCACATGTCCTGATCGCGTTGGCCGACCTTGCAGGCGAGGCTGAGACCGCCGTCACCGTACGGCGGCTGAGCGATCTTGCCGAAAGCTGCATCCGCGCTGCCGTCGACTTCCTGCTTCGCGACGCGCATGAGCAAGGCAAGCTCAAACTGCCGGACCCCGAGGATCCGGCGCGCCAGTCGGGCTGGATCCTGCTCGGCATGGGCAAGCTTGGCGCGCATGAGCTGAACTTTTCCTCTGACATCGACCTTGTCGTTTTCTTCGATCCGCAAGCGCCCGCCGTCGTCGATCCGCTCGATGCGACAGAGCTGTTTTCGCGCCTGACGCGCCGGCTGGCCCGCATTCTCCAGGACCGCACCGAACACGGCTATGTTTTCCGAACCGACCTCAGGCTTCGTCCCGATCCCGGCTCGACGCCGCTGGCGATCCCGGTCGAGGCTGCACTCAACTACTACGAGGCGCGCGGCCAGAACTGGGAGCGCGCCGCCATGATCAAGGCGCGTCCGGTGGCCGGCGATCTCGCGGCCGGTGCGGCGTTCCTGAAGGACCTCCAGCCCTACATCTGGCGCAAATACATGGACTACGCGGCGATTGCCGACGTTCATTCGATCAAGCGCCAGATCCACGCCCACAAGGGCCACGGCGAGGTCGCGGTGAAGGGCCACAACGTCAAGCTCGGCCGCGGCGGCATTCGCGAGATCGAATTTTTCGTCCAGACCCAGCAGCTCATCGCCGGCGGCCGCTTCCCCGAACTGCGCGGCCGCGAGACCGTGGCGGCGCTCGACCAGCTGGCGGCACGCGGCTGGATCACGGCCGACGCGCGCGATGCGCTCGCGCTGCAATACTGGTTCCTGCGCCGCGTCGAACATGCCGTCCAGATGGTCGCCGACGAGCAGACGCATATTTTGCCGGAAGACGATGAGGGGCTCGAACGCATTGCCCGCATGCTGGGTTTTGCCAATGCGACCGCCTTTGCCGAAGCCTTCCGTGCGGCGCTGCATCAGGTCGAGCGCCACTACGCGGCACTGTTTGAAACGGCGCCCGAGCTTTCGGCTGGCGTCGGCAATCTGGTCTTTACCGGCGATGTTGATGATCCCGATACGTTGCAGACCTTGCAGGGCCTCGGTTTCCAGCGAGCGAGCGACATCTGCCGCGTCATCCGCGGCTGGCATTTCGGCCGTTATCGCGTCACCCAGTCGGCAGAGGCGCGCGAGCGGCTGACCGAACTGACGCCGGCATTGCTGCAATCCTTCGGCCAGACGCGCCGGGCGGACGAGGCGCTGATACGCTTCGACGAGTTCCTCGCCGGCCTGCCCGCCGGCATCCAGCTGTTCTCGCTGCTCCAGTCCAATCCGGCTCTGCTGAAGCTGCTGGCGACGATCATGGGCGCGGCCCCCCGGCTGGCCGCCATCATCACGCGCCGGCCGCACGTCTTCGACGGACTGCTTGATCCGGCCCTTTTGACCGAACTGCCCGACCGCGCCTATCTGTCGGCTCGTCTCGCCGCTTTCCTTGAAGGCGACAGGGCCTACGAGGACGTGCTCGACCGCCTGCGCATCTTTGCGTCCGAGCAAAAATTCCTGATCGGCGTCAGGCTGCTTGCCGGCTCGATCGATCCGGCCCGCGCCGGCCGTGCCTTTTCCGATCTAGCCGATCTGACCATCGACGCGGCGCTGCAAGCGGTCATCGCCGAGTTCGCGCTTCGCCACGGTCGCATCGCCGGCGGCAGGGTTGCGCTGCTCGGCATGGGCAAGCTTGGCAGCCGCGAACTGACGGCCGGCTCCGACGTCGACCTCATCCTGCTCTATGATCACGACAGCGATGCCGAAGAGTCCGATGGCGGCAAGCCACTCGCTCCATCCCACTACTACAGCCGGATGACGCAGCGGCTCATTGCCGCCGTGTCCGCGCCGACGGCCGAAGGCGTTCTCTACGAACTCGACCTTCGCCTGCGGCCGTCCGGCAACAAGGGGCCGGTGGCCACCCATGTCGACGCCTTCAGGAAGTATCAGCGCCGGGACGCCTGGACATGGGAGCATATGGCGCTGTCCAGGGCTCGCGCGATCGGTGGCGATCAAGCGCTGTGCGCCGAGGTCGAGGCCGAGGTGGCGGCGCTGCTTGCCCTGCCGCGCGACAGCGCCAAGGTGATGGCCGAGGCGTTCGAGATGCGCGCGATGATCGAGAAGGAGAAGCCGCCGCGCGATCTCTGGGACATCAAGCTGATCCCGGGCGGTCTTATCGACCTGGAATTCATCGCGCAGGTGGCGGCAATCACGGGGAAGGTCGAAGCAGGTCGCCGGGTCACCGGGACAGCGGAGATCCTGTCGCGGCTGTCGCCGGATTTCGCCGATACACAGGTCAGACAGGAGCTTTGCGCTGCCTATGCACTCTATCTGGCGCTGACCCAGATGACGCGGCTCTGCCTCACCGGCGTATTCGAACGGGGCGACGTCCCGCCGGGGCTTTCGGATCTGCTCCTGGCGGTCACCGACCTGCCGGGTTTCGGTGTGCTGGAAGCGCACCTCAAGGAGACGTCGCAAAAGGTCAGAACGGATTTCGACCTTTTGCTTCGTGCGAAGCGGCCATGAAGGCGCAGCATGCAGTAAATCCGGGACAGCTCCGGCGGCGTGTGCCGCCGGAATCCGTCCTGGCCTGCCGAGTTGCTTCGCGCCTCTAAGCGGCAGCCTTCACCGGCGTCGGTTTCTTGATCGGAATGCGCACCGACACGATCGTGCCGGCGCCTTCGGTGGAGCGGATTTTCAAGGCGCCGCCCTGAAGCTCGGCCAACGAGCGTGAGATGGCAAGGCCAAGGCCGGAACCGGTATGGCTCTTGGAAAACTGGTTCTGCACCTGTTCGAACGGCCGCCCGAGCTTGCTCAGCGCCTCCTTCGGAATGCCGCAGCCATTGTCTTCGATCGTCAGGACCAGAGCGCTGGACGTGTTGCGGGCCCTTACCGCAATGCGGCCGCCCTGACCGGTGAATTTCACTGCATTCGACAGAAGATTGATAACGATCTGCTTGATCGCCCGGCGGTCGGCGAACAGCGTCAGTGAATCGGGGATGCGTGTTTCGACGGTGATCGACTTTTCCGCTGCCTGCAGCGAGATGACGCGCACTGTTTCCCTGATCAGCGGGCAGAGATCGATTTCTTCCTGGTCCATCGAGAACTGGCCGGCCTCGATCTTCGACATATCGAGGATGTCGTTGATGACACCCAGAAGATATTTGCCGCTGCCATTGATATCGGTGGCGTATTCCTCGTAGCGCGGCGACCCCAAAGGCCCGAACAGAGCCTGTTCCATCAGCTCCGAGAAGCCGATAATCGCGTTGAGCGGGGTGCGCAGTTCATGCGACATGTTGGCCAGGAACTCGGACTTGGCCCGGTTCGCGGCCTCGGCGCGCTCGGTTTCCTTCATGTATTTGCGGTTGAGCTCGACCAGTTCGCGCGACCGTTCTTCCTCCGCCCGGCGGGCAAGGCTGAGGTCGTGGATCGTCGCCATCAGCCGGCGCTCGCTGTCGACCAGCTTCTCCTGGTGCAGCTTGATCTGGGTGATGTCGGAGCCCACCGAGACGGTGCCGCCATCCCTGGTCCGCAACTCGTTGACCTGCAGCCAGCGGCCATCGGCAAGCTGGCGCTCGAAGGTCACGCCGCCTTGCAGACCGTTGGTGTTGGCAAGCCGGCGCTCCGAGGCGAAGGCAAGCATGCGGTCTTCCAGAACGGCGCGCGAGGCACCCGGCATCACGTCGCGATCCAGCAGGCCGTTGTCCTGCTGGTACTTGGAATTGCACATGATCAGACGCTGGGCGGAATCCCAGAGCACGAAGGATTCGTTGATGTTTTCGATGGCGGTTCGCAGCCGAAGATCCGCGGCCTCGGAGCGCAATGCCAGGTGTCGTTGCTCGGTGACATCGACGGCGATGCCGATCAGCTGGATCTCCGGCGCTTCCGGGTCGATCACCTGCGCCCTTGCGCGCATCCACACCCATTGTCCGTCGGCATGGCGCATCCGGAACACCTGGTCGATGTGATCGATCTCGCGTGCGACGATCCTGTTGGCGAGCTGGAACAGGTCACCGTCCTCGGGATGGATGATCTCGTCGACCTCGCCGAACGACAGCATCGTGTCGCAGGGTTCATAGCCCAGCATGTCGTACATCGAGCGCGACCAGTACATCTTGCCGCGCACCATGTCCCAGTCCCACAGGCCGCAGCGGCCGCGCACCAGCGCCATGTCGATGCGCTGGTGCGCTTCGAGATAAATGCGGTCGGCGGCCTGGGCGCGCGCCGCCTGGCCGAAATAGGCATAAAGGATTATGATCAGCACGCCGGCTGTCAGAACGAACAGGGTGACGTTGAGGGAAACGGTCTTGCGCCACGTGTCGAAGACCGCTTCGCGCGGGACGAGTGCCGCGGCAGCGCCGTTCCTGCCATTTGTCAGGCTCACCGCCGCATACCAGTCCTGGCCGCCGATGCTGACCTCCATGACGCCGGCGCGGTCGCCGAACATGAACAGCGGTTGACCGCCCTGGGCGATGGCGTCGAGCGACCGTCCCTCCCAACGTGTCGATTGCGGTGTCACGGCAATGATCTTGAACGCGCTGTCGGTGACCGCAAGCACGTGGCTTCGGCCCATGCCGCCCTGACGGCTGACGCCCTCCAAAAGATCTTGCGTCGCGCCAGGCGTTGAGGCCATCTTCGCGTCGGCGGCAATCGAACTGGCCAGTTGGCCCGCCGCGAGCGAGAGGATAGCCTTGGCGTCGCGTTCCACGTCGTCGCGCTCGTTCATCAGCGACAGGAACCGCAGCGCTGCGATGACGAGCAGGAAAATGATGATGAGCGCCGGTATCGATCGGCGCAACAATGGCTCAGCTGCCAGAAGCCGTCGGTAGGCGGGTTCGGCGATGAGCCGCGCGTTGCCGGCGAGACCGTCGCTTCTCGCCTCACGCCGCTCAAAAGCCGTCCCTCCGGCCGCGCCCCACGCGTCCGCCTTCGCCATAAATGGCTCTCCCCGATTACAAATCTGTTTAACGATCCGGCGACGCCGCACTTCCGAATCTTCAGCTAAAGAATCAAAGGTGATTCGCCTTGTCCAGTGGTGCGGCGAAAAAAGATTAAAAATCGACTAAAATAATGGCTTTTCCGCGCGATGATGGCGCTGCTTCCAATAAGCTTACGCCAAGGTCCGCTCGACGATATCGCGCAAATCGGCGGACAGGTTCTCGGCGTTGGCAATCGCCAGCAGCGCTTCCCGCGCCTTGGCTTGCCGGACAGGTTCGAGCGAGCGCCATGATCTGAGTGCCGTCGCCAGCCTGGCGGCCACCTGCGGGTTGCGCTTTTCGACCTGCAGGACCGTTTCGACGAAAAACCGGTAGCCTTCGCCGTCCGCGCGATGGAAGCCAGTCTGGTTGGTGCTGGAAAACGTGCCGACGAGCGAGCGCACCCGGTTCGGGTTGGCCATCGAGAAGGCCGGGTGGCAGGTCAGCGCGCGTACCGCGTCGACGGTTTGCGGGCCGGGCACGCTGGCCTGGATCTGGAACCATTTGTCCATCACCAGCGGGTCGGCCGCATATTTCGTTTCGAAGTCGGCAAGCGCCTCGACCGTCTCGGGCGAACCGCTGTGGCGGAGCGCAAGCACGGTCAGTGCGGCGGCACGGTCCGTCATGTTGGTCGCCGACTGGAAATGCCGAGCCGCAAGCGCGGCACCTCCCGGCAGCAGCGAGAGATGGTCTAGCAATGTGTTGCGCAGCGCCCTGCGCCCTGCGCTCGCCGCGTCCGGACTGAACGGACCATTGTCGCCGAGGCGATCGTAGAGGCGGGAGAATATCTCGCGGCTAGCCTCGGCGATCGCGGTCGCCAGCGCCTCACGGCCCGAAAGAATCGCATCGGGGTCGATGTTCTTGCCGATGTCACGGGCGATATCGGCTTCACTCGGAAGCGCCAGGGCCAGCGCCCGATAGGCCGGTTCGAGTGTCTCGTCGCCGGCGATCTTGCCGGCAAGGTCTGTCAGCCGTGATGCGAAACCGGGCTGCTTGCCGCCAAGGGCCTGACGGAAGGATGATATCAGCGCGTCGGTCAAAAGCGTGTTGAACGCCTGCCAGCGCGCGAAGGCGTCGCTGTCATGGCTTGCAAGGAAGAACTGATCGTCGGCCTTCTGCTCGACCGAGAGCGTCACCGGCGCCGAGAAGCCGCGGTTGAGCGACATCGCCGGGCGTTCGGCCACGCCCGAAAAGCGCACTATGTGCCGGCGCTTTCGAATATGGATGACGCCGTCCTCGACGCCGGCGCCCTCGACGCCGCTATAGGCTATCGCTTTGCCATCGCTACCTACCAGGCCGAAGGCAAGCGGAATGTGCATCAGCCGCTTGCGGCTTTCGGATGGCGTCGGCGGCACCGACTGCTCGATCTCGAGCGTGAATTCCTGCGCCGCCGCATTATGCGTCGAACTGATCGTCAGATTGGGCGTGCCCGCCTGATGGTACCAGAGCGAAAATTGTGACAGGTCGCGGCCGGACACATCCTCGAAGACCCTGAGGAAGTCCTCGATCGTCGCAGCCTCGCCGTCATGGCGCTCGAAATAGAGATCCATGCCGGCGCGGAACATCTCGGCGCCGAGAATGGTGCGGATCATGCGCACCACTTCCGAACCCTTTTCGTAGACCGTCGCCGTGTAGAAATTGTTGATCTCGCGGTAGCGGCGCGGCCGCACCGGATGCGCCAGCGGTCCCTGGTCCTCGGGAAACTGATGCGCTCGCAGCGTGCGCACTTCGGCAATGCGTTTCACCGCTCGCGAGCGCTGGTCGGCGGAGAATTCGTGATCGCGGAAGACCGTCAGCCCTTCCTTCAGGCAAAGCTGGAACCAGTCGCGGCAAGTGATTCTGTTGCCAGTCCAATTGTGGAAATACTCATGCGCGATGATCGCCTCGATATTAGCGAAATCGGCGTCCGTGGCGGTTTCCTGGTCGGCCAGCACATATTTGTCGTTGAAGATGTTGAGGCCCTTGTTCTCCATCGCACCCATGTTGAAATCGGACACGGCGACGATGTTGAACACGTCGAGGTCATATTCGCGGCCGAATGCCTCCTCGTCCCATTTCATCGAGCGCTTCAGTGCGTCCATGGCATAACCGGCGAGCCGTTCCTTGCCCGGTTCGACGTAGATGCCGAGATCGACCTCGCGGCCGGACAGTGTGACGAAGCTGTCGGCGACCTTGCCGAGCGCGCCCGCCACCAGGGCGAACAGATAGGACGGCTTGGGGAAGGGGTCGTACCAGACGGCATAGTGCCAGCCGTCGGCAAGTTCGCCGCTTCCCGCCGGGTTGCCGTTGGAGAGAAGCAGTGGCGCCTCGTGGTGCTGCGCCTCGATGCGCACCGTATAGACCGACAGGACATCGGGACGGTCGAGAAAATAGGTGATGCGCCGAAAGCCCTCGGCCTCGCATTGCGTGCAATAGACGTTGCTGGAGCGATAGAGGCCCATCAGGGCTTCGTTTCGTGCCGGCGCCAGCTCGGTTTGGATCAGAAGCTGGAAGCGGATTGCCGCGGGCGGGGTGGTGATCGTCAGCTGATCGGGCGTGGCAAAAAAATCCGCCGGCGCGAGTGTCTGGCCGTCGATTGCGATGCGGCTGAGCGTCAGGCCGTCGCCGTCCAGCACCAGCGGCACTGACGCCGCCACGCCGCCGCGGCGTTCGACCGTCAGCACCGCGGTGACGCGTGTGGCTTCTGGCGACAGGCGGAAAGTCAGGCTGGTTTCCGGAATGAGATAGTCGTTGGGGCGATAGTCTTCGAGCTTGAAGACCTGGCCGGTGTCAGTACGCATTCCGTGGGGTTTCCTGTCGATTCCAGCAGCGGTAGGTGGGGCCGCTGGTCCAAAAAATTCGAAGCCCGCGCTCTTTACACGAAACCGTCACTCGACAAAACTGGCGCAATGCCTATTTCAGGCACTCGTTCTCCATCATCATCGCGAGGTATCCATGACCGTGGTCACACCGAAATTCGGCATGGGTGCCTCCGTGTTGCGTCGCGAGGATCAGGCCTTCATCAAGGGTCTCGGGCGCTATACGGACGACATCCAGCCGGCCGGCATCCTGCACGGCTATGTCCTGCGCTCGCCAGTGGCCAAGGCAAGCTTCACCATCGGTTCGATCCAGGCGGCCAACGCAGCGCCCGGCGTCCATCTGGTGCTGACCGGTGCGGACCTTGCTCATCTCGGCGATCTGAAATCCGGCGTCATGCAGAGGCAGCCGGACGGCACCAAGGCGCCGACGCGCGACATTCCGGTGCTTTGCCGCGATCGGGTCAATTACGTCGGCGACGCGGTCGCATTCGTCGTCGCCGACAGCCGCGCTCTGGCGCAGGATGCGGCCGAGCTGATCGAGGTCGATTACGATGGCGAGGATGCCGCGTCCGGCACCGCCACGGCGCTTGACGAAGGCACGCCGCTGGTCTGGCCGGAACTCGGCTCCAACCGCGCCTTCAGCTACCATGTCGGCGACAAGGCGAAGACGGCGGCGGCATTCGCCGGTGCCGCGCATGTCACCCGCATCGAATTCATCAACAACCGGCTGGTCTGCAACTACATGGAGCCACGCTCGGCGATCGGCGAGTGGAACACGCAAGAGAACCGTTTCGTGCTGACGACGGGCTCGCAGGGCGTGCATTCCATGCAGTACATCCTGGCCGACGTGTTCAAGATCAAGAAGGACCAGTTGCGCATCATCACGCCGGATGTCGGCGGCGGCTTCGGGCCGAAGAGCTTCGTCTATCGCGAGCATCCGCTGGTGCTCGAGGCCGCCAGGCGCCTTGGCCGGCCGGTGAAATGGGCCGGCGACCGCACCGAGCATTTCCTCACCGACGCGCAAGGCCGCGACAATGTCGTGACGGCGGAGATGGCAATGGACAAGGACGGCCGCTTCCTCGGCATGAAGGTCGATCTTCTCGCCAATATCGGCGCCTATGTCTCGCAATACGGCCCGTTCATCCCCTATATCGGCGTCACCATGTCGACCGGCGTCTACGACATCCAGGCGCTCGACGTTTCGGTGACCGGCCTCTACACCAACACCTGCCCGGTCGACGCCTACCGCGGCGCCGGCCGCCCGGAAGCGGCATTCCTGCTGGAGAAGCTGGTCGACGCCTGCGCCCACGATCTGAGCCTTCCCGTCGAAGAAATCCGCCGGCGCAATTTCATTCGTCCCGAGCAGTTCCCTTATCGCACGCAGACCGGCCGCCTGTACGACACGGGCGAATTCGCGGGCCATATGGACCGCGCCATCGAACAGGCGGAATGGACGGCGTTCCCGGAGCGGCTGGCGCAGTCGAAGGCGGGAGGAAAGATCCGCGGCATCGGCATGGCGACCTATATCGAGGCCTGTGCCTTTCCAGGCTCTGAACCGGCTTTTGTCGAATTGAACGGCGACGGCACGGTGACGCTGAAGATCGGCACCCAAACCAACGGGCAGGGGCACGCCACCGCCTATGCGCAGTTCCTCTCGGAAAAGCTTCATCTCGATATCGACAGGATCCATGTCCGCCAGGGCGATACCGACGAGCTGAAGGCCGGCGGGGGCACCGGCGGCTCGCGCTCCATTCCCCTTGGCGGTGTATCAGCTTCGCGCGCGGGCGAGGATCTGGCCAACAAGATCAAGCGCATCGCAGCGGACGAACTGGAAGCCTCGGCCGGCGACATCGAATTGTCCAACGGCGTTGCCCGCATCGTCGGCACCGACCGCACCATCGATTTTTCCAGCATCGCCAAGGCCGCCAAGGACCCGGACGATCTCAAGGGCTTTGGCGAGTTCGTGCAGGACGAATGCACCTATCCGAACGGCACCCACATCTGCGAGGTCGAGATCGATCCCGATACCGGCACAACGGAGATTGTCCGCTACACGATCGTTGACGATTTCGGCGTCACCGTGAACCCGATCCTGCTGGCCGGCCAGGTGCATGGCGGCGTCGTCCAGGGCATCGGCCAGGCACTGACCGAGAACACGGTTTATGGCGAGGACGGCCAGCTGCTGACGGCGAGCTTCATGGACTATGCCATGCCGCGTGCCGACGATTTCCCGTTCTTCCATTTCGAGACCCGAAACGTGCCCTCGATCACCAATGCGATGGGCATCAAGGGCGCCGGTGAGGCCGGCACGATCGGGGCGACGCCGGCCGCGCTCAACGCGGTGACCGATGCGCTCTATCGCGCCTACGGCATCAAACACATCGACATGCCGGCGACGCCGGCACGCATCTGGGCGGCAATACAGGCAACTGCCAGACCATGATCCCGAACCGAAGCTCCGCATCGGCGAAAAGTGGATACCGGTTTTCGCTGGAGATCGTGGTCAAACAACAGGTTGGAACCCTATCCCGATTCTGTCGGGATGGATCAGGCTCGAAGTGACAACAGCAGACCATCGCGGCGGGCACAATACGCTCACCGGCATCATGCTCAAGATCGTGTCGGTGGCGGTCTTTGTCGGCATGTCGTCCTGCATCAAGGCGGCGGGAACGGTGCCGGCGGGCCAGATCGTCTTCTTCCGTTCCTTCTTCGCCATCTTTCCGGTGATCGTCTTCCTCGCGTTCCAGGGAAAGCTTGGCACCGCGTTTTCGACCAAGCGGCCGCTCAGTCACATTGCGCGGGGCGTTGTCGGCGTCTGCGCCATGGGCCTCGGCTTCTTCGCGTTGACACGGCTGCCGCTGCCCGAAGCGATCACGCTGAATTACGCACAGCCGCTGCTGGTGGTGGTTTTCAGCTCGATCTTTCTTGGCGAAGTCATCCGCGTCTATCGCTGGAGCGCGGTTGCGGTCGGACTGGTGGGCGTGCTGATCATCTCATGGCCGGAACTGACGCTGCTGAGTACGGGCGCGGCGCTCGGCGATCAGGAGGTGCTTGGCGTCATCGCTGCCCTGGTCGCGGCAGCGATCTCGGCAGTCGCCATGCTGCTCGTGCGTAACCTCGTCCAGAGCGAGCCGACGGCGACCATCGTGCTGTGGTTTTCGGTGACGGCGAGCGTCTTGGCGCTGTTTTCGCTGCCGTTCGGCTGGCAGTCGCTGACGCCGGTGCAGACGGGTCTTCTGATAGCCGCTGGTTTTTGCGGTGGGCTCGCCCAGATTCTGATGACGGCAGCCTATCGCCATGCCGAGGCCTCGGTCGTGGCGCCCTTTGAATACACGTCGATGCTGCTCGGTATCGTCGTCGGCTATCTCGCCTTCGGCGACGTCCCGACGGTCCATATGCTCTTCGGCGGCTCGATCGTGGTTGCCGCCGGCATCTTCATCATCTGGCGTGAGCGCCAGCTTGGACTGGAACGTGCCCGCACCCGCCAGGCGGCCCCGCCGCAGGGATGATCAGGATCATTCGGCCCGCTCTTTCGCCAATCGCACCAGCGCCGTCCTTGTCTGCTCGTCGGCAGGGAAAAAGGATTCAATCGCCAGTTCCGACAGCGTCACGTCAAGCGGCGTGCCGAACACGGTGATCGTGCTGATGAATGACAGCACAGCATCGCCATGGGCAAGCCGCAGCGGGTGCACGATCGCGTTCGGCTCGACCGGTACCGGCCGTCCGCCTTTCAGGCCTGACGGATAGGTGCGAAGCTCGCGTTCCAGTTCGGCCAGAACGGGGTCGCCCGAGGCGTCGTTCTGGTGTTTCAGCCGGTCGAGAAGATGCGCTCGCCATTCGGCGAGGTTGACGATGCGCGGCGCGACGCCACCCGGATGCAGGCTAAGCCGAAGCACGTTGACCGGCGGCGTCAGCAACGAGGGCTCGGCCACGTTGGCCAGGAACGGGCCGATGGCGGCGTTCGCCGACACCAGGTTCCAGTGCCGGTCGACGGCCAGCGCCGGGAAGGGCTCGTGTCCCTTGAGCACGATCTCGACGGCAGCCATTGCAGGCGCCAGCGCCGTGTCGGTGAGCGAGCGCTCGCTGAAGCTGGGAGCAAAGCCCGCGGCCAGCAGGAGCTGGTTGCGCTGCCTCAGCGGGATCGACAGCTGCTCGGCCAGATGCAGCACCATGTCGCGCGAGGGTGCCGCGCGCCCGCTTTCCACGAAGCTCAGATGCCGTTGCGAGATTTCGGCTTCCATGGCCAGGTCGAGTTGGCTCATGCGCCGGCGCGTGCGCCATTCGCGAATGAGGCTGCCGGCGGAAGTCTGGGGCATTGTCATGGGCGCATGACTAAGCCGGCAATGAAAGCATTTCAATTACCTGTGGGGTAATGGTACGGTCTTTCCTCGTCCCACAACGGGGAAGGAAAGGCCAGCAACCTCAGCCAAGCGCTCGCAACTTCGCCTTCACCTCAAGGAAATCACGCCACGCCAGCTTCTTGTGCGCGGGGGTTCTCAGGAGATAGGCCGGGTGCAGCGTCGGCATGGCGGGAATGGCAACGCCGGAGCCGGTCGTGTGGACGCGCCAATTGCCGCGCAGCCGCAGGATGCCCTCGGTGGTGTTGAGCAGGGTCTTTGCCGAGGGGCCGCCCAGGTTGACGAGCACCTTCGGATTGACCAGCTCGATCTGTCGTTCGATGAACGGCCGGCAGATCTCGGTCTCGTACGGTGTCGGCGTGCGGTTGCCCGGCGGCCGCCAGGGGATGACATTGGCGATGTAGGCGGAATTCCGGTCGAGGCCGATCGCGGCCAGCATCCGGTCGAGCAGCCGGCCGGAGCGGCCGACGAACGGCAATCCCTCGATGTCCTCGTCGCGGCCGGGCGCCTCGCCGACCAGCATGACAGCAGCATTCGGATTGCCGTCGGCGAACACCAGGTTCTTGGCGGTGAATTTGAGGTTGCAGCCGTCGAATGCCGCCATGTGCTGGCGAAGCTCGTCGAGGTTTGCCGCCGTCGTCGCCAACTGGCGCGCCAATGCCACCTGTTGCTCGTCGGGCACCGTCGCCGTACCGGACGATGCGCGCACTGCCGGTGCCGCAGCTTGGCTTTCGCCCATTTCGGCGCGTGACACGCTCGTCGAGCGTGGCGGTGCAGGGTTTTCACCGTTTGATGGCGAGGCTGCCGCTGGCATCCGCTCCACTAGCTTGGGTGCCGTCTCTGCAAACCTGTTCAGCGGCTCGCCTTCGAGCGCGTCATCGACTCCGGCGCTGGCATAGAAGGCCAGCAGGTCGGCTATATCAGGTCGGTTGTCTCGGGAAACGGCAGTCATGCTTCACATTCGGCCGCGCGGCAGGAATTTGCAAGGTGATGCATGTCGCCCAAAAGCGCGGAGCGGCTTTGGGGATAGCGACATGCACGAAAACAAAGACTCTTAGCTCGACGGTATGCGCGGATCCTGCACCAGATAGAACGTCCAGCGCGGCGTGTAGTCGGTGATCAGGAAAATGAAATTCGCCGTCTTCAGCGGGTCGATCTTGCCGTTCCTGAACAGCAGCTGGTCATACGGTTCGAAATCGCGGTCGAAATCGGCAAAGCTGCTCGACCAGATATTATCAGGCTTCTTGTTGCGCTGATCGAACGACAGGCCGTCGCCGAACACGCTCGGCCGATCGAGCACCTCCTGCAGCTCGAACTGGAATTCGACCCAGGCCTGGCCGCTGTTGTTGAGCACGTCGATGCGCATATACATGAGGCCGTTGGCGAATTCCCCTGCCTTGCCGAAGGGCTGGATCGGCTTTGTCGTGCGGATGGTCAGCGTCACCGGCGTCGCCGAATTCAGTTCTTCGGTGATGACAAGCGGGTCGTCCTTGGTTCCGATGCCCGAAGCGCCGGTGATGCGGAAGCCGCCGAGTTCATCGGAAAAGGAATAAGCCCCGGCCGCCCAGACCTTTTGTGGGTCGGCACTGGCGTCAACCGGTGCCAGGGGCGAAAAGGCCAAAAGGAGCGCCCGGCAAATCCGTCCGGGCGAGGAAAAAAAGCGCGTCGATGAAAAGCCGGTTGGCCCGTATATGCGCATGGCTCGAAGTATGGCCGATAAGCAAGCCGTCGAACAATTAAAAACGTGAGCGCGGCGGCTCGCCCTGGAATGGAGCCGGCCCGGCTCGACGTTCAGGCGGACTCCAAAACGCGATCCTGTAGTACGATGCGCGACTTTTTGACGAAATCGGCATTGTCACGTCAGCGCCGGTTTCGCGTCGCGAATTGATGCGCTATGCAGCGGATAAGCCAGCAAGATGCGTAAATGCGGCAGCCAGTGAGGGGTTGATGAGCGATATCGAACGCGAAAGCATGGAATTTGACGTGGTCATCGTCGGCGCCGGCCCGGCCGGCCTCGCCGCCGCGATCCGTCTCAAGCAAGTCAATCCCGAGCTTTCCGTCGTCGTCCTGGAAAAGGGCGGCGAAGTCGGCGCCCACATCCTGTCCGGCGCGGTCGTCGATCCGATCGGCATCGACCGGCTGTTGCCGGGCTGGCGTGACGAAGAGGGTCATCCCTTCAAGACGCCGGTCACGGCGGACCATTTCCTGGTCCTCGGCCCCGCCGGTTCGTTCCGTCTGCCTAACATCCTGATGCCGCCGCTGATGAACAATCACGGCAATTACATCGTCTCGCTCGGCAATGTCTGCCGCTGGCTGGCGACCAAGGCCGAGGCGCTGGGCGTCGAGATCTATCCGGGCTTTGCCGCGGCCGGCCTGCTCTACGATGAGGCTGGCGCGGTCACCGGCGTCGTCACCGGCGATATGGGCGTCGAGAAGGATGGCACGCACGGCCCGGGCTTCGCGCCGGGCATGGCGCTGATGGGCAAATATGTGCTGATCGGCGAGGGCGCGCGCGGCTCGCTGGCCAAGCAGCTGATCGCCAAATACAATCTTTCCGACGGCCGCGAGCCCGGCAAGTACGGCATCGGCCTCAAGGAGCTCTGGCAGGTCAAGCCGGAAAACCACAAGCCAGGCCTGGTCCAGCATTCCTTCGGCTGGCCACTCGACATGAAGACCGGCGGCGGCTCCTTCCTCTACCATCTGGAGGACAACCAGGTGGCGGTCGGCTTCGTCGTCCACCTCAACTACAAGAACCCCTATCTGTCGCCGTTCGACGAGTTCCAGCGCTTCAAGACCCATTCGGCGATCAGGGGCACATTCGAGGGCGCCAAGCGGCTCGGTTATGGCGCCCGTGCCATCACCGAGGGCGGCTGGCAGTCTGTGCCGAAACTGTCCTTCCCCGGTGGCGCGCTGATGGGTTGTGCTGCCGGTTTCGTCAACGTGCCGCGCATCAAGGGCTCGCACAATGCCGTGCTCTCCGGAATGCTGGCAGCCGAGCATGTCGCCGAGGCGATTGGCGCCGGCCGCGCCAATGACGAGTTGGCTTCCTATGAGGCGGCATGGCGGGCGACCGACATCGGCAAGGATTTGAAGAAGGTGCGCAACGTCAAGCCGCTGTGGTCGCGCTTCGGCACCGTCGTCGGCGTCGGCATTGGCGGCCTCGACATGTGGCTGAACACGCTGTTCGGCTTCTCGCCCTTCGGGACGCTGAAACACGGCAAGGCCGATTATGCGACGCTGGAGCCGGCCGCCAAGCACAAGAAGATCGCCTATCCGAAGCCGGACGGCGTGCTCACCTTCGACCGCCTGTCCTCGGTTTTTCTGTCGAACACCAACCACGAGGAAAACGAGCCTGTCCACCTGCTGGTCGCGGACATGGATCTGCAGCAGCGTTCCGAACACGATGTCTACGCCGGGCCTTCGACACGCTACTGCCCGGCCGGCGTCTACGAATGGGTCGACAAGGATGGCAACGCCGCCGCCGACCCCGCGGCGAAGGACGTGCGCTTCGTCATCAACGCGCAGAACTGCGTCCACTGCAAGACCTGCGATATCAAGGATCCGAACCGAAACATAACCTGGGTGCCGCCACAAGGTGGCGAAGGCCCAGTCTACCAGAACATGTAGTTTGCCAGAACCGCCGCGCCGGCCGACTCGACCACCGACCAAAATGCAGCCGGCGAGGGCCCGCTACATTCGCGGCGTCTAAAAAAAGTTGAAGCCGCGCGGCGCTTGTGGTTCCCTTTCCCTCTGACCCGGAGAGATGACCATGCGCCTGGCGGTTCTGACGTGCCTTGCGGTGATTGGCCCCTTGTGCGGCTTCGCGGCGTCGGCATCGGCTGACACGAAGGTGCTGATCAAGACGCGGACCTACAACATCACTGGAACCACGGGCGCAGCCTTGGTCGAGGCCATGGACCGTAAAGGTCCGAAGAGGCACGGCTTCACGACGCACGCCATCGCGCTGACCGCCTATACCGTAAATTGGGACCTCGATGTCAGCAGGGACGGTGATGTCTGCCGCCTGCGGCAGGCCAATGGGACACTCGATCTCACCTACACCTTACCCCATCTGGCCTCAGCCGCGACGCCGGCGCTTCAGAAGCGCTGGAAGCGGTTTTTCGCGGGCGTTCGCACCCACGAGCATACCCATGGCCGCATCGCCAGGACAATGATGCGGGCCACCGAGAAATCGATCACGGGGCTGGAGTTCGCAGACAACTGGTTTTGCAGCAAGACGCACCGCGAGGCGAGGCGTCGGATCAAGGCCGTCTATGCCGACTACGAAGCGAAACAGAACGCCTTCGACGCGCGCGAGCATAGCGACGGCGGCCATGTCGAGCATCTTGTCGGCGCGCTATTAGGCAAGCGATAGAAATCGCTCAGCTTCGAGTGTCGCCGTTCTGTTTCACGGATGCGGTCGCGGTTTCTTGGTCGTCGACCGGCTTTTTCCCTTCCGGCTTGAGCGAGAATTCCACCATCACCGGAAGATGGTCGGAGCCTGTGTCTTCCAGCCTCGACACGGAATGGATGAGAACCGCGCCCTTGCTGAAAACCTGGTCGATCGGCAGTCCGGCGAAGCGCAAGAAATCCGGCAGCTTGTCATAGAGCCAGGTCGGCCCCGGCGAAGCTTCCACGGTAAGGTTGCCGAGATCTGCGACGCGCCGGACGGCGGCGCTCCAGGGTACTGCATTGCAATCGCCTGCCATGATCGCTGTCTCGCCGAGCGAGGCGATCTCCCCCGACAATCCGCCGATCTGCAGCGATTGGTTGCGCGGCCATGGCCAGGTGAGATGGATGGCAGCGACGTCGATGCTGGTTCGGCCGAAATCGACAGTCGCGATGGCCATCGCGCCGCGGCCATCGCAGCGCGGTTGCGTGCCGGCGGCAAACGGCCGTCTGGACAGCAGCGCAACGCCGAACACGCTATTGGGGTAGGGGCACAGAATCCGGTAGGGGTAGGCGCCGGCGAGAAGGCCAAACTTCGCCTCCCACATGTCGGACACCTCGTCGAGGGTAATCACATCGGGCTGGGTCCGGCCGATCAGCGACAGCACCTTTTCAGGCGTCGGATTGTCAAACCGCAGGTTCATTTGCAGCAGGCGATAGACCGTCTGGTCACTGGGGTAGACCAGAAGGTCACCGGGCTTGGCTTCGTAGGCTGCCTGGACTGGCCACAGGCGCGGCACCGGCAGGCCGTTCGACGTGGTGGCGATGGCAGCCACCGCAAAGAGCAGCGCCGTGGCCGCCTGCAGGCGAAACGAGGTCGCGAGCAGCGGCAGCGCGCAAAGCGCCATCAGCACGGCAAGATGGACGCGGAAATGGGCGAAGGAATCGAAGGCTGGATGCAGCGTTCCGAAAAACCCGGCCACCAGCGGGACCGAGAAGACAAGCATTGCGACGAATGCCACCGAAGCCATCATGTTTCGAATGCGTGCCATCTGCTTCGCCTATCGGCAGAAATGCGGCCCAATCGAGATGACGAAATGGCCTGCCGCACTCTTGCCGCACTACTGGAATGCCGTCTCCGAAAAGCTCCTGAGCTTGCGCGAATGCAACCGCTCCGTCGGCATCTCGGCCAGCTTTTCCATCGCCCTGATGCCGATGGTCAAATGCTGCGCCACTTGCCGCTTGTAGAACTCAGTCGCCATGCCGGGCAGCTTCAATTCACCATGCAGGGGCTTGTCCGAGACGCAAAGCAGCGTGCCATAGGGCACGCGGAAACGGAAGCCGTTGGCTGCGATCGTCGCCGACTCCATGTCGAGCGCGATCGCCCGTGACTGCGACAGCCGCTGCACCGGCCCGCGCTGGTCGCGCAGTTCCCAGTTGCGGTTGTCGATGGTGGCGACGGTGCCGGTGCGCATGATGCGCTTGAGGTCGTAACCCGAAAGGCCGGTGACTTCGGCGACCGCCTCCTGCAGCGCCACCTGGATTTCGGCCAGCGGCGGGATCGGCACCCAGACCGGAAGATCGTCGTCCAAAACATGGTCTTCCCGCACATAGGCGTGCGCCAGCACATAGTCGCCCAGCGCCTGGGTGTTGCGCAGCCCGGCGCAGTGGCCGAGCATCACCCACGCATGCGGTCTGAGCACTGCAATATGGTCGGTGATCGTCTTGGCATTGGAGGGGCCGACACCGATATTGACCATGGTGATGCCGCCATGGTTCGGCTTCTTCAGATGATAGGCCGGCATCTGCGGCAGGCGCGGCGGCGCCACGCCACCGGCAGGCGCGCTTTGTCCAGCTTTGGTGAAGACGTTTCCCGGCTCGACGAATTCGACGTATCCGCCGCCGCCATTCGCCATCAGCTCGTGCGCACGGGCGACGAATTCGTCGATGTAGAATTGGTAGTTGGTGAACAGCACGAAATTCTGGAAATGCCGGGGATTGGTCGCCGTGTAGTGAGACATCCGGTGCAGCGAGTAGTCGATGCGTTGCGCCGTGAACGCCGCCAGCGGCCTGGCTTCGCCTAACGCCACTTCGAACGTGCCGTTGGCGATCTGGTCGTCGGTGCCGTCGAGGTCCGGCACGTCGAACAGATCGCGGATCGGCCGCCTGATGCGTTCGGCAGCGGCGCCGTCGACATGGGAGCCTTCCAAGAACGCGAAATGCAGCGGGATAGGCGTCGTCGATTCCGAAACCGTGACCGGAACGCCGTGATTGCGCATGATCAGCTGCAGCTGTTCGATGAGATAACATTCGAACAGGGCAGGCTGGGTGATGGTGGTGGAGAAATGCCCAGGCGTCGGCATATGGCCATAGGCCTGCCGGGAGTCGATCTGGGTGAACGAACTCGTGGTGACGCCGATCTCGGGATAGAAGGCCCGGTAGCGCTTGTTGTTGTCGCTGCCTGCGGCGAGCGCCGTGAACGAATCGCGCAGGAATTTGGTGTTGCGATCGTAAAGCACCTGCAAGGCCGCGACGGCCTTTTCGGCATCGTTGAAACTCTGCCGGCCAAATGGCTCCGGCATCACGACCGATTCGATGGCTTGGGGATAGATTCGCTTTTCCATGACCCAATATAGAGGCTTGGCCATGCGGTTGGGAGGGGTGTGCCGGCCCGAACGTTGTCAAAAACGTCGTTTTTCTTATTGAATGGTTTCGATGAAGGATCGATTGATCCTAACCGCGCCGCAAGCTGATCAGCAGCACAAAGCCGACGCCGCTCTTCCTCAACGCCGGCGCTTCGATCGTCGAACCCGCATCGGCGCGCATCGTGGGTACGGCCAGAACCGGCGCTGCAAGAACCATCAGGATAAGCGTCGCCCGCGGCACAAGCCGTAGGGTCTTGAGGGCGGTGGCGACGATGCGGTTCATGGTGTGTTGCTTCTTTCTAGGTGTCTGTCGGTTCAGGGGCGAAAATGGTTCAGGCAATCGAACTGGCAGGAACTGGCCACGTCCCTGGCGCGGGCCGGGCCTTCGGCTTCGGCGACGAGGATGGCAAACATCATGCCGAACAGGCTCAGCAGCAGGCAGACGATGGTGAAGCGGCGGGCGAGCATTGCGTGGTGTCTCCTTCAACACGCAGGAGAATGCCCTGATGCAACTGAACCGGCTCTGATGCCGGCGTTCATCTGCGGTTCAAATTGATTGACGGAGTGCAGAGTGCCCGCCGGCCACGGGCGTCGCCCTGATCTGGCCGACGACCTTCAATCTTGCTGCAACGCAGACGCGCAAGAAACTGCTGTTGGGCGCAGAAGGCGCCCGGCTCGCACACCTATCTTGTGCAGATAGGCGGCGAAAAAAGGGGCGGGCCTTCGCGGCCCCGCTTTTTCGATTTGTGGCAGGAAAAACGATCAGAGCTTATGCCAGGTCTGGCTCTTGCAGATCAGCCCGCCAAGCACGCAGCCGCTCATCTTGAGCGAAGCGCCCGAGACAGAGGCCTTGCCCGAATAGGTCTTGTCGGTTTCCGGATCGGTTATGGTGCCCGTATATTTGTTGTCGCCGGAGACCTTGAACGAGCCGATGCGCTTGCCGGCAAATTTGCCGGATTTGAGCGTGATGGAAAATCCGCCGCCGCCGCCCGCGATAGCGGCTGTCGAGCCGGCTTGCGTCTTCCAGTTGCCTTCGATCGGATCGGCCCAAGCCGCGCCGGCCATGATCAATGTTGCCGCAAGGGCGATGCTGATTTTGCGAACCATGTTCTTCCTCCCTGTAGACATCCGGTCGGATGTTTCGTCCCACCGATCTGCCCTTTACGCAAACGTAAGCTAATCCACCTCCCGGCAAAACAAAAGCGGTGCCGCTGCGGAAGACTTCAGGATTTTGGACGTCAGATTTTTGACCGCCTGAAGCGGTCCCGTCGACCGGAAATGAAGCGACCGCAACTCCGCCTTTGTCTCCCTTGGTTAGCGGAGTCTTGATCCGCGTCTCGGAAATTTTCGTCAAATTGAGCGCAAACCGGCGAAATTGCTGGCTTTGTATCCTTAACGAATTTCCGCGTTTACCTCTTGTTTTAGCTTTGTTTTCCTCAAATTAAGCACGCCATTTAACGACGGATTCAAGCCTGCGCGCCATTCTCGAAAGCATCGAAAGAGCGGTCACCCCCAAGGGATATCAACGGATACCAGGGGACAGAACGAGGCGGCTCTCGGGAGCCTGACAGGGGCTAGAACAGGGGATTGAAATGGCACGTTTTGAAATGCCTGAAGCCGGCTTCGGCGCTATGGGGGCAACTGCCCAGGCCGACATTCTTTTCGAACTGGGCATGATGTATGCGACCGGCCGCGATTGCGAGACCGATGTCGTCGCCGCCCACAAATGGTTCAACATTGCCGCGATCAAGGGCTCGGTCCGCGCCGCGGAACTGCGCTCGGAATTGTCGGCTGCCATGTCGAAGGCCGAGATCGCCAGAGCGCTGCGCGAAGCCCGCGAATGGATGACGATGCACTGAGTTCATGGGGCTTCTGAGTTCATCAGGCGCCGAGATCACCAACAGGGACGCTACAGGTCAAGGCCGCGCAAGACGGTCGTACCAACAATGACCACAACGCGGCAGGCCGGATACGGCCAAGCTGCGTCTTTGACCATGATCCCGAAAAGTGGAATCCGGTTTTCGGAAAAGATCATGGCCAACAGGGAGACAGGGAAGCGGAGCGGTTTTCGGGCGCGGGAGCGTTCGGGGATGGTTCGACCGACAAAAGCCGCGACCGGCCGGAACAAGGCTGGCGCGGCTTTTGCGCTTTCAGGCCATGAGCCCAAAATGGAACCCGGTTTTTGGAAGAAACCATGGTCAATAGAAGCGTTGGCAGGCCCAATCGAGTGCCGCCGATGCGCCTAGACAGGCCTGGCGAAGGATGAAATTCTCCCGCCCACTCTGGAAGAGGTGCGGCCGGGGCGGCCGTGCGAGAGTGGAGGAGTCGTATCGCTATGAAAAGATTGGGTATTTTGAGCGCGGCCATAATGGGCCTGATGATGAGCGCGCCGGTTGCCTTCGCCGACGACATCACCTTTTCGGTGGTCGGACCGATGACCGGTCAGCTTGCCACCATCGGCGACCAGTTCAAGCAAGGCGCGCAAGCTGCCGCGGACGCGATCAACGCGGCCGGCGGCGTCGATGGCCGCCAGATCAAGCTGGACATCGAGGATGACCAGTGCGATCCCAAGCAGGCGGTTTCGGTCGCCAATCGTATCGTCGCCAACGGGGTCAAGTTCATCGATGGGCATGCCTGCTCGGGCTCGAGCATCCCGGCGTCCGCCGTCTACGCCGAAGCCGGCGCGCTGATGATGAGCCCGGCGTCGTCGAACCCGGTGCTGACGGACGCGGCGGCGAAGGCCGGCTGGCCGACGATCATGCGCCTCTATACGCGTGACGATGCGCAGGGCGCTTTCATCGGTCCATGGATCGCCAAGAAATATGCCGGCAAGAACGTCGTCATCATGCATGACAAGAGCGCCTATGGGCAGGGCGTGGCCGATGCCGTCAAGGCAACGATGAACCAGAGCGGTCTTAACGAGATCCTCTACGAGGGCATCAACGCCGGCGAAAAGGATTACTCGGCGCTTGTCACCAAGCTCAAGGAGCTGAAGGCTGATGTGGTCTATTTCGGCGGCTACCACCCCGAAGCCGGCCTCATCCTGCGCCAGTCGGCAGAGCAGAGCGTCAAGTTCCAACTGATCATGCCGGATTCGATCGCCTCGCCTGAATTCTGGCAGGTTGCCGGTCCGGCCGGCGAAGGCACTATGTTCGTTTTCCCGTCGGATCCACAGGCGAAGCCGGAAGCCAAGGAAGCCATCGAAAAGATCAAGGCCGGCGGCTTCGTGCCCGAGGGCTTCACGCTGTTCTCCTACGCCGTGATCCAGGCCTTTGCCGAGGGCATCAAGCGCGCCGGCAGCGACGATCCCGCCAAGGTTGCCGAAGCCTTGAAGAACGGCGAGCCGATCAGCACCGTCGTCGGCCCGGTCACCTTCGACGAGAAGGGCGACCTCAAGAACGCCAGCTACGACATCAACCAATGGCACGACGGCAAATACGCGCCGATCCAGCCGTAATCGATGCTGTATTTCAGGTGGAAATGGCCGGGCAAGCCCGGCCATTTCCATTTCTGGTCTGGAAATGGGCGCTTTACGGCCCGCCGCTGTTCCGCCGCATGCAGCTATTTTGGCACCGGGGCCGGCGACTCGGCGCGTCAGCCGGGGTGGGCTTCCTCGGCAAAGCGTACCAGCACGGTCCCGTCGGTGACCTGTGCGCCTTCGGCCGCAATCTCGGCGATCACTCCGTCATGGGTGGCGGAAATCGTGTGCTCCATCTTCATCGCTTCGAGGATCAGCAGCGGCTGACCCTTGATGACGGCGTCGCCTTTTGCCGCGCGCACCAGCTTGACCAGGCCCGGCATCGGCGCACGCAGGCTGTCTGAACCGGCTGCGATTTCGTCAGCCCTGGCCAGCGGGTCGGGCACCGCGAAGCTGTAGCCGACGGCGCCTTCGAACATGGTGACGTGACCTGGCCAGCGGGCGAGGCGAGGGCCGGCGCGAAGATCATGCGGGTTGGCGCCGTCATAAGGTGCGTCCAGCGCCACTTGGAAGCGCCCGTCCGGCCGCACCGACACAAGCGCGAGAATATCGTCCTCGCCGTAGCGCAGTCGCGTGCGCCGCGCGGTCGTGTGGAAATGCGCATAGCCGGCAAGCGACGACCACGGGTCGTCGGTCGGCGCCTGGGCGCCTGCGCCGGATGCCGCAAGCGCGGCTGCGGCGACGGTCTCGTTGCTCGGCGGCGGGACCGCGGTCAGTGCTTGCTGGTGCCTGCCGATCAGACCGGTGTCGACATCGCCCGCCGAAAAATCCGCGTCAGCGGCAAGTGCAGCGAGAAAGGCGGTGTTGACGGTCGAGCCGGCGATCTCGGTCCGCGAAAGGGCTGTGCCCAGCGCCTCGAGCGCCGCCTGCCTGTCCTTGCCATGCAGGACCAGCTTGGCGATCATCGGGTCGTAGAAGGGCGGGATGGCATCGCCGGCCCGCACGCCGGTCTCGACCCGCATGCTGGCGCCCTCGGCCACGATGTCTGGAAATTTCATGTGATGCAGCGTGCCCGTCGCCGGCAAAAACCCCTTCGCCGCGTCCTCGGCATAGATGCGCGCCTCGAAGGCGTGACCGGAGAGCGCGATCTCGCTCTGCGTCTTCGGCAGCTTTTCGCCGGAGGCCACCCGCAACTGCCATTCGACCAGGTCGATGCCGGTGACCATTTCGGTGACGGGGTGCTCGACCTGCAGGCGGGTGTTCATTTCCATGAACCAGAAGCGGTCGGCCTTCAGCCCTTGCGAGGCATCGACGATGAACTCGATCGTGCCGGCGCCGGAATAGCTGATCGCCTTGGCGGCCTTCACGGCGGCCTCCGTCATCGCCTTGCGAAGCGCCGGCGTCATGCCGGGGGCGGGGGCCTCCTCGATCACCTTCTGGTGGCGGCGCTGCGCCGAGCAGTCGCGTTCGTAGAGATGCACGACATTGCCGAAATTGTCGCCAAACACCTGAACCTCGATGTGGCGCGGCTTGTCGATATATTTCTCGACCAGTACGCGCTCGTCGCCGAAAGCGGCCTTCGCCTCGCGCCGCGCCCCCGACAGCGCCTCGGAAAAGTCGTCGGGATGTTCCACGCGCCGCATGCCCTTGCCACCGCCGCCGGCGCGCGCCTTGATCAGTACGGGATAGCCGATCTCGCGTGCCTTGGAGGCGAGCAGCACGATCTCCTGCGCCTCGCCGTGATAGCCCGGCACAACAGGCACGCCGGCTTTCTCCATCAGCCGCTTGGCCGCGTCCTTCAGCCCCATGGCGCGGATCGAGGCGGCAGATGGGCCAATGAAGACGAGCCCCGCCGCTGTCACCTGGTCGACGAAATCGGGGTTTTCCGACAGAAAACCGTAACCGGGATGGATGGCTTCCGCGGCTGTTGCCAAAGCCGCGGCGATGATCTTGTCGCCGCGCAGATAGCTTTCGCCGACGGGCGAGGCGCCGATATGCACCGCCTCGTCAGCCATCTCTACATGTAAGGCCCCTGCGTCGGCGTCGGAATAAACGGCGACCGTGTGCACACCAAATTTGCGTGCCGTGCGGATCACCCGGCACGCGATCTCACCGCGATTGGCAATCAGGATCTTGGCGAACATGCAGCCTCCGCAGCCAGGGTTTGCGACGGACGACGTGGTTGCTTCTTCGCGCTGCCGCTGTCCCACCTAACTGGCAGGCGCCCGTCTATTTCGAAGCGGCGATTCCGCAGCCCCCGCTTGCGGTCTTGACCTTGTATTGTTTGACGCCGGCCTGACAGGACCGCAGGGCCAGATCTTCCGCAGCCTTCTTGGATGGCGCGTTCAGCCGCGCGCTGCAAATGACGTACAAATCGGTCACGCGCGAATAGAAGGTCGTTGCATAGGCGGAATGCCCGCTGGCCGCCACATAGGCTTTGTAGGCTTTCGGGCAGTCTCCCGTCGAACCCGGCGGAAAATGGACGGCGAAACGGCTGTCGCCCTTGCTTCCCGCCAGCGATTCCGCCGTGCCAACGCCAGGAACCACTAATATAAGCAGTCCCGCAAGTACAGACACAGTTGTTTTCTGAAAAAGTTGCAGTCTCATCTTCGCCCAATCCCCATTGGTATTTGCAAAGAGCAATAGCCGCAATTTTTCCGTGTGGCCAGTACAATGGTTGAAAATAAGTCTGGGAGGTGTGGATGGGATTTCTCATCGGTAAAGACCGCACTCCACCAGACGCAGCAACGCCTGTTGGTATAGTTCCGCCATTTGCTGGTCGAAACAGCAGAAAACGACGGTTTCCGGAACCGCGTTCTGGCCGATGAAGGCGCTTACGGTGCCGACGGCGATTTGCGTCGCCTGGTCCTTTGGATATCCGTATACACCGGTCGAGATCGCCGGGAACGCGACCGTCCGGCAATTCTTGTCGACGGCGCATTCGAGCGATCGGCGATAGCAGGAGGCGAGCATCTCGGCTTCGCCTTTGCCGCCGCCTTGCCAGACCGGCCCGACCGTGTGGATGATGTGGCGTGCCGGCAGCCTGTAGCCCTCGGTGAGTTTTGCGTCGCCGACCTTGCAGCCATTCAGCATCCGGCATTCGAACTCCAGCTCGGGGCCGGCCGCCTGGTGAATGGCACCGTCGACGCCACCGCCTCCCAAGAGCGACGTGTTGGCGGCGTTGACGATGGCATCGACCGCCAGCTTCGTGATGTCGCCGATGTGAAGGCGAATCCTCTGATCGATTTCGCTCATCTCACATCCTGAACACGCCGAACCGGGTCTCCTCGATCTCGGCATTGAGCGCGGCGGAGAGGCTGAGCGCCAGCACCTCGCGCGTCTTGGCCGGATCGATGATGCCGTCGTCCCAGAGCCGTGCTGAGGAATAGAGCGGGTGGCCCTCATGCTCGTATTTCATCAGGATCGGCTTCTTGAATTTCGCCTCCTCCTCGGCGCTCCATTCCCCGCCCTTGCGCTCGATACCCTCGCGCTTGACCACCGCCAGGACCGTGGCCGCCTGCTCGCCGCCCATCACCGAAATGCGGGCGTTCGGCCACATCCACAGGAAGCGGGGTGAATAGGCGCGTCCGCACATGCCGTAATTGCCGGCGCCGAACGAGCCGCCGATGATCATGGTTACCTTCGGCACGCGGGCCGTGGCGACCGCCATCACCAGCTTGGCGCCGTCCTTGGCAATGCCGCCCGCCTCGTATTTTCGTCCCACCATGAAGCCGGTGATGTTCTGCAGGAAGACCAGCGGGATCTTGCGCTGGCAGCACAATTCGATGAAGTGCGCGCCCTTGAGCGCGCTTTCGGAGAACAGCACGCCATTGTTGGCGATGATGCCGACCGGCATGCCCTGAAGATGGGCAAAGCCGGTCACCAGCGTGGTGCCGTAATTCTGCTTGAACTCGTCGAACTCGGAGCCGTCGACGACGCGGGCGATCACTTCGCGCACGTCATAGGGCTGGCGCAGATCGGTCGGCACGATGCCGTAGAGCTCATCCGCCGCATGAAGCGGCGGAATCGGCTCGCGAAGTGCCAGCCCGATCTCCTTCTTTCGATTCAGGTTCTTGACGATGCGGCGCGCGATCGCCAGCGCATGCTCGTCGTCCAGCGCATAGTGGTCGGCAACGCCGGAAAGCCGAGTGTGCACGTCGGCGCCGCCCAGCTCCTCCGCACTGACATCCTCGCCGGTGGCCGCCTTCACCAGCGGCGGGCCGCCAAGGAAGATAGTCGCCTGGTTGCGCACCATGATCGTCTCGTCCGACATCGCCGGCACGTAGGCGCCGCCCGCCGTGCACGAACCCATGACGCAGGCGATCTGCGGTATGCCTGAAGCCGACATGTTGGCCTGGTTGTAGAAGATGCGGCCGAAATGATCGCGGTCGGGAAACACCTCGTCCTGGTTGGGCAGATTGGCACCGCCGCTGTCGACCAGATAGACGCAAGGCAGCTTGTTCTGCAGCGCGATCTCCTGGGCGCGCAGATGCTTCTTCACCGTCAGAGGATAATAGGTGCCGCCCTTCACCGTGGCGTCGTTGACGACGACCATCACTTCGGTGCCTTCGACACGGCCGATGCCGGCGATGATGCCGGCCGACGAAATCTCCTCGCCATACATCGACCATGCGGCGAACTGGCCGATTTCAAGAAATGGCGAACCGGTGTCGAGCAACTGGGCGAGGCGCTCGCGCGGCAGAAGCTTGCCGCGGCTCTGGTGGCGTTCACGCGCTTCGTCCGTGCCGCCGCGCTCGACGGTTGCCGCCTTTTGCGAAATGTCGGCGACCAGCGCCCGCATGCGCTCGGCATTGGCGCGGAAGGTGTCGGAGGCGGGCGAGATCTGCGAGGTGAGGGTGGTCATTGACAAACCTGAGGTGATATCATATTTCGCTATCAAATCTGAGTTTCGTCACGCATGACGTGCGACCGCCAACGGCGAACCCGGCGCTTCCTGCCGGGGCATTTTCCATGGAGGTCGTCATGCGCGGAAAACACTTTGCGGACCCAGTGAGTGGCTCGATCAAATGGCGGGATGTCGAGACGTTGTTGATTGCACTCTGAGCGGAGATGTCCGAGGGAAGCAGTTCTCGAGTGAGGTTCACCATCGCCGGCCAGACATTATTTCTTCATCGTCCGCATCCATGACCCGATACCAAGCGGTGGGCAATCAGGGATCTCCGCGAGTTTCTGACAAATGTTGGAATAAAGCCATGAAGCTTTACAAGGGTTATGCTGGATCGATCGAGTTTGATGACGAGGATATGGTGTTCCATGGCCGTGTCCTCGGCATTCGTGACATTGTGACTTTCCAGGCCGAAAGTGCGGACGAGCTGGTGAAATCGTTTCACGACAGCGTCGACGACTATCTTGCCTTTTGCAAGGATCATGGCACCGAGCCCCAAAAGCCCTATTCCGGCAAGCTCGCTCTGCGTACCACGCCGGAAATTCATGCCTTGTTGGGTAAGGCGGCAGCCAGCGACGGCAAATCCATCAATCAGTGGATTTCGGACACGCTTGCCGAAGTCGCCCGAAGGCGGGTCGACGAAGGTTCGACAAAAGTCCGAACCCGCGCTCACTAGATTCCTTCCGCCATGATTTCGCGCCCGATCAGCCAGCGGCGGATTTCGCTGGTGCCTGCGCCGATCTCGTAGAGCTTGGCGTCGCGCAAAAGCCGGCCGGTCGGATAGTCGTTGATATAGCCGTTGCCGCCCAGCAGCTGGATGGCGTCGAGCGCCATCTGTGTCGCCTTCTCGGCGGCGAACAGCACGCAGCCGGCGGCGTCCTTGCGGGTCGTCTGGCCGCGATCGCAGGCGGCGGCGACAGCATAGACATAGGCGCGCGCCGCGTTCATCACCGTATACATGTCGGCCAGCTTGCCCTGCACCAGCTGGAACTCGCCGATCGGCTGGCCGAACTGCTTGCGCTCGTGCACATAGGGGATCGCCACGTCGAGGCACGCCGCCATCAGCCCGATCGGGCCGCCCGCGAGCACGGCGCGCTCGTAGTCGAGGCCCGACATCAGCACTTCGACGCCGCGTCCTTCCTCGTGCAGCACATTGTCGAACGGCACCTCGACATCCGAAAAAACCAGCTCGCCGGTGTTGGAGCCGCGCATGCCGAGCTTGTCGAGCTTTTGCGCGACGGAAAAGCCAGCCATCGATTTTTCGACGATGAAGGCTGTGATGCCGCGCGAATGCCGCTCCGGATCGGTCTTGGCATAGACGACCAGCGTCTCGGCGTCCGGCCCGTTGGTGATCCACATCTTGGTGCCGTTGAGCAGATAGCGGTCGTTGCGCCTTTCGGCGCGCAGCCTGAGCGACACGACGTCGGAGCCGGCGCCGGATTCCGACATCGCCAGCGCGCCGACCTTTTCGCCGGTGCAAAGCGCAGGCAGATATTTTTCCTTCTGCGCCGGCGTCGCCCAGCGATTGATCTGGTTGACGCAGAGGTTGGAATGGGCGCCGTAGGAGAGGCCGACCGAGGCCGAGGCGCGGGAAATCTCTTCCACCGCCACGACATGGGCGAGATAGCCCATGCCGGTGCCGCCGAAATCCGGATCGGCGGTGATGCCGAGCAGGCCGAGCGCCCCCATCTCGGCCCACAGATGCGCCGGAAATTCATTGCTGCGGTCGATCTCGGCGGCGATCGGCGCGATCTTTTCCTGGGCGAAACGCCGCACAAGGTCGCGCAGCGCCTCGATGTCTTCATCAAGCCCGAAATTGAGCGTGTGCGTGTACATGCAGTTTCCTCCCGCCGCATGATCCCGAACCGAAGGTTCGCGTCTGCGAGTATCGAACTCGTTTTTACTGCGCCGACCCTCGGTCCGCTGAGGATCATGCGCAAATCAAAGTGCTACAGCGTCCTTTGAGCGTCCCAAGGGATGCGCGGCGCCGTAGCTCATTGTCGCGCCATGGGCCTTTGCCCCAACGAGGCGCATTGTCATTGAAAGATATGTGGCGGTTACTTCAGAGATCGATAGCCGCTCGCCTGGTCGGAACCAAACGATGACGCCGGTCATCATCTGGATGAGCGCCATGGCGGTGAGGCCGGTATCGTCGACAGTGAAGGCTCCGGCTTCCGAACCGTCGCGCAGGATGGCGCGCAGCTCCTTCTCATAGGCCGTGCGCATACGCAGAATCTGCGTCAGCCGGTCGTGCGACAGGCTGCGCAGTTCCATGTTCGAAACATGGGTGGAATGGCGGCGCTCGATGTGAAAGGCGATGTGGTTTTCGACATAGGCGGCAAGCCGCGCCGCCGGATCGGCCACAGCGGGGCGCGCCGCCTCCCACGCCTCGATCAGCCCTTCCATGTGCTCGCGCATCAGCGTGAACAGGAGGTCTTCCTTGGTCGGAAAATAGCGGTAGAGCGCCGCGGCCTGGACCCCGACCTCGGCGGCCAGCTGGCGCATCGACATCGCCTCATAGCCGAGACGGGCGATCAGGTTGACCGCCGCCTCACGGACCGCTGCCTCGGTTTTTTCTCCGTCGGAACCGGTCGTGCGCGCCATGGTTACCTCATCCCGACGCATAATAAAACGAACGTTCAATTAATTCAAGGCTGAGCCTTATGGGAAAATGGTCACGTCTTCTAAATAGTTGACTAGGTCAAATAATATAGCGATGATCCTGCGGCGTAGAAATCTCCTGGCAGGAGCCTAACATGCCGGACGAGCGGAATGCCGTGGTCACCGAAATCCGCCACTTCAACAGGTTTTACACCAGTTTGATCGGGCTGCTCGACGAGACCTTGATGCAGAGCGCCTATACTTTGACCGAGGCGCGGGTGCTGTTCGAGCTGGGTCACCGTGCCGCCGCCATCGCTGCCAACCAGAGCGGGGAGGCAGGATTTCTTGCGCGGGCGTTCCATCTCGACCTCGGATTGACGGCGTCCAGGATTGCCGATGATCTCCGGCTGGACCCCGCCTATCTCACGCGGATCCTCAGAAAATTCGCAGCCATGGGCCTGACCGAACTGCGCGCCGACCCGCACGACCGGCGTAGATGCATCCTGTCGCTGACCGCTCGGGGCAACTCGGAGCTGGCCACGCTGCAGGCGGCGGTGGATCGCGATCTCACCCGGCTGACTGCCGGCCTGGCCGACAACGATGCCACCGAGCTTTCGGACGCATTGAAGCGGGTCACGTGCCTGCTCGGCGACGGCGGGAAATAGCGGCAGGGCCGAAACGACGACTTTGCGCCCCTCAGTTCCCCCGTGCCGCCGCCAGCGCGCTAGGCAGCTCCTCGGCAAGGATGTCGAGCTCGTGGTCGAGGCCGACGCTGACCCTTATGCAGCGGTCGAGCACCGGCACCATCGGCTTGCGGATGAACACATCCCGCGCCAAAAGCGCCTGCAGCACCTTCAGCGCGAAGGCGCCGCCACCGCCGCAGTCTATGGTGACGAAATTTGTTGCCGAGGGCAGCGGCTTCAGCCCATTGGCCTCGGCTATCTCAGCGATGCGCCGGCGGCCGGCCGCGACCCGAGTCACCACGCTTTGGAGATAGTCCTGATCGGCCAGCGCCTCGACGCCGGCGATCTGCGCCATGCGGCTGACGCCGTAATGGTTGCGGATTTTCTCGAAATCGCGGATCACCTGGGCCTCAGCCACCGCGTAGCCGCAGCGTATGCCGGCCAGTCCGTAGGCCTTCGAAAAGGTGCGCATGCGGATGACATTCGGCCGCGAGATATCGATCGGCGGTAGCGCCGAGGCCGGTCCCAACTCGCCATAGGCCTCGTCGAGCACCAGCATGGTGGTTTCCGGCAAGGCTTCGGCGAAGCGAATGAGCTCGGCCACCTCCCACCAGCTTCCCATTGGATTGTCCGGGTTGGACAGATAGACCAGCGGCGCGTTTTCCTTGACGACCGCAGCCAACAGGCCGTCCAGGCTTTCCCGGTCGTTCTCGTAAGGAACCGCGACCAGCCGGCCACCGACGCCTGCAATATGGAAATTGAAGGTCGGATAGGCGCCGAGCGAGGTGACCACCGCGTCACCCGGCGCCACATACATGCGCGCCACCAGGCTGAGCAGCCCGTCTATGCCTTCGCCGACCACCACGTTTTCGGCGCTCACGCCCAGATGCGCGGCGACAGCCACCTTCAAATCGTGATTGTCGGGGTCGCAATACATCCACATGTCGCGGGCGACGCCGGCCATGCGGGCGATGACGCGCGGCGAGGGCCCGAAACTGCTCTCATTGGCGCCGATGCGGGCGCGAAACGCGCGGCCGCGATCACGCTCCTGCGCCTCCGGGCCGACAAATGGCACCGTCGAGGGAAGCGCAGCGATGATCGGCGTGAGGGGAGGGCGCTGGCGCATGGCAATGCTCGTTCGAAAAGGGGCTCGTTCGAAAAGGGCCTTCTTGCTAGCGCGGCACAGTTGGCCGCGCAAGCTCCCGCCCTGGCTGCAACCAGCGTGCTGGATTCCTTCGGCTCTTTTTGCTAGCGAGAGACCATGAACAATCGACTCCCACCTGCCTGGTCCAAGCACCTCAAACCCGCCCCCGCGCCGAAAGCGAAGGCGCCGATGCTGAAGCCGATGGTGAATCAAGGAAACGCTCAGTCGCGTGCGCAGGCCGACGACGCGCTGCTGAAACAGGCGTATATGCTTCAGCAGGCAAAGCGACTCGACGAGGCACAGGACCTATGCCTTCGGGTTCTGGCGCGCACGCCGAACCATCCCCTCGCCCTTTACATCCTGGGGACCGTCGGCCTGGGCTATGACGACGAAGCGGCTTTGCGATATTTCGCACGGGCGGTCGGCGAGGAGCCTGAAAATCCCTACTACCACCTCAGTCTGGGCGAGGCCTATATGAAGGTCAGCGAATATACGCCAGCAATCAAGCATATGCAGTACGCCTTGGAACTGCAGCCCGGCCTTGTCGAAGCACTTTGTGCATTGGGGCGCGCTTACACCCAGTTTGACAAACCCGACATGGCATTGCCGCTTTACGAGAAGGCACTGAAAATCAAGCGCGATCATCCCAAGGTGCGGACCGGACTGGCCAGCGCGCTCAGCAGCCTGGGGCGCATGGATGAAGCCGCCGTCTATCTGAAGGAAGCAATCGAACGTCGCACCGAAATACCGACTGCCTACAACGACCTCGTGCAGACGAAAAAGTTCACCGAAGAGCCCGAGGAGCTCCAATCCATCCTTCGTGAACTCGGCAATCCCAAGCTTGATGCGGACGGTGCTCACAAGCTCCATCACGCTGCCGGCAAGGTGCTGAACGACCTCAGACGTTATGAGGATGCATTCGACCATTTCAACAAGGCGAAACAGGCTTCCGGCTACAAGTTCGATATCGACTTGCATCGTCGCTGGATTGACTCGCTGATTGAAACCTTCACGCCGGACTTTTTTGCTGCCAGGGCCGGCTATGGAAATCCTTCTGAAGTGCCTGTGTTCGTGGTTGGCATGCCCCGCTCGGGAACGACGCTCACGGAACAGATCTGCGCCAGCCATCCCGATGTTCATGGGGCAGGGGAGCTTGCCAAACTAAGGCGGGTCGCGAATGCGATCGGCCTCAAAACCTCATCGGCTGGAGATTTGAACCGGCCAATCATGTCGATCACGGAAGACCTGTCCAGAACCCTGGCCGAAGAGCATCTGTCCTATTTACGGGAGCGGGCGCCTGCTGCACTTCGCGTCGTGGACAAGATGCCACACAATTTTGAAATGATTGGTCTTATCGGCCTTCTCTTTCCCAACGCGCGCATCATTCATTGCCGTCGTGACGCCATCGACAATTGCGTCTCTTGCTTTGTCCTCAACTTCAGCGAGGGACACAGCTACAACACCGACCTGAAAACACTAGGCCTGTATTATCGCGAATATGACCGCCTGATGCGGCATTGGAACGAGGTTTTTCCGGGCCTTATCTTCGAAAATCGCTACGAAACGCTGGTTGAGGACCAGGAAGCGCAGTCGCGCCGCCTCATAGAGTATCTCGGGCTGCCTTGGGATGATGCCTGTCTGCGCTTTTTCGACAGGGACGGTTCGGTCAATACGCCCAGCCGCTGGCAGGTTCGTCAGCCGATTTACAAATCGTCCGTCAAGCGCTGGAAGAATTATGAAAACGAAATTCAGCCGCTGATACAATCGCTGGGCGACCTCGCAGAGATTTGACTTGAGGTCTGCGGTCCACATTGCGTGGACCGCAGCCCTCCCTTCGTCATCCCAGGGTCTGCACTCCGCTTCGCGTTCGCTCCGCCCTGGGATGACGAAGGCATGGTGGGTAGGCGGCCAATCGCAGACGTCGGCGATTGGCGGCGCGGGCCGATCCAGCAGAAAATGACCGTGGCCGGTGTCGGCCGCACCCATGCATCCACGCAACTTGATAGCCGTGCCGTCGTGACACAAAAAACCCGGCGGTTGCCCGCCGGGTTTGAGTTCAGTCAGGCAAAGCCTGTTAGAACGAGCGCTGGAAGCGAAGGAGGCCGCCGAAGCTGTCTTCGTCGTCGGCATTGGTCCAGTTGGGTTCGAGAGGGTCGAACTCTCCGACGTGCACGTAGTCGACTTCGGCCGTGATCGTCAGGCCCGGAACGATGTCGTAGGCGATGTTGGCAGCGACGCCGAGGTTTTCGCCTTCGTCATAGGAGATCTGGGTGTTGAACGAGGTCTTCTCGTTGATGGTGTAGGTGCCACCACCCCAGACCGCCCAGTTGCCTTCCCAGAGCTTGTACATGCCGCGGCCGCCTGCGGGCAATGCCCAGGTGTCGTCCGTGTAGTTGTCGTCCGTGCCGTAGCCGGCCATGATGAACAGCGACAGGTTCTCCATCGGGGTGATGTCAAGGCGAACCTTGCCGGCCACCTCTTCGTAGGCGCTGTCATAGGCGATGACGCCGGTGATCGCGCCCCAGCCCTGCGTCCACTTCACGCCGCCGACGACATGCGGAACATAGCTGTCGATCGTGAAGGGGCCATAGCCTTCTTCGAGCGAGACCACGGCCGAGAAGCCGTTGCCGGCGTCGAAGTAGTACTGGACGACGTTGGTGTCGAAGCCACCGTAGGGAACCAGCGTATCCTGGATGACGTTGCCGGCGTAGCCGATGAACGTATCGAAGGCCGATTCGTCCTTACCGACGCGCAGGCCGCCAAGCTGGATCCAGGCGAAGTTCAGCGAAATACCCTTGTTTTCGGCGACGTTGAGGTCGCCGTCGTCGTTTATGTAGCCGTAATTGTTTCGGTTGCCGAAGTTGAAGCGGGTCTCGGTGTAGGTCTTCAAGGTGCCGAGCTCGGTTTCCTGGCCGGTCCAGGTCTTAAACGTGAAGCGAGCCTGCTTGTAGAAGGTGTCCTGCTCGTCCCCGTCCTCGCGGTCGAAGGCCCTCGCACCGTCGAACGAGCCGACGTCGCCGACGCCGATGTCGTAACGGATGTAGCCGCCGATGCGCAGGCAGGTTTCGGTGCCGGGAATGTAGAAGTAGCCAGCGCCGTAGACGTCGCAGATGCGGACGTATTCAGCGGGTTCCGGCTCGGCGACGACGACGGCGTCGGCGGCGCGCGCACCGGAAACTGCGACCAGCGCCGCAGCTGAGCCGAGAAGAAGGCTCTTGATGTTCATTTTCTGACCTCCAGTCAGAATCGAAGGCGGAGGTCGACGAAAAGCAGCTCGTTGCGCTGTTTCTCTTTTATTTCAAACAGATAATCTTGGTGCCATCAGTGGGGCCAAAAACGCTTGCCCGCGAAGGCCTTGCCCGAGCCGGTCTTGAAATAGCGCTCGAGTTGCCGTGCATTGGCCTCGGTTTCAACCGCAATGTAGGACTTCAAAGTGACAGGCAGATAAGCCTTGGTCGAAGTCACAAAGCCTGATCGATGCGATTCGAAACGGCGCCGAAGGTCGTTGGTCGATCCGACATAGAGATCGCCGTTACGGAGTTGCAGGAAATAGACGTACCACATAGGGCGTAGGGTGGCGGAGAGGATGGGATTCGAACCCACGAGAAGCTTTTGACCTCTACTCCCTTAGCAGGGGAGCGCCTTCGACCACTCGGCCACCTCTCCGTTTCGCCGGTGGATAAAGAAAAGCGCGGCCACAAGCAACAAGCCCGCGCCATTATCATTGAAAAAACCGATTTCCTCCGAAGCGCCGCTTTTTCGCCATGCGACGGAACTGCGGCAATCCCCTTAGCCGGCCGACTCGGGGCATGATCGCGCGCAATCGCCGGAATCGGCCGGTTTGCAAGGGCTCGCCCAGGGGTTTCCAACGGCCCGATGGTTAATGGGAGCTTTCCGAGTGAGGCCAAATCGTGTCATTTGTGCAACAACACTTGGGGATAGCACCCGCACAGACCTTTTGCCGGTACGATGGTGGTTGAACGCCGCCGCCTCATGGGTAATGTCGAATTCGAAGGAGCGGCGCGGTGCGCATCTTTTTCGGTAGTGGGGATGGGGCAGGGAACGCTGTCCTTCAGCAAAGAATACCCAGACCCGTTTTTTAACTTTTGACTGGAGGTCAGAAAATGAACATCAAGAGCCTTCTTCTCGGCTCAGCTGCGGCGCTGGTCGCAGTTTCCGGTGCGCGCGCCGCCGACGCCGTCGTCGTTGCCGAGCCGGAGCCCGCTGAATACGTCCGCATCTGCGACGTCTACGGCGCTGGCTACTTCTACATCCCCGGCACCGAAACCTGCCTGCGCATCGGCGGCTATGTCCGTTACGACATCGGCGTCGGCGACGTCGGTGCGTTCACCGGTGCGGAGAACGGCGACGCCGAGGACGGCGACTTGCAGAACACCTACCGCAAGCGTGCCCGCTTTACGTTTAGGACATGGACCGGCCAGGAAACCGAGCTCGGTACGTTGAAGACCTACACCGAGACCCGGTTCAACTTCAACAACGCCAATGATTACCAATACTACAACGATGCCGCCAACAGCGGCGCCTCGCTGAACTTCGCCTGGATCCAGCTCGGCGGCCTGCGCGTCGGTAAGGACGAATCGGCCTTCGATACGTTCATCGGCTACGCCGGCAACGTCATCCAGGATACGCTGGTTCCCTACGGTGGCTTCGACACCAACGTCGTCCAGTACTACTTCGACGCCGGCAACGGCTTCTCGGCCGTCATCTCGCTCGAAGAAGGTTATGGCGATCTCTTCACGATCGACAGCTACGTTCCGCATGTCGTCGGCGGCTTGAAGTGGACGCAGGGCTGGGGCGCGATCACCGGCGTCATTGCTTACGACAGCAACTATGAAGAAGTGTCCGGCAAGGTTCGCCTTGACATCACCCCGATGGAGAACCTGTCGCTGTTCATCATGGCCGGCTACGGCACGGACGACAACTTGACGGACGTCACCTGGGCAAAGTCTGCTGGCGGCCGCGGCATGTACAAGCTGTGGAGCGGCAACTGGGCGGTCTGGGGCGGTGGCACCTACACCATCAACGAGAAGACCTCGTTCAACACCCAGATCTCGTATGACGAAGGCGAAAACCTCGGCATCGCTGCCAACATTGCTTACGACGTCGTCCCAGGTCTGACGATCACGGCCGAAGTCGACTACGTGCACGCAGGCGAGTTCGGCGAGCCCGGCTTCGACAACTGGACCAATGCCGACGACGAGGACAGCTTCGGCGGCATGCTCCGCTTCCAGCGCTCGTTCTAAGGGTTGGACTTAATACAAGTGAAATTCAGCCCGGGCGCATCAATGCCCGGGCTGTTTTGTTTCGTGACTGGAACAGGGTCAAACAGAAGGAACAGGGGGTAACGGTAGCTGAATAAGGTCCGTGGGAAGATTTCGTGGGATCCGTTGATGGCGGATGAAATCACAACTGCGTGATCAAAAACTCTTGAAAGGGCGCTTCCAAGCGGATAGGTCTGATCCATCCACTCGGGGGTGTGGCGAATGATGACGAACGAAGCGATTCAAGAGGATGAACCCTCTGATCATTTTTCGGTTTTTTCTTCTCAAGTTTCCAAGATAAAATACAGTTACAACAAGGTAAGAGAAGTAAAGTCGTACAGGGTTGGAGAGCTTTTTTCAGCATACCGGGACATACTTTGGGATGACGGGCGGCATAAATACAATGTCAGCTCCTTCATCGGCGAGATAGACGAGATTCTCCTCGGGGAGCGTTTCAGCGCCTTCGACCAAAGCACCTTGGACAACCTTATCGGCACCTTGCGCCAGCGCGGCAACAGCAACGCAACCATCAACCGGAAGATGGCTGCCCTCAGCAAACTGCTGCGCAAGGCTCACAAGATGGGAGATATCCATAGCCTGCCCGAGTTCCGCCGCCAGAAGGAGCGGGCGGGGCGGATTCGATTCCTTGAGAGGGACGAAGAGGCCAGGCTGTTTGCCGCCATCAAGAGCCGCAGCGAGGATGCTTACCGGCTCTCCATCTTTCTCGTCGACACCGGATGCCGTCTCGGCGAGGCGCTTGGCTTGATCTGGAACGATATCCAGGAGCATCGCGTCAGTTTCTGGATCACCAAATCCGGCCGCAGCCGCACCATTCCGATGACCGAGCGGGTAAAAGAGGTGATCAAGCTGCCGCCCACCGAGGGCCGTCGGCCCAAGGGGCCGTTCACCAAGCTCAGCCAGGCGCAGTTCCGCGCCATCTGGAACGACGCGAAAGCCGAAATCGGCCTTGGCGCCGACGATCAGGTGGTGCCGCATATCCTGCGCCACACCTGCGCTTCGCGTCTTGTCCAGGGCGGCATCGACATCAGGCGTGTGCAGATGTGGCTTGGCCACCAGACGCTTTCCATGACCATGCGTTACGCGCACCTTGCCACCAATGACCTCGATGGCTGCGTCACTGTGCTGGAAACGCCTCGCGGCGGAGCGGCTGGGGGTGCCGAAAGCTCTGTGTTTTCGTCCCCATTGACGACGCCTTCCGCATCGCCGAGCGGGCATAAGGCGGAGCCTGCAGCCGCAAAGGCGCCGAGGAAGAGCTCGAAAGCCAAGTAATCTCAGGCCATTTCTATACTGCTGTAACCACCCCAAGACCGATCAGGTCTTGGGATTTACTTTATTTGAACTTGAGTTCTGCCTGATCCAGAAAAGCGGCAATGGCGCCGGGCAGGCCGCCGGTCTCGAGAAATGGGGCATGGCCCTGGCCCTCGACCGTTATCGTCTCAACATGGGGATGACGCTTTCGCATCCGTTCGAGCGTTTCGGCCGACAGCAGCTTCGAGTTGGCGCCGCGTATGGCGAGCATCGGGATGGCCGCCAGCGCCTCGAACTGCGGCCACAGGTCTGGCAGTGGCTGGGTGAGGTCGAGGCCAGCCAGCGTGCCGACCAGCTTCGGGTCGAAATCCGGCACCAGCCCTTCATCCGTTTCGCGATAGAGGGCCGCCACCATCCGCTCCCAATCCGCCTCGGCGAGCGCAGGGAAGTCGCTGCCATGCGTGCCGCGCTGGGCACTGAGCGCCTCGGCATGGGTTTTCGGCATCGGCGCGCGCTCGAGATAGGAGCGGATATGGGCAAGGCCGCCGGCCTCGACCACCGGGCCGATGTCGTTGAGCACGATAGCCCGTAGGATGGTCGGCCGCATCGCGCCGAGCACATGGATGATCAGCCCGCCGCGCGACGTGCCGATGAACGCCGCGTGCTCGATCCCCAGCGCCGCCAGCCCGGCGAGGATATCGCCGGCTTCGATGCCGACATTGTAGTGGCTGATATCGGGATCGTAGGCGGACTGCCCGCGCCCGCGATAGTCGAAGACGACAATTTTTCTCGCCGCCCGCCTCGACAGATAAAGCGCCAGCTCGTGAAAATCTTGGGCATTGCGAGTCAGGCCGGGCAGGCAGACGACCGGCCAATGGCCGGAGTTTGCTTCGCCGTAGATGCGAGCATGAAGTTGCAGGCCGTCCGGTGAGGCGTAGAAGAAATCGGAAAAATCGTTCGACATTTGGCTCTAACCTTCTGAGATGCCGGCGGGACAGCGCCCCCCTCTGTCCTGCTGGACATCTCCCCCACGAGGGACCCACGAGGGGGGGAGATTAGCTGCATCTCCGTTTTCGCTAACCTCCAACGCCGCAGAAGAAGCGCCGTCGGCGAAACAGCCAATCTCCCCCCTCGTGGGGGAGATGTCCGGCAGGACAGAGGGGGGCGCGAAGGATCGCCAGCCTGTGGCTGTCCGGCTCAATGCCCCTCCCGTCACCCCCGTCCGTTCACCAAATCTCCCACAATGTCGTATTTGCCGGAAATACGCATCTTGTAGACTTCGTAATTCTCCATCACGCGCTGGACGTAACTTCTTGTTTCCGTGTAGGGAATCCGCTCGATCCAGTCGATGACCGCGTCGATGTCCTTGCCGCGCGGGTCGCCATATCTAGCCACCCACTGGGCGGCGCGGTTGGGGCCGGCATTATAGCCGGCGAAGGTCAGCACATAGGAGCCGTTGAAGCGGCCGAGCTGCTCGCCGAGGAAGGCGGCGCCCAGCGTCGCATTGTAGCCGGCGTCTGTGGTCAGCCGCGCTTGCGAGAAAGTCATTCCGGCCTTCCTCGCCAACTGCCTGGCGGTCCCCGGCATCAGCTGCAGCAGCCCGCGGGCGCCGGCGCTAGAGACGGCGCCGATGTTGAACTCGCTTTCCTGACGGGCGATCGCATAGGCCAGCGCCTTGCCCGAGCCGGAAATGTCGGCGGTGTCGGGAATGACGCCGAGCGGATGCGACAGCGCGCCGACATCGATGCCGCGCGCGCCGGCGATCTTGCCGACTTTCAGCGCCAGGAAATGATTGCCCTGCTTTTCCGCCATCGCGGCGAGCAGCGCCAGCTCTCCCGGACTGGTCAACTGTCCGGCGAGGTCGCGGTAGAGCGTGTCGGCATAGCGCCCGTAGCCCGCCTCCTGCAGCCGCTTGATGGCGCTGACCGCTTCGCGATTGGCGAAATTCCGGCGATCGGCGGTATCAGGCAAGGGATAGGCGATGTTGAGGGTCTGCCGGCCGACGCGCTCGCCGGCGAGTTGGCCGTAGAAGGCAGTGCCGTAACCGGCGGCGCGGGTGAAATGATCCTTCGCAATGCCGGGACCGCCGGCTTCGGCCGCTCGGCCGAGCCAGTAATAGGCGCGCGACAGCGACATCGGCCCCTGGGCGAGATCGGCGATCCGTGCGAAATGCCTGGCGGCGGTGTTCGGGTCGTTGAGGCCGCGCAGCGCGTACCAGCCGGCATGGAACTCCGCATCCGCCGCGTTGGCGGCACTTTCGGCGGCGTGCGATGCGACGATTATGTAGGCGGTTTTCATGTCGCCCTGATCGACCAGTTCGCGCGACAGCACCCGGCGCTCGGCCCACCACGCGTCCGGATCGACCAGCGCGCCGCGGTCGCTCGGCGCCGTCATCATCACTGCGGCAGCGTCGGAGAACTTCTTCTGCTTGCGCAGATATTCGGCTTGCGCGAAGAGATAACCGGCCGAACGCTGCGCTGCCGGCACCGCCTTCAGCAGTTTGGCAGCCCTCTTGTCGCCTTTGGATACCGCCGCCCAGGCGTCGGCCAGTTGCTGGGCGCCGGCGAGGCCGGCGACGCGCAACGCAGAATTGACCCGATCGGCGTAGAACATGCGCTCCATGCGCAAACGGTGGTCGGCGGTTGGGATCAGCTTGCCGAATTCCTGGATGATCGCCGCTTCGTCCTTGGCTTCCAGCTTTTCGGTGCGCCAGAAAGGCGACAGCACCGAGCGCGCCGCCTTGACGTTTTCCTGCGACACATAGGAGCGGGCGAGGATCACCACGCCCTCGACTGTCTGTGGCTGGCTGCCGCCGAATGCCTGCACCACGATCTCGGGCGCGGGGTTCTCGCGGTAGAGCGCGCGCTCGCTGTTCTTGCGCAAGGCGATCATGCCCGGCCAGTTCGGCAGCATTTTCGCAGCATCGGCAATGTCGCCGCTCGGCACCTTGTCGCCGCCATAAAGCGCGATCGCCCAGGCGAGGATGTGCTGGTCGAGCGAATTGGCCGGCAGGACCTCGCGCACTTGACGCGCACCGGCAATGTCGTTTGCCGCCAGCGCGTCGAGGCCGCTCTTCAGCCTGGCGACGCTGGCGGATGGAGTGCCAACTGGATCCTGCCGGCCATCGTCTTTCAGGCTTGGCATCGGGATGGCCGACGTGACCTGCGCATCGATAGTGCCGGCGGCCACAATGCTCGCCGTCAGCAGGAAGATTGCGCCAAGCAGCGCGAATAATTGAGGCTGCCTGGTCGGCATCGTCTTCATTATTTCCTGTCTTACACATTAGCAACAGGCACAGACCAACTGAAGCCTAGTTAGCCGTGGTGAAGAGCCCGTAAACAGAGGACTATCAAGGTCGTTCGAATTGCGCTTGCTGGCACTACCGCCATGCTTGTCGCGCAACAATGTCGAGACTATGGTGCGCGGCTTCGCTTTCGGCTAGAAGGCGCGCACGACAGATACCCAAGAACCAGAGAAGTCCCAAGGAGTTGGACGACATGCTGAGAGGCTCGCTTACCGCGCTCGTGACACCGTTCGAACAGAGCGGGCGTTTCGACGAGAAAGCCTTTCGCGCGTTCATCGCCTGGCAGATCGCCGAAGGCACGACGGGCGTGGTTCCGGTCGGCACCACCGGCGAGTCGCCGACGCTGTCGCACGACGAGCACCGCCAAGTCGTCAAGGTCTGCATCGAGGTGGCCAAGGGCCGGGTTCCGGTCGTCGCCGGCGCCGGCTCCAACAACACCGAAGAGGCGGTCGGCCTGGTCCAGTATGCCGAGAAGGCGGGCGCCGACGCCGCCCTTGTCGTCACGCCGTACTACAACAGGCCGACGCAGCGTGGCCTCTATGCGCATTTCGCCGCTGTCGCCAAGGCGACGAGCCTGCCGATCATCATCTACAACATTCCGCCGCGCTCGGTGGTCGACATGACGCCCGAGACGATGGGCCGGCTGGCGCACGATTTCAAGAACATCGTCGGCGTCAAGGATGCTACCGGCAAGGTCGAGCGGGTTTCCGAGCAGCGCGCCACCTGCGGCAAGGATTTCATCCAGCTTTCGGGCGAGGACGCCTCGGCGCTCGGCTTCAACGCCCATGGCGGCGTCGGCTGTATCTCGGTGACGTCGAATGTCGCGCCGCGACTATGCGCCGAATTCCAGGAGGCGACGCTTTCCGGCGACAACGCCAAGGCGCTGGACTTGCAGGATCGCCTGCTGCCGCTGCACAAGGCTATCTTCCTGGAACCCGGCGTATCCGGCGCGAAATATGCGCTGTCGAAGCTCGGCAAGGTCGAGAACGTGTTGCGTTCGCCGCTGGTGACGGTCGAACCGTCGACCGCCGAGAAGATCGATGCGGCCATGAAGCACGCCGGCTTGATCAATTAGCGAGCCCGTTTGGAAACTCTACTCCTGCGGCCATCTGAAGGCGCCACCTGCGCTTCCGGTGCTCACGTACTATATGTACGCTCCGCTCCGGTTCTCGGTGCCACCATCATCTGACTCGCGGGAGCGAGTTTCGAAACGAACTCTGGACGTCATGAATCAAGTCAGAAAAGCCGATCCCAACAACAAGACCGTTGCGGAAAACCGCAAGGCGCGGTTTTCCTATGAGGTGCTCGACACGATCGAGGCCGGCCTGGTGCTGACCGGCACCGAGGTGAAGTCGCTGCGCCAGGGCCAGGCCAACATCCAGGACAGCTATGCCTCGGTCGAGGGCGGTGAGATCTGGCTTATCAACTCCTATCTGCCGGAATATCTGCAGGCCAACCGCTTCAATCACGAGCCGCGCCGGCGCCGCAAACTCCTGCTCAACAAGCGCGAGATGGCGAAGCTGTCGCAGAGCGTCGACCGCGAAGGCATGACGCTGGTGCCGCTAAAAATCTATTTCAACGACCAGGGCCGCGCCAAGCTGCTGCTTGCCGTCGGCCGCGGCAAGAAACTGCACGACAAGCGCGAAACCGAAAAGCAGCGCGACTGGTCGCGCGAGAAGGGCCGGCTGCTGAAGGAGCGTGGCTGAAAAACATCCGGCGGTAGCAGGCGAAAAAGCCGACCATTGGCTTTTCGAGTTTCGAATGCCCGGAGCCATAAGGCAGGGCGGTTCAACAGGGAATAGGCACTCTTTTGAAGAACCGGATCGTCCTTTGGGGTGCGGCCAGCCTGATCCTGGCGTGCCTCGTCGCGGCCGGCGTCTATTTCTACTTCCAAACGTTTTCTCCGGACCGCGGCAAATATCCGGTCAGAGGCATCGACGTTTCCCATCACCAGCGGCAGATCGACTGGCGGCGTGTTGCTGCCGACGATGTCGCCTTCGCCGTCATCAAGGCGACCGAAGGGGGCGATCATGTCGACGATGCCTTCGCCGCCAATCTGCGCGAGGCACGTGCGGCCGGTCTTGCGGTCGGTGCCTATCATTTCTTCACCTTCTGCAGGCCCGGCGCCGATCAGGCGAAGAATTTCATCTCGGTCGTGCCACGCGATCTCCCGCTGCTGCCGCCGGTGGTGGATATCGAGTTCGTCGGCAATTGTCCGCGGCGGCCATCGCCCGAAGAATTGAGTGTCGAACTCTCGGCTTTTCTCGGCCCTGTCGAGGCAGCCTTCGGCAAGACGGCGATCCTTTATGTGACCGACGCGGCCGCGCGGGTCTATGCCGGCCAGATCGCCGGCCGCCCGCGCTGGGTTCGTTCGCTGGCGCTGCAGCCAAGGCATGACGACTGGATCTATTGGCAGTATCACGACAAAGGCCGAGTCGACGGCATCAGCGGCGATGTCGATCTGAACGTTCTTCAGGGTGGGCACGAAACGCTGGCCGAACTGCTTGCGCCGCCCGAATCTATCTCTCCAGAAACGCAGCCATCTCGCTGAAGACATTGACGAACATCGCTTCCGTCAGCACGCCGGTGTTGGTGTTGTAGCGCGAGCAGTGATAGCTGGAGAACAGCGTGACGCCATTGGCTTGTAGCTGTCCGCCGTGCCGGAAGGGATAGGCGGCAACACGCCCACCCAGCGCCCGCACGGTCGACTGGTGCGCGATCGAGCCCAGTGCCAGCACGGCGCGCAGGTTTTTGAACCGCGCGATCGTCGGTACCAGGAACGTCCGGCAGGTGGCAATCTCTGCGCCGACCGGCTTGTTCTCCGGCGGCACGCAGCGCACCGCATTGGTGATCGCCGTGCCGACAAGCTCCAGCCCGTCGTCGGCCCTGGCCTTGAACTGGCCGCGCGCAAAGCCGTGTGCGATCAGCGTGTTGTAGAGAAGGTCGCCGGCATAGTCGCCGGTGAAGGGGCGCCCGGTGCGGTTGGCGCCGCGCAGGCCCGGCGCCAGCCCAACGATCAGCAGCTTGACGGCATCCTCGCCCTCTGGTGGCAGGAAGGTTGGCACCGGCGCGTTGAACCAGGATGGTTCGCGCTGCCGCCACTCAGCGATAAAGTCGTGCAGCCGCGGGCAGAGCGGGCAGTCGCGATCGGGCTCGGGGGAGGCGGCCAAGGGCGCGGTCAAGACCGCCGCCGTCAATAGTCGTCCTCGTCGACTTCGGCCGGTTCGGGCCGGCGCACCGGCCGCTCGGAGGGATCGCGGCCGACCTCGCTCTTCAGGGTCATCAGGTCGATGAAATGATCGGCCTGGCGGCGCAGGTCGTCGGAGATCATCGGCGGCTGCGAGGCCATGGTGGAGACGATCGAGACCTTGCGCCCGCGCCGCTGCAGCGCTTCGACCAGCGTGCGGAAATCGCCGTCGCCGGAAAAGATGACATAATGGTCGACGACATCGGCGATTTCCAGCGCATCGACGGTCAACTCGATGTCCATATTGCCCTTGATCTTGCGGCGCCCGGTCGAATCGGTGAATTCCTTGGCCGGCTTTGTCACCACCTTGAAGCCGTTATAGTCGAGCCAGTCGATCAGCGGCCGGATCGAGGAGTATTCCTGATCCTCGACCAGCGCCGTGTAGTAGTAAGCACGCAGCAGGTAGCCGCGCTTCTGGAAGCTTGCCAAGAGTTTGCGGTAGTCGATGTCGAAGCCGAGCGCGCGCGACGTGGCGTAGAGATTGGCGCCGTCGATGAAAAGGGCGATTTTTTCCCGCGGGTCGAACATGGAAAATATCCTTTTTTGAAATATGGGGTCGTCTAAATGCGCAGGGACTAACGGCCAGCCTCGTAATAATGCTGCTGGCCTCTTATCATTCGAGATAACGCCAGTTTTACGGCAATCCAAGGGTGTGATGCTGCACTGCAAGCAATTGTGATCGTCGCTGGCAGCGCGCGTGCCGATCCGGCATTGGCGCGGTATTCTCCCGATCCCGGCCCGGGATTGCCATGAAGCTTGTATTTTGACGGCGTTCGGGTTATGGACCGCGCCTGTTTTCCGTCAAATCCAGGCATGAAAGGGGCAAACTCATGGCCCGCGTAACCGTTGAAGATTGCATCGACAAGGTCGACAACCGCTTCGAGCTGGTGCTTCTGGCCGGCCACCGCGCCCGTCAGATCAGCCAGGGCGCGCAGATCACCGTTCCTCGTGACAACGACAAGAACCCGGTCATCGCGCTGCGCGAGATCGCTGAGGAGACATTGTCGCCCGACGACCTCAAGGAAGACCTGATCCACTCGCTGCAGAAGCATGTCGAGGTCGACGAGCCGGAGGCCGACGGCGAGGCGATCGCCGACCAGACTGGTACCGCCGTCGCGGCGACCGACGCCGACGACGCAGAGGACAACATCGCCTTCGACCGCATGACCGAAGAAGACCTGCTGGCCGGCATCGAAGGCCTGGTGCCGCCCGAGAAAAGCGACGATTATTGATCTTTGCGACGACTGCCGACACTTTCGCGTCGGCGGTTTCGTGGCTATCTATGACATGCGCCGCACGCCAGTGCGGCGCATGATTCATTTCAGCTTTGCGAGATCCCGCCCATGATGCGTCAGTATGAGCTTGTCGAGCGCGTCCAGCGCTACAAGCCTGACGTCAACGAGGCGCTGCTCAACAAGGCCTATGTCTACGCCATGCAGAAGCATGGTCACCAGAAGCGCGCCTCCGGCGATCCCTATTTCTCGCATCCGCTCGAAGTCGCCGCCATCCTCACCGAAATGCACATGGACGAAGCGACCATCGCGGTTGCGCTGCTGCACGACACGATCGAGGACACCACGGCGACCAGGGCCGAGATCGACGAGCTGTTCGGTCCGGAAATGGGCAAGCTGGTCGAGGGCCTGACCAAGCTGAAGAAACTCGACCTCGTCTCCAAGAAGGCCGAGCAGGCGGAAAACCTGCGCAAGCTCTTGCTGGCGATCTCGGAAGACGTTCGCGTGCTTTTGGTCAAGCTTGCCGACCGCCTGCACAACATGCGCACCCTCGACCATGTGCCCGAAGCCAAGCGCCTGCGCATCGCCGAGGAGACGATGGATATCTATGCGCCGCTGGCCGGGCGCATGGGCATGCAGGGCATGCGCGAGGAACTCGAGGAGATCGCCTTCCGCTTCATCAATCCGGAAGCCCACCGCGCCGTCACCGCGCGGCTCGCCGAGATCTTCGAGCGCAACAAGGGCGTGCTGTCCGAGATCGAGAAGGCGCTGTCCACGCTGTTCGACAAATATGCGATCAAGGCCGAGGTCAAGAGCCGTCAGAAGAAGCCGTGGTCGGTGTTCCGCAAGATGGAGGCCAAGGCGCTGTCTTTCGAGCAGTTGTCCGACATTTTCGGCTTTCGCGTCGTCGTCGACACCGTCGAGGATTGCTACCGGGCACTCGGCGCCATCCACACCACATGGTCGATGGTGCCCGGCCGCTTCAAGGACTACATCTCCACGCCGAAGCAGAACGACTACCGTTCGATCCACACCACCATCGTCGGGCCGTCGCGCCAGCGCGTCGAGTTGCAGATACGCACCTACCAGATGAACAAGATCGCCGAATATGGCGTTGCCGCGCATTCGATCTACAAGGACGCCGGCGGCAAGGTGAACGGCACCGCGCATGCGATCTCGAAGGAGACCAACGCCTATGCCTGGCTGCGGCGCACCATCGAGCAGCTTGCCGAAGGCGACAATCCGGAGGACTTCCTTGAAAACACCAAACTGGAACTGTTCCAGGACCAGGTGTTCTGCTTCACGCCCAAGGGCATGCTGATCGCGCTGCCGCGCGGCGCTACGCCGATCGACTTCGCCTACGCCGTGCACACCGATGTCGGCGACACCTGTGTCGGCGCCAAGGTCAACGGCCGCATCATGCCGCTGATGACCGAGCTGAAGAATGGCGACGAGGTCGAGATCATCCGCTCCAAGGCGCAGGTGCCGCCGGCGGCCTGGGAATCGGTCGTCGTCACCGGCAAGGCGCGCTCGGCGATCCGCCGCGCCACCAAGAATGCCATCCGCAAGCAATATTCGGGTCTCGGCATACGCATACTGGAACGCGCTTTCGAGCGCTCCGGCAAGACCTTTACCAAGGAAAGCCTGAAGTCGGTGCTGCACCGGCTGGCGCGCAAGGACGTCGAGGATGTGCTGGCTTCGGTCGGCCGCGGCGAACTAGCCTCCGCCGATGTCATGAAGGCGGTATTTCCCGACTACAAGGACGAGCGCGTCACGCTGGCCGCGCCCAAGCAGCGCGAGGAGGGCTGGTCGAAAATCCGCAACGCCGCCGGCATGCTGTTCCAGATTCCCGGCCGCGCCGCACGCAAGGACAAGGACCAGCCGAAGGACGGCGCCGTGCCGATTCGCGGCGTTCGCGGCGACCTGCCGGTGCGCTTCGCGCCGGAAGGTGCCGTTCCCGGCGACCGCATCGTCGGCATCATGCAGCCAGGAACCGGCATCACCATCTATCCGATCCAGTCGCCGGCGCTGCAGGCCTTCGACGACCAGCCCGAACGCTGGATCGACGTGCGCTGGGACATAGACGAGCGCACCAAGGAGCGGTTTCCGGCGCGGGTCTCGGTCACGGCCATCAACGCGCCGGGCTCGCTGGCCGACATCGCCCAGGTCGTTGCATCCAACGACGCCAACATCCATACGTTGTCGATGGTGCGCACCGCGCCGGATTTCACCGAAATGCTGATCGATCTCGAAGTCTGGGATCTGAAGCACCTGAACCGGCTGCTGTCGCAGCTCAAGGACAATTCGAGCGTCAGCGATGCACGGCGCGTGAATGGGTGAATAGTGAATAGTGAATAGTGAATAGTGAATAGTGAATAGTGAATAGTGAAAGAAGGTGCTCTCACTACTCGCTACTCGCTACTCGCTACCATTCACCATTCACCATGGCCATGGAGCGAACAATGAACACTGACGAAGTGCTGGGCATTTTCCGCGAAGCCGGTGCCGTTCTCGAAGGGCATTTCATCCTCACCTCCGGCTTGCGAAGCCCGGTCTTCCTGCAGAAGGCGCGGGTCTTCATGCATGCCGACAAGACCGAGCGCCTGTGCAAGGCGCTGGCCGAAAAGATCCGCGCCGCCGTGCCCGGCAGGATCGACTATGTCGTCGGTCCGGCGATCGGCGGGCTGATCCCGGCCTACGAGACGTCGCGCCATCTTGGCGCTCCAGCGATCTGGGTCGAGCGGGAAGGAGGCGAATTCAGGCTCCGCCGCTTCGAGATCGCCAAGGGCTCGCGCGTCGTCATCGTCGAGGACATCGTCACCACCGGACTGTCGATCCGCGAGACCGTCGACTGCCTGCGCGCGCTTGGCGCCGAGGTCGTTGCCGCTGCCTGCATCATCGATCGCTCCGCCGGCAAGACCGACGTCGGCGTGCCGCTGATCGCGCTCGCCGAATACGAGGTTCCGGCCTACCCGGCCGACAGGCTGCCGCCTGAGCTCGCCGCCATACCGGCGATCAAGCCCGGCAGCCGCAACATCTGATGAATGTCGCCCAAGAGCATGCCCATGGGCTTGAACCGAGGGTGCGCAGCGGTTTGGGACAACGACATGCATAAAACAAAAGTAACGGAGGCGCTGCCGTGATCACCGGCATCGATCATTTCGTGTTGACGGTTCGCTCCGTCGATGACACCTGCGCCTTTTATCGGCGCGTGCTTGGCTTCGAGCGCGTCGACGCACCGAACCTGCCGACGGCGCTGCTTTTCGGAACGCAGAAGATCAACGTCCATGAGGCCGGCCACACTTTCGAGCCGAAGGCTAAAGCGCCTGCCCCGGGCTCGGCGGATTTCTGCCTGGTCGCCGGCTGCCCGCTCTCCGAGATATGCGACCGCCTCGCGGCTAATGGCGTGGCGATAGAGGTCGGCCCGGTCGAGCGGATCGGCGCCCGTGGGCCGATGATCTCGGTCTATTTCCGCGATCCGGACGGCAATCTCGTCGAGGTCAGCGACTATGGTCGGTAGATAGCTCGCGGTTGCCGCTGAGGCACCGGTCCCGCTAGGCGACTGCGCGCAGGCGCCACGCGCAGCTCCGGTTGTTCTGCGGCCGGCGCACCGCTATATCAACTCATTGTTGCCTTTCCGCGGCTGCGAAGCGCAAGGTATGGCTTGTCGCGCCCGGCCTGGGATGGTCGGAGCGGCATCTTGGATGTCAGGACGGGAACAGAGTGCTTTTTCGACGCCGCAAGCCTGGAACGGTCGGATGGGAAGTTCCCGCCGAATGATCATCGGTATCGGCAGCGACCTGATCGACATCAGACGCATCGAGAAATCGCTGGAGCGCCATGGCCAGCGCTTCATCCAGCGCATCTACACCGAGGTCGAACAGGCTCGTTCCGAAAACCGCGCCGCCCGCGCCGCCTCCTATGCCAAGCGCTTCGCCGCCAAGGAGGCCTGCGCCAAGGCGCTGGGCACCGGTATGGCGCAGGGTGTTTTCTGGCGCGACATGGGCGTCGTCAATCTGGCAAGCGGCAAGCCGACCATGGCGCTGACTGGCGGGGCGGCGGCGGCGCTGGACAAAATCCTGCCCGAAGGGCACAGGGCGGCAATCCACCTCACCATCACAGACGACTTTCCGCTTGCTCAAGCCTTTGTGATCATCGAGGCGTTGCCCGTCGAAGAAGCGCCATATTGATTGCATCTGACGACCGGCATGACGTTGCCCAGCGCGCGCCGAGACTCTATACCAACCAACGCATAATCGAGGACGACATGAGCGTGGCTGAAAAATCCCAGAAGAAATCCGGCGGGCTTGGCGAAACCGTCAGCGTCATCGTCCAGGCGCTTTTGCTCGCTCTGGTCATCCGCACGCTCCTTTTTCAGCCATTCTCGATCCCGTCCGGGTCGATGCGGCCGACCTTGCTCGAAGGCGACTATCTCTTCGTCACCAAATGGTCCTATGGCTTCTCCCGCTATTCGCTGCCGTTCGGGCCGGACATCTTCTCGGGCCGCATCTGGAGCGCCGAGCCGAAGCGCGGCGACGTGGCGGTGTTCAAGTTCCCGCCGGACCCCTCCGTCGACTACATCAAGCGCGTCATCGGCCTGCCGGGCGACAAGATCCAGGTCAGAGACGGCCAGCTCTTCATCAATGGCGTCGGCGTGCAACGCCAGAAGGTCGGGCAGATCGACAATCGCGACATTACCGAGGAGAGCGGGCCGGTCGACGTCTATCGCGAGACGTTGCCGAACGGCGTCAGCTACGACACGCTCGACCTGATACCCAACTCGATCGGTGACGACACTCGCGAATTCGACGTGCCGCCCGGCCACTATTTCATGATGGGCGACAATAGAGACAATTCCTCGGACAGCCGCTTCACCGTCGGTTTCGTGCCCGACGAAAACCTGGTCGGTCGCGCCAACCTCATTTTCTTCTCGATCGGTGGCAGCGCCAGCCCGCTCGAAATCTGGAAATGGCCGTCGCTGATGCGCGCGTCGCGCCTGTTCCATTTCGTTAACTAGGATCATGGCGGCGACAAAACGGCTGACCGCCGACGCGCTCGCCGAAGCGCTCATGGAGCGTACCGGCCACGCCTTTGCCGATCGCCAGCGCCTGCTCCGCGCGCTGACCCATGCCAGCGCCCGCAGCAGCCACGCCGGCGTCGACTATGAGCGTTTCGAATTCCTCGGCGACCGCGTCCTCGGCCTGGTCGTCGCCGACATGCTGCTGGCGGCGTTTCCGGACGCTGCCGAAGGTGAGCTTTCGCTCAGGCTCAACGCGTTGGTCAATGCCGAGGCGCTGGCGGAGATCGCCGATGAGATCGGCCTGCCGGAGCTGATCCGCGCCGGCTCGGACGTGCGCGGCCTCGACGGACGCAAGCGGGTCAACCTGCGCGCCGATGCGCTGGAATCGCTGATCGCCGTGCTTTATCTCGACGGCGGTCTCGATGCGGCCAGCGCCTTCATCCACAGATATTGGCGGCCGCGCTCGCAGGCCACGGGTGCTGCCCGCCGCGATGCCAAGACCGAATTGCAGGAATGGGCACACCAGGCGGCAGGCGCCGTGCCGGTCTACGCAATCGACAGCCGCGAGGGGCCCGACCACGATCCCCTGTTCACCGTCAGCGTCAGGGTTGGCGCCTATTCGCCGGCGATCGGCAACGGGCGCTCCAAGCGCGAGGCCGAGCAGGCCGCCGCTACCGCACTGCTGCTGCGCGAAGGCGTCTGGCTCAGCGCATCGGCGCAAAAATCGGAAGCGATTTTCGATGCATAGGTTCAAGCTTTTGGAGCGTCCTTTGCGCGTCCAAAGGGACGCGCGGCGCTCTTATGAAGGGAGTGCGGCATGACCGCCACCGCAGACGACCCACAGGCAACGGAAGCTGCCGCCACGCACTCCGGCTTCGTTGCGCTGATCGGCGCGCCCAATGCGGGAAAATCGACGCTGGTCAATCAACTGGTCGGCGCCAAGGTGTCGATCGTCACCCACAAGGTGCAGACGACGCGCGCCATCGTGCGCGGTATCGCCACGCATCGGAACGCGCAGATCGTGTTCGTCGACACGCCCGGCATCTTCAGGCCGAAGCGACGGCTGGACACGGCGATGGTGACGACCGCCTGGGGCGGCGCCAAGGACGCCGACATCGTGCTGTTGCTGATCGACGCCGAGCGCGGCATCCGAGGCGACGCCGACGCCATCCTCGAACGGCTGAAGGATGTCCGGCAGCCGATGGTGCTGATCCTCAACAAGGTCGACCGGGTCAAACCCGAGGCGCTTCTGGCCCTGTCCGCGGCAGCGAATGAAAGGGTGCCGTTCAAGCGCACCTTCATGGTTTCGGCGCTGACCGGCTCGGGCTGCAAGGACCTGCTCGACTATCTGGCCGAGACCCTGCCTGTCGGCCCCTGGTATTATCCGGAAGACCAGATTTCCGACCTGCCGATGCGTCAGCTGGCGGCCGAGATCACCCGCGAAAAGCTCTATCTCAGGCTGCATCAGGAACTGCCCTATTCCTCCCATATCGAGACCGAGAAATGGGAGGAGAAGAAGGACGGCTCCGTGCGCATCGACCAGACCATCTATGTCGAGCGCGACAGCCAGAAGAAGATCGTGCTCGGCCACAAGGGCGAGACGATCCGCGCCATCGGTCAGGCGGCACGCATGGAGATATCAGGCATCCTCGAACAGAAGGTGCACCTGTTCCTGTTCGTCAAGGTGCGCGAGAACTGGGGCGACGACCCCGAGCGTTACCGCGAGATGGGGCTGGAGTTTCCGCATTAGAGCATGTTCCCGAAAAGTGGGAACCGGTTTTCGGAAAAGATCATATTCAAACAAGAGGTCACTATCGACACAGCACTCGTGAGCCGGTTGGTCGCCACGCAATTTCCGCGGTGGAAGGATCTCGCCGTCAGGCCGGTTGCATCGGGCGGGTGGGACAACAGGACCTTTCGTCTCGGAGACGACATGCTCGTGCGGCTGCCGAGCGCAGCGGCCTATTCCTTGCAGGTGGAAAAGGAACAGCGCTGGCTGCCAAGGCTGGCACCCCTGCTGCCGCTGCCTGTCCCGGTTCCCCTGGCAATGGGGAACCCGGCCGGCAATTATCCTTGGCATTGGTCCGTCTACCGCTGGATCGAGGGCGAGACGGCGACGCGGGGGCGTATTGCCAGCCTGCCGCAGTTCGCGGCCAGCCTGGCCCGGTTCCTGGTCGCCCTGCAACGGATCGATCCCGCAGGCGGACCGGCGCCGGGCCAGCACAATTTTTTTCGCGGCGGACCACTGAGCGTCTATGACGGCGAAACCCGGCAAGCAATTGCCGCCCTCGACGGCAGGATCGACACCAGCGCCGCGAGCGCGGTGTGGGAGGCAGCGCTTGCCGCGACATGGCATGGCGCGCCCGTCTGGTTCCACGGTGACGTCAGTTGGGCAAACCTGTTGGTCAGGCAAGGCCGGTTGAGCGCCGTGATCGACTTCGGAACTTCCGGCGTCGGCGATCCCTCATGCGATCTGGCGATTGCGTGGACGCTGTTCGAAGGGAACAGCCGAGAGGTGTTCCGCGCCGGACTTCCCGCCAATGAAGCAATGTGGGCGCGAGGCCGTGGATGGACGCTGTGGAAGGCGCTGATTACGCTCGCCGGACATATAGACATCGATCCGGTCGAAGTTGAAAAATCGCGACGCGTGATCGATGAAGTGCTTGCCGATCACCAGCGCGCGGCATGATGACGCCGAATGTCAGTTCCGGCGTTGGGCGACTTCGAACGGGACACCAAAGCGGAAGGCGGGCAAGTTTGTTCTTGCTTTGTGCCATCCGTTATGCCACTGATTTGGGCATGGTGCTGATTTGCGCCAGCGACCGCCGCCGAGGAGGCGGTTTTTTGTTTCAGGCTTCGCCATTTCGTCGGCGTGGCTGCCCACAGGCACTTGGTTAATCCGAGTTCGGAGCCCGGGCATCCAAGGCTCCAATCTTGATTTCGCCATCGAACCGGTGACAAGCTCCGTGCATGGAATGGCGCGACGAGGGAATCATTCTCGGCACCCGCAAGCATGGCGAAACCAGCGCCATTCTTGAGGTCATGACGCGTGTGCATGGCCGCCACCTCGGGCTTGTGCGCGGCGGCCGCTCGCGCAAGCAGCAGCCCGTTCTGCAGCCCGGCAACCGTGTCGACCTATTGTGGCGGGCGCGGCTCGACGAGCATCTGGGCACCTTCCAGGCCGAGGCCATCGAGATGAACGCCGCTCGGCTGATGGACAGCGCCGTCGCCATCTACGGGCTGCAGACCATGGCAGCACATCTGCGCCTGTTGCCCGAGCGCGACGCCCATGGCGGCCTCTACGAGACGCTGGCCGTGATGCTCGCCCACCTCGACGATGCGGACGCTGCCGGCGAGCTGGTGGCACGCTTCGAGCTCTTGGTTCTCGACGAACTCGGCTTCGGCCTCGATCTCAGCCAGTGTGCCGCTACCGGCGCCAGGGAGGACCTTGCCTATGTCTCGCCGAAATCCGGGCGCGCCGTGTCGCGCGCGGCAGGCGCGCCATGGCGCGACAAGATGCTGGTGCTGCCCGCCTTCCTGCAGCGCGGCTCCGGCCTGCGCGCCGATCCGGCGGCGATCGAGGACGCCTTCCGGCTGACCGGGTTCTTTTTTGCCCGCCATGTCTATGAGCCGCGCGGCATCGAGCCGCCCGGCGCCCGCGCCGGCTTCCTCGCGGCGCTGCGCAAGCACCGTGCGGCGAGCAAGGAGATTGGCGCCGACACCGCCGCCGGAGAAATCATCACATGAGCGAAGTTGAACTCTATCCCGGCCGGGTCTCGCCGCTCGGCCTCGGCACCATTCCGCACGCCGACATCCTCGAATATACCGGCCTGGAATTGCTCCAGCGCATCATCGACAACAAATACCCGGCGCCGCCGATTTCCTTCCAGCTCAGTTTCGGCCTGGCGGAAGTATCGGAAGGACGCGCGGTGTTTCGCGGCAGGCCGAACGAGCGCCATCTCAACCCGCTGGGCGGGGTGCATGGCGGCTGGGCCGCGACACTCTTGGATTCGGCCCTTGCATGCGCCGTGCAGACGCTGCTCGAGAGGGGCGAGGCCTATACGACGGCGGAGTTCAAGGTGAACCTGACGCGGCCGATCACGCCGAAGACCGGTGAAGTGGTATGCGAGGGCAGGGTCGTGCACAAGGGCCGCACACTGGCGGTTTCGGAAGCGACGCTGAAGGATGCCAATGGCAAGCTGCTGGCTTTCGGCACCGAAACATGCTCGATCTTTCCGGCTGCCAATCTGGCGGCGCGTTGAATGAGCCGGTCGTTTGGCCGCCGCTTTTAAGTGTCAGTGAAAACTGAATGTCAGTAAACTGGCCTGGTTTGGGGGAACCGCCATGTTCGAAAGCCTGATCGGCCTTGTCGCGATCATCGCGCTGTTCGTCATTATTTCGCGCCAGCAGAGCCGCATCGGCCTGATCGAGCGCGAGCTTGGCGCGCTGCGCAGCCTCGTGCTTTCCGGTGTCGTGCCGCCCGCGGCCCAACCGGCCGAACGGGCAACGACGGAAGACAAGCTGGCGGCCCCGGTCGCAGCGACAGACATTGCCCCGCTACCGGCAAATGCGCCGGAAACACCCGCGGAAGCTGATGCCGGCGCCAACGAGGTCGTATCGGGACCGTGGACTTCCGGCGAAGCGGCGCCGAAGGCGGCGGAGCCCGCCAGGCAGGACGCGGCAGCGGCGAAGGCCGCCCGCCAGACCGATGTCGAAACGGCGCTTGGCACCCGCTGGGCGGTCTGGGTCGGCGGTATCGCGCTGGCGCTGGGCGGCCTGTTCCTGATCCGCTACACGATCGAGGCCGGCATTTTCGGCCCCGGCGTGCGGCTTGCCATGGCGGCGGTGCTCGGGCTGGTGCTGGTCGCGGCCGGCGAGTTCATCCGCCGCACCGGCTTCAGGGTGCCGGTGCAGGGAGCGACCGGTGCCTACATTCCCGCGATCCTGACGGCGGCCGGCGCCTTCATCCTGTTCGGCACGGTCTATGCCGCGCATGGCATTTACGGCTTCATCGGTCCGGCGCTCGCCTTCACGCTGCTGGGCGCCGTCGGCGTGGCGACGATCGCAGCAGCCCTCGTTCATGGTCAGGCGCTGGCCGGCATCGGCCTGCTCGGCGCCATGGTGACGCCGGTTCTGGTCGCTTCGCAGGCGCCCAATCCGTGGGCGCTGTTCGGCTATCTCTCGATCGTGCTTGCCGCCACCGGCGTCATTGCCCGCATGCGCGACTGGAGGTTGCTGATGGCGGCGGCCTTCACCGGCACCGGCCTCTGGACCATCTTCTACATGACCGATGCGCCTGGCGCCAACCTCTCCGCCATCCTGTTCATCGATGCCATCACCTTGGCCGTGCTTGCCTTCGTCTGGCTCGGCCGTCGCGGCGGCGAAGCAGAACCGGCCAGGGGCTTCGACTGGCCTTCGATCGCACCTGGCTTCTTCGTCGGTCTTTCGGCGATGGCGCTGTTCATCGACCCGGCATACGGCGCCGCCGGCGATACTCTGCGGGGAGCGGCCCTTATCGTCGCGCTGGTCGCGGTGGCGCTCTACCGGCCGCTGGCGCTGGCGCTCCTGCACGCCGCAGGGCTGGCGACGGTGCTGGTCTATCTCGGCATCATTCCGCCAACCTCGATCATTTCCGACTTTTCGGGTGGCGCTCTCGGGGTCGAAGGCCTGCCGGCGGCGGTGGCCGATACGCTGATGCTGAGGATCGGTATCTTTCTCGGCCTTGTCTTCATCGCAACCGGCTTCTGGGCGGCGCGCAACCTTGCCGCGTCGGCAAAAATCCGCGCCGCCTCGTGGGCGGCATGGGGCGTTGCCGCGCCGCTGGTCGTTCTCCTGGCGCTGTGGGTCACCTTCGGCAATCTCGACCGCGATCTTGCCTACGCGGCGGTGGCAGCCCTTCTGGTCGTGGCCTTCGCCGCCGGCGGCGAGTGGATCGCGCGCGGCGAAGAGCCGCCGCTACAGGGCGGTGCTGCCGTCTCGTTCGCGCTCGGCGGGGCGGCAGTCGCCGCCTTGCTGATGCTCTACATGGCCTTTGGCTCCGGATGGACCACCATCCTCTTGGGTGCCGCGGCCGTCGTGCCTGCGTTGGCCACCCGCCGGCGCGCCTATCCGGTGCTCGGCTGGATTTCGGTCGGTGCGGTCATCGCGGTGCTCGGCCGTGTCGCCTTCGATCCGACGATCGTCGGCGCCGAATTCCTGTCGACGACGCCTGTCTTCAACTGGCTGCTGCCCGGATACGGCGTGCCGGCGCTCGCCTTCGGTTTTGCCGCCTGGCAGCTCGCCCGCACCACCCCCGCGCTACCAATGGCTGGCAATGGCCGCCCGCGCCTCGCCATGGAAGCGGGCGCCGCGCTGTTTGCGCTGCTCACGATTGCCATGCTTGTGCGCCACGCCATGCATGGCGGTGTCATCGACACGGGTGCCGCGACGCTCACCGAACAGGCGATCTACACGCTGATCGCCATAGGCGCCGGCGCCATCCTTGTCGCCATCGACATGCGCTCGCCAAGCTCGGTGTTGCGCTATGGTTCGCTTGCCGCGGGCGTGGTCTCTGCCGCCTTCGTCGTCGTTCAGCATTTCCTGGTGCTGAACCCGCTGTTTACCGACGAATCGACCGGCCGGATCCCGGTGTTCAACCTGCTGTTCCTGGCCTATCTCCTGCCGGCCGTCGCCGCTGGAGGGCTCGCGCTCTATGCCAGAGACGTCAGGCCGAAATGGTATGCCGCGATGCTGGCGCTGGTGGCGGCACTGCTCGCCTTCGCCTATGCGACGCTGTCGGTTCGGCGGCTGTTCAAGGGTGAGTTCATCGGCCTGTGGAGCGGCCTCGGCCAACTTGAAACCTACACCTATTCCGCGCTGTGGCTGATCATCGGCGTGGCGCTGCTTACCGCCGGCGTCTGGTTGAAGTCGCAGGTGCTGCGCATCGCCTCTGCCGCGCTGATCTCGATCGCCGTGTTGAAGGTCTTCCTCTTCGACATGTCGGAACTGGAAGGCGTGCTGAGGGCGCTGTCCTTCATCGGCCTCGGGGCGGTGCTGATCGGCATCGGCCTGTTCTACCAGCGGCTGCTGACACGAGCAGCCAGGGAAAAGCTTCAGACGAGCAGTGGCTGACGGTTTTCAATCTGACCGGGAATAAACCGGCCTTTGCCAGCGTTACTATAACGCTTGGGTGACCGGGGCGGTAGACCGCTTCGCGCCGGCCGCTTGCGCCGCGCCGGAAAGGCGCGTTCAATCGGGATAAGAAGGGCGGCCCCAGAACCAGCGGTCATGGACGAAAAGAAGGCAGCAATCCTTGGCGAAATACCGCGCCTGCGCCGTTATGCGCGCTCGCTGCTGCGCGACCGCGATTCCGCCGACGACCTCGTTCAGGACTGTCTCGAACGGGCGCTTGTGCGGCTCGACAATTGGCAGACTGGAGAAAGCCCCAGGAGGTGGCTGTTTACGATCATGCATCATTTGTTCATCGACCAGATCCGCAAGGTGAACCGGCGCGGCGAAGTGGCGATGCTGCCGCTGGAAGCGGGCGAAGCGCAGGCAGCACCCGCCGAGCAGGTGGAGAACATCGCCTCGCGCGAGATTATCGACGCGTTGCAGGCAATCAGCCCGGACCGGCGCGCAGCCCTCGTCATGGTCGCCATCGAAGGCTTTTCCTATGCCGAGGCCGCCAACATACTCGGCGTGCCGGCCGGCACGCTGATGTCGCGCATCGCGCGCGGGCGTGAGGAATTGCGCGGGCTGCTGGACGACACGGCGCGCCGCCGGGCGATAAGGATCGTCGAGAAATGACCCAGCGCGATTTTTCCGAACGCGACATCCACATGGCCCTCGACGGTGAGTTGCCGGGCGACGAGCGCCTGGCGTATGACGCTTGGCTCGACGCCAATCCCGAAATGAAGGCGAAGGGCGCCCGCTATGCCGCCGACCGCGCAGCGCTGCGTGCCGCCTTCGCCGGTGTGCTCGACGAGCCGGTGCCGGCGCGGTTGCAGAAGATCCTGTTCGGCGAAGCGCCGGTCAAGACGACGGCGTCGCGCTCGCGCTGGTGGATGGCGGCGACGGCAGCGGCGATGCTGGCCATTGGCGGTGTCGGCGGTTATGTCGCCGGCATCGACCGTTTCGGCCTTGAAGATCCCGCCGAGGACCAACTCGCCGAGCAGGCGATCGCAGCCCATGTCATCTATGCCGCCGAAAAACGGCATGCGGTGGAAGTGCCTGCCTCGGACAAGGATCATTTGCAGACCTGGCTGTCCAATCGGGTCGGCCTGAAGCTGATCGCACCGGACCTGATGGCGGAAGGGTTCCAGCTCGTCGGCGGCCGGCTGCTGCCGGCTGGCGAGAGCAAGGCTGCGATGCTGCTTTACGAGGACGACAAGGGCGAGCGCATCTCGCTGTTCGTCACCGCTGAATCGGCCGAGAAGGCCAAAGGCACCTACGGGTCGGAAGAGAACGGCCCCGAGGCCGTCTACTGGCTGGACAAGGGCTATGGCTGCGCCGTCGTCGGCTCGCTGCCGCGCGCGCAGCTGACTGCGGTGGCGAAGAGCGCTTACAGCCAGCTTCTGGCCGGGCTGGCCAGCTGAACCGCGCCTGTTTTCCGAAGCTGGCGCCACGCTCAAAGACAGCGATCCTGTTCAAAGCCGTTGCTCCGATCTACAGTGCCGCGCGCCCCCATGCGCTGCCGCCGAAACTGTCACAATTCGGCCCGAATCGAGGTGCGATAGCGCTTGACGGATGCTGGCGCTTCAGCTGGTGTTATCGAGGTTTCGACCAGGGCCTTTTTCACAACCCAATCGAGGTTTTCCGAGCCCGCATGCCTGCCGAGATTCGCACGGCCCGCGCGTCCGACGTCGATGACCTCGCCGCCATCGAGAAGGCTGTTTTTTCGGGCGACCGCATCTCCCGCCGATCCTTTCGTCAGTTGATCGAACGCGAGAGCGCCGAGATGCTGGTCGCCGAAAGCGAAGGCCGCGTCGCGGGCTATGCGGTCGTGCTGTTTCGCAAGGGCAGCGGCGTCGCGCGGCTCTATTCGATCGCCATTGCCCCCTTTTTCGGCGGACTCGGCATTGGCCGCATGCTGCTGGAACGGGCCGAGGAGGTCGCCTTCGGGCATGACCGCATGATGCTGCGCCTCGAGGTACGCGAGGACAACAGCCGCGCCATCCGCATTTACGAGCAGAGCGGCTACCGTAAGATCGGCCGCGAACCGGGCTATTACGAGGACGGCACTACTGCGCTGCGTTACGAAAAGACCTTGCGCGGCGACATTCCGGTCGCCACCAAGGTTCCGTTCTATCAGCAGACCTGCGAATTCACCTGCGGCCCGTGCTGCCTGATGATGGCCATGGCCAATTTCGATTCCGGCTTCGTACCCGACCCGGTCATGGAGATCCGTTTGTGGCGCGAGGCGACCACCGTTTTCATGATGTCGGGACCGGGCGGCTGCGAGCCGTTCGGCCTCGCCGTTGCCGGCCACGAAAGCGGTCTCTCTGCGGAGATCCATGTCTCCTTCCACGGCGCGCTGTTCCTGCAGTCGGTGCGCAGCCACGACAAGCGCCGGGTGATGGAACTGGCGCAGGTCGACTTTCGACGGCGCGCGGAACGTTACGGCATTCCGGTGAATTACCGCCCATTCACCATGGATGATATCCGCGCCGCCATCGCCGGGGGAAAGCTGGTGCTGGTCTTGATCAGCGGCTTCCTGATGTTCGGCAAGAAGGTTCCGCACTGGGTGCTGGCCATCGGCGACGACGGCGACCATATCCTGATCCACGATCCCTGGGTCGAGGACGAAAGACAGGAGACCATCCTTGATGCTGCCAACATTCCGGTGCCTTACGGCATCTTCATGAACATGGCGCAGTTCGGCCGCGACGGATTGCGTGCCGCCATCATCCTCGGAAAGCGCGATAGACAATGACCTGGGTCATCCTTACCGGCCGGCAGAGCGATCTCGACCAGGTGGCGACACCGCACAAGATCATCACCAATCGCGACTATCTTGCGCACCCGGCGCTGTTTCGCGGCCAGCGGCCGAAGGTCATCAACCTGTCGAACAATTACGGCTACCAGAGCCGCGGCTACTATGCCTCGCTGCTCGCCGGCTCGCGCGGCCACAAGGTCATCCCGACGGTCGAGACGATGATCGACCTGTCCGAGCGCAAGCTCTACGAGCACGCGCTGCCGGAACTGGAACTTGCGCTCAACAAATGCCGCAAGGATCTGGGCGGCGCCTTTCCGCAAAAAGTCTGTATTTTCTTCGGCATCGGCCCGTCGAAGACATGGGACCGCTTCGCCAAGCTCCTGTTCGACTGGTTCCGGGCGCCGGCGCTGGAAGTCCACATCACCGACAGCACCGAATGGGCGTCGATCCGCAAGATCGGCTTCCATCCGCTGGCCAGGATGACCGAGGAGGAAGAAAAGCGCTTCCTTCAGTGCCTCGAGACCTACACCAACCGCGAGTGGCGCGACACCAAGGGCCGCACGCCGGCGCGCTACACCTTCGCCACGCTGGTTGATCCGCATGAGGAGTTGGCGCCGTCGCAGATTTCGTCGCTGCGCTACTGGGCCAAGATCGCCGAAAAGATGGGCGTCGAAATCGAGCCGATCACCAGGAAGGATCTGGCCAAGCTCGCCAATTACGACGCACTGTTCATCCGTGAGACGACCTCGATCTCCAACCACACCTACCGCTTCGCCCGCCGCGCCCAGCAGGAAGGCATGCCGGTCATCGACGATCCGCTGTCGATGATCCGCTGCACCAACAAGGTCTATCTCAACGAACTGATGACCTACAACAAGGTGCCGGTGCCGCCGACGGTGATGATCGCCGGCATCTCCGACCTCGAAGTGGCGGCGCAGACGCTGGGTTTCCCGCTGGTGCTGAAGATCCCGGACTCGTCGTTTTCGCGCGGCGTCAAGAAGTGCGCCACCTTCGAGGAGCTGAAGACGCTTGCCACCGAATGGCTGGAGGATTCCGATCTCCTGATCGCGCAGAAATTCATTCCGACCGAATATGACTGGCGCGTCGGCGTGCTCGGCGGCCAGCCTCTGTTCGCCGTGCACTATCTGATGGCAAAGAAGCACTGGCAGATCGTCAACCACAAGGCCAGCGGCAAGCCCGACCAGGGCGGCATCAAGACCTTCACGCTGAAGCAGGCGCCGGCCCATGTCGTCGAGACGGCGGTGAGGGCGGCGCGTTGCATCGGCGACGGTCTCTACGGCGTCGACCTCAAGGAGACCAGGGACGGCGTCTTCGTCATCGAGGTCAACGACAACCCCAACCTCGACCATGGCTGGGAGGATTCCGGCGAAAAAGACGAGGTCTGGGTGCGGCTGACGCAATGGTTCCTGGAGCGGCTGGACCGACCGGGGCGATAATCATCCGAATAGGGGACAAAGATGCTGTTTTTTGTAACCGAGGATTTTCGCGGCTGTGACCGCAAGGAGATCTACCGTCGCTTCCGCGACCAGGGCCGCCTGAAGCCGGACGCGCTTCTCGTGCACCATAGCTGGATCGCGGCGGATATGAGCCGCTGCTTCCTGCTGGTGGAGGCCGATGACGTCACGCTCCTCCAGCGCTGGGTCGTCGAATGGGCGGATCTGGTCGAATTCGAGATCGTTCCCGTGGCGACGAACAAGGACATGGTGGCAGCATTGAGCGGACATCTCTGAGCAAACAACCGCCGTCACCGGCCCTCGGATGGCCGAGTGATCAACGCCGGCGAACCCACCGAGCGCAGGCATTCCTCGATCAGCCATGCCCTGAACGCTGCCACCACGTCGCGCCTCGAGCTTCGTTGCGGGATCGTCAGGCAATAGGGTTGGCGCAATTCCAGCGCCTGTGCGACGGGCCTGACCAGCCTGCCGTCTTCCACCGCCTTGGCGCAGAAGACGCCCTGCGCGAGCACGACGCCGAGACCGGAGATGGCGAGGTCGAGCGCCGCCCGCGACGAATTCGCCGACAGACCGTGCTGGCTCGCGCGGCCGGGTTCGATCCCAGCCACCTCGAACCAGTTGCGCCAGGACGGAAAGGACGCGCCCGTCGGTCCCCAATCCGTATGGATCAGCGGCAAGCGGGCGAGGGCGGCGGCGCCTTCAAGATCGCTGGTCCCTCTTGCCATCACCGGTGCGCAAACGGGATAGACGGCGTCCCTCACGATGTCTTCCGTTGCCTGGTCGCGATAATGAGAGCGACCATAGGAAAGGCGTATGTCGATCATGTCGCGGTCGAACGACACCGGATCGTCTTCGCCTCTCAGCGATATGTCGACCGCGCCATGGCTGGCGACAAAGCTCGCCAGGCGCGTCGAGAGCCAGCCCATCGCCATGGACGGCGGCACCGAGACGACGAGCCGCGATCGAAACTCCGCGCCGCTGAGCTCGCGCGACACGGCGCCGATCTCCTCGAAGGCTGTCGTCAGTCGAGGCAGCATTTCCCGACCGGCATCGGTAAGCACCGCACGGCGGTTGACCCGGTGAAACAGCTTGCGGCCCATCTGGTCCTCGATGGTCCGGATCAGTTGGCTGACCGCCGCGGGGGAAATCGAAAGTTCTTCGGCCGCGGCGGCAAAGCTGCCGCAGCGCGCCGCAGCCTCGAAGGCCTGGAGTCCCCGCAAGGATGGAAGTGCGAACATGGCGACCAATAGATAAGTTGAGCTTATCTAAATCGCAGAAATCCTCGTTTTGCGAAAGCTATCTTGGGGATTAAGTTCATCCGATCGACAATGCGGGCAGCAAGACCAATGGACCATCGCGACGTGATCGCATCGCTGACGCAGCAAGAGCGCGATCGGCTGACGGCCAAGTCGGATCGTCTCGGGCTGCTGCAGCTTGCGGGTCATTGGGGCGCGATCGTCGTTATCGGCTCGCTGATCGCCGCCAAGGTGCCGTTCTGGCCGCTGCTGATGCTGCCGCAAGGCATCCTTATCGTTTTCCTGTTCACGGTTCTTCACGAGACGGTTCATCGCACGGCTTTCGAAACACAACGGCTGAACGATTTCGTAGCGCGTGTCTGCAGCCTTGCGATCGCATTGCCCGCCGACTGGTTCCGCTATTTCCATTTCGCCCATCACCGCTTCACCCAGGATCCGGAGAACGACCCGGAACTGGCCTTTCCAAAGCCGGAAACGCTGCGGCAATATATCGTCCACGTCTCCGGCATTCCTGTATGGTGGGGCCACTTCAAGACACTTTACGTCAACGCCACCGGCCAGTGTCGGGACAGTTACGTGCCGCCAAAGGGCCGGCCCAAGGTGCGCGCCGAGGCCCGCGCCATGATCGCCTTCTATGCCCTCGTGCTTGTGCTGGCCATCTGGTTCCGGGCAACCACGCTCATCTATGTCTGGATCGTGCCGGCGCTGCTCGGCCAGCCGTTCCTGCGCCTCTATCTCCTGGCTGAACATGGCCGCTGCCCTTTCGTGGCCAACATGCTGGAAAACAGCAGGACCACGCTGACCAACTGGTTTGTTCGCAAGCTGGCCTGGAACATGCCTTTCCACGGCGAGCATCATGCCTATCCGGGCGTGCCGTTCCATCAGCTGCCGCAGTTTCATGTCCTGATCGAGCGACATCTCGGCGAGATCGAAGCCGGCTATGTGCGCTTCCACGAAAAATACATCGGGACGCTGCACTGATCCCAAAGCCTGCCCTTAAAGGCTGATCCCAGGAGTGCTCAACCGGACTGGCTAAGCGCCACGCTCGCCTTCAGCAGGCGCTGGATGTCTGTCGCCTTCGACGGTACGCCGATCAGATAGCCTTGGGCCTCGACACAACCTTCCTTTCGCAGGAACTCAAGTTGTGCTTCGGTTTCGACGCCTTCGGCGGTAACGGTGATGCCAAGCTGCGCACCGAGCCCGATGACCGTGCGCACGATCGCGGCCGTGTCGCGGTTGTCGATGTCGCGGATGAAGGAGCGGTCGATCTTGATCTTGTCGACCGGGAAGCGGCGGAGATAGCCGAGCGACGAATAGCCAGTGCCGAAATCATCCAGCGCGATACGGATGCCGAGGTCGCGTAGCTGCCTGAGCGTCTTCAGCACCGTATCGCTCTCGTCCATCAGCACTGTTTCGGTGATTTCCAGTTCAAGCCGGTCGGCCGGCACGCCGGAAAATGCCAGCGCGGAGATGACGCTGCGGGCAAAGGTGCCGCTTTTGATCTGCACAGCCGAGACATTGACCGCGATACGCAGCCCACGCGGCCAGCCCGCCGCAACCGTGCAGGCTTTCCTAAGCGCCCATTCTCCCAGCGGCACGATCAGCCCAATTTCTTCGGCGACCGGGATGAAATCGTCTGGCGGCACCAAGCCGCGTATCGGCGAACGCCACCGCATCAAGGCTTCGGCGCCGACGATTTCGCTGGAAGCGATGTTCATGATGGGTTGGAAATCCAGCTCGAATTCACGCCGCGGCAGCGCCGCCTCCAGATCGGTTTCGAGTGCGCGTCGTGCCCGCACCATCGCATCCATGCCCGGCTCGAAGAAGCGATAGACGTTGCGTCCCTCGCTTTTCGCTCTGTAGAGGGCCATGTCGGCGTTTTTCAGCAGCGTGTCGGCATCCCTGCCGTCATCGGGGAAAAGGGCGATGCCGAGGCTGATGCCGACATGCATATCGCGGCTTTTGTCGCGAAAAGGTCTCCCGATGATGTCGACAATGCATTTTGCCAATTTCTCCGCATCACCGGCGCCTTTTGGGCCGGCACCTTTGGGATTGAACTGGATGATGACGAACTCGTCGCCGCCGAAACGGGCGACCACATCCGTTTCGTTGCGCAGGCACCGTTGCAGCCGCTCGGCCACACATTTCAGCAGCCAGTCGCCGGCAGGGTGCCCCCAGGTGTCGTTGACGGCCTTGAAGCGGTCGAGGTCGAGCGAGAATATCGCCAGGTCCGCGGCCTCGCCCAAGGCTTGGTCAAGCCGTTCGCGAAACATCGATCGGTTGGGCAGGTTGGTCAGCGTGTCGTAATGCGCAAGATGGGTCATGCGCTCTTCGACGCGCCGGCGCTCGGTGACGTCGTCGAAGGTCACGACCCAGCCGCCGCCGCTCATCGGCCGCCGCACGACCAAAAGGGTTCTGCCATCGCCAAGATGACGGTAGGTCGACCGCATTTCCCCGGCTTGAAGGCAGGCCGCGGTTTTCGAGATTTCGCTGTCGATGTCGATCTCCGCATAGAGACCCAGGCGCACAAGCTGCTGAAGCGCGTCGCGGTGACTCATGCCAAGCGGAAAGTCGGCCGGCATCACGTGATAGAGCTCCAGGAAACGTTCGTTGCGCACGATCAGCCTACTGTCCGCGTCATACATCAAAAGGCCTTGAGACATGTTGGCGAGTGCTGCGTCGAAACGGCGGTGCTGCTCCTTCAACTCCTGCTCGGCGCGCCGTTGCTCGGTGATGTCCTCATAGATCGACACCCAGCCGCCCGAAGCCAGCGGCCGGTGCGAGATGTTGATGATGCGTCCATCCGACAGCGTTTCCTCGTAGGTCGAGGGTTTCGCCTGGTCGATATAGGGCTTGCGGATGGCGTAAAGTTCTTCGGCGCTGTGCGAGGCGACGCCGATGTCGACGCTGTGCTGGAGGATGTCGAAAAACCGGATGCCGGGCTGCACGATCCCGGGGTCCAGGCAGAAGATGCTGATGTAATTGCCGTTGCAGATGATCATGCGCTCGTCGGCATCGAACATGCCCAAGCCATGCGACATGTTCTCGACGGCGGCCGAAAAACGATCATCCTGTTTGCGCAGTTCGTCTTCTATCCGTCGCGGCAGGCCTATGCCTTTGGCCCTCCGTCCGCGGGCGGGCGAATCAGCCTTGACATGGGTGACGGACATGAGGCGTGCCTGCAGACCGTGATCGAACACGGCACTGTGTCCTTTTCCGGTTAATTTACCGTTTTTTCAGCCGGCAGGCTGCACTGTTTGGCGCCGTGATTTTTCGATCGCCGCATACCGTTTGAGGAAAGCGTTTTGCGCCCAGGTCACCGAACGCGGCGTGAAATCGAAGCGCACGGCATTGAAGCCACGCGGCCGGCCGAAGAATTCGGTTGCCTCGGCGGTTGAAAAGCCGGCAAGCAGCGTCGCCTCGAAATAGGCGGCGATCTGATCGGCGCGCTTGATCTCCTTGCGCAGGCCCGCACCCGGTTCGACCGGCAGCGAAAAGCGCAGATGGATGGCGCGCTGCAGCCTGAGTTCGCACTCCTTGTAGCTGCCGCCCATCACCGATTTGAACGGTGAGATCATGTCGCCGATGACATATTCCGGTGCGTCGTGCAGCAAAGCCGCCAGCCGCGCGTCGGCCGGGGCGTCTGGCACCAGCTCGCTGAAAAGCGCCTCGACCAGCAGCGAATGCTGGGCGACGGAAAAGGCGTGTTCGCCGCTGGTCTGGCCGTTCCAGCGGGCGACGCGGGCAAGTCCGTGGGCAATGTCCGAAATCTCGATGTCGAGCGGCGACGGGTCGAGCAGATCGAGTCGCCGGCCCGACAGCATGCGCTGCCAGGCGCGCGGCGGCGCGCCGGCACGGTCGGCCGCCATCAGGTTTCCTCCGCGCCGACGGATTCCTGCGGCCCAGCGGTTTCCAGCGGAAAAGTGAATTTCGCCCAGGCAGGAATGGCGAGCGACACAACGACGTCATCCGCCATGATCGGCTGGCCGGCGTCGAGCGCCGCCTTGACGCGGTCGATACGGGCTATGGCGAGGCCTGTCGTGCCGGCGATGGAGCCAAGCGTGCCGACCGGTCGCCCGGCAACTGTCAGTTCGGTGCCAGGAGCGGGCAGGGGCCGTTCGGCCGAAACGATCAGCACGCGCCGTCTGGCGGTGCCGCGATGCTGCATGCGCGAGACGACCTCCTGGCCGACATAGCAGCCCTTCCTGAAGCCGACGCCGCCGGTTTCGTCGAGCAGCACATCATGCGGGAAGGCGTCGCCGAGCTGATAGTCGCTGCCGCTTTCGGCGATGCCATGGGCGATGCGCAGAACTTGCCACGCGGCCGGGTCGCCGTCCTCGGCCGTGCCGCCATAAAAGCGGCTGACGGCGGTGTCGAGGAACCGTGTATCGGCAACCGGCGTTGAATCGAATTGTGAAGCGGTTGGATCATCTCCCCACGCAATAGCGACAAGCCCCTGACCGGCCTTGGCGATCTCGACCTTGGCGCGCAATTTATAGAGCATCAGCCGGCGCATGAAATCGCCTGATACATCGGCCCGGCATTCGAGGCGGAAGGAATTCTCGCCGGCGCGCGAGATCAGGAAGTCGAACAGGATCTTGCCTTGCGGCGTCAGCAAGGCGCCGGGCTTTGCTTCGCCGGCAGCCAGTGCGTCGAGGTCGGTGGTCAGAATGTTCTGCAAAAAGTGCTCGGCATCTGGGCCTGACACGGAAACGAGTGCGCGGTCTTTCAACTGAGCAAAGGACATGGGCAACTGGGCAAAGGACATGGGCGGAAAAGGAACCTGATCTTGCAAAACGGTCGGCCATTACGTAAGCCGCTGACACTTCCCCCGCAAGAGACCGGATCAGCATGGCCACGACCTACGACCTCATCCTGACAGGCGGCACGGTGGTCAACCACGATGGTGAGGGCCGTCGCGACATAGGCATCAATGGCGGGCGCATCGCCGTCATCGGCGATCTCGGCCAGGCATCTGCCGCCGAAACGGTCGACTGTCGCGGGCTGCACATCCTTCCTGGGGTCGTCGACAGCCAGGTGCATTTCCGCGAGCCGGGGCTCGAGCATAAGGAGGATTTGGAGACAGGTTCGCGGGCAGCGGTGCTGGGCGGCGTCACCGCCGTTTTCGAAATGCCCAACACCAACCCGCTGACCACCAGCGAAGCAACCCTTGCCGACAAGGTTCAACGCGCCACCGGCCGCATGCATTGCGACTTTGCCTTCTGGGTCGGCGGCACCCGCGAGAATGCGAAAGACGCAGGCGATCTTGAGCGGCTGCCGGGCGCGGCCGGGATAAAAGTGTTCATGGGCTCGTCCACCGGCGATCTGTTGGTCGAGGAAGACGAGGGCGTCGCCTCGATTTTGAGGAACACGCGCCGTCGCGCCGCTTTCCATTCCGAGGACGAGTTCCGGCTGCGCGAGCGGCTCGGCGAACGCATCGAGAGCGATCCGTCCTCGCACCCGGTATGGCGTGACGAGATCGCGGCACTGCGCTGCACCGAGCGCCTGGTGCGCATCGCGCGCCAGGTTCGCGCCCGCATCCACGTGTTGCACATCTCGACCGCCGAGGAGATCGCCTTCCTCGAACAGCACAAGGATGTCGCGACCTGCGAGGCGACGCCGCATCACCTGACGCTGAGCGCGGATGATTATGCGCGGCTGGGCACGCTGATCCAGATGAACCCGCCGGTGCGGGCAGTGCGCCACCGCGACGGCATCTGGCACGGCATTGCGCAAGGTATCGTCGATGTGCTGGGCTCCGATCACGCTCCGCACACCCTGGCCGAGAAGGCGAAACCCTATCCGGCCTCGCCGTCGGGCATGACCGGCGTTCAGACGCTGGTGCCGATCATGCTCGACCATGTCAATGCCGGCCGGCTGACCTTGCAACGTTTCGTCGACCTGTCCAGCCACGGTCCGCAGCGCATCTTCGGCATGGCCAGGAAAGGCCGCATCGCCGCCGGCTACGACGCCGATTTCACGATTGTCGATTTGGAGCGCCGCGAGACCATCACCAATGCGCAGGCAGGCTCGAAGACCGGCTGGACGCCCTACGACGGCAAGGAAGTCACCGGCTGGCCGGTCGGCACTGTCGTGCGCGGCCAACGTGTGATGTGGGAAGGCGAGATCGTCACCCCCGGACAGGGCAGGGCGGTGGAGTTTTCCGAGGCGCTGGCGGTGTAGCCGTTTCCACGGTGTTGGATTTTTTAGGCACCGTGCATTATGTTGCTGGGGTTATGAACGCAGATATCGCGCCCATGATCGTCCCCGCCGAGTTTCCGGAACTCCAGGCTCTCGCCTGGAACCGTGACGTAGCACGTCCGATTCCCGCCGAAGAAGCATTTGCACTGTATGAGCGCAATTGGCGTTTTATCGATCAAAAGCGTCTTACGGCGCGCGAGAAGCTGCTTATACAGAATCTAGCCAACGAATTCGGTCACGGCGTCCTGTTGATCACCCGGTAAAGTTCTTCTGCTCTCCTGATCTTCTCCTCGCTTCCATAACATCAACAGGACACACAGCGAGCGGAAGTCATGAAGGAGTTCAAAAGGCCAGAACACCGGATCATTGCCAAAGCCCTCGGACTAATGGATCGCGAATTCCTGACCGCAAACCAATGCTGGTTCGGCGGCGGGACAGCGATTGTCATGAAACTCGGCGAATACCGACGGTCACTGGATGTGGATTTCCTATGTGCGGACGCCGATGGCTATCGTGAACTACGAACCCGTGCGACCGAACGGGGCGTCAGGGCGTTCTTCCCAGGACCTGTCGAGGCCGTGCGGGATTTACAGATCGATCAGTATGGTTTGAGAACGGTTGTGCGGCTCGAGGGGCAATTGATCAAATTCGAAATCATCCGCGAAGGCCGCATCGAACTGCAAGGCCATTTCGACGATAATTTGAATGTACCTGCCCTGATTGCCGCGGATATGTTTGCCGAGAAGTTGTTGGCGAATGCCGATCGATGTCAGGACCGTGCCACCGCATATCGCGATGCCATCGATCTCGGAATGCTGGTCAGAGCTTATCAAGAAATCCCGATCGATGCTCTGGGCAAAGCGCAGGCCGCCTATGGGTCGGATATCCAGCACAAAATCGTGTGGGTGGTGAACAAGCTTCAGGACAGGGACGAACTGCGCAACGCAGCCGAGTCCCTGCAAATGGACACTAACGCGGCTGACGCTGCTATTTCGGCTCTTCGCAATGAGGGCATTCGCCTCTGGCCGGGTGCGGGTATCGGCAAGGCCCCGCCGATCCGCGCCGATAAATAGCAGGGTCGAGTCAGGGCGTGTAGTTTTCCACTACGCCAGCTCAATCTCCGGCGACGAAGAACGCCCACTGTCCATCCGGCGTGATGCCGACGCGGTAGAAGATGTAGGCGCCGAACTGCTTCATGCTGTCGTAGTCGCCGGCGGTGACGATCTTGAACAGTTCGACCCGCTGCCTGGCGTCGAGCTTGTCCAGCGGCACGGCGAAGAAATAGGGCCAGACATAGAGTTCCTGCGGCGTGCCGGCATCGACATGGACATAGCCGGCATTGAGCACCTCTTCCATGATGGCGAGGATCTCCTGGCCTTCCGCGTCGCCCGAAAGACCTTTCAGAAAGGTGATCGGGTCGCCTTCGATCTCGCTCAACGACAATTGGGTCATCGTGTCGCCCTTGCCGATCAACGGCCTGAGCGTTTCGATGTCGCCACTCTTGCAAGCCTCGACGATCAGGTCGTGCATGCGCCTGACCGGTTCCGGCAGCTTGCCGAGATCGTAGACGATCTCGGGCAAGGGTTCATCCGGATCGGCACGCGGGCTGGCCATGCCACCATCGTCCGTTGGCCCCTCCGGTTCGACCTGTTCCGGCTCGTCGGGGGAGGTCGGCTGGCTGGCCGCAGGCGGTGTCGTGCCGAGCGGGCCAGGCATCGGCACCGCCGTTCCGGGCGGCGACATGCCGTCGTCGGGGGGCGGCGCGACCGGAGAAGGAAGGTCCTCGCGCTTGATTTCGCTCAGCGCATGAACGGAGCTGCTTGCGAGGCAAAGCGCCAGCGGAACCGCGGCGCAAAAAACAGCGAGCCGGATGCTGAAGACCAAACCACGCGGCTGGCCAGACATCGAAAAATTCACGGCTTGCCTCTCCAAAAGAGCCTGATGCGGGTTCAGTGCCGCAGCCGTCCTGGTTCGAAGGCCCCGGCTATCACCTTTTCACGCATGCGGTCGAGCAGGGCAAGGGCCGATGTCTCGCCATTGGCGCGCAGCATTTCGCCGAACGCGGTTTCGAGGGCCGCCTCGGCGATGATTTCCGGCTCGATTCCGGCCGAAAGTCCTTCCGCCCAGGCCTCGCTGTGGCTTTCCACGGCGGTCAGGCGCTTCTCTTCCCTGACCAGCGCGTCGATGTCGTTGACGCCATGTTCCATTGCGATGTCCACCCTTTTCAAGCGGCGATCCGACAGGTGCGGATCAGGCTTGGGCTGTCCCTTTTAACACGCAGGCTAAGTAAGTACTTGTAAATACGACATTTCTGGGGTCGTCTTCGACAATGTCGATAGCGTTTTGCAAACCTGCGTTCGATCCGACCCAAACTTAGCCGATTAGGCCGGCGAGGGGGATGAAAACCTTCAGTTTGAGTTAATTCCACATCCGCGCGATAACGTTTCGTTAATGCTGTTGCGGAAGTGCAACACAAGGATTGCACTAAGACGTGTCCGGACACAAGTCGGGAGGTGGGAGGTCAGTTGCCGTAGCGCGAGGCGATATCGCGTGACAGCGTCTCGCCTTCCCTCATGTAGCGACTGATTGCTTCCGTCGCCGAAGCGGTGCAGTGCGTGTAGGTGCCGCTGAAGGAGCGGTAGCCGCGGTTGAAGCTGGCGATGAAGCGGGCGCGCCGCTCCGGGTCGGGATTTTCCGACGCGATCAGCTTTTCCATCTCGACCCGCCACTGATCGCCCTTTTCGCCGCACAGGTTGCGCAGGAAATGCAGCGATCCAAGCACCTCCGCCAGCCGCATCAGCCCGGGCTCGAACGGCGATTCGGCGGCCAATGCCGGTCGCGCCCCGATTGCCGTGCTGGCGGCGAGGGAAGCTGCGAGGAAAAACACGGCGCGGATCATAAGTCTTTGTGGCGAAACAATTTGCTGCCCGCAAGGCGATTTTGGAGGCTATGCTCTTGCATCCCTGAGCAATTCGTCGGCAACGGCAAACACCGAGGCGGCAAGCGGCAGCGCCCTCATTTCGCTGAGCGTATAGAAGGCGGCGGTCTCTGCGTCGTCGCTGGCCACGGGTTCGCCGCCGGCATAGTTGGCGCCGAACACCGTCAGCAGATAGTCGACCGGGTGTCCGTCGCTGCTGCCGTCGATGTGGATTTCCCGAAGGGGGCGGTAGTTGTGCGCTTGCAGGCCGGTTTCTTCCTGCAACTCGCGTCGCGCGGCTTCTTCCAGCGTCTCGCCGGCCTCGACCTTGCCGCCCGGAAACGCATAAAAGCCTTGCGAAGGCTGCCGCGCCCGCTTGACCAGCAGCACCGTATCGCCGCGGACGATGGCGACTGAGACAGCCGGGAGTATCTTACGCACTTCGTCCATGGCTCTCCGTTCGACCGCTGCATCACCTTGTGGACCAGCCGGCGATGAACAGCTTTAGCGGTTGCGCGGCGCCGGTTCCATCGTCACCGTCAGACGGCACCAATTCGAAGAGCTTAGTTCATGTGCGGACGTTTTGCCTTGACCGCCACGCCTGACCAGACCGCCGCCTTTCTGGGGCTGGCGGAATTGGAGGATTTTCCGCCGCGCTACAACATCGCACCGACGCAGCCGGTGCTGATGGTGGTTGCCGGTTTGCCCCGGGCGCCGGGATCGAACCTTCCCGACCGGCAGCCGATGCTGGTGCGCTGGGGGCTGATCCCGGCCTGGGTGAAGGATACGCGTGCGTTTCCGCTGTTGTTCAACGCCCGCTCGGAGGGAGCAACGGAAAAGGCCTCGTTTCGCACCGCCATGCGCCACCGCCGCGCTTTGGTGCCGGCTTCCGGCTTCTACGAATGGCATCAATCGGGCGGCAAGAGGGGACAGCCCTATTGGGTGCGGCCGAAGCATGGCGGGCTTGTCGCCTTCGCCGGGCTAATCGAGACCTATGCCGAGCCGGGCGGTTCGGAAATGGACACCGGCGCCATCCTGACCGTCAACGCCAATGCCGACATCGCCCATATCCACGACCGGATGCCGGTGGTGATAGAACCTCGGGATTTCGCCCGCTGGCTGGATTGCCGCACGCTGGAGCCGCGTGATGTGGTCGGCCTGCTCAGACCGGCAGATCTCGATTTCTTCGAGTCTGTCCCGGTTTCCGACCTTGTCAACAAAGTCGCCAACACCAGACCGGAGATTCAGGAACGGGGCGTCGTGGGGCCGGAGCCCGAGAAGGCCAGGCGTAAGAAGCCCGGCGCGGACGACAGTCAGGTGACCTTGTTTTAGCAGCATCTGCTATTCGTGAGGCGCTTCAGCGCCCTTAATTGCCGGCGCCCCATTTACTGGCGGCCGGCTGGCCGCACGTCACATCAGGCAGCGCGCGGCGATATGATCTTCTGCACCGGCTTTTTCTTCTTCGCTGTGTGGAGAAGGGCAGCGACGATCGCGGCCGGGCCGATCGCCCGATATTGGCTGGCGAGCGCCGGTTGCTTGGCGCCGCTGGGTTCCTGCTTGGTTCGGGGCATTTCTCTCTTCCCTGGTAAGGTCTTCGTGTCAGCGTTTGCTGGTCGAATCCGACCAAATCGTGACACCTGGTGATCTAGCCGGCGAATGTTTCATGACTGTGCCGAGATGTTTAATAAAATGTTTCGGTGCGTCATTACCTGTGATCCAGCGACCCTTTTGCCGAAAGTTGCGACTTGACGGCAACAGTGGGTGAGGCGATAAAGCCGCCTATGAGAACGTCTTTCGCCATTTCTGGCATTTGCATTATTGGCTAGCCTCGCGCTGGTCCGGACGTTTTCGCCTATCTTCCTTCTAGAGTGGACAAACGCCCCGGCCAGCAGGCTGGAGCCTGATTTGCGTCTCGGCGCAAGGAAGGCTCCAGCTCGAACAAGAGTATCGGACCGGGAAGGCATGGAATGTCTGACGCATCGAAGGGCCTGCGCCTCTACAACACGCTGACGCGGACGAAGGAGGATTTCTTCCCGATCGATCCGCGCAATGTGCGCATGTATGTCTGCGGTCCGACGGTCTACGACTTTGCCCATATCGGCAATGCGCGGCCGGTGATCGTCTTCGACGTGCTGTTCCGTCTGCTGCGCCATCTCTACGGTCAAGCGCACGTCACCTATGTGCGCAACATCACGGATGTCGACGACAAGATCAACGCCCGCGCCCTGCGCGATTTCGGCGGCAAGATCGGCTCGGGAAAGCTGTCGCTGAACGAGGCGATCCGCCGGGTCACCGAAAAGACCGCTGACCAGTTCCACAAGGACGTGGCGACGCTCGGCTGCCTGGAACCGACGGTCGAGCCGCGCGCCACCGAATTCGTCGAGCCTAGGCCAGACGGCAAGGCCGACATGATCTCCTTGATTCAACGCCTGATCGAACGCGGCCATGCCTATGTTGCGGCAGGAGAAGTTCTGTTCGACACAGTCTCGATGCCGGACTACGGCCAGTTGTCGAAGCGCCAACTCGACGAGCAGCAGGCCGGCGCCCGCATCGCCGTCGATGCGCACAAGAAGAACCCTGGCGATTTCGTGCTGTGGAAGTTGTCCTCGCCGGAAGAGCCGGGCTGGGAAAGCCCATGGGGCAGGGGCCGGCCGGGCTGGCATATCGAGTGCTCGGCGATGTCGGCCGCCTATCTCGGCGAGGTCTTCGACATCCATGGCGGCGGGCTCGACCTGATCTTCCCGCACCACGAGAACGAGATCGCCCAGTCGCGCTGCGCCCACGGCACTAAAATGATGGCCAAGGTATGGATGCACAACGGCTTCTTGCAGGTCGAGGGGCAGAAGATGTCCAAGAGCCTGGGCAACTTCTACTCGATCAACGAGTTGCTGGAGACAGAGACTTTCGGTGGCCGCAAATGGCCGGGCGAGGTCCTCAGGCTCGCGATGCTGATGACCCATTATCGCGAGCCGATCGACTTTTCCGTGCGCAAGCTGGAAGAGGCGGAAAATACGCTGCGCAAATGGAAGCGGGCGGCGGATCTGGCGCCAGCGGCGGCAAAGAAAATGCCGATGGATGTGGTGGATGCCCTCTCGGACGATCTCGCCACCTATGCCGCGTTCCAGGTGATGACGCAGCTTGCGGGGGAGGCGACGGATTTCAACGTCGCTGCCGCCCGCGACAACGATGCTGCCGAGGGCAACGATGCTGCCGCTTCGCTGAAGGCGTCGCTTTTGTTCCTCGGCTTCGATGTTGCGCCGGCCAAGGTTGATGAAGACGCCATCGCCAAGGCGATCGCCCATCGCCTTGCGCTCATCGCCGCGAAGAACTGGGCCGAGGCCGACCGCATCCGCGACGAATTGCTGGCACAAGGAATACAGTTGAAGGATGGCAAGGACCCCATCAGCGGCGAACGTGTGACGACCTGGGAGGTAAAAAGATGATCGATCATCTTGGCATCACCGTTTCCGATTTCGGCGCTTCCAAGGCCTTCTACGACAAGGCGATGGCGCCGCTTGGTGGCTCACTTCTCTACATGGTGCCCACGGAATATACCGGCGGCGCCATAGTCGGCGGCTATGGCCGCGACCGGCCGGTGTTCTGGCTGCATGCCGGCAAGGACAAGCCGAAAGACGGCCAGCACGTCGCTTTCACCGCGCGTAGCCGCGCCGAGGTCGATGCCTTCCATGCCGCCGCCATTGCCGCCGGCGGCTCGGATAATGGTCAGCCGGGTTTGCGTCCGCACTATCATGCGAACTATTACGGCGCCTTTGTCTTCGACCCCGACGGCAACAATGTCGAAGCCGTCTGCCATGCCCCGGAGTGACGCGATGAGTCTCGACAACAGACCGGTCTACACAGGCGGCTGCCAGTGCGGCGCCGTGCGCTTCCGTGTCGAAGGCGCACTGGGCGACGCCTCCGTCTGCCATTGCCGCATGTGCCAGAAGGCGAGCGGCAATTTCTACCTGCCGCTGGTGTCCGTGGGTGGCGCAAAACTCGACTGGACGCGAGGCGAGCCCAAACGCTTCCGCTCCTCCAACTCCGCATGGCGCGGTTTTTGCGCCGATTGCGGCACGCCGTTGACCTTCGAGGCGCCCGACGGGATCGCGCTCGCCATCGCCGCCTTCGACGCTCCGCAGGAGATCGCGCCGACCATCCAATGGGGCACCGAAGCAAAGCTTCCTTATGTGGATCACATCCACGACTTGCCGGGCGAGGAAACGATGGCTGACATCTCGTCGGCCTCCTATCTTGCTGATCTCGTCTCTTATCAGCATCCCGACCACGACACCGAACAATGGCCGCCGGAGGAAAGATCATGACCGAGACCGTTCGAACCGGGGGCTGCCAGTGCGGCGCCGTGCGTTTCCGCATCCACGGAGCGCTCGGGCGCCCGTCCATCTGCCATTGCCGCATGTGCCAGAAACAGTTCGGGTCCTTCTTCGGCGCGCTGGTGACGGTGCCCAAGCACGGCGTCGAATGGGTGCGCGAGGAGCCGAGCTATTTCCAGTCGTCGGTCAACATCGATCGCGGCTTCTGCGCTCGTTGCGGCACGCCGCTGACCTACCGGCAGCCCGGCGGGCTCGAGATCGCCATCGGCGCTTTTGATGATCGCTCCGACCTCGCACCACAGATCCAGGTCAATTACGCCGCCCGGCTGCCGTGGTTGGAGAAGATCTTCGACGCGCCGATCCACGACGATCCCGAATACTACACCCGGCAGGAATCGATCATCTCCTTCCAGCATCCGGATCACGAGACGGCCAACTGGCCGCAGCAGGGCCTGAAATTATGAGCAGTGAATTGCGCACCCTCTATCCCGAGATCGAGGCATTCGAGTCCGGCATGCTGGATGTTGGCGACGGCCATCAGGTCTATTGGGAGCGCTCTGGTACCAGGGGTGCAAAACCGGCGGTGTTCCTGCATGGCGGGCCTGGCGGCACCATTTCGCCAAAGCACCGGCGGCTGTTCGACCCGAAGCTCTACGACGTCATCCTGTTCGACCAGCGCGGCTGCGGCAAGTCGATGCCCAATGCCTCGCTCGACGCCAACACCACCTGGCACCTGGTTGCCGACATCGAGCGCCTGCGCGACATGTGCGGTTTCGACAAATGGCTGGTGTTCGGCGGCTCCTGGGGCTCGACACTGGCGCTGGCCTATGCCGAGACGCACCCCGAGCGGGTCAGCGAGCTGGTGGTGCGCGGCATCTACACGCTGACACGCGCGGAACTCGAATGGTACTATCAGTTCGGCGTCTCGGAAATGTTTCCCGACAAGTGGGAGCGCTTCCTGGCGCCGATTCCTGAGGCCGAGCGCGGCGACATGATGGCCGCCTATCACAAGCGGCTGGTCGGTAGCGACCGCAAGGCACAGGTCGAGGCCGCCCGCGCCTGGAGCCTTTGGGAAGGCGAGACGATCACGCTGTTGCCGGATCCGGAAACCAGCGGCCCGTTTGGCGAAGACGACTACGCCGTCGCCTTCGCCCGTATCGAGAATCACTATTTCGTCCATGCCGGCTGGCTGGAGGAGGGGCAGCTGCTGCGCGACGCATGGAAATTAAAGGACATCCCCGGCACCATCGTCCATGGCCGCTACGACATGCCGTGCCCGGCACGCTACGCCTGGGCGCTGCACAAGGCGTGGCCGAAGGCGGATGTCCATCTGATCGAGGGCGCCGGCCACGCCTATTCGGAACCGGGCATCCTAGACGGGCTGATCCGGACCACGGACCGGTTCGCGGGGAAGGTTTAACTGATGCGCGGCGATCCTTCCCACCCCCCTCTGTCCTGCCGGACATCTCCCCCGCAAGGGGGGAGATTGGATGTCGCCGTCGCTTTCGCCAATCGCCTACGTTGCAGGAAGAGCGCCGTCGGCAAAGCCGCCGATCTCCCCCCTTGCGGGGGAGATGTCCGGCAGGACAGAGGGGGGTGCACAAGCACCTTGCGGTCATGACAAGACAGCGCCTCCATCTCTTCGACACCACACTGCGCGATGGCCAGCAGACGCCTGGCATCGACTTTTCCGTCGAGGACAAGATCGCCATCGCCGGGCTGCTCGACGAGTTCGGCATCGACTATGTCGAGGGCGGCTATCCCGGCGCCAATCCGACCGACACCGCTTTCTTCCAGGAGAAGCGCACCACCAGAGCCAAATTCGTTGCCTTCGGCATGACCAAGCGGGCAGGGGTGTCGGCTTCGAACGATCCCGGCCTCGCCGCACTGGTCCAGTCGAAGTCGGACGCCATCTGCTTTGTCGCCAAGAGCTGGGACTATCATGTCCGCGTCGCACTTGGCTGCACCAACGAGGAGAACCTCAAGGCGATCAAGGCCTCGGTCGAGGCGGCGGTCAGTGCCGGCAAGGAAGCGCTGATCGACTGCGAGCATTTCTTCGACGGCTTCAAGGCCAATCCGGACTACGCGCTGGCCTGCGCCAGGACCGCCTACGACGCCGGCGCGCGTTGGGTGGTGCTGTGCGACACCAATGGCGGCACGCAGCCGTCGGAAGTGCGCGCCATCGTCGAGAAGATCATCGCGGCGGGCATACCGGGCGACCATCTCGGCATCCATGCCCATGACGACACCGGCCAGGCTGTTGCCAATTCGCTCACCGCCGTCGAGGCCGGCGTGCGACAGATCCAGGGCACGCTGAACGGCATCGGCGAGCGCTGTGGCAACGCCAATCTGATCTCGATCGTGCCGACGCTGGCGTTGAAGCCGGCCTTTTCCAACCGCTTCACAACAGGCATCTCGGCCGAAGCGTTGGCCGGGATATCGCGCCTGTCCCGCGCCTTCGACGAATTGCTGAACCGCGCGCCGGAAGCACAGGCGCCCTATGTCGGCGCTTCCGCCTTCGCCACCAAGGCCGGCATCCATGCCTCGGCTCTGGCCAAGGAGCCGGCGACCTACGAGCATGTGCCGCCGGAAGCGGTCGGCAACCGCCGCCGCGTCATGGTCTCGGACCAGGGCGGCAAGGCCAATTTCCTCGCCGAGCTCAAGCGGCGCGGCATCGACGTGCCGAAGGACGACCACCGGCTCGACGCGCTGATATCAGTGGTCAAGGAGCGCGAGGCCGAGGGCTACGCCTATGAGGGCGCCGACGCCAGCTTCGAGCTTTTGGCGCGCAAGATGCTGCACGGCCTGCCGGAATTCTTCAGTGTCACCTCGTTTCGCTGCATGGTCGAGCGCCGCTTCGACGCCAACGGCCAGCTGAAGACGGTCTCCGAGGCGATCGTCAAGGTGCTGGTCGACGGCGAGGAGAAGATGTCGGTGGCCGAAGGGCACGGCCCGGTCAACGCGCTCGACATCGCGCTGCGCAAGGACCTCGGCAAGTTCCAGAGCGAGATCGCCGACCTTGAGCTTGCCGACTTCAAGGTGCGTATTCTCAATGGCGGCACCGAGGCGATCACCCGCGTGCTGATCGAATCGCATGACGCAACCGGCGCCCGCTGGTGGACGGTCGGCGTTTCCGAAAATATCATCGACGCCTCATTCCAGGCGCTGATGGATTCGATCGTCTACAAGCTGATGAAGAACCGCGAGATGGCCGGGCTGGTCGCGGCGGAGTGAGCGCTCGGCTCTTCTGCAAAGGCAGCCGCATAGTAGGGGCACCCGCCTCTTGAACCATCAGCGAAAGTCCATTGATCCATCAGAACTTTGCGATGGTTTTGGCGCGGCGGCTGGCGCATAGCATTAGGCCATGGCCGCCCCAGCAATTCAACTCGAAGCAGACTCAAAGGCCCGGCGTGGCTTCCTGCTGGCGCTTGGCGCTTATCTCCTGTGGGGGCTGTTGCCCTTTTACATGAAGGCGGTCGCACACCTGCCGCTGGCCGAAGTCATCGCGCACCGCATCGTCTGGTCGGTGCCGATCGCGGCTGCCGTTCTGGTGTGGGCCGGCCGCACCGCTGATTTCAAGTCCGCACTGCGTTCGCCGCGCACCATTTCGATGGCGGCGCTGACGGCGGCGCTGATCTCGGTCAACTGGGGCATCTATGTCTGGGCGATAGCCGTCGACCGCACCGTCGAAACCGCGCTTGGCTATTACATCAACCCGCTGGTCAACGTCGTCGTCGGCGCGCTGCTGCTCGGCGAACGGCTCGACCGGCTGCAGATCGCGGCGGTGGCGCTTGCCACCGTTGCGGTCACTGTGCTGACGGTTGAGGGCGGCAAGCTACCCTGGGTGTCGCTGGCGCTTGCCTTTTCCTTCGCCGCCTACGCCTTCTTCCGCAAGACGCTGCCGATCGGCCCGAGCCAGGGTTTCCTGCTTGAAGTGCTTTTGCTGTCGGTGCCGGCGGTGGCCTACATCATCTTTCTCATCGCCACCCATCAGGACCATTTCGTCTCCGGCAACGCGACCGACACCGCGCTGCTGATCGGCTGCGGCCCGATCACGGCGGTGCCGCTGCTGCTGTTCGCCTTCGGCGCCAGGCTCTTGCGTCTCTCGACCATAGGCATCATGCAGTACATTGCGCCGACCATTGTATTCCTGATTGCGGTGCTGATTTTCGGCGAGCCCTTCGGCAGCACCCAGGCCATCGCTTTCGGCCTGATCTGGACGGCGCTGGCGATTTATTCCTGGTCGATGTTTTCTTCGGCCCGCAAGGCCGGCGCTACATCCCGCGCCCCAGCCGCCTGACACAGAGATAGACGACCGCCGCGACAACCAGCGATATCGCCGACGCCACCCAGAAGCCCGCCGGCGTGTCGACCAGCGGCAGGCCGCCGACATTCATGCCGAACAGGCCGGAGATGATCGTCATCGGCAACAGCACCGCCGTCATCACCGACAGCATGTAGAGCAACTGGTTCGACTGCGTCGTCAGCTTGGCCATCAACTCGTCCTGCTGCCGTCGAGCGTGTCGCCAAGGCCACCGAGTTCCGTCGCCATGCCGTCGAGCGACTGGCCGATGACAGCCTCGATCAGTTCGGCCGGAGAGCGGAACTTGCGCGACCCATTGTCGATCGCCTTGCGGATAGTGTCGACCGACCGTAGCGGCTGCTTGCGGCCGCCGATCAGCATCGTGTCGTTGAAGGCGAAGCGGAAATGGCCGAGCCCGCGCGCCTCCGCCGATTAGTTGTGGCGCAGGTCCGGCAGGTCGCCATGGAGCCAGTCGCCCTCGAGGTCGATCTGGCAGCCATGACCAGCCGACAGGAAGGCGTCGTGCACCGTCGGCGGCAGCGCAGGTTCGGTGGCGATCTCATGGCGGGCGCGCATATCGGAGAGCTGGTCGCTACGCCATGTCCAGCGCGTGGCGGCCGGGTCTTTGGTTCGCGCGCCTTCGGCCGCGAAATCATAGATGAAGAACAGCCCATGCTCGTCGGGCAAGCGATATTCATGGTCGCTTCGCCAGGTTCTCGAATACGGCGCCGCGCCGTGGCGCCGGCGATTCCTAGCACGGCGCTCCCGGTTTCGTATGACGCTTTCTTGACACTTTGACTGTCATCCGAGGCACTCCTCCGAACGCCGTCGTTTGGAGACAGTTTGGAATAATACGCCGTTGACGTGCGTTTACACAAAGAGCACGACGCAAAATCCATGCGGAGGACGTCCGATGCATGCCGGCTTCCCACGAAACGTACTCATAGCGGCATTGGGAGCCGTGATGGCGAGCTGCGCCGGCTTTTCGGCGCAGAAAACCGGGGCAATAACCGGCTATGGCCCCAACCCCACTTTACCGAAACCAAGGCCGACGCTGATCCCGACCGTCAACATCGCCGATGCGAAAGGCTGGCAGAAAGGTGGGATGCCGACCTCGGCGAAGGGGCTGACGGTGAACGCCTTCGCCACCGGCGTTGACCATCCGCGCTGGCTCTATGTGCTTCCGAACGGCGACGTGCTGGTTGCCGAAACCAACGCTCCTGCCAAGCATGACGAAGGTTTTAGCCTTAAAAAGGTCTTCATGGACCTGGCCATGAAGCGTGCCGGCGCCGCGACCCCAAGCGCGAACCGAATCACGCTCCTGCGTGACACCAATGGCGACGGCGTTGCGGATGTGCGCGGGACGTTCGCGGAAGGCCTCAATTCACCCTTCGGTATGACGCTGTCCAAAGGCAAGCTCTACGTCGCGAATACCGACGCGATCGTCGCTTTCCCCTACTCCAACGGCCAGACCCGAGTCACCACACCGCCGGAAAAGATTATCGACTTGCCAGCCGGAGACCTTAACCACCATTGGACCAAGGACGTGATCGCGAGTTCGGATGGACGCAAGCTCTACGTCACCGCCGGTTCCAACAGTAACGTTGGAGAAAACGGCATGGCCGCGGAGAAGAACCGTGCCGCCGTCCTTGAAGTGGATTTGTCCGCCCGCCGCGTCCGGGTCTTCGCGTCGGGGCTGCGCAACCCGAACGGGCTCTCCTGGAACCGTGAAACTGGCGAGCTTTGGGTCGCCGTGAACGAGCGTGACGAGATCGGCGACGATCTCGTGCCGGATTACATGACCTCGGTTCGTGACGGCGCGTTCTACGGCTGGCCCTATAGCTACTACGGACAGAACGTCGACGAACGCGTCAAGCCGCAGCGCCCCGATCTCGTGGCGAGGGCAGTCAAGCCCGATTATGCCCTGGGTTCGCATACCGCCTCACTGGGACTGACCTTCTCCAAAGGCGCGCCGCTCGGTCCGGCCTACGGCAACGGCGCCTTCGTCGGCCAGCACGGCTCATGGAACAGAAGCGTGCGCAGCGGTTACAAGGTGATCTTCGTGCCGTTCCGCAGTGGTAAACCGAGCGGTCCCCCGAAGGATGTGCTCACTGGCTTCATCGGGCTTGATGGCAAGGCGATGGGCCGTCCGGTCGGCGTTGTTATCGATCAGGCCGGTGCGTTGCTCGTCGCCGACGATGTCGGCAATGTCATCTGGCGGGTCAGCCGGGCAAGTCGCCGATTTGCGGGAGCAGTAGGGCGGTAGGGCGGTAGGGCGGTAGGGCGGTAGGGCGGTAGGGCGGTAGGGCGGTAGGGCGGTAGGGCGGTAGGGAAGCGCCTCATGAGCGCGGCATGCAATGCCCTCCTCCCTTACTGCTTTACTCCCCTAAAGTTTGTCGATCAGCGACTGCACACCCTCGGTCGGCGCATCGACCGACGATCCAGCGACCATGATGGCGGCGACGATCGCTTCCGGGTCTTCGACCACCAGCGGCTTGACCCGTTGCGCGGTGTGGATGAAGCCTTCGGCCATCATATGGTCGAGCAGCGCCAGCATCGGATCCCAAAATCCGCCGACATTGCCGAAGACGATCGGCTTGCGATGATGGCCGAGCTGCGCCCAGGTCATGATCTCGATGATTTCCTCGACCGTACCGATGCCACCGGGCAGCGCCACAAAGGCGTCGGATTTCTCGAACATGCTGTGCTTGCGCTCGTGCATGTTGTCGGTGATCACGAGCTCGTCGAGCCGGTCAAGCGCGGTTTCGGTGGCCTCCCTGTTGATCAGGAAGCGCGGAATGATGCCGGTAACCTTGCCGCCAGCCCGCAACGCGCCTTCGGCGACGGCTCCCATGATACCCCTGGTGCCGCCGCCATAGATCAGACGCAGGCCGGTTTTGGCGATCGAACGCCCAAGCAGGTGTCCGGCCTTGGCATAGGTCGCATCGTGGCCCGGAGACGAGCCGCAATAGACGCAGACGGATCGAATCGTGTTCATGGGATGATTGGTGATTGGGTCTTTATTCGTGGTCAAGTCCGGGGTGGACTTTTTCTTGCTGGCCCCTTTTCCAGTCGGTCCCCTTTTTCTTGTCGGTTTGGGCAAAACAGGCTAGACCGGCATTAGGTGGCTAAGGGGCAGGGAAATATGGCAATTAATCCATTGAAGGCGTTTTTGTTCGCCGCCGGCGGCTCCGTCGCCGCTGCGGGAACCGCCTATGTGTCGGGCGCGCTCGACCCATATCTCAATCGCACCCCGGCGGCGGAAGTCGCTTCGCTGACCCCGCCGGCAGAGAAGCCGGCCGAGCCGGCGGCCGAGGGATCACTGCCGCCCGCGCCTGCCACAGATGCGATGGCACCGGCAGCACCGGCCGTGGCTGATGCGATCGCGCCCACCTTCGATATCGTTCGGGTCGAAATCAAGGGCTCTATCGTCGTCGCCGGCAATGCCGCACCCAACGCCAAGGTGGAGATACTCAACGGTTCGACGGTTCTCGGCTCGACCGTCGCCGGTGTCGATGGCGCTTTTGCCATCGTTCTCGACGATCCACTGAAACCCGGCGATTACACGATCGCGCTGCGCTCGACGACCGACAATGTCGTGACCCCCTCTGTGCAGACTGCCGTGGTGTCTATTCCCCAGAATCCGGCTGGCCAGGTGCTGGCGATGATTGAAGAGCCTGGCAAGCCGTCCGAATTGCTCACCGTTCCTACCGCCGAAAAGAAGCCTGAAGTGCCGCCTGCCGGTGACAAGGCGGCCGCTCCGACCCCCGACACCGCAGAAGCGACGCCACCCGCTCCGGCACCCGCTGCTACTGCGCCGGCTGTCGAGGAAGCCGCGCCCGCGCCGGCTCCGGCAACATCTCCGGCACCTGCCGCGCCAGCGGCGGGACCCAAAATCATCGTGGAGGCAGTCGAGATCGACGGCAACAAGATCTTCGTCGCCGGCCTCGCCGACCCCGGCCGCAAGGTGCGCGCCTATGCCAACGATATCTTGCTCGGCGAAGCCAAAACCTCGCCCGATGGCCACTTCCTGGTTGAGGCGACGCGCGACATTCCCGTCGGCACCTATACGATTCATGTCGACGCACTCGATGCCGACGGGGTCAAGGTGGCGGCCCGTGCCGCGGTGCCGTTCGAGCGGGAACCGGGCGAGTCGGTCGCTGCCGTTGCGCCCACCGAGCCGAAGCCAGCCGAGGTACAGCCTGCCACGCCGCCCGCCGCTGACGCGACCGCGCCTGCTGCCGAAGCGCCGGCCGGAGCGGCGGCGGCGACGCCTCCGGCCAAAATTCCCGAGATGACGGCGCCTCAGCTCGAGCATGCCGATGGCGCCGTTATCATCCGCCGCCACGACACGCTGTGGCGGATCTCGCGGCGGGTCTATGGCCACGGCGTGCGCTACTCGACCATCTATCTCGCCAACCAGGATCAGATCAGCGATCCCGACCGTATCTGGCCGGGGCAGGTGTTCAAGGTCCCGGAAAAAACGCAGGAAGGCGAAGCGGCCGACCTCAAGGCGATGGGCGACCAGTTGACGACAGCCCCTGCCAAGGCCAACTAGCAGTCCAAGGTCCAGTAGTAGAATTCCTTTTTCTCATTTGGGTGCTCTTGCGGAAGGTTTGTTCATCGTTTATCGCCGATAGACGATGAACGCCCCGTTGACCGAGAAGACCTGCGGCTTCGCCGACAGCCAGTCCGTTGCCGCGAAGCTTGCCGCGCTTTCGCATCCGGCGCGGATCGAGATCCTCAGGCATCTTTCGGCCAGCCGCTCCTGCTGCTGCCGCGAGGTCGTCGACCATCTCGACCTGGCGCAGTCCACCGTTTCGCAGCACCTGAAGATACTGGTCGACGCCGGGCTCGTCCGCTACGAACCGGACCGGCAGCGCTCGCGCTATGAAGTCGACGGTGCTGCGCTCGCCGATGTTTCCGCATCGCTGGCCGCGCTTGTCAATTCCTGCTGCTCCGGCCGCTAGACCATGATCCCGAACTGAAGGGCAGCGTCGGCGAAAAATGGAATCCGGTTTGCTGCGCTGACCTACGGTTCTGAAAAGATCATGGTCAGGCAATAAGAGATAAGAAAAAGGCAATAAAAATGGCCGAAAAAACCGTGTCCGCCGACTCCGGCTCGACTTTCAAGACATTGCGCAACCTTTGGCCCTACATGTGGCCGGCCGACCGCGCCGACCTCAGGGCACGGGTGGTGTGGGCGACCGTGCTTCTGGTCGTCGCCAAGCTGACGCTGGTTGCCGGTCCCTATTTCTTCAAATGGGCGACAGATGCGCTGGCCGGCGACGCCAGGTCGGCGCCGCCGCTGCCGGCTTTCCTGCTGGCGCCGGTCATGCTGGTCGTAGCCTACAATGTCGTGCGGCTGCTGCAGCTCGGCTTCAACCAGCTCCGCGACGCGCTGTTTGCCCGCGTTGGGCAGTATGCGGTGCGCCAGCTCGCCTTCCGTACTTTCATCCACATGCATCAACTGTCGCTGCGCTTCCATCTCGAACGCCGCACCGGCGGCCTGTCGCGCATTATCGAGCGCGGCACCAAGGGTATCGAGACGATCGTTCGCTTCACCGTGCTCAACACCTTGCCGACCATCCTCGAGTTCGCGCTGACGGCCGGCATTTTCGCTTATGCCTATGGCTGGAAATATGTCGCGGTCGTCGCGGTCACGGTCTGGCTGTACGTATGGTTCACGGTCAGGGCAAGCGACTGGCGCATCGGCATCCGCCGCGACATGAACGACAGCGACACCGACGCCAACACCAAGGCGATCGACTCGCTGCTCAACTTCGAGACGGTCAAGTATTTCAACAACGAGGTCATGGAGGCCCAGCGCTTCGACCGTTCGATGGCGCGCTACGAGATCGCCGCGACCAAGATCTGGACTTCGCTTGGCTGGCTGAACTTCGGCCAGGGCGTCATCTTCGGCCTCGGCACGGTCATCGTCATGTGCCTTTCGGCGCTGGAAGTACAGGCTGGCACACAAACCGTCGGCGACTTCGTCTTCATCAACGCCATGCTGATGCAGCTATCGGTGCCGCTCAATTTCATCGGCTTCATCTACCGTGAAATCCGCCAGGGCTTGACCGATATCGAGCAGATGTTCGACCTGCTCGACGTGCCGCAGGAGATCGTCGACAAAGCAGGTGCCAAGCCGCTGGTCGTCGGCGCCGGCAAGGTCGAGTTCCGCGACGTGCACTTTTCCTACGACCCGAACCGCAAGATCCTGAAAGGAATCAGCTTCGAGGTGCCGGCCGGCAAAACGGTTGCCATTGTCGGACCGTCGGGCGCCGGCAAGTCGACCATTTCGCGGCTCCTGTTCCGCTTTTACGACATTCAGGGCGGCAAGATCCTGATCGACGGCGAGGATATTCGCGACGTAACGCAGGAGAGCCTGCGCGCGGCGATCGGCATGGTGCCGCAGGACACCGTGCTGTTCAACGACACCATCGCCTACAACATCCGCTATGGCCGCATCGATGCCGGCGAGGAGGACGTCCGCAAGGCGGCCGAACTCGCTCAGATCGGGCCGTTCATCGAGCGGCTGCCCGACGGCTACCGGTCGATGGTCGGCGAGCGGGGGCTGAAACTCTCCGGCGGCGAGAAGCAGCGCGTGGCGATTGCCCGCACCATTTTGAAGGCGCCGCCGATCCTGATGCTCGACGAGGCGACCTCGGCGCTGGACAGCCATACCGAACAGGAAATACAGGCGGCGCTCGATCTCGTCAGCCAGGGCCGCACCACCATCGTCATCGCTCACCGGCTGTCGACGGTAATTTCGGCCGACGAGATCATCGTGCTGCAGGATGGCCAGATCGCCGAGCGCGGCACTCATGCCGCCTTGATGCGCAAGGCTGGCCTCTACGCCTCGATGTGGGACCGCCAGCGCGAAGCGACGGAGGCCGAGGAGCGGTTGCGCATTGCGCGTGAGAGCGACGAACTCGGCGTCGTCGTCCGCCGCCGACCTTCGGAGGTGAATTGACGTTTTGAGAATGGGTTCATTTATCCGCTTGACCTCAACTTAAGTTGAGATCGTAGACCACCGATCGAAGGTGCGTTTGTGCACCTGTTCGCGATCGGAGATACTGGAAATGGATAAGCTAAATCAACAGCATGGCAGTGGTAGTGTGTTCAGGGTCGACAAGTTCGTCGTCCCTGGCGAGGCACGCCAAGAAATCATCGCCAAGGTTAGGATGACGCATGAATTGCTGCGCCGGCAGCAAGGCTTCGTACAGGATTTCCTGCTCGAACAATTCTCTGGGCCGGGCGAGTTCAACCTCGTCACCATTGTCGAATGGGAAAGCCAGGTTGCCGTCGACAAGGTGGTGCCGATCGTCAAGGCTGCGCATGAGCGCATTGCCTTCAACCCGCAGGAGACGATCGCGCGACTTGGCGTCAAGGCCGACATCGCCACCTATCAGCGGATTCCCGGCGTGTAGTTTCTACGGCCAGCCGGCACCCGGTGCGGGAGCCTCGATGCTGAGCAACTGGCCGGTGCGGGCATCGCTAATCATGTTTTCGAAGCCGCGCCATTCCGCGGCGACAATGAACAGCGTCTTGCCGTCGACGCCGCCGAGCATGCAGGCAAAGCAGCCGCGATCGGCATCGACGTTCTCGAGCATCGCGCCGCCCTCGAGCACCCGCACGCAATGCCGATTGGGAACGTCGGCATACCAGACGGCACCCTCGGCATCGAGACAGATGCCGTCGGGAAAGCCGTTGCCGAGGTTGGCCCAAAGCCGCCGGTTGGCAAGACTGCCATCGGCGGCGATATCGAAGGCAGTCAGCCTGTTGGCGTGGGATTCGGCGACGATCAGCGTCTTGTTGTCAGGCGTTACCGCCATCCCGTTGGCGAAGGCGATGTTCTCAGCCTCCTGCCGCGCCGAGCCGTCCGGAGCAATCAGCACGATGGTGCCGGGGCCGAAATGCTGAACGGGAGCAGGCGCCGGCCCGCCGCCATTGACGTAGATGTTGCCGCGTCCATCGACGACGATCTCATTCCACGGGCAACTTGAAAGACCTCCCAGATCAGCATGGGTGACCAGCGTTCCCTCTACTTCCTGCCGCAGCACCAGCCCCTCACGTCCGCAGACGACGAGCAGGCGACCGTCCGGCAGCCAGTCGATCGAATAGGGCAGGGTGGCCGGCACGGTGAGCATGATGTCGCTGCTGCCGTCGGCATCGACGGCGATGATCTGGCCGGTTCCCCAGTTGCAGAACCACAGCCGACCCTCATGCCAGCGCGGCGACTCGCCGAAGGCAAGGCCGTTCGTCACCACGCGTGCTTTTTTGGCTGCTGATTTCTGCATGGACAGAGAACCTCCGGGTTGCGCGTGTCATACGCCGATGAGAAGCGCTGTCTTGCCAAGGACGGGCGAGGGTGTCCCGCGCCGACAGCGATAGCGCCTTTTTTCGAATAGGCTGGATCAACCGCGTTGATGCTAAGCATGGCCTTCCCCATTGTTGCGTTGCGACGACGGGGCCTTTCCGCTATTGAGGCCGGACCTGAAATTAGGGCTGTTTCCATTCCATGGACCTCGTCGACACGATCAAGAAAACGTTCGTTCCGATCCATCGCGAAGGCTATCCGTTCATAGCGGCGTTCGCCGCGGTGACGCTTTTCCTCGGCTATTTCTCTTCCATCCTGTTCTGGATCTGCCTGATCCTGACGGCGTGGTGCGTCTATTTCTTCCGCGATCCGGAGCGCGTCACGCCTGTCGACGATCGGCTGGTGGTCAGCCCGGCCGACGGCATCATCACCGCGGTCGGTCCGGCCGTGCCGCCGCGCGAACTCGGACTCGGCGGCGCCGAAATGACCCGCATCTCGGTGTTCATGGACGTCTTCTCCTGCCATGTGAACCGCGCTCCGGTGCGCGGCCGCATCACAAGGATCGAGCATCGGCCGGGTGCATTCCTCAACGCGGCACTCGACAAGGCGAGTGCCGACAATGAGCGCAACGGCCTGGTCATCGAAAGCCCGAACGGCACGGTGGCCGCGGTGCAGATCGCCGGCCTGGTGGCACGGCGCATCGTCTGCTGGGCAGAGGCCGGCGGGACGATCGGCATCGGCGAGCGCTTCGGGCTGATCCGCTTCGGCTCGCGCGTCGACGTGTTCCTGCCCTCGACGGCGACACCGCGTGTCGCCGTCGGCCAGACCGCGGTTGGCGGTGAGACCATACTGGCCGAATTCGGCGGTGTCGCCGCAACGCCGCTCGTGCGGGTGTCCTGAGCCGTGGGCGCGCCATTCAAGAAATTCGAGGCGCATGGCGGCGGCGGCCCGCGCATCCGTGAAATCCCGATGCGCATGGTGCTGCCCAATCTCGTCACCGTGCTCGCCATCTGCGCCGGCCTCTCCGGCATCCGCTTCGGCTTCGAAGGCCGTTTCGAACCGGCAGTGGTGATGGTGCTGCTCGCCGCCTTCCTCGACGGCATCGACGGCCGCCTGGCGCGAATGCTGAAGGCGACGTCCAAATTCGGCGCGCAGATGGATTCGCTGGCCGACATCGTCAATTTCGGCGTAGCACCCGCACTGGTGCTCTATGCCTTCCTGCTCGACCGGGCCGGATCGCCGGGCTGGATTGCCGCGCTCCTGTTCACCATCGCCTGTGGGCTGAGGCTTGCCCGCTTCAACGTGCTCGACGAAGAGACCGACCGGCCGCAGTGGCAGGTCGAGTATTTCGTCGGTGTGCCAGCGCCGGCGGGTGCCGTGCTGGTGATGCTGCCGCTCTATCTGTACTTTCTGCGGCTTGGCCTGGAGCCGTCCCGCCCTGCGGCCTACGTGGCTACCGGCTTTACCATCCTGGTCGCCTTCCTGCTGGTCAGTCGGCTGCCGGTCTATTCCGGCAAAAGCCTGAAAGTCCCGGGCGACAAGGTGCTGCCGATCATCCTCGGCGTCGTCCTCTACATCCTGCTGTTGATGACCTACCCCTGGTACACGCTGACGGCGTCGGTCGCCGGCTATCTGATCTTCCTTCCGTTCAGCGTCCGCGCCTATTCGAGGCGCGCCAAGCGCGAAGGCGAGAAGGTGCCGCCTTCAGACATCGGCTGACAGGCCTGTCGCCAATTCGCTCCGGCAGTCACCTGGCGCGGGAACCTGCCGGGCATGTTGACCGTTCTGTCTCAGCGGGCGAGGCGCGGCCTCGCGAAATGCCTCGCCACCGATCTCTCAAGCTGCTGTCCCAGGTGCAGGACCTGGAGAAGAGTGAGGAGAAATGGCTGTCGTTCTCATCGGTGCGTTGCTCATTGTCGCTGGCGTTGTGTACATGGCTGGCGCAGCCCTCGGGCGCGGGCGGCTCAGCGATCCGGAGCCTGTTCACACGGCGCCTGATCGCCCGACCCCAAAGCTCGCAACGCCAGGCCCGACACTTGAGCCGCGGCGGCGCGGCCTTGGTTTCCTGGGCCTGTCGCAGAACTGGCCGGGCCTGCTAATGATGGCGGTCGGCGTTATCCTGCTGTTGTCGGTGGTGGTCCTTTAAAGCGTCGCGTCTGAAGGATTCACGTGACGCGCTTTAAGTTCTTATTGTTACGCATGCCGTTATCCCAAAACCGCTGCGCACTTTTGGACGACAAGCATGGCTTTAAGCTGCCTCGCTGAGTCCCAGGCGGCTGATTGCCAGCCTGCGGGTCGAGACGTAATCGGTCTTGCCCGAGCCCAGCACCGGGATTTCCTCGACCTTGACGATGTCGTTCGGCACCATGAGGTCGGCGGCACCGGCTTTTTTTCCGAACGTGCGCAATTCGTTGGGGTCGGCGTCATTGGCGGTGGTGACCAGCACGATGCGCTCGCCGCGGCGTTTGTCCGGAACCGCCACCACGGCGTGGTGCTCTTCCGGCCATAGCGACTGCACCAGCATCTCGACCGCGCCCAGCGACACCATCTCGCCGGCGATCTTGGCGAAGCGCTTGGCCCGGCCGCGGATGGTGAGGAAGCCCTCGCGGTCGACTGAAACGATGTCGCCGGTATCGTGCCAGCCGTCGCGCGGCTGCAATTCGCCGGGTCGATCTGCTGTCATGTAGCCCATCATCAGGTTCGGCCCATCGAGCCACAACTGTCCGGCGCTGCTGATGCCCTCGACCGGTTCGAGTTTCATCCGTATGGCCGGCAACAGCCGGCCGACCGTGCCGTCGCGGCCGTGGATGGCTGTGTTGACGGCAACAACGGGCGCTGCCTCGGTCAGCCCGAAACCTTCGATGATCTCGGCCTGGAAGCGTTCACGGTAGACACGGCGCGTCTCCGTTCTCACCGCCTCGGCGCCGGCGACGATGAAGCGCAGGCTGGAGAAATCGCCGTCCTTGGCGGTGCGCGCATAATTGGCGAGGAAGGTGTCCGTGCCGAACATGACGGTCGGCCTTGCCTTGCGCGCGACTTCGGGGATCAGCTTGTAGTGGAGCGGCGAGGGGTAGAGGAACAATTTTACCCCGGTGACCAGCGGCAGGATGGTGCCGCCGGTGAGCCCGAACGAGTGGAACACCGGCAGCACGTTGAGCAGGATGTCGGCTGGCGAGATGGTGATGCGGGCTTCGGCCTGCATGGCGTTGGCGAGAAGGTTCCTATGCGACAGCACCACCGCCTTGGGCGTGCCCTCAGAGCCTGAGGTGAACAGGATCACCGCAGGCTTGGCTGCATTCTGCCGCTGCAGCGGCAGGCGCCACAGCAGCGCGGCGGCGAGCTTGTCCAGCACGGTTACGCTGGCCCGCACATCCTCCAGCCACAGCAGCCGGGCGCCGCCTTCTTCCACTGCCTCGACGATGTCAGCGAGGCTGGCCTTGTCGACAAAGGCTCGCGACGAGACCACCGTGCGGATCTCCGCAGTGCGCACGGCTGCGGTGACGCTGGCCGGGCCTGCGGTGTAGTTGATCATCGCGGCCACCCGGCTCGCCGACAACAGGCCAATGAACGACAGCACAACGCCGTTGGCGTTGGGCAGCAGCAGTCCAACCGCTTCGCCCGGCGCCGTCACGGCCTCGAAGCGGCGGCCCAACACCCGCGCGCCGATGAACAGCTTTCTGTAGCTCAGCGCGCCGCTGATCACGTCTTCGACGATAGGATGTGAGGCGCCGACCCGGTCGGCGGCGTCGCGTATGGCGAGAAACAGGCCGCGATCAAGATCGCTGCCGAACAGCCGGGCCTCGGCGAAACGGTCGAACAGCGCATTGGTGTTCGAGGACTGATCAGGGTTTCGCGCCAAAAGCTCGGCGATGGTCATCGGCTCCAGCACACTGATCGACAGGCGCGGAAACCAGTGCCGCGGCGCCTTGTTCGCCGGCGTCAGCGATGCCGGCAGCGTTCGTGCTCCAGCGACGAAGATCGGCACGATGCGGGCGTCGGCCTGCATCGCGATGCGGGTGACGGCGCGAAACAGGCGAAACGTTCTGACATCAGGCTCGACCGCATCAGGCAGGTAGACGGCGAGGCGGCCCTTGCCCTTCAGCACCCGCACCAGCCGACGGCTGACGAAGACGTGCTCGGCGTTGAAGGCGATTGTGCGGCCAAGCTCGCGCCAGGGTTCGAGCCAGGGCGACCGCGCCGAGGCCTGATCGAGGATGTGCAACGTGTCTTCCGGCAGCAGTGACAGCATCAGCGCCGGTTCGAGGCGCGACTGATGCGAAATGACATAGATGACCGGGGTGGCTGCGTTGCGGGCGATCCTGATACGACCGTCGGCAATCCGGTAGGCGAGCTTGAACGGCACATACAGCAGCGCCTGGATGAAGCGCAGGCCGAGGCGGAATTTCTCCACCACGCCGATCAGCAGCCAGGCCGCAACGAGGCCCGCAAGCAGCGCCAGTGTCAGGATCATGGCCGCATCTCTCCCAACGTTCTTCACGTCGCGCCTCTTTGGCGGGCGCTTCGGTGAGAACCTAGCCGAAGTGGGCTCAACGTCAATGCGGAGGTGCGGTTCCTTAGCCTTGCTGGGCTAACCCGCCAGTAAAAGTGCGTGCCAATCTGTCCTTGCGGCAGAGAAAGCGCCTGCGGGATGAGTGTGGATCGACGGAGCGGCTCACGCCGCTTTCAACCTCCCGCTGATGAAGCGGAATTCCTGCGTCTTGCCGCCATAGCCATAGGCAGCGGCCGGCACCTCATGCACAAAGGCGTAGCTTTCCTCGTGCATCTGACCCAGCATGCGGCCAAAGGCGGTGAAGATCGCCTTGAGATAGCCTTCCAGTTCGAGCTTGGTGTTAGTACCGTCGACCACCTTTATGTCGAGCCAGAAGGTCTTCACGCCGTGCTCGGCCATTGACTTGCCGCTGGCGAACCAGTGCTGCGGGTCGAGATAGGATATGGCGACTGCCGTGATGGTGGGATCCTTGCGCAGATGCGTCGCGGTCAGTTCGCTTACCTCCCGCGCTATGGTGGCGGACAGAGCGGCATCGGGCCTGCCGGTGACGCTGACATTGATGATCGGCATATCTCTTCTCCTGGGTTTTGTCTCGCGCGGTAGAGAAAACCATGTCACGGTTCTATAATCGAAAAAATCGAATTGTTTTTGAGTAACACTTCGATAATATTGAATTATGCAGACGCTCGATCCCGATCTCCTCAAAACTTTTCTCGCCTTCGTCGATGGCGGCTCGCTGGCACAGGCGGCATCGATCGTTGGCCGATCGCCTTCGGCGGTGACGGCGCAGATGCAGCGGCTGGAGGACATTGTCGGCGAACCGCTTTTGGTGCCGCAGGGGCGAGGGCGCGGCTTGACGCCGGCCGGCGAGGATCTTGTCGGACATGCGCGGCGCATCCTGGCCGCCCATCGCGAGGCGTGGCTGGCGCTCAACGGCGCGCGTGCCGATGGGCGCATCGCCATCGGCACGACGCAGGATTTCGCCGACAGCGGCCTGCCGGATTTGCTCAGGGCCTTCGCCATGAGTCATCCACGCGTCAGGATCGAGTTGCGCGTCGGCCGCTCCGCCGAATTGGCGCAGGCGCTGCAATCCGGCACCCTCGATCTGGCGATCGCCATGCGCCAGGCGCCGGCGCCCGACGAAGTCGGCGTGCTCCGCGAGACGATGGTCTGGCTCTGTTCGCAAAAGGGGCTGGTCTCGCACCAGAACGAGGTGCCGTTGGCACTGCTCGACCCGCATTGCGGCTTTCGCGACGCGGCAATCGCGGCGCTTGATGCGGCTGGCCGCCGCTACCGCATCGCCGCCGGCAGCGCCAGCCTGGCTGGACTGCGCACAGCGGTGAATGCCGGCATCGCGCTGACGCTGAGGACGGCGCGGTTCGCTCATTCCGGCATCGTCGAGGCGCCGCGCGATCTTGGCCTGCCGTCGGTCCCCGCTGCAGAATTCGCCATCCGGTTGCGCGAGGGGGCCGACCGGCCAGCGCAGGACCTGGCCGCGTTGATCAGCGGCAGCCTTCCCTTGGCCCTAGCCTGATGCCCAAAGAAAAAGCCGACCTTGCGGTCGGCTATAGGTTGACGGGTCGAGGGGTTTGGGGGGACTTGGGGGTGACCCGTCGATCCAACAATGCCTGAACCCAATGATGGTTCCGTGACTTTGCAAATTTATTTGGAGCAAATTTACCTCAGGGACAGATTTCTCAGGCAGAGCGCTGCCTCGCCGCTTGCCAGTCGCGCCCGGCATGGGCGAACACTGCGCAAAGCACGATGATGCCTCCGATCATGCTGGCGGCCGGCGGGATCTCGGCCAGGAACAGAAAGGCGAACAGGATCGCAAACGGTACTTCAGCCGAGCCCAGCAGGCCGGATTCGGCGGCCGGGATGAGCCGCGCACCCTCCGTCCACAGAATAGAGGCCAGCGCGAAGGACATCCCGAAAGCGACGAGCAGAACGGCGTCCCTGGCCGAGACCGCCAACGGGTCGGTGACGAACCAGCCGAGCACGAACAAAAGAAACGCCGACACCGCGCCGGCCCACACCACAGGCGTGTCGCGGAAGGCGCGCACCATGATCATGTAGAGCGCGGCGCCGATGGTCATCAGCAGCGCCAGCCCGTCGCCGAACAGGTGGCCGGCACCGAAGCCGGACCAGACCATGATCGCCACGCCGCTGAGCGACACGGCGGCGGCGGCAAGCGTCTGCAGTCGGAAGCGCTCACGGACCAGCATGAAGGCAAGCAGCGCGGTGACGAAGGGCGCGGTGGCATAGATAATCGCGACATTGGCGACGAAGGTGAACTTGAACGCCGAGATGAAGGCGATGCTGGCGAGCGCGCCCTCGATCGCCAGCAGCCAGCCGCGCCAGCCGAGGCGCAGGCTTTCACGCCCGCCGGAGCGGCGGCGCCGCCAAAGCACATAGAGCGTGATCAGGATCGAGCCGACGAAGCCGCGCCAGCAGGTGATGGTCAGCGGGTCGGCATGGATCGACTTGGTCAACACACCGGTGAGGCCGAAGACCGCCGCCGACGCCGAAACCAGGATAATGCCAAGGGTGCGCTCGGCGGCGGTGTCGGTGATGCCTGGCATGCTTAGGGATCCCGTCATGTCACCAGACTACGCTGCCTTGTCCTGACGCCGTACTGTCAGCAGGGATTGCCCCATCCTACAGCCGCTTGCGAAAATGTCCGTTGCCGATGATCAGCAGGCCGGCGGCGACGATGACGGCCACGGCATACGCTATACGGGCGAACCCCTGCTGGACGCTGCGCCAGCGGCGAGCTTGCGTTGGGGCAGGTCTGGCGGCTCGGCTATCCAGTCCGGCCCATTCGGCTGAACAGGACTTAGTTGCGCAACTGATTCATCTCATCGGAGCCGATGCGTGAGCTCGACACGAAGTGACCATCCGTATCGCACGGCTCCTGCGGAGCACGCCGTGAACCTCCCTGTTGACTCGGCCCCTGGGTCAGCCCCGATAGAAAGGCGGTCAACCGCAACGAGGTGATTCATGAGCTCTTCCGCCCAGTTCCTGAATGCTTCCGAAGCCGCCTGCCGGCTTGGGGTGTCGACCAAAGCCCTGCGGCTCTATGAGCGGCGTGGCCTGATCGCTCCAATCCGCACCGCGGCCGGATGGCGGGCCTACGGTCCTGTCGAGATGGGCCGCGCAGCCGAGATCGCGGCCCTGCGCGCGCTTGGCTTCAGCCTCGCCCAGGTGGCGCGGGTGTTGGAGGGCGACTCGCGGGGCTTGGAGCCGGTCTTGGCCGCGCACCAGGCAGTACTCGAAGACCGGCTGCGTCAGCTTGTCGGCACTATAGAGAAGGTCGGTAGCCTACGGGATGATCTCGCTCGAGGCGAGGCGCCAACCGCCGGGGAACTGGCGCGCCTGATGGCGCCAGATGTCACGCCCAGCGTCGCTTTCGACCTTCCCTGGCCTTGGGGCGGCGAGCGCTTCGAACTAGGACCTATCCGATCACTGAACTACATCATCGGTCCGCTAGGCAGCGGCAAGACCCGGCTGGCGCAGCGCCTGGCCGAGACCTTGCCCAACACCGCCTTCCTTGGCCTAGACCGGTTGGCGGATGGCGGTGCGATGGCTCCGGCTCGCATGGACGCGGATCCAGCTCTGAGGTCGCGGGTCGATCAGACGCTGGCCTGGCTCGTCGAGGACGGCGCCACTGTATCGGACGCACTGATCGCCCTTCTCGTTGGACTGGAAGCCGAAGGCCCGGCGATGCTGGTCGTCGACATGATCGAACAGGGGCTGGACCAGGCTTCGCAAGATGTCCTGATTGCCCATCTGCGGCGCCGTGGCCCCGGTGGTCGACCACTTTTTCTGCTCACACGCTCCTGCGCGATACTGGACCTGGCGGCCGTCGGCACCGACGAAGCGATCATCCTCTGCCCCGCCAATCACAGCCCGCCAACGCATGTCGCCCCGTACCCCGGCACGCCCGGCTACGAGGCCGTCGCCACCTGCCTGGCCTCACCCGAGGTACGGGCTCGGACGGACGGCGTCATCGCCTGGCGGCCCCAGGTGGTATGAAAAGGCACCAGGTCAAATGACGCAGCCATGCCTGGACAGCTTGTCACTGCGATCCAAATGTCGTGAAATCGAAGCTGAGGCCGTACCCGGTTCCATCGAGTATCGCGGCGGGCGATGAAAATAACTGCCGAAGAGGTTGGATATGGACGCCATCGGACTGAAGGCCATGCAGGCGCCGCTCAAGGAGGCCTATCGCGACGACGCGTCGAGTGCGCTGATCACGCTCAGGGCCAGGGGCTCGATCGACGACCAATCGATCGCCTGCAAGGTGGAAACGGGCAGGGCGCTGGCCGTTGCCGGTCTCCATCCGGCTACCGGTGGTTCCGGGCTCGAACTGTGCTCGGGCGACATGCTGCTGGAGGCGCTGGTCGCTTGCGCCGGCGTAACGCTGAAGGCGGTGGCGACGGCGCTGGAGTTCAAGCTCGGCACTGCTACGGTGGAGGCCGAAGGCGATCTCGATTTTCGTGGCACCTTAGGTGTGGCAAGGGATGCGCCGGTCGGCTTCCGCGCGATCCGTTTGAATTTCAGCCTCGACAGTGACGAGCCACAAGAGCGCATCGACACGCTGCTCAAGCTGACCGAACGCTATTGCGTGGTGTTCCAGACCATCAATCAGAAGCCGGAACTGACGGTGACCGCGCAGCGCTGAAAACGCGCCGTCGGCTACTCGCTTTCGCCTTCGTCGGCGAACGGCGAGGCGCTCGGCACGCACTGCACCGCCCAGCCGGCCGGCGTCGGCTGCTTCTGGTATTCGGTGACGGCGGAGGTGCACTGTTCGCGAGTGTCGAACGTGCTGGGCAGTACCACCATGCCGCCTTGCGGGCCGGCGACTACCAGATACCAGACCAACGCTACGCTCGAAGCCGCCATGGAAATTTCCTCGGTTGTTGTGGGAATCAGGCAATCCTATCAACTGCGGCCAATCGACGAAAGCGTCCGCCGGCCGCGGCATTGCAGCCGCGTTAATGCCGGAACAGCTCAGTTCACGGCAAAGCAGTAGAAGAGGCCGTCGCCGCCGGTGCTCTTCAGCGCCTCCTGACTGCAGCCGCCGCGTGAAGCGTGCGAGGAATTCCAAGACTTGGCGGCGGCCGAATCGTCGAGACCGGTGCGGTCGTGATGGCCCGTCATCGCCGCACCCTCAGCTCCGCTGAGCGTCCAGTCGCCGCAGGTCTGGTCGGCGATTTTCGTGCCTTCGGGCGTGGAGCCGGTCAGCACGTCGTGCCGGTTGGGCTTGTCGCCGCGGCCGTTGACCACTTCACCCTTTTCGTCGAGCGCCGTCTGCTTGGTGATGGCATTGGCCTCGCCGTGCAGCGAAGCGACATCGTCAGCGATCTTGACGCCCTTTGCGTTGAACCACGGCCCCTTTCCGATGCGGTCGCGCGCATCCTCGGTGCTGGTCGAGAGATAGGCAGCCCAAGTCTTGCCGGTAACGCCGGCGGCTTCAGCCAGCGAGGCGCAATGGGCGTCCGCACCCTTGAGGCCGCCGAGATCGGCGCCCTTGCCAGATCCCACGCTGGTGACGAAGAAACTCATCGTCGCATCCTGCGAGGATGCGACGCCGATGGCTGTCAGCGATGCAGCGGCGGTGACGAGAAGCAGTCTGCGCATGGTGGTCCTCCGTTTGCGAATATTCCAACAACGTCGGTTGCGGCGCAATTCTTCCGCCAAAATGCTCGATGCGTCTACTCCGGCTGCCTGTAGGCGACAAAGCGGTTGTGCTTGGCCTGGAAGATCAGTCCGGTTTCCTTGAGCGCGGGGCTGGCCAGCGGCGCGATACGTTTGGCGATCTCCGAGGGATGCGGCAGCGTTTCCGGATCCTCGCCGGGCACGGCCTGTGCCCGCATGGCGGTGCGGGTGGCGCCGGGGTCGGCGGCATTGACCCTGAGGGCCAAGTTTTGCGTCTCATGCGCCCAGGAACGCATCATCGTCTCGACCGCAGCCTTCGATGCCGCATAAGGCGCCCAGAAGGCTCGCGCCGAATGGGCGGCGTTGGAGGAAAGCACGATGGCGCGGCCGGCATCGGAGAGCCTGAGCAGCGGGTCGACCGAACGGATCAGCCGCCATGTCGAGGTGACGTTGATGGTCATCACCTTCTCGAAGGTCTTGGCCTCGACATGGCCGATCGGCGAGATGACGCCGAGCACCCCCGCATTGGCGACGAGGACGTCGAGCTTGCCCCAGCGTTCGTGGATGGCGCCGCCCAGCCGGTCGATGCCGGCCATGTCGGCGAGGTCGAGCGGCACCAGCGTCGCCTGCCCGCCGGCCGACTTGATCTCGTCGTCAAGCTCTTCCAGCCCGCCGACCGTGCGGGCGACGGCGATGACATGGGCACCGGCGGCGGCAAGTTCCTTGGCGATGAAGTAGCCGATGCCGCGCGAGGCGCCGGTGACGACCGCGATGCGGCCGGAAAGGTCGAGGGTCATGCGGGAATTTCCGTGAAGTTGGCGTGAAACACGCCCCTCTGCCCTGCCGGGCATCTCCCCCTCAAGGGGGGAGATTGGGCGTCATCGAGGCTGGCGATTGTCCTTTTACCTCGGCGATTGACGAAACCCTTGCGTTCAGCCGATCTCCCCCCTTGAGGGGGAGATGTCCGGCAGGACAGAGGGGGGTAAACTGGCGAAGGCAAATGGCGATCCGACAGCCCTACGACCCGCCCGCCGCCAAGAGCGACAGGGTGCGCACATTGTCGGAGCCTTCGAAGTCGGCAAGGCGAGTCGGATATTGCCCGGTGAAGCAGGCGTCGCAGAATTGCGGCTGCTCATTGTCGCGACTGGCCTCGCCGACGGCGCGGTAGAGCCCGTCGATACTGAGGAAACCGAGCGAATCGACGCGGATGAACTCGGCCATCTCTTCCACCGACATGCGCGACGCCAGCAGCTTCGACTTCTCCGGCGTGTCGACACCGTAGAAGCAGGAAGCCCGCGTCGGCGGCGATGCGATGCGCATGTGCACTTCCTTGGCGCCGGCATCGCGCACCATCTGCACGATCTTCTGGCTGGTGGTGCCGCGTACGATCGAATCGTCGACCAGCACCACGCGCTTGCCTTCGATCATGCGGCGGTTGGCGTTGTGCTTGAGCTTGACACCCATGTGGCGGATCGAATCGCCGGGCTGGATGAAGGTGCGGCCGACATAGTGATTGCGGATGATGCCGAGCTCGAACGGGATGCCCGCGGCCTGCGAAAAGCCGATCGCCGCCGGTGTGCCGCTATCCGGTACCGGCACGACGATATCGGCCTCGACCGGGCTTTCGAGCGCCAATTCGGCGCCGATGCGCTTGCGCACCTCGTAGACGTTGCGGCCTTCGACCGACGAATCCGGACGCGCGAAATAAACATATTCGAAGATGCAGAAGCGGGTTTTCTGCGGCTCGAAGGGAAACAGGCTCTCGATGCCCTTGGTGGTGACGACGACCATCTCGCCGGGCTTCAGGTCGCGCACGAAACGCGCACCGATGATATCGAGCGCGCAGGTCTCGGAAGCCAGGATCCAGGCGCCATCGAGATCGCCGAGCACCAGCGGGCGGATGCCGAGCGGATCGCGGCAACCGATCATCTTCTTTGCCGTCATCGCCACCAGCGAGAAGGCACCCTCGACCTGGCGCACCGCATCGATGAAGCGCGAGTTGAGATCGCGTTCCCTGCTGGTGGCGACCAGATGCAGGATCGTCTCGGTGTCGGAGGTCGATGAGAAGATCGCGCCTTGTTTCTGCAGTGCGCGCTGCACGGTCATGGCGTTGGTGAGGTTGCCGTTGTGGGCGACCGCGAAACCACCCTCGGCGAGCTCGGCGAAAAACGGCTGGATGTTGCGTTGGCCGGCGCCACCGGTGGTGGCGTAGCGCGTGTGGCCGATGGCGCGGTTGCCCTGCAGGCTGTCGATGACGCGCTGCTTGGTGAAGGTGTCGCCGATCAGGCCGACATGATGTTCGACATGAAACTGGGTGCCGTCGTAGGAAACGATGCCGGCCGCCTCCTGGCCGCGATGCTGCAACGCATGCAGGCCAAGCGTCACGATAGCTGCGGCGTCCTGCCGGCCGAAAATACCGAACACACCGCATTCGTCATGGAAATGATCGTCGGCTTCGGCGGAAAGCACGTCGTCTGCGTCTGCCATCTTCAGCTCCGCTAAAGTCGCTATATAGTGTGATGCCTGCTCGAGAGCAACGTAGAGTTTGCAGCGCTCACATGATCGTCAGTTTGCCGGCGCCGGATTGGTCGGCGCATTGTCGGCCGGCGGAGCGTCGGTTCCGCTGTCGTCGGGCGCCGGAGCGTCGGTCTCGTCGCCGGTTGCCGGCGCGTCCGCCGCGGGTGCGTCCGCCGCCGGGGGTGTCTCGGCACCGGTCTCGGGTGCCGGCTGATTCGGGTTGAGCCTGTTGAGGATCGCGTTTTCCGGATCCTCGGGCAGGAGGCTTTCGAGCTTGGCGCCGATCGATTCGAGCAGCGGTCGCGACTTGGCGTTGGCGACCCAGCCCGGAGCCTTCTCGCCGGCCAGCCAGTTGAAGAACAGCAGGGCTACCGCGACGACCAGGATGCCGCGCGCCGCGCCATAGAGGAAACCGAGCGTGCGGTCGAGCGCGCCGATCCTGGAATCGATGATCCAGTCGGCGAGCTTCATGGTGATGACGGAAACGACAATCAGCGCGATGATGAAGACGATGCCCGCGGAGGCCACCATGGCAACCTTCTCATTGTCGACATAGGGCTGAACATAAGGCAGGACCGGTTTGTAGAAGAAGAACGCCGCTGCTGCCGCCGCTATCCAGGAGATGATGGAGAGGACCTCGCGCGAAAAGCCGCGAACCATGGCGAGCATCGCCGAGACCAAGGTGAAGCCGACGAGAATTCCGTCAAGCAGCGTAATCGGCATGTCTTTTGCCCCACTCCGGTCTCTTTTTCACGACTCGGCGAGCCGCGTCACTCTTGCTCGTCGGCGCGGCTGCGCCGTGAGCCGGCTATGCGCGCCACGAGATCGGCAAGCTCGGTGGGCTGGAAAGCGCCGGCCCCTATCCCCCCGGCAAGTTCCTCGCTGCCCAAGGGCAGAACCGCGCTTCCGAAACCCAGCTTTTCGGCTTCCTTCAGGCGCTGCTGCGCATGCGCAACCGGCCTTACGGCGCCCGAAAGGCTGATTTCGCCGAAATAGACGCAATCGGCCGGAAGGGCAAGACCGGTGAGCGAGGAAACCAGCGCGGCCGCCACCGCTAGATCGGCGGCCGGCTCCGAAATGCGGTAGCCGCCGGCAACATTGAGATAGACGTCGTGGGTACCGAAGCGGACCCCGCAATGGGCTTCGAGGACGGCGAGGATCATCGACAGCCGGGCGCCGTCCCAGCCCACGACAGCGCGGCGGGGGGTGCCCAGAGACGACGGCGCCACGAGTGCCTGGATCTCGACCAGCACCGGGCGGGTTCCCTCCATGCCGGCGAAAACCGCCGCACCCGGCGCTTTTGCATGCCGTTCGCCGAGAAAAAGCTCGGACGGATTGGCGACCTCGCGCAGGCCCATGTCAGACATTTCGAAGACGCCGATCTCGTCGGTCGGCCCGAAGCGGTTCTTGACCGTGCGCAGGATGCGGTAGTGGTGGCCGCCTTCGCCCTCGAAATAAAGCACCGCGTCGACCATGTGCTCGACGACGCGCGGCCCGGCGATCTGGCCGTCCTTGGTGACGTGGCCGACCAGCACGATCGCCGCCCCTGTGGATTTCGCATAGCGGATCATCGCCTGGGCGGAGGCGCGCACCTGGGTGACGGTGCCGGGCGCAGAATCGGCCATGTCGGTCCACAAGGTCTGGATCGAATCGAGAATCACCAGGTCCGGCCGCTTGCCGTCGGCGATGGTGGCGAGGATGTCCTCGACATTGGTCTCGGCGGCCAGTTCGACCGGGGTCGAGGCGACGCCGAGCCGTTGCGCGCGCAGCCGGATCTGGGCAACGGCCTCCTCGCCGGAGACATAGACGATGCGGTGGCCCTTTGCCGCCAGTGCGGCGGCTGCCTGGGTCAGTAGCGTCGACTTGCCGATGCCGGGATCGCCGCCGACCAGAAGGGCAGAGCCCCGCACGAAGCCGCCACCGGTGGCGCGGTCAAGTTCGCCGATGCCGGACACGATGCGCGGCGCGTCCTCGATATCGCCGGACAAAGTCGTGAGCACCACCGCGCGGCCCTTGCGCGCATTGCGGGAGTTGGCCGGACCCGAGCCGATACCGCCGGACGTACCTTCCTCGACCAGCGTGTTCCACTCGCCGCAGGCATCGCATTTGCCCGCCCAGCGCTGATGCACCGAACCGCAATTCTGGCAGATGAACTGGACGCGGGATTTGGCCAAGCTGCTACCTTCCCGCCAACTGGCGAGCGCCGTGATCTTTCGCGCCCCCCTCTGTCCTGCCGGACATCTCCCCCACGAGGGGGGAGATCGGATTGCGCTTCGGGTTTCGCCAATTTTCGGCGTTGCAGAAAAAAGGGCTGGCGTAGATGACGGCCAATCTCCCCCCTCGTGGGGGAGATGTCCGGCAGGACAGAGGGGGACGCCGTAGAGCGCCGCCGTCCCGCATTTTTGGTGCGTCGTCCGTCAAACGCTACTCAAACCTCTCCGCGATATGATGCTCTTCCGCAAGGTCGGAGAAGCGGGTGAACTCGCCCTGGAAGGCGAGGCTGACCGAGCCGGTCGGCCCATGGCGCTGCTTGGCTACGATGACCTCGGCCTTGCCGCGCATCTCGTTCATCTCGTTTTCCCATTTGATGTATTCGTCGGTGCCGGGTTTCGGCTCGCGGTTCTTCAGGTAGTATTCCTCCCGGTAGACGAACAGCACCACGTCGGCGTCCTGCTCGATCGAACCCGATTCGCGCAGATCCGAGAGCTGTGGGCGCTTGTCGTCGCGGCTTTCAACCTGACGCGAGAGCTGCGACAGCGCGATGATCGGCACGGCAAGCTCCTTGGCCAGCGCCTTCAAGCCGGTGGTGATCTCGGTGATCTCCTGCACGCGGTTCTGCGAGGATTTCGCGCTCGACCCTTGCATCAGCTGGATATAGTCGATGACGATGACGTCGAGGCCGCGCTGCCGCTTCAGCCGCCGCGCGCGGGCAGAAAGCTGCGCGATCGAGATACCGCCGGTCTGGTCGATGAACAGCGGGATCTTCTGCATGGTCTGTGAGCAGGCGACCAGCTTTTCGAAATCCATCTCGCTGATCTCGCCGCGGCGGATCTTCGACGACGGGATTTCGGTCTGCTCGGAAATGATGCGGGTGGCGAGCTGTTCCGACGACATTTCGAGCGAGAAGAAACCGACCACGCCGCCATTGGCCGCCTTGAACGAACCGTCGGCCTGCTGCGCCGGCACATAGGCCTCGGCGATGTTGAAAGCCATGTTGGTGGCGAGCGAGGTCTTGCCCATGCCGGGGCGGCCGGCGATGATGATCAGGTCGGACGGCTGCAGGCCGCCCATGCGGCGATCGAGATCGCGCAGGCCCGTTGCGACGCCCGACAAATGCCCGTCGCGCATATAGGCGGCGTTGGCCATGTCGACGGCGGTCTTCACCGCGTCGGTGAAGCTCTCGAAGCCACCGTCGTAGCGGCCGGTCTCGGCCAGTTCGAACAGGCGCCGTTCGGCATCCTCGATCTGCTCGGACGGCGACATGTCGACCGGCGCATCATAGGCGATGTTGACCATGTCTTCGCCGACGGTGATCAGCGCGCGCCGCGTGGCGAGATCGTAGATGGCCCGGCCGTAGTCGGCGGCGTTGACGACGGTGACCGCCTCGACGGCCAATCGCACGATATATTGCGCAACCGTCATGTCGCCGACCTTCTCGTCGGCCGGCAGGAAGGTCTTCAGCGTGATCGGTGTCGCTATCTTGCCCATGCGGATGAGTTCGGCGGCGACCTCGAAGATTTTTCTATGCAGCGGCTCGTAGAAATGGCCCGACTTGAGGAAGTCCGAGACGCGGTAGAAGGCATCGTTGTTGACCAGGATGGCGCCGAGCAGCGCCTGCTCGGCCTCGATGTTATTCGGCGCCTCACGATAAAGCGGTTGCTCCGCCACGCCGAATTTTCGCGCTGCCTCTGCCATGATGTCCCCGAATCCGATCCCGGTTCTCGATATCAGAACGAGAAAAAGCCGGTGCTGACTTATCTGCATCACTGCGCGTGGAACTTGCCTTGATGCCCGCTGTTCACAGGAACGGCAAACCGTCCACAGGACAGAATTCCCGTGCCCCGATTCCAGTTGACTCTGCAAGGTCGCGATTCTACGCGATGCATTGAACAAATCAAGAACAAAATCGAAGAGGAGGAAGCTGCACCAGGAATCGGCGCGAGACTAGATTGTGTCGCCCCAGTCGAGCCGTCGCACCAGCCTGAATGCATCTCCATCGCGCTTGGTGAACAGTTTTTCGCTAGCGCTGCCGTCCTTTTGGCAAAGCTTGAGCAGAACCTTGCCTGAACCGGATTTCGGCGGCGCGATCACCCGCGCGGCACGTGACGAGGCAGCTTGCCGCGAGGCAGCCACGAAAATGAATTTCTCGTCCTCCCATGGCACGTCGGCGTCCTTGGCCAGCCGGTGCAGGCGCGAGCGTGCGACACGGCGCGAAAAATGGCACCAGTTGGGGGCTGTGAGCGGGCAGGGTGCCTCATGCGGGCAAGGGGCAAGCACATGCGCGCCTGCCTCGATGAGGTGCCGGCGCACGGCAAGGATGCGCTGCCATCCGGCCGGCGTGCCCGGCTCGACGACCAGAAGCGTGTCGCCTGTCAGCTGCCAGAGCCGGTCGATGAGCTTTGGCAGCGACGCCGGCGCGATCTCGTCCAGCACATAGGCACAGGTAACCAGCTCGGCTGGTTTGAGATTGCCAAGGTCGATGGTGACATCCCCGGCCAGCCAGGCGATTTTGGCCGTCATCGCGTCTGCGGCAAGGGTTTCCCCGACACGGCGCACCGCGGCGCCCGCCTCGAGCAACACCGCCTGTTCGAGGTCGGGCCAGAGATCGATCGTGGCCCAAAGCACCGTACCGGGGCCGGCGCCGACATCGAGCAGGGTTTTCGGAGCATAATCGGGCCTTGCCTCGCTGAGCGCATCAAGGCTGGCACGGATGGCGGCATAGGTCGCCGGCAGCCGGGTCGCCAGATAGGCCTTGACCGCCATCTCTTCGGCCATATGCAGGCGACCATCGCGCAGTTCGGCGCGGTAACGGTCGGACAGCGTTTTTGCCGCTTGCTTCAACGTCGGCAGCGGCACCTTTTCGAGGAGACTCTCGACACCCTGTCGAAGCGGGATCGGCAGTTCCATGGCTCACGCCCCCCTAGGCGCGAGCAGGATGATCGAGGCGCCAACGATGCAGAGCGCGGAACCGGCAAGGTCCCAGCGGTCGGGGCGCACGCCTTCCACCAGCCAAAGCCATCCGAGCGAGGCGGCGATGTAAACGCCGCCATAGGCGGCATAGGCGCGGCCCGCCGCACTGATGTCCACCAGCGCCAGCAGAAAGCCGAACAGGGCGAGCGAGACTATGCCTGGCGCCAGCCACAGCGGCGACTTTTCCAGTCGCCACCATGCCCAGATCGAAAAGCAGCCGGCGATCTCGGCAAGGGCAGCGATGATGTAGATGAGATAGGTCATGAAGAGGGTCTCGTGGCGACGGCGAGACCTTTTTCGGCATGCAGGCAGGCAATGGCAAGCGGCAATGGCGTGGCGGCCGGCAGTTATTCCGGATCCGCCACCTTGCGCCGCCGCACGGGCTTGGCGGCAGGGGCTTTTAGGCGATGCCCCATGTCGCGCATCTCCAGCGCCTTCTCGCATTTGGCCATATAGTCTCGAGACATCGGCAGCGTGTCGTTCTTTTTGGCGATCTGGATCTGGAAGATCACCAGATCCTGCCAGCGGAAGGCTGCTTCCGATGCTGCCAGATAGAACTCCCACATGCGGCAGAAGCGCTCGTCATAGATCGCCTTGGCCTTGTTGCGATTTGCGGCGAAGCGCTCGCCCCAGTGCTTCAACGTGTCGGCATAGTGCAGCCGCAGGATCTCGATATCGGTGACGATGAGGCCCGACTTTTCGATCGCCGGCATCACTTCCGAGAGCGAGGGGATGTAGCCGCCGGGGAAAATGTATTTGCGGATGAAGGCGCTGGTTGCCCACGGCACGCCGGAGCGGCCGATCGTGTGCAGCAGCATGACGCCGTCCGGCTTGAGCAGCGTCGCCGACTTGTCGAAGAAGATGCGGAAGTGGTTGACGCCGACATGCTCGAACATGCCGACCGAGACGATGCGGTCGAAGCGCTCGTTGAGCTCGCGGTAATCCCTCAACTCGAAATGCACGCGGTTTTCCAGACCTTGCGCATGGGCGCGGTCGGTGGCGACGCCATGCTGCTCGGTCGACAACGTGACACCTTGCACGTCCACGTCGAAGGACTTGGCGAGATAGAGGCCGAGCCCGCCCCAGCCGGAGCCGATATCGAGCACCGTCTGGCCGGCTTTCAGCCTGAGCTTGGCGGCGATGTGGCGCTTCTTGGCGGCCTGCGCCTCGTCGAGCGTCATGTCCGGCTGCTCGAAATAGGCGCAGGAATACTGCATGTCCTCGTCGAGAAAGAGCCGGTAGAGGTCGCCCGACAGATCATAGTGGCGCTGCACGTTGCGGCGGGCGCGCGCCGCCGTGTTGATTTGCTGCAGGCGGCGGAAGGCGTGGCGCAGGCCCTCTATCGCCTTCGACCAGGTCGCGTCGATCCCGCCGCTGCCCATGTTCTGGAAGGCGATGCGCATCACTCCCAGCACGCCGCCCTCGAGTATGTCGAGCTCTCCGTCCATATAGGCTTCCGGCACCGCCAGCATCGGATCGAAGGTGATGGCACGCTCGGCATGCGCCGTCTTGATGTGCATGTGCACCGGCTCGCCGCTGCCGTCGCCGAACATAACCGACCGGCCTTTCGGTCCGGTGACTTTGAGATTGCCGGTGCGCACCAGGCGGTCGAGAACGCGCTTCAACAGAATATTCATGACCAAACGTCCCCTCTCGGTCAGACACGCTGTCCTATTCTGCATCAACATATAGGGTTTCGAAAAGTTCCTTTTGGCACAAAAATGCCCGGGCGAGAGGCCCGGGCATTGGTCCACAAACGATTGGAGCCGACTAAGTGACCGGAACGCCGTGCCGACGCCCGGCCGTATGTGATCAGGCGTTGTCTTCGCCGCCCTCGAACTCGGCATTGGGGTCGAAGAAGTTCTCCGGGCGCGCATTGTCGTTGATATCTTCGCCATAGATGGCTTCGGCGGTGGTCAGCGTCTCGCCCTGGGCCTGGCGCTCGGCTTCGTCGGCCGTGCGGGCGATGTTGAGCGTGATGGTAACCTCGACTTCCGGATGCAGCGCGATCGCCACATTGGTAAGACCGATGGTCTTGATCGGCTGGTTGAGCAGTATCTGGTTGCGGTTGACGGAAAAGCCTTCTGCGATCAGCAGCTCGGCGATGTCGCGAGTCGACACCGAGCCGTAGAGCTGACCGGTTTCGCCGGCCGAACGCACGGCGATGAAGCTCTTGCCGTCGAGTTTTTCCGAAATCTGCATAGCCTCGGACTTGCGCTCGAGGTTGCGGGCTTCGAGCTGGGCGCGCTGGCCTTCGAATTTCTTCTTGTTGGCTTCGTTGGCGCGAAGCGCCTTGCCCTGCGGCAGCAGGAAGTTGCGGGCGAATCCGTCCTTGACCTTGACGGTATCGCCCATCTGGCCGAGACGGGAAACGCGTTCGAGAAGAATGACTTCCATGGTTTTGTTCCTTCGTTTGGGCGCCAATCACTGGGCATCGACGCCGAATTGTCTGGAACAGGTCAGGAAGCTGAGGGCGTCGCCGCCTATGTCGCTGTCCTGCCTGTCGCGGCAGTTAGAGGTCTTCACCTCAACCCGGGATTTGATGGCAAACCCTGCGGCGCCCGTCGCCGTGGGAGAAGCGGGCGGCGAACCGCCCGCTCACGAGTGTTAGCGAACCACGTAGGGCAGCAGGCCGAGGAAGCGGGCGCGCTTGATCGCCTTTGCGAGTTCGCGCTGCTTCTTCTGGCTGACGGCGGTGATGCGCGACGGCACGATCTTGCCGCGCTCGGAGATGTAGCGCTGCAGAAGACGCACGTCCTTGTAGTCGATCTTGGGCGCGTTGGCGCCGGAGAACGGGCAGGTCTTGCGGCGGCGATGGAAGGGGCGCCGGGTCGGGATCTGATTGATGTCGACCATTATTCTGCACCCCCTTCAACACCTTCGCGCGGACGGCGCGGACCACGGTCTGCACCGGCGTCGCCACCGAAGCTGCGCGGCGGACGATCGCCACGGTCGCCGCGATCGCGGTCGCCGAACGAGCGCGGACCGCGATCGCGGTCGCCGAAGCTGCCTCGCTCCGAGCGCTCTTCGCGCTTCTGCATCATCGCCGACGGGCCTTCCTCATGCGCATCGACCTTGACGGTGAGGAAACGCAGCACATCCTCGGACAGGCCCATCTGGCGCTCCATCTCGTTGAGCGCCGCCGGCGGGCAGGTGATGTCCATCAGCGTGTAGTATGCCTTCCGGTTCTTGTTGACCCGGTAGGTAAGGGACTTCAGTCCCCAGTTCTCGACTCGGCCGACGGACCCGCCATTGGCGGAGATGACACCCTTGTACTGTTCGACAAGCGCATCGACCTGCTGCTGCGAGAGGTCCTGCCGGGCAAGAAACACATGTTCGTAAAGAGCCATATTGTTATTTGCCTTTCTTCGTTTCTCTCCCGGTCCCGGCGGCAAAAGCCTCTGCAACTTCTCTGACCCGCTAGTCCCGAAGGTGCGGGGAAGAAAGGAGCATGACGAGACGGTCGAGAGCGGAGACACGGGAGGCGGAAGCACTTCTGGCTTCACACGAAGGTTTCGAAAAACCTCCGGCCCTCCGTTCAGCCCCCAGCAAGGACCGGCAGATTGCGGGCGTCTATACAGCAATTTGGCCGCAAGGCAAGGGCAAGGCGAAAACTCGCCGCTGCAAGGGCGACGTGTCGCGCCGTGGCAGGGTCAACTTGTATGGGGAACGAGCTTGTTCACCGTTTCCGGGAAGAAATCGGGCGCTGCACGGCGCTTGCCGAACATCATGTCGTATTGCAGCAGACGGAAATCGCGAATGGCCGGGTCGATTTCCTTCTTGCGCGCCCAGTCCGGCGTAGCCTCGCCCGCCGGCGTCAACAGCAGATTGCGGTCGACGACACGGAAATGCTCGCGCATCTGGCCAAGAAAGCCAGTGTAATAGGGGTGGCTTATCCCGGCCGTGGTCAGGATATGGTAGGGCAGGAAGGCCGGGCTCACCGCACCCATGTCCTCGGCCGGGCCGGTGCGGTTCGACCATACGATCAGCGGCGTTTGGTGATGCAGCAGCATCTGGTCAGGCGGCTCCTTGCGCGGCGCGACATTGTCCTTGAGGAAGCCGGTCTCGACGTAGACCGGACCGAGCGGCGGCAGATGGTCGCCGAAGAAGGCGATGACCGTCGGCCGTTTGCGGTTCTTCGCCCATTCGACAAGGCGCCCGAGGCCCTTGTCGGCGTCGGATGCACCCTCTGTGAAGCTCAGCAGCGAATCCTTCGCCCACTGGCTGGTCGGCGCCTGCACCTTGTGGGTCGGATTGTAGTAGCGGTTCGGCTCATAGGGTCCGTGGTTCTGCAGGCTGACGGCGAAGAAGAAGAACGGATCGTCAGCGGCGTCGGCTTCGCGGATGATCTCGTCGGTCATTGCCGCATCCGAGGCCAGCGGTCCGCGTTTTTCGAGGTATGGCATGTTCTCTTCCGACTTGAAGTCGTCGAAGCCGAAATCCTTATAGACTGGCGTGCGGTTCCAGAACCAGTTCGTGCCCGGATGGATGGCGCGCGTCTCGTAGCCCTGGCTCTTCAGGAACGTCGCCATCGACGGCACGGGCGCGCGGACATATTGCTGGTAGGGGATGCTTCCGGCCGGCAGGAAGGCGTTGGAAAAGCCAGTCAGCGCCTCGAACTCGACATTGGCTGTCATGCCGCCGAATTCGGGCGAGAACATGTAGCCCGAGCGCAGCGCCCGCACGTTGGGAATCGGGTCGGGCGTGATGGTGACGCCGGGCAGCCCGGTCGGATCCCAGAAAGATTCGCTCATGACGATGATGATGTCGGGCTTTTTTGCCGGTACAGAGGCCGTCACGCCAGGCCTGTCGATCGCCGCGATCGATTTGTCGGAGTACCCGGCGGGCGCCTTGACATGGGCCATCGGCACGTTGAGCGCGAAGGCAAGCGCGAATCCGTTGGAGGCGTAGTTTTCCTTTTGGTCCCACATTATCGGAATGATCTGCAACCGGTCGCGGGTCCACGAGAAAGTCGCGTAATCCATGATCGAGACGAAGAAGGCGAGCAGCGGCACGGTCAATGTCAGCCGGGCAAGGCGGCCCTTGCGGCTGAGCGCCGGCACCCGGCGGCGCCACTGGCGCCAGCCATGGAGGAGCAGCGACAGCCCGACGACAATGCCTACCGCCAGGGCGAGGGCGGTTCCCGGGCGATCGCGCACCAGAAGCGGCATCAGCGCCACGATCTGGCGTGAGTACAAGAAGTCGGTTGGATAGAGCGGATCCCCGAGATAGAGCGATTTCTGATGGCCGATAAAGGCCAGCGCCAGCGTCAGCGGCGCGACGATCATCAGGCTCTGGTGGCTGCGGCCGAGCACGGCGTCGAGGCCGATCAGGATCAGCGCGAAGATGATGATGGTAGTCCAGCCCGGCTTGAGGGGCTGCAGGAAGAAGGTGACGGTGCCGGCAAAGCTGCCGCGCACGATCAGTTCGATCGCAAACACCAGAATGGCGGCGGCGAGCAGGCTGACGAGGCCGTAACGGATAACAGGCCATTTCCGGCCCGGCAGATAGCCGGTGGCCGGATCGCCTTCCAGAAACTGTGGCGCGGCATTGCCTGCGCCTTTCCTAGTCCTTGCCACCTTACAATTCCCCCGACCACTAACAAAACGTCACTGAACTGTCATCGATCTGTCACGAAAAGCTAGCGTCTGTGGCTGAAATAAGAAGAGCCAGCAAACGAATCGTGAGCGATTTTCATCAGGAGTGATCGCCAAAAAGCCTTTTGGAACAGGCACTCGGCCAGTGATGCCGAGCTAGAGCGAGCTGGAGTGGGTCGATGGCGGACTTGACTTGCCCGCCCGCCTTGCGTCACAGGCAGGAAAAATCAGCCGCTTGGGAGCACATATGGCCGTTGCATTCACCTTTCCCGGACAGGGCAGCCAGGCTGTCGGCATGGGCAAGGAACTTGCCGACACCTTTCCGGAATCGCGGAAGATCTTCGAAGAGGTCGATGACGCGCTCGGCGAAAACCTGTCGAAGCTGATCTGGGATGGGCCGGAAGAGACGCTGACACTGACCGCCAACGCCCAGCCGGCGCTGATGGCTGTGTCGCTTGCCGCGATCCGGGCGCTGGAATCGCGCGGCTTCTCGCTGAAGGACAAGATTGCTTATGTCGCCGGTCATTCGCTCGGCGAATATTCGGCACTTGCCGCCGCCGGTTTCGTTTCGATCGCCGATGCCGCCCGGCTCTTGCGTATCCGCGGCAATGCCATGCAGGCGGCAGTGCCGGCCGGTGAGGGCGCCATGGCGGCGATCATCGGGTTGGAGCAGGCCGATGTCGAAGCTGCCTGCGCTGAAGCTGCTAAAGTTTCGGCCAAAGGCTCGGTTTGCCAGATCGCCAACGACAATGGCGGCGGCCAGCTGGTAATCTCGGGCGCCAGGGCGGCTGTCGAACTTGCGGCGACGCTGTGCACGGAAAAGGGCGCCAAGCGGGCGCTGATGCTGCAGGTTTCGGCACCTTTCCATTCGGCACTGATGGCACCGGCGGCCGAGATCATGCGCGAGGCGCTGGCCGGGGTAACGAAGAACGCGCCGTTCGTGCCCGTGGTCTCCAACGTGTCGGTCACCCCGTCCAGCGATCCGGACGCAATCGCCCGCCGCCTGGTCGAACAGGTGACCGGCCGCGTGCGCTGGCGCGAAACGGTGGAATGGTTCGGCGCGAACGGCGTTGCGACGCTCTACGAGGTGGGCGCCGGCAAGGTGCTGTCAGGACTGGCGAGGCGCATCGACCGCGACATCACCACAGGCGCCGTCGGCACCGCCGCCGATGTCGAAGCGGCGCTGGTGGCGCTTGCATAATCAACCGCGATTTGATCCACCCGTATGAAAGGGTGTTCTTAGGACTCAGGAGACAAGAATGTTCGAATTGACCGGTCGCAAGGCGCTCGTCACAGGCGCATCGGGAGGCATCGGCGAGGCGATCGCCCGGGTGCTGCATGCGCAGGGCGCAATCGTCGGCCTGCACGGCACCCGCGTCGAAAAGCTGGAAACACTGGCGGCTGAACTCGGCGACCGGGTCAAGCTGTTCCCGGCCAATCTTTCCAATCGCGACGAGGTCAAGGCGCTCGGCCAGAAGGTAGAGGCTGATCTCGACGGCGTCGACATTCTCGTCAACAATGCCGGCATCACCAAGGACGGGCTGTTCGTGCGCATGGCGGACGCCGACTGGGATACGGTGCTCGAGGTCAATCTGACCGCCGTGTTCCGGCTGACCCGCGAGCTCACCCATCCGATGATGCGGCGCCGTCACGGCCGCATCATCAACATCACCTCGGTGGTCGGCGTTACCGGCAATCCGGGCCAGACCAATTACTGCGCCTCCAAGGCCGGCATGATCGGTTTTTCCAAATCGCTGGCGCAAGAGATCGCCACCCGCAACATCACGGTCAACTGCGTCGCCCCGGGCTTCATTGAATCGGCGATGACCGATAAGCTCAACGACAAGCAGAAAGAAGCGATCATGGCGGCGATTCCGACACGGCGCATGGGCACCACCGCCGAAGTCGCTTCCGCCGTCGCCTACCTCGCTTCCAACGAAGCTGCCTATGTCACCGGCCAGACCATCCACGTGAATGGCGGCATGGCGATGATTTGACAGTTGCGGGAAAAGACCCGTTTTCGCCTTGGACCCAAGCCGATTTTCGTGTAATGCGGCCCGCAACCCGGCGGTTCGGGCAAAAACCGGTCCGGTGCCGTTGCGTTTCCGGCAGGACCATCTTTCAGCTTGATTAGCGGCATTCTGCCCGCTAACGAAGACAGACAACCAAAAGACGAGGATGCCCAAATGAGTGACACCGCAGAGCGCGTCAAGAAGATCGTTATCGAGCACCTTGGTGTCGATGCCGACAAGGTGACGGAGCAGGCGAGCTTCATCGATGATCTGGGCGCGGACAGCCTCGACACGGTCGAACTCGTCATGGCGTTCGAAGAAGAGTTCGGCGTCGAGATTCCGGACGATGCGGCCGAAACCATCCTGACTGTTGGCGATGCGGTGAAGTACATCGACAAGGCTTCGGCCTGACGCTATTTGCAGTCACCACCTGGGAGGACCTGCGATGAGGCGTGTCGTCGTCACGGGCCTTGGGCTGCTGTCGCCGTTCGGCATGGGCTTCGAGCATAGCTGGAAGGAGCTTCTGACCGGCCGCAGCGCAGCCAAGCGCATCACCGAGTTCGAAGTGGAGGATCTTGCCTGCAAGATCGCTCACGTCGTTCCGCGCGGCAACGGCGAGAACGCTACCTTCAATCCCGAGGCCGTTCTCGAGCCGAAGGAACTGCGCAAGATCGGCGACTTTATTCTCTACGGCATCGCGGCGGCCGACGAAGCCTTGAAGGATTCGGGGTGGGCGCCGAAGACGCATGAGGAGCAGTGCGCCACCGGCGTGCTGATCGGCTCGGGCATCGGCGGCATCGAAGGCATTGCCGAGAACGCGATGATCCTGAAGGAGCGCGGTCCGCGCCGCATCAGCCCGTTCTTCATCCCCGGCCAGATCATCAACCTCGTCTCCGGCCAGGTCTCGATCCGGCATGGGCTGAAAGGCCCCAACCACGCCGTAGTCACCGCTTGCTCCACCGGCGCGCACGCCATCGGCGATGCCGCCCGGCTGATCATGTGGGGCGATGCCGATGTGATGGTCGCAGGTGGCACCGAGGCGCCGGTGACGCGGCTGTCGATCGCCGGGTTCGCCGCCTGCCGGGCGCTGTCCACCGACCGCAACGACGCCCCGGAAACGGCCTCGCGCCCTTATGATCGCAACCGGGACGGCTTCGTCATGGGCGAGGGCGCCGGCGTGGTCATTCTGGAGGAGCTGGAACACGCCAAGGCGCGCGGCGCCAGGATTTATGCCGAGGTCACCGGTTACGGACTGACCGGCGATGCCTATCACATCACCGCGCCGGCTGAGGACGGCGACGGCGCCTTCCGCTGCATGGTAGCGGCGCTGAACCGGGCCAAGCTGACGCCGGCAGACGTCGACTACATCAACGCGCATGGCACCTCGACCATGGCCGACACGATCGAGCTTGGCGCTGTCGAGCGGCTGGTCGGCAACGCCGCATCGAAAATATCGATGTCGTCGACCAAGTCGTCGATAGGTCACCTTCTGGGCGCGGCGGGCGCTGCCGAGGCGATCTTTTCGATCCTCGCCATTCGCGACAACATCGCGCCGGCCACCATCAATCTCGACAATCCGGAGCGCGAAACGGCGATCGACCTGGTGCCGCACAAGCCGCGCGCCCGCCAGGTCGACGTGGCGCTGTCCAATTCCTTCGGCTTCGGCGGCACCAACGCCTCGCTGGTCTTCCAGCGCTACAATGGCTGACCGGTCCGCCGATCGGCACGGTTTGCGCGTGCCGTCAATTTTGCCATATTCGGCCCTACTCTGCCCACGGGGATTCGTTGCAAGATCAAACGGCAGGGCGCCATGAACACAAATTCGGCGGACAACGGGGAATTCGGGCAACGGCCCGCACCGTCGAGCCCGATCATGCCGAAGACGGCCAGCGAGGCGCTGCGGCCTGAAGCCGGCACCCCGCCACCCAAGCGCTCGCGCGCTTCGCGCAGCCAGTTCGTCGTGTTCATGAACTTCGTCATCTCCTTGGTGATGCTGATGGTTCTGGCGGCCGGCTTTGCATTGTATTTCGGCAAGCAGGAATTCAACGGGCCTGGCCCGTCGGCCAATGCCGACACCTTCCTGGTCAAGCCGAACACCGGAGTCCAGGAAATTGCCGAGCAACTCGAGCGGCGCGGACTGATCAGCGACGCGCGCATCTTCCGCCTTGGCGTGCGCGCCTTTGGCAATGATGCCGCACTGAAGGCAGGCGAATACGAGATCAAGCCGCAGGCCTCCATGCGCGACATCATGGAGTTGCTGAAGAGCGGCAAGTCGGTGATGTATTCGCTGACCGTCCCAGAGGGGCTGACCGTCGAGCAGGCGCTGCAGCGCATTGCCGATCAGGCAGCGCTCGACGGCGATATGCCGGCGACCATTCCACCCGAGGGTAGCCTCGCTACCGACACGCTGCGCTTCACCCGCGGCGCGACGCGCCAGCAGATGGTCGAGAAGCTTTTGGCGGACCAGAAGAAGCTGGTCGAGGATGTCTGGCAGCGGCGTGCGCCCGACCTGCCGCTGGCCAGTGTCGACGACTTCGTCATTCTGGCTTCGATCGTCGAGAAGGAGACAGGCAGAGGCGATGAACGCTCGCGCGTTGCCGCCGTCTTCCTCAACCGGCTGGCTAAGGGCATGCGGCTGCAGTCCGACCCGACCATTATCTACGGCCTGTTCGGCGGCAAAGGCAAACCCGCGGACCGCCCGATCTACCAGTCGGACATCCAGAAGCCGACGCCCTACAACACCTACCTGATCAACGGCCTGCCGCCGACGCCGATCGCCAATCCCGGCCGTGCCGCGCTGGAAGCCGTTGCCAACCCATCGAAGACCGACGACCTTTATTTCGTCGCAGACGGCACCGGCGGTCACGTCTTTGCCGCGACGCTCGCCGAGCACAACGAAAACGTCGCCCGCTACCGGGCGCTGCAGAGGAAGCTGGCCGATGAGGCCACCAAGGCGGATGCCGCCAAGGCCGAAGCCGCCAAGGTAGAAGGCCAGACCGATGCGCCGGTGGACGGTGACGCGGGGGCGGCGCAGTAGCGCCGGAGGGTTCCGAGATCGTCCCTCCGATCCGTTTGACGGCAGCGATGTGCTATTTTTTTGATCAGGAGCACCTTGCGTCCGATTCGCGCGAAGAGACGCTCCGGCATTTTTGAAGTCGCGCATGATCTGGCCCGGAACCGCTTCCGGGATCATGCGCCAGGGGACGCAAGGGCATCATGAATTTGCAGAGCATGACCGGTTTTGCACGGGCCGTTGCCGAACATGACGGCACGTCGATCGCCTGGGAGGTCAAGTCGGTCAACGGCAAGAGCGTCGAGGTCAGGCTGCGGCTGCCGCAGGGCCTTGAGCGACTGGAGCCGTCTGTCAGGCAGACGGTGCAGAAGCGTTTTGCGCGCGGCAATTTCCAGGCCACGCTGACCGTCGGCCGCGCCGCCGGCCAACAGGCGCAGCCCATTGTCAACGAGGCCTTCCTGAGGGATCTGGCGGGGCTGGCCAAGCGGCTGCAGGAGCAGTTCGGCGTGGCGCCTGCGACCGCTGACGGGCTGCTTTCGCTGCGCGGCGTGCTCGATATCCCCGAAACCACCGAGACCGAAGAGGCGCGGGCGGCGCTCGAAGGCGCGATCCTGGCGGCGCTCGACGTGGCGCTGAGCGGGCTGGAGCAGGCACGCCAGGGCGAGGGCGCCGCCCTGCGTTCGCTGCTGTCTGGCCACATCGATGCCATCGAGGCGCTGACGCTGCGCGCCGAGGCCGATCCGTCGCGCGAGCCGGCCGTGATCCGCGAACGGATTGCCGAGCAGGTCCGGCTGCTTATGGATGCTTCCGCCGCCCTCGACGCCAGCCGGCTGCATATGGAAGCTGCGTTCCTGGCCACCAAGGCCGACATCCGCGAGGAGATCGACAGGCTTAAGACGCATGTCGCGTCCGGCCGGGTGCTGCTGGCAGGCGGCGGCGCCATCGGCCGCAAGCTCGATTTTCTGGCGCAGGAATTCAACCGCGAATCGAATACGCTGTGTTCGAAGTCGAACGCCGCTACGGTCACTGCCATAGGGCTGGAGCTGAAGGCGGTCGTCGACCAGTTCCGCGAACAGGTCCAGAATCTGGAGTAGCCCTGATGGTCGCCAAGGAGCCGATGGTTGCCAAGGATCTGGGTTCCCGGATTCGTCGCCGAGGCCTGATGCTCGTGCTGTCGTCGCCGTCCGGCGCCGGCAAGTCGACGATCGCGCGCAATCTTCTGGAAAGCGATTCCAGTCTCGAACTGTCGGTCTCCGTCACGACGCGGCCACGCCGCGGCAGCGAGATTGAGGGCGTCCATTATCATTTCCGCACCATGCGCGAGTTCGAACGACTGCGCGATTCCGACGAACTACTCGAATGGGCCGAAGTGCATGGCAATTGCTACGCGACGCCGCGCGAGCCGGCGGAACTGGCGCTGGCGCAAGGCCGCGACATGCTGTTCGACATCGACTGGCAGGGCGCCCAGCAGCTCAAGGAGAAGATGCGCGCCGACATCGTCTCGATCTTCATCCTGCCGCCTTCGATGAAGGAGTTGAAGGCGCGGTTGAAGCGCCGCGCCGAGGACCAGGAGCAGGTGATCGAGACGCGGCTGAAGAACGCCCGCAACGAAATCGAGCACTGGAAGGAATATGATTTCGTCATCGTCAACGACGATCTCGACCGTGCCTTCGCCGAGGTCCGCGGCATCGTCACCGCCGAGCGGCTGAGGCGCGACCGCCGGCCCGGCCTGTTCGATTTCGTCTCAGGGCTGTTGGACGAGAAGACAGATTAGTGCGGTGGAGCGCCAATCTTACCCACGAGGGGGAGATCGGCAACTTCTCCAATCGCATTCGTCAGCCGCACGAATTCTTCGACGCTCAAGGTTTCGGCCCGCCGTGTCGGATCGATGCCGGCGCGGGTAAGCAGGGCTTCGCCGCCGAGGCTCTTGACGCTCTGCCGCAGCATCTTGCGGCGCTGGCCGAAGGCTGCTTCGGTGACGCGGCTGAGCTTCTTGACCTCGGCGGGCAGTGGGCTTGCCCGCGGCACCAGATGCACCACCGAGGAGGTCACCTTGGGCGGCGGCGTGAACGCTTGCGGCGGCACGTCGAAAGCGATTCTCGCCTCCGTCCGCCAGCCTGCCAGCACGCCCAGCCGGCCATAGGCATCGCTGCCGGGGCGGGCGACGATGCGCTCGGCCACCTCGCGCTGGAACATCAGCGTCATCGATGCGTAGAAGGGCGGCCACTCGGCGACGGTGAGCCAGCGTACCAAAAGTTCGGTGCCGATATTGTAGGGCAGGTTGGCGACGATCTTCACGGATCCACCACCCTGATGCGCCTTTTTTGCAAGCGCTGCGAAATCCGTCTTCAGCGCATCGCCGGCAATGATCTCCAACCGGCCAGGGTAATGGTCCGACACTTCCGCTAGTGCCGCCAGGCAGCGCTCGTCGCGCTCGATGGCGATGACCCGACCTGCGCCGTGGGAAAGCAACGCCCGGGTCAGGCCGCCGGGACCCGGACCGACCTCGATCACCATGGCGTCGGTCAGGTCGCCGGCGGCGCGTGCGATCCTGCCGGTAAGGTTGAGGTCGAGCAGGAAATTCTGGCCAAGCGCCTTTTTCGCTTGCAGTCCGTGGCGTTCGATCACCGCGCGCAACGGCGGCAGCCCGTCGGCGCTCATGCGGCCGGCCTCGGGGCGCTCATGCGGCGGTAGCCTTCGCCCCGGTGTCGGCGAGCCTGCGGGCGAGCCTTAGCGCCGCGATCAGGCTGTCGGCCCAGGCCGTGCCCTTGCCGGCGATATCGAAGGCGGTGCCGTGATCCGGTGAGGTGCGGATGAACGGCAGGCCGAGCGTGACGTTGACAGCCTCGTCGAAGGCAAGCGCCTTGGCCGGGATCAGCGCCTGGTCGTGATACATGCACAGCGCCACATCGTAGCCGGCTCGGGCGCGGGCATGGAACAGCGTGTCGGCCGGCAGCGGACCGAAGGCGTCGATGCCCTCCGCCCTCAGTCTGTCGACCGCCGGCCGGATGATGTGCTCGTCCTCCGTACCCATCGCGCCGCCTTCGCCGGCATGCGGATTGAGGCCGGCAATGGCAAGCCGCGGCTTGACGATGCCGAAGCGGTGTTCGAGGTCGGCGGCGGTGATGCGGGCGGTCGCGACGATCAAGTCCGTCGTCAGCGCCCTCGGCACCTCGCATAGCGCAATGTGGATGGTAACCGGAACCGTGCGCAACTCGGGACCTGCAAGCATCATCACCGGCATCGCTTCGGCACCGGTGTGGAGCGTCGCCAGATGCGCCAGATACTCGGTGTGACCGGGGAAACGGAACCCGGCATCGTAGAGCGGCTTCTTGGCGATCGGGCACGTGACGACCGCCGCGGCGCGGCTGCCAAGGCAATCATCAACAGCGCGGTCGATGGCCTCGATGATGCCGGCGGCGTTGGCCGGGTCCGGCCGGCCGGGGCCGTCGACGAAGCGGGCGACAAGCGGCACGACTGGCAGGGCGCGTGTAAAGACGCGCGCCGCTTCGGCCGGCGCTATCTCCGTGATTGGCACATCGGCGCCGAGCCGGCGCGCCCGTGCGGCAATCAGCGCCGGATCGGCGATAAGATAGAAGGGCGGCACACCGGCGCTGTCGCGCGCCTGCCAGGCGGCAATGGCGATTTCAGGCCCGACGCCGGACGGGTCGCCGACGCTCAGCGCCAGCGGGAGCGCTGCCTCTGGCGACTTCAGCGCTCGACGATGCGGGCTTTCTTCCGCAACTCCTCGACATACTTCTTGGAGAGCTCGTCGGCGTCCTTGCCGGTCGAGCCTTCGCTCTGGAACACCATCTGGGCGGCCTTGTCGTCGGACACTTCGCGCGACGAGCAGATGCCGATGAACTCGACGCCGCGGTCCGTCTGGCGCGTCGGGGTGGCGCCTCCGACCTTGGTGGCCTTGATCTGGTCGGCCCATTCCGGCGGCAATTGCGGCGCCAGCACCCGGCCGAGATCGCGAACGGTGACGTCGATCAGGCCCTTGGCAAATTGGCGCGAGGTGTCGCAGCCGTTGAAGCGGGCGCGCATGGCGTCGGCCTCCCGCTTGCGCTTGGCAAGCGTTGCGCTGCGCTCGGCCGCCGGAATTACGAAGATGACCTGCTGCAGCATGTACTCCATCGCGGTCGGCTTGGCGCCGCCCTTGTCGAGCATGCGCCTGACCGCGTCCTGCTCGCTCATGGCACCGCCGCCGCTCTCGGAGCGATGGCGCGCGGTCAGCGCCTGGTTCCAGGCCATCTGGGCGCGGATGAACTCCTTGAAATGCTCCTTGCCGACGCCGGACTGCGCCATGACGCCATCGAGCTGCTTGAGCTGCATCTTGTTGGTCGTGGCGAAGCGTTGGTAGGCGGCGTCGACCTGGGCGTCGCCGATGCGGATGCCGAGACGCTTGGCTTCGGCGAGGCGCAGCGTCTGCTCGATCATTTCATTTGCGGCGTCGCCTTTCCTGCGCTGCAGGCGCAGGAAAGCCGCACGATGCTGGATGTCACCGGTGGTGATCGGTACGTTGTTGACGACGTATTTGATCTGGCTGGCGAAAGCCGGCGGCGTCGTCATGGTGATCGAGGCCGAGGTCGTCGCCACCAGCAGCGCGAACCCTGCCGAAAAGAGGTATTTCCTCATCGAAAGCATCCCAATTTTATCCCGGTTCCGGCCCAATTCTATCTTATTTTGAGGGAGCTAACCCGTGCCTGCCTTATGCGGCGAAACGATGTCGCTAAGCGACCTGCGTCCACTTGGGCGCGCAAGGTGCGCTCCAGCATTTTGAATCTACGCATCGTGTCTTCTTAAAATCTGATTCCGATCTCAGGCCGATGCGTTGGCCGTCTGTCCGTCCCGGCCGTCTGTTTTTGGCCGGTCGTCTGCTGCTGGCCGGTCGTCTGCTACTGGATAGCTCCGAAGGAGCTTTGTGACGAGCCGAAATCGCCCAGCGTGCGAAACGACAGATTGAAGCCGACATTCTGCGACACTTCCCTGGTGTTCAGGTCGCGGGTTTCCGAGAATGTCATCAAGTAAGTGAAGCATGAATCACTATAGGCAAAACCGATCCCGTCCTTGACCAGGAGACTTTGCTCCAGATCATAGGTGCCGGTGCCGAAAACACGCCAGTTCTCGGCAAGTTGCGTCGAGGCGCCGAGCGTGACCTCGTGGCGATCGGTCGTGAAGCCATAGAGCGGCTGTGCCTGTATGAAGGCGTATTTGGCGCTGAACGAAATCGGCAGGCCGGAATAGGCTGCCTTCACCTCGGCGCGGCGGACCTCGAAGCTCTGTTCGTCGAAACGCCCACTGACCGAACCGGAAAGCCCGCTGGGGCTGCTGAAGCCGACAAGGCCAACATAGTCGGAGGTCTCGGTCTCAAGACCGGAATAGGCGCCGACATTGACCAGGTCCGGTGAATCGAACGAGTTGTGGCCGCCCAGTTGATAGGATTGGCCGAACAGGGCGTTCGTGCTCCACCCATTGTCGTAGGCGCCGGAATAGCGCACCCCGACATTGGCGCGCGAGCCACCCTCCATGCGATCGTAACCGGAGAACTTGTCGCGCTCGAACAATGTCGTGGCGTCGAAGACGAGGCTCTGAGCGTCCTCGTTGGGGACAGCGAGGCCACCGACATATTGCTCGTTCGGACGCACGAAGACCTGCGCCATCGGCTCGAAGATATGGCTGGAATTGATCGACGAAAACAGCACCGGCCAGCGCATCTCCAGTCCGGCGGTCGCCATGTAGCGGGTGAGCGAGGTGCGCATGTCAGCGCTGGTGTTTATATCCGGGTTCATTGCCATCTCGTTGATGGCGGTGAGCGAGGGCGAAGAGGCATTGACATAGCCGGCGTCGCCGCGCAGCGCCAGCAATGGCGTCAGCAGCAGCCCGCCATCGGTGGTGAAGGTGCGCTTCCATTCGGCTTCGGCGGTAAGGCGGCCCGATTGGCCTTCGATGCCGCGCACGCGCTGGACGTCCGAGGTAGGATCGTCAGGGATGGCGTAGACTACATCCAGCCTGTCGCGGCTGATGGCCTGTGCATTGACATTGAACGACAATTGCCCGCCGGCCACCGCCATGTCGGGGATGTAGGCGTAGTCGAGCGAGGGCAGCACCCAGGGCTGCTTGCCGGCGCGTGCGGTCGGATCGTCAGGGAGCGTCTTTTCCTGGACCTCGAAGCGCATGGCGCGCACGTCGAAATAGTTGCGGCCGTTGAGGCCGGTCAGATAGATCTCCGAGCGATGCACGCTATCGTTGAAGTCTTCGATGGCGTAGGTGCGCGAGAAGTTCTTGTCGGTCTGCAACAGGACATTCCAGCCGAAGTCCCAGCGCGGATTGATAGCGAACTGCCCCTTGGTGCCCATCATTCCGCGAAACTTGTTCGGGTCGCCTGCCGCACCTGAATCGACGGTGGGGCCGTAGCTGTCGATGAACTCATCGGGGTTTTGTTGGTAGATACCGGCGATCTTCAGGCTGTACTGGCCGTTGTTGAAGCGCTGGCGCCATTCGGCCTCGCCTAGGAAGCCTTGCTTGGTATAGCCGCTGCCGGCGACGGTGAGGTCATAGGTCGGCGAAAGCGCGAAATAATAGGGCACCTTTATGCCGGCCCCGAGGTCGCTCTTATAGGCAATGCTGGGGTTCAGGAAGCCGCTCTTGCGCTTGACGGTAGGGTCGGCAATCTCGAAGGCCGGCAGATAGGCGAGCGGAAAGCCGAAGAATTCGAAATTCGCATTCTCGAAACGGACCGTCTTCTTCTCGCCGTTCCAGATGATCTTCCTGGCCTTGATGCGCCAGGTCGGGGCCTTGTCGGGTTTGTCCGCGCAGGGCTCGCACGCCGTGTAGACGCCATTGTGGAACGTCGTCAGCACGCCGCCCATGCGCTCCGCGCTTTCGGCGGCGAAATACGCCTTGTCGACGGTTTCGACACGCAGCGCGTTGACGAAGCCGTCGGCGAAATCGTCGGTGATGTCGACATGCTGCGAATAGATCTTGGTGCCGTCGCTGTTGATGACCTCGACATTGCCGCTGGCGACGAGGCGCTGGGTGTTGCGGTTGTATTCCACCCGCTGGGCAACGAGGCGGTTGCCGCCATAATCGATCTGGACCCCGCCGACCGCCGTTACCGTCTGTTTGTCGTTGTCGTAAACCAGCGTATCTGCCGCCAGCAGCATTTGCGAGCCGGCGGGAACGTCCGGCGCCATATCGCTGACATTCTGGGCGGAAGCCGGAACAGTCGGGACGACGCAAGCGAGCAGGCATGCCAAGGCGCTCGCCCCATAGAGGCGTGCCAGACCGGCCTGCCTATGGCTACGCAAAACAGCCCCCCTCACTAGCCGTCTTCCTTGTACAGCAAGAAAGTCACCCCGAAGAACATAGCCACGACAACCGGAACCCATGCAGCGACGACTGTGGGTACGAATCCCGCCACGCCGAATGCCTTGACCAGCACCGTCACGACATAAAGCAGAAACCCGGCCAGGACGCCACCCAGAATCATCGTCGCGGATTGTCCCATCCTTGCAAATCGCATCGACACCGTTGCGGCGATCAGCGTCATGGCGACGAGGAGAAACGGTAGCGCCACCAGCGAATCAAACTGCATGGCAAAGGCATTTGCCTTGAGGCCGAAGGAGCGGGCAACCTCGATCTTGCTGGGCAGATCATAGAAGGGAATGGTCTCCGGGCGCGCCAGCCGCTCTTGCACGAATTCGGGCTTGAGATTGGTCGGCACCCGGTCGCTTGCCATCGGTTGGATCTTGCCGTCCCGGAAAACCTTGACGTCCTGCAGCTCCCAGTAGCCATCCCGCAAGAAGGCGTGCACCGCATCCTTGCGTTCGACGATGTCGCCTTTCGGGCTGAGAACGAAGAAGACGGCGTTGGCCATCTCCATGCCCTGGTTGAGAATGGCGCGCGCGCCGATGATGGTATCGCCGGAACTGGTTTTCTGCCGGATCCAGGGCGCGGCATCGGCCGAGGCGGCGTTCGACTTGCCGGAGCGGAGCTGGGTCTCGATTCTTTCGGACCAGGTAAACGCATGCGCGGCGATCGGATTGATGACGCCGACCGACAGCACGCCGAACAGCAGCGCCCCGATGCAGCACGGCAGCAGGAACTGCCACGCGGACACGCCGGCGGAACGTGCGATGACCAGTTCATATCTGCGGTTGAGCGAGACCAGCGTTGCCATCGCCGAGAACAGCCCGACGAACGGCACTGTCTGCAGCATGATCATCGGCATCCTCAGCCCTGAAATGGCGAACGCTGTGCCGTAGGTGAAGCCGGGCACACCGGTCGTGCGGCTGGAAAGCTCTGTGAAGTCGATCAGGAACACAAGCGCCAGAAGACCGACGAAGAACCAGATGGTGATCGTCACGTAACGGAAGAAGAAGTATCGGCCCAGAGTCCAGCCCATTAGCGTGTCCAGCCCATTAGCCGGCCCCTTGGCCAGAAGCGCCACGCCTGGCGAAGCGGAGCTTGATGGCGCTCCAGCCCTCGCCGAAGCGGCCTGCGAAATTCGTCATCCAGTCGGCCCAGGCGACCGGCAGTTCCATGGTCCGGTTGGAAACGATGAACCATGTCGCTACCGCGGACGCCACGATCGGAACGCCGTAGACCATATAGACGTATTGCGGAATCTTGTCGGCTTTGCCGGCGGCAAAGAAACCAAGCCAGCGTACGAAAAGCGCAAGCGCGATGGCCGTTATCAGCGGGTGAATGCGCGCCTCGCGATGGGAGCGCGCGTCTCCCGCTACCGCAAGCGCGATCAGCGCGAACACGAGTGAATAGGACCATTCGGAAAAACGCTGGTTGAGCTCGGCCAGGTACCTGTTCGGCGCCCTCTGGAACATCTTGTCGTTGGGACTAGGATTGAGCAGGTACTGGGTCGTCCGGTCCTTCGGCAAAAGCAATACGTCCGATGAGGCCGACATGAAGGCGGACAGATCGAAGGCATAGGAGGTAAACCGGATGACCGAAAGGTCGCCTGTCAGCGTTTCGCGATGGATGACGCCGTCGTTCATCATCAGCACCTTCTCGTCGCCGCTTTCAATGATGGCTCCGGTCTTGGCGTAGTAGATGAGGTTGACGCCTTCTTCGCGCGAATCGGCGACGAAGATGCCTCCGAGGCGGTTGTCTGGAAGGCGCTCGCCGATCTGCAGGAAAAGGCCGTCGTCGACCTTGCGGAAGGTGCCTTCCTGGATGATCAGCGACAACAGATCGGCACGCGACGACGCCACCAGTTGGCGGTTCTTCTGGCGTGCATAGGGGTCAATGCCGTTATCGACGGCGAATGAAAGAACGCTGGCCGCCAGCGCCAGGAGCATGATCGGCCTGACGATGGTCCAGCGCGAGGCGCCCGCAGCGTTCAAGACGGCAAGCTCGGAATCGGAATTCATCGCGCTCAGCGTCTGAGCGACCGCGACCACCAGGGCGAAAGGCACGACGATCGGAACGATCGACGGAATGATCAGGGCAGCGACCTCGAAGAAAGTCAGCGCCGACTGGCCGCTGTCGGTGACGAGGTCGATGCGGGCGAGCACCTGCGTCGTCCATACGATCGCCAGCGTCCAGGTGAGCGCAGCCAGGAAGACCGCCAATGCGCGACGCATGATGTAGCGTTCAACGACCTTCATGAAGGCTATTCTCGATTTTGCCGAACGGCATCATGCCTCCAGACAAGTTAGTCGTCCGGCGACACCTGTACAACCGGCCGTTTGGCGGTCGATCCGGCCCGTCCCGCATCATTCCCGGTGGGCCGCAGTGTCGGCGGCAATGGATAAGAAAGGGCGAACATCAATGGTTAACAACAGGTTGCGGCAGGAATGCGGGGCCGTGCCGCGACGAATCGCCTTCGATTCCATACGCCATATGGGGTCTGATTCCGGCAAAGTCTTGCCAAATGCCGGAAAACGACCAAATGTCGCGCCGATCACGGTTATACGCATGTCGAACTGAAAGGCCACCTCGCCTGAAAGGCCGCCTCAAACTGAAAGGTAAGGGTGATGGCGCCGCACATCGACCGAAAAGACAATGCGGTCCCATCTGGTGATCCGCAACGGGCGCGAACCGGCCAAAAGGCCAATTATACAGAGGTTGAAAAATAGGGTGGTGCTTCCGGTCGGAAACGGCCAAATATCGGGTTTCGTCAAGGCACTCTCCCAAAAACCCCCAAAGCCGTTCCCGAAAGCAGGACATGATGACTTCGAGACCTTCGATCGCCTTCGCCAAATTCGCAGCGCCCAAAAAGGGCGGTGTTTTCGTGCTGGCGGCCGACGACGGCGGCCTCGGCGACGCGGCAAAGGCTTGCGATCCCGCAAAGACCCTGGAGCGGGCGTTTCCCGTGGCCGACTTTTCCGGCAAGTTCGCCAGCCTGGTCGAAGTGCTGGCGCCGGAGGGCACATCGCTCGACCGGCTGGTGGCGGTCGGTGTCGGCAAGGTCTCGGGGCTCGATGATCATGCCTGGCTCAAACTCGGCGGTACCATTGCTGCATCCTTGCGCAAGGCGGCCGAGGTGGCCGTCGTGCTCGACCTGCCGGGTGCTGATGTCGGCGGCAGGCAAGCGGCACAGCTTGCCGCCGGCATCCTTCTGCGCAGCTATGTCTTCGACAAGTACAAGACGAAAAAGGACAATAGTGACGGCCAGCGCGACGGCAAGAAGGTCGAGCCCAAGAAGCCGGCCAAGGTGACCATCCACACCACCGATCCGGCGTCGGCGAAAAAGGCCTTCGCCGACGAAGTGGCGGTGATCGACGGGGTGTTCCTGGCGCGCGATCTGGTCAACGAACCGGCCAATGTACTGGGCCCGGTGGAATTCGCCGCCCGCGCCGGCGAACTGGAAGCGCTTGGCGTCACGGTCGAGATCCTGGTCGAGAAGGAGATGAAGAAACTCGGCATGGGCTCGTTGCTCGGCGTCGCGCAAGGCTCGCCGCGTGGCGCCCGCATCGCCGTCATGCGCTGGAACGGCGGCAAGGCCAAGGACAGCCCGGTTGCCTTCGTCGGCAAAGGCGTCACGTTCGACACCGGTGGCAATTCGATAAAGACGGCCTCCGGCATGGAGGATATGAAAGGCGACATGGGAGGCGCGGCCGCCGTGACCGGGCTGATGCACGCGCTGGCCGCTCGCAAGGCCAAGGCGAACGTCGTCGGCATCATCGGGCTGGTGGAAAATTCCGTCGACGGCCATGCGCAGCGCCCCGGCGACATCGTCACCTCGATGTCGGGCCAAACCATCGAGGTGCTCAACACCGATGCTGAAGGCCGCCTCGTTCTCGCCGATGCGCTGTGGTATTGCAACGATCGGTTTCAGCCGAAACTGATGATCAATCTGGCGACGCTGACCGGCGCCATCATGGTCGCGCTCGGTCAGCACTATGCCGGCCTGTTCTCCAACAATGACGAATTGGCGGAAAGGCTGACGAGCGCCGGCCAGGCGACGCAGGAACGGCTGTGGCGGATGCCGCTCGGCACCGAATACGACAAGCTGATCGATTCGAAAAATGCCGACATGAAGAACATCGGCGGCCGCTACGGCGGCGCGATCATCGCGGCGCAGTTCCTGCAGCGCTTCGTCAAGGATACGCCCTGGGCACATCTCGACATCGCCGGCACCGCGCTGGGCGCGCCGTCCAGCGAGATCAACCAGTCATGGGGCTCCGGCTTCGGCGTCAGGCTGCTCGACCGGCTGGTGCGCGACAATTACGAGGGGTGAGGCCTTTCAAGCTGCGATCATGGCCGACGTCCTGTTCTACCACCTGACCGAATCGACGCTGGAGGATGCGCTGCCCGGCCTGCTCGAGCGCAGTGTCGATCGCGGCTGGCGCGCCGTGGTGCAGACCGGCACCGAAGAGCGGCGCGATGCGCTGGACCAGCATCTGTGGACCTTCAGGGACGATTCGTTCCTGGCGCATGCGACGGACCGCGAATCCTATCCGGCCGAACAGCCGATCCTTTTGACCACCGGCCAGGACAATCTGAACGAGGCGCAGATCCGCTTCCTGGTCGACGGCGCGGTGCCGCCGGAGCTTGGTAGTTATGAGCGGGCCGTGTTCCTGTTCGACGGCCACGATACGGCCCAGGTCGAGGCGGCGCGCACGCACTGGAAGACGATGAAGGAAGCCGGCCACGCGGTCACCTACTGGCAGCAGACAGCAGATCGGCGCTGGGAACGCAAGGCGTAAACCTTTCCTTGCTCATCCATCAACCTGGGATCATCTCGCTGAGCAGTTGGGTCGCGATGCCGAAGAGAGGATCGCAGCGCAGCGGCGATGCCCAGTTCGGGCGTCTGCCAACTACTGCGCGCCGGGCGTCCATTCGGGCAGCGGCGCCAGGCTACGGTTGAACTGCTTCCACCACATGGACTCGTCTATCTCGCAGCAGGCGCGAAGCATGGCGTGCGCCTTCTCGAAAGCCTGGGTAGCGAGATCGTCGAACGTCATCTGCGCGTCGTACGGAATGGACACTACCAGTTCCTGACCGGTCTGTGTGCCGCCTTCGTCGACCTGAAGATAGAGCCAAACGACGAAATGCGCGCCATGGCCGCTCGCGTCCGCATTGCCGATCTTGATGCGGTCTATGCCTGCTGCTGTGACTTTCATCGGAGGCCCCTTCATCTGGGATTCACATTGAATCTCACAAGCCCACAGCAATCAGAAAGGTTCCGGAACCGTTGTCCCTATGGTGAAGTATTGATAAAGAACTGGCTAGGCACCCTCGACCCTTCCTATGAATCTCGCATGGGTTTGTGAACCATCCAGAAACCAAGGTCAGGTCGCAAGAGGTCCCCTTCGCGCCACCTTCAGACCATGCGCCGCCGAGCCCCCTGCCAAAGGTTGCTCGCACGGTCCTCAGGTCATAAGCTTCCACGACCAATAGACGCCTATCGCCATCTGGATGGTGAAGCGGTGAAGCGGAGACTAACCGCTGTCGGACTGGTCGAAACGAGATGGATAATCGACTGCACGATTCGCGCGCCAAGGAACCAGGACGCCAAAGGGTCCGTAATTCCCGTTCTTGATGTCATAATCGCAATCGCCAGCAACCCGCCGAAAATCGGCAGCGACAAATCCTATCAATGCATAGACCGTGTAAGAGACATCTACCTCCCAAGTTATTCCTGCCCTTTTGCTTGTAGCCGACCGTCTCCGAACAGCCGAGGCTGAGCGAATTTTCGCTTGGGGTCAGGGCTTGCCTTGGAAGCCCTCCGAACGAAGGAACTCAACGAAGGCGCTACCCCGCTACTTGACGAAAGGTCGACCGCGCGCAAAACTGCTAAGATGTCAGACCAATTTTGGATATAGGTACTCATGCGAACGCGCGGCGAACTGCCCGGGGCACCTGCCACGCGTGTGGCAATCGCCACGCTCCCGCCGCTGGATCGCGGCAAACAGGTCATGGAAGCGCTGGCCGACTATGTCGAACGCGCCGCGCTGAAAAGCGGTGACCGGCTTCCGACCGAACGCGAATTGATGGCCGCGCTTTCCGTCGGGCGCTCGACGATACGGGAGGCGATGGGGCGTTTCGAAGCGCTCGGCGTCACCGAGACCCGCAAAGGCAGCGGCACCTATCTGCTCAAGCCGATATCCGCCGGCACGATCCATTTGCCGCTGTCGCTCGATACGGCGGAGCTGCGCGACGGTCTCTTGCATACTCTCGAGGTGCGTCGCGGCATCGAGGCCGAGGCAAGCATGGTTGCGGCGCGGCGGCGGACAGCCGACGATCTGCGGACGATCGAAGAGAAGCTCATCGAGATGGAACGCGTCCATCTCGCTACCGGCACGTCGGGCCCCGAAGACCTGGCCTTTCACCTGGCCATCTACGACGCCACGCACAACCCGCTTTTCCGGCAGCTCCTGGGCCAGATGCGCGAAGCGTTCGAGCGCTTCTGGGACCATCCTTTCGACCGCCAGGATTTCGCGCGGCGATCGTTCCCGCATCACCGCGAGCTGTTCGACGCCATCGTCGCCAGGGATGCGGAGCTGGCGCGCGGAAGAACGCTGAAGATCCTCGAGATCGTGGAAGAGGATATCGAGGAAATGTCGAAATGAACGGCCCGGATTTTTTCGACCAGGCATCGCTGATCGCCGCGCATGATGAGGGCAACGCCTTCGATGCCGTCGTGCCGCCGATCGTGCAGACCTCGCTCTTCACCTTCCCGAACTACGACGAGATGCTCGAGACATATCGCGGCGAAAAAGTGCGGCCGACCTACACGCGCGGGCTGAACCCGACCGTGCGCATGTTCGAGGAAATGCTGGCAAAGCTGGAGGGCGCCGAGGACGCCATCGGTTTCGCGAGCGGCATGTCCGCCATCTCGTCAGCGGTGCTGAGCTTCGTCGAGCCGGGCGATCGCATTGTCGCGGTCAGGCATATCTACCCGGACGCGTTCCGGCTGTTCGGGACGCTGCTCGCGCGCATGCGCATCGAGGTGACCTATGTCGACGGGCGCGATGAAGCGGCCGTCGCAGGCGCCCTGCCTGGCGCCAAGCTGTTCTACATGGAAAGCCCGACCAGCTGGGTCATGGAAACCCATGACATCGGTGCGCTTGCTGCGCTGGCGAAGTCCCGTGGCATCCCGACCATCATCGACAACAGCTGGGCCAGCCCGGTCTTCCAGCGGCCGCTGTCGCTCGGCGTCGACATTGTGGTCCATTCCGCGTCCAAGTATCTGGGTGGCCACAGCGATGTCGTGGCCGGCGTGGTCGCGGGCTCGAAGGACTTGATCGGCCGGATCCGCGGCGAAGCCTATCCATATCTCGGCGGCAAGCTGTCGCCATTCGATGCCTGGCTCCTGATCCGCGGCCTGCGCACACTGCCGATCCGCATGCGCGCGCATCAGGCCTCCGGCCTCGAAATCGCACGACGCCTGCAGGACCATCCGATCGTCGAAAAAGTCTGCCATCCGGGGCTGGCCAACCGGCTTCCCGCGGGGCTCACCGGCACGTCTGGCCTGTTCTCGTTCGTCTTCCGCGACGGCATCGACATCCGGACGTTTGCCGACCGCCTCAAGCTGTTCAAGCTTGGCGTGTCGTGGGGTGGCCATGAAAGCCTCATCGTGCCGGGCGAGGTCGTGCTGCAGCAGAAGGCCCAACCCAATTCCGCGCTGGCGTTCGGCGTCCATCCGCGGTCCGTGCGTCTCCATGTCGGCCTCGAGGGAACCGAGGCGTTGTGGAGAGACCTGGAAGCGGCGATCACAGCCGCTTGCGAAGAAAAGACCTGAAGCAACCAGACAAGAAGGGAACGGAAAATGAAGAAGCTTCTTATCGCCGCATTCGCCACCGTACTGATGTCGGGCACTGCACTCGCCGACACGACGCTGAAGCTCGTGGAGGTGATCACCAGCCCCGAGCGCACCGAAACGCTGAAGTCGATCGTCTCCAAATTCGAGGCTGCCAACCCGGGCACGAAGGTCGAGGTCATCTCGCTTCCCTGGGGTGAGGCGTTCCAGAAATTCGCGACCATGGTGTCCGCCGGCGAAATCCCCGACGTCATGGAGATGCCGGACACGTGGCTTTCGCTGTATGCCAACAATGGCCTTCTCGAAAGCCTCGAGCCCTATCTTGCCAAATGGGAGCACACTTCGGGCCTCACCGATCGCGCGCTCGAGCTCGGCCGCGACGTGAACAACACCGCCTACATGTTGCCCTATGGCTTCTATCTCCGGGCGATGTTCTACAACAAGAAGCTGTTCCAGGAGGCTGGTGTAGCCGAGCCGCCAAAGACGATGGACGAGTTCGTGGCTGCATCGGAGAAAGTCTCCAAGCTTCCGGGCAAATATGGCTACTGCCTGCGCGGCGGGCCGGGCGGGCTGAACGGCTGGATGATGTTCGGCGCAACCATGGCCGGATCCAACAAATTCTTCAACGACGACGGCACCTCGACCATGAACAGCGAAGGCTGGGTCAAGGGACTGACCTGGGTCGTCGATCTCTACAAGAAGGGATTGGCGCCGAAGGACAGCGTCAACTGGGGCTTCAACGAAATCGTCGCCGGTTTCTACACCGGCACCTGCGCGATGCTCGATCAGGATCCGGACGCGTTGATCGCAATCGCCGAGCGGATGAAGCCGGAAGACTACGGCGTCATGACCATGCCAAAGGGGCCGTCCGGCAAGACGTTCCCGACCATCGGCTACGCCGGTTGGTCCATGATGGCGGCCAGCCAGAACAAGGACCTCTCCTGGAAGCTGATCGAAACGCTCGAAGGACCCGAGGGCAATGTCGAGTGGAACAAGCGCACCGGAGCGCTGCCGGTCCACAAATCGGCCGAAAAGGATCCCTTCTACGCAAGCGAGCAGTTCAAGGGCTGGTTCACCGAACTCGAGGACAAGGATGCGGTGCCGACGGTCATGCCGACCTATCTCGAGGAGTTCGCCTTCTTCAAGGATTCGATGGTCATCAAGACCAGTCAACAGGCGCTGCTCGGCGACATCACGCCTGAGGAAATGGCCAACCAGTGGGCCGGCTATCTGACCAAGGCGCAGCAGAAATTCCTGGCCAAGAAGTGAAACGACGGATCGCGAGCATCGGAGCCGCCCATCGCGGGTGGCTCCGGCAGGTGTCGTCCGTGGTCGATTGGAAGGATGGCCAATTGGAATGAAAGCGTTAGCTGATGGTTTTTGATGCCACCGCCGGCCTACCGGAATCGCGCCGCCGGTCGCTGATCGGCCGGATCACGCGCCATGCCGAGCCATATCTTTACACCGCGCCGGCGCTGATCCTGATCGTCACCATCATGCTGGCGCCACTGGTGCTTGGCCTGTCCTACGCCTTCCGCGACGTGCAGTTGCTAAACCCCTTCTCCGGTGGGTATGTCGGGCTCGATCATTTTCGCACCCTTTATGGCGACGACAATTTCTATCGGGCGCTGCGCAACACGCTGTGGTGGACCGGTGCGTCCGTCTTCCTGCAATTCGTGTTCGGCCTGATCCTGGCGCTGCTGCTCGACCGGCCGTTTGCCGGCCGCGCCATCGCGCAGGCGCTGGTGTTCCTGCCCTGGGCGGTGCCGACCTTTCTCACCGGGCTCAACTGGGCGTGGTTGCTCAATCCCGTCATCGGGCCACTGCCGCATTGGCTTTATGCGCTCGGCCTCATGAGCGAGCCGGCCAACATCCTTTCCAACCCGCAGCTTGCCATGTGGGGACCGATCATCGCCAACGTCTGGTGGGGCATTCCCTTCTTCGCCATCACGCTGCTGGCCGCGCTCCAGGCAATCCCGCGCGACCTCTACGAGGCGGCGGCGATCGACGGCGCCGGCGCGGTCAAGCGGTTCACGTCGATCACGTTGCCGTTCCTTGCGCCGACCATTGCGATCACCGTGCTTTTGCGCACCGTCTGGATCTCGAACTTCGCCGACCTGATCATCGTGATGACCAGTGGCGGGCCCGCCGACCGTACGCAGATCGTCGCGAGCTATATCTTCACGCAGGCTTTCAGGGCGCTTGATTTCGGCTACGCCTCGGCCATCGCGCTGGTGCTGCTCGTCCTGCTGCTCGCCTATTCGATGCTGATCGTCATGCTGCGGCAAGTCCTGATGGACCGGGCCTGATGGATCGAGGAATGACCGGATGAACAGATATTCGATCCTCGGCACCGCGCTGCACCGCCTGGCGATCCTCTGCTACGTGGGCTTTGCGATGTTCCCGCTGTTCTGGCTGTTGAAAGTGTCGGTCACGCCGAACGACCTGCTCTATTCCGAGGGCGTGCGGATGTGGCCGTCGCGGATGAGCTTCGAGCATTTCCGCTTCGTGCTGGCCCACAGTGCGTTCCCGGTCTTCTTCAGGAACAGCATGATCGTTGCCGGCGCGACGGCCGCGATCGTGACGTTGCTCGCGTCCCTTTCCGGCTATGCGCTGTCGCGCTTCGCCTTCCGCGGCAAATACTGGCTGGTCGCACTGATGCTGCTCACCCAGATGTTTCCGTTGGTGATGCTGGTCGCGCCGATCTTCAGGATGCTTTCGCCGCTCGGGCTGACCAACAGCCTGACCGGGCTGGTGGTCGTCTACACGGCCTTCAACATTCCCTTCGCGACATTCCTGATGCAGTCGTTCTTCGACGGCATTCCCAAGGAGCTGGAGGAGGCGGCCAAGATCGACGGGGCCACGCAGTTCATGGCGTTCCGCCAGATCATCCTGCCGCTGACGCTGCCGGGTATTGCCGCGACCCTGGGTTTTGTATTCACCGCCGCTTGGAGCGAACTGCTGTTCGCGCTGATGCTGATTTCGGGCAACAGCGCCGCTACGTTTCCGGTCGGCCTGCTCACCTTCGTGTCGAAGTTTTCAGTCGATTTCGGACAGATGATGGCTGCCGGCGTGCTGGCTCTGATCCCGGCCTGCCTCTTCTTCCTGTTCATCCAGCGCTATCTGGTCCAGGGCCTGACGGCCGGCGCGGTCAAGGGCTGAGTGAGGTTTCATGGCATCGATCGACATCCGCAACGTTCGCAAGAGTTTCGGCATCGTCTCCGTGCTGCACGGCGTCGATCTGGCGATAGAGAACGGCGAGTTCGTGGTGCTGGTGGGTCCGTCCGGCTGCGGCAAGAGCACGCTGCTGCGCATGATCGCCGGGCTCGAGGAGGTCACCGAAGGCGAGATCCGGATCGACGGCATGCGCGTCAATGAGCGGGCACCCAAGGACCGCGACATCGCCATGGTTTTTCAGTCCTATGCGCTCTACCCGCACATGAATGTCGCCGAGAACATGAGCTACGGCCTGAGGATCCGGAAGGCTGCTCGCGAGAAGATCGCAGCCGCTGTCGGCAATGCTGCCAGGAAGCTTGAACTGCAGCCGCTGCTCGCGCGGCGGCCGAAGGCACTGTCGGGCGGCCAGCGCCAGCGCGTGGCGATGGGCCGCGCGATCGTGCGACAACCCAAGGCATTCCTGTTCGACGAGCCGTTGTCCAATCTTGACGCTCGCTTGCGCGAGCAGATGCGGGCGGAGATCAAGAAGCTGCACCGTGATCTCGGCGCGACATCGATCTATGTCACCCACGACCAGATCGAGGCGATGACGCTGGCCGACCGGATCGTCGCAATGCATGAGGGGGTGGTGCAGCAGGTCGGCAGCCCGCTGGAGCTTTACGACCGCCCGGCCAACCTGTTCGTCGCCGGCTTCATCGGATCGCCGGCCATGAATTTTCTGTCGGCACGCTACGAGGTCAGCGCAGGCACGGCGGGCGCGCGACTGCCAGATGGAACGTTGATTGCGCTTTCGTCAGCCTATCAACTCGAGGAAGGCGCGGCAGTGACGCTCGGCATCCGGCCGGAGCATGTCGAGATGTCGCCGGCATCGGAGGGCAGCCTGGGGGCGACGGTCGACCTGATCGAGCCGACCGGCTTCGGTATCATCCTGCATCTCGGCCTGCATGGCCTGCCATTCAACGTCTTCACGCTCGACCGGGCCGCGCTGACGGCCGGCCCGACTGTTACGGTGGCTTTCCCGCCGCAACATCTGCATTTGTTCGATGAGACTGGAAAACGCGCATTGAGGTCGAACCTTCAGCAGGGGAAGAACTGACCCTCCTTTCGGCCATCCGGTTCCCCCTTTGGGTCCGATGCTATTGTCTATCTTGGCGCCGCCGAATTCGATACGACATACCCTCCCGGCCTCGACACGTTCTTGGACGAGGTGGAACGCGCCAGCGACGGCGCTAATGCTAGGTAGTTGTGCGCATGCGCTTTCTGTTTCTCCTGATCCTGCTCGCTGGCATCGGCATCGGTGTCGTCTATCCCTGGGCGATGACCAATTTCTCCGGCCATGAGATCGGCACCTGGCGGGTCTACGAGCAGGGCCGGTTCAAGCCGGTGACGGTGCCGCTGGCCGGCCGCGACGCGCCGGTGCGGGTACTGGTCGACCTCACCACCAGGGCCGAACGCATCGTCGTCTCGCAACAGCGCACCGTGCTGACGCTGACCGCCGCCACCGGCGGCAGGACGGTGCTCGCCTCGACGCTGCAGTTCATCCATTCCGAGAATCCGCGCCAGGTCAGCCCGCAACTGCCCGACAAGATCTTTCGCGACGAGGCAGGCCTGATCCCGTCGGTCAATGCCGGCCCCTACATCTTCACCGTCGGCCCCGGCGACGCCGAAGGCATCGAGATGCGGGCGGTGGATCTTGTCCTGCGCTCCGGCGTCGGCGAGATCGACAGCCGTGCGCAGCCGGTTGGCTTCTCGCTGATGGTGGTTGGCCTGGTCGGGCTGGTTTTGGCTTTGCGTTTCGGCGGCCGGCGGCCGCAGGATCCGAATTCGCAGCCGCCACCGCCGCGTTGGGGCAGGGGCTCGAATTAAGTCGTGAACTACCGTCACGCCTATCACGCCGGAAACTTTGCCGATGTCGTCAAGCATGTCGTGCTGAGCCGGCTCGTCGAATATCTGAAACAGAAGGACAAGGCGTTTCGCGTCATCGACACCCATGCCGGCATTGGCCGCTACGACCTGTCGTCGACTGAAGCGCAAAAGACCGGCGAATGGCGAGGTGGCATCGGCCGGCTGGTCGATGCCGCGCTCGACCCGCCGGCGGCAGCACTTCTGGCGCCCTATCTGGAAGCCGTGCGTTCGCTCAATCCCCAAGGCGGCGTGAAAAAATATCCGGGCTCGCCGCTGATCGTGCGTCATCTCATGCGCAAGCAGGATCGGCTGTCGGCAATTGAGTTGCATCGCCAGGATGCCGGGAAGCTGAGGACGCTGTTCCAAGGCGATTTCCAGACTCGGGTGATCGAGCTCGACGGCTGGCTGGCGCTCGGCGCACATCTGCCGCCGAAGGAAAAGCGCGGTCTCGTGCTGGTCGATCCGCCATTCGAGGAGCAGGGCGAGTTCGACCGCCTCGTCGACGGGCTGCGCAAGGCGCACAAGCGCTGGCAGGGCGGCATCTATGCGTTGTGGTATCCGGTCAAGGACCGCAAGGCGGTCGCTGCCTTCAGGAAGGCGCTGGTGCAGTCAGGCGTCCCGAAGCTGCTCGACATCGGCTTCGAGATCAGGCCGCCATCGGCCGAACCCAGCCTTGACGGCAGCGGCATGGTGGTGGTCAATCCGCCGTTCACGCTGGAAGGTGAGTTGCGGAGGCTGCTGCCGGCCCTGCACAAATTGCTTGTCGTTGAAAAGCCATCGCACTGGACGCTGGAGTGGCTGGCGGCATAGGGCGGCGGAGGTGTCCACGTGCCTGCCTTGGTCCAAGCAATTTCAAACTAGGAAACCATCGTCTCTACAACCGCTTGACCGCGCGCGAGCGAATCCGCACAGTGCGCGCAATCGACCATAAGAGGCTGCCATGACTCGCTTCGCCCAATCCGCCCTTGCCGCACTGATCGCCCTTTGCACGCCGCTCGGCACATCCCTCGCTGTCACCCAGGCAGCAAAGGCGGCCGACCTTGCCGTCTATTCCGACGAAGACAGCGGCGTTTGCGGCGAAGCCTGGGTGCTGAACAAGATCACCAGCCGCTTCTCCTACCAGGTGCACCACGTGCCGAATCTGCCCGATGTAGAGATCACCGATTTCCAGCGCATCCACCAGCATCGCTATTTCCCGGCCAACGACACCTGGCCGATCGGCCGCCGTTATTGCGGCGCCACCGTCAGCCTGTCCGACGGCAACGCCCGCACCATCTGGTATCTGATCGAGGAGGGGCAGGGCTTTGCCTCGATCGGCGACAATGTCGAGTTCTGCGTCTCGGGCTTCGACCGTTGGATGGTCTACAACGGCCGCTGTCGCGTCCTACGCTAGAGCATTTTGCAGCCAAGTGGACTCCTGCGCTCTCAGCTAGTCTCTCATGTTCCCTGTCAAGGCTGAGCACAAGACGGATGGTCTGCTCGGCGTGGGCGAAGCAGTTGGATCGGCTGAAGCTGCACAGGGCTGGGGGTGGAGCTCAGAGACGACGGTTGATCAGACTCTCATCCGCGGGTTGGATACCGCCTTCCGTGTCTTCGTCTCGGGGCTGTCCTCTGTCTAGAGGGCGGGCGTCGAGCGGGTTGGCTCGGCCACATAACTAGCGACGGGAGTTCCCCACCGTGGCCCCACCCCCAACGCTGTGCAGCGGGTCGGGTCGAGACCTGTCTATGACGGTGCGACCTCCCGACCGATAGCCCACAAGAAGGCGGCCATCTCGCGTGCGATCGCGGCCACGACCACCGGTGGCTTCTTGCCGGCGGCGTTCAGGCGGCGATAGCGAGTGCAGAGCCTGATTTGCGCCTTCCAGGCGATGTCGCGGACAGCCTTCGGCAGACCCTCGAGCCGGAGCCTCAGCGCTTCGCTGACTCTGGCGGGGTAGCGGTAAGTCCAAGCCGCTTCGACAAAGGCGCGGCGGGCGCGTCGATTGCCGGCGAGCGTAAGGCTCGACCGGCGGACCGTATCGCCAGTCGAGCGCTCTCCCGGAACCAGGCCGAGGAAGGCCATCAACTGCGGCGGCGTATCGAAGCGGCGCACATCCCCGATCTCTGCCGCGAAGATCACTGCGACCAGGAACGAGGCGCCGCGCATCGCCTGATAGGCCTCGACGACCCGTGCCATGGACCAGGTCGGCACGATGGTGCGCAACTGCTCGTCCAGGCGGCGTAGCCGCTGAGCGGCGTCCTCGATCGCGTCGATCTTCTCCTGGAAGACAATCTGCTGCGCCATATGCTCGAAGCTCTGGCGGGCAAGCCAGCGCCGGTGCGCCAATGTCCAATGACCGCCGCCCTCGTAGATCCGGCCATGGCGCAGAAGGAAGGAGAGCAGTTGCTGGCGTTTACGGCGCAGATCGTCGCCTGCAGTTTCCCGAGCCCGAACCAGATCGCGGACAGCCTCATGGACGACGTCCGGCACCCATACTCCAGTCAGCTCGCCCGCCCGATGCAGCCGCGCCAGCGTGACCGCGTCCCGTCGGTTCGTCTTGATCCGCTCGCCCGACCGCTTCGGGATCAGGGCCGGCGCAACCACCATGCAGTCGTGACCAAGATCGCGAACCTGCCGGCACAACCCGTAACCCGTCGGCCCGGCCTCGAAGCAGACGTGCAGTCGATCATACTTCTTTCCCAGCTTCTTGATCGTCCGCTCTATCGCTGCAGGACTATTTTCGACCTCGCCGACAAACCGGACCTCGCCGGTGCGGCCGCCCTCCGCGATCGCCACCGCGTGCTTCTTCTTGGCTACATCAAACGCGACAAACGCTTCGCTATACTCTCCCATGGCTCGCCCTCCGTGCGTGAGGATCGGCTCGGCCCATCCGAGATGGGGTATTCGGCTTGAGCCTCATCTTCGGGCGACAATGCATGGTGGATAGGTTGAAGGTGCTGCGCTTCGAGCTGATGGTTAAGACGTGGGTCTGTTGGAACAGCCACAAGCATCAGAAGGAGAAGCGCAGCATGAAACATTATGCCGGATTGGATGTCTCCGTAAAAGAGACCGCAATTTGCATTGTCGACGAAACAGGCAAGATCTGCCGGGAGATGAAGGTGCCGAGCCATCCCGAGGATCTTGTGCGGGTGCTCTCGGATCCTGCCTGGACCTTTGAGCGGATCGGCCTCGAGGCCGGGCCGCTGTCGCAATGGCTGTTCAGCGGCCTGGCCGAAGCCGGCCTGCCGGTGATCTGCATCGAGACCCGCCACACCAAGGCCTTCCTGGAGGCGCAGCCGAACAAATCCGACCGCATTGACGCCCGTGGCATTGCCCAGATGATGCGGGTCAACCTGTTCCGCCCGGTCCATGTCAAGACGCTGACGAGCCAGAAGCGCCGGGCCCTGCTGATGGCGCGCAAACTCTTGCAGGATAAGGCGATCGCCATCGAAAACGACATCCGCGGGCTGTTGCGCAACTTCGGTCTCAAGGTTGGGATGGTCGGCGCCGTCAAGTTCGAGCCCCGCATCCGCGAGCTCACCGAAGGGATGCCCGATCTGGCCGAAATCGTCGAGCCGCTGCTCGAGGCGCGCAGCAAGCTGCGCGAGAATTTTGCCGCGCTTCACCGCAAGCTTCTGGCGATCGTCCAGGATAACGAGGTCTGCCGGCGGCTGACGACGATACCGGGCGTCGGTCCGGTGGTGGCGCTGGCCTATACCGCGACCATCGACATTCCGGCCCGCTTCCGCAACTCCAAGGCGGTCGGACAGATCTTGGGGCTGACGCCGGTGCTCCATGAGTCGGGCGAAAGCCGCCGCATCGGCCGGATCTCCCGCTGCGGCGATGGCATGATGCGAACGCTGCTTTACGAAGCCGCGCAGACCCTGCTAACGCGCGTGACGAAATGGTCGTGGCTGAGGGCGTGGGCGATGAATGTCGCTAGGCGGCGCGGCCGACAGAGGGCCATTGTCGCATTGGCTCGCCGGCTGGCGGTGATCATGCATCGCATGTGGCGCGACGGCACAGAGTTTCGTTGGACGCGACAAGACATCATGCCGAAGGCCGCCTGATTGTGCGCCCGACCATTGCAGCCTGCCGGCGCGCGCAGTGGGCCCGTCAAGGGCAAGTCGCGGCGCGCTGACCTTCGGCCACCCTTGACCGACCACTGCGCGCGCCGGCCGAGCCGAAACCAGGTCGGGGACGGCCAAACACGGAGATGAAAACATGAGCGCAGAGCGAGCGTGACAAGGATCACCCCATAAGGTTCCACCAGCCGGGTGGAAAGAGCGTCCTTCGCGGGACGATGAATGAGGTGAGTTCGCGAGGGTTGCAGTACCGGTCGCATCAAAACGATCAGGACGCTTCCGAGATTGTTCCGCCTCATTCTTCTGATCCCCATCAAGGCGACGGCCGAGCGCCGATCCCGCAGAGAAGCATGACCCCGCGAAAGACGTTGCACCGGCGAAGCGGAAAGCTCGACAAGCGCTTGACTTCAACACGCCGAATAGAGAAGCAACCCTCGTCTCTTAATCGCACGAAAGGGCGGGCCACCGATCTCAGCCCTGGAACATGACGTCTAGCTTCACACCGATTTGACGCCTGACAGGTAGGCGCAGATCAGCTCGACCAGTTGTTTCTGCAACTCTGGTGCCTCCAGCATGCCTCGCCGAGCCGCATTGTGGATCACGCCCTCGACCGCGGAGGAAAGCACGCGTGCGACCGTCTCGGTGTCTTTCCTGCGTCTGCGATACTGCGCCACGGCGGCTGCGTAGTTGTCGAGATAGCGCGACTGGAACGCGGCATGGGCGGCCCGCGAGCCGCGATCGCCCGGCGCCTCGTCGAGCAGCACCTGGTGCAGCTTCGGGTGGATGCTGTGCGCCGCGATCATGCCGCGCACCAGCTCGCGCGCGAATCGCTTGAGCGGCTTTTCCTCCGCTGCCGCTTCGCTGATGACCGACAGCACGTGATCGAAGTGGCGGCGCCGGATCGCCTCGATCAATGCGAGCTTGTCGGGGAAATACTGATAGAGCGAGCCGATGCTGACGCCGGCCGCCTCGGCCACCTTGTTGGTGGTGAAGCCGGCCCACCCAAGCTCGCTCAGAATATGAGCACCGGCTTCGATGATTGCTTCGACTGTCGCGATCGAGCGCGCCTGGCGTGGCAGCTTGCGCATGCGCGGACGCGATTTTGCAATGCGAGTAGACACGCCCGCCCATCCCGTGAAAATGTAAGCAGTATACTCACATTTTCAAAAGAAGGACATCGACTATCAGCGCTCTCTCCTTGCTTCGCGACCTCTTTGCCTATCAGGCCTGGGCCAATGGCGAACTGCTGGAGAAGCTCGCGAGCCTCGACGTGCGCGTGCACGACAAGGAACGGCACGCCGCAATACGGCTCGTCAATCACTGCCATGTGGTGTCACGGATTTTCTCGGCGCACCTGCTTGGCGCAAGTCACGGCTACTCCGCCGACAACACCGAGGAGACGCCGGCGCTCGGCGAATTACGCACGGCGGTCACGGCGACCGATCGCTGGTACCTCGACTATCTGGAAACCTTTTCGTCGCAGCTGCTTTCCCGAGCCCGTCGCATTCGTCTTCACCGATGGGGATAAGGCATTGATGTTACGACAGGAAATCCTGACCCACGTCGTTCTGCACGGCAGCTATCATCGTGGTGAAGTCGGGCGCATGCTGGCGCAGATCTCCATCACCCCGCCATGGGATACGTTCGCCGTCCATCTCCACCGGGCCGAGCCTTCTCGCCGACTGCAGATGCGGCACGAGCCGCTCGGCGCCTGATGGGCCGAAGATTTTTTCGATTCGCGATGCCGGCTCGACCGGGCCTGTCGAGCCGATATCCTGTTTTTCATAAATGCGAGCTATCAGCTCATGTTCGTCGCTTCGCGCAAGATGTGCAGCGGTGCGCTCATCCGATTGCTTTCGCCTTCGCCTGCAGTTCGTTGTGCTGGACAAGATGAACTGGGAGACGCCTCAGCTCTTGCTGATCTTCGCGACGAGCATTGGGCGTTGAAGCGCAGAGCCGCTCGAAAAAGTCCTGAGCTTGACGAGAAGACCGGCCGAGATAGAGTGCGCAGAATTCTCGTGTCAGAACTTTGCCGCGAGGAGCGAAGATTCGCGGTCGATTTTTGCGGCGGCAGCATGGTCGCGCGATCGCTGTAACCAAAACTTAAACTGCAAAATTCATGCTGATGCTTCGCTGGCTAGACAAGCGCGAGTCAGATATGCATTGCACGCCGGGCCACTAACGGCCGTCGGCACAACGGAAGGGGCATGATATGGCTAAACAGTCATCCAAAGCGCCGGCATCCAAGTCACCGGCAAAAAAGGCACCGGCAAAGAAGGCACCGGTAAAAGCGGCGGCGGCAAAGGTCGCAACCGCCGTGAAGAAAGCGGCACCTGCCGCCAAGCCCAAGGCCGCCGTGGCCAAGGCAAAAGCAGCGCCAGCAAAAGTGACCGCTGTGAAGAAGGCAGCATCTGCTGCCAAGCCGAAGGCCGCTGCGGCCAAGGCAAAAGCGCCGGCAAAGAAGCCGGCCGCGAAAGCCGCGGCAAAACCGGCAGTGAAGAAAGCGGCACCGGCCAAGGCGGCACCTGCCAAGGCTGCGCCCGGCAAGGCGAAAGCAGCACCCGCCAAGAAGCCGGCTGCAAAGGCCGCGGCGAAGCCGGCAGCGAAGAAAGCAGCACCTGCCAAGGCCAAAGCCGCACCGGCAAAGAAGGCTGCACCGGCAGCGAAGGCGGCGGCAGCGAAGTCTTCTGCAGCAGTGAAGAAAGCAGCGCCGGCGGCCAAGCCGAAGGCAGCGCCCGCAAAGGCGAAGGCCAAGAAGTAATCGCGTCTTCGTCGCTCGCGGAGGACAGTGCCGAAAACGGTCGAGGCAGGATGCTTCGCCCTCAGGGTCGGTGCTCGGGCAAGAACAGAGGCGGAGGGAAGACAGCTTTTCGCAGCTCCCAGGACTTCGCCGTTACGGCGAGGTCCGGTGGGATATTACTTTGTGCCTGGAAGGAAATCCTCGGCGCAAGGCCGGCGTTTGATCAGGTTTGCATCTGTCCGGCCTGTTCGGATTCTCTTGCGGCTGCAACGCCGTACCGCTCATTCGCCTCAAGATCGCGGAGGAAACAGCCGTTCTCCGTGGCGCCTGGTTTTTCCGCTTGTGGCTGTTGATCATGCTGGCATGCCCAGTCAACAGTGCCGCGCGTCAAAGATCAGAGTGCTGCAACGTCCTTTGTACGTCCAAGTGGACGCGCGGCGCTATAGTCGGCAAACAGGAACCCGATCATGCCCAGACTGCTCTACGCTTCAACGTCCCCCTACAGTTCCAAGGTGCGTATGGCTGCGCTTTATGCCGGCATCGCCGTCGATCTCGTGCCGGTAAAAACCGAAGACAAGCCGGCCGAGCTGATCGGGGCCAATCCGCTCGGCAAGATCCCGGTTCTGGTGCTCGATGACGGCCGCACGATTCACGACAGCCGTGCCATTACCCAGCATCTCAACCGCATGTCGAAGAACACGCTGTTTCCGCGCAATCCCGACAAGCGCCTCGAGGCCGAAGTGCTGGAGGCGCTGGCCGACGGCATCTGCGACTGCGCGCTGTCGATGGTCTATGAGCGGCGTACACGCCCCGAAGACATGGTCTACCAGCCGTGGCTCGACCGGCAGTGGGCGAAGATCACCGGTGCGCTCGATATGCTCAACGCCAATCCGCCAAAACTGCCGAAGAAGGTCACCGCCGGCCAGCTGGCGCTGCGCGCTTGCCTTGGCTATCTCTCACTGCGATTTGCCGGAAAATGGGAAAAGGGCCGCAGCCGGCTGGTCCGTTGGGCAGCGCGCTTCGACGAGAAGTTTCCGGAGCTGAAGCCCTGCGTTCCGGCGTGAGCTGGTTGACGCAGCCAGGCCCGGGAAGGGGTCGCAAAAAAAAGCCGGGCGCGAGGCCCGGCTTTTTCGTGTCGTGGCTTGGACGAATTAGAACTTCATACCGACGCCGAAGGTGACGCGGTTGTCGGTGGACTTGACCTTGCCAATATTGCCGAAGTCTTCGTCGCCGAAGTCGGTGTAACGATATTCAACACGGCCGAACACATTGTCGGTGATCTTGATGTCGGTGCCGACGCCGGCCGTCCAGCCGAGCATGGTGTTGCTGTCGCTGGTACCAGCCAAATGGTCTTCCATCTCCTGGTTCTTCAGCGCGCCGCCGGCGGTGCCGTAGAGCAGGATCTCCGGGGTGACGGCGTAGCCGAGGCGGGCGCGCAGCGAGCCTTCGACGCCGCCCTTGGCCTCGATGTCACCATCGTCACCCTCGATGCCGCTATAGCCGATATCGGCTTCAGCACCGTACACGAAGTTCTCCTGCTGCCACTGGTAGCCGCCGAAGAGGCCGCCGACGAATCCATCGGTGCTGACGTCTACGCCGATATCCTCGGCATCGGCATGGCCGCTGAAGCCGTAGCCGACGCTCACACCGGCATAGGGGCCGGCCCAGGACGCCACTGGAAGTTCGGCGATCGGGGCAGGTGCCGGCGGCTCTTCCTGGATCACGTCAGCAGCATAGGCGGTTCCGCCGAGGGCGAAGAGCCCGAACGCCACCGCCAGCGGTCGCGCAAATTTAAGATTGGCTTGCATTGTTCTTTACTCCTTAAGCCACAGGCACAGGCTTGCTTTTTCACGAGCACCCTCAACCCGCCGGGGGGATAAACGGGTCTGGCGCTCAACGGTTCCAAATGTCGTGTCAAAATGCGGCTGAAGCGAACCTGAACTTGGGTCATTCCCTGGCACGAATGAGGCCGAACCTTGACGTTGCATCTGCGCAACAGATGGTGTCAGGAGGCTTTGCCATGCCGCGCTGAACATCGCTTGGAGCAAGGGGTCCAGCGCCCTATATTGCGGTCTGGCAGGCCGAGTCCCGGCCAGCGTCGAAAGACCGATCCGGCCGCTTTGCCACAATGCTGCCCAACGTGCGAACGGCATTTAACGCTTGGCCGGCCATATTTTGCCGGCGGCTGGAATCGAGGCCCATTGAGGATTGACATGATGAGCAAGGCCGCTGGAACGGCGTTGGTGACGGGCGGGGGAAAGCGGATTGGCAAGGCGATCGTCGAGGATCTTGCCGCGAACGGTTTTGCCGTCGCCATCCATTGCAACCGCTCGCGGGCCGAGGCGGAAGCGTTGGCCGTGCGGATCAACGGCGGCTATTTTGGCAAGGATGGCCGCGCCGCCGTGGTCGCCGCCGACCTGACCGACATGGCCACGGTCGGCGACCTGGTCGGCCAGGCCCAGGCCGCGCTCGGACCCGTTACACTGCTGGTCAACAACGCCTCGCTGTTCGTGGACGACACGGTTCAGGACTTCGACTGGCTCGCCTGGGACCATCACTTCGCCGTCCATGTGAAGGCGCCGGCACTTTTGGCGCAAGAATTCGCCCGCGCGCTGCCGGAAGGCCGGGAAGGCTTGATCGTCAATATGATCGACCAGCGCGTCTGGCGCCCGACGCCGCGCTATTTCTCTTATGCGCTGTCGAAATCGACATTGTGGACGCAGACCCAGATGATGGCGCAGGCTCTGGGACCCCGCATTCGCGTCAACGCCATCGGTCCAGGGCCGACGCTGAAGAGCGCGCGCCAGGACGACAGCGATTTTGCCGCGCAGGTCGACGGCCTGATCCTGAAGCGCGGCCCGGAATTGCCTGAATTCGGCGCCACCATCCGCTATCTCTGGGGAGCGCGCTCGATCACCGGCCAGATGATCGCGCTCGACGGCGGCCAGCACCTTGCATGGCAGACGCCGGATGTGACAGGCATGGTGGAATGAGTTCCATGGACCAGAAACACAAACGAGGCGGCGCCGCCGACGACCTGCCCCCCGATGTCGACCTCGAGGACGAGGCGGCGGAGGAGATCGTCGAATCTTCAGTTCTTAGTCCCAGTGGCCCGGACGTCGCCTTCACGGCTATCGACTGGACGCCGCATGCCGGCGATGCCGACGGCATGGTTGGCGCCGAGGTCATCCAGACGCTGGTCAAGCGGCTGCCCAACGCGCCCGGCGTCTACCGCATGATGAATGCCGCCGGCGACGTGCTCTATGTCGGCAAGGCGCGCAGCCTGAAGAAGCGCGTGACCAACTACGCGCAAGGCCGTTTCCACACCAGCCGCATCGGCCGCATGGTGCGCGAAACGGCGACGATGGAGTTCGTCGTCACCCGCACCGAGATCGAAGCGCTGCTGCTGGAAGCCAACCTTATCAAGCGCCTGCGGCCGCGATTCAATGTTCTGATGCGGGACGACAAGTCGTTCCCCTATATTCTGCTGACCGGCGACCATGTCTCGCCCGGCATCTACAAGCATCGCGGCGCGCGGTCGCGCAAGGGCGACTATTTCGGTCCCTTCGCCTCGGCCGGCGCCGTCGGCCGCACCATCAATTCGCTGCAGCGTGCATTCCTGCTCAGGAGCTGCACCAACTCCTTCTACGAGAACCGCACCCGGCCCTGCCTGCTGTTCCAGATCAAGCGCTGCGCGGCCCCATGCACCGGCGAAATCTCGCATGGCGATTATGCCGAACTGGTCGCCGAGGCCAAGGACTTCCTGTCCGGCCGCAGCCAGAAGGTGAAAACGGAAATCTCCGCCGCCATGCAGCAGGCATCGGAAAACCTCGATTTCGAGCGGGCCGCGATCTATCGCGACCGGCTGGCGGCTCTGTCGCATGTGCAGAGCCACCAGGGCATCAACCCGCAGACCGTCGACGAGGCCGATGTCTTCGCCATCCATCAGGAAGGCGGCCAGGTCTGCATCCAGGTGTTCTTTTTCCGCACCGGCCAGAACTGGGGCAACCGCGCCTATTTCCCCAAGGCCGATCCGGCGCTGGAGGGATCGGAAGTGCTGGGCTCGTTCCTGGCGCAGTTCTATGACGACAAGCCGACGCCGCGCGCCATCCTGTTGTCGCATGGCGTCGAGGATCAGGAATTGCTGGCGGAGGCTCTCTCCACCCGCGCCGGCCGCAAGGTGTCGATCTCGGTGCCGCAGCGCGGCGAGAAGAAGGATCTGACCGACAACGCACTTCAGAATGCCCGCGAGGCGCTCGGCCGCCGGCTGGCCGAGACCTCGACGCAAGGGCGGCTGCTCGCCGGCTTTGCCGAGACCTTCGGCCTGAACAAGCCGCCGGTGCGCATCGAGGTATACGACAACTCGCACATCATGGGCACGAACGCCGTCGGCGCCATGGTTGTCGCCGGGCCGGAAGGTTTCGTGAAGAATCAGTACCGCAAATTCAACATCCGCTCGACCGAGATCACGCCGGGAGACGATTTCGGCATGATGCGCGAGGTGATGGAGCGGCGTTTTTCGCGGCTGCTGAAGGAACATGGCGACGTGCCGCAAAGTGGAGATGCGGCAGACGGCACGACCCTGGCCGAACAGGGCGACGATATCGAGGACACCGGCAGCTTCCCGGCCTGGCCAGACGTCATCCTCATCGACGGCGGCCAGGGCCAGATGACGGCGGTGCGCAAAATCCTCGCCGATCTCGGCATCGAGGGCCGCGTGGAGGCCATCGGCATCGCCAAGGGCCAGGACCGTGACGCCGGCCGCGAACGCTTCTTCGTGAGGGGCAGGGACTCCTTTTCGCTCCCCGTTCGCGATCCGGTGCTCTATTTCGTCCAGCGGCTGCGTGACGAGGTCCACCGCTTCGCCATCGGATCGCACCGCGCCCGCCGCAAGAAGGAGATGATCAAGAGCCCGCTCGACGAGATCAGCGGCATCGGCCCGGGTCGCAAGCGCGCGCTGCTCATGCATTTTGGCACCGCCAAGGCGGTCAGCCGCGCCGCGATCGAGGATTTGGTCAAGGTCGGCGGCATTTCCGAGCAGGTGGCGAAACTCGTCTACAACCATTTTCACGAGAGCTGATGATTCGGCTATTTTCGGTTGGTCCATCGACTATCGCCTGTTGACCCCCCACATTCGCTTCTGATTTGAGTACGCAGGCAGAGAGAGTTCCCAAAAATATGGCCCAGCGCGCGTTCAACCTGCCCAACATGCTCACCTACGCCCGTATTCTCGCGGTGCCGCTGGTTGTGCTGTGTTTTTTTCTCGAAGGACATCTGAAGTCGAGCGACTTCGCCCGCTGGTCGGCGCTGGTCATTTTCCTACTCGCCTCGATCACCGATTATTTCGACGGCTATCTGGCCCGCGCCTGGCAGCAGACCTCCAACATCGGCAAGATGCTCGACCCGATCGCCGACAAACTGCTGGTCGCCACGTGCCTGCTGCTGCTCGCCGCCGACACCGATCGCCATGCCGGCATCGCCGGCTGGTCGCTGTGGGCGGCGATCATCATCCTGTGCCGCGAAATCCTGGTTTCGGGCCTGCGCGAATATCTGGCGGCGCTGAAGGTCTCGGTGCCGGTGACGCAACTGGCAAAGTGGAAGACCACCATCCAGATGGTCGCAATCGCCTTCCTGCTCGCGGGCCCCGCCGGCGACAAGATATTCCCGCTGACCACGCAGACCGGGCTGGTGCTGTTGTGGATCGCCGCCTTGGTGACGCTCTACACCGGTTACGACTATTTCCGCGCCGGCCTCAAGCACATCATGGACGAGTAGCATGTCGACGCGGCTCATCTATTTCGCCTGGGTGCGCGAGCGGATCGGCAAGCCGCAAGAGGAGGTCGAGCTGCCCGCCGGCATCGAGACCGTGGCCGACCTGCTGCGCTGGCTAAAATCGCGCGGCGAGGAATACGAGCATGCGCTGCAATATCCCGATGTGATCCGCGTCGCCATCGACCAGGAACATGTCGAGCATCGCGCAAAGATCGCCGGCGCCCGCGAGATTGCGCTATTCCCGCCGATGACGGGTGGCTGAAATGCCCGGCGCGGTGGTGCCTGTCGTGCGCATCCAGGCGGAGGATTTCGATGTCGCCGCCGAGATCGCCAGGATGACGCAGGGCCGCGCCGACATCGGCGCCGTGGTGACGTTCTCGGGCCTCTGTCGCGACGAGGCGGGCAGACTCGCAGCACTCGAACTCGAACATTATCCCGGCATGGCGGAAGCCGAGATCGGCCGCATCGCCGCCGAAGCGGTCGCCCGTTGGCCGCTGCAGGGCCTCACCGCCATCCATCGCCATGGCAGGATCGCGCCCGGCGAGAACATCGTGCTGGTGATCGCGGCCTCCGCGCACCGGCGGGCGGCGTTCGAGGCGGCGAACTTCCTGATGGACTACCTGAAATCGCGCGCGCCGTTTTGGAAGAAGGAACACCATGCCGACGGCTCGCAAGGCGGCTGGGTCGACGCCAAGGAGGCCGACGACGAGGCCGCAAGCCGCTGGAAGCAGGCCGTGCCGAAACCAAATTGAGGCTTCGCGTCACCGCCGGAGGCGAGGAAACACGTCAGCCCTTGTCGCTGCCGATCCAGTGATCGAGCGCAATCCGGCCGGGTCCCCACGCCATGATGCCAAGCGCCATCGCCGCCCAGGTGAAGTGGAGCGGCCAGCCGTCCGGCACGGTGAGTTGTATGACCAGCGTCATCAGGAGCATCCCGAATGCCGCCAGTCGCGTCGCCAGGCCGAGAACCAGGAGAATTGGCAGCAGGATCTCCGCCGACCCTGAGGCGAACGCCACCAGCCCAGGTGCGGGAAAAGCGTAAGGCCCGCCGGGCAGATGCAGCTTGAACTCCGAGCTGAAAAGCAGCACGGCGACGTCGTTCAACTGCAGAAAGCCGTCCCATTTGTTGATGCCGGACCGCCAGAACGGGACCGCGAGCGCGCAGCGCAGGACAAGCTGCGTCAGCGACGGTGTGGCAATCGTGCGCAGGGCGGCGTTCACCCTTTCGGCAAGGGCGGCGATCCCTCGCGGCCCGGTGCTCGCGTTGCGCCCATGGTTCGTCATCCTCACTCTCCCTGGTGTGCCGCTGTGAAGGCGCCCGCTTGCAGCAGGCCGGCGATATTGGCGGAAAGATCGAACTCGGCACGTTCTGCAAATGCTGCCGCGGCTGCCGCGCCGAGCGGCTCGCCCGCCATGAGACGATCCAGAAAAACCGCGCCGCCGGGCGGCAGGTGGCGAACGAAGACTTCGAGCCCCGGCCGCGTGACCAGCGCATCTTCGGGTCCGTCCGCCTCGATCCGTCCGACAGGACCGTCGCTCCGGTTTGCCGCGAAGATCGTCACGGCCGGATGGCGCGAGCGTATGGCGCGTGTTGCCGGGTGCGGCACGAGCACCGTATCGGCCAGTCGTTCGGGCGGGATCGACCCCAGTGCTCCGGACGCCAGCGGTTCCGCGTCGGCGGCATGATAGGCGTCGAGCCAGGCCCGCTCGATGCGCGCCACGTCGGCCAGCCAGGGCATCGACTGGGCGTATTCGTAGCGCCCGATGAAATCGGCAAAGTCGCGGCCGTATTCGAATAGAAGTGGCGAGTTCGGTGGTGTTTCGCGAACATGAAAGCGCGCCATCGCGCGAAAGAAGTCCGGGCCGGTGATGCGCAGCGTCGCCGGGAAGGCGGCGGTCAGTGCATCGATCAGGCTGACGGTGACGTTGTTGCGGTAGACGGCATATCGCTTGACCGCAGCCTTGCCGTTCGGCCCCGAGACAGCGTCGGGCGGGACCCGGTCAGGGTCGAGCAGGCCGGCGGTGAACGCCGCGGCATAGTCAAACCGGCGGCCGGGATCGCCCGGCTGGAGATCACTCCGCGGCATGGACTTTTCCGAACAAGCTTTCGGCATGGCGGTCGAGGATCGCCTGGGCGGCGGCGGCCTCCGCCTTGAGCACCGGCCAGTCGGGAATGTCGCTGTCCCATTCGATCAGCGTCGGCAGTGGCCCGCATCGGCCGATGACGATATCGAAGAGCTTCCAGACCGCGTCGGCGACCGGGCCGTCATGGCTGTCGATCAGCAGCAGATCGCCCTCGTCGTCCTCCTGCTCGGAATGCCCTGCCAGATGGATTTCGCCGACATGGTCGAGCGGGAAATCCGCGAGGTAGGAAAGGGCTGAATAGCCGCGATTGGTGGCCGAAACGAAAACGTTGTTGACGTCGAGCAGCAAGCCGCAACCGGTACGCCGCACCAGCGCGCGGATGAAACCCGTCTCGCTGATCGTCGATTCGGGGAAAAGCACGTAGCTCGAGGGATTCTCCAGCAGGATCGGGCGGCCGATCGTCTCCTGCACTTCGTCGATGTGATCCGCCACGCGCGAAACCGTTGCCGGCGTATAGGGCAGGGGAAGCAGGTCGTTGTAATAGGTGGTGTCGTGGGTCGACCAAGCGAGATGCTCGGAAACGAGCGCCGGCTCATAGCGGTCGACGAGCGCCTTGAAACGATCGAGATGCGCTTTGTCGAGCGGCCGCGGTCCGCCGATCGACATGCACACCCCGTGCAGTGAAACGGGATAGTCGCGGCGGATCCTGGTCAGCGCATCGTGCGGCGGGCCACCGGCGCCCATATAGTTTTCGGCGTGAACCTCGAAGAACCGATCCTTTGCGTCGTCGCCAAGGATCGCGCGTAGATGCTCATGCTTGAAACTGGTGCCGGTAAGGCCGTCGACCGGGTATGCCGGAAAGCGCGAGGTTTTCGACACGCGGGATGGTGGGACCAGTCCGTTCATCTTCGCCTCCGCTTTCTCGGCAGGTTGCATTGCTTACGAAGGGATGTCGCGGGTCAGTTCCGTCGGCGAGCCCTTGCGGTCACCGGGCAGTTCCATCGTCGTGCAGGTGCCGCCGTCGACAAACTTCCAGGCGTTGCCCTGGTAATCGACGGTCGAGGTGCCTTGGCAGGTGGTGCCAGGTCCTGCCGCGCAGTCGTTCTGCCCCTTCAGGGCGACGCCAAAGCACTTCTCCTTGCCGGCATCCATCGCCGCCTTGGCCTCTGCCTCGGTCAGCGGCGCGGCCGTCGCAAAAGAAGCAAGAGCCGTGGCAACGGCGCCGGCCAGAAAGGCCGCGCTTATGGTTGATCTTGTCGACATGATTTCACCTCCGATTGGGTTGCTGAGCGCGCCATTCCTCAAGCGCGCGTTGGTCAGTTCGGCCCGGAGGCTGGCTGTGTTACCTCCGATTGGGAACACGACTTCGTGATCGGCTCGGGTCTGGCTTGAGCAAGATGTGCCGGGTCACGCCAAGCAGGCCGACAACAGGGCCGCAAGCCGCCGCGCGAACAGTCCGTGCCGGCGTCACGGAACCACCGCAATCCTGCGAGACCGTCTGGCCAGTTTGGCGCCAGGGCATGATCCCGAACCGGTTTCGGAAAAAGATCATGCTCAAACAAATAGATAGAGCCCCATCCCGATTCGTCGGGATGGAACAGGCTCTAGGGAGCAGGATCATGCTGGACAGGATCTCCGAGTTCTTCATCTTCGGTGTCGTGCCGCTGGTCGTCGGCTTGCTGGTGATGCCTGGGTTGTCCACCGCTGCTGAGAAGACGCTGAGGGGCGAGGTGATGTATCGCGAGCGCATCGCGCTGCCGCCCAACGCCGTGCTTTCCGTGCAGCTAGCCGATGTCTCGCTGGCCGACGCGCCGGCCGCTGTCGTCGGCGAGCGCAAGGTGACGCCAGCTGGCCAGGTGCCGATCAAGTTCGAGATCAGCTTCGACCCCCAGGTGATCCGGCCTGACATGACTTATGCGCTGCAGGCGCGCATCACCGTCGACGACAGACTGTTGTTTGTCTCCGATACGCGCCATCAGGTCGATCCGCTGAGCGACGCGCCGCAAACCATCATGCTGAAGATGGTGACGTCGAGCGAGAAACCGGCAGCCGCCCCGGTGCTCGGGCAGAGCTGGCTGATCGAGTATATCGACGGCATTGGTGTGATCGCCGAGCCGCAGGCGACGTTCAGGATCGACGAGGCCGGCAAGGCCGGCGGCAGCGGCCCTTGCAACGTCTACTTCGCCACCGCCAAAGTCGATGGTTCGACGATCGCCATCTCTGACATCGGCTCGACCTTCAAGGCCTGCGCGCCCGAGATCATGGCCGAGGAAAAGGCGCTGTTCGAGGCGCTGGCCAAGGCAGCATCGTATCACGTCGACGCCGGCAAGCTCCTCATTGCCGACAAGGACGGCCGCGTCATCCTGCGCTTCAACGCCGCGAGCTGATCGCTCAAAACCGGTTCATGCGCAGGTTGCAGAGCTTCGGCGTCTGGTGCCGGATCGACCCAACGAGAAAAGGCCAGCATTGCGCCGGCCTTTTAACATATGACGTGGTGATCTGGATTACCGGATCAGCCAACGATCTCGGTGTCCGAGAACCAGTATTTGATTTCCTGCGCGGCGGTCTCCGGCGCGTCGGAGCCGTGCACCGAATTCTCGCCGATCGACAGCGCATGCACCTTGCGGATGGTGCCTTCGGCGGCGTTGACCGGGTTGGTGGCGCCCATCACGTCGCGGTTTTTGGCAATGGCGTTCTCGCCTTCCAGCACCTGCACGACGCTCGGGCCCGACGACATGGAGTCGACCAGCTCGCCGAAGAACGGACGCTCCTTGTGCACGGCATAGAAACCTTCGGCCTCTCGGCGGCTCATCCACACCCGGCGCGAGGCGATGACGCGCAGGCCGGCCTCTTCAAGCATCTGGGTGATGGCGCCGGTGAGGTTGCGCCGGGTCGCGTCCGGCTTGATCATGGAAAAGGTGCGTTCGAGCGCCATGGGGTCGTCCTTGTGATGAAAGTGGAATTGAAGGTGGCGGGCTCTATACAAGCCGTATGGCTCATTGCCAAGGGGAGGCTGTGACCCGGTCAGCGCGTAATCACAGTCGACGGGCGCCGAAACTCCCAGCCCTCCCGTTCCAGTTCCGGCACGCTGTGGTCCTCACACGGGTAGCCGACGCAGAAATAGCCGATCAGCGTCCACTCGGGCGGCGCGTCCAGGATCGTCGCCATCTTGACCGGATCCAGGATCGAGACCCAGCCCATGCCTATTCCTTCGGCGCGCGCCGCCAGCCAAAAGGTGTGGATCGCCATCACCGCCGAATATTCGATGGTGGCGGGCATCGTCAGGCGGCCGAGCCCATGCCCCTGTTCTGTCGTGCGGTCGGCGAAAACCGCGAATTGACAAGGCGCCTCGTTCAGACCGGCGAGCTTCAGGCGCGCATAGAGCGCGGCGCGTTCGCGGCCGAACGATGCGAGCGCCTCCGCATTGCAGCGCTCGAAGCAGGCCCTGACGGCGGCGCGGCACTGCGCACTCTCGACCATGACGAAACGCCAGGGCTGGCTCAGCCCGACCGAAGGCGCAATGCTGGCGACGTCAAGCAGCCGCTCCAGCGCGCCTTCGGGGAGCGGCGTCGGCTTGAACCGCCTGACGTCCCGCCGCCACCGGAAGAGGTTGACCAGTTCGGCGCGAAAATCGTCCGGGAATTCCGGGCCTGACGTCATGGTATCGTGATGCCTTTGCTAGGGGAGTGGGGAGGTAAGGGAGTAGGGCAGTGGGGGCGCTGCCTTACTGCCCTATGCCGCCGCCGCCACCTTGCGGCCGAGGCCGTCATGCAGGTCGAGGCAACGCTCGAACCATTGCGCCACCAGATCGCTGTCGTCGAGCAACTGGTAGGGCGAGGCGATGCGCGCCCATTGCAGCGCGCCGAAGACGATGTAGTCGGCAAATAGCGGTGATTGGCCGCCGATGAACGGCTGATAGCTGAGCATCGAGCGCAACGGTTCCAGCGAGGCGCGGAAGGCGTCAAGGCCGGCGTCGCGTGCCGCCACCACCTCTTCCAGTTTCTTGCCGAAGCGCTGCTCGCGGTTCTGGCGGAAGTAGGCGGCGTTCGCCTCGTCCTGCATGGCATGGAGGTCCATGATTGCTGCCGTGGTGACATAGGGATGGATGGTCAGTTGCGACCAGCGTTCGATAAAGCGCGCCATCGCCTTGCCGCCATCGCCGGAAAACAATGTCGGCCGCTCGGGATAGGCTTCGTCGAGATAGAGCGCGATGGCGAAGGAATCGGCGACCACCTTCTCGCCGTCGCGGATCACCGGAACGAGTTTCGAAACGCCACCTTCGACGGTGGGCACTTCGAGAAAACGTGTCGGCACGGTCGAGATGTCGAGCCCCTTGTGGGCCAGCGCCATCGCCGCCTTCCAGCAATGCGGGCTGAACGGACGGGCGGCATCGTGTCCGACGAGGTCATAGAGCAGAATGGTCATTGGCGGCGGCTTCCTTACGGTCTACCAGAGCGACGTGCATCCGCTTGGACGCACAAAATACGCTCTAGCACTTTTGAAACTGCGCATCGTGTTTTTCCGAACCGAAGGTCAGCGTAGTTCGGGCCGATGCGGTAGGCACCCGAAACGGGTTTCGCGGGCCGGGAGAAGAAGATGAAACAACACTTCATGATGTTTGCGGGCTACAATCAATGGGCCAATAGCCGCATTTACGATGCCGTCGCCGATCTCGGCGAGGACGAGTTCGGCCGCAATGTCGGCGCTTTCTTCGGTTCGATGATGGGCACGCTCAATCATATCTTGACCGCCGATCGCATCTGGATGAGGCGCTTTACCGGCGAGGGCGATGCACCGGCGAGGCTCGACACGATCCTGCACAGCGCCTTGCCGGGCTTGCGATTGGCGCGCGAGGCCGAAGACAAAAGGATCATCGACTGGATCGGGAGCTTGAGCGAGAAGGCCTTGTCCGGCCGCTTCTCCTACATGACCGTCTCCGATATGCGCACCGTCTCGCAGCGGCTGGCGCCGGCGCTCGATCATTTCTTCAACCACCAGACCCATCACCGCGGCCAGGCGCACGCGATCCTGACCATTCTTGGCCGGCCTTCGGTGCCGCTCGACCTGACGCAGTTCCAGCGCAGCGAAGAGGGGCGCCCCTTCGCCTGATTTATCCGCGTCTATCGTGATCGAATTGAAAGCAGGTTCGGAAAACTCGCCGAAGATGAACCGCATCTTTGACGGTCATGGGCGCAAAGGAGCCTGGTCAGGCCTCAGGCGGCGTATCCGCCACGGCCCCGGGCAACAGGCTTGACCGATACCGCCGGCTGGGCCGAAGGCCAGAGAATGCCTGCCGTCATCGCGAAAGTGATCAAGGCATCGCGCGCCGCTTCGGGCGAGACCTCGCCGGCACGTGCCGCCTCGCAGGCCTTCACGGCCGCGCCATAGCTCAGGCGGCGCCGTGATGGCGGGAACTCGGTCAGGAACTCATGCATGTCGAAGAGCGAAGCGATCATGCGCTTATGGCCGGCGCCGACGGTTACGGCGACCGGGGTGAAGAACGTCTTATCGTGCATTCTGGCCTCTCGAGTTGGGCGGAGGTGACGGCGGACGCCGCCCTCCGATCTGAATCGGACGCCCAGAAACGCGGATTGCGGCATCAGGTTCCATGCGCCGGGATTTGATTGTCGCCACCAAGTTCCGTGGCATGAGCGCCGTGCCGAAAAGGCGGCTATTTCCACATGTCGCGCATGCGGGCGCCGAGGTCGACGCGCACCTGCGGCTGGCGGCGCGGATCGTCCTTGGCCTGGACACTGGCCCACGCGGTTTGCTCGAAGGCGCCGAGGATCGAGGCCGGGATGAAGCGGCTGCGCGAGGCATAGACATGGCGGTCGCCGCGCGCCGCCTGGCCGTGGACGAAAAAGCGCTGCGGCATGACCAGGTGCAGGCCGTCCTTGGCCCGCGTCATCGCCACGTAGAGCAGGCGGCGCTCCTCGTCGATATCCTCTTTCGAGCCGACGCCGAGGTCGATCGGGATGCAGCCGTCGACGGTGTTGAGCACGAAGACGTTCTTCCATTCCTGGCCCTTGGCCGAATGGATGGTCGACAGGATCAGATAGTCCTCGTCGCGATGCGGCGGCCCGGCCTCATCGCTGGTCGCATCCGGCGGATCGAGCGTCAGCTCGGTGAGGAAACGCTCGCGCGAGGCATAGCCCGAGGCGATCTGTTCGAGTTGCAGAATATCGGCCCGGCGCGTCGTCGCGTCCTGATGAATGCGCTCGAGATGCGGCTCGTACCACAGCCTGACCTGTTCGAGATCAACAGGCCATTTTCCCGATCCGGCGCGAAGCTGCGAGAACAGCGAGACAAAATCCGGCCAGTCGTCGGCGGCGCGTTGCGGCGGTCGGTAGCGCACCAGTCCCATCGTTTCGTCGAGCGACGTCGACATGGTGTCGACAATCTGCGCAGCCGCCGAGGGGCCGATACCGGGCAAAAGCTGCAGCACGCGAAAACCGGAGACGCGGTCGCGCGGGTTTTCGGCGAAACGCAGCACCGCCAGCACATCCTTGACATGGGCGGCGTCGAGGAACTTAAGCCCGCCGAACTTGACGAACGGGATGTTGCGGCGCGTCAGCTCGATCTCGAGCGGCCCGCTGTGATGCGAGGCGCGGAACAGCACGGCCTGCGCCTTCAGCGCCGTGCCGGCCTCGCGCTCGGTCAGGATCGCCTGGCAGACATAGCTCGCCTGCTCGGCCTCGTCGCGGACGCTGACCAGCTTCGGCCTTTCGGCCGATTTGCGCTCCGACCAGAGGTTCTTGGTAAAGCGCTCGGAGGCCTCGCCAATCACCGCATTGGCGGCGGCCAGGACGGTCTCGGTCGAGCGATAGTTGCGTTCCAGCATGACGATCTCGGCCGGCCGCGCGAACTGTTTGGGGAAGTCGAGGATGTTGCGCACTTCCGCCGCGCGAAACGAATAGATCGACTGCGCGTCGTCGCCGACCACCGTCAGCCCGGATCCGTCCGGCTTGAGTGCCGTGAGGATCGAGGCCTGCAGCCGGTTGGTGTCCTGGTATTCGTCAACCAGCACATGGTCGAATCGCCCACCCAGATGCGCTGAGATCTCCGGCTCGCTCCCCATCTGCGCCCAGTAGAGCAGCAGATCGTCGTAATCGAGCACATTTTGCGCCTGCTTGGCCTCGACATATCGGGCGAACAGCGCCTTGAGCTGCTCGGCCCAGCCTGCGCACCAGGGAAACACCGAACCCAGAACCTCGCCGAGCGGTGCCTGCGCGTTGACGGCACGCGAATAGATCGCCAGGCAAGTGCCCTTGGTCGGAAACCGACCCTGCGTCTTAGAGAAGCCGAGTTCGTGCCTGATAAGGTTCATCAAATCGGCCGAATCCTCGCGGTCATGGATGGTAAAGGCCGGGTCAAGGCCGATCTCCAAGGCATAGTCGCGCAACAGCCTGGCGCCGATGCCGTGGAACGTCCCGGCCCAGCTCAGCGCGTCGGTGATGACGGAAGCGTCCCGGCCCAGCACCTCACCGGCGATGCGCTCGACGCGCTTGGCCATTTCCGCCGCGGCGCGCCGCGAAAACGTCATCAAAAGGATGCGCCTGGGATCAGCGCCCCTGACGATCAGATGTGCGACGCGATGCGCCAGCGTGCTGGTCTTGCCGGAGCCGGCGCCGGCGATCACCAGCAGCGGCCCGGCGACCTTGCCGTCGCCATGTTCGACGGCAAGGCACTGCTCGGCATTCAGCTTTGCGAGATAGGCAGGCCGGAGGGTCGAATCACGGGCAGCGAGGTTCATCGCCCATCAAGCATCGTTTCCGCTTTGTTCGCAACGGTTTCGACGGGAGAGGGCTACTGAAATATCCGACTACTAGCGCGCATCAGCCGATGAGCCCGACCTAGCGCTGCGGCTCTACGCCCATCGCCGCCGACTGCCGCCGCAGCGGCTTACGATCGTCCGGTGGCGGCAGCGGCAGTGGATCGAAGTCGTCGGGGACCTCGTCGATGATTTCCCTGGTTATGCGATAGGCCACGTAGACGGCGGCCCCGGCTATGAGCAGACGGATCATGATCTTCTCCAATCCAATTTGGTATGGAGGAACCGGAGAGGCCGCGTTTTGTTCCCCGCTCCCCAAAGGCCCGAGCGGGGCCTGAGCGTGCAACCAAATCGGCACCGCCTCGTTGCCCCGATGACAGGAGGTTGCGATGAACAAGCTCTCAATCTTGCTGGCTTTAGCCGCAGCCTTGGCTGTGGCGGCATGCGACAACAACATCCCGCCGACGAAGGCGCTTGGCTCGGCCGATCAAAACACGCAGGTGGACCCTGCGCCGAACTCGACGTCAGGCGGTGATCAATCCGACACGCCGCCGGCACAGTAAAGGAAAATGGCCGGCGCCGCTTGGGAGGAGAGCTTATAGCGCCGGCCAGGCGGGTATCAGGTCCGCCGCACACCTAGACATAGCTGAGTCTTCCCCCCGCGTCATGGTGCGATCGTGGAGGACGACTGACCTGCACGAGCAATCAACTTACAAATGCGCAATTTTCGCATGCGGGAAGTCGCTGCTCGGCAGGCGCGGTCATTGCGCCGTCGCGGCAAGGTTCCGACCCCATCCCGTAGGTGGTCCTCTCATCCGGCGCCGCCGGCGATCCGCCGCCGGCCATTTTCATGCCTTATCGGGCCAACCGGCGCTCAAGGTCTTGCGAAGCGTTGATGTCCCGTGCAAAAGCGCGACCATGCTGATCATCAACGACCTTTCGCTCCGCATGGCCGGGCGCCTGCTTCTCGACCATGCCTCGCTGACCTTGCCGGCCGGCAGCAAGGCCGGGCTTGTCGGCCGCAACGGTACCGGCAAGACCACCTTGTTCAAGGCGATCACCGGCGATCTCGCCTCCGAGACCGGCTCGATCAGTCTGCCCAAGAACACGCGCATCGGTCAGGTGGCGCAGGAGGCGCCCGGCACTGAGGAGCCGCTGATCGAGATCGTGCTCAAGGCCGATATTGAGCGGAATGCACTGCTCGAAGAGGAAAAGACCGCGACCGATCCGCACCGCATCGCCGACATCCACATGCGGCTGGCCGACATCGACTCCCATTCGGCCGAGTCGCGTGCCGCCACCATCCTCGCCGGCCTCGGCTTCGGCGATGAGGCGCAGCGGCGGCCGGCTTCGTCTTTCTCCGGCGGCTGGCGCATGCGGGTGGCGCTGGCGGCAGTGCTGTTTGCCGAGCCCGATCTTCTGCTGCTCGACGAGCCGACCAACTATCTCGACCTCGAAGGCACGCTGTGGCTGGAAAACTACGTGTCGAAATATCCGCACACGGTTCTTCTGATCTCGCACGACCGCGACCTGCTCAACCGCGCCGTCAACTCGATCGTCCATCTCGACCAGAAGAAGCTGACCTTCTGGCGCGGCGGCTACGACCAGTTCGAACGCCAATACACCGAGCAGCGCGAACTGCAGGAGAAGGGCCGCGTCAAGCAGGAAGCCGCGCGCAAGCACATGGAATCCTTTGTCGAGCGCTTCCGCGCCAAGGCTTCCAAGGCGAGGCAGGCGCAGTCGCGCATCAAGGCGCTGGAAAGGATGAAGCCGATCGCCGCCATCGTCAACGACACGGTGCGCCCGTTCTCCTTTCCCGAGCCGGTGAAGACCGTGGCCTCGCCGATCATTGCGCTCAACAACGTCAATGTCGGCTATACCGAGGGCGAGCCGATCCTCAAGAAGATGACGCTGCGCATCGATGCCGACGACCGCATCGCGCTGCTTGGCGCCAACGGCAACGGCAAGTCGACCTTCGCCAAATTGCTGTCCGGCCGGCTGAAGCAGGAAACCGGCACCATGACGGTGGCGCCCGGCCTGAAGGTGGCGATCTTCGCCCAGCATCAGCTCGACGATCTCAGGCCGAACGAAAACGCCTATGAGCATGTCCGCCGTCTGATGCCTGAAGCGCCGGAATCGAAGGTGCGTGGCCGCGTCGCCCAGTTCGGTCTCACCACCGAAAAGATGAACACTGCCGCCAAAGACCTGTCCGGCGGCGAGAAGGCGCGCCTGTTGATGGGCCTGTCGGCCTTCGAGGGGCCGAACCTGTTCATCCTCGACGAGCCGACCAACCATCTCGACATCGACAGCCGCGAATCGCTGATCCATGCGCTGAACGAATTTCCCGGCGCCGTCATCCTGATCTCGCACGACCGCCATCTGCTCGAGGCGACGGCCGACCGGCTGTGGCTGGTCAAGGACGGCGCGGTCAACCCCTATGACGGCGACCTCGATGACTACAAGACGCTGGTCACCGGCGTGTCCGGCGACCGCCGCGGCAGGCGCGAGGCGGAAAAAGCCTCGAAGGCCGACCGCCGCCGCGATGCGGCGGCGCGCCGCGCCGCCTTGGAGCCGCTGGCCAAGGAGATCCGCGCCACCGAAGCGCTGATGGACCGCATCCGCAGGCGCATCGACGGCATCGAGGACGAGCTCGCCAATCCGGCGGTCTATGAAAAGGACCCCTCGACGGCGACGCGGCTGGCCAAGGAGCGCTCGCAGCTTGCCCAGACTTTGGCTGCTCATGAGGAAAAATGGCTGTCGATGTCGGCGGAATACGAGGAAGGCACGGCGGAGTAGTGGCGGCGCCCTCTGTCTTCTCCCAAAACAACAAGTGAGAAGGGAGGGCGCCATCTGGCCCTACACGAGGCCGCCATAAGCGGCTAGTTTGCCCTCATGAACCTGCACGCCCACCACGGAATCGGCCATTCTGCCTGTCCGCATGATTGCCCCTCGACCTGCGCACTCGAAGTCGAGTTTCTCGATTACAAGCGCATCGGCCTCCTCCACGGCGCCAAGGCCAATACGTATACATCAGCCGTCATCGGCGCCAAGGTCGCCCGTTACGCCGACCGCGTCCATCATCCCGAGCGCTTGCTGAAGCCACTGGTGCGCTTGGCGTCAGCACCTGATGGCTGCTGACAGCGTCGAATGCACGTGGACACAAGCGAAGGGCGGCCTCGGTAACATTACCGCGAGCCTGTAACGTTCGCCGTCGCTGGCACGAACAACGGACCGTATCCTCATGTCCGCCATGGCGGGATTACTTGCCCGCCGACACCTTCAGGAGTCAAGAAATGCTAGACCGTCGCACCTTCCTCATCGGCCTGACCGCAATATCGGGCCTCGCCACGGCTCCGGCGGCGCTGGCTGCCAGCCGCATGGCCTACACACGGCAGGCCTTCGAAGAGGCGCAAAAGGCAGGCAAGCCGATCCTGGTCGAGATCACCGCCAGCTGGTGTCCGACCTGCAAGGCGCAGAAGCGGGTGCTCGGGCAGTTGCTGCCTGCGCCCGAGCACGCAAACCTGGCCGTTTTCGAAGTCGATTTCGATTCCCAAAAAGAGGTTGTTCGGGCTCTTGGTGCGCGGATGCAGAGCACGCTGATCACCTTCAAGGGCGCAACGGAAGTCGGTCGCCTTGTTGGCGTGACCGAGGCGGATGCCATCAAGCAATTGCTTGATAAAACGATCTGAGCGGCGGCGATGCTACTCGGCTTCATATTTTCGTTCCTGGCCGGGGTGCTGTCGACGCTGTCGCCATGCGTGCTGCCGCTGATCCCGGTCGTGCTCGGTGCTGCCGTCAGCCAGCATCGCTATGGTCCCATCGCGCTGGCCGCAGGACTTGTCATATCCTTCACGGCCATAGGGCTTTTCGTCGCCACGATCGGGTTCTCGGTCGGGCTTGACGGCGGTGTCTTTCGCAGCGCCGCCGCAGTTCTGATGCTCGTCCTCGGCACGATATTGATCGTGCCGGCATTCCAGGCGCATATCGCGCTTGCGGCCGGCCCGGCCGGCAACTGGGTCGAGCAGCGGTTTGGCGGCTTTTCCTCCGTTGGCCTTTGGGGGCAGTTCGGCGTCGGTCTGCTGCTCGGCGGGGTGTGGAGCCCTTGCGTTGGCCCGACTCTGGGTGCCGCTTCCGTCCTTGCAGCGCAGGGCCAAGACCTTGGCCAGGTTGGGGTCACCATGGTCCTGTTTGGTCTCGGTGCTGCCGTGCCGTTGCTGATCCTCGGACTACTGTCCCGCGAGACCTTGCTGAGTTGGCGCAGCCACATCGCCGGCGCCGGCAGCGGGCTGAAGGTCGCCTTCGGCATCTTGCTGGTAATGACCGCCGCCGCGATTCTGTCTGGGTTCGACAAGGCGTTGGAAACCGCACTCGTCAACGCTTCGCCCGAGTGGCTGACGGCGTTGACGACGCAGTTCTAACGGCTCCGCGCTGGTGGTCGCCAGATTTTCAGCTTGCCTTAGCAAGGAGAAGCAAGTTAGCGCTGCATCTGGCCCTACACGCCGCTTTCGCAACCGACTAGACTGCCCTCATGAACCAGCACGCCAAGCTCAGGATCGGCCATTCGGCCTGTCCGCATGATTGCCCATCGACCTGCGCGCTCGAGGTCGAGCTGCTCGATGACAAGCGCATCGGCCGCGTCCATGGCGCCAAGGCCAATACGTATACATCAGGCGTCATCTGCGCCAAGGTCGCCCGTTACGCCGACCGTGTCCATCATCCCGACCGCTTGCTGAAGCCATTGATCCGCGCCGGCGCCAAGGGCGAGGGCGCCTGGAAGGAAGCGAGCTGGGAGACAGCACTCGACCTTGTCGCCGAAAAGTTCATCGCGGCCGAGGCAAAATACGGCCCGGAGACGGTCTGGCCCTATTACTATGCCGGCACGATGGGGCTGGTGCAGCGCGACGGCATCGAGCGGCTGCGCCACGCAAAAAAGTACTCCGGCTTCTTCAGTTCAATCTGCACCAACCTGGCCTGGACCGGCTGGATGATGGGCGCCGGCGCGCTGCGCGGTCCCGACCCGCGCGAGATGGCCAAGTCCGACTGCGTGGTGATCTGGGGCACCAATGCCGTGGTCACGCAGGTCAACGTCATGACCCACGCGATCAAGGCGCGCAAGGAACGCGGCGCCAGGATCGTCGTCATCGACGTATACGACAACGCGACGATGAACCAGGCCGATCTCGGCCTGGTGCTGAAGCCCGGCACCGACGGCGCGCTGGCCTGCGCGGTGATGCATGTGCTGTTCCGGGACGGCATGGCCGACCGCGCCTATTTGGAAAAATACACCGACGACCCGCCCGGTCTGGAAGCGCATCTTCAGACGAGGACCCCGCAATGGGCCGCTGACATCACCGGGCTTTCGGTCGACGAGATCGAGGCTTTCGCCCACCTCGTCGGCACGACTAGGAAAACCTATTTCCGCCTCGGCTACGGCTTCTCGCGCCAGCGCAACGGCTCGGTCAACATGCATGCCGCGGCCTCGATCGCCGTGGTTACCGGCTGCTGGCAGTATGAGGGCGGCGGCGCCTTCCATTCCAATTCGGGCATCTTCAAGCTCAATCAGGAACTGCTGGAAGGCACGCGTATGCGTGACCCTGCGATCCGCCATCTCGACCATTCGCGCATCGGCCCGGTGCTGACCGGGGCGCCGGATGCGCTCTATGGCGGCCCGCCGGTGACGGCGCTGCTGATCCAGAACACCAATCCGGTCAATGTCGCGCCGGAACAGCGGCTGGTGAAACAGGGTTTTTTGCGCGACGACCTGTTTTCCTGCGTGCACGAGCAATTCATGACCGACACCGCGAAGCTCGCCGATGTCGTGCTGCCGGCGACGATGTTCCTCGAGCATGACGACATCTACAAGGGCGGCGGCAACCAGCATATCACGCTGGGGCCGAAGCTGATCGACCCGCCGGAAGGGCCGCGCACCAACCATTTTGTGATCGAGGAACTCGGCAAGCGGCTCGGCGTCGCCGACATGCCGGGCTTTGGCCTGACCGAAAAGCAGCACATCGACATCATCCTGGGCAAGCGCGGGCTGGGCAGTTTCGACAGTTTGAAGGAAGACAAGTGGGTCGATCTGCAGCCCGATTTCGAGGCCGCACATTTCATCACTGGCTTCGGCCATGCCGACAAGAAGTTCCACTTCCACGCCGACTGGACCGGGCAGGCGGCGCCCAACCGGCCGCCGAAAAGGATGGGCTTGTTCGGGCCGGTGGCGAGCCTGCCGGAGTTTCCCGATCATGTCGACCTGATCGAGGTGGCGGACGAGGCGCACCCGTTCCGGCTGACCACCTCGCCGGCGCGCAATTTCCTCAACTCGACTTTTTCGGAGACGCCGGTGTCGAGGGCCAAGGAGGGCCGACCGGAACTGCTTTTGCATCCGGACGACGCGGCAGCTTATGGGCTGGCCAACGGCGACCGCGTCGAGATCGGCAATGCGCGCGGCGAGGTCGTGCTGCATGCAAGGCTGTTCGACGGCATCAAGCGCGGCGTCGTGGTGGCCGAAGGCATCTGGCCGAACAGCGCCCACGAGCGCGGCGAGGGCATCAACGTTCTGACCGGCGCCGACGCCCCGGCGCCGTATGGCGGTGCTGCGTTCCACGACAACAAGGTCTGGCTGCGGCCGGCCAATGTCGACCCAGACGTCTTTGCGTGACGGATGAAGGCGCGATGATGACAGATGCATCGGCAGCGCCGGAACCCATTGGAAGAACGCTTTCATCCGGCGAACTTGTAACCACGATGTCGCATTTTCACCGAGCAGAGATTCTGCGCATGGCGGGGTGGCGCGACCGCCTGGACCGGACGAGCAATTGGGCGATAACAGTCGTCGCGGCGATGTTGTCCGTCTCGCTTTCGACGGCCAGCGCGCATCACGGTGTGCTGCTGTTTGCCATGATGTTGGTCCTGTTGCTGCTGTGGATAGAGGCGCGGCGATATCGCTTCTTCGACTTTTACCGCGCCCGCGTGCGCCAGTTCGAACGGCACTATTTCGCCCAGATATTCTCGCCGCAGCCGGACTTCGCGTCCGATTGGCTGTTGATCGTCGGCGAAAGCCTGCGCGCTCCAAAATTCCTCATTTCGCAACGAGTGGCGTTGGCGCGCCGGCTGCGTCGAAACTACATCCACATGCTGCTGATCCTGCTGCTGGCCTGGATCCTCAAACTATCGACTCCCAGTCTTCTAAGCGAAGAGGTCCGCATCGGCTTCGTCGGTTCGGTGCGCGAGGCCGTCGCCGGCGCTGCCCTGGGGCCTATTCCCGGCGTGGTCATCGTCGCGCTGGTCGCCGCCCTCTATGCCGTGCTGCTGGCCACGGCCTTCGTGGCTGCTGGCGACGACGGTGAACTCTCCTTTGGTGAGGTGCACGTCTAGAGCATCGGACCCAAACGTGGGTACGCCCGGTCGTGCTTCCGGCTCGCGAGCGCAGCAAGCGCGGTAACGCTGCCCGGCCGCCGGATGAAATCGAACCGATCGGTTCGTTTCCGTTGACGCATCGTGCTAGGACAGGGTGAACGCCGGCTCGTACAAGGCGCGCGCAGCGCTACGCGCATATTTTCCTAACGATTTGAAAAGAATTCAAAAAAATGTGGCGAAGGAAGCCTTTTAGCGGATTTCAAGCACCCGGTTCAGGGTACGCGCGGAACATCTTCGTGATTGGAAATCGCAGCAGCGCCAACCCACTTCGAGGCGGTCCGAGCGACGCGAAATCCTCCCAAGGCACGTTACTGACGGACAGAATACTGAAGATATGAAGACACTGGAGTACCTGAAATGACCAAGATTGCTCTTACCGCCGCCGCCATCCTCATTGCCACGGGCAGCGCTTTTGCCGGCAGCGACCACTATGGTTCGGACGGTGTCAACCAGCCGGCAGCGCCTGTTGCCACTGGCCAGGCCAACAACGTCGACAACACGTTCACGGGTTCGATCCGCAAGCTGCTCCCGACGGAGCACAACGCCGTCAACACCGATGCGACGACGACCCAGTCCGGTACGGCCCCGTCCGTCGCGCCTCAATCTGGCCGGGGCAATTGGGGCCGCTAAGTCCTCAAACTCCGGAGCACAAAGAGCGGCGGGCTTGGCCCGCCGTTCTTGCCTTTGCCTATCAAGTCACAACCTAGCGCAGATCCTTCGGCCGAACGCAGTGCGTCAGCCGCGCCTCGCCGAGAGCGAGCCGTGCCCAATTGCCGTCGAAAACGAAGCGGGCAAGGGCCGATGTCGGGAGTTTTTCTTCAAGCCTTTCGAGCGCTACGGCATCCGATCCGGCGCCGGCAAGCCGGCGTGCGAATTCCTCCAGGCCGGGATTATGGCCGAGCACCAAAAGACTGCTTGTTGCCGCCTTTGCCTGCCGTACCTTGGCGAGAATGTCTGCCGCACTGGCCTCGTAGAGCGCCTGGACAAATTTGGCTGGCGTTTGCGCCGGCAATTCCGCCGAGACCAGCCGCCATGTGTCGCGGCTGCGCAGCGCCGGCGACACCAGCGCCAGATCCGGCAGCCAGCCCTGCCTGGCCAGTTCGCGCCCGACCAGCGGGGCGGCCTTCAGCCCGCGCCCCGAAAGCGGCCGGTCGAAGTCGATAAGGTCAGGGTAGTCCCAGCTCGACTTGGCATGACGCAGAAGAAGGAGTTGCTTCGTTGTCACCATGCCAGCCTCCTCCCGCTCAGGGCGTGATGCGCGCCAGATGCTCGAGGTCTGTCTCTTCGCGTAGCGGATCGGGCGCCATGACCACGGAGGTGCTGTTGTCGGCGTCATCTGCGAAGCGGGCAAGCACGGTGCGGCCGCCTTCCATCCGCGCCTTGCCTTCGGCGACCAGCCCGAGCGCCAGCGGATAGAGCCGGTGCTCGGCCTTCAGCACACGGGCGGCGAGCGTGTCTTCATTGTCGCCGACCATCACCGGCACGGCGGCCTGAGCGATGATCGGGCCGTCATCCATGTCCAGGGTGACGAAATGCACCGTACAGCCATGGATGCGTGTGCCGGCGCGCAGCACGCGGGCATGGGTGTCGAGGCCCTTGAAGGCCGGCAACAGGGCAGGGTGGATGTTGATCATCCGTCCCAGCCACTTCTCGACAAAACGCGCACCGAGAATGCGCATGTAACCGGCCAGAGCCACGATCTCGGCGCCGAACGAGACAAGTGCCGCATCGATCGCCCCGTCATGCGCTTCCTTGCTGGTGTAGTCCGACCGCGAAATCACCTTGGTGGCGATGCCGCGCGCCGCGGCGATTCCAAGACCGGCGGCATTGGCCCGGTCGGAAATGACGCCGACGATCTCGGCCGGATAGTCCGGGTTGCTGGCCGCGGCAATCAGCGCCGTCATGTTGGAGCCGCGTCCCGAAATCAGCACCACGGTGCGTTTGCGCATGCTCATAGGTCGATCGAGCCTCGATAAATGACGCCGGCGTCGCGGCGCGGCACGATGCGGCCGATCGGCGTCACTGTCTCCCCGGCCTCCTGCAGCACGGCGGCGACCTGCGCCGCCTGGCCGGAGGCGACGGCGAGGATCATGCCGACGCCGCAGTTGAAGGTGCGCATCATCTCTTGCGACGCCACGCCGCCGGTCTTCGCCAGCCATGAGAATACGGCCGGCACCTCGATGGCGTCGAGGTCGAGTTCGGCGGAAAAGTCCTTCGGCAGCACGCGCGGAATGTTCTCGGGAAAGCCGCCGCCGGTGATGTGGGCCAGCGCCTTTATGCCATGCGTGCCGCGGATCGCCTTGAGGATCGACTTGACGTAGATGCGGGTCGGCTCGAGCAGCGCTTCCGCCAATGTAGCCTCATCGTTGAAGGGCGCTGGGTCGGTCCACGCAAGGCCGCTTGTCGCGACGATGCGGCGGACCAGCGAAAAGCCGTTCGAATGCACGCCCGACGAGGCCAGCCCCAACAGCACGTCGCCCTCGACGATGTCGTCGGTCGGCAGCAACTGGCCGCGTTCGGCCGCGCCCACGGCGAAGCCGGCAAGATCGTAGTCCTTGCCGTGATACATGCCGGGCATTTCCGCCGTCTCGCCGCCGATCAGCGCGCAGCCGGCCTGGCGGCAGCCCTCGGCGATGCCGCCGACGATCGAAGCACCCCTGTCGGGGTCGAGCTTGCCGGTGGCGAAATAGTCGAGGAAGAACAATGGCTCGGCGCCTTGCACGACGATGTCGTTGACGCACATGGCGACGAGGTCGATGCCGATCGTGTCGTGCTTGCCCGCATCGATGGCGATCTTCAGCTTGGTGCCGACGCCGTCATTGGCGGCGACCAGCACCGGGTCGGTGAAGCCGGCGGCCTTGAGGTCGAACAGGCCGCCGAAGCCGCCAATCTCGCCATCGGCGCCCGGCCGGCGCGTCGCGCGCACCAGCGGCTTGATCTTTTCGACCATCAGATTGCCGGCATCGATGTCGACGCCCGCCTCGGCATAGGTGAGCCCGTTCTTGCGCTTGCCCATCACTCGTTCCTGCTTTCCGGGGCTCTTCGCATGAACCGCCGCGCCTCGCAAGGATAACGGAGGCATGCCGATCTTTTCGGCTCGACAAAAGAGTGGACAGGCAGCTTCTGCGTCGCTCCCACTTGCCGTCGCCTCCTATCTCCATCATCTATCAGCAAAACAAAAGCGACGGGACATGCGTTTGACCATCCCCAACATCATCACGATTATGCGTTTCGTGCTGGTGCCGGCCGTGGTGCTGGCCATGTTGCAGGCGCGCTGGGACTGGGCTTTCGCCGGTTTCCTCATCGCCGGCATTTCCGACGGCGTCGACGGCTTCATCGCCCGCCGTTTCAACCAGTTTTCGGCGCTTGGCGCCTATCTCGACCCGATGGCCGACAAATTGCTGCTGGTGTCGGTGTTCGTCGTGCTGGGCTTCATCGGCGAGCTGCCGCTGTGGCTGGTCGTCACCATGGTGTCGCGCGATGCGCTGATCGTCTGCGCCGTGCTTTTGTCCACCGTCATGGGCCACCCGGTCGAGATGAAGCCGCTGTTCGTGTCGAAGGCCAACACCGCCATCCAGATCGTGCTGGCGGCGGTGGTGCTGGGTGAACTGGCCCTCGTCATCGATCTCGACCCGCTCAGGCCGGTGCTCATATTGCTGTCCGGGGTCTTGACCGTGGCTTCGGCCGCGGCCTATCTCGTGGCTTGGCTGAGGCATATGAGCGGCTATGGCGAAGGCTCCACACCGGGCAACTGATCAGGATATCGACGCGGCAGCCGAGGCTGCGGCATCGGCGGTGTTCCGTCGCCAGATCCGCTTCTGGCTGATCAGCGCCATCATCCTCGCGGTCTTCCTTTATGTCTTCAGCGGCATCCTGCTGCCGTTCGTGGCCGGCATGGTGCTCGCCTATTTCCTCGATCCCGTAGCCGACCGGCTGGAGCGGCTCGGCCTGTCCAGGCTCATGGCGACGGTGGTCATCCTTATCGCCTTCATCGTCGTTCTGGTGCTGGCCTTCGTCATCCTCATTCCGGTGCTGGCGACGCAGATGGCCGATTTCGCCAGCAAGCTGCCGGAATACCTGACCCGGCTGCAGACTCTGATCACCAGCTTCGACCCGAGATGGCTGGAAGAGAAATTCGGCGTCGACGCCAATGGCCTGCGCGAAGGGTTGAACTCGCTGCTGACCTCCGGCTTCGGTCTCCTGACCACGGTGTTCACCTCGGTCTGGAGCTCCGGCGTGGCGCTGGTGTCGGTGGTCAGCCTGTTCGTCGTTACGCCCGTCGTCGCCTTCTACATGCTGCTCGACTGGGATCGCATGGTGGCGATCGTCGACAGCTGGGTGCCGCGCGACTATGTCCAGACCGTCAGGGCGATCGCCAAGGACATCAACACCGCCACCGCCGGCTTCGTGCGCGGCCAGGGCACGCTGTGCCTGGTTCTGGGCGCTATGTATGCCACCGGCCTGACGCTGACCGGGCTGAATTTCGCCATCCTCATCGGCCTGTTCGCCGGGCTGATCTCCTTCATTCCCTATGTCGGCTCGCTGACCGGGCTGGTGCTGGCCGTCGGCGTCGCCTTCGTTCAGTTCTGGCCGGACTGGACCATGGTCGCGGCGGTGGCCGGCGTGTTCTTCGTCGGCCAGTTCATCGAGGGCAACATCCTGCAGCCGAGGCTGGTGGGAAAAAGCGTCGGCCTGCATCCGGTGTGGCTGATGTTTTCGCTATTTGCATTTGGCGCGCTGTTCGGCTTCGTCGGCTTGCTGATCGCCGTGCCGGCCTCTGCCGCGGTCGCCGTTCTGGTGCGCTTTGCCATTGCCCGCTATCTCGAATCGCCGCTCTACAAGGGCCACGTCGACCAGCCGGTGCCGCCGCTGCCGGCGCGCCGCGGGGGCGGCGAGCCGCGCGGTTGATGACGGATGCCAGGCAACAAGATCGACCCGCCGCGCCAACTGCCGCTCGACCTCGGTCATGGCACCGGCTATTCGCGCGACGAGCTCGTCGTCTCCGGCACCAACAGCCAGGCGGTGGCGCTGGTCGATCGCTGGCCGGACTGGCCGTCGCCGGTGGTCGTGCTCGCCGGCCCGGCAGGCTCGGGCAAGACGCATCTGGCCTCGATCTGGCGCTCCCGCGCCGCCGCTGTGGGGGTCGACGCCGGGCGCATCGGCGACTGCATGGCGAGCATCGGCGCTCGACCGGCCCTGATCGACGATGTCGATACCGGTCCTGTCGACGAAGAGGGGCTGTTCCATCTGATCAATGCGGTGCGCGGCGCCGGCTCGACCTTGCTCTTGACCGCGCGGCGCTTTCCGTCCGCCTGGGGCGTCAGGCTTCCGGACCTCGCCTCGCGACTGAAGGCGGCGGCGACGGTCGAAATCCACGAGCCCGACGATCTGCTTCTGGCCGGCGTCATCACAAAACTGTTCGCCGACCGCCAGGTCGAGGTCGAGCCGCATGTCGTGCAATATCTGGTGCGCCGCATCGAACGCTCGCTGGCGACCGCGATGCGGGTGGTGGAGCGGCTCGACCGCACGGCACTGGAGCGCAAGACGCCGATCACGAGGGTGCTCGCCGCCGAAACCGTCAGCGCCATGGATGAGGGCCAGGGCGAGTTTGAGATTTAAACGATGGAAGCACTTACCTTCTCCTACAAGGAGATAGGAAAAGCCTCGGCCGGTGTCCCGTTTCGGGAAATAATCCTGGCATCCGTCTTGCAATGTCAGCCTTGCCGGCTAACCCCGGTCCTGATTGCGTATCAAATCAGGTAGTAGGCTCGCCGGGAGACGGGGCGGTTGGGGTTCTCTTCCCGGCGAGCTTACCTTCACGCAACGTTCTATATGATAACCGGCCTGGTGCCGGGCGATTACCGCAGGCCCTTTGGCGTGGAACGAGCGGCCCTGCCCGGCGGCGGGAGCTGAGCCGCGGCCCGCGAAGGCTTGGATTTCGGCAGTGTCCTCAGGAATCCCGATCTGGTGCGGGTCGACCGACAGGATCCCCCGCCCGTGCTTGACGTCATAGTCGACATCCCAAGCGATCTGGTCGATCGACCGGGTCGTCGCTCCAGAATCTCGCGTGCCTTGCCGACGCGCAGGTGCTGGCAATACTCGGTCGGTTTGAGGCCGGTGGCGTAAAGCGGCGCAGGAACGTCCGCTCCTTTAGGCGGACAGCGCGGAATCCGGGCTCGCCCGCCGCGCGCTGGGGCATGCTTCGTCGGCCGCAGGTGTGGCCCGGCGCGGCTGCGCCGGCAGCACGGCCGATGATTTCCGGTGAATGGATGGTCGGAGTGGAGAGATTCGAACTCCCGACCCTCTGGTCCCAAACCAGATGCGCTACCAGGCTGCGCTACACTCCGAGTCCTTGCGGGCTATAGGGTTCCGGGCTTTGGAAGGCAACCCCTTAAACGACGAAACCAGCACAAACCCGGCTCGGGCCGAGAGCGAAACGCCGCACTCCTGTCCGGTCAGACCTTTATGAAGGCAGCCGTCGCATACATGAAGGCGACGCCGGCCGCCAGGCCGCCCATGACGGGCGGTGTGAAGAAGGCATCGATGCCCTTCTGGTTGCGGCGCATCAGATAGGCACCGACCTCGACGATGACCTGCAGGATCGCGCCGGCGCCGATGGCAAGCGCTAGCGCCGACCATTGTGGCGCATAGGCGAGGCTGCCGAGCCACATGCCGAGGACGGCGGGCCCGCCGGCGAGCAGGACCAAGCCGGCGAACGTCCACAGCGGTGGCCGCTCCTTCAGGATCGGGGCGGCAATGCCGATGCCTTCGGTGATGTTGTGCAAGGCGAAGCCGAGCACCAGGAAGGTTCCGAGGCTTGCCGAGCCGGCCGCGAAGGCAGCGCCGATGGCAAGGCCTTCGCCGAGATTGTGAAGGCCGATGCCGAGCGCGATATATCCGGCCAACGCCAGTCCTGTCGGCGTGCCGCGCCGCCGTCCGATCGCCATCAGGACAAGGAAGCTGGCCAGACCCGCCAGCACCACCATGACCGGCCCCTGGAATACGGCGGCTGCCGTTCCGACCAGCTCGAAGGATTCTTCGACCGTGTCGACCAGCAGAAAGGCGAGCAGGCCGATGGTCAGCGCCAGCAGGAAGTTCATGCCGCTTTGCCCGACACCGCGCAGCGCCGGATAGAACATCAGGCCGATGGCGACGGGCAGCACGCCGACGATGATGCCGACCAATCCCTGCAGCTTGAGCTGTCCCGCGGTGGCGGTCGGGGTCGGCACCGCGACTTCGATCAGGTGTTCGAAGGTGACGCCTGAGTTGGTTACCAGGTTGACCGTGTGCGTTTCGCCCAGAACCCAGGGGAAGGGCAGATTGATCCACGCCGTGGAGGCGCGCGCGATGGTGCCTGGCGGATCCTGGGTGAATTGCCAGTAGGCGCCGTCGACCTGGACCTGGGCGATTGTCATCGGCTCGGAACCGCCGGCCCTGACAAGCAGATGAAGGCCTGATGTATCGAGCACGACACGCTCGAAAGTCAGTTTCTCGACGGCGGGAGCGCCATTCGACAATCCCTGCAGCGGATTGACGGCAATGATCCACGCCACCGCAATGGCGAGTGTGGCAAGAGGCAGGCCGATCCACAGCCAGTTGTTGCGTGACCTTGCCGGCGAACCGATGATGACGATCTTGTTCATGCCAGCGCCTCGACGACGTCGAACATCCCCATCCAGCCGAGTTCGGTGAACTCGCTTTGGTGGGCGTGGAACATGTAGAGGCCCGGTTCGTGCTCGGCGAAGGTGAATTCCAGGATGCCGCGCTGGGCCTGGCACTGGATGATGAGGTCGACCGTTTTCAAGGTCGGCGTCAGCGTCGTGCCCTGATCGAAATAGTCGAAGAAATTTCCGTGCAGGTGAAACGAATTGATGAGATCGAATTCCAGCACATTGACCAGATAGATGCGCACCGGCTTGCCGCGCACGATGCGGATCGGCGTCTTCGCATAGGCATGGGCGATGGTGTTGGCGGCGTAGAATTCGTTCTCCTCGTCGAAATTGGTGTCGAACCCGTTCATCACCATCACCAGTTCCTGCCAGCCGGCATTCTCCGGCGTGTCGAGAAGCCGTGACCGGGCGATCTCCGCGTGATCGGGATGGCGATCCGGGTCCGGATCGATGACAAAGGCGCCGTACATGCCCTTGTGGATGTGCCTCTTCAGCGGCAAGGCGTGGCAGTGATAGAGATGGCAGCCAAAGGGCCTGGCATCGAATTCGTAGACGAACTCGGCACCCGGATCGACCAGCCCGGCGCCGGGAATTCCGTCCATGCGGGCGGCATGGATGCCGTGGAAATGCATCGAGTGCGGATGCGAGCCGTTGTTCCTGAAGACAACGCGAATGCGCTCGCCTTCCTTGGCGCGCAGCGCCGGGCCGGGCACGCGACCGTTATACGTCCAGGCGGGGAAGGTGACGCCCGGCGCGATTTCGATCGTCTTGTCGACGGCCGTCATCTCGAACGTCCTGAGCGTGCGTCCATTGGGCAGAGCCGAGACCGTCCCTCGCTCCCAGTCCGTCAGCATCGGGATCGGATCAAAGCCGTTGGCGGCGTTGTCCACCTCGCCGACCGTGACCATCGCGCCATGCGCATTCATATGCTGAGGTGCGGCATCGGTGGCAGCCACCGCCGCCGTGTCATGACCGGCTGCCGCCGTGTCATGACCGGTATGCGGGGCGGACTGACCGAGCGCGCCGCGGGCAGCGATCGCCGTGCCGCCCACGGCGGCAAGACTTCCCGTAAGGATGGAACGGCGGCTTATCCGATCGCGCAACCATACTCCGACATCGACCATTTTCAGATTGTCCTCGAATTCACTCTTTTGGCCGAGAATAGCGTCAGCTGTTAAATATAGCAATGGCTTAATTTCGGCCAAGGCATGCCTGTCTCGTGTCACGGTCTTGACGATTCATCGACTGAGATCATTTGAGTTGAGGAATTCTCAGCCCTTGGATGTCCGCGTGCGTGGCTCGTCTCAATGGATCATAGCTGGCCGCACCCAATGGATTCTCGATTTCACCCTGTCAAATCGTCTCGTGTCATCGCAATTGGAGAAAATCAGTGATCTCACAAAGCATAGTTTCTGTATCCGTTTCGGCAATTGTTTTGGCCGGCTGCACCACTATGAGTTATGGGACCTGGAATAACCTGCACGAGAAGATGCGCGATAGCCCGCAAACAACACATAAGCTTATCGCCGACTGCATAGCGCGCCAGCGCGGGCTGAGCTCGCGCCAGAAAGTGGCACACGCAAAGCTCGTCAATCGAAATATCGCCGACTATGCCCCCACCTACTGCCGCCGCTTTCTCGGTGGCATCGCTTCGGGCCGAATTACCTATGACGACTATCTGAAGCTGGACTCACCAAATGCAGACCATAGCAAAGTGCTCAAGCTGATGGCGGGGCGTTGATTTTCTGCCACGCACTACCGCCATGCTATCATCGTCGGTGGCCCGCCGTGCCAAAAGCCGCGGCGAGCATCGGCCTTGCCGCCGGCGGCATTGCGAAGTAATGACGGGAGTAAAAGCGGCGGGTGCCGCTCGCACGTAGCAACGAGGTGTTCATGTCCGCGCGCATTTTCAGCCCAGCCAAAACCGCGATGCAGTCCGGCAAGGCCAAGACCGGCTACTGGGTGCTGGAATTCGATCCCGAGATGCGCAAGAAGATCGATCCGCTGATGGGCTACACCACTTCGGGCGACATGCGCAGCCAGATCAGGCTGACCTTCGACACCAGGGAAGAGGCGGTGGCCTATGCCGAGAAAGAGGGGCTGGCCTTCCGTGTCGAGGAGCCGAAGGAAACCAAGCGCCGCCAGATTTCCTATGCGGAGAATTTCCGCTATGACCGCAGGACGCCCTGGACACATTGACCGGCAACGCCGGGAACTGATCCCGGCGCATTGTTTCCGCCGGCCCCTGGGGTCGGCGCAGCGGTCCCGTAGCTCAGCTGGATAGAGCACCGGCCTTCTAAGCCGATGGTCACAGGTTCGAATCCTGTCGGGATCGCCAGTAATTCAAGGGTCCGTTCCGGACACATGGGTTGCGGTTTATACCCGAGACATGGCGCGCGAATCCGTGTCTTTTTTCCGGTATTACCGATCGTCCGCACACCTCGGCAGACAGGATTTCGCGGAGGTCGCGGGATCTCTTGTGCCTGCGTTCATTCCATGTCCGCAGTAAGGAGGGCGTTGGCGGATTCGCCGATGTCGGGGTAGGGCGGATCTGAATGGGGCTTTTCGACGAATGACATTGATGGGCGCGGCGGCGCTGCTGATCCTGATCCTGACCTATGCCGGCGTCGCCATCGGCAGGATCCCCGGCCTGCGCCTCGACCGGGCAGGCATCGCGCTGCTCGGCGGCGCGGCGATGATCGCCATCGGCGCGCTCAGCCTGGAGGACGCCTACCGCGCCATCAATTTCGACACCATCACGCTCCTGCTCGGCATGATGATCGTGGTCGCGCATCTGAAAGTATCGGGCGCCTTCCGTGCGCTCGGCGCCATCGCCATCGAGCACGCGCACGCGCCGTTCATGCTGCTCATGATGGTAACTCTGCTGACCGGCGTGCTATCCGCCTTCCTGGTCAACGACGCGATCTGCCTGGTCATGGCGCCGATCGTGGTCCACGTTACCCGCGTCATCAACCGCAACCCGGTTCCCTACCTGATCGCTACCGCCACGGCCTCGAATTGCGGCAGCGTCGCCACCATCACCGGCAACCCGCAGAACATGGTCATCGGCGCGCTGTCGGGGATTTCCTATCCGGCCTTCTCGGCAGCCCTGGCGCCGGTGGCCCTGTTCGGCCTCGTCGCCGTCATCGTCATCGTGCGCATCGTCTACCGGGCCGAATTCGCCCGCAAGGCCGAGCTCAGCCCCGAAGTCTATCGCGGGCGCATGCTGCCGGGCCAGGTGCTGAAAGCGGTGGTCGTCTGCGTCGGGCTGGCGATCGCCTTCTTCGCCGGGCTTCCGGTCGCCAAGGCAGCGCTGATCGGCGGCGCCATTCTTCTGGTGACCCGCGCCATCAAGCCGGCGCGCATCTACCGCGAGATCGACGGACCGCTGCTGTTCATGTTCGCCGGCCTGTTCATCGTCGTCGCCGGCGCCGAGAAGACGCTGCTGACCCCCGACATCGTCGCCTCGGCAAAAGACCTCGGGCTGGACGATGTGTGGCGGCTGTCCGGCTTCACCGCGGTGCTGTCCAACATCATGAGCAACGTTCCGGCCGTGCTGGCGCTACGGCCGTTCATACCCGGCCTAGAAGACCCCGAACGCGCCTGGCTGGTCGTCGCCATGAGCTCGACGCTAGCCGGCAATTTCACGCTGCTCGGCTCGGTCGCCAATCTGATCGTCGCCGAGCACGCGCGGTCTCCGGCACACCCCTGTCTTTCGGTGCCTTCTTCAAGGTCGGCCTGCCGCTAACGCTGGTGACGCTTTTTGCTGGGACGGCATGGCTGGCAGGCTTCATGCCAAGTCAATAAAGTGGTTGATTCTCAGGGAACATTCGAGCAGTTCGATCGCAGAGAAGCCTGATCGGACTATTCGGAGGGAGTAGGCCAGAATGCCCAGATCAGCAAAGCTGCCAAAGCCAGCCAGAGCGCCACGATAAAGAACATTCCAGTCCTGCTTTGCGGGCGAGTTTCGAGCGCGGCAGCCCGCGCTCGAAACTCGCCCATCAGCGGCGGCGGAACGAGCCTTATGGCCAGGATTACGCCGAGCGGTACGATGATCAGGTCATCGAGATAGCCGAGCACCGGAATGAAATCCGGGATCAGGTCGATTGGGGATAGCGCATAGGCGGCAACCATCCCCGCCACGAGTTTCGCGGACCAGGGCACCCGAGGATCGCGCGCGGCGAACCACAGGGCGACGATATCGAGCTTGATGTCGCGCGCCCGGCTCCTTGCCGTTTCCAGCCATGCTTTCATAAGGTTACTTTAGCACAGATTATTCGCCGGCATTCGAGCGGCGGTTGGTGATGGCCGAAACATGGTAGACGCAGCACCGGCAGGGTTCGATCAGGGTGAGGCCGTCAGCAACTGAAATGACTTTTTTAATTGCTTTTTCGCAAGTCTTTTCAGAGCACTATGCCGGTTTTTCGAATCAGCTTGGTAAGCCGCTCAAGCCGCCGCCGCGGCGAGGCCGCGCGCTAGATCGGCCTTCAAATCCTCGACGTCCTCGAGCCCGATCTGCAGGCGGACGAGCGGGCCGTCATACGGACCCTTGGCGACGACACGGTCGCCCAGGAAGACCGGCACGGCAAGGCTCTCATAGCCGCCCCAGGAATAGCCGAGCCCGAATATCTTGAGCGCGTCGAGAAAGGCATGCTGCTGTTTCTGGCTGCCGCCCTTGAGCACAATCGAAAAAATGCCGCTCGAGCCGCAGAAGTCGCGCTTCCAGAGAGCGTGGTCGGGATGGCTGGGGAGAGCGGGATGCAGCACGCGCGCCACGCCCGGCTGGCCCTCCAGCCAGCCGGCGATGTCCAGCGCGCTGCGCTGATGATGGTCCAAGCGCACGCCCATCGTGCGCAGGCCGCGCAGCACCTGATAGACGTCGTCGGGCCCGGGGCAGCAGCCCATCGTGTAGAACGTCTCGCAAAGCTGCTTCCAGCAGCCCTTGTTGGCCGACACGGTGCCGAGCAGCACGTCGGAATGGCCGGCCGGGTATTTCGTCGCCGCGTGGATCGAGATGTCGACGCCGTGGTCGAGCGGACGGAAGTAGAGCGGCGTCGCCCAGGTGTTGTCCATCATGACGACCGCGCCGGCGGCATGTGCGGCCTTGGCGATGGCCGGTATGTCCTGCACCTCGAACGTGTTGGAGGCCGGCGATTCGGTGAACACGACCCTGGTGCTGGACTTGATCAGCGCCGCGATCCCGGCGCCGGCATGGGGGTCGTAATACTCGACCTCGACGCCCAGCCGTTTCAGCATCGTGTCGGCGAAATTGCGCGTCGGATGATAGACGGAATCGACGATCAGCACATGGTCGCCGGCCGACATGAAGGCGAGCAGCGGCACCGTCACCGCCGCCAGCCCCGAGGGCACCACGATCGTGCCGGCCGAGCCTTCCAGTGCGTCGATCGCGTGAGCCAGCGCGTCGGTGGTCGGCGTGCCGCGCGTTCCGTAAGTGTATTTCTGGCTGCGCGCAGCCATCGTCGCCGCATTGGGATAAAGCACGGTCGAGGCATGCACGACGGGCGGATTGACGAAGCCGAAATAGTCGCGCGGATTGTTGCCCGAATGGGCAAGCAGCGTGTTGATGCCCATCTCGCTGTCGTTTTTTGCCATTGCTCTCTTCGCCCTGTCGTAAACCGCTAGCCATAGTGCGGCGGCATTGACCGTGCAACCGCCGGCGCCCCGCCAGCCGGCGGACTTCGGATGGACCAAATCACTCCAAGTGGCCGGTCCAAGTAGTCAGCGATCGAAGGGTGCGCCGCCCACGCCCTCGGGCGATGGGGCTGTAAAGGCGACCGCAAAACATGTGTGCCCGATTGCCTGATCGATGCCGGATCCCTGTGGCACTCCAGCTGTTCCCCCGCTGAAGCGTTCCTTGCATCCATTGGCGAGCGCCGTCTGGGGCGTGTAAAAGGCGCGGGCCATACCAATTCATTCCATGAGAAAGTCAGTAACGCTGCGTAAAGCCGAGGGCGAAATTTTGCAGGCCCGGTCGCGTTTTGCGTTGACCGGACTTTGCCGGCTTTGTTCGCACTGCTGACTAATTTCCAGGCGCGTTTGTCTGCAATTCAGGCATTTGCGGCAATTGGTTTTCAAACTCTTTCGGTTTCGGTCATTTTCCTTGACCTCATTGGAATAATCGCCTTCGATGCAGTCCGTGAATGGGAGGCAGCGCGTCGGTTGCGATGCGGGGTACCGGGAATGGGCCGGAACGGGAAGCTGCGTTCACACGGAAAAAAGTCAGGTTCGCCTGAAAAAAACAGAAAAGGGTCTGTGGGTTATGAAACACATTGCAATCGGCATTCTGGGCGCCGCCGCGTTTGGATTGATGGCTTCGGCCGCATCGGCGGCCACGCTCGACGACGTCAAGGCGAAGGGCTTCATCCAATGCGGCGTCTCGACCGGTCTGGCCGGCTTCTCGGCGCCGGACGACAAGGGTGACTGGCAAGGCATCGATGCGGATTTCTGCCGCGCTGTCGCGGCGGCCGTCTTCGGCGATGGCACCAAGGTCAAGTTCACGCCGCTCAGCGCCAAGGAGCGGTTCACCGCGCTGCAGTCCGGCGAGGTCGACATCCTGTCGCGCAACACCACCTGGACCATCAACCGCGACACGGCACTCGGCCTGAATTTCGTCGGCGTCACCTATTATGACGGCCAGGGTTTCATGATCAACGCCAAGAAGCTGCCAGGCGTGAATTCCGCGCTGCAGCTTTCGGGCGCGGCGGTCTGCGTGCAGAGCGGCACCACGACCGAGCTCAACCTTGCCGACTATTTCAAGTCGAACAAGATGGAGTACAACCCGGTCGTCTTCGAAAAGCTGGAAGAGGTCAACGCCGCCTATGACGCTGGCCGCTGCGACGTCTACACCACCGACCAGTCGGGCCTCTACGGCATTCGCCTGACGCTCGGCGCGCCGGCCGACCACGTCGTGCTGCCGGAGATCATCTCCAAGGAACCGCTCGGACCGGCCGTGCGCCAGGGCGACGACCAGTGGTACCACATCGTCAAGTGGACCTATTTCGCCCTGCTGCAGGCAGAGGAACTCGGCATCACCAAGGCCAATGTCGAGGAGATGAAGGCCTCGGACAATCCCGAGATCAAGCGCGTGCTCGGCGAGGAGGCTGACACCAAGATCGGCACCGATCTCGGCGTTTCCAATGACTGGGTCGTCAACATCGTCAAGGCCGTCGGCAATTACGGCGAAATGTTCGAACGCAATGTCGGTTCGGGCAGCCCGTTGAAGATCGCGCGCGGCATCAACGCGCTGTGGACCAAGGGCGGCCTGCAATACGCTCCGCCGATCCGCTGATCGAAATGTGATCCGGAAGGCAGCTGTCCTGCCTTCCGGTTTCTCTTTCCAGGGGATGGTCGAATGGCATCGCAGGAAATTCTTCGCGAGGAGCCAAGCCGCGGTTCCTTCATCAACGACCCGAAGATCCGCGGGATCGTCTTCCAGGTGCTGGTCGTCATCGTGCTGGTGGCGGCGGTCTGGTGGATCGCTCACAACGTCGTTGCCAATCTGACGCGCCTGCGCATCGCTTCCGGCTTCGGTTTTCTCAACGGCCGCGCCGGCTTCGACATCAGTGAGAGCGCGATCGCCTATTCGTCGGATTCGACCTATGGCCGCGCTATTTTGGTCGGCTTTATCAACACCGTGATCGTTGCTGTCGCCGGCATTATCACCGCGACCATCATCGGCTTCATCATCGGCATCGGCCGGCTTTCGAACAACTGGCTGATCCGCAAGATCTGCATGGTTTATGTCGAAGTCTTCCGCAATATCCCCCCGCTGCTGGTCATCTTCTTTTGGTATTCCGGCGTGCTTGCCGTGCTGCCGCCGCCACGCGAGAGCATCTATTTGCCGTTCGGTTCCTTTCTCAACCAGCGCGGCTTCTATTTTCCGCGCGCCGTGTGGGGCGACGGCTCCTGGCTGATCCTGGTTGCTCTGCTACTCGGCATCGCCATGGCGTGGTTCGTCGCCCGCAAGGCGCGACAGCGGCAGATGGCGACCGGCCAGCAATTCCCGGTGTTCTGGACATCGGCGGCGCTGATCGTCGGCCTGCCGCTGCTGGCCTACGCGCTGAGCGGCTTCCCGCTGAGCTTCGATTATCCAAAGCAATCGACGTTCAATCTGGTTGGCGGCTTCCAGGTCAGGCCGGAGTTCCTGTCGCTCTATCTGGCGCTGTCCTGCTACACGGCAGCCTTCATCGCCGAAATCGTACGCGCCGGCATCAGGGGCGTCAGCAAAGGCCAGACCGAGGCGGCCGCAGCACTCGGGTTGCGGGCGGGATCGATCCTGCGGCTCGTCGTCATTCCGCAAGCCATGCGCATCGTCATTCCGCCGCTGACCAGCCAGTATCTCAACCTGACCAAGAACTCCTCGCTCGCCATCGCCATCGGCTATCCGGACCTGACGGCAACCGCCGGCACGGTTTTGAACCAGACCGGCCAGGCGGTCGAGGGCGTGGTGATCATGATGGCAGTCTATCTCGGGCTCAGCTTGCTGACCTCGGCGGTCATGAACGTGGTCAACGCCAGGATGGCTCTAGTGGAGAGGTAGGATCATGCAGGAACACGATCTTTCCTTCGTCCGCGTCGAAATGGCGCTGGCAGAGCCGGCGCCGCCAAGCGAGCGCGGGCTTGGCGCCTGGGTGCGCAAGAACCTGATCGCTTCGGCCGGCGACACCATCCTGACCGTCATCGGCATCGTGCTGGTCGCGATGATCCTGCCGCAGGTGATCAACTGGGCCTTCATCAACGCCCAGTGGACGGGACCGGACCGCACGGTCTGCGCCACGGTGGCGCAAGGCGGCATCCAGCCGGACGGCTGGTCCGGCGCCTGCTGGGCCTTCGTCAACGCCAAGTTCGGCCAGTTCATGTTCGGCCGCTATCCGATCGAGGAGCGCTGGCGGCCGATCCTGGTCGCCATCCTGTTCGTGGCGCTTCTGGTGCCGCTGCTCATCCCGAAGGTGCCGCGCAAGGGGCTGAACGCCATTCTTCTCTTTGGGGCGCTGCCGGTCGTGGCCTTCATCCTGTTGGTCGGAGGCATGTTCGGCCTGCCGCTTGTCGAAACCTCGCTGTGGGGCGGGCTGCTGGTGACGCTCACCCTGTCCTTCGTCGGCATCGCCGTGTCGCTGCCGGTCGGTATCGTGCTGGCGCTCGGCCGGCGCTCGAAGATGCCGATCGTCAAGATGCTGTGCGTGATCTTCATCGAGACGGTGCGCGGCATCCCGCTGATCACCGTGCTGTTCTTTGCCAGCGTCATGCTGCCGCTGTTCCTGCCGGCCGGCGTCAGCTTCGACAAGTTTCTCAGGGCTCTGATCGGCGTATCGCTGTTTGCCGCTGCCTACATGGCCGAAGTAATACGCGGCGGCCTGCAGGCAATCCCCAAGGGCCAGTATGAAGGTGCTGATTCGCTTGGCCTTGGGTACTGGCAGAAGATGGGGCTGGTCGTGATGCCGCAGGCGCTGAAGCTGGTCATTCCCGGCATCGTCAACACCTTCATCGGCATGTTCAAGGACACCAGCCTGGTCATCGTTATCTCGATGTTCGACCTGCTGGGCATCGTCAAACAGAATTTCTCCGACGCCAACTGGGCGACGGCGCAGACGGCCAGGTCCGGCCTGGTGTTCGCCGCCTTCGTCTTCTGGCTGTTCTGCTTCGGTATGTCGCGCTATTCGATGTTCACGGAACGCCGGCTCGACACCAGTTACAAACGCTAAGAACAAAAAAGGGAACCTTCCATGACCACAGAAAATGCAGTCAGCGCGGAAGAGATCAAGGTCAATGCCGCCAAGATGCAGGTTTCCACCACCGATGTCGCCATCGACATCATCGCCATGCACAAATGGTACGGCGAATTCCATGTGCTGAAGGACATCAACCTGAAGGTGATGCGCGGCGAACGCATTGTAATCTGCGGCCCGTCGGGCTCCGGCAAATCGACGATGATCCGCTGTATCAACCGGCTGGAAGAGCACCAGAAGGGCAAGATCATCGTCGACGGCAAGGAATTGACCAACGATCTCAAGAAGATCGACGAGGTGCGCCGCGAGGTCGGCATGGTGTTCCAGCACTTCAACCTGTTCCCGCATCTGACCATCCTGGAAAACTGCACGCTGGCGCCTATCTGGGTGCGCAAGACGCCGAAGAAGCAGGCCGAGGAAATCGCCATGCACTTCCTCACGCGCGTCAAGATCCCGGAACAGGCCAACAAATATCCCGGCCAGCTTTCCGGCGGGCAGCAGCAGCGCGTCGCCATCGCCCGCTCGCTGTGCATGAACCCACGCATCATGCTGTTCGACGAGCCGACCTCGGCGCTCGATCCGGAAATGATCAAGGAAGTGCTGGAGACGATGGTTGGCCTCGCCGAAGAAGGGATGACCATGCTCTGCGTCACCCACGAAATGGGCTTTGCCCGCAAGGTCGCCAACCGGGTGATCTTCATGGATCAGGGCCAGATCGTCGAGCAGAATACGCCGGCCGAATTCTTCGACCATCCGCGCCACGAGCGCACGAAACTGTTCCTGTCGCAAATCCTGCACTGATCGCTCTCACGCAAATGAAAAGCGCTCGGCCGAAATCCGGCCGGACTCTCTTGCGTCAGGGCTGTCGGCCGGCGATCGCGTCTGCTATCGGCTAACGTATCATTCCTTCGCGCGCCCTCTGTCCTGCCGGCCTGTCAAGCGTATCATCGCACGCCAACTTCCGGCATCCGCCAGCCATACAGCCAGTCCAAATCCGCTGCGAGCTTTTCCGGCGAGCGCAGCTTCAGGAACAGGTTGCGGGCAGCCGCCACAGGCCCGGAAGCGTGCCAGGCGAGGTGGTTGACGGCACCGCGGCGGGCGACTTGGGAAACGCGCCGACGCCGCATCTTTTCCCAGGCGGCAAGCGCGCCTGCGAGGTCGGCGGGGGAGGCGGCGACAAAGCCGGCGAGGGTTGCGGCGTCTTCGATCGCCATCGCCGCGCCCTGTGCCGCAAACGGCGTCATCGCATGCGCCGCATCGCCGATCAGCGCGATGCCCGCGGGCGTCGTCCACGGCTGCCTTTGGTCGACCGTATGGACCGGCCATGCGGTCCACGGGCCGGCATCCTCGGCAAGCCGGACCAGCGCCGCCGCCGTGCCCCGCATGGCGCTGGTGAGGATGTTGGGATCGGCGTGGCCCGACCAGCCCTCGGCGATGATCTCGCCCTTGGTGAAGGCAACAAGGTTGAACGCCGTGCCGCCACTGACCGGATAGACGACGAGGTGGAAGCCGGGATGCAGGAAGGCGGTCACGCAACTGGCGGCGCCGACCGCCGCAAAGGCCGCTCCCGCGGCGCTGTCGGCGCCGATCGTGGCGCGCCAGGCAAGCTCGCCCGAAAACCGGCTCGAAACCGGCCCAGCGGCGGAAACCCCGTTCCCGCCCGACCTGTTCTTGCCGGAAGGGTCGAGGCCGCGGATCGTCGACCAGACGCCGTCGGCCCCGATCAGCAGAAAGCCGCTCGTCTCGACGGCCTTGCCGGCAATCTCGGCCGCTGCCGTGATATGGCGCGGTCCTGCGGCGATGCTGCCGACGCGCGCGCCGGTGACGAAGCTGATGTCGGGCTGTTCCGTAAGGCGCGCCATCAGCGCGTCCTGCAGATCAGCCCGATGGGCGACGAGATAGGACGCCTGCCAGCGCCTTTCGGCTGCTTCGCCAAGCGGTACCCGCGCCAGCTCGCGTAGCGTGGCGGCGTCTTTGAGCACGACCGCCTCCGGCCGCACCGCCGCCGGCAGGAGCCGGTCGAGCACGCCGAGTTGCCGAAGGATGCGCGTTGCGTTGGGTGAGAGCTGGATGCCGGCGCCGGCCGCTTCGAGGTGCTGTGCCTGCTCGAACAGCCGCACCAGATAGCCGCGCTCGGAAAATGCCAGCGCCGCGGTCAGCCCGGCAATGCCAGCTCCGGCGATGATGACCTGCCGGGACCGCGTATCGTCCATGCGTGCGCGTCAGGCGGCCTGGCCGATATACAGGCACCCGGCAGGCTGCGTTTCCGTCGCCTTCAGCTTTGGCGAATAGCGATAAAGCGTCGAGCAGTAGGGGCAGACCTTTTCATTGTCGTCGCCCATGTCGAGAAATACGTGCGGATGGTCGAAAGGCGGGTTGGCTCCGGTGCACATGAATTCCTTGACGCCGATGTCGATCGCCGGATAGCCCGCATCGTTCTGGAAATGGGGAATGGAACCGCCTGCCATCGTCCTCTCCTTTAGCTCCGGCATGATCTCGAGATCGACATTTTCGAGGTCATGCGCAAATTGAAATTCCGCGGCGTCCTTTGCGCATCCGGCAGGACACGCGGCGCTTCAGTCTCTATCTGCATCTGGATCATAACCCTTCTCTTTGCAAGATCGATGAAATGAAACTGTCGCAAAAGCCTGTCAGAGGATAAGTTAAGCCGGTTAAGGCATAGGCCCGGAAACCGAAATCGGGTTTTCGGAACGGATTATGAGTAGCTTCAAAATGGGCCGCGCGTCCCTTGCGCGTCCGAAAGGGCGCGTGGCGCTCTGGCCGGTAGCGGTGGGAACGAGCAGGAATGATGAACCAACTAAAGCCAGTGCAGAGCGAATTCACCACTGTCGAGGTGGCGAGCCCGGAAGGCGGCAACCCGGACCGCTTCGTCAACCGCGAGTTTTCCTGGTTGCAATTCAACCGCCGCGTCCTCGAGGAGTCGCTGAACGCCAATCACCCGCTGCTCGAGCGTGTCCGCTTCCTGTCGATATCGGCCGCCAATCTCGATGAGTTCTTCATGGTCCGCGTCGCCGGTCTCGCCGGCCAGGTTCGCGAAGGCATCTCGCTGAAGAGCCCGGACGGCCGCACCCCCGAACAACAGCTGGAACAGTTGCTGCGCGAGGTCGAGCGTCTGCAGGAAGACCAGCAGAAAAGTCTTTCGGCGCTGATGCTGCTGCTAGACAAGGAAGGCATCGAGAGCGTCACCCGCGATGCGCTGACCAAGGACGAGAAGGCCTGGCTTGAAGATCATTTCCAGGAACAGGTGTTTCCGGTGCTCACGCCGCTGTCGATCGACCCGGCGCATCCGTTTCCGTTCATTCCCAATCTCGGCTTCTCGATGGCCCTGCAATTGCGCCATCGCAAGAATGGCGAGGAGATGAGTGCGCTGCTGCGCCTGCCGGTGGCGCTGAAGCGCTTCATCCGCCTGCCCGACCGCAAGCAACATGTCCGCTTCATCCCGCTGGAAGAGGCGGTCGGCCTCTATATCGGCAAGCTGTTCCCCGGCTATGAGGTCAAGGGCTCCGGCACGTTCCGCATCATCCGCGACAGTGACATCGAGGTCGAGGAGGAGTCCGAGGATCTCGTGCGCCTGTTCGAGACGGCGCTGAAGCGGCGCCGCCGCGGCTCGGTCATCCGCATCGAATTCGACAAGCTGATGCCGGCCGAACTGCGCGAGTTCGTCGCCGGTGAGCTTGGCGTCTCGTCGAGCCGCATCAGCGTGCTCACCGGTCCCCTGGCGCTCAGCCAGATTTCCGAGATCGTCGCCATCGCTCGCGACGATCTCAAATTCACGCCCTACAATCCCCGCTTTCCCGAGCGCATCCGCGAGCATGGCGGTGACTGTTTCGCCGCCATTCGTGAGAAGGACATCATCGTTCACCACCCATATGAATCCTTCGACGTGGTGGTGCAGTTCCTGCGCCAGGCCATGGCTGACCCTGAAGTGGTGGCGATCAAGCAGACGCTCTATCGCACCTCGAACGACAGCCCGATCGTACGCGCTTTGGTCGACGCGGCGGAGGCCGGCAAGTCGGTGACGGCGCTGGTCGAGCTCAAGGCGCGTTTCGACGAGGAGGCCAACATCCGCTGGGCGCGCGACCTCGAGCGCGCCGGCGTGCAGGTCGTGTTCGGCTTCCTCGAACTGAAGACCCACGCGAAAATGTCGCTTGTGGTGCGGCGCGAGGACGGCAAGCTGCGCAACTACGTGCATCTGGGCACCGGCAACTACCACCCGGTCACCGCGCGCATCTACACCGACCTGTCCTTCTTCACCACCGATCCGACGATCGCCCGCGATGTCGCCCAGCTGTTCAACTTCATCACCGGCTATGCCGAGCCGACCGAGGAGATGCGGCTGGCCATATCGCCATTCACGCTGCGCAAACGCATTCTCAAGCACATTTCGGACGAGATTGCGCACGCGCTCGAGGGACGGCCGGCGCGCATCTGGATGAAGATGAATTCGCTGGTCGATCCGATCATCATCGACGCGCTCTATGACGCCAGCCGCGCCGGTGTCGAGATCGATCTCGTCGTGCGCGGCATCTGCTGCCTGAGACCCCAGGTGCCCGGCCTGTCGGAGAACATAAGGGTCAAGTCGATCGTTGGCCGCTTCCTCGAACACAGCCGCATCTATTGTTTCGGCAACGGCCATGGACTGCCCTCGGACGGGGCGGTCGTCTACATCTCGTCGGCCGACCTGATGCCGCGCAACCTCGACCGCCGTGTCGAAACCATGGTGCCGATCACCAATCCAACTGTGCATGAACAGGTCCTCGGCCAGATCATGCTGGGCAACATCATGGACAACCAGCAAAGTTTCGACGTATTGGCTGACGGAACCTCCCGGCGCGCCGTGCTTGAGGAGGGCGAGGAACCGTTCAACGCGCAGGAATATTTCATGACCAATCCGAGCCTTTCGGGACGGGGTGATGCGCTGAAATCGCATGCGCCCAAGCGCATCGCGCAGTTCAAGCGCCGCAAGAAAAACGGCGCAGCGTCCGGCTGATGATTTCAACGTCCCAGGGCCGGCTTCAGGACCGCCGACCGCTGTCCATCATCGACATCGGGTCGAACTCGATCCGCCTTGTCGTCTATGAGGGGTTGGCGCGCTCGCCGACCACGCTGTTCAATGAAAAGATGCTGGCTGGCCTCGGCCGCGGCATCGTTTCGACCGGAAAGCTCGACCCCGGGGCGGTGACGCGCTCGATGGAGGAGTTTCGCCGTTTCCGCGCGCTCTCCGATCAGGCTGGCTCCGAGCACATGTATGTGCTGGCGACCGCCGCCGCCCGTGAGGCGGTCAACGGTCCCGATTTCATCCACCGCGCCGAAGACGTGCTCAAGACCGAAGTCCAGGTGCTGAGCGGACGACAGGAAGCGCATTATTCCGCGCTCGGCGTCATTTCCGGCTTCCATCCGGCCAACGGCATCGCCGGCGACCTCGGTGGCGGCAGCCTCGAACTGGTCGACGTCGACGGCGAGGCGATCGGCGACGGCATCACGCTGCCGTTGGGCGGCCTGCGTCTGCAGGACATGGCCAGGAACTCACTGCCCCAGGCGGCAAAGATAGCGCGCGACGAACTGGCAAGGGCAAAGCTCCTGAAAGGCGGGCGGGGCAGGCCGTTCTATGCGGTCGGCGGCACTTGGCGAAACCTCGCCCGGCTGCACATGGAAATGACCAGATATCCGCTAAGCGTCATGCACCACTACGAGATCGGCATCGACAGCGCTGCGAATTTCCTCAAGCAGGTGGCCAAGGGCGAGATCGAGAAGGTGAGGGGTATCGAAGGCGTCTCGAAGAACCGCCGCTCGCTGCTGCCTTATGGCGCCATCGTGCTGCAGGAGATCATGGCGGCGATGCAGCCGTCCAAGATCATCGTCTCGGCGCTTGGCGTGCGCGAAGGCTTTCTCTATTCGCTGCTCGACGCCGCCGAGCAGAAGGCGGATCCGCTGATCTCGGCCGCGGAGGAACTCGCCCGGCTTCGCTCGCGCTCGGTCACCCACGCGCAGGAGCTTGTCGAATGGACGGGCAAGACCTTTGCCGCCTTCGGCATCGACGAGACCGACGACGAGACGCGCTATCGCCGGGCCGCCTGCCTGCTTGCCGACATCGGCTGGCGCGCGCATCCCGAATATCGCGGCAAGCAGTCGCTCAACATCATCGCCCATGCCTCCTTCATCGGCGTCGACCATCCCGGGCGCGCCTTCCTGGCGCTTGTCAGTCTGTTTCGCCACGAGGGCCTGTTCAATGAAGCCGCTCCGGAAATCCGGGGATTGGCGACGCCGCGCTACCTCGAGCGCGCCCGCGCGCTGGCCGCGGTGATGCGCGTCGTCTACCTGTTGACGGCGGCGATGCCGGGCGTCATGCCGCGGCTGAGATGGGAGAATCGCGGCAATGGCGTGCTAGCGCTGGTGCTGCCGGCGTCACTGGCCGATCTTTACGGCGAGCGGCCTGCCGGGCGCATGGCGCAACTGGCGAGGGTCACCAATCGCCGGCTGGTGCTGGAGGTAGAGGGCGGCCTTAGTGTGTCGGCGAAGTGAGCAGTCGGCCCCGGGGGCGGATTGTCGCCTGAAGTTTCGTGACGGTGGGGCAAACACGGAGTCAAATCTATGGCCATTGCACAGGAGCCTCTGTCGTCATTCCCGACCGGCGATAAAGCGAAGGCGCTCGGTTTTGATCCTGCAATCCACCGCAAGCTTGTTGCCGGCATCGAGTCCGGCTTGCTGCGTGACCTGCATGTCGTTCTCTCCGCCCGCTCTGAAGAGGTGTTCCTCCAGCACTATGCCGAGGGCAATGATGAGGAATGGGGGCGCCAGATCGGTCGGGTCGCGTTCGACGCCGGCACGCTGCACGATCTCCGTTCGGTGACGAAGAGCATCGTCGGCCTGCTCTACGGCATTGCGCTCGACAAGGGGCTGGTGCCGCCGCCCGAAGCGCCACTCTTCGCCCAGTTCCCGGAATATCCCGACCTAACCTCCGATGCTGCCCGCTCGAAGATCACGATCGGAAATGCGTTGACGATGACGCTCGGCATGGAGTGGGACGAAAACCGTCCCTACAGCGATCCGGAAAACAGCGAGATTGCGATGGAGAACGCGCCCGATCGCTATCGCTTCATCCTCGAACGCCCGATCGTCGCCGAACCCGGAACAGGCTGGATGTATTCCGGCGGCAGCGTCGCCCTCGTTGGCGCCGTCATTGAAAGGGGCTGCGGCAAGTCGCTTCCCGACTTTGCCCGCGATGCGCTGTTCACACCGCTCGGCATCGACCGTTTCCACTGGTCGGCCGGTCGCGACGGCGTAGCTTCCGCCGCGTCCGGATTGCGGCTGACCGCCCCTGACCTTCTGAAGATCGGCATGCTCCTTCTTCGTAGGGGCTCGTGGAAGGGGCGAAGGATCGTGTCGGAGGGCTGGATCGAGGATTCGTTCACAGCCGCGACCTCGACTCCGGATGGTCTGGGCTATGGCCGGCTGTGGTTCATCGGCGATGCCCCGGCACCCGCATTCGCCACGCTCAAACCATGGCATGCCGGCTTCGGCAATGGCGGACAGCGGCTTTGGCTGATGCCCGATGCGGACATCGCGGCCGTGATCTATGCCGGCAACTACAATGCTTGGGATGCCTGGGTGACGCCGACCCGCGTCTGGCGCGAAATCATTCTGGCCAATTTTCGGGACACCTGAGGCGGTCAGCTCGCGTCGGCGCCCATGCCGAAGCTGCGCCCGTCGATCGAATAGGCGCCCGCGCCAGCCAGCGCCAGCGCCAGAAAACCGCCTGATAGGGCGATGTCCTTCATCAGCATCTGTGAATGCATGAAGGTCAGCGTCGGATCGTCGCCGCCCTGGCCATAATGGCCGATGAAGGCGGCTGCGATGCAGAAGGCGGCAAGCAGAAGCGCCGCGATCGGCGTCTTGAGGCCGGCGAGGATGAGCAGTCCGGCGATCAACTCGAACAGGCCTGTCACCCAGGCCGCGAGCGTCGGCAGCGGCAGGCCGAGGCCGGCAAAATAGCCTGACGTGCCGGAGATGTCGCTGAGCGCGTGGAAACCGGACGGAACGAAAAGCGCGGCGAGCAGCAGCCGGGAAAGCAGTAGCAGCGCATTGCGGGGCATGGTCACCTCCGTTGTCGGCGTGGCCGGTTGGCCTGTTCCTCGCCCGGCACCTCGATCTTGACAGAAATTCGGGCCACGCCAACTGGCCCGGCGAATCGAAGGTCCGGATGGATCGACAACGAAAAAGGGGCACGGAAAATTCCGCGCCCCTTTGCTGCAAAAAGTCCTGCGACTGCGTCAGCCGCGCTTGGCATCGACCGAATAGGCGCCGGCGCCCGACGAGGCCAGCACGAGGAAGCCGCCGGCAATCGCCAGGTTCTTCATGAAGCTGATCATCTGCATCTGATCGGCCCAGCCGGTGTGGGCGACCAGCGCCGTGGCGACGGTGAAGACCGCCAGCACCCAGGCGGTGATCCGTGTCTGAAAGCCGATGAGGATGGCGAGACCGCCGAGCAGCTCGAGCAGGCCGACGACAATCGCCGTTACGGTCGGCAACGGCAGGCCCATACTGCCGAAATAGCCGGCGGTGCCGGCGATCGCGGTGAGCTTGCCGAAACCGGAAAGCACGAAGATGACTGAAAGCAGGACACGGCCGAGAAGGATCGTGCCAGAGACGTTAGAGGCGGCGTTGGAAACGGTGCCGGAACCGGCAATGGAGGCATTGGTGGACATTGTGATTCTCTCCGGGAAGGGGTTTGTGATCCCAGTCCAGATAGAGCAAGCCGACTGTTCACCAAAGACGCGGATTTGATTACAGTTCGTTCACCGCAGTAACGTTTTTGCGATCGCTCAGTGGCTAGCCCGGATGCGTCATGTCCTCCGGCCGCACCAGGCGGTCGTAATCGGCCTCGTTGACCAATCCGGTGGCGAGCGCTTCCTCGCGCAAGGTTGTGCCCTTCTTGTGCGCAGTCTTGGCGATCTCGGCGGCATTGTCGTAGCCGATGGTCGGCGCCAGTGCCGTCACCAGCATCAGCGAACGGTTCAACGCGTCACGGATGTTGTCTTCCCGCGCTTCGATGCCGACGACGCAATTGTCGGTGAAGGAGGTGGAAGCGTCGGCGAGTAGCTGCACCGACTGCAGGAAATTATAGGCCATCAGCGGATTGTAGACGTTGAGCTCGAAATGGCCTTGGCTGCCGGCAAAGGTCAGTGCGGCATTGTTGCCGAATACCTGCACGCAGACTTGTGTCATCGCCTCGCACTGCGTCGGGTTGACCTTGCCCGGCATGATCGACGAACCCGGTTCGTTTTCCGGCAGCGACAATTCGCCGAGGCCAGAACGCGGCCCGGAACCGAGAAAGCGGATGTCGTTGGCAATCTTGAACAGGGCGGCGGCACTCGCGTTGATGGCGCCATGCGAGAACACCATGGAATCGTGTGCGGCCAGCGCCTCGAATTTGTTCGGCGCGGTGACAAAGCCGATGCCGGTGATCGCGGCGATGCGCGCCGCCACCTTCTCGGCAAAGCCTACCGGCGCATTGAGGCCGGTACCGACCGCGGTGCCGCCCTGTGCCAGTTCCTGCAGGCCGGGCAGCGTCATCTCGATGCGCTTGATCGAGGAGGCGACCTGCGCTGCATAGCCGGAGAATTCCTGGCCGAGGGTGAGGGGCGTGGCGTCCTGCGTGTGGGTGCGGCCGATCTTGATGATGTGCGCGAAGGCTTTGGTCTTGGCTTCAAGCGCTGCCTGCAAATGCCTGAGCGCCGGCAACAGGTCGTGGACGATGCGCTCGGCGCAGGCGATGTGCATGGCCGTCGGATAGGTGTCGTTCGACGACTGGCTCATATTGACGTGATCGTTGGGATGCACCGGCTTCTTCGACCCCATGACGCCGCCCAGGAGCTCGATCGCCCGGTTGGAGATCACCTCGTTGGCGTTCATGTTGGACTGTGTGCCCGAGCCGGTCTGCCAGACGACCAGCGGAAAATGATCGTCAAGCTTGCCGTCGATGACCTCCTGCGCAGCCTCGATGATCGCACTGCCGATCGTGGGATCAAGCCGCTTCAGCTCCATGTTGGCTTCAGCCGCCGCCCGCTTGACGATGCCGAGCGCGCGAACGATCGACGCCGGCTGCTTTTCCCAACCTATTTTGAAATTGCCCAGCGAGCGCTGCGCCTGCGCGCCCCAGTAACAGTCGGCGGCGACCTCGATTGGACCGAACGTGTCGGTTTCGGTTCTGCTCTCTGGCGCGCTCACTTGTCTCTCCAGTCTGTCGAATTCGGCACCGGCGTATCGCGTTGCACAACCGGCTTCAAGCGGAGATTGCGGACGGCGGGGATGCAAATCGGTTCAAAAGGGACGCCCTTCCGGGCTTGGACAGCGGGAGGCGAGCAGATTGTCAGATCGGAACTTTCTTCTGCCAGCGACGTAGCCGCGTGCGCAGGAAAGAGACGCGGCCGAAAGGCAGCGTCGGCCTTCCCGCCGGCGGGTGCGTGCGGTCCGCCATACGTTGACGCACGAGGCTCGCCAATCGACAGAAAGGAGGTGTTTCAAGGTATTGCAGGCGCTTGACGAGCCTGTCGGGCAACGGCTTAGCCCGCCAGTCAAAATAAGCTTCGTAGGCTTGCGGCGTTGCGATCAGATGTTGGAGGTATGAGGCGAGATCCTCGGCGTCGCGGAAGGCGTTTGCATCGATATACGAGTTCTCCGGGACAAATTCACTCACATTCGGCGCGCCAAGATAGATCGGCACGGTACCGGCTCTGAATGCGTCGAAGATCTTCTCGGTGACGTAATCGGTGTCGACCGAGTTTTCCAAGGCGAGGCAGAATTTGTGCCGCGCAATGGTTTCGATCTTTGTTTTCGAGCCAAGATCGGGACCCGAAATCGATCGGTTGTTGAGATGCCGGCCATAGGAATCGATCTTGATATGGCGTGAAAGCTCGGCTGCGAAATCGACGCGGCCGCTGTAGTTCAATCTGGCCGATTGAAAATGCGCCACCGGAGCGATTTCCGTCTTCGGCGGGACTGGCCTGCTAAGCGTTTGTTCCCACCAGCGGATACGAGGAAGATAGGGCGCCCAAACATCCGACCGGGCTTCATAGGTCATCGTGATGTCGAAATGTCTCATGATTTCCGCGTCTGCGAGGCGCTTGTAGTTTTGGCGGCTCTCCATCGACCAGGCGACCCAATACTGGCCCGGATACTTGTAAGCGTCGCCGACTTCCCGAAAGTTCGGAATATGGAAGACGACCGCGGCCGCCTCGGAAATCCGGCTCTTGTCCAGCGTCCACCGTCCGGGCACTTCACAGCGTATCGATGCGACGTCGACGGGCTTGCTGAAAAAAGTCGTGTAGAAAAGGATCAGCGGGTCGTTCGATGGCATGAAGCTGGCACCACGATTGTAGGACAGGCTTCTTACGTTAGGCCGGCCGGAAAGCGAAATTGCCAAAGCCGCCGCTGGTCCATGCGGCTCTCGGCGGCATGTCATCGCCCCAGCAGCGATTGTGAGGTGGGCGAAAGGCGCAGCATTTCCGTCGGCCTGGCCAGGCCCAACTGCAACGCCTGCCAGGCCGGCGCGGCGGCAAGCGCTGCCCCAAGGCTGGCATGGGCGTTGTCGAAACTCGTAACGGTAATGAAGACGTTTTCACTCGTCCGCACCGGCAGGCGAGGAAAGCTGTTTTCGGCATGCTCGCTGACGAAGGCGGCAAGCGGCCGCGCGCCAAGTGCCGCCAGCACCGGAATGGCGTCGGTTTCGAAGCGGCTGGCGAAGTCGGCCTCGGCGCCGGGCCGCAAATGATGAATCCGGATGACAACAATACCCGACAAGCAATTGTCCCTGCTTGGCTTTTTGTCACCCGGCAAGTCCTCTCGTTGTAAGCCCGTCAGGTCGAAGCTCGCGCCCGGCCATGCCGGTTTCAGCAACAGCACGTCGTCGGAGGAGATCATCGTGGCGTTGGCGACATCGCGCCAGGCAGCCCACACCGGTCCCTCGTAGAAAGCCGCCAGCGCATTTTTCCGCATCTCCATCCCGTCGAAGCCGCGCAGCCATACGAACATGTCAGGCCGGTCGATATCGCGAAACTGGCCGATGATGGTCATCCCAGCCTCTTCCTGGCCCTCGATCAGATGATTGTCGAAGACGCCGATCAGCGTCTCGCTCTGGCCGGGTTTCAGCACGTACTGCCTGAGTTCGACGACCGGCGAGGCGTCGAGCCTGGATTTCGATGGGGCATTCACGGGCCGGCTCATAGCGCATTCTCCAAAACAGGGCAGTCATCCTGTTTTTAAAACAGACCGGTTGTCCTGTTTTGTCAATCTGCTATCGTGCGAAAATGTCAGCAGCCGTTCGCCCAAAGGTGCCGCCCGGGAAACGCACCAACGACCCGGAAGGCCTGCGCAAACGCGTGCTCGATGTCGCCGAAGCCTCCTTTCAGGCGCGCGGCTATCACGCTTCCAGTCTCGGCGATTTGATGGCGGCGGCGGGCGTCACCGGGGGCGCGCTGCATCATCATTTCCCGACCAAGAAGGCGCTGGCGCTGGCGGTGATCGAAGAGCGGGTGGCGGCGGCCGTCGAAGAAACATGGATCGCGCCGGTGCGGGCGGCAGGCTCGGCGCGCGAGGCTGTGCGCGGCGTGTTCGAGGCCGTGGCGACGGAACTGGAACAGCAGGGTTTCGTGCGCGGCTGCCCGCTCAACAACCTGGCGCATGAACTGTCGCTCGCCGATCCGGATTTCCGTAGTGTCCTTGCCGGCATCTTTTCGGCATGGCGCGAAGCGATCGCCGACAAGGTCACGGCCGACCAGCAAGCGGGCAGGGAGCAGGCAACCGATCCGCAGCGCTTCGCGGCGTTCGCGGTCGCGACCTATTCCGGCGCCATGTCGATGGCCAAGACAACGCAGGACGCTGGCGTATTGCGCGACTGTGTGCGCGAGCTGGACAGGTCCTGATCCGCCTCGCTGGCCAATTCGAGCTGTGACACTTCCGCTGTTCGCCAGGTTTGTCGCTCGCCCGACCGATGTTATCCTGGATGACTTGCTGGACGACTGGGGGACAATTGCTCTTGAAGACACTGTTCCAATATGCGGCCTTGCCTTGCGCTGTCGCCCTTGCGGCAGGTCCGGCGCCTGCGCTCGCCGAACCTTCGATCAAGGCGTTGTATGAGATCACGCTCGATATAGACAATGATGGCAAAACGGATCGGGCCGTGTTGGTGTTGGTGGGCGGGCCCGAGCGCACGGACTTTGGCTCTTTGAGCGACGAGCGGTACGGGTTGGGCGCTGGCGAGAGCGTGGACCTTTATCTCTACCTGGCCGTCGGCGATGAAAAGCTCGATCTGTCGCGCAAGCCGGCATTTCTTAGGAAAGGCATCGTCGATCCGGAAGAAACCCCCTGGGTTCAGCCGCTCGAAAGCAGTGGCAAGGGATCGCTGATCGTCACGTCCGTTTACGGCTGGGGAGCCCGGCAATCATGGGGACAGGCCATCACGATCATCCATCGCGGCGGCGAATTGCTGGTCGCAGGCTACTCCAGAGACTGGGAGTGGGGTAACGAAGTCCACAAATCGGATGGGTCATGGGACGTGGAGACAACCATCGGCGGTTGTGACATCAACTTTCTCACCGCAAAGGGTGTTGTGTCGGAAGGGCTGGAGGAAGGTAAACCAATCGAAGGGAAATTCACGCTCTTGAAGCTCGCGGACTGGTCGGATGACAAGCGCCCCGAGGCCTGTGATTTCTAAGGCGCTTGGATGGGCCTCACCCTACGGCAGCGGTTCGATGACCTCGTAGCCGACCACGCTTTCGGCGTTGGTGCCTTCGTCATAGCGTCTGGCCAGAACTGCTTGCAGGTCGGGCGCGTAGAGCGCGGTGAATTCATCCAACGTTTTGCCGGCCTCGTTCTTGATCGTCTGCTTGACGGCGAGCACGTTGTACTTGCAATCGCCCAGGCTGAACGTCTCCTTGCCCTTGACGCTGATCTCGAGCGTTTCGGTGCCCTTCGTTTGTTTGTTCGGCGCGAGGCGGACGAACAGGGTCTTGGTCTTCGCCCCGGCCTTGAGCGGAAACAGCTTTCTGAGATCGGAAAACGGGATCATGGCGAGCTGACCGGTCTTGCTGTCGCGGAGCACCTCGATCAGACCGCCGAACAGGAATTGCGCCTGCGGCGATTGAGACTGGTATGTGTTGGCGACGGACATCATGCCGCCCGCTGCCGGTCGAAACTCGCTGCGGATTCCGGGCTTTTCAAGGATGAAGCCAGCCTTGGCGGCCTTGGCGTCGATGCACTCGGCACCATGAGCGGCGCTCGCCAGGATGATGAGAGTCATGCCGATGGATATCGTCTTCATAGCATCTGCTCGCGTAAGTTGAGTTCCGACGCTGAAAGGAATGCCAGACCTGCGGCACCATGTCGACACACCCGTTCGGGACCACTGGACGAAGAGGCATCGGCTGTGCTGATTTCGCGCCATGGATCGCGTCTCGGCAGGACCACTTTCACGGCGCAGCTTTATGGCGCAGGCGGCGGGATTTGCCATGGCCGGCACCCTAGCGCGGCCGGCGCTCGGTCAGGCCGGGCAGCGCATTCCGCCCGTCGACGCCACCTTCCTGTTCGTGGCAGACACCCATGCCTGCCGCATGGCAAGCGGTTTGAGCCCGAATTGCCAGCAGGAAGGCAAGACTGATGCTGCCCTGCTGCGCAGCGTCGCCGCGTTGAATGGCATTGGCGACAAGGCGTGGCCGGCCGCAATCAACGGTATCGCCACCGGCCTGCGCTCGGCGGGCAGTCGCATCGGCACGCCGCTCGGCCTCGTCGTCGGCGGCGACATGACCGACGACGGCGGCGGCCAGGTCACCCAGCCCAGCGAAGGCACGCAGCTTCTCCAGTTCAGCCAACGTTACCAGCAGGGTGTCGCCCCGATCGCGTGCATGTGCCGGTCTATGTCGGGCTCGGCAACCACGATCTCGACCAGAACGGCCCGCCGCCGCATGTCGACTGGTACCGCCGCGAAATGCGCGACTATGTCGAGGTCAACCATCGTGCCGGCGTGTTCTTCAAACCGCCGGTGCCGGCCACCAGCTACGATCTCGACACCGACTGCTACTCATGGGATTGGGCCGGCCTGCATCTCGTCCAGACGCACCGTTTTGCCGGCGACACCGGCCACGGCGCCGTTTCCAGCCTGCCGTGGCTGAAGCAGGATCTGGCGACCCATGCGGCGGACGGCCGCCCTGTCATTCTGTTCCAGCATTATGGTTGGGATGTCTTTTCGATCGAACGGTGGGATGCCGCCAAAGGAACCTTCGACGATGACGGCACCGGTGCGCCGCATTGGTGGAGCGAGGCGGACCGGCAGGCGCTGCTGGTGGCGCTGAAGGACTACAATGTCGTCGGCATCTTCCATGGCCACCAGCACGAGACGCCGATGATCTACAGCCGCGACGGTCTCGACCTGTTCAAGCCGAAGGCCGCCTTCATGGGCGGCTTCGCGCTGGCGCGGGTGACCAGCGACCGCGTGGACGTGGTGCTTGGCGAAGCCATCGGTGACCATGGCGAGGTCGCCTTCACCAGCGCTTTCTCGAAGAGCCTGAATATGTGATTTGACGGCAACAACTGAAGCAGGCTAAAGGCCGCCCACGCCGCCCACTCATCGGAGTTGAAGCGGCCGGCCGCCATAAAAGAACGCCCCTCGCGCGTTTTATTGCACGGGAGGCGTCCTTTGTGTCAGCCCTTCCTAAGATTGCTCTCGTGAACTGCTGACGATTTCCAAAATGCGCGGATGCCAAAATGGTTCCCGGCATCGTGCGATTTTTTTACAGCGGCGCCGGCCCGGCTTTGGCGCCGGATCCGGTGGCGGTGAATGCAAAAAATTGACACGGCGCCAAAAGAAGTCTAAAAGAAATTCGTCGATATTTGTTTGACCGACTTTTGTTATCCGCGTGCCCAGGCGCGCCTTTGACGAACTTCCCCCATCAAAATCGAGACAAACGTTGTTGTGCATTCGCACGACGGCGAACTAATATTTGCCACGGAAAGGGTTCGTTATGAGCACAGGCACAGTTAAATGGTTCAACGCCACCAAGGGTTTTGGTTTTATTCAGCCTGACGACGGCTCGGCCGACGTTTTTGTCCACATCTCGGCCGTGGAACGCGCCGGAATGCGCGACATTGTCGAGGGCCAGAAGCTCGGCTACGAGATGGTCCGCGACAACAAGTCGGGCAAGATGTCCGCCGATCAGTTGAAAGCGGCCTAAAACCGAATTCAGCCTCGCCGGTGACCACGGATGTACTGGCACCGATGAACGGCGAGCGCATGACTCGGGAACATCCGTTTCCGGAAAGACGCAGATGAGTTAGCGACGTTCAACCGGACGCGCTGCATTCCAGCGGAAGGTCGGGCAACGCCTGGCCTTTTGCATTTGGGACCTTTAAAAAGTTCGATAAAGAGCACTGCGCGTTCGCCTGAACGTGTTAAGGATGCTCCAGCAACTTGAACCGACTGCCGTATTGCCCTGTGCGTGGTCCTGGTCGAAAGACCGGCCTCCGCCATTTTGCGGCATCATGCTCCGAACCGGGAGAAAGACCTTGAGCGCCACTTCAAAGAAATCCCGTGACCACGCCGAATCCATCTTCAGCAAGGCCCAGACCCAGTCCATGTCGCTTAACCGCATTATTTCCGAACAGGATGCCGCCAGCCAGGCCCGGGAAGCCAAGACCGCGCGGCTGCGCGAACTGCGCCTGGAGAAGGAAGCTGACGATATGGCTGCGGCCGCCGCGCTCGCTGCCTCGCCGAAGCGCGCAGGCAGACGCTGATGGCCACCAAGCGCGCCCCGCAACAGGCGATCGCCGCCGATTCGACCATCGCCGATATCGTGGGAGTGCTCGACAAGCCGGTCGAATATGTCCGGCGCGTTCTCGAAAAGCTCGAGCGCTGCAAGCGCGCCCATGGCGACGCCCAGGTCAGACTCGGCGTGCGCGGCCGCTCCGAATGCCCGAACTATCTGATCGAATATGTCCGCGAAAATACCAAGACCCATGAGCGTGTCACCCATCAGGATGCCGCCTATAGCGGCAGCACGCATCGCGAGTTGGCGCCGCGGCACATCGAGGAGGCCAGGAATTGGTCGCCCGAGGAAATGAACATCACGGCAGTCTCGGCGCTGATCGGCCGCCTTCGCAACCCGAATGCGCCATCATCGCGTTTCTCCGACGAGGATTGATATGGCCATAAAGTTTTCCGCCAAGGATCAGCCGGCAGCACCGGCCGCTACCGCAAAGTTGGCCAAGCCGGCGGCCGCGCCGAAAGCCGATGCATCCGCCGAGGCCGCGACCGATCTGTTCAAGTCGCCGGCGGAGGTGGCGCCGCGCAAGACCAGGAAGAAGAAATAGCGCCTTGCCGCGAGATGCCGGTCTTGATCCTGCCGCGCCAGGGCTGCTTGCCTTGGCGGTCGCCGGGGATTTTTCATCTCTGGAAGAGAACGCCGCTTCTCTCTTCGACTGCCACAGTTGCGGCGCCTGCTGTTCCTATTCTGCCGAATGGCCGCGCTTCTCGACAGAAGACGACGCGCAGCTCGACCGGATTCCGGCAAAATATGTGTCCGCCGACGAAGCTGGCATGCGCTGTGACGGGAGGCGCTGCTCAGCGCTTGCCGGCGACGTCGGCAAGTCCACCGCTTGCGGGATCTACGAGATCCGCCCGGACGTCTGCCGCGCCTGCATGCCCGGCGGCGACGATTGCCTGATGGCGCGCAAAGCGCACGGATTGCCAACGCTGTGACAAGCGGCGTTCGGGCAGGCTTGTGCGGCGTGCCTTTGCTGGCTACCTTGCCGGCGGGCAGGGCACGGGAGGAACCATCGTGAGCATCGAATTCCTGTTGACGTCGCTGATTGTCGTGGCTTCGCCCGGTACCGGTGTTCTCTATACGCTGAGCGCCGGCCTGTCGCGCGGCGCGCGCGCCAGTATCATCGCTGCATTCGGCTGCACGCTCGGCATCATCCCACATATGGCGGCCGCCATCACCGGCTTGGCGGCGCTCCTGCACACCAGCGCACTCGCCTTCGAGACACTGAAATATCTGGGCGTCGCCTACCTGCTCTACATGGCCTGGAACACGCTGAAGGAGGGCGGCGGCTTGAGCGTCGCGCAGGATGTCGCGCCGCGCTCGGCCGGCAAGATGATCGCTTCGGGCGTCCTCATCAACATCCTCAATCCAAAACTGTCGATCTTCTTCTTCGCCTTCCTGCCGCAGTTCGTCAGCACCACCGAACCGCATGCGCTATCGAAGATGTTGGAGCTCAGCACCGTCTTCATGCTTTTGACCTTCGCCGTCTTCGTCGGCTACGGCATCTTCGCCGCCTCGATCCGCAGTCATGTCGTTTCGCGGCCGAAGGTGCTGACGTGGATGCGCCGCACCTTCGCCGGCGCCTTCGTCATGCTCGGTGCAAAACTGGCGCTGACTGACCGGTAGCGCCAACTGGCGCTACCCCTTGACGTATCCCAGACCCTCGACGATCTTTCCGTCGCGAACGCGCATGATGTTAACGCCTCGAACCCGGTCCGCTTCGCGCTCGCTCCAGCGAAGTTGCCAGCGGATGATTCCACGGTCGCCCATCGCGGAGATTTCCTCAGCCTTGAAGACAAGGTTGGCGGACGATGCCACGCCCTTCCAGAAATTGAGGCAAGCCTCACGCCCTTCGTAGCGCGCTCCATCCGGAGCCGGCGCCGTATTTTCGAGGACGCAGCCCTCGCCGATCAGATCATCGAGGTCTTCGGGGCGATGCGTCTCAAATGCGCCGTTGAAGCGTTCCATGATCTCGCGGGTAACTTTGCTTTCAATGGTCATTTTCTCTCCTCATCCTTGGACACTCACGAGCGTTCTTCCTTCGAGGCATTAATGTGTTGATTTATCCGCGGCAGCCGCGGCGATCAGCTCGGCCTTGAGCCTGATATCCGCCACACCGGCCAACGCGCGGGAGACGAGGCATGTTGCTTTCGCCGATTGGGCAAGGCGCTGGAATTCCTCGGGCCCGAGTTCCGGGATTTCGGCTTCTGTTTCAAGGTCGATGCGGGTGATTGTCGGTCCGGCCGGGCTCATGCCGAGATGCACCTTGGCAACGGTGTGGATCCGTGCGGGGACATGGCCGCCGCTGCCTGCTATGGCGCTCAGCGCCATCGAAAAGCAGCCGGCATGCGCCGCCGCGATCAGTTCCTCGGGATTCGTGCCGGGACCCTTCTCGAAGCGCGACGGGAAGGAATAGGCACCTTCGAAGACGCCGCTGCCGAGCCGCAGCCGGCCCGAACCTTCTTTCAACGGCCCCTGCCAATGGGCCTCTGCGTCACGGATGGTCATTGGTTTTCTCCTCTTCGATGAAGCTGTGGCGCGCCGGACCCTTCAGGACGATAGCTGAGCATGTCGGCTTTCCCTAGAAATATGTAGACTGATCTACATATTATGTAGACCGATTGTCATATCCGTGGCAAGGCCTATAATGGTCACTCCTGACAGAGGCTGACATGGCGAACGACACCCGCACCCGCATGCTCGAAGCGACGGCGCTGCTGCTGAGGCAGCGCGGCTATCACGGTACCTCGCTCAACGATATTTTGAGCGCCTCCGGCGCACCGAGGGGATCGCTCTATTTTCATTTTCCGGGCGGCAAGGACCAATTGGTCGTCGAGGTGACGCGCGACAGCGTCGAAAAGGTCACGCAATGGCTGGGGGAAGCGCTCGCCGCCGAGCGGGACCCGGCGGTGGCCGTCCACCATATTTACCAGTCGATCGCACGCATGCTGGAGGACAACCAGTTCACGCTTGGCTGTCCGGTCGCGCCGGTAGTGCTGGATTCGCCGGCCGACATGCCGGAACTGGCCGAACTGTGCCGGTCGGCCTTCGCGCAATGGATAGGCCTGCTGCAGGCGGCCTTCGTCGGGGCAGGGGTGCCAGAGCGCCGTGCCTACGCTCTGGCGCTGCTGGTCGAATCATCGCTGGAAGGGCTGATGGTGATCGCGCGCGCCACCCGCGACCGTGCTCCCGTGCTGGCGGTAGCCGATGAAGTCGCCCCGCTGATAGAAGGTGCCTTGCTGGCCAGCAATGCGGCTGCCGCAGTGCATTAACTTCGCTAATAGCACACTTAAGCAACGAAAAAGGGCGCCTGTCGGCGCCCTTTCCGTGAATGCGAGGCAATGCTGGATTAGAAATCCATGCCGCCCATGCCACCCATGCCGCCAGGCATACCGCCCGGCATGCCGCCGCCAGCCGAGTCCTTCTTCGGCGCCTCGGCGATCATGGCTTCGGTGGTGACCAGCAGGCCGGCGACCGAGGCCGCGTCCTGGAGGGCCGTGCGCACGACCTTGACCGGATCGACGATACCCATGGCGATCATGTCGCCATACTCGCCGGTCTGGGCGTTGTAGCCGAACGTCGCGCCCTTGTTGTCGAGGATCTTGCCGGCAACGATCGATGCTTCCGCACCGGCGTTGGCCGCGATCTGGCGGGCCGGAGCCTGCAGCGCGCGACGCACGATGTTGATGCCGGCAGCCTGGTCGGCGTTGACGCCGGTGGCCTTGATGTTGGCCGAAGCGCGCAGCAGGGCGACGCCGCCGCCAGCGACAATGCCTTCTTCGACGGCCGCGCGGGTCGCGTTGAGGGCGTCATCGACGCGGTCCTTCTTTTCCTTGACCTCGACCTCGGTCGCACCGCCGACGCGGATCACCGCAACACCGCCGGCGAGCTTGGCCAGGCGTTCCTGCAGCTTCTCCTTGTCGTAGTCCGAGGTGGTCTCCTCGATCTGCTGCTTGATCTGGGCGACGCGGCCCTGGATCTCGGCCTTCTTGCCGGCGCCGTCGACGATGGTTGTGTTCTCCTTGGAGATCGACACCTTCTTGGCGCGGCCGAGCATGTTGAGGCCGACATTCTCGAGCTTGATGCCGAGGTCTTCCGAGATGACCTGGCCACCGGTGAGGATGGCGATGTCTTCCAGCATGGCCTTGCGACGATCACCGAAGCCCGGGGCCTTGACGGCGGCGATCTTCAGACCGCCACGCAGCTTGTTGACGACCAGCGTGGCCAAGGCCTCGCCTTCGACGTCTTCCGAGATGATGAGAAGCGGCTTCGAGGTCTGCACGACGGCTTCGAGAACCGGCAGCATGGCCTGCAGGTTGGAGAGCTTCTTCTCGTGCAGGAGGATGTAGGCGTCCTCGAGATCAGCAACCATCTTGTCGGCGTTGGTGACGAAGTAGGGCGAGAGATAGCCGCGGTCGAACTGCATGCCTTCGACAACTTCGAGTTCGGTCTCGGCGGTCTTGGCTTCCTCGACGGTGATGACGCCTTCGTTGCCGACCTTCTGCATCGCTTCCGCGATCATAGCGCCGACCGACTCATCGCCATTGGCCGAGATCGTGCCGACCTGGGCGACTTCCTCGGAGGTCTTGATCTTCTTGGCAGCCTTGCCGAGGGCCGCGACGACTTCGGTGACGGCCAGATCGATGCCGCGCTTCAGGTCCATCGGGTTCATGCCGGCGGCAACCGACTTGTGGCCTTCCTGGACGATCGACTGCGCCAGAACGGTCGCGGTCGTGGTGCCGTCGCCGGCAATGTCGTTGGTCTTCGAAGCAACTTCGCGGACCATCTGCGCGCCCATGTTCTCGAACTTGTCTTCAAGCTCGATTTCCTTGGCGACGGTGACGCCGTCCTTGGTGATGCGCGGGGCGCCGAACGACTTGTCGATGACGACGTTGCGGCCCTTGGGGCCGAGCGTGACCTTGACCGCGTCGGCGAGGATGTTAACGCCGCGCAGCATGCGCTCACGGGCGTCGCGGGAGAATTTTACGTCTTTGGCAGCCATTTTTAGCTCCTGGCAGGGGCTTGGATTGAGCCCGAAGATTTAAGTGACGGTGAGGCCGATATTCAGCCGATGATGCCCATGATGTCGGATTCCTTCATGATCAGAAGGTCTTCGCCATTGAGCTTGACTTCGGTGCCCGACCACTTTCCGAACAGGATGCGGTCGCCAGCCTTGACGTCCAGCGGGACGAGCTTGCCGGCTTCGTCGCGGGCGCCGGAACCAACGGCGATGATCTCGCCCTCCTGCGGCTTTTCCTTCGCCGTATCCGGGATGATGATCCCGCCGGCGGTCTTGGATTCGGATTCAACCCGGCGTACGACCACGCGGTCATGAAGCGGGCGGAACTTCGACTTTGCCATTTTTTATTCCTCGATGAGAATGGTGAGAACAGTTCCTCCGTCCGGCGGCGCCGGACCTAGTTAGCACTCACCAATGGCGAGTGCTAACGTGGCGGTGAGATAAGCTGGCGGCTTGCGAGAGTCAAGGCACGCGAGAGCCTAATTCAGCCGTCCCGCTCCGGAATGATGGCGTTACCGGCGCCCCGGCGATTTGAGTATCAGAAGCGGGCACCAGAAGCGGGCACCGTTCCGCCATGCCATAGCCCGGTGGAGGTGATGCGAATGTTGTCGAACAGGCCCGACCGATCTCCTAAATACTTGACTGCGTCAACTAAATGATTGATCTTGTGCGAGCAGGAGGATGGAATGACGATTCATCATCAACCCAGCAAGGAGCGGATCGATGCGGTGCGGGCCTTCAACCGCTTCTACACCCGCCAGATCGGCCTGCTCGACGAAGGATGGCTGAAAAGCGCCTTCTCGCTGACCGAGGCTCGGGTCCTCTACGAACTTGCGCATCGCAACGGTTTGACCGCCACTGACCTCGCGCGCGATCTCGGTCTCGACCCCGGCTATCTCAGCCGGCTGTTGAAAAAATTCGAGGAGCGCGGCCTGGTGGAGCGCACAGCGACGGAAGCCGACGCGCGGCGCTCGTCGATCACGATGACACCGGCGGGAAGGACGGCCTTCGCGCCGCTGAACCAGGGCTCCCATGATCAGGTCGCGGCCTTGCTCGACCGGCTTCCCGCTCTAGATCAGGACAGGCTGGTCAAGGCCATGCTGACGGTGCAACGCCTGCTGGATGAGGCTGCGGAACCCAAGGTCCCCTACATGCTGCGGCCTTTGCAGGTCGGCGATATCGGCTGGATCATCCATCGCCAGGGCCTGCTCTACGCCCAGGACTATGGCTGGGACGAAACCTACGAGGCGCTGGTCGCCGAAATCCTCGGCGCCTTTGTCAAATCCTTCGATCCGAAATGGGAGCGCAGCTGGATCGCCGAGCGGGAAGGGGAGGTCGCCGGTTCGGTCTTCGTCGTGCGCAAGTCGGACGCGGTGGCGAAGCTGCGCCTGCTCTATGTCGAACCCTCGGCGCGCGGTCTCGGCATCGGCAGGCGGCTGGTCGAGGAGTGCATCGGCTTTGCCCGTGCGAAGGGATACAAGACGCTGACACTATGGACCAACGACATTCTTGTCTCGGCGCGTCGCATCTACGAGGCATCAGGCTTCAAGCTGGCCGACGAGGAGCGCCACCACGCCTTCGGCAAGGATCTGGTCGGCCAGAACTGGAACCTGGAGCTGTAGCGCCTTCCTGCGGCTGTCATGAAACTTGCCGGCTTCTGGCACAATACGCCACCTTGAATAATAAGCACGCTTATAATATATGCCGCTTATGGTTTCCGATGGCATCGACAGATTGGGCTTTTTGATCCACGACGTGCAGCGCCTGATGCGCAAGCGCTTCGAGGCGAAGGCCAGCGGGCTCGGCCTTTCCTCGGCGCAATGGCGGCTTATGGTCCGCGTCGCCAAGGAAGAAGGCATCACGCAAGCGCGGCTCGCCGAGCTTCTCGAGATCGAACCGATCAGCGTGTCCCGTCTTGTCGACCGTATGGAGGAGGGCGGCTGGATCGAACGCCGTTCCGACGCCGCCGACCGCCGCGTCCGCATGATCTTCCCGACCGCCAAGGCGAGCGAGGCTTACGCGGAGGTCAAGAGCCTTGCTGGCGAAGTCTATGAGCAATCGCTGACCGGCGTGTCGCCTGAGGATCGCCGCGTCCTGATCAGGGCACTGGAGGCGATGGCCGAAAACCTGGCGGACGGCGAAACGCCGTCCTGCGAGAAAATCAAGGGTGCAGAAGGCGCAGCAGCATGAACGCGGTAGCCAAGATGGATGAGAGTGCGACCAAGCTGGAGATGGAAGCTCCCGCGCAGCCGGCGGCAGCTCCTGTGGCGGTCGCTCCGCAGTTAGCGCCGACGCCGAAGAAGAAGCGCCGTGCCGGCCGTTTTCTTTTGATGTTCGCGCTGCCCGCAGCGCTGATCGCTGGCGGCAGCTATGTCTGGGTGACCGGCGGCCGCTATCAGGAAACCGAGAACGCCAATCTGCAGCAGGCCAAGGTGTCGATCGCCGCCGATACGGCGGGCCGCATCGTTCAGGTCGATATTTTCGACAACCAGTCTGTCAAGCAGGGCGACGTGCTGTTCGCCATCGATCCCGAGCCATACCGGATCGCGCTGGCCCAGGCCGATGCGGCGGTGGCCGGCGCGCGCCTCAATGTCGAGCAGTTGCGTGCCGCCTACAGCCAGGCGGTGGCACAGGAAGGGTCCGACGCCAGCCAGGTCGACTACGCGCAGTCGCAATACGACCGGGCCGCCGACCTTGCCCGCAAGGGCATCAATGCCAAGTCGTCGCTGGACGAGGCCAGGAACGATCTCGACAAGGCCAGGCAGCAACTGGCCGTGGCCCAGCAGGGCATCCTCAGCGCCAAGGCGGCACTTGGCGGCGATCCCGATATCGAGACCGACGAGCATCCGACCGTGATGTCGGCACTCGCCGCGCGCGACAAGGCTGCCTACGATCTGGCGCAGACCACGGTCAGGGCGCCGGCCGACGGCATCGTCAGCCAGGCTGCCTCGTTCAAGGTCGGCCAGTATGTCGGCTCGGGTACGCCGCTGTTCTCGCTGGTCGAGACCGGCGACACCTGGATCGATGCCAATTTCAAGGAAACCCAGCTCACCAACATGAAGCCGGGCCAGAAGGCCGAAATCGTGGTCGACACCTATCCGGGCAAGACCTTCGAAGCCACGGTCAAGGCTATCGGCGCCGGCACGGGGGCCGAGTTCTCCTTGTTGCCCGCCCAGAACGCCACCGGCAACTGGGTCAAGGTCACCCAGCGCATTCCGGTGCGCCTGGAACTGGCCGATGCCGACGCCAGGATGGCGCTGCGCACCGGCATGAGCGTGACAGTCACGGTGGATACCGGCGTTTCCCGCGGGCTTCCCAGTATCTTCGGCCACGCCACGGCGGGTGAGGCGCAATAGGACATCGGAAGTGGAATTCTCGCCTCACAGCGAGAGGAAATGCACGAGAGGAGATGACAGGATCGGTCCGGTAGGACGTGCGGTGAGGGTTGGGGTTGGACCGGGCTGCATTGCGGCCTGACCGAAGCCTGAACAACGCGACGCAGGTCCTTCGGTCCTCAGGTTTCCGGGCGGCAGGTGTGCGTCCTGTCGAGACGCTCGGTCGATGTAACCCCCACATCGATAGTCGCGTCCCACCGCGTCGAGAGTCTCTCCATACGGAAGGCCTCGCCGCCCGGAAGCCTTGCGCATCGGCCCGAAAATCGGAATCGATTTTCGGAAAGCACGATGCGCGGACTCAAAGTACTAGAGCGTACTTTATGCATCCAAATGGACGCACGTCGCTCTAATGTACACGTTTTTGTTACCTGTCGGAAGTTCCGCATCATGAGCACGCCAGAACCCTTTCGCGAAGTGCCGCATCGCGGCCTGATCACCGTTGCGCTCATGCTGGCGACGATCATGCAGGCGCTCGATACGACGATTGCCAACGTCGCGCTGCCGACTATGACTGGCGATCTCGGCGCTTCCCCCGACAACATCAACTGGGTGCTGACGTCCTACATCGTGGCCGCGGCCATCATGACGCCGGTCACCGGCTGGCTTGCCGACCGGCTTGGCCGTAAGGAACTGTTCCTGACGGCGGTGGTCGGCTTCACCATCTTCTCGATGCTGTGCGGCCTTGCATGGAGCCTGGAGAGCATGGTGCTGTTCCGCCTTATGCAAGGCGTGTTCGGCGCGGCGATCGTGCCCCTGTCGCAGACCTTCCTGCTCGACATCAATCCGAAGGAACGCCACGGCCAGGCGATGGCCATCTGGGGCGCCGGCATCATGCTGGGGCCGATCCTCGGCCCGACTCTGGGTGGCTGGTTGACCGAGAATTTCAGCTGGCGCTGGGTCTTCTTCATCAATCTGCCAGTCGGCATTTTTGCCTTCCTCGGGATGGCCGCATATTTGCCGGCCGTTGCAAGGCGGGTGCGGAGCTTCGATTTCTTCGGCTTCGCCATGATATCGCTCGGCGTCGGCGCGCTTCAGCTGATGCTCGATCGCGGCGGCGAGGTCGACTGGTTTTCCTCGGTGGAGATCTGGATCGAGCTTGGTCTTTCGCTGACCGGTTTCTGGGTGTTCATCATTCACACGGTGACGGCGGAGCAGCCCTTCATCGACCCGAAGATCTTCCTCGACCGCAATTTCGTGACCGGGCTGGCATTCATCTTCGTCATGGGTGTGCTCATCCTTGCGAGCATGTCGCTGCTACCGCCAATGCTGTCCAACATCTTCGGCTATCCGACCGTCACCATCGGTGTCGTCATGGGGCCACGCGGTGTCGGCACGATGATTTCGATGCTCCTGGTCGGCCGCATCATGCACAGGGTCGATGCCAGAATCCTCGTTGTCATCGGCTTCCTCCTGACCGCGCAGTCGCTCCATACGATGTCCAGCTTCTCGCCGCAGATGGACGATTGGCTCATCATCAGTTCCGGCGTTATCCAGGGGCTGGGAATGGGCATGGTGTTCGTGCCGCTGTCGACTGTGGCCTTCGCCACGCTCGACGCACGCTTCCGCACTGATGCCACGGCGCTGTTTTCCCTGGTGCGCAATCTTGGCTCGTCGATCGGCGTATCGGTGGTAACGGTTCTCCTGGTACGCAACACCCAGGTCAACCATGCCGAGCTCTCGGCCTACGTCAATCCGTTCAATCCAAACCTCTGGGCGGCGTCGCCGGCAGCGGCGGGCGGTGATCCGACGGCGCTTTCGCAGATGGATCGCATGGTCAACAGCCAAGCGATGATGATCTCTTACGTCAATGACTTCAAGCTGCTGATGATGATGACGCTGCTTGCCATCCCCTTTGTTTTCCTGCTGCGCAAGCCAAGGACCGGTCCGGCCGGTGGGGCACCCGCCGCGCATATGGACTGACGTTCGGGGCTTTGCACCAGGCTCCGAACTCAGGTCGCCACCCTGAGAGCCTGCTTGGAAATTCTACTCCGGCGGCCATCTGACGGCGTTTTCTGCGCTCCGGTTCTCGAAACCACCACCATATGGCTCGCCAGAGCGAATTTCGAAACAGTCTCTGAGAACACCCTGGATCCCGGCTATCAACGCCTGGTTGCCTCCGGCATCGAACCGGTTCACCTGCCATTAGTATATCCGGACCACTATGCGGTCGTTTAGCTTGCAGGCGAGCCGTCCTTGCCTTGCTGCAAGCGCCGAGCCGGAGGAATTCTGTTTGGTTACGAAATCATCGAGGCAAGCCGCCGAAGCGCCCGAATCGACCAATTTGGCCGCGCTGGCGAAGCTGACGGCCGCCTCGTACGAAACCCTCGAGCGCGAGCTTCGGGCTACGATCGCAACGCTCGAGCGGCAGGCGCTGCGGTTCGAGACGGCTATCGACAACGTCTCGCAAGGCATCTGCTTTTTCGATGCCGATGAACGGCTGATCCTGTGCAACCGCCGCTATGCGGAGATTTACCGCATCGCGCCCGAGCATTTGCAGCCGGGTGTCACGCTGGACGAAATCATCGAGCGTCGCGTCGCTGCGGGGACGTCCGCAATGGCTGCCGACGCCTATCTCGCAATGGCCCGGGCGGTCAATTCGGGCACGGCTTCGAGAGACTGGGCCGCCGAACTCACCGACGGGCGGACGATTCAGATCCGTCATCAGCCGATGCCCGACGGCGGCTGGGTCGCCACGCATGAGGACGTTACCGAACTCGCCGCCAATCGCCTGATCGTCGACGAGCGTATCTCGCTGCAGACGCTGATCGACTGGGTACCCGATTACATGTGGGTCAAGGACACCGAAAGCCGCTTCGTCGTGGCCAACAGGGCCATTGCGTCCGACTGCGGCAAGGACAGCCCCAGCGACATGATCGGCTTGACCGATTTCGACCTTCATGCCCCCGAGCTTGCGCGGAAATTTCGCGCTATCGAGCAGGACGTGCTGCGCAGCCGACAGCCGATGATCGACGAGGAAGAGTTTGTGATCGACGCATCGGGCGCCGGCAAATGGTTCTCGTCGACGAAGGTGCCGTTGCGCAATGTTCAAGATGATATCTTCGGTCTGGTTGGCATCGCCCGCGATATCACTGCCCGCAAGCAGGCGGACGTCCTTCGAGACGGGCAGGCGCATATACTGGAAATGATCGCGACGAGCGCTCCGCTCGAAGACGTGCTCGACCGCCTCATGCGCCTCGTCGAATCCCAGTTGACGGGGATATTCGGGTCCGTCCTGCTGCTCGACAAGGACGGCAGCCACTTGCACCACGGCGCCGCTCCGAGCTTGGCGAAAGACTATACGAGCGCCATCGACGGGGTTGCCATCGGTCCCAAGGTGGGGTCCTGCGGAACCGCCGCCTACCGGCGCGAACCGGTCATCGTCGCCGACATCATGCAGGATCCGCTTTGGGAGGATTATCGCCAGCTGGCGGCGGCCCATGGCTATCGTTCGTGCTGGTCGACCCCGATCCTGTCGCATCAGGGCGCAGTGCTGGGCCTCTTTGCGATGTATTCGATGACGGTGCGCGAACCGACCGAGGCCGAGACCCGGCTCATCGATTTCACGACGCGCATCGCCGGGATCGCCATCGAGCGCAAGCTGGCCGAGGATCGGATCCACTTCATGGCCAATCATGATGTGTTGACCGGGCTTCCCAATCGCGCCTTGCTCGAGGACCGGCTTTCGCAGGCGATCCTGTACGCGCAACGATACGATCGTTGGGTGACGGTGGTGTTCATCGATCTGGACAATTTCAAACTGGTCAACGACACGCTTGGCCATAATGCCGGTGACGAGCTGCTGAAGACCGTTGCCGCCCGCATGGTCGAGTGCGTAAGGGCGACCGATACCGTCGTGCGGCTTGGCGGCGACGAATTCGTCATCGTCCTGTTCGACCAGCCGACGAACGTCGATCTGATCGCCGAGACCCTGCAAAAAATCCGTGTGGCGATTGCGGAGCCGGTTCAGCTCGGAGCGCATCGGCTGCGGGCGACCGCCAGTATCGGCATTGCAAGCTACCCCAAGGATGGGCTGAATCCAGACGCGCTGCTGGCCAATGCCGATGCAGCCATGTACCGCGCGAAGGAGTTCGGTCGCGACAATTTCCAGTTCTATGCTCCCGAATTCAACACCACGGCGCATGAAAAATTCGTGCTTCAGGAGGAATTGCGAAACGCCCTGGCCCGTTCCGAATTCACCCTTGTCTATCAGCCGCAAGTCGATCTTCGGTCGGGGCAGGTCTTCGCGGTCGAAGCGTTGGTGCGCTGGAATCATCCGACGCGGGGCACGATACCGCCGACCGCCTTCATTCCGGCGGCCGAGGAGACAGGCCTGATCGTACCGATCGGAGACTGGGTTCTGCACGAAGCCTGCCGGCAGAACAAGGCCTGGCAGGATGCGGGTCTGCCGCCGATGACTGTCTGCGTCAATGTGTCGGCCCGGCAATTCAGGGAAAGGAACCTGATCGGCCGCGTCGTCAACGCGCTCGCGGACAGCGGTCTGGAGGCCGGGTATCTCGAGCTGGAGGTGACCGAAAGCCTCATCATGCAGGATATCGACCTGGCGGTCGCGACCATGAGCGAACTGCAAAGCCTGGGCGTTCAGATCTCGATCGACGATTTCGGAACGGGCTATTCCAGCCTCAGTGCGCTCAAGACCTTTCCAGTCGCGCGGCTGAAGATCGACAAGTCCTTCATCAACGATCTCGTCGCCGACGAGAACGATCAGGCTGTCGCCAGCGCGGTGATTTCATTGGGTCAAAAGCTCAATCTGAGGGTCATTGCCGAGGGCGTCGAAACAGACGATCAGGTGGCCTTCCTGCGCAGGAACAACTGCGATGAAATGCAGGGCTATCATTTCAGCAAACCGGTTTCGGCCAGCGACATCGGGGAGTTGCTCGGCCGCAAGCACCGACGGCCTGATGATCCGCAGCCGATGGGCGTCGCGGCGCATATGATGGCTGCGGATTGGGCCGGCGTGCCGGTCCCTGTTTGCCCGACCCCTATCTGCCCAGAACCAGGCTCCAGTAGCGCAGCGAGCTGTCGCGGCCGTCACGGACAAAGGCCAGGCCAAAGCGCGTGAAGCGCGGGTCGAGCATGTTGCGGCGATGGCCAGCCGAATGCATCCAGATATCGAACAGTTTCGGCTCGTCGAAGCGGCCCGCGGCGATGTTTTCGGCGGCGGCACCGGCGATGCCGTTGCCCCGGACGCGCGAGGCAAATCCCTTGCCCCAGCCGGTGGTGTGGGTCATGCGGCCGCCGCGCGCCATATAGCCGGCCTGCTGCAGGGCCGCCTGCTCGAGCCGGGGATCTGGGACAAGCGGTGCAAGACCGGCGGAAGAGCGGATGCCCGCCAGCCTGCCGGCGGCCGAGGCCGAGACACCGGCGCCTTCGCCGGTGGGCAGGACGGTGGCGCAGCCAGCGAGCCCGGCCAGCGCGGCAAGGCCGGCAGCCCTAAGCAGCGCTCGCCTGTCAAGGCTCGTTCGGACTTCGTCATTTTCGATTCTCGCAACGGTCATGCCCGCCTGACATAAGCGCGATCATGGCTTTTGCCGGGCAGGCGCTCAAAAATCGCGGTCGCTGCGGCGTCTTCCCCAGTGGTGAAGTCCGACTCGTGGGTATCGAGACGGAATACCAGTTTGACTCATCGGAGACCTTTAATTCTCCTCTTGCGAATGGCAGCAATGCGCCGCTTCGGGCGCCATCAACGGGCATTCCCCTTCACAGGCAAAAGACGAGCCTATGTCCTGACCGGAGCAAGCCGGCGATCCAAACGATGCGCTCTTTAGTCGGGAAGGCCAGCCTTGCGGTAGCCTTCGACGAAGCGCTGGAGCACTTCCTCGTTGTCGAATGGCTGCGATGTTGCCCAGTGCCTGATGCTGAAATGGGGATCGTTCATCATGAAGAATTCCGCCTCCTGACGGGCTTCATCCAGGCGCCCGAGCTGCGCGAGGGCTGCCGCAAGCAAGCGCCGCGACGTGGTGCGGTAGGTTTCCGGCTTGCGCAAAGCCTCGACCGCGGATTGATAGTCGCCGAGCGCATAATAGGCTTGGCCTGCCATCCAATAGTACCATCCCGGTGGGCGCGGATTGAGCCGCAACGCCCGCTTCACGAATTCGACGCCCTTGACCGCGTCACCCCTCAGGGTGATGAGATCCGAGCGTATCGCCCAGGCATCGGCATGATTAGGATCGAGCTTGAAGGTCGCCTCGAACTCGGCATCCGATTCCCCGTAACGCCGTTCGTGACCAAGTATGATTCCCAGCCCCCAGCGATTCCCCGCGTCGTTAGGGTCGAGCGCCACAGCCCGCTGCGCTTCCGCCAGCGCACGAGGCTGGTTGGTTTGCTTCGGCTCGTTCCAAAACAGCCAGCCGAGCCAAAGATTGAGGGCCAGCAAGCTATGTGCCTCGGCATAGTCGGGATCGAGTCCGATCGCCTTTTCCAGGAGCATGCGCGCTTCCCGCGCGCCTAACCCAGTCTGAAAACTGACGCCGCGGGCTCGCACGCAAAGGTCATAGGCTTCCAGACTCGTCGGCCGTTTGCGCGCCGGCTGTCCAGCCAATCGGCCGACAAGGGCTTCGACGATCTTGGCCGTAACCTCGTCCTGCACTGCAAAGATGTCCTCGAGGCTGCTGTCGTAGCGCTCGGCCCAGATATGATCGCCGCCGATCGCGTCGATCAGCTGCGCATTGATGCGCACGCGCGCCGCGGCGCGTCGGGCGCTGCCTTCAACCACATAGCGCACCCCAAGATCACGCGCGGTCAGACGCACATCGACCGACCGCCCCTTGTAAGCAAAGGTTGAGTTGCGCGCGATGACGAAGAGGCCGGCTGAGCGAGACAGGTCGGTGATCAGGTCTTCGGTCAAGCCGTCGACAAAGGTTTCCTGCTCCGGATCGTTGCTCATGTTGGTGAAAGGCAAGACCGCGATCGAGGGCTTGTCGGGCAATTCCAGCGATGCCGGTCGGCCGACCGGAGCGGCTCTTGGAACGTGCAGGTTCACCCGGTAGCAGTATATCGGCTCGGCTATATTCTTCACCCGCTGCTCGCCCATGGGGTCGAACGCAAACGCCAGCTTCTGCCTGACCTCCTTGGACACCTTCTCCGAAACGCAGATGCCACCGGGCTCGGCGAGTTGCTGGAGACGCGACGCCACGTTTACGCCCTCGCCATAGCGATCGTCCCCTTCGACGATCACTTCTCCAAGGTTGATTCCGATCCGGACTTCGAAGCGTTGGTCTTCGGCAACGCTCGCGTTACGCTCCGCCATGCCGCGCTGAAGCGTGACCGCGCATTCGACCGCATCCACCACGCTGCCGAACTCCGCCAGCAGGCCGTCTCCCATCAACTTGAAGATACGCCCGTGTCGCGTCGCGATTTCCGGCTCGAACAGCTCTTTGCGGCCACGTTTCAGCCGGTCGAAGGTGCCCGCTTCATCCGCCTCCATGAGCGCCGAGTAGCCGACGACATCGATGGCAAGGATGGCAGCGAGCTTCCGCTCCATGTTGAGCCTCGGTAAAGATTCACGACTCGCAAGCCGCAGGTCAGAGGCAGGCAGGACCGGCGCCTCCCGCCTTACCGGCCTATAATACCACAGATCACGCCTCTTGAGACTATGGCTCGCGGTGGGAAGCGGACTGGGCGGCTTCAGGAATTTGTCTTCGATTGCAGGCATCGGTGTGTGCTCGCATCGCTGCGAGCAACCTCTCAACGGACTCGGACTAGGCCGCCTGCTCTACGAACTCGGCGCGTCTGGGCGGAAAAAACTTAGCGACTTGACGAAGTTTTCGCTTGCGCCACCGGCAATTTGGGCGATAGTTAGCGACATGGCTAAGCATGATCCTGATCTCTCGCTGCTCTTCCATGCGCTCGCCGATCCGACCCGCCGGTCGATCCTGACCCGGCTCGCCGAAACACCTGCGCGGGTAACGGATCTGGCTGGGCCCACGGGACTACGGCTGCCCACGGTGATGAGGCACCTTTCCGTGCTTGAGGGGGCAGGGTTGATCGCCACGTCCAAGGACGGGCGAATACGCACCTGCGCCATCGTACCCGAGGCTCTGGACCCGGTGCGGACATGGCTCGATGAACAGCGGGCGCTCTGGGACGCTCGGCTCGGCCGGTTGGACGCATTTGTGATGAATGTGATGAAGGAACGCGCAGAATGACATCGAACCTCGCTGCAAACAGTGCGACTCGTGCGGTGCCTGATGATAGGAAGGGCCGCTTTGCGACGCTCACCTTCGAACGGGACGTGGCCGCGCCATTGGCCGTGCTGTGGGAGGCATGGACGGCCCCGGCCGCGCGGGCGATCTGGGCTGCGCCATCGCCCTCGGTCACCGTGGAAATCCTGGAATCCGACATCAGGGTCGGTGGCCGCGAGATCTCGCTCTGCAAGGTAGAAGGCCAGCCTGACATCCGCTGCGAGAATGGCTGGCTTGCGCTGCAGCCAGCGGTGTGCAGCGTGAACTACGAGGTGATCTCGTCCGAAGGCGTGACGCAATCTGCTGCGCTGGTGACAGCCGATTTCGAAGGTGCGGACGAGTGCAGCCGGCTGGTCGTGACGGTGCAGCTTGCCTCGCTGGCGGAGGACATGGAGGCAGGCTACCGGGAAGGCTTCGGCGCCGGTCTGGACAACCTCGCGGGCGCGGCTGAGCGAACCATGGTGCTGCAGCGGGTGATTCAGGCGCCGCGATCCATTGTGTGGGGCGCCTGGATGAACTCTGAAACGCTGCCACAATGGTGGGGGCCGGAAGGGTTCTCCTGTCGCACCAAAAGGATCGATCTGCGCACGGGCGGCGAATGGCTATTCGACATGATCGCGCCTGATGGCACGGTCTTCCCGAACCACCATCTTTATATCGAGGTCCGGCCCGAGGAGAGGATCGGCTATACGCTGCTTTGGGGCGAGAACGGGCCGAAACATGCCGACGCCTGGGCCTCGTTCGAGGATCAGAACGGGGCAACGAAGGTAACGCTGGGCATGGTATTCAGCACGGCTGCCGAGTTCCAGCAGGCGAAGGGCTTCGGTGCCGTGGAACTGGGACTGCAAACTCTGGGCAAACTGGAACGCTTCGTCGCATCCCGCTGAAATGCTGCGACTTCCCGTCATGCATGGCGCGCCCGTCCTCATCGGCGACGGCATCCGCCTCTTCCGCCAGAAGGGCATGGAGCCGGTCAGATTGGAGAAGACCGCAGTCTCGGAAGCGGGGCAGATCACCGACATGCGCTTCCGCTTCGCGGGACAGGCCCAGAATTCACAAAGGGATACACGAAGAGGAGGGTTCTTTGAGAAAGCTGATCATATGGGACATGGTGACCGTCGACGGCTTCTTCGAAGGTCCGGACAGAGATATCAACTGGTTCGTCTTCGAAGAAGAACTCGAGAACTACATTCGCGGGACCCAGGAAAAGGCCGACACGCTGATCTTCGGCCGCGTGACCTACGAACTCATGGCAGCCTATTGGCCGTCCGAGCAAGGCTGGATCGCGGACTTCATGAACAAGATCGAAAAGGTGGTCTTCTCGCGCACGCTGAAAAACGCCGACTGGAACAACACGAAGCTCTTCAACGGCAATGTCGCGGAAGAAGTCTCCAAGTTGAAGACCAGGGACGGCGGAGACATCTTCGTGTTCGGCAGCGCCGACCTCACGGCGACCCTGATGGAGCACGGCCTGATCGACGAGTATCACCTCGGGATCAACCCCGTCATTCTCGGGAGAGGCACGCCGCTCTTCAAGGGCGGCCCGAACCGGATACCCTTGAAGCATCTGGAGACGAGGACGCTCAAATCAGGTGTTGTCATCCTCCATTACGCGCCGGAGAGCAGACAATGACGATCGATCCGCTTTCCCGTCGACTAGAGGCGCGTCGCGTTTGAGCGGATTCAAGCGACGCGCTCTTGGTTCTTGTTTTTATGCATGTCGTTATCGCAAAACCGCTGCACACTTTGCGCGACATGCATTTAGGCTTGTCGAAATGGGAGGGCCTGGGGAAGCGGCGTGACGGCTTCTGGCGCTGCCCGCGCATTCCGATATTCGGCTTGGACAGCACCAAAGCGGTTGTCCGGCCTCGGGTACAAGGTCTCAGATTTTCACCACTGGCTATTCCGCCGCTACGAGCCGAGTTTCCGGCGTCGATAAAACCCGGCCGGCCCGGTCGTCCCCGGTATCTTCCCACCAGTCGCCCAGGGCGTCGATGAGCGGCACGAGCTTGAGGCCGGGCGCTGTGAGGTCGTACTCCACGCGCAGCGGATAGCCGGCATGCGCCGTTCGCCGCGCGATTCCGGCTTCCTCCAGCTTGCGCAGCTCCAGCGCCAGGATGCGGTGCGACACGGTCGGGTTGTCACGCCTCAAATCGCTGAATCGCTTGGTCCCGTCCTTGAGATAGTAGAGCAGCAAGGTGGGCCAGCGGCCGCTGAGCACACGCATCGCCTCTTCGATCGGGCAGCTTGAGACGACGTCTTTCATGGGCGGACCGTGGTTACAGAATAGTGCGTAATTTACATGGGGCGACCAGCGTTTAGGGTCAAGCTTCGCTGCGCAGCGTGATCCCCTTAACATGGAAGAGACAAGAAAATGGAACCTATCCTCCTTTATGGCTTCCCGCTGGGAAGTTCGATGGGACTCGTCGCTGCCTTTGAACGGCTCGGACAGCCCTACCGCCTGTGTCGCGTCGACATGCTCACCGAGATGAAGAACGACGCCTATGCCAGCATCAACGGCCGTCAGGAAACGCCGGTGTTGGTCACCGACGAGGGCAGGGTGCTCACCGAGACCATGGCGATTGCCGCGTGGCTCGAAGCCCGCGACACGCAACGTCGTATCAGCTTCGACCCTCGCTCGCCGGAAGCCGACCGGATGCGTCAGCTGATGGCTTTCGTGAACACCGGCTTCACCGCCGCCTTCACCCCGCTCTGGGTCGCATATGAAATGGAATCGGGCGAACCGGCCCTGCTGGCGACCTTGCGCGACTTTGGCCGCAAGGCCGTTAGAGAACGCCATGACCGGCTTGAGGCGATGATCACCGACACGGACTTTTTAGTCGGCGATCGCCTGACGCTGGCGGATACCACGCTGATCGGCGTGGCGCGCTGGGCGGAGTTCCACAAGGCGGTCGACGCGGCAGCCTATCCCAGGCTGGCGGCGTTGCGCCGCCGGATCGAAAGCGATCCGGTCGTGCACTACGCGCAGGCCATCGAGGATGGCGAAAAGCCCGCCGGCTCTGGCGCCTGCCTTGGCCATGTCCCGCTGGCCGAGGTGATCGAACGCTTTGGCGCCTAACTCACGCCATCCGCGCGGCGCCAATCTACCTGGCGCCGCGCGGTGGCGACAATCGCCGGCAAATCGGTTATGATCCCGCCTGATCTTGAAGTGGCAGCTATGGGCGGCCATCCTGGCGGTGACCGTCCCCGACACACGGGAGGAAGGTTATGGCCAGCTTTCATGTCATGTCGGACGCGCGTGGAATGCACGTGCAGCCCACGGTGCGCCGCATCACGACCGCGGACCTGATGGATGCGTTGCGGCTCGGCTACGAGGATTTCTGGGCAAAGCCCTCGCACTACGTTTTCCTGTGCCTGATCTATCCGGTCGTCGGCCTGATCCTGACGCGATGGAGCTCCGGCTCCAACGCCATCCAGCTCATCTATCCGCTGATGTCCGGCTTCGCGCTGATCGGGCCTTTTGCCGCGATCGGCCTCTACGAGATCAGCCGCCGCCGCGAACTTGGCATGGACAGCTCCTGGCGGCACGCGCTCGACGTGCGCCACTCGCCGGCGCTGCCGGCGATTGCGGTCATCGGCATCATGCTGCTGGCACTGTTCCTGCTGTGGCTGTTCACCGCGCAATCGATCTACACCAGCCTGTTCGGCAATCAGCCGCCGGATTCGATCGTCGGCTTTGTGCGCGAGGTGCTGACGACGACCAGAGGTTGGACGCTGATCCTGCTCGGCAACGCCGCCGGCTTCGTCTTCGCCGTGATCGTGCTGGCAACGACGGTCGTCGCCTTTCCGCTGCTGCTCGACCGCGATGTCGGCGCTGTCTCGGCAATCGAGACCTCGGCGCGGGCGGTGATGACGAACCCGCTGCAGATGGCGCTATGGGGTCTGATGGTCGCCGTGCTGCTGGTCATCGGCTCGATCCCGTTGTTTGCCGGTCTCGCCGTCGTGATGCCCGTGCTTGGCCATGCGACGTGGCATCTCTACCGCCGGGTGGTCGAGCCGGAGCGGGCTCAGCAGGACCGGCGGCCGATGTAGGAGAGCGCAGCGTCAGCGCTGCGCGTCCGTTGCCATCTTCAGCGCCAGTGCGGTCAGCACCGTGCCCATCATCCAGCGCTGTATCACCAGCCACAGCGGCCGGCCGGCGAGGAAGACGGCGATCGAGCCGGCCGTCACCGCGATGATCGCGTTGACGGTGAGGCTGATCGCGATCTGCGTGGTGCCGAGCACCAGAAGCTGGGACAGCACGTCGCCCTTGCCGGGGCTGATGAACTGCGGCAGCAGCGACAGGTAGAGCACCGCCACCTTCGGGTTGAGCAGATTGGTCATCAGGCCCATGACGAACAGCTTGCGCGGCCTATCCTTCGGCAGTTCCCGCACCTGGAACGGCGAGCGTCCGCCGGGCCTCACTGCCTGCCAGGCAAGCCATAAGAGGTAGAGCGCGCCGGCGACGCGCAGCACGTCATAGGCGTAGGGCACGGCAAGCAGCAGCGCGGTGATGCCGAATGCCGCCGACAAAACGTAGAACAGAAAGCCGAGCGCCACTCCGCCAAGCGAGATCAGGCCGGCCTTCGGTCCTTGTGACAGCGACCGCGAGATCAGATAGATCATGTTCGGGCCAGGCGTCAGCACCATGCCGAGGCAGACCAGCGCGAAGGCGAGATGGTTGGCGGCTTCGGGCATCGAGGCGTCTCCGGATGGCGGTGGGGACACTCACCACATGCTTTCATCGACCGCAAGAGCATGAGGGCAGGAGCCTTTGCGCCAACGCCGCTGTCGATGGCGCTCCGCTCAGCCGACGATGCGCAGGTTCGACAATTCGTCGGCGATTTCCTTGAAATTGTCCGACAGCGTCGCTCCGGTCGCGTTCCAGAACAGCTTGGCCGGTTTGGTCGGTTCGGTGGGATCCTTGCGAAAGCGCGAGTCCGAGGAACAGGCTTTCAGCGCGTCGAGCGCTTTCTTGTCGCCGGCATCGCTGGTCGACAGGTCGAGCGCGACGGTCATGACGAGAACGTTCGAATTCTTGGCGTTGGCGCAAAGGGTCTGCATCTGCTCGTCCAGCGCAGCCGTGTAATTGGTGCTGGTGTAGGTGGTTTTGCCGATGTCGGTGCTCGTGTTCATGAACAGGCGCGTCACGCTGCCCGAGCCTGGATATATCAGGCCGGTGTAACCGTAGGCGGCGTAGGTCGACCTGTTGTTGGCATAGCTGCTGTCGCTGACGGCGCTGTAGGTATTGGCGCCGTCGGTCAACACGATGACCACCTTGTCGTTGCCCCTTTCGGTGTTCGGCCGGCCATCTGTGAACGGTTCGTTGCTCGACACCGTGCGCCAGCCCCAGGCAAGGCCTTCCGGCACGTTGGTGTTGCCGTTCGGCGCCATCGCGTCGATGGCGCTCTTGATTTCCTGTTTTTGCGCATCCTGGCTCACGTCCTTGAGCGGCGTGATCGGGTTGGTCGTGCAGGATGCATTCGGACCGTCGCCCGAGCCCGCCGACTTCGAGCCGTAAGGCTTGACCAGGAAATATTTGCGCATGTCCGACTGCCGCGTGGAAGCGGTCGGATTTGCGGTGTATGGCCAGTCGGCCCACCAGTTGTTGCCGTAATTATACGACGTGCTGTCGACGTCGTTGACGCCGTCGCGGTTGAAGTCAAGCCAGAGGGTGCCGGCCTCGTCCGGTGCGAACATCGGCACGAACAGCGTGGCCGGCGTGGCGGTGTCCGGCGTCGTGTCGTCGTTATTGTACGGGTATGGCCTCGCCTCAACGCAACCCTGCCAGCTCGCATAGCGGCTGGTGGTGTAGATATATTCCGGGGTGGTCCAGTGGCCGTAACGACACGTACCGTTTCTTCTGTATTCGTCGCAAATATATTGCTTGGTGTTGGGCACCTCTTCGCGGCCGGACTCGACCGTCATGTCGGCGTATAGGCTGAAGCGGGTCAGCGGCTGGTCCTCGGTGTCTCCCCAGCCGCTCCCGCGCTTGTACCAGACGCCGTTGAGCTTCTCGGCATATCTGTTCGGGTCGTTGGCCGAGGTCATCGTCGCCCAATCGAAATTCTCATGCTGGATCGGGGAGGTGCCGTCCTGATCCATCCAGCTGTCCTGGTCATGCGTGGGGCCGACATTGACCGACGCGGCGAACGGCACCAGAGAGAACTGCACCGGTTTGCTGACCTGTTTCATCTGCTGGGCCTGGAGTGCCAGCGTATCGACAAGCTGCTTGGCGGCTGCCTTCAGCAGATCTATCCGCTTCTGGCCGGTGCCCGAGCCCAGATTGTTCATCGAGCCGGAATTATCGAGTGCAAGGGCGACTTCCAGAGTGTTCTTGAGGCGGATTTCGGAGCACGCCGTGAAGCTTGTATCGCTGGTGGTCCCGCCCATCAGCATGGCGGCGGCCGGCAGAAAATAGGGGTGGTACGTCAAGTCGCTGCACAGCTTCAGCGTGCCGCCGCCCGCATTGTTGTTGGGCAGGGTGACGGTAAGCGACGTGTTCGCCGGGTCGACGCGGCCGAGATTGGCTTCGAAGAAATCCTTGGCATAGGCCTTGACGTCGGCTTCGCTTGCGCCGGCAACGATCTGCCGGGCGGTAGCGATGCCGGCGGCATCCAGGGCGTTCAGGGTAGTCTGCTTCTGGCGGAGCAGTTCAGCGTAATCGACGCTGAGCGCCAACCCGCCCATGAGCGGCACCATGGTGATGACCGTCATCAGCGTGTAGTTGCCACGCCGATCGCGACCGAATTTTCGGATCATTGCCTTCAGTATCCCGCCAGAACCCCAATGGCGGGACGATGCCAGCAATCATTAAATGTCATATTGCTAAAATACATCCAAGGCCGGCGCATTTTTTCAAAACTCGTTAACCACGCCGCCGATCACGGCAACGCTGGCTGCGATTGGGCCGAAGCAGGTCCTTCGGGATAAGCTAAATATCTGGAAAATAAGGAATTTTATGCCTTTCGGTGTTGCCTTCATCGCGAGTGGAAATCCTGAACATCGCGAAAGCTGGTGACAGCGTGAAGAGCTTCCGCTAATGCGGACCTGCCGCGGCGAACCGTCGGCGGCGGCGCTCGCAATCATCATGATCTGATTTGGGAAAACGGTATGGCGGATTCGCCCGATGTCATCGGTTCGCTCGCGGATCTGTCGGGAGCCTATTCGGCCATCCTGTGCGATGTCTGGGGCGTAGTCCACAATGGCGAACGGCATTTTCCGGCCGCGGCCCTGGCGCTGGCAACATCGCGCGAGGCTAAGATACCTGTCGTGCTGATCACCAACTCGCCGCGCCGAAGCGCCGATGTGGTGGCGCAGATGAATGCGATCGGCGTTCCCCCGGCGGCCTACGACCGCGTCGTCACCTCCGGCGACGTGACCCGAGACCTGATCGCCGAAGGTGCGCGAAAAATCTTCCACATTGGCCCCGATCGCGATTTCACGCTCTATGACGGCCTTGACGTCGATCTGGTCGAGGAGTTCGAGGCATCCGGCGTGGTCTGCACCGGGCTGTTCGATGACGAGGTTGAGACGCCGGAAGACTACACCGATCTTCTGCGCCGGTTGCGCGCCAGGAACCTGCCTTTCATCTGCGCCAATCCCGACATCGTGGTCGAGCGCGGCGAGCGGATGATCTGGTGCGCGGGCGCCTTGGCTCGCGACTACGCCCAGCTCGGCGGGCGCACGCTGATCGCCGGAAAGCCTTACGCGCCGGTCTATGACCTCGCGATGAAGGAGGTCGCCGACCTGCTCGGCCACCCCGTCGAGCGCTCGGACGTGCTGGCCATCGGCGACGGCATGATGACCGACATCAAGGGTGCCGCCGACAACGGCTTCGACGTGCTCTATGTGTCCGGCGGCATCCACGCCCGTGACTATGGCGACGCTCTGGGTCCGGATCCGGTCAGGCTGACGGCCTTCCTGGACAAGCACGGCTACCGGCCGGTCGCCGTCATTCCGACACTGCAGTAGGGGTCGCGCCATGACGGAAGCCTTGAAATGACGGAAACCTTCGAACGCGCTTCTGCAGTCTCGCCGCTGCCTGCCCATTTGCGTGGCGGGGTGGTGGCGATCGGTAATTTCGACGGCGTTCACCGCGGTCATCAGACCGTGCTCGATCGCGCGCTTGCCGAGGCGCGCCGGCGCGGCGTGCCCGCCCTGGTGCTGACCTTCGAGCCGCATCCGAGAAAGGTGTTCCGGCCCGATATGCCGCTGTTCGTGCTGACGCCGCCGCCGATGAAGGCGCGGCTGCTGTCGTATCTGGGCTTTGCCGCACTCGTCGAACAGCCGTTCACGCGCGCCTTCGCCTCGCTGTCGGCGGAAGCCTTCGTGACCGACGTGCTGGACAGGAATCTCGGCATCATCCACGCCGTGACCGGCTTCGACTTCCACTTCGGCAAGAACAGGCAAGGCGGCCCGGCCTATCTGATGGCGGCGGGCGAACGCCACGGCTTCGGCGTCACGCTGGTCGACGCCTTTCGCGACGAGGGCGCCGAAGTGGTGTCGTCGAGCCGGATCCGTGCACTGCTGTGCGAGGGCGCGGTGGCCGAGGCCGCCGGCCTGCTCGGCTACCGCTTCACGGTCGAAAGCGAGGTGATCGGCGGCCAGCAGCTTGGCCGCACACTCGGCTTTCCAACCGCCAATATGAGGCTTTCGCCGGAAGCCACTCTGAAGGAAGGGATTTATGCCGTCCGCTTCCGCCGCGCCGACGGCACGCTTCATGACGGCGTTGCCAGCTTCGGCCGCCGCCCGACCGTCGACGACGATGGCGCGCCGCTTCTGGAAACCTTCGTCTTCGACTTTTCCGGCGATCTCTACGGCGAGATATGCGCGGTGTCGTTCTTCGGTTTCCTGCGTGCCGAGGTGAAGTTCGACGGGCTCGACGCGCTGGTCGCGCAGATGAAACACGACGAAGCCGAGGCGAGGGCGCTGCTTGCCGGCGTCAGTCCGCTTTCCGAGCTCGACGCCGCCATCGCCTTCTGAATCTAACTGAATCTACTTCTTCAATGCCAGGCCGACGGCAATGAACGCCCAGCCCTGGAAGATCAGGTCGATGGCGAGGAACAGCCCCAGCACCCAAAGGCTGTTGACTGGCCAGCCCATGGCGATGACCAGGCCCGCCAGCGCGCTGATGACGCCCGCCGCGACGATCCAGCCCCAGCCTTTTTGCGGTCTGTGCTGGTAACCGACCCATGCCCGGAGTACGCCGGAAGCGACGAGGGCGACCGCCAGCAACAGGGTCAGCACCGCCGAGGCCAGCAACGGATTGTAGAAGGCGAAGAACCCGGCGACGGCATAGAGAAGCCCGCTGAGCAGCCAGTAGAAGAAGCGGCTCCATGCCTTCACTCCAAAGGCATGCAGGATCTCGATGACGCCGGCCATCAGCATCAGCCAGCCGACGACATAGACGGAGGCGACCGTGGCGATAAACAGATTGCCGAAGGCGATGCCGCCGAGGATCAGCAGCAGCACGCCGAGCCCGACGAACCATCCCCATTTCGCCTGCGTCTGACCGATCGCATCTTTCAAGGCATCGCCGCGCAGGGACATTGTCGCCGTCTCCATCAAGGGTCGCGAATTCGGAAGTTAGCGCCGAAGGCCTTGCCCGTCCAGCGACCAACTTGCACTGGACACGCACCACAAAAGCGAACGCGCCGTATCGAATTTAAATCAAATTTTACTGAACGGGCGCCATGGCTTTTGGCGGGCCGGTTGTTCTGCCGGTGTTCGTGTGTACGGAGTGACAATGCGTTCTGTCAGGGTGCTTCCGGTGGTCTTGGCCGCCTTCATGCTGGGTGCGCCCGGTGCCGCCGAAGCCGGCGAGGGCGCCTTGGGCTGGCTGTCCGGCGACTGGTATCTGACGGTTGGCGCCACCGGCATGGTAGCGCCGGATTTCGAGGGCAGCAAAAACTACCTGCTCAGCGCCTCGCCGATCATCTCGCTCGGCAAGGCCGGTCCCGCGGCCCGCTTCACCTCGCGCAACGACAACATCTCGCTGGCGCTGATCGACGACGGCGGCCTCCGCGCCGGCCTGACGGGAAAATTCCTGTTTTCGCGCGATGGCGGCGACGCCGACGAGCTGAAAGGCCTCGACCCGGTGCGCTGGGGCGGCGAGGCCGGCGGCTTCTTCGAATTCTATCCTCTTGACTGGTTGCGCGCCCGCGCCGAGTTGCGGCACGGCATTCGCGCCCATAACGGCTTCGTCGCCGATATCGCCGCCGACGCATTCTACGATGTGACGCCCACCGTCAGGATTTCGGGCGGGCCGCGCGTCTCGTTCGCCTCATCGGATTATTTCGACGCCTATTACGGCGTCAATGCCGAGGAAGCCGTGGCTTCAGGCCTCAGCGAGTACCATCCGGGCGGCGGCGTGAGGTCGGCGGGCATTGGCGGCGCGGTGACCTGGAAAGTGACCGAGCCGATGACGGCCAGCCTGTTCGGCGAATATTCGCGCCTGATGGGCCCGGCCGCTGATTCCAGCCTGGTCAAGGAGCGCGGCGACCGCAACCAGTTCACGATCGGCGTCTCGACGACCTATCGGTTTGATTTCTCGATGTGAGTTATCCCAGCAACCGCGTATCGACCGGGTGCGTCGTGACGCTCACGATCTGGATGCCGTCGCGACCTAGCAAATCCGGATTGAGGATATAGTTCCTTGCGAACGGGACAATTGCACAAGGGACTTGCATGACGGAGTGGATGGCTGCAGCGGCAAAGTCCGTCCCGAGCCGCTGCGTTGTGGCCAAGTCATCCTTCCAGTCACCAGGCAATTCGGCAGACGCGACAGCAATGTCGTCCGGCACGTCGACCTCCAGGAGCTGATAGGTCTGAGGCATGTCTTCCGCGTCGACATGCACCAGGATCTCGAGAAGCGCGGTGGCTGGATGATCGGCGCAGTAGACGATAGGTATTCCCATGACGTGCCAACGGCCGGAACTGACCAAGCCGCCAACGCCTAAAAGATCGGCGTAGCCGGAAATGCGCCAAAGCCGCATCAGTCAGGCCGCATAAGTCAGGCGAAGATGCCGTGGTCGATACGATGGAGCTCTTCCTCCACCAGGACTGCACCCGTCTCCGACTGCAGCAGGTTGATTGGCGTCTCGTTGAGCACCCTGCTGCGCTTGCGTAGCCAACGCTGCGCTTTTTCGTGATTGCCGAAAACCCGATCCGCCATCGCCGAAATCCGTTCAAGCCGCATGACACGGTCGGACTCGGCGATCGTCAGCGTCTCGTTTCGCTCCCTGCGGCGCGCCAATGTCCGTCGCGGGCCGACGATCTTGTAGATTTCGTCATTGCTGAAGCCACGCTGGCGAAGTCCCTCGACCCTGGTGACATGAACGAGAAACCGTTCCGTTGCGGTGTCCGGGATTGCGGCGCCGACACGCTCGGCCTTTGGATTTGGGTTCGGCTGAACCTTGATGTGCAAGCTGGACATGTTTACCCCGCTGCCATTTGCCCAAGGATATAGGCGCAATTGGCCGATGGTGCAAGCAGGGCGCCCGCCAGTTCGGGCTTTTCAATATCGCCGGCCTCGTTTAAAAGCCCGGTCATGATGAGCTTTTCGCGCTTTCCCGCGCTGACGATACGAATTACAGGCCCGGTGCTCCGGGCGGCTTGAGCGCCGCCGGAGCCGCCGGGAATCTTGGCGCGCGCCTCTCGCGCTTTTTCCAGATCATGATAATTCAACGCCCGGGCTCTTTTGCCGCCGGGCAATGCATATGGCAGACCAATGACCGATACCCCAATGACCGACACCGCTGAAACGATCGACTATTCCAAGACGCTTTACCTGCCGCGGACGGATTTCCCGATGCGCGCCGGCCTGCCCGAGAAGGAGCCGCTGCTGGTCAAGCGCTGGCAGGACATGGACCTCTACGCCAAGCTGCGCGAAGACGCCGCCGGCCGCGAAAAATACGTGCTGCATGACGGCCCGCCCTACGCCAACGGCAACATCCATATCGGACATGCGCTGAACAAGATCCTCAAGGACGTCATCACCCGCTCGTTCCAGATGCGCGGCTACGACTCGAACTACGTGCCCGGCTGGGACTGCCATGGCCTGCCGATCGAATGGAAGATCGAGGAGCAGTACCGCGCCAAGGGCAAGAACAAGGACGAAGTGCCGGTCAACGAGTTCCGCAAGGAATGCCGCGAGTTCGCCGCGCACTGGATCAAGGTACAGGGTGGTGAGTTCCAGCGGCTCGGTGTCGTCGGCGACTTCGACAACCCCTATACGACGATGGCCTTCCATGCCGAGGCGCGCATCGCCGGCGAACTGTTGAAATTCGCCATGTCGAACCAGCTCTATCGCGGCTCCAAGCCGGTGATGTGGAGCGTGGTCGAGCGCACCGCGCTGGCCGAGGCCGAGGTCGAGTACCAGGATTATGAGAGCGACACCATCTGGGTGAAGTTCCCGGTCGTCAGTCTTGCCTGGCAAGTCACTAATGTCGTGGATGGGCAACTCGCAAAGCTAAATCCGAAGCTTAACGAGACGTCACTGGACTTGCTGGAGGCCCATGTCGTCATCTGGACGACCACGCCATGGACCATCCCCGGCAACCGTGCCGTCAACTTTTCGCCGCGTATCGATTACGGCCTCTACGAGGTCACGACGGCCGAGAACGCATTCGGCCCGCAGCCCGGTGAAAAGCTGATCTTTGCCGAGGCGCTGGCGGAAGAGTCTGCTGTCAAAGCCAAGGTCACCTTGAATCGTCTTCGCAGCGTCAGCGCCGAAGAGCTTGGAAACTTTACGCTTTCTCATCCCTTCAAAGGCTTGAATGGCGGCTACGAGTTTGATGTGCCGATGCTGGCCGGCGACCACGTCACCGACGAGGCCGGCACCGGCTTCGTTCACACCGCGCCGGGCCATGGCCGCGACGACTTCGACGCCTGGATGGATGCCGCGCCCGAACTGCGCCAGCGCGGCATCGATGCCGCTATTCCCTTCACCGTCGACGATGCCGGCTTCTTCACCAAGGATGCGCCGGGCTTTGGCCCGGACCGCGAGGGCGGTGCTGCGCGCGTCATCGACGACAACGGCAAGAAGGGCAACGCCAACCAGGCGGTCATCGACGAGTTGATCAAGCGCGACGCGCTGTTCGCCCGCGGCCGGCTGAAGCACTCCTATCCGCATTCGTGGCGGTCGAAGAAGCCGATCATCTTCCGCAACACGCCGCAATGGTTCGTCTACATGGACAAGGATCTCGGCGACGGCACGACGCTGCGCAGCCGTGCCTTGAAGGCGATCGACGACACCCGTTTCGTGCCAGCGGCCGGCCAGAACCGCATCCGCGCCATGATCGAGGAGCGCCCCGACTGGGTGCTGTCGCGCCAGCGCGCCTGGGGCGTGCCCATCGCCGTCTTCGCCGATGCCGACGGCAATGTTCTGCGCGACGAGGCGGTCAACCAGCGCATCATGGACGCCTTCGAGAAGGAAGGCGCCGACGCCTGGTTCGCGGTCGGCGCCAAGGAGCGTTTCCTTGGCAATCACGATGCCTCGAAATGGCAGCAGGTGATGGACATCCTCGACGTCTGGTTCGATTCGGGCTCGTCGCATGTCTTCACCCTGGAGGACCGTCCGGACCTGAAATGGCCGGCCGATCTCTATCTCGAAGGCTCCGACCAGCATCGCGGCTGGTTCCATTCCTCGCTGCTCGAAAGCTGCGGCACCAGGGGCAGGGCGCCTTACGAGACCGTCGTCACCCATGGTTTCACCATGGACGAGGAGGGGCGGAAAATGTCGAAGTCGCTCGGCAACACCGTGGTGCCGCAGGACGTCATCAAGCAGTCGGGCGCCGATATCCTGCGGCTGTGGGTAGTGACGACCGATTATTGGGAAGACCAGCGGCTCGGCAAGAACGTGCTGCAGACCAATATCGATGCCTACCGCAAGCTGCGCAACACCATCCGCTGGATGCTGGGCACGCTCGCCCATGACGAGGGCGAGGACGTGCCGCTGGACAAGATGCCGGAGCTGGAGCGGCTGATGCTGCATCGGATGTGCGAGCTCGATGAAGTCGTGCGCGCGGGCTACGACGCCTTCGAGTTCAAGCGCGTCACCCGCACGTTGCTCGACTTCATGGTGGTCGAATTGTCGGCCTTCTATTTCGACGTCCGCAAGGACGCGCTCTACTGCGACGCGCCGTCGAACGTGAAGCGAAAGGCTTCCGTCCAGGTGGTGCGCCATCTGTTCGAGTGCCTGGTGAAATGGCTGGCGCCGATGCTGCCCTTCACCATGGAGGAAGCCTGGCTCGACCGTCACCCAGACGCCGTCTCGGTGCATCTCGACCAGTTTCCGCACATCCCGGCCGACTGGAAGAACGAGGCGCTGGCGGAAAAATGGCGCAAGGTGAGGCAGGTCCGCCGTGTCGTCACCGGCGCGCTGGAGATCGCGCGCGCCCAGAAGGTCATCGGCTCGTCGCTGGAAGCGGTGCCGGTCGTCACGCTCGACGATGCGGCGCTCGAAGCGGCGATATCAGATGTCGACATGGCCGAGATGGCGATCACCAGCGATCTGGTCGTTGCGCATGGCAGCGTGCCTTCCGGCGCCTTCACGCTGGACGACGTCAAGGGCGTTGCCGTGATGGTCGAAAAGGCCGAGGACCGGGGCCTGGTCAAATGCGCGCGGTCATGGCGCTACACGTCCGATGTCGGGCAGGACAAGGACTTTCCCGACGTTTCGGCGCGGGACGCGACGGTCCTGCATGAGTTGAAGGCGCTTGGCCGGCTTTAATGCATGTCGCCCAAAAGCGTGCAGCGGTTTTGGGATTACGACATGCACAAGACTATATCGGTGCACAAATGCCACGGCGGGCGGCTGATCGGCCTCCGCTCGTTGCCCTTAACGAGTGGTTGAGGTAAACACGCCAAAACTCCGGACGACAAATTGTCGCCGGATTTCCGTCGGAAGAGCATAGGCGATGGGGACCGGACCTTTGGCCGGTGGCGATCGAGAGGCTGTCTAGAGTGGGACTTTTTGGCATGACCGAAAGAACTTGCGTGCGCGTTGCTCTGCTGGCGCCGCTTGTCGTATCCGGCCTGGCGCTGTCCGGCTGCATGGGCTCGCCTACCTACGGAACCGACAAGCCCGCCGCCGCCCAGCTTGCCGGCGATCTCACCAGCGCTTTTTCGGTTGTGCCGAAGAACAAGGAAAGGATCGACTACAAGCCGCGTCCCGAACTGGTGAAGCCGGCGCCGGGACAGAAGGGCGTGCTGCCGCCGCCGCAGGACAGCATCGCGACGGCAAGCGCCGATTGGCCGGAATCGCCTGAGCAACGCCGCGCTCGCCTGCGCGCCGACGCCACGCTCCACCAGGACGATCCGTCCTACCAGGCGCAGATCGTCGATGACGTCCAGACGGATCCAACGGCGATCAAGGCCGCGTTGGCGCAGTCGGGATCCAGTCATCCGCCGGCCTGGACTCCGGCGGATTCGGACAAGGGCCGCGCAGCCGAGGTCAAGCGCCGCCTCGCCGAAGGCAAGCAGGGTGACCCGAACACCCGCAAATATCTGAGCGAGCCGCCGGTGCAATACCGCGCCGCTGCCGCCACCGCGCCGGTGGACGACCTCGGCGAGGACGAATACAAGAAAGAACGCCGCCTCAAGAAGGAAGCGGCTGCCAAGAGCAAGAGCGGCGGCATGTTCGACTGGCTGCCCTGGTAAGCTGCCGACGCCAAGGTAAGTTGCCGACGCTACGGTTCGCGTCGTTCCCTGAAAAAATCCTTAAGAAGCAGCGATGCGTCGCTTTCGGCCATGCCTGGATAGATGTCTGGCACATGGTGGCAGGTCGGTGAGGCGAAAAAGCGCACGCCATTGACCACGGCACCGCCCTTCTCGTCGGCGGCGCCGAAATAGAGCCGGCGCAACCTGGCGAAGGAGATGGCGCCGGCGCACATGGCGCAGGGCTCCAGCGTAACATAGAGATCGTGGCCGGTGAGCCGCTCGCTCGACAGCTTGCGGCAGGCCTCTCGGATCGCCAGCATCTCGGCGTGTGCGGTGGGGTCGGCGAGCTCGCGGGTGCGGTTTCCGGCGCTGGCAACGACCGTATCGCCGCTGGCGATGACCGCGCCGACCGGCACTTCGCCACGCAAGGCGGCGGCTTCGGCCTCTTTCAATGCCAGCGCCATGAAATCCGGCCGCTTCAAGCGGTTTCCATTCCTATTATCTCCTCGCCACCCAGGCGTGATCCTGTTATCTAGCGCATGACCCCGAAAACCGGAATCGGTTTCGGAAAGGATCATGCGCCAAAATCAATGTGCTACAGCGTCCTTTGCGCGTCCCATAGGATGCGCGGCGCTGTAGCGGTGCAAACGAGCAAAGGCCACATGGACGACAAAGACAAGAAATTCCCGCGCCAAAAGGGTCCGGGCAGGAATGGCCCGAAACCGTCGGACCCGCGTGGTCGCGATACCGCTGCCGGCAAGGGCGGTAAGCCGTCCTTCGGCGCGAAAAAACCATACGCGCCGCGCGGCGACCGACCAATGGCTGCTGACGGCGAGCGGCCGAAGCGCGACTTCAAAAGCGGCGATCGGCCGTTCAGCAAGGGACCGCGCCCTGAAGGCAAGCCCTATGAAAAGCGCGAGGGGCCGCGCAAGCCATACGCGCCGCGCGGCGACCGGCCGGCGCCGGCGGAGGGCGGCGAACGGCGTTTCGACCGCCCCCAGCGCGACTTCGGCGACCGCCCCAAGCGCGATTTTGGTGATCGGCCTCAAGGGGCATCGGGCGGCGGCTTCAAACCGCGTCCGCGTCCCGCGGAAGTGACGGAAGAGGCAGGCGAGCGCATCGCCAAGCGGTTGGCCCGCGCCGGCCTTGCCTCGCGCCGCGATGCCGAGGAGCTGATCGCGGCCGGCCGCGTCAAGGTCAATGGAAGGGTCCTGTCCTCTCCCGCCTTCAACGTGATGCCCGGCGACATCATCCATCTCGACGGCATGGAGATCCCGCCGATCGAGCGGACCCGGCTGTTCCTGTTCCACAAGCCGGCCGGCGTGGTCACTACCAACCGTGATCCCGAGGGCCGTAAGACCGTGTTCGACGTGCTGCCGGCCGACCTGCCGCGGCTGATGACCATCGGCCGGCTCGACATCAACACCGAAGGCCTGCTGCTGCTCACCAATGATGGCGGGCTGTCGCGCGTGCTCGAGTTGCCGTCCACCGGCTGGCTCAGGCGCTACCGCGTGCGCGTCCACGGCAAGGTCGAGGAAAGTGCGCTTGCCGGCTTGCGCGAAGGCATCGCCGTCGACGGTGTCTTCTACGGCGCCATCGAGGCGACGCTCGATCGCGAGCAGGGCACCAATGCCTGGCTGACGCTCGGCCTGCGCGAGGGCAAGAACCGCGAAGTCAGGAACATACTGGGCTCGCTCGGCCTCGACGTGACGCGGCTGATCCGTATTTCCTACGGGCCGTTCCAGCTCGATGACCTGCCCGAAGGCCATGTGCTGGAGATCAAGGGTCGCGTGCTGCGCGACCAGCTCGGCGAGCGCCTGGTCGAGGAGTCCGGCGCCAATTTCGACGCCGAGATCACCAAGCCGTTCTCCAACAGGCCCGTGCGGCGTGAGCGGGAAGCGGAGCCGGACCGGCCGAAATTCACCCGCGACGGGGAACGCCGACCGATCGGCGAAGGTGGACTGATCAAGAACCGCAAACGCCGCGAAGGCAGCCGCGACGAGGCGCTGGGCAAGCTGTCGACAAGTCCCGGCAGAAGCTCTGGCCCGGAAAGGAGCTTCGGCGAGCGCGGCCCCAAATACGAACGTAGCGGGCCGGGCGGATTTGGCGGCAAACCGGGCGGCGGGAAAAAGTCCGAACGCGAGCAGCGGCCGATCGAGCCGCCGGGCCAGCGCAAGGCCAATGTCTGGATGGCGCCGGGCGCGCGGCCGATCGGCAAGGGCAGGGCGGATGCCGACGCCGCCAAGGCGGCCGAAACCAAGGCACGCAAGGCCTCGTTCAAGCCGTCTTATGGCAAGCCCGCCGGTGGAAAACCCGCCAGTGGAAAACCCGGAGGCGCAAAGCCGTTCGGCAAGCCACGTGGTGAACGGCCAAACTCCGGCAAGAGTGATGGCGGCGGCAAGCGCAGCGGCCCTGGCGGATCAAGGGGAAGCCATGCGGATCGTCGGCGGTGAGTTTCGCGGGCGTCCGCTGGCGACGCCCCGCTCAAGCGCCATCCGCCCGACCACCGACCGCACCCGCGAGGCTGTCTTCAACGTGCTGGCGCATCGCTTCCCCGACAGGCTGGACGGCACGCGCGTGCTCGACCTGTTCGCCGGCACCGGCGCGCTCGGCCTCGAGGCGCTGTCGCGTGGCGCCGCCTATGGCGTCTTCATCGAGGAATCGGCCGAGGGACGCGGCCTGATCCGCACCAATGTCGAGGCCTTCGGGCTGACGGGACGTACGAAAATATTCCGCCGTGACGCCACGGCGCTGGGCGAGGCCGGCACGCTTTCGGCTTTTGGCCTGGTCTTTGCCGATCCGCCCTATGGCAAAGGCCTCGGCGAGCGCGCCTTGCGCTCGGCCAGGGCCGGCGGCTGGCTCGCCCCCGGCGCGCTCTGCATCGTCGAGGAGGCGGCGGTGGCAGCCTTCGAGGCAGGGCCGGGTTTTTCGGTTGTCGACGAGCGCAACTATGGCGAGACCGTCATCCGCTTCATCGAAGCCGCCTGAGTTCGGCCTCCTTTGCGCGCGAAAATGACGAACAAATCACTTTGCCTGTATCAATATCCCCGCCTATCGTCCCACCCCCATGACAACCGGAGCCATTGATGACATTTCAGGCTGAATGGCTGCGCGGAACGCTCTTGGCGCTGGCTCTCGTGATGAGCGCCCCGGTTCTGGCCGGCAACAAGCCGGCCGACGGCAAGGCGACAAATTTCATGCTCGACAACGGTATGGAGGTCGTCGTCATCCCCGATCACCGCGCGCCGATCGTCACCCATATGGTGTGGTACAAGATCGGCAGCGCGGATGAGCCGCCGGGCAAGTCCGGCATCGCCCATTTCTTCGAACATCTGATGTTCAAGGCGACGACCAACCATGCGGCCGGCGCGTTCGACCGCGCCGTCTCGGCCATCGGCGGCTCCAACAATGCCTTCACCTCCCATGACTACACCGCCTTCTACGAGACGGTGGTGCCGCAGGCGCTTGGGCAGATGATGGATTTCGAGGCCGATCGCATGCGCAACCTCATCCTCAGCGGCGACGTCATCGCCACCGAGCGCGACGTGATTCTCGAGGAACGCCGTTCGCGCGTCGACAACAATCCGCAGGCGGTGCTTGGCGAGGAGGTGGACGCCACGCTCTGGCAGAACCAGCCCTACCGCATTCCGGTGATCGGCTGGATGCAGGAGATGGAGAAGCTGAACCGCACCGACGCCAAGGCCTTCTACGACAAATACTACACGCCCAACAACGCCGTGCTGGTAGTGGCCGGCGATGTCGAGCCGGAGATGGTCAAGGCGCTGGCCGAAAAGACCTATGGCAAGGTCGCGCGCGGTCCAGACCTGCCGCCGCGCATCCGTCCGGTCGAACCGGAGCAGAACACCAGGCGCACGGTGACGCTGTCCGATACGCGCGTCAGCGTGCCGAACTTTTCGACGCAATGGGTGGTTCCGTCCTATCGCACCGCAAAGCCGGGTGAAGCGGAAGCGCTGGACCTTTTGGCGGAGATCCTCGGCGGCGGCAACCGCAGCCGGCTCTACCAGCAGCTTGTCGTCAAGCAAGGCATTGCCGCCGAGGCCGGCGCCTTCTTCCAGGGCACCATGCTCGATGCCAGCCACTTCACCGTCTATGGCGCGCCGCGCGGCGACGCCAAGCTGGCCGATGTTCAGGCGGCTGTCGAGGTCGAGGTCGCCCGCGTCGCCAGGGATGGCGTTACATCGAGCGAGCTGGAGAAAGCCAAGGATCGTTTCGTTCGGTCGATGATCTTCGCCCGCGACAAGCAGGATTCGATGGCCAACATCTACGGCGCAACGCTTGCCACCGGCGGCAGCGTCAGTGATGTCGAGGAATGGCCAAGCCGCATCCGCAAGGTCACCGCCGACGACATCAAGGCGGTTGCCGCACGCTATCTCAATCTCGACCATTCGACGACCGGCTATCTCTTGCCGCAGACACAGGCAGGGAATTGATGTGATGACGAACCAGCACAGCGGCGCGTTCTTCCTTCTCCCCTTGTGGGAGAAGGTGGATTGGCGCGTAGCGGCAAGACGGTTGAGGGGTGCTGGCCGGAGCACCATCGGTGCCAAGCTGGAACACCCCGCATCCGACCGAGCTTGGCTTCGCCACCTTCTCCCACAAGGGGAGAAGGGAAGGTCGCGCATAGCCGCCCCTTTGGCCACCTTGCTCCTCTCGCTCCTCTTCCTCATCCTGCCATCACTCGCCGCTCGCGGGGCCATGAACATCCAGGAGGTGACGTCGTCGAAGGGCATCACCGCCTGGCTGGTGGAGGATTATTCCGTGCCCATCGTCGCCATCCGCTTCGTCTTCGACGGCGGCGCGACGCAGGATCCCGCTGGGAAGGAAGGGCTTGCCAATCTGATGAGCGGCCTGTTCGACGAGGGCGCCGGCGATCTCGACAGCGAGGCCTTCCAGATAAAGCTGGACGATGTCGGCGCCGAGATGGGCTTAGATGCGGCGCGTGACGGCACCTATGGCTCGATGCGCATGTTGGCCGAGCAGCGGGACGGCGCTTTCGATCTGTTGCGGCTGGCGGTCACCGAGCCGCGTTTCGACCAGGCGCCGATCGACCGCATCCGCGCCCAGGTGCTGTCCGGCATCATCGCCAACGAGCGTGACCCCGACACGGTCGCCCAGCGCAAATGGCGGGAAGCATTATACGGCACCCACCCCTATGCGCGGCCCGACGAGGGCACCAGGCAAAGCATCGCCATGATGGCACGGGACGATCTCATCGCCTTCCACCGGGCGAACTTCGCCCGCGACGGTCTGCATGTGGCGGTGGTCGGCGCCATCGATGCCGAGACGTTGAAGAAAAAGCTCGACGCGGTTTTCGGCGACCTGCCGGAACACCAGGCGCTCGGCGCGGTCGCCGATGCCGATCCGAAACTCAACCAGCAGCTCGAGGTCAATTACGACCAGCCGCAGACCTCGTTGCGACTGGCCTATCCCGGCGTGAAGCGGAGTGCGCCGGATTTCTTCGCCGCGGTTCTGATGAATGAGATCCTCGGCGGCGGCGCCTTTTCCTCGCGGCTGTTCGACGAGGTGCGTGAAAAGCGCGGCCTGGCCTATAACATCAGTTCCGACCTCGTCGACCACCGGCACGCCAACGCGCTCGCCATCACCACGGCGACCCGCTCGGACCGTGCGGCCGAGACGCTGGCTGTCGTGCGCGAGGTGGTGAGGCGCATGGCTGAGGAGGGGCCGACCGAGGCGGAACTGGCGGCGGCCAAGAAATACATGATCGGCGCCTATGCCATCAACAATCTGAATTCCTCCGGCGCCATCGCTGCGACGCTTGTCGAGCTGCAACTCGACAAGCTTGGCATCGACTATGTGCAGCGGCGCGGCGCCCTCATCAACGGCGTGACGCTGGATCAGGTCAAAGCGGCGGCGAAGAGACTGCTCTCACCCGAACCGGCCATCATGGTCGTCGGGCCGAAGCAGGGCGAGGCCAGTGAGCAATGAGCCCGAGCTTCGGCATCGCCTTCGGCGGCGGCGGCGCGCGCGGCCTGGCGCATATCCATGTCATCGAGACGCTTGACGAGCTTGGCATCAGGCCCGTCGCCATATCAGGCTCGTCGATCGGCGCCATCATGGGCGCCGGCATGGCCTCGGGCATGACCGGCAAGGATATTCACGACTATATGCGCTCGATCCTCGGCCGCCGCGCCGAGGTTGCGGCGCGCATGTGGCGGGCGCGACCGGGCACCTTCGCGGAGATGATGCAGGGCGGGCTGCGTATCACCCAGTTCAACGTCGAGCGCATCCTCAAGGCGTTCTTGCCCGACACCATTCCCGAGACCTTCGCCGGGCTGAAAATACCGCTGAAGGTGACGGCGACGGATTACTTCGGCCACAAGCTCGCCGTGTTCCACGATGGCGACCTGCATTCGGCGCTTGCGGCTTCAGCGGCTATTCCCGCCGTGTTCCGCCCGGTGATGCGCGACGGCAGGCTGCTGATCGACGGCGGTATCTACAATCCGGTGCCGTTCGATCTGATCGAGCACGACGCCGACATCATCATAGCCGTCGACGTGGTCGGCGTGCCGACCGAGGCCCGGCGCAAATACCCGACCTCCGTCGACCTGATGTTCGGCGCCACGCAGTTGATGATGCAGTCGATCATCGCCGCCAAGCTGAGGCAATGCCAGCCGGACATACTGGTCAGGCCGGCGGTGTCGAAATACCGCGTGCTCGATTTCATGAAGATCGACGCCCTGATGACCGAGACGGCCGCGATCAAGGACGAGCTGAAGCGGGAGATCGAGAAGGCGTTGGAGGGGAGAGCCAAGCTCGACGCGGGCAAGCCTTCCGTGGCCTGACTATTCGGCGACGGATTTAACCGTTCGCGGGTCAATCGAACGGTTCAGGATCAGCGCCCCGGCATGGCTTTCGCACGCCGCTGTCCGCGGTTGCTGCCGCACGCCCGGGCAGATCCCTGCCAGTCCCTCCATCGTGAGCACGTCGGGTATTCTGGTGTGGCTGACGCAAAGCGCGCCGGCCGGTCCCCACGCCGCTTCGAACGACATGTCAGCCGCAGCCTCGTCCTGCTGAATGCCCTTCCGGTCGTAGACGACGATCGGCGTTCCGTTGCGGGTATGGCCGACGCCATCGCCGCAATAATCGGCGCGGATCATGCGGGTGCAGGCCTGATGATGATCCCACAGCGGCGTGCCGTCCGGCGCGCTTTCCCAGGGCCGATATCCGAACCGCGCGCATTTCGCCTGCGCGCCGCCGGTGCAAGTGATGCTGAACGCCGTCTCGGACCGCAAATGGCGGCCATCCTGCGTCCAGGTGCCGGCAAGCGGAAAGCCCATGCGCCGGCCCTCGATGTCGGGTTCGCAGATATTGCGCCATGCGCCGGTTGCTGCGTCTCGGCTCGACATGGCGTAGAATATGATCCCGCCATCCGGATTCCTCGGATCGGTCTCGACCGCGTCGATGCGCAGCGGTATCCGGTCCTGTCCGTCACCAATCGTCAGAACGGCGCCGACGAGGCCGTTTTGGGCGACAATGCGGCCGTCCGCCGTCGTCACCTCGAACCTTGTGCCGACAACGGAGATCGAGCTGACAGTTTGTCCGGTCCCGGCCTCAGCCGGAAGCGTTGCGGCCATGCTGGAAATTGCTGCGGCGATTGCGGCCAGTGCGTAGGCGAGGCAATTCCGGCGACGTGGCATTTTTTGGCTCCTGACGATGCATTTGCGAGCGGTGATTGCTGAGCGCGCCAAAGATCAGCGCGGCAGCCGCTTCGTTTGACGGAGATCGGACGGCACAAGGCCGTCCGCCCATAATTGATGCCTAGCGCCTCGGCGTAGGGGTCGGCCGGTCATGGTTGCTCCCATCGCCGCCGCCAACGCTGTGGCCAGACGGAAGACCGTTGCTTTTCTTGCCGGCGGTCGAGGATTCGACATTGCTCTTCTGGACAGCCGGCAGATTGCGGTCGTTCGGGTCGACGACAGAGCGGTCGTTCGGGTCGATGATGGATTTGCCGGCCGGAGCGAGGCTTTTCGCCAGAACGATGCCGTCGGCATGCACCCCGTTGAGCGCGTAGACGCCGAGGCCGTTCGCGAAAATCGCGTTCTGGGTAACGGCGTTTTGGGTCACCGCATTGTTGTTGAGGCCGTTCAGCGATTTGCCGTTGTTGCCTTCCGGGCCTCCGGCGCTGGCTGGTGCGGCGAGGCAGGCCATTGCCGAGGCAGCAGCCATGTAAGTCTTGAAGCGATACATTTGATTTCCTTTTTCGTTTCAGCGGAGCCATCCCGTCGGGTTCGCTCCATGGTGAGGCTTTTCGCTCCCGCCTGTTTCGGACGAATGCCGAATTCGCCCGAATTGTTTCAGTTGTTGCGATCCGGGCAGCCTGACGAGCGAACGGATGCCTCGTCGTGATGCGGGCAGCCATGACGGCTCGAGGCTGTATCCCTCAAATGACGGCAATCGCGGCGTGCGCACGGCACGGCGACACAAAGGAAACCTTCAGCCGGCAATTCGGCAAATCCGCGCAACACCCCTGCGTCATTGGGGACGCCAGAAACGAGGAGATTTCTGGCGGTGCAACCCTTGCGAAAAACCAATGATCGATCGAACGGCGAGGCGGCGGCTGCGCGGACAGCACGGCTGGCGGTGCTGGCGGGCACCCCAGGCCTGCTGCTGACGGCATACGCGGCGGCGACGTCCACCTCGCTGACCATCCGCGCCGATCTCGCGCTGACGCTGATGGACATGCTGGTGCTGGTCACCGTCGCGGTCGTGACTGGCGGCCGCAACAACGAGGGCACGGGCCGCAAGCGTCGGGTGGCCTCGGCCGAGACGCTCGCCAACGCGTTTGCTGCGCTGGGCATGTGCTTTTCCATGGCAGTCGTCGCCGGCATCGCCATCCAGCGGATCGCCGTCGGCGGCGTCGAACCTCACGGTCCCGGCATTATTCTCGCCATGAGCCTGAACGGGGCCTACGCAGCGATCAATCTCTGGATCCTGCGCCGATGGAAGGCCCGCAACTTGGCTGCCGCTTCCGCGCTGGCGCGCGCACAAATCTGTCTGTTCTCGGACAAGCTCTCGTCGAATCTGCTGATAGCCGCTTCGCTCGCAACCGCCATGATCTGGGAAGGCACGATGATGGCCCGTTTCATCGATCCGGTTGCCGGGCTGTTGATCGCGACGATGACCGTGCGCTGGACCATCCCGGTCGTGCGGGACACTGTTCGAAGCCTGCGAAGGGAACTTCGCAGGGCGCGCAAGCCAGCCGCGTAAGGCGCGGCAGTGAACGGCCTCGATCCGTCCGGGCTGGAGGCCTCAGTCTCATTCTAGCGGCGCCGGGCCTCGGCTTGGGCAGGCTCGTAGACATAACCCTCGCCGCGAACCGTCACCAGAACCGCCGGCGCGTCGGGTTCGGTTTCGAACTTCTTGCGCAGTCGCGTGATGCGGATGTCGATGCTGCGGTCGCCCGGCTCGATATCCCTGTTGTGGGCGAGCCGGCACAACTGGTTGCGCGACAATATCTGCCGGGGATGGCGCGCGAACACGCACAGCAGATCGAATTCCATCGACGTCAACTGCACGTCGGCGCCGTCCGGGTCGACCATCGTGCGGCCATCCATATCGAGGATGCAGCCGCCGAAGCGGATGCGGTTTCCCGGCGTTCGCTCTTCCTCGCCCAGACGCCGGATGACGCTTCTGACACGCGCCAGAAGCTCGCGCGGCTCGAACGGCTTCGCCATATAGTCGTCGGCCCCGGCGGCAAGGCCCTCGAGCCGGTGCGGCAGGTCTCCGACGGCAGTCAGCATCAGGATGCCGGCGCGGCTGCGTTTGGCGATTTCGCGGGCGAGATCGTAGCCGCTTTCGCCAACGAGATTGACGTCGAGAATGACGAGGTCGGGGCCAGAGCGGTCGAGTTCGATGCGCATGCCCGCTCCATCCGGAACGGAGCGGACATCGAAGCCGTGCGCCAGCAGGTAGTCCGACAGCATCTCGCGCAAGGGCGCCTCGTCGTCGACGATGAGCAATTTCTGTTTTGTCACGCGCCGGCCTCCATTGCGCTGGTCTCCATCGCCCTTAGGCGTTCCATCACCAGCCTGCGAAAAGTTTGTGGATCGAGCGGTTTCTCGATCACCGGCGCGCCCGTCTCGCCGATGAAGCGATCGATCTCGGGCGCCAGCGTGTCGCCGGTCACGAACAGCAACCGGCTGACGAGCCCGGGGCGCAACTGCTCCAGTGCGCGATAGAGGCCCGGGCCGTCGAGGCCGGGCATGCGTATGTCGCTGATCAAAAGGTCGATTCCATCCTGGCGCACAGCCTTGAGGGCGGCATTCGCATCGTCGGCGACGGTGACGTCGTGGCCATCGCGGCGGAGCATCTCGGCGATCATCGAGGCAATGTCGGCATCGTCGTCGACCACCAGAATTCGGGCGGCCGATGGGGCAGGCGGCGCCTTGCCGGCAACCTCGGGAGCAAGAATCATCTCAGTCGTGCCGCTCGGAAGCCGGACCGTGAAGCGCGCGCCGCCGCCCTCCGTCGAATCCAGCTCTATGCTGCCGTCGTGGGCTGTCACGATGCCCTGGCAGACGGAAAGCCCGACGCCAGTGCCTTCGCCGGCCATTTTGGTTGTGTAAAAAGGCTCAAAAGCACGCGCACGAACCGTCTCCGGCATGCCGGGGCCATTGTCGGCGACAACAACCTCGACGGCATCGTCTTCCCCGGTGGTAACAATGGTCAGCCGCCGCGGGTGCGGGACCTGCAGCAACGCCTGCTGTGCATTTACCACCAGGTTGGTGATCACCTGATGAAGCTGGTCCCTGTCGCCCCAGATGTTGGGAAGCGGCTCCGCCAATTCGGTGCGGATCTCGACCCCAGCCGAGCGCAGGCCATAGGCGGCAAGCTCCAGCGAGGCGACCACGACCTCATTGATGTCGACCGCGCTCCGTGTCGGCGGCTTCTTGCGGGCCATCGCCAGAAAGGTTCGGACGATCCGCGAGCATCGCTCGGCCGCCGCGTGGATCTTGTCGGCGCGTCCCACGGTCGCCTTGTCCGTCGAGAATTCCTTTAGCATCGAACTGTAGCCGATGACGACGGAAAGCGGGTTGTTGAGCTCGTGCGCCACGCCGGCCAGCAGCGAACCGAGGGCGGAGAGCTTTTCCGACTGGTACAGTGTCTCGCGCTGGCGTGCGATCTCCGCTTCGGCTTCGCGCTGACGGGTGATGTCGGTGACGGCCGCAAGCATGGCCGAACGACCGGCTTGCGTGATCAGCCGCGCCGAAATGAGCGTATCGATTCTCGACCCTTGCATGTTGGTCATGCCGGCTTCGAATGCGTCGACGATTCCGTCCCTCAGCAAAAGCCGCAGGAGATCATCTCGCCGCGAGATATCTTCCCAGGTCGCTATCGCTTCGGCTCCGATCTGGCCGACCTCGACGCCGAGCGTCTTGCGCGCCGGTTCGTTGACGAACAGGATTTCAGGCCCCTCGATCGCCGAGATGATGATCGGAAGCGGTACGCCTTCGGCGATGGCGCGGAATTGTGCCTCCCTTTCTCCCGAAAGTTTCTCGGCTTCAAACCGCGCCTGTTCGGCGAACACGCGGTCGGAGATGTCGCGGCCGACGGATTGCACTTCGACAAGGCGCCCGTCACTGTCGAATATGCCGTGATCGTTCCAGGCCAGCCATCTGCTCACGCCATCGGGCATCGCATTGAGAAGCTCTATGCTGGCATTCGGCGCCTCTGGGCTCAGGCGGGCAAGGTGGTCCAAAAACCTGCGCCGTTCGTCGGGCGGCAGCACGTCGAGTTCGCACCATGACGGGTCCAGGAGCTGTTCCCGGGTCATTCGGCATGCCCGGCAATAGGCATCATTGACGAAGCTCAAATAGCCACCCGGCGACATTCGGACGACGAATTCCGTCTGCAGTTCGACCACGCTGCGGTAGCGTTGCTCGCTGTCGGCCAGTTCGCGCAGGGCCGTGCGGTTTTCGGCGAAGATGCCGACGATCTCCCTCAAAAGCACTCTGTGCAAAGCGTATACCGAGACAAGCAACCCGGTCAGAATGAGCGCGTAAGGAAAAAACGAATGCTGCAGGGCATAAGACTGGTAGAGGCCAACGCCGACGACAAGCACGAGAAGCGGCAAAACGCAGGCCGCCATCAACAACGCGTAATGCCTGGACAGCTTCGAGGAGGTCGGCACGGCGAGGTCTCCACAGACGGATGCGCCGTCACGACGGTTGCTGTTTCCGTGCGGCCAGTGGACTGAACGGCCCACGGACTGTCAAGCCAGCCCGCCCGGCCATCTGTCCGACGTCGTTGGACACATAACCGCGAGGATGTTTCTCGATGATGCCGCGAGCCGGTTTTTCTCGGCGGCTCTTGTTTCAATTGTGTCGAGCAGCCCGAATTCGGCTGCAGATGGGACTGCGCCTGCGATCGACCGGGCGATTGACCCGGGGTGAATGCGCCCTGTACGCTTGGACGGTCGCTCGCCGCGGGGGAAACGCATGGCCGACATCATTGTCGTGGACGACGAGACCGACGTTGCTTTCATGATCGCCGACTATCTGCAGGCGAAGGGCTACGGCATACGTACGGCATCCGGTGGCGCCGAATTGCGCGAAGCGATCGCGGCGGCTAGAGCCGATCTTGTCGTTCTCGACCTCAACATGCCGGGCGAGAACGGCTTTAGCCTGGCCCGCTGGCTTCGCGAACATCACGACACCGGTATCCTGATGCTGACGGGTGCCGATTCGGTCTTCGACAAGGTGGCGGGGCTGGAGGTCGGCGCGGACGACTATCTGGCAAAACCCTTTGCTCCGGTCGAACTGGAGGCGCGGATCGCCGCGGTGTTGCGCAGGCGCAAGCCGAAGGGATCGACCGACATATTGCCGGCCGGGCATTTCGCCTTCGGAACCTATGTGTTCGACGCCCGCGCGAGAGACCTCATCGACGCCGACGGCGTGGCCATTCCGCTGACGCCGATGGAACTCGATCTGGTGGCGGCCTTCGCCACGCGGCCCGGCCAGGTCATCGGTCGCGACGAATTGCTCGATCTGGCACCACCCAGGGGCGACGAGCCGTTCGACCGCAGCATCGACAGCCGCATCACCCGGCTGCGCCGCCGGCTCGAGAAGGACCCGACCAAGCCGGAACTGATCAAGACCATCCGCGGCCTTGGATACCTGTATCCAAGGCGGTGACTGTACCCTTGGTGTTGCGAGAAGGCGCCGTATCTATTCTCGCGTTTTGGCGACCGCCGGGCGACCGAGCCACTTCGAGGGTGGACCAACGCTGGGCGGTGTGTTGTAGAGCGGTGGGTCCGCCTCATTCAAGGGGACAAGCAGCAAGGGTGGCATTTGCGACGATCGATACAGCATCCCGTTCGACTGGTGCCATTGGCCTTCCTGTTTGTCATTCTTGCGGGCACGGCATTGCTGATGCTGCCGATCTCGCGCGCGGACTCAGGGAGCGCCCCGCTGCTGACGGCCCTGTTCACGGCCGCCTCGGCCGTCTGCGTCACCGGGCTGGTCGTTCAGGATACGCCCACCTACTGGTCTGGATTCGGCCAAGGCATCATTCTTGTGCTGTTCCAGGTCGGCGGCTTCGGCATCATGACCGGCGCGACGCTGCTCGGGCTGCTGGTGACCCGCAAGCTGAAACTCAGCCGCCGCCTGGTCGCTCAGGCCGAGACGAAGAGCCTTATGCTCGGCGACGTCGCGGCGATCCTGCGGCTCATCCTGCTGGTCACCGTGACCATCGAGACGCTGATCACCGCCGTGCTTGCCTGGCGCTTGCGCTATGCTTACGACTACGGTTGGAGCGACGCCCTCTGGCACGGCCTTTTTCAGGCGGTCTCCGCCTTCAACAATGCCGGCTTCTCCACCTACTCCGACAGCCTCTCCGGCTTTGCGCTCGACCCGGCCATGCTCATTCCGATCATGACCGGCGTCGTGATCGGCGGCTTGGGATTTCCCGTGATTTTTGAACTCCGGTATGGGATGCGGCACCCGGCACGTTGGTCGATCCACACCAAGATCACGCTCTTCGGCACCGCCTTCCTGCTGGTTGCCGGTCTCATCGCGACGGCTGCCTACGAATGGACCAATCCGGCGACGCTCGGCCTCTTCGAATGGCCCGGAAAGCTGCTGAACGCCGGCTCGCACTCGGTGATGGCGCGAACCGCGGGCTTCAACTCAATCGATGTCTCGGGCATGCGGATCGAGACGCTGGCGGTCACCTACGCCCTGATGCTGATCGGGGGCGGCAGCGCCGGCACGGCGGGCGGCATCAAGGTCACCACATTCTTCCTTCTGGGCTTTGTCGTCTGGGCCGAGATCCGCGGCCAGACGGATTCGACCGCATTCCGTCGCCGCATCGGTTCGCCCGTCCAGCGCCAGGCGCTGACGATTGTCCTGCTGGCGGTGACAGCGGTCGGCGGGGGCGTGCTTGGCCTGCTCAGCGTGACGAGCTTTTCGCTGCAGGACGTGCTGTTCGAGGTGATATCGGCGTTCGGGACCGTCGGCCTTTCCACCGGAATCACCGCGGATTTGCCCCCCGCCGGCCAATTGATCATCATTGCACTGATGTTCGTCGGACGCGTCGGCACCATCACCATCGCCAGCGCGCTCGCGCTGCGAGAACGCAATGTCCCCTTCCGCTATCCAGAGGAGCGCCCAATCGTTGGCTAAAAGCAACACACCCCGCGGTGACGGCGTCGTCGTCATCGGCCTCGGCCGCTTCGGCGGCGCCGTTGCCCAGTCCCTCGTCAGTCTCGGTCACGATGTTCTGGCCATCGACGAGAGCGCTGAACTCGTCCAGACCTGGGCAAGCCAGCTCACCCATGTGGTGGAGGCCGACAGCTCCAACGCCGACGTCCTGCGGCGTCTTGGCGTGCAGGATTTCCAGCATGTCGTGGTCGGGATTGGAACGGACATCGAAGCCAGCGTGCTGACTGTTCTGGCGCTCGCCGAACTGGGTGTGCCCGACATCTGGGCGAAGGCCGTGAACACCAACCACGGCCGTATCCTGGAACGGACGGGCGCAAACCATGTCGTCTATCCGGAGGCCGCCATGGGCGAGCGCGTGGCGCATCTGGTGACGGGCAAGATGATAGACTTCATCGAATTCGACGACGGCTTCGCCATCGTGAAGACGAGGACGCCGCGAGAGGCAGTCGGCAAGACGCTGGCGGAGTCCGGCGTAAGGACCAAGTACGGCGTCACCGTCGTCGGCGTGAAACGGCCGCGAACCGACTTCACCTACGCCACCCCGGAAACCGTCGTAGAGCTCGGCGATCTGCTGATCGTATCTGGTCCGACAAAGCTGGTGGAAAAATTCGCCGCTATCGCCTGAGGAAATGATCCGGGCGGATGAACACTGGCGGGGCCGTCAACGCCCGGCGCTGGTTCAGGGAGCAGGCTGCCCTGTAGGCGGAACGATCCGCATGACAAGGCGCATCAGATCGGCCTGGCGGGAGACGCCGGTCTTCTGGAAGATGTTGTCGAGATGCGTCTTCGTGGTCGTGCTGGCGATGTGAAGACTGGCGGCGGTCTCGGCCATTGTGTGCCCGGCGAGAAGGCTGGCGAGCACGCGGGTTTCGGCGAGCGTCAGTCCAAAGGCTGTCGCCAGCAAATCGGCGGCGTCATGTTCGTCCGGTGCATTTCCGATGAACACCGCAGCGACCGCCGCGGGTTCCATGGCGGCGCGCAGATCGCCGCCGGCCATCGGCAGCACGCGGGCGAAGACGGGCGGGCGGTCGGGTTCGGTGAGCAAGTCGGATTCGCTGAGGCGGACGGCAAGTCCGGTCTTGCCGATGCTTGCCTCATCCTGAGCCGCAATCATGATAGCTATGTGAAGCTCCTTGGAAGCCGACGGGATATTTGCCTGCAGAATGCCATGGGCATCGTGGATCGGCGCGCCGCTGCGCAGCATCTGCGTGGCCGAGCGGTTGGCGTGCAGGATGGCGCCGCGTTCATTCGTGAGGACCACGGCGCAGGTGAGCGCATCGAGCGCCTCGGCCATCCGGGCGCGCTCGATCGTGCTGATGTCGAGCATGTTGCTGATCATCACCGAACGGCGCACATGCGGCAGCAACAGCCCGCCAAGCTTGATCTCGCGCTCGGTGATGATGCCTTGCCGCTCATGGCGGGCAACGGCGAAGCCGGCAAGGCGGGTAGGGGTGTGGATCAGGAAAAACGACATGACGTCGATCAGGCCCTGCGGCTTCAGGCACTCCTGAAAATATCGGGAGGCCTCCAGATAGCTTCGAGGGATGTGGCGTGACACCACGTGCGGCACTTCGAGCGAAGGCCATGTCGAGAGGTCCTCGATCAGCCGGGCGTGGATCTCGGGGATATGTTTGGCCTGCTGTTCCAGCCAGTATGGCTCAATTCCCACGGTCCTGTAGATAAGCAGCCGGTCGTGGCTGAGGTCGTCAAGATGCAGGACCGCGGTCTGGGCGTTGAGCGCATCCCTGATCCCGGCAAGCGCATCCTCCCATCGCCCGGGATCGAGCGCGCAATCGTAGATCAAGCCGATCAGCTTCGACAGATCATGATGCGACAATGCCTTGGCCATCGACGGCCCCCCGCATGTCGACAGCGCGTCCGATGCGGAATGCTGCGCGCTCCCAAAGGTGCTCTCGCCTCTGCGGACCACGCGCGGACCGTCGACCGGCTGCACGGCGGAACCTGTATCGTAACCTGCAGATTTAGCGATCGCTTAAATTCGATTATCTCCCCCAAACAGAGGATGTGCAAGCAGCCGGGAGGTGAAATGCTCGCGTCCCTGAATAAAAGGTCACACCAATCGTGACGACCGGTGGGGTTCGCGCCGTTCCCGGCTCGCGAGCTTTCGCCGATGTGATGCAGCCGGGGGGGAAATCGAGAATTCTTCCTGTATGCGCCGACGATCACGGCGCGCGACCGTCTATTGCTGAAACCTTGAGCCGGGCCCGGCCCGGACAATTCGGGATGGAGCAGCATTATGTACAGGTATTTTATCTTTGCAGCACTTTGCATGGCGCCCGCGCATGCCGGCGAGCTTGGAGCCATGAAGGCCGAGAGCATCGATCTCGCCGGCTTCCTTGGCGTCGTCTATTACACGCCGGAGGAGGACGGCTATCGGGTGGTCACCACGATCGCGCAGGGCGAGGCTGGCTTGCCCGTGCGTTTCGTGGCGACACTGGCCGAGAACCAGGTGGTCACGCTCTCCGTGCCGGGCAAGCTGGGAGAGTCGGACCAGATCGTCGAGATATCGCGCGTCGGCGGCAAGCTCGTCGTCAGCCCGCAGCCGATAGACGGGATTATTGTTGCTTCTCCGAAGCTTGCCGTCGACTGAGAACGCCGAGTGATTCAAGGCCGAATGATCAGGGAGCATCCGCGTTGCGGCGGCGCTGAATGAGCATGCAGCGGTGGACGATGTCTCCATGGCTCGTCCCGTCTGTCGTCGTCCTGACCGTCGCCGCCGGGTTCGACGCGTCTTCGCAAGAGCCGGCCGCGGGCAGGTTCTATGAGGTTGTCGGCGGCAAGGTCGACGCGCGAACCTATAACGGCTTCCGTCGCTACCATGGCAGCTGCAACCACTGCCATGGCCCCGACGGCATGGGCTCGACCTTCGCCTCGGCCCTTGTCGACCGGCTGCCCGACATCGAGGTCTTCCGCAGCAACGTTCGCGACGGCGTGCGCGGCGGTTCTTCGGTCATGCAGGGCTTCGCCGACGACCCCAACGTCGCTCCTTACATCGACGACATCTACGCCTACCTGCGGGCCCGCGCCGACGGCGCGCTCGGCCGAGGGCGGCCTGGGAGGCTTGAGGATTAGGGCCGTGGGGACCTGACGAGACCGGCATCGTCGACGCGGTCGGCGCTTTCCTTATGGAAGCGGCCGATGTAAAAGGCTATGTTAGCAATTTCTTAACTACGAAATTTGGAGTCAGTCGAGGGGGTGTTAGGTCATGAACTTCAAGGATCTGATCAAGCGTGCCGAGAATGTGGACAGGGAATTCAAGGAGCTCGAAACCGATTTGGCGGTTGCATTCGACGAGTGCCTCAGCCTCGACGACCAGTCGCCGCCGGAGAACGGCGGTGTCCCGGATGAGGATTTGGCGGGAGACAATGATAGCGCGCAGCCTGAGGACAGCGCGGCCCCTGCCGAGGCCTCACCACGGCTGACTTCGTACACGCAAACCCGGCTGGCTGCCTTGAGCGCTGTCGACGGGCTCTTTCATGATGCGCAGGACTATCTGGAAGAGATCGATGCAAAGCGGTCGCAGATCGCGATCTCGCACAATCTGATACGCGAATTCTTGAATATCCTTCACCGCGACATGCTTCGGGCCAACGAACTGGAACTGGCAAATGCCAGCCTGACCGCGGAACAACGAGCGCTGTCGGAACAGCTTCACGATACGATCAGAAAGCAGCGCGAGCGCGAAGGCGCCGTCGAGGTCTTGCAGCAGCGCGAGGCAAGTCTGGTTCAGGAGAGGGAGGCGCTTCGCAGCGCGCTGGCGGCGGTAAGGCTGGAACTCGTGGAAGCAGCCAATGCAAGCGCAAAACGCGAAGCCGAATTCGGCGACATCGTCAAGACGCTTGCGGCCAAGATGGCCGAGGCCAGCAGACGCGCGCGCGAGAACAAGGTGCTGCGCGAAAAACATGTCAGCCTGTCGATCGATCTCGACAAGGCGCTGAAGCGGGAAGCCGACGCGCGGCACCGGCTCGACGAGTTGTCGACCATTCATGCCAGCGAAGCGGGCCGGCTTTCGGAACTGCTGGCTGCGCTTGGCAAGAGCGAAAAAGAGGAAATGAGGCTCCGGAAATCGCTTGAGATTGCGCAAACGAAGCTGGCGGAGATGAACGAAGCGGCTCGTATCATGGAAAGTGACAGGGAAGCCGAGCTCGCCCGCGGTCACGCGGAGATGAGCGGCCTGCGTTCCGAAATTCAGGACCTCCAATCGCGACTGGAGCTTGCCTCGAGCCAGAACAGCGACGCCGCCGCCGAGATCGCCAGGTTCAAGGCGCAATGGAGCGACGCCGTGGCCGAAAGGCAAATTGCGGATGAAAAATTGTCTGCTCTCATGAAGGAGAGCGAACGCGACAAGATGAATCTTTCGATGGTGAACGCGAATTTTTCGCAGCTTTCCCTGCAGCAGGCCTCCGAGCAGATGCAGTTCGACGTCCAGAGGCAGGAGTGCGAGGATCTGCGAGCCGAAGTCGCTTCGCTCAATGCCCGGATCAAGGAACTGTTGCCCTATGAACGCCTCCATAGGGTCACCAACGCCAAGCCGCGGGAAGGCGTCGTGGTAGAAATCAACGGCGTGGTGGCGGAGGCGGCGCGCGCCAGCAGGCGGCGCGGGCGTCGGAACCTGCGCGCCACGTCATAGCAACGGCGCCGCTGTCTGCGGCCGACGCGGCCGGCCGTGGCTCGGCAATCGACGGGCGGGCTGCCGGCTTCACCGGAGGACGGTGAGCGGTCGTCCCTCCCGTGCGCCACATGTGTGCCGAAAGGCGAGCTTTTGCGCTCGAGCGTCGGCGCCAGCCACGCGGCAATCTTCGAACGAGGCACGGTTCAGGCGGAACTTGGCGAGCCGGAACGGCACCAGTTCTAGCGAGACGAGCCCGGCGGCATTGTTGTCGATCCGCGGCATCGGTTCTCCTCCTCGCCAACCTCCAGCGAGGCTCGGGGTTTCCAGCCCCAATTTGCGCCCGCCCGGATCGGCCGATGGCGAAACTGGTTGCGCGAGAGGCAAGTTCGCATATTCTGCTTGTAGGAGAAGAGTTTACAATCATGGGAGGAATAAAATGTCCGACAAGAAAATCTCACGTCGCGGGTTCCTGGGAAAGTCCACCGCCGTCACCGCCGGTGCGGCTGCGGCGACGACGCTCGCGGCCCCGGCCGTGCTGGCGCAGTCGCCGGTCACCATCAAGATGCAGACCTCCTGGCCTGCTTCGGACATCTGGATGGATTTCGCGCGGCTGTACACAGAGCGCGTCGAAAAGATGTCGGGCGGCCGGCTGAAGTTCGAGCTCCTGCCCGCGGGTGCGGTCGTCGGCGCATTCCAGGTGCTGGATGGCGTCAATGACGGCGTCATCGACGCCGCGCATACGGTCCCCGTCTACTGGTACGGCAAGCACAAGGCCGCGTCGCTTTTCGGAACCGGCCCTGTGTTTGGCGGCAGCGCCACCACGATGCTTGCCTGGTTCCACCAGGGCGGCGGCAAGGATTTCTACCGCGAGCTGACGCAGGAGATCATGGGCCTCAACGTCGTCGGCTTCTATGGCTTCCCGATGCCGGCGCAGCCGTTCGGCTGGTTCAAGAAACCGGTCACGACCGTCGCCGAACTGCAGGGATTCAAGTATCGGACGGTGGGCCTTGCCGCCGATCTCATGCAGAACCTTGGCCTCAGCGTGGCGCAGCTGCCCGGCGGTGAAATCGTGCCCGCCATGGAGCGCGGGGTTATCGACGCCTTCGAATTCAACAATCCGTCATCCGACCTTCGCTTCGGTTCGCAGGACGTCGCCAAGAACTATATCCTGTCGTCGTATCATCAGGCGAGCGAGTCGTTCGAATTCCTGTTCAACAAGGACGTGTTCGACGACCTCGACGACGATTTGAAGGCCATTCTCGAATATGGCGTGGAGGCGGCCAGCACCGCCACCACCGCGCTCGCCCTCGACAACTATTCAGCCGACCTGCAGAAGCTGCAGAGCGAGCACGGCGTCACCGTGCACCGCACCTCCAAGGAGATTCTCGACGCAGAACTCCAGGCTTGGGACAAGATCATCCCGACGCTGGAGGCGGATGAGTTCATGAAGCGGGTGCTCGACAGCCAGCGCCAATGGGTCGAACGCGTCGTCTACTACGAGCTCATGAATTCAGCCGACCTGACACTGGCCTACGAACATTACTTCCCGGGCAAGCTGAAGCTCTAATTCGCGCCTCCGCGTTGGCAAAGCCGGCGGTCTTCCGGACCGCCGGCTGACGGAACCCACCACATGCTCCGCTACATTGCATTCGCCGATGAACTTTCGGCATGGTTTGGAAAGGTGTTCGCCTGGAGCGTCGTCATCATGACGCTCGGCGTGAGCTATGAAGTTGTCGTGCGATACTTGTTCAGCGCGCCGACCGCGTGGGCATTCGACCTCAGCTACATGCTCTACGGCACCATGTTCATGATGGCCGGCGCCTACACCCTGTCGCGAGACGGGCATGTGCGCGGCGATTTCGTCTACCGTCTGTGGCAGCCGCGCACGCAAGCGGCGGTCGAACTCGTCCTCTACTTCATCTTCTTCTTTCCAGGCGTGACGGCGCTGGTTCTGGCCGGATGGAAGGCTGCCGCGCGCAGCTTCCGCTTTCTCGAGGTAAGCTCGAACAGTCCGGCCGGGATTCCGATATTCCAGTTCAAGGCTGTCATCGTGGCGGCGGGCATCCTGCTCTTCGTGCAGGGGATTGCCCAGGTGTTCCGCTGCGTCGTCTGCCTGCGAACCGGAACATGGCCGCGCGCCGCTGAAGACGTGGAAGAGACCGAGAAAGTGCTGATGGAAGCCAAGACGCTCGATGTTCTGCATCACGGCTCGGAAGCGGTCGACATCCCATTCCTCCACCCCGACGATAAACCCGACCGCGACGGAGAAGACAGATGAGCGATCCTCAGGTCGCCGTCGCGATGTTGCTCATTCTGCTTCTGGCGATCTTCCTTGGCTTCCCGGTTGCGTTCACCTTGATGGCGCTCGGCGTCGCCTTCGGCTACTACGCCTATTTCGATCCGGGGCGGATGTGGCGCGCCTACGAACGGGCGGTCGAGGATGGTGCCGACGCCTGGACGCTTGCGGAGCATTGGATCGGCGGCTTCTTCAACAACCGCATTTTCGATCTGTTCGTCAATCAGACCTATTCAGTGATCTCGAACGACGTGCTGACCGCTATCCCGCTGTTCCTGTTCATGGGCTACATCGTCGAGCGATCCAATATCATCGAGCGCCTTTTCGGCACCCTCTTTATCGCCACCCGGCGCGTTCCCGGCTCCATGGCGGTCGCCGCCCTCATCACCTGCACCCTTTTCGCAACGGCCACCGGCATTGTCGGCGCGGTCGTGACACTCATGGGCTTGCTGGCGTTTCCCGCCATGCTGAAGGCGCGCTACGACGTCAGATATGCCTCGGGAGTGATCTGCGCGGGCGGAACCCTCGGCATCCTCATTCCGCCGTCCATTCTGCTCATCGTCTATGGCGCGACGGCGGGTGTGTCGGTGGTCCGTATGTATGCCGCGGCCCTGCTTCCAGGACTGCTGCTTGCCGGCCTCTATCTGACCTATGTAGTTGCCAAGGCGGTGCTGCAGCCGCAGGTGGCGCCGAGGCCGACCCGGGACGAGGTCGGGCACTATTCGGCCCTGCAGGTCAGCTGGATGCTGCTGACGTCCTTCGTCCCTCTGGCCGCCCTGATCCTCGCGGTGCTCGGCGCTATTCTCTTCGGCTTCGCCACGCCTTCGGAGGCTGCCGCCATCGGCGCGCTCGGCGGCGTCGTGCTGGCCGCCGCCTACCGGGCCCTGACGTGGCAGCGCCTGAAGGAGTCCGTCTATTTGACGGCGCGCACGACCGCGATGGTGTGCTGGCTGTTCGTCGGCTCCGCGACCTTCGCCTCGGTCTTTGCCTATCTGGGAGGCCAGCAGCTGATCAGCGATTTCGTCACCGGCCTCGACATGTCGCCGCTGATGTTTCTGATCGTCGCCCAACTCATCATCTTCATCCTCGGCTGGCCGCTGGAATGGACGGAGATCATCGTGATCTTCATTCCGATCTTCCTGCCGCTGCTGGCGCATTTCGAGATCGATCCGCTGTTTTTCGGCGTGCTCGTCGCGGTCAACCTTCAGACGGCCTTTCTGTCGCCGCCCATGGCGATGTCGGCCTACTACCTAAAGGGCATTTCGCCGCCGCATGTTCAGCTTTCGGATATTTTCCGCGGAATGATGCCCTATATGCTGATCGTCATCCTATGCATGGTCATTATCTACATCTTCCCGCAGATCGTGTACGGGCTGCCCAACCTGATCTACGGGGGCTGAGATGCCGCTGGAGGACAATAGATGAGCTTGAGCCGCTTCCTGGCCGTCCTGGCGTTTGTTGCCTTCCTGGCGTTTTTCGGCGTCGTTGTCCGGTTCGTCCCGCATCCCGACCTAGTGGTTGCGATCGGCATCGGCGTCCTGCTTGCGGGCTACGATCTCTGGAGCCAACTGTGGAACCGCGCGGGGTAATCACCGGGCGGTCGCGGGCAAGCTGCAGGACGAGGGCCAAGGTCGAAGCTGCCAATCTCCCCCCAAGTGGGGGAGATGGCCGGCAGGCCAGAGGGGGGCGCTATCCCGCCAACCTCTCGAGGAAAATAGCACCGCGCCGCTGCGCCCAAATTGCTGGCCGATGGCCGCTTGAACCTCGAACGCTTGCTTCACGCCCCCCTCTGCCCTGCCGGGCATTGCTCCCCGTATAGTGACGGGGAGAAAGACGCTTCGCAAAGGATTTCGCTTATCTCCAGCGTTGCAGAAAAGGGTGCCGGGGTCGCGGCCAGCCCCCTTCTCCCCGTTTACGGCAGGGGAATCGCATATGGCTTTTTTTGTTGCATTTTGAGTATTGGAGGATTCTGAGGATTGGCGGTTTTCAGAGGAGAGACTGCCATTTCCTGCCTTGAGACTTGTTTTGGGGCTCTGCCCGATCCGCGCGCTGGGAATGCCTCGCATCAGCTTGGCGACATCATCGTGATGATGGTAGCGGCGAGCCTGTGTGGAGCCACGACGGCGACGGAGTTCGCCCTGTTTGCCGAGAACCGCAAGACTGCCCTGTCGCGCTTGATCGACTATGACAGCGCACCAAGTCACGACACCTTCTCGAGGCTGTTGCGGCTGATGGACCCGGACGCCTTTGCACGGGCCTTTAGCGTCTTTGCGGCCGGTTTCGCCCAAGCGCTCGCCGAGATGGATAATGGGGCAGGTGAAGTCGTGGCGCTTGACGGTAAGGCGTTGCGACGCGCCTACGAGCGAGGTCGGGCGGCCAGCCCACCGTTGACGGTCTCCGCCTTTGCGACCGAGGCCCGCCTGTGCCTGGCGGCGGCGACGCCAAGCACCGACGAGAACGAGATTGAGGCAGCGCTCAAGGTCGTGGATCTGATTGATCTCACTGACAAAATCGTCACCGCCGACGCACTCCACTGCCATCGTCGCATGGCGCAAGCCATCCTCGATCGTGGCGGAAGCTACGTGCTCACCCTGAAGGGAAACCGCCGCCACTGGCGCCAGAAGGCACGCCAATTCCTGTCGCAATCCGACCCGGCAACAGCCGAACACAGTGAATTCAGCCATGGCCGCAACGAGTGGCGACTGGCCGAAGTGGTGCCTGCGGACAAGCCGCTCATGCCCGGCCATGCCGCCTTCCTGCGCGTCACTTCCAAACGCGGCGAAGCTAAGCCGCGCACACGCCTGTTCATGGCCTCCACGCTGCTCACTCCCCAACAGGCGCTCGCCATGACGCGCGCCCATTGGCAAATCGAAAATGGCCTGCACTGGATGCTCGATGTACATCTCAACGAAGACCTCAGCAGGGCTCGAAAAGACAATGCTCCAGCCAACCTCGCAATCATCACCCGCATCGCCCGAAACATCCTGCAGAGCACCGATGTCGATAAAATCCCCATCAGTCACCGCATCAAGAAATGCGCCTGGAACGACGACTACCTCGTCAACGCTCTCACCCATATGCGATAGCCCTGCCGTTTACGGGGAGAAGATGCCGGCAGGCAGATGAGGGGCGGCGCAGACGTCAACAATTCACGGCCGTTCTCCTCCGATGATGTCATAGGCGGCCCGGATCAGATCGAGATTGGCGCCCGCCTCAGCCCCACTTCATTTCGCCGGTGGCGACCTTGGAGCCGATGTCGAGCGCCACCCCCATGCCGAGGCCGGGGAAGCGGGCCTCCATGGCGGCCTTGAGCGCGGCCGCGTCCTTTGCCTTTGCCAGTTCTTCCTCGAAGGCAATGAGATAGGCCCTGGTGTGCTCGACGCCCGAAAGGTCGGTGGCGGCCTGCGGCGTCATGTGGCCGGGCACGACGATTGCAGGCTTGGCGTCCGCGATCTTTTCAAGACTGGTGAGCCAGGCGGCACGCTCTTCCTTGGTCGGCGCGTCGGCGATCCAGACATGCACGTCCGAAAAAATCATCACCCCGCCGAACACCGCGTTCAGCGACGGCACGAAGAGATAGCGCCGGTTTGCGAGGCCTTCAGCGTTGACGATCTCGATGGTCTCGCCATCGACGCTGAGCGTCTTGCCGTCGAACGCCTCGGGAATGACGACATCGGCGAGCGCCTGCGGGCCGTTCTCCTTGAGCTGCGGCCCCCAGACGGCGAGCTTCTTGTCGACGTTGGCGTTGATGGCGGCCACCGTTTCGGCCGCGGCGATCACCCGTGCCTGCGGGAAAGCCTCCATGATCGGCTTGAGGCCGAAATAATAGTCCGGGTCGGACTGGCTGACATAGATGGTGGTGAGCGTCTTGCCGGTCGCCTTGATCGCCTCGGCCACGGCGCGGCCGTCGGAATAGGTGAAACCGCCGTCGATCAGCAGCGCCTCGGCGGCGCCTGTGATCAGCACGGGGGCGCGAAAGAAGCCGTTTTCGCCGGCCGGAAAATGTTTCCAGGAAAGCTCGCCGGCATGGCCAAGCCCGGCGGGAGCAAGGATCGCGGCGGCGCCGGCGGCGAGGGTGGTTTTCATGATGGCTCTCCGTGTGAACACGATTGTCTCCTGAGTTTGAAATGCGGGCTTCGGACGGCTCCCGTGGAGCCTCGATGTCTGGAAGATGGCAAAAGCGAAATGCGTATTGAAGGCCAACAAAATAGACGTAATGTATGCCATTGACTGACAATGAGGTCTGGCCTGCCATGAGCCACGCATGAACCTGAACCGGCTGGCCTATTTCGCTGCGGTGGTCGATACCGGCTCCTTCACGCGGGCCGCCGACCGGCTGGGCATCACCAAGGCGGTCGTCAGCCAGCAGGTGGCGCGGCTGGAGCGCGAGGTCGGAACCACGCTGCTGATCCGCACGACGCGGCGCGTCCATCCGACCGAGGCCGGCCGCACATTCCATGCCCGCTGCCTGCTGGTGCTGCGGCAGGCCGAGGATGCCTTCGACGAGCTCGCGCAGGCGGCCGCCGAGCCGACCGGCACGCTGCGCATCACCGCGCCCAACGACTACGGCACGTCGGCGGTGGTGCCAGTGGTCGCCGCCTTCAGCGCGCGCTATCCCGCCTGCCGGGTGGAACTGACGCTAGGTGACGAGACCATCGACCTGGCTTCCGGTGGGATGGACGTGGCGATCCGCGTCGGCTGGCTGGCCGATTCCAGCCTGCAGGCACGGCGGATCGGCACCTTCCGGCAGTTCATGGTGTGCGGCGCCGCGTTTGCCGGCCGCTTCACCGTCGGCGAACCGCAAGACCTCCCCCGGCTGCCCTTCGTCGCCAACTTGGCGCTGCGCGAACCGCTGCTGTGGCAATTTTCGCGCGGCGACGACGAGCACGAGGCCGTGCGCATGCAGGCCACGATCGCCATCGACGCGACACCGGCCGTGCTCGCCGCCGTCCGCGCCGGCGCCGGCCTGTCGGTGCTGCCGGATTACCTGGCGCGCGATGAACTCGCTGCAGGGCGGCTCGTCCACATCCTGCACGAGTGGCGGCTGCCCTCCGGAGGCATCTACACGGTTTATCCTGCTGCGCGGTTTAGGCCGCCTAAGGTGACGAGGTTTGTTGAGATGCTGATTGCGGCTGAGCAGGAGATGGGAGCAAGCGGGGAGGGCGCGCTGTAAGGTTGGAGCGAGGCGCTGATGGCCGAAGCTGCCGATCTCCCCCTCAAGGAGATTGGCCGTCATTGGCGCTTTCGCTAATCGATCACCAACGCTGCAGGACAAGCGCCAAGGCCCGAAACTGCCGATCTTCCCCCCTTGAGGGGGAGATGGCCGGCAGGCCAGAGGGGGGCGCTGTCCCGCCAGCCTATCAACGAAATCGCAACCGCGCCGATACCATGGGGAAAAGCTTCTTCGACCTGGACTAATCTCCCAAGATCGGATTTTGGTGTTCTGAGGCAGATATCCCCAAAGAACGCATCGCAGGAAATCATGGGGTCGGGGTTTTCATTCATCGCCCAGATTCGATCTACAATGACCGCCCCGCTGAGCGATATCAGTTTCCTCGCCCGTATCTGCATCGCGTCGAAGCATGCGTCGGCGGCTGGATTATTTACTACGAGCCTAGCAAGGTAAACGATACGCGTGGCTATTACGCCGTAGCCAAAGTCCAACGGATCATTCCCGATCCCGTGACGCCCGACATGTACCTCGCTCTGATTGAGCCCGGAACATATCTCGATTTCGTCAATCCTGTTCCGTTTAACGGACCTGATGGTCTCGTTTGAGACGACGCCTCAAGCGCATTCTTCGTGAGTTCGCGGGTCATCATCATCCGCGGGCAACGCTCGATCGTGGTCGCCACCAAGAAATCGGTATCATCGATCTGGATTGGTGTGATGCTCGGAGTGTTCATCGCAAACCCCTACAGCTTGAAGCCGGATTTACGGGCGCGGGGCGTTTCAAGGCGCGCCTCCACCACTGCGACGGCTTCCCTTAGCGCCCGAATGACTTTTCTCACCTCGACCTCTTCGTATTCGTGGGAGGCCTGACAAACGTGCTGTCCCATCCCCTTGCCATCCCCCCATCCTTCCCCTAATCTCCTCTGAGAAAACCTTTTCCCAAATCGCCCTGCATCCGCCGACCTCACCAATCAGCGCCCCGCAGGCCAACAAGAGAAAACCTTTTCCCAACTAAGGAATTCGCCGCGCACCATGTCCTCCGACGCCTCGCCAGCGCCCGCACCAGTCACCCTCCGCGAGGTGGCCGCATCCGCCGGCGTCAGCGTGGCCACGGCCTCGAAGGCGCTGAACGGCCAGGGGCGGATGACCGCCGAGACGCGCGAGCGTATTCGCGAGACGGCGCGGCGGCTGGGCTTTCGGCCGAACAGCCTGGCGCAGAGCCTGTTGCGGCGGCGCTCCTTCACCGTCGGGCTGCTCACCAACGATACCTATGGCCGCTTTTCGCTGCCGCTGATGTCCGGCGTTTCCGATGCGCTGGTCGATGCCGGCGTCTCGGTGTTCCTGTGCAATGTCGAGGACGACACGCGGCTCGCCCAGCTGCATGTCGAGGCCATGCTCGACAAGCGCGTCGACGGCATCATCGCCACCGGCAAGCGCATCGACCGCCATCTACCGGTCGATCTCGCCAATCTGCGCATTCCCGTGATCTATGCTTTCACCCAGCCCGATCCCGGCGCCATCGCCTTCGTGTCCGATGATGCCGGCGGCGCGCGGTTGGCGGTCGAGCATTTCTGCCGGCTGGGCAGGAAGCGCATCGCCCATGTCACCGGGCCGGCGAGCTTTGCCGTGGTGCACGAACGGGCACAGGCCTATCGTGACGTGCTGGCCGAGAAAGGCTTGCCGGTCATGGAACCCTTGCTCGGATCGTGGTCGGAAGCGTGGGGGCACGAGGCGGTGAAGAAGCTGTTCGACGGCAAGCTGTCGAAGAATGGGGGCGAAAGACCCGACGCCGTGTTCTGCGGCAACGACCAGATCGCGCGTGGCGTCATCGATGCGCTGCGCGAGCGCGGGCTTGGCGTGCCCGACGATGTCGGCGTCATCGGCTTCGACAATTGGCAGATCGTGGCCGAGGCGACGCGCCCGCCGCTGAGCTCGGTCGACATGAACCTGGCGGCACTCGGGCGCGAGGCCGGGCTCGCTTTGCTTTCGCTCGTCGCCGGCAAACCCGCCGAACCGGGCATCAGAAAACTGCCGTGCCGGCTGGTGGTGCGTCAGTCATGCGGCCGTCCGCCAGGCGGCTGAGACAGGCCGCCGCTGACCCGGTCAGCCGGGCAGCGCGGCCGAGTGAGGAGGAGAATAGAACCATGAGGAGGAGAACCATGAAAACCATGATTGCCGGGCTCGCCCTTGCCGCGAGCATCTTTGGCTCGTCAGCAACAGTTGGGCCTGCCGCAGCCGCCGAGACCGCCAACATCTGGGTGCGCGCTGACGGCTCGAACTTCATGCCGCGCATCGTCGACGCCTTCAACAAGGGGCACGAGAACCAGATCAAGCTGGACATCATCCCCAATGCCGAGATCATCCCGAAATACGGCGCCGCCGCCGCCGGCGGCACTGCGCCAGACGCGCTCTCGCTCGACCTGATCTACACGCCGTCCTTCGCCGCCGCCGGCCAGCTCGAAGACATCACCGACTGGGCGAAATCGCTGCCTTACTTCGCCAGCCTGTCGCCGGCGCACGTCAAGACCGGAACCTACAAGGACCGCATCTACGGGCTGCCGTTCTCAGCCGACAGTTCGGTGCTGATCTGGAACAAGAAGCTGTTCAAGCAGGCCGGCCTCGACCCCGAGAAAGGCCCGGCCAACTGGGCCGAGATCGAAGCCTATGCCGAGAAGGTCAACGCGCTCGGCGGCGACATTAAGGGCTTCTATTTCTCCGGCAATTGCGGCGGCTGCAACATCTTCACCTTCACGCCGCTGATCTGGGCGTCGGGCGGCGACATCCTCACCGAGGACGGCTCGAAGGCGACGCTCGACAGCCCGCAGCTGCGCGGCGCCATCGACCTCTACCGGTCGATGGTCAAGAAGGACCTGGTGCCGGCCGGCGCGCAGACCGACACCGGCTCCAACTTCTTTGCCGCCTTCGCCGCCGGCAATATCGGCATCTCGCCGTCCGGCGCCTTCGCCATCGGCGCGCTGAACACGCAATATCCTGACATCGACTATGGCGTCACCTTCCTGCCTGGCAAGGATGGCGGCTGGTCGTCCTTTGCCGGCGGCGACAATTTCGTCGTCACCAAGGGCACCACGAAGATCGCGGTGGTGAAGGAGTTCCTCGATTTCGCCTATTCGCTGGAGGGCCAGACCATCCTGGCGAAATACGGCAGCCTTCCCGTGCGCGGCGACATCGCCAACGAGGCGCTGAAAGACCTCGACCCGCGCTACAAGGTCGCCGCGGAGGCCATGGCCAAGGGCCGCACGCCCTATTCGGTGGTGTTCAACGACCTGATCAACTCCGCCAACGGTCCGTGGAACCAGATGGTCAACGAGGTCTTCTTCGGCGAAGACGTCGACGGCGCCATCGCCAACGCGCAGGAAACCATGCAGTCGATCATCGACTCGGCGCCGCAGCAGTAGGCTGGCGCCGATCCGGCCGCCCGCCCGTCTCCCTGGTCGGGCGGCCGGACATCGCTTCTGGCAAAAGACCACCTCTAACTCTGTTGGAAGACCAATTGTCAATGTCGGCGCTGCCCCTCATCCGCCTGCTGGCACCTTCTCCCCGTATAGTGACGGGGAGAAGGTGGCACTGGCCGCGACCTCGGCTCCCCTTCTCCAACGCTGGGTGTTGGCGAAATCCTTTGCGAAAGCATCCTTCTCCCCGTCACTATACGGAGAGAAGTGCCCGGCAGGGCGATGAGGGGCAGCGCAAACCTCAAACGATTGCCTTGGGGCGGGTGGCCGGACATTTGCAACGATTCAACCGCAAGAGCCGCGCATGACCTCCATCGCAACCACCTCCACCCCCGCCCGCCGGCGAAAACTGGTCGGCGCCGGGCGTCGGCAATGGATCGGCCTGCTCTATGTCGCGCCGGCCGTCGCGCTTGTCGTCGTCTTCTTCATCATCCCGCTTTGCATGACGGCGTGGATGTCGCTGCACAACTGGCCGCTGATGGGCGCGCACCGCTTCATTGGCCTCGACAATTACTGGGCGATCCTGCGCGACACCAGGTTCTGGAACGCGCTGCGTTTCACCGGCTACTACACGGTGATCGTCACCATCGCGATCTTCGCCGTCGCCTTTCCGCTGGCGCTGTTCATCGAAAGGCCGCGGCCGCTGACCGGCTTCTACCGGACGTCCTTCTTCATGCCGGCCGTCATCGGTTTCGCCTCGGCCAGCCTGCTCTGGTCGTGGCTGCTCAATGTCGATGCGGGCCTGTTCAGCCCGGCCGCCTTCGAACTCGGCCTGACCGAGAAGAAGGTCAATCTGCTGGCGACGTTCCAGCCGGCGTTCTGGTCGATCATCGCCATGGTCGTCTGGAAGGTGGCGGGCTTCACCATGATCATCCTGATGACCGGCCTGCAGTCGATCCCGCCGGATCTGCAGGAAGCGGCGATGATCGACGGGGCAGGGCCGTTCGCGCGCTTCCGGGCGATCACCCTGCCGCTGATGCGCCGCACGCTGGCGCTGGCGCTGATCCTGTCGGTTGCCGGCTCGGTGCTGGCCTTCGACCAGTTCTACATCATCCTGCGCGGCGGTCCGCGCAACCAGACGCTAACCGCCGTCTACTGGATTTTCAACCAGTCGTTCGTGTCATTCAAGCTCGGCTACGGCGCCGCCCTGTCGATGGTCCTGCTGGTCATCCTGGTCGCGCTCAGCCTCATCCAGTTGCGGCTGCTGCGCCAACCGGAGGGCGTCGACTGATGGCGCAGGCAATGAGCCGCAAAAGCCGCATCGGCGCCCGGATCGCCGAGCACGCGACGGGCATCGTCGCCTCTTTGCTGTTCCTGGCGCCGATCGTCTGGACCGTGCTTTCGGCCTTCAAGCCGGCGCAGGAGGCGCGCAAGCCGCCGCTGCCGCCCTGGCCGACGACGGGTTTTTCGATCGAGAACTACGCCACGCTCAACACGTTCGGCGACGGGCTGTGGCTGCCGGCGCAAAACAGCATCTATGTCTCCGCCATGACGGTGGTGCTGTCGGTGATCGTCAGCGTGCTGGCCGGCTACGGTTTCTCGCGCTTCCGCTTTCCGCTGAAGAACCTGCTCTTCGTCGTCATCCTGTCGACGATCATGATCCCGTTCCAGTCGATCCTGACGCCGATCTTCCTGGTGCTGACCAAGATCGGCCTGCATAACACGCTGACCGGGCTGGTCTGCGTCTATGTCACGCTGCAGCTGCCGTTCTCGATCTTCATGATGCGCAACGCCTTCGACGCGGTTCCGCGCGAGATCGAGGAGGCCGCCCGCATGGACGGCGCCAACAATGTCACCATGCTGCTCAGGGTGATGCTGCCGCTGGTCTGGCCGGGCATCGTCACCATCGCGCTGTTCGCGTTCCTCGGCGCCTGGAACGAATTCCTGGCCGCATTGGTGCTGATGACCGACCAGTCCAAATTCACGCTGCCGATCATGATGACGGCGCTGCAATCGGGCCGCTTCGGCGCCATCGACTGGGGCGCGGTGCAGGCCGGCGTCACCGTGATGATGGTGCCGTGCCTGGTGCTCTTCTTGGCTCTGCAGCGCTTCTACATCCGCGGCCTCATGGCAGGGGCCGTGAAGTGATCACATTCGAACGGAGTGAATTCATGACCGCATCGCAATCCGCCAGACAAGCCGCCACTTCGGGCAAGCCAAAACTCGCCTTCCGTCCGTTGCCCGTGCCGCAGGTCGATGTGCGCGGCTTCTGGGGCGACCGCGTCGACGCCGTCGCCACCAGGACCGCCGGCATCCTGTATGACCGCTGCGTCGAGGCGCGCATGCTGGAGCAGATCGACCCGGAGCAGCCGTCGCCCGGCGTCGTCATTCCGTTCCATTCCCCATCGCCCGACGAAGAATCTGGCTCCGGCGCCGAGTTCACCGGCTCGACGGTGACCACCCAGATGTTCTGGGACTCCGACTGGGGCAAGACGATCGAGACCGCGGCCTACTCGCTCTACCGCCGCCGCAATGACGACCTGGAGAAGAAGATCGACGCCGTCATCGACATCTACGGCAAGCTGCAGCAGCCCGACGGCTATCTGTCGAGCTGGTACCAGCGCATCCAGCCCGGCCTGCGCTGGACCAATCTGCGCGATTGCCACGAGCTCTATTGCGCCGGCCATCTGATCGAAGGCGCGGTCGCCTACTTCCAGGCCACCGGAAAACGCAAGCTGCTCGACATCATGTGCCGCTATGCCGACCATATCGCCGAGACGTTCGGTCCCGAGCCGGACAGGAAGAAGGGCTATTGCGGCCATGAGGAGATCGAGCTGGCGCTGGTCAAGCTGGCGCGGGTCACGGGCGAGAAAAAGTACATGGACCTCGCCAAATACTTCATCGACCAGCGCGGGCTTGAGCCGCATTATTTCGACGAGGAGGCGCGTGCCCGCGGCGCCGACCCGAAGGCCTATCATTTCAAGACCTACGAATACAGCCAGTCGCACAAGCCGGTGCGCGAGCAGGACAAGGTCGTCGGCCATGCGGTCAGGGCGATGTATCTCTATTCGGGCATGGCCGATATCGCCACCGAATATGGCGACGACACGCTGCGGGTGGCGCTCGACCGGCTGTGGGACGATCTCACGACCAAGAACCTCTACATCACCGGCGGGATAGGGCCGTCGTCGCACAATGAGGGTTTTACCGCCGACTACGATCTGCCCAATGAAACCGCCTATGCCGAGACCTGCGCGTCGGTCGGCCTGGTGTTCTGGGCAAGCCGCATGCTCGGCATGGGACCCAATGCGCGCTATGCCGACTTGATGGAGCGGGCGCTCTACAACGGCTCGATCTCGGGCCTGTCGCTCGACGGCTCGCTGTTCTTCTACGAAAACCCGCTGGAAAGCCGCGGCAAGCACAACCGCTGGAAATGGCATCGCTGCCCCTGCTGCCCACCCAATATCGGGCGCATGGTCGCCTCGATCGGCAGTTACTTCTACGGCCTGTCGGATGACGCGCTGGCCGTCCACCTCTATGGAAACGGAACGGCCCGTTTCGATATCGCCGGCCGGCCGGTCGAGCTGACCCAGGCCAGCAACTATCCGTGGGACGGCGCGGTCTCGATGACGGTCGAACTCGAGGCGCCGACCGAGTTCACCTTGCACCTGCGCCTGCCGGCCTGGTGCCGCAAGGCGGCGCTCAAGGTGAACGGGGAGGCGGTCGATCTGGATGCCGTCACCAGCGACGGCTATGCCGCGATCCGCCGCGAATGGCGCAAGGGCGACCGGGTCGAGCTCGATCTCGAAATGGCGATCGACCGCCTCTACGCCAACCCGCAGGTGCGGCAGGACGTCGGCCGCGTCGCGCTTGCGCGCGGTCCGCTGATCTATTGCGTCGAGGAGACCGACAATACCGGCCAGTTGCACCGCATCGCCCTGCCACGGACGGCACATATCGAGGCGCATGAGCAGCCGACCCTTCTGGGTGGGGTCGTCACGCTTTCAGCCGTCGCCAAGAAAGAGGCGTTTGAAAACTGGGAGGACGGGCTTTATCGCCCCGAGCCGCCGGCGGTGGAGGAGACGAAAGTCACGGCCGTTCCGTACTTTGCCTGGGACAACCGCGATCCCGGCGAGATGCTGGTCTGGCTGAGGGACTCCTGATCCGGGGCGGAGATGATGCCGCCGGCGAACGGCATGTCTTGAATTTGCCCCGACGGCGCTAGTTTAGGGGGGAGAGTGGCGCCGGCCACTCGCATGGGTGGAGGCAGAGTTGGCGCTCGAAGATGTCGCGCGTCCGAACACTGGTGGTCGCTCTATTGCGGTAGCCGTCGCGGCGGTGCCGCTCCTGTTCGTTGTCAGCGGACTGGCCATTCGCTATGCGGCATTTGCTTCGGTATCGGCTGAACCAGGTTTCGCGGCTTATGCCCGTGCGCTCTGCCGGTGGGATTGCGCCTGGTATATTGGCATCAGCGAACAAGGTTACGAGCGCTTTCCCATTCCAGACCACAGCAATGTCGGTCGCTGGGGCTTCTTCCCGCTCTACCCGATGCTGGTGGCGGCGATCCGCGTTGTTTTCCCTTTCCAGACGATACTGGTCGCCACGATCACGTCCATCATTTGCAGCTACGCCGCCTGCCTGGTGGCATGGCCGCTGCTCGAGAAGAACATGCGGGCCTACATACTGTATTGCGCGTTTCTGCTCAGCGGCCCGTTCTCCTTCCACTTCACGACGTTCCTGACCGAACCTCTTTTCGTGCTCCTGACCTCGTGCGTTTTTCTGGCGCTCAAGCGCTCCAGCTATCTCGCCGTGGGCATCTCATCCGCGCTCCTGTCCGCAACGAGGCTCGTCGGGGTCTTTGTTGTGTTCGCGACCGTCATTCAGATGTTCAGGCAACACCGCCAGCAGCGCGGATCGACGCTGTCCTTCCCGCGCTGGGTGCTTGGCCGGCCGGATCTGCTCGTCGCTATTCTCATCTCGCCCGCCGGCTTGTTCGCCTACATCCTGTTTCTCTATGTCACGGTTGGGGACGGCTTTGCGTTCTTGCACGTGCAGCGCGCGTTTGGACGGGTGGCCGGCAACCCGCTCGTCTTTCTATGGGACGGGCTCTCGGCTGTTCCGACCACCGGGTGGCTGCCCACGGCGCCGCAATGGAGCGCGCTGGCCGCCGTCATCGGGCTGGCGCTGTCGGCGGTGCTGGTGGTCCGCAGGCAATATGGCGCCGCGCTGTTCTGCGCGCTCGGCATCATCCTGCCGCTGATCACCAACCTGGCCTCCATGGTCAGATACGTCGTTGGCCTTGCGCCTCTGACAATGTTGCTGGCCGCCCTGCTGTCGGCATCGAGGCTGACGTATCTGGCGGCTTTGGCTCTCTTCCTGACCACCTGTTATTTCCTGACCGTGGCGTGGATCGGAGGTTACCTTGCCCTGGTCTGACATTCCGGCCCCGTATCGGCGCGCCGCCTCGCTCGGCGGCTACGCGCTTGCGGCAGTTCTAGGGGCAGCCGAAATCGTCATCCTTGCGCTTGCTCTCAATCCGAACGTCAACGCCGATTATCGCGCCTTTTACATCGATCGGACGACGACCTGCCTCAACCGCGACGCCACCGGCAGCTACACACTTGGCCAGACGGTATCCTTCCGCAGCGACGGCGCCAAACAGGCGGCCAGCATAAAGGTCTGCGGCTGGTCGGGGTCGGCAGGCGACGGCACCCATTCCCTGGGCGAGACCTCGCGGCTTCGCCTGAAGATGCCGCCGCTCGGGCTCGGCTTGGCAGCCACGCTGCATATGGCCGCCGTCATTCGTCCACCACAGATCACGCAGAGGGTGGTGATCTCGGTGAACGGCGTTCAGGCGCATGCGGTGACTCTGTCGGGCAAGCAACCGCGAACGGTCTCGTTCGTCATTCCGCCGGCGGCGCTCGGCAAGGCCGATACACTGGAAATTGCGTTCGACTATCTCGACGGCATTCCGCCAACTCCGGCCGCCAGCAACATCTACAAACGCTCGATCAAGCTGGTGTCGTTCCGGCTGGACGCCATTGAGATGGATTAATGCATGTCGCCCAAAAGTGCGCAGCGGTTTTGGGATAACGACACGCATAAAAACAAGAACTTAAAGCGCGTTGCATGAATCCGTTCAAACGCGACGCGCTTTAGGTGGAGCGATCGCCTTGCGGGCCGGGCCTTCGCTGCGCAAAAACCCATCGGTCGAGCATCAGAAGATTGATCGCCGGAATGAGCGAGCATGTAACCAGAACGGCAATGATGGGCGGCAGGCCGAGTTTCGCCGTCAGAAGCGCCGGTGCCACATAAGCCACGGCGAAACCTGTCGCCGTCAGCAGGAGAAAACGCGGAGCTTCCGATCGATGCGATCCGCTCGACAGGAAGGTTACCGATTTGTGGGCGAGATACGAAAACACGGCGGCCGCGGCGTAGGCCGCAAGCGACGCCTGGACGGGCGTGAAGCCGATCCATCTGACCCAGGCGATGGCCAAGGCGGCATACAGGATCGTCGCGGCGATGCCGACCACCCCGAAGCGCGCCAGCAGCCTCAGTCCGGCGCCGGCGGTCGAACGGGCCTCAGACCTGCGCACTGCACGCATACTGGGCTCCAAGCGGCAGAGGTGCGAGCAGGCGCTCGACTTTCTTGGCGAAAGGCCGGGCCGACGGCAGCAGCAGGAAGTGCTCGGATCGGATATCGCTGAAGCCCGCCTCCCGGAAGAGGGACGCTGCCTTGGCGGCGTCGAGCAGGACGGCGTCCCGGTCGAACGGACACCGGAACACCGCGAGACGCGTCAGCGGATTATACGGATTGTGCTCGATGATGCAGGCGACGCCGCCCGGTCGCACGACGCGCCGCATTTCGCGGAAGAAATCGAGCCAGGAGACTGGCGCAACGTGATGGACGACGCAACTGGCGAAAGCCAGATCGAACGCACCGTCCTCATAGGGCAGGCTCGGCGTGGTGCAGGCCCTGTAGCTCACACCAGGATTGTCCTGGCCGGCGCGCAGGATCGAGTCCGCCGAGACGTCGCAGCCATCCAGGCTCTCGAACGCGCCTTCGAGATGAGGGTGGAGCGAACCGACGCCGCAGCCGACATCCAGCGCCCGCACACTCGCACCGCCCTGTCTAAGCCCTCGTTCGGCGACGAGACGCCTCAGCAAATCGGCCTTGGCGATCAGGAAGAAGTCGTGCCTGAGTCCGGAAAACCGGATGGATCCCGCGACCGCCTCGCCATAATTCGATTTATAGCTGTCGAAGAGTTCGGCCATCAGCCGAGGCTCCGTTCCTGGGTTTTCGAAACGATCGACGGCTGCCGTCAGGGGCGGCGGTGGCGCGTATGGCCTTGTCGAAGCCGGCGACCCGATCGATCACGTAAAGCGGACGGCGCTTTACCTCGGCGTGGATGCCGCCGACATACAGCCCGACCACGCCGGTCATGAAAAGATTGATGCCGCAAAGGAGCGACACGATCACCACGGTGGACGTCCAGCCGGCAATGATGCCGGTTTCAAAAACCCAGGCGAAGACGGCGTAGGCACCGAACGCCACCGCAAGCGCGGAGATCGCCAATCCGCCCCATAGCGCCATGCGCAACGGCTTCTCGGAAAAGCTGACGATGCCGTGAACGGCAAGGTTCATCATCTTCCAGAACGGATATTTGGTCTGGCCGAGGGTCCGCGCCGGGCGTTCGAAAGGCACCGCCGTCTGCTTGAATCCCATCCAGGCGAACATGCCCCTGACGAAGCGGTCGTGTTCGGGCATGTGCTTGAAGGTTTCCAGCGCCTTGCGCCCGACCAGGCGAAAGTCCCCGACGTCGCGCGGGATGTCGACCGACGTCACTTTCGCCAGCAAGCGGTAGAAAAGACTCGCTGTCAGGCGCTTGAACCAGGATTCGCCCTCGCGCTTGACGCGGCGCGCATAGACGATCTCGAAACCTTCCTGCCACTTCGCCACCAGATCGAGAACCACCTCCGGCGGGTCTTGCAGGTCGGCGTCCATGACGATGACGGCATCGCCGACAGCGGCGTCCATGCCGGCCGTGATCGCGATCTGATGCCCGAAATTGCGGGAAAGCTCGATCAGCCGGAAGCGCGGCTCGGCAGCGATCATCTTCCGAAGGTATTCGACGCTTCCATCGACGCTTCCGTCATCGACGAAGATCGCCTCAGCCTCTCCGTCCAGCCGGTCGATCAGGGAGCTGATCCGCTCAATCAGCCGAGGCAGCACTTCTTCTTCGTTGTATATTGGAAGGACCAGCGAGTACCGCGGCGGCGAAACGTTCACCGCAGTCCTGATGCTTGGGATCACAGAGTCTCGCATGCGATTGAAAATGGAACGCAAGCAACAAAGTTCCCGGGCTAACACAAGAAATTGCTAATTTAGTTATTTCGAGCAGAGTCCGATCATGAGCGGGAAAGGACATAGGCGGCGTTACCGCAATTGCATGTGATCGTGACAGGGCATCAGCGGGCTGTCGGCCAGTCCGAACCTGGCGCGAAGCAGCCCTTGAGGAACCGCGTCCATCATGCCGCCTGAAGCCGATGTCCGATGGCTGACCATCCCGCTTGCCACTTCTGCCATTGCACAAGCCACATCGGAACAATAGATGGTGCTGGGTGGCCGCCCTTATAGCCGGCGGAAAAACGGGATCATGTGCATGACGGATACGCTCGACGCAGCGAAATTGACCGACCGCGTCGCGGCCCTGGTCGAGGCCGCCAAGCGGGCCGGCGCCGACGCCGCCGACGCAGTTGCGGTGCGCGGCCGCTCGGCCGGCGTGTCGGTGAGGCTTGGCAAGGTCGAAGGTACCGAAGCGTCCGAGAGCGAGGATGTCTCGCTGCGCGTCTTCGTCGGCAAGCGGGTGGCGAGCGTCTCGGCGACCGCTGCCTCCGACCCGAAAGCGCTCGCCGAGCGCGCAGTTGCCATGGCCAAAGTCTCCCCTGAGGATCCCTATCAGGGCCTCGCCGATCCGGTCCTGCTGGTCGGCAAGCCGCGCGACCTGGATCTGTTCGACGCCACCGAAGTTTCAGCCGACCAGTTGAAGGAAGCAGCGCTCGCCGCGGAGGCGGCGGCTCTTGCCGTCAAGGGCGTCACCAATTCGGCGGGCAGCGGCGCCAGCGCCGGGCTCGGCGGGTTGGTGCTCGCCACCTCGCACGGCTTCGTCGGCCACTATGTCGCATCGCGCTTTTCGCGCTCGACCAGCGTCATTGCCGGCGAGGGCACCGGCATGGAGCGCGATTACGAATATTCCTCGCGCCAGCATTTCTCCGATCTCGACGCGCCGGAGGATATCGGCCGCAACGCCGGCGAACGCGCCGCGCGGCGTATCGGCGCCCGCAAGGCGGCGACCGGTCCGGTCGACGTGGTGTTCGACCCGCGCGTCGCCCGCGGCATCGCCGGCCATCTCGGCGCCGCCATCAACGGCGCGTCCGTCGCGCGCAAGACCAGCTTCCTGCGCGACATGATGGGCAAGCAGGTGGCTGCCGCCGCGATCACCGTCACCGACGATCCGCTCCGGCGCCGCGGCCAGGCCTCGCGCCCGTTCGACGGCGAAGGCATCGAGGGGGAAAAGCTGCTCATGGTCGAGAAGGGCGTTTTGAACCACTGGTTCCTGTCGACCTCGGCCGCGCGGGAATTGGGGCTGACCACCAACGGGCGCGGCTCGCGCAGCGGCTCCTCCGTCTCGCCGTCGTCGACCAACCTCGCCATCGAGCCGGGCGAGCGGACGCCCGAAGACCTCATCAAGTCGCTCAAATCGGGGTTTTACGTCACCGAAGTGTTTGGCCAGGGCGTCGACATGGTGACCGGCGAGTACAGCCGCGGCGCTTCCGGCTTCTGGATCGAGAATGGCGAGCTTGCCTATCCGGTCGCCGAGGTGACCATCGCCTCCAACCTGAAGACCATGTTTCTCAGCATGGTCCCGGCGAGCGACCTCGATCGCAATTTCGGCACCGCCGCGCCAACGCTTCTGATCGAAGGCATGACCCTTGCCGGAGCTTGACCAGGTCATATCCGCCGGGGCTCGTGAGGAACTGGCCATCCTGCGCGACGCTGCCCGTGAGGCGGGGGCCATCGCCATGCGTTATTTCGGCAACAACCCGCAAGTCTGGATGAAGGGCGGCACCTCGCCGGTCAGCGAGGCCGACCACGCCGCCGACGCCTATCTGCGCCAGACCTTGCTTGCGGCGCGGCCGGACTATGGCTGGCTCTCGGAGGAGACGGCCGACAATCCGGCAAGGCTTGCCGCCCGCCGCACCTTCGTCGTCGATCCGATCGACGGCACGCGCGGCTTCCTCGAAGGCCTTCGCTCCTGGTGCGTCAGCGTCGCGGTGGTCGAGGACGGCCGCACGCTTGCCGGCGTGCTCGAATGTCCGGCCATGGAGGAGACCTATTGGGCGCTGCCCGGCGAGGGCGCGTTCCTGAACGGCCGTCCCATTGCCGCGCGCCGCCCGGCGGCGACGGTCGACATTGGCGGACCGAAGCCGTTGATCGACCTGATGCCGGCGGAATGGCTGGGCCGCCTGAACCGCGTGTCCTATATTCCCTCGCTCGCCTACCGGCTGGCGATGGTCGCCAATGGCGCGCTGGACGCGACCTTCGTCAAACCCAACGCACATGACTGGGACATCGCCGCGGCGGACCTCATCTTGCACGAGGCCGGCGGCGCACTGCTGGACCAGAACGGCCGCGCGCCGCGCTATGCCGGCGAAGTGATCCGCCACGGCGCACTGGTTGCCGGCAGCGGCGAACTCCTCGCCGTCCTCTCGGGCGTCATCGCCGGGCTGGACAATTGAGCATTTTCAATGGTTCCAAAGTCGGCGGCTTTGGTCTAGACCTGTCACAAACTCACGATATGTGAAGGACCGACATGGCCGCGGAAGACGGAAAGAAGCAACTTTTGCACCTGGTGTTCGGCGGCGAACTCAAGAATCTGAGCGGGACCGAATTCCGCGACCTCGACGCGCTCGACATCGTCGGCATCTACCCGGATTATCAGTCCGCGCAAACGGCATGGAAGGCCAAGGCCCAAGCCAGCGTGGACAATGCCCATATGCGTTATTTCGTCGTTCACCTGCACCGGTTGCTCGACCCCGACAACAAGGCTGCCAGTTAACATCGATGGACCATGAAGCAGTGAAAGGGCTGGCCACGAGGTCCGCGGGCAGAAGGCGCCGTGGCGGCACCTCGAAGACATTCTGGCGCAGAATACGCGAACCGCTGGCGCAGTCGCGATTCGTCAAGAACGCCATCGCCAGTCTGTTCGCGCAGTTCGTTCGCCTCATCCGCCTGACCAACCGTGTGGTCGATGGATCGACGCAGATATCGGGCGGCGTCTACCGGCAGTTCGAACCGGGCATCATTGCACTGTGGCACGGTCAGCATCTTCTGACCCCGGCCTACTATCCCAAGGGGCGGCCGCTGGTCGCCATGGTGTCGCGCAGCGCCGACGCCGAGCTCAATGCGCTGATGCTCCAGAGGTTCGGCATCGAGGCGGTGCGCGGCTCGGGCGGGCGCCAAAACGCGAAGCATCTCGACAAGGGCGGCGCCAAAGCGTTGCTTGCCCTGAAAAAGTCGCTCGCCGCGGGCAAGAACGTCGCCATGATCGCTGACATCCCGCATGGCACGCCGCGCGACGCCGGGCATGGCATTGTTCTCCTGGCGCGGCTTTCGGGCCGGCCGATCCTGCCCTCCGCCATCGCCACCAGCCGCCGCAAGGTGCTGGAGCGCAGCTGGGACAAGACCACGATCAATCTGCCGTTCGGCCGCTCCTCGATCGTCGTGGGAGCGCCGGTGTTCGTTCCGGCCGACTCGGATGAGGCCGAAATGGAACGCAAGCGCCAGGAGGTCACGGCCGCGCTCAACGCCGTGACCGCCGAGGCCTACCGCCTCGTGGATGGCGCGAAATGAGCGAGCGCTGGGCGCGCACCTTCCTGACGGCGTATCGTTTCGCAGGCGCAGCCGTCTATCCGATGATCGGGCCTTATGTCGCCTGGCGCACCTCCAGGGGCAAGGAAGACCGAATTCGCCGCCGCGAGCGCTATGGCATCGCCGGGCGCGAGCGCCCGAAGGGGCCGCTGATCTGGATCCATGCGGCGAGTGTCGGCGAGACCATCGCCGTCGTGCCGCTGGTCGAGAGCATCCTCGACTACGGCGTCAACATCGTGCTGACGACGGGGACCGTCACCTCCGCGCAGGTTGCCGACGAGCGGCTCGGCGACCGCATCATCCACCAATATGTGCCACTCGACCTCAAGCCGGCGGTCAGCCGCTTCCTCGACCATTGGCGGCCGGATTTGGCGATCATCGCCGAATCGGAGATCTGGCCGATGACCATCCTGGAGCTCGGCGCGCGCCGTGTGCCGCAGGTGCTGGTCAATGGCAGGTTGTCGGACCGTTCGTTCAAATCCTGGAAGAAGCGCGCCAACATCGCCGAGGCGCTGTTCGAGAATCTCGCCCATGTCGTCGCCCAGTCGGAAATCGACGGCGAACGCTTCCTCTCGCTCGGCGCCCGGCCGGTCACCGTGTCCGGTAATCTCAAGGTCGACACCACGCCGCCGCCTGCCGATGAAAGGGCGCTGTCGGCGCTGAAGCGCCAGATCGGCACCCGCCCGACCTGGGCGGCGATCTCGACCCATGACGGCGAGGAGGTGGTGGCCGCTGAAGTTCACGCGACACTGCACAGGCGTCACCGCGGCCTTTTGACGATCGTCGTGCCGCGCCATCCCGATCGCGCCGAAGCGCTTGCCGTGCAGATTTCCGGCATGGGCCTGAAAGTGGTACGGCGCAGCAAGGGCGACAGGATCACCGCCGACACGGACATTCTGCTCGGCGACACGATCGGCGAGATGGGGCTTTATCTCAGGCTGACGGAAATCGCCTTCGTTGGCCGTTCGCTCACCTCCGAGGGCGGCCAGAACCCGCTGGAGCCGGCCATGCTCGACACGGCGGTGCTGGCCGGCCGCAATGTCCAGAATTTTCGCGAGGCCTATCAGCGGCTACTCGACAGCGGCGGCGCCAAGCTGGTGCGCGACCGCGACATGCTGGCCGGCGCCGTCAATTTCCTTTTGACCAACGAGGTGGCGCGCCACGAGATGATGGCCGCTGGTGCGGCGACCGTCGACGAGATGCGCGGCGCCTTGGCCTGCACGCTGAAATCACTCGAACCCTACATCCAGCCATTGGTCGTCAAGTCGCGCCTGCAGGGCGCCAACGGCCGCTGAAGTGGCCAGCGAAGCACCACCCTTCTGGTGGGAGGAGCCGGACTGGCGGGCGCTGGCGCTGGCGCCGCTGTCCGCGATCTATGCCCTCGTTGCCGGCCGCCGCATGCGCTCGGCCGCGCGCGAAAAGATCGGCGCGCCGGTGCTGTGCGTCGGCAATTTCACCGTCGGCGGCACCGGCAAGACGCCGGTGGCGATCGCGCTGGCCGGACAGGCCAGGCGCATGCGGCTCAATCCCGGTTTCCTGTCGCGCGGCCATGGCGGCTCGTTCGCGCGGCCGCATGTCGTCGATCCGCATCACGACGCCGCCAGGCATGTCGGCGACGAGCCGTTGCTTCTGGCCGAACACGCGCCGGTCGCGGTGACGCCGAACCGGGCCGCCGGCGCGCGGCTTCTGATGGAAAAACATGGCTGCGATTTCCTGATCATGGATGACGGATTCCAGAGTGCGCGCATCCATATCGACTACGCGCTGGTCGTCGTCGACGCGCGCTACGGCGTCGGTAATGGCCGCGTCATCCCTGGCGGTCCGCTCAGGGCAAACATCGTCGACCAGCTGGTTTTCACTAGCGCGCTGCTGAAGATGGGCGAGGGCATTGCGGCCGATGCGGTTGTCCGCCAGGCGGCGCGCGCCGGCCGGCCGATCTTCGAGGCGCATACGCGGCCAAGCAACAAGGCGGGGCTGGCCGGCAAGCGGTTTCTGGCCTTTGCCGGCATCGGCCATCCCGACAAATTCTTCGACACGGTCCGTGAGGCCGGCGGTGAAGTCGCGCTGACCCGGTCGTTTCCTGATCATCATTTCTATGGCAAGGACGAGCTTGCCGAATTGGCAACGACGGCGCGCCGTGCCGGGCTTGGCCTCATCACCACCGCCAAGGACGCCGCCCGGCTGCGCCACGACGCCGCGCCCGCCGATTTCCTCGGACAGCTCGACGTGCTGGCGATCGACACCGTGTTCGATCCCGACCACGTGCCCGAACGCATCATCGACGAAACGCTGGATGCCTGGCGGCAGCGCAAGCTGGGGGGGTGAAGCGAAAGACTTTCGGCGTTGCGACGGCAGAACCTTCTGCGGAGATGCTGGCGGTTCCGGCTTACCGCCGGCTGCGCAGTTCGGGATGCGCTTCGACCTCGCGGCGCAGCGACGCGGCGGCACTGACATAGGGTTCCTGCCTGGCGACGCTCCAGTATTTGAGCTCATCGAGCGGGATGCTTTCGCCGGTGACCGCGCAGCGCACGAAGGCGCCAGGGCTGGTCACCTGGAAGTCGCCGTCGAGGTAGCGGATACGGGCTTCCTTGCCGCCGGGGCCTTCGAAACGGTTCATCATGACATGGCGCCAAGGTTCATGACGATGTCATCGCCACAAATTGCGGACAAGGTCAAGCTTGGATCGAGACGAAGCGGTGATGGATTTGGCAGGCGCCGTCGGCGAAGCTGCCGATCTCCCCCGCAAGGGGGGAGATCGGATGTCGCTTCGGCTTTCGCCGACCACCAACGCAGGCGGGCAAGGGGCAGCGCCAACCTGAAGCGATTGGCCGGAGGCACAGCATATTTGTTCTTGCTTTGTGCCGGCAGTTATGCTAGTAATTGCGACATGGTGCTGATTTGCACCTGCGATCCGCCGCCGAGGCGGGTTTTTTGTTTCAGGCCTCAGTGCCATCCCTCAAGCCGGCAAAGTGGATGCCCGGCATCTTACTGCTCGGCTACGATGAAATCCTCGATCTTCTCCGCCGCCAGCCCGGCCTGGAGGGCGATGCGCCGCGCAAGCTCGGCGGCGGCGGCGCGCGGTCGTCCTGCAGGCCGGTCGAGCCAGTAGGATATCGGGCTCAGCACGATGCGGTCGTCGACGGCGGCGATGCGGCCTGACGTCAGTTGATGCTTGGTCATCGGCGGCCGCGCCAGCGCGATGCCGAGGCCATGGGCTGCAGCGTCGAGCACCAGATTGTAGTCTTCGAAGCGGCGGTCCTGCGGACGCGGGCGATAGTCCATGTCCTGCGCGGCAAACCAGGCGCGCCAGGCTGAGGCGTCCGAATCGTTGATCAGCGGGAATTTGAGCAGCCGGGCAGGGTCGCCGCGGCCGATCTCCCTGGCGAGGTCCGGCGAGGCGATCGGGAAGACATGTTCCTCGAAAAGCTGGACCGAGACGCGGCCCGGGATGCGGCCGCGGCCGCAGCGGATCGACAGGTCGATGCCTTCGTCGGCAAGATCGGCCTGGCGGTTATCGACGTCAAGCACGATGCGCAGCTTGCTGGGGTTGTTCTCAAGCGCGGCCATGCGCGGCATCAGCCACAGCCCGCTGACCGAGGGGATAGAGGTCAGCCGCACCACGGCGGTGCCGCGCGGCTCGATCCAGCGGTCCGAATTGCTTGCGATCAGCGCGAAGGCTTCGCTGGTGCGCAGATGCAGCCGGTTGCCTTCGATCGTGAGTGAAACGCCGCGCGCGCCGCGATCGAAAACCTTGAGCCCGAGCCAGTCCTCGAGCTTGGCGATCTGCCGGCTGACGGCGCCATGGGTGATGTTGAGTTTTTCGGCGGCGGCCGAAAAACTGCCTGTCCGCGCCGCGGCGTCGAAGGCGCGCAGGGTTTCGAGCGGCAGCATCGTGTCTGAGCTGTGATCCATAGTCACAGCTCACTCTCGATTTGGTCGTTTGTCAACCGGCCGGTAGTAGCGTTTCCTGTCTCTATGGCATCGAAGAGCGAGGACAGCGAGATGAGCGCTTACACCGGCACGTTGAATTCGACACAGCGGATGGATACCACGGCGGCCATCGCGGTGGCTCTGACGGTGGTCGGCTGGGCATCCGCCTTCCCGGCGATCCGTGCCGGCCTCGTCGCTTTCGGGCCGCTGGAACTCGGCGCGCTGCGCTTCGCCATCGCGGCGGTGCCGGCGGCGATCTTCCTCGCGATCAAGCGGCCGGCGCTGCCCCAGCTCGACGAGTTGTGGCGCTTTGCGGTCGGTGGCGTCGTCTTCGTCGCGCTCTACACGGCAATGCTCAATTTCGGCGAGCTGACCGTCTCGGCGGGTGCTGCCGGCTTCATCATCAACGTGAGCCCGATCTTCACCGCCGTCATGGCGATGGCGCTGCTCGGCGAACGCTTTTCGGGCATGGCCTGGGCCGGCACAGCCATCTCCTTCGCCGGAATCGGCATCATCGCGATGGGTGAGGGGCAGGGTCTGCATTTCAACACCGGCGCGCTGCTGGTGCTGGGTTCGGCGCTCTGCTCGGCGGTCAACACCATCGTCCAGAAGCCTTTGTTTGCCCGTCACCATCCGCTCACCATTTCGGCCTCCAACATGGTGCTCGGCGCGCTCTGCCTGTTGCCTTTCCTGCCGAGCGGCCTGGCGCAGGCGGCTGTTGCCGATACCGCCGGCCTCGGCGCCGTCATCTTTCTCGGCATCGTGCCAAGCCTGATAGCCTATGCCGCCTGGGCAACAGCACTTTCCCGTCTGCCTGCAGCCCGTGCCTCGAACTTCCTCTACCTGGTTTCGCCGGTGGCGACGCTGATCGGCTTCTTCTGGCTGGGCGAAGTGCCGACGCTGCTCGGCATTCTCGGTGGCGCGCTGGCGCTGGGCGGCGTCATCGTGGTGAATTTGAAGAGGTGAATCAGAGGGTTGGAGGGCTTGCTTGAATCAAAAAGAGCCGTATCGAACGGCTCTTTTTGATTTCCCCTCTCCGGTTTGCTTCGCAAATCACCTCTCCCACTTTGTGGGGCGAGGAACCCAGGTTTCCAAGGTCGCGGCTTTGGCGATTAGTATATCCTCGTCCCCACGACAGTGGGGGAGAAGTGGCCGCGGAGCGGCCGGAGAGGGGGTCGCGCCAGCGGATCTCGTAAGCCGCAACCTCACCGCCGCCCAAACAGCCGCTCAATATCGGCAAGCTTGAGCTCGATATAGGTCGGGCGGCCGTGGTTGCAGGTGCCGGATCCCGGCGTCGCCTCCATCTGGCGCAGCAGCGCATTCATCTCTTCTGCCTTGAGCAGGCGGCCGGATCGCACCGAGCCATGGCAGGCCATGGTCGCGGCTATCCTGTCCAGCCGCTCCTTCAGCGTGTCGATCGTGTCGTTGTCGGCGATCTCGTCGGCAAGGTCGCGCACCAGCTGCTGGACATTGGTTTCGCCAAGCATCGACGGCGTTTCGCGCACGGCGACCGCACCCGGGCCGAAGCGCTCGATGGCGAGACCGAATCGGGCCAGCGTTTCGGAATGCGTGGCAAGCCGCTCGGCATCCTCTTCGGCCAAGTCGACGATCTCGGGCAGAAGCAGCATCTGCGACGGCACGGCGCGCGACTGCAGCGCGTTCTTCAGCGCCTCGTAGACCAGCCGTTCATGCGCCGCATGCTGGTCGACGATGACAAGCGAATCCGTGGTCTGAGCGACGATGTAGTTCTCATGCACCTGCGCGCGTGCGGCGCCCAGCGCCATGCCGAGCAGCGCCTCCGCCGCGTCGTCTTGCCCGGCCCGCGCGTCGGCGCTGTGAAGCGGTCCGGCGTCGAACGCCGCCTGGTCGTTTTCGCCGAAGCCGCCATTTGCAAATTCCATATCCAGAGGCCGCTGCGGCGAGCGGGAAGGGTCGAAACCGGCGGAGCCCGAGGCCCGATAGGCCGCTTCGTAGCTGCGGTGGCCGTTGGCCGGTCCTGAATGCGCATAGGACGCCGCGCCCGGTCGGAACGCCGCCATCATGCCGGCTGCCCCGGTGGTGGCGGCGCGGATGCCGGCATTGGCGAGCGCCTCGCGGATGGCGCCGACGATCAGTCCGCGCACCAGTCCCGGATCGCGAAAGCGGACGTCGGCCTTGGCCGGATGGACGTTGACATCGACGATGGCCGGATCGAGCGTCAGGAACAGCACCGTCACCGCATGGCGGTCGCGCGGCAGCACGTCGGCGAAGGCGCCACGGATGGCGCCGGCAATCAACTTGTCGCGCACCGGCCGGCCGTTGACATAGGCGTATTGCTGCAGCGCGTTGGCGCGGCTGAAGGAGGGGATCGAAACGTGGCCGGCGAGATGCACGCCGTCGCGCATGGCGTCGATGGCAACGGCATTGTCCGGAAAGTCGGCGCCCATCACCTGCGCGACGCGGCGCAGCCGGCCTTCAGGGCTGTCGTTGGCCGCCGAAAGGTCCAGCGTCGAACGGTCGGAGCCGGCCAGCGTGAAGCGCACGGCGGGGAAGGCAATCGCAATGCGCTTGACCACGTCGCTTATAGCCGAGCTTTCGGCGCGCTCGCCCTTCATGAATTTGAGCCGCGCCGGCGTGGCGAAGAACAGGTCGCGCACCTCGACCGTGGTGCCGCGATTGGCGGCCGCCGGCTTGACCGCGGACACGCGGCCGCCCTCGATGCCGATCTCGGCGGCGCTGTCGCCCGACGCCGTGCGCGAGCGGATCGACAGCCGCGCCACCGAGCCGATCGACGGCAGCGCCTCGCCGCGAAAGCCGAGCGAGCGGATGTCGTGGATGTCCTCAGTGAGCTTCGAGGTGCAATGGCGTGCGATCGCCAGCGCCAGTTCCGGCTCGGGAATGCCCGAGCCGTCGTCGGTGACACGGATCAGGTTCAGCCCGCCACCGGCGGTGACGATCTCGACCCTGGTGGCACCCGCATCGAGTGCGTTCTCGACCAGTTCCTTGACCACGCTTGCCGGACGCTCGATGACTTCGCCGGCGGCGATTTGGTTGATCATCGTTTCGGAAAGCTGGCGGATGGGCATGCGGGCACTATAGGCGGATTCGTGGCCCATGCGGGAGGGGCAGAATTGCGGAATCCGCGCCGCTCACCGCGATCCTGCATGTCACGTCATGAGCTTGGGCAGTGTTGCCGCCAGCGCATCGACAGCGAGACGGACCTTCAGCGGCAAGTGAGGCGTCTGCAGCCATAGCGCATAGGCGTCGTAAAGAAATCCCGGCTGTTCCGGCAACAGCACAACAAGCGCGCCGGTCTGAATGCGCTCGCGGACAAGCCAGTATGGAAGCCAGGCAAGCCCCATGCCGGCTGCCGCAGCGTCTGCGATCGCGTCGAGATCGTCGAGCCGCAACCGGCTGACCGGCATGACCTCCGCCGCAGGCTCGCCGTTGCGTGGAAACAGCCACGGTTGAACGACACGGTTAGAACGGCGGTAGAGGATGGCCTGGTGCCGGCCGAGATCCTCTATCAGACGCGGCGACCCGTACATCTCGAGGTAGGATGGCGACGCGCAGACGACCATGCGCTGGCGCGCGACGCGACGCGCCATCACTCCGGCCCGATCCTCCAGAGTGCCGGTCCGGATGGCAAGGTCGCAGCCATCCTCTGCAAGATCGGCGATCGGGTCGCTGAACGACAGATCGAGTTCGAGCTTGGGATGCTGCCGCGCAAGCTCCAGCAGGATCGGGGCAACGCAGCGCCGGCCGAAGTGCACGGGCATGATGACGCGCAGCTTTCCGCGTGGTTCGGAAAGTTGATCGGCTGCGAGGGCATCCGCCGCGTCGGCCTCCGCGAGCACCATCCGGCAGCGCTCATAATAGGCGCGCCCGAAGTCGGTCAGGTTCTGGCGGCGTGTGGTCCGGTTGATGAGGCGCACGCCCAGACGCTCTTCGAGAAACCGGACATGCTTGCCGACCATCGGTCCGGACAGATCGAGAGCGGCAGCCGCCGTCGCGAACGAGCCCAGGTCGACGGCTTTGACGAACACGGCCATGCTCGTAAGGCGATCCATATTCGAAACTTCCAGTTTCTACTGTTCTGCTCTCAAGGCAATTTATCGTCGATGCGCTCGCTGGCATAGCATATTCGGTTCAAATGTTTTTGAGTTACGACTGGATGCCGCGCGTTGTTCGCTTCCATGAGCTTGGTGGTCCCGAGGTTCTGCGCATTGAGAATGTCGATATTCCTGCGCCCGGTCGGGGCGAGATTCAGATCCGAGTCAAGGCGTTGGGGCTCAACCGGGCCGAGGCGCTGATGCGTTCGGGCACTTATATCCAGACGCCGCAATTGCCTTCCGGTCTTGGCCTTGAGGCCGCGGGTATCATCGAAACGATCGGCGAAGGCGTGGACGGGTTCGCGCCAGGTGAGGCCGTCAGCGTCGTTCCGCCATTATCGATGGCCCGCTGGCCTGCCTATGGCGAGATCGCCACCTATCCGGCCGCGCTCGTGGTCAAGCACCCGCCATCGCTCAGCTGGGCAGCGGCCGCAGCCGTCTGGATGCAATACCTCACTGCCTATGGCGCACTGATCGACATCGCCAGGCTCCGCAGGCAGGACTTTGTCGTCATCACCGCGGCATCGAGCAGTGTCGGACTCGCCGCGATCCAGATTGCCAATATGGTTGGTGCGACGCCGATCGCGGTCACTCGGACATCTGCCAAGAAGCAGGCCCTGCAGGAGATCGGCGCCGCTCATGTCATCGCTTCAGCGGAGGAAGATCTAGAGGCCCGGCTGAAGGAGATCGCCGGGCCGGAGGACATCCGAGTGGTGTTTGACGCAGTCGGCGGTCCGATTTTCGAGCCTCTGACGGCCGCGATGGCACGAGGTGGCATTCTCATCGAATATGGCGGCTTGAGCCCCGAGCCGACGCCGTTCCCGCTGCCTGCAGTGCTGGCGAAGACGCTGACGCTGCGCGGCTATCTTGTCCATGAAATCACCGGCGATCCGGCGAAGTTGGAGGCTGCCAAGGCGTTCATTTTCGACGGATTGATGTCAGGTGCGCTAAAGCCGGCAATTGCCAGAGCCTTTGCGTTCGACAAGATTGTCGAGGCGCATCGCTTTCTCGAGTCGAACGAACAATTCGGCAAGATTGTCGTGACGGTTTGACCGAGCAGTGATGGAATACCTCACGCCTGCGCGGCCAGCCAGTCCCGCACCTTGCGGGCATTGTCGCTGAGCTCGCGGTTCCTCGGCCAGATGACATGAAAGCCCTTGCCGGTCGTCATCGTGTGGCCGGTGACGCGCACCAGCAGTCCCGATGCCAGCAGCCGCTCGGCAAGGTGCCGCCAGCCGAGCGCGATGCCTTGCCCCTCCATGACCGCCTGGATCACCAGCGCATAGTCGTTGATGCGCAAGCCGCGCCCGGCATCGGTGATGTTGACCCCGGCAGAGGCGAACCACTCCTCCCAGCTCGCCGCCTCGCGAAACGGTTCCTCGAGATGGATGAGGCGGTGCGCGGCAAGAGCCTCGACGGTGTCGGGCAGTCCGAACCGCGCGACATAGCTGGCGCCGGCGACCGGGAAGATTTCCTCATCGGCCAGCGGCAGCGAGTGGTAGTCGGCCCATTCCCTGGGTTCGCCGCCGCGCACGCCGAGCGGGATGTCTTCGGCGATGATGTCGAGATCGCGATCGGCGGTCTGGATGCGCAAGTCGACGCCCGGCAATTCGTCGCGAAACTGCTGCAGGCGCGGCATCATCCAGAAGGAGCCGAAAGCGGTCGACGCCGCAAGCGTCACATGGCGGCCGGTCGCCTGCAGGCGCAGATCCTCCGCCGACTTGCGGATATGCGACAGACCGAGCGAAACGTCGGCGTGGAAGCGGTCGCCGGCTTCGGTAAGGCTGACCTGTCGATGACGGCGCTGGAATAGCTTGGCGCCGAGCTGCTCTTCGAGGCCGCGGATCGCGTAGGACACGGCAGCCTGCGTCATGCCGAGTTCCCGCCCGGCGGCGGTGAAGCTCGACAGCCGCCCGGCGGCTTCGAAAACGATCAGGCTGCCGGCGGAGGGCAGCAGGTGGCGCAGGTTTCGCATAAGCTGACCTTATACAAGAGATCAGGATTTTCCAACGTCACAGCGATATTTCGTCTCGCTAAATTGACTGTCTCTGGGAGGATGGAGTTGCCATGAACGCACCGGCCGCCGAAGTAACCGAACACGCCAGCCGTCGGGCGGGTGGCCGCCTGGGGCGCAAGGCGCTGCGGGGAACGCCCATGGCGTCGTTTCCGACCCTGGTCCGTAAGATCCCGGTCTATCAGATGGTCCCGGACGAGGCGGTGGAGCTGATCCACCAGGAGTCGCTCTCGATCCTCGAAGAGGTGGGATGCGAGTTCCGCGACGACGAGGCCATTGCAATGTGGAAGGCCGCGGGAGCCGATGTCTCGGACACAAGGGTCCGCATCGACCGCGCCCTCCTGATGGAGCTCGTATCGAAGGTCCCTTCGGAATTCACGCTCAATGCGAGGAATCCGCAGCGTTCGGTACGCGTAGGTGGAAACAACTCCATCTTCGTGCCGATGTATGGCGCTCCCTACGTGCGCGACCTCGACAACGTCAGGCGCTACGGCACGCTCGCCGACCTCAACAATTTCCACAAGCTCGCCTACATGGCGCCGGCGCTGCACTCGTCGAGCTCGATCATCTGCGAGCCGATGGAAATCCCGGTGCCGAAGCGTCACCTCCACATCATCCATTCGGCGCTGAAGCACTCCGACAAGCCCTTCATGGGCATTGTCACGTCCAAGGATCGCGCCGAAGACACGATGGCGATGGCAGGCGTCGTGTTCGGCGAGGATTTTGTCCGCGACAACCCGGTGCTGGTGGCGATCACCAACTGCAATTCGCCACTGGTATGGGATGCCACGATGCTGGATGCGATGAAGGTCTATGCGCGTCACAACCAGCCGCTGATCCTCGCGCCCTTCGCGCTGTGCGGCGCCTCGACTTCGGCCTCTGCGGTCGGCGCGGTCGCGCAGGTCAATGCGGAAGCGCTGGCAGGCATCGCGTTCACGCAGCTCCTGCGTCCGGGTTCGCCGCAGATCTACGGACAGTTCATGGTTACGGTCGACATGAAGACCGGCGCTCCCATGGGCGGCACGCCCGAGGCCGCCCAGATGATGTATCTGATGGGCGCTCTGGCGCGGAAATACAAACTGCCGTGGCGCACCTCCGGCTTCCATGTCGGCTCGAAGCTGAACGATGCCCAGGCGGGCTACGAGGCGAACATGCTGATGCATGCCGCCATCCTTGCCGGCGCCAACTACATCTGGCACTCCGCCGGATGGCTCGAGGCCGGCCTGACCTGCGGCTATTCGAAATTCGCCACGGACTGCGAACAGCTCGTCGGCTGGTACAAATATGCGGGCGGGCTCCCCTTCGACGACTTCAAGGAGGCCATGGCGGCGATCCGCGAGGTCGGGCCGCAGGGCCATTTCCTCGGCACCCAACACACGCTCGAGCATTTCGAGTCCGCCTTCTTCATACCCAGCATCATGGACTTCAATTCGTACGAACAGTGGAAGGCTGAAGGGGCAAAGGACCACGACACCCGCGGCCGCGAGAAAGCGCGCAACATGCTTGCGGACTATGAGGAGCCGAAGCTCGACGAGGGCATCGCCGAGGGTCTCGAGGATTTGATCGCGCGACGCGAGGAGAAGCTGCCGGACAGCGTTAGTTAATAGGACAGGCGAAGACCTGACGGGAACCAGACGGGAGGAAAAAAATGACATTCTTCAGAAGCAACGGCGATCGCGTGCCGCGCGCCATCGAGGCAATGGCGAAAGAGACGCATGCGGGTCGTATGGACCGGCGCGAGTTCCTGGCGCTGGCAAGCGCCTTCGGCGCATCGACGGCTCTGGCCTACGGCCTGATCGGTCTTGCCGTGCCGCAACGGGCCTTGGCCGAAGAGCCGAAGAAGGGCGGGACGCTGCGCGTTTCGATGTCGGTGAAGGCACAAAAGGACCCGCGCACTTACGATTGGGTGGAACTTGCGAACATCTCGCGCTGTTGGCTCGAGCCGCTTGTGCGCTATACGCGCGAATTCACGTTCGAGCCGGTCTTGCTCGAAAGCTGGGACGTCAACGACGACGCCACCGAATATGTGCTGCACGTGCGCAAGGGCGTCACCTGGAACAACGGCGATGCTTTCACCGCCGATGATGTGGCCTACAATCTGACGCGCTGGTGCGAGAAGGGTGCCGCCGGCAATTCCATGGCCGCCCGCGTCGGCGCGCTGATCGACGAAAAAACCGGCAAGGCCAGGGATGGGGCGATCACCAAGGTCGACGACAACACGGTCAAGCTGACGCTGAACGAACCGGATATCTCGCTGATCCCGAACTTCACCGACTATCCGGCTCTCGTCGTCCACCGCAATTTCGATGCCGACGGCGCCGATCCGCTCGCCAAGCCGATCGGCACCGGGCCTTTCGAACTCGTGTCCTATTCGGTCGGCCAGAATGCGGTCGTCAAGCGTCGTGAGAATGGCAAGTGGTGGGGCGGTGAAGCGCCGCTCGACGGTGTCGAATTCATCGACTACGGCACCGACTTCAACGCCTCGGTGAACGCATTCGAGTCCGGCGAGATCGACGTCAATTTCGAGACACCCGCCGACTTCATAGACATACTCGACAAGATGGATCTGGTGAAATCGGAGGTTGCGACAGCGACAACGCTCGTTGCCCGGACCAACATCACGCACAAGCCCTACGACGACCAGCGGGTGCGCAACGCGCTCCAGATGGCCGTCGACAACAATGAGGTGCTCGAACTTGGCTACGCCGGGCGGGGCACCGTCGGTGAGAACCACCACGTCAGCCCGATCCATCCGGAATACTACCCGCTGCCCAAGAAGACACGTGACGCGGCGGGCGCCAAGAAGCTGATGACTGATGCCGGACAGGCCGACTTCGAACATGAGCTAATCACCGTCGAGGACGATTGGCAAAAGAACACCGGCGACGCGATCGCCGGCCAGCTGCGCGATGCCGGGATCAAGGTGAAGCGCACGGTGCTGCCGGGATCGACTTTCTGGAACGACTGGACGAAATACCCTTATTCCATGACCATCTGGTACATGCGCCCGCTCGGTGTTCAGGTGCTGGCGCTCGGCTATCGTACCGGCGAGGCCTGGAATGAGACGGCGTTCTCGAATCCTGATTTCGACGCCAAGCTCAAGCAGGCCCTGTCGCTCGTCGACGTGGAGAAGCGGCGCGAGGTCATGAAGGACGTCGAGCAGATCCTGCAGGATTCGGGCGTCATCATTCAGCCGTTCTGGCAGAAGCTGTACAGCCACATGGACAAGAAGGTGAAGAATTACGCTGTCCACCAGACTTTCGAGATGGATCTCCAGAACGTCTGGCTGGACGCCTGAGCTAGCGCCCAGGGGATTTCATGGGCTGCAAAAAGGCCGGAATGCAGGATTCGTGGTATGGAACGGTTCCCGCCACGAAAGCCTGGAGATTATCGGATGAGACTGACTGTGCTTGCCGCCGCCCTCTCGATCGCAGCGCCCCCGGCCGCGTTTGCCGGCCCGGCTTCCAATGCAGTGAAGTTCTTCTACGTGCCCGAAGTCAAATTCGAGGCCGACGCGAAATACCGCGACCGTTTCACCGAGCCGGTGACCAGGCTGTTCGACCTCAACGACCAGGCGGCAAGGAACCTTCCGGATGAAGTCCCTTGCATCGACTTCGCCCCGGGCCTCGATGCGCAGGACTATGATGAGAAGACCGTGGCGAAGACGCTCAAGCTTGCTGAGACGCTGGAAGGTGACAGCGCGGAAGTGACCGCGACGTTCAGTCTTTTCCCGGAAGGCGACAATTCAAAACGCGAAATGGTCTGGTCGTTGAAGAAGGTCGACGGCCGGTGGAAGATCGCCGACATCACCTCGAAGACCAGCGGCTGGACGCTGAGTGCGCTCGAATGCCTGGCTGGCCAGGCGCCGGAGTGATGTCATGGCCCGCGCCCTGGCCCTGGCGACTGTGTGCCTTCTGGCGGCGGGGTTGAGCAGCGCCGCTGCTCAGGACCTGTTCGGCGCGCCGCCCGCAAGCGCGCCGGCCGACACTGCGGCACCTGCAACGCCGCCGGCCGCGTCGCCGCCGGCTGATAATGCCCCGGCCGCGCCGGTGCAGCCGGGTTCGCCCACGGCGGTGGTGAAACCGTTCTACGAGCATGTCGGGCTCGAGCTCGATCCGGCTCAGCGCGGCCACTTCGCCGATCCGGCCAAGTCGGTGCTCGACAAGAGCGACGCGCTGCGCAAATCGGGGCAGGGCGAATGCCTCGATCCCAACATGGCGCTCGACAATGCGCAGTACGACAAGACCGAAATCGACAAGAGCCTGAAGACCATCGAAGCGGTCAATGGCAACGCGGCCAAGGTCGTCGTCGCTTTCGTCGTCGCCGGCAATCCGCACCGCTTGGAATGGAAATTCAGGAAAGTCGACGGCGACTGGAAGGTCACGGACCTTCTGTCGGTGACTGGCGAATGGTCGCTCAGCCAATACCAGTGCGAGTGAGAATGGAGCCGATGAAGATCACCAACATCCGCGTCACCCATGTCAATGTTCCGCTCGATGCTCCCTTCTGGTGGACGGCTGGGCTTTACGGCGGCGCCTCGAAGTCGATCGTGGAGGTCGAGACCGACGAAGGCGTGGTCGGGCTGGGGGAGGCGCCGTGGTGGCATTTCGGCGAGGTGATAAAGGCCGAGATCGCGCCGGCGCTGATCGGCGCCGATCCGCTCGACATTGCCGACTGCGAGGCGCGTTGCGTGCCGCCATGGCAGATCACCGCGAACACCGGCGAGAATGCCGCCTCCGTGGCGTTCGGCGCCGTCGAACTGGCGCTGTGGGATATCAGGGGCAAGGTGTTCGGCATGCCGCTCTACAAGCTCCTCGGCGGCGCGGTGCGCAAGGACATCCCATTTTCGGAATATTTCGCCTTTCGTCCCGCACAGGATGGATCAGGCGGCGAAATGACCCCCGAAGCCATCGTCGACTACTGCCTGAAAATGCGTGAGCAGCACGGCTCGACGATCTTCGAAGGCAAGCTGATCATGGGCGATCCCGAACTCGAGATCAGGACGGTGCGGATGCTGCGCGAGGCGCTCGGCGAGAAGGCGCAGATCAAGCTCGATTCCAACATGCAGTGGTCGCTGACCACCGCGCGCTGGGTGCTGCGCGAGATCGAGCCGTTCAACATCCGCAACTACGAGGATCCGGTCGCCACCTTCGAGGAGATGGCCGCACTTCGCCAGCACTCGCGCATACCGTTCTCCACGCACATCCCGGATCTCAGACGAGCCGTCGCGCTCGGCGCGCCGGACTACTTCGTCTGCAATTTCGCGGCACTCGGCGGCTTGTCGAAGACCCTGAAATTCATCGCCGCCTGTGAGGCGATGGGCAAGGGGTTCTGGTGCTATTCAAACGACCTCGGCATCATGACATCGGCCTATCTGCATCTCGTGGCGGCGACGCCGTGGGTCACCGAGGCATCGCAATCGCTGTTTGCCTGGCAGATCGGCGATGTCGTCAAGGACGGGCCCTTCCGGCAGAAAGGCAACACAGTGCGCGTGCCGGAAGGTGACGGGCTGGGCGTCGAGCTCGACCCGGCGGCAATGAAACGCTGGTCAGCGCATTTCGCCGAGCACGGGCCGATGGGACATTTCAGCGACCCGAACAATCCCGGCCGCTACCGGCGGCTGCCGCTCAACTGATGCAACATATTTTCCTTAGAAACTCAGGCTCACCCGCGCCCGCGATAGGGCGCCACGCCGATGTCGGGCAGCCAGGCGCCTTCCGGCGGTGCGCCGGTCTGCCAGAACACGTCGATCGGAATGCCGCCGCGCGGATACCAATAGCCGCCGATGCGCAACCACAAGGGCTTGGTCGCGGCGACAATGCGGCGGCCAATCATGACGGTGCACTCTTCATGGAAGGCGCCATGGTTGCGAAACGAGGTCATGAACAGCTTGAGCGACTTCGATTCCACCAGCAGCGCGTCGGGCGCATAGTCGATGACGATATGGGCGAAGTCCGGCTGGCCGGTGACCGGGCAGAGCGAGGTGAATTCCGGGCAGGTGAAGCGAACGATGGCCGGCGGCCCGTCGCCGCGCGAAAACGGTACGGTCTCCAGGACTGCCGCATCAGGGCTCCGTGGCGCCTCGACGTTGGTGCCGAGTTGGGTAAGGTTTTTCGTATCGGTCATGGGCGGGTTCCTTCCTGCCTGTCGCCCAGCGCGCAGCGGTTTTGGGATATCGGCATGCGTGAAACAAAAATTTGCCGCTCATTAGCATCGGACCGAAAAGTGCGCAGCGGTTTTCGGATAAATCCGATGCTTAAATAAAGATCTGGAACAGCGCACGCTGCTCCGGCACATTTTGGAAACAGCAGGAAGACGATGACCACCAACGATCCGCTTCTCCAGCCTTACCAGCTCAAACACCTGACGCTGAAGAACCGGGTCATGTCGACCAGCCATGAGCCGGCCTATTCCGAGGACGGCATGCCGAAAGAACGCTACCGGCTCTACCACGCTGAAAAGGCCAAAGGCGGCATGGCGCTGACCATGACCGCCGGCTCGGCAATCGTCTCGCGCGACAGCCCGGCCGCCTTCGGCAATCTGCATGTCTATGACGACCGCATCGTGCCGTGGCTTGGCGAACTGGCTGACGCCTGCCACGAGCATGACTGCAAGGTCATGATCCAGATCACCCATCTCGGCCGCCGCACCGGTTGGAACAAGGCCGACTGGCTGCCGGTGCTGTCCGCTTCGCCGGTGCGCGAGCCGGCGCACCGCGCCTTTCCCAAGACCATCGAGGACTGGGACATCGAGCGCATCGTCGCCGACTATGCCGCGGCCGCCCAGCGTTGCCAGGCCGCCGGTCTCGACGGCATCGAGTTCGAGGCCTACGGCCACCTGATAGACGGCTTCTGGTCGCCGGCCACCAACCAGCGCGACGACGATTTCGGCGGCTCGCTCGACAACCGGCTGCGCTTCACCGGCATGGTGCTCGATGCGGTGCGGGCGGCTGTCGGCGACCAATTCGTCGTCGGCATCCGCATGGTCGCCGACGAGGACTTCGAGAAGGGCCTGTCGAAAGAGGAAGGCGTGGAGATCGCCAGGCGGCTGGCGAATTCCGGCAAGGTGGATTTCCTCAACATCATCCGTGGCTCGATCGAAACCGATGCCGCGCTGACCAGGGTCATTCCGGTCACCGGCATGCGCTCCTCGCCGCATCTCGATTTTGCCGGCGAGGTGAGGGCGGCGACGAAATTCCCGACCTTCCATGCGGCGCGCATTTCCGACGTCGCCACCGCCCGCCATGCCATCGCCACCGGTAAGCTCGATATGGTCGGTATGACCCGAGCCCACATCGCCGACCCGCATATCGTTCGGAAGGTGATGGAGGGCCGCGAGCACGAGATCCGCCCCTGCGTCGGCGCCACCTATTGCCTCGACCGCATCTATGAGGGTGGCGAGGCGCTGTGCATCCACAATGCGGCGACCGGCCGCGAGGCGGAGATTCCGCACATCATCCCGAGGACCGAGGGGCCGAAGCGGAACGTGGTCGTCGTCGGCGCGGGGGCGGGCGGTCTGGAGGCGGCGCGCGTCGCGGCCGAGCGCGGGCACCAGGTGACGGTTCTGGAAGCGTCGAGCCAGGCCGGCGGCCAGGTTCGGCTGGCGACGCAAAACCCGCGCCGCAAGGAATTGATCGGCATCATCGACTGGCGGCTGGCCGAACTCGACCGGCTCGGCGTCGAGATCCGCTACGACACCTGGGCGGAGAAGGACGATGTTCTGGCGCTGTCGCCCGATGTGGTGGTGGTCGCCACCGGCGGCCTGCCACAGAACCCGCCGCTGGCCGCGGGCGACAGCCTCGTCACTTCGAGCTGGGACGTCATGGCCGGTAGCGTCAAGCCAGCCGACAACGTGCTGCTCTATGACGACAATGGTGGCCATCAGGGCATGGGTGCCGCCGAGCTGATCGCGGGCAGCGGCGCAAGGCTTGAGCTGGTCTCGCCAGAACGCTTCTTTGCCCCAGAAATGGGCGGCATGAACCATGTGCCCTACATGCGCGCCTTCCAGGAAAGGGGGGTCACCATCACCATCAACACGCGGCTGCGTTCGGTGCGGCGCGAGGGCAATCAATTGGTTGCCGAACTCGCTTCCGACTTTGCCGATGGCTGGCGCGGCGAGCGGCGGGTCGACCAGGTGGTGGTCGAGCACGGCACGCTGCCGCTCGACGATCTCTATCTGGCGCTGAAGCCGCTGTCGAAGAACGGCGGCGCGGTGGATTACGAGCGTTTGGTCAACGGTGGCGACATTTTTCCGGCGCGCGGTCCGCAGGCTGGTTTCGTCCTCTTCCGGATCGGCGATGCGGTGGCATCACGCAACATCCACGCCGCCATCTATGACGGCATCAGATTCGGGTTGCGGATCTGAGGCGTGTCGATTGGTGGCGCGCAGCCGAACCTCCGTACGGAGAGCCATCAGGTACGTCGGGTCCGTCTGTGCGCCGCGCACGCCGGCCGTTGCCGGACACCGTACGATCTTGTGAACCGTGATTGCGGCAAAGCCGCTCAAAACATTCTGGCGGTCGCCATGCACAGCACAGTGATCACCAGCAGCCCACCGGCGATGCGTTCGCCTTTCGTCAATTTCGCGCGCAGCCGGGTCTGCGTCGCTGCGTCAGCGCCGGCAAGCTGCCTGCTGGCGGAGCCGACCAGCGCGCCTTGCACGCCTGCGGCAATCAGGGCCGTCGCAATGCCCAGCGCCAGCACCTTTTCCATCGAGCCGAAAAGGCCTTCGTGGAAGAAATACCAGAGCAGTATGCCGGTGAGGAAAACCAGGCCGGCGGCCCCCATTTGCGGCCGGAAGAACCGTTCGACCCGAATCTCCGGATCGCGGGCTACAGCGATGGTCGTTCCGGCCCAGAACACACCGGTCAGGACGTGAAGGCCGAGGACGATGATGTAGACATAGTGCATGGCCGCATTTCCTCCTTTTCCCGCCGTCGCTCATAAATTAGATATCAAATGATTAGATGTCAATGTATGGGTGCGAGCCAGTTCCATCGGGCGTTCCCTTGCTCTAGTGTCGAACCATGACGCCCTTTGACCGCCCGCCAGTCGGGATGAATCTCGCCCGAACCGCAAAGCTTGTTGGACAGGCCTTCGACGCCGCCTTGGTCGCGGCGGGCGGCACGCTGCCGGTCTGGGTCACCCTGTTGTCGATCAAGTCGCGAGAACTGGCCAACCAGCGCGAACTCGCCGGGATGATCGGCATCCAGGGTGCGACGCTGACCCACCATCTGAACGCGATGGAAACGCAAGGCCTGCTGATCCGGCGTCGAGATCCCGTCAACCGCCGTGTTCATCAGGTCGAACTGACCGAAGCCGGAGAGGCGCTGTTCCTCAAATTGCGGACAGCAGCAGTTGTTTTCGATAAACGGCTGCGGACGGGATTGTCCGACGACAGGCTGGCGGAGTTTGCTAAGGTGCTGGCGGCGCTGCGGGCTAATATCGAAGGCTAGCTGGCGCAGTCCGAAATCTAGCGAATGCGTTCAGCCGTCATAGCCGGAGATCGCGCCGAAGGTGTAGAGGCCGCCATTCCCGGGCAGGCTTGTCAAGATTGGCGCCTTACGCCAGGCTTCCCTGCAGCACGGTCAGCCTGGCTTTCCTCGGTGTCCTCGCGACCAGCCATTCGCGTGCCTTGTCCTGCGGCATCGGGAAGGCGATCGAGTAACCCTGCACCTGGTCGCAGCCGAGCGCCATCAGCGAATCGAGCTCGGCCTCGGTTTCGGCGCCCTCGGCGACGATCGAGATGCCAAGGCCGCGGGCGAGTTCGGTGATGGCCCGTACGATCTTGCTGTTGTCGCCGTTCTCATTGATGTTCTGGACGAAGCGGCGATCGATCTTCAGCCGGTCGATCTCGTTCGGGTTGACGTGGCTGAGCGACGCGTAGCCGGTGCCGAAATCGTCGAGTTCAAGATGGACGCCGGCGGCGCGGATGTGGCGCAGCTTAGCGGCGATCCCGGTCTTCTCGTCGTCGAGAATGACGGATTCGACGATCTCCAGCGACAGTTTTTCTGGCGGCAGGCCAGCCTTTTCCAGCGTATCGAAGAGGAAGGCGTCGAAATCCGGCTCACGCAGTTCGGTGCCGGACACGTTGACGGCGAGCCGTCCGAAGGCAATGCCGGCGCGGTTCCATTCGGCCGCCTCGTTGATCGCCTTGGCGATGACAATGCGGCCGATCTCGGCCATCAGGCCGCATTTCTCGGCGACGGGAATGAACTCGCCTGGTGCGATCATGCCGCGCTCGGCATGCTTCCAGCGAACCAGCGCCTCGATGCCGCTGATCGTGCCGTTCGACAACGAAACCTGCGGTTGGAAATAGACCTGGAACGCCTTCCCCGAGACGGCGATCCTGATGTCATGCTCGAGCTGTTTGCGGTAATCGAGTTCGAGCCGCAACGCTTCGGAGAAGAACGAGAGACTTCCGCCACCCGCCTTCTTGGCGGAGTAGAGCGCAAGGTCGGCATGGACGAGCAGATCCTGCGCATTGTCGGCGTCGACCGGATAGACGGCGACGCCGGCACTGGCGCCTGGGAAGATGGTCGTGCCGCGGAAGACGATAGGTTCGTTGATCTGAGTCAGCACCCGCCTGGCGACCATGTTGATGTCCTCGGTGCCTCCGGCACCGTTGAGGATCATCACGAACTCGTCGCCGCCGAGACGCACGCAGAGATCGGACGCCCGGCAGGAATCGCGCATGCGCTGCGCCGTCACCACCAGCACGTAGTCGCCGGCGGCGTGGCCAAGCGTGTCGTTAATCTGCTTGAACCGGTCGAGGTCGAGCTGGACCGCCGCAAGCCGTTCTCGCCGGCGCTGCGCTGCCTTGATCAGCGTATCGAAATGATCGGTCAGGAAGGTGCGGTTGTGCAGGCCGGTAAGGCCGTCATGCACGGCGATGAATGCCATGGAATTGCGGGCATCGATCAGTTCATGCGTCTTGCGCAGAATGGCGTTCGACATCGGCCTCAAGATGAAAAGCGCCACGAGCACGATGACGCCGATGGTGGTGTAGAACAGCGTCCGATGCAGATCGAGAAGTCTTTCCGAACGCGCGTCGGCTAGGGCGCTGATGCGCTGGCCGAGCGCCGCATAGCCCGACAGGGTGGCATTGGCGATGGAGGCGTCGAGGTTGACGCGTTCGCCGCCGCCCTTGTAGCCGCCATTCCCGGCCATGCCGAGTTGCGATTCAAACGCCGAAACCAGGCGTCCGCCGTTGGCAATAAGCCCGACGGAGAAGTAATCGAGATGAAACGGCTTTGCGAAAAGTACGCTCTCGACTGATCTTGGGTCGAACCTTGCCGGTGACGCCGGGTCGGCGACGACCCGCTCGAGCAGAAGATCGTAGTTTCTCTCGAACTCCGCCGTTGCCTGTTTCAATGCGAAGACCAGAGCCGGTTGTTTGTCGCGCGACGCAGAGCCTGCCGCGTTGGCAAGGAAGACGATGCGTTGCGACAGCGCCTTTTGCGTGCTGACGACATTGAGCAGCGCATCGCCTTGCCGCTGGGCAGCCATCATCTGCTGGAGAAGGAGGAAGGAGGCCATCACCATGGCAGCAATGATCAGCAGCGCCAGCCAATAGCCAGCCTTGATCAACAATATGAGCCTGCCCGAAATCGTTTGCACCGGTTGCTGCGACATTTTCCTGAGGCGGTCCCTCTCGCCGACAGATTGTTGGGTGCGAGAACCATTGGCTTGAAAGTGTTAACAGGTTTGGAAATCGGCAGACGGGCGACAGAGGCAGCGGTGGAAAGCTCGCGAAATGGTTATCGCGTTCTTTCGCGCCGCGTCTGCATTTGAACATCCGTCATTCGCGGCATTTGGGCCACTGGCGGCCGCGCCACCGGAGCGGTCGCTTTTGCGGTGGATTTTTCGCGCGCGCGGGGCGACAGTCCATTCAATCTCAACAGGGCCTGATCATGAGCGCGGCATTCCTCTCCCATATCGACAGCGAGCTTCAAGGGCTGAGATCGGCCGGCCTCTACAAGTCTGAGCGGGTGATCACCTCGACGCAGTCCGCCGAGATCGAGGTGGGTGGCGAGAAGGTGCTGAATTTCTGCGCCAACAACTATCTCGGCCTCGCCGACAGTGCCGAATTGCGCGACGCAGCCAAGCGGGCGCTTGACCGCTATGGTTATGGCATGGCGTCGGTGCGTTTCATCTGCGGTACGCAGGAAGAGCACAAGCAACTCGAGGCGACGATTTCAGGCTTCCTCGGCATGGAGGACACGATCCTCTATGGCTCCTGCTTCGATGCCAATGGCGGCCTGTTCGAGACGCTGCTCGGCGAGGAGGATGCGGTCATCTCCGACGCGCTGAACCACGCCTCGATCATCGACGGCGTGCGGCTGTCGAAGGCGAAGCGCTTCCGCTACGCCAATAACGACATGGCCGATCTGGAAGCGCGGCTGAAGGAGACGATGGATTGCCGTTTCCGGCTTATCGCTACCGACGGTGTATTTTCCATGGACGGCATCGTCGCCAATCTGAAGGGCATCTGCGATCTCGCCGAGAAGTACGATGCGATGGTGATGGTCGACGACAGCCATGCGGTCGGCTTCGTCGGCAGGAATGGCCGCGGCTCGGCCGAGCATTGCGGCGTCGAGGGCAGGTTGGACATCATCACCGGTACGCTCGGCAAGGCATTGGGCGGTGCGTCCGGCGGCTACACGTCGGGCAAGAGACAGGTGGTCGATTGGCTGCGGCAGCGCTCGCGCCCCTATCTCTTTTCCAACACACTGATGCCGGCGATCGCCGGCGCCTCTATCCGGGTGTTTGAACTGATCAAAGACGGCGACGGATTACGCAAGAGGCTGTACGAAAATGCCGCGCGGTTCCGGTCTGAAATGGGTAAGCTCGGGTTTATGCTTGCCGGCGCCGATCATCCGATCATCCCGGTGATGTTGGGCGACGCTTCGCTGGCGCAGGAGATGGCAGCGCGCATGCTGAAGCGCGGCATCTATGTCATCGGCTTCTCGTTTCCGGTGGTGCCGAAGGGCCAGGCCCGCATCCGCACGCAAATGTCGGCCGCCCATTCCAGCGCCGACATCGACCGCGCGGTCGAGGCGTTCGGCGCAGTCGGGCGCGAACTTGGTGTAATTGGATAATCGCGGATGCTTGTTCTCTACGGCGCGCCCCTCTGTCCTGCCGGACATCTCCCCCACACGGGGGGAGATCGGCTCTCGTCTTTGCTTTCGCCAATCGCCCACATGGGAAAAGGGGCGCGGCGTCGCGACATCCAATTTCCCCGGAGATGTCCGGCAGGACAGAGGGAGGCGCGAAGGAACTCAGTCTCTCAAAGTGTCGGGAGAACCTGATGTCGAACATGATGAAGGCACTGGTCAAGGCCAAGGCCGAACCGGGCATCTGGATGGAAGAGGTGCCGGTGCCGGAGATCGGCCCCAACGACGTTCTGATCAAGATCAGGAAGACAGCGATCTGCGGCACCGACGTCCACATCTACAATTGGGACCAGTGGGCGCAGAAAACGGTGCCGGTGCCGATGGTGACCGGCCATGAATTCGTCGGCACGGTCGCCGATTTCGGCGCGGCGGTGACAGAGTACAAGGTCGGCCAGCGCGTTTCGGGCGAGGGCCACATCGTCTGCGGCCATTGCCGCAACTGCCGGGCGGGCAGGGGGCATCTTTGCCGCAACACGCTTGGCGTCGGCGTCAACCGTCCTGGCGCCTTCGGCGAATATCTAGCGATCCCGCAGCACAATGTCGTGCCGATCCCCGACGACGTGCCCGACGAGATCGCCGCGATCTTCGATCCCTTGGGCAATGCGGTGCACACGGCATTGTCCTTCGATCTGGTCGGCGAGGATGTACTGGTCACCGGCGCCGGGCCGATCGGCATCATGGGCGCGCTCGTCGCGCAATGCGTCGGCGCGCGAAAAGTGGTCATCACCGACATCAATCCGGTGCGGCTGGCGCTGGCGAAAAAACTCGGCGTCCAGCATGTGGTCGACGCGTCGAAGGAAAAGCTGCGCGACGTGATGCCGGCGCTCGGCATGACCGAGGGGTTTGACGTCGGTTTGGAGATGTCGGGTGCGGCGCCCGCCTTCCGCGACATGATCGATACCATGAACAATGGCGGCAAGATCGCTATTCTGGGCATCGCGCCGACCGGCTTCGAGATCGACTGGAACAAGGTCATCTTCAAGATGCTGCATCTCAAGGGCATCTACGGCCGCGAGATGTTCGAGACCTGGTACAAGATGATCGCGCTGGTGCAGGGCCCGCTTGATGTCAGTGGGTTGATCACGCATCGCATTGGGATCGACGACTATATTTCCGGTTTCGAGGCGATGAAGAGCGGCAATTCCGGCAAGGTTGTGATGGACTGGTAGGTCGGTGCCATTGCAGATACGCCGGAGGGACAGTATCCCCTGGCCTGCCGGCCATCTCCCCCGCAAGCAAGGGGGGAGATGGATGTCGCCGAGGCTTCGCCAATTCCCAACGTTGCAGGGATGAGCGGAGCGCTGAAACTGCCAATCTCCCCCCTTGCGGGGGAGATGTCCGGCAGGACAGAGGGGGGTGTGAAGGATCGCTACGAAGCAGCTTTCATAGCTTTTTCGTTAATCTGCACAACGCTGCCTCCAGCGCGGCCACTCCGCTGACAATAGCCGCGCGCTCGCCATCGCCGAGCTTAGAAAGCAATTCCCGCTCGAACGCCTTCGCCAGCGGCACCATCTCGCTATAGGCGGCAAGGCCCGCCCTGGTCAGCGTCAGATGCTCGACTCGCCTGTCTCTTTCATCCGGCATTCGAGTGAGCCAGCGGCGCCGTTCGAGTTCAGCGACGGCTCGCGAAACCTTGGTCTTGTGCATAGCCGATTGTTCGCCAAGTTCCGTCGCGGTCATCGTGCCGTGTTGCCCGAGCCCGGCCAGCGTGCGCCATTCCGGGCGCGTCAGACCGTGACGGTCCTTGTAGACTCGCGAGAATTCGCGGCTGACCGCATCGGCGAGGCGGTACAGCCGGTAGGGCAGGAAACTTTCCAGTTCCAAGACGTCCATGACTTTGTATCCCGGCAGACGCTGCGATTGATAGTTACATTTTCGATGGTTACAAATGAAACCAGTTTGGTCAACAACACCGGTAAGCCGCGCTCCAGCGGGCTGAGGGACCGGCTCAGGGAGGATACGATGGCCTTTTCCTACATGCCTGGCTTCGGCAACGACTTCGAGACCGAAACCTTGCCCGGTTCGCTGCCGCAAGGGCGGAACTCGCCGCAGCGGCCGGCCTACGGCCTCTACGCCGAGCAGCTTTCGGGCTCGCCCTTCACCGCGCCGCGCGGCACCAATGAGCGCTCCTGGCTTTATCGTATCCGGCCGAGCGTCAGGCACACCGGCCGCTTCAAACCGGCGAATTATCCGCTGTGGAAGAGCGCGCCGAATGTCGGCGATCACGAACTGGCGCTCGGCCAGTATCGCTGGAATCCGGTGCCGATGCCGAAGGAGCCGACCGACTTCATCGCCGGCATGCGCTCGATCACCACCGCCGGCGACGTGCTTGGCCAGACCGGCATGGCCGCCCATGTCTATGTCGCCAACCGCTCGATGGTCGACGACCATTTCTTCAACGCCGATGGCGAGCTGCTGGTCGTGCCGCAGGTCGGCAGCCTGCGCTTCGTAACCGAAATGGGCGTCATCGAATTGCGACCGGGCGAGATCGCGGTCTTGCCGCGCGGCCTGGTGTTCAAGGTCGAACTGGTCGATGCCGAAGTGCGCGGCTACGTCTGCGAGAACTACGGCGCCAAGCTGACGCTGCCGGATCGCGGCCCGATCGGCGCCAACTGCCTAGCCAATCCGCGCGATTTCAAGACCCCTTGCGCCTGGTTCGAGGACAAGGAAACGCCTTGCCGTCTGATCGTGAAATGGTGCGGGCAATTCCATGTCACCGAGATCGGTCATTCGCCACTGGATGTGGTAGCGTGGCACGGCAATTATTCGCCCTACAAGTATGATCTTGCGACCTTTTCGCCGGTCGGCGCACTGTTGTTCGACCATCCCGATCCGTCGATCTTCACGGTGCTGACCGCGCCGAGCGGCGAGGAGGGCACCGCCAACGTCGACTTTGTCATCTTCCCGCCGCGTTGGCTGGTGGCGGAAAACACCTTCCGCCCACCCTGGTACCACCGCAACATCATGAGCGAGTTCATGGGCCTGATCCACGGCCAGTACGACGCCAAGGAGGAGGGGTTCGTTCCCGGCGGCATCAGCCTGCACAATCTGATGCTGGCCCACGGACCTGACGCGTCTGGCTTCGAAAAGGCCTCGCGCGCCGACCTGAAACCGGTAAAGCTCGACAGCACCATGGCCTTCATGTTCGAGACGCGATTCCCGCAGATGCTGACCCGTTACGCCGCCGAGGTTGAAACCCGGCAGGACAATTACATCGACTGCTGGACCGATCTGAAGAAGCGTTTCAACGGCACGTCCGAGGGCGACTGGTCTTGAGTGCCGATCCAACGCGGGATCGGCTGGCGCTGCTGGGCTCGAAGGGCGGCCCGGCGCTCCGGCCGGGCGGGCCGTGGCCGAGTACGTCGCTGCTGGAGATCGGCGGCCGCAACATCGTCGTCGATTGCGGGCTTGGCGTGACGCGCGGGCTGGCCGACGCCGGCATCAGCCTGAAGGCGCTCGACCTGGTCTTCATCACGCATCTGCATTCCGACCATCTGCTGGAACTCGGTCCGCTGATCCACACCGCCTGGACGGCGGGTCTAGCGACACCGCTCACCGTGTTCGGCCCGCCCGGCACCGGCCATTACTGGCGGCGCTTTTGCCAGGCGATGGAATTCGACATCGAGATCCGCATCGCCGACGAAGGCCGGCCGGATATTCTCGACATGGTTTCAATCGTTGAGTTCGGCGAAGGCCGGGTGATGGAGGAGCGCGGCCTGAAAGTTTCAGCGCTGCGCGTCGACCATCCGCCGGTAACCGACTGCTTTGCGCTGCGCTTCGAGCATGACGGGAAAAGCGTGGTGTTCTCCGCCGATACCGCATACTTTCCGCCTTTGGCCGATTTTGCCAAAGGCGCCGACATACTCGTCCATGAAGCCATGCTGGAAGAAGGCATCGAGCGGCTTGTCGCGAAAACCGGCAACGGCGCCCGGCTCAGGGAACATCTGCTCGCCAGCCATAGTTTTGCCGAGGAGGCCGGCCGCATCGCGACCGAGGCCGGGGTCGGAAGACTGGTGCTCAACCACCTCATTCCGGCCGACGATCCTGAGATCGGCGAGGCCGACTGGATTGCCGCCGTCAGGAAAACATGGGCGGGTGACTTGACGATCGCCCGCGACGGCCTTGTTGTGGGATTAAGCGGCGATAAAGCCGTTCCAGGAGAGGAAATCGCATGAAGCTTGCCACATTGAAGGACGGGACGCGTGACGGAAAGTTGGTCGTCGTCTCGCGCGACCTGACGCGGTTCACCGATGCCTCGTTTCTGGTGCCGGCGCTGCAGGCGGCGCTCGACGACTGGAGCCGGATCGCGCCGCATCTCGCGACAATAGCGGAATCGCTGGAGAACAATGCCGTGCCGTCAGACCGCTTTCACGAGCATGACGCCCATTCGCCGCTGCCGCGCGCCTATCAGTGGGCCGACGGCTCGGCCTATGTGAACCATGTCGAACTGGTGCGGAAGGCGCGCGGCGCCGAGATGCCGGCAAGCTTCTGGACCGATCCGCTGATCTATCAAGGCGGCTCGGACGCCTTCATCGCGCCGCGCGATCCGATCCGCATGACCGACGAGGAATTTGGCATCGACATGGAGGCGGAAGTCGCAGTCATCGTCGACGATGTGCCGATGGGGGAAGGCCTTGACGAGGCAAGAGCCGCGATCCGGCTGGTCATGCTGGGCAATGACGTCACGCTACGCTCCCTTACCGCGCCAGAGCTTGCCAAGGGCTTCGGCTTTTTCCAGTCAAAACCGTCCTCTGCTTTTTCGCCTGTCGCGGTGACGCCGGACGAGCTTGGGGATGCCTGGGACGGCGGCAAGGTCAGCCTGCCGCTGCTGGTCGATCTCAACGGCAAGCCGTTCGGCCGGGCGGACGCCGGCGTGGACATGACCTTCGATTTTCCGGCGCTGATTGCGCATGCCGCGAAAACCCGGCCGCTGTCCGCCGGCACGATCATCGGTTCGGGCACGGTCTCCAACAAGCTCGACGGCGGCCCGGGCAAGCCTGTCTCGGCGGGCGGCGCCGGCTATTCCTGCATTGCCGAATTGCGCATGATCGAGACGATCGAGGCTGGCGCGCCGAAAACGCCATTCCTGCGCTTTGGCGACACCGTGCGCATCGAGATGAAGGACAGGACCGGACATTCGATCTTTGGTGCGATCGAGCAGAAGGTCGAGAAATACGCAATTTGAAGCAATCCTATATCTAACAGACGTTCCGAAGCGCTGGCAGGAGCAGGATGCCGTACACCGCCACTTATCTCTGGATTGTGGGATTTTGCAGCGCCGCTACTGCCTGGCTTCTGATTTCTGCAATCCGACTTTGCCATCAGGTTGAGGATCGATCTGAAAGACTGCGCAACTTCAGCAGCGTGGCGCGTCAGGCGAAGCTTATCCGCGTCGCTTTGAACCGGGACGTTGCGAGTGATGTTGAAACGATAAGCGCTGCGGCGCGGCATGATCGCTCGTCTGCTAGCCATAGGTGCTATCGGTATCGCTGTGAACTTGATTGTCTGGGCTGGTTGGGCGAGTATGTGACGTGGACCTGCTGGACCATCTCCGCCGCATGGCCGGCAACAATCTCTGGTCGAACGACCGGCTCTACCGCGCCGTGTTGCAGCTCCAGCCCGGCGAGTTCGAAGCCCAGCGAATCAGCTTCTTCCCCTCGATCAAGGCGACGCTCAACCACATACTGGCGGTCGATCATCTCTATCTCGATTTCCTGGAGGAGGGCGGAGTCGGCGCTGCCGCCCATGACGATTTCGTGCCCTTCGACGAACCGCAGGCGCTGTTTGCCGCCCAGACCGCATCGGACCGCCGGCTGATCGCCTTTTGCGATCACCTGTCGGCCGACGATCTCGACCGGCGCGTCATCACCGACCGGCGCGAGGATGGCATGATCCCCGAAAAGATCGGCGACATCCTTGCTCACGTTTTCCTGCACGACATCCATCATCGCGGCCAGGTGCACGCAATGCTGTCCGGCACATCGGTTGCGCCGCCGCAGCTCGACGAGTTCCTGCTCGACTACGATTTGAAGCTGAGGCAGGCGGAGGTCGAGCGGTTGGGCCTGAATGGTGGTTAGTAATTATTGTAGTTACGAAAATTATTGACGTAATTATTGTAGGTACATAAATTCCGATGAAGATCGTTTGGCACGAACCGAAGCGGTTGGCCAACCAAGAGAAACACGGATTGGATTTCGCGGATCTGGATGAGGAGTTCTTCCTCGCCTCGACGATACGAACAGCCAAAGCCGGTCGCCTCATGGCAATTGGCTGGATGGCCGGTGGCGTTGTCGCTGTGGTCTTTGCCCGGCTGGGCGCCGAGGGCATCTCCATAATTTCGATGCGTCCGGCCAACCAGGCGGAGAGAGATTGTTTGATGGCAAAACCTAAGCTGAATGCTACGACGGCTGGCAGGGAGTTTCAGCCAGGCAAGGGCTTTTCCAAAGAAGATTGGGATGCCGTTTCGGACAATCCGGAATGGACCGAGGAGGATTTCAAAAACGCCCGTCCCTTCGCCGAAGTCTTCCCCAAGCTTGCCGAAAGCATCCGTCGGTCGCGTGGCCGGCCGGCGCTCGACAATCCGAAGAAGCAGGTGACACTCCGGCTCGACAGCGACGTGGTCGCCCACTTCCGCGCCGGTGGCCCCGGCTGGCAAAGCCGGATCAATGACATTTTACGCAAGGCCGCCGGCCTTCAGAAGTAGCGGGCGGTCTGGCAAGCGCGAGAAAGCCTCGACCGATACCGGAATCAGGCCAAGGCTACATCATAACGGGCAAAATGCGGGTCGGCTGTCAGAATGCTAAGTTTCTCCATCTGGGCCTGCGCAATCAGCAGTCTGTCGAACGGATCACCATGGTGGTGGGGCAGGCTGCCGACGGCGTTCGCGTGCTGGAACGTGATCGCGAGTGGCTGAAATCGCATCCTTGGGAGCAATGTCGTCAGATCGTCCGGCACATTGAGTTTTCCGATTGAACGTTTGATGGCAATTTCCCAAACGCTTGCCGCGCTTGCAAACACCACCGCTTCCGAGGCCAGGATAGCGCGGTAGTGCTCGCTGAGACGTCGATCGTCCGAAATCGACCAAAGGATAACATGTGTGTCGGCGAGAAACGGACCGAGCGTCATTTCACGTACTCGTCCCATTCGGGACCGAGTTCGTCAAAATCGTCCGCAATCCAGATCTTGCCTTGCAAGGCGCCGATACGCGGCAGGGGTTCCGCCACTGCTGGCGGCACAAGACGCGCCGCCACCTTGCCGTGGCGTGTAAGTATGATCTCCTCACCGGCTTCCGCGCGGCTGACGAGTTCCGACAATTTAGCTTTGGCTTCGGCAATAGAGATATTCATGACTCGACCCTTTATGACCAGAATTTAGGTCATAATTGGCCGAGCCGCAAGTGAGTTCGATTACGCCGCCTTGCCGTCTACCTTCAGCACGCCGCGCCTCATCTGGTCCTTCTCGATCGATTCGAACAGAGCGCGGAAATTGCCCTCGCCAAAGCCTTCGTCGCCTTTCCTCTGGATGAACTCGAAGAAGATCGGCCCGATCACGGTCTTGGAAAAGATCTGCAGCAGGATCTTGGTCGTGCCGCCATCCACCACGCCTTCGCCATCGATCAGGATGCCGTGCTTTTTCATGCGTTCGATCGGCTCGTCGTGGCCGTTCACGCGGGCATGGCACATGTCGTAATAGGTTTCCGGTGGGCCGGGCATGAACTTCAGCCCGTTGGCGGCCAGCCTGTCGGTCGCGCCGTAGATCTCGTCCGTGCCGACGGCGATGTGCTGGATGCCTTCGCCATTGTACCTTTTCAGATATTCGGCGATCTGGCTGGTCTCGTCCTTGGACTCGTTGAGCGGGATGCGGATCTTGCCGCAGGGCGAGGTGATGGCGCGGCTGACCAGGCCGGTGATCTTGCCGTCGATGTCGAAGAAATGGATCTGCTTGAAGCCGAACAGATCGCGATAGAAATCCCACCATTTGTCCATGTTGCCGCGATAGACGTTGTGGGTGAGGTGGTCGAGATAATAGAAGCCGACGCCTTCGGGCTTCGGGTCGCACGCGCCCAGCCAGTCGAACTCGGCATCGTAGGCCGAGCCCTTGTCGCCGTAGACCTCGATGAAATAAAGCAGCGAGCCGCCGATGCCGACGATTGCCGGCACATCGAGCGCCTTGTCGGTGCCTTCATAGGGCGTTGCGCCCTTGGCGACGGCGTGGTCGAACGCATGCTTGGCGTCGACCACGCGCCAGGCCATCGAGGCCGCGCAGGGGCCGTGCTTGTCAACGAATTTCATCGCATGCGAGCCGGGTTCGGCATTGACGACATAGTTGATGTCGCCCTGCCGCCAGACGGTGATGTTCTTGGTGCGATGCTTGGCCACCGGCACATAACCCATGCGGGTGAAAAGCTCTGCGAGCTTTTCCGGTTCGGGATGCGCAAACTCGACGAACTCGAAGCCGTCGGTTCCTGCGGGATTGGCCTTGCTTATCTTTGCAGGCGGGGCGTCGTGCGGGAAGGGACCCATGGCATTGTCCTCCAAAAAGCTGGCGTGGCCGGAAATGGCCATTTCAACGCAATCATAGCGCGGAGCGGCCGCATGGTGCTTGCATTCAAACGCTTGAAATGATCAGATGGTGCGCGAACTGTGCATATATGGGGAGTAATCCATGGATGACGCGCGCGTTGATCGGTTTGACCGCAAGATAATGGCCGAGTTGCAGGGCGACGCACGGCTGACCAACAACGATCTTTCCGAACGGGTGAACCTGTCGGCGTCGCAATGTTCGCGCCGCCGTCAGAGGCTGGAGGAGGACGGCTATATCAGGGGCTATCGCGCCGTGCTCGACCGCGACAAGCTCGGCTTCTCGCTGGTCAATGTCATCTCGGTGACGCTCGCCACCCACAATCGCGACAATGCGCAGCGCTTCGGTGAGCTGGTGGCGCGGCTGCCGGAAGTACAGGAGGCGCACGCGCTGACCGGCGAGATGGACTATATCCTGAAAGTGGTGACGCCGGACCTGAAGTCGCTGTCGGAATTCGTCAACGGCGTGCTCCTGCCGCACGAATCCGTGCAACATGTAAAGACGGCGATCGTGCTGGAAACGCTGAAGGAAACCGGCGCGCTGCCGATTTGATTGAGCTGCAGGTCAGCCCTTCGATTGCTGGATCAGCCCGTAGAGGTTGGTGCAGCGTGCGCCGGAACGGCAATAGGCGAAGATCGGCCCTTCGAGTTGGTCCAGAGCCTCGGCCTGGTCCTCGACATTCTCGGCCGTGATCTGGCCGCTGATGACGGGGATATAGCGGAAGGCGAGCCCTGCCGCTTCGACCGCCGCCTTGACGCTGTCCGCCGAAGGCTGGCCGGGCTGCTCGTCATCGGGCCGGTTGCAGATGATGCTCTTGAAGCCGGCGGCCTTGATGGCGGCGACCTCTTCGGGCTGGATCTGGCCCGAGACCGAATAGTCCTCGCTGATCTGACGATAGTCCATGTCCTGTCCTCGCAATCTGGTTTGGCGACAGTCTTGCCACTCCCCGACGAGGTCGGCAATCCGCGCAGAATGAAATCCCACTCGTGCAGATAGACATTTCCGGCGGAGAATCCAGCCGAGCCATCTCGGCCCGGCTGGATGCGTCGACAGTTCAGCTTCCGAGGATCGCGCCTTTGATTCGGACGATGTTGTTGTGCATCAGGTCGATATAGGTCGAGGCCGGGCCGTCGGGCTGCGACAGCGCGTCCGAATAGAGCGTGCCGCCAACCTTGATGCCGGTCTCGCTGGCGATCTGCTCGATCAGCCGCGCGTTGGTGATGTTCTCGACGAAGACCGCCGCCGCCTTGTCCAGCTTCACCTGGCTGACCAGCTTGGCGACGTCGGCAGCGGAAGGCTCCGACTCGGTCGATACCCCTTCGGGGGCCAGGAAGGTGAGGCCATAGGCCTTCTCGAAATAGCCGAAGGCATCATGCGAGGTGATGACGACGCGCTTCTCTTTCGGGATCGACTGGATCGCCGCCTGCACTTCGCCCTCGAGCGCGTCGAGCTTCTCGGCATAGGCGACAGCGTTGGCCTTGTAGCTGTCGCAACCGTCGGCATCGGCGGTGCAGAAAGCGTCGGCGATGTTCTTCACGTAGATCTTGGCATTGGCGATCGACTGGAAGGCGTGCGGATCGGTAGCCGTCTCGCCACCGCCGGTATCTGCGCCGTCGTGGGCGTCGGCATCGGCGAATTCCGGCTTGAAATTGATCGGCGTGACATCCTTGGTCAGAACGGCGATCGTCGCCTTGGTGGCGCTGGCATCGACCAGGCGCTGCAAGAAGCCTTCGAAGTGCAGGCCGTTGACCAGCACCACATCTGCACCGGCCATTGATACCGCGTCCGCCGGGCTCGGCTCGTAGACATGCGCATCGCCGTCCGGCCCGACGATGGTGGTCAGATTGATCCGGTCGCCGCCGACATTCTTGGCGAAATCGGCAATGACCGTGAAGCTGGCGACCACTTTCAATGGCTCCGCGAGGGCAGACGACGCGCTAAAGGCTATTAATGTTATAACACTCAATGCCAAGGCGGCGCGGATCGATTTCAGCATGGGCAGATCTCCTTTGTTCGGATCAGGCGGTTCTGTGGCGGTGATGGACGATACGAGCACGCAGGATGCCGCGCGTGCCGAACAGGATCGAGGCGAAATAGACGACGCCGGCGGACAGGATGATGGCCGGGCCGGAAGGCAGCGACGCATGATAGGACAAGAGCAGCCCCGCGACGCAGGAGGCAAATCCGATCAGCACCGCCAGCACGCACATCGGCTCGACGCGCATGGTCCAGAAGCGCGCGGCTGCCGCGGGCAGCATCATCAGCCCGACGGACAGCAACGTGCCGAGCGCCTGGAAGCCGCCGACGAGGTTAAGCACGACGAGGCCGAGGAAGATGAAATGCACCGGGCTGCCCAGCCGGCTGACCGAACGCAGGAACAGCGGGTCGAGACATTCGGCGACGAGCGCCCGCCAGAAGATGGCGAGGCTGACCAGCGTGACCAGGACGATGCTGCCGATCAGCGTCAGTGCTTCATTGTTGAGTGCCAGAACCGTGCCGAACAGCACATGCATGAGATCGACGCTGGAGCCGCGGATCGACACCATCAGCACGCCGATGGCCAGCGAAATCAGGTAGAAGGCCGCCATCGAGGCGTCCTCGCGCTGAATGGTGAAGCGCGAGACGGCGCCGGCGCCGAGCGCCACGATGATCCCGGCAATCAACCCGCCGATGGTCATCGGCAGGATCTCCAGCCCATAGAACAGGAAGCCGGCGGCCGCACCCGGCAGGATGGCGTGGGCCATGGCGTCGCCGGACAGGCTCATGCGCCGCAGCATCAGGAACACGCCGACGGGGCAGGCGCCGAGCGATAGCATCAGCGACCCGGCAAGCGCCCGCTGCATGAAGGCGAAGTCGGCGAACGGAGCGATGAAAAGACCGTAGAACGTGTCCATCATGCCGCCCTCGGCCCGGAGTCGTGATGATGGTCGCGCGCATGGTCATGCCCATGATCATGAGCGTGATCGCCGTGCTCATGATTGTCGGGCTCACACCAGGGCGCGTTCTCCTCCCAGCCTTCGTGGAAGCGGCGCGCGCGCAACAGGTTTTCCGGCCGCAGCGTTTCCTTGGTCTCGCCCCAGGCGACTGGCTGGCGCGCCAGCAGCAGCGTCTCGGGGAAATTCTGGCGCACCAACTCCAGATCGTGGACGACAACCATGATCGTTCGTTCCTCGCCATGCCAGCGCTTGATCAGCGCGATCAGGTCGCCGACAGTCTTGGTGTCAACGGCGTTGAACGGCTCGTCGAGCAGAATCAGGTCGGCGTCCTGCAGCAGCACGCGGGCGAACAGCGTGCGCTGCAGCTGGCCGCCCGACAATGTGTCGATCGGGCGCTTCTCGAAGCCGCCGAGGCCGACGGCCATGAGCGCCTGGCTGACCGAAGCGCGATCTTCCTTGGTATAGCGGCCGAGCAGCCCGCGCCGTGGCCACAGGCCCAGCGAAACCAGATCGACAACCCTGGCCGGAAAGGATCGGTCGAGCTCCGATTGCTGTGGCAGATAAGCGGCGCGCACGCCGGGCGCGCGGATCACCGTGCCGGCCATCGGCTTCAACACGCCGACGATACCCTTCATCAGGGTCGACTTGCCCGAGCCGTTGGCGCCGACGACTGCGGTCAGCGACCCCCGGCGGATCGTGCCGTCGAGATGATGGATCGCCGGATGGCTGTTGTAGCCCAGCGTCAGGTCGCGGAAGGTCAGGCAGGTTTGGGTCATGTGACGATTCGTGAGCACCATCTAGGCGGCTGCGGCGGCCGATTGGATATGTGATGTTATTACATTAGTCAACAAGCCAATTGGGCGCAATAGTGGCTGTCGGAGCGACTTGTCGGGTGCCTTCAGGACTCGCGCCTGTTGGCTCAAGAGGAATCGCTCTGGCGGCCTTGCCCGAGACCGACCGCGACTCTAAAGAGGCGCAACGGACAAGAGAAGGAAACGTCCCATGAGCATTCGTCGCATCGATGTTGGCCCGCGCATGAGCCAGATCGTCATTCACGGCAACACCGTCTATCTGGCTGGTCAGGTCGGTGAGCCGGGTGGAAACGTTGGCGCCCAGACAAGGGACATCCTGGTTGCCATTGACGAATTGCTGGCCAAGGCAGGCACTGACAAGACCAAGATCCTGCAGGCGATCATCTGGCTGGCCGACATGGGTACCTTTGCCGAGATGAATGCGGAATGGGACAAGTGGGTGCCGCAAGGCCACACCCCGGCCCGTGCCACCGGTGAAGCCAAGCTTGCCGGGCCGGAATATCTGGTCGAGATTATCGTTACCGCGGCGATTTGAGGCGCGGCGCTTTACCCCTCCCGTCGAGGGGAGGGTCGGCGAGGTTGCACCGACCCCACCCCGCGTCACAAAGTGCCGCTTTGCGGCACTTGCGCCGTGACCCTGCCCTCGAGGGGAGGGTAGGAGCTACCCCTGCGAGGGCGTGAACCTCGCGACCAACGTGTGGCTCTCGGCCGCATAGGTGAAACGGACATGAGTGACGGGGTGCTCGGCGCTCCATGTCCGTCGCTCGACCACCAGACATGGTGCGCCGGCCTCGATGTCGAGTGCCGCCGCAATGTGTTTGTCGGCGGCAAAGGCGCGGATGCGGTGCTCGGCGGCACTCCACGGCACGCGGGCGATCAGCCATGGCCCGGGCGCCATGGCATGAAATTCCTCGCCGGCGGCCTCGGTCACGGCGGCGAGATTGATCAGCCGCTGTTCGTGGGCGAACGGCCGCTTGCCGGCGAAATGCCGGCATTCCAGCGCCAGCACCGGCCCGGCGGCGGCGAGTTCCAGCAAGGCGCGATCCTCGGCGCTGCTGCGCCTTTTATGTCGCGCCACACGCTCGAAGCGATACGGCAAGCCGAGCGCTTCGACCTCGATCCTGATGTCGTGGATTTCCAGCACCGCGGCTTGCGACTGCGGCCGCCGGACGAAGCTTCCGGAGCGGCGGCGGCGCTCGATCAGCCCGGCCTTGGCAAGCTGTGACAGCGCCTTGTTGACCGTCATGCGCGAACATTTGTATTCAGCCGTCAGTTCATGCTCGAACGGGATGCGGTGACCGGGCGCCCACGCGCCGGACAGGATCCGCTCGCTGATGTCGGACAGGATGCGCTGGTGCAGCGAGAGAGGTTCGCCGACACCCGCGTCCATGGTTCCGATCATGCTCATGCCGCAATCCCGAATGCCTGTTGAGGTGAGGCCTGGCTCAGCCGGTGGCGAGTTCCGTCATCACGCTGCGAAAACGCTCGGCAATGGCATCGCGCCGTGGATGCCTGCCGCCGCTGACCAGTTTCTCGCCATGCACCCAGACGCAATCGACCTTGGTGGCGTTGGCGAAGATCCAGGCGTCGAGCACCGCATCGCCCGTCTTGCCGGCAAGCGACGGGTGGTTGCCATCGAGCGAGACGAAATTGGCTGAACCACCTTCCGCGATCCGTGAGGGGCCCGCGCCTAGGGCGGCACCGCCGCCGTCGAGTGCTGCATCGAACAGGGCACGGCCGGTCGAGCCACCGGCGACCGCCAGCACGTTGCGGGCACGGTGGGCGAGGCGCTGCGAATATTCGAGCTGCCGCAATTCGGCCGGCAGGCCGATCAACACGTTGGAATCGGAGCCGATACCGAAGCGGCCGCCGTATTGCTTGAACAAAGCTGCTGCAAAAGTGCCATCGCCGAGATTGGCCTCGGTGATCGGGCAGAGGCCGGCGATTGCTCCGCTTTTCGCCATGGCCGCCGTCTCGGTCTCGGTCATGTGGGTAGCGTGGATCAGGCACCAGCGCATATCGACCTTGGCGTTGGCGAGCAGCCATTCGACCGGCCGCGCCCCGGACCAGGCAAGGCAGTCCTCAACCTCCTTCACTTGCTCGGCGATATGGATGTGGATTGGTCCGGAGGGCGCCAGCGCCGCGATCTTCTCCAGTTCCTCCGGCGTCACGGCGCGCAGACTGTGCGGGGCGACGCCAACGACGACTTGGTTCCCGCCGTTGCTTTGATTCAAAGTGCGAACGGATTCGCGGCATTTCTCAACAAGCCGCGCGAACCGATTCACATCGTTGATAAATCGCCGCTGGCCTTCGTTCGGCGCCGCGCCGCCGAAAGAGGAATGCGCATAGAAGACCGGCAGCAAGGTCAGCCCGATGCCGGTCTCGGCAGCCGCGGCAGTGATGCGCTCGGCCATCTCGGCGATGTTGGCATAGGGCCGGCCGTCGCGGTCGTGGTGAAGATAATGAAACTCGCCGACGCGCGAAAAGCCGGCCTCCAGCATCTCGACATAGAGCTGGGCTGCGACCGCCTCGACCTGATCCGGCGTCATCGACAGCGCGAAGCGGTACATCACCTCGCGCCAGCTCCAGAAACTGTCGGCGGAGGGGCCGCGCAACTCGGCAAGACCGGCCATGCCGCGCTGGAAGGCGTGGCTGTGCAGGTTCGGCATGCCTGGCAGCAGGATGGCATGGCGTTCGTCGCCGGGCTGGGATGTGGCGTCGGGTTCGACCGTCGCAATGCGGCCTTCGGTGACGGCGATCCGGGTGTTGGAATGCCAGCCGTCGGGCAAGAGCGCCTGTTCCGCAAAGATCGCCGTCACGTTTTTCTCCAAAATCGCATCTGGCAATATGATGATAGCACTTGCAGTGCTTTTCGATATGTATATACATAATTGCCACCGATTGAAACGGAAAAGATGATGGCTGGAGAGAGCAGGGATCGGGCAGGGGAGGTTCGCATCTGGCGCAACGCACGCCTGGCGACCATGGCCGAGAGCGCCGCTGGACTTGGCATCGTCGAACACGGCGCGATCGCCGCTCGCGATGGCTTGATCGTTTATGCCGGCCCGGAACACGAAATACCGGCAGCGTTTGGTCAAGCGGTCGAGATTGTCGATTGCGAAGGCCGCTGGATCACGCCAGGCCTGATCGACTGCCACACCCATCTGGTCCATGCAGGCGACCGCGCCAACGAATTCGAGATGCGGCTGGCCGGCGCGACCTATGAAGAGGTCACCAAGGCCGGCGGCGGCATCGTCTCGTCGGTCAAGGCGCTGCGCGCTGCCAGCGAACACGAACTCGTTGCGCAGTCGCTGTCGCGCCTCGATGCGCTGATCGCCGAGGGCCTCACCACCATCGAGATCAAATCGGGCTACGGGCTCGACATCGAAAACGAGAAGAAATCGCTGCGCGCCGCGCGGCTCCTGGGCGAACACCGTCCGGTAACGGTAAGCACGAGCTTCCTCGGCGCCCACGCCCTGCCGCCCGAAGCGAAAGGCAACAAGGACGCCTTTATCGATCTGGTCGCAAAGGAGATTTTGCCGGCCGTCGCTGCCGAGGGCCTGGCCGATGCCGTCGACGGCTTTTGCGAGGGCATCGCGTTTTCGCCGGCGCAGATTTCTCGCGTGTTCGACGCGGCGAAGGCGGCGGGCCTGCCGGTAAAGCTCCATGCCGACCAATTGTCCAATCTGCACGGCGCCGAACTCGCGGCACGCTATGGGGCACTGTCGGCAGACCATCTCGAATACACCGACGAGGCGGGTGCTGCGGCGATGGCCAGGGCCGGAACCGTGGCGACGATCCTGCCCGGCGCCTATTATTTCATTCGCGAGACCAAGAAGCCGCCGGTCGGCCTGTTTCGCCAGCACGGCGTCAAAATGGCGGTCGCCACCGACTGCAATCCCGGCACCTCGCCGCTGACCTCGCTGCTGCTGACCATGAACATGGCGGCAACCTTGTTCGGCCTGACGGTCGACGAATGCCTTGCCGGTGTCACTCGAGAGGCCGCCCGTGCGCTGGGGCTGCTCGGGCAGACCGGTACGCTGGAGGCCGGAAAGTCGGCCGATCTGGCTATCTGGGACGTCGAGCGCCCGGCCGAACTCGTCTACCGCATGGGATTCAACCCGTTGCATGCCCGCATCTGGAGGGGACAATGAGCGAACTCAAACTCAAGCCGGGCAACGCAACGCTGGCCGACTGGCGCGAAATCTATCGGGGCGCCGTGCCGAAGCTGGATGCCGCCTGCCGGCCGAAGATCAAGGCAAGCGCCGAGGCGGTTGCGCGGATCGTCGCCAAGGGCGAGCCGGTCTATGGCATCAACACCGGTTTCGGCAAACTGGCCAGCGTCCGCATTCCCGCCGCCGACCTAGAGACGCTTCAACGCAACATCGTGCTGTCGCATGCCGCCGGCGTCGGCGAGCCGATGCCGGTTGCTGTTTGTCGGCTGATGATGGCGTTGAAACTGGCCAGCCTGGCGCAGGGCGCTTCAGGCGTGCGGCCGCAGACCATCGAGTTGCTGGAAGCGATGCTGGCCAACGACGTCATCCCGGTGGTGCCGGCGCAAGGCTCTGTCGGCGCATCCGGCGACCTTGCGCCGCTGTCGCACATGACGGCGGTGATGATCGGCGTCGGCGAATGCTTTACCCCGCATGGCCGCGTTCCAGCCAAGGTCGCCTTTGTCTCGCACGGGCTGGAGCCGGTGACATTGGGCGCCAAGGAAGGATTGGCGCTGCTCAACGGCACGCAGTTTTCGACCGCCTATGCGCTGGCCGCCCTGTTCGACGCCGAAGTGCTTTATCAGTCGGCGCTGGTCGCCGGCGCGCTTTCGACCGATGCCGCCAAGGGTTCCGACGCCCCCTTCGATCCGCGCATCCATCTGCTCAGGAAGCATCCTGGACAGATCGAGACGGCTGAGGCACTGCGCAACCTTATGGCCGGCAGCGCCATCCGCGAATCGCACCGGCTCGGCGACGAGCGCGTGCAGGACCCGTACTGCTTGCGCTGCCAGCCGCAGGTAATGGGCGCCGCACTCGGCGTGCTGCGCCAGGCCGCCGACACGCTGGGCACCGAGGCCAACGGCGTCACCGACAATCCCCTGATCTTCGCCGAGGACGACACAGCACTTTCCGGCGGCAATTTCCACGCCGAGCCGGTGGCTTTCGCCGCCGACATGATCGCGCTCGCCGTCTGCGAGATCGGCTCGCTGTCGGAGCGGCGCATCGCCATGCTGGTCGATCCGGCCCTGTCGGGCATGCCGGCCTTCCTGACGCCGAAGCCCGGCTTGAATTCCGGCTTCATGATCCCGCAGGTGACGGCGGCGGCCCTCGTCTCGGAAAACAAGCAGAAGGCCTATCCGGCCAGCGTCGATTCGATCCCGACCTCGGCCAACCAGGAGGACCACGTCTCGATGGCAGCGCACGGCGCGCGCCGGCTGATCGGCATGGTCGAGAATGCGACGGCCGTCATCGGCATCGAATTGCTGGCCGCCGCGCAGGGTTGCGATTTCCATGCGCCGCTGGCGTCGAGTGCCGCACTTGAGGCTGTTCGCAGGCTGGTCAGGGCCGAAGTGCCGCATCTCGACAATGACCGGCATTTCCACCCCGACATGGAAAAGGCCATCGCCATGGTGCGCAGCGGCGCTGCCGTGAGGGCGGCGGGCACGGTGGCGCTGCCGGGGATTACGGCATGAGACTGTACACCGTCACAGGCCGTAGAGCTCCAACGCAGGGGAGACCTCTCATGACTTTGCCCTCCTGGCTCACGGTCACCCGCGGCACCGCACCCTTGCTGGTCTCGATTCCGCACACCGGCATCGATCTCGCCGGTCTTGAAAGCCGGCTCGTTTCGCCCTGGCTCGGCCGTCGCGACTGCGACTGGTGGATCGACAAGCTCTATGATTTCGCCGAAAGCGTCGGCGCGACGATCGTGCATACGGCGATCTCGCGCACTGTCATCGACGTCAATCGCGACCCATCCGGCGCCTCTCTCTATCCCGGCCAGGCGACAACCGGTCTCTGCCCGACCGAGACCTTCGATGGCGATCCGCTCTATCGCGAGGGTGAGGAGCCGGGACCTTCGGAGATCGACGAGCGCCGCGAAAAATACTTTGTGCCCTATCATGCCGCCTTGCAGGCCGAAATCGACAGGCTGCGCACCTTGCACCAGAAGATCGTCCTTTATGACTGCCACTCGATCCGCTCGGTATTGCCGCGCCTGTTCGAGGGTACGCTGCCGGTATTCAATCTCGGTACCAATGACGGCAGGAGCGCCGATCCGGCCTTGCAGGCAATGGTCGGCCAGATCCTCGCCGAAACCGGCGAGACCTTTGTCGTCAACGGTCGCTTCAAGGGCGGCTGGATCACGCGCCATTTCGGCCAGCCGCAAAACGGCGTCCATGCGCTGCAGATGGAACTATCCAACCGCGGCTACATGCGCGAGCCCGAGGGCAAGGGTGCGCCGGACAATTGGCCGGTGCCCTACGATGCCGATTTCGCAGCGCCGATCCGCGTTACGCTGAAGAAGATGCTCGGAAGCGCGATTGCCTGGGCTGAAGGCTGACGCGCCGCCGCCATTCGAAAGGGACAGTGACACCATGACCGATCCTCGTCATAACATCCGCGAAGTCCGCAGCCCGCGCGGCAGCGAGCTCAACGCCCGCACATGGCTGACTGAAGCGCCGTTGCGCATGCTGATGAACAATCTCGATCCCGACGTCGCCGAAAATCCCAACGAACTGGTCGTCTATGGCGGCATCGGCCGGGCGGCGCGCACCTGGAACGATTTCGACCGCATCGTCGCCTCTCTGAAGACGCTTGGAGATGACGAGACGCTCCTGGTGCAGTCCGGCAAGCCGGTGGGCGTGTTTCGGACGCACGCCGATGCGCCGCGCGTACTGATCGCCAATTCCAACCTGGTGCCGCACTGGGCCACGTGGGAGAAATTCAACGAGCTCGATAAAAAGGGCCTGATGATGTACGGCCAGATGACGGCCGGCTCGTGGATCTATATCGGCACGCAAGGCATCGTGCAGGGCACCTACGAGACCTTCGTCGAGGCCGGCCGCCAGCACTATGGCGGCAATCTCAAGGGCAAATGGATCCTGACCGGCGGCCTCGGCGGCATGGGCGGCGCCCAGCCGCTGGCCGCGGTCATGGCAGGCGCCTGCTGCCTGGCGATCGAATGCGATCCCGACCGCATCGATTTCAGGCTGCGCACCCGCTATGTCGACGAACGCGCCGACACGCTCGACGAGGCGCTGGAGAAGATCGAACGCTGGACCAGGGCCGGCGAGGCTAAATCGGTCGGCCTGGTCGGCAACACCGCCGACCTCGTGCCGGAACTGGTGCGGCGCGGCGTGCGCCCCGACATGGTCACCGACCAAACGTCGGCGCATGATCCGCTCAATGGCTATCTGCCCAAGGGCTGGTCGCTGGCCGAATGGCGCGAGAAGCGCACCAGCGACCCGAAGGCGGTCGAAAAGGCCGCTCGCGCGTCGATGCGCGAACATGTCGAGGCTATGGTGGCGTTCTGGAACGCCGGCGTGCCGACGCTCGACTATGGCAACAACATCCGCCAGGTGGCGAAGGAGGAAGGATTCGAGAACGCCTTTGCCTTCCCGGGTTTCGTGCCGGCTTACATCCGCCCGCTGTTTTGCCGCGGCATCGGCCCGTTCCGCTGGGCAGCCCTCTCAGGCGACCCCGAGGACATCTACAAAACCGACGCCAAGGTGCGCGAACTGACGCCCGGCAACACCCACCTGCACAACTGGCTCGACATGGCGCGCGAGCGCATCGCCTTCCAGGGTCTGCCGGCGCGCATCTGCTGGGTCGGTCTCGGCGACCGCCACCGGCTTGGCCTTGCCTTCAACGAGATGGTGGCGAAGGGCGAGCTCAAGGCGCCGGTGGTCATCGGCCGCGATCATCTCGATTCCGGCTCGGTCGCCTCGCCGAACCGAGAGACGGAAGCGATGAAGGATGGCTCGGACGCCGTGTCCGACTGGCCGTTGCTCAACGCGCTGCTCAACACCGCCTCCGGCGCAACCTGGGTGTCGCTGCACCATGGCGGCGGCGTCGGCATGGGCTTTTCGCAGCATGCCGGCATGGTCATCGTCGCCGACGGCACACGCGAAGCGGCCAAACGCCTGGAGCGTGTGCTGTGGAACGATCCGGCGACCGGCGTCATGCGCCACGCCGACGCCGGCTATGACATCGCGGTTGACTGCGCCAGGGAGCACCAGCTCAACCTGCCCGGCATCCTCGGCTGAGCTGCGCCTTGCGCATCCTTCGGGCAGCCGAATACCGGTCGATGCCGTGGAAGAACGGCGGCGGGGTGACGACGGAAATCGCCGTCTCGCCGGCAGGTGCCGGGCTCGACGATTTCGACTGGCGCGTCTCGATGGCACGCGTCGACAGCGGCGGGCCCTTCTCCGGTTTCGCCGGAGTGGACCGAACCTTGGCCGTGCTGGAAGGCGAGGGGATTATCCTGGATATTGCCAGCCGTGCGGCGACAACACTGACCAGGGCATCCGCCCCGCTTTCCTTTCCTGCCGACGTGCCGACACAGGCGGCGCTGGTCGCCGGGCCGATCACCGATCTCAACGTCATGACGCGGCGCGGACGGATGACCCACGCTGTCGAGCGCGTGGGGATTTCGGCTCCGACGGACATCCAGTCGGCGGCCGATGCGATCCTCGTCCTGTGTCTTGACGGGGAGATCATTGTGGCCGGCGCGGCGCCTGTCCGCATCGGACCGCGCGACACGCTGTTGCTCGGTCCGGACGCCATGAAACTGCGGCTGGAGCCTGCCCGAACGGCGACGCTGTTCGTGATCCGTATCGATCGCGTAGCCGCAAACGATTAACGCCTGTTTCGAAACATGATCGCGACACCGGCAAAATATGCCGTAAGCTCAAGCGCGCATCACGAAAAAGCCCGAATTCTTCCGTCGATCAAGGCCGACGGAAGCGAGGGGATGCTCGTCTGAAAGTTGTGGTGCAAAAACGGACTTTCGGCCCGTGTCTCGATGCAACCAATTGCATTTGAATCGGTTTTAGGGACATTGCCGTGGCGGTGACGCCGCTATGCGTCCCTCATGCGGAATTTTCAATGAATATCCAGACAAACCCCACCCAAATGGAAAAGACGAGCGCGAGCTTCCCGGCCATCACGGAAGAGCCGATACGTTCCAATTTCCTGCCGGAGGAGCGCCTGCGCACGCTGGGTACAAGCCTCGCCCAGGGCGACGTCAAGGATTTGTTCGGCCTGGAGCCGTTCGATTTCCAGCCGCGCGTTCGCGACAGCGCCAGGAAGATCCTCGAAGTCTACCGCTCCACCAACGCCGCGCAGGCGAGGGGCGAGACGATCACCCCGGCGGCGCAATGGCTGCTCGACAACAACTATCTGGTCGAGGAAACCATCTTTCAAGTCAAGCGCGACCTGCCGCGCCGTTTCTATCGGCAGTTGCCGACCCTGAAACTGTCCGACGGCGCCAGCGTGCCGCGCGCGCTTGCGCTAGCCTGGACCTATGTCGCGCATTCGGACAGTTCCGTCTCGGCGGCCATGTTCAAGGCGATCGTCGAAGGCTTTCAAGCCGTCGAGCCGCTGAAGATCGGCGAGCTATGGGCGCTGCCGTCGCTGCTGCGCTTCGTTCTGATCGAAAATCTTCGCCGGATCGCGGTCCGGGTCAATCGCACCCGGCAGATGCGCCAGATTGCCAACGAGGTTGCCGATCGCGTGCTGGCGATCGACGACAGCGCCGACCGTCAGGCAATCCTGTCGAGCTACGTCCCCCATGCCCAGGACACCACCTTTGCCACGCAATTGCTCTATCGGCTGCGCGACGGGTCGCAAAATGCCGGCAGGGCGCTGGAATGGCTCGAGAACGAGCTTGAAAAGTCCGGCTCCGATGCCGAGGAAATCATCATCAGCGAGCATCGCACGCTGTCTGGCGGCAACGTGACCACGGGTAACATCATCCGCGGCCTCAGACTCATCAACGATATCGACTGGACGGTTTGGTTCGAAGGTGTCAGCCGCATCGACACCTTGTTGCGCGAGCGCACCGACTTCGCCACGCTCGATTTCTTCTCGCGCGATCAGTACCGGACCGCGATCGAGGAAATGGCGCGCCGCTCCGACCGTTCCGAATTCCGCGTCGCCGAAAAGGCTATCGAACTCGCCGGCCATGCCGCTGTCGCCGACACCACCGGCACCGGTCCGACCGATCATACCGATGTTGGGTTCTTTCTGGTCGGCCCGCGCCGGCTGGAACTGGAGAAGGCGATCGGCTATCGGCCGACCGTCAGCGTCACGGTCAAACGGGCGTTCCGCAAGACCGGATGGCTGGGCATTGTCGTGCCGGTGTTCGCGCTGACGGCCCTGCTCCTGGTCCTCTCCGGCAACGCCCTTGCCAATCTCGGCCTTTCCGCGCCGTCGATCGTCATGATGCTGGCGCTGTTTGCCGTGCCGGCCAGCGAGGGCGCGCTTGCCTTCTTCAACACCGTCGTATCGTTGTTCCTGAAGCCGACGCGCCTCGTCGGCTACGACTACAGACGCGGCATGCCGCCCGAGGCGCGCACGCTGGTGGTGGTGCCGTCGCTGATCGGCTCGCGCGACGACGTCGAGGAGAACATCCGCAACATCGAAGTGCATCACCTGGCCAACACGGCGGACGAAATCCATTTCGCGCTGCTTTCGGACTGGCCGGACAGCAAAACCGAAATCGATGCGGCGGATATTGAGATCCTCCAATATGCCCGCGACGAGATCGCGCGGCTGAACGCCCGCTATCCCAGCGAAGGCGCGCCGCGTTTCTACGTCCTGCACCGCCGGCGGCTCTACAACGAATCCCAGGGCGCCTGGATGGGATGGGAACGCAAGCGCGGCAAGCTGCACGAACTGAATCTTCTGCTGCGCGGCGACAGCGACACCACCTTCCTGCCGCTGGATGTGCCGTTGCCGGAAAACGTCGTCCATGTGATGACGCTGGACGCCGACACGCGCACCACCCGCGATGCCGTCGCCGCCTTGGCCGGCAAGCTTTGCCATCCGCTCAACCGCCCGCATTTCGATGCGGCAAAGCGCCTTGTCACCGCCGGCTACACCATCCTGCAGCCGCGCATAACCGCCTCGCTGACCAGCGGCGACGAGGCATCCTTCTTCCAGCGGGTCTTTTCCGCCAATCGCGGCCTCGATCCATATGTCTTTGCCGTCTCGGATATCTATCAGGACGTCTTCGGCGACGGCTCCTTCACCGGCAAGGGCCTCTATCATGTCGACGCCTTCGAAGCGGCGCTGAAGGGCCGCATCGAGGAAAACACCATCCTCAGCCACGATCTGCTTGAAGGCGCTCTGGCGCGCGCGGCGCTGGTCACGGACGTCGAACTGGTCGAGGATTATCCGACCCGCTATTCGGTCGACGCATCGCGCCACCATCGCTGGGCACGCGGCGACTGGCAGCTTCTGGGCTTCCTTCTGGATCCGCGCTCCGGCGTGCCGGCGCTGTCGCGCTGGAAGATGGTCGACAATCTGCGCCGCTCGCTGACGCCGATCTTCTGGGTGATGGCGGCGATCGCCGGCTGGACGTTGTTGCCCTTCACGCAGGCCGCGCAGTGGCAGGCGCTACTGATCCTCACACTGTTCATGGCGCCGACGTTCGACATCGTCCACGCCATCCTGCCGAAAAGCGGCGACCAGACGCCGCGCGGCCATTTCTCGGCGCTGGCGCGCGACGTTGTCTTCGGCACCGCCCTGGTGGCCCTGAAGATCGTGCTGATGGCGCATCTCGCCTGGATGATGGGTGATGCCATCATCCGTACGCTTTACCGCCTGTTCGTCAGTCGGCAGAACCTGCTGGAATGGCGCACTGCCTCACAGGCGCACAAGAACGGCGACAACGATCTCGGCTCCTATTACGGCATGATGTATGGCGCGGTGATTGTCGGCATCGTTGGCCTCGCCATTCCGGTTCTGGCCGATTCCACCGGCGCTTTCGTCGCCTTCTTCTTCGCGCTGTTCTGGATCGGCTCGCCGGCCTTCGCCTTCTGGATCAGCCGCTCGGCCGAAACCGAGGACCGCTTGCGCATATCGGCGGCCGACATCCATGCGCTGCGCACGGTCGCGCGGCGTACATGGCATTATTTCGAAACCTTCGTGACGGCCGAGCATCACAATCTGCCGCCCGACAATTTCCAGGAAAGTCCGGCGCCTGTCGTGGCGCCCCGCACCTCGCCGACCAATATCGGCGTCTATCTCCTGTCCGTGATTTCGGCGCGCGATTTCGGCTGGATCAGCCTGTCCGACGCCACCACCCGCATCGACGCCACGATGTCGACCATCGAGAGCATGCCGCGAGAGCGCGGCCATCTCTTCAACTGGTATGACACGACGACGCTGAAGCCGCTCTATCCGCTCTACATCTCCGCCGTCGACAGCGGCAATCTCGCCGGCCATCTGGTGGCGGTGGCGGCCGCCTGCGCCGAGTGGGCGGAAGCACCCGCAGTCCACCTTCAGGGCGACTTCGAGGGCATCCTCGATACGGTGACGATCCTCGACGAAAGCCTGGCGGCGTTGCCTGACGACCGTCGCCAGTTGCGGCCGTTGCGCCAACGGCTCGCCGATCGCCTCGACGGCATGCGGCGGGCGGTCGAATCGATCAAGGCACAACCCGAGATGGCGTCGATCCGCACCATCAACCTCGCCGTTCTGGCCGGCGAGATCCGCAAGCTCGCAACCGCCATCGATACCGAGGCCGCATCGACACCGAGCGACGTCATCGCCGACTGGGCGGCCAGACTGGAAGCCACCTGCGAGGCGCATGTCCATGACGCGCATAGCGACGACAATGCCGTCGAAGCCTTGCGGGCCAAGCTTCTGTCGTTGCGCGAGCGCACGCGACGCTTCGCCTTCGAGATGGATTTCTCCTTCCTTATGCGGAAGGAACGCAAGCTCCTGTCGATCGGCTACCGGGTCGAGGAGCATCAGCTCGACGAAAGCTGCTACGACCTCCTGGCTTCAGAGGCGCGGCTGACCAGCCTGTTCGCCATCGCCAAGGGCGATCTGCCGACGGAGCACTGGTTTCACCTCGGTCGGCCGATCGTCGAGATCGGGTTCCAGGGCGCGCTGATGTCCTGGTCCGGCTCGATGTTCGAGTATCTGATGCCGCCGCTGGTGATGAAGGAGCCGCAGGGCAGCATCCTCAACCAGACCAGCAAGCTCATCATCAAGCGCCAGATCCAGTATGGCCGTTCGAAGAACGTGCCCTGGGGGATTTCGGAGGCCGCTTACAACGCCCGCGACCGCGAACTGACCTACCAGTATACCAATTTCGGCGTGCCCGGGCTGGGCTTGAAGCGAGGTCTTGGCCAGAACACGGTGATTGCGCCTTACGCGACCGTGCTGGCGGCCCAGTTCACCCCGCGTGAATCGGTGCAGAACCTGGCCAGGCTGAGGCAGATCGGCGCTCTTGGCCGGCACGGTTTTTACGATGCGGTCGATTTCACGCCGCAGCGCGTGCCGGACGGCACCGACCATGCTGTCGTGCTGAACTACATGGCCCACCATTCCGGCATGTCGATCGCCGCCGTTGCCGACGCCATCTTCGAAGGACGCCTGCGCGACCGCTTCCACAGCGATCCGGTCATCGAGTCGGCCGAGTTGCTGCTACAGGAAAGAGCGCCGCGCGACATTCCCACGGCCACCGTCAGGACCGAGGCTGACGAACGGTCGAAAGATGACGAAACGGAAGTCGAGAGCCCCGATACGCGCATTGTGCTCGACCCGCGCAGGGCGCTGCGTTCGACCAGCGTCATGTCCAACGGCCGCTACTCGGTCATGGTCACGGCGACCGGCTCCGGCTACAGCCGCTGGGGCGAGCTTGCCGTCACGCGCTGGCAGCCGGACCCGACCGAGGATCGGCTTGGGTCCTATATCTTCCTGCGCGACGCCGGCACCGGCGACTGGTGGTCGGCCACCGCCGAGCCCAAACGTGCCACCGATGAAGAGGTGCAGACGCTGTTCTCCGACGACAAGGCGAGCTTCGTCAAATCGGTGGGATCGCTGCGTTCGGAGGTCGAATGCATCGTCATCTCGGAAGGAAACGGCGAAGGCCGGCGGGTGACGCTCTACAATGACGGCCCGGCTGACCGGCATATTGAAGTGACCTCCTTTGCCGAACTGGTACTGGGCTCCGACGTATCCGACAACGCGCATCCGGCCTTCTCGAAAATGTTCGTGGAAACCGAAATCGCTGCGAACAACGCGGCGATCTTCGCCACAAGGCGCAAGCGGGAAACGAACGAGCCTGACGTCACCATGGTGCACTTCGTCACCGATCCGTCCGGGTCGACGCGCGACGCCGAGGCCGAGACCGACCGGCGTGCCTTCATCGGCCGCGGCCGCACCATTGCCGAGGCCGCCGCCTTCGATCCCGGCGCCAAGCTCGGCGGCCATTCCGGCTTCACGCTGGATCCGGTTGCGGCACTTCGCCGGCAGGTGCGCGTTCCGGCCAACAAGAAGATCTCGCTGACCTTCTGGACTGCCGTCGGCGCCAACCGCGCCGAACTCGAAGAAGCCGTTGCGCGGCTCGATCATCCGGAAGCCTTCGCCCGCCAGGCGATGCTCGCCTGGACCCGCTCGCAAGTGCAGACCCGTCATCTCGGCCTCAGCCTGACCGACGCCGCCAATGTGCAGAAGCTGGCGCGCTATTTGATCTATCCCGATCCGTTCCTGCGCCTTCCGGCCGAGTCGATCGCCTCAGGGCTCGGTAAGCAGTCCGGCCTGTGGCCGACCAGCATATCCGGCGACTTTCCGATCTTCCTGGTCAGGATCAGCGATGTCGCCGACCTCGAAATCGTCGCCCAGGCGCTCCGCTTCCAGGAATACATGCGCGCCCGCGGCATGATGATCGACTTTGTCGTCGTCAACGAGCAGGCTTCATCCTACGTACAGGACCTGCAACGAGCGGTCGAGACGCTGTGCGAAAACAGCCGCCTGCGCGGCAAGGAACTCGGACCCCGCCAGCACATCTTCGCGGTGCGCCGCGACCTGATGGACGAGACGACGTACAAGACGCTGCTCGCTGTCGCCCGCGTCGTACTGCACACGCGCAACGGCACTATCTTCGATCAGATCGAGCGCGCCGAGGCCGCCGCGTTGCAAGCGCGGGACGCCCTGCAGCCGGCGGGTGCGGCAGCACCTGGCGAACCGTCGCCACAGACATGGGGTGCCCAGGCCTCGATCGAAGGCAGAGCCGACGGCGGTGGGCTCGACCAGTGGAACGGTTTTGGCGGCTTCGAGGGCGACGGACGCCACTATGTCGTGCGTCTTGCCGGCCGGCGCACGACGCCGCAACCCTGGATCAACGTCGTCTCCAACGCTTCGTTCGGTTTCCATGTTTCGGCCGAAGGCGCGGCCTTCACCTGGAGCCGAAACAGCCGCGACTATCAACTGACGCCGTGGGCGAACGATCCGGTCACCAACCGGCCCGGCGAGGGCATCTATATTTACGATCATGCCAGCGGCCGGGCGTTCTCGCCGATGGCCGCCGTGGTGCGCGATCCCGCCATGACCTACGAAACATGGCACGGGCAGGGTTTTTCGACCTTCCGTTCGAAGCGCGGGCCGCTGTCGATGGACCTTACCCATGTGGTGGATCCGGTCGATCCGGTGAAAATCTCCCGATTGCGCATCCAGAATTCGGGTTCGGTGCCGGCGCGCCTGCGCATCTATGGCTATGCGGAATGGGTTCTTGGCAGCCATCGTTCGCGCACGGCGGCGACGATCGTTCCGTCCAGGGATGCCGCGACGGGCGCGTTGCTGGCGCAAAATCCCTACGGGCTCGACTTCAGCGAGCGGATCGCCTTCCTGGCCACCGACAGCGCGGCACAGTCGGTGACGGCCGACCGCGGCGAGTTCATCGGCCGGCACGGCACCAGCGAACTTCCGCATGCCGTGCTCAGCGGCGCCAGCCTGTCGGGCCGCGTCGAGGCCGGCGACGATCCTTGTGCTGCAATTGCCCGCGACATCGACATCCCTGCCGGCGGCGACGTGACGCTGCTGTGGCTGCTCGGCGATGCAGCCTCTGCCGCGGAAGCCAGCGCCTTGGTGGAGCAGCATCGCAGCAAGGATTTCGATCAGCGGCTGGCTGACAACGAACGAACGTGGCGAGGGTTTCTCGACACCATCCAGGTCGAGACTCCCGACAAGGCGCTCAACGCCATGGTCAACCATTGGCTGCCTTACCAGAGCCTTGCCTGCCGCATCCGCGCCCGCTCCGCTTTTTACCAGGCGAGCGGCGCCTTCGGCTTCCGCGATCAGTTGCAGGACACGCTGGCCCTGCTTGCCCATGATCCGAAACTGGCGCGCGACCAGATCCTCAGCGCAGCGCGGCGGCAATTCCCCGAAGGAGACGTGCAGCACTGGTGGCTGCCGCGCAGCGAGGCAGGCGTCCGCACCATGATTTCCGACGATGTGGTCTGGCTCGCTCATGCCACGGCCCACTACTTGCTGGTGACCGGCGACACCGCGATCCTCAGGGAACAACTGCCCTTCATCGAAGGGCAGTCGCTGGAAGAAGGCGAGCATGACGCCTTCTTCACCCCCGAGGTCTCGAAGAAGACCGCTTCGCTCTATGACCATTGCGCGCGAGCGCTCGACCTTGCCGTCAAGCGCAGCAGCCCAGCCGGGCTGCCGCTGATCCTCGGCGGCGACTGGAACGACGGCATGAACCGTGTCGGCGAGCACGGCAAGGGCGAGAGCGTCTGGCTGGGCTGGTTCCTGCTGAAGACGTTGGGCGACTTTGCAGCCGTCGCCAAGGCGGAAGGCGACGCCAAGCGTTCGCAAGCCTGGACAAAACATGCCGACGTGCTGAAGCGAGCGCTGGAAAGCACAGCCTGGGATGGTGAATGGTATCGCCGCGGCAGCTTCGATGACGGCACGCCGCTGGGGTCGCGCGGTTCGCAAGAGTGCAAGATCGACTCGATTGCCCAGTCGTGGAGCGTGCTGTCGGGCGAGGGCGATCCGGCGCGGTCGACCACGGCGATGCAGCAGGCGATGAAAATGCTCGTAGACGACGATCTCAAGATCGTAAAGCTTTTCACCCCGCCCTTCTCCAGGACGGAACAAAACCCGGGCTACATCAAGAGCTACCCGCCCGGTGTCCGTGAAAACGGTGGCCAGTACACCCATGCGGCGACATGGTTCGTCATCGCGCTCGCCGAAATGGGGCGCACCGACGACGCCTACCGCTGTTTCTCGATGCTCAACCCGGTCAACCACGCGCTCGACGAGGCCGCTGCCGAGATCTACCGCGTCGAGCCTTATGTGGTCGCGGCCGACGTCTACGCCGGCCAAGACAAGGGCGGCCGCGGCGGCTGGACCTGGTATACCGGCTCGGCCGGCTGGCTTTACCGCGCGGCGGTCGAAGGCATCCTCGGCATTGAGCGCAGGGGAGAGCGCATCCAGTTCAGGCCGAAACTCCCCAGCCATTGGGACGGTTATGCGGCAACGCTCAAGGTGCTGGGGGCCGAGCTCAGGGTTCGGGTTATTCGCGACAGCAAGGCCAAAGCCATCTCGCTTGCGGTAAATGGTAAAAAGACGAAGGCTCCGTCTTTCGAACCGAAAGCCGGCGAAAAGTCTGAAGTGGTCGTCAGGATACCGGCGTAGTTTCAAGAAGTTGGAACGTCTTTGCACGTCTTGAGGGCACGCGTTACCTAAGAATGCTCTACCAATTCTATTGTGCATGAGCTTTCCGAAAAGCCGGTACAGGCTTTCGGGACACGTACATAACCACTTGCTGATTAAAATTGCAGCAGTGCTTCCAGCCTGCCACGATTTTGCCGCAAGGCTGACATTTTACCTTTTTTCTCAAACCGTTAGATGATCACGGCAGATTTCGGAACGTCGCCATCTTTTGTTCGCGAAATGGGAACTGAAGAGGTACACGGGCATTGTTTCGCGACACGTCAACGGGTACGAGTCAGAAATTGATGCAGTGCACAATAACAATTTGCCGGAGTAGCTGAAGTGTCCCTTCTGCAAATCTACTGGAAAGCGCTCGGTTATCTCGCTGCCGACAGAAAACGCGTGGCGTTTATCTGCGGGGCGAATGTCGCGCTTGCCATTATCGCCATCCTTGAGCCAATCATGTTCGGACGGGTGATCGATGCTATTTCGGACGGCGGCTCGGTCTTCTCGACGCTCGGGCTGTGGGCTGGTATCGGCGCCTTCAACATCGTCGCCTTCGTTCTGGTGGCGCGCGGTGCGGACCGCTTTGCCCATGCGCGGCGCAGCGATGTCCTTTGCGAGTCATTCGAACGCGTGATCACCATGCCGCTCGCGTGGCATCATCAGCGCGGCACCTCCAATTCCCTGCATACGCTTCTGCGCGCGGTCGAGACCTTGTTCAGCCTCTGGCTCGAGTTCATGAGGCAGCATCTGTCCACCGCCGTCGCGCTGGTTCTGCTGGTGCCGACGGCGCTCAGCATGGATATTCGCATGTCGATGGTCCTGCTGGCGCTGGGCGCGCTCTACGTCGGAATCGGGCGGCTGGTGATGCGGCGTACCAAGGAAGGTCAGGCCTCCGTGGAGCGGCACTTCCACAAGGTGTTCGCGCATGTGAGTGACTCGGTCAGCAACGTCGCCGTGCTGCAGAGCTACAACCGTATCGGCCACGAGACCGACGCCTTGAAGCGCTATGTCAAGAATCTGCTCGATGCCCAGTATCCGGTGCTTGACTGGTGGGCATTGGCCAACGCTCTGCACCGCCTGTCGTCGACCATTTCGATGATGGTCGTGCTGTTGATCGGCTCCTATCTGGTCATGCATGGCCAATTGCGTATCGGTGATGTCATCGCCTTTACGGGCTTTGCCACGCTGCTGATTGCCAGGCTCGACCAGATGTCGGCCTTCGCCAACCAGATTTCGGAAGCCAGGGCCAAGCTCGAGGAATTTTATCGCCTTGAGGACTCCGCGGCCGACGCCGCCGAGCCGGATGGGTTGCGCGACCTCGTCAACGTCACTGGTCATGTGCGCTTTGAAGACGTCAGCTTCGAATTCGCCAATTCGGGGCAGGGCGTGCACGACGTGTCGTTCGAGGTCCACGCCGGCCAGACCGTGGCCATCGTCGGTCCGACGGGCGCGGGCAAAACCACCCTCATCAATCTTTTGCAGCGTGTCTTTGCTCCGTCCAGCGGCCGTATCCTGATCGATGGCATCGATACCCGCACGGTGACCCGTAAGTCGCTGCGCCACTCGATCGCCACCGTGTTCCAGGATGCGGGCCTGCTCAACCGCTCGATCGAGGACAATATCCGCGTCGGGCGCGCCGAGGCGACCTACGATGAGGTCCATGCCGCCGCCAATGCCGCCGCCGCGCAGGATTTCATCCTGTCGAAGAGCAACGGCTACGACACCGTCGTCGGCGAACGCGGCGGACAGCTTTCGGGCGGCGAGCGCCAGCGTATCGCGATCGCGCGCGCCGTACTGAAGGATTCGCCCATCCTGGTGCTCGACGAAGCGACCAGCGCGCTCGATGTCGAGACGGAAGACCGCGTCAAGGAAGCGATCGACGAGTTGCGGCGCGGCCGCACCACCTTCATCATCGCCCACCGCCTGACCACTGTTCGCGATGCCGATCTGGTCGTGTTCATGGACAAGGGCAGGGTGGTCGAGATGGGTGGCTTCGCCGAATTGTCGATGCGCAATGGCCGCTTCGCCAGCCTGCTGCGCGCCGGCGGCCTCCTTAACGACGAGGAAGTCCGTCGCCTCAGCCGAACCATCACGGACGAGGCCGCCTGAACTTTTCCCTTCTTCCCCTGGGCAGAAGGGAAAGCCCCGCCTACGAGACGGCGCTGTAGTTGCCCCAAACGCCTCGCCGGTTTATGTAAAGCCGCATGAGCGATATGACTTCACGCCTCAGCGGCTGGATGGATTTCGCCAACCCGACACGGTTTGTAGGGTTGGCCGACAGGGTGGTGCCGTGGCTGGCCACGAGCGCCACACTCATCCTGGCGGCCGGGCTCTATATGAGCTTCACGGCGCCGGAGGATTTCCAGCAAGGCATCACCGTGCGCATCATGTATATCCATGTGCCCTTCGCCTGGCTGGCCATGATGTGTTTCACGCTGATGGCGATTTTCGCTTTGGGCACGCTGGTATGGCGCCATCCGCTGGCCGATGTCGCGCTGAAATCGGCGGCGCCGATCGGCGCCGTCTTTACAGCGCTCGCGCTGATCACCGGCTCGATCTGGGGCAAGCCGATGTGGGGCACCTGGTGGGTGTGGGACGCGCGGCTGACCTCGGTCTTCGTGTTGTTTTTGATGTATCTCGGCATCATCGCGCTGACGCGGGCACTCGACGACGCGGCACGTGCCGCCTGGGCCGCCGCAATCATCACCCTGGTCGGCTTCATCAACATCCCGATCATCAAGTTCTCGGTCGACTGGTGGAACACGCTGCATCAGCCGGCTTCGGTGTTCCGGCTCGGCGGACCGACCATCGATCCCAGCCTTCTGTGGCCGCTGCTGGTCATGGCCTTGGGCTTTACCATGCTGTTCTTCACGCTGCATCTGATGGCGATGCGCACTGAAATCCGGCGACGCCGTGTCATTTCCATGCGCCGCATCGCGGCGAGGCAGGCTAACTGACCTCTGCCGGGTTCCTTTCCCGCCCGTCTGTCCCGCCATGATCCCGAGAAATTCCGCACTCACCCCATGCGGCCGCGTGCCGCCACCGGCAGCGTTTCCAGCACCCGTTCTCCGGCGATCAGGTGGACCTCGTCGAACAGATTGGTGACCACGCAGCAATGGTCGGGCACGATGCGCACGCGCTCGCCGATACGCAGCCTGGCGTCGCCGGAAAGCGTGATGTTGCCGTGCTCCTCGCTGAGGCCGGTGACGATGGCGCCCGCAACGCCCAGCAATTCGCCGAAATCGGGCAGCCCCAGCGTGTCGCTGGACAAGGCCTTGCTGCCGGCATCGAGGATGGCCCGTGTCGGCGTCGGATGGCTGACCACGGTCGACAGCACTGTCAGCGCGCAATCGTCGAGGCTTCCTACGCCTTTGGCGACCTGGTAGCGGTCGAGATAGATGTAGGTGCCTGGGCGATACTCGGTCACGACGGAAGCTTCGCGCAAACGCCACATATCCGGTGTTCCGCCGCTGGAGATGCGTTCGCAGGCAAGGCCGGATGCGGCGAGCGCCTGGCGTGCATCGGCGAGCCATGTCTCGGCGGCGGCGGCGCGACCGGCCGCCGGATAGGTCATCAGCCCGCCGAAGGCGAGCCCCTTGGCCCTGTCGATCTCTCTGGCAAGCGCGGCCGCCTCGCTGGCCGACTGGACGCCGCAGCGGCCCATGCCGGTGTCGCATTCCACCAGCACCTGTAGCGGCTGGCCCGGATCGGTGAACGTGGCGGCGAGACCCTCAAGCGTTTCCATGCTGTCTGTTGTCACCGACAGCGCCACGCGACCGTGCAGCGCCTTGAGGCGCTCCAGCTTGGCTCTGCCCAGAATGTTGTAAGGGAGAAAAATGTCGGTGAGGCCGGCATTGGCCATCACCTCGGCTTCACCGATCTTCTGGCAGGTGATGCCGACGGCGCCCGCCGCGATCTGCTTCTTTGCCCAGTAGGGCAGTTTGTGGGTCTTGATGTGCGGCCTGAGCTTCAGCCCGTGGCGGTCGGCATGGGCCTGCGCCCGCGCGATGTTGGCTTCGGCGCGGTTGACATCGATCAGGATCGCCGGCGTATCGAGGTCATCTATGCTGCGCATGGGGTTGTCACCGTCAGGAATTCGTTCGAACTTATGGCCTTGATCGGACAGGATGTCATGAGGCCAGCTCAAGCAGTTTACGTCGACACCGGACCGGCGTTCGGCTATTTGCTGTAGCCGCCGCCTGAAGAAGGGATCACGATCATGAAACGCTCCGCCGTCAACGACATCATCCGCGATGCCGATGCCTTCATTCGCTCGTTCGGCTACATCATGCCGCCCTTCGCCTATTGGAGCCCGGAAGAGATGAAGGCGCGCCGGCAGGATTCGTCGGCCATCTTCTCCTCACGGCTGGGCTGGGACATCACCGACTACGGCCAGGGCAAGTTCGACGAGCTCGGCCTCTTCCTGTTCACAGTTCGCAACGGCCGCTACGAGGACATGAAGAAGGGCATGGGCATGCTCTATGCCGAGAAGATCATGATCTCGCGCAAGGACCAACTGTCGCCGATGCACCGCCACAACATCAAGGCCGAAGACATCATCAACCGTGGTGGCGGCAGACTGGTGCTGGAACTGTTCATGCACGATCGCGATGGCGGCATCGATCCGAAGGCCGAGGTATCGGTGCCTGTCGACGGAACCATCCACAGGCTGCCGGCGGGCGGGCTCCTGAAGCTCGACCCGGGCCAGAGCGTCACGCTTCTGCCGGGCGTCTGGCATGCCTTCTGGGCCGAGGGCAAGGACGTGCTGATCGGAGAGGTGTCGACCGTCAACGACGATCTCACCGACAATGTCTTCCGCGAACCCATTGGCCGCTTCGCCGACATCGACGAGGACGTCGCGCCGCTGCACCTGCTCGTGTCCGATTATGACAAGTGGGTGGGATAAGGCAGCCGCTTTTGGGCCTAACGGTCGTGCTTGTCGGCTCTGCGGTTGCCCAGTAGGAGCTTTCGCTCGAGATGGGCCTTGAGATCCCCGTAATAGGCTGTCAGGAACGGGCGGGCCTCATGCGCCTGCGGTGTTGAGCCGATCTTGCGCCCGATCGTTTCCGCCACCGTCCGCAGCGCGAAATAATCGTCGCGCCGCAGCACTTCCTCCAGCTTGTGCAGTTCGGCGATGCCATAGGCATCGAGCTGGGCGCTGCTGAACTGAAAGGCCTTGGCGACCGGATCCTGTCTTGCCGACAGATCCTCCATTAGCGCGCGCTTCGGCGCTTCGACGACCCAGGTTCCCGCCAGCAGGTCGCCGATCCGCATGCGGTCGCGATTGAAAAGCGGAAACAGGGAAAAGAGCAACGCCCACACCAGTCCGAAGACCGTCGTCAGCGTGTCGGCGACGCCGGTGCCGCCGCGCGCCGCGATGATCGACAGCGGCAGGAACACCTCGATCTCGCGCATCAGATTGCGAGCGATGACCTGATCGACCGACAGGCCGGCTCCATTGCGTGACGCCACCCTGATGCCGACGATCCGCTTGCCGGGCGTCGATGCGCGCCGGCCGGCCTCGAAGGCGATGAAATAGATGTTGCGCAGAAAGAACATCAGGATGATCCAGACGATGAAAAGCGGCTGCATTTCATCGGTGCCGAGGCCTCCCACCCCTAACAGAACGATGATCGTGACCACGATTGCAGCTGTGACGATGAACACGACATCGAGCAGGAAAGCGGCAGCCCGCGTGCCGGCGTCTGCCAGCTTTATCTGGAGATCGACGCCTTCAGGCGTGATCAGCGAGCGTGTCGTCGCCAGTGCTGTGCGTCTAGCGGTCGCCATTCCTCACCACCTGGAACAGGTAAAAATAGCCGATCCACAGCGCCAGCATGCCGCCGCCAATGGCATAGCGTGTGACATCGCTGGTGATCGTCTGCCTGCCAATGCCCTCGAGCAATCCGGCAAACAGCAGCATGACCGAAACGCCGACCATCGCGGTTGCCGCCACGCGCCCGGCATGGGCGGCCGCCGACATACGGGTCAACTCGCCGGGAAAGGCGATGCGCGTGCCGATGCGGATGCCGGCAGCGCCGGCCAGTGCGATGGCGAACAATTCGGTGGTGCCGTGAATGGCCAGCCAACCGCCGAGCTCCATGCCAAGCCCCTTTGCCCAGTAGACTTGGAACAGCGCGCCCAGCATGCAGCCGTTGAACAGCATCAGCACCACCGTCGGCACGGCGAAGGCAAAGCCAAGGGCAAAGGCCAGGATCGCGACCTGTACGTTGTGCGTGAAGAGATAGGCGGCAAAGCCCGATAGAAAGCCGTTGTCGCCACTATAGAGCATCCCGCGCAGCAGCTCGGCCGAAGCATCGGGGCCGCGCCCGGCGGCCAGCCCTGACGGGATGATCGCGTCGAACCAGCCCTTGTCGGACGCCACCAGCCAGGCGCCCGCGCCGATGCCGACAAACATCAACGCCACCGACACCAGCGTCTCGCGCCACAAATCGCGGATGGCACCGGGCCAATCGTACAGGAAGAAATCGCCAATGCGCTGCCGCAGTCCGCGGCGTACCCCATAGAGATAGAAGTAACCCCGCAGCGAGAGCGATTCGAGATAGGCGATCAGCGCGCTGTCGAGGGATGTCGCTCTCGCCACCGACAGGGAAGACAATGCAGACCGGTAGAGCAACGGCAGCGAGAGCAGCTCTTCTTCCGACAGCGTCCGCGGCGCGCGTTTCTCGACGCGGGCGAGAAGCGCCTCGAACGCCTTCCAGTCGGCCTCGCGCTCCCGACGGAAGCTGGCCAGCGACTGGCGTACGGCGTCGCCGCGTACAGCATCGCCGGGTACTGGCGCGCTCACAACAAATCCTCCCGCTTGAACTGCAGATAGCGCTCGACCAGCGCCGGCCCGAGCCTTTGATGGTCGGCTTCGATCACATGCGCGCCAAGCAGTCGCAACCGGCCGATGACGACCTGCCTTTCGCGCAAAAGCCCGCCGGCAACGACGGCGCGGGCGACATCCTCGCCGGACCGGGGCGGCATGTCGGCCAAGGTCTCCAACTCGACATCCCTCATCATCATGAACAGCACCAGATGCCGCTCCGTGAGCCGGCCGACGGTGCGCAGCATCAATTCCGCGCTGATCGGATCGACGAAATCGGTGAAGATGATCACCAGCGAGCGCCGGTCGAGCCGTGCGGCGAGCGTGGTCAGCGCCAGGGTGAAATTGGTCTCCTCGTTGGAATAGTCGATCTCCGCCGCCCGTTTCTGGATCATGGCGAAACTGGCGGAGCCGCGCACCGCGCCGCTTGAGACGCGCGGCCGGGCATCGAAACCGAACAGGCTGACCATGTCGCCGCCCCTGAGCGCAATGAACGCCGACAGCAAGGCGGCCGTCACTGCCCGGTCCACCTTCGGCACACCGTCGACCGGCTCGCACATCAGGCGTCCGCTGTCGATGGCCAGCACGATGTTGTTATTCTCCTCGATACGGAACTCGCGCGCCAGAAGCTTGCCGTGGCGGGCGCTGCGCTTCCAGTCGATCATCCGCCGGCCCATGCCCGGCTGATAATCCTTGAGCGCCTCGAATTCCCGGCCCTGGCCGGCCCGGCGCTGCGCGTGGCCGTCGGGCAAGGCCTCGCGCTGCAGCAACGTGATTGCTTGGTCGCGGGCGCTGCCGACGTCGGGCAACACCGCCACCTTGCCGTCCATCGGCAGCACGATCTGGTTCCAGACCAGTCCGAACGGCCCGCGCCAGCGCACCCACAGGCGATCGAAGCTGGCGATGCCGCGCCGAAACGCCTGAAACCGAATGTCGAGCGATCCGCCGTCGCTGGTCGGGGCCAAGGCGCCGCCGGTGCCTCCCACAGGCGCCAAGCGCTCATCATGACCGACGCGCGCCTCCAGGCTCCGCGGACGGCCAGAAAAACGCGCGGCGACACGGACGGTGAAATGCCCGCCGACGCCGACCTGCGGCGGCGCGTGGAGGCTGGCCGCCAGCGATGCCCGGCCGCGTCCTGCCGCGGCGTCCACCGCCAGGAAGGCGAGCAGCAGGCAGATCCACAGCAGTCCGAGATACCAGAGCGACGGCAGCGCCAGTGCGACCAGGAAGGCCGGCACCGCACCTGCCGCCGCCGCCCACACCGCTCGGCCGCTTGGATAGATCAACGTGGCGCTTCCGTCTGGTCGACAAGTTCGGAGACGATCTGCTCGACGAGGCGGCCATCGATCTGCGCGGCCGGTGACAGGATGACGCGATGGCGCAGCGCCGGCACCGCCAGCGCCTTGACGTCGTCGGGGATCACATAGGCGCGCCCGTCCAGCGCCGCCCGCGCCCTCGCCGCCCTGGCCAGCATGGCGCCCGCGCGTGGACTGGCACCAACCTCCAAATCGGCGCTTTCTCGGGTGGCGCGCACCAGCGCCGCGATGTAGCCGACGACGTCGTCGACAAGGGTTACGGAGCCGACGGTGGCAAGCGCGGCCTCCAGTGTCTTGCGGTCCGCCTGGGCCTTGATGCCGTATTGCGCGATGTCATGCGAGGCGGAGCCGCCGCCGTGATGAATGATGATGGCCCGTTCATCCTCGGGGCCGGGATAGCTGACCCGATGCTTGAACAGAAAACGGTCGAGTTGCGCTTCGGGCAGGGGATAGACACCCTGATGCTCGATGGGGTTCTGGGTGGCGACCACCATGAAGTTGCGGCCCAGCGAATGCGTGGTGCCGTCGAAGGTGACCGCATGCTCCTGCATCGCCTCCAGAAGTGCGGCCTGGGTCTTGGGCGGCGTGCGGTTGATCTCGTCGGCGAGCAGCAAATCGCAGAAGATCGGACCGCGCGTCAGCGTGAACTGTCCGGTCTGGAAATTGTAGATGTTCGATCCGACGATATCGCCGGGCATCAGGTCCGGGGTGAACTGGATGCGTCCGTAGGCGACACCCAGAGCCTGCGCGAAGCAACGCGCGGTCATTGTCTTGGCCGTGCCGGGAGGGCCCTCCAGCAGGATGTGCCCGCCTGCGAACAAGGCGGTCAGCATCAGGTCGACCGTATCGTGTTGCCCGGTGATCGCCTTGGCCACTTCTTCCCTGATCCGTGTCGCCAGGGCCTTTACATCATCGACGTTCACCGAGCCTCCTTGCCGTCCAATGGTGCAGCCGCTCCGCTGCCTCGTGCATCTGCGTCAGGTTCTTCGCCTCGCCGGCAGCTTGCGCCCGGGCGGTAAATCCGCTGGCCTCGTCCTTATCGCGAGAATCGAGCCAGTGGTCGAGCGCTTCTCCCTGCAGCCCCTGCGGCGCTCCCAGCAGCGCGCCGGCGCGCACCCGCATCAAGGCCGCGTAACGGCCGCCCAGTTCCTCGAGCCGTCCAGCGCGCCGCAACAGCATCGCCGTCGTATCCACCAGCGCGCGCTTGCCATAGACAATAGCGCGCAGTTCGGCGCGCGGTGGGCCGAAACGGCCGAGGCCGTGCAGGAACGCCAGTGCCGCCGCCGCCAGGATCGTCAGTGTCAGCGCCAGAAACGGCGGTTCGACCAGGAGCTTGGCAAGGTCATACTTTCGCGCCGCGCCATGCAGCGTGAGATCGAACATGACCGGACCGTTTTCGGGTTGCAGCAATGCAATCAGGTCGAGCGCGGCCGCCGCCTTGTCGGAATCCCCAAGCCCAGCGTTGTTGATCAGGTCAGGGTCGGTCAGGATATAAAACGGCTTCTCGTCGACTTCGCTGAGCACAGCCTTGTCGTTGCCGGCTGCTATCATTGGATACTCGTCCTGCACCCACTGCAAATCGTCAGGGGCGGCAATGAGCCGGCCCTCGATGTCGAGTTGCCGCGCCGTGCCTTGGCCGACGCCGATCTTTGCATTGGCGATCCGGCCGAGCCATTGGTTCACCACGGATTCTGGCAATCGCCCGAATTTCATCTTCCATCCTTCGTGCTCCTCCAGCGGCAATGTCTGCCATTTGGGCAGCACGAAGAGGGTATCCAGGTCCTGTCGAAGTTCGAGGATGTGGTCGAGCGCCGCGGGATCGCTCTCGGGCGAAATGGTGACGATCAGCAACATGTCGGTGCCGAGATCGTCCTCGGTTCGTGCCATGGCCGGCGTCTCGCCGGTGAGCCGCAACCATTCCGCCAGGCCGGCATAGCCGACGCCGCTTTTCGACAGCGGCGTGGTACCGCCGTTGCCGGGTTGCCGAAAGTCGGGAGCATAGGTGGACAGCAGAAAGAAACCCGCTGCCGCAAGCAGGCTGGCGAAAATACCCCAAAACAGCGTTCTTCGATTGAACGGTTCCTGTGCCGCTGGTTCGACCGCACTCATGTCCAGGCATCCCGGAAGACGAAACGCTCATAGGCGCCGCGCGCTTCCCGCCAGCCTTCGGCGCCGACTGGCCGGCGTGCGAACAATGCGGCTTCGACGATGCGTGCGATCTCGGTAAACGCGCTACGCGCTCGCGCCGGGATGGAGGGGGCAGCGGCGATGTCGCGCGCCGTGAGCGATGGACGCAGGAAGTCTGGCAGCCGGCCGGCTATGTCGGCGACGCTGCGGCGAAGCAGGAGATGAACCGCCTCGTCATAGTCACCTCGCGCGGCCAGCGCGTCGGCCTCCGACAGCAGGATCTGCGCGGCGCCGGCATCGGGGCGCCATGCTTCCTCCGCCTTGATCTCATGCTCGGCCCGCCGCCACGGCAAGCGCCAGGCGACACCTTTCAGCTCGAGGACAATCAGCAGCAGGATGATCGCGACACCTGATATCACCGCTCCCCAGAACAGATAGATCATGTAGGGACCGAGCCACGACAACAGGTCCGCCAACGGCTTCAGCCAATCAGGCGGCTGTGGTGGCACATAGGCCGGCAGGTCGAACTGGATCGACTTGTCCGCGATCAGCTGTTCATGCGCTTTTGCCAGCCATTCGGCTTCCGCTGTGCCCGGCTGTGCCACTGCCACCCGCTCCCTGCAACCTGTGGTTCCCCAGTCGACAGTGGCAATGCAGCAAGACAATTGCAAGCGGACTAGACGTCGACCTCCAATGTTGGCACATTAAATGCGGGGATCACCGGCGGTATTCGGTGATTAAGCGGGGGACGCATCATGGCTTCAGTAACACTGGAACGACCAGACAAGTTTCGCATCGGCAGGGTTTTCAACGACAGCTTTGCTGTCATCGGCCGCAATCCTCTTCTTTGCCTCGGGCTGGCAGTACTGTTTTCGGGATTGCCGGCGCTTGTTCTTCAGCTTTGGAATCAGGCACGCTTGGGGGACCTGACGCTTGGCGACCCGAATAACATCGCAAATCCTAGCACGTTGCTTCGTGATTCTTTGCTCTCGTTTGCTTTTGCCATGATCTACTTTGTGCTCTCGTTGTTGCTGCAATCAGCGCTTGTCAGAGCAACAATCGAAGACTTGAACGGCAAGCAACCGGCCCTTGGCGACTGCATTCAGATAGCTATCCGTTGTTTGCTGCCAACCTTGGGAATCGGGTTGCTCGTCGCTTTCGGCGCGGGCCTTGCTGCAATAGCCCTGCTGGTCCCCGGAATTATTTTATGGCTTGGCTGGTCGGTGGCGGTGCCGGTTCTGGTACAGGAGCGGCTCGGGGTGTTCGGCAGCATGTCGCGCAGTCGTGTCCTGACCAAAGGCAGCCGCTGGGCACTGTTCGGCCTCTTCCTCATACTTATCCTCGTCGGGATGGCCATCCAGTTGGTGCTCGGCACGGTAATTGCGCTCTTCGGCGGAATTATCGGAGCTGTCTTGGCCGCATTGGTGTCTACGGTTTGGTCGATGATGATGTCGATTGCCGCGGCGGTCAGCTATGTCGAACTGCGCGAGGTCAAGGAAGGTACCAGCGTCGACGAGCTGGCGGAGATATTCTCCTGACGGAGAGGGGTCCGCCCACATGCCCGCCTACCACATCATAAAGGAGGCGACATCCGCGTCGGAGACCTTGCCTGCGCTTACGTCGGTCATCGCCTGATCGACGATGGCCGCGCCCTTGGCGGCCTCGTCCTCGGTCAGCGTCAGCGGCGGCATGAATTCGAGCACATTGGCCTTCAGCCCGACATAGGTGAAGGCCGCACCCAGTTCGTAGCCGCGATAGATGATCTTGGCGGTCGTCGTCGCCGCGACAGGCTCGCGCGTCGAGCGGTCCCTGGCCAGGTCGACGCCGACGGCAAGGCCGCGCCCGCGCACGTCGCCGATGATCTCGTGTTTTGCGCTGAGCGCCCGCAGCGCATCCGAAAACAGCGTGCCGACGCGCGCCGAATGCAGGGCAGGCGGCGCTGTAGTGCCAGCGGGCAGCATTCCGGCGGCGATCTCCGTCATTATACGGGGAGAAGGTGCCGGCAGGCGGATGAGCGGCAGCGCGCACCTCAAGCGATTGCCCTGGACGTTCCTTCCGGCAGGGGTGACAGCGGCAGGCAAATGCCGTATACTGACATAAAGATGTCTTTATGTCGTGTAAGTGCGGCTGTCGTCTTGAGGATGAAAAATGTCGCAAAGCCCTTCATCGCTGGACGACCTTTTCGGCCCCGTCGCGGCCAAGCCCGACGGCTCGGAAGTGCTTGCGGCGCTGACGGCGGCGGCGCGCGAACGCATCCTCATCCTCGACGGCGCCATGGGCACGCAGATCCAGGGCCTGGGCTTCGACGAGAACCATTTCCGTGGCGACAAGTTCGCCGAGTGCGCCTGCCATCAGCAGGGCAACAACGACCTGCTGATCCTGACGCAGCCCAAGGCGATCGAAGAGATTCACTATCAATACGCCATATCAGGGGCTGACATCCTTGAAACCAACACCTTCTCCTCGACCGCCATCGCCCAGGCTGATTACGGCATGGAGGACGCGGTCTACGCGCTGAACCGCGATGGCGCGCGGCTGGTGCGCAGGGCGGCGCTGAGGGCCGAGCAGGAGGACGGCAAGCGTCGTTTCGTCGCCGGGGCGCTGGGGCCGACCAACCGCACCGCCTCGATGTCGCCGGACGTCAACAATCCCGGCTACCGTGCCGTGACGTTCGACGAGTTGCGCCTCGCCTATGGCGAGCAGCTGCGCGGTCTCATCGACGGCGGCGCCGACATCATCCTGATCGAGACCATTTTTGATACGCTGAACGCAAAGGCGGCGATCTTCGCCGCAGAAGAGATCTTCATCGAGAAGGATGTGCACCTGCCGGTGATGATCTCCGGCACGATCACCGACCTGTCCGGCCGCACGCTGTCCGGCCAGACGCCGACGGCTTTCTGGCATTCGGTCCGTCACGCCAACCCGTTCACCATAGGCCTCAATTGCGCGCTTGGCGCCAAGGCCATGCGCGCGCATCTGGACGAAATATCAGGCGTCGCCGACACTTTTACCTGCGCCTATCCGAATGCCGGCCTGCCCAATGAATTCGGCCGCTATGACGAGAGCCCGGAATTCATGGCCGCGCAGATCGAGGAGTTCGCGCGCGACGGACTGGTCAATGTCGTCGGCGGCTGCTGCGGCTCGACGCCCGACCACATCCGCGCCATCGCCCAGGCGGTGAAGAAATATCCGCCGCGCGCGGTTCCCCATATCGAACCGAAGATGCGCCTGTCCGGCCTCGAGCCGTTCACGCTGACCGACGAGATTCCGTTCGTCAATGTCGGCGAGCGCACCAATGTCACCGGCTCGGCAAAATTCAGGAAGCTGATCACCGCCGGCGACTATGTCGCCGCGCTCGACGTCGCGCGCGACCAGGTCGCCAACGGCGCGCAGATCATCGACATCAACATGGACGAAGGCCTGATCGATTCGAACAAGGCGATGGTGGAATACCTCAACCTGATCGCCGCCGAGCCTGATATCGCCCGCGTCCCCGTGATGATCGACAGTTCCAAATGGGAGATCATCGAAGCCGGCCTGAAATGCGTGCAGGGAAAGCCGCTGGTGAACTCCATTTCGATGAAGGAGGGCGAGGAGGCCTTCCTGCACCATGCGAAGCTCGTCCGCGCCTACGGCGCGGCGGTGGTGGTCATGGCCTTCGACGAGGACGGCCAGGCCGACACGCAGGCGCGCAAGGTCGAGATCTGCACCCGCGCCTACAAGCTGTTGACCGAGCAGGCCGCGTTCCCGCCCGAGGACATCGTTTTCGATCCCAACGTCTTTGCCATCGCCACCGGCATCGAGGAGCACAACAATTACGGCGTCGACTTCATCGAAGCCGCACGGCGGATCACCGCGACGCTGCCCCATGTCCACATATCGGGCGGCGTGTCGAACCTGTCCTTCTCGTTTCGCGGCAACGAGCCGGTGCGCGAGGCCATGCATGCCGTGTTCCTCTACCACGCCATCCAGGCCGGCATGGACATGGGCATCGTCAATGCCGGACAGCTTGCCGTCTACGACACCATCGATCCGGAACTGCGCGAAGCCTGCGAGGATGTCGTCAACAACCGTCAGCCGAAGGGTGGCGGCACCGCGACCGAACGCCTGTTGGAACTCGCCGAACGCTTCAAGGGCACGGCCGGCAAGGAGGCGCAGGAACGTGATCTCGCCTGGCGTGACTGGCCGGTCGAGCAGCGCATTTCGCACGCACTGGTCAACGGCATCACCGAATTCATCGACGCGGACACGGACGAGGCGCGACTTGCCGCCGAACGCCCGCTGCATGTCATCGAAGGCCCCTTGATGGCAGGCATGAATGTTGTCGGCGATCTGTTCGGCGCGGGAAAAATGTTCCTGCCACAGGTGGTGAAGTCCGCCCGCGTCATGAAACAGGCCGTCGCAGGACTATTGCCGCACATGGAGGCGGAGAAGCTGGCGAATGCCGCCAATGGCATCGACACTGGCGAGCGCCAGACCGCCGGCAAGATCCTGATGGCGACGGTGAAGGGCGATGTCCACGACATCGGCAAGAACATCGTCGGCGTGGTTCTGGCCTGCAACAATTACGAGATCATCGACCTCGGCGTCATGGTGCCGGCGGCGAAGATCCTGCAGACGGCGCGCGAGCAACAGGTCGACATCATCGGCCTGTCCGGCCTGATCACGCCCTCACTCGACGAGATGGCGCACATGGCCGCCGAAATGGAGCGCGAAGGGTTTGACATTCCGCTGTTGATCGGCGGCGCGACGACCAGCCGCGTGCATACGGCGGTAAAAATCCATCCGCGCTATATCAGGGGCCAGACGGTCTATGTCGCCGATGCCAGCCGCGCGGTCGGCGTGGTCTCGTCGCTGCTGTCGAACGAGACCAGGGGCGGCTATGTCGACAACGTTCGCGCCGAATACAAGAAGGTCGCCGATGCGCATGCACGCAGCGAAGCCGACAAGCTGCGCCTGCCGCTGGCCAAGGCGCGGGCCAACGCCCACAGGATCGACTGGTCGGCCTACGAGCCGCCGAAGCCCTCATTCCTCGGCCAGAAAGTCTTCGAAGGCTGGGATCTGGCCGAACTCGCCCGCTATATCGACTGGACGCCGTTCTTCCAGACCTGGGAGCTGAAGGGGCGTTACCCCAAAATCCTCGAGGACGAAGCGCAAGGGCCGGCGGCACGCCAGCTCTTCGATGATGCGCAGGCAATGCTGGCCAAGGTCATTGCCGAAAAATGGTTCGCGCCGAAGGGCGTCATCGGCTTCTGGCCGGCCAACGCCGTCGGCGACGATATCAGGCTGTTCGCGGACGACAAGCGCTCGCGGGAACTGGCGACCTTCTTCACGCTGCGCCAGCAACTGACCAAGCGCGACGGCAAGGCGAACGTCGCGCTGTCGGATTTCGTCGCGCCCCTGGACAGCGGCAAGGCCGACTATCTCGGCGGCTTCATCGTCACCGCCGGCATCGAGGAAGCGGCGATCGCCGAGCGTTTCGAGCGGGCGAACGACGATTATTCGTCGATCATGGTCAAGGCGCTGGCCGACCGCTTCGCCGAGGCCTTTGCCGAGCGCATGCACGAGAAGGTGCGCAAGGAATTCTGGGCCTATGCGCCGGACGAGAACCTGGCGCCGGACGAGTTGATCGGCGAACCCTATCGCGGCATCCGCCCGGCGCCCGGCTATCCCGCGCAGCCCGATCACACCGAGAAAGCGACGCTGTTCCGCCTGCTCGACGGCGAGCGCAATGCCGGCGTCAGCCTGACCGAAAGTTTCGCGATGTGGCCGGGCTCCTCCGTCTCCGGCATCTATTTGTCGCATCCTGAAAGCTATTATTTCGGCGTGGCCAAGGTCGAACGCGACCAGGTCGAGGACTATGCGCGGCGCAAGGGCATGCCGCGCGCCGAGGTCGAGCGCTGGCTCGGGCCTATACTCAACTATGTGCCGGGGCAGGGGCTGGATGCAGCTGCGTAGGGCCGCGCGTCATGCAGCCGTTTCCGGAAGAGCTGATGACCATGTGGAAGATCGGTCGCGATGTCGGCAACCGAGAAACAACCGTCCCGATTTGGTCGACCTCGTGAGGGATGACCTGTTCGACTTATAGGAAGATGGACAAACAGGGGTCCCGGAAGGCAGCACGGCGTATCAAATGAAACCGTGCTGCCCATGTGTTCAGTGATTCCAAATCACCCGGCGGGCCTATAAGTGCTGGCAGCCTTGTTGGCAGCCGCGAGCACGGCTTTCATATCAAGTTCCTCAAGAACGACGAGATCGGTCACCGAGCCGCTTGCCCGCACCGCTAGGGTTAAACCCATCCCAGCAGATTGGTCCGGAACCTCACCGTTGATGACAATGTCATAGATGCCTCGAGTAAACATCATGCTGGCCACTTTGCCGCCGACGCTTTCAAAAAGCGCCTTGATGGCAGCTTCCCGGTCTGAGCCCTGCATCAATCCTTTAGCAGCATGGGGTGCGTAGTTTGCCAATACAGTCACTTTCATGGGGCATTCCTCCAATTTTTATTGTTTCGTGAGGCGAAAAATATTTGAACAACACGAGAATTATTTCTCTTTTTATTAATTACAGGGGCACGTGGAGGCCCGCTGCATCGTCAATATGCGCCTAGGCTAATATAATGACAATCCCAGTCGGGCAGATCTATACGCCCGACACGGGGCCGAAAGCATACGGCAAGGCCAAGGGTGGTCGCATCCCGAAAGCTGTTATTTCGGCGTCGCCAAGATCGAACGCGACCAGGTCGAGGACTATGCACGGCGCAAAGGCATGCCGCTGGCCGAGGTCGAGCGCTGGCTCGGGCCGTTTGTCAACTATGTGCCGGGGCAGGGGCTTGATGCGGCTGCGTGAAGGCGGGAATCACGCTGCGAGACTGCTAGGGCGAGAAGCCGGCGCCTCAATGACAGCAGCTTTGCCCCGGCTGCACGCTCGCCCAACACAGACCTGACGAACTGATCGACCGCCTTGGCCAGGCCGTATTCGAAAGCTCTAATTTGAGGTATGCTTATTTTCGGCAAAGAGGCGGGGGGTCTCTGGCATGATTGATTCAGAAGTGTTCGACTTTGTCGAACGCTGCAGGAAACACACAGCAACAGGGCCGCTTCTGGGCGACCTTCTTGAAACCGTGAAAGATCTCGGCTTCGAGCATCTTATCCTGAGCGGGGTTCCGCTCAGTGGTCAGAAACTTGCGCCGATGGTTGAACTGAACGGCTGGCCCGTGGGCTGGTTCGAGCGCTATGTCGAAGCCGAGCATGCGGCTGTCGACGGCGTTTGCATTTATTCGGCGAAGACCCTGAAGCCATTCTTCTGGGCCGATGTTCCCGCAAAATGGTCCGACACGGACGACTCCCGACGCGTGGCCGGCGAAGCGACGGAGTTCGGCATATCGAGCGGCTTTGCGGTGCCGATGCTCAGCGTCCACCATTGGCAATCCGTGCTGTCGTTTGCCTCTGCCGCAAAGTCCTGCACTCTTTCGCCGCGCCAGCAGGTGCAACTGGTGACGATGGCGGTTTATGCCGGCATGTCGATCCAGGCTTTGTCAAATGACGGTGACGGCGATGAAGGCCTGCTGACCGATCGGGAGAGGGAAGTGCTTTTGTGGGCCGCGGCCGGCAAGACCTCGTCGGAAACGTCCCAGATCCTCGGTCTGACCGAACGCACCGTCAAATGGCATTCCACAAGAGCCCGTGAAGCTTTTGGTGTTGGCACGACCACGCAAGCGGTGGTCGAAGCGGTGCGCCGGCGTTTGATCCATCCCTAACGCGTCAACTGTCCCATCGGACAGGTGACGTATCTTAGCGCGGCTGCGACTATCCCATCCGAGAACGATCGGGGGATCGCGCCATGATAACGGCTCACGTAATCAATGCGCATAACAAGCATCTCTATGAAAACGAATTCGACGAGTTTTTGCGCCGGCGTCACGATTTCTTCGTGCACCAGAAACATTGGCGCCCTCCGAGCCCGGATGGTCGCGAGCTAGATCAATTCGATACGGATGCGGCGACGTATCTGCTCGGTATCGAAGACGGTCGCGTGGTGACTTCGGCTCGATTGATCCCAACGAGCGAGCCGCACATGGTCTCGGAGGTTTTTTCTCACATGTGCGAAAGATCGGGCGTCCCCCGGCGTCCCGACTGGGCCGAATGGACGCGCACCTTCGTCGTTCCCGACAAGCGCTCGACCGGGTTGCGAGGCACGCTGACGCAACTGTGCTGCGCGGTGATGGAATATGCTCTCGACGAAGGCCTCAGCGCGGTGGGCGGTGTCCAGGAGACGTATTTCATGCCCCACCATGGCGCGCTCAAATGGCGTGCCGAGCCGATGGGCATGGCGAGGGAAGAAAATGGCGAATGGTACATTGTCGCTTACATCGAGGTGAATGAGGCAGCGCTGGCGAGTGTGCGGAAGATACTGGGAATTGAGCATTCGTTGCTGGTTAGGCGTGGGGTCCAGATGCCATTTCTGGAATATGCTGAAAAACCGTTGGCAGTCGCGTACAACGTATGCTGACTTGAGCAACACAGAAAAGGGAAGCGACCGCGAGCAGGTCCGAAAGTACCTGCCGGTTATCGTCCAGGCGCTCTCGAAGAGCTGACGGAATTCCAGCGGAGGGCGCCTCGGAAACGGAGCGCCCTTTATCTTTCGGTCATTTTTAGAGACAGATGAATATAACCAGCCGGGCCATCGGAGGTTGCTAAGTGCTTGAAATTGCTTGGCTGGGGAACCTGGACCATAATCCAACATTTTTTAAGGCCTTGTAATCATATAAATATCTGTAGTTATTGACGTTTTTGGCCGATAGTTGTAACACATTGCTGTAACACACAGCCCTTCCATGTGGAGCAATCATGGCTCGTTTAAGCTACCTTCTACGGCGCGGAGCATCCTATTATGCCCGCGCCCGCGTTCCCCTCGACGTTGTCGACATCGTCGGCAAGAAAGAGCTTGTGAAGGCGCTTGGCACCAAGGACGAGCAGGAAGCCAAACGTCGCCTCTGGCCTGTGGTTGAAGCATGGAACCGGCATTTCGATGACGTGCGCGCCCGCCGGGCCATCACGCCTGACGACATGGCCGATGCAACGTGGCAGCATTACACCGGCGCCCTGCAACGCGATGAGCAGAGGCGAGCGGCTATGCCGACGCAAGCCCAGATCGACGCAGCGGCCGAACGCGTGGGAATGGACGCGATTAAATCCGGCGCGCATAACGCCGGACCTATCGCCGCCATCAATGCCATGACCGAAGTCGAGATCCTCGCCAATCAGGTGGCATGGGACGCCCGCCGGCGCGCGGCCCGATTGAAGCGTTTGCGCGCCGATCTTGTGACTGGCGACATGTCGCTCGTCGGTCACGATGTCGACGCCTATATCGACCAAAACAAGCTCATCATCGACCCGTCGTCGCCGGAACGTGCCGACCTTGCCAGACGTATGATGCGGGCCGAGATCGAAGCTCTTGAGGGCACCCTGAAACGTGACCAGGGCGACTATACACACACGCCGGCAGACCCGATCGTAAAGCCGGCCACCGGCACGGCGCGCGAGCAAGCCGCGCCCGGCGAGAAGATCATGGAGCTTTTCGAGCAATACGCTCGCGAAAATCCGAACGGCGTCAAGGCCGACACGCTCAATCAGGCCCGGCGCGACATCGGCACCTTTGTTGATCATGTCGGCAGCACTTGTCCGGTTCATAGGATCGACAAGAGGGCCGCTCGCGAATGGAAGTCGCTCTTGATCAAGTATCCCGTCAAGGCGAGCGAAAGCAAAGCCTTCGCCGGCATGCGCCTTGCGCAGATCGTCCAGCACAACGAGACGGTAGGGAAGCCAACAATTACACCGCGCACCGTCAACAGATATCTCGCGGGCTTCAGCGCCTTCTGTAGCTGGTTGGTCAATCACGGCTACCTCGACGCCAATCCCGTCGCCGACATGTTCCTTGCCAAGGAAAAGCGGAAGAAAAAGCCCGTCTTTACGGTCGACCAGATGAACACGCTTTTCAAATCGCCGCTGTTCACCGGCTGCCAAAACGATGAAGCGCCTCGCTTCTGGGCTGTTCCGGGCAATATCGTCATCCGCGATCATCGCTATTGGGTGCCGCTGGTCATGGCGTATTCCGGTGCACGACCGGGAGAGATCGCGCAGCTTGCCGTTACTGATGTTCGACAGCAACACGGCCATTGGATCATGCATGTTACCGAAGAGGGCGACGGCGACGACAAGAGCACCAAGAACGAAGGCTCTATGCGTGTCGTGCCGATTCACCCGGAACTGATCAAGCTTGGCTTCATCGAATATCGCACGGACATCGAAAAGACCGGCGAGACCCGGCTATTCCCGCTTGCTGAGCGTAACGAGCGTGGCCAGATGATTGCTGACTTCTCGCGCGAGTTTCCCCGATATCTCGAACGCATCGGCTTGAAGGTCGGTCGCGGCTTGTCGCTCTACAGCTTCCGGCACGGCGCAACCGACGCGCTTCGCCGCGCCGGCTACCTTGATGAACAATTTGGTTTCATCCTTGGACACGCTAGCGGTAGCACGACCGGCCGCTACGGCATCCTGCCGCAAGGCATGTTGCAACAGCGTGTCGACCTGGTGAACTCAATCCAGTATCCAAAGCTCGACCTGTCGCATTTGACAGCAACGCAAATTTGAGAGGAGGAACGATTGGCGTCACGTCCAAGGATTACTTACCGGCGCGCGGGTGGCGATGTTTCACATGCCGACCGCTTTCTGAAGCTGGGTGTAATGCCGACATTTCAGTGACTTAGCTGTAAAACAGGTCCATTTTCGACCACAGATTATCCAATGAAGTCAATACGCCTGTAAAACCTTTGAGGCCGTCACGGTGCCGCCGCTGATACTCTGGTCGGGACACTTCGGATTCCTTAGCAATGGCGAAATTCTCTAGACATTCAACCCAACGGTCTCATGCTCTCCTGGGGAGAGGGCGTGGACAAGAACCGATATCACAATCGGTCGGATCGGCGGCGCGGGCGTTCGAGGCTCGCCACGGCGCAGGGGAGCTGGCGGGCAGCCGATCCGGCTGGCGAACCAGCAAGTCTTTACCTTCCGAGATCGTGTGGCGATGCAAGCCGCCGGTGACCCGCGGTATAAAGGGAGAACCAGCCACACTGGCGAGCGCATCGGCGGCCATGTCCCAAGGCAGCAGCACTATCGGGAAACTCGTATAGGCGTATTAAAGAGCGAGCGGTGGTTCTGCAGCGAAGCAGGCCGCCGGCTGGGCAGGAGCAGGCGTTGAGGGCGAGCCATGGATAATAACCCCGTTGTTACATCCGGAATCATTGAAGACGCCTTCTTGATATCGTGCCTCGTTCTTGCGCTTCAAAATGTCGAGCAAGCAATCAGCAGAAATCCGGAAAGCGATATTTTTCTGGATGATTTGCAGACCAGCATCGAAAGCATGCTCCTTAAGAGGCTTCTCGCCACGGCTGGCATGATTCGAAACGTGGTGTTTGAAAAGTATCCTATTGAGACAAGAAGCGACGAATGGCGGATGCTCGCGGAAAGGGAGGTTGGGCTGCTTTTGACGGATGGCAACGAAACCACCCTATACTTTCGGGACAGCTGCAACAAAATTCTACATCATCGCAGCTATGGCTTCCCGGCATCAACTCAGCTGGCTGGTCTTTCCCTGAAAGACTGCGCACAATTCTCCGGAACCCGGCAAAAGAGCGAGTGGCACGCAATTGTCAACCTGCACCAGTTTGCGTCGACTGCTTACATGTGCGCCGACATAGGGAGCAGAGCCTGAGTCATGCACAGCTGAGGCATTGCGTTAGCGCTTCACCTGCGTCTTGATATCTCGCGAGAGTTGAAACCGAAATCATTTCGATTTTCACCTAGCCAGTTGGGCGGGCAAAGAGCTGGGCCCTGGCTCGGCGGTCCAGTGGTGCTAGCAGCCTCGTGGAACGCAGGGCCGCTAAGGAGCGCGCGCAAGGCAAACGAAAAGTAGAAGCATTTCGCCACATCCCTCGCGACATAACCCATAAGTCGATCGCTATAAATCAGATCAAGCAGCGCGTTGATGCTGTGAGACTGAGAGAGAAGATCGATGGTTAAGCAAACAACACTTAGGCCTTACTCAGAAACAAGGCTGGCTAAATTCGTCGAAAGACGAATTCTAGAGCTGAAGCCGCGCAAGACGCAGTCGCTCATCTCGAGAGAGGCCGGCTTTGCACAACATAACATGCTGACGAACATTAAGACCGGCAGCAGCAAACTGCCGCTCGATCGCGTTCCCGCCCTAGCTAGCGCGCTCGAATGTGACCCAGTTCTGCTTTTCCAGATGGCCCTTGAGCAGCTCGGTGGCGAAACCACCGAACTAGCGATCCGTAAAATTTTCGGAACTCTGGCTACACAAAATGAGACCGCATGGCTGGAGGAAATCCGCAGGGCGTCCAACTACTCAGACCCAAGCCTGACGTCGAGGGCCAGGGCTGCGCTGCGCGGGATCTTCGGCAAATGAAGGGGGCTCGGATTGATCGATCGACGGCCCCACATCCGAGCATAGCGGAGACAGCGATCACGCCAAATGAAATCGCATGGATCGAATTCATCAGGTCCGTCAGTGGCGATACGGACCCCCCGCCGACGTTGGATCGCGTTCAGCGACTTCGCCAAATTTTTCAGAGTCGAGCAGCTGATCGATGAGCAAAAAGCCTTACTTCAACCCACGGTGGCTCGGCGCTTCCATCCCTAAGAAACATTGGCATTTTCATAGGCAGCTCTGGCGCCGATACAGCATTGTCCTCCAGCCTGGCGAGTTCTCCGACATGGTTCGGGATATCAAATCCGGCTACGCCAAGGAGATCGAAAAGCGATCGAAAAGGACGTCCATCTACTCCGTCAGAATCGATCGCCTTGGCGAACGGATCTACGTTCTGTTCGACGGTAAGCACATCATTACGGCATGGCCGCCAGAGAAACGGCTGAATGAGAAGCGACGCCGAATGCGGGAATGGGAAGACTGATGGGTCGATCGATTATGGCGATCGGCCGATGTCCAGTTTCCAGGTGACCTCGGACATCGATCTGCCGGCCGAGCACGACGCAGGATGCGCCAGAATCTGCGGTTGGCGCGAGTGCGGTTGAATGACCGGAGGCGGATCTCATTCAAGCCGTTCGGCGAGTGCCGATATCCGGAGCAGCCGCAACACATCATCACCGAGACTGGTGTCGGCTATCGCCTTCGGACGACGGACTGACGATCTTTCGCCGGGCTCGTCGTCCAGCCAGCCCAAGGACCAGCACTAGGCTGTTCACTGCCAGAGCGGCGAGCAGACCGAGCGCCGCCGCGGGCAGATGAGCCCTTTCCCCACCATCACCAAGACTGCAGGCCGGTTCATTTGGCGTATTCCGCAAAGCAACGAAAAGAGCCAGCAGCCTTCTCACTTGGGATACTGTGCGTCGCTCACATGTTCCAGCCACTCGACGGCCTTGCCGTCCAGTGCCTCGGCAACGGCAACATGCGTCATGCCGGCCGTGCGACCGGCACCATGCCAGTGCTTCACGCCGGGCGGGATCCAAACAACATCGCCGGGCTCGATCTCTTCAACCAGCTTTCCCCATTGTTGGACAAGGCCCTTGCCGGCGGTGACGATCAGCGTCTGGCCTAAGGGGTGGGTATGCCACGCGGTTCTGGCACCGGCCTCGAAATGAACCGTTCCGCCGCCGACGCGCGCCGGCTCGTCAGCCTTGAACGATGACTCAATTCTAACCGAGCCGGTAAAGTGATCTGACGATCCCGTCGTTGCCTTGGCGGGATCATATTTCTGCACCCGGATTGCTGCGCCGGAAGACCCGCCGGCGGCCTGCTCCGCGAAGCCCGTGCGCAAGGCAGGCATCGCTGCCATCGCCTTCGGCCACCCTGCATAGAAGGCCAGGTGGGTGGGAACCTCAGCGATTTCCGTCTGCGTCAGGCCATTGTCCAGCGCTTGCTTGACCTGGAATGGCAACTGGTCAACGTCCCCTGAAGCGAGAAGCGCGGCTATGGTGGCAAGACTGCGATCCCGCTCGGAAAGGCCCGGCCGGCGCCAAAGATCGCCAAACAGCACCCGATTGGTGTAGGCCGCCAGTGCGGGAGCCACCGGCGCCACCGTGTCGTCAACAGTAGCGGCTCGCGCCGCTTCGGCGGCGGCGTTGGGCTCAAGTGGTTCGGCCGTGCTTGCCTCAACTTCGCCGATGCCGCGCCGGTCGAACACGTCCTTTGTCGCCTGAACTGCGGAAATTGCGTTCGGCCAGCCCGAGTAGAAGGCGAGATGGGTGATGATCTCGCCAATCTCCCCTGGCGTGACTCTGTTGTCCAGCGCCCGGCTGACATGTCCGCCCACCTGCGCGATGCGACCTGAGGCGATCAGCGCCGATACCGTAACAATGCTCCGGTCCCGGGGCGCGAGCTCCTTACGCAGCCAGACATCGCCGAACAGGAGATTGTCGGTGTAGTCCCCAAGACCGGGTGCTACGACATAGACGTCCGGGGGTGCAATCCGACCTGCAGGACGTTCCTGTGCGTCTGCGGCCGAGGCCGCGAGTGTTGCCGCCACCAAGGAGGCTGAAAGGCTTTTCATGTTGCGCGTCTCTCTGTAGCTGGATGAAGTCAGAGCTCTTGGGCGGTCGGCCGGAACAGGATTTCGTTGACGTCCACGTCCTCCGGCTGGCTCATGGCGAAGGCCACCATGCGGGCAAAGCTGTCGGCAGGGATCGCGACGGCCTCATAGAACTGCTTGATGCCCTGGGCGACATCAGCTTCCGTGATGCTCAGGGGCAGCTCAGTGGCGACAGCTCCAGGCGAGATGACAGTGGTCCGGATGTTGTAGGGTTTGACCTCCTGGCGCAGCCCCTCCGAGATCACCCGCACGGCGTGCTTGGTGGCGGAGTAAACGGCACCGCCCTTTCCAACTTTGTGGCCGGCAACGGAGGACACGTTGATGATGTGGCCGCTCTTTTGCTTGGTCATATGCGGCAGTGCCGCCGCGATGCCGTAGAGAACGCCCTTGATGTTGACGTCGATCATGCGGTCCCAGTCGTCGACCTTGCCGCGCTCCAGCGGCGAATGGGGCATGAGCCCCGCATTGTTGATGATGACGTCGAGACGGCCATGCGTTTGCACCGCGTGGTCAACGAGGCTCCTAACCTGATCGACCTGGGTGACGTCGGTCTGGACGACCGCCTCCCTATCTAGACCAAGCTCTGTTGCGAGCGCCTGGAGACGATCGATGCGGCGAGCGCCAAGCACCAGCTTGGCTCCATCTGCGGCAAGCCGCCGTGTTGCCGCTTCACCGAGGCCGCTGCTGGCGCCGGTGATGACGACGACTTTGCCTTGAATCCCTTGGGTCATGTTGTTCAATCCTTTATGCGGTCAGTGCCTCGGATCGCGACGCCCAGGGTTTGCAGCCAAGGCTACCGGCGTATCTCGACGCTCCGGAGCCACTGTGTGACCTCTCGAAGCGTCTCGCGCTCCTGGTCGCATTCTTTGGAAAACCCATCGATCAGACGGGCACCGGGTGCATGCTCGGCGACCACGGCAAGGCTGTTGCCGAACCCGTAGCCACCATGCGTGATGAACGGCACCAACATCTTGCCCGAAAGGTCGTGCTGCGACAGGAACGAGCGGATGACGGAAGGCGCGGTCATCCCCCAGATCGGAAAGCCCAGAAACACGGTCTCATAGGAGTTCAGATCCGGCACCGTCGCCTTCAACGGCGGCTCGTAGCCGCGCTGCCGTTCGTCCTCTGCCTGCGCGACCTGTGCCTCGTAGTCTTCCGGATAGGCCGCCGCCGGCACGATCTGAAACAGCGTTGCGTCGAGTGCGCGGGCAATCTGGGTGGCGATCAGGCGCGTGTTGCCGGTCCGGGTAAAGTAGGCCACCAGGACCGTGGCGCTGCGACCGGCCGCAGCAGGTTCGGCGCTTGCCGCCGCCGAACTCACTCCCGCCACCAAAGGCAGCAGGAGCGAGCGTTGCAGGGCCTGCCGGCGCGAGATGGTTGTAGTCGAAATCATCCAGGGCTCTCGTGATGGCCAGTGCATGCGATCAGATTTTCGGAGGCGCTTCCACGCCCGAGAAGACCAGCACTTGGTCAGGAAGGCGCGCGCCCCTGATCTCGATCGTGGCCACGGCCGCATTGAGCTCGGCCACTTCTGCGGGCGTGAACTGGACTTCAGCCGCGCCCATGTTCTCGATCATGTGCGGCATCTGTGTCGACCCGGGCATCGGCACGATCCACGGCTTCTGCGCCAGCAGCCAGGCCAGCGTGATCTGGGCGGATGTGGCCTGCTTCCGTTCGGCCCAGCTCTTCACCAGCTCAACCAGCGCCAGATTGTGTGGCAAGTTGTCCGGCGAGAAACGGGACTCGATCCCGCGGATGTCGCCTTCGGCAAACCGGGTCCTGGCATCGATGGCGCCGGTCAGGAATCCTACCCCAAGCGGGCTCCAGGGCACGAAGCCGATGCCTAGCTCTTCGCAAAGTGGAATGACTTCCTTCTCAGGCCCGCGCCACAGCATCGAGTATTCGTTCTGAACCGCGGTGACAGGTAATGCGGCATGAGCGCGACGCAGCGTCTTAAGGCCCATTTCGGAAAGGCCCCAATGCAGAACCTTCCCCTCCGTCATCAGGTCCTTGACCGCGTCGGCGACGTCCTCGATCGGCACTTCAGGGTCGACACGATGCTGATAAAGGAGATCGATGCGGTCGGTGCGAAGGCGCTTGAGCATGCCCTCGACCACGCGTTTGATGTGGTCCGGGCGGCTGATGAGCCCCGGCCGACGCTCGCCGGTCTCCTGATCGATGTTCCAGCCAAACTTCGAGGTAATCACAACTTGGTCGCGGAACAGCGCGATGGCTTCGCCGAGGATCCGCTCGCACTCATGCGGCCCGTAGGCCTCGGCGGTGTCGAAGAAGGTGACGCCATGGTCGTGGGCAGCTCGGATGATGTTCAGCATCTCGGGTCGGGTGGGGACCGTCGTCTGGTAGGTCCGGTGCATGTTCTGGACACCGAGGCCGACGCTCGAGACTTCCAGCTGGCCCAGCTTTCGCCGCCCGCTCGCCCGGGCTGCGCCCTCGCTGCCAGAACCAGTTGCCTGAGCGAAGGCCTGCGAACCCGTTCCTGCGAGCAGTGGCGCAGCGGCGAGAGTTGCCGCTGCTCCCAGAAAACCACGTCGTCTCAATGTTATGCGTTCGGTTGTCATCTCAATCATCCTTTTCACCGGGGCTCGGATCCGTCTCGATCCGAGGGGAATTTCTTATCGATGGTCTCGCCAGCGGTGGGAATCAGGCGCGGTTCAGCGGTTGACGAAGCGCTGAAGCGAGGCGGGGTAGCGATCGCCCTTCACTTCGACGCTGGCGAGCGTCCGCTCGATGCGGGCGAGATCGTCAGCCGTCAGTTCCACGTCCGCGGCGCCGAGATTCTCCTCCAGCCGGTGGAGCTTCGTGGTGCCGGGGATCGGCGCGATCCAGGGACGCTGGGCGAGTAGCCAAGCGAGAGCGATCTGCGCGGGGGTCACACCTTTGGCCGAAGCGATCGATCCGATGAGATCGACGAGTGCCTGGTTCGCCTTGAGCGCCTCGGGCGAGAAGCGTGGCACGATGCGGCGGAAATCACTTTCACCGAAGGCGGTGTTCGGGTCGATCTTGCCGGTCAGGAAGCCCTTGCCGAGAGGACTGAACGGCACAAAGCCGATGCCAAGCGCTTCGAGCGTCGGCAGGATTTCTTTCTCGGGCTCGCGCCACCATAGCGAATATTCGCTCTGAAGCGCGGCGACCGGCTGAACCGCATGGGCGCGGCGGATCGACTCGGCGCCAGCCTCCGACAGACCGAAGTGGCGGACCTTGCCTTGGGCGATGAGATCGCGGACAGTGCCGGCGACATCCTCGATCGGCACAGTCGGGTCGACCCGGTGTTGATAGAACAGGTCAATCACATCAGTTCGCAGACGCTTCAGTGCCTCGTCCGCGACCTGTCGGATTCGCTCAGGTTGGCTGTCGAGACCATTCGCCGGAATGCCGTCCTTGAAGCCGAACTTGGTCGCGATCACCACCTGGTCACGGACAGGCTCAAGCGCCTCGCCCACAACCTCCTCGTTGATGCCAGGGCCATAGGCCTCGGCGGTGTCAAAGAACGTGACACCTCGATCATGGGCAGCGCGGATGAGCTTGATGGCCTCACCGCGATCGGTCGCCGGCCCGTAGCCGTAGCTCAGGCCCATGCAGCCGAGACCAATTGCTGATACGCTCAGGCCGTTCCGCCCTAATGTTCGTTTCTGCATGATCGTCCTCTCGCTGGTGGTCGGCATCGCAGCGCCTTCCATCCGGAGAAGATATGCCCTCCGTGTCCTAGCGATTAGACAGGGCAAGTCGCATGGGCTTATGACTCGGTGTCATCAATGGCGGAGTGACCGGCATGCGACGTGAGGATCTGGGCAGTTTGGCAATGTTCCTGGCGGTCGCCGAAGAACAGAGCTTCACCAGAGCAGCTGCAAAGCTTGGCATCTCCCAGTCGGCGCTCAGCCACGCGATGCGGCGGCTGGAAGCCAAGCTGGGCCTGCGCCTGCTGACCCGCACGACGCGCAGTGTGGCGCCGACCGAGGCTGGCGAGCGGCTGGTCGAGACGCTCCGGCCTGCGCTGGACGACATCGACGCCAAGCTTGCAGCGCTGACAGAACTGCGCGAGCGACCGGCCGGCACTATCCGGATCACCACGTCCGAACACGCTGCTCAATCAGTGCTCTGGCCAGTGGTCGATCGGCTCGCAGCCGAGCATCCCGACATTCAGGTCGAACTCAACATCGAGTCGGGCCTGACCGACATCGTCGCAAAGCGTTACGATGCGGGCGTTCGCCTTGGCGAACGATTAGAGAAGGACATGATCGCGGTTCGGATCGGACCCAGGTTGAGGATGGCCGCGGTCGGCTCTCCGACCTACTTTGCGCAGCACGGGCAGCCGCTGACGCCTCACGATCTCGCGAGGCACTCCTGCATCAATCTCCGGATGGTGAGCGGAAGCATCTATGCTTGGGAGTTCGAGAAGGACGGGCGCGAGCTGAATGTCAAGGTCGAGGGTCAGCTGACGTTCAACAATGCCGAACTCATCGTCGCTGCCGCCGTCGCAGGACACGGCATCGCTTTCTTGGTTGAGGACCGGACAGCAGCGTTGGTGGCCGAAGGGGTGCTGGTCCGTGTCCTCGAGGAGTGGTGCGAACCGTTCGACGGCTACTATCTTTACTACACCAGCCGGCGGCAGCCATCGCCAGCCTTCAACCTGCTTCTGGAAGGTCTGCGCTTCAGAGATTAGGACGAGCGACGTTGTGCCCCCCGGATGCGTGTGTGTCTCATGCCGACGGGCCGCGGCAGCGATCGAGTGAAGATGCCGCGAGCGACCGGAATTGGCCGAAGCCGCCATTCGTCCTGCGGGAGACGAAGGCCGTCTTTGGGTCACGGCTTCCCCTTCAACTTCTCCGAGCCGAGGGGGGAGAAGGGGCCTACTCGGTCGTTCAGAGCTATTGGGATTTGACGATAGTAGCGTTTGGACCGTGCAAAATCTGGCCTGCCTCCTCACGCCAGGCAGTCAATCTGGCAAGGTGTTCCCGCAGGAACGCCTCATGGTCCGGGGCAGCATCGGTCAACATGTCCTGGGCGTCTTCGATTGCATCGTCCAGAGTGGTCCAACGGCCTGTTGTCTCAGTCCGCGAGTGAATTCGGGTGGCAATCGCATGGGCGTAATCTGCACGCGTCCTCGCAGACATGACGTGAGGTGCGTCAAAGTAGATGAGTCGCCTCGACAGCCCTCTGAGGCGCCGGTCCTCAAATTGCCCGGAGAGTTCAAGCCGACGTGGCCAGCTCTCCCCGCGGAACTCATCAGCCAGCGTTTGGTCTGACCGAGAGTAGAAGCCGCCGTAAATTTGTTCCTCGACATGAGGGCTTTCTGAGAACGGTGTGCGGCCCAACATTACGGCAGAGATCAGGCGCTGTCGCAGGCCTTCGTCATTGCGCACCAGTTCGGCTCGACGTGCGATCTCGTCGAGCCCGAGGTCGAATCCAGAAGCTCTTGCGCCGACCAGCTCGACCGGCATGAACAGGGGGCACGCATTGAGCTTTAGCGAGGAGACCGGCCTCGGCTTCGTGGTGATATGTGCCGCCAGTTCCTCGACAGTCATCGCCGCGAGAGCCGTCGGATCCTGCCTCAGGTCAAGCGTGAAGAGTTCGCCCGAGTTGTCGGGATTGATCCCAATGGCTGTCACCAAGCTAGAAGTGCAGAGGCCAAAACGCAGGCGTGTCGCCGCGAAGACAGGGTTCATCTCGACAAATCGCGTCGCGGAGGCTTTCACCCGGTATTCCATCGCGGAATTCCACACCGCAGGCGCACGTTCCTTTATCAGGCGAGCGATATGGATGGTGGCATGAACGTCGGCCAACGCATCATGGGCGTTGGGGTGTGCAAAGCCATTGGCAGGCGCCAGACGATCCAACTTGAAACTTGTCCGTCCCTTCTCGTTCACAGGCCAGGCAAACCCGTCCGGCGCGAAGGTGTGCGCTGCAATGGCGAGGGGCAAGATGTCTAGTCGCGAATTGCCACCGGTGTTCGTCAGATAGATCGGCAAGAGCGTGGAATAGAAGGCCCGGCGAAGCAGTTCCTCATCGAAACTAATCGAATTGTAGCCGACCACGGTCGCCGGAGACCAAACCGCCAACACCTCATGAATTTGTGTGCACATTTCGTAGTGCGACGGGAGTTGCAAATCGAACAGCTGGTCAACGCGCACGCCCGTGACGACCATTGCGCCTGGTGAGGGGACGATGTGTGGGAGCAGCCGTGAGCGTATCTCAAAGCTATCAACGATATTGAGATCATCGTCAGTCCGAACCGCCGCGAATTGCAGTATCTGATCGAAGCAGCGATCAGCACCCGTCGTCTCTGTATCGTAGAAGATGAAAGCCATCTGCCGCCCCGTCCTGATGAATCATGCACGACGCTTGCCACCAGAAGCAAGTTCTCCGGGTGAAGGAGTAAACTCATCGACGCTTTGGGACGGGCAGATCCATCACGACATGAACCCGGTCGCAGTGCCTGGGACCAGTCTACTGTCGAATGTCAACGAATCCGTTCGGAATCGGCCAGTTAGTCTGGCACTCTCGGGTTCACTGCCGATGGTGCTGATGTCAAATTGTTCGCGGAGCAAGGTGTTGCGTAGAATGCCTGAAGAGCCGCGCCAATTGGTGTGCCGTCAAACCAGCTGAGTCACCTGCGGTCAGCCGTCGCCGGACCAAAACGCCAGGAACCAACCGACTTTGATCGATGGGTGTTTCCGTCCCCAATGGAAGTCCTAGGGTGCCCGCCGTTCCTCCATCCGGATGCGTTCTGGCGCCACAGAGCAAAAAAAATCCGGAAGCGCCCATCCTTATGGGCTGGGGCAAAATTCATCAGCTGACTGCCGCCATGGACGAGATGGGGGTGGAATGTTTGTCGTTTGAATCGGTCAGCCGAATCGAGCACAGAACCCTAAGCGCGGTCATCAGAGCCCGTCGTCCGAAGGGCTAACGTCGCCATAAGGCGATGACGGTCGCATTTTAAGGCCAAGCCGGAAAGCAGCCGTTCCGTCCGCCACGTGAATGAGTCCGCGAATCGATAAGGCTGCGTGGGTTGGCCCACTACATGCTGGCAAGGCTCGACATCGGGCAGGTTTCCTGAGATCAGGCGAGCCAAGAAATGATTAAGTGATGTTTTAGGGATAAGCACAGCATATGGCTTTCAAGAAGAACACTTCGATCCTGAGTGCGTCGGACTCTCCCGCAAAGCTGTTCCAGACTCTTACCCGGCGCAAACTCCCTGATGTCATGACGCATCAGCGCGATATGCTCAGCGCCTATGGTGACAAGATGGTCGACGAGAAGGATGTCGCCCTTCAGTTGCCGACGGGCAGCGGGAAGACGCTTGTGGGCCTGCTGATCGCGGAATGGCGGCGTCGCAAATTCAAAGAGCGTGTCGTCTATCTTTGTCCCACTCGCCAGCTCGTCAATCAGACCGTGGACCAGGCGCAGAACCGCTATGGTATCGATGCCGTGGGCTTCACCAGCGCGAAGCGGGATTACCCCGCCTCCGCGAAGTCAGACTATACGACCGGCAGCAAAGTCGCCGTCACGACGTATTCGAGCCTGTTCAACGTCAGCCCTTTCTTCAACAATCCCGATGTTGTCATCATCGACGATGCCCATGCCGCCGAGAACTACATCGCCAAGATGTGGTCGCTGGAGATACCGGCCGGCGACGATGACCATGCCGCGCTTCATGCCGCCATCAGTGATCTGTTACGCCCCTATCTGACCAGCCAATCCCATGCGCGTCTAACCGGGGAGTGGAGAGACCCCTCCGATGCAACTTGGGTGGACAAACTGCCCTCCACCGTCCTTCAGGAGATCGCACCGAAGCTCACTGCTATCTTGGACGCCAATTCCGACGCCAGCGACGACGTGACGTTCCGCTGGCGATTGCTGCGCGATCACCTGCGGTCCTGCCACGTCTATCTCGCATCCCGTGAAATCCTCATTCGCCCGCTGATACCGCCGGTGTGGACCCATGCTCCTTTCGCCAAAGCGAAGCAGCGCATTTTCATGTCCGCGACACTGGGTGCCGGTGGCGATCTGGAGCGGTTGACGGGCACCGCGTCGATCAAGCGCCTGCCGGCCCCCGAAGGCTTCCGGTCGACGGGCGTCGGACGTCGTTTCTTCATATTTCCGGGCCTGTCGCTCGAGCAAGCCGAATGCGAGAAGCTGCGCCTGAAAATGCAGAAGCTCGCCGGACGATCCGTCGTGCTGACACCAAACGACGCGGCGGCGAAGACAATCCGCAAGCAGGTCGAGGAACTGGACGGCTTCGAGATCTTTAACGCCGCCGACATCGAGAACTCGAAGGAGGATTTCGTCGGTGCCGAGAAGGCAGCAGCCATCATGGCGGGTCGCTTCGACGGCATCGACTTTCCCAACGATGAATGCCGCCTGCTGTGCCTTGACGGTCTGCCCAAGGCGACCAACGCCCAGGAGCGCTTTCTGATGACCAAGATGAGCGCGACGGCGCTCTTTAACGAGCGGCTTCAGACGCGCGTGTTGCAGGCGGCCGGCCGGTGCACCCGCGCGCTTCAGGATCGTTCCGCAGTGTTCGTCACCGGCCATGAACTCCTCGAATATCTCGCCGACGACCGCAACTGGGCGCATTTCCATCCCGAGCTTCAGGCGGAACTCGCCTTCGGTGTCGAGCAGTCGAAGGATGTCGAGACGGACGATCTCATCGACAACTTCAAGAGCTTCCTTGCTAACAAGAACGACTGGGCGGAGGCGAACGCCGAAATCCTGGACGAAGCGAAGAAGTATACACAGACTCCCTATCCAGCGATGGACATTCTCGAAGATGTAGTCGCCCACGAGGTGCGCTACTCGAAGGCGCTGTGGATGGGAGACACGGACACGGCGCTCGTCGAGGCACGGGCGATCACGGCAAAGCTGACAGCGCCTGAACTACGCGGCTATCGCGCCCTGTGGCATTATCTTGCCGGCGCCGTCGCTTGGTCCATGTCGAAAGCCGCAAATGACGCGCCCCGGCAGGCGGCGCGGGAGCAATTCAGCGAAGCGATGAAGGCCGCTCCGGGCGTCGGCTGGCTGGCTCGACTTGCAAAGGCGCAATCGGCGGACGAGGCAACCGAGGCCGAGATCGTGGATGAGGACGCCATCGTCCAAGTCGAACGTCTTGAAGCAGCGCTGCTGGCGATGGGCACGGCGAACGACCGTGCGTTCGAGAAGAAGGCTAAGCGCATCCTCAAAAATCTAGGAAATCCGGAGACTTTCGAAGAGGGCCACCGCGAATTGGGGGAATTGCTCGGCTTCATCTCGGGAAATGAAGAATCTGACGCTGCGCCCGATCCTTGGTGGCTCGGGGAAACCAAAGGTATTGTGTTCGAGGATCACGCTAATGGCAGCGCCACGTCGGTGTTTGGGGCCGAAAAGGCGAAACAGGCCGCGATGCACCCCGACTGGATCAAGGAAAACGTGCCGGGAGCGGACGAGTTGAGCATGACCGCTGTTCTCATCACGCCGTGCGTTAAGGCGGGGATCGGTGCGAAGCCCGCACTGAAGAAGGTGCTTTACTGGTCGGTCGATGATTTTCAGAAATGGGCCAAGAGGGCCGTTCAGACGGTCAGGGACCTGAAAGCGAAATTGCCGCCGAACAGCGACCTCTTCTGGAAGGACGAAGCGAAGGGTCGCCTCCACAAGGACGGGTTGACTCAAACCACGATCATAGAACGCCTGAAAGCTGCCGCCGATGTGATGGAGTTTGTCGGAAAGTAATCTAGCACTCCCATCGTCCCGTTTGGAGAAATGGCGAGATCAGTCTTAAGACCGACGTTAGGCGCAAAGCTATCGTTGACGAACTGTTGGCATGAATCGCCATCGGGATCAAACTGCATCGTTCCGGCTCTCGCGGCGGAAGTCTTAGATAGTCCGAAATCGGTCGTTCAGAGTGACTGGGGTCGGGTAACCTTAATCGACTTCAGGTTGCCGACGTAAACCAGATTCTGTTCAATCATCATCGACCCGAAGATGGATTTCGACTTATTGGTTGCGCTAAGTTTCCCCTAGGTTGTCGTCCGGACGATCTCAAAAAAAATTCCCGACGATGTAAACTACCGGCATGTGGTGGATCTGCTCCCGTTCAGCGACGCTTCTGCTCATGATTTCCCCTCGGCTCCGACCATGCGTCCGGCGGACGGAATAGCTATCAAACAAAGGCCGCCCCTTGTCCGAGCGATAGTGGTGGCAGAGACCCAAAATGCCAGAAAGCCAAGGCGAATAGGTATTCGATCCGCGTGTTGGAACAGCGCCTGGCAGAGTTCGGGAAATCCACTCGGACGGGATCCGTGACGCACATCAGCGCAGTTGTCGGAGCTCAACCGGTCTGAGGAGACCATCGAATGGCTTGTCCGTAAAATATATATCAACCCCTCTAGTTTCGGAATTTCAGCACCGCCTCATCGCCTTCGACGCCTTGAAATTCAACCAGGCGCCTCTCCTCGGCTCGCCCGAGAGCCTTCTTCGGCTTAACGTCGCTGACTTCGAAACAGATTCTCCCGACAGGCGTTCCGATACAGCGGGCGGCAATGCCGGCGGATCCGGTGTCCGACGAATGCAACGACATCCTCATGCCTCAAGGCGTTCACGACGCATCGCCACGCCGCGAGGAGGAGTATTTCGTCGCCTGTCTGGCGTGCGGCCAGGCTCTCGATCTCAGATGCCTGGAAGAGGAGCTTCACCACAAAGAACTGGGCACAGGCCATACCAGCACGCGGGTTCGCTCTGTTCGCGCCAGGGGAGCTCACCAAGCGCTGCCGTGCCGTCTGCGCGAGGGGAAGCTTCGTCGGCGGCGGAGCGCCCCAGAGAGCTTGCCTGCGCCCAACGCCGTCGAGCCGATTTGTCAGAGCCGGACGGCATTGACGCCGGACGGCGGAAAAGCTTCGTCGTGAGTGCCTCTTGGTTCACCGGGCGAGATTCCACACCGGGCGCTTTCTCTGTTTCGTCCGCACTCTTCCGGTGATCTCAAATCGCCGGGCTAGCGGAGGTGACAAGCGAGCGAAGCGAGCGCCGGAACCGGAGCGCAGCCCGTCGCGCCGCAGGCGCGACAAGCTTGGTTAGCGTGTCACGCTTTTCGGTCTCTATTAGAATCTTTGTAGAACTTGTAATTACCTACACACTAGGAGAAAAGCGTGACATGCCGACGTGAATGAAGAGATCCACATGTCAAAGCCTAGTGACCGGTCACGACCATTAACCGACGAAGAGATGGAGCAGGCGGCTCGATGTAACCTCGAGGCTGAAGAAGATGGTCCGGTCCTCGAACTTGACTTAGGCGGCGACGGTCCGGACGTCGATTGGAGCATCCTCGACCACCATCCCGCCCAGGGTTCGCATACGACGGCCGGAGTCAATGCGACCGCTTGCCAGGCGTCCGACAAGGCTGCCAGGCTCGCGCTGATCCAGAAGGCTATTCCGAAATACAAGGCCCTGACGAAGAAGAACACGCCGGACTTCTACCCTAAGAAGCGCAAGGCCGATCGCGAGCAAAAGCGGCTTGAATATGCGATTCAGATCCAGGCAGAGCAGGGTCGTGCTGTGCGGCCATATCAAGACCTTTCCAGTATGACCCCTGAGGAGAAAGCTGCGCACAAAAGCGAACAGGCTAAACTCCGCCAGCGGCGTCGCAGAGCCAAATTCTGATGGCGAGACGGGCCACAGCTATGTCGGCCAAAGGACCGAGGTCATCCGGCCTTGCGCAGATTGGCTGAGGGTCTAGGGACCCGGATCTTCAGTGTGGCAACGAGTAGAAGGTGACAAGTCCGACCGACAGGCGGGGCGTTTTTCGCTATAATATCGGCAGACAAAAAAGACCGGCCGACCTTCCGCGAAGGCGACCGGTCAACGATGGTGATGACGTGAATTATAGCAGTTTCGCGCCTGCTTGTCAGGCTGACCCGCAGGCAAAGCGCCCCGATGGTATCGATTTCGATACCCTCAACGACGACGATCTAAAGCCGCTCGAAGCCCTCGACGCAGAGGCCCGCGTTGACAACAAAGTAAAACGAAGGAGGGTCAAATCCGTCTTTCGTGATGCCCTATTTCGCCCATTGTTCGAAGCGGTTGCGGTGTTGGACGACTTGCGGGCGAATGGGGGGACTTCAGTTACCCACGTCACTCCCTCCCACCCTCTCTACCCTGTCATCCACCTAACCAACTCTCCTACGCACCCGAACGTCTCATCGTCCTACAAGCCCGAGACTCTGACCGACGCCGAAGAGCTTCGACAAGCCCGTTTCTGGCGCGACTATGCCGTTAGACTGCCTGGCCTGCGTGAGCACGTCCTGCCGGCGGCTTGGCGCGATCTAAGCGACCCGGCCCGTCTCGAATGGTTCCACCACGCCCTTCGCTCAGTCGGCCACGTGCACGGCTTTACGCTTAACCTGTCTCGGGACATTGAGGCCCAGGCCAGGGCCGCGTCATCAACCGCCGGCTGGCTGTCGAAGCGCATCGCCCGGCGTCTTGAGGCAGCGCTTGGCCGTGACGTCGATTGTTGGTTCGCATTGGAGGTTTCCGATCATCATCGGCTGCACTTGCATGGCGAGCTTCAGATTGCACCCAAAGAGGCCGAGGCGGCGAGGAAGGCGTTGCGTCTGGCTGCAGGCGAGTGGGAGACGACTCGTCAGCACCAGGCCCGCACCAAGAACGAGCCGAGCGTCGTTTGGGCCAACTACAGCTCGAAGAGGTGGATGTTCATTCGGCCGCTACCGCAGCATGGCCGGCTCGCAGGAATCGCGCGGCCGATCAATGGCGATTGGTATTTCGCGACAAAGCCAGTTCGCCGGCTGGCCGATTGCATCTTTTCCGGCCAGCTTCAGGAAGTCATCAAGCTCATGAAAACTCTCCCCCTTTCGCGGACCAGTGTAACTCACTAGTGACTAACGTATTGTTTTAATTGAATTTTTTTCTTGAATTGCGACGCAGAACGATTCACATATCGGGCGTCTAAACACGAAGGAGTTCCGATATGGACGCTTATCTGCCTGACGAAACCTGGAATGCCCTGGTCGATCGCCTCGCCGGCCCATTCGACCCTCAAGCACAAGGCTGGACCCGCCGCGATGAGGTGGTGGCGGCGCTGATGGATGCTGCTGTATGGCCGGCTGGCATAAAATGCAACGATGCTCCGTTAGAATCTGATTGACACGACCGTTATGTTCTGATACTAACGACCTGAAATCAGGAGCGAGCAAATATGGCACTCTCAAATGCAGAACGACAGCGGCGGCATTACGAGCGCCGGAAGGCAGCGGCGAGGGCGAAGAGTGAAGCCGCGGAGATGACGCGGCCATTTCTGAGGCAGCCCTTTTTCGCCTTCCTTCATTCCGACTCCAATTGGTCAGATGCCGAGATTGCCTTGCGCATGGCAGGCATCGACCCGCCTGAATTTGAGGACGACAGCGGGCCGGACTTTCCGTCCGACCTGGACGGCTTGGAACTGCCAACGCATCTGACAGACTCGATCGGCCGCGCCGAGCTAACCGTAGAGTGCTTGCTGGATGCAGCGACGACCCTGGCCGGCATCATCAATCGCTACAAGCGCAAGGAGTTGAACGACACGCTGCTCGATCTTGAGCGGGTCGGGCTTCATGACCCGTTCATTAGGTCCAAGGCCGAGGCCGATTCATTTCGGATCAGGAAAATTCTTGATCGGCTCGACAAGCAGGTCCGGTGGACGCTGCCGGAATGGAAGGTGAAAGGAGGCTAGGAAACGTCGAACGCGTAAAACGAAAACGGCATGACCGAGGGTGCATCCAAGGCCATGCCGCAGATTGAAATTTCCCGAAGACGCTCATCAACAGGAGATATCTCAATGAGCAATATTACCACCAGCTACCACACACCCGCAACGGTTTCCGAGCGGGAGCTATTCGCAGAATTCCTGCAGGACGGCATCACGCTGTTCAATCGTTCGGGCAGGATAAGGTCGACAATTTCAGCGGACGAGATGTTCACCCCCTATACTGAGGTGTTGGAGTTTCTCTCTGACTGCTTTGAACACCTGCGGGACCAGCTTGAACAGGACGAATCTCCCTCGTTGTGCCTGGAACTTGCCGAAAGCGATCTATTGGACGCTGCAAGACAAGTCGCGATGGTGCGAAAGCACTTCCAGGATATGATGTATGAGCGCGAGGTAGACGATGATGAGGCAGATGAGGACCGCTGTTCAGCGTGCGATCCGATAGCGCGATCCGAGGTCAACCCCTGCCAGACGGGAGAAGCCGCATGAATCGGCTTCCGACGCGCAAAACGCTCGAGGCAATGTCGAGTAACAATCGGTGGTCCACCCTTTCGGCGTTTGCAGATGATCTTCGCGATAAAATCGAAGCGCTCGAATCTGGCCAAGTCATCACTTGGGGTGGAATACCGAAAACAAAGGCGCTACGAAACTCGCGCCGCAAGCTCGCTCGGGTCTATAAAGTCGCGCGCCACTTCGGCGACTACGTTGGGCAACCAAACGTTGTTCGCACAGGCAAGCTGAATCCCGCGCTGCAAAAGATTGTTGCAGAAACGACAGCGAAATATTCTCGAAGCGAGGATGAGGCCCTCGACGACGACACTGACTATGCCGCCATTGAAGACCAGAAAGCTGTTGATAGGGCAGTGGCGCGAGAGGGTAGAAAGCTTTTCCGGCGGGCCAACCGTCTCGAGCTGCAGGCGGAGGCCTTGCGTCGCGCCGGAAATTTGCTCTTCGAAGGAAAAACGTATTAGCCGTCGAATAGCGATTTCGAAAAGAACGGCGGGACCACTCTCGCCGTTCTTTCCGAAGAACGATAGCTTCTCGACCTGGAAGAGGGCGTCTAATTCGAAAGATTGACCCCAGAATAGTTTTCGCCAAAGATCGTCCACTGGTAGGGCAGCGCTTGGCTGCGGGGGATTCCATGAATGTGTTCGAACTCGACAGAGTTCTCGTAAACGACTACGAGCGCTTTTCCCGGTCATTCACGCGCATCAGGGCAGCCGATATCCGCCGCAGCGTTGACGAGATCTATGCGAGCGGGCGATTCTGGCCCGAGCCGCTGATCTCGATCAACCCTCATTTTGAACGTGGCGCCGGAATAGCTGACCTGGTCAAGGACGGCTCGCTTCATCCCGAAACCGGCAAAGTCTTTCGGGTGGGCGGCGCTCCGATCACATTGCACCGGCACCAGGAACAGGCTGTTTCCAAGGCGATCTCCCGAAGATCCTTTGTGGTTACAACCGGAACCGGTTCGGGCAAGTCGCTTTGCTTCTTTGTTCCCATCATAGACGCGGCTATTCGCGCCCGGGCCGCAGGCGAACCGCAGAGAACGCGCGCCATTATCGTCTATCCGATGAACGCGCTGGCCAACAGCCAGATCAAGGAACTCGAAAAGTTCGTGGAGCAGTCCGGGCTCGAAGCTAGGCTTCGCCCGACCTTTGCCCGCTACACCGGCCAGGAGTCCGCCGAGGAACGCGAACTTATAAGCCGCGCAAAACCCGACATCCTGCTCACCAACTTCATGATGTTGGAACTGTTGATGACCCGTCAAAATTCGCTTGACCAGACGGTGATCATGAATGCGCGAGACCTGGATTTCATCGTTCTGGACGAGTTGCATACCTACCGCGGCCGGCAAGGTGCTGACGTGGCGATGCTCGTGCGTCGTGTCCGAGATCGGCTCTGCTCCAATAAGGAGCCGGTGTGCATTGGAACATCGGCCACAATGGCGAGTGAAGGATCTGACACAAAGCGTGCAGAGGTGGTGGCTGCCGTAGCGACCAGGCTGTTCGGAACCAACGTTTCACCCGATGCGGTGATCGACGAGACTCTGGAGAGGGCCACCGATCAGTCAATCAAGACTGATGCTTTGAAGACACTTCTCGCCGATGTCGTCAACAAGGGTATCGTCAGCGACCTCCACGATGCTGCTCTTTGGAAGCATCCGCTGGCTGTCTGGATCGAGTTAGAGATCGGACTTCTTGACAAACAAACCCTGAGCCGACGCCCACCGACCACGATATCCGGGGCTGCTCGGAAGCTCGCCGACTTCACCGGGTGCGCGGAAAAGACTTGCCGTGAGCAGATCGAGGCGATGCTGACTTTGATGAGCCGGTCTGGGAAAGATAGGGGCGGATCTGGAGACCGCGCGTTCCTAGCCTTTAAGTTGCACAGGTTCTTTTCTGGGGCGGGCGGCGTCTATGCGACGCTGAGAGCGGACGACCGACGGGTCACGCTCGACGGGCAGCGTTTCGACCCCGAGGACACGGAGGCCAGACTTTATCCGACCTTCTTTTGCAGAGGGTGTGGCCAGGAATTCCATTCAGTAACGCTTGCAGATGACGAGGGGGTGCGGCGGGCGTTGCCACGATCAATTGACGACCCGCCGGTTGATGACTCCGATAGCGAAGATGAGGCCGGCTACTTCATGCCGATTCCTGAAGGCGACTCTGATTTCAGCTTCAGCGGATCGCCCGAAGATTTTCCCGAAGATTGGACGGAGCTTGGACCAAAAGGTCTTCAGTTGCGGAAAGATCGGCGAAAATGGGTGCCGAACCCACTCACCGTTCAGGTCGATGGGCAGCTCGGCGAAAGTGGCAAGCATGGCTTGTTTCTCTCTGGGAAATTCAGGTTCTGTCCGGCCTGCGGGCATCAGCCTTCCAGTAGGGCGCGCGAGAGAAACAAGCTCGCCAGTCTTTCTGCCGAAGGACGAAGTTCGGCCACAACTCTTCTCGTATCAAGCACGCTACGCTGGATGAATAGGCAAGAAAATGGCATCCCGCAGGACAAGCGAAAGCTGCTTGGGTTCACGGACAATCGACAGGACGCAGCGCTTCAGGCCGGCAATTTCAACGATTTCCTTTTCGTGACATTGCTACGGGCTGCACTCTTGGCGGCGATACGGGCCGCGGGGAGCGAAGGACTACGTGAAGAGGAGTTCGGCCGGAGGGTTCAGGCAAAACTAGGATTTGTTTCCAACAAAGACGAACGTCGCCACGAGTGGATGATCGCTCCAGAGACAAAAGGCATCCATCGTCAGGATGCGGAACGTGCGCTATCACGCGTTCTGACCTATCGGGTTTGGGCCGACCAAAAACGCGGCTGGCGCTTCACCAATCCCAATCTCGAAGAGCTCGGATTGATATCGGCCGAATACGCTGCAATCGACGAATTGGCCGCAGATGATGAGGCGTTTACGAGCGCGCCAGCAGAGCTTCGGAATCTGGCGCCCGAGCGAAGAAGAAATGTCCTGCGCATTCTGTTCGAAGCATTGCGGCAAGGGCTCGCTATTTCGGCAGAAACGCTCGACCTGCAGGCGTTGGAGACGACGATGCGTTCCGCCGGGCAGTTCCTGCGGGAACCCTGGACGATTTCAGACCGCGAGAATCTGCGGTCGGCGGCCGCACTGATCGTCGTTGCACCGAGCAAGAACGACACCAATCTCCGTAGTGAGTCTTTAATCATTCGTGGCGGACCTAGGAGCAGGCTCGCCAGGGAACTGAACCGTTCCAGCATCTGGGGCGAACGGCTGTCCGGGACCAGGTATCAAGAAGTCCTCGAGGCGCTGCTACGCGCAGCCGCTGAGTATCAGCTTGTCCGGCCTATTCAGACAGTCTTTGATGTCGAAGGCTGGCAGCTGGCAGCTAACGCGGTTCGACTGGTAGCTGGAAGCCCTGCGGTTCAAGAGAAGCAACCGAACCCCTATTTTCTTGAACTCTACAATCATCTCGCGGCGGCGCTGGACGCTGGTGGGGATGGTTTGTTCGGCTTGGAAAGCCGCGAGCACACAGCGCAGGTTGACCAGGAACGACGAGAATGGCGCGAATGGCGATTTCGATTTGGGACAGACGATCGGGCTCGCATCGCAGAGCATCGGGAGGAGATGCGGATTGCGCAAGAACCGGATCAGTTCCTGCCGACCTTGTTCTGTTCACCGACGATGGAATTGGGCGTCGACATCTCGGCGCTTAATACCGTCTATCTTCGAAATGTTCCGCCAACTCCGGCAAACTATGCGCAGCGATCCGGGCGAGCTGGACGCTCTGGGCAGGCGGCGCTTGTCGTCACTTACTGCGCGGCCCAAAGCCCGCATGACCAGTATTACTTTTCACGCCGAGACCAGATGGTGGGTGGAATTGTTCGCCCACCAGCTCTCGATCTTGCCAATCGGGACCTGATCGAGGCCCATCTCCACGCTGTTTGGATTGCGGAGGCAGGCCAGGAGTTGTCGCCTGACATACCGCACGTTTTGGACCTCACAAAGCCGGGCCTTCCAGTAGCTCAGACAATTGCTGAAAACCTTAGCTCCGATGCATTGGCCAAACGGGCTGCAGACCCAATGCGCCGGGTCCTCGACAGCATCGATTTCGAGCTTACGGCTTCCGGAGCAAGCTGGGCGAGTGAACGGGAGGAATTCCTGGCTTCGGTTGTCGCAAACGCCAGCAAGCGATTCTCCGAGGCTTTCGGGCGTTGGCGTCAGCTTTACGAAGGGGCTCGCACGCAACTGATCGAAGCCAATCGCAAGTCGGAGATGCACGGCCTCGAAAAGCAGGAACGAAGAGACGCCAAGATCGCGCAGGCGCAAGCGAACGAGCAGCTCGCTCTTCTCGAGAGGGGGAGAGCAACTGGCGGATCCGATTTTTACACATATCGCTACCTGGCGACCGAAGGCTTCTTGCCAGGCTATAACTTTCCACGGCTGCCACTCTACGCTTACGTGCCGGCCATCGGTGCCGGCGGACCCAAAGCGGCTTATCTCCAACGGGCACGGTTTCTAGCCATCGCCGAATTCGGACCTCGGAGTCTCATCTACCACGAGGGCCGCGCCTACCGTGTCTACAAGGCCAAGCTGTCGCCGGATATGCGTGGCACGACAGACGGCAAGCTCATGACGACCAAGATTTACATCTGCGACAGATGTGGCGCTGCGCACGACCGGGAACAGGATCGATGCCATGCCTGCGGTGCATTGATCGCGGATATCCATCCGATCCGTAACATCCTGCGCATCGACAATGTCGAGACGACGCCTGCCGAGCGAATAACAGCAAACGACGAGGATCGGCAAAGGCAGGGGTTCGAGATTCAGACCGTTTTCTCATGGCCGCTGCGCGATGGTCAGATCGATGTGACCTCGGCGACACTGCAGGATCGGTATGGTCCGATTGCCGACATCCACTATGCACATGGCGCGCTGATCAGCCGGATCAACAAGGGCCTTCGGAGGCGAAAGGAAAAGAGCATTCTCGGTTTCGGCATCGACGCCGCCACCGGACGATGGACCAAGACTCCTGACGACGATGGCGATGAGGTCGACACACCAGACGGGCCGGTAACGCAGCGGGTCGTGCCGATCGTGCAGGACAATAAGAATACAGCGCTGATTCGCCCTTCCGACGAGGACCTCAGCGAAACGGCTATTACCACTGTTCAGCACGCACTGACACGCGGTATCGAGATCGCGTTCCAACTCGAAGAAGGTGAAGTCCTCACTGAGCCAGTGCCGGGTCGCGAGAACCGTCGCGCCTTACTCGCTTTCGAGGCGACAGAGGGAGGTGCCGGCGTTCTTGGGCGGATTGTAGGCGAGCCAGAGGCTATAAGAAGAGTTGCCAGAACTGCATTGCAACTCATGCATTTCGACAAGGTGGACGAAGCGATCGCTTCCCGCGACTCGGACATGCTGGTGGATGTGCCGGACGCGAATTGCGTGAAGGGGTGCTACCGCTGTCTGCTGTCCTACTACAACCAGCCGGATCAGGAACTTATAGATCGCACGGACAACGATGCGAAGCGCATGCTTCTGCGATTGGCTTGCAGCGAAGTTGCACCGGTCAGGCGCCCCTCGGACGCGGTAAACGGGACCTGGGCCTCCGCATTCAATGAGGGAAGCATCTTAAGCCCCGATGCAGAGCCTTTGAAAATCGGTTCACAGACATTGCCGTTCGTGTGGCGAACGCATCTTGTGGCCGCGATCGATTCGTCGATGGGACCTGAAGATTTTGCCGAGATCGAGGCGCTGGGGTTTGCGCTTGTTGAATTGCCGCATACGCCTTCGACGTCTGCATTGGCGGAATTGCGTCGGTTGCTGGGGGTGGACGATTGACGGCGGCATTTTCTCCTGGAGACCTCATCTACGCTCGAGGTCGCGAATGGGTGGCCTTGCCTTCGCCGGAAGAAGGTTGGCTATGCCTTCGGCCGCTTTCAGGCGCCGAGGCGGACATCCAACTGATACACCCCGATCTCGAGACCGAGAAACCCAGGCCTGCTCGATTTGCACTCCCTGAACGGGAGCCGTTAGCGACTCAATCCGCGGCCCAACTCTTGTCGGAAGCCTTGCGACTTTCTCTACGCCGAGGCGCCGGACCGTTTCGTTCCGCGGCTCGCCTCTCGTTTGAACCTCGAGCATATCAGCTTGTTCCGCTTATTATGGCGCTGAGGCTTCAAACCGTCAGACTGTTGATCGCCGACGACGTGGGAATCGGCAAGACGATCGAGGCCGGGCTGATCTTGCGCGAGCTGATCGATCGCGGCGAAGCTGACGCATTCACCGTTCTTTGCCCGCCGCATCTGGTCGAGCAATGGACGGGAGAGCTGAAGGAAAAATTTGACATCGACGCGGTGGCCGTCACGGCTGCGTCGGCGGCCAGGCTCGAGCGCGGATTGCCGCAGCACATGACGCTATTCGATGCCCATCCGCAGACGGTGGTCAGCCTCGATTATATCAAAGCGGAAAAGCGTCGCGACTCTTTCGCAAGGGCCTGCCCCAATCTCGTAATCGTGGACGAGGCGCATGCATGTGTTGGCACGCATCAAGGCCGTCATCAGCGGTTCGAGTTGCTGATGCGGCTTTCCTCGGATGCCGCCCGCCATCTCATCCTGCTGACCGCGACGCCGCATAGCGGCGACGAAGAGGCGTTCGAGCGCCTGCTTGGACTGATAGATCCGGAGTTTTCCGGACGCGCGTTCGAAGATGAACGGTCGCGGATCCGACTTGCCCGCCATTTTGTGCAAAGGCGGCGCATCGATGTCACTTCGCGGGAATGGGGTGAGGAGCGCTCATTTCCTCGTCACGAAACGAGCGAGAGTCCCTACAGCTTCGACAACGCACAAAGTGCCTTCCATGATGCGGTTCTCGACTATTGCCTCGGTGTTGTGGAGCGCGCCGGAGCAGGCCAACGCGAGCGACGCTTGGCATTCTGGGGCACGCTTGCGCTGATGAGGTGTGTCGGCTCGTCACCGGCCGCCGCCGCAAGCGCGCTCCGCAACCGCCTCAAGTCGGATCCAGATCGCTTGGGTGATCATGTGTTCGACGACGACGGAGAGGACGAGGATGCGATCGATGTTGAACCTGCCTCGGGGCTCGATACCGGACCGCTTGCGTCCCTCGTAGCGCAGGCGGAACATCTGGCCCGCTCGCCGGATCCCAAGATTGCGGCGACGGTGAAAGTCTTGGCGCCGCTTATCAAGGCCGGTGCCAATCCCGTTGTGTTCTGTCGCTACATCGCCACTGCCGATCACGTCGCCAACGGGCTGCGCAAGGCGTTCCCGAAGCTGCGGATCGAAGTGGTTACCGGCGCCCTGACCGGTGACGAGCGTCGTGCCCGCGTCGAAGCCATGGCAGACGACGCACAGCGCTTGTTGGTCGCCACGGATTGCTTGTCCGAGGGTATCAATCTGCAGCACCTCTTCGACACAGTAGTCCATTATGACCTCTCCTGGAATCCAACCAGACACCAGCAGCGCGAGGGGCGTGTCGACCGTTTCGGCCAGCCCGCACCTCTGGTGCGTTCGGTTCTTCTGTTTTCGCCTGACAGTGCCATCGACGGCGCGGTGCTGGAGGTAATTCTCCGAAAGGCGGAGGCCATCCGGAAGGCTACCGGTGTAAGCGTGCCGCTGCCCGAAGAGCGCGGCGCGGTTACCGGCGCCCTTATGAACGCCGTGCTTTTGCGAAAAGGTAGAGCCCGGCAATTGACGCTCGATTTCGGCCTCGACGAGGATGCCAGGAATTTCGAGGCGCGCTGGCGCGACGCCGAGGAAGGCGAGAAAGCATCCCGCGCACGCTTTGCCCAGAACTCGATGAAGCCGGAGGAGGTCGCGCCTGAGTGGAAGAAGTGGCGCGAGCTGTTGGGTGGTCCGGCGGAACTGCTTCGCTTCACCGGCCGCGCCATGAGCCGTCTCGACGTGCAACTCGATATGCAGAAACATAACTCATATCGCGCCCATTTAAGCGAACTGCCGAAACAGATTGCTGAGCGTCTCGCCTCGCGTGGTCTTGAGGGCACGATCAAGCTGTCCTTCGACGAGCCACCGTTGCCCGGCCACACTGTGATCACGCGCAGCCATCCGCTCCCTTCAACGCTGGCCGAATCCCTTCTTGAGGGTGCGCTTGACCCGGTGTCCAGCCCGTTGAACGCGATCGGACGCGCTGGCGCGTGGTCGTCGTCTTCAGTGAAGGTTCTTACGACCGTCGCGCTGCTGCGCCTTCGCTTCAAACTCACCGTGCATGGCCGAGTTGAGCGCATGCTGCTTGTGGAGGAGGCGAGCGCGATTGCCTTCGAACCCGGAGGCATGGTCGCAGCCGGCGAGGCTGCGCGAAAGCTGCTCGACGCGGAGGCTGCCGGCAATCTGGCGGATGTCGCGCGAACCCGCCTCGTTGAGGCCGCTCTGGCCCGCATATCAGCGCTTATAGACAACCCTGTCGCCGAACACGCCCAGGCTCGCGCGCAGGCCCTTGCCGAGGATCACGACCGGTTGCGACGAGCGGGCGCGGACGCCAGTCGCTTCCTTTCGCGCGTATCCGTGGAGCCAGTCCGGCCAGCCGACGTCATCGGCCTTTTTGTCCTCGTTCCCGCTGTAAGCTGATGAAGAAGAAATCTGTCGCACTGGAATTTACGGCATTACAGATCGAGGGAAACCTGATTTCGCCCGCGATGCTGTCGGCAATCGACCGCAGAAGTGCAGGCAATCAGACCGAGGCGGATTACGGCGTGCCGAAAGGCCTCACCGTGCGCGACGAGATTGCGCGCTATTTCCGCATCGGCCAGGCATTGTTCGAGGATTTTGCCAAGGTCGAAGCACCGTCATCGATCGCCACGACCCGCTTCGTCGAGCAGCTTCTCAACCAGGTCTTCGGCTTCTCCAATATTGCCCGGGTTGGCAGCCGGACGGAGGGCCACCGACTCTTTGCCGTAACACTCGAAGCGCTGGCGGGCCGCGTGCCGACAATTGTCGTTCCCCTGCCGGACGATCTCGACCATGCCAGTGAAAGTCTGCCGACCGATGGCCGCAAGCGTTCGGCTGCCACCGCAATGCAGGATTGGCTAAACCATTCCGACGCAGCACTTTGGGGCCTCGTCTCAAATGGCGAAAAACTGCGCCTGATGCGCGACAACCAGAGCTTTACGCGGCCGACCTACATTGAGGCGAATCTGCGTCAGATATTCGAGGCGGAGGATTTCGCCAGCTTTGCGGCAACCTGGCTGTTGCTCCATGCGAGCCGCTTCGGCCAGCCCTCCGCGCCAGTGACTGATTGCGCACTGGAAAATTGGCGCGAACAGGGCTCGAAGCAGGGCATGGTTGCTCGCGACCGGCTCCGCGACGGCGTCGAGACCGCGCTGGTCGTGTTGGGAACGGGTTTTCTCGCCGAGAATTCAAGTCTGCGCGCCCGGATCACTTCCGGTGAGCTGCCGTTGACCAGTTTCTTTTCGGAGCTTCTGCGGCTCGTTTACCGGCTGATCTTCCTGATGGCAGCGGAGGACCGCGATCTGCTGCATCCGCCCGCGGCGCCGACCGCTGCGCGAAAGCTCTACGTGCAGGGCTATTCGCTAGCAGCCTTGCGCGAGCGCTCGATCCGCCGCTCCGCATGGGACCCTCATCATGATCGCTGGGAAGGGCTGAAGATCACATTTGCCGCGCTGGATCGTGGCGAGAGGTTGCTGGGTCTGCCGTCGCTGGGCGGGCTGTTCGCGCGTGGCGAAGTTCCGGATTTGGAGCAGGCACGGCTTTCCAACAAGGCGCTTATGGAGGCCATCTATCGCCTCGCCTGGCTGAAGGAGGCATCGTCGCTGCAGCCGGTAAACTGGCGTGACATGGAGACCGAAGAGCTTGGCTCCGTCTATGAGAGCCTGCTGGAGCTGACCCCACGCCTCATAAATGAAGGCCGCGCCATGGCCTTCACCGAAGGCGCTGAGACCAAGGGCAACCAGCGCAAGACCACAGGTAGTTATTATACGCCGGACAGTCTGGTGCAGACGTTGCTGGATAGCGCGCTCGACCCGGTGCTGGACCGCATCGAGTCCGAGGCGGAGGACCCAGCCGATGCGCTGTCCAAAGTGACAGTTATTGACCCCGCCTGCGGCTCGGGTCATTTCCTGCTTGCAGCAGCCAGACGCATCGCAACGCGGCTTGCTCGCGCCCGCTCGGCTGGAGTGGCAAGCGCGGCGGATTATCGCCATGCCCTGCGCGACGTGGCTCGCACCTGCATCCACGGCGTTGATCGCAATCCGATGGCCGTGGAACTTACAAAGGTCGCGCTGTGGATCGAGACCGTTGAACCGGGCAAACCGCTTGGCTTCCTCGACGCAAACATTCGTTGTGGCGATGCGCTGCTTGGCCTTTTCGATCTCGATGCGCTGCAGGAAGGTATTCCCGACGGGGCATACAAGCCGCTCACCGGCGACGACAAGGAGACCGCGAAACATTTCGCCGCGCGCAACAAGGCGGAGAAGAAAGGCCAAGGCTCGCTGGATTTCGCAGGCGGCGGGGGCAGGCTTCCGACCGCCCCGCCGCTAGGCCGGACCGCCGAAGCGCTGCGTGCGCTGCCAGAAGATACAGTCGAAGAAATCGAGCGGAAGAAGCGAGGCTGGGCCGCTGCCGAGCGCGATCCAAGACGCTGGTCATGGCGTATCGCCGCCGATCTTTATGTCGCGGCCTTCCTGACGCCGAAGACCGGCGGCGTGCCGGTGAGTAGTGGGCAGGTCACGATCCCGACGACCGGCCATGTCTGGCAGGCGCTGTCTGGCGGCGCAGTCTACGGGCCACTTGTCGGCCGCACGCAGGATCTTGCCGGCGCCGCTTGCGCATTCCACTGGCCGCTGGAATTCCCCGACGTAATGGAGCGTGGCGGCTTCGATTGCGTGCTCGGAAATCCTCCGTGGGAACGTATCAAGCTGCAGGAGCAGGAGTTCTTTGCGGCGCAGGAACCGGAGATAGCCCAAGCGCCGAACGCGGCCGCGCGCGAAAGGATGATTGCGGCACTCGCCGAAGCCGAACAGGGTTCGCGCGAGCACGGTTTGCACGAAGCGTTCGAGTTCGCCAAGCGCCTCGCAGAGGCAGCCTCCACATTCGTGCGAACGCCGGGCGAGCAGGGTGGCCGCTTCGCGCTCTCAGGCCGTGGCGACGTCAACACCTACGCGCTTTTCGCGGAATTGTTCTCGATGCTCTCTGGTCCACGCGGTCGCGCGGGTGTGATCGTGCCAACCGGCATCGCGACCGATGCCACGACGGCGCCGTTCTTCGGCTCACTGATTGATGAGAAGCGGTTGGCGTCGCTGTTTAGTTTTTTTGAGATAAGGAAGTTTTTCATATCAACTGATGACCGGAATCCGTTCTGTCTGCTAACTATTGGGCGGGAAATAGCCAAGGCGGCCTTTGCCTTCTTCCTAAACGAACCGGCGGAACTCGCAGAGCCGGACCGCAAATTCACTCTCTCACCAGAGCAAATAGCGGGCATCAACCCAAATACCAAGACAGCGCCCGTCTTCCGATCCCGCGCCGACGCCGACCTAACGGCGAAGATCTATGCGCGCCTCCCGGTTCTGATCGACGAGACAAAAGGTGACCGAGGGAATCCGTGGGGCGCGTCGTTCATGGCAATGTTCCACATGTCGAACGACAGCGGCATTTTTCGCACCTCCGCTCAGCTGGCAGCGATTGGGCTGGTGCGGGATGGCACGGATTGGATAACTCCCGAAGGCTTGCGACCGGCGCAGACCGCGCTTGACCTCGCCGGCGGCCGCGATGCCCTAAGCCTTGACCTGCCGGGCGGCAGCGCGCGGCGCGCGGCGCGCTACGTGCCTCTCTACGAAGCTAAAATGATCCACCAGTTCGATCATCGCTGGGCGACCTATGAACGAACCGATAGTCGTGACGCGACGCTCGCCGAAAAGCAGGATGTAAGCTTTGAGGTCGAGCCGCGCTACTGGGTGCCGGAAGAAGTTACTTTGGCCCGCCTTGCCGCTAAAGGCTGGAACCGCGGTTGGTCTATTGGGTGGCGCCGAAACGCCCGAAATGCAGACGAGCGCACTATGATTTCCCAACCAATAGCGTCAGATTTCGGGGTAGGCGATAGCCTGTTTCTGTTGAATGTCGCTCGCTCAAGTCGGCTTTTCTCGGCGCTTTTAGCAAACTCGAATAGTCTCCCTTTTGATTTTGTCGCTCGCCAGAAGGTTAGCGGGTCAAACATGAGTTTCTATTTCATTAATCAGTTTCCTATTATTCCTCCGTCGTTCTATACTGAGTCGGATCTCGACTTTATCGTTCAGCGCGTGCTGGAGCTTACCTATACCAGCCATTCCATGGAGCCATTTGCACGCGACCTCGGCTATCACGGAACGCCGTTCTCTTGGGGCGAGGAACGCCGGGCGATGCTACGAGCCGAGCTCGACGCCTTCTACGCTCGCGCATATGGCCTCACACGCGACGAGCTGCGCTACATCCTCGACCCCGCCGACGTGAAAGGCCCCGATTATCCATCCGAGACCTTCCGCGTGCTCAAGAACAACGAGATGAGGAAATTCGGCGAATACCGCACCCGCCGGCTGGTGCTGGAGGCATGGGATAGGATGGAGCGAGGCGAAGTCGCCGATGTTCCGACGCGCATCGTAGTCGCTTCGACCCCGGTCCTCGCGCCTATCAACACTACAGCGCTGCCGGACGGAGCCTGGGCCACGCCTGTGGGCGGCAGTGTTCGAGACAAAACATTGGCCCAAATCGCGGCAGTCCTAAAGGCACTTCCTGGACCGACCCCGGTCCGTCTCGCGCGCTCCGTCGCGCTCTATTCCTTGGAACCGCGACTACTCACTCCTCATCTGAGTGAAGCGAGACGCGTTGAGTGGAAGCGCCTGGTCGGAGTGGAGGCGGAACCTCGACCGGGCATCACGGCTCTGGGGCTCGGGGGAGCTAGCGGATGGGGCGATGCTGTGCGCCTTCTGACTGCCACAGGCAGTCTTGTGGAGGATAGCGTGGCTCAGACGTGGGCGTCTGGCAAAGGTCTTGATGCGTATTTTACGGACTCGTGGCCGCAGCGAGCCCGCTTTTCTCTCGACGCCATGACAGCGATATTGAAAATCGACTCGGCCTTTACTCCATCGGCCGAAGAGGAGGCAGGACTAGAAGCCCTTGCAGCGTGACCTGTTCTCCATCGACGATCTCAATCTCAAACCTTCAGGTGGGTGGGTCGAGCCACGGCTCTGGGTGCAACGGCTGATCATTTGGAAAGAGCCGGGCAAGGAGATCCGTAACATCCCGCTGAAGCCTGGGCTCAATGTTATCTGGTCACCGGATGAAGGATCGCGAAGGGGACAGATCGGTCACGGTGGCGGCAAGACGACCTTCTGCCGTCTTCTGCGTTATTGCCTTGGAGAAAGCGGATACGGGCCGGATGCGCAGCGGCGCGCTGTTCTGGAAAAGATGCCTGCTGGACAGGTCGGCGCCGAAGTGCGCCTCGACGGCGAGACATGGTTGATACGGCGAGCCCTTGGCCTTCACAAGGAGGACTACGCTCTTCAAGGTCCCTCATTCGCGGAGATATTGAGTCTTCCATCCGAGCCGACGGGCATGCGCCCCTTCACGGACGCTGCTACGCGCTCGTTTCTGGACGGCGCGGTGCAACTCATGCCGGCATCTATCGGCAGCGATGGAGCTTGGCAGGCGCTGCTTGCCTGGATGACCCGCGACCAGGAATGCCGCTTCAGCAATATGCTCGATTGGCGAAGCCCCGACAGCGGCTCGCATTCTCCCGTTAGTGGGCGCAACCGGTCGCAAGAGGACCGCTTGGCGGTCATGAGAATTGTGCTGGACGCCTTGCGGCCCGAGGAAATTGACGCAGGCAGACGCCGGGACGCCGTAGCCAGTGATTTAAGCAAGCAGCGCACCGAGGCCGAACAGTTAGCTTGGAACCTTGCGCGACTGAGGAGAGGACTGGCGAGGAATCTTAGCCTCAATCCAGACAACACCTCGGGCCTCGACGCCACGATCATCAAAACGAGAGCCTCCGAACAGTTGGCAAGGGTGCAGGGTCTTCCGATCGTGGCCACTCTCGATCGCCTACGCGCTGCACGGAGCGAAGTGGAAGGCGCTGTCAGAGACCAAGAGCAGGCCAAAGCCGCGATCGAGATAACAAGCAACAAGAAGGCGTCTGAAGAGCTTCTGGTAAAAGTATTGGGGGACGAACTCCCGGAACTGAGCGCTCAGAATCAACGATTGGAGCACCCGGTATGTCCGGTCTGCGGCGTGCTGATCGACAAAGCTCGGGCAGAGGGCTGCGGCATTTCAGAACACACCTGCGATCTCGAAGCTCTTCGTCTTCAGGTCAGCAAAAAACTAGAGATGCGCCGAAACGCCCTTGCCGAAACAGCTCGCTTGCAAGCTGAGTTGGCCACGCTTCAAGGCAGATTGGCGGTCGCCGATCAACGCCTACAACAGCGACGTCACAGTTTGGCGCAGCTTGAGCGCACCGCACAGGATCGGTCCGAGGAGATCCGTAGTGCAGAACGGATACTGGACAGGGCAATCGAGTTCGACCAAGCAAGCGCTGAACTCGAGGCTGCAGAGAATGCCGTGGCGCGGAGCGAGGGCAGTTTCAAGGTTCTTGGTGAGGAAGTCGAGGTCCATCGCTCCGCTATCACCGATGTCGTAACTCAGCTTTCCGATCGCTTCGATGCCGTGTTTCGCGAAGTGACACCGACGGACGCGCGATGCAGCGTTAAGCTCGACGGAAACGGATTTGGGCTGAGGGTCCCAGCCGATGGTTTAGCGATTGGTTCGCTGAAAATTGCCGTGCTTGATCTGGCCGTCATGTCGATGGCTGTCGAAGGCACAACGCGCCATCCTGGCTTCCTCGTTCATGACAGCCCGCGGGAGGCTGATCTCGGCGGATCGATCTATACTGGCCTGTTTGATGTGGCGAAGAAAATGGAAGAGTTCGGCCCTTCTCCTTTGTTTCAATACATCGTCACGACGACGACTGAACCACCTGAAGAGTTCTGTTCCGACCCCTGGTTGCGTCTTCTGGTCAAAGGGTCCCCTCCTGAAGAGCGGCTTCTGGGAATGGATCTTTAGCCGTGATAGTGGCGCCCCAAAATCCGGCAAATTTTGTCACTAGAACGGAGATGCGCAAGGCAGCATTCAACAATGGCTTTCGCATCGAGCGAGGCGAAGTGGACGGCTGGGCGGCATATGCGTCCACCACGGCACACGGGCAGATTTTTCTGGCGAGCGCCGACAATTCCGGACCATGGTATCTCGCGGTTGATCATCCCGGGGTAGTTGGTGAACTCGGGCTGCCGCACTCGGAAATATCCGGGCCTGGACTTGCTCGCTACACCTTCCCGATACTCGCCGAACTCTATAACTCCCTTGCGGAAGTCTACCGTCTTGGCGACAGCTTGCCGGACGCGCCGCTGCAGCAATTCGAGACGGCGGTCAAAGGCCTTTCGGGCAGGACCGAGGCGGAGCGCCTGGTCATCCAACGGGTCGGCCAGGACATTTTCCGAAGGTCCCTCTTGATATATTGGCGAGATCGCTGCCCGCTCACAGGGATCAGCGAACCGGCGCTGTTGCGGGCCTCCCATATCGTTCCTTGGGCACTATGTGACAGCGATGCCCAGCGGCTAGACGTTCACAACGGCTTGCTCCTGTCGGTCTTGTGGGACGCCGCATTCGACGCTGGGCTGGTCTCCTTCAGGGATGATGGTTCGGCAGTGCTCTCGCCGTCCCTCGGTGAAGAGGCGCGACTTGCCTTGCGCACTGAGGTGTCATCTCCCTTGCTCGGTCTGACATCAAGTCATTTCAAAAACCTTGCCTGGCACCGCACCCGCCATGGCTTCGCATAGGTCGTTTGGGGCAGGTTGAGGACGAACATGGACACTCAGAAGCTTGCTAGCTATTCACTCGATCAACTCGAAAACCTAGTCGCTAATTACCGACGAGAGGGGCGCGAAAGCGACGCGATCTTTCCAGCTATCCTGGCCGCGAGAGAGCGGTTGAAGAGTCCTTCACTTGATTTCGAAATAACCCTCGCAGTTATTCGCCGGGCGGCAGGTGCAGGGCATTTTCTTAGCTATAAGCAGATCGCAGACGAAAGTGGCGCTGAGTGGTCAAAGGTGCACTGGCAGATGGGCGACCATTTGACGAGGCTCTGCGAATACGCGCATCGACGAGGTTGGCCGCTGCTGTCGGCCATTGTTGTCAATGAGGAAAATGTCGGATCGGGAAACCTGAAGCCAGACAGTCTGGCCGGCTTCGTTTCCGTAGCGCGTGAACTCGGGCGCTCCGTCCTGGAACCTCACGAATTTTTGCGAGAGGAGCAGCAAAGAGTATTTCAGTGGGCGAATACCGTTGCTAATGATAAGCCCGGTATGATTTAGATGTCCAATAAACGACAAGAATCTGGGGGGATTCGGATTGCAACCTGCCTATCATCCACTTGCCAACATTTTTGGAACTCAAACCAGACATTTGGTGCCTCTGTTTCAGCGGCCATATGTATGGGGCAAGGAAGAACAATGGGAGCCGCTCTGGGAAGACGTCTCTGACCTGGCGGATCGCGTTGTTGCAGCTGGCGATCGGCCGATAGCAGGCCATTTTCTGGGCACGGTCGTTCTCGAGCAAGCGCACACTCCGAGTGGACGTGTGACAAGGCGCGAAGTTATCGATGGTCAGCAAAGGCTCACGACACTGCAGATCGTGCTTCAGGCTGCAAAGCATGCTTTTGGCGAGCTTCTGGGTTCGGGCAATGAGCCTGCTGAGAGATCCGCGCGGATCGAAATGACACGGATCGAGGCACTGACATTGAACCCACCAGGCTATGAGGAGGAGGAAAAATACAAAGTCTGGCCAACGAATGAAGACAGGGCTGCCTTTCGACAGGTGATGGATGCTACCGGTCCCCAGGACCTCACCGGCGCAAAGACACGGATGGCAGAAGCCTATACGTTCTTTGTCGACTCGATGCGCACCTGGCTGGGGAAGGGGCCGAGAGAGCAGCGCGTGCCGGCGCTATCGTCCGCGCTCAAAGACCATCTCCGTCTGATTGTTCTCGATCTCGACAGTTCTGACGAACCCCAGGCAATCTTCGAGACGCTCAACGCCCATGGCACACCGCTGCTGCCGGCTGATCTGATCAAAAATTGGCTTCTGTGGCAGTTCGCAAGACGAAACGTCGACGCGACCGCGCCCTATGAGCAATACTGGAGCAGTTTCGATCGTGATCCTGGCTATTGGCGCCAGAAAATAGGGACTGGGCATGCGGCCCGTGCCCGTGTCGACACGTTTCTCCAAAACTGGCTCATTTGTCGAGTTCGTCAGCCGATCTCGGCGAACCACCTATACGATCAATTCCTCAAATACGCTGAGCCGCGAGTTTCTCCTGAAGTTGTGGAGTCTGTTCATCACCTGATGAATGAGATTCAAGTGCATGGCAAACTCTTCCGCCAAATCGACCAACCGACTGGCCGGTCGCGCTTCGCGACCTTTTGCACGCGGCTGAAACCTTTGGACATGTCGGTGTTTCAACCGGTGTTACTGGCCGTCATGGACCGCAAAGGGTCTGATGGCGCCGATAGGGATGCAGTGGCGGAGATCTTGGAGAGTTACCTGGTCAGACGCATGGTTTGCGGTGCCCAGACCAGGGGCTACGGAACTTTAGCGATCGAACTCATCGAGGTTATTCACGCCGTGGATGGCGCAATGCCCGTTGCGCCTGCGGTCTCTAAATATTTGACCGACATCAAAGGCACGTTGTTCTGGCCTGACGACACGCGCTTCAAGTCGGAATGGGGCAGCCGGGTCTTCTACGGTTATTTTCGCCGCGGGCGCGTCCTCATGATCCTGCAGGCTCTGGAAGAGCACTACCAGATGCCGGGAGCACTTGGCGAACCTGTGATTGGCTTCGATTTCTCCAAGCTCACAATCGAGCACATCATGCCCCAGAAATGGCGGGACCACTGGCCGTTCGAAGGCGATGAGACCGAAAGGGTCAACAGGGACCGCGCGCTTCATGGTATCGGCAACCTAACGCTGGTCAGCGATGCGCTGAACCCGTCGCTGTCAAATTCGGCCTGGAAGCTCCCACCGCGCGTCGATGGCAAGGCAAACTGCAAATCTGTCGCGCTTAAGGCTCACTCGAAATTGCAGATGAATGCGAAGCTGCTCGATCAATGGCCGGATGTCTGGAGCGAGGAGCAGATAAACGAACGGGCAGGAGTGCTCTTCGAGGCCGCTTTCCAAATATGGCCAGGGCCCACGACCAGTTGAGTTTCCGAGGTCCTCACGCCTCCTGTTCTATGGAACCTTCAAACAGGTCGGATACGTCACTTGCCGAGGTTGGTGGCGCCAGCATGTCTCGCGACAGAGCACGTTTGCGGGTCAATAGCGCGTCGAGTTTTACGTCAAAAGAGGCGTCATCCAATGCTGGGTGGATAGCAATCGGCACATGGACCGATACGGCCAGTCTCTGACCAATCCGATAGACGCGATCGTTACACTGGTCCTCGACTGCCGGATTCCACCAGCGACTTAGATGAATGACGTGGTTTGCAGCGGTGATGGTAAGCCCAATACCTGCTGCCTTGGGCGACAGGACCAGCATCGCGAATCCGCTCGGCAAAGCTTGAAACCGATCAACGACTGCAAGGCGTTTTTCACCTGGCATCTCCCCGTTTATGATTTCGGGCTCTTGGCTTAACCCAAGTTCGGCAGCGGCTGCAGCCGCGAATGTAGATTGAACCGCACGATCTTCAATGAAGACGAGCGCTTTCTCGCCTTTTCGCTTGATCTCAGAGAGGATCTCAAACGTTTTTCTGACTCGCGCGGACTGGCCGATCCAGTTCTTTCTGGCTTCCGGGTCGTAGACGTCCACATTTTGGCCGCCCAACGGATGCAATGAGATGCCGCGAAGTGCGTGAATGGCCTTGAGCATAGCACCCATCGACCGCTCCCCGCCTCTTGCGGCGGCAACGGCGCGCTCGTAGGCGAGCGACTGTTGCTTCGGCATTTGCTCCCGGTAAGTATATGGCGTCTTTGTCGGCAGCCCTTCTAGGATGTGCTCTTTCATACGGCGCATCATCATTGGAGGCCGCCCGCCCTCGGGCTGATCCAACTTTGCTTTCAGCTCCTTCAGGGTCTCTGTTGACGCATCCTTATGCCGACTGGAGAAGTCTCGTAGTCCCCCGAGATACCCGGGACCGATACGGTCCATTATGCACCACAAGTCTTCCAGCCGGTTCTCGATCGGAGTTCCCGTCATTCCGAGAACGAAATCGACGTTCAACGCCTTGAGAGCGTGTGTGTTCAGCGTGTCGGGCGCCTTCACTTTCTGCATTTCATCGAAGACGCCAACCGAGTAGTGCACTCGAGCAAAAGCACGGTGATAGGTTGCTAGTGTTTCGTAGGTCGTAAGAATCCAGTCCGCAGCGCGAAGCTGCTCCACGTTCAAGGCATCTTCCGGAGTCCAGCTTGCGTGCTTCTTGCTTCTGATCCGGGATAGGCCGGCGCCAAATACGTCGAGGCGATCCCCCAAGGCATCCAGGACCAAATGATGGTCTGCCTCAGCCACCCAGTTCCTAAGCAGAGCCGTTGGAGCGACGATGATGATCGGGCCGTCAAATGCCCTGCTCTTGGTGCCAGCAGCCTGCTGATTCTCGCGAAACCATGCGAGAAAACTTAGCGCCTGAAAGGTCTTTCCAAGGCCCATGTCATCAGCGAGCAGAACGCCCGACGTGCCGGCATGCCACGCCGCGAGCAGCCAGGCGAACCCCTCCACTTGGTGGCGCTTGGGTCTTGTTTCGCGCAAAAGATGCATCGGGAAGTCGTCGAAAAGCGGAGCTTTGCGAGGTGGGCCGCCGATCACGAAATCGGGGCTCTCGATATTGGTTTTGATTAAAAGAACGTCTTTATCTTCAACCACCAGTTCATTCGCTTGAGCGCCATCTAGCTCGGTCTCCCCATTGCTTGGCGCTGCCATATCGCGCAGCGACTCCAGTGCGTCGATTGTCTCAAGGGTCCCAAGCGCTTGGCCCTTGAACGTGATGGTGTCTTTAAATGCAGCGGTCGCCTTCGACACCTCCTCCTTCAGATTTTCGACATCGTCATTCGTGACGTCGAACCGGTGGGGACCGATAGCAAGAACAAATTTCTCGGGCAGCCAGTTGGTGCTGTTCTTGGTGAGCCAGTCGAGGCTTGGCTTCTCCCACCGCCCGAGGCCCAGGACACGCGCTGAGTATTGCCGCGTCTCCACAAATACTGACCCCTCGTCGCCAGCTGCGAGGTCGCCGATTTCACGTTCGAGATAGGCGCGGGGGTTTGCGATAAAATTGCGGCGCTCACTCGCTGGCGCCCCTTGTGCGGCTTTGACAACATCGAGTGCCATCTGCAATTCGGGCTCTAGGACGACGAAAGTATTGCGACCCAGAACAAACGCTGGACGTGCCTTTCCGCTCTGCTTCGCGAACTCTTCCACAAATTTGCGTTGCAGCTCAGGCGCGAGTAGCGCATTTGCTTCATTGTCCGGCAGTTGACTTGATGGCCTGCTAGGCGTTTCCGCATTTGCAACGAGCTCTGGTGCGTCTGTGTCGTCAGCAAAAGATTGTCGCATCCCATGCGACATCAGGATCGGTGTGATTTGCGGACCGTTTGCTGCCTCTCTGACATCGAGGGCAAAGGCACCCGCTTGATAGATACGCAGATTTTGGATCGTGCCGTCGGCCGATACAGCTTCCCCCGTCACCAACCCGAGGGCCTCCTGAACACCTAGCCATGGCGTGATCCTGGCTTCGCCGGGCTGGCCATACGAATGATTGTAGACGTCGACTGACTTCAGAAGTTTGTAGACAGGCGCGGTTAGCCGACCCGTCGTCCCTCCGACTGTCACGAATGGGCCGAGAATTGTCGGCGTAGTGCGTCGGAGATTGCGATCTTGCCATGCTAGCCTGATGCGACCGTCTGGGGTTTCGATCCGACCTTCTACCGAAAGCGTCAAGGTAACATCTGCGATTGGGGGAAAGCCCAAAGCAAAAGCCATTTTTGCTGGCAAGTTCGTGACGGCCTCCGCGCCAATAAAGACTTCGTCGTCGGTGGCTCGTGCCTGCCCGTCGGCGACGAAGCGCTTCACCAAGCGTAGTGCCGACAGCTCTGGCTCTGCAGCCACCGTCCACGATGAATAGTCGAGGGGCTTGCTGCGAAACAATCTTCTATCGACCAGACGGATTTTAGCGCCGTCCGAGCTTGGAACTGCCGAGAAAGTAAGCGTCATCTGCGAAGCCGGTAATCGGGTTGCTTGATCTGGACGCCTGTCATCAGACGCAGCCTCTCAGCCACTTTTCCCTGCCAATGGTAAGTCGGGGAATGCAAATGCATGAGGCTTAGAAGGGTATCCGTCTCATAGTTGCCCGACCCCTTTCGAATACGGATCTCGTCCGAGCCGTAAGACTGCTTGAATAGGCGGGGGGCCGATCGGTCTGTTGCATCGGACCAGATGTTGCATTTTCCGTTGTGACTCCAATCTGCGACTACACCGTCACCGATCTGAAGAAGCAAAACTGCGTGGCCCGGTTCGATCTGGCGACCCTCGGTCTCTAGCGACGCGAATTTGGCTTCTCTTCCGAACAGTTCTTTAGCCAAGCGTTTGCCGTCAGGGCCGAAGGCGACCCAAGCGTCGTCTATCAGCCCTTTATTAAACACTCCCTCCCAAAAAGCCCGTCTGTAGCGCCACATGGAATCGTCTGCGACGCGGTCGACAATATCTAGGAACTGACGCAAGGATTGTTCCGTCAACCACCTTTGCACGATCTCACGAAGAACCGCCGGAACGAACGACCAATTTCCGGGGTTCAGTCTGGGATCGCCGAACAAGTAGAGGACTACTTCCAAGAACAGGTCGCGGACCGGTTTCTCAGCCGTGACGTTCTCGAATGGCCGCAATAGGGCCTCGATAAGGTTCGGGCGCAGATCCTCATAGAGCGGCTTGCCGCCTTCCGTCAGGGCATAACGTCTGATACGTGCGAGCCTGACGATATGGTCTTTCTCGCCTCCTAGTGCGAGCTCAGCAAGCAGTGAAACAGTTACGGCTTTTGCATAACCTGATTTCGCATTTATTGCGCTAAGACCAGCCTCATTCAGAATGTCGGTTGCAGGTTTGTCTTGATTGATGACCGCTCGCGCCAGCAGCCTTGGCCCTTGCGTGAGATCGAAAAACTTGAATTGCTGCTGGAGACTACCCCACGGTCCACCCCAACGAATTGCCAAGGCAGCGAGGGTATCAGACGTCTGTTTTTGCGCCGGCATTTGATCGCTAAAAGACGCCATGAACGATGAGGCCAGCGTTAGAAAGGGGCGGGGACTGTCCGCAAGCAGAAAGCACTGCAGAAGCGTATCTGATGCCGCCTTGTTCTGGGCTAGAGCGGGTGTCGTCGACCACAAACACCATGCCGCGTCTCTCAATTGACGGTTCGAAAGACCCGCACCGGCGACGATAGCTTGCGTGAGCGACCGCGCAATCGCGTCGTAGTCCTTCGCGGCTCGACGTTCCAAAGCCCCGCCAGACTGTTGCAACTGGTCAGCCAGCTTCGACAGCGGTGTTATCGAGAGCGGCCCATGCTTAAGCGTAGCAAGACCGTTGGCGATACGAAGACAGGTGTCGTGAAGACTATTTGCCATTAGCTTTGTCGATCGCGGATCGAAGTTGGCGTAGCTGTGCTTCCATTTCTTTCGTTAGGCCGACCACAGCAGTCAAATTCTGTCGATCGCCAATTTCCATGACAAACCGCAGATCGATACGTCGGTTCGTATCGTATGCGGCCTTGGTTTGCTCATCGATAAGAGGGCGCGTGGACGAGTAACCAGAAACCGAAACAAGCTGCCGTCGAGCATGATTTTGCAGTTGCAGCAACGAAGGTTGGGCTTGTGCCATTGTGCGATAGGTATTGACGGCACGTGACGTTGACAGCGTCCAGTTGTCGTCGTCTCGACCCCTCGTGTCGGTGTGCCCCTCGATAAAGACAGTCTCGACTGATGGCGTTCCAGTGTTATCGCACGTTGGATCCGTCGTCCTGCATGCTGTATAGCGGGGAAGCACTTCATTTAACGCGGCGGCAATCTTGCGCACATTGTCAGTCGCGTCGCCCGATAGGGTTGGGATGCCGGAAGGAAATCGAACCGCGTTGTCTGTAAGTCGCAGCACGCCATTCGCTGGGTCAATTTCGACAACAACGCCTTGATCCATCAGTCGCTGCTGAATCTCCTGCAGGAGATCGGCACGGACCTGATTCGATTTGTCGAGCTGTTCGAGCTCAAGCCCGATCTTATTTCGGAGAGATTCAAGCCGATCAGCAACAATTTCAGCTTGTTGTTTCGCCTTCTGCAAAAGCTTGATCTGCTCGAGGGACACGTCCGTCTGCTGTCGAAAATTCAATGCGAAAACCATAAGCATGATGACGAAAATGAAAAGGATTCCGACCATCATGTCGGTCATCGATATGAAGTAATTTTCGTCTTCTTCTGTATGGTTTTCGATAGCGGATCCGACGTCGTCGAAGCTCGACATCTAGGCTTACTCCGCAGCCAACAAGGGGAAGCGCTTTGCTAACTGCTCCACACTATCAGCAATCGCGTCGGTATTTTGCTCCAGCCCATCAAGAAGCGGCCTAAGACTGTCCATGACCGCCGCGAGATCGGTATTCATGTCCTTGGCGTATCGACCGAGCGTCTCCGCTTGGGCGCCCGTAGCCTCGCTGAGTTGCTGGACAGTTCTTGCCAACGACTCATCCACGCGATCGAACTGGGATTTGTAACCTTCCCAAATGCCAGTAAGCTCGGATATCCGATCGGTTAGGGACTGGGCTAACTCGCTCGCAGCGCTGCTGCCGCGTTCGAAGCTCGACGCAGCGAGTTCGACCGATTGACCCATTTGATCGGCTGCTCCAGTGAATCTTTCGCTGGACTGCAGCAATGGACCGGTGGCGGAACGAATATCTTGGGCTGTTTGGCCAAATGCACCAGCGACCTGTCGGGTCTGTTCAGTGGCACTGCCGATAGCGACTGCTTGCTGCGTCATGGCAGCTTCGCCCGAACGCATCGCCGTCGCGAAACGCTCGATCTCACCAGCGATCCGCTGAAGCGCATCCGCCAGCCCTACCTCCAATGCCTTGGATGCTTCGAGCGACGAGGAGGCAATTCCTGCAACGGCCGCCTGCTGAGCGTCCGCGACTATTTTTCGCGTCTCGCCAACAGAGTCGACACTCGACGTCCGAAAATCACTAAGGCTGGACATGAACGTTCCGAGCTGCCCTTCAAGACGTTCCAGGACGCGCCCCATGGCCTCTTCTATCTTAGAGGAGGCGCCCGAAGCAGCCGAACCCAGCTCTGTGTCAAGTTGCGTGTTCGCTCTTTCGAATGTGGCCCTTAAAGACGCCGTGGCCTCGGCCATTCTATTCGCAAACTCCTCGCCCGTTCCGTGAAGACCTTTTTGAGTAGTTTCGAGCGTAGCCTGCATGCGGGCGAGCGTTTCTCCCAGCTGCTTCAGCTCAGTGCCTGCACTGCCTTGGACAGATGTGGAGAAGCGGTCCAGAAGATCACTGACACCGCTTTCGCTCCGTTGGGACATTGCGCGGATTGCCTCGCTGATACTGTCAGAGAGAGGCGTAATCGCACCTGCGAATGCGCTACCGATCTGGGGAGAGAGCTTCTCCCCCATGCGCCCGAAAAACAGATCACTGTTTATCGCCTTTAGCTGGACAGTCTGTTCTTTCGACATTTCGTTCATTTCAGCGGCGATTGACTGAGGTGCCGTATATCGAAGCTGAAACTCGACCCGCTCGCCAAATCGGGTGAAGCCTCGCTCAATCGAGACGGTAAAGACCTTGAACATGAGCGCCAGTAATATGGAAACACCCAAGCCGGCGATTGACGTCGCGAACTTGAAGGAGGCGATCCGAAGGAGATCAGTCATCGCCTTCATCATGCCTGGCGTATCGTTTAGGACCAGCGAGGCGGTAGTCGCTTCGCTTGCCTTCGATAATGCGAGAACGATCCCCGTAAAGGTGAGCAGGAGACCAACACCGATAAAATACCCGGGAATGCTACCGATGAGTTTCAGGCCCATGAGGCGTTCTCGGACCAAACCGTAGTTCATAAAACTCTGTGGTCTGACCGTATTGCCGATGACCCCTCCGGTTTCCACGTCGTTCTTCAGCAATGTCTCATCGAACTCGCGCCACGCGTGTCCAAGGAGAGGATGAGCCGTCATCTTGGGGTAAATGTCGGCTTCGTATGCTTGTGCAAATGAGTGGCGGTCTTTGTATCGTCGAATGAGGCGGGTTGCCCTGTGCAGCGAGAAGCGAACGGCGATTGCATGCATCATCGCAAACGCGACGATCAACCCAAAGCCAACCGAAAATAGTAACCCAGCCAGGGAGAAAGCGAACCCTTGCTCGCTCAATGCTTCGATGGCTGATTCGGGAAGCTCTTGTCCGACCAGGCCCGGTAGCACCGCGCCGATCCGCGATACCACGAGTTGGATGTCCAACGCGGTAAATTTGTCGATTAGGGCGATCGTTCCGGCTACGCATATCCAAAATAGGACGATGCGAACGAGCCCATGCCAAATAAGCGTCCCCACGGAAGTCCCCCCACTTCATTCTTCCTACACTACGGCGAATATTACCTCTCGCCAATACTGCGGGAGTGTAATCCTCTTCCAAGCCCCGCTTTTGAATCCCAGATCGTTTGTTAGACAACCAAGACTGGGTTCAGAGTGACCCGGAAGAGCTGTTGAAAATATGACGGTGAAGGGCGGGAGGGCCTGAGCCGCGTCAAAAGGATCCCTCAACTTCCCGATCATGCCGTGGTCGTCAGGGGCAGACGTTCATTTTGGTAAACTCGATCGAGGCGCGTCTCTTCACAGACCCCGCGGGCGGGTCTGCAGCTTTCCTAAGCCGTCACTCGAGACTGATAATCGACGCAGGTGCAAAGCTCATCATCTTTTTGAGACCACTGATCATACCCTCGGCATAGCGCGGCGTGCCAATTGCGCCTTTCAGCCAGCATTGGCTCTTGCGCTTCATGTAAGTGAAACCGATGCAACGATTGTTTGCGACACAGGCAAGCCGGCACTGCTGCGCGGTCACATTCCTCCCAAAAGGTTTCCGCGACAGATCTCCACCTGGCAGATCGACGTTTTTGAACACGGCGGTCTTCGGGTCGATCACGCCCATGGAGAATGTGTTCGGGTCTGGATCCGCGCTGCTCAGAAACTGGCCCGAGATAGCAGCCGAGTTGCCATCGGCTTTGCCTGGGCTGGCTTTCAGGAAGCAGTTTGGACCTCTTGCGATATGCGGGTTCACATTGAATGTGAATGCCTTGCATTCACCGTCCATGGAGAGACAGGCGCGCGCGCAATTTGCGGCATCGTCCGTTCGTTGAGAAGTGATGTCGTCGCCAAATAGATCAAGCCCCGCAAAGACAGCCATCCGCGTCGGGCGACGTGTGTATTCCTCGATTGAGGAAAGTTTGGAGAGCGATGAGCCATTGACTGCATCCATCTCCTTTGTCGTTGGAGCTGCCGGTTGGACCGTCGTGGCCGAAGAAGGATCAGACGATCCGGCCGGCCGGCTTATCTCACTCGAGGCGGTATTTGTCTGACTGCCCTGCCTGCGATCGATCCCATAGCGCGCGACCTCATCAGGTGTGAAGACATGCATGTCCTTCGGAGGTGTCTTAAACATCACCGTCAACACCTCGACAGGCGTGTCGAAGCGATTGAGAAGATCAATGATGTCTGAGATTGAGAGCTGAGCGCTGACAAGATCGGTCGAGTCAGACGAAATCTGATGGACACCAAGTTCGCCATCGACCTGGCGTTCCACACCCGCAAGGAAGATATACGCGCATGCCGAATAGCACCCTGCCTTTTTCGGGATGTAGGTCGCGAGCTTCCGCTCATGCACGTCGTCTGCGATCAAAAGAGCGATCTGGACCACACCGCCAGGGCTATTGAGAATAAGCAGCTTGGCGTTGGGTGCGGCCTCGGCCGCGCGGCGGAAGTTGAGCGCCGCCCCTCCATCAATCTCACCATCGAGAGAGATAATATCCGAATGGGCGTCATCGACCGTAAAGGGGCCAAACGACTTCACAGCAGCGTGGGCGGAACACAACTGAACCGCCAACATCCAAGCGACCGGCAGCAACCGGGTCACGCAATACGAAATCGAACTCAGCACTTTTCGCCCCCCATGGCGAGCTTCAATATATGAAACACTCAGCGGGCTAAGTAGCAAGTGCGCGCAATGATGTGTGGTAAATCAGCCGGCTAACACTGCACCCTCGGCCAGGGCCTCGGTCTCATCCAGTCGAGACAATGCCATGATCGAAGATGCTGCCGTGGGGAAAAATCAGTCCGGCGGGCCACTTTCCATCTGGTGCAGCCAGCGAACCGCGTCGTCGAGGCGATCGTCCCCCCAGAACAACTCGCCGTCGACAACGAAAACTCGGGGAGCCGAAGATGCCGAGGGCTTTGGCTTGCTCAGTGGCGTGGACAAGATCGGCTTTCCCTTTGTCGGAATCAGCGAGCCGCAGCACGCGCTCCGCGTCCTGCCCGGCAGCACTAATGCTGGCTGAAAGGTTGGGCTCGCTACCCGCAGGCTCCCCAGCTTCGAACCACCGTCGGTAGCTCTCACGTGCATAGGCCGGGCACCAACCCTCAGCCGCTCCGACGATAGCGACACGATTAGCACGCTCCAGTTCGGCGAGCGGGTATGGTGCAGGCAGCTTCGGCAGTAGACCGTAGAGCGCAGCGCGCCGCTCAACATCACGCCACATATAGGCGGCCTTCACAGGCTTCGTGCCGAAAGGAATGTTGTCCATCTCAATCATGATGGTGCGGACATTGAAGGGCCGCCAGTTGAAGCGCACCCCGGTCGCCGCCTCTACCTGGGCCAGGCGCATCACCGATAAGTAGCTGTAAGTGCTGCCAATGGAAAACCAGAACTCGATCATGGGATGCGTCGTCGCCCCAATCAGATAATGCTCCAACCCCGTCAAATGACCTTACCATATTTCAAGGGTTGGGGGTCGAGTTCCAACGCACATGAACCGTCCGCATGACCGGCCCATTCGGTAGGACAATGCGTAGGGTTGAGGTGCGTTGGTGGTGTATGCACACTGGCCGCCTAGACCATCAGGGCGAAGTCGCCCGACGGCATTGTGCCGAGCTGGTCGGCCCGCCGTCTATCCGTAGCCAAGGGTCTCAAGTCGTGTAGCGACGGGGCAGCCTGCTACCCGCCGAGCCCGCAAGAGTGTGGGACATTGATCGGGATCGATCCTAGCCGTTTGCCATCGTAGCCTTCCGCGACCGTAGCTATCACCGCGGGATTCCAGCCGTAACCGCAGTGGGCGGTGTCCGGGCGCTCCAACAGCCCGAGGTATGTCTGATCGTTTGAGACAATCACGTTGGTAATCTTCATCTCTTCCGGCAGATACGCTTTGGGGAAGAGCCGATAGCTCAATAGGTCATTTGGATCCGTGAAAGCTACAAAGCGGATGGGGCCGGACGGCTCCGCGACAAACGCCTTGTTCTTTCGAACTCGTGCGCTCGCGAACACGTCGAGGAGCGATCCGCTGGCGCGATCCGCCGATCTGTCAGCTGCAAACTTGGCTGTGCCTGGAGAGTAGGTTGCGGCGTTCAGGAGAGGGATCTGGTTTGCCAGCAGGAACACCATCTGGACATCGCCAAGGCGCTGGGCAATCCGCGACTGTTCCGCTGCCGGAGTGGTTTGCCATATCGATACGATCGCGTCAGAGAGTATTTTGCTGCCAAGGCTTTCGGCGACCAGCACAGTCTTCCGCCGCGGCTTGCTGTCGTCGATAACGCACTTGCCCGCGGCTGAAATATTGCCGCCCAGAGCGTCACAAACTTCAGAACGCATCCAAGATCTGGTTGGGTTGCCAGCCGTGCCCGTGTAAATCACGGCGTCGGAGAAACAGTCGTCGATCAGCCCTTTTTTGAGATCCCTGTTCAGGCTGGCACGCTTAAGTTCATCGTTGTGATCAAGCCCAATCGCGATTTTTGCGCCGGCGGCGAGGGGTGACCAAACGAGAAAACGGAGTTCGAGGGCATTCCCTTTCACACTATGGTTAAACGTGACGCGCGCGGCGCGCTCTGGGCCATACACTGTGTTTCGCCTAGACGACCCAATTGGGATTGCCTGTTGGAGAAGGGCATGACGATTATCTGCCCAGTCTTCTTCGTGAGTGCACATCCCATGCACCCATACAACCCGTAGGTCTTGTTGCTTGGCAAAGCTCATTATGCCGCCAAAGCTAGACGCGTTGTTCTGGCCAGGCTCTTCAATCTTCGGTGGGATGTAAGGAGTAGCACACCCGGAAATCAACAGTGCAGCGCCGATGATGAATGCAGAAAATAGCTCGCGCAACGGGCGCTTTAATATTGGTGCCATTTCTCTTCCCCCACTCACTCTTCAGTGAAGCTGAGAACGGGACAAAAAGCGAGTCGTTCAACGTGCCAGAACTATCTCGTGGAAGACGCTTTGGGCCGCGCTCCTGGCAGCGGAATGCGCAGCCCGCTGAGCCTAGCGTTGATTATCGCGCTAAGCCTGGCGTCACATCGGTGCGAGTCGCCATCGATGTGCTTCTCTGGCCTTCAATTCCGAGGCAGCTTGTGAATTTCCAGCCTTACCGGTCCGCCTCTGTCACAACTCGTGCAGAAAAGCGCCCTCTCGACCGTGCTAAACAGCGCATTCTTGCCATAGCGCCGAACAAGCGCGGTTGGCTTTACCTCGGCGTGATGCGAGCAGTTTTTGCACCAGGCACGCAGCTTATGCCACTCGCGCAGGTCGCCAAGGGCGACATCGACGCCCGCGTGCACGCTGCCATCGACGATGGTTTGCGGGTCGGCCTTGGCCTCGCCTGGTGTCAGGATCTTCTCCATCACATGCCTACTGTTGTAGTGGATCAAAAGCATCCCCGGGCGGCGCCGGATTGCGGCCTGCCAGGTGGCCTGGCTGACCATGGAATCGGGGGACCGACAGATCGTCTCGACAAGTTGCTTTTCGTCGCGATCCCAAACTTCAATTCGAAAATTGTCTTCCGCCCTTTTTGCCATCGCTTCGCCGGTCGACGCTTTTCCAGCAGCCGCGCACTTGTCCCCTTTTTCAATCTCCGATACATGACGAATAAGGAACATATTCCTGTTCCGTCAAGGGTGCGCTTGACTCTTTTGTTCTCATTTCGTTCACTGGCGGTATGAGCGAAGAAATTAGGCGTTCCAGGCAAGAGCACATCACGGCACCTGGCATCCAGCACCATTTCTGCGAACAACCAGGCTGCGGCAAGGATGCAGGATGGGGCTTTGCCAAGCCGAAGCAGGCACCACGTTGGTTTTGCTTCGAACACCGTGCCGAGGGCGAACGCTTCCTTTGACAGGAGACCAGCAATGACCCGCTTGAGCATCGCAGAAGAGCTTGAAATTGCTGCCGATCAGATTGCGGATGTTTCGCGAGCTGATCTTCAGGTCATGCTTCGCAGGGCAGCGCTCGTGCTCAGGAACGTCACAGGCATTGTCTTGGAACCGAATGTTGATGAATCACTTGTTGGCCTCGCGGCCGAAATGGGGCCTCAAAATCGGATCTGATCAAGACGATTGTGGGCGATTGGCTCGTGACCAATGCCTATCCGCCGGTCCCCTACGCTCTGGAGGAGGAGAGCAGCGTGGATGGAAATGCATGATCAACCGTCCCAGGCACCCAAGCGAATATGCCGATCGCGCATATCGACTGCCAGGAGGCCATGAAACCCTGCTTCCAGGCGATCGTCGACTGCATGATCGAAGCCGGATGGACGCGTGGAGAGATCATGCGGTCTTTGAAGCTGCTGATCGCCGCGGACAACATGACCGCAAAAAGAAAACGCTAAGGTCGAGGCGCAGCTCGCGATTGCTCGCGCCGTGGAGATTGGAAACATGGCGCTCAAGCGGATGGACAACGTAGGAATCGTCGTCGCAGACCTCGGAGGGACGATTGATTTCTTTCGCGAACTCGGCCTGGAGCTCGAAGGGCGCACCACGATCGAAGGAGAATGGGCCGGACGTGTTACTGGACTGGGCGATCAGCGTGTCGAGATTGCCATGATGCGCACGCCGGACGGCCACAGCCGGCTCGAGCTCTCCCGCTTCCTCAGACCGCCTGTCGTTGCAGATCACCGCAGCGCCCCGGTGAACGCTCTAGGCTACCTCCGCGTCATGTTCGCCGTGGACGACATCGACGAGACGCTTGAAAGGCTCCGCAATCGCGGCGCGCAGCTCGTGGGCGAAGTCGTCCAGTATAAGGACGTGTATCGGCTCTGCTACATCCGCGGGCCTGAAGGGCTTTTGATTGGACTTGCCCAAGAACTCAGCTGAGCGCAATACGAAGACAAACCCGCCTGTTCGAGGTGCATCCCACCACGGTCGGCTCGGTCGCGTTCTCGCTAAGCACGATAGGTCGTCACCCGGGCCGCGTCGCCCGCGAAGGCCGCCGTCTGCGGCCTAAGCTACAAGCGGCGTTCTAGTCTTCATCCCAGAAATCCTGCAGCGATGCGTGCCGAAGATCTTCCTCGCCCTTTAGATGCTTCACGCGGGCTTTGATGCCCTGTTTCACCCACTGCGTTGCCGGTCGCTTCTTCATGCCCTTGGGCGCCGGCCCGGCGTGTTCCTGCACTCGCTTCCAAAGCCGCTCCCGCATCTCGCGATTGACGCTGACGAAGGCACTGCCGACATACTTTCGGGTGCCCGGCTCGCCCATAAGCGCAAATGCGGGCTTGCCTCTCTCGCGCTCGACGCCAAGCAGTTCGAACTCGCTTTCCGTCAGAGCCTTAACCTTGAGCCAGTTCGTCGATCGGCCGCTACGATATTTGCTGTCGCGGCGCTTAGACACCATGCCCTCGAGCCCCGCTTGCTCAATGAGGTGGAAAACTGCCTTAGCCGTTCCCGGCAGCGCTTCGCTGAATTGAATACGGCTGCCAGGTTCGATCAGACTGGCCAGGATCTCACGCCGGTCCTCTAGCGCCATGTCACGAAGATCGTGGCCGCTCAAATGGAGGAGATCGAAGGCGACGAAATAGAGGTCGTGCTGTCGGCGGGTGATCGCCTTCCGCAATTCTGAAAAATCCGACAGGCCAGCCTCGTTAAGGACAATGATCTCGCCGTCGATGATCGCGCTTTCGATATTCAGGGCCTTGGCGGCCTCAACCAGGTCACGGTATTTCTTCGTCCAGTCGAGCCCGTTGCGGGTAAAGATGCGCACGCCGCCGGCATCGATGACAATCTCCGAGCGATACCCATCGAACTTGACCTCGTGAATCCAGTTGTCCCCTTGGGGCGGCTTCTCCACCAAGGTCGGCAGCAACGGATCGATGAACTCCAGCCGGTCTGTGCCAGCACCAGCCCGCCTACGCATGGAACCTAGTCTAGGTCACAGGCGTATATTAGCCATAGTGAACATAACGAGATCTAAAGGACATGCGATATGGCAGACGACAAAAGCAAACGCGACTTCCGCGACCGCAACAAGGTATCGGCGGACGATGATTATGAGGTGAACTTTTTCGCTCTGCAGAACAACATCACGCCGGAGCAGGTGCGCGAGCTGATCCGCAAGCACGGCAGCGATCGGGCAATCCTGACTGAGGCCGCGAAGGCATTGCCGGCAATATGATGACCAAACTCTCCGACCTGGGGCCGCCGATCACCGGCACGCGACACGGCGAACCCGTGAAGCATGAGGGGGAACATTTCTATTCCTGCCCAACCTGCGGCCAGGCAGTCGATCGGCGCGATCTTCGACAGGTCATTTGGCACGAACAACCTGGTCACACTCGACTGGAGTTCGATTCATGAGAGCCGAGGCGGAAGAGGTCGGGTTGCGGTGCCGGCCGCCTACCGTCCCAGCGGCTGTCTGGAAGCCGAAATAAGTTCCTCCTCGTCCACCATCCCGGCCATGTAGTTGGCAATAATTCGGGACGCGAGCGTATTAGGTTGATGCGCAGATTGGCCGTCAACCTTCAACCGATCGAACACGCGGCCCAGTATCGCCAGGTCGGATGGATCGAAAACACCAGCCTCCTCGGCTCTTCGAAGAACCTGAATGCCGGGGCAGTAATTCAGCGCCGGCGGATGGCCGGCCCGGGAACTCTTCAAGCGCGGCGGCAATGTTGCAAAAAGCCCGCCGCACCTTTCGGCTCGGCGGGCGATCAGTCATTCACCAAGCAGGGTGTGGGCGGGGATCGGGTGTGCCCGGTGCACGGATCGTCGAAAATCATACGCGCGTCGGCGGTGCCGCGTCTACCAACCGGCAGTTGGCACGACTTCCTGCCTATGTTTCACGGACATTCCGTCAGTCCGGGTCGTCGCCGGGCGCAACTTGCCGATACCGGAAGTGATTGCGGATATGTTCGTTGAAATAGCGACCCTTGGCAAAGGCAGCTTTGAACGCAGCGAAGGTCTCCGGCGGCACGTCCTCAAACTCGTATCGTTTGCCGCTGGCGACGAACCACACCGAGAGGACTTTGCGCTCTGGATCGTATTCCAATTTGCGTATCGAGGTAGACGGCAAGAAGAGATCCGATACAAACGCCCAAAGACCTGGCGAAGACCACGGCTGGATTCCAGATCCCACCCGGTCTTGAGCAGACACCTAGGGGGACGATATCTGCTCGTGGATGAAGATTAGCGACCGATAAAGGTTCCGTTGCCGCCGGCAAAATTCACGGCCAGCGGATCCGCTTCAATGGCATTGATGCGCCCGAGTCTTCCCAACAATGCGACGACGCAAGGGGCTTCCGATATCAATGCGGCGCGAAGTCAGCAGCGGCTCTTGATCGGTTTCTTTCGGAATCCCGCTCGGTGCGCTGCGAGTTCGTCAGTTGGGATAGCTATCGCCGTTACGTCGGCAATTGCTCGCGAGGCGACGGAATCAATATCGCAGGCTGGTTGGTCGAGAACGGGAACGCCCTCGATTGGCCGAAATATAGCGGCGGCGCCTATGCAGGTCAGCAGGCGCTCGCCAAGGCAGCGGCGCGCGGAATCTGGTCGGGATCGTTCCAGGTGCCGTGGGAGTGGCGCGCCGAGCACCGCGACAACGGGCAGTCCACCGGCGCGCCGCTTTTCGCGTTGGGCAACATCGGGTGCAAGATCAAAGGCAACATTTCAGCCGAAGGCGAGCGCATCTATCACATGCCAGGACAGAAATTCTACGACGTGAGCCGAATCTCGGAATCAAAAGGCGAACGGTGGTTTTGCTCAGAAGCAGATGCCCGTTCTGCGGGGTGGCGACGATCGAAGCGATAGGAATCTGGGGCAGGGAGGCCGCTTTTGCGTAAGTGTGGGCGATATACCAAGGCGCGAGGCGTGGGGGAACAATGAAGCAATTAGTGATTAGCCTGGTTACGGCTCTGTCAGTGTTGTCCGTGAATAGCTCACCGTTACGCGTGGAACACGCGAAGGAACCGCCGAGCGTTGTTTCGAGCGCGGGGACTCAATTCTCACGAATGACGACCCGGCCGACGGTGCTCGCGCAGAGTTGGTCTTGCCAGCCGCGGTTAACGTGTTCTCGAATCAGCTCTTGCGGTGAGGCACGGTGGTATCTTGAGAATTGCTCTTGGGGCGGCAAGCTCGATCGGGACGGCGACGGGATACCATGTGAATCGTTGTGCTGATCAGTAGTGGAAGCGCTATGAGTTAATGTCGTCAGGGGAGATTTTTGAAAGGGCCATCTTTCTTGAAGGCTACGTTAAGGGGTTGACCGGAAAGGATGCTCCGGCCGCCCTAGACGCACCGGCAATCGAGGCCTGCCGGCGAAGACTTGCCTCGCTTCGGGAGAGCTATAGAGTGATGGCCAAAATCACCTTAGCGAATTGGGGGGGGTAACGTGGCAACGTGGGTGTGGGTAGTGCTGATATTAGTCGGCGCAGTTCTACTCGGTGGATATCTAGAATAGCGGCGACTTACTTTATATCAGCAGAATTCTCCGGCCTTGCGCTATTGAAGAAAGAACTCCGAGACAACGGCGTCGGTGTAAAAAGGATACCCGACGCTGCCCTCCAGGAAATTGTCGCCAACAAAATCAGAGGGGCGAAAGGCTTGGCAATTGCTGCGAATTACGCGAGCAACATGCCCAACGACACAAACTGGCGCGCAAATCTGGTGCGGCATTTACAGGATGAAGCGAACATAATCCGATCGATCTTGGCCGATGGCCCCGAACGAAAAGGGCACTTCGACTCGACGCCGATCTTACTAAAATACGGAGTGATCAAGTCCGATTAGAAAAGGAAACCGGGCGGGCAGATATCATCCTGCCCGCCCGTTCCCTTGCGGGTATAGCGCCAACCGACGAAAGTCGCGGCTCTGTGGTCGCCTGTCTCGCGACACCTCGATTCGCTGGTGTGACAACCATCCCATCAGATGGTTGTCGCGGTGTATCTGGCAAGCGCGCCGGCTGATGGCCATGGCTTGCGAACCCCGATCCTATAGACAAACGTCGATTTCCTGTGCATCGCCCGACCTACCGGAAGCCCGCCGCTCACCCCGGCGGGCTTCGTTTGCGCTCGCCATAGAGCAGTTATCGCCGGCTCTTGTAATATGGTGCGACCCGCGTTCCGTTGGCTTTCGTGTAGCCGCTGACGGGTATGGTTCTACGATTTCCCGTCACCTTGCTAATGGCACCGTAGCCGGTTGCCGCGCCATGGCTCTTCTCGACTAGCCGCTGTTGTGCGAGCAGCCCGGCCTCGCCTTCCCAAAACAGTGGACCATCGATCCGCTCATTCGTCCTTTCACCGTAGTAGATGATGGACGGCCATTTTTCTTCGCCACTTGCTGAAGCCAGGCTACACGTCCAAAAGAGGGCGGAAAGTAATAGAACGGCCCGGTGCATGCAAAATCTCCGCGATGCGAAGTCAGAGCGTATCATGTGGTCCGAAATTGGTGGGTTGCATCGGGCGACGCGGTTAAGGAAAGCTTGCGCGTGTGTAAGCCTCGCGCCTTTCGCAGATAGGCGAGCCGCGTGGCGCTAATGCCCTTGGTTAGCCCTTAGCTCGCTCTTAAGCTGTATTTAGCCAAGCAGTTCACAGTCCGAGCCTCTCACGTATCCAGAGACATAAGGCTTGTCCTTCTCAAAATGAGCCACGTGAAAGTATGTCTCTCCGTCCAATCCACCCAAAACAGCGACAACCATGTATTTCGTCTCAGCATCGGTTGACATTAATATAATAGACTCAGCGTCAGCTTTTTTGTATATGTTTGAGCCACCGTTTATTTTGACAGACATCATTCTCCCAAGGTAATCCTCATAAAATTTTGCAGAACTAAAGTGATTTTTCTTCCTAACTATGAGTGAAACGGCCTTATCAAGGCAATACTCAGCATCCTGCTTAGTGGCAGTTAGTCTATTTCCATCAAATTTTGTGAGCCAATTGTTGCTTCCTTTAGTGCGATAGACCGGTGGGGTTAACCGCCACAAGTTCCAAAAATCTTGCGTCCTTATTCCCCATTCTAACAAGTCAAGGCGGATCTTTTCGTGATCCAATTGAATGTATTCAAACGGATCGTTAACGTTGTCAGAAATCCATTGTTTATTCTTCGTGTGATAGGGCGCCTTCAAACCACCTTTTCCCAAAAAAGAAAAAGGGTTCTTGTCCAAATCGTCATTTTTCCACCCCTCAACAACGTAATCAAGCTCAATCTCTAAAAACAAGGCCATTCTTATGTAACGCAACGACTCGAAATAATCTCCTACTCCCATAGAGTCGTTTGCGCTTTTAATTAACTGTTTTGTCTCGCCATCAGGCAAGAATTCGTGAACAAGAACGTTCTGTAGTCCGAAACCTACAATCTGACGGAGAATTTCGTCGGCAGCCATCCTGGCTGTATTCACATAGTTTATAACTGTAGCAGGCTCGGATAGCTGTCCATAATGTTTAACAATAACTCGCTCCTTATTTAGCGCTTTCAGCGTCCCGGTTTTAGGAACTTTTATGTTGTTTTTCCTAAGCTCTGCAATCAATCCGTCGAAGTCGAGCTTTTCTATCGCAACATTGTCGTCAGCACCAATCTCGGTAAGACCGGCATACATGATGAGTTCGATGGCATCCTGTAGGATTACCAGCGCAGCCGACGAAGCGTGTTTTTCTTCTCCGACCGAAAGATCATTCACCTGATCAAACAACGTCCGGGCGACTATAAGTGTGTGGAGGGTCTCTGGTTTCATGGTGTCGGAGAATTGCAGCATTGTCGCCGAGTCGCAATCATGCCGGTTCTATGCCCCGGAAAGTGTTCCGTTGCGGTTCTTGCTATCTCGATAAATTCTTGATTTTATTGAGAAAAAGAGGGCGGCTGGGAATTCTGGACATTACATTAATCCAGTGAGTCGGACGCCACGAATGAGTTTGTGGCTAGAGACATCGTGCAGGGCTGGATTAGAGCCGATATGCGGGAAGACACATAAGGGCATCAGATTATTGCGGCGCCCGACCCGCCGAACAGATCGACAACGCCCTCAACGCCTTTCGCTGAAACGGTGGCGTTAGTCAGTGTCGCCGCCAGAGTCGTCGCCAGTATCGTCTTCGTCGGCCTTGGCCTCCGCACAGTAACTGCTCCGCATCGAATTGTATGTGCGGATGAGCCCTATCGTTCTGATGGCACTCTGCTGCTCGCCGCAGGCTATTTCGGTTTCATAAGCCTCTGTCAACACCGCTACCGCCGAAGTCATATCTTCGCACGATTCTACCGGATCGCTGCTGGAAAACGCGTTGTTGAAGTAGAGGCCTGCGATATCCGACAGCTCTCTAGTTCTCCTCATCACAGAGAGAGGATCGGTATAGTTGCAGGACGCCTGGGTAAACGCTGGATCGTTTAAGGCCAGGATAGCAACGACAGAGCCTGCCAGCCTTGTTAACATCCGGCGTCTACCTTGCACTCCGAGTATTCAAGGGAGACATGGCCCCTGCAGTCGACAAGACGATTCAATTTGCAGCCATCTATGCCCTGCTTTCTCTCGGCTCTACACGCCGAAAGTTTTTGCTTGTTGCAACTGGCGTTGTCCTCCGGTGCTAGTGCCCTTCCACTGCCGCCGGAGCCGCCACTACCTTCGCGAACGGCAACAGCGGGAGTGTCAGCCAAGGCCACGTCACCGAATACCAGGAACATAACGGCGAATGTTGTCCAGAACTTCATCGCTGAAAGCTCCTCCCACAATCAAACTGTATCATGTCTCTGGCAGTTAGACCACGAACTACGGCAGAAATAACTGCATGCGCGAAGTCACTGATATGGCACCCGCGCCGCAGAGCACAAAACAGTATTGGCCGGGGGAACGCGGCCCGCTCCTAAACTCGGCGGTCCGGCCGACATCTCCGGGTCGGCCCATGAGAGTGTATCTGCCAAGGCTTGCAGACACCTTGCAAAGTCCGACTTCATCTTATCTGATCGGACCCGCTCCCCAGACTGAGTCACGTCCTGGACATCAAGCTCAAGCTTGAGCTGAATGTCGGTGTCCCGTTTTTGCTGTTGAAGGCGACTGTCAATTCATTGCTGGTCAGGCCATCGACGACTATTTGGAAAGTGGGAGAGAATTCGAATATCGAAAACAGTGCACCTGGGGTGTCCGACTGAGACGCGCGCTGTAAAGTCGAGAGGTTGGTTTTCAAGTCCTTGTCAATCAGGTAAGCCCGAGATGGTGGAGAGGGCCGGAGGCCAAGAGTCGGGTCACTGGGATCGATTTCAAGGACCACCACCTTGACGTTTGCTCCGACCGTTTCACCTGCTCGAAGAAAGCCAACGTTGCCCGACACTTTGATGTAGCCGCCTTGTCGATAACTCCAATCTTGCGCGATCGCGTCGAAGGCTAACGTGCAGCCAGAAAGCTTTCCGCCGTTCATGTATGGCTCTAGTTAACGTCGAGCGTTCCGGCCATTTTAGCAAGCATCTGCTCGACGGCCGTGTCCGCCCGGACTGGGCCACTGAGGGCAAACAACAGCGGCGTAGCCGTAATTAGTGAAAAGCAAGCGCAGGTCCGCGCGCGAACCGCCTGTTGGCCGGGGGTGATGGTATCGTATAGATTGCGCATCTACGGCAATGTGCCTTAATCCCGGCGGCAAAGCTATATGACAGTTCTAAGGGAGGCCCGCCCGGCCAGCGGGCTACGTCTCGCTTTAAAAGTGCACCGTCTGGCGTTAATTCATATATCGCGTCCGATTCATCGATTCCCCAAGTTCCGAGATATTCGCCTTCCTGAGTGACGACAGCGCCGTCCTCACGCAGGTTTATTGACCATCGAAGATCCATGCCGCCTGCCGGTCCGAGTGATGCGGATAGAACACCATGTGGATCATCCGCTTGTCTGTAACACTTAGCAGTTTCTAATGTTTGCTAAGTGTTTGAAATATAACTAAAAAAGAGGTATGGCTGGGGAACCTGGATTCGAACCAGGACTAACGGAGTCAGAGTCCGTGGGTCTACCGTTAACCTATTCCCCAGCAGGCGTGGTTGAAGAACCACGCAGGCTTGTGGCCAAGTCGCTGTAAGGGCTGCCTTGTAGCCGCCGCCGGAAAATAGTCAAGCCTGCTGGCCTTTCAATCGCCGCGTTTTAATCGCGGCGTCCGGTCGCCACGTCTTTCGCGCCCTCAATCCCCATCCCGCCCGAGCTGCGAGTGCTCGAAGTACAGCACCACGCCGAGCGCTATCAGCAGCGGGATGATCAGGTAGAACAGCCGGAACACCAGCAGTGCCGCCAGCACGCCGACCGGGTCCATATGCGACAGGCCGGCGAGGAAGACGACCTCGAGCACGCCGAGCCCGCCCGGTGCATGCGAGATCTGCGCGACCGAGAACGACACCAGGAAGACGCCGAGCACGACGAAATAGCCGGGATTACCAGCCGCGGGCAGGGCGAAGAAGATGATCGCCGCCGCCGCCAGGAGCTCGACCGGGCCGATCAGCAACTGCCGTGCGACGATCGGCAGCGCCGGATAATGGACCTGGAAGCTGCCGATCTTCAGCGGCCTGAGATGGAGCCAGCTGCCGAAGACATAGGCCGCCACCACGAGCAGCATGGCGAGGCCCGCGGCTATGGCCAGGCCATGGTGCGGTACGCCGGAAAAGCGGTCGATAATCTCCGGCTCGAAGACCAGCACGAGGCCGGAGACGAGGATCGTCGACAGCACGAAGGTAATCCAGCAGATCGCCACCAGGATGCCGACATCCTGCCCGGTCAGCCCCTTTGTGCCGTAAGCGCGGTAGCGGATCACCGCGCCTGAAAATACCGAGCCGCCGATATTGTGCGACAGCGCGTAGGTGGTGAAGGAGCACAGGGTGACGAACAGCCAAGAGACCTTCTTGCCGATATGCAGGAGCGCGATGTGGTCGTAGCCGGCCAGCGACGCATAGGCGACGACCGAGCTCAGCGCGGCGAGCAGCCAGCCGCGGGCAGGGATGGCGACGATGCCGTCCCAGACGTCGTCGAGCGAAATGCCGCGCAACTCATGCAGCAGCAGCCACAGCGAGAAGACGACCGCCGCAATGCCGACGACCGGCCAGAAATAGCGCCTCCAGTTCATCATGTAACGATCATGCGTTGCAGCCCGTTGCCCATTTCGGTTCGCTTCAGGAGAACTGTGCGCGATTCCGGATGTTCCATCCCTTCATTTCAGAAATGCCTTATCGAAGCCGGCTATTCAACCGCGAAGGCGTGCTGCGGGAAGAAGGACGCTTGGCGATCCTTCGCGCCCCCCTCTGTCCTGCCGGACATCTCCCCCACTTGGGGGAGATCGGACGTGACGTCGGCTTTCGCCAATCTCCAACGTTTGCAGGTTAGGCGGAGCGCCGAAGCTGCCAATCTCCCCCCTCGTGGGGGAGATGTCCGGCAGGACAGAGGGGGGCGCTGTCCCGCAATCATCGGGTCGAGCGGAGCGGCGAGACTATGCCCCCAAAATTCGCCCGGACCGCTCTTGGTGATCCAGCCCGGCGCTGCTAGTCTGGCGGCAACTTAAAACATGTGAAAGCGCCTGCTGCGTCCGGTCTCCGGTTCGCGCGGCGCCGGAAGGAACTGAAGTGGAAGACCACGACACCGGCGCCGGCGCGCCGGCAGTGGGCGTGTCGACGGCTTCGCCGCCGCCTTCGGGCCAGGCAAGCCCATCCGCCGGCCGGCAGAATGGCCGCCCGGTGCAGCCTTGGTCCGGCCAGGCAGGCGACGCGTCCCAGCACCAGAATGGCCAGAATCAGAAGGCCAAGACAAGGAAGCGGCGCAAGCGTCGGCGCGGCCGCAAGGTTTTCGCGCGCGATGACGCTCAGCTCGCAGCGGCCGGACTGTCGCCGCCCGTTGCCACCGGCGCTCCAGCCAGCCGTCCGCCCGAGGCGATCGTCGTGCCTTTGCCTTCAACCCCGCAGGCAAGGCCGGAGCAGGGTGTTCGCCGCCCGCCGCTGCAGGAACTGCCGGTGTTTGCCGCGCTCGACCTCGGCACCAACAATTGCCGGCTGCTGGTGGCGATCCCGACGCGGCATGGCCAGTTCCGCGTCATCGACGCCTTCTCGCGCATCGTCAGGCTGGGCGAGGGCCTCACCGCCAATGGCCGGCTCGGGCAGCCCGCGATGGACCGTGCGGTCGAGGCGCTGAAGATCTGCGGCGACAAATTGCGCAGCCGCAAGATCAGAAAGGCCCGGCTGATTGCCACCGAAGCCTGCCGCACGGCCGCGAACGGAGCCGAGTTCCTCGACCGCGTCGAGCGCGAGGCGGGGCTGAAGCTCGAGATCATCGACCGTCAGACCGAGGCGCGGCTGGCGGTGTCGGGCTGCGGCTCGCTGGTCGACCGCGACACGCAAGGCGTCGTCCTGTTCGACATCGGCGGCGGCTCCTCGGAAATCGCGCTGATCGACCTCACCGGCCACCGCTCGCCGAGGCTCGCCAACCACATCGTCTCGTGGACATCTCTGCCGGTCGGCGTCGTCTCGCTGGCCGAGCGCTTCGGCGGCCGCACCGTCACGCGCGAGGTTTTTGCCGCCATGGTCGAGGATGTGGCTGTGCGCCTGCACGCCTTTGACGGGCGCGACCGTCTGAGCCATGTGCTCGCCAGCCCGAAATTCCATTTGCTCGGCACCTCGGGCACGGTGACGACGCTGGCTGGCGTTCACCTTGACTTGGAACGTTACGATCGCCGCCGGGTCGACGGGCTGTGGATGGACCGCGACAGCGTCGACCGCATGGTCGAGAGACTGGTCGGCTGGGATTTCCAGCAGCGCGTCGCCAACCCTTGCATCGGCGCCGATCGCGCCGACCTGGTGCTGGCCGGCTGCGCCATCCTGGAAGCGATCCGCGCGATGTGGCCGTCGGAAAGGCTGCGCGTCGCCGACCGCGGCCTGCGCGAGGGCATATTGAGCGAACTGATGGCCGACGACGGCGTCTGGCGCAATAGCGGGCGTGGCCGGCAATGACCAAGAAACCGGAGAAGCCAGGTTCCGCCGGCATTCGCGTGCTGAAAACGCGGATCAAGAAGAAGAGCGGCCTGAAGGAATCGTCGCGCCGCTGGCTGCAGCGCCACATCAACGATCCCTATGTCCAGCGCTCCAAGGCCGACGGCTACCGCTCGCGTGCGGCCTACAAGCTGATCGAGATCGACGACAAGCACCATCTGCTCAAGCCCGGCATGAAGGTCATCGACCTTGGCGCGGCACCCGGCGGCTGGTGCCAGGTCGCCGCCGCGCGCACGAAATCGACGGCCGAACATCCGCATGTCGTCGGCATCGACTATCTCGAAATGGATGCGGTGCCCGGCGCGCCGGTGCTGTTGATGGATTTCCTCGACCCGCAGGCGCCGGAAAAGCTCGCCGAGACGCTGGGCGGTCAGCCCGATATCGTGCTCTCCGACATGGCCGCCCCCACCACCGGCCATCGCCGGACCGATCACATCCGCACCATGTATCTGTGCGAGGTGGCGGCCGATTTCGCCCTTTCGGTGCTGAAGCCGGGCGGCCATTTCCTCGCCAAGACGTTCCAGGGCGGCGCCGAGAACGAATTGCTCGCCAGGCTCAAGCAGAATTTCCGCTCGGTCCACCATGTCAAGCCGCCGGCCTCGCGCGATGAGTCGGTCGAGCTTTATCTGCTGGCGAAGGACTTTAAGGGGTGAGGGTGCCTCAGCTTTAGACGCTGGCGGGACAGCACTCCCTCTGTCCTACCGGACATCTCCCCCGCAAGGGGGAGATCAGTCGTCTTAGCCGCTTCCGCCAATTTCCAGCGTTGCAGGAATCGCGCAGCGCCAAAACTGCCAATCTCCTCCCTTGCGGGGGAGATGTCCGGCAGGACAGAGGGGGGTGGGAAGGTTTTCTGCGCAGCAGCACTGAGGAGGCTGCACCGCCCTTAACTCCCCGGCGGGCTCACCTCCAGCGCCTTCGGCGCTGTCAGCTCGCCATGCCCCGACACGGCGTTGCCGGCATCGGGCGCCAGCCGCAGGAACGACAGCGATGCGGCCGCCGAGACGGCCGCGACGATGAAGAACGCGATGTGGAAGTCGGCGAGCGTGAGCGGCCCGCCATGGATTGCCGTCGACACTTCCAGGACGCCGCCGGCCAGCGCCACGCCGAGTGCGATCGACAGTTGCTGGAACACCGCGGCGATCGGCGTTGCCTTGCTGGTGTCGGCGGTCGAAATCTCGGCATAGGCAAGCGCGTTGATGCCGGTGAAGAACATCGAGCGGATGAAGCCTCCGGCGAGCAGGGCGGCGAGGATCAGCAGATAGGGCGTGTCCGGCGTGAACAGCCCGTTGATGGCGATCGACGCCGCCGCGATCAGCGAGCCTGATATCAGCACACGGCGGAACCCGGCGACCCTGAAGATCAGCGCGGTGACGAATTTCATGCCGATGGCGCCGATCGCCGCCACGAAGGTGATCATTCCCGACTGGAACGGCGTCAGCCCGAAGCCGATCTGGAACATCAGCGGCAAAAGGAAGGGCACCGCGCCAATGCCGATGCGGAACAGTCCGCCGCCGAGGACCGAGGAGCGGAACACCTGGTTGCGGAACAGCTCGAGCGCCAACAGCGGATTCTCGGCGCGGCGCGCATGCAGGAGGTAAAGCCCGGCCGACATCAGCCCGACAGCCACGGTGAGGAAGCCGGCAATCGGCGGCAGGGCCGGCAGGCTGACCACCGACAGGCCGAACACGATGCCCGATGCCGCCAGCCCGCTCAGCACGAAGCCGGTGAAGTCGAGCGGCGGTGTTTGCGCCGATTCGGTGTCCGGCAGGAAGCGCGTGGCGAGCCAAATTCCGATCAGCCCGATCGGCACATTGATCAGGAAGATCCAGTGCCAGGTGAAATAGGTGGTGATGAAACCGCCGACCGGCGGACCGACGAGCGGCCCGACCAATGCCGGAATGCTCAGCCAGGACATGGCGGCGACAAGCTCGCTTTTCGGCGTGGCGCGCACCAGCACAAGCCGCCCCACCGGTGTCATCATGGCGCCGCCAATGCCCTGCAGGAACCGCGACACCACGAAAGCCGGCAGCGAATTGGACACCGCGCAAGCGACCGAACCGACGATGAACACGGCGATCGCCGCCCGAAACACATTCTTGGCGCCGAAGCGGTCGGCCATCCAGCCGCTGATCGGAATGAAGACCGCCAGCGACACCAGATAGGCGGTCAGCGCCAGCTTGAGCGCCACCGGGCTGGTCTGGATGTCGATGGCGATCGCCGGTAGCGAGGTCGCGATGACGGTCGAATCCATGTTTTCCATGAAGAGAGCGACCGCCAGGATGAGCGGAATGGTGCGGTTCATGGAATGTGTCCAGACTTGAATGTTACGCAACCGACCGGGGGCAAGCCGACAGGCTGGCGGTTATCACGGGTTGGGTCGGATGTCGCCTTAACGTGCCGTCACATTTATGCGACCTGGCAGCCGCGCCAGTTCGGAATTCTGCGAGGAATGGCACCCAAATAAAAACCCGCCTCGGCGGCGGGGCCTCAAGGCGGGCATTGGCGCAAATCAGCACCATGAATAAATTCCTAGCAAAACTGACGTCACAAAGCAAGCAGAATCGACCCACACGATATGGATCGCGCGCCTGCGTCAGGGCAATCGCTTCAGACCGATTGCCGATTATGGCGCTGCCCCTCGCAAGCAAACCGGCTTTTCATCGGCGATCGGACGTGTTACGAGCCAGCGCCAATCCTGAAAGGGAAGATACGAGTCGGCGCTGTCCATCCGGTCCAGCGCTTTTCATGCATTCCGAGGGCTGGCCATGGCAAAAATTATCGAAACGTCCACGGGCGCACTGGCGCTGACCTTTGACGACGTGCTGCTGCAGCCGGGTCATTCCGAGGTCATGCCCGGCGAGACCGATATCCGCACCCGCATCGCCGGCGACATCGACCTCAACGTGCCGATCCTCTCCGCCGCCATGGATACCGTCACCGAGGCGCGTCTCGCCATCGCCATGGCCCAGGCCGGCGGCATCGGCGTCATTCACCGCAATTTCTCGCCGGCCGAACAGGCCGAGCAGGTGCGGCAGGTGAAGAAATTCGAGTCCGGTATGGTGGTCAACCCCGTCACCATCGGCCCCGAGGCGACGCTCGCCGACGCCTTAGGGCTGATGCGCACCTACAGCATTTCGGGCATTCCGGTGGTCGAGAATGGCGGCGCCGGCGGGCATACGGTCGGACGGCTGGTCGGCATCCTGACCAACCGCGACGTGCGTTTCGCCTCGGACCCGGCGCAGAAGGTCTACGAGCTGATGACCCGTGAGAACCTGATCACGGTCAAGGAGAACGTCGATCAGGACGAGGCCAAGCGGCTCCTGCACCAGCACCGCATCGAAAAGCTGGTCGTGGTCGACAGGGAAGGCAATTGCGTCGGGCTGATCACCGTCAAGGACATCGAGAAGTCGCAGCTCAACCCGCACGCCACCAAGGATGCGCAGGGACGCTTGCGCGCGGCGGCCGCCACCAGCGTCGGCGATGACGGTTTCGAGCGCGCCGAGCGCCTCATCGACGCTGGCGTCGACCTTCTGGTGATCGACACCGCGCACGGCCACTCGCAACGCGTGCTCGACGCCGTGACGCGGGCCAAGAAGCTGTCCAATTCGGTCCGCATCCTGGCCGGCAACGTCGCCACGTCGGACGGCACGCTGGCGCTGATCGATGCCGGCGCCGACGCCGTCAAGGTCGGCATCGGGCCGGGGTCCATCTGCACCACCCGCATCGTCGCCGGGGTCGGCACGCCGCAGCTTTCAGCGATCATGTCCGCGGTCGAGACGGCGCAGAAATCGGGCGTCTCGGTCATTGCCGACGGCGGCATCAAATATTCCGGCGATCTCGCCAAGGCGCTTGCCGCCGGTGCCAGTGCCGCCATGATCGGTTCGCTGCTGGCCGGCACCGATGAGAGCCCGGGCGAGGTCTACCTGCACCAGGGCCGCTCGTTCAAAGCCTATCGCGGCATGGGCTCGGTCGGCGCCATGGCGCGCGGCTCCGCCGACCGCTATTTCCAGGCCGAGGTGCGCGACACGCTGAAACTGGTGCCGGAAGGCATCGAAGGGCAGGTTCCCTACAAGGGACCGGTGTCCGGCGTGCTGCACCAACTCGCGGGCGGCCTGAAAGCCGCTATGGGCTACGTCGGCGGTCGCGACCTTGCCGATTTCCGCGAACGCGCCACCTTTGTGCGCATATCCAACGCCGGACTTCGTGAAAGCCACGCCCATGACGTCACGATCACCCGCGAAAGCCCGAATTACCCCGGCGGAGCCTGAACAGCTCGCGCGAAGCCTGGCGGCGACGATGCTGCGGCTGTCACGCCACGCCGCAGCACTGTGTTTTGTCTGCGTCGCGGTTTTCGCCGCCATGACGGCGATGGAGTTCCTCTATTTCCGCCAGGTGAGCGGCGGGTTGCCGTCGCTCGACATGCGCTTCACCGGTTTCACCCCCGATGAGGGCATGGCCTGGCTGACGGCGCTCGGCCGGCGCGGCAGCGAGATCATTCTGGTCTGGCACTACCTGACCTTCGACCTCTTGTTCCCGGCGCTGCTGTCGCTGACTTTGGTCAGCCTGATCCTGGCCACGGGGCGGAGGCTGAAGAACTTCCGGGCTCAGCCCGCGCAGCTCCAGTCGCTGTTCGCGCTTGTCCTGGTGCTGCCCTACATGCTCGCCGATTATGCGCAGAACATCGCGGTCGCCCGCCTGCTCTCCGATTTCCAGTCGGCCAATCCGGATTCGCAGTCCTTCGCCTCGGCGCTGATCGTCACCAAATTCGCGCTTCTGGCGATACCGGCGATCGTCATCGTCGTTTTCCATCTGACGGGTCAGCGGCGGCGGCGCTGACTCCCCGCTCTCCCCAGGGGAGAAGGATCGGGCAGGCGCTACAAATCGAACACCGCGATCCTGCGCTTGTCGAACTTGATCGCGATTTCGCCGCGCACCAGTTTGAGCGCGGCCTCGCCGAACACGGCGCGTCGCCAGCCTTGCAAGGCCGGCACGTCGGCGGCGTCGCCCTCGGCGGCGATGCGGTCGATGTCGTCGCTGGAGGCCAGCACCTTCGAGGCGACGCCTTCCTTTTCGGCGACGATCCGCAACAGCACTTTCAGCAGTTCCGCGGCGGCGTTGGAGCCTTCGGGCGGCTGAAAACTCTTCGGCAGCTTCGGCATGTCTTCCCTGGGCAAGGCAAGCGCGGCGTTGACCGCGCCAAGCAGCGCCGTTGCCGTCGCCGAGCGTTCCCAGCCTTTCGGCGTGGTGCGCAGCTTGCCGAGTGCTGCCGCATCGCGCGGCGCCTGCTGCGCCACCTCGTAGATGGCGTCGTCCTTGAGCACCCGGCCGCGCGGTACGTCGCGTTCGCGCGCCTCGCGCTCACGCCATGCCGCCACCGCCTGCACGATCGCCAGCTCCTGCGGCTTGCGCAGTCGCATCTTCAGCCGCTTCCAGGCGTCCTCCGGATGTGGATCGTAGGTCGCGCGGGCGGTCAGCACCTCCATCTCCTCGTTCAGCCAGTGGGCGCGGTCCTCCCTCACCAGCTCGGCGCTGAGGTGCTGGTAGACTTCGATCAGGTGGGTGACGTCGGCAAGCGCGTAATCGAGCTGCTTGTCGGACAGCGGCCTGTGACGCCAGTCGGTGAAACGCGAGGACTTGTCGAGCCGGGCGCCGGTGATCTTCTGGACGAGCTGGTCATAGGAGACGCTGTCGCCGAATCCGCAGACCATTGCCGCCACCTGGGTATCGAACACCGGATGCGGCACCAGATCACCGAGATGAACGATGATTTCGATGTCCTGGCGCGCCGCATGGAAGACTTTGACGACGGCCTCGTTGGCCATCAGCCTGAAGAACGGCTTCAGGTCGATGTCGGGCGACAGCGGATCGATCAACGCCGTCAAGCCGGGCGCCGCCATCTGGATCAGGCACAGGATCGGCCAAAACGTCGTCTCGCGAATGAATTCGGTGTCGACGGTGACGAAATCCGACTTTTCAAACGCCGCGACAGCGGTCTCGAGTTCTTCCTGGGTGGTGATGACGTGCATCAAATCGCTTTTGGCAAGGGTAAGGTCTCCTTCAATTTCAGCCGCGCGGGGTTTCGTCAAGCCGCAGGCCCTTCATCGATGCTTGCCGGGCCCTTCGGAATCGTCGTTACGCTTGGCCAGCCGGGCGAAAACCGTCGATGTGCGCAAAAGCGCTATGAAACGGCTGCGTTTGCCCGCCGGCACGCCGGATCGCACTTGCATCCGGTACAGGATGACGACGACGAAGATGGCATAGACGATGGCGCAGAACAGGAACAGCGCGCTTGGCCCGAAATACTGCATCGCCGTCGAGGCGGCGACCGGCCCGCCAATGGCGCCGAAGGAATAGAACAGCATCAGCGCCGCGTTGATCAGCACGAACTCGCCCTTGTCGGCGCGGTCGTTGGAATGCGCAGCCGACAGCGAGTAGAGCGGCATGGCGAAGCAGCCGAAGACAAAGACGGTCAGGAAGTTGAGGAACGGATTGCTCCCGGCCAGGAACGCCAGCGCAAGTGCTGCAAACAGCGCGCAGCATGTCGTTATCAGCAGCACGGAACGCCGGTCCCAGCGATCGGACAGATAGCCGAGCGGGTACTGGATGATGGCGCCGCCGAAGATGCCGACGCTGACGAAGGTGACGACGTCGGTGACCGACATGCCGATCTGTTCGGCATAGACCGGCGACAAGGTGCGGAAGCCGCTGTTGGTGACGCCGACGGCGATGCAGCCGAAGCAGCCGAGCGGGGAAATCCGCCAGACGCGGGCCAGGTCGAGCTTGACGTCCTCCGGCGGGGTCGGATTGGAGCGGTCGCCGAGCGACACCGGCACCAGCGAGAGCGTGATCATGATCGACATGATGGCGAAGATGGCGAAACCGCCGGCGCCGACGATCGGGATCAGGAACTGTGCGCCCGTGACCGAACCGATGTCGACCATCCTGTAGATGGCCAGCACCCGCGCGCGGTCCTTGTTGGCGACCCCGGAATTGAGCCAGGCTTCCATGATGGTGAACAGGCCGGCGAAGCAGAACCCGCCGGCGAAGCGCACCGCGCACCACATGACCGGGTCGATGACCAGCACCAGAAGCAATGTTCCGGCGGAAGCTATCGCCGCCAGCGCGGAAAAGGCGCGCACATGGCCGACGGCCTTCATGATGCGGGTGACGGCGAGGCAGCCGAGCAGGAAGCCGGCGAAATAGAACGTGCCCATCAGGCCGACGGTCGAGGCCGAAAACCCCTCCTGCGCGCCGCGCAGCGCGATCAGGGTGCTCTGCAGGCCGTTGCCGCCGAGCAGGATGCCGGCGGCAATGAGGAGCGGGATCAGCGGGCGGATGGAGGACATGAAGGAAGGCCTGTCGTTGATCCTTCTTGAACCATCGCCCGCGCCAATGCCAGCGGCAATTCCCGGCAGTATTGGGCCAGCACCGGCAATCAGCTTCCCACTTCGAATTTCGGCTTAGAATCGATCTTGCGCACCACCGATGGCGCGCTGGGGTGGCGGGCGGTCCTCGTCCCCCTTGCGACAGGCAATCTTCCGGATGCTCGGCCTATCGATGGGCTAACGACCGCAGGTCGATGTTCTTTTTCTCGCAGCAAATTTTTGGCGCCGGCGTGCCCTACCGCAGAATTCTGTTTGTCATCAGCCATTTCACGGAGCGGGGCCACGCGTAGTTCGGACCCATGCGAAGATCGGTAAAACCCTGCGAGACAGGTCTCCCGGTTTCAGCGTCGAGGATGCGAATGAACATGGTATGCTCTGTCCGGTTGACGCGCGTTACGACGCCCAGCAGGGCAAGGGACGCGCCATGCTCCTTGGCAATTTTGCCTTCACAGCCCCCGCAGTTGCGCAATCCGTGCGGCGCAACCGCCTGCTTGTCCCCGGCTGGCGCATCGACGATTGTAAAGCGACCGGACTGGGAGAGCATGTCCTTCGCAATTTGTGCCGACTCGGACAGATAGCGCCTGTCGTGCTCATCCGGAGGGATTATTCCGGCCCCGGCGCTCTTGTCCTCCAATTCGAAGGGAAACACCTCGATCGACATCGGCTTGGTCTGAGCGTGCGCAAATGTGCAGGTGACGACGAGCAGCGTCATCAGGACAGTCAATGTGCGAATGCGCATGGTAGTCCCTCCCATCGATGTGACGGCCATTGTACACGGCTTGACCACCCAAATCACGATCAAAGCAGAGGACGGCAGTCGCGTGCGGGTCCTATAGCTCGGGCCAGGCTGACGCCAGCAAAAGCAGGACAATTCCGACGAACGCGACATTCCAGACCAGAGAACGAAGCAGGGGGACGCCTGCTGCGTAGAGCGGCAGGTAAACCAGCCTGGCTGAAAGATAGAGACCGGCTCCCCATTCGCTGAGCGCGCTCTCGCGGCCGAGCACATGGACAAGCAAGACCGCGGCCACAAATACCGGGAACGTCTCGAGGAAATTTCGAAGCGCCCTTTCCAGCCGGCCCGCGACTCCGGCGAGCGGGGGCGTTTCGGCATCACGAGAGCTGGCCGTCCAGCGGTAACCTCGCTGGAGACTGGTTGCATGGGAGGAAATAATAATTTGGATCAAACAGAGCACGCAGCTTGCTGCAAGCATCACCAGTTCGAAGCTCATTAACCTCACTCCTGTCCGCTCTCTTCAGATATTACCCGAGCCCCGCACCCGGCCAGAGCACCGGCTGATCACCGCAGAGAGCAATCCCGCACCATTCAATATCGCGCGACACGTTTTCACGCGGCCTCGCTCGAAGGCCGAAATTCGAACCGAGATGCCGCCTGAGCGCCGTCTGCCTTGACAAAGGCGGCCTCTCATGTGCTTTTCGCGCAAATTTTCAGGCTGGGCCATTCATGCCTTGGCCGCAATCCAACATCCGGACTTACCAATGACAATGCATCGTTACCGCAGCCATACCTGTGCCCAGTTGAGGAAGAGCGACGTCGGCTCTTCCGTTCGCCTGTCGGGCTGGGTGCACCGCGTGCGCGACCATGGCGGCCTGCTGTTCATCGATTTGCGCGACCACTATGGCCTGACCCAGATCGTCGCCGATCCGGATTCGCCGGCTTTCAAGATCGCCGAGACCGTGCGCGGCGAATGGGTCATCCGCGTCGATGGAGAGGTCAAGGCGCGCCTGGCCGAGACGGCGAACGCCAACCTGCCGACCGGCGAGATCGAGGTTTTCGCACGCGAGATCGAAGTGCTGTCGGCGGCCAGGGAGTTGCCGCTGCCGGTGTTCGGCGAGCCGGACTATCCCGAGGACATCCGCCTCAAATACCGTTTCCTCGACCTGCGCCGCGACACGCTGCACAAGAACATCGTGGCGCGCACGAAAATCATCGCCGAGATGCGCAGGCGCATGAACGAGGTCGGCTTCACCGAATTCTCGACGCCGATCCTGACCGCTTCGTCGCCGGAGGGGGCACGCGACTTCCTGGTGCCGTCGCGCATCCATCCCGGCACTTTCTACGCGCTGCCGCAGGCGCCGCAGCAATACAAGCAGCTGATCATGGTGTCGGGTTTCGACCGCTATTTCCAGATCGCGCCCTGCTTCCGCGACGAGGATCCGCGCGCCGATCGCCTGCCGGGCGAATTCTACCAGCTCGACCTGGAGATGAGCTTCGTCGAGCAGGACGACGTTCTGGCAACAATGGAACCGGTGATGCGGGGCGTGTTCGAAACCTTTGCCGCCGGCAAGCCGGTGACGCAGGAGTTTCCGCGCATCGCCTATGACGTCGCCATGCGCAAATACGGCACCGACAAGCCGGACCTGCGCAACCCGATCGAGATGCAGGCCGTCTCCGATCATTTTCGTGATTCCGGTTTCAAGGTGTTCGCCAACATCCTCGCCAACGATCCGAAGGCCGAGGTCTGGGCCATTCCGGCAAGGACCGGCGGTTCGCGCGCCTTCTGCGACCGCATGAATTCCTGGGCGCAAGGCGAGGGCCAGCCGGGCCTCGGCTACATCTTCTGGCGCAAGGAGGGTGAAAAGCTCGAAGGCGCCGGTCCGCTCGCCAAGAACATAGGCGAGGAGCGCACCGAGGCGATCCGCCTCCAGCTTGGCCTTGCCGATGGCGACGCCGCCTTCTTCGTCGCCGGCGACCCGAAGAAATTCGTCTCGTTCGCGGGAGCGGCGCGCACCCGCGCCGGCGAGGAGCTGAACCTCGTCGACCGCGACCGTTTCGAATTGTGCTGGATCGTCGACTTTCCCTTCTACGAATGGAACGAGGACGAGAAGCGCGTCGATTTCGGCCACAACCCGTTCTCGATGCCGCAGGGTGGCATCGATGCGCTCAACGGCGAGGATCCGCTTGGGATCAAGGCGTTCCAGTACGACATGGTCTGCAATGGTTTCGAGATCGCCTCCGGCGGCATCCGTAACCATTTGCCCGAAACCATGGTCAAGGCGTTCGAGATCGTCGGGCTGGATCGCGAGACGGTCGAGGAACGGTTCGGTGGCCTCTACCGCGCCTTCCAGTACGGCGCGCCGCCGCATGGCGGCATGGCGGCCGGCATCGATCGCGTCGTCATGCTGCTGGTCGGCGCCAGGAACCTGCGCGAGGTGACCATGTTCCCGATGAACCAGCAGGCCTACGACCTGTTGATGAGCGCGCCGTCGGAAGCCAGCCCGCAGCAGCTTCGCGAATTGTCGCTGCGCGTCGCGGTGACCAAGAAAGAGACTTAAAAACCTCCCGCAACCGATTCTGTTGATTCACAAAGAAGCCCGGCATCGCTGCCGGGCTTCTTGCTTTCAAGCGACTGCTCCGGTCAGTCAGTCCTCGTTCGCCTTGACCGTCACGCCAAGCGTTTTCGTCAGGTCGAGCGGATTGGACATGGCGCCCGCCATGATCATTGCGAACGGCACCGCTGCCGGCGGCTCGGCCAGTATCTCGATGCTCTGCGGATCGTCGAGAAATTTACCGACCGCAGCCGACGCCTGCGCCGTCAATTCCGGATTGTTGAGCTGCGCCATGCCGAACGGCACGATCGCCTTGGCCTGGTTGGCGATGTCCTTGCCGGACATGCCTTGCTGCTTGCCGACATAGTCCAGCACCTTGTTGGTCAGCGAATCGTCGTCGAAGCGGACCGAAGCGCTGTTGAACGAAAGCTGCTGCAAGACGCCGAGCATGGCCATGCCCTCGGCCGACTTGTCGGCGCCTTCGGGCTGAGCCGCCATCTTCTTCTGCATCTCCTGCAGCGACTTGATGACGTCAAGCGTGTAGCCGCCGAGGCCGAAGGTCATGCCGAGCGTTCCGGCATTGTCGACGGAAATGTCGTATTTCGACAGCTCCATCTTGCCGTCCGAAGGCTGCCAGGTGCCCTCCATTGCAAGGTTCCCGGTGATGTTCTGGTAACCGAGCGCGTTGATCGCGTCCTTGGACTTCGGGTCCTCGATCAGCGTCAGGTCGGCATTGAATTTTTCCGTGGTGCCGGAAAACTCCATCGCCTTGCCGTCGGCCGGCGGGGTGATTTCGATGGCGAGCCCGTCCATCGAGAAGGCGGTCTTGTCGGCGACCTTGACCGTCATGTTCTCGAGTTCGGCCGATTTGTACATCATCAGCGAGCCCAGCGGACCCGTGGCGCCGTCGGCGGGAACCGTCATGTCGCGGATGATGAAGGGGCTGAGGTCGATCGTCACGCCGTCCTCGCTGCGTTGGAACGCCGAAGTCGAGACGGTTTCGATTTCATAACCGCCATTGGCTTCGGTCACGCCTTCGAGTTTGACGTCGCCGATCTTGAGCGCCTCGTTCTCGGCCGCCGGTTTGACGGCCACGCCTTGCAGCACCATGCTGGAGGCATCGCCCGTCACCCCGGTCCAGGAGATGTCGACGCCCTGAGCGGCGAGAGCCGCCTTCAGCCGGTCGGCGACCGCAGCATCCTGCGCGAAGGCCGCGTTCAGCGGCAGCGTCAGTAAAATGGTAGAAAAAGCGAGTTTGTTGAGTGTCGAGCGTTTGATCGTCATGGCGAGTTCCCTGAGCATGTCCTGAAGTGTTTTGAGTGTGTCCTAAATTATTCTCGAATTCCTTGCGCCGTCACCCTTTCGTGACGAACTGGACGGGAGGAAGGCGCTCTCCCCGCACAATGGTCGAAAAACGCGACGAAACGCAAATCCGGTCCATCGCGCCCGGTCCATCGGGCTCAGTCCATCGCGTTGACATAGGTGCGGCCTGTAACCGGTTGATGTTGGTCGGCGCTGCCGCATGTCCAGTTCGTGTTGCAGAAGGGGCCTTGCCCCTTGCCGCGAATCACCCGCTCGGCTAGTCCCAGCCCATGGGAAAAAGGCTTTTGCCGCCTGGAGATGGCGGCGGCGACAACATCGAGCCGGTCGATCTGAAGAAAGCGCTGGAAGAGCGCTATCTCGCCTATGCGCTGTCGACCATCATGCATCGGGCGCTGCCGGATGTCCGCGACGGGCTGAAGCCGGTCCATCGCCGCATCATGCATGCCATGCGGCTGCTCAGGCTCAACCCCGACCAGGGGTTTGCCAAATGCGCCCGCATCGTCGGCGAGGTGATGGGCAAGTTCCATCCGCATGGCGACCAGTCGATCTACGACGCTCTGGTGCGGCTGGCGCAGGATTTTTCGATGCGCTATCCCTTGGTCGACGGGCAGGGCAATTTCGGCAATATCGACGGCGATAACGCCGCCGCCATGCGCTACACCGAAGCGCGCATGACCGATGTGGCGACCGAACTGCTCTCCGGCATCACCGAGGACGCGGTCGACTACCGGCCGACCTACAATGAGGAGGACGAGGAGCCGGTCGTGCTGCCCGGCGCCTTCCCGAACCTGCTTGCCAACGGCTCGTCCGGCATTGCCGTCGGCATGGCGACCTCGATCCCACCGCACAATGCCGCCGAGCTCTGTGATGCCGCCCTGCATCTGATCGAGCATCCGGATGCGCCGGTGACAACGTTGATGGACTTCGTGCAAGGTCCGGATTTCCCGACCGGCGGCATCATCGTCGACAGCCGTGCCTCGATCCTCGAAGCCTACGAAACCGGCCGCGGCGGTTTCCGGGTCAGGGCGACATGGAGCCAGGAGGACCAGGGCAGGGGCACCTGGAACATCGTCGTCACCGAAATCCCCTACGGCGTCCAGAAGGCGCGGCTGATCGAAAAGATCGCCGAGCTGCTGATGGCGCGCAAATTGCCGCTGCTCGAGGACATCCGCGACGAGAGCGCCGAGGACATCCGCGTCGTGCTGGTGCCCAAGAGCCGTTCGGTCGATCCCGGCATCCTGATGGAATCGCTGTTCAAGCTGACCGAGCTCGAAAGCCGCTTTCCGCTCAACATGAACGTGCTGTCGCGCGGCAAGATACCCAACGTGCTGTCGCTGAAAGGCGTGCTCAAGGAATGGCTGGAGCACCGCCGCGACGTGCTGATCCGCCGCTCGAAGCATCGCCTCGGCGAGATCGAAAGGCGGCTGGAGATCCTCGCCGGCTATCTGATCGCCTATCTCAACATCGACGAGGTGATCAGGATCATCCGCGAGGAGGACGAGCCCAAGCAAGTGATGATGGCGCGCTGGTCGCTCACCGACAACCAAGCCGAAGCCATCCTCAACATGCGGCTCAGGGCTCTGCGCAAGCTCGAGGAATTCGAGATCCGCAAGGAGTTCGACGGCCTCATCACCGAGAAGAAGCAGATCGAGGCGCTGCTTGCGTGCGACGCCAAGCAGTGGGCGACGATCAAGTGGGAAGTCTCCAGCATCCGTGAGAAATTCGGACCGGAGACCGAGCTCGGCAAGCGCAGGACCCAGTTCGCCGACGCGCCTGAACACGACCTGACCGACATCGCCCACGCCATGATCGAGCGCGAACCGGTCACCGTGGTGGTTTCGGAAAAGGGCTGGCTCAGGGCGATGAAAGGCCACCTGACCGACCATTCGGCCCTGACCTTCAAGGAGGGCGACAGCCTCAAGCTCGCCTTCCACGCCCAGACCACCGACAAGGTGCTGGTCTTCACCACCGGCGGCAAGTTCTACACGATCGGCGCCGACCGGCTGCCCGGCGGGCGCGGCCATGGCGAACCGATCCGCATCATCGTCGACATGGACAACGACCAGGACATCGTCACTGCCTTTGTCCACGATCCCAAGCGCAAGCTGCTCCTGGTGTCCCACGGCGCCAACGGCTTCATCGTGCCGGAGGAAGAGGTCGTCGCCAACACCCGCAAGGGCAAGCAGGTGATGAACGTCAAGGCGCCCGACGAAGCCCAGCGCTGCTTGGCCGTAGCCGGCGACCATCTCGCCATCGTCGGCGAGAACCGCAAGATGCTGGTCTTCCCGCTCGCCGAAATACCGGAGATGGGGCGAGGCAAGGGCGTTCGCCTGCAGAAGTACAAGGATGGCGGCGTCCTCGACCTCAAGACCTTCACGCTTGCAAGCGGGCTCTCCTGGCAGGATTCGGCCGACCGCACCTTCATCAAATCGCGAGACGAGCTGGTCGAATGGATCGGCGCCCGGGCCTCTGCCGGCCGCATGGTGCCGAAGGGATTCCCAAGGACGGGGAAGTTCGGGTAGCGCCGCTAATCTCCCCCCTTGGGGGGAGATGTCGCCGAAGGCGACAGAGGGGGTCGGTACGTCCTGACGCGACCAATCGCGAACAGAGGAGGCTGGCGCCTCACGCGCTGCGACCCCCTCTGGCCTGCCGGCCATCTCCCCCTCGAGGGGGGAGATCCCCAATCATTTGGACTATCGTCACGATTGCTGCACTATGATCCTGCATAAGCATCGCTACATGAGGCGGGGCGGATGCGATTGGGAGAGATGGGCATTTGAAGGAAGCTAGGATTCGGAAACCGGAAGGGCAGCAGCGCCTGTTCGGCCTGTCGACGCCGGTCAGATCCGCCGTCATTCCGCCGCTGTCGGCGGCGCGCTGGCTCTTGGTGCTGATCGTCGCTGCCGGGGTCTATTTCTTTCATGGTTTTCTGGTCCCGGTGCTGGCCGCGCTGGTCATCGCCTTTGCCAGCTGGCCGCTCTATCGGCGGCTGCTCGCCGCTGTCGGCGGCAACCGCACGATCGCAGCGACATTGGCGATCCTGTTCATCCTCACCTTCCTGGTGGTGCCGATCGCGCTCGCCGGCGCCTACGCCACCAATGAAGTCCGCGAATGGGTCGGCTGGGCGATCGAAACCAACCGTGACGGCGCGGTGACGCCGCACTGGATCGTCACGCTGCCTGTGGTGGGCGACTGGATGAACGAGCAGTGGACGCGCAATCTCGGCCATCCCGGCGGCATCGGCGAATTGATCCAGCTGATCAGCGGCGCCAACATCGGCAGCATCTATCGCGGCGTGCTGGCCGCCGGCGGCAGCGCCTTCGGGCTTCTGCTGGCGCTGCTGTTCATGATGATCGCGCTGTTCTTTGCCTATCGCGACGGCGAGCATTTCGCAGGGCAGGTCGACCGTCTCGGCGAACGCATCCTGCCGGCCAGGTGGGAGCGGATTTCACGCGTCGTGCCGGCAACGATTTCCTCGACGGTGACCGGCATGACCGTGATCGCCATTGGCGAGGGGCTGGTGCTGGGCGTGGCCTACTGGCTGGCCGGCGTGCCGTCCCCGGTGACGCTCGGCGCCCTGACCGGCATCATGGCGCTGATCCCCGGCGGTGCCCCGCTGTCCTTCACGCTTGTCTCGATCTATCTCGCCGCCAGCGGATCGCTGATGGCCGGGTTGGCGCTGTTCATCTGGGGGACGGTCGAACTGTTCATCGTCGACAAGACATTGCGCCCGAAACTGGTCGGCGGCCCGATAAAGCTGCCGTTCCTGCCGACCTTTTTCGGCCTGATCGGCGGCGTCAAGACGATGGGCTTTCTCGGCCTGTTTATCGGTCCTGTGCTGATGGCATTGCTGGTCGCGATCTGGCGCGAATGGCTGCGCGAGGTGGAATTGGCCGACGAACTTGCCCCCGCGGCCCCGGCGGAGCTGGAAGGTGCTCCGCCGCAAATCGAAATCGTTGTCGAGAACAAGTCTCAGGCCGGGTGACTGACCGCAAGGGCGGCGCGACGCTTGCGCCCCGCATGCAGCTGCCATAGCGAATGGGCGACCAGCGTGACGATGAGGATCGCGCCGCCGATCAGGCTGTGGCGCGACGGCGTTTCGGCAAAGACCATCCACACCCAGACCGGCGCCAGCACCGTTTCGAGCAGATAGAACATCGCCACCTCAGGCCCGGAAATGTATTTCGGTCCGTTGGCGAGGCAGAAGAACGAGATCGGCATGATGACGGCGCCGTTGAAGACGATCCACCACGGCGCGTTCACCTGAAGGCCTTCGCTCGAGACCATGAACACCGCGACGCCCAGGGGCAGGATCACGCCGATCAGCGAAGCGAATCCCATGTCCTTGCCGCTGGCGCGCGAGAGGGTGATGGCCAGTGCGATGAAGAAAGCCGAGCACAGCGCCATGAAATCGCCGAACAGGTGCCCGGTGCCGATCGAATCGCCGACGATGATCGCGACGCCGACGATCATGACCAGCATCGCGACCACCGTGGCCGGCCGCGGCCGCTCCTTCAGGACCACCCAGGACAGCAGCGCCGCGAACACGGTGTTGAAGGCCAGGATGAAGACCAGGTTGGCGGTCGTGGTGTGATAGATGCTGGTGACGAAGGTGACCGAGGTCAGCCCGTAGCATATGGCGACGACGAGGCCCGACCAGCCGGGGATGAGCTGCGGCGCGTTCTTGCTCAGCGAGCGCCAGACAGCCCAGATGATCAGCGCCGCGACCAAGGTGGTGCCGGTGCGCAGCAGCAGGATCGTCCATGCCTCGCCGTCGGCGAGCCGGATCAGCGGAATGTCGACGGTCAGCGTCAGCCCGCCGATGGCGGTGATGAGAAGACCCTTCTGGTGGTCGATGTGAGACGACATGCGGCAATTCTCGCTATGAGTTCGGAGGCCGGGCACGAAATTGGCCAACGTCTGTCCCTCCGGCCAATCGGCCGGAAAGCCAGCAGCATCCTCCTGGGAACGGTTTTAAGGTTGATTGGCGAGAGGGCGGATCAGCGCGAAACCGCTTCGTGGTCGTAGCGTTCCCAGCCTTTGGGGCCGAGATGCTCCTGCGGCATGAAGCGCATCTTATAGTTCATCTTGCGCGAGCCGTTGACCCAGTAGCCGAGATAGACATGGGGCAGGCCCATCGCCCTGGCGCGGGCGATGTGGTCGAGGATCATGAAGGTGCCGAGCGAGCGGTCCTCGAAGTCCGGATTGAAGTAGGAATAAACCATCGACAGGCCATCGGCCATCTTGTCGGTGAGCGCCACCGCGATCAGCTCGCCCTGGCCCTTGCCGGTGATGAAGGTGTCGGGACCGCGGCGCCGGTACTCGATGACCTTGGTGTCGACATGCGTGTCCTCGACCATCATGGCGTAGTCGAGCACCGTCATGTCGGACATGCCGCCGCGGCGGTGGCGGGCGTCGAGATAGCTGCGGAACAGCGAATACTGCTCGGTGGAGGGTTGGGCGTCGTGCATGGCGCCGACGAGGTCCGAATTGCGCTGTATCACCCGCCTCATGTTGCGGCTGGTGGTGAATTCCTGGGCCAGGATGCGTACCGAAACGCAGGCGCGGCAGGTTTCGCAGGCTGGCCTGTAGGCGATGTTCTGCGACCGGCGGAAGCCGCCTTGCGTCAACAGGTCGTTCATCTCCGGCGCCTTGTCTCCGACCAGATGCGTGAACACCTTGCGCTCGAACTGGCCCTCAAGATACGGGCATGGCGACGGCGCGGTCAGGAAGAACTGCGGCGACTGGGTAGGATGGTGCGTCATCGAACCTTGGAAACACTCCTGCGAATCCCTCTACCTTTGGCGCGGATGGCGAAAAATTCAACAGGATTGTGAAGGCGCGTCTGACAGGACGCCTGATATTTGCGCATAAACGCTCGTGAGAACTCGTGAAAAGCCGTTTCAGCGGTCGCTGCGGCTGACCACCGTGCCGAGCAGCAGGTCGTGCAGGGTGCGCTTGCGGTCGGCAAACAGCGTCACCAGGAGGACCAGCGGCGTCAGGATGACGTTGCCGGCCCAGAACAGCACCGAATGCACCACCGCCGTCAGCCCGTCGATGCGGGTGCCGTCCAGACGGTCGAGCCGGATCCCCATCATCTTCATGCCTGTCGTGGCCTGGTCGGCGCTGCCGAGCGTGTTCCAGATGTAGAGGATGGCGACGGCCGGCACGAGGACGGAAAACAGCATCCAGCCGAGGCCGAGCGTCAAGAGTCCCAGGAAGAACACCAGGATCGCGAACGGGATGGTGAGCAGCGCGACGATGCAATAGTCGATGATGAAGGCGAGGACACGCCGCGTGCGCACGCCGTCATAGGCCCTGACATCGTCGAGCCTGGTGGTGATGATTTCGCCGTCGAGAACGCGCGCGTTCATGTCATTTCCTCGTAATCAGGCCCGGGGTAGAGTGCGGGCCGCCTGGTTTTGAAATGGTGAAGTCTTGCGGCGGAATCAAGATCGAGTCGTTTTCGGCAGGCGATAGGAAGCAGCCCGAACACAGCCCGGATCGGTTGAATTCGCAGCGCGGATGGCGTTTAGTTTGCTGCGGCGCAGCAGAGCGCAGGCGGGCGAGGGACGGGCGACATGGACTATGACATGCTGGTCATCGGCAGCGGGCCTTCCGGGCGCCGTGCCGCGGTGCAGTCGGCCAAGCTCGGCAAATCCGTGCTGGTGGCCGACAGGGGCCGGCGTCTTGGCGGTGTTTCCGTGCACACCGGCACCATCCCGTCGAAGACGCTGCGGGAAACTGTGCTCAATCTCTCCGGCTGGCGCGAACGCGGCTTCTACGGTCGCGGCTACCGGGTCAAGCAGGACATTTCGGTCGGCGATCTGATCGAGCGCCTGCACAAGACGCTCGATCACGAGGTCGAGGTGCTACAGCACCAGTTCATGCGCAACACGGTCAGGAGCGCGCGCGCCGCGGTCAAGTTTCTCGGTCCCAACCGAGCGAGCCTGACGACGGACGCCGGCGACTACAGCGAAGTCGGTTTCGCGCATGCGCTGATCGCGGTCGGCACCCGCCCGCACCGGCCGCGCGACGTGCCCTTCGACAAGACCCGTGTCTTCGACAGCGACGAGATGCTGGAGCTCGAGCGCCTGCCGCGGACGCTCACGGTGATCGGCGGCGGCGTCATCGGCGTCGAATACGCGACGATTTTTTCGGCGCTCGACGTGCCCGTGACGCTGGTCGAGCCGCGCAACACCATCCTCGATTTCGTCGACCGCGAGATCGTCGACGATTTCATCCATCAGATGCGTGACCGCGGCATGACGATCCGGCTGGGCAGCGCCATCAAGGAGATCGCCTCGAAACCCGACTACGCCGAGGTGACGCTCGCCGACGGCCGCACCATACGATCGGAGATGGTGCTCTATGCCGCGGGGCGCAACGGCAATGTCGGCGCGCTCGGCCTGGACGTGGTCGGCATCGAGGCCGATTCCAGGGGCCGCATCAAGGTCGATCCGCAGACCTTCCGGACCAGCGCGCCGAACATCTATGCCGCCGGCGACGTCATCGGCTTTCCGAGCCTCGCCTCGACCTCGATGGAACAGGGCAGGGTGGCCGCCTGCCACGCTTTCGGCGAGCCGTTGCCGCCGCCGCCGCAAACCTTTCCGTACGGCATCTACGCCGTGCCTGAGATCTCGACCGTCGGCCAGTCCGAGGAGCAAGTGCGCGAGAGCGGCGGCGCGTATGAGGTCGGCGTGGCGCGCTTCCGCGAGACCTCGCGCGGCCACATCATGGGCGTCAACACCGGTTTCCTGAAGCTTCTGTTCTCGATCGAAACGCGCCGGCTGCTTGGCGCGCATATCGTCGGCGAGGGCGCGACCGAACTGATCCATATCGGCCAGGCGGTCATCAATCTCGGCGGCACCGTCGACTTCTTCGTCAACAACACCTTCAACTATCCGACGCTGGCCGAAGCCTACAAGATTGCCGGGCTGGATGCCTGGAACCGGATGGGGCGAGGGTAAGATCTCGGCTCGTCAATTCGCTTGCGCAATGGCAATGGCTGGGCCTGCCAGGCCCGATCCTGCCAGCCATTGCCTGACGATTTCGGCATCCCGGTCGCCGATTTCATGGCCGGAGGCAATGATGCGGGCATCGACCCCGGCGCCGTGCCGGCTGAGCAACACGACCAGTGCCGGCGCGAACGGCGCGTAGGTCAGGTCGGCGGCGCCGGCAATGATCAGCACGCGCGCCTTGCCGAGGTCGGCCGCGGGCACGTCGTCCAGCACCGGCATCGGGCGCAGCAATGCCGCCCGTTCGATGAGGCCGGAATTGAGCAGCATGACGGTCGAAACCAGGTTGGCGCCGTTCGAATAGCCGAGAAAAACCGTTCGGGAGAGATCGAGGCCGTGGCGCTTCGCGGCCTCGGTGATGAAACCCGCGAATGCGTCCGCTTCTGTGCGGATGCTCTGCTGTTCGAAGCGCGTCGGCGTGATCCGAGCGAACCAGCGGAAACCGTCCTCCTGGGCTATGCGGCCGCGGACCGCCACCAGCACGGCTCCCGGTGCGATCTGACGCGCCAGCGCCACCAGCGTCGTCTCGTCGACGCCGGATCCATGCAGCAGGAAAAGGCATTCGCCGCTTGGTTTTGCGGGTCGGTAAAGCCGGTAGGAAAAGGCCAGGTCGCGCCGCAAAAAGCCATCTTCCGGAGGTTTTTCCACCACAGTTGCATCCTTTTGATTCCATGCGGTTTTTCTTAATTTGCCGGCTTCAAAACAGAATATTTTCGAGCCCCTACAAAATTGATTGAACCGGGCGCATTTCAACCCGTTTTTCGCTGATATTCCTCCTGTGGCAGGAATTGAAGCGGCGCGCCGGGCGGTCGCATCGATCTGCGGGCATGAACAACCAGCTTTGAGGCCTTTTATCGATGACCATGCCGATTTCACAGGGACGGGATGCGCATATCCCGGATCGCGCCATGCGTGTCCGGGATACGGGTATACAGGAACGCGATACGCGTATCGATGTGTTCCGTGCTCTCGCACTGCTGATCATATTTGTCGATCACGTGCCGGGCACCGTTTTCGAAACCCTGACCTACAAGAATTTCGGTTTTTCGGATGCCGCGGAGGCCTTCGTGCTGATCTCGGGCATGTCCGTCGCGCTGGCCTACGGCTCAAAATTCCAGCCCGGAAACCGGCTCCTGGCCACACTGAAATTGTGGCGCCGCGCCGGCGTGCTCTATACCGCCCACATCGTCACGACGATGGTGGTGGTGGCCATCTTCTGCGCGGCGGCGGTGTTCGCGAAGCGGCCGGACATGCTGACGATGGTCAATATCGAGCCGTTGATCAGCAACGCGCCGCAGGCGCTGATCGGCATCGTCGCGCTTGGCCATCAGCTCGGCTACAACAACATCCTGCCGGTCTATTCAGTGCTGCTGCTGATGGCGCCGGCCTTTCTGCTGTTCGTCAGCTACAGGCCGTTGGCGGCGCTCGCACTGTCCGCAGCCCTGTGGCTGGTTGCCGGGATCTACCAGATCGCCCCGCCGAATTACCCGGAGCCCGGCTTCTGGTTCCTCAATCCGCTGTCGTGGCAGTTCCTCTTCGCCATCGGCATGGCTGGCATGCTGCATATCAGGCGCGGCGGCAGCATTCCGGTCAATCGCTGGCTGGTCGGCGCGGCGGCAACCTATGTCGTCGCGGCGTTGGTGTGGGTACACAGTCCGCTGTGGGGGCGGGTATCGTGGCTGGATCTGCCCGTGGTGCTGACCGGTTTCGACAAGACATTCCTGTCGCTGTCGAGGCTGCTGCACATCCTGGCGGTGAGCTATCTGATCGTGGCCTTTCCCGCTGTCTCGAACCTGTTCCGCACGCGCCGCGATCATCCGCTCGCCATATTGGGCAAACGATCGCTGCCGGTTTTCATCGCCGGCACGGTGATTGCCATGGCGGCGCAGGTGATGAAGCTGATCAACCCGGGCGGATTTGCCTATGACAGCCTGCTACTCGCCGCCGGCATCGCCATGCAGTTCGCGCTTGCCTATTACCTCGAATGGCTGTCGGGTATCGGCGGCAAGAGCAAGCCGGTGCGCGTCGAGGCGCCGCGTGTCGATGCGTCCTTCGGCGCGGCGGGTATGGCGACTAGCAACCCGTAGCCGTTTTGCAGCCAAGTGGAAAAACTTGGCGTCGCAGAAATGCGGCTAAAACAAATGGATAGGCCTCTGGGCTCAAGCTGTTTTGGGCGGCGGCCCGGAAGATGCCCTGACGACGAGCTCGACGCCGAGCGTCTCGCGCCGCACCGTGCCGTCGAAATCGAGGATCGTTCGTGCCGCCCTGCGGCCGATTTCGGCGATCGGCTGGGCGACCGTGGTGAGCGGAGGATCGCAAAGTGCGGCGTCGGGCACGCCGTCGAAGCCGACGATGGAAACGTCGTCGGGAACCGCCATGCCCCGCGCGGCCAACCACTCGATTGCCACCATGGCCATCCGGTCCGACATCGCCAGGATGGCTGTCGGCGGCTCCGCCGAGGCGAAGATCGTTTCAAGACCGGCTTTTGTGCTGGCTTCGTCGTTCTCGGTCTCGTAGACCGGCACATCAGCGGTATCGACACCGAACCGGGAAAGCGCCTCGAAATAGCCGACGAGGCGATCGCGCGTGCCGGTGTAGAGGGCCGTGCGGATCCGCTCCGGCGAGGCAGGGCCGGTGCTGCCGTCGGCGAAAGGCAGCGCCAGGACGGCGAAGCGCCGGTGGCCAAGCCCGGCCAGATGCTGCGCCGCCAAACGGGCGCCGGCGACATTGTCGACGCCTATTGCCGAAACGGTGGCGTCGTCGAAGCCGAGTTCAAGCGCGACAAAGGGGAGTTTGCGTTCGCGCGTCAGTTCGACAAGGCGTGAGCCGCCCTCGATGCAGAACAGGATGAAGCCGTCGACCAGCGCGCTCTGGATGTTCCAGGCAAGCTTCTCCTCATTGCCGGCGGATACGAGCGCTATGCCGGCGCCGGTGGCGTCGCACGCCTCGGAAATCCCGGCCATCATCGTGCGGGCAAAGGGATCGTCGAAGAAATAGGACAGCGGCTCGGTGGTGGCGACGCCGATCGCGTTGACCTTGCCCGCGCGCAGCAGCCGGCCCTTGGGATCCGGACCCGCGTAGCCCATCGCCTCGGCCGCCGCCTTGACCCGCTCGCGGACTTCCTCGCGCACGATCTCGGGACGGCTGAACACGTTGGAGGCGGTGCCGTGCGAAACCCCGGCGGCCCTGGCGATGTCGGCCAGCCGGACCGGTCTTGTGTTGCCTTCGGTGGATGACGCCATTCTTCTCTGCCTCCGGATTGCTGTCTAGCATTTTCCTTGGATCGATTCAAATTTTGCTTGACATCGGCGGACTGAGGTCTACTTTTGAATCGATCCAAGTGTATCGCCTAATGGTCGATTGGATCGATTCAGGAAGGAGAGAGCCATGCATCCCGTCAATTACTTGTTTGAAGACATCTATCGCAACGACTGGAGCATCACCTCGAACGCCGCGACCCGGACACGTCGCGGCGGCGCCGGTCCGTGGATTCGCGATCTGCGTTTCTTCGTGGAGCGCAAGCGGAGCTGATCGGCGGCGCTTTTTCAGGCCTGCCGATTGGATCGATTCAAGTGAAAGGAAACCGGGTCATGCATCCGATCAATCAGCTGTTCGAAGACATCTATCGCAACTACTGGGGCATCTCGCCGGCCACCGACAGGCCGGAGCGGCTGCGCCTGACCACTCCGGCCGCGCGCAATCGCGACCTGCCGGCGCGGCCCGAACGCCGGCAAGATTGACCGGGTTTGTGGGGAGATCTGCCTGCGAGGCGGGAAGGATGCGGGGATCACGCCTCAGGAGCGCGGGCGCACCAGCGCCGAGGCGGCAACCGCCAGCCAGCCGGCGATCAGCAAGCTGCCGCCGATCGGCGCCGACATCGGGAAAAGCCGCGAGCCGAGGAAGTCCCGGGCGAGGAGATCGCCACAAAACAAGACGAGCCCGGTAAGAAGGACAAGGCTTGCGGTCCGCAGGATCCGGTTTGCGCCGACGAGGCCGACGGCAACGAGGACCGGCGCATGCATGAGCAGGAAGGACGCCGCCGTGCTGACGAAAGCGCCGCCGAGATGCGCCGCCGCGGCGGAGAGCGCCACGCCGGCCGCGCCGCACAGGCCGCCGGCGAAAACGAGGATGCGGCCGCTGCCGCTCGCTGATTGCTCGGCGGTGCTCATGTTTTTGATCTCCGTGAAGTAATGATGGCTCGCAAACGGTGTCACGACTCGCCCGCCTGCACCAGCATGTCCCGTTCGCGGCGCGCCTGGACCAGCCAGTTATACGCCGCTCCGCCCGCCATCAGCACGGATGTGCCGAGAAACACCGCCCACATGCCGAAATGACCGCCGACGAAGCCGCCGAGCAGCGGCCCGGCGACCTGCCCGACATATTGCGCCGAGATCGACAGTCCCAGCACATTGCCGCCGACGCCGTCCGGAACATTGTGGCGGATGACGCTGGTGATGCAGGGCAGGAGACCGCCGAGCGCCAGCCCCATCAGGAAACGCAGGCCGACGAGCTGCCAGCTTTGCGTGACGAAGGCCTGCGGGATCAAGAGCAGCGCCGAGACGGCAAGCGCGCCGATGATGACGTTCCAGTGACCGACGCGGTCGGCGAGCTTGCCGAGACGCGAGGCCGACAGGATGGCGCCAAGTGCCGCCGCCGACATGACGACGCCGGAGGTCAGCGTTAACAGGCTTTGGTCCTCGATGAGCTGCTGGACGTAGACCGTGATGATCGGCTCGATCGACATGGTGGCGAAGCTCAGCAGCATGCCTGTCGCCAGCATGGCGACGACGGGGCGCTTGTCCGGAATTTGCGACCAGCCGCCTTTCGGCTTCTCGGTAAGTGCTGCCTTGTCGGCTACCGGGCGAGGGTTCTCCTTGATGAGAAAAGTCGTTGCCAGAAACGCCAGGAAAATGACGCCGCCGGCGAGCAGGAAGGTGGCGCGGATGCCGATCAGGGGCGGCAGCGCGCCGCCGAGCAGGGGACCGACGAGGGCGCCGGCGGTGATGCCGGCCGACAGCACGCCGAGCGCCCAGCCCGACCGTTCCTTCGGGGTCTGCATGGCGACAAGAATGGTCGAGCCCGAGGAATAGCCGCCGGCGAAACCGATCAGCAGGCGCAGCAGCACCAATTGCCAGACAGTCTCGACAAGGCCGGTCAGCGACATGCATATGGCCATGCCGAAACTGGCGCGCACCAGCATCAGCTTGCGGCCGTAGCGGTCGCCCAGCCGTCCCCACAGCGGCGCCACCAAGGCGGCGGCAAAGAACGTCGCGCCATAGGCGATGCCGGACCACTGCACAACAGCCACGTGCCCCTCGGCACCCAGCTGCTCGACATACAGCGGCAGGAAGGGCAGCAGCAAAGTCATGGCGACAAGCGTGCTGAACGACCCGGCAAAACACACGGCGAGATTGCGCCGCCAATGGATGTTGTGCGTGCTTTGCGCTGTGCTGTCTTGCGGCATGTCACGTCCTGTCCGGCCGGCTCGCATGAAAACTTGCTGCGGATACCATTTTGGGATACCAAACTGGTATTCGTCATGGACGCAAGCCCGGCTGCTGTCAATGCGGCCTTCTCAAACGTGATCGGTAGACGCTGGCCAGCGACCCGATTGCCAGAAGAAAATGGCCGGAACGGAACCGCCATGTCGCAGATGCAGAATGTCGAAAAGCAGCTTCGGGAGATGATCCTCGGTCTCGAGGTCGGTCCGGGCGAGCGGCTGACGGAACGCTGGATCGAAAGCCGCTTCGGCGCCTCGCGCACGCCGGTCAGGGCAGCGTTGCTGCGGCTCGAAACGGAAGGCCTGGTCTGCCGCGACGGGCGCGGCTGGGCGGTGTCGCCCATCAATCTTGCCGAACTCGAGCAGATCGCCGTCTACCGCGAGGCGGTCGAGGTCGCGGCGCTCAGGCTGACCTGTGCCCTCGAGGATAGGAGCGCCGTCGACGTCATCGAGGCGATGCTGGACTCCTGCGACGCCGGCACCCCGCGCGAGGAATGGCACCGCGTCGGCATGGATTTTCACATCGAGCTGGCACGCCTGTCCGGCAACGAGTTCCTGTTCAGGGCTGTCCGCGATGCCATGACGCGCCTGTCGCGCGCCCGCTGGCTGGAGGTGCGCGACGAGGCGGCGCTCGGTCGTGCCTGGGCCGAACACCGTGCCATTCTGGCAGCGGTGCGGGCTGGTGATGCCGGTGAAGCAGCACGTCGGCTTTCGGCCCATATCGTCGGCAGCCGCGACCGGCTGGTGACATCATTGCACAATGACCGGCGCGGTTTGCGCGCCAGGGGATTTGCCGTCGTCGCGGCCTGATTGCCGAGGCAACCACTTTGGCCCTCGCTTCGCGAGCGCCGATGGCGTAAGAGCGGCGATGGAAAACAACCGATTTGAAACCCCCGTGACCGTCAAGGGCACGGCGGGAACCAATCAGCTCTTGCGTACGGTGCGCGAGGCTTCCGATTACCTGCTCAACAGCTGGCCCGGCAAGCGCAGCCCCAAGCACCGCGAAGCGCTGCAGGCCTGCCATGATGCGCTGGCCGGCGACAAACCGGCGATGACCGCAAGGCGCGCCTTCATCGCCGCCGCGCGTGAAGTGAACGTCTTCGTAAGCGACAAGGCGCCGGTCTGAAGACACGGCGAAATCCGGCCCGCCTCGCGGCCGGATGCCGTTCTACTCTGCCGCTTCGGTCTCGGACGTGGTCTCGTCTTCGGGCTTCGAACGTTCCTTGGCTGCGACCTTGGCCGCCAGCTTTTCCGCCTTCTTGGCGGCCTTCTGCCGGTCACGTTCCTTGCGTTCCTGGCCGTAATTCGGTGCTCGCGCCATATCTGTTCCTTTCACAATTCTGAAAGCCGTAGCCCTGCCTAGGAGCATTGGGCTACAAACACAACACCGCAATGGGCGATCGGCTCCATAGACAGCCGGCAGGGCCGGCTCCACGCGGTTCCGAGCTTGCAAGATGGCTGGTACGGCAATGCAGGAGAGACCGGGGTGTAGGAGAGACCGGGGTACGAATAACAAGCCGACTTTTCTTCCAAGTGACAGATGGCCACTTCAAAGAAACGTACAGAAGCTATTCTACTATTCACGCAACGCCACGCGCGATATCGCACGGCAGGTGGTGTTCCGCCGCAGGCTCGCCGGGCTGCTCGACCAAGCCAGGCTTTCGGACGCATCGGTCCGCGCGTCTAACTCCGAACGTGGCAATTGATGTTGCTCTCTACATTCATCAGGCGTAACGGACCTCGGGATTCATTATGCCTGAGTGCCGAGGCCGGCGTGCGCTTTTTACCTTTCAATTCCCGAAACGCGTTCGGGATATTGCACGGCCATCATCAACCGATCCGCGTGGTCTGCAAAAATCCTGCTGGTCTGTTCAGCGTCGAACAGGGATCTGCGTCGGCGTTTTTCGTCGTTGGCGAGGAAACCCATTATGCCATCAAGCTTCCTGGTAAACTGTTTGAGAGCGAACCGCGCGTGCCGGGCGAAATGACCTGCCCAAGGCGTGTCCTTTGCAAGATGACGATAGATAGCCAACGCCTCCAACTCGACACCGATCGGACGATTCGACCAGGGCTTCCCACGCGAGAAATGACGCGCAAATGCCTTGTCGAATCGTACCTGGCTGTTGAAATTCGTCATGACGTTCCAGTAGGGGTGCATCGTCTGCCATCTGTCTTCAAAAGCGACATTGAGTGCACCTTGGTCCATTTCATCGATGCGCTGCGAGGCGAGTTCGCGAGTCCTCTGCAATAGCCCCTCTCGCCGCACCATGGGCATGTTGAATACCAGCACGCCCGCATTGAATTTCGGCGCGCCGGGCTTCATCGGCAGGCGTCGGCGGTACTTCGTGTCGAAATAGCATTGCTCATCATGAGCGGCCAATAATGGCGCCTGCAGTTGTGTATGGGCTAGGTCGGCTATCGATCGATTGAAGAGCACGTCGCTGTCGGCATAGACAATGTGATCATAAGGCTCGAATTCAGGCAATTGATCTGCGAACAGCCTGATATAGGTCGCCAAGGTCAGATGGCCCGGATTAAAATTCGTAGCTTCCATGAAGTTCGACACGTCGAGGATACTGACCGCGGACCCTAGCAAGCGTTCACCGACCTCCAAGTCTTTTGCGCCGACACCAGTCTGAAGGACAAAGCCCTTGATAGGGCCGGATACATCCAACACACGGCGCGCGGCTAAGCAGGCGTACGGGAAATAGTTTTGATCGGCAGCGAAGAAGAAACACGGATTTCGCGACATATTGTGAGCGCCCCCAGTGCCAATCAGAGCTATATCCGGCCAGCATGTGCAGGTGCAATAGCCCTGGGGCACAACACCTGCGAAATTCCCTCGAAGACCGGCGACGCGGGTTCCACGCGGTCCGGGCTTGCAAGACGGGTCGCACAATGGTGTAGGAGAGACCGCCGATACAATCACAAGCCGACCTGTTTTAAACCAAGTGACCGATGGCCACCCTTCAAAGAAGTGCACAGAAGCTGTTCTATTATGCGCGCAACGCCGTGCGCGATATCGCACCGCAGGCACTGTTCCGCCGCAGGCTCGCCGGGCTGCTCGACCGGGCCAGGCTTTCGGACGCATCGGTTCGCGCGCGTCTCAACCATTACAACATGTTGCAGGACGCTTTCGCGCCGGGCGCCGATGCCATGCCGGTCAGCCGGCTGCCGACAGACCGGAGTATGTATTACTACGATCTGAAGGAATTCACCCGCTACTTCGATCCCGATTTGCTGATCGACCTGCAATTCGGTGACATCAACAAAGTCCCGAGGGTGCCGTCGATCGTCAAGGCCCGGCCGATTGCCGGCGACAACAGGAACGGGGTCCTGTTCAAGCTCAACAAGTTCCGTCACTTCCACATGCCCGCCGACGATGTTGCCTTCGCCGACAAGCTCCCGCTCGCGGTCTGGCGCGGCAAGCTCAACAATCCGATACGGACCTTGCTTCTGGAGGTCGCGCGCGATCTGCCATTTTGCGATGTCGGCACGCCCAAACCGACGGCAGTGCCGGAATATCGCAAGCCCTATCTGAGCATCGCTCAGCAGCTTCGCTACCGCTACGTGATTTCGCTCGAAGGAAACGACGTGGCGACCAATCTCAAATGGATCATGAGTTCGAATTCGCTGTGCCTGATGCCGCCGCCAACTTCCGAGACATGGTTCGCTGAAAAGCAGATCGAGGCCAACGTCCATTACGCACCGCTCGAACCAGATTTCTCGGACATTGCCGAACGGGTCCGCTATTTCGAGCGGCATCCGGCTGAAGCCAAACGCATCATTGCCGCGGCCAACGCCTATTGTCGCAAGTTCGCCGATGAGCGGGCCGAGCAGGCGATCAGCCTGCTCGTGCTCTACAAATATTTCGTGCTCAGCGGCCAGATCGAGCCTGATGCCGAGGTCTGGCGTTTTATCTCAGGCTCGGCCTAGCTAGGCTCAGCACCCATTGATCAGAGCCGGAAGATGATCGCTTCAGCGAAGCATGTCCTGCGTATCTTGCTTCTGCCCTCCGCCTCGGTATACGTTCCCATCATGATGTTCGTGTCCACATTCTTCCCCCTGATCTGAGCGGCCCAAGTCGTCCCGGCGCATCCGCGCCAATCAGATCAAACGCTGCGCTGACGCGGTGGCCGAACGGAGAATGTGTAATGCCCAAAACCGAGCCCATCGGCCTGACCTGCCATCAGGTCCAGAACTTCATCGACGACGGTTTCGTCAAAATCGGAAATGCCTTCAGCACCCACCTTGCAAAGCAATGCAGGGACGAGCTGTGGGCGGATATTGGTCTGTCGCCAGACGAACCTGAAAACTGGATTCAGCCAGTTGTTCGCGTGGGGTTCAAGGCTTCTCCCCCGTTCATTGAAGCCGCCAACACGCCGGTCCTGCACAAAGCCTACGATCAACTCGTCAGTGATCGCCGCTGGCTTGCACCCAAAGGCCTCGGAACCTTTCCGATCCGCTTTCCCTCACCGGAATCTCCTGGGGATGATGGCTGGCATGTGGACATGAGTTTTGGCACCGACAATCCGGATTTCATGGAATGGCGTGCCAACGTGAAGAGCAGCGGACGCGCATTGCTGATGCTCTTCCTGTTATCGGATGTTGGCGCTGATGATGCGCCCACGAAGATACGGAAAGGTTCGCATGCCACCATTGCGAGGGAGTTGCTGCCCTATGGCGACGCGGGCGCGACGCTCAGGCAGATCTCTGCCAATGGTTACGCTTCTACGCAAGATTGCAAGGTTGAACTGGCAACTGGTGCGGCAGGCACTGTCTATCTGTGCCATCCATTCCTCGTTCATGCCGCGCAATCTCACCGAGGGAAGCGGCCGCGCTTCATGGCACAACCACCGCTGCTACCAACGGGTGACTTTGACCCGGCCTTGCCCCCTTCGCCGGTCCAAGTCGCCATCCGTCGGGCTTGCGGGCTAACGCTGTAATCAGACAACGCCCGGGACCGTCGAACGGTGCCGGGTGTTCCAAAAAGACCACCGAGACGCTGTCCGCTAGGGGTTCGGAACCATCATCGGACACCTTTGGTCAATTTATAGGTCTTGAACCTGAACCAGGCGCACTTGCGAAGGGCACTTCAATTCGTCGCCAGCGGTTTGGGCTTCTTGTCCGTCCATTCCGGCGGCGCACCGTACTTGGACGCCACGGCCCCCAGCAATCCCGGCATTCGACCGAATGTGTCACACGCGGCGTATTTCGGTTTTCCGCCGAACCAGGATTGGATCCGCTGTTTGGTAGGAATGGAGATGTCGAAGACTTTAGGCTCCTTGCCAGTGATGAGCATTCGGGAAAAGTCACTGCCGAATCTCGAAGCGAGGCTATAAGCGTCCCCGACCTCCGAAAAGCGGGGGTTGTCCTGGATCGAGTTTGCCCCGCGAGCCCAGACCATTGCCGCGCGCTGGACGCCACTGCTGTCGACGGCCTCCGCCTCGACCGCAAGTCCTCCGAGGCCGAAGGGCAGGCGCGGCACACTGACGGGCACGCTGGAGGGCAATGCAAAACCGCTGCCTACGGTTACGACGGTTGAGACCCCCGCCATCACCTTGTTCGTCGGAACGATATCGGTGACGACCGGTCGGATCGTCACATCGGCCGGCTGGCCGGCCGAGACCATTTGATACTTGTCGCTGAGCGCGACGCAGAGCGCCCGGTCCAGTGCGTTCGCCACCAATCGCCGATCGGCTGCCGATTTCACCCGCGACGCGGCGCTGAAGACGAAAGTCGCTGGAACGATCCTCGCCGTCTTCGCAACCGCCAGAGCTTGCCCGTCCACAAAGATACGCTTCTTGGACAAGTTGCCCTTGGGCGCGCCAAGATTGCTGTAGGAGGTGAGGGTGCCGCCTTCCGTCAGAGGCACCGCGGCACATCCGGCTACCGCCAGGATCAGGGGCAATGCCAGGCATAGGGATTTCAGCGGAAATGTTGGTGGGGATCCGACACGTCGGAGGGTTGCTTCAATCGATATCGATGAATTGCTGCGCACGTTTTCTAGCCTCCGTCGCGGGTGTTCCGGGATGACCGTGCGAGGGTAGGATTGCCGCAGCATTACGGATCATTTCGAGCAGTGACGGATATCGCCGGTGCGTATCGCCAGCTGGCAGATCGAGGAGCCCGTCACTGAGGCACAGCGAGCGAAGCGCAAACCTATGCTCCAGATTGCTCGGAGGCCAAAAGGGGGGCAGGTCTCAGAGCCGGATCGCCACCTGCGTCCCGGTCATGCCGCTTGTCATGCTTACCTGACCGCGGTGGTTCGCAACGATCTGCTTCACCAGGCTCAAACCAAGGCCCGCCCCGGTGCTTCGCGGGGTGATGCGATAGAAGGGCTCAAAAACCAGCTCCCGATGCTCCGCCGGTATGCCTGGTCCTTCATCGGCCACGTTGATCTCTCCGTCGGCTGAGACCGAGATGGTGATCATTCCGGCATTGCCGCCATGGTCGACTGCATTGCGAACCAGGTTGCTGATCGCTCTCGGCAAAGCGGAAGGACTGCCGCGCCGCTGGAGGCTTTCCACGTCACATTCAAAAGAAATCTGATAGCCGGCGGCGATCGCCAGCGGTGCGAGGTCGGCAACGGCGGTCCGTGCGATTTCGACGAGATCGACCGTTTCATGCAGGTCGGCCGCCTGGTCGTTGCGCTCAAAATCGAGGAGCTGTTCGGCGGTCTCAGCCAGACGAGCAACGTCGGCCAACAATCGCCGGCGATCCTGGCCCTCGGGCATCCCATCGATCCGCGTCTGCATGATGGCGATGGGTGTTCTGAGCTCATGCGCCGCATCGATCAGGAAACGCTGCCGTTTTCGGAACTCGTTCTCGAGCCGCTCGAGCGTTCCGTTGAACGCGGTCACCAGCGGAGCGACTTCCTTGGGAATACCGTCCACCGGCAGCCGTACTCCGTACCGGCGCGGTTCGATCTGCGATGCCTTGTCGGCGACGTCGCTCACACCGGCCAAGCCGCGCCCAACGATGCGGGGGACGGCAAGGAAGATCGCAGGCAAGGCAATCGCGATCAAAGGGATGTAGATCGGGTAACTGTGGGCCAGAATGGCGAGACCGGGCCAGCCTTTGTCAGCGAAGCCGCCAAAAAGAATCCGGACCTCACCCGCCACAGTCTCGACGTTTTCGACCGAGGCAATCTCATCTGTTCCGGCCGATCCCCTGATATCTGCGTCCTGGAACAGGTGCGCCAGATGGACGAGCTCAGCATAGGCTGCGGGAATGGTGCCGTAGGATATGGAAGCACCGTCCGTGGTGGCCACGACGTACCAAAGTCCACTGTTCTGTTGCTTAAGCGACTTCAGCTCCGGCGTATCGCGTATTCCTAACTTTCCTTGCGGGTCGCGTTCAACGGCCCCGACCATCAGCGAGGTGATTTTGCGCTCCATGGCGAAGTTCGGCGACATGACCGTAGTCGCCCACATGCAAAGCCCGATGATCACTGCGGCGACCACGGCGACGATGACGAGGCTGAGCTGCCAGCTGAGCTTCCACCAAAGTGAGGGGTTCGACATGTTCGCCTCGGGCATCATTCTTCCTTCAGGAGATATCCGACGCCCCGGATGTTGTGGATCGCAATGCCGGCGCCAGCATCCAGCAGCCGCTTGCGCAGCCTGGAAATATGCGCATCGAGCGCGTTCGACTGGATCTCTTCCTCGTAATTGTAGACCGCCGCCTCGAGCGTCGACCGAAGGACGGTTCTGTCCTTCCGCTTGGCCAGCGCTGCCAGAACGAGAAGTTCGCGTCTGGGCAGGTCGAGCGGGATCGCCTCGACGGTCACGCTCAAATGCAGGGGATCGATCGCCATTCGACCCACGGTGATGTGAAGTTCCGTCAGGCTTGCCGGCCGCCGTAGAACAGCCCGCAACCGAGCCATCAGCTCTTCGACGAGAAACGGCTTGCCCAGATAATCGTCAGCGCCGACGTCGAGACCTTCGACGCGTTCCATTGGCTCGTTGCGCGCCGTCAGCACGAGGATCGGCGTGTCGGTTCCCGTCCGCCGCAACTGCGGGATAAAGGTCAATCCCTCGCCGTCGGGCAAGCGGCGGTCCAGAAGGATCGCATCGTAAATGTTCTGGCGCGTCAATTCGATTGCGTCAGCGAGATGGATCGTGTGGTCGGTGACGACGCCGTGCTTGCCCAGCGCCACCGACAGCGCATCCGCCATTTCCTTCTCGTCCTCTATCAGTAGGATTCTCATCGCCTTCCCGCTTTTTCCGCAACCGGTGTTTCCACCACCAAGATTGCAGCAGCATTGCGGAAGGGCAGTCAGCTAATGCTGCCGCGGATGCAGAATCCCGAAACCACAGCCGCGGCGATCCTTCAGATGTCATCCCGGTAAAGAACCAGATCGGCCGGGCCGAACCGGTCTTTTGCCGTGAACTGCTGGTGCCAATAGGGGTAGAGCACTGGCGGCCTGCTCACCGCATCGAGCCGTTTGCGTTCGTCGTCGGCAAGCACCAGGCTTGCAGCGGCGATGTTGTCCCTGAACTGCGCTTCGGTCCGGCCGCCGATCACCAGCGAACTGACGGCAGGCCGGCCGAGCAGCCAGGCAAGCGCCACCTGCGCCGCCGACACACCATGGCTCTCGGCGATCTCGACAAGGACATCGACGATCCGCCACAGCCGGTCCTCGTCACGGATCGGCGGTTCCGACCAGCCGCTGAGCTGGCGCGAGGTCGCCTGGTCGCGGTGGTATTTGCCGGACAGCAATCCACCGGCAAGCGGGCTCCATACCAGCACGCCAAGCCCCTGGTCGACGGAGATCGGCAGCAGCTCGTACTCGGCTTCGCGCGCTTCTAGCGTGTAGTGGATCTGCTGGGTGACGAAGCGCGGCTGGTGCTGGCGGTCGCTGATCCCCAGCGCCTTCATCACCTGCCAGCCGGAATAGTTCGAACAGCCGACATAGCGGACCTTGCCCTGGCTGACGAGCGTGTCGAGCGCGGCGATGGTTTCCTCGAGCGGCGTCGTGCCGTCCCATTCGTGCAGGAAATAGATGTCGATGACATCGGTCTTGAGGCGCTTCAGGCTCTTCTCGCACTCGCGGATCAGATGATAGCGCGACAGGCCCTCGTCGTTGGGGCCGGTGCCGATCCGCATGCGCGCTTTCGAGGCGATCAGTACGTCGCCCTTGCGTTTGCCGCCGAGCGCTTCGCCGATGATCTCTTCCGAAAGCCCGTTCGAATAGACATTGGCCGTGTCGATGACGTTGATGCCGGCGTCGATGCAGAGGTCGATCATCCGGCGCGCCTCGTCGAGATCGGTCTTGCCGACCGCCGAAAATGCGCCGGCGCCGCCGAAGGTCATGGTGCCCATGGTCAGCGTCGAAACCTTCAGCCCGGAACGGCCGAGTGTGCGGTATTCCATGTCAGATCCTCACGATTGTGTTGGGAGAGGGCTTCAAGGGCAGCCCGAAATAAGCCTGGCATTTGTAGGACAATTCGCACGGCTTGTCGCCCCGTGACGCAAGACGGAGCGATCACATCTCGCGGATCGGAAGCGCGTGAAGGGCACGCGGGCCAGCTGCAATAAAACCGTCATTGCCGGCCTGTATGCAAGTCGGCTCAGGAGTCCATCTCGGCCGGCAGGCCGGGCGGCGGGGCGCCCGGCAGGGGCTTGCACGCGGAGCAGCGCAAATGACCGAATCGAAACAGAATTCCCCGGCCAGGGATTGGCTGGAAGCGGAGCTCGCGGACACGCTCGACGAAAACTACGAGCTGGAAATGTCGGAACCGGCGCTGTCACTGGAAATCGCAAAAATCTACAAGAACGCGCATCCGCCGTCGATGGATCGCATGCAATATTTTCGCGACCTGATCACGCTGCAATCCGAATTGATCAAGCTGCAGTCCTGGGTGGCCTACCACAAGAAGAAGCTGGTGGTGGTTTTCGAGGGCCGCGACTCGGCAGGCAAGGGCGGCGTCATCAAGCGCATCACCCAGCGGCTCAACCCGCGCATCTGCCGCGTCGTCGCGCTGCCGGCGCCGACCGAGCGCGAGAAGTCGCAATGGTATTTCCAGCGCTACGTTCCGCATCTGCCGGCAGGCGGCGAGATCGTTCTGTTCGACCGGTCCTGGTACAACCGTTCCGGCGTCGAGCGCGTGATGGGCTTCGCCCAGCCCGATCAGGTCGAGGAGTTCTTCCGCGACGTCCCGGAGTTCGAGCGCATGCTCGTTCGTTCCGGCGTCACGCTGGTCAAATACTGGTTCTCCATCACCGACGAGGAGCAGCAGATGCGCTTCCTGATGCGCATCCACGACCCGATGAAGCAGTGGAAGCTTTCGCCGATGGACCTGCAGTCGCGCGTGCGCTGGGAGCAGTACACCAAGGCCAAGGAAGAGACGTTCGCCCGCACCAACATTCCCGAAGCCCCCTGGTTCATCGTCGAGGGCAACGACAAGAAGCGGGCGCGTCTGAACTGCATCGACCATCTCCTCAAGCAGATGCCCTATGAGGAAGTCCCGCACGAGGAGATCACGCTGCCCGAGCGCGTCTTCAATCCCGAATACGAGCGCCAGGTGCTGCCGCGCGAGCTGTATGTGCCGGAGAAGTATTGAGCGCTAGCTGGGTGCGCCGCGGTCATCGAGGCGCCCACGCTACAGATGCGCGTCAGCCCTTCAGCATCTCCGCCACCTCGGGCGCGAAGTAGGTCAGAATCCCGTCGCAGCCGGCGCGCTTGAAGGCCAGCAGCGATTCCAGCATTGCCTTGTCGCCGTCGATCCAGCCATTGGCGGCGGCCGCCTTGATCATCGAATATTCGCCCGATACCTGATAGGCGAAGGTCGGTATCCGGAATTCGTCCTTCAGCCGTCGGATGATGTCGAGATAGGGCAGGCCCGGCTTGACCATCAGCATGTCGGCGCCCTCGGCTAGGTCCTGCTCGGCCTCGCGCACGGCCTCGTCGGAATTGGCGTGGTCGAGATAGTAGGTCTTCTTGTCGCCCTTGAGCAGCCCGGCGGTGCCGACCGCCTCGCGATAAGGACCGTAGAAGGCGGAGGCGAACTTCGTCGCGTAGGACATGATCGCCACGTCCTGAAAACCGTTGGCGTCGAGCGCATCGCGAATGGCGCCGATGCGGCCGTCCATCATGTCGGACGGGGCAATGATATCGGCGCCCGCCGCGGCCTGGATGACGGCAGCCGCCGTGACCTGCTCCACGGACTGGTCGTTGACGATGATGCCGTCGCGCAAGATGCCGTCGTGGCCATGCGAGGTGAAAGGATCGAGCGCCGCGTCGGTGATGATGCCGATCTCGGGCACCGCATGCTTGATGGCGCGCGTAGCGCGGTTGATGACGTTTTCCGGGTCGAGGATGTGCGATCCGGTCTCGTCGCGCCGGCCGAGCTCGACATTGGGGAAGGTGGCGATCGCCGGAATGCCGAGCTTTGCCGCGCGCTCGGCCTGCTTGATGGCTAGGTCGAGCGACAGCCGGAAGACGCCGGGCATGGCAGCGATCGGTTCGCGGATATTTTTCCCGTCGACGACGAAAATCGGCCAGATCAAATCGTCGACACTCAGCCGGTTCTCCTGGACGAGGCGGCGCGACCAGTCGGCCTTGCGCATGCGGCGCAAACGGCGGCTGCCGGTGATCTCGTCGACGCTGCGCGCGCCGGCAGGCTTTGCTGGGTCGAATTTATTCATCGCCAAAACTCCGGATCGGGCAGCTTTACCACGAGCCTTCGCCGCTGACCAATGCGACACGATTGTGCCAGCTTTCCAGCTTGGGTTCCTCGCCCCATGGAATGGGGGAGGCTCGGCGAAGCCGAGACGGAGAGGGGGAACTGCGCCCTGCGAAAAGGCCCCCTCTCCGACCGCTTCGCGGCCACCTCTCCCCGCTTTGCGGGGGCGAGGAACCCAAGTCTTGCAAGCCATCTCCTTGTCTCTTCTCTGTGGAGCCACAAGGGGAGTTGCGTTTCAAGGCTGCCCGTTGCCGGACAGCACCTGCGCGGCACCCCGCATGGCGACGCGGAACGCCTCGTCGAAACTGACGCCGCGCACCTGCCAGTGATGGGTCTGGCCGCCCGTGGCAAGGCGCCAATCGGCGATCCAGCCCAATTCCCCGTCGCTCCAGACGATGCTGCCGGCAAGAGCCTGGTCGGCACCGGCCTGTTTGGCCGCGTTGTCCAGAGCCGCCATGTCAGTCTCACGCAGTGCCTTGTCGTCCAGCCCGGATTCGGAGAGCAGCGACGCCTCGGGAAAGGTGATGCGCATCGCCAGTGGTTCGGCTGCATTCAGGAACGATTCGCGCATCGGTGCGCCGCGCTCGTCGTCGGCGGCCAGCGTGACATGCATTGCGGCCCGCTCGGTTGCGAGGAAGATCGCCAGCCGCGGCCGCTCGGCAAGCCACGGCTTGCTGTCGAGCGATGCCAGCACCGGGTCGATGACGGCGGGTTTGTAGAGGCAAGTGAGATCGTGCGGCCGGTCATGCGTGCCCTGCTCGTCGTGGATCGGAATGCCTTCCATCCGGTCGCGGTACCGGAATTCGGCGACGAATCTGCCAGCCTTGTCGCGCAGTGCCGCCATTTCAGGCTTTTTCGGCAACCGCTGATCGCCGGAGACCCTGACCACAACCGCATCCAGGCAGGCCTTGAAGCCGATCTGGCGGTTTTCCTCGCCCTGTCCAGTGACGATGGTTATCGCGCGGTAGAGATCGTCACCGGCCGATGCGGGACGAGCGGCCGCGCCTGCCGCCATCAGGCCGATCACCACCAGGGCAAGGCGCAAAAACTGCGGCATGGCTCACCGTCCGGTTCGAAAGCCCGTCATCAAGATGGTCAGTTCTAGCATCGGCCTCCGGCGGCGGCCAAGGCGGCAGGCGCCGCCGGCATTGACGCACCCATAGGCCACGCTTTAGCACTTCAGTCCCGCAGGCGCGGGGGAAGGGATTCTCAGGCGATGGATTTTGGTGGCGGCGACGAGATCCGCTTCGAACGGTTGGGCAGGGCTGGCATCGTCACGCTGACGCGGTCGCGTGCGCTCAACGCCGTCACCCATCGCATGGTCGGGGCACTCGACAAGGCGCTGCGCGCCTGGGAGCGGGACGACGGCGTCGAAGTCGTCGTCGTCAAGGCCGAGGGCAGGGCGTTTTCGGCCGGCGGCGACATCCTCCACATCTACGAGGCCGGCCGGGCGGGAAAGCCGCCTGTCGATTTCTTCGCCGACGAATACCGGCTGAACGCCCGCATCGCGCGGTTCGGCAAGCCCTATGTCGCGCTGATCGACGGCATCGTCATGGGCGGTGGCGTCGGCATCTCGTTCCACGGCTCGCAGCGGGTGCTGACCGAGAACGCCCAGTTCGCCATGCCGGAAGTCGGCATCGGCTTTTTCCCGGATGTCGGCGCCAGCCATCTGCTGCCGGGCCTTGCCGGCGGTTTCGGCAGGTATCTGGCCCTGACCGGAAACCGTATCCGCTATGGCGATGCTTTGTGGTCGGGCCTGGCGACGCATACGATCAAGGCGCAGGACCAGGCCGGCATTCTCGACCGGCTGGTTGCGACCGGCGACCCGGAATCGGCGCTGCGTGTTTTTTCCGTCCCGGCCCGGCGCGAGACGGACAGTCCGACACTGGACGCGATCGCCCGGCATTTCGCGCAACCGTCGCTGGGGGATGTCATCGAAAGCCTGGAGCGCGCCGCGCCCGCCGATGAATTCGCGGCAAAGACGCTGGCGACGATCCGCACCCGCTCGCCGACCAGCCTGCATGTCGCCTGGCGCCAGATCAGCGCCGGGCTCACGCTGTCGATGGACGAATGCATGCGGATGGAGTTCCGCATACTCGACCGCATGCTTGCGGGCCACGATTTCTACGAAGGCATCCGCGCAGCCATCATCGACAAGGGTTCGACGCCGCAATGGCGGCCGGCAGGCATCGATCAGGTCAGAGCCGCCGACGTCGATGCCTATTTCGCGCCGCTCGGCGAACGGGAACTCGAGCTGTGAGCGAGGTCACGTCGAGACGCGTCGTGCTCCAACCCACAATGGTCGAGGTCATCTTCGCCTGGTTCCAGCGCGCCATATCGGGCTACTGCCTGTTATTCGGGATCTTGTACTGGATTAGGCTGATCGGCTTCTACCCCGGCTCGTTGTGGCGCTTCGACCTGATGCCGGTGCATTGGCAGGTGGCGGCGGTGATGCTCGCCGTCTTCTTTCCCTTCGCCGCCGCCGGCCTGTGGATGCTGGCCTCGTGGGGGCCGGTGATCTGGTTCATCTGCGCGGTGACCGAAACCATCATGTATGCCGGCTTTCCCGAGCTTTTCGGCCGCCGGCCGCTGATCGTCGCCTCGCATGCGGCGGTGGCGCTGATCTACATCGTTTTTCGCGTGGCGATCTGGCTGCAGAAACGCCGGACCCGGTGATGGGGCAGGCGGCCCGAAATCATTGGCTAAATCTTTAGGTTAATCATCCTTGTTCGGGTGACCCTTCATTAAGCCTCTTTCGAAAGCTATTACCGGTAAGCTCTTGTTAGCCCTAGCGTTTAAGTCGAATTTTATGAGTATTCGATAGTGTCGCGATCAAGGTGAAAAACAAAAAATCACCAGGCGACAAACGAGAGGCAAAGACAATGATCAATTCCCGTCCGGCGGCGAAGACCGCCAACGTATCCGACGACCGCCGCGAGGCAATCCGTTCGCTGTACATGGAATCGCTGCAGCTGGTGGAGCGGCTGCACCGCCGTCTGCTTGACGTGATCAAGGACGAATTCGACCGTAACGGCCGTTCCGACATCAACGCCATCCAGGCGCTGCTGCTCTTCAACATCGGCAATTCGGAGCTGACCGCCGGCGAACTGCGCTCGCGCGGCTACTATCTCGGCTCGAACGTCTCCTACAATCTGAAGAAGCTGGTCGATCTCGGCTTCATCAACCACCAGCGCTCGCGCATCGACCGCCGTTCGGTGCGGGTCTCGCTGACGCCGAAGGGCAACGAGGTGGCGGAAGTCGTCGGCGGCCTCTACGAGCGCCATGTTGGCTCGATCGAGCAGGTCGGCGGCATCAACACGGAAGAGTTCAAGCAGATGAACCGCGCCCTGCAGCGGCTCGACCGCTTCTGGAACGACACGATCGCTTACCGGATGTAAGGCAGATCCCACAGAGAAAACCGCGCCGAAGAAGCGCGGTCGCAGAGCAAGTCCATGACCTGAAGACCGGTGCCGAAAAGCATCGGTCTTTCCGTTTCGCGAGGCCAGCCGATCCAAATCGCGGTCAGGGTCACGTTGCCGCCATAATCCCGGTGGAAGCGAGAATGCGAGTGATGTTGCGGCAAGAGCCCAAGCGTCCCCTGAACGCGCGTCGCGCCCGGCGCGTTCTTACACCGAAGTGGCAGGGCCATGGTTGGCTAATTGTTAAGCATGCCAACTCTAGAGTGCGGGCGGGATCGCCCGGTGAAAGAATTGTTACAAGATTGTCTGGAGCGTACATGAGAACCAGTCGCCGTTTCTTCCTTTCCGGAGCCTCCGCGTTGGCAGCAACGATGGTCGCCGGTGGCGCCAGCGCGCAGGACGTGATCGCGGATATCCTGAAATCCTCGGGCCGCAGCAACTGGGACGACCAGTTCGACGCTCGCGCCAGCCAGGGCGGCAAGGTGGCCTCGACGCTGCCGATCGTCAGCCTGCAGACCGTTGCGTATACCGAGCAGGCGATCGCGCAATATCAGAACATTGTTGCGCAGGGCGGTTGGGGGCCGGTTCCGGACACCAAGAAATTGCAGCTCGGCGTCGTCGACCCCGACGTGGTGCCGTTGCGGAGGCGCTTGATGATTTCGGGCGACCTGGCGCAGGGCGCCGGCATTTCGGAAGCTTTCGATTCCTATGTCGACTCGGCGGTCAAGCGCTTCCAGGCGCGTCACGGCCTGCCCGCCGACGGGACCCTTGGCCAATATACCTATGCGGCAATGAATGTTTCGGCGCAGGTCCGGCTTGGCCAGCTGCAGACCAATCTGCAGCGGCTGAACGAGCGCGCCGGCACGCTGGGCAACCGTTATGTATTGGTCGATATCCCGGGCGCCCAGATCGAGGCGGTCGAGAACGACCGTGTCGTGCTGCGCCACACTGCCGTTGTCGGCAAGATCGACCGCCAGACGCCGATCGTCGATTCCAAGATCAACGAGATCATCGTCAATCCCTACTGGAACGCGCCCGTCTCGATCGTGCGCAAGGACATCATTCCGCTGATGCGGAAGGACCCCAACTACCTCAAGGACAGCAAAATCCGTCTGTTCGCACCGGATGGCAGCGAGGTCGATCCGCTGACCGTCGACTGGTCGACCGACGACGCCGAGAAGTACCGCTTCCGCCAGGATCCGGGCTCCGGCAATGCAATGGCCTCGGTCAAGATCAATTTCCCGAGCCCGGACGGCGTCTACATGCACGACACGCCGCAGCAGAGCCTGTTCGGCAAGATGATGCGTTTCGATTCCTCGGGCTGCGTGCGCGTCCAGAACGTGCGCGACCTCGTCACCTGGATCCTGCGCGACACGCCGGGCTGGACGCGCCAGCATTTCGAGGCCTCGATCAAGAGCGGCGAGAACATCCCGGTGCAGGTCACCAATCCGGTTCCGGTCTATTTCCTCTACATCTCGGCCTGGTCGACGGGACCTGGCGTCGTCCAGTTCCGCGACGACATCTACGGGCTCGACGGAGCCAACGAGCTGCAGATCACCTCTGCGCTCTAAGCGACTGATCTTTTTTCCGAAAAGGCCGCCGGTGACGGCGGCCTTTTTGTATCCGGCTGGAGGGCGCGCTTTGGACAGTGGCCGGAAAGCGCCGTTGGTACGAGGGCCATGCAAGTCGCCATCTTCATCCTGATTGTGCTCGTCTTCGTCGCGGTTTCCGGGGCGCTGGTGCGGGTGCCGTTGCCGGTGCTGCAAATTGCCATAGGTGCCGCACTCGCCTGGCCGGTGAGCGGCATCCATGTCGAGATCGATCCCGAGCTTTTCCTGCTGGTGTTCATCCCGCCGCTGCTGTTCAGCGATTCGGTAGCAGCACCCAAGCGCGAGTTGCTGGTGCTGCGCGGCCCCATCCTCGACCTTGCCATCGGGCTGGTCTTCTTCACCATCGTCGGTTTCGGCTACGCCTTGCACTGGCTGGTGCCGAGCATCCCGCTGGTCGTTGCTTTCGCGCTCGCGGCCGTGCTGTCGCCCACTGACGCCGTGGCCGTATCCTCGATCGTCGACAGGAATGTGGTTCCGGCGCGGCTGATGCACATTCTGGAAGGCGAGTCGCTGCTCAACGACGCGTCGGGGCTGGTGATGTTCCGCTTCGCCGTGGCGGCAGCGCTGACCGGCAGCTTCTCCTTCGCCGCCGCATCGCTGAGTTTCCTCTATGCCGTGGCGGTCGGCATCCTGGTCGGCGTGATGGCGCTGATCGGCGCCGCCAAGACGCTGCAGCTCTTGAGCCGCATCGGCGGCGTGCCGGCCGAGGCGCAGGTGCTGGTCATGATCCTGATGCCCTTCATCGCCTATCTCGGCGCCGAACATGCCGGAGCCTCCGGCATCCTGGCGGCGGTCACCGCCGGCCTCTTGACCGGAGGTTCCAGGATTTTCCGCTATCTCGGCGTCTCGGCGCGCATGCAGGCGATGTCGCTGTGGACGACGCTGTCCTTCGTCTTCAACGGCGCGCTCTTCATCCTGCTCGGCCTGCAGCTTCCCGACATCATCCGCAAGGTGCCGCCCGAACTCACAAGCCGGCATTGGCTCATCGAGCCGGTCGCCACGGTGCTGGTCTTGACGTTGTGCCTGATCGGCCTGCGCTTCCTGTGGATCTGGGTTGGAGACATGGCGCAGCGCCTCGCTGCGCGGCTCGGCAAACGCAAGGCCGAGCCGTTCGGCCTGCGCGTGCGGCTAGCCGGTTCGGTGGCCGGCGTGCGCGGCGCCATCACGCTGGCCGGCATCCTGTCGCTGCCGCTCGCCATGCCCGACGGCTCGCCGTTTCCCGCGCGCGACGTGGTGATCTTCCTCGCCGCCGGCGTCATCATCTGCTCGCTGGTGATCGCCAGCCTCGCCCTGCCGAAGATCGCGCGCGGGCTGGTCGAGCCGGGTGAGGATCCAGGCGCTGCCGAGGAGCGGCTGGCGCGTGTCGGCGCGGCCAACGTGGCAATCGCCCGGATCGAGAGCATTGCCAATGACGGCAGCGAAGGGGAGGAGGCCGGCGCCCGGCTGGCGATAGCCGACAGCATCGTCGCCGGCTACCGGCGCCGCATTGCAGCTTCCGACGAGGCCGACGAGGCGCGCGCCGAGGCCCGCGAAGCCGGGCGGCTGGAGCTCGAACTGCGCCTCGCCGGCATCGAGGCAGAGCGCGCGGCCGTGCGCGCCATGTTTCGCAGCCGCGAAATCAACGATCATACGATGCGGGCGCTGTTTACCGAGATCACCCTCACCGAGGCCCTGCTGAAGGGCCAGCAGGCGCGGAAATAGCAACCGCGGACCAGCGCTGCCGCAATCCGGCCAGCAAATTTCGCGCTGCAAACGTGGCGGGGCAAGAGCAACTGTGTTAATGGCGCGGCAGACCCCCCGGGACCTCAAGGATAGCAAGCCATGGCAACAGCAGCGGCAGTGTCGAACAAATTCGAATCCTTCTTCGAAACCACGCTGGCCGATGCCGATCCGGAGATTTTCGGCGCGATCCGCAACGAGCTCGGCCGCCAGCGCCACGAGATCGAGCTGATCGCATCGGAAAACATCGTGTCCCGCGCCGTGCTGGAGGCGCAAGGGTCGATCATGACCAACAAATACGCCGAGGGCTATCCGGGCAAGCGCTACTATGGCGGCTGCCAGTTCGTCGACGTGGCCGAGGAACTGGCCATCGAGCGCGCCAAGAAACTCTTCGGCTGCAATTTCGCCAACGTCCAGCCGAATTCCGGCAGCCAGATGAACCAGGCGGTGTTCCTGGCGCTGCTGCAGCCCGGCGACACCTTCATGGGGCTCGACCTGAACTCGGGCGGGCATCTGACCCATGGCTCTCCGGTCAACATGAGCGGTAAATGGTTCAAGGTCGTCTCCTACGGCGTGCGCAGGGACGACCATCTGCTCGACATGGATGCGATCGAGAAGACCGCCCACGAGACCAGGCCGAAGCTGATCCTGGCCGGCGGCACCGCCTATTCGCGTGTCTGGGACTGGAAGCGCTTTCGCGAGATCGCCGACTCGATCGGTGCCTATCTGATGGTCGACATGGCCCACATCGCCGGCCTTGTCGCCGGCGGCGTGCATCCGTCGCCGCTGCCATATGCCCATGTGGTGACGACCACCACGCACAAATCGCTGCGCGGCCCACGCGGCGGCATGATCTTGTGCAACGACGAGGGCATCGCCAAGAAGATGAATTCGGCGGTGTTTCCGGGACTGCAGGGCGGGCCGCTGATGCATGTCATCGCCGCCAAGGCGGTAGCGCTCGGCGAGGCACTGAAGCCAAGCTTCAAGACCTATGCCGAGAGCGTCGCCGCCAATGCCAAGGCGCTGGCCTCCAGTCTGCAGGAGACAGGCCTCGATATCGTCTCCGGCGGCACCGACAATCATCTGATGCTGGTCGACCTCAGGCCCAAGAACGCCACCGGCAAGCGTGCCGAGGCAGCGCTTGGCCGCGCCAACATCACCTGCAACAAGAACGGCATTCCTTTCGATCCCGAAAAGCCGTTCGTCACCTCCGGTGTGCGGCTCGGCACGCCGGCCGGCACCACGCGTGGCTTCGGCCAGGCCGAGTTCCGCGAGATCGGCAAGCTGATCGCCGAGGTGCTGGACGGGCTCAAGGTCGCGAATTCCGACGAGGGCAATGCGGCCGTCGAGGCAGCGGTGAAGGCGAAGGTGGGAGCGTTGACGGATCGTTTTCCGCTCTATCCGTATCTCGGTTGACCTGACGCAGGCAGTCATCCCTTGTCGGCCGGATACAAGTGCGCGGTCCCGGAAGGAGCCTTGACGATGATACGAATTTTCCGTCTTGCCCGCTTTGGCGCTCTCGCCACAGCGAGCCTCTTGCCGCTATCCGGATTCGCCTTGGCGCAGGCTGCGTCCACCCAGGACGCGCCCGCCCAGGCGGCGCCCAGGATGGAGACCTTCGGCAAATGGTCCACCATCGTCGACGAGGTCGACACCGGCGAGGATGTGCGCAAGACCTGCGCCGCCTCGACCGCCTTTCTCGACGCGAGCGGTACCAGCGGCACCCTGACGCTCGCCATCTCGGACGGTGACGCCCTGCCGCCCGAGGGCTATCCGACCCTTGTCATCGCCATGAAAAACAAGGAACTGCCGACTGGCGAGAACATTGCGGCGGTGTTCGGGGATACCAACGGCAAGGTCAAGGCGACCGTCAAAACCATTTCGGATGGCGGCGGACGGTGGATGATGAACAATAAGACCGAGACCAGCCTGGCGCTGCTGCGTGCCATGCGCCGTGCCGGCGCGCTCGACGTCACATTCGCCGACAAGCCGGTCGCGACGGTATCGATGGATGGCTTCACCAAGGCCTATCGCAGCCTCGGCGCATCATGCGGCTTCCCGACCGATGACGTCGCGCCATGATCGGCCGGTGTTGCCGTCTGGTATGATGCTGGCAATTTTCCTTGCGCCTCGCTATCTCTGAGGCGCGAGAGGCTGGTCCCCGACACTTTGCCATTGCGGCAAAAACCTCTAAGCCTTTCGCTCACCAGAGCCGGATGATTTCAGGTCGAATCGACCTGAAATCTGAACCCGGCTCTAAATCAAATAGAAAGAGCATGATGTCGTCCGAAAACCGCTTCACACTTTTCGGCATCATGCTCTAAGAATCGCGAACCGAAGGCTTTCCATGCGCTGTCCCTACTGCCAGTCCGAAGATACGCAGGTGAAGGATTCGCGCCCCGCCGAAGACGGCGCGGCGATCCGCCGGCGGCGCGTCTGCCCCGATTGCGGCGGTCGCTTCACCACTTTCGAGCGCGTGCAGTTGCGCGACCTCGTGGTGGTGAAGAAGTCTGGACGCAAGGTGCCGTTCGACCGTGACAAGCTGCTGCGCTCGGTCGAGATCGCGGTGCGCAAGCGCAATGTCGATCCCGAGCGCATCGACCGCGCGGTGACCGGCATCGTGCGCCAGCTCGAAAGCTCGGGTGAGACCGAAGTCGCCTCGGGCGAAGTCGGTCGCCTGGTGATGGAGGCGCTGAAGTCGCTCGACGACGTCGCCTATGTGCGCTTCGCCTCGGTCTATCGCAATTTCCGCGAGGCCAAGGATTTCCACGACGTGCTGGGTGAACTGAAGGGTGACGAGCTCAAGGAAGAGGACGCCGGCTGAGCATGGCGGGGTCCGGTTGCAGCCAAGCCGAACAAGAGGTTCTTGATCGCCGCTTCATGGCGGCCGCCCTCAGGCTGTCGCGCAAGAACGCCGGGCGGACCTCGACCAATCCCTCAGTCGGCACGCTTATCGTGCGCGACGACGGCACCGGGCCGATGATCGTCGGCACCGGCGTCACCGCTGTCGGCGGCCGGCCGCATGCCGAAACCGAGGCGTTGGCCGAGGCCGGCGAGCTCGCGCGCGGCGCAACCGCCTATGTCACGTTGGAGCCCTGCGCCCATCACGGCCGCACGCCGCCTTGCGCCAATGCATTGGTCAATGCCGGCGTCGCGCGGGTGGTTGGGGCGGCGAGCGACCCCGATCCACGCGTGTCCGGCGAGGGCTACGCCATCCTGCGCGCCGCCGGTGTCGAGGTGGTCGAAAAGGTGCTCGCGGCCGAGGCCGCCGAGCAGATGGCCGGCTATATGATTCGATCTCTCAAAAAGCGCCCGGAGGTGATTCTGAAACTTGCGCTTTCCAGCGACGGCAAGATCGGTATGGAAGGCGAGGGGCAGGTTTCGATCACCGGCGACGTCGCCCGGCGCGAAGTCTACCTGATGCGGGCCGAAGTAGACGGCATATTGATCGGCATCGGCACGGCGCTGGAGGACGATCCGGCGCTGACGGTGCGGTTGCCGGGGCTGGAAAACCGTTCGCCGGCGCGCATCGTGCTCGACCGCCAGATCAGGCTGCCGGAGACGTCGAAACTGGTCGCCGGCGTCGACCGGGTTCCGCTCTACGTCGCCGCCTGCGCCGACGCCGACCCGCAACGGCGGGCCGCGCTCGAACGCGCCGGCGTGCGCTTCATCGGCACCGAGACCTATGAAGGCGATATCGCGCTGCCGGAGCTGGTCGAGGATCTGGCCGCGCTCGGCATGGCGAGCGTGCTGGTCGAGGGCGGCGCCAAGGTGGCCAAGGCCTTCCTTGCCGAAGGGCTGGTCGACCGCATCGTGCTGTTCCAGGGGCAGGAGCCGATCGGCAAGGGCGGGATTGCATCGCCCATCGACGCCAATCATATCCCGGCAGGATTTCGCAAATTGCGCGACATGCGTTTCGGCGAAGACAGTTATGCCGAGTGGATAAAACCATGATCCCAAGGTTTTTGGACAGGATCATGGTCAAACTGAAAGATAGAGTCTGATGTTTACCGGGATTGTCACCGATGTCGGCACCGTCGCCGTCGTGAAGCCGCTGAGAGAGGGCGTCGGGCTGCGCATCGATACCGCCTATGACCCGCAGACCATCGCCATCGGTGCCTCGATTTCCTGCGGCGGCGTCTGCCTGACGGTGACGGCGCTGCCGGAAAGCGGCGCCAATGCGCGCTGGTTCGAGGTGGAGGCCTGGGAAGAGGCGCTCAGGCTGACGACAGCCATGGGCTGGAAATCCGGCACCAGGATCAATCTGGAGCGGGCGCTGAAGATCGGCGACGAGCTCGGCGGCCACATTGTATCGGGCCATGTCGACGGCATGGCCGAGATCTTGGCGCGCAAGGAGGAGGGCGACGCCGTGCGCTTCACGCTGGAAGCGCCGCGCGACCTGGCCAAATTCATCGCGCCAAAGGGCTCCGTCGCGCTCGACGGCACCTCGCTCACCGTCAACAAGGTCGAAGGCACGCGCTTCGACGTGCTTTTGATCCATCACTCGCTGACGGTGACCACATGGGGCGAACGCCAGGTCGGCGACCGGGTAAACCTGGAAATCGACACCATGGCCCGCTACGCGGCGCGCCTGGTGGAAGCCACGAAAGAGGAGCTTTGAGGCAGTCTTGAAGTTTCCGGCCGTTGGCCGTACATCGTCGGCTGGAGAATGACGATGACAGCACATGCACACCGACCTCGCGGCCGTGTCCGTGGCGAACGTTTGGAAACGCGCGTTACCGCCGACCAGAAAAGCCTAATTGAACATGCTGCGGCCCTGCAGGGCCGCACGGTGACGGATTTCGTGCTGACCAGTGTGCAAGAAGCCGCCCGCAGGGCCATCGAGGAGCATCAGCGTCTCGATTTGTCTGTCCGCGACAGCCGGGCCTTCATCGATGCCCTGATCAATCCGCAGCCGGTGAACGATCGTTTGCGCGATACTGTGCGTCGGTATCGTCAGGCCACCGGCACCTGACGATTGAGCGCTTCCAAGGAGGATTCCCTTGGGGTTGAGGTGCTTGGCCCACAGCACGAAAGGACTTCGTTCGAGAGCGACGTAGAGCCGCTCGATCGATATTTCCGAATGCAGGCTGGACAGGACGCGCGCAAGAACATCGCGGCACCGTTTGTTCTTGTCCTGCCGGACGGAACCATCGCCGGCTACTACACGTTGTCGGCGACTGCCGTGGATATTGGCGAGTGGCCCGCCCAGACCATCCGCAAGCTTCCTCGCTACCCCCTCATTCCAGCGACGCTGCTTGGTCGCCTCGCCGTTGATCGGCGATATCGAGGGCAGGGCCATGGTCGCTATCTCTTGGCCGATGCACTCTCCCGGTGCGTCAGAAGCGAGATCGCCTCGTTCGCCGTTGTCGTCGATGTCAAAGGCGAAGACGCACGCCGATTCTATCAACGCGAGAGCTTTCTGCCGTTCCCAGATCAGCCAGTGAAGCTGTTCCGGCCGATGGCCGATATCGCAGAGCTGTTCAAATGAGGAAGAGACTTTGATGGACAGCAGGAAGTCCCAAGCGGAAGAGCGGCTGACGCGCGAAGCATTGGCCGATGTGGATGACGGCCCGTGTGGTGGATCACGAAGCCGTTCTTGCCTGGGCTGAAAGCCTCGGTACAGACTGCCCCGCTCTGCATCTCGCCCAAAGATGCGATAAGCCTGGCTCGTCTCCGGCAATCTTCCGCTTGCGATCAAACCGGCTTCGGCCTAAGTCACCGGCGATCCCGGAGACATCTATGGCTGGCACATCCCAACACGGCAAAGCGTTCATCCGCCCGAAGAAGAAGGCCCACCTTCTTGTCATCGAGGCGCGCTTCCACGACGATCTTGCCGACGCGCTGCTGGAAGGCGCGACAAACGCGCTCGAGGAAGCGGGCGCGACATACGATGTCGTCACCGTCCCGGGTTCGCTCGAAATTCCCGCGGTGATTTCCTTCGCGCTCGACGGCGCCGCCGAAGGCGGGCCGAGCTATGACGGTTTTGTCGCCCTCGGCACCGTCGTGCGCGGTGACACCTATCATTTCGACATCGTCGCCAATGAATCCAGCCGTGCCCTGATGGACCTCTCCGTGCAGGAAGCGGTCTGCATCGGCAACGGCATCCTGACCACCGAAAATGACGAGCAGGCCTGGACGCGGGCCAGGCGTTCGGAGGGCGACAAGGGCGGCTTTGCCGCGCGCGCGGCGCTGACTATGATTGCCCTGAAGCAACGGCTGGGAGAGCGATCGTGAGCGAACCCGCATCACCCGGCCAGCCCGCGACACGCCACGCCAACAAGCGCGGTGCTGCCCGTCTGGCCGCCGTGCAGGCGCTCTACCAGATGGATGTGGCCGGCAGCGGCATCTTCGAGATCACCGCCGAATACGAGGCATTCAGGCTCGGCAAGGAAGTCGACGGCGCGCTCTATCGCGAGGCGGACGCGCAATGGTTTCGCGCCATCCTCGCCGGCGTGGTCGAGAACCAGAAGACCATCGATCCGATCATCCGCCAGGCGCTGACCGAGGACTGGCCGTTGTCCAGGCTCGATTCGACGCTGCGCGCCATCCTGCGCGCCGGCGTTTACGAACTGATGAAGCGAGCGGACGTGCCGGTGGCCGTCATCGTTTCGGAATATGTCGATATCGCCAAGGCGTTTTACGAAGAAGACGAGCCGAAGCTGGTCAACGCGGTGCTCGATCGCGTGTCGCGCCGGGTGCGCGGCGAGGGGCGTGGCAAGGACGCCTCATGACGGCCATCGTCATCACCGATGCTGGCAGGGAAGCGCGCCGCACGGCGCTCATCCTCGCCGCTTCGCAGGCAATCATCGGTTCGGCCGCACCCATCGCCATTTCCATGGGTGGGTTGGCCGGGCACTATCTGCTTGCCGCCGACAAGTCGCTGGCGACGGCGCCGATCACCGGCTTCAACGTCGGCGTGGCGCTCGGCGCATTGCCGGCCGCCGCCATCATCCGCCGGCTCGGCCAGCGCGACGGCTTCATGACCGGAACGATCGTCACCGCGCTCGGTGGTCTGGTCGCCACGCTGGCGCTGTTCCACGCCAGCTTTTGGCTGTTCGCCTTCGGCCTGTTGGTGATCGGCATCGGCGGTGCCTTCGTCCAGCAATTCCGCTTCGCCGCCGCCGACAACGCGCCGTCAGAATTCAAGGCGCGCGCGATTTCCTTCGTGCTGGCCGGCGGCATCGTCACCGCCATCCTTGGGCCGCAGATCGTCATCTTCACCCGCGAATTGTTTGCGCCGGTGATGTTTGCCGGCTCGTTCGCATCCATCCTGGTTCTGGCGGCGGTCGGGGCCGTCATCCTGTCGTTCCTGCGCATCCCGGCCAAGGCAACGGGCAAAGTGGAAATCGCCGACGGCGACGCGCGGCCGCTCTCCGAGATCGTGACAAGGCCGCGGTTCGTGGCGGCGCTGTTTTGCGCCGTCGGCAGCTACGCGCTGATGAGCTTCGTCATGACCGGCGCACCGCTGGCCATGGTCGGCTGCGGCCTGTCGACGGACGATGCCACGCTCGGCATTTCCTGGCACGTCATGGCGATGTTCGCGCCGAGCTTTTTCACCGGCTCGCTGATCCATCGCTTCGGCGCCGAACGGATCGTCGCCACCGGACTTGTGTTGCTGATCGGCTGCGCCGTGATAGCGCTCTCGGGCCTGGCGTTGTGGCAGTTCTGGACCCCGCTGATCCTGCTCGGGCTCGGCTGGAATTTCGGCTTCATCGGCGCTACCGCCATGGTCGCCGACAGCTACCGGCCATCCGAAAAGGGCAAGGTCCAGGGTTTTCACGACTTCGTCCTGTTCGGCTCCGTCGCCTTCGCCTCGCTGATGTCGGGCGCCGTCTACAATGCCTGGGGCTGGGACATGCTGAACTGGATCATCTTCCCGGTGACGGTGCTGTGCTTCGTGGCACTGGGCGTGTTGAAGATGACGAACGCGCGGCAGACCAACGCATGACCCCGAACCAAAGGTCCAGAAAGGATCATGCGCAAAGTGCTATCATGCTGGCAGGGCTGATATTCGTCGTCCAGCCCGACGGCGACCTGCGCAAACGCTGACGACCGCCAGCCGATTTCAATCGATCTAATTGGGTGGCAGTGCTGGCGAACATGTCGCCGCCCATGGCTTTTGGGCGAAAGCCGGGCAAAAACCGAACAATATCTTGACGTTCGCAACCCTGTTTCGCATAAGCCGGTGCGAAGGGAGCGGATTCCGCGCGCGGAATCCGCTTTCCGTCTCAACGGCCCAGGGAGGGGTTCTTTTGGGCCATCAATCGAGGAAAATTCGGCAATGACCATAATTTTCGCTGTCATCGCCTGCGGCCTGCTTTCAGTCCTTTACGCCATCTGGGCGACACGTTCGGTCCTTGCGGCCGATCAGGGCAATCAGCGTATGCAGGAAATCTCCGCGGCCATCCGCGAAGGCGCGCAGGCCTATCTGGCGCGCCAGTACACGACCATCGCCATCGTCGGCGTCGTGGTGCTGCTGCTCGCGTGGTGGCTGCTTTCGATCAGCGCCGCCATAGGCTTCCTGATCGGCGCCGTTTTGTCGGGCGCCGCCGGCTTCATCGGCATGCACGTCTCGGTGCGCGCCAATGTCCGCACCGCGCAGGCGGCTTCCAACAGCCTCGCGGCCGGCCTAGAGATCGCCTTCAAGTCGGGCGCCATCACCGGCATGCTGGTCGCTGGCCTGGCCCTGCTCGGCGTCTCGATCTACTACCTGATCCTGACCCAGTTCATGGGCCTTCAGCCCGACGACCGTATCGTCATCGACGCGCTGGTTTCGCTCGGCTTCGGCGCTTCGCTGATCTCGATCTTCGCCCGTCTCGGCGGCGGCATCTTCACCAAGGGGGCCGACGTCGGCGGCGATCTCGTCGGCAAGGTCGAAGCCGGCATTCCCGAAGACGATCCACGCAATCCGGCCACCATCGCCGACAATGTCGGCGACAATGTCGGCGACTGCGCCGGCATGGCCGCCGACCTGTTCGAGACCTATGCGGTGACCGTGGTCGCCACCATGGTCCTCGCCGCCATCTTCTTCGGCGGCACCGCCGTTCTCGGCGCCACGATGCTCTATCCGCTGGCCATCTGCGGCGCTTGCATCCTGACTTCGATCGTCGGCACTTTCTTCGTCAAGCTCGGCTCCAACGGCTCGATCATGGGCGCGCTCTACAAGGGGTTGATCGTTACCGGCCTGTTGTCGATCGTCGGGCTCGGCGGCGCCACCTCGTTGACGCTTGGCTGGGGCGAGATCGGCACGGTCGCCGGCATGGCCATCACCGGCAAGAACCTGTTCATCTGCGGCCTGATCGGTCTCGCGGTGACCGGCCTCATCGTGGTGATCACCGAATATTATACCGGCACCGACAAGCGCCCGGTGAACTCCATCGCCCAGGCTTCGGTCACCGGTCACGGCACCAACGTCATCCAGGGCCTTGCGGTCTCGCTGGAATCGACGGCGCTTCCGGCGATCGTTATCGTCGGCGGCATCATATCGACCTACCAGCTCGCCGGCCTCTACGGCACGGCGATCGCGGTCACAACGATGCTCGGCCTCGCCGGCATGATCGTCGCGCTCGACGCCTTCGGCCCGGTCACCGACAATGCCGGCGGCATTGCCGAAATGGCCGGCTTGCCCAAGGAAGTGCGCCAATCCACCGATGCGCTCGACGCAGTCGGCAACACCACCAAGGCGGTGACCAAGGGTTACGCCATCGGTTCGGCCGGCCTCGGCGCTCTGGTGCTGTTCGCAGCCTACTCCAACGACCTGAAGTTCTTTGCCGCCAATGGCGACAGATATCCATACTTCCAAGGCATGGGCGAAGTCTCTTTCGACCTCTCCAATCCCTACGTCGTTGCCGGTCTCATCTTCGGCGGCATGATCCCGTATTTGTTCGGCGGCATCGCCATGACGGCCGTCGGCCGCGCGGCAGGCGCCATCGTCGAGGAGGTGCGCAAGCAGTTCCGCGAGGATCCGGGCATCATGGCCGGCACCTCGAAGCCAAACTATGCGCGTGCGGTCGACCTTCTGACCAAGGCGGCGATCCGGGAAATGATCATTCCGTCGCTGCTGCCGGTGCTGGCGCCGCTGGTCGTCTATTTCGGCGTGCTGCTGATCTCGGGCTCGAAGGCGTCCGCCTTTGCAGCACTTGGCGCCTCGCTGCTCGGCGTCATCGTCAACGGCCTGTTCGTCGCCATCTCGATGACCTCCGGCGGCGGCGCCTGGGACAACGCGAAAAAATCGTTCGAGGACGGCTTCACCGACAAGAACGGCGTCAAGCACCTCAAGGGCTCCGAGGCGCACAAGGCCTCGGTGACCGGTGACACGGTCGGCGATCCCTACAAGGACACCGCCGGTCCGGCAGTCAACCCGGCGATCAAGATCACCAACATCGTCGCCCTGCTGCTGCTGGCCGTGCTCGCGCACGGCTGAGCCCGCTCGGCCTTTCCAGAGCCGAAATCCACAACCAAACCCGCGGGAGCGATCCCGCGGGTCTTGTTTTTGATGTTGTGACGGGTCCGGGTGCATTCAAGCGTCGGAGGTTCGAAACCTGCGGCAATGCTGCTGTCTCGAAAACAAAAACCCGCAGGATCGCTCCCGCGGGTTTTCGGTCGCCTGAGATGGGTACTGCTTCCAGCGAAGCAGGAAAGGAGAAAGGAAGAGGAGCTGATTCTGTCCGGAGGGATCAGGTGCCGCCGGGCGTGCTGCCGCCGCCGCCGGGGAGGCCAGGCGCCAGCTTGCTGGCGCCGTTGATGATCTGGCTGAGGAAGTTCTGGTCCTTGCCGCCGGTCGGCGTGGTCCGAGAGATGAAGTCGAACACCTTGCCGTCCTTCAAGCCGTAATTGGCGATCTGGGAGACGCGTCCGTCCTCGCCGAAATAGACGGCCAGCACCTTCTGATCGACCAGCCTCGGCTTGTCGAAGGCGACGTAACGCTTGCGCGTCTGCGATATGTAATAGAAGGCCTCATTGTCGAACGTCGCCTTCGTCGACGGGGTGCCGAGCGCCAGAAGCACCTGTTCGCGGCTCGAGCCTACCGGCACCAGGTCGATCGCCTGCTGGTCGATGACATAGCCCTGCGTCAGCGTCTCGCTGGGATTGAGATCGCCGATCATCTTGGACGAGTTGCAGGCGGAAAGCGCCGAAGCGATCACCAGCACCGAGACAACGCCGGCGGAGCCGGGCAGAAAAGTCGACTTGAATTTCAGCGCGCGCAACTACAACTCCATTAGCTGGCCGCAACTTGCGCTGGGCCGCAAAACCGGTAAACCAGCTTGCTCGCCGATGCAACAAGGCCAATTCAACAAACGGTCCCCAGGAGACCACCCTCAATGTTCCAGCGCCTTTTTGGCCGCGAGCGTCACGCCAACCGCGCTATCACCGAGGCGCTTTACGCACAAATCGTGGCAGCGGCGCGGCAGACTTTGTTTTATTCCGAGTGGAATGTGCCGGATACCCCGCTTGGCCGCTTCGAGATGCTGTCGCTGCACATGTTCCTGTTCCAGCACCGGCTGCGCGGGGAGGGCGGTGTTGCAGGCGAGGTCGCGCAGGTGCTGATCGACGAGTTCTTCATGGATGTCGAGGATTCGCTGCGGGAACTGGGCATCGGCGACGTCGGTGTGCCGAAGCGCATGAAGAAACTGGCGAAGATGTTCTATGGCCGCACCGCCGCCTATGACGATGCGCTGGAACGAAATGACCATGATGCACTCGCTGCAGCCCTTGCCCGCAATGTCAGGCCTGATGCCGGCGCCTGGCCGCAAGCAACGCATCTGGCCGGCTATGTCGCCGTCGTCTCCAGACAACTCGCGGAACAGCCGACCGAATCGATTGTTTCCGGCACGGTGGCATTCCCCGCCGCCAAGACTATCTAAGGAAAAGATGAAAAACGCCGATACCAAGAGCCCCGTGTCCTTCGTGGCCAATGTCGCCCGGCTGCCGCAAAAGGGGCTGCCGGTGGTGATCGAGGCCGACGCCGCGCAGCGTGCCGCGCTGGCAAGCGAGCATGAGTTGCTTTCGGTCGAGAGCTACCGCGCCGAGCTGCTGGTGGCGCCATGGAAACGCAATGGCGTCACGGTCAGCGGCCGTGTCGAAGCCGACATCACCCAGGCCTGCATCGTCACCCTAGACCCGGTCGAGGCGCATATCGACGAGGCGGTCGACGGACTGTTCCTGCCGGAGCAGTCCAAGCTCGGGCGGCAGGGTTTCGAGGGCGGCGGCGAGATTCTGCTCGATGCCGAAGGGCCGGACAGCCCGGAAACATTTTCCGGCAACACGATCGATGTCGGGGCGCTCGCCGAACAGTTCTTTGGACTGGCGATCGATCCCTATCCGCGCAAGCAAGGCGTGTCGCTGGAGGCTGCCGACGATGCCGGGACTGCGGAAAGCGAATTCCAGCAAAAGCTGCGTTCCCTGCTTGGAAAATCCTGAAACCCGACCCAATCGGAGAAAAGCCGGTTGTGCGGCAGCCTAAAACCGCTATTTTCGCCGAACCTTCGCGAGCCCCGAACCGTCGCAAGCGCCAGGCGCTCGCTCAAACTGTGAGATGATTACCGCGTGATCAGGATTTCCATCGATGCCATGGGCGGCGATCACGGACCAAGCGTGGTCATCCCGGCGCTCATGACGGTCGCGACCCGACGTCCCGACATCCGCTTCGTCATATATGGTCGCGAGGAGGCGGTGCGCCCCGAACTCGCAAAATTCCCCAAGCTGGCGGCAGTGAGCGAGTTCATCCACTGCGAGATAGCGGTCAGCATGGACGACAAGCCGAGCCAGGCGCTGCGCCATGGCCGCTGGAAATCGTCGATGTGGAAAGCGGTCGAGGCAGTCAAGGCAGGCACTGCCGATGCCTGCGTCTCGGCCGGCAACACCGGTGCTTTGATGGCGATGTCGAAATTCTGCCTTCGCACCATGGCGACCATCGACCGCCCGGCGATCGCGGCGCTCTGGCCGACATTGCGGGGCGAAAGCGTGGTGCTGGACGTCGGCGCCACCATCGGCGCGGATGCGCATCAACTGATTGATTTCGCCATTCTGGGAACCGGCATGGCGCGCTCGGTTTTCGGCATCGAACGGCCGAGCGTCGGCCTGCTCAATGTCGGCGTGGAGGAGATCAAGGGCCAGGAAGAGGTCAAGGAGGCGGGCCGCATGTTGCGCGAGGCCAACATGGCCTCGATGAACTACCATGGTTTCGTCGAGGGCGACGATATCGGCAAGGGCGCTGTCGACGTGGTGGTCACCGAAGGATTTGCCGGCAACATCGCGCTGAAGACGGCGGAAGGCACGGTAAGACAGATCGCCGGTTACCTGCGTGCCGCGATGAACCGGACGCTGATGGCCAGGATCGGCTATATATTCGCCAAGGGCGCCTTCGATCGCCTGCGCGAGAAGATGGATGTCGGCCGCTCCAACGGCGGCGTTTTCCTGGGACTGAACGGCATCGTGGTGAAGAGCCATGGCGGGGCTGATTCGGATGGCTTCGCGGCAGCAATCGAGCTTGGCTACGACATGGTGCGCAACAATCTGCTCGATCGCATCGAAGCCGATCTCGACCTGTTCCATGCGCGCAATCCGCATGCCCAGACATCCAGAAAATCCGACGTCGTTGCCGACGCGAAGGAATAGGACAGAGCCTTGATCAGATCAGTCGTGCGCGGCACAGGCGCCGCGCTGCCCCGCCGCATCATGAAGAATGCCGATTTCGAAGGCATGGTCGAGACCTCCGACGAGTGGATCGCCCAGCGCACCGGCATCCGCCAGCGCCATATCGCGGCCGACGACGAGACGACGGCTTCGCTCGGCGAGGCGGCGGCGCGCGCGGCCCTCGACAATGCCGGCCTGACGCCCGCCGACATCGATCTGATCGTGCTGGCGACCTCGACGCCCAACAACACGTTTCCGGCGACCGCCGTCGACATCCAGAACCGGCTCGGCATGCATCACGGCTTCGCCTTCGACCTGCAGGCGGTGTGCTCCGGCTTCGTCTACGCGGTGACGACCGCCGACCTCTATATCCGTGGCGGCCTGGCCAAACGCGTGCTGGTGATCGGCTCGGAAACCTTCTCGCGCATCCTCGACTGGAGCGACCGCTCGACCTGCGTCCTGTTTGGCGACGGCGCCGGCGCGATGATACTGGAGGCAGGAGAGGGGACGGGCAGCATTGCCGACCGCGGCGTGCTGGCGGCCAGCCTGCGCTCCGACGGGACCCACAAGGACAAGCTGTTCGTCGATGGCGGACCATCGACGACCGGAACGGTGGGCTATCTCAGGATGGAAGGCCGCGAAGTGTTCAAGCACGCGGTGGGAATGATCACCGACGTCATCGAGGCGACGTTCTCGGCTGTCGGCATCACCGCTGAGGATCTCGACTGGTTCGTGCCGCATCAGGCCAACAAACGAATTATCGACGCTTCCGCCAAAAAGCTCGGAATAGCAGAGCAAAAGGTGGTGGTTACGGTCGATTTGCACGGCAACACCTCGGCTGCTTCCGTGCCGCTGGCTCTGTCGGTGGCCGTCGCCGACGGCCGCATCAAGAAGGGTGACCTGGTGTTGCTCGAGGCGATGGGCGGGGGCTTCACCTGGGGCGCGGTCTTGGTTCGCTGGTAAGTGCCGAACTGACAGGTTCGGTCCTTGACCTTGCCGGATCAATTACTTAGGCTCTGCCTTTGCTTGTATCGATTTATGTTTTTGAGCTGATGGGACGGTTCGCATGGGGGGAAAGACACTTACGCGCGCCGACCTTGCCGAAGCCGTTTACCGCAAGGTTGGCCTGTCGCGTACTGAATCGGCGGAACTCGTCGAAGCGGTTCTGGACGAGATTTGCGAAGCGATCGTTCGCGGCGAGACGGTGAAATTATCGTCGTTCGCGACGTTCCATGTCCGCTCCAAGAACGAGCGCATCGGGCGCAATCCCAAAACCGGCGAGGAAGTGCCGATCCTGCCGCGCCGCGTGATGACCTTCAAATCGTCGAATGTGCTGAAGAATCGCATCCTGCGCGCCCACCAGAACAGCAAGGCTAAGGGCGGTAAGTAGCGCCTGCTTTCAAGACTTCGGTTGAAAACAGCCGCCCCCTTTGACGCCGGGCTTGAATATTGTTTCATAAACCGCTGAAATAAAGCCCGATTCGGCAGGACAGGCCGGATCGGAATGACTCTTTGTTGAGCATGGTGTTGTCCGAAAACCGATTCCACTTTTCGGGATCATGCTCCAGCGTGAGGATTTCGCCCATGGACAAGAGCCCCGATGCTTTCCGCACCATCAGTGAGGTCGCGGAAGATCTCGACCTGCCGCAGCACGTGCTGCGTTTCTGGGAAACGCGTTTCAATCAGATCAAGCCGATGAAGCGCGGCGGCGGCCGTCGCTACTACCGGCCGCAGGATGTCGAACTCATCAAAGGCATCCGCCACATGCTCTACGACCAGGGCTACACGATCAAGGGCGTGCAGAAGCTGCTGCGCGAGAACGGGAACCATTTCCTGGTCGCCATCGGCAATGGCGACATGGCGGCCGTCGAGGCGATCGCGCAACGCCGGCAGGCCGACGCTGTGCCGCTGACGCCGGCTGCCCAGCCGCGCGGCGCGGATGACGAGATGCTGGTCGGCGAGCCCAAGGTGAAACCCAGCCGGCGCTTTTTCGGCCTGGGCAAGACCGACGACGAAGGCCCGGTGCAGCCGGGCACGTCGAAACTCTCGCGCGACAATCGTGCCTTGCTGCAGGAAGCGCTGTTCGACCTTCTGGAATGCAAGCGCCTGCTCGACCAGGTGCGCTAGCGCATGACCCCGAAAATCGAAATCTGTTTGGGAAAGGATCATGCGCAAAGTTAAAGTGCTACAAGCGCTTTAAGCGCCGATCGATCGCCGGCAGATGTCGGAACTGCTTTTGGAATCATGCGTTCTTTCCGCAAAAGGAAGGACGTACATCATGGCATTATTTTCGACCCTCTCCGAAATCGATCTCGAAAAGCAGGTCGCGGCCCTCTCCAGGGAGCTGGCGGCGCTGAGGAAAGCCGTGTCCAGGCGGGGCGGTTCCTACTACGAGGATGGGCGTGAGGCCGCATCGGACTATTACTCGGATATTGCCGAGCGCTTCAGTAACGCTCTGCCCGCGATCCGGAGGCAAGGCAGGGCGGTCGAGAAGACGGCGCGCGACCATCCGGCGACAGCGGCTGCTGTCGGGCTGGTTGTGGTCGGGCTTATCGCAAGTCTGTTGCTCAGCCGACAGCAGAGAACGTCGCGACCGACATCGAGATCGGCTCGTTGAGACAAACGGAAATGGCGGCCGTCCCGCGGACGACCGCCATTTCTTGTCAGTGACAGTCGATCAGCGCGCGAGCTTGAGCCGGCTCTTCGGGTCGACTTTCATGACCTGGCTGCACTTGCCGTAGACGGTGCCGTTGGAGTCGGTGGCGTCGGTGTATGTGCCCTTGCAGTCGAGCTGCAGCACCAGACAGTGGCCGGCGCCCTTACAAACCGCGCCGCCGTTGCCGGTGGGATGTGTGCCGTTGGCGAAGGCCGAACTCGGAACGGAAATCGAGCCGAATGCCGAGACGGCGATGGCAGCGGCGAGCGAAAGGCGCTTGAAGTTCGAGATATTGGTCATTTGAGCATTTCCTTCTCTGGATCGAGGACCGCCGTCCTGGCGTCCTTCTGGTTGGGGACCGCCTTCTTGGCGTCCATGCCATCTTGGTGCGGCTCTCAGAGGAAAGGTTCACACGGCTTCAAAAAAATTCGCGGCGCCTGATGCGTTTGCGCCTGCATCAACTTCCCGCCGCTGATCCGATCTCTCGAAACGGGCTGGTGGCGAGGGACAGTCGCTTGACAGGCGAGCGGCTCGGAGCCGTCGAACGAGTCGGCGATCGACCAGTCAAAAGAACCTGCTCGGAATGGCATCCCGCGTCGGCGTCGCTGCGGCCTATGCCGGGGGCTGCGCCGGTCGGTATCACGATGCCGTGACGGTTTTTTTGGTGCTTGGCAAATCGTTAATGTCCGGGCATTCTCGCATCCGTCCCAGGCAACATCATTATTTGATCAAACTCTTTCAGCCCATGGAGTTGCCAATGCCCCACATAGCAAAAAAAGAACCCTTCTCCGAACTGGCGGCAATCGAAGCCGCACCTGATCACAGCGCCCTCAGAGCCATCCGGGAAACCAGGGGATACAGCATGGAAGAGCTATCTCTGACGTGCGGCCTGGCGATCGATGAGATCGCGGACATCGAAAACGGCAGGAATGCCGACCCGTCGAAGCTTCGACGAATAGCGTCTGCGCTTCGACTGCCGGAAAACGCGCTGATCGATACAGCCGTGCTTGCACAACCCGCGGAAAATCGACCCATCTCATAGCAGCAACACCAGTGGGGTCGGAGCGGCCGAATTCGAACCGGCGAGCTCTCGATCCCCGGATCTGATGGCCGTTTTGTGGCCGTCCAACGGCGGCGGCCGCCTTCGAGAAGGGGGGCGGCCTGCCGCATCATGGTCGGTGGGGTTGCGTCCCAGGTAAACTGGTGCCGACAGCAAATGAACGGCGAAGAACCATGCGGCATCAAATGGCTGGGTTCGAAACCGCGCGGCTTGAGCTCCGATTCCTTGACTGCAGCGCGTCCGTGTCCTCCACGCCCAGGAAGCCCTTGGGAAACAAGAACAAGGGTGACCGGCGCAGCAAGTGTAGGGGATGCCTGGCAGCGCCGGTCAAGCGAAAGTTAGACACTCCCGCGCCTAAAGATACCTCAGTCCTGACATACGTCATGCATGCTCATGGGAGTATTTGCCGGCTACATTCGATGCCGGTTTCGATGGACCGCCCACATTTGATCCCCCTTTGGTGTGTGGTATCCATCGGCGTTGTATCAAAAAGACTGAGCTGATGCTGGGCTTGACGCGAGCTGATCGGCTGGAGGGCACGGCCCCAAAAGGCCATGGCGGCCGGACAAGGAAGAGGCCCTGAAAGGCCCAATTTCCAGTTCTTGCGCGTCCCCAGTTCCCCGGATTTCAATAAGCCTTGGACTTCAAGGGCTTAATGGTCGGAGTGGCCGGATTCGAACCGACGACCCCTTGACCCCCAGTCAAGTGCGCTACCGGGCTGCGCTACACTCCGGACCGGTCGCGATGTATCGTGATAACCCGGTTCCGGTCAACCGAATTCGGCGGCTTTTCTGCCAGATGGAATTGCGGCCGCCGGCGTGGGCTGCGCCGCCGGCCGCAACTGCCGCTGATGGCGGTATTCGAGCGCGATGGCGCCCCAGATCAGTCCGAGCAGCAGATAGACGTGGCGCCAGTGGTCGATGTCGATGAAGGTGCCCAATCCGATATTGCCGATGAAGGCGACATAGGCGCACAGAAGATAGGGCTGCCACGGCCTGTCGCGCAGCAGAATGCGGAAACCGGCTGAAATCGTCCAGCAGGTCAGCGTCAGGAACGACACGAAGCCGAGCCAGCCATAGTCCATCAGCATTTTCAGCCAGATGTCGTGCGTGTCCTCGCCGAAGATCGTGCCGAAGACGAGCGGACCGATGCCGAGCGGATGCTCCAGCGCCATTTGGAAACCGATCGTATAGCGGGCGAAACGGCCGAGGCGGGCCGTGTCATAGCTCTGCTCCAGCTGGGCGCGGCTGGAAAACATCTCCGAGACGCCCGGCAGCTGCAGGATTACGAGCATCGCGATGACCAGAAGCGAGATGGCGGCAACGATCATGACGACGACACGCAGCCGGAACTTGCCGCTGGCGCTCTGCAGGAACAGGGCGCCAGTGAGCAGGATCGCCGCAACGCCGAACATGCCCCAGGCACCGCGTGAGAAGGAGAAGAAAATGCCGGCCGCGATGATCAGCAGCGGCACCGCCAGCAAGGGCATGCGTGAGACGGGGCCTGTCAGCAGGAGATAGAGCAGGTAGATGCCGGGCAGCACTAGGAACGGCCCAAACACGTTCGGATCCTGGAAGGCGCCGGCGGCGCGGTCGTATTTGGTGAAGATCTCCGCCCCCGGGAAGGCATGGAAATAGCCTGCTATGCCGAGCAGCGAGGTCAGCACCGCCGACATCACATAGGCCAGGAAGATAAGCCGGTAGAGACTGGGCTGGACTGATGTCACCGAGGCGAAGAACACCGCGGTGAAGGCAAGGAACAGCGACACGGAGAGATAGAGCGGGGTGCTGGCAATATCCGACATCTGGGTCATCGCGATCATGCCGCCGATATTCATGATCACCAGCAGCACCAGCAGCGGCGCTGCGGCGCGCGATATGCGCAGGCCGAACAAGGTCCACACCGCCATCAGCCCGGCCATGTAGAGGTCGTACGGCGCCGGCTCGTCGATGACGAAGCCGGACAGGAAGACGCCGAGGAAAACCGCGCCCGACGCAATCAGCGCGATCAGCTTGGCGTTGATCGCGGCCGGCGGCAGTTCGCGTGTGACGGCGCTCAATAGGCATTTTCCGTGTTGAGCAGCCGGACCGGTGTCAGGAACAGGATCCTCAGGTCGAACAGCAGCGACCAGTTCTCGATATAGTAGAGGTCGTATTCCGTTCTCATGCGGATTTTTTCGTTGGTGTCCATTTCGCCGCGCCAGCCATTGATTTGCGCCCAGCCGGTGACGCCGGGCTTGACCTTGTGGCGCGCGAAATAGCCGTCGACCACCTCATTGTAGAGGAGGTTGTGCGACTGGGCGGCAATGGCGTGCGGACGCGGGCCGACCAGCGACAGCGAACCGAAAAGCGAATTGAAGAACTGCGGCAGCTCGTCGATCGAGGTCTTGCGGATGAAGCGGCCGACGCGGGTGACGCGCGGGTCGTTCTTGGTCACCGTCTGCTTGGCTGTCGGGTCCGCCTTGTCCGTATACATCGAACGGAACTTGTAGACCTCGATGATCTCGTTGTTGAAGCCGTGCCGCTTCTGGCGGAACAGCACCGGTCCCTTGCTGTCGAGCTTGATGGCGATCGCGGTCACCAGCATGACCGGCGAGAAGACGATGATGCCGATGATCGAGAAGACGATGTCGAAGGCGCGCTTGGCGACCGAATCCCAGTCGTTGATCGGCTTGTCGAAGATGTCGAGCATCGGCACGGAGCCGATGTACGAATAGGAGCGCGGCCGGAACTGCAGCGCGTTCGAATGCGCCGAGAGCCGGATATCGACCGGCAGCACCCACAGCTTCTTCAAAAGCTGCAGGACGCGCGATTCGGCGGTCAGCGGCAGCGACACGATCAGCATGTCGATGCGTGCGATGCGGGCGAACTCGATGAGCTCGGAAACGGTGCCGAGCTTCGGATAGCCGGCGACGATGGGTGGCGAGCGCTTGTCGCCGCGGTCGTCGAAGATGCCGCAGATGCGGATGTCGTTGTAGGGCTGCTTTTCGACGGAGCGGATCAGGACTTCCGCCGCCGTGCCGCCGCCGACGATGACGGCGCGACGTTCCATGCGCCCGTCGCGCGCCCAGCGCCGGATCAGCTTGGACATCATGAGCCTGAGACCGAAGATCAGCACGAAACCGACGACGAACCAGGTGCCGAAAAGCAGGCGCGAGTAATCCTCCGACATCTTCATGATGAATGCCGTAAGCGCCATCAAGGCAAAGGTGCCGGCCCAGACCAGCAGGAGACGGCCGAAATTGGCGATCGGCCGCATCAGTGAGACGATCTGGTAGCAGTCGGTGACGTCGAACAGCACCACGGCGAGGAACGAGGCGGCGGCGATCGTCAGCGGATATTGCCAGGCGAGATGGTTGAAGAAGCCGACATAATGGAAATAGAGGCTGAGACCGGACAGGAACAGCAGTGCGAACTCGACCATGCGCAAGACGCCGCTGACCATGATCGGTGACATGGTATCGCGCCGGTACTGCGTCGCGACCTGACGGGCGACGTCATTCATGCCGCCGGACGTCGGGTCCTCGGCAGAACCGTCGAATTTGCGCACCGCCTCTATCGAAAAGCGGCGAGCGGGGTCGATCTCGTTCATGATGTATCCGCAAAGCTTCCCTCAGGTGAGTAGCAAAAGAGAGCTAAGGAACCCTTGAAACAACAGGTGGCTTTGGAGCGGCTTTGGGTTTAGCGCTTGAGTGCTGCGAAATAGGCCGTCTCGATCGCGCCGGCCATCACCTCGGCGCCGAATCGCGCCTTGAGGTCGGTGGTGTCGGGCATCAATTTACCGTAGGCCGTGAGGTCGGCCAGCGCCGTACTCATCTTGTCGCCGAGTTCGCGCGGATTGGGCCGGATCAGCGCCGGAGAACCGGTGCCCAGGATTTCCGGTATGCCGCCGACGGCGGTGGCGATCATCGATTTGCCGGCGGCGAGCGTCTCCAGCACGATGTAGGGCATGGCTTCCGCGCGCGAGGGGACGACGACCAACTCGGCCAGCGCGAAGGCTTCGCGCGCCGGCATCGGCGGCAGGAAGCGCATATGACCTTCGAGCCCGAGCCGCTTCACCTGTGCATGGTAGCGCGGCAGGTCGTCGCCGTCGCCGACCATCACCGCTTTCAACGGGCGGCCAAGCCGCGTTCCGGCAAGAACCAGCGCATCGATGAAGATGTCCGGCCCCTTGAGGTCGCGCATCATGCCGATATAGAGGACATCGGCCGCATTCCGCTCGACCCGCACCGGCTCGAATTCGGCGGCGCGCAGGCCGTTGTAGACAAGGTTGTTGGGGATGGGCGGTTCGCCGACCTTCCTGCGATATGTCTGCCTTTCATAATCGGAGACAAACAGAAGATAATCGGTGAAACGCCCCATGAACCGTTCGAGCGCGAAGAACAGCTTCCCCATGGCGGTGGTCTCGTCATAGTGGAGAGAGCCGCCATGAGGCGAATAAAGGCGGGCTACGCGAGACCTTGATACCCGCAACAATGAGCCGAACAGGCGGGCATAGGCGCCACCCTTGGCGCCGTGCCCGTGGAGCACGTCCGGCCGCAATTCCTTGATGATCCCAAAAGTGCGCCAGGCCGAGGCGAGATCACCCGGCCCGACATGGCGCTGCATCGGCGTGCGATGGATGCCGAGCGCCATTCTGCCTTTCATCTGTCCGAACAGATGTTCCTCGAAGTCGCCGCCAGTCGTCGAATCGCAGACAATGCCGACCGAATGCCCAGCGGCGACCTGCGCCTCGGTCAGGTCGCGCACGTGACGAAAAATCCCTCCGACAGGTGAGCGAAAGCAGTGGACGATCCTTAGTGTGTCCGCCACGTGGTCTAGAACAGGCGTTCGCGGACGTAGATCGTATCGCCGGGCAGAAGCGGGTCGGAGGTGGGCACGCGACCGGTCATGACCTTGCCGTTGATGTCGCGGGTGATGTCGACGCTTTCCTGGTTGGCGCGCGGGCTGAACCCGCCAGCGATGGCAATCGCCTTTTGCACGGTCAGGCCTGGAACATAGGAGTATTGGCCCGCGGCACCGACTTCGCCCATGATGAAGATCGGCCGGTACCGGTCGATCTCGACCGAGACGTCCGGATCGCGCAGGTAACCCTGGCGCAATTTGTCGGCGATCTCGCCTTCGAGCTGCTGGGCGGTGTGGCCGCGCGCCGGCACGGCGCCGACGAGCGGGATGGACAGGTAGCCGGACTGGTCGACGCTGTAGATGTTGGTCAATCCTTCCTGCTCGAACACAGTGATGCGGACCCGATCGCCGGCGCCGAGGCGATAGGGCTGGTCGAGCGTTTTATGAAAAGCTGCCGGCGCCGGCCGGTAGCTGGAGCAGCCGGCAAGCAACGACACGGCGAGCAGTGCGCGGAAGAGGGAAGCAGTGCTTTTCATGACCGAACACGTACCTTCGACTGGCCGCCGTTACACCGCGGCAAATGCTGAGGGATCGAGGCCCGTTATCATCCCGTTAGGGTTAATGGCCGGTAAAGGCGCCCTGCCGAAGTGGCGGTAACGGACGAAAGACGGCCGGTTCCGATGCTTTGTTGCCGCTTGCGAATAAACCCTAACGGATGCTTACCGCGATATTAACGGCTGAGTTACCATAGTTGTTTACGGTCCGTCCTGACCACTGCATGTCGCCCAAAAGTGCGTAGCGGTTTTGGGACAGCGACATGCAGGAAAACAAGAACTTAAAGCGTGTCGCATGAATCTGTTCAAAAGCGACGCGCTTTAAGTACCGGAGCAGGATGTATGTCCGTTCAATCCGCGGCCGCAGATGTCGACGTCGATCTCAGGCAGCTCTTCGCAAGCCTTGCGAGGAGTTGGCTTCGCATTCTTCTCGTCGCGCTGGTTGTAACCGGCCTGGCGTTGGCGCTCGCCTGGCTCGCCACGCCGCATTACAAGGCCGAAACGCGGCTTTTGATCGAAACGCGTGAATCGGTTTACACGCGCCCCGGCGGCACCAACGACAACGACAAGCCGATTCTGGACGAGGAAGGCGTGACCAGTCAGGTCGAGGTCATTTCCTCGACCGACATCCTCAAGCAGGTGGCCCAGAAGCTCGATCTGTCGCGGCTTGCCGAGTTCGACGAGACGGCTGACATGCCGGTGATGAGCCGTCTGCTTGTCATCGCCGGTCTGAAAAGCGACCCCAACGAGATTCCGCCGGAAGAACGCGTGCTGAAAACGATGCGCGAGAAGCTCAACGTCTACCGCGTTGAAAAGTCTCGCGTTATCGTCATCGAATTCTCCTCGGAGAACCCCAGGCTCGCAGCTGAAATTCCGAACGCCATCGCCGACGCCTACATCTCCGTCCAGGGCAATGCCAAGATCGAATCGAATTCCGCCGCAACCGACTGGCTGGCGCCTGAGATCGCCGACCTTTCGAAGCGGGTGAAGGATGCCGAGGCCAAGGTGGCAAGTTACCGCGCCCAGTCCGATCTCTTGATGGGCGGCAACAATTCGGTGCTCGCCACGCAACAGCTTTCCGAACTGTCGAGCGAACTGTCGCGGGTGCGCGCCAATCGCGCCTCGGCGGAAGCGACTGCCGACAGCGTGCGTAGGGCGCTGCGGAATGGCGGCTCGCTGGATGCGGTCCCGGAAGTGCTGTCTTCCGAACTCATCCAGCGCCTGCGCGAGCGGCAGGTCGAGCTCAACACCAACATCGCCGATCTTTCGACCTCCTTGCTCGACAACCATCCGCGCATCCGGGCGCTGAAGTCGCAGCTTGCCGATCTCGACCGCCAGATCCGCAACGAGGCGGAGAAGATCATGAAGGGGCTGATGACGCAGGCGCAGACCGCCCAGGCCCGCGAAAGCCAGCTTATCGCCGACGTCAACACGCTGAAGGCCGCATCGGCGCGCGCCGGCGACCAGCAGGTCGAACTGGACGCGCTGCAGCGCGAAGCGACCGCCCAGCGCCAGCTGCTCGAATCCTACCTGACCCGCTACCGCGAAGCGTCTTCGCGCAAGGACAGCAACTATCTGCCGGTCGACGCCCGTGTCTTTTCCCGCGCGGTGGCGCCGTCCGAGCCCTATTTTCCGAAGATCCTGCCGATCACCGGTGCGGCCTTCGTCGGCTCGTTGCTGCTCATGGCGATCGTGACGCTTCTGCAAGAGCTGTTTTCGGGTCGTGCCATGCGGCCGGCCGCCGGCGCGCGTTTCGAGCGGATCGAACAGGTCGCGATGCCGGTCGTCCGCCAGGAACCCGCCGTCCTCCAGGAGACGGAGGAGCGTCAGCCAGAAGCAGACGCGAAGCCCTATACCGCCACGATGCGCTATACTGCAGCGGCGCCCGATATGGTCGCAACACCCGAAGAGCCGGCCTCCGAAGAGCCGACCCCCCAAGAGCCGACCGAAGAGCATGAGGTCGCCGAGCCGGAACCGGCGCGTGCGACCTTGGGCGAGATCGACATCGAGAACGCCGCTGAAAAATTGATCGCCAATGGCGCTGCACGCGCCATATTCGTCTCGCCGGAAGGCGACGAGGCGGCCGCCTCGGCGGTTCTGGTGGCCCGCGAGGTCTCCGACGCCGGCCTGCGCGTGCTGTTGCTCGATCTTACCGCCTCCGGCGCTGCCTCGCGGCCGATGCTCGACAGCCGGCTCTTCCCGGGCATCACCAATCTGCTCGCCTCCGAAGCGGTGTTCAGCGACGTGATCCATCCCGATCTCTATTCGGATTGCCACGTCATTCCCGTCGGCACCGCCGATCCGGTCCGCGCCATGCGCGCCGCCGACCGGCTGCCGATCATCATGCAGTCGTTGACCACCGCCTACGATCTGGTCGTGGTCGAGTGCGGACCCACCGACGCGCAAGGCATCAGCCGCCTGGTGGGCGAGGGCACCGAGGTCTTCCTGTCGATGCTGGAGCCGGACGACGAGGTGACGCAAGCCGCGATCGAGCTTATCGAGAGCGGCTATCCCGACCTGACGCTGGTGACGCCGGCCGGCCATGAGACGCCAGGAACGCCGGTACCCGGACGGCGCTCCGCCGCCTGAGGTGGCTCGATAGCCCTGAGGCCCCGGAATCGCGGCAACTGTCAGCTGTCGTCTTGACCCGCGGCAGGTGCTGCCTGTCCTGCCGTCTTGCGGCGCAGCGTCTTGGTCAGCTTCCAGATCGTCGGGCTGTTCTTGATGAAGGCTTTCAGGCCCGCTCCTTGGCGCAGGACAAGCGCCAGCGCGCGGCCCTTCATCGTCAGCGGAACAAGGACCTCCAAATGCCGGGTCTCGATATCGCACCACAGCCGTTTGTAAGGTTCGTCGCCGACCGAGAAATCGTAGACGTCGAACCCCTTGTCGCAGGCCTCCTGGATGTTGTCGAAGAACAGGAAGTCGCCGGGGCTGGTATGGGTCAGGTCGTCCTCGGCGATCGCCCCGAACTCGCAGATCAGACGCTTGCCGGAGCGGCTCGATCCGGTGACGGCGCGAAGCTTGCCGGCGACCTCAAGCCCATGCAGCACGAAGGGCGGCTTGTCGTCGGAAAGCGCTTCGACGAACAACGCGCGGAAGAAAGCACGAACCTCCGGCTCGCCGAAGACATTGGCGATGCCCATCTTGCGGAAGCGGGATTCCTTCATCTCGAAAAACGCGTCGAGCAGTCGGTTCACTTCGTCCGCCGTGCGGGCCTCGATGCGGCGGTGGCTGCCGACGGCCTCGAACTTGCGCATCTGCGAGCGGTGCTTCTTGCGCTTGCGCTTGCCGCTCGCGCGTGACAGCAGCGCATCGAAACCTCCCGCCAAGTCGACGGCCAGCGACAGATTGGGGCTCGGAAAATGCGGAAGTGAGGCAAGCGGATTGGCGATCCCGTCGAGCTCGGGCAGCAGCCGTTCCAGTGCGACGAGGTCGATGTCCGGCCGCGCCTTGGCGATCGCCGCCAGGGTCGAGCAGATTGCCGCACCATCCGCTTTGGTCAGCCAATACGGGTCGGCGGCGGCGAAATTGCCGTTGGCATGGCGGCCGCCCATGAAACGGGCGACGCGGAACGGGCCGCTGCGGGTGACTTCCAGCGCCAGCGAAAAAACCTTTCGGCCTTCGGCGTTCAGTGTCGCCAAAACGGCGTCCGATTCGGCATATTTGCCCCAGTTCAGGATCCAGGCCGGGCTCTGCGCGGGCGCGAACAGCGCCGAACGGCAGAACTCGGCATAATCCGCGAATGCTAGGCTATCGGCGATCGAGATCGACAGGCCCGCATGACCCGCAGGCAACGCGCGCGGAACCTCCATTGCTTCGAGCTGATTGCCGTCAAATGACGCGATGGCGTCAACCATACCTCAATCCTTTAGGGCGTATTCACCGCGACGGGGGCTCGCGCAGGCGCATTCCGTGCTCGAATGAGCCTAGGCGCAAAAGGTGAATGAATGATCGACGGGGGCGAGGCAATCCGGAAACTGGCGCTCAATGTCGTCCGCTATACCGGCCTTGCCCCGCTGGCAAAGCCGTTTGTCGGCGGCATCGGCGCCATCCTGATGCTGCACCGGGTCACCGCCAACCCGGAAAAGCCTGATAGCGTCAACCGGCATCTCAACATCGCGCCTGAGTTCCTGGACGCTGTGATCGCCGACATGAAGGTGAACGGCTATGCATTCGTCACGCTGGACGAGGCGATCGAACGCATCAAGGCCGGCGGCAAGGGCGGCCAGTTCGCGGCGATCACCGCCGACGACGCATACCGCGACAACATGACCGAAGCGCTGCCGGTGCTGGAAAAGCACGGCGCGCCGGTCACCATCTATGTCGCACCGGGGCTGATAAACGGCGCCGCCGATCTCTGGTGGGAGGCGGTCGAGGACATCGTCAACGCACGCGATCAATTGACCCTGCCGACACCGCAAGGCCGCAGGAAGATCGACTGCTCGACCCCGGGCAAGAAACTCCAGGCCATTGCGCGCCTGCAGACCTATCTGACGCTGGAGGTCCGCGAGGAAGACCAGCGCGCGGCTCTGCGTGAACTGGCGCAGTCGAACGGCATCGAGTTGGACGCGCCGCGCCGGAGCACGCTGATGAACTGGGACGAGATCCGCACTATCGCCGGGCATCCGCTGGTGACGATCGGCGCCCATACGGTAAACCATCGCAATCTGAAGCGGCTTCCCGAAGCCGATGCACGTCATGAGGTCGACGACGTCAGGCGCATATTGCAGGCGGAACTCGGCCATAAGCCCCGCCATTTCGCCTATCCCTATGGCTATGCCAGCGCCGTTGGCGGCCGCGAAGTCGGCTTTGCCCGCGACGCCGGCTATGCCTCGGCGGTGACGACGCGCCACGGCGTGCTGCGCGCCGAACACGCCGGCTTCATGCATGCGCTGCCGCGCATTTCGGTCAATGGCCGCTATCAGAGCGTTGCCTATATTCGCACGATGCTGTCGGGTGTGACGACGCCGCTGGTCAACGCCGGCAAGATGGTCGTCACCATTTGAAGGCGGACCTCAGTCCTTCGGCCGCGGAGGCTCCAGGATCAGCCATTTGATGATGCCCATGGCCGGCAGCACCCAGAGAATGCCGCTGAGCAGGAAGAACAGGAAATGCGTCCAAGGTCCCGATTCCGCCAGTTGCGCAACCGCCACAATCGATGCGACCAGCGCATAGACGATGACCAGCGCCACCAGCAGGAACGTTCCGATCAGTTTCTTCAGGCGAATGGGCATTTCGCGATCTCGTTGATTCCTACCGCTTAGGCCCAACGGAAGAGGCACGCAACCCGCCAGATCCGGCGCGACGGCGTGCCGCGCTGTCCGGTCTTGCCAGTCGAGTTGCGATGGTCCACCAATCCGCCACACCAACCTGCCGGGACGAATCCATGGCTGCCATATCCGCTGCGCCTTATCTGGCCCGCGACCGCGACCTGCACAACCGGGCTCTGGTGCGCGGCTGGCTCTACGTCGTGCTTCTGGTGCTGGTTGCGCTGGTGCTGGTCGGCGGTGCCACCAGGCTCACCGAGTCCGGCCTGTCGATCACCGAATGGAAGCCGATCCACGGTATCGTTCCACCGCTCAACGACGCCGAATGGCAGGAGGAGTTCCAGCGCTACCAGCAGATCCCGCAATATGCCGAACTCAACAAGGGCATGAGCATCGGAGCGTTCAAGTCGATCTTCTGGTGGGAATGGGCGCACCGGGTCCTGGCGCGCGGTATTGGCGTGGTTTTTGCCTTGCCGTTGGTGTTTTTCTGGGCGACGCGCCGCATCGAACGCGGGCTCGGCCCAAAGCTGGCGGGTATCCTCGTTCTCGGCGGCCTGCAGGGCGCGATCGGCTGGTGGATGGTCGCCTCGGGGCTGGTCGACCGGGTCTCCGTCAGCCAGTACCGGCTGGCGACGCATCTGACGCTGGCCGCGCTGATCTTCACCGCGACCATGGTGGTCGCGCGAGGGCTCGCCCCCCATTCCGAGCCCGCCGCCGACCGCTCGACGCAGCGTCTGGCCGGCTTCCTGGTGTTGCTGGCGCTGATCCAGATCTATCTCGGCGGGCTGGTCGCCGGCCTCGATGCCGGCCTGAGCTACAACACCTGGCCGCTGATGGACGGCAAGCTCATCCCCGGCGATCTGATGATCCTAGAGCCGGCATGGCGCAACTTTTTCGAGAACCCGAAGACGGTTCAGTTCATCCACCGGCTCGGCGCCTACATCATCTTCGTCGCCGCACTTTGGCACATGATCGCGACACACCGCCGCCTGCCCCAGACAACGCATGCACGCCGCGCGACGTTGCTGTTTCTGCTGGTGCTGGTGCAGGCCGCGATCGGCATCGGCACGCTGCTGATGCACGTGCCGCTGCACATGGCGCTGACGCATCAGGCATTCGCGCTTGTCCTGCTGGGTTTTGCCGCGGCGCATTGGCGGGCTAGCCGAGGCCCTTATCCGCTGCCTAACGAGATCGCCGTCAGAGACTGAACCGCACCGTCCGGATCGCCATGACGATGGACAATTCGCGGCTTTCCTCGACGGCGTTGGCATCCTCGTGATGCCATGAAGCCGACAGACAGCCATAGGCGATGGCGTGGTCGAGAATGGCTGGTGGCGTCTGGCCGAGCGTGCTGGCGAAGATCTCGGCCATGTGGGCAATCCGCCGCGGATCGCGGCAAAGATCGTCGCGGTCGAGCGGATTGTAGAACATGTTCGCCGCATCGAAACCGGGATCGCCGAGAACGCCCTTCGGGTCGATCGCCAGCCAGCCGCGCGGTCCCTGCATGATGTTGTCGTGATGCAGGTCGCCATGCAGCGGCAGCACGTCGACAGGATCGGCCAACAGCCGTTCCGCGGTCGCAGCCGCTTCGACATAGAGGCTCTTTTCGCCGGCGTCGCGATCGGCCTTCGCCTTCTTGAACAGGCTGGAAAACCGTGTCCGCAGCGGCTGAAGATCCGATGGGGCAGGGTGGTCAGACGGCGAAAACAATTTTGCCATCACCTCGGCCGCGATCTCGGTCGCGGCGATGTCGCCATGTTCGGCAAGGTCGTGCGACAGCATCCTTTCGCCGGCATATTCGAGCAGCATGCGGTGGCCGTCGCGGCCGAGCAGGCGCACTGCTCCTTCGCCGCGCCGCCAGGCGAGAAAATGCTCGCCGCGCAATTCGTCTTCGACGTCGTTGAAAGGTTTGAGCGCCTTGACGATTGCCGGCGAGCCGTCGTCGCGAAAAACCTTCCAGATGCGGCTGCTGAATGTCTCGGCAATCAGGTCCGGCGCGCTGACTTTCCAGCGTTCTGGAAATGCCGGAGCGTCCATTCAGGGCTTGAGGCCGAGCATCAAATCCATGTTCTGCACGGCCGCTCCCGAGGCGCCCTTGCCGAGATTGTCGTAGACGGCGAGCAGCAGCGCCTGGGCTGTGTCGTCATTGGCGAAGACATAGACCTTCATCCGGTTGGTGCCGTTGTAGATCTCGGGATCGATCTCCGGCACGCGCTCCAGATGCGCATAGGGCGCTACCTCGACCACGCCGCGCTCGATCGCGGCGAAATGGTCGGCGATCGCCGCATGGAGCTCGGCGCCGGTCGGCACATAGTCGAGGCCGCCGAGCTGCAGGGGCACCACCGTGATCATGCCTTGCGCGAAATTGCCGACCGCCGGCTGCATGATTGGATCATGCGACAGCTTCGCATAGGTCCTGAGCTCCGGCACATGCTTGTGCTGCAGCGTCAGCCCATAGGGCAGGAATTCCGACGCATCCTCGCCCTTGGCGACATAGTCCTCGATCATCGGGCGGCCGCCGCCCGAATAGCCAGAAATGCCGTTGACGGTGACCGGAAAATCCGGCGGCAACAGGCCGGCCGCCACCAGCGGCCTGAGCGTCGCGATCGGACCTTGCGGCCAGCAGCCCGGATTGGCGACGCGCTTCGCCTCGGCGATCGCCTTCGCCTGGTCCTTGTCCATTTCGGCGAAACCATATTCCCAGCCTTCGGCCACGCGATGCGCGGTCGAGGCGTCGATGACCTTGGTGGTGTCGTTGGTGATCAGCGAAACGCTTTCTTTAGCGGCTGCGTCCGGCAGGCACAGGATCGCGATATCGGCGGCGTTGAGGAATTCGGCTCTAGCTGCCGTTTCCTTGCGGCGCTCGGCCGGAATGGAGATGATCTCCAGGTCGCCGCGGTCGACAAGCAGCGTCCTGATCTGGAGACCGGTGGTGCCGTGTTCGCCGTCGATGAAGATTTTCGGTTTCATTGCCTGCCTGAATTCCCTGGTATTTCAAATCTATATGCCGCTTGCCTGGTTCATTCCGGCAGCACTGTGATTGCCGTTGTTCAACTCTTCGAGCCGGGCCTTTCGTTCCGCCAGAAGTCCCAGATAGTGCATGGCCACCATCGAACCGGCAATTGCCGTTATATCGGCGTGATCATAGGCGGGTGCAACCTCGACGATGTCGGCACCGACGATGTCGATCTGGGTAAGCTGGCGCAGCACCGACAGGATTCTTGCCGAGGACGGCCCGCCGGCGACCGGTGTGCCGGTACCGGGCGCGAAAGCCGGGTCCAGGCAATCGATGTCGAAGGTAACATAAGTCTTTCTGCCGCCGGTGCGGTCGACGATGGCATAGGCGATATCCGACGCGCGCATTTCCTCGACTTCGTGGCCGTAGATGATCTTGATTCCGAACGTGTCAGGCGCATGGGTGCGGATGCCGATCTGGATCGAACGGTCGGGGTCGATAATACCCTCCTTGACCGCACGGCCGACGAAGGAGCCGTGATCGATGCGCTTGCCGTCGTCCGGCCAGGTGTCCTGGTGTGCGTCGAACTGCACCATGGCCAGCGGCCCATGGATGGCGGCATGCGCCTTGAGCAGCGGCCAGGTGACGAAATGGTCGCCGCCGAGCGACAGCAGGAAGGCGCCTGATTTCAGGATCCTTGCCGCCTCGCGCTCGATTGTCCCGGGCGTCTTCTGGTGATTGCCGCTGTCGAGCAGACAGTCGCCATAGTCGACCACGGCGAGATGTTCGAACAGATCGCGAGAAAACGGATATTGCGGATCGTTGTCGAGGATGGTCGAGGCGCGGCGAATCGCCTGCGGCCCGAAGCGAGCGCCCGGCCGGTTGGTGACCGCGGCGTCGAACGGAATGCCCCAGACCACCGCATCCGCGCCCTTCACGTCCTTCGTGTATTTGCGTCGCATGAACGACAGCGCGCCGGCATAGGTCGGCTCGAAGGAAGCGCCCGTCCTGGAGCGGGCGGTGAAGGCGTGGTCGATGTTCCTGTTCGGCATGAAGCGATCTCCTGTGCGTCGACGCGCAACCTTATTGGACATAATTCTCAGAAATGCGACCCCTTCCGAGGAGCATGGCCATTCGAGCCCGGTCACAAATTCTTGCTTGCCGGGCGAGCCCACGTGGCTGACCCCCGCCAATTGCGCAGATAAGCACGAATACAACCGAAAGTAGCCAGCCGTCCCATCGCCGGGGCCGGGTGTTGGCTGGGGAGCGGAACAGGTACAGGCGCCAGGTGATCTGACTTTCCGGCCTTTACGAAGCCGGCTTCGTTCACTGGGCTGTCACGTGCGTCGCTTAACCGGGTGTCGATCCGGTACGGAGCGATTCTCATGCGAACGATCTGGCTGAGCCTTCTGATTTCCGCCGCGCTGACGGTTTCCCTTGGCCATGCATCGGCAGGCGAAACACGCGCCAGACAGATTCTCGACCGTTTCGAGCATGCCAACCAGTGGCGCGACCATGTGATGGTGGTCGCACATCGCGCCGGCAGCATGCAGGCCGGCAAGACGCTCTATGCGGAGAATTCGATCGCTGCCGTCGAGGCATCGATCGTGCTGGGTGCCGAAATCGTCGAGGTCGATGTCAGGCGGTCGAAGGACGGCCAGTATGTCGTCATGCATGACAGCTGGCTCGACCGCACGACGAATTGCAAGGGCGAGGTGGTCAAGCGCACGCTGGCCGAACTCAAGACCTGCAGGCTGGTGATTGAAGGCACCGGCGCCGTCACCGATGAGCCGGTTTCGACACTGCGCGAGATGCTGATGGCGACCAAGGACAGGATTCTCGTCAACATCGACAACAAACTCGACGTCGAGAACCTGGCCGGCATGATTGCGATCGCCCGCGACCTCGGCATGGCCGAACAGGTGATCGTCAAGGAAAACCTGTGGAATCCGGCCAGGATCACCGCTGTCAAGGCCGCCATGAGTGCGATCGGCAGCGGCTTCCAGTTCATGCCGATCATCGCCGACGATGCGGTGCGCGACGCCGGTTTCGCCGAGAAAGTCAGCGGAGCCTTTTCGGCGCCCGCGATCGAACTGATAAACTGGCGGGCCGGCGCGGAGACGCTGACCGAGACTGGTGGGCCGCTGTTCAGCCCCCGCATGCGCGCGGCGGCGATAAGGGGCGACTGGCACATCTGGGCTAATACCTATGCCATCGTCAACAAGCCGGGCGGCTTCATTGCCGGCGGTCGCGGTGACGAACTGGCGGTGCTCGCCAGTCTGCCGCGCGAGACCTACGGCTTCTGGGCCGAGCGAGGCGCCACAATCATCCAGACCGACGAACCGAAATTGGCCATCGACTGGCTGGCGGCGAACGGCTATCGCGCGCCTTATCCTGATGAGGCGCGGCCGGCCGAACCCGCCAACACGGCGAGCATCAACTAGCCGCAGGCGGGGTGGGGTGACAGCCGAGCCCCAAAGACCGTCCGAAGACGGCCCTTCGCTCATCAAGCCGCGTGGCGCAGTCAGGCGGCCATCGCCATGCCGGTCAGTTCCCCGATGGCATCCTCCGGCAGATTGAGTTCGGCTGCGGCGAGGTTTTCCCTGAGATGCTCGACAGACGAGGTGCCGGGAATAAGCAGGATGTTGGACGCACGGTGGAGCAGCCAGGCAAGCGCGACCTGCATGGGCGTGGCGCCGAGGCGCACCGCGACATTCGACAAGGTCGACGACTGCAGCGGGTTGAAGCCGCCGAGCGGAAAGAACGGCACATAGGCGACGCCGTCGCGGGCGAGTTTGTCGATCAAGGCATCGTCGGTTCTGTGGGCCAGATTGTATTGGTTCTGCACGCAGACGATCGTGGCGATCCGTCGCGCCTCTTCGATCTGTGCTGACGTGGCGTTGCTCAGCCCGATATGGCGTACCAGGCCCTTTTGCTGCAGTTCGGCCAGCGCGGCAAGCTGTTCTTCGATCGACCCTTCGGCGGGTTGATGTACGTCGAATATGATCCTGAGGTTGACTACGTCCAGCACGTCGAGCCCGAGATTACGAAGATTGTCGTGCACCGCCTGGGTCAGCTCTTCGGGAGAGAAGGCCGGCAGCCAGGCACCATCGGCGCCGCGGCGGGCGCCGATCTTGGTGACGATGGTGAGGCCGTCGGAATAGGGCGCGAGCGCTTCACGGATGAGCAGATTGGTGACGTGCGGGCCGTAGAAGTCACTGGTGTCGATGTGGTTCACCCCGCGCGCAACGGCTTCGCGCAGCACGGCCAAAGCTGCGTCGCGATCCCTGGGCGGGCCGAAGACACCAGGCCCCGCGAGCTGCATGGCGCCGTAGCCGAGTCGTTTCACGGTGCGGTCGCCGAGAGTGAACGTGCCGGATTGGTCGATGCTGGACATGATCTTTCTCCTGAATGATGAGGAACAAATAGATGCTGTCCGCTGTCCCGATAACCCGCTACTATCTGCACGGGTTGTGCAGGATAGCGAACAGTGAGTATCGAACTGGGTGATCTCAACGCCTTCCTGGCGGTAGCGCGTGCCGGCGGTTTTCGCGGGGGTGCGCGCGCAAGCGGCGGCAGTGCGTCGGGTCTGAGCGAAGCCGTCCGCCGCCTCGAGACGCAGCTCGGCGTCAGGCTGTTCAACCGGACGACGCGCAGTGTCTCTCCAACCGAAGCGGGCGCGAGCTTGCTGGCCCGGCTCGGCCCAGCCTTGACCGAAGTCGAGGCAGCACTTGATGTGGTGAACGGCTTCCGCGACCGGCCGGCAGGTACGTTGCGCCTCAACGTGCCGGTCAGCGCGGTGCGGCTGGTGCTGCCCGGTATCGTTCCGCGTTTCCTCGCCGCCTATCCCGGCATCCGGCTGGAGGTGATCGCCGAGGAGAGTTTTGTCGATGTGCTGGCGGAAGGGTGCGACGCCGGCATCCGCTACGACGAGCGGCTGGAGCAGGACATGATCGCGGTGCCGATCGGACCGCGCGTGCAGCGCTTTGCCACCGCCGCCAGCCCTGCATACCTGGATCGCCATGGCCGGCCGGAACACCCGCGCGACCTTCTCGGTCACGCCTGCCTGCGCGGCCGCTTCGCCAGCGGTGGGATGCCGCCATGGGAGTTTGAGCGCGACGGCGAGGTGGTGCGGGTCGATCCGACGGGACCGCTTCTGGTGACCCTGGGCGGAGCGGCCGATCTCGCTGTCGATGCAGCCATCGCCGGCACCGGCATTGTCAGCCTGTTCGAAGACTGGCTTCGTCCTCGCTTCGAGAGCGGTGCGCTCGAACCCGTCCTCGAACCATGGTGGCAGAGCTTCTCGGGACCGTTCCTCTATTATCCCGGCCGGCGCCTCGTGCCTGCGCCGTTGCGAGCGTTCATCGACTTCATCAAGGACGGCCGGGCTTGAGGCCTGCCGCCGGCATGAATCGGGCCCGGCGCCATCACTCACCCGGCTCTGAACCAAAAGAAAAGGCCGCCCGGAGGCGGCCTTTCGAATGTTTGACGCTGTCGGTGCTTAGCGCTTCGAGAACTGGAACGAGCGGCGGGCCTTCGCCTTGCCGTACTTCTTGCGTTCGACGACGCGGCTGTCGCGGGTCAGGAAGCCGCCCTTCTTGAGCACGGCACGCAGTTCCGGCTCATAGTAGGTCAGCGCCTTGGAAATGCCGTGGCGCACGGCACCGGCCTGGCCGGAAAGGCCGCCGCCGATAACGGTGGCGACGATGTCGTACTGGCCGGCGCGGTTGGCGGCGATGATCGGCTGGTTGAGGATCATCTGCAGGACTGGGCGCGCAAAATATTCGGCGAACACCTTGTCGTTGACGACGATCTTGCCGGAACCGGGCTTCACCCAGACACGCGCGATGGCGTTCTTTCGCTTGCCGGTGGCGTAGGCGCGGCCCGACTTGTCGAGCTTCTGGACATGGACGGGTGCAGCCGGCTGCGTGTTGGTGTTGCCGGTGGCAGTTCCGAGTTCTGCGAGCGAGGAAAGCTCAGCCATCTTACGAAACCTTCTTGTTCTTGGCGTTCAGCTTTGCCACGTCGAGCACGACGGGCTGCTGGGCGACATGCGGATGTTCCGTGCCTGCATAGACGCGGAGATTCTTCATCTGGCGACGGCCGAGCGGGCCACGCGGGATCATGCGTTCAACGGCCTTCTCGACGACACGCTCGGGGAAACGGCCCTCGAGCAGCTGGCGCGCGGTGCGCTGCTTGATGCCGCCGGGGTGGCCGGTATGCCAGTAATAGACCTTGTCGGTGAATTTCTTGCCGGTGAACACCACCTTGTCGGCGTTGATGACGATGACGTTGTCGCCGTCGTCGACATGCGGAGTGAAGGTGGGCTTGTGCTTGCCGCGAAGATGATTGGCGATGACAGTGGCGAGACGGCCGACGACGAGACCCTCGGCGTCGATCAGCACCCACTTCTTCACCACATCCGCAGGCTTCTGCGAAAAGGTTGCCATGGATTTCTGCTTTCGGTTCGGACCTTCCCCATTTTCGAACAATAGGAGAAAGGCGTTTCTTGTTGCTTGGATTGGCGCCGAGCGCTTGCCGCCGCCAATAACAAAACGGCGGCCTTTGCGGGCCGCTGCTTCGTGACGGCTTATAGGCGAGGGGAATTAGCCAGTCAAGCTGCATTTATAGCCGCTTCGGAAGGATTATCATGCTAAATCAAATGGTTAGAGTTGTGGTGTTATTATACCACATAAGAATCGATCAACTTTGGTTTAGCGCCGCCCCGGAAAAATCGCGGCCAGCAGCAGTTTGATGCCGACAGCGATCATGATTGCACCAGCCAGGCGTTCTTGCCAGACAAGAAAACCGGCGTTGCGTGCCAGCCAGTTGCCGACCGCACCTGAGGCCAGGGCCACAGTTCCCAGGACCAGGAGGCCCGTAGCCTTCATGGTGGCCCCGAGTATGGTAAATTGCATTGCCGACGATCCTGTGGAAGCATGGACGAACTGCGGCAGCACTGCGAGCATGAAAATCAGTGCGGTAGGGTTGGTCAGGTTGCAGATCATGCCTTGCCGAAAGGCGCCCGCCAAGCCTCCCTCCTTGACCGTCACGATGCTGTTTGTTTTCGCTTCCTTGCGCGCGAGCAAGGACTTCGTCCCAATTGCGATGAGGTACGCCGCTCCGAGCAGTTGCAGCAGGCCATATGCGACAGGCGAGGACGTGATCAGCGATGCAAGTCCCATTGCCAGCAGCGGAACCTGGATCACGCCTGCGAAAACGCAGCCGGCGGCAGTTGCCAGTGCTGCCCGCCAGCCCTGTCCGATACCGCGGCTGATCACCAGAAGCATGTCCGGCCCCGGACCGGACAGTTGGTAGCCAAGCACTGCGACCAGGAATGCCAGATAGGTGGGAAGTTCGGGCATGTTTTTTTGCGGGCCTGATTGGACCTGCGAACGTGTTGTAGGACAATTCGTTCCGTTGCGTCGTTTTGGAACGAGCGGAAACGGGTCCGTCCTGCAAATCAGGCCTGCGATTGAAAGCTCTTCTTCGGCGGGATCGAATAGGTTCCCGTCGCGTGCGCTACCGTGTGTCCGTCCGGTCCGGCGACGATGTCGATATCGAACACCATCAGGCTCTTACCCAGCTTCAGGATGCGGCAATGGCCGTCGATAGGGCCGGCCTCGGCTTTGCGGACAAAATTGATATTGAGATTGGTGGTGACCGAAAGCGCATCCGGCCCGGCATGCGAAAGCACGCAGACATAGCCGCCAATGTCGGCAAGCGTGAACAGCGCCGAGCCAGACACCGTTCCACCGGGGCGCAAATGCCGCTCGCCGGCATTCAGGCGCACCGTGCAGCCGCCCGGGAACACGTCGATCGTCTCGTAGAAGGTGAACTGGTCGTTGAGCTGCGGGTAGACGGTCTCCATCAGCGCGTTGACTTGCGCTGCGGTCAGCACCGGCTTGAGATTGTTTTGGGCAGGCATAAGCGATTTCCTGTATGTGGCGTCGGCATGGCCGGCGGCCTCAAGGCGAGGGCGATTGGCTGAGGCTGCGCCGCCGAGAAAACACGTCCCAAGGCTGTTCTTCAATCGGCAGCGTGCTAGTTCTTTTGTTCCATGGCCTGCAAATCCGATGCCGCCGGCCGATGAAGAGGTTGGAGAACATGGCCGAAATCGTCGCCATCAAGCCGGCTTTTGCCGAAGGTCCTGTTGTCGCGAGACTGGACGAGGGCATCCTGCGCCTGACGCTCGCCAATCCGCCGGCCAATGCCCTGTCGCTGGCGGTCATGGCCTTGCTGACGGCGGAACTCGACCGCGCGAAATCGGACAGATCCGTCCGCGTCATCATTCTGGCTGCAGCCGGAAAAGTATTCTGCGCCGGACACGACCTTAAGGAAATGACTGCGCGCCGCACTGATGCCGATCGCGGCAAGGCATTCTTCGAGGAGACGTTTTCCGCTTGCGCGGCGCTGATGCAGGCGATTGTGCGCCATCCCAGGCCGGTGATCGCCGAGGTCGACGGTCTGGCAACGGCGGCCGGGGCGCAACTGGTGGCGAGCTGCGATCTCGCCATCGCCTCGCACGAGGCGACCTTCTGCACGCCGGGCGTCAACATAGGTCTGTTCTGCTCGACGCCGATGGTGGCGCTGTCGCGCAACGTCTCGCGCAAGCACGCGATGGAAATGCTTTTGACCGGCGAGACGATCGATGCGGCGACGGCCAAGGAATTCGGCCTCATCAATCGGGTGGTGCCGCGCGAATATCTGAACCAGATCGTCACCAAATACGCGCAAACCATTGCCTCCAAATCGTCTTTGGTCGTGAAGACCGGCAAGGAAGCCTTCTACGCGCAGGCCGAGATGGGGCTGGCTGCGGCCTATGCCTACACCGGCCGCGTCATGGTCGACAATATGCTGGCGCGCGACGCGGAAGAGGGCATCGGCGCCTTCATCGGCAAGCGCAAGCCGGAATGGACGGAGGAATAGACATGGAGCCCCGCGTCTCCATCATCACCATCGCCGTCGACGATCTGGAGCGTGCCACGCGCTTCTATGAGGCGATGGGCCTGACCCGCCACGCGGGGATCACTGACGGCGTCGCCTTCTTCCAGATGGGCGGCCTCATTCTCGGCCTGTTCCCGCGCGCAAGCGCCGAAGCGGATTCGGGCATCACCTTCGGCACGGCGCCGTCGGCGATCTACCTCGCTTACAACACCCGCTCCGACACGGAGGTCGACGACGTGCTCGCGATGGCCGAGAAGGCCGGCGGTCGTATCGTCAAGCCGGCCGGCCGCGCCTTCTGGGGCGGCTGGTACGGCTATTTCGCCGACACCGAAGGGCATGTCTGGGAAGTGGCGCACAATCCGGCCTTTCCGATCGCGGAAGACGGCAGCATCTCGCTGCCGGGCTGATCCTTCTTCCAGATGGCATATCGCAAGCAACTGACGCGACTGAAGGCTCCCTATCTCAAGCGCATCCTGATCGAGCCGGCGCGGGTCGCGGATTGGGAAAAATACCCCTGGAATCTGCCTATCTTCCATAACCACGATTTCGACCTCGAATTCACCACGCCGATCACCATCATCGTCGGTGAGAACGGCACCGGTAAGTCGACATTGCTCGAGGCGATCGGCGCTCTGGCCGGATACGATGAGGCCGGCGGCGGCAAGGGCTACATGCCCATCGACCATTCCCGCGCCATCGACAAGAGCGGCGCGGCACTGGCCGAAACGCTGCGCGGCCACTGGCTGCCGAAGGTAACCGCCGGCTGGTTCTTTCGCGCCGAATCTTTTTATGCCGTGGCGCGTTACCTCGATCAGGCAGCGCTGGACGCTCACCAGGCGCCGCCCGACTTCCTGTCCTGGTCGCACGGCGAGGGCTTCATCCGCTTCTTCGAGGAACGCTGCCGCCGGCAAGGCATCTACATTCTGGACGAACCTGAAAGCGCTTTGTCGCCAACGCGCCAGATCGAGCTTCTCAAGATGCTGCGGCGAATGGACCTATCAGGCACGGCGCAAGTGATCATGGCGACGCATTCGCCGCTGCTGATGGCCTGTCCCGGCGCGCGGCTGTTCCGCATCAGCCGGTTCGGACTCGACCCAACCGATTTCCATGACACCGATCATTTCCGCATGATGCGCAATTTCTGCAGCGATCCGGATGGTTTTCTCGCCGAAGCGCTGTATGAGGACGAGGCATGAATCACGACGCTTACGACAACGCCTATATTGCCGGCATCCTCAATTCGGTGAAGACCATCGCCATGGTCGGCGCATCCGCCAACGATGTGCGGCCGAGCTACTTCGTGCTGAAATATCTGCTGGGTAAGGGGTTTTCGATGTTCCCGATCAACCCCGGCCAGGCCGGCAAGGAAATCCTTGGCCGGATGACCTATGCCCGCCTCGGGGATGTTCCCGAGCCGATCGACATGGTTGATGTCTTTCGCAATTCTGCGGCGGCGCCGGCCATCGTCGAGGAGGCTTTGCGGCTCGATCCGCTGCCGAAAGTCATCTGGATGCAGCTCGGCGTGCGCCATGACGAGGCCGCCGCGCGCGCCGAAGCTGCCGGCATCAAGGTGGTGATGAACCGCTGCCCCAAGATCGAATATGGCAAGCTGTCGGGCGAGATCGGCTGGACCGGCGTCAATTCCGGCGTGCTGTCGTCAAAGAAGCCGCTGATGCGCCCGGGATTCCAGAGTTTCGGCGTTCGTCACAAGTAGACGGAAAGTTATTCCGGTAATCGGTGCATTTTCTCGCGTCCTGACCGCGGATCGCGCACCGAAAGGCATTTTCTTCTTTGCATTCGCGACCGGGCTTCGCCAAGAATGCCCGGCGATTTTCAGAAGGTTCAACAGGGAGGTATTCGATGACCCGCACGCCCGGTTTCAACACGCTCGCCGTCCATGCCGGCGCCAAGCCAGATCCGGCGACGGGCGCGCGTGCCACGCCGATCTACCAGACGACCTCCTTTGTCTTCGATGATACCGACCATGCCGCTTCGCTGTTCGGGCTGAAAGCTTTCGGCAACATCTACACCCGCATCATGAACCCGACGCAGGCGGTGCTGGAAGAGCGCATCGCGGCACTCGAAGGCGGAACGGCAGCACTGGCCGTGGCGTCGGGCCATGCCGCGCAGGTGCTCGTCTTCCACAATCTGATGCAGCCCGGCGACAATTTCGTTGCCGCGACAAGGCTTTACGGCGGCTCGATCAACCAGTTCGGCCACGCCTTCAAGAATTTCGGCTGGCAGGTGCGCTGGGCCGATACCAACGACATCTCGACCTTCGAAAGCCAGATCGACGAAAAGACCAAGGCGATCTTCATCGAGAGCCTGGCCAATCCGGGCGGCGTCTTCGTCGACATCGAGAAGATCGGCGACATCGCCCGCAAGCACGGTCTGCCGCTGATCGTCGACAACACGCTGGCCTCGCCCTATCTGGTGCGGCCGATCGAGCACGGCGCCGACATCGTCGTGCATTCGCTGACCAAGTTCATCGGCGGTCACGGCAATTCGATCGGCGGTGCCATTGTCGACGGCGGCACCTTCGACTGGTCGAAATCCGGCAAATATCCGATGCTGTCGGAGCCGCGCCCCGAATATGGCGGCCTCGTCCTGCACGAGACCTTCGGCAATTTCGCCTTCGCCATCGCCGCGCGCGTGCTCGGCCTGCGCGACATGGGCCCGGCGATCTCGCCCTTCAATGCGTTCCTGATCCTGACCGGGCTGGAAACCCTGCCGCTCAGGATGCAGCGCCACTGCGACAATGCGGTCACCGTCGCCGCCTGGCTGTCCAACCACCCCAAGGTCGCCTGGGTGTCCTATCCCGGCCTGCCCAGCGACAAGAACAACGCGCTACAGAAGAAGTATGCGCCGCTTGGCGCCGGTGCGGTGTTCACCTTCGGCCTGAAGGGCGGCTATGCGGCGGGTATCAAATTCGTCGAGGCGCTCGAACTGTTCTCGCACCTCGCCAATGTCGGCGACACCAAATCGCTGGTCATCCACCCGGCATCGACCACGCACCGGCAACTCTCCGACGAGCAGAAGGTCGCGGCCGGTGCTGGGCCGGATACAGTCAGGCTTTCGGTCGGCATCGAGGATGTCAACGACATCGTCGCCGATCTGGAACAGGCCCTCGCCAAGGTTTGATCCTGCTGGAAGGAGTTTCCATGACCGCGCCACGTTTTCTCTTCGTCGATGTCGAAAGCGTCGAGCCGGAACTTGGCGCACCGGCGCCGGATCGTCTGATCTCGGGCGATCCGAAGTTCCGCACCTGGAATGTCGAGCAACACGACGGCGGGCTCTATGCCGGCATCTGGGAGGCGACGCCGGGCAAATGGCGCATCGAGTATGACGAGTGGGAGTTCTGCCACATCCTGTCGGGCGTCTCGGTGATATCGGAAGATGGCGGCGAGGCGCGCACCGTCAGGGCCGGTGACAGTTTCGTGCTCAGGCCGGGCTTCAAGGGGAACTGGGAAGTGCTTGAAACGACTCGCAAGGAGTATGTGATCAGGCTTTAAAGCCTCGGGCTTCGCAGAAGCCGGTCGATGTCGGTATCGGAAAATCCGTATCCGCTCATCATGTCCCTGTGCCAGGGACTTCCAAGCAAATCATCGAGGCATGAATCGATGCGCTGGCGCAGGATGGCATTGCCTTTGGCGAGAGCGAACGCGCCGGCGGCTGGCTGTTTTTCGGCTGCCGGAACGTCGATGACCGCAAGAGGCGCGTCGAGACGCTGGGCCAGATGGCCCCGATGCGCCATGGCGACACTTGCATAGGCATGCACCACGCCGGCAGCAACAGCATCGGCCGCGCCTGCTTGCGTGGCGAATATCCTTATCCGCTCGGGCGGAACGCCATTTTGCAGAGCCGTTTGATGCTGGATCTGGCCCGATATGACGCCGATCAACGCCTCCTCATCTGCGGCGATGGAACGATAGCCCTCGAATTCGCGCGGATTGCCTTTGGCGACCAGCAACCCGTCCTGCAACACCCAGATCGGTCGCGTGAAGTCGACTGATTTCTTGCGTTCGCCCGAAACGAACAGACCGGTGGTCATGTCCCACTGACCCTTGGCCAGTCCGGGAAGCAATTTGGCGAACTCGGTCTCGATAGGCGAAAAGGCTGCCAGCCCTAACATTTCGCACACCTTCCGCGCGAGCCTGACGTCGCAGCCCGAGACATCTCCGGAAGCGTCAGTGAAGCAGAAGGGAGGCTCATGCAAAAAGGCGAATGTCATCTTTTCGGTCATGTGATCTCGGCCTGAGGTCCGCTGTTCTCAAAAGTGCACGGCGAGCGTTTCCAGCCCGTGGAAATGATAGGTGTCGCGGAAGCGCGGCTGTTCGGCAAGTCGTAGCCGCGGCAGCCGGTCGAACAGGGTTTTCAGCGACACCTGCAATTCGAGCCGGGCGAGCGGCGCGCCAACGCAGAAATGAATGCCGGCGCCGAACGAGACGTTCTTCTGGTCCGCACGATCCGGCCTGAAGGCGAGGGGTTCGGCAAAGGCAGTCGGGTCGTGGTTGGCCATGCCGAGCAGCAGGCCGACCGTCTCGCCGGGGCGCACGAGAATGCCTGCAGAGACCTCGATCTCCTGATAGGCGTAGCGGGTGAACATGTGCAGCGGCGCGTCGAAACGCAGGCACTCCTCGACGGTCGCCGCGGTCGCTTCCGGCGAGGTGAAGAAGCGGCGCGGGTCGCCGCCTTGCGCAAGGATCGAGCGCACCGCATTGCCTGTCTGGTGGACTGTCGCCTCGTGGCCGGCATTGAGCAGCAGGATGGCCGAGGACACCAGCTCGTCCTCGTTGAGTTTTTGGCCATCCTCCTGCGCCGCGATCAGCAGCGACAAAAGATCATCGCCGGGCTTTTTGCGCCGCTCGGCAACATAGCCGCGCAGGAAGTCCGAGAAGTCCCGCGCCGCGCGATCGGCCGTCTCTTCGGTTTCGCGTGCGCGGCCATGCATGTACATGGCGACCATCCGATGCGACCAGTCGAGCAGTTGCGGCCCCATCTCGACCGGTACGCCAAGCATCTCGGCGATGATGGTGATCGGCAAGGGCGAGGCGAAAGCCGGCAGCAGGTCGACCTCGCCCGGTTCGAAACGGTCTATCAACTCGTTGGCGAGCGCCTCGACGCGCGGCCTGAGCCGCTCGACGTGACGCGAGACGAAGGCACGGTTGACCAGCGTCCTGAGCCTGGTGTGCACGGGCGGTTCCAGCTCCAGCATCGAATTGGTCTCGATGCCGTCGAACGCCTTGAGATGCGTGCGGTCCTGACCAATGCCCCGGCTGTCGGGGATGCCGGCCGGGTTCTGGCGGCCGAAGCGGCGGTCGCGTAGCAGCCGGTTGACGTCGTCGAAGCCGCCAAAACACCAAAAGCCGAACTCCTCCCAGAAGAAGGAGTTCGATGTGCCATGCATGAAGGCATAGACTTCATAAGGGTTCTGGAAGAAAGCCGGCTCGTGCGGATCAAGTCGCAGGCGGCGGGTGGCTGGATCAAAGACAATGTAGCGCGGCGTCAATTTGGTCATGCCAGACAATTAGCGCGGCTTGTCAGCCTGGCGCCAGACCGTATGTTGGCGCCCGGCAATCCAATGAGTTGAGCCAGCCGAAGCGGCTGCGGAAAGACTGACTTGATGAATGTGATCGTGGTTGGCGCAGGCATTGCGGGGCTTTCGACGGCGTGGTCGCTGGTCAAGGCCGGGCACCAGGTCTCGATCGTCGAGCAGGGGCCGATCCCCAATCCGCTCGCAGCTTCGGGCGACCATCATCGCATCATCCGCCGCGCTTATGGCGCAGCGGCGGGCTATGGCCGCCTGATCACCGAAGCCTACGAAGCTTGGGACGAGATGTGGGCCGATCTCGGCGAAAGCCATCTCGATCCACGCGGCTTCATATGCATTTCGCGCGAGGAGGGTGATGACGCAGAGCAGATGCGCGACGGGCTGGCGGCCGGCGGTTTTCCCTTCGAAATGATCGAGCCGGGCGAGGCGGTTGCGCGCTGGCCATTCCTCGAGGCCGGAAGTTTTCGCTACGTTTTCTTCTCGCCGGAGGGCGGCGCGCTGCATTGCCGCAAGATCGCGACGGGGCTCGCCGAATGGCTGCGGGCGAACGGCGCCAATGTCTACGAAAACAGCAAGGTGACGGAGATCGACGCCGAGGCCGGCCGCATCGTGCTTGCAGGCGGCGAGACGATGCAGGCCGACCGCATCGTCGTCACCGCGGGCGCATGGGTGTTGAAACTGTTTCCGGAACTGGATGGCGACCTGAAGACCTGGCGCACCGCGCTCGCCTATGCCGAACCGCCGGCGGATCTGAAAGCGGCATGGGAGACCGCGCCGGTCATCCTCGATGTCGGCGGCAAGACTGACGGCTACGGGATCCCGCCGTCCGGCGGCGCCGGCATGAAATTCGGCTCAGGCCTGCACAAGGTGCGGACGAGCGACGCCGACTGGAACCGTCAGCCGGTAGCGGGCGAGGGCGAGGCGATCCGCAACCTGTTTTCGCCGCCGCTCGCCCGCATCGAGGAGTACAGGATCACCGAGGTCGTCACCTGCGCCTACACCTTCACCGCGGACGAGAAGTTCCTGGCGTTTGAGAAGGACAGGTGCCTTGTCGTCTCGGCCTGCTCCGGTCATGGCTACAAGTTCGGCGCGGCGGTCGGCAGGCGCGTTGCAGCGTTCGTCGGCAATGGCGACGTCGCGAGCTTGAAGGCGTGGCTGCGGGCCGAAACGGCCTGACCTAATACCGGCAATGCCTTGGCACATGCACGCGCCGCCAGCCGGATGAGCCTTGCCTGACCACCACCCGGCGCGCCACTGTCTGATAGGAGGCGGGAACGTCGATGATCCGCCGCTGTCCGGGCTTTACCAAAACCTCTTCGGCTACGCTCTCATATTCGGCGGGGATGACGACGCGCCGCCGGCGTTCCGGCTGCACCACCACGGTTTCGGCCACGCGTTCATAGCGCGCCCTGTACCTGATCTTGCACAGCACCTTGCGGCCATGGACGACGCGCCATTCCCAGGAATAGCCGCCGTCATCGACCTTCACCGTGCGGTAGATGGTTCGGGTGACGGCAGGCACGATCTCGTAGCTGACGCGCCGGGGGGCGATCTGCACCACGCGCTCGCGCGTCCCGTAGATCGCGGGATCATACTCCACCTGCTGGCCGGCCGGGCTGACGAGCACGTTTTCGTAAACGGTCTCATACACAGCCGGCCTGTTGATCTGCTGATAGCATTCGACGGCGCGGCCGCCGGCCCCCGTTTCTGGCACCGTGCCGAGAATGGCCAGGCCGGCAATGGCCAAGGAGGCGGTTTTCCTGATCATGGCACTCCCCCTGTGTGAACTTCAAACACAAGTTCAACGTTGAATTGTAAGGGAAGCCGTGTCGTGGAAAAGCGGTTTCGAGACGTTTCGTTAAGCGACGCGGTTAAGAAACTGCTAACCGCAGCGCTGCTTCAGGAGCAACCGGTACCGCTGCGGGCGAATCCTGCGCAGAAGACTTGATTCGACTTAACCAGATGGCTAGGAGGGGCGGCCTTGCGCTAGGGTGAGCCGACATCCTATTTACAGGACAACGATCCAGAATCGATTCTGCCCGACTTGCTCATCTCGCGGCGCCGGAATCCCATCCTCAATAAGGGATAGTCCATGAAGAACCCCGTCGAAACCTACATGAACCTCGTTCCGATGGTGGTCGAACAGACCAACCGCGGCGAGCGGGCCTACGACATTTTCTCGCGGCTCCTGAAAGAGCGCATCATTTTCATCACCGGTCCGGTCGAGGATGGCATGGCGACGCTGGTGTGCGCGCAGCTGCTGTTCCTCGAGGCGGAGAATCCGAAGAAGGAAATCAACCTCTACATCAATTCGCCCGGCGGCGTCGTCACCTCGGGCATGGCGATCTACGACACCATGCAGTTCATCAAGCCGGCGGTGTCGACGCTGTGCATCGGCCAGGCGGCCTCGATGGGGTCGCTGCTTCTAACCGCAGGCGAGAAGGGCATGCGCTTCGCCACGCCGAACGCCCGCATCATGGTCCACCAGCCTTCCGGCGGCTTCCAGGGCCAGGCTTCCGACATCGAGCGCCACGCACAGGACATCATCAAGCTGAAGCGCCGTCTCAACGAGGTCTACGTCAAGCACACCGGCAAGGGCTACGACGAGATCGAGAGGACGCTCGACCGCGACCACTTCATGACCGCTGACGAGGCGAGGGATTTCGGGCTGATCGACAAGGTCATTTCGTCGCGCGAGCCGGTCGAAGCTGTTGCCACATAAGCCCGGTGGCAGTTGGATGGCGGGAAAACACGCTTTTGGCGCCGCTTGCAGCATTTCGGCCACAATTGGCTGTTCCCTCGACGGAAGCAATTGCCTACGTTAAGCCTATGTTGATTTTCGGCGGCTTAGCTTCGTGTGGGGTTGGTGCGAATCATTGCGACGTTTTCTGATATGTGTTTCGTATGGAATGCGTTGCGGGTGCCGGGATACTGGCGGCGGCGATTTCCCGCGATAGATTGAATATGCGCCCTTTCAACCAGACCATCGGCGGGCGGCTATGAAAGGACATGAAAATGAGCAAGGTCGGCAACAACAGCGGTGATTCCAAGAACACGCTCTATTGCTCGTTTTGCGGCAAAAGCCAGCACGAGGTGCGCAAGCTGATCGCCGGCCCGACGGTGTTTATCTGCGACGAATGCGTCGAGCTCTGCATGGACATCATCCGCGAGGAGAACAAGACCTCGATGGTGAAGTCGCGCGAGGGCGTGCCGACCCCGCAGGAGATCCTCAAGGTTCTCGACGACTACGTCATCGGCCAGCCCTACGCCAAGCGCGTGCTGTCGGTGGCCGTCCACAATCACTACAAGCGCCTGGCGCATGCCGGCAAGAACAACGACGTCGAACTGGCGAAGTCCAACATTTTGCTGATCGGGCCGACCGGTTGCGGCAAGACGCTGCTCGCGCAGACGCTGGCCCGCATCATCGACGTGCCGTTCACCATGGCCGATGCGACGACGCTGACCGAGGCCGGCTATGTCGGCGAGGATGTCGAGAACATCATCCTGAAGCTCCTGCAGTCTGCCGACTACAATGTCGAGCGCGCCCAGCGCGGCATCGTCTACATCGACGAGATCGACAAGATTTCGCGCAAGTCCGACAATCCTTCGATCACCCGCGACGTGTCGGGCGAGGGCGTGCAGCAGGCGCTGTTGAAGATCATGGAAGGCACCGTCGCTTCCGTACCGCCGCAGGGCGGCAGGAAGCATCCCCAGCAGGAATTCCTGCAGGTCGACACCGCCAACATCCTGTTCATCTGTGGCGGCGCCTTCGCCGGGCTGGACAAGATCATCTCGGACCGCGGCCGCAAGACCTCCATAGGCTTCGGCGCCACCGTCGCCTCGCCCGAGGATCGCCGCACCGGCGACGTTTTCCGCCTGGTCGAGCCTGAGGATCTGTTGAAGTTCGGCCTCATTCCCGAGTTCGTCGGCCGTCTGCCCGTCCTGGCGACGCTGGAGGATCTCGACGAGCCGGCGCTGATCCAGATCCTGACCGAGCCGAAGAACGCGCTGGTCAAGCAGTATCAGCGGCTGTTCGAGATGGAGAATGTCGACCTGACCTTCCACGAGAACGCGCTGTCGGCGATCGCCAAGCGCGCCATCGAGCGCAAGACCGGCGCGCGTGGCCTGCGTTCGATCATGGAAGCGATCCTGCTCGACACGATGTTCGAGCTGCCGGCGCTGGAGGGTGTGCGCGAGGTGGTTATTTCGGAAGAGGTGGTGTCCGGCAACGCCAGGCCGCTCTACATCTATTCCGAGCAGAAGGAAAAGAAGGGCAACGTCAGCGCCTGACGTGAGCCGGTAATGGACTATGTTAAACGGCGCCGCGAGGCGCCGTTTTGCTGTTGTGGAGGTGCTGCGTTATGATGAACGGATACGGCGATTGGATGAACGGATTCGTGTTGACCCTTGATCTTTGCCCCCCGTGCCTCCAACTAACGGGGGAAGGCCGTGGTGCCGAATTCTGTGCTGTAAAACTCCCGTCACAAACGGTGGTAGGCGGAACGATCCTCGGTCGTTAATATGAGATTCGCGGCTGGCCGATTGGCGGCCGCGAGATGAAAGGTTGGACAATGGCCAAAATATCCAAGGCTGCCAGCGACGGCGTCTTTGCAGTCCTCCCGTTGCGGGACATCGTCGTGTTCCCGCACATGATCGTTCCGCTCTTTGTCGGGCGTGAAAAGTCGATCAAGGCGCTGGAAGAGGTGATGGGTCAGGAAAAGCAGATCCTGCTCGCGACCCAGATGAATGCCGCCGATGACGATCCCGAGTCCGATGCCATCTTTGACATCGGCACGCTCGCCAACGTGCTGCAGTTGCTGAAACTGCCGGACGGCACCGTGAAAGTGCTGGTCGAAGGCGCCTCGCGCGCGAAAATCGTTTCATTCACCGACCGTCCCGACTTCCACGAGGCCCGCGCCGCGGTGCTGGTCGAACCGGAGGAGGAAGAGGTCGAGGTCGAGGCGCTGGCTCGTTCCGTCGTCACCGACTTCGAGAACTACGTCAAGCTGAACAAGAAGATCTCGCCCGAAGTGGTGGGTGCCGCCAGCCAGATCGACGACTATTCCAAGCTCGCCGATACGGTCGCCTCGCATCTCGCCATCAAGATCCCCGAGAAGCAGGAGATGCTGGCCACGCTTTCGGTCAAGGAGCGGCTGGAAAAGGCGATGGGCTTCATGGAAGCCGAAATCTCCGTCCTGCAGGTTGAGAAGCGCATCCGTTCGCGCGTCAAGCGCCAGATGGAGAAGACGCAACGCGAATACTATCTCAACGAGCAGATGAAGGCGATCCAGAAGGAGCTCGGCGAGGGCGAGGACGGCCGCGACGAGGCCGCCGAGATCGAGGCGCGCATCAAGAAGACCAAGCTCTCCAAGGAGGCCCGCGAAAAGGCGGAAGCCGAACTGAAGAAGCTCAGGACGATGTCGCCGATGTCGGCCGAATCGACCGTCGTGCGCAACTATCTCGACTGGATCCTGTCGATACCGTGGGGCAAGAACTCCAAGGTCAAGCAGGACTTGGCCTACGCGCAGAACGTGCTCGACGCCGACCATTTCGGTCTCGACAAGGTCAAGGACCGCATCGTCGAATATCTCGCCGTGCAGAGCCGCCAGAAGAAGCTGAAGGGGCCGATCCTGTGCCTCGTCGGACCTCCCGGCGTCGGCAAGACCTCGCTTGGCAAGTCGATCGCCAAGGCGACCGGGCGCGAGTTCATCCGCATGGCGCTGGGCGGCGTGCGCGACGAGGCCGAGATCCGCGGTCACCGGCGCACCTATATCGGCTCGATGCCCGGCAAGGTCATCCAGTCGATGAAGAAGGCGAAGAAGTCCAACCCGCTCTTCCTGCTCGACGAGATCGACAAGATGGGTCAGGATTTCCGCGGCGACCCGTCATCGGCCTTGCTCGAGGTGCTCGATCCCGAGCAGAACTCGACGTTCATGGACCATTACCTCGAGGTCGAATACGACCTGTCGAGCGTGATGTTCGTGACGACGGCGAACACGTTGAACATCCCTGCGCCCTTGATGGACCGCATGGAGATCATCCGTATCGCCGGCTACACCGAGGACGAGAAGGTCGAGATCGCCAAGCGCCACCTGATGCCCAAGGTGATCCGCGATCACGCGCTGCAGCCGAAGGAGTTCTCCGTCGGCGAGGATGCGATCCGCGGCATCATCCAGACCTACACCCGTGAAGCGGGCGTCAGGAGCTTGGAGCGCGAGCTGATGAAGCTCGGCCGCAAGGCGGTGACCGAGATCCTGAAGACGAAGAAGAAGACGATCAACATCACGGCGGACAATCTCGCCGATTACCTTGGTGTTCCGCGCTTCCGCTTCGGTCAGGTCGAGGCGGATGATCAGGTCGGCGTCGTCACCGGGCTTGCCTGGACGGAAGTCGGCGGCGAGTTGCTGACGGTGGAAGGCGTCATGATGCCCGGCAAGGGCCGCATGACGGTGACCGGCAATCTGCGCGACGTGATGAAGGAATCGATCTCGGCGGCGGCCTCCTATGTCCGCTCGCGGGCTATCGATTTCGGCGTCGAGCCGCCGCTGTTCGACAAGCGCGACATCCACGTCCACGTGCCGGAGGGGGCTACCCCCAAGGACGGACCGTCGGCGGGTGTGGCGATGGCGACGGCGATCGTCTCGGTGCTGACCGGCATCCCGGTCAAGGCCGATGTGGCGATGACCGGCGAGATCACGCTGCGCGGCAGGGTGCTGCCGATCGGCGGGCTCAAGGAGAAGCTGCTTGCGGCACTTCGCGGCGGCATCAAGAAGGTGCTGATCCCGGAAGAGAACGCCAAGGACCTGGCGGAGATCCCGGACAACGTGAAGAGCGGCATGGAGATCATTCCTGTCTCGCGAGTTGGCGAGGTGCTGCGCCATGCGCTGGTGCGTATGCCGGAGCCGATCGAGTGGGTCGAACCCGTCAATGCGCCGGCTACCGTGGATGCCGGAGATGACCCCGGCAAGTCGCTTGCTCATTAGACGGATTAGAGCGCTGCGCGTCCAATTGGGACGTTCTAACGCCTTTGAGTCTGCGCATGATCCTTCCCGAAAACCGAAACTGGTTTTCGGGGTCATGCGTTAGCTATTGCTAAAGTTGCAATGCACAAAGAGAGAGCCGGGCCCCGAGCCCGGCCTTTTCATGTGAAAAACCCCGGAATTCCGGGGTTTTTTCGTTTTTTTTGGCGCTTTTCGACTTGGTTGCAGAAGCGCTTCTTTCTAAAGTCCGTTTCCTGCCGGATGAGTCGTACGTTCCGGTTTTCTCATGGAAGGGAATTTTTATGAACAAGAACGAACTGGTGTCCGCTGTCGCCGATGCCGCGAGTATCTCGAAGGGTGACGCGCAGTCGGCGGTCGATGCCGTGTTTTCCGTGATCACCGGCGAACTGAAGAAGGGCGGCGATGTCCGGCTTGTCGGCTTCGGAAATTTCACCGTGTCAAAACGCGCCGCGTCGACCGGACGCAACCCGCAGACCGGAGCGGAAGTGAAGATCCCGGCGCGCACCGTGCCGAAGTTTTCGGCCGGCAAGGGCCTCAAGGACGCAGTAAACTAAGCGCCTTCTTACCCTTTTCAGAGATCAGGAAAGCCGGGCATGCCCGGCTTTTCTTTACGTCCGTTTGGGTGCCCGCATTGTCGAGATGAGCGCGACGGCTCCAAAGCGCGTCGCGTCCAATGAGATTCATGCGATGCGCTTTGGTTCTTGTTTTGATGCATGTCGTTATCCCAAAACCGCTGAGCACTTTTGGGCGACAGGCATTACGCCGTCGGCGCATCCGCGCGCAGCAGCCCTTCCTTCTTGAGATCGGCCCAGAGTGCCGACGGCAACGTCGCGTCGAGCAGCGACCGGTTGCTTTCAACCTCGCTCGGCCGCTGGCCGCCGGGGATCACCGACACGACCGACGGGTGCAGCAGCGGGAATTGCAGCGCCGCCTCGATCAGGCGCACGCCGTGGCGTTTGCAGACGGCCTCGATGCGCGTGACGCGGTCGATGATGTCCTGCGGCGCCTCGGAATAATTGTAGTAGGCGCCGGGCTTCGGGCCCGTTGCCAGGATGCCGGAATTATACGGCCCGCCGAGAACGATGCCGATGCCGCGCTTCTGGCATAGCGGCAGGAAGGATTGCAGCGCTTCCTGCTCCAGCAGCGTATAGCGTCCGGCAAGCAGGAAAAGATCGAAGTCGCCGCGCTCGGCAAGCGTCTGGGCAACGGGCCATTCGTTGATGCCGCCGCCGAACGCCTTGATGACGCCCTGGTCGCGCAGGGCCAGCAGCCCATAGTAACCCGAGCGCATGAACTCCTCGATGCGTTGATCCGAGGCCTCCTTGCTGCCGTGAGTGAAGATGTCGACGTCATGCACGAACAGGATGTCGATGCGATCGACGCCAAGGCGCTCCAGCGAGGCTTCGAAGGAGCGCATGACCCCATCATAGCTGTAGTCGTAGGCCTCGCGGCGCGACGGCGTGTCGAAGAATTTGCCGATGCCGGTGCGCTCCTCCGGCGGGCAGGCGCGCATGATGCGGCCGACCTTGCTCGACAGCACATAGTCGTCGCGCTTTTTCGAGCGCAGGAACGGGTTGAGCCGTGTTTCCGACAGGCCGAGCCCGTAGAGCGGCGCGGTGTCGTAGTAGCGGCAGCCGACTTGCCATGCCGCCTCCAGCGTGGCGTTGGCGTCCTCGTCGGAGACGGCGCGGTAGAGGTTGCCGAGCGGCGCCGTGCCGAAGCCAAGTTCCGTGAAGGCGATGCCGCCATTGCCGATGCGGTCGAAATGCCGTGTCTTCATGCCTTGCCGTTTCCTCATTTTCGCATTTGCCCCGACACTATCATGCCTGTGGCACATCAAAAGCATTCGCGACCGTTGGACACGGATTTTCGCGGTGATAGCATGAACAAAAACAAGCTGTTCGGGGAAGATGTGACCAAAAAACCCAGACGGTTTTTGATGCCGGCAAGCTGGTGGCCCGCCATGACGAATACCAGCACAGAGCTGTTCAGGATTATGCCATGCGCTACGAACTGATGCTGCCGCACCAGATCCGCAAGGCGATTACCGGGAATTGGCCGGTCGTGCTCCCGCTCGGTGTGCTCGAATACCATGGCGAGCACATGGCCGTCGGCATGGATACGCTGGCGGTCGTCAAGATGCTCGAGCTGTTCGAAAAGCAAGCCGACCTCGTCATCCTGCCGCCGTTCTATTACGGCGCGGCGAGCTACGCGGTGGCGGCGCCGGAAGGCAACGGTTCGGTTCAGGTCGGCGGCAATGCGCTGGCGCCGTTGGGTGAAGAGCTGTTTTACAGCCTGCTGCGCATCGGCTTTCGCAACATTCACGCCATCATCCACCACCAGACCGAGAATTTTGCCGCCGGCATGCCGACCGACCTCGCCTTCAAGACCGCCGGCCGCCAGGCGATCTTCCGCTTCCTCGAGAAGGAGCGCGGCGAGGGCTGGTGGGGCTCCGAGACGATGGCCGGCTACTATGCCGGGCATGCCGAGGGTGAAAATTTCTTCAACTGGGTGCAGGTGCATCCGTTGATGCCGGCCACGATGAATGGCCAGTATCCGTTCGATCATGCCGGCATCGGCGAAACGTCGCTGATGCTGGCGCTATGCCCTGAAGCGGTGGAAGCCGGTCATTTCGCGGACAACAAGAGCTGGTACACGGCGACCGCCAAAGACGCGTCAGCGGAGCTGGGGCAAAAGGGCGTTGCGATGATCCTCGACCATCTGCGGACGATATTGTCGGCCTAGCGCGGTCGCATGAGGGGTGTTCCAGGGAACGCTAACGTCTCATTTCTTCCAGCACCCCTCAACCGTCTTGGCGCTGCGCGCCAATCCACCTTCTCCCACAAGGGGGAGAAGGGAAGAAGGCGCCGCTACTTCACCGCGCCTGCGGTCATGCCCATGATCAGATAGCGCTCCAGCGCGATGCCGATGACGGCGAGCGGCGTGATGGCGGCGGTGGCAAGCGCCGCCATCGACCACCAGTTGATGCCTTGCGAGCCGGTCTGGCTTGCCACCATGACGGGAATGGTCTTGGCGTCGGTCGAGGTCAGCAGGGCGGCGAAGAAATACTCGTTCCAGCACAGCACCATCGCCAGGATGAAGGCGGCGACCATGCCCGGCAGCGCGATCGGCATGACGATGCGGAAGAAGGCGCCCCAGATCGACAGGCCGTCGACGAGAGCGGCTTCCTCCAGCTCTACAGGGATCGAATTGAACTGGTCGCGCATGATCCAGATGACGATTGGCAGCACCATCAGCGTGTAGAGCAGGATCAGTCCGACGCGCGTGTCGAGCATGCCGACTTCGCGGTACAGCACGAGGAAGGGCAAAGCGAGCACGACCGGCGGCAGGATCAGCTGCGACAGGAAGAAGAAGGAAATGTCCTCGTTCTTGAACCATGCGAAGCTGTAGCGGTAACGGGTCAGGCCGTAGGCGGCGAGACTGCCGATGACGATGGCGAGGCTCGATGCGCCAACCGAGGTGATGACCGAATTCATGAAGCGCTTGATGAATTCGTCGCGCACCGTCGAGGTCCTGAAGATCGAATCCGGCGACAGGCCGAGCGAGCGCCAGCCCTTCCAGTCCGGCTGGAAGTCGACGAACGGGATGAGATGGCCCTGGGTGACGTCGACCGCGGTCTTGAACGAGGTGGTTATCGTCCAGTAAATCGGGAACAGGCAGATGAAGGCCCAGAAGATCAGCGCGCCATAGATGAAGACGCGGTTGGCGACGAAGCTCGCCGGCGAGCGGATTTCGGAAGCGGCATAGTCGGTGGTCTGTACGCTCATGTCGCCGCCCCAATCAATTGACGTTACGCACGAAGCGGTTGGCGGCTTTCAACAGCCACGTCACGAACACGATGATGATGATGAGGTAGGCCATCGCCAGCATGGTGCCGTAGCCGACATTCGAACGGTCGCGGTACTCGCGGTAAATGAAGCTCGACACGGAATCGGTCGCGCCGCCCGGGCCGCCCGAGGTGACGGTGATGATGATGTCGGCAAGCTTCAGCTTGAAGATGACGCGCAGGATGATCGCCGTCACCGACACCGGCAGCATCAGCGGAAAGGTGACCTGCCAGAAGGTCTGCCAGGCATTGGCGCCGTCCACCCTGGCGGCCTCGAGCACTTCGCGCGACATCGCCTGAAGGCCGGCGAGCAGCATGATCATCATGAACGGGATGAAGGTCCAGGCATCCAGCACCATGATCGAGATGCGTGCGGTGATCGGATTCGAGAAGAAGGCCGGGTTTTCCCAGCCAAGTTGGCGCGCCAGCGCCGCTGCCGGCCCGAACCGGTATTCCATCAGCGACTTGCCGATCATCCACGACACGGCTACCGGCGACAGCATCAGCGGCATGAGGAAGACCACGCGGAAAAATTTGCGCGCTCGGATCTGTGCATTGAGAAGCAGTGCAAGGCCAAAAGCGATGACGTACTCGACCAGCACGGCGAGCACATAGAGCACCATGTTGAACAGCGCGTTGCGATAGTAGGGATCGGCCAGCATCTGCCAGAAATTGTCGAGCCCGTTGAACTGACGGCCGGAGAAGGAACTGAGGTTCCAGTCGGTGAGCGCGATGTAGAAGCCGAACAGCGTAGGGAAGATCACCATGGCTATGGTGAACAGCAGCGCCGGCAGCAGGAACAACGCGCGCTGGCCGTCTTCGCCGCGCGTCAGCACCTGGCCGACGCCGAGCGCAACGCCCCACAGCACATAGGCATAGACGACCGGCCGCCAGGTCTCGAAGCCGATTGTGTCGCCCCCTGTCTTGTACAGGATCTGAACTGCGATCACCGCCAGCAGTCCGAGCGTCGCTATAGCCATCAACGCCCGGCCGAGCCGCTTGCGGCCTGGCGATATCAGATCGGATGGAGCGGCGTTTGCCGGCCACGCTTTCGTGGGCAAAGTCTGGTCAGCCACGCGTCTCGTCCGTTCACTGAAGGCTCTATGACCGGCTGGCCGGTCAGGCTGCGGTCCGGCGGCTTCGCGCGCCGGACCGCGGTTCGCTGCGGCTTCAGCCTACACGCCCAGAGAGGCCTTGTAGAGCTTGATCTGGTTGTCGCGGCCGATCTGGTCGGTCAGCTTCTCCCAGGCGGCCGCGATGGCGTCGGCGCCTTCCTGCGCCTTCATCTTGCCGGCGAATGTGTTGGCAAGGATGTCCTCGGCGGCGCTGTAATATTGGAAGATGCCGGGGATGCGCGGTTCGATCGCGGCGTTCGGATGGTTGTAGCTGTCGGCCTCCGACTTGAGATACGACGTGATGAACGCCTCGTCGTAACCGGCCGCCACCCATTCCGCAATGTCGAAATGCGAGTTGCGGTAGGGTTGGAAGCCGGACGGATATGCCGCGCACCAGAGCGACAGGTCCTTGCCGCCGAGATGGGCCGCGGCGGACCAGGCCGCCTTCTTCTTCTTTTCGTCGCTGTCGACGCGCGCCATGACGTAGACGCCCCAGCCGAGATAAGCGCAGTTCGGCGCATAGTTCGGGCCGCTGGCGAGCTTGTCCCACTGGCCGGTCTTGGAATTGTAGACGTCGTCCGAGCCCGGCAGGATCGAGAAGCCGGTGACGTCGCCGACGACCGACGAGTCGTTGGTCTTGACGTTGGAGCCGACGTCGCCCCACCAGGTGACCATGGAACCGGTGCCGGCCAGGAACTGCTGGAAGGCGGTGGTGTTCGGGTCGGCGTTGATCTGGTCGGCAGGCTCGGAAGGCAGCGCGTCGATCACGTCCTGGATCGCCCGCACCCAGGCAGGATTGTTGATGCGCGGCTTCATCGTATCGGCGTCGAACAGCCAGGCCTTGTCGTCCGGATGCTTGGCATAGGCGCTGGCGCGGCTGCCGAGGAAATAGAAGCCGAAGCCGCCCCACGCCTTGGGCGCGTCGAGATAGCCGAAGACGTCCTGGCCCTGGAACTGCTTGCCCTTGAGGAATTTGGTCACGGCCTGCACCTGCTGCCAGGTCTTCGGCACGCCCCATTCTCCTCCACCGCCGCTGTCCTTCCACGCCGCGGCGAGGTCGGCATCGGCGAACACGTCGGTGCGGTAGTTGAAGTTATGGGCGTCGCCGTCGACGGTCACGCGGTACTGCTTGCCGTCCCAGGTGCCGACCGGCGGCTGCAGATAGGCCACGACATCGTTCATGTCGATCTGTTCCTTGACCCAATCCGGCATCTCGGAGGTGAGGCCCTTGCCGCAGACATCGCCTTCGAACGGCGCGCCCATCTCGATAATGTCGAAATCGACGGTGCCGGTGGCGATCGACTGCTGCAGGCGGGCGTTGTAGTCCGCCTGCGCCAGGTCGATCCAGTTGATCTTGGCGCCGGTATAGGTCTCCCACGGCTTCAGGAAGCCGCGAAACAGCACATTGTGCAGGTTCTGGTTGTTGAGCCCCATGAAGGTGAGCTGGACGCCGGCGAATTCGCCTTCCTTGACGTTGGCCTTGGTCGCCTCCAGGCAAAGCTCGCCGACTTGCTGGAAATCGGCATCGGTCGGCTGGCCCTTGCCGACACCGGGGATCTGCAGGATCTGCGCGCGCAGTTCGCTTGCGGCGGAAGCCGGGCGCGTCAGCGCGCCAAGTCCGGCGCCGGATGCGGCTGCGATCGCGGCCATGCTGGCTGCTCCCTTGAGGATATCGCGCCGGGTTGCACCCGCGCGCATGAATTGGTTGTAAAGGCTGACTTTCATTTTGTTCCTCCCAGAATTTCAATGGTGATCGTTCGGATGTTTGGAGCGCTGGACGTGTTCCCCAACGACAGCGACTCCTGGAAATAGCGGCCCAATTTTCCCTCCCGCGACGCTTCGATTTCCGTGGTCAGACTAGCGTCCCGGCGCGCCCGGAACAGGGTCATAACCCGAGCCGCTTCACTATTCTCACAACCAAGTGCGGTGTCAACGAGAATGGGTTTTTATCTATAAGAGACCGACTTGCTCTAGCCGTTTGCGTTGTTTAGCTTCACCGCGACGAAAGGGGGGCCAATGGCTCAAGTCGCGATCAGCAATGTGGCCAAGGCGTTCGGAACCGTCAAGGTCCTGCACGATGTCAGCGTCGACATCGCCGATGGGCAATTCGTGGTGCTGGTCGGTCCTTCGGGATGCGGCAAGTCCACGCTGCTCAGGATGGTGGCGGGGCTGGAAACCGTTTCGGGCGGCACGATTGCCATCGGCGACCGTGTCGTCAACCATCTGCCGCCGGCCAAGCGCGACATCGCCATGGTGTTCCAGAATTACGCGCTCTATCCGCACAAGACGGTCGAGCAGAACATGGCCTTTGCGCTGAAGCTGCGGAAGACCGACCCGGCGGTGGTCAAAGAGCGGGTCAAGCGCGCCGCCGATATCCTCGATCTCGCCCCCTATCTCAAGCGCTATCCGCGCCAGCTCTCGGGTGGCCAGCGCCAGCGCGTCGCCATGGGCCGCGCCATCGTGCGCAACCCGCAGGTGTTCCTGTTCGATGAGCCGCTGTCGAATCTCGACGCAAAGCTGCGTGTCCAGATGCGCACCGAGATCAAGGAACTGCACCAGCGGCTGAAGACCACCACGATTTATGTCACGCACGACCAGATCGAAGCCATGACCATGGCCGACAAGATCGTGGTGATGCGCGACGGCCGCATCGAGCAGGTCGGCGCCCCGCTGGAACTGTTCGACCGGCCGGCCAATCTGTTCGTCGCCGGCTTCATCGGCTCTCCGTCGATGAACCTGCTCAAGGGTGTCGTGCGCAAGGGCGACAAGCCTGTCGTCGAAATATCGGGAGCGCCGTTCCCGATCGCCGCGAACAGCGCGGTGGAGGACGGGCGCAATGTCGTCTACGGCGTGCGGCCCGAGCATCTCGAAATCCACCCTGACGGCGTGCCTGCGAAGATTTCCGTGGTCGAGCCGACCGGTTCTGAGACGCTGGTGTTCCTGCGCTTCGGCGATGGCGAGATGGTGGCGCTGTTCCGTGAGCGCCACGACTTCAAGCCCGGCGACACGCTGCACCTGAAACCCCGGCTTGACCAGGTCCATCTCTTCGACGCAGAGACCGGTCGCCGGCTATAACACTTTGATTTGCGCATGATCTTATCCGAACCCGACATCACTTTTCGGGATCATGCGCCAGGTTTCACATAAACCCGTTCGGGAGGAATGCCATGCTCAAAGGAATCGATCCGTTGCTCAACGCCGACGTGCTCCAGGCGCTGCGGGCGATGGGCCATGGCGACGATTTGATCATCGCCGACACCAATTTCCCGTCCGATTCGGTGGCGCGCCAGACCGTGCTCGGCCAGCTGCTGCGCATCGACGCGCCGGCGGCGGATGTGGTCAAGGCGGTCCTGTCGCTCTATCCGCTGGACAGTTTCGTCGACGACGCGGCGGCACGCATGGAGATCGTCGGCAAGCCGGATGAGATCCCACCCGTACAGATGGAAGTGCAAAGAGAGATCGACGCCGCGGAGGGCAAGGCCTGGCCGATGATCTCGGTCGAGCGCTACGCCTTCTACGAGCGCGCCAAGAAGGGCTATTGCGTCATCCAGACCGGCGAACGCCGCTTCTATGGCTGTTTTGCGTTCCGCAAGGGCGTCGTACCGCCGGATGCGGAGTAGGCGCATGGCGTCCGGCAAGCCTGTCGTCATATTGGGCGTCTTTGTCGCCGACACCGCCTACCGCGCCGCCCGCCAGCCGCGCATGGGCGAAACCCTCCTCGGCACATCCTTCACGCTCGGCCCGGGCGGCAAGGGCTCGAACCAGGCGGTCGCGGCCGGCCGGCTCGGCGCCGACATCACTTTCCTGACGCGCCTTGGCGTCGATCCCTTTGCCGACATGGCCAGGCAGACCTGGGCGCGGGCTGGCGTGAAGAGCGCTGTCATCGATACGCCGGAGAGTTACACGGGTGCGGCCTATATTTTCGTCGAGGAGACGACCGGCAACAACGCCATCATCGTCAGCCCGGGTGCGGCCATGTTGATTTCGCCTGCCGACATCGAGGCCCATGCCGGCCTGATCAGCTCGGCCGGCGTCTTCGTCACCCAGCTCGAACAGCCGATCGAGGCTGCGCTGCGGGCGCTGGTAATCGCGCGTGGGGCAGGGGTGACGACCATCCTCAACCCGGCGCCGGCGGCAAGCCTGCCCGAGCGCATTTACACGCTCTGCGACTATGTCACGCCCAACGAGACCGAGGCCGAGGAACTGACCGGTATCAAGGTGTCCTCCATCGACGACGCCCGCCGCGCCGCCGACAATCTGCTGAAAAAGGGCGTCGGCGCGGTCATCGTGACGCTCGGCGAAAAAGGCGCGCTGTTGCGTACGGCCGATCGCTCCGACCATGTCGGCGCGATCAATGCCGGGCCCGTGGTCGAAACAACCGGGGCAGGCGACGCCTTCAATGGCGGCCTGGCCGCAGCACTTGCCAGGGGGGTGGAACCGCTGCAGGCGGCCCGCTTCGCTTGCGCCGTCGCCGGCATTTCGGTGACGCGGCCGGGCACCGCGCCGTCGATGCCGACGCTGGAGGAGGTCGAGGCTTTGCTGGCGAGGGGGTGAGATCGGCCCCGGACCTGAAACCGCACGGAACCCGTCCGGTCGTAAACGCATCCCGCTCTATCGGACCCGAGGCATGTCCGCGGTTGCCGGAGAAGGGGTTATCTCAATTTTGATCCACACCATATTGCAGCACCTGGACCTTCTCCAGCGTCACCAGGCCGCTGCTCATGATCGTTTCGAGCGCCGGCAGGAAGCCATTGATCTTTTCCTCGCTGTCGACGATCTCGACAATCAGCGGCAGGTCTTCCGAAAGCCTGAGGATTTTTGCCGTGTGCAGCAGGCTCGAATGGCCGAAGCCCATGGCGCCCCGCAACACGGTCGCGCCCGCCAGGTCCATTTCGCGGGCCTTGAGCACAATTGACTCGTAGAGCGGGTGACCGTCGTCCCTGTCATCCTCGCCAATGAAAATCCGCAAAAGCACCGCCTGTGTTGGTATCTGCATGGTCAAACTCCTCCCAACCGGTTGAGGCGCGATGCGACCATGTGGCCTAGCCACACTGCAAGGAGCCAGGTCGTGATCGAGACGCCGACGTTCAGTCCTGCCATCGGCCAGCTGCCTGTCTGTACGAAACGGAACGTTTCGTAACTGAACATCGAAAAAGTGGTGAACCCGCCGCAAATTCCGGTCATGACGAACTGGCGCTGGCGCGTCCCGGCGAAGACACGTCCGCCCGGACCGGTCAAGGTCGCATAGAAGCCGATGACGAACGAGCCGATGACATTCACGAACAAGGTGCCCCAAGGGAAACCAGGACCGAGCCAGGCAAGGGTGCCGATCGAAGCAAGAGCGCGCAGAACACTGCCGATGACGGTGCCGGCCGAAACGATCAGATAAAGCCTTACGGTCTCAGGGACAGCCCACCGTCGGGCGTTGCCTGGGTGCGATGATGGCAAGGACTTGGCCTGGATTTCCTCGGTTGGCTTCATACGCCCGCATCCAACATGATGGAGCCGGCCGCATATCCGAGCGTTACCGCAGACAGACAGAGCATGAGAGACAAGATCACATTGCCGCCGGCCCGGAGGAACTGGCCATCGCGAACGAGCGCCAGCGTTTGCAGGCTGAACGAGGAAACCGTGGTGTAGCTGCCAAGAAATCCGGTGACGGCGAATTGCCAGGCGGCAGGCGTCGGCAACGTCCCGCCGATCGCCGCTGCGGCGAACAGCCCGATGACGAAGGCACCACTGACATTGATCACCATTGTGCCCCAGGGAAACGTCTCGCCGATGTGCCGACCGACCAAACCGGACACGAAGTACCGGGCTGGGCCGCCGATGGCGCTGCCCAGAATGACCCACACCAAGCCTTCGAGAATGTCCTTCATGCTTCGGAATACCGATGGCTACGATTGTCTTGCTGGCGATCGCCGCGCTTCGAAACCAGCCAGGCCTTCTCCATCGCACACTCCTTCCGGCCGGACCGGCAATTTCGGGTGCGTGGAGTTCGGGCACCAAAAAACCCGCGGCGCGGCGGGTCGGTCCAATCGTCCGGCTCCCACCGCGCGTCTCCACACGGCAGGAGTCATCAGCCCTTACGGGCGGTTTTGGGGGACTCCATCCCCTTGCAGCTAGACATAAGGAGGTTGTGCGAGATCGGCAAGGCGGACCGGCAACATAGGCCGATCGGCAAAAGCGGCACTCTGAACTGCCGATCCGGCATCCAGACCTCACCCACCAACCGGCTAAGTGATTGAGAAATGGCGCGAGTGACGGGGCTCGAACCCGCGACCTCCGGCGTGACAGGCCGGCACTCTAACCGACTGAGCTACACCCGCGCACAGACGAGCACGTGTTGCCGTGTTCGTCGTTGGGCGGTGGATAAGGGGTTCGCCACTGGGTGTCAAGCGCACCGTGACAGCATAACAGCAAACAGGAGAAGGTTTTTTGACAAGCCGAACTTTGTTGCCAAAACCAGTCGGCGGCGAGGGCATTGCGCGCTCATTTGGCCTTGCGAAGCCTGCCTTAACTGCTTAAAGGTCCGGCCCGGAGCGGGCGATTAGCTCAGTTGGTAGAGCGCTTCGTTTACACCGAAGATGTCGGCGGTTCGAGCCCGTCATCGCCCACCATTCCATTCAAAGAGTCTCGCGCTCCTCCAGCTCCCAAAAACGCTGATAAATCAGTTGCTTGCGCAACCTATGGCGTTTTGGTTCGCACGTCAAACAAGTTTGTCTCACTAAGCTAATCGCCCGCTTGATTCCCGCCAAATCTCCACGTCGCTGTGACACCAGTGTGACAGAGGAAGGTGATTCCTGGAGGCTCTTTCTTTCAACAAAGCGACCTTTTGGCCTTCTGGTTCTCGCCCAAGCAGTTGCTGAATGACATCATCTGAATTCGCACAACAGGACGTATGGCCTTTTCCCCGGATGAAACGAGCCTCGGTGCCTATCCATAACGCAAAGTTGGCCCACTGCTCATAGCGGCGCCAGCTATCGAATATCGCATCAAGGCGATCCTAGAGCGCGACAACCTCCTCCTTGGTCATCAATGGCCGCGATTGCCTGAACGAGTTGTGGGACTCGTGTAGTAGGGCGGTAGGGGCCCCTCGGAGCCTTACAAGGTAGAAGCCTCCGGCTACCAACGGCTAGAGCAGGCCGTCACTGAGCTAACCTATTGACAAATTGAGATTTTCTTGATATAATTATCTTAGAAGGTGGAATCCGCCTTCCTGGCAACAGTACGCTTCCTATTAGGTGGCGTTTATCTTTTCAAAGAAGATTGAGTCGGCTCAACCTATCGCCTGCGAGGCGGTGGGCAAATTTGGCTATTTAAAAAAATCATTTTTAGAATTTGGAAGGAAATCAATAGAGAATGTTTCACTATGTACTATCGAGTATTAAAATAATATTCAGCAAAGAAAATTATGATCAAGTTAATTTTCAAAACGAAGCGGTTTTAGAGCCGGATGGGGCCTTCGATTGTAGTTCATGCGTCCAATCACCTGATCAAGCTGTAGGACCGGTAGATGGCCCTGACAACAGGGAGAGAAGCGATGCCTACCGCCATATCGCATTTCATATCGATAGGACGTGGAGGGTTATCGTTTGCCCCGATGGGATACAGTGGATCCTTCAAAAGCGAAAAGGAAATCTCGACGGCAGGCCAGCCTGGAATGCAGTGAGGTTTTGTAGGTCAAAGTCGGGGCTATGTGGTGCAATCAGGGACAAGATTGGAGGTGTCTCTCCTGAAATCGAAGCCCAATTGGCTCAGCTACCAGATTGGGTTGAGTCATGATCTACACCGGCAATGCCCCTTGGCTTGATCGATCGTTAAAGCTCTCATTGTCGTTTGAGCGCTTTCTATTGCCAATGGCGGAGAGCATCGCAAAGGAAACAGGGAAGCGGCGAAAGGAGGATGCCGTCCAGAACATCAAAACGGCTCTGAGCGTGATTTTAGCCAACCTCCTTCGGTCACACGCTTTGCACCCCTCTTATGGCGTAAGGATAGACCTTAGCAGCGATGGCTATCCGAAAGGGCAATTCAATCCCTACCGGCTAGGCATCCGAGCTGTTCGTACGGTGGTGAGATATCTTGCTAACTCCAATCCGTCACTGATTCACAAAAAGGGAGGAAACTTCGACAAGATAAGGGGGCTCAAATATCCAACAGAGATATGGATCTCGGATTATATTAAAGGTGATCTATTAGCCTGTTTGGCAGAAGATAAATCGATATCGAATGATACTAATGAATTATATTCAATACCCATTACTAGGAACACATTTGGAATAAACGAATATGTATCTAAATACGATTTTATTTACGAGAGAATCGATCTCTCTTCAGTACGTCTCAGGAAGGGTTCATCAAAGAGCGAGAGGAGCTTTATAGATTTCGAACACAATGAAGAAACCCGATCTATGGAGGTTAACTTAGATAGATATAATTCTTTCATATCATCCAATGCCAAGCTTAATCTCTTTCTTGCCGACGAGAAAATGGTCGAATTGCAGAAAGGAAACGATCACGATTATGATGAGTTTGGCAACTCTCACTCTGAACCCTCTTCAGTCGATCTAGCTTCTCCGACGAGACTCTATCGCGTCTTCAACGATGGGAGGTTCGATCATGGCGGGCGATTCTATGGCGGGTGGTGGCAGAGCATCCCCAAAGACTACCGTCGCTTCATAACCATCAACGGCAGGCCAACCGTGGAGGTGGATTTTTCGAGTATGCAATTGGCAATGCTTTACGCGCAAGTTGGCCAACAGCTTGAAGGCGACGCATACGTCATCGATGGTTTCGGGCCGGAAGTCCGTCCCCTTATCAAAACCACTACCCTCAAGATGATCAACGCTCCGGGCGGCATTCGTTCTCCTCTCAAGTCAGCCCTACCAGAAGGGATATCGTGGAAGGGTCTTCAGGAGGCGATCCTAGCGAGACACAAGCCAATTGCAGAGTTCTTCGGCTCTGGAGAAGGCATCCGGCTTCAGCGGCTGGATTCTGACATTGCCGAAGAGGTGATCATGACGATGATGGACAAAGGGATCCCCGTGCTCCCGATCCATGACAGCTTCATCGTAGCAGAGGGGCATGCCGAAGAGCTATCCGCAACAATGCTAGATGCTTACCAGAGAAGGATGAGCGGGAGGGCGATATCCCTGAAGAACTCGCCGAGCCTCTTTGACGAGCTGTTAGCTGGTCAGGAGCGATTAAGGATCGACGACCGGCACACGGCGGCCATGCGGCTCTTTCTGGCAAAGAGAGAAACACCGGATTATGAGGGTTACCGCTTACGAGAAGAATTGCTAGGCCGTGCCAAATGTGGAGTTCCTGCTGAGGTGACTGTTACGCGGCCCATTGGTCATGCGGAAACTACATCAATGGGCAAATTTCCAACGACCGGTCCCAGGCTGGGAAAATCATATTTTGGCATGACAAGGTCTCTCAACCAAGCGAAACGCTTGTGGGACCGCTATATGAGCCGAAGGTAGGCAGTCTAAGGCCGAACCAACGGAGGTTTTCCGTAAACTTCGAACATGTCGCGCTTAACGCATACCCCGATCGAGCTTCGGGGCAAAAGTTTACAAATTGCCCAAACTGGCGCCCGGGTCGTCTGTATATACGATATCGATACCCCGGGGCCTGGCACCTGTGCCCCACCTCCCCAGCCGGTTAGGAAGTTTACAACTCTGGACGAAGGCGGCGCGTGTCGGCTTCGTGTATGCTTTCAGGGAGAGCGGTCTGTCAACGTTCATGACAGCATCGGCATGGTGTTCAAAAAACCCTTCACGATTCAGGCTACCTAAGCCCTTGATTTGCAGGGCCTTCAAAGAGTCAAAATCTCCGTTCAATAATGGAGTGTTTTTTGAACAAGGGAGGCTAGCTTGAAACGGGCAGCGCTGTATTTAAGGGTAAGTACGAAGGAGCAGACAACCGAAAATCAAAGGTTTGAGCTTGAACGGGTGGCTGAAGCCAAAGGATGGCAGATATCAGCCGTCTACGAGGATGAAGGCATCAGTGGCGCAAAAGGCCGAGACAAGCGCCCAGGTTACGACCAGTTGCTAAAAGACGCAGTCAGAGCCAAATTTGATCTGGTTATGGCTTGGGATGTCTCTCGACTTGGCAGGAGCCTGACCGGACTGGTTCAAGCGTTGGAAGATTTACATTCTAATCGGGTGGACCTCTATCTCCATCAACAAGCAATCGACACGACAACACCATCGGGCAAGGCCATGTTCCAAATGACTGGCGTCTTTGCTGAATTCGAAAGATCGATGATCCGAGAGCGTGTCTTAGCCGGACTTGCCAGAGCGAGAGCTCAGAATAAAAAGTTGGGAAGGCCTAAAATCGAAGTCGTCTTAGCAGAAATTGTAGAAGATCGAGCTAAAGGCCTCTCAATCCGTGAAATTGCCAAAAAACACAATATTTCGATTGGCAAGGCACATCAGATTGCAAGCAAGACAATGGACCCTAGCGTAAGAACCATGTACGACCGTGTCTCGATCATTTGACCTCGATCCTACTTTCAGTGTGTTATGTATGAGCAATGCAACATCAGATAAATACGGTTCGAACTTGGTTTTATCGTTTTGGGATTTGTGATGATATTCACGGTTGAACCTAAGCAGATATCCGATTTAAACAGCGCCGGCGCGGTAGAACTTCTCAGACGACTTCTGTATGCGGAAGCAAGTAATTGCCAAATTCCGCTGCGGGGAGTATCCGTCCCACTTCAGATCACAGTGGCCGATGGGGGTGAGGACGCACGAATAGCTTGGAAGGGCGGCGTTGAACACAATGACTTTCTTCCAAGCCGATTTTCCATATTTCAGTCAAAGGCCACCGACCCCGGACCTGCTGGATGGAAGCGAGAGGTCTGGACGAAACAGTCCCTAAAGACGGGAAACCCAAAAGAACTGAACGAGGCGATTACCACTGCGATCACAAACGGAGGAGCCTACGTTGGATTCACGACTACAGCCTTGGGAGGGGATAAGCTCGATAAGCGTGAGAAGGCCATCATTGAAGGGATCCAAGCGGCTGGAGGGGACCCTCGAAAGTTATCATCAGTCCACATTTACGATGCGAACAAAATAGCCAAATGGGCCAGCACCCATCCCGCTGTTGCACTTTGGATAAATGAGCGCCAAAGCGGATTGGCGCTGAGAGGGATGCGTACCGTCGGCGGTTGGGGGCGAGGAATTGGAATTTCAAACATCGCTCGTGTTGACGACACTCTCGCACGATATGCGATTGGTTTAGGCAGCATAGAGGAAGAACACGAAGCTGGCAGCCCGGCTGACAATCGGATAACTTTTGATCAGCTTCGGAAACGCATCTCGGATTGGCTCATCCTTCCCAAGAGATCCATAAGACTAGTCGGACAGTCCGGCCTTGGCAAAACCAGGGCGACGTTTGAGGCAATCAGCAATCAAGACGACCTTTTCGACGAGACTGCACATATTTCCACAGTATTTTGCGATTATAGAGACGTTTCCAACGATATCGTTAATATCGTAACAACAGTTGCTGATTCAAAAAGCCCTTGCATATTTGTTATTGATGAGTGCCCGCGTGATATAGCCGTCAAGCTAGCGGCAATAATCGACTCGGAAAATAGTCTATGCCGGATGATAACGATTTCTCTGGAAGAAAAGGCTATCCTGAACGACAATTGTCTAAACATTTCCGTTAAGCCATGCAACGATGACCTAATAGTTGGCATTCTAAAGCAGATGATGCCGTCCTCGTCCCCGAGCGAGCTTTCCTTCATTACGAGTTTTTGTGGTGGCTTTCCACGAATCGCCGTTCTGGTCACTACATATCGTAACGCTGGCATGGACTCGGTGAAGTCGGTTGAGGACGTTGTCGAGCGCATACTTGAGGGCGCTAAGATTTCCGATCCGGCTACTATCCGAGCTATCGAATGTTTATCTCTATTCGAGAGACTAGGTGTAGATAAAGACGTCGCCAGCCAACTCGACACCGTGGCATCGGAATTGGCTCGACAAACCGGCGATGAAATGTTCGAGCATCTGTCGATCGCTGCGGAACATCAACTGGTAGATCGTAGAGGTATGTTTTTCAAAGCTCAGCCGTTGCCGATAGCAGCATATTTAGGCAGCCGACGCCTGAAGGTGAGCAGAGTGAAGACCCTATCATCTTTCCTAACGACTTGCGAAGAACCGGTAGCATTGGCGGCACTTCGGCAATGGAGATACTTCGATCGTTCCACCACCATGGCGGACGTGGCAGAGCATTTGCTGGGACGGAATGGCCGGTTTGGCACGCTCCAATCACTAGAAACCGAGTTTGGCGCCAGCGGATTGGATGCCCTAGTTCACGTCGCGACAGATGCGGCCGCCGAAACTGTTTCACGGGTGCTTGGCAACCTCACAGTTTTGCAATTGTCGCAAATAGTGGACGGGCGACGATATCTCGTCTGGGCGTTGAGAAAGCTAGTGTTCCCACACCATACATTTCAAACGGCCGCTCGGCTGCTTATGAAGTTAGCGGCCGCAGAAAATGAAAATTATGGCAACAACGCAACCGGAGAATTCAAGCAGCTGTTTCAACTACAGTTAAGCGGTACAGAAGCCGCTCCGGCTCAACGATTCGCGATTATTGACGAGGGTCTAGAAACCGGCGACGTGAAGATCGCAGAAGTCTGCATTGAGGCGCTGGAACAGACGCTGCGTCGATCAGGCTTTATGCGTTCTGGGGACTCGGAGCAAATTGGAAACCGCCCTCCTTTGAAAGATTGGCAACCGAAGATTTGGTCCGAGGTATTCGGTTTTCATCGATCGGGGCTGCGTCGCCTATTCGAAGCTCGCAAACGCTTTTCTGCTTACCAGGACCTTTGCGAACAAGCGATTGCATCAAACATTAGATCCCTTCTGGTTGAGCCAATGTTCGACGAACTGAAATCAATTATCCTGTCCATAAAGAGCGAAAAGGGGACTTGGTTCGAGGCTATTGCGGGTGTCGGTAACTGGCTCTACTTTGACCGGAAATCGCCTTATGACAAATTCGCCAGAAAGGTCAGGAAATTTTACGACGAACTATTGCCTAGTAACGAAATTGAGCTGGCGATACTTTACGCGAAATTTTGGTCGGCGGAAATTCGGGACCCGGACATAGTTTATAACCGCGACGCTCTCGGGGCCGGTCAGTTTGAGTATTCGGCACGCAAGGTCAGCGAGTTGGGGGCCAAAATAGGGCGAAATGAACAGCTGACTTGGGAAGCGATTGCGAGGATGGCTCCCTTAGAACTTCACAATATATTGCCGTTCTCTCGCTCTCTTGCTTCGTCATTTGAAAATAAAAGGGCCTTGTTCGAATACACCGTAAATTTAATAGATGCAGACAACGTCAGAAACGTGGTGACTTTTATGAGGGGTGTCCTTACGGCAATCGACCTGGCGGACCCCAAATTGGCGTCGGAGCTATTGGGCAACGCGATCAAGATTGATGCCTTAAAGCAATATAGCGTCGTACTTTATTCTGCTTTGTCAATCACAGAAAGTCGCGTCCGAGAGATTACGCAGAAGGTCAAGGACGAGCAGATTAGTCCATCACAATGCGTGATATTGTCTTATGGTCGTGGATTTAGTGGATTAGAGCCATTTCAATTGCTGCCTCTTGTTGAAGAATTGGGAAAGCATGATGGGTCATCGGGCTTGTGGGCCGCCCTTGAGATTATCCTTATGTATGGGCTGGATGATCCGAAGTTGGATCCCACATTCGCACGGTTCGTGGAGTCAGCTATCTCTAATCCACGATTGCTTGAGCGTTCTGCTCATGGCCCGAGAGATACGCACATCGTGGAGACGTTGGTCGAAAAGATCAATTCTGGATATGGGCTTTCGAAGGAATTTGCCTCGGGAATATGCGACCAATTGATTCGCTTATGTTCCAATAGTGATTTCGATCTGACTAACCTAGATGAGCTTGCTCGACGCCTATTAAAATTACTTGTGGCTAAACAAATGGGCGTGACATGGGCCTCTTTATCCCGCTTCTATGAAACCGCCACGCCGATAGAAGCTCGTCGGCTACTCAAGCTGGTCGGACCGGATCGTGATGGATTTGAAGGGGACAGTCATAACAAGGCTGGTGTTCTTTTTGATGGACATACGTCCAAATTCACCCAATGGGCGTCTAGGGATGCTGGCAAGCGATCCGTCTTCCTCATAGCCTTTTTTCCCATTCTCGCACCCGAACAAGGTGCAGAGTCACGCTTCCATCCCGCGCTCGAAAGGCTTGTCGCGAAATTTGGCGACGATCCGGGCTTCAGGACTGCTCTGTCTCGTCGACTCTACCCTAGCGGCTGGTCTGGTTCACTTGTTCCCTACCTAGAAAGGTATTTGGCGCCGCTGGAAAGTTGGTCCATTCATTCCTCTTCGAAGGTGGCCGGTTGGGCCAGGGAGACTGCTCGAGGTCTCAACCGGTCGATTGCCGCAGAGAAGAAACGAGACGAGGAGGATCGCGACTTCGGATAGGTCACGTCATCTCAATACTTAGATCAACGTGAACATAAGGAATTTTTAGCGCATGAAATTTAATCCGATTATATTTATGATTTATTTGTTGTCTCTTACAGGATGCGTTAGCGAGCAGTCATCTATAGAATTGAATGGGAATGTACGCATAAGCAAAGCAGAGGGCGTTCGTGGCTGTAAATTTATCACAGATTTGCATGCTTCGTCCGCGCTATACGGAGCTTTTGCTTCAAGCGGAATTACGGCTGCTCGCAGTGCTGTTATAAGCCAAGCGCAACGGATAGGCGCAACTAACGTTGTTATTGACGGCGTTGACGCAGTCTAGGGTTCCACGACGGTAAATGCGAGTGCCTATGAGTGTCGCGGCTCGTAGTCCCGCTAGCGAGTTTACAACGATAGTCTGGGTACTGAGACGGCTAGACGGGAAGCGACAGAAGACGTTCATTATGCTGAGTCCAGGGATGAAGGCGTACTAAGCGAGCATACAAAGACCGGATTAGCCCATGCTCGCGGCTGAATTTTTAAAAGGCGGGGCCGACCCTGGAGCGAACTGGCCTAGTTGCAGATGTCCTGGGCACAGGGTAGCTAGAACGGCTAAGGCTGAAAGGGAGGGATCATGATCTTCACAAAGTTGGGGCTAGCCATTGCTTGGCTGCTAGTAATTCTTAGCAGCTTTCGGGTTGCGGCAGCCTTCGCCTTCGCTTACACGACTGGCCAAGCTACAGCTCCCAGATACTTCGGATCAAAAACCACTGGCGAGGTTATCGACCAGGGTTTGTTGCTTCTTCTAATTGGCGTCGCCGTGGGCATAGTGGCCGAGATAAGCCGTTCGGTCGCAGTGAAGGCCGAAGTCAGAAAGCGGGGCCTTGAGTAAGGGCCTCGTTGGCATAGCTATCGGATCAATCGGCACTGCAGCCTAAGATCAAGGCTGTATGAACACATGGTTCTAATCCATGCCCCGCCCCATGGCTCTATCTGGTATCCAACGCCAATGCGCCCTAGGTTGCCTTGCATGTAACCGCAGGCGGCTCATCCGCCCTTGGTCCGCTCGTGTCGGGGACGTCATCGACGTAGGTGCCAGTGGTGGCCGTCAGTGATTAGACGACACGATTACGGCAATCCTTGGGCTAGGGGAGAAATAATTTCATTCGGAGCAATAATTAGAATCGGGTAATATGATGAACTAATTTGGGGGGAATTAGAGATGATCTGGGGCTCGGTGATCGGGGCGGCTGTCGCATTAGCAACGGTTATCTTGGGATCGATGTTTTGGTTTTGGCGACGGAACAGCGACCCATTGAATCGGAAGGCTGCCGCCGAGATTTGCACATATCTGACCGACGAGACTGAGGGGACCATTGACCCTCTGGTAATCGCAGAAATCTTCATGCGAAACGCTCGATATAAGGCGCAAGCTCTGCACGTCGCTACTATGGTGCCAATCTTGTTGGAGAGGGCGGGCTATCCAAAGGAAATCGCCAAGCATGCGCTATTGCGAGTGGCTGAGGCCGTCCGACTGGTTCCCGAGTGAATGTCAGCTCCTTGCGTCTTCATACAGGCTAGAAAAGCATCTTGTAAACGTTGCCTTTGATGCCCCTCGCGACGCTGAAACCGTCGGCCCGGTCCGGCTGCTTTCAAGGTAGCATCGGGCCGATTGGAAGAGAGCCGGGCGCAATTTGACCAAGCCTGAGTGCAATCTCAGGGTTCCTCTGACGCATCATCTGCAATGTATTGGCGGTCATTTGGTATAGGCTCGACCTAATAAATTCATCGATCTCAGGCAGCAACATTGGGCGAGTGGGGACTCGTTCGAAAGACTCACCAACATAAGCGAGATTGTGCCTTGGGGGGCTGGATGCCGGTCGAACGGTAGTGCCAAACCTGGGACCACCCATGAGCAGGCGGCAAGCACCAATGTGTAATATCCAATGACGGAAACGAAGTATCTTTGTCACAAAAGGGGAAGCAAATATATTGGCCGAAAACTCAGGTCCTGATGCGAAGATAAAATAGATCAAGTTATCGAACCGTCCTTCGGTGCCACCCAGATTTACGACTGTGTCCTTTGCACGTGCTTGCAACGGTTTGTGGCTGTAGATGAGGCCGGGGCAACGACGACCAAGAACAGCTATGATTGAATTGTCGGCGAATGGTTCGGTGTAGTTCGCGTAGTCGATCAGCTTACTTGTCGTGCGAATGGTATGTTTTACTGTTATACCATTAGCTTTAGGGCTGCGATGGACCGAAGCGTGGTTCTCGACTATGGCGGCACTTTGCGCAACGCGAGGGGGACTTGCAAGCCTTGGGTCGTCTTCAAACTTGTGGTGGGGCTCTAGGTCGAGAAATATGTGCAGGTCGCCATTGTTTCTCTCAGTTATCGAAAGGATTTGACAAGCGCTGCTCCCTGCAGTCGCCGAGACTCGTATTCTTAGCCTAGGCATTGTCCCCGAAAACCCCTGAAAGAGACCAGTTAAAGCAAATCTTTCTAGGGACGTAGACGAAAATTATCTAGCGGATGCGACCTAATACGAAATGTGCCAAAGAAAAGGCCCAAGACGGGTGCAAGGGCCTAGTGAGGTCAGATCGTGACTCGGTGGGTCAGAAGCGTAGCTATTTCAAGCCATTAGTTCTGGTTGGGTTAGCGCGACTGTTGCCGTGTCAATCGAGATTTCCCGACTTCCTGACCGATGGTCACTCCCAATGAGCTTTTCCGACGACTGACCACCGTAGAGCTTCGCTCTGACAAACTCCTGACTGGCATGGCTGTACCTCATCAATTGGGCAAGCGTCCTATGGCCTGAGATCGAGGCGACCTCTGGGACCGTCAGGCCTAGTTCGAATAGCCGAGAGATCGCTTCATGCCTGAGGTCATGGAAATTCAGGCCGTCTATCCCCGCCCGCTCTGTCAGCCTGTCCCATTGGAGCCTAATAGCTACCGGAGTGATAGGAAAGGCCCGATCCGTGGGCTTGGTGTCTTCAGTCATCAATGCGGCTAGGATCGCTACTGCCCTTAGTGTCAGGGGGATCACCCTCGAATAGCCCGACTTCGTCTCAGGGATGACCAAGGATTGGCGTTCGAAATCGACATGAAGGAACTTGACCGAAAGTATCTCGCCACGCCTCATGGCCGTCTCTAGGGCAAACAAGATGATAGGAAAGACGAGCCTGTTCTTGCCCCGCTTTGTCGCTTCCAAGAGCCTGTCGAGTTCGCCGGGACGAAGCCGTCTTTCCCGCTTGTTGTCGATAACCTTCAGCTTCAATCCGTCCAGCGGGTTTCTGAGCGGGATCTCCCATTCGATCAGGGCATGACGGAACATATGGGAGAGGGGAGAAAGCTCACGCTTCAGCGACTTGGCCGTAATCGGCGTGTCTGACCTGTGCTTGGGCTCTTTCAGCCTTTGATCCCTGTAGACTGCGAAATCAGCCGTGCTTAGCTCATAAAGTGTTTTTTTACAGATCGGATAGCGAAGGAAGCGGTTTAACAGGATCGTCTCGACAGCCGAGCACTTCTTTTTGGAAACGACCTCATCTCGATACCGGGAGACTAGATCGCCTAGGTTGATCGCTCTGAGGGCCTTTCGGTCGGGTCCAAGCTCTTGCCTGTCATGCTGACGCTCAATCGTCCTGGCCCATTCCCTGGCGTCTTCCTTTGAGACGAATGACCTAGATTGGACAGGAAATCCATGGCGTCTGACTTGGACCTGCCATTTGCCGTTACGCTTTCGAAAAGTAGCCATTTTTAGCTCCGGTGTGACTGTGCTGTGACAGCAACCGGCTAATCAGCTTTGGGACCAGAGAGAGCTAAGGCTATGTTTTTGATTGCATGGGCATAATCATCCTAGAGGATCAAGCCCTTGTGGAGTGAGCGCTTCGTTTACACCGAAGATGTCGGCGGTTCGAGCCCGTCATCGCCCACCAATTACCACCATTATGCTTCGGGTCGTTCGCCTGCGCCAGCAGTCAAGCCTCCTGGCTTGAGGCCAGCGCCTCAAGCCGGGCCAATAGTCATCCGGCAGCTTGTGATGTCTGGCGCCATCCAGAATATGCCTGAGGTAGGCCATGTCCGGCAAAAACGTCCCTGCTTGCCGTTCGGCAAAGCAGATCTGCATTTCGGTTGCCACGCCATTCATCGTCACCATTACGGGGAGGCGAGTGTAGCTGTTCAGATTCCTGTTCCGGCCCGGCTGGTAGCCTTCCTTCTGATCGAGCAGAGCCAAGTCGACGGCCGTCAGGCGGTCGACGGCGCCCCAGACCGCGGCCCCTTCCATAGGTTCCACCGATGACACCCCGCAATTGCGTTTCACGGACATCCTTGGAAAACACAGGGCATGGCCTGGCAAATAACCCGTGCCCACGACTTCGGCGCCGGGACAGCGCTCCGTCATCTGTCGAATGTCCATGTTGGATCCGTAGGCGAAATAGAGAAACGTCTCGGTCACGCGCCACACCCAAGGCGGTCAGATCCTGAACCAAGTTCGCATTGATGATGACGAGGTCAAAAGGTTCCCCAGCTTCAATCTGCTTCTTTACTGTCGGATCGAGATCCCACTTGACCGCAACTGTAAATCCTGTGGCCAGTTTTTCGAACCGGGATATGAGCGCAAGGACGGCGGGTCGGACCGCGATAGCACCAAAGCCGGATTTTCCTGATTCATGGCCTGACCTGAAATCGGTCGAAACGACCTTCCTCACATTCGTACCTGGCCTGCATTCAACGGCTGCCCGGCCATTCTATGCTCGGCGTCCCATCGTGTCGGCCTCCGAAGCAAACCGAGACCCAGTGAAATCACACCAGAGTCATGCTGGGAATGCACTTTTCAAACATGCTCTAACGCTTCAATTAGCCTTCCGGACTATCGATGTTCGGGCAGGGAATTGTCCCCCGTTCATCGCAAGGAAACGTCAGGGCGCGCAGCGGGTCGATCGCTTCACTGCATCGCAAGGGCAAACCGCTTGCCGACATAGATGCAGTTTCTCGGCAGTCCGACGTTCTGCAACACCTCGAAGCCGATGGCGTTGTAGAAGCTCAGCGCTCCGTGATTGCCCCGCATGACCTCGAGGCAAAGTCCAGTTGAGCCGCGGGCGGCAAGGCACTGCTCGAGAAAGGCCATCGCTTGGCTACCGATGCCTTTTCCGCGCGCCTGCGGCAACAGGTCGATATGGCCGTGCGAGGGATAGGCGGCCAGCGTTTGCGGGACGGAAAGATCGGGATGATGGATCCTGTGCCGCACCCAGTCGCTGCCGCGCCAGCCGGAGCTGTCGGGCCCTGGATCGGCCACACGCGCTTGAAGGCCGGGATACCACTCCGCGGCCAATCTCGCATTGAAGGAATTTGTGTCGGCTGCGCCAAGAACGTAGCCGGAGACACCCGCGGGACCCTCGATGACGAAGGCCAGGTCCGGTTCGAGGACCTGATAGGGAATGGTGTAGACGAGGCCCAGCAGATCCGGGTCGTCTTCGCGGCCAGTCGCGTCCTTGCCCGCGTCGCCGGTTTTGAGGCAGATCGTGGCAAGTGCCGCATGGTCGGCCGCTGTTGCCTGGCGCAGGAAAAAACCGTCACCGAAATCGAGGATCATGGCGGAAGCAACCGAAAATCCTTGCCTTCGGGCAGAAGCTGCCCGCCGTCGACGATGATGGTCGTGCCGGTGATGTAGCTGGCATCGTCCGAAGCCAGGAACAGGAAGGCATTGGCGACGTCGCGAGGACTGCCGAGGCGGCCGAGCGGGATGGCGTCTTCCATGTTCTTGATGAAGGCCGGGCCGCGATGCAGCTGGATTGCTTCGGTGAGGATATTGCCGGGCTCGACGCCGTTGACCGTGATGCCATAGCCCGAGAACTCGAGAGCCGCCGACCGGATAAGTCCGTTGATGCCGGCCTTGGTCGCCGAATAGTGGCCGTGACCGGGGCTGGTGACATGCGGGCCGGTGATGGAGGAGGTGAACAGCATGCGGCCAAAGTGCTGCGCCTTCATCGGAACGAGCGCGGCACGGGCGGCATTGAAGCTGCCGCGCAAATTGACCGCCATGACACGGTCCCAGTCGTCCGGACTGGTGTTTTCCAGCAGCTGCCAGGGGTAGATGCCGGCATTCTGGACCAGGATGTCGAGACGGCCGTACTGTCCGAGCGCCAGCGCGACGGCGGCCTCCGCATCGGCCATCTGCGAGATGTCGGTGCGGATGAAGGCGGCACCGAGCTCGGCCGCGGTCGCTTGTCCCGCCTCGATCTCGGTATCGGCCAGGACCAGCTTCGCACCCTCTTCGACGAAGCGTTGTGCGATGCCCTTGCCGATGCCGCGCGCACTGCCGACGATCAGCGCGACCTTGTCCGAAAGTCTTCCGATCCTTGGACGGCCGGTCATGCCAGCCTCTGGCGGATGGTTTGCTTGAAAGCATCGAGCAGCACGGCGGCAAGCACCAGCAGACCGTGGATTACCTGGGTGAAGTTGGCCGGAAGGCCCATCAGGTTGATCGCCGTGTTGATGGCCGACAGCAACAGCACGCCGGCATAGACGCCTGGCAAGGTGCCGACGCCGCCCTTCAAGCTGACACCGCCGATGACAACGGCGGCGAACGCGTTGAACAGCAGGCCGACGCCGAGATTGGCGGTGGCGCCTGAGGTGCGGATGGCCAGCAGCCAGCCGGCAAGGCCGGCGATGGCGCCAGCGAGAACGAAGGCGATGACGAGGTTGCGGTTCACGCGGATGCCGGCACGAAAGGTCGCGGTCTCGTTGCCGCCGATCATGATCAGATGCCTGCCGAAGGGTGTCTTGGCCATGATCAGCGAGAAGACCACGAAACACGAAATGGCGATCCAGGCGGTGAGCGGCAGGCCAAGGAGGCGCTGAATGCCGAACCAGCGGATTGCCGGCGCAAGATCCTGTGCGGAGCGGCCTCCCGAAATAACCAGCACGAGGCCGCGCACCCAGATGTAGGACGCCAGCGTAATGATGAAGGCACTCATCTTCACCTTGACGACCAGGTAGCCGTTGATGACGCCGATGATGCCGCCGACAACTACGGCAAGCAGCAGCGAAACCGGAACCATTAGCCATTCCGGGTGCAATTGAACGCCAAGGCCGATACCCGCCGAGCAGAACAGGATACCGACCGCCATGGCACCGAGCGCCGCCACGGATTCGACCGACAGGTCCATGTGGCCGGTGATGATGACCAGCGCCAGGCCGATCGACATGACGCCAAGTACGCTCGACGCCTCGACGATGTTGGCGAATATGCCGAGCTGGAAGTAGTTCGGAATTAGGATGGAGAAGACCACCAGCACGAAGACCAGCATGAACCAGACGAGGTTGTCGAGGACGAACTCAAGGGCGTGGCGCGTGCGGGGGGACATGTGTTGATCCGGCTGGCGCATGACCCTCAAAAATCAGGCCGATTTTCCAGGCCGATTTCGAAGGGATGCGCGGGTTGGAAATTGCCGTGGCGCTCCCTCGGTCGCGGCACGGAGAAACCGGCTCCGGACCGATGGCCCGGAGCCGCGGAGGTCTGCTATTCGACCGGTTTCACGGTGTCCGAGGGCGGCTTCATATTGCCCCAGAAGGCCGGGTTGTCGACGTTTTCCTTGGTGATCGCAGCCCCGGGGATCTTGATGTTCGGTCCCCAGGCTTCCTTGGTTACGGTCGACTTGAGGCCGAGCACGTCGTACTCACCCGGCTTGATCTCCTGCTTGTTGACGACCTTGTCCATGAACATGGCGACGGCGGCGGCCTGAGCGTAAAGCGGCTGCTCGACTTCGACATTGAGCCAACCCTTGCGGATCAGGTCGAGGCCGACCGGCGCACCGTTCGAGCTCATCAGCATGACATCGCCCGGCTTCTTGCCGGCGGCCTCGAGAGAGGCGACGGCAGCGACCGAGAGATGCGCGGCGTGGCTGAAGATCAGGTCGATATCCGGGTTGGCGAGCATCTGGTCGGCGACGATGGTGCCGGCATTGCTGGCTTCCCATTGCATGGCCGGAACCGAGATGATCTTGACGTCCGGGAACGCCTTCATCTTCTCCTCGAAACCCTTCTGGATGTCGAGCGTGTAGGGATCGCCGGGATCGCCGAGCACCTGCAGGACCTTGCCTTTCACCGACCCGTTCTTTGCCTTCAAGAGCTTCTCGGTCTGATCGGCGGCGACGTGGCCGATCTCGACGGTGCCCGCCACGGAGGTGAAGTCGGACGGTGTCGAGGTGATCTGGCGGTCGAATTCGACAACCGGAATGCCGGCGGCGCGGGCGGCCTCGATGGACGGTTTCAGCGCATTGAAATCGACGGCGGCGAGAATGATCGCCGACGGCTTGAGCGCGATGACGTCGTTCATCTGCGATTGCTGAGCATCGGTCTTGTTATCGGCGTTCAGCGTTTTCATCTCGTAGCCGACCTGCTTCAGGAACAATTCCAGAGCGCTCACCGAGCCGGTCTGGAATTCGTCGAGCAGTGTCGGCACCATATAGTAGACGGTGCCCTTGGACTGGGCGAATGCCGGCGTGAGCGTGGCAAAGGCCAGTGCCAGGATACCGAAGACAGCAAGAAGTATTTTCTTCATGTCGTTCGCTCCTTTTGCGCCGGACCCCTCATCTGTCCCTCAGCCCGCCGGTCCGGCACCGGCAAGCGTCTCTCCGGTGATCATGTTGATCACCGCGTCGGGACTTGTCTTGTTGCGCGCGACATCGCCCGCCACGACACCTTGCCGGATCACCACGATCCGGTCGGCGACCTGGAAGGCCTGCTGCATGATATGGGTGATGATGACGACGCCGATACCCTGGCTCGCCACCTGGCGGATCATGTCGAGACCCCGCCGCGTCTGCTCGACACCGAGTGCCGCGAACGGCTCGTCGAGAAGCACGAGCTTGCCGCCAAAATGCACGAAGCGGTTGAGCTCGATCGCCTGCCGCTGGCCGCCCGAGAGGTGCTCGACGTTTGTGCGCAGCGAGGGGATGCGCGTGCCGGCGCTGGCGAGGGCATTTTTGACGACGTTCTCCATGGCGGCTTCGTCGAGCACGGGAACGCCAAGAAATTTCCTGGTGATCTCGCGGCCCATGAAGAAATTGGCCACCACGTCGACATTGGTGCAAAGCGACAAGTCCTGGTAGACCGTCTCGATCCCCGCTGCCTTGGCCTCGGCGGGAGACTTGGCGAGGAATTCCTTCCCCTCGAACAGCATGCGGCCGGAGGTCGGCTCCAGCCCGCCGGCGATGATCTTGACCAATGTGGATTTGCCGGCGCCGTTGTCGCCCAGAAGCGCCACCACCTCGCCCTTGCCGATTGAAAAGCTGATCCCCTTGAGCGCTTCGATCGCGCCATAGTTCTTGGTGACGTTGTCGAGCACCAGCAGGGGTTCGCTCATGCCAGGCTGAGCTCCGCTCATGCCAGGCTGAGCTCCGCTCATGCCGCGATTCCCTTGCTGTGCAGGAGATCTCGCCCGCGTTCGCGCTCGGTCGTGAATATCTGGCCGAAGCGCGGCGAAAGCACGCCGGAAACAGCGAGGGCTGCGGCCCCGCGCAGCACCGCATGCTGCCCACCGCGTGCGACGGTGACACGGGGCGTCGTGCGGTCCCTCCGCGCCGAAACCGAGTTGGGAAGGTTCGCAGCCGAACCGGCCAGCCGTTCAAGCAGATCGGTGGACGCCAGTCCGCCAAGGATGATGGTCTCGGGGTCGAACAGGTTCTCGATGATGGTGATGGCGCTGCGGAAGATCGGCCCGACTTCATCAACCCATTCGGCGTCGCCGACATTCCGGCGCCGCAGCGCTTCGAGTGAGAGGTATCTTTCGAGGCAGCCACGATTGCCGCAGGGGCAGGGTTCGCCACTCGGCACCACGGGGATGTGTCCGATCTCGCCGGCGTTTCCCCAGGCGCCGCGCAAGGCGCTTCCGTCATGCACCATGACGCCGCCGAGACCGACACCGAAATAGAGATAGTAGTATTCGGAATATCCCGCCCCGAGGCCGTACAGGCGCTCGCCCATGGCGGCAGCCGCCATGTCGGTTTCAAAAAACGCCGGCAGCCCGGTCGAGGCCGCCAGCCGCTCCCCGAGCGCCACATCCTTCCAGCCGGCCATTGTCGTCGGCCCGACAAAGCTCATGGACTCAACGCCGAACGGCCCGGGCAAAGCCATGCCGATCCCGAGAACGCGACCGCCCGGCCGCAGCCGGTTCAGTTCGAGCACCATCGCGCCGATGAGGTCGAAGGCACGATCGGGCGTTGCGTTGGGGGCTTCGCGGTAGATGCTCTCGATCACGTCTCCGCTGAGATTGATCAGCGCCGCGTTGATCCCGAGGGGCGTGACGTGGATGCCGACGGCATAGCCGCCTTCCGGGTTGATCCGCAGGGTCGCCGGAGGCAGCCCGCGCCCTCGCGGCTCTTCGCGCATCGACAGGACATAGCCGTGCTCCTCCAACTCGCGAACGATGGTCGATACCGTTTGCACGGTGAGCCCTACCCGCCTGGCTATGTCGCCACGGGCGATCGGACCGTGAAGGCGGATGGATTCGAGCACGATGCGCCTGTTGTAAGGCCGCCCGAACTCCTGATTGGTCCCCCGCAGTGCCATCTCTTGCGCCCCTACGAGGCATGAGGTTCGCACCAAAGATTTATTCAGTCAAATGGAATTCAAAAATAATGTCGCGCGTGTTGACGGTTACGCCGAGATCCTTCGCGCCCCCTCTGTCCCGCCGGCGCCAGGAAGCAGGTGCAGCCGATAGGTTGCAACCACCCAGGAAATTAGATCAGAGATACTGCGCGACTTTCTTGCCGACCCTCAGGAAGCGCAGCGGGTCGATCGCTTCGCCATTGTGGCGGATCTCGTAATGCAGATGCGGGCCGGTCGAGCGGCCGCTGCTGCCGGTCTTGCCGACGACGTCACCGGCGTCGAGCCTCTCCCCGACGGTCACGCTGATTTTGCTGAGATGCCCGTAGCGCGTCGTAAAGCCATTGCCATGGTCGACCTCGACCATGCGGCCATAGCCGCCGTTCCAGCCGGCCTTGACGACGACGCCATGCGCCGTGACCTTGGCGGGCATGCCGGTCGGCGCCCTGAAATCCATCCCCGAATGCAGCGCGGCGGTGCCGAGCAGCGGGTCGGTGCGTACGCCAAACGGGCTGGTGACGGAGCGGCCGGGGGCGGGATTGGCGAGCGGCAGCCGTCGCGCCTCCGTCTTCAGGCGGTCGAGCGCGTCCAGCGCCTCGTCGAGTTCTCTTACCTTGCTGTCGAACACCATCGAACTGTCGAGCGGTATCAGCGGACCGCCGGTATCGCTCTTGCCGAAGTCGCTGTCGACCGGCAGGCCGGCCGATTCGAGCGCCTGTGAAATCGCATCGGCGTTTCTAAAGGCGTTGTCGGCAAGCGCGGCGATGCGGGTGAGCTGCTGGCTTTCAATGGCCTTGAGCGACTCGTTGATCGACACGAAGAGCTTGTCGGCACGATCGGCCGCCGTGTCGCTCGGCGCCGGATCGGAGCGGGTCGACCACAAGGAGAACGGCTTGATATTGCTTGTGCCAAGCGCGCCGACACTGGCAACCGAATACGCTTGCGGCTGGGCGTCGGTCGCGTCGGCGCGTTGGTCCGGCTTTGCGGACGCGGCGGCACCCGCGGCAGGCGTCGTTCCGACGTCGCTCCCGGCGCGTTCGAGGATCGGGGCGAGGCGGCCGTGGCGCAGGCTGAGCTGGCTCTGTCGTTCCAGCAGTTCGCCAACCTTGGTTTCCATGAGCTGCTGGTCGAGGAGCTGGCGGCTGGTGATCCGGTCGACCTGGGCCCGCAGCGCGGATATGCGGTCTTCATAGGCCTGCTGCATGCGCGCCTGCCGTGACGTGGTCGCGCCGATCAGGTCGTCGCGCAGAACGAGGTAGGAGGTCGCCAGCAGATAGCCTATCGCCATCGCCGCCAGCGCCGAGCCGCAAAACGCGGCCACCCATGGCCGTATCGTGAAATGCCTTATCTCGTTGCCCCGGGCGATAATGACCGTGTGGGGCTCCTTGCGCCTGCCAAAGACCGTTGACTGACTGGCTGCGTTCACGGGACCAAGCTTTCGTTACGACACCAACGACAAACCTCATTACACATCATTAAGGTTAACGGTCGGTTGCTTGCGCGCAACGCCTTGCAGCCCATGGGTTGCAGCCGAATTTTCATGAGGACACGAGGCGCGGATTTCGGCAAACCACGACCCGCATGGGACTTTCAGGTTAGAGCCGGCCCAGCCGTCAAAGCGCGCGGACGGCCTCCAGCACTGCTTCGGCATGGCCCTTGACGCGGACGTTCCGCCAGATCCTGGCAATCCGTCCGTCGCTGCCGATCAGGAAGGTGGCGCGCTCGACGCCCATATAGCGACGGCCGTAAAGCTTCTTCTCGACCCACAGACCGTAGGCTTCGATCACCTTGCGCTCCTCGTCGGCGACAAGGTCGACAGTGAGGCCATGTTTCGATTTGAATTTGTCGTGCTTGCGGGCGCTGTCCGGCGACAGGCCGATCACGACGGCGCCGGCCTTCTCGAATTCCGGCTTCAGCTGCGAAAAGCCGATCGCCTCGTTGGTGCAGCCCGTGGTGTCGTCCTGCGGGTAGAAGTAAAGCACGACCGGCCTTCCCAGCAACGCCGCGAGGCTGAGCGATCCGCCGCCGTCGCGGGGAAGATCGAATTGCGGCGCCAGATCGCCCACGTCGAGATCAGCCATATCGATGCCCTTGTTTGTGGTTACGCGCCAGGCCGCATCGATATAATGTCAAATTGGGATTCGTCCACGGTCGAGTTCGTTCAACGGAAAATTGTGTGGATCAGGAGCAGCCGCAGCACGAGAAGATCAGATTCAGGCGTGACGAGATCACCGACCTGGGGGCCTTCCCGTCCGCGTGCCGCGTACCACCGCTCGGCCAGGCGTCGATCGGCCGCGGCGTTCGTATCCTTGCGCGGCTGTTGGGGGGCCTTGTCGCCCTTGTGCTGCTGGTCGCCGTCGCCGTGTATGCGATCGGCATGTCCGGTTTCGGGGCCGAGCGGCTGCGGGCCGAAGCGGAAACGGCTATCGAAAAATTGGCCGGCGTCGACGTCGATGTTGCGGTCGGGCCGGCCCGTCTCACGCTCGACGGATCGAGCTTCATCGCGCTGCAGGTCAGCGACGTCAGCCTCAAGACCGCCGACGGCAAGCCGATGGCCGATGCCGGACGGGTCAGCTTCGGCATGAGGCTGATGCCGCTGCTTTCGGGCGAGGTGCGGCTCACCAGCGCCAGGGTTTCCGATGCGCGCATCGTGATGGCGGCGATGCCGTCGGGTGGCGACTGGACGTTGGCGCTGCGCAATGAGGACGGCCTCGTCGATCCGGAAAGGCTGGCGGATGCGATCTTCGGCAACATCAATCACGCGCTCGACACGGTGCAGGAGGATTCGATGCGCCGGATCGATCTCCGCAATGTCGATCTCGTTCTGCCTGAGGCCGGGCTGGTCGAATTGGTCAGGATCGCCGATGCCACCGTTGCCCAGTCGGGGCCGGGCGGCATGACGTTCTCGTCGGATGCGGATGTCGACGGCAGGGCGCTCACCATCGCTGCCTCAGCCACCCGCGATACGGCGACGCGGCGCGTGAAGGCGTTGGATGCCAGCGTCGAGATAGCCGAGCCCGATGCGGCCGCGGCAACTTCAGGCGGCAAGACGGGGGCGATTGCCTTGAAGCTGGCGGGATCTGAGGGATCCGGCGAGAACGCGTCACGGCTGACGGCGTCGCTGTCCTTCGCCGGTTCCGTGCTCGATCTCGGCCCGCGTTTCGGGGAGCTTTCGGCCGACGTCGATCTCGATGCGACGCTTATCGCCGGCGCCAACAAGATCCAGGTAGACCGGCTGCAGGTGAAGACCGGTCGCTCGACATTCGATTTCGCCGGCTCGATCGGGCCGAAGCCGGCAACTGGGACAGCGGGCGAGGAGCCGTCCTACCGCTATGACCTGACCAGCGACCGTTCGACGCTGGCGCCCTCGGAATCGTCCGAACCCGCGCTTGATTTCATTGCCCGCGTCGCCGGCGTCTACCAGACCAGGAGCCGTAAGCTCGTGGCCGAGCAGATCGGGATCAGGTCTGGCTCCGCCAGCGAGGCACTGGGTACGGCTTCGGTCGAATTCGCCAGGGGTAAGGCGCCGGGCATATCTGTTGCCTTCAACGTACACGAAATGCCGGTCTCGCATGTCAAGCAGTTGTGGCCCTGGTTTTCCGCGGGCAAAGCCCGCCTTTGGGTGCTGAAGAACCTGTTTGGCGGCCGCGTCGTCGACGCCAGCCTGCAGTTCCAGGTCGTGCCCGGACGTCTTGGCAACGGGATCCCGCTTTCCGCCGACGAAGTGTTCGGCCGTTTCCAGATCGAAGGATCGCGCTTCGATACGGCCGGCCACATCCCGCCGATACGCGATGCCGTAGGCGTTGTCGAATTCCAAGGCAACGATATCGACATCGCATTGTCGTCGGGCAGCGTCTATATGACCAGCGGCCGCACAGTGGCGGCAAGCAACGGCACTATGACGGTCAAGGCGGCGAACCGCCCGCCGGTGATCGGCGCGCTCGACATCGACGTTGCCGGTGAGGCGTCCGCAATCGCCGAACTCGCCTCCTATGAGCCGATCAACGCCATGCGCCATGTCGGCCTGCTGCCGGACGACCTGTCCGGCACGGTGACAGGCCACGTGAGAGCAGACATTCCGCTGCAGTCCGGCGTCGATACCTCGAAGCTCGATTGGTTGGTGGCGCTCGATTACAAGGGCCTGTCGCTGGCCAAGCCGTTCGAAGGCCAGGCGGTGACGGACGCCGACGGTTCGATCACCGTCGAGCCCGAGCAGGCCGTGATCTCCGCGAAGGCGCTGCTGAACGGCATTCCAGCCGAGCTCGACCTGATCGAGCCGCTCAACAAGGCCGGGCCGCCACGCAGCAGGAAAGTGGCGCTGGTGCTCGACGACAAGGTGCGTGCAATCGCCATGCCTGGCCTGTCGGCGCTGCTTTCCGGAACCATAAAGGTTGGGATCGACAAGAACGGCGGCAACGGCGAGACTGTTTCGGCGGACCTGACCAATGCCAGGTTGAACATTCCCTGGGCTGGCTGGAGCAAGGGACCCGGCATTCCCGCCAACGTCGCATTTGCCATGACCAAGTCCGGCGGCACCACGACGCTGTCCGACTTCAAGCTGAATGGAAAGACCTTCTCGATCGACGGCGACGTGGTGCTGGTCGACGGCGCCTTGTCCTCGGCCCGCTTCAGCAAGGTCAGGTTGAACCGGGGAGACGACGTCGCCGTGTCGGTGAAACGATCGGGCAAGGTCTACGCGATCGACATCAGCGGCACCGCGCTGGACGCGCGCTCGCTGATCAGGCAATTCACGTCCGACGTCGACACCGCCACCAAGGCCACCGGATCCGACGCGATTTCCGTCAGCGCCGATGTGAATTCCCTGACCGGCTTCCACAACGAGACGTTGTCGAGCCTGAAGCTCGACTACAGCGCCGCCGGCTCCAGGGTGAACGGGCTCAAGGTGAGCGCCACGACAAGTTCGGGTGCCGCCATAAGCATCAGCAATACGACCGGTGCCGGCAGGCGCGCGCTCAACATGACGTCGGCCGACGCCGGCGCCATCCTGCGGTTCCTCAATATCTACGAGCATATGGAGGGCGGTTCGATAGCGCTGGCGCTCGCCGGGGCAAGCGATGGGCCGATGAAGGGCCAGGTCGACGCAAGGAATTTCTTTGTGGTCAACGAGCCGAAACTCGCCTCGCTCGTCTCGACGACGCCGGCGGGCGACAGCCGCAGCCTCAACGAAGCCGTCAAAGCCGACATCGACACGTCGAGAGTGAAGTTCGAACGCGGCTTTTCCCAGATCGAGAAGGGCACCGGCTATCTCAAGCTGGCCAATGGGGTGCTGCGCGGCCCACGCATCGGCACCACCTTCCGGGGCACGCTTTACGATCAGGACAACAACATGGACATGACCGGCACGTTCATGCCGGCCTATGGCCTCAACCGCATTTTCGGCGAGCTGCCGCTGTTCGGGGCGCTTCTCGGCAACGGCCGCGATCGCGGGCTGATCGGCGTGACCTACCGGCTGAGGGGCGACGCCAACAAGCCGAAACTGGACGTCAATCCGCTGTCGGTGATCGCGCCCGGAATTTTCAGGTCGATCTTTGAGTACCGGTAGACGACGATCCCGAACTTTCGGTTCGGAAAGATCATCGTTAGCAAGAAAGGACCCCATCCGATTCTATCGGGATGGGTCAGTTCTGGTCAGGCCGGCCGCACCAGAACGTGTTTTTTCTTGCCTAGTGAAAGCTTTATGACGTTTTCCGGACTCAAATCCTGAAGCGTCACCACCTGACGGTCGTCGGACACCGGCCGGTCGTTGAGGCGCACGCCGCCGCCCTGGATGTGTCGACGCGCCTCGCCGTTGGACGCGGCAAGCCCGGCGGTGACGAACAGCGACAATATGCCGACGCCGCTTTCCAGATCGGCCTTGCCCACCTCGACGGTTGGCAGCGTTTGCGCCAGCGCGCCCTCCTCGAACGTCTTGCGCGCGGTTTCCTCGGCTTGCTCGGCTGCCTCGCGGCCGTGCACGATGGCCGTCGTTTCCGTGGCCAGGACCTTCTTGGCCTCGTTGATCTCGGAGCCGCCAAGGGCGGCGAGCCGTGCGATCTCGGACAGCGGCAGGCGGGTGAAAATCTTCAGGAAGCGCGTGACGTCGGCGTCCTCGGTGTTGCGCCAGTACTGCCAGAAATCATAAGGCGAGAACAGATCGCCGTTCAGCCACACCGCGCCCTTGGCCGATTTGCCCATCTTGGCGCCTGACGACGTCGTCAGCAGAGGTGTGGTCAGGGCGTAAAGCTGCGGCGTGCCCATGCGGTGTCCGAGATCGACGCCGTTGATGATATTGCCCCACTGGTCCGATCCGCCCATCTGCAGCCGGCAGCCGTAACGCTTGCTGAGCTCGACGAAATCGTAGCCCTGCAGGATCATGTAGTTGAATTCGAGGAACGATAGCGATTGCTCGCGCTCGAGCCTGAGCTTGACGCTGTCGAAAGTCAGCATGCGGTTGACCGAAAAGTGCCGGCCGACATCGCGCAGGAACTCGACATAGTTGAGCTTCATCAGCCAGTCAGCATTGTTGACCATGATCGCCTCGCTGGGACCATCGCCAAAACGCAGGATGCGGCCAAAGATGCGCTTGATGCCCTCGATGTTGGCGGCGATCGCCTCCGGCGTCAAAAGCTGGCGCTGGTCGTCGCGGAAGGAAGGATCGCCGATCATCGAGGTGCCGCCGCCCATCAGCGCGATCGGCCGGTGGCCCGTCTCCTGCAGCCAGTAGAGCATGGTCGCCGAAATCAGATTGCCGATATGCAGGCTGGTCGCCGTCGCGTCGTAGCCGACATAGGCGGTCACCGCTTCCTTGGCGAAAACCTGGTCGAGGCCGGCATCATCCGAAACCTGGTGGATGAAACCGCGCTCGCTCATGACGCGCAGGAAATCGGATTTGAAGGCGGACATTTTATCTTTCCCGAAAGCGCCCGGCGGCTGTACTGGGGCGTGGTATGCGTGAACGCGGGCGTTTAGCATCCAAGCGCGATCAGCAAAAGGGGAATCCGGTTTTGCGGCCAGCGTGGACGAGATCCGGCATGCTTGCTTCATCGTTTCGGCTGGCGTAATGAAGCGCCGCGCCAGTGGGTTCTTGCAGCACCTGACCCGCTGGAACGGCACCGCACGGCATCGAATCGAATGCCATATCCTGTGACAGAGCCCGACGCGACATGCCGGAGATATCCATCGTCATCCCGTGCCGGAACGAGGCGGCGAACCTGCCGCTTCTGCTCGACGAGATCGGGGCGGCGATGGCTGGGCGCGATTTCGAGGTGATCGTCGTCGACGACGGTTCGACCGATGACACTGCGTCGGTGCTTGCCGCCCAGGCAGCACTTTGCCCGTTTCCGCTCCGGCACCTGCGGCATGAGAAATCCGCCGGCCAGTCTCTCTCCGTGCGTTCGGGGGCATGGGCGGCACGCGGCAATATCGTCGCCACCATCGATGGCGACGGCCAGAACGATCCCCAGTATATTCCGGTGCTTGTCGATGCCCTTCGCCAGGCCGGTCCCGGATTCGGTGTTGCGCAAGGGGAGCGCCTGAAGCGTCGCGACAGCAAAATCAAGCAACTGGCGTCCCGTTTTGCAAACTGGCTGAGAAAGGCCATTCTGCATGACGAAACCCGCGACACGGGCTGCGGCCTGAAGGCGATCCATACCGACATCCTCAGGAAATTGCCGTTCTTCGACGGAACGCACCGCTTTGTTCCGGCCCTCGTCATCCAGGAAGGGTACCAGGTCGTGCATTGCGACGTCGTCGACCGCTCCCGCCGCCACGGCAAGTCGAATTACGGGATTTTCGATCGCGGCCTGCAAGGGGTGCTTGATCTCGCCGGCGTCTGGTGGCTGCGCCGCAGGCGCCGGAGAATGCCAAAAACAGAGGAAATCAGGCATGGCTAACGTGCTTCAGGAACTAGCGACCTGGCTTCACGAAGTCTTCGTCAAGCAATTCGATGCATGGGTTCTGCTCGGCTTCGTCGCCCAGTTCCTTTTTTCGATGCGCTTCGTCGTGCAGTGGGTCGCCTCGGAAAGAGCCAAGCGCAGCGTCGTGCCGATCGCCTTCTGGTTCTTTTCCCTCGGCGGCGGCTGCCTGCTGCTGATCTACGCCATCCAGCGGCAGGATCCGGTTTTCATCGCCGGCCAGTCCATGGGCCTGTTCATCTACATCCGCAATCTCTGGCTGATCGCCAATGAGCGCAAGGCGGCGATGACAAAGGTCGATTGAGCGACCTGCCTCCATAGCAAGCGAACGGGACGGGGCTGACGTGGCGAGCAGGAACTACCTTTTTCTCTTCCTGTTCAGCCTGCTGATGACGGTTTCGGGGCTGGCGACCATACCGCCGATCGACCGCGATGAGCCGCGCTTCATGCAGGCCACCAAGCAGATGGTCGAGACCGGCGACTATGTCGACATTCGCTTCCAGGAGAATTCCCGCTACCAGAAGCCGATAGGAATCTACTGGCTGCAATCGGCGGCCGTAGCGCTGAGCGGCGAAGGCCCCGCGGCGCCGGTCTGGGTGTATCGGCTCGTCTCCGCTCTTGGCGTCGCCATCGCCGTTGTGGCGACGGCCTGGACAGGAGCCAATCTTTTCGGCGCCAGCGCCGGTCTGGCCGCCGGCCTGGTGATGGCCGCAATCTTCGCGACAGCTTTCGAGGGGCGTGACGCCAAGACCGACGCGGTCCTGCTGGCCTGTTGCATCGCGGCGCAAGGCGCATTGGCGCAGATCCATACGGCCTGGCGCCGGAACCAAGCCGTCGCCAGCCATTTGCCGTGGATCTTCTGGGCAGCCCAGGGTGGTGCAATCCTTATCAAGGGCCCGATCGCGCCGCTGTTGTCGGCGCTCACGGTCGCCGTGCTGTTCGCGTTCGAGCGGGACTGGCGCTGGCTCTCGAAGCTGAAGGCGGGGCGCGGCCTGGCTATCGTGTTGCTGATCGTGCTGCCCTGGCTCGTCCTCATCACCTGGAAAAGCGGCGGCACTTTCCTGCAGCAAGCCGTCGGCAACGATATGCTCGGCAAGGTCGCGCAGGGCAGGGAATCCCATGGCGCCCCGCCCGGCTTCTATGTCTTGACCTATTCTCTGTTCATGTGGCCCTTCGGCCTGATCGCGCTCGGCGCCGGGCTCCAGGCCCTCAACCGCCTGCGCGACGATCCCCGGCTCCGCTTCTGCCTCGCCTGGTACATCCCGTTCTGGCTGTTGTTCGAGTTGATCCCGACAAAACTGCCGCACTATGTCCTGCCGGCCTATCCCGGCATGGCGCTGCTGGTCGGCTGGCTTTTGACGCTGAATCCGGAGAAGGCGAATGCGCCGCTGCAGCGCTGGCAGAAATGGTTGTGGTGGGCGACCGCCTTTGGCCTCGCTTTGATCACAATAGGCTTTGCGGTGCTCTGCATCGTCGCGCCGCTCTATTTTACCGGAGCGTTCTCATGGTTGAGCATTCCGGCTGCCCTTGCAGCGCTCGCGGCCGGCTATCTCGGCTTTTCTCGCCAACTGCAAGTGCCGCTCGGCCGCATCGGGGCAATCGCGATTTGTGCAGGCACTGCCTATGCCTTGCTGTTCGGTGTCATCGCGCCGTCATTGAAGCCGATCTGGATGAGCCGCGAGATAGAGGCTGCGCTTCGCGCCAATCAACCCTGCGGGACGACGGTGCTCGCCTCCGCCGGGTATCACGAACCGAGCCTGGTATTTCTGCTGGGCACAAAAACGATATTGACCAATGTCGACGGTACTGCGCAACATCTGCTTGCCGATCCCGCCTGCGCTCTGGCGCTGGCACCGGTCGGCGAAGAAAATAGGCTGGACGACCTGCTGGCAGGGCAGGGCAGGTCGGCGAACCGTGTCGCTCGGATCGATGGCGTCAACTATTCGTCGGGGGAGAAAATGTCGCTTGGTCTATACCGGATCGCCGACTGACTTCAGTGGTTTAGCATGAGCATTGGTCGCAGAGCTCGGGTTCTTGAGTTGCTTCGAAAGCTGCCGGCTCGTTCGATGGGCAATCTCCGGCAAACGGTGGCGATCATCCGTTCTCGATTTGCGAGGCGACCGGCCAATTATTCCAGGATTCCGTGGCCGGCCCTGGTAGCCGTCTATCTGTTGCTGACGGTTGCCTGCATGGTTTTCGTCGACGGCGTGTCTGTCAGCTGGCGGGCTCATTTGCCGAGCGGGTTTGTTGCAGTTGCCAAGGCGTTCACCAATTTCGGGTTGGGCGGCTGGTTTCTCATCCCGTCCCTGTTGCTGTTCGTGCGGGTCAATCTGCTGGATTGGCAAGCCCTTTCAAAGCGTTGGCGCATGGTTGCGTACAACTGGACCTGCTTCGCCTTCTTCGTGGTGAGCGCGATCGGATTGTCAGGACTGACTGTGACGGTCCTGAAGTACGTCATCGGCCGGGGGCGGCCAGCCCTGGACATAGGATTGTTCTCGTTCCATCCATTGAAGTTCGATCCGTATTTCGCCAGTTTTCCCTCCGGCCATGCGGCGAATATGGGCGCGGCCGCGGCAATGGTGATGCTTCTTTTTCCATGGTGGGGGAAATACGTTGTTTTGCCCATCACCGTCTGGATCGCGGTGACGCGGATTGTGGTCGGCGCGCACTTTCCAAGCGATACGATCGCGGGCTTCGGCCTCGGCGTGGGCTGCACCGTCGTTACGGCGCTGATCCTTGCCCGGCTTGGCTTCATCTTCCGCCACACGGCGGCGGGATTGCCGATCCGCAAGAAGACATTCAGGCTCCGCGCGACCTGGCGCAAGCCGGCAGGCCCGCCGCGGATGCTTTTTCCGGAGACAGCCAGTCCCTGAGCGGGACTACTTGTTGTCCAGTCCGCCGTAGGATCGTACCAGCCGGATCATGTCGGTCGAGTTCGCCTCGCTCTCGAGCCCGTCGGCGACACCGCTGCGGTCGGCGATTGGCCGGTTCTGACTGACCTTCCACTTGCCCTGCATGTCGGTGATCTCGATTTCCAGCCCGACAATGCCCTTGATCTGCGACTGGATGAAGGTGGCTGGCGCGTCGGTCACCGCCCAGGGCGCTTCACGAGCGCCTTCCTGGGACACCGTCAGGTCGGAAATCTGCTGGGCCAGCCAGTCCTGGTCCTCGATCACCCTGACGGTACCGCGCACCTGGACGATGGCGTAATTCCAGGTTGGCACGACCTTCCCGGTCTCGCGCTTGGTCTCATACCAGGACGGCGTCACATAGGCATCGGTGCCCTGGAAGACGACCAGCACGGGCGACGCCGGGCTGTCGGCCAGCAGGCGCCATTGCGGATTGGCCCTCGCCAGATGCGCGCGCAGCCTGCCGTTCGGCGGTCCCTCTGCGTTGAGCAGGGAGGGGGCGTCGAGCAGGAACGGGATCGCGTTCGCGACCGGCCCCTCGGCTCCATTTGAAATCAGCAGGCCAAGCGGATGCGCCCGGATCAGTCCGTGCAGCACGTCCTGCCGCGTTTCCTGGAAATGAGGGGGCTGGTACATCGTCGTTCGCCGACTATCGCAGCCGTTTTGGCCGCGGGTCGGACAATTCGCCGGCCAGACGACGGTCGAGATAGTCCGCGCATTCCTCGAGCAGGAGGTCCGCGTCATTGGAAAAGAAATGGTTGGCGCCCGGCAAGGTCTTCTGGGTGATGGTGATGCCCTTTTGCGTGTGCAGCTTGTCGACCAGCCCCTGCACGTCCTTTGGCGGCGCGACCTTGTCAGCGTCGCCATGGATGATGAGGCCCGACGACGGGCAGGGCGCCAGGAACGAGAAATCATAGGTGTTGGGCTGAGGCGCGATCGAGATGAAGCCTTCGATCTCAGGCCGGCGCATCAGAAGCTGCATGCCGATCCACGAGCCGAACGAATAGCCGGCGACCCAGCAGCTCTTGGAATCCGGATGCAGCGACTGCACCCAGTCGAGTGCCGCGGCCGCATCCGACAATTCGCCGGTGCCGTGGTCGAATTCGCCCTGGCTGCGGCCGATGCCCCGGAAATTGAAGCGAAGCGTGGTGAAATCCCGCTTCTGGAACATGTAGAAGAGGTCGTAGACGATCTTGTTGTTCATCGTGCCGCCGAACTGGGGGTGCGGGTGCAGGATGATGGCAATCGGCGCGCTCTTTTCCTTGGAAGGCTGGTAACGACCCTCCAGGCGGCCGGCCGGACCGGTGAAAATGACCTCAGGCATAAAAGACTCCAATCCGTACGAATGCGCGGCGCCCGGAACAACTCTCCCTCTGGCCCCAGCTTCCCAGGTCTTGACGCAGGGCGAGCGTCTTTCTAGAAGCTAGTTTAGAATTGTTCAAAACTGGGTGGTCAAAACATCGTGGCTTGGCCATCCGCGCCGCAAGCCGCGTAAATAGGACGGCTTGCCTTGCAATTTCAAGGAAATAACGCGCTATCCTGGCGGAATGGCTATTGAAGGGATCGATTGAAACGAAAATGGCCGGAACGCGCGCCTATCTCGACTACAATGCCAGCGCGCCGCTGCTTGCCGCGGCACGCGCCGCAATGATTGCCGCGCTCGATATCGCCGCCAATCCGTCGTCGGTCCATGCCGAGGGTCGCGCCGCGCGGCGGCTGATCGAGAATGCGAGGCGCGATGTCGCTGCGATGGCCAATGCCAGGCCCGAGCACGTCGTGTTCACCTCCGGTGCGACGGAAGCCGCCTCGACGCTGCTGACGCCGGATTGGCAGATGGGGCGCGGCGCTGTCCGCATGAGCCGGCTCTACGTGTGCGAAGCCGATCATCCTTGCGTGCGGAATGGCGGGCGATTTCCGGCAGTTCGGGTGACGCGCATCGGCGTCGACGCCGACGGCGTCGTCAGGCTGGAGGCCTTGGCGGCGGCGCTCGCCGCGCATGACAAGTCGGACGGCCTGCCGCTGGTGGCGATCCATGCCGCCAACAACGAGACCGGCGTTATCCAGCCCGTCGAACGCATCGCCGAAATCGTCAAGGCGGCGGGCGGCATCCTGATTATCGACGCCGTGCAGGCAGCCGGTCGCATTCCGCTCGATATGTCGGCAGGTTGCGCCGATTACTTGATCCTGTCTTCGCACAAGATCGGCGGCCCCAATGGTGTTGGCGCCATCGTCGCCGCCTCGGACCTGATGATGCCAAGGCCCTTGATCGCCGGAGGCGGCCAGGAAAAGGGGCATCGTGGCGGCACCGAAAACCCTGCCGCGATCGCCGGTTTTGGCGCGGCGGCGCGGGAAGCCCTGATCGGATTGAAGAGCATCGATGCGGTCGCTCGCCGCCGCGACGAGATCGAGGCCATCGTGAAAACGCTGGTGCCGGACGCGGAAATCTTTGGAACCGGCGCGCCGAGGCTTGCCAATACGACATTCTTCGCTATTGCGGGCACCGGGGCCGAGACGGCGCAGATCGCCTTCGATCTGGCCGGCGTGGCACTCTCGGCCGGATCCGCCTGCTCGTCGGGCAAGGTCGGCCCGAGCCATGTGCTGAAAGCCATGGGATACAATGACAGCCTTGGCGCTTTGCGCGTGTCCATCGGCCACGCAACGAGCGCCGAGGACATCGAACTGTTTCGCGCTGCGCTGGGGGACATTGCCTCGCGGCAAGCCGGTAAGGAAAGGGCGGGCAGGGACGAAGCCGCCTGAGCGCGGCAAACAAACGCAGGCCTTCTGGCCTGGTAGAGCCGTGCGTTTCGTGGTGGCCGGGTGAATTTCCGGCGGAAACGCACTATATGGAACTTACGCCGCCTCGATTGCCTCACGGGTACTCGTTTCGCGGTGCCATAGTTTGAAAACTGCCGGGCCTTGACCCCGGCGTGGATGGAGAACGCCTATGCCTGCTGTGCAGGAGACGATCGATCGGGTTCGAAAGATCGACGTCGATCAGTATAAATTTGGATTCCAGACCGAAATCGCGATGGACAAGGCCCCAAAGGGCCTGAGCGAAGACATCATCCGCTTCATTTCGGCGAAGAAGAACGAGCCGTCCTGGATGCTGGAATGGCGTCTGGGCGCTTACCGGCGCTGGCTGACGCTCGAGGCGCCGACCTGGGCGCGCGTCAACTATCCGAAGATCGATTTCCAGGACATCTATTATTACGCGGCGCCCAAGAGCACGCCCGGACCGACCTCGCTGAGCGATGTCGATCCCGAATTGCTGAAAGTCTACGAAAAGCTCGGCATTCCGTTGAAGGAACAGGAAATCCTAGCCGGCGTGCAGAAGACCGACGCGTCGGAACTCGAGGAACCCAGCGACAATGTCTACAAGTCGGGCCGCGTCGCCGTCGATGCGGTGTTCGATTCGGTGTCCGTCGTCACCACCTTCAAGAAGGAGCTGGCGCAGGCCGGCGTCATCTTCTGCTCGATTTCGGAAGCCATCCGCGAGCATCCGGAACTGGTTCAGAAATATCTCGGTTCGGTCGTGCCGACCTCCGACAATTTCTACGCCACGCTGAATTCCGCCGTGTTCACCGACGGCTCCTTCGTCTTCGTACCCAAGGGCGTGCGCTGCCCGATGGAACTGTCGACTTACTTCCGCATGAATGAGAAGAACACCGGCCAGTTCGAGCGCACCCTGATCATCGCCGAGGAGGGTGCTTACGTCTCCTATCTCGAAGGCTGCACGGCGCCGCAGCGCGACGAGAACCAGCTTCACGCCGCGGTGGTCGAGCTGGTCGCGCTCGACGATGCCGAGATCAAATACTCGACGGTGCAGAACTGGTACCCCGGCGACGCCGAAGGCAAGGGCGGCATCTACAACTTCGTCACCAAGCGCGGCGACTGCCGCGGCGACCGCTCGAAGATTTCGTGGACGCAGGTCGAGACCGGCTCTGCCATCACCTGGAAATATCCGAGCTGCATCCTGCGCGGCGACGATTCCAGCGGCGAGTTCTACTCGATCGCCGTGTCGAACGGCTACCAGCAGGTCGACAGCGGCACCAAGATGATCCATCTCGGCAAGAACACGTCGAGCCGCATCATCTCCAAGGGCATCGCCGCCGGCTTCTCGCAGAACACCTATCGCGGCCAGGTCTCGGCGCACCGCAAGGCGACCAACGCCCGCAACTTCACCAACTGCGACTCGCTGCTGATCGGCGACCAGTGCGGCGCGCACACCGTGCCCTACATGGAAGCCAAGAACGCGACGGCACAGTTCGAGCACGAGGCGACGACGTCGAAGATTTCCGAGGACCAGAAATTCTACGTCATGCAGCGCGGCATTCCGGAAGAAGAGGCGATCGCGCTGATCGTCAACGGCTTCGTCAAGGACGTCATCCAGCAACTGCCGATGGAGTTCGCGGTCGAGGCGCAGAAGCTGATCGGTATCAGCCTCGAGGGCTCGGTCGGCTGACCGGACAAAATTTTCAGGAAAGAAAAAATGCTTGAAATCAAAAACCTCCATGCCCGCATTGTCGATGACGGCACCGAGATCATCCGCGGCCTGAACCTGACGGTGAAAGCGGGCGAGGTCGCCGCCATCATGGGCCCGAACGGCTCGGGCAAGTCGACGCTGTCCTACATCCTCGCCGGGCGCGAGGACTATGAGGTCACCGAGGGCGATATCCTCTACAACGGCCAGTCGATCCTCGAAATGGATCCGGCCGAGCGCGCCTCTGCCGGCATCTTCCTCGCTTTCCAGTATCCGATGGAGATACCGGGCGTGGCGACGATGGAATTCCTGAAAGTGGCGATGAACGAGCAGCGCAAGGCGCGCGGCGAGGAGCCGCTGAAGATCCCGGAATTCCTCAAGCGCGTGAAGGACGCGGCCGGCTTGCTCAACATGGACATGGCGATGCTGAAACGGCCGCTCAATGTCGGCTTCTCCGGCGGCGAGAAGAAGCGCGCCGAGATCCTGCAGATGAAGCTTCTGGAACCGAAGCTGTGCGTGCTCGACGAGACCGATTCCGGCCTCGACATCGATGCGCTGAAGATCGTCTCGGAAGGCGTCAATGCGTTGCGCGCGCCAGACCGCGCTATCGTCATCATCACCCACTACCAGCGCCTGCTTCAGTACATCGTGCCGGATAGCGTGCACGTGCTCTACAGGGGGCAGGTGGTCAAGTCCGGCGACAAGTCGCTGGCGCTCGACCTCGAAGCCAACGGCTACGCCGGCGTGATCGGCGAAGCCGCGTGAGATGCCGGAAGGCCTGGAAGGCAAGCCAAATAGGGCGAAACTGATGAATATACACACCACACCCCAGCGAACGCCGGCCGAAACGGCGTTGATCGACGCCTTCGGCGACCGGCTGTCGCTGCTGCCGGGCGACGGCACGGTGATGCTGAAGCGCGACGACGCCATCGAAGCGATCAAGAGCGGCCTGCCGACGCGGCGTATCGAGTCCTGGCATTATACCGACCTGCGCCAACTGCTGACTTCGGTGCCGGACTTCGATCCCGCGGCCGCCCCGAAAGCTGTTGCGCCAATCGTCGAGGGGTCCGCCGTCCTGCCGGTCCTGAATGGCGTGTCGAGCACGAAAACGCCCGATATCGAGGGCATCGCCGTGCAGCGCCTGTCGGAAAAGCTGACCGACGGCAGCATCGCGCCGGGGCTCGATCCCTATGGCGCCGACGATGCCATCGGCGCGCTGAACACCGCTTTTGTCGCTGACGGCTATTTTGTCGACATTGCCGACGGCACCGAACTGGACAAGCCGATCGAGCTGCAAAACCTGCAATCCGGCGGCCAGACACATGTGCGCCTGGGCGTCCGCGTCGGTGCCGGCGCCAAGGCTGTCGTCGTCGAGCGCCAGACGGGCGAGGGCGCCGCACTCGTCAGCTCCGTCAGCCAGCTTGTGCTTGGCGACGGCGCCGAGGTGACATGGCTGATCGTGCAGGAGCAGCCGGATACGGCGACCCATCTCGCCCAGTTCAAGGCGCATCTGGGCAAAGATGCGAAGCTGACGCTGTTTGTGATGAATGCCGGCGGCAAGCTGGTGCGACAGGAGATCGTGGTCAAGACCACCGGCGAAGGCGCCGACTTCACGTTGCGCGGCATCAACCTGCTTGCCGGCGACACGCATACGGACGTGACCATGGTGCTCGACCATGCCGTGCCGCACACGGCGTCGACGGAGGTGATCCGCAACGTGGTGACCGGAAGGGCGCGCGGCGTCTTCCAGGGGCGCATCAACGTCCACCAATATGCGCAGAAGACCAACGCCAAGATGGCTTGCAACACGCTGCTCCTGTCGGACGATGGCGAGTTCTCGACCAAGCCGGAGCTGGAGATTTTTGCCGACGACGTCGTCTGCGGGCATGGCGCGACGGTCACCGAGATCGATCATAGCCACCTGTTCTACCTGATGGCGCGCGGCATCGACGAGAAGACCGCGCGTGGTCTTCTGGTCAAGGCGTTCGTCGCCGAGGTGATCGAGGAGCTGGACGACGAGGCGATCGTCGAGGCGCTGGAAACGAGGCTGGACGGCTGGTTCGTCGCGCACGGGTAACGCGCTTTCCTTCTCCCCTTGTGGGAGAAGGTGGCCGAGCGGAGCTCGGTCGGATGAGGGGTGTTGGACGGAATGAGGCGATGCCTCGAGAGAGCTTGTGATGGACCAGAAAGTCGAAAGCATTCCTTACGACGTCGAGGCGATCCGCCGCGATTTCCCGATACTCGCGCGCAAAGTCTATGGCAAACCCTTGGTCTATCTCGACAATGGCGCCTCGGCGCAGAAGCCGCAGATCGTGCTCGACGCCATCCAGCACGCCTATTCCCAGGAATACGCCAACGTCCATCGCGGGCTGCATTTCCTGTCCAATGCCGCGACCGACGCCTATGAGAACGCGCGGAAGATAGTACAGAGGTTTTTGAACGCGCCCAGCACCGACAACATCGTCTTCACCTCGAACACCACAGCGGCGATCAACACCGTCGCCTATGGCTTCGGCATGCCCAATATCGGCGAGGGCGACGAGATCGTTCTGTCGATCATGGAGCATCATTCCAACATCGTGCCGTGGCATTTCCTCCGTGAGCGGCAAGGCGCAAAACTGGTCTGGGTACCGGTCGACGATCTCGGCGTCTTTCATATCGAAGAGTTCGAGAAGCGGCTGACCGATCGCACAAAACTGGTCGCCATCACGCACATGTCGAACGCGCTGGGCACGGTGACGCCGATCAAGGAAATCGTGCGCATTGCGCATGCGAGAGACATTCCCGTGCTGGTCGACGGCAGCCAGAGCGCCGTGCATATGCCGATCGACGTGCAGGATCTCGACTGCGATTTCTTCGTCTTCACCGGCCACAAAGTCTACGGTCCCTCAGGGATCGGCGTGCTCTACGGCAAGAAGGACATGCTGGAGCGCATGCGCCCGTTCATGGGCGGCGGCGAGATGATCGAGGAAGTGACCGAAGACATCGTCACCTACAACGATCCGCCGCACCGCTTCGAGGCCGGCACGCCGCCGATCGTCCAGGCGATCGGGCTGGGTGCAGCACTCGAATACATGGAAAAGATCGGCCGCGAGCGCATTGCAGCTCACGAGGCCGATCTGAAGGATTATGCCCATGAGCGGCTGCGCGCCATCAACTCGCTGCGCATCTTTGGCAATGCGCCCGGCAAGGGCGCCATCATCTCCTTCGAGCTGCAGGGCATCCATGCCCATGACGTGTCAATGGTGATCGACCGGCAAGGCGTTGCAGTCCGCGCGGGCACCCATTGCGCCCAGCCGCTGTTGAAACGCTTCGGCGTAACGTCCACATGCAGGGCATCGTTCGGCATGTATAATACCAGGGCCGAAGTCGACGCTTTGGCCGATGCGCTGGAAAAAGCGCGAAAGTTCTTCGGGTGACGATCATGGATGATGCCAGCCATACCGCTGAGACCACTCCGGAAACGGCTACCGACGAGGTTGTTTCCGCCTCGGCCATTCCAGCCGATGAACTGGCGCGGCTGACCGACGACATCGTCTCGGCGCTGAAGACGGTTTACGACCCGGAAATCCCGGCGGATATCTATGAGCTTGGCCTCGTCTACAAGATCGACATCGAGGACGACCGCTCGGTAAAGATCGACATGACGCTGACCGCGCCCGGCTGCCCGGTGGCCGGCGAAATGCCGGGCTGGGTGGAGAACGCCGTCGGCGCCGTCGAAGGCGTTTCCGGCGTCGAGGTCAACATGACCTTCGATCCGCCGTGGTCGCCCGACCGCATGTCGGAAGAGGCGCAGGTCGCGGTAGGCTGGTATTGAGGCGCACTTGCGCCAGGTAGAAAACTTCACCATTTTAGGTGAGGAATCATTCGGCAGGCCTTGAACCTGCACGCAATGGAGAAAGAAAAGATGGGACGCTTCGCCGTCATCACGATGACCGAAAAGGCTGCCGACCGGGTTCGCGAGATCGTCGCGACGCGTGAGAACGCGCATGGCATTCGCCTTGGCATCAAGAAGGGCGGCTGCGCCGGCATGGAATATACGGTCGACCTGGTGACCGAGCCCAACACCAAGGACGACCATGTCGAGCGAGACGGCGCCCATGTCTATGTCGCGCCCGAGGCAGCGCTTTTCCTGTTTGGCACCGAGATGGATTTCGAGCAGACGACGCTGCGCACCGGCTTCACCTTCCGCAATCCGAACCAGAGCTCGGCCTGCGGTTGCGGCGAATCGGTTGAGCTCAAGCCGGCCGACCTGAAGGCACTGGCCGAGGCGCGCGCGTCGGCCTGACCGGGCTCCTCAGTCCACCCACATTCCCGTTCGTTTGTGCCATCCGGCGATCGATTCTTCGGGATAGACATCGAAGACCTTGTCGTCCTCGCCGATGTCGGGCTCGACCCAGTTCGCCTTGTATTTCAGCATGAGGTGCACCTTTTCAGGCGGCTTCGGCAGATCTGTATCGATCGCCGAGGCGAAGGGGTGGACCAGCTCCGGCCAGGTCGGGTCGTAGAGCCAGAGGGCCGATCCGCATTTCTTGCAGAAATTGCGCTCGCCTGACGAGATCTCGCATTGCGGATGTTCGTCGTCCTCGATCTCGGCCCGGTAGACGCCAAGATTGCGCTTGCCGTTGATTTTCAGCGTATCGAAATCGGCGCCGAGATTGATGGCGAAGCCACCGCCGCCCTGCTGCTTGCGGCAGATCGAACAGTAGCAAAGCATGAATGGCACCGGCGTGTGGCTTTCCACCTCGAAGCGGACAGCATTGCACCGGCAGGACCCTTTGAGCAGAAGCGGCATGAAGAAAACTCCGTCGAATTTGGCTTTTCAACCTGTCAGCATGGTTTTGGTTGCGGCGATGACAAGGGGAAATCCGGATGCCATGATCGCGGCATGGACAATGAACGCATCGCCGAACTTTTCGAAGGCCTCGGGCCGGTCAGCATACGAAAACTGTTCGGCGGCAAGGGCATTTATTTCGACGGCGTCATCGTCGCGATCGTCCTTCGCGGCGAGCTTTTGCTGAAAGCCGACACTGAAAGCGCGCCCGAATTCGAAGCGGCCGGCTGCACGCAGTGGACCTACACCGGCTCGAGGCACGGCAAGCTGGTGTCCATGCCGTATTGGAGCATTCCCGACACCGCTTTCGACGATCCGGATGAGATGGCGGTGTGGGCGCGCCGGGCCTATGAGGCGGGGCTGCGGGCGGGGAAGTAGGCTGCCTCTCGGATGGACATCATGCCACTTTCCGCGGCTCCGGCACAAACGCCAGCGCCCTGGCAAAACTCGCTGCTGTAAAGGCCGGTACAAACTCAGCACTTTCGATGGCAAGCATTGCCGCGGCAACGCCTTCGCGCAACGCTGCCCGCAGCCTCAGGCCGCGAAGCAGGGCGGCGACCGTTGCGCCAGCCAGCGCATCGCCGGCGCCGTCCGCGACCTTTCCTGGCAGCGGGATCGAGAAGGCGCCGGCTTCGTCGAAACCCAGCACCGGACCGTCATCCATTGTCACCACGCCGCTCTTCAGGCCCGCGCGCCTCAAGCCGTCGGCAATATCTTGCTCCCCGGCGCCGATATCGACATCGGCGAGTGCAATGGCCTCGTTCCGGCTCATGAAGACCAGCGCCAGGCTGCCGAGCACCGGCGTGAGCCGCGCCACCTTGGCCGGCGATGTGGCGAGGGCGAAGACCGGCTTGCCGGCGGCAAGCGCCACCAGCCGCTCGAGAGCTGCCGGCGGCAGGTTGGCGTCGCACAGGACCGCGTCGGCAATGCCGATCGCCTCGCGCACCTTGGCACGGCGGATCTGCTTGGGAAGCGCCAGATCGTAGAGCGCCATGTCGGCAAGGCTGATGATCAATTCGCCGTTGCGGTCGACCAGCACCGTGTTGGTCGGCGTCGTGCGATCGAGGAACACCGCGGAGAGATCGGCAATGCCGGCAGCAAGGATGGCGCGGGCGACCGTGTCGGCCAGGACATCGCCGCCGCGCACCGAAAGCAGCGAGCCGGAGACGCCGCGGCGCACCGCGCTGCGCAGCGCATTGAAGACGCTGCCGCCTACATTCTCATGCATCGTGCCGGGGTTTGACGCCGCCGGCACGAAGACGTCCGAAAGCTGGCCCCGCCGGTCCATATAGGCGCCGCCTACGGCCAGGATTGTCGGCGATTTCATCATGCGGCGAGATGACCTTTGCTGATTGCCCCGGGTAGAGACTAGGTTGTCCGGCGAAACCCGGCAACCGAAGGCGCGATTCGGAAGTTGGCAGCACCATCCCTCAGGGGAAATGGGATCGCATCCGGGATCGAAACTGCGAAACAAAAAAAGAACAAATCAGGATATCGATTGTGTTTCAAATATTTGGCGCCCCTTGTCAAAGGAGAACAAATAAGGTACAAATTAAGAAGGATAAACGGATGGTCCGGCCTTCATTGACGACCAAGGGGTGATGTATCATGGCTCAGAACACGTTGCGGCTTGTAGAGGACAAAGCAGTGGACAAATCAAAGGCTCTGGATGCGGCGCTGTCGCAAATCGAGCGTGCCTTCGGCAAGGGCTCGATCATGCGGCTCGGCGCAAACGAGCAGGTCGTCGAGATCGAAACGGTGCCGACGGGTTCGCTTGGCCTCGACATTGCGCTTGGCGTCGGCGGCCTGCCGCGCGGCCGCATCATCGAGATCTACGGGCCGGAAAGCTCTGGCAAGACGACGCTGGCGTTGCACACGGTCGCCGAAGCCCAGAAGAAGGGCGGCATCTGCGCCTTCGTCGATGCCGAGCACGCGCTCGATCCGGTCTATGCCCGCAAGCTCGGCGTCGATCTCGAAAACCTCTTGATCTCGCAGCCCGATACCGGCGAGCAGGCGCTGGAGATCTGCGACACGCTGGTGCGCTCCGGCGCCATCGACGTGCTGGTGGTCGATTCGGTCGCGGCGTTGACGCCGCGTGCCGAAATCGAGGGTGAAATGGGCGATTCTCTGCCCGGCCTGCAGGCCCGCCTGATGAGCCAGGCGCTGCGCAAGCTGACCGCCTCGATCTCGCGTTCCAACACCATGGTCATCTTCATCAACCAGATCCGCATGAAGATCGGCGTCATGTTCGGCTCGCCCGAGACCACGACCGGCGGCAACGCGCTGAAATTCTATGCTTCGGTGCGCCTCGACATTCGTCGCATCGGTTCGGTCAAGGACCGCGACGAGGTCGTCGGCAACCAGACCCGGGTCAAGGTGGTCAAGAACAAGCTGGCTCCGCCCTTCAAGGTGGTCGAGTTCGACATCATGTATGGCGAGGGCGTGTCCAAGACCGGCGAGCTTGTCGACCTCGGCGTCAAGGCCGGCGTGGTCGAAAAGTCGGGTGCCTGGTTCTCCTACAATTCGCAGCGCCTCGGCCAGGGTCGCGAGAATGCCAAGCTGTTTCTGCGTGACAATCCCGACACGGCGCGCGAGATCGAATTGGCGCTGCGGCAGAATGCCGGACTGATCGCCGAGAAATTCCTCGAAAATGGTGGCTCCGAAGGCGGAGACGATGGTTTCGAGGACGAAGCCGGCGCCATGTGAGGCTTCCACGATGGGTCGGAATCTGGCCATAATCCCGGTTCATTATCTATAGCTTATGTAATCGAGTTCTGTAACTTTGCGTTTCAAACCGCCGGCGCCAGCGCCGGCGGTTTGCGTTTCCGCGATGGCGCGGAGACGACCGGCAAGCCCCGCGAATTGGGCCATTCCGTGTTTCTGGACAGGCTGGGGCGTGATCGCTAAAAGGCCATGTCCATTTTCCGCCCTGGCGGTTCTCTCGAAAAGGCAAGCATCCATGAGTGGCGTGAACGAGATCCGGTCGGCATTTCTCGATTATTTTCGCAAAGAGGGTCACGAGGTCGTCGCCTCGAGTCCGCTGGTGCCGCGCAACGACCCGACGCTGATGTTCACCAACGCCGGCATGGTGCAGTTCAAGAACGTCTTCACCGGCCTGGAGAAGCGGCCCTATTCGCGTGCCACCACCGCCCAGAAGAGCGTTCGTGCCGGCGGCAAGCACAACGACCTCGACAATGTCGGCTACACCGCGCGCCACCTGACCTTTTTCGAGATGCTCGGCAATTTCTCGTTCGGCGATTATTTCAAGGAGCGCGCCATCGAGCTCGCCTGGAACCTGATCACCAGGGAGTTCGGGCTGAAGCAGGACAAGCTGCTCGTCACCGTCTACCACACCGACGACGAGGCAGCCGGCTTCTGGAAGAAGATCGCCGGTTTTTCCGACGATCGCATCATCCGCATCCCGACCTCGGATAATTTCTGGGCGATGGGCGACACCGGACCATGCGGGCCGTGCTCGGAGATATTCATCGACCGTGGCGAGCATATCTGGGGCGGCCCTCCCGGCAGTCCGGAGGAGGATGGCGACCGTTTCCTCGAATTCTGGAACCTGGTGTTCATGCAGTATGAACAGGTGAGGAAGGACGAGCGCATCGACCTGCCGCGCCCGTCGATCGATACCGGCATGGGCCTGGAACGCATGGCCTCCATCTTGCAAGGGGTGGAGAGCGTCTTCGAGACCGACCTGTTCCGTCACCTGATCGACGCTGCCTCGTCCGCGATTGGCCACGGTCCGGATGCGGACACCGTCGCATCGTTCCGCGTCATCGCCGACCATCTGCGTTCGTCCTGCTTCCTGGTGGCCGACGGCGTGCTGCCGTCCAATGAAGGCCGCGGCTATGTGCTTCGCCGCATCATGCGCCGCGCCATGCGCCATGCGCAATTGCTCGGCGCCCGCGATCCCCTGATGTGGCGCCTGGTGCCGGCGCTGGTGCGCGAGATGGGCCAGGCCTACCCGGAACTGGTGCGCGGCGAACAGATGATCACCGAGACGCTGAAGCTTGAGGAAACCCGTTTCCGCAAGACGCTGGTGCGCGGCCTGGGCCTGCTTTCGGAGGCGACGGAAAAGCTCGGCGCCGGCGACATGCTGGATGGCGAGACAGCTTTCAAGCTCTACGACACCTATGGCTTTCCGCTCGACCTGACGCAGGACGCGCTGCGCCAGCGCAGTATCTCGGTCGATCTTGCCGGCTTCACCAATGCGATGGAGCAACAGAGGGCCGAGGCGCGCAAGAGCTGGGCTGGCTCCGGCGAGGCCGCGACCGAAACGGTGTGGTTCCCGGTGCGCGAGAAGACCGGCGCCACCGAATTCCTCGGCTATGAGACCGAGCAGGCTGAAGGCCTCATCCAGGCGCTGGTCAGGGACGGCAAGAGCGTCGACAGCGCGGCCAAAGGCGACGCCGTTGCCGTGGTCGTCAACCAGACGCCGTTCTATGGCGAGTCCGGCGGCCAGATGGGCGATACCGGCATCATTTCGGGCGAAGGCTTCTCGATCGAGATTTCCGATACGCAAAAGAAGGCCGATGGCCTGTTCGTGCATCTCGGCAAGGTGGCCAGCGGCGCGGTCAAGACCGGCGCGACCGTCGAGCTGAAGGTCGACCATGCGCGCCGTTCCAGGCTGCGCGCGAACCACTCCGCCACGCATCTGATCCATGAGGCGCTGCGCGAAGTGCTGGGCACCCATGTCGCGCAGAAGGGTTCATTGGTTGCGCCCGAGCGCCTGCGCTTCGACATTTCGCACAACAAGCCGATCTCGCCTGACGAACTCGAAGAGGTCGAGCGCATGGCGAACGAGATCGTCGTGCAGAACAGCCCGGTGACCACGCGCCTGATGTCGGTCGACGATGCCATTGCCGAAGGTGCCATGGCGCTGTTCGGCGAGAAATACGGCGATGAAGTGCGCGTCGTTTCGATGGGCACGGGCCTGCATGGCGCCAAGGCCAACCGGCCCTATTCGGTCGAGCTCTGCGGCGGCACCCATGTCGGGGCGACCGGCGATATCGGTCTGGTGCGCATCGTGTCGGACGGCGCGGTCGCCGCCGGCGTGCGCCGCATCGAGGCGCTCACCGGCGAGGCAGCGCGCAAGCATCTCGACGAGCAGGACAGACGGCTGAAGGCGGCCGCGGCAACGCTGAAGATCTCGCCGGCCGATGTGCCGGCGCGCATCGAAGCGCTGCTCGACGAGCGCAAGAAGCTCGAGAAAGAACTGACCGAGGCGCGCAAGAAGCTGGCGCTGGGCGGTGGTGCCGCATCCGGTGCGCCGGCCGAGAACGAGACGGTTGCCGGTGTCGGTTTCCTCGGCAAGGCGGTTTCCGGCGTGGCGCCAAAGGATCTGAAGCCGTTGGCCGATGCCGGCAAGAAGTCGCTCGGCTCGGGCATCGTCGTCTTCGTCGGCGCTGGCGAGGACAACAAGGCGAGCGTCGTGGTGGCGGTCACCGACGACCTGACCGGCCGCTTCAACGCCGTCGATCTGGTCCGCGTGGCGTCCGCTGCATTGGGCGGGCAGGGCGGCGGCGGCCGCCCCGATATGGCCCAGGCCGGCGGCCCCGACGCCTCGAAGGCCAGCGACGCGATCGCCGCGGTGAAGGCGGCGCTGGAGGCCGCCTGATCGTAGATCTGGAAGAATTGGCAAAGACTCGGACGGGGGTGCTGTCCCTCGGGCCCTCGTATTTTTTCACCCAACCTTTTCGGTACGAGCAAAGCTCGGGCGCTGAACGATGCCGTCCCACCATCGCCGAATATCGGGAAACTCGGCCAGCACCTTCTGCCCCTCGGCGACCTTGAGAAAATAGCCGATGATCGATGCTGCATGCAGGTCGGCGAGCGTCAGTTGCTCGCCCAGCAGCCACGGTCCGGCGGCTTTCAGCGAAGTGAGCACGCGAAGCACAGTGGCCGCCTGGCCAAGTCCGGCAGCGATCAGCGCCTCGTCGGGCGCTTCTTTCTCCAGCCGCTCGACGGCGACATCCCAGACCATCGCACGATAGGCATAGGCGCCGAGCATGCCGGTGATCTGGTTCATTCTGGCGCGGGCACGTGCCTCCGCCGGCTGCAGCGCCGGCCCGGCAAACGCCTCATCGACATACCGCGCGATCGCCCCAGTCTCGTGCAGGCGAAATCCGTCATGCTCGAAGGCCGGGATGCGGCCGAACGGGTGATGCTCGAAATACCAGGCCGGAATGCCATCCGCCGCAAAGATGTCGACCGGCACGAGTTCGTAGTCGATGCCCTTTTCCTCGAGCACGAGGCGGACGATGCGTACGTAGACGCTGTAGTCCGCCCCATAGACGACGGGCTTGTTCATGGCACCCGTCTTGGTCAGGCCATCGCCTTCTGCAGGTTCTCGTCGATCTTGTCGAGGAAGCCGGTGGTCGAGAGCCATGGCTGGTCGGGACCGATCAGCAGCGACAGGTCCTTGGTCATGAAGCCGGCCTCGACGGTCTGGATGCAGACCTTTTCCAACGTATCGGCAAAACGCTTCAGCTCGGCATTGTCGTCGAGCTTGGCGCGGTGGGCGAGGCCGCGGGTCCAAGCAAAGATCGAAGCGATCGAATTGGTCGAGGTTTCCTCGCCCTTCTGGTGCTGGCGATAGTGGCGGGTGACGGTGCCGTGCGCGGCTTCCGCCTCCACCGTCTTGCCGTCCGGCGTCATCAGCACCGAGGTCATCAGGCCGAGCGAACCGAAGCCCTGCGCCACCGTGTCGGACTGCACGTCGCCGTCATAGTTCTTGCAGGCCCAGACATAGCCGCCCGACCATTTCAGGCTGGAGGCGACCATGTCGTCGATCAGCCGGTGCTCGTACCAGAGCTTTTTGGATTTGAACTCGGCTTCGAACTCGGCCTCGTAGACTTCCTGGAAAATGTCCTTGAAGCGGCCGTCATAGGCCTTGAGGATGGTGTTCTTGGTCGAGAGGTAGACCGGGTAATTGCGCAGCAAGCCGTAGTTCAGCGAGGCGCGGGCGAATTCGCGGATCGACTCGTCGAGATTGTACATGGCCATGGCGACGCCGGAGCCCGGCGCATCGTAGACGTCGTGCTCGATCACCGTGCCGTCCTCGCCAACAAACTTGATGGACAGCTTGCCCTTGCCGGGAAAGCGGAAGTCGGTGGCACGGTACTGGTCGCCGAAGGCGTGGCGGCCGACGATGATCGGCTTGGTCCAGCCGGGCACCAGCCGCGGCACGTTCTTCATGATGATCGGCTCGCGAAAGATGGTGCCGCCGAGGATATTGCGGATCGTGCCGTTCGGCGACTTCCACATCTTCTTCAGCTTGAATTCCTCGACGCGTTGCTCGTCGGGCGTGATCGTCGCGCATTTCACGCCGACGCCGTATTTCTTGATGGCATTGGCCGAATCGATGGTCACCTGGTCGTTGGTGGCGTCGCGGTGCTCGACGCCGAGGTCGTAATATTCAAGCTTCAAGTCGAGATAGGGGTGGATCAGCTTGTCCTTGATGAACTGCCAGATGATGCGGGTCATCTCGTCGCCGTCGAGTTCGACGACCGGGTTCGCCACCTTGATCTTCGCCATGGAAAGAATGCCTCATTGTTGGGGATCGGAACGGCCTTGCCCGCATGGCTTTGGGCCGGGGATGCGGCCCGTATATCAAAGCATTTTTGGCCGCGCAAACGGCGATCCGCGCCGGCGGGCTTTGGCCCTGGCGTTTAGGCGTTCCTTGCGAAAGCTTCATTTTCGCGGCCGGATATGGCAGGGGACGCTGAAATGCCGCAAACAGCAGTTCATTTGACGCCATGCAAGCCAGCAACGACGACATCTTTCCCGCCCCGGCGATCATCCTGGTCGAGCCGCAGCTCGGTGAGAACATCGGCATGGTCGCGCGCGCCATGGCGAATTTCGGCCTTGCCGAGCTGCGTCTCGTCAATCCGCGCGACGGCTGGCCGAGCGAGAAGGCGCGCGCCGCCGCGAGCCGCGCCGACCACGTCATCGATGCCGCCAGAGTATTCGACGATCTGGCCTCGGCGGTCGCCGATCTGAACTTTGTCTTCGCCACCACAGCGCGCGCACGCGATAATTTCAAGCCGGTGCGCGGACCGGTTGAGGCGGGCAGGGCGCTGAGAGCGCGCCAGCGATCCGGACAGCGCACCGGCATCCTGTTCGGCCGCGAACGGTTCGGGCTCTACAATGATGAGGTTGGCCTGGCTGACGAGATCGTCACCTTCCCGGTCGATCCCGCCTTCTCTTCGCTCAACATCGCCCAGGCGGCCCTGCTGATGTCCTATGAGTGGATGAAGTCGGGCTTGGAAGATGACACGAAAACCAATTTTTCCAGCCCTGACATGATGCCGGCGACCAAGGAGCAATTGCACGGCCTGTTCGCGTATCTGGAAGGCGCGCTCGAGGCACGCGGCTATTTCCGCCCGGCGCCGAAGAAGCCGAAGATGGTCGACAATCTGCGCGCGGTGCTGACGCGCGCCGGCTTCGCCGAGCCGGAGCTCAAGGTGCTGCGCGGCATAATCTCGTCGCTGGACAGGTTTTCTCCGGCCATGCCGCGCGGCGACGGGTCGCCGGGCGATGATCCAAGGCGGCTCCCGGCAGCGGCCGCGCGCGCCGGCAAGGCGACAGACAAAGACTAGGACCAAAGTCACGCAATCAGCGGTAACCGATTGTTATTTCGCATGAGTGACCATCTTGTCGCTTCAAGACCATGATGGCTCCAGCGTCATTGGTCAAAGCTTCAGCCAGCCTCCTCTCGTGGTCCCCAGCCCTCTCTCATAATCAATGACGATGACCGACCCCTCAAATGTCCGCCCGATCCTGATGTTCGATTCCGGTATCGGCGGGTTAACGGTGCTACGCGAAGCGCGCGTGCTGATGCCCGATCGCCGCTTCGTCTATGTCGCCGACGACGCGGCTTTCCCCTATGGCGCTTGGGAGGAGCCGGCGCTGAGGGCACATATACTGGAGCTGTTCGGAAAGTTGCTCGACCGGTTTTCACCGGCCATTTCGGTCATCGCCTGCAACACCGCCTCGACGCTGGTCATCGATGCGTTGCGCGAAAGGTTTCCCGGTCATCCTTTCGTCGGCACGGTGCCGGCAATCAAGCCGGCGGCGGAACGCACGCGCTCCGGGCTGGTTTCGGTGCTGGCGACGCCGGGCACCGTCAAGCGCCAGTATACGCGCGACCTGATCGGCAAATGGGCTCGGAAATGCCATGTCCGTCTGGTTGGCAGCGACAATCTGGCCGGGCTGGCCGAGGTCTATATGCGTGAGGGCTTTGTCGACGAAGAGGCCGTGCGTGCCGAGATCGCACCATGCTTCGTCGAACATGATGAGCTGCGGACCGACATCGTCGTGCTTGCCTGCACTCACTATCCTTTTCTGGCCAACCGCATGCGCAAGACAGCACCCTGGCCGGTCGATTGGCTCGACCCCGCCGAAGCGATTGCGCGACGGGCGCTCTCGCTGCTTGCGGACATCGAGCCAAAGAATCGCGGCGAGGCGTTGTCGGAAGGCGCCGATCTTGCTGTCTTCACCTCAAAGCGGGTTGATTTCCCGACTCGCCGCCTGATGCAGGGATTTGGCCTGGCGATTTCCTGATGTTTAGGAACATCATCCCGACCGATACGTTTCCTCCTATTGCAAACGGGAGAAGCGATCATGCCAGCCACATCAAAGGCCCAGCAGAAAGCCGCCGGCGCGGCATTGTCCGCCAAGCGTGGCGAGACAAAGAAAAGCGAGCTCAAAGGCGCATCGAAGGGGATGTACAAATCCATGAGCGAAAAGCAGCTCGAGGAATTCGCCGAGACCAAGCGCAAGGGCTTGCCCGAGAAGAAATCGAAACACTAGTCCGCCCTTTTCGACCGGGCACGTCCCGCCGGGCGGGCCGGTTCGGTTCCACGCGACGGGCCCAAACATAAGCCCGCGGTCGAAATCACGCGCTTTCAATGGAAGCGTCGAAGCGGTCCCTCAGCGAGCCGCAACCAGCGCTCTCCAAGCCTCGCTGCAGCGTGGTGCCTTGTGGCGGATGGCCTTGCGATGACCACGCTGCCACACCATCTTCTTGCTGAACGCCGCGCCCGTATCCGCCTGCCATGAACAGCGCCGGCCGCAAGCTTGACACCGGTTCGATCTCCGTTTAATCAGCCCACCAACACCGGGCCGCAACGCCCGGTGGTTTCTTTATGTGCGCAAGACGTTTGGGAAGCCGATCTATCCTTCCTCAGGTCTTGTCTAGAATGACGTGTCCCGTGGGTTTTCCGCCGCGTTGCGTGGGAAAACCCTGTCAGGTCTCGAAAACGGGGGCCAGAGGAGGGCGCGTTTCCTTCACCCGGACCATCAGGTTCCGGGTGTGTTGTTTTGAAAGGGAATGCGATGAGCAAGCGCGAATCCGCGAAATACAAGATCGACCGCCGTCTCGGCGAAAACATCTGGGGCCGCCCGAAATCCCCGGTCAACAAACGCGAATACGGTCCCGGCCAGCACGGCCAGCGCCGCAAGGGCAAGCTTTCCGATTTCGGCCTGCAGCTGCGTGCCAAGCAGAAGCTGAAGGGTCACTACGGCGACGTTTCGGAAAAGCAGTTCCGCAAGGTCTATGAAGAGGCGGACCGCCGCAAGGGCGACACCTCGGAGAATCTGATCGGCCTGCTCGAATCGCGCCTCGATGCGGTCGTCTACCGCGCCAAGTTCGTGCCGACCATTTTTGCCGCCCGCCAGTTCGTCAACCACGGCCACATCAACGTCAACGGCAAGCGCGTCAACATTGGCTCATACCGCTGCAAGCCGGGCGACCTCATCGAAGTGCGCGAAAAGTCGAAGCAGCTGGTGATCGTCCTGGAATCGGTAGGCCTGGCCGAGCGCGACGTGCCTGATTACATCGAGGTCGACCATAACAAGATGACCGCGACCTTCGGACGCATCCCCGGCCTCTCGGATGTTCCCTTCGCCGTGCAGATGGAGCCGAACCTGGTCGTCGAATTCTATTCGCGCTGATCGGACGCATCCCGTCTGCGACAGCATCGAAGGCCGCCCGTCGAGGCGGCCTTTTCTTTGGCCGCCATCTTCAGTTCGTTTTATTTGCGCATCGTGCTTTTCGAAAATCGATTTCGATTTTCGGGCCGATGCGCTAATCCGGGCGGCAACAGAGATTTTTAAGGCCGACGCGCCATGAACATGCTGCCAGACGCCAAAGCACTCGAGCCGATCGCAGACTCCGAAGGCGGCTTTCATCCGCTGTTTGCCGATGTGCCGTCCTCCGTCGAGTTCAACAAGCTGCGTAAGCGGCTGCTGCGTCTCGCCCGTCAGGCGCTCGACGATTTTTCGATGGTGAGGCCTGGCGATCGCTGGCTCGTCGCTCTGTCGGGCGGCAAGGATTCCTACGGCCTGCTCGCTGTGCTGCTCGACCTCAAATGGCGCGGGCTGCTGCCGGTCGAGCTGTTGGCCTGCAATCTCGACCAGGGCCAACCGAATTTTCCGAAACACATTCTGCCCGACTATCTCGATAGCCACGCCATTCCATACCGCATCGAATATCAGGACACCTATTCGGTGGTGACCGACAAGCTTCCCGAGGGCAGCACCTACTGTTCGCTGTGCTCGCGGCTCAGGCGCGGCCATCTCTACCGGATCGCCCGCGAGGAGGGCTGCTCGGCCTTGGTGCTCGGCCACCACCGTGAGGACATACTGGAAACCTTCTTCATGAACCTGTTCCACGGCGGGCGCCTTGCCGCCATGCCGCCAAAGCTGCTCAACGACGACGGCGACGTCATGGTGCTGCGGCCGCTTGCCTATTGCGCCGAGGCCGATCTCGAAAAATTCGCCAGCGCCATGAAGTTCCCAATCATCCCGTGCGATCTGTGCGGCAGCCAGGATGGCCTGCAGCGCAATGCGATGAAGGCGATGCTCGACGACATCGAGAAGCGCATGCCCGGCCGTAAGGACACGATGATCCACGCCATGACCAATGTGCGGCCCTCGCACCTGCTCGACAGAAAGCTGTTCGATTTCGCCGCCCTCAACGAGACCCTCACCACAAGGCAAGACATTCCCGATGACATTTGACGAAGCCGAGATCGACTGGCTTGCCAACCTTCTGTCCGACGCCGCCATTGCCGAGATCATGCCGCGCTTTCGCCGGCTTGATGAAGGCGAGGTTCGCCAGAAGACCTCTGCGGCCGACCTGGTGACGGAGGCCGACGTCAATGCCGAGCGGCTGATCACCGTCAGGCTGCGTGAGCGCTACCCCCATGCGATGATCGTCGGCGAGGAGGCTTGTTCCGACGATCCGACGCTGCTCCAGGGTCTCGGCGATGCCGACCTCGGCTTCGTCGTCGATCCGGTCGACGGCACCTTCAACTTCGCCTCCGGCGTGCCGCTGTTCGGCGTCATGCTCGGCGTCGTGGTGAAGGGCGAGACCGTCGCCGGCATCATTCACGACCCCGTCGGCAAGGACTGGCTGATCGGCGCCAAGGGTGCTGGCAGCCACATACGGCATGCGCATGGCACTCTGGAGAAGGTGCATGTCGCCGAGCCCGTGCCGATGTCGCAAATGACCGGCGCGGTTTCCTGGCAATACATGCCCGAGCCGGAACGGTCGCGGCTGGCGCGCAACCAGACGAAATCCCTGTCGCAATTCGGCTATCGCTGCGCGGCTCACGAATACCGTCTGCTGGCGAGTGGCCACGCTCATTTCGTCGTCTACAACAAGCTGATGCCGTGGGATCATCTGGCGGGCGTACTGATCCACGCCGAGGCCGGCGGTTACGCCGCGCATTTCGACGCCAGCGCCTATCTGCCTTCGCACGTCGGAGGTGGCCTGCTGGTCGCACCTGACAAGGAAAGCTGGCGCGAACTGCGCCGCGAGCTCTGGGCGGAATAGACCGCTAGGGATTTTCGGGTCATGCGCCGGGCGGAGCTGACGCCCAGCTTTCCGCGATGGCGACTATCGACGCATTGATCGGTCCGCTCGGGATCGTCGGCATCACCGACGCGTCGACGATGAAGATGTTGTCGAAGCCGTTCAGCCGCAAATCCGGGTCGACGACGGCGTCTGCATCCCCGCCCATCCTGCACGTGCCGGCAGGATGATGATGCGTGGATGCAGCGCTCGCGATGAAAGCGTCCAGGTCGTCGTCCGACTGCACCCGCGGTCCCGGCAGAACTTCCGCGTCGCGCCACTCGTCGAGCGCTGCATGATGACCGATCGTGCGCGCCGTTCGCAGGGCCGTCCGGAAAACCGCCCGGTCGTGCTCGGTTTCGAGGTAATGCGGGTCGATAATGGGCGCATCGCCACTGTCCGGCCCGCTTGGCGCGATGCGCCCACGGCTGGTCGGGTGGGTGACGCCGCATAGAATCGTGAAAGCCGAGCCGTAGGGCGGTGCACTCAAGCCATCCGCGGCTGACGGAGCGACGACGCAGGCGAGTACGATATCGGGGCTTCCCGTCGAATGCGTTGGATCGCTGCCGTGCAGGTACATCAGCGATTCGGAATGCTGCAGGCGCGACGGCGGCACCGGCTTTTTCGTGCTGTAGACGTTTCCAAGAGCCAGCAGATGGTCCTGCAGATTGCGGCCGACATCGCTTCGGTCGGCCAGGCAGCGTATTCTCGCGCGCTTCAGCGTATCCGGATCGCCAATACCCGACCGCATGAGGATGAGCGGCGAGGACACCGCGCCGGAGCAAAGAACGATCCTGTCGGCGGAGACCGTCATGGTCTCTCCTTTGCAGGTAACAGTCACACCGGTTGCCCGGTGGCTATCCAGCACGAGGTGCTCGACCTCATGCGCGGTGAGCAAGGCGAGGTTCGGTCGCGCCATGACCGCCGGCGGCAGGTAGGCGTCGGCGACGCTCAGGCGCTTGCCGTCGCGGATGTTCAGCGAATTGGGGCTGGTGCCAGTCAACTCGCCGCTGTTGTGGTCGGTCAGGACGGGGATCCCCATGGCTTGGCCCGCGGCCATATAAGCGCGGACGACGGGGCTCACCTCCGCATCAGGCAGATAGACGTCCAGCGGCCCGCTGCGGCCGCGCGACGGCGCGTCGAAGGCCGTGAAGGCCTCACTGCGGACAAAGCCCGGCAGCAGCCCCCGATAGGACCAGCGCTCGCCGCCGGCCTCTGCCCAGGGTTGGAAATCACTGGGATGACCGCGCACATAGGCCATGGCATGCAGGCAGCTCGAACCGCCGACGATCTTTCCACGTGGCCATTCATGCACCCGGTTTGCGGTAAAGGGTTGCGGCACCGTCCGATACGCCCAGTCATAGGCGCGGCCTTGCAGCATCGTCCATTTCAGCGGGTCGGCGATATCGGGATCGGACGGCATGATCCCGGCCTCAATCAGGCCGACCTGGCACGATCCGTCCTCGCTTAGCCGGCTGGCCAAGACCGAGCCGGCGGACCCCGCGCCGACGATCAGCACGTCGAAATGACGCATCAATTTGAAAGTCCCCACGAGCAGGCTGGCTGGCTAGAACGCGAAACGATCATGCGGCAAAGGCGCCGGCGTTCGACCGTTCCGTGATCTGTCTTTGCACGGACAGCAAATGCGCGCGCATGGCCGCCTCGGCTGCTTCCGGGTCGCGGTTCGAGATCGCTTCGGCAATCAGACGATGTTCGCCGTCGCGCTCGGCGATCCGCTTGGGGCAGGTGGGTGCCGCGGTACGTGCGATCTTCACCCGCGCATCGACCCCGACCTGGCGCAGCATCTTGTAGAATTCAGCGGCAAGATGATTGCGGGCGGCAGCGACGATGGCGAGATGGAAAGCGAAATCGACGGCGCCCGACGAGGCATTCTCCGGCGTGGTTGCCGCATCGATTATCCGCGCCGTCTCGAACGAGGAGGCGCGCAGCGACGCCAGCCGGGCGAGGCCCGGCTCCATCAGCAGGCGCAACTCCAGGACTTCGATCGGGTTGGTTACTCTCACAAGCTCTTCGCCATATCGGGGCAGGGCGGTTGGCGCACGCCTGGCGCGCGCCGGCCTCAAGTCGCCTGACCGGCGTAGCAGGTCGAGCGCCTTGCGAAGCTGATGGCGCTTCACGTTCAGATGTTCGGCAAGATCACGCTCGGACGGGAGCTTGCCGCCGCCCTGCTGCAACTGGCGGATCGCTGCAATGATGTCATCGAGATCCGATGGTACGATCTGTGGCTCGAATGCGCTCAAAACCAAATCTCCTGTCCGATCGGCAGCGGCCGACTCAGCGCCCGATTATCACATTGTGACACGAAACCTGCTGGGCGGCACTCAACCAACTCAACCAATTTACATCTGCATGCGATGGTTGACAACACCAGTTGCACGGTGGTTGAGTGCCGCAGTTGTTTTGACGGCTCTCATGCGGCGGGCCGTCCTTATTCCGAGGACCGTGCATGCCGTTTGGGGAAGCCTTTGACTATGTCATTGTCGGAGCCGGGTCGGCCGGCTGCGTGCTTGCAAGCCGCCTGAGTGAAGATCCTGCGGTTTCGGTGCTGCTTCTGGAAGCGGGGGATTGGGATCGCGATCCGATGATTCACATCCCGCTCGGCTGGGGCAAGATCCTGACCGAGCGCCGTCACGACTGGATGTATTTCTGCGAGCCCGAGGCCAATGTTGGCGGGCGCAAGGTCGAATGCGCGCGCGGCAAGGTCATCGGCGGGTCCTCGTCCACCAATGCCATGGCCTATGTGCGCGGCAATCGTGGCGACTACGATCGCTGGGCGGCCAGCGGCCTGACCGATTGGTCGTTCGACAAGGTGCTGCCTTATTTCAAGAAACAGGAACGCTGGGAAAACGGCGCAAGCCACTATCGCGGCGGCAGCGGGCCGCTGAACACTCAGTTCTGCCGTTACAAGGACGATTTGATCGATGCCTTCGCCACGGCCAGCCGGGATGCCGGATATCCCCAGACCGACGACTACAATGGCGCCATGCAGGAAGGCTTTGGCCGCCTGCAGATGACGATCGCCAACGGTCGCCGCTGTTCGACCGCGTCGGCCTATCTGCGGCCCGCCATGCGCCGCGGCAATGTCAAGGTGCTGACCGGCGCAATGGCGACGAGGATTCTGCTGAAGGATGGCCGCGCCACGGGCATCGCCTACACCAGGGGCGGCGCGGCCCACCTTGTCTCGGCGCGGCGTGAGGTTCTGCTTGCCGGCGGCGTCATCAACACGCCTCAGCTGCTGATGCTGTCGGGGATCGGTGATGGCGACGGGCTCGCAGCACATGGCATCGAGACGAAAGTCGAGCGTCCGCAGGTCGGCAAGAACCTGCAGGATCATGTGTCGGTCATTTTGATGTATCGGCGCAAGCAGCCGGGACCATTCCTCAAGATGATGCGGGCCGATCGTATCGGCTTGGATTTTGTCAAGACCTATTTTACTGGAAAGGGTTTTTCCGGAGATGTGCCTGGCGGGGTCGTGGCGTTCCTGAAAAGCGATGCAAGCCGGCCGTTGCCGGACGTACAGTTGCTTTTCACGGCAGCACCGCTTGCAGCATGGCCTTATATGTCGCCATTCAAGGCGCCCTTCGCCGACGGCTTTGCGACCCGCATCGTCGCCGTCCAGCCGGAGAGCAGGGGGAGCGTGAAGCTGGCGTCGAACGACCCGTTGGCCGCGCCGCTGATCCACCAGAATTTCCTGTCTTCGCCGCGTGACTGGCAGTCGCTCCGCGCCGGCTTCCGCATCGCGCGAAACCTCGCGGCGCAGCCGTCGATGGCGCCTTTTGTCGGGGCGGAGTTCTTCCCGGGGCCCAAATACGACAGCGATGACCAGATCGACGAGCATATCCGCAAGACATCGATCACCGTGCATCATCCGGCCGGCACTTGCCGCATGGGTGTCGACGCCGAGTCGGTGGTCGATCCGCAACTGCGTGTGCGCGGCGTTGCCGGTCTTCGCGTGGTGGACGCTTCCGTCATGCCGGATCTCGTCTGCGGCAACATCAATGCGGCGGTCATCATGATTGCCGAAAAGGCGTCGGACCTGATCCGCAGCCATGCCGAACAAAGCATGGCGGCCTGACAAGCGTCGCCCAGGTTCAACCAGTTCTCCTTTGGTTGAGCATAGAAATTCGAGGTTGGTTGGACTGCCGGGCGATCGCCGCGGTCGTCATGGGGCGATATGCATCTGTCGGATCGGCTGGTTTTTGGTATATTTTTGACCCATGTGCCGTTTTTCGGGGTATTTGCCGTTCAAAAGAGCATCCAACCAAAAATTTCAAAAATTCTTAGTTTTGGGATTGTCGTGGAAAACCAATCCGAATACGGTTGAGTTGGTTAAACGCATTTTCTTCGTGAAGAGGGGTGTCAAGACATGTCCATGGCGCAACCAGCAGACCTTACCGTCACCAACAAGAAGGCGGCGCTGAAGGGCCTCTATGACGCCCTCTACGAAAAGAACATGTTTCCGTTCTGGGCGACATCGGAAGGCGTTGATCACGACGAGATCAAGCAGCTCATGGCGACGTCGAAAGCGATTCCCTTCGTCTGGTCCTATGCCGACATCGAGCCGCTGCTGCAGCGCGCCGCGGAACTGGTGACCATGGACGACAGCGAGCGCCGGTCGCTGATCCTGGTCAATCCGGGTCTCGCGCCCAAACGCGCAAGTGTCAGCACGATGTACACCGCCTACCGCCTGAATGATCCAGACGAGATCATGCCGCCCCACAAGCATTCGCCGAGCGCCATACGTTTTGGCCTGACAGGCAAGGGCAACTTTACCGGCGTCGAGGGCGAGGATGTGGTTTTCGGTCCTGGCGACATGGTGCTGACCCCTAACGACGCCTGGCACAATCACGGCACGGTCGGCGGCGAACAGGCGGTCAACCTTTCGGTTCTCGACCTTCCGCTGGTAGAGACGCTCCACGCCGTGCATTTCGATCACAAATACACCGAGATGGTCGACGGCAAGGAAGTCGAGAAGAAGGTACAGACTGCCCGTTTCCCGGCCGATTATTCGCAGCGAATCTATGGCGAGGGCGGCTTGATGCCGCGCTTCGTCGACCACAAGCGCGGCGGCGGCCTGTCGTCGCCGATGTATGTCTATCGCTGGGAAAAGATGGAAGCGATCCTCGACGCGCACAAGGACTGGGATGGCGATCCGCACGAAGGCATCGTCATCGACTATGTCGACCCCACCACCGGCGGCCCGGTCTTCCGCACGATCAACTTCTACGTCCAGATGCTGCGGCCGGGCGAAAAGACGCTGCCGCAGCGCGAGACCGCCAGCCTGCTGTTGGCGCCGTTCCGCGGCAATGGCCATTCGATCATCGACGGCAAGCGCTACGACTGGAACCAGTTCGACACGATCGCGATACCGGGTGGTTCCTGGGTCGAGCATGTCAACGGCTCCTCTACGGAACCGGTCATCTTCTTCGGCGCGACCGATGCGCCGACGCAGAAGGCGCTGCTCCTCTACAAGCGCTGGGGCCGCAACCAGGCCGGCGATCTGCTCCGCCTCGCCTGATCTCGCGGCGAAGAATGTCCACGCCGCTCCATCGCGGCGTGGACACCGAAAAGACTTTCAGCAGCAAGGGCGTACGCATTTGGTTTCGGCGTTCAACACCAAACAGATCGGCCATGTCGACTGTCCGGGCGGAGGTCAGGTCTGGGTCGACGGCAATGTCCTCTATATCGGCCATATGCGACCGCCGAGCGGCACGACTCTGGTCGACATTTCAGACCCGCGCAATCCGAAGAAGATCGCGACGATCGACGTTCCGCCGGGCTGGCACTCGCACAAGGTGCGGGCCCAGGACGGCTTGATGATCATCAATCACGAGCGCTTCGGCAATGCGGGCCCGGCCGATTTCGGCGGTGGCCTGGCGCTTTACGACACGACACGACCGGCGGAGCCGAGGCTCATCTCGAAGTGGATGACCGGCGGCCACGGCGTGCATCGCTACGACTATGACGGCCGTTACGCCTATATCTCGCCAACCGCCGACGGCTATGTCGGCAACATCGTGATGATCCTCGACCTGATCGATCCGGTGAACCCGGTCGAGGTCGGGCGCTGGTGGATCCCGGGCCAGTGGTCCGGCGGCGGCGAAGAATACCCGTGGGATGACTATGTCACGCCACGCTGCCACCATCCGTTGCGTATGGGCGACCGGCTCTATGTCAGTTACTGGCATCACGGCCTGTTCATCCTCGACATTTCCGACATTTCGAAGCCGAAGCTTGTCTCGCACGTCAATTCGAGCCCGAGCTTTCCACATCCCACGCACACATGCCTGCCGATCCCGCAGCCGCTCAAGGGCCGCAACATCATGGTGGTGGCGGACGAGGATGTCGCCAAACTTCGACCTTCGCCGCCGGCCTTCACCTGGATCTACGACATCACCGACGACACCAACCCGCTGCCGATCTCGACCTTCCAGGTGCCTGGCCTCGACACCGACGGCGCACCGCAACCGCCGATGACGGGCTGCCATCAGCCTTCCGAGCGGTTCAAGGGCACCATCATTCCCTTTGCCTGGTTCGCTCAAGGGCTGCGGCTGGTCGACATCGCCGACCCGTTCGCACCCAAGGAGGTCGGTCATTTCGTACCCGACGCGCCGGAAGGCGCCGAGCGTTCCTCGTCCAATGACGTCACCATCGACGACCGCGGCATCGTCTACCTGATCGATCGCATCCGTGGCGTCGACATCATCGAAACCAGCGTTCTCTGAGGGGGATAGGTTGAACGACAGCACGCGAAAATCCGCCAGCCATTACGCCATCGGCAAGAAAAATCCGAACCTGCCGTTTCATCCAGCGGTGCGTGCCGGCGATTTCATTTTCGTCTCCGGTCAGGTGCCGAAGGACGAGAACAACAACATGATCAGCGGCACGATCGAGGAAGAGACGCTGGCTACGCTGAAGACCATCGCGCGTGTCATAGCGCATGAGGGCGCAACGCTCTCCGACGTCGTGCGGATCACCACATATCTCGAGGATACGCGCGACTTCGGCCGCTACAACAAGGCTTTCCTCGAAGGGATCGGCGACGCGGTGCTGGCGCGCACCACGGTCGAGGCAAAGGCCGTCATCAACACCAAGATCGAAATGGACGCCATCGTCTACAAGCCGCTGCCGGGCGGCAAGTAGGCCACGACGATAATCGAGGAGACGACATGTACAAGCTGTTAGGCCGCCAGACATCGGGCAATGTTCAAAAGGTGCTCTTCATGCTCGAGGAGCTTGGTGCGCCGTACAAGCGCGAAGATTATGGACGTCAGTTCGAAAACACCCAGACGGCCGAATACAAGGCGCTCAATCCGACCTCGAAAGTCCCGACGCTGGTCGACGGCGACACCGTGATCTGGGAATCCAACACCATCCTGCGCTATCTCGCGGCATCCGGCGGCGAGCAGTTGAATGGGGCCACGCCGGCGGAGAAGACCGAGGTCGAGCGCTGGATGGATTTTCTCCTGGCTGCGGTCAATCCTGGTTATCTCGCAGCCTTCAAGGGCGCGAAGCTGGCGCCCGAGGAGCAGACAGCCGAATACAAGGAGCAGGTGAAGGACCTGGTGGCGCAGCTCAAGATCATCGACGGGCATCTGGCCGGCAAGGATTTCCTGGCGCTCGGCAAGCTGTCCATAGCCGACATCGCCTGCGCGCCGATCCTGAAACGCTGCATCGATTTCAAGATCGAGCGGCCGTCGCTGCCGAATCTCGAGCGCTGGGTGGCCGCGATCGAGGCGCGCCCTGCCTTCAAGGCGGCGACCGCGGCCGCACCCGCAAAGGCCGCATGATGATCAAGCGCGCCGCCCTCATCGGACTGGGAACGATGGGTCCGGGCATCGCCGCGCGGCTGTCGCGCGGTGGGCTCGATGTGGCGGCGTACGATGTTTCCGATGCCGCGGTCGAACGCGCCCGCGGCATGCTCGACATGGCGGGCGGGGTTCTGGACCGTCTCGACATCAAGGCGCCAGCGTCGGGGGCAGGCGTGGTGCGCTTTGTGGGGACCATCGCCGAGGCTGTCGATGCGGCGGAATTGGTCATCGAGAATGTGCCCGAGAATATCGATACCAAGGCCGAAACCTATCGCGCCATCGACCCGCTGATCGGCTCTTCGGTCATCGTCGCCTCGGACACGTCGGGCATTCCGATCACCAGGCTGCAGGCCCATATCTCCCATCCCGAACGGATGGTCGGCATGCACTGGTCGAACCCGCCGCACATCATTCCGATGATCGAGGTGATCGGCGGCGAGGAGACCGCGCCTGAAACCGTGGCGACGATCCGCGACCTGATCCGCTCGATCGGCCTGTTGCCGGTGGTCGTGAAGAAGGATGTCCCCGGCTTCGTCGAAAATCGCGTGCTCTACGCGCTGCTGCGCGAAGCGGTCGACCTGGTCGAGCGCGGCGTCATCGAACCGGAAGATCTCGACACCTGCGTCTCATGGGGCATCGGCTACAAAATCGCCGTCATCGGGCCGATGGCGCTGCTCGATATGGCGGGACTCGATATCTACAAATCCGTCTCTTCGTTCCTGAATGCCGATCTTTCCAATCGCGACGACGTCGCCCCGGTCGTGTTGGAGAAGACCAGTGCGTCGAAGTTCGGCATCAAGTCGGGCGAGGGCATGTTCTCCTACACACCCGAACAGATAAAGGCGCTGCAAGGCGAACGGGCGCGCAAGCTGGTCGCGGTGCGCCGCATACTCGAAGGCCGGGAGTAGGCGATGGCACAAGTGGCGCACGAGGCTGGCCGTGTTGGGGATTTCACCCGGTTGGCCGCTCATGCGGACCGTGCCATCAAGATTGTACAGCGGCGGCCAATGACAATGCATGGGGTGACCGACCATGCAGGTTGAAACCATTCGACCCGCCGGCGGCAGACCGGTCCATATGCGCCACGCCGACCTCATTTCCGCCAGGGGCGTTTCGGTGGTCATGGGCACGGATCAGAACCGGCAGCTGATCCTCAGGGATATAGACCTTTCGGTTCCGCAAGGTTCGTTCGTTTCCCTGATCGGTCCTTCGGGTTGTGGCAAGAGCACATTGCTCAAGGTGCTGGCTGGGCTGGTCAGCCCGAGCAGCGGCAGCGTCTCGATCGCCGGCGTTTCGCCAGGCGAGGCGGCGCGCAAGCGGATGATCGGGCTCGTCTTCCAGGACGCCAACCTGCTGCCGTGGAAAAATGCCGTCGACAATGCCTCGATGCTGCTGGGCATCGCCGACAAGTCGATGTCGCGCTCGGCGTTGCGAGCGCGCGGGCAGGAGATGCTGGAACTGGTGGGGCTTGGCGATGCCGCCCACAAGCGCCCAAACGAATTGTCTGGCGGCATGCGGCAGCGGGTCGCCATCGCCCGGGCCCTGGCGCTCGATCCGGCGGTCTTGCTTATGGACGAGCCGTTTGGCGCGCTTGATGCGATCACCCGCGATTCGATGGGCCAGTCGCTGCTCGAGATCTGGCAGCGGACCGGCAAGACGATTGTCCTGGTGACGCATTCGATCGACGAAGCCATTCATTTGTCCAGTCAGGTTCATGTGTTGGGAATCAACCCAGGACGCATTACGCAAAGCTTGGATGTCTCGCTGCCCTATCCGCGCGACGCTTCCGTGGCCGAGATCCCCGAATTTGTAAGGCTGGTGCTTCAGCTTCGAGGGATGCTGCGCTCCAGCCATCAGCCGGGAGGCGCGTCGTGAGCAAGCAATCCACTATCGATACCTCCGCGTCGCAGTCCGTTTCCGGCTGGAACGCGGCGACACGCAGTTGGCTTCCGGCGGTTATCCTTTTGCTGGCGACGATCCTGGTGTGGGAAGCCGCGGTGCGGATCTTCTCGATATCCTCCTTTATCGTTCCTGCGCCGTCCGAGGTCGCGCGATCGCTCGTCGCGCAATGGGATGTTCTCGCGCAGGCGACGGTAGTCACTGCGGGCGAAATCCTGTTTGGCTTTCTTGTCTCGGTCGTGGTCGGCATAGCGCTGGCTCTCGTCATTGTGCGTTTCGACTGGCTGGGGCGCGCACTGTATCCGCTCGTGGTGCTGTTCCAGAACGTTCCGAAGGTCGCGCTTGCTCCGATCTTCATCCTCTGGTTCGGCTATGGGCTCGCACCGAAGATCGGCCTGATCCTGGTCATCGCCTTCTTCCCGGTGACGCTGTCGATGCTCGCCGGCATGCAATCGGTCGACCGCTCGCTTCTGTCGCTGATGAATTCGGTCGGCGCCAGCCCGACCCAGATCTTGTTCAGGATCCGCGTCCCACACTCGCTGCCGAGCCTCATGGCAGGAACCAAGATCGCCGCCACCCTGAGTGTGATCGGCGCGATCGTCGGCGAATTTGCCGGAGCCTCGGACGGGCTAGGCTACGTCATCCAGTTCGCGTCGACCCAGCTCGACACGGCCTTGGTCTTCGCGGCATTGCTGCTCGTTTCCGTGCTCGGTATCGCGTTCTACTACGCGGCCGAATTTCTCGAACGCATCGTCGTGCCATGGGCACCGAAATTCAGCCAGGCCTAGAACAACCAAGATCAAAGAAGGGAACAACAATGCTGAGACGCTTTCTTATCAAGGCAGCCACCTTTGCCGCGTTTGTCGGCGCGCTTGGCTTCTCGAACGCGTCCCTTGCGGCCGACACCGTCAACGTCCAGCTCGACTGGGTGGTACGCGGCAATCACGCCATGTTCTTCGTCGGCAAGGAAAAGGGCTTTTTCGCCAAGAACGACATCGATGTGGCGGATGTCCGCAAAGGGTCCGGCTCGCCGGATGCCATGCGCTTCGTCGGCAACGGCAACGCTGAATTCGGTTTCGGCGATCTTCCCACGCTTGCCGTGGCAAGGTCGCAGAATGTTCCCGTCGTGGCGCTGGCGGCAGTCAATCAGCAGTCCCCGCTGGGTGTTATATCGCTCGCCAAGACGCTCAAGCTGACCAAGCCTTCCGACCTCAAGGGCCTGACCATCGGCATCCACCCTGCCGGCTCGACTTACATCTTCTTCAGGGGCTTCCTGGCCGCCAACGGCATGAGCGAGAAGGATATGACGCTCAACAGCGTCTCGCCGCCTTACGAGAGCTACCTGCTGCTCGGACGCGTGCAGACGGTGGTCGGCTATCTCGACGCCGAAGTGCCTGAACTTGAAGCCAAGGCCGGCGGTCCCGGTTCGCTGAGCATCATGCTCGGTGCGGACCACGGCTGGAAGGCCTATGGCTCGGGGCTGTTCACTTCCGAAGCAATGATCAAGGACAAGCCCGATGTCGTGCGGCGCTTCGTGAAGGCTTATCGGGAAGCTTTCGACTATGTCGCGGCCCATCCGGAAGAAGCCGCCGAGATCACCGCCAAGGCCGTTCCGGGCTATGCGGAAAAGAAGGACGTGCTGCTGGCCCAGCTCAAGGCCGACATCGCCTCGACGTTCAACAGCCCGGCGACGAAGGAACACGGCCTCGGCTGGATGACGAAGACCCAATGGGAGGAAACCTTGAAGACGCTGACGGATCAGGGCGTGCTCAAAACGGCCTTGTCGGCGGACGACGTCTTCACCGACAAGTTCCTGGCGGCAGAGTGAAGGTCGGGGGCAGTGTCTGACTTGGCAAAAAGCGAGCGTCTACCGGCAGGCCAGCCCGTCGTCCGCGCTGCTGCATGTCACGGCCACGTGCCCCTGTGCGGCACTGGTGCGGTCGAGCGCGATCTGCACGCGCGTGGCGTAGGCACGGCCCGACAGGCCGCACCACAGCCGCTCGACAGGCAGGTTTTCGCGCTTGTCGTTGAGAATCGCAAACGTCCCGGTTTTGGGATCGAACCACAGCTCGACAAGAGCGCTCTTGCCGGGCGCCGCGGTGGCGACCGCGGCCGAATACCAATGGGCGAAGTCGGCATTGCAGGAAAGCGCCTTGCGCCCGGCATTCGAAATCGTCAGCGGCACGGGAGCGAGCCCGTCGGTGCCGGTCCGCACGGTGACGTGCCGCAATTCAACCGCGTTGGCGAACGACGTGAACGCCAGCATCACTGGAAGGATGTATCGCACAACCACCTTGCCTGAATTCCTGACGTAATTGTTCAGGTAGTCTACCTCGCTTTTGCGCAATAACAATAAGAATATCTTGGGTCAACCGAACAGAGAGGGTAACATGTCTAAGTTTCTGAAGAGCAGCGTAAGCGCTGTTATATTGAGCGGCCTCTTGCTGGGCAACGCACTTGCCGCCGAAGTCAAGTCCATTGCCATCCTGGCGCCGGAAGAAGGCACCGACTATGGCTGGAACCAGCAGGGCATCGACGCCGCCAAAGCGGCGGCGAAAGCGGCTGGCGTCGAGATAGTGGTGGCGCAGGGGCTCGGCTATGGCGACGTGCGCCCGACATTGCGCGAATTGGCGTCCGACGGCGCCAGCCTGCTGATCGCCCATGCCAGCGGCTATAACACCGCGGCCCCCGAAATCGCCAAGGAGACCAAAGTCCCGGTTGCGATCGTCGACACCCCGACCGGCCTGGAGAAGGGGCTCGTGGCCGACTACACGCTGAGCGGCCACGAGGGCGCATACCTTGCCGGCCGTCTCGCCGCCAAGATGTCGCGCTCCAAGTCGGTCGGCATCGTCGTTTCGGGTGAGCCGCCATCGTGGAACTCGCAGTCGGCGGCGTTCGCGCAGGGCGTGAAGGCCGAGAACCCGGACGTCAAGGTCACCTATGCGGTGATCGGGCCCGCCGCCTACAGCGATGCGGCCGGCGGCAAGCGCGTCACCGAAAGCGTGATCGCATCGGGCGCCGACGTCATCTTCGGCCAAGGCAACGGCTCGAGCTTCGGAATGCTGCAGGCAGTCGAGACGACCAAGGCCGGTGATGGCGGCAAGGTCTATTTCATCGACGTCATCGGCGACAAGACCCCGATCGACAAAGGTTTTCTGCTTTCGTCGGTGGTCTGGAACATCGAGCCGGTCTATGCGGCGATGATCGCCGACCTGAAAGCCGATACGTTCGGCACCAAGAGCTACTCGATCGGCCTCAAGGACGATTCGGTCAAGCTTCTGAAGACCGCTGCTGTCCCGGACGACGTTTGGGCGCAGATCCAGGCGCTGCGCGAAGACGTCATTTCCGGCAAAACCAAGGTCGAGCCGGTCTATGATGCAGCAGCCGTCAGGGCGCTGATGACCAGCGTCGCCCAGTAAGGCGATCAAAGGCAGGCTGCCGGAGGGGTGACCAGGTCACCCCTCCGGATCGATTTCATGTTTCAAGGCCCGGGCTTTCATGAGCAGTGCTTCCTCATTGTCGGTCGACACGCGCGACATTGTCGCGCTTGAAGGCGTGACGAAACGGTTCCCCGGCGTGGTCGCCAATGACGGCATCGATCTGGCAATCCGTCCGGGCGAGGTGCATGTGCTGCTCGGTGAAAACGGCGCTGGAAAATCCACCTTGATCGGCATGCTGTCGGGCCTGCAGCAACCGGACGAGGGACGCATACTTGTCGATGGCGAACCTACCGCGATCAGGTCGCCGCGCCATGCACTGGCGCTCGGCATCGGAACCGTATTTCAGCACATGATGCTGGTGCCGACGCTCACGGTGGCGGAAAACCTGTTGCTCGGCGGACCATGGTGGCAGCGCCCCAAGACCGAAGAGCTGGAAGCGCGCGTCGCCGAAATCACCGGAACGCTCGGCATCACGGTCAGGCTGCATGCCAAGGTGTCCGAGCTTTCGCTCGGCGAACAGCAGCAGGTCGAGATCTTGCGCGCGATGGTGCGCAACAGCCGGCTCCTGATCCTCGACGAGTCGACCTCGATGCTGACGCCGAAGGGCATCGATGAGCTGGGCGCGTTAATGCGACGCTTGGTCGAACAAGGGTTGGCGATCGTCTTCATCACCCACAAGCTCAAGGAGGCGGCTGCCTTCGGCGATCGCATCTCGGTGCTCAAACTCGGGCGCAAGGTCGGCGAAATTCCTCCCGAGCGGTTTCGCGCTCTGGGCGAGCAGGCGATCATTTCGGAGATCGTCGAATTGATGTTCGGCAAGCGGAAGGACGATCCGGAAGCGGCTGACCGCCCGGTCCGCGCCATTCACGCCGAAGCGGCTGCGCTGCTTCAGGTCCAAGATCTTGCGGTTGCGCCGACAGACGACGCGCCGGGCTTGTCGTCGATTTCGTTCGACATTCGCGCAGGCGAGTTGTTGGGCATCGCCGGTATCGACGGCAATGGCCAGAAGCAACTCGCGGAGGCGCTGGCCGGTCAGCGTGCGATCGTGGGCGGCTCGGTGCGGCTGGAGGGAGCGCCCATCGAGGCACTAGGCGTCGGCGAACGCCGCCAGCGAGGCCTTCGCTACCTGACCGACGACCGGCTCGGCGAGGGCACGGTCGGAACCTTCCCGGTCTCGGTCAACTTCTTCCTCAAGCAGGTGGGTGCGGCGCCGTTCTGGCGTAGAGGTGTCGAGCAACGCGCCGAAATCGACAGGCGCGCCGCTCAGCTCGTCCGCGAATATGACGTGCGTACGCCCAGCCTGAAAACGCCGGTCGGCCGGCTCTCCGGCGGCAATATCCAGAAGGTGCTCCTGGCGCGCGAGCTCGCCGAAGGCGCGAAGGTGGTGATCTTCAACAAGCCGACCTATGGGCTCGATCTCGCCAACACATTGGCGTCGCGCCAGCGAATCCGCGACACTGCGGCGCGCGGCCTTGCCGTGCTGCTCATCTCCACCGACCTCGAGGAGTTGCTTAGCATGTGCGACCGTATCGCCGTCATCTCGAACGGGTCGATCGTCGGCACCGTCGAGAATGTCGACGATGCCCGCACCAAGGTCGGTCGCTTGATGATCGGACTTGCCGCATGAGCATCGAGACCGCCCCCTCCGCGGGCGCAACCGCCCTCGACGCCACCGCCGCGGTGGCAACGCGCCGCGATATCCAGCATCGGCTGCTGATGACACTCGGCCCCATCCTGGCCGCGCTGATCATCGCCGGCTGCATCCTGCTTGCCGTCGGCGTCGATCCGCTTGCCTACTACGGCTTTGTCCTCGAGAGAGGGCTTTTATCGCCGCTCGGCATCCAGCAGACGCTGACGCGCATGGCGCCGCTGCTGTTTCTTGCCGCCGGCCTGATCGTGGCCTTTCGGGCGGGCATGTGGAATCTCGGCGGTGATGGCCAGTTCCTGCTCGGTGCGGTAACGGCGGCCGCCGGCGCTCCGGTTTTCGTGCAGATCATGCCGGCCTGGCTGGCGCTCGTCTGCTCGTTCGTGATCGCCATGGTGGTTGCGATGATCTGGTCGCTGGTGCCGGCCTTGCTGCGCGCATATCAGGGCGTCAACGAGATCATCACCACGCTGATGATGACCTTCCTGGGCACCTCGCTGGCCAATGTGCTGGTCAAGCTGGTGTTTCGCGATCCGGGCACAACCGTGCCGCAGACCCGCACCTTGCCGGTCGAGGACAGGCTGCCGCGGCTGTTCGAAACGACCATTACCAGCGGCCTCCTCCTAGGACTGGCGGCGATCATCATTGTGCATCTGGTGATGACGCGCACGGCGTTCGGGCTGAAGCTGAGGATCGTGGGGGCAAACCCCCGCGCGGCGATCCATTCGGGGCTTGGCGTGCCGAAGCTGACCATCGCCGTCTTCGCCATTTCGGCCGGGCTGGCAGGCCTTGCCGGCGCTGTCGATATCCTCGGCGTCCAGGGTAACGTCCGCGCCGACTGGAACCCCGCCTATGGGCTGGCCGTCATCCCCGTCGTGTTCCTTGCCCGCATGAACGGCTTTGCCGCCATCGGTTTCGTGTTCCTGCTCTCGGCGCTGTCGATCGGCGGCGAGAGTGCTGCGCGGCGGCTCGGCGTGCCCAATCATTTCACGCTGGTGCTGGTCTCCATCGTGCTGATCGTGCTCGCGCTCGCCGAATATGTGGATCACCGCTACAACCAGTCGCGGAGGGCCTGAAGCATGACCGGGCTGTTCAGCGAAGTCTTTCTTAGCGCGCTTTTGTTCGGCGCGGTAACCGCAGCGATCCCCCTGCTGCTCGCCGGCCTCGGCGAGCAGATGTCGGAAAAAGCCGGCGTGCTAAACATCGGAATCGAGGGAATGATGCTGGCCGGCGCCTATCTCGGCTTCGTCGGCGCCTTTTATTCCGGATCGCTGTGGCTCGGCTTCTTCACCGGCGCTGCCGGCGGCATCGCGGTGGCGCTTGTCATGGCGCTGCTGTGCGTGCGCATCGGGCTGAACCAGATCGTCATCGGCATCGCGCTGACCCTGGGGCTAGAAGGCCTGACGGCACTGCTCCACCATTTCCAGTTTTCGCGCAGCTATCCCCGCTTGCCGGCGGTGGACGTCACGATCATTCCGTTGTTGTCGGACATTCCGGTCGTCGGCCCGGCGCTGTTCAGGCAGCATCTCATCGTCTATCTGGCGGTCGCGCTGGTTTTCGCCATGGGCTACATCTATCGGCGCACTCAGCTCGGCCTCAACCTGCAGGCTGCAGGCGACAAGCCGGCCGCGCTTGATGTCGCCGGCATCGATGTCATGCGAACCCGCACCATCGCCGTGCTGACGACCGGAGCTCTGGCCGGCCTCGGCGGCGCCTTTCTCGCCAATGTCGGCGCCGGCCTGTTCATTCCCTTCATCACCAATGGAGCGGGCTTTCTCGGCATCGTGCTGGCCATGCTGGCGCGCGGTCGCCCGGCCTGGGTTCTGTTAGGGGCGTTGCTGTTCGGCGTCTGCCTGTCGCTGACGACCGCCATGCAGGTGGCCGGCATCAATATACCAACCGACATCATCCAGATGCTGCCGTTCCTGGCGGTGATGATCATGCTGGTGCTGTTCGGCCGGCGGGCCAGTCTGCCGGCGGCGCTCGGCATTCCGTACGAGCGCGGCGCGCGCTGATCACAGTTCAAGCGCGGCCGGGACCCGCGCCAAAGGAAGAGGAGACAAGAATGTCGGACACCAAGGTCTACCTGCTCGACGGCGGCTCGCTCGTTCTCGACGGCTATCACGTATTCTGGAATCGCGGCCCCGGCGGCGAAGTGCGCTTTCCCGTCTACTCGATCCTGATCGAGCATGCCGAGGGCCGGTTCCTCATCGACTCCGGCTACGACTACGATCACGTTATGAAGGTGCTGCCTTTCGAAAAGCCGATCCAGGAAAAGCACCAGACCATCCCCGGCGCCCTGGCCCTGCTCGGCCTCGAGCCGAAGGACATTGACGTCGTCGTCAACTCGCATTTCCACTTCGACCATTGCGGCGGCAACAAGTATTTTCCGCATGCCAAGAAGATCTGCCACCGGACCGAGGTGCCGCAGGCCTGCAATCCCCAGCCCTTCGAGCATCTCGGCTATTCGGATCTGAGCTTTTCGGCCGAGGCCGCCGAAGCGCGTGGCGCGACCGCGCAATTGCTGGAAGGCACGACGCGCGCCAACTCGACCTTCGAGGGCATCGACGGCGACGTCGACCTTGCCAGGGGCGTTAGGCTGATCTCGACGCCCGGTCACTCGATCGGCCATTACAGCCTGCTGGTGGAGTTTCCCAAGCGCAAGCCGATCATGTTCACCATCGATGCGGCCTACACGCAAAAGAGCCTTGAAACGCTGTGCCAGGCGGCTTTCCACATCGACCCGGTGGCGGGTGTCAACTCTATGCGCAAGGTGAAGAAGCTCGCCGAGGACCATGGTGCCGAGCTGCTGTATTCGCACGACATGGAAAACTTCAAGACCTACAGGACCGGCACGCAATTCTACGGCTGACCGCCGCCAATGCGGAGAACACGATCATGCGCTATCTCGAACATGCCGAACCGGTCATCACGCTGACCGCGGGGCCGGTGAACGCCTATCCCGACGTGCTGCGCGGCCTCGGTCGCACCGTGCTCTACGACTACGACCCAGCGTTCCAGCTCTTCTACGAGGGTGTTGTCGATAAGGCGCAGAAGGCGATGCGGCTGTCGAACAAGCCGGTCATTCTTCATGGCGAGCCGGTTCTTGGCCTGGAGGCCGCAGCAGCCTCCCTGATCACTTCCGACGACGTCGTGCTCAACCTTGCTTCCGGAGTCTACGGCAAGGGGTTTGGCTATTGGGCGAAGCGCTATTCGCCGCATCTGCTCGAAATCGAGGTGCCCTACAATGAGGCGATCGACCCGCAGGCGGTTGCGGAGATGCTGAAAGCGCATCCGGAAATCACCATCGTCTCCGTCTGCCACCACGACACGCCGTCGGGCACCATCAACCCGATCGACGCCATCGGCGCGCTGGTTTCGGCGCATGGCGCCTATCTGATCGTCGATGCCGTTTCGTCCTTCGGCGGCATGAAAACGCATCCACAGGACTGCAAGGCCGATATCTACGTCACCGGCCCGAACAAATGCCTGGGCGCGCCTCCCGGCCTCACGATGATGGGCGTCAGCGAGCGGGCCTGGGGCAAGATGAAGGCAAATCCCTCGGCGCCACGCGCTTCGATGCTCAGCATCGTCGACTGGGAACATGCGTGGTCGAAGGACCAGCCGTTTCCGTTCACGCCGTCCGTCGCGGAGATGAACGGGCTCGACGTCGCGCTCGACCTCTACCTCAACGAGGGGCCGGAGACGGTGTGGGCGCGCCACGCGCTCACCGCCAGGGCCATGCGCGCGGGCGTCGCCGCCATGGGCCTGTCGATCTGGGCCGCCAGCGACACCATCGCGTCGCCGACCACGACCGCCGTGCGGACGCCCGCAGGCATCGACGAGAAGGCGCTTCGCCAGGCCGCGCGCGTCCGCTACGGCGTGGTGTTTTCGTCCGGCCGTGGCGAAACATTGGGCAAGCTGACACGCATCGGCCATATGGGGCCGACCGCCCAGCCGATCTATGCGATCGCGGCGCTGACGGCACTTGGCGGCGCGATGAATGCCTTGGGCCAGAAGCTCGCGGTCGGCAAAGGCATCGACGCGGCGCTGACAGCTATCGACGCCGACGACTGACATGATTTCACGGCATCACAGATCCATGGAGTACGGAAATGACTGAACGGCTTGGGGGGAAGACGGCCCTGGTTACCGGGGCCGCACAAGGGATCGGCAAGGCGATCGCCGCGCGGTTGGCCGCCGATGGCGCAACCGTCATCGTCAGCGACATCAACGCGGAAGGCGCCGGGTTGGCGGCGGCTGCGATCGGCGGGATGGCGAAGGCGATTGCCGCCGACATTTCCGATCCTGTTTCGGTCAAAGCGCTGTTCGCCGAGATCCAGGCGCTGACCGGAGGGATCGACATCCTGGTCAACAATGCCAGCATCGTGCCGTTCGTCGCCTGGGACGACGTCGATCTCGACCATTGGCGCAAGATCATTGACGTCAACCTGACCGGCACCTTCATCGTCAGCCGGGCGGGAACTGACCAGATGCGTGCCGCCGGCAAAGCCGGACGTGTGATCAGCATTGCCTCCAACACCTTCTTTGCCGGCACGCCGAACATGGCGGCCTATGTCGCGGCCAAGGGCGGGGTCATCGGCTTCACCCGGGCGATGGCCACCGAACTGGGCAAGTACAACATCACCGCCAACGCGGTGACGCCCGGCCTGATCGAGAGCGATGGCGTCAAGGCGAGCCCGCATAACGAGGCGTTCGGCTTCGTCGAGATGCTTCAGGCGATGAAAGGCAAAGGGCAACCGGAACATATTGCCGATGTGGTGTCGTTCCTGGCCTCCGACGACGCGCGCTGGATCACCGGCCAGACGCTGAACGTCGACGCCGGCATGGTGCGCCACTAGCCGCTTCTAATGCATGTCGCGCAAAAGTGTGCAGCGGTTTTGCGATAACGACATGCATAAAAACAACAGCTTAAAGCGCGTCGAATCCGTTCAAACGCGACGCGCTTTATACCGGCGGGTTCTGCGGCTGGAAGAATTTGCCGCGCTCGGCGATCAGCACCATCACCAATGCGCCAAGCGAGACGCTACAGAAGCCGGCGGCCAAGGGCGTCACCGTACCGTTGAAAGCCTGGCCGATCAGCGTGCCGAGCAGGCCGCCGAGGAAGGTCTGCATGAAACCCAGAATGGACGATGCCGTGCCGGCCAGCTGGCCGAGCGGCTCCATGGCGAGCGCGTTGAAATTCGCGCCGAGTGCGCCGAACGGGACCATCGCGCAGGCGAAGAAGGTGATGAAAAGCCAGAGCGGCATCTTCATTTGTATGGAAACGACCAGCCAGGCGAGGCTGATCGCCAGAAACAAGAGCAGCGCGCTCTGCGACAAGCGGCGCATGCCGATGCGGCCGACAAGGCGCGAGTTCAGGTAGTTGGAAAAGGCGAGCACGCCGGCTATTCCTGCGAAAATCACTGGGAACATCTCGCCGACGCCGAAGACACCAACATAGATCTGCTGCGCCGAGTTGATGAAGCCGAACATCGCGCCGAAGGCAAAAGTGCTGGCGAAGGCATAGCAAAGCGCCATGCGGTTGGTCAGCACGATGCGGAAACCGCCGACGATGGATGAAACCGTCAGCGGCCGGCGATATTCCGGATGCAGCGTTTCGGGCAAGCGCAGCAGCGCCCACGCCGCCACGATCAGGGCTCCTGCCGCCATGGTGACGAAGATCACGTGCCAGGTCGCGAACAGCATGATGAGCTGGCCGATGCCGGGGGCCACCACCGGGATGGCCATGAATACCATGAAGATCAGCGACATGACTTCGGCCATGCGCCGGCCATCGAACGTGTCGCGCACGATTGAGACGGCGATGACGCGTGTGGCCGCGGCGCCGATGCCTTGCACGACCCTGCACAGGATAAGGGTGGCGAATGTCGGGGCGATTGCCGCCGCTGCCGCCGCTGCGACATAGATCACCAGCCCAACGACGAGCGGAGCACGGCGCCCGAAGCGGTCCGAGATAGGTCCGAAGAAGAGCTGTCCGCCGCCAAAGCCCAGAATATAAGCGGCGATCACATATTGGCGGTGGTTTTCGTTTTCCACGCCCAGCGATGCGCCGATTTGCTGCAGCGCCGGCAGCATGATGTCTATGGCCAGCGAGTTGAGCGCCATCAACGCCGCGCACAGCGCTATGAATTCCCAGCGCGGAATAGGCAAGGTGCTTGCCTGTTGCGGCGCTTGTGCATGCTGATCCACGGGCAAAGTCCGATCTTCAAACGAAAAAGCGCCGGCGCGCCGGCGCATTCATTCGTCTTGTACCCCGATACCGGGGAGGTGGTCAGTTTGCCGAGATGGGGCTGGCCCGGCGTTTAGCGCATGACTCCGAAAATCGGAATCGATGTTCAGAAAGGATCATGCGCAAACAAATTCAGGCGGCGCCTTTGACGCTCACGCCCTTTTCGACGAGGAACGTCTGAAGCTCGCCCGCCTGGAACATCTCGCGGATGATGTCGCAGCCGCCGACGAATTCGCCCTTGACGTAGAGCTGCGGGATCGTCGGCCAGTTGGAGTATTCCTTGATGCCTTGCCGCAGCTCGGCCGAGGTCAGCACGTCCACGCCCTTGTAGTCGGCCCCGATATAGTCGAGGATCTGCACGACCTGACCGGAAAATCCGCATTGCGGGAAACCGGGCGTGCCCTTCATGAAAAGAACGACTTCGTTGCTCTTCACTTCGCTGTCGATGTAGTCGTTGATACCGCTCATGGAGAATCCTTTCACGCCTGCGGGAGTCAGGCTCGAAACATTACCCTTCAAATAAACCGATAGGTTGCCTGAAACAAGACTTTTGCCGCGTCGTCAAGCAAATGGCGCAAAGGACGGCCCGATATTGGGCCAAGAGCATCGGCCAGTAATTTCCCCGGGAAGCGATGAAAAGACGACACGGCGCGGCAATCCTGATTGGTGTCCTGCTCGTTACGCTCGCCTTGATCTGGTGGCTCAGGCCGTCCGCGCGCCAGCCTCTCACTATCGGCGGCGAATTGCCCGGACCATGTCGGGATTTTAGCTTCGAGGCGGTCCCCTACATCGTCTGCGAGATCGATCTTCGCAGCTACGACGTCGCTGTCTTGCACGCCGGCGCAGACGGCAAAGCCTTCGGCTCGCTGGAAAAGTTCGACAAGGCAATGTCGGGCGAGGGCAGACCGGTGCTGCTCGCCATGAATGCCGGCATGTATCACGAGGATCTGTCGCCGGTCGGCCTTCTCGTCGAAAATGGTCACGAGGCGGCGCCGCTCAATTTCACCGATGGCGAAGGCAATTTCTTCCTGAAGCCCAATGGCGTGTTCCTAGTTGGGAAGGACGGCAAGGCGGCGGTCGTGGAAACCAACGCCTATGCCGCCGCAAAGCCGGATGTGGCCTTCGCCACGCAATCCGGCCCGATGCTGGTGATCGACGGGCGGGTTCATCCTCGCTTCGAGGCGAACGGCACGTCACGCCATGTCCGCAATGGCGTCGGCGTGCGTGACGAAAACACGGTCGTGCTGGCGATCTCGCGCTCGGAGGTGAGTCTCGGCAGCTTTGCACGCCTGTTCCGCGATGCGCTGCATTGCCCCAACGCGCTGTTCTTCGACGGCGTGGTTTCAGCGCTGTCGAATGGCGAGAGGATGATCGTCGGCGGAAACTATCCGGCAGGGCCGATCATTGCCGTGTCGGCGAAAAGGTGACGAGGAGTTGGACGCGGAAGCTTAGTCCGGCACGCTGGTCTGCAAAGCGAGCGCGTGCAGCACGCCGCCCATATTGCCCTTCAGCGCGTCGTAGACCATCTGATGCTGCTGGACCCGGCTCTTTCCGCGAAAGCTTTCGGCCACCACCTCGGCCGCATAATGGTCGCCGTCGCCGGCCAGGTCGCGAATCGTCACCTTGGCGTCCGGAATACCTTCCTTGATCAGCCGTTCGATGTCGTGCGCGTCCATTGCCATACGAGGATTCCTTGTTCAGGTCGTGATCTCATAGATATGTCCGAAATGGCGGATGAACCACACCGAAACGGCCCCACTCGATCATATTACGGGTCCACAACCTCGTTGCCCATGAAGCGAGGAAACCAGGATTCGTGGGCAGCGGTCAATTCGCTGACAGGGATCGCCCGTGCCTCACCGAGTTTCAGGTCACTACCGCCGGTCGAGCCGATCCACGGCGCGAAGATGCCGAGCTTGCTTTGCTGTTCGCGAATGGCGTCCCACTCATCACTCTGCGGATCGATCGACAGCGTCAAGAGATAGCGACCCTGATCCTCGCCGAACCAGACCGGGATCGGGTCGCTCCCGACCAGGCCGGGGACGGTCGCGCCGATGCCGGACGCCATCGCCATTTCGGCCAGCGCGACAGCAATGCCGCCATCGGAAACATCATGTGCCGCGGTAACGACGCCGGAGGCGATCAGGGCGCGCACATGGTCGCCGACGCGCCTTTCATGATCGAGGTCGACCGGCGGTGGCGGGCCGTCGGTGCGGCCATGAACGTCGCGCATATAGGCCGACTGGGCCAGATGCGTCCCCCACATGGGCGGCGCACCGACCAGCACGATCATCTGGCCCTCCGCGGCAAAGCCGATCCGCGCCATCTTCGACCAGTCGGCGATCAGTCCGACGCCGCCGATGGTCGGAGTCGGCAAGATGCCTTGCCCATTGGTTTCGTTGTAGAGCGAGACATTGCCCGAGACGATCGGAAAGCCGAGTGCGCGGCAGGCGTCGCCGATGCCTTTCACGGCGCCGACCAACTGGCCCATGATCTCGGGCCGTTCCGGATTGCCGAAATTGAGGTTGTCGGTGGCGGCGAGCGGCAGCGCGCCGGTGGCGGTAAGGTTGCGCCAGCATTCGGCCACCGCCTGCTTGCCGCCTTCGTAAGGGTCGGCCTCGCAATAGCGCGGCGTCACGTCGGAGGAGAAGGCGAGCGCCTTGGTCGGGTGACCCTCGACGCGCACCACGCCGGCGTCGCCGCCCGGAAGCTGCAGCGAGTTGCCCTGGATCAGCGTGTCGTATTGCTCCCACACCCAACGGCGCGAGGACAGGTCCGGCCCGCCCAGAAGCTTCAGCAAGGCCTCGGCGACATCCGCTTGTGGGGCATCGCTGGCCGCCAGGGGCGTCGGCTTCTTCGGCTCGGTCCAGGGACGGTCATATTCCGGCGCCTGGTCGCCAAGGTCCTTGATCGGCAGGTCGGCGACCTCGTCGCCCTGGTGCAGCACGCGAAAGCGCAGATCGTCGGTGGTCTTGCCGACGATGGCGAAGTCGAGACCCCATTTGTGGAAGATCGCCTCGGCTTCCTTTTCCTTTTCGGGGCGCAGCACCATCAGCATGCGCTCCTGGCTCTCCGACAGCATCATCTCATAGGCGCTCATGCGCTCCTCGCGCACCGGCACCTTGTCGAGGTCGAGCTCAATGCCGAGATCGCCCTTGGCGCCCATTTCGACCGCCGAGCAGGTGAGGCCGGCAGCCCCCATGTCCTGGATGGCGATGACGGCGCCCGACGCCATCAATTCGAGGCAGGCTTCGAGCAGGCATTTTTCGGTGAACGGGTCGCCGACCTGAACTGTGGGCCGCTTCTCGTCGATCTTGTCGTCGAACTCGGCCGAGGCCATGGTCGCGCCGCCGACGCCGTCGCGGCCGGTCTTGGCGCCGAGATAGACGACCGGCAGGCCGACGCCCTTGGCCTCGGAAAGGAAGATCGCGTCGGTCTTGGCGAGGCCAGCGGCAAAGGCGTTGACCAGGATGTTGCCGTTGTAGCGGGCGTCGAAATTGACCTCGCCGCCGACCGTCGGCACGCCGAAGGAATTGCCGTAGCCGCCGACGCCGGAAACGACACCGGCAACCAGGTGCCTGGTCTTGGGATGGTCCGGCGCACCGAAGCGCAGCGCGTTCATCGCCGCGATCGGCCGCGCGCCCATGGTGAAGACATCGCGCAGGATGCCGCCGACGCCGGTCGCAGCCCCCTGATAGGGTTCGATGTAGGATGGGTGGTTGTGGCTCTCCATCTTGAAGACGACGCAGTCGCCGTCGCCGATATCGACCACTCCGGCATTCTCGCCCGGCCCCTGGATGACCCGCGGCCCGGTGGTCGGCAGCGTGCGCAGCCACTTTTTCGAGGATTTGTAGGAGCAGTGCTCGTTCCACATCGCCGAGAAGATGCCGAGCTCGGTGAAGCTTGGCTCGCGCCCGACCAGGTCGAGGATGCGCTGATATTCGTCGGGCTTCAGCCCGTGCGCGGCAATGAGTTCAGGAGTGATCGGCACGGAATTGGAAATGGTCATGGGCGGCAATTTATATCCTTGGGATCGAGTCCCCTCTTATCGCAAGCGCGAAGGCCGATACACCCCATCAAGCGAGGAAAACGATCGAAAGCCGCCGGGTGCAGCAACTGGCGAAAGATCGCTACGCGACCCGCCGGTTTCAAGTCGGCTCAGGAGAAACTGTCGTAGCCGGCGCGGCCTTCATCCAGAAGCCGCCGGATTATACCGACGCCGTCCGCGATGTCCTCTCGCCGCTGCGGCTGTGAAACGCCAAAACGGACGCCATGGAAAACCTGTTCGGAACGGCCCGCCTTGAATTCGTCCTCGTCGTCGATGAGCACGCCATGTTCGAGACAGGCATTCTTGAAGGTGCCGGAAAGCCATGGATCAGGCAGGGTGAGCCAGACGAAGGGCACATTGTTCACCGCCTTGAAGTCGAACCCGGCCAGTGTCGCGCGCACGATTGCGATGCGCGCGTTGATTTCGACGATGCTACGCTTGCGCATCTCGCTGGCCTGGCCGGACAGAACCAGCCGGGTACACACTTCCGCCAGGAGGAAGGGCAGGCCACCGGTCAGCATCTTGTGAGCGATCCGGATCCGGTGGCGAAAGGCCGGCGGACAGGCGAGCCAGCCACCGCGAACACCCGCTGCGACCGACTTCGACAGGCCGCCGGCAACGATGGTCCGTTCCGGGGCATATTCGGCCAATAGCGGCGTCGGGTCGTCGGTCAGGTTGCCATAGAGATCGTCCTCGATCAGGACGACATTGTATTGGCGCGCGACACGCGCGATTGCCTCGCGTCGCGTTGCCGGCAGCGTCACCAATGTGGGGTTCTTGGCCGTCGGCATCAGGAACATCATTTTCGGGTGCTTTTGCGCACAGACCCGCTCGAAATCCTCTGGATCGATGCCGTCCTCGTCCGACGTCACCAGCGCGGTGCGGCGGCCGATCAGGCCTGCGCTGCGTGAAATCTGCGAGTAGGTGAGGTGCTCGAAGGCGATAGTGTCGCCAGGCGTGGTCAGCGCGGCAATTGCCGCCATCACCGCTGCATGGGTGCCGAGCGTCGGAACGATGCCGTCAGGTGTCGGGCGAAACGAATTTCGCGAGAGCCAGCTTCTGCCGGCCTCGAACCAGCGGGCGGGAAAATCCCGCGTATAGCTTGAAATCTCGTAGGGATGGTCCTGCGCCGTACGCGAGAGCACATCGGCGACAATGGCACCCTGGCCGATATCAGGCGCGGCCGTGCTGTCGAAGCGCAATTTGCCGCGAGGCGCATCGATATAGCGCGTGCCTTCCACCTGCGGGTCGGGCTCCAGCAGATTGGTCTTGGTGTCATCCGAGTGCTCGCCAAGCACGTAGGTTCCGCGCCCGACTTCGCCGCTCACCAGACCCCGCTCGCGCAACAATTGATAGGCACGGCCGACCGTGCCGACAGTCGTGCCGATGTCATAGGCCAAATCGCGCTGCGGCGGCAGTTTTGCTCCCGCAGCGATCACGCCGCGGTCGATGTCGGTTTCAATGGAATCCGCAAGCCTCTGATAGAGAGGACCGGAGCCGGCGGTTAGGTCTGGGAGCCAATTTGTCATGGTGACAATTTTCTATATTGTACCGAATTGAGAGTCAATACATATGAATTGGGCGACAAAAAGGTACAATTTCGAATTTTCGGTAGCAAGAAAATGGATACAATCGAGTCAATCCACTATGCGAGAGCTGAATTGTTCGGAGCCCGCCCGTCGGGCCGGCGGGGCTATGTCCATCGCCTGGTGCGTAGGGTCAGGTCACTCGCGAGCCGGATCGGCAGCTTGCTGGATCGCCGGCGCAGCCGGCTGGCATTGCTGGAAATGACCGACGATCAGCTCAAGGATATCGGTATCTCTCGCTGCGACGCCCATCGTGAGGGTCTGAGGCCGTTCTGGGATTGAAGCCGAGGGCTTGTGTGCATCTTTGAGAAGCCCCGGTTTCAGGACGTCTTTTTCGTGCCTTGGCGGACGCCGGGGCTCCTGATCCGTGAGACGCCGTGGTCGGCAAGCACGGCGACTATGCATAGCGCGAGAAAAAGCCCGGTGACGACCAGGGCCGAGACGGCGACGCTGGCCGTGCCGTTCTTGGCGACGTTGAGGAACGGGTAGGGCACTTCGCCTGATATCGGCGCCCGCGCCAGTACATAGACCAGGTAGGCGACCGGATAGACCATCCACCAGGAAATATCGCGCCATCGCGTTGAGCCATCGGCGCCTGCCATAAGCCACCACAGCACGAACAGAACCGGCGTCACATAGTGCAGCATGACGTTGCAGAGCAGGAACAGGCCCTGCGGCTGCCAAAGGCGTGCCAGAACCGTCGCGTAGACGATGAAGACCAGGGTCATGGCAACCGCCACGCCCGCTCGCATCCGCGGTCCGGCAAAAACCGGGAACCAGGCATAGCCGCCGGGTGACAGCAGCGAAACATGCACCAGCACCGCGCCGATGTTGGTCAGGATGGTGAAGAAGCTGAAGTAGAAGACCAGCGAGCCGACAAAACTGCGGCCGGCTTCCATCGATGCCGGAACGGTGATGCATATTTGCAGGACAAGCGCGGACAGACCTAAGACCAGGCCGGCGATCTGCAGGAAGCGGCTCACAACCTATGCGGCCGCGCCGCAGGCCGGATTGCCCGCCCGCCAGCGGGCAATGTCCGAGCTTATGCGTGCGCCAAGCGGTTCGGCCATCAGCGGACCGAACACGTCGACCCGGCTCGAATTGCCTTGCGCCTGCACGACCAGCAACGGCTTTGCACCATAATGCTTGGCTGGGACCAGCAGGAAGCGCGGCGTGCCGGTGAACGAATTCAGCTCGTTGGCCATCTGATAGGGCTTGAAGGCAGCATCCTTGCTGGCGATCCAGCATTTGTGGGCGGCGATCGCCACCTGCTCCATGGCAAGCAGCGACGCACTCTTGCCCGAAGGCGTCGGCGCGTTCTTCGAGCCCGACTGGCAGGAAGCGAGCACAAAACCGGCGGTGGCGACGAGAGCGAGGCGGGCGGTCGTCTGTCTCAGGCTCATGCGTCGCCTATTTCAAGTTCGCGAAAGATGAATGCTGAAGATATCAAGCGGCGATGCCGAGGGCACTTTCGAACAGTGCCCGGCCGTCGCTGCCGCCATGTGCTGCTTCGATCAGGTTCTCGGGATGCGGCATCAAGCCCAGCACATTGCCCTGGCTGTTGATGATGCCGGCAATGTCGTTGATCGAGCCGTTGGGATTGGTGCCTTCGGCATAACGGAACACGACCTGGCCTTCGCCTTCGAGCCTGCGAAGCGTCTCGGCGTCGGCAAAATAATTGCCGTCGTGATGCGCCACCGGCGAGCGGATGATCTGGCCCGGCTGATAGCGGCGGGTGAACATCGTGTTGGCGTTGGCAATCTGTAGCTTGACCTGCCGGCAGACGAACTTCAGCGATGTGTTGCGCATCAGGGCGCCCGGCAGGAGGCCGGCCTCGACCAGGATCTGGAAGCCATTGCAGACCCCTATGACCATGACGCCCTTGGCCGCCTTTTGGGCGACCGCCCGCATCACAGGCATGCGCGCTGCGATGGCGCCGCAGCGCAGATAGTCGCCGAAGGAAAAGCCGCCGGGGATGGCGATCAGGTCGACATCGGGGATTTCGGTATCGGTCTGCCAGACGGTGACCGGCGGCGTTCCGGAAATCTTGGTCAGCGCCGCGATCATGTCGCGGTCGCGGTTGAGGCCAGGCAGTAGGACGACGGCTGATTTCACCTCAAGCGATCTCCACCGCATAATTCTCAATCACCGTATTCGCCAGAAGCCTGTCGCACATGGCTTTCAAATCAGCCTCGGCCTTTGCCATGTCGCTCTCGGCAAGCTCGACGTCGAAGACCTTGCCTTGCCGCACCTGGCCGACGCCACCGAAACCCAGTCCGGACAGCGCGTGTTCGATTGCCTTGCCTTGCGGGTCGAGCACGCCGTTCTTGAGGGTTACGGTTATGCGGGCCTTGATCACGCTGAATATGCTCCAGTTGAACGTGTTGAGCGGCAACAAACGTCAGTGCGGCTTGCCTCTGACACCATCGGTCGAGGCGACGAGCACTGGCCCGGCGGGCCGCGGCGGCTCGTTCTCGTTCATGATGCCGAGGCGGCGGGCGACTTCCTGGTAGGCTTCGACCAGCCCGCCCATGTCGCGGCGGAACCGGTCCTTGTCGAGCTTGTCCTGCGTCGCCACGTCCCACAGCCGGCACGAATCCGGCGAGATCTCGTCGGCGACGACGATGCGCATCATGTCGCCCTCGAACAGGCGGCCACACTCGATCTTGAAGTCGACGAGCTGGATGCCGACGCCCATGAACAGGCCGGAGAGGAAGTCGTTGACGCGGATGGCGAGCGCCATGATGTCGTCGATCTCCTGCGGGCTCGCCCATCCGAAAGCCGTGATGTGCTCCTCCGACACCATCGGATCGTCGAGCGCGTCGGCCTTGTAGTAGAACTCGATGATCGAGCGCGGCAGCACGGTGCCTTCCTCGATGCCGAGGCGCTTGGCCAACGAACCGGCGGCGACGTTGCGCACAACCACTTCGAGCGGGATGATCTCGACTTCCTTGATCAGCTGCTCCCGCATGTTGAGCCGGCGGATGAAGTGGGTCGGAATGCCCATCCGGTTGAGGTGGTTGAAGATGTGCTCGGAAATGCGGTTGTTGAGCACGCCCTTGCCATCGACGACTTCGTGCTTTTTCTTGTTGAAAGCGGTCGCGTCGTCCTTGAAGAACTGGATCAGCGTTCCCGGCTCAGGTCCCTCATAGAGGATCTTGGCCTTGCCTTCATAAATGCGGCGGCGATTTTTCATCTGATTTTTTCTCTGGATTTCCGGGCAGGCGGCAAACGACCAGTTCCTGTCCGTCTGCCTAAATTAGTGCGGCAACGGTAGGGTTCAATGCCGGTGTCTATCCCAATCGCACAGTTTGCTCAATCGGCAATCCTTCCAATCAACCGCTTTCCGGAATGAAATGCCGCAGCGCAGCACGTGACGTAGCATATTGACCGGCCTGCGGCCTTTTGGTTTGTGCTGCCGCAACACACATATTCAACTACCAGCGAATCGGAATTGACCGGAGGGATGCCATGAGCAGCATGAAAGATCGCGAAGAGGGCTTCGAGCGCAAATTCGCATTCGACGAGGAACTTCGGTTCAAGGCTTCGGCGCGCCGCAACAAGGCGCTGGGCATGTGGGCCGCCGAAAAGCTGGGCAAGTCGGGCGCCGACGCCGATGCCTACGCCAAAGAGGTGGTTGTCGCCGACATCGAGGAAGCCGGCGATCACGACGTTTTCCGCAAGATCCGCAAGGACTTCGACGAAGCCGGGGTCGACCAGTCGGATCATCAGATTCGTCGCACCATGGACGATTTGATGGCGCAGGCGATTGAACAGGTCAAGAACACCTGATCTTTCTCCCGACCTAGTCGACTTTCTGGACCAATGACCGCCCGGTCTACCCGGGCGGTTTTTCTTTGCCTTTGCGGCCGTTTCCGGTTGAACTGCATTTGAGCGTCGTGCGTCCATTCGAACGCGCAAACGCTCCAACACCGTGAGTTTCGCAGCGTGTCTTTCCCAGAAACGATTCCGATTTCCGGGCCGATGCGAGAGCCAATGAGGAAGGCGCCCATGTCTCTGAAGTCACGCTTGGCGGCGGATGAAACGCTATGCACCGCATGGTCCGGCGTGCCGGATGCCTTGACTGTGGAAATCCTCGCCAGGCAGGGTTTCGATGCCGTCACGCTCGACATGCAGCATGGCGGACATCACGAAGACAGTGTGCTGCGCGGCCTTGTGCCGGTGCTGGCTGCCAACAAGCCGGCTCTAGTGCGCATTCCGGTCGGTCGCTTCGACATGGCCAGCCGTGCGCTCGATTTCGGCGCCGAGGCGGTGATTGCGCCGATGGTGAATTCGGTGGCGGACGCGCGGCTGTTTGCCGCCGCCATGAAGTACCCGCCGCTCGGCGAGCGTTCCTGGGGCCCTACCTATGCCTTTCCGCGTCATGGCAAGGGCGACCATGCCGACTGGCTGCGCGACAGCAACGAGCGCACCATGGCGTTCGCCATGGTCGAGACGCGCGCCGCCCTTGATGCGCTCGACGGGATCCTCGATACGCCGGGCATTGACGGGATATTCGTCGGCCCATCGGATTTCTCGATTGCCTGGTCGAACGGCGTCACCGTCAACTCGACGCTGGAAAGCATGATGGACACCGTCGCCTCGATCGCCGAGCGGACGCGCAAAGCCGGCAAGCATGCCGCGATCTACGTCGTCGAGCCGGCCATCGCCGGCCGTGTGGTGTCGATGGGCTACCGGCTGCTGGCCATGGGCTCCGAGCATGCGCTGATCGGTCTGGGGGCCAAAACCCTGCTGCAGAGCGTGAAGGATTCGATCGGGTCCTAAAGATCCGTCAGGAACTTGGCAAAGGTCATCGAACCTTCAGGCCACGGCCCGAAGCCGGAATCGGCATTGAGATGGCCGGCCTCGCCAGCGTCGATGAACAGCGAGCCCCACGCCCCGGCAATGTCCTCGGCAACGTCGAACATGCAGAACGGGTCGTTGCGGCTGGCGATCACCACCGAAGGAAATGCCAGCGGCTCGCGCGGGTAGGGGCCGAAGGTCATCAGGTGCTTGGGTTTAATCCCAGGATTGGCGACGTCGGGAGGCGCCACGAAGAAGGCTCCGGCCACCGGGCGCTGAAACTGCGGCATCGCCTGGATTGCCGTGGCGACGCCGAGTGAATGAGCGACGATGACGACCGGCCGCTCGGCCTGGTTGACCGCCTTGGCCACGTTCGCCGTCCAATCCTCGCGCACCGGCTTCGACCATGCCGCCTGCTCGACGCGGCGCGCCGTCGATAGCTTCGCTTGCCAGCGGCTCTGCCAATGGTCCGGGCCGGAATTGGTGTAGCCCGGCACGATGAGAATATCTGCATCTTTGACTTTCATGGCGCGCATGTAGCGAGCGGCGTCTCCGCACGCAACCGCGCATGGTCCCAAAAAGTGAGAACCGGTTTTGGATAGGATCATCTGCCAAGCCAAAGCAGGTTTGGCCCGATGATCACAATAGTGAACACCATGTTCGCTTCCTGCCATCTTGTGTGAACGATCGAGATCGACGATCTGTCCGCTTGAACAAGACAGCCGTGAAGGACCGCGATTTTGGCACTGACACGACGTACAATGATCGGTGGCGCCGGGCTCCTGGCCTTGGGAGCTTCGTCAAGCGCCGCCCAAACGGAGAGTTCGATGAGCGAATTGCCTTTTGCCGCCAAGACACCGGTGAGCGTTGCCCGCGTCGGGTTGCGGGCGCGGGACGCGGAAAGCCTGGCCGCCTACTATCGCAAGGTCGTCGGGTTGCGGGAATTGAGCCGCGCCGATGGCGCGATCACGCTGGGCGCCGCCGATCGTCCACTGCTCGTCATCGAGCCGGATCCGGCGGCGAGGCCTGACGATCCGCGCGGCGCCGGCCTGTTCCACACCGCCTTCCTGCTGCCCAGCCGGGCCGATCTCGGCCGCTGGATCAACCACGCCATCGCCAGCAAGATCGGCATTGAGGGCGCTTCCGACCATCTGGTCAGCGAGGCGCTTTACCTGACCGATCCTGAAGGCAACGGCATCGAGATCTATGCCGACCGCCGTCATGAGGACTGGAAGTGGAATGGCGACAAGGTAGCGATGGCGACCGAACGGCTGAATATGTCGTCCGTCGTCGCCGAAGTGCCGACCGGCGATGCCGGTTGGCAGGGCGCCCCGGACAACAGCATCATCGGCCACGTTCATCTGCGCGTCGGCAGGCCGGAAGACGCCGAAGCCTGGTGGCACCAGGAGTTCGGCTTCGATACGGTGGCGAAATATGGCAGCGCGGCGGTGTTCCTGTCGTCGGGCGGCTACCACCACCACATCGGCGCCAATGCGTGGCAGAGCTCCGGCGCCGGTCGCCGCGATCCTTCCCGGTCCGGACTCGCGTGGGTCGAAATGCGGTCGGACAATGTGACAGCGGCAACGACCCGCGAAGACCCATGGGGAACGGTAATCAGGACCGTTCCCGGCAAGGCTTGAGCGTTTCGGAAGTCTGTTAGAGGCGGGCCTTTTCCAACAGGCGGCCGAGCATGAGCAGGCCCGCCGGCCAAAGGCCGAGGCGGGTCTCGTTCCCCATATGGCCGAGATCGCCGGCGTCGGCGAGGTCTGCGCCCCAGGCAGCGGCGAAGGCGGTCGCCTGGTCGAAGGTGACGCGCGGATCCGTTCGGCTGGCCACCACCAGCGTCGGAAAGGGCAGGCGTTTCAGCGGCATCGGCGCGAAGGGACGAACCAGATCGAAGGACTGATCAGGGTCCTCGATATTGGTCGCCGCAACGAGCAATGCCCCTGCAACCCTGTTGAGTTGGCTTTCGCTGGCGCTGGCGGCCCACTTCACCGCCGTCGCCACCGCCAGCGAATGCGCAAGCAGCACAACGCGTCGAGGTGCCGCGGCAATTGCGGCGTCCACCCGGCCAATCCAGTCCTCGGGGTTGGGCCTGTCCCATTCGGCTTGCAGCACGCGGCTCGAATTGGGGAACGCCCGGCACCAGTGCGACATCCAGTGATCTGGTCCGGAATTGCCGCGCCCTGGCAAGGCGAGAAAATCGAAATCTCCGGTCGCCGAAATCATCACGCCTCTCCGAACACGCGCTTGAAGATCGTGTCGACATGCTTGGTATGATAGCCAAGGTCGAACTTCTCACGGATATCGGCTTCGGGCAAGGCTGCTGTGACCTCGTTGTCGGCGAGCAGTTCCTCAAGGAAATCAGCGCCTTGCTCCCACACTTTCATGGCGTTTCGCTGCACCAGCCGGTAGGCGTCCTCACGGCTGACGCCCGCCTGGGTCAGCGCGAGCAGCACGCGCTGCGAATGCACGAGGCCGTGGAACTTGTTCATGTTCTTCATCATGTTGTCGGGGTAGACGAGCAATCTGTCGACGACGCTGGTCAGCCGAGACAGCGCGAAATCGAGCGTGACAGTCGCATCCGGCCCAATCATGCGCTCGACCGACGAATGCGAGATGTCGCGCTCGTGCCAAAGCGCCACATTCTCCATCGCCGGCAGCGCGAAGGAGCGCACCATGCGCGCAAGCCCGGTGAGGTTTTCGGTCAGCACCGGGTTGCGCTTGTGCGGCATCGCCGACGAGCCCTTTTGTCCGGGCGAAAAATATTCTTCCGCCTCCAGCACCTCGGTGCGCTGCAGGTGGCGGATCTCGATCGCCAGCCGTTCGATCGACGAGGCGATGACACCGAGCGTCGCGAAGAACATGGCGTGACGGTCGCGCGGGATCACCTGCGTCGACACCGGCTCCGGCTTCAATCCGAGTTTCTTCGCCACGTATTCTTCGACATAGGGATCGATGTTGGCGAAGGTGCCGACAGCGCCTGATATCGCGCAGGTCGCTATATCCTCTCGCGCGTGCACCAGCCGCTCACGGCAGCGCGAGAATTCGGCATAGGCCTGCGCCAGCTTGACGCCGAAGGTCGTCGGCTCGGCATGGATGCCGTGGCTGCGCCCGATGGTGACGGTGTCCTTGTGTTCGAAGGCACGACGCTTGAGCGCCGCAAGCAGCCCGTCGATGTCGGCGAGCAGGATGTCGCTGGCGCGAGTAAGCTGCACGGCAAAGCAGGTGTCGAGAACGTCCGAGGACGTCATGCCCTGATGGATGAAGCGGGCATCCGGCCCGACGAATTCACCGAGATGGGTGAGGAAGGCGATGACGTCGTGCTTGGTCACGCGCTCGATCTCGTCGATGGCCTCGACGTCAAACTTAGCGGCCCCGCCCTTTTCCCAGATGGTTTTGACGGCTTCCTTCGGGATCACGCCGAGCTCGGCCAGTGCGTCGCAAGCGTAGGCCTCGATCTCGAACCAGATGCGGAAGCGGGTTTCGGGCGACCAGATGGCCACCATTTCCGGCCGGGAGTAGCGAGGGATCATCGGTCAGTCCTGACGTGCGAGGGCGTTCGCCCGCGTCGTAACAGAGGCAGACAAAATGCTCAACGCTGCCGCCGCGCAAACCAGATGCTGGCGAGAGCGAGCGCGATGAAACCGAGCGGAAAATAAAGCCGGATGCCCAGAACGACGAATTGATAGAACGCCGTCGCCACGGTGTGCACGAACTGGATGGACCAGGCGATGGTCAGTGCCGGTGCATGCCATTGGACATAGTAGGAACGGTAGTGCAGCGCAAAGAGCCCACCGGTGAAGCCGATCGTAGCGACGAGAAGGCAGACGAACGCGGCCGCCAAGGCCACCTCCCAATGCCGTCCGAGCGAGACGAACCGTGCCAAGAACAGGCCAACCGGAAAGGCGAGCGCACCGCCTGCCGCGTAGAGCAACGAGACGAAGCGGATCCTTGCCGCGGTCTCCCAATCGTCCAACAGCAGATTGACGAGCGCGCTGGTGCCCATCGCCCCGGCCCACAGCAGCGCGCCGCAAATCGCAGCGCCCGGCGACGGCAAGGCGTTGCGGATGCGATCCAGGACGCGGCTGCGTATGACGGGGAGCGGCGTCACAGCCGGCCGGTCACTGCAATCCAGCGATAGTCCGGCCCTTCGAAGCCGTACTGGCGCACCGCGATCAGCACGGCATAGGCGCTGAGGCCCTGCAAGGAGAACGTCTGCACCGCGCCGATCCGGTAGCCGTTGGGACAGCCCCTGCTTTTGGGGATCGACTTGTCCTCGTGCAGAAGCTCAGTCTTGCCGCCGTCTTTCGCCTCGATGCGCAGCAGGCGAAAGCCGTTGATATCGCCCTGGCTCTGGCAGATTTCGGTGTTGTTCATGCCGATCTCGTCGAGCCGGAACTCGAGCGCGTCGTCGACCGGCGAAAAGATCGGACGCGGGTTGACCACCATGCGGAACGGATCGGCCGACAGTTCGGTCACCGGGTTGTAGCCGGCGGTGATGCCGCGGTTCGCGGCCAGCTCGTGCTGGCTGACGATCGCTTCGCCTTTTTCCCGGGCCGCAAGGCGCGCCGCGTCGAGCGTTGCGGTGTCGTCGTCAAGCCGCACCTTGATCGGCGTGCCCTTGAGAAAACTGTCGTCGGCAGTGTCGATATAATAGCGATTGGCGTAGGGAAATCCCGATCCGTCCTGGACGCCGTATTCCTCGAAGGCAAAGACGCCGCCATCCCCGGTGAAGCCCAGGATTTCAAGCTCGGCGACATCACCGGCTTGGGCGGCCAGAGAAGTTGCAAACTGGGCAAGGAGGGAAACGGCAAACAGGACAAGGATTCGCATGCTTTTTTCCAATCCGGCAGCAGAGCTCGTTTCAATCCCCCTATCACGATGCGATCAAAACGTCGTGCGGTATGAAACCCGAAGCCGATGCATCCAATCGTGCCGTTATTTGTTATTGTCGGCAGCTTCAAATGGAGACCCGATAATGACCGATGCAGCCAGAATTCGCGAACATATGGAAGTGATCGGCGCCGACGGCGTCCATGTCGGCACTGTCGACAAAGTTGAGGGACAACGAATCAAGTTGACCAAGCGCGACAGCGGCGAGGGCGCCCACAGAGGGCATCACCACTTCATTCCCCTCAGTCTCGTTGCCGAGGTCGAGGGTCAGAAAGTGCGGCTGTCCGCAAACTCGGATGTCGCGGTCACCTTCGAGGAAGAAAAATCCGATCCCACCTGAACACGGGGCCATTTGATTACGGCCCATAGTGCGCATTCAGCGCGACGACCAGACCGGAAACAGGTCGCCGTCGGCTGGCGTTGCGGCAAAGACGCCACGGCTGATGGCGCGCGCCATGGTGGCGCCGGCCGCTGCGTAAAGGTCGATGGCGTCGTTGGGCGCGAGCTCGATGCCGCTCTTGCCAGTCGCCAGCGCGAAGACCAGATCGCCGTCGGCCGGCGTGTGCGTCGGCCAAATCGCTCGGACAAAGCCGTCATGGGCCGATATGGCTAGGCGTTTTGCGGCGGCCTTGGTGAGAACGGCATCCGTGGCGATGACGGCGATCGTGGTGTTGCCGCCCACCTGCTTGTCGCGGAACTTCAGTTTTCTCGCATCGTCTGGAATAGGCGAGGGATAGCCAAGCCCGCCGAACTCGTCGCCGATTTCGAAGGGCGCTGCCCAGAAGTGCCTGCTGCGGGCGATCGTCACCGAGCCGATCGGATTGGCGGCCGCGAGTGCGCCGATGGTGACGCCGCTGTCGAGGACCGTCGAAGCCGAGCCGAGACCGCCCTTCAGGCCGGAACTCAGCGCACCCGTACCCGCGCCGACCGTACCCAGCGGAAAGTCGATGCCGACCGCCTGCGCCGCTTCATAGCCAAGGTCACGGTAGGGTGGATAACGGCCCCAGTCCTTATCGCCGCCATTGCGCAGGTCGAACAGGATCGCCGCCGGCAGGATCGGCACGCGAAAGCCGCCGACCTCCACGCCGATGCCCCTTTCGCGCAGTGCCGCCTGTACGCCGGAGGCGGCGTCGAGGCCATAGGCCGAGCCGCCCGAAAGCACCACGGCATGGATCGCCTCGATCGAATTGTGCGGCTCGAGCAGGTCGGTCTCGCGGGTGCCCGGTGCACCGCCCAGGATCTGGACACCGGCCACCGCCGGTTCGTCACACAGCACGGTGGTCACGCCGGACTTCAGCCTCACATCGGAAGCGTTGCCGACACGCAGGCCGGCGACATCGGTGATGAGATTGCGCGGCCCTGTACGAAACATCATCTGACCTCCGCTGGCACGAATTGCGCGCCGTTGAAACGGAAGACCCTATAGAGGTTTTGGGTCAAGTCGCCCTTGCCGTCAAAGCGGATCGGCCCGATCGCCGTACTGAAGTCATGCCCGGTGAGCGCATCGGCCAGTGGCCTGCCGGAGGTTTCCGCCAGGTCCGCGGCCGCCCTGGCGATCTCGACCGCCGCATAGGCCGGCAGCGTGTAGCCGTCCGGCTCGATCTTTTGTGCGGTAAAGCTCTCGAGCACTTTGGGTGCGGCAGCATCGGCCCATTCGGGCGGCGCGATGATGAGCGTGCCCGTCGCATAGGGCACGGCGCCGGGTGGAGCGCGCAGTGCTTCGCCGCCGGCAAAGGTGATGCCGGCATCGAGTTGGCCGGCGTCGCGGCCCATGATGGCGATGTCGTCGCCGTCGCCGCCGGCGAAGACATGCGTGGCGCCGGCTCTCTTCAGCCGCCCGATCAGCCCAATCTGGTTGTCGAGCTGCGGCCGGAACGTGTCGACGAACACCGGTTTCAGCGCCGCCTGTTCGGCCGCTGCCCGAAGCGTCTCGGCGATCTCGCGGCCATAGATCGTGCCGTCGTCTACGATGGCGAACAGTTCGTTCTGCCATTGGCGGGTGAGGATGGAGGCGACGGCATTGCGCTCGTCATCGCCGCGCGGCCCGAGACGAAAGACCGGCCAGCCGGTCTTGGCGCGGCGGTCGGTCAGGCTTTCGGTGCGCACGCCGACGGTGATGGCCGGTATGTTGGCGTCCTTCAGGATCGGCAGCGCCGCCTCGATCGCCTCGGTGCAGAGGAAGCCTACGACCACGCCGACTTTCGCCGCTACGAATTCCCTCGCTGCGGCAGCCCCACCATCGGCCGTGCAGGCGTCGTCGACCGTCTTGATCTCGGCGCCGTTCGCCTTTGCCGCCAGGTCGGCGCCCGCCTCGATCTGCTTGCCGAGGAGAGCCGACGGGCCGGATAATGGTGCTGCGACGCCGATCAGCAGCGTCTCAGCACCGGCATTGCCGGCGAGAGACAGCCAGGCCAGCACCGCTATTGTCGTTGTCCTGGGTAGCATGCGAGCGAAGAAATCCTCCGCGCCGGTCGCGTGTTTGCCGGCACCGTTTCCCGCCAAGACCTAAAGGCTGGTTAGCTTCCGCGCAACACGCGAAATTCAGGATGCATGTCAACCACTTCGCTTGTGCATGCAATATGCCGCCATATATAACGCTGGGGTTCATCTCGCTTCCAACCATGGAAATCGCCGGTGCTGAAGAAGAACGACATAGGGCCGCAGGCCTATCGCGACGCGATGAGCCATTTTGCCGGCCACGTCCATGTGGTCACCACCGATGGTCCCGCCGGCAGGCGAGGTGCGACTGTCATTGCGGCCTGTTCGGTCTCGGACGCGCCGCCGACCATCCTGGTTTGTCTCAATCGCGAAAATCCCAAGAACGAGCCGTTCGTGAAAAACGGCAAGTTCGCCTTGAACACGCTGGCTTCGCATCAGGAGGCGCTGTCGGTCGGCTTTTCCGGCCTCACCGGCCTGCCCGTCGAGGAACGTTTCGCGTTGGGCGAGTGGGATGTGATCTCGACCGGTGCGCCAACACTGAAAGGCGCGCTCGCCGTGTTCGACTGCGAACTGGTCGACATCAAGGATCTGGCTACGCACCGTGTGCTTTTTGGCAAGGTGACAGGCCTGCGCATCGGCGATAATTTGCGGCCGCTGATCTATCACGACCGCGGCTACCACGTTCTGTGATGGGTATGGCTGCGCTCACGGAGAGAGAATGACCGAGTTGAAACCGCGCCCCGCGCCGCGGACGATCGACGAGACGCTCGATCTCCTGACCGGGGCGGACTATGTGGCGGACCGGTCGCTGGCGACCGTGCTGTTTTTGTCGCTGCGCATGAAGCGGCCGCTGTTCCTCGAGGGCGAGGCCGGCGTTGGCAAGACCGAGATCGCCAAGGTGCTGGCGCAAGCGCTCGGCCGCCGGCTGATCCGCCTGCAGTGCTATGAAGGTCTCGATGTCTCGTCCGCCGTCTACGAGTGGAACTACGCCGCGCAGATGATCGAGATTCGCATGGAGGAGGCGGCCGGTAAGGTCGATCGCTCCGACATGGAGCGCAACGTATTCTCCGAAAAATACCTGATTCGTCGCCCGGTGCTCGACGCACTGACGGGCAAGGTGGGCGCCGCCCCGGTCTTCCTGATCGACGAGCTCGACCGCACCGACGAAGCCTTCGAGGCGTTCCTGCTCGAAATCCTGTCGGACTTCCAGGTGACGGTGCCCGAGCTCGGCACGATCAAGGCGGAGGAGCCGCCGATCGTCATCATCACCACCAACCGCACCCGCGAGATCCACGACGCGCTGAAGCGGCGCTGCCTCTATCACTGGGTCGATTATCCGAATGCCGAGCGCGAACTTGAGATCGTGCGCAGAAAGGTGCCGCAGGCCAACAGCCGGCTGTCGGCCGAGGTTGTTTCATTCATCCAGAAGCTGCGTCAGATCGAGCTGTTCAAGGTCCCAGGCGTCGCCGAGACCATCGACTGGGCCGGCGCGCTGACCGAACTCGACAAGGTGGCGCTCGACCCGGAAACCGTTTCCGACACGATCGGCGTGCTGCTGAAATACCAGGACGACATTGCCCGTATCGAACAGGGCGAAGGCCGGCGCATCCTCAACGAGGTGAAGGCCGAGCTTTCGGCGGCGGAGTAGGCAATGGCAGCGCCGCGTCCCGAACCGAAGGAGGCCACGCCGGACGGGCGGATCGCCGACAACATCGTCTATTTCGCCCGCACCTTGCGCAAGGCCGGCATGCGGGTCGGGCCGGCCTCGGTCAAGGATGCGATCGAGGCGGTGCTGGCCGCCGGCATAGGTTCCCGCGACGATTTCTACTGGACGCTGCATGCCGTGCTGGTGTCGCGGCACGAGGACCATCCCACCTTCGACGAGACTTTCCGGCTGTTCTGGAAATCGCGCGAGCTGATCGAAAAGATGCTGGCGATGTTTTCGCCGGTGGCGCCCGATAACAAAGAGAAGCAAAAACCCCGCGCGGCCGAGAACCGCGTCAGCCAGGCGATGTTCGAGGGCCATCAGAAAAACCAGCCGGTGCAGGAAATCCCGGAGATCGAGGTCGACGCGCGCTTCACCTTTTCCGGCAACGAGGTGCTGAGGGGTAAGGATTTTGCCCAGATGAACGCCGCCGAGATGGCCGACGCCAAGAAGGCGATCGCCGAGTTGCGGCTTCCCTTCGACATGGTCAGGACGCGGCGCTTCAAATCCGACGCGCATGGCCGCCGCATCGATCCGCGCGCCATGATGCGTTCCGCCGCGCGCACCGGCGGCGAATTGATCCTGCCGAAATTCCGATCGCCGCGTGAGGTGCATCCGCCGCTGGTCGTGCTTGCCGACATTTCCGGTTCGATGAGCCAGTACACGCGCATCTTCCTGCATTTTCTGCATGCTCTGACGGAAAAGCGCCGGCGCGTGCATGCCTTCGTCTTCGGCACACGGCTCACCAACCTGACGCGGCAGATGCGCCATCGCGATCCCGACGCGGCACTCGCCGACTGTTCGGCGGCGGTGAAGGACTGGTCGGGCGGCACCCGCATCGGCGATACGCTGGCCGAATTCAACCGGTTGTGGTCGCGGCGCGTGCTGGGACAGGGCGCCGTGGTTCTCCTGATCACCGACGGGCTGGAGCGCGATGACGTCGCTGGGCTGGCGGAAGAAATTGAGCGCCTGCACAAGTCCTGCCGGCGGCTGATCTGGCTGAACCCGCTGCTGCGCTTCGATGGCTTCGAGGCCCGTGCCCGCGGCGTCAAAGCAATGCTGCCGCATGTCGACGAATTCCGTTCGGTGCACAATCTTGATGCGCTCGCCGATCTGTGCGCCTCGCTGGACAAGAAGTCGACACGGTCGGTCGATCCGCGCCGGTGGATTGAGGGTGGCGCGAGAGACGCCGCATAGCCATATGTTTTCTCCGGGAGAAACAGTGATGGAAAACAGCTTTTATCTGGATGAGGCCCGCGATCCGCTGATCGTCGCGGAAGGCTGGATGAGGGACGGCAAGAACGTCGCGGTCGCTACAGTGGTCGAGACCTGGGGCTCGGCGCCGCGTCCGGTCGGCAGCCATCTTGTCATCGACGCGGAAGGCAATTTCCAGGGGTCCGTCTCTGGAGGCTGTGTCGAAGGCGCGGTGGTGGCCGAGGCGGTCGACGTGATCGAAAGCGGCAAGGCGAAGATGCTGGAATTCGGCGTTGCCGACGAAACCGCCTGGCAGGTCGGCCTGTCCTGCGGCGGCCGTATCAAGGTCTATGTCGAGCGGTTGGGCTGATCTCAGATGGATCCTCATGCGCTGAAGACGCTGAACGCCGAGCGCCGCGCCCGCCGCGCGGCGATCCTGGTCACCGATCTCGGCGACGGCCGCGACCGCATCGTGCGTGAAGGCGATCAGGTCGCCGGCGAATTGGGCGTTGCGACCGCGAAGGCGTTTCGATCAGGCAATTCCGGGTCGGTCGAGGCGGAGGGGCGGACCTTCTTTCTCAACGCCTACCTGCCGCAGCCGCGCCTGTTGGTGATCGGCGCCGTTCATATCAGCCAGGCATTGGCGCCGATGGCCAGGATCGCCGGCTACCCCGTCGAGATAGTCGATCCGCGCACCGCCTTTGCCACCGCAGACCGCTTTCCCGACGTCGCGCTGCATGCCGAATGGCCGGAGGATGTGCTGGCGCGCCAGCCGCTCGACAGCTACACGGCGCTGGCCGCCGTTACCCATGATCCGAAGATCGACGATTTCGCGCTCAAGGCGGCGCTCGACGCCAACTGCTTCTATGTTGGGGCGCTCGGCAGCCGCAAGACCCATGCGAAGCGTGTCGAGCGCCTGCTGGCATTGGGCGCGACCGCCGACCAGATCGCCCGCATCCATGCGCCGATCGGCTTGGACATCGGCGCCGCGAGCCCGGCCGAGATCGCCGTGGCGGTGCTGGCGCAGGCGATCCAGGCCTTTCGCTCGCGTGGCCTGGAAACCAGGGACGCGGCGGCGTGAAATTCGGCTCGATCCCGATCGACACGGCCGAAGGCGCGGTGCTGGCGCACGCGACCACCGCCGGAGAACGGCGGCTGCGCAAGGCACACAGGCTGAGCGCCGACGATGTATCCTTGCTCAAGGCAGCGGGGATTTCGGAGGTCGTTGCGGCCGTTCTTGCTCCCGACGATTTGAGCGAGGACGCCGCCGCCGAAAAAATCGCTGAAAGCATGATCCATCGCGACATCGAGGCCAAGCCCGCCGCGACCGGCCGGGTCAACCTCCACGCCCGGGCCGCCGGCATCTTCACCGTCGATGCGACGATGATCGACGCCATCAATGCCGTCGATCCGACCATCACCATCGCCACGCTGGCGCAGCATGCGCCGGTCGAAAAAGGCCAGATGGTCGCGACGGTGAAGATCATTCCCTTCGCGGTCGGCTCCGTGCTCGTCGACGCGGTGGCAAGGATCTGCGCCAGCGGCGAGGTCTTTGCCGTCAACGCCTATCGGCCGGTGCGCGTCGGTGTCATCCAGACAGTCCTGCCCGGCATCAAGCCGAGCGTGCTCGACAAGACCTTGCGCGTCACCGAAGCGCGCCTGGCGCGCTCCGGCGGCCGGCTGGCGGCGGAGCGCCGCACACCGCACGAAATTGCGCCCGTGGCTGACGCTGCGGCCGCGCTGGCGCGCGAAAACGACATGGTGGTGATCTTCGGCGCCTCGGCGATGAGCGATTTTGGTGACGTCGTCCCGGCGGCGATCGAGAAGGCTGGCGGTACCGTCGTCCGTGCCGGCATGCCGGTCGATCCCGGCAACCTGCTGGTGCTCGGCACGCTTGGTGGCAAGCGCGTCATTGGCGCGCCGGGCTGCGCCCGCAGCCCCAAGGAGAACGGCTTCGACTGGGTGCTCGACCGACTGATCGCCGGCCTCGACGTGACGGCCAAGGACATTGCCGGCATGGGCGTCGGCGGGCTGCTGATGGAAATCCCGACGCGGCCGCAGCCGCGCGAGCCGCTGCCGGCCAGGGCCGCGTTGAAGGTCGATGTCGTGCTGCTGGCCGCTGGCCGCTCCAGCCGGATGGGCGGACCGAACAAGCTGCTGGCGCTGTTCGACGGCAAGCCCCTGGTCCGTCGCACCGCCGAACGCGCGCTCGGCTCGAAAGCCTCTGATACGATCGTCGTCACCGGCCATCAGCGCGAGCGTGTACGCGCGGCGTTGTCTGGCCTTGACGTGACCCTCGCCGATAATCCGGATTTCGCTGACGGCCTATCTTCGTCGCTGAAGGCCGGTATCGTGCGGGTTGCCGACGACGCTGCCGGCGCGATGATCGTGCTTGGCGACATGCCTGGCGTCTCGTCGAATGACCTCGACAGGCTGATCGACGCATTCCGCAAATCCGAAGGCCGATCGGTCGTGCGCGCCTCGTATGCGGGAAAGCGCGGCAACCCGGTGCTGCTGCCGCGTTCGCTGTTTCCGGCGATCGCTCATCTCGAAGGCGATACCGGCGCGCGCCATCTGGTCGAGGCCGAGGGGCTCGATGTCGTCGATGTCGAGATCGGCAAGGCTGCGTCCATCGATGTCGATACGCGCGAAGCGCTGGAAGGCGCCGGCGGCGTGCTGCAGGATTGACAAACCGAGGCCGAAAAACGATGCCTTTGGCATGGCTTTCCGTTTCCTTCCGCCCGCCTTTGCGCATTCACCCCAGAGGGGGGCCCGCGCCCTTCTGACTTCGATGTTTTTCTTTTTTTCTTCTGCCGCTTACGCCGACGTTCTCACGCTGAAACCCTTCAAGGATGATCTGTTCGCCTATCCGGCCACGCTCTCTTCCCAGGACAACGGCGCCTATACGGTCATCGACTATCGTGAGTTGCGCGACATCAACGCCCGCGACAAAGTGCCGGAGCGGCGCGCGCATGCGCAGTATGTCGACACTGGTGTGCGCAAGGTGCAGCAGGATCTGCTGCTGAAAACCGGCGCCGGCAATATCCGCCACGTCGCCGTCGGCCGCACGCAAGGCGCCGGCATTATCGTGCTCTATTTGCACGGGCAGGGCGGCAGCAGAAAGCAGGGCGTCGACGACTTCACGTTCGGCGGCAATTTCAACCGGATCAAGAACCTGATGGCCGGTAATGGCGGCCTCTATCTGTCGCCGGACTTCTCCGACTTCGGCGATACCGGCGCGGCCCAGCTCGCCGCGCTGATCGGCCACTATGCCGAACAATCGCCGGGCGCGAAGATATTCGTTGCCTGTGGCTCGATGGGCGGCGCGCTGTGCTGGGAGCTCGCCGCCCGCAAGGATATGGGCGGCCGCATCGATGGGTTGCTGCTGCTCGGCTCGCTGTGGGATGAGAGTTTCTTCTCGAGCCCGGCTTTCAAGCGGCGTATTCCGGTCTTCTTCGGCCAGGGAAGCAAGGATCCGGTGTTTCCAGTCGAGAAACAGGAGGCCTTCTTCCGCTCCATCCTCGCCAGATCGAAGGGCTATCCGGCCCGCTTCGTCCGCTTCGAGACGGGTACGCACGGCACGCCGATCCGCATGGCGGACTGGCGCGGCACGCTCAACTGGATGCTGTCGAAGGCCCCTTAAGGCGCGGTGTTGTAGTCGAGCACGGTCTCCGGGTTGACCTCGCCGTCATAGGAGGCATCGACATCGTACTGCACCAGCGAGAAATTGCCATGGCGGAACAGATAGGTGCCGGCCGACGAGGCATCGCCGATGCCGCGCCACTTGCTGAGGGACGAGATCGTCTTGGTAGCGTCGTCATATCCGGAATTGACCAGCTGGTCATCGGTCTGGAAGCCGACGACGTTGATCGCCTCGACCTTGCCTTCGCTATTGTCGTTCTCATAGTGAATGTCGAGCTCCGGCGAGGCGAACTGCAGCTGCCGGACGCCCGATACGTCGTCGGCGATGTAATAGACGGCACTCTCATTGTAGGCGGCCATCGAACAGAAGAATCGGAACAGCCGGGTCTCGCGTTCGGGCTCGTCGCTTGCTGCACCGGCATCCTTGTAGCGCAGGGGGTAGGCGTCCGGCTCTCCCAAGGGATCGCCACCAGGCATTTCCTTGTCGCATTGTTCGCCATAGGTCGCTGCAAACGCCTTCTTGGCCTGCTCCAGCGCCGCATCCTTCTTCGGCGGCGGCGGGCCGTCGCCGCAGCTTTCCGGCACGGCGTTCTCGAAATCAGCCTTAGCCGGCTTCAGCGCGCCCTTGTCGATGAAGATCGAGCGGAACGGCGGTTCCTGGATCGAGGCATTGACCTGGCGCAGCGTGTAGCAACCGGCGAAGACATGTTCGGTACCGTCCTTCGCCGTTGCCCGGATGGCGACGGGGACATTGTAGTAGATGCTGCCGGCCGCGCCGTCTTCCGACACGCCGCCGGTTTTGACCTCGACCTTGTCGGTCCCGTCATAACCCTTGACGAAGGCATCGAAATCCTTTGCCGGCTTGGCGTCGCCGAAATAGTCCCAGGCGCGCGCGAATTCTTGCCGGTTGATGGCGCTGTAGAGCGAACGGATGACCGCTTCGGCGTCCGATCTGTCATCGATGTAGGGCGCTTCGGCGGCGTGCACTGATTGGCCTGTCACGGCAAGGGAGAAAAAAGCGGTCGCTGCAAAGAAAGCGCGTCTCATCGGGAATCTCCACCTGACAAGGAAACTCTATCATACCGATTGCGGCGACGCGGTGACGCTTGAAGAATCGCTTGGGAAGGCGCTACCTCCCGCCGTCAATGTTCCGGCCGAACAGGAGAAACTCACGTGACCATATCGATGTACGAGGCATCCGTGCCGGTGTTTTCGACCAGGTTGAAGGCGCTATCCAACGTACTGAACATCGCCGAGCAGAATGCGCTCGACCGCAAGATCGATCCGCAGGTGTTCTTGACCTCAAGACTGGCGCCGGACATGTATGCGCTGACCAGGCAGGTACAGATCGCCACCGACCACGCCAAGGGCGCGCCATCGCGGCTGGCCGGCCGTGAGGTGCCGAAGTACGAAGACAACGAGGCGAGCTTCGCCGATCTCCAGGCGCGCATCGCCAAGACCGTCGACCATCTGGCGACATTCTCGCCTGCCGATATGGACGGCTCCGATGATAGAACGATCGAGTTGAAGCTTGGTCAACGCGAATTCTCGATGGCCGGCATTCAGTATCTGCTGCATCTCGCCATGCCCAACTTTTATTTCCACGTGACCACCGCCTACGACATCCTGCGCCACAATGGCGTGCCGCTGAGCAAGGCGATTTTCATGGGATCGCGTTGAAGAACTGGCGAGGCAATATCCCGGTCGAGCCGGGATATCGCACGACTTGGCTAGCGTGAGGACATTTCGCGAGCGACGCGCGGGAAGTCGGCCGGTTTGATGCCGATGTCCGCACGGTCGGCATTGCTCATCGAATGAAGCAGCGCCAGAGCCGCGCGGTAGCGCAGATGTTCCTGCGGACGCGGACGGGCGAACATTTCAGTGAGGAAACCCATGATTCAAGCCCCTGGTTGGTCCTCCCCAAGCCTCAATATAAGCAAATGATGACAATTGTGCAGTGCAGCATTTGCATGGCAGCCATGCCACTTTGATTTTTGACCACATCGAACGCTCTTGCTTCGGCGTCTGGAAAAGTCGCTGGCCCACTGGCAGCGGGCTTGGAGACAGCCCGCGTCTTCCTGTATGCTGAAGCTTCCTCCCGCGCAGCCGCATAAAATTCCCACCGGAGAAAATTCCATGCACAAACGCCGCCTCGGTCGGACCGATCTTCTTGTTTCCCAGATTTGCCTGGGATCGATGACATGGGGCCAGCAGAATACCGAAGCGGACGGCCATGCCCAGATGGACATAGCCTTTTCGCGCGGCGTCAATTTCATCGACACCGCCGAGCTTTACCCGATCCCGCCCAAGCCGGAAACGCAAGGCCGGACCGAGACGATCATCGGCAACTGGATGAAGGCGAAGCGCAATCGCGATCAAGTGATCCTCGCCTCGAAGGTAGTTGGTCGCACCGCCAATACATGGTTCCGCGGCGGGCGGCCGTCGAAGCTGGTGCGCGCCGATATCTTCGATGCGGTCGAAAAATCGCTGACTAGGCTCAACTCCGATTACATCGATCTCTATCAGGTCCACTGGCCGGAGCGCGCTGTGCCGTGGGGCGCCAATCCGAACCGCGTCGGTGCCGTAGCGCTCCGGGCCGATTCCGTCGACGCGCCGGCCGGCGAGGCGCCGATCGCCGAGACGCTCGCCGTCTTCGACGAACTGGTGAAGGCAGGCAAGATCCGCTGTTTCGGCCTGTCGAACGAGAGCTCCTGGGGCGTCATGCGCTTCATCGGCGAAGCCGACAAAGGCCTCGGTCCGCGCCCGGTGTCGCTGCAGAACGCCTATAATTTCGTGAACCGCACCTTCGAGGTGAATCTCGCCGAGGTCTGCGAGCGCGAACAGGTTTCCATGCTCGCCTATTCGCCGTTGGCGCAAGGCTATCTGAGCGGCAAGTATGATCATGGCGCGCGGCCGCTGGGCTCGCGTTCTCAGCTTTTCAACCGCGGCCAGCGCTACGAGACGCCGAATGCCGCGGAAGCGCTGCTGGAATACAATGAGCTGGCGCGCTCTTTCGGCATGGAGCCGGCGCTGTTCGCCAACGCCTATGTCGCGAGCCGGCATTTCGTCACCTCGAGTATTATCGGGGCGACGACCATCGCACAGCTCGAAATGGCGCTGTCTTCCGCCGATGTCGTCTGGACCGAGGACATGCAGAAGGCGGTCGATGCAATCCACCAGCGCGTCGGCAATCCCTGTCCGTGAGCAGATTGTAATTTTCCAATAATTACAAGTGGAGGGGGACAGAAGTGAATTTTCCGATCGAGGTTGTGCGCGGGAAATTTCCGGCACTATCGCTGACCGACAAGGGCCGCCGCCGCATCTACCTCGACAACCCGGCCGGCACGCAGGTGCCGCAGGCGGTTGCCGACGCGGTGTCACGCTGCCTGCTGACCACCAATGCCAATCTCGGCGGCTTCTTCGAAACCACGATCGCGGCGCAACAGGTCGTCGAAGACGCCCATATGGCGATGGCCGATTTGCTCGGTGCTGCGAGTCCGCAGGAGATCGTCATCGGCGCCAACATGACGACGCTGACCTACCACATGTCGCGCACGCTCGGCCGCACGATGAAGCCCGGCGACGAGATCATCCTCACCCGCATGGACCACGAAGGCAATGTGTCGCCCTGGCTGCAACTGGCGGAAGACCTTGGTCTCGTCGTGCGCTGGCTGCCTTTCAACCAGCAGAGCTGGCAGATCGAGGAGAAGGCGCTTGCCGCGCTGCTCACCCACAGGACGCGGCTCGTCGCCTTGAATTATGCCAGCAATCTGACCGGCTCGATCAATCCGGTGAAGGCGCTGACCCGCATCGCCAAGCAGGCCGGAGCGCTGGTCTATGTCGACGCCGTGCAGTTCGCGCCGCACGGCCTGATCGACGTCAGGGATATCGGTTGCGACTTCCTGATCTGCTCGGCCTATAAAATCTTCGGCCCGCATATGGGCATCCTGTGGGGCAGGCTGGATGTCATCGACGCTCTGAAACCGTACAAATGCCGCTGTTCGTCCGACGCTCTGCCGGAGCGGTTCGAGCTTGGCACGCCGCAGATCGAGCTGATGGCCGGACTGACGGCTGCGATCGATTATCTTTCGGAGCTGGGCATAGAGGCAGGCGATGGTGGTTCGCGCCGCGTCAGGATCGCCAAGGCGTTCGAAAGATCAATCGCTTACGAGAACCCGCTGGCGCAAAGGCTGATCGACGGCCTGTCGGACATCTCAGGCCTGATGATCCACGGCATCACCGATCCGGCGCGTATCGGGGAGCGCGTACCGACGGTATCGTTCACCGTCGACGGCATGGCGCCGGAGACGATCGTGCGGCAGATGAATGCGGAAAACATCTTCCTGTGGTCCGGCCACAATTACGCCTGGGAGATCGTCCACCAGCTCGGCATCCCGGCCGAGCAAGGCGTCGTGCGAATCGGCATCGCCCACTACAATACCGCTACCGAGATCGACGAGACGCTGGAGAGCGTGCATCGCGTCATCGCGATGCTGCGACAGCAGCGGTCCTGACTCGGCGAGCAAAGCTACCGCCTCATGCCGCCTCCGAAGCCGGTGAGGAACGCGGTCAGGTTGTCGCCGAGTTCGTCGCAGAGATAGCCGCCTTCCTGGACGATCACCGTCGGCAGGCCGAGGCCGGCGATAGCCTCGCCGATGCGCGAGAAGCCCGGCGTCGTCACCGACAGCCCGCCGAACGGATCGCCTTCGAAGGCGTCGAGGCCAAGCGCCACCACCAGCGCTTCCGGCGCAAAGGCGCGGATACGCTGGAACGCCATGTCCAGCCCTTCGAGAAACGCGGCATCGCCGGATTTGCGAGCCAGCGGCAGATTGAGATTGTAGCCGAGGCCGGCGCCGTCGCCGCGCTCGTCGGCATGACCCCAGAAGAACGGATAGAAGCGCACCGGATCGGCATGCAGCGAGACGGTGAGCACGTCCGGCCTCGTATAGAAAATGCCTTGCGTGCCGTTGCCGTGATGCAGGTCGACGTCGAGGATCGCCACCCGCACAGCTTGCTTGCGCAAGGTTTGCGCCGCGACCGCCGAATTGTTGATGAAGCAGAAGCCGCCGGCGACGTCGGCAAAGGCGTGGTGGCCGGGCGGGCGGCACAGCGCATAGGCGGCCGGCGCGCCCGCCATCACCGCCTCGGCGGCTTCGACCGCGCTCCAGGCGCTCCACAGCGCGCTCTGCCAGGTCTCGCCGGAGATCGGGCAAGCGGTATCGGCCATGTGGTAGCCGGCCTGGCCGACCGCCGAGGCCGGATAGGAGCCGTTCCGCGCGATCGGGTGGATGTTGGGGATCACTTCAGCCGAAGCGCCTTCGATGCGCTGCCAGCGCGCGAAGATGTGCTCGAGAAAATCGAGATATTCGGGCGTATGCACCGCAGCAACCGGACCAAGCCCATGATCCCTCGGCCGCTCAATCGTGCAGCCGGCGGCCCTGGCGCCGGTGAGCAGCCGTTCGACGCGTTCCGGCTTTTCCGGATTGGGTTTCTGCGCACCGCTGGAGAGGAACGCCTTGGAATCGTGGCGCTTCTGTTCCTGAGCATAAAAGGCTTTCATTTGCTCTCCCCATCCTCGGACGCATCGGCGAAAGCGAAGAAGGCCTCGCCGACGATCTTCTGCACCTGCTCGTAGCTTGACCAGGCAATGCCCAGCCTTTCGTAAAAAGCCTTGGCGGCCTTATTGTCGGTATCGACGGACAGTCTGAGGTAGACGCCGCCATCTTTCCGGCATTCTCGCGCGACACGCCGCAGCAGGCGTTCGCCGATCCTGCGGCCGCGAAACCGGTCCTCGACATAGAGGTCCTGCACATAGACGCCGGGCCGTCCCATCCAGGTCGAGAAGATCGGGAAATGCAGGCACAGGCCGGCGAACTCGCCGCCGACTTCCGCAATCAGCGTCGAGAAGGCTGGCTTCTCGCCAAAGCCATAGGCGCGAAGGTCTTCGGCCGTCGAGGTGATCTCCTGATGCGCGCCGATATCGTCGCCAAGCCGCAAGAGCGCAGTGTGGATGGTGTCGACGTCCTCGATGGTGCCGGAGCGGATGAGAATGTCTTTTGAAGTTGGATCGGTCACGACAGGCGAGGCGCCCAGGCACCCCCCTCTGTCCTGCCGGACATCTCCCCCGCTAGGGGGGAGATTGGCAGCTTCGATCTCGCTTCCCATCCTGCAACGCTAGTGATTAGCGAAAGCCGGGGCGGTATCCGATCTCCCCCCTTGCAGGGGAGATGTCCGGCAGGACAGAGGGGGGTGGGAAGGATCGCAAGCATCTCAGGCCATAACCATCTCAGAACGCTACCCTGTCACCGCCCTTGAGCGCCAGCATCTCGCGCGCCTCGGCGGGCGTGGCGACGTCGAGCGACAGCCCATCGAGCACGCTGCGGACACGGCGCACCTGGTCGGCATTGGACTTGGCCAGCCGGCGGCCGTCGTAAAGGCTGTCCTCCAGCCCGACGCGGACATTGCCGCCCATCGCCGCCGCGATCGAGATCATCGGCATCTGGTGGCGTCCGGCGGCCAGCACCGAAAACTGGTAGCTGTCGCCGAACAATTTGTCGGCGATGCGCTTCATGTGGATCAGGTTCTCGGGGTCGGCGCCGATACCGCCCAGAATGCCGAACACGAACTGGATGAACATGGGTCCCGACACCAGTCCCCGGTCGCGGAAATGCGCCAGCGAATAGAGGTGGCCGACATCGTAGCACTCGAATTCGAAACGTGTGCCGCAGCCCTTTCCAAGTCTGTCGAGCACGGTTTCCATGTCGGCGAAGGTGTTCTTGAAGATCGTGTCGCGTGTAGCTTCCAGCAGCTTGGGTTCCCACTCGTGCTGCCACTCTCTTGGCCGGTCGAGCATCGGGAACAGCGCGAAATTCATCGAACCCATGTTGAGCGAGCACATTTCGGGCTCGGCCCTGAGCGGTGCCGCCAGACGCTGGTCGAGCGTCATCAGCGAGGAGCCGCCGGTGGTGATGTTGATCACCGCGTCGGTCGCTTGCTTGATCCGTGGCAGGAACTGCATGAACACGTCGGGGTCGGCGGTCGGCCGCCCGTCACTGGGATCGCGGGCGTGAAGGTGCAGGATCGAAGCGCCGGCTTCGGCGGCCGCGATCGCCTCCGCGGCGATCTCGTCCGGCGTTACCGGCAGATGCGGCGACATTGAAGGCGTGTGCACCGACCCGGTGACGGCGCAGGTGATGATGACTTTTCGCGGCGCCATTTTCAGCCTTCGACCGGCAGGTCGAGTTCGCCGGCCAGCACCTGCAGCGAGTCGCCGATGATGGCGACGATCTCGCCGACCTGCTCTCGTGTGACGATCATCGGCGGCGCCACCATGAAATTGTCGCCGTCGACGCCACCCTTGACCTTTCGTCCATAGATGATCAGCCCCCTCTCATAGGCGAGGTCGAGCAGCCGCTGGGTGGCCTTGTTCGCCGGCGCGATCGGTTTCAGCGTATCGGGATCGGCGACCATTTCGGCACCTAGGAGCAGGCCCTTGCCGCGCACGTCGGCGATGAATGGAAACCGCTTCGCCAGCCCCTTCAGCTCGGCGATCAAAAGGTCGCCCATGTCAGCGGCATTGGCGATCAGGTCGAGGCGGTCCATTTCGCCAAGCACGGCGAGCCCGGCGGCGCAGGCGAGCGGATTGCCGGCATAAGTGTGGCCATGCTGGAACCCGCCGGAGGCGAGCAGCGGCTGCACCAGCCGCATCGGTGCCGCCAGCGCGCCGAGCGGCGCATAGCCAGAGCCCAGGCCCTTCGACAGCGCGACGATGTCGGGTCTGCAGTTCCAGTGATCGCCGCCGAGGAATTTTCCGGTGCGGCCCGCTCCACTCATCACTTCATCATGGATGAGCAGGATGCCGTAACGATCGCAGATTTCGCGGATGCGCGGGTAGTAGCTGTCCGGCGCCACCAGCGCCGCCGTGGCAGCGCCGCCGACCGGCTCCATGATGAAGGCGAGCACGCTGTCCGGTCCCTCGGCGAGGATCTTCTCCTCCAGCATGTCGGCGTAGCGGATGCCGCGCTGTTCCATCGAGAGATTGTCGCGGTCGCGCCAGGCGACAGGCGCCGGCACGGTCGGCATGACCTGCATCATCGGCGCAAAGGTTTCGGCCAGCGCATCGTCGCCGGTGACGGCGAGCGCGCCGAGCGTGCCGCCATGATAGGAGGGAAAACGCGTGATCACCTTCCAGCGGCTGGCCTGGCCGGTGGTGACGGCCCATTGCCGCGCCAGCTTGACGCAGGATTCCGTCGCTTCCGAGCCGCCCGAGACGAAGAAGATCCGGTCCAAGCCTTCTGGGAGTTTGGCGGCCAGTTGCCGCGCGAGCTCCTCGGCCGGTTCGTTCTCGAAATGCAGCCGGTAGGCGAAGGTGGCGCGGTCCATCTGGCGCTTCATCGCGTCGAGCACGTTGCGGTTGGAATGACCGATATTGGCGACCATCGGTCCGCTCGATCCGTCGATGAAACGACGGCCGTCCTGCGTCCAGATATAGATGCCTTCGGCACGATCGACCAGCGGCCGGCGCAAGCTGGACAGATAGAACAGATGCGAGGGCGGGCGCGCCTCGGGATCCGAGGCAGGGAGTTGGGATTTCAGCATGTCAGGGCTTTCCAAGATAACGGTCGAGAACATTTTTGGTGACGCGCTCGACCATCGCGTCTTGCCTTAGCAGGCCGGCGACCCATTCGCAGCTTCCGGCGTGGAACACCTCGCCCTTGCCGCGCGGGAAACTGACGATCATGCCGTTGCCGCGCTTGACTTTGTCGAGATTGGCGTCGCTCGCCTCGCCGAACAGCGTTTCGGCGGTGAAACGGCCGTCCTCGTCGCCGAGAAACTGGTCCTCGAATGCGATATCGGCGCTCTCCTCGACCTGGCTCGCCATCCCGACGGCGAGAATTTGCAGCCCATCCGGTGCGCCGCTGTCGGGCGTGGGGTAGGGCAGGCCGCCGCGGGTCTCGAAGTCGAGCCCGTCGACCTCATAGCCATAGACATGACTGTCGGCGCCGAGCAGGTCGCCGTAGTAGATGCCCGTGCCGGCGAAGGCCCAATGCTCCGGACGGTAGACCGGAAAGCCGCGCACGCCGCGCGGCGCGCAACCGCCCCAGCCGGCGTAGAGACCCTTGGTCGCGTTGAGCCCGAACGTCGTGGCACCCGGTCGGCCGATTTCGGGTGCTTCCCAGGAATTGGTGGCGCGCCTCACGTCGCCGCCTCGATAGGCCGGATCCTCGGCACGGGCGCGGTCCTTGTAGCAGACTTGCCGGCTGCCCTCGTCCTCCAGCCTGGTCTGCCACATGAAATTGCCGGCGAAGCGCGCCGCATGACCGCCGCGTTCGAGATAGGCATCGACCGCGTCGCGCATCTCCCAGGTCCAGTATTCGTCGTGGCCGACGAAGACGACGCAGTCGTAGCCGTCGAGGATTTCGGGCGAGAAATGCAAATCGTGCTGGCTGGCGAGATCGACGGCATAGCCGGCACGCTCGGCGAAGCGGAAGAAGTGGCTGTCGTAACTTGCCCAGCCGGACGAGGCGTATTTTTTCGAATGGCCGGTGGCGAAGGCCCATTCCATATGCGGATAGCGCGGTATGGTCTTCGGTGGCACGGCGACCTCGAGCGGCACGCGCGGCGCCTCCTTCGGCAGCACGACGAAGCCGCGGCACCACGGCCGCTGCGTCGACACTTCAGGCGCATACTGGTCGCGGTTCGTGCCGGTGATGCCCTGATAATGGTTCGAGCCGCCCCAGGTGTTGTAGGAAAGCCATGTGCCCGTAGCTGCAACCTGCAGCACACGACCGCGTTTCTTGCCGGGTTGCGGGCTGACGATGAAAAGATGGTGGCAGTGGATCGGCTTGCCGTCGCGGCCGTCCGCCGTCAGCGTGACGCGGTAGGCTCCGGACGGCCAGTCGTCGCCGATGCGGAATTCAAACGACGCGCCCCAGCCGCAGCCCTCGACCGAACATTGGTCGGGCGTATCCTGCCAGCGCGCCGCGATGCCAGCCTTCTCGAACACCTTCGTTTCGGTGCCGCCGTCGCGGACGATCACCATGCTGAAGCTGGAGGCCGTCGAGCTGACATGCAGCGCCACCGTCTCGCCCCGGCGGTATGAAAACCGGTCGCTGTAGCACCAGATCTCGCCGCGTTCGCCGTCCATGCCCGGCCATTCGTAATAATGGCCGCGCACCGCTTGCCGGCGCTGGTTGGGTGTCAGGCCGAAATCTGGGAATTCTGTAGGCAGATGAGTCATAAACGCCTGTAAGGGGTTGGAGGCCGTCATTTCGGCCATCCACCTGCCAAGCGTCAATTGGAAACGATCGGGCCAGCCATTGCCGGCGGTCGCCCTTGGCCTCGCAAGCTAAACAGCCTATCCATGTGCGGCGGCCTTTCCTGCCACGGGAGACGACATGCTGAGAGTGCAAAAGGTCAGGGTGGACGACATCTATGTGCCGGCCGCGCGCAGGAAGACGCTGCATCCCGATACCGTCCGGCATCTGGCCGAGGACATTCTGGAAAACGGCATGAAGACGCCGATCCAGGTGCGCCATGACGGCAAGCGTCATATCCTGGTCGAAGGCCTGCACCGGCTGGAAGCGGCGAAGTGGCTCGGCGAGACCGACATCGATGCCTATCTGGTGCAAGCCAAGCGCCACTAGTTTCTTCATTCAGCCGTCCGCCTGAATCGGCCTGGCGAAATTTTTCGCGGGACCGTGTCGGGCTGCGCGTTGCCCGCTCGTCCTTGAGACGGATACCGGAATTCAAGCCAACTTTTTTGCAAGCAAGTGAGGACCACCATGACCACCAAGCTCGACATCGCCGCCGGCTCCGACCGTGAACTGGTTCTTGCCCGCATCATCGATGCGCCGCGCGAGAACGTCTATCGCTGCTGGACCGAGCCGGAACTCGTGACGCAATGGTTCGCGCCAAAGCCGTGGACGACGCCGCGCGCCGAAATGGACGTGCGCACCGGCGGCTCCAGCCTGGCCGTCATGGCGGGGCCCGACGGCAATGAATTCCCGAATCCCGGCGTGTTCCTTGAAGTCGTACCGGGCAAGAAGATCGTTCTCACCGACGCCTACACGAAGGCGTGGGAGCCGTCCGAAAAGCCGTTCATGACGGTCGTGCTGACCTTCGAGGATGAGGGCGAGGGCAGGACCCGCTACGTCGCCCGGGTTGCGCATTGGTCCGTCGCCGATCGCGAAGCGCACGAGAAAATGGGCTTTCACGAGGGTTGGGGCCAGTGCGCCGACCAGCTCGAGGAAATCGCCAAGGGGCTTTGATATCAGCGGGACGGAAGGAGACCGACATGTCCAGATCGATGTTTTTCGCCATTTTTACCGCGGCTGCGGCGCTCTTCGCCGCGCCGGGCTCCATCAACGCCGAGCAGGCAAAGCCCGTCATGGCCGCCGAAACGATGGCTTTGCCGAAGCCGGGTAAATCCGGCCTGCTCCCGATCAACGGCCTGAATTACTACTACGTCATCTATGGCCAGGGCGAACCGCTGCTTCTCTTGCATGGCGGGCTCGGCACCACCGAGATGTTTGCGCCGATCTTGCCGAAGCTTGCCGAAAACCGCACCGTAATCGGCATCGATCTGCATGGGCATGGCCGCACCGCGCTCGGCGACCGGCCGCTGAGCCTTGAGGCGATGGGCGACGATATGGCGGCGATCGTCAAGGCACTCGGCTACAACAAGGTAGACGTCATGGGTTATTCGCTGGGCGGCGGTGTCGCCTTCCGCATGGCCGTCCAGCATCCCGAGGCCGTGCGCCGGCTGGTGCTGGTGTCGACGGGCTATGCCGCGGACGGCTTCTATGCCGATATGCGCGCCCAGCAGGCGCAGGTCGGCGCGGCAATGGCCGACATGATGAAGGACACGCCGATGTACAAATCCTACGTGGCGGTCGCGCCGCATCCGCAGGACTTTCCGAAGCTGCTCGATCAGCTCGGTGCCTATATGCGCAAGGACTACGATTACTCCGCCGATGTGCCGAAGCTGAAGATGCCTGTCATGCTGGCTTTCGGCGACAGCGACATGTATCGGCCGGAGCACGAGATCAAGTTCTATCAGATGCTGGGCGGCGGGTTGAAGGACGCCGGCTGGATGCGCGAAAACATGTCGCAGAACCGCCTTGCCATCCTGCCGAACCGCACCCACTACGATATGTTCTTTGCCCCGGAACTGGTGGCCACAGCGTTGCCCTTCCTGGATGGCGAGACCAGGGTCAAGACCTGGGACGAGATCGTCGACGAAACGAACTGACCACCTGACAACTGCCTGCCGGCCGTCTCGGGCGAGATGGTCGGCGATGCTTGTTGCGCGTCGCGACTGACGACGACGGGAGTGGCGCGGCTGCCGAACCCGCAAGTCCCGCCTGCAGTATCAGGCCAACAGATGGCGCCATCAAAGCTTTTCAATTGACGCCGCTATGCCGGCAGCTACCTTGCCGCCAATCTTAGTGAAGAAAGGGCGCTGGTATGACGAAATATCAGGGTGGCTGCCTGTGCGGAGCGGTACGCTACCGCACCGATGTCGCGCCGATCAATGAGCGCGTCTGCCATTGCCGGCTTTGCCAGAAGGCATTGGGCGCCGCGTTCAACGCACGCGTGCTGTTCCGCATCGACGACGTGTCCATCGACGGGCCGGTGGCGACGGTGAATTCCTCGCCCGATCTCAAGCGCGGCTTCTGCCCGGCCTGCGGCACGACGATGTTCTCCCGGCGCGAATCCGCCGGCATCATCGGCATCACCTCAGGCTCGCTGGACGACCCTTCCATATTCAAGCCGCAGATGCATATGTGGACCGCCTCCAGGCAGCCCTGGGTACAGTTCGACGACGGACTGCCGCAATATGAAGGCGCCCCGCCGCCAAACTGAAGCGGAGCAAGGCACGCCCAATTTTTTTTCATCCGGGACACGAGATAGCCGACAAAGCGTCATTGGCGAGCCATCATTGCCGCTTATCTATTACGTGCGGGTCGGCAGTCGAGGAGGCGACGGATGAACGACACTATCAACACCCTGGAAGAGCTCTTGAGCGATCCGATGGTCAAGCTGGTGATGGAGCGGGACCGCGTGCAGCCGGCCGAGCTTCGCACGATGCTCGAAGAAAAGGTTCGCCGGGCGGAAGATGATGCGCCGGTCAGCCCCGTTGACGATCGCTTTGTGCCTCCGGCCCACATGATAGCCAAGACCTGCGACAAGCTATGGTTGTGCAGCTAGGCGGCGGTGCTTGACAAGGTCAGCGATCCTTCGCACCTCCGCCTGTCCTGCCGGACATCTCCCCCGGTGGGGAGATTGGCGTCACCCGGGCGTCTGACGTTTCGATGAAGACTCCCTAACAATTTGATTCAACCTTTGTTGGTAATTTCCCGTTAGTAATCTGGACTGGTTTGTCCGGCGGCGTTGTCTTGCCATCGGTCTGTTGTGTTTTGCGTACAGGTCCAGATGCGGTTATCAGGCGTCGTCATCTTCTCGATCGCATCCCTGTGCCTCGCCGGCTGCACGTCCACGTCCGGCGTCGACGCGCTGCAAATTCCGTCCAGCGAGACGACCAACTCGATCCTGCGGCCGCCGGCGCCAGTGACCTCGGTCGATGCGGCCGATGCCGCACCTGCCTTTGCGCAGCCCGCCTTTGCGCAGGAAGAGGCGATGGACCAACCCTTGGCGATGGCCACACCGGAGCCTGCGGAACGCATCGAACCGCCCGCCGAGCCGATTGCCCTGGTGGCGCCGCCGAAGCGGGTTGCACGTGCGACACCGATCCTTGCCGAGCCGGTTCAGCGCTATCGTTTTCGTGACGCCAAGCCGATCAATTTCGGCAAGGTATCACCGAGACATCTCGCCGTTCACGGTGTCGACGTCTCGCGCTGGCAGGGCAACGTCAACTGGAACAAGCTGCGCGCGCAGGGCGCGAACTTCGCCTATATCAAGGCGACCGACGGCGGCGACCACCTCGACCCGATGTTCAGGAAGAACTGGCGCAATGCCGATGCCGCCGGCCTGAAGCGCGGCGCCTACCATTTCTTCTACTGGTGCCGCACCGCCAGCGAACAGGCCGACTGGTTCATCCGCAACGTGCCGAGGGTCGAGGGCGCCTTGCCGCCGGTGATCGATGTCGAGTGGAACGGCGAATCGAGATGCAAGCGGCGGCCGTCCCGGCAAAAGGTGCTGGAGAAGATGCAGGTGTTCATGGACAGGCTGGAACGCCACTACGGCCAGCGGCCGATCATCTACACCGCGCCTGATTTCTACCGCGACAATCTGCGTGGGGCCTTCCCCGATTATCCGTTCTGGCTGCGCGCGGTGGCAAAGCACCCGTCGAAGGTCTATCCCGGCCGCAAATGGGTGTTCTGGCAGTATTCCGGCTCCGGCCTGTCGCACGGCGTGAGGGGCCGCATCGACCTCAACGTCTTCAACGGCGACGAGAGAGCCTGGCGGAACTGGGCTGGCGGGCGGCAGATGGTGGCCGAAGCGGAGTAGGGGCTCTTTCCTCCTTCTTCTCGCGTGTGACGATGAAACCAGATGCGATGATCGGCAACTAGGACTCCGGCCACCCGCTGTCAGCAATTGGGCATGTTCATCGGGCCGATTGACACTGTAACCTTCTGCGTGTTTCGTCGAAGGGGAAGATGGGGGGCAAGCGTCGAATGAAAGGTATAATCCTGGCAGGAGGGAGCGGAAGCCGGCTCTACCCGCTGACGCTTGTCGTCTCGAAGCAGATCCTGCCCATCTACGACAAGCCGATGATCTTCTATCCGCTGAGCGTGCTGATGCAGGCGGATATCCGTGAGATCCTCGTTATCTCGACGCCCCGCGATCTTCCTCTGTTTCGCGATCTTCTCGGCGACGGTAGCGAGTTCGGCCTGGACTTCTCCTATGCCGAGCAGCCGAAACCCGGGGGTCTTGCCCAGGCCTTCCTTATCGGCCGGGAATTCATCGGCCAGGATCGCGTCGCAATGATCCTTGGCGACAACATCTATTTCGGCCACGGCCTGCAAGATCTCTGCCGAGCCGCTACCAGCCAATCAAGCGGCGCATCGGTTTTCGCCTATCAGGTGAGCGATCCGGAGCGCTACGGTGTCGTGACTTTCGACGAGCGGACCGGCAAGGTTCTGGCGATCCATGAGAAGCCTACCACGCCGCTTTCGAATTGGGCGGTCACGGGCTTCTATTTCTACGACAACGACGTGATCGATATTGCGTCGAAGTTGAAGCCCTCCGAGCGGGGAGAACTTGAGATTACGGCCATCAACAATGCCTATCTCGAACGCGGGACGCTCAAGGTCCTCCGATTGGGCCGTGGCTACGCCTGGCTCGACACGGGCACGCATGACAGCCTACACGAGGCTTCGTCCTTCGTTCAAACGATAGAGCGTCGCCAAGGCATGAAGATCGCATGCCCGGAAGAGATTGCCCTTGAGAAGGGCTGGATCGATCCGGAACGATTGCGCGCTCGTGTGGCGAAGCTGGGGGCGAATGCCTATGCCGCCTATCTGCAGCGGCGCCTGGCCGAAATGGGTGGCCATGATTGATTTCCGTCCGCTGCCCCTCACAGGCGTCTTCGAGTTTTGTCCAAGGCGCCATTTCGATGCGCGCGGATATTTCGTCGAAGCCTACAATGCCGAGCGCATGGCGAAGGCAGGCATCGATGTCACGTTTGTCCAGGACAATTTATCGCTCTCGCTCAAGCGCGGTGTGGTTCGGGGGCTCCACTACCAATTGCCGCCCCACGCACAGGACAAGCTCATCCGCGTCGGCCGCGGAGCGATTCTCGACGTCGCTGTCGACGTGCGCGGGTCGTCCCCGACATTTGGAAAGTGGTGCGCGCTTGTTGTCTCGTCCGATCTGGGAAACCAGCTATTCGTTCCGAAGGGTTGTGCGCACGGCTTCATGACCCTGGAAGATAATACGGAGGTCATCTACAAGGTTTCCGACTACTACGCTCCGGCGTATGAACGCTCGATCCGCTACGATGATCCGGATCTGGGCATAGAGTGGCCCGAACAACCGTCTCACGACCAGCTTTCGGACAAGGACCGCACAGCGCCCAGCCTGGCGGTCTTGCGCGGAAAGGACGAAATCTTTGCATAGATTTTCGCCTCCGTTGAACACCTCTCGCTGGCTGCCTTGTCCTGAGGACCAGGCGCGTAAGGCCCGGGTCGCGTCATGAATATTCTCGTCACGGGTGGTGCGGGCTTCATCGGGTCTGCCGTGTGCCGGCATCTGGTCGCGACAGGTAGCCACCGGGTCACAAATGTCGATTGCCTGACCTACGCCGGGAACCTTGCGTCGCTCAACACCATCGATAATGCGGACAGCTATCAGTTCGTCCAAGCCGATATCAGCGATACGGCCAAGATTGGCGCGATCCTGCGCGGCCACGACATAGAGGTGATCATCCACCTGGCGGCCGAGACGCATGTCGACCGCTCCATCGAAGGGCCGGCCGCCTTCATCAACACCAACATCGTCGGTACATTCCGCCTGCTGGATGTGGCGCTCGATTACTGGCGGTCCCTTCCCGCCGGGCGTCGGGAAGGCTTCTGCTTCCACCACGTATCGACCGATGAGGTCTACGGAGAGCTTCCTTTCGAAGGCGGAATGTTCACCGAAACGACACCTTATGCTCCTTCCTCGCCTTACTCCGCATCGAAGGCGGCATCGGATCATTTGGTCGAAGCGTGGCATAAAACCTATGACTTGCCGGTCGTCATCTCGAATTGCAGCAACAACTACGGACCCTACCACTTCCCGGAGAAGCTGATCCCCCTGACCATTCTCAACGCCCTTGATGAGCGGCCGCTACCGGTCTACGGGGCAGGGGACAATGTTCGCGACTGGCTGTTCGTCGAGGATCACGCTCGAGCCATCGAATGCATCGCGACTCGGGGATTGGCGGGGCAGCGCTACAACGTCGGTGCGCGATGCGAGCGCACCAATCTCGAAGTGGTCGAGGCGATCTGTGGCCTGCTTGACGCCAAGCGCCCCCGCCCTGGCGGTAGGCGCCACGCCGATCTGATTGCTTTCGTCGATGATCGTCCCGGCCATGACCGCCGCTATGCCATTGACGCCTCGAAGCTGGAGCGGGAACTTGGCTGGCGACCTCGAGAGAGCTTTGAGTCGGGCCTTGCAAAGACGATAGACTGGTATCTGGAAAACCGCTGGTGGTGGGAGCCAATCCGCCAGGAGCGATACCAAGGCCAGCGGCTGGGTCGTCCAAAGGTAGATGCCGATGCGACTGGCGCTCACCGGTCGTAACGGCCAGCTGGTTACCAGCCTGGTGGAGCGCGCCGCCGGTCGCGCCGGGATTGAGGTCTGTGCGATCGGGCGACCGGAGCTTGATCTGCTTTGCCCTGACGGCATCGCCAAAGCGATTAGCGCGGCGCGGCCCAACGTCATCGTCTCGGCTGCGGCCTACACTGCGGTCGACGAAGCGGAGAAGGAGCCGGCAGTGGCGTTCGCCGTGAACGCCGCCGGCGCGGGCCACGTCGCCAAGGTAGCCAAGGACCTCGACATCCCCGTCATCCATCTTTCGACGGACTATGTTTTCGATGGCGATGCCGGCGCGCCCTATGACGAGACAGCGGCCCCGGCTCCATGCGGAGTCTATGGAGCCTCGAAGCTGGCCGGCGAAAGCGCCGTCGCGATGGCGAACCCGCGACATGTGATTGTGCGCACCGCTTGGGTTTACAGCCCGTTCGGCGCCAATTTCGTCAAGACGATGCTGCGCTTGGCGGCCGACCGCGATGAAATTGCCGTCGTCTGTGACCAATGGGGCAACCCTACTTCCGCCCTTGACCTCGCGGACGCTGTCCTAACCGCAGCTCAGATCGTGACCGCGAGCGGATTCGACGCATGGGGCATCTACCATCTTGCCGGCAGAGGATTCGCAAGCCGGAGCGGCTTCGCGCGCCATATCCTCGCCTGCAGCCGGGAGGCTGAAGGGCCTTCCGCTACTATCCGCGACGTCACGTCAGCCGAGTTTCCGACGCCTGCCAGACGACCGCTCGACGCCCGCCTGGATACGCGCAAAGGTGAACGCGTGTTCGGCTGGACCATGCCCGACTGGCAGGTATCGACGCGAGAGGTCGTTGAGCGACTACTTCTCAGGCAAAAATAACCCCGCAGGTGAGGCGTCTGTGAAAGCGGCCGCCGCCGCGTGGCGCCCGCATCATCTGCCCGTCCAAGAGGGAATTTCGCAAGTTTTATGCGTGTTATGCCCAGGGCTATTGCACCTGCACATGCTGGCCGGACAAAGGTCTGATGGGCTGGGGGTGCTCACAGCATGTTGTAAGACTCCGAAGGCACGATGATTTCAGCAATCGTCAACACCTACAACTGGCCGGAGGCGCTGAGACTGAGCCTCCTGTCTCTGGCCAGCCGGACCGGGCCACGCCGTTGGGCAACAAAAAACCACCAAGGCGGGTTGTAAGAATATTACTGCTTTGCCGGTGGTGGCAATCATCTCATCGTTGATGCCATGCGCCTGGCCTGAAATGGGTCATGGCTTTCTTGCAACCTGAAAGCGAGTAATCGTCGGTGATGCATTGCAGGCTTCTCCGCCCTCGGCTTCACCGATGAGCAGATCTACAACTTTTTGTTGCTGCCGCTGCGCTTTAATCTGTTGACAATCTGTTGACACGTCGCCAACGTTCTTAAAAACCGGCTCGTGATGAGAAGACACATCATCATTTCTGGCACCGGGCGTGCCGGCACGACGTTTCTGGTCGAACTCCTGAGCGAGCTCGGCATCGAGACCGGGCGCGATCGCCTCGGGGACGTCTACTCGACACGCGCCGGGCTGGAATATGATATCGCTAAAGACGACGCGCCTTATGTAGTCAAAGACCCTCATCTGTCCCTGACGTTGGGCGGCATCCTCGCGCAGGGCAAGCTGGCTATTGATCATGCCATTGTCCCGGTTCGCGACTTGAAATTGGCCGCAAGAAGTCGGGTCGAGGCAGATGCGTCAGTCAAAGTCCCATGGTTCAAACGCTTGCGCCGCCGCTTGAAGAAGAAGGCATCCGTGCCCGGTGGCCTCTGGGGAGTGCGGTTCCCGTCTCAGCAAGAAAATGCTTTGAGAGAGGCGTTGAGCATGCTCATTGTCACGCTGGCAGAGTACGACATACCGCATACGCTCATTTATTTCCCTCGAATGGTCGAGGACGAAGAGTATCTGTTCTCAAAGCTACGGGTTCCGTTCCCTACAATCGACCGATCGGCGTTCGGAACCGCTTTCAAGCGCGTGGCAGATATCAAAAAGGTAACAGTTCGCTAGAGCCGATGATGCAAGCGGGCTTCGATGCGGCGATTGCTTGATTTTGGCAGGCGGATGCGATCAAACGGCGAAAATCGCGTTCATCGAGCGCGGATCGGCACGATTCGGGGGATCGACATGAGGACGATTGAGCGCCCAAAATGCGTGGTGTGTGGTTCGGCGGGCGCGGTGCGATACCGCGGCCTGGTCGACCGTCTGTTCTCGTCGCCCGGAGAATGGTCGATTTCCCAATGTTCCAACGATGTCTGCGGCACCCTTTGGCTCGATCCGGCCCCGCTTCCGGATGACCTCGGGCAAGCCTATCTCGACTATTTCACGCATGAAAGGCACGGCGTGCCTCGCCTGTCCTCGGCGAAACGCACCTATCTTGAGTCGGTGTATGGTCCGAAGGCGCAGCAACGTCCAGGCGATCGGCTGCTCTCGTGGATGTTCGCTTTGCGTTATCGTCGGAAACTCGAAGCCGACGACCAGATTTGTCACATCGACATCGGATCTCCCGGCCTGAAGGTTCTCGATATCGGCTGTGGGGACGGGCGAGCGCTTTGGACGCTGAAGCAACTGGGATGTGACGTGGTCGGCGTCGAGTTCGACGGCGAGGCCGCTGCTACTGCCCGTGAACTCGGGCTGGATGTCAGGCTTGGGTCGGTTCATGAGCAGGGCTTTGCGGCGGCGACCTTTGATGCGGTCATGATGAGCCATGTCATCGAGCATCTGCCTGATCCGAAGGCGACGCTGCAGGAATGCCTGAGAATCCTGAAGCCTGGCGGCCAGCTGCGTATGCTGACCCCGAACGCCGCTGCTTGGGGTCACAGGCATTTCGGTCGCGACTGGATGGCCCTCGACCCGCCGCGCCATCTCAACATCTTCACGCCGTCAAGCATGACCGATCTGCTTAAATCCGCCGATTTCTCGGATCCGGTGGTGGAAACCACGCCGTCCGGCGCCGACCGTATCGCCGTGATGAGCTGGCGAATCCGCAAGACCGGCCGCGGCAGCATGCTCGATCCGTTCGAGTGGCTGGAGAAGCGCTACGGACGCGCCATGCTGCTCGTCGAAAGGCTGGTCAACGCAAGCGGGCGTGCTCGCGGCTCGCAGTTGGTGGTGAAAGCCAGCAAGCCCTTGAGTTGAATGAATCCTTATCGTCGGGATTGCCGCCATTTCCGCATTCGACGCTCCCAGCGTCGCAGGACGGAATTGAGCGAGGCGCGCGGCAGCGGCCGATATGGCATGGAGGCGTTGGCAAGCTGTTTGCCGAGTACGGTCGCGACAGTCGCGTATGATCGCCGCAGGTGAACGGCCTCCACCCTCACGCAGTCGATGTTCCGGGCCGGGTGCGCCGCGACTTCCGCGATCGCCTCGCGCCACGCCTGCGGCGTGTTGGCCACCAATGGCGCCGGCGCGAGATCGCTGTTTCGGTAAGGCCAGGCGGCCGAGTAGACCGCTGGAATGCCGTGGCCGAGGAAATCAACTGCCTTGATGTCGGACTTTGAATCGATAAAGGCCTGATGGCTCTCCGAATGGATCGGCAACGGCGCGACCGCCATCGTTTCGCCGACCGAGGCGAGAAATCTCCGGTAGTCGGCGAATACCAGTCTGGGGATATGCTCGACCTGGCGGAACAAGGACCGGACGTGGTCGGGGAAGCGGCCGATCAGGACCGCCGTCAGGCCAACGTCGTTTGCGGCGGTGGCAATCGCCTCAGCAAGCCCCGGCGCTTCGGTCTCGACCATCGGAAGGTCGCTCGAAACCCAAAGCAGCTTCGTAGCTGGGGCGGCCCATCTGCTGTCGTTCACCGCGATAGGCTCGAGACCGTTTGGAACGACGATGCTGCGATCTCCGAAACCGATACTGGTCGCTTCTTCGAGCTCGGTTGCAAGCTTTTGACTGGGTGTCGACACGGCGTCTGCATGAGCGAGGCACCAGGCGATCCTGCGATTGGTCTCCTGCGTGTCACGGTGCTGGTGAGCCGGCAGCCGGGGGATCAAGTCGTCGATGTCATAAATGAACCGAATGCGGTGGCGCGCGAGAAAATCGAGCTGCGCTTTGCTGATATTCCTCTGCACAATCACTGCATTGAAGTGGTCGAAATCACGCCGCCCAATGGGCGCCAAGTCACGGTCCAGCAAGACATAGTTTGCTATCGCCCCGGTCCTCGTCAGCGCATCGAGTAAAGGCGCGAGACGTATTTGGCAAATCTCCGGTTCGCTGGCGAAAACGGCTACGCTAAGGTTCATCGTCGCTGACCGCGTTGGAGATGGCTCCGGTTATTTCCGGAACTTGGGCAATGGACTACGCTTTTCAGTGGGGTCGTGGCAACAGGACGCCGGCAGCTTATCCCAGGGGCAGAAAACAAGGCTGTGTTTCGACCTGCCTTTTAGCGAGCGCAAATCGGTTGTCCGCCATGGTTTTCTCGCTGAGGGACGAAAGTCGGCTTTCAGGACATGCGATGGACGTTCGTTCCTGTGAGCGGCTGGAAGTCGGATTCAAGAGGTTCGTGCCCGACTTCGCCGATCATGAGCTCTTCATGAGGGACGTGTCGCACCAGGCTGTCGCGGAATTGTCATGGATCCGTCATCGCTTTGAAATGTCGTTCCCCCAAAGCAGGTGGCTTCCATTCGAACAGGAGACGCCACCCGTGCCCCGCCATTCCGCGCTTTTCGTCCTGACGGCAGCGCTTGCTGCCACCGTTTCGCTGCCGGCCCATGCCGACATGATGTTCAACCGGGTCGCGAGCTTCGCGGTCGCCGCAAACCTGCCGGCGGACATCGAGAAGACCACGCCGACGTCGTCCGAGATCATCACGGCCACCGAAGACGGCCTGACGCTGGTCTATTCCGACAGCCCGCTCGGTGCGGTCGGCTTCATCGACCTCGCCGACCCCAAGGCGCCCAAGGCCGGCGGCATCGTCAAGATCGACGGCGAGCCGACCTCGGTCGTGGCCATCGGCGGCAAGGTGCTGGCCGGCGTCAACACGTCGGAGAGCAAAGCCAAGCCTTCGGGTAACCTCACCGTCATCGATCTTGCCTCCAAGGCCATCGAAAGCACCTGCGACCTCGGCGGCCAGCCGGACTCGCTGGCGCTCAGCAGGGACGGCAAGTTCCTGGCCATCGCCATCGAGAACGAGCGCGACGAGGATCTGAACGACGGAGACATTCCGCAGCTGCCGGCGGGCGACCTCAAGATTTTCACGCTTGCCGAAGGCCAGCCTGATTGCGCGACGATGAAGACCGTCAACCTGGCGGGCATTGCCGAAGTCGCGGCGGACGATCCGGAGCCGGAATTCGTCGCCTTCAACGAGGCCGGCGAGATCGCGGTCACGCTGCAGGAGAACAATCACATCGCCATCGTCAATGCCGAAACCGGCGCGATCGTCACGCACTTCTCCGCGGGCTCCGTCACGCTGGACAAGATCGACAACAGGAAGAACGGAGCCTTGTCCTTCGATGGCAAGATGGAGAACGTCGCGCGCGAACCCGACGCCGTGAAATGGCTCGACAATGACCGTCTCGTCGTCGCCAACGAAGGCGACTACAAGGGCGGCTCGCGCGGCTTCACGATCTTCAGCAAGAAGGGCGAGGTCCTCTACGAATCCGGCCCGTCCTTCGAGTACGAGGTCGCCAATGCCGGCCATTATCCCGACGACCGCAACAAGAAGGGCATCGAGCCGGAAGGCCTCGAGACCGGCACGTTCGGCGAAGGCAGACTGATTTTCGTCGCTTCCGAGCGTGGCTCCGTTGTCGGCGTCTACAAGGACACGGGCGCGGAGCCCCAATTTGTCCAGATCCTGCCGTCCGGCATCGGGCCGGAAGGCCTGGTCGCGATCCCGTCGCGCAATCTCCTGGTCACCGCCAACGAGGCCGATCTGGTCGAGGACGGGCTCGCCCGCTCGCATGTCATGATCTACGAACGCTCCAAGAGTGCCGCCACTTACCCGATGATCACGACAAAGCTCACGGCGGACGGCACGCCGCTCGGCTGGGGTGCGCTTTCGGCGCTCGCGGCCGGCGACGCTGCCGGCAAGCTCTTCGCGGCCTCGGACTCGTTCTATGCCAATGCGCCCTCGATCTTCGAGATCGATGCCACGCAGACCCCGGCGCTGATCACCGGCAAGACCATCGTCACGCGTGCCGGCCACCCTGCACAGAAGCTCGACATCGAAGGTCTTGTCGCCGACGGTGAAGGCGGCTTCTGGCTTGCCAATGAAGGCGATCCGGCAAAGCTCGTCCCGCACGCCATCCTGCGCGTCAACGACAAGGGCGAGATCAAGCAGGAAATCGGGTTCCCGATGGAATTGCTCGCCCACCAGACGCGCTTCGGTCTCGAAGGCATCACCGCGATCGGCGAGGGCGACGAGCTGATGCTGGTGATGGCGGTGCAGCGCGAATGGGCCGACGATCCGAAGGGCCAGGTCAAGCTTTTGGCCTACAAGCCGAAGGCCAAGGAATGGTCGGCGGTGCGCTATCCGCTCGAAGCGACCGAGGCTGGCTGGGTGGGGCTATCGGAAATCACCGCGCATGACGGCAAGCTCTACATCCTCGAACGCGACAACCAGATCGGCGACCTGGCAAAGGTGAAGCGCGTCTATTCGGTGACGCTCGACGCCTTCAAACCGGCCAAGCTCGGTGGCGAACTGCCGTTGGTCGAAAAGACGCCGGTGCGCGACATTATCGGCGACCTGAAATCAGCAACCAACGGCTATGCCGTCGACAAGGTCGAAGGTTTCACCATCGACAAGAACGGAGATATCTTCGTCGCCACCGACAATGACGGCGTCGATGATTCTTCCGGCGAAACGCTGTTTCTCCGCCTGGGCAACATCAGCGCCGTGAACTGAGTCTGTCTCCTTCCCCTTTTGAGGGAGGGCAGTTCTTCCCTTCTCCCACAAGAACGGGAGAAGGGAAGGCGTGGCCCTACGCCTCTACATATTCTGCCAGGCTGACCCCTTTGGGCACATCCAGCCGACCAGCACGCAAGCCTTCGATATGAAAGCGTATGGCATCGCGAATTTCGGTTCCACCTCAGGCACCGTAGCACCGGTCGCGATACAGCCGGGTAGGTCCGGCACGTAAGCGGAAAAATTGTTTCCTGCTTTTTCGATCACCACCGCGTAACGCGTATTATCACTCCTTCAAACCAGGTTGCTTGAGGATGCTATTCAGTGTTCCTGGTGCTGCTCACCTTCTCCACAACGAGGGGAAAAGGGGGAGCATTGCCGGGTGATTTTTTAAGGGTTTCCGACTAGCCACTTCTTCAGTAATTAGCCGCGCCCGAATTGATTGCCACCTGTCTGCAATCTCTTGGCACGAAGCTGCCAGCAGCTTTCTGCGTTGGCTGAAGCTATGGGGTGCAGCGAAAATTTCTGCGCAAACACATCAGCGACAAAACACAATTCTGCGCATGCTTCTCCGTCATCTTCGAAACATTCCTCCGCGTACCAGTGGAGAAGTGCCGCATGCAGTGCCGAAGTTTCTGTCGTCAATGGTCGCGTCTTACACAGGTAAGGTCTGCTCAAGCCGAAGCCTAATCCCTTCTTTCCTGTCTGTGGTGCCTTGGCCGCGTTTGTCGGTCGGACGCTAACAGAGACACCGCCGAGAAAGAACTTTGGCTGGCTATCTGAAATGCCGTTTAGTTTCGCAGCAGTAGGTAGCTTGGCCAAGCTCATAATACGGCAAAGTTCAATTGCATGTCATCCTGACCGTGAGTTTCAATGAAATGCATCATTTGCGTACGTACCCTTTTTGTTCCCTTGCTTATCGGCCCGATCTTGCGACCGGGCCGATGGTGTTGCGTTTTAGCGCTGCAGGTTTTCCTCAGCTACACCCGCTCGTAGCACCACACGTATCGCACTTCTCGCACGTCCCGTTCCGCACCATCGTAAAATTGTGGCATTCCGAGCATTCGTTGCCGGTATAGCCCTGCATCAAGGACTGTTGACGCCGGTTGGCGGCAAGCGCCTTCGCTTCGGCGGCTTCCTGCGCGGCGGCGTCGGTGAACAGCGCCGAAGCTCCGGAAGCTTCCTCGGCCTCCTCGTAAACGATGTCCTCGACCAGTTCCCTGGCCCGTTCCTCGTAGTCGCGCTTGTAGGCGATGGCTTCGTCGCTGGCCGGCTTCAGCGCCAGCACGTTGGAGCCGGCGAAGGCGGTCGGCGCGGAGCGCACAGGAGTTCCCGTTGAGCCCGAGCCGCCAAAGCCCTTGGGCTCGGCGCCCATGCCCGACACCAGCTTGACCGGCGAGGCGCCGCGGGTCAGGCCCTTCGAGAACGGCGTCGCCTTGCCTTCGTTGATGCCGCGGCCGAGTGCCGTCTTGTCGAAATCCGACTGGTCGACATGGGCGAGGTCGTGGCGGGCGAGATAGGACACGGCAAGCTCGCGGAACACGTAGTCGAGGATCGACGTGGCGTTCTTGATCGCGTCGTTGCCCTGCACCATGCCGGCCGGCTCGAACTTGGTGAAGGTGAAGGCTTCGACATATTCCTCGAGCGGCACGCCATATTGCAGGCCGAGCGAGATGGCGATGGCGAAGTTGTTCATCATCGCCCGGAAGGCAGCACCCTCCTTGTGCATATCGATGAAGATCTCGCCGAGGCGGCCGTCGTCGAATTCGCCGGTGCGCAGGTAGACCTTGTGGCCGCCGACGACCGCCTTCTGCGTATAGCCCTTGCGGCGGTTCGGCAGTTTCTCGCGGTCGCGATAGAGGCGTTCCACCACGCGCTCGACGATCTTTTCGGTCACCTGCACGGCGCGCTGCGAAGCCGGTGCCGCGATCAACTGCTCGATCGCCTCGTCCTCGTCGTCCTCGACGTCGGCCAGCAGCGAGGCGTTGAGCGGCTGGGAGAGCTTCGAGCCGTCGCGATAGAGCGCGTTGGCCTTCAGCGCCAGCTTCCACGACAGCATGTAGGCGCCCTTGGCGTCTTCCACCGTCGCGTCGTTCGGCATGTTGATGGTCTTGGAAATGGCGCCGGAGATGAAGGGCTGGGCCGCCGCCATCATCTGGATGTGGCTGTTGATCGACAGCGAACGCTTGCCGATCTTGCCGCAGGGGCTGGCGCAGTCGAACACGGGCAGATGCTGGTCTTTCAGAAATGGTGCTCCCTCGAGGGTCATCGCACCGCAGACATGGATGTTGGCGGCCTCGATGTCCTTCTTGGAGAAGCCGAGCGCCGGCAGCATCTCGAACGAGAAATCGTTGAGCTGCTCGTCGGTGAAGCCAAACGTCTCCTTCACCCAGTCCGCACCCAGCGTCCACTGGTTGAAGACGAACTTGATGTCGAAGGCCGACTTCAAGGCAGCGTTGAGCGCGGCGATCTTGTCGTCGGTGAAGCCCTTGGCCTTGAGCGAGCCGGGGTTGACGGCCGGCGCCTGGTTCAGATTGCCGTGGCCAACCGCATAGGCCTCGATCTCGGCGATCTGCGCTTCCGAATAACCGAGCGTGCGCAGCGCTTCCGGGACGGCGCGGTTGATGATCTTGAAATAGCCGCCGCCGGCCAGCTTCTTGAACTTGACCAGCGCGAAGTCGGGCTCGATGCCGGTGGTGTCGCAATCCATGACAAGGCCGATCGTGCCGGTCGGCGCGATCACGGTTGCCTGCGCATTGCGGTAGCCATGCTCCTCGCCGAGCTCGATGGCACGGTCCCAGGCAGCCTTGGCATGGGCGGCAAGCTCCGGCTGCTTCAGGTCGGCGGCGACCAGCGGCACCGGGTTGACCGCGAGCTTCTCGTAGCCGTCCTTGTCGCCATAGGCAGCGCGGCGGTGGTTGCGCATGACACGCAGCATGTTCTGCGCGTTGCGGTCGTAATCGGGGAAGGCACCGAGTTCGGAAGCCATTTCGGCCGAGGTGGCATAGGCGGTGCCGGTCATGATAGCGGTGAGTGCTGCACAGATGGCGCGGCCCTCGTCGGAATCATAAGGAATGCCCGAGGTCATCAGCAGGCCGCCGATATTGGCGTAGCCGAGGCCGAGCGTGCGGTATTCGTAGGAGAGCTTGGCGATCTCCTTCGACGGGAACTGCGCCATCATGACGGAAATTTCCAGCACGATGGTCCACAGCCGGACCGTATGCTCGTAGGCTGATATGTCGATAGTGCCGTCCGCATTGCGGTAGGGCAGAAGGTTGATCGAGGCCAGGTTGCAGGCCGTGTCGTCGAGGAACATGTATTCCGAGCACGGGTTGGACGCCCGGATCGCACCGGCCGAGGCGCAGGTGTGCCAGTCGTTCATCGTCGTGTTGAAATGCAGACCCGGATCGGCCGACGCCCATGCGGCATAGCCGATCTTTTCCCACAGATCCCTGGCCTTCAGCGTCTTCAGCACCTTGCCGTCCTTGCGGGCGGTGAGGTGCCAGTCGGCGTCCTGCTCGACGGCGCGCAGGAAATCGTCCTTCAGCGAGACCGAATTGTTGGAGTTCTGGCCCGAAACGGTGAGATAGGCATCCGAATCCCAGTCGGTGTCGTAGGTCTTGAACGACATCGAGGTGTAGCCCTGCTTGGCGAACTGGATGACGCGGTAGATGTAGTTCTCCGGCACCCCGTCCTTCTTGGCCGCCTTGATCTCGCGCTTCAGCGCGGTGTTGATCGCCGGGTCGAAGCAATCGTCGTCCTGGCCTTCGCAGTTGATACAGGCCTTCATGATCGCTTCGAGGTGCTTCTTCACGATCTTGGAGCCGGTGACCAGCGAGGCGACCTTCTGCTCCTCATTGACCTTCCAGTCGATGAATTCCTCGATATCGGGATGGTCGGCGTCGACGATGACCATCTTTGCGGCGCGGCGCGTCGTGCCGCCCGACTTGATGGCGCCCGCCGCGCGGTCGCCGATCTTGAGGAAGCTCATCAGGCCGGACGAGCGGCCGCCGCCGGACAGTTTTTCGCCTTCGCCGCGCAGGAACGAGAAGTTGGAGCCGGTGCCGGAGCCGTATTTGAACAGGCGCGCTTCACGTACCCACAGGTCCATGATGCCGCCTTCATTGACGAGATCGTCCTGCACGCCCTGGATGAAGCAGGCATGCGGCTGCGGATGCTCGTAGGAAGACTTCGACTTGGTCAGCTTGCCGGTGAACGGGTCGACATAGAAATGGCCCTGGCTCGGACCGTCGATGCCATAGGCCCAGTGCAGGCCGGTGTTGAACCATTGCGGCGAGTTCGGCGCGACGCGCTGGGTGGCCAGCATATAGGCGAGCTCGTCGCGAAAGGCGCGCGCGTCTTCCTCCGACTTGAAGTAGCCACCCTTCCAGCCCCAATAGGTCCAGGTGCCGGCGAGGCGGTCGAAGACCTGGCGGGCGTCGATCTCGGAGCCGTAGCGCTCGGCTTCCGGCAGTTTTGCCAGTTCCGCCTCGTCGGCAACGGAACGCCACAGGAAGGAGGGGACGTCATTCTCCTCGACCTTCTTCAGCCGTGCCGGCACGCCGGCCTTGCGGAAATACTTCTGCGCCAGGATGTCGGCGGCAACCTGGCTGAACTGCGCCGGCACATCGATATTGTCCAGACGGAACACCACCGAGCCGTCCGGATTCTTGATCTCGGAAAGCGCCTTGCGGAATTCGATCTCCGCATAAGCTGATTGTCCTTGCTTGGTGAAGCGACGCTCGATGCGCATTGGCCCTCTTCCTTCGTGTCTATATATAGCGCTTTTCCCGGGGGATTTCTGCCCCCAATGCGAAACGCGCATGTCCGCCGTCTGCCGGCGTTCGAAAACGACCGGCTCCCTTTTCACAGCCTCCGCCCGCCTTGCTGGTCGAACTCCTTGCGGAGTAACTGTCCAACGCGCCGACGAACCCTGCGGGTCCCTCAAAAAACTGAAACTTGTTGCGACTCCCTCAATCGAGGGAACTTCACATTATCTAGCGTCGAACCTACCTGCAAACACTAAATATAGTGTTAACAGACAATTTATTCCAGTCCGACATTTTTCCCTTTCGCCCCCAAAGACCCCATAATCCCAACGCTCCCGCCGGCCTCGTAACCAGGCGGAAATGCGGGCAAAACGCACATAATCCGGGAAAAAGACCGGGCTCAGAACTTTCCGGTCGCGCTCTCAACAGGAGCGCACGGCCTATAAAAGGCGACTCGTTTTGCGCCGTCAAGGATTCGTTTGCGTAGCTTTTGTGACCCCCAACATCTTGTGTGTCACACATGTGGATAACGGGGAAAGAAAGTGGCTCGGGAGGATTTTGATTTTGCCTCGCAATGGGCTGTAGGGGCGGGCGGCGGATCACACGTCCAAAAGCCGCGTCTTGTGCCGCTCAGCCGTAATGCAGCTTCGGCTTCGACTCGGTGCCGGTGAATCGAACTCCGATCCGGTCATTGCGGCGCCAGCGGACTTCGGATCGATAGGCAATCCCGTCGGCTGCGACGTAGAGCAGGAAGCGATCCGGGACACGCGCGTCGGGCGCAACCTTCAGTTCAGCGCCGCTCTCATGCTGATTGCGCAGCATGCAGCTGATCTCGGAATTCTTAATCCCGGTGATGATCGCTCCGCCCTTGAGCACGCGCTGGCGGTGCTGGCGCCGATGTTCGCCGGAATCCTCATCCTGTGGATTTGTTTTTTCTGCCATCGATGAAAACGTCAGAGCAACTGAATGGATCCTTGAACTTGTCAACAGGCTCAGGAGAACTGGTGCGGGTCGGAACAGAAATGGGCGATGATCTGGCAAAGGTCCGGCTCGTTGACCATGCGCACGGCTTCAGTGGAACTGAACCATTTGCGGGTGCGCGACCGCTTCTCCTTCCACCGGTCGGCGATCTTGTCGACCTGCAACGGAAACACCAGGACCTCGCAAGGCACTTCCTCGCCGGAAGACAATGCCTTGGCATAGAAGTAGCGGCCGGCTTCGTGGTGGGAGATCGTGCCGCGCAGCCCGGCTTCCTCGCCCGCCTCGCGCGCCGCCGCTTTGCAAAGCGGTTCCTTGGCCTCGGGCCAACCCTTGGGAAGCACCCAGCGGCCGGTATCGCGGCTGGTGATCAGCATGATCTCGACGCCGTGCCCGGTATCGCGCCAAGGCAGGGCGGCAACCTGCAGGCGGCAAGGCGCCGTGCCGAAGAGCCGCTGGACCCTTTCGGCCAGATGGTTGTGCGTTGCTGGCCTCGTCAACATCGGAGAAGCTTGCCCCAGCTTCCAGAATCATTCGCCGTCTCGCGAATCTTACGGCTAATCATAAGCAATAAAAGTAAAAAACCTCATATCGGCTGGTTAACCACGCCAGGAGGCGACGATTCGGGAAATATCGTGCGCCGCGCCACTCTTTCAAGAAGTGCTCGCGGGCAAGAAGTGCTCGCGGGCAAGAAGTGCTCGCCGGTGTATTTCGAGTGAGCAGCTTTGCGCGAATCAGCCGATGTGGTCGTCGGCGATCGGCTTCTGGTAGGTGAAGCCCATATCCCACGGAAAATAGATCCAGGTGTCCTGGCTGACCTCGGTGACGAAGGTGTCGACCAGCGGCCTGCCTTTCGGTTTGGCGTAGACGGTGGCGAAATGCGCCTTCGGCATCATGGCGCGCACGATGCCCGCCGTCTTGCCGGTGTCGGTGAGGTCGTCGATGATCAGCACGCCGGCGCCGTCGTCGGCGAGCAGTGCCGGCGTGATCTCCTTCAGCACCTGCAACTGCCCCTGGCTGGTGTAGTCGTGATAGGAGGCGACGCAGACCGTCTCGATGACCCGGATGCCGAGTTCACGCGAGATGATGGCGGCCGGAACCAGGCCGCCGCGCGTGATGCAGTCGATCGCTTTCCACTGGCCTTGGCTGGCGCCGGCAAGCCGCCAGGCGAGCGCACGCGCATCGCGGTGGAACTGATCCCAGGAGACAGGAAAGGCCTTTTCGGGAAGGGACATTTTTCGCGCACTCCGCAGCGCGCGAGATCGCGCGCAGACACTTGAGGGAATGCGCGCGGAATTAACTGGAAAGCCTCGGTCTTGGCAAGGGCTTGGCATTGGCAAGGGCGGCGGCAAGCGATCCTTGCGGACTTGCCCCCTGTCGATCTGGCCCTTGTCGAACTTGCGCCCTTGTCGACCTACCGCGACAGGAAAGCCGCCACCGGCACCGTGCGCAGCACCGTGCGCGTCACCCCGCCGAACAGAAGCTGGCGCAGCCAGGAATGACTGTAGGCGCCGAGCACCAGCAAGTCGGCGCCGGTTTCGGCAACCCTGGTCTGGATGACGTCGTCGACCGAGAGGCCGCACGATTCCAGCACCGAGACGCTGACGTTGGCGCCATGCCTGGACAGCGCCGCGGCGATTTCGGCGCCGGCGGCCTCCGGTGCCTCGTCGAGCGTATCCGGCGGGTCGATGACGACGACATCCGTCTTCTCGGCCTCGATGATGAAGGGCAGCGCGTCGAAGGCGGCGCGCGCCGCCTCCTTGCTGCCGTTCCAGGCGAGCAGCACATGCTTGAAACTGGTGACGAGCGGACCCGAATGCGGCACGACCAGCACCGGGCGGCCGGCATCGTAGACCAGCGTGTCGACGTCGGCGCTCGGATCGCCGCCCGACTCGCGCTGCGCTGCGATGATCAGGTCCGCGGTGCGAACGGTCGAGATGCCGGTCAGCGCGCTGTCGCCGGAAAAGCTCTCGAGGCTGCGCCACTCGAAGGACAGGCCGGAATCCTCGACATGCCTGAGGAAAACCGCCTGCAATTTCTCGGCACGCTCCTTGCTCATCTCGGCCGAAACCTGCAGGAACTCGGTGTCCGGAAAGCCGGTGGCCGAAGTATAGGGGACGGGAAGCGCTTCGGCATGAATGCCGATGAGATGGCTCTGGAACCTGTCGGCAAGCGGAATCGCGCATTCAAGCACGCGCTCGGCGTCCTCTTCGTTCTGCAGTATCGCGACGATTGTCTTGAATCGCATGGTAATCCCTCATTTTACGGCGATCGAAACTCGCCCGCGAGGAACGTTATAGCGCGATGCTTGGTTCCACCATCGCCAGCCGATCAGCTCGCCTTGCTAGCCTTGGTCAAACCCGCCACCATAGCCTCGACGTCGGCGCGCGCCGCGTCCAGCACCTCCTGGCTGCGGGCGCGGACGACCAGCTCCGTCCAGAACTTGCCGTCGCCATATTTCGGGTAGGATCCAATGATCGTATCCGGATGCGCCTTCTGGATGTCGCCCAGCGGTCCGCCGACCAGGCCTTCGCCGAACGGACAGTGCACCGTGGCCGACAGCATTTTGGTGCCGGCTTTCAGCGTCGGCACGACATTGTCGAGCATGGCCTGGAAAATCGACGGCACGCCGGCCATGACATGCACGTTGCCGATGCGGAAGCCCGGCGCGATGGAGACAGGATTATCGATATGGTCGGCGCCGCGCGGCATCCGCGCCATGCGTTTGCGCGCCTCGGTGTATTCGATGCCGCGCGCGGCGTAGCTCGCTTCCAGCATGGCATAGGCCTTGGCGTCGTATTCGCAGGGCACGCCGAAGGCCTTGGCGATCGAATCCGCGGTGATGTCGTCATGCGTTGGGCCGATGCCGCCGGTGGTGAAGACATAGGTGCAGCGGGCACGCACCGCATTCACCGCGGCGACGATCTCGTCTTCCTCGTCTGGAACGATGCGCACCTCCTTCAGGTCGATGCCGATCGCCGTCATGATGTCGGCGAGATGGCCGATATTCTTGTCCTTGGTGCGGCCGGACAGAATCTCGTCGCCGATGACGAGCATGGCGGCGGTGACGATTTCGGGCATGGGAGGCTCCGGCAAAAAGTCGCCTTAGGCAGACAGGGTCCTGAGATAGCGCGGCGGATGGCCGGCGGCAATGCGGTATCGCTAGTGCCGCAGCAGCGGGGCAATCGCTTGAGGTTTGCCGCGCATTGCCGACCGCGCGTTTGCGGCTGGGCGCTATTCCTTGACCGCGCCGGTCATCGAGGACACGTAGTGCTCGACAAAGAATGAATAGAGCACGACCACCGGCAGCGAGCCGATCAGCGCTCCGGCCATCAGCGCTCCCCATTCATAGACGTCGGAGCGGACAAGCTCCGTGAGCACCCCGACCGGCACAGTCTTGTTTTCGGACGACTGGATGAACGTCAGCGCATAGATGAATTCGTTCCACGACAGGGTGAATGCGAATATGCCCGCGGAAATCAGGCCGGGCACCGACAGCGGCAGCACGATCTTGGTGAGGATCTGCCACCGGCTCGCCCCGTCGATCAGCGCGCATTCTTCCAGTTCGAACGGGATGGAGCGGAAGTAACCCATCAGCAGCCAGATGCAGAACGGGATCAGGAAGGTCGGGTAGGTGAGAATGAGCGCGAAAGGCGTGTCGTAAAGCCCAAGGTTGAAGACCATCACCGACAGCGGGATGAACAGGATCGAGGGCGGCACGAGATAGCCGAGGAAGATCGCTAGCCCGACGTGCCGCGCCCCGGAAAACCTGAGCCGCTCGATCGCGTAGGCCGCGAACACCGCGGCCAGCAGCGACAGGAATGTCGCGGCTGTCGAGATGATGATCGTGTTGAGCAGCCAGCCCGGATAGGACGTATCGAACAAGAGATAGCGGATGTGCTCAAACGTCGGATGCACGACCCAGAACGGATTGAAATTGGCGTAGTCGGTCATCTCGAGATTGGGCTTAATCGCCGTGATTGTCATCCAGTAGAATGGGAACAACAGCACGATGACGAACACCAGCAACGGCAGATAGACCGTCACCACGCGCCGCGGCAGGCTTTGAAGGTAGCCCATGCCGCCTTCGTCGAGTTCCGGACGTTTCGTTTTTTTGATTGCGGCCATGTCAGTCTCCTCCGCCCTGCTGCCATTTGCGGCGTTGCAGGCCGAAATAGCTGAACAGGATCGCCGCAAGCAGGAATGGGATCATGGCGACCGCGATTGCGGAGCCCTCGCCAAGCTGGCCTCCCGAAATGCCGCGCTGAAAGGACAATGTCGCCATCAGATGGGTGGCGTTGACCGGTCCGCCGCGGGTCAGCACATAGATCAGCTGGAAGTCGGTGAAGGTGAACAGCACCGAAAACGTCATGGTGATGGCGATAATCGGCGTCAGCAGCGGCAGCGTCACATAGCGGAACAATTGCCAGCGGCTGGCGCCGTCGAGCGTGGCGGCTTCGTAAAGCGACTGTGGAATCGTCTGCAGGCCGGCAAGCAGCGTGATGGCGACGAACGGAATGCCGCGCCAGACATTGGCCGCGATGACCGAAGCGCGCGCGTTCTCCGGATCGCCGAGGAAATTGATGCGATGGTCGATCAGGCCCATTTCCATAAGCGCCCAGGACAGGATGGAGAACTGCGAATCGTAGATCCACCAGAAGGCGATGGCCGACAGCACTGTCGGGACCACAAACGGCAGCAGGATGATCGCGCGGAAGAAGGATTTGAAGGGAAGGTTTTGATTGAGAATAAGCGCCAGCCAGAGGCCGAGCGCGAACTTCAGGATCGAGGCGCTTATCGTGTAGAGCAAGGTGTTGAAGACGGAGAGCCAGAAGACGGCATCATCCCACAGATATTGGTAGTTTTCGGTGCCTATGAAAATACCGGGGCGGCCGATGCGGGCATCCGTGAAGCCGAGCCAGACGCCGAGCCCGAGCGGATAGGTCAGGAACACCAGCAGCAGCGCCGCCGCCGGCAGCATGAAGCCGAAGCTAAGCGCGTTCCGGCTTTCGCTCAGGCGAGACAGGATCGACGGACGCGGCTGAACGGCAGCGGACGATACGGCCATGCGATGGCTCCTCATGAGGTCTGGTGGCGTTGACGCCCGAGCGGCCGCCACGCGATAGCGAAACCGGACCGGGCAGCGCGGTTGCGGCTGCCCGGCTGCGCTGCGATCAAACGCGATAGTACCGGTTTGCGCGCTTTTCCGCCTCTTCCATCGCCTCCTGGGGCGTGGCCTGGCCGGTCACCGCCTTGGCGAACATGTCCACCAGGACATAGTCGGCCATGGTCGCCGCCGAGGCATAGCCGAGCGGTCCGGCAAAGCCATTCGGACGCAGCGTCGCCGAGGCCTTGGCGTAAGCGGCATTGTTTGGGTCGGCCGTCCACACGGGATTGTTGTCGAAGGCTTTGAGCGTCTGGCAGCAATAGCCGGCCGAGGAGGTGACCCACTCCGCCATTTGCTGTTCCTCGAACATGAACTGCAGATAGGCCTTGGCCGCATTGGGGTAGGGCGTGTAGTCGAAGATCACGGCCGAGGTCACCTGGAACAGCTCGACGGATTTGCCGACAGGACCGATCGGCAGGTTGGTCGTGCGGATGTCCTTGGCCATTTCAGCCAGCTTCGGATCATTGTCCTTGTTGATCTTGGCCGTGTTGTAGGCGGAAATGCCGTTGGCGATGACACTGAGTTCGCCGGCCAGGAAGGCGCGGTTGTTGTTGACGTCGAGCCAGCTCTCGGTGCCGGGAATGAAGGTCTTGTAGAGTTCCTGCGCGTATTCGATCGCCTTGAGCGTCTCGGGGCTGTTGATCGTCACCTTTCCGCTTTCGTCGACCATTTGGCCGCCGTGGCTCCACAGCAGCCAGTGGGCGTAGTTGTTGCCGTCGCCGACGCCGTGGCCGTGCGTGAAGCCGGCCGGATGCCCCTTCGCCTGCAACGCCTTGCAAAGCTCGAGCAAGCCTGCCGTGTCCTTCGGAAACTCCGAGAAACCAGCCTCCTTTACCCAGCTTTCCCGATAGACGATGGCATTGCCGATGGTGGCCAGGGGCAGGCCGAGGAATTTGCCCTCCCGCGTCGCATATTGCTTTGGTCCGTCGTGCCAGCCGCCGTATTTCGAGCCGAGATACTCGCCCAGCTCGGTCACGTCGTGTAGCTTGTCGGGATATTGATGCGGGTCGTCGAACCAGACCAGCATCAGATCCGGGCCGGAGCCGACATTGGCGGCGACCGCCGCCTTGGGGCGAATGTCCTCCCAGCTTTCCTTGTCGACGCGGACCTCGACGCCTGTCGCCTCGGTGAACCGCTTGGTGTTGGCCAGCCATTGATCCTCATCGCCCTGTACGAAGGGCGACCAACGCAGCATCCGCAGCTTTGCACCGTCCTCGGGCTTGTATGTCAACCCCTCCTGGGCAAAGGCGGGTGAGCTGGCGAACCGGCTTCCCAAGACTCCCGCCGCCGCGCCGGCGGTTGTGCGGATCACGTCACGTCTGGTGAATTTCATGCTCGTTCCTCCTGTTTATTGTCGTTGCCGTCCAGTCTTGCCGTCCAGTCCTTACTGCTCGGTACGCTTTGCGAAACGCTGTCCGGTTTGGCCGTGAAAGAGATGAATGAGGCCGGGCTCGGCCGTAAGGTGGATGGTTTCGCCCGGCGTGAAGGAATGGCGTTCCCGGAAATTCGCGACGATCTCCTCGCCGCCTGCTGTCCGGCCGATGAGCTGCACTTCGGACCCTGTCGGTTCGACCACCACGACAGTGACCGGAATGCCCTGATCGGACAGCCGCAAATGCTCGGGCCGTATCCCCAGCACCACCGGTTCGCCACTGCCGACGGAAAGTGTTGTGGCCAACGGGACTGAAATCCCGCCGGAGCCGCGAAACGATGGCGAGCCGTCGGTAGCGATTTCACCCCTGAGCATGTTCATGGCCGGCGAGCCGATGAAGCTGGCGACAAAAAGATTGTTCGGCCGGTCGTAGAGTTCCAGCGGCGGCCCGATCTGCTCGACCAGGCCGTCATGCATGACGACGATCTTGTCGGCCATGGTCATCGCCTCGATCTGGTCGTGTGTGACATAGACCGTCGTGGTCTTCAGGCGCTGGTGCAGTTCCTTGATCTCGGCGCGCATCTGCACCCGGAGCTTGGCGTCGAGATTGGACAGCGGCTCGTCGAACAGGAAGACCGCCGGATCGCGCACGATCGCCCGACCCATGGCGACGCGCTGGCGCTGGCCGCCGGAAAGCTGCCGGGGATAGCGCGACAGCAACGGCACCAGCCCCAGGATTTCGGCCGCACGCTGAACGCTGGCGCCGCTTTCGGCCTTCGAAACACCCTTAAGCATGAGCGAGAACGCCATGTTCTCCGCGACGGTCATGTGCGGGTAGAGCGCGTAGTTCTGGAAGACCATGGCGACGTCGCGTTCTTTTGGCGCAACATTGTTGACGACACGCTCGCCGATCGCGATCTGGCCGCGAGAAATCTTTTCCAGGCCGGCGATCATCCTGAGAAGGGTCGATTTTCCGCAGCCCGACGGCCCGACCAGCGTGACGAACTCGCCGTCGTCTATATCCACGCTGACTCCGTGGAGAATCTCGACGGTTCCGAATGATTTGTAGACATCGCCAATTGCGACAGACGCCATCGATTTCCTCCCGAATGCTTCCTGCGACGTCTTCGAAGGAAACCGCTTCCTGTCTGGCCCGCGGCAGCTGCCAAGCTCCCCCCTGGTCACGCGCGATGATGAAACGGTAGCGCTACCAAGCCTGCCTGTAAAGCCGCTGCGTGGCAAGCGCCCTTCTTGGTCGCCGCCGATTGTGGCGCTCCCATCGGGAGTTCATATCCGCCATGTCCGGGACCGGAACAAGTGAACGACTTGCCAGGCCCGAGCTCCTTAAACCGGAGGTGCGAGAAGCCATTGGTAACGACGCCAGCCTAATCGGAAACTTCGGTTTGCGGCCGGTCTCGGCCATCGGCGAGCTCGTCGTGCCACTTGCCGTCGGCATCCTCGTACTGGATGCCGTCCGTGGTGCCGGCGACCTGCTGCTCGGCCGAAGCGATCTCGGCGGCGCGCAACGCGTCATCGTGAGTGGGGAAGGTTTCCGAGAATGTCGAGCCGACCTTGTAGGCCCAGCCCCCGTCATGCTCGACGATCTTGTAGGTCAGCTTCGCCATGAAATCCTCCGGTGGAAAAAGCTCAGTCTGCTCAATGCAGTTTGTCTTTGGGCAGTCTGTCCTTGGGCTTGTCTTGGGGCAGCCTGTCGTCGGGAACCAGCACGTCCGATTCCTTCGCGGCTTCGACCAGTGCCCGGCGCGCATCCGCAGTCGAACGATAACCTTCCAGCACTTTTAAGCAAGTGTCGAGGGCATCGCGATGCCGAGGGCCGCGATTGAGCGGCCAGACCGTCATCAGGCATTCGGCCGCCTCCTGGGTGCTGCGGATTTCACGGTATTTGCCGACATGGCCAAGTTCGACCACGACCGGCTTTTCGAAAGGCTTGTTGTCCATCATCGCCGCCAACGCTGAGCGGCCGATTTGGTTGCAACGCCTCCGCTAGGAGGGCTCAAGCGCCGCAGTCGCTGGAGCCGCAGCCGAGCCGGTCAGCCGGCCGCCTTCATCCAGTGCTGCATGGTCGTCACCGAGCGGGCAAGCTGGGGCGCCGGGTGGATCTTCTGGCCGAAAGTGGCCGCGGCGCGCCACGCCCAGCGCGGGTCGGCGAGGAAGGCGCGGGCCAGGGCCACCATGTCGGCGCGGCCCTCGGCAACGATCGCCTCGGCCTGCTTCGGGTCGTCGATCAGGCCGACGGCCCGCGTCGGGATGCCGGCTCCCTTGCGCACGGCTTCCGCCAGATGCACCTGGTAGCCTGGGCCTGTCGGCAGCTTCTGCAGCGGCGAATTGCCGCCGCTGGAGCAGCAGAGATAGGCGATGCCCTCTGCCTTCAGCGCCTTGGCCACTTCGATCGCGTCCTCGACATCGAAGCCGCCATCGACCCATTCCTTGACCGACAGGCGCGCCCCCAGCATCAGCTTGGGGACCGCCTTTCTCACCGCCTTGGCGATCTCGACGACAAAACGGATGCGGTTTTCCAGCGAGCCGCCCCAGCGGTCGGTGCGCTGGTTGGAAAGCGGCGACAGGAACTGGAAGATCAGATAGCCGTGTGCTGCATGCAATTCGATGAAGTCGAAGCCGGCTCGCTCGGCCCGCCTTGCCGCATCAGTGAAGCGTTCGATGATGTGCAGGATCTCCTCTTCCTCCAGCGCCCGCGGCACCTGCCAACCGGTGTCGTAGGCGATTGCCGAGGCGGACACGATCGGCCACGGGTCCTGATCGGCCGTGAGCGGGCCGCCGCCTTCCCATGGTTTCTGGTTGGAAGCCTTGCGGCCGGCATGGGCAAGCTGCGTGCCGAATTTGGTGCCGGGAGCGGCGACGCGCTTGGCGGCATCCAACGCGCGCCGGGCGGCCGCCTCGTTGTCGTCGGAATAAAGGCCGAGGCAGCCATGCGAGATGCGGCCGCGCCGCTCGACGTCGGTCATCTCGACGGTGACCATGCCGGCGCCGGACATCGCCAGGTTCATCCAGTGGTACAAGTGCCAGTCGCTGGCGCAACCGTCATCGGCGGAATACTGGCACATCGGCGCGACCGCGATGCGGTTGGGAAAAGTCAGGCCGTCAAGCGTGATCGGCTGGAAAAGGGATGTGGTCAACGAAAAAAACTCCGGGGAGGGGCTGTCGGTATTTAGGCAATGGATTGCGCCTGCGCCAGACACGAGGCGGTGAAGCGGTCATCTGGACAGCTTAAACATTCCGAAGCAGGCGTCGTCGGCGAAGCTGCCGATCTCCCCCGCAAGGGGCAATCGCATATTGGGGGTCCCCCTCATCCGGCCGCTTCGCGGCCACCTTCTCCCCGTTGGGGAGAAGAGGCTGGCATCAACGCTGGCGACCTCCTCTCCCCTTGGGGAGAGGTCGGATTGCCCCGAATTGCTCTTCGCAATTTCGGTTGGCAATCCGGGTGAGGGGGCTCTTGCCCATATGCGATTGCCCTGGCCACTTACCGGCTGTCATTGCCATCGGGATTGCGCAGCGGTCGGTTCGCGGCTAGGCCTCGCGCCGGCAGCACGGAGTTCATCATGGAAGACCGCATTCGCATTCGTTCGGAGGAAGTCCTTTCCGACGACTGGGCAGTCCTGAAAAAGACCGTCCTCGATTACCGCCGGCGCGACGGGCAATGGGAGACGCAGATCCGCCAGACCTACGATCGCGGCGACGGGGCGGTGATCCTGCCTTACGACCCGGAGCGCTCGACGGTTCTGCTCGTGCGGCAGTTCCGTTACCCGGCCTATGTCACCGGCCACCGCGAGCCGCTGATCGAGGCCTGCGCCGGCCTGCTCGATGAACACGATCCGGAAACCTGCATCCGCAAGGAGGCGGAAGAGGAACTCGGCTACCACCTGAAGCACGTCGAGCGGCTGTTCGCGCCCTATATGAGCCCCGGCAGCGTGACCGAGCGGCTCTGGTTCTTCGTCGCGCGCTATTCGCCCGCCGACCGCATCTCGGCCGGCGGCGGCGCCCCGGACGAAGGCGAGGACATCGAGGTTCTGGAAATGCCGCTCGACGAGGCTTTGGCCGGCATCGCCGACGGCCGAATCGTCGACGCCAAGACGATCATTTTGATCCAGCACCTGAAGCTGAACCCGATCCGGGCTTGATCCGCCGGAACCTGGCTGCGTCGGCAGGGTCGTGCCAGTGTTGCTGGTGCGGACGGCGGGGATCGAACCCGCACGGATTGCTCCGAGGGATTTTAAGTCCCTTGCGTCTACCAATTCCGCCACGTCCGCAGGCCAGCCCTTTTCAGCCGCCAGACCAAGGTCGTCAAGCCGTCTTCTGCCATCTGTGGCTTGGACGGTGCCTTTACTTCGCGTCGATGAAGTCGAGCACTGACCGGCTATACTCATCCGGCGCCTGCAGCGAGGCGAAATGGCTGAGGTTGGGCAGGGTGGTGAGCTTGGCGCCTTGGATCGCCCCGGCCATGTATTGGGTGTGCTCGCGCTTGCTAGAGCCGGCTACAAATCCGCTGTGGCGGCGGGTAAACAGCATAGCTGCCGTCCCCGCCAGCGGCATTTCCTCTCGCTGGCAGGGGCCAAGCACCCCTTGAGATTCAAAAAACAAGATCGTTTCCATCTGGAACCATTTCGGAGTGGCTGAGTTCGGACTGAAGCTAATGGAATCCCGAACATGGCAGAGTTGGACACAGGACGAGGGAAGTCTGTTGCCAAAGCCGTACGGCAATTGATCCGTCCGAGGATAATCGCTGGCATTTACACGACGTGCTGGACCTGGCTGTCGACTCACGGGTGCGCAGCGCCCTTGCCGCATTGCTCGAGGCGCTCGATCGGGCCGGACGGGAAACATTTCCGCAATCCCGGATCCTGAACGAGCGATGACCGGGTAAACAGGCCAATCTTCTCCTCCATCCCCATGGCTCAACGCTACGACATTGAGAAGACACCTGAAGGCACGTGGGACGTCATCGACGTCTTCACGGGGCTGCCGGTTGTCGAGGTGGGGGTCCCCTTGATCGACATGCCCATCGAGGAGGCCGACGATCTGGTCGACCTTCTCAACTGCCGCGACAGGGAACATCGGGAGGACACCTAGCGGCGGCGTCCCTGACCTGAAGTCCGCCGCCAAAGCGCATCACCGTTCGGAGGAAGCGTTCCCTCGGCCGTCAAGCCGTCTTCCGCCACCCGTGGCTTGGCCAACTGGCTGTATTCGCCCGGCGCCTGCAGCGAGGCGAAATGACTGAGGTTGGGGACGAGTTTGGCGCGCAAATGAGCACTATGAATAAATTCCTAGCATAACTGCCGTCACCTGTCAGGTTGAAAACTTCCGCTCGCAACAGAGCAATCGCCTTAATGCGCCTGCCTCCGCAGAACTTAGGTTCTTCTCCCCGCTCCGCGGGGCGAGGAACCCAAGTCCTGCAACCCGGCGTCCGCAGCGCAAGGAGCAGCGCAAAGCCGAGGTAATTGTCGCAAAAAGCGTTAACCCGAGTTCCTCGCTGGTCAAAACGCCCGCGGCTTGGCACAGTCGGGAAAACCAGGAGCTCTCTCAATGCCGAAGTCCGCCAACGCGACGAAACCCAAACCATGGGCCGAAATGGCGACGCATCTGGTCGACGTCGCGATGGGCAGGAATCCGGCCGACCTCGTCATCCGCAACGGGCGCTGGGTGAACGTTCATTCGGGCGAGATCATCGCCGGCACCGACATTGCCATTGCCGGCGGCCGCTTTGCCTATTGCGGACCGAATGCCGGTCACGCCATCGGGCAGGGCACCAAGGTGGTCGACGCCGGCGGGCGCTATCTGGTGCCGGGCCTTTGCGATGCGCATATGCATGTCGAGAGCGGCATGGTGACAGTGACGGAGTTCTGTCGCGCGGTCATCCCGCATGGCACCACCTCGATGTTCATCGACCCGCACGAGATCGCCAACGTGCTTGGCCTGCCGGGCGTGCGGCTGATGCATGACGAGGCCATCGCCATGCCTGTCAACGTGCATGTGCAGATGCCGTCCTGCGTGCCCTCAGCACCCGGGCTGGAGCATGCCGGCGCCGAGCTGACGGTCGCCGATGTCACTGAAGCGATGAGCTGGGAAAACATCATCGGTCTTGGCGAGGTGATGAATTTTCCCGGCGTCGCCGCCAACGATCCGGTGATGGCGGGCGAGATCGCCGCGACGGTGAGGGCGGGCAAGACCGTCGGCGGCCACTATGCCTCGCGCGATCTCGGCCTGCCGTTCCACGGCTATGTCGCCGGTGGACCGGAGGACGACCACGAAGGCACGCGCGCCGAGGACGCCATCGCCCGCGTCCGCCAAGGCATGAAGGCGATGCTCAGGCTGGGTTCGGCCTGGTACGACGTCGCCTCGCAGATCAAGGCGGTGACGGAGAGCGGGCTCGACCCGCGCAATTTCATCCTGTGCACCGACGACAGCCATTCCGGCACGCTTGTCCATGAAGGCCATATGGACCGGGTGGTCCGGCACGCCATCAGCCAGGGGCTGAAGCCGGTGACGGCGATCCAGATGGCGACGCTCAACACCGCCCAGCATTTCAGGCTGGAGCGCGAGATCGGTTCGATCGCGCCGGGGCGGCTCGCCGATCTGCTGATCGTCTCCGATCTGGCCGCGATGACCATCGACGAGGTCTATGGCCGCGGCGTCAGGCTGGCCAAGGGCGGCAAGCTCGAAATCGAAATTCCGGCCTATGATTATCCGAGGACCGCGAAGAACACCGTCAAGCTCGGCAGGAAGCTCAAGTCAGGGGATTTCGACATCGTGGCGCCCAAGGGCGCCAATGAGGTGCGGGTGCGCGTCATTGGCGTGATCGAGAACCAGGCGCCGACGCGGGCCCTCGAGGCCGATCTTCCGGTAGAGGACGGGCTGGTCGCCATGGACCGCCGCAACGACGTCTGCCAGATCGCGCTGGTCGAGCGCCACCGGGGCACGGGCGGCGTCACCAATGCCTTCGTCTCCGGCTTCGGCTATATGGCCGACTGCGCCATGGCTTCCAGCGTGGCGCATGATGCCCACCACATCATCGTCGTTGGCACCAACAAGCAGGACATGGCATTGGCGGTCAATCGGCTGGGCGAGGTCGGCGGCGGCGTCGTGCTGTTCTCCAAGGGCAAGGAAGTGGCGCTGGTCGAAATGCCGATCGCCGGGCTGATGTCGGACGAGCGCGCGGAAATCGTCGCGGCCAAGGCGGACAAACTCACCGAGGCGATGCGCAAGATGGGCTGTTCCCTCAACAACGCCTATATGCAGCACTCGCTTCTGGCGCTTGTCGTCATTCCGGAACTGAGGATTTCCGATGTTGGCCTGATCGACGTGACGACGTTTCAGCAGGTCGATTTGTTCGTCTGACATTGGCCAAGGCGCGAACCCACGCCCTCATCCGCCGGTGGCGATGGTCAGCACCTTGAACGGCGTGGTGATGACGATCTCGGCGACGGAGCCGACGGCCTTACCGATGCCCTGGCCGAGATTGTCGATCGGCTGCGCCGGATTGGCTTCTTCCGATGCCAGGCCGGCCGGGGCGCGCAGCCGATCGCCGAGCAACTGCACCAGGAACGGGTTATCGGCGAATTTGGCGTGGTTCAGCCGGTCGCCGCCTTTGGTCTTGGTCAGGTCGGCCACCGACACGCCATAGCTGGCGAGGTCGGCCGCATCGCCATAGTCGCCGACGCGCGGCTTGTCGCCGGAAATCAGGGAGGAGAGCCTGAGGGCGCGATCGTCGCCCGAAAGCAGGATGACGAAAGGCTTGTCTGGCTTGCCATAGCGGATCATCTGCTTCTTGAACACGTCGACATCGATATCGGGCGAGGCAAGGATGACGTAACCCAGCTTGTCGTCGAGATCGCGGTCGCCGGTGATGGCAAGCTGGCGCAGCGCCTCCATCGTCACCCAGGTGCCCATCGAATGGGCGATGATGTCGATGCTCTTGGCCTTCGTCTTGGCCAGCATGCGCAGGGTCTCTTCGAGATCGTCGCGCGCGGCGTTGGCGCTTTCCTTGTCGTAGATATAGCCGGTGGTCTTGCCGCTCGACGCCCATGAGAACAGCACCGGCGTGCCGGAATAGTTCGTGTCGTGCGCGATCTGCGTCAGCCGGTAGATGCCGTCGTCGAAGCCGTTGTTGAAGCCGTGCACGAAAACCAGCGCACGATCGCCGCGCATGGCGATGTCGGCGCCGACCGCCTTGGCGAATTGCGGGGCGCCTTCGTAGAAGGTGACCTCGGTTGCGGTGAAGTCCTTCGCCGGATTGCTGTTGGCGGAGCCCTTGGCCCGTTCGATGGCGCCGACCTGATGGACCTTCGGAACGGTGACCTCGACACTGGCAAAACTGGTGGTCGGTGAACGGTCACCGTCGAACACTTGCCTCGGAGCTTTCGTTGCCTTTTTCCGGGTGGTGGCGACGAAGATCTTATGCGTGGCAGCGATGTCGGAGGCAGGCACCGTGACAGCCGCCGTGTTGAGAAGATCGTGTGTCTTCCGGCCAGCGCAGCCGGTGACGGCGAGCGCGAGCGCAACGACGAGGAAAATCTTCGGAAACACGGTCACGCAGGCTCCCGAAGGGACGTCAACCGTATGACGCCTTTGGCCATCTCGATAGAGGCACGGCCCGGTCCGGTCCAGTTCAAAATGAACCGACGCCGCTGCAATCGTGAACACGCACGACGAACACCTTACTGCTCGAGCAGGCTGATGCGGTCGGTCACCTCGCGGTCGCTGGCAAATCCGTCATCCTCGCGCAGCCGCTGGCCGATCATCTTCACCAGCTCGGGGTTGTCGGCGAATTTGGTGTGGTTGAAGCGATCCGATCCCTTGACGCTGGAGAGATCGACGACGCTCACGCCGTAATCGGCGAGGTCGGCCGCGTCCTTGTAGTCGCCGACCCGCGGCTGCGAGCCGGCGATCAGGCCGGAGAGCCGCAGCGCCCGGTCGTCGTCGGACAGCAGCAGGATGAAGGGCTTGTTCGGCTTGCCGTAGCGGCGCATCTGGCTCTTGAACACGTCGACATCGATATCGGGTGAGGCCAGCACCACGTCGCCAAGCTTGCCGCTGAGATCGCGGTCGCCGTTGATGGCGAGCTGCCGCAGCGCTTCCATGGTGACCCAGGTTCCCAGCGAATGGGCGACGATGTCGATGCGCCGCGCGCCGGTCTGCGCCAGCATCCTCAGCGTCACTTCCAGCTGGTCGCGGGCAGCACTGGCGCTTTCCCTGTCGTAGACATAATCCCTGGTCTTGGCGCCCGACGCCCAGGAAAACAGCACCGGCGTGCCCGGGTAGCCGGAATCATGGGCGATCTGGGTGACGCGGTAGACGGCTGCATCGAAGCCGGTGTTGTAGCCATGGACGAAGACCATGACGCGGCCGCCGCGCGCGGCGATGTCGGCGCTGAGCGCGCTGGAGAATTGCGGCGCGGTGTCGTAGCCGACGACATCGGACGCCATGAAGTATTTGGCCGGGTCGTTCGACTTGCCGCGCGAGCGCCGCTCGATTCGGCCGGTTTCGTGGATTCCCGGCACGGTGACATTGGCGCGGGCATAGTTCAGCGTGGCCGAGCGCTCGCGGTCGAAAACCTTGCTGGGGTCGTCGGAGCGCTTGCGCGTCGTGGCGATGAAGATCGAGTGGTTGCCGGCGATTTCCGTCACCGGCGCGGACACCATGGCGCTGCCCAGCAGTTCCTCGGTTTGCCGGCCGCCGCAGCCGGCAACGAGCAAGGCAAGGACAAGGATGCAAATCTTCTTCAACTCTGACATTCCACTCCGGCCGAAGGGCCTATCCAACCTCCGCGACCCCTCCCGGACAGCCGAAGTGCGGCAGAAGTAAGTCGTGTTCAGCTGAAATTTGGTCAGCGCCTCGCGACAGCTGTCGCACTGTTGCGCGAAAGCCAGAACGGCGGCAGGAAGGCCAGGATGTTGGAGAGGGTCTTGAGACGGATGCCGAGCACGTGCGGATGTGCAATAGGCGGGGATCAAAAACACGCGGCGTGTGCTAGGTTTGGTGGCCATCGCGTCGTGGCAAGCCAGATGCACGCTGCGTTGCCCACACACGACATGCGATCCGGGGTGCTCTTGCCATGACCAGTTTTTCTTCCCGTGTCGCTGCCGCCGCCGCTGCGATCCGCCGGATTTTTCCGGAGACGCCGCTGCAGGAAAACGACTACCTGTCGAAGAAGACCGGGGCGCGCGTGCTGCTGAAGCGCGAGGATCTGTCGCCGGTGCGCTCCTACAAGATCAGGGGCGCCTTCAATTTCTTCCGCAAGGCTCTCGAAGCCGGCAACGATGCCGAGCTGTTCGTCTGTGCTTCCGCCGGCAACCACGCGCAGGGTTTTGCCTTCGTCTGCCGTCATTACGGAAAAAAGGGCGTGGTGTTCATGCCGGTGACGACGCCGCAGCAGAAGATCGACAAGACGCGGCTGTTCGGCGGCGAATTCGTCGAGATCAGGCTGGTCGGCGACTTTTTTGACGACTGCTACCGCGCCGCCTTCGAATTCACCGAAAGCGCCGGCGCGCATATGGTGCCGCCCTTCGATCACAAGGACATCATCGAGGGGCAGGCGACCGTTGCCTTTGAGATCGCCGACCAGATGCCTGGCGCGCGCATGCCCGACATCGTCATGCTGCCGGTTGGCGGTGGCGGTTTGGCCGCTGGTGTGACGCATTATTTCGCCGACCAGCGCCGCGAAACGCGCTTCGTCTTCTGCGAGCCGGCCGGCGCGCCAAGCCTGCGCGAGAGCCTTGCCAGCGGTAAGCGCATCAAGCTCGCCAGGGTCGACAATTTCGTCGACGGCGCGGCGGTGGCCGAGATCGGCCGCGAACCGTTGCGGCATCTCAAGGCGTTTGCTGCTGAGGCGGTGCGTCTGATCCCGGAAAACCGGCTCTGCGCGACCATGATCGAGATGCTGAATGTCGAAGGTGTCGTTCTGGAGCCGGCCGGCGCGCTGGCGATCGACGCGTTGAAGGATTTTTCGAAGAAGGAGATCAGGGGCAAGACCATCGTGGCGGTGGTTTCGGGCGGCAATTTCGATTTCGAGCGGCTGCCGGACGTGAAGGAGAGGGCGCTGCGTTTCGAGGGGCTGAAGAAGTACTTCATCATCCGCTTTCCGCAGCGGCCGGGCGCGCTGCGCGATTTCCTCGAAATGCTGGGGCCCGAAGACGATATCGCCCGCTTCGAATATCTGAAGAAATCGGCGCGCAATTTCGGCTCGGTGCTGATCGGCATCGAAACCAAGGACCGCCGCAATTTCGAGCTGCTCAACGCCAATTTCGAGGCCGAGGGCGTCCAGTATCAGGACATCACCGACAACGAGACGCTGGCCGGCTTCATCATATGAGCGTCCGAATATGAGTGCCCAGGCGAAAACCTTCGTTGCGCTGTTTTCCGGCATCAATGTCGGCGGCAACCGCATCGTCAAGATGGCGGAACTGAGAGCATTCTTCGAGCAGCTCGGCTTTGTCGACGTCGCCACCTACGTGCAGAGTGGCAATGTGGTGTTCCGGTCGGCAAAGGGCGCTGCGGCCACGCTGACCAGACAGCTGGAAGCGGCCTTCGAGGAGAAATGGGGATTTCACTCGCGCATCATGGTGCGCGATCTCGGCTGGTTCGAGCGTCTGGTGGTAGAAAATCCCTATCCGGAGGTCGCCGGGGAGCCCACCAAGCTCCACGCCTTCGCGCTGGAACGCGCGCCAACTGGCGAGGAGATCGCGCGGCTGGCCGAAAAATGCACCGGTCCCGAACGCTTCGAGATCAGGGGCGACGTGCTTTACCTGCACGCACCGGAAGGTCTCGGCAAATCGGTGTTTGCCAACCTTATCCCACGGACGCTGAAAGTGCCCGGCACCGCGCGCAACTGGCGCACGGTGCTGGCGCTGCTGGAGATGGCCGGCCGCGGAGGTTGACCCGGAGATGGGCGCGCAAGCTCCGCTTCGCGTCGCTACGCCCTCATGATGAAGTCGTGGTGGCTTGACGCCAATCGCGGATGTTGGAGTGAGCAGTTGCGTTGCCGCGTAGCGGGGGGCGGTTGATGGCAAATCACAGACCTTGGAGATTGGCCGAGACATTCTCGCTTCGTCATCCTAGGGCGGAGCAGGAGCGAAGCGACGTCGCGGAGACGCTAGGATCCATGCCATGACCATCAAGCGCTGCTGCGTTGAACAGCGGGGCAGCAGATACGCCAATCTCGGCGGCAGGCGCGATGGCCGGACAGATAGGCGCGATTTTGCGAAACGCCAGGGGTGTCCGGCTTGGTCGTACCCGCTACCGATAATGTGACCGGCTACCAGCTTCCGGTGTTCGCCATTGATGCCCAGGGCTCGGCCTTGGCCTTGGCCGGGCCTTTCTGCAACAGCTCGATCGAGATGCCGTCCGGCGACTTGACGAAGGCCATGTTGCCGTCGCGCGGCGGCCGGTTGATGGTTACGCCCTTGTTCATCAGCTGCTGGCAGGTGGCGTAGATGTCGTCGACCTCATAGGCGAGGTGGCCGAAATTGCGGCCGCCCTTGTAGTCTTCCGGGTCCCAATTGTAGGTGAGCTCGATCAGCGGCGCCTTGTCGGCGATGCCGCTTTGCTCGTCTTCGGAAGCGGCGAGGAAGATCAGCGTGTAGCGCCCCTGTTCGTTTTCGTGGCGGCGCACTTCCTTGAGGCCAAGCTTGTTGCAGTAGAAATCGAGCGACGCGTCGATGTCCGCGACGCGGACCATGGTGTGGAGGTAGCGCATGTGATTTTCCTCGAAAATGTTGCGTTGCGGCGGAACATAGGGGCCACCCGGCCAAAGGGCAATTGCCGATAACCGGTCGTGCCGGCAAACAACAAATCCGGTATTCCCGCAATGAACCGTGAAAAAAGGCACGTCAGGTCTTGCACACACCGGAATCCGCAGTGTTAATCTGACGTCAAGAATCAGTTGCGGTGTTCTTGGAAAAAGGGGGGCGTTCTTATGGGGGAAAAAGCCTCTTTCATGGGGCGGGACGGAACCGGTAACGCGTTGAATCGAGACGAGGGCGGCGATGCGGCCGATCTTGTCGAGATTGCGGGCGCCATCAAATGGTTCGACGTGGCCAAGGGCTACGGTTTCATTCTTCCCGATGACGGCTCTTCCGGCGATATTCTCCTCCATGTGACGTGTCTTCGAAAGGACGGGTTCCAGACCGCTCTGGAAGGTGCCCGCGTCGTCTGCCTCGTCAAGCATGGCGAGCGCGGATTGCAGGCGTTCCGTGTGCTCTCCATGGATGTCACCACGGCGGTCCATCCGGCGGAAATGCAGGATCAGCGCACCCATGTCTCGGTGACGCCGGAAAGCGGCCTCGAACGGGCGCTGGTGAAATGGTTCAACCGCACCAAGGGGTTCGGTTTCCTGACCCGGGGCGAGGGCACCGAGGACATTTTCGTCCATATGGAGACGCTGCGCCGCTACGGCATCACCGAGCTCAGGCCGGGACAGGTCGTGCTGGTCCGCTTCGGGCGCGGCGACAAAGGCCTTATGGCAGCCGAAATTCACCCGGATGTGGGCACCTTGCCGGTCTCGCATTAGGCCCATCCCGATCGAATCGGGATGGGACTCTAGTGCTTTTGCCTGACCATGACCTTTTCCGAACCGCAGGTCAGCGCAACAAAAACCGGGTTCCACTTTTTGGAATCATGGTCTAGGACGATTTCCGGCCGAGGATTTTGAATGACCCACAGGAACTGGCTGACAACCGGCGTGGTCTGCGCCGCGGTCGCCTTTATCGTCGCCACGAGCGCTTTCTTCCATTCGCAGCAACCGGCTTCGGCGGACGGCCGGGCGATGATCCTTCCCGTCGATCCGCAGCCGCTTGTCGCGGTGACCAAATCCGGTGAGCGCTCGTTTTCCATCGAAATAGCAGACACCTCCGCCGAGCGCGCGGCCGGCCTGATGTTTCGCGAGGAGATGGCCGACGATCATGGCATGCTGTTCGTGTTCGAGGCGCCTCGGGATGTGGGCTTCTGGATGAAGAACACGCCGATGCCGCTCGACCTGATCTTCGTCGGCCAGGACGGCAAGATCCGGGCGATCAAGCAAGGCGAGCCGCAATCCGAGGCGATGATCTCGCCCGGCGAGCCGGTTCGCTTCGTGCTCGAGCTCAAGGCGGGCACTGCCGCAAAGGGCGGCATCGAGGACGGCGACCTGCTGCGCCACCCGGCAATCGGCACGGCGCCGGGCGCCGGCGCCGACTGACGAGGATCAGCCGCCGGTGCAATTTTTCTCCCATGACGGTTTTGACCTTGCCTTCCTCGATCGCCAGCCGGCGTCGGGGCAGGGCGATCCGGTGCTCATGATCCACGGCTTTGCCTCGACCCATTACGTCAACTGGGTGTCGCCCGGCTGGTTCAAGACGCTGAACGATGCCGGCTACCGCGCCATCGCCTTCGACAATCGCGGCCATGGCGCCTCGTCGAAGAGCTATCGAGAGGCCGATTATACGCCCGCAAGAATGGCTTCCGACGGGGCAGCGTTGCTGAACCATCTCAGCATCGAACGCGCCCATGTCATGGGCTATTCGATGGGGGCGCGAATATCGGCGTTCCTGGCGCTTTCCGACCCGGACAAGGTGGCGACGCTGGTCTTCGGCGGTCTCGGTATCGGCATGGTCGACGGCGTCGGCGACTGGGATCCAATCGCCGCCGCCCTCTTGGCCGACGATCCCGAGAACACCAGCCATCCGCGCGGCCGCTCGTTTCGCGCCTTCGCCGACCAGACCCGCAGCGACCGCCGCGCGCTGGCTGCATGCATCGCCATCTCGCGCGAATTGCTGGCCGAGGCCGACATTGCGCGCATTGCCCAACCGACCTTGATTGCCGTCGGCACCAAGGACGATATCGGCGGTTCGCCCGAGGAACTCGCCGCCTTGATGCCGAACGCCAGGGCCTTTCACATCGAAGGCCGCGACCATATGCTGGCCGTCGGCGACAAGACCTTCAAGCAGCGGGTGCTGGAGTTCTATGCCGAAAATCCGCTTTGAGTGTAGGTGCGCCTCTCCCACAAGAAGAAGGGGAGAAGGAAGGGTTCCCGCGGCCGATCGCTAGTGACCGTCGACAGTGCCTTCAGGCTCAGTCAAAGAGCCAAATCCCCTGTGTCAGGTCACACTCCAAGCGCCTTCAGCGACCGCGCCATGTTTTGCCTGGCCTGCGGTTCGAAACGCTGCCGGAATTCTTCGGTGTGGAAGATATGCGGGCGGGCGAGGAAATTCTTCAGAACGGCACTGCGGCCAGTACGCCACATCGGCTCCTCCACCCAGCCATATTCACGGCGGACCGCCTGTTCATAGGCATCGAAGGCATCCGGCGCCGCACCCAGGATCGCCAGGTCCATGTCGAGGAACAGGGCTGCGTCACGGAGGGCATTCCCGTCGCCAAATTGCGGCAACTCATGCGTCGCGGTGGCTGAGATCATCGCCGTGACGCGGCTGAGGCGCTGCTGATCGGTGCGGCCGGCGAGCTTTTTCCCGGCAAGGGCGGCACTCCTGGTCTCGTTGTCCTTGGCCCGGCTGTCATAGATGGCGTCGTGGAACCAGATCGCCGCCTCGACCGCCTCGGGGTCGCGCAAGGATGCCCGATAGTCGCCGGCCAGCGCCAGCATGGCCCCGATATGGGCGAGGTTGTGATAGTGGCGGCCTTCGGCCCGATAGAGCGCGGAAAGCTCGCGCTTCAGCGGCTCGTCGATCAAGGGTTCGTTTTCCATGGCCGCTTGAATTTCCGTGAACCAAAACCATTTGACGAAGCACTAAGGAAAATTGAGTTCAACCGTGCTATGATCTGGCTTATAGAGCATGTCGCCCAAAAGTGCGCAGCGGTTTTGGGACAACGACATGCTCGAAACAGACACTTGATGCGCATCGCCTGAAGCACTTTGATCGCGATGCGCATTAAGCGGCCGGAGAATAGGCAAGCCGCCAAGCCGGAGACGTTAGATGGCCGGAGATCATCGATGAACAGCGTTACGATTGCCCGCCCCAGCATGGTGAAGCCGATCGACCCGATCTGGCGCTCGATCCGCGACGAAGCGATGGAGGCGGTCAACCGCGATCCGCTTTTGGCGGCGTTCCTCTATTCGACCATCCTCAACCAGGAAAGCTTGGAGGAAGCAGTCATCCATCGGCTGGCCGAGCGGCTCGACCATCAGGACATAGGTTCCGATCTCATCCGCCAGACCTTCAAGGCGATGGCAGCCGACGACAAGGACTGGGCGGCAACGGTTCGCGTTGACATCCAGGCCTATTACGACCGCGATCCGGCCTGCGACCGCTTCATCATGCCGGTGCTCTATTTCAAGGGCTTTCATGCCATTCAGACCCACCGGCTGGCGCATTGGCTGTGGAACCAGGGCCGCCAGGATTTCGCGCTCTACCTGCAGAGCCGGTCGTCCTCGGTGTTCCAGACCGACATCAACCCGGCCGCCCGCATCGGCAAGGGCATCTTCCTCGACCACGCCACCGGCCTCGTCGTCGGCCAGACGGCGGTGATCGAGGACGACGTGTCGATCCTGCACGGCGTGACGCTGGGCGGCACCGGCAAGGCCGGCGGCGACCGCCATCCCAAGATCCGCTACGGGGTGCTGATCGGCGCCGGTGCCAAGATCCTCGGCAACATCGAAGTCGGCCATTGCTCGAAGATCGCGGCAGGCTCGGTGGTGCTGTCGCCGGTGCCGCACAACAAGACGGTTGCCGGCGTACCGGCCCGCGTCGTCGGCGAGACCGGCTGCGACCAGCCTTCGCGGCAGATGGACCAGCTTTTGCCGTCGCAGACGATGGACCACGTCGTCAGCTTCGATATCTGAGGTCAGGCGATCGGGGGATTCGCCGACCCTCGAACCGGATGGGTCATCCTGTTCGAGGCTTAGTCGCTTTCATCGCACAAAATCCCTAAGGTGCAGATACAAGGGGCAGCGCAACCCTGAAGCGATTACCCTGGCTCTGTCGCCGGCTTGCCTTTACATCGCCATTGTCGACGTGCCAGAAGCGCGTTCAAACGAGCAAGACCGACGATCGGAGAAGACTTTGAAGCCTGACGAAATCAGAAAGCTGGACGCCTATTTCAAGCGCGTCTTCCAGAATCCCAAGCTTGAAGTGAAGGCGCGGCCGCGCAAGGAAGATTCGGCCGAAGTCTATGTCGGCGACGAGTTCCTCGGCATCGTCTTCAAGGACGAGGACGACGGCGACTACAATTTCTCGATGGCGATCCTCGACATCGATCTGGCCTGAGCCGGGACTCTTGCGGCTGATCTGGCCTGCCTTGCTGCAGGCTGGTTGGCGACCAATCTCAGTGGCAAATCGCAAACCTCTAGGGTTGGCCGAATGCTCCTCTCACTTCGTCATCCCAGGGCGGAGCAAGGAGCGAAGCGACGCGGCCCAGACCCTGGGATCCATGCCGTTACGTGGCGGCAGTGCTCAGCGGACCAGAACCGAACGCTGCTACCCGTTCCGCGAAAAGCTCGAACCACTCCGGATCATGGTTGAAGGGTAGCTGGCGCCTTGCGCACACAAGCGCCGTTTGATCGGCTGCATTCTTCGGCTGGTACCACGGAATTGGATCCTGGGGTCTGCGCTCCGCTTCGCGTCGCTCCGCCCTAGGATAACGAAAGCGCGGTAGGATTTTGGATAATAGGAAAATATTATGTTAAAACAATAAGATATAGATTCATCCTGATCGGATAGATCAAGCTCTAGCGCTCTGTCCTCAGCATACGCGCGGCCTCGGCGGCGATGGCTGCGTCGAGCGCCTGCCAGTCCTCCAGAAACTCCCTGGGAAAGCGGTAGGTGAGGCTGAGCTCGTTGCCGAGCAGGATGTCGCGTTCGCACGGCGCCAGCGATTGCGCAGCACTTGGGCCGCTCAGGCAACGGGCCACGAACGGGTCCTTGCCCCGGCGATTGCCGACCGCCAGAACCTCGTTGAAATAGCCTGACTTTTCGGTGAAGCCGTAGAGCGTCGTGCCGCCCGGGCCGGGCGTGCCGGGCTGGACGATCAATGAGCTGTAGATCGGCGCGAAGCGGCCGCTCATGTCACGCGACATGATCTGCCGTTCGAACGACAGGAAGATGATGTCCTTGCTGGGTCCAGTGTGGTTGAAATCGTCGCGGGCGGCCTCGCTGTAACCGTCCATTTCGGGATAGCGCAGATAGAGGTCGAGGCGCGAGGCGATGCCGTCGCGCCGGGCTTGGTCGAAGCGGATGACATTGGCGGGCACGGCGACGACATTGTTGCCGATCACGATCTCGTGGATCGTCGTGTCGTCGGTGTATCCGGCCATGGCGATCGAGCGGCCGAACCATTTGCCGCCAACGCTAATCGCTATCGAAAGCACGGCCAGCGCCGAAAACACGTAGAACACCCGCTTCATCAGCTTGGAATCGACGACACTGAGTTGCGGTCCGTGGACGGTGGCTGCCTGCTTCATCGCGATCCCCTGTCGGCGGCCTGTCCCAAGATATCCCCGTTGGGCGTCCCCGTGGTGTCCCCCTTGGGTGTCCCTGAGCGGCACATGTGGCGCGGCGCGGCTCTTGCATCGCGCCCTACCGTACACGACTGTGCGATTTCATGGTAAATGGAAGGTAAAGATGGCTCCGCTCGAACACACACTCTTCGCTTTTTTGTTTGGGCTGACGGCGTGCGGCCTGGCCGGATCGGCGATGGAGCTGATATCGGGCCGCCGGCTTGCTTTTGTCGAGCCCTATGTGTCGCCGGCGCACATCCTGCGCTCGTTGGTCGCCACGGCATGCGCCGGCCCCTTGATGTTCGCCAACGAAGCGCTTGACGCTTGGCGGCAAGGCCGCATTTCCGCACCGGCGCTGATCTCTTGCGGTTGCACCGCGACGATCTGGGCATTGGCGTTGGGCGTCGTGCTGCTCGACATTGCGTCTGAGGCAGGCATTCTCCTAGGGTCGGCCGATTTTTCAGCATGAGACGATTCGGAGGCGAAAGATGCCGCTCTATGCGATCGACGGAAAAGCCCCCGGCTTCGAGGACGCGGACAGCAACTGGATCGCGCCCGACGCCAGCTTGATCGGCGATATCAGGGTCGGCCGCAACGCGGGCTTCTGGTTCGGTGTCGTCATTCGCGGCGACAACGAGCCTGTCGTCATCGGCGCCGACACCAACGTGCAGGAACACACGGTCATGCATACCGATGTCGGTTTTCCCCTGACCATCGGGCATGGCTGCACGATCGGCCATCGCGCCTTGCTGCATGGCTGCACGGTCGGCGACAACAGCCTGGTCGGCATGGGCGCCATCGTGCTGAACGGCGCGAAAATCGGCAAGAATTCGCTGGTCGGCGCCGGCGCCCTGGTCACCGAAGGCAAGGAATTCCCCGACAATTCGCTGATCATCGGCTCGCCCGCTCGTTTGATGCGGGAACTGGACGATGCCGCGCTCGCAGGGCTGCGCGCTTCGGCCGCGCACTACGTCGCCAACGGCAAACGCTTCAAGGCCGGGTTGACGAAGGTCTAAGGTTGCGACCGAAATCGGCCATCGCTTGCGCCCGTCACAGCTGAATGCCGTCTCGCCTGTTCATCGCCTCACGCAGGAGCGAGGCGCCGGCTTCGAAGCCAGCATTCTCGGCGCCCTCGAGTGGTGTCGCATAATCGTCGATGCGGGTTTCGAGCGACGGGTCTGCACCGGCGGCAAGCAGCAGGCGGATCGCCTCGGCGTCGCGCACCGCCACGGCGTAGTGAAGCGGCGTCCCGTCGTTGACGCCGCGCATGTCGGCGTCGGCGCCGTGATCGAGCAGGATGCTGATGATCTCGTGCCTGTCCGCGCGCTCGGTGGACAGCGCCGCGATGATCGAAGGAAAGCCGGCATGATCCGTGTAGTTCGGGTTCGAGCCGGCATCGAGCAGCGCCGAGACGAAGGCGATGGGGCTCCAGTAGATCGCATACTCCAGCGGATGGCCAAGGCCGAGCTCAAACGGCATGCGTTCGTCGAACCAGCGCGGCGACCCGCCGAGAGCCACACCGAGGGTTTCGAAATCGCCGGCCTTGAAGGCATCGTCGATAACCTTGAACAGGCGATGGCGCTCGCATCGATCTTCCGGGATTTCCAACACGTCAGCGATCCGGAGGTTGCATTGATGGTTCATACTGCATCGGTCAATTGCCCTTGAAAAGCTGAACCGAGCCAAGAGTTTCTGGATCTGTTCCGATGTCCGCAGCGGACGTGACCTTCCGATGGATCGTCAGGGCTACATCATTTCAGCAAGTGGTGACGCGCGAGCCGCCCGCTAGGAACCCGGCTTGGAAGCACGCCGATCGACGAAAGCCGCGTAAAGCGCCGCCAGCAACGCGAGCGATGCCGCTATCAGCATCATGCCGAGCAGCGCGTGGATTGCACCGGGCTGCGCAAGAAACAGACCGGCGACAGAGGCCATGAGCGCTCCGCCGGCGATTGTCATTGCGGCGGCCAGCCCCGCGGCCGTGCCGGCGAGGTCGGCGCGCACGGACAGCACGCCGGTGTTGGCGGCGGGCATGGTCAAACCATTGCCTATGCCGATGGACATGCACGGCCCAAAGAACGCAAGAACGTGGGTGACGCCCAACATGGACAGGATCAAGCCAACCGACAGCCCTATGCAAGTCAGGAGACGCCCAAGAATAAGGCTGGTGTTCAGCGCGAGCCGAGAGGCATGGCGGCCAGCCAAATAGCTGCCCAGGATGAAGCCCGCCGGGATCATTCCCATGTAGAGGCCCAGTTTCGCAGATGATCCGCCGAGCGAGTTTTCGACAGCCAGCGGTGCCCCTCCCAGGAAGATATAAAGGGTTCCCATGGAGCAGGCCATGCACAGGGTGTAAGCCCAGAACCGCGCCGAACTCAGGAGCTGCCCGTATGAGGCAAGATGGTTCCCGTTCGATCTCGACGAGCGCGCGGCGGTTTCTTTCAAATCGCGCAAGGACAAAGCAAGGATAGCGGCGCCGAGGATCGCAAAGGCGACGAAGATCGCCCGCCATCCGAACAACTCGTCCACCAACCCGCCAAACAGAGGCCCGAGCATTGGTGCGATCGCCCATCCCATGGCGAGGTAACCGATCTTGCTCGCGGCTTGGTGTTCACCGGATGTTTCCTTGATCACCACCATGGCGATGGAAAAGCAGGCGGCAATCGACGCTTGCATCGCTCGAAACAGGAGGAAAACACCAATACTGGTAGCCAGAGCGCAGCCAATGGACGCGACAATGAAGATGGAGATTGCCACCAACGCCACCGGCCTGCGCCCATACCGGTCCGAGATTGCGCCTGCAATGATCTCCGTCAGGGCGGTGGCGATCGCATAGCCGGCAACCGAAAGGTTGACGATCGCGAAATCCGCCTGGAACGTCGCGGCAATGTTCGGCAGCGAAGGCAGGATCATATTCACCGGCAGCACCGCGAGTGCCGAAAGCAGGATGAGAGTGGTTAGCCGGGGCGGAGCAGGCGTCGGGCCCGTTTGAGCACACAAAGTCTGAACGGGATTGTCGTCCATCATGGTTTTGGCCGTCTTGTCAGTGGATTGTGAAAGTCTGACGAGGCGCGGCCCAACTCCGGGCATAAAAAAGGCCCCGTCAGGAGCCTGCTTACCGCGCATGGGCTTTCGCAGGATGGCTACGCCATCCTGCCCATGCGCTCTGCTACCACGACAAGTACCATTGCTATGTTCATGACGTTGCATGCTAGGCAGAAACCTGCATGCGCGTCAACGCGCCCTCATTTGAGAGCAGCCAACGCCGAAGTCAGGCATACTCCGTCACGGATCGCTGGAGAGCTGCTCGTGCGAGCAGCCGGGTGGAATCCAGCGTTGGAAGCGGTGAATTGTCGTTGTTTATGATCAGCGGTATCTCCGTGCAGCCAAGTATGACCGCATCACAGTCTTCGCCTTTCATCCGCTCTATGACCTGCTGGAAATAGCGAACGCCTTCCGGCTTGAAGATCCCGCCGACCAGCTCCGCCATGATGATGCGATCCATCGCGTCGCGCTCCTCCTCGGATGGCCGCAGGAAGTGCAGACCATGGTCCGAGAGCTTGGAAGGGTAGACTTCACTGTCCACCAGCCATCGCGTTCCCGTGATGGCAAGGCGACGATAGCCGCGCGCCGCTGCTTCCTGTGCAACGACTTCGGCGATGTGGAGCCAAGGTAACGGGGATCGTCGCTCGACATAGTGCATGGCCTGGTGGATGGTGTTGTCGGGGCAGATGAGAAAATCGGCGCCGGCGGATGCGAGCTTGTGGGCCGAGGAAAGCATAAGCTCGCCAATCCCGTCCAGATCGTCATTGTCGAGGCACGTCACGTAATCGGCCAGCGAGTGCGTATGCATCGAGACTTCGGGATGGGCATGGCGGCCGAGGAGGCGAGCTCCCTCGATGCAGATCGTCTTGTAACAGAGTGCAGCCCCTTCGGCGGAGCATCCGACGATGCCGATATGGTGGGTCATGCGAACGCATTATGGCACGATCGGATCTCTGCGCAACGGGCGTCGATCTTCTCGTTCCGTCGGTGTCAGAAGAGTGGAAAGTCGCCCGGATCAAAGTTACCTCACGTCCGGCTGATCGAGACGCCGCCATCGGCGAACAGTGCCGTCCCGGTGGTGAAGCTCGATGCATCGGACGCCAGATAGAGCGCCGAGCGGGCGATCTCTTGCGGCTGCGCCATGCGTTTCAGGGCGTGGATGCCTTCGACGAAAGCCCGGGCTTCCGGCGTGGTCGTCGTCGCGCCCGGCGTGTCGGTGCCGCCGGGCAGCAGTGCGTTGACACGCAATCCCTGTACTCCGTATTCGGCCGCCAGAACCTGCGTCAGCCCGATCAGGCCGGCCTTGGCCGCGGCATAAGCGGCCATGCCCGGCATGCCGGCGGTGCGGCCGACGAAGCTGGAGGTGAAGATCAGCGAGCCGCCGCCACGCTCCAGCAACGCCGGCACCTGATATTTCGCACCGATAAAGGCGCCAGTCAGATTGATGTCGATGGTCTCGTGCCACGTCTTCAGCGACATGTCCGGAACCGGCCCCATCTGGCCAACGGAGCCGGCGTTGTTGAAGGCGATGTCGAGACCGCCGAACCTACTCACCGCAAGATCGACAAGGGCCTTGGCATAGGCCTCATCCCTGATGTCGCCGGCCAGGGCGACTGCCGCACCCTCATCGATTTCACCGACAAGCGCGTCAAGCTCCGCCTGGCGGCGCGCGGCGACGACGAGCTTGGCGCCCTGTTCGGTAAACAGCTTCGCGGTGGCACGGCCAATACCGGAACTGGCGCCGGTGACGATGGCGACCTTGTTGGCGAGTGCTAGCATTTCCTGCATCCCTTTCTTCGCGCCAGCTTTGCCGGCAATCGGATGCGTCGTCGCAGATCGAGGCGGCGCGAGCCACCCGATACCTGCGCAGACCGCGCGCCAGGGCTTGATCGTTCGGCACTTCCGATGCGGCTTTTTTGTCGCGGCGCAAAACGGCAAGCGCCGTCGCAAACAGCGCAAGGGTGGCAGCGCTGTTTCGCTAGTGATACACCTCGCGCGCTGGGGCTCGATTGGATGCCCGGCCGCCATCTGCGAGGCCAGAACGTTGAAAAAATACTCGGTATTCGCCATCGCCCGGGAGGCCATGCGCGGTCAAAAGGGCTGGGAGGAGCAGTGGTCCTCGCCGGAGCCGAAGAAGGAGTACGACGTCATCATCGTCGGCGCCGGCGGGCATGGCCTGGCCACCGCCTATTATCTCGCCACGGTGCATGGCATCACCAATGTCGCGGTACTGGAAAAGGGCTGGCTCGGCGGCGGCAACACCGGCCGCAACACCACCATCATCCGCTCCAACTATCTCTATGACGAGAGCGCCGGTATCTACGATCATGCGCTGAAACTGTGGGATGGGCTCAGCCAGGAGCTCAACTACAACGTCATGTATTCGGCGCGCGGCGTCATGATGCTCGCCCACAATGTCCACGACGTCCAGGTCCTGAAACGCCACGTCCATGCCAACCGTCTGAACGGCATCGACAATGAATGGCTGACGCCGGAGCAGGCGAAGGAATTCTGCCCGCCGCTCAATATCTCCAAGGAGGCCCGCTACCCGGTGGTGGGCGCCGCCTTGCAGCGCCGCGGCGGCACGGCGCGTCACGATGCCGTTGCCTGGGGCTATGCGCGCGGCGCTTCGGCGCGGGGCGTCCACGTCATCCAGAATTGCGAAGTCACCGGCGTCAAGCGGGCGCCGAACGGGGCGGTTACCGGGGTCGAGACGACGCGCGGTTTCATCGGCGCCAAAAAGGTCGGCGTCGTTGCCGCCGGCCATTCGTCCGTCATCATGAACATGGCCGGCGTGCGCATGCCGCTGGAGAGTTATCCGTTGCAGGCGCTGGTGTCGGAGCCGGTCAAGCCGGTGGTGCCTTGCGTGGTCATGTCGAACACCGTGCACGCCTACATCTCGCAGTCCGACAAGGGCGAGCTGGTCATCGGCGCCGGCACCGATCAATATGTCTCCTATTCGCAGACCGGCGGCCTGCATATCCTCCAGCACACGCTCGACGCCATCTGCGAGATGTTCCCTATATTCACGCGCATGAAGATGCTGCGTTCGTGGGGCGGCATCGTCGACGTGACGCCCGACCGCTCGCCGATCCTGGCCAAGACGCCGGTGCCCGGCCTCTACGTCAATTGCGGCTGGGGTACGGGCGGCTTCAAGGCGACGCCAGGCTCGGGCCATGTCTTTGCCCACACCATCGCAAAAGACGATCCCCATCCGATCAACGCGCCCTTCACCATCGAGCGCTTCCGCACCGGCCGCCTGATCGACGAGGCGGCGGCGGCGGCGGTGGCGCACTGATGATGGCCGAGATAGCTGTCGCCGTGCCGCTGATGCTCGCGGGGGAGCAAGGCCTGTTCCATTTTCCGTCGCCGGACGAGGTGCGCATACAGCCGATCAGCCGCGCCGAAAACGAGGCGGAATGGCCGTTTTCCGTCGACGGCGGCATTCTGGCCTGCGTCTGGAGCGGCGGCCAAAAGATCGTCTCCTTCTTTGAACGCCGGCCATCCGATCTGGAAGAGGACGAGCCATTCGGGCCGCGCGGCGTCATCGTCACGACGGATCCGATCCAGCTCACCATCGGCAACATGGCGAACCGCGCGCTTTTTCGCTCCGCGGCAAGCGTCGAGGAGCGCATCCGGCTCGTCGCGCCCTTCGCGATATTAGGCCAGAGGCTTTGCGATCAACCGGCCGGCGCCCGCGTCGGCCACGGCGAACTGTAGGAAAACCATGCTTCTCATCCGCTGCCCCTATTGCGAGGAAGAGCGTCCGGAACTCGAGTTCCGCAACGCCGGCGAGGCGCATATCGCGCGTTCGGCAAACATGGCCGGCGAGACCGATGACGACTTCGAAAAGTTCTTCTTCATCCGCTCGAACCCCAAAGGCATCATCTATGAGCGCTGGCGGCACATGCATGGCTGCGCGCGTTTCTTCAATGCCGTGCGCGACACCGTCAGCGACAAATTCATCATGACCTACAAGGCCGGCGAGCCGAAGCCCGCGACGCTGCCGGGAGCCTCCAAATGATCGCAGCGTTCCGTATTCCCGGCGCTGGGCGCCTCAAGCAGGCAGAGACGGTCCGCTTCAGTTTCGACGGCCGGTCCTATATCGGCGTCGCGGGCGACACGCTGGCCTCGGCGCTGCTCGCCAACGGCGTCCATCTGGTCGGCCGCTCGTTCAAATACCACCGGCCGCGCGGCTTCCTGTCGGCCGGCGCGGAAGAGCCCAATGCGCTGGTCGAGATCAAGCGCGACCCAGCCAGGAAGACACCAAACGTCCGCGCCACCGTGCAGGAGCTCTATGACGGGCTGACGGCGCAGTCGCAGAACCGCTGGCCCTCGCTTTCCTTCGACGTCGGCGCCGTCAATGACATCGCCTCGCCGCTGTTTTCGGCCGGTTTCTACTACAAGACCTTCATGTGGCCGAAGGCCGCCTGGAAGACCTTCTACGAACCCAAGATCCGGGCGGCGGCCGGCCTTGGCATCGCTCCCGACCAGCCGGACCCCGACCACTATTCGGCGCGCTTTGCCCATTGCGAGGTGCTGGTGCTTGGCGGCGGTGCCGCCGGCATCGCCGCCGCGCTTGCCGCGGCCGAGACCGGCGTGCGCGTCATCCTTGCCGACGAGCAGGCGGATTTCGGCGGCAGCCTGCGTTTCGAGAGCGGCGCGCAGATCGAGGGGCAGGGCGGTTTTGCCTGGGCGCAGGCGGCGGTCGCGAAGCTCGAGGCCATGGACAATGTCCGCGTTCTCTCCCGAACCACGGCCTTCGGCTATTACGCTCAGAATTTCGTCGGGCTGGTCGAGCGCGTCAGCGACCATCTGCAAAACCCCGGCCGCGAGCTGCCGCGCGAGCGGCTGTGGCAGGTCCGCGCCAAACGGGTGGTGCTGGCGACGGGCGCCATCGAGCGGCATATGGTGTTTGCCGACAACGACCGGCCGGGCATCATGCTGGCGTCGGCGGCGCGCGCCTATCTCAACCATTACGGCGTCGCGGTCGGCAGGAATGTCGGCGTCTATACGGCCAATGATTCCGCCTATGCGGCGGCGATCGACCTGAAGAAGGCGGGCGTCGGCGTGGCGGCGATCGTCGACCTGCGCGACAATCCGACCGGACAGCTGATCGACGAGGCGAGGGCGCTCGGCATCGAGGTCAATTTCGGCCGCGCGGTGATCCGCGCCGGCGGCAAGTTGCGGGTGTCGTCGATGACCGTGCAGCCGAAGAATGGCGGCGGCGAGCGCAGGATTCCCGTCGACGCGATCCTGATGTCGGCCGGCTGGACGCCGTCGGTGCATCTGTTCTCGCAGTCGCGCGGCAAGGTCGCCTTCAACGACGAGACCAAGCGCTTCGTGCCCGGCACCTACGCGCAGGATTGCGTCTCCGTCGGCGCCTGCAACGGCACCGATGGGCTGTCGGCGACGATCGACGAAGCCTATGCGGCGGGCGCCAAAGCAGCGAAGGATGCCGGCGCCAGCGCGGTCAAGGAAACCAAGCCGAAGGTCGACGCCAGCGAGAGCTGGTCGCGCGGCATGCTGGGTGCGGCGCCCGGCGCCGGGACGGGTACGACGGTCAAGGCGTTTGTCGATTTCCAGAACGACGTCACCGCCAAGGACATCCGCCAGGCGGTGCATGAAGGCATGCACTCGATCGAGCACGTCAAGCGCTTCACCACCAACGGCATGGCGACAGACCAGGGCAAGACCTCGAACATGCACGGCCTGGCCATTGCCGCGGAGACGCTCGGCAAGCCGATCCCGCAAGTCGGCCTGACGACGTTCCGGGCGCCCTATACGCCTGTGACCTTCGGCTCGATCGTCGGACACGCGCGGGGTCCGCTGTTCGATCCGACCCGCAAGACGGCGATCCACCCCTGGGCAGAAGCCCAAGGCGCGGTGTTCGAGGATGTCGGCCAGTGGAAGCGCGCCTGGTATTTTCCAAAGGCGGGCGAGGACATGCACGCCGCCGTCGATCGTGAGTGCGTCACCGTACGCAAGACAGCCGGCCTGTTCGACGCCTCGACCTTGGGAAAGATCGAGGTGGTCGGCCCGGATGCGGCGAAATTCATGGAACTGCTCTACACCAATCCATGGGAGAAACTGGAGCCCGGCCGCTGCCGCTATGGCATCATGCTGCGCGAGGACGGTTTCATCTATGACGACGGCGTGGTGGGCAGGCTGGCGCCGGACCGCTTCCATGTGACGACGACGACGGGCGGCGCGCCGCGTGTCATGAACCATATGGAGGATTACCTCCAGACCGAGTTCCCGCATCTCAATGTCTGGCTGACCTCGACCACCGAGCAGTGGGCGGTCATCGCCGTGCAAGGGCCGAAGTCACGAGACATCATCGCGCCCCTGGTCGAAGGCATCGACATGTCGGACGAGGCGCTGCCGCATATGTCGGTGCGCGAGGGCAGGATCTGCGGCGTGCCGACGAGGCTGTTCCGCATGTCGTTCACCGGCGAACGCGGCTTCGAGGTCAACGTGCCGGCCGATTACGGCCAGGCCGTCTGGGAAGCGCTGTGGGCCGAAGGCCAGAAGCACGGCGCCTGTGCCTACGGCACCGAGGCGATGCACGTGCTGCGCGCCGAAAAGGGCTACATCATCGTCGGCCAGGACACCGACGGCACGGTGACGCCTGGTGATGCCGGTCTCGACTGGGCGGTCGGCAAGAAGAAGACCGATTTCGTCGGTATCAGGGGCATGGCGCGGCCGGACCTCGTCGCCAAGGGCCGCAAGCAGCTTGTCGGCCTGAAGACCAGGGATCCCAAGGTGGTGCTGGAAGAAGGCGCGCAGATCGTCGAGGATCCGAAGCAGGCGATCCCGATGAAAATGATCGGCCATGTCACCTCCAGTTACTGGTCGGAAAATTGCGCCCGCTCGATCGCGCTGGCTCTGGTTGCCGGCGGCCGCGACCGGATGGGCGAGACGCTCTATGTGCCGATGCCTGACGGAACGATCGAGGTGGAGATCACCGGCATGGTGTTCTTCGACGAGAAGGGGGAGCGCCTCAATGGCTAAGGCTGCCATGAAGAAAACCGCCGCCGCCCCGCCGGCCGAACGCCGCGCCGCGCTCGCCGGCCAGGAGCTTTCCGCTGTTGGCGTAACGCTTACTGTGTTGCCGCCGGCGCAGCGCATTTCGCTGCGCGCGCCGGACGCTTCGATTGCTGCGCTTTCGAAGGCGCTCGGCGTGACCCTGCCGAGAAAGCCCAAAACCTCGGCGTCTCAGGCCGGGCGCACGGCCTTGTGGCTTGGGCCGGACGAATGGCTGGTCATCGACGGGGCCGAAAAAGACCCGCTCGCCGACTGCGCCAAGGTGACAGCGCTGCATTCGGCGGTCGGCATCTCGCATCGCAACGTCGCCATGTCGGTCACCGGCCCGGCGGCGGCGACGACGATCAATTCAGGTTGTCCGCAGGACCTGTCGCTTGGCGCCTTCCCCGTGGGCGCGGCCTCGCGCACCATTCTGGGCAAGGTCGAGATCGTGCTGTTGCGCACGGCGGATGACGCATTCCGGATCGAATGCTGGCGTTCCTTCTCCGACTATGTCTTTACTTTCCTGTCCGAGGCGGCGGGCGACGCGGCGGCGTAGGAACATTCGCCGCGCTCGACCGTTTGCCGGAGCAAGTCGAGGGAGAATATCGATGCCGTCGAAATCCGCGCCGAAGTCACCGGTCCAGAAGACGTCGGCCGTGCGTTCTTTCGAACACGAGCAACACGACGAACCGAACGTTGAAGAAGAACTCGAGGAAGGGCTCGAGGACACGTTTCCCGCCAGCGATCCGGTGTCGATCACCGGGACTTCCATTTCCGGCGCTCCCGCAAGACCCGGCAAAGCCAAGACGGTGGCGGGACTTAAGAAGCGCAGGAAGTAGCTGCCATCAGCTCCAGCGGGCCGGGCCGCGAAACGGGCGGGCAGGATTTCCTGCCGCCCATCTGTTTTCGAACCTCAAAACGTGTTGGGCACGATCCACGGATCAATGTCGATGCCGAGCCGCGGACCCTTGTTCTCAGTCGAGCCCTTGGCCGCGCCTGCCTTTTCGACCGAGCCGGTCGCATCGCAGTCGAGCTTGACGCTGGCGTCGGCGCAGGCCGCGGCCGGCGCCTGCTTGCCGGGTTGGTTCTGGGCGGCGTAGGCCGCGCCCGAGAATGCCAGCACGGCGGCGAGGGCGAGGATTGTCCTTTTCATGGTCTGTCTCCGGTTTCGGCGAATTCGTACATGTACGGCACAACGTACAAATACGGTCGGCGAAAGCGGAGTTCAAGCAGGAATCGTACATGTACGACAATTTTTTTAAATGCCGAGATTCGAAAGACGGGAAAGGCAGGCGAGCCGCAAGAGTATGACGGCCGAGACTTTATTCACTCGCCCTTCGTTCAGGAGGTCGATTTACGGGCAGCAATTGGCCGGCGCCTCCGTCAGCGGCGGCACGTCCTGCGTGGCCAGCGCGGCAAGCGCGAAGTCGCACATCCGCGTCACGAAAGCCTGCTGGTCGCCGAACGGGTAGAAGGGAAAGGTGATCAGCAGCGAGATCGTGCCGTGGCCGACCGCCCACAGCATGGTGGCGATGGCGCGCGGATCGCCCTTGAGCTTGCCGGCGGCAACACAGGCCTCGACCCTTTCGATCAGCACCTTCATCAGCGGATTGCCCTCTTGCATCTCGGCGAAGGTCTTGCCTTCCGGGGGCTTGACCTTTTCGGTCATGAACACCGTGCGATATTCGTTGGGATTGCCAAGGCCGAAGGCCGCGTATTCGGTCATGACCACCTTCAGCGCCTCTATCGGATCTCCGGCCGGGTGGTCCTCGATACGCCTGGCCAAAGTCTGGAAGGCATCCTCGGCCAGCGCGAACAAGATGTCCTGCTTGTCGGCGAAATAGGAGTAGACCGACATCGGCGCATAGCCGACGCGCTTGGCCAGCTTGCGGATGGTGAGGCCCTCATAGCCTTCCTCCTGCACGAGCTTGTGCGCCGCATCGACAAGCTCGGAGCGCAGTTCGGCCTTTTGTTTCTCGCGGCGTGTCTGGACGCTGAGCGGCAATTGTCGCCTGCCTTTGGTGGTTGGCGGTCTCGGTTGGTGGCTGGCTAATTTATATACGCTGTACGGAATTGGACAAGATGATCGCCCAAACAGGGTTACCAGTGCTGCCCTGCTTCTCCTTCGATCAGCCTCACCGCAAGGCTAGCGAGCAACTTTCACCGCATTGCCATTTCGCGCCAATCAAGCCGCCTCCGGCTGGCGTTCGATCAGCGTCAGCGTCAGCCAGCGCGCGGTCAATGCCGGCTTTTTCGAGCCTTCGATCTCGATCGTCACGTCATGCGCCGTCTGCACCCAGCCCGACGGCCTGACCTTGACGTCGGCCAGCACGAAACGGGTGCGGATCCGTGAGCCGGTCTTCACCGGTGCGAGGAAGCGCAGCGAATCGAAGCCATGATTGACGCCCATCTTGCTGTTTTCGAGCGGCGGCATGGTCTCGAAGGTCATCGCCGACAACAGCGACAGCGACAGGAAGCCGTGCGCGATGGTGCCGCCGAACGGCGTCTCGCGCTTGGCGCGCTCCGGATCGCAATGGATGAACTGGTGGTCGTCGGTGGCATCGGCGAACTGGTCGATCATGCGCTGCGAGACCACGCGCCACGGCGACACGCCGACTTCCTTGCCGACGCTGGCCAGAAGCACATCGAGACTGATCGGTTCCACGCTGATGTCCTCCATTTCGACCGCCCGGAGCGCGAGCGGTTTCATTCCTTGAACAGTGTCAGCCCATGCTGCACCGATTGCCCGCCATCGATCGGCAGGATGGCGCCGGTGACGTAGCTGCCGGCACGGCTGCACAAATAGAGCGTTGCGCCGGCAATGTCATCCGGCGCGCCGATGCGGCGAAGCGGAACATGACCGCCGACATGTCTTGCCTGCTGCTCGGTCGCGGTGGCGAAAGCCGTCATCCGACTCTGGAAAGGGCCGGGGGCAAAGGCGTTGACGGTGATGCGGCGGGCGGCGAACTCGATCGCCAGCGTGCGCGTCAGATGGTGAACCGCGGCCTTCGAAGCAGAGTAGGAATAGGCGTCGTCGGCGAGCGGCTGGGTGCCCATCACCGAGCCCAGATTGATCACCCTTGCCGGGTCTTCGTCGCTGGCGGCGGCATCTAGCAGCGGCAGAAGCTCGCGCGTCAGGTGGAAGACGGCGGTGACGTTGACGCCGAACACCTTGGCCCAGGCGTGGTAGGGGAAGCTTTCCAGCGGCGCGCCCCAGGACACGCCGGCATTGTTGACCAGGATGTTCAGCCGCTCCGTCCGCGCCTTGACCTCGGCGACGAGTGCCGCGATACCAGCCTCGCTGGAGACATCGCCGGCAAATCCTTCCGCCCGGCCGGAGCCGCCGAGGCCATTCAATTCGCTGGCGACCCTGATGCAATCCTCGCCCTTGCGCGAGGCGATCATCACGGTGGCGCCGGCCCTGACCAATGCTGTCGCCGCCATGCGGCCGATGCCGGTTGCAGCGCCGGTCACCAGCGCGGTCTTGCCGGCCACCGAAAACAGCTCGTCCAGATAGCTCATTGCAACTCCTCCGCGCCTATCTGCGCGCCCTTGCCTTGGTCCGGGCGAACGGCCTCGCATTGAGAAGGCTGCCCGAATTACGATCATCCTTGCCACGGGTAAAGTGCCGTGGTTAGGGCAATCGCTCCAGACAAAAGATAGTGCCCAATTGTATTGGAGATCAATTTGTTGAAGTCAGCGCAACGCCCGGAACGAGGGGCCACTAAAGCTGAAAGCGATTGCCCTGTGCCGGGTACGCTGCGGACCGAACTTACTCCGCCGGCTCGACATTGGTGTAGGCGGCTTCCTCGAGCTCGCGCTTCAACCGTGATGCCTCTTCCACCTTCGGCGTCACGAAGCGACCGAGCAAGAGATAGGCGACCGGCGTCAGGAACAACGTCGAGACGGTGGCCAGCCCCAGCCCGCCGACGATCACCCAGCCGAGCGCGATGCGCGCCTCGGCGCCGGCGCCGCTCGCCAGCACCAGCGGCACGCCGCCAAGCACGGTGCAGATCATGGTCATCATAACCGGCCGCAGCCGGATGGTGGAGGCTTGCTCGATCGCCTCGCGCACGCCGAGCCCGCGGTCGCGCAACTGATTGGCGAACTCGACGATCAGGATGCCGTTCTTGGCCATGACGCCGACCAGCAGCACCAGGCCAATCTGGCTGTAGGCGTTGAGGCTGGTGCCGCTGAGCAAAAGGGCAAAGACCGCGCAAGCGAGGCCGAGCGGCACCGTCGCCATGATGATGACGGCGCTGACGAAGCTCTCGAACTGGGCGGCGAGCACCAGAAGGATGATGACCAGCGCGAAGCCGAAGACGGCGATCATGGCGCTGTTGGTCTCGCCCAGCGTGGCCGCTTCGGCCAAGGGCACGATGCGGCTGCCCGGCGGCAGGAGCGGCGTGGCGATTGCCTCGGCGCGGGTGAGTGCCTGGCCGAGCGCGAAATCGCCGCCCAGGTTGGAGGTGATCGCCACCGAAGGCTGTTGCTGCTCGCGGGTCAGCGAGGGCGGCACGGCGCGCTCGGTCAAGGTGGCGATGGTCGACATCGGCACGAAGCGGCCGTCCGCCGTCTTCAGGAAGATGTTCTCCAGGTCGGTCGGATCGTTGATCGGGTTGGTCGTCGAGACGAGCTTCACCCCGTAGCTGCGGTCCGCGATATAGACGTCGACGACATCATTTCCGTCGAGCATGGCCTGCAAGGTGTCGGCAAGCCCGGTGATGTCGATGCCGAGATCGGAAGCGCGCTCGCGGTCGATGGCCACGGCAAGCTGGGGTTGCGTCGGGTCGACGGAGAGCCGGGGCGACTGGAAGCGGGGCTCCTTCTGCATCTCGGCGATGATCTTCCCCGCGGCATCGCCGAGCGCCTTGCGATCGTTGCCGACAAGCGCGAACTGCAGGCCGTTGCCGGCGCCGCGAATACCGAGGCTGTTGGGCTGAATCGGGAAGACGCGCACGCTCGGCACCTGCCCGGTGAGCCGGCGGATGTCGGCCATGATCTGCTGCTGGCTGCGGGCGCGCTCGTCCCATGGCGCCAGCGTCATCACCATGAAGCCGGCATTGTAGGCGCCGTTCCGGCCGGCGCTCTCGAACGTGTTGCGGATTTCCCCGGAATCGCGCAGCGGCTGGATCAGCCTTTCGATCTTCTGCATCTGCTCGGCCGTGTAGTCGAGGCTGACGCCTTGCGGTGCGTCGACGCGCATGAGCACGACGGCACGGTCCTCGGTCGGCGTCAATTCCTGGCGGATCGTACCGAAGAGCGTGAAGGCGGTGGCTGCAAACAGCGCCGCGACCAGAAGCACGACCCACGGCGCGTCGAGGCAGATGCGCAGGCAGCGCCGATAGAGCGTGTTCAGCGCGCCGCCGATGCGGGCGCCGACGCCATTGCCGCCTTCGTGGTGGAGCGGCGCGGCCGACAGCATGCGCGAGGCAAGCATCGGACAAAGGGTCAGCGCCACGACGGCGGACAGAAGCACCGATATCGCGAGCACGAAGCCGAATTCGCGGAACAGGCCGCCGGTCTGGCCCGGCAGGAAGGAGATCGGCACGAAGACGGCGACCAGCGTCAGCGTCGTGGCGATGACGGCGAAGAACACTTCCTGGGCGCCAAGCACGGCTGCTGCGCGCGGTCCCATGCCTTCGTTGCGCCGTCGCACGATGTTTTCCAGGACGACGATGGCGTCGTCGACGACCAGGCCCGTCGCCAGCACCAAAGCGAGCAGCGTCAATATGTTGACCGAGAAGCCGGCGAGATAGATCGCCGCGATCGTCCCGATCATGGCGACCGGCATAGCAAGTCCCGGAATGAGCGTTGCGCGCCAGTCGAGGAGAAAGACGTAGATGACGATCAGCACGATGGAAACGGACAGACCGAGCGCGATCTCGACCTCATGCACCGCACCGTTGACGAAGACCGCATCGTCGCTGGTAACCTTGATCGACATGCCCAGGGGCAGGTCCGCCTGCAGCTTGTCGACAGCGGCTCTCACGCCGGTCGAAATATCCAGCGTGTTTGATTCCGCCTGGCGGATGATGCCGAGACCGATGCCGTTCTTGCCGTTCGACCGCAGCGAGGTCTGGCCGATGTCGGGACCGAGCGTGACGGTGGCGACGTCGCGGATGCGCGTCGTGCCGCCGATGATGAGGTTTTCGAACTCCTCCGGCGTGGTCACGTCCGCCGTCGTGCGCACGATGAGATCCTGGTTGGTCGAGGTGATCGAGCCCGCCGGGGAGTCGAAGGCGACCGAGGCCAGCGCCGCCCTGAGGTCGGCGACGGTGAAGCCCAGGCTGGCGAGCTTGTTCTGGTCGACATCGATGCGGAAGATCTTGTCGCGGTCGCCATAGACCTGGACGTCGGCAACGCCAGGCACGGCGGCAAGCGTGTCCTCGACCTGGTCCTGGACCAGCACCGTCATGTCCTGCACCGGCATGGTGTCGGACGTGACGGCCAGCCGCATCACCGGGTCGGAATTGGCATCGGCCTTGACGATTCGTGGCGCATCCGCCGCGTCCGGCATCTGGTCGGCGACGCGGCCGACGGCATCGCGCACATCGGAGGCGGCGACGTCGAGGTCGACGCCGTCGTTGAACTCGATGGTGACGCGGTTCGAGCCGAAGGACGAAGTGGACGAGATCGACTTGACGCCGGAGACACGGGCGACTGCTCCCTCGATCGTGTCGGTCAGCTCGCGATCGACGGTTTCGGCAGCAGCGCCGTCGAAGGTCGTGGAAACGGTGATGACGGCGCGGTCGACATCAGGCAGTTCGCGAACCTCGACACCGTAGAAGGCGGCAAGGCCGGCAACCGCGATCAGAGTATTCAGGACAAAGGCCATCACCGGCCTGCGGATGAACAGGGCGGTGAAGCCTGTGTCGCTGGCGGCGTTGTTGGTTGTGGTCATCAGCCGTCGGCGTCCGCGGCGCGCTGTTCTTCGCCGGCGATGCGGACCTCGCCGCCTTCACTGACGCTCTGGGTGCCTTCGGTCACCACCATGTCGCCGCTGACGATCGGGGCGTCGATCAGCACGGTCTCGGTGTTGCGCTGGATGATGCGCACGGCCACCCGCTTGGCCTTGCCGCCCACGATGGCCCAGACATAGGCACCGTCCGAACCCCACTGGATCGCCAGCGGACTGACCGCCGGATAGCTGTCGCCGGGGAACTTCATGGTGATCTGGAAGGACATGCCGGCACGCAGCGAATCGGCTGGATTGGCGATCTTTGCCTTCACCAGAAGGGTACGGCTGGCTTCGTCGATGTGATTATCGATGGCGGAAACCGTGCCGGTATAGGCTTTGTTGGGATTGGCGATCGGTGTCGCCGACAGTTGCGCGCCGACCTTGACGGCGGCGGCGAAGCGTTCCGGCACCCAGAATTCGACCAGTATGCTGGAGCGGTCATCGAGCGTGGCGACCGCCGACTGGCTGGTCACATAGTTGCCGGCGGCGATCGGGAGGATGCCGACGACGCCGGCGATCGGCGCGACGATCGAGCGTCGCTGCAAGGCCAGTTCCGCGTCGCGAAGCGCCAGCCTGGCATTGGCCAGCACCACTTCGGCATCGGCAACCGCGACTGCTGTCGCGGCGTTGGAAGCCCGCAGCGATTTGACCCGGTCGAGCTTGGCTTGCGCGTCCTGCAAGGCGACCTTGGCGCGGTCCTGTGCGATCTCCTCCGTGTCGGAATCGAGGGTTGCGATCACCTGTCCTTTTTCGACACGGGCGCCGGACTCGACCAGGAACTCGATGAGACGGCCGGTACTGTAGGGATTGACCGTCACCGAGGCGTTGGCGCGGCCGGTGCCGATCGCCTGCAGGCGATCGTTGATGGTGGCCGAGGCCGCAGGCAATGCGACGACCCTCACCTGCTGGCCGGAGCCGCCGCGGCCCCCTGCTTGCCCGGCCTTGTCGACGGCACCCGTCGGAGGCGTCGCGGCATAAACCCAGTCGATCCCCCAGCGCGCCAGCACATCCGGCGCGCCTGGAAAGAAGCGAACCCAGGCGGCCGCGGCCGCGACGAGGATCACAAGCGCAAAAACGATCTGCTTCCAGGCGGCCATCGGCACTCCGGTTGGCAAAAGAACCTCCGTCTACCGTTCCCTAGGTAAAGTAGACGCGACGGCACGATCCAACACTTAGGGTGCCTCGTCGATATCATGGCTTTATGGCAATTCTCCCGCTCTCTTGCACATTAAATCGGCGTAAGGTTGGCAGCCAGGGCCAGGCGTTTGAAACGGTGGAGCCGGCCCGGGGACGGGGCCGGCTCCTAAACCCGGTCGTTGGGACGGGGAGGGTGGGGACTCGACCGGGTTTTTCGTCGCGTCCCTAGCGGACGCTGGCGACCGCGCCGGAGCGGCCGTCGTTGATCGTGACCCAAGCGCCCGAATTCTGGCTCGATTGGCGCTTCAGGTAGGTGTAATCGGTGTCGGTCCAGGGCAGCACCTTGGACTCCAGGTTGTCGAGGATGAACTCTCCAAGGCTGGTACGCACGGTCAGCACCGCGTGGCCGTCTCCGTTGCGCTGGCGCGCAACCGTCATCAGCAGGTCGCCGGCGGGAATGCCGATCCTCATCAACGCGCGGCGCTTCGCCAGCGCATAGTCCTCGCAGTCGCCGAATCCGCTGCTGGGATAGGACCAGACTTCCTCCTTGCCCGACAGTTCCATGTCGGTGCGCGGCGCGATCTTGCTGTTGATCGAATTGTTGATGCTCACGATCTTCGCCCACAGCTTGCGGGTCAGCTCGACCGGCGCCTGCTTCGGCGTCCGCTCATTGCATTCCCGCGGGATCTGCTGGCAGAGCTCGTAATGACCGACCGGCTGTGTGGTGCGGCTGCCGGTATGCATGAAGGCGGGTCCCGCTGCGTTTGTCGTCCCCACGGCGAAAAACTGCATCGCCATTGCCAAGAGCAACAGCTTGCCCCTCGTTTTCGTCATCGTCCAGTCTCCCCGTTTGAGGAGAGAATGACACGATTGGATTTATTCGACGCAAAAGCGCGAAGTAGATATTAAGTAAAACGCCTATAGAATAAACATAAAATTTGAATCATTTCAGTATACAATTGTTGAGGCGCCTTTTCGCGAAGCCGCATTCGCGGGGCGGGTCGCCAGAAAGCCGGCCGAAATGAAATGGGCAGGGCTGCGATTGCCTGTCGAAACGGGCCGTTTCGATTGCGACAATGTCGTTTGTCAGGCGCCGGGTGCGTTGAATTCGGAATCGAGTGTCTCCGGCCGCTGGATGACGGCGAACTCGATGGCGACGCCTTCCTCGAAATGGCGCACCACCTGGCCGCGCATGGTGCCCAGCATGACCTGGACGCCGATTGCCGGCTTGACGTCGATCTCGACCGCCGCGCCCGAAAGCGACAGGTCGATGATGCGGCACTGGTACTGGCGCCCGTCGGCGAGCTGAAGCACGCTGCTCGGATTGCGCGGCGCCACGCGTTCGTGACGGCGGTCCTCCGGCAGATCGAGCTCGTGCTTGTTGGCAAGCCAGGTCAATTGCGCGGCAAGCTTGTCCTTCTTGCGTTCCGACGCGATGACAGTCATCGCGAAACCGTCTTGCAGGATACGGGTGACGACGCCCTCGATGCGGCCGATGTGGTCGATATAGGCGATGATTTTCTCGCCCGGCATACCGATGCGCTCGGTGCGAAGTGCAACATTGCCCGGAGACATGTCGACCACCTGGCACGGATGTTCGGAGCGATCCTCCAGCATGAAGCGTCCGTAGATCTTCACGCGGACGCGCTGAAAGTTGCGCCTTTCAGCTCGAGACGGCGCGGTGTCGACCGCCGCTGACCTCATGACTGCCTACACCCCGTTTGGCATCCCGCGCGTTGATGCGAGGAACTTCGTCAGAAAGTTACAGCAAAGCAAGTTAACAAAGGGAAAAGCCCGCCACCGTTACTTTAGGGTTCGCGATTATTCCTCGCGCCCGCCGTCGAACACGACCAGATGGCGGATGCGGCGCGCGTGGCCAAGCGCCGAAATCGTTTCAGGTGGATCGAGTTCCGACGGGACAAGCGAGGGAACGTCGATGGCCGGCCGGGTCTTTAGAAACATCGGCTCCTTCTCCGGATCGACGGCGCGGATCGAATCGATCAAGGCGTCGACGATCGGATCCGCACCCAGCCAGAAGGGTTTTTCCGCGGCGCTTATCACGCCGAGGCAGCGCGGATTTTCGACTCCGCCGTCGAGCGGCAGGGCGAGCAGTTCGAACTTGCTGGAGCGATTGCTGCGGCTGAAGCCTTCATAGGTGATGATCACCACGGATTTCTGGTCCAGGACGCCGTGGATCAGCCGCGAGACAAGCCGCTGGTCCCTCTCGCGCCACAGCGAAGGGAAGGAAAATCCCTTGAGCTCGCGGCCATAGACCGCGCAGAGCCTGGTGCCGGCGAGCCGGAAAACCGCTTCTCCGCGCGTATCCTTTTCCAGGATGAACGTGTCGGCCAACAGCGACTTGATGTCGGCCGGTTCGACTTCCGAACGCTTCGGGGCAGGGCGCCCGTCACGCAGTCGGTTCCAATAATGGAACAGCGTGATCGATCCGTTCTGGTTCATGCTATGCTGCTCCGCGCAATCTGTCGTCTGATGTCCCATCGGTGAACAGAAGGGCGCCCTCCGAGGACCTACATGCGTTGCGGAGCAGGATGCGTGCCAGCATCGTTAACACTTGTTCACGGGTCGGGGGCGTTAAGGTTAACAAGTGGTTTACGTTGCGCCCCGCCCAAGCGCGTGGCACGCTAAAACCACTCCAGAAGCGGTCGTTTCGCGGCGATCGGCAGCAGTTCAGTCAAGAGTTTGGGGAGCAGGGTGCTCGACCAGCCGTCCAAGGAAAACCTTGGACGGCTTTTTTTTGATTCGCGCCCAGTTATGATTCGCGCCCAGTTTTGATTTGCGGGGCGACTCGCTGTTTGTGATTCGGTCGGCCATGGCCTACATGCTCGCGAAGTCGAATCCAGCGGCCGAGCGCGAGGCATATGAGCGAACCAGCAAGCCCATCGGAAATCGAGCGGGGCGAGGGCGGTCCTGTCGGCCGAGAGCCGCAACGGCGCCGCGAGCCGGTGTTCAACCTGCCACCCGTCGTACTGGCGGTGATAGGCATCTGCGCCGTCGTTCACCTGATCCGGGTCTATGGGCTCACCGACGACCAGGACTTCTCGCTGCTGATCCGGACCGCCTTCATTCCGATCCGCTATTCCGGTCGCTTCGATCTCGATTTCTATGCGTTTTCGAGCCCCTTCACCTATGCTTTCCTGCATGGCGGCTTTGCCCATCTCGCCATCAACATGGTGTGGCTGGCGGCTTTCGGCTCACCGCTGGCGAACCGCTTTGGCGCGCTTCGTTTCAGCCTGTTCTTTGCGGCGACAGGGCTCGCGGCGGTGGTGCTGTTCTGGGCCGTGCATCCGCTCGGCCAGACGCCGCTGGTCGGCGCATCGGGTGCGATTTCCGGCATGATGGGGGCAGCCGCCCGTTTTGGCTTCCGTATCGGCCGCTCGTCGGGCAAAGCCGCCTTCGCCGGCGCGCCGCTTCCGATGGCGGCAGTGTTCCGCTCGCGCGGCGTTGTGACCTTTCTCGCCATCTGGATGGTGATCAATCTCGTCACCGGCCTCATTGCCTTCGCGCCCGGCATGGACAGTCAGATCGCCTGGGAGGCCCATATTGGCGGTTTCGTCGCCGGCTTCTTCGGCCTGCGCGCTTTCGATCGGCGGCAGCAGGCGGACGAGTCCATGGCCTGAAGCATTGCCGCCCAAAAGCATGCCCTCGGGCTTGACCCGTGGGTGCGCAGCGGTTTTGGGACAACGACATGCGATGCTCGTTGAGGCGCCGCACTTGAAATGCGATCGATCGCGGCGCACGATGTCAGGCGCTAAGCCGGTCAGGGCAGGAACCGGCAAGTAAGACTGTGGAGGACGCCATGACTGTTAAGGCAATTCTCGAGCAAAAAGGCCATGACGTGCTGACGCTCGGGCCGAACGAAAAGCTGAGCGAGGCCATTCGCATCCTTGCCGAACACAGGATCGGCGCGCTGGTCATCACCAATGGCGATCACAAGATCGTCGGCATTCTTTCCGAGCGCGATGTCGTGCGGGTCCTCGCCAGGGAAGGTGGCGCCGCCCTGGATATCGCGGTGCGTTCGGCAATGACGCCCAAGGTGAAGATCTGCAATGAGAACCACACCGTCAACGAGGTCATGGAGATCATGACCAGTGGCCGTTTCCGCCATCTGCCGGTGGAAAAGGACGGCCTGCTCGACGGTATCGTGTCCATAGGCGATGTGGTCAAGCGGCGCATCGAGGATGTCGAGCGCGAGGCCGCGGAGATCAGGGCCTATATCGCGACGGCCTGACGGCCTGTTCTTCAGCCGGCCGGTCTGAAGCGCGTCGCGTCCGAAGGGATCCATGCGACGCGCTTTGAGTTCTTTCCATGCATTCGTTATCCCAAAACCGCTGCGCGGCCTCGGTTCAAGACCTAGGCCATGCTTTTGGGCGACATGCTTTAGCGCAGGCCGGCCGCATTTTGCAGCCGTGCGATCAGGTCACGGTTGCGGCAATAGTCCGGCGGATCGTTCGGCTGCTCGTTTTCGTCGAGCCAAACCGCGCATTCGTCCTGATGGCCGCACGAACGGCAGCGGTCGACGGCGCGGCTGGTGACGGCTGCGTGGTCGGGCACGGCTTTCAATTGCCGGTCGACGCCCAGCTTCTGCATCATGCGACCCATCAATGCGGTTCTTGTGTCGACTGAAATCAAATAGTCGAGAAAACTCATGTCGGTCACTCCTGCCTCCCCGACAATCATTGCCATGTCGGGGGTCGGTGACATTGATCTCGGTCAACAGGGAGGGATCTCGGTCAACAGGGGCTCCCTTGCCAGTTCCGGCCGATTGATCTAGCGAACGCTTGATTTTGTCGGCCGACAACGCCAGACAATTTGAACAACAACTATCTGGATCGCCATGACCATCATCGACACCCGCACGCCCGACGCCAAACGCCTGATATCAGGCGCCACCGGCGACTGGGAAATCATCATCGGCCTCGAGGTCCACGCACAGGTGACCTCGCAGGCAAAGCTGTTCTCCGGCGCCTCGACGGCTTTCGGCGCCGCACCCAACGCCAATGTCAGCCTGGTCGATGCGGCGATGCCGGGCATGCTGCCGGTCATCAACGAGGAATGCGTCAAGCAGGCGATCCGCACCGGCCTCGGGCTGAAGGCCGAGATCAACCACAAGTCGGTCTTCGACCGGAAGAACTACTTTTATCCCGATCTGCCGCAGGGTTATCAGATCTCGCAGTTCAAGCAGCCGATCGTCGGCGAGGGCAAGGTGATCGTCTCGGTCGGCCCTGACCGGCAGGGCGAATTCGAGGACATCGAGGTCGGCATCGAGCGCCTGCATCTGGAACAGGATGCCGGCAAGTCGATGCACGACCAGCATCCGACCATGTCCTATGTCGACCTCAACCGCTCCGGCGTGGCGCTGATGGAGATCGTCTCCAAGCCCGATATGCGCTCCGCCGACGAAGCCAAGGCCTATGTCACCAAGCTGCGCACCATCGTGCGCTATCTCGGCACTTGCGACGGCAATATGGACGAAGGGTCGTTGCGCGCCGACGTCAACGTCTCGGTGCGCAGGCCCGGTGGCGAATTCGGCACGCGCTGCGAGATCAAGAACGTCAACTCGATCCGCTTCATCGGCCAGGCCATCGACTACGAGGCGCGCCGGCAGATCGCCATTCTGGAGGACGGCGGCAAGATCGACCAGGAAACGCGGCTGTTCGACCCCAACAAGGGCGAGACGCGCTCGATGCGCTCCAAGGAAGAAGCGCACGACTACCGCTATTTCCCGGATCCGGACCTCCTGCCGCTGGAATTCGACCAGGCCTATGTCGACGCGCTGGCGAAGGATCTGCCTGAACTGCCCGACGACAAGAAGGCGCGGCTGATCTCCTCGCTCGGCCTGTCGACCTACGACGCCTCGATCCTGGTGTCGGAAAAGGCGATCGCCGACTATTTCGAGAAGGTGGCCGCTGGTCGCGACGGCAAGCTGGCCGCCAACTGGGTCATCAACGATCTGCTGGGCGCTCTGAACAAGGCCGGCAAAGATATTGAAAATGCTCCCGTTTCGCCCGATCAGCTCGGCGCGGTCATCGACCTGATCAAGCAGGGCACCATCTCCGGCAAGATTGCCAAGGATTTGTTCGAGATCGTCTGGAACGAGGGTGGCGATCCGCGCCAGCTGGTCGAAAGCCGCGGCATGAAGCAGGTCACCGACACCGGCGCCATCGAGAAGGCGGTCGACGAGGTGATATCAGCCAACCCGGACAAGGTCGAGCAGGCGCGTGCCAAGCCGACCATGGCCGGTTGGTTCGTCGGCCAGGTGATGAAGGCGACCGGCGGCAAGGCCAACCCGCAGGCGGTCAACGACATCGTCAAGGCCAAGCTCGGGATCGAATAGGATGATGTTCGTCCGCACCGCCGGCGAGCGCGATCTTGCCGCGGTCCGCGCGCTGCTGATTGAAACCTGGCACGCCACCTACGACAGCATCTATGGTGCCGCCAAAGTCACCGAGATCACTGACGAATGGCATTCGATCGCCTCGCTCAAGGCGCGGCTGGCACGGCCGAATTCCGAATTCCTGGTCGCGGATGACGGCAAGCGCCTCGGCGGCATGGCTTTCGCCGCAGCCACCACGGATGCCAAGATCGTCATGCTGAACCAGCTCTACGTGCATCCGGTCAGCCAGAGGCAAGGGATCGGCCAGGCATTGCTGGAAGAGGTCGAGGCCAGCTTTCCGGAGGCGCGGACGCTGCGTGTCGAAGTGGAAGAGGCAAACGCTGCGGCCATCGCCTTCTATCGCTCGAAAGGGTTTTTACCCGCCGGTAACACCGCCGACTGCGGCGGCGGCTCAGGGCTGTCGGCGCTGATTTTCGAGAAGGCGATCGGCTAGGTGTCGGCCGGATGATGCGGCCGACGCCTGCAAGACTCCAGGCGCGTCGTGCCTTGAGACGCGCTTTAAGTGGAGGGAACTTCCACATTGTCGATCAGCCTGGTCTTGCCCAGCCAGGCGGCCGCGAGCAGGCGTCCGTCGCGGTTTCGCTGCCATGGGGCGAGCGTCACGCTCTGGCGCGCGGCGATATAGTCGACTTTATCGAAGCCAGCCTTGAGGAGCGCGCGGCTGGCCTCGGCGGTTGTGCTGCCTTCGTCGCTGCCCGCCGCAAGTGCCGCCGCCGCCCGGCGCAAAGTGACGTTGAGCTGACGCGCCACCTCGAGCTCGGCTTCGCCGAGATAGGCGTTGCGTGACGACATGGCGAGGCCATGCGCGTCGCGTACAGTTGGCGCGCCGATGATTTCCACCGGCAGATCGAGGTCGCGGCAGAGCTGCCTGACGACGCAAAGCTGCTGGTAGTCCTTTTCACCGAAGACCGCATGGTCGGGCGATGCCTGCAGGAAGAGCTTCGCCACGACTGTCGCGACGCCGTCGAAGAAGGTCGGCCGGAAATCCGATTCCAACCCGGCGGCTGGCCCGCCGACCGAAATCCTCGTGGCGAAGCCGGCAGGATACATCTCCGCCGCGTCAGGGGTGAAGACGAGCTGCGAGCCTGCCTCGGCCAGCCGGTCGAGATCGCGGGCGAGCTGGCGCGGATATTTGTCGAGGTCCTCGCTCGGCGCGAACTGCGTCGGGTTGACGAAGATCGAAACAACGCAGCGATCGGCCTTTTCGAGCGCGATCCTGACCAGCGAGATATGGCCGTCATGCAGCGCACCCATGGTCGGCACCATCGCAACGCCGAGGCCATCGCGACGCCAGTCGCGGATTTGCGCGCGAAGAGCGGCTACACTGTCGACGACGAGCGGCCGGCTCACGCCTTGTTCCCTGCGTTGCTCTTGTCGGCTACGGCGGAAAAGACATGGTCCGGACCGGGAAACGTCCGGCTTCGCACCTCCGCCGCATAGCTCGCGGCGGCATGCGAGATGACGCTGCGCAGGTCGGCATATTGCTTGACGAATTTCGGTACGCGGTCGACGGTCAGGCCGACCATATCGTCGATGACCAGGATCTGGCCGTCGCAGTCGCCGCTAGCGCCGATGCCGATGGTTGGAATGGACATGTGCCGGGTGAGGTCGGCGGCGACGGTCTCGACGGTGCCTTCGATGACCACCGAAAACGCGCCGGCCTTTTCGACAGCGTCCGCGTCGCGAAAAAGAACTGCCACGTTCTCCTGCGTCCGGCCCTTGATCCTGTAGCCGCCGTCGCTTTCCACCGATTGCGGCTGGAGGCCGATATGCCCCATGACCGGAATGCCGGCAGCGACGATCGCTGCGATCTGCCGGGCAACAGCGACGCCGCCCTCCAGCTTGACGGCCTGGCAGCCGGTCTCCTCGACGATTCGCCGCGCCGCGGCAAGGGCCTGGCGCGGCGAATCCTCATAGCTGCCGGCCGGCATGTCGACCACAACGCAGGCCCTGGCGGAGCCCCGCATCACCGCCTGGCCATGGGCGATCATCATCTCCAGCGAGGCGCCGAGCGTGGTCTTGTGGCCATGCAGGACCATGGCGACGCTGTCACCGACCAGAAGCAGGTCGACATGGTCGTCGAGCAGGCGGGCGACCGGATAAGTGTAGGCGGTGAGGCAGACGATCGGCACGCCGCCCTTGCGCAGATGAATGGAGCCGGCGCTGATCCGCAGTTCGGGGTTGGATGCGTCCGCGGCCATCTTTACCTCCCTCAACCGTCACCAGGCTGGATACAGCACCGGGCGAGCAGAGCTTTAGAAAGACGAGGCAGCCTTGGCAAGGCTTGCGCCCCCCGCGAACGTGAAGGCTTTGCAGCAGTTTACCATCAGCATCTGCGCGGCACTTGCGGCAAAACCCTTGCCTTCGCCATAGGCTGACGCCATAAGCAGGAAACAGGCGCCGCCGCTGCCGTCGGGCGAGACTTGCCGCGAGGGCTGCCAAGAGGACTTGCCGCGAGGACTTGGATGAAAACTTTCCTTCTGCAGTTTTTCACATGGTGGAACAGCCAGACGCTGGGAACGCGCTTCCACACCTGGCGGCATGGCAAGAAGGTCGGGCAGGACGAGGCTGGCAACGTTTATTACGAAGGCGGTACCGATTCGGAAGGCCGCACCCGCCGCTGGGTCATCTATCATAACTATTCGGAAGCCTCGGAGATCCCGCCGGGCTGGCATGGCTGGATGCATCATCGCGTCGATGCAGCGCCGCCGAGCGACAATTACAAGCCACGCGAGTGGCAAAAGCCGCATCAGCCGAACCTCACCGGAAGTGCCGCCGCCTATCGCCCCAAGGGATCCGTGCTGACCAATCAGCACCGCCCTCAGGTGACGGGCGATTACGACGCCTGGACGCCGGGATCGTAACCGCCGCTCATCAAGGTGCGGATCGGTCCTTTATCGCCACAATTGGCGTTTAGTTGCTTGCCGATCTGACAGCAGCGACTAGCCTTGGGCGCGACAGAATCGCCCGGGCGCAAACCACCGGACCCTTGCATGAGCATTTTCAGCCGAATCTCGATAGGCGGACTGACGGCGGCCGCCGCTTTTGCCGCTTGCAGCATGGCCGTTGCACAGGCGCAGGAGGCGCCAGCGGCACCTGAGGTATGGGAGACGCCAGCGGCACCTGAGGCATGGGAGACGCCAGCGGCACCTGAGGCATGGGAGGCCCCAGCGGCACCTGAGGCATGGGAGACGCCAGCGGCACCTGAGGCATCGGAGGCGCCGGTGGCACCAGCGGCACCGGAACGCATCACCAATCCCGTCGCCGAATTCGCCGGCATCGACAAGATCACCGGCCGCATCATCACCTTCGATGTCTATATCGACGAGACGGTGCAGTTCGGTGCTTTGCAGGTGACGCCGCGCATCTGCTATTCCCGGCCGCAAACCGAAGAGCCGAAGACCGATTCCTTCGTCGAGGTCGACGAGATCACGCTGGACCGGAAAATCCGCCGCATCTTCACCGGCTGGATGTTTGCCGAAAGCCCCGGCCTCAATGCCGTCGAGCACGCCGTCTACGATGTCTGGCTGAAGGCATGCAAACAGAAGTCGGATGTGCCGGCGCCTGAGGCGGCCAAGGCCAATTAGAACGTCAGGCGCATGGGATCGCCTGTTCGGAATCTCACGCTGAGTGTTCCGGAACCGCCCTGTTGTCAGTGCGTTGGTCATGGCTGACGGTACGGAGGATGTCCCCATGATGGCCAACAAAGGCGAGCTTCTCGAGCTCGAAAAAGGGTTCTGGACGGGCGACGCTGCCTTTTTCAAAGCCAATGCCGACACCGAATGCCTGGTGGCTTTCCCTCAGATGGCGCAGGCGATGAGCAACGCCGATCTGGCCGAAACCGCGACGGACCCGAACCGCTGGCGCGATCTCGATATCGAGCTCAAGGGCATCATCGAGCCGGGCAGCGACATTGTCATGCTAACCTATGAGGCCCATGCCATTCGCGACAATGGCGAGCCTTATGCGGCGCTGGTCAGCAGCGGCTATGTCCATCGCGCCGATGGCTGGAAAATGATGTTTCACGCGCAGACGCCTCTTGAGTCTGCTGCAAAAAGCTGACCCGGCGCAGATCAGGGAAAAAAGATCGCTTCGCCTTTAAGCGCGTCAGCCAACATCTTTTCGTATCTGCCTCTCGGCACGTCGACCGCGCCGAAGCGTTTCAGGTGCTCGGTGGTGAATTGCGTGTCGAGCAGCGCGAAGCGCCGTTCCTTCAGGCGCTCGACCAGATGCACCAGGCAGACCTTCGACGCATCCGTTTCCCTGGCGAACATGCTTTCGCCGAAGAACACCCGGCCGAGCGATACGCCGTAGAGGCCACCAACGAGCCGACCCTCGCGCCAGGCTTCGACCGAATGGCAATGGCCCATCCGATGGAGCTCGACATAGGCTTCGCGGATCGGTGCATTGATCCAGGTCGACCGGCGTTCCTCGCGCCTCTCGGCGCAGCCGTCGATGGTCGCCTCGAAGTCGAAATCGAAACGGATGTCGAACAGGTTTTTGCGGATCACCTTCCTCAGGCTCTTGGGCGCATGGAAACCATCGAGCGGGATGATGCCGCGGGTTTCCGGCCGTACCCAGAACACTTCGGGATCGGTGGCGCTTTCGGCCATCGGAAAAACGCCCGAGGCGTAGGCCTTGAGCAGCAGGTCGGTCGGGATGCGATAGCCTGGCGCGTAGGGACGGGTCATCGCGTCATCATATTCTATAAGTTCACGCCCTAATCCTCTGTGGCCAAATATTTTTCCAGCCAGTGGATGTCATACTCGCCATTGGCGATGTCGGCATTGCCGACGAGGTCCCGGAACAGCGGCAGCGTCGTGTTGATGCCGTCGACGACGAATTCGTCGAGCGCGCGGCGCAGCCGCATCATGCATTCGACACGGTTGCGGCCGTGCACGATCAGCTTGCCGATCAGGCTGTCGTAATAGGGCGGGATCTTGTAGCCAGAATAGACGCCGGAATCGACGCGGATGCCGAGGCCGCCCGGTGTGTGAAAATGGGTGATCGTGCCGGGCGAGGGGGTGAAGGTGCGCGGATCCTCGGCATTGATGCGGCATTCGATGGCGTGGCCCTGGAAGCGGATATCTTCCTGGCGCACCGAAAGCCCGCCGCCCGAGGCGACACGGATCTGCTCATGCACGAGGTCGATGCCGGTGATCGCCTCCGTCACCGGATGCTCGACCTGCAGGCGGGTGTTCATCTCGATGAAGTAGAATTCGCCGTTCTCGTAGAGGAATTCGATGGTGCCGGCGCCGGAGTAGCCGAGATCGGCGATAGCCCTGGCACAGACGCCGCCGATATGCGCGCGCTCTTCGGCATTGAGCGCCGGCGAGGGCGCCTCCTCCCAGACCTTCTGGTGGCGGCGCTGCAGCGAGCAGTCGCGTTCGCCGAAATGAACGCCGCGGCCGGCACCGTCACCGAACACCTGCACCTCGATGTGGCGCGGTTTTTCCAGGTACTTCTCGATGTAGACGGCGTCGTCGCCGAACGCAGCACCGGCTTCCGAGCGCGCCGTCTGCAGCGCGACCTCAAGATCGGCCTCGCTGCGCGCCACCTTCATGCCGCGCCCGCCGCCGCCGGCCGACGCCTTGATGATCACGGGATAGCCGATCTCGGCGGCGATACGCTTTGCTTCCTTCTCCTCGGTTACGGCGCCGTCGGAGCCGGGCACCACCGGAATGCCGAGGCGCTTTGCGGTGCGCTTGGCCTCGATCTTGTCGCCCATGACGCGGATGTGATCGCCGGACGGGCCGATGAAGGTGATGTTGTGCGCGGCGAGGATATCGGCGAATTTGGCATTCTCCGACAGGAAGCCGTAGCCCGGATGCACCGCGTCGGCGCCGGTGATTTCGCAGGCGGCGACGATCTGGTGGATATTGAGGTAGCTGTCGCGCGACGGTGGCGGGCCGATGCAGACGCTCTCGTCGGCGAGCCGCACATGCATGGCGTCGGCGTCGGCGGTCGAATGCACCACCACGGTCTGGATGCCGAGCTCCTTGCAGGCGCGCAGCACCCTCAGAGCGATTTCGCCGCGATTGGCGATGAGGATTTTCTGGAACATTTTCGGCTGTTCCCGGCTCTACTCGATCACGACGAGCGGCATGCCATATTCGACCGGCTGCGCATCCTCGAACAGGATCGCCGTCACCGTGCCGGCCCGCGGCGAGGGGATCTGGTTCATGGTCTTCATTGCCTCGATGATCAGCAGCGTCTGGCCTTCCTTGACCTGCTGGCCGACCTCGATGAACGCCTTGGCGTCGGGCGACGGCGCCAGGTAGGCGGTGCCGACCATGGGCGAGGCCACCGCATTCTTGGAGATGTCGGCCGCTGCCGGGGCGATCGCGGCCGCCGGCTGCGCTGCCGGCGGCGTATAGGCGGGCTGCGGTGCGGCGACCGCATGCACGGCCGGCGCCTGTCGCGACACGCGCACCTTCAAGTCGCCCAGCTCGACCTCGATTTCGGTGAGGTTGGTGTCGTTCAGTATGCCCGCCAGATCGCGGATAAGCTGCTGGTCAACACCGTTCTTCTTTATCGACATTTTCGAGCCTTCTGTTTGTTGGCCGGTCATAGGCGTGCGGCCAGCGCCTGCAGCGCCAGCGTGTAGCCGAGCGGCCCGAACCCGCAGATCATGCCGACGGCGACCGGCGAGACCATGGAGACGTGGCGAAATGATTCCCGCGCATGGATGTTGGAAAGATGAACTTCGGCGACGGGCAATGGCGCGATGGAGCGGATGGCGTCGTGAATGGCGATCGAGGTGTGGCTGTAGGCGCCTGGATTGATGACGATGCCGACGGCCTTGTCGGCGGCTTCCTGTATCCAGTCGACGAGGTCGCCCTCATGGTTCGACTGACGGAAATCGATCTCGAGCCCAAGTGCGGCACCCGCCTGCTTGCAATCTTCGGCGATCGCGGCAAGCGTCTTGCCGCCATAGATGCCTGGCTCGCGCTTGCCGAGCGCGTTGAGGTTGGGACCGTTCAGGACGAAAACCGTTTTCAAAATGCAGACCTTTCCCGGCGCCGGCATCAGCTGGCGCACTGGGCCTCTATAATGGGCTTAAACGCCTGCGAAAAGAGCGCAAGTGGGTTCTTTCGCTGTCCACAACAGGCGGGAAATGGCCTGCGCCGAAACCAGTGGCCGATCAGAGTGCGGCCTTGGCAGCCTCGATCTTCTCTGCCAGCACTGCCTGCCCGAGCGCTCCGAACACCACCTCGTTGCCGACCACATAGGAGGGCGTTCCTGTGATGGCCAGCTTGTTGGCAAGGTCATAGGTCTTGGAGAGGGCCTCGGCGATCGACGGGTCCTTCATCTTGTCGCGCAGCTTTGCCTCGTCGGCGCCGAGCGAAAGCGCCACCTTGATGGCCGCCGCTTCGGTGGCGCGTCCCTGGCCGCCGAGCAGCGCGTTGTGGAACTCGCCGTATTTCTCCGGCATCATCAGGTGGAAGGCCATCGAGACGACGCTCGCCTTCTGCGAATCCGGGCCGAGGATCGGGAATTCCTTGAGCACGAAGCGCAGGTCCGCGTCGGCTGTCGTCAGCGCCTGCATGTCATCGATGGCGCGTTTGCAGTAGCCGCAATTGTAGTCGTAGAACTCGACGATGGTGACCTTGCCGTTCGGATTGCCGACCACGCCGTCGAAGGTCGAGTTGAAGATCTCGTCCTTGGCATCCTTGATGACATTGAGGCTGGCAACTCTCTGCGCCTCTTTCTGCTTGGCCTCGAGCGCTTCCTGCGCCTCCAGCAGCACTTCCGGGTTCTTCAAGAGATAGTCGCGGATGATGCCCTCGACTTCGGCCCGGTCGACCTTGGTGTCGGCGGACGCCGCCTGGGCGATCTGCGCGGCATCGGCCCTTGCCGTCTGCGGACTGCCGGTCACGAACCCGAAACCCAGCATGGCGAGAGCGACCGCCGTTCCCGTGGTGCCCAGCAGAATTGCCTTGTTCATTGTCCCTAATCCTCTCGCCTGATTTCCGGCCCGATTGGTTTGACCTCGATTGGCCTGAGACCCGATTGGCCTGACTATATGTCGCCGCGCACGGCCGGAAAGTTCACTTTTTCTTGCCTGGTGGTGCGTAGTTTATGATGTCCTGCGCGCGGATCCAGCCCGGCTCGCCGCGCTTCATCTTCATTTGCGCACGCATAGCGAAGATTTTGGCATCCTTGTAGGCGCCGGAATAGAAATGGCCTTCAGCGGTTGCAAGATCCGCGGCCGGGATGTTGCCGAGCTCGCCATAGGCCTGCGCCAGATAGCGGTATCCCGCGGTGTTTTCCCGGTCGCGCCCAAGGCCTTTGTTGATCTGCACCACCGCTTTCTCCAGGGAATCGGGCGTGCCGGCGGCCATCAGCGCCTGGCCGTAGGAGACCAGCAGCAGTCCGGATCGCGCCGGATCGAGGTTGACGGCCTTGGCAAAGGCTTCCGCGGCATCCCTCGGTTTGTTCGCCTTCATCAGGATGTCGCCGCGCAATTCCTGGAAATAGGGGTTCTTCGGTTGTTGCTTGATCAGCGCGTTGGCCTTGGCAAGCGCCTTGGCCAGATTTCCGTAAAGATAGGCCGTTTGCGCGTCGCCATATTGCGAGGCGAGGCTGCCCGGGTTCTTGCGCATCAGCCGCGATGCGGCGGCCTGGCCTCCCATATAGGCGGCGATCTTGATGCGCATCATGTCGTGCCGCTGCTGCAGCGCCGGCGAGTCGACCTTGTCGACGTAAGGGCTCTTCTTCACCAGCACTTCGAGATTGGAGATGCGGTCCCGCGGTATCGGATGACTGATTCGATAGGGATCGACCTGCGCCCCCGACAGCGACAGCGCGCTCTGGAAGCGGTCGAACGTCTTCAGCATGCCCATGCCGGACTGGCCGGTGGCATTGAGGTAGGTTATCGCCGAGCGGTCGGCGGTCATCTCTTCGGTGCGCTGATAGGCGAGGATACTGCGCTGCGCCATCTCGCCGCCGCCAGCCGCAACACCCATGCCGGCGCCGGCGAGCCCCCGGCTGTTGGTGGTGGCGCCGGCGACCATCGCGCCAGCGCCAAGCAGCGTCGCGATGATGGCCATCGTCTTGGCGCGTTCGAGCTGGTTGCGCAATTTTTGCTGGTGCCCGCCGGCAATGTGGCCGGCCTCGTGTGCGATGACGCCGATAATCTCGTTGGGCGTCTCCGCCGTCATCAAGGCGCCGGTGTTGATGAACATGCGGCGCCCGGCAACGAAGGCGTTGAAGCTCTGATCGTTGACCAGAACGATGTTGACGCCGTCTTCCGGCAGGCCCGCCGCCTTGAAGATCGGCCGCGCGTAGTCGCGCACCAGCGCTTCGATCTCGGCATCGCGCACCACCGGCACGTTTTGCGCGAAGGCGCTGACTGAGCCGGTCACAGCGACCGCCGCGGCAAGCGAAAGCGTCGCGAAGACGCGCGCTGCCCTGGCAATCGTCGATCTGGGTCGGCTCAACATGACAGGTCCACTGGTAGACGAGCGGGCGGAGGATGAAAAGTCGGCACTGAAACTTTACTGAACTTGTGATCCTCACATCAATCGGGCATTTGTGCGGCGCGGACGCCAGAGCTTTGGCGCCGGCAGCCGGCAAGGCCGACCCAAGGGTCGACAAGGAATGAGGTCAAATGGTTGTATCGCTTTCGCGTCGCGGCGAAGTCGAGCCGTTCCACGCCATGGACATTCTGGCTGAAGCGAATCGGCTGAAGGCCAAGGGCGTGCCGGTCGTTTCCATGGCTGTTGGCCAGCCGTCCGACCCCGCGCCGGCCGGGGTCAGGCAAGCGGCGGCGAACGCATTGAAGACGGGTCGCATCGGCTATACCGACGCATTGGGTCTTGCGGGTTTGCGCGAGGCAATCGCGCAGCACTACGCGCACCACTACGGGCTTGACGTTCCGCCCAGCCGGATCGCCGTCACCACTGGATCGTCGGCCGCCTTCAACTTGGCTTTTCTGGCGATGTTTGATCCGGGCGACCGCGTCGCCATCGCCGCACCCGGCTATCCGGCCTATCGCAACATCATGGCCGCGCTGGGCATCGAGATCGTCGAGATCGAGCTCGACGGCGATGCCTATCTCCACGCCGAACATCTGAAGGCCGCGCATCGCGAAAAGAAGCTGAAGGGCGTGTTGTTCGCCAGCCCGGCCAATCCGACCGGTGCGGTGATCCCGCCCGACGAGCTGTCGGCGCTGGTGGCGACGGCCGAACAGCTCGGCATCGCCGTGATCTCCGATGAGATCTATCACCGGCTGGCATACGCGGCGCCGGACACCACGGCGCTTGCCTGCGGCCCTGACGTGACGGTGATCAATTCCTTCTCGAAATATTACTGCATGACCGGTTGGCGCATCGGCTGGATGGTACTGCCGGAACAATTGGTGCGGCCGGTCGAGCGCATCGCCCAGAGCCTCTACATCTCGCCGCCGGAACTGTCTCAGATCGCCGCGCTCGAGGCGTTCAAGGCGACCGGGGAATTGGAGGCGGTGAAGGCGCGCTACGCCTGGAACCGCGAGCTTTTGATGAAACGCCTGCCCGAACTCGGCTTTGCGCTGGCGGCACCGATGGACGGGGCTTTTTACGCCTTCTGCGACGTCACCAGGCACACCAACGACAGCATGGCCTTCGCGCGCAGGATGCTGGCCGAGGCGCATGTGGCGGCGACGCCCGGCCGCGACTTCGATCCGCTTCAAGGCCATCGGACCATGCGCTTTTCCTATGCCGGCAGCCACGATGAAATGGTCGAGGCGATGGTGCGCATCGAACGCTGGCTGAAGTAACGGGACGCAAATGCCGGGACTCGAACAGGCTTTGACCGAAATTGCCGCCGAAATGGCGGAGCGCACGGATCGCGGCGAGGTCGCGACCTACATTCCGCAACTCGGCAAGGTCGATCCGAAGAAGTTCGGCATTGCCGCCGTGACCAATGACGGTCGCGTGCTGATGGCGGGCGATGCCGATGAGCCGTTTTCGATCCAGAGCATTTCGAAGGTGTTCACGCTGACATTGGCGCTCGGCAATGTCGGCGATGCGCTGTGGCAGCGTGTCGGGCGCGAGCCTTCGGGCAACCCGTTCAACTCGATCGTCCAGCTCGAGCACGAGAACGGCATTCCGCGCAATCCGTTCATCAATGCCGGCGCCATCGTCGTTTCGGACATCCTGCTCGCCGGCCACCAGCCGCGCGAGGCGATCGGCGAGATCCTGCGCTTCATCCAGTTCCTGGCCGACGACGAGACCATCATCATCGACCGCGAGGTCGCGGCTTCGGAACGCGCCACCGGCTTTCGCAACCTGGCGCTTGCCAACTACATGAAATCCTTCGGCAATCTCCATCACGCGCCGGACCTGGCGCTGGGCGTCTATTTCCACCATTGCGCCATCGCCATGAGCTGCCGGCAACTGGCTTTGGCCGGCCGCTTCCTCGCCAATGGCGGCAGGAACCCGGCGACTGGCCATTCCGTGGTGTCGGCCGAGCGCGCACGCCGCATTGGCGCGATGATGCTGACCTGCGGTCATTATGACGGCTCCGGCGATTTCGCCTTTCGCGTCGGCATCCCAGGCAAGAGCGGTGTCGGCGGCGGCATTTTGGGGATCGTGCCGGGCGTGGCCTCGCTTGCGGTATGGTCGCCCGGCCTCAACGCCAACGGCAATTCCAGGCTGGGATCGATCGCGCTGGAAAGACTGGCAAAGATGATGAACTGGTCGATCTTCGCGCCGTAGCGTTTGTGCCGTAAGCGTCCGGCCTGAGGCCCCATTTCAATGGCGCGGGATTGGCAGGCTGAGCCTCTCCTTCAATCAATTTGACTTTCGGTATGAGGTTACGAGCCTTGGCGCCGCTTGGGGCCGGACAAGAAAAATCCCGCGCTGTCCGAAGACAATGCGGGATTTTTATGATCAGGAGATCAGGCTAAATAGCTGAAAAACTTAGAAAAAGCCTTTCTTCTGCCACCAGCCGGCCCGCTTCGGCTTCTCCTCGGTCTTTGCTTCGTCGACAACGGTCGACGACACGATCGGCACAACCGGAGCATCTACGGGTACGGGCTTGCGTCGCGACGGGCGGACTTTCGGTGTTTCGACGGCGGCTGCGGCTGCTTCTTCCGAAACAGGCGCGGGAGGCTCCGCAAAGGCTTCCACCTCGGCAGACGGCGCCTCGGCGACGACGTCCGCCGCGGCCTTCTTCGGCTTGGCGGCGCGACGCGGCTTCTTCGGCTTCTCGACGCTCGGCGTGTCGTCATTGGCCGGAGCAAGGGCCGCAGGCTCTTCGACCGACGTTGCTGCCACCTCCGGCTCGCCGGAGGCGGCTACGCCCTCCAGGACTTCGCTCTCGGAAGCGTCGGCCGACTCGGCAGTGTCGGCATCGGCCGCGCCGTCGCCGTCTTCACGGCGATTGCGCTTGCCGCCGCGCTTGCCGCGCCGCCGCTTCTTGCCCTGGCCGTCATCCGACGTTTCGACCGCCTCGGCGACGCCGACCTGCGCCTCGTGGTCTGATCCAGTGTCTTGATCACTCACAGTTTCGGCAACGCCATCCGCAGCCGCCGAAACGTAAGCACCTTCCACGGGGGCGCCGTGCTCGCGGTCGCGATCCTTGCCGCCACGCCGTCTGCGGCGCTTGCGGCGCTTGCGGTCGCGGCCTTCGCCTTCCTCGCCGGATCTCGGCTGTTGCTGCGGCTGCTGGCTGGGGCGCGGCTGCTCCGTTTCTGCAGCGACTTCGTCTTCCTCCTCGAGGACGATTTCCTCTTCAGGCTCTTCCGGCTCGACATAGGCTGGTATCATCCGCGTCTCGACAAAGCCTTCCGGCTTTTCCGCCAGCGCGCCGCGGAAGATCGCATAATGCTGTGCGCCGACCGTGTCGTCGGCTTCGACGGTGATGGTCAGGCCGAAGCGGCTTTCGAGCTCCACCAGCGTGCCACGCTTGTGGTTGAGCACGTAGAGAGCGGTCGCCGCCGGCGTCCGCACGGTGATGTGACTGCGCGAATCCTTGAGCAGGAATTCCTCGATCGCCCGCACCACCATCAGCGCGACAGACGAATCGGAGCGCACATGGCCGGTGCCGCCGCAATGCGGGCAAGGCTTCATCGTCGATTCCAGCACGCTGGCGCGGATGCGCTGGCGCGACATCTCCATCAGGCCGAAATGCGAGATGCGGCCGACCTGGATGCGGGCGCGATCGTTCTTGAGGTGATCCTTCAACCGCTTCTCGACGGAGCGGTTGTTGCGGTTCTCCTCCATGTCGATGAAGTCGATGACGATCAGGCCGGCGAGATCGCGCAGCCGAAGCTGGCGTGCGACTTCCTCGGCCGCTTCGAGATTGGTGTGGAGCGCCGTGTCCTCGATCGAGTGCTCCTTGGTGGAGCGGCCCGAATTGACGTCGATGGCGACCAGCGCTTCGGTCTGGTTGATGATGATGTAGCCGCCGCTCTTCAGCGTCACCTGCGGCTGCAGCATGCGGTCGAGCTGCGCCTCGATGCCGCTGCGCACGAAGATCGGCGTCGTGTCGCGGAATGGCTGCACGACCTTGGCGTGGCTCGGCATCAGCATGCGCATGAAGTCCTTGGCCTCGCGATAGCCCTCTTCGCCGGAGACCAGGATCTCGTCGATGTCCTTGTTGTAGAGGTCGCGCACCGAGCGCTTGATCAGGCTGCCCTCCTCGTAGACCAGGGCAGGGGCCGTGGACTGCAGCGTCAGATTGCGGACGTTTTCCCAAAGCCGCATCAGATATTCGTAGTCGCGTTTGATCTCGGCCTTGGTCCGGCTCTCGCCGGCCGTGCGCAGGATGACGCCCATGCCCTGCGGCACTTCGAGATCGGCGACGACCTCCTTCAGACGCTTGCGGTCCTGTGCGTTGGTGATCTTTCGCGAAATGCCGCCGCCGCGCGCCGTGTTCGGCATCAGCACCGAATAGCGGCCGGCAAGCGACAGGTAGGTGGTGAGCGCCGCGCCCTTGTTGCCGCGCTCTTCCTTCACGACCTGCACCAGAAGGATCTGCCGGCGCTTGATCACTTCCTGGATCTTGTATTGGCGGCGCATCGGCTTGCGGCGGTTGCGCGCTTCTTCCAGCGCATCCTCGGCGCCGACCGATTCGACCTCATGGTCGTCGGAGTGTGAGGACGGCACCTCTTCCAGCATGCCGCGATCATTGTCGGTGGACGTGGCGTCGCCGGCCGGCTCCGCCTGCGGCATCGCTTCTGAGATCACATCCGCATCGATGCTGGCGGCGATGGAATTGGGTCCGCCTTCGGAAGGCCCAGTCTCGCCGTTATCAGTCTCATTGTTGTCAGTCTCGCCGTTTTCCGTCTCACCGCTACTGACTACATCCTCGCGACGTTCCGAAGCCTCGGATGCCAGGTCCGCATTTTCGGAAGCGGCATCGACGCTCTCCGCAATCGCGTCCTCGCCGTTCTCGTTGTGTTCGCCACCCTCGTCGGATTCGGCAGAATCGGCCGCACCTGCATCGCGCTTGTGCTCGCCTCGATCGCGGCTCTTGCCGCCGCGCCTGCGTCCGCGCCGGCCGCGATCGCGGCTCTGTCGGTCGTCGCCTTCGCCGTCCTCATCGTCCTCGTCTTCAGCCTCCTGCGCTTCCGCGCGCAGCAGCGCCTGACGGTCGGCGACCGGAATCTGGTAATAGTCGGGATGAATTTCACTGAAGGCGAGAAAACCGTGACGGTTTCCGCCATATTCGACAAAGGCTGCCTGAAGGGAGGGTTCGACGCGGGTTACGCGGGCGAGGTAGATATTTCCTTTGAGCTGCTTCTTGTCCTGGGATTCAAAGTCGAATTCTTCAATACGGTTACCGCGAACGACGACAACACGTGTTTCCTCCGGGTGGGAGGCGTCTATCAGCATCTTGTTGGGCATTATTTCGTTTCCCTCCGGCAGCCGTCATCGGTCGCAACTTGCGGGGCAAGGCCCGCCGCTGCGGATGAACATGGGTGCCGGACATCTGAACGTCCGCCGGCCGCCGCCTGAGCGTCATGGCGGTGCCGCCCGCAGCCAAAATGGCGCGGTTTGCTGCGGACCTTTCCATGATTGCGCTTGAAGCCATCGTAACCAGCAGAACCTTTTTGAACCAAAGCCCGGGAAAACCGGACCAGCTTGTTTGCTCGTACACAGAGCCGGCGCGGGACAATCCCGGCCGTTTCCTCACGCAGGCGATTCCCCCGCCACGGGCTCGCACCTGCGAAAATCGTCGCGATCACCTGATACCTTTTTCGCCTGAAACGAAAGGATCCGTCGTTCATCTGACCTGTAGCAGGAGGCTGCGGAGAAGGACGGTTCCAGGATTGCAGTGATCCACCATCGCTTTTATGATTTGGCGGGTTGGAAGGCAACCCCGATTCCGATGCCGGCAAAAAGCAGTTCCGCAACGGCAGCACAGCTTTAACCCTTGCGTGAAAAGGCTTGGTTAACCTTCTCTGGATACCAATCGTTAATCGAGTTCGCGGCCATTTCGGCAAGACGCCGACACTCCGACAAGCAGACTGGGCGCATGGCGCCAAACCGGAGCTACTGAAATAGAAATGGGACTGGCAGCCTTCACAGACAAGGGTGGTCGTGCCGGAGGTGGTTTCTTCCACGCCGCCAACTTCCGCCACGCTGCCAACTTCCGCGCCGCTTGTCTGCTCTTGCTGATTGCCGCTTGCCTGGCCTTTCCGCCGGTTTCCCTTGCTGCCGATGCGCCGCTCGCCGCGACGGGTTATAAGATGGCGGGCGACGCCACCAAGATGCGCATCGTCATGAATTTCAACCGCGAGCCCGACGTCAGATGGTTCCTGCTGCGCGGCCCCCACCGTCTGGTCGTCGACCTGCCAAGCACGAAGTTCGCCATCAAGGCCAAGGATGTGAAGGCGCGCGGCCTTGTCAGGGGCGTGCGCTACGGCGATCTCGGCGAGGGGGTATCGCGGCTGATCCTGACCGGCAAGGGCCCGTTTGCCGTCGACAGGCTCGACGTGCTCAAGAACGATGACGGCGGCGGCTATCGCATCGCCATCGACATCTCGGCGGCATCGGCGCGGGAATTCGACGCTGCCCTTGCCAATCAGGCGCTGACCACCGGCTCGACGGTCTCCTCCGACAAGGGCGGCAGGGTCGGTACCGGACCGGTCTCCAATCCAGGCCATCGCTTCACCGTCGTCATCGATCCAGGCCATGGCGGCATCGACGGCGGCGCCGAGGGCCTGAACGGCACGGTCGAGAAGGACGTCACGCTCGCCTTCGCCAAGGAGCTGAGCGACAGACTTGCCGCAGCCGGCAAATACGACGTGTTCATGACGCGCGAGACGGACCAATTCCTGCGGCTCGACGATCGCGTGCGCATTGCCCGCCAGCACGAGGCCGATCTCCTCATTTCGATCCACGCCGACACGATCAGACTCAAGGGTGTCCGCGGCGCAACCGTCTACACGGTCTCCGACAAGGCTTCCGACCCCGAAGCGCAGGCGCTGGCCGACCGTGAAAACCTTTCCGACCAATTCGCAGGCATGGAAATCAAGGACGACAACAAGGAAGTGACCGACATCCTGATCGACCTGATCCGCCGCGAGACGCACAGTTTCTCGATGAGTTTCGCCCACACTTTGGTCGGCCAGCTCTCCACCAGCGTCGGCCTCATCAACAATCCGCAGCGTTCGGCCAGCTTCAAGGTGTTGAAGGCGCCGGATGTCCCATCCGTGCTGGTCGAGCTCGGCTATCTGTCGAACGCCAAGGATGAGGCGCAATTGCTCAGCGCCGATTGGCGCGGCAAGGCGGCCCAAAGTATAACGGATGCCATCGCCCTGTTCGCCTCAGCCAAGGCCGGAGCAGGAGCCGGAGGCTGACATGTCCGCCGTTGCCCACGACCACAGGCAGGGGTTGCACTGCGACAACACTTTGTACTTTTATTTCCGCCATTCGAAGCCGAAATCCCATGCTGCCGTATTTTGCCCACATGCTGGCGACATGGGTTTTCGATTACCGGTCGGGATCGTCTCGAAAGCTTGCGCGAAAGGCGGCTTCCTTTAGGGGATTCCCGAACCAAGGACTGGAGCGGGCATGATTCGTCTCATAGGCTATTTCTTCGGCGTCGGCACCGCGCTGGCCCTTTTGGTCGCGGCGGGCGTGGCGATTTATGTCGGCCACTTGTCGAAGGATCTGCCCGATTACGAGGTCCTGGCCAAGTATGAGCCGCCGGTGACGACCCGCATTCATGCATCCGACGGCGCGCTGATGGCAGAATATGCGCGCGAGCGGCGCCTGTATTTGCCGATCCAGGCGGTGCCGGATCGTGTCAAGGCGGCCTTCCTGTCTGCCGAGGACAAGAATTTCTACAATCACCCCGGCATCGATATGACCGGCCTTGGCCGCGCAATCATGGTCAATCTGCAGAATTTCGGCTCGGGCAAACGCCAGGTCGGCGCCTCGACGATCACCCAGCAGGTGGCGAAAAACTTCCTGTTGTCCTCGGACCAGACCTACGAGCGCAAGATCAAGGAGATGATCCTCGCCTTCCGCATCGAGCAGGCCTATTCGAAGGACCGCATTCTCGAGCTCTACCTTAACGAGATATTCTTCGGGCTTGGCGCCTACGGCGTGGCTGGCGCGGCACTCACCTATTTCGACAAGGCGGTGAACGAGCTCACCGTGGCGGAAGCGGCCTATCTGGCGGCCTTGCCGAAGGGTCCCTCCAATTATCATCCCTTCAAATATGCCGACCGCGCCATCGACCGCCGAAATTGGGTCATCGAGCAGATGGTCGACAACGGCTACGTCACCCAGGAGGAAGGCGCCAAGGCCAAGGCCGAGCCGCTCGGCGTCAAGCCACGCCGCTCCGGCACCTATCTGTTCGCCGGCGAATACTTCACCGAAGAGGTGCGTCGCCAGATCAGCGCGCGCTACGGCGAGAATGCGCTCTACGAGGGCGGCCTGTCCGTCCGTACGACGCTCGATCCCAAGATGCAGCTCATCGCCCGCAAGGCCATGCAAAACGGCCTGATGAAGTTCGACACGCTGCGGGGCTATCGCGGGGCGGTGACGACCATCGACGTGTCCGGCGACTGGGGCGTGCCTTTGAGCGACGTCAAGGGACTGGACGACGTGCCCGAATGGTCGCTCGCCGTCGTGCTCGATAGTTCGGCGAGCGGCCTGTCCATCGGCCTTCGGCCGACCCGGCAGATCTCGGGCGAACTCGTCAAGGATCGCATCAAAGGCACCGTCAGCCGGGAGGACATGAGCTTCGCCATGCGTCATGTGGTCGACGGCAAGACCGTCAAGGCCAAATCGCCGGCGGAGGTGCTGAAGTCGGGCGACGTCATTTTCGTGCAAAAGAAAGAGGGTACGGACGGGGCCTATACGCTGCGCCAGGTCCCTGAAGTGGAGGGCGGCCTGATCGCCATGGATCCGCATACCGGGCGTGTTCTGGCCATGGTCGGCGGGTTCTCCTACGCGCAGTCCGAATTCAACCGTGCCACGCAGGCCATGCGGCAGCCGGGTTCGTCGTTCAAGCCGATCGTCTATGCGGCCGCCCTCGACAATGGCTACACGCCGGCTTCGGTGATCATGGACGGCCCGATCACCATCAAGAGCGGCAACACCACCTGGACGCCGAAGAACTACGATGGAAGGACAGCGGGCCCGGCGACCTTGCGATCCGGCATCGAGAGGTCGCGCAATCTGATGACGGTGCGCCTTGCCAACGACATGGGCATGAAGCTGGTCGCGGAATATGCCGAGCGCTTCGGCGTCTATGATCGTCTGGCGCAATATCTGCCGATGGCGCTGGGGTCAGGCGAAACCACCGTGATGCGCATGGTGTCGGCCTATTCGATCATGGCCAACGGCGGCAAGTCGATCAAGCCGACGCTGATCGACCGCATCCAGGATCGCTACGGCAAGACGGTGTTCAAGCAGGACGAACGCGGCTGCGAAAATTGCAACGCGGCCGAATGGCAGAACCAGCCTGAGCCAGAACTGGTCGACAATTCCGAGCAGGTGCTCGATCCGATGACCGCCTATCAGATCACTTCGATGATGGAGGGCGTCGTCGAGCGCGGCACCGGCGCCACCGTCGCCGAACTCGGCCGCCATATCGCCGGCAAGACCGGAACGACAAACGACGAGAAGGATACCTGGTTCATCGGCTACACGCCTAATCTCGTCGTCGGCCTCTATATGGGCTACGACCAGCCGAAAGGCCTTGGCAAAGGCGCGACCGGCGGCGGCCTCGCCGCGCCGATCTTCAAGGACTTCATGCGGGTGGCGCTGGAACACACGCCCAATGTCGATTTCCAGGTTCCCGAAGGCATGAAGCTGATCGCCATCAATCGCAAGACCGGCATGCGGGCCAACCCGGACGACGCCGGCGCCTTTATCGAAGCCTTCAAGCCGGGCACCGGCCCCGCCGACAGCTATTGGGTGATCGGCATGGGCGCGGACGGCTCCAACGCTTCCGGGGGCGCGCTGTCGCCACAGGCCAACCAAGCCATCCAGTCTGGCGGCGGCGGGTTATATTGACATAGGATAGGTATTCCGGCCGGGCTTTCGAGCCGCCCCATTTCGCTTTACAGGCGGCGGTGCCGTCCCTATGTATCGCGCCAACCCCAAGCGCTATTTCAGTCATGGGGCACCATTTCAGCACGGGACAGAACAGCCAGCCATGCGCGCGGAAACGCAGAACATTGTCGACGAAATCAGGCAGGCGATAACCCTGCTGAGGAGGCATCTTTGACTGGGATCAGGCCATAAAGCGGCTTGAATACCTGAATGTGCGTGCCGAGGATTCGAGCCTCTGGAACGAACCGCTGGAGGCGCAGAAGCTGATGCGCGAGCGCCAGGGTCTCGAGGAAGGCATCGCCGCGGTCAAGGGCCTTACCCAGGCGCTGGAAGACAATATCGGCCTGATCGAGCTTGGCGAGGAAGAAGGCGACGAGGGCGTCGTCGCCGAGGCGGAAGCGGCGATCCGCTCGATGCGCGGCGAGGCAAAGGCCCGCCAGATCGAGACGCTGCTTTCGGGCGAGGCCGACGCCAACGACACCTATCTCGAAGTCCATGCCGGCGCCGGCGGCACCGAAAGCCAGGACTGGGCCTCGATGCTTCTGCGCATGTACACGCGTTGGGCCGAGCGCCGCCGCTTCAAAGTGGAGGTGCTGGAAGTGCACGACGGCGAAGAGGCCGGCATCAAGTCGGCCACGCTGCTGATCAAGGGTCACAACGCCTATGGTTGGCTGAAGACGGAATCCGGCGTCCACCGTCTCGTGCGTATTTCGCCTTATGACAGCAATGCGCGCCGCCACACGTCCTTTGCCAGCGTCTGGGTCTATCCCGTGATCGACGATACGATCGAGATCGACGTCTCCGAATCGGATGTCCGCATCGACACCTATCGCTCGTCCGGATCGGGCGGCCAGCACGTCAACACCACCGATTCGGCGGTCCGCATCACCCACCTCGCCACCGGCATCGCGGTTGCCTGCCAGGCTGAGCGCTCCCAACACAAGAACAAGGCCAAGGCATGGGAGATGCTGCGGTCGCGGCTCTACGAGGAAGAGCTGAAGAAGCGCGAGGCAGTGGCGAACGCCACTGAAGCGTCGAAAAGCGATATCGGCTGGGGTCACCAGATTCGCTCCTACGTTCTGCAGCCCTATCAGCTGGTGAAGGATCTGCGCACTGGCGTCGAGAGCACAAGCCCGTCGAGCGTGCTGGACGGCGACCTCGACGATTTCATGGAAGCCTCGCTGTCGCAGCGCATCGAGGGCGGCGCCGGCGAAGCGGTTGCCGACATCGACTGAAGCGGCTACGCACCAAATCAGCAGGAACATCACGCTAGAGTAACAGGCTCTCACGCTAATTGAGCGGCCGCTTTATAGCTTTGTTTTTCATCGAATTTTCGAGAGCGATTTCGACCTCCGGGCAGGTGTGGCAGGCCCTGCCGGGCGCGTGGCCCGGAACCACGCGGGCCGAATCTCGTTATCTGCGAGCCCATCTGCCGGGTTGATGAGGTCAGTGTCGTCAGCCCCGGCAGGCTGGTTCCTGCCGCAGAAGTCGGCGCGCCCGGTTTGCACAGCAATTTCTTGCGCCAACCAAGGAATCAGCCCAGCATCCGACGGCTGGGGGAAAAAGCATTTATGGCCGGACGCGGCGTATCTGCGACCTGACGATCCGGCCACTGGGAAGGTACGTTCCGGGAACGGGCAAGCGAAACGCTTGATACTCGTTGATAGGAACTGCGCCCATGCTTGCTCTCACAACCCGACCGGCCTCAGCCGTCCAGACGGCGCGCCGCCTCCTGAATTCGATCATCACGGTGGTGGCTCTGACGGCCGCCGCCATCACATTTGCAGCGTCCGCATCGGCACACGACGCCAAGCCGACCGCGGCGAAGCCGCAAGGCTGGAGTTACCCGTTCTCCTGTTGCTCGGGCTATGATTGCCGCGCGGTTTCGCAGACGTCGATCAGCGAGCGCCCCGAGGGTTATGTCATCAAGGGGACAGGGGAGGTCGTGGCCTACAGCGACACACGGATCAAGAATTCCCCTGACGGCGAATATCACTGGTGCTCGGTTGCCGGCGCCAATGATGGAAAGACCATCTGCCTGTTCGTGCCGCCGTCGTCGTTTTGATGCATGTCGCCTAAAAGCATATCCTCGGGCTTGACCCGAGGGTGTGCGGCGGTTTGGGATAACGACTGCATCAAGGACAATGAAGCGCGCCATGCAGCTGACGCAGGCGAGCGAGTCTGCCGACAGGCGGTTGTCAGGAGCGTCTCTTTATGTTGCCTTGCCGCGCGGGCGGGCAATCGTGAGGAGGTCGTTCATGACCATAAAGGCAAGCTGCCACTGCAGGGCGACGACGTTCGAAGTCTCGCAAGCGCCGGAAACCGTGACGCAATGCACCTGCTCATTCTGCTCGAAGCGCGGCGCGTTGTGGGCTTATTACACCCCCTCGCAATTCAAGCTCACCAGCCCGCTCAAGAATGTCTCGTTCTACCGGTGGGGTTCGAAAACGATCAAGCACGGTTTCTGCGCCACCTGTGGCTGCGGCACCTTCACCGAAACGCCGGACTGGTCGACCGGCAAACCGGATTTCGGCAATCCGAAGATCAGCGTGAACTCGCGCCTGTTCGACGATTTCGACCTCGACCAGGTCGAGGTCGTCATCATCGACGGCAAGAATCTCTGGTAGCCGATAATCTCCGGTTCAAATCGCACAATCGCAGCCCGTGGAATTGGCCCGGGAAAAGCCATGACCAGCCGCTTTTCCCGTTCCGTTTTTCGCCGCATTTCATGTTACAACGAGCCTGGAAGGGCTGATATGGCGCGCCGTCGGCGCGACCGCGGTTTGGAGAGGGACTACCGAATGAAAAAGACTGTGCTCGTCGTCGTGGCGACGGCTGTACTCGTGAGCGCCTGCACCACCACCGATCCGTATACCGGAGAGCAGAAGGTTTCCAACACTGCCGCCGGCGCCGGCCTCGGCGCGCTGGCGGGTGCGGGGCTCGGCCTGCTCGCCGGCGGCAACGATCGCCGGAATGCACTGATCGGCGCTGGCGTCGGCGCGCTCGCCGGCGGCGCCATCGGCGCCCATATGGACCAGAACGAAGCCGAACTGCGCCGGCAGCTTCAGGGCACCGGCGTCAGCGTCACCCGCACCGGCGACCAGATAATCCTCAACATGCCGTCCGACATCACCTTCAACATCGACCAGGACGCGGTGAAGCCGGGCTTCTATCCGGTGCTGAATTCGGTCGCACTTGTGCTGAACAAGTTCCGGCAGACCACGGTCGATGTGTTCGGCCACACCGATTCGACTGGTGGCGACCAACACAATTTCGACCTGTCGCAGCGCCGCGCGCTGGCGGTCGCCAACTATCTGTCGGGGCAGGGCGTCGATACCCGCCGCTTTGCCGTCACCGGCTTCGGCGAAACACGTCCAATAGCCTCCAACGCGACGTCCGACGGCCGCGCCCAAAACCGCCGCGTCGAGATCCAGCTTTCACCGCTCACCTGAGCATTCGACACGAAACGTATAAAACGGCCCTGCGGGGCCGTTTTTGTTTCAGCCCTTCAGTCCAATCCAACAGCCCTTGGAGTATTAGGTAATTCTAACGAATAGCTTTCCCGGAGCCGGGGAAAGGAATAGCGTCGACGCCGTTCCAGCGGGGATGAGGCGGTACTAACGGCCGCGCAATCAATATCTTTGACGCCTCGGTCTTGCACGGCCAGATCAGAAAATCTGGGAGGAATGCATGACAAGAATAGCTCGCCTTGGGCGTTGCGGCGTCCTCGTTTTGACAGGTGTCATTGGCGCATGGCTTGGCATGGCCACGGCCCAGGCCGAGGACGCCAACAAGGCCGATATCGATGCCTTGCGCAAATCACTCGACAAGTATCAGGACTATACAGCCGCCGTTCGCGACCTCTATCTATCGACCGTTGGCTGCGTCCACTACACCGGAGAAAAAATACCCGGCGCGATGGATTACCCGAAGGGCGCCATGGGCATCCATTTCGTCAATGTCCCCAGCGTCGGCCAGAAACTCGACCCGATGCGTCCAAACGTGTTGATCTACGAACCGACCAAGGAAGGCTTGCGCTTGGTGGCCGTGGAATGGCTGGTACCTCTGACGCCAGACACCAAGGAACCTCCGAAGCTCTTTGGCCAAACCTTCCAGGGACCGATGGAGGGGCACTATCCCCTTATCCCGAAGGAGTTCGTCCACTACGATCTTCATGCCTGGCTGTTCAAGGACAACCCGAACGGCATGTTCAGCCCAACGAACCCGAACGTGGAATGCAGCAATGCCGAGTTCCCGATGCTGGAGAAACCGACCAAGATGATGCCGGGACCGATGTAACGGCGATCCGGTTGCGGTGTGGCGCGCCCGCCGGGCGCGCCGGGACGCACGAACCTCGATCGACTTATCAGACCTTGGCGACGATCCGCATGAAGGCGGGCATGTCGTCGCCGAAGCCGACGGTCGCGTCATTGTCTTCCTGGCGCTGGCGGGCAGGGCGGTTGCCGTCGCGCTGCGGCCTGGTGTCGCCACGTTCCGGCGCACGCGGTTCGTTGCGATTGCGATCGGGCGAAGCCTTACGTTCGGGTGAAGCTTGGCGCTCGGTGTTTTCCGAACGGATCGCTTCCTTGCGCGCGCGCCGCTCACCAATATCGGCGACCGCGGTCTCGGCCGCCATTGGCTGTTCCTCGCGCGCCACATCCGGAGCCGCATCTTCGCTCTGCCTGGCGCGGCGTTCGCGTGGTTTGCGTTCGCTCCTATCCTTGCGGTCATCGTCCTTGCGGCCGGCGCGACGGGGGGCGCCGCGGCCACGGCGGGGAGCATCGTCCTCCGCGCCCTCGCTGGCGACGACCGTCGACAGATCGCCGTCATGCCACTCGATTCTGGTGCCGATCAGCCGTTCGATCGCGTCGATGTATTTCGTGTCGGACTTGGTCGCGATGGTGAAGGATTTGCCTGAGCGTCCGGCGCGTCCGGTGCGGCCGATACGATGGACATAGTCCTCGGCATGGATGGGTACGTCGTAGTTGAAGACGTGGCTGACATCGGGGATGTCGAGGCCGCGCGCGGCGACGTCCGAAGCAACGAGGTAGCGCAGTTTGCCGTCACGGAAATTGGCCAGCATCTGCATGCGCGCGCGCTGATCCATGTCGCCGTGCAACGCGCCGGCGTCGAAATCGTATTTCAGCAGTGAGCGGAAAAGCTCGGAGACTTCGATCTTGCGGTTGCAGAAGATGATGGCGTTCTTCAGCTCCGCATCCTCCGCCTTTATCAGATTGCGCAGCGTCTCGCGCTTGTCCCAGGGTTTCGAGCCGGATTTCACCAGCCGCTGGATGATGTTGGTGGCGGCGGACGCGGCCTTCGAAACCTCGACGCGCACTGGCGCGTGCAGGAACTTCTCGGTGAGCTTGGTGATCTCCGGCGGCATCGTCGCCGAGAAGAACAGCGTCTGCCTCGTGAACGGGATCATTTCGCAGATGCGCTCGATGTCGGGAATGAAGCCCATGTCGAGCATGCGGTCGGCCTCATCGATGACGAGGATCTCGACGCCGTTGAGCAGCAGTTTTCCGCGCTCGCGGTGATCGAGCAGGCGGCCCGGCGTCGCGATCAGCACGTCGGCGCCGCGCTCCAGCTTCTTGTCCTGCTCGTCGAAGGACACGCCGCCGATCAACAGCGCGATGTTGAGCTTGTGGTTCTTGCCGTATTTGACGAAGTTTTCCTCGACCTGCGCGGCAAGCTCGCGCGTCGGCTCCAGTATCAGCGTGCGCGGCATACGGGCACGGGCCCGGCCCTTTTCGAGCCGGGTGAGCATCGGCAGCACGAACGAGGCCGTCTTGCCGGTGCCGGTCTGGGCGATGCCCAGCACGTCCTTGCCGAGCAAGGCGTGCGGTATTGCGCCGGCCTGGATCGGCGTCGGCTCGGTGTAGCCGGCGTCGGTAACTGCGGAAAGGACCTTCGGCGACAGGCCGAGGTCTGCGAAGGTCAACGCTTCTTGAGCGATCTGGGTGTCTGAGGACAAGTTTGGCTGTCTTTGGCTGGTTCGGGGGCGCAACGTAAGCAGTCGCGGCAAGCGCCGCGCGCCTGCAAGATTGGTATTGCAGGTAGGCGCAAGCCCACGATTTGTCAACAGAAACGGGCGGGGAATGCTATGATTGTGAAGTTGTAACCTTAATCGCGATGCTTAATGCAGGCGCCTGTCGCTGCGCCGGCTCAATAGCGGAACTGTTCGGCGAGAATGCGCTCGTTCCACGAATGGTTGGGATCGAACAGCAGCGTCGCCGTCGCCGTTGGCGATTCCCGCACCGTCACCGAGGCTACAGCCTTCACCTCGGTGTGGTCGGCGGCGGCGTTCACCGGCCGCTTTTCCGGCTCCAGAATATCGAAACGAACGGTTGCCTTGTTGGAGAGCAGCGCGCCGCGCCAGCGGCGCGGGCGGAACGGGCTGACTGGGGTCAGCGCCAGCAGCGGCGCGTCGAGCGGCAGGATCGGCCCATGCGCGGACAGATTGTAGGCGGTCGAGCCGGCCGGCGTCGCGATCATCACACCGTCGCAGTTCAATTCCTCCAGCCGCTCCTGCCCGTCCACGGTGATGCGGATCTTGGCCGTCTGGTAGGACTGGCGCCACAGCGCAACCTCGTTGATTGCCAGCGCCAAGACAGTCTCGCCTTCATGCGTCACCGCCAGCATCTCCAGCGGACGGATCGTTTCGGCAACCGCGGCCGCGACGCGCTCCGCCAGGCCGCTGGCGCGGTACTCGTTCATCAGGAAGCCGATGGTGCCACGGTTCATGCCGTAGACCTTTTTTCCCGTGCTCATCGTGTCGCGCAAGGTCTGCAACAGGAAGCCGTCGCCGCCCAGCGCAACGACGATCTCTGCATCCTCGATGGGTGCCTGGCCATAGCGTGTGGACAGACTCTGCAGCGCCGCCTTGGCGTCGGCGGTATCGGACGAGACGAAGGCGAAACGGCTGGCGGCTTTGCTCATGGTTCCCCGATGGCGACCGGTTGATGGCGACCGGTTGCTTGGGCCGCGCCAGCGCCGGGTTATCATGGGCGGGCAAATCTGCAAAGGGAGGGCCCTCGACACAGCGCCGGGAAGAGCACCGGTCAAGCGCTCGCGCATCGTGTCGGGCGACAAGCGAATGTGATGGTTAAGACTGAGGTTAAACTCTCGTAAAGCCGGATCGATCATGTTAGCCGGCAGGAGATGGGCGGCGTGGGGGCTAGCCAGTCGGACCGATCTGTTGCCGGTAACACGCATGATCATCGTCGTCCTGATGCTGGGAAGTTTTGCTCTCGCCTTTGCCCAACTGGTGCGCCAGTCCGAAGAGACGAGTTTGAGACCCCAGCCCACGGCCTCACGCTGCGGCGATGCCGCGGGCACGCCGTGCCCGCAAAGGGCATTGTGAGTTCGCCAAGCACCGGGACTTCCCGCGACAAGGAAGCCGGGTCTATCGCACCTGCAGATGGCAGCCGGCCCGCCGGCTTTGCTCGAGATATTCCTCGATTAGCTGGCGGTAGCGCACCTTGCCGAAGCTCGGGAAGTGGCCGCCATGCACGACCGCGACATCGAGTTTCCGCATCCGCAGCAGCGTTTCGACGTAGTCGTCGACGACTGAATGATAGACGTCGTCGATCAGCGGGCCGTCATAGACGATGTCGCCGGAAAGCAGGATGCCGGTCTTCTTCTCGTAGAGCGCGATGCCGCCGGGCGAATGACCCGGCGTGTGGATCACCTCGAATCCACGGTCGCCGAGATCGACGACGTCGCCCTGTCCGAGCAGGCGATCGGCCGGCGCCGGCAGGATCCGGTAGCGCGTTGAATCCCAGCCTGCCGGCATGCCATCGAACATCGCGTCGGTGGCATAGCGGTCGGCAACCGTCCATTCATTGCGCGGATTGGAGAGGATCTCCGCTTCGGCCGGGTGCACGCAGCGATCCGGAAATTCGTGATGGCAGCCGATATGGTCGAAATGCGTGTGGCTCGCCACGCAGGTGAGCTTTCGCTCCGTCACCAGCGGCACGTGGCGCCGCAGGCTGAAATGGCCGAGGCCGGTATCGAACAGAAGGTCGCGGTCGCGGCCGCGCACATGCCAGATGTTGCAGCGGAAGAACGGCTTGATCCACGGCTCGTGGATCAGCGTCACGCCATCGCCCATGCGGATGGTCTCATACCAATTCGGAGCGTCGATGACCGCAAGCATGCCCATGGCTCAACCCGTCAGAAGAATGACGTCGCCAGCCTCGCACGAAACCGCAACGATGTCGCCCGGCTGGACGGACGCCGCAGCGGGGATCCTGGCGATGACGTGCAGCGCCGGGTCCTGCTCGGAGGCAGCAAGCACCCGCTTGAAGCTGCCTTGGAACACAACGCCGCTCACCTTGGCCGTGCCCAGCCTTACAGCGCCGCCGGCCGGGCCGAGGACCAGGTGCTCCGGACGGACTGCAAGGGCGACAGCCGTCCCAGTCGGCAATTTGCCGGGCAGCGAGAACGATCCGGTCTGCGTCGCGACAGTGATTGCTCCGTCCTTCACCGCCGTCACCGTTCCCGACATCAGCGTGCTTTCGCCCATGAAGGTCGCGGAAAAGCGCGTCGCCGGCCGCGCATAGACCCGCTCGGGCGGCCCTTCGTCCTCGATGCGCCCGTCATTCATCACCACGCAATGGTCAGCCAGCGCCATCGCCTCTTCCTGGTCATGAGTGACGTGGATGAAGGCGGTGCCGACGCGCTTCTGGATCGCCTTCAGCTCGTCCTGCATCTGCCGGCGCAATTTGAGATCGAGCGCGCCGAGCGGCTCGTCCAGCAAAAGCACCGCCGGCTCGACGACAAGGGCGCGCGCCAGTGCCACACGCTGTCGCTGGCCGCCGGAAAGCTGGTGCGGCTTCTTGTCGAAGGCGTCGGCCAGACTGACCAGCGCCAGCGCCTCGCGCGCCTTTGCTGCCCGTGTCGCTGCATCGACGCCTTGCATTCGCAGGCCGAATCCGACATTGCCGCCGACGCTCATATGCGGGAACAGCGCGTAGTCCTGGAACACCGTGGTCGTCGGGCGCTTCGCCGGCGGTACCGTGGTGCAGTCCACGCCGCGGATCAGCACCTTACCTTCGCTCGGCGTGACGAAGCCGCCGAGAATGGACAAAAGCGTCGTCTTGCCCGAGCCCGACGGGCCGAGCAGGATCGTGTAGCTGCCCGGCTCGATTTGCAGCGACACGTTCTTCAGCACGGTATGCTGGCCGAAGCGGTGCGAGACAGAGCTTATATCGACCAGCGGGGCGGTCATGCCGGCTTCCTCCGCAACAGCATCAATTCGAACAACACCACCAGCACGATGGAGACGGCGAAGACCAGCGAGCCGACCGCGTTGGTCTTGGGATTGAGGCCGGAGCGGAGGAGATTCCAGATCTCGACCGGCAGCGTCGTGTCGAAGCGGGTCAGCAGGAACGAGATCACGAACTCGTCCCAGGAGAAGGTCATCGACAGGAAGAAACCGGCGAAGATCGCCGGCGCCATGACCGGCACGGTGATCAGCAGCACCACCTTCCATTCCGGCGCGCCGAGGTCGCGCGCGGCGCGCTCGATGTTGATCTGGTGGTCGCCCATCTGGCTGTAGATGATGGCAAAGCAGAGCGGCAGGTTGATCACCACGTGGCCGATGCCGGCAGCCAGCAGCGATTTTGGCACGCCAGCCCAGTTGAACAGCACCAAGAGCCCCATGCCGATGATGAGATAGCTCACCGTCAGCGGCAGCGTGATGAGCCCGCGCAGCAGCGCCGAGCTGGGCAAGGTGAACCGCGCAAAACCCCAGGCGGAAAGGAAGCCGAGCGTGACGGCGGCAAGCGAAGAGAGCACGGCGACGAAAAGTGAGTTGATCAATGCCGAGGTCAACCGCGTGTCGGAAAGCACCGCGTCGTACCAGCGCAGCGAGGGGCCGGTGAAGGGCGGGATAGGAAACGACGTCGCCTGCAGCGAAAACAGCACCAGCACGACCACAGGCAGGAAAATGAAGCCGTAGACGGTAAGCGCGTAGAGCCAGGAAGCGATACGGACAAGGGCGCGCATCTCAGGCCCGCTCGATCTTCAACCAGCGAGCACAGGCGAGATAGGCAACGGTGACGACTGCCATCAGGATGATCGACAGCGCCGAGGCGAGCGGAAAATCGCCGCGCCGGCCGATCTGCATCATCACCAGTTGCGGCATCAAGAGCTCGTTGTTGCCACCGAGGATCTGCGGCGTGATGTAGTCGCCGATGCACAGCACGAAGGTGAGGAAAGCGCCGACCATGATCCCTGGCAGTGTCAGCGGCAGGACGACATGCAGGAACGTGCGCACCGGCCCGGCGCCGAGATCGGCGGCGGCTTTGCGGTAACTGGGGCTGAGCTGCTTCAGATTGGCGAAGATCGTCAGCGTCAAAAGCATGACGAAGAAATGCACGAAGCCGGTGATCGTGGCCAGCCGTGTGTTGGCCAGTTGCACCGGTTCGGTGAACAGGCCGGAGCCGGTGAGCGCGCGGTTGATCACGCCGTTCTGCGCCAGCACCAGTAACCAGGAATAGGAGCGCACGACATAAGACGTCCAGAACGGCAGCACCGCCAGCATCAACGCCAGCCGCTGCCAGCGTTCCGGCACCTGTTCGGCCAGGACCCAGGCGAAGGGGTAGGCGAGCAGCACCGAGACCAATGTCACGATGGCGGTGACCTGCAGCGAGTTCACCATCGCCTGCCAGTAGGCCGGATTGGCAAAAAACTGGCTGTAGTTGGACAGCGTGAAGCCACTTCCGTCATGCGCCGTCAGGCTGGAAAATCCCATGGCCAGGAAAGGCAGCACGAAGAACAGCAGCGTCCAGCCGAGCGCCGGCGTGACCAGCGCCCAAGGCAGGGCACGCCCATAGTTTGCGGCAGCGCTCACAACAGGGAGCCGGTCACTGCGCCTGCAGCATTTCGGTCCAGACGTCCTGCATCTTCTTGTCGAGATCGGCGTTCGGCGCCGGATAGGACTGGGCGCGGGCGAGGAAATCCGGCTGCTCGTCGAAGCGCAGGATCTTCTTCTGCTCGTCGCTAAGCGCCGCCTTGGCATTCGCCGGCATGCCCCAATAGCAGGACGAGGTGGCGAGCCGCGCCTGGCCCTCGGGGCTCATAATGTATTGGATGAACTTCAGCGCCATGTCCTTATTCCCTGAATCCTTGAACATGGCGAGCGACTGCGACCACAGAACAGCACCTTCTTTCGGGATCGAGAAGTCCAGGGCAGGGTTCTCCTTGGCCAGCCCGGCCGTCACCCACTCGCCGCCGCCGACCAGGATATCGACCTCGCCGGTCGCCAGCGCGGTCTGGCTGGCGGTCACTTCGCCGACCAGCTTGGCATTGGCCTTCATCTTCAACAATTCGGCCTTGATGGCGGGAAGGTCGGCTTCGGTCAGCTCCGCCGTCTTCTTGCCGATCGCAAGCGCGGCCATGCCGATGACCGGCAGGTAATAGTCGTAGATGGCGATCTTGCCCTTGGATTTGTCGCCGGTGAGTGCTGCCATCGACTGCATGTCGGCCGGATCGACCTTGGTCTTGTTGTAGCCGATCGTGTTGTAGCCGAATTTTTCAGTGATGCCGTAGCGCTTGCCGTCGACGACGGTGGAACTGTCCATCTTCACCTGGGGGAAGAGGTCGGCGAAGGGCAGTTTGTCTTCCGGCAGCGGCTCGAACAGGCCTTTTTCGACGCCTCGCGGTATGTCGATGCTGTCGATCACCATCACATCCCAGTCGCCGGGCTGCGACTGCTCGACGATCGCCAGCCCGGCGCCGGTGCCCTCGAACTCCTTGACATTGACCTTGATGCCATTGGCCTCTTCGAAGGGCTGCAGCAGCGCCGGGTCGGCGTGATCGCACCAGATCAGGGCGTTGAGATCCGCAGCCTGGGCGCCCGTCGCCAGCAGCAGCGCTGCCGCAGCACACGCGGCGCGGAGATGGCTCTTCAGAATGGAAAGTGGATTGTTAGGATTGATGGACATCGAGTGTTCTCCCTTGCCTTTTTTGGCTTCTGGGAAAAAATTGAACCAATTCTAAAATTGAGTCAATTCTGTTTTTATGCCAGATAGCGTTTCATGAGTGGATTGCGGGCACGGCAAAAAGCGGACCGGCACCGCCGCATCATCGAGGCGGCGGCGGAGCTTTTCCACGACGCCGGCTATGAAGGCGCCAAGATCGAAACGATCGCCGCTCAGGCCGAAGTCTCGATCGGCACGATCTACAATTACTACCAGAACAAGGGCGATATCCTCGGCGCCATCGTTTCGATGGAGGTCAACGAGGTGCTCAATGCGGGGCAGGGCGTCGTCGCCAACCCGCCGGCCAATGTCGGCGATGCGCTCGACACGCTGATCGGCATCTATATCGAGCATTCGCTCCACTATCTCAGCAAGGAGATGTGGCGGCAGGCGATGGCGATCTCGACGCAACTGCCTGACAGCCCGTTCGGCCAGGCCTATACCGCGCTCGACCGGGCGCTGACCGAGCAGATCCGCGCGCTGATCGCGAGGCTGCAGGCGCTCGGCCTGGTGCGCCGCGATATCGACGGGCAGGCCCTCGGTGAATTGGTATTCAACAACATGAACATGATGTTCATCGAGTTCGTGAAGCGCGACGAAGCGAGGATCGCGGAACTGCGCGCGGCGTTACGCCGGCAGAACCGGATTCTGGTGGCGGCGATTGCGGTGTGAAGCGGGTAACCCTGTCAGGATAATCGGGAGAAACAGATTTTTTGATCAAAGGAACCGGGTCGCGTGAATTCCCCCTTGAGGTGTTATAAAACGGCTGCTTGCGATCGGGCAGGCTTTGGCGCCGTTACGCACGCTCATCGAGTTGGGCACATCAGGTGAAGCCTACCGCCAACTCATGACACTCCCAAACGGGCTCTTGGCGGCGGTCTACGGCGAGGCTGCCCTGTCGCTGGCGTTCTTCGCGCTTCAGGTGGTTGTGTTCATCGCCATGCTGCGGCGAAGCCAGCGCTTCAAGCAGTTGTTTCTATTCCAGTGGATTGCGCTGGCTACGGTGTTTCTCTTGGATGCGGCGTGGATTTCAGCAGTTCTTGGCATCCCGGTAAACCAGCTGCTTACTGGAAATGTGCTGGTCACTCCCGTCGTCTCTTTTGTTCTGACGGGTATCTGGGTCGCTTATGTCTATAAGTCAGTCAGGGTGAGGAACACGATCAGGATGGACGCAGCAGGTCAAATCGCGAGTGCGTAATAGGCGCGCTGGCGAATTGGCATCCACCCCGGAAGATTTTGAGGAGCTATTCGCCTCTCGTGGATAGTCGGCCGCGACATCGAAATCAGCGAGCCGGAAGACCTGCCAGAGCGAGGATTTCGGGGGCCGGCGTGATATGTGCATGCGGTCTGCAGTAGCTGGGGTCGATCGCCCGATAGCCAAGCAGATTGGCGAGCGGCACCAGGATTCCCAGTGCCACCCGCTGAATCGCGGGTGACGGCCGGGTGAAGACGATGACGTCGGCAAATTCCTTGGCGATGACTGCCGCCTGAAGCGGCGAAGGTCTGCCTTTCCGGTCGACCTTGCCAGCATTGGCCAACCCGAAGAGCATACCGATCAGTAGCTCGAAACGGTTCGGGTCAATGTGGTCCGCACCGTTCGCCCGTTCGATTTCGATCAGGACCTGCGCTTCAGCGGTCTTGCTGTTGTTCCACCAATCATGCGCAACGCCTGCCTCGACCGTGGCGGATTGGCCAGGCTCCAGAGAGAAGGCCTTCCCGGCGATGCAGGCATCGAGCCGGCCGCTGACGACGGTAAACCGTTCAATCATGTTCGGATGGACGTGCTCGCCCACCACCGCGGCCCCCGGACGGGCGGTCAGATGAACGATGCCTGGCCCTTGGCCACGGTCTTCGGTGCCACGCAGGATGACACCATATTCGCCGGTCACCTTGTTCTCGTAGACATCTCCACAGCGTGACATGGATACGCTCGCAGTCTCAGAACACCGGCACATCAATGGCAAAGATCGCAGTGCCGCAGCTTTTCGCGAAGTCTATTTTAGCCTGTGCTCCAAAAAGCGTAAGGCGCATACGCGCCAGGTGACGCTGGAGAGGCAGTGGCTTCCATCAGCATATGGCGCGATCGGCCTTCTAGCGAGCATGCCTGGGTGGCCGCGCACGCGGGAACGGCACGACCGTCAACGGCGCCTTGCGGAATTCCGCTACGGCTATCTCTTCGATTAGGGTGTCGAGTGCCTCGCTGATGCGTAGGCTCGTTTCGTCCGGGCCGCAGAGCCGATTTTGGGCGCACTCCAGAAGCTCGCGCGCCGCGGCAAAGTCGCTTCGCATCACACCACCTGTTGTTTGCCCCACCGCCCGGGCATTGTCAGCGTGCTAAATTGAGTGATTGCTAATATGCACAGGAGAATTTTAGTCGAATGGCATTGAATGGCGGGGACTGAATGTCTCCCTTCGCCAAGGCTTTGGAGGACACTCCTTCGTCTAACGAGCCCCAGGTGGCCTGCCACCCGAAGCTCGAAGAGCGGAGGGTGGTGCCCCCGGACGGAATCGAACCGCCGACCTTCGGTTTACAAAACCGCTGCTCTACCAGCTGAGCTACAAGGGCACGGCGCTCCGGTTAGCATATTTGTTGCGCCAGTAAAGACAAAACTCCGTTTCGATTGCCGGCGAACGCGCGGAGCGGCAGACGCGGGCATCCTGAAATCGGCCAATTCGCTTCCTATATTGACCGAAGGTGCAATCGCATAGGCGAGGGTGTCGCATGGTCAGACTTGTCGTCATTGCCCTGATCGTCGTCGTGGCCTGGATTCTCCTGGTGAAGCTTATCAAGGATGTGAAGAGCGCCAATGTCGACTGGACCGGCGTCGCCACCATCATCGGCTTCATCGCGCTCGCCTTCTGGCTGCGCCATATCACCGGCATGGGCTGAGGCCCGCCGCCGGTGGACCTTTGTCGCATCGCGATTTCCCTGTTCGAAAAAATCAAAAGATCGTCGAACCTTTTTCCTTGCCGCAACGACTGATGGTCAAGAGGCGGATGGATCGCCTCTCACAACGCAGCAAGGAGATCGTCATGTTCAAGCGCACCATCATTTCCGGCCTCATCGCGACCACCGTCGCCGCCGCCATGCTGGCCGGCACGGTTCAACCTTCGGCCGCCCATCACAAGCACCATCACAACAAGCATCTCGGGATCGGCATCGCCGCCGGCGTCGGCGGTTTCCTGCTCGGCACCGCGCTCGCCCAGCCGCGCACCGTCTATGTCGAGGAACACGGCGGTTCGTGGCATGTCCGGCGCTGCCTCGATCGCTATCAGAGCTACGATCCGTACTCCGACACCTATCTCGGCTACGACGGCTACCGTCACCGCTGTCGGCTCTAGGAGAACCGTTTCAGGCAACTGGAGAAGGGGCACCCCACAGCCCCTTTTTCTTTGTCTGAAAGGGCGATCGACTGTCGCTCGGCGAAGGGCATGCCGCGCGGAGCGTTCAGGGCGTGCTGCCGCCGATCATCTTCGTCACTTCGGCTGCCGCATCGTGCACCAGCGGGCCGATCTCGGCCAGCCGTTCCGGCGTCACCCGAACCGTCGGTCCCGAAACCGAAACCCCGCCGATCGGTTCGCCGAATTCGTTGAAGATGGCGGCGGCCACGCAACGCATGCCCGGGTGCCGCTCCTCGTCGTCGACCGACCAGCCGCGCAGCTTGATCGTCACGAGGTCACGGGCCAGGGCGGAGATGTCGGAAAGCGTCCTTTCGGTGAAGCGCTCCAGCCCGGCCCGGCGCAGGATGGCGCCGACGCGCTCCGGCTCGAGATGTGCCAGCACCGCCTTGCCGATGCCCGACGCATGGAAGGAACTGCGCGTTCCCGGCCGGAAGAAGGCGCGGATCGCCTGATGCGTCTCGACCTGGCTGACGAAGACGACGCAATCATCCTCGGCGACGCCGAGATTGGCGGTCTCGCCGGTCATCTCCATCAATTCCTGCATGACGATGCGGGCGCGGTCGACCAGCTTGCGGCGGCGCAGGAACGCCGCGCCCATGCGATAGGTCTCGACGCCGATCGACCAGAGCTGGTCGGTGCCGTCGAACTCGACCATGCCGTGGTTTTCCAGCGTCGTCAGCATGCGGTAGGCGGTGGAGGCGGCAAGCCCGCTCTGGGCGGCGATCTCGCTCAGCGACAGGCCGCTGCCCTCGGCGACGATCGCCAGGATGCGCAGCGCCCGGTCGAGCGACTGCACCGAGGCGGCCTCGGATGGGCCGTGGAAGGCGCGCGGCCGTCCGCGCTGGCGTTTTTCGGTCGTTTCCATGGTGCCATTCTCGCCGGTTTCTCCAAATCTGCAATGAAAAAGTTTTCCACTGGCCTGTGCGAACCAAAATCTGAAAAACGAAAAGTCAAATGAAAACAGAAGCTAATTGCCGTTTTCTAGAAATGAAAAAATATTCTGAAAAAATTGAAAAATCATCGGCACGCTGGCATTCTCGGCCACCAACAAATTCCGTGGAGGCTGAAATGGCCAGGATGCGCGCAGTCGACGCAGCGGTTCTCGTTCTCGAAAAGGAAGGCATTACCTCAGCCTTCGGCGTGCCGGGCGCGGCGATCAACCCGTTCTATTCGGCGCTGAAGGCGAGAGGCACCATCCGCCACATCCTGGCGCGTCATGTCGAGGCGGCGTCGCACATGGCAGAAGGCTATACCCGCGCCAAATCAGGCAATATCGGCCTGTGCATCGGCACTTCGGGTCCGGCCGGCACAGATATGATCACCGGCCTCTATTCGGCCGCGGCCGATTCTATTCCGATCCTCTGCATCACCGGCCAGGCGCCGCGGGCGCGCCTCAACAAGGAGGATTTCCAGGCCGTCGACATCGCCGCCATCGCAGCACCCGTCGCCAAATGGGCGGTCAGCGTCATGGAGCCCTATCTGGTGCCGATGGCGCTGCAGAAGGCGTTCCACCTGATGCGCTCGTCGCGGCCGGGTCCGGTTCTCGTCGACCTGCCGGTCGACGTGCAAATGGCCGAGATCGAGTTCGATATCGATGCCTACGAGCCGCTGGTGCCGTTCAAGCCGGCAATGTCGCGCGGCCAGGCGGAGAAGGCGCTGGCGATGCTCAACGCGGCCGAAAAGCCTGTCATCGTCGCTGGCGGCGGCATCATCAACGCCGACGCCTCGGATCTGCTGATCGAGTTCGCCGAAGTCACCGGCGTGCCTGTCATCCCCACGCTGATGGGCTGGGGCTCGATTCCCGACGACCACCGGCTGATGGCCGGCATGTGCGGGCTGCAGACGTCGCATCGCTACGGCAATGCGACGATGCTCGAAGCCGACTTCGTTTTCGGCATCGGCAACCGCTGGGCCAATCGCCACACCGGCTCCGTCGACGTCTACACCAGGGGAAAAAAGTTCATCCATGTCGATATCGAGCCCACTCAGATCGGCCGTGTCTTCGCCCCGGATCTCGGCATCGTCTCGGATGCCGGCGCGGCGCTGAAAATGCTGCTCGACGTCGCCACCGAATGGAAGACGGCGGGAAAATTGCGCGACTGGTCCGGCTGGGCCAGGCAATGCCAGGGCCGCAAGAAGACGATGAAGCGCAAGACGCATTTCGACCAGGTGCCGCTGAAGCCGCAGCGCGTCTACGAGGAGATGAACAAGGCATTCGGCCGCGACACCACCTATGTCACCACGATCGGGCTTTCGCAGATCGCCGGCGCGCAATTCCTGCATGTCTACAAGCCGCGCAACTGGATCAACTGCGGCCAAGCCGGCCCGCTCGGCTGGACGTTGCCGGCGGCACTTGGCGTTCGCGCCGCCGATCCGCACCGCAGCATCGTGGCGCTGTCCGGCGACTATGATTTCCAGTTCATGATCGAGGAGCTGGCGGCCGGCGCGCAGCACAAATTGCCCTATATCCATGTCGTCGTGAACAATGCCTATCTCGGCCTAATCCGTCAGGCGCAGCGCGGCTTTTCGATGGATTTCGAGGTCAGCCTCGCCTTCGAGAACGTCAACCGGAAGGACGACCCCGAGGCTGGCTATGGCGTCGATCATGTCGCCGTCGCCGAGGCCATGGGCTGCAAGGCGGTCCGGGTGCGCAAGCCGGAGGAATTCGCCGACGCCTTCAGGCAGGCCCAGCGCCTGATGAAAGAGCACCAGGTTCCGGTCGTGCTCGAATTCATCCTCGAGCGCGTCACCAACATTTCGATGGGCACCGAAATCGACAAGATCACCGAATTCGAGGAACTTGCCGAAAGCCATGAAGATGCGCCGACGGCAATCGTCATGCTCGACTAAGGCGGACAAGAAGGAGAAAAAGAATGCCGCGTTTTTCAGCCAATCTTTCGATGCTCTTTGGCGAGCATGATTTCCTCGATCGCTTTGATGCCGCCGCCCGCGCCGGTTTCAAGGGCGTCGAATATATCGGCCCCTACGACCATGCGCCGGAGGTGGTTGCGGCCAGACTCGGGATGTACGGCCTGACGCAGGTGCTGTTCAACCTGCCGGCCGGCGACTGGGGAAACGGCGAGCGCGGCATTGCCATGCTGCCGGATCGCGTTCCGGAGTTCCGGCAAGGCGTTGCCAAGGCGATCACCTATGCGCATGCGCTGGGTTGCGAACAGGTCAACTGCCTCGCCGGCATCGCGCCGCAGGGCGTCGAGCGTTCAGTACTGGAAGATGTCTTCGCCGAGAACCTGGCCTTCGCCGCCGAAAAGCTCGAACAGGCCGGCATCAGGCTGTTGATCGAGCCGATCAACACGCGCGATATTCCCGGCTTCTTCCTGAACTATTCGAACCAGGCTTTGGCGCTCATCGACCGCGTCGGCTCGAAGAACCTGTTCCTGCAATACGACATCTATCACATGCAGATCATGGAGGGGGATCTCGCCCGCACCATCGAGGCAAACCTCGGCCGCATCGCGCATATCCAGCTTGCGGACAATCCCGGCCGTCACGAGCCGGGGACGGGCGAGATCAATTTCCCCTTTCTGTACAAGCACATCGACAGCATTGGTTATTCGGGCTGGATCGGCGCGGAGTACAAGCCGAAGGCGGGGACAGAAGCCGGATTGGGATGGTTTCGCGAATTTGCCGGGCAGGGGAGCGCGGCGGCTTAGCGCCAAGGCCCCCTCATCCGTCCGCTGCGCGACCACCTTCTCCCCGAGGGGAGAAGAGATCGTCAACGCTGGCGCCTACCTCTTCTCCCCGCCGGGGAGAGAAGCCCGAAGGGCCGGATGAGGGGGCGCTTCAGAATTTGGAGCAAAGCAATGGAAACCATCGGCTTTATCGGCCTCGGCATCATGGGCGCGCCGATGGCGGGGCATCTGCTCGACGCGGGCTACCATGTCGTCGCCAGCGGCCACCGCTCAAAACCGCCGGCCGACCTCGTCGCCAAGGGCTTAAAAACCGTGACCGGCCACGATGCGGTGGCGAAAGCTGCCGACATCGTCATCACCATGGTTCCCGACACCCCGCAGGTGGCTGATGTGCTGTTCGGCGACAACGGTGTCGAGTCAGGCCTGACCAAAGGCAAGCTGGTCGTCGATATGAGCTCAATCTCGCCGATCGAGACCAAGGTTTTCGCCAAGAAGATCAACGATCTCGGCTGCGATTATCTCGACGCGCCGGTGTCGGGCGGCGAGGTCGGCGCCAAGGCGGCGTCGCTGACCATCATGGTCGGCGGCGAAGAAAAAGCCTTCGAGCGCGCCAGGCCGGTGTTCGAAAAAATGGGCAAGAACATTACGTTCGTCGGGGCCAACGGTGTCGGCCAGACCACCAAGGTCGCCAACCAGATCGTCGTCGCGCTGACCATTGAGGCCGTCGCCGAAGCCCTTGTTTTTGCATCGAAAGCCGGCGCTGATCCAGCCAAGGTCCGGGAGGCGCTGATGGGCGGGCTGGCCGCCTCGCGCATCCTCGAAGTGCACGGCGAGCGGATGATCAGGCGCAGCTTCGCGCCGGGCTTCCGCATCGAACTGCACCAGAAGGATCTTAATCTGGCGCTGGAGGGGGCGAGAGCGCTCGGCGTGGCACTACCCAACACCTCGACGACGCAGCAATTGTTCAATTCCTGCGCGGCCAATGGCGGCGCCAGGGAGGATCATTCGGCGCTGGTCAGGGCGTTGGAGCGGATGGCGGGGCATGAAGTGGGTGAATAGTGAATGGTCAGTAGTCAGTAGTGAATAGTCGCTATTTTTCACTACTCACGAAGAAACTTCCTCGCCGCATAAAGACTCACCGCCGCGGCGTTCGACACGTTGAGCGAGCGGATGGCGCCGGGCATGTCGAGCCGGGCGAGCGTCGACACCGTCTCGCGCGTCTTCTGGCGCAGGCCTTTTCCCTCGGCCCCAAGCACCAGCGCGATCTTTTCCCCGGCAAAGCTCTTCTCAAGTTCCGCCGGTCCGTCCGAATCGAGGCCGATGGTCTGGAAACCGGCATCGTGCAACTGGCCGAGCGCGTCGGCGAGGTTCTTCACCTCGATCTGGTCGATATGCTCCAGCGCGCCGGAGGCCGATTTCGCCAGCACGCCGGATTCCTGCGGACTGTGGCGCGCCGTGGTGATCAGCGCGCCTGCGCCGAAGGCGACCGCCGAGCGCAGGATCGCGCCGACATTGTGCGGGTCGGTGACCTGGTCGAGCACCAGCACCAGCCTTGTGTCGCCGAGCGCATCGAGACGCTTGGGCTTCAGCGGCTCGGCCTCGATCAGCACGCCCTGATGCACGGCATCGGAGCCGATGACCTTGTCGATGTCCTTTGGCTCCACCATCTCTGTGTTGAAGGGCAGGGCGGCGAGATCGGCGATTGCCAGCCGCTCGGCGGCGTTGCGCGTCACCAGCATCTTCTTGATCCGCCGGCGCGGATTGTCGAGTGCGGACCGCACCGTGTGCAGGCCGTAAAGCCGCACCAGCCCCTCCGCCGGGTTCTCTCCGGGCGGCACTGGCTGGCGCGGCCGGAACGCCGGTGCGCCACCGGCCTTCTCATCGCGATGGGCGCGGCGCAACTTGGCGTAGTGGGTATCTTTGGGGGTGCCTGACTTATTGCTCATGGCTGGCTTCTATAACCGCCTACTTCGGCTAAGGATATGGCACGTCGCGGCGGATATCGAACAACAGCGAAAAAGCCTGGCTGCGCGGTTGACACCCAATGACCTTGCCGCCATAAGGCGCTTCGCTGATTTCGGACAAAACCGGAGGTTTCGACCCTGATCGGCGAGAATGCCTCGTTGCAAGGCTTCGACGGCAGGCTGGAGAGGTGCCCGAGTGGTTAAAGGGGACGGACTGTAAATCCGTTGGCTTAGCCTACGTTGGTTCGAATCCAACCCTCTCCACCACTGCCAGCCCGGAAGCCTTGAAACGCAAAGGCATCGGATCGAAAAGTGCAGTGGTTTTCGGACGAATCCGATGCTTAACTGAAAAGGCGCGGGTATAGCTCAGTGGTAGAGCAGCAGCCTTCCAAGCTGAATATGCGGGTTCGATTCCCGCTACCCGCTCCAAACATCCCCTTGAAATCATTGATGAAATCACTTTCCGGAAAATGCGCCGTGTCACAGCGTGTCACTGGCGTGTCACTGCCTTAGCTTGGCCCGCGCCTCTGCAACCCTGCGGTTGTTGTCGAGGTCGCCGTTGCGGACGTAGCCCTGCGTTGTCTTGGTCGTGGTGTGGCCGGCCATTTTGCGCGCAGATTCGAGGTCGGTCGCTATCTCAGCCTCGGAGATCGCGCCGGCGCGGGTGTCCATCGACCAGACGCTTGCCGGCACCCTCGCCGCGGTCGCGACCTCACGCCAGTCGGTGGCATAATAGTTTTCCCGGTAGGGCAAGCCGGTGGCTTCCGAGACGATCAGCGGGCCGAAGGCCGGCAGCTTGATGCGTTTCAGCACCATCTGGACCAAGGGGCATTTGCTGAGATCGTGCTCGGTCGCGGCTTTGCCCTTGGACGTGATGGGCACCGTCAGCACATGGTTGGCGGAGATGTCGGCCACCGTCAGGCCGCGCCATTTGGTGTTGCCGCGCACGATGCCGCCGGCGTCGCCCGCCTCGAGAGGAAGCCACTCGCCGATGATGTGGATGCGGCGCAGCGCCGTATCCCATTGCAGCGCCTGCGTCAGCGCGATCGACGGCCGCTGCAGCCTGATCGCCCTGGCGCAGATGGCGAGCGCGTGCCTGTATTCCATCTTGACGCGGCGCGGGTCCGGCGTGGCAAATTCCATCAGGGACAGGATCTCGCGCGCCTGGGCGCAGCCGTCGAGGCGTTCCGTCGTGCCGAAGGACAGGACCGATCGCAGCTTGCGGATAGCGCCATGCGCACGGCGGGCGCGGCCCTTGGAGCCCCACTGCTCGAACCAGCGGCGAAAATCCGAGCCGACCAGGTTGCGCACAAGGCGCTTGCCGACGGTGTCGATGATGAGCTTCAGCGACGGATCATAGTCGCGGATGCGCGTCGGGTGCTTCAACGCCTGATAGGGCGATTGCTTGTGCGTCTTGTAGACCATCACTGCCGATGCCACGGACCCGTCATATTCGGGGTTTTTGCCATGGCCTTCCAGGTCGGCGAGCAATTCATCCGTCCAGGTGCGGCAGAGTTTCGCGACGGCCAGTTCGGCGCTTGTGATATCAGGATGTTCGAGCATCGCCTGGGCTATGGCGTCATCGGTGATCGGCCGCGGGTCGAGCGCCTTCGGCGCCTTCCTGCAAGCCCGCTGCGGCACCCAATAATGGGCGCGGCTTCCGTCCGCCCTCGGCCGGTATTTGTAGCCCGGCCGGTCCTTTCGCTGTTCAGTCATTAAAATTTTCCTCTCCGTCCACGGCGGCGGGAATGCCGCCGGCACGGGAAGGAGAGTCCAAACCGGCGCGGCGGTCAAAGAAAACTTCGACTGAACGGCGGTCGGTCTTGTTCACAAGCTGGTCGCGGGGCGGAAAATGGCGCGTGGCGCGCAGCCGGTCGAGCGCACGCTCGGACAGGCCGAACCAGGCGCGCAGCTCCTGGTCGGTCATGAAACGCGGTACGAATCGCTCGTCGAGCTTCATGGCTTTGCCTCATCGCACCGGACGGCAAAGCGCTTCCGGCTGGTGACCTGAGCTGGATCGTTGGCGATGTTGAGAAGGACGTCAGCGTGGCAGGGCTTGCCGTCTAGAGCGCACCAGCATGCGAGGTTCTTGCCTGTCAGGGTGCCGATGTTGCGGAAGATGGCGAGGCGCGCCGTAGCCTGTTCTTGAGGCGATGGATCCGGGATCAGGCAGTCCCAGCAGCAGGCCATCTGGCTGAACAGCTGGACGACATAGGCGCGATCATGCCTTGCGCTGACCTTGAATGGATTGCCGAAGATCGAAGGCCGCGCGACGTTGACGGCGTCAAGGCCGTTGAACGACCGGGAGTGCACCTGCAGGTCGAAGCCCTTGGCGCGTGACAGTCGGAGGCGGACAGGTTTGGCGGTCACGCCGGCCTCCAGTCCCAAAAGCCCTGTGCGCCCTTGGCGGGCTGGATCGGCTCCAGCGGCTCGATCGCGGTCAGCGGCCACGCCCAGTTGCTATGCTGGTGGCGGTCGCTGTCGTTCAGCCTGGCGCCGAATTCGGCGACGATCTCGAAAGCGCGCCTCGGCTGGCCGAGCACGGCCGTGCCGAGGATCGAGGCGAGGGGCAGAGCGAGCGGGTTGGAATGCCAGCGCTCGAGCATGGCCAGCGCTTCCGGCTTCAGCGCCGTCGACCAGGCCTCGGCCGAGCGGAGGCGGATGATCAGGTCTGATATCTCCGCCTTCCTGACCGGCCGGGCGCCGGCATGAATGGCGATCCGCTGGCCACGGATCGACACCGGCGCCGGCCAGCCGCGAAACTCGTAGGGCTTGACGCCGGCGATGATCAGCGTCGCCCAGGGCTGCCATATGGTCAGGGCTTTCATTGCGGTGCTCCCGGCAGGCCATAGGCGTCGGCTGGAAACAGCACATCGGCCGGGCCGTCATAGTCGAGGATGTTGATGAGCTTCAGCCCGTCGACCAAGTTCGCGAAGGCGCGCCATGTGTAGGCGCCGCCGGCGATCCAGATCGGCCGGGCGTACCATCTCACCGACTTGATCATGTCTTCCGGCGAGATCGTTCCATCGAAGCTGTAGACCTCGCGGCCCGCGAGCGGCGGCATCGCGCGGAAGGTGCGCGCGCCGACGATGACGACGCCGCCCATGGTGGTTTTGCGAAACCACGCGAGATCCTGTCCATCGTGCCATGGCAAGGCGCCGCCGCGTCCGACCTTCCAGTTGCGGCCGACCGCGGCAATGAGGTTCACGGTCATGTCTGCGCCTCGCCGTAGCCGATTGGGAAGGTCTCCATGCGATAGCCGTGCTCCGCGGCATTGTCCCAGAATTGATCGCAGAAATAGCCGCTCGTCTTGCTGGTGAGACCCTGGAACAGAAATGTGCGCAGGAAGGCTCGCTTGAGACCTTCCCTGACACGAATGGTCTGCGCCTCCTTAAGGCTGAAGCCGCCATAGCCATGACGCTCGAAATCCGAATGTGTGGCGACGACATGCCCGTCCGGTGCCGTCACCACGCCGCAAACGCCTTTATGCGTCGTCATGCCACCACCTTTGGAAATTCTGAGTGCTCGACCCCGTCGAGCAGTCGGCCGGCGGCCTTCTTGCCCACCTTTTCCAAACTCATACTGGGACGATCGAGGCCGTAGCCAGCGCCAACCCAGTAGGGTTTCGCTGGCGCGATCGTTCCGGCCGGCATCGGATGGGCGCAAAGCTGCCAATCGGTCTCGCGCCATTCGCCCCATTGTTTGAAGAAGAACGGCACACCTGCGGCTTGGCACTGGTCACGGATCGAGCGCGCCCAGTCCGGATGCATCGGCCGGGCGTTGTGGCCGCTCTCGCCCCCGACGATGATCCAGTCCGGCTTGACGAACTCAACATCCATCTTGATTGGGCCGAGCAGCGGCTCAAGGCTCCAGAAGCGCTTCGCCGCAGGCGTTTCGTCCAGCCAGCGGCGGCGGCTGTCATATCGCGTCTGATCTTCCGCCGATGCGCCGATCCAGACGTTGTGCAGGGGCCAAGAGTAGACCTCGGCCGGCTTGCCGGTGAAAGTGTACCAGTTGGCGTAGATGTCATCGAGCAGGTAGCGCTTCGATAGGAAGTCGCAGGCGCGATCTGGGCGCTTGGTCAGCACCTGAAAGGTGTGGTGATCGGCGGCGGCCATGACCGTGAACACGTCGAGGATCCATTCGTCAGGCACGTTCTCGGCGAACAGATCGCCATGGGCGCAGACGAAGATGCGGCGCGGCTTCTTCCATGCGAACGGCTGGTGAAGCCATTGCCGATTGAGCCTCACCTCGCCGGTCCAGACCGGGCCGACCTTGGTGTCGCGGGTCAGGCCCTTGCGGCTGTCGATGTGCTTCAGCCGGGTGCCGGCGAGCCGCATAGCGTAGCAGTTGGTGCAGCCTGGCGAGACGATGGAACAGCCCGTGATCGGATTCCAGGTGGCGTCGGTCCACTCGATCGATGAATGGTCAGCCATTGATTGCCTCCAGTGCCATATCCGGCACTGCCGAGGCGGCAGGGGCGGGCGGCATAGGGGAAGCCACGAAACCATTGGTTATGCCATAGTTGAGCGCCTTCAACACATGACGGATTGCCGTTTTCGCATCGTCAACGTCACAAGGTAGACCGCTAGGACAAATCCCAAGGTGATCTGCGCACTCTCGGCACCTGCCTCCATATCGCAGCACGTAGTCAATCGTCGTGTGATCGAACTCGCGCCAAGCAACCGGCTTCACCGCCTCGCTCTCCCCCGTATCGCGCACAAGCGAATCTGCTACTGGTGTGGGGCGGGTCATGGGATGTCCTCCTTCGCCGTCCCGGGCTGATTGCAGATATCTAGCGTGGCCTGCATAGGTCGCGGCCTTCTGCTCGTAGTGCTGCTGCAACCCGCGAAGGGCGCGCGCCAACGTTCGGTCGGCATTTGTGCCAAGGAATGGTGAGCGCAGGCCAAAACCGGCGCTCTTGACCTCGTACCAGGGGACGCCGCTGCCTGCGTAATTGTCGCGGCGCACGACCAGCAACGTGGACAGGCGATTGAAGCCACTGCTCTGCGTCCCGGTCGCCGTCAAGAAGGCATCGCTAGACGATTTGTGTACCGTCCATGAATAGCCGGGCATGATCTTTATCAGTTCGGCTCGGAACTCCTTGGGGGTCATGCTGCCCCCGGCAGTGTTTTCTCGCGGATGTCGGCTTGAAGTTGGTCAAGGCGCGGTATGGCGTCATCGCTATCCTTGATGTCGCGGATGGCAAGCCCAAGCTCGTAAAGCGCATCAGCCCGGGCATCGGCGTACCCTGCCACGTAGCCGCCACTCGGCTTACGAGGCGTGAAGATTTCAAAGCCAGCGCCGATCTCGCCCTCCTCGCCATCTTCCGCGATCTTGCGCTTGAGCCATTCCTTGTCGATGTGCAGTTTCATTGGTGCGGTAGGGGCGGCCTCACTGGCGCGCAGTGAGAGTTCCGCCAAAATCTCATCTACAAGTTGATAGAGGGCTTCGGTTCGAGCGTCATGATCGCCAGCGAAGGCATCGTGCAGGATTTCGTTTGTGTCGCCTCTATTGTCTGGGCCGAGCGGGAATTTTCCGATCAGGGTTGCCAATTGGTCACGAGGGGTCACCATGCTCCTGCACTCCCAGACGGCCCAGGCCACTCACGGCAAGCCGGATAAAAGCCTTCGCAGTTGCAATAGCGTTCCGGGTGTTTCTCGCAGGGCTTGAACGTCCCCATCGTGCGGGGAAGCCCGTCAACAATATTCAACACCATCGCCTCCGCCTGCGCGGCTGTAGCGGGTGTCTTGTGGGGGCTGGTCATGATTTTGCCTCATCGAGGTAGCGCAGTTGCCAGGTTGGGTGATATGGAAGGGAGTTCGCATCGCCATCGAGGCGAATTTTTAGATGAGGGCCGGACGTGCCGGTTATGGTGCCAAACCGGGCCTTGTCTTTGCTGCCCTCGCACGGCGTATACTCGACGCGCCCGCCACGCTTCGCTGGGACACCGTAATAGCTGCGCACCCATTCGATGCTCATCCCTCACCTTCCGAAGAGACTCGCGTGGTGAGGGCGGCGTCCTCGTGCTCGTGGAGTTGGTCGATGGTGCGTTCCAGGATGTCCTGCGCCTGTTTTGGTGTGTAGTTCATGTCGTCTGGGACGCCAATCTTTTCGATTAGCAGCCACGCAAGGACATCTTCAGCGGCAGTCATTTTGATCTCCCCATCCGCCATGTAGGCTGCGGCGTCGAATAGCCGATCGCCTTCATAGGCGGCGATTACATCGCGTCTCTTTTCGAGGAGGAACAGGCACTTTTCGACTTTGGCCAAAACCGACATGCCGGGTTCAAAGTCAGGCAGTATTTGCGACCCTTCGTCGTCGCCTTGCCCCTCGTCCAGCATTTCCTCGATCTGCCGCACCATCACCATATCCGGCACTGCCAAGGCGGCAGGGGCGAGGGCACTGCGGATGTCTCGCAGCAGGATCGTCAACGGCGTGTCGTAATATCCATCGCCGTCCTTCTCGTATGTTGATGCGAGCAAATCATCGATGCGCGACGCCTCCACCACATCCGGCACTGCCCGGGTAGGGGCGAGGGACTTGGAAAGGGCGGCCTGACCGGCGATAATCTGTTCTGCGATCGGCCGCCATTCGTCATTTGTCAGCAGCTTCGGTTTGCGCGCCACGCATGTCTTACCGAAGTTCCAATGAGGCGCGACGAGTAGCGCATCGTCCTCGCGCTCCTCTATCCACCACGCCTTCTCCCCCTTCACAGCAGGAACGGGCTGTGATGTGGTGAGCTCGTCGCGGGACAGGAAGACATGTTCCGTGAGGCTGATGGCCGGATCGCTGGCGATCATCTGGTAGGGAGGGAATGCCTCCGCCTCAGCCTTGGAGGCGAAGCGCTTTGCTTCCGATGCGGTTGGCGTCCAAAAGTGCCATAACCTCGCCACGCCAGCATCCGTTGCTAGCACGGCGTATACGGCTATGGCGTCGTCATTCTCGGCATACCAATGCGGCTGCGCGGATCCCGCATAGCCTTTATGCTCGATCAGCCATGCGACTTGACGCCGAGTGGTTGTTTCGTTGGTGGGTGTCACAACGACCTCGCATGGCGACCATGGCCACAGGTTGACTGCGGCCTGCTTCGCTACTGCCAAATCGTAGGCCGCAGCCGTCGCCTCGGCCGAGAAGGCTGCGGCGGCCAATGCAAGCTCTCCGAGATCGTGGGCGTCGTCATGCGCGATATCGTAGTGCTCGCCGGAAATTTGCCGCCGGCGCTCGACGCCGATATCGACCAGGACGGAACCTGCATCCGGCAGCGGTCCAAACTTCGGCTTGGCCGCCTGCTTGGAAGTGGCGGCGAGTGGGGATGAGGGGGTGCAGTTATCATCGAGATAGGCACGCACTGCCTTCATCAAGCGTGGCAACAGCACGGAATCGTGTTCGTTTTTCTCGTTTTCCCTTGCGTCTTCCAGTGCCGCTCGTAGCGCCTCTGTCGCCCCGTCGGAAGGCTGGCGGGCCGGGATCGTATGGAGCCGCTGACGCAAGTCGACAGCCATGTGCCGCACCATCGCCGTTGCCTGTGCAGCCGTGAGTAGATTGGTCCCGACCGGCTTGTGCCTCATCGGATAGGCGGTGTGCTCGTTGAACTCAGCCTTGAAGCTGATTCCGGCGTCAGGCCGAAAATCTTCCGGCAGACGCCACTGCAAGAAACGCTGCACCATATGCTCGATTTGGTCTTCGGTCATTTAGCTACCCCTTGATGTTGTGGGTGAAAAGCGGATAGGCATGCATCAAACCCTCATCGGCATCAGGACGAAGAGCGGCTTCAGCGCGTCGCCGTCGTCCGGCTGGATCAGCGTCGGCGAGCCGGCATCGCCCAGGCTGAAGACCAGCCGCTTGCCCTCCGCTGCATTGAGCAGGTCGAGGCAGTATTTGCCGTTGAAGCCGATCTCGACGCCGTCGCCCTCGCTGTTTTCGATCGTCACCTCGTCATTGGCGCTGCCGGCGTCGGGATTGTTGGTGGTCAGCGTCAGATTGCCGCCGGCCTCGAAGGAAAACTTCACCGCGCTGCCGCGCGCGGTGGACACCGTGGTGACGCGGTCGACCGCCCTGGCGAGCGCTTCCTTGTCGATGGTGAAATGGTTGGCGTTGGCGGCCGGGATGACCCTGACATAGTCTGGAAAACTGCCGTCGATCAGCTTCGAGACCAGCACCGTGCCATCGTATTCGACGCGCAGCTTGGCGTCGGACAGGCCGATCGCCGCCTTGCCCTTTTCGCCCAAGATCTTGCCGATCAGGTCGACCGTCTGGCGCGGCACGATGATGCCGGGCATGCCGGCCGCACCCTCGGGCAAGGCGGTGCTGAACTTCGCCAGCCGGTGGCCATCGGTGGCGACGGCGTTGAACGTCTCGCCCCCCTGATCCTGAACCTGGGTGTCATGATGCCAGTAGACGCCGTTGAGATAATAGCGCGTCTCCTCAGCCGAGATGGCGAACGACACGGTGTCGAACATCCGCTTGATCGCCGCGACGTCCATCTCGAAGCTGTGGCTTGCCGTGCCGCCGTCCATGGTCGGGAAATCGCTCGCCGGCAGCACCTGGATGCGAAAGCGGGTGCGGCCGGACGACAGCGTGGCGAAGTCGCTTTCGGCTGAAAGCGCGATCTCGGCGCCCTCCGGCATCTTGCGCACCGCGTCGTGCAGCAGGGTCGACGGCAGGGTGAAGCTTTCATCCTTGCCGGCCTGGCACGGCACTGTCGTGCGCAGCTCGCGGTCGAGGTCGGTGCCGGTGATGGTGAGCAGGCCCGCCTTGGCGTCGACCGCCAGCAGCACGTTCTGCAGCACAGGAATCGTGCTGCGGCGCTCGACAGCCTTGCCGACCAGCGCCAGCGCGGGAAGCAATGCCTCCCGCGAAAGCATGATGGTGTTGGTCTTGCTCACGCCGACATCTCCGGCTTGCCTTCAAAGGCCGGCAGTTCCGTCTTGTCGCGGGCATCGGCCAGAGTCGAGCGGACGTGCTCGTTGATCGCCTGGTCGGGCCGGTATATCTGATACGACCACATGATCATGGCGCCCGAGGGCCTGTAGCGGAGGCGCACGGGGATGCGCACCTTCTCGCCCATGAAGAATGGGGCGATGTTGAGCATGAACAGGCCTGGCACCTTCAGCGGCTGGCCGTTGGTGTCGTTGTGCACCTCTTCCCAGGCGATCTGGCCTTCGCCACTCTGCAGCGTCGTCGCCGTCTTGACTTTGGTGTCGATGTTGATCTTGAGCCCGCGCGACAGCTCGACCACCTGCGCCGGGGTGGCGATCTTGACAAGGAACTGTTGTTCGTAGGTGACCCTCTCCGCCTCGGTCGGCGCCGAAAGCTCGGCGACGCGGTCCTCGAGGAAGTAGGCGAACTCGGCCTGCTTCATGGCCTCGCCATTCATCTCGATCCACTTCTTCCACTCCTCGGAAAGCGGGAAGGCATAGTGGATGCGATGCTTGCCGAAGGCGGCAACGCCGCCGGCCGCGTTCTGGTGATAGTCGATGACGGCGGTGAAGGATGGGTTGCGCCAGTCGGCATCGGCGAAGATGACGCTGTCGACCGTCTTGTGCCGGTTGGTCAGTTCGCAGAACGACGCGAAGGTCTGAGCCTCGGCCTGCCCGGACTTGCGCGCTGGCGCCTGGCGGAACGCCTCGAACAGGGCGGCCACGGCGCGAGCCTCGGGCTGCCGGCCGTTGATCAGGGCCACGGGGATCGAAGCCGGCACGCCGACCATGCCCTCGGGCGCTGTCAGTGTCGCCAGTTGGATGGCGCTGGCGTCGGCGCCGAGCTGGGCAAGGGCCTTGATGTCGATGCCGGCGGCCGGTGCGATCAGTTCCGCCGCCTCGGCGGCAGGCGTGGTCTTGGCGTTCATTGCAGAGGTTCCTCTCGGGGTTTGGGGGACGGTCACTGGCGATCGGCGGCCGCGCGCGGGCCGGCGAACATGTCGGTCTGTTGCGGATGTTCGGTCGACAGCGAGCCGTCATCCGTGATCCAGTAGAAGGAGGAGCCGCGCGGCGCCTTCGGCACCTTGGTGTCGATGCCGGCCTGGACGGTGACTGAGCCGGCCTCGACTTCGAAATCGAGGGTCAGCACGACCTTGCCCTTGACCTTGGCCTTGCGGCCTTGGGCGTCGCTCAAATCCTTGAGCTTGCTCAGCGTTTCGGTGATGTCGCCGGACAGGGCTTGCGCAAGTTCGCCGCCCTCCAGCATGCCGATGATGATCTGCGCATCGCGTATTTTTTTCATGGTCTCCTCGGAGGCTAAAAGGGGATTTCGTCGTCGAGTTGCCGACGGGTGCCGACTTCGGCATCGGCCTCGGTCAGCAGCCCGCTCAACACCTTGATGGTGTCATGCGCCCTGACATTCCTGGTGAGCGCCGCTTCCAGTTCACGGTTGGCCTGCGTGAGGCGGCCCTGCAACTGCGCGACCTGCGCCTGAAGCTGCAGGATCTTGTTTCTCTGATAGGCTGCGCTGGGCAGCGCCTTTGCCTTGGCGACCATAACGTCCTCTCCTAGAACGGAATTTCGTCGTCGAGTTCGCGCGAACCGGATTGGCCGTCGCGCGAGATGGATTGCTGATCGCCGGAGCCGCGCTCCTGGCGGCTGGAGCCGCTGCGTTGGGTGCCGTAATCGCCGGGGTCGCGTGCCGGATGGTCGGCCCCGTTTTGGCCCAGCTTGTCGAGCATCTGGATTTCGCCGCGGAATTTTTGCAGCACGACTTCCGTCGAGTAGCGCGCGGCGCCCGACTGGTCTTCCCATTTGCGGGTCGAGAGCTGGCCCTCGACATAGACCTTCATGCCCTTCTTCAGATATTGCTCGGCCACCTTGCAGAGGTTCTCGTTGAAGACGACGATCGTGTGCCACTCGGTCTTTTCCTTGCGCTCGCCGGTGTTCTTGTCGCGCCAGCTCTCGGACGTGGCGACGCGGAAATTGACCACGCTGTCGCCGCTGTTCAGCCGGCGGATTTCCGGATCGGCGCCGAGGTGGCCGATGAGAAGCACCTTGTTGAGACTGCCGGCCATTAGTTTTGTCCTTCGCTTGTCCGCCCCGGTTCGCCGCTTGGCTTGCGGTCTCCGGAGGATTTGAGCCAATGCTGGAAAACGACGGTCACTTCGTCGCGGCCGAAGTTTCCAACACTTTTGCTCAGGACGTGGCCGTTCTCCTTTTCGCCATGGTCGTGGACCGGCACGCCGATCCTGTCGAAAGCCTCACGATCGGCCATGATGACGTAAACGAGGCTCTTGTCGTAGACGCCGATGAAATCGCCTGGATCGGCCATCACGCAGTCCTTTCTTCGGGTAGGGTGACCAGCGCATGGCCCGCAGGCGCGTTCGGGTCGTTCGGCGTCAGCCCGGCGATCTGCGCTTCGATGTCGGCGATCAGCCAGGCGCGCAGGCCGGCGGCGAAGGCGGGGGCGAGCACGATCTCGCTGGCGCTGTAGAGTTTTTCGCCGATCAGCAGCCGCAGAGGCTCGCCGCCGCGTAGCCGCTCGGCCGTGTCACGGCATTGGCGGATCGTGGTTCCCTCGCTCATCAGATGAAACCCTTCGACAGCGCCAGCCATTCCGGCATGGTGAGGACGACGAGGCCGCCGGGCTTCTTGACCATCTCGCATTCGGAGAGCGGCACCCAGACGGCCTTGTCGTCGTCTCCGGTTTCGGAGACGCGCACCGCGCGCTCGGTTGTCGCGTGCAGCGCGAGCGTCAGATCGATCAGGTCTGAACGGCCGCTGGTCATGCCGCCCTCGCGACGATGCCGAGATAGCGCTCCAGCCGGTCGAGGAAGGCGATCTCGGCCTTCATCGCGCCCCATGGCTCGATCGGGCTGGTCAGCCTTGGCGGCTTCAGTCCTTTCGGGATGCAGCGCGGATCGGCGTTCGGGCCGAACAGCGCCAGCGCCTCGGCGACCAGCATCCGTTCGTCCATGTCCTTCACCTGGCGGACATAGATCGGCATGCGGATGATGTCGGGCAGCTGCGCGGCCTCATAGATCGCCAGGTCGAGGCAGCGCTTGACCTCGCCGATGGCGCGATGGACGAGCTTGTCGATGAAGTCGGGCCGGTCGAGGCCGGCCGAAGCGGCAAGCCTGGCGACCCAATACTGGATGATGTCGACGGCTGGGCGGGTGACGTCGCCGAACGGATATTCGTGGCCGTCATGAATGAGGAAGTAGCCGGCCAGCACGCTGTCGCCGGTCTCGCGGAAGATGGCGTCGGCGCCCATGACGGAATGCTGCGCCACCGCATAGGCCTGACAGCGATAGATGCCGTTGAAGCGCGCGATCTTCGACAGCGCGTTGGCCATGTCGGCGAAGTCGATGTCGGCCGCCTTGGGGTTGACCAGGTCGAAGGCCGAGCCGTCCGGCCGGAACGCCGGAACGACCGACGAAGAGCCGCGCAGGGCGTCGCCGGCGCGCCTGGCCTTGCTGGCAGTGGAGATGTGCCGCACCTCCTGGTTCATTGTGTCACCTGCAGTGTCTGCTCGACCGCGCGCACCACCGTCTCGCGGTTGGCCGGAAACAGCGGCAGGCGGTTGAGATAGAGCGACAGGAGCCCTAGGCAGCGCTCGCGCTGTCCCGGCCATGGGTCGAGCACCAGCGATGCCCGCGCCGCGCAGTAGGCGCCCCAGGCGACAAGCAGCGCCTGCGTCTCCTTTGCATCGCGCGGCAGCGGCGGCCGGTTGGGCAGCGGCGCGCGCGCCTTTTCGATGATGTCGGCCATCATGTCGGGCCGCGTGGCGACCTGCCGTTCGCTGGCGCTGTTGGCCAGCATCGCGGCGGCATCCCTGAATTCGGCGATCTCCGCCCAGGTGAAGCCTGCGGCGATCAGATCCTTGCCGCGCACGCCGCCGCCGACCGCGAACAGGTCGCGCATCGTCTCGGCCATTTCCAGGCAGCGCGGATGCATGTCGCCGCCGGGCATTTCCGGAAGGACCGGCCGCGTCTGCGGCGAGCGGAAGTGGTTAAGCATAACAATTGGCCTCCTGGGTCCGCGCCATTGCGGAAAGAAGTTCTGCCTGCCGGGCAAGCGCAGCCTGGTCTTCGAACCGGCTTTCGATGCTGGTGATGATCGTCCGAAGCTCTTCGTCGGACAGGCGGTCGCGCCAGTCGGCCCAGTCGCGTTGAACGCCCGGCATGGTGTCGTAGCCGACGCATTCGAGCGTCTCGATCAGATCGCGCCTTTCGGCCGTCATGCCCTCGGGATACTCGCCGACGTTCATGGCAGCAGCCTCGTGATCAAGCCATAGATGCCAGCGTGAACGAGCGCGGCGTACAGTGCGGCAACCAAGAGGATGCGTCGGCGCGTCATGAAGTCATCGAGCTCATTGAGCCAATGCGATTGCTGGCGCCGGCTCATGACGGCAGGCCCCAGCCGAGCAGGACGAAGACCCATGCGAAGAAGAAGCACATGGCGAAGGCCAGATCGGTCGGCGGGAAGCCGTCGTAGGGATCGCTGTTGCGCTTGCGCTCTTGCTCGAACGTGCCAAGATTGGTCGATCGGGCAGGGAGGGTTTTATGCGTCGATTGACAATCGCGGCGGCGCTGGTGGCGGCTTGGGCCGGGCAGGGGCGCACAGACGATCAGATCGACATTGTCGCGCGAAAGTTTGGGGAGGCCATGGCGCTTGGCCAGGACTGTAGCACGCTCAAGGTCAACACCGCGCGGATGACGATGTACACGATGGCGCTCGGCTACACACTCGACGACGATCTGAAGGCGCGGATTGCCGTCAATTTCGGCAAGTCGCTGGCCGCGATCGACGGGCGCAGCGACGCCGATATCTGCTTGGTCGGCGAGATGCTTTACGGGAAGAAGGGCAGCAACGCCCCCGGCCTGCTTGTTGCGGAGTGAAAGCACCGAAACGCTCCATCGACTTATTGCGAATGGGGCGAAGTGTGAATTACTCACATCATGGTGTCAAGCGAAAATGTGATAAACTCACACTATGCACATGGGAAGTGAGAATTAGGCGGGTCTTATGGAGCCTGTTTGCGCGGTCGCGTCACCAGGATCGCCGCCAGTTCGCCCGCCAGCCTGACGGCCCGGGCTCGATCCTTGTCGTCGAGTGGCGCAAGGTAGGCCGCGATGACCTCGCCGAACTGCGCGGCCAAGTCCTCTCCGAACGACCGCTCCAGCCTGTCGACCACCTCGCGGTTCAGGCTCTTGGCGCCGCGAACCGCTTCGAGGCGCGCCTTGAGTTCGGGCGGCAGGCGAACATGGAAGCTGGGACGGGGCGGTCGGGACATGGCCCCCGACTTATGGCCGAAAGGTAAAGTGTCCGAAATGGTTCCAGATTTGGCATAAAACTGGTACTACTTTTCCCCGCTATCCACAGACGATTGTTACAGGTTGAAATATTCTGGTGATCGAATGGCAAGGTTTGTCCTCGTACCGGAATGGAACACCGGACGGCGTGAAACTGATTTGACAGCCTAAAGGAAATTGTTCCTAATTCCACTGCCGTTCCGGTTTGGGAGAGAGAGAAAGTGATCCAGTACGAATCGCGCGAAGCCGCGGGCGATCAGGCGATGGCGAAGTTGCGGGCGATGGCGACATCGCCGCAATCAAGGGCGGCGATGATCAGCAAAAGCATCGACCGGGATACGCGGTCGATCGCCGTGGCCATGCGCGAAATCCACGGCGGGCGGTGGCGCGTGCTGATCGATCACGATGCCGGCGTGATTTCAGTGTCGCGGGATTTCTCGGTGCCGCTCGGCTCACCGAGCACGAATCTGGCATAGCTCAGAACAGCGGCCTGGACCTCCGGCGCCGCCGCCGCCACGCGCGCGAAAACCTCGCGCAACTCGTCGCTGCCATCCATGTCTCGCGGCGTTCCCTCGCCGGTAATCAGCCAGGCTTCCCTGACCCGGAAGGCGCGGGCGTAGTCCTTGGCCGCGCGCGTGATCCCGGTCCGTCCGCTTTCGTGCTGGATGTATGTGTTGTAGTTGAAGCCGAAACGCGTCGCGGCGGCCTTCGCATTGTCGAAACCGCGCATCTCGCGGGCCTGGCGCAGGCGCGCGGCCTGCTCGTCTATTCGGGTTACATCCGTCATGGCGTGACTTTTTCACATTTTTGATGTGAGTTTCTACTTGACAGATCGATGTGACTTTCTCACACTATCGGTCATGATGGATCAGGTGATCGACATAAATGCCCTGCGGGGCGCGCTTGGGTGGACGCAGCAGCAGCTCGCGGACCATTGCGGCGTCGACCGCTCGACTGTCTCCACCTGGGAGACGAGGCCTCCGACCAAGGGGCCGGCCCTGATCCTGCTGCGGCAACTCGAGGCATCGCTCGGCGCCGCCAAATCCGACGCCTCTTCCCCCGCAGGCGTCGCGGCCGGTCCTGTTCCCCAAGCCGGGACCGGCCACCCCAAATCCTGCGCCGTGGCGAGCCGCGAGGCGGCGGAATGATCCGCGTCTCGCCCTCGCTGACCCTGCTGCCGCCGCCGCCTGAACCGGCGCGCCGGCTGCCTGCGGCCACGCTGCGCATGCTGAAACTGCTGTCGGCCTTTTCCCGCGAAACCCCTGCCGAGCTGCTGGCGCGCCTGTTGCGCGACGAGGCGAAGCGGGTGCTGCGCTGGGCTCCGAGGAGGGATGACGGCTGTGCGAAATAGCCCCCCCCCCCCCCCCCCCCCCCAGCAGCGAGAGAGGACCCGGGAGGGCAGGCCTTTGGCTGCTCTCCAGGGGGCCGCCTTGATGTCTTGATGTCTGTGCGGGTTTTCATGCCCGCGAGTTGAACCCTTTCCGCCTCGTCCCGCCATGGGAAATGCAGCCCGCATTTCCCATGCCGGGAAAACCGTGCCCGGAGCAATCATGGCCGAAATTTCCAGTCAGTGGTTTTACCGCCTCAAGGCAGCCCAGCGCGACCTGATCGAACGCTGCGGCACGATCGAGCGCGCCGCGGGCATAGCTTCGCTGTCGAAGAGCCAGATGGGCCGCTTCAACAATGCCGGCGACCCCGAGCTGATGCCGCTCTCGGCCGTGCTTCTGCTCGAAGCCGAGTGCGGCACGCCGCTGGTCACCAGCGTCATGGCCGAACTGAACGGCCGGCGTCTCGCCGATGCCGACGCGCCGGGCGCGGCCAACGCCACGATGATGGCGGCGCATGCCGATGTCGTGGTGCAGTTCGGCGAGCTGATCGCCGCGGCCGCCATGGCCTTCGCAGATGGACGGCTGACGCCGGCCGAGCTTGCCGGCATCGACCGTGGCGCGGCGAAGCTGGAAATCGCGGTTGGCGAGCTGCGCAAGGCCGCTGCCGCCGCGCGCGGCGCCGGCGGTCTCAGCCTGGTCGGCGGTGCGGCATGAGCGACTGGTCCGCCGAAGATCTGCGGGCGCTGCGCGACCTGGCTGGCCAAGGGCTTTCCGCAGCCCAGATTGCCGCGCGCCTGCCGGGCGAGCGCAGCCGCAATGCCGTCATTGGCAAGTTGAGGCGCAGCAACGGCAGGCTTGGCGCATTGCTGGGCCAGCCGAAGAACCAGGCGATCGGCCGGGCCACGCCCAAGACCGAAACGCCGCCAAAGCGGAAGTACCGGCGGGTGCGCCCGGTCATTGCCATAGAGCCGCCGATTGAGCGGGCCTCGCCGGTCGAGCTTCTGTTCACGTCTCCGGATTGCGCGCACTTCTCCAAACCTGCAGCGGTCGAAAAGCCGTTCGAGGTTGTCGCAAACCTGCCGGCGACGCTGCCGATCACGTTTCTCCAGGCTGTGCTGACCAACCGCTGTCTGCACTATGCCGGCGCGCCGTTCGATCCCGACGGGCCCGACATGCCGGTTTGCGGCGCCGAGCGCGCCCATGACGTGCTGGATACCCGCTACTGCCGCCGGCACCTGATCCTGAAACGGCAGGTGGCGGCATGAACTTCTTCGGCCTTGAGACCATCTATGGCGTCGATGGCGAGCACGCGACGCCGTTCCTCACACGCGCCAGAATGGGGCGGCTGCGCCTTCACATCTTCCATCGTGGTGACGCCGATCCGGATTGCCACGATCACCCCTGGGATTTCTGGACGTTTCCATTGACGGCCTATGTCGAGGAGGTTGTTGATTTCGCGCTCGCCGAGAAGGTGCGCGAGTTTCCCAGAACGGTTTCCGGAAATCCGAGGATGACGCGCAGGAGCGTTGTCCCGGCATGGCGCTGGTCATACCGGCCGGCCGAATACGCGCACCGCGTCCTTGGCCGCTATGACCAGGCGGCAACCATGCAGGCAGCCATGGGCGCTTTCGTCTTCGGCACATCCCGAGCCCAGCCGCAGTCCCGGCCGGGCAAGATCATCACCGTCGTCTGGCAAGGCAGGTCGAACCGCAAATGGGGTTTTCTGCGCAACCGCGACGGCAATTGGTGCTGGACGCCGTGGCGCGAATACGTATTCGGCGGCGGCAAGCATGCGCCCTGCGAGCCGTCGAACGGGGGCGCATTATGACCGCGCATCCCGACTATGCCGAATTCCTCAAAGCCAAGGTGCGGCTGGCGCCGTCGCTCGGCTTCGAGGTCGATCCCAAAACCGTCAATCCGCTGTTGAAGCCGATGACGCAGGCGATCGTGCCATGGGCCTGCCGCGGCGGCCGGCGCGCGCTGTTCCTGCGCTTCGGTCTGCACAAGACGTCGACGCAGCTCGAGATCCTGCGCCAGTCGATGATGCATGCCGGCGGGCACGCGCTGCAGGTCGTGCCGCTCGGTGTCAGGCATGAGTTCTTCCTGGAGCAGGCCGAGCGGCACCCCGACATCGAGCTGAAGTTCGTCAACCGGCCGAGCCAGATGGAAGAGCCCAACAGACCGGGCCCGGGCAGGAAGCTGATCCACCTGACCAATTACGAGCCGATCCGCGACGGCAAGCTCGATCCCTGCCTGTTCACCGCCGCCTCGCTCGACGAGGCGGCCTGCCTGCGCGGCTTCGGCGGGACGAAAACCTTTCGCGAGTTCATGGCGACCTTTGCCGGCGACGATCGCAAGAACGGTCGCAAGCATGCCGGCGTGCGCTACCGCTTCGTCGCCACCGCCATCCCCGATCCGAACGAGTATATCGAGCTGCTGGCCTATGCCGCCTTCCTCGGCGTCATGGATGTCGGCGAAGCAAAAACCCGGTTCTTCAAGCGCGACAGCACCAAGGCCGACCGGCTGACGCTGCATCCGCACAAGGAAGACGAGTTCTGGCTGTGGGTGGCGAGCTGGGCGTTGTTCGTGCAGAAGCCGTCCGATCTCGGCTTTTCCGACGAGGGCTACGAGTTGCCAGAGATCAACGTGCGCTGGCACGAAATCCCGTCCGACCATGGTGCGGCCGGGCAGGACCGGAACGGCCAGGCGCGCATGTTCGCCGACGCCGCGCACGGCGTGGTCGATGCCGCGCGCGAGAAAAAGCGATCGCTCGACGCGCGCGTCGACAAGATGCTGGAGATACGCGCCGAGGATCCCGCCGCGCACCGCATCATCTGGCACGACCTAGAGCCCGAGCGCGTCGCGATCGAGAAGGCGATTCCTACCGTCAAGGCGGTGTGGGGCAATCTTGACACCGATACCAAGGAAGCTCGCGTTGTCGGCTTCGCCAGGGGCGAGTTCGCCGAACTGGCGACCAAGCCGGTGATTTCGGGCTCGGGCTGCAATTTTCAGAAACATTGCTGGTGGAACATCTATCTCGGCATCGGCTTCAAGTTTCACGATTTCTTCCAGTCGCTGTTCCGCACCCAGCGATTCGGCCAGCTTTATCCGGTGCGCGCGGACCTCATCTACACCGAGGCCGAGCGCGGCACGCGGCGCGAGCTGGAGCGCAAATGGCGCGAGTTCGAGGCGCAGGCCGAGAAGATGTCGGCCATCATCCGCAGATACGGGCTGGCCGAACAGGCGCTCGACGGCGCGCTGAAGCGCTCGATGGGTGTGACCAGGCGCGAGGTGCGCGGCGAGAACTACACGATCGTCCACAACGACACGGTCGAGGAAACGCGCTCGATGGCCGACGACAGCGTCGACCTGATCGTCACCTCGATCCCGTTCTCGACGCAGTACGAATACACGCCGTCCTTCAACGATTTCGGCCATACCGACGACGACGCGCATTTCTGGGCGCAGATGGATTTTCTGACGCCGCAGCTGTTGCGCGTGCTGAAGCCCGGCCGCGTCGCCTGCATCCATGTCAAGGACCGGATCGTGCCGGGCGGCATCAACGGGCTTGGCTTCCAGACCATCAGCCCGTTTTCCGACGATTGCGCGGCGCACTTCCGCAAGCACGGCTTTGCCTTGCTGTCGCGGGTGACGATCGGCACCGATGTCGTGCGCGAAAACAACGGCTCGTATCGGCTCGGCTGGACCGAGCAATGCAAGGATGGCACCCGCATGGGCAACGGCATGCCCGAATATGTGCTGCGATTCCGCAAACCGCCGACCGACCGCTCGAACGGCTATGCCGACCAGCCGGTGGTCAAGGAAAAGTCGCTGTCCTTCGCCGACCAGACCGAGCAGCCCGACAAGGCACTGCCGATCGGCGAGGACGTGCGGCTGGTGCCGCATGACAGGAAGCTACGGCCCGCACCTGGTGCCGGCTATTCGCGCGGCCGCTGGCAGGTCGACGCGCATGGCGTCTGGCGATCGAGCGGCGACCGGCCGCTGCTGCCGGACGAACTGCGCCGGCTGATCAGGCTGCATCCAAAACTGATCTATCGCGGCTGGAAGAAGTGGTCGCTGGAAAACCCCTACGATCATGCCGTCCATGTCGAGTTCACCGAGGTGCTGGCGGCGGAAGGAAGGTTGCCGGCGACCTTCATGCTGGCGCCGCCGCATGTCGAGCACGACGAGATCTGGACCGACGTGGCGCGCATGCGCACGCTGAACATGCTGCAGCAGAGGAAGGGCAGGGAGATGCATCTGTGCCCGCTGCAGTTCGACATCGTCGAGCGCGAGATCGAGCAGCATTCGATGCCGCAAGAAACGGTGTTCGACCCGTTCGGCGGCATCATGACGGTGCCCTATTGCGCGCTGCGCATGGGCCGCAAGGCGATCGGCGTCGAGCTCAATCCGGATTATTTCGCCGACGGCGTGACCTATGCCGAGATCGCCGCCGGCGGCGGGCAAGGGCCAGGCATGTTCGACCTGCTGGAGGCCGAGACGGTCGCTGTCGAGGCGCCTGACGCTGCCGAAATGGATGAGGCGGCAGAATGACCATCGCCGGCCCGATCGTCACCGACGCCTTCGATCCGAGCCATGTCGATTTCGACGTATTCGCCATGTTCCTCGAGGCGCGCCGCGTCCATCGCGGCAAGACGCAGCGGCGCGTCGCCAAGGAGGCAGAGGTCGCATTGGAAGCCGTGCTGCGCGCCGCGCGCGGGCGCAATCCCGGCTCTTACGAGTTCTTCGCGCTGTGCGAGTGGATCGGCGAGGAACCGGCGCTCTTCCTGAAGCGGGAATACCGGCATGGCTAGGCTGGCCTCTTACGACTATCGCGGGCTTGGCCGGCTGCTGCGCGCGAGGCTCGAGGATGACGGGCGCGGCTGGCGCGTCTGCGCCGCCGAGATCGGCGTCTGCGCCTCCGACCTGTCGCGCATCTGCAACGGGCAGAGCGTCTCGGCGCCCAAGGCCATCGCCGTCTGCGATTGGCTGAAGCTGTCGTTCCGCGCCTTCTACGACCCGCCGGACAGCGCCGATCCGGAGCGTGAAACTCCGGAAATGTTTCACGGGAAGAGCACTGAAACAGAAGGGCAGGCCGATGGCTGATGTCAAATATCTGACCGATAAACTCGACCATGCGGAACGCGATTTAGCGCGCCTCTCCGGTGCGCCGGCGGAGGTAAAGCAATCTCGCTTCGTCTACTGGGTGCAGTTGGTCAACGGCTACGGGCCGAATGCTCGGGCCTTCGTCGTCGTCTTCGAATGCCTGCACGCGACCACGGCCGATATCGATCGCGAACTGTGCCAGCACGGTGTCGTCAACGGCACGCGCCTCGACACGGTCGACGATGGCAAGGGCGGCCGGCTTATCCGCGGTCGCGCCGATTTCATGTTCGGCGTCGCTGGCCTGGTCTCCATCCAATCCTACCACAAACCCTGCTGGGAGCCCGAAGCATGAAGAAACCTGTCGCGCCGGGCTTCGGCAAGCCCGGCAGCATCGACCCTGTCCGACTGTTCAAGCTGCCGCTGCCGATGCAGGCGGAGGGCATTCGGCTGCTCTTCGAGATGGGTCTGACAGCGAGCCAGGTGAAGGCGCGCCTCGGCCTGTCCGGCGGCACCATCAACAAGATCCTCGAGGCGCGGCCGTTCACCCGCGGCGGCGATGCCAACATCGTGGCGGAGGGCGTCTGATGTTGCAGCGCAAAAGCCCTGCGGACGGGATGTCCGATGCCGACCTTCGGCGCGCGCTGATGCGGCTTGGGGGGGGGCTGGCTGACAGGGGACGCCGCCCTAGCGGCAATCATTCTTTGGTCCAGCGGCCAGTTCGACACCAACGCAATCGCCGCCGTCCTGACCGTTCGAGAAGACGCCGTCTGCCGAACGCTAGCAATGGCGCGCGACGGCGCGCGCGCGGATGCGAGGGCCGAGACATGAACGCGATGACGGGCTTCGCCCTCGATAACCGCATGACCGTCGTTCTGTTCGCCGGCATGGGCGGCGGCTGCGACGGCCTGGAAGAAGCCGGCTTCCATGTCCATGTCGCGATCAATCACGACCCGGTCGCGGTCGCGGTTCACGAGAAGCGCCATCCGCATACGAAACACCTGCGCTGCGACGTGTTCGAGGCCGACCCTCGCAAGGTCACCAATGGGCGCGGCGTGCGCGTCCTGCATGCCTCACCTGACTGCACGCATTTCTCGGTCGCCAAGGGGTCGAAGCCGGTCAGCAAGCGTCGTCGCTCGCTGGCATGGGTCATCTGCCGCTGGGCCGGCACCGTCCGCCCCGAAACGATCACCATGGAAAATGTCCAGGAGATCAGGACGTGGGGGCCGCTGATCGCAAAGCGCGATCCGGCGACCGGCCGCGTCATGCGGCTCGACGGCACAATCGCGGCCAAGGGCGAGCGCGTCCCGGTGCAGGATCAATGGCTGGTCCCCGATCCTCGCCACAAGGGCCGCATCTGGCGCGCCTGGCTGAAGCACCTGCGCGGGCTTGGCTACAGCTTCGATTACCAAATTCTGGTCTGCGCCGACTATGGCGTGCCGACCATCCGCAAGCGGTTCTTCGGCGTTGCCCAGGCTGATGGCCGTCCGATCGTCTGGCCGGTGCGGACGCACGCGCCGCGCAAGGATGCCAAGCGTCTTAGCCTGAAGCCATGGGTCGGCGCGCATACGATCATCGACTGGTCGCTGCCGGTGAAATCGATCTTTGGCCGAAAGAAGCCGCTGGCCGAGGCGACGTTGCGGCGCACGGCGCGCGGCGTCATGCGCTATGTCGTCGACGCTGCAAAGCCGTTCATCGTGCCGATCACACATTCGGGCGGCGACCGTCTTCACGATGCTGGCGAGCCGCTGCGGACGCTGACGACCGCGCACCGAGGCGAACTGTCCGTGGTGGTGCCGACGTTGATCCGCACCGACCAGCAGAGCGCCGCAGCGCGCAATGGCGTCCATTCTGTCGAGGATCCCGTCAACACGCTGCATACGTCATCCGGCATGGCGATGATGGGAGCAACCATCGTCGGCGCCGGCGGGCGCGCTGCGCAGTCGGCGCCTCGCGATCTGAAGGAGCCGCTGGGCACGACGACAGGCAAGGAAGATCGTATTCTGGTCGCCGCACACCTGTCGAAGTTCAACCAGAACGGCGACGGCTCGATTCCGGACGAACCGCTGCCGACCGTCATGGCCGGGGCGCCACGCCATGCGATCGTTTCGGCAAGCCTTGTCCAAGCTGACTATGGCGAGCGTGAAGGGCAGGCACCGCGCAGCCTCGACATCGAAGAGCCTATCGGCGCGCAGGTGGCCGGCGGCGGCAAGCATGCGTTGATCGCGGCCTTCCTGGCACAGCACAACGGCGATCCGCGCGTTGACGGCAGCAAAGAGGCGCGGCCGGGCCGACCGATCGACGAGCCGCTTGGTGCCTTCACGACTAGCCCGCAAGTTGGCGTCAGCGCCGCATTCATCGCCCAGCACAACACCGGCGAGCCCGGGCGATCAGCGGAGGATCCGCTGTCGACCATTGTTACGCTCGGATCGACGCAAGGCGTTTTCGCAATCAGTCTTCAGCGCCAGTTCGGGGCGAGCGTGGGGGCGGACGTGGAGGATCCTGCGCCGACTGTCACGGTCGGAGGTTCGGGCAAGTCCGCGTTGGTCGCAGCAGCGCTCGGAAGCATGCACGGCACCAATCAGGACGGCCGACCGATCGAAGAGCCGTTGGCGACCGTTGCTGCCGGCGGCAACCACGCTCATCTGATCCTCGGCTTCCTCCAACACTATTTCGGCTCCGGCAAGCAGGATGACGACGTGCGCCAACCGCTCGGGGCGCTGACCGGAAAGGCACGCTACGGCCTGGTCGAGGTGATGGTGAAGGGCGTCCTGCACTACATCGACGATATCGGCATCCGCATGCTGGAGCCGGAGGAAGGCGCCGCGGCGCACGGCTTTAAGCCCGGCACACTGCCATCCGAGATCACCATAGACGGCAAGACGCGGCGCCTCACCAAGACCGAGAAGTATCATCTGGTCGGCAACAGCGTGCCGCCATGGATGATCAAACTGATCGCCGAATGCAACGTGCGGCATGCCTTTGCGGAGGCGGCGGAGTGAGGCCGTTCCAGCCGACTCTTTTCGAAGGATCAAAGCGCCTGGTCTATGACGAGGCGGTCGATCTGACGCTGCAATCGATGCAGGCCTATGGGCCCTCGCATGATCATTGGGGCATCGCATGGTCCGGCGGCAAGGACAGCTCGGCGACGCTAACCCTGATCGTGCATCTGATCGACGTTGGCCGCCTTGCGCCGCCGAAGTCGCTGACCGTTTTTTACGCCGACACGCGGCAGGAGCTGCCGCCCTTGGCGATCGCCGCGGCGCGCATGATGGAGCAACTCGCGGCCCGGGGTATTGTCTGCGAAGTCGTGCGTGCGCCGCTCGACAAGCGTTTCCTGGTCTACATGCTCGGCCGAGGCGTGCCGCCACCGAACAACCGAACCTTTCGGTGGTGCACGCGCCAGATCAAGGTCGACCCGATGGCCGAGGCGATCGAGGCGCGGCTCGATGCCTTGGACGGCAACGTCTTGATGATCACCGGCGTGCGCGAAGGCGAGAGCGCCATTCGAGACGAACGCATCCGCATGTCGTGCGGCAAGGATGGCGCGGAATGCGGACAGGGATGGTACCAGGAGGTTCTGCCGCAGTCCAAAGGGGTGCGCGGCCGGATCGCGACCTTGGCGCCGCTTCTTCACTGGCGCGTCTGCAATGTCTGGGACTGGCTGCGCGTCTATGCGCCGATGGCCGAATATGGCGGCTGGGCAACTTCGGCGATCGCGGACGCCTATGGCGGCGATGAGGCCAATGAGATCAACGCCAGGACCGGCTGCATCGGCTGTCCGCTGGCTAGCCAGGATCTCGGGCTGGAAACCGTCCTCAAAAGCCCGGACTGGGCGTACCTCGCTCCCTTGCGTGGCCTCAAGCCGATCTATCGCGAACTCCGCGAGGATGACAGCAAGCGGCTGAAGAAGACGGGGCTGGAGGGAGATGGCACCCTTTCGAGCGGCAAGAACAAGCAGCGCAAAGGCCCATTGACCTTTGCCGCGCGTCTGGACGCACTTGAACGCATTCTGGCCATTCAGAGTGCCTGCAACGCGTCGGCGCGGGCGCTTGGCCGGCCTGAAATCGACATCCTCAATCCTGAAGAAGAAGCGCGCATTCGCGAGCTGATCGCCGCCGGCACGTGGCCTAATGGCTGGGACGGTGACGAACCGACCGCCGACACTCCCATGGACAGCATCTTTCGGGACGGCTCGGTGCAGCCGTTGCTGGTGTGGTGATGAGCGAAGCCATTAAACTCTTCATCGAGGATGCGCGCGCGGTCAAGATCGAGGAGGCCGCGAAGATCCTCGGCCTGAAACTCTCAGGCCGCGGCGCCGAGCATCCGCAGCCATGCCCGAATTGCGGCGGCACCGATACATTCGCCTTCAACACGAAGAAGGAAAAATGGAACTGCCGCGCCGGCGGCGTCGGCGGCAATGACGCGATCGGCATGGCCGCGCATTGCGCCGATCTCGACGTCCGGCGCCGCGACGGATTCCTCGAGGCCTGCTCGATCGTGCTCGACCGCGACATTCCCGACGAGGGCGAGCGCGAGAGCGAAGAGGATCGCGCAGCGCGCCTGAAGCGGCTGGAGGAGCGGCGCCTACAGAACGAGGCGGACGCGGCCGCCCGCGCCGGCAGCCAGGCTGATTTTCGCGAACGCGAGCGCAAGAAGGCGCGCGGCATCTATCAGTCGCTGACGGCGCTGCGGACGGCCTCACAGCCGCATGGCCGCTTCTACCTGCAGCATCGCTGCGGCGGCTTCCCCGACGCTGCCTGGCTGCGCGTCGGCGCCGATGTGACCTACTGGCACGGCCAGGACGACTGGTGCAATCCGCTGGCGCTCCATTCCGGGCCCGCCATGGTCGCGCCCTTCGTCGGCCCCGACCTGGAGCCGATCGGCTGCCACATCACCTGGATCGACCTCGACCGGCAGCCGAAGTACCGGCCGCTGCTGGCCGACCCGGCTACCGGCGAGTTGCTGCCGACCAAGAAGATGCGCGGCTCCAAGAAGGGCGGCTTGATCCCGATCGCCGGCCATCCGGAAGCGCATCGCTGGGTCGGCGGCGAGGGCATCGAGAACGGCGCGGCCTTCGGCGTCTGGGAAGGTTGGCGGGCGGACACGTTCTATTTCGCCGCCGGCGATCTCGGCAACCTGGCCGGCCCGGCCGAGCCCTCGTCGCGCTTCGCGCACCCGACATTGAAGAAGCTGGACGCAAAGGGCGTCGCGCGGCCGGTTATGGTCAATGGCCCGAAGCCGAAGCGCGACCATGAGCCTGACGACGCCATGTGGGTGGCCGATCACGTCGACGAGCTGGTGCTGTTGGCCGATGGCGATTCCGAGCCGGTGATGACGGCCGCCGCCATGGCCAGGGCGAGGGCATGCCATGCCCGGCCTGGCCGGCTCATACCGATCGTCTGGCCGCGCGCCGGATATGACTTTTCACGCATGGCGGCCGAGACGGGGGAATAGTGGCAAAGAAAAAGACTGGCATGCCCGAAGAGGTGGCCGCCCTTCTGGAGGAAGCAACGCGCCAGGCCGAAGCGGCCGGGCTGCCCCGCACCCCGCTCGATCTCGATGGAAGTGTCGATGAACTGGATGACGGCGAGCCGGGCACCGGCCCGCGCGGCGGCGGAAAGGTCGACCTCGAAGTGGTCAAGGCCTGCGCCGGCCTCGACCATTCCGACACCGACAATGCCGAGCGGCTGCTTGCCCATTTCGGCGAGGATCTGCTGGTGCGTGCCCAGTCGAAGGCGCGCAAGGCCGCCTATGCGGTGTGGACCGGCACGCATTGGGATATCGACACCGGCGAGCCGCGGGCGCTGGCGGTGGCGCAGAATGTCGGCGGGCGCATCGCGCTCGAGGTCGAATATATCGACCACACCCCGGCCGAGAAGCACGCGATCGAACGCGGGACCGAGGCGTTGAAGATCGCGGAAGAGGAGCGCACGCCGGTGCAGCGGAAACTGGCCAAGCTGGCCGAGACCGCCAACGCCAACCTCGCCAAGCGCGTCAGCCGGCGCATGAACCATGCCGTGTCCTCGAAGAACAAGGGCCGTCTGGAGGCGATGCTCGCCTGCGCCGCGCCGCATATCCAGCGCGGCCCTGACGAATTCAACGCCGACCCGCTGAAGGTCGCACTGGCAGGCCATACGCTGTGTTTCCGGCGCACCATGACGCGCGTGCGCAACCCCGCCTTCGACGATCCTGACGACGATCGCGAGGATCTGCCCGAGTTCATCCATGTTCCCGACGCCGAGCTCAAGGTCGTCGCCGGCCATCGCCGCCAGGACATGATCACGCAGCGCGTGCCGGTCGACTACGATCCCAAGGCCAGATGCCCGCGATGGGACGAGTTCATGCGCGACAAGCTGCCGCTCGACGAGGTGCGGCGCATGGTCCAGGTCGCGTCAGGCCTCGGCCTAGTCGGCGTGACGGTGCAAAAGCTGTTCTTCCACTACGGCAAGGGCGCCAACGGCAAGTCGGTCTACATGGAGACGCTGTGCCGGCTGCTGGGCGAGGTCGCGGTGACGCTGCCGTCGGAATCGTTCATCGGCGAGGGCAAGGCCGGCGGTGCCGCCAATCCCGACATGGCGCGGCTCTATGGCCGCCGCTTCCTGCGCGTCAAGGAACTGCCCGAGGGCGAGGATTTGCGCGAGAACCTTGTCAAGGACCTGACCGGCGGCGAGCACTTTACCGTGCGCGATCTGTTCGAGGGCTATTTCGATTTCAAGCCGGTGTTCACCGGCCACATGTCCGGCAACGGCTATCCCAAGATCACCGGTACCGACAACGGCATCTGGCGGCGCATGGCCGTCATCCATTGGACCAAGATCATCGCCGAGGCCGACCAGCGCGAGTTCGAGGAAGTCGTTGCCGAGTTCGCGCCGGAATATCCCGGCATCCTCAACTGGCTGATCGAGGGCGTGATGATCTTCCTGCGCGAAGGGCTGGTGATCCCCGACGCGGTGCGGCTGAAGACGCAGGAATATCGCGACGAGATGGATCGCACCTCGGCCTTCTGTGCCCGCTGCGTGATCCCCGACGCCACCTCTGAGCTGACCGCCAAGGAGTTCTACCAGGCCTATGTCGACTTCACCGTCGACGAGGGCGGCAAGCCGATCTCGCTGACCGCCTTCGGCCTGATCATGAAGAAGAAATACGACAAGGTCGACGGCCGCGTCGTGGTCTATCGCGGCGTCAGGCTGGTCGACGTGCCGGCCTCCAAGCAGGGCAATCTCGGCGCCGGCAGCTCCGATTTCGAGGGCCATTTGCGATGATCCCCGCAACCCCTTCCAGCCGTGCCGTGCCTGCCCACAAACCGCCGCGCGTTGAAATCATTCAGCTTTTCGCCGCGATAGTTGCGATAGTTCGCGACACTTCGCGATAGTTCATACAGCGAGAATAAGATAATGAAATCAATGATTTGCGATAGTTTGCACCAGTTTTCCGCCGCCTATAGAGGTGGGGAAGGGGAGCGGGGAATTGATTTCTTTACGTCTATGGGCAACCAAAACTATCGCAACTCCCGCATCATCCTCTCAACGAATTGAAATCCCTCGATAAACTACCGTCCAAGACTATCGCTAAACTATCGCAAAACTCTCGAAAACTGTCGCAAGGGAATAAGAAGATGAAGACCGTGACCATTGAGGAATTGCTGACATGGGCTTTTGTCCATGAATTGCCTAAGGGAGGCGGGGTCGACGGGCTGGACAATGCCAACTCGGCCTGGCGGATGCTGGAGGCCTCGTCATGGGGAAAGATCACGAGTTTTGCCGAGCTTGGCGCGATCGTCGACAAGGGCAGGGGCGACACTGAGAATTACTGGATCGAGCAGGGCGAGCCGCATGACGACGCGGTGGCCGTCGGCCGCGCGGTGGCCGGGCTGTCGCGCTGCGACGTGGCAATCCCGGCCAACTGGCAAGCGCTGGCCGACTGGCCGGACACCGACGATGTCACCGAAGGCATGGCGGAAGCGGCGGTCAGGAAAGCCGTCGAGCGCTATATGCTGCGCCCGCCGCAACGCCGCGCCGCCGGCATCGTCAGCCTTGTCGTCGGCACTGCCATCCTCGGCCGCGAGCCGGATTTTCAGGCCGAGCCGTCCAAGACCAGGCTGGTCGAGCGTGGCGGCCGGCCGGCATGGTTCGTGATGCGGCGCATGAGCCACGGGGATGGCCGGACCTACGATCTCGAGGTCGACGGCTACAATGGCCGCACCCAAAGGCCGGTGAAGGGCGCCTATCGCAAGTATGAATTCTCGATCGATCCGACCGGCGACATACTCGGCCGGCTCGATTACCAGATCTGGGTTGCGGCGCTGCGCCGGCTGGAGGCGGAGGTCGCCACGCAGCTCGTCGGCCACAGGCTGGTCTATTCGGATCGCTCGATGACACCGTGGCTGGAGGCCGACAGGCCTGGCGTCGCGCTCTTCGAACGGGCGGCCGAGCGGCCCGCGAAAAAAACTGCTTCCGTCTGTTGACGTGCAGCAGAAACTTGACATACATCTGAACACGGTAAAAAAGAAATCACCCCGGCGCCCCAAGCGACCGGGGTTTTTCATTGGGAAATGCGCTGTGACCGTCGAGCTTCATGTCGATGCGTCCGACTTCGAGCATCTCGGCCGCGCCATTGCGCGCCTTCCAGACCAGATCAAGGCCAAGGCCGCAGCGCGCGCCATGCGCCGCATCACGCAGATGGCGCGCAGCCGCATCATCAAGCGCAATGCAGAGCGCATCGACATCCCGCCATCGCGGGTGAGGGCGGTGACCACGGCGCAATTCAATGCGGGCGGCAACACGTCCGACGTGATCCTGCGATCGGGCTGGCTGCCGCTCTACAAGCTCGGCGCGACCCAGACGGCCAAGGGCGTGCGTGTCCGGTTGAGAGGGTCATATCGCTCTGCCTTCATCGCCGAGATGAAGAGCGGCCATGTCGGTGTGTTCAGGCGACAGGGCAAGGACAGGCTTCCGATCAGGGAGATGTTCGGGCCTAACCCGGCGCACGACATCACCAACAATCCGGAGGTCTACCTCCAGGTGCTGACCGAGCTGATCGAGCAGAGCCTGATGCCTCGCTATCTGCATGAGGTCGAGAACCTCCTGCCCCGCTGACCCCACCCCCGGTGTAGGGACCGTATCAGCGTTTCCAACCCACACGGGCCCGGGGGAGCCCGGGATTTTTCTAGTAGGCGCGTCGGAAAGCGGTACACGCAAGAACGTGTGATGCACGCGTGCCGCACGGGACAATGCACGCATGGTCATCGAAACCGACGCCGACGCCGGCGAGTGGATTTCGATCACGGACGCCGCCGCGCGTTTGAGCGCGGCCGGCGATCGGATCGATCGCTCGACGCTGTCGCGCTACCTCAAGCAGCATGCGCAAGCGTTGCCGACGCGCGAGGAGGGCAAGTCCCACCTGGTCGAGTTCGGCGCGCTGGTCGCGCACCGTGGCGAGAACATTCGCCTTCGCGCGGTGCCGCCGATTGCCGGGCTGGCACCGAGCATGGGCAGGCTGCCAGCCAAGGCGGCGTCACGGTTTGCCGGCAGCCAGTCGGACGGCTTTGCCCGCAAGGCGCAGGCCGATGCCGAGATGCGCGAGATGGACCTCGCCAAGCGCCGCGGCGAACTGACGCCGACGGCCGAGGTGGACAAGGCTGGCCGCGACGCGATCGCGCTGATGCAAAGCGCCTTCGACCGGGCGATCGAGAGCGAGGCGGCGAGCCTGTCGGTCAAGTATGGCTGGGACGAGCGCGTCGCGCGCATCGCCCTGAAAGGCTTTGTCCGCGTCGGCCTCGATGACTTCAACCGCGAGATCCGCGAACGCCTCGACCAGCGCGAGCGTGAGCGGGCGGCAGGCGACACCGGTCCATTCGACCAGGCATCCCTGCAATGAGCTACCACGACGCGCGGCTCTCATTCCCTGAGTTGCCGCATGGGGCCGAGGTGCTTTTCGCCGGGCTCGAGGCCGCGAGCCGGCCCGTAGCCGACCTGACAATCTCGGAATGGGCCGACCGCTACCGCGTCGTCTCGCCGGAATCTGGATCGCCCTGGCCGGGCCCGTTCAAGACCGACCGGGTGCCATATCTGCGCGAGCCGCAGGACTGCCTGCATCCCGACCATCCGGCGCGCCGGGTTACCTGCCGTTGGGCCGCGCAGCTCGGCAAGTCCACGGCGATCGAGAACTGGTTCGGCTACATCGTCGACCAGGCGCCCGGCTCGATGATGATCGTGCTGCCGACGCTCGAGGAATCGACGAAGTTCAACCGGGTCAAGCTGCAGCCGACCATCGAAGCCAGCCCGCGCATCGCGCACAAGGTGATGCCGGTCAACAGCCGCGATGAGCAGGGGTCGACAACCTCGTTCAAGCGCTACGCCGGCGGCTTCTGCCAGATCGTCAACGCGGGCTCTTCCAAAGGCCTGCAGATGGTGTCGATCAAGTATCTCGCGATGGACGAGGTCACCGGCTATCCGCGCGACGTGGACGGTCGCGGCAGTCCGCGAGACCAGGCGCGAGCACGCCAGAAAATGTATGGCGATCTCGCCAAGGAATGGGAAGGCTCGACGCCCGGCATCACCGGGGAATGCGCGATATCAGGCGACTTCGAAGCCGGCGACCAGCGCTACTACTACGTGCCGTGCCCGCATTGCGGCATCTATCAGGCGCTCGAATTCGACCAGATGCGCGAGACTGACCCGGCCCGTAACTTGCCGGTGCACATGGCTTGCATCGCATGCAACGGCGCAATTCTCGACGGACACAAGGCCGAGATGAATGCGCGCGGCCATTGGATCGCCCGCCGTGTCCATGACGGCGATGAGGCGGTGCCGGAGACGATCGTGCCTGGGGAAATCGCCCGCTGGCGCTGCGATCCGTGCGAGGGCCGCTGCCGCGACTGGCAGCCGAGCTATCATCTCTGGGCCGCCTACGCGCCGCGCGAGCGCTTCGCCGACATCTGGCACCGCTTCAAGGACGCCGAAGGCGACACGACGAAGCTGCGCACCTTCTATCAGCAGGATCTGGCGCTGCCATACGACCCGGGCGGCGTCGCGGTCGAATGGGAGAAGATCGTCGATGCGGCGCGGAAATTTCCGTTCCCGCAAGGGGTCATCCCCGCCGAGGCCGGCATCGTCGTCTCGGCCGCTGACGTCCAGGGCTACGGCATCAAGTGGTCAGTGTGGGCGATCGGGCCGCGTGACCGCGCCTGGCTGATCGACCGCCAGATCTTCATGGGCGCGCCCGACCAGGTCGACGATGCCTGGATCGAACTTGCCGACGCGCTAGGCAAGACCTATCGGACCGCCGGCGGCGGCGAGAAGGGGATCGACATCTCCGGGGTCGATTCCGGCTTCGCGACCGACCGCGTCTACCGGTTCTGCGCGTCGCGGCCGAACGTCTACGCGCTCGACGGGCGCCATCCGATCGGACTGCCGTGGCTCGGCACGCCGGTGAAGAAGGATATCCGCGACCAGCGCAAGCGCATCGTCGCCAAGGTGATGCTCTATCCGGTCGGCCTTTACGACATCAAGACCTCGGTGATGGCGGCGCTGGCGAACTTCGTGCTCGGGCCGGACGAGAGGGGCAGCTGGCCGCGCAACACCATCCATCTGTCGAACGAGCTCTGCGACGAGGAGTTTGCCAAGGAGATGACGGCCGAGCGGCTGGTCGATCCGGACGAGGAGGCGCGCGCGACGATCTCGCGGCGCGCCCGCAACCTGATCAGCCCGAAGGCGCCGCGCGAGTGGAAGAAGATCTTGGGCCGGGCCAACGACTGGTTCGACACCACGGTCTACGCCTTCGCACTGGCCTGGCACCTGAAGCACAAGCGCCGGCTCAACGCCGAGCGCTGGGCCGATCTCCTGACCGAAGTGCACGGCAAGCGGGCCGAACCGGACTTGTTCGAGGCCGCCGAGGATGGGCCGTTCAAGGCCAAGACCACAAAGGCCGACCCGGAGCGCGAGGCGCGACGGAAGGCAAACCGCGAGAAATGGGCGAAGAGATCGTGAACGAGAAGCCGAGGTTCAGGGTTAAGGCGGGCAGCGCGGCTTCCGCGCGTCTGCTCCCTGGTGCGGCGCTAGCTACCCAACGCCGACCTATGACGGCGTCCTACCTGCGTGACAGCCGCTCTGGCATCATCAACACCAGGCCAGCCATTCTTCGAGAAAGTCGCGATGACATCCGCCAGGCATGGCGCCGTTCCGCCGGCATCGCCGTCGACCTGATCCAGAACTCAGGCCGCCTGCGCGGTGCGGCAGACCAGGTCATTGCCGACACCGTGGGTGTCGAGCTGGTGCTCAACCCGCAGCCCAATCTCGCCCGTCTCGGCTGGAGCGAAAAGGAAACCGCCGACTGGATCAAGTTGGTCAAGGAGGAGTGGAAGCGCTGGTCGTGGAGCCCGCGCGAATGCGACCTGCGCGGCAAGTTCACGCTGCCGCAGTTGGTCGACATCGCGCTGCGCTGGGACATGGCCTATGGCGAAGCCACCGGCGTCATGTCCTACATGAGCGCAGCGACGCGCCAGCAATACGGCATCAGGAGCGGCACCAAGCTCTGCATGGTGCCGCCGACCCGACTGGTGCAGGACTCTAGCGAATTCGAGGGTTTGTTCCAGGGCGTCTTTCACGACGCGAACGGCCGGCCGACGCACTACCGGTTCGAAGAGCGCAACACCGGCATTGTCGAGAGGCGAGATTACCCGGCGGTCGACACTGACGGCCGACCTGTCGTCATTCACGCCTTCGACCCTATGGATGCCACCGACGTTCGCGGCATCTCGCGCATGGCCCCGGCTTTTCGCCAGCACATCCAGCACGAGATCCTCGTCGACACCACGATCCAGACCCAGATCCTGCAGACGATCTTCGCAGCGACATTGACCAGCGCGTCGCCTTCGAAGGAAGCCTTTGAAGCTTTGGAGGCTTTGCCCGACGACAATGCCGATCTGCGCGACGAGTTTCTCGCCTATTTCGGCGGTGCGCTTGAGCGGGCTCGCGAAGGGGATATCACGGTTTCCGGCGATCCGCGGATCTCGCATCTGGCGCCTGGCGAAGAGTTTATGTTGCATGGCGCGAAGACTCCGGGTCCGCAATTCCTGCCGGTGTGGCAGGCGCTGTCGCGTGACATGGCGCGTGCCATCGGCATCACCTACGGCGGACTGACGATGGATCACAGCAATGCGACCTATTCGTCGACGCGGATGGAAAATTCTTCGATCTGGCCGGTGGTGGTGCGCCGCCGCGAACGCATTGCCGGGCCGATTTGCCACGCAACCTATGAGAACTGGCTCGACGAGTATGTCGGCGAAGGCCGCATTCCGTTCAAGGGTGGCTACAAAGCGTTTGCCGCCAACAGGGATCTGGCGTCGTGGGCTTTGTGGCAAGGCCCGGCCAAGCCGTCCGCTGATGACGGCAAAAGCGCCAAAGCCTCGACCGAGCGCCTGGTCAACGGAACCTCCACCTTGGCGGCGGAATGCGCCGAGCTTGGTTACGACCCCGATGAAGTGTTCGAACAGCGCAAGCGCGAGCATCAGCATTATCTGGACGCGGGAATGCCTTCGCCGTTCGTGCCTCGCAATGGTGCCTCGGCCGCGACAGAAGAACCGGCAGAGCCGGCAAAGGCCGCCGCCTGATGTCCACAATCAAGATCGCCGGCGTTGAAGTCGACGCGGAAGACCCGTGCGCGCTCTACCAAGCGCTATACGCGGCAAAGCTGAAACTGCTTGCCGGCGAGCGGGTTGAAGAGACCGAAGTCCGCTCGCCGGTGACACATCAGCGCGTCCGGGTTTCGGTTGCCAGTATCGCCGCGCTCGATGCCGAACTGATGCGGCTCGCCGCGGCTTGCTCGGCCAAGAGCGGTAAGCGGTCGCGTTTCGCGAAATCCATGCGTTTCACCCGAGGATATCCCAATGGCGGCAATTCTTGCTGACGGCGAGCTGACGCTCTCCGGCGATGTAGGCGACGCGTGGTTTGGCGACAGCTTCACCTATTCCGAGGTCGTCATCTTGCTCGCGCAGATCGATGACGATGCCGAACTGACTGTCCGACTGAATTCCGGCGGCGGCATTGCCACTGAGGGCGCTGCAATCCACGCGCTGCTCGCCCGCCGCGGCGGCCGCACGGTTGTTGTCGTCGAGGGTATTGCGGCATCGGCCGCGTCGCTGATCGCCATGGCAGGCGAAACGGTAACCATGGCCGAGGGGTCGATCATGATGATCCATGACCCGTCCGGCATCACCTTCGGCACGTCCGACGATCACGCCAAGTCAATCGAAGGCCTCGAGGCGTTGGCAACCGCCTACGCCCGTGTCTATGCGGCCAAGTCCGGCCTGACGGCCGACCAGTGCCGCGAGATCATGAAGCGCGAGACCTGGCTGACAGCCGCCGAAGCGGTCGAGCAAGGGTTCGCGGATGATGCCGGCGATGACAAGGCTGGCGCCGTCGCTGCCTTCGACTATCGAATTTACGCGCATGCGCCAAAGCGGCTCACCGCTCTGGCCAAGAAGAACGGCTGGTCGCACGAAGCGGCCAGTTCGCCAGCGGCGAAGTCCGCCGACACCAACCGTCAGCAAGAGGAGAATTCCATGACGGAGAAAGAACGGGCGGACGCCTTGGCCGCCGAGCTTGAACAGATGAAGACCTCACATGCGACGGCGCTTGCCAAGGCTGCTGCCGACGCCATCGCTGCCGATCGTGCCCGGCGCACGGCGGTAATGGCACTGGACGAGGCCAAGGGCCGCGAGGCGCTTGCCGATACACTGGTCGCGACGCAGCTCTCGGTCGAAGAGATTAAGGCGGCGCTCTCGGCGGCGCCGAAAGCCGGTGAAGCCGACCAGAAGGCTTATGAGCAGCAGCGGCTCACCGCACTTTCGCTGCCGGGCGGCCAGAAACCCGCTGAGGCCTCGGCAGGCTGGTCCAAGGCGGCCGAGCGCATCAACAAGCGCAACGGCTGACCAGCCTTTCGCGCACTCCACTCTCACTCGTGAAAGGCTGAAGCCATGACGACTGTTACCGAAGGCCGGCATGCCGGCGAATTCCTGCTCAGCGAGGCGAACTTCCACCGCTCGCGTGAGAACGCCACGATCGCCTTTTTGCAGACGCTTCTTGCCGGCACCGTGCTCGGCCGGATCGCTGTCGTGGCAGGTGTGACTGCCGTTGCCGCAGCCGATGCCGGCAACACTGCCGGCGGCGGCGCGCTGACGCTTGCCGATCCCGCCGTCTCGTCCAAGGTGAAGGACGGGGTCTACAACATCATCTGCACCGAGCCGGCGACCAATGGTGGCACCTTTGAGGTGACCGACCCGAACGGCAAATCGATCGGCAAGGCCACCGTTGGCGTAGCCTTCAACAAGGAAATCAAGTTCACCATCGCCGATGCCACCGACTTCGTTGCCGGCGATCGTTTCACTGTAACGGTCGAGGCTGATGCCGAAGATTTCCAGCATGTCGCCTACAACCCGGCCGGCGTGGACGGTTCGGAGGTCGCGGTCGCCATCGCGCTCTACGGCGTCGTGACGCCTGCCGACGCAACGGCGGCCATCGCCATCATCGCCCGCGACGCGGAAGTCAACGGCCATCAGATCGAATGGCCGGCAGGCATCACCGCCGCCCAGAAGGCCGACGCCGTCCAGGCGCTCGAGGCGCGCGGCATCATCATCCGCAACTGACGGTGCGGCGGGTGACCGCCGGCCTTTGAATTGAGCCCGCGGTCAGCCGCGCCGACCATCTCCTGCCAGGCAGGATTTCCAGGGAAACCAGACAAATGGAAAACATTCTCGACATCTTCAAAAACGATGCGTTCAGCTGCACGTCGCTGACCGATTTCGTCAACGACCTGAAATACCGGCCGGGCCGCATCGGCCAGATGGGCCTGTTCTCCGCGAACCCGGTCACCACGACCTCGATCGCCATCGAGCGCGTCGGCGACATCCTGCAGCTCGTCAAGCCGTCACCGCGCGGCGGCCCCGGCGAGACGCGCGACATGCCGAAGCGCAAGATGACCGATTTCAAGGTGCCGCATTTCCAGCGTGACTGGGCAGTTTACGCCGACCAGGTGCAGAATGTCCGCGCCCGCGGCACTTCGGACCAACTCGCCACGGTGCAGCAGATCGTCGGCGACGTGATTTCCGCCAACACGTCCGACATGGATCTGACCGAGGAGCATGCGCGCCTCGGTGCGATCACCGGCATCATCACCTATGCCGACGGCTCTACGCTCAACTTGTTCACCGAATTCGGCGTCAACCAAGAAACCGAGGTCGATTTCGACCTCGACAACCCCAATCCCGCCGACGGCATACTTCGCCAGAAGGCCACGAAGGTGATCCGCGCCATGAAGAAAAGGCTGGGTGCGGTGCCGTTCACCCAGGTCCATTCCTTCGTCGGCGACACCTTCTTCGACCAGTTGCTTACCCACAAGGAAGTGCGAGACACCTACAAGGGCTGGTCCGAAGCGCAGATCCTGCGCGAATCGTATATCGGCAAGAACCGCTCGGAAAACCCGATGTTCGAATTCGGCGGCATCGTCTTCGAGAACTATGGCGAGATCGATGGCGAGGGCGTCGGCATCGATACACTCAAGGCGCGCTTTTTCCCGGTCGGCGTGCCGAACCTGTTCAAGACCTACCAGTCGCCGGCCGATTACATGGAGACCGTCAACACGCTCGGCGAGCGTCTCTATGCCAAGCAGTGGCCGATGCCCAACGACAAGGGCATCAACGGCGAATTGCAGATGAATGCGCTGCAGCTCTGCACGCGTCCTGGTGCTTTGATGGGCGCGCGCAACACCTGATCGAGACTTGCGATGATCGACTGGAACGAGGCTTTGGCGGCGACGGAATCGACCGTCGCCGAAGTCTTCGACCGCGAGAGCTTCCGCGTCGTGCCGACGGCGCGGCGCGTCGGCGTCAACGAGACCCGCATGGCCGATCCCGACCGCGCGGGTTTTCCATTCGTCGGCTCGATCCATTTCGGGCCAGCCGCCCTCACGCCGGGATTTTCACATCCTTCCATGCTGATGTCGGATCGGGAGCGTGCGCGCGAAATGCCGGCGCATGAGGCGGTCATCACCGCGCTGTCGACCGACTGGCCCGAGCCGGTGAAGGTCGAGGACCAGATCGTCTGGGGCGAGAACGGCGAGAAAGGTCGCTTCGTCGTCGCCGCCGTTCCGGTCGACGGCGGCAAAAGGCTGGCCATCTTCGTCAACCGCACCAAGGGCAGACCATGACCATCGCCGCAGAGATCGTCCGGCTGGCGGCTGTCGAAAGCCTGTGCCCGACCGCTGCCCTGCTTGCCGAAACGGCTATGCCGACCCTGGCGCGTGACCGCGTCTTCGACAGCCGCCGGCCGTCGGTCGATCTGCTCGATGCCGGCAAGGAATACACGCCGGTTCTTTCGCTGTTCACCCGCCGGTCGCAATCGCCGCGCCGCGGGGCAGGGCAGGGCAGCGTTGCCCGCAACGGCAGCACCATCCTCGAAGTCGTCGCCGAACTGGCGGTGGCGGCGAAGGACGATGACGGCGCCGAATTCGTCGACGCCATGGCCGGCTCCGATCCGAAGGCCCGCATCGTGCTGTCGGCACTTTGCGCGCAGGTCCGCTACGTGCTGACGCAGGGGCCGACCGGCGCGATCTTCCGCCGCGCCGTGATGGCCATCGACAGCATCGACGAGGAAGGGTTTGCCGTCCCTGAGCTCGGCCTGCGCTGGCAGCGCACGACCATGCTGTTCGACTGCCAGATACCCGACGACGAATTCTCCCAAGCGGGCGGCCTGCCGTCGCCGGCTGCCGCAATCGCGGCGCTCCTGCCCGAAAATTCCTACGCCCGGGCGACGCTCGACAATATGGCCGCGCAGTTCGCGGCGGCGGCAGTGCTGCCGGTCATCGACACCATCGCCTTCGAGGTGAAGCAGGCCGGCGTGTCCGGCCAGGCTGGAACCGCCGAAGCGGTCGAGCCGCCGTTTTCCGACATCGAGGAGTAGACCATGGCCAATTTCGTCTTCGCCAGGCTTGCGGACGCTTCGCACCGCCTGCCGCATCCGTTCCGGCCGAACACCGATTTCCCGGCCGATGGCCAGACCATCGACCGCGAGGATCCTGTCTGGATGCAGCTCATCAATGACGGCTCGCTGACCGTCGAAGCGCCTGCCGTCCCGGCTGCAGGCAAGCGCAAGGAGAAATGAAATGGGCATCGAGTTCAACAACATCCCCGGCGCCGGCCTGGTCGCGCCGCTCTTCGCCTTCGAGGTCACGTCAGGCGGCAGCTACCAGTCGGAATCTCGGCTGCTCCTGATCGGCCACAAGAACACAGGGGCCGCGATCGCCGACAACGTACCGCAGGCGATCGGTTCTGCGCAGGAGGCGGTTGCCCTTGCCGGCGCCGGCTCGATGCTGGCCGAAATGGCCCGCGTCGCCTTCCTCAACGCCCCGGTGCAGGAGACCTGGATCGTCGCCGCGGCGGCCGTTGGTGTCGCCCGCGCGGACACCATCAAGGTCAATTCGGTGCCGGCCGGCGGCGGCGTCGGCACGATCGAGATCGCGGGCGAGTCGGTCCAGGTGGATATCGCCGCCGGCGACAGCGTCAACACCGTTGCCGCAGCACTTGCCGCCGCGATCAACGCTTATTTCAATCCGCTGACCGGCGCCTCGCTGCCGGTGACGGCGACGGTCGCGACCGATACCGTGACCACCACCGCGCGGCATGTCGGCGCCATCTTCGCCGATCTCGATTTTTACGTGCCGACGACGATCTCCTCCAACGCCTTTGCCAGTACCGCATTGACGCTGACCAACACTGTCGCAGGCACCGGCGATCCCGACCTGTCGGCGGCGCTCGCGGCGCTCGGCGACGATCCGTTCGACTGGATCGTCTCGTCCTTCGCCGACGCGACCAATATCGGCCGCTACGCCTCGCTACTCAACGACACATCCGGCCGCTGGGCCTACAACAGGCAGGTCTACGGCCATGTCTTCGCGCCGTCGACCGGCTCGACCTCGGCCTTGACTACGCTCGGCCTGTCGCTCAACGACCGGCACCTCACCATCCTGCCGCGCATCGCCGCGGCCGGCAATGCGACGCCGGCCTGGCTATGGGCGGCCGGCCTCGTCTCACGCATCGTGCCGTGGCTGGCTGACGGCGTCACCGGCAACGTCTCGCGCAACCAGACCGGCCTCGTCGTCGAGGGCGTCAAGGCACAGCGCAACCGCGCCACGGTGCCGACCTATGCCGGCCGCAACACGCTGCTGCGTTCCGGCATCTCCTCCTTCATCATCACATCCGACGGCCGCGTCGCGATCGACAAGGTCATCACCACCTACCAGAAGGACGCCAACGCGCAGCCCGACGAGACCTTCCGCGATATCCAGGCGATCGGCCAGCTCGTTGCCATCCTGCGTTTCTTCCGGGCGCAACTGTCCTACGAGCACGGCCAGAAGGCGCTTGCCGATGAAAACCCCGGCGGCCTCGGCGCGCTGTCGACCCCGAAGTCGATCAAGGCGACGCTGGTCCACGCCGCCGAGACGATGGAGGCGCAGGGAGTCCTCGAGAACGCGCGAGGTTTCGCCGATCGGCTGGTCGTCCAGCGCAACACCGAAAACGCCAACCGCGTCGACATCCTGGCGCCGATCGATCGCGTCAACGCGCTCGACGTGATCGCCGCCAACGCGAGGCTCTACAGCCAGTATCGTTAGGCCTCACGGCCGCGCACCGGCTTTGCGGCTTCGGCTCTTCCTCACACTCTCGCTAAGGGAATGGAAAAATGCAGAATTTCGGCGGTGAAATGACATTCGCCATGTCGACAGGTGACCGGATCGTGGTGCGCGGCGCGGCCGAGATCATGCCGTCCAACGTCAACATCGAAGGCAATGCCAACCAGGACGGCTCGGTCTATCGCACGGTCACGCCGACCGGCTATGGGGCCAATCTCACTTTCGAGGACATGAGCGCCGACGACTGGAACCGGCTGATGCGCGCCTCGGGCTTCAACGTCACTCTCAACGAGAGCTTCAACGGCGCGCAGCATTTATGGACCGAAGCCGCGTTCACTGGCCGGCCTTCCGTCAACCGCGCTACAGGCGAGGTCACCGGCGTCGCGCTGCTCGCCCGTGCCTACAAGAAGATCTGACCATGGCCGACAAGGTCGTTCCACTGTCCAAGCGCTACGAGGCGCATGGCGAGCCTTTCGATAGTGTCACCCTGCGCGAGCCGCGTTTCGAGGATCTTCTTGCCTTGGGCGAACCGTACGAGGTTCAACGCGCCGCCGGCAACAATGTCGTGATCGAGAATGTCGATACCGTCGCCGCCTATGTTCGCCGCTGCGTCACCGCGCCGGGGATCGAAAAGCTTGGCGCGCTCTCGCTGGCCGACGCCCGGCTGGTGCGCGACGCGGTGATCGGTTTTTTTATGGTTACCGCGTCGCAGGACGGCAAGTAGACGACATCGTCGGCATCCAGGCCGACGATCTCCTGTTCTTCTTCGGCTGGCAGCCGTCCGTGGTTTTGCCGATGACATTTTCCGAGATTGCCGCGCTGCACGGGCGCGGCATTGAATTCCTGAAGCGCAGGCCGAAAAAATGAGCAACCGCACGATCGAGGCTATTCTGCGCCTGTCGGCGAAGCTCGGCCCGATGGGCGCTTTCGGCCAGCTGTCCGGCAAGCTCAACCAGGTCAACCAGAAGGCGCTGGCGTTCAACAAGACGCAGGGGATTATGGCGCGCAACAGCATGATTGCCGCCAACGCCGTTCGCGGTCTCGTCGCCTACGGTGCGGCGCGTGGTGCTGCCGCGATGGTGACCAACTTCGCCAGCGCCGAACGCCGGCTGAACCGCATCGCCATCAACGCTGACGCCGGCAAGGACAAGCTTGGCGAGATGTTCCGCAGCGTCGATCGCGCCGCGCTCGATTACCGGATGACGCAGGACAGCGTCACCGACGGCCTCGAAGCACTGGTCGCCTCCGGCCGCAGTCTCGACGATGCGATGTCCTTCCTGCCGTCGGTCGCCGCCACGGCGCAGGCGGCCGGTGCCGAGATCGCCGATATCGCCACCACGGCGGACGCTATCGGCAGCTCGTTCAAGTTTACCGGCGACAACATGCAGCGCGCCTTCGATATCCTGGTGACGTCGGGCAAGCAGGGCAAGTTCGAGTTGAAGGACATGGCTCAGTACCTGCCGTCGCTGGCGCCAGCCATGGCCGCGCTCGGCTACGAGGGCGAGAAGGGGCTGGGCAAGCTGGCGTCGATGCTGCAGACGGTGCGGTTGCAGACCGGCGACGCCAGCTCCGCCGCCACCAATCTGCAGAACGTGCTGCAGAAGATGGAGTCCGACCAGACGGCGAAGACCTTCGCGAAGTTCGGCGTCAACCTGCGCAAGGAAATGGCCAAGGCGCGCAAGGAAGGCCGCGACCTGATCGACGTGTTCATCGAATTGACCAACCGCGCGCTGAAGGGCGATCTGTCGAAGATCCCGCAGCTGTTCACCGATGCGCAGTTCATGCAGGGCATGCGCGCCCTGATCCAGGGGCGCGACGCCATGGATGGTTTCCAGAAATCGCTGGAGAATGTCGACGGCTCGACGATGCGCGATCTCGGCCGCATCCTCGCCGACAACCAGTCGAAGATCGACCTCATGGCGGCATCATGGGAGCGAATGAAGCGAGCCATCGGCGGCGGCATTGCCGGCCCGGCAACGGGCGCCATGGATTTCGTCAGCTCAAACATGGACAAGGCGCAGTTCATCAACGCGCAGCTCGACAAGGAAGGCATGACGTTCTGGCAAAAGCGCATGTGGTGGGCGCGCAACGGCTTCGACAACCAGGACCAGGGCCTGAAGGCTTTTCAGGGCGGCTGGCGTTCGCCCGAGGGCCTGATCGCCGCCAAGGGGCCGATGAGCGCCAGCCCTGAACTGCCTTCGCGGCGTCAGGACCAGCCCGGGCGCATCCCGCTGCCGACCGCGCGCCCCGTCGCGCCCGATACGGCCGAGCAATACCGGCTCTACGGGCGCGGGCATGCAGCCGCCGTGCGCAGCGGCGGTTTCGAGCAGAAGCCGGCCGGCTTCTTCGATAACGAGATCGACTTCAGCGCGATGGAGCGGGCCACGTCCGCCGCGGCCGCCGACCTGAAGGGAGCCGGTGTCGAGACGGCATCGTCGGTGGTCGACGGCGGCAGGCAGGCCGGCGACAGCATCAAGTCTGGTGCCGACACATTGGCAGCGGTTGCGAGCAAGCTCGAGGCGGCGATCGTCTCTGGTGCCAACAGCCTCGCTGCCGCCGCCCGCAGCGCCGCCGCAGATCTGTCGCGACCGATCGGCTCTCTCAAGCCGGTGCGCGCCGACACCGGCCGCTCCGATGCCGGCCGCGCGATGGGGCCACGCTGATGCGCGACTGGCTGAAAGCCTTCCGGCCCGCCTCGTTTCGCGCCGTGCCGTTCTTCGTCGACTACGAAGACGCCGAGGGCGGACGGCGCGTCGCCGTCTCGCCGATCGCCTATTCCGACCTGCACGTCACCGAGGACATGGGCGGTGCCGTCAGGCGGTTTTCGCTCAGTGCCTATGTCGCCGGTGACGCGGCCGACACCAATGCCAGCACATTCATCGCGGCGCTCAACGCGTCTGGCGCTGCCACGCTGGTGCTGCCGATGGGTGGCCCGGTGCTGGTCAGGGTGCCGCGCTGGTCAATGTCGCGTGAGCGCAGCCGCGCCGGCTATGTCGGCTTCGACATCGAGTTCATCGCGGCCGGCGTGGCCTCGCTGCCGTTCGAGGCGGTACCCGGCGCACTGGCCATCGCCTCACTGATCGCTGCGGGTGTCGACACAATCAGCCAAGCCGCCGCCTTCCGCATGCGCGATGTCGCCACGGGCCAGGCGGCATCCTCTGCCGTCGCGGTCGCCACCGCGGCTTCCAGGCTGACGGAAATCGCCGACATTGCCGAACTGCCGGCTGAAAAGCGGCCCCCCATCGCCGACGCCATCGCGACGATCACGCGCCTGGCGGATGAGCCGGTGGCGCAGGCCGCGGCCATTGCCGACGCCATCGTCTCGACCACCGCAGCCATCGCCGACGCCGCAAGCCCTGCCGAGGCGGCCGAAGCCTTCGCTGACGCCGCCCAGTCTTCTGTCACTAAGAATTCGGCCGGCACCGATGTGTTCGACCTGGTGTCCGCCGCGGCCTTCGCCGCAGGCTTCTGCCAGACGCTTGCCGCCGCCGACTACCTTGCCCGACAGGACGCTCGGCGCGCCCGCGATCGCATTGCTCCGGTCGTTGATCCGGTGCTCGAGGCGCTGTCGAGCGGCCTCGACGTTGCGGTCAATGAATGGCTGTCCGACATTGCCGCGACAGCCGCCTCAGATTTGAGCGACGTCGCCGCCAACCGGGCGCCGCTGGTCAACGTCCAGACCGAGATATCGCTGCCGGCAACGGCGCTGGCCTATGCGCTTTACGGCGATGCCGGCAGGGCTGAAGAGCTGGCGCGCCGCAACAGCGTCGCCACGCCGGCCGCCATGCCGATCAGTTTCGAGGCCATTGCGCCTTAAACGTGTACACGCAGCCGCCACGGGGCGGCCTGAGAGGATCGTGCCTTGCCGCTTGAGACCATTGCCATTCAGGCGGGCGGCCTGTTCCTGCCTTGGCAGGATGTCTCGATCTCGATCTCGGCCGAGGAGGCGGTCCGCACCGCTGTCGTCAATGGGCACATTCCTCCGGGCGTGGAACCGCCATGGCCGGACACCAAGGCGACGCTCTCGGCTAGTGGCACTTTGCTGCTCACCGGCTATGTCAGGGATCTGAGCCCCGACCAGGGATCGGACGATTGGCGCGTGGCGATCTCGCTGGTTTCTCGCACGGTCGACGCGGTCGAAACCTCGATCCTGCACAAGACCGGCCTGGTCGAAAACAAGGATATCAAGGGCATCGGCGAGGCCTTCGATAATCTGGGCATCGGCATCGAGGCCAAGGGGTCGTTCGAGACCATCGCCAAGCATCAGATCGAGCCTGGAGAATCGCTTTACTCGACGCTGGAGCCGCTGGCGCGCGCGGAAGCCGCTGTTATTCACGACACGCCGGAAGGCAAGTTGCGGATCGTCAAAAAGCCGGAGGGCTCGCATTCGGGCGGCCTGGCTGCCGGCGTCAATATCATATCGGGCGGCGCCGAGTTCTCGGGGCAGGGCCGGTTCAACCCGGTCGTCGTGCGCGGGCAGCAATCGCGCGGCACGACACCGCAGGCAATGCGCCCGGAAGCCAAGGCCAGCGATGCATCGGTCGGCCGCGACAGGCCAAGGATCGTCGTGCTCGACGGCGAGGCGACGACCGCGCATATGAAGAACGCGGTCGAATGGGAAGCACGCGCCGCGGCCGGTCTCGCCGTCACTGCGACCATCACGGTGTCGGGCTGGCGCGACAAAGGCGGGATGATCTGGACGCCGAACTGGCTGGTGTATGTGAGGCATCCTCGCGTCTATCTCGACCAGATGATGGTCATCAAATCGGTGGAGCTGACGCAGGACACGCGCGCCGACGGCGAGGGCACGCGGGCGACGCTGACGCTGACCGATCCGCGCGCGCTCGGCGGCACTTCGTCCGGTTCGAAATCCGGCAAGGGATGGTCGGCGCCGGAACCGAAGGCGGAGTATTCGGCGCAATGAAATCCTCTGCCCATCTGACGCGGTTCGAGACCGACAGTTCGCGCTTCGACAACGGCCAGCTGCTGATCTCCGGTCGCGGGCTGGCGGGTGAGACCTTCAAGGACCTGCTTTACGTCCAGCCGCATGGCGCCGCCAGCCGGCCTCCGGCTGGGTCGATCGGCGTCGCCATGGTCATGCCTGGCCGGCGCACGCAGGCGATGCTGATGGGGATCGAGCATGCCGGGCACCGGCCCGACCTGCCGGACGGGGCGTCGGCTCTCTATGACGCCTCCGGCAACATCATCAAGCTTTTCGTTGGAGGCGTGACCATGGATTTCGGCTCGCGCACTGTCACGCTGACCGGCGGCACCTGGAATTTGCAGGGCGACCTCAACGTCGACGGCAACATAACGGCGACCGGCTCGATTATCGACGCCGGCGGCAACACCAACCATCACTCGCACTGATGATCCGGATTGTTCCACTCACCGGCGATGGCGAGCCGCTGCTGTCGCCGGACACGCTTTGGGACGGCACGCAAGGCGACTGGGCCTTGGCCGGCGACGACAAGGCCAATGCCGGCGGCCTGCGCGCCAAGGCAGCACTTGCCACAGCCGTGCTGCTTTGCCTGATGACCGATGCCCGCGTCGAGCCGGACGAGCTGCCGCCGGGGGAACAGAACCGCGGCTGGCCGGGCGACAGTTTCGATCTGCGCACCGATCTCGGCGAGGCGGCGATCGGCTCGAAGCTCTGGCTGCTGCGCCGGTCGACCGCCAGCGATGCCACCGCGCTTCGGGCGGAAGACTACGCGCGTGCGGCGCTGCAGCCATTGATCGAGCAGGGCGCGGTGTCGTCGGCCGAGGTGACCGGAACGGCGCTGCCGGCCGAGCGCCGCATCGACCTGAAAATTCTGTTGAAGGACCGCGATGGCGCGGTCGTCTTCGATCGCCGCTTCGGCGTCCTTTGGGAGCAATTGCGTGGCCTGGACCGTCCTCTCGCCGACTGAGATATCGTCCCGGCTGCGCGGCGCCCTGCGCCGCTATTTGCCGGGCACCGATGCGCTTGTGTGGCCGAACAACCTGACGGCGATCGTCAAGACGGTCGCCGCCGGGCTGCACGACATGCATCTGCGCGCCGCCTGGCTCTACGAGCAGATCTTCGCCTCCACGGCGAGCGTCCAGCATTTGGAGCGGCACGGCGCCGAGCTCGGTATCTATCGCAATTCGATGTCACGCGCCGAGGGCGTGGTGACGCTCAACGGCTATGCCGACACGATCTATCCCGCGGGGATCGCCTTCATCGCCGGTAACCGGCTCTATCGCTCCGTGTCCGATGCGCGCTCCGACCTGGCCGGCCTGCTGACGCTGACCATCGTCTCCGACGACTATGGCGTCGCTACCAACATCGCCGCCGGCGAAACCGTGCAGCGCGCCGACCTGACGCAGTTCCCGAACCTCGACCTCGAGGCGACGGTCGCCGCCGGCGGCATCGGCGGCGGCGCGGATACGGAAACCGACGAGTCTCTGCGCGCGCGCATCCTCGACCGCAAGCGGCGTCCTCCCCAAGGAGGTGCTTATTCCGACTACGAGCAGTTCGCCCGGGAGGTGTCCGGCGTCACCCATGCCTGGGCCTATCCTTTCGCCGACGCGCCCGGCACGGTTGGCGTCTGGTTCCTGTTCGAGGGCCGCGTCAACGGCATTCCGACATCCGGCGATATCGCCATCGTCCAGGAAGAACTCGAGGCGCGCCGGCTGATCCGCGCCGGACTGTCGGTCTCGGCCCCGGTTCCGGTTCCGCTCGACATCACCATATCCGGCCTTGCCACAGATTCCGTTGCGACCCGCGCGGCGATCTCCGCGTCGATCACGGCCATGCTGGGGACGCGCGCCCGTCCGGGCGTCGCGGCGGAGCCCTTCACGCTGTCCCGCTCTTGGGTGTCGGAAGCGGTCAGCCTGGCGGTTGGCGAGGACCGACACGTCTTGGTGGCGCCATCCGGCGACTTCACCTATATCGACGGCGAGATGCCGGTGCTCGGGACCGTCAGCTATGTCTGACCCGGCGCCGCGCTGGCCGCGCTATCTCGGCGAGGACGATGTCGCCTTCTTCCATTTCGCTCCCGACAATGCCTATGCGGCGCCGCCGTCGCAGGTCGATGTGCTGTCCGACCCGGACGACGAGACGGCGGAAGGGTTCCTGACCGCGCTGCTGCCCAAGGGTGCGGCGTGGGGCACGCCTGACAATCAGGCGCTCGACCCGCTGTCGGTGCTGTCGCGCTTCTGGCGGGCGATCGCGTCTGGCCTTGGCGACGCCTATCGCGCCCTGTTCCAGGTCGCTCTCGAATCGACCGCCATTACCCTGGTCGACAGCCTGGAGGACTGGGAGCTCGAATACGGCCTGCCCGATCCATGCCTCGGGGCCGACGCCACCATCGACGAACGCATGCGCTCGCTGCTGATGAAGATCCGCTCGGGCGGCACCATCACGCCGGGCGATTTCATCCGGCTGGCCGCCGACGCCGGCTATCAGATCACCATCGAGGAGCCGACGCCTTTTCGCATGGGCGCGTCTGCCATGGGCGGCTCCGAAGCGCTCGGCGGCGGCTCTCCGTCCGAATATGTCTGGATCGTCAAGGTGCCCGGCGTTCCCGTCACCTACTTCCAGATGGGTGTCGGCCGGATGGGCGAGACGCCGCTCGGCAAGCTCGGCCTGCCCGACGACCTGGTCTGCCTGTTCAACACGCTGAAGCCGGCGTGGACGACAGTCGTCTTTTCCGCCTGACCAAAGGGATATCCAAATGAAATTCGTCAATCCGCGCAACGCGCCGCCCACGGACGACCGCGTTCCCTACTGGGATGAGAACAAGGCGGCCGGCCTCGACGGGTCGATCCCGCCGGCCAAGGTGCTGAACGACACGCAGGACGAGATCCTGAAGGTCATCACCCAGGCCGGCCTGACGCCCGATCCCGCCGACCCGACGCAGCTCTGGCAGGCATTGTCGCTGCTCCTGGCGGCGGTCTCGTCCGGCGGTGCGCCGTCGATCGAGGTGCCGCCCGGCTCGGTCTCGATGTTCGCCGCCGAGACCGCGCCGTCCGGCTGGCTGAAATGCAACGGCCAGGCGGTCAGCCGCACGACCTATGCCGATCTGTTCGCGGCCATCGGCATCGCATGGGGGGCGGGCGACGCGGTCACCACCTTCAATGTGCCCGACCTGCGCGGCGAGTTCGTGCGCGGCTGGGACGATGCGCGAGGCATCGACACAGGTCGCGCTCTCGGCGGCTTCCAGGATTGGGCCACTGCGGCGCCGAAGACCACGACGCCGCAAAAGATCAAGGGCGACGGCTCGCTGGCCGCCCTGACCAGTGCCAGCAACCCGTCGGCAATCGGTTTTGCCCGCGCTTCGAAAACCGGCGAGTCTGTGACCGTCAATGGCTCCGACTCCAACCAGTCAGGGATTGAGCTCGACCTCAAGAACGCGGTGACCGGCGACGCCGAAACCCGGCCGCGCAACAAGGCCGTTCTCTACATCATCAAAGTTTAGCCTCACGGGCCGCATCGCCGCCTGCCGGCGGCCGGCCCTCCGGCGGGGCGCGCCACTTGGCGCGACGCCCGGTCGGGCTTGCGGCCTTCGGCCGTGGCGTCTCACCATCATCATTAAGGACTTCACTCAATGCCCGCACCCGACCTGTTCGGCATCCTCGATGTCGTCAAGAAGCTGACCGCGCCGGCCGGGCTCGAGGCCGCGCATCGCGACGGTTTCTCCTGGGCGCGCAACGGGCTTTCCTATGCCGATTCGACCAAGCTGACCGCCGGCGACTGGAACCGCATCCTCGCCAATCTGCGCATGGTTCTGATCGGCTCCGGCATCGACCTCGAGACACTCGACCCGACCAGCCCGGCGCTGCTGCGCGATGTGATGGTGGCCTATATCGCCGCCAAGATCGTCGAGGAATTCCCCGGCCTGTTCGAGGACAACAAGGAGGAGGTTGCCACCGAACTGGCGGCGATCCCCGCCTTCGTCACCGCCGTCATCACCGCGCTGCCGACCAATCTCGTGCTCAAGGCCGGCGACACCATGACCGGACCGCTGGTCCTGCCCGGCGACCCGGCCTCGGCGCTGCAGGCCGCAACCAAGCAATATGTCGACGCGACGCTGGCTGCCCTGGTCGATGCTGCGCCTGGCACGCTCGACACGCTCAACGAATTGGCGGCGGCACTCGCCGACGATCCGAATTTCGCCGCGACCATGACGACGGCGCTGGCGGGGAAAATATCCGCCGCGCTGCTGACGACGCAGGGCGACATCATCTTCCGCGACGCCAGCGGGCCGCAGCGGCTGGCCAAGGGCGTGCGTGGCAAGGCGCTGGTGGCCGGGACAACGGAGCCGGAATATGGCGGTGTCGGCGTGGCGATCGTCGCCGCGCTATCGGGCACATCTGTCGATTTCTCGGCCATTCCGGCGGGCGTTCGGCGCATCCGCGTCGGCCTCGCCGGCCTGTCCGTCGATGTCGCGGCCACCATCTCGCTGCGCATCGGCACCGGTGGCGTTCCAGCCAGCGCCGGCTACACCGGCACGGTCAGCAATCTCGCCATTGACGATGTCGAACTGGTCAGCGTTGCCACCAGGATCCCCGTCACCGGCGTTCAGATCGGCGCCGCCACCATTCTGCACGGGATGGTCGAACTGACGCTGATCGACCCGGCCACCAACACCTGGCTGGCGATGGTCCATGCCGGCAGGACCGGCGCCGGGCAATACTATCTGGCGCATGTCGCCGTCAGCCTGGCCGGCGCCCTCGACATCGTCCGGCTGACGACCGTCGAAGGGACCCCCGTCTTCAATGCCGGGACGGCCAACCTCACCTACGAGTTTTAAGGCGATGAAATACGTCTTTCCCGACGTCGAGCCGATCCGGCCCGGCTACGACATCGAAATCCGGCTGCAGTTCCCGCAGGATCTGTGGGACGCCGAGGCGATCGGCAGCGGCCGGCTGGTGGCGCAGTTCCGCGCCGCCGTGCCCGGCCCGGTGCTGTTCGAGGCCGACACGGCAACCGCGACCTTGCAGCGCGAGGCGCCGCGCACACTTGCCTTCTTCCTGTCGGAGGCGGCGACGCGGCCGATGGATCAATCGACCATCGTCGTCTTCGACATCGCCCGCATCGAAGGTGGCGACAGCCGCATCGTGCTCGACAAGGTGATCTGGCCAGTCCTCAAAACGGTGACCCGCGATGTCGCATAGCGCAATCCTTGAAGTTCCTGTTCTCGTTGTTTCCGGGCAGGCCGGGCAGTCGTTCCTAATCGCGCAGAGCGCCGCGGACCTAGTCGCGGATTTCGGCCGCGACGGTGATCGCGCCATCATCCGCTCCACCGGCGACGAATGGCTAAAGACGGTTGGGGTCTGGGTTGCTACCGGCGGCAATTTCTGGGGCACGCTCCTGGAGCAGGGGGGCGCGCAGGTCAACGCTGCAACCGTCGCATCCAACGTTGCTATCGAAGCCGCGCAGGCGACGAACGCGGATCGTATCGCAGTCCAGGAAGCTGTCGGTGAGCTTGATACTCTCTATGATCGGGTCGAAGACGTCGAGGCGCTGGCGCTAAGCGGCGTCAAGCCCGCGAAACAGGCGGTGCGGTTGCTGGTCACAACCGCCGCCGCGCCTTCCGCGATGATCGCTGGCGCAACACTAGACGGGCTTGTGCTAGTCGAGGGCGACCGCATCGCGCGCGCCACAGCTGCGGGTGCGGTGGCCGATGGCGTTTATGTCGTCCAGGCGGCAGGATCGGCGATACGCTCGACCGACATGGGCGCAGCGGACGATCTGCTGGGGGCGAGATTCGATGTCGATTTCGGCACGCATGCTTCCGAGACATGGGCCGTGCAAAACCAGGCGCCGATCACTGTTGGCACGACGGAAATTACGATCGTGAAGACGACATCCGCCAATCTCGTCACGGCTGAAGTTCAGGCCGCGCGGGGGTCTGATGTCTCGCTCAATGCCCGCATCACCGGTATCGCCACCGGCGTGGAAACTCTGAATGAAGTTCTTATTGAGCCTGACGAATTCTACATCGATGGACGCCTCGTCGTTGCTGGCTTCAAGGATGACAATAATCGCTTCCCGATAGCGGTTTTCGAGGACGGCAGCGTCTATGTGCACGGCTACGAGCCGATCTGAATTCATTACAAGGACAGGGGTGCACCGCAGTGGCGTCACGTATCATAAGCATGGGCAGGGCGCTTTCTGGCGCCGACCTTCCCCCGCAGGGGTTCAAGGTAAGTTCCCTTTTTTCCGGCGGCTACAAAGGCGTCTACTTTGATTTCACCGACGTCGCGTCTCTGTTTCAGGACAGTGCCGGGTCCACACCTGTCGCGGCAGCTGATGATCCGGTCGGCTTGGCCCGTGATAAATCAGGCCTTGCGAACCATGCGACGCAGACGACGATCGGAAACCGGCCTGTCTATAAGACTAACCTCTACAACGGCAGACCCGGCATAGATTTGAATACGGTGGGTCGAAAGCTGCTCACACCTTCTTTTTTAGACGCAAGCTTTAACACTGCCTTTACATGCTACGCGGTCGTGCAGAGTGCAGGGGCAGCGACAAAGATTTTCGCCTCGGCTTCTGGACTTAATTTTTACGGCGGACGTGTGGGCAGCGCTTTTGCTGCTGCAAACTCGGCAGCATTGTCAGATACGCAGATTTCCACGACACTACAAGGAACTACTTATCTGCAGACCTTCACCTATGATGGCGCTACCAAGAGGATCAGAGTTCATGGCCCGTCTAGCCAGATTCTAACCAGGGAGATGGCAACGGGTAATCTCACCCTCTCTGGCGCGCTGACGATCGGTGATCTTTCAACTGGAGGCTTTACCTGGGATGGTGCGATCCTTGGACTTCTGATCATTAATCGCGTTCTGACTGCAGCGGAGCAAGCACTGTTGCTCGGCTTGTACAAGCAGAAGTTCAACCTCAACATCAACACAAGCCCACGTGTCTGGTGTGATGGCAATTCATTGACGTTCGGAACGGGTTCGGCAAATCCGTCTACGGACTCTTATCCAGCCCAGATGGCCGCATTGCTACCCAGCTGGGATCTATTCAACCTGGGGGCGCCTGGCTATACGACGGCTCAACTTGATGTGGCGGACGCATCACGCCTTGACCCGCTCCACGATCTGGCCCGCCCGAAAGACATTATCGTCATGTGGGAGGTGACGAACGATCTCTATTTTGGCGGAGCAGTGGCCGACGCTCTCACGCGCTATGCTTCGTGGTGTCAAGGTGCGCGGAATGAGGGATTCAAGGTGATCGCGGCAACCATTCTGCCGAGATCTGGTGCTGGCACGCCCGGTACGTTCGAGGCCTCCAGGTTGACGGCCAACACTTCGATCAGGGCAAACTGGGCAGCATATGCTGATGCACTTGCCGACATTGCCGCCGACCCCCGGATTGGCGATCCCGGCGATGAGTTGAACGCCACCTATTATAATGCTGACAAGGTCCACATGACTGCGGCTGGTTATGCAGTCGTTGCCGGTATAGTGGCGCCGGTTGTTATGTCGATCTAGCTCAGCAAAGCGGATTAGGTGCCAACTGGCCAGATTTTTCTTATCGGGATGCGCGGGAAAAGAGTGCTATCAGAAACCGCTCGCGCCAAGTGGGTGGCGATACTCTCATTCCGAGTAGCCTTCTGCCATCATTCGTTAGTGTTATGTCGACGTAGGTTCCCCATCCCCCGCCAGCAAAGTCAACCGACACGTAACCGGCATCTTGCAATCGTAGCAAGTTGGGGTTCGACAGTATTACATCGGTTTCGGTAGTCTGGATTCGCCCGGACTGCTGCCGCAAGAGAGCAAGAAGGTCGCTAGATGAAGTCGGTGCCACGTCCATTCAGGTGCCTCGATCCCAGTGAAAGCGCACGATAAAGCGCCGATCATCCCAAACAGTCAACCTTTCACAAGGTAGGAAGGAACGATGAAGCCGGTGGTGTTGGCAGTCACGTTTGATGATCTTAAGGCGCTTCACAAGGTGATGGTTGGTCATTGACCCGCTCTAACCAGTGGGAGCTTTCGCGAGTCTTGACGCTGAAGGAACTCGCCGATTGGTCGCTCAACCAAGAGGTGGAAAGTAATCCCGGCTCCAATCGCCACAGCGATCGCACAAAGGAGCGCGATCGACGGGGAAAGTTCTGGGTAGACTTTTGAGAGCAGCTTGTTGGCTCCGACGAGTGTTGGGTAATGAACCAGGTACAGTGAGTAGGACGCCGCGCCCAACAGCAGGAACGACTTTGGCCACAACGTGGGCGATTTCAGATCCATGCTGCAAAGCCCGACAATGATCACCATGCTAGAGGCGGCGTAGCACAGATGTCGAATGATCTCACTGAGATGCAGTTCGGCAACGGCACAAGCGGCAAACAGGCACACTCCAGCCACCGCGATGGCGACGCCATGGCGAAGGTTCAAGATCCTCGAGAGGAACGCCGCCGCCATGCCCAGGTTGTGTGCGTCAAGTTCTGCAAATTGAGGCGGCCATGGTGGTGGTCATGCGGCTTGGCGCAGAGCGAGCTTTTTGTGCTCGCGCAGGTCGTCCATGTTGATGTAGCGGTTTGCCTCCATCCAGTTTTCGTTGGTTTCGACGGCCATTGCCCTGACCAGGCGCAGGCAGCTCTGTGAGTTTGGAAAGATGCGCACGACATAGGTGCGGCGGCGGATTTCCTCATTGAGGCGCTCCAGCATGTTGGTGGATTTCAGGTGCTTGTGGTGCTGGCGCGGCAGGCGGAAGAAGGTCAGCGTGTACTCGATGGTCTCCTCCACCCAGGTCGTCAGCCGCGGATAGCGGCCCGACCATTTGGCAAGCCATGCAGCGAGATCGGCCTTGGCCTCAGTGAGATCGCGCCGGTCATAAAGCCAACGCAGTTCCTGCAGGCAGTCGTCGCCGTGCTTGCGCGGCAGGTGATCGAGCGCGTTCCTGAGGAAGTGCACGTAGCAGCGCTGCCACGCCGCTTCGGGGATGACCTCGCCGATCGCTGCGACCAGGCCGGCGTGATCGTCGGACACGACCAGCTCGACGCCCTTGAGGCCGCGCGCCTTCAGGCCGACGAGAAAGTCCCGCCAGGCCGAGCGGCTCTCGCGATTGGCCATCTCCACGGCCAGGATCTGGCGCCTTCCATCCCAGTCGATGCCGACCGCGATCAGCACAGCCTGGCTCATGACGATGCCGGCCTCGCGCACCTTCTCGTAGCGAGCATCGAGGATGAGGTAGGCAAAGGGCTCCTGAAGCGGCCGCTCGGCAAACGCCTTCAGGCTCTCGTCCAGGCGTTTGTTGATGGCCGAGATCGACGAGGCCGAGAACGCATGGCCGCACAGCTCTTCCGTGATCGCCTTGACCTTCCGGGTCGACACGCCTTGCACATACATCTCCGCGAGCGTCGCCACCAAGGCCCGCTCCGAACGCTGGTAACGCTCGAACAGCTCGGTGGAGAAGCGGCCGGCCCGGTCCTGCGGAACCCGCAGCTCAAGCTTGCCGACGCGGGTGACAAGGGTGCGGCCGTAATAGCCCGAGCGGTAGCCGAGACGCTCCGGCGTCCGCTCGCCCTTCGAGGCACCCAGCGCCTCGTCCATCTCGGCCTCGAGCACCTCCTGCATCACCGCACGGATCACTTCGTGCAGTCCTTGCGGGTTCGAAAGCAGAATGTCTTTGACGGCGGCGCTGGCGGTCTTACTTTCAATCTTGGTCATGGTGGCGTTCCTTCCAGGGAATCAGGTGACGTGAACAATCACCAGCCTGCCATGACCGCCCTCTCTCAGCGAATTTGCAGAACTCTCAGCACACTACCCATGCCCATAGCGAAATGAGCAGGATATGGCGCGAAGATGAAGGACTTCGCGTCAGGAAAGACCATGGCGCACAACAGCCAGCCAGCCATTAAAAACGCCCCGCTTTTCGGCGCGAATATCAAAATGCAGAACAGGACGTAGAAAAGCATCTCGTAACAGAGGGTCCACGCGACACCGAGTATCTGCCCGTCTGGACTAGGAAACAGCGCGATTGCTCGCAGCAGAGATGGCAACTCCAATTCGTGGCCGGTTCCAGCCTCAGGCATGACGAGAAAGATCGCGATCACACAGGCCAGTGCCACCCAATAGGTCGGATAGATTCTGCGCAAAACGCTTGATCGCGTAGTGTGGGAGGCTGGCCCTGTTCCCGATGTCGCGGCTATGTACCCACCAAATGATGAAGCCTGACAAAACGAAAAAGAAGTCGACCCCCGCCTTTCCAAAGAGGAAAGCTCCATTCGTAATAGGCGCACCGAAATATTTGGTCACGGCGAGTTCCGAATGCAGAAGAACGACCAAGAGGGCTGCGGCCCCGCGTCCTACCTGAATGCTGTCAAGCCGCATTTACGGCTGACCCCGCCGCGAAGAGTCCCGGTTGGTTTTTTTGTTGGACCACCAGATGAAATACATCGAGCCCAATTTTAGCACCGGAACGCGACGATCGCGTTCTCGCGTCCGCAACTCGCGATAGGTCTTCACCTTCAGCGTGCCTCCAGGCAACTTGATCCGCAACGTCATGCCATCTAGCTCGGCCGGCGCAATGCATTCCGAATAACGTCGGCCTCGTTGATGTCGCCGCTCTTCAGAACTTCCCAGCGGCCGTCGATCAACCTTAGCAGGCCATGATCGGCGGTGCGGATTTCTCCGCCCTTCAGCGCCACATTCGCTCGAAAGTCCACGCTGTGTGAAGCCCACGGCCCGGCAAGAATTATCAGGTCTCTACGGGGTCCGTCCGCCATGGGCATCTCCTTTGAAGCCCGATCCCTACCTAAAAATCCGAAACCGCACAACCTGCCCGCGAGGGCGGAAAGGACCGACATGCATCTCGTCAAGAACTGGCGGGCAGTGATGAAGCGCGCCTGGTCTGTCCGGCTGATGATCCTTGCCGGCCTTCTGTCCGGCTTCGAAGTAGCGCTGCCGCTGCTCGACGGGCTGCTGCCGATCGCGCCAGGCGTCTTTGCCGCACTATCCGGGCTCACCGTGGCCTTCGCTTTCATCGCCCGCCTTGTCGTTCAAAAAAACCTAGGAGAGAAGAAATGAGCCGTTTGAAAAAGGCCGGCGTCGGCATCACCGTCGCTGGCTCGCTTGCCATCGGATTGATCGGTGGCTTCGAGGGGTTGCGCACCAGGGCGTACCGCGATGTCGTCGGCGTTCCGACCGTCTGCTTCGGCGAGACGCGCGGCGTCAAGCTCGGCGACGCCTACACAACCGACCAGTGCAAGGCGATGCTTGGTGATGCGCTGGTCGAGTTCGAAACCGGCATGCGCCGCTGCATGGCCGCGCCCGATTCTGTGCCGGACAAGCCCTACGTTGCCTTCCTGTCGTTCACTTACAATGTCGGCGTCGGCGCCTATTGCAGGTCGACGCTGGCCAGGCGGGTGAACACCGGCGACATCCGCGGCGCCTGCAACGAGCTGCCCAAATGGAACCGCGCCGGCGGTCGCGTCATCAAGGGCCTCACCACGCGCCGAGCCGAAGAGCGCAGGATCTGCCTCGAGGGTATCCGCTGATGGACGCCAGGACCGTCAGCGCCATGGTCGTCGGCGCGGCGATCGGCGCCGGCACCATCCTCGGCGTCGAGCTGGCGGCATTCTGGTGGTGGCTTGGCCAATGACCCAGATCAGGCTCGTCCTCGCCGGCATCGTCGCGCTGGTCATCCTCGGCCTCTTCGGCGCCGCCGCCGTCTATCGCGGCAACGCCATTTCCGCCCGCGCCGAGGCCGATCAGGCGCGCGTCGACCTCCAGACGGCCAAGGATGTCATCAAGGCCAACGAGGAAGCACTGGGCCGCCTGAAGGCGCAGCAGCAGCGCGATGCGGACCTCGCCGCCAGGCTCGCCGAACAGCTGGCGGAAACCAACGATGCGCTGAACACGGCAACCGATGAACGCCGCAAGGCGGAGAGAGACAATGAAGACGCTCGCAAGTTCCTTGGCCTTCGCATTCCTGACGCTCTGCGCGGGGTGCCAGTCGGCCCCAAAGCCGGCGGTCCTGACTAAGGTCGAGATCGTCAAGCCGCGCGTGCCGAAGGTGCTGACGGCGCCTTGCGGCAAGCCGTGGCGCAAGGGGCCTGGCGCCGCCGGAGGTGCCGAGACGGTGGACGACCTCTACGCGCGTGGCGACGCCAACGAACAGCGGCTGCTGGCCTGCGGCACCAAGATCGACGGCGTTAGAGCATGGGACGAGGGACTATGATCGCCCTCATCCTCGTTTCATGCGCCCTGTCCGGGCAGGACTGCCGGCCGGCCATTCTCGCCGACGGCATGCAGCCGATGGAATGCATGGTCCAGTCGCAGCGCGTGGCGTCCGCATTCGCGCACGAGCACCCGAATCGCAAGGTCGTCCGGGTGATCTGCGCCGATCGCAGGCGGATCGATTTCTATCTCGGCCGCGACGCGGCGTGAACATTGGCAGTGCATGCATGGAAAGGGCCGGGGGACTTGAACGAGGATCACGAGATGTCGAACACGTCGGAGAAGATCGCCGAAAACGTCATGCTCCTTGCCGTGGCGCGGCTATCGATGGCGCTCTCGCTGCCGGCGCTCGGCTTCGTGGCCGTTCTGTTGAACATGAACCTGGAGCAGAAATTCCAGGCGCAGGACAACAAGATTGTCGCGCAAAAGGAATCGGCTGATCGCCAGGCCAACCTGACGACAGCTCGCGTCGAGACGGTCGAAAGGGTGGCTCAGTCGGCGATCGATCAGGCCGGCAAGGTCAATGAACGTCTGATCAGCGTGGAAACGAAACAGACGCAGGAAAGCGCGGCGTCGGAGCGGTTCCAGAGGGACACGCTGACCCGGCTTGATCGCCTGCAGGATTCGATCGTCAGCCAGTCGAATGCGATCTCGGCGCTGACGGCTACGCTCCAGGCCGCCGCCGAAGACCGCAATCGATCGCTGCCGTCGCGCTGACCTTCCGATCCGCGCCCGGCGGTTCCGGGCAACCCCCACTCATGGAGATGAAGAGATGGGCATTCGTTGCAAAATGAAACTGGAGAACGTGTTCGCACAGGCGTGGGGCGGCGCAAAGGCGATCTTCCGCTGCGAGTATGATCAGAAGCTCGCCGAGGATGTTTCCTTCCAAAAGGCGACGCCCTCCGGCCACGCGGAGTTTCAGATCGACAACCCGAAGGCCGCCGAGCAGCTGGTGATCGGCAAAAGTTATTATGTCGACTTCACTCCAGTCGAGGCCTAAGCGTCGGGCTCGGGTGAGTGGCCCCGATCTTCTATCGCTCATGAAGGAAGACGGACCCGTATTCTGGTGCGCTACGCATCAGCGCATCGCCACTCGCGTCGAAGTCGTTCGCGACCATCCTTGGGTTGAAGATCGCCAGGAGTGGTATTGCGACGGCCATCGGCCTGCCGCGTGCAGTTGCGTCGAGCTGGCGTAGTTCCTTGCTCGCCTATGAGCCCGCCGTGCCGAAAGGTGCGGCGGGCTTTTTTGCGTTCAGGGATCTGGGCTTTAGCGATGAAAGAATAGCAGTCAGCCGGCGAACAGGTGCTTGGAACCGGTCGTCACCATCCAGTTCGCCCGGTCGATATGGCTGCGAACAGCGTTGCGCGCGCGGACCGGTTCAATGGCCGGGTCGATGCCGAGAATGCGTTCGGCCATCTCCTCTATGCTGGCATTGTCGGCGCAGTAGTCGAGGATCTGACAATAGATGGTGAAATGCTCTCTGTCGTAAGCCGTGATGGAGTCATTTGACCAGGGAACTTCTTCAAGTAGTCCAGGTTTCATGTCGAACAATGCCTTTCAGATTGCCATGCGCACCAGCTAGAAGGTCCGAGCTCGCTGATGATAGGGTGCCCCTCCAAACCGGGGATGATGGCGCGGGCTTGGCATTCGTCAAGGGCCAGAGCTATATCGCCGGGATGGCCGGCAGAACCATTCAGGACGTCATCGACAGCGGCGACACCATCGAGGCGTGGTGCCATCGCCCGGCCTGTCGTCATCACCAGGCCCTCGATTTCATCAAGCTTCGCGACAGGCTCGGGCCGGATCATGGCGCCATGCATGACGACATCGTGCCGAAGCTGAAATGCTCGAAATGCGGCGGCAAGCAGATCGGCCTGACGGTGCAGCCGAAGGGCACCAGCAAGGCAGGCGCGCCGTCGACATGGGGCATGATGCCGCCCTGATCGCTATCCGGAGATGAGGGCGGCAGCAAGGATAAGTTGTTGTGACACGGCGGCCGATCCTATGCCGCAACTTGACACGGCACGCGAGGTGTCGTGACACGGCGCATTGATTTCATTGAATTGCTGGGAGCCTTCCAAGCTGAATATGCGGGTTCGATTCCCGCTACCCGCTCCAGATTTCCATCCTCTGCCCCGGCAGATCTGACGCATGACCCCAAGCCAAGGGCAGCGCAGATCGAAACGCTTTGCGGACGGGACCGTCCGCAATTGAAAATTCAAGGTGTTGGAGCTTCGTGGTGCGTCCAACGAGGCGCGGCGAGGTAGTGCATGTCGCGCAAAAGTATGCAGCGGTTTTGCGATAACGACATGCATAAAAAGGAACTTAAAGCGCGTCGCATGATTCCGTTCAAACGCGAGGCGCTTTAGTTGGCGAACTTACTGAATATCGACGCGAGCTGATTCTGCGGCGGCACCTGTCCGTTCGGCGTCAGCTTGTCGACGATACCAGGCAAGGCCGCGGACAATTGCTTGACCACGTCCTGCTCGCTCATCCCCGCCCTTTGCGCGATCTCGCGAATGACCTGTGGGCCTAGCGCATTGCCCAGATCGTTGGCCTGGATCGGCCGGTTCTGCCCGGTGCCGACCCACGAAAAGGCGCGGGTGCGGGGCTTTGAGCCTGGTCCGTCTGGTCGGCACTTTTGCCGCTCAGCATTTTTCCAACCAACAACGCACCGAGCGCGATCATCAGTGGCTTGGCGACGTTGCCGCCGGGAACGGCATTGTCAAACAGTCCCATTGTGGATCTCCATGTCAATGTTGCCCATCCCACCCACAATGACTCATTCGGGCTGAATTTCAATTTGGCTGGAGCTTTCCGTAATCATCAATTTCAAGTTGGCTTGAGCTTTGCTTGATGATGTGGAAGTAATTGAGGGCGGGGAATGGAGAGGAAAATGTCAATATTAAGCTGGATCATCCTCGGCGTCATCGCCGGTTTTCTTGGCAGCAAGGTCGTCAACAAGAGCGGGCAGGGCCTTGTGCTCGATATCGTGCTCGGGATCGTGGGCGCCATCGTCGGCGGGCTGATCTTCAGCGCCTTTGGCGCGTCGGGGGTTACCGGCCTCAACATCTACAGCCTGATCGTCGCCGTGATCGGTGCGGTGGTTGTTCTTTGGGCCTATCACCAGTTCGCCGGGAAGCGGGTTCTCTAGAAATCGGGGCTGCTTCGGCGACGCGGGACGTGCACTGACCAGCCGCGTTCGGCCCTGTATTCAACATCGCGGCTTTCCGCTGTGGGAAGCCGTGCCCCTCTGAAACGCCCTACCTGATCCGTTTGAAAATTTCGCCGTCAGCACGTTGAGGCCGGCTTCGAGTCCTCCGGCCAGGATTGGCAACAATTCATCGAGCAACCGCCTGAAGGCTGTTTCGAGAGCCGCGACACCGCCTGTTCCGGCAGGCAGGTCGGGCATTGCCCCCACCATGATTCCTTTGACAGAGAATGCGAAAACGAAACGATAACTTGGTTGAGCGTTTCTAACATGGCGCAGGTCGGCAATGGCGATTGAAATAAAACAGCTCGCGATCACCTACTATCCCATTCCCAAGAGCGGCAGCAGCAGCGTCAAATTTGCGCTTATGGCGCTCGACGGAAATCAGCACGCTCTCGCCGATCCGGACAATGAGGTTCATGGGCACCTGACGACGAATTACGTCGACCCCTTCGTTGCGGTCTACGACGGACACAAGGGCAAGTTCACGATCGTTCGCGATCCGCTGGAAAGGCTCCTCTCGGCCTATACGAGCAGGATATCCGATGCTCGGGTTTTGACCAGGCCGACTGCGGACAAAGTGAAGCTCGAAAAATTCGGCATTCCGGTTGACCCAGACTTCGATACCTTCATTTTCAACATCGAGAAATACTGCGCATGCTCGTGGGAGATCCAGTTCCACGTGGCATCGCCGCGCTATTTTACCGGCTGCAACCTGTTCCTCTTCGAACATGTCTTCAAGTTCGAGCAGATGGACAAAGTGGAGGCGTTTTTGTCTTCCGTAAGCGGACGGGCGCTCGATATGCCCCGGCTGCAGATCGGCGGCAGGAAAATCAGCCCTTCGGATCTGTCGCCGGCGGCACTGGCCAGGGCGATGCGGTTTTGCCGTTACGACTATGGTTTTCTCGTCGACCACTACGATCCGCAAAAATGGGGAGGTATTCCTGAAGGCGATGCCGGCGATCCCTCAACGCTGCATGTTTTCGGCGATCCGGCAGCCTTGCGCGATGGCCGGATCGTCTACCCCCGAACGCCGCGCAATCTCCTTCACTTCATGCTCAAACGCTCGCTCCTCGAGCCGAGGATAAGCCTTTAGGGGCAGGTCAGGTCTAGGCCACCACGGTCAGCCGGCGCCTGCGCTCGTCGAGCGACACGATGGTCAGCCCGCTGGCGACCACCAGCAGGATGCCGCCGATCGCCAGCGCATTCGGGAATTCCTGGAATACCACCAGACCCGAAATGACCGCCCAGACGGTGAAGCAGTAGTAGAATGGCGCCACCACGCCGGTCGGGCCGACGCGATAAGCCATGAAGATGAAAAAGTGGCCGAAGATCAGGAACAATCCGGCCCCGGCCATCAGCAGCAAATGATGCGTCTCGGGCGTCACCCAACGCTCTGACATCAGATGCGCGGCGCCTGAGCCGGCCAGCACCACCACCACAGCGGAAATTGCGACGATCATTCCAGGTACATTGGCGGCGACCCGCCGCCCGGCCAGATCGCGCGCGGCGGCGAATGCCGCATTGCCGAGCGCCAGCAAAGCGTAGATCGATATTCCCTGCATGGTCGGCTGCGCCACCATCACCGCCCCGATGAAGCCGAGCCCGATCAGCGCCATGCGCAGCCCACCGATCCGCTCGCGGAACATGATGGAGGAGCCGACCAGCACAAGCAGGGGAGTGATCTGCCCCAAGGCGGTCGAATCGGCGATTTGCATGTTGGCGAGCGCCACTACGTAGCAAAGGATTGCCGCCAGCTCGAGCAGGTTCCTCTGCAGCACCCTCCTGTCGAGGATCAGCGGGATCTGCCTGGCGTAGCCCAGCGAAAACAGCAACGGAATGCCCCACAGCGTTGCCGCCGTCCCGCGCAGAAACAGCACCTCATAAGGTGGTAACCCCACCGTCGCGAGCTTCATCATCGTGTCGTTGACGACATAGGATCCGGTCGAGAGGATCATGAACAGCGGGCCGCGGATGGCGATCGGAATGAAATGCATCGGGTCAGGAGATCAGAGTGGCGCCACACCGGCAATGGGCCAGATCCGACTGTAAATCCGGCAAGGCAGACAAACGGAAGCGGCGATCCTCCACTGAATGCCGATGTCGGCGGAACCTGTCTTCGCCCATTCCATTTCTTCTTACGCGTTCCTATATCCGCGTCACATCCCCGAAAACCGGATTGCGGGTTCAGACCGGGTGAGCGTGCGCTCGGCCACAAGGCACTTGTGTTTTTCGGCTGTAGTCGCTAATCGCCCCGCATTCGACTGAACTGAAGGTCCCGGCCGTCCAAGGAAAGAGACTATGGCAAAAGGTAAATTCGAGCGTACAAAGCCTCATGTGAACATCGGCACGATTGGCCACGTTGATCATGGCAAGACGTCGCTGACGGCGGCGATCACCAAGTATTTTGGCGAATACAAGCGCTACGACCAGATCGATGCTGCGCCTGAGGAGAAGGCGCGCGGCATCACGATTTCGACGGCGCATGTCGAATACGAGACGCAGAACCGGCACTACGCGCATGTCGACTGCCCCGGCCACGCCGACTATGTGAAGAACATGATCACCGGTGCCGCGCAGATGGACGGGGCGATCCTGGTTGTGTCGGCCGCCGACGGCCCGATGCCGCAGACGCGCGAGCACATCCTGCTTGCCCGCCAGGTCGGCGTGCCGTCGATCGTGGTGTTTTTGAACAAGGTCGACCAGGTCGACGACGCCGAGCTTCTGGAGCTGGTCGAGCTCGAGGTGCGCGAGCTTTTGACCAAGAACGAGTTCCCCGGCGACGACATTCCGATCGTCAAGGGTTCGGCGCTTGCGGCTCTGGAGGATTCGGACAAGACGATCGGCGAGGACGCGATCCGCGAACTGATGGCGCAGGTCGACGCCTACATCCCGACGCCGGTTCGCCCGCTGGACAAGCCGTTCCTGATGCCGATCGAGGACGTGTTCTCGATCTCTGGCCGCGGCACGGTTGTGACCGGCCGCGTCGAGCGCGGCGTGGTCAAGGTTGGCGAGGAACTCGAGATCGTCGGCATCCGTCCGACGACCAAGACGACCTGCACGGGCGTCGAGATGTTCCGCAAGCTGCTCGACCAGGGCCAGGCCGGCGACAACATCGGCGCGCTGTTGCGCGGTGTCGACCGCGAAGGTGTCGAGCGCGGCCAGGTTCTGGCCAAGCCGGGCACGGTCAAGCCGCACAAGAAGTTCGTGGCCGAAGCCTACATCCTGACCAAGGACGAAGGTGGCCGTCACACGCCGTTCTTCACCAACTACCGTCCGCAGTTCTACTTCCGCACGACGGACGTGACCGGCATCGTGTCGCTGCCGGAAGGCACCGAGATGGTGATGCCTGGCGACAACATCACGGTCGACGTCGAGCTGATCGTGCCGATCGCCATGGAAGAGAAGCTGCGCTTCGCCATCCGTGAAGGCGGCCGCACCGTCGGTGCCGGCATCGTCGTCACCATCAAAGAGTAATCGACGCCGGCATTCGCCGGTTAATCGAGTACAAAAGGGCAGTCCTCGGGCTGCCCTTTTTGCATTTTGGGTGCAGCCGACGTGCGCCCGCGGCGTCGTCGCAAAACTCTGTTGCAAGCGTCCAAACCTCGACTAGTATAAGTTGCATAGCGGGGGCTTGCCCGAATGGTTCCGTGGCACCGTTTGAATCGTCAGACATGGTGGTCGCTCGGGCTGATCTGCCTGGCGTCGTTCCTTGTCATGGGACAGGCTGCCTTCGCGGCGAATACCAAAAAATCCGCGTCGGATCTTGGCCCGACGATGCGGTTTGTCATCGTCCGCGGCAGCGCGCCTGGTTGCGAACCGACCTGCCCGGAATGGATATCGGCTGAAGGCTCGATAGAAGCCGGTACGCCGGCCCTTTTCAAACGCACGCTCAAGGCTCTCGGCGGTCGAAAACTGCCGCTTGTCGTCGATTCTCCCGGCGGCAACGTCGATGCGGCGCTGGCGCTGGGCCGTCTGATCCGCAAAAACAAGCTCGACATCGCGGTCGGCAAGACCCAGTTCGTCGGCTGCCTGCCCGACGTGAAGAACTGCAGGGAAAACGACGGCAAAGGCGCCCGTTATTTCGGCAGTCCCTATGCCGCCGGCGCCATCTGCAATTCCGCCTGTCCGCTGATGTTTGCCGGCGGCATCAGGCGTGTGGTCGGGCAATGGGCCTATCTCGGCGTCCATCAGATCACCACGACCTACATCCGGACAAAATTGCAGTACCGGACCACGTACCGCGTGGTGAGAGGCAAGAAGAAGGTCCTCAGCAAGAAGATCGTCAGCCGCAAGGACGCCGGCAGCTACAAGACCTACGAGATGAGCAAGGCGACGGAGAAGAGACTGGCGGCCTATCTCAAGGAAATGGGTGTCGGCCGTGACGTGCTCGAGACGATGAAGAACACGCCGGCCAGCAGCATCCAGCAACTGGCTCCTTACGACATGCTGCAGGCGAAGCTCGTTACCAGCCTGGATGCCGTCGACCTGCTGACCGCGGCAACTCTGTGCAAAACCGATCCAGTGGCCGCGAACTGCAGGGAGATACCGGCGCCGGCGGATAAAGCCACGAAGCCGTCCGGCGACGTGATGGCGTACGCCAAGCCCGCTCCCGCCGCGCCCGGCGAACCCGAAGCCGTGCGGCAGGACGACGTCGGGGACATGCGCTTCGTTCTGGTTCGAGGCAGAAGTTTCCTCTGCGATCCCAATTGTCCCGAATGGATCTCCGCGGAAGGCACGATCAGCGCTCAAACGCCGGAGCGGCTGCGCCAGTTGCTTGACACGATCGGCGATCGGCGCCTGCCCGTGGTCGTCAACTCGCCGGGAGGTGACGTACTCGGCGCTCTGGCCACTGGAAGGTTGATTAGGGAACGCAAGCTCGACGTGGCCGTTGCACGGACGGACTTCATTGGATGCGAGCCGGACAAGGCGGATTGCACCGCCGAAAATGGCGTCTATGTCGGGCTTACGATCGATGCGAGCGGCGAGTGTGGCGCAGCCTGTCCGATCATGCTCGCCGGCGGCGTCAGGCGCCTTGTCGGTCCTCGTGCGCAGGTGACCGTGCATTCGATGGGGCTGGAGCAGCGGGTAAAATCTTATCTCAGGGACATGGCGATCGGACCCGGTCTGCTGGCGGCGATGCGGTCGGTGCCGGGTTCGCGCCATCGGCGGCTCGAGCCCGCCATGATGTTGAAAGTCGGGCTGACGACCGGACTTGAATCGGTGGATGAATTTACCGGTCCGACCATCTGCAAATCGGAGCCGATGCCAGAGAATTGCCGCGTGTTGTCGACGTCCGAGGTTCAGGCCGACGCGCCCGTCAAGCTGTAAGGTGCAGGCACCGCAGCCGATCCGAACTGGCCATCGAGGCAGGTTGAGCAATGTTCGATAGTTCCGCTATCGTCCCGCAGCGATTGACAGCCCGAGGATCGAGAATGAGCCAGGACGTCCCGACCTTGTTCGAATGGGCCGGCGGCACCGAAGCGCTGAATCGCCTGACCCGAACGTTCTACGGCAAGGTGTCTCGCGACCCGGTCGTCGGCCCGGTGTTCAAAAACATGTCGCCGGATCATCCTGCCCATGTCGCGGCCTTCATCGGCGAGGTCTTCGGCGGACCGAAGACCTACAGCGAAAAGCATGGCGGTCACCGCGAGATGGTGGTGCATCATCTTGGCAAGCACCTGAGCGAGGAGCAGCGCCGCCGCTGGATCAATCTGCTCGCTGATGCCGCCGATGAGACCGGGCTGCCGGACGATCCGGAGTTCCGCGCGGCTTTCATGGCCTATGTCGAATGGGGGTCACGGCTGGCCAGGATGAACTCCAACCTTGGCGAGACCTGCGACCCGGAGACGGAACCGATGCCGGCCTGGGGGTGGGGCGTACCGGGAGGTCCTTATCAGCCGCCGTCGGGCGGCTGATTCCGGGCTTGCGGCGACTTCAGGCGAGTGGTCGAGATCGGCCTGACGGGCTGGGCGTCACCTTTCCGAATTTCTGGTGCAGGACGTGAATGGCACAATCCAACCAGGCCGCTCTTTACAGAGCGCGCGGAAGCTTTTAGGAAGCGCCTGCTGCGCCGACATGCGCGCGCGATACGGGCATAGCTCAGTTGGTAGAGCGGCGGTCTCCAAAACCGCAGGTCGTAGGTTCGAGCCCTGCTGCCCGTGCCATTTCCTTGATGCCATAAAGGACATGGGCGCGACCGCGCTTTACCTGTTTGGATCAACGGTTCGCGATGAAACTGGCCAAGGCAGCGATCTCGACCTGTTCATCGATTATGATCCAAAGAGCCGCAATGCCTTCGATCTTGTCGGCATCAAGTTCCTTCTGGAAGATGGACTGCATGTCCCGGTGGACCGTTACCACGCGCGCCGGCGTGAACTCCCGGTTACGCCGCAAATCGAACAATCGGCCGTGCGCATCTTCTGAATGGCACGTGAATTTGACGCCAAAGACCTTCAACCCAGAGCCATGAACGCGATGGTGGCATTGGGCGCGGCTCGCCAAGAACCGCAATTGTAGCATTCAGGAGGGCTTTGAGATGACCTCCCGAAGGTGCGTACATTCACATCTGGCTTGGGAGAAGTGATCATGAGGCGCGTTTGCGTAACGGCGCGAGGTACGCATGCGTTGGTTTCCACCGGCCGGCCTTTGAAACCGGCGGGCGACTTGCCATTTAGATTGGATTGGGGCATAAGGGGCCTATAGCCGGGACGGGACGACTGGATGGTTCCGAGGCGGCGTTGTCATAAAGCGGACACTTGCCACTTGCGTGGATCAAGAATCGGTTTTATGTAGAGGAAACAGACACGCGACGCGTGGAGCTGGGAATCCGGCTTTACGCGTCCGATTTGCATGGGCGAAATGTTTGCGCTGATTCGGCGCGAACACGGGCTCAGGCGGCGCGTCCCGGCCAGCGGGATCATCCAGGAGACCCGGCCAACGGGTCTTGAAGACAGGCGGCACATGGCTTCGAAAACCACAAATCCTTTCGTCTTTCTCCAGCAGGTTCGCTCGGAGACCGCCAAGGTGACTTGGCCGTCGCGCCGCGAAACGATGATCTCGACGGTGATGGTCCTGGCGTTCGCTGTGATCGCGATGATCTTTTTCTTTACCGCCGATCAGCTCATGGGCCTTGGGGTCGAGCAGATTCTGGGCATTGGACGCTAAGTCCGGCGATTACGGAGAAGTCTTGATATGACTGCGCGGTGGTACATCGTCCACGCCTATTCGAACTTTGAAAAGAAGGTCGCCGAGGATATCGAGCACAAGGCCAAGCAGAAAGGCCTGTCCGCTGAAATCGAGCAGATCGTGGTGCCGACCGAGAAGGTCGTCGAGATACGCCGCGGCCGCAAGGTCGATGCCGAGCGCAAGTTCTTCCCGGGCTACGTGCTCCTGAAGGCCAACCTGACCGATGCGGTGTTCTCGCTCGTCAAGAACACGCCGAAGGTCACCGGCTTCCTGGGTGACTCGAAGCCGGTGCCGATCACCGAGGCTGAGGCCCAGCGTATCCTGAACCAGGTGCAGGAAGGTGTCGAGCGGCCGAAGCCGTCGGTCACTTTCGAGATCGGCGAGGCGATCCGCGTCTCGGACGGCCCGTTCGCGTCGTTCAACGGTTTCGTCCAGGAGGTGGACGAGGAGCGGGCACGGCTCAAGGTGGAAGTTTCGATCTTCGGGCGCGCCGTGCCGGTCGATCTTGAATTCGGGCAGGTCGAAAAGGGCTGATCCGGAATCCTCGTCGCCCATTCGGCGATGGGGGAGGCGGCGCGGAGATCGCGTGGCCAGAACGGTGGGAGGCGAATGCAGCTTTAGCCAGCCGCAGGAACCGCACCACCAGACTGCAACCGCCGGTGTTTCCCAGAGATAGTGGGGCCGGCATGAGATAAAGGCAGGAAGAGATGGCTAAGAAAATTGCAGGCCAGCTCAAGCTCCAGGTTTCCGCGGGCTCGGCGACGCCGTCGCCTCCGATCGGACCGGCGCTTGGTCAGCGCGGCATCAACATCATGGAGTTCTGCAAGGCGTTCAACGCGCAGACCCAGGAAATGGAAAAGGGATCGCCGATCCCGGTCGTGATCACTTACTATCAGGACAAGTCGTTCACCTTCGTCATGAAGACGCCGCCGGTGAGCTACTTCCTGAAGAAGGCCGCGAACCTGAAGTCGGGCTCGAAGGAGCCGGGCAAGGTCAGGGCCGGCACGATCGGCCGCGACAAGGTGCGCGCCATTGCCGAGCAGAAGATGAAGGATCTGAACGCAAACGATATCGAGGGCGCCATGCGCATGGTCGAGGGCTCCGCCCGCTCGATGGGTCTGGAAGTGGTGGGCTGAGATCATGGCAAAGATTGCAAAGCGCGTATCGAAGACCCGCGAAGGCATCGATCCCAACAAGGCCTATGCCCTGGGTGATGCGCTGAAGCTGCTCAAGGACCGGTCCTCGGTGAAGTTCGACGAAACCGTTGAAGTCGCGATGAACCTGGGTGTCGACCCGCGCCATGCCGACCAGATGGTCCGTGGCGTGGTCAATCTGCCGAACGGCACCGGCCGTACCGTCCGCGTCGCCGTTTTCGCGCGTGGCGACAAGGCCGACGAAGCCAAGGCGGCCGGCGCAGATATCGTTGGCGCCGAGGATCTGGTCGAAATCGTCCAGAAGGGCACGATCGACTTCGATCGCTGCATCGCCACGCCGGACATGATGCCGCTGGTCGGCCGTCTGGGCAAGGTGCTCGGCCCGCGCGGCATGATGCCGAACCCGAAGGTCGGCACCGTCACCACCGACGTTGCCGCCGCCGTCAAGGCGTCGAAGGGCGGCGCCGTCGAGTTCCGCGTCGAGAAGGCCGGCATCGTTCATGGCGGCGTCGGCAAGATCTCGTTCGACGTCAAGGCGCTGGAAGAGAACGTCCGCGCCTTCGCTGACGCGGTGAACAAGGCCAAGCCGTCTGGCGCCAAGGGCAACTACGTCAAGAAGGTGTCGGTCACCTCGACGATGGGCCCGGGCCTCAAGCTCGACGTCTCAACGCTGGCAGCGTCTTGATACGAATTATCTGGGTTGGCCGCTAAAGGGCCGATCCGCAAACAGAATTCCGGGCCTCCGATTTATATTGGCGGCCCGGTACCGGAAGTCGGAAGGCTTCCGGACATCCTGTCCGAGATTGCAGGCGGCCCTCAAGCCTAATTCAAAGAGGGCCTTAATTCATGTGGGCCTGCATGAGACGGGTGAAGACCGGACAACGGAGCGACTGCTCCAATGAAAGGTTCGAACCGTGTTTGCCTTTTGTCTGCGCACCATTCGGCTTGCCGGCTGGTGTGGCGAAAGGGGGCAGGATCCTCGAGCGTCGTTCGGGAGATCCGTTATTGGATGGCCCGGCCGGCAAAAGGCAACCCGACGCCTGTCCTCGTGAAAAGGGCAGGGGTCAACTGGAGATAGGCAGTGGACAGAGCGGAAAAACGCGAACTCGTCACGGGCCTGAATGATGCGTTTTCAAGCGCTGGTTCAGTCGTCGTGGCCCACTACGCCGGTATCACCGTCGCGCAAATGAACGACCTCCGGTCGAAGATGCGCGCCGCCGGTGGCACCGTCAAAGTCGCGAAGAACCGTCTCGCCAAAATCGCTCTTCAGGGCACGGACTCCGCGTCGATCATCGATCTGTTCAAGGGACAGACGCTGATCGCTTATTCGGAGGACCCGGTTACGGCGCCGAAGGTTGCGTCCGATTTCGCCAAGGGAAATGACAAGCTGGTCATTCTCGGCGGCGCAATGGGCACAACCTCGCTCAACGCCGACGGTGTGAAGGCACTCGCCGCACTTCCGTCGCTCGATGAGCTGCGCGGCAGGCTGGTTGGCATGATCGCCACGCCGGCAACCCGGATCGCCCAGATCGTCAATGCGCCTGCGGCTTCGGTCGCGCGCGTCATCGGCGCTTACGCCCGGAAGGACGAGGCGGCATGAGGCCGTTCCTCGCTATCACAAACACACGTTCGAACCTTATGAAGGAATATTGCAATGGCTGATCTCGCAAAGATCGTAGACGACCTTTCGAAGCTGACCGTCCTCGAGGCGGCCGAGCTGTCGAAGCTTCTGGAAGAAAAGTGGGGCGTTTCCGCCGCCGCTCCGGTGGCGGTTGCCGCCGCTGGCGGTGCTGCGGCCGCTGCTGCTCCGGTCGAGGAAAAGACGGAATTCGACGTCGTCCTCACCGAGGCGGGCGCTCAGAAGATCAACGTCATCAAGGAAGTTCGCGCCATCACCGGTCTTGGCCTGAAGGAAGCCAAGGACCTGGTCGAGGCGGCTCCGAAGCCGGTCAAGGAAGCCGTTTCCAAGGCCGACGCGGACAAGTTCAAGGCCCAGCTGGAAGCAGCCGGCGCCAAGGTCGAACTGAAGTAAGCGTTGAGTACCGGCGGGCGGCTTCGCGCCGTCCGCCACTCCCTCGGCGCGAAGGGAGGCTGCGTAACGCGAAGCACGAAAACCTCTTTCCTGAGAGCCGTGAACCGGCCTTCAGGAAACGGGTTTTCTCCCGTTTTGGCCAGCCGCCGATTGGCGGCGGGTGAACAAATAGAAGGCCGCCGCCAAGGTGGCCGAGAATGCAAGGCGAGCCGCGGCGAGGCTCGCCCCGAGTTTAGAGCTAAGGAGCGACGATGGCCCACACACAGACTTTCAATGGCCGCAGACGCGTACGCAAGTTCTTCGGAAAGATCCCGGAAGTTGCGGAGATGCCGAACCTGATCGAGGTTCAGAAGGCATCCTATGACCAGTTCCTGATGGTGGAGGAGCCCAAGGGCGGGCGTCCTGACGAGGGACTGCAGGCGGTTTTCAAGTCGGTCTTCCCGATCTCCGACTTTTCCGGCTCCTCGATGCTGGAATTCGTGAAGTACGAGTTCGAAGGACCGAAATTCGACGTTGACGAATGCCGTCAGCGCGACCTGACCTACGCCGCGCCGCTGAAGGTGACGCTGCGCCTCATCGTGTTCGATATCGACGAGGATACCGGCGCCAAGTCGATCAAGGACATCAAGGAGCAGGACGTCTACATGGGCGACATGCCGCTCATGACCTTGAACGGCACCTTCATCGTCAACGGCACCGAGCGCGTCATCGTCTCGCAGATGCACCGTTCGCCGGGCGTCTTCTTCGACCATGACAAGGGCAAGTCGCACTCGTCGGGCAAGCTGTTGTTCGCCGCGCGCGTCATCCCCTATCGCGGCTCGTGGCTCGACATCGAGTTCGACTCCAAGGACGTCGTGCACGCCCGCATCGACCGCCGCCGCAAGATTCCGGTGACGTCGCTGTTGATGGCCCTCGGCATGGACGGCGAGGAGATTCTGTCGACCTTCTACAACAAGATCACCTACAAGCGCGCCGGCGACCATTGGCGCATCCCGTTCAACGTCGAGCGTTTCCGCGGCCTCAAGGCCGTTGGCGACCTGGTCGACGCCGATACCGGCGAAGTCGTCGTTGAGGCCGGCAAGAAGATCACCGCACGCCAGGCCCGCCAGCTCGGCGAAAAGGGTCTCAAGGCGATCAAGGCGACCGACGAGGATCTGCTCGGCAACTATCTTGCCGAGGACATCGTCAACTATGGGACCGGCGAGATTTTCCTCGAAGCCGGTGACGAGATCGACGAAAAGACGCTGAAGGTGCTTCTCAGCGCCGGCGATGACGAGATCAAGGTTCTCGACATCGACCATGTCAATGTCGGCGCCTACATCCGCAACACGCTCAGCGTCGACAAGAACGAGAGCCGCCAGGACGCGCTGTTCGACATCTACCGCGTCATGCGCCCCGGCGAACCGCCGACGCTCGAGACCGCCGAAGCCATGTTCAACTCGCTGTTCTTCGACAGCGAGCGCTATGACCTGTCGGCCGTCGGCCGCGTCAAGATGAACATGCGCCTCGAGCTCAAGGCCGAGGATACCGTGCGCGTGCTGCGCAAGGACGACATCCTGGCCGTGGTCAAGACCCTGGTCGAACTGCGCGACGGCAAGGGCGAGATCGACGACATCGACAATCTCGGCAATCGCCGCGTGCGCTCGGTCGGCGAGCTGATGGAGAACCAGTACCGCGTCGGCCTGCTGCGCATGGAGCGCGCGATCAAGGAACGCATGTCCTCGATCGAGATCGATACGGTGATGCCGCAGGACCTGATCAACGCCAAACCGGCGGCTGCCGCCGTGCGCGAGTTCTTCGGTTCCTCGCAGCTGTCGCAGTTCATGGACCAGACCAACCCGCTGTCGGAGATCACCCACAAGCGCCGCCTCTCGGCGCTTGGACCCGGTGGTCTGACCCGTGAGCGCGCCGGCTTCGAGGTGCGCGACGTGCACCCGACGCATTACGGCCGCATCTGCCCGATCGAAACGCCGGAAGGCCCGAACATCGGTCTGATCAACTCGCTGGCCACTTTTGCGCGCGTCAACAAATACGGCTTCATCGAGAGCCCCTACCGCAAGATCGTCAACGGCAAGCTGACCAATGAGGTCGTCTATCTGTCGGCGATGGAAGAGGCCAAGCACCACGTCGCGCAGGCCAATGCCGAGCTCGACAAGGATGGCGGTTTCGTCGACGAATTCGTCATTTGCCGCAACGCCGGCGAAGTGATGATGGCGCCGCGCGAAAACGTCGATCTGATGGACGTGTCGCCGAAGCAGATGGTGTCGGTGGCCGCGGCTCTGATCCCATTCCTCGAGAACGACGACGCCAACCGCGCCCTGATGGGCTCGAACATGCAGCGTCAGGCCGTGCCGCTGGTGCGCGCCGAAGCGCCGTTCGTCGGCACAGGCATGGAGCCGATCGTCGCCCGTGACTCGGGCGCCGCCATCGGTGCCCGCCGCGGCGGCATCGTCGACCAGGTGGACGCGACGCGTATCGTCATCCGCGCCACGGAAGATCTCGATCCCGGCAAGTCCGGCGTCGACATCTACCGGCTGATGAAGTTCCAGCGCTCGAACCAGAACACCTGCATCAACCAACGTCCGCTGGTGCGCATGGGCGACCGGGTCAACAAGGGCGACATTATCGCCGACGGCCCGTCGACCGAGCTCGGCGATCTGGCGCTCGGCCGCAACGTGCTGGTCGCGTTCATGCCGTGGAACGGCTACAACTACGAGGACTCGATCCTCTTGTCCGAGCGCATCGTCGCCGACGACGTCTTCACCTCGATCCACATCGAGGAGTTCGAGGTCATGGCGCGCGATACCAAGCTCGGGCCGGAGGAAATCACGCGCGACATTCCCAACGTCTCGGAAGAAGCGCTGAAGAACCTCGACGAGGCCGGCATCGTCTACATCGGCGCGGAAGTGCAGCCGGGCGACATCCTGGTCGGCAAGATCACGCCGAAGGGTGAAAGCCCGATGACGCCGGAAGAGAAGCTTCTGCGCGCCATCTTCGGCGAAAAGGCATCGGACGTGCGCGACACCTCCATGCGCATGCCGCCCGGAACCTTCGGCACCGTCGTCGAAGTGCGCGTCTTCAACCGCCATGGTGTGGAGAAGGACGAGCGCGCCATGGCGATCGAGCGCGAGGAGATCGAACGCCTGGCCAAGGACCGCGACGACGAGCAGGCAATCCTCGACCGCAACGTGTATTCGCGCCTTTCCGACGTTCTCGTCGGCAAGGAAGCGATTGCCGGACCGAAGGGCTTCAAGAAGGGCTCGAAGCTGTCGAAGGACACGCTTGACGAGTATCCGCGCTCGCAATGGTGGCAGTTTGCGGTGGAGGACGAGAAGCTCCAGAGCGAACTGGAAGCCCTGCGTGGCCAGTACGACGATTCCAAGAAGGCGCTCGAACAGCGCTTCATGGACAAGGTCGAGAAGGTTCAGCGCGGCGATGAGATGCCTCCCGGCGTCATGAAGATGGTCAAGGTCTTCGTGGCCGTGAAGCGCAAGATGCAGCCCGGCGACAAGATGGCCGGCCGGCACGGCAACAAGGGTGTCGTGTCGCGGATCGTTCCGGTCGAGGACATGCCGTTCCTCGAGGACGGCACCCATGCCGATATCGTGCTCAACCCGCTGGGTGTGCCGAGCCGCATGAATGTCGGCCAGATCCTGGAGACGCATCTGGGCTGGGCTTGCGCCGGAATGGGCAGGAAGATCGGCGAGCTGATCGACGCCTACAAGACGGGCGGCGACATCAAGCCGCTGCGCAAGACGCTCGAGAGCTTCATGCCGGCCAACGACCGCAACGAGCCGGTCCGCGACTATGACGACGAGAGTGTCGTTCGCCTCAGCGAGCAGATGCGCCGCGGCGTCGCCATCGCGACGCCGGTGTTCGACGGCGCGCACGAGGCCGACATCAACATCATGCTGGAGCAGGCGGGCCTGCACACCAGCGGTCAGTCGCAGCTCTATGACGGGCGCACCGGCGAGCCGTTCGATCGCAAAGTGACGATGGGCTACATATATATGCTCAAGCTTCACCATCTTGTGGACGACAAGATTCACGCGCGTTCGATCGGGCCGTACTCGCTCGTTACCCAGCAGCCTCTGGGCGGCAAGGCGCAGTTCGGTGGCCAGCGCTTCGGCGAGATGGAGGTCTGGGCGCTCGAAGCGTACGGCGCCGCCTACACGCTGCAGGAGATGCTGACGGTGAAGTCGGATGACGTCGCCGGCCGCACCAAGGTCTACGAGGCGATCGTCAGAGGCGACGACACGTTCGAGGCCGGCATTCCCGAGAGCTTCAACGTTCTCGTCAAGGAAATGCGGTCCCTGGGCCTCAATGTCGAGCTGGAGAACACCAAGCTCGACGAAACGCCAGTCCGGCTGCCCGACGCGGCCGAGTGACACGACATCCGGTCGCGGGAGAGGGCTCTCGCGACCGGGTGCACCAATTCTTCGGCCTGCGGGCCGACCACTCAGCGGGCATTCGGCCCGCGCTAGATGCAAGGGGTTTTCGAGGACCCCGAAAAGGAGAACGGCATGAACCAAGAGGTCATGAATCTCTTCAATCCCCAGGCGCCAGCGCAGGTGTTCGATTCCATCCGGATCTCACTCGCCAGCCCTGAGAAGATTCTGTCCTGGTCGTTCGGCGAGATCAAGAAGCCGGAGACCATCAACTACCGCACCTTCAAGCCGGAGCGCGACGGCCTGTTCTGCGCGCGCATTTTCGGTCCGATCAAGGACTACGAGTGCCTGTGCGGCAAGTACAAGCGCATGAAGTACAAGGGCGTCATCTGCGAGAAGTGCGGCGTCGAAGTGACGCTGTCGCGTGTTCGTCGCGAGCGCATGGGCCATATCGAGCTGGCCGCCCCGGTCGCCCATATCTGGTTCCTGAAGTCGCTGCCTTCGCGTATCGGCACGTTGCTCGACATGACGCTGAAGGACATCGAGCGCGTTCTCTACTTCGAGAACTACATCGTCACCGAGCCCGGCCTCACCGCGCTGAAGGAGCACCAGCTCCTCAGCGAGGAAGAGTACATGATCGCCGTCGACGAATATGGCGAGGATAGTTTCACCGCCATGATCGGCGCCGAGGCCATCCACGACCTTCTGGCCGGCATGGATCTGGAGAAGATCGCCGGCGATCTGCGTTCGGAGCTGGCTTCGACCACGTCCGAGCTCAAGCAGAAGAAGTATCTGAAGCGGCTCAAGGTCGTCGAGAACTTCATGGAATCCGGCAACCGTCCGGAATGGATGATCATGAAGGTGGTTCCGGTGATCCCGCCGGACCTGCGCCCACTGGTTCCTCTTGATGGTGGACGCTTCGCCACGTCGGATCTCAACGATCTCTATCGCCGCGTCATCAACCGCAACAACCGCCTGAAGCGGCTGATCGAGCTGCGTGCGCCCGGCATCATCGTGCGCAATGAAAAGCGCATGCTGCAGGAAGCCGTCGACGCGCTGTTCGACAATGGCCGCCGCGGCCGCGTCATCACCGGCGCCAACAAGCGTCCGCTGAAGTCGTTGTCCGACATGCTCAAGGGCAAGCAGGGCCGGTTCCGCCAGAACCTGCTCGGCAAGCGCGTCGACTATTCCGGCCGCTCGGTCATCGTGACCGGTCCGGAGCTCAAGCTGCACCAGTGCGGCCTGCCGAAGAAGATGGCGCTCGAACTGTTCAAGCCCTTCATCTACGCCCGTCTCGACGCCAAGGGTTATTCCTCGACCGTCAAGCAGGCGAAGAAGCTGGTCGAGAAGGAGCGCCCGGAGGTGTGGGATATCCTCGACGAGGTTATCCGCGAGCATCCGGTGCTCTTGAACCGTGCGCCGACGCTGCACCGCCTCGGCATCCAGGCGTTCGAGCCGATCCTGATCGAAGGCAAGGCGATCCAGCTTCACCCGCTGGTCTGCACGGCCTTCAACGCCGACTTCGACGGCGACCAAATGGCGGTTCACGTGCCGCTGTCGCTGGAAGCGCAGCTTGAAGCCCGCGTGCTGATGATGTCGACCAACAACATCCTGCACCCGGCTTCCGGCGCGCCGATCATCGTGCCCTCGCAGGACATGGTTCTCGGCCTCTACTATCTCTCGATCGTCAACCAGAACGAGCCGGGCGAGGGCATGGTGTTTGCCGACATGGGCGAACTCCAGCACGCGCTCGAGACCAAGGCGGTGACGCTGCACGCCAAGATCAAGGGCCGCTTCCGCTCGGTCGACGCCGAAGGCAATGTCGTGTCGAAGATCTACGACACCACGCCCGGCCGCATGATCATCGGCGAGCTTCTGCCGAAGAACGTCAACGTGCCCTACGAGACCGCCAACCAGGAGATGACCAAGAAGAACATCTCCAAGATGATCGACACCGTCTACCGCCATTGCGGTCAGAAGGAGACGGTCATTTTCTGCGACCGCATCATGGCCCTCGGCTTCAGCCACGCCTGCCGCGCCGGCATTTCGTTCGGCAAGGACGACATGCTGATCCCGGATGCCAAGATCAAGCTCGTCTCCGACACCGAGGCTTTGGCCAAGGAATACGAGCAGCAGTACAATGACGGCCTGATCACCCAGGGCGAGAAGTACAACAAGGTCGTCGACGCCTGGGCCAAGTGCTCGGAAAAGGTCGCCGACGAGATGATGGCCCGCATCAAGGCGGTCGAGTTCGAGGACAATGGCCGTCAAAAGCCGATGAACTCGATCTACATGATGTCGCACTCCGGTGCGCGCGGCTCGCCCACCCAGATGCGCCAGCTTGCCGGTATGCGCGGCCTGATGGCCAAGCCTAGCGGCGAGATCATCGAGACGCCGATCATCTCGAACTTCAAGGAAGGCCTTACCGTGCTCGAGTACTTCAACTCGACCCACGGCGCCCGCAAGGGTCTGGCAGACACCGCCTTGAAGACGGCGAACTCGGGTTACCTCACCCGTCGTCTGGTCGACGTGGCGCAGGACTGCATCGTCAACTCCGTCGACTGCGGCACCGACAAGGGCCTTACCATGCAGCCGATCGTCGATGCCGGCCAGGTCGTCGCTTCCGTCGGCCAGCGCGTTCTCGGCCGTACGGCGCTCGACGACATCACCCATCCGGTGTCGGGCGAGGTTCTGGTCAAGGCCGGAACCCTGATGGACGAACGCGACGTGGAGCAGATCGAAAAGGCCGGCGTCCAGTCGGTCCGCATCCGCTCGGCGCTGACCTGCGACGTCAGGGTCGGTGTGTGCGCGGTCTGCTACGGACGCGATCTGGCCCGCGGCACCCCGGTCAACCAGGGCGAGGCTGTCGGCGTCATCGCGGCGCAGTCGATCGGCGAGCCGGGCACCCAGCTCACCATGCGTACCTTCCACATGGGCGGTACGGCGCAAGTGGTGGACTCGTCGTTCCTTGAAGCCTCGTATGAGGGCAAGGTCGAGATCCGCAACCGCAACGTGGTGCGCAACTCTGACGGCCAGCAGATGGTCATGGGCCGCAACATGGCGGTGCTGATCCTCGACGAGGCCGGCAAGGAGCGCGCCACGCACCGTGTCACCTATGGTTCGCGCATCTTCGTGGACGATGGCGACAAGGTGAAGCGCGGCCAGCGCATCGCCGAGTGGGATCCTTATACCCGCCCGATCCTCACCGAAATCGAGGGCACGGTGCAGTTCGAGGATCTGGTCGACGGCATTTCCGTTCAGGAAACGGCCGACGAATCGACCGGCATCACCAAGCGCGAGGTCATCGACTGGCGTTCGACGCCACGCGGCAACGACCTCAAGCCGGCGATGATCGTCCAGGACGCCAAGGGCAAGGTCGGCAAGCTGTCGAAGGGCGGCGACGCCCGCTTCCTGCTCTCGGTCGAGGCCATTCTTTCGGTCGAGCCGGGTGCGCATGTGAAGCCCGGCGACGTGCTGGCGCGTATCCCCTTGGAAAGCGCCAAGACCAAGGACATCACCGGCGGTCTGCCGCGTGTTGCCGAGCTGTTCGAGGCACGCCGTCCGAAGGATCACGCCATCATCGCCGAGATCGACGGCACGATCCGCTTCGGCCGCGACTACAAGAACAAGCGCCGCATCATCATCGAGCCGCATGACTCGACGCTCGAGCCGGTCGAATACCTGATCCCGAAGGGCAAGCCGTTCCATCTCCAGGACGGCGACGTCATCGAGAAGGGCGACTATATCCTCGACGGCAATCCGGCGCCGCACGACATCCTGGCGATCAAGGGCGTGGAGGCACTTGCCTCATACCTCGTCAACGAGATCCAGGAGGTCTACCGCCTGCAGGGCGTGTCGATCAACGACAAGCACATCGAGGTGATCGTTCGCCAGATGCTGCAGAAGGTCGAGATCACCACGCAGGGCGACTCGACCTACATTCCGGGCGATCACGTCGACATGATCGAGCTGGAAGAAGTCAACGAGCGCCTGGTCGAGGACGGCAAGAAGCCGGCCGAAGGCCAGCCGGTGCTCCTGGGCATCACCAAGGCCTCGCTGCAGACGCCGTCTTTCATCTCGGCCGCCTCCTTCCAGGAGACGACCCGGGTGCTGACCGAAGCGGCGGTTGCCGGCAAGACCGACATGCTGCAGGGGCTGAAGGAAAACGTCATCGTCGGCCGGCTGATCCCGGCCGGCACCGGCGGCACGATGAGCCAGATCCGGCGCATCGCCACCTCGCGCGACGAGCTGATCATCGACGAGCGCCGCAAGGCGTCGGGCGTCGAGGCCGCCGATCCGATGCTGACCGACATGGTTACCGCCGCGCAGTAAGCGCGACGGTACAGATCTCACGCAACGAAGCCGTCGGGGCAACCCGGCGGCTTTTTCTCTGCGGTGTTAATTGAAAAACGCCTCGACCACATTGCGCTTGCCGAGCATGAAGGCGTCGGCGACATGCTGCAGCGGGGCGAGATCGACATCGGAAACGCCGGCGCGCACGATTTCGGCGAAGCGCTTGTATAGCATCGCGTATTCGGCTTCCGGCTCGTCATGGATCACCTTGCCGTCGACGGCGAGCTTGGTGCCGCCGCCGGACAGCACCATCGCGCCCTTGTCCGTCTCGGCAAGGATGTCCCAGCTTTGCGGGCCGGTCTGACGCCAGTCGAGTTCCATCGTCACCGGCAAGCCGTTCGAGGTCCGGAAGGCGATATGTGCGGCGATCGGAGCTGCGCGGTTTTCGGGAAAATCGAGAATTGCCGAGGTGATGAACATCGCCGGCAATATATGGGTCGCGATCGACAGCGCGTTGATGCCGGGATCGAACACGCCGAAACCGCCTGGGGCCCAGATCCAGTCCTGGTTTGGGTGCCAGCGGCGCACGTCTTCCTTCCAGTTGATGGCGGCCGATCTGATCCGGGTGGAGGACAGAAATGCGCGCCCGGCTTCCACCGCCGGCGCATAGCGCGAATGCCAGCTGGCGAACAGCGAGACGCCGTTTGCCGCCGCCAGTGCTTTCAGGTCCTCGACCTCGCTGACCGTGGCGCCGGGCGGCTTTTCCAGGAAGACATGTTTTTTCGCTTCCAGCGCTGTCCGCGCGGCGTCGTAGCGGAACTGCGGCGGCATGCAGAGCGACACCGCCTCGAGCTCTGGCACCGCGTCAAGCATTGCTTCGATCGTTGGAAAGTTCGCGATGCCGTCCACCTTGCCGTGCCGGCTGGCGGCGGCGACGAGGCGGTAGTCCAGGTTCTTCGCCACGGCAGGCAGGTGCTGGTCGCGGACGATCTTTCCCACTCCGACGATGCCGAGCGTGATGGGGTCGCTGTTCCTGGACATGGGAGACTCCGCGGATTGGAAATGCACTGCTCCTGGCAGCGATTGGTTATTAGCAGAGAACCGATATCGGGCAAGCCGCGGGATGCCTGCCCGGCAGCCTGCCGAGATCGGCCCCGTTTCAGATTCGCCCCGATTCGGACCGGCCTGCTTTAGACTGCGACGTCGAAGGTGACGATCGACACTTCGCCTTCGAGCGCGCCCTGATAGGCCGACAGATGTGGCTCTTCGTCGGGCACGCCGTCCAGGTCGCCGATCTGGTCGAGCTCCGCTTCGGCGTAGCCTTCGGCCGCCAGTGATTCGAGCGCCCGGCGCACCGCCGAATCGTCGTCAGGCGCGACCAGCATGACGTGGACGCCTTCCGGCTTGCCATCTTTCCTCTTCCACACCCGGCCGGTGATGATGGTGACCGGGCGCTCGTCATTGTCGTTCACGGGCCGATTCCTCCGGAAGAAGGGATTTGCGCTGTTCATGCCGCCCTTTTTGCATGAAGCTTGGCCGTGCGACAGCTGGAAGCCGGTCACTTTCTTCCTTCCTCTTGCAAAACGGCGAAAGAAAATTACATGGGCTATCCGCATGGCTGCCAAGCCTCGGTTTCAGCGCAATATTTGGCGCTCCGGGGTTGACGGGCAACAGGCTTGCGAGTAGAAGCCGCCCAGTCAGAACCGATGTGAGGCTCTCCCTTCCGAAGCGACACGCTTTGGAGTTTGCCTCAAACAGGGTTCGTTTTACGAGCGAAAAAGACATTTCCGGCGTGCATGAAGCGGCTTCCGCTTCCTCTGCCATTTGTTCGGGCAAGACCGCGAGGCGCGGTTTGTGGCCCGAATTTGCGTATGGAAATGACGCCTTGAGCGGCCCTGACCGGGCGAGACACGGAATTGAGAGACAAGAGGGTTTAATGCCTACCGTCAACCAGCTGATCCGCAAGCCGCGCATTGCGCCGGTGAAGCGCAACAAGGTCCCGGCCATGGAGCAGAACCCGCAGAAGCGGGGCGTCTGCACGCGCGTCTACACAACGACGCCGAAGAAGCCGAACTCGGCGCTGCGCAAGGTGGCCAAGATCCGCCTGACCAATGGTTTTGAAGTCATCGGTTACATCCCCGGCGAAGGTCACAACCTTCAGGAGCACTCCGTGGTGATGATCCGCGGCGGCCGCGTCAAGGATCTTCCTGGCGTCCGTTACCATATCATTCGTGGCGTGCTCGACACCCAGGGTGTGAAGAACCGCAAGCAGCGCCGTTCGAAATACGGCGCCAAGCGTCCGAAGTGACCGAAGCGTAGCGAAGGTCATCCCGGACGCAGCGAAGCGACGATCCGGGATTGAGGCCACCACGCAGAATTGAGGCAGAGAAAAAATGTCCCGTCGTCACAGTGCAGAAAAGCGTGAGATCAATCCGGACCCGAAGTTCGGCGATCTGATCGTCACCAAGTTCATGAACGCCGTCATGTATGATGGCAAGAAGTCGGTTGCCGAGACCATCGTCTACGGCGCGCTGGACCAGGTCCAGTCCAAGACCAAGCAGGAGCCGGTCACCGTCTTCCATCAGGCGCTCGACAATGTCGCGCCGCATGTGGAAGTGCGTTCGCGCCGCGTCGGTGGCGCCACCTACCAGGTTCCGGTCGATGTGCGCCCCGAGCGCCGTCAGGCGCTGGCCATCCGCTGGCTGATCGCCGCCGCCCGCAACCGCAACGAGACCACCATGGTCGACCGCCTCTCCGGCGAGCTGATGGACGCGGCCAACAACCGCGGTACCGCCGTCAAGAAGCGTGAAGACACCCACAAGATGGCAGAAGCCAACCGCGCCTTCGCGCACTACCGCTGGTAAAGCGCGAACGAGACTGAGAGGCACCTCCCATGGCCCGCGAATATAAAATCGAAGACTACCGTAATTTCGGTATCATGGCGCATATCGACGCCGGCAAGACGACGACCACCGAGCGCGTCCTCTACTACACGGGCAAGTCGCACAAGATCGGCGAAGTCCACGACGGCGCTGCCACCATGGATTGGATGGAGCAGGAGCAGGAGCGCGGCATCACCATCACGTCGGCCGCGACCACGACCTTCTGGAAAGGTCGTGACGGCAAGATGCATCGCTTCAACATCATCGACACCCCCGGCCACGTCGACTTCACCATCGAGGTCGAACGTTCGCTGCGCGTGCTCGACGGCGCCATCGCACTGCTCGACGCCAATGCCGGTGTCGAACCGCAGACGGAAACCGTCTGGCGCCAGGCTGACAAGTACCGTGTGCCGCGCATGATCTTCTGCAACAAGATGGACAAGATCGGCGCCGATTTTTACCGTTCGGTCGAGATGATCGGCTCGCGCCTCGGCGCGCACGCCGTCGTCATGCAGCTGCCGATCGGTGCCGAGACCGAGTTCAAGGGCGTCGTCGACCTCGTCGAGATGAACGCGCTGGTCTGGCGTGACGAAACGCTGGGCGCTGCCTGGGACGTCGTCGAGATCCCGGACGACCTCAAGGCTCGTGCCGAAGAATACCGCGAGAAGATGATCGAGGCCGCCGTCGAAATGGACGAGACGGCGCTCGAGAATTACCTCGAAGGCAAGATGCCCGACAATGACGAGATCCGCGCGCTGATCCGCAAGGGCACCATTGCGGTGAAATTCTACCCGATGTTCTGCGGCTCTGCCTTCAAGAACAAGGGCGTGCAGCCGCTGCTCGACGCCGTCGTCGAGTATCTGCCGTCGCCGGCCGACGTGCCGGCCATCAAGGGCGTAGACGCCAAGACCGACGCCGAGATCGAGCGTCACGCCGACGACAGCGAGCCGCTGTCGATGCTGGCCTTCAAGATCATGAACGACCCGTTCGTCGGCTCGCTCACCTTTGCCCGCATCTATTCTGGCAAGCTCACCAAGGGCATGTCGGTCGACAACACCGTCAAGGGCAAGAAGGAGCGCATCGGCCGCATGCTGCAGATGCATGCGAACTCGCGCGCCGACGTCGAAGAGGCTTTCGCCGGCGACATCGTCGCCTTGGCCGGTCTCAAGGACACCACAACGGGCGATACGCTCTGCGATCCGCTGCATCCGGTGATCCTCGAGCGCATGGAATTCCCCGATCCGGTCATCCAGATCGCGATCGAGCCGAAGACCAAGAACGATCAGGAAAAGATGGGCCTTGCGCTTCATCGCCTGGCCGCCGAAGACCCGTCCTTCCGCGTCAAGACTGACGAGGAATCGGGCCAGACGATCATCTCCGGCATGGGCGAGCTTCACCTCGACATCATCGTCGACCGCATGCGTCGCGAGTTCAAGGTCGAGGCCAATGTCGGCGCGCCGCAGGTGGCTTATCGCGAGACGATCACCCGCAGCCAAGAGCAGGACTACACCCACAAGAAGCAGACCGGCGGCACTGGTCAGTTCGCCCGCGTCAAGATCCTCTTCGAGCCGAATCCGGAAAGCAGCGAATTCCTGTTCGAATCCAAGATCGTCGGCGGCGCTGTGCCGAAGGAATACATCCCCGGTGTCGAGAAGGGCATCAACAGCGTCATGACGTCGGGTCCTTTCGCCGGCTTCCCGATGATCGGCGTCAAGGCGACGCTGATCGATGGTGCCTACCACGACGTGGACTCCAGCGTTCTGGCTTTCGAAATCGCCGGCCGTGCCTGCTTCCGTGAAGCGGCGCCCAGGCTTGGCGTGCAATTGCTCGAGCCGATCATGAAGGTCGAAGTGGTGACGCCGGAAGATTATGTCGGCAGCGTCATCGGCGATCTGAACGGCCGTCGCGGCCAGATCCAGGGCCAGGAAGCCCGCGGCGTGGCGGTGGTTATCAACGCGATGGTTCCGCTCGCCAACATGTTCAAGTACGTCGACAACCTGCGCTCGATGAGCCAGGGCCGCGCGGCCTATACGATGCAGTTCGATCACTACGAGCCGGTGCCGACCGCGGTCGCTCAGGAAGTCCAGAAGAAATACGCGTAACTCGAACGGGTTGCAGCGCTAACTTAATTCAAAGCCCGCACGGGCGAGCAGGAATGGAGAGATCACATGGCAAAAGGTAAATTCGAGCGTACAAAGCCTCATGTGAACATCGGCACGATTGGCCACGTTGATCATGGCAAGACGTCGCTGACGGCGGCGATCACCAAGTATTTTGGCGAATACAAGCGCTACGACCAGATCGATGCTGCGCCTGAGGAGAAGGCGCGCGGCATCACGATTTCGACGGCGCATGTCGAATACGAGACGCAGAACCGGCACTACGCGCATGTCGACTGCCCCGGCCACGCCGACTATGTGAAGAACATGATCACCGGTGCCGCGCAGATGGACGGGGCGATCCTGGTTGTGTCGGCCGCCGACGGCCCGATGCCGCAGACGCGCGAGCACATCCTGCTTGCCCGCCAGGTCGGCGTGCCGTCGATCGTGGTGTTTTTGAACAAGGTCGACCAGGTCGACGACGCCGAGCTTCTGGAGCTGGTCGAGCTCGAGGTGCGCGAGCTTTTGACCAAGAACGAGTTCCCCGGCGACGACATTCCGATCGTCAAGGGTTCGGCGCTTGCGGCTCTGGAGGATTCGGACAAGACGATCGGCGAGGACGCGATCCGCGAACTGATGGCGCAGGTCGACGCCTACATCCCGACGCCGGTTCGCCCGCTGGACAAGCCGTTCCTGATGCCGATCGAGGACGTGTTCTCGATCTCTGGCCGCGGCACGGTTGTGACCGGCCGCGTCGAGCGCGGCGTGGTCAAGGTTGGCGAGGAACTCGAGATCGTCGGCATCCGTCCGACGACCAAGACGACCTGCACGGGCGTCGAGATGTTCCGCAAGCTGCTCGACCAGGGCCAGGCCGGCGACAACATCGGCGCGCTGTTGCGCGGTGTCGACCGCGAAGGTGTCGAGCGCGGCCAGGTTCTGGCCAAGCCGGGCACGGTCAAGCCGCACAAGAAATTCGTGGCCGAAGCCTACATCCTGACCAAGGACGAAGGTGGCCGTCACACGCCGTTCTTCACCAACTACCGTCCGCAGTTCTACTTCCGCACGACGGACGTGACCGGCATCGTGTCGCTGCCGGAAGGCACCGAGATGGTGATGCCTGGCGACAACATCACGGTCGACGTCGAGCTGATCGTGCCGATCGCCATGGAAGAGAAGCTGCGCTTCGCCATCCGTGAAGGCGGCCGCACCGTCGGTGCCGGCATCGTCGTCACCATCAAAGAGTAATTTGGACTTAAACCGATCTGTCGCGGGCGCTGCCCGCGCCGCGCCAGAACAAGGAAGTGACGCATGAACGGACAGAATATCCGCATCCGCCTGAAGGCGTTTGATCACCGGGTGCTTGACGCCTCGACGCGGGAAATCGTGTCGACGGCCAAGCGCACCGGCGCCAACGTCCGCGGCCCCATTCCGCTGCCGACGCGGATCGAAAAGTTCACGGTCAACCGGTCGCCTCACGTCGACAAGAAGAGCCGCGAGCAGTTCGAGATGCGCACGCACAAGCGTCTGCTCGATATCGTCGACCCGACCCCCCAGACGGTCGACGCGTTGATGAAGCTCGATCTTGCCGCCGGTGTCGACGTCGAGATCAAGCTCTAAGGAACCAGAAGTGCGGGGCGACCCGGAACTCTGAAGAAACAAGAGGCGTGGAGGGGCGGCAGCCCCGACAGGGAACTCTAAAGGAATTGAACCGATGCGTTCAGGTGTGATTGCAAAGAAGGTGGGAATGACCCGCATCTACAACGATGCCGGGGAACATGTTCCCGTCACTGTTCTCCAGATGGAGAACTGCCAGGTCGTGGCGCAGCGCACGCAGGAGAAGAACGGCTATACCGCCGTCCAGCTCGGCGTTGGCCTTGCCAAGGTGAAGAACACGTCGAAGGCGATGCGCGGCCATTTCGCGACCGCCTCCGTCGAGCCGAAGGCCAAGGTTGCCGAATTCCGCGTCTCCGCTGACAACATGATCGATGTGGGCGCCGAGATCACCGTCGAGCATTTCGTCGCCGGCCAGAAGGTCGATGTGACGGGAACAACGATCGGCAAGGGTTTCCAGGGCGTCATCAAGCGGCACAATATGGGCGGTGGCCGCGCGACCCACGGCAACTCGGTCTCGCACCGTACGCACGGCTCGACCGGCCAGCGCCAGGACCCAGGCAAGGTGTTCAAGGGCAAGCATATGGCTGGCCACATGGGTGACACCCGCGTCACCACGCAGAATGTCGAGGTCGTCTCGACCGACGCCGATCGCGGTCTGATCCTGATCCGCGGCGCGGTTCCGGGTTCGAAGGGTGCCTGGATCCTGGTCCGCGACGCCGCCAAGGTTGCGCTGCCGGCAAATGCACCGAAGCCTGCCGCAATCCGCGCCATCGCGACCAATGACAGCGCCAAGAACGATGCCCCGGCCATAGTGAACGATGCCCCGGCCACAGAGGGAGCGGAATAATGGACCTCAAGATCACAACGCTGGGCGGCAAGGACGCCGGCAAGGTGAAACTCTCCGAGGAGATTTTCGGCCTTGATCCGCGCGAAGACATCCTGCAGCGCGTGGTGCGCTGGCAGCTTGCCAAGAAGCAGCAGGGCACGCACAAGACCAAGGGCCGCGCCGAGATCGCCCGCACCGGCGCCAAGATGTACAAGCAGAAGGGTACGGGCCGCGCCCGCCACCATTCGGCACGCGCTCCGCAGTTCCGCGGCGGCGGCAAGGCCCACGGACCGGTCGTCCGCAGCCACGAGCACGACCTGCCGAAGAAGGTGCGCGCGCTCGGTCTCAAGCATGCCCTTTCGGCCAAGGCCAAGAGCGCGTCGATCATCATCATCGACGAGCTGAAGCTGACCGAGGCCAAGACCAAGGCGCTGATCGCGAATTTCGCGACGCTGGGCCTGTCCAACGCCTTGGTGATCGGCGGCGCCGAGCTTGACAAGAACTTCAAGCTGGCGGCGACGAACATCCCGAACATCGACGTGCTGCCCATCCAGGGCATCAACGTCTACGACATTCTGCGCCGCGGCACGCTGGTCCTTTCGAAGGCCGCCGTCGAGGCTCTCGAGGAGCGCTTCAAATGACCGACCTTCGTCACTACGACGTGATCGTCTCGCCGGCGATCACCGAAAAGTCGACCATGGCTTCCGAGCAGAACCAGGTCGTCTTCAACGTCGCCAAGAAGGCGTCGAAGCCGGAAATCAAGGCTGCCGTCGAAGCGCTGTTCGGCGTCAAGGTGATGGCCGTGAACACGCTTGTCCGCAAGGGCAAGATCAAGCGCTTCCGCGGCACGATCGGCCGCCAGAGCGACGTCAAGAAGGCGGTTGTGACGCTGGCCGACGGCCAGTCGATCGACGTCGCGACGGGTCTCTGAGCAAGACCGCGAGGACAGAACAATGGCACTGAAAAAATTCAACCCGATTACGCCGAGCACCCGCCAGCTGGTCATCGTCGATCGCTCGGGCCTCTACAAGGGCAAGCCCGTCAAGGGCCTGACCGAAGGCCTGACCAAGTCGGGCGGCCGCAACAATTACGGTCGCATCACCGCCCGCTTCATCGGCGGCGGTCACAAGCGTACGTACCGCATCATCGACTTCAAGCGCCGCAAGTTCGACGTCGTCGGCACGGTCGAGCGTATCGAATACGATCCGAACCGCAGCGCCTTCATCGCGTTGATCAAGTATGACGACGGCGAGCTGTCCTACATCATCGCCCCGCAGCGCCTTGCTGCCGGCGACAAGATCGTGGCCGGCGAAGCGGTCGACGTGAAGCCGGGCAATGCGATGCCGCTGGCCTCGATGCCGGTCGGCACGATCGTCCACAACATCGAGCTGAAGCCGGGCAAGGGCGCCCAGGTTGCCCGTTCGGCTGGCGGCTACGCCCAGCTCGTCGGCCGTGACCAGGGCATGGCGATCCTGCGCCTGAACTCGGGCGAGCAGCGTGTCGTACACGGCTCCTGCATGGCCACCGTCGGTGCCGTGTCCAACCCGGACCACGGCAATATCAACGACGGCAAGGCAGGCCGCACGGTGTGGCGGGGCAAGCGTCCGCACAACCGCGGCGTGACCATGAACCCGGTCGACCATCCGCATGGCGGCGGCGAAGGCCGCACCTCCGGTGGCCGCCATCCGGTTTCGCCCTGGGGTAAGCCGACCAAGGGCAAGAAGACGCGGTCCAACAAGGCGACCGACAAGTTCATCCTGCGCTCGCGCCATCAGCGCAAGAGCTAAGAAGAGGTAACGCCAAGTGACTCGTTCGATTTGGAAAGGCCCCTTCATCGACGGCTACCTTCTCAAGAAGGTGGACAAGGTTCGTGAAGGTGGTCGCAATGAGGTGATCAAGATGTGGAGCCGTCGCTCCACCATCCTGCCGCAGTTCGTCGGCTTCACCTTCGGTGTCTACAACGGCCAGAAGCATGTTCCCGTATCGGTGAACGAGGACATGGTCGGTCACAAGTTCGGTGAATTCGCTCCGACCCGGACCTATTACGGTCACGGCGCGGATAAGAAGGCGAAGAGGAAATAATCATGGGCAAGGCCAAAGCTCCGCGCAGGCTTGCTGACAACGAAGCGCGCGCCGTGTTGCGCACGATCCGTATCAGCCCGCAGAAGCTGAACCTGGTTGCTGCGCTGATCCGCGGCAAGAAGGTCGCGACAGCGCTTTCCGATCTCGAATTCTCGGCCAAGCGGATTTCCGGCACGGTCAAGAAGACGCTGGAATCGGCGATTGCCAACGCGGAAAACAACCACGACCTCGACGTCGATGCGCTGATCGTGGCGGAAGCCTATGTCGGCAAGTCGATCGTCATGAAGCGGTTTCATGCCCGTGGCCGTGGTCGCGCCAGCCGTATCGAGAAACCGTTCTCGCACCTCACGATCGTCGTTCGTGAAGTCGAAGAAAAAGGGGAGGCCGCATAATGGGCCAGAAAATCAATCCGATCGGTCTGCGTCTCGGTATCAACCGCACCTGGGATTCGCGCTGGTTCGCGAACACCGGCGAGTACGGCAAGCTGCTGCACGAGGACATCAAGATCCGCAAGTATCTTGAGAAGGAACTCAAGCAGGCTGCGATTTCGAAGGTCGTGATCGAGCGTCCGCACAAGAAGTGCCGCGTCACCATCCATGCGGCGCGCCCGGGCCTGATCATCGGCAAGAAGGGCGCCGACATCGAGAAGCTTCGCAGGAAGCTGATGGAGATGACGAAGTCCGAGACGCATTTGAACATCGTCGAGGTGCGCAAGCCCGAGATCGACGCGACACTGGTCGCACAGTCGATCGCCCAGCAGCTCGAGCGCCGCATCGCGTTTCGCCGCGCCATGAAGCGCGCCGTGCAGTCGGCCATGCGCCTCGGCGCCGAAGGCATCCGCATCAACTGCGCCGGCCGTCTCGGCGGTGCTGAGATCGCGCGCATGGAATGGTACCGCGAAGGTCGCGTGCCGCTGCATACGCTGCGCGCCGACGTCGACTACGGCACGGCCGAAGCGCACACCGCCTACGGCATCTGCGGCGTCAAGGTCTGGGTGTTCAAGGGCGAAATCCTCGAGCACGACCCGATGGCTTCGGAGCGCCGCGCTTCCGAGGGCGATCATGCGCATGGCGGTGGTGGTGAGCGCGAACGCGGTCGCCGTCGCGAAAACGCCTGAGACAGTTGAGAATTTGGAGTTAGAACGATGCTGCAGCCAAAGCGCACAAAGTTCCGCAAGCAGTTCAAGGGTCGTATCCATGGTGCCGCCAAGGGCGGCACCAATCTGGATTTCGGCGGTTTCGGGCTGAAGGCGCTTGAGCCGAACCGCGTCACCGCGCGCGAGATCGAGGCGGCCCGCCGCGCGATCACCCGCGAAATGAAGCGCGCCGGCCGCGTTTGGATCCGTATTTTCCCGGATGTGCCGGTCACGTCGAAGCCGACCGAAGTCCGCATGGGCAAGGGCAAGGGCGCGGTCGATTACTGGGCGGCGCGGGTGAAGCCGGGCCGTATCATGTTCGAGATCGACGGCGTCAATGAGGAAACCGCCCGTGAGGCGCTGCGTCTCGGTGCGGCCAAGCTCTCGGTCAGGACGCGCTTCGTACAGCGCATCGCAGAATAAGGACGGGCTGATCATGAAAGCCGAAGACATCCGAACCAAGACCCAGGACCAGCTGACCGACGACCTGGCCAGCCTGAAGAAGGAGCAGTTCAACCTGCGCTTCCAGAAGGCCACCGGCCAGCTCGAGAAGACCGCGCGCGTGAGGCAGGTCCGCAAGGACATTGCGCGTATCAAGACCATCGCTGCGGAAAAGTCCGCGGCCAAGAAGGCTTAAGGACGAAAACCATGCCAAAGCGCATTCTGCAGGGCACCGTCGTCAGCGACAAGAACGAGAAGACGGTTGTCGTCAAGGTCGAACGGCGCTTCACGCATCCCGTGATGAAGAAGACCGTGCGCATGACCAAGAAGTACAAGGCGCACGACGAGAACAACGCCCACAAGGTCGGCGATCAGGTGTTCATCCAGGAATCGAAGCCGATTTCCAAGGACAAGCGCTGGACCGTTGTGTCTTCGGACCAGGCCTGATCTGGGCAATCGAAACGAATTTTGGACAGACCGGGGGAGGGTGATCAACCCATCCCGTTAGAAGAGAAGAAGGCGGCCAGTCATGATTCAGATGCAAACAAACCTCGACGTCGCGGATAATTCCGGCGCCCGTCGTGTCATGTGCATCAAGGTGCTGGGCGGCTCGAAGCGGAAATACGCTTCCGTGGGCGACATCATCGTGGTGTCGATCAAGGAAGCCATCCCGCGCGGCCGCGTCAAGAAGGGCGATGTGATGAAGGCGGTCGTGGTTCGCACGGCCAAGGACATCCGCCGCCCGGACGGCAGCGTGATCCGTTTCGACAAGAACGCGGCCGTTCTCGTCGACAACAAGAAAGAGCCGATCGGCACGCGTATCTTCGGACCGGTTCCGCGCGAACTCCGCGCCAAGAACCACATGAAGATCATCTCGCTCGCGCCTGAAGTGCTGTAAGGAGCCGGACCAATGCAAAAGATTAGAAAAGGCGACAAGGTCGTCGTGCTGGCCGGCAAGGACAAGGGCCGTTCGGGCGAAGTCCTCTCGGTACAGCCGAAGGAAGACACCGCGCTGGTGCGCGGCGTCAACATGATCCGCCGTCACCAGAAGCAGTCCCAGTCCCAAGAGGGCGGGATCATCACCAAGGAAGCGCCGATCCAGCTGTCGAACATCGCGCTGGCCGACCCCAAGGATGGCAAGCCGACCCGCGTCGGTTTCATTTTCCAGAAGGACGGCAAGAAGGTGCGCGTCGCCAAGCGCTCGGGAGAAGTCATCAATGGCTAAGGCTCAAACCAAGCAGGCCACTGCCCAGAACACGCCGCGCCTCAAGCAGGTCTACAACGAGACCATCCGCAAGGCGCTGCAGGAGCAGTTCGGCTACGAGAACGAGATGCAGGTTCCGCGCATCGACAAGATCGTGCTGAACATGGGTGTCGGCGAGGCGACCGGCGATTCGAAGAAGCCTTCGATCGCCGCTGAAGATCTTGCACTGATCGCCGGCCAGAAGGCCGTCGTCACCCGCGCCCGCAACTCGATCGCCGGCTTCAAGGTCCGCGAAAAGATGCCGATCGGCGCCAAGGTCACGCTGCGCAAGGAACGCATGTACGAGTTCCTCGACCGTCTCGTGAACATCGCGCTGCCGCGCGTCCGCGACTTCCGCGGGCTCAATCCGAAGAGCTTCGATGGCCGTGGCAACTATGCCATGGGCATCAAGGAACACATCGTGTTTCCGGAGATCAACTACGACAAGGTTGATCAGATCTGGGGCATGGACGTCATCGTTTGTACGACTGCGAAGACGGACGACGAAGCCAGGGCATTGCTCAAGGCCTTCAACTTCCCCTTCCGCCAGTAACGGCAGCGAGAAAAGGAAAATCTGAAATGGCAAAGACCAGCTCAGTCGAGAAGAACAACAGGCGCCGCAAGCTTGCGGACCAATACGCTGCCAAGCGTAAGGCCCTCAAGGCGATCATCATGGATCAGTCCAAGCCGATGGAAGAGCGTTTCCGCGCCCAGTTGAAGCTTGCGGCGCTGCCGCGCAACTCGGCCAAGATCCGCATCCGCAACCGCTGCGAAGTCACGGGACGTCCGCGTGCCTACTATCGCAAGCTCAAAGTATCGCGCATCGCGCTTCGTGATCTCGGCAACAACGGCCAGATCCCGGGCCTGGTCAAGTCGAGCTGGTAAGGAGGACATAACATGTCATTGAGCGATCCTCTCGGCGATATGCTGACGCGCATCCGCAACGCCTATGGCCGCAAGAAGTCGAGCGTTTCCACGCCGGCCTCGCGCCTGCGTGCTCGCGTCCTCGACGTGCTGAAGGCGGAAGGCTATATCCGCGACTACAGCCAGACCGACTTCGACAACGGCAAGTCCGAAATCGAAATCGAGCTGAAATATTTCGACGGTGCGCCGGTCGTGCGCGAAATTGCCCGTGTCTCGAAGCCGGGCCGCCGCGTGTATGTTTCGGCCAAGTCGATCCCGCACGTCGCCAACGGCCTCGGCATCGCCATTCTTTCGACGCCGAAGGGCGTGATGGCCGACCACGAAGCACGTGAACAGAATGTCGGCGGGGAAATCCTCTGCCAGATATTCTAAGGGTGAATGGTCAATGGTGAATAGTGAATGGTGAGACTGCACGAGACTTGATTGCGCTATTCACCATTTCACCATTCACAGCAGTTAAGGAAAGAGGAGACAACAATGTCTCGTATTGGAAAGAAACCCGTTTCGCTGCCGCAGGGCGTGACCGCGAACGTCGACGGCCAGACCGTGACGGCGAAGGGCCCCAAGGGTGAGCTGAAGTTCGTGGTGAACGACGAAGTGCTGGTCAAGATGGAAGGCAGCGAGATTGCTGTCCAGCCGCGCGACCAGAGCAAGACCGCCCGCTCCAAATGGGGCATGTCGCGCACGCAGATCGTCAACATCCTGCAAGGCGTCAAGGACGGTTTCGAAAAGAAGCTCGAGATCACCGGCGTCGGCTATCGCGCCGCCATGCAGGGCAAGAACCTGCAGCTGGCGCTCGGCTTCAGCCATGATGTCGTCTACGAAACGCCGCAGGACATCACGATCACCGTGCCGAAGCCGACGGAAATCACCGTGACCGGCATCGACAAGCAGAAGGTCGGCCAGGTTGCCGCCGAGATCCGCGAATATCGCAGTCCCGAGCCGTACAAGGGCAAAGGCGTCCGCTACGCCGGCGAGAAGATCGTCCGCAAGGAAGGCAAGAAGAAGTAATTTCAACGCCGCGGGGAGCGGTCGCGGGAGGCTTGTCCTACCGCACAGGGTTGCCCCCGTTTTTTGAAGGCAAGGAACTGATATCATGGGCTCGAAAGAATCCACACAACGCCGCGCTCAGCGCGTCCGCCGCCAGATCAAGAAGGTCGCGGGCGAGCGTCCACGCCTGTCGGTCCACCGCACGTCGAAGAACATCTACGTCCAGCTCATCGACGACGCCAAGGGCCACACCATCGCTGCCGCCTCGACGCTGGAGAAGGACCTCAAGGGTTCGCTCAAGACCGGTGCCGACACTGCCGCCGCCGTGGCAATCGGCAAGCTGATTGCCGAGCGCGCCTCGAAGGCCGGCGTCAAGGAAGTCGTATTCGACCGCGGACCGTACATCTATCACGGCCGCGTCAAGGCGCTGGCCGAGGCTGCCCGTGAAGGCGGTCTGAGCTTCTAATTCCGCCCCGGCAACCCGCAGAGGTGCCGGATATCATCATCAACCGTGCTTCCGGAAAAAAACAAGGAACAGGATATGGCACAGGAACGTAGGGATGGCGGCCGCGGCCGTGATCGCGAAGAGCGCGACGACGGCATTGTCGACAAGCTCGTCCACATCAACCGCGTCGCCAAGGTCGTCAAGGGCGGCCGGCGCTTCGGCTTTGCAGCACTCGTCGTTGTCGGCGACCAGAAGGGCCGCGTCGGCTTTGGTCACGGCAAGGCGCGCGAAGTGCCTGAGGCTATCCGCAAGGCGACCGAATCGGCCAAGCGCGACATGATCTTCGTGCCGCTGCGTTCGGGCCGAACGCTGCACCACGACGTCGAGGGACGCTGGGGCGCCGGACGCGTTCTGCTGCGCGCCGCCAAGCAGGGTACGGGCATCATCGCCGGCGGCCCGATGCGCGCCGTCTTCGAGACGCTCGGCATGCATGACGTGGTCGCCAAGTCGATGGGTTCGTCGAACCCGTACAACATGGTTCGCGCCACCTTCGACGCGTTGAAGAGCCAGATGCATCCCAAGGATGTGGCTGCCGCGCGCGGCATCAAGTACTCGACCCTTCAGGCCCGCCGCGGCACCGCCGTCGCGGCCGAAGAATAGTCGATCTGACCAGGGATTTTGACCATGGCCAAGAAAGCAACCAAGACCATCACCGTCAAGCAGATCGGTTCGCCGATCCGCCGGCCGAAGGAGCAGCGCGCGACGCTGGTCGGCCTCGGCCTCAACAAGATGCACAAGCAGCGCACGCTGGAGGATACGCCCTCCGTGCGCGGCATGATCGCTGCCGTCCAGCATCTCGTCCGCGTCGTGGACGAGGGCTGAACCAGAGCGCAGGAGAACCCAGATGAAACTCAACGATCTGCGTGACAAGGACGGCGCGACGCATTCCAAGAAGCGTCTCGGCCGCGGCATCGGTTCCGGCTCGGGCAAGACCGCCGGTCGCGGCGTCAAGGGCCAGAAGGCGCGCTCCGGCGTCGCCGTCAACGGCTTCGAGGGCGGCCAGATGCCGCTCTACCGGCGCCTGCCGAAGCGTGGCTTCAACAACATCTTCGCCAAGAGCTTTACCGTTGTGTCGCTGGCCCGCATCCAGGCCGCGCTCGACGCCAAGAAGCTCGACGCCAAGACGACAGTGACGGCCGAAGCGCTGGTTGCGGCCGGCGTCATCCGCCGCGTCAAGGACGGCGTGCGCATCCTCTCCGACGGCGACATCAAGTCGAAGCTCGCCTTCGACGTGGCCGGCGCCTCCAAGGCTGCCATCGAGAAGATCGAAAAGGCCGGCGGTTCGGTGAAGCTGCCGGAAAAGGCAGCCGCCGAGTAACGTCGATTTGAAGCGCGGTCGGCAAAAGTGGGAACCGTTTCGCTTTCGATCGCGCTTTGATCCGACCAATATGGCGGCCGCGTCAACGCGGCCGCTTGCATGTTTGCAGTCCGGAGCTTATCTCGTGAGCTTCGGTGACACGCGCCGCCTGAGCTGCGGGCCATCGAGCGTGACCAAGCGGAGAATCAGGCATGGCTTCGGCTGCTGAACAACTAGCTTCGAATCTGAATTTCTCGGCCTTCGCCAAGGCGGAGGATCTGAAGAAGCGCATCTGGTTCACCATCGGCGCGCTGCTCGTCTATCGCCTCGGCACCTATATCCCGCTGCCCGGCATCAATCCCGACGCTTTCGCCCAGGCCTTCTCGTCGCAGAGCAAGGGCGTGCTTGGCATGTTCAACATGTTCGCCGGCGGCGCCGTGGAGCGCATGGCGATCTTTGCCCTCGGCATCATGCCCTATATCTCCGCCTCCATTATCATGCAGCTGATGACGTCGGTCATCCCGTCCCTGGAAGCGCTGAAGAAGGAAGGCGAGCAGGGCCGCAAGGTCATCAACCAGTACACGCGCTACGGCACCGTGCTTTTGGCGCTGGTCCAGGCTTACGGCATCTCGGTCGGACTGGAAGGCGGCAACGGCATCGTCAGCGATCCCGGCATGTTCTTCCGCATCTCGACCGTCATCACGCTGGTCGGCGGCACCATGTTCCTGATGTGGCTCGGCGAGCAGATCACCGCTCGCGGCATCGGCAACGGCATTTCGCTGATCATCTTTTCCGGCATCGTCGCCGGCCTGCCGCAAGCCATCTCCGGTACGCTGGAACTTGGCCGCACCGGCGCGCTGTCGACCGGCTTGATCCTGGCGATCATCGTTCTCGCCGTTGTCGTCATCGCGCTGATCGTGTTCTTCGAGCGCGCCCAGCGTCGCTTGCTGATCCAGTATCCGAAGCGCCAGGTCGGCAACCGCATGTTCCAGGGCGACACGTCGCATCTGCCGCTCAAGCTCAACACGGCTGGCGTCATTCCGCCGATCTTCGCCTCTTCGCTGCTGTTGCTGCCAGCGACGGTCGCCGGCTTCTCGCAGACGACCAACATGCCTGCCTGGGCCAGCACCGTCCTGGCGGCACTCGGCCACGGCCAGCCTCTGTACATGGCGTTCTACGCGGCGATGATCGTGTTTTTCGCGTTCTTCTACACGGCGATCGTCTTCAACCCGAAGGACACCGCCGACCAGCTCAAGAAGCATTCCGGTTTCATTCCGGGCTACCGTCCGGGCGAGCGCACCGCCGATTACATCGACTATGTCCTCACCCGCATCACCGTCGTCGGCGCCATCTATCTGGTGCTGGTGTGTCTGCTGCCCGAATTCCTGATTTCAGCGACTGGCGTACCGTTCTACCTCGGTGGCACATCGCTTCTGATCGTGGTCAGTGTAACGCTCGATACGGTGGCGCAGATTCAGGGTCACCTGATCGCGCACCAGTATGAGGGCCTGATCAAGAAGTCGAAGTTGCGCGGGGGGAAGAAGGCCAGATGAGGTTGATATTGCTTGGGCCGCCAGGGGCGGGCAAGGGGACGCAAGCACAAAGACTGGTAGAAAAACACGGCATACCCCAACTCTCCACGGGCGATATGCTGCGGGCCGCCGTCCAGGCCGGCACCGAAGTCGGCATGCGCGCCAAGGCGGTGATGGACGCCGGTGAACTGGTCTCCGACGAAATCGTCAACGCCATCGTGGCCGAGCGTATCGATCAGCCCGATTGCGCAAAGGGTTTCATCCTTGACGGATACCCGCGAACCCTGGTGCAAGCGGATGCGGTTGAATCGATGCTCGCGGATCGCGGCCTCAACCTCGACGCCGTCATCGAACTTGTCGTCGACGACAAGGCTCTGGTTGGTCGAATCGTCAAGCGCGCCGAAGAGACCAAGGCCGCGGGTCTGCCGGTGCGCAAGGACGACAACCCGGCGGTGTTCGAAGAGCGCCTGAGGGAGTACTACAAAAAGACGTCGCCGCTGATCGGCTACTATTATGCCAAGGGCAAGCTGAGGGGTGTCGACGGCATGGCCGACATCGATGCGGTGACGCAACAGATCGAAATGGTGCTCACGGCCGCGACCCAAGGGGCGGCCCAAGGGTCTGCGTACGGAAAATAGACGATTGCGCTTGACTGGAGCGGTTCGCTGAGGTATGGCGGCCCGTCTTCCTATCAGGCATGAGGTTTGCTTGCCCGCAAGGGCAAGGCAGCCGCTTTGAACGGAAACTCCCGCAAGGGCCGGCCTCCACCGGACGCGGGGCAACTTTGATAGCGCCGGACCTACCTTGTTTCCAAGGGTTGGCCGGCCCACATGGAGAAGAGAAGAACATGGCTCGTATAGCCGGCGTCAACATTCCGACCAACAAGCGCGTCGTCATTGCGCTTCAGTACATTCACGGCATAGGCAAGAGCTTCGCCCAGGAGATCGTCGACAAGGTCGGCATCCCGGCCGAGCGCCGCGTCAACCAGTTGACCGACGCGGAAGTGCTGCAGATCCGCGAGACGATCGACCGCGACTATCAGGTCGAGGGCGACCTGCGCCGCGAAGTCTCGATGAACATCAAGCGGCTCATGGACCTCGGCTGCTATCGCGGCCTGCGTCATCGCCGCTCGCTGCCGGTTCGCGGCCAGCGCACGCATACCAATGCGCGCACCCGCAAGGGGCCGGCCAAGTCGATCGCCGGCAAGAAGAAGTAAGTGAGCAAATAGCGAGTAGCCAATGGCGAGTAGGTGTCCCTATTCGCTATTTCCTGCTCACTACTCGCTCTCAAGGTGGAGCCGCTGGCATTACGGCGGTGTAGAGATCAACTGAAAGGACCATCATGGCCAAGGAAGCCACACGTGTTCGCCGTCGCGAACGCAAGAATATCTCGTCGGGCGTTGCCCACGTCAATTCGACCTTCAACAACACGATGATCACCATCACCGACGCGCAGGGCAATTCGATAGCCTGGTCGTCGGCGGGAGCCCAGGGCTTCAAGGGGTCTCGCAAGTCGACCCCGTTCGCCGCCCAGATGGCTGCCGAGGACGTTGCCAAGAAGGCCCAGGAACATGGCATGCGCATGCTCGAGGTCGAGGTCTGCGGACCCGGCTCCGGTCGTGAATCGGCGCTGCGCGCGCTGCAGGCAGCCGGCTTCACCATCACCTCGATCCGTGATGTGACACCGATCCCGCACAATGGCTGCCGCCCGCGCAAGAAGCGCCGGGTCTAAAAAATTACCGAACGCCGCGCGAACGCCAGTAGCGTTCCTCCGCGGCATTCCAGGTCGCCCGCCACGATTGGATGGTGGCGGGTCAACGGAAGGAAAGCATCATGATCCAGAAAAATTGGCAGGAACTGATCAAGCCGAACAAGATCGAGTTCTCGTCGAAGAAGAAGACGCTGACCACGCTGGTCGCCGAGCCGCTCGAGCGCGGCTTTGGCCTCACCCTCGGCAACGCCTTGCGTCGCGTGCTTCTGTCTTCGCTGCGTGGCGCGGCTGTGACCGCCGTCCAGATCGACGGCGTTCTGCATGAATTCTCGTCCATCGCCGGTGTGCGCGAGGACGTGACCGACATCGTCTTGAACATCAAGGAAATCGCCATCCGCATGGAAGGCGACGGCCCCAAGCGTATGGTCGTGCGCAAGCAGGGCCCGGGCGCCGTTCTCGCCGGCGACATTCAGACGGTCGGCGACGTCGAGATCCTCAACCCGGACCACGTCATCTGCACGCTGGACGAAGGCGCTGAGATCCGCATGGAGTTCACCGTCGATACCGGCAAGGGCTACGTGCCGGCCGAGCGCAATCGCGCCGAGGACGCGCCGATCGGCCTTATCCCGGTCGACAGCCTCTACTCACCGGTCAAGAAGGTCTCCTACAAGGTCGAGAACACCCGAGAGGGCCAGGTCCTCGACTATGACAAGCTGACCATGACGATCGACACCGACGGTTCGATCTCCGGCGAGGACGCGGTGGCTTTCGCCGCTCGCATCCTGCAGGACCAGCTTGGCCTGTTCGTCAACTTCGACGAGCCGCAGAAGGAAGTCGCCGCCGAACAGGTGACCGAGCTCGCCTTCAACCCGGCGCTGCTCAAGAAGGTCGACGAGCTCGAGCTTTCGGTGCGTTCGGCCAACTGCCTGAAGAACGACAACATCGTCTATATCGGCGATCTGATCCAGAAGACCGAAGCCGAGATGCTGCGCACCCCGAACTTCGGCCGCAAGTCGCTGAACGAGATCAAGGAAGTCCTGGCGGCGATGGGCCTGCACCTCGGTATGGAAGTGCCGGATTGGCCGCCGGAAAACATCGAAGACCTCGCCAAGCGTTACGAAGATCAATACTAAGCTTGATCCCGAACCGAGGGTCAGCGCAGCAAAAAGTTGCAGACTTTTCGGATAAGATCATGCGGCTAACCAACTGAGGCTTGAGCCTCTTGAACCCGGAATGAAGGAGAAGAGCCATGCGCCACGGATTTAAAGGCCGCCGGTTCGCCCGCAGCATAAGCCATCGCAAGTCGATGTTTGCCAACCTTGCCGTGTCGCTCATCGAGCACGAGCAGATCGTCACCACCTTGCCGAAGGCGAAGGATCTGCGTCCGATCGTCGAGAAGCTGGTGACGCTCGGCAAGCGCGGCGATCTGCATGCCCGCCGCCAGGTGATTGCCCAGATCGGCAATGAAGGCGTCGTCAAGCGCCTGTTCGACACGATCGCGCCGCGTTACGCCACCCGCAATGGCGGCTATCTACGCATCATGAAGGCGGGCTTCCGCCACGGTGACAATGCCGCCATGGCGGTCATTGAATTCGTCGATCGCGACACCTCGGCCAAGGGCGCCGGCGACCGTGCCCGCATCGAGGCCGAAGGCGTCGACGAGGAAGCCGCGGCCGCATAAGGCTCGGCTGTTCCTGAAAAAGTTCAAAGGGGCCCGCGGGCCCCTTTTTGCATTCCGGCAGCGCCAGGGAGCATTTGCGGTGATTTCCAGGCTCGGCTCATGCCCTTCCTGGAAAATAATTCGATTTCATCGCCTTAGCCTTTCATTTTGCACAATCGTCGGGACAATGGCGCCCGACCTGGAGGATTCGGAATGCGCGTCAAACGGCTGTCCCTTGTTCTACTCTGCGCCTTGACGGCACTGGCAGTCGTGCCGGCGGCCAGGCAGGCGCTGGCTCAGGACACCAAGGCCGATCCCGGTCTGTCCGATGTGCTGACCGACATGCTGCGCGGCGCCGAAGGCGAAAATGCCACCTCCGGTCCAGACAAGCGCGTGCCGTTCGGCCGCGAGGAGGTGCAACTGTCCTTCGCGCCGCTGGTCAAGGAGACGGCGCCGGCCGTGGTCAATGTTTATGCCTCGCAGACGGCCACGGTGAGGTCGCCGTTCGACGGCGATCCGTTCTTCGAAGAGTTCTTCGGCCGTTCGCAGCCGCGCGCGCAGTCCTCGCTCGGCTCCGGTGTGCTGGTCGATCCGACAGGCATCGTGGTCACCAATTTTCACGTGGTCAAGGACGCCGACCAGGTCAAGGTCGCGACTGCGGACGGGCGTGAATTCGACTCAAAGGTGCTGCTCAAGGACGAGACGCTTGACCTCGCTGTGCTCAAGATCTCCGCCGACAAGCCTTTTCCGGTCGTCGCCATCGGCGATTCCGACGCGCTCGAGGTCGGCGACCTGGTACTGGCCATCGGCAACCCGTTCGGTGTCGGCCAGACCACCACCAGCGGTATCGTTTCGGCGGTTGCCCGCAGCCACATCGGCGTTTCCGACTCTAGTTTCTTCATCCAGACCGACGCCGCGATCAATCCCGGTAATTCCGGCGGCGCGTTGATCAACATGGGGGGCCAACTGGTCGGCATCAACACGGCGATCTACAGCCGCAGCGGCGGTTCGATCGGCATCGGATTTGCCATTCCCTCCAACATGGTTCGCGCATTTGCCGATGCGGCCAAGGCCGGGCGCGATTTCTTCGAGCGGCCCTATATCGGCGCCGCATTCGAACGCGTGACGCCGCAGATCGCCGAATCGCTCGGCATGGAGACCTCGACCGGCGCGCTGGTCTCGTCCGTCGAGGAAGCAGGGCCGGCGGCCAAGGCGGGACTCAAGGCCGGCGACGTCGTGCTGTCGCTCAACGGCACGCCGGTCGAAAGTATCGAGGCGCTGGATTACCGGATGGCGACGCTGTCGATCGGCACCAATGCCAGCTTCGCAGTCCTGAGCAAGGGCGAGCAATCGACGTTCGACATCGCGCTGGAGCGCGCGCCGGAAGGGACAAAACTCGCCGAAGTGACACTGCGCGGTCGCAGCCCGTTTTCCGGTGCCAAGGTTGCGGACCTGTCGCCTCGGCTCGCCCAGCGGCTCGGCATCCGCACGGACATCAAAGGTGTTACCGTGGTCGACATCAATCGCGGTTCGCCCGCGGCCGGTTTCGGCTTCCAGCCGGGCGACATCGTGCGCGAGGTCAATGGTTTGACCATCGACACGGCCGCGACCCTGGAAGAGGCCGCCAGCCAGGAAACGCGCTGGTGGCGCTTTACCGTCGAGCGTGGCGGGCAGATACTGCGCCAGGTGTTGCGGTATTGAGCCCGAACCTCGATCTTCGGACGAGATCGCGCTCCAACGAAAAAGAAGCGCATGGCCGATCTGTTCAGTGTCGATGAACCGGAAAAGGCGCCGCCCGGCAGGCCGCTGGCCGATCGACTACGCCCGAAGAATCTTGGCGAGGTCGTTGGCCAGGAGCATCTGACCGGACCCGACGGCGCACTAACGCGGCTGATCGGCTCCGGCTCGCTCGGCTCGATGATCTTCTGGGGGCCGCCCGGAACGGGCAAGACCACTGTCGCGCGGCTGCTTGCCGGCGAAACCAGCCTCGCCTTCGAACAGATATCGGCGGTGTTTTCCGGCGTCGCCGACCTGAAGAAAGTGTTCGAGGCGGCGAAGCTGCGCCGCTCCAATGGTCGTCAGACGCTGCTCTTCGTTGACGAGATCCATCGTTTCAACCGCGCCCAGCAGGACAGTTTTCTGCCTGTGATGGAAGACGGCACCGTCGTGCTGGTTGGCGCGACCACCGAGAACCCATCCTTCGAGCTGAATGCCGCGCTTCTATCCCGCGCCCGCGTGCTTGTCTTCCATTCGCTCGGTGAAGACAGCATCGCGCAATTGCTGGCGCGGGCGGAAGAGACCGAGGGCAGGGCGCTGCCGCTCGACGACGAGGCGAGGGCGATGCTCGTCCGCATGAGCGACGGCGATGGCCGCGCGGCGCTGACGCTGGCCGAAGAGATCTGGCGCGCCGCCAAGTCAGGCGAGGTGTTCGGCGCCGAGGGCCTGCAGCGCATCGTCCAACGTCGCGCGCCGATCTACGACAAGGGCCAGGACGGCCACTACAATCTGATCTCGGCGCTACACAAATCGGTGCGCGGTTCCGACCCCGACGCGGCCCTCTATTATCTCGCCCGCATGTTCGACGCCGGCGAGGATCCGCTCTATCTCGGCCGCCGGCTGGTGCGCATGGCGATGGAGGACATCGGGCTTGCCGATCCGCAGGCGCTGGTCATCGCCAATGCCGCCAAGGATGCCTACGATTATCTGGGTTCGCCGGAGGGCGAGCTCGCCTTCGCCGAGGCCACCGTCTATCTCGCCAGCGCGCCCAAATCCAATGCCGTCTACACCGCCTTCAAGGCTGCCACGCAGGCAGCGAAGGAGTTCGGCTCGCTGCTGCCGCCCAAACACATCCTCAATGCGCCGACCAAGCTGATGAAGGAAGAAGATTACGGCGCGGGCTACCGTTATGACCACGACGAGCCGGACGCTTTTTCCGGCCAGGATTATTTCCCGGAAAAGATGGGCCGCCACACGTTCTACGATCCGCCCGAGCGCGGCTTCGAACGCGATATCAGGAAACGGCTCGACTATTGGGCGAAGCTGCGCGGCGAGCGGGGAAAGTAGGCTTTGCCGAGCTCTTGAGTTTCGGCACGATAGGTCCTCGGGGCGCTCTTCAACCATCGTCCTATAGCAGCATCGGCCAGCAATCCCTTAGAACGCAATGCGGGCAATGCTGCCGGGAGGTTGAAGCGGCAGGGTCGTGCTTCGGGAGGATGAGTGAGCGGACAGCCCGCCCATCATGCGGATGTTGTACAGGCGGCCATCGCCACCAGCGATGCCGCACGCTCGGCGCTGGTCGCTTCCTGGAGGCGCTCGCTTACCTTGCATGGGCTCGATCCAGCCGAGCGAAAAGCGCCGAGACGCCTGACTGAGAGTGAGCTCAGGCAGGCGCGGCAACGAATGGAGCCATTGCTTCGTGCGGCGGATGCGAGCCTCGATCGCCTCTATTTGGCAGTCGGCGGCATCGGTTGCTGCGTGATGCTTGCCGATCGGGACGGCATTCCGGTCGAACGCCGGGGTGCTTCCGCGGATGACGACACGTTCGACGAATGGGGCCTATGGACAGGCACGGTGTGGAGTGAGGACAGCGAAGGCACCAACGGGATCGGTACTTGTCTTGCCGATCAGCGTCCCCTTACCATTCACCGCGACCAGCACTTCTTTTCGCGCAACACGCTGCTCAGTTGCACCACCGCGCCGGTCTACGATCACGAAGGCAAACTGGCGGCTGCGCTCGACGTGTCGTCATGCAGGTCGGATCTGACCGAAGACTTCGTCAACCTGATCTCGATGGCAGTGGGCGATGCGGCCCGGCGCATCGAGGCGGATAATTTTCGTCGGGCCTTTTCGAATGCCCGCGTTCTGCTGGCGCCGGTCGCCGAGTGTGGTGCCAGCGCGCTGATAGCTGTCGATGCCGATGATCTCGTGCTCGGTGCGACGCGTTCGGCGCGACTGGCTCTCGGCATCACTCAACAGACCCTGGCGAAAGGCCTGCCGGCCGCCGACATCCTCGGCGACTCCAAGGCCGCCGAAGAACTGGGCGAGGCAGAGCGAGGCGTGATCCAACGGGCGATTACGCGCTCGGGTGGCAACGTCTCGGCGGCCGCACACAATCTCGGCATTTCGCGCGCCACGCTCCATCGCAAGCTTGCCCGGTTCGGCATTCGGCGACCGCACTGAGTTTTCAGGCGCGAACCTGTCGCAAAACTGCGACAGTCAGCGCCCGCGACTGGTTGGCCAGGGCTGACAAACCCCGGGTCATCGGCAACTCTTCCTCGTGATGCGACACACCCCGTGGCGCCGTTTCCTGGGAGGAAGACAATGAACAAGGTGGAATTTTCCCGCACGGCAAAGGTTCCCTTCGCCAAGCGTTACGACAACTACATCGGCGGCAATTGGGTCGCCCCGAAATCCGGAAGATATTTCGACAACATCTCGCCGGTGAATGGTCGTCCGCTGTGCGAGATTGCTCGCTCCGACGCTGCCGACATCGAGGCTGCGCTCGACGCCGCACACAAGGCAAAAGATGCCTGGGGCAAGACGGATGTCGCCGCCCGCGCCCTGATCCTCAATCGCATCGCCGACCGCATGGAGGAGAACCTCGATCTCCTCGCGCTGGCCGAAACCTGGGACAACGGCAAGCCGATTCGTGAAACGACGGCGGCCGACCTGCCGCTCGCTATCGACCATTTCCGCTATTTCGCCGGTGCATTGCGCGGCCAGGAAGGCAGCCTCTCGCAGATCGATGATGATACCGTCGCCTATCATTTCCACGAGCCGCTCGGCGTGGTCGGCCAGATCATACCCTGGAACTTCCCGTTGCTGATGGCCTGCTGGAAGCTGGCGCCGGCACTCGCCGCCGGCAACTGCGTGGTGTTGAAACCTGCCGAGCAAACGCCTGCCGCGATTATGTTGTGGGTCGACCTGATCGGCGATCTTCTGCCGGAAGGCGTGCTCAACATCGTCAACGGCTTTGGCCTCGAGGCCGGCAAGCCGCTCGCGTCGTCGAACCGCATCGCCAAGATCGCCTTTACCGGCGAGACCTCGACCGGCCGGATGATCATGCAGTATGCCAGCCAGAACCTGATTCCGGTCACACTGGAACTCGGCGGCAAATCGCCCAACATCTTCTTCAAGGACGTGACAGCCGAGGACGACGACTTCTTCGACAAGGCGATAGAAGGCTTTGTCATGTTCGCGCTCAACCAAGGCGAGGTCTGCACCTGCCCGAGCCGTGCGCTGGTGCATGAGAAGATTTACGACCAGTTCATGGAGCGCGCGCTGAAGCGCGTCGAGGCGATTGTCCAGGGCGACCCGCTCGATCCCGCGACCATGATCGGAGCGCAGGCGTCGTCTGAACAGCTGGCCAAGATCCTGTCCTATTTCGACATCGGCCGACAGGAAGGTGCCGAAGTCCTGGCCGGCGGTTCGCAGAACCATCTGCCCGGCGACCTGGCAGGCGGCTACTATGTCCAGCCGACTGTGTTCAAGGGCCACAACAAGATGCGCATCTTCCAGGAAGAGATCTTCGGGCCGGTGGTTTCGGTCACCACCTTCAAGGATGATGATGAGGCGCTCTCGATTGCCAATGACACGCTCTACGGTCTTGGTGCCGGCATCTGGAGCCGCGACGCCAACCGCTGCTACCGTTTCGGCCGCGCCATCCAGGCAGGTCGCGTGTGGACCAACTGCTACCATGCCTATCCGGCACATGCGGCGTTTGGCGGGTACAAGCAGTCCGGCATAGGCCGCGAGACCCACAAGATGATGCTCGATCACTATCAGCAGACCAAGAACATGCTGGTCAGCTACAGCCCGAAGAAGCTCGGCTTCTTCTGATCGACCCCACGCTGGAGTGCGTTAGCTCCTTCAGATAGATCATGCGATCCTTGAAAGGGCGCGGCTGCAATGGCCGCGCCCCGATCATTTTAGGATGTCAGCACGCTGACGAAGTTTCGTCGGGGAGGTCTCCGCCACGTCGCGAATTTCCTCGGCGGCTTCGTGATTTCCTCGGCCTTGTGCTCGATTTCGCGACGCTATGGAAGCGTGGCGCGACTCAGCCGACGTTCGGATAGGCCATGGCCAGCCTCATTGGCGCGATCATCGCCCTGTTTCTGGGTCTTTGGCTCGCAAGAAGCCTGCCTTAATGCTATTGCCCCGCTGACAGCGCCGCGCACCACTTGGGAGGCGCAAAGGGCGATGTAGAAATTTGATTTTGCGCATGACCCTTTCCGAGGTCGATTTCGTTTCAGGTCATGCGCTGGAAACGGGTAAAACGAGACAATGGCAGGCGTTGAACAGATCACGGTGGAGGCCGGCGAGGCGGGCATGCGGCTCGACCGCTGGTTCAAGACCCATTTTCCGGGTCTTGGCTTCGGCCATCTGCAGAAGCTGCTGCGCTCCGGTCAGATCCGTGTCGACGGTGGCAGGGTGAAGGCCGATACCCGAGTCGAGCCGGGTCAGATGGTCCGCATCCCGCCGCTCGAAGTGGACAAGAAGGGCGAGAGCCCGCTCACCGGTCACTCGATCCGCAACCAGGGCGACGCCGACGTTCTGGCCAAGATGCTGATCCATGAAGATCCGAAAGTGTTTGTCTTCAACAAGCCGGCCGGCCTTGCCGTCCAGGGCGGCTCGGGCGTTACCCGCAACGTCGACGACATGCTGGAAGCCTGGCGCAGCCAGAAAGGCGAGAAACCGCGTTTGGTGCATCGGCTCGACCGCGACACATCGGGCGTGCTGGTCGTCGCCCGTACCAGGCTCGCCGCCATGAAGCTGGCCGAGGCGTTCCGGGCGCGTGAGACCAAGAAGACCTACTGGGCGCTGGTCAAGGGCGTGCCGCCCAAGCGCGAGGACAAGATCTCGACCTGGCTGATCAAGGAGCCAACGCCGGACGGCGACCGCGTGCGCGTCGCCAAGCACGGCGAAAAGGGTGCCGACCACGCGGTGTCTTACTACCGGGTCGTCGAGCAGGCGGCGCAAACCCTGTCCTGGCTGGAGATGGAGCCCTATACCGGCCGCACCCACCAGCTTCGCGTCCATGCCGCGCACATTGGTTGCCCGATCATCGGCGATCCCAAATATTTCGAGGCCGACACCAATTGGGATTTTCCCGGCGGCATGCAGAACCGCTTGCATCTACACGCGCGCCGCATCGTCATCCCACATCCCGACAAGGGTTTTATCGACGTCACTGCGCCGATGCCGCCGCATATGCGCCAAAGCTGGAACCTGCTCGGCTTCGACGAGCAGAGCGCGGAGGATTAGGGCCTGTGGGTATCGCCACCGATACGCTCGACCGTCGCGACGCGGTCGACATGGCGGCGGCCGCCATCATGGTCGGGTTGACCTTTTCCTGGGGGCTCAACTACGTAGCCGCCAAGATCTCCTATGCCGGCTACGATCCCGTTTTCCTGTCGATCGCGCGGTCGATCATTGGCGGCCTGTGCGTCCTCGTCTGGTGCCGCTGGCGCGGTATTGTGCTGTTCAACGCCGACGGGACGCTTGCCGCCGGCATTCTGGCAGGCGCGCTCTTTGGTCTCGAGTTCCTGTTTCTTTATGTCGGGCTCGAACAGACGACCGTCGCGCGCAACACCTTGCTGGTCAACACCATGCCGTTCTGGGTGCTGGTCGGCGGGCATTTCCTGCTGGGCGAACGCATCACCGCGCGCCGGCTCATCGGCCTTCTGCTCGCATTCGCCGGATTGGTCGCGGTGTTCTCCGACCAGTTGGGCGCCGATAATGGTGCGACACTGACCGGTGATCTGCTCAGTCTTGGCGCCGGCATTCTCTGGGCCTTGACCTACATCGTCATCAAGCGGACGAAACTGGCGGACACGAGCGCCGAGAAATTGCTGCTCTACCAACTGGCCGGCGCCGCCGTGGTAGGCGCCTTGGTGCTGCCTTTCGCCGGGCCGCCCGTTCGCGACTTCGCCGCTTTGCCGACTTTGGCTCTGATTTTCCAGGCTGTCTACATCGTCGCCTTCACCTATGTGCTGTGGTTCTGGCTGCTTCGGCGCTATCCGGCATCGGGCCTGTCGAGCTTCACCTTCCTGTCGCCGGTGTTCGGCGTGCTGTGCGGCGCTATGTTCCTGAGCGAGGCGCTGACCATCCGTATTTTCCTGGCACTCGGCCTCATCGCAGCCGGCTTGATCATCGTGAATCGGCCGGCTCGAAAACAGATCCCCGGATGAAAGGCTCCGGCATGCGCGATATCCTCAACGACCTCGAAGCGGGAAAGCAGCTTTCCGATCCGGATCCGGTACGCCGTGCCCAGATCCAGATGAAGACGCACCTGCCGAAACGTTTCTACAAGGCCGTCTCGGTCGCACCGACCGACGACGGTTTTGCCGTTCATCTCGATGGCAAGCCGGTTCGCACGCCGGGCAAGGCGCCGCTGGTCCTGCCCACAGAAAAAGCTGCCGCTCTGGTCGCCGACGAGTTCGCTGCGCAAGGTGAGACGATCGACCCGGTGACGATGCCGGTCATGCGTCTGGTCAACACCGCCATCGATGGTGTCGCCAGCGACCCGCAAGCGGTGCTGGAGGACATCCTGCGCTTCGCCTCGTCCGATCTGCTCTGCTATCGCACCGACACCCCACAAGGGCTGGTCGACCGGCAGAATGAATATTGGGATCCGATCCTCGACTGGGCACGGAGCGTGCTCGGCGCCCGGTTCCGTCTCGCTGAAGGGATCATCCATGTCGAGCAGCCGCGCGAGACCATCGCGGTGCTCGGCGTTCATCTTGCTCAGCGTGCCGACCCGCTGCGGCTGGCGGCCATCCATGTCATGACGTCGCTGACGGGATCGGCGCTGCTGGCGCTGGCCGTCGATTTTGGTGAACTTGACGGCGACGCAGCCTGGACCGCCGGCCATGTCGACGAGGATTGGCAAGCCGAGCACTGGGGCCATGACGCGGAGGCAGTGGCACGCCGCTCGGCCCGCAGGCGCGACATGATGGCCGCAGTCGGTCTTCTCGAGGCGCTCAAATCCTGACCGCAATCGCCGCCCTCATTGATTTCCGCTTTGCGCATTAGAGCGACGCGCGTTCAGTTGAACTCATAAAGTACGCTTTAATACTCTGAATGCATGCATCGTACTCTGCGAAGATTGATTCCGATCTTCGGCCGATGCATTGGACCAAAGTCATAATCCCAAAGGCGGCCTGCCGCTGGGCGACGCTTTCTGTCATTTCTTCGCCGATAGCTGCCCGAGTTCGTGTCCATAGGGACGAACACCGCGCAGCGCCAACCACAGCGAGAGATCACGGGAGGACGCATTCATGGCAATGGCATTGACCGTCGGCGAAACAAGCCGCGGCATGACGCGGGAGGAGAAGAAGGTAATCTTCGCTTCCTCGCTTGGCACCGTTTTCGAATGGTACGATTTCTACCTCTACGGTTCATTGGCTGCCTTCATCGGCGCCACCTTCTTCAGCCAATATCCGGAAGCGACGCGCAACATTTTCGCGCTGCTGGCTTTCGCCGCGGGTTTCCTGGTTCGTCCGTTCGGCGCGCTGGTGTTTGGCCGTATCGGCGATCTCGTCGGCCGCAAATATACCTTCCTCGTCACCATCCTGATCATGGGCAGTTCGACATTCCTGGTCGGCTTGCTCCCAGGTTCCGCGACCTGGGGTATTGCCGCTCCCATCATCCTGATCGCGTTGCGCATGTTGCAGGGCCTGGCCCTCGGTGGCGAATATGGCGGGGCGGCAACCTATGTTGCCGAACACGCACCCGACGATCGCCGTGGCTTCTACACCTCGTGGATCCAGACAACGGCAACGCTCGGCCTGTTCCTGTCGCTGATCATAATCCTCGGCGTCCAGGCGATGTTGAGCAAGGAAGACTTCGCCGCCTGGGGCTGGCGCATTCCGTTCCTCGTCTCGGTCATTTTGCTCGGTGTATCGGTCTGGATTCGTCTGTCGTTGAACGAATCGCCGACCTTCCAGCGCATGAAGGAGGAGGGCAAGGGATCGAAAGCGCCGCTTTCGGAAGCTTTCGGACAGTGGAAGAACGCCAAGATCGCCATTCTGGCCCTTCTCGGCCTGACCGCTGGCCAGGCCGTGGTCTGGTATTCCGGCCAGTTCTACGCGCTGTTCTTCCTGCAGAACGTGCTCAAGGTCGACCTCCAAACGGTCAACATCCTTATCGCGATTGCACTGGCGCTGGGCTCTATCTTCTTCGTCGTGTTCGGCTGGCTGTCCGACAAGATCGGCCGCAAGCCGATCATCATGGCGGGACTGGCTCTGGCGATCGTCACTTACTTCCCGCTGTTCAAGGCACTGACCTGGGCCGCCAATCCGACGCTGGCAGCAGCGCAACAGAACACCCGTGCCACGGTTACCGTGGCGCCCGGCGACTGCAAGTTCCAGTTCAACCCGGTAGGCACGGCGAAGTTCACCAAGTCGTGCGACATCGCCACGTCTTTCCTGGCCAAGAGCTCGGTGCCTTATGACATCGTCACAAGCGCGGCGCCCGGGACCCCGGCAACGGTCAGGATCGGCAATGAGACGGTCGAATCCTACGACGCCACCGCTGCCGGCGATCAGGCCAAGGCCAAGGACGCTGCCTTCACCAAGGCGGTCAGCATGGCACTCAAGGATGGCGGCTATCCGCTGAAGCGCGCCGCTTCCAAGGTGACCGACCAGAAGCTTGATGCCTTTGTCGCGGCCAATCCCGAACTGAAGCTCGATGCAGCGGCCATCCGTGCCGGCGAAAAGACGACGGTTCCCGTCGATCAGGCGGTCAAGGACAAGGTCGTGACGGCCGACGAAGCCGCCGGCGCGACGGAGGTGACTGTCTACAGCGTTCCGGCATCCGGCCCGTTCTCGATGTTTGCCGACCCTGCTCAGGTGAACTGGACAAAGATCGTCGGCATCCTGTTCATCCTGGTCCTTTATGTGACCATGGTCTATGGGCCGATAGCGGCGATCCTGGTCGAGATGTTCCCGACCCGCATCCGCTACACCGGCATGTCGCTGCCCTATCACATCGGCAATGGCTGGTTCGGCGGCCTGCTCCCAGCGACTGTCTTTGCCTTGAGCGCGGCGAGGGGCGATATCTACTATGGTCTCTGGTACCCGATCGTCATCGCGGCGATGTCGCTGATCATCGGCGTCATCTTCGTTAGGGATACGCTGGGAACGGACCTGCACGCCAAGGATTAGCCTGAAGATACCTGAACATCAGAAACCCGGCGCGAGCGATCGCGCCGGGTTTTCATTTTTTCATTCAATGTTCTCAACGACGTGGCGGAGAAAGGAAGAGGCTCAGCTCTTGCGGGCCTGTTCCGCCTCCTCAATGGCTGCGTCATGATACCAGCCGCTGCCGAAATCCGTGGTGATATTGCGCAAAGAGGCAAGCTCTGCCGCGAACTTAGCCTTTTCGCTCAAATTTGAGGCAGAAGCACGCGCTGCCATCGGGAACATCAGGATCGTGGCTGAGGGACGGGTCGGAGTGATTTCCATTGCCGTTCTCCTTTCTTCTGCCGAACAATATCGATTCAACCTTTTCCCAAAATAGGCGCTGCAACTCATTTAAGCAACATGCCTATGGGAAGATCAGTATTTGCCTAATAATTATGCAGTACCTGCTTTTGATTGATCTTGTCGCATTGCTTAGACGGCTTGGCGGGTTCGCCGGGTTGTCGGGTCATTTTTGCCGCATCCCTCAAGTCAAGAATGGCACACGATTTGCATTTTAGTGAACTGGCAGGTCGGCTGCTGGATGGTTCGGCGCGCGCCGACATCATCCAGAAGTTCGGTTTATCAAGCAACGAGAGGTCAGAATGACAAAGTACAAGCTCGAGTACATTTGGCTCGATGGATACACCCCGGTTCCCAACCTTCGGGGCAAGACCCAGATCAAGGAATTCGCCGAGTTCCCGACGCTTGAGCAGCTTCCGCTGTGGGGCTTCGATGGTTCTTCGACGATGCAGGCCGAGGGCCACAGCTCCGACTGCGTGCTGAAGCCGGTCGCCGTATATCCGGATCCGGCGCGCAGCAACGGCGTGCTCGTCATGTGCGAGGTGATGATGCCGGACGGCGTGACGCCGCATGCGTCCAACAAGCGCGCCACCATCCTTGATGACGAAGGCGCCTGGTTCGGCTTCGAGCAGGAATATTTCTTCTACAAGGACGGGCGCCCGCTCGGCTTCCCCGAGAGCGGCTATCCCGCGCCGCAGGGTCTGTACTACACCGGTGTCGGCTACTCCAACGTCGGCTCTGTTGCGCGTCAGATCGTCGAGGAGCATCTCGACCAGTGTCTCGCGGCCGGCATCAACCACGAGGGCATCAACGCCGAAGTGGCCAAGGGCCAGTGGGAATTCCAGATTTTCGGCAAGGGCTCCAAGAAGGCCGCCGACCAGATGTGGATGGCCCGCTACCTGATGCAGCGCCTCACCGAGAAATACGGCATCGACATCGAATACCACTGCAAGCCGCTCGGCGACACCGACTGGAATGGTTCCGGCATGCACGCCAACTTCTCGACCGCCTATATGCGCGAGGTCGGCGGCAAGGACTATTTCGAGGCGCTGATGGCTGCCTTCGACAAGAACCTGATGGACCACATCGCCGTCTACGGGCCGGACAACGACAAGCGTTTGACCGGCAAGCATGAGACCGCGCCCTGGAACAGGTTCAGCTACGGCATCGCCGATCGCGGCGCCTCGATCCGCGTGCCGCATTCCTTCGTCAACAATGGCTACAAGGGCTATCTCGAGGATCGCCGCCCGAACTCGCAGGGCGACCCCTACCAGATCGCCTCGCAGATCCTGAAGACGATCGCCAGCGTGGACACGGCGGCGAAGAAGGCCGCTGCCTGAGCATTCCCCACAGCGCAGGCGCACCGCGCGTCTGCGCCGTGACGCCGCTCTGTCATGTCGGCGGTGCTGGTGGCCTGGCTCTGGCGACAGATGACATTAAAAAACCCCGGCTGGTCTCGGCCGGGGTTTTTCTGATCCCTTTGGTCAATCAGACCGAATAATACATGTCGTATTCGACCGGATGCGGGGTCATTTCGAAGCGCATCACCTCGGCCATCTTGAGCTCGATATAGCTGTCTATCTGGTCGTCGTCGAACACGCCGCCGGCCTTCAGGAAGCCACGGTCCTTGTCGAGGCTCTGCAGCGCCTCGCGCAGCGAACCGCACACGGTCGGGATCTTCTTCAACTCCTTCGGCGGCAGGTCGTAGAGGTCCTTGTCCATCGGCTGTCCCGGATGGATCTTGTTCTTGATGCCGTCGAGGCCGGCCATCAGCATGGCGGCGAAGGCGAGGTAGGGGTTCGCGCCCGGATCGGGGAAGCGGACCTCGACGCGCTTGGACTTCGGCGACGAGCCGAACGGAATGCGGCAGGAGGCCGAGCGGTTGCGCGCCGAATAGGCGAGCAGCACCGGCGCCTCATACCCCGGCACCAGACGCTTGTAGGAGTTGGTCAGCGGGTTGGTGAAGGCGTTGATGGCCTTGGCGTGCTTGATGATGCCGCCGATGTAAAACAGGCAGCTCTCCGACAGACCGGCATATTCATTGCCGGCGAAGGTCGGCTTGCCGCCCTTCCAGATCGACTGGTGGACATGCATGCCGGAGCCGTTGTCGCCGAAGACCGGCTTCGGCATGAAGGTGGCCGTCTTGCCGTAGGCATTGGCGACCTGGTGCACGACGTACTTGTAGATCAGCATCTTGTCGGCGTTGCGGACCAGCGTGTCGAACTTGATGCCGAGTTCGTGCTGGGCAGCGGCCACTTCGTGGTGATGCTTTTCGACGCGCACGCCCATTTCGGCGAGCACGGTCAGCATTTCCGAGCGCATGTCCTGTGCCGAGTCGATTGGCGGCACCGGGAAATAGCCGCCCTTGATGCGCGGGCGGTGGCCGAGATTGCCGGTCTCGTAGTCGGTGTCGTCGTTGGACGGCAATTCGGTGGAGTCGAGCTTGAAGCCGGTGTTGTATGGGTCGGCCTTGTACTTCACGTCGTCGAACACGAAGAATTCGGCTTCCGGGCCGACGAAGATCTGATCGCCGATGCCCTCCGCCTTCATGTAGGCTTCGGCCTTCTTGGCGGTGCCGCGCGGGTCGCGGTTGTAGGATTCTCCGGAAATCGGATCGAGAATGTCGCACAGGATGACCATGGTCGACTGCGCGAAGAACGGGTCCATATGCACCGTCTCGGTATCGGGCATCAGCACCATGTCGGACTCGTTGATCGCCTTCCAGCCGGCGATGGAGGATCCGTCGAACATGACGCCGTCGGCAAACATGTCTTCCTCGACCTCGACGACGTCCATCGTCACGTGCTGCAGCTTGCCCTTCGGGTCTGTGAAGCGCAGGTCGACGAATTTCACGTCGTTGTCCTTGATCTGCTTCATGATGTCTTTGGCTGTCGTCATGTCAAGTATCCCTGTGTGATGACGTTTCGAGGAGATGATCTGAAATCAGAAACCTCAGACCGCGTCCATCCCTGTTTCGCCGGTGCGGATGCGCACGACTTCCTCGATGTTGGAAACGAAGATCTTGCCGTCGCCGATGCGGCCGGTCTGGGCCGCCTTGCGAATGGCCTCTATCGCGCCTTCGACCGCGTCGTCGCCGAGCACGACCTCGATTTTCACCTTGGGCAAAAAATCGACGACATATTCGGCGCCGCGATAGAGTTCGGTATGGCCCTTCTGGCGGCCAAAACCCTTGGCTTCCGTAACGGTGATGCCTTGCAGCCCGGCCTCCTGAAGCGCTTCCTTGACTTCGTCTAGCTTGAACGGCTTGATGATCGCTTCGATCTTTTTCATGTAAAAAGTGGCCTCCACTGCCAAAAAAGACGGGTTGTGAGCCCCGCTTGCGCCTCCTTCAAGCACGAACTGTGCCAATTTGAGGGGATTCGAAGCGGTATCACGCGATTTCGATGCCATGCCGCGTTGGGACGTACATTCGCGTCATTCGCTGCGTTGGATGCGTCATGGGCATTGGGAACCTACACATTGTCAGCCCGTTCGTCCGCACAATAATTAGGCAGATGGCGCACTTCGCAGGCAATTATGCTTCGGCGATGCCATGTCCCCAACGATGTGCTCGCAGTTCGCGCCATCTCGTCACCGTTTGCTTCGAACCGAAAACTGGACAATGTTTGCCCACAACAAGGATCGGGTTTGAGCCAATGCGGATCGGCAATCGATGATCAATGAACTTCTATCTCCGGCCGAAATGGGCGAGGCTGATCGGCTGGCAATCGCCACTGGGCCGCTGGCCGGCATAGACCTTATGCGCAATGCCGGTGCGGCGGTCGCCTCGGTGGTGCTCAGGCGTTACCCGGCGGCGCCTGTCCACGTGCTTTGTGGCCCCGGCAACAACGGCGGTGACGGCTACGTCGTCGCCAGCTTGCTGCATGACAGCGGCGTCGACGTAACCGTGTGGGCATCCGGCCTAGCCAAGGATGGCAGCGATGCCGCTATCGCCGCCTTGGAATGTCCGGTCGATCCCAGGCCGCTATCGGCGTTTGCCGCCGAAGCGGGCGCGATCGTGGTCGACGCGCTTTATGGAGCAGGACTGTCCAAGCCGCTGGCCGACGACGCCGCCAGGGCAGTTGAGGTCGCGGCCGAACTGAACCTGCCTGTCATCGCGGTCGATCTGCCCTCAGGCGTGTCAGGCGAGAGCGGCCAGAGTCTCGGCCAGGCATTCCGCGCCCGGATCACGGTGACGTTCGTGCGAAAAAAGCCCGGCCATCTGCTGTTGCCCGGGCGCGAGATGTGCGGCGAGCTGGTGCTCGCCGATATCGGCATCGGCGACGGCATCATTGCGCAGCTTGAACCGCGGACCTTCGAGAACACCCCGCCGCTTTGGATAGGAAACTTCCCGGTTCCAGCCGTCGATGCCCATAAATACAGGCGCGGCCATGTCGGCGTCTTTTCCGGCGGGCCGTCGGCGACGGGTGCTGCACGGTTGTCGGCGCTTGCCGCGGCCAGAAGCGGGGCAGGGGCGGTGACCGTGCTGTCGCCGGCGAACGGGCTGCAGGTAAATGCCGCGCATCTGACCTCGATCATGCTGCGCAAGAGCGACAGCATCGCGGACGTAGAGGAATTCATCGGCGACCGCCGGCCGTCGGCTCTCGTCCTCGGCCCCGGATTTGGCGTCGGTGAAAAAGCCCGCGACTTTGGCCTCGCCGTGCTGGGCGCCGAACAGCGGCAGGACGGCAGGATCGACGGACTGGTGCTCGATGCCGACGGCATAACCTCGTTCCGCAGTACGCCGGACGTGTTGTTCGAAGCCGCGCGTCGTCCGAACGCGCCGGCGCTGGTGCTGACGCCGCATGAGGGCGAATTCGCCAGACTGTTTCCAGACATCGCCAAAGACAAGAACCTGTCCAAGCTAGCCAGGGCGCGCACTGCCGCCAAGCGCGCCGGTGCAATGATCGTCTACAAGGGCGCGGACACGGTGATCGCGGCGCCCGATGGCAGGGCGGCGATCAACGGCAATGGCGCGCCATGGCTGGCCACCGCCGGTTCGGGCGACGTGCTGTCGGGCATCGCGGCCGGGCTGCTGGCGCAAGGCATGCCGGCTTTCGAAGCCGCCTGCGCGGCGGTCTGGATTCATGCCGAGGCCGGCAGCCGTTTCGGACCTGGACTGATCGCCGAGGACCTGCCGCTGGCGTTGGTGCCGTTACTGCGCGAGCTTGCCGAGACCCGCAACAGGGCAGCCCCTCGATGAACCGCCGGTTCGCGCTGCTTGCCGCAATCTTCGTCGCCGTTTTCATGGCGCATACCGCGCGCGCAGAAGGTCCGGTGACCATCGTCGACGATCCGGCCGTGCTCGCCGCCCTCGACGCCAAGGGTTTTGGCTTCGCCGGCATTTTCGGCGTCGATGGCAAGGGCGACCTGAAGACGCTCTATGACAAGGCGCCTGCCTATCACCAGATCGTCGAAACGTTTGCCGGCGATGTCGCTGCGCTGCGGGCCGAGATGAAGGCCGGCGGGCGACCGCTCTACGAGGTCACCGACGGCAATGTCGGCCGCATCATGGACATGCGCTGGCTGAAGACGAATGCCGCGCGCTTCCGGCTGGTCGGTATCGTCAACCGGCTCGACCGGCGCGATTTCACCGATGCGCGTGGCGACGGGCGCTGCGGCGAGGTGCGGTTCATCTATCGCCTTGCCTACAGCTTCAAGAAAAACGGCAAGGTTCTGGCCTCGCGCCTGCCGTTCAATTTCAATGCCATCTACACTGTTGCGCCAGACGCCGATGGCGGCTGCGTCGGCGTGGCCGGGCGCTGGACGCCGCAGCTCGACGAGGCGGTCGATATTGGCTGGCTCGTCGGCGGGCCGCTGGAAAAGGCCGGGCTGGCCTTCAAGCAGCTCGAGCTCAACGCTCAGGTGGTGCGCTTTCCCTCCGGCCAGGAGACCGAATTCGGCGGGCAGGCTGCCTATCTCATGCGGATTTTCGGTATCGATGGAGAAACGGTCAGCGAGAAGCCGCTGGAAAACACGCCCGACACGACGCGGCTTGCCGAAGACGCCGCGCTGAAAGCGAAACTCGCCGGCTATATCAGCGCCAATCTCGCGGCGGTTGACCTTGGAGTCTACGAAATTCCCGATGAATTCCTGGCGAAGAAGGTCGTCTCGTGGTCGACCTTCGGTAGCGTCAGGCAGGCGAACCATCCTTTCACGCCGCTGTTCCAGCCGGTGGATTTTGCCGGGCTCGATTATTCGGCTCTGGACCTGGTGCGCACGCCGGAGGCTCTGGTCGAGCGGTTGGACAATGGCGCCTGCCAGGGTTGCCATCAGGCGGGTTCGACCGCCGGGTTCCATTTCATCGGCCTCGACGACAAGACGACGTCGCCGCTGAACCGCATCGAGGTCGGCATCTCGCCGCATCTTCATGCCGAGATGTCGCGGCGCGAGGCCTGGCTGCGCGCAACCGTCGAGGGCAAGGAGCCGAATCGCTTCCGCCCGCTCTCCTTTGCGCCTCGGGCTAATTGGCAGGATACCGGCGATCTCGCCTACGTGCCGGCCGGGATGGCGATGCCGTGTCTGATGCCGGAGGACGCGGCCCGCTTCGGCTCGACATGGCAATGCGGCGACGGCACTGTCTGCACACCGCTAGCCACCGCATCGGGCGTGCGCACGACGCTGGCGCAATGCCTGCTGCCCACGGACAGCGGAAAGATGTTTTCCGGCCATCCATGCCTGGCCGGCTCGATCGCCAGCAACGGCACGCAGCCCTTCAACGATCGCTACAGCATATCAGGTCAGTTCGCCGCCTTTGCATCAGGCATTTCGCGCACCGCCTTCACCTGCCGGCCACCGAAGATCGGCGTGCCGGCGGGCATCGCCTATCGCGGCTGCGACGGCAACGATCGCGCCTTTGCCGCGTTCAAGCCGGGCAAGCCGATGCCGAACGAGATCTGCGGGCTGGTCGGCGGGAAAAAGTTCGACACCTGCGTGGCGACCAACAATTTCGACCAGTGCCTTGGCGGCGCGGTCAACCGCGGCAACCGGCCGGCCTGCTCGGCCGATCGTTTCTGCCGCGAGGACTATATGTGTCAGTCGCTGCCATCAGACACGCCGGGTATCGGCAAGGTGAAGGGCATCGGCTTCTGCTCGCCGACCTACTTCATTTTCCAGATGCGCATAGACAACCATGCGACCCCCTGGGCGGGCGCTGTCCGCGCCACCATGGGGGCGGGGTTTGGCGCGGCGGAAGCGGAGTGAGCTTTTGCAGCGGCCGCTTTCGCGCTGTCGACGATGTCACAACGGAATGTTGTCGTGCTTCTTCCAGGGGTTCTGCATGTCCTTGTTGCGAAGCATTCGGAGCGCTCGCGCAATGCGGCGGCGAGTCGAATGCGGCATGATCACCTCGTCGACATAGCCGCGTTCGGCGGCGACGAAGGGCGACAGGAAGCGATCCTCGTAAGCCTTTGTATGTCCTGCGATTTTGTCCGCGTCTCCGATGTCCTTGCGATAGATGATCTCGACCGCCCCCCTGGCGCCCATCACCGCGATCTGCGCCGTCGGCCAGGCATAGTTCATGTCGCCGCGCAGATGCTTTGACGCCATCACGTCGTAAGCGCCGCCATAGGCTTTTCTGGTGATGACGGTGATCTTCGGAACGGTCGCCTCGGCATAGGCGAACAAAAGCTTGGCGCCGTGCTTGATCAGCCCGCCATATTCCTGCGCGGTGCCGGGCAGGAAGCCCGGAACGTCGACGAAGGTGACGATCGGAATCGAGAAACAGTCGCAGAAGCGCACGAACCGCGCCGCCTTGCGGCTGGCATCGGAATCGAGCACGCCCGCCAGCACCATCGGCTGGTTGGCGACGAAGCCGACCGTGCGGCCTTCGACGCGCCCGAAGCCGGTGACAATGTTTTTCGCAAAATTCTGCTGGATCTCGAAGAAGTCACCCTCGTCGGCAACTTTAAGGATCAACTCCTTGATATCGTATGGTTTGTTGGCGTTGTCGGGGATCAGCCGATCGAGCGACAGATCGTGATCGGTAACCGACTGGTAGCATTCGATCTCGGGAATCTCCGCCGTGTTGGAGGCGGGCAGCAGATCGACCAGCCGGCGCATCTGTAACAGCGCCTCGACGTCGTTATCGTAGGCGCCATCGGCGATCGAGGACTTCGTCGTGTGGACGGAGGCGCCGCCAAGGCTCTCGGCGGTCACCGTCTCGTTGGTGACGGTCTTCACCACGTCCGGCCCGGTGACGAACATGTAGGAGGTGTCGCGCACCATGAAAATGAAATCGGTCATGGCAGGCGAATAGACGTCGCCGCCGGCGCAAGGGCCCATGATCAGTGAAATCTGCGGGATGACGCCGGAGGCCAGCACATTGCGCTGGAATATCTCGGCATAGCCGCCGAGTGCCGCCACGCCTTCCTGGATGCGGGCGCCGCCGGCGTCGTAGAGGCCGATGATCGGCGCGCGGTTGCGCAACGCCATCTCCTGCACCTTGACCACCTTTTCGGCATGGGCCTCGGATAGCGAGCCGCCGAACACGGTAAAATCCTTGGCGAAGACATAGACGGGGCGGCCGTTGACGGTACCCCAGCCAGTGACGACGCCGTCGCCGGCGATCTTGGTCTTCTCCATGCCGAAATCGGTCGAGCGATGCTCGACATACATGTCGAACTCCTCGAACGAGCCCTCGTCGAGAAAGACGTCGATGCGTTCGCGCGCGGTGAGCTTGCCCTTCTTGTGCTGTGCGTCGATGCGGGCCTGGCCGCCACCCATGCGCGCCATGTCGCGGCGGCGCTCGAGTTCCTTCAGCACGTCCTTCATCGGTCGACCCCCAAAAACGGAAAGCTGACTTGTGGTAATCATGCCGGCAGGCGAGCGCAAGCGCAGCTTTCGCCGCCGATTTGCTGCATTGCAACATGACGCCCCTTGCATTCCGCGGCGAACTGGGCCATATGCGGCGGCATAGGCGCTTGGGCCGGGCAAGATCCGGCCTTCTCGACGAATGAGACTGGTTGCGTCTGTTTTCCCTCTTTCCCGTTGATCGGCAAGGTGGCGAAAAAGCCCCGTGGCATGATGCCTGCGGGCACGACAGCGCAGCCGAGTGGGCATTTACGTCCACCCGCCTTGTCGTTTCATATCAATTTTTTCGACGGCAGGTTGCGCCCTGCCGCCATCGCTGTTTGCGGCCACAGGCCGCGTGAAAGAAGACTATTTTGACCAACGAAAACACTTTTGTCGGTAACACCACCTCGACCGGTAATACTGCGGAACTCACCGGTTTCGCAGCCCTTGGAATTACCGGCGCGCTGCTCAAGGCGACCCATGGCGCCGGCTTCACCGAGCCGAAGCCGATCCAGCTGCAGGCGATCCCGCCGCAGATGGAAGGCCGTGACATCTTCGGCATCGCGCAGACGGGCTCCGGCAAGACCGCGGCCTTCGCCCTGCCGATCCTGTCGAAGATCATCGCGCTTGGCACCAAGCGCCGTGCGAAGACCACACGTGCCCTGATCCTGGCGCCGACGCGCGAGCTCGCCGTACAGATCGAGGACACCATCAAGATCCTCGCCAAGGGCGCGCATGTCTCGACCGCGCTCGTGCTTGGCGGCGTCTCGCGCTTCAGCCAGGTGAAGAAGGTTGCGCCCGGCGTCGACATCCTGATCGCCACGCCCGGCCGTCTGACCGATCTGGTGCGCGAGGGTGACCTCATCCTCTCCGACACCAAATGGCTGGTTCTGGACGAGGGCGACCGCATGCTCGACATGGGCTTCATCAACGACGTCAAGCGCATCGCCAGGGCGACAGCGCCCGACCGCCAGACGGTGCTGTTCTCGGCCACCATGCCGAATGAAATCGCCGAGCTGGCCAAGGGCCTGCTGAAGAACCCGATTCGCGTCGAAGTGGCGCCGCAGAGCACCGCGGCGGCGGAGATCGTGCAGGGCGTCGTCTTTGCCCGCACCAAGCAGAAGCGTCAGGTGCTGTCGACGATGCTCGCCGACGAGGCGATGAAGTCCGTCATCATCTTTTCGCGCACCAAGCACGGCGCCGACAGGGTGACCAAGGACCTCGAACGCGACGGCTTCAAGGCCGCCGTCATCCACGGCAACAAGTCGCAGAACGCCCGCCAGAAGGCGCTGAACGATTTCCGCGAGGGTTCGGTGCGTATACTTGTGGCGACGGACATTGCAGCGCGCGGTATCGACGTGCCCGGCATCAGCCATGTGGTGAATTTCGACCTGCCGGACGAGGCGGAGAGCTACGTCCACCGCATCGGCCGCACTGGCCGTAACGGCATGGACGGCATCGCCATCACGCTTTGCGACCCGTCCGAAAACAGCAAGCTGCGCCAGGTCGAGCGTATCATCCGCACCAAGCTGCCGATCGTCGCCGACCATCTCGGAAGCCCCGACCCGCAGCGCAATCCCGCCGAAAAGAACGAGCGCTTCGAGCCAGCCAATGATCGCAACGATCGCAATGGCCGTCGCGACGGCAGGCGGCCCGGCGGCCAGAACAACGGCAAGAAGCGTTTTGGCGACAAGCCGGCCTTTGCCGGCGAGCGCAAGCCGGAAGGCGCAAAGCCCTTCAAGGGCAACAACAAGCGCCGTTTCGGTGGCAAGCGGCCCGCGGCACGGGCTGCGTAACCAGACAGGTGCGTCCGGCCGAGCCTGTTGGGCTTGGCCAGGGCTGACACAGGGCAGGGCGATCGAAGCGATGCTTCGGTCGCCCTTTTCTTTCGTGGAGCGCGCCTGCTATTCCGTGAGCGCCTTGACCCACACCACGATACGCTGCGCGAGGAAAGCCGTGGTTGCCGGCGACAGCGCGTCGCCGGCAATGACGTGGTTGTCCCGATCGCCGGTATCGTCGACCGGCACCAGTTCGTGCGCGGCGCCCCAGCGTCCGGCGATTTCGCGGGTGCGGTCCGGCCGCACGATCTTGTCCGAATCCGAAAAGATGAACAGGGCAGGAATGCTCGCCTTTTCCACCAACGCGCCATAGGCAAGCTCGGTCAGCGCCACCATCGGCAGCGTCGCGGCGATCGGGTAGCGGTAGGTCCAGAATTTCTCGTGCAGCGCATTGCGCGGCACGAAGCTGCGCTCCTTGCCAGCGATCAACTCGGCGATCTCTCGGCCCCAAGGCATGGTTAGGAGTTCGGCGCCGGAAGCCTTGACGCCGAAATTCGGTGAGATGAATGCGACTGCCGCCACTCCGTTCGACCCGCCCGGCTGCGTCGCGGCCCATGCCGCCAGTGAGCCGCCGGTGGAAGTGGCGATGACGATCACCTTTTCGCCGATCGCCCGGCCGATGGCGAGCGCTTCCTCATAGTCGTTGATCCAGGCGTTGATACTGCCTTCGGCCATCGCGGCACCGTCCTGTCCGTGGCCGGTAAGGCGGGTGTAGAAGAGATTGGCGTCGAGTTGGTCGGCCACCTCGTCGGGCAGCGGACGCACTTCACCCTTCGACGCCGAGAAGCCGTGGATATAGACGATCGCGAGTGGCGTCCTGGCATGGATCATCGGATTGGCCCAGATGATTTCCTTCTCCAGCCCGTCGTGGATGCCAGGTACGGCAGCCTCCTTGCGGGCCAGATAGGCTTGCGGGTCATCGCCGATCACGGAAGGATCGAAACGGATCGTGGTGTCGGCCTGGACACGTGGGCCAAGCACGAAGCCCAGGATAAGAATGACGGCGAGACCAACTACCGCAAGCACGATCCGTCGCCCCATTGCAAACTCCACGCAACAATTCTCAACCTATGGCCGCAGCTGCAAACACGCAACGGGCCGTCCACCGGCTATGGTATCGTCGACTTGACGAACGGCTCTATTCGCTCGGCGGCTTCCTGTCGAAATTCAGTGGACGTGCGTTCCAGCGGGTGGCGGTGCTGATCACCCACCGGCAGAACGGTCTCGGCAGGATTCTGAGCAGCTTCAGGCCCCAGCTCAAGCGGCGCGGGAAGGTGACTTCGAAGCCGCCTGACCTGATGCCGCGCGCCATGCGGCGCGAGGCACGATTGACGGGCATCAGCCCAGGCATCGGAAGCAAATTTTTCTCGGTCAGCGGCGTGTCGACGAAGCCCGGATTCATCACCTGGACGCGGACGTTCATCTTGTCGAAATCGTATTTCAGCGATTCCGCCAGTATGTTGATCGCCGCCTTGGTGCCGCCGTAGGCGGCCGTGGTCGGCCAGCCAAAATAGGCGGTGACCGAACCGACCAGGACGATATGGCCGCGCCCGCGGATGCGCATGCGTTCGATTACCGGCACCAGGCCGTTGATGATGCCGAAATAATTGACGTCGAAGGACTGGCGAAACCCGCGGACGCTGAGGTCTTCGCCGGCTGTCGCAATATAGCTGCCGGCATTGAAGACAGCCAGGACGATCGGGCCGAGATCCTTCTCGATCGCCGCGACCGTCTTTGCCATGCGTTTCTCGTCGGTGACGTCGCAAGGATAGGCCGTGACATGGCCAGGCATCTGCGCCGTCTCGACGATAAGCGAAACGATCGGATCGTCGTCCAGTGCCGTCACCGCGACGGCATAGCCCTGAGCCGCAAGATCCTTGGCCAGTGAACGGCCGATGCCGCTGCTGCCGCCCGTGATCCAGGCGGCGCCGTGCCTCGGGTTGGCCCGATAGAGTGTCATGCTGTGCCCTGCGACTTTTTCTTAGCTGTGCTCTACCGATGAAGAAATCGAATGAAAAGAGTACTTTTCAGCGCAAGCATCCAAATGAATGCCGGAACGCGATGTCTGTTTCGGGAATTGCAATCCCAGAAATGCCGCTGGACCAGACAAATTCTAGCCTTGAAACCGAAGCTTCGGGTTTCTAGGGTTTGGCCGCACGCATAAAGGAATCTCCATGCCCCGTTCTGTGATCGACGTGATCGGCAACACGCCCTTGATCCGCCTCAACAAAGCCTCGGAAGAAACCGGCTGCGAGATCTTGGGCAAGGCCGAATTCATGAATCCGGGCCAGTCGGTCAAGGATCGCGCCGGGCTGTTCATCATCCGCGACGCCGAGCAGCGCGGGCTCTTGAGGCCGGGCGGCGTCATCGTCGAGGGGACGGCCGGCAACACCGGCATCGGTTTGACGCTGGTCGCCAAGGCGCTCGGCTACCGCACCGTGATCGTTATCCCCGACACGCAGAGCCAGGAGAAAAAGGACACGATCAAATTGCTCGGCGCAGAGCTGATCGAGGTTCCGGCGGTGCCCTATAAGAACCCCAACAATTATGTGAAACTGTCGGGCCGCCTGGCCGAGCAGATGGCGCGGTCCGAGCCGAACGGCGCGATCTGGGCCAATCAGTTCGACAACGTCGCCAACCGCGACGGCCATATCCGCACCACCGCGGAAGAAGTCTGGGCCCAGACCGGCGGCAAGGTCGACGGCTTTGTCTCTGCGGTCGGCTCCGGCGGAACGCTGGCCGGAGTCGCCTTCGGACTGAAGGCCAAGAGCAGGAACGTCAAGATCGCGCTCGCCGACCCGTTGGGTGCGGCGCTCTACAGTTTCTACACCAGCGGTGAGCTGAAATCCGTGGGCAACTCGATCACCGAAGGCATCGGGCAGGGGCGGATCACCGCCAACCTGGAGGGGTTCACACCGGATTTCTCCTTTCAGATTCCGGACGAGGACGCGCTGCCGATCGTCTTCGACCTGATCCAGGAGGAGGGCCTGTGCGTCGGCGGCTCGACCGGCATCAACATTGCCGGCGCGATCCGGCTGGCGCGTGAACTGGGCCCTGGCCACACCATCGTCACCGTGCTTTGCGACTACGGCACGCGCTATCAGTCGAAACTGTTCAACCCGGAATTCCTGCGCCAGAAGAAGCTGCCGGTGCCAGGCTGGATGGAAGAACGGAGCACGATTTCGGTGCCGTTTGAAAAGGTCGCGTGATGGCGCACAATACGGAAGCCCTGTTTCGCGACGACGCCTATCTCAGGACGGCTGACGCCATGGTTGTCGCCGTCAACGATCGTGGCGGCATCATTCTGGACCGGACGATCTTCTATGCCACGTCTGGTGGGCAGCCGGGCGATATGGGCACCTTCGAACGCGCTGACGGCAGCCTGATCGCCGTTGCCGCGACCATCACCGGCGAGACCAAGGACGAGATCATCCATGTACCGCCGCCGGAGCAGCCGGTGCCGGTCGTTGGCGAGCGGGTGAAGCTTGCCGTCGACTGGGAGCGTCGGCATCTGCTGATGCGCATGCACACAGCCTGCCATTTGCTTACCGTCGTCTGCCCGTTCCCGATCACAGGTGCGGCAGTTTCCGAGGACGACAGCCGTATCGATTTCGACATACCGGATGCCGGCTTCACCAAGGAAGACGTCACGGCCAAACTGATGGAGCTGGTGCGGGCCAATCATCTGGTCTTTGTCAGGCTGATCACCGACGAGGAATTGGCAGCCAATCCGGTACTGATTAAATCCAAGAACGTGCGACCGCCCGTCGGCACGGGCAAGATCCGTCTGGTCTGTATTGGCGAGAATGCCTCGATCGACAGCCAGCCTTGCGGTGGCACCCATGTGAAGAGCACTGGAGAGGTCGGCGAGATCCACGTCGGCAAGATCGAGAAGAAGGGCCGCGAGAACCGACGCTTCCGAATACGCTTCGGACCGTTGCCGGCGGCCGGATAGATAAGCTTTGCCTACCAGGCAGGAGAAGAAGAATGGCCGTAGACAGTCCTTTCACCGTCGATGCTGAGTGGCTGCAGAGGCGTCTTGGCGAGCCGGGCCTGACGATCGTCGACGCGTCCTGGTATCTGCCGGCGCAAAAGCGCGACGCGCGCGCCGAGTATGACGCGGCGCACATCCCGGGTGCAGGGTTCCTCGATCACGATGCGATCTCGGATCCCGATTCTCCACTGCCGCACACGCTGCCGTCGCCGCAGCATTTCGCCCAGTACGTCGGCGCCATGGGCATCTCGGCCGACGACACCATCGTCGTCTATGATGGTCCGGGCTTCTTCTCGGCGCCGCGCGCGTGGTGGATGTTCCGCGTCATGGGTGTGTTCCAGGTCTATATATTGGATGGCGGCTTCGATCGCTGGAAAGCGGCGGGACGGCCGGTGACGGCGGAGCCGACGAAGATCGCGCCTTGCGTTTTTCATACCGACTTCGATGCCGCTCGCGTCGCCAGCCTTGCCGACATGCGCCGGATCGTCGGGACGAGGGAAAGCCAGGTCGCCGACGCCCGGTCTGCCGGCCGTTTTGCCGGTACCGAGCCGGAACCTCGCGCGGGCATTCGCTCAGGCCATATGCCTGGCGCGCGCAATGTGCCGTCATCGGTGCTGGCTGAAAATGGCGAGTTGTTGTCGAAAGACCGCTTGCGCAGGGTGATCGAGGACGCTGGCATCGACCTGTCCAAACCGGTCGTCACCTCATGCGGCTCAGGCATTACGGCGGCCGCGATCACGCTGGCGCTCGAGACGCTTGGCCATACCGACAACAAGCTCTACGACGGCTCATGGACGGAATGGGGTGGGCTTTCCGACACGCCCGTCGTGACGGGCAAGGACTGACGGGGATGGAGAACGGAGCGCTGGAAGACATCGAGGTCACGGTGACGTTTCTCGAAATGCATGTGCCGCCGGCCTATTCGCCGCCGGTGCCCTACAACCGTCAGATCGCGCTGCTGAAGACCAAGGACATTCCGCTGCATTTCTACCGCTACCTGATGGATCGGGTGGGCCGCAAATGGCACTGGGTCAACGTGCTGAGGCTGAACGACGAGGAGCTTTCCGCGGGCGTCCACCGCGAAGACCGCGACATCAGGGTGCTGTATCTCGATGGCGCGCCGGCCGGCTTCTTCGACCTCAAGCCGCATCTGCCGGAGGAAGTGGAACTCGCCTATTTCGGCATGATGGAGCATGCGACCGGGCAAGGCATCGGTCGTTGGTTTCTGGGTGCGGCGATCGCTGCCGCCTGGTCGCACGGCCCAAGGCGGGTGACGGTGCAGACTTGCACGCTTGATCATCCGGCGGCATTGCCGCTTTACCAGAAACTTGGCTTTGAGCCGGTGGCGCAAAAGAAGGAGATCGTGCATCCAATGGCTTTCGCCGAGCGCGCGGCCAGCGTCATGCGACCGTGACTTCCCCGAAAGCTGAACCGTTCGTTCATCAAAGTTTCAGCTTGTCTTTGCCATCTTGCCGGCACCATCAATGGGCTGAGCCTCGAAGGAGAAAAGACATGCTGACCCGACGCATATTTGCCGCTGCGGTTATTGCGGCACTCGCCATGCCGACGCTTGCCGCCGCCCAAGCGACCACGCCGTCGGCCGCGACGATCGAGCGCCAGCTCGAGGCGGCGCCCCGGGTGAAGCTGCGCCGCAATCAGCGCGTCACCATCCGCGAATTCAAGAGGCGGCCGGACCTGCGGCGCATGGCCCGCTCGATCGATATCCAGTCGATCAATTTCGCCTTCGGCTCGGCGGCGATTTCCAGCTCGCAATACGACAAGATCGAAAACATCGCCGATGCGCTTCTGCGCATCCTGCGGCGCGACCCGGGGGCACGCGTGCTGATCGAGGGCCATACCGACGCGGTCGGCTCCTTCCAGTCGAACCAGATCCTGTCCGAACAGCGCGCCGCGTCGCTGAAGCGCACCCTGGCGCGCGAATTCGGCGTGCCGCGTTATGCGCTGGAAACCGTCGGCTACGGCGAGGAGTTCCTGCTGGTGCAGACGCAGAACGAGAATTGGCGCAATCGCCGGGTGACGCTACGCCGGTTCGACGACTTCATCCGCTGAGCCTGTCCGAAACCCGCATTGGGCGCCATCTGAAGGCGTCCTCTGCGCTTCCGGTGGTCACGGTCTGATTTCGGCACAGGGCCAGGTCACGGCAGTCTGGATCAACACTCAAAAGACAGGCCGGCTTGAATGAGCAGGGCTCTTTCCATATCGCTGGTCTTTTCAAGGTGCGATTGGAGGACCAGACGATGGCGGTACGAGTGGTGATGGCCGGGGCGACCGGCTGGGTCGGCAAGGCGCTGGTTCCGGCGATCGGAGCGCAAGGCGACATGGCGTTGGCCGGGGCTGTGTCACGCAGCGGCGCGGGGCAGGATTCCGGCCTGCTGGTTGGTATGCCGGCCAATGGCGTCACCGTTTCCGCCTCGCTGGCCGAGGCCCTGGAGGTGCCGTCGGATGTGCTGGTCGACTACACCAAGCCGCACGTGGTGAAGGACCATGCGCTGCTTGCCATCGAAAAGGGGCGGCATGTGGTGATCGGCACATCGGGGCTCGGGACCGCCGACTATGCCGAGATTGATGCTGCGGCGCGCGCCAATAACGTCGGCGTCATTGCGGCCGGCAATTTTTCGATCACCGCCACGCTGATGAAGCGCTTTGCCCTGATCGCAGCGAAATACGTGCCGGATGTCGAGGTCATCGACTATGCCAGCGCCAAGAAGCCCGACGCGCCATCCGGCACCGCGCGCGAGCTTGCCGAAGCGCTGGCCGACGTTCGCCAGGCTTCGACCGCTCGGCCGGTCTCGGAGGTCTCCGGTGTGCCGGGAACGCGCGGTGCAGCGGTTGGCATGGGCGAGGGGGTGCAGGTGCATGCGGTTCGCCTGCCTTCCTACATCCTGTCCTGCGAGGCGCTGTTCGGCCTGCCCGACGAGCGGCTGACCATTCGCCACGACGCCGGCTCGTCCGCTGCTCCTTACGTGGCGGGTACGCTGCTCGCCATCCGGCGGGTGCAGGAGGTCACGGGGCTGGTGCGAGGCCTCGACGCGCTGATGGATTGATCCAAATTGGCAGGAATCGGGTGGGAAGCGCTGGCGCAACGGCGTAATTTCCGGTCGACGGTACCGGAGATTTTGCCATGACCATCCAGTTCAAAGCCTTGCCCACGGAAGATGTGAGAGCCTTGCAGTGCGGCGGGCCGGACGCCTATGGCCTGATACCAGAGCGCAAAATATCCGATGGAGACGGCGTGCCCTGCCGCCATTGCCTGAAGAACGTGGCCGCTGGAGAAGCCTATCTCATCCTGGCCTACCGGCCATTCCCCGAATTGCAGCCCTATGCCGAGACCGGGCCGATCTTTCTGCACGCCGAGGAATGCGAGCGCGCCGCCGGGAGCGAGGCGCTTCCCGAAGTGCTTGAAAGCACCGACTACATCGTGCGCGGCTACGGTAAGGACGACCGCATCGTCTATGGCAGCGGCGGCGTCATCCCGACGGGCGCTATCGCGGCGCGGGCGGAAACCTTGTTCGAGCGCGACGACATCGCCTATGTGCATGTACGCTCGGCGCGCAACAATTGCTACCAGTGCCGGATCGAACGCGCCTGACGATCCGGGCGGCATACATCGGCCACGACTGTCGTACGCCTGTCGCAATGCTGCGTTATGGGATGATTGTCGATCGATTTGCCGACCGCGGATGAACCGGCGGGAAGTCTCGATACCAGAGGAAGCGGGGCTTTGGCTCCGCTTTTTTGTTGTCTGGATTTCCAGCGCCGTATCTTTTCCGAACAAAGAAAAAGCCCGCCGGAATGACCGGCGGGCTTTGACTGTTGTCTGGACGGTTCTAGAGCGGGATGGGATTTGTAGGAGTCGTAGGATTCCCAAATCAGCAATGATCTGATTCAACATCGATGCTGGGAAGGAGGCCAGCATGGATGGCATCATATTCGATGGACCTTCGCGAACGGGTTGTGGCAGCGGTCAAGCAGGAGGGCATGTCGCGGCGTGCGGCGGCGGCTCGCTTTGGGGTCAGCTACAGCGCGGCGATCGAGTGGCTGAAGCTTTTCGAGGAGACCGGCAGCGTCAAGCCCCGCCAGGTCGGCGGCTATAAGCCGAAGAAGATATCGGGGGCGTGGCGCGACTGGCTGGTCGAGCGTTGCCGGGATAAGGCCTTCACCTTGCGCGGGCTTGTCGCCGAACTTGGCGAGCGCGGCCTGAAGGTCGACTATCGTTCGGTGTGGGAGTTCGTGCACGCCGAGGGGCTGTCGCATAAAAAAAGACGCTGATCGCCGCCGAGCAGGACCGTCCCGATGTGGCGCGCCGGCGGGCGCAGTGGGTTCAGTATCAGGGCCGGATCGACCCCGCCCGCCTGGTGTTCATCGACGAGACCTGGACCAAGACCAACATGGCCCCGCTCAGGGGCTGGGCGCCGGTCGGACAGCGGATCAAGGCCAAAGTTCCCAATGGCCACTGGAAGACAATGACCTTCCTGGCAGCGCTACGCCAGGATCGCGTCGACGCGCCTTGGCTCATCGACGGGCCGATCAACGGCGAGAGGTTCCTCCTCTATGTCGAGAAGGTTCTCTCGCCGACCCTTCGTCCGGGCGACATCGTCGTCTTGGACAATCTCGGCAGTCACAAAGGCAAGGCCGTGCGCCGCGCGATCCGAAACGCCGGCGCGAGGCTCTTCTTCCTGCCGAAATACTCGCCCGACCTCAATCCGATCGAACAGCTCTTCGCCAAGCTCAAGCACTGGCTGCGAAAGGCCGCAAAACGGACCGTCGAAACGGTTTGCGACGCCATCGGCCAGATTCTCAACCGCGTCACACCTGTCGAGTGCTCAAATTATTTCGCAAACTCAGGATATGACTGGAGGTAATCTCATCCCGCTCTAGTTGAACTTGTACTTCGCACCGATACGAACGGTGTGGAACGAAGGCGTGGAGGTGAGGCTGTCGTCCGGCGCCCCGATTTCCGACGAAAAATCCTTCTCGGAGAACTGCGAGTAGCGGTACTCGAGGCCGACGGTCACGTTGCTGGACATGGCCGTTTCCAGACCACCACCCACCGAGAAGCCGCTGGAGTCCCAATCGAGGATATCGCCGATGGGTGAAGATGCATTCAGATCGAAGTGCTGCCAGCTGTAGCCGCCGAGCACGTAGGCGAGGGTTGATTCGTTGACCTTCATACCGACACGGCCAAGCACATCGAAACCGTAATCAGTATCCAGGTTAATGGATCCGCCCGGAACTTTCAGCTCCGAAGTCATGCCGGAGTAGCGAGCGTCAACCATGACACCTGCCACCCAGTTGCCGAAATCATGGTCATAGCCGACGTTCAATTCACCGAACACGCCTTCGCCGCCGAGCCCGTTGAATTCGAGGCCAACCGGCGGAACGTCGATCTGATGCACGGACGCACCCGCACCGGCCGCGCCGCCGACGTAGAAGCCTGTCCAGTTGTAGGCAGGGGCTTCAAAGGAGGCGGCGCCGCCATTCTGGGCGCCAAAGCGATAGTTGGCCGCAACCTGGAACGTATGGCGCGACGTGTCGAGGTTGAGGGTGCCATCCGGCGCACCGAGATCGGCAAGAAGATCATCCTTGGTGCCGAAGCGGGTGTAGCGATATTCAGTTTTGATGGTCCAATTGCTGTTGACGGCCGTTTCGACGCCAGCGCCGACGAAGTAGCCGCTCTGGTCCCAATCGAAATCAAAACCTGCGTTCGTGTCGAGTTTGTATTTCTGCCAGGAATAGCCGCCGAGCACATAGCCCAAGGTGTTTGGCGTGAAGAGGTAGCCTGCGCGCAGACCAGCGTCAAAACCGTAGGTCTCCTGGACCGAAGCATCCAATCCGGTAACGTCGAGCGTGGTTTCAATGTTGCCGACATGGGCGTCTAGAAGTCCGCCGATCAGGAAGCGCGGCGACACCATATAGTCGTACCCAACGGTCAGTTCACCGTACACGCCCTCACCGCCAATGCCGTTCAACGAGACGCCAGGAAGGAGATCGCCGCTAAGCTCGTGGACATTGGCGCCGGCGCCAACGCCAAAGCCGACATAGATGCCGCTCCAGTTGAAGCCCGATGTCTCGACGACCGGCACAACCGCGTCGGCGGCATGGGAAGCCGATCCGAGCGCCAGAACGGAAACTGCGCCAAGAAGAAGAGATTTTGCGAATACTTTGCTGGTCATTAGCCCCTACCTTATTAAAACCCGAAATCTCCCTAGCATCGGTCCATGGCGGCGGCTGTAACAAAAAAGCCACAGAAAGGCGTATTGCACGCAAAACGCGCAAAGCCGGTCTGCTTGCGGAAAATGAAATCTGCTTGTGGAAAATAATGAGCCGCCGAGGGCCTCAGCGGCTCTGTCGGGAGACGGATCAGCGGCCGAGTTCAGGCGGCGAGAACGGCCTTCGGCTCGACCATCTCATAGCCGAGTGCTTCGGCCACCGCTCGGTTGGTGATCTTGCCCTTGTGCACATTGAGCCCGTTGCGCAAATGATGGTCGTCGACCAGCGCCTTCAGGCCCTTGTCGGCGAGTTGCAGGCCGTAATACAGCGTCGCGTTGTTGAGCGCGTGGGCCGAAGTGACCGGCACCGCGCCCGGCATATTGGCAACGCAATAATGGATGACGCCATCGACCTCATAGGTCGGCTCGGCATGAGTCGTGGCGTGCGAAGTCTCGAAGCAGCCGCCCTGGTCGATGGCGACGTCGACCAGCACGGCGCCTTTCTTCATGCCCGACAGCATTTCGCGGGTAACGAGTTTCGGCGCGGCGGCACCCGGGATCAGCACGGCACCGACGACGATGTCGGCTGAAAAACATTCCTCTTCCAGCGCCTCGACGGTCGAGTAGCGGGTGTGGACGCGGCCGCCGAAGATATCGTCGAGCTGGCGCAGGCGCGGGATCGAGCGGTCGATGATGGTGACGTCCGCGCCAAGGCCGGCCGCCATCCGGGCGGCATGCAGGCCGACGACGCCGCCGCCAAGCACCGCGACCTTGCCGGGCAGCACGCCGGGCACGCCGCCGAGCAGCACGCCGCGGCCGCCATTGGCCTTCTGCAGCGCGGTGGCGCCGGCCTGGATCGACAGGCGGCCGGCCACTTCCGACATCGGCGCGAGCAACGGCAGGCCGCCTCGATCGTCGGTGACCGTCTCGTAGGCAATGGCCGTCACGCCTGAAGCGAGCAAGCCCTTGGTCTGCTCCGGATCCGGAGCGAGATGGAGATAGGTGTAGAGGATCTGGCCGTCGCGGAGCTGGATCCATTCGTTGGGCTGCGGCTCCTTGACCTTGACGATCATGTCGGACTTGGCGAACACGTCGGCGGCCGTCTTGGCGATGGTGGCGCCTGCGGCGCGATAGGCGTTGTCGTCGGCACCGATGCCGGCGCCGGCCCCGGTCTCGACCAGCACTTCGTGGCCATGCGCGAGATATTCGCGGACCGAGCCCGGCGTCAGGCCGACGCGGTACTCATGATTCTTGATTTCCCGGGGGCAGCCGACGCGCATTTTCTTCTCCTGATCCGGCCCTTCTGGGCACGTTCCCTGTTTGGAGGTAGTGAACCACGAATCGTTGCGTAAGTGTTTGCGAATACGCTTGCGCAAGAGCGCGCGGCTCGATAATCGTTGCGCAAAATGGCCGGATTATCGCAGGAATCCCGAAAAATGCCGCTCGACAGGATCGATATCGCCATTCTCGAAACATTGCAGAAGGATGGGCGGATACCCAACGCGGCACTTGCCGAGAAGGTCGGCCTGTCGCAGTCGGCCTGCTCGCGGCGGCTGGACAATCTGGAGAAATCCGGAACCATCCGCGGCTACCATGCCCGGCTTTCCAACGCAGCCCTTGGCCACCAGATGACGGCGATCGTGCATATATCGCTCTCGGGACAATTCGAGAAGACGTTGTCGGATTTCGAGGCAGCGATAAAGCGCTGTCCGAACGTGCTGTCCTGCCACCTGATGTCGGGTGAATACGACTACATCCTGCGCATCGCGGCAAAGGACCTCGTCGACTACGAGCGCATCCACAAGGAGTGGCTGTCGGCAATGCCGCATGTGACGAAGATCAATTCGTCCTTTGCCTTGCGCGAGATCGTCGACCGCACGGCTGTGGGGATGAAGCCGGAACTTGCCTGATGCATGTCGCCCCAAGAGCGCGCAGCGGTTTTGGGGTAACGACAAGCATATTACAGCTCAAGCGCATCGCATAAATCCCTTCAGGCGATGCGCTTTAGGCCTAGCATGCCTCTGTCACCACCCGGTCCATCGGAATGTCGTGCGGCTGCGGGTAGATGGTGGCGATGCGCTGCAATTCGTAGCCGACACCGATAACCAGCGGCTTGAACGGCATCGCCGCCAGCGTGCGGTCGAAGAAGCCGCCGCCATAGCCCAGGCGATAATGTCCCGGGTCGATGCCGACGATCGGCGAAATGACGACGTCTGGCAGCGCCGGGTCGCCTTCAGCCGGGATCGGGATATTCCAGACGCCCTTCTCCAGCCGGTCGCCCGGTGTGTAGGCGCGGAAGATTAGCGGCCGGCCTTTCTCGACGACAACAGGCAGTGCGGTACGGCCGCCGCGCTCATTGACGGAAGCCATCCATGGGCGCAAATCCGGCTCGCCGCGGAACGGCCAGTAGAGGCTGACCATGCGGCCGGCGATGTCGCCGATCACTGCGTCGAGGCCTTCGGCGATGCGTTGCGACATTGCCATTCGCGCGTCAGCCGAGACAGCCAGTCGGGCCGCAATCAGCCGCTCGCGCTCGGCCTTGCGCCAACGTTTCACGTCGGTCCAGTCGGATAGGGGCGCCCGGAATTCCGGGCCGAGCTCGTGCATGAAGCAAGGCGGCGAGGAATATTGCGCCGGATCGTCGTCGTCATGATCGCTGTCCAAGTTCCACTCCTGTCGGCTGTTTCGATGAAAATTATACGCGGCGGCAGGATAGGGCATGTACATTCGCGACATCTTGGGCCGGGCAGTCGGCAAAGCCGGATGTTGTTGCAGTGCACAAAATACCTATACCAACCAGCCCTGATAGAATCGCTCTCCAATCTGCCCTCCCGGTCAACCGGCTCTCCCGGCCAACCTGCTCTCGCGGAGTGAAAGAAGATGAACGAACCCAGCCATCATATCGTCGTCGTCGGGGCGGGGTTTGGGGGTCTCGAATTCACCCGCGCGCTTTTCGGCGCGCCGGTGCGCATCACCATGATCGACAAGCGCAACCACCATCTCTTCCAGCCGCTGCTCTACCAGGTGGCGACCACGGCGCTCGCCACCTCGGAAGTCGCCTGGCCGATTCGTCATCTCCTGCGCAAGCGCAAGGACGTGACGACGCTGCTCGCCACCGTCAGTGGTGTCGACCGCGCCGGCAAACGCGTCCTGCTCGAGGACGGCGGCATGGTCGCCTATGACACGCTGATTCTGGCCACCGGCGCCCGCCACGCCTATTTCGGCCACGACGAATGGGAGCCTTTCGCGCCGGGGCTGAAGACGCTGGAGGACGCCACCACCATTCGACGGCGCATTCTGCTCGCCTTCGAGCGGGCCGAGCGGGAGACGGATCCCGCCAAGCGCCAGGCGCTGCTGACACTGGCGATCGTCGGTGGCGGACCGACCGGCGTGGAACTGGCCGGCACCATTGTCGAACTGGCGCACGACACGCTGCGCGGCGAATTCCGCAACATCGATACGCGGCAGACGCGCGTGGTGCTGATCGAGGCCGGCGACCGTATTCTTCCCAATTTCGCGCCGAGACTTTCCGACTATGCCAAGAAGGCGCTCGAGCGGCTTGGCGTCACGGTCGAACTCGGCCGGCCCGTTACACGCTGCGATGCCGAGGGCGTCGTCTTCGGCGAAACGCACCTGCCGGCCAGGACAATCCTGTGGGCGGCGGGGGTCGCCGCTTCGCCGGCTGCCGAATGGCTGGGGGCGGCAGCGGATCGCGCGGGCAGGGTGCTGGTCGAGCCCGACCTGACCGTGCCGGGGAGTCCGGAGATTTTCGTCATCGGTGACGCTGCACACGCCCTGCGGCCCGATGGCCGAATGGTGCCCGGCGTGGCACCCGCCGCCAAACAGCAGGGTTGGCATGTCGCAGCGACGATCAGGGCCCGGCTTGCCGGCGACGCAAGCTTGCGTCCTTTCCGCTACAGGCATGACGGCGATCTGGCGACGATCGGCAAGCGCGCCGCCGCAATCGATTTTGGCTGGATCAAGCTCACCGGCTGGCCGGCCTGGTGGCTATGGGGCCTCGCCCACATCTACTTCCTGATCGGCTTTCGGAACCGGCTTGCGGTTTCGCTGAGCTGGCTATGGATCTACGTGACAGGCCAGCGTAGCGCGCGGTTGATCACCCAGGGCGACGACGACAAGAGCTGACGTTTACCAAGTGCCGCATAACGCTTTGAACACGAGGTTTTGCGCGTCGATTCGAAACCACGTCAATTCCGACTGCAGCGCGGTATCCGTCGCCATCACGCAGGCGGGCCAAAACGCCGCTTGATCACCGGCATGACAAGGTCCAGCGCATCCGTGGAAATGCCGCCGGAATAGCCGTCAGGCAGCTGGTCGATCAGTTCGGGATCGTCGAGCCCTTGCGAAAAGCCGCCGCCGGCATAGGGACCGAGCAGGTAGATGCGCGTGTCGACGCTATCCATCCGATCCAGAAAACGGTCAGGCCAGCCCCATAGCCATCGGGCGACGTTGATCGGGATGAGCAGGGTGTCTCGCCGGCACGCCTCCGGAATGTAGCCGCTCCAGCCGAGCGCTGCGTAGCGCAGGATGCATCGGGTCAGCGACGCGCGGCTCAGCGTATGCATGTCCGGCAGCGCCGCCTTGACCGCCGCGATCGGCCTGTCGCCGCCATAGACTGTCAGGCTGGCACGCTCGGCTGGCGCCAGCCTGGCGAGCCAGGCGGCCAACGCCTCGCCTTCCGCTGGGTCGTTGCTCTTGATGTTGATGTTGAAACGGCGGTTCGGGAAGCGCTGCAGGACCTCGTCTAGTGACGGCATCATGCCGATCCCCTTGCCGCGAAACGGGAAGGTCTTGCCGCCATCCGCCGTGTAGCCATAACCCACATCGAGCGTCTTCAACTCGGACATGGCATGGGCGCGCGTTTCTCCCTTGCCTTCGGTGCGGCAGTCCAGCGTCCAGTCGTGGAAGACCGCGAACTTGCCGTCCGTGGTCGGGTGGACGTCGAGTTCGAGAGCGTCAGCGCCAAGCGCGAAAGCGGCTTGCATCGAGGGAATCGTGTTTTCAAGGAAAGGATGGCGGGGTGGCAGCATGCGTTCGGCCGTGCAGGTGTCGGAGCCGAGATCCTTGCGGTCGAAATCCTGCGCCAAGCCGCGATGCGCAAGCACGGCTGGGGAGCCGGCCAGACGGCTCGACAGCAGCGAGCTGTTGTTGAGCCAGATGCCGCCCGCAGCGACGACAATGGCAATGAAGAGGATTGTCCGTTTGCGCAAGATGTGATTCCGATTCTTGCGCCGCATCTTGCGCCGGGATCGGACTTTTTCACGGCAATCGCCCAATGATGCGATGGCCCAAATCAGGGCGATGACGTCGCCGGCCTAGGCCCTGTAAACCACCTGGCGGACATCGATGTAGCTGGCGCGGAAGCCGGCTTCGCAATAATGCAGGTAAAACTCCCAGAGCTTCTTGAAGCGGTCGTCGAAGCCTAGCGGGACGATCTTTTCCCATGACGCCCAGAAGCGCTCGCGCCACTCGGCGATTGTGCGGGCATAATCGTCCGGGAAAATGCGCTCGCGCAGATGAGCAAGGCCATGGTCTTTGCCGAGCGTCTTCAGGATCGACGGCGTCGGCAGCATGCCGCCCGGGAAGACGTAGCGCTGGATGAAATCCGGCCGGGCGCGATAGGTGTCGTAGGCTTTTTCGTTGATGGTGATGATCTGCAGGCCTGCAGTGCCGCCAGGCCGCAGGCAATCCTTCATCTTGCCGAAAAACACGGGCCAGTATTTTTCGCCGACCGCCTCGAACATCTCGATCGAGGCGATGCGGTCGTAGGATCCGGTTTCGTCGCGGTAGTCTTGCAGCTTGATGTCGACCTTGTCGGCAAGACCGGCTTTCTGCACGCGCGCTCTGGCGAAGTCATGCTGCTCGCGGCTGATGGTCAATCCGGTGACGCGGCAGCCGATCTCGCGCGCGGCGAACTCGGCAAAGCCGCCCCAGCCGCAACCGATTTCCAGCACGTGGTCTTTCGCGCCGATGCCCGTGTCCTTGGCCAGCGCGCGATACTTGGCGGCTTGCGCGCTTTCCAGATCGTTGGCGCCAGTCGTATAGAGCGCCGACGAATAGGTCATGCTCGGATCAAGCCATTCCCTGTAAAAGGCGTTGCCGAGATCGTAATGCGCCGAAATGTTGCGCTTCGAACCGGTGCGGGTGTTTTGGTTGAACCAGTGGCGGACACGCTGGACGGTGTTGATCAGCCAGCTGGCGCCGCCGGCAAGGCGCTCTCCGATCTCCGAATTGACCACGAACAGTTCCAGGAAACTGGTCACATCGGGACTGTCCCAATCGCCGTCCATGTAGGACTCGGCGATGCCGATGGTGCCGCCTGTGAAGGCGCGGCCGGGCAAGCGCCAGTTCTTGAGCACCAGTTCAGCGTCCGGACCCGGCGCCTTGCCGCCGACGAGGACGGCGCGGCCGTCCGGCATCCTCACCTTGAGTGAGCCACGCGGCAGGTTCATCGCCGCCGACAAAACCATGCGCGCCTTGGCCGGCAGGCCTTTGACGGTTTCGGCGAAATTGAATTCGTCCAGCCTGACGGCGTCCTCCGACGCAATGTCGGCATGTTCCTTGTAACCCATGTCACGCCCCCCAGACTCTGCGGAGCCGGCGGAAAAAATGGCCAGTTTCCGCACTCTCGCGCAGTTCATTCGCCGGGTTCGACGCTCTCTGGTCCGGATAGCTCACCGGTCGGTACGGCAAGCCCGAACGAAAGTGCACCTTTGACCAGAGCTTCGGCACTTCCCGGTGAACCCCACCGCCAATCTTCCACGTCATCGATGCGAACTTCAAGAGGCAAGGCGGGAACTGGCTGGGCCAAGCGTCGGCCCGCGGCCTTCGACGACTTCACGACGGCAGGCAAGCAGAACTGGCAGAAAGATTTCGGGGGAGGGCGCTGGTCAACGCGGAATCCCTATGGTTGCAGCCGCTCCCATGCGATAGTTTTAGTCATGCGTTATGTTATCGTCATCTGCGCCGTCACGTTCTTCCTGATCTGGGACGGACTCTACAATCAAGGCAGCTATCTCGACACCACCGTCAGGGAGATAACGCGCATCGTGCGCTACATCACCAGCCTGGTGTAGCCGCACGTTGTCGGCGCGACATCGTGCCGGTTGACGCGACCGTTTTGCCCACACAAAACACGCCTGCATATCGATCGAGGAGGCTGGATTGATCCGGCATATCGTTTTTTTCAGCGCGCGGCACAAAGCGGATGTCGAGGCCGTGCGCACGGGCTTGCTGGCGCTGGGCAACATTCCCCATTCCCGTTCTTTCGAAGTGACGCTCAACACCAAGGTCGACCCGCTTTCGGACGAAATCGACGTCGTCGTCTACGCCGAGTTCGAGGATGATGCTGCTCTGGCCGCCTACAAGGCGCATCCGCTCTATGCCGAGACGACCAGCCTGGTCAAACCGCTGCGCGAACTGCGATATTCGGCCGATGTTGTGGCGGCGACCTGAAGAGAAATCGCCGAAGCGGGAGCAACGCGCTTCCCTTACTCCGTCTGAGTGGCGGTCGGCTCCGTCAGATCGGCGCCCGGCCGCTTGGGCGCGTTCCAGACCAGCATGGCAAGAACAGCGATCGCGACGACCGCTGCCGCTATGAACATGATATTTCTCATTTGGATGACGTAGGTTGGTTTTCGGCAGCCGCAAGTATTCCGGCTCGCGTAACAGGACCCCGTGATCGGCCACTTGGATCCTTACGGCATCAGGCGAGGCTCTTGAACCAATTTCCGGAATGATGCACACCGCGCCGGCATGACCGAGACGATGCCAGCAGACCCCCATTCGCCAGGTGCTTATCCGCCAGGTGCTTATCCGCCAGGCGCTTACCCGCTTGATCATCTTGTGCTGCCGGCCGCGAGCCTCGATGTGGCGCGGGCGCGGCTCAATTCGCTTGGCTTTGTCGTGGCACCGGCCGGCATTCATCCTTTCGGGACGGAAAATTGCTGCGTCTTCCTTGAAGACGGCACCTATCTCGAGCCGCTGGCGGTGGGCAACGCGCAGGCGGCGGCGAGAGCGATCGCGGACGGCAACGTCTTCGTCGCGCGCGATCGTACCTACCGCGGCAAGCGTGGCAGTGAGGGTTTTTCCGCCTTGGCGCTGTGTACCGGGAACGCGGAAGCCGATCACGCGCGCTATGTCGAAGCCGGCCTGTCGGCCGGAGACATGGTGAGCTTTTCGCGCGCCTTCACCGACGCGGCGGGAAAGAGCGACACGGCATCGTTCAAACTGGCCTTTGCCTCCGGCGCTGGGGCGACGGACGCATTCCTGTTCGCCTGCGAGCGGATCAATGCACCAAAAGTGGACCGCGCGGCGTTGCAAATCCACGCCAATGGCGCGACCGGCATCATCGAAGTCGTGGCGGTCAGCGACGAGCCCTCCGAACAGCGCCGACTGATTTCAATCGCGGCGCGCAGTCCCGCCGCCGGGCAGGGGAGCAGCATCGCGTTTCGCCTGTTGAACGCAACCTTGATGCTGCTTGACCCCGTCGCTTTCGAAAAGCGCTTCGGCATGGCTGCCGGTGCGCCGTCGGAACTCTGCTTCGCGGCGATAGTCTTTTCGGTTCGCCGCGCAGACGCCGTTGCAAAGCTGCTTGCAGCCCGTTCCGTCGAACACGACATACGCGGCAATGATATTGTCGTGCGGCCGGCATCCGGGCAGGGTGCGGCCTTCATTTTCCGGGAGATCGCATGAGCAAGCCCAATTCCTCCGTCACTGTCGGCAACGTCGTCTTCGGCAACACCGCGCCGCTGTCGCTGATTGCCGGCCCGTGCCAGCTCGAATCGTGCCAGCACGCCTTCGACATGGCTGGCGCGCTGAAGGAATTGACTGAGAAGCTGGGCTTGGGTCTCGTCTACAAGACCAGCTACGACAAGGCCAACCGCACCTCGCTTGGCGGCACGCGCGGCGCCGGGCTCGATGCGGCGCTGCCCGTGTTCGACGATCTTCGCAAGGCGTTTTCGCTGCCGATTCTGACCGATGTCCATACCGAGGAACAGTGCGCGGTCGTGGCGCCGCATGTCGATATCCTGCAGATTCCGGCTTTCCTCAGCCGCCAGACCGATCTGCTGATCGCGGCGGCACGAACCGGCAAGGTCGTCAATGTGAAGAAGGGCCAGTTCCTCGCACCGTGGGACATGAAGAACGTCGTCGCCAAGATCACCGGTTCCGGCAACGCCAATGTGCTGGTCACCGAGCGCGGCGCATCCTTCGGCTACAACACGCTGGTATCCGATATGCGCGCTCTGCCGATCATGGCCGAAATCGGCGCGCCGGTGATTTTCGACGCTACGCATTCGGTGCAGCAGCCGGGCGGGCAGGGCGGTTCCACGGGTGGCGATCGGCGCTTCGTCGAGACGCTGGCGCGCGCCGCGGTGGCGGTCGGTGTCGCCGGCGTTTTCATCGAGACGCATCAGGATCCCGACAACGCACCCTCCGACGGCCCCAACATGGTGCCGCTGAAGGATCTTCCGCCATTGCTGGAAAGGCTGATGGCGTTCGACCGCGTCGCCAAGGGCTGAACATACCCCCAGGCCAGGTCGGCGTCGAAAAGTCTGGAACCTTCATCCGCGCCTCTCATTGTCAATGCATGGCGTCAACGACAACGGAGAAGCACACCATGACGACCCAGACAGGACACACTGAAGCCATCGCTGCCTCGCGTGTCATCGGCACATCCGTCTATAACACTGAAGGCACGCACATCGGCGACATCGAGGATGTCATGCTCGACAAGACGTCGAACGGAATCATGTTTGCCGTCATCGGCTTTGGCGGATTTCTCGGCATCGGCGAAAAGTATCACGCCATTCCGTGGGCGAGCCTCGACTATGACGAGAACATGGGCGGCTACGTCGTGCCGTTCACCAAGGAGCAACTGAAGGCTGCTCCCGCCTATTCGATCAACGAATTGACGGGCGCCGACGGTGAAGCGGCACGAGACGCCTCATACAGCTACTACAAGGTTGAGCCCTACTGGCATTGACCTTGATCCGCTGGAATCAAAAAGCCCCCGCCTGAGGCGGGGGCCTTTGTGCGGGATATCTACTCCGCCTGAAGGGTCGACAACTCTACCGTGCCTTGTTGAGGCTGCTGAGTGTCACACGACGTCAGGAATGCCGCCGCGATCAGGAACAAACTCACGATACCGCTTAACTGGGACATGGCGAAACTCCTCCTGTTTCGCCCCGCGCGGCTGCAAGCATAAACCAGAAACCCGCATCCCGCCATGACTTATGATGACGTCAATTTGTGCTTCGTGAATCGGCAGGACGGAGGTGGCGGCAATATTTGCGGACGCCCCGATTGCGTTTTGCAGCACTTTGGCTAAGACGTGCGCGACGCTTCGTCAGATCAATCGGGGACATCGCAAATGACCGCCATCATCGACATTGTCGGGCGTGAAATCCTGGACAGCCGCGGAAATCCGACCGTCGAGGTCGACGTCGTGCTCGAAGACGGCTCGATGGGCCGCGCTGCGGTGCCCTCCGGCGCCTCGACCGGTGCCCATGAGGCGGTCGAACTGCGCGACGGCGGCGCCCGCTACCTCGGAAAGGGCGTCCTGCGGGCGGTGGAGGCCGTCAATGGCGAGTTGTTCGAGGCGATCGGCGGCATGGAAGCCGAGAACCAGATCCATATCGACCAGACCATGATCGAGCTCGACGGCACGCCCAACAAGAGCCGGCTCGGCGCAAACGCCATCCTCGGCGTGTCGCTGGCTGTTGCCAAGGCCGCGGCGGAAGCGGCAGGCCTGCCGCTCTACCGCTATGTCGGCGGCACCAAGGCGCATGTCCTTCCGGTGCCGATGATGAACATCATCAACGGTGGCGCCCATGCCGACAACCCGATCGACTTCCAGGAATTCATGATCCTGCCGATCGGTGCGCCGACGCTGCGCGACGGCGTGCGCTGGGGCTCGGAAATCTTCCATACGTTGAGGAAGCGGCTGAAGGACGCCGGCCACAACACCAATGTCGGCGACGAGGGCGGCTTCGCTCCTAACCTGAAAAGCGCGCCCGCCGCGCTCGATTTCATCATGGAATCGATCGAGCAGGCCGGCTTCAAACCGGGCGAAGAGGTTGCGCTCGGCCTCGATTGCGCCGCGACCGAATTCTTCAAGGACGACAACTACGTCTACGAAGGCGAGAGGAAGACCCGCGATCCGAAGGCCCAAGCCAAATATCTGGCCAAGCTCGCCGCCGACTATCCGATCATTACGATCGAGGATGGGTTGGCCGAAGACGATTGGGACGGCTGGAAAACGCTGACCGACCTCATCGGCAAGAAGACCCAGCTGGTCGGCGACGATCTGTTCGTCACCAACGCGGCGCGGCTGCGCGACGGCATCCGCATGGGCGTCGCCAATTCGATCCTGGTCAAGGTCAACCAGATCGGCTCGCTGACCGAAACGCTTGACGCCGTCGAGACCGCGCACAAGGCCGGTTACACCGCCGTCATGTCGCACCGCTCAGGCGAAACCGAAGATTCGACCATCGCCGATCTCGCCGTCGCCACCAATTGCGGGCAGATCAAGACAGGTTCGCTGTCGCGCTCGGATCGCATGGCCAAGTACAACCAGCTCATCCGCATCGAGGAAGAACTCGGCAAGCAGGCGCTCTACGCCGGCAAGTCAATCGTCAAAGGCTGATCCGAAAGATATATCCGGAAACATGATTGTCGTTCATTATGCTCGATAGAGTATAAGGACGACGTTCATGCTCAGGGCACTAGGTGTTTCCGTTGCTGCGCTGATGGCAGCTTGCGGATCTTGGCTGATCTACGCTGCGATCTAATGCTTCCAGTGCTTGGCGGAGCCGCCGCCTACACCCACCCCGCTGTTCATTTGTCAGGATGTCGGTGAGGACTGGGGATGGATCATGGTCGGACTGGGAACTGCATTGGTGCTGCCTATGGTCTGGATAGTCTTCCGGCACTTCCGATCGCACCGGCTCGAAAGATGACAAGTTGGGTGGGACGGCACGCCTCTACGCGCCACCCCATACCGCTGCTGCGGCCAACTCCATGATGCCGTCGCGGAGCAACCACTCTGGTTGCGCGACTCCACTTTAGTTGGGGGCTGGGGACATCCCCGCCCTTTTTGCTTCAAAACCGCCAAATCCGGTTGTTCGTAACCGTCCATTAAGCACAATCGAGCGAAAAAAGACGCTGGCCGTTTGAGTTCGCGGCTGCGAGGATTTGGACCCATGTGGACACGCCAGCACAAGCAGAGAAACACCGGTCGGCTGATCGTTCCTTCGCTCTGCGTAGCATTCCTGGCTTATTTCGGCTTTCACGCCTATCATGGCGAATTCGGCATCTATTCGAAATATCGATTGGAAGCCGAGACCGTCGATCTGCAAGGCAAGCTCGATGCCGTCAAGGCGCGCCGGACCGACCTGGAGCGGCGCGTTCAGCTCCTGCATCAGGGCACGCTGGAGAAAGACATGCTCGATGAGCAGGCGCGCAAGGCGCTCAACATGTCCCATGCCGATGAAATCACCATCATGTTACCGGCCACTGCAAGATAACTGTATTTCAGTTAATCGCCAATATTTTCAACGATTTTAATCGCTTAGATGCATGTCAGTCATGCATTTTCGGCATGGCGAAACGCCTTCCCTCGTGTTAGCCTCCTCCAAATCGGTGGGGAGAACTGATCTCCCTCAGTGTCCGCAAGAGACGCCAACAGGGAGTGATGCATGGCCACCGCCGCCAGAAAAGCGCCTGCCAAATCCAAATCCAGATCCGACGGCAAATCGGCGGGGCTTTCGGCTCCCAAGCCTGTCGACTTCACCAAGGACGAGGAGCTTGACGCCTACCGGCGCATGCTGCTTATCCGCCGCTTCGAGGAGAAGGCCGGCCAGCTTTACGGCATGGGCTTCATCGGCGGCTTCTGCCACCTCTATATCGGCCAGGAAGCGGTTGTCACCGGCATGAAGATGGCGCTGGTCGATGGCGACCAGATGATCACCGCCTACCGCGACCATGGTCATATGCTGGCGATGGAACTGTCGCCGCGCGGCGTCATGGCCGAGTTGACCGGGCGCCGCGGCGGCTTGTCGAGGGGTAAGGGCGGCTCCATGCACATGTTCTCCAAGGAGAAGCATTTCTACGGCGGCCACGGCATTGTCGGCGCGCAGGTTTCGCTCGGCACCGGCCTTGCCTTCGCCAACCGCTACCGTGACAACAACAATGTGACGCTGACCTATTTCGGCGACGGCGCCGCCAATCAGGGGCAGGTCTATGAGAGCTTCAACATGGCCTCGCTGTGGAAGCTGCCTGTGATCTACATCATCGAGAACAACCGCTACGCCATGGGCACCTCGGTTTCACGGTCGTCGGCCGAAACGGATTTTTCGCACCGCGGCGCCTCCTTCAAGATCCCGGGCATTCAGGTCGACGGCATGGATGTCCGCGCGGTCAAGGCCGCCGGCGATCTCGCAACCGAATGGTGCCGCGCAGGCAAGGGCCCGCTGATCCTCGAAATGCAGACCTACCGCTATCGCGGGCACTCGATGTCCGATCCGGCAAAGTACCGCTCCAAGGAGGAAGTGCAGAAGATGCGCTCCGAGCGAGACCCGATCGAGCAGGTCAAGGCGCGGCTGCTCGACAAGAAGTGGGCGGATGAGGACGAGCTCAAGACCATCGACAAGGAGGTTCGCGACATCGTCGCAGACGCCGCCGAATTTGCCCAGAACGACGCGGAGCCGGATCCGTCCGAGCTCTGGACCGACATCGTACTGTAACGAGAGGGCAAGGACATGCCGATCGAAATTCTCATGCCCGCTCTCTCGCCGACGATGGAAGAGGGCAATGTTTCCAAATGGTTGAAAAACGAGGGTGACAAGGTCGCCGCCGGTGACGTCATCGCCGAAATCGAAACCGACAAGGCGACGATGGAAGTTGAAGCCGTCGACGAAGGCACGCTCGCCAAGATCGTGGTCCCTGCCGGCACCGAAGGTGTCAAGGTCAACGCGGTGATCGCCGTGCTCGCGGTCGATGGCGAGGACATTGACAAGGCAGGCGAGGGCATCGGCGAAGAACCGGTCAAGGCTGAAACGGCGACCACAGAGCCTGCCAAGGCTGAAGCGGCTGCGCCGGCCAAGAGCGAGGCGGCAGCATCTGTTGCCGCCGCCCCGCGGACTGAAATCGCCGCCGATCCGGACATCCCGGCCGGTACGGAAATGGTCTCGACCACGGTGCGCGAAGCGCTGCGCGATGCGATGGCCGAGGAGATGCGCCGCGATGGCGAGGTCTTCGTCATGGGCGAGGAGGTCGCCGAGTACCAGGGCGCCTACAAGATCACGCAAGGGCTGCTGCAGGAATTCGGGCCGCGTCGCGTCGTCGACACGCCGATCACCGAACACGGTTTTGCCGGCGTCGGCGTCGGCGCGGCGATGGCTGGCCTGAAGCCGATCGTCGAGTTCATGACCTTCAACTTCGCCATGCAGGCGATCGACCAGATCATCAACTCCGCCGCCAAGACGCTCTACATGTCCGGCGGCCAGATGGGCGCGCCCATCGTCTTTCGCGGGCCGAACGGCGCTGCTGCCCGCGTGGCCGCCCAGCATTCGCAGTGCTATGCCGCGTGGTACAGCCACATTCCCGGCCTGAAAGTGGTGATGCCCTACACCGCCGCCGACGCCAAGGGACTGCTGAAGGCCGCGATCCGCGACCCGAACCCGGTCATCTTCCTCGAGAACGAAATCCTCTACGGCCAGTCCTTCGACGTGCCGAAGATGGACGATTTCGTGCTGCCGATCGGCAAGGCGCGTATTCACAAGTCAGGCAAGGACGTGACGATCGTCTCCTTCGGCATCGGCATGACCTACGCGGTGAAGGCTGAAGCCGAATTGCGCGGCATGGGCATCGATGCCGAGATCATCGACCTTAGAACCATCCGTCCGCTCGATTTCGACACCATCATCGCCTCGGTCAGGAAGACCAATCGTCTGGTCGTGGTCGAGGAAGGTTTTCCGCAGAGCTCGGTCGGCGACCATATCGCCAACCAGGTGTCGCAGCGCGCCTTCGATTTCCTCGACGCGCCGGTCATCACCATTGCCGGCAAGGACGTGCCGATGCCCTATGCGGCGAACCTCGAAAAGCTGGCGCTGCCCAATGTCGGCGAGGTCGTCGAGGCGGTCAAAGCCGTCACATATCGCTGAGCAGGGCGGGAGGACAAAATGCCGATCAACATCACCATGCCGGCCCTGTCGCCCACGATGGAAGAGGGCAATCTTTCCAAGTGGCTGGTCAAGGAAGGCGACAAGGTTTCGCCGGGCGACGTGATCGCCGAGATCGAGACCGACAAGGCGACGATGGAAGTCGAAGCCGTCGACGAAGGCACGGTCGCCAAGCTGGTCGTTCCGGCCGGCACCGAAGGCGTCAAGGTCAACGCGCTGATTGCCGTGCTCGCGGCCGAAGGCGAGGATGCGGGAGCCGCCGCCAAGAGCGGTGACGGCGCTGCCTCGCCGGCAAAGGCCGAGGCTCCGAAAGCGGATGCTCCCAAAGCTGAGGCACCAAAGCCGGAAGCACCGAAGCAGGAACCTGCCGCCGCACCTGCGCCCAAGGTGGAAGCGGCTCCGGTCGCCAACGGCCATGCAAGCGGGGAACGCACCTTTGCCTCGCCGCTTGCCCGCCGCATCGCCCGGGAGGCCGGTGTCGATGTCTCGGCGGTGGCGGGCACCGGCCCGCATGGCCGGGTCGTCAAGGCCGATGTGGACGCGGCGATTTCCAGCGGCAGCGCCAAGGCGCCCGCTGCAAGAGCGGCGCCCGCCGGCGCTCCGGCGGCCGCACCAAAGGCGATGTCGGACGAGCAGGTGCTGAAACTGTTTGCCGAGGATTCTTACGAGCTCGTCCCGCATGACAACATGCGCAAGACCATCGCGCGCCGGCTGGTCGAGGCCACGACCACCATTCCGCATTTCTACCTGACGCTCGACTGCGAACTCGACGCGCTTCTGGCGCTGCGCACGCAGATCAATGCGGCTGCACCCATGAAGAAGACCGAAAAGGGCGAGGCGCCCGCCTACAAGCTGTCGGTCAACGACATGGTCATCAAGGCGATGGCGATGGCACTGATGGCGGTGCCCGATGCCAATGCGTCGTGGACCGAAAGCGCCATGGTCAAGCACAAGCATGCCGATGTCGGCGTCGCGGTATCGATCCCCGGCGGGCTAATCACGCCGATCATCCGGCGTGCCGACGAAAAGACGCTGTCGGTCATCTCCAACGAGATGAAGGATCTCGCCAGCCGTGCCCGCAGCCGCAAGCTGAAGCCGGAAGAGTATCAGGGCGGCACGACGGCCGTGTCCAATCTTGGCATGTTCGGCATCAAGGACTTTGCCGCCGTCATCAACCCGCCGCATGCGACGATCCTGGCCGTCGGCGCCGGCGAGGAGCGCGCGGTGGTCAAGAATGGCGAGATCAAGATCGCCACCATCATGTCGGTGACGCTGTCGACCGATCACCGCGCCGTCGACGGTGCACTCGGCGCCGAACTGCTCGTTGCCTTCAAGCGCATGATCGAAAACCCGATGGGCATGCTGGTCTAGAAAGGAAGAAGGCGGTGCGGAAATTCTTCACCAGCCTTTTTGACTTCATCCTTCCCGGCATCGTGGCGATCGTCGTTCGATGGCTGTTCGTGCGCTGGCAGGTAAGGCGTTCGCAGACAGGTTTTGGCAGGGGAGGCCAGGCGCATGAAAACAGTTCTTTGCTACGGCGATTCGCTGACCTGGGGCTATGATGCGGCAAGCCTGGATCGTCACCCGCTCAAGGACCGCTGGCCGAGCGTGCTGCAGGCAACGCTGGGCAATGGCGTGGAAGTGATTGCCGAAGGCCTGAACGGCCGCACCACAGCCTTCGACGACCACCTGGCCGGCGCTGACCGCAACGGCGCAAGAGTGCTGCCGACGGTCCTGATGACGCATGCGCCGATCGACCTGATCATCATCATGCTCGGCGCCAACGACATGAAGCCGTGGATCCACGGCAATCCGGTCGCAGCCAAGCAAGGCATCCAGCGCCTGATCGATATCGTGCGCGGTCACGACTACCCGTTCAATTGGCCGGCGCCGCAGATCCTGATCGTCGCGCCGCCCGCGGTCAGCCGCACCGAAAACGCCGAATTCAAGGAAATGTTCGCCGGCGGCGATGAAGCGTCGAAGCGGTTGGCGCCGCAATATTCCGCTCTGGCCGACGAGGCCGGCTGCGGCTTCTTCGATGCCGGCATAGTGGCTGAGACCACGCCGCTCGATGGTGTCCATCTCGACGCGGAGAGCACACGGAAAATCGGTCAGGCATTGGCGCCAATCGTGCGCGTCATGCTGGAACTCTAGGGAATCAGGGAGAAAATCCGTGGCTGAGAACTACGACGTCATCATCATCGGCTCCGGCCCCGGCGGCTATGTCACGGCGGTGCGTTCGGCCCAGCTGGGCTTCAAGACAGCGATCGTCGAGCGCGAGCATCTCGGCGGCATCTGCCTCAACTGGGGCTGCATCCCGACCAAGGCGCTGCTGCGTTCGGCCGAGATCATGCACTATTCGGATCATCTGAAGGACTACGGTTTGAAGATCGACGGCAAGGTCAGCGTCGACACCGCTGCCGTGGTCGACCGCTCGCGAAAGGTCTCGCTGCGGTTGAACGGCGGCGTTGCCTTCCTGATGAAGAAGAACAAGGTCGACGTCATCTGGGGCGAAGCCAGGCTCTCCAAGCCCGGTGAGGTTGTTGTTTCGAAATCCTCCAAGAAGCCGATGGAGCCGCAGCCGCCCGCGCCCAAGGGCGCCAAGGGCGAGGGCACCTACACCGCAAAACACATCATCCTGGCGACCGGCGCCAGACCGCGTGCGTTGCCCGGCATCGAGCCCGACGGCAAGCTGATCTGGACCTATTTCGAGGCGATGGTGCCGAAGGAGATGCCGAGATCGCTGCTGGTGATGGGTTCGGGCGCGATCGGCATCGAGTTCGCTTCGTTCTACCGAACTATGGGCGCGGAGGTGACGGTGGTCGAGTTGTTGCCGGCGGTCATGCCGGTCGAGGATGCCGAGGTCTCGAAATTCGCGCAAAAGCAGTTCGAGAAGCAAGGCATGAAGATCATCCTCGAATCCAAGGTGACCAAGGTCGAGAAGGGCGCCAACTCGGTTACCGCGCATGTCGAGATGAAGGACGGCAAGGTCGAGAAGATCACCGCCGACCGGATGATCTCGGCAGTCGGCGTGCAAGGCAACATCGAGAATCTCGGTCTCGAGGCGCTCGGCGTGAAGACCGAGCGCGGCTGCGTCGTCGTCGACGGCTACGGCAAGACCAATGTGCCCGGTATCTATGCCATCGGCGATGTCGCCGGCCCACCCATGCTTGCCCACAAGGCCGAGCATGAGGGCGTGGTGTGCGTGGAAAAGATCGCCAATTTCCCCGGCGTGCACGCCACCGACAAGCTGAAGATTCCGGGCTGCACCTATTGCAACCCGCAGGTCGCCTCCGTCGGGCTGACCGAAGCGAAAGCAAAAGCCGAGGGCAAGGACATCCGCGTCGGCCGCTTCCAGTTCGCCGCCAACGGCAAGGCCATCGCGCTCGGCGAGGACCAGGGTTTCGTCAAGACCATATTCGACAAGAAGACCGGCCAGTTGCTCGGCGCGCATATGGTCGGCGCCGAGGTGACCGAACTGATCCAGGGCTTTGTCGTGGCGATGAACCTGGAGACCACCGAGGAAGAGCTGATGCACACGATCTTCCCGCATCCGACGCTGTCGGAGATGATGAAGGAAAGCGTCCTCGACGCTTATGGCCGTGCGCTGAACGCATGATAGGCTTTTCGCGCGAGACTCACACGCAAGACAAGAATCGCACGCAATATCTTGGGGAACTCAACGGCAAGGTAACTCGTTTCCGGATGCATTCATCATACGAGGAGAGGGCATATGGACGTGAACGGCGTGGGCTGGATAGCAGCCATCATCATCGGCGGTCTGGCGGGGTGGCTCGCCGAGATGGTCATGAAGAGCAACACCGGCATCTTGATGAACATCATCCTTGGCATCGTCGGCGCCATCGTGCTGAATGCCATCCTGCAGGCGCTCAACATCGGTGTCTTCGGCGTCGGCTGGGTCGCCTATCTGATCACCGGCTTCATCGGAGCCTGCCTGCTGATCTGGGTAGGACGCCTGGTGCGCCGTTAACCCTTGTAGGCATTTGCCATGCGAAAAAGCCTGTGGCGGCATGCGCCGCCTCGGCCTTTTTCTTTGCGCCGAAAAGTCCTAGATGACTTGTGAAAAGCGAACGCCGCAAAGGCGATCGCGAATGAACCGGGTTTCAGATGGTCACTGTTCTCGACACGATCGCCAATGCGCCGCGCCTGCGGCATCCCGAAAAGGCGCACAAGCCTGACCAGGACGTGCTGCGCAAGCCGGACTGGATCCGCGTCAAGGCGCCGGTGTCGAAGGGCTATGCAGAGACGCGCGAGATCGTGAAGTCGCACAAGCTGGTGACGGTGTGCGAAGAGGCCGGTTGCCCCAATATCGGCGAGTGCTGGGACAAGAAGCACGCCACCTTCATGATCATGGGTGAGATTTGCACGCGCGCCTGCGCCTTCTGCAACGTGGCTACCGGTATACCGACCGCGCTCGATCCCGATGAGCCGGCCCGTGTGGCGCATGCGGTCAAGCAGATGGGCCTGACCCATGTCGTCATCACCTCCGTCGACCGCGACGATCTCGCCGATGGTGGGGCTCAGCACTTTGCCGACGTCATTCGCGCCATAAGGATGGCGACACCCTCGACGACGATCGAAATCCTGACGCCCGACTTCCTGCGCAAGGAAGGCGCGCTGGAGATCGTGGTGGCGGCCAAGCCCGACGTTTTCAATCACAATCTGGAGACGGTGCCGTCGAACTATCTCACGGTCCGGCCCGGTGCCCGCTATTTCCATTCGATCAGGCTCTTGCAGCGGGTCAAGGAACTCGATCCGTCGATCTTCACCAAATCCGGCATCATGGTTGGCCTGGGCGAGGAGCGGAACGAAATCCTGCAGTTGATGGACGATTTGCGTTCGGCCAATGTCGACTTCATGACCATCGGCCAGTATCTGCAGCCATCGAAAAAGCACCATCCGGTGATCCGCTTCGTGACGCCAGAGGAATTCAAGTCCTTCGAGACGATCGGCAAGACCAAGGGCTTCCTGCTGGTGGCGTCGAGCCCGCTGACGCGCTCGTCGCATCACGCCGGCGACGATTTCGCAAGGCTGCGCGCGGCGCGAGAAGCGGTCCTCAGGAAATCTGCCTAACAATCTGGTTTCATGCCACAATTCGAAGCCCATCGCCGCGTCGCGCATACGCCGGAACAGATGTTCGCTCTGGTCGCCGATGTCGAATCATATCCGCAATTCCTTCCGCTTTGCGAAGCCCTGACGGTTCGTTCGCGCAAGGAACGCGACGGACGCACCCTGCTCGTCGCCGACATGAGCATTGGCTACAAGGCGATCCGCGAGACTTTCACCACGCAGGTGTTTTTGAAGCCTGACGAGAACGCCATCGACGTCAAATACATCGACGGACCGTTTAAATATCTGAGCAATGTCTGGCGCTTCGAGCCGGCCGACGGCGGTTGCAACGTCTGCTTCTTCATCGATTACGAATTCAAGAGCCGCATTCTGGGCGCGGTGATGGGAACGATGTTCGATCGCGCCTTCCGCATGTTCTCCGAGGCGTTCGAGAAGCGCGCCGACGTCATCTACGGGGCGGCGCCGGCGGCCTGATCCGCAGCGAGTGCGCGCAGGCCCAGTTCGAGCGCATGCCTGACCGTCTCACGGCGGATGAAATCGCGGCCCTTGTCGGCGAACAACTGGCATTCGCTGACGACCGGCCGGCCAGTCAAGGCGACACCAAACCAGACTAGGCCGACGGGTTTTTCCGCCGAGCCGCCGCTCGGGCCGGCAACGCCGGTGACTGCAAGGGTGAGTCCGGCACGCGAACGTTTCAAGGCGCCTTGCGCCATCTCGATCGCCGTTTCCCGCGAGACCGCGCCGTGCGCCTCAAGCGCTGCAGCGGAAACGCCGAGCATCTCCATCTTGGCCTCGTTGGAATAAGTGATGAAACCCCGGTCGACCACAGTGGAAGAGCCAGCGATGTCGGTGAGGGCGGCGATGATCATGCCGCCGGTGCAGCTCTCGGCCGTCGCCAGCATGATGCCGCGCTCCTGGCAGGCTTGAAGCAGGGCACCTGCGAGAGCGCTTTTGCTCATTCGGGGACATCCCCTGGAAACACGACACTGGCGGTCGCGATGGCCGCTATGCCTTCCTCTCGGCCGACGAAGCCAAGCTTCTCATTTGTTGTCGCCTTGATCGAGACACGGTCCCGGGAAATTCCCAGCACCGCCGAAAGGGATTTGGTCATCGCCTCGCGATACGGGCCGACGCGTGGCGCCTCGCAGATCAGCGTGATGTCGGCATTGGCGATGCGCCCGCCGCGCGCGCGCACCAGCTTGGCCGCATGCTCGACGAAGATCCGCGAGGCCACGCCTTTCCACTGCGCATCCGACGGCGGGAAATGCGTTCCGATGTCACCGGCGCCGCAGGTAGCGAGCAGCGCGTCGGTCAGTGCGTGCAGGCCGACATCCGCGTCCGAATGGCCGGACAGTTTCTTGTCGTGCGGGATGGAGACGCCGCACAAGGTCACATGATCGCCGGGCTCGAAGCCGTGGACGTCGTAGCCATTGCCGGTGCGAATATCTGGAAAACGCGGTCGCTCACCGGAAAGCCGCTGATCCGCCATCGAAATATCCCTTGCCCAGGTCAGCTTGACATTGTCCGGCGAGCCCGGAACGATTTTCACCGGAATATGCGCCCATTCGGCAATCGCTGCATCGTCGGTGAAGTCCGCCTTGCCCAGATGGTGGGCCTTTTCATGGGCGGCCAGGATCGGCCAGAACGGAAAACCTTGCGGCGTCTGGGCGGCATGAAGCCCGCTTCTGGAAACCGTCTCGCCGATTATGCCGGCGGCCGACTCGCGTTTCAGCGTATCGGCGACGGGGAGCGCTGGCAGCGCTCCCTGGCGTTCGCCGATGGCGGCAATCGTACGGTCTATCAAGTTCGCGTCGACGAACGGACGAACGGCATCATGGATCAGAACCTGTCCAGGCGCATGGCCTCTCAGCGCAAGCAGGCCGAGCCGAACGGAGTCCTGCCTGGACGCGCCACCGGTCACGGTGACGACTCGGTCTGCGTTGCCTCCGGCTGCGCTGCGAAAGAGAGCGTCGTCGTCGGCATGTATGGCAACGACGACAGGCCCGATTCTCGGATGCGCCAAAAACCTGTCCAGTGTGCGCGCGATGACGGAACGGCCACCGATCCTTTGGTATTGCTTCGGCCCGTCGGCCTTTCCGGCGCGCGCGCCGCGTCCGGCGGCGACGATAACCACGGCAACCATGTCCGCAGTCAAGGCTTGCTTTTCGCTTGCATCTTTTGTCATGCCGAGACGCTTAGCGCATGATCCCGAAAAGTGGAATCGCTTTTCGGAAGAGATCATGCGCAGATGCAAAAGGCCCAAAGCGCCATTGTGCGTTCCAGAAGGACGCACAGCGCTTTGGGCGTAGCATGGACCGAACGGCCAGCATTTTTCCCAAATGCGCCTTAATGTGACGTCATTGCGCGTTGCACATTGTCGTCATTCTGGCTAGAGAATGTGCAGTAATTAAAGATGCTTGGTTTTTGTGCATGCGCGATGTAACTAAATTGACTTCGCCGTTGGACGTGGGCGGCGTGAGAATCCGCAATCGCGCCTTTCTCGCGCCCATGTCGGGTATATCAGATGAGCCGTTCCGGCAGCGTGCCTATGCGCACGGCGCCGGATTGGTCGTCTCGGAGATGGTGGCGAGCGGCGAGCTTGCCAAGGGCAGGGCCGGTTGCGGCCTGCGCATCCGCCATTCCGGGCTGCCTGTTCACATGGTCCAGCTTGCCGGCCGCGAGGCGGCGCATATGGCCGAGGGCGCGCGCATAGCCGCGGGCGAGGGCGCCGACATCATCGACATCAACATGGGTTGCCCGGCCAAGAAGGTGACGGGCGGTTATGCCGGTTCGGCGCTGATGCGCGATCTCGATCACGCTCTGTCGCTGATCGAGGCGGTGGTCGGCGCCGTCGAGGTGCCGGTTACGGTCAAGATGCGGCTCGGCTGGGACGAAACCGCGCTCAACGCGCCGATGCTGGCGCGCCGGGCCGAGCAGGCAGGCGTCAAGATGGTGACAGTGCACGGCCGCACGCGTTGCCAGTTCTATCAGGGCAAGGCCGACTGGCGCGCCATCGCACACATAAAGCAGGCTGTGTCGATCCCGGTTGTCGCCAATGGCGATGTCGGCTCGCCGGCGGAAGCAGCAATGATCCTGGACCAGTCGGGCGCCGACGCGGTGATGATCGGCCGCGCGCATTATGGCGCACCCTGGGCGGCAGGCAGCATCGCGACAAAAGAGGCGACGCCTGGCGTGCCCGAAAGCGCGCAAGCGCTGGCCGATTACGTCATTGCCCACTACGAGGACATGCTGACACTCTACGGCATCGAAAGCGGCGTGCGCCAGGCGCGCAAGCATCTTGGCTGGTATCTCGACCGCCACGCCGCTGGCGTCGTCGGTGAGCAGCGAAAGGCCATCCTCACCTCCCTCGAGCCCGTCCGCGTCATTGCCGCGTTGCGCGAGGTGTTTTCAAGCGCTCCCGAGGCGATGAACCTGCGGAGCGCGGCATGAGCGTCACCGTTGTACAGAACATGGACATGGCGGACGCCGCTCACATCGTACTCAACACGATCCGTCGCCCGGTAATCATGGTCGATGCGGAAGGGTTCATCACCTTCGCCAATGCCGATGCCGAGGATTTCTTCCGCTCGAGCGCGACCATGCTCGCCCGTAACACATTGCCCAAGCTCATTCCCTTCGGCAGCCCGCTGCTGACGCTTGTCGATCAGGTGCGCGAGCGCCGGGCTCCCGTCAACGAATACCGGGTCGATGTGTCGTCGCCACGCCTTGGCATCGAGAAAGTCGTCGATCTCTACGTCGCGCCGGTTTCGGAATTTCCAGGCTCCGTGGTGGTGATGTTCCAGGAACGATCGATGGCCGACAAGATCGACCGGCAGATGACGCATCGCGGCGCGGCGCGTTCGGTGACCGGCCTGGCCGCGATGCTCGCCCACGAGATCAAGAACCCGCTGTCCGGCATTCGGGGCGCTGCTCAGCTGCTCGAACTCTCGGCTTCCGACGAGGATCGCGCGCTGACCCGGCTGATCACCGACGAGACCGACCGCATCGTCTCGCTGGTCGATCGCATGGAGGTGTTTTCCGACGAGCGGCCGATCGACCGTTACCCGGTCAACATCCATGTCGTACTGGACCATGTGAAAGCGATTGCCAAGAACGGTTTTGCCAAAAGAATCAAGATATTGGAGGATTATGATCCATCATTGCCTCCGGTCTTCGCCAACCGCGACCAGCTCATCCAGGTGTTCCTCAACCTGGTGAAGAATGCGGCCGAGGCCATTGGCGGCGATCCGCAAGGCGAGATCAGCCTGACGACCGCGTTCCGGCCGGGCATTCGTGTCTCCGTTCCGGGAACGCAGGGCCGCGTGTCGTTGCCGCTGGAATTCTGCGTGCGCGACAACGGCTCCGGCGTTTCGGAGGATATCCTGCCGATCCTGTTTGATCCCTTCATCACCACCAAGCCGAACGGGTCGGGGCTCGGCCTGGCGCTGGTCGCGAAAATCGTCGGCGAGCATGGCGGCATCATCGAATGCGAATCGACGCCGCGCGGAACCACCTTCCGCATCCTGATGCCAGCCTGGAAAGAAACGCCGTTCGGCACAGACGATGATGGCGAAGGAGACCGCAAATGACGGTTCGCGGCAATATTCTCGTCGCCGACGACGATGCAGCCATCCGCACGGTCCTCAACCAGGCGCTTTCGCGCGTCGGCCACGAGGTGCGCGTGACGTCCAACGCCTCGACGCTGTGGCGCTGGGTGGCGGCGGGCGAGGGCGATCTCGTCATCACCGACGTGGTCATGCCGGACGAGAACGCCTTCGACATGCTGCCGCGCATCAAGAAGGCGCGGCCGGAACTGCCCGTCATCGTCATGAGCGCCCAGAACACGTTCATGACCGCGATTCGCGCTTCCGAAACCGGCGCCTACGAATATCTGCCGAAACCGTTCGACCTGACCGAGCTTCTCAACATCGTCAACCGGGCGCTTTCCGAGCCGCGACGGCCGAAGATCGATGCGCGGGCGGACGAGCCGCCGGAAACGATGCCGCTGGTCGGCCGCTCGGCCGCCATGCAGGATATCTACCGCATGCTGGCGCGCATGATGCAAACCGATCTGACGGTGATGATTTCAGGCGAATCGGGCACCGGCAAGGAACTGGTGGCACGGGCGCTGCACGAATACGGCCGCCGCCGCGGCGGCCCCTTCGTCGCGATCAACATGGCGGCGATCCCGCGCGACCTGATCGAATCGGAACTGTTCGGGCATGAGAAGGGGGCCTTCACCGGTGCGCAGAACCGCTCCACCGGCCGTTTCGAGCAGGCCGAGGGCGGCACGCTGTTCCTCGACGAGATCGGCGACATGCCGATGGAAGCACAGACGCGCCTGCTGCGTGTCCTGCAGCAGGGCGAATACACCACCGTCGGCGGCCGCACGCCGATCAAGACCGACGTGCGCATTGTCGCCGCCACCAACAAGGATCTGCGGACGCTGATCAATCAGGGACTTTTCCGCGAGGATCTGTTCTATCGCCTGAATGTCGTGCCGCTAAGGCTGCCGGCGCTGCGCGAGCGGTCCGAGGACGTTCCGGATCTCGTCCGGCATTTCTTCAAGCTCGGCGCCAGCGAAGGCCTCCAGACCAAGCGCATTTCCACCGGCGGCATCGAGCTGATGAAGCGCTACCCCTGGCCCGGCAACGTGCGCGAGCTCGAAAATCTTGTCCGCAGGCTGGCCGCGCTCTATTCACAGGATGAGATTTCCGCCGAGATCATCGAGGCGGAACTGAAGACCGGCGACAGGCCGGTCGTTCCGGGTGGCGGCAACCTTATTCCCGACGATCTATCCATCGGCCAGGCAGTGGAACATTTCCTGCAACGCTATTTTGCGTCGTTCGCCGGCGAGTTGCCGCCCGCCGGGCTCTATCAGCGCATTCTCTCCGAGGTCGAATATCCGCTGGTCCTTGCTTCGATGACGGCAACCCGCGGCAACCAGATCAAGGCCGCGGAGCTGCTGGGGCTCAACCGCAACACGCTGCGCAAGAAGATCAGGGAACTCGGCGTCAACGTCTACAAATCGTCCAGGCCGGCATAACGCGAGCCATTTTCCGGGGGATCGATCGCCGAAAGAGTTCCGTCCAGGTCACACTTGTTGCATAATCGCCACAATGCGTTGCATAGATCCGACGCAATCACTGGCTCTAGACGGCGACATGGCTTCACAGGCACCGACACTGAGCGACCCACTTTTCAGCGAACCCGGAACAAGAGACGGGCGCCGGCTGCTTGCGCTGCCGGGCGTCGTTGCGGTTGTCGGTGCGCTGGTTACGGCGGCGATCTCCTTCGCCATTCTCGTCGGCGCCACGCCGATCACGCCGGACGAAAGCACGACGCTGGCGCTTATCGCCCTCAATGCGGCGTTCATCCTGTTCCTGATCGCGCTGGTCGGCCGCGAAGTGCATCGTATCGTGATGGCGCGCCGGCGCGGCAAGGCGGCGTCGCGGCTGCATGTGCGGATCGTCGCGATGTTCGCGCTGGTCGCCGCGATTCCCGCCATCATGGTGGCGATCATCGCCTCGATCACGCTCGACATCGGCCTCGATCGCTGGTTCGAGATCCGCACCAAGACGATCGTCAATTCGTCTCTGTCGATTGCCGATGCCTATGTGCAGGAGAACGCGCGCAATCTCCAGGGAACGACCCTGTCGATGGCCTACGATCTCGACGCCTCCCGCACGCTTTACGGCCTCGATAGAACCGGCTTCCTCGATCTGATGAACAAGGAAGCGGTGGGGCGCTCGCTGGCTCACGCCGCACTGGTCAAGCCTGACGGTTCGTTCGTCATGAGCGCCAAGACCGACGCCGATTTTGCCATGCCGGAGCCGCCGGAAGGCGCCATGAGCAGCGCCGCCGACGGCAGGCCCGTGCTGATCGAGCCGAAGACGCGCAACATCATGGGGGCCATCGTCAAGCTGCGCGAGATCGAAGGGCTCTATCTCTACACCATCCGCCTCGTCGATCCCGAGGTGATCAAGGCGCGGCAGATTGTCAGAGCCAACACCGACGAGTATCGCGGCCTGGAAAGCAATCGCCGCACCTCGCAGGTGGCCTTCGCACTTCCCTATCTGTCGCTGACGCTGATCATCATTCTGTCCGCCATCTGGACCGGCATTGCCGTCGCCGACCGCCTGGTGCGGCCCATCCGCCAGCTGATCGGCGCGGCCGACGAGGTCGCGACCGGCAATCTCGACGTTGCTGTTCCCGTTCGACCTTCCGACGGCGACGTCGCCTCGCTCGGCAACACCTTCAACAAAATGCTGCTGGAACTGAAGTCGCAGCGTAACGAGATCCTGTCCGCCAAGGATTTGATCGACGAACGGCGGCGCTTTTCCGAAGCCGTGCTTGCCGGCGTCACCGCCGGCGTCATCGGCGTCGATCCCTATGGTATCGTCACCATCGTCAACCGGTCGGCCGAAACGATGCTGGCTATCTCGGCCACCGCCGCGCTCGGGCAGAATCTCTCCGCCTTGCTGCCGCATGTCGGCCGCGTCTTCGAGATCGGCCGCAAGTCGGGCAAGCCTGTCTATCGCGAGCAGGTGACCTTCTATCGCGCCGGCACGGAGCGGACTTTTAACGTGCAGATCACGGTCGAGGCAGGCGACGACGGTTCGGAGGAGAAATCCTATGTCGTGACGGTCGACGACATCACCGATCTGGTCCAGGCGCAGCGCTCCTCGGCCTGGGCCGATGTGGCGCGGCGTATCGCCCACGAGATCAAGAACCCGCTGACGCCGATCCAGCTTTCCGCCGAGCGCATCAAGCGCCGCTACGGCAAGGTGATCACCGAAGACCGCGAGGTTTTCGATCAATGCACTGACACGATCATCAGGCAGGTGGAGGACATCGGCCGCATGGTCGACGAGTTCTCCGCATTCGCACGCATGCCCAAGCCGGAAATGAAGGTCCTCGATTTGCGCGAATCGTTGCGCGAAGCCTCGTTCCTCGTCGAAGTGAGTCGCGCCGATATCACCTTCGAGCGCGTGTTCGGCAACGAACCGCTCAAAGGCACTTTCGACAGCCGCCTGATGGCGCAGGCTTTCGGCAACGTTATCAAGAACGCAGCCGAGGCGATCGACGGACTTGATCAAAAGGACCGTTCGCACGGCATAATCCGGATTCAAGCCGGACGGCGGAATGGCGCGATTCGCATCGACGTCGTCGACAATGGCAAGGGCTTGCCGCGCGAGAATCGTCAGCGACTGCTCGAGCCTTACATGACGACGCGCGAGAAGGGCACTGGGCTCGGCCTCGCTATCGTCAAGAAGATAGTGGAGGACCATGGCGGCCGGCTCGAACTGCATGATGCGCCGGCGGATTTCCACGGCGGGCGAGGCGCGATGATCAGCATCATCCTGCCGCTTGCCGCCACCGTGCCGCCGCGCGGCGAAGACAGGACGGAACACGCAAGAGAAACTGAAAAGGTCGGTAATGGCGTCTGACATTCTCATCGTCGATGACGAGGAAGACATCCGTGAACTGGTCGCCGGTATTCTGAGCGATGAAGGTCACGAAACCCGCACGGCATTTGATGCCGACAGCGCCTTGGCGGCGATCGCCGACCGGGCGCCGAGGCTGATTTTCCTCGATATCTGGCTGCAAGGCTCACGTCTTGACGGATTGGCGCTGCTGGACGAGATCAAGACGATGCACCCGAACCTGCCCGTGGTCATGATCTCGGGGCATGGCAACATCGAAACGGCGGTCTCGGCCATCCGCCGCGGCGCCTATGACTTCATCGAGAAGCCGTTCAAGGCCGACAGGCTGATTCTCATCGCTGAGCGCGCGATTGAAACCTCGAAACTGAAACGCGAGGTTTCGGACCTTAAGCTGCGCAGCGGCGAAACCTTCGACCTGATCGGCATGTCGTCGGCGATGAGCCAGTTGCGCCAGACCATTGAGCGCGTCGCGCCGACCAACAGCCGCGTCATGATCATCGGCCCGTCCGGGTCGGGCAAGGAGCTCGCGGCACGCGCCATCCACACGCTGTCGGCGCGCAAGAACGCGCCGTTCGTCACGCTGAGTGCTGCCAACATCACGCCCGAACGCATGGAAGTCGAGCTGTTCGGCACCGAATCAAACGGTGTCGAACGCAAGGTCGGCGCGCTTGAGGAGGCCCATCGCGGCATTCTCTACATCGACGAAGTGGCCGACATGCCGCGCGAAACGCAAAACAAGATCCTGCGCGTACTGGTCGAACAGCAGTTCGAGCGGGTAGGGGGCACCAAGCGGGTCAAGGTCGATGTTCGCATCATATCGTCGACCTCGCAGAACCTGGAGGCAATGATTGCCGACGGCCGATTCCGCGAGGATCTCTATCATCGCCTGGCGGTGGTTCCGGTCATGGTACCGGGACTGGCCGAGCGGCGGGAGGATATTCCCTATCTGGTCGACAATTTCATGAAGCAGATCTCCCGCCAGGCCGGCATCCGGCCGCGGCGCATCGGCGACGACGCGCTGGCGGTGCTGCAGGCGCACAACTGGCCAGGCAACGTCCGCCAGTTGCGCAACAATGTCGAGCGACTGATGATCCTGGCGCGCGGCGACGATGCCGATGCGCCGATCACCGCCGACCTCTTGCCTGCCGAGATCGGCGATGTCATGCCGCGCACGCCAAACCAATCCGACCAGCACATCATGGCGCTGCCGCTGCGTGAAGCGCGCGAACAGTTCGAGAAGGACTATCTGATCGCCCAGATCAACCGTTTTGGCGGCAACATCTCGAAGACGGCCGAGTTCATCGGCATGGAGCGGTCGGCGCTTCACCGCAAGCTGAAGTCGCTGGGCGTCTGACAGCCGAGCCAATCGTGGCTACGCAATTATCGATTACGGCGGCGGCGGAATCGCATAAGAAAGCGCTACTGCGCCGCGCGTCTTTTGGGACGCGCAAAGGGCGCTGAATTTTTGATTTTGCGCATGAGCCCGAAATCGATTTCGATTTTTCGGGTCATGCGCTGACTTCTTCAGGGGTGACCCATGCCGCGCATTGCCTATGTGAACGGGCGCTATGTCGCTCACGCCGACGCCTCCGTGCATATCGAAGACCGTGGCTATCAGTTCGCCGATGGCGTCTATGAGGTCTGCGAGGTGGCGCGCTCCTTCATCGTCGATATGCCTCGCCATCTCGGACGGCTGAACCGATCGCTGACCGAATTGTCGATCGACTGGCCGGTCACCCGTGGCGTGCTGCCGATCATCCTGCGCGAGGTGGTTCGCCGCAATCACGTCACCGATGGCCTGGTTTATCTTCAGGTGACGCGGGGCGTCGCCAGCCGTGACTTTCTTTTCCCGGCGGACACGAAACCGTCGCTTGTGGTGACTGCCAGGAAAGCCGACCCCGCTGCTGCCGCGAAGAGGGCCGAAAGTGGGATCAAGGTTCTCACCGTGCCGGAGACTCGTTGGGACCGGGTCGATATCAAGTCGGTCGGGCTGTTGCCGAATGTCCTCGCCAAGCAGAAGGCCAAGGAAGCCGGCGCCCAGGAAGCCTGGTTCGTCGATGCCGACGGCACCGTCAAGGAAGGTGGGTCGTCGAACGCCTGGATCATCACCAGGGATGGCGTGCTGGTGACGCGTCCGGCTGAGCACGGCATCCTGCGCGGCATCACCCGCACTACGCTGTTCGACGTGGCTGCCAAGCTCGGCCTGAAGATCGAGGAGCGGGGCTTTTCAGTCGCCGAGGCCAAGGCCGCGCGCGAGGTCTTCATCAGTTCCGCGACCACGATCGCCATGCCGGTCGTGGCGATCGACGGTGCTCCCGTCGCCAACGGCCATCCGGGCTCGATAACACTTTCCTTGCGGCAAGCCTTTTTTGACGTTGCGGAAAAAAGTCCAGCCTGATAACCGCACAGGTGGAATGAACATCAATATATCTCGTTCTGCTTGTCGTTACTGACGGCAAGATGGTGTTTGCGCGCTTGACACGTGCCGGGTAATTTGGCGCATTGGCCTGCAAACCGAAGGGGATCGGCGAAAGACAAGAACAATGGCGGAACGATCGCAAAATCTTCAGGACCTGTTCCTGAATTCAGTTCGCAAAAGCAAAAACCCACTCACCATCTTTCTCATCAACGGCGTGAAGCTGACCGGCGTGGTCACTTCGTTCGACAATTTCTGTGTTCTGCTGCGTCGCGACGGCCATTCCCAGCTAGTCTACAAGCACGCCATTTCCACGATCATGCCGAGCCAGCCGGTTCAGATGTTCGATGGTGAGGAAAGCCAGGGCGCCTGATTGGCACGCAAGAAAGACGCCGAGCGTAGCGTTCGCGAAAAAACAGCATATCAGCCGGGGGCGGCAGCCGAAGGCCCGACCCGGGCCGTGGTCATCATACCCGTGCTTACCCGTCAGCCGCGCGGCGACGAAGATACGAATCGTCCGCGCCTGACGCGTTCCGCCGAGGCCCGCCATGACGAGGCGGTTGGCCTTGCTCAAGCCATTGACCTCGACCCGATCCATACCGCGGTGGTGACGGTCAATGATCCGCGGCCTGCGACCTTGCTGGGCAGCGGCAAGGTTGCCGAGTTCGCCGAGATCGTCAAAGAGGGCCATGCCGAACTGGTCATCGTCGATCATCCCCTAACGCCAGTGCAGCAGCGCAATCTCGAGAAGGAATTGAACGCCAAGGTGCTGGATCGCACCGGGCTGATCCTCGAGATCTTCGGCGAGCGCGCACGCACCAAGGAAGGCACGCTGCAGGTCGATCTTGCCCACCTCAACTATCAGAAGGGTCGGTTGGTGCGAAGCTGGACCCACCTTGAGCGCCAGCGCGGCGGTGCCGGTTTCCTCGGCGGCCCCGGCGAAACGCAGATCGAATCGGACCGCCGTGTCCTGCAGGACAAGATCAACAAGCTGAAGCACGAGTTGGAAACCGTACGGCGCACCCGCGACCTGCACCGCGCCAAGCGCAAGAAGGTGCCTTTCCCGGTGGTGGCGATCGTCGGCTACACCAACGCCGGCAAGTCGACGCTGTTCAACAGGCTGACCGGAGCAGGGGTGCTGGCCGAGGACATGCTGTTTGCCACGCTCGACCCGACACTTCGTCGGGTGCGACTGCCGCATGGCACGCCGGTCATTCTCTCGGACACCGTCGGTTTCATTTCTGACCTGCCGACGCATCTGATCGCGGCGTTCCGGGCCACGCTGGAAGAGGTGGTCGAGGCCGATCTCGTCATCCATCTGCGCGACATTTCGGACCCCGACACCTCTGCCCAGGCCGAGGATGTTGAGCGCATCCTCGCCGATCTCGGCGTCGATGCCGGCGACACCAAGCGCGTCATCGAAGTGTGGAACAAGATCGACCGGCTCGATGACGGCAACCGGGCGCGGCTGCTCGCCGACGGCAAGAACGCACCGCCGATTGCCATATCGGCCGCCACCGGCGAGGGCATCGACGTGCTGAAGGCGATCATCGAGACAAGGGTTTCAGGCGACCTGGAAACGCTGACCGTCACGCTCAAGCCTGACCAGCTCGGGCTCGTCGACTGGCTCTACCGCAATGGCGACGTCGTCTCGCGCACCGACAACGAGGATGGCAGCTTGACCGTCTCGCTTAAGGCGACGCAAAGCGCGCGCGAAGAGGTCGAAAGCCGATTGAACCGTAAAAACAACGGATAATCACGGTTACTTCGCGCTCTTGGCTTGCTGCCAAAGCATCTCCATCTCGTCCAGCGTCGCCTTTTCCAGCGTGTTTCCGGACGCTTCCAGCGCTTGCTCGACATGGTGGAACCGCGACCGGAACTTCTCGTTGGTGCCGCTGAGCGCCGCTTCGGAATCGACCTTGAGATGACGTCCGAGATTGACGACGGCAAACAGCATGTCGCCGAACTCGTCCTTGATCGAAGCCGTATCGCCCTTTGAAAGGGCCTCGCGCAGCTCGCCGATCTCTTCCTCGATCTTGTCGAGGATCGGCGTGGCCTCGCTCCAGTCGAAGCCGACGCGAGCCGCTTTTTCCTGCAGCTTGAGCGCCCGGGTCAAAGCGGGCAGGGCGACCGGAATGCCGTCCAGAAAACCCTTGCCATGATCCTCCGGATCGTGCCCGCGGGCGAGGCGGGCGTTTCGCTTTTCCGCCTTTTCCTCCGCCTTGATCTTCTCCCACATGCCCTTGGCCATGCCGGCGCTGCGCGCCTTCTCGTCGCCGAAGACATGCGGATGGCGGCGGATCATTTTTGTGGTGATGGCGTGGACCACGTCGCCAAAGGCGAATTCACCGGCCTCCTCGGCCATCTGCGCATGGTAGACGACCTGCAGCAGCAGATCGCCGAGCTCGTCGCGCAGATCGTCCAGGTCGCCGCGCGCGATGGCGTCCGCCACCTCGTAGGCTTCCTCGACCGTGTAGGGAGCGATGGTCGAGAAATCCTGCTCGATGTCCCACGGGCAGCCGGTTTTCGGCGCCCGCAGCGCCGCCATGATCTCGATCAGCCGGGAAATGTCTTTCGAGGGTTTCATCGGCCGGATTCTAGCCTGCGTCCGACCGCGTAGCCAACGCCGTGGGACGGCGAGGAGCGATTGTCCACAGCGTTGCGCAGCGCCTCAATCGAATACGGAGACGATCGCCTTGGCGAGCGCGTCCATCCCGTCTTCCGGCAGGCCGGCGACGTTGATGCGGCTGTCGCCGACCATATAGACGCCGTGCTCGGCGCGCAGCCGCTCGACCTGCGCTTCGGACAGGCCAAGCCGGGAAAACATGCCGCGATGGCTGGCGACGAAATCGAAGCGATCAGAATTGGACTGCCGCCGCAGCGCCTCGGCGAACTGCACCCGAAGGCGCAGCATGCGCAGGCGCATCTCCTCGAGCTCCGCTTCCCAGTCGGCGCGCAGCGAGGCGTCTTCAAGCACGATGCGCACCGCGGCCGCACCGTGGTCCGGCGGCATCGAGTACATGGCGCGTGCCGCCGACAGCATCTGGCCCATTGCCACATCCGCCTGCGCGCTGTCTTTGGCCAGGATCATCGCCGCGCCGACGCGGTCGCGATAGACGGCGAAGTTCTTGGAGCAGCTCGAGGCAACGACCATTTCCGGAACTTTCGCGGCCAGCAGGCGCAAGCCGGCGGCATCGGCGTCCAAGCCTTCGCCAAAACCCTGATAGGCAATGTCAACAAAAGGCAATAGGCCGCGCTCGACGACAAGGTCGGCTATTTTAGCCCACTGCGCTTCGTCCAGATTGGCGCCTGTCGGATTGTGGCAACAGCCATGCAGCAGCACCACGTCGCCGCTCTTGGCGGTCGCCAATGCGCTCATCATGTCCGCGAAGCGAACCGTGCCCGAGGCGGCGTCGAAATAGGGATATTCGCGTATCTGCAGGCCGGCGGCGCGCATCACCGGCACGTGGTTCGGCCATGTCGGGTCCGACAGCCAGATCGTCGCGTCGGATCGCGTCCTTTTGATTAGTTCGGCCGCCAGCCGCAGCGCGCCCGAGCCGCCCGGCGCCTGCGCCGCACGGATGCGCGTCAGGTCGGCCACGGGGCCAAAGACCAGCTTGGCCATCGCGGTGTTGAAGCCGGCATCGCCTGCAAGGCCGAGATAGGTCTTGCTATCCTGGCTCTGCAGCAATCGCTTTTCGGCTTCGCGCACGGCACGCATCACCGGCGTCTTGCCATCGCGATCCTTATAGACGCCGACGCCGAGGTCGACCTTGTCGGGACGGGGATCGGCGCGATAGAGGCCGATCAAGGCCAGAATCTTGTCGGCTGGGGCAGGCTGGAGGTCTTCGAACATCGGCGCGGTTCCGTTGGCGGCGGAGTGATACGCAAATCGGTCATGCTGCGCCAGCGGTTTCATTTGCGCCAGGCTGAAAGTCGCCAACCCTAGCAAATGCCGCATGTCAGCTGTTCCGCCGTTCTATGACGCTGGCCTGAGGGCCGCAGCAGGCGGCAAGGTGGCGATAGGTTGCAGCTTCTTGCCGCCCCAACCGATGCGCGGCAACCATTCGAGATAGTAAGCGAAGCCGAACTGCAGCGCGATGCCCGTCGAGATCAGGATCGCATCGTAGAGGACCCCGCCCGGACTGACGACCTTCATGACCTGCGCGATCATGGCGAGGATCGTTCCGGCGATGAAGACCGGCAGCGAATGCTTGCCGAGAACGGCGAGCGGATGGCTGGGGCCCGTCCTCGCCAGGTTGGAAAGTGCCGGGATCGCCACGATCAGATAGGCGATCGCCAGAATGTGCATGAGCCGCGACAGCGACAGGAATGTCTTGTCGAATCCGGTCAGCACGGTAGGCAAACCGGAGGCCGTCTCGATGCCCCACAGCGGCAGTCGTACCCAAATCAGCGCGCCGACCAGATAGCCGACGGCCGCGCTCGCCATCATCCAGTTGAAGCGGATTTCGCCGCCGCGCTTGACATGCAGCATGCCGGCGATCCCGATGACGAACAGAAACTGCCAGGAGAGCGGGTTCAGGAACCAGAAGCCGTCGCCGGGATAATCCGAAGGCGCGATCTGGAAAATACCGGCGATGAGCCAGAGAAGAGCGGACGCAGCAAGCATCAGGCGCAGACTGAAGGTGCCGATCCACAGGAAAAGCGGCATCATCAGAAGCACGACGGCGTACATGGAAAGAATATTGTTGTAGCCGATCTGATGGCTGAGCGTGGCAATGCCGAGCAGCGCTTCCGGCGTGTCCTCGATGATCATCTGGATGTTGATCAGCTTCAAAAGATCGGGCCGCGAGAAATACAATGCAGCCGCCGAGAAGATAGCCAGCGTCGCCATCGTGGTCATGATGTGGGTGACATAGAGAACGCCGGCACGCCGCCAGGCCTTCAGGGTGATGAGCAACCGGTTTCCCGGCTGGAACTTCAGTCCGTAGGCGAGCCCAACGGCAATCCCTGAAATCAGCACGAAGGCTTCGGCCGAATCGGAAAAGCCGAGATTCTTGTGCGTGAAATACTCGAAGATCGTCCCCGGCACATGATTGACGAATATCGTCAGCAGCGCCAGCGCGCGGAAGACATCGATGCGGGTATCCCGCTGGGTTGGCGCATTGCTGGTCATGTTGGGGCTATGATTGGTTGAACGAGGTGGGCTCAAAAAGAACCGTCGGCGAAGGAACGTCGTGAATGTTTCCTGCCTATAACGCCCAAGTGCCCGAGAAAGATGACATCCTCGGGGTTCTGCGCGTCACAAATTAATTCAGGTGTAAACATCGAAATCCCGGACGATTTCCTCGCCCCGACTTGTGAACGGTGCCGTCGACACCGTGGCTGGCTGGCGCGATGCGATGGTGACCGCCGCCCAGATGAGGGTATCCTTGGGTAAAGCCTAAGCGGCAATGGTGCGGGTTGCACAGGGATGGACGCCGCCCACCGTACCAGGTCCTAGATCCACCGCCTGACCTTCCCGGATCGAAAAAAACTCGAGGAGCGGGATTAAAACCTGCCATGCTCCGTAAACAGGACATGAGAGGATCGATGCCACGCTTCGATATCATCGGACAGCTTGGTTCCCTGCGGCGCTACGCGCGTTCGCTGACGCGCGATAGCGCCGAGGCCGAGGATCTGGTGCATGACGCGCTGGTGCGTGCCTATGAGCGGCGCGGCACCTTCAGATCCGGCGGAAACCTGCGCGCATGGCTGCTGTCGATCGTCCACAACGCTTTCATCGACCGTTTGCGGTCCCGCAAGTCTGAAGCAGTGCGCATCGAGCAGGCCGAATACCTTGCTGATGCCAGCATGCAGGCGCCCCAGGAACATTCCGTCCGCCTGGCACAGATGCGTGAAGCCTTTTTCAAATTGCCGGAAGAGCAGCGTTCGGCGCTGCATCTCGTCGCCATCGAGGGACTCACCTACAGCCAGGCCGCCGAGGCCAGCGGCGTGCCGTTGGGAACGCTGATGTCGCGCATCGGCCGGGCGCGTGCTGCGCTCCGCGAGATGGAGGACAAATTGCCGGCACGTGCGAAAAGCCACCTCAGGATCGTGGGAGGTCCGTGATGAACGAATTGCGCGACCCGGTGACCGATGCCGACCTTGATGCCTATGTCGACGACCAGCTGGACGTTGCTCGCCGTATCGAGGTCGAGGCGTTTCTTTCCGCCCGTCCGGAGGCGGCCGCGCGCGTGATGTCCGACCTCAGGACGCGCGACGAACTGCGCATGGCGCTTGCCGGGTCCAAGGGCATGGCGCGCCCGGCGACGGCCGATGCGGCGCGGCGGCTGGAACGGGGACTGGCCCGGGGCCGCGTCTTGGGCGCGTTGCAGCGGGCAGCGACGGTCGCAGTCCTGGTGGCCGCGGGCTGGTTGGCGAATGGGATCGTCGGGCCGATATCGGTGACGAAAGTCGTCGCTTCGACCCAGCCGCCCGTCTATCTGGAGGAGGCGATCCGGGCACACAGAACGACGATCATGCGCGAGGCCATGTCGTCGCAGCCCGAAACGCCGAACTACAACGCGGACGAAGTCCGCGCCGCCACGGCGATCGTCATGCCGTCTCTGCCGAAGGACTGGAAGGTCCGTGACGTGCAGATCTATCCGTCGCGGTTCGGCCCGAGCGTCGAAATGGCTGTCGAAACACGAGACCTGGGACTGGTGTCGCTCTTCGCGATCAGGCCCGGAACGTTCGACGTGGTTCAACCGACCATCGTTCCCTCGGATGAAATTTCCTCGGCTTATTTTCAGGTCGGGGAGGTCGCCTATGCGGTCGTCGCTCGAAGCGATGTCCGCAACCTCGATCGCGCCGCGGAAACGCTCGCCAAAACACTTTACTGACCCTCACCAAGGAGAATTCGCATGAATACCCCCAATCTAGGATACCGCACGGGCGTCGGAGCCCGAGCCGGGGCCGTCTTCGACGAAGGCCTGCGCCAGCATATGCTGCGCGTCTACAACTACATGGGCATCGGCCTCGTCCTTACGGGCGTGATCGCCTTCGTGGTGGCTTCTACGCCGGCCCTCTACGTGCCGATCTTTTCCAGCCCGTTGAAGTGGGTGGTGATGCTGGCACCGCTCGCCTTCGTGCTCTTGTTCTCGTTCCGGATACAGACGATGTCCGCGGCCGGCGCTCAGGCGATGTTCTGGGCGTTCTGTGCGGTCATGGGCCTGTCGCTGGCCTCCGTGTTCCTGGTCTTCACCGGCACCAGCATCGCTCGTACCTTTTTCATCGCCGCCACCATGTTCGGCGCGACCAGCCTCTACGGCTACACGACCAAGCGCGATCTGACACAGTTCTCGTCCTTCCTGATCATGGGCCTGATCGGCGTGGTGATTGCCAGCATCGTCAACATCTTCCTCGGGTCGACCGCGCTCCAGTTCGCCATTTCGGTGATCGGCATCGCCGTCTTCATCGGGCTCACCGCCTGGGACACGCAGACGATCAAGGAGCAGTATGCGGAAAACTTCGGCGCGGAATCGCAGCAGAAGCTCGCCGTTTTCGGCGCATTCTCGCTCTATCTGAACTTCGTCAACATCTTCCAGCTGCTGCTGAACTTCACCGGCGAGCGCGAATAGCCGCGTCAGATCAATTGCATGTCGCGGCAGCGGTTTTGGAGCAGCGACATGCAACGAAGCAGACTTTAAGCGCGTCGCGGAAATCGCCGGAACCACGGGCGCAGGAGGGGCTCCGACGGGGCCGATGATTCCGGTTTCAACGATGGCGGTGATTTCGGCGATATCTGGCAGTGCGCGGTGCGGGTGGGGCCGGTCTTGGACCTCCGCCACCCGACTGCTTCGTTTGGAACGGCGACTGTCCGCCCGCCTGCGCGAAGAGCAGGAAGCCGGGTTTCAGACCTGCCGGACGATGGTGCCGACCACATTTACGAGAAGGCGCGCGGCGCTCAGAGCCGACAGGCCGTCGATGTCGGCGGGAGGATAGAGCTCAACAAGGTCGAATCCTGCGATCCTGGCCCGGCTGCCGACGCCCGCTATCAGGTCGATCACCTGCGTATAGGTGAGGCCTCCGGGCGTACGAGCCGCCACGCCCGGCATGATGCCGGGATCGAGCCCGTCGCAGTCCAGGGTGACGACGACCCGCGCTCCTTCGGGAATATGCCGGAGAGCGGCTTCGACGCCTTGAGCGTGAACGTCGCGGGCGGTTACGAAGCGGCTGCCATAGCGCCGCGCCGTTTCGATCTCGGCGAGGCGTGCGCTGCCGACGCTACGAAGGCCGACCTGCACCATGCCGGCGACATGCGGCATCTCGCTTGCCCGGCGCATTGGGCTCGAATAGCCGTAGTGTTCTCCATGCACCTCGTCGCGCCAGTCGATATGGGCGTCGATCTGCAGGATCCAGACCGGCCCGTGATCCGCAAAACCCGCAAGAAAAGGTTTGACCACGGAATCGTCGCCGCCGAGCAGGATCGGTACGGCCGGCAATGCCAGGACCTCGCGCGTCTTCGCCTCGATCCGGGCCCGGTTGCCGGCATTGTCATGCATGGTCGTCGGGATGTCGCCGGCATCGATGCAGCAGGCCGGCTTGCTATCGAACAGCGGGCCGCCGAGATCGAAATCCCAGTGCTCGACGAGCGCGGCATCATCCTGGCTCGCAGCGCGGATGGCGTCGGCGGCCAAGGCATAGCCGCTGCTGTCCTTGCCGGGATAAGTGCTGCCGTGACCGGTTCCGAAGATCACCGCACGGGGCACGCGGTCATCGGCGAGGCGATTGGGAAAGCCGAGAAAGGAAGGTGCGGCGGTCATTTCTTGATGATCTGAAAACAGCAGGATGGGGGGCATTTCAGTAGGGAACGAAATCCTACGCTAAGCCTGTAAGGTCGGACGTCAAGAAGACGTTTTTGGCGAGACGTTGCCGGATCAAGACACATCGCCCAGTCGCATAAGATAGATTATGGAACTGACGGTGTGGTTTTGATCGTGCTATATTCCGGCTGTTCATGCCGGCTGCGCCCACCGCCATCGCTGCCGATTAGGTGCGCGGCGGTCGCATGCCGTGGTCCCCGAGCGCCGGGGTTGCGATCTCAGGCGTCATCCACTTCAAGTCGCCAGCTTCGCCACGACAGCCTGCGCTGCCTTGACCATTGCGCGTGGCTCGACGGCGAACACTGCGTCATGCGCGCCGGCCGCCGCCCATATGCGGTCGAAGCCGAGCAGCGTTTCGTCGGCGAACGCCGGGATCGCGACCAGATGGCCGATTGGGGCTACGCCGCCGATGGCAAAGCCTGTCTCGTCGCGGATCTGCCGCGGGTCGGCGCGCTTAAGCGGCTCGCCGGTCATCGCTGCGGCCTTGGCGAGATCGAGCTGGTTGGAACCGGAAACCAGGAAGAGAAAAAGTCTACCGCTGGTTTGTCCCTGGAAAATCAATGATTTGACGATCTGTGAAACCGTGCAGCAGCATTGCGCGGCGGCTTCCTCGGCGGTGCGTGTCGAGGCGCCCATGCGCCTGATCTCGATGTCGAGACCTGCATCGGCCGCTGCCTTGGTCACACGATCGATGCTGCCAACCATGAAAAACCGAACCTATCACTCTGATTCACAAGGGATTTCGATCGTCATGCCGTCATAGGCCGGCTCGACGTTGGCCGGTGTCTCCGCCATCACAGCGGCGTAATCGAGCGGCACATGCATATGCGTCAGCACGGCGTTTTTCGGCGACAGTTTCTCGATCCAGCCGAGTGCCTGACCGAGCGACAGATGGCTCGGATGCGTCCTGTATTGCAGCGCATCGATGACCAGTACATCCAGACCACGCAACCGTTCGGCCGTGGCGTCGGGGAAATCGCTGACATCAGGGCAATAGGCAAGCGCGCCGATGCGAAAACCAAGCGATATGATGTCGCCATGGATCTGCGGCAGCGGCTCGAGGGTGAGGGCGCCCCCCTCGCCTTCGATGACCACTGGCCTGGTATGGTCGATGATATGAGGCTCGACGATGGGTGGATAGGAACTGCCTTGCGGCGTTTCGAAACAATAGCCGAACGCGTCCCGTAACCGCAACATGGTCGCCTGGTCAGCGTGAATATCGATGCGATGACGCTGCTCGAGCACGAAGCCGCGCAAATCGTCGATGCCGTGGATATGATCGGCATGCGGATGCGTATAGACGACAGCATCGATGCGCCTCACCGATGCCAGCAGCATCTGCTCGCGGAAATCCGGTCCGGTATCGATGACGACAGTGGTCCTGTCGCCGTTTGCCGTAATCCGCTCGACGAGTGCGGCGTTGCGCATGCGCCGGTTCCTCGGATTGGCCGGGTCGCAATTGCCCCAGTCGCCGGTGATGCGCGGCGTGCCCGGCGATGAACCGCAGCCGAGAATGGTGAGGCGCAGCCGGTCGCTCATGCGTCAGGCGCTCAGTGCGCTTGGGCGCGGCATCTTCCCGAACAGCCGGAAGAAATTGTCAGTGGTGACGGCCGCGATCTCGGCCTCGCTGACGCCGATCGTTCCAGCCAGCACATTGGCGGTATGAGCGACATAGGCAGGTTCGTTGCGCTTGCCGCGAAACGGTATCGGCGCGAGATATGGCGCGTCGGTTTCGACCAGCAGGCGGTCGTGTGGCACATCGGTGGCGATGGCGCGTAACTCGGCCGAATTCTTGAAGGTCAGGATGCCGGAAAAGGAAACATAGCCGCCAAGCGCCACGCCGACTTCGGCCAGCCTGCGCCCGGATGAAAAACAGTGCAGGATGAAGGGAAAGGCGCCCTTCCCTGTTTCGTCCTCGAGAATGTCAGCCATGTCGCTGTCGGCGTCGCGCGCATGGATGACCAAAGGCAGACCCGTCTCGCGCGCGGCGGCGATATGGGTGCGAAAACCCTTGGCCTGCGCATCACGCGGCGCATGATCGTAGAAATAGTCGAGCCCGGCCTCGCCGATCGCCACCACTTTCGGATGGGCGGACAGCCGCACAAGCTCCTCGACAGTCACGTCCAGTTCTTCGGCGGCATTGTGGGGATGGGTGCCGACCGAGCAATAGACTTCGTCGAAAGACTCAGCGATCTCAAGTACTTGCTGAAATCGCTTCACACGCGTCGAAATCGTCACCATGCGACCGATTCCAGCGGCTAAGGCGCGGGCGACAATGGCCGCCCGCTCCTCTGCGAAATCCGGAAAATCGAGATGGCAGTGACTGTCGACCAACATCAGGCGCTTGCATCCGTTTGCTCGACGTAACGCGGAAACACGCCCTCCGGCGCGGGCAAAGCAACCCCCGATACCAGCGCAAAGTCCGCGTGGACATGCACGAAATCGCGGCTGTCCGCCGGCACAGCCAGAAGGTCGAGCAGCTTGGCGGCCGATCCCGGAATGAAGGGCTGGCACAGCAGCGCCACGCGTCGGATGACTTCCGCGGTCGTCCACAGCACCGTTTCCATGCGCGCCGGATCGGTCTTTCTGAGCGCCCAGGGTTCCTGCGAGGCGAAGTAGCGATCGGCCTCCGCCACCACGCCGAAGATCGCCGCCAGCGCCAGGTGGATGCCCTGCTCCGCCATCGCCTTGCGTGCAGCAGCAAGCGCCTCCACCGCCTGGTCGAGAATCGTCCTGTCGGCCTCCGACAGCTCGCTGCGTTTCGGCACCACGCCGCCACAGTTCTTGGCGATCATCGACAGCGAGCGCTGCGCCAGATTGCCAAGACCATTGGCGAGGTCGGCATTGGTGCGGTTGACGATGGCCTCGTGGCTATAGCTGCCGTCCTGGCCGAACGGCACCTCGCGCAGGAAGAAATAGCGAACCTGGTCGAGGCCGTAATGCTCGACCATCGCGAACGGGTCGATGACGTTACCAACCGATTTCGACATCTTCTCGCCGCGGTTGAACAGGAAGCCGTGACCGAAGACGCGCTTCGGCAAGGGGATTCCGGCCGACATCAGGAAGGCCGGCCAATAGACTGCGTGGAAGCGCACGATGTCCTTGCCGATGATGTGTGCATCGGCAGGCCAGAAACGCCAATTATCAGAATTTTCATCTGGATAACCGACACCGGTAATGTAATTTGTCAGAGCGTCGACCCAGACGTACATCACATGCTTGTCGTCATCGGGCACCGGCACGCCCCAGTCGAAGGTGGTGCGCGAGATCGACAGATCCTTCAATCCTGACTTGACGAAGCTCATCACTTCATTGCGACGCTCGGCCGGGCCGATGAAATCGGGCTGGCTTTCGTAGAGCGTGTTGAGCTTGTCCTGATAGGCCGACAGACGGAAGAAATAGCTCTCTTCCTCGACCCATTCGACCGCGGTTCCCTGTGGCCCGTAGCGGACATTGTCGGCGCGGACTTCGGTTTCCTCCTCGCCGTAGTAGGCTTCGTCGCGCACCGAATACCAACCGGCATAGCCGCCCTTGTAGATGTCGCCATTGGCAGCCATCGCCTTCCAGATCGCCTGCGAGGCAGCATAGTGTCGTTCTTCGGTAGTTCGGATGAAATCGTCGTTGGAGGCATTGAGCGCGACCGCCATGCGCTTGAAATCGGCCGAGTTGCGGTCGGCCAGTTCACGCGCGGGAATGCCTTCCCGCTTCGCCGTCTGCAGCATCTTGATGCCGTGTTCATCAGTCCCGGTCAGGAAGAAGACTTGCTTGCCGTCGAGCCGCTGAAAGCGGGCGAGCGCGTCGGTGGCGATCAGTTCGTAGGCATGGCCGATATGCGGCTTGCCATTGGGATAGGAAATCGCCGTGGTAATGTAGAATGTGTCGCGTGACATGAATTAACCGTCATGAATGTCTGAATGAAAGATGTCGCGGTGAGATATCGCATCGAAACGGCGATTGCCATCCCGATGGGCCGTCACATTCGCATTGCAGAATTCAGCCGGTCGATCATAGCCAAGGCGTGCTGCTTCTTGTCGAGATTGTAGGTATCGGTTTCAGATATAGCGTTCAAGGCCTCGTGCCAAGTATCCGAGAGCGTTTTGGCCCGCGCCAGATCGCCCGCCAGCGCGGCCTGGCTTGCGCCGGTCGAGAGCAGGTCAAGCGCACGGCCATTGAAGATATCGAACTGGATCGCCTGGTCGCGGCCGGCGACCGCCTCCGCGAGGCGATAGGCGCCGGCAACATCGCTCTTTCGCGCTGTCGCCAGGGCGTCGAGCGTTTCGGCGATCTCCAGCCCGCCATATTGCGTCAACAGGATTGCGGCGCGCGCGCTGCCCCCTGCCCGCTCGGCCAGTGCCGCGCGCGCCGCGGGATCGTCCGGCGGTGGTGGCTCCACGTTCTCCAGGACCGTCATCAGGCTCTCCGCATCGAGCGGCGTCAGCCGCACCATCTGGCAGCGCGAGCGGATGGTCGGCAGCAGGCTGCCCGGCGCATGGACGATGAGAATGAACAGTGTTCGTGCCGGCGGTTCTTCAAGATTCTTCAACAAAGCGTTGGCCGCATTGGCATTCATGTCGTCGGCCGGATCGACGATCACCACCCGGTAGCTGCCGTCGTGCGAAGTCAGCGACAGGAAGCGACTGACCTTGCGAATCTCATCGACGGTGACGACTGTCTTGAAGCTCTTGGTCTTGTCGTTCGGCGGGCGGGTCAGATGCAGCACCGAAGGATGCGCGCCGGTGGCGATCTGGCGAAACAGTGATGACGTCGGATCGGGAACGGCAAGAACGTCCGGCGCTTGCTCGAACGCCGGATGCTTCAACAGATGATGCGCAAGATGAAAGGCGAGTGTCGCCTTGCCGATGCCGACTGGTCCGACAAAGATCAGTGCGTGCGGCAGCTTCCCGGAACGATAGGCCGCCGCCAGCATGTTCGCCGCCTGGCCGTGCCCGACCAGACGCGGCGTCTCGGACGGCTCGGGGACGCCGTCCAGCGTGTCGTGCTGTTCTGGTGCGATCCGTTCGAAAATCATCCCGGCGCCGCCTGCTTCCTGTGCGCCGGCCCCATCGTCTCCAGGACCGAGAACACGGCGGCGGTGACGACATTTTCCACCGTGTCGGGGTCGGCGGACGCGTCGACGACGATGCAGCGCTCTGGCTCCGCCGCGGCGATCGCGAGAAAGGCTTCGCGGCGGCGCTGATGGATATCCAGCGTCTCCTTTTCGAAGCGGTCGGCGCCGGCATCGGGACCCCGCCGTGCCGTGGCGCGCCGCAGTCCTTCGGCCGGATCGATATCGAAGATCAGCGTCATATCGGGCACCATGCCGTTGATGGCGACCTTTTCCAGCGCGCCCATGAACGCCGGATCGAGGCCGCCGGTGACGCCCTGGTAGACGCGCGAGGAATCGATGAAGCGATCACATAGCACAATCGAACCGCGCTCGACCGCCGGCCGGATGACCTGCTCGACATGATCGGAACGCGCGGCGGCGAAAAGCAGCGCCTCCATCCTTGGGCCGAACGGTTCGGCAGCGCCGGAAAGCAGGACATGCCTGACCGCCTCTGCGCCCGGCGAACCGCCCGGCTCACGCGTGACAAGGACATCGTATTTCTTGGCGCGCATCTTGCTGGCCAGCCGCTCGACCTGCGTCGACTTGCCTGCTCCTTCGCCGCCTTCGAAGGTGATGAAAAATCCGTGCACCAAAGTCTTCGTCCATGCTGCGGGACCGTAATAGTCCCGACTTGAGAAAAGGTCCACGCCGTGGTGCTAACGCAACCAGCCGACGGCCAGTTCCTTGACGGCGTCGAGCGCGCGCTGCGGCAGCGAGCCCGGGCCAACGGACTCTGCCGCGAAAAGCGGCGTCTCCTGGCTCAGCGTGTCGCCGATCCAGACCCGCAGTGCGCCCACCGCTTGCCCCTCCTCCACGGGTGCTGCAACCGGTCCGTCATAGACGATCCTGGCGGTCAGCTTGTCGCGATTGGCGATGGGCACGAAGATATTAACCGGCCCTTTTGCCCTCAGCGCCACACCGGACTTTGCGCCGCCGAAAACCTGCGCTTCGCCAACCACTTCATTCCTGGCGAAAATCTCGGTCTTCTGGAAGGAACGAATGCCCCAGTCGAGCAGCTTTCGCGCTTCCTCGGCGCGCTCGCGGTCGCTTGCCAGTCCGCTCATCGCCGCGATGAGGCGTGCGCCATTGTGGCTGACCGAGCCGACGATGCCGAAGCCGGATGCCTCGCTCATGCCGACAGCCAGGCCGTCGGCGCCGATATCCATCGCCAGCAGCGGGTTGCGGTTCTTCTGGGTGATCTTGTTCCAGGTGAAATCCTTCTGGCCATAATAGCGATAGAGATCCGGGTACTCGCGCCAGATATGCAAGGACAGAAGCGCAAGCTCCCGAACGGTCGTCTGCTGACCGTCGGCCGGCAGACCGGTTGAATTGACGAATGTCGATTTCTCCAGGCCGATCTGCCTGGCGCGCTCGGTCATCTGCGCCGCGAAATTCGCCTCGGATCCGGCGAAGCCTTCGGCGATGATGATGCAGCCGTCATTGGCTGCCTGGACCGTCACGCCCTGGATCAGGTCCTCGAGCCGAATCGCAGACTTAAGCTTGGCAAACATGGTCGACGTTCTGGATGGCGCGCCTCCGGTACGCCATGCGTTCTCACTGACCACGAACGTGTCGTCGAGCGTCATGCGCCGCGACTTGACGGCGTTGAAAGCCACCTCCATTGTCATCAGCTTGGCCAGCGACGCCGGCGGTATCGGCCTGTCCGCGTCCTTGGAAAACAGCACCGTTCCGGTTTCGGCATCGATCATGAAGGCCTGCGCGGCCTTGGTCTCGAAAAGCTGCGCCGCGGCCGGAGCCAGCGAAAGCAGCAGGAGGCCAAAACCCAGGAGCCCGACAAAGCGAAATTTCATAAAAGGTTAGACCTGTCGGCCGGCATTTCTGGGCAAGCTCTACAAGCTATCAGGCTTTGTCCCGACGAATCAACCGCGCCCACGGAAAACCGGGCTTCAGGTTTTGCCAGTCAGTTCCGAACTACGAGCGCGTCGGGCGCACCGTGCGACCACGCTGCCTGCAGCATTTCGTCCAGGCTGCCATGGCCGTCCGGATAGAGATTGACCGAATACCAGTCCTTGCCATCAAGCTCGGAGCGCTGGATTTCGGCCTTGCCGAAGCCGGAAAGCTGGGCCGCCACACGCTGCGCCTCGGCGGCATCCTCGAACGAACCCGCAGCGACATAGTCCGTGGGCGAACCGGCCGAAGGCGCTTGCCGCTTCCACGATTGAACGATTTCGGCGGGCGATATGCCGGCGCCATCCAGCGCGGCAAAGGCATTGGCGGCGCCCTGTACGCGTTCGTCCGCATAAGACAGCGACGCCACGGAGAATGGCGATTGCGCCGGCAGATTGATTTCCGGACGCTCCGGCGCGATCGGCCCGAAATCGGGCAGCGTCACACTGCCGGCGGCCGATATGACAGGCTGTGCTGACGCGGAATTCGTCAACTGACCGGGAAATGGGGCGGCGACAGGGCCCAACGCCGAGTTCGGAGATGGGCCATTCATGGCGATCATGACGCCGGTCGGCAGGCCGTCCGACGGATCCGGCGCCCTACTGCCTGGATTGTAAGAGGCCATCAGGTACTGATCGTCGTTACCGTCGAGCGGCGCCCGGCCGACATATTCCACCTTCACCTTGGCCGTGCCGACATTGGCATAGTCGAGCATTTCGGCGGCGCGCTTCGACACATCGATGATGCGCCCGTCATGGTAAGGGCCGCGATCGTTGACGCGCACGATAACCGAGCTGCCGGTCTTCAAATTGGTGACGCGCGCATAGCTCGGCAGCGGCATGGTTGGATGCGCGCCGGTCAGATGGGTCATGTCGTAGATTTCGCCGTTGGCGGTCAGCCTGCCGTGAAAGGCCTCGCCATACCAGGACGCTGACCCGACCTTGGCGTAGCGCTTGTCTTCCTTCGGATAATACCACTTGCCGCGCACCTGATAGGGCTTGCCGAGCTGGTCGCGTCCGCCGCCGCGCTGCAGGCCCGACATCTTGAAGGTGACGCGCGGGCTGGCCTTCACGCCGTATTCGGATTCGGAAAAATACTCCTTGGAGCGAGGCTTCTTGTTGATCATCGCCTTCGGCTGCGGCGCGGCGCAAGCCGCCAGCAAGGCGGCCGACAGGGCGCACAACATGAAACCGGAAGCGCGACGTAGGTGCGGGCGCGCCCTGCTCTGCATTTTTCGACTGCCCCCCCTCAGCAACGCACCGCAACTTGACCATGAACGGGGCCAAGACACTCACCCGACAAATGCCGGCCCCACTTGATTCTCAATCCCTTGTGCGCAGGAATTGTTTATCACCGTATTAACCGATTATGGTCAGAACCGGGCGAGATTGTGGCACAAACCCTCCTGGCGATGGCTGCGGAAAATCGCGGCTTTTCGGCCTTCGGCGCTGGTCGTCTTGCCGTGGCTCCGCCGTCAGGCGTCCCAACAGCCCGGATGCCTGCAAGAGCCACCAGGCTTGCCCGGCTGTTCTGATGCTGAACCGTCCATTGGCGATCAATCCATGCTTTGCGGTTGGCAAGAAGCGTCGCGGCCGGTTGACAGGGCTTTGCCGGGCGCACTAGAGCAATGAAAGCGCCGACGATCTCCAGGCGCGGCAGCGCCAATAGACACGAGTCGAGATCAGGACGAAAATCCAAGTGGTTGAAAAATCACCGTGGAGGGATGGCCGAGCGGTTTAAGGCACCGGTCTTGAAAACCGGCGTGGGTGCAAGCCCACCGTGGGTTCGAATCCCACTCCCTCCGCCAGATGTCGCCGATTGCCGCACAAATTGACGATCTATATCGTTATTTATCAATAAGATAGATCATTAGGAGGCGACTGTGCTACGATGCATGGTTCTCGCACTCCCGACCGGGTGGGATAGTCCTAGGTATAACCGCCGATCACACGCTATAGTCCGCTTCGCCTCTGCTTGGGCATGAATGGATTGCCACCTATGCCGTTCCCGGTTGAGTGCGATGCGCTCCTTCCTCGGGATCGAACATCGAGACGCCGCCAAGGGCCGCCGTCACCGGGCACCTCGTTCTGCAATACGTCCCAATGTTCAGCCAGCTTGCCGTCTCGAATCCGAAAGAGATCGACCACCACCTGCGGTGCGTCCGCAATGCGGCCGTGGATGGCGACGAAATCACCTTCCGCTACGATCAGGCCGGGCTCGTAATAGACGTCCTTCGACAGCTCAGCGACGAGCGCCTGCAGCGCGTCGCGACCTTGGGGAATGTTGGCGTTGTGTTGGATATAGTCTGTCGCGTAGAGGCGTTCCACCGCCGACGCATCACGACGTTGGAATAGCGAGATCATCGCCTCGATCACGAGCGCCTTGTTGCGCTGAGGACGGTCATCGAAGACACGCTCCGCTGGCCGAGTGATCGCGAATGGCCCGGTCATTAAGCGCTCCACCGACATCTTCATGGTCCTTTCTATGAGGCGATGGATTGCCAGGCTAAGCCGGCTGCGGTCGCGGGTATGGCTGGAGGAAGTGGTCGTTATGCCGGCTGCCCTGCATTCAGGCATGGGCAGCCGTCTTGTGGAGCGGGATGACGCAGCTCGATAAGCAGTCAGCGTGTTGGCTTTGGATCGCTCGAGACTTTCGTCACTCCCGCCCAGATCAGCCCGCGGTGCTCGGCACCGGCGTGTTAAGCAGCTGCTGCTCCCAAAGATACGCGATGCCGCTGCCACCGAAGTGCTGGATGAGAATCTCGGTCAGTTCCTCGACATGCTCGGTGCGCGCCCAATCGCGTTGCCATTCGCCAGCGAGCGCCATCACGGTCATCACGTTCGCGCCGGCCGCGATCATGCGCTGGATGGCAACTTCGTGAGACTCCTTCGAAATCCCGCCCGACGCGTCGGTGATCACGGTCACGTCCCAGCCTTCGCCGGCGGCCTGGATCACAGGCATTGCGACGCAGACCTCGGTCCACAGGCCGGCGATGATCAGTTGCTTGCGGCCGGTCGCCTTGACGACGTTCACCACATTCTCGTCCTGCCAGGTGTTCACCCAGGTGCGATCGATGACTTCCTGGTCAGGAAATACGTCGGTGATCTGCTTAAAGAGAAGTCCACCGCGCGCCGCGATCACGCTGGTGAGAATGGTCGGAACATTGAAGGCTTTTGCTAGCTTCGCCAGCGCGGTCGTGTTGTTGACCACCATATGCGGATCGTGGCTGTTCAGGTTCGCGAGTTGATAAGGCTGGTGATCGATCAGAACGAGCACCGAATCTTCGGGACGAAGAAGCGAAGCAAGGCCGTTACGAGGGGTCATCAAGACTTCCTTTCTCTGCCGCTATGGACGGCGATGGGTTCACGGGAGACATGCGCCAGCGGGCGACGTTGCCGGGACGCAATTTGCCGTTCCTTTTTGTGATGCGGTAGTGTCATAGTCAGGCAAGCCGTGTCGCGAAATGAGGAACGCCGGAATGGACATCGAAGACCTACAGACATTCGTCGCAGTAGCCGATGCCGGCGGCGTATCGGCCGCCGCGCGCCGGCTCGGTGTCTCCAAGTCAATCGTCAGTCGGAGGCTTTTTCGGATTGAAGCCGAGCTTGGCGTGCAGTTGCTTGCACGATCGACGCGCGGCGCCGCGCTCACTGAGGCGGGGATCACGTTCAGGGACCATGCGGCCCGAGCCAGTGCCGAGATCGATACGGCCAGGGAAACGATCCTCCCCACCGGTGAGCTGCGTGGCCGCCTGAGGGTTGCTATGCCGCTTACTTTCGGCCCAACCCACTTCGCTCCGGTGCTGGCGGAAATGGCGCGCCAGCATCCGCAGCTTCACATTCATACCTCCTACAGCGATCGCTTCGTCGATCTCATCGCAGAGGGTTTCGATTGCGCGATCCGAGGCGCCTACCTCCAGGACTCCAACCTGATCGCGAAGCGCGTCGGGCCGATCCATGGAAAGCTTGTCGCAAGCCCGGATTATATCGAAGCGCATGGGTCACCCGAGACTCCGGACGAACTCGTCACCCATCAGGCACTCATGCAGGGAACGGAAGCCTGGCAGTTCATGGATGGCAGCAAGATTGTTACGGTCCAGCCGCAGGGCAAGTTCAAGGCCGATAGCGCCACGGCGCTTGCCGCCACGGCGGCGGCAGGTCTCGGCATCGCCTGGCTCCCCGATTGCATCACACATGAGTATGTGGCCTCCGGTGCTCTGGTCCCGATCATGACACGCTATCCGGTACCTCCGGGGGCCGCGTATGTCGTCCGCCCACCGGGTCAGCATCCCACGCGGAAAGTGCGGGTGCTCACCGAGATGCTGACTGAGTATTTCAAACGGAACCCGGATCTTTGGGGTCTCGACCGTTAAAAAAACACGAACGGGGCGAAGCCGATCCCGGCTTCACAACAGCCGATGCGGGTGGGATCGAGGATAGATCCTTAACCATCGCGCCAGATCAATCAGGTCTGCTTGGCGGACATGGATCTCCACAGCGCGGCAGGCCGACCCTCGTTCCAGACGTCGGTATAGCCCGCCTCCGCCAACGCTTGTGCCGCGGCAGCCGACCGCCCCTTGATCGGCACATTACGAAGATTGGATGGTGTTTAGCCAAGCGCTGCCGAGCCGCGATGGCCGATACACCAGTCACGAACTTCGGGTTTGGTTTCATTTTGTAGGCATCGGCGTCGCATCGCCTCCACGCCGGTCGTAGGGTTGTCCATCAGGGCCCTACTGCAACTCAGGGTCAAAGCAGTATCGCCGCGATTTTCCTCGCCAATTCTTCAAGTGGCATCATCGTGAGAAGCAAGGGAACGATCGGCGCCAGTGTCGACGCAATCAACCTGTAGATAGCGTCGTTTGTTATAGCTGCGGTGCGCATTCCCCGCACGTTGGCATAGCTATTTCCCATGTCGGCAAGCGACTGAATGTCGGCGCTGCCCAGTAGGCCTTCACTTGGCGCACGGCTTCCGCGAAGCCACTTGGAATCGAACTCGCTGACGTATCGCATGGCCAACTGTCCGTATTCGCGGAGTCCGCTCCGTCTGGCCTGCAACAGTTGAGGCGTGAACACGACAAGCGGACTGATGCATATGGCCAACACGAAGACGACCATAATGGCGATCTCAGCCTTGAATTCGATCAACGGGGTGGCAAGGATCAGAACGCGCGTCGCGAGGTACCCTGCCAGCAATGTTCCATGCGCTGCGGCAAAGATGGTAAGGGCTCGAAGCGTATTGGGAAGGAAACCTAGCCCAGCGAGGCAATCCGGATGGGTCGGAACCAGCTTCAATTCGATCCGCGACACCTGCCACAGAAACCGCGCCCAGATGAACAAGCGGAAATACCAGCGACAAAGTACGAATTGGAAAACCGGCAGGCTCACCCATGCATACCACATTCCGGCAAAGGACGGCCCACCACCAGAAGAGTTGGCATACCAAGTCGCCGTATCCGCGGCCACATATTGCCGCCAAATAGTGACGCCAACGCCGTAGACGAATACGATCACCAGAACTTCGGCTAGGACGGAATCGCGCAATCGCAATGCGGCCCGAATGGCGTTTTGGAAACGCGGCATATCATTCTCAGGAACCATGCCTCGCTCTAGGAATTGCTGCGGCACCGAACTCACGCGCAATTCCGTCGCACGTTCCGCAATCAACAACAATGGCAGCGCCAACAGCAGTCGGACGTGGACTTCGAGGTCGCATAGAAACGGTATTGCGACAACTTCTCCCGACACCTGTCCGCCAGCAGTCGACAGTAACAGCAGGGGTATCCAGGTCATCAAAGCAATGCCGATGCTTACGCGCTGGCGATGCCGCTCGACCCCGCTACCTGGTAGCTGTGTACGGAAGAAAATTCGATACAGCGGTCCGCCTGAGAAAAGCGAAAGCTCTAACGAGCCGCCATTTTGGTTCGACACATCGGCGCGCTGCACCCGGTCTTCGCGCATCACCATTCCCAGCGTTGAGCGGGATTCAAATCAACTCTGAACCAGGCTCGATCGCGCTTACCGACCATGGTCTGACGCGTCAGTCTGCGCCGCCGGCAACAGGATTTTCTCGGGATCGAGTTCGTAGGTCCACGGAAGGTTCGCGTTCTTCCAGCCGTTCTTCATTCTCTTGCCACGATAAACGTTCTCCGGATCCTCAATCGTGTCCCCTTCGATGCCATCGACGATATTGTAGGCATTGTTGAAACCGCCCTTCGCCAGCAAGTTGACGGCCACGGCGCCGCGCCCGCCGGATCGGCAGGTCACAAGCAGCGTATCGCTAGGCTTGGCCATCTTCTTTACGCGGGCCAGGAAGTCCGCCGTCGGCTTCATCAGAAGTTGTTTCTTGGCGGCGTCGACCTGATGGGTCGGGAGCGCAATGGGAATGTTCCAGGCCATCGTCGGATGCCCGACAAAGAAAAACTCCTCCGGCGTACGAACATCCAGGATCTTTACTGTCTCAGGCGCCGCCTGCCATTTCTCGTAAGCCTCTGCAGCCGTCACATAGAGGCCCAAAATCGTCTGCTTTTCTTTGGGAAGCGTAGTGTGATCAATCATGATTCAGTCCTTCGCTCGGAGTTCAATTGAGACGTTGCGTCATTTCTTTCCGCCGGAATCCTCCGAAGGGTCCGCAGGCCGCCGATTGCGGCGGAAGCGGTCGAGAACGGCGTCCAGCGTGTTGCCGGTCAGACTTCCGAGCGTGATTGCGCGGACGTACGCGAGTATCTCGGTCACCTGCGCGTCGGTGTAGTACTGGCGCAGGTTCTCTATCGCTGCCCGCTCGAACCCGTCGAGATCTTCGGCGTATTGCCGCGCAAACAGGATCGCGGCCGCTTCGGCGGGGTTCTTCGCCTCAAGCGCCGCGGTTTCCTGACTGAGGATTTGGTTGATTTCCTCAAGCGGCACGCCGTTGGCCATGGCCCAGTGGCTGTGTCCCCACTGGCAGTATCGGCAGTCGGTGACCGAGGTCACGCCAAGCATGACCTTCTCGCGCAGCGCGGCAGATGTTTTTGGCCTGAACAGCGCGGCGAGAAGGACGGGGGCCGACGTGACGACGTTGGCGACGGTACTGAAGAAATTGCCCACAGTCAGCGTACGCTTGGCCTTCTTTGGCGGCGGTCTCATTATCATCGTTTCCTTCAGGCGCGCCGTGTCGAATGCCCCGTCGTACGATCGCGCTCACCGAGGATATTCAAGATCGTGGAGTAACCTCCTCCATTGAAGGCCTTGAAGCCTGCGGCTTCCAGAACTTCCTTTGCCTTTCCGGCCCTGCCGCCCGTGCCGCAATAAAGGACTATGTTCCGGTCGCGCGGCAATTCGTCCAAACGATGCTTGAGCGTAAAAAGTGAAATGTTGGTCGCCCCGGGCGCCATGCCCCTTCTTGCCTCGACCTTCGACCTGACGTCGATCAAAAGCGCGCCCTTCTGGATCAGCTTCGCCACTTCTTCCGGCGGCAACTTCGTCCTCACCAACTCGTCGTGCTTTGCTTTCAGTCGTGCTGCAATCATCGATCTCTTCCTTAGAAAGTCGTGCTTGAGGGCTATGCCTGTTAAGCGGCCCTTCTGGAGCCCTCGTCTACGGCACGTAGTTGGCGCTGGTATCCGCGCCATAGCCGCATCCCTGATACGTGCAGTGCAGTTCGTCGCGAACGATTGCGGCCCAGCCGTCGCATCGGTCGGTATTGAGCGAAAGTTCCTTGGTGAGCACCATCGTCTCGAACTTCCACCCGTTCGGCAGGTTCTTCAGCTTCTTGCCGACCTGATCGAGGTTGTCGAGCGTGAGGCTCGGGTCGACATCCTTCGTGTATTCCTGCATGACCCACACCGCACCCGACGGGTCGCGCAGCAGATGCACCGGCGTGCCCGCGTGCCAGATCCAGTTGCTGTTGCGATAGATAAGGTTTGGCGAATACGGCGTCTTCATCTGAGCCATCATTTCGGCCCCGGTCATCTCGCCGCCATAGAGCAACCTGACGCCATCGCAGTCCACGACATCACCGCCCTGGACGTCCGTTTCGTCCATCAGCCAAAAGCGGCCGCCATTGACGGCGCACATGTCCACCTCGAACTGCTTAGCCAACCGCACTGGGTCCATCTTCTTGTGGCTGTCCACCGTGATCTCGTCCAGATTGGCCGCGGTATAGACGTGGGCCCGCGCTGTCGGACCCGTACCGACAAAAGCGCCAAGTCCGCAGAAGGGTCTTCCGCGCGTGTTTTTTGTGACACGACGATCACCGTGCATTCCTATCCTGAGTTTCATTGCCTGATCTCCCTGTGTTTCATTGCCTTGGGGCCTGCCAATGTGGGCAGGCCCACGCACCAGAGATGCCGAACAGCTCTAGTGCTCTTCGGTGTGGGAACGTCGGATGGACGGTTACTGCGCCTTATGCTTAGCGATCATGTCCTCGACGATCTTGGCTTGCGCAGCCAACGCGCCACCGTGGCTGAACTGGAGGATCTCGGCCCCTTCCTCGGAGATGAAGTTGTGCGGAGCGGGCCAGTAGCAGCATTCCCCAGCGCGGCAAACGTCCTCGGTCCCGTCATGGTAGATGACCCGCAAAGTGCCCTTCAGGACGTAAGCCCAGTGTTCGACCCCGCACATATCGTGCGGCAATCCTTTCAGGAGCTGTGTGAAGTCGGTACCCGGGGCAAAGATGTGGTAGGCGCACTGCATACCGCCCCAGTTCTCCTCCCAGATCTTGAGGCCAGGGGTGTGCTGGGTGACGTAGTCGTCCACCGGCTTCATATCCAATAGTTTCTTTTTCATAGCATCAATCCTTTTTGCTTCACCGGACCGGCGGTGTGACGAGTTGTTTAAAGCCAGTCCCGGCCCCTGGACTAACCTGATTGTTCGCAACGACCCTGTCGCGCCAGACTTCGTCTCTAGAGAACTGTCCGGTAACGATAGCGCCTTTCCAATGGATGATTTTGATCTTCGTCAATGGTGTCGTGGTGAAAAGAAAGACTACCGTCAACGCACGAATGACTAGCAGTAGTAGACGCCAGCAGCACAGCGGCGAACGGTGCGGCGTGCCACTCCGGCCGCGCTGACCGGCGTGAGCGGACGCCCCACCCTTGCCTCGGCGGACGAGACAAGGCCGTGAGCGCCGGATATCGTCATTCGCTCTGAGGCTCCCAGCCCGATCAAGCCAAAGGCCACGGCAAGCAGAACCGTCTTGATTTTCCTGGTCGGGGTCATTGGGCACCTCCTGGAGAAAACTGGTTGGGCAACTCATCGATGTCGATGAGATCTTTCGGATCGACCTTCTTCGCGCCGGTCTCGTTCTTGAAAGCGAAATCGTCTGCGGCGACATCGCCGCCGGCCTTCCAGTCGCGGATCTGGACACTGTATTGCGGTCCCTGATCGACTTCCTTCGAGGTGATCACGTACCGGCACGGATACGGGTGCTCGCCCTGGGCGATCCATATCTGCCAGTCGACCTCCTTGGCGCGGAACGCCAGGTGATCGCATTCGGTGTCACCGATCACGCCGCTGCCGAGATCCTTGACGTCGACGACGTCACGCATCAGTTCTTCGTAGACGTTCGACAGCAGCAGGTCGGCACCAGGGACGGGCCGGTGATAGGTGTCCCTCAACTCATTGACCAGATGATCGATGCTGCCGGGGATGTCGGCCTGGGCGTAGAGATTGGCGTCCTTGCCAAACAGGGTCAGCGTTTTGCCGTCGAACGTCATCTCGACATTGGCAAACCCACCGTGGCGGTTGGCGCGTAACTTGTCCGGCCGGCTCAGCTCCACGGCACCGGAACTCGCCAGCAACAGCTTCTGGTGATCCTTGGTGACGATCTCGAGGCTGGTGTCGTATGAGAATGACACGGCCTCCTGCGCGGCCAAATAGTCGGACATGGCCTTGAGCAGACCCTTGGCATCTGCGTCGTCCGCGCGGGCATTTGGCGGAGCAGTTGCACTCAAGGCGAGCAACATTATCGCTAATGCTGGATATCTGGTCGCATTTGGCCCCTGGCTTGTCATTTTACAGTTCCTTGTCAATTGGCATTGCCACGAATGGGTGTCCTGTTACGCTTCGCCATTGATCGCGGGCCGCAGATAGGACCTGTCGGCAAGGGCGGCCTCGACAGCGAGGACCAGATCCGTTGCGAGGGCAGGCTTGGGCACAAAACCATCTGCGCCCGCTTGCAGGGCCGCATGCCCGACACTGGGTTCATCATGTACGCTGATGGCGATCAGCTTGAGCTTAGGGAACCGAACGCGCAGCCGGTTGATCACCCCCAACCCGTCCTTCCGCGTCAGCGAAAGGTCCACCACGGCTAGGTCCACCGGCATGCGATCGACCGTCTCGAATAGAGATTGCTCGTCGGCGACCATCACCACCACGTCGAAGGCACTCTCTAGAAGTCCCCGAACGCCATCGCTCAGACCAGAGTGGCGGTCCGCAAGCAGCGCGCATCGGATACCTTTGTCGATGGTGCCCTCCCCACAAATAACGACACAAGTCTCACTGACCCGGGGGGATGTCACCCAGCAAAATTACTGGTTCTCGCTTGAAAAATTACGGGGGCGGCCGGGCGCCGTCAGATCGCGACGATCCCGTGCTTGATGGCAAAGTGAATAAGCTCCGCACTGTTATGGAGGCCATGTGACTCCATCATCTGATATTTGTGGAACTCGACCGTGCGAGCCGAGATTGACAGCGCTTCGGCAATCTCCTTGGCTGAACGTCCTTCCGCCAGCAACTCCAGGATTTCGCGCTGGCGCGCCGTCACCGATGTGGTGGCGTCTGAGCCTCCTGCCCTACGGCCGATCTCGGCCATCACGTCACCCGCCAGCGAAGGTGCGATGAAGATCTTTCCTTTCAGGGCAGCATGAATGGCCATGACCAATTCAGCCGCCGCCGAGTGTTTTACCACGAACGCGGATGCGCCCGCATCGAGCGCCCGACGCGCATAGGCTGCGTTCTGATGCATGGTCAAAATGACCACTTTGATATTGGGGTTGTCACGTTTTATCCGCTCGATCGCTTCGATGCCGTTGAGGTGTGGCATGGAGATATCGGTCACCACGGCATCCGGACTGAGCTTTTTTGCAGCAGCGACAAGCGCGCGCCCGTCCTCGACCACGCCCACCAACTCGAACTCTTCAGCCAAAAGGCGCTTCAGCCCTTCGGCGATCATGACGTGGTCGTCAGCCAACAGCACGCGTGGTTTGCTCATGGTTTTCCTCCTGCAATGGCACCCACGCCAGGATAGTTGTTCCCTGGTTCCTCGCTGTTTCGATAGCCAGCTTACCCCCGATCAACTCTATGCGCTGGCGCATGCTGGCAAGTCCGAGGCTGGGTCTGACCCGCAGAGCTCCAGCATCGAAGCCGCTGCCGTCATCCTTGACCGAGAGATGTAGGCGGCCGTGCTTCTGACGAACCGAGACCCGCACCCTGGCTGCCCCGGCATGGCGGCCGATATTGCGCAGGGCCTCCTGCGTCACGCGGAACAGGCCGAGCGCGACCTCGGGCGACAGGCTGTCGGGAATTTCCTCGGCATCAACCTCAACCGGAATTTGCTCCAGTCTCGCAAAGCGATCGCACTCGGCCTGGAGCGCGTCGGCAAGGCCTAAGTCTTCAAGAATCGAGGGGTGAAGTTGGTAGGAAAGGGAATGGACGTCGGCGCTCAGTCGAACCAGTTCTTCGCGAATGTCGTGCATTGCGGCGCTGTCCGCCCTCGTCGTCGCATTCCGTTCGCCGCGGCCGGCATCGATCGCCAGGACCGCCAAGCGCTGCGTGACATCGTCATGCAGTTCGCGGGCAAGGCGCGAACGCTCCTCCTCGTGAACATTGATCAGCCGCCCGCTGAGTTCCCGCGCCGCCCCCTCTGCTCGTCTTAGGCGCCGGCGATGCTCGAGCAACGCGACTATGAACGCTGTCTCGATGAGACAAAGCAGGACGACCCCGATTATTGGCCAGCGATATTTCTGCCAGATCGTCGGCTCCCGAAACAGCACGATACTTCTGTGAGGCAGCCGGGATTCGCTGATCCCCCAGAGATCCAGCTCGCGCTTGTCAAACACAGGCGCACTCGGGCCTCGCGCCGGCGCAACAATTCCTCCGGGCGATTCGCCGTCGAGGATTCGCAAGGCAATGTCAGCCGCCTCGCTCGCCAGATCGTCGATGGGCAGCAACGGACCTCCGACGATACCCTCTCCGACTTGGCTGTCGAACAGGCCAAAAACCGGCCTGCTGGTTGCGGCATGCAGCCTGGCGAGCGCGCGCTCCTCCTCAAGCGGCACGCCTTCGGCGTCGACAACGAGAAGCCCATAAAGCACCACCGCACCGGATGGGAGAGCGGCGGTCCGACGCAGTATCTCGTCGAACGGCAGTCCATCGGACCACTCGAAGGCGAGCCGATCCTCAAATTGCTCAAATGCCTCAGCTAGTTCCTGCCTCCAGAATTTTTCGAGTGGAGAGCTGCCCATCACGACGAATACTTTCGTTGTCTCGGGCAGCACGTGCAGGATGTTCTTGATCACGGCCCGGAGATCCAGCCGCAACGGGAGCACGGCATCGTTCGCTGTCAGCGCATCTGCCTGTAGCCGGCGCTCCTCGACGGCCGTCACGAGCAACGGCGTGGAGGGGAACAGCCGATCGCGATGCGTCTGCGCAAACCGGGCCGCGGCTCCCCCGATTGTCACGACAAGGTCCGGCGGACGCTGAACAGAGAGCGCTTTGAGATAGTTCACAAATGGATCGTCATTCGGAGGGTCGGAAAAGCGAGCCGTTTCCAAGGATGCCTCATAGACGTCCAATGACCGTGGAGACCGGCTGATGAGGTCAGTGCGAAACTGAGCAGCAAACGAATTGTAGGGCGAAAAGCGAGGACCGAACGATTGGAGCAGCAAAACACGCTGTGACTGATCGGCTGAACTAGAAGCCGCCGCCATGCCTAGCAAGGCCACCGCTGCCAAGAAGCTTCGGCGAGCCGTCCTCCACATATTGTCCCCGGTCCCTTTCTGCTTCGTTCTGAAAAGGGACGACCCAAGGGCTCCCCCGAGGCCCATCCTTATATATTATATGCTAGTCTAATCTTGGCGTCATATCTTTGACTTCCGTCAAAGGCCTGACGGCGAATGCGATTGTGCCGCCCAGCCCTTAGAGATTGCCAGGCTGACCAGGCAATCTCCCCAGCCGAATGATCGGCAGATATTACAATCTGTTCAGTCTTCGTTGGCTTCCACGGCATCCCCCTACAACGGATTAACGAAATCCGCTTCGGGCCAGCCGACGAAGTACAGGCCCGGTTTAAGTCTGGCTGTTATCCTGCCGACCCGATGGCACTCGGCGTTGCTCAGGGCTTTCCGTTGCTGCCAATGCCATCACAACCAATGTCCACGCCGGAAATGCTTGCGCCACCGGCACCGCTTCCACTGCAAGAATGGGTAGAAGGGGCCAACGAAAGCCCAACAGGGCGAACAGGACGGCGGCGGTAGCGGCGTCCAACAGCAGCTGCCAAGGCGGAAGAAACGCTATGGCGATACCAAGAGCGTCGGATAGTACCGCAGCCAAAAGGGCACCTCGCCACCGCGGTGTTTTGCAAGCCGTCAAGAAGTTGAGGGCAAGGTTATTGGGCATTGATTCGACAACCGCAACTGCCGGTTTGGTTGCTTTCGTGTTTGAGGTTTGCTTCCGCACTTTGACGTCTGTCTCACTCGTGTTCTTTGATTTGAATCAAAGCCATGTGTCTAATCGTTAGACTTCTGCGCGGCGCTCGCGCTCCGCCTATAAGCAGACACCACAAGATCCGGGTTTCTTCGTTCATGGTAGTGGTATGGTGATGACACTATCTTGGCTGCCATTGGCTCAGCGATGGTTCACCACGCGCTCGGATGTCGCGGTGGCGGTCACTCCGACCATGCCAGAAAGTCGTGCCGCATGGAGTCACTGTGAGGTCGCCGGCGACAGTCGTAATATCCGTCCCGCTGGCTCGTCGGTCAGCGCCATGACCGCCCCGTCGGGAGCCTGCACCACGTCTCGGATACGCCTGCCGAGAGCGAGGACTTCCTCACCCGTCACCTGCTCGCCGTCAACCCTGACACGAACGATGCCTTCCGCCGACAACCCGCCAATCAGGAGGTCGCCTCGCCAGTCGGCAAACGTGTCGCCGGTGTAGAAGGTCATGCCGGAAGGCGAGATGACGGGCGTCCAGCTATGGATGGAACCGGCAAACTCCGGCCGGGTCGACGGATCGGGGATGCGTTCGCCCGAATAGTGCCGGCCCCAACTAACCGCGGGCCAGCCGTAATTCCTGCCTGCTTCCGGAATGTTCAGCTCGTCGCCGCCGCGCGGTCCCAGTTCCGCTGCCCAGAGCACGCCGGTTTCGGGATGGATCGCCGCGCTTTGCACATTGCGATGGCCGTAGGACCATATCTCGTCGGCGCCGTCCTTGCCGACGAAGGGATTGTCATCAGGCACGGAACCATCGGGATTGATGCGCACGATCGTCCCGAGATGATTGTTCGCATCCTGCGCCTGCCGCATCTTGAAGCGCTCGCCGAGCGTGACGAAGAGCTTGCCGTCCGGCGCGAATACCAGGCGGGAACCGTAGTGGTTCTGGCCGGAGACCGCCGGTTCCTGGCGGAAGATCACTTCGAAGCCCGAAAGCGCGCTCCCGTTGTCGTCCAGACGTGCACGACCGACGGATGTGGCCGCGCCGCCGGGGCGTTCCTCCGAATAGGAGAGATAGACCGTCCGGTTGTCGGCAAAGTCCGGATCGAGCGCCACATCCAAAAGGCCGCCTTGTCCGCCGGCGACGACGTCCGGCACACCGCCGATCGGATCGGAAACGGCCCCGTCGGTCGAGACGAGCCGCAGGCGCCCCGGACGCTCGGTGACCAGCAGCGCACCGTCCGGCAGGTAGGACGCGCCCCAGGGGTGTTCGAGCCCTTCGGCAAAGGTCTCGACTGCAATACGGCCTGTTTCGCTCTCTATGCTCCTGGAAGGGGCCTGTGCGAGCGTGGGCGCACTGAAGGCAACAAGAAAAGACGAAGCAATGAGTGTCCGCAGCATGATTTCTCCATCCGAACGGGGTACACGGAGGAGCCGCCGGCTCCCCCAATGCTTAATGACCGACTACCGATGCGGTTCCCGACCTGCGCGCCTGCGGTGAATTCCTCATGGGACGCACTCTGGCTCCGCCAGCCGTCGATCGCCGCATGAACGTACATAAGGTCTTGAAAAAGAACGGTGCGCCATCGGCTCGTGCCGTAAAACGCAGCGTTGGCCGGCTACATCAACGTAGATGTGGTCTCGTCGCTCTCCGGGGGCCGCCGATGGCATAGCAAAATCAGAAGGTTAGGCGGGGGTTTGGTTTCATCGTTAAAGGCCGCCTCGTGGGTGGGCACGAAAAGTTGACTTTTCGACCTGAAGATATGCCACTAGCCTGTCCTCGCCCTCAACAAAGCTAGGAGCCATAGGATGAAGACCGCTCTCTTGGTTATCGCCGCTCTGGGCCTTTCAGTGTCCGGCGCCGCAGCGGAATGTGTTGGCCACACCAAAACGACAGCTTCCGTGGATCAGCAAACCAAAGTGGCAAGCATCGCGAACAGCAGTGCGCCGACGGCTGCCGACGCCGCGACGACTGCCGACACGCCGATCCTCAAAAAGGACGAGGCGAAAGAGTCGGAATAGGCGCTTTGATACGAGCAAGCGCTAAGCCAACCGCTACGCAGGTATCGGCGAGCGCCTGATATTGGCCGAAGCATCTTCGGCTTCGCGCCACGAACGGCATTGTTCCCAATGCCCGCACAAACCGTTCGAAAGAGAGGCGTCGGGCTCGGCTCGGCGCCTCTCTCTGCTCTCCTCACTTGCTTGGGCTTGCTCACTTGCTCGACCACACCGCCAGCTCGTAGCCGTCCGGATCGGAAAAGTGGAAGCGCCGGCCGCCCGGGAAGGAATAGGCGGGCTTGACGATCTTCCCGCCAACCTCCTCGACGCGGCGCTGGGTCTCGTCCAGCCTGTCGGCATAGAGGATCACCAGCGGTCCGCCAGCCGTCTTTTTCTGGCCGCCGAGAGCAAAGCCGCCGAACAGGCGGCCGTCGTTGAACTCACAATAGCTCGGCCCGTAGTCCTTGAAGGACCAGCCGAAGGCCTTGCCATAGAAGTCGCGCGAGCGCGCGATGTCGCCCACGGAAAACTCGACATAGTCGATGCGCTTGTCGTTGCTGGATTTGGCCATGATCTTCTCCTTTCGTGCGCTTTGGAAGCTCAGCGTTCGAGCATTGCCTTCAGGTTGTTGAGGTCGCGCTGCACCGCGGCGGCGTCGGCGGCGAACGTCTCCTCCGTCATGTCCGGCGTCTTCAGAAGCGTAAACATGACCTCCGCGCCGGTGCCGTTGGGAACCACGCGCACCGCATTGCGGATTTCCTTGCCCTCGGCAAAGACGATGTGATCGAGGACACCGAATTCGTTGGGCCGGGAGAAGCGGATGCGGATGAGTCGGCCGTCGGGATCCTCCGCCGTCCAGTCCTCGCCCGATCTCTCGAAGCGCCTGCCGAGGCCTGCGGCCCAGCGCTGGAAATTTTCCGGGATGGAGGCGAAGTCGTAGACTTCGCGCCAGTCCCGGTCGATGGACACGGTGATGATACGGGAACTGTAGATAGTCATATCTGCCTCCTTTCCAATGAAGGCAGACTAAGCGGAACTGGCGGTGGCGTATTGAACGAAACGGCCAGTTCAGGCGCCGAGCTGTCGCAGGACCGTTGCGGGCGAGAAACCCGACAGACGCCGCACCTCGCGGGTGAGATGTGCCTGGTCGGAATAGCCCGCATCGAATGCAAGATCGGCCAGGCGGGGCTCGACGGACTGCCGTGCCAGGTTCAGAAACCGCTGGAAACGGAGGATTCGGTCAAGCGTCTTCGGACCATAGCCGAAAGCCTCCTGGCAGCGGCGGCGAAGCGTTCGCGGGCTGACGTCCAGCCGGTCGAGGATCACCGCCATGCCCGGCCCGGCGGATTCCGTTTTCAGCGCGTTGAAGGCAAATCCCATGTCCGGAGGCGGCGGCTCGACATCGGGCGCGCGCCTGGAGAGTGCCGCTTGCATCGCCCCCATCCGCTCCGCCGTGGAGGATGCGTCACCCATCCTCTGGGCGATTTCGCGCGCCAGCGCGCCCCAGAAATGACTGAGCGCCAGCCGGCTGCCGACGATCTCCGACATCGGCAGGCCGAGCCACCGGCTTGCCGCACCTGGTCGGAAGCGGGTGCCGATCACGGTAGTACCGGGAGTCAGCGTAGAGAGGGCAACGGCTATGTCGGGGCCTGCCACGACCAACTCGCCGTCGATCCAGATGATGTCGACGCAGCCGTCGGGGACCACGGCCGATAAGTGCCCTACCTCCGGTCGCAACGTATTGGACCAGACACATCGGAAATGCCCTTCGAGTGCGGCCGGAGGATCGAACTCGCGGTATTCCCCGATCGCTCCGGAAAGGATAGGCGCCCCGGAAAGGACGGGTGCTTCGGAAAGGACGGGTGCGTTGTCGTCAGAGGTCACGAGCCTCTCCTGTGAGGGACACGGTCGCAGGCATCGTCGGCCCGAAATCTATTGCGATGGCTGCTTGCTTCAACCCCTATTGTCGTTCTCAATACCCGCCTGGCCCGCCATTTTCCGCCGATTCCACGCCAACGGGCATGTTCTGACCGGTGATGGCGGAATGTCCGTGCAGATGTGACGATTGCGAAGCACCCGAGAAATCGCCAGGTGTCAAAACCTAGCCGTGGCGGGTCGTTGGCGCAAATCAGCACCATGAATAAATTCCTAGCATACCTGCCGTCACCTGTCAAGCTATTGCTTGTGGACCGGCAGGGCGACGGGCAGCGCGAGCCTAAGCGATCTGGCCTTGCTGCCCAACCTGTTCCAAGCAATCTCTTGACGTGTATGAACCAGACACGTTAGGGCGTCGGGTACTCAGCGCAACGCTCGGCGAACAAGCAAGGATCTTCCGGTTGATGGAAATTTTTACCGCCGCAGGCTTCTCGGCCCTGCTCCAGGTTATCGCCATCGACCTCGTACTTGCAGGCGACAACGCAATCGTCATCGGCCTTGCCGCGGCCGGCCTGCCGGCCGAACAGCGCAAGAAGGCCATCCTCATCGGCGTGCTGGCGGCAACCGTGCTGCGCATATGTTTTGCAGCGGTAACCGTTCAACTGCTCTTGATCGTCGGCCTGCTGCTGGCCGGCGGCATCCTGCTTCTGTGGGTTTGCTGGAAGATGTGGCGCGAACTGCGCACCTCCCATGCCGACGAGCTGGAAGCGACCGAGGCGCTGTCCGATTCCGATTTCGACGCGGATCAAAAGGTGGCCGGCAAGACGCCGCGCAAGACACTTGGCCAGGCAGCGCTGCAGATCGTCGTCGCCGACGTCTCGATGTCGCTCGACAACGTTCTGGCGGTCGCCGGTGCAGCGCGCGATCATTTCTCCGTGCTGATCATCGGCCTGGTTCTGTCGATCGCGCTGATGGGTCTGGCCGCAAGCTTCATAGCGAGGCTGCTGCACCGCCACCGCTGGATTGCCTATATCGGCCTGCTGATCATCCTCTATGTCGCGCTCGACATGATCTATCGAGGCGCGCTGGAAGTCTGGCCGCATGTGAACAACGCGGTGAGCTGACGCCGTCAGTCACGCCGCTTCGCCATTGGCATCTACACTCTTCGTGTTTCGTCGCGGCTGCCGCGGGCCATACCAATGCCGCAATAAGTGTGGTACTGCGCCGCCAATCCCGAAAAAGCCGGAAAACCTTCATGTCCGCTCCTCGCGTCAGCTTCGTCAGCCTTGGATGCCCGAAAGCCCTCGTGGATTCGGAGCGCATCATCACGCGCCTGCGCGCCGAGGGCTATGAGATCGCGCGCAAGCATGACGGCGCCGACCTCGTCGTCGTCAACACCTGCGGCTTCCTCGATTCGGCGCGCGATGAATCGCTAGACGCCATCGGCTCCGCCCTTTCGGAGAACGGCAGGGTCATCGTCACCGGTTGCCTCGGCGCCGAACCGGACGTGATCCGCGAAAAGCACCCCAACGTTCTCGCCATCACCGGTCCTCAGGCCTACGAGAGCGTGATGGCGGCGGTGCATGAGGCCGCGCCCCCGAGCCACGATCCCTATGTCGACCTTTTGCCGCCGCAAGGCGTCAAGCTCACGCCGCGCCACTACGCCTATCTCAAGATTTCGGAGGGCTGCAACAACCGCTGCACCTTCTGCATCATCCCGGCGCTGCGCGGCGATCTCGTCTCGCGGCCGGCGGCCGACGTGCTGCGCGAAGCCGAGAAACTGGCCAAGGCCGGCGTCAAGGAAATCCTGGTCATTTCGCAGGACACCAGTGCCTACGGCATCGACATCAAGTACCAGGCAAGCCAGTTCGGCGATCGCGAAGTGCGGGCAAAGTTCCTCGACCTGTCGGAGGAGCTCGGCAAGCTCGGCGTCTGGGTGCGCATGCATTATGTCTACCCCTACCCGCACGTCGCCGACGTCATCCCGCTGATGGCCGAAGGAAAGATCCTTCCCTATCTGGATATCCCGTTCCAGCATGCCTCGCCGCAGGTGCTGAAGAACATGCGCCGGCCGGCGCACGGCGAAAAAACGCTCGAGCGTATTCGCGGCTGGCGCGAAATCTGTCCGGATCTCGCCATCCGCTCCACCTTCATCGTCGGCTTCCCCGGCGAGACGGACGATGATTTCGAGATGCTGCTCGACTGGCTGGACGAAGCCAGGATCGACCGCGCCGGCTGTTTCAAATACGAGCCGGTCAGGGGCGCGCGCTCCAACGAGCTCGGCCTCGAACAGGTACCGCAGGAGATCAAGGAGGCGCGTTGGCACCGCTTCATGCAGCGCCAGCAGAAGATCTCGGCAACGCAGCTCGCCAGGAAGGTCGGCAAGCGCCTGCCCGTCCTGATCGACGAGGCGCATGGCACCTCGGCGAAGGGCCGCACCAAATACGACGCGCCCGAAATCGACGGCTCGGTGCATATCCAGTCGCGGCGCCCGTTGCGCGCCGGCGACATCGTCACCGTCAAGATCGACCGCGCCGACGCCTACGATCTCTACGGCTCGGCGGTCTGATCGCCAGCGGGGCGAAGGCCCCTTCTGCTAGGACGTGATCGTTTCGCTTACACGGATCAGGGTCTGCCTGAGCCAGGCGTGACCGGGATCGCTGTCGTTCCTCCGATGCCAGAGCAGGGTTTCCTGATAACCGGAGTAGTCGAAGGGTAGCGGAAAAGAGCGCAGGCGCGGCCATTCCGCCAGACGGATTACGTTTGCCGACAAGGTGCAGATCATGTCCGTCTCGGCAATGATGGCCGGTACGGCGAGCGCATAAGGCAGGCTCATTGCAACGGTCCGCTTCAGGCCGCGGTCGTCCAACAGGCGATCGATGTAGCCCTTCAGGTCGCCGACATGAGTGACTAGCAAGTGCGGATACTTCAGAAAAAGTTCGAGCGTCAGCGCGTCGCGAATTTCAGGATGCTCGGCCGAGACGATCGATATCCAGTTCACGTGGAAGAGCGATGCACGTTTGATCGTCGTCGGCGCATCGGGCAGGATAGTGATCGCAAGGTCGATCGAGCCCTTCTCGAGATAATCAACGATCTCCTGTCGGTGCAAGCTGCGCAAGACGATCGAAACTCTTGGTGCCGCTGAACGGAGCACCGGCATCAGTCTGGGCATCAAAGTCGCCGCGATGTGATCGGTAGTCGCGATCCTGAAGATGCGGCCCGATCGCTCCGGCGAGAACTGACCGAATCCTCCCAGCGCATCCTGGATCTGGCGTAGCGCGGCCCGGATCGGATCGGCGAGATCGAGCGCCTTTTCGGTCGGCCGCACGCCATCGGCATGACGGACGAAGAGATCGTCGGCGAAGAGCCGACGCAGATGGCCGAGACGCTTGCTCATCGCCGGCTGGCTGAGCCCGATACGGGCTGCCGCCCCGCTCACGCTCCCTTCGCTGAGTAGGGAGTCGAAGGCGACGAGTAGATTCAGATCGACAGCAGCCAGATTCACCCGAGCCCTCCGGAACTTTATTACCGAAAAGAATATGTGGATGTCAAATATCGATTGGACGACTGAGAGCGAGGCTGGAAAATCCCACCATCCAAATGGAGACATCGATGCGACGCCGTTCTCTCGCTGCACTTGTGTTGTTCCTGATGCCGAGCCTCTCAAGCGCTCAGCCGTCCGAAGATAACAGCGGGGCCGTCTTCGTGCTGTCGGATGTCGATATGGTGCCGACTGTCTACGAGACGGGCGAACTCGGGCCTCCAGACCCTCATCATGTGGATACGCTGTCCATCATCACATCGCCGACGGAGCGATCTCGCTCTGTTGCGATGATGGAGGTTTCGAATTCGACCTATGGGCCGCCCGGAGCGCTCGACATCTCCCTGGACGGCCAATTCGCTTTCGTCGCCGAGACTTTCCATCAACGGCCCGAAGGAGCCACCCGCCTCGACCATCTGCAGCAGGGCGACACGATCCGATCGCTCCGGCTCGATGGCGACCGCTCGTCGGTCGTCGACAGCATACGGATCGGAATCCAGCCGCAGGCGATCCATCTCAATCCAGCAGGCGATCTTATCGCCGCGATTACTGTCGCTGCCGACCGCGAAATCACCTTCGTTCCGGTCAGGAAGGGGCGGTTTGGCCCGGTCTTCAGCTTCGGACTCGGCCTTGACCCGTCAACGGGTTTCATTCCATTGAAGGCGACCTGGGTGCAGTGGCATCCAAGCGGCCGGTACATCGCGGTCAATCTCGTCGATCGTGGTCAGGTCGCTTTCTATGAGGTGCTGCGCGGAAAGAGCGGAGCGGTTTCGGCCATTCGTCCGTGGGGCAATCGCGTCCAGACGAACAAGTTTCCCTTTGTCGGCCGCTTCTCGCCGGACGGCCGCTACTACATTACCTCCGATGTTCAATGGGGCATCGATACGGTCGGCTTCTATGGGGTTCAGGAGGGCATTCTCACCACGGTCCGGCTTGCTGATGTCGGCGCGACGGGCGACGCGGCAAGGCATACCGTGCCTCCATCGCGCTTGGTAGCTGGGGGGCCGAAACGATCGCCTTCAGCCCCCACGGCCGCTTTCTCGTCACGTCCAATCTTCGCGGTACCGGCAAGCCGGACGGCTCGCGCGAGTGGACGAAGGACGCCTCGCTCAGCCTCTATGAACTGGACGCCGAAACAGGGCGACTGTTACCGCATGGCGAATGGCCGCTCGCGGGCATGCTGCCGCAAGGCCTCGCTTTTGATCGGACGGGGCAAAACCTCTTCGTTGGCGTGAACCGTTACCGCAATGACGCAGCGCCTCTTGGCGGCGCCGTCGAGATATGGCGGATCACCACGCAAGGGCGCCCCGCGCTCACTCCCACATCGGATCGCATCAGGCTGCCTGCTGGCGTCCACACCAGAGTCGCCCGCTGATCCCGGTGCGGGACAGCAGCCGGTTGGCATTCGAAGAAAGGGCGCCCAAAGGCGCTGCCCAAAGGCGCCCTCTCCGGTTCTGGCGCCGACCGAGGCCGGCACAAGCGCTGCGCTTACTGCGGCAGCTTGTCGTCGACGCCCTTGATGTAGAAGTTCATGCCGAGCAGCGTGCCGTCGTCCGCGACCTCCCCTTCCTTCAGCCACGGCGTTCCGTCCTGCTTGGCAATCGGCCCGGTGAAGGGGTTCCATCCCTCGACGATCTTCTTTTCGGTGGCTTGCGCCATCGCCTTCACGTCGTCGGGCATGTTGGTGTAAGCGGCCATTTTAACGGCGCCGTCCTTGATGCCCAGCCAGACATTGCCGGGCTTCCATGTGCCGTCGAGTGCTGCCTTCACCCGGCTGATATAATACGGACCCCAATCGTCGACGATCGAGGTCAACTGCGCCTTGGGAGCGAACTTGATCATGTCCGAAGATTGACCGAACCCCTGCAGGCCGCGTTCTTCGGCGACTTGCAGGGCGGCGGTCGAGTCGGTGTGCTGGACGATGATGTCGGCACCCTGGTCGAACAGGGCCTTGGCGGCGTCGGCTTCCTTGCCCGGATCGAACCATGAATTGACCCAGACGATCTTCGCCTTGAAGTCCGGGTTGACCGACTGGGCGCCGAGCATGAAGGAATTGATGCCCATCACCACTTCGGGGATCGGAAACGAAACGATGTAGCCGGCGACGCCCGACTTCGATTGCTTGGCGGCGATCTGGCCGAGAATGTAGCGGCCTTCATAGAAACGCGCATTGTAGATGCCGAGGTTTTCAGCCGTCTTGTAGCCGGTGGCGTGCTCGAACATCACGTCGGGGAATTTCTTGGCGACCTTCACTTCGGGGTCCATGAAGCCGAAGGAGGTGCCGAAGATGATCTTGCATCCTTCGCGCGCCAGGCGCTCGAATGCACGATCGGCATCGGGACCCTCGGAGACGTTCTCCAGATACGCGGTCTCGACCTTGTCGCCGAGCGCCTTCTCTACATCCAGGCGACCCTGGTCATGCTGGTACGAATAGCCGAAATCGCCGATCGGGCCGGTATAGACCCAACAGGCTTTCAGCTTTTCCTGAGCTTCGGCGGTCGCCGCCAGCGACAATGCCGCTGCCGTCGTCACCAGCGCAATAAGCAGTTTTTTCATCGTGTTACCTCTCTGAGTTAAGCCTTGGAGCTTCCCGTCTGTCTTTTGTTGTCAACGATCCGGAACGAATGGCTGCCCCAAGGAAGCCGGTGTGTTCATCATCGTCAAACGCTTGTTGCGCGAGATTAGAACGAGAACCACGATGGTTGCCAGATAGGGCAACGAAGAAAGCAGTTGCGAGGGAACCGGAATGCCAAAAGCCTGTGCATGAAGCTGGCCGATCCATACCGCGCCGAAGATATAGGCGCCAGCCAGCACCCGCCATGGCCGCCATGATGCGAACACGACCAGCGCCAGCGCGATCCAGCCGCGTCCGGCGGTCATGTTCTCCACCCATTGCGGCGTATAGACCAGCGACAGGTGGCCGCCGGCAAGGCCGGCACAGGCGCCGCCGAAGATCACCGCCAGATAGCGGTAGCGTATGACGTGGATGCCAAGCGCATGGGCCGATGTGTGGCTGTCGCCGATCGAGCGCAGCGTGAGCCCGGTGCGGGTCTTGAACAGGAACCACATCACGGCGGCGGTCAATGCGATCGAGATATAGAAGATCGGGTCCTGGCCGAAGAACAGCCTGCCGACGACGGGGATCGCTGTCAGGCCTGGAATGTCGAGGTTTGGCAGCCTCGCGCCGGGCTGGCCGACAAAGCTGGTTCCCATCATGCCGGAAAGGCCGAGGCCGAGCAATGTCAGCGACAGGCCGGTGGCCACCTGGTTGGTGGCAAGCGACAATGTCATGACGGCGAACAGCAACGAAAACACCGCGCCCAGGGCGATCGCCGCCAACAACCCGATCCACGGCGATCCGGTGAGATAGCCGGCGCCGAAACCGCCGACCGCCCCCATGATCATCATCCCTTCGACACCGAGATTGAGCACGCCGGAACGTTCGACCACCAGCTCGCCGATCGCCGCGATCAGCAAAGGCGTCGCCGCGGTTGCAATGGTCAAGAGAATGTTGACGGTGATGTCCATCAGCGGGCTTCCTCCAGCTTCGGCGCGGCTTCAAGCTTCGGCGTGGCAAAGCCGATCAGGCGAATGCGGTAATGAATGAGGGTATCGCAGCCGAGCACGAAAAACAGGAGCATGCCCTGGAACACGCGCGCCACCTTGTCGGAGATGCCGAGTGCGCTTTGCACCGCCTCGCCGCCGAGATAGGTCAGCGCCAGCACCAGGCCGGCGGCGACGATGCCCAGCGGATTGAGCCGGCCGAGGAACGCCACGATGATGGCGGTAAAGCCGTAGCCGGGCGAAATGACCGGCTGCAGCTGCCCGATGGCACCGGAGACTTCCGAGATGCCGGCAAGTCCGGCCAGTGCACCCGACAGCATGAAGGCGAAGAACACCATCCGGTTGATGCCGAAGCCGGCGAAGCGCCCTGCCCTGGGGCTTGAGCCGAGCACGCGGACCTCGAAGCCTTTCAGCATGCGGCTCATCAGGATCCAGACCAGCACCGCTGCGACCAGCGCGAAGACGAAACCCCAATTGGCGCGGCCGGAGGCCGGCATCAGTTCCGGCAATATCGCCGAATCGTTGAACTGTATCGTCTGCGGGAAATTGAAGCCCTTCGGATCGCGCCACGGCCCGCGCACCAGCCAGTCGAGGAAGAGTTGGGCGACATAGACCAGCATCAGGCTGGTCAGGATCTCGTTGGTGTTGAAGCGCGCCTTGAGCAGCGCCGGAATGGCTGCATAGGCGGCGCCGCCGACCATGCCGAACAGCAGCATCAGCGGCAGTATCAGCGGGCCTTCAAATTGCGGAAACAGCACCGGAATGATCGAGCCGACGATACCGCCCAGGATGAATTGACCTTCTGCGCCGATGTTCCAGATATTGGCCCTGTAGCAAACCGACAGGCCGACCCCGATCAGGATGAGCGGTGCCGCCTTGATCGCCAGCTCATGCAGCTGCCAGACCTGGCTGACCGGCTCGATGAAGTAAATCTCGAACGCCTTCAAAGGGTTGACGCCAAGCAGCGCGAACAGGATGGCGCCGGCAACGATCGTCAGCATGAATGCAATGAAGGGCGACAGCGCCGAAAACAGCATGGAGCGCTGCGGGCGTTTGATGAGTTCGAGGCGCATCATGCCGTCTCCAGAGTGTGTTCGGCGTGACCAGGCTCGGCGCCGCCCATCAACAGGCCGATCTTTTCGAAGGTGGCCTCGGCGATCGGCAAAGGCTTCGACAATTCGCCATTGTGCATCACGGCGATCGCATCGGATATCTCGAACAACTCGTCGAGATCCTGGCTGATGACCAGCACTGCTGACCCGCTGCGCGCCAATCCGATCAGAGTCTGGCGAATGTGGGCGGCCGCACCGGCATCGACGCCCCATGTCGGCTGATTGACGACCATGACGTCAGGCCTGCGGTCGAGCTCTCGGCCGACGATGAATTTCTGCAGATTGCCGCCTGAAAGCGCTGCCGCCTCCGGGTCGGGAGCGCTCTTGCGCACATCCATCGCCTCGATGATGCGCTGGGAAGCGGCATAGATCGCATCGCTTCTGACCATTCCGCCGGCGCCAACAAACACTTTGCCGTCGGTGGCATGGCGCGACAGCAGCAGGTTCTCCGAAAGCTTCATGCGCGGCGCCGCACCGTGGCCGAGCCGCTCCTCCGGCACGAAGGCGGCGCCCATCAGCCGCCTGCCGGTGATGCCGAGACCGCCGGCATCCTTGCCGCGGATGCGAACCGAGGCGGAATCCTGCTGCGGCACCTCGCCGGAAACGGATTCGAAGAACTCGCCCTGGCCGTTGCCCGCGACGCCTGCGATGCCGATCACTTCGCCGGCGCGCACCGTCAGGTTGATGTTCCTGAGCGGGATCGAGAACGGCGTTGCCGGCTTGCGGCTGAGTGCGCGGATTTCAAGCAGCGGCTGCGCGGTCTCGATACCCCGGGCCGGCGCGCGCACCACGGCCTGCACATCGTTGCCGACCATCATGCGCGCCAGCGATGCCGCGGTTTCCGCGCGCGGGTTGCAATGGCCGACCACCTTGCCGTGGCGCAGTACGGTGGCGCGGTCGCAGATGCGTTTGACCTCTTCTAGCCGGTGCGAAATGTAGAGGATGGACTTTCCTTCCGAACGCAGCCGTTCGAGCGTCTCGAACAGCTTGTCGGCTTCCTGCGGCGTCAGCACCGAAGTCGGCTCGTCGAGGATGATGAGCTGCGGCGTTTGCAGAAGGCAGCGAATGATCTCGATACGCTGGCGCTCGCCGACCGACAGGTCGCCGACCAGCGATTGCGGGTCGAGCGGCAGGCCGTAGCTGTAGGAAAGCGCCCTCGCCTTCGCGGCGATCGTGCTGATCGGCGAACCGTCATCCAGAGACAGCGCGATGTTCTCGGCCGCCGTCAGTGCCTCGAACAACGAAAAATGCTGGAACACCATGCCGATGCCAAGCTTCTTGGCAAAGCCTGGATCGGTGATCGTCACCGCCTGACCGTTCCATAAAATCTCGCCCGAATTGGGCTCCAGTGTTCCGAACAGCATTTTGACAAGTGTCGACTTGCCGGCGCCGTTCTCGCCGAGCAACGCGTGGATTTCGCCTTTTGCGACGTCGAGATCGATATGGTCGCACGCTGTCAGCGTGCCGAATACCTTGGTGAGGCCACGGACCTCGAGCAGGTTTGCGCCGTCCTGATTTGCACTCACAGTGCCTCCCATCTGGTTTGCCAGATATGTTCTGTGTTCCCGCAAGCATGGTATGCGCGGCCGGCTCTCGTCGGAAAGCGGCACACGTCTTGAAAGAGCTTCAAGAATTTCAGCGGAAACCTAGCGCATCGGCCCGAAAACCGAAATCGATTTTCGGAAAGCACGATGCGGGGGGTCAAAATATCAGAGGGCACCTTCTGCGTCCGGGTGAACGCATATCGCTGCGTGGGAAAGCAAAGCCCAACTGGTGGAAAGGCTCAAGTGGTGGAAAGCTCAGGGGATGAGAATGGTTGTCCCGGTCGTCCTGCGGCCCTCAAGGTCGGAATGCGCCTTGCCGGCGTCCTTGAGCGCGTAGCGCTGGTTGATCTTGATCTTGACCGCGCCACTGAGCACAATTTCGAACAGCGCGGCGGCGGACACTTCCAGGTCTTCGCGCCTGGCGTTGTAGACGAACAGCGTCGGACGGGTTGCGAACAGCGATCCTTTCTGCGCCAGCAACGACATGCTGAACGGCGGGATCGGACCTGACGATTGACCGAAGCTGGCGAACATGCCGAGCGGCTTCAGGCAGTCGAGCGAGGCCGGAAAGGTGTCGTTGCCGACTGAATCATAGACGACGTCGCACTTCTTGCCGCCGGTGATGGCGATGACGCCGGCGACGAAATCCTGCTCGCGGTAATTGATGACATGGTCGAAGCCGTGCGCCTTGGCCAGTTCGATCTTGTCGGTGGAACTGGCGGTGCCGATGACGGTCGCGCCGAGATGCTTCGCCCATTGGCCAAGGATCAGCCCGACGCCGCCGGCCGCCGCGTGAAACAGAATCGTATCGCCCGCTTTCACCTTGAAGGTACGGCGCAGCAGATATTCCGCCGTCATCCCTTTCAGCATCATGGCGGCCGCCTGTTCGTCGCTGATGCCGTCCGGCACCTTCACCACGCGGTCGGCGGCGATCACGCGCTGCTCGGCATAGGCGCCGGTCGTCACGGCGTAGGCAATGCGATCGCCCGGCTTCAGCCAGTCGACGTCCGCGCCCACTTCCACCACCACCCCGGCTGCCTCGCTGCCGGGTATCAGCGGGAAACCGCCCGGCGGCGGATAAAGGCCGGAGCGATGATAGACGTCAATGAAATTGAGGCCGATCGCCGTGTGTCTGACCAGAATTTGTCCCGAGCCGGGTTGGCCCGGATCGGCGTCCTCATAGGTCATGACTTCCGGACCGCCATTGGCGTGGATTCGGATTGCTTTGGACATTGAGCAGGTTCTCTCGGGATTGCGTCTGTTGGGATCAGGCTTTCCTGGCGCCGAGCGTTGGAAAGAGCTGCATGATACCGCCGATGCAAGCGAGGTAAACCCCGGTGACCGTGATGCCGATCTTGGTGAACACACTCACCTGCTCGCCCAGGACGCCGATCTGGTCGTAGAAAGCGGCAAGAGCTGCCTGCGCCAGGGCCAGCGCGCCGAAAGCGCACCAAAGCAGCGTCATGCCGAGGTTGATCGAGCGCAGCCGCACTACCCGCACCGGATGGATGAAATAAATCGGCACGAAGGTCAGGATGCCGGCTACCACGACCACGGCGAAGGAAACCCATTGTCCCGGATCGATGACGAACAGCGTGAACACCACCATGTTCCAGACCACCGGGAACCCTTTGAAGAAATTCTCCTTGGTCTTCATGCCGGTGTCGGCATAGTAGATCGCGCTCGACACGACGATGATCGCCGCTGACAGGAACGACAGGCCCTCGCCCATGAAGCCGCGCTGGTAAAGCGCGAAGGCCGGGATCAGCACGTAGGTCACGTAGTCGATGATGTTGTCGAGGAGTTCGCCCGACCATGTCGGCAGGATTTCCTTGACCTCGAGCTTTCTGGCGATCGGTCCGTCGATGCCGTCGACGAACAGCGCCAGTCCCAGCCACCAGAACATTGCCGTCCAGCGCCCCTCACTTGCCGCCACCAGCGACAGGAATGCGAGGAACGAGCCCGACGCTGTCAGCAGATGGACTGAAAACGCTCGCGCCTGCGGCCACGTGACTTTCTTCTTCGGCATCGGAATCCGGTCGGCGATTTTCCTGGCCGTCGTCTTCTTGCTCGCGGGTCCCTTCTTGTTCACGGGCCCCGCCAGTCCAGCTTGCAGATCTCGGCAGAGCGGCCGGCAAAGTTCCAGTTGCGGCCGAAAGCCCGCATCTTGCTCTTGTCGGACCTGGCGACGATGATTTCCGGTGCGATCCAGTACTCCGAATTGCTGATGATCGTGTCCTTGTCGCGGTCCTTGCCGGGAACCGGCGTTACCGCACCGTCGATGATCTTCGGTATCTGGAAAATCCGCGTCCGGTCACGCGTCTCATAGGTGATCGGCGCTTGCTCGACGCCAAGGAATTTTCCGACCAGGATGGAGAGCAGCGAGGTGGTTCCGCCAGCCTTGCCGGTGAAAATCCTGGTCAGCGCCTTTACCGCATAGACTGAGGCGCGCTTGTCGATGAACAGGCCGGCGGTCCAGTTGCCACGGCTCATATAGCCAGGGATTTCCATGACCAGCCCAAGATTGAGTCCGGACAGGTCGACCTCGCCGAAATGGCCGGCATCGACGCGGAACCCCGCCCAGGTCTGGCAATAGCCCTCGGTCGGCGGATGATTGCCGAGAGACAACACGCAAGGGCAAAAAACCGTGCAATTGCAGGAGAGTACCAGCTCTCCCTTCATTGCCCAGCCTTGATCTGCCATGGAATTCCTCCCCTCATGCCGAGACTACTAGCAGGGCGGTTGCCCAGACAAGCAGTATCACACCGGCGATCCGGGTTGGCAGCCTGCCCGCCGTCTGTTTTTCGATCAAGGTGAACAGGCCGATCAGCGCCATCCAGAACACGTTCATCACACCGACCGCGAACATCACCAGCATCAGCGCCCAGCAGCAGCCGAGGCACCACATACCCTGCTCCATGCCGAGCTTGAAAATGCGGGCTGGCCTCGCGCTCCAGTTCGAAAACAGGATCGAGAACGGGTTCTTGCATTTTGTCAGACAGGCTTCCTTCAGGCCGCTGAACTGGTAGAGGCCGGCATTCAAAAGCGCGGCCGCGCCGGTCGCTCCGATCACCGGGTCGAGCATCTGCACAGATGAGGCGAAGGCGTGGACGAGGAGCGTCAGCGCCGCAAACACCGCCGACGCAGCCAACCACATGCTGAGGTAACCGGCGGCCAGGACCAGCGGATGGACGACGGGTTCGCTCTTGATCCGCGCGGTATCGGCGATCTCGCAATAGGTGCGCATCATCGGCGCCGCCGAGGGGAGCATGGTGGCGACCGCCATCAGGAACCACATGACAATAAGCGCCCCGGCCTGCGCGCCGACGCCGCCGTCGAGCGGCGCGGGTGCAAGACAAAGGGTGAAGAAGCGCTCGAGAAGGTCCGGCAGGGGGAGCTGCGGCAAGGATCTAAGCATCGTGTCGCCGGGTGCATCGATGCCCGGCCCCCGACTCCCGGCGCCACGTATCGCCATGGCGCCAAGAAGCAGCCATGCCAGGAGGACACCTGCGCCCAAAACGATGTTGACCGTCAGTCGAGGATTGCGCGAGACGCTTGCCGCGGCGCGGCCGGCACGGTCGAGATGGCTGAAATCGTGGTGTTGGCCGGTCATGGCAATCGAATGGGCCGAATCGCCGCGTTGATCAAGCCGCATGATCGGGCCTATATCCTCACCAGGTCGGACCGACCGCCTCGCCTCGCAATCGGGAAGCCGAATTTTGGATCATCGTGAGACAGTACGGATACTGGTTGCCGGCAGCGGCCCGGCGGGACTGATCGCAGCACTTGGCTTCGCGGATGCCGGCTTTCCCGTGACGCTCGTCGGCCCTGAGGCAAATGGCCAGGACGGCCGCACGACGGCCTTGATGAACCCTGCCCTGAATCTCCTCGAGCGCTTGGGCGTCCTCGACGCGGTGAGACCCCAGGCAGCACCGCTGAAGGTGATGCGCATCGTCGATGCAACCAGCCGGCTGATCCGCAGCCCGGTGGTCATTTTTCGCGCCAGTGAAATCGGCGAGGAGCAGTTCGGGCTGAATTTGCCCAACGGCGCGCTCAACCCCGCGCTTGCCGGGGTCGTTGCAGCGCATCCCGGCGTCGAATGGCGGAAGTCGATGGTAGAGACCTGGCGCCTCGACGCCGATCATGCCCATGCCGTCCTGTCTGACGGCAGTGAGATCGCAGCATCGCTGGCGGTCGCTGCCGACGGGCGTCTGTCGCCGGCCCGCGAGGCTGCCGGCATCTCGACATCCGCCCGATCCTACCCGCAGGCGGCATTGGTTCTCAATTTCGGCCACCGCAGCGACCATGCCTTCACCTCGACCGAATTCCACACCGAGACCGGCCCGTTCACCCAGGTCCCCCTGCCCGGCAACCGGTCCAGTCTTGTCTGGGTGGTCGAACCGGAAACCGCGAGAGAGCTCGCCGCACTGGACGATGCCACGCTTTCGAAGCGGATCGAGCAGCGGATGCAATCGATGCTGGGCCGCGTGTCCGTGGAGGCCGGCCGGCAGATCTATCCGCTTTCGGCCGTGACGCCCCTCTGCTTCGCGCGAAATCGGGTGGCGCTTGTCGGCGAAGCCGCCCACGTGTTTCCGCCGATTGGCGCGCAAGGTCTCAACCTTGGTATCAGGGATATCGACGATCTGATTGGAATTTCTTGCAAAAACAGGGAAGATCCAGGCGCCGCCAAGGCGCTCGCAGCATATGATTTCAGGCGGCGGCCCGACATTCTGGCACGCAGCAGCGCGGTCAATCTGCTCAACAAGTCGCTGCTCTCGGACATGCTGCCGGCACAGATGGCGCGCAGCGTCGGCCTCGGCGTGCTCGGCGGCTTCGCGCCGCTTCGCGCCTTTTTCATGCGCGAGGGGATGCGGCCCGGCAGTGGTTTTGCGGCGCTTGCCGGCGGCTTAAGGAAACAGGTCCGGGGGTAGCACGCCCTGACGGATCATGTAGAGCAGCCCGGTCACCGTCATGACCGAGAGGCAAGTGGTGATCAGCACGCTGGCTGAGGCACGTTGCACCCAGACGCCATATTGCTGGGCGATGACGAAGACATTGGTTGCGGTCGGCAATGCCGCCAGCAGCACCGCCGAAAACAGCCAGGTCTCGGAAAAATCGCCGACCCAACTCAGCACGACATAGCACAGCAACGGGTGCAGGATCAGCTTCAGTGCGGCGATCACCGCCAACTCGTGCGGGATGCGATTGAGTGGCCTGAGCGCCAGGGTGACACCCATGGCGAACAGAGCGCAGGGAGCCGCGGCGCCGGAAAGATATTCGAGGAAGCGCTCGACCGGTTCGGGCGGGCGAAAGCTGATATAGGCGGCAGCCACGCCCAAGGCGGTCGCAATGATGAACGGGTGCAGCACGATCTTCCTGAGAACGCCCACAACGAGCTGCAACGGCGATGTCTTGTCGTCCCCGGAAAGCGCCATCATCATCGGCGCGACGGCGAAATGGATGATGTTTTCGAAACAGAAGATCAGAGCCACGGGCACCGCCGCGTCGTCGCCGAACGCCAGCAGCGCAAGCCCCGGTCCCATATAGCCGATATTGCCATAAGCGGAGGCGAGCGCCTTGATGGTCGATTGCGCGATCTCGCCGCGCGAGGTCAGCACCGACCATGCAAACATCAGCGAAAAGATCGTGTAGGTCGACACCACCGACCCGAGGATGAAGCTCCATTCCGTAAGTCGCTCGAACGGCGTCTTTGCGAGCAGTTGGAAGAATAACGCAGGGAGCGCGACATAGACGATGAAGGTGTTCATCCAGCCGAGCGCTTCCAGCGGCTGCCTGGTGATGCGCGCCACCAGGAAACCCATGAAAATCAATCCGAAGAACGGAAGAACAAGACCGATGATGTCTGACATTTTATGCTAGCGCGGAACTCTCGGGCGCGGGCTAGCCCGTAGCGTGATGGGGCGTCAAGCGCTTCGGCATTGGATTGATGCGGCGTCTGCCCCAATAGAGCTTATGCATCAGCCCTAAAGTCGGGCTCGATTTTTTGTAGCGCAATGTGTAGATTCAACGTCTTAGAGCGTCTTTTGCGCATTCCAAGGACGCGCGGCACTCTTGGACTTAAGTGGTGAGTACGATGAAAACAGCGAAATTCTCGATCGGACAGGTTGTTCGCCACCGGCTGTTTCCATTCCGCGGCATCATTTTTGACGTCGACCCGCAATTCGCCAACTCGGACGAATGGTACGAGGCGATCCCCTCGGAGGCGCGCCCGCGCAAGGACCAGCCTTTCTACCATCTGCTCGCCGAGAATTCGGAAACCGAATACATCGCTTACGTGTCGGAGCAGAACCTGCTCGAGGATCAGTCTGGCGAACCGGTGCGGCATCCGCAGATCGGCGAGATGTTCGACAAAAGACCGGACGGACGCTACGAGCCGAAACGCCAATCAAGACACTGACCTTGCGGGATGGCCGCCGAAACGAAAAAGCGGGGCATGACCCCGCTTTTTCCTAGGCTTGAAATGTCTCGTTTGGCCCCATGGGGCGATCAGTTGGCGACCTTCGCCTTGTCCTGCTCTTCCTTGAGCTTCTTGGCGAAGTCCTGATTGTTCTTGGCAACGAAATCCTGAAGCTTCTTCTGCCGATCCTCGATGTCGGACTGCTGCAGCGGAGGACCGTCGAAGGCGCCGCTGAAGCCGGTCAGCGCGATCTTGATCGGGTTCGGCTGGTTCTGGAAATTGACCGAGGTCAGCGTCAGGTTCGAGCCCTTCTTGAAGGAATTGACGAGTTGGTCGGTCAGCGGCACTTCCGCCACGCACCGGTCGGGAAAGCAGATAACATAATCGAGCTTCTGCGCCTTGCCGCCGTCGATCTGAAGGCCGATGCCGGGAGGGACCAGACGGCCGGTCGGAACCGTCACCTGGAACACCTTGCGGTTCACCTTGCCCTTCAATTCGATCAGGCTGACGCCGGTGACGAGCTGGCCGTTGCCGGCAGTCGTGATGTTCTGGACGTTGCAGATGTCGACGTCTTCCTGCTTGGTGCAGGCCTTGAACCAGCCCTGCGGAATCTGCTGTTGCTGCTGCGCAAGAGCAGCGGGAAGTTGTGCACCCAGAAAGCCGACCACGCCAGCGGCCATGACCGAAAGGCGGTACGCGTTGCTGTTCAGGCTCGTCATGTCGTGCACTTCCTCTCAAATGATCCCGGACCCGGCTTCTTCGCGCCGTGTGGTCCTGCTACCTGTTGCCAAAATGAGGCAACAGAATGACTCGGACGGCGTGTTACACTGCAAGCGGTGCCGAATCCAGCCCGATACTCGCAATTCTTGAATTCACGATTGGCCGGCAGGCAGCTGGCTCGTGTTAGGGTTCGCTCCGAATCATCAAAGCCGACCCAGTAAGGAGACGGTCATGAGCCGCGTTCTTGTTTGGCTGATCACCGCGATCTCGTTCGTCACCCTTCTGCCCCAGCCAGCTCTGTCGGAGCCGAAACACGCGATCGCCATGCAGGGCGAGCCGGCGCTGCCGGCCGACTATACGCATTTCAACTACGTCAATCCCGATGCGCCCAAGGGCGGCCGCATCACCTACTGCGTCGTCGGCAGCTTCGACAATCTCAATCCGTTCATCCTGAAAAGCCTGCGCACGACCGCGCGCGGCGTGATTGACAAGATCTTCGGCAATCTCGTCTTCGAGCCGTTGATGCAGCGCAACGACGATGAGGCCTTCAGTCTTTACGGCCTGCTTGCAGACACTGCCGACATGGACCCGGAGCGCAAGAGCATCGAGTTCCATCTCGATCCGAGGGCCAGATGGTCGGATGGCCAACCGGTGACTGTGGAAGACGTGCTGTTCACTTACGACGTCTTTACCGACAAAGGCCGGCCGCCCTACAGCGATCGAATGCGCATGGTCGCCAAACTCGAAAAAACCGGCGACCGCAGCGTGCGCTTCACATTCAATGAGAACGCCAACCGCGAGACTCCGTTGATTATCGCGCTGACGCCGATCGTGCCGAAGCACGCTTTCGACAAGGAGACCTTCGACAGGACCACGCTGAAACCCGTGATCGGCAGTGGGCCTTACACCGTGGCGCAAGTGGCGCCCGGCCAGCGCATCGTGTTCAAGCGCAACCCAAATTATTGGGGCAAGGACGTTCCCGCCAAGCGCGGTTTCGACAATTACGACCAGATCACCATCGAATATTTCCTCAATGCCAACGCCAAGCTGGAAGCTTTCAAGAAAGGCATCTGCGCCATCGATGACGGCGGCGATCCGGTCAAGCGCGAGCGCGATCTCGACTTCCCGGCCTTCCACAAGGGCGATGTGATCGCCGAAACTTTCGAGACCGGCATTCCGCCGGTGGTGACGGGATTCCTGTTCAACACACGGCTGCAGAAGTTCTCCAATCCGGTCGTTCGACGCGCGCTCGGCATGCTCTACGACTTCGAATGGGCCAACAAGAACCTGTTTGGCGGCAAGTACGTGCGCACCATGAGCTATTGGCAGAATTCCGAGCTTTCCGCGCTCGGCCATCCGGCCGACGACAGGGAAAAGGCGCTTCTGGCCCCCTACCCCGGCCGTGTGCCGGTCGATGTCATGAACGGCACCTGGCGGCCACCCGTTGCCGACGGTTCGGGCCAGGACCGCAAGGTGCTGAAGGCCGCCTTCGATATATTGAAGGGCGCCGGCTATACCTTGCAAGACGGAGCGATGCTCGATCCCGGGGGGAAACCCTTCGGCTTCGAGATCCTGATCGCCTCGCAGAACGAGGAGCGCCTTGCCGCCATCTACCAGCGCACGCTGGGAAAGATCGGCATCGAAGTCACCATCCGCAGCCTTGACGGCGACCAGATCCAGTCGCGCAAGCAACGTTTCGATTTCGAGGTGCTGATCGGCGCCAGCGGTTTCGAGAACTCGCTGTCGCCCGGCATCGAGCAACTCGGGCGTTGGGGATCCGCTGCCGCCAATGCCGAAGGGTCATTCAATCTCGCCGGCGTCGCCGATCCGGCGGTGGATGCCGCACTCGAGGCGATGCTCGAGGCCCGCAGCCGCGAGGACTATGTTGCCGCCGTCCGGGTTCTAGACAGGTTGCTGATCTCCGGCAACTACATGGTCCCGATGCAGCACAACACGCAGCAATGGCTTGCCTACTGGAACTTTCTGGAACATCCGAAAAAGACGCCCATATCAGGCTATCGACTGCCGACATGGTGGCGCAAGGCGGACTAAGACCCGAACCGAAGGTCCGCGTCAGCATTGGAGACGAAGATGAGCGCGTTGAACTCCATCACCGTCGATGTCGTGTCCGATGTCGTCTGCCCGTGGTGCTTCATCGGCCAGAAGCGGCTCGACAAGGCGATTGCCGCGGCAGGCGGTGTCGACGTGCACGTACGCTGGCGGCCGTTCCAGCTTGACCCGACCATCCCGCCCGAAGGCAAGGATCGCCGCGAATACATGGTGGCCAAGTTCGGCAGCGATGAACGCATCCGCGAAATCCACGCCCGCATCGAGCCCCTGGGTGAAGCCGAGGGGATCAACTTCGCGTTTGCCGCCATCAAGGTCGCGCCCAACACGCTGGACGCGCACCGCGTCATCCGCTGGGCCGGTGCTGCTGGCGAGGTCGTGCAGAATCGGCTGGTGCGGCGTCTGTTCCAGTTGAATTTCGAGGAAGGCGCCAATCTTGGCGATCACGTCGTGTTGATCAAAGCCGCCCGTGAGGCCGGCATGGATGCATCCGTGGTCGAGACGCTTTTGCCGACAGACGCCGACGTCGAGGCGGTGCGCACCGAAATCGCCACCGCTTCGCGCATGGGTATCACAGGCGTGCCGTGCTTCCTGCTTGAAGGCAAGTATGCGGTGATGGGCGCGCAGGACGCCGGTACGCTGACCGACGCCATTCGCCAGGTTGCCGCGGCCAAGGCGCGGGGCGAGTTGGAGAAGGCGAACTGAATAGCGCCTCGGCCAACGCCGTTTTCGATCACTTTTCCCACCGCCACCAGGTCAATATGGCAACAAGGATGCGCGGAAGACCGCACGTTTTTGCGCGCATACATCTTTCGCAGTACAGAGTTGGCCGATCGATCACGCTCCTGCCTTCACAAAACTGTGTGAAGAGCTTCCCTTGGGGAAGGTGCCGGCTCTCACATAGGGTAAACTGGCAATTACCTGAAATTATTAGATAATGTCCCTTCCGGAATGACGCCGCATGACATTGCGGCCACCAAGTTCTGTTGCTTGACGGCAACGGCGAGCGAGCCAATCCCTCGCGGCCCAAGAAAAGATAATGGAAAATGATCAATTGGTGTTACTCTCTGTAACAAAACAAAACGAGGTTTGGGCGGGATAGTGATTCGGGTCGGCAGACCAGGGCGACATTCAATATCGGAAAAATGGCTCCGCGGTGCCGCAAGGCCTCCGCTCCTGACACCGGTTTCCCCGATGCGCAACTTCTGGGGACTGATGCGGGCCTACTGGTTCTCGGACCGCTGGGTCGAGGCCTGGGCGCTGACGCTGGTCATCGCACTGTTTACCGCGCTCTCCAGCAAAGCCGGCGTCTGGTTCGCCGAAGCATCCGGAGAGCTGGTCAACTCGATCGCCTTTTACCACGATGCCGCGAACACCACGCCGCTCGCATCACTGCTCACCAACGCCGGCATGCTCGTTCTTCTGGTCGTGCTCAAGGACGCAGGCTTTACCGGCATCCGCACCTTTGTTTCCGCGACGCTGCATCGCAAATGGCGCGGCTGGCTGGATAGCCGTTTCAACGAAGCGCTGCTCGACACCAATCATACGCATTTCCATGCCCAGCATGGTTCGTCCGGCACCGCCGCTCCCGACAACATCGACCAGCGCGTCCAGGAATCGATCAAGGACATGACTGGCGGAGCCATCGGCCTCGCCATGGGAGTCATGGCTGTCGCCACGTCGATCTACTTCGTCGGCCAGAAACTGCTTGAAAGCTCGGCGGAAGTGAAAGGGCTGGAGTTCCTCGGCAGTTATGGCAGCGCGGTCCTGGCGTTCCTGGCGGTCGCCACATACGTTCCGCTGAACACCTGGATCGCGGTGAAGCTCGGCGGATTGCTGGAGCGGCTTAACATCAAGATGCAGCAGTCCGAAGGCAGTTATCGCGGCGAGCTGACCACGTTCCTGCGCCGCAGTTTCCACGTCGCCGCCTCGCAGGGCGAGAATGTGCAAAAGACGATGCACGGCCGGCTGTATGTCGATATCGACCACACCTGGGCGCGGCTGAACATCGTCAACACCGGCTACCGTTCTTTCGAACTGGTCTACAATTTCATCGGTGCCCGCATTGTCGCCTACGGGCCGGGGCTTGTGCCCTACATCCACAATGGATTCGATCTCAAGGGCTACATAACCGGCTCCGAGATGGTCAACTCGCTGATCAATCAATGTTCGTGGTTCATCCATGTCATGCCCTCCATCGCGGCGCTGCGGGCCAACAGCCAGCGCGTGACCGAACTCGCCAACGCGATCGAAAACGTCCAGCGCCCGCAGGAATTCTACAGCCTCACCGGCTGCTCCGATTTCCGATACGATCGCCAGAACCCGGTTTTCGGCTTGACCATACAGAAGCTGGAGCTGACGCATCAGGGCGAGGATGCAGCGCCCTTCCTGAGCGCCGCGAACTTGCGCTTCCGGCGCGGCGAATGGACGTTCCTCAAGGGCGAATCGGGCTGCGGCAAGACATCGCTGATCAAGGCGATCAACGGCTTATGGCCCTATGGCCGCGGAACCATCGTCTTCCCGGAAGGGGTCGAAAGTTTCTATGCAGCCCAGGAGGTCAAGCTGCAGCAGGTTTCGCTCAAGCAACTGGTCTGCCTTCCCGGCTCGGAGCGCGATCACACCGACACGCAGGTGGCATCGGCTCTGCACAGAGCCGGCCTTGGCGATTTCATCGAACACATGGCCGATGAAAGTCGCGAGGGAATGAGCTGGGACCAGGTGCTTTCGGGTGGCCAGAAACAGAAGCTGGTTGTCGCCCGCATCGTGCTGCAGCAGCCGGGGCTGCTGTTCCTCGACGAAGCGACCGGCGCGCTCGATCCCGAAGGGAAGATAGCCTTCCATCAGGCGATCAAGGACAATTGTCCAGACGTCACGGTGATCTCGATCATGCACGAGGCCGTGCCGCCAAGATCGCTTTCAGGCGCAGAATTCTACCACAGCATCGTTACGATCGCGGACGGCGTCGCGACCAAAAAGCCGCTGGCGCCGAGCCTGCCGGTCGAGCTCACCACCATCCTCGCGCATCCCAGGCCGGTCGAGGAAAGATGGCTGCGTTTCCCCCGCCGCATGAGGCAGAAATAGCGGCGACACAACAATCGCAGTCCACCGTCGCGTCTCGCCCGGACCGGTGATCTGTTTTGCAGTGTCGCTGGTGATCCTGCGCGAGAGGCGACCGGCAGGAGGGTACAGGTCAGCCCAGCCGGGCCATAGATCGCGTCGCGCAACGTCGAGGCCGTTCGCGCCGGGCAACCAGGACAAAGGCGCCAACGTTGCGCCCTCCTCGACAACCCGGTCGACGACCTGATCGAGGCGCCAGCAAAAGTGCGGTCGAGCAGCGCGCACCATTGGTCGCATGCAAGGAATGTTCCGTTGGTGACGATACGGGCGGAACCTCAGACGCGCTCGCCGTCCTTCACCCGGTAGGTCGGCTTGTACATGGTGACGAGTTCTTCCGCGGCGGTCGGGTGCACGGCCATCGTACGGTCGAAATCATCCTTGGTCAGCTCGGCCTTCAGCGGAATGCCGAGAAGCTGCGCCATCTCGCCGGCATCCGGCCCGAGGATATGGGCGCCGAGCACCTTTTTCGAGGCACCGTCGACCACCAGCTTGATCAGCATCCTTTCGTCGCGGCCGGACAGCGTGTGCCGCATCGGCCGGAAGGTGGCGCGGTAGATCTCGAGATCGGAAAAACGCTTGACGGCCTCGTCCTCCGACAAGCCAACCGTACCGATTTCGGGTTGTGAAAAGACGGCGGTGGCGATCGTATCATGGTCGGGCGCGGTCGGGTTGCCCTTGAAGGCGGTCTCGACGAAACACATCGCCTCGTGGATCGCCACCGGCGTCAACTGCACACGGTTGGTGACGTCGCCGATCGCCCAGATATTGTCGATGTTGGTGCGCGAATAATGATCAACATTGATGGCGCCGGTCTGGGTCATCTCGATGCCAACGCCCTCAAGACCCATGTTTTCGGTATTGGGAAGGCGGCCGATCGCAAGCATGACCTGGTCGACCGTCAGCACCTTGCCGCCGGTGAGGAGCGCGTCGAGCCGTCCGTCCGGCCGCTTCCTGATCCATTCGGACACGGCATGACAGAGAATTCTTATCCCCTTCTTCTCCATCGTCTCGTGCAGCATGCGCCGCAGATCCATATCGAAGCGGGAAAGTATCTCCTTGCCGCGATAGACCAGCGTGGTGTCGACGCCGAGGCCGTGAAAGATGTTGGCGAATTCGACGGCGATATAGCCGCCGCCCTCGATCATGATCGCCTTCGGCAATTCCTGGAGGTCGAAGGCTTCATTTGAAAAGATGCAATATTCGTGACCGGGCAGAGCCGGGTGCGGCGCTGGGCGGCCACCGGTAGCGATGAGAATCTGGTCGGCCGTGACGGTGCGGTCCTCGCCGAGAAGATGCACCACATGCGGATCGACCAGCATGGCGCGTGACTGAAACGTCTCGCCGCCGGCGCCTTGGACATTCTTCTTGTAGATGGCTTCCAGCCGGCTGATCTCGCGATCCTTGTTGGCAACCAATGTCTGCCAGTCGAAGCTCGCCTGCGGCACGGTCCAGCCATAGCCGGCGGCGTCGGCAAAGTGTTCGGGGAACTGCGAGGCATAGACATAGAGTTTCTTCGGCACGCACCCGCGAATGACGCAGGTGCCGCCATAGCGGTATTCCTCGGCAATGCCGACGCGCTTGCCGAGCGCCGCCGCCACGCGCGCCGCCCTCACCCCGCCGGAGCCGCCGCCGATGACGAAAAGATCGTAGTCGTAACCGGCCATGGTGCGGCTCCTTGCCCTTCAAGCGTCCGAGACAGGTAGGCTGCAAACCACCAAAAGAAAAGCCCGGGCGACAACGCCGCGCATGCTGTCAGACGCGCAACGGAGGCCGGGCTTTCCGATCCAGCAGCGACAACGCCGCCTGGAAAATATGCTCAGTTCTTCGGTGCTTCCGGCTGCGTGCCAGTGGCATTCGCCGGTGCCGCCGGTGCCGCGGCCTTCGCTGCCGCGGCCAGCGTTTCGCCGACCTGCTGTGCGAGATCGCGGGCGACGCCGTTCTGCCAGATGTCGGCGGCCTTGACCAATTCACGCGTCACGGCCGGGCCGCTGTCGAGCAGCTTCTTGCCGGAATCGGAATTGTAGAAAGCGGCGATGTCGGTAAGCTCTTTTTCGGAAAACACCTTGGCATAGGCCATGGCTGCTTCCTTCTCGAGATCGGCACGGCGCGAGGCCAGCGCCAGCGCCTTTTCGCTGATGGTCCTGCCGATCAGTTCCTGCATGTCCGGGTTCTTCTGGATAAGCTGCTGCTGAAGCGCGGCGGCGGCCTGCGGCAGGATGTTGTCGAACGGGTCCGTCGCGTGGATCGCCGCAACCGCGGCGCGAGCCGCCTTCAGATGCCCGTCGGTGACGTCCTGCGAGAACGCCGGCGATGAAAACGCAAAGACGGCTGAAGCTGCCAGAATGGCAGAAAGACGGCGAACCCGGTTATGCAACGTCATGATCGATAGAACTCCCTGGTTTTCGGGCGGCATGGACGGTTTGGATGCCGTCGCTGCCGGCGATGATGGCCACTGATGCCAGCCCGATGAAAAGACCATGCTCGACCACGCCTGGAATGGCATGGAGAGCATTCGAAAGCGCTCTTGTATCCGGAATGCGGCCAAAAGATGCATCGAGGATAAAATGGCCGCCGTCTGTAACAAAAGGCTGGCTCCCCGTCATCCTCAATGTGACGGGACCGGCAAGACCGAGCCTTCCGGCCGCCGCGGCGACCGCGATTTCCGTGGCACGCAAGCCGAACCGGTTGACCTCTATGGGCAGCGGAAAACGGCCGAGCGTCTCGACCATCTTCGAGTGGTCGGCAATGACGATCATGCGGGCGGAAGCTGCCGCCACGATCTTTTCGCGCAGCAGCGCGCCGCCGCCGCCCTTGATCAATGTCAGCGCCTTATCGATCTCGTCGGCGCCGTCGATGGTAAGATCGAGTTCGGGCGTTTCCTCCAGCGTCGACAGCGGCACGCCGAGTTCGTCGCAAAGGACAGCGGTGCGCTCCGAGGTCGGCACGCCGACAATGGTGAGGCCGGCGGCGACCTTTTCGGCGAGCAGCCGCACGAATTCCTCGGCCGTCGAGCCGGTGCCGATGCCAAGCCGCATGCCGTCACTCACATGGGCAAGCGCTGCCCGTGCCGCCTCGACCTTCAGTTGCCTCGCATCCATGCTTTGTATCGCGCCCCCCAAATCTGTTTTGGCGCTCCTAGCATTTTTGCCAGTCCGGTCAAGGACCTTGCCTGTGGACCGACCAACCACTGCTTGCCTGAATGGATCGCAGCGTCTATCGCCTGCCAACGACGCAATCGCCACAGGATAGGCCATGACCCGACCGATCATCGTGTTCGACCTCGACGGGACGCTGATCGACACGGCGCCGGACCTGCTCGACAGCCTCAACCACAGCCTTGCCGCCAGCGAACTCGCAGCCGTCGACGAGGTCGGCTTCAGGCGCTTCGTCGGCCATGGCGGGCGGGTGATGATCGAGCGCGCGCATGCCGCGCAGCAGAGATCGCTGGCCGTCGAGGAACACGACCGGTTGCTGAAACTGTTTCTCGATCATTACACCGACAACATCCCGGGCAAATCGCGCCCCTACCCCGGGGTCGTCGAGACCATCGCCCGATTCGAGGCAGCCGGTTATCTCTTGGCTGTCTGCACGAACAAATACGAAGCCAACTCGCTGGCGCTGATCGAGGCGCTCGGCCTGGCGAAACATTTCGCTGCGATTTGCGGTCAGGACACGTTTGCGTTCCGCAAGCCCGACCCGCGCCACCTGACCGAAACCATCGCGCTGGCCGGCGGCGATCCGCGCCGCGCGCTGATGGTGGGTGATTCGCAGACCGACATCGATACGGCCAAGGCTGCCGGCATTCCCGTGGTGGCGGTCGATTTCGGCTACACCGACCGCCATGTGCGCGAATTCGAACCGTCGGCGGTGATCTCGCATTTCGATGCGCTGACGCTTGGTCTGGCCGAACGTCTGATTGCCGCTGCGGGGCCCTGAGCGACGGCGACCCGCCCCGGCGGACTTAAATCCGGTCTTCGTCGGAACGCCAGGACATCGCCTTGACTTACCCGGCCGGCCTCCCTTATATCGCGGCGCGCTTGGCCTTCGGGCAACGAGCGGGCGATTAGCTCAGCGGGAGAGCACACCCTTCACACGGGTGGGGTCGCAGGTTCAATCCCTGCATCGCCCACCATTATCCGCTCCCGGAACAGATCCACAAATCCGCTTCCCGGTCGCCTGGGCCTCGAACTTCTGCCGCCTCATCGCCAGGTTGACCGACCGATCGTTCATGCGATGCGTCAAGCGATCAGGTACACATCACAAGCGTGTCTATCCCCTGTGCGCCGCTCAGGCCGCACCGAGCCTGGCCCTGGGGAGAAAGTTGACGGACGATGAAATCGTCCTAGGTGAGCTTCTATCTCCGTAGTGTTACCCGGGAATTGACGAGAGGAAATCGCCACCGACCTTCTGCTCCGAAACGCTGGATGAGACAGCCCGGTTGCAAATGCTTCCGGCTTCCGCAAACATTGCTGGACCTCATCAAGGGCCGCAGTGGTCGGCCCGGAACCAGGACGCCGGTGTCATGGCGGCACTCGGGGCTGACTTGAATTCGTCAGCGTCCTTACGTCAAAAGGGAGGAACAACCAATGAAACTGACAAACCACCTCGCCGGTGTGGTGATCGCGTCGACCTGCCTGTGCGTGCCCGCGATGGCGCAGACAAAGTTGACCATGTGGTATCACGGCGCCGGCAACGAGGTGGAGTCGAAAATCCTCAACCAGATCATCTCCGACTTCAACACCAGCCAGTCCGACTGGACGGTGAGCATCGAGAGCTTTCCCGAGAAGACCTACAACGATTCCATCGCGGCTGCGGCCTTGGCGGGCAACCTGCCCGACATCTTGGATGTGGATGGGCCCATCATGCCCAACTGGGCCTGGGCCGGCTATCTGCAACCGCTGCCGATCGACGAAAGCGAGTTCGCCGACTTCCTGCCCGGCACCAAAGGTGTGTGGGACGGCAAGCTCTATTCGATCGGTCTGTGGGACGCGGCGGTGGCGCTTTTTGCGCGCCAGTCGACGCTGAAGGAACTGGGTCTGCGCACTCCGACCCTCGACAAGCCCTGGTCAAGGGAGGAATTCATGGCCGCGCTCGATGCCGCCAAGGCCTCGGCCAAGTATAAATATGCCCTCGACCTCGGTATGAACGACCAGGCCGAGTGGTATTCCTATGCCTTCTCGCCGTTCCTGCAGAGTTTTGGCGGGGACATTGTCGACCGTTCGACCTACAAGACTGCGGAAGGCGCGCTGAATGGCGAGGCTGCGCAGGCCTTTGGCGAGTGGTGGCAGTCGCTGTTCACCGGAGGCTATGCGCCTGGCACCAGTGAGGACCCGGCCGATCAGCAGACCGGCTTCATCGACGGCAAGTTCGCGTTCCAGTGGAATGGCAACTGGCGCGCGGTGGAGACGATGGAAGCCGTGGACGATGTTGTCTTCCTTCCAGCCCCCGACTTCGGCGCGGGCAGCAAGATCGGTGCGGGCTCCTGGCAGTTCGGCGTCTCGGCCAAGTCCAAGCATCCGGAAGGTGCTGCCGAGTTCATCAAGTTCGCCACGCAGGACAAATACCTGGCTGCCTTCTCCGACGGCATCGGCCTGATCCCGCCCACGCCCTCGGCGGCACAGATGACAAAGAACTACAAGGATGGCGGCACGCTCGCGATGTTCTTCGACCTCTCCAAGGCACAAGCTCTGGTGCGCCCGGTCACCCCGGGCTACGTGGTCCAGTCCAAGGTCTTCACCAAGGCCGTGGCCGACATCGCCAACGGTGCCGACGTGGCCGATACGCTCGACGCGGCGGTCGACGAGATCGACGCCGATATCGAAAACAACGACGGCTACGGTCACCGCTAGTTCTATCGCACTGGGGTACGCGCCAACCGCAGACTCCACGCTTTCTGGCTTCGTAGGCGGATATCGCAAATGGCGTCGAAACTAACCCTGTCGAACCGGACGGGCTGGACATTCGCCCTGCCGGGCTTCGCACTGATCGTCATATTCGTCATCCTGCCGTTCTTCTTTGCGATCGGCCTCTCCTTGACAAATCAGCGGCTGCTATCGCCAAACCCCACCCAGTTCGTCGGGTTGGAGAACTACCAGCAGCTCCTGGGCCTTGCGGTGGTGACCCTCGAGCCAGAGCGCGACGATGCTGGCGAAGTGGTTCGAAACGAGGCCGGTGAAATCCAGTATCCGCGCCTGCGTAAGATCACCCGCAGCGACGACTATCCCCAGTATCGCGGCATGCGCGAGTGGTTCCGCTGGCAGTCCGGCGAGAACGTCAGGGTCGTCATCGCCAGCGACGTTGTGTTCATGAAGGCGCTGGTGAACACCTTCCTGTTCGTCCTGGTCGTGGCGCCTATGCAGGCCGGCCTCGCGCTGGTGCTCGCTTTGCTCATCAACCAGAAGCTCAGGGGCATCAACGTATTCCGGACCATCTACTTCATGCCGGTGGTGGTCTCCATCGTCGTGGTCTCGCTCCTCTGGCGGTTCATCTATGACGGCCAGAACGGGCTGTTGAACAGCATCCTCCACGGCCTCACCTTCGGCCTCTTCCAGCCCGTCGACTGGCTGGGCAATCCCTCGACCGCGCTGCCTGCGATCATGGCCATGTCGATCTGGCAGGCGGTCGGCTTCCACATGGTCATCTGGCTGGCCGGATTGCAGACGATCAGCCCCACCCTCTACGAGGCCGCCGCGATCGAAGGGGCTTCGAAATGGCAGACCTTCCGATATGTCACCTGGCCCGGCCTGCGCAACACCGCCGTGCTTGTCCTCATCGTGATCACCATGCAGGGCTTCGCGCTCTTCGCCCAGATCGACGTGATGACCAATGGCGGTCCGCGCGACAGCACCCAGACGCTCGTCTTCCAGGCGGTCGAGCGCGGCTACGGCAAGCAGGACATCTCGGGCGGCTCGACCATCTCGGTCATCCTGTTCGCGATCGTGCTGGCTATCTCACTCATCCAGCGCTGGCTGACACGGGAGCGTTAAGATGGTCATCAATCCCGACAATTACGGCCTGAGGCTCTTCGTCCGCTATTTGGTGCTGTGCCTGATCGCGCTGATCTTCATCTTTCCACTCGTGTTCATGATCAATTCGAGCTTCAAGCCCGACAGTCAGCTCCTCGCCGACACTTCCAGCCTGCGTGCCTTCCTGCCAGTGGGGGATATCAGCCTCGACAATTATTTCGGGGCGTTCCAGCGGGCGCCGGTCGGCCTGTTCGTCTTCAACTCGGTTCTGGTCACCGGGGTGACCGTCGTTCTCTCGCTGCTCATCTGTTCGCTGGCCGCGTTCTCCTTCACTTTCCTGCGGTGGAAGGGGCGCGACGTGATGCTCTCGATCGTCATCGCCACGCTGATCATTCCTTTCGAGAGCATCGCTATCCCGCTCCTGCTCCTGGTCTCGAAACTGCCCTGGATTGGGCTCAACGGGCTGGAATGGGGCTGGCTCAACACCTACCGGGTGCAGATCATTCCCTGGATCGCCGACGGGCTGACGATCTTCCTGTTCGTGCAGTATTTCAAAGGGCTGCCGGGCGAGCTGATCGAGGCAAGCCGGGTCGAGGGCGCGAGCTGGTGGCAGGTCTATTACCGTGTCGTCATGCCGCTCTCGGGGCCGGTTCTGGCGACCGCCGCCATCCTGAAATTCCTCGTCATGTACAACCAATATCTCTGGCCGCTCATCGTGGTGCAACAGGAAAACCACCGCCCGGTCATGGTCGGCCTCGGCTACTTCTTTCAACTGAACGTCGCTTGGGGCGAGGTCATGGCTTATCTCACCCTTATCACCGTCCCGGTGCTGATCTTCTATCTCTTCCTGCAGCGCGCTTTCATCGCGTCGATCGCCTCAACCGGCGTGAAGGGCTGAATACAAGGAAGGCGAATGGTTCCCGTACTCAAAGACGAGCGGATCTGCGACAGCTGGCATGTTCATGACGGCAAGTGCCGGCACGGCCATGTCCTCAAGACCGGTAAATCGATCGGTGATCCCGAATTGCGGCACATGAACCGGGAAACGGGAGCCACCGCTCATGGCTGAGGTCTCGTTCAAAGGCGTCAAGAAATCCTATGGTCGCGTCGACGTCGTCAAAGGAGTCGACATCCACATCGGCGATGGCGAGTTCGTCGTCTTTATCGGACCGTCAGGCTGCGGGAAGTCCACCTTGCTGCGCATGATCGCCGGGCTCGAGGACATAACCGAAGGCATCCTCGAGATCGGAGGCCGGGTGGTCAACGAGCTCCAACCCAAGGAACGCGGTGTGGCGATGGTGTTCCAGAGCTATGCCATCTTTCCGCACATGACCGTGCGCGAGAATATGGCGTTCGGTCTTACCATTGCGGGCGCTTCCAAGCAGGAAAAGGAGCAGAAGGTCGCCGAGGCCGCACGCATCCTGCAAATGGAGCATTTGCTAGACCGCCGCCCAAGCCAGCTTTCGGGCGGCCAGCGCCAGCGAGTCGCTATCGGGCGCGCGATCACCCGGAAACCGGCCGTATTCCTGTTCGACGAGCCGCTCTCCAATCTCGACGCAGCCCTGCGCATGGATATGCGCATGGAAATCGGCCGGCTGCGCAGGCAGCTGGGCACAACAATGATCTATGTCACCCACGACCAGGTCGAGGCGATGACACTGGCTGACAGGATCGTCGTCCTGAAGGACGGTGAAGTCATGCAGATCGGAGCCCCGATGGAGCTCTATCACGAGCCGGCCAACAGGTTCGTAGCCGGCTTTCTAGGAGCTCCGTCGATGAATTTCCTGAATGTCGACGTCCTCGACCTAGATGGCGAAACGGCGACGGTCGGCAACCAATCCCTGGAGCCGATCAGGGTAGCGACCAGAAGCCGCCCCTTCCGGAAAGGCGGCAAGGCCATCCTGGGTGTCCGTCCGCAGTACCTGCGGGAGGCGCCGTCCGGAAAGGGCATGCTGCACGGCACCGTAGCACTTGCCGAGCGGCTGGGCAGCGAAACGGTCGTGGACCTGATGCTTCGCGACGATCGCGAGCTCATCGCGGCCTTCGATGAGGACAAGATATTTGAACTGGGGGACGCTCTGGAACTCATGTTCGACACGGCCTTGGCCCATCTCTTCCCCGAGGACGAGTGATCTGCAGATGGTTGCGCCGAAACCATGTGCGTTCCAGAACCCGGAACAAACCTGTATAGCCGCGAGTTCTACTTGTCGAAGTGTGAGGGAAAGCCATGTCCAGACTTGTTTTGGCGACAGCTGTCGCAGTTCTTCTTTTCGGTGGACCGGCATTTGCCGCGGATGACCGACCGCTGCCACCCCAGAATGCCAAAAAACTGTCGGAAATCATCGCCAAGGTCGAGCAGCGCAGTGACTTTCGTTACATCGACGAGGTCGACTGGGACAGCGGCGCCTACACCGTCACCTACTACACGACCGACAAGGCGAAAGTCGAAATCACCTACGATCCGGTGACAGCCGAGCCGAAATAGATCGTTCCACTCGGCGTTCCGCGCGAGCGACTTCATCCTTGGCAGCTTTTTCTCTAAGGTGCCGGTGACCGGAGCCGCTAATCCGAGTCCTCAGCTTGCCGGCGAGCGAACTGCTTCCGTGCTGTCGAGCGCCTGTTGCAGACGCGTGTCGCGGTCGTAGACGTCATGGAAGTACTCGACATTGCCGGACATGTCCGGCCAGGCGGTGAAATAAGCGACATAGACCGGGATCGTGCGCGCGACCTTTTCGGTCGAATGTCCGTGCTTCAGCTTCTCCGCGATGTAGTCGACCGAGGTGCCGAGCACGGCGGCCGCCATGCCGCGCGGATCCTGCAGGCGAACGCAGCCATGGCTGAGCGCCCGCATGTCACGTTCGAAGAACGACTTCTGGGGCGTGTCATGCATGTAGATTGCGTGCTTGTTGGGGAAGAGGATCTTCAGTTCGCCCAGCGCGTTGGCCTCGCTCGGCAGCTGGCGCACGCCATAAGGTATCTTCGCGCCATAGGCGCCCCAGTTGACCGAGGAAGAGGGAATGCGCTTGCCGCGCGCGTTGACCACCTCGTAACCGGCGCGGTCGAGATAGCCGGGATCCCTGCGCAGCCGGGGCAGCATCTCATTGACGAGGATCGACTGCGGCACGCCCCAATAGGGATGGAAGTCGACCTGCTCCACCTGATCGTAGAAGAATGAAGTCTGGTTCGTGATTTTGCCGATCACGGCGCGGGTCTTCAGCTTCTCCTCGCCATTTTCGATATAGCTCGCCGTGAAGGCCGGCTGGTTGATGAAAACACGCGGACTGCCGAGATCGGATGGCAGCCAGCGCAACTCTTCCAGCGCGACTTTTACTTTCCGGATCTTGTCGACCTTGGACGTTCCGACCAGCGCCGCAACGGTGCGCGGGCCGATGACGCCGTCGCCCTTCATGCCCGCCTTCTTCTGCACTGCCTTGATGACCGGTACCAACTCCGGATCGTAGACCTCGCTGGTGGCGAGCCTGGACAGTATCTCGCCATAGGCGCCGCCCATCTCGTCGTCGAGGTTGCGCGCGATCTTCGCCAGAAGCTTCGGCAGTTCCTGGCTGGTCTGCCCTGACTTCAGCAACAGCTTGGGGTCGACGACGATTTCGTCTTCGGCGCTGGCTTGAAGCGATTCCAGTTCGACGCGAAGCGCCTGATACTCCACGTTCTGCGGATGCCGCGATTCGAGATAGGTGCGCGCCTGCTGGGTGCGTGCCAGCGTTTTCAGCACGCCTTCCATATCGAGCGGCTTGGCCGGGAAATCGTAATAGCCGGTGATGCGATTGGGATCGACGCGGCCGCTTTGAGCGTCATGGACGTAGCGCAGGACGCGCGCCGACAGCGCCATCTCGAAGCGGGCGAGCTCTTTCAGCCGCGCATCTGTGTTGCTCGTCGATGCACCGGCGGCGGGCACCTCTACCGTGTAGTCGCTGGGCGTGAGGCCATAGCTCGCCGCCTCGCCAAGCACCCGCACCGCATCCTGCGCGCGGCTGTTGGCGCCGGTTTCCGTTATCCAGATGAAATCCGAATTGGCCGAGTAATAGGCAATGAGCGCCTTGGCGATGTCTTTTTCGGCGTACAGTTCGTAGTCACCGAGCCCGTCGATCGCTTCGCGGAAGGCAACGTCCGTGGCGGAAGATGGCTGGAAGGCGGCATCCTGCGGCATCGCCGGCTCCGGCGTTGCCGCCAGCGTCGAGAAGTCGACGCGCACGAGCGGATCGCTCTTGTAGGTGCGATAGGACGGGCTGCTGATTTGGGCGCCACCACCGCCGCTGCGAGAAACGGCCGGCGTGTTTGCATTTGGCTTGTATCTCGGCTGCCTTGAAGGCGGCGGGGGGAAATCACCTTGCGGTGTATGCCTGATGCCACCACCGAAAAGCCTCTCGAAAAGCCCTTGCGCGTCCGCTTGCGGCACGCCGAAGGCCAGCATTGCCGTGACCACCGCAAGCGGCATCACGGTTGCTTTGTTTCCGAGGAATTTCATGGATCACCCGTTCCGGCTGCAACCGGTTCCCGTTGCGCATCGCTTGACGGTCTCGCCCACCGCATGACGGATGTAAGACGCGACTACACCGATTCATACTGATTTCGTTAAGCTTCCATAAATTTCGGGGGGTCTGTTGCAGAACAGTTTCACAACACAGTGATAACCGGAGCGAATTGGGTTCGCTCCGGTTTCCGGGAACAGAGCAAGGATCAGGCGTTGGCGCCGCCGTCGATGGTCAGTGCGGCGCCTGTCACGAAGCGCCCTTCGGGACCTGCCAGCCAGGCGACCATGCCGGCAATCTCTTCAGCCTTGCCGAAGCGAGGCGTCGCCATTTTCTGTCGCTGGTGCTCGGCGTGCGGACCGCTGGCCGGGTTCATATCGGTATCGGTCGACCCGGGATGAACGACGTTGGCGGTGATGCCGCGCGAACCGAGGTCGCGCGCCAATGCCTTGGTCAAGCCAACCAATGCCGCTTTGCTGGCCGAATAGGCGCTGAGGCTGGTGTCGGTGACACGCTCCGCCAGATTGCTGCCGATCGAAATGATCCTGCCCCCCTCGCCCATATGCTCGACTGCCGCCTTCGCGGCCACGAACGGGGCTCTGACATTGACCTCCATGGTCTCATCGAAGTCGGCGAGCGGCAAGGCGTCGATCGGCGCGGCGCGCCAGATACCGGCGCTGTTAACGAGGATGTCGAGTCGCCCGAAAGCCCTCACCGCCTCGCTGACCGCCTGCTGGATTGCGGCGGCGTCGCGATTGTCGGCCTTGATGGCGATGGCGCGACCGCCGGCTGCCTCGATTTCCCTAACGACCGAGCGGGCCTTCTGCTCGCCGTTCACGTAGGTGAGCGCGACACGGGCGCCGTCGGCCGCGAGCCTTCGCGCAATCGCCGCGCCGATGCCGCGGCTGCCGCCGGTGACGAGCGCCACCTTGCCGTTCAAGCCTTTGGATGACATTTTGTTCTCCATTTTGTAAGGATCGATACATAAATATCTGTCAGCCTTGCCCGCATACGTCAATCGATTTATGTATCAATCAACACAGAAAAGAATGCCATGCCGGAACGAGGACGCCCCCGCACTTTCGATCGAACCGCCGCTTTGCGGCGCGCAATGGAGGTGTTTTGGACCAAGGGCTACGAGGGCGCTTCGGTGAGCGACCTGAGGGCGGCGATGGGCATCAACTCGCCTAGCCTCTATGCCGCCTTCGGCAGCAAGCAGGCGCTGTTCCTTCAGGCGGTCGAACTTTACACGCAGGTCGAAGGCACCGATATTTGGTCAGCGCTGGAAAAGGCGCCGACCGCACGCCAGGCGATCGAGCGTTTCTTGCGTCAGACGGCCAAGGCCTATTCGCAGACCGATCGTCCGCAAGGCTGCCTGATCGCGCTCGGCGCACTGCATCAGGACTCAAGTCGCGGCCCCATCTGCGATGACCTGCGCCGCCGCCGAGCCGAGAGCCGCGCGGCCCTGCTGAGACGGCTTGAACGTGGCGTGGCGGAAGGCGAACTGCCGCACGGCTTCGACAGCAGCACGGCTGCGACCTTCTACGCGACCGTGCAGCACGGCATGTCGATCCAGGCGCGCGACGGCGCGTCGCGCGCAGCACTTCTGGCGACGGTGGCCGGGGCGATGGCGGCGTGGAAGGCGATGGCCGGCACGGACGCGGCGTGAGACACCGGCCGCATGGCAGCCGGATTCTCGGTCAAATCAATGCAGCAGCGACGATTCCAGGTGTTCGGCAACGAAGCCGACCGCACGCTCGACCACGCCCTTGTCGGCGAGAATGCGGCGATGACCGAGCCCCTCGGCCCAGTAAAGTCGCACATGGTCGCCGGCGCCGGCATAGAGCCTTGCATGGTCGGCGGACACCTCGCGGTCATCCGGCGCATGGATGACCAGCGTCGGCACCGGCGTGCCGGCGAGCTGGCGGTCGCCGGTGAATTCGTGCAGCGGCCGTCCGGCGATGCGTTCGACCCGGTCGGCCATGGCGGCCTGCGAGCGCGGGCCGACACGGAGCATGAGGCTGAAATCGTTGAAGATCGCCGGCAGGGAACTCGGCGCCGCGATCAGCACCAGCCGCCCGGCCGCCAGCGGCGGAATGTTCTTGACCGAACCGACGACGGCATTGGCAGCGACGGCACCGCCGAAGGAATGGCCGACGATCGCCGCGAACGGGCCGAACCATTCGCCGGCGAGCCATGCGGCTTCGACAGCACTGACCAGCGTGAGCCGGCGGCCCTGCGATTGGCCGTGGCCCGGCAGGTCGAGCGAAACAACCTTGTAACCGGCGTCGCGGTAACCCTCGATCAGCGTGCGCATATATTCAGTGCGCGAACGCCAGCCATGGATGACGAGCACCGTGCCGGCGGCCATCCGGCCCGGCTCTGGCCTGAACTCATGCACCATGACGCAGCCGTTTGTGGTCTTCAGCCGATGATGGCGGGCCTCGGCCATGAAGCCGGCGGCGCGGTCGACGGCGCGTCGCTCGCCCTCGCTGAGAACCTTGGCGTTCGGCGTGCGGCAGAACAGTTCGAACGCAGCGCGCCCGCTAAGGCGGGGGGCCACGTGCTCGGCGGCGGCAAACATGCCCCGGATGACCTTCAATCCAAATGATGCCATAGTGGCGATCCATCCATTCGTTCAAGCATGAACATAATAGTTCAAACATGAACATTAAACAAGAGCTACCCTGGGACAACCCGCGTTTTCGCAACTGGGTCGCGGTGGCGCGCGCCTGCCACGTGCTGGAGCGCACGCTGGCGGTGAAGCTCGCGCCGCTGGATCTGAAGCCGGCGCAGCTCGATGTGCTGATGAACCTCTACCGCCATCCCGGCATGTCGCAGCACGATCTCGCCCGCCGGCTGCTGGTGGGACGCTCCAACATCACCATGCTTTTGCCGCAGCTCGAAACACGCGGCCTGCTGCGCCGCGAAGGCGACCAGAAGGACAAGCGGGTGCTGCGGCTGACCTTGACCGAAGCCGGCACGGAACTGCTGATGCAGGCGCTGAAGGTCCATATGGCGCTGATCGAGAAGGCGATGAGCCAGTCGACACCGGAGCAATGCGACATGATCGGCGAGCAGATGCGCAAGATTGCCGACGTGCTCAAGGAAGCGTGACGGAGCATCGGACCCAAACAGCCTGCCCTCGGGCCTGACCCGGGGGTGGAAGCCGGTTTTGGGAAAATCCGATGCTCAAACAAACAGATAGGGCTCGCAGGGCGATCCGCTCACCACATCGACTTTTTCGCACGCTCCGGCCATTCCTTGTCAGAGACCTCGCCGTCGATGCCTTTCCGGCTGGTGATTTCCAGGATTTTTCCAGGCGTCGGCAACGACTTCGGGTCGACATGCCTTGCCGGGTTCCAGAGTTCCGACCGGTGGACGGCGCGAGCGCACTGGAAATAGACCGAATCGACATCGATGACTGTGACTGAACGCGCCCGCTTGCCGTCGACGCTGAACGAGGCGCAGAGCGCGGCATCCGTGGTGATGTGGGCGCGGCCGTTGACCCGCAGTGTCGTGCCGGAACCGGGTACCAGAAACAAAAGGCCGACGCGCGGATCGCGAAGGATGTTTCGGAGCGAATCGGCACGGTTGTTGCCGCGCCGGTCCGGCATCATCAGGGTTTTCGGATCATGGATGCGCACGAAGCCGGCGAGATCGCCGCGCGGTGAGCAATCCAGCCCTTCCGGGCCGCTGGTCGCGAGCGCGGCAAAGGGCGAGGCCTCGATGAAGGCGGCGTATTCGGGAATCACATGGTCGAGTTCCTTGACCAGTGAAGTCTCGCCGGGCAGGCCATAGAGCGCTTCGAGCTGCTCGACCGTGGTGATGATGGACATGTTTTCGTCTCCGAATATCCGCCGCCGCTTCTCCATGTACGTGACGTTTTGACGACACGTGGCGCCGCCTTTTCGGTCGTCAGGAAACGGGTGTCGAACCAACGATATTAAGGGCAAGCCGCGTCGACCACGATACTGAACACGGAGAACCGAAAATGGATAGACCACTCGATCGGCGACGCACCGCCATGGAACTTCTTGAAAACATGTTCGAGGTCGAAATGCGCTTCCTGCAATCGGGGTCGGAGAGCCTCGATATGCTTGCGGGTGCATTTCACGCTGATGTTGTTGTGCATGAGCCGCGGTCCCTGCCCTATGCCGGTGACTGGAATGGCCTCGACGGCGTTGGCGCCCTTTTCCGCAAGATGCGGGAAATCTGGAGCGACGTGGCGGTGGAAGGCCTTCAGGCCGCCCAAAGCGATGACATGGTGTTCATGAGCTGTACGCTGTCGCTGACATCGCGGGCCAAGGGTGCAACCGTTAAACAGCCCTTTGCCGAAGTCTTGCACTTCAAGGATGACCGGCTGATCGAAGGCACGCCGTTCTATCATGACACCAGCGAGATACTGGCGATCCTGCGTTGACCGGAGCGTCCCGAAGGAACCATTCAACGATCGCGGCTTAACCCCTTCTCTTCCAACTCGGCGAGATAGGCGGCCCAGCGCGCGTCCTTCTCATGGCCCAGCGTATGCAGGTAGTTCCAGGTGAAGATGCCGGTATCGTGGAAATCGTCGAAGGTGATGCGGACGGCATAGTTGCCGATCGGTTCGATCTTCAGGATCGCGACGTTGCGCTTGCCGGGAACGGTGACGCGCTGTTCGGGCGAATGGCCCTGTACTTCGGCCGATGGCGAAGCAACGCGCAGAAACTCCGCCGGCAGTTCGAACGGCTGATGGTCGGGGAACGTCACGGTAAGCAGCCTGCGATCTTTGGAGACCCTGAGTTCCTTCGGCGCCGTCATGGTGATAAGTTCCGCTTCGTCTGCCCTTCCCTACGCCGCTTCGCGCAACGGTGAAAGGCTGCGTCGAAACTTCCGACGCAATCTGTCGGCGACGCGATGTTAGCACGGATCGAAACCTGTTATCTTGAATGACAGGTTGGATCGTATCACATAGCCATATATAACGATGCTGTCCGCAGCCACGGGAAAACGCATAGCATGGACATGATCGATCCTTTTGGTCGCACGATCAGCTATTTGCGCGTGTCGGTCACCGACCGTTGCGATTTCCGCTGCACCTATTGCATGGCCGAAGACATGGCGTTCCTTCCCAAGAAGGATCTGCTGTCGCTGGAAGAGCTCGACCGGCTGTGCACGGTCTTCATCGAAAAGGGCGTCAGGAAACTGCGTCTGACCGGCGGCGAGCCGCTTGTGCGCAAGAACATCATGCATCTGGTGCGCCGGATTGCGCGTCATCTCGAAAGTGGCGCTCTGGAAGAACTGACGCTGACCACCAACGGCTCGCAGCTTTCGCGCTTTGCCGCCGAGCTTGCCGATTGCGGGGTCAAGCGCATCAACGTCTCATTGGACACGCTGGACCCGGAAAAATTCCGCCAGATCACCCGCTGGGGCAATCTCGACAAGGTCATGGACGGCATCGACGCCGCGCAGGCAGCGGGGTTGAAGGTGAAGCTCAATGCTGTGGCGTTGAAGGGTTTCAATGACGCCGAGCTGCCGGAGATGCTGCGCTGGGCGCACGGTCGTGGCATGGAGTTGACGGTCATCGAAACCATGCCGATGGGCGAGATCGATGCCGACCGTACCGACCAGTACCTGCCGCTGTCGCTGCTGCGCGCAGCACTTGAGCGGCAGTTCACCCTGACCGATATTTCCTACAAGACCGGCGGCCCTGCCCGCTACGTCAACGTTGCCGAGACCGGTGGCAGGCTCGGTTTAATCACACCGATGACGCATAATTTCTGCGAGAGCTGCAACCGCGTCCGGCTGACCTGCACCGGCACGCTCTACATGTGCCTCGGCCAGGAGGATGCCGCTGACCTGCGAGCACCGTTGCGCGCGTCAGAAGGCAACGAACTGGTCGCCGACGCCATCGACGAAGCCATTGGCCGCAAACCCAAGGGTCATGATTTCATCATCGACCGCCGTACCAACCGTCCATCGGTGTCGCGGCACATGAGCGTCACCGGCGGCTGATTTTTTCGTCGATTTCGTGCAAGATCGCCTCCGGTCATTGGCTGCGGGGTGATGGCATGAAGCATTTCTTCTCGATCTTGGCGTCTTTGGCGGCGATTGCGACGACCGGAGCAATTGCTGCGCCATTCACTTATACCAATGCGCGCTTTGGCACCGTCTGCACCTTTCCCGATGAGATTTTCACCGATCGTCTGCCCGAGCCGGAGAATGGCGACGGGCAGCAATGGCTCAGCGCGGACGGCGCCAGCCTGATCTGCTCCGGCATCTTCAACATCGATGACGACACCCCGAAAGGTTTTGTCGCCGCTGAGAAAGCCCGCGAGGGGCCGAGCTACAAGATCACCTACAGCAGGACCGGCAAGGACTGGGCGGTGCTGTCGGGACTCAAGGACGAGACCATCTTTTACGAGCGTCGTCTGTTCGGAATGGACGGCGTCATCCGCAGCGTCTGGATCAATTACCCGCCGGCTCTGAAATCGAAATACGACCCGTTGGTTGGAGTGATAGCTGACAGCCTCAGGGGTCCGTGAAGATTTCGGTCACGCCCAGAAAAAGTCCTGTCCGCAAGCGGTTGCCGGATTTACCGGCGAAACGTTCCAGCCTAGCATTCCGCTCCGGAGCGGCGAAAAGGCTGTGGCCCACCCCTTTGACGTTGCAGTTTTGTGATCGGCTGTTACAGGCTTGATGCAAAGCACAACTGGTAACGTCCTTTGCTTCTTTCGCCAAATCTGCGCGGCGCGCTGTTCATGGTGGTGGCCATGATTGGTTTCACCCTAAACGACGCGATCACCAAATTCGCGTCGGAATCCATGAACATGGCGCAGGTCATGCTGATCCGCGGCGCCTTTGCTTCGCTTTTCGTAGGCCTGCTTGCGTGGCAACGCGGTGCGCTTGCCCGGCCGGGCTCGATGCTGCAACCCATGGTTGCGGTGCGCGTCGCCGGCGAAGCCGGTGCTACCGTGTCGTTCCTGGTTGCATTGGCGCATCTGCCGATCGCCAATGTCTCAGCCGTGCTGCAGGCGCTGCCGCTGGCGGTGACCATGGGCGCAGCACTTGTGTTCAATGAAGGCGTCGGCTGGCGGCGCTGGCTGGCCATCGCCATCGGTTTCGCCGGCGTGCTGATCATCGTGCGGCCCGGCTTCGAGGGATTCAGCGTCTATTCGCTGCTGGCGCTCGCCTGCGTGGTCTGTTGTGCGGTGCGTGACCTTGCCACCAAGCGGATACCGCAAGCCATTCCGACATTGCTGGTATCGACCGCCACGGCACTCGCCATGACGGTGCTGGGCGCGGCGCTGCTTTCGCCAATGGGTGGATGGACACCGATGGCGGGAAAGAGCACGGCGCTGCTGGCACTGGCGGCGGTGCTCGTGGTCACCGGTTACCAGTTCATCATCATGGCGATGCGGGTCGGCGACGTCTCGTTCATCGCGCCGTTCCGCTACACAGCCCTGCTCTGCTCGATCCTGCTTGGCCTGTTCATCTTCGGTGACGTCCCCGACCTGCCGATGATACTCGGCGCCACCGTCATCGTCGGCTCCGGTCTCTACGCGCTTTACCGCGAACGCGTCGTCGGCCGGCAAAAGACTGCCGCCGAAAGCGCTGGACCTGATATGGCGCCGGACGGCATATAGACGAGCCCCGAGGGTCGCTGAAACCTGACGATTGGGGCCGGCGAGGCGGACGATGAACCGAGACATTGCAGGGATCATTCTGGCCGGCGGCCAATCGCGGCGAATGGGCGGCGGCGACAAAAGCCTGCTTACTCTGGGAGGTCGCAGCGTACTCGACCGTGTCGTCGCGCGCCTTGCCCCGCAGGTCGGACCGCTGGCGCTGAGCGCCAACGGCGATCCGACACGCTTTGCCGGCTTCGGACTGCCGGTGCTTGCCGATACGGTTGAGGGTTACGCGGGACCGCTTGCGGGCATTCTGACCGGCCTCGAGTGGGCGTCCATGGCTTGCAGCGAGGTCGTCACAGTCGCCGGCGACACGCCGTTCTTTCCCGAGGATGTGGTCGGGCGGCTGGCCGCGGTGGTCAAGGACCGTCCCGGCGCGATCGCTGTCGCCAGTTCGGGTGGCAAGCGGCATCCGACATTCGCGCTCTGGCCGCTTGGTCTGCACGACGCCTTGCGCCGTTTCCTGGTCGATGAAGACAATAGGCGGGTCTCCGCCTTCATCGAGCGGTACGGCTTTGTCGATGTCGAATTTCCGATATGGAGCTCCGGTGGGCACGAGATCGATCCTTTCTTCAACATCAATACGCCAAACGACCTTGCCGAAGCCGAACGTCTGCTGCAGAGCATGGAGCCATGATGAGACGCGTTTTCGGCATCACCGGCTGGAAGAATTCCGGCAAGACGACACTGACCGAAAAGCTGGTCGCCGAATGTGCCCGGCGCGGCTGGAAAGTCTCGACGGTGAAACACGCCCATCATGAATTCGACATCGACAAACCAGGGGCGGACAGCTTTCGCCACAGGCAGGCCGGGGCCACGGAAGTCGCGATCGTATCGGACAGGCGCTGGGCGCTGATGCACGAATTGCGCGACGAGAACGAGCCGACGCTGGACGCGATCCTGTCACGGCTCGGCGCCTGCGATATCGTGCTGGTCGAGGGTTACAAGCGCGAGGCGCACAGCAAGATCGAAACGCGGCGGCTGGAGGCCAAGGACCGGGCACCGCTTTCGGCAAACGATCCGCACATAGTCGCCATCGCAGCCGACTTCGCCGTTGCGGGCGAGAACTTGCCAGTCTTCGATCTCGACGACGCGAAATCGATAGTCGACTTCATCGAGCGCACGACAGGTTTGACACGCTGAGGGTTGCCTAGGGAGCATTCGGCCGCCCTCTCTTTCCGTTACCGTGCTTGCCCCAACGTCAGCATTATCCGCGAATGCAAAATCCCGAAGGCAACGGTTTTGCAGTTGCTTTTTCTCGGAAAACAGTGGGAGTATCGAGCCAGCGGGCGGTCAAAAGCACCGCCCACAGAGCCGTTTGGAACGACGGCCGGGACACACAGAGAGGACCATCATGCGTATTGCACTGCGTATAGCGCTCGCCGCATCGGCCGCGCTGCTGACGCTTGGCGTTGCCCAAGCTCAGGAGAAGACCCTGAGGATTGGCACGGAAGGCGCCTACCCCCCGTTCAACAACCTGACCGCCGATGGCAAGCTCGAAGGCTTCGACGTCGACATCGCCAAGGCGCTTTGCGACGAGATGAAGGTGACGTGCACGTTCGTCGCGCAGGATTGGGATGGCATCATCCCGGCGCTTCAGGCCGGCAAGTTCGACGCCATCATCGCCTCGATGTCGATCACGCCGGAGCGTGCCGAGAAGGTCGACTTCACCAACAAATACTACAACACGCCACCGGCGATCGTCGCGCCCAAGGACAGCGACATCAAGGGCGTGACCAAGGAGGACCTGGCCGGCAAGACGATCGGCGTGCAGGGTTCGACGACGCATTTCAACTATTCGACCGCAACCTACACCGACAGCACGATCAAGCCCTATCCGACCGCGCAGGAATACCAGCTCGATCTGGCCAATGGCCGCGTCGATGCGGTCAACGACGATATCACCGTTCTCGAAGGCTGGCTTGCCACGCCGGACGGCGCCTGCTGCAAGCTGATCGGTGCGATCACGCCTGACATCAAGATCCATGGTCCGGGCGCCGGCATTGCCGTGCGCAAGGGCGAGACCGAGCTGGTCAATCAGTTCAACGCGGCGATCGATGCCATCCGCGCCAATGGAAAGTACAAGGAAATCAACGACAACTACTTCAAATACGACGTCTACGGCGGCGAGTCCTGATCCCTCCGGATTGACGGCGAACGGCAGGAAATTCCCGCCGTTCGCACAACAAGCGGCGCACGAGGGGTGACACCGCTGCTCTCAAGAGCCAATAAGGGAGACCAGGCAGGCGGATGCAAAGCGTTTGGACGCTGCTCAGTTGGGGACCCGAAGGCTGGCTCGACGACATCGCCTACGGCGTTTTCATCACCGTCTCGCTTGCAGCCGCGACTCTGCCCGTCGGTCTGGTGATCGGCTTTCTGGTCGCATTGGCCAAGCAATCCGGCGAGCCGTCGCTGCGGCTGGCCGGCAATATTTACACCACGATCTTTCGTGGACTGCCCGAGCTGCTGACCCTGTTCATCATCTTTTACGGTGCGCAAGTCGGCATCCAGCAAATAATACACCTGTATGATCCGACCGCCTCGGTCGAAGTGAATGCTTTTGTTTCCGGCATGATCGCGCTCGGCGTCGTCTTCTCGTCCTATGCCAGCGAAGTCTTCCTCTCCGCGTTCCGCGCCATCCCGAAGGGGCAGTACGAGGGCGGCTATTCGGTCGGCCTGTCGGGCTGGCAGACGATGCGACTTGTGGTACTGCCGCAGCTTATCCGTATCGCGCTGCCGGGTCTTGCCAATCTGTGGCTCATCCTGCTCAAGGACACCGCCCTGGTTTCAGCCATCGGTCTTACCGACATATTGCGGCAAGCGGGCGTGGCCGCCCGTGTGACCAAGCACGCCTTTTTGTTCTTCGGTGTCGCCGCTCTCATCTATCTGCTCCTCGCTATCATATCGTCCTTCGGCATCAACGCGATCGAACGTGCGGTCGGCCGCCAGCAGGTGCAGCGATGAGCGCTACCGCCACGGATGCCACCAAGATCGACCGCCCGCCGGCTTTGCCACGCGGCTGGCCCCGGCAACGCGTTCTCGGCTACGCGCTGGTCTGTCTGTGGATCGTTTTTCTGGCCGGGATCGCCGCCTATCTCATTCTCGCCTGGAACGGCGAACTTTTCGCGAAATACGCGCCCGGCTACGTATCGGGACTTGGCATCACCCTGCTGCTGGTCGCCATCTCGATCGTACTCGGCGCGATCCTGTCGGTGCCGATCGCTTATGCCCGCATGTCGAAGAACCGGGTTCTTTCGGGTCTGGCCTATGCCTATGTCTATTTCTTCCGCGGCACGCCGCTGCTGGCCCAGACCTTCCTTGTCTATTACGGAGTGGGCTCCTTCCGGCCGCAACTCGAGATGGTCGGCCTCTGGGGTTTTTTCCGTGAGGCGTTCAACTGCGCAATCTTCGCCTTCTCGCTCAACACTGCCGCCTATCAGGCGGAAATCCTGCGCGGCGCGATCCAGAGCGTACCCAGGGGCCAGTGGGAGGGCGCCGCCTCGCTCGGCCTGCACAAATTGCAGACGATGTGGAAGATCATCCTGCCGCAGGCATTGATCGTGGCGTTGCGACCCTACGGCAACGAGATCATCCTGATGATCAAGGGCTCGGCGATCGTCGCCATCATCACCGTCTATGATCTGATGGGCGTCACTCGGCTCACCTATTCGCGCACTTTCGACTTCCAGTCCTATGTCTGGGCGGCGATCATCTATCTGGTCATTGTCGAGATACTGCGCCACGCAGTCGAATGGATCGAACGGCGCATTACGATCCATCTGCAACGCTGACTCAGGGCAACCGGTTGAGCCCGATTGCCCTTCTTTTCTTGCTGTCTCAAACGCCGGCGGTCGCATCCGCGACCTTGGCTTCACGCGCCAAAAGGCGCGACGGCCAGTCGGCCTTGCCATTTTCGCTTCGCGGAAATGGTTCCCACCGAGCGCGACGAGCAGTAAACAGGACTTTTCCTTCACCCGATTGCCCTGAACACTGACTCCCATAGCCTTGCCTGATCCGCTAAGAAGGCCGGAAAGCTGGCTTCTAAGGGATTTGAAACATGGCATCGGTGGCATTTCTCGGTCTTGGCGTCATGGGCTATCCAATGGCCGGACATCTCAGGAACAAGGGTGGCCATGACGTCACCGTCTACAACCGCACCAAGGCCAAGTCCGAGCAATGGGTTGGCCAGCATGGCGGCGCCGCCGCCAGGACGCCGGCCGAAGCGGCCGACGGCAAGGACTTTGTCTTTTCCTGTGTTGGCAATGACGACGACCTTCGTGCGGTGACGATCGGCGCCGAGGGCGCCTTCCAGTCGATGAAGAAGGGAGCCATCTTCGTCGACAACACCACGGCCTCGGCCGAGGTCGCGCGCGAACTGGCGGAGAAGGCGCAAGTGCGCGGGTTTTCGTTCCTCGACGCGCCGGTCTCCGGTGGTCAGGCAGGCGCCGAAAACGGTGTGCTGACCGTCATGGTTGGCGGCGAGCAAAAAGCCTTCGACGAGGCGAAGCCTGTCATCGATGCCTATGCCCGCATGGTCGGACTGATGGGCCCAGCCGGCTCGGGCCAACTTACCAAGATGATTAACCAGATCTGCATCGCCGGATTAGTGCAAGGATTGGCTGAGGGTATTCATTTCGGCAAGAAGGCCGGGCTCGACATCGAAAAGGTCATCGAGGTGATTTCCAAGGGCGCGGCCGGATCGTGGCAGATGGAGAACCGTCACAAGACGATGAACGCCGGCAAATATGATTTCGGCTTCGCCGTCGACTGGATGCGCAAGGATCTCGGCATCTGCCTGGCGGAGGCCGACCGCAACGGCGCCAAGCTGCCTGTAACGGCACTTATCGACCAGTTCTACAAGGACGTTCAGGCAATGGGCGGCAAGCGCTGGGACACGTCCTCGCTGCTGGCACGATTGGAAAAATAGGTTTCACCGTGGCCGAGCTTTCGCCGCAATCCAGCGCCGAGGAGATTGTCGCCCATTTGCGCTCGATCGGCTCGGAGGAGAACCGCCGCGGCATGCTGCGCTATGGCATCAAGATCGAACGTGCGCTCGGTATCTCGCACGGCGTGCAGAGGCAGATTGCCCAGAAAATCAAGCGCAACCATGAACGTGCCTTCGAGCTATGGCAGACGGGTATCATGGAGGCACAGTTCATAGCTTCTGTCACGGCCGATCCGAAGCGGTTCTCTGCCGCGGATGCAAGACGATGGGCGGCGACTTTCGACTCTTGGGATATTGTCGACGGCGTCTCCGCTCTCTTTGTCGACACCGATTCCTGGAGGGATCTGATAGGCGAGTTCGCGGCCGACGAGCGGGAATTCGTTCGACGCACGGCGTTTGCCATGATGGCCTGGTCGGTCGTCCACCGGAAGAAGGAACCGGAATCGACTTTCCTCGACTTCCTGTCGGTCATTGAAGCGCAAGCCACCGACGGCCGAAATTTTGTGAAGAAGGCGGTAAACTGGGCGCTTCGTTCGATCGGCAAGCGATCGATGAGTTTGCACGGCCCTGCCCTTGCCCTGGCACAGAAGCTGGCGGTCTCCACCGACAAGACGGCTCGCTGGATCGGCAAAGATGCCGCAAGGGAACTTTCCAATGCCAAGACGCTCGAGCGGCTTGCCGCCAGGAAAGGCTAAAGGGGGCCAAAGCCGCTTTACGGACGTGACGCGATCGACGCGCGCCGATTTCGAGAACCTGTTCGAGCAGCCTGGCGCACCAAAATACTGCTGGTGCATGGCCTGGCGCCGTCTGGAGAACCGCGATCTGCACCCAATGATGAGAGGAGACGGGCCGTGATGGCGCTCGTCGAAGCCGGCACGCCGGTCGGCATTCTCGCCCATGCCGAAGGCAAGACCGTCGGCTGGTGCTCGGTGGCGCCACGCGAGACCTACCGCAAGATGTCGCGGCAGCAGGACGATACCGAGGCGGGCATATGGTCGATCGTCTGCTTCTACGTGCCGAGGGCGTCGCGCGGCAGTGGGCTGGCAAGCGCCCTGCTCGACGCGGCCATCGATCACGGTTTCGCCAACGGTGCCAGGACAATCGAGGCCTATCCGGTCGACAAGGCTTCGCCGAGCTACAGATTCATGGGATTTCGAAACATGTTCGTGGCCCGCGGATTCCACGAGATCGGCATGGCTGGCTCGCGCCGGCATGTGATGCGCTTGGAGCGTTGAGGGATGGTGCTACCGGCGCAGGTCGTGGACATCAAGTTCCTTCCACATCCACTCAAAACTGTAAGTGGCCATGGGATGAGCGCGGTCCGGCTGCCTCGCGGTCTGGTTTTCCAGATATTTGAGCCACTCGGCGACCTTTTGCCGGCCAGTTTGAGTCTTGACGGCCTGACGCGGTGTCTTATCCCCAAGCATCCCGACCGGCTGGTCGAGGGTTTCCCTATAATATTGATCCAGATATTCGTGGATGATCTGTTCAGCGAGTTCCGGCGGCATCTCCGATGAGGGCGTCTTGCCATCCTTGGCTGGCCGTTCGGCCATCATCTGCTGCATGGTACGGATTTCCGTGAGAGGTGTTCGGACGAGGTCGCCCAAGGCTCGCCGGATCAGGGCCGTCCCTTTTTCCGCCCGCATGGCGGAATTGGCGGATAGGCACAGGAAGCCGCCTCTCAACTCGATGTTGCCCAGCACGCGCAAATCGTTATCCATCACGGTGTCCAGGGAGAGTGTGCCCGCCTCTTTGGGTCTGTCCTCGCCTTGCGGCATGGTTTCCAACCAGTTCCAGAACTGGGCATTTTCCTGCGACATTCCCGCTATGCCGTTCAACCGGGCGGCGATGTCCGTCTGTGTCACGCCGGATGCCAAGGGAAAGCGGACATCATGAAACACGAATTCGTCGCCGTCAGCATTTTGGAGGATCTGCATGTCCACCGCCTTGCCAAGTGCGTCGAACATCCATGCGAGCGTGAACATGGGCGCCACCGTCCGTAGGTCTTCATCCTTGATGGCAGGCAGCTTTCTTGCGTTCTTTTTGCCCAACACGCCCAACAGGCCATCGAGCAAGGATTCGGTGGCCTCTCGGGTGAAGGGGAGAAGACCGCCAGAAAGGATATTCTTCCCGAGCACAGGCACGATCCTCACCGCGATCTTGTCCCACTGCCTCAACGCCTTGGTGGCGGTGCCCTCTCTGACGGCGATCGGTTCGCCACCGCGGAGAAGATCGCGCGCCATAAGCGATTGTCCTGGAACGATGTCGCTTACCTCATACAAGCTCATGACGGAGGTACGCAGCGCGCCCATATAGGCTCTCGATTGCGCGTTTTCCTTCCAGCCTCTGCGCTTGAGGTACTCATCGACGATGTTGCTGGGTTCGCCCTCGAAATCCTGGGTCAGGAAATCCTCGAAGGCACAGCCCCAAAGGGTCATTGCCATGTCGGCACCGAGGATTTCGGCCAGTTCTTCGAATTCCATGTCCCCGTCGTCGAGGATCGGGCCGAAATGATCATCGAACACTTCCGCGAAACATTCGCGCCATTCGTCGCGATCGAGGAATTTCATCAGCCCGCTGAGATCATGGCTGGTCGGCATGAAGCTTCTCCAGGCTCTGACGATAACCCGAACTACGGTCCGTCTTCCGGCATCGCTTGGTCGGGTTATTCTGCGCCACTGAGGTGACCGGGCAAGACGCTTTCGGCGATTTCCCTGCATTTTTCGGATCGAGTTCGCCGCGACGGCGCCGCTCCACACTTCATTGTGGCAGGAAGACACAACGACGGTTGGGTCCACGGTCACGACCCTCAAGGTTGTATTTTGCGATAAATGGATCACTCTTGCTGCTGACTGCCTCAGAGATCACAACGGCTTTTACTCGATCCCAGCCGCGGACTGGCGAAGAATGGTGCCCATGAACTTCCGTCTCAGATCAGGTGCGGCGCTGGCAGTGGCGCTGTGGCTTTCCATCGCGGCGGGCAGCGCTTCCGCCGAAACCGCGCGCATATTCTGGAAGGATCTGCGCCCGGCGACCCAGCCCGCCGCCGAAAGTGTCGGATTGCCGATGATCGCGGCAAGAATGCCCGATCATGGCGAGACACTGTCCCTCAACCTGCAGGACAAGACCGTCCAACTGGCGGGGTACGCGCTGCCGGTCGATCGCGAGGGCGATCTCGTCTACCAGTTCCTGCTGGTGCCTTGGACGGGTGCGTGCAGCCACATGCCGACACCGCCGCCCAATCAGATCGTGCTCGTCACGCCCTCCCGCCCCTACAGGATATCGCAGTCCTACCAGCCCGTTTCCGTGACCGGCGTATTGGAGCCGGGCATGGAGAAAAGCCAGCTCTTCCTCCTCGACGGCGCCAGCGTCATCCAGTCGGGCTATACTGTGCGCAAGGCGCAGGTGATGGACGTCGATGTGGTGCCGGACACCATCACGTTGCCGCCAAACTCGCCGTGGCGTTTTCTCAACAAAAAGAAGAACTAAGCAAAAAATCCTCAGGCGGCGTTCGCGCCCGATTCCTTGTCCAGCACCATATAGTCCAGCGGTATTTCGGTCGTGTACTTGATCTGCTCCATGGCAAACGAAGACGACACGTCGCGGATCTCGATCTTGGCGATCAGCCGCTTGTAGAAGGCGTCGTAAGCAGCGATGTCGGGCACCACCACGCGCAAGAGATAGTCGACGTCGCCGCTCATGCGGTAGAACTCGACCACTTCCGGAAATTCCTGGATGACCTCCGAAAAGCGCCGCAACCATTCATGGCTGTGCGAATTGGTGCGAATCGACACGAACACGGTGACGCGCACATTGACCTTTTCATGGTCGAGGATGGCGACGCGGCGCTTGATAACGCCTTCCTCCTCGAGCTTCTGGATGCGCCGCCAGCAGGGCGTCGTCGACAGTCCGACTTTCTTGGCGACATCGGCGACCGCGAGCGTCGCGTCCTCCTGCAAGAGGCGGAGGATTTTTCTGTCAAGGCGGTCCATTGGGCGCTCCCACGAGGATAGACTAGGAATAGATTGGCTATAATCCTTCTTATTTTGGCCGTTCACAAGAAAGAAATTCTGCCAGATGCCGCAAAAGCGAGTGATTTCTTGCTCGCGCCTCAGCCGAGGCGATAGCGGATTTCCGCTCTCAGAAAGGGCAGCAAATCCATTTCAAACCACGGATTGCGCTTAAGCCAGCCGGTGTTGCGCCACGACGGATGCGGCAGCGGCAGCGCTTTCGGGCTGCTGGGCGCACTCCAGATGGTGCGCCAATCCATCACCGTCTCCGTCAGCGAGGGCCGGCGCGCGGCGCCCATGTGCCAGGATTGCGCATAGAGGCCGATCGTCAGCACCAGGTCGATGCGCGGCATCAGTGCCATCAGCGGCGCACGCCAGGCCGGCGCACATTCGCGGCGCGGCGGCAGGTCGCCGCCCTTGGCATCCTGGCCGGGAAAGCAAAAGCCCATCGGCACAATGGCGAATTTTGTCGTATCGTAGAATTCCTCGCTGCTGACGCCCAGCCAGCTTCGCAACCGATCGCCGGAGGCGTCGGTGAACGGCATGCCTGACATATGCACTTTGGTGCCCGGCGCCTGGCTGGCGATCAGGATGCGGGCGCTCGACGAGGGTCTTAGCACCGGGCGCGGCTCGTGCGGCAACGGCCGACCGACCGGGTTTTCGACGCAGATACGGCAGCTGCGTACCCTCGCCGCGAAGTTTTCCAGCTCTTCGCTCATTCCCGGGGGACTCGCTCTCAGGCGGCGGCGCTCGGCCGGCTGGAAATCGCCTGATGCCAGCGCAGCACGTTGGCGCAGTCTTCCGGCACCTTGATACGCGCCGGCTTCATGAAGTCGATGGCAATCAGCCCGGTGATGTCGGCAATCGAATAGGCATCGCCGGCGACGAATTCCCGGTCCGCCAACTCTTCGTCGAGCAGTTTCAGGAATCCGACGGCCTTCGGCTTGTTGGCCTCGCCCCATTCGGGAATTTGCGGAACCTCCCACTCTTTCATCGCCGGGTGGATGTGCCGGAACGCGGCGGTGACGCAACCTAGCAGGTTGAGTTCCATGCGTCTTTGCCACATCTCGACCAGCGCCTTGCCGAGCGCGCCGCGCCCGAACAAAGCCGGCTCCGGATGCAGTTCCTCGAAATAGCGGCAGATCGCGACGGATTCGGTGATGACGGTGCCGTCGTCGAGTTCGAGCACCGGCAGACGCTGCAGCGGGTTGCGCGAACTGACCGGCTCTTGCTTGTGTCCGAATGCGCCCATGTCGATGGGCACCAGCGGAACCTCGATCTCCTTCTCTGCGAGGAAAACCCTAACCCGCCTTGGATTGGGTGCACGACCACCATCGAACAGCTTCATTCCATTCTCCCAGTTTGCTCCAACAATCTATAACGATCCTCACCAGAAACGAAAAATTTCTCGCAAGGCATCGCCGATCGAAGCCAAAGTGCCGTGTTTTCTCTCGACCACCTCGCGATCGTGGCTCTGGCGCCAATCGTGCGGCTCGTCGAAAGTGCCGGCCCAGATGCCGGCCTTGCCGGAGCGCGCGGCGGCTTCCTCGGTTTCGAAATCGCCATAGGCGACCGCCCATCCGGCCTCGACCTGGGCGCGGTTGAGATCCTTGTCGCCGACCCTGCAATCGCCGAGCAGCCGGCCGTATCGGTCGCGCTGCCAGCCGGTGCAGGAGACGGGCTTGCCTGATATCAGCCGCACCAGTGACTGCCGCGCCAGCTTGCCGCAGGGATAGTCGGCGCCGTTCTTGCGGCAGATTTGCGAATACTCCGGTGCGTCGATGCCACGCATGCGGATGCGCTCGCTACCGAGTGTGATCGTGTCGCCGTCATTGACGACGGCGGCCCCCTCCGTCCTGCGCGTATCGATCCGGTCAAGGCGCGCCGCCAGAACGATCAGCAGACCGAGAACGATAACGGTCAGTGCGTAGTCCACCAGCCGGCGCCACAGGCTTCGCGGCCGCTGCGGTACGTATCGTCGCCGCGGTCGCCGCGACCAAGAACGGCTCATATGGCAAACCGTTGGTTAATCATTCGAACGTAGCTTAACACTTTGAAACCGCTGCGCGCTTAAATTGAAGTCTCCATGCCCTTGCAACGCTCGACCACAGCGGACAAGTTTATTGTGGACCGCAGGAAACCCCATCGCAACAGCGATGTGGCGCGCGCGGTGCGCAAGACGCGCGACCGTCTTTCGCAGCAGGCAGGCAATCCCGATTTCGACCGCGAGCTTTTGAAGCTCCACGCCCAGGCGATGACAGGCAACGCGATCGTCGTTCCGCTTCTCGTCCTGGCAGCTGCGGCGACGGGTCTGTTTGCTGGGGCGGGTAGGGAAATTGGCGTCTGGGTGCTCTTTACACTCATCTGCTACGCCATCGTCGTGTTCATGGCGAGGCGCGTCGATCGGACGGAAGCTGCCGAACTCAACCCGCTGCAAACCCACAGTGATTTCTTGATAGGCCATTTCCTTTGCGGCCTGGGCTGGGCCTGGTTCGCCTGGCTCGGTTGCGACGCTTGCCAGGTCGATCAGTTCCAGCTCATCAAGGCGGTGGTGCTGCTGCTTGCCATGGCGGCGACCGCGATCACAGCGTCATCCCTGCGCGGTGCGCTGCTGTCGACCTTTGCCATTCCTGTGGCGGTCTACGCCTATGCCGGTGCGCGGCACTGGATGTCGGTCGATCTGATCATGGCCGGATTGCTGATCGTCTCGCTGCCCTTCTTCGCCTATGTGGCGCGCAACCTCAATCGCGCGTCCTTGATGGTGCTCTCGTTCCGTTCCGAAAAAGATGCGCTGATCGCCGAATTGGAGACGGCGAAATCAATGTCGGATGAAGCGCGGCGACGGGCGGAAGACGCCAATCTGGCAAAGTCGCGGTTTTTGGCCTCGATGAGCCACGAGCTGCGGACGCCGCTCAACGCCATTCTCGGTTTCTCGGAGGTAATGGCGAACGAAGTGCTCGGACCAATGAGTAACCCGACCTATCGCGATTATGCCCGCGACGTCCATGAGTCCGGTCAGCATCTGCTCGATCTGATCAACGAAATCCTCGACCTGTCGCGCATCGAGGCGGGCCGCTATCAGCTTAACGAGGAGCCGATAATGCTGCTCTCCGTCGTCGAGGATTGCTGTCATATGATGGAACTGAAGGCGCGCAACAAGGACATCCGTATCGTCCAGGATTTCGAAAGCGCCTTGCCGCGCCTGTTCGCCGACGAACGGGCGGTGCGACAGATCGCGCTTAACCTCCTATCGAATGCCATCAAATTCACCGGGACTGGCGGTGAAATCCGCGTGCGCGTCGGCTGGACTGCGGGCGGCGGCCAATACCTCTCCATCAAGGACAATGGCCCGGGCATACCGGAAGACGAGATTCCGGTCGTGCTGTCCGCCTTCGGCCAGGGCTCGATCGCCATCAAGAGTGCCGAACAAGGCACCGGGCTCGGCCTGCCGATCGTCCAGGGTCTGCTCGCCATGCATGGCGGCGAGTTCGAACTTCATTCCAAACTGCGCGAAGGCACCGAGGCGATCGCCATCTTCCCGTTGAGCCGGGTGATGGAGGAATTGCCGGCACTGCCGACCAAGGCGGTTGCCGCGCGCCGGCGCTGAGCGCTGGCTCACGATAGCCAGGCACCGGGTGCCTGAATCGTTGCGGATAAGCCGATTTGGCAATAGCCTTGCCCAGGCGGGCCATCCAACGTTTCTTCCGAGCCAAGGCAATCAGGGGCCAAGGCAATCAAATGAACAGAAGACGTCTATTGCAAACGGTGGCAGCGATCCTGTTCTTGCGGTCGTGGATACTCGGGCCGGCACAGGCGGCGGCCCGTCCGACCTCGCGCGTCCGTCCGGCCGAACCGGAATGGCCAGCGAAAGCAAGTTGGGACCGGCTTGGCCGGCAAGTCGGGGGGCAACTCGTAAAGGTCCAGCCGCCGCTAGCCGCATGCATGAAGGCGCCGTCAGGTTCCCGCTGTACGGATGTCTTCAAGGAACTGAAGAATCCCTATTACCTCGGCGACGAGATCGGATTGACACAGACGCTTGGCTGGGTCGACGGTTGGACATCGCAACCCAGCGAATATGCAGTTGTTGCCCGAACGAACGATGATGTCGTGGCGGCGGTCAATTTCGCCCGTGACAATAATCTGCGGCTCGTGGTTAAGGGCGGCGGCCACAGCTACCAAGGCACATCCAACGCCGCGGACTCCTTGTTGATCTGGACCCGGAAGATGAAGGCCATCACCGTGCACGATGCGTTCGTCGGTGTTGGATGCGCCGGACGACAACCGCCCCGGCCGGCGGTCACGATCGAGGCGGGCGCAATCTGGGGGCAGGCATATGACGCCGTCACCACGAAAGCGGGGCGCTATGTCCAAGGCGGCGGTTGCCTGACCGTCGGCGTCGCGGGCCTGATCCAAAGTGGCGGGTTTGGAAGTTTCTCGAAGGCCTATGGAATGGCGGCGGCGAGCCTGCTGGAAGCGGAGATCGTCACTGCCAACGGCGCTGTCACAACCGCCAACGCCTGCACAAATCCGGACCTGTTCTGGGGGATCAAGGGTGGAGGTGGCGGTAGCCTCGGGGTTGTGACGCGGCTCACGCTGCGGACGCACGAGTTGCCGGAGTTCGTCGGCGCCGTGTTCGCCACGATCGATGCCACGTCCGACACCGCCTTCCGCCGACTGATCGTAAAGATCGTGGAATTCTACAGCAAGGCGCTGTTCAATCCGCACTGGGGCGAGCAGATTGCCTTCCGGCCGGGCAATGTTCTCGCGATCTCGATGGTATTCGAAGGTCTGGACCAACAGCAGGGTGAGACGATCTGGCGGCCGTTCTTCGACTGGGTGGCCGGTTCGCCGCAGGATTTCAGCCTCGAAGCGGAGCCGGTGATTATCGCCGTCCCGGCTCGAAATTTATGGGATCCTGAATTTCTCAAGAAAATACCCGGATTGGTGCTCGCCGACGACCGCCCCGATGCCGGCAAGGCCAAAATATTCTGGGCAAGCAATCTGGAGGAGACGGGACAGGTTCTGCACGGCTACCAGTCTGCATGGATTCCGTCATCCCTTCTCCAGGCGGACCGGCAGCAGAACCTTGCCGACGCCCTGTTCGCGGCTACCCGCCACTGGACTGTCTCCCTGCATGTCAACAAGGGCCTTGCGGGCGCTCCTGCCGAGGTGATTGACGCCGCCCGCCAGACGGCGACCAATCCGGCGGTGCTGGATGCTTTCGCGCTGGCCATCAGCGGCGCCGAGGGACCGCCGGCATACCCCGGCATTGCCGGTCGCGAACCCGACCTGGCGGCTGCCCGTCGAGATGCGAGTGCAATCGACAAGGCCATGAACGAAGTGCGCAAGCTGATACCGGCCGTCGGCTCATATTTGGCGGAAAGCGATTTCTTCGACGAGAGGTGGCGAGAGGCCTTTTGGGGTTCGAACTACATCAAGCTTCTCGCGGTGAAGGACAGATACGATCCGGACGGCCTCTTCTTCGTGCACCACGGAGTGGGCAGCGAGCGCTGGAGCGATGATGGGTTCACGAGATTGACTTGACAGCGGAGCGTGACGGCCGAGACGAAACAGCCTATGGCTGCTTGCGACGCAGCGCCAGTCCTTGGGCTCTCGTCACTGGTCGCGAACCGCCGCAGCCATGCCCGAGCTGGTGAGCGCCGCGGCTTTGACCAGGCTCGCGGCAAGTGCCGCCCCTGCCCCCTCGCCGTGGCTCACGCCGAAATCAAGCAGCGGGCGCAGGCCTAGCCGCCCGGCAGCCCGAGCATGCGCAGGCTCCGGCGAAAGGCTCGCAAGAAGACAATGGTCTAGCGCGATGGGATTGGCTGCATGCAGCGCGGCGGCGGCGGCGGTCGCCACCAATCCATCGAGCAGCACCGGGATTTTCTGCATCCGGGCGGCGAGGATGGCGCCGGCGATCGCCGCGAATTCACGGCCGCCAACCCGCCGCAACGCTTCGAGTGGATCCCTCAGGCTTGTGCCGTGGAAGGCCAGCGCCGCATCCACAACATCGGCCTTCCGTGTCCGCATTGCCGCATCCGCGCCCGATCCGGGTCCGACCCAATCGGCGCCGTTGCCGCCGAACAGCGCTGCACACAAGGCGGCGGCGACGGTGGAATTGCCGACACCCAGATCGCCAAGGCAAAGCAGATCGGTGCCGCCGGCGACCGCTTCCATGCCGAAGGCCATGGTGGCGGCGCAGCCACGCTCGTCAAGTGCCGCGTCCTCGGTGATGTCGGCGGTCGCAATATGCAACGCGAGATCGAACACCTTCAGCCCCAGATCGTTGGCGATGCAGATCTGGTTGACCGCAGCACCGCCGGCCGCGCAAAGCTCGACCGCATTCGCCGTGGCAGCGACAGGCCGCGGCGAAATGCTGTGACGAGCGACGCCATGATTACCGGCGAAGATCGCTACCAGGGGCCGGTTCACCGCCGGCGGTGCACGACCGCTCCAGGCGGCGAGCCACGCGGCGATGTCCTCGATGCGGCCGAGTGAACCATTGGGCTTGTCGGCCTTGGCAAATAGCGAGCGGACGCGGGCTTCGGCCGCCGTGTCGGCCGGCGGCAGGGTCGCCAGAAGATTGCGAAAATCGTCGAAGGGCAGCGCGCTGGTCATGTCGTTGGTGATCATTCCCTGAGTTGGTGAGCGGCATAGCCGCCCTGCTCGGCCGGCACAACTGCCTGCATTGACGCGAATGCGGTTGCCGGCGGCGCATTTCGGAGGGCTTGCATTGGCCTTGCCGTCGCACCATGTGGAAGCGAGACAAGGGCTTCCTGACGGAATCCTGTGAGAACATCATGACGGCCATCGAATCTCCATGCATCCTGGTCTGCTCGATCGATATGAAAACCGGCTTCTGCTTCGGTTGCGGCCGCACGCGCGAGGAAATCGGCGCCTGGATAGACATGGCTCCTGAGGTCCGCCGCAATGTCATGGCCGAGCTGCCGGCCCGGTTGGAAACGGTCGAGCGGCGACCGCGCCGGGAAACGCGCCGCACCCGCCTCGCGCGCGAACGCGACGCTCTCTCGTGAGCCACATATGAACCGGCTTTTCTGGGTCTTGATGATCGCGATCGGGCTGGGCGTGGCGCTGCTCATGCTCAACGATTCCGCTGGCAGCACGTTCGGTGTCGAGAATCATGATTTCGGCCGGCTCGTCTGGCTGGGCGCATTGGTCGCGCTCATCGGCGCCGGCCTGCTTCGGTCAGGCCGGTCCTTAGGCGCCATGACGCAAAATCTAGGCATCTGGGGCGTCATCGTGCTGGCACTGATCGCCGGCTATCAGTACCGTTACGAATTGCAGGATTTCGGCAGCCGGGTAACGGCGGGCCTCGTTCCCGGCAGTCCGCTGGCATTGGGCCTGGAAGACGGCCACGCCACGGTGACCCTGGACAAGGCCGGCAATGGCCATTTCGAAGCGCGCATCATGGTCAACGGCACGCCGGTCCGGGCCGTGGTCGATACCGGCGCAACCAGTACCGTGCTGACCGCGCAGGACGCGCAAGCGGCCGGGTTCAATTCTGCCGCTCTCGACTTCACCGTACCGGTTTCCACCGCAAACGGCATGGCGCGCGCCGCCGCCGTGAAAATCGACGAATTGGCGATCGGCGGGATCGTGCGCAAGGACATGCCGGTCATGATCGCAGCGCCCGGCATGCTCGGCCAGAGCCTGCTCGGCATGAATTTCATCGGCTCACTGTCCGGTTTCGACGTGCGGGGCGACCGCATGACCTTGCGCGATTGAACAGTCGGGCTGCTTCGGCCCCGCTCAGTGAGCGTTGAGCATCTCGACCGCTTGATCAAACCGGCCGTCCCGTTCCGCCCAGCGCAGGAAGCCGACGCGCTCCACCAGGATCTCCTTGGGTGTCGGCTCACGACTGAACAACGCCATCACCTCGTCCATGAACGCATCGAGCGGCATATACTCGTCACGCGTTGATTGGCCCGGCGTAAGTTCGGTGCGAACCGCGGGCGGCGCGAGCTCGATCACCTCGACCCTGCCCTTGAGCTGCTCACGCAGCGACACCGTATAGGAATGGATCGCCGCCTTGGTGGCGTTGTAGGTCGGCGTGCCGCTCAACGGCACGAAGGCGAGGCCTGACGAGACGTTGACGATCACGGCATTTTGCCGGGCCGCCAGATGGTCGATCAGCGCGTTGGTGAGGCGGATCGGCCCGAACAGGTTGGTGACGATCGTCTGCTCCGCATCGCTGAGGTCGCGGGTTCTGGTCAGATCTTCGCGACGCATGATGCCGGCATTGTTGATTAGCACGTTGAGCGCCGGGTACTCGTTGACTACGCGCTTGGCAAATGCCGTGATTGCTTCCGGATCTTCGACATTGACGACCATTGCGCGCATGCCTTCACGCCCGGCGATCGTCTGTTCGAGCGCTTCCCTGCGCCGTCCCGCAACGATCACAGTGTTTCCAAGCGCATTGAACCGCAGCGCCAATTCCTGCCCGATCCCGGATCCGCCACCCGTGATGAGGATCGTGTTTCCTGTCATTTTCATCGTTCTGTGCTCCATGCTACGGGAGCCATGGCGACAGCCGCCAGCACGGCTCGTCTCGGTACTTCGTTCTGTCCAGACACATGGCTCCCTTTCCCTGTCGAGCGGGCTGCTCGGTCGGGGGCATCTCATACCGAACGGCGCGGACGGCAGCTTGCCAACGCATGCGCAAAACTTGCGCGATCCTGCAGCCCGGATGAAGTTTGTCTGCCGGCATGCTAGGATCGCCCTCGTTGAAGGAGACATCGCATGGACGTACTCAAACATGCCGTTCATACCTATGCCACCCGCCATGCAAACCGGGATGGCCTGGCGCTGACGCCGGTGCCGGGCCTGCGGATGATGTGCGTCGAGTCACCGCTTGGCGACTTGCATTCGATCTATCGGCCTTTGGTCTGTCTGGTTCTGCAGGGTGCCAAGCTCATGACCGTGGGCAGGGAGCAGCAAATCTTCTCCGCTGGGCAATCCGTGATCGTGAGCGCGGACGTGCCGGTCGTCGGACGGATCGTGCAGGCAAGCCGGCGCCTGCCCTATCTGGCCGTCGCGATCGAACTCGAGATGGCGCTGCTGCGCGAGATCGCCGCGCAGCTGGGCAGCGTGCGTGCGCAGCGCCCGTCAGAGACGCGCACCTTGTTCGCTGAAGACACCAATGCCGCGATTCTGGATTGTGCGGTGCGCCTGATGCGCTTGCTGGACCGACCGGATGCTACGTCGCTCCTGCGCCCCGGAATTATGCACGAGCTGCATTACTGGCTCCTCTCCGGTCAGCACGGCGCAGCCTTGCGGTCGCTTGCCGATCCGAACAGCCATGCCAGCCGTCTCGCGGCGGCCATCGCGATGCTCAGAACCGGGTATCGATCGCGTGTTCCCGTCGAGCGCCTGGCGGCGGCGGCGGCGATGAGCCTGACGGCCTTCCACAAGCACTTCAAGCACATGACCTCACTGACGCCGGGACAGTATCAGAAGCGGCTTCGCCTGCTCGAGGCACGCCGCCTCATGCTCGATGAGGGCTTTTCGGCAACCAGCGCTGGGCTCGAGGTGGGCTACGAGAGCATCTCGCAATTCACGCACGAATATCGCCGCACATTCCAGGCGCCGCCAAAGCGCGATGCGTTGCGCAATCGATCCATACCCCGCCAGGTCAGAGAAGAAAAGCAGGACGGCGAGCGGGCAAGCGCCGCTTAGTTGACAGCTTTGCCTCAGCTATCGACGGTCCTGCGGAACGGACCGCGGAAGACGTGCAAGCGACCGCACGATCTTGCGCGATTGAACAATCAGGCTGCTTCGGCGTCCGTCCCGCCGAAATCGATGGCGGCGAAAGCTGCCTTCAGCACATCCGGTCCGGCGCCAGGCCTTGCCGCATCGGTCGAGAGGATCTGCCGGTAGCGGCGCGCACCGGGCAGGCCGTGGAACAAGCCGACCATGTGCCGGGTGACATGGCCAAGCCGCCCGCCCCGCTCGATATGACGCGCCGCATAATCCGCCATGGCATCGATCGGCGCGGCGAAATCGAACGCGCCGGGTTTGTCGCCGTAAAACGCGGCGTCGACGCCTGCCAGAATGCCCGGCGTATGATAGGCGGCGCGGCCGAGCATGGCGCCATCGACATGATCAAGATGCCGAAGCGCTCCTTCAATCGACTGAATTCCGCCGTTGATGCCAATGAATTTGTTCGGTTTTATGGCTTTCAACCGATACACGCGACCATAGTCGAGCGGCGGGATATCGCGGTTTTCCTTCGGGCTCAGCCCTTCCAGCCACGCCTTGCGGGCATGCACCCACAGCGCATCGGCGCCGGCCGCGAACACACCGTCCGCCAGCCTATCGAGCGCCGGCTCGGGATCCTGCTCGTCGACGCCGATGCGGCATTTGACGGTGACGGGGATGCCGACAGAAGCCTTCATCGCCGCGACGCAATCGGCGACCAGAACCGGTGCTTTCATCAGGCAGGCGCCGAACGTACCCGACTGGACGCGGTCGGACGGGCAGCCGACATTGAGGTTGATCTCGTCATAGCCGAAGGTCTCGCCGATGCGCGCCGCCTCGGCAAGCTTGTGCGGATCGGAACCGCCGAGCTGCAGCGCGACCGGATGTTCCGTGTCGTCGAAGCCGAGCAAGCGCTCGCGCGCGCCCTGGATGACCGCGTCGGCCACGACCATCTCGGTGTAGAGCAGCGCTTGGCGCGTCAGCTGGCGATGGAAGAACCGGCAATGCCGGTCCGTCCAGTCCATCATCGGCGCGATTGCTAGGCGGAAGTTCTTGTAATTGCTCATTTTTCCTTCTATCACCATAACTTGCGTCGGATCGATGCAGTACCGTCTTCGGCCAATTTTTGCCGATTTAGGCTCATTTTTGGCGCCAAGGTACTGCAATGCAGTACCGACGTCGCTCGTGCAGTACCGATAAGGAGCCTACGTCGGCATGGGGACAATTATACCACGGAAGCGTAGAGATGGGTCGACTGCGTATCAGGCACAACTGCTAATAAAGCGTGCCGGCAAGATCCTTCATCGAGAGGGCCGCACGTTCGACCGCAAGCAAGCCGCAGCGGCATGGCTGGAAAAGCGCGAGATCGAGCTTGCGAAGCCCAGTGCTCTTGAGCGGATAAAGGCTACAGACCCCACCCTTGCTTCCGTCATTGATCAGTACACGGAGGAGTCTATAGCAGATCGGCCGGACGAAGGCCCAGGTGCTTCGCGCGATCAAGACCTATGACATTGCCAACAAGCCATGCTCCGAAATCACGAGCACCGACATCGTGTCTTTTGCGAACCAACTCGTCGCAAATGTCACCCCTCAGACCGTTGGCAACTACATGTCCCACTTGGGGTCGGTGTTAGCGATCGCAAGGCCTGCGTGGGGTTACGCGCTCGACCCAACGGCCATGACGGACGCCTCTATCGTAACTCGGAAACTCGGGGTTTCGAGTAAGAGCAAAGAGCGAAGCCGAAGCGGCGCGCATATGGCGGCGCTTGTGACGGTCGCCCGCTCCTTCTCCGACAACGGATCCACACACACATAGGACAGCCCGCTCCTACCTGCTCTTTTGCTCGATGCAATACGCCTTGTTCTGCTCGAATAATCGTTGGTTCGGATACCGCACGAGGCCCTTGTCGTAGATCGCAATTGCCCCGTCCCAGTCCTTCTTGTCTATGAACGTCTTTGCCCACTGGTTGTACGCGAGCACTGCGAGCTTCTCCACGTCCTCCTCCCTTTCCGCGAGGTCCTTCAGCCTCTCGAGTACCGCGAGCGCCTCCTCTTGTTCCCCGTCCCGTACGAGAGCGCTCACCGTGTTACTTAAGTGGTTCTGCGCCGATCGCGCCACTTTCTGAACGCCCGGGAACTTCTGCTTCAACGCGCGCAGCACGTCCGCCGCCTTGTCTGGCCCCTGCGCGGCGGCAACTTCCTTCGCCCACTCCTGCGCAAACCATCCGATATTCCCCTGAAGCACTTCCATCGTGGGGAACCGCGCGAGGCCCGCCGAATAGACGTCTGCCGCCTTCTCCCACCGGCCGTCCTGCATGTGGCGTCTGGCCCAACCGTCGTACGCCGCGAAGTACAGCTTCTGCGCTTCGTCTCCCGGCAGGAGCTCCTTCCCTTGATCCACTGCCGCGAGTGCGACCTCGAACTTCCCATTCTCAATCGAGTCGTGGACAGTCCGGGCCACTTCCCTGCCGCCAGACTTCGCGACCGACTCGATCCCAGGAAACTTCGCCGAGAGGGCGTTCGCGACCTCGGCCGCCGCCGTGGTCCCCCCCTGCGCGTAGGCGGCCTTAGTCCACTCCTGACCGAGGTACGCGACGTTCTGCTTGAGCAAGTCCGCCTCAGGATACTTCGCCAGCGCCCTCACATACACGTCCGCCGCCTGTTCCCACTGTCGGTCCTTGAGGTGACGCTTCGCCCAGTTGTCGTAGGCATAGAGTGACACCTCGCGCACCCCTGCAGCGTCCTTCATAAGGTCCTTTGCCTCCTCAACCGCCGCGAGCGCGTCCTCGAACTTCCCCGCATCGGCCAGCCCGTACGCCATCCGGCGCACGTGGCTATCCGCCGCCGAAATCACGTGCTCGTTTCCGGGGAAACGTGCCGCGAGACCACGCAGCGCTCCGAGAGCCTCCGGCTCACCCTCTTTCTTGGCCAGGGCGGAGGACCACTCCTGCCCGAAGTAGCCGAGCCATTTCTCGAGCTCTTTACGCGGCTCCCCCCTGAGCACCTCGAAGCCCGGCACAGCCACTGCGAGTGCGTCGTCCCACCGGCCTTCTCGAATGCGTGCGTCCGCTGGCCGGATGTATACGAGCGATTCCATTCCTTGGAACCCGCCGCCGGGCACCGCGGCGATGGCTCTCTGGAGGATGGCGAGCGCCTCGGATGGTTTGCCGGCGTCCACCGCGCTGAGCGCCCATTGGCTCCAAACAGCCGAGTGGTTATTGACAAGCGTCGCGTCTTTCGGCGCCAGCGCGAGACCCGTCGTCACGACTTCCAAGGCCTCCTCAAACTTGCCCTCGTGCGAGAGTTCCGCTCCCCACTTCGCGAGAACAGCGAGCGCGTTCTTCACCGCCGAGCCGAATTCGGGGTCGAGGCTCATCGCACGAAAGTTCGCCACAAGCGCCTCGTGGTAGCGTTTAGCATCCGAGAGCAACACGCCATGGTTGTAGTAGATGATCGCCGCAAGCCCCTCCTCATCGACCTCTCGGCGCTGGTCGCGGTGCGCGTCGGGGATGTAGCGGAAGCCCGTCATTTGCTCGAACTTGGCGATGGCGGCCTGGTCCCGCGCGGGGTTGAACCCATTGGCGTTGGTGGTCTCCACGTCCAAATGCCGCGTGCCGTCGTATAGGATCGAGAACGCGTGGTCGGGCACCTCGATCGCGCGCACGTCCAGCCCAAGCCGTAGCGCGAGCACGTTGTAGAGCGCGGCGGACGACACGCAATTGAACGTGCCCGTGTCCAAGATCACGGACAGATCGGTCTGATGCGCCACGTAGCCCTTCGACATCGGCCCTCTGTGGAGCCACTTCAGAAGCGCCTCTCCCTTGGCCGCAGGATTACGCGCGTTCGCGACCGCCGCTCGGGCCTGCTGCTCCAGCGTGTCCAGGCGTCTCAGGTACTTCTTCCTCTTCCCCGCGTCGACGACGCCCGACGCCAGCAGCGCAGCTTCGGCGAACTCCACGGGCGTCAACCGGCCCGCCTTTGCTTTTGCGAACATCGCCTTCTCGTCGTCGGAGACCGCCACCTTGAGCGACGTCGTCTTCTCTAGGCGACTGAGCACGTCGAATGCCTGCGCTGGGGACTCTGAAAACGCGTAATGACTCTTCGGCTCACCCTCCCGACCCATGACCTCCACTTCAGCCGCGGCCACCGTGCGCGTCCCAGACTGCGGCGCGAGTCGCACAATTATCCAGCGCGCCGCCGTGGCGGGGAACTCGAACCTCTGCGGCTTGCCCTCTGCCGCGAGCGGGTCAGCGCGAAGGGATCGGAAGCCCGCGTGCGCCGACACCGTCGAAACAAGAATCTCCACGCGAGCCGCCGCGCGCTCCGAGCCTTCCGGCAGCGTGACCCTGATCCCCTCTGGCGCCACAACGCCTCCACCGAACGTGAACGTGACGTCCAGCGGTGTGGCCGCCGTCGCGTCAATCTCCGCCACCGTTGTCGCATCGCCGTCCGTCAACCGGGCGATCGCGGCCACGTCGGCGGGGGACGTGGTCGATTCGACCTTCGCCGAAGCGAGCCGCAGCAGGTTCACGGGTTTGTCGTCGAGGGCGAATCCAGTCCGCGCCGCCAGGAGAACCGCAGCGACGGTGAGGCCGGCTAACCTCCTCGACCGAAGAGACTTCCACGTCATTGGCGCAACCCTCCGTGTGTGGCTCGGACCTTCGGGGGGATTGCTTGCGGATTGTCCCCGACATTATTCCGGCGGTCCCGTCACATGAGGCAGAATACCACACAACAGAGACTGCTAGCACTCGCTCCCGCCCAAGGATCATTGCTTCGGAACAAAATGCTTCTAGGTGTGGAATGTTTTGTGCAGCAGCCCAGCGGCGCGGAAACGGGTGGCAGGCGAAATGAAGTATTTCTTCGATAACTTGGCAGGTGTCCATCACAGTCACTGCCGTCATTGCGAATCTGGCCGCATATCGCCATTATGCTTGAGGACGGGGCGTTTATGATATCCTTAAATCCTTTTGCAAGAGAAGGTTGGCTGCGCACTGTGTCGCGGCCAGTCCGACGCGAGTTGCCAAATGCGTTTCGACGAAAACTTGCGACATTAAGAGCGCGTTCTAATCGAAGTGGCCATCCCGGGACGTTCATTGGCGTCACAGGAAGTTCGGGCAAGACAACCACCGCTAGCCTGCTGGGACACGTGCTCGACGCATATGCGCCAACCACCACCCAGGCGATCTACAACACCGCGGATGACATAGCGCTGGCGGTGGCATCCGCATCTCGAAACAGCGAGTTCGTCGTTCTGGAAGTAGGCGCTTCCCGAAAGGGATCGATAGCGCGATCTGCTCGTTTGATAGACCCCGATGTTGTGATCGTTACCATCGTCGGTCTTGAGCACTATAGTGCATTTCGCAGCCTCGAGGCGGTGGCCGATGAAAAGGGCTGTCTGGTGAATGCGGTCAGACCTGGAGGCTTTGCCCTCCTCAACGCAGACGACGAACACGTACTCGCCATGCGTCACCGAACGCGCGAGCGCATTGTCACCTATGGCCGGGACGAGCGGGCCGACTTCCGCGTCCTATCAGCCGAGTTCTCCTTCCCAGGTCCGTTGCGCGTTCGCATCGCCTGGAAAGGCAATGAGGAGACCATCGTTTCTCCCCTTCCGGGGAGGCACTTTTGGCTCGCGGTCGCAGGCGCTTTTGCGGCAGCCGTCGAACTTGGCGTTTCGCCAGATCAGATCAAGGAACGAATAGCCAGCTTTGTTGGCGTTCAGAATCGCTGCCAAATCATGGAGGTACCCGAAGGCCCCACCTTCATCGTCGACGCAGCCAAGGCTCCCTTCGGAACGATAGACCTCGCCTTCGATGTTATGAGTGACGCCACAGACAGACGCCGAAAAGTCGTCATCGGCCAAATCTCCGACTATGCCGGAAATCCTTATTCCAAATACACGAAGGTCTATCAACGGGCGCGCGCGGTTGCTGACGAGGTTATCGCGGTAGGGGAAAATGCACACAAAGTCCGCGCTACGGAAGGGGACATCGCATCGGGACGGTTCCGCCGATTCCGCGACGTTTACGATGTCTATTCTTACTTCAAGGAAACGGCTGTCGAAGGCGACCTCATTCTTTTGAAAAGCTCGAGCAGCCTGCATCTGGAGAGAGTTGCGCTTGCCTGGACCAGCGATGTCAAATGCTGGGAAAAGCGATGTGGTTTCACCATAGGCTGTGTAAGTTGCGGTCTCTATACCCACCCTTTCCACGAGCATGGCCCAATTCGGCGCCGGGAGAACCGACGCCGACGCTGGGAAAAGATCAGGCGTTTGGTCGCCGCGCCCTTAAGGCTATTCCGGATATGAACCCGCCGTGGTCAAGCGTTTTATAGGCCGGCCAGATCCTCCATGGCCACACCCGCGCCTTTTACAGTCTCGCGCACGTTACTCGCATTCGTACGACGATACCAAAGCGACCGCACGAGTTTCCTCGCCTGCAGAAAATTTCCCCATACGGACCGAATTACAATCTTCTTGCGTCTCAGGTCGGATCGTTCGCCTTCCAGAGTTGATCCACCGAGTTGGAAGCTTACTTCGTCAACCAAATTGGGAGAAGTCGACCACACGCGCATGGAAAATTCCCACGGATGGGAAAAGTCCTCATCGATAGGCCTGAACAAATGACGGCGATATAGAAGCGATTGAGCTGTCTGCCTTTTGATCAGATAGGCTACCGCACCGGAGGCCGGATACTTGTACCCGACCAACTGCGTTGCCCCGATTTTAGCCGACTCAACGACTTTCTTATGATTAAAATCGAAGAATTTTATGATGCCCCAAATGCCTCGGTGAGAGATAGCATCGTTTACCGCCAGAATGAATTGCTCGTCGTTACGGATTTTGAAATCGTCCTCAAAAATCAACGCAAAATCCATCCCTCTGCGCGTCACTTCTTGCCAGATCTTCCGATGCCCAAGATAGACGGAAATCTCGCCTCTCGTGAGCGAACGCTTGTGAAGGATCCAGTTCAGAATGCGTGAGTATGCGCGGTCAATGTCGGCGCTGTTTTGATCGATGCCCTGCACGAAATCAAAAGAAAAGCCGAGGCGGCATAATTCACTGGCGGCGTGCGTCCTGCGGACTCCGCCTGGAGTTTCTATGGTAAGAACGAATACGCCCAGGTTTGGAAATTCGATTGCGCGAAAGGAAGAACTATCCATGGTCTTTGGTCGCCGAGGCCTTTAGAGCCCTTAGCTTTTTCCGTGCTGAAGACGCATAGATCGAGCGGGGAAATTCACAAATTTTGTCAAACAACGATCCGAATTTGTAGGCGCCTGTGGTTTCTCCAAATTTCTGGTGGGCATAGATTTTGCCTAACCCGGTGTATTTTCGACCGAGGTAATGCTCCGGAATGAGGGTATGGGACGGCCAAATGACGATCTCGGGGCGGAGTTCCTCTATAAGCTCGGCAACAAAAAGGTTGCCCGTTTGGCGCCAGGGATGATCGAGCTGCTGCGGCGGTATTTCCGACAGCCGGTCGATAATTTCTCTTAGGAAAGGATGGTTTGGCGTTGAAGCCACGATAGGGGCAACCAGTTGTCCCCTCAGAAACTCGTTCTCATAGACGGTGTAGAGTTTGCCTCCGTCATCGAACAGGTCATCAATAGGGTTAACGCAAATACTGTCTGCGCCGGCGACGTAACCGCCATGCTTGTACAGTATTTCATACCGTAGCAAATCGGCAGCGCCTGCATACCATCCCCGCTTCATGTACTCATTGATCTGGGGCCGAGTCCTAAACTCTCCGCCGTTCAAAAAATCATTGTCGTAACGCGTGTAATTCCAATTGGGATGCTTGTCGATCCACGTTTGCATCCAGTCTATCGGAGCGACCTTAGGACCAATCCAAATGTGCCCGAGGTTCCTGGGTATATTCATGGGACGATATTCGCCACATGACCTGCCTTCTTGCGAAGGCGAGCGGCGGCCTCCGTCATCCGGCTTTCCAGCACACGGTATTGCAGCGCTTTACGCGCTGCCAAATGAAAGGGCGATAATCCAGCAGTTCGTGCGAGAGAAGGCGCACGAGCAGCGCTGCAACCTTCGCCAAGGTCGGAAAATTGTACTAGGCCGCGCCAAAACATGACACAGTCCGCCCCCACAAGCATTTGCTCTGTCATCCCCCGAATTTAGCCCAACCAATCGACATTGCCGAAGGCAGCTACAGTCAACCGAACGAATCGCTATCTAGATTTCACTAAATTAACTACCTGGAGAGCATCGTAACTGGCGTTGTTGCGATGGCCGTCGCTCGCAGCCAGCCGAGATGATAACGGATCGTCCAGACAAATGTAACTGTCCCACAGTGACGAAATGGCCGGCCTATGCGGTCGGTCGCGATCTCGCTGACGACCGCTTTGCGGTTGCGGCTGGATCAGGAATCGGACAACCGCGAAACGTCGACCTCACTGAACCACGACTCTTGGCACGGCCACTACCTTCAATGTAGTCGCCGACCGAAGCCGACCGTCCGCGTGCCGGTCGTATCATCCCTTCCACATCGTCGATCGGAGGACAGCCTGCATATGTTCTGCGAGGTCGAGTTCGCCGCGCGCCTCGATCTCTAAAAGATATCGGGCCTTGGCCAGGCGATCGCCTTCCGTGACCGCAGCATAGCTGCAGATGGCGAGCAGCGCGCTCTCCTCCTCCCGGCTGGCTGTGGCGGAGGCGCTTCTGCCACCGCCTGTGTCGTGCAGGGCAACGCCGAAGGACGAGTATGCTGTCTTGTGCACGTCGATCAGCGTTCGCAATTTGTTGGACGGTTCTGGGTCTTGGCCCGACGGCCCTGTGCCGAGTGCAGTTGTCGCAACCGTCGAGGCGACGACTGCGCTGCCGGAGTGGAAGAGCAAGGCGCGGCGGTTGATCCTGGACGTGGCGAACTCTCCATTTGCTTCGAGGGCCATCGAGACGTTGACCTAACACTATCAGACCGTAACACACCGGTTTGCGCATTCGTGTCAGGATGGAAGGGTCCCGCGGCAGCCGACAGCCACTGCTGCTGGGCCATGCGCAGCGCCGGCATCTCGGATTGGATACCGCGCCCTATCGCAGAGCCGCAACGAAGACCGCCCAGGCAGCCGTGCCGCCGATTGCAAGTCGCCGCAAGCCAGGTCGACGATATTCTGACGTTGAGGTCCACCAGCTCAGCTGCCTGCCCGAGTCCCGGGTGCAGCCACGGCGACAGCGATCCGGCCTTGTGGCCAACGCGGCCCAGCCGCCCGAGGACGGGCAGTCAGGTCCGGCTGCTCGCACACGCCGCGGCGCCACACATGTCGCAACCTCAACTCTTCGGCAGCGCGAAATAAATCGACCGTTTTCCGCCCTTCAACGGCCGGTTTTGGCGAACGTCGAAGTGCTCCCAAAGCAGGGTTTCGAAGACGTCGAGCCGGTAGTCGTCGTATTGATCGTCCTTGTTGCGCAGCAACATCTCGACCATCTCGTCGTCGCGGTCGACAAACTCGATGACAAGTGCCGTGCCTAACCCGGCCAGCCAGCGGATGAAGTCCGCAATCGGGATATTCGAGCTGATCACGACGTGATGGATCAGGGCGAGGCAGAGCGTGAGGTCCGGCCTGCCCCGGTCCGGCAAGGATTTCCGTTCCGTGCCCCGCCAGCCCTGGCCCGGTGACGGATCCGACAGGTTGACGACGAGCGGCAGGATCGAGCCGCGGTCGGGTCGTTCCTTCTGTTCCTGATACAGATGCTCTATAGCCATCCAGTCGCCGTCCATCGCCACCACATAGTCGGCGTGCTCGGCGGCGATGCGCGAGAAGGTGCCCGAGTTGCAGCCGAGGTCCCAGACGCGCCGCCATCGGCGGAAACCGGCTGCGTCGCGCACAAAGGCGCATTTCGCTTCGTATTCCGCCTCGCCGTAGCTGTGCGTCCGCGCGTAATCGTGCCACACGGTCTTGCTGCCTCCAGGCTTCATCCGCGAGATGATCTTCCGGAGATTGCGCACGTTGCGCACGATCAGCGTCTTGTCGAAGCCAGCCTGCGCCAGCGTGCCTCTGACGTTCTGCTCCTTGCCGGAATAACGGCGCTGGAGCGCGTTTTGCGCCACGACATGCATCATGACGCCAGGTCGCATCAGATCTCGGTGAGACAGCAGCGGACGCAGGGATCCAGCCGACATGCCGTCGAGGCTGCCGCGCAGCCACGGTCGAAAATCGATCCCCTTATAGGCTTGCAACATGAGCGGATAGAGGAACAATTCGCAGAATTGCCGATATGCGACCCAAGGCTGCCCAGCCTCCAGCACTTCGAAAGACGGGATGTCGATGAAGACCGGCTGCGCCCCATGCCATTGCACATTGTAGGCGGAGGAATCCTTCAGGATGAACCCTTCGTCGAGCGCTGCCAGCATGAGATCGAGATGCAGCAGAGCCGCATCCTTCAGCATCCCGTACGTCCATTCATAGGGATAGGAAACGAAGGGGATCGGGGCGTGCTTGAGAACGGCGGTCCATGCCTCGCCGCCTCCTTTCCCCACTTTCGGCTCGCCGACCCTTTCGGTCTGGACAATGCTTCCGCGCGACATGAAGTCCTGGAAGAATCGGGTGGCGATCAGGCGTTCCCAGTTTGCCAAAGCTCTCGCGCTGATGCCGCGGAAGATCTCGCCGTCGTGGTAAAATACAGAACCGTTCCGGTCGCGGTATGAGCCGGCTTCCAGCTTGAAAATACGTTCGGCGGGCGCGTGGCTTGGCAGTACGGCGACGGACGGCATGGCGCGTCTACCGGCTGCGGTCATTCGCGTCCGCGCTCCGCTTGCTGGAGACTTGCTTGCCCTTCGCCACTCGCCGGTCCACGCCGATCAGCAAAAGAAACTTGTGCCAGTAGAGCTTGCCGGCGAGGGCAACACCCGCAACGCCGCCCAACAACACCTGCAGGATAATGCTGCCGGTGCCAGGATCGAGATAGGCATAGGCCGATGATGTCGACATGCCCAAGACCATCACGGCCATCGCAAGGCGGAAGCTCTGAGCGCCTAAGTTGTGCATCTGAACGTTCTCCCTGATGGAAACCGCCCGCCGAAATGCTGATCGTGTCTGTAGCCTATGCGGGAACGCATACCGTCACAAATAGTTCATTGAAACGTCACAAAATTTTCCGTGACTCTGACCCACCGCGGAACAGACTGGCGCGATGCAAGACAAGGCTCAGATCAGCCATCAGACGGACGAGGCCGACGCTCCCCTGCGGCGTTCGACCGGCCTTTGGAGCATCAGTGCTCTCCCCCTTCATCCCTTTCTGTTTGCCGCGGCGTCCGTATTCAGGCTCTACGCTTCCAATCTTCGGGAGTTGTATTTTTCCGATGTGGCGGCTGCCCTCGCCGCGGCTCTTGGCGGGGCGTTCGTTCTGTTCCTCGCTTTTGGCTCGATCCTCAGGACGCTCGGGGCAAAGGCGTCAATTCTTGCCAGCGCCGCGCTCGTGGCAGGCCTCTTCTACATCGAGATCGTGGATGCGGCGAACCGGCACCTTGGGATTGGCCTGTCGCCGGTTGCCGCTTTGCCGGTCATCCTGGCGATACTGGCTTTCATAGCCGTCGCGGTAGCACGGCCGCGTATCGATTTTACACCGGCGAACGCCGTTCTGAACGGCATCGCCTTCGCTCTCTTCATTTTTCCGGCCTGGCAGGTCGCGTCGTATGAGTTGACGGCCGGCCGCGGTTCGCTTGTCGCCAAAGCCTTCGACGACAGCGCGCACGCGGCTGAAACGTCTCTGGTGGCCGATCCGGCAAAAGCGAGGAATACGCCCGATATCTACTACTTCATCTTCGATCGATATGGCTCGGAATCGACCCTCGCCGAATACTACGGCTTCGACAACAGCGAACTGATCGATTTCCTGAAAGCGAAGGGGTTCTACGTCGCGTCCGACAGCCACGCCAATTACCTGAAGACCGCTCACTCGCTCGCTTCGACTTTCGACATGCGCTATCTCGATTTTCTCAAGCAGGATCCGCGGAGCAAGATCGGCGACTGGCACCCGATCTACGACCTCCTCAAAGTCCATCGCGTCGGACGCTTCCTGAAGTCCGTTGGATACAAGTTCGTCCAGATCGGAGCCTGGTGGGGTCCAACCCAGTACAACCGTTCCGCCGATGAAAACCACAGCTTCGGGTTTGGTGAATTCGACAATCAGTATCTTGGCAAGACCATCATCCCGCCGATCCTCGACGCCGTGGCGCCGGCCAGCACCTACGCCAGGCGTCTGCAATGGGAAAATGGCCAGTGCCAGCGCGTGCCGCGCCAGATCGAGAAGGTCAAGCAAGTCGGAGAGCGGAACGAAACCACCTTCGTATTCGCGCACATACTGGTGCCGCACGATCCGTACGCGTTCAGCCCGGACGGACAATGCCTGTCATTCGAGAAGGCCATGCAGCGCACCGAGCGGGAGGGCTATGTCGAGCAGGTGCGTTATGCCAATTCACTGATCAAGGACTTCGTCTCTGCACTGCTCGCCAAGGAAGGTCCCAAGCCGATCATCATCATCCAGGCGGACGAAGGACCGTTCCCTGCGCGATATCGCAGCGGCGATCTCTCCTGGCATGAGGCCACTGTCGACGAGCTCAAGGCCAAGATGGGTATCCTGAATGCCTATTATTTTCCCGACGGCGACTATCGCGGCTTGGAGCAGCACGTCACTCCGGTGAATACGTTCAGGATCCTGTTCAACAAGTATTTCGGCACAAAGCTCGAACGCCTCCCAGACCGGGTTCTTGCGTTTCCAGACGTATTCAAGCTCTACGACTTCTACGACATAACTGACATCGTAGCCGGCCCGCGCCAGACGAAGGCGGCGAAGGACTCTGGAACAGAGTAAAGCTAAAAATCGCGGCCCGGCCCGTAGTCGCCGATCTGCGCAATATGCGAGACCATGCCGGTCTCCGGCGACCAGACATGGAGTGCAAAGCCCGGAGGCTCGAGGATAAATCGGAGGGGCTGGCCCGGGCGAAGATCAAGCGCCAGCTGATGCGCGACTCCGGGCACGATGAGGCCGACCGTGCCGGCCCAGCGACGGGTGATGGTGCGATGGTGGTGGCCCGCGACGATGCGCTCGATTTCAGAATGGCTTTCGACAAGCTCCGCGAACGCGCTGTCAGTTCGGCACATTGTGGCATCCATCCCGCTGACGCCGGTCGCAAAAGGCGGGTGATGCATGAAGACCAGCGTCGGGCGATGGTTGCCTTCGGCGAGACGCTCGGCAAGCCAGGCTGCCCGTGCCGCGCAGATCGCACCACCGACCTGTCCCGGCATGACCGTATCGAGGCCGATGAGCCGAACCGAAAAATCCTCGACAACGAAATGCAGGAAATCCTCGTCCTGGAGCAGATACGGATAGGTTCCCGCAAGGCAGTCGCGCATCGTCTCGCGCCGGTCGTGATTGCCGGGAATGACGAACACCGGCATCGACAGACGGGACAGTAAGTCAGCCGCGAGAGCGTATTCTTCCGGGCGCCCGCCATCGGCAAGATCGCCGGTGACGAGGACGCAGTCGGGAGCGGGGTCCAGTGCTGCGATCGTGTCGATAGCGCGCCGGGTCATGGCATGGGTATCGATACCGGCATATGCGGTTTGGCCGATGGGACGGAGATGGAAGTCGCCGATCTGCGCAATGAGCATGCAGGAAATCCGACTGGGGTAACGGGGCGCTGCTTGGCGGCGCGCGCGGTGGACGGATCGGCAACGTGCGAAGCCCGCGACTTTACCGAGCCCTCCTATCTCATCAGAGCCTGACTTTCCTGACAAGGCATTCGAAGACCCCGGCCCACGACGGAGCGCCAGCCAGGCGGTCCCCTCGCCTCGGTCCGTCGTGCGTATCCCTAGGCGGACGGCGCCGATTCCCTATGGCAATCTGTCGCATCCTGCGGCCGATACTAATCGATTATATTCACAACCACATTACAGGCTGTTACAGTTTGTGTATCATCCACTTTGCCGCATGACTCAGGCACCACGGTCGGGGAATAACAGAAACGCATGCTGACACGACGCGAGCTTCTCAGGGCTGGGGGCGCCCTTGCCCTCGTAACGCCTTTCTCGGGCTTTGCTGCGACGACTGCGCGGGCGACGGGAAACCCGATCTTCCGCTTCGGCGTCGTCGCCGATCCGCAATACGCTCCGATTGCGCCCAGCGGCACCCGTTACTATTCCAATTCGCTCTGGAAACTCAGCGAAGCGGTGGCGGCCTTCAATGCGGAAGATCTTGAATTCGTCGTCACCCTGGGCGATATCATCGACCGGGACTGGGGGAGCTACGGACACGTCCTCCCGCTTTACAAGGCACTCAAGCACCCAAACTTCTTCCTCCTCGGGAACCACGATTTCGCAGTGGCTAGCGACTACCTGACGTCGGTCCTGCAAACGCTCGGTCTCCAGCGCGCCTATTACGACTTCGTCGGGGGCGGCCATCGTTTCATCGTCGTCGACGGCAACGAAATCAGCCTTTTCGCCAATCTCGAGGGCAGCGAGAACCACGCGGCGGCAAAAAGACGGATCGCCGAGATGAAAACCGCCGGTGCAGGCAACGGCCACATCTGGAACGGCGGCATATCGGATACTCAGTTCGCGTGGATCGAGCAGGTGCTGAACAAGGCGCGAGCGGCCGGCGAAAGAGTGATAGTGATGGGACACTACCCCATCTACCCGCTCAACTATCACAATCTGTGGGACGACGCTCGGCTGGTCGACCTCCTGACCAGCTACGACAACTTCCTCCTGTATATCAACGGCCACAATCACGCCGGCAATTTCGGAGCGGTCGGTCGCAAGTATTTCGTCAATCTCAAGGGTATGGTCGAGACGCCGGACACCACAGCCTTTTCGATCGTCGACGTCTACGATGACCGGATAGATATCCGCGCTTTTGGTGTCGAAGTCCCGCGCACCCTGTCCCTTTGAGATCGGTCTTTTCAATCAGCCTGTCCAGTATACGCGAAGTTGTGCGCACGTTTCCGTCAGGTGATCTCGTCCGAGCGGTCGTTCACATAGGCGATCCGCTTCTGGACGGTGGCCCGCAAGGCGTCGTTGATACGGTCCTGCCAGCCCGGTCCATCCGCCTGGAAATAATCCAGGACAGCCCGATCAATCCTGATTGAAACAAGCTCTCTGACATCTGGAACAGCTGCGGTTTCGCGAACCGGTGCGGCCGGCTTCTTGGTTGGCTTGAAGGCGGCTTCGGCGGCAGCCATTGGATTTGTCGGTCGGCGTGGAGGATTTGCCATTGTGTGTCCTGACTGGAGATAACGAACCGGAGGAGACATCCAACGCAATGCACATCTCAATTCCTCGGCGCTGCCTGGAACAGCGATTCGAGTATTGACGCAAGACATGGTAGTCTCTCGCCTGGATCCTCGGGGAGGAGGAAATGCGCGCCATTGCATTATTTGCCGGCGTGTTGGTGGCTACGCCCTCGATGGCGGGTGAGCAACTGGTCTTTTATACTGCCAACTTTCCCGATGCGACGTCGGTCCAGCTTAGCGTGCGGAGCAATAGCGTCTCGCAAAGCGGGGACTATGACTTTGACGTCGCTATTGGCCTCCTCGAGACGGATGCGAACGGCGTCATCAGGTACGAAGATACCGGCAGGCACCATGCGCGCGTTCGCTGTGCCTACCCGGCGTATGTAGGCGTGGGTTCGCGCCGATATCCAGTGGAGATGCCTCTGAGCAGTTCCGCGCATGATTGGAAAGAAAATCTCTGGATAACGTTCTGCGCGTCGCCGTCATCGTGACATCGTTTTGCCCGGTCGGGCCAACGGCCGCCGCGGGTTGATTTTTCAACCCGCGGCGCTGGTCCCGGGTCACTTGATGTCGGTGACCGTGATGCGTCCGTTGACGCGGTCGGCTGTGAACTCGATCGCCTGACCCGCCTTGACCTTCTCGATCATACCGTCCTGCGCGACGACGAACACCATCGTCATCGCGGGCATGTCGAGATTGGTCAGCGGCTCATGCTTGATCGTCAGCTTCTGCTGTTTGGCGTCGACCTTGACGACTTCGCCCTTCACGTATTCCTGCGCAAGCGCGCTGCCGCCGATGGCGAGCATGAGCGCAAGTGTCGAGAGTGCCTTTATCAAGAGCGTCATGATTGCTTCCTTTGCGGTTTTGTCAGTCAGTTGGCGACGCTGATGTCGCCCTTCATTCCGGAATCGTAGTGACCCGGTATCAGACAGGCGAAACCGAATTCGCCGGCATTGGCGAAGGTCCAAATGATCTCGCCCCTGGCGCCGGGAGCCAGCCGGATCGAGTTGGGATCGGCATGCTCCATTTCGGGGAACTTCTCCATCAGCGCCTTGTGCTCCATGATCCCGTCATGGACGTCCATGACGAATTCATGGTCGGTCTGGCCCTTGTTGGCGAACTTCAGGCGAACGGTCTCACCCTTCTTCACCTTGAGCACGGCCGGTTGGAACAACATCGTCCCGTCGTCCTTTTCCGACATCGAGATGTTGACGGTCCGCTTTGCCTTGCCGGCCTCGCCAGGGTTGCCGATCGGCATTGCGGCGGCTTTGTCGCCATGGCCTCCGGCGTGGGTTCCGCCGGCAACAGCTGCTCCGGAACTGACCGCCATCAAGACGGCCGCTGCGATTATACGTTTCATGCTGCACTTTCTCTCTTTGTTGAGGTTGAGGGGTTTCGGGTTCTCATCCCTGTTTGCCGTGACCGCCATGCGTTGCCGGGGCCATCGTTTTTGCGTCGCCTGATTTGGTCGGAGCGGGCACATCTCCCTTCCATTCGTAAGCCACGGTTCCCTCCGGGTGCTGGTACCAGCCCGGATCGGCGTAATCGTTCGCGGACAGGCCTTCGCGCACCTTCACGACCGAGAACATGCCGCCCATCTCGATCGCGCCGAATTGCCCCCAACCAGTCATCATCGGGATGGTGTTGTCGGGAAGCGGCATCTCCATCTCGCCCATGTCGGCCATGCCGCGGTCGCCCATGGCCATGTATTCGGGCTGGACCTTGCGGATCTTGTCGGTGACCTTCGAGTTGTCGACGCCGATGAACGTTGGCACGTCGTGGCCCATGGCGTTCATCGTGTGGTGCGACTTATGGCAATGGATCGCCCAGTCGCCCTCGTATTTGGCTTCGAATTCATATGCCCGCATGGCGCCGACTGGGATGTCGATCGATACCTCCGGCCACCGCGCCTCCGGCCGGACCCAGCCGCCATCGGTGCAGGTCACCTCGAAGTCGTAGCCATGCATGTGGATCGGGTGATTGGTCATGGTCAAATTGCCGACACGGACCCTGACCCGGTCGTTTTTGGCCACCGGAAGATGACTGATCCCCGGAAAGACGCGGCTGTTCCAGCCCCAGAGATTGAAGTCCGTCATCTCCATGATGCGCGGGATGTACGACCCCGGTTCGATGTCGAAGGCGTTCAGCAGGAACACGAAATCGCGGTCCACCCGCATGAATTTCGGGTCTTTGGGATGAATGACGAAGAAGCCCATCATGCCCATGGCTATCTGGACCATTTCGTCGGCGTGCGGGTGGTACATGAATGTGCCGCTCTTCACGAGGTCGAACTCGTAGACGAAGGTCTTGCCGGGTGGGATTCCGGGCTGGGTCAGACCGGTCACGCCGTCCATGCCGTTCGGCAGGATCATGCCGTGCCAGTGGATGGTGGTGTGCTCGGGAAGCTTGTTGGTCACGAAGATGCGGACCCGATCGCCCTCGACTGCCTCTATGGTTGGGCCGGGAGATTGACCGTTGTAGCCCCAAAGATAGGCAGTCATGCCGGGCGACATCTCGCGCTCGACCGGCTCGGCCACCAGGTGGAACTCCTTCACGCCGTTGTTCATGCGATGCGGAAGGGTCCAGCCGTTGAGCGTCACGACCGGCTGGTAGCCCGGTCCGCTCGTCGGGAAGATCGGCGGCTGCATGTCGGGGGACTCCATGATTGGAGCGTCGGGGAGCCCCATCGCGGACGTTTTGGTCCATGCAGTGGTGCCGGCGAGCAGGGCTCCCGCGCCTAGCAACTGACGTCTTGAAAGCATTTTCTTCTCCTTGAGTCTCAGTGGCCTTCGGCGCCCGCTTCGGCAGCGGCCGGTGCGTCGCCGCCTGTGGCCGAGCTTGCGCCGCCGCCGTGGATGGCGGTTCCGAGATTGACGTCGGCCAGCCAGAAATTGCGCTTGGCGTTGAGGGAAAGCATGATCGAGCTGATTTTCGCGCGTGTGTCCGCCAGAAGCTCGAACGTGTTGGTGATCATGCCGTTGTAGGTGAGGACCGATTCCGCCTCGATCTTTGTTCGCAGCGGCACGACATTGTTCCAATAGTGCCGGGCAATGTCGTAGGTCGAACGGTAGGCGTCATAGGCGGACCTGGCCTCCGACCGGATATTGACTGCCTTTTCGGCCATCCGATTTGCAGCCTGCATATAGGCAAGCTCGGCCTTGCGCATTCGCGCCTTGCCGGTATCGAAAATCGGAATGACGAATTCGAGCTCCAGAGTGGGTGAGACAGTCTTCTCGGTTCCGCCCTCCTCAGACTCCTCGCGTTCCACCTCCACGCCGGAAAGCAGTTCCAGATCGGTGACGTAGCGCGTCGCCTCGGTCAGACCGTAGGACTTCGCCAGCGCTTCCAGCTCAAGCTTCGCGATCTCGAGGTCGACGCGATTTTTAAGCGCCTCCGCCTCGATCGCGCTTTTGGCGCTGGCGCCCTTCGGCAAGGCAGGAAGCATGTTTGGGACTGAGTAACTGACATCCGGTCCCCATAGACCCATCAGCCGGGTGAGTTCCTCCTTGGCAGTCCGTGCGGCGAGCCGCGCCTCCGCCGCCTGACCGGTGATCTCGGCATAAAAGACATGTTCGCGGGCTTGGCCGGTCTTTGTGAAGGCGCCGGTCTCGCCAAGTTTTTGAGCGAGTTCGGAGGCAGCGTCGGCGGCGGCTTGCGCCTTGTTCAGATAGGAAACGCTTTCCCAAGCCGATACCGCATTGATCCAGGCTCTCCGCGTGTCCGCGGCCAGCCGTAGCGTTTCTTCGGCGGCGCGGAGCTGGGCCTGACGGAAACGCGTATCCGCGACCGCGACGCGCCGCTTATGGGTCGCCAGCGCAAGGATGTTGCCGACCACCGCTCCTTCAATCGTCCGTACAGGATCGACGCCGATCATGCCGACCGAGATCGTCGGATTGACGAGCATCGATTCCTGCCACATGTCGGCCGCCGACAGGCCGATCTCGGCGTAGGCGGCCTGCAGGCCCTTGTTGTTGAGCAAGGCGACCTGAACCGCGGTGTCCGGGCCGATCGTCTTCTTCTGGACGAGGCGCTTCACGCGCTCCGAGACCGTTCGTGCTTCCTCGCTGGACTGCACCCACACTGTTTTCTTGCCAGTCACGGATCCGGCACGCGCCGCGACTGTCGTGAAGCCGGCCATGGGTTCTGAAATGCCATCAAGAGCCCCGCCGGTCGCGCATCCGGCGGCGATCAGCGGGATGGTTACGACCACAGCTGTGGTCAGGGGCCGGCGCTTCATGATCCGGCTCCCGGGTTCGCGGTACGACGCCGCCAATTCTGCGGATCGACAGGCTCCCGGTGGCGATAGTCGGCGACGACCGGGTGGTAGTGCGTATCACGGACGCCCATTACGGGATCGGCCGGGTTGAAGGTGGGAAGGATGTCCGGTGGCGTGGTTGCCGCACATCCGGCAACGAACAGCGAAGCGAGCATCGCGAAGCTTGCGATTTTCATAATAGACCTGAAACTTGACGTGTGCGTTTGGCCGCGCGGGAACGGATTCCCGACGCTGCGCGCGAACGCCCCGAAAAGGGCGCGTCAGGTCAGATGTCTGGGAGGCCTTATGAGCGCTGCGTACTCGCCGAGCGGCAAGGTGACGGCAACGACCGGCGCAAAGCAGCGGGAGACAACAAGCTCCAAGTCAGGGCAGTCGACCGGCACCGCATTCGCCGGCGCGCAATGGACTTCGCAGCTTTTGTCGGCGGATTGCTTGGCGCCGTGATGATGCTCCGACCTGTCCGTGTCGTCCGCCATGGCGCCGTGATCGCCCATGTCGTGTGCAGGTGTCTCGGCTTGGCTATCCACTCCCGCCTGGAAATCCGCTCCGGCATGAAAACCCGTGGCATTGGCTGTAGCGAACAGACCCGGCTGAAGAGCCGACATGACCAGGAACACGACCGCCAGCATTGCTCGGAGCCGTGTGTTTCCTAGGATCGCAATTCGACCAAGAGTCCTCATTGCACCTTTCCGACAATTGTTCGTCTGATTTGTCAAGGTCACCGCGGTCACTTTGCTGCAGCGCAACCAAAAGTGAACGCGACTGCCGGCCATTTCGGTTTACATCAGGCCCAGCACCGCTCCGGCGACAACCAGATAACGCGAAACCTTCGCGAGGGCGACGATTGCGACAAAGCTCCATAGTGGCTCGCGCAAAACCCCGGCGACCACTGTCAGCGGATCGCCGACGATCGGCATCCAGCTCAACAGGAGCGACCACCTTCCATAGCGGCGATACCAGGTCGTGGCACGGTTGAGCGTTGCGGGGCGCAGCGGAAACCAGGGCCTGTCCCGGAAGCGTTCGACCCCTCGACCAAGTCCCCAGTTTACCGCGGAGCCAAGGACGTTGCCTATGCTGGCGACAATAACCAGCATTGCTGGCGAGAAGGAACCGGTGGCAAGCAGCCCTGCAAGGGCGGCCTCCGACTGCGCCGGAAGGATGGTTGCCGCGGCGAAGGCAACGAGAAACAGGCCGCCGTAGACGGCAAGGACATCCATCTACGTTTCGCCTTGCGGAGCCGACTTCAGGGTTGCACGTCGATCACGACCATCAGTCCGCCACCGCCCTTCTCTTCGACATTGTTGTTGGTCGTATGATGCCCGATATGGCAGTGGACCAGCCATTTTCCGGGTCGACGTGCCTGCCAGACGACATCATAGCGTTGCCCTGGTCCGACGTTGACTGTGTCGGCAAGGAAACGTGCCGACTCCGGGACAGTCTCGCCGTCGCGGGCGACAATTTCGAATGGACCGCCGTGGATGTGCATCGGATGGATAAACCCATTGTTGGTGCCGATGAAGCGCACTTTAAGAGTTTCGCCGACCTTCATCCTGATCGTGTCCGTTGACGGATAGGCGCGGCCGTTGATGGTGAAATAATTCGGCTGCCCGCCGTCCATCGGCATCGCCGGGAAAGTCAGACCCTCCCGCATCAGCCATTCCTGAAGCTGGATAACATAATCGTGGTCGGCCGCAATCTCGTCCCGGGGATTGGCGGGATCGATGATGAGTGCTCCGTAGAGTCCAAGCGCCTGCTGGCGATCGACGTGGTCATGCGAGTGATAGAAATAGGTCCCCGATTGACCTGCCGTGAATTCGTATCGGTAGCTGCCGCCGGGCGCGATCGGTTCCTGCGTGATCTCGGCCGGACCATCCATTTCATTCGGCAGGATCAACCCGTGCCAGTGCAGGGTCGTGCTCTCCGGCAGGCGGTTCGTAACGTTGATGCGCACCCGATCGCCTTGCCGGATATGCAACCGTGGGCCCGGAACCTGGTTGTTGATCGCATAGGCGTCGACTTTCACGTCCGGCAGGATCGCCCAGCGGATAACCGACGTTTCCAGATCGAACACCTTCACCCCGTTCTCTATCCTGGGTTCCAGTTCCCGATCGCCATGCACGTCCAGCCCGTAGCTGGCGGAAACCTCGCGAGGATGCACGGCGGCCATGTCCAGCATGGCTGCAGCCGGCGTGTCGCGGTCCATGATCATGCCGGGCGGCATGATGGCGCCGCCGACGTCTCGTACGCTGAGGGCGAGGTTCACCCAATTGGCCGGAGCGACCATGCCGAGCGCCAGCGTAAGCACGGACACGCCTCCGAAGGCCGCGAGTTGCGGCACAGTTGCATCCGGCTCCCTCCGGTGACCGCCATGCGGACCACGCAACCCGCCATTGCCGTGGGAGGAGCCGTGGCCGGATCGGGGATGGCCGGTCTCTGGGTCGCCGCCTGGGTTGCCCTGTCCCGGTTTGGCGTGCCCGGGGTTGGCGTGCCCGTCGAGGCGTGTATGAGGGTGACGGCGCCTCGCTACCGCCGCTACTGCACCGCCATGCGCGCGCTCGCGCTCCCTCGCCTTGTCGGATTGCGGTTCGCGTTCGGTCATCAGCCCGTGTTTGAGGCCACCCGCCACCATCCATACGTTGGACGGATAGGCGATGATGAAGCCAACGATCACGCCGAGCGACATGACGCCCCAGAACAGGAGCTCGGCCGGGTCCATGGCCCGCATGTCGCTGCCCATCATCAGGAAGCTCATGACTGGAGCCATGCCTGCCATCATGAAATTCATGCTGATGAATTCCGGCATGAAGCTCTTGCGGACATTCTCCCAATAGCTGCCGCCCATCATCGACTTCATGAACAGTGCCTGGAAGATGAACAGCCCGAAGGCGAATCCGGCAACGTACTCAACGATGAGATCGATCCACATCGGCAACCCGAGCGTGGCGGTGATCGCTGCCGCGAGTATGATGCCGGTAGCGTCTCCGGCCACGCAGTGGATCGTCGAGCCAACGCCTTGCTTCCAGAGCGGTTTGGTGAACGCCTCGTGTTCGCCCGGCCGCGGCTCCTTGTCGGCCAGCACGTAAATCAACAGCCCCAGCGGTCCCATATAGAGCGTGACCAGGATGAAACCCCATTTCATCACCACCGGTTCGGGATTGTTGCGGAACTGGTCCCACGCCACATAAGCCGTACTGAGGCCCGCAAGAACGAACCAGACTGCAAGGAAGTAGTCGACGGGCTGCACGAACATTGCGGAACTCCTGTTGGTTTACCCTCCATTGAACTAGCTTGGCGCCGGACCGTCCCAGGACGGTTAATGTTGCCTCGTGGAGCGCCGCTTCCGCGTCCGCCACCGCATCGCGGAGAGATAACCCTTCCAGTTGCTGGAAGCTCAAGCTCAAGAGTTGCCGCCAGCCAATCGCCGATCCATGATCTCAAAGAAGATCACGGAGAATGAGTTCCCTGCGCGTTCTCCGCTCCTTGACACTCCGCCATTTTCGCGGCAGTTTTCGATCAATAGGTCAGACCAATTTACCGATCCGAGGTCAGCCCGATGAGTCTGTTGAAGTAGAACTGGGTGACAATGCCGATCCAGGCCGTTGAACCGCGTCGACTTTACCGGCAGATCGCCGATCAGCTCAGACAGTTGATCGACGCGGGCGAGTTCGCGGTCGGCGATCGCCTGCCGACCGAACGCGAATTGGCCGATCAACTGGGCATCTCCCGCCCGACCGTACGTGAAGCGCTGATCGCGCTCGAGGTCGAGGGGCGGATACGCATTCGCGTCGGCTCCGGCATCTACGTCACCGATCCGCCACGCGCCGACGTTTTGGCGGCAGAGATGGATGAAGGCCCATTCGAATTGTTGCGGGCACGTGAATTCATCGAGGGAGCAATCGCCGCCGAAGCCGCCGTCCATGTTCGGCCGGTCGACCTCGAATGCATGGACGACGTGTTGCGCCGCATGGAAGACATCCCTCACCCAACCAAGATGACGATCGCGCTTGACCGCGAGTTCCATACGACGGTGGCGGGAATTCTGGGAAACGCTGTCCTGGTGCGCTGCATCGGCGAGCTTTTCGACCAGCGCATGAACCCATATTTCGAGCGGCTGTCGAGCTATTTCGAGAACAGGGATTCCTGGCAGGTCGCCGCTAAGGAGCACCGCGCGGTGCGCGACGCGATCGCGTCGTGCGAGCCCGAAAGGGCGAAGGCCGCCATGCAGGAACATCTGCGCCAGTCGCAACTGAGATTCTCACGCAATTTCGATGAGAAATCCGTGGCCAGGGAGGTCGCGGAATAGGAGGCGGCCGGCCGGGAGGATCCAGTCGGCACACAATCACAGGGAGGAATATGATGCTGAGAAAATACGCCGTTCTGCTCGGCACGATCGCCGCGATCGCTCTGCCCATGGCTTCGGCCTCTGCACAAACCGCGCTGAAATGGGCTCACGTCTACGAAACGTCCGAACCTTTCCACACGGAATCGGTGTGGGCAGCGGAAGAGATCAAGAAGCGCACCGACGGCCGCTATACGATCGACGTCTTCCCGGCTTCGCAGCTCGGCAAGGAATCCGACATCAACCAGGGGCTGACCCTCGGCACGGTCGACATCATTATCTCCGGATCGAGCTTTGCGGCGCGCGAATATCCGCCGATCGGCGTGACCTACTTCCCGTTCACCTTCCGTGACGCCGATCATCTGCTCGCTTACACCAAGAGCGACAAATACAAGGAATTGACCGGCGGCTACGAAGAGGCGTCCGGGCATCACATCACGGCGACCACCTACTACGGCACGCGTCACACGACCTCCAACCGGCCGATCGAGAAATGCGCCGACATGCAGGGCCTGAAGATCCGCGTGCCTGATGTGCCGGCCTATCTCGCGATGCCGCGCGCCTGCGGGGCCAACACCGCGCCGATCGCCTTCGCCGAGGTCTACCTCGCCTTGCAGCAGGGCACGGTGGAAGCGCAGGAAAACCCGCTGACGACGATTGACGCCAAGAAGTTCTACGAGGTGCAGAAGCACATTATCCTGACCGGGCACATCGTCGATCATCTCAACACGATCGTCTCGCAATCGCGCTGGTCGCAATTGTCGGACGAGGACAAGGCGATCTTCACCGAGGTGATGCAGGAAGCCGCCGCGCGAGTGACAAAGATCATCGTCGATCGCGAAAAGGCCCTGGTTGAGACCTTCAAGGAGCGCGGTCTCACCGTCACCGAAGTCGATCGCGCCGATTTCGAAAAGAACGTGATGGAGAAGGTGACGTTCGACGAATTCGGCTACCGCAAGGAAGACTGGGAGGCGATCCGCGCCGTCAAGTAGCCTTCAATCCGGGCCCGGCGCGACAAGCGCGCCGGGTCTGTTGAGCCCCCGCCCCAACAGTGTCCGGAGCTTGCCGATGACCCAAGAGATCCACACCCAGGTTACCCCCGAAGAACTGGCGCATGCATTCGAGGAAGAAACCGCGCCCGTCGATCTGTCGCGATACGCGGTGGAGGACTGGGTGACGCTCGCCGTGTTCTGGGGCATGTCGCTCTGCGTGTTCCTGCAGTTCTTCACGCGCTACGTCATGAACAACAGTCTTGCCTGGACCGAGGAGATCGCGATCAACTGCCTCGTCGTCGTGGTCTTCCTGGGCTCGGTCATGTGCACGCGCATGACTCGCCACATCCACGTCGACGTGCTCTATCATTATCTCCCCGCTAGGGCGGGGCGCTACCTCGCGCTTGCGGTCAATCTGATCACCATTTGCTTCTTTGCTTATATGTCCTGGCTCCTCTGGCGCTATGTCGGGATCGTCCACCGCGAGCGGATGGTCACCGTCAACCTCCCGCGCAACGTCGTCTTCTATGCCGTCTTCGCCGGTTTCGTGCTGATGATGCTGCGCGCCGTCCAGGTCTTCGTCGGCAATATCCGCCGCGGCTATTCGGCGCTGGAACGTCCAGCCGCGTTCGACGGACTGGGGGAATAGGCCCATGCTGCTTCTGATCGGAGCCTTTCTCGTCCTGATGCTGGTCGGCGTGCCTGTCGCTGTGTCGATGGCGGTGTCGTCGCTGCTCTATCTCGTCTTCTACGGCGTGGCGCCCGACATCATCGCCGCGCAGCGCATGATTGCCGGTGTCGAGAGTTTTCCGCTGCTTGCCGTGCCGTTCTTCATTTTCGCCGGCAATCTCATGAACATCGCCGGCGTCACCGGGCGGATCTATTCCTTTGCGCTGGCACTTGTCGGCTGGATGAAGGGTGGCCTCGCGCAAGTGAACATCATCGGATCCGTGGTCTTCGCCGGCATGTCGGGCGCAGCCCTTGCCGACGCCGCCGGTATCGGCACCATCGAGATCAAGGCCATGCGCGACCACGGCTATCCCGTGGAGGCGGCCGTCGGCGTCACCGCCGCCTCGTCGACGCTCGGCCCGATCTTCCCGCCTTCGCTGCCCTTCGTCATCTACGGCATGATGGCCAACGTCTCGATCGGCGCGCTGTTCATGGCCGGCATCCTGCCCGGCCTCGTCATGACGGTGCTGATGATGGTGACGGTCGCCATCTTCGCCCACCGCCGGGGCTGGGGTTCGGATACGCCGTTCAAATTGAACCGGCTCGCCGCCGCCTCGATCGAGGTGGCCGTCGTGTGCTGCTTTCCGCTGGCTGTTTATGTCCTCGTCGAGATGGGACTGTCGCTCAATGTTGCCGTTGGCATCGCGCTTGTTATCCTGATCGCCTGCGACTGGTATTTCGACTTCTCCGCTGTCATGGCGCTCATGACACCGATCATTCTGATCGGCGGCATGACCATGGGCTGGTTCACGCCGACCGAAGCGGCCATGGCCGCCGTCATCTGGTCGTTGTTCCTCGGGCTGGTGCGCTATCGCACGATGACACTGGCAGCCTTGGCCAAGGCCAGTTTCGACACGATCGAGACGACCGCGTCGGTCCTCTTCATCGTCACCGCGGCGTCGATCTTCGCCTGGTTGCTCACGGTCAGTCAGGCGGCGCAGCTCTTCTCGGTCTTCATCACATCGCTGACCGAAAACAAATGGGTGTTCCTGATCCTGGTGAACATCCTGATGCTGGTAGTCGGCTGTTTCCTCGACACGATCGCTGCGATCACCATCCTTGTGCCGATCCTCCTGCCGATCGTGGTCCTCTACGGGATCGATCCGGTGCATTTCGGCCTGATCATGACGCTCAATCTGATGATCGGTCTTCTCCATCCGCCGCTCGGCATGGTGCTTTTCGTCCTCTCGCGGGTTGCCAAGCTATCGGTCGAGCGTACGACCATGGCAATCCTGCCATGGCTCGTCCCGTTGGTCGCCGCGCTGATCCTGATCACCTTCATTCCCGCCATCACGCTGTGGCTGCCGACGCAAATGGGGCTGATCCGATGATCGACAGCGCAGTCGCCGCGACGCTGTTCGGGCCTGAGGATCTGCGCGTCATCGAGCACCCGCTCGCCCCCCTCGCGCCGGGAAGGGTGCGCGTGCGCTTCGGCGCAGGCGGCATCTGCGGTTCCGACCTGCACTATTTCCGTCATGCGCGGACCGGCGATTTTGTCGTCACATCGCCGCTCGTGCTTGGCCACGAGGTCGCCGGAGAGATCGTCGAAATCAGCGCGGACGCGCCCGGACTTGCCGTCGGCGATCGCGTGGCGGTCAACCCGTCGCGCTGGTGCGGACGATGCGCGCGATGCGCGGAGGGTCGCGCCAATCTCTGCGAGAATATCTATTTCATGGGCTCGGCGTCGAAAACGCCGCATATGCAGGGCGGTTTTGCCAGCCTGTTCGACGCCACGCCCGCGCAATGCGTCAAGGTTCCGCCTGATGTCGCCTACCAGGCGGCGGCACTCGCCGAACCGCTCGCCGTCAGCCTGCACGCAGTGGCGCGGGCCGGCGACATTGCCGGCCGCAACGTCATTCTGTTCGGCGCCGGCCCCATCGGACTTCTGACCATGCTCGCCGCCAGGCTCAAAGGATGTGGCGAACTCACTGTCGCCGACATAGCAGAGGCGCCCCTTGCCTTCGCCAGCAAACTTGGAGCAGACAGGACGATCGACCTTTCCATCGGCGACGACGAGCTCAAGACACTCGCGGCCGACAGGGCGATCGATGTCGCGTTCGAGATTTCAGGCACCGCAGCGGGCCTAGCGGCGGCGATCGCCAGCGTCCGGCGCGGCGGCACGGTCGTTCAGGTCGGCAATCTTCCAGGTGGTCAGATCCCCGTTGCGGCCAATGCGGTGATGGCCAAGGAAATTAATCTAAACGGTACGTTCCGTTTCGGCACCGAATTCAACCAGGCGGTCGATCTGATCGTCGGCGGGGATATCGACGTCCTGAAGCTGGTGACCGCCGAACGCCCCCTCTCCTCGGCCCGCGATGCGTTTCGGTTGGCCGCCGACCGCTCGCAAAGCGTCAAGGTCGTGCTGACCGCCGATTGAGGGTTTGTCAAGCGCCTGCAGCGACCTGGTTTTCACAAGTGTTGGCCGACTGCTCCAGGCTCAGGCTTCCGTCCTGTTCGCCTGCTTGCGCGCCCGCGCAAATTGCAGGCCGGCGACGCCGGCGGTCGCTGCAAGCGCCAGGCCGATCGGAATGAGGCTCGATGGCTGGTCGGCCTTTCTGAGCACGGCGGCGACATCATACCCGACATCCAGCCCGATGCGCTTGGCGTAGGATCCGAAGGCGACATTGCTGATCATCAGCGCGTCGCCCGCCTGCGTGATGGTGAGGCCGACGTCGCGCAGCCGCTTCAGCGGTTCGCCCGGCTCGCCGAGCGGTACGTTGACCGTCTTGCGTACATCTTCGCCCATGAGGTCGACACCCTCGACGACGAAATTGATGCGACTGTCGGCCGGAGCCTGCCCGACCGCCGACAGGAACTCGCTCGCCGGCAATTCCTCGTAAGGCGGCGACATCTGGTTGAGCCACCAGTCCGGCCGAAACAGCGTGAAGCAGATGAGAAGCAGGGCCGCACTTTCCCAGAGGCGGCTTTTCGTCACGAACCAGTTCATCGTCGCGGCCGAAAATAGCAGGATGGCGATCAGCGAGACCGTCGCCACCCAGATAGTTTCGAGCCAGGAATCGACTCCGATCAGCAGCATCGCCGGGTTGAAGATGAAGACGAAGGGCAGGATCGCCGTACGCAGCGAATAAAACGCGCCCTGGAAGCCAGTGGCGATCGGATCCTCCTTGGAAATCGCCGCCGCCGCGAAGGCCGCCAGCCCGACGGGCGGGGTGATGTCGGCCATGATGCCGAAGTAAAAGACGAAGAGGTGGACTGCGATCAGTGGGATTGGCAGTCCGGCCTGGGCGCCGAGATCGACCACGACCGGCGCCATCAGCGTCGCGACCAGGATGTAGTTTGCGGTGGTCGGAATACCCATGCCGAGCACAAGGCTGATCGCGGCGACGAGGATCAGCATCAGGATAACGTTGCCGCCGGAAATGAACTCGACGAGTTCCGTCATCATCAGGCCGAGACCGGTCAGCGTGACCGTGCCGACGACGATGCCGGCAGTAGCGGTGGCGATGCCGATGCCGATCATGTTGCGGGCGCCGAGCGCCAGCCCTTCGATCAGGTCGTCCCAGGCAGCACGCACCGAGGCAACGAGGTTTTCACTGCGGAATACCGCCATCAGCGGCTTGCGGGTGGCGACAATACCGAGGATCGACGCGGTCGCCCAGAACGCCGAGAGGCCGGGCGACATCTGCTCGACCATCAGGCACCACAGAAGAACCGCGATCGGGATGAGGAAGTCGAGCCCGGTCCGCGTGACGTCCCAGGCGCGCGGCAGCTCAAGGATTGGCGCGGTCGGATCGTCGAGTGCGAGGTCCGGGTAGCGGGAGGAATACCAGACGGAGACGACGTATAGAGCTACGCCAGAGATTGCGAGCACCGGCGGCGCGGTCCCACCGAAGACAGCCTGGACAGCAACGATGCCGTAATAGACCATACAGACGGCAAGGATGCTGCCCGACAATCCCAGCCCCATCCGCAGCATCCGTTCTCTTGCCGGCGTCGGACGCTGCGGGATCGTCTTCAGGCCCATCTTTATCGCTTCGAGATGAACCATGTAGAGCAGCGCCAGATAAGAAAAGACCGCAGGCAACAGCGCGTGCTTGACGATATCGGAATAGGGAATGCCGACATATTCGACCATCAGGAAGGCGGCTGCGCCCATGACCGGCGGCATGATCTGGCCATTGATCGAGGCCGAAGCCTCGATGGCGCCCGCCTTGACGCCCGAAAGCCCGGTGCGCTTCATCAACGGAATGGTGAAGATGCCGCCTGAAACCACATTGGAGACGGACGAGCCGGACACGACGCCGTTGAGAGCCGATGAGACCACGGCGACCTTCGCCGGGCCGCCGCGCAGATGGCCGAGCAGCGCGATGGAGATCTGCATCATCCAGTTGCCGGCGCCTGCCTTTTCCAGAAGCGTGCCGAACAGGACGAACAGAAAAACGAAGCTCGTCGATACGCCAAGCGCAATCCCGAAGACGCCTTCGGTGGTCAGCCATTGATGGTTGAGAAACTTGTTGAGTGATGCGCCGCGATGCTGAATCACGTCCGGCATGTACTGGCCGGCAAAGGTGTAGAAGATGAAGACACATGCCACGACGACCATCGGAAGGCCGAGCGCGCGGCGCGTCGCCTCGAGGAGCAACAGGATGCCAACGGTGCCGGTGACGAGATCGAGCGTGGTCGGCTGGCCCGGCCGCCCGGAAAGCTCGACGTAGAAGAGAAAGAGATAGGCGCCGGCAAACCCGCCGGCCACGGCCAGCACCCAGTCGAGCAGCGGCACGCGATCGCGAGGCGAGGATTTCAGCGCCGGATAGGCGAGGAACGTCAAAAACAGCGCGAAGCCGAGATGGATGGCGCGCGCTTCCGTGTCATTCAGGATGCCGAAGCCGAACAAGAACGACAAGGGCGAAGCGTACCAGAGCTGGAAAAGCGACCACGCAACCGCAACCCAGAGCAGGATTCGACCGACTGTCGCGCCCGGATGCCTGCCACCCGTATCGGCCTCCGCGACAAGTTGTTCGAGCTCTTCGAGATCGACGCCGGCCGGTTGTTCCTTCACTTCGCTCATGACGCCTCCTGTTGCGGATGGCCCCGGCGGGTCCGCTGAACCGCCGGACTGTCGTCAGGTCACGAAGCCTACTTCAGCCAGCCCTTCTCCTTGAAGTATTTTTCAGCGCCCGGATGCAGCGGAGCGGAATTCCCCTCCGACACCATCTTGGCCGGATCGAGGTTGGCGAAGGCCGGATGCAGCGACTTGAACTCGTCGAAGTTCTCGAACACCGCCCTGGTCAATTGATAGACGCTCTCATCGGGAACCTTGGCCGAAGTGACCAGCGTAGCGAGCACGCCGAAAGTCCCGGTATCATCGGGATTGTTTGCGTAAAGACCACCCGGAATGATCGCCTTGGCATAGTAAGAGTTCTCGGCGACGAGCTTGTCCACGGCTTCTCCAGTCAACGGCACCAGCTTGGCACCGCAGGTGGTCGTCGGATCCTGGATGTTCGCTGAGGGATGGCCGACGCCGTAGAAGAATCCATCGATCTTGCCGTCGCAGAGCGCCGGGCCATGCTCGTCAGCCTTCAACTCCGATGCGAGCGAAAAGTCGGCCAACGTCCAGCCCATCGCACCGAGCAGACGTTCCATCGAGGAGCGCGTTCCGGAACCGGGATTGCCGACGTTGAAACGTTTGCCCTTGAAGTCCTCGAATTTCGTCACGCCGGCATTCGGATGCGCCAGGACCGTGAACGGCTCCGGATGGATCGAGAACACGGCCCGGAGGTCGGTATGCGCGCCGCCTTCCTTGAAGGACTCCTCGCCCTTGAAGGCGTTGTACTGGACGTCGGACTGCGCCATGCCGAAGTCGAGTTCGCCTTCCTTGATCGTGTTCACGTTGAATGCCGATCCGCCGGTCGATTCGACCGAACAGCGGATACCGTGCGTCTTGCGATCCTTGTTGAGCAGGCGGCAGATTGCACCGCCGGCGGCATAGTAGACGCCGGTGACGCCACCAGTGCCGATGGTAACGAAATTCTGCTGCGCCATTGCGCTGGCCGAAAACAGCAGCGCGGCCGACAAGGCGGCGATCTGCGCTCCGTGGCGTGCAGTCCGGGCATGTTTCATCTGATTCTCCCTTGGTGCTTTGCGTGCCGTCGCGGCCGTCCGGTGTTTTTGTATCAAGCCACGTCGATGCATGCTACGATTGTTGCGCTTTATCAATCAAGGGAATACTTGTTACATGGACAGGCGGGAGATGGGCTTCGACGCGCTTCTGGCGCGCATACTGACCGAACTCCCCCAACTGAGCTCAGAACTGCGCAAGGCGGCGCGGTTCCTGGTCGATCATCCCGACGAAGTGGCGCTGGTTTCCATGCGGGTGCTGGCTTCGCGGTCAGAGGTGACGCCGACGACCTTCGTGCGCCTGGCGCGGCGGCTGTGCTTCGACGACTGGGCGGCGCTGCGCAAGCCGTTCGAGAACCGGCTGCGCTCCGGCAAGGCACCGTTCGCGGCAAGGGCCGATGCGCTTGTCAAGCGCGGGTCGGAGGCGATTTTCGCGGAATCGCTGAGGACGACGGTGGCCAATCTGGCGGCCGCCGAAGCGGTCAACGGCAGCGAAGAGATCGCAAGGGCTTGTGCGATACTGGAGAAAGCGCAGCGCATACGCGTCGCCGGGTTCCGAAGCTGCCGCGCGCCCGCCCATGCGCTCGTCTACCTCTGCCGGATGTTTCGGCGCGAGATCACGCTGCTCGGCGGCGACGGCGGTGCGATCGAGGCGGAACTCGCAGCTCTTGGAAAAAGGGAAGCGGTCGTCGCGATCGGCTTTTTGCCCTATTCGCGCGAACTCGGGCCAGTGGTGGAGGCCGCGCAGCGACGCAGCGTCCCGATTGTCGCGATCGCCGACAGCATGGCTGCTCCGATCGCGCGGCATGCGGACGTTACCTTGCGATTCTCTACCGACAGCCCGTCCTTCTTCCCGTCGGTGGCCGCGGCTATGGCCATCGTGGAAGCGCTGGCTGCAACGATGCTGGCGCGCAGCGGGCCAGCCGCCGCGGCCCGTGTCAGGGAGACGGAGCTGGAGCTACAGGCATTCGGGGCCTATCTGCCGGAATGAGAAGCTGCCGCTATGCCACCGCAGCGTCTATCGCGTCGCCGAGCCGTTCAACAACAGCGTCGATTGCCGCGGCGTCTATGATGAAGGGCGGCGCAAGCAGCACATGATCGCCGCGCGCGCCGTCGATCGTGCCCCCCGCGGGATAGACAAGCAGGCCTCGCGCCATCGCCTCGCGCTTGATGCGCGCATGTAATTTGCGGTCCGGATCGAATGGCTCCTTCGACGAACGGTCTTCGACCAGCTCAAGCCCCATGAAGAGGCCACGGCCGCGGATGTCGCCAACATGGGCGTGGTTGGAAAAGCGCTCGCCGAGGCGCCGGGCAAGATGGGCGCCCATCGCCTTGACGTTGTCGAGCAGGCGGTCCCGCTCGATGACCTCCTGGACGGCAAGCGCTGCCGAGCAGGCCATGGGGTGGCACATATAGGTGTGGCCGTGCTGGAAGAAGCCGGAGCCTTCGGCGAAAGCGTCGAAGATGCGGCGCGAAAGCAGCACCGCACCAATGGGCTGGTAGCCTCCGCCGAGCCCCTTGGCGATTGTCATCAGGTCGGGCGCGACGCCGTCCTGCTCGCAGGCATGCAGCGTGCCGGTGCGGCCCATGCCGCACATCACCTCGTCGAGGATGAGGAGCACACCGTAGCGGTCACAGATTTCGCGGATGCGCCTGAAATAGCCGGGAACGGCGGGCACCGCTCCTGCCGTCGCGCCGACGACCGGTTCCGCGACGAAAGCCATGACAGTGTCGGGCCCGAGTTCGAGAATTTTGTCCTCGAGCGCCTGGGCGACGCGCAGGCCGTAGGCCTCGTCACTTTCGCCGGCTTCCTGGTAACGGTAGGCATAGCATGGGTCGATGTGATGCGTGTCGATCAGCAACGGGCGGAATTGGGCGCGGCGCCATTCATTACCCCCGGCAGCGAGAGCGCCGAGCGTGTTGCCATGATAGCTCTGGCGACGGGCGATGATATTTCGCCGCTCGGGCCTGCCGGTCTCGACGAAAAATTGACGTGCCATCTTCAGCGCCGCCTCCACCGCCTCGGAGCCGCCGGATACGAAATAGACGTGGCTTATGCCTTGCGGTGCGTCGGCGACGAGCCTGTCGGCCAGTGTCTCGGCCGGCTCACTGGTGAAGAAGCTGGTGTGGGCGTAGGCGAGCTTGTCGGCCTGTGCGTGAAGCGCGGCCGTCACGTCGGGATGGCCGTGGCCGAGGCAGGAAACCGCCGCCCCGCCTGAAGCGTCGATATAGGCGCGACCGTCACGGTCGAAGAGTTCGATACCCTTGCCGCCAGCCGCGACGGGCAGGGTCGCATGGATCTGGCGATGCAGGATCTGTGTCATTCTTTCCTCGATTGACGATGGCGCGATTTGGAGCGAACTTATCATGCAACATATGTTACATAGTGCGCAATACTGAAACAATTGGACTGCACATATGACCGTCGACAGGAGCGCAGCCGGTCCCGGACACATCGCGCCAGCGGCAATCGCCGTTGCGCCGAACGGCGGGCGGCGTGGCAAGGAAGACCACCCTGCCCTGCCGATCGACCCCCGGGAACTGGCCCGGACCGCCGCAGCCTGCCTCGAGGCGGGCGCCGCCATGATCCATGCCCATGTCCGCGATCGCGACGGCAGACATTTGCTCGACGCGCACGCCTATCGCGAGGCGACGAAAGCGATACGCGATTCCGTAGGCGAGCGGCTGATCATCCAGATCACCAGCGAAGCGCTCGGCCGATACCAACCGGCCGAGCAGATGGCGGTGGTGCGCGCTACCCGCCCCGAAGCGGTTTCGCTGGCGCTGCGCGAACTGGTGCCGGACGCTGCCCATGAGACCGCTTTCGCGGAGTTCCTGGGGTGGTTGAAGAGCGAGCGGATCGCCCCTCAGATGATCCTCTACGCGCCCGAGGAGGCGTCGGCCCTGGCCGCCATACAGCAGCGCGGGCTAGTGCCTTTCGACGATATCCCGGTGCTTTATGTGCTCGGCCGCTACACGCCCGGGCAGGTTCCGCGGCCCGCCGACCTGCTTCCCTTCCTAGCGTATGACCGTCCACGCTTCGCGCATTGGATGGTCTGCGCCTTCGGCCGGGAAGAAACCGCCTGTGTCACGGCCGGTGCGCTGCTGGGCGGTCATGCCCGCGTCGGCTTCGAGAACAATTTCGTTCTGGCCGACGGCACAACCGCCAAGGACAATGCCGCGCTCGTAGCTGCAACCAAATACGCCCTGACCGCCTGCGGCGTCAGGACCGCCCAAGCCGAAGACCTCCGCGCCGCTTGGTCGGTCCGGCGCTAACGCTCGACCACAGCTTGACGCAAATGTATTCGCCTCACAAAGGCGCAAGCAAGAACGCTGGCGTCTATCGCCTCAGCGCGTAGCCACTGCCCCTATTTTCGTTGTCCATCGGCAGTGGCATATCGTCGTCCAGCAAGCGGGTGATCCGGGCAAAGCCCGTAAAGGCCTTTCTTGCTTCCTCGGCAGACATCTCGCCTGTCAGAGCTGCAGCGCAGCAGTTTAGTGCGCATTGATACACCGGCCCGCGCCGCCCCCTTGGCCATTTCCGCAAGAAGGCCAACGCTTCCCTGACACCATCGATATCTTCCACCGGTTGCCCCGGCCCACGCGAGATCCGTGCTGGCGAAATGAATTGCATACGATCCATTGGTTCCGTCCGGTCGATCGCGATGCATTCGATCAACCAAATTAAACTCACGGCCAGCCAATTGGTTCCGTGCAAAGGGAACTGCGGCCCTCGACAAACGGCAGCGGACCGACTGATTGAATCGCGGCTATGGCCGATGCCTTGCCGTTGCGGGAACGCTCCGGGGGGCTGGTGCATTTCGACTTCAGCGATGATCTTTGAGGGAAATGCTAGGTTATGAAAATAGCCCATGTGGCGCCGCTCCATGAACCCGTGCCGCCCCGGCTCTATGGAGGTACGGAGCGCATTGTCTCCTATCTGACCGAGGGATTGGTCGAGCTTGGCCATGATGTAACCCTGTTTGCCAGCGGCGACACCAGGACGTCGGCAAAATTGGTGCCGTGTCGCGAGCGAGCCCTGCGTCTTGATCCACGTCCGCTGAAATCCGAGACAGCCGCGCATCTTTCGATGCTTTCCAATGTGAGGAAACAGGCTCAAGATTTTGATATCATTCACTTCCATCTCAGTCACTTCCTGCACTTCTCCTTCTTCGAGCACATGCCCGACCGGACGGTGACGACGCCGCATGGCCGCCTCGACTACGTCGATCTGGCGCCGGCCTACGAACATTTTCCACGCTTTCCGATGATCTCCGTTTCGCATAGCCAAAGAACGGGGCTCGCCAATGCCAACTGGCTGGCGACGATCCACCACGGGCTGCCGACCGATCTCTACAAGCCGGTTTTCGAGACGAGCCCAGGGGAGCCCTACCTTGCCTTCCTTGGCCGGATGTCGCGCGACAAGCGCCCGGATCGCGCCATCGAGATCGCGCTGCGATCGGGGCTGAAACTGAAGCTTGCGGCAAAGATAGGCGACGACGATCGCGCCTACTTCCATGAAGTGGTCGAGCCGCTGATCGACGGTGAGCGTATCGACTATGTCGGCGAGATCGAGGAGGACAAGAAGGCGGAATTCCTCGGCAAGGCGGCCGGCCTTGTCTTCCCGATCGACTGGCCTGAGCCGTTCGGTCTTGCCGTCATCGAGGCGATGGCCTGCGGCACACCGGTAATCGCCTGGAACGCCGGCGCCATGCCGGAGATCGTCGATCAAGGCGCGACCGGCTTTATCGCGGATTCCATGGAGAGTGCGGTCGCGTCGGTACCCGGCTTGCTGCGACTCGACAGGCGGAACGTGCGAGCTATCTTCGAAAGTCGGTTCTCCGCCAAGAGAATGGCCCTCGACTACGTGGCCGCCTATGCGTCCCTGATCGGCGCCTCGGCCCAAGCAAGAGCGTCGTGAAAGGCGCACCTCCGGGCAAAGCGAGAGAGATGTGTAACGAATGACCCAACTCGATGAGCGCAAGCTTGATCCCGCAGTGGCACTTGCCTCCCTGGACGCCACCGCACCTCGAGAGCCGCACCGGCTGTTCGCCCTCAAGCAAGGCGATTGTTTTGCCGTGGCCGACGCTTACGGAGATATCCGCGGCACCGGAGACGGTTTCTTCCGTGACGACACGCGGGTGCTTTCCGAATTCCGACTGGCCGTCGGCGGCCGTCAGACATCGCTGCTCGGCGCGTCGCTCAGCCAGGACAATGTCCTCTTCACCTCCAACCTGACCAATCTGCCGATGCAAAGCGTCCGCGGCCGGGACATTCCACAGGGCGCGATCCATATCGAACGCACCAGGCTACTTTGGCAGGATCGGCTGTTTGAACGCATCACGCTTGCCAATTACAGCCAGGAACATGCCACCATCCGCGTTTCGCTGCATTTCGCAGCCGATTTCCGCGACATGTTCGAAGTGCGCGGCTCGACAAGGCTAAAACGCGGGATGGCCCATGCTGCCGTGACGGATGCGACCTCCGTCCTGTTTCGCTATGACGGGTTGGACGGGCTGGTGCGAATGTCGGCGATATCGTTCTCTCAGGCGCCGGACCATCTGACGACCGACCGTGCGGATTTCCTGATTGCCGTGACGAAGCGCAGCAGCAGGGTGCTGTATGTCGAAGTCGGTTCCGAGGAGGCGGAAGCGCCGAGCCGCGATCGTTTCCGCACCGCCGCGGCCCGGGCTCGGTTCGGTATGCGGGCCAAACGCCGCCATGGCGGCACGATGCACAGTTCTGGGCGCGTTTTCAACGAATGGATCGAACGCGCCCGGGCGGATGTGGCGCTGCTGACCACCGAGCTTGCGACCGGACCTTACCCATATGCGGGCATCCCTTGGTTTTCGACGGCGTTCGGCCGCGACGGCGCGATCTCGGCCCTGCAGATGCTGTGGCTCAACCCGGGCCTCGCACGAGGCGTGCTGGCCTTCCTTGCCCACCACCAGGCGACGGAAACATCGCCGTTCAGCGATTCGCAGCCGGGCAAGATCATGCATGAGACCCGCAAGGGCGAAATGGCGGCACTGCGGGAGCTCCCCTTCGGCCGCTACTATGGCGGCGTCGATACAACCCCGCTCTACATCCATCTCGCCTGTGCCTACGCGGACCGTACCGGGGACATGGCGTTTATCGACAGCCTGTGGCAGTCGCTCTGCGCCGCAGCCGAATGGACCGAGGAGGCAAGCCGGGCGACCGGTTTTGTTACCTATCAACGTGCCGCCGAGTCCGGCCTCACCAACCAGGGATGGAAAGACAGCATCGATTCCGTCTTCCATGCGGATGGCCGCATCCCCAAGGGACCGATTGCCCTGGTGGAGGTGCAAGGCTATGTCTTTGCCGCATTCCGGGGACTGGCGGCGCTCGCCCGTCGCCGTGGCGAGGACGACCGGGCCGATCATTGGGACAGCCGTGCCGAGGCTGTGCGCGCCGCTGTGGAGCACCATTTCTGGCTGGACGATCTTGGCTTCTATGCCTTGGCAATCGACGGCGCCGGCGAGCCCTGCAAGGTGCGGACCTCTAATGTAGGGCACCTGCTCTATGTCGGTCTCCCAGACCCGATACGGGCGAAGATGGTCGCCGATCAGCTGCTTTCGGCGTCCTTCCATTCAGGCTGGGGGCTGCGGACGCTCGCCGACGACGCTGTGTTCTTCAACCCGATGTCATACCATAACGGCTCGATCTGGCCGCATGACACCGCCATGTGCGGCGCCGGTCTGGCGCGCTATGGTGAGCGTGAAAGCGTGGTCCGGCTGATGAACAGCACTTTCGAATCGGCGGTTCATTTCAATATGCGGCTGCCGGAGTTGTTCTGCGGTTTTACCCGCGCGCCGGGCGAAGCACCGATCGCCTATCCCGTTGCCTGCTTGCCGCAGGCATGGTCGGCCGGGTCCGCCTTCATGCTGATGCAGGCCTGCCTCGGCATGGAAATCGACGGCTGGGACAGCGAAATCCGCGTCACCCGTCCGCGGCTGCCGATTGGTATAGACACGCTCACGCTGAGGCATCTACGCGTCGGCGCGGCGGTGGTCGACCTCAACTTCCAGCGTGTCGGCGACCGGGTCGTCGCCTTCCTCTCCGATCGATATGAGGGGTTGGTGCCGCTCATCGTACGGACCTAGCCTGGCTTTTCTCATCGAACTGACCGCGGCGCTCCGATTGTCGGAACCGCTGGCCCGATCCTGCGTTTGTAAACCCATGCCGGCGCTCGGCAGCTTGTCGCCAGTTGTCGGCTGCGAAAAAGAAAAAACGGTCCAAAACCGGCCGCAGGAAGATCGTCGTTCCAATGTCAGACTATGGCACAGAAGTACTCTGGGTTCTGCTCCTTGCAAGCCTCGGCATTTCCGCTGTTGGCGCGGTGTTCTCGTTATCCTATCGGCGCCAAAGCCACACGCCAGCGGCCGCATACGCCGCCGGCGAGGACGTGGCTTCGGAAGCGGCGCGCAAAGTGCTGCGGGAGTTTGAAAAGAACGGCCACTCGGCCGATGCAGCGCTGATCGCATGGTCGCCCGACACCTTGCGCAAGATCCTGGCCGAATATCTGCCGGATACGCAGGTGATCGTGGTGTCCAACCGCGAACCCTATATTCACAACACCAAGGATGATGGCGTCGAACTCCTGGTACCGGCAAGCGGGTTGGTTTCGGCGCTCGAGCCGATCACCCGCGCATGCGCCGGCACCTGGATCGCCTATGGCGGCGGAACGGCGGACCGTCTAACGGTCGACATGAACGACCGGATCGAGGTGCCGCCTGACAATCCGTCCTACGCGCTTCGCCGGGTCTGGCTGACGGAGGAAGAATACCGGGGTTATTATCTGGGTTTCGCCAACGAAGGTCTGTGGCCGCTTTGCCATATCGCCTTCACCCGCCCGATTTTTCGCGCCTCGGATTGGGAGGCCTATGAGGCCGTCAACCGGAAATTCGCCGATACGGTGGTTGCCGAAGCGCGCAACGAGCGGCCGATCGTGCTGGTCCAGGACTACCACTTCGCGCTTTTGCCGCGCATGATCCGCGAGCGCCTTCCAGAGGCGATCGTCATCACGTTCTGGCATATCCCATGGCCCAACTCGGAAGTGTACAGCATCTGTCCATGGCGTGAACGGATACTGGAAGGCTTGCTCGGCAGCTCCATCGTCGGCTTCCATACCCAGTTCCATGCCAACAATTTCGCCGAAAGCGTCGATCGCTTCCTGGAAAGCCGTATCGAGCGGGCCGATGCGGCGATCTCTTACGGCGGAAGAACGACGCTGGTGCACGCCTATCCCATCTCCATAGGATGGCCGGCCGAGCTCTTGGCGAACCTGCCTGCTGTCGACGAATGCCGCGCCCGCGTGCGCCAGAGGTTCGGGCTGAAAGCGGATGTCAAGCTGTGCGTCGGCATCGAGCGTCTCGACTACACGAAGGGCATTCTCGACCGGCTCCAGGCGCTCGAAGAATTGTTCACGAGACGTCCCGAATGGGTTGGAAAACTGGTTCTGCTGCAGATCGCGGCGCCCAGCCGGGGCACGCTCCCGGCTTATAGGCAGCTCCACGATGAATGCCGCCGCTACGCCGAAGAACTCAACCAGCGCTACGGCCGCGACGGTTACAGTCCTGTCCTGATGGTGGTTAAACATCACGCCCAGAAGCAGGTCTACGAGATCTATCGCGCCGCCGACATATGTATGGTCACCAGCCTGCATGACGGCATGAACTTGGTGGCCAAGGAATTCGTCGCGGCGCGCGACGACGAACAGGGCGTGCTGTTGCTCAGCACCTTCGCCGGCGCCTCGCGTGAACTCCTGGAGGCGCTGATCGTCAACCCCTACGATACGACCATGATGAGCGAGGCGCTGCTGCGGGCGCTGACCATGACGCCAGACGAACAGCGCGAGCGCATGCGGCCCATGCGCGAGATGGTACGCGACAACAATGTCTATCGCTGGGCCGGCAGCATGCTGCTCGATGCGGTCCGCCTTCGCAAGCGCGGCGACCTCGACCGGGTGACGGGTGCCGGAGAGCGGCCATCGAACAACAACAACATCATTCCGATATTCGAGCCGACAAGAAAGGCAGCGTCGTGAGGAGCCTTCGACTGCCGCGGCGCGTCAACGCCCTGCCCCATTGCCTTGGGCGACCGGCGAAGCTGATCAGCCGATCTTCCCGTCCACGATGTGAATGCGGCGATCCATGCGCGCCGCCATGTCGAGGTCATGCGTAACCGCCACGACGGTCTTGCCGCGCTCGCGCACCAGAGTCTCCAGGATTGCGAAGACCTGCTCGGAGCTCGTGCTGTCGAGGCTGCCCGTCGGCTCATCGGCGAGGATAAGCGGCGGGTCGTTGGCGAGCGAGCGTGCCACCGCGACGCGCTGACGCTGGCCGCCCGAGAGCTGGTCAGGCCGCTTGTCGAGATGTTCGCCGAGCCCCAGCGACGAAAGCAGCTCCCCGGCCCGCTCGCGCATCTCCGGCCGCGTTAGCCGGCCCAGCTTGCGCATTGGGATTTCGACATTTTCGCGCGCCGTGAATTCCGGCAGCAGAAAATGAAACTGAAACACGAAACCCAGCATCGAAAGCCTGGTCCGCGCGCGCTCCCTTTCATTCATCGGCGCGGTGTCGCTGCCACCTATTGTCAACGTTCCAGTGGTCGGCCGGTCGAGCAGCCCCAGCAGATAGAGCAGCGAGGACTTGCCGGAGCCGGAGGGACCGGTGACGGCGACGAATTCTCTCTCGTTGATCGCGAGCGTGATGTCCTTGACCAGCGTGACGGGGACCGTCTCGGGTAACACGCGCGTCAGTTTCTCGGTCTCGATGAGCGCGCTCATGATGCGCCTCTGATGATCTCGACGGGGTTAAGGCGCGCCGCACGGCGCGCCGGCAGGTAGCCGGCCACCGCCGCCGAGCCCAGCGCGAAAGCCGAGGCGATGACGTAGTGCATCAAACTCCAGGCGATAGGCAGCCGGGTCATCTCCTGGCCGGTCGCGGCGATCTCGAAACGCACCAGCGACAGCCCATAGGTCATGGCGAAGCCGAGCAGCCCGCCAAGCACGGAGCCGGCGGCGCCGATCGCCACACCTTCCAGCAGAAAGAGCCGGCGCATGTCCGACTCCGCGAAGCCCAGCGACTTCATGATAGCGATGTCGCGCGCCTTCTCGTGCGTGATGGTGGAAATGATGTTGTAGATGCCGAAGCCAGCGACCAGCATGATCGCGCCGACGACGGTGTACATGATGACGTTGCGCACGACGAGCGCCTCGAGGATCGATTCATTCGCCTCCTGCCACGCGACGGCCTTGTAGCCCAGTTCGGCCTCGGCACGGTGCGCCACCGCCGGAGCGCGGCTTGGATCGTTGAGCTTGATGCGGATCTCGTTGATGGCGTTCGGCCGCGCGGAGAGGATCTGCGCGTTCTTCAGAAGCACATAGGCCTCACCTTCGTCGCGCGCGGTGGTGCCGGTGTGGAACAGGCCAGCGATCTTGAAGTTGCGCGTCAGCCCCTCGGAGGAAACCGCCGTTATGGTGTCGCCGAACCCGGCGCCGAGCCGGCGCGCCATGGTGTCGCCGATGAGCACGTTGTTGCCGCCCGCAGCAAGTGCCGAAAAGCTGCCTTCGACGAAGTCTTCGACGATCGGAGACACGCCGGACTCGCGCTCCGGTTCGATCCCGATGATCGCCGCGCCCACTTCGCGACTGGAATAGCGGATCACACCCTGGGTTTTGAGGTTTGCCGCGAACCGGCCGGGAATCCAGCTCTCGAGCCAGGAGATCGCGGCGGTCGGATTGATGATGCCGCGGCGATCGTCGCGCGGCCTGAGCCCGGAAATCGCGACTGTCGCGAAGGCATCCTCGGCGGGTTGACGGCGGGCGGTGCGCTGCGCGTCGGTGATGTCGACATGCGGCATCGTGTCGACGAGCTGCCTGACGAAATCGTCCTGCCCGCCCTGCATCAGCGCCGCCATGGCGATGGAGAAGCCGACACCGACGGCGACGCCGATCACGGCAACCAGCGTCTGGCGACCGCGGCCGGCGATGTGCGTGACGGCGATGTCGAAGATAAGCGGCATCGTTGCTTTATCCCTCCTCGGCGGCGGCGATGCTCACGCGCGCACCGTCGGCGAGGTCGGCGGGATAGGGCGAGACGACGCGGGTCTTCTCGTCGACGCCGATCTTCCCGTCGGCGCCTGCCTTCCCGTCGATGCCTGCCTTGCCGTCGACGCCTGCCTTCCCGTCGACGCCTGCCTTCCCGTCGACGCCCGCCTTCCCGTCGACGCTTGACAAAACCTCGATGCCATTGGAGCCGCGAATGCCCGTTCGGATTTCACGCCGCCAGGCCTTGTCGCCTTCGACGACGAACACCTTGTTCCCATCCATCGCGACGGACGGGATCAACAGTGCATTTTTCGAAACGCGGATAACGATGTTCACGTCGGTCGACATGCCTATGCGAAGTGGCGTGTCGTCCGGCAGGCGGAAGCGGACGCGGTAGGTCTTCGTCACCGGATCGCCCTTGGGCGTGACGCTGTCGACCACCGCTTCCAGGTTCCGTCCGAGGAACGCATCGGACCTAAGCAGCGCGCGCTGGCCGACCTCGACCCGGGGTATGTCCTCCTCGTTGACCTCGGCGACCACCAGCAGCGGCTTCGGTTCGCCGACCCAGAACAACACCGTGCCGAGCTCGGCGACCTCACCCACCTCGCCGTCCTGCCTGAGCACGACACCGGCGCTCGGCGCACGTAACACGTAGGTGTCGAGTCGCGCCTTCTGTCCGGCGACCAGCGCCTCGATCTGGCCGAGCTCGCTCTGCGCACGATCGAGCGCCTGCTGGCTCGCCGCACGCCTTTCGGCAAGCACGGTCAGCCGCCGGAGCTCTTCCTGGGCAAGCGCTTGACGCGCTTCGAGCTCGCCAAGCACCGCCCGGGCCTCACTGTCGTCGAGCTTGGCGAGCACGTCGCCTCGTGCAAGCCTCGACCCCTCGCAATTACATTGCTCGACGATCCTCTCGCGGACCACTGGTGTCACCTTGGCCCAGGTTCGCGGCTCGACGGAGCCACTCGCGTAGACGATTTCCGCCGCGTCGCCGCGCTGTGGCGTCACCACCGAAACCTTGGCCGGCTGCCACAGATACCAAGCGCCGAAAGCAGCCACCGCCGCGACAAGAACGATGCCGACAATCCAGCGTATTCGTCGCAAGAAACTCTCCCTCCATCATCGAATCCGAACGTCAGGCGGGTGGCAGACATAGCATTAGACCGACCGTCGGTCTATAAAAGTTGCATAAAGAAACGGTTCGTGCTCCTCTTGCTCGACCTATCAGCGAGGATCGATCTTTGTCCCGAGTGCTAAAGCCGCCGGAAATACGATCCGCCGAGCTTCTCGACTGCGCCCAGCGGCTGTTCTTCGAGCGCGGCTACGACAACACGACGGTAAACGACATCATCCGCGAGGCCGGCCTGTCGAAGGGCGCGTTCTACCACTATTTCGCATCGAAAGAGGCGCTGCTGGAGGCGCTCGCCGCACGTCTCGCGCGCGACAGTTTCACCGAGCTGCAGCCCATGCTCAACGATCCGTCACTTGACGGGCTTGGTCGGCTCAATGCGCTGTTTGCGGGCTCGCAGCGGCTGAACGTCGAACTCGCCCCGCAGCTGCGCAAGACGTTCTTCGTCGTCTTCCGGCCCGAGAACCTTGCCCTCTTCCATCGGGTTGACCAGGCGGTCAGGGAACTGGCCATGCCGGTAATCACCGACCTCCTCAGGGAGGGAAGCAAGGAAGGCGTGCTCGACGTGCCTGATCCGGAAGCTTTTGCCGAGATGTTTTTGCAGCTCCGGCTGATCTTGCGGGATGTGATGCACCGCGCCTTGCGGCAAGCCGAACGGGGCAATGTCGACGAAGCAGCGCGGCTGCTCGACGACCGGCTGCGGCTCTACGGCATTGCAATCGACCGGCTTCTGAAGTTGCCTGATGGAACGATAGAAGCCGCGCAACCCGGGTTTGCCAGGGCCTTCCTCGAAGCAGGCCCTTGAGCCGCAAGAGCCGTGGGGCAGCAATTCGCCGCGCAATGGTACACCGGGCTCACGCCGATCCAGCTACTCCTCGTACTGCCGTGGAGGCTCATTGTCACCGAGCGGGGCGCTGGCTACGTGTTCCCTGCCTCCGTCGAGGTGCTGTGACCTTGTCGAAAGGCGCCCTGTTCCAAGCAGGGTGCAATATGAACGTTCATCGCCTCAGCGCATGCACGCCATCGATATTTTCGCCGCCCATCGGCAGCGCCATGTCGTCGTCGAGCAGGCGCGTGATGCGGGCGAAGCCGGTAAAAGCCTTCCTTGCCTCCTCTGCCGACATCCGGCCCAGCAGAGCTGCGGAGCAGCAATTCACCGCGCATTGGTAGACTGGCCCACGCCGGCCCGTTGGCCACTTACGCAAGAACTCCATCGCTTCGGCTACGCTTTCGATTTCTTCGGCAGGGCTATTCTGCCCACGCGAAATCCGCACAGGCGTAAAGAATTGCAGGCGCTCCATCGTTTCCTCCCGGTTTGATCGCAACGTGCTTGATCGAACCTTGTTGAACTTGCGGCTGGTCATTTGGTTTCCGGCAACAGAGCCAGCGCTGAAAAGGTAGGCCCAAAAATAAAGTGTCTCACATCATTCGACTGAAATCGAATCACCAAACGTGACAAACGAAGCGAACAACGTTGCGCGCCGATAAGCGCGGTCTCATTGAACAATTGCGGTTAGGATTGAATAGTTATTGAATATCTCTAGGGCGAGCTCCGCCTCCAGGGCGATTGGCGCGTCAATGCCGCCCGCCGCCGACCATTTCGGCCAGTCTGCGCACCGTGTTCCAGTTGCGCGAGGTGCCGGCGCCGAGCCGTTTATGGCCTATTGCCGCCAGAAGGCGCGAACTTGGCGTTTCGCGGGAAAAGAAGATCCAGATATCGCCGCCGACGACCTGCATCCTTTCCTCCTTGCCGACAAAAGCCGTCAGTGCTTCGACGGCCTCGGCGGGAACAGGCGCCCGCATCACGCGCACCGCTACCTGATCCGCGGCCGCAGCCGATTCGGCGGGAAACGGATTGCCGGCCGCAAGCGTCAGCCAGTCTCCCGCACGGCGCACGATGATGTCGACGTGGCGGCCGAAAGTTCTTTCGAACGCCGTCTCCAACCGGCGTTCCAGCGCCGCAATTCCTGTCGCTTTCGCCTCGAAGACCAGATTGCCGGTAGCCACCAGCGTGCGCGGGTTGTTGAGCCCCAGGCCTTCCGCCATGGCCCTGAGATCGGACATGACGACCCGGCGTCCCTCGCTAAGGACGATGCTGTAAAGCAGAGCGACATAGGTTTGCATGGCTGCCGGTGACAGCCTAGACCAGTCGCGACTGTTCCACCGCGGCCTCGATGAAGCTTGCAAACAGCGGGTGCGGGTCGAGCGGCCGGCTTTTCAGCTCGGGATGGTACTGCACGCCGATGAACCAGGGATGGTCGGGGTATTCGACCGTTTCCGGCAGCACGCCGTCCGGCGACATGCCGGCAAAGACCAGGCCGCAATCCTCGAGCCGCTCCTTGTAATCGATATTGACTTCATAGCGGTGGCGGTGGCGCTCGGAAATCTGCGTGTCACCGTAGATGTCGGCGATTTTCGACCCCCTGGCGAGGTCCGCCTGATAGGCGCCGAGCCGCATGGTGCCGCCGAGGTCGCCGGTTTCCCTGCGCTTCTCCAACATGTTTCCTTTCAGCCACTCGGTCATCAGGCCGACGACCGGTTCCTCGGTCGGGCCGAACTCGGTCGACGAGGCGTGCTCGACGCCGGCCAGCGAACGCGCCGCCTCGATGCAGGCCATCTGCATGCCGAAGCAGATGCCGAAATACGGCACTTTTCGCTCGCGGGCGAACTTTGCGGCCAGGATCTTGCCTTCAGCGCCGCGCTCGCCAAAGCCGCCGGGGACCAGAATGCCATGAACCTTTTCCAACCACGGCGCCGGATCTTCCTTCTCGAATATCTCGCTCTCTATCCAGTCGAGCTTGACCTTGACGTGGTTGGCGAGGCCGCCGTGCGACAGCGCCTCGATCAGCGACTTGTAGGCGTCCTTGAGGCCGGTGTACTTGCCGACGACGGCTATCGTCACCTCGCCTTCCGGGTTGTGGATGCGGTTGGACACCGCTTGCCAGGGCTCCATGCGCGGCTTCGGCGCCGGATCGATGCCGAAGGCGGCCAGCACCTCCGAATCCAGCCCTTCATTGTGATAGGCCATCGGCACGTCGTAGATGTGCGGCACGTCGAGCGCCTGGATGACCGCGCTTTCGCGTACGTTGCAGAACAACGACAGTTTTCTGCGCTCTTCCTTGGGGATGGGGCGGTCGGCGCGCACCAGCAGGATGTCGGGCGCGATGCCAATGCCGCGTAATTCCTTGACCGAATGCTGTGTCGGCTTGGTCTTCAATTCCCCCGCCGTTGGAATGTAGGGCATAAGCGTCAGGTGCACGTAGACGGCGTTGTTGCGCGGCAGATCGTTGCCGAGTTGGCGTATCGCCTCCAGGAACGGCATCGCCTCGATGTCGCCGACGGTACCGCCGATCTCGCACAGGACGAAATCATAGTCGTCATTGCCGTTGAGAATGAAATTCTTGATCTCGTCGGTCACGTGCGGAATGACCTGCACGGTGGCGCCAAGATAGTCGCCGCGCCGCTCGCGCTCGATGATGTTCTTGTAGATCCGGCCCGTGGTGATGTTGTCCTGCTGGTTGGCGGAACGGCCGGTGAAGCGCTCGTAGTGGCCAAGATCGAGATCGGTCTCGGCGCCGTCATCGGTGACGAAGACCTCGCCATGCTGGTATGGCGACATCGTGCCGGGATCGACATTGAGATAGGGATCAAGCTTCTTTATGCGCGCGCGATAGCCTCGCGCCTGCAAGAGAGCCCCAAGGGCCGCCGCAGCGATGCCTTTTCCAAGTGAAGAAACCACGCCGCCTGTGATGAATACATATCGCGCCATGGGAGTCATCGCTTAACGCGGCCGAGTTGATTCCGCCAGAGAAAAAACCGCCGCGAAGGGTTTTTCCTGAGAATGCGCTCTGGTCGGGGCGAAACAAAACGAAAGGGCCGGCGAGGCCGGCCCTTCCGGTACGATCCGCCTACAGCGGCAAAGACGCTGTAGCACTTTGGTCCCAGTGTCAGATGATGACGACCTTGGTGCCGACTTTCACCCGGCGATAAAGGTCCATGACGTGCTCGTTGATCATGCGGAAGCAGCCGTTGGAGGCGCTCGTTCCGATCGACTGCGGCGCGATGGTTCCGTGAATGCGCAGATGTGTGTCCTTCTTGCCCTCGTAGAGATAGATGGCCCGCGCGCCGAGCGGATTATCGCCGCCGCCGGGCATGCCGTCCTTGTACCGGCCGTAATTCTTCGGCTCGCGCTTCTGCATGTCGAGCGTCGGAATCCAGCGGGGCCATTCCTGCTTGTCGCCGACGGCGACCGTGCCCTTGAACTGCAGGCCTTCACGACCGACCGCGATCGCATAACGGCGGGCGGTCCATGAGGATTCGACGAGGTAGAGACGGCGCGCGCTGGTATCGATGACGATGGTGCCGGGACTGTAGCCGGTAAACTCGACCTCTTGCGGCACGAACTCCGGCTTCACCTTGAACAGCCGCTTGGCTTCCTTCCTGGCGAGTGCGGCGTCGAGGGCGCGCGTCTCGGGGAGCAGCGATATCGAAGAGGACGTGCCGCCGAACAGACCGGCGAAGAGCCCGACGCTCTGCGGCTTCTGTCCAACCGGTTCGCTGCGCAATTCGCCGTTGTTGCCGGTCAGCGCGACGTTCATGGCCTCGGCGGAAATTGGCTCGGCCGATTGGATCGGCGCGATAGGTTGAACCGGCTCGATGATCTTGACGGTCTTCCTAGCCGGCTTGGCGTCGGCCAACTCGGCCTGGGCGGCGAGCTTACTCTTCTTGGCAAGAAACGCCTGCCGTTCCGCGTCGGCCTTGGCTTTAGCCGCCGCGCGCATCGCCAGCTTCCTGGACTCGACCGCTTTGGCTCGAGCGGCCTCCTTGTCGGCCGCGATCTTTGCTTCGATTTTCTTGATCTGGGCAAGGTCGTCCGGGGTCGGGTCTTTCTTCTTTTTGAGGAGCTTCAGTTGCGCCGCATCGCTTTTGGCGGCGACGTTGACGACATCAGTTGTTACTGCGCCATTAGAGGCCGAATTGCTGGCCGGCATGGCCGCGTAAGCGGGCGCACCCAGGCTGAGCGCGGCACATAGGCCGGCTAAAATGAAGCTGCGAAGCTGCATGGCGAAGATCCGATCGTTCTATGCTTGTTGCCCACGGCGTCGCCCGGCGTCCCCCAAGGACCCCGATAGTGCCGCGCCGAATCTATAATCGATTAGCCGCAGACGCCTCAAGCGCCCTGTCGTGCCGTGCCCGGTCGAATCTTCGTAATCGTGCGGCATTTGCCGCGACTGTGTTCAAACAACAACAGATCGCGGCGCCTAAAACGTTGCCGATTACTGGTTTGGAACTTGCGGCGTTACTGGCAGGGTGACGCCGTTTGTGGCCGGTGGCGTGGTCGAGTCTGCCGCCGGCGGCGCAGCGGGAGCCGGGGCTGCGGCATCATCGCCCGAAGGCGGCGTTGGCGCCGTATCGCCAGAAGGCGGCGTCGGCGCGGTGTTGCCAGAAGGCGCCGTCGGCGTCGCGGTGCCAGGCAACTGGTCGAGCACGCCGCCGCTCGCGCCGTTCGCCGCGGGCACACGGTCGAGAATGTCGATCGGCTTCTCGCTGTAACGGGCGACGATCGACAATGTCAGCGAGGTGGCGAAGAACGCCGCAGCCAGGATCGCCGTCGCCCGCGTCAGCGCGTTGGCGGCACCGCGCGCGGTCATGAAGCCCGATCCGCCGCCGATGCCAAGGCCGCCGCCTTCGGAGCGCTGCAACAGCACCACGCCGACAAGAGCGAGCACGACCATGAGGTGGACGACGATCAGTATGGTTTCCATAATTTATCCTGGCAAAGCCCTGCACGGCCGCAGATACGGCCGGTGATTTGGAGGCGGCTCAATACAATGCTTTGACGGCATTTCCAAGCCCGTGGCCGGAATATGGGAAGCGATGCGCCCTTTGCAACGATTTCCGCCTCGGCATAGCTCGTCCGAAGCCGCTGACAGGCTTCGGATTCTACGAGATATTTCGATAGGCTTCGGCAATACCGAGAAAGTCCGCCGCCTTCAGGCTGGCACCACCGACCAGCGCGCCGTCGACATTTTTCACGCCAAGCAGTTCGACCGCGTTCGACGGTTTGACCGAGCCGCCATAGAGGATGCGTATCTTCGCCGCCGCGCTGCCAAGCTTCTCCGATAGTTTTTCGCGAATATGCGCATGCGCTTCGGCTACGTCGGCGGCAGTCGGCGTCAGTCCCGTGCCGATCGCCCACACCGGTTCGTACGCTATGACGGTGTTCGACGCCGTGGCATTGGGCGGCACCGAGCCGGCCACCTGGCGCGACACTACGTCGAGCGTAGCGCCCGCCTCGCGTTCGGCTCTCGTCTCACCGATGCAGATGATGGCCACCAGCCCGGCACGCCATGCGGCGGATGCCTTGGCCTGCACAATGGCATCGTCCTCGTGGTGATCGGCGCGGCGTTCGGAATGACCGACGATGACGTGACTGGCACCTGCATCTTTCAGCATCTCGGCCGAAATACAGCCGGTATGGGCGCCGCTCTCCTTGGCGTGGCAGTCCTCGCCCCCTGCCCGGACCGGCGTGCGCGATAAGATCTCCGCGGCATGCGCAAGCAGCGTCGCCGGAACGCAGACCAGCGCTTCGGTCTCCGCATCGAGCCCGCTCATGAAGCCGTTGCCGATCATCCTGAGTTCGTTGAGCGAGGCGCTGGTACCGTTCATTTTCCAGTTGCCTGCGATCAATGGGCGGATTCCTGGCGTCATGGGATTGCTTCTCCGGGCAATATTCGGCTGCGTCCTCACTACCAAACTCAGCCCACAAAGCAATCGACAGTGGCCCGGAAGGACGCTATTGCGCTTGTTTCAAACTCGGCGCGTGCGAAAATGCGCAAAAATCGGAAGTGGGCATGCTTGGTATCTTGAGAAACGCGGCGGGGACCTGGGTCGCGAAGGCGCTGCTGATATTGTTGGTGTTGAGCTTCGCCGTCTGGGGCATTTCCGGGCAGTTGGCGGGTGGGTTCGCGGGCCACGACGCCGTTATCACGGCCGGAGGCACCAAGGTATCGATCAACGAGTACCGCCTCGCCTATGATCGCCAGATCAGCGTAATGTCGCAGCAATTCGGCCAGCGCATCAGCCGCGAACAGGCGACGGCGCTCGGCCTGGACAATCAGGTGCTGGCGCAACTCGTGTCGGGTGCAGTCCTCGATGAGCAGGCCCGCAAGCTCGGGCTTGGTCTGTCCAAGGACCGGCTGGCCCAACTCACCCATGAAGACCCGGCGTTCAAAGGGCCCGGCGGCAAGTTCGACCGGCGGACTTTCGATTACATGCTGCAACAGGTCGGCATGCGGCCGGAAGACTATCTCAAGAATCGCGCCCAAGTGGCTGTGCGCCAGCAGATCGTCGAGGCGGTTTCGGACGGCCTCAAGGTCCCGGACACCTTCTTCAAGGCGGTCGCGCTCTATCGTGGCGAAGACCGCACCATCGACTATCTGATCCTGCCGAAATCGCTGGTAGAGCCGATCGAAGCGCCATCAGACAGTGCGCTTTCGGCCTATTTCGAGGAAAACAAGAAGACCTATGCGGCGCCCGAATACCGCAAATTCTCCTACGTCAAACTCGAGCCGGAAGACATCATGGATCTGAGCGGCGTAACAGACCAACAGGTCAGCGACGACTACAACAAGAACAAGGGGCGCTACACCACGCCGGAAATGCGAACCATCGAACAGCTCGTGTTCAAGTCGCCGGATGCCGCGAAGGCCGCGCTCGATTCACTCAAGACCGGCGCGACCTTCGACAAGATCGTGGCCGCCGAGGGCAAGACGCAAGCCGACACGCTGCTCGGCACGCTGGCCAAGGACAAGATTGCCGACAAGGCGGTGGCGGATGCGGCGTTTGCGCTCAACGTCAACGAAGTCAGCCCGGTCGTGCAGGGCGCCTTCGGATCGGTGCTGCTGCGCGTCACCGACATCAAGCCCGAAGTTGTGAAGCCACTGGCCGAAGTGTCTACCGAAATCCGCAAGGATCTGGCGCTGGGCGAGGCGAGCCGCATTCTGCTGGACGTGCATGACAACTACGAAGATATCCGCGCTTCGGGCAGCACGCTGGCGCAAGCGGCCGAAAAACTGAAGCTGAAGGTCGTCACCATCGACGCGATCGATCGCACCGGCCAGAGGCCGGACGGCACCATCATCAAGGACCTGCCGGAATCGCCGGAGCTCATCAAGGCGGTGTTCGAGGCCGAACCCGGCACCGAGAATCCCGACCTCACCACCGCCGACAACGGCTTCGTGTTCTACGAGGTGGATTCGATCACGCCGGCCCGCGACCGCACACTGGATGAAATCCGCCAGAAGGTGGTGGCCGACTGGACGGCGGCCGAAACGACCAAGCGGCTCACCGCAAAAGCGGACGAACTCGAAAAACGTCTCGAGACCGGCGCCACGCTCGACGTGATCGCGGGCGAGCTCAAGCTCGAGAAACAGACCAAGCGCGGCGTCAAGCGCGAGGCGGACGACGTCGATTTCGGCAAGGAAGGAGCCGCGGCGATGTTCGGCGAAGGCGAAGGCGGGACAGGGCTGATCCCCTCGCCCACCGGCGACGGACAGATTCTGTTCAAGATCGACCAAGTCTTCGAACCTGCCGGAGCCGACGCCAGCTCGGTGCCGGACGACGCGCAGAAATCCTTTACCGCCGGTATGTCCGACGACCTGCTCGACCAGTTGGTGGCGCAGCTGCAGACGCAATACGACGTTCGCATCGACCAGACCGCCATTACCCAAGCCCTGACCAGATGAGCGCGCTCAAGCCCCATATCGCCAAGGTCGCCGCCGGCACCGCCCTTTCCTTCGAGGAGGCGCGCGAAGCTTTCGACATCATCATGTCGGGCGATGCGACACCCGGCCAGATCGGCGGCTTCCTGATGGCGCTGCGCGTGCGCGGCGAGACGGTGAGCGAGATTTCAGGCGCCGTCGCCACCATGCGCGCCAAGATGCTGCGTGTCGACGCGCCCGACGGCGCCATAGACATCGTCGGCACCGGCGGCGACAATTCGCACTCAGTCAACATCTCGACAGCATCCGCCTTCGTCATCGCCGCCTGCGGCGTGCCGGTGGCCAAGCACGGCAATCGCGGACTGTCCTCGCAAACCGGCGCCGCCGACGTGCTGACCGCGCTCGGCGTCAAGATCGACATCCCGCCGGAGACGATCGCGCGCTGCATCCGCGACACAGGCGTCGGCTTCATGTTCGCGCCGGCGCATCATCCGGCGATGAAGCATGTCGGCCCGACCCGCGTCGAACTCGGCACCCGCACCATCTTCAACCTGCTCGGCCCGCTCTCCAATCCGGCTGGTGTCGTCAGGCAGATGGTCGGCGTGTTCTTGCCGGAATGGATCATGCCGGTGGCCGAGACGCTGAAGGCACTGGGCGCCGACCATGCCTGGGTCGTCCATGGCGACGGCTATGACGAAATCACCACCACCGGCGAAACTGAGGTGGCCGAGCTGGTCGGTGGCGAGATCCGTTGCTTTACGCTGACCCCGGAAGCGGTCGGGCTGAAGCGTCATACCAAGGAGGAGTTGCGCGGCGGCGACGCTGCCTACAACGCCCAGGCGCTGCGCGACATGCTGGGCGGCGCTGCCGGCGCCTATCGCGATACGGTGCTGATGAACGCCGGCGCCGGTCTGGTGGTGGCGGGCAGGGCGACGACGCTTGCCGACGGCGTGGCGACGGCGGCGCAAGCCATCGACAGCGGCCGCGCGCTGAAGATGCTCGACCGGCTGGTCGAGATTTCGAACGGATAGAGCCGTGTCTGATATCCTTCGCAAGATCGAAGCCTACAAGCGCGACGAGATCGCGGCGGCGAAGACGCGTGTGCCGCTTGCCGAGATCAAGGCGCGGGCGAAAGACGCCGATGCGCCGCGCGGCTTTCTCTCGGCGCTTGAAGCCAAGCGCAAATCCGGCGGTTTCGCGCTGATCGCCGAGATCAAGAAGGCGAGCCCGTCCAAGGGCCTGATCCGGGCCGATTTCGATCCGCCGGCACTGGCCAAGGCCTATGCGACAGGTGGTGCCGCCTGCCTTTCGGTGCTGACCGATGCGCCGTCCTTCCAAGGTGCGCCTGAATTCCTCACCGATGCGCGTGGCGCCGTGACATTGCCCGCTCTGCGCAAGGATTTTCTGTTCGAGCCTTATCAGGTGTTCGAAGCCCGTGCGTGGGGCGCTGACGCCATCCTGATCATCATGGCGAGCATCGATGACGCCATGGCCAGCGACCTCGAAGCGACGGCTTTCGATCTCGGCATGGACGCACTGGTCGAGGTGCATGACGAGACCGAGACGGAACGCGCGCTGAAACTGTCGTCGCGGCTGATCGGCATCAACAACCGCGATCTCCGGACGTTCGAAACCAGCCTCGAGACCTCGGAGCGGCTGGCGGCGATGGTGCCGGCCGATCGCCTGCTGGTCAGCGAGAGCGGTATTTTCTCGCACGAAGACTGCCGCAGGCTGGAACGGAGCGGCATCGGCACCTTCCTCGTCGGCGAGAGCCTGATGCGGCAACAGGACGTGGCCGCCGCAACGCACCTGCTTTTGACGGGCAAGGCGCCGGCCGAGGCTCTCTGACGATGACGGCCTCCCTCACCCATCTTGGCGCACAGGGCGAAGCCAACATGGTCGATGTCGGCAACAAGGCAGAGACGACGCGCACGGCGGTCGCCGAGGGCTTTGTCTCGATGCTGCCAGAGACGCTCCAAATGATCCTCGACGGCGATGCCAAGAAGGGCGACGTGCTGGGCACGGCGCGCATCGCTGGCATCATGGCGGCCAAGAGGACGCATGAGCTGATCCCGCTCTGCCATCCGCTTCTGTTGACCAAACTATCGGTCGACATCGAACCGGACGCGACGCTGCCTGGCCTGAAGGTCACGGCGCTGGCCCGCGTCACCGGCAAGACCGGCGTCGAGATGGAGGCGCTGACCGCCGCCTCGGTCGCTTGCCTGACCATCTACGACATGGCCAAGGCGGTCGACCGGGCCATGGTGATCTCCGGCATCAGGCTGGTGGAAAAGACCGGCGGCAAATCCGGCGACTACAAGGTGGGCGCCCAAGGGGCAGGCCAATAATGGCGTTGCTTCCGGTCACCGAAGCGCTCGAGCGCCTGCTTGAAGGTGCTGCGCCCTCGCAAGCCGAAAGCGTCACCCTGATGGACGCCGCCGACCGTGTGCTGGCGGAGCCGCTCATGGCGCTCCGCACTCAGCCGCCCTTCAACGCATCCGCCATGGACGGCTATGCCGCGCGGGCCGCGGACGTCGCGTCCGTGCCGGCAAGACTTTCGGTGATCGGCATGGCGCCGGCCGGTCGCGGCTTCACCGGGACGGTCGGTGAGAAGCAGGCCGTGCGCATCTTCACCGGCGCGCCGCTTCCCGCGGGCGCAGACACGATCGTCATCCAGGAAAATGTCCGCGACCTCGGCGGCGGCAACATCGAAGTGACCGCATCGACGGTCGAAGGCCGCAACATCCGCCGCCTCGGGCTCGACTTCTCGAAGGGCGACGTTCTGCTGGAGAAAGGCCGCCTGCTCGATCCGGCGGCTTTGTCGCTGGCCGCGTCGGCCAACCATCCGCAAGTCAGCGTGGTGAAACGGCCGCTGGTCGCCATCATCGCCACCGGCGACGAATTGCTGCCGCCGGGCAGCGACCTTGGCCCCGATCAGATCATCTCGTCCAATGCCTATGGCGTCGCCGCCGCGGCCCGCTCGGTCGGCGCGCGTGCCCTCGATCTCGGCATCGCCGCAGACCGCAAGGAGGCGATCGCTGCGCTGGTGAAAAAAGCGGTCGAGGCAGGAGCCGACGTCATCGTCACGCTGGGCGGCGCCTCGGTCGGCGATCACGACCTCGCCCATGACGTGCTGACCGGCGAAGGCATGACGCTCGATTTCTGGAAGATCGCCATGCGGCCCGGCAAGCCGCTGATGTTCGGGCGGCTGGGCGACATCCGCTGCATCGGCCTGCCCGGCAATCCGGTGGCGAGCCTGGTCTGCACGCAGCTCTTCCTGAAGCCGCTGCTTGCGCGGTTCGGCGGCCGCGCCTACCGCCAGGACATGCGTGAGGCACGGCTGGGGACCGCGATGCCGGCCAACGACGTCAGGCAGGACTATGTACGCGCCGTCGTGAAGGAAGAAGCCGGCGTGCTGCTGGCGACACCGTTCGCCATCCAGGATTCCTCGATGCTTAGAATGCTGGCAGAAGCCAACGGGCTGATCGTGCGCGAGCCGTTCGCTCCCCCAGCTGCGACTGGCGCCGCCTGCAGCGTGCTGATGCTACGCTGAACAAAACGTCAACACATTCATTAAACTTTAAACGGTTGCAGAACACAACTGGAACAGATAGTGTTTGTTCTGGGTTTGTTTTTCTGATTCTGTCGGGGGTTCGCGATGCTGACACGCAAACAACATGAACTGCTAATGTTCATCCACGAACGGCTGAAGGAAAGCGGCATTCCGCCTTCCTTCGACGAGATGAAGGAGGCACTCGACCTCGCCTCCAAGTCGGGAATACATCGGCTGATCACGGCGCTGGAGGAGCGCGGCTTCATTCGCCGCCTGCCCAACCGCGCCCGCGCGCTTGAGGTGCTGCGCCTGCCCGATTCGATCGCGCCCGGCCTCAATGCGGCGCGCAAATTCTCGCCAAGCGTCATTCAAGGCAGCCTTGGGCAGGGCAATCTCGGACGACAGATCAAGCCGGCGCCTTCACGCATGCCTGCGGCCGGAAATGACGACGACGTCGTTGCCACCGTATCCATCCCGGTGATGGGCCGCATCGCTGCCGGCGTGCCGATCGATGCCATCCAGCACCAGACGCATTCGATCTCGGTACCGCCGGACATGATCATGGGCGGCGAGCATTATGCTTTGGAGGTCAAGGGCGATTCGATGATCGAGGCCGGCATTTTCGACGGCGACACGGTCATCATCCGCAACGCCGACACGGCGAACCCGGGAGAGATCATCGTGGCATTGGTCGACGAAGAGGAAGCGACGCTGAAGCGATTCCGCCGCAAAGGCGCCTCGATCGCCCTGGAAGCCGCCAATCCGGCCTATGAGACGCGCATCTTCGGGCCGGACCGGGTCAAGGTGCAAGGCAAGCTTGTCGGATTGATCCGGCGTTACTGAGCGGCGGCTTTTTTGGGTTTCTCGGCCTTGCGGTATGGCGGCAGGCCCCTCGCCTCTCGAGAAAACTTTCGCTGCACATGCCAGGGCCGGTACGGTTCTTCGACGGCGAAACGAATTTTTGCGCGCGTCGTCGCCGATTGCGGATCGAAGAAGACGGCGGCACTGCCCATGCGAGCGAGTTGCCGTTTGGTCACGACGAGGACCAGCGGATTGCGGCAGGGATTGTAATAGGCTGTAGCATCGTCGATGACGATCAGATCAGCAAAGGCACAGGCTGGCCGCGCGGTTTTGCGGTCGTCGGCGAGCGCGACGATCGCGCCGGACGGATGCCGGGCGAGGCACAGACCGGCAGAGCAGTAGAATGGCGCGCCCGGCGGCAGGTCCGCCGGATCGGTGATGTTGAACTGCATATCTGTTTTGGCGAACGTCTCCGGCATGATGATCGTCTCGGCCTTCAGGGCGTGTTTCCAGTTGTCGATGGTAAATTCGTTCGGACGCGCCCGGTTCACGGCAAACTCACCGCCGCCGATTGGTAGAGCGACCAGCCGCGCATTCTCCGAGATCAGCACGTCGGGCGTGGGTGTGTCGGAAATCGTCAGCAGGCCGGCAAGCGCGAAAGGCAGCGCCGCAATCCGCAGCCAGGTCGTCGCCATGGTTGCGATGACAAGTGCGATCGTCGCCAGCAGGACCGACTGCATCGAGATCAGCCCGACCGCGTCGATGGGCGAGCGCTCCGAAATCCATCCGGACACGACGATCATCGCTGTCAGGCCCTTGCCCATCACATAGAGGAAAGGCCCGTCGGCACCGAACGGCATAGCCAGAGCGCTGAGCACGGGCGAAAGGCATGACCACCAGCGAGACGATCGGCATGATCGCCAGATTGGCGAACAGGCTGAGTGGCGAGACCCGCTGGAAATGCCATATGGCAAAAGGCGCCGTAGCGCTTCCCGCGATGATGGAGGTCATGGCGAGGCCGCTCATTGCCACCAGGAATTTTCGTGTGACGAAGCCGAGCGGCGATCGTCGCGGCGGTGGCTCGGTGGCCCTGCCTGCGCGGTAGTCGGACCAGCCGGCATAAGCGCCGACGAGGGCCGCGGTCGCGGCGAAGGACATCTGAAAACTCGGCTCCACAACCTCATGCGGCGACACGACGACGATGACGGCAATCGCCGAGATCGCCAGATTGCGCATGGTGAGCGCCGCCCGGTCGAACAGCACGCGATCAGCATCACCGCCAGCATGATGAAGCTGCGCTCGGCCGCGACCACCACGCCCGAAATGATCAGATAGGCCGCGATCGAAAAGAGTGCGGCCGCGGCCGCGTATTTTTTGACCGGCCGTCGCGAGGAGAAATCGGGAAACAGCGCGAAGGCGCCGCGCAGCAGCCCCATGACCGTGCCGGCAACCAGCGCCATGTGCAGGCCGGAGATGGAGATGATGTGATAGATGCCGGTGCGCCGCATCGCCTCGTTGATCTCTTCGGGGATGCCGGCGCGCACGCCGACGACCAGCGCGGCGGCAATCTCGCCCTCGGCGCCGCCGATGCTGCCGCGAATATGGTCGGCGATGCTCTCCCGCGCGTTCTCGACCGCTGAGGAAAGACGCGCGGCAAGCGGTGCACCATCTGGCGAAGCGCCATCCGGGGGAACAGTTTTTGGAGTGCCAAGGAAAAAGCCGCTGGCGCCAATACCGGCGAAATAGCTGTCGAAGGAGTAATCATAGCCGTCCGGCTGCACCGGGCCGGTTGGTGGCAGCAGTCTGACATAGCCGGTCACTTTCGATCCGGCGGCCGCGCCCGGCGGTATTTTCATAGCCGAAGCGCGAATCCGCTTGGGCATATAGCGCAGCGCTGGCCGGGCGGTCGAGATCGCATCGATGGTCAGCCGGATGCGACCGTTCGCCATCCGGTCGAGGCTGACGATCCGGCCGGCCAGCCGCGTCGGGATTTCCGCGCCGACCATCTGCGTTCCCGCGCGCCGGTCCCGACCTTGGCGGCGAGCACGCCGAGCGCGCACAGCAGCGCAACCAGGAACACAGATGCGTTTTGCGCCATGAGCGCGAGCCGGCCGCACACAATGCCGTGAGGACCACGACGGCGATGGGTTGCGAAAAGTCCGGTTCTCTCGCCAGCGAAAAATAGAAGATCACCCCGCATGCCAGAAAAACCGGCACCAGCAGGAAGGCGACGCCACGGTCGATCTCCATGCCGGCTGCCGATGCCAAGTTGTTGCGGATGCCGGACGGCGAAAGATGGCGAAGGTGCCCGCGCAGCCGAACGGCAGGGCCGATCTTCGGGCTTGGGACCGTTGCAGGCCCCTCCGGCGGCAGGGGCCTGACATCAAGGCGTGGCAGTGAATCCGGCGCCGGTATGACAGGCACCGATGCGGCAAACAGCGACCGTTCGCTGACGCTGCTGACCGCGCCGTCGCTCCCGTCCGCACCGCGGCCTGGTCCAGCCATCGGGTCTGCCCCTTGCGCCCTTGACCTCCTATGCTACATGAACGCGCGGCGCGCGAAAGTCCGCGCGACCGCATCCGTATCCTGCACTTGCCTGAGAGTTCCATGTCCGACAAGGTCGTTACCCGTTTTGCCCCCTCGCCCACCGGCTTCCTGCATATTGGCGGGGCGCGCACGGCGCTGTTCAACTGGCTGTATGCAAAACACACCGGTGGCACGATGCTGCTGCGCATCGAGGACACCGATCGCGAGCGTTCGACGGATGCGGCAACCGCCGCCATTCTCGATGGGCTCTCCTGGCTCGGCCTCACCTGGGACGGCGAGCCGGTATCGCAGTTCGAGCGCGCGCCGCGTCACCGCGCAGTCGCCGAGGAGCTGGTGCGCCTCGGCAAGGCCTATTACTGCTATGCGACGCCGGCCGAGCTGGAGGCGATGCGCGAGAGCGCGCGGGCCAAGGGGCTGCCGCCCCGCTATGACGGACGCTGGCGCGACCGCGACCCGTCGGAGGCGCCGGCCGGCGCCAAGGGGGCCATCCGCATCAAGGCGCCGACCGAGGGCGAGACCGTGGTGCATGACCGCGTGCAGGGCGAGGTGCGCTTCCCCAACAAGGATCTCGACGATTTCATCATCCTGCGCTCCGACGGCAATCCGACCTATATGCATGCCGTCGTCGTCGACGACCATGACATGGGCATCACCCACATCATCCGCGGCGACGACCATCTGACCAACGCCGCCCGCCAGACAGTGATCTATCGAGCCATGGGCTGGGAGGTGCCGTCGATGTCGCATATCCCGCTGATCCATGGTGCCGACGGCGCCAAGCTGTCGAAGCGGCACGGGGCGCTTGGCGTCGAAGCCTATCGCGCCATGGGCTACCTGCCCGAGGCACTGCTCAACTACCTGGCGCGGCTCGGCTGGAGCCACGGCGACGACGAGATCATGTCGATCGCCGACATGATTGCGTGGTTCGACATCGGCGACGTCAACAAGGGAGCCGCCCGCTTCGACTTCGCCAAGCTCGAGGCGCTGAACGGCGTGCACATGCGCCGGAAGGACGACGCCGAATTGCTCGATATCTTCATCGCCACCTTGCCCTATCTCGAAGGCGGACCGGCGATCGCTGCGCGGCTCGACGACAAGAGCAAGGCGCAGTTGCTTGCCGCCCTGCCCGGCTTGAAGGAGCGCGCCAAGACGCTGGTCGAACTGGCCGACGGTGCCGCCTTCCTGTTCGCCCAGCGGCCGCTGCCGATCGACGAGAAAGCGGCGGCGCTGCTCGGTGGTGAAGCGCGTGAGATCCTGCGGGGCGCCCACGCGGCGCTGAAGGCGGTTTCAGGCCACTGGACGGCCGCTGCGGCGGAGGCTGCGATCCGCGAATATGCGCTGGCAGGCGACCGGAAACTCGGTGCCGTGGCCCAACCTTTACGGGCTGCGCTCACCGGCAAAAGCACCTCGCCAGGCGTATTCGATGTGCTTGCCGTGCTTGGCCGCGACGAAAGCCTGGCGCGCATCGCCGATCAAATCGATTAGGAGAACTGGCCCAAGAAGATTGGCATTGAAAGGCGGCTTTCGCAGTGCAACATTAGGTCCTGGCCCAATTTGGCACGCAGATCCAATTGCGGGCGCAAACACGAGCACTCCGATGCTTTCGACGTGTTGCGTTGCGGATATTTCGCCTTTGCCGGCATGAAGAAACAAAAGGAGTTTGCAATGTCCGAAGCTGCGACAAGACTGGAATTTGGCGGCAAAACCCACGCGTCGACTGCAAAACTGGAGCTCGGTGGTAAAACTCACGAACTCAAGGTGCGAAGCGGCTCGGTCGGACCTGATGTCATCGACATCGGTTCGCTTTACAACACCACCGGGGCCTTCACCTACGATCCCGGCTTCACGTCGACGGCAAGCTGCGAATCGGAAATCACCTTCATCGATGGCGATGCCGGGATCCTTTTGCATCGCGGCTATCCCATCGACCAGTTGGCCGAACATGGCGACTTCCTCGAAGTCTGCTATCTCTTGCTCTACGGCGAATTGCCGACCAAGGCGCAAAAGGACGATTTCGACTACCGGGTGACGCGCCACACCATGGTGCATGAACAGATGTCGCGCTTCTTCACCGGCTTTCGCCGCGACGCGCACCCGATGGCGGTGATGTGCGGCGTGGTCGGCGCGCTGTCGGCCTTCTATCACGATTCCACCGACATTTCGGACCCGTATCAGCGCATGGTCGCATCGATGCGGCTGATCGCCAAGATGCCGACGATCGCGGCGATGGCCTACAAATACCACATCGGCCAGCCCTTCATTTACCCGAAGAACGAGCTGAATTTCGCGGCCAACTTCCTGCATATGTGCTTTGCCGTGCCGTGCGAGGAATACAAGATCAACCCGGTGCTGGCGCGTGCGATGGAGCGCATCTTCATCCTGCACGCCGATCACGAGCAGAACGCCTCGACCTCGACCGTCCGCCTCGCCGGCTCGTCGGGCGCCAATCCGTTTGCCTGCATCGCCGCCGGCATCGCCTGCCTGTGGGGACCAGCCCATGGCGGCGCCAACGAGGCCGCCTTGAACATGTTGGGCGAGATCGGCCATGTCGACCACATCCCGGAATTCATCGCCCGCGCCAAGGACAAGAACGATCCGTTCAGGCTGATGGGCTTTGGCCACCGCGTCTACAAGAATTACGATCCGCGCGCCAAGATCATGCAGAAGACCGCGCATGAGGTTTTGGGCGAACTCGGTATCAAGGACGATCCGCTGCTCGACATCGCCATGGAGTTGGAAAAGATTGCGCTCACCGACTCTTATTTCATCGAGAAGAAGCTTTATCCGAATGTCGATTTCTATTCCGGCATCACGCTGAAAGCGCTGGGCTTCCCCACCACCATGTTCACCGTGCTGTTCGCGGTCGCCCGCACCGTCGGCTGGATTGCGCAGTGGAAAGAGATGATCGAGGATCCGCACCAGAAGATCGGCCGCCCACGCCAGCTCTACACAGGCGCGCCGGAACGTGACTACGTGCCGATTGCAAAGCGGTAAGATCGAGCGAATCGGGAATAGCGAGTAGGGACAGAGTTGCGTCTGCGGTGGTCCACTCCTCGCTATTCGCTACTGCCTATTCGCTTCTTTGATACACCTCATCACGACCCCGGCAGCGATGTCGCCGGAAGGTCTGTCGGTGGCCATGCGCCTGGCCACCTCGGCAAAACCGTCCTTCTGCCATGCGCGATAGGGGGTATCGGAAAACAGCGCCTCCAGCTGCCGCGCCAGATAGGGCGGCCGCACATATTCGTTGTAGCTTTCCGGCACCACCGGGCGATCGGCGATAAGATTGGGCAAGGCGGCGCTCCATACGGTGATCAGGCTCTGAGCCATCCGCATGACCGGATCGAAGCGGTAGCAGGAGACCATCGGCACACCCGACAGCGCCAGTTCCAGCGACACCGTTCCCGACGCGATCAACGCCGCATCGGCCTTGCCGAAAGCCTGCCATTTGCGTTCGGGATCAAGGATGATCTCCGGCTTCTCGTCCCAGCTTGCCACCGAAGCCCTGACCAGGTCGGCAACATGCGGCACCGTTGGCAACAGCAGGCGCAAGCGGTGCCCGCGCGCGCGCAGGATCGAGATCGTCTTGCCGAACGGGCCGACCAGCCGTCGCACCTCGCCGCGACGCGACCCGGGCAGCACAAGCAGTGTCTTTAAGCGATCCTCGGACAGGTCGCGCGGCAAGTTTTGCGCCTTTGCAGCGCCGAGCACGCCCGGATCATGCGTGAGGCGATGGCCGACATAGGTGCCGGGCGGACCATCGAGGCGAGCGAGCTCCTTCCCCTCGAAAGGCAGGATGCAAAGGATATGGTCGACATATGGCTTCATCGCCGCCGCCCTGCCCGGCCGCCACGCCCAGACGCTCGGGCAGACATAGTGGACGATCGGAATTGCGGGATCGGCGGCGCGAACCTTTTTCGCCACGCGCAGCGAAAAATCCGGGCTGTCGATAGTGATGAGGCAGTCGGGCCTTTCATCGGCGACCGCGCTGGCCGTCTGGCTGATCCGCCGCATCAGGCGCGGCAGGTCGCGCAGAATGGCGCTCAAGCCCATCAGCGCGATCTCGCCGCCGTCGAAGAGCGGAGCGAGGCCGAGCGCCTGCAAATGGCGGCCGCCGATGCCGACGAGCCGGACCTCGCGTCCGGTCGCGCGCTTGAGCGCCTCCACGATGTCGGCGCCGAGCAGGTCGCCGGACTCCTCGCCGGCGACGATGGCAATCTTCAGCGGTTTCTCATTTCCCATGCACCGGCTCCGCGGCAGGCAGGCCGATCACGAACAGGCCAAGCGCATTGGCGCGGGCGACGACGGTGGGGCTTTCCAGAATTAGCGAGCGGCCGGCTTCGACGGCAATACCGGCAAGTCCCGCGGCATGCGCCGCCTCGACTGTCTGCGGGCCGATGGAAGGCAGATCGGCGCGCAGTTCCTGGCCGGGCTTGGCACACTTGACCAGGACACCGCGCGTTCTGCCGGCCAGCCTGCCGTGCCCGCGCAACTGCCTTGTTCGTTCCAGCAATCCATCGGTGCCTTCGACGCCTTCCAGCGCGATGGCGCGGCCACCGACCGCGACAGCCGCCTGGCCGATATCCAGCGCGCCGATGGCCTTTGCCGCCGAATGCGCCGCTTCGATGTCGCGCCAGTCCGATTTTCGCGGCGCCGCCTTGGTGAGCGTCCCTTCGGCAGCGACCAGTTCCGGCACGATCTCATGGGCGCCGACGACCTTGATGCCGCTGCGCTCGACCCTGCGCACAAATAGTTTCAGCACCGTGTCGTCGCCATGGGTTGCACCGACAAGAAGGCTGGGCACCCAGGCGAGCAGGCCGAGATTAAGGCGCATGGCGCCCAGCCTGGGGCGGCGTGTGATATGGCCCGCGGTCACCAGATGGGTGACATGGTGATTTTTGAGCGTCGGCAGCAGTGAGCCGATATCCTCCAGCCTCAAGGTCACCTGCTCATAGTCGTCGAAGTCGGAAATGCGGTCGACCTCGCCCGCCGCCATTACGACGAAGGGAGACTTGCCTTGCCCAGCAAGCGCCCTGGCAATTTCAACCGGCAGACTGCCGCCGCCGGCAATAATGCCGACCTTGGCGTCTGGCGCGAGATCAAGGCACGTCCGGGTGGCCTCAATCTTCGTCATCTGCGTCGTCGCCGTCGCCAGCCTTGAGCGACGGGACGGCGTAGTGCCGCTTGCCGCGACTGGCGATGAAATCGATGATTTTCATGGCGGTCGGCGACGAGGCGAATTCCGCCTTGGCGAACTCGATGTTCTCGCCGACGGTTCGGGAGCGATCGAATATCGTCCTGTAGGCCTTGCGCAGCATATGGATCTCGGAGCGCGGCAACCCGGCGCGCTTCAGGCCGATGATGTTGAGGCCGCGTAGGCTGGCGCGATTGCCGACCGCGATGGCGTAGGGAATGACATCGCCGACGATGGCCGAGCAACCACCGAGAAAGGCGTTGTCGCCGACGCGGACAAATTGATGAACGGCACTGAGGCCGCCGATATAGACGTTGTCGCCGATCTCGCAATGGCCGCCCAGCGTCGCTTGGTTGGCGAAGGTAGCGTTCTTGCCGACGACGCAGTCATGGGCGATGTGGGCGTAGGCAAGGAAGTTGCCGTTATCGCCGATAACAGTCTCACCACGGCTGGAATCGGTGCCGAGATGCATGGTCACGCCTTCGCGGATCGTACAATTCTCACCGATTACCAGTGTGGTGCGGCCGCCCTTGTGCTTGGTGTTCTGTGGCGGCCCACCCAATGTCGCCATCGGATATACCTTGGTCGACGCACCGATGGTGGTCGCGCCCAGCACCGAGACATGGCTGACCAGTTCGACGCGGTCGCCGATCACCGCGTCGGAACTGATGTGGCAGAACGGCCCGATACGGACGCCTGCGCCGATTTTAGCGCCTGCCTCGATGACCGACGAGGGGTGGATGACTGTCTGGATTTTCATGAGCATTCGATCGTCAGGCGCTCGCCACCATCATCGCCGAGATCTCCGCTTCCGCGGCCTTGACGCCGTCGACCAGAGCCTCGCAGGCGAATTTGAGAAGGTTGCCGCGTTTCTTGATTTTCTTGACATGGATTTTCAACTGATCGCCCGGAACGACCGGCCTACGGAATTTAGCGTTGTCAATGGTCAGGAAATAGACCAGCGACGGTTTTTCGGTGCCAAGGCTTCGGATGCAGATGGCGCCCGCCGTCTGCGCCATCGCCTCGACGATCAGCACGCCGGGCATGACCGGCTGATCCGGGAAATGACCCTGAAAATGCGGCTCGTTTATGGTCACGTTCTTGATGCCGATAGCGGACTCGTCACCATCGATATCGATGATGCGGTCGATCATCAGGAACGGGTAGCGATGCGGCAGGAGCTTCATCAGTCCCAATATGTCGACCGCTTCGAGCGTCGTCGCCGCCATCTCAGCTATTTCCCCCGTTGCTCGATTTCCGCGCCCTGGCCAGTCTTCGCAAAGCCGCGATCTCCCGCATGGCTTCCGCCATCGGCTGTGCCGGATACCCTCCCCAAATTTCGCCTGCGGGGACGTTGCTCATGAACCCACTTCTTGCGGCAAGCTTGGCCCCCGTCCCGATGGTCAGATGATCGGCAAGGCCGACACCGCCACCCATGGTGACGTTGTCGCCCACCGTTACGGAACCGGAGATACCCGAAAGGCCGGCGATTATGCAATTGCGGCCTATGCGGACGTTATGAGCGATCTGCACCAGATTGTCGATCTTGGTGCCTTGACCGATGATCGTGTCGGACATGGCGCCACGATCGACCGTGGTGTTCGAGCCGATCTCGACATTGTCCTGGATAATGACCCGGCCGATTTGCGGAACGCGTTCCGGGCCCTTGGCACCGGCCACGAAGCCAAAACCGTCCTGACCGATGCGGGCGCCACCATGGACGATGACGCGGTTGCCGATCAGAGCGTACTGGATGCTGGCACCCGGACCGACATAACCGTCGCGGCCGAACTGGCAGGAAGGGCCGATAACGGCATGAGGAGCAATGACGGTTCCGCTGCCGACAGAAGCGCGGGGACCGATGACCGCGCCGGCCTCTACGATGGCGCCGGGCTCGATATGCGCTGATGGATCGATATGCGCATGCGGCGAGACGCCGGTTTCACCGGTCAGCGGCGCCGGTGTCGCAGCCGCCGGGAAAAGAAGGCGTCCGACCATCGCGAAAGCCTGTTGCGGGCGCGGATGGACCAGAACGGCAATCCCCGCCGGGGCCTTGCCGGCAAACTCGGCGGGGCAGAGAACCGCCGCTGCCCGCAGCGACTGCATCAGTGCGAAGTTGCGTCTGCCATCGACGAAGACAAGCGCATGCTCGCCGCCTTCGCTTGCCGGTGCCAAGGCTTCGATCGATATATCGGACTGGCCGGAATCGACAAGCACCGAGCCGGTCAGATTCGCGACTTCGCCAGCCGTATACCGGCGTGATGGCGCGAAGAACACCGGATCGGTCATTCCAGAAGCAATATCCAGCTAGGTCGGATCACTTTCTTCCGGACCACAATGGCCCGGAAGCATCGTAGCCCGCCGATCAGAAGCGGGTCGATATGCCGAAGTTGAATTCCTGCACGTCGTCGGTGTCTTCCTTGAGAACCGGAACCGCATAGTCGATGCGGATCGGGCCAAAGGGCGACGCCCACATCAGACCGACACCAACCGAAGCGCGCCATTGCATGTCTACCGTCGACTGGTCGACAAAGTCTTTCTGAACCTTGCTGCCATAGAGCGTTGCCGCATCGGCGAAGACCGCACCACGCAGGCCGAAGCTCTCCGGAATGACCGGCATTGGGAACTGGGCTTCCGCCGAGGCATTAAAATAGGTGGTGCCGCCGAGATGGTCGCCAGCGTCGTCGCTGTCGACGGGACCGATGCCGCCATACGCGAAGCCGCGGATCATGCGGTCGCTGCTCTGAAAATGATCGAAAATCCGCAGGTCGCCGCTGCCGTAACCTTGGACGTGGCCGGCGCCGCCCGAAATCAGACCAACCAGATCGAGCTGTTCCGACAGGGTCTGGTAGACACTGCCGCGCGCTGTCACCTTGACGAATTCGGCATCGCCGCCGAGGCCAGCCACCTCCGTGACGACGTTTGCGTAAATACCTTCATGCGGGTTCTTCATGTCGTCGATGGTGTTGTAGACCAGGCCGAGGCTGACCGACGACTTGAGCCACGGGCTCTCGTCAATACCCTGAACGATTGCCCGAGAGATGTCGCAGTCGGCGTCAGGGATGCCATCATTGTCATCATCGCAATCATCGTCGAGCCTGTACTTCTCTTGCGAGATATTATACGCCAGCTGCGTCGAGATGTTGTCGGTGATCGGCAGCCCGAAGCGCACCGTCGCGCCCGTCGTCTCGCTCTCGTATTCGTCGTATTGCCTGGTCCGGTGGAAGACGTCGAAGCCGGCGGCAATACGGCGCCCGAGGAAATAGGGCTCGGTGAAGGAGAACGCATAGTCGCGCGAATTCTTGCCGCCGCCCGCCGATAGCCTGATGAACTGGCCGCGCCCGAGGAAGTTGCGCTCGGTGATCGATCCTTCGACGGACGGGCCCGCCGTGTCGCCGCCGGTCGAATAGCCGGCGCCGACCGAGAACTCGCCGGTCGATTTCTCGACCACGTCGACCACGAGCACGACCTGATCCGGCTCGGAGCCGGGCACGGTCGAAACCTCGACTTTTTCAAAATAATCGAGCGCTTCCAGCCGCTTCTTCGCGCGCTGGATGAGTACCTGGTTGAAGGCATCACCCTCGCTCACGTCGAATTCGCGGCGAATGACATAGTCGCGGGTCCGGTCGTTGCCGCGAATCTCGATGCGCTCGACATAGGCCTTGGTGCCCTGGTCGATCGTATAGACAACCGAAATGGTGTGGTTCTCGAAATTGCGGTCGCCGCGCGGCGTCACCTGGGCGAAAGCATACCCGGAACCGGCGACCCTCTCGGTCAGCGCGATGATGGTGTCCTCGACGTTCTTGGCGTTGTAGACATCGCCCTTGTGGGTCTCGACCGCCGACTGCAGCGACGCGCCGTCGACCTCCGGAATCGTGCTCTCCACGCTGACGTCGCCGAATGTGTAGCGGTCGCCCTCCTGCACGGTGATGGTCACCGTGTATTTGTTCGTGGTTTCGTCGAGTTCGCCGACCGCCGAAATCACCTGGAAGTCGGCATAGCCGTGATTGTAGTAGAAACGGCGCAGCAGCTCCTGGTCGGCGCGCAGCTTGTCTTCGTCATAGACGTCATCACGCAGCACGAACGAAAGGACGGACGAGCGCTTGGTGGAGATGACGTCGGACAGACGACGGCTCGAATAGGCGCTGTTGCCGACGAAATTGACCGCGGCGATCTGAGTGCGACCGCCTTCGTTGATGTTGAAGACCACGTTCACGCGGTTGTCGCCGAGGTCCATGATCTGGGTGGTCACGGCGGCGTCGTCGCGGCCGATACGCCTGTAGGCGGCCTTGACCGCCTCGACATCGGCGTCGAGCGCCTGCTGCGAGAACGTTCCACGCGGCTTCAACTGGACCGCAGCCGTGAGAGCGTTGTCCTTGAGCTTCTTGTTGCCCTGGAACAGCACCTGGTTGACGACCTGATATTCGGAAACCTTGATGACCAGCGTCGAACCGACCTGGTTGACCTGGACGTCCGAGAACAGTCCGGTGCCGAACAGCGCCTTGACCGCATCGTCGACATCGGAGCTGGAAAAGGCCTTGCCGGGCTTGATCGTGACATAGTTGCGGATCGTGTCGGCGTCGACACGCTGATTGCCGCTGACTTCAACTCTTGAAACAACAGCGGCCTCGGCCGCCGATGTGGCAACGAATTGTACTGCGAGCGCGCCTGGCACGACCAGGGCGGCGGACAGGGCCACCGCGGACGCGGCGCTCAGAAACTTGGATGTTGCCTTCATCGGGCTTTTGTACCTTTTCTCGAAGTCCCCACGGCGAGAAAACCGGACGTGCGGTAATTTCCCCTACCGTATTAACCGGATTTTCCCTACACGCAAGGCTCCTGGTTAATTTGTATTTACTTAACTCTGTTGCGTGGCTTTCGCGTCACGCATATCCCCGCGCATGGTAAACGGCGTCTCAACGTTGGGTGTTTCGAAGCCAAATTTCTTCATGATTTCAGCACCCAAACAGATCGTTCCAGAAAACAAACCCCATGAAGCCCAAGACGAGAAGCAGGCCGGCTCTATAGCCCATTTCCATCATCCGTTCCGACACCGGTCGCCGGATGACGGCCTCCACGCCGTAGAACAGGAGATGGCCGCCGTCGAGGGGGGGAATCGGCAAAAGGTTGAGAATACCGATCCCGACCGACAGCAAGGCAACGAGTTGCACAAGCCACTCGAAGCCCAGCTTTGCCGCCTGCCCCGACATCTTTGCGATCTTGATTGGACCGCCCAGCTGGCATTTGTCTTCGCGACCGACGACGAAACGCTGCAGGAACTGACCGGTGCGCTGAATGATGTATCCCGTCTCCTCGACCGCCGCCCCTACCGCTCCGACCGGGCTGTAGGTGATCAGCCTGGGCTGACCCAATTCCTGGTTGTTGACGACGCCGATTACGGCCACCTTGACCTTGTTGCCCAACCCATCTTGCTGCTCCATCAGTTCCGGCGTTGCCGTAACGGTGATCTCCTTGCCCTCGCGCAGCATGACGAAGGTGATGATATCTCCGCCGCGGCCCGAAACCAGGCGCTGGACGTCGGAGAAGGTCTGGACCTTGCGGCCGTCGACGCTGACGAATCGGTCGCCGGGCAGGATGCCGGCCCTGGCCGCAGGACTACCGGCGGTGACTTCAGCCACCATTGGCTCCAGGACGGGCCGGCCGTAGGCGGAAAACAGCACCGCAAAGACGGCGATCGTCAGCAGGAAGTTGAACAGTGGCCCGGCCACCACGGTCGCCGCGCGCTTCCAGACCGGCTGCGTGTGAAAAGCGATCTTGCGTTCGGCATCGGTCAGCTTTTCAATCTCCTCCGAGTTGGGCTGGCTCGAGGTGGCGTTCATGTCGCCAACGAATTTGACGTAACCGCCGAGCGGTATGGCGCAGAGTTTCCAGCGCGTCCCGTGGCTGTCATTGAAGCCGAAGAGTTCCGGCCCGAAGCCGATCGAAAAGACTTTCACGCCGATGCCGCACCAGCGGCCGACGAGGTAATGGCCCATCTCGTGGACGAATACCACCACGGTCAGCACGAACAGGAAAGGCACCAGCGTGCCGAGCAAAAAGCCGTCCGTGCTGAAAACCGATTGAAGAATTCCGTTCAATTCATGCCCTCAAATTCATTCGCAGCACGTTTCTTCCGCAACCAGACTTCCGCAGCAATGATTGTGCCGCGACTGTGACATCAATCCAGGCGAATCCATGACGCATCCTGGCCCGCCCAAGAAACTATGCCGATCAAGCTGGAAACAGCCCCTGTGCCGGATGCTCGGCGCTCGCCGAAATCCAGCCGATGACGTACAGGGCGAAAGCCGCCGCGACAAGCCCGTCGACCCGGTCCATGACGCCGCCATGCCCAGGTATCAGCGTGCCCGAATCCTTGCGGTCGTGGCGGCGCTTCACCCATGATTCGAAAAGGTCGCCGGCCTGGGCGACGATCGAAAGCACGAGCGCAACGACGCCAAGCACTGCAAGATTGCCGGCTCCGGCCGCGGCGGCCAAGAGCAGCCCGGCGACCACGCCGCCGACGGCGCCGCCCAGTGCCCCGCTCTGCGTCTTGCCGGGCGAGATCGACGGCGCCAGTTTCGGACCGCCGACAGCGCGGCCGACGAAATAGGCCGATATGTCGGTCGCCCAGACCACGGCGAACAGGAAGAGGATGGCGACGAGGCCGGGATGGTCGCCGTCGCGCAAAAGAGCAAGTGACAGGCCGGAAACGGCGGCATAGGCCAGGCCGGACGCGTCCCATTGCCCCGTCTGGCGCATCGAGGCATGGCGCATCGAGGTCTGGCGCATCGAAGCCGCCACCACCGTGACGACGACCAGCACTGCCACAAGCAACAGCAGCCAGGGCGCCGGCAGGCCGGCGATCAAGGCGCCGACGAAGACCAGAAGCAGCGCCTCCGGTAGAAAACCAAGACCGGTGGCGGGGACCGGGCGGCACATTCGCGTCCATTCGTAGAAGATCAGGATCGTCATGGCTGCGCAAAGCAGCCGGAAGGGCAGTCCGCCCAGCCAGGTCAGGCCAAGCGTGAAGACAGCAAGCACCACGGCAGAAATGACGCGAAGCTGGAGATTGCTCATCCCTTGGCCGTCACGGCGACATCTTGAGCGCCAAGCCCGCCGAAACGGCGCTCGCGGCTGGCGAAATCGCGCAATGCGTCGGCCAAATGCTCGCGGCTGAAATCGGGCCAGTAGCAAGGCAGGAAGACAAGCTCGCTATAGGCCGCCTGCCACAGAAGGAAATTCGACAGCCTGAGCTCGCCGCTGGTGCGGATGACCAGCTCCGGGTCCGGAATGCCCTGGGTATCGAGAGCGCCGGCGAAGGACTCGGCCGTGATCGCCTCGCTGTCGAGCTCGCCGCGCGCCACGGCCGAGGCGAGCTTGCGCGCCGTGCGCACGATCTCGTCGCGTCCGCCATAGTTGAAAGCGATGACCAGCGTCAGCGCCTCGTTGCGAACGGTCAGCGTTTCGGCCTCTTCGAGCATGGTCCTGATGTCAGGCTGCAGCCCTGCCCTGTCGCCGATGATCCGGACCCGTACGCCGTTCTGGTGCAGTTCGGCGAGATCGCGGCGGATAAAGAGTTTCAACAGGCCCATCAGGTCGCTGACTTCGGACTTCGGCCGCGACCAGTTTTCCGACGAGAAGGCGTAGACGGTCAGGAAGGAGATGCCGAGGCCAGGCGCGGCGCGCACCGTGTTGCGCAGCGCCTCGACGCCGGCACGATGGCCGGCAAGCCGCGGCAGGCCCCGCGCCTTGGCCCAGCGTCCGTTTCCGTCCATGATGATCGCGACATGCGCAGGGCTTGTCATAGTTTCGCTTTCGGATCGGACACCGACCCTAAACCTGCATGATTTCAGCTTCCTTATCAGAAAGCAGATGGTCGATGGTGCCGATCATCTCGTCGGTGAGCTTCTGTACCTGGTCGGACCGCTTGCGATGGTCGTCCTCGCTGATATCGCCGTCCTTTTCCGCTTTTTTGAGAAAGTCCATGCCGTCCCGGCGCACGTGGCGCACCGCCACACGCGCATTCTCGGCATAACCGTGCGAGATCTTGACCAGCTCCTTGCGGCGCTGTTCGTTGAGCTCGGGCAGCGGAATTCTGAGATTGGTGCCGTCCACGATCGGATTGAAGCCGAGATTGGATTCACGGATGGCGCGATCGACCGCGCCGACCATCGACTTGTCCCAGACCGAAACCGAAATCATGCGCGGCTCCGGCACTGATACGTTTGCCACCTGGTTGATCGGCATGGTGGTGCCATAGGCTTGCACCTGGATCGCGTCGAGCAGGTTGCTCGAGGCACGGCCAGTCCGCAGCGAAGCCAGATCGTGCTTGAACGCGGCTATCGCCCCGTCCATGCGCCGCTGGAGATCATCGTATTCGCCACTCATCGTCATCTCCTCGACCCGTTGGCCCGGGTTCACTGTTTCGGGGGTAAGTCCCGTGTTCGAGCCCTCAATCCAGAAAACCGGCTCCCGCCTTTCGGGATCGGGCTCCCGATCAATCGTCCGCGACGACCGTGCAACGGCCGCCGCCCCTCAGAATATCGCCGAACCCGCCGCTCTCGTGGATCGAATAGACGATTATCGGAATGTTGTTTTCCCGCGCAAGTGCAATCGCAGCCGTGTCCATGATCGAAAGGCCTCGTTCTATGACTTCGGCATGGCTGATGCGTTCGAAACGCGTCGCGTTCGGCTCCTTCTTGGGATCGGCCGAATAGACGCCGTCGACCTGGGTGCCCTTGAACAGCGCATCGGCGCCGATTTCCGCCGCGCGAAGCGCTGCCGCCGAATCGGTGGTGAAGAACGGATTGCCGGTGCCGCCGGCGAAGATGACGACCTTGCCCTGGTTCATATAGGCGGTCGCCTGGCGCTGCGAAAAGCTCTCGCAAAGCTCAGGCATGGCGATTGCCGACAGCACCACCGCGTCAACGCCGATCTTGTTTAGCGAGGTGCGCAGCGCCAGCGAGTTGATGATCGTGGCGAGCATGCCCATGTGGTCGCCGGTGACACGGTCTCCGCCCTTCGATGCAACGGCGACGCCGCGAAAGATGTTGCCGCCGCCGATGACGACCCCGACCTCAATGCCCATCGCGCGAGCCTCGGCGATATCGGCGGCGATGCGGTCGACGACCGACACGTCGATGCCGAAATGCTGTTCACCCATCAGCGCTTCGCCCGACGCTTTCAGCAAGACACGTCGGTAGAGGGGCTTCACCGTCATCTGGTCCTCATCATTAAGCGTGTGAGCGTTCGGGGCGGCTGCCCTCGTGCAGGCGCTGCCCCAAGACATTGGCGTTCCGATACACGAAGGGCGCCTCGATGTCACGCGGCGCCCGAGCCGTAGAACGCTCTTCCAGTCCTTAGCCTGCGCCGGCAAAAGCACCTTGCATGAGCAGATCAGGTAGCGAATTGGACGGCTTGTCGTCGCATGCCTGGCCTTCGTCGATAACGCACAAGAAATCGGCCGGGCATCCTCGCGGACGCCCGGCCGTTAAATCTTACGGTGATGGAGAGCCGTAGGCTGCCGTGCTGGCAGCTTACTTCTTGACCGCCGCCGCGACTTCCGCCGCGAAATCGGTCTCTTCCTTCTCGATGCCCTCGCCGAGCGCGAAGCGCAGATAGGCAGTGATCTTGGCCGGTGCGCCGATCTCTGTCTCGGCATCCTTCAGCGCTTTCTCGACGGTGATGTCGGGATTGAGCACGAAAGACTGCTTGAGCAGCACGACCTCTTCGTAGAACTTACGCAGACGACCCTCGACCATCTTCTCGATGATCGCTTCCGGCTTGCCGGACTGGCGTGCCTGGTCGGCGAAGATCGCCTTCTCGCGCTCGACCGCAGCCGGATCGAGTTGTTCCGTCGTCAGCGCCATCGGGTTGGTGGCGGCAACATGCATGGCGACCTGACGGGCGAAGGCGTTGGCGGCCTGCGCATTGCCCGACGTCTCGATGGCGACCAGCACGCCGAGTTTGCCAAGGCCGTCGGCAACCGCGTTGTGGACGTAGGTTGCGACTGCGCCGTGCTCAACAGCGAGCTTGGCCGAACGGCGGAAGCCAAGATTCTCGCCGATCGTGCCGACAGCGTCCTTGATGGTGTCGGTGACCGACTTGTCCGAACCCGGATACGGAGCGGCTGCGACGGCCTCGGTCTTGCCGCCATAAGCGAGCGCGACTTTGGCGACGTTGGCGACAATCTCCTGAAAGGCCGCGTTGCGGGCAACGAAGTCGGTCTCGGAATTGACCTCGACGATCGCTGCCTCACGGACACCGGAGTCAACGCCGATGAGACCCTCGGCCGCGGTGCGGCCGGCCTTCTTGTCGGCCTTCGAAATGCCCTTCTTGCGCAGCCAGTCGACGGCCTCTTCCATGTTGCCGTTGGTTTCGTTCAACGCCGCCTTGCAGTCCATCATGCCCGCGCCGGTCAAGTCGCGGAGTTCTTTGACCTGTGCAGCCGAAATGCTCATTGTCGCCTCTTTGTCTTAAAATGCACCAACGCACCACCGACTCGGTGATGCGCCTGGCGCCAGCGCTTAGCGCACCAAAATATGAGAAGATGAAGGCCGAAACCGGCCTCGCTGTTACGCTTCCGGTGTCTCGGCAGCCGGTGTCTCGACGGCCGGGGTCGTATCGAGTGCCGGCTCGACCGGAGCCTCTACCGCAGCACCCACGTCGACGCCGAGCGCGCCCTGCTGGCGAGCGATGCCGTCGATGGCCGCCTTGGCGATCAGGTCGCAATAGAGCTGAATGGCACGGGCCGCGTCGTCATTGCCCGGGATCGGGAAATCGATCTTGTCCGGGTCGCAGTTGGAATCGATGATGGCGACGACCGGGATGCCGAGACGCTTTGCCTCGAGGATGGCGATCGCTTCCTTGTTGGTGTCGATCACGAACATCAGATCGGGTGTCGAGCCCATGTCCTTGATCCCGCCCAGCGCCTTGTCGAGCTTCTCGCGCTCGCGATCGAGGTTGAGGCGCTCCTTCTTGGTGAGCCCCTGGGCCTCGCCGGCCAGCATCTCGTCGAGCTTGCGAAGGCGCTGGATGGAATTCGAGATCGTCTTCCAGTTGGTCAGCATGCCGCCGAGCCAGCGGGAGTTGACATAGTACTGGGCCGAGCGCTGCGCGGCGTCGGCGACAATGTCGGACGCCTGGCGCTTGGTGCCGACGAACAGCACGCGGCCCCCCTTGGCGACAGTGTCGGAAACCTGCTTCAACGCCTGGTGCAGCAGCGGCACCGTCTGCGAGAGGTCGATGATGTGGATGTTGTTGCGGGCGCCATAGATGTAGGGCGCCATCTTCGGGTTCCAGCGATGGGTCTGGTGGCCGAAGTGAATGCCAGCTTCCAAAAGCTGGCGCATGCTGAAATCAGGCAGAGCCATTCTCAAGTTCCTTTCCGGTTAGCCTCCACGGACACAGGCATTTTTGGACTTTGTCCTCGAACGCCACCGGAGGTTTCAGCCGGATTTCTCCCGGGCAGACACCAAAGTCCGTGTGTGGAATGAGCGCGCATATAGAGGGGATGGGCGACAAACGCAAGCGCCGACAGCGCCGCGGCGTCTTGCGGCTCAGGCGTGTGGTGATCAGCGTACCGGTATCACGGCAGTATCTTCCCCTTCGGCACGCGGACACGTCGGAAAACAGCAACGATTTCCTCACGGCTGCATTCGACGGCGCCTAGCCGCACCGCGCGGTCGCGCTCGAAGCCGGTTATGTCATAGTGCGGCGCCGATGTCTTCGGCGGCCCCTGATAGGACGAGCGCTTGACGCCGAGCTGTGCTGCAAAACGGTGCAGCTCTTCGGTATCGTCGGCCAGCAGATGACACCAGCGGTGGCCGACCCATTTCCAGATCGCCGCGTCGACATAGACCGCCATGGGGCTTGCCGTACTCCTTCATCTTGCGCCGACATCTTGTGCCGAACCGGGCTGCCTTGATCAGGCGTCGCGATGATAGAAGGGATTCGGATAGAAAATGAAGCCGCCGCCGGCCTCGACGTCGGCAACGATTGCGGTGACGGTGTCCTGCATGCGGCGATGCAATTCCGCAAGTGCGTCTTCGATCGAGCCGTCATAGGCGTGCAATCCCAAGGGCTCCGGCACCCGGATGTGGGCGCGGCGCGGCCCAGCCGGTTGCGGCACGAAGCAGTTGATCGTGTCGCGCAGCTTGCCCTTGCAATAGTCGTTGCGAATGCGCTTCAGATGCTCGGCGATCTCCTCCTGCGTGATGCGCGGGTTGGTCGAGGCCCACGGCCCGATGCGCTGGAGACGCTGGATCGTGTCCGCCAGTGCGCGAACCTGCTTTTGTCCTTCGGCGTTGCCCGTATTGTCCCGCAGCCAGCGACGCGACTGGCGCAAAAGCTCCGCGATCTCATTGGCACCGGGATCGGCCGAAATACGCTCCCCGAGGCGCCGGCTCAGTTCGAGCAGCAGTTGCCTCTGACGCGCGGCATACGAAGCCTGCTCGTCGGGCGCCATGCCGCACGCAACCTCATCGCGCGACAGCAGCGTTGCGTAGATGTGGTGAACACGCTCCGGCAGCGTATCGACAGCACGGCGTTCGATATTCAGGCTTTTCTCGACATAGGCGCATTCCTGCGCCAGCGCCGTCTCGACATTTTTGGTGAAAGCGAGCTTCCAGACAACCGGGGCGATCCACGCCATGAAATCCTGATCCGTGGCGCGACCACGCTTGAGCGCCTCGAACCCCATCTCGACCGCCCCCGGAAGAAGCGGGCCGACGACATTGGCATGCCAGCCGACGCCGCCTTCGGGATGCAGGAGCACACCATGCCCTTTGAGCGCCCAGGCGACCGAATGTTCCTTGGCCGCAGCGCTGTTGCCGGGAATCTGGGCGATCAGATTGTTTGCCAGCCAGAATTTCTGCATGATCCGGCCGAGGCCGTTGACGACGCCATGCGTGGCCCAGGATGCCGCAAGCGGGCTTACCCTCGAGACGATCTCCTTGTCGATCATCCAGTCGGTGAAAAATTCCGGATGGTTGGGCGCGATGAACGTCGCCTTGCCTGCGCCGCAACAGGCCTTCAGCCGCTGCCGGTCGTCGACGGGAAAGTCGATATGGCGGACATTGGCGACGCCGCGCAATCCGGCGAGGCGGTTGAACGGCAACAGGTCACGCAACCCGGGAACGCCGTGCAGCATGACAATGCGGTTGACGATCGTCATGATTCTGATCAGCGCCGGATTTGGCCTCGGCGCCACGAACACATCGATTCTGCTCACCCTGCTCCCCCGCTGGACTGACGCCGGCGGAAAAGGTGAGACGCGATTGCGGCGTGTTCAAGTCGTTTGCCGCCCTGCGGCGCGTAGTCAACTCAAGCAGTGGTTTGGCGGCAGCCGAAACCCTATTTCGACGGACAGGTTTTCGGCTGATCGAACAACGACAGATTGACCAGCTTGCCGGTCATCGAGAAGTCGTTGTAGTCCATGACGAGGTCGCGCGTGAGGCCGTTCTCATGCAGCTTGAAGCTGATCCGGTATTCGGGCACCTCCTCGCCTGACTTGTCGGTGTCGTCGAAGTAGGCGATGTCGACCGGCCAATATTGGTCGGTGGCGAGTTTCGCCAGTGCCGACGCTTCCGGGTCGGTCTTGTCGGCATTGGTTTTCTTGCCGACGACGACGGTGGTGGTCATCACCTTGTTGGCATCTTCCGAGCCGTCGAACAGGTTGGTTTCATAGAAATTTTCGCCCTTTTCGGCCTTGTCGATCAGTTCGACCAGATGCTGGGTCGGAAACTGGGTGGCCGCCAATTCGAGGCTGCTCTTCTCCGGCTTGTCGATATCGACCTTGAGGCCCTTCGCCTCCTTCGTCGCGGTGCCCTTGACCTCCTTTTCGAGGTTCTGGTCGACGAAGGATTTTGTTACGAACGAAAAGGTCTTGCCTTCGGCATCCTCGAAAGTGGTCGTTTGCTGATCGGTCAGCCTTGTATTGTCGTTGGTGACGATCTGGGTGACGAACCGGAACTTCACCGTGTAGCCTTCGCAAGGCGAGCCGTTGAACTCGTAGACCATGCGGCCGGTGATGCCGGCGATGCCGGAGCGATCAGAGGCCTTGTCCAGGCTGAGGTCATAGACGGCGCGATGCGCCTGCAGCGTCGGCACGGCCAAAGCAGGAGCCGCCGCGAAAAGCGCTGGCAGCAGGACAGCGTGGAATGCGAGGCGCGTCGCGCTCATGGGTGGCTCCGATCATAGCGGCCAATGGCAGGCCGCAGGGAAAGATGGTCCAGCTTAAAAAAAGTCGTGGCGGAAGCGAGGCAAAAATAGCAATTTCGGCCCGGCCTGCGCGGCGTCTTCAAGCAATAGGGAAATACCATGAGTGAAACAATCAAAAAGCGGCTAAGCGATCTCGGCGTGACGCTTCCGGTCGCCGCCGCGCCAGCCGCCAACTACGTGCCTTATTGCAGGTCAGGAGATCTGCTGTTTACCGCCGGGCAGTTACCGCTCAACGAGGGCAAGCTGCAGGCCAGCGGACTGCTCGGCCGCGATGTCGATACCGCAAGCGGCAAGGAGGCGGCAAAATACTGCGCAATCAACATATTGGCGCAAGCCACGGCGGCGCTCGGCAGCCTCGAGAAAATCCGCCGGCTGGTGAAGATCACCGTCTTCGTCGCCTCGGCGCCGGATTTCGTCGAGCAGCATCTGGTTGCCAACGGCGCCTCCGATTTTCTGGTCGCCGTGCTCGGCGATCGCGGCAAACATGCCCGCTCCGCCGTCGGGAGCGCCTCGCTGCCGCTTAATGCCGCAGTGGAAATCGAAGCTGTCTTTGAAGTCGAATGAGCCTGACATGACCGACCTTTCCTGGCTGACCTCCCGGCCCTTTGCCCATCGCGGCCTTCACGACATGAACAAGGCGCGCTGGGAGAACACGCTGTCGGCCTTCGCCGCGGCAGCCGAACGCGGTTATGCGATCGAATGCGACGTGCATTTGTCGTCTGACCGCGTCCCGGTCGTTATCCACGACGGCGACCTGAAGCGACTGACCGGCCATGACGGCTTCGTCTGGCAGCGCACGGCGGCGGAGCTCACGAAACTCAAGATCGGCGGCACATCAGACCATCTGCCGACGCTGCAGCAGGCGCTCGATCTGGTCGACGGCCGCGTGCCGATGATCGCCGAGTTGAAAGGGGTTCCCGGCCACGACGAAGGCCTGGTGGAATGCGTCGGCAAGATGCTCAAGCGCTACAACGGCAAGGCGGCGATCATGTCGTTCGACCACTGGCTGATCCGTGATTTCCCCAAACACGCACCCGGCATTCCGGGGGGACTGACCGCCTATGGCAAGGACGTCAAGCTGATCGAGGCGCATTTCTCCATGCTGGCGCATGACATCGCCTTCACCTCCTACGCCGCCGGTGACCTGCCGAACCGGTTTGTCAGTTTCGTGCGCGAAAAGCTCAATATGCCTGTCATCACCTGGACCGTTCTCGACCAGCCGGCGATTGACCTGACCTTCAAATATGCAGACCAGATGACGTTCGAAGGGTTCGAACCCGATCTGGTACAGGTCGCTTGAAAACCGAGCTTGCACAAGCCCTGATGGAGTCTACATAAGCCTCATGGATCAAGGCGATGACGGTGACGGGCAAACGGCGAATGCGGAGTACTCGATCCGCGTCGCAGCCGGCATCGGCGCCTTCACCTGTGCGGAATGGGATGAGCTCGGCGGCACCGCGCGTAGCGATACGGAAAATGGATACAACCCTCTCGTTTCATTCGCTTTTCTGAGCGCACTCGAGGATTCCGGCTGCGCCGTGCGACGCACCGGCTGGCAGGGCCATCACCTCAGGCTGGAGACGACGCAAGGTAAGTTTCTCGGGGCTGTTCCCTGCTACCTGAAATCGCACAGCCAGGGCGAATATGTCTTCGATCACGGCTGGTCGGACGCGTTCGAGCGCGCCGGCGGACGCTACTACCCAAAACTGCAATGCGCGGTGCCATTCACGCCTGTCACCGGCCCTCGCCTGCTGGTCCGCAAGGGCGAGGACAGCTGCGCCGTGAAGGCCGGCTTGGCGACAGGTCTGAAGGCGGTGACGGAAAAGCTCGGCGTGTCTTCCGCGCACGTGACCTTCGCGCAGCAGAAGGACGTCGCGGCGCTGGAGGGTGCGGGCTTTCTGCACCGCACCGACCAGCAGTTCCACTTCTTCAATGAAGGGTTTTCGACCTACGACGACTTTCTCGCCACGCTGGCCTCGCGCAAGCGCAAGGCGATGAAGAAGGAGCGGCGCGAGGCGCTCGCTCACGGCATCTCGATCGACTGGCTGACCGGCAAGGACCTGACCGAGAGAGCCTGGGACGACTTCTTTGCCTTCTACATGGATACCGGCAGCAGGAAATGGGGCCGACCTTACCTCAACCGCGAGTTCTTCTCGATGATCGGCGAACGCATGGCCGACGACATCCTGCTGGTGATGGCCAGGCGCAATGGACGCTACATTGCCGGCGCCATTAATTTCATCGGTTCCGATGCGCTCTACGGGCGCAACTGGGGCTGCATCGAGGACCATCCTTTCCTGCATTTCGAGGTCTGCTATCACCAGGCGATCGACTTTGCGATCGACCGCAAGCTGAAGGTGGTTGAAGCGGGCGCGCAAGGCGAGCACAAGCTGGCGCGCGGCTATAGGCCGGTGACCATGCATTCGGCGCATTACATCGCGCATCCCGGCTTGCGCAATGCGGTCGCCGACTACCTCAAGCGCGAGCGGCGCGAAGTCGAGCGGATGGGCGACTATCTCGAAGGGCACACTCCGTTCCGCAAGGATCTGGCGGACGATTAGAGCGACGTGCGTCCAATTGGACGCACAAAGTACGCTCTAACACTTTGAATCTCCGCATCGTATTTTCCGAAAATCGATTCCGGTTTTCGGGTCGGTGCGGTAGAACAAGGCACAATCCGGAGCGCACGCCATGGCCGAAGCCACCTACGACAGCACCAATATCTTCGCGAGAATCCTGCGCGGTGAAATCCCTTCGCATCGCGTCTACGAAGATGACGCGGTTGTCGCCTTCATGGATGTGATGCCACAAGGCCCGGGTCATACGCTGGTTGTACCGAAGGCGCCGTCGCGCAACCTGCTGGACGCGGATCCGGCAACGTTCGGTCCACTCTTCGCAATTGTTCAGAAGGTGGCGTTGGCGGTGAAGAAAGCCTTCGGCGCCGATGGTGTCACCGTCCTGCAGTTCAACGAGCCCGCTTCGGGCCAGACCGTCTACCATCTCCACGTCCATGTCATTCCGCGCTTCGAAGGCATTCCGTTGAAGCCGCATAGCGGGCATATGGAGAAGCCTGAGGTACTGACTGAGAACGCTGGCAAGATACGGAGCGCGCTGGAAAACTGAGCCGAGTATCGCGGCTTGGGCCATCTACTGCCACTTCACCCAACGAAAAAAGCCCCGTCTCCGGGGCTTTTTTAGCTTTTCAGGCCATCACCCCTTGCGGGGCAGTTGCGGCACCAGGCTGCGCTTGCCGCCGCCATCCTTGCCCTTGGGCTCCGCCTTCTGTGCGATCGCCTTTTTCGCGACGGGCTTCTTGACGGCGGCTTTCCTGGGCTTCGGCGCGTCGTCCGGTTCTTCCTTCTTCGGCTTGACCGGCGCCTCGTCGGCGAGCGATTCGAGCTTCAGGCCGGTTTCGCCGGTCTCCTTCTTCTCGACGGTGACACGCACCGTGCCGCCCTTCTTGAGCTTGCCGAACAGCACCTCGTCGGCCAGCGGCTTCTTGATGTGCTCCTGGATGACGCGGCCGAGCGGCCGCGCGCCCATGCGTTCGTCATAGCCCTTGTCGGCCAGCCAGGCGACCGCCTCCTGCGACAGGTCGAAGGTGACGCCGCGCTCGGAAAGCTGGGCCTCGAGTTGCATGACGAACTTCTGCACCACCTGATGGATGACCGGAACCGGCAGCGAACCGAACGGGATGATCGCATCGAGACGGTTGCGGAACTCCGGCGTGAACAGCCGGTTGATCGCTTCGACATCGTCGCCTTCACGCTTGGTCGAGCCGAACCCAATCGCCGCGCGCTGCGCATCCGAGGCGCCCGCATTGGTGGTCATGATCAGGATGACGTTGCGGAAGTCGATCTGCTTGCCGTTGTGGTCGGTCAGCTTGCCGTGATCCATGACCTGCAACAGGATGTTGAACAGATCCGGATGCGCCTTCTCGACCTCGTCCAGCAACAGCACGCAATGCGGATGCTGGTCGACGCCGTCGGTCAACAGGCCGCCCTGGTCGAAGCCGACATAGCCGGGAGGCGCGCCGATCAGCCGCGAGACCGTGTGGCGTTCCATGTATTCCGACATGTCGAAGCGGATCAGCTCGACACCGAGCGAAGCGGCAAGCTGCTTTGCCACTTCGGTCTTGCCGACGCCGGTCGGACCCGAGAACAGATAGGACCCGATCGGCTTCTCAGGTTCGCGCAGACCGGCCCTGGCCAGCTTGATCGCCGAGGTCAACGCCGTGATCGCTGTGTCCTGGCCGTAGACGACGCGCTTCAGCTCGACGTCGAGACCGGCCAGCACCTTCTCGTCGTCGGCGGAAACCGTTTTCGGCGGAATGCGGGCGATGGTGGCGATCGTCGCTTCAATCTCCTTGATGCCGATGGTCTTCTTGCGCTTGGCCTCCGGCACCAGCATCTGTGAGGCGCCGGTCTCATCGATCACGTCGATCGCCTTGTCCGGCAGCTTGCGGTCGTTGATGTAGCGCGCCGACAGTTCGACCGAAGCCTTGATCGCCTCGGCCGTGTAGCGAACCTTGTGGAACTCCTCGAAATAGGGCTTCAAGCCCTTCATGATTTCGATGGCGTCCTCGATGGTCGGCTCGTTGACGTCGATCTTCTGGAAGCGCCGCACCAAAGCGCGGTCCTTCTCGAAGAACTGGCGGAACTCCTTGTAGGTGGTCGAGCCGATGCAGCGGATCGTTCCCGACGACAGCGCCGGCTTCAACAGGTTCGACGCATCCATGGCGCCGCCCGACGTCGCCCCTGCCCCGATCACGGTGTGGATCTCGTCGATGAACAGCACCGCGCCCGGATAATCCTCGAGTTCTTTGACGACCTGCTTCAGCCGCTCCTCGAAATCGCCGCGATAGCGGGTTCCGGCCAGCAATGTTCCCATGTCGAGCGCGAAAACGGTGGCGTTGTGCAGCACTTCCGGCACGTCGCCTTCGACGATGCGCTTGGCAAGACCTTCGGCGATTGCCGTCTTGCCGACGCCGGGGTCGCCGACATAGAGCGGATTATTCTTGGAGCGGCGGCACAGCACCTGGATGGTGCGGTTGATCTCGGACTCGCGGCCGATCAGCGGATCGATCTTGCCGGCCTTGGCCTTGTTGTTCAGATTGACGCAATAAGCGGTCAGCGCGTCCTGCTGCTGCTTTTTCTTGCCGCCCTCCTCCTGCGGCTCGGCACCGTTCTGGCCGCCCTGCTCGTCGTCGGCGCCGCGCGGCGACCGCGTCTCGGATGCGCCGGGGCGCTTGGCGATGCCATGCGAGATGTAGTTGACCGCGTCGTAGCGGGTCATCTGCTGTTCCTGCAGGAAATAGGCGGCATGGCTCTCGCGCTCGGCGAAGATGGCAACGAGCACGTTTGCGCCGGAGACTTCCTCGCGGCCGGACGACTGCACATGGATCACCGCGCGCTGGATGACGCGCTGGAAACCGGCCGTCGGCTTGGAATCCTCGTCGTAGCCGGTGACGAGATTGTCGAGCTCGGTATCGATATAGGTGAGAACCGTATGCTTCAGCTCGTCGAGATCGACGTTGCAGGCGCGCATGACCGCGGCCGCCTCGGTGTCGTCGATGAGGGCGAGCAGCAAGTGTTCAAGGGTTGCGTATTCGTGGTGCCGCTCGTTGGCGAGCGTCAGCGCCTGGTGAAGCGCCTTTTCCAGGCCTTGGGAGAAAGCCGGCATGTTACCTCACTTCTTCTCCATCACGCATTGCAGCGGATGCTGATTTTGTCGGGCGAAATCCATGACCTGGGACACTTTGGTCTCGGCCACCTCGAATGTATAGACCCCGCACTCGCCCACTCCATGATTGTGAACATGAAGCATGATGCGTGTGGCGGCTTCACGGTCCTTCTGGAAAAAACGCTCCAGCACGTGAACCACGAATTCCATGGGCGTATAGTCGTCGTTGAGAATGAGAACTCGATAAAGGCTAGGCTTCTTGGTCTTGGTTTTGGTGCGCGTGATGACGGCCGTGCCGCGACCGGCCTCGTTGCCGTCGCTGCCGTTTTGCATGCGCACCACGTCTCTTGTGGCAGTCAAACCTGTAGTCACGTAGTCCTGCCTTTTTCGAATCCCCAAGCGAGCTCAACATGTAGGTGTTCGATGAGCGATTTTAAGCCCTTCTGTTTAGCTGACAATATGGCTAGGTGGCCAAACTTGGCCGATTTTTGAAATCGTGAAGGCAGCAAGAGCCCCTGATTTCAAATTGCCATGAAAAAACCCGGCCGCGCGTACGCGACCGGGTCTGCCTTGCAGGCCCGAGGGCCATCCTTCACATGCTACAGCGAGGTTATTTCGCTTTTGCGATGATTGATTCGAATGGCTTATAGGCTTCTTTGGCGAGTTCGGCATAGAGGTCGCCGATCTTGGTAGCTTCGGTGACGAAGGATTCGTAGGACTGCTTGGCAAAGTCGGACTGGATCTCGAATGCCTTCTCCAGCGACTTGGCCGACAAAAGTTTCTCTGCTGCTGTGCTGCCGGCTTCGAAGCTCTTCTTGGTGTACTCGCTCGCCTCGGTGGCGATTGCCTGCGCACCCTTGGAAAGGGACGCGAAGCTCTTCAATCCGGAGTCGGCAAACTCCTTGCCGTATTTGCTGAAATCTTCATAGGTCTGGGTCATTTCACGCATTCCCTTTGAGGGTTGCCTGAGGGGTGGACGCGCCCTGTCCCGGCCGCGTTGTGCAACGCAAGTAACATATTGTGCAATGCACAAAAGTCAAGTTTCACCGAGTGCGGCGACAGCCTGCCGGCCCCACCACCTGGTCCAGCACACCGCCCCAACGCCGGCAACGGCTAAAATTCGAATAAAGAAAAGCTCAAGCCCGAAGAAAATGGTGAACGCGGCGGTTACCATAAACGGATTGGTAACGCTGGCCACGTAGCTTGGCCGGAAGTGAGGCAGGATCCCTTTGCTCGCCTCCAGCGCAACAAAAAATCCAAAGGAAGCATCGGTGCGTCAGGCGTTGTCGGGCATTCTCTCCAAATTCGCGTCCTCTCTGAAAACGATCATGATCCTCGCTTTGGCGACGTCATTCGTCGTTGCCGGCGCGGCTCCGTCGATGGCTGCCAAGTCGGCGGCCATCGTGATGGACGCAAAGACGGGCAAGGTGCTTTATTCTTCGAATGCCGACGGCCGGCGCTATCCCGCCTCGCTCACCAAGATGATGACGCTTTACCTGACCTTCGAGGCGATGGCGAAGGGCAAGATCAGCAAGAATTCACGGGTCGTCTTCTCGGCCAACGCCGCTGCCGAACCGCCGACGAAGCTCGGTGTCAGGCCGGGCGGCGCGATTACGGCCGAGACCGCGATCCTGTCGATGGTGACCAAGTCGGCAAACGACTCGGCAACGGCACTGGGCGAACTTCTCGGCGGCAATGAAGCCAATTTCGCTCACCTGATGACGGCCAAGGCGCGAGCATTGGGCATGAAGGGAACCGTTTTCCGCAACGCCCACGGGTTGCCAAATCCCGGCCAGTTCACCACCGCGCGAGACATGGCGGTGCTCGGCATCGCGCTACGGGAGCATTTTCCCCAATATTACGGCTATTTCTCGCAGCGTTCCTTTCTCTATGGCCGCAAACGCATCAACGGCCATAATCGCCTGCTTGGCCGCATCAAGGGCGTCGACGGTATCAAGACGGGCTACACCCGCGCCTCCGGCTACAATCTCGTCTCCTCGGTCTCCGATGGCGACCGCCGCATCGTCGCAGTGGTCATAGGCGGCAAATCCGGCGGCAGCCGCGACAACCAGATGGCCGGATTGATCAACACCTACATGCCGAAAGCGTCGTCGCGCGGCAGCGGCATGCTGGTCGCCAAGGCCAGCGGCGGCAACCCGATCACCGCGCTGGCAAAAGTGTTCCTGCCCAAGGAAAATGCGCCGACACCGGACAGCAAGCCGGACGACGATGCCATTGCCTCTCTTGTTGAGGAAACCGAGCCTGTCGTTGAAGAAACCGCCCCAGTCGTTCAGACCAGGAAGGTCACGGCAGTGGCCGCGACCACCGCGGACGACGTGGCGACCGCACGGGTCGCGGCAGCCTACGCCGAGCCGGATGTCGATCCCGTCAAAACGGCATCCCTGCCATCCGGTTGGGCGGTACAGGTCGCCTCTTCGCCAAAACAATCCGAAGCCCAGGCCCTCCTCGACAAGACGATCAAGCAGGCGCCTTCGGTCCTGGCCGATGCCGCGGGCTTCACCGTCGCCTTCGAAAAGGACGGCGTCACCTACTACCGCGCCCGGTTCGGCTTTGGCTCGAAGACCGCCGCCTGGAAAGCCTGCAACGCCCTGAAGAAAAAGAAAATCGAATGCTACGCCGTCCAGCAGTAGGGCGGCGTGAAAAGACACCTCCCGGAAAATTCTGCGTCGAAGGAGACTAATGGTGATTGGAGAGCAAGACGTCCTTGGCTTCGTTGATCCGCGCCGCCAGGAAAGACGTGCCACCGATATCGGGGTGCAGGCGCTGCATCAGGCGGCGGTGCGCCTTGCGGACATCCGCCGCGGCGGCCCCCGCTTCAAGACCAAGGATCTTGTAGGCCTCCTCCTTAGTCATGGAGCCAGAACCTGGCGAAACACCCAGCCCTTCGCCACCGTTCGCCTCAGCGTCTTTGCGCCAGACGGGAAATCTGCCGTCAAGATACGTCTCTAGCAACTGGCGGCTCTCCGGGTCGCCGGGGAGTTCGCGATAAAGTTGCTGCAATTCGGCAAGGCTCATCGTACCAAGCATCTTGCCTTCATGGCGGCCGGCTAGCACGAGCCCCTCCAGACTGCCGGTATCGTGATCAAGCTCCATTTCGAGTGCCGCGGTGCGCACAGTCGAATGCTTGCCCGGCTCCAGTTTCGCGGTCGGCCGCTTCATCCGCATTGAGCCATACCAGGCGAGCGCCGCCGACAGGATCAAGCCGCCGAGACCTTGGCGTCCGACCAGGAGCATGGCGACGCCGATCAGCGCCAGCAGGACCGGACCAAGCGTCCTCATCGCGCTTGCCAGCCTGGCGGGGTCGGCGCGGAGGAAAACCATGGTCGCGCCGAGCAGCACCAGAAGCAACGCCACGAATAGAAGAAGCGCGCCCATTATTTCCTGTCGCCCCGCAGATGCTCGATCATCAGCTGGTCTTCCGGCCTGCCCCTGGCTTCCAGCGCCTTCAGCCCGCCGGTCGCAAACACGGCGACCGCCGAAAGCAGGCTGGCCAAGGTTGCGGCAGCCCGCCGATCAAATCGGAACCAAGCCCCTTTGGACAGCCGTGCAATTTCCTTGAACGCCTTTTCTGCATCGCAATCATGGCCTTCCTGAAAGACGAAGACAGGAACGCCGTGCAGGCCGAGGCTGCCGGCCTTTTCGGCCAGGTCGTCGACATTTTCTTCCATCGCATCGCCGATATAGACCAGCGCGTTGACCTTGGCTGCCGCCGTCTGTTTCAGTGCATGGGCGAGCACCTTGCCGATCTGGGTGTGGCCGCTGCGGCATTCGATCCGCGTCATCAACTGCTTCAAGGCGTTCGTGTCGGTAACGAAGCCGGACGAACGGCATTCACCAAGGCCCCGAAAATAGACCAGTTGGACGCCGAGCGCTCCAGCCTTGCCGACGGCGTCGAACATCTCGCCCTGCAGCGCGCAGGCCATATCCCATGTCGGCTGGCGGCTCATCGTCGCGTCGAGCGAGAGAATCAGCCTGCCAGAGCCGGTTGAGGACGCAGCGAGCGTCCTTGCCTGACGGATAAAGGCGTCGATCTCGCCGGCGCTCGATTGGGATTCGACCGGAGCGGGATTGGCCTTCGCTGGCACGGGCTGCTTCTTGTCGCTCATGAGATTGAAGATGTGGCGTTGTCGCCCAGCTTGCAAGCCCGCCATGAAGCGACCTGGAGCAGCGATCGCGGCAGCCTTGAATTCAGGCCTTCCTAGAGAAGACCGAGGTCGGCAAGCTCGCGCCTGAGTTTCGGCGGCATCTCGACCAGTCCCGCTTTGCCCTTGCCAAGGTCGGCCGGTGCGTCCGACGGCTTCAGATAGCGCCAGCCCTGAAAGGCGCGGCGCGGCTGCCAGTCGGTGCGCACGACCTCGGGGGCGAGGATCAGGTGACAACGTCCAATGCCTTCACTGTCGGTGAAAGGACGGATTTCGGTGATCAACTGCCGGCACTGCACATTGCCCTTGATCACCCAATACAGGGAACCGCCGTCGGTGACTTCGGCGCCGCGCGTCGGCACCATGCGTGTGGTGTGGTAATGCTCGGCCGGCTCGCCGGCGCGCCGCCGTTCGTCGAGGCGGAAGGCGATCCACTCTTCGAGATCCTCGACGCTGTCGCAGCCGACACAGAGCTTTATGAGATTGAGGGACATGGATTAAGGTTTAGTCCGGCTCGCGAAGGCGTCAACGGCCTGGCCGACTTTCTCCACAGTGCCAGCCTCCGCAGTGTCAATCCACAGTGCCAAGTTTAGCTCAACACTCCACGATATTGACCGCCAGTCCGCCGAGGCTGGTTTCCTTGTATTTCTCGTTCATGTCGAGGCCGGTCTGGCGCATGGTCTCGATTGCGGCATCGAGCGGCACGAAATGAACGCCGTCGCCCTTGATGGCCAACGAAGCGGCAGTCACCGCCTTCACCGCGCCGAGTGCGTTGCGTTCGATGCAAGGCACCTGCACCAGTCCGCCGACCGGATCGCAGGTCATGCCGAGGTGATGTTCGAGCGCGATCTCGGCGGCGTTCTCGACCTGCTCGGGCGTGCCGCCCATGACGGCGCATAATCCCGCCGCCGCCATCGCCGAGGCCGAGCCGACCTCACCCTGGCAGCCCACTTCGGCACCCGAGATCGAGGCGTTCGTCTTGATGATGCCGCCGACCGCCGCCGCGGTCAGCAGGAAATCGCGGATGCTCGGCTGGTCGGCCTCGGGATGGAAATGCAGCCAGTAGCGCAGCACCGCGGGCAGCGTGCCCGCGGCACCATTGGTCGGCGCGGTGACAACGCGCCCGCCGGCGGCGTTTTCCTCGTTCACCGCCATGGCATAGATCGACAGCCAGTCATTGGCGAGCAGCGGGTTGGGCCGGTTCTGTTGCCATTGTTCCTGCAGCTTGTCATGCAATTGCCGCGCACGGCGGCGCACCTTCAAACCGCCCGGCATGATGCCGTCCTGCGACAGGCCGCGCTCGATGCAGCCGAGCATCGCCTGCCAGATCGCGTCGAGCCCCTCGTTGAGCTTCTCGCTCGGCATGTGGGTCTCTTCGTTCTCGCGCTTCATCTCGGCGATGGAGAGGCCGCTCTTCTTCGCCATCGCCAGCATCTCGACGGCGTTCCTGAAGGGATAGGGAACGCGGGTCGAAGACTTGTCCGGACCCTTGGCCTTCAGCCGCTGCAGCTCTTCCTCGGAAACCACGAAGCCGCCGCCGATCGAATAATAGATACGCTTCAACAGCAGCCGGTCGTCGGCATCGTAGGCGAAGAAAGCCATGCCATTGGCGTGGCCGGAAAGCGGCGTCTTGCGGTCCAATACCAGATCCGTCGCCGGGTCGAAGCAGTAGGAAGGATGGCCGGGCGGTGAAACCCGCTTGTCGGCAGCGATGCGGGCGCAGATTCCATCGGCCTGATCGGGGTCCACCGTCTGCGGCGTCTGGCCGGCAAGACCGAGCACCACCGCGCGGTCGCTGCCATGGCCGATGCCTGTATAGGCCAGCGAGCCGTGCAGGCTGGCGGCGATGCGGTCGACCTTGGCGCCGGCCGGGCGTGGCCAGTCGTCTCCCGCAACTTCGTCGAGAAAACGCCGCGCAGCCGTCATCGGTCCCATCGTGTGCGAACTCGATGGTCCGATGCCGATCTTGAACAGGTCGAAAACCGAAAGGAACACGCGCCGCTCTCTCCTATTGGAATTTACATATAGGAATTCTTGTGATGTTTCCGCTCTTTCAAAGATCGCGGCGCTGCACCTGCCGACCTTGTTTGCTCCGGCAGCGACATCGTTGCGTTCCGCCATCGAAGCGGCGCCACGGCTTGTGGTAAAAGGTCGTATGGGCGATTCCTTCCATTTGTCGACGGCAGACCTCGCGGCGCTGGCCTTCTTCCTCTTCGTATGGGTGCTGCATACGCTCGCCTCCGACGGAAAGTTGGTCAGCCGCATGTCGCTGACGACGGCGATGAACGCCCAGCGTGAAGCCTGGATGCGGACCATGGCCGAACGCGAGATCCGCATCGTCGACACCGCCATCATGGCAGGTCTTCAACAGGGAACCGCCTTCTTCGCCTCCAGTTCGCTGATTGCGATCGGCGGCTGTTTTGCCCTGCTCGGCGCCTCCGATCAGGTTCTTACAGTGCTGAGCGACCTGCCGCTCGGCGCGACATCATCCCGCTCCGCCTTTCAGATGAAGGTGTTCGGATTGGTGCTGATCCTTGCTTATTCCTTCTTCAAGTTCGGCTGGGCCTATCGGCTGTTCAACTATTGCTCGATCCTGATCGGCGCGGTCCCGATCCCGCATGGCGAGGCTTCACGCAATCCGGTTAGCGAGACGGCAGTATGGCGTGCGGCGCGTATGAACATGCTGGCCGGAAAGCATTTCAATTCGGGGCTGCGCGGCGTGTTCTTCTCGATCGGCTATCTCGGATGGTTTGTCGATCCAACGGTGTTCGTGCTGTCGACGCTGCTGTTGCTGGCGGTTCTGGTGCGTCGCCAGTTCTTCTCGGCAGCGCGGCAAGCCGTGATCGGTCAGCCGCCCGGATCAGCACCCGGTCCGGGGAAAGGCCCGTCGATGCGGCCCGACAGCCAGTAGGCAACGAGCCCGATCCATTCACGAGCCGCCGTGGTGGTGGTCTGCAGCGAAGCGACAGGATCGTCGCGGAACAGGCCGATGCGCTCCTTGCCCGGGGTTCGGTAGTCTACCGGCCACGGAACGGTTGGAAAGCCGGCCTTGTCGAACAACCCCTTGGCGCGCGGCATATGAAAAGCCGAGGTCACCAGCAGCCAGGTCTCGCCCGGTTTCGGGTTAACCAGTTCCCGGGCGAAGACGGCGTTCTCGTGGGTGTTGCGGGATTTGCTCTCGAGCGTCAGCCGGTCGGCTGTCACGCCTAGGGACATGAGCAGGCGCGGCGCCGCCGTCCCGTCACCCTCGTCGTCCAGCATCAGTCCGCTAGGGCCACCGGAGACGACCAGCTTCGCCATTGGAAAGCGCCGTGCAAGGATCGCGGCTTCCACGAAACGATCGCCGCCTCCGTTCAGCTCATAGCCGCCGCGCACCAGATTGACGGCGCCCTCCATGCCGCCTCCCAACACAACGATTCCGTCAACTTTTTCCGGCAGCGGCGGGCGCGGAAAACGCTCTTCCAACGGGTTGAGCATCATTGCGCCAAGTGGGGTCCAGGCCGACAGCCCCAGGATCAGGAAGGCGAGCAAACTGCCGGTGGCCGCCAGCCGCCGCCGGCCGACCATTGCCGCAAGCAGTCCGGCCAACAGCAGGATAATCGATAAATTCAGAGGCTGGACGAGGAGCCAGAATACCTTGGAAAGATAGTAGAACACTCCCTCACCCTTTCAGATGGGAGACGACACTACCACCACTTTTCCGGCTGGAACGTACCCGCCGCCTGTTCGATGACATGGGCGGTCTGGAACAAGGTTTCCTCGTCGAAGGGCCGGCCGATGAGCTGCAGGCCGAGCGGCAGGCCCTTGGCGTCAAGCCCCGCAGGCACGGCGATGCCCGGCAGCCCGGCCATGTTCACGGTCACCGTGAAGATGTCATTGAGGTACATCTTGACCGGGTCGGCGGCCATATCCTCGTCGGCGATGCCGAAGGCCGCCGACGGTGTCGCCGGCGTCAGGATGACGTCGACGCCCGCCGCGAATGCATTTTCGAAATCCCGCTTGATGAGATTGCGAACCTTCTGCGCCTGCAGATAGTAGGCATCGTAGTAGCCGGCGGAGAGCACGTAGGTGCCGATCATGATGCGGCGCTTGACCTCGCGGCCGAAACCGGCGGCGCGGGTCCTCTCGTACATGCCGACGATGTCCTTGCCCGGCACGCGCAATCCGTAGCGGACGCCGTCATAGCGGGCGAGGTTCGACGAAGCTTCGGCGGGCGCCACGATGTAATAGGCCGGCAGCGCATATTTGGTATGCGGAAGCGAAATGTCGACGATCTCCGCACCGGCGTCTCCGAGCCACGCAATGCCCTTCTGCCATAGCGCCTCGATCTCCTCGGGCATGCCGTCGACGCGATATTCCCTGGGGATGCCGACCTTCATGCCTTTGATCGACTTGCCGATCGCCGCCTCGTAGTCCGGCACCGGCCGGTCGACCGAGGTGGTGTCTTTCGGATCGACCGACGCCATGGATTTCAAGAGGATCGCGGCATCACGCACATCGCGTGCGATCGGTCCGGCCTGGTCGAGCGACGAAGCGAAGGCGACGATGCCCCAGCGCGAGCAGCGGCCGTAGGTCGGCTTGATGCCGACCGTGCCGGTGAAGGCGGCGGGCTGGCGGATCGAGCCGCCGGTGTCGGTGGCGGTAGCGCCGGCACAGAGAAAGGCGGAGACGGCGGAGGCCGAGCCGCCCGACGAACCGCCCGGCACGAGCTGGGCGTTGTCCAGCGTGCGCGTGGTCCTGGCGCCGCCGGCCGAGACGAAACCGCCGTCGCCCTGATGCGTGGTCGGCATCACCACCGTGTCGAGGCGCGAACGCCGCCACGGATTGACGACGGGGCCGTAGTAGGAGGTCTCGTTGGACGAGCCCATGGCGAATTCGTCCATGTTGAGCTTGCCAAGCATGACGGCGCCGTCGGCCCACAGATTGGTGGTGACGGTCGATTCGTAATGCGGCTTGAATCCATCCAGCACATGGCTGCAGGCCTGGGTGTGGACGCCTTTGGTGCCGAACAGGTCCTTGATACCGAGCGGAATCCCTTCGAGCGATCCGCCCTCGCCCTTCGCCAGCTTCGCGTCCGAGGCCTTGGCCATGTCGCGCGCCTTGTCATCGGTGACGACGACATAGGCGTTGAGAGCCGGATTGGCCCGCTCGATCGCCGACAGATAGGCATCGGTGATCTCGGTTGCCGTGATTTCCTTGGCGCGCAGCTTGGCGCGGGCCTGCGAAATCGTCAGATGGGTCAGGTCGTTCATCAGATAAGGCTCTTTTCGTAAAACACCGACCACTCGGAATCGGGATAGTCCAGCACCGGGCCGCAGCGCGAAAATCCGGCGCGCTCATAAACGGTCCACGCAGCCGGATGGCGGTCGCCCGTCTCCAGCACCAGGCGCTTCAGCCCTTCGCTGCGCGCCAGCGCCTCGACCCGCTCGACGATCTTCGCGCCGATCTTGCGGCCGCGATGCGAAGGCCGCGTGTACATGCGCTTGACCTCGCCAATGGTGCCATCGTGACGCTTCAGCGCGCCGCAACCTATGGCAAGGCCGTTGTCGCGAGCGATGAAGACAGTCGTTTCCTTGTCGGCCATCTGCTCGACGGTCATGTGGTAGCAGTGCTCCGGCGGCGTCAACTCCAGCAGCGTGTCGTTGAGCTCCTCGATCAGCCCGCGCACCTCATCCTGCAGCGGCGTCTCGATGGCGATCTCGATTGCCATCCGCCCGCTACTCCACGACCTTCGGAACGAGAAAGAAATTCTCTTCGGTCGCCGGCGCGTTGGCGACGATATCGGCGGCCTTGCTGCCATCGGTGACGACGTCCTGGCGCTTCTTCATCTCCATCGGAATCACCGAGGTCATCGGCTCGATGCCGGAAACGTCGACCTCGTTCAACTGCTCGACAAAGCCCAGAATGGCGTTCAACTCACCGGTCATGCGCTCGGCATCCTCCTCGCTCACCGCGATACGGGCGAGACGCGCGACGCGCTTCACAGTCTGAAGATCAACGGACATATTTGTTTGTGCCTCGGAAAAACCAGTCCGCGCTATAGCGGCGCGGCGTGTGCCGCGCAACATGCATCATGCCAAGAACCGGACCAGGAGGTCTATGGCAGAGCCACGCCGTCGCAAAGGAAATAGCTGCCGCCGTTGCCGCTCGGCTCGCTTTCCTCGCCCGCGGGCCGAACCGAAACCAGATCGATCTGCTTCGGGCTCATTTGCGTTACGGAGAGAACGTCCGGAAAGACGTGGCCCGGCTCCTGACATATGGCCGTCACCGCCCAGCTCGGCGAGAGCGTCGCCTTGGTGATTTGAAGGAACTCGCAATCGTATTCGACGCTTTGCAGACCGCGCGCCGACAGCACGATGTTGCCGGCTTCGATCACCGTATCCAGCGTGTCCTTCTTGGCCTGCGCACAGAGGTCCTCGGACTCGAGATAGACGCCTTCGATGAAGTCCTCCGCGGCGGGCGCCGGAGTGGCCACAGCCAGAATGGAAATACAAAGAAGGCCCCTCAAAATCATGCTCTCATTCCATTCTGGCGTCCACCTGGCGTCTTCTACAAGCTAATCGTCTCGCCGATCTTCGGCAATGCCCCGTTCACGCCCGATCCATCCATACCCGCCACGAACTTGTCGGCCGTCTGGTCGATGATCGGGAACGTGCCGAAGTGACTGGGGATGACGGTCTCGAACTGAAAGAAGCGCCGGCAGGCAAGGGCTGCCACCGCGCCACCCATGGTGAAACGGTCGCCGACCGGCACGATGCCGATCTTCGGTTCGTGCAATTCGTTGATCAGCGCCATGTCGGAAAAGATGTCGGTGTCGCCCATATGGTAGAGCGTCTTGTCTTCCGGAAAATGCAGGACGAGCCCGCCCGGATTGCCGAGATAGGTGTTCTGGCCATTGTCACCCGGGAACGACGATGAATGCAGCGCCTGGACGAAGGTGGTGGTGAAACCGCCGCAATCGACCGTGCCGCCGATATTGCCGGGATTGATCTTCTTGTCGCTGGCGCCCTTGCCGACCAGGTACATGCAGACCTCGAAATTGGCGACCAGCATGGCCCCGCTTTTCCCAAGGACTTCGAGCGCACCGCTGATGTGATCGCTATGGCCGTGGGTCAAAAGGACATGCGTGACCCCTTCCGCTGGTCCTTCCCAGCCGCCAGTCCACGAGGGGTTGCCTACCAGATAGGGATCGATGAGGATTTTCGCGTCAGCGGTTTCGATGCGGAATGCGGAATGTCCGTACCAGGTCAGTTTCATGAATGCTTTCCTCGATTTTTGCTTCGGCAAAGGATAGAACGCCAGCAGCAAAATTAAAGTGCCACAGCGTCCTTTGCGGGGTGCAGTCGAAGGAAAGCCGCTTGAGCATCATCACCATCGAAGAGTTGCCGGCGCGGCTCGGCGGCGGAAAGACGCTGGCCGGTCTCGACCTTGGCGACAAGACGATTGGCGTCGCGGTTTCCGACCGGGGCTTTGCCTTCGCCCACCCCCGCCCCGTCATCATGCGCAGGAAATTCTCGTTGGACGCCGCGGCGCTGCTCACCTTGCTGCAGAAGGAGAATGCCGGCGCCGTCGTGCTCGGCCTGCCGGTCAACATGGACGGGTCGGAGGGTCCGCGCGCCCAGAAATCCCGCGCTTTCGCCCGCAACATGGCTGGCGTGACCGAGCTGCCCTTCGTTTTGTGGGACGAGCGGCTGTCGACGGTAGCGGCCGAGCGGACATTGATCGAGATGGATTTTTCGCGCCGCAAACGCGCCGGCAAGATCGATTCGGCTGCTGCGGCCTTTATCCTGCAGGGCGTTCTCGACCGGCTTCAGGCGCTCGGCGTTGATGCCTGGTCGAAATAGCGGTCGCGCATTACCCTGATCCAGCCGCCGATCACGCGGCGGCGGCGAAACGCCCAAAACGCCAGGAGCAGCAGGCTGTCGACGAAGCAGGCCTTTGCCACCATGCCGGGAATGAGCGCTGGGTCAATGCCAAGCATGTCCCCATAGAGCTGGAAGACGAGGTCATGCAATTGGCGGCTCAGCATGACATAACCGAAATTGATGTCGTTGAGCGACAGGAAGAACCAGCCCCAGAATAGAGCGAGCGGAGCGGCCCACAGTGCGAACAAGGTGCGCATCAGCGGCCATCCCTCAAGTTCGTGTCCGGCCGCCCGGAAATTCGGGAGAGCGACGAATTGTGTGCCGCCGCCTGCGCCATCACATGCGCGGCGGCACGGATTTCGCCCGTGCCGGGAGCCGCTGCGGCAGAGACCGACCGCTGCTCCGCGTGCATGACGACATAGGAAGCCAGCAATGCCGCCAGTTGCACCGCGACAGCCATGAACAGCCCGTTGACGCCTTGCGCCGCGCCGCCGACAACGATCAGCGACAGCACGCCGGAGGCGCAGATGAAGGCGATCCGCGTGACGCTGTCTTCTGGATTTGCCCGGTCGCTGGTCAGCGTTTCGATTAAGGCCCAGCAGAACAGCACCGAGACGACAAGCAGCGCTACGGCAAGCGGCGCCACGACGATGGCGTTCTCGAGGTCGGAGAAGCGGGTGTTCTGGACGGCGACGCCGAGCAAGCCAAGCGCCGCCGCGACGCCACGATTTCCGTCGATGCAGATGAACGCCAGCAGGGCGAAAACGACCGCCCAGTGCAAGGTCAGAAAGGAGCTCAATATGTGCCGCATGGCTTTCCTGCTTCGGTAGACAGGACAGTGGGCTTTACGACCTGTCACCGCAATGGAAACCATTTGTTAAGGTTAACGGTCGTCCACAGTGGCACGAAGTCCGAGGCGAAACCTCGCGGACGACCTTAGGCCAAAAGGCTGGACGCGTCCGGGTCTGTCTGATTCAGTAGACGGATACCGTCGCCATGAGCGTTGCCGATGATTGATGATCCAGAGAAAACTGATCGACTTGTTGCAGAGCTGGAGGCGTCACTCCCCATCGAAACCAGACTATCTCAGACCCTCAAGGGAGCCTGAGCAAGCAATCTCCGGATCTCGCGATTCCCGATAGCTGTCACGTGACACGCATTTTCTACGCCGGAGAAGAAGGGGGAATCATGTGCGGGTTGGACATCGGGGCCGACACCAAAGGCCAATGCATTATCTCCATCACGATCTCACCTTCCCCAGACGTATACCGTTGTTCCGGCAGATCGACGCCTATCAACGCCACCGTATCAAGAAGCTCAAACAGCAAGACGGCCACGACTATTGATCTTTATGCCGACCGGTGGCCAAGCACCCAGTTCTCCACATCTGGGACGGTTACAGTGCATCTGATCCTCAGGTGACCGGCGGATAGAGAGTGTCGATGATCATGCGCGCGTCATGGCGTGAATCGAGCATGCCGTATGTGTTGCGCCACTGGCCGGCGAGACGCGTCTCGACGAAGGCGTCGGCGATCCGCCCTGCCCCCAGCCTGCGAAGCTCCGCTGCCGCTGCCGACAGTGCCAGCTGTTCGGTGAGCAGACGGGCCGACCCCTCGTCGGTCGCCGCGACCTGCATTGCCGCCTTGAGCACGCCGATGGTGCCGCGTCCACCGGCGCCGAGATCGCGATCGATGCCAGCCAGCACCTCCTCGAACAGGCCGGGCGCACGCCCCAGCACACGCAGCACGTCGAGCGCCATCACGTTGCCGGATCCCTCCCAGATCGCGTTGACCGGAGCTTCGCGATAGTAGCGGGCGAGCGGCGCCTCCTCGACATAGCCATTGCCGCCGAGGCACTCCATCGCCTCGTAGAGCAGCGGCGGCGAGATCTTGCAAACCCAGTATTTGACGACCGGCGTCATGGCGCGAGCGAAGGCCGCCTCGCCGCGGTCGCTCGCCGCTTCGTCGAATGAGCGCGCCAGCCGGAACGACAATGCGGTGGCGGCGGCGACATCGAGCGCCATGTCGGCCAGCACGCGCTGCATCAGCGGCTGCTCGATCAGATTCGCTCCGAACACCTGCCGGTGACGGGTGTGGTGGACGGCCTCGGCCAGCCCTGCACGCATGATCGCCGACGAGGCGATCGCGCAGTCGAGCCGGGTCAGCGTCACCATGTCCATGATCGTCTTGACGCCCGCCCCGGGCTCTCCGACCATCTCGCCGATGGCGTTGACGAACTCCACTTCGGACGAGGCGTTGGAGCGGTTGCCGAGTTTGTCCTTCAGCCGCTGGAAGCGAAAGCCGTTGCTCGAGCCATCGCCGAGAATGCGGGGAACGAGAAAGCACGAAAGCCCTTCCGGCGCCTGTCCAAGCACCAGGAACGCGTCCGACATCGGCGCCGACATGAACCATTTGTGGCCGGTCAGGCGATAGAAGCCGCTGCCGACGCGCTCGGCCTTGGTGACGTTGGCACGGACGTCGGTGCCGCCTTGCTTCTCGGTCATGCCCATGCCGAGCGTCAGCCCGGCCTTTTCGACCGGCGGCTTCTGGCTCTGGTCGTACTTGCGTGTCGTCACACGCGGCGCCCATTCGCGAAAAAGTTTTGGGTTCGCCATCAGCGCTGCCAGCGACGCGCTGGTCATGGTGATGGGACAGAGATGTCCGGTTTCGAGCTCGGCCGTCAGATAGAAACGGGCGGCGCGGACCTGATGACGGCGGCCAATCTCGGCGTCGCCATTTTCCCAGACCGACGAATGCAGCCCGTTCGCCATCGAGCGGCGCATCAGCGCATGATAGGCAGGGTGGAACTCGACCAGATCGATGCGCCGGCCCTGGCGGTCATGGGTCCTGAGCTTTGGCGTCTCGACATTGGCGAGGCGGGCCAGTTCCTGCGCCTCGTGCGTCAGCACGAAACGGCCAAGCCCATCGAGATCCTTGCGCACGGGATCGGAGAAGCGTTCGGCAAGCTGGATCAGCAACGGATCGCCCCGCCAGGCGTTGCCGCCTGCCAGCGGCGGCGGCTGGTTCGTCACGTCGTCGGTCACGCATTGTCCTTATCATCACAAGGCCACGAATCCGAAGCCATCGGCGGTTTATAACCCAAGCGTTGCTGCGCGCGCGACGAAAATACCGGGGAGAAATGCCGCAATCCAAAGCTGGTGCTTGCAGCCAAAGGTCCTCCACCCTATAGCAGCGCCTTGAGATGACCGACGCTTCGTCCCTGCCACTATATCCCCACAGCCACCTTCTGGGCATCCGCGATCTTTCCCCCGCCGATATCGAGCTTTTGCTGGACAGGGCCGATCGGGCGGTCGCCATCTCGCGGCAGTCGGAGAAGAAGACCTCGACGCTGCGCGGCCGCACCCAGATCAACCTCTTCTACGAAGCCTCGACCCGCACGCAGTCGTCGTTCGAGCTTGCCGGAAAGCGGCTCGGCGCCGACGTCATGAACATGTCGGTGGCAAGCTCTTCGGTGAAGAAGGGCGAGACGCTGATCGACACAGCGATGACGTTGAACGCCATGCGCCCCGACATATTGATCATCCGCCACCAGTCGGCGGGTGCTGCGGCACTGCTGGCGCAAAAGGTCGGCTGCTCGGTGATCAATGCCGGCGACGGCGCCCATGAGCACCCGACGCAGGCGCTGCTCGACGCGCTGACCATCCGCCGAGCCAAGGGCCCACTGTCGAAGCTGATCGTGGCGATCTGCGGCGACATTCTGCATTCGCGCGTGGCGCGCTCCAACATCATGTTGCTCAACGCGCTCGGCGCCCAGATCCGTGTCGTGGCGCCGTCGACGCTTCTGCCCGCCGGCATCGAGAAAATGGGCGTGATCGTTACCCGCTCGATGGCCGAAGGCCTCAATGACGCGGATGTGGTGATGATGCTGCGCCTGCAGCGCGAGCGGATGGAAGGCGCCTTCGTACCTTCGGTGCGCGAGTATTTCCGCTATTTCGGCCTCGATGCCGAGAAGCTGAAGGCGGCCAAGGACGACGCCCTGGTCATGCATCCCGGCCCGATGAACCGCGGCGTCGAGATCGCCTCGGAAATTGCCGACGGTCCGCAGAGCGTCATCCAGGAGCAGGTGGAGATGGGCGTCGCCGTGCGCATGGCGGTGATGGAAGCGCTGCTCGACCCCCGTCGCAACCATGAGGGCCGCGGCACATGAGCACGACGGTCTTCAGCCAGGCCCGGATCGTCGACCCGTCGCGCGGCATCGATGAGGTCGGCACGGTCATCGTCGAGGGCCGCAAGATCGTCGCTGCCGGCAAGGCGGCCCTGAATCAGGGCGCTCCGCAAGATGCTACGATCATCGATTGCGCCGGCAAGGCTGTTCTCCCCGGCCTGATCGATGCGCGCGTCTTCATCGGCGAGCCCGGCGGCGAACACCGCGAAACCATCGCTTCGGCCAGCGTGGCGGCGGCTGCCGGCGGCGTCACCTCGATCGTCATGATGCCCGACACCGATCCGGTGATCGACAATGTCGCGCTGGTCGAGTTCGTGCTGCGCACCGCCAAGGACACGGCCATCGTCAACATCTTTCCGGCTGCGGCGATCACCAAGGGCCTCGAAGGCCGCGAGATGACCGAATTCGGCTTGCTGCGCGAGGCCGGCGCGGTCACGTTCACCGACGGGCGGCGCACCATATCAAGCGCATTGGTGATCCGCCGCGCGCTGACCTATGCGCGCGATTTCGGCGGTGTGATCGCGCATGAAACCCAGGACGCCGACCTCGCTTCGTCCGGCGTCATGAATGAAGGCCTCTATGCAAGCTGGCTCGGCCTTGCCGGCATTCCGCGCGAGGCCGAGTCCATCCCGCTGGAGCGCGATCTTGCGCTGGCGCGGCTGACCGGCGGCGCCTATCACGCGGCCAAAATCTCGACGGCGATGGCGGCAAACGCTGTGACCCGGGCAAAGGCCGACGGCGCCAATGTCACGTCAGGCGTGTCGATCCACAATCTGTCGCTCAACGAGAACGATGTCGGTGAATACCGCACCTTCTTCCGCCTGACGCCGCCGCTGCGCGCCGAGGAAGACCGGCTGGCGATGATCGAGGCGGTCAAGGACGGCACGATCGACATCATCGTCTCCTCGCACGACCCGCAGGACGTCGACACCAAGCGGCTGCCCTTCGCCGACGCGGCGGCCGGGGCCATCGGGCTGGAGACGCTGCTGGGCGCGGCACTGCGGCTCTATCACAATGGCGATGTGACGCTGCTTAGATTGGTCGAGACGTTGTCCACCGCACCGGCAAGGCTGTTCGGTCTGCCCGGCGGGACGCTGAAACCTGGCGCTGTCGCCGATCTTGCGCTGGTCGATCTGGACGAGCCATGGATCGTCAGTGAAAGCGGCATCCGTTCGCGCTCGAAAAACACCTGTTTCGAAGGCGCGCGGCTGCAGGGCAAGGTCTTGCAAACGATGGTGGCGGGCCGCACAGTGTTTTCGGCCTAGACCATTTTGCAGCGAAGTGGAAACACTTGGCGTTGCTAAAACGCGGCTAAAACGAAAAGATGGAGCGCGATGCCCGGTTCAATTTGAACGCATCCCGCTCGAGGGGCCTATCCGGGGGAACAATGGCTTACGGCATCTTCTTGGCGCTGGTGTTCGGCTATCTGCTCGGCTCGATCCCGTTCGGACTCCTGATCACTCGCGCCGCCGGCCTTGGCGACGTCCGCAACATCGGCTCCGGCAACATCGGCGCCACCAACGTGCTGCGCACCGGCAACAAGGGCTTAGCCGCCGCCACGCTGCTGCTCGACGCGCTGAAAGGCACGGCGGCCGTGCTGATCGCCGGCAGCTTTGCACCGGAGCTCGGGCCTTGGGCCGGCCTCGGCGCCTTTTTCGGTCATCTCTTTCCGGTCTGGCTCGGCTTCAAGGGCGGCAAAGGGGTCGCCACCTACCTCGGCGTGCTGATCGGCCTTGCCTGGCAGGTGGCGCTGATCTTCGCCGTCGTCTGGCTGGCCGTCGCTTTTCTGTTCCGCTACTCCTCACTGGCGGCCCTGACGGCTGCGGTCGTGGTACCGATCGCGCTCTATGTCCTCAGCACGCCGCAGATTGCCGGGCTGTTCGCGTTGATGAGCCTGATCGTCATCATAAAACACCGGGCCAACATTGCCCGGCTGTTGGCCGGCACCGAGGGCAAGATCGGAGCCAAGGAGTGAGCCAGCGCGCCGCCGGGCCTCGCCTCAGCGACCGGCAGCGGTTGAGTTGGCTCCGTTTGATCCGCATCCCGAATGTCGGCCCGGCCACCTTTCGCGACCTGATCAACCGCTTCGGCTCGGCTGAGACGGCGCTCGAGATGCTGCCCGAACTGATGGTTTCGGGCCGCGCCAGAAAGATCGTCCGCATCCCGTCGATTGCCGAGGCCGAGGCGGAAGTGGAGACAGCCCGGCGCGCCGGTGCCCGCTTCGTCGGCATCGGCGAGGCCGACTATCCATCATTGATGAAAGCATGGACCACCCGCCGCCTCTGCTCGCGGTCAAGGGCGAAGGCGCGGTGTTCCGGCTGCCGGCTGCTGCCATCGTCGGCGCCCGCAACGCCTCGCTGGCCGGTATCAAGATGGCACGGACGCTCGCCGCCGAACTCGGCCGCGTAGGCTACGGCATCGTCTCCGGCCTGGCGCGCGGCATCGACACGGCCGCGCATCAGGGTGCGTCAGGCACGATCGGTGTGCTGGCAGGCGGCCTCGACCTAGAGCCGACCGACTTTTCGGCAACGCCGCCGCCCCGAAATCATCCGCCACACGGGCCTGCATCCCGCCCAGGCTTTCATGGTGCTTTTGGAGCTCGACCTGGCCGGACGGCTGGAGCGGCATGCGGGCGGGAATGTGTCGCTGATTTTTGGGGAATTCTGAGCGGCCCGAGACATAGGTGACGATTTGTACCGGACACATGGTGTAGTGCACCCCGATTTTGAGACAGAAAAAATGGTAACAGTTCTCCGTTAGGAGGACTGATGAGGACGGACGATCCTGGGCGGCGGTTCAGTCGCGCGTTCAAGTTGACGGCGGTTCAGCGAATGGCTGCCGGGGCCAATGTCAGCAAGCTGTCACGCGAGTTGGGGATTTCCCGCAAAGGCCTGTATCAGTGGCAAAAGCAGTTCCGCACGGGCGGAGCGGCGGCGCTGCGCGAAGTCGGGCGCCCGAGACGCGGCGCGGCAACAGGCCATGAGCAAAAGGGAGGCGACGCGCTGCAGTCTTCGTCGAGCGACGAGCTTTCGAAGGCCCTGGCGCGGATTGCGGAATTGGAGCGGCTTGTCGGACAGCAAGCGGTCGATCTCGATTTTTTTCAACAAGCCTTGCAGCACGTCGGGAAAGCGCGCCAGCAGAGCGGCGCGCCTGGCGGGACGGCATCTACACGGTCATCGAAGCGATGATGGCGTCCGGGCTGCAAGGCCAGATCAGTGTGGAACGGATGTGCCGGCTGGCTGGGGTGAGCCGCGCGGGCTACTACCGCCATTGGCAGGCGATGGCGCCGCGCAGGGAGGAAGTGGGCCTGCGCGACGCCATCCAGCGCCTGGCGCTCGCCAACCCGCATTACGGCTATCGCAGAATTGGCGTGCTTTTGAGCCGGGAAGGCCGGCTGGCCAATCACAAGCGCGTGCTGCGGCTGATGCGGGAGGACAATCTGCTGTGTCTGCGCAAAGCGCCCTTCGTGCCGATGACAACCGACACCAGGCATGACTGGTGCATCGTGCCCAACCTGGCCCGAGGCCTTCAACTGACCGACATCGACCAGCTCTGGGTGGCCGACATCACCTACGTCCATCTCGCCGAGGAGTTCGCATTCCTGGCGATCGTCCTGGACGCCTTCAGCCGCAAGGTCATCGGCTGGGCGATTGCGACCCACCTGAAAGCGGAACTTGCCATTGCGGCGCTCGACAAGGCGATTGCGGCACGTCGGCCGGCACCGGGAAGTGTCATTCACCATAGCGATCGCGGCGTCCAATACGCCTGCGCTGACTACGCGGCACGACTTGCAAGCCACGACATCCAGCCGAGCATGAGCCGGATCGGCAATCCTTATGACAATGCCAAGGCCGAAAGATTCATGAGGACCCTGAAGGAAGAGGAGGTGGATGGCCAAGCCTATCGCGACATAGACGATGCAACGACAAGGATCGGCGAGTTCATCGAGGTGGTCTACAACAGGCAGCGCCTGCACTCTGCCCTCGACTATCTCTCGCCGGACGCATACGAGACCAGTCTCATGCAACTACGGCAAAAGACACCAAACGCAATCCACAACAAGGAGAACTGTTACTGATTACTGTCTCACCGAAGGGGTGCAGTCCAATGGGTAACACTTTTGGCTTTTTGCCGGAGGTGTTGATGCCGTGGAAAGAGTGTTCGGTGATGGAGGAACGTCTTCGTTTCGTGGCTCGCCTTCTCGACGGGGAAGGTATGAGCGATGTGTGCCGGGAGTTCGGGATTTCGCGCAAGACCGGCTACAAGATCTTCAACCGCTACAAGGATGAGGGCCTGGAGGCGCTCACCGACCGTTCGCGGCGGCCGGTGCGCTATGCCAACCAGCTTCCCGACCAGATCGAGCGGCTGATCGTGGAGAGCAAGCGGGAGAAGCCGCACTGGGGCGCCAGGAAGATACGCGAGCTGCTGGTGCGCAAGCTCGCCGGCGACGTACGCGTCCCGGCCAGGAGCACCGTTCACGCCGTGCTCGACCGCCACGGCCTTGTGAGCCAAGCCCGCAAGAGGAACCGGGCGAACAAGGCCGTGGGCACGCAACTGTCCCAGGCGGTTATGCCCAACGATCTGTGGTGCGCCGACTTCAAGGGCGAGTTCAAGCTCGGCAACCGCCAATACTGTTACCCGCTGACGGTCACCGACCAGGCTTCGCGTTACCTGCTTGCCTGCGAAGCCCTTGAATCGACAAAGGAGGTTCCGGTCCTCGAGGCTTTCGTCCGGCTCTTCAAGGAACGCGGCCTGCCCGTCGCCATCAGAAGCGACAATGGCCTGCCCTTCGCCAGCCCCAACGGCCTTTACAACCTCTCGAAGCTATCGGTCTTTTGGCTCAGGCTCGGTATTCAAATCGAGCGCATCAGGCCCGGTCACCCGCAGCAGAACGGCCGCCATGAGCGCATGCACCGCACCCTGAAGCAGGAGACCACGCGGCCGCCGGGCATGAACGCCCTCCAGCAGCAGGCCCGGTTCGATGCTTTCATGAGCGAATTCAACGACGAGAGGCCCCCACGAGGCGATCCAAATGAAAGTGCCAGCCGAGCTCTACAAAGCTTCTTCAAGAGCCTATCAAGGCCTCCCCGAGCTGGAATACCCCTTCCATGACAAGGACATTCTCGTCACCGCCTGCGGCCGCATCTGCATGCACAGGAAGAAGATAAACGTCTCGACCGTGCTCGCCGGCCAGAGGCTCGGAATCACCGAAGTCGACGACGGCATTTGGCTCGTCAGCTTCATGCACTATGATCTGGGATATATCGACTTGGAACAAAGGACCTTGCAGACCATCGACAACCCGTTCGGCACGAGGTTGTCACCCATGTCTTAGGTACAAACTGTTACCAATGTCTCCGGGCCGTACATTCGTGAAATGGTGAGCGCGCAGGGATTCGAACCCTGGACCTACTGATTAAAAGTCAGTTGCTCTACCGGCTGAGCTACGCGCTCCCGCGGGCTCAAAGTGCCGCCCTCGAAATTGCGCGGAACATAGGGAGAGTGCCTCGACCGGTCAACCGGAAAAAGAGCGCGCGCAAGCCGGGCTTTTCCATGCTCTCGCAGCGCCTCGCGCATTGGTTCGGCAAAGGGCGGAGTGGCCTTTGGCAAGACGAGTTCAACGCTGACATTTCGTCGAGGCCGGGCGGGAGAACATTTGAGAGAAACGTTACAAATCAGCAGCTTGCTATTTTTCGCGGAACAATTGCGTCGCCTGCTCGTTTTCGTCCCTACAAGGGACAGCCCTTTTCAAGGAGAAGATCATGAACAGGATCATGTCGGGCTTGGTGGCGACCGCGCTGTCAGCGTCATTCGCTGTCGCGGATATCGTGCCTGTCAACGCCCAGCCCACCTACGTGCCGCTAGGTCAGGGTGTCTCGTCGGATATCCAGACCGTCGACCACAGGCGGTGGAGGCGTAGTTTCAACCGCGATCGCGATTTTTCCCGTAGCGATGTTCGTCGTAGTTTCTCGCGTAACGACGGCATGTATTGGCGCGGCCATCGCGGCTATCGCCATTACCGTCGCGGCTATCGCCGTCACGGCGACTACTGGTTCCCACTGGCTGCCTTCGCCACCGGCGCGCTGATTACCGGCGCGATCATCAACAACCAGGGCCGTCGCGTCTATCGAGGCGATTCCCACACGGAGTGGTGCTACAACCGCTACAGATCCTACCGGGCCTATGACAATACGTATCAGCCTTACAACGGCCCGCGGCGGCAGTGCAATTCGCCGTATGGATAAAGCCCGGCAGAGTTGATTAAGGGTTGTTGAAGGCCCGCGCCGGCAACGGCGCGGGTTTTTCTTCTGGGCGACGAAAGTCGGTGTGGCCGCCATGGTGCCGGTGGGGAGGCGGGCATTGGGTTCAGTTTGCCCAACTGATGTTTTTGAAGATCAGATATAGGCCTCCGCCTTCGCCACGCGGCGAGCGATAGGCGCCAAGGGCGTTGCAAATTCGAACCATTGCCCCGGCCAGTTCCCAAATCGAGCGCTTCCAGGTCATTGCTCATATCCGTCACATAAGGTTGAGCCAGTTCGTCAATGGCGTTCTCCTCTCCGAAGGATCGGACCAGCTTTGCGTCGGCTGAGGAGCTCGCCAGGCCAGTTCGAATTTGCCCAGGCCCACAGCCAATTGCTGGCCTTGGCGATCGTACTGCCCGCAATCTGGATCTCGGTGACGACCTTGACGACCCCTCCTCTGAGAACAGAAGCTTTCCAGCCTTCAGGTGGTAGTCATAACGGGGCCAGCTTCCGAGGCGGAAATCATTCTGCAAGCGCGCATTCTTGGCGTTCAGCTGTTCGGAAGCCTCCTCGCGCCAAGCAGTATACCAGTCTGGATTCATTCCCCTTCGCCCCAGCATGATCTTCCCGTTGCCCGCTATTGCATACTCAACGTCCTGCGCACGGCATCGCGCCAACCCGCCAGCTTGGCGGAACGTACTGTAGCGTTCATATCCGGCTTGAACCGCCGCTCGAGCGCCCAGCTCTTGGCGAAGTCACTTGCCTTCGGCCAGACGCCCGCTTTTGAGCCAGCCAGCCAAGCCGCGCCGAGCGCGGTCGTCTCGAGGATCGTTGGGCGGTCGACCGGCGCATCGAGGATGTCGGCAAGCCGCTGCATCGTCCAGTCCGAGGCCACCATGCCACCATCGACCCTGAGAACGGTCTTCGCTGATGCCCCCTTCCAATCCTTGCGCATGGCGTCGAGCAGGTCGCGCGTCTGGAAAGCCACGGATTCGAGTGCTGCGCGCGCAAATTCCGCCGGACCCGAATTGCGGGTCAGCCCGAAGATGGCGCCCCGCGCCTCGGCGTCCCAGTGCGGCGCGCCAAGCCCGACGAAAGCCGGCACCAGATAAACGTCTTGAGCCGGGTCGGCGCTCGCCGCCAGCACGCCGCTGTGCTCGGCCTTGCCGATCACCTTGATGCCGTCGCGCAGCCACTGCACGGCGGCGCCCGCGATGAAGATCGACCCTTCCAGGGCATAGGTGGTCTTGCCGTTCAGCCTGTAGGCGATGGTCGTCAACAATCGGTTTTTCGAACGTACCAGATCGCTGCCGGTGTTGAGCAGCGCGAAGCAGCCGGTGCCATAGGTGGACTTCATCATACCCGGTTCGAAACAGGCCTGGCCGATGGTCGCGGCGTGCTGGTCACCGGCCACGCCAAGGATTCTTATCTCCGAGCCAAATAGGGTTTTCTCCGTGATTCCATAGTCGTCGGCACAATCCTTCACCTGCGGCAGCATTCTTGCCGGTATGTTCAGGATCGCCAGCAGCTCGTCGTCCCAGGCATTGTTTTCGATATTGTAGACCAGCGTGCGCGAGGCGTTGGTTGCGTCGGTGGCATGAACCTTGCCGCCGGTCAGCCGCCAGATCAAAAAGCTGTCGATGGTGCCGGCCAGCAACTCGCCCTTCTCCGCGCGCTTTCTGGCGCCCTTCACCTTGTCCAGCATCCAGGCGATCTTGGTCCCGGAGAAATAAGGATCGAGCAGCAGGCCGGTCTTTCGGGTGAATTTCTTCTCCAGCCCCTGCTTCTTCAATTTCTGGCACAGCGATGCGGTACGCCGGTCCTGCCAGACAATCGCGTTGTGGATCGGCTTGCCGGTCGCTTTGTCCCAGATGACGACGGTCTCGCGCTGGTTGGTGATGCCGATCGCCGCGATATCCGATGCGCCGCAGCCAGTCGCCTTCAGCGCAGCCTTCACCGTCGCCATGACGGTCGACCAGATTTCTTCCGGATCATGCTCGACCCAGCCGGAGGCCGGATAATGCTGGGTGAATTCCTTCTGCCCGCTGCCCACGACCTTCATCTCACGGTTGAACACGATCGCCCGGCTCGATGTCGTCCCCTGGTCGATTGCAAGGATAAAGCTGCCCATTCCCACTCCCTTGGCCTACTCCTTCGGCGCAAACAGGGGAGACGGCAAGATGCCGCCTCCCCCGATTTATGTGATGCGGGCGCGGACGCCCGACCGATGCTTAGTTGCTCCAGCTCTTGACCAGCTCGTCGTAGTTGATGGTCTGCGCCTTATCCTTCTCCGGCTCGATCTTCAGCTGCGGCGCGAGGTTGCCCTTGGCGACGGCGTCGGCGTTCCACTCTTCGAGGGTCTTTTCCTCGGCCATCTTGGGGCCGATATCGCCCTGCACGCCGGCGCGCTCGAGGCGCTCAAGCACCTTTTCCTGCTCGGCGCAGAGCGAGTCCATCGCTTCCTGCGGGGTTTTGGCACCCGACGAGGCATCGCCGATCGCCTGCCACCAAAGCTGTGCCAGCTTCGGATAGTCAGGAACGTTGGTACCCGTCGGTGACCACTGAACGCGGGCCGGCGAGCGGTAGAATTCGATCAGGCCGCCGAGCTTCGGGGCGCGATCCGTGAAGCTCTTGTGCTGGATCGTGCTCTCGCGGATCAACGTCAGGCCGACGTGGCTTTTCTTCACGTCGACTGTCTTCGAGGTGACGAACTGCGCGTAGAGCCAGGCTGCCTTGGCGCGGTCGTCAGGCGTCGACTTGAGGAGCGTCCACGAACCCACGTCCTGGTATCCGAGCTTCATGCCGTCCTTCCAGTAAACGCCATGCGGCGACGGAGCGAAGCGCCATTTCGGCGTACCGTCCTCGTTCACGACCGGAAGGCCGTCCTTCACCATGTCGGCGGTGAAGGCCGTGTACATGAACATCTGCTGGGCAATTTCGCCCTGAGCCGGAACCGGCCCGGACTCCGAGAAGGTCATGCCCTGGGCCGCTGCCGGAGCATAAGCCTTCATCCAGTCGAGATATTTCTGGATGGAGTAGACCGCCGCCGGACCATTGGTGTCGCCGCCCCGAGCCACGCACGAGCCGACGGGCCGCGACTTCTCGTCGACCTTGATGCCCCATTCATCGACCGGAAGACCGTTCGGCAGCCCTTTATCGCCATTGCCGGCCATCGAAAGCCAGGCATCGGTGAAGCGCCAGCCGAGCGACGGGTCCTTCTTGCCGTAGTCCATATGGCCGTAGACCTTCTTGCCGTCGATCTCGCGGCCGGTGAAGAATTCGGCGATGTCCTCATAAGCCGACCAGTTGACCGGCACGCCAAGGTCGTAGCCGTACTTCGCCTTGAAGTCCGCCTTGTTCTTTTCGTCGTTGAACCAGTCGTAGCGGAACCAGTAGAGGTTCGCGAACTGCTGGTCGGGCAGCTGGTAGAGATCGCCGTCCGGAGCCGTCGTGAACTTGGTGCCGATGAAGTCGGCGAGGTCGAGGTTCGGATTGGTGACGTCCTTGCCCTCGTTGGCCATCCAGTCGGTCAGGCTGCGCGCCTGCTGGTAGCGCCAATGGGTGCCGATCAGATCGGAGTCGTTGACATAGGCGTCGTAGATGTTTTCGCCCGACTGCATCTGCGTCTGCAGCTTTTCGACGACGTCGCCTTCGCCGATCAGGTCGTGAGTGATCTTGATGCCCGTTATGTCGGCGAAAGCCTTGGCCAGTGTCTTCGACTCATATTCGTGCGTCGTGATGGTTTCCGAGACGACCTTGATGTCCATGCCAGCAAAGGGTTTTGCGGCATCGATAAACCATTGCATCTCGGCTTCCTGGGCGGCCCGATCGAGCGTCGACATGTCGCCGATCTCGCTGTCCAGGAAAGCTTTAGCCTCGTCCATTCCGGCATAGGCGTTGCCTGCCCCGAGCAACAGGACAAGCGCTGTCGTTGATGTCAAAAATTGCCGTCTCATGTGTTTCCTCCACTGTTCAGTTTTAAGTTCGATCGGAGCAGCCGCCGGCACGCGGCCGCTCCAACGGTTCCCCCCTCTATACGTAGCGGAACACGCCGATAGCGTAGACCACGGAGAGAGCGAGTGCCCACCACAGGTTGGGTCCGACTAGACCCAGCCAAGCGAGATGGATAAAGGCGCTGCCAAGCAGCGATAGGAAGAGACGGTCGCCGCGCGTCGTCTCGAAGCGCAGCACGCCAACCCGGGGATTGCCGCCTGGCGAGACGTACTCCCAGATCGCCATGCCGCCGAGCAGCATCAGGATCGTTATGAAAAAGAGTGCCGTCGGCAGCGTCCATGCCATCCAGGTGAGGTTCATGGTCACACCCTCCCCAGGGCAAAGCCCTTGGCGATATAGTTGCGTACGAACCAGATCACGAGTGCGCCCGGAAGGATGGTCAGCACGCCGGCCGCGGCCAGCACGCCCCAGTCGAGCCCGGAGGCCGAGACCGTGCGTGTCATGATCGCTGCGATCGGCTTGGCGGCGGTCGTGGTCAGCGTGCGGGCGATCAGCAGTTCGACCCAAGAGAACATGAAGCAGAAAAAGCAGGCCACACCTACACCGCTGGCGATCAGCGGCATGAATATCCTGAGGAAGAAGCGCGGGAAGGAATAGCCGTCGATATAGGCGGTCTCGTCGATTTCCTTTGGCACGCCCGACATGAAGCCTTCAAGAATCCAGACCGCCAGCGGCACGTTGAACAGGCAGTGCGCCAGCGCCACGGCGATGTGCGTGTCGATCAGCCCGAACGCCGAATAGAGCTGGAAGAACGGCAGCGCGAACACCGCCGGCGGCGCCATCCGGTTGGTCAAGAGCCAGAAGAACAGATGCTTGTCGCCGAGGAAGCGGTAGCGCGAGAAGGCATAGGCTGCCGGAAGAGCCACGGCGACGGAAATCACCGTGTTCATAACCACATAAATGATCGAGTTGATGTAGCCCTTGTACCAGGACGGATCGGTGAAGATCACCATGTAGTTGGCAATCGTGGGGTTTCTCGGCCATAGCGAGAAGGCGCCCAGGATCTCCTGGTTGGTCTTGAAGCTCATATTGACCAGCCAATAGATCGGCAGCATCAGGAAGATGATGTAGATCGTCGGCACCAGCCACCAGAACCGCGACTCCTCGCCCCGCCGCCGCATCTTGCGGGCCAGCGTGGCGTTCGCCGCCTGCGCTTCCGCGGTAGCCGGGCTTTGCCGCATCAGCGCTCTTCCGTCGGCCGTGCTTTCCTCGAGGCGCGCCATCTCACCGCTCCGCGTCGTAGGCTGTCATGACGGTGTAGAACACCCAGGACAGGAGCATGATGATCAAGAAGTAGACGATCGACATGGCCGCCGCTTCACCGAGGTTGAACTCCCCGATGGCGAGCTTCACCAGATCGATCGACAGGAACGTGGTGGTGTTGCCAGGCCCGCCGCCGGTGACGACGAACGGCTCGGTGTAGATCATGAAACTGTCCATGAAGCGCAGCAGAACCGCGATCAGCAGCACGCGGTTCATCTTCGGCAGCTGGATGTAGCGGAAGATCGCCCAGCGCGAAGCCCCGTCGATCTTGGCCGCCTGGTAGTAGGCATCGGGGATCGAGACCAATCCTGCGTAGCAGAGCAGGACGACGAGGCTCGTCCAGTGCCAGACGTCCATGACGATGACGGTGACCCAGGCGTCGAATGGGTCGTTGACATAGTTGTAGTCGAAACCGAGCGCCCGCAGCGAATATCCGAGCAGGCCGATGTCGACGCGACCGAACACCTGCCAGATCGTGCCGACGACGTTCCACGGGATGAGCAGCGGCAGCGCCATCAGCACCAGACAGACCGGAACGCCCCAGCCCTTTTTCGGCATGTTGAGCGCAATGAAGATGCCAAGCGGGATCTCGATGATGAGGATGATGGCCGAAAAGACCAGGTTGCGGCCCATGGCTTCCCAAAAACGGTCGGAATGTAGGATTTCCTCGAACCACTCCGAGCCCGCCCAGAAGAAGACGTTGTTTCCAAACGTGTCCTGCACCGAGTAGTTCACGACCGTCATCAGCGGGATCACAGCCGAGAACGCGACCAGCAGGAGCACCGGCAGCACCATGAACCAGGCCTTGTTGTTCCAGGTTCTGTCCATGCTCAGCCTCCCATCTCGACACGCCAGGAATCGGCGTAGAGGTTGATGCCGGCTGGGTCGAAAGCGATCTTCGGATCAGCCGGAATGTCCTCGTCCTCGCCAACGATCGCCGCGATGTCGCGGCCTTCGAAACTGGCGCGCACCACCTTATGGCGACCGATATCCTCGACCTTGCGGATTGAAACCGGCATGCCGCTGGCGCCAAGCCTGACATATTCGGGGCGGATGCCGAGTTCGATCGCGCCTGCGGTTCCAGCCTTGGGCACGCCCGGCAATTCGATCGTCTGGCTGCCGAGCCGCGCGCTCCTGCCTTCGACCGCGACCGGCATGACGTTCATGCCCGGCGAGCCGATGAAATAGCCGACGAATGTGTGCTTGGGTCGCTCGAACAGTTCGGCGGGGGAGCCGATCTGCACGATCTCGCCCTCATACATGACGACGACGTTCTCGGCGAAGGTGAGCGCCTCGGTCTGGTCGTGCGTGACATAGACCATGGTGAAACCGAAACGCCTGTGCAACTGCTTCAGCTGCGAACGCAGCACCCACTTCATATGCGGGTCGATCACGGTCAGCGGCTCGTCGAACAGGATCGCGTTGACATCGGAGCGCACCAGCCCGCGTCCGAGCGAGATCTTCTGCTTCTGGTCGGCGGTCAGCCCCCGCGCCTTTTTCTTGGCCATATCGGCCAACCCGGTCATTTCCAGCGTTTCGCGCACCTTGCGGTCGACGTCAGGTTCCGCAACGCCGCGGTTGCGCAGCGGGAACGCCAGATTGTCGTAGACGGTCATGGTGTCGTAGATGACCGGGAATTGGAACACCTGCGCGATGTTGCGTTCCTGCGTCGACAGATTGGTCACGTCCTTGTCGTCGAACAGAAGTTCGCCATGCGACGGGTACAACAGGCCGGAAATGATGTTGAGCAGCGTAGTCTTGCCGCAGCCCGACGGCCCCAACAGCGCATAGGCGCCGCCGTCCTCGAAGGCGTGATGCACCTCCTTCAGCGCATAGTCCTTGTCCGACTTCGGATGCGGACCGTAGGCGTGGCGGATGTGGTTGCAATCGATGCGCGCCATGTGCCTCCTCCCTCAAGCCGCCAGCGTCTGTGGCGGCGCGGCCGATCGGCCGTTCGCGTCGAACACCATGATGTGCCGCGGATCGATGAACACCTCGATGGTCTGGTCCGGCTCGAACGCCAGGATGCCGTGCTCCAGCATCACCCAGCGGACATCGGCGAAGTCGAGATGCACAAAGCTTTCGGAACCGGTGATTTCGGTGACCGACACCTTGGCTCTCACCGGAACCGCCGACGGGCTCGGCCGGGTAAAAGAGAGATGGTGGGGCTGGAAGCCGATCGTGTAGCTCGTATCGGCAATACCGGCGAGTTCGGCCGGCACCGGGAGGCTCACCCCACCATCAAGAAGGAAGCTTGAACCGCTCTTCTTCAGCACAATCGTGTTGAGCGGCGGATCTGCGAACGTCTTGGCGGTGACGAGGTCGTTCGGCCTGCGGAAGACGTCGATCGTCGGGCCGAACTGGGTGATGCGCCCTTCGGAAAGCGTCGCCGTGTTGCCGCCGAGCAGCAAGGCTTCGTGCGGCTCCGTCGTGGCGTAGACGAAAATGGTGCCGGCTGCCGCGAATATCCTGGGCAGTTCCGCCCGCAACTCCTCGCGCAGCTTGTAGTCGAGGTTGGCGAGCGGCTCGTCGAGCAGCACGAGGCTGGCGTTCTTGACGATGGCGCGCGCCAGCGCCGTCCGCTGCTGCTGGCCGCCCGAGAGGCTGAGCGGCGTGCGGTCGAGAAAAGGCGTCAGCTTGAGAAGGGCGGCGGCGTTGCGCACCTCCCTGTCGACCTTTGCCTGCTCGGTGCCGGCCACTCTCAGCGGCGAGGCGATGTTCTCGTAAACGGTCATCGCCGGATAGTTGATGAACTGCTGATAGACCATGGCGACGTTGCGCTTCTGCACCGGCACGCCGGTGACATCCTTGCCATCGAACCAGACCGAGCCGGATGTCGGCACGTCGAGGCCGGCCATCAGCCGCATCAGGCTGGTTTTGCCGGAAAGCGTCGGCCCGAGCAGGACGTTGAGCGAGCCGTGCTGAAGCGTCAGCGACACGTCGCGTATATGCTCCGCCGCACCGACCGTCTTCGTCACGTTTCTCAATTCCAGCATGATGCCTCCTCCCAGGCTTTCTGCACCAGTCAGGCCCGCTATTCTGCAGCCGCGACTTGGCGTCGGCTTATCCCGCGCATGAATTCGTCCAGCGTTGCCGTCTGCTCGTGGCTCAGATGCAAACCGCGCTTGGTCCTGCGCCACAATACATCTTCGGCGGTGACAGCCCATTCGTTTTGAACGAGGTAGCGCACCTCGGCCTCATAGAGGTCGGCGCCAAAGTTGCGGCCAAGGTCGGCATTCGATCTGGCGAGGCCCAGCAGCATCCTTGCGCGCGTCCCGTAAAGCCGCGTCAGCCGGCGCGCCAGACGCGTATCGAGGAACGGATAGGCCGCTTTCAGTTTTGCCACTTCGGCGTCGAAGCCGTTCGCCGGAAAATCGCCGCCCGGAAGCGGTGCGTTTGCCGTCCAGGGCTTGCCGCGCTTGCCGAGAAACCCTTCGATCTTTTCAAGCATCGATTCAGCCAGCCGGCGGTAAGTGGTGATCTTGCCGCCAAAGGTGTTGACGATCGGTGCCATGCCCTCCCCGCCATCGGTCTTCAGCACATAATCGCGGGTCGCTTCCTGCGCCTTCGAAGCGCCGTCATCGTAGAGCGGGCGCACGGCCGAATAGGTCCAGACGATATCCGAACGCTTGACAGCCTGCGCGAAATATTCGCTCGCTGCCGCGCACAGGTAATCGATCTCGGCGTCGCTGATCTTCACGTCTTGCGGATCGCCCGGATAGTCGCGGTCGGTGGTGCCGATCAACGTGAATTCATCCTCGTAGGGAATGGCGAAAATGATGCGCCCGTCCTTGTTCTGGAAGAAATAGGCGCGCGGATCGTCGAACTTCTTGCCGACGACGATATGGCTGCCCTGCACCAGCCGGACATTGTGCACGTCGTTCAAGCCGACCGTGCTGGACAGAACCTGATCGACCCATGGACCGGCGGCGTTGACCAAAAGCCTGGCCTTGACCTCCTCGGTGTCGCCGGTCTGCACGTCTTCCAGCCTGACCTTCCAAAGCTCGCCCTCACGGCGTGCGCCGATGACCTTCATGCGCGTTCGGATCGTCGCGCCGCGATCGGCGGCGTCGCGGGCGTTCAACGCCACCAGCCGCGCATCGTTGACCCAGCCATCGGAATATTCGAAGGCCTTGCGAAACAATGGCTTCAACGGTTTACCGGCTGGGTCCTTTGCCATGTCCAGCGTCTTGGTCGCCGGCAGCAATTTGCGCCCGCCAATGTGGTCATAAAGGAAAAGGCCTAGCCTGATCAGCCAGGCCGGTCGCAAGCCCTTGGCGTAAGGCAGCACGAAGCGCATCGGCCAGATGATGTGCGGAGCATTCTTCCAGAGGATCTCGCGCTCCATCAGCGCCTCGCGCACCAGACGAAACTCGTAGAACTCGAGATAGCGCAAGCCGCCATGGATCAATTTGGTCGAGCCGGAGGACGTTCCGCTGGCCAAATCGTTCATTTCCGCAAGGAAAACCGAGAAGCCGCGCCCAACCGCGTCGCGGGCGATGCCGCAGCCGTTGATTCCGCCACCGATGACGAAGATGTCATGGATCGGGGATGATGCGCCCACGAATTTCTCCCGCGATTTCGCATTGCAGCATTTTTTGGTTTTTTCGAAACCGTAGCGGGATTATTTCGAAATCAGAACGAATGTCAAACGAAATATAAACGGCGAAAGTTGCCGCAACGGCACCCTCTAGGAGAGCGACGTCTCGATCAGTTGAACCTCTGCCTCCTGGCAGATCTTGCGCACCGACGGGATGCCGCAGCGGTCTGTGATGAAGGTGTTGACTTGCGACAGATGGCCGATGCGAACCGGCGCCGTCCTCTCGAACTTGGTCTGGTCGGAAACGAGAATGACATGCCGGGCATTGGCAATGATCGCCTGCGCCACCTTCACTTCGCGAAAGTCGAAATCGAGCAACGCGCCATCATGATCGATCGCCGAGGCGCCGATCACCGCGTAGTCGACCTTGAACTGCCTGATGAAGTCGACTGCCGCCTCGCCGACCACGCCGCCGTCGGAGCCGCGCACGACACCGCCGGCAATAACAACTTCAATGGAAGGATATATGCGCATCCTGTTGGCAACATTGATATTATTGGTGATGACCATCAATCCGGCGTGATCAAGAAGCGCCTTGCTGACCGACTCCGTGGTGGTGCCGATATTGATGAACAGCGAGGCGTTGTCCGGGATCAGCCTGGCCGCTGCCCGGCCGATTGCCTCCTTCTCCTCGGCGGCGATCTTGCGCCGCGCCTCATACTCCATGTTCTCGATGCCGGACGGAAACAGCGCCCCGCCATGGATGCGGGAGAGCAGCCGCTGGTCGCACAGATCGTTGAGATCCTTGCGAATGGTCTGCGGCGTCACGTTGAAATGCGTTGCCAGATCGTCGACCAGCACGCGGCCATGATCCTTGGCCATCTGGATGATTTCGGAATGACGCGGCGACAGATACATCAGGGAAGCTCCCGTTTTCGTTTTTCTTGTCTATATCGGAAAACGAAAATGAAGAAAAGGCAAAGCCGGCTAATGAAAACAATGCGGCCGCAAAGGCAAACCTCAACGCAGCTATGCCGGCCCATTCAAGTCAGGCTGCGGGCAATTTCGGTGATGACCGCGAAAGCGGCGTCGATGTCGGCCGCAGTCGTGTCGAACTGGCCGACCTGAAAGCGGATCGCGACCTGCCCGTTCACCCGTGTCTGTGTCAGGTAGATGCGACCGTCGTCGTTGATTGCATTGACCAGCCGGAGATTGTGTTCGTCCGAATCGTTGCCGCCCGCAGCCAGATGCCGGAACGAAAACAGCGACAGCATCGGCTCCGTGACGATCTCGAAATCCGCTTCCCTGGCCAGCCGCGCGGCAAGGCCTTCGCCCCAGGCGACATGGTTGCGGATCATCGACCGCAGATTTTCCAGCCCGTGGGCGCGCAGCAGGAACCACAATTTCAGTGCGCGAAAGCGCCGCCCCAGCGGCACTGACCATTCGGAATAGTTGATGATGCCGTCGCGCCCATGCGTCTTCAGGTAATCCGGCTTGATGGCGAGCGTGCGCACCAAGTCTTCCGGCCGGCGGATAAACTGCATCGAGCAGTCGAACTGCGCGCCAAGCCATTTGTGCGGGTTGAAGACGATGGAATCGGCGTGTTCTACGCCCGCCCAGAAATGCCGGTACTCCGGGCATATCATCGCCGATCCTGCCCAAGCGGCATCGACATGCAGATAGAGCCCGTATCGTTTCGCCACGGCGGCGACTTCGGCGATATCATCCGTGCCGCCGGTGCTGGTGCCGCCGACACAAGCAATGATGCCGACCGGCAGCATGCCCGCCTCCCGGTCGGCGGCGATCGCGGCTTCGAGGGCTGCGACATCCATGGCACGAAAGCGGCCGGCAACCGGAATGCGCACGAGATTCTCCTCGCCGATACCCGACACCCAGATCGCCCGGTCGATCGAGGTATGGACCTGGTCGGAAGAATAGACGCGCAATATCGGCTGGCCTTGCAGGCCTTTCTTGTTGCCCTGCCAGTCGAGCGCCCGCTCGCGCATGGTCAGCACGGCGGCAAGCGTCGACGACGATGCCGAATCCTGCATGACGCCGGAAAACCCTTCCGGCAGGCCAAGCGCCTGCCGCATCCAGTCGACGACGCGGGTCTCGAGTTCGGTTGCTGCCGGCGAGGTCTGCCAAAGCATGCATTGCGCGGCCATCGCCGAGACGAGGTATTCGGCCACTACCGAGACCGGTGCGGCATTGGCCGGGAAATAGGCGAAGAAGCGCGGGTGCTGCCAGTGCGTCATGCCCGGCAGGATTTTTTGCTCGAAGTCGGCGAAGATAGCCTGCATCGTTTCGCCATCTTCCGGCGGCGAGACATCGATGCTTCTAGAGATTTCGCCCGGTTCGACGAGCGGCCGCACCGGCCTTTGGCGAAGTGTGCGCCTGTAGTCGGCACCCCATTCGGCCGCGTACAACGACCATTCCCGGAATTCGTTGCTGTTCATATTCCTCTCCGTCGCATCGAGCCCAGCGATCAAAGAGCACGAAAACCGGAGGCTTTCATTCGGGAAAATCAGGCAGGCTCGCAAAAGCAGCCTTCAGCGCGCTCGACCAGCCGTCCGAAATGGTGCGGTAGTATTGATCGTCCTGGGCTATCCGCTTCTTCAGGCTGACCCTGAAGGCGTCCTTTTCGTAGAACAGCAGATCGAGCGGCAGGCCGACCGACAGGTTCGATTTCAGCGTCGAGTCGAACGACACCAGCAGCAGTTTCACCGTCTCGGCGAAACTCATCGTCTTTTCATAGGCGCGGATGATGATCGGCTTGCCATATTTGGTCTCGCCGATCTGGAAAAACGGCGTGTCGTCGGTCGATTCGATGAAATTGCCTTCCGGATAAATCATGAACAGCCGCGGCGCGCTGCCCTTGATCTGGCCGCCGAGGATGAAGGAGGCATTGAAATAAGAATCCGCCTTGTCGCCCGACGGCGACGAACCGGCGATGACTTCCTTGACGGTGTCGCCGACCATCCGCACCGTCTGGTACATGGAGGGCGTTTCGAGCAGCGTCGCGTGGCGATCACCAATTGCCTTGGTGCGCTCGTCGAGCAGGCTGACGACGGCCTGCGTCGTCGCCAGATTACCGGCCGACATCAGCACGATAACGCGCTCGCCCGGTTCCTCCCAGACATGCATCTTCTTGAAGGTCGAGATCGAATCCATGCCGGCATTGGTGCGCGTGTCCGACATGAACACGAGCCCGCGATCGATCTTCAGGCCGACGCAATAGGTCATCGAATCTCTTTGCCAGCAATCCTGCCGGGATTACTGCTCCACCGTGACGGTGACCGCAAGCTGTTCTTCCGCTTGTCCCAGTCGAATTCCCGACACCGGCGTGGCGTCGCGGTAATCGCGGCCGGTCGCCACCCTTACATAGCGTTCGTCGGGCGAAATGCCGTTGGCTACGTCGAACGCGACCCAGCCGAGGCCTGCAACATGCGCCTCGGCCCAGGCATGGCTCGCCGCCTGCTCGACCGACGCATCCATCATCAGGTAACCGCTGACGTAGCGGGCCGGAAATCCCATGGCGCGCGCGGCGGCGGCAAAGATGTGGCTGTGGTCCTGGCAGACCCCGGTCTTGAGCGCCAGCGCATCCTCGGCCGGCGTCGCCGCGTTGGTGGTACCCGGCGTATAGGCGACGCGTTCGCCGATCACGGCCATCAGCCGGTGCAGTCTTTCGATATCGCTCCCGTCGCCGACCGAGGCCGCGAGTTCGCGTATGCCGCCGCCGATCGCGGTCAACGGCGTTTCATGGCTAAACAGCCAGAGCGGCGCAAATCCCTGATGTGGCCCGGAGACGCCTGACGTTTCGCGTGTCACCACCTCGCCTGATGCCTCGACGGTGATGAAATCGCGCTCGCCTTCGACGCTCAACAGCCGCGTGTCATTGCCGAAATGGTCGGTGAAGCGCACTTCCTCGCGCGCGCCTTCGATCTTCAGCGCCCAGGACAAGACGGTCTGCGTCGGTCCGCTGACCGGAAGCAGCCGCAGCCGCTGCAACAGGTAGTGCACCGGCGCATCGTAGCGGTATTCGGTCCGGTGGGTGATCTTCAGCCGCATGGCTTCCTCAATAGAACCGATAGTCCTGCGCGATCTCGTCGCCGAGCCTGGTGTTGTCGCGAATGAAATTGGCCAGGAATTCATGCAGGCCGGCGTCGAATATGTCCTTGATCGACCCAGCCGTCAGCATGGCCTGGGTCTTGCCGGCGGTCGCATGACAGGCATGGCGCTCGCCATAATCGTCACCCAGGAATCTGAGATGCTCCGTCAGGAAACGATAGCAGAAGGTCAGCGAACGCGGCATGCGAACGTTGAGGATCAGGTAGTCGGCGATGTTGGTCGGCTTGTAGTCGGCCTCATAGACCCAGCGATAGGAACGGTGCGCCGACACCGAGCGTAGGATCGATTCCCACTGGTAGTTGTCGAGCGTCGAACCGACCCACGAGATCGACGGCAACAGCACGTAGTACTTCACATCCAGGATGCGTGCGGTGTTGTCGGCGCGTTCGACATAGGTGCCGAGCTGCGAGAAATCGAAAATCTCGTTGCGCAGCATGGTGCCATAGAACGAGCCGCGGATCAGCGCCGTTTCGCGCTTGATCGCGTCGAGCACGCTGGGCAGGTCGCGTTCGTCGATCGGCCTGGCCAGCATCCGCTTCAGCGACATCCAGGCTTCGTTGATGCTTTCCCAGGTTTCGCGCGTCAGCGCGGTGCGCACCATGCGGGCATTGTTGCGAGCCGTCTCGATCGACGCCATCGTGCTTGACGGGTTCGATCTGTCCCGCAGCAGGAAATCGGCAACGTTGGCCGCGGTATAGTCGGAGTATTTCTGCGTGAAGGCGACGTCCGAACCGGCGCTGAGCAGCACCGAATTCCATTCCTCCGAGGCGTTCTGGGTGCGCGTCAACGCCATGCGCAGCCCGGCATCGACCAGCCGCGCCATGTTCTCCGCCCGCTCGATGTAGCGGTTCATCCAGTAGAGCCCGTTGGCGGTGCGGCCGAGAAGCATGGGAAGTGGCCCTTCGGGCTAGTGTGTAGGGAATAGTGAGTAGTCGGTAGTAAGCACCTGAACTTCAATCGAATTCTGCATTTCGCTGTCCCCTCTTCTATTCACTACTGACTACTCCCTACTCACTCATCTCAATCATCCAGCACCCACGTATCTTTCGTCCCACCGCCTTGCGAGGAGTTGACGACCAGCGAGCCTTCCTTCAGCGCCACGCGCGTCAGGCCGCCGGGCACGATCTGGATGCGGTCGGAAACCAGCACATAGGGCCTGAGATCGACATGGCGCGGCGCCAGCCCCTTATCCGTCAGGATTGGACAGGTCGACAGCGCCAGAGTCGGCTGGGCGATGTAGTTCCACGGCTTTGCCTGGAGTTTCTTGGAAAAATCCTCGCATTCCTTCTTGGTCGCCGCCGGTCCTACCAGCATGCCGTAGCCGCCGGAACCGTGCACCTCCTTCACCACCAGCTCGCGGATATGCTCGAGCACGTATTTCAGGCTGTCCGGTTCCGAGCAGCGCCAGGTCGGGATGTTGCCGAGGATCGCCTTGCGGCCAGTGTAGAATTCGACGATCTCGGGCATGTAGGAATAGATCGCCTTGTCGTCGGCGATGCCGGTTCCCGGCGCGTTGGCGATGGTGATGTTGCCGGCGCGATAGACGTCCATGATCCCCGGCACGCCGAGTGCCGAGTCCGGACGGAAGCTCAGCGGATCGAGGAAAGAATCGTCCACCCTTCGATAAAGCACGTCGATCTGCTTGTAGCCTTCGGTCGTGCGCATCGCGACATGGCCATCGACGACACGCAGATCCTGCCCCTCGACAAGCTGCACGCCCATCTGGTCGGCAAGAAAGGCGTGTTCGAAATAGGCGGAGTTGAAGCTGCCCGGCGTCAGCACGGCAATGGTCGGCGCGCCCTTGGTGCTTTGCGGCCGCACCGCCGCCAGCGACTGGCGCAGGAGCTGCGGATAGTTTTCCACCGGCCGCACCTTGATCTGCTGGAACAGCTCGGGAAAGAGCTGCATCATCGTCTCGCGGTTCTCCAACATGTAGGAGACGCCGGACGGCGTGCGCGCATTGTCCTCCAGCACATAGAATTCATTCTCGCTGATGCGAACGATGTCGACGCCGATGATATGGGTGTAGACGCCGGCCGGTGGCCGCATCCCGATCATCTCGGGCAGGAACGCCTCATTCCGGGCGATCAGCTCCTTGGGGACACGCCCGGCGCGCAAGATCTCCTGACGGTGATAGATGTCGTCGAGAAAGGCATTCAATGCCTGGACGCGCTGCTCTATGCCCTGCGTCAGCCTGCGCCATTCATTGCCGGAAATGATGCGCGGAACGATATCAAAGGGAATAAGCCGTTCGGAGGCTTCCTGCTCGCCGTAGACGGCAAAGGTGATGCCGGTCTTGCGAAACACGCGTTCGGCATCCTGCATCTTTTCGGTAAGCCTGGCCGGATCCTGCTCCTTCAGCCAGCGATCGTAAGCCGAATACGGACTTCTCAATCCGGAGACTTCCGGAAGCATTTCGTCGAACGCTGCCAATCGCATACTCCCCTGTGAGACCATTTCACTGGCGTCACAGGAGAAAATCAAGCGCAATCGGTGATTTGGGGGGTGCTGGCGACCAGTATGTCGCGACTGCCTAAAATTAGGGCAGCGTCAATATGGCTGTAATCAGGCTTTGCCTCATGTCCAGGCAAGTGCCGAAGGTCCTACAGCGCCGCACAACCTATTGGACGCCCAAAGACGCTGTAGCACCTTGATTTGACGCATGATCCCCAGCGAAATCGATTCCGATTTTGCTAGGCTAGGTTGACCTTCGGTTCGGGCCATGCGCTAAAAGGCGCGGAAGGTGACGACTGTGAACGTGTCCTTGATGCCCGGAAGGATCTGCACCTTCTCGTTGACGAAGTGGCCGATGTCCTCCTCCTCGTCGACGTAGAATTTGGCGAGCAGATCGTAGTTGCCGGCTGTCGAGTAGATTTCCGAAGCGATCTCGGCATCGGCCAAAGCACTGGCAACGTCATAGGCCTTGCCCAGATCGCACTTTATCTGCACGAAAAATGCCTTCATTGCCCGGTCCTGCTCAAGCTTGCACCTATAGCGCCGCGCGTCCCCATGCGCATAGGCGGCCCTTGTGACAGACTGCTGTCCGGCTTTCAAGCATGAGGGGCGCTGAGGCCGCCCTCGCCTGCCTGAGTTCCGCCTGCGTGCGACGTTGAATGTTGCCGTCGCTGAAACCATGAAGCGCCGTAGAGCGTATGGTATGGTGAGCGTCTTCAGACGGCTCATCAGGGGACAACGGAGACAGGCCATGCGCCGCGCGGTTTTGGCATTCGCAATCGTTCCATTCATTTTCGCGTTCCCGGCCTTGGCCGGCGATGCCGAAATCAAGGCGGGCCAGGCAACCATCGACGGGCAATTGAAGGCTTTCATGGCCGACGATGGCGCCGCCGCCTACAGCTTCGCCGCACCGAATGTGAAACGCATCTTTCCGACCGTCGACACCTTCATGAACATGGTGACCAATGGCTATGCGCCGGTGCGCAAGCCACGGACTTATGCCTTCGGCAAAGTACAGGAACTGAGCCCGACAACGATCATCCAGCAAGTGCTGATCGTCGGACCGGACGGCAAGGATTACGAGGCAGTCTATACGCTCGAACAACAGCCCGACGGCAGCTTCCGCATCACCGGCTGCAGCCTGCGCGCGTCCACCTCGCTGAGCACCTGAGCGCTCGGTCACATCGCCGGGATATCGCCCCGCGCCCAGCCCTCGGAAATTTCCGCCGCCCGCGCCTCGAAAACGCCGGCTTCGATGGCGGCGCGAATGTCCTGCATCAGCTTCTGGTAGTAGGAAAGATTGTTCCAGGTCAGGAGCATCGCCCCCAGCGCCTCTTGCGAGCGAACCAGATGGTGCAGATAGGCGCGTGAATAATCCCTGGCGGCCGGGCAGTCGCTCTCCTCGTCCAGCGGGCGAGGATCGTCGGCATGGCGGGCGTTGCGCAGATTGACCTTGCCGCGCCTTGTGTAGGCGAGGCCATGGCGGCCGGCGCGTGTCGGCATCACGCAATCGAACATGTCGATGCCGCGCGCCACTGATTTCAAGATGTCGTCAGGCGTGCCGACGCCCATCAGATAGCGCGGCCTGTCCGCTGGCAGTTCCGGGCAGGTGATGTCGAGCATTTCGAGCATCACCGCCTGCGGCTCGCCGACGGCCAGCCCGCCGATCGCATAGCCCTTGAGGTCCATCGCTTTCAGCGCCTGCGCCGAGCGCAGCCGCAAGGCCGGTATGTCGCCGCCCTGAACGATGCCGAACATCGCCTTGCCCTGCTGGTCGCCGAATGCGGCCTTGCAGCGTTCGGCCCAGCGCAGCGACAGCTCCATGGCGCGCTCGATCTCTTTCTCCATGGCCGGCAGCGCGGTGCATTCGTCGAGCTGCATCTGGATGTCGGAATCGAGCAGCCCCTGGATTTCGATCGAGCGCTCGGGCGACATCTCATAGGCGGCGCCGTCGATATGCGAGCGGAAGGTGACACCCTTCTCAGTGAGTTTCCTCAGCTTCGACAGCGACATCACCTGGAAGCCGCCGCTGTCGGTCAGGATCGGATGCGGCCAGCGGGCGAATTCATGCAGGCCGCCAAGCCGCGCCACGCGTTCGGCGCCGGGCCGCAGCATCAGATGATAGGTGTTGCCAAGGATGATGTCCGAGCCGAGGGCGCGCACCTGGTCCATATACATAGTCTTGACCGTGCCGCCGGTGCCGACCGGCATGAAGGCCGGCGTGCGGATTTCTCCGCGCGGCATGATGATCGCGCCGCGCCGTGCCCTGCCGTTGGTCGCCAGCACCTCGAAGGTAAACGCCTTACTCATTGAATTCCTTGTCATACACAGGCGCGCCAGGAACCTGCCGTTCCAGCGACTGGCGGTAGCGGATGCAGCCGCGCATGAATTTCGGCCAGGGCGGCACGGCGATTGCTGGCTCGGTCTTTTCCGGCAGCAGATCCCACAGATCGGGATGGTGCCAGCACAGATCATGGCCGGTGGAGTCGCGATGCTCGCGAATGCCGGCGCGCAGCTTCTTGACCTCGGCGATCAAGGCGTCGCGGTCGAAAATTTCCAGATCATCGTCCATCGTTCTCCTGGAACAGAAGAGTTGCATCTCCATAGGAATAGAATCTGTAGCGGTTCTCGATGGCATGCGCATAGGCCGCACGCATCGTTTCCAGACCGCAAAACGCCGAAACCAGCATGAACAGCGTCGAGCGCGGCAGATGGAAATTGGTCATCAGCATGTCGGCGGCCTTGAAACGGTAGCCGGGCGTGATGAAGATGTCGGTCGGACCCGACCATCCAACCAATGTGCCATCCTCCCGCGCAGCGCTCTCCAGCAGGCGCAACGAGGTCGTGCCGACGGCAACGATGCGCCCGCCACGCGCCTTTGCCGCGTTGAGCGCGGCGGCGGTTTCCGGGCTGACCGAACCGATCTCGGCATGCATCTTGTGATCGGCGGTGTCGTCGACTTTCACCGGCAGGAACGTGCCGGCGCCGACATGCAAGGTGACGAAGCGCCGCTCGATGGCCTTAGTATCCAGCGCCGCGAAAAGCTCCGGCGAGAAATGCAGGCCAGCGGTGGGTGCCGCCACGGCCCCCTCCTCCCTGGCATAGATGGTCTGGTAGTCGCTGCGGTCGCGCTCGTCGTCGTCGCGCTTCGAGGCGATGTATGGCGGCAGCGGAATATGGCCGACGGCGTGCAGCGCCTCGTCGAGGAATGGACCTGAAAGGTCAAATCCGAGCAGCACCTCGCCGCCGTCGCCCTTCTCGATCACCGTGGCGTCGAGCTGACCGAGAAAGCAGGAATTGGCGTCATGACCGAAATGGATGCGGTCACCGGCGGCGATGCGCTTGCCAGGTCGCATGAACGCCAGCCAGCGGTCCGGCGCCACCCGCATATGCAGCGTGGCTTCGACTTGCGCCGTCGCTTCGCCGCGCCGCCTGATGCCTTTCAACTGTGCCGGAATGACCTTGGTGTCGTTGAAGACCAGCACGTCACCGGCCTCGAGCAGGGACGGCAACTCGCGCACCGCCCGGTCCTCAAGTCCCTCACCCGGCCTGACCACGAGCATTTTGGCGCTGTCGCGCGGCTCGGCCGGGCGAAGCGCGATGCGCTCCTCCGGCAGGTCAAAGTCGAAAAGGTCGACGCGCAAGGAAATCCCGCCTCAAGGTTCCGGGCAGGTCACCGCCCAGGCGCCAACACCGTCGATGCTCAGCGTGCCGCCCATCGCGAAACTGGACTGCTCACTGGCCTTGGCCAGTCGCAATTTGGCGACGATCGAACTGATACCCTCGTCGGTGAGATCGATCACCATGTGCTGGTCGTCCTCGAATGCCTGTCCGACGATGATTTTCGTCGAACCCGGCTGACCGTCGGTGGTCCATGTCTTGCCGCCGGCATCCAGCCACACGCGCGCGACCGCGATGACGGCGGTGTTTCCCAGCAGGACATCGATCGATGCCGCGTCGGCTTCAGCGCTGCAAACGATCGACTCCGTCGCCAGCGCCGGAGTGGCCGCCGCGACAAGCATCAGACTGATCGCCGCGACAGCCCTGTAGGTCATTTCACGTCGGCCGCAACCTTCAGTGACACGATCTTGTCGGGATCCTGCACCGGCTCGCCGCGCTTGATCTTGTCGACATTGTCCATGCCTTCGATGACCTGGCCCCAGACCGTGTACTGACGGTTGAGGAAAGCGGCATCGTCGAAGCAGATGAAGAACTGCGAGTTGGCCGAGTTCGGGTTCTGCGAGCGCGCCATCGAGCAGGTGCCGCGGCCGTGATTGGCGTTGGAGAACTCGGCCTTCAGGTCGGGCTTGTCGGAGCCGCCCATGCCCGCGCGGGCAGGCGCAAAAGTCGGCTTGCTGGAATTGCCGAATTTCACGTCTCCGGTCTGCGCCATGAAGCCGTCGATGACGCGGTGGAACACCACGCCGTCATAGGCGCCTTCGCGCGCCAGTTCCTTGATGCGGCCGACATGGCCGGGCGCCAGATCGGGCAGCAGTTCGATGACGACCTTGCCCTTGGTCGTTTCCATGATGAGCGCGTTTTCGCGGTCCTTGATCTCGGCCATGTCAGAAATATCCTTTGAAAACAAATGGTTTACTTGCCGTCGGCGGCGATGCGCACCTTGACCATGCGATCGGGACCGGCGACGACCCCGTTCTGCGCCGCGTCGCCTTTCTTTATCTTGTCCACCAACTCCATGCCGTTCTCGACCTTGCCGACGATGGTGTACTGGCCATCGAGCGGCGGCGCCGGCGCGAACATGATGAAGAATTGCGAATTGGCGGAATCCGGATTCTGCGAGCGGGCCATTCCGACCACGCCGCGCTCGTAGCGCTCGGACGTCGAGAATTCGGCCGGCAGGTCGGGAAGATCGGAACCGCCGGTACCGACGGCATCGGCGTCGAAGCCGTCCTTGATGTTGCCGAACTTCACGTCGCCGGTCTGCGCCATGAAGCCGTCGATGACGCGGTGGAAAGCGACATTGTCGTAAGCGCCCTGGCGGACCAGCTTCTTGATCTGCTCGACATGCTTCGGCGCGAGATCGGGCCTGAGCGCGATGGTCACGTCGCCGTCCTTCAGCGTGATGATCATGGTGTTTTCCGGATCGGCGGCGAAGGCCGAAACGGATGCAGCCACAAGGCCGAAAAGAAGGACAAGGCAGGTAGCGAGCCTTTTGAGCTGCATGGATCTTTCTCCGAAAACCTTTGTTTCAAGCATGTCGTTGCCCAAAACCGGGTTCCACTTTTGGGCATGCATCATTTCGCGAATTTGGCGGTGAGCGCGCCGGCCACTGCCGCCGGCACGAAGGGGCGGATGTCGCCACCCATCGAGGCTATCTGACGGACAAGTGTGGCGGTAATGGTTCGCACCGAAGGGCTGGCGGGCAGAAAAACCGTCTGCAATTCAGGAGCCATGGTTTCGTTCATGCCGGCCATCTGCATCTCGTAGTCGAGATCGGTGCCGTCGCGCAGGCCACGGATCATGATCGAGGCGCCTTCTCTCCTGGCCGCGTCGATGACCAACCCGTCGAAGGCGACGACCTTGATGCGGGCGCCGTCGCGGCCGAATTCGGCATTCGCCGCCGCTTCGATGAGGCCGACCCGTTCCTCAAAGGAAAACAGTGGCTTCTTGCCGGGGTGAATGCCGATCGCCGCATAGACGGTGTCCGCCACGGCCAGCGAGGCTTTCAGCACGTCGAGATGACCGTTGGTCAACGGGTCGAAGGAGCCGGCGTAAAGGGCGATGCGTTCGGTCATGGCAGGTGCTTCTAGCGAGCCTCTCTCGCAAAGGCAAATCCGATCAGCAGGTTGCCCGTGAACCTTTTGCTCGAGATGAACGACAGATGAACGGGCCGATCACGAAGGCTTCACGCAGCGTTCACTAGATTGCGGCTTCAGAAGATGAAACCAAAACCCCATTTGGACGTTGTTAGGCGCAGGAGAACACGCACATGCTGATCTACATGCTCGCCACCGCAATGACCGTCGCCATGCTGATTGCCACCGTATTCGGGCTGCATCAGGAAGCAGTGCGCGTCCGCGCCAAGGCCAATATCAAGCGGTTCGAAGGCTTCGGCATCCGCAAGCCCTATCGCCACTTCTGAATTCGCAGGCGATCACGCCGGTCCTTCGGGCCGGCGTGCCATATCTGGTGCTTATTCGGCGTTGTCCCGACCAGTCTCTTCGATGCCGGTATCCGGGCCGCCCTCGACACTCTCTTCGGCTTCCTCGTCCGATTGCGGTTCCGATATACGCTCCACCGAAACGACTTTTTCTCCGTCGGCCGTATTGAAGATGGTCACGCCCTTGGTGGCGCGGCTGGCGAAACGAATGCCGTTGACCGGCACGCGGATGACGGTGCCGCCATCAGAAACAAGCATGATCTGGTCGTCATTGCCGACCGGGAAAGTCGCAACCAATTGGCCGATCTCAGCCGCCTTCGACACGTCGGTGGCGCGAATGCCCTTACCGCCGCGCCCTGTCAGGCGGAAATCGTACGACGACGAACGCTTGCCGTAGCCATATTCCGTCACCGTCAGCACGAACTGCTCGTGAACTTTGAGGAATTCGTAACGTTCGTCGGAAAGCTCCGCCTCCTCGCCGACCTCTTCATTGGTCAGCGCGATTTCCTCTTCCTCGCCGGCGGCAATGCCGGCGGCGAGCCGGCGCTCGGCAACCGCCCGCCTGAGATAGGCGGCGCGCTCGGCGGGCGATGCATCGACGTGCTCGATCACCGCCATCGAGATCACCCTATCCGTGTCGGCCATGGCGATGCCGCGCACGCCGACCGAATTGCGGCTTTGGAAGACACGCACGTCGCTGACCGAAAAGCGGATGCACTGGCCGGAGCTTGCGGTCAAAAGCACGTCGTCATTGTCGGTGCAGGTCTCGACGCCGAGAATCTCGTCGCCTTCCTCTTCCAGCTTCATGGCGATCTTGCCGTTGCGGTTGACCTGGACGAAGTCCGACAGCTTGTTGCGGCGCACCGTGCCGCGCGTCGTGGCGAACATTACGTCGAGCTCGCCCCAGCTTGTCTCGTCCTCGGGCAGCGGCATGATGGTGGTGATGCGTTCGCCCTGCTCCAGCGGCAGCATGTTGATCAGCGCCTTGCCGCGTGACTGCGGGTTGCCGATCGGCAGGCGCCAGACCTTTTCCTTGTAGACGATGCCGCGCGAGGAGAAGAACAGCACCGGCGTGTGCGTGTTGGCGACGAACAGTCGGGTGACAAAATCCTCTTCCTTGGTCGACATGCCGGAGCGGCCCTTGCCGCCGCGGCGCTGCGCCCGGTAGAGCGACAGCGGCACGCGCTTGATGTAGCCGGAATGGCTGACCGTCACGACCATGTCCTCGCGCTGGATCAGGTCCTCGTCTTCCATATCAGCCCCGCCCTCGGAGAGTTCGGTGCGGCGCGGCGTGCCGAACTCGTCGCGCACGGCGATGAGCTCGTCCTTGACGATCTGCTGGATGCGGGCGCGGGACGACAGGATGTCGAGATAATCGATGATCTCCGCACCGATCGTGTTCAACTCGTCGGCGATCTCGTCGCGGCCGAGCGCGGTCAGGCGCTGCAGGCGCAGTTCGAGGATTGCGCGCGCCTGTTCCTCGGACAGATTGTAGGTGCCGTCCTCATTGATGCGGTGGCGCGGATCGTCGATCAGCAGGATCAGCGATTCGACGTCTCCCGAGGGCCAGCGCCGCTCCATCAACTGCTCGCGCGCCGTCTGCGGGTCCGGCGCGGTGCGGATCAGTTTTATGACCTCGTCGATATTGGCGACGGCGATTGCCAAGCCGACCAGCACGTGAGCGCGGTCGCGCGCCTTGCGCAGCAGGAATTTCGTGCGCCGGCTGATCACCTCCTCGCGGAAGGCGACGAACGCCTTCAGCATGTCGAGCAGCGTCAGCAGCTCCGGCTTGCCGCCGTTCAGGGCCACCATATTGGCGCCGAACGACGTCTGCAGTGGCGTAAAACGGTAGAGCTGGTTGAGAATGACGTCGGCGACAGCGTCGCGCTTCAATTCGATGACGACGCGGTAGCCTTGGCGGTCGCTCTCGTCGCGGATGTCGGAAATGCCCTCGATGCGCTTCTCGCGCACAAGCTCGGCCATCTTCTCAATCATAGACGACTTGTTCACCTGATAGGGAACTTCGGTGATGACGATCGATTCACGGTCGTTGCCGCGCGCCTCGATATTGACGCGGCCGCGCATGACGATGGAACCGCGGCCGGTCGAATAGGCGCTGTAGATGCCCGAGCGGCCGAGCACGATGCCGCCGGTCGGGAAATCCGGCCCCGGAATGATCTCCATCAGCGCCGGCAGATCGATCGCCGGATTGTCGATGAGGGCGATCGCGCCGTTGCAGACCTCCCCCAGGTTGTGCGGCGGGATGTTGGTGGCCATGCCGACGGCGATGCCGCCGGAGCCGTTGACCAGCAGGTTTGGAAACCGCGCCGGCAGGACTTTCGGCTCGCTGCCGGACGCATCGTAAGTGTCCTGGAAATCGACGGTTTCCTTGTCGATGTCCTCCAACAATTCATGCGCGACCTTGGTCAGCCGCGATTCGGTGTAACGCATCGCCGCCGGCGGATCGCCGTCGATCGAGCCGAAATTACCCTGCCCGTCGATCAGCGGCACGCGCAGCGACCAGTCCTGCGCCATGCGCACCAAGGCGTCGTAGATCGAGGCATCGCCATGCGGATGGTATTTACCCATCACGTCGGCGACCGGGCGCGCCGATTTCACATATTTGCGGTTCCAGTGGTAGCCGCTCTCATGAGCGGCGTAGAGAATGCGGCGATGCACCGGCTTCAGCCCGTCGCGCACGTCAGGCAACGCACGGCTGACGATCACGCTCATGGCGTAATCGAGATAGGAGCGTTGCATCTCCTCGATGATGGATATCGGCTCGATGCCGGTCGGGCCGCCGTCGGCGCCGCGCGGTGTCTTCTGGTCGGTCAAATCAGGTCACAATCTAATCAGGAATCACTTGGTGCTTATATAGGAAGCCGGGCCGAAACTCCAATGTCCGCCGCAGTTTTCCAATGTCCATTTTTGTGGTGATTTCAAAAGGATACCAATGATTGCGACGATATGGCCGAGACGCTTTTCGTGGCCGCCGGCACAAAGTTCATTATCAGGCCGATCTTGCCTCACAAAGCCGGAACGGCAGATGCGTTCGGCACTCTTTCGCCTCGCCGGCGGACCCGATAGGCGCCGGGCGCTTCCCCCATCACGCGCCGGAAGCGGCGGTTGAAGGTGGACAAATCGTTGAACCCCGCCTCAAAGGCGATCGTCGAAATCGTCTCGTCCGACCTGCGCAGCCGCACCGCCGCCCTGTGCAGCCGGGTCTTCAGCAGGAACTGGTAGGGCGTCATGCCCGCCACGTGCCGGAAGGTGCGCAGGAAATGGTAAGGACTGGTTGCCGTCTCTTTCGCAAGTTCGGCAAGCGAGAGCGGCCTTTCGGCATCAAGCTCGATGCGCCGCACGGCCTCCGCGACACGTTTCTGGTCGCGGCGGCTCGGCGACCGGGCGGCGTGCACAGCGCCGGAGGCGGCAGCGACAGCCGCGCCGGCAATGCGCAAGCCGAGCTCCTCCAACGCGTCGGTATCGGCTGTTTCCCGCGCGGCTTCCGCCTTCGCCAGCAGCGGCGCCAGCGCCGGCAAGGGCGGCAGCCGAGGCGTTCCAAAGGCCATCGTCTTCACGCCCGGCACGTGGGCGACGATCTGTTCCATATAGTCCGGCTCGAAATGGAAGGAGAGGCAACGGTCGCCGGCGCCATGCTCGTGCCCGCACTCGTAGCAGGTGCCAGGGTTGCCGAGCAGAAGCGCGCCCGGCGCCAGCATGGCCGTGCCTTGACGTGCGCGATAACGGAAGGTGCCGCTGGTCACCGCGGCGATGCAGAAACTTCGATGCACTTCCTCGAACGGGCGATCGGCGGCGCTGGCGGTGCAGACCACGTCCGACACTTGCCAGCCTCGTCCCGACGCCAAGCTATGCGCAGTCGTCGTCATGGCTGAAAGATAGCAATTTTTCCCAAGCCCAAGAAGCCTGCCAAGGCCTATTCCTCCCGGTCTCCTGACAAGAAGAGACCACAACATGTTCAATTCATCTTCCTTTGCCGAAGCCCTGCATAGCGACGGCCCGGCAGCGAACCTGGCCGAAAAGCTGGACCTTTACGGCCGCTTCGTCGGCGCCTGGACATTCGATGCCACGCGCCATCTCGAAGACGGCCAGATACTGACCGGACGCGGCGAGGTGCATTTCGGCTGGGTTCTCGAAGGCAAGGCGATCCAGGACGTATGGATCCTGCCCGAGCGCGAGGCCGGCCCCTCGCCTTCGCTCGGCAGATGGACCTTCTATGGCACGACATTGCGCGTCTATGACCCCGGCGTCGACGCCTGGCACATCTTCTGGAGCGATCCGCGCAACCAATATTACAGCCGCCAGCTCGGCCTCGCCGTGGGCGATGCGATCGTCCAGCAAGGCGCAGACGGCACCGGCTCCGCAGCACGCTGGAGCTTTTCGCGCATCACCGAAAACTCGTTCCGCTGGCTGGGTGAACGCTCGCAGGACGACGGCGTGACCTGGCGGCTCGAAGTCGAGTTCCTGGCGCGCCGCGCTACTGGAAATTGACGACACAACATATTCTAACAAAGGAGAAAAAGATGCTGGATCATGTCTCGATCGGTGTCCGCGACACCAACGCCTCGAAGCGTTTCTACGACGCCGCGCTAAAGCCTCTCGGCTACACCTGTCTCAGCCAGTCGCCGGGCTCGCTCGGCTATGGTTCGGAGGCGGTAGCGCTATGGGTGAACGAGGCTCAGCGCCCGGTTTCGGCCGACGGCGAGTCCGGCCTGCATTTCTGCTTTGCGGCGCCGACGCGGAGCAGCGTCGACGCTTTCCATGCAGGTGCACTCCGTGAAGGCGGCAGTGACAATGGGGCACCTGGCCTGCGCGCCAGCTATGGCGAGAACTACTATGCCGCCTTTGTCATCGACCCGGACGGCTATCGTATCGAGGCCTTTTGCGGGGCGGCCAGCTAGGCACACGCTACCCATCAAGGTTGCCGCTCCCGCAGCTCGGACGGTTTTCACTGCCCCTGCTTTGCTCTACCAATGAGTATTCGGGCATCGCCCGGCGGGGAGGGTCAGAGATGCCGAGCTTCGACAGCCTGTTCAACGCCTTCGTCACCATTCTCGTGACCATCGACCCGCCCGGCCTGGCGCCTCTCTTCCTCGCCGTGACGCGCGGCATGAACCGCGAAGAGCGCAACCAGGTTTCGGTGCGCGCCTCGGTCATCGGCTTCCTGGTGATGGCGCTGTTCGCAATCGCCGGCGCGTCGATCCTGTCGGTGTTCGGCATCACGCTGCCGGCCTTCCGCGTCGCCGGCGGGTTCCTGCTGTTCTTCATTGCCTTCGAAATGGTGTTCGAGCGCCGGCAGGACCGCAAGGAGAAGATCGGCGACGTCGCCATCACCAGGGACATGATCCACAACATCGCCGCCTTCCCGCTGGCGATCCCGCTGATCGCCGGTCCAGGCGCGATTTCAGCGACCGTCCTGCTGTCCGGCTCATTTCCAGGTCTTGGCGCCCAGGCGGCTCTTGTCGGCATCATCGCGATCTGCCTGGTCATCACCTACATGGTGTTCATTCTGTCGGAGCGCATAGACCGCATCCTCGGCCATACCGGCCGCTCGATCCTGACGCGGCTGCTCGGCGTCATCCTGGCGGCACTCGCCGTGCAGTTCGTCGCCGACGGAATCAAGGCGCTGATGGCGGGGTAGGAACGTGCCCTACTTCGTCGTGGTGTCGATGACTTCGAAGTCGTGGGTGATCTCGGCGGTCTTGGCCATCATCGCCGAAGCCGAGCAGTATTTTTCGATCGACAGGTTGATCGCCCGTTTCACCTTGTCCCGCGAAAGCGCCCTGCCCTTGACGATGAAACGCATATGGATGCGGGTGAACACCCTTGGCTCGGTTTCCGCCCGTTCGGCATCGAGTTCGACCACGCAGTCCTCGACCGCCTCGCGGCCCTTTTCGAGGATATGGACCACGTCATAGGCCGAGCAGCCGCCGGTGCCGATCAGCACCAGTTCCATCGGGCTCGGTCCCGGCGTTCTGCCCTCCGGTCCATGCGCCGTCCCCAGCACCAGTTTGTGACCGCTGCCGGACTCGCCGACGAAGGTGCGATCCTCGACCCATTTGACGCGTGCTTTCACTGTATTCTTCCTTGCAAAGCTACCCTACTGACCGAACACGACCGCGTGCATGATGCGGCCGGGCAGCAGCGTGAAGATGCCGGCGCCGATCAGCGCGAAAACATAGAGCTTGATCATGGCGCTGCGATGCGCGGCGACTTTGTGGCTGTGAGCATGCCAGACCGCCAGCGGCACGGTGACGAGCACCAGGATCGACAGGAGATGGATGGGGCTGAACGGACCGATCAAGCGTATCTCCTGGATCCAGAAACCCGAAATGGCGATGACCAACATCAGCGCCGCCCAGACATAGCCAAACAGACGGTGGCGTGGCGTGCCTTTCGGCAAGGCCAGCTGCGCTCCGCCTATCGCCAGCGCGGCAAAAGCCGCAAAGGCATGCCACGGGATGGGAGGGGGCGCGGACAACAGCGGCTCGAGAGACATCTCGCCCTCTCCTCAATGCCCCGGCTCAAACGCCCAACAGCGGCATTCACTCAGAACGGGATTTCGTCGTCCAGTTCGCGTGACGAACTGCCGCCGCCGCCCTTTGATCCACCACCGCCGCTGCGGTTGAAGCTCTCACCTGGGCTCGACTGGCCAAAGTCGGAACCGCGGCTGTTGCCGCCACCAGCATAGTTGCCGACCTGACCGCCACCTTCGCCGCGCGCGTCGAGCATCTGCAACTCGCCACGGAATTTCTGCAGCACGATTTCGGTCGTGTAGCGGTCGTTGCCGGTCTGGTCCTGCCACTTGCGCGTCTGCAACTGGCCCTCGACATAGACCTTCGCGCCCTTCTTCAGATACTGCTCGGCTACCTTGGCGAGCTGGTCGTTGAAGATGACGACATTATGCCATTCGGTCTTTTCCTTGCGCTCGCCGGAATTCTTGTCGCGCCAGCTTTCCGACGTAGCGATGCGGATGTTGACGACCGGATCACCGGAATTCAGGCGGCGGATTTCAGGGTCCGCCCCGAGATTGCCGACCAGAATGACCTTGTTGACGCTACCCGCCATCACACTTCTCCGCGCTCATCCGAAACCAAACTTCTGTCGCACGCACCTTACAGGCTGCGGACAATCCCCGCCTGCCGTGGCTGCCTTTTCCCACAAGGTTTTTGTTCTCTTTTCGTTCTAAATCTATCAAAGGCCCGTTGTCAAGGAATGTCAGCAATCGGCGGCATCTCCGTGCCATTTCATATGGGCGGGAAAACACCGCTTGCCAAACCAATAAGTATCGACTTATGCTTTTGCCATGACCGAGGCAGAGATTTTTCGCGCCCTTGCCGACCCGACGCGCCGCGCCGTCTACGAGCGGCTCGCCGCCGGCGAGATGACTGTGTCGGAACTGCGCGGGGGCATGACGGTGTCGCAGCCGGCCGTCTCCCAGCATCTGGCGGTGCTGCGCGGCGCCGGCCTGGTCACCGAGCGGCGGACCGGCCGCAATGCCTATTACCGCGCCGATCCGCAGGGGCTTGAGCCACTGCTCGGCTGGATCGAGCGCTACCGTGCGTTCTGGCCCGAGCGTATTGAAAGGCTCAAGGCGGTTTTGAAGGATATGGACCAATGACGGCAGATTCGATCGAGTTCGAGTGCGAACTTCCAGACCCGCCGGAAAAAGTATGGCGGGCGCTGACGGTGCCGGATCTGCTCGCGGCCTGGATGATGCCGAACGACATCAAGCCTGAGATCGGCAGCCGCTTTGCCTTTGCCGGACCGGATGCGCCGATCGAATGCGAAATCCTCGACGCCGAGCCCGAACGCATGCTGCGCTACTCCTGGCGGGAGCGACCAGCCCCCGGCGATGCATCGGATCCGCTCGCCGGCCCGCTGGACAGTGCTTTGGACAACGCAGTGGACAGCATAGTCACCTTCACGCTCGACCGCACCGTATCGGGCGGCACGCATCTGCGCATTGTCCATGGCGGATTTGCGCGAGCTACGGTTGCGATTGCCAGCACCGGCTGCCGGCTTTCGCTCAACGCGTGCAGCCCCAAACAGACCATTGCCGCAAACACGCCTCGCCTCTTCCTGCGCGCGGCCTGAACGACACAACGGAGAAAAGCGATGAGCGGTTTTGCCAACCTGGTGCCGATGGTGATCGAGCAGTCGAGCCGCGGCGAACGCGCCTTCGACATTTTCTCGCGGCTGCTGCGCGAACGCATCGTCTTCATCAACGGAGAGATCAACGACGGCGTGTCGGCGCTGGTCTGTGCCCAGCTTCTGTCGCTGGAATCCGACAATCCAGACAAGGAGATATCGCTCTACATCAACTCGCCGGGCGGGGTGGTGACCAGCGGTTTCGCCATCTACGACACGATGCAATATGTCAGTTGCCCGGTGTCGACCGTCTGCATGGGCTTTGCCGCATCGATGGCCTCCTTCCTTTTGATGGCGGGCACGCCTGGACGGCGCATTGCGCTGCCCAACACCAGCATTGTGCTTCACCAGCCGCTGGGCGGCTTTCAGGGCCAGGCTTCCGATATCCAACGTCACGCCGAAGGCATCCTGCGCACCAAGAAGCGCATGACCGAACTCTATGCGCATCACTGCGGCCGTACGTTCGAAGAGGTCGAGCGCACGCTCGACCGCGACTATTTCATGACCGCCGAGGAAGCAAAGTCGTGGGGGCTTGTCGACCATGTTTTCGACACCCGCAAAAAGGCGGCGTGAAAGGTAGCCGGTCCCCCGCGGATGACGATGACCACTTCAGCAATTTATCACCACCGCTCTGGCCTCGGCCGGTGTGCGGCGATATGATCCGCCGATGCTCGAAGAGATTTCACGCAGTCGCCTGAACCAGTTGATCATCGGCGTTGCCGTCGCGGCCATTGTCTCCGGCACCGCGTTCGCCGAAGACAATTCAACGCCTTCGCGGAAAGGCACGCTGCCCGGCGTGGCCAGCGACTATCGCATCGCCAAGCCGGCTCCCGAACCCGACGATGCCGTGCCGAGCAGCGGCAACGGTCAGTTCAAGATCGGCGACACCGATGTCAGGATTTCCGGCAGCATAACCCTGGATGTCAGTGCCGGCGCGATCAAGGCGCCTCGGCGGTAGGGCGGTGAGTCCGCCAAGCCCTCCTATTGGCGCATGATGCCTGGCGTACCTCTTCCCTTTGTCATCTCGCTTTTGCTGATCATTCTTCTCGTGAGGCTGATGAACCGGCGAGAGCCCGGTCCAGAGGTCGCTTTCGTTGGCGCCTGCAATCCGAGCGAGGCTGCGCCTATTTCGGCGGGATCGCCTGCGCCAGAAACGCAATAATCAGGTCCGAAACCTGTCGGGGGATGGCCTCCCGGTCTCGTGTTCCTCCGTCCTTGCATACGAGGCCATCGCCGGGCGTTTCCTCTGCGATCAAGGCGACGGCTCCTGGTTTGCAGAGTTGCATGAAGCTGAAATGCATTGCGTCGGAAATTTCGATATAGCTGGATGTCGCCGACGGCAGCTTGGCGGCAAGATACCCCGACTCCAGTTTGGCCGGCATGTCGCCAATGTCGACACCTGCGCCGATGACCAGCGCCGGCACGTGCAAGGTAGCGAGGTTTTCAGGCGTGAAACCACGCGCGAGCCCCAGATCGAGCGAGACGACAGCGCCAATCCTCGCATCGGGATATCGCCATCCAGCTCCGCGACGGCACCCGGGACAATGCCCAATTCGGCGGAAAGTGCGCATGCGCGCGGGCTTGAATGCGTCTTGCAGTCCTGCGCGAAAAGGTCTGTGCTGAAGCGTGCTCCGGCAAGCGCCGTGACCGTCCATCCACCAAGAGAATGGCCGATTGCGGCAATGCGGCCCGGTTCGATGGTTCCCGCAAGTGATGTATCCCCGATCAGCTCGTCGATCACGCGGCTGAGGTCGTGGGGACGCTCCCAGAGTCTTGCCGCCTGTGCCGGACGTCTATCGAAGGTCGTTGTTCCAGGGTGATCAGGCGCCGCGACTACGTATCCTTGATGGAGGAGTTCGCCTGCGAGCCAACTGAGATTCCTCCAGCTGCCACCATAGCCGTGCGACAGGACGACGAGCGGATGCGCATCCCTCGACGGATGGGCGTCCCGGCTGGAACGCCGTAGAAGACACGGTTTTCGCCGGTAGCTGCTACCGGGCCATCGTCGCTGGTCGGATACCACAAGCTGACATGCAGCGGCCGCTCGCCCACTGCATCCGGCAACTCGATTTCCCGAAAGCCGATGGCATCGGCTGCCTGTGCGACAGAGTTCGAAAGGAGGGTGAGCAGAACTATCGGCAGAAAGGGTTTAAGCATCGAAATCTCCAACAGAGGTTGAACATGCGTTCATTGTCGGAGATGGCAGTCAGCGGAGACCTATAACGCGATCAAGGACGTGATCCGGTTCCCTTGCTGAGCAACTTTGACCTGGCGCATCGTGACCCGAAACCCGCGCCACCTGAAACGAACAGCCCCGCCGCTGCTTCCGCAAACGGTCGGGGCTTTCTTGGATCTAAAATCCAATCTGCCGGGAGTACACTGCCGGCCTTAGATTTCGGATGCTTCGCGGCGTTCAGCCGACGATCCGACTAGTAGTCTCTAATTTTGGGGTAAGGCAGGTCACGGTTTGTCGGGCGGCGCGAACGCCTGGCCCTGGCACTTATGCCTGCCGTGGCTCCAGCGACACGTGGAGCCTCAAGGGACTGTCCGGTGGAGTCATTCCTCTGCTCTCCTCTTTTGTCCATTGCGACTGGTGTCGTCCGAAGCGCAAATCGCAAAAGCCTGCGGCGTCTCGCAGGCCACCTCAAGGCGGCGAGGCCATCGAAAGACGGCCGGCTTCGGTGACGTTTGGAGTCTGCCCCCCTGAGGCTGAGACGTCAACCGTAGGATAGCCGATTACAAAAAATGTGATCACTTGACGCCTGGCGCGGCTGGGGTTGGTACACAGCTTTTGTCAGGAGCGCGTTCGGTCTTTGTTCTTTCCGCTTGCTCGCCCGCGCGAAAGACGGTTAAAGGCTTTGATCGAGAGTTGTGGCGTCTCTCGAAACGGTGGCGAAATTACCTACATAGGGGATGGCCGGGACAACCCGCCATCCCACGAGATTCCAGATTTGAGGCGGCGACCGGCGATGGCCGACCATAAATATCTTTCCATTCGCGGCGCGCGCGAACACAATCTGAAGAATGTCGATCTCGACCTGCCGCGTGACAGCCTGATCGTCATGACCGGCCTGTCGGGCTCCGGCAAGTCGTCGCTTGCCTTCGACACCATCTATGCCGAGGGCCAGCGCCGCTATGTCGAGAGCCTGTCGGCCTATGCCAGGCAATTCCTCGAAATGATGCAGAAGCCTGACGTCGACCAGATCGACGGCCTGTCGCCCGCCATTTCCATCGAGCAGAAGACCACTTCGAAGAACCCGCGCTCGACGGTCGGCACCGTCACCGAAATCTACGACTACATGCGGCTGCTGTTCGCGCGCGTCGGCGTCCCCTATTCGCCGGCCACCGGCCTGCCGATCGAGAGCCAGACGGTATCGCAGATGGTCGACCGCGTGCTGGCGGTCGAGGAAGGCACGCGCCTGTTCATCCTGGCGCCGATGGTGCGCGGCCGCAAAGGCGAATACCGCAAGGAACTGCTGGAGCTGCAGAAAAAGGGTTTTCAGCGCGTCAAGGTCGACGGCGTTTTCTACGAGATCGCCGACGTGCCGGCGTTGGACAAGAAGTACAAACATGATCTCGACGTCGTCGTCGACCGCATCGTGGTGCGCGGCGATCTGGCGACGCGGCTTGCGGATTCCATCGAAACCGCGCTGAAGCTGGCCGACGGGCTGGCGGTGGCGGAGTTCGCCGACCGGCCGCTCGACGCCAGCCAGACCGGCGAGGATTCGGTCAACAAATCGAAGAACGAGACGCACGAACGTATTCTGTTTTCGGAAAAGTTCGCCTGCCCGGTGTCCGGCTTCACCATTCCCGAGATCGAGCCGCGGCTGTTCTCCTTCAACAACCCGTTCGGCGCCTGCCCGACCTGCGACGGCTTGGGCAGCCAGCGCGCCATCGACGCCAGCCTGATCGTGCCCGACGACAATCTGTCGCTGCGCGCCGGCGCCGTCAGCCCGTGGGCGAAATCGACTTCGCCCTATTACGCGCAGACCCTGGAGGCGCTGGGCAAGACCTATGGCTTCAAGCTCGGCGACAAGTTCCGGGATCTGACCGAAGAGGCAAGAGAAGCCATCCTGCATGGCACCGGCGAGCGCGAGATAACCTTCCAGTATGATGACGGCCTGCGCTCCTACAAGACGACCAAGACGTTCGAGGGCGTCATCCCCAATCTGGAGCGGCGGTGGAAAGAGACCGAATCCGCCTGGATGCGCGAGGAGATCGAGCGCTTCATGTCGGCCACGCCTTGCCCGGCCTGCCACGGCTACCGGCTGAAGCCGGAGGCGCTTGCGGTGAAGATCGCGGGAAAACACATCGGCGAGGTCACCGAGCAGTCGATCCGCAAGGCCGACCAATGGTTCACCGACCTGCCCGCTTCGCTCAATGAAAAACAGAACGAGATCGCGGTGCGCGTGCTCAAGGAGATCCGCGAGCGGCTGCGCTTCCTCAACGATGTCGGGCTCGACTACCTGACGCTGTCGCGCAATTCCGGCACGCTGTCGGGCGGCGAGAGCCAGCGCATACGGCTTGCCTCGCAGATCGGTTCCGGCCTGACCGGCGTGCTCTATGTGCTGGACGAGCCGTCGATCGGCCTGCACCAGCGCGACAACGCACGCCTGCTCGACACGCTGAAGCATCTGCGCGACATCGGCAACACGGTGATCGTCGTCGAGCATGACGAGGACGCCATCCTGCATGCCGACTATGTCGTCGATATCGGGCCCGCCGCCGGCATCCATGGCGGCCACATCATCGCCCAGGGAACGCCGCAGCAGATCATGGCCAGCCCCGCCTCGATCACCGGCAAGTACCTGTCCGGAGAGCTCGAAGTGGCGACGCCGGCGGTGCGGCGCGAGGCCAGGAAGAACCGGCGCCTGAAGATCGTCGGCGCGCGCGGCAACAATCTGAAAAACGTCACCGCCGAAATCCCGCTTGGCACCTTCACCGCCGTTACCGGCGTCTCGGGCGGCGGCAAGTCGACCTTCCTGATCGAAACGCTGTTCAAGGCCGCGTCGCGCCGCATCATGGGCTCCCGCGAGCACCCGGCCGACCATGACCGCATCGAAGGTCTCGAGTTCCTCGACAAGGTCATCGACATCGACCAGTCGCCTATTGGACGGACGCCGCGCTCCAACCCAGCCACCTATACCGGTGCCTTCACGCCGATCCGCGACTGGTTCGCCGGCCTGCCGGAGGCCAAGGCGCGCGGCTACCAGCCCGGCCGCTTCTCGTTCAACGTCAAGGGCGGCCGCTGTGAAGCCTGCCAGGGCGACGGCGTCATCAAGATCGAGATGCACTTCCTGCCCGACGTCTACGTCACCTGCGACGTCTGTCATGGCAAGCGCTACAACCGCGAGACGCTCGACGTCCTGTTCAAGGGCAAGTCGATCGCCGACGTGCTCGACATGACGGTCGAGGAAGGCGTCGATTTCTTTGCCGCCGTGCCCGGCGTGCGCGACAAGCTGGAGACGCTCAAGCAGGTCGGGCTGGGCTACATCCATATCGGCCAGCAGGCGACGACGCTTTCGGGCGGCGAGGCGCAGCGCATCAAGCTGGCCAAGGAACTGTCGCGCAAGGCGACCGGCAAGACGCTCTATATCCTCGACGAGCCGACCACCGGCCTGCATTTCCACGACGTCGCCAAGCTGCTCGAAGTGCTGCACGAACTGGTCGACCAGGGCAACACGGTGGTCGTCATCGAGCACAATCTCGAGGTCATCAAGACCGCCGACTGGGTGCTCGACCTCGGCCCCGAGGGCGGCGACGGCGGCGGCGAACTGGTGGCGTCCGGCACGCCGGAGGACATCGTCCGCGAGAAGCGCAGCTACACCGGCCAGTTCCTGAGGGAGTTGCTGGAGCGGCGCCCCGGAGGCAAGCGCGAAGCGGCGGAGTGAACAGGCAGACCGGTTGGCGTTTGGAAGGACCTTCAATGAAGATCAGAAGTGCGTTTGCCGGTGACCTTGACGCTGTCGTCGCGCTGACCGAAGCCGCCTATGCGCACTACGCCGCGTTGCTTGGCGCGCCGCCGATCCCCGTCACCGAGGATTACGTGCCGCGGATCGAACGCGGCGAAGTCTGGCTTTTGGAGCAAGATGAGCAGCCGGCTGGATTGCTGGTTCTCGAACGGCATCCGGACCATAGTATGATCTTCTCCGTCGCAGTCTCCCCTGCCTTTCAAGGCAAGGGCCACGGCGTCGCCTTGCTCAATCACGCGGAAGGACAGACACGGCTGTGGAGCTTGTCCGAGGTGCGGCTCTACACCAACGCGAAGATGGAGCGAAACATCGCGCTCTACAAAGCCTATGGCTTTCGCGAAACGGGCCGCCGGCCCAACCCATATCGGCCAGGATGGACGGTCGTCGACATGGCGAAAGCCGTCCAGACGACCGCCATCGCCTGATCCTTTTCAGCAAACCGGGAGGACGACAGTGACTCAATCGGGAAAAATCCGCGCCGGCATGGGCGGCTGGACCTTCGAACCGTGGGACACGTCCTTCTATCCGGACAAACTGCCGAAGGCCAAGCAACTGCACTATGCCAGCCGACAGGTGCCGAGCATCGAGGTCAACGGCACCTATTATTCGAGCTTCAAGGAGCCGACCTTCGTCAAATGGGCAAACGAGGCGCCGGACGGTTTTGTCTATTCGCTGAAAGGCAACCGTTTCGTCACCAACCGCCGCGTGCTTGGCGAGGCCGGCGAGTCCGTGATGCGCTTCCTGGGCTCGGGCGTCGCCGCACTCGGCGACAAGCTCGGGCCGATCCTGTGGCAGTTCGCGCCGACCAAAAAATTCGATCCGGACGATTTCGAGGCCTTTCTCAAGCTTTTGCCTGAGAAGCAGGACGGCGTTGCGCTGCGCCACGCGGTCGAGGTGCGCAACGACAGCTTCATCGTGCCGGAATTCGCTGCCCTGGCGCGCAAGTACAAGGTCGCGATCGTCTCTGCCGATCACGCCAAATATCCTGCGATTGCCGACGTCACCGGCGATTTCATCTATGCCCGGCTGCAGACCGGCAGCGACGACAATCCCGACTGCTACACGCCGAAGGCGCTCGACGAATGGGCGGCGCGCGCAAGAACCTGGGCGGAAGGCAAAATGCCGGCCGGCGTGCCGCGCGCCGATCCCTCAACCGATGCACCGGTCAAACCGCGCGATGTGTTCGTCTACTTCATCACCGAGGGCAAGGTCCGCGCGCCGTTCGGCGCCATGGCGCTGATGAAGCGGGTCACAGGCTGACGACCCTTGAATCGCGGCATCTTCATCGCCATCGTAACCTTATCGATACCTCCTTGCTGCATGAATCCCGCCAGGCAAAATCGCAGGATTGGTGCGGGCAAGGACGAGGGGCATGTCGCTCGACTACAACTCACTTCTGCTGGCTGTCGGTTTTTCCGCCGCCTGCCTGAGCCTGACGTTGTTCGGCATCTGGCTGACGGCACGAACTGAAAAATTCCTGCTGACATGGTCGATCAGCGCGTTATTGATCGTCGGCGACGTCGTTATCTACCAAGACTACATCAAGGCGCCTGGACGCATCCTCGGCATCGCGACATTTACCCTGCTCCTGACTGGGTTCTCGACCATGCTGGGCGCCGCCTACCAGTTCAGGTCAGGCCGATCGCCAATCCCGCTGACGATTTTCGGCAGCTGCATCTCGCTTGCCATAGCACTGCCGCCGATGGCGCTCGGGTATGACGGGCTCGGCTTCGTGTTCGAAAACCTCCTTGCCGCCCTGCTTCTGTTTGCGGCCGCCTATCAGTACTGGATAGGACGCACCGAAGCCCCTGTCCCGATCATCGGCCTCGCCGTGCTCTACTCGGCCACCGCGATATCCTTCGTGCTGTGTGCCTTGGCTCTCGCATGGGACGGAAAGCTCGTTCTTGGGCATGCGCCCAGCAACTGGGCCGAGGATCTGAGTCTCGTCGTCGTCATCGCCAGCATGACCGGCATCGGCGCCCTTTCGCTGGCGCTTAACCAGGGCCGTCTGGCCCGACATCACCGTCTGGATGCGCTGACCGATCCGCTAACCGGGCTTCTCAACAGGCGCGCGTTGTTCGATCTCAATGACGGTGCCCCGATTGGGGCTTTCACCGCGGTGGTCATGTTCGACCTCGATGGTTTCAAGGCCATCAACGACGAATTCGGCCACGCCACTGGCGATCAGGTGCTGAAAGTATTCGCCGAGGAACTCGCCGAGAACCTTCGCCCGACCGATGTCGCCGCGCGCATGGGCGGAGAGGAATTCGCGCTGGTTCTAAGGCGGACCCTGCCCGAAATGGTGGAGCACACCGCCGAGCGGATACGCACCGGCTTCGCCGCGCGCGTCATCGAAACCGAAACCGGTCACCTGACATGTACGGTCAGCGCCGGATACGCTTTCGGCAGCAAGGACGGCATGAGCTTCGACAGGGTGCTCAGCGCAGCAGACAAGGCGCTCTACGCCGCCAAGCGCGGCGGTCGCAACCGCGTCGCGGCCTCGACATTCCGACGCGCAAGCTAGCCGCTTGGCGGCAGGGCGCAACCGCCCTTCCCGTCAGCCCTCATACGGCCCCTCACGCCGCCCTCACGACCTCGTTGTAGGCATCGAGATCGACATAGAAGACCTTGGTGATCTCAGCGATCAGTTCGTCGTGGTCATATCCTTGCGATTTCAGAATGTTGATGGCCGTGATGATGTCGACGCGCTCGGTGAGCCGCCGTTTCTGGTAGTCCTCGACATAACGTTCCATCGGCTGTCCCTGGCCAAGTGCCCGCAATGCGATCAGATCGCGGAAAGGAGGCGGCCTGCATGGACATGCCGGCTGAGCCCGCGCCTCACCTTGATCTGTCAACGAGACTGATACGGAAAGCGGCCGACTCAACAGGGCCAAGTAAAGATTAGCATGCAATCTTCAGCGCGCCAGAGCTGCACATTGGAGGCGTTGACGAAAGATTGAGCAGACTTTCGTGACTTCGTCACCCTTGGGCGTAGCGAACGCGAAGCGGAGCGAAGACCCAAGGATCCATGCCGAAACTTCAAAGCGTCGCCACAGTGCAGAATCCAGGATGAGGTGCGCCGGAGAACGGCTTCTATTCTTGACCGCTGCATTCTTTGACTAACGGCACGGTATGGATTCCGGAGTCTGCGCCGCGTCGCTTCGTCCCGGGATGACAACGGGATGGACCCTATACAGTCAGGAATTTGCGGACATCCGCCCGATCGAGATCCTCGGCTGGCCCGGTGTGGACGATCTGGCCGCGGTCCATGATGTTGACCTCGTCTGCCAACTCGCGGCAGAAATCGAGATATTGTTCGACCAGCAGCACGGCGATGCCTGCCTGGTCGCGCAGATAGCGGATGGCGCGGCCGATATCCTTGATGATCGACGGCTGGATGCCTTCGGTCGGCTCGTCGAGCACCAGGAGTTTGGGCCGCATCACCAGCGCCCTGCCGATGGCAAGCTGCTGCTGCTGGCCGCCGGAAAGGTCGCCGCCGCGGCGCGCGAGCATCTGCTTCAGCACCGGAAACAATTCGAAGACGTGGCCGGGGATATTGCGGTCGGCGCGCTTCAATGGCGCAAAGCCCGATTCGAGGTTCTCCCGCACGGTAAGCAGCGGGAAGATCTCCCTGCCCTGCGGCACGAATGCGATGCCCGACCGGGCGCGGTCATACGCCGCGCTCCGGTCGAGCGCCTTCCCCTCGAAGGCAACGCTTCCGCTCGTCAGCCGGTGGTGGCCGACGATCGATCTCATCAAACTGGTTTTGCCGACGCCGTTGCGGCCGAGCACGCAGGTGATCTTGCCCGCGCCGGCCTTGAGCGAGACGCCGCGCAGCGCCTGGGCGGCGCCGTAATGGAGCGTGGCGTTGGAGACTTCGAGCATGGTCAGCGCCTTCTCCAACGCCTGAAGAACGAAAGGTCGAAACGATGGAACGGAACCCGCCAGACCATGCTCATCTCCCCAGATAGACTTCGACGACGCGCTCGTCGGCCGAAACGAAATCGAGCGAGCCTTCGGACAGGACCGAGCCTTCGTGCAGGCAGGTGACCTTGACGCCGAGCTCGCGCACGAAATGCATGTCGTGCTCGACGACGATGACCGAATGGTCGCGCGCGATATCCTTGAGCAGCCGCGCCGTTTCCTCGGTCTCGGCGTCGGTCATGCCGGCGACCGGCTCGTCGACCAGCAACAGCTTCGGATCCTGCGCCAGCAGCATGCCGATCTCGAGCCATTGCTTCTGTCCGTGGCTGAGATTGGCGGCAAGTTCGTTGCGCTTGTCGCCGAGCCGGATGATGCCGAGGATATCGTCGATCCGCCGCGCCTCGGTGGCCGAGCGGCGGTGGAACAGCGCCGGGAAGATCGAGCGTGGGCCCTTCAGCGCCAGCATCAGGTTCTCTTCGATCGTATGGCTTTCGAACACCGTCGGCTTCTGGAATTTCCTGCCGATGCCCATCATGGCGATGTCGGCCTCGTCATGTTTCGTCAGGTCGACCTGGCCGTCGAAGAAAACCTCGCCCTCGTCGGGCCGCGTCTTGCCGGTGACGATGTCCATCATCGTGGTCTTGCCGGCGCCGTTGGGACCGATGATCGCCCGCATCTCGCCCTTGTCGAGCACCAGAGACAGATTGTTGATGGCGCGAAAGCCGTCGAAGGAAACCGAGACGCCGTCGAGATAAAGGATGGTGTTCGACTTCGACATCGCTCACTCCGCCGGCTGCGGTTCGGGGCCGGACGCGGACCGGTCGACGGACGTTCTCGCCGCGCTGCGAACGATCTTCGGCGGCGGCACGTCAGGATCGGTGCCGGCCTCCTCGGCGATCGCCCGCAGCGCCCTGGCATTGCCACGCCATGAATCCCACATGCCGACAACGCCCTTGGGCAGGAAGAGCGTGACGGCGACAAACAGTCCGCCCAGCGCAAACAGCCAGAATTCGGGCAGCACGCCGGTGAACCAGGATTTGCCGGCATTGACCAGAAGCGCGCCGATGATCGGCCCGACGATGGTTCCGCGTCCGCCGACAGCCGCCCACACCACGACCTCGATCGAATTGGACGGTTCGAACTCACCCGGATTGATAATGCCGACCTGCGGCACGTACAGCGCGCCGGCGATGCCGGCCATGACCGCAGATACGGTGAAGGCGAACAGCTTCACGTTCTCCGCCCGCCAACCAAGAAAGCGCGTGCGGCTCTCGGCGTCGCGCACCGCCATCAGCAGCTTGCCGTATTTGGAGCCGACGATTGCCCAGGTTACGAAAACGGCAAGCGCCAGCGTGACGGCGCTGGCCGCGAACAATGCCGAGCGCGTCGCGTCGGCCTGCACGTTGAAGCCCAGAATATCCTTGAAATCGGTCAGGCCGTTATTGCCGCCGAAACCCATGTCGTTGCGGAAAAAGGCGAGCAGCAGCGCGTAGGTCATCGCCTGGGTGATGATCGAGAGGTAGACGCCGGTGACGCGGCTGCGAAAGGCGAACCAGCCGAAGACGAAGGCGAGCAGGCCGGGCACCGCGAGCACCATGATCGCGGCAAACCAGAAATGGTCGAAACCGTACCAGAACCACGGCAATTCCTTGTAGTTCAGGAACACCATGAAGTCCGGCAGCAGCGGATTGCCGTAGACGCCGCGCGAACCGATCTGGCGCATCAGATACATGCCCATCGCATAGCCACCGAGCGCGAAGAAGGCGCCGTGGCCGAGCGAAAGGATACCGCAATAGCCCCAGACGAGATCGAGCGCCAAGGCGAGCAGCGCATAGCAGAGATACTTGCCGGTGAGCGCGACGACATAGGACGGCACGTAGAAGGCGCTTGTCGGCGAGACCGCAAGATTGAGCAGCGGCACGATGATGGCGACCGCCAAAAGGATGAAGATCGTGATGGCGATGCGGCGGTCGGCGCCGGCGGCGAAGAAGCGTCCAGTGATCATGCTTCAACCGCCCTGCCCTTTAGCGCGAACAGGCCGCGCGGGCGTTTCTGGATGAACAGGATGATGAGAACCAGCACGACGATCTTGCCGAGGACCGCCCCGGCATAAGGTTCCAGGAACTTGTTGACGATGCCGAGCGAGAAGGCGCCGACAAGCGTCCCCCAGAGGTTGCCGACGCCGCCGAAGACGACGACCATGAAGCTGTCGATGATGTAGCCGCGGCCGAGATTGGGCGACACGTTGTCGATCTGGCTGAGCGCGACACCGGCGATGCCGGCAATGCCGGACCCCAATGCAAAGGTCAGCGCGTCAACCCACGGTGTCCTGATGCCCATCGAGGCGGCCATGCGCCGGTTGGCGGTGACCGCGCGCATCTGCAGGCCCCAGGGCGTACGCTTCATCACATAGAGCAGTACCGCGAACACGCAGAGCGAGAAGACCAGGATCCACAGGCGGTTCCAGGTCACGGCGAGCTGACCGATATCGAACGAACCGGACATCCACGACGGATTGCCGACCTCCTGGTTCGTTGGCCCGAAGATGGTGCGCACCGTCTGCTGCAGGATCAGCGAGACGCCCCATGTCGCCAGCAGCGTCTCCAGCGGCCGGCCGTAAAGGAAACGGATGACGCCGCGCTCGATGACAAGGCCAACAAACGCCGCAACAAGGAAGGCGAGCGGCAGCGCGATGACCAGCGACCAGTCGAACAGGCCGGGAAAGGAACTGCGGATCACCTCCTGCACGACAAAGGTGGTGTAGGCGCCAAGCATGACCATTTCGCCATGCGCCATGTTGATGACGCCCATGACGCCGAAGGTGATGGCGAGGCCAATCGCCGCGAGCAGCAGCACCGACCCGAGCGAAATGCCGTACCAGATGTTCTGGCCCGCATCCCACAGCGCCAGCGTCGAATTGATCCTGGCCATCGCCGCCGTCGCCGCGTCCTTGACCACGCCTTCGGAATTGGCCTCGATGGAGGTCAGCAGGGACAGTGCGTCGCGGTCGCCGCGCGCGCCGATCAGGGCAATCGCCGCCAGTTTGTCGGCCTCCGGCCTGTCGGAAACGAGAACCGACGCGGCGCGGGCCTGTTCGAGCAGCGCCTTGACGCTTGCCACGGCCTCGCTGGCGATTGCGGCCTCGAGCGGCTCGATGTTTGTGGCATCGGGTGTCTTGAACATGGTGGCGGCGGCGGCAATGCGCGCGGCCGGATCTTTCGCGCCGAGCGTGAGCGTGCCCAGCGCGTCGCGGATGGCGCGGCGCAGCGTGTTGTTGACCTTGACCTTGGTGATGTCGCCCTTGGCCGCGTCGCCGGACTTTTCACCGCTCAGCGGGTCGAGCAGCTCAATGCCGCCACCGCCATCCTTGCCGACGAAAACCAGCGAATCGGCTTTGCGGACGTAAAGACGCCCTTCCGCAAGCGCGGCAAGCGGGGGTTCGACGGCGCGGTCGCCGGTAGCCGCGAGCTCGTGCACGACGGCTTCGATGGCAGAAAAATTCGAGGCAGTGGCAAATTTGGCGATGATGGCGCGCAGGTCGGCTTCGGCGGCGTTCGACGGCAGCAGCATCCCCAGGAGGAGCAGCAGCGTCAGGCCAATCGCGCGGATGAAGATCATCGGTTTCTGGCGACTCTTGAAGGATTGAAATTCGCGTCCGGGCGGACTGGAGGAGAGAAGGAGTCCGCCCGGACGCTTCGCGGTCTGGGTCGTGGAGAATTCCGCGACCGGTCAGACCCGGGAGGATCAGTTGGTCCCCTTGCCGCCACACTTGCCGGTGGCGACATTGAAGTTGCCGCAGGACAGGGGCGCGCGCCAATCGGAGATCAGGTCCTTCGAATCAGCCAGATAGTCGGACCACTCGTCGCCCATCACCAGGCCCGGCGTCTGCGAGACGGTCTCGAACTGGCCGTCGGCCTGGATCTCGCCGATCAGCACCGGCTTGGTGATGTGGTGGTTCGGCATCATGGTCGAATAACCGCCGGTCAGGTTCGGCACCGAGACGCCGATCACGGCGTCGATGACCTTGTCAGGATCCGTGGTGCCGGCCTTCTCGACCGCCTTCACCCACATGTTGAAGCCGACATAGTGGGCTTCCATCGGGTCGTTGGTGGTGCGCTTGTCGTTCTTGATGAACTTGTGCCAGTCGGCGATGAACTTCTCGTTCTCGGGCGTATCGACGCTCTGGAAATAGTTCCAGGCGGCAAGGTGGCCGACCAGCGGGGCGGTGTCGAGGCCGGCAAGCTCTTCCTCGCCGACCGAGAAGGCCATGACCGGAATATCCTCGGCCTTGACGCCCTGGTTGCCGAGCTCCTTGTAGAACGGCACGTTGGCGTCGCCATTGACCGTCGAGACGACGGCGGTCTTCTTGCCGGCCGAGCCGAACTTCTTGATCGCCGAGACTTCGGTCTGCCAGTCGGAGAAGCCGAACGGCGTGTAGTTGACCATGATGTCTTCGGCGGCGACGCCCTTGGCCTTCAGATAGGCCTCGAGAATCTTGTTGGTGGTGCGCGGGTAGACGTAGTCGGTGCCTTCAAGGACCCAGCGTTTCACCGAACCGCCATCCTCGCTCATCAGATAGTCGACGGCGGGAATAGCCTGCTGATTCGGCGCCGCACCGGTGTAGAACACGTTGCGCTCGCTCTCCTCGCCCTCATACTGGACGGGATAGAACAGGATGTTGTCGAGCTCGCTGAAGACCGGCAGCACCGACTTGCGCGACACCGAAGTCCAGCAACCGAACACCGCCGCAACCTTGTCCTTGGAGATCAGTTCGCGCGCCTTTTCGGCGAACAGCGGCCAGTTGGACGCCGGGTCGACGACGACAGCTTCGAGTTTCTTACCGAGCAGTCCGCCCTTTGCATTCTGCTCTTCGATCAGCATCAGCATGGCGTCCTTCAGCGTCGTCTCCGAAATCGCCATGGTCCCCGACAGCGAGTGGAGAATACCCACCTTGATCGTGTCGTCGGCCGCCTTGGCCGGGACGGACATCGACAGACCGGCCGCGACCACGCCTGCCGAAACCATCTTTGTTATTGTCGAGAAATTACCCCTCATATTGCACACTCCCAAGCTGGTTGATCGCATCGCAAGAGACCATGCAACGGCTGTGCCAACCGCGGGAGCAAGGGTAAGCGCACTGAGATTTCCTAGCCCTATCAGCCGGTTAATATATTAGCCGCCGAATATGCACGGCGCCCGGGAAGGTCTGATTGAGAAATAGATTGCGCATGCCTGCCTAGATTTTGCACATATATCGTTCAGTGCCTAAATTTTAATCCTCGGCACCTCGAATAATGGCCAACCACAAATGTTGCAGCGTTGCAGGAAAATGGGGCAAGGTCGCCTCTCAAGCGAGCGACGCCATGGCCTTCAGGATTCCTTGTATTTTCAGCATCTTGCTTTCGGTGGCGGTCGCCGGAGGCGCACGCGCCGACTTCGCCGACGGCAAATTGCCGGACGGGACCTATCACTGCGAGGTCTATCTGCTTGGCATGTTTCTCAGGCTTGGCGACATCACCATTAGGGGAAATGTCTATAGCGGCCCGGTGACCTTCGGAACCGCCCAGCAGGGCTACAACTATCAGATGGATGCGAATGGCGAGATCACCTGGTTGGGCCCTTTGGGCGGCTATACGACCGGCGGCAACTCGATCTCGCTCACGCAAGCCACCCTGGACGGTCAAACCAGCCCCTCCTTCGACATCATCATGAAGCAGCCTGACGGCGCCTTCACCGCCTCGACCTGCACGAAACGTTGAGACGCCGAAAAAAGCCGGCGCGGAACCTTTGGCAAGCTCCGCGCCGGCAGGCAGTCGGGAGGGCTAATGCTAAAGGCTCTTCGCCGACATCTGCTCGGCGATGTAGTCGGCCTGACGGATCGCCAGCGACACGATCGTCAATGTCGGATTTTCGGCGCCCCCCGTGGTGAATTGGCTGCCGTCCGACACGAACAGGTTCTTGATGTCGTGCGTCTGGCCATGCTTGTTGACGACGCCGTCGGCCGCCTTTTCGCTCATCCGGTTGGTGCCGAGATTGTGGGTGGATGGATAGGGTGGCGTCGGGAAGGTGCGGGTCGCCCCGACCGCCGCGTAGAGCGCCGAACCCTGCTTGTAGGCGTGGTCACGCATCGCCGTGTCGTTGGCATGGTCGTCGAAATGCACGTCCGCCACCGGCATACCGTGCTCGTCCTTCATATCGGCATGAAGCGTGACGCGGTTTTCCTCGCGCGGCATGTCTTCGCCGACGATCCACATGCCGGCCATATGGTCGTAGTGATCGAGCGCCGTGGTGAAGGAACGTCCCCAACCGCCGGGATTGAGGAAGGCGGCCATGAACGGCAGACCGAGCGAGAGTGTCTCGAGTTCGTAGCCGCCGACGAAGCCGCGTGAAGGATCGTTGCGTGCTTCGTCGCGGATGATCCCCGCCATGGTGGTGCCGCGATACATATGCACCGGCTTGTCGAAGACGCCGTAGACCGAGCCCGTGGTGTGGCGCATATAGTTCTTGCCCACCTGCCCCGACGAATTGGCAAGACCGTCGGGGAATTGGTTCGATGCCGAGTTGAGCAGTAGCCGCGGGCTCTCGATCGAGTTTCCGGCGACGGCGACGATGCGGGCCTTCTGTTCCTGCAGCTTGCCGTCCTTGTCGGCATAGACGACGCCGGTCACCTTGCCCGACTCATCATGGTTGATCTTGATCGCCATGGCGTTGGACCTGACCTCGAGATGGCCGGTCGCCTCGCCCTTGGGGATTTCGGTATACAGCGTCGACCATTTGGCGCCCCATTTGCAGCCCTGGAAGCAGAAGCCGGTCTGCTGGCAGGCATTGCGGTCGTCGCGCGGCTCGGAATTGATCGCCATCCGGCCGGTGTGGCACTCCTTGTAACCGAGCTTGTCGGCGCCGGCCTTCATCACCTTGAAGTTGTTGTTGCCGGGAAGGCCCGGGATGTTGTTGGTGAGCGTCACGCCCAGCTTGTCTTCGGCCCTTGCATAGTAGGGCTCAAGGTCGGCAAGCGTGATCGGCCAGTCGAGCAGGTTCGCGCCTTCCAGTTTTCCGTAGGTCGAAAGCGTTTTGAATTCGTGCTCCTGGAAACGCAGCGAAGCGCCCGCCCAGTGCGTGGTCGAACCGCCGACAGCCTTGACGATCCACGCCGGGAGGTTGGGGAAATCCTTCGCCACCCGCCAGTCACCCGAGGTCGTGCGCTTGTCCGTCCAGGCGAGCTGGGCAAACGAATCCCACTCGTCGTTGATGAAATCCTCGTATTCGTGACGCCCGCCCGCCTCCAGGATGACGACATCGATGCCCTTCTGGGCAAGTTCGTTGCCGAGCGTGCCGCCGCCGGCGCCCGAGCCGATGATGACGACCACGCCATCGTTCTTGAGATCAAATCCTGCTGCCATGGTTTCCTCCCATGATGTCTGTTGTACGCGGTTGGTGTGACGGGGCTCAGAGCCACTCGATGTCGTCGAACCCGCGCGCCATGTAGCCGCCCTTGGAATAGGACTCGCCCTCGTAGCCGAACATCGGCCAGACCTCTTTCTGGTTGTATAGGCCGACGACAAGCCCGCCGCGGACTGCCTGGAAGAACGGCGTGTTCTCGATCTGTCTCAGCACGGCAACGCGCTGCTCCTCCCAGCCGAGACCGGTGTAGCCGTCTTTGCCCGACTTCAAGTCGAGATCGGCGATGCCGTTTTCGACGAGGACCTTGTGGGCAGGGTCCTTGCCGGCCTGCTCGTCATGCGCCTTGACGGCGATTGCGTAATATTTGTCAGGCACTTGGTCGTGCGGATAGATGTCGCGCGCCATCTGGATCAGGGTCGCCATGGTTTCGGGCTTGAGCGTGGATGTTTCGAGACCCCAGGCATGCTCCGGGCTGATGACGGCGGTGCCCGAAATGACCAGCAACGCGCCGACACCGCCGCGCTTCAGAAGTTCGCGCCGCGATAGCCCGGCCTTTCTCTCCCCGGCCTTTCTCTCATAAATGGTGACCATTTGTTCCTCCCTTGCTTGCTATGCACCCGAAGGTGCCGTGGCTGGCGCCGCGCTGGCCGGCACGGCCGTAATGTCCCCTATTTGAACCGGCCCTGGCGCTGCAGAACCTCGATCTTGTAGCCGTCGGGATCCTCGATGAAGAAGAAGCGCGCGAGCAGTGCTCCGTCGCGGTTGAACTCGACGATCTTCTTCGGGTTCAGGCCAAGCGCGCCCAGCCGGTCGTGTTCGCTGTCCAGATCGGCTACCGAAACCGCGAGGTGGCCGTAACCGTCGCCGAGCGCATAAGGCTCCTGCCGGCCCTTGTTGACGGTGAGCTCGACTTCGAACTCCGCGTCGGCATTGCTCAAATAGACGAGTGTGAAGGTTTCGAAATCGAGCCGTTCGGCGACGTCCAGCCCAAAGGCTTTCCGGTAGAAGTCGACGGACCGGACCTCGTCCAGAACCCGGACCATGGTGTGGATCGCCTTTGCCAAATGACACTCCGTTGCAGCAGCGCTTATGCGCGTCGGCGTGATTATGCGCGGGTCGCGGCAAAGGTGGTGGCAGCCGATTACCACGCGCCAATCCGACAATAGGATAAGAGACCGCCTAAGGACGAAAGTCCGATTGCTGTTTTCCGCTTTCCGGCCGAAGATAATTGGACACGATGGGCATTGCTCAAAGGCGCGAATCGCTGCTGTTTTGCGCCCAAAATCAACAAGAACGGCCAAGACCAACAAGAACGGCCAGGAGAACGGGAGGAAACGATGTGCAGGGTTTTTGCCGGGCAGGATCCGGAGGGCTATCGACAAATCAACCGATCGATCCGCATCGACGGGCACTCGACCAGCATCCAGCTCGAGGCGACGTTCTGGGCCTTGCTCGACGAGATCGCCGACAGCCAGGGTTTGACGACGCCGAAATTCATCTCGAAGCTCTATGACGAGGCCATCGAGATCAATGGCCAGATTCCGAACTTCGCGTCGATGTTGCGCACGACCTGTGCCCTCTACCTGCGCGGCCATCGGCCGGGCATCGAAGAACGCGCGGCCCAGAAGCGGCAGGCAGCTTAACTTTCGCTCGCGACATCGAGCGCGAGCCGGGTCATGTCGGTGAAAAGCGCCTGGCGTTCCGAATAGTCGGTCTGCTCGCCGGTCACAACATTGTCGACGACGGTCAGGATCGACAGCGCGCGGGCGCCGAAATGCGCCGCGATGCGATAGAGCGCGCTGGTCTCCATATCGACGGCGAGCGCTCCATGGGCCTGCGCATCGGCAAAGCGGTTACGTCCCTCAGGATGATAGAATATATCGCTGCAGGCGGTCAGCCCGGCCTCATGTTCAACGCCTAGCTCGGCAGCCTTGGCCAACGCTCGGGCAAAGAGCCCCGGATCTGGGCCGGCGTCAGCGCCATAGAGCCCGAAGACCTGGCCGCTCTCTGCACTTTCGCCCCGCACCGACTGCGAAATCACCAGGCTGCGCAGATTGGCCGCAGCAGTCAGGCCACCACAGGTACCCGTGCGGATCAGCGTCCTGACGCCATGGAAGTCCAACAATTCATGCGCGTAGATCAGGAATGACGAGACGCCGATGCCGGTGGACTGGATGCTGACGGGCTTGCCGCGAAACAGGCCGGTAAAGCCAAGGGCCTCCCTGCGACGGTTGACGCAACGCGGCGCCTCCAGAAAGGTTTCTGCCATCCATTCGGCACGCTGCGGATCGCCCGGCAACAGCACTGTTGCGGCGTAATCTCCCTTGCCTGCCTCGTTGTGCGGCGTCACGGCATGCTCCCCAAAACCCGCCGCCTGTTTCGCCCATAATCATGCCAGTCTCACGTCATTACGCAAGCGCGAGAATTAGCAAATCCTAAGATTCGAGCACATCCTTGACGATTGTGGCCAGTTGCTTGAGCGAGAACGGCTTCGGCAGGAACCCGAAATGCGCGTCCGCTGGCAGGTTCTTGGCGAACGCATCCTCCGCGTAACCGGAAACGAAGACAAATTTGATGTCCGGCTGCCGCTTGCGCAATTCGCCAAGCAGCGTCGGCCCGTCCATTTCAGGCATCACCACGTCGGAAACGACGATGTCGACCTTGCCGCCGAGCGCTTCGAAGACTTCCAGAGCCTCGACGCCCGAGGACGCTTCGTGGACAGTGTAACCACGCGATGTAAGCGCCCGCATGCCACCCATGCGCACGGCATCCTCGTCCTCGACGAGCAGCACCGTCGCCGAGCCCGACAAATCCTTGGCCGTGTCGGCGATCTTTGCCGGTGCAGCCGGCGCCTCGCCGGGCTCGCCTGCCGGTCTCGCCTCTGCAATGTATCGCGGCAGGAAGATGCGAAACACGGATCCCTTGCCGACTTCGGAATCGCAGAAGATGAAGCCGCCCGTCTGCTTGATGATGCCATAGACCATGGACAGGCCGAGGCCGGTGCCCTTGCCGACCTCCTTGGTGGTGAAAAAGGGTTCGAAAATCTTCTTGAGCACTTCGGGGGCTATGCCGCTGCCGGTGTCCTCGATTTCGACCACCACATAGTCGGCCGGCGCAAGTTCGCGGTAGGAAAGGCTCTTGCTCTCCTCCGCGGTCACATTACGGGTGCGCACGGTGAGCTCGCCGCCGGTCGGCATCGCATCGCGCGCATTGACCGCCAGATTGACCACCACCTGCTCGAACTGCCCGATGTCGACCTTCACCGGCCACAGGTCGCGGCCATGATCGACCTTCAGCTTGATGTCGTTGCCGACCAGGCGGGCCAGCAGCATCCGGAGATCGGCAAGCACGTCGGTCAGGTTGAGCACTTCCGGCCGCAGCGTCTGCTTGCGCGAGAAGGCCAGAAGCTGCCGCACCAGCGAGGCCGCCCGGTTGGCGTTCTGCTTGATGTTCATGATGTCCGGGAAGGACGGGTCGGACGGGCGATGGTTGGTCAACAAAAGGTCCGAGGCCATGATGATGGCGGTCAGCACATTGTTGAAGTCGTGCGCTATGCCGCCGGCGAGCTGGCCGACCGCCTGCATCTTCTGGCTTTGCGCCATTTGGCCCTCGAGCGCCTTCTGCTCGGTGGTCTCGACGGCGTAGACAATGGCCGATTCCTCGGCGCCCTCGCCGGTGCCGTCGGCGACCGCGTTGACATAGAAGCGCATGTGCCGTTCCTCGTTGCCGGGAAGCAGCGTGTCGATCGGTTCGATGTCGGCCTGCCGTTGTCGCGCTTTCTCGAACGCCACGGCAAAGGCGGGCCGATCGCGCTCATGGATCACCGTGTCCAACCTGACGCGCCGGTCGACCGCGTCCCCGTCGACGACGGAGGAAAACAGCGACAGGAAAGGTGCGTTGGTGCGCAAGATGCGTCCGCTGCTGTCTACGGCTGCTATTGCCATCGGGGTCGAATTGAAGAAACGGGTGAAGCGGATCTCCGATGCGCGGAGATCGGCGGAAGCGTCCTCGCCTTGCGTCCGGTTGAGCACGATGGTGCGCGTGGGACCGTTGATGCCCTCACGGCTGGCCGAAACCCGATGCATGAAACGCACGGGCAGCGCCTCGCCCTTCACTGTCGTCAGGTCGAGATCGATGACAGCATTGCGCGTGGTGCCGGGATCGGCCTTGACCGAGCGGACCAGCGCCATGCCGTCGCCGGCGACGATCTCCGGAAGGGTAACGGCGCCAGGCGTGAAGCTCGTCAGGTCGATGCCCAGCCACTCCGCAAGCGTGGCGTTGATGTAGGTGACGCGGCCTTCCTGGTCGGCTGAAAAGAAGCCGGCCGGTGCATGGTCGAGGTGATCGATGGCTTTTTGCAGATCGAGAAAGAACCGCTCCTGCTCGGCTCGCTCTTCCGAGACGTCGGCGAGTTGCCAGGCGAGCAAGGGCTGCCGCTGGCCTGGAACGCTGAAGGCGCGGGCGCGGGTACGATACCAGCGCGCGCCCGGCTCGGCGCCGGGTCGAATGGATTGCGCAAGCCGAAACTCCCCGTCGCCGGGCTGGCCGTCGCGCAGGCCGGAGGCGAGCCGGTAAATGGTCACCGAGGCCTCGGGAACATCGGACAGCAACCCTTCGACCGTCTTGAGATCCGCGGCGGACGCCGCGCCCGTCATGTCGGCATAGGCACGATTGGCGTAGACGACACGATTTTTCGTGTCGGTGACGAGAAGACCCTGTGACATTGAATCGACGAAGGCTTTCGACAGTTCGTCACTCGTCGAGCGCGGTGTGATCTGCACGAAGCCGATGGCGGTGGCGAACAGGAAGCCGACGCCGATCATGGCAAGCACGCCGAGCATTCCAAGCAGGAATGGATCGCCAAGACGTTCGCGGAAAAGGCCGAAGACGACCGCGGCGCCCGTCAGGACGACGATGAAGACGATGAGCCGCGTGACCGCACCCGGTCGCGTGCTCTGGTCGACGATCGGTACCGGATAGAAATCGCCGCGCGCTTCCTTGGCCATGTGCCCCCTGCTCGTGAATTCCGGTACTTGCCCCTCCCCGGTTGAATCATATTCTCAGGGCCCGGAAAAGGCCTTGGCAGCAAATGTCCGCTAAAAATGACGCCGTTCGGCGCCCGGTGTGGTGAATACGAAAATCGCATCAACTTGGTGCAGCGCGCAGCGAATTTCGGATTCATGACACCAGCAGCTTGCCGAAAAATCCAGTGTGGTGGATTTGAAGCTCCGGAACGCTGAGCCCTACGATTCGCAGGAACTTCAAATCTCCACCACATTGGTGTTCAAGCTGTTCGCGAAGCGCGAAAGGCAACTTGCGGTGGCCTGCCGCAACAGTCTAGTGTCGCGTCTTCTTCGAAAGCCGATTTTGGGGGCACCAATGCTGCAGTGGCTGGATAGCGTGGCGGGTCCTGGTTATGCCGCGGGGATCCTGTGGGCGTTAGTCGCGCTGGTCCTTCTGGTCGTCGTTCTCCTCATCATCAAGCTGATCCGCAGTCTGACCTTCGGAACATTCGTTGCCGGCGGCAGAAACCGCAAGACGCGGCTGGCCGTCATGGACGCCACCGCTGTCGACAGTCACCGCCGGTTGGTGCTGGTGCGCCGTGACGATATCGAGCACCTGCTGCTGATCGGCGGCCCGACCGACGTCGTCGTCGAACGCGACATCAGGCTGTCGGCGCTGCGCCGTCCTGCACTGACCGGAGATAGCGGCGGCCATCAGCCGGCGCCCCGGCCGCGCGCACCTCAACCCGCCCCTGCGCCGGTTAGGCAAGCACCGCCTCCGCAGCCGGCAAGCGCCGCCTCAACGCCCGTCCGCCCCCTTCAGACGGCGCCAGCGCCGAAGCCGGCAGCGCAAAGCCGCCAGTCGGCGACCATCACGCCGATCCCCACCTACGGATCGGCGAATGCCAATGCCGTCCGACACGCCCCATCGCCGGCAACGCCGGATTTCCCGGCAACGCAGGATTCCCTTGACGACACGTTGATGAAGGAGCTCGAGGTTTCGTTCGACGAGCCGCCCCACAGCGGGCCGTTGAGCAAGCCAGCGGCAAAGGCGCCGCCGTCTCTCGATGACGAGATGACCAAGCTTCTCGGCGAGTTGTCCAGCCAGAAAAGATAATCGGCCGGCGAACCGTCAACAAAATCGAACAGAAAAATGGCCGCAAACCGGCCATGATAAAATTCCTAGGCTGTATTTTTGACGCTTCGCGCGTGCTCAGTCGTCGCGGTAGACCTTCTCGCGGCGCTCGTGGCGCTCCTGCGCCTCGATCGACAAGGTCGCGATTGGACGCGCATCGAGCCGCTTCAGCGCGATGGGCTCGCCGGTTTCCTCACAATAGCCGTAAGTGCCTTCATCGAGGCGCTGCAGCGCGGAATCGATCTTTGAAATGAGTTTTCGCTGGCGATCGCGGGCGCGAAGTTCGATGGCGCGGTCGGTTTCCGAAGAGGCGCGGTCGGCGAGATCGGGATGGTTGGCGTTTTCTTGCTGAAGGATTTCGAGAGTTTCGCGCGCTTCGCGCAATATGTCGTTCTTCCAGGTGACGAGCTTCAAGCGAAAGTAGGATTTCTGCCGCTCGTTCATGAACGGCTCGTCTTCGGAGGGTACGTAATCGGCGGTAACGATGTCGTTCATTCGACTCACCCAAACAGCCCCAAATTTGGCGCCTATATATTCGCGGACCGAATGCTGCACAAGCGTAATCGGTGACAGTTTCACGCAATTGTTAATGTCGGGCCGAAGGATAGTGTCAACGTCTTTTGCGCGAAGGGCTTAGTCGAATTCGTGTATGATTCGTGGAGCTTGAAGAGTGCCGGCCATTGTGCACAAGGCCTTTCTCGTGGCTAATCCTGCGTCGCCTTTTGACGCGTTTCGGTGTTTGGCACAAGCGAGGGGCCGGTGAGCAAGCTTTATCTGCTGAGGCATGCGAAGGCTGGATGGGCCCTGCCGGGCATGCGCGATTTCGATCGTCCGCTCGACGCATCCGGCGTAGCCGACGCCGAAACGATCGGCGCGGCCATGCGGGCCCGCGACTACGTTCCCGACCTCACCCTTTGCTCCAACGCAAAACGGGCGCGGCAAACGCTGGAAGGTCTGGCCGGCCACGCCGATACAGGCCGGGTCCTGTTCCTCGACATGCTCTACAGCGAGGATGCCGCCCGCTATCTCAACCTCATCCGCGGCAATGGCGGGTCAGGCTCGCTGCTCGTCATCGGCCACAACCCGATGACGGAAGATCTCGCCATTGCGCTTTCGGGCGACGGCGACGAGACTGCCAGGGGAATGCTGAACTACGGTTTCCCGGCCTCAGGTCTTGCGGTCGTCCGGTTTCCCGGCAGTCTTGCCGATGCCGCGCAAGGCACCGGCTATCTCGAAGCCTTCCTGACGCCTGCCGATCTCTGATCGTCCGCCGATCTCTGGCGCCATTTCCAATCCAAAACCACATTAGAATCAATGGCCTGGTCGGTTGGCGAATCCGAAATTCACCCACTGCGCTGTTCCAGGGTACTGCGCATTTCGGATTCGCCACACTAGGCGGCAGCGTCTATATCGGAGCATACCGAAGCCCCGAGAGAATTGATTTGGCATCATCGCTGACCACTTTCACCGACGAGGCGAAGATTGCCCTGGATACCCTGTCGGGGCGCGCTACAGGGCTTTTCTCGCCGTCGCTGCGGCTGGGTGTTACCGGCCTTTCCCGCGCTGGCAAGACGGTGTTCATATCGGCCTTCGTCCACAATCTGATCCATGGCGGACGTTTGCCGCTGTTCGAGGCGCAAAAATCGGGACGCATCGCCCGCGCCTTCCTCGAAGAGCAGCCGGACGACGCCGTACCGCGATTTCAGTACGAAGATCACGTCGCGGCCCTCGTCGACGACCGCCTCTGGCCGGATTCGACACGTGCCATTTCCGAACTGAGGCTCACCATCGAATATGAATCGGCCTCCGGCTGGAGCCGTATGTTTTCATCAGGCAGATTATCGGTCGACATCGTCGACTATCCCGGCGAATGGCTGCTCGACCTGCCGCTGCTCGGCAAGTCCTATACCGACTTCTCACGCGAAGCCTTCGAGATGGCCGTGCTGCCGGTGCGGGTCGACCTTTCTCAGGAATGGCGCGCATTCTCCGACGCGGTCGACCCGAATGCGGACGCAGACGAGATGACGGCGCGCCGCCTCGCCGAGAGTTTCGCCGCCTATCTCAAGGCATGCAAGCTTGATGAGCGGGCACTTTCGACCTTGCCACCCGGCCGTTTCCTCATGCCCGGCGATCTTGAGGGCTCACCAGCACTGACCTTCGCGCCCTTGCCTGGCCTGGGTGAGCAGCGGGCGCGTTCCGGGTCGCTGCAGGCGATGATGGAGCGGCGCTACGAGGCCTACAAGACCCATGTCGTAAAACCGTTCTTCCGCGAACACATCACGCGCCTCGACCGTCAGATCGTGCTGATCGACGCTCTGCAGGCCTTGAACGCAGGCCCCGGCGCGATGGCCGATCTCGAACGGGCGGTGACCGAAATCCTTGCCTGTTTCCGCCCCGGCCGCGGCAACTTCCTGACGGACTTTTTTTCAAGGCGCATCGACCGCATATTGGTGGCGGCGACGAAGGCGGACCATCTGCACCACGAAAGCCACGACCGGTTGCAGGCGATCGTGCGGCGGCTTGCCGACCGCGCCGTGGCGCGGGCGAATTTCACCGGCGCCGATGTCGACGTGGTCGCCCTGGCGGCTGTGCGCGCGACCCGGGAAGGCACGGTCAAGCAGGGCCGTGAAACTCTGCCGGTCATCATCGGCACACCGTTGAAAGGCGAAAGGATCAACGGCGAAACCTTCGATGGAAATACCGAAACGGCCATATTTCCCGGCGATTTACCGGAGAGAATTGATGCAGTGTTCGACGCTTCCGGGCCGGACCATCGCCAAGGCAATGAAGATCCGGCGATCCGCTTCGTGCGCTTTCGCCCGCCAAAACTCGAACGCACCGCTGAAGGCGTCACGCTGTCGCTGCCGCATATCAGGCTCGACCGCGCCCTGCAGTTCCTGATCGGAGATCATCTGGCATGACCGCGCCCCGCAAGCCGGCAGCATTTCGCATCGAGCCGGAAGTCCCGCCAAAGGAACAGGCAGCCGGGCCCGACGCCCTGTCGGCGCGAAAGCCACGCGCGGTGAAGACGGATGTCTCGGTCGTCGTGCCCGACGAGATCGACGTCTTCGACGAGCCCGACATCGTCGCCGCCGAACCGCCGCCAGCGACCGCGCCGCGGAAGCGTTCGATATCAGGCAGTCTGTTTTTCGGCGCCTTGGGCGTTCTGGTTTCGCTGGCAATTGGCCTTTGGACCGACCAGTTGATTCGCGATCTGTTCGCGCGCTCCGAATGGCTGGGCTGGCTGGCCGCCGGGATGGCCGTGATCGCGGTACTGGCGCTACTGGTAATCCTTGTCCGCGAGTTCCTGGCGATCACCCGCCTCGCCGAGGTCGAAAAGCTGCAGAAACGGGCACTTGACGCCATCGCCCGCGACGACCCGAAGGCCGCCCGCGCCGTAGTCGACGAACTCTCCGCCTTTGTCGCGACCAAGCCCGAGACCGCGGCGGGCAGACGCTCGCTGGCTGAATTGCGCGACGAGATCATCGACGGCGGCAATCTGGTGCGCCTGGCCGAGACCGAAATCCTCGGGCCGCTCGATGCCCGCGCCAAAGTGATGATCCTCGAAGCGGCAAAGCGTGTGTCGCTGGTGACGGCGGTCAGCCCTCGCGCTCTGGTCGACGTCGCCTATGTCGTGTTCGAAGCGGGCCGGCTGATTCGCCGCCTGTCGGAACTTTATGGCGGCCGGCCGGGCACGCTGGGATTCTTTCGGCTGGCGCGCAGCGTCCTCGCCCATCTGGCGGTGACCGGCTCGATCGCCGTCGGCGACAGCTTCGTTCAGCAGATCGTCGGCCATGGCCTTGCCGCAAGGCTCTCGGCGAAGCTTGGCGAAGGCGTCGTCAACGGCATGATGACGGCGCGCATCGGCATTGCCGCGATGGAGACCGCAAGGCCCCTGCCCTTCAGCGCCGCGAGACGGCCCGGCATGGGTGATTTCCTGTCCGCGCTGACATCGTTCGCAACGAAAAAGCAGAAGGAAACATCCGCTTCCGATACATGACAATCGCCTGGGACGCGCGCGTTCTGGTGGACGCGGAAGGGACGATGCGGCACTCTGATTTTGCGCGTGATCCCAGCGCAAATCGATTCCGATTTTCCGGGGTCACGCGCTAGCAGTGACGAAGCATTAACCAATCTTGTTCATGGTTCGGACGTGTTCAAAACCAGTCTCTTTGTTGCCGGGTGTCGTCGATGAAAAGCGTGATCTTGTCTAGCGTCCTGCCCATGGCGGTCGTGGTCTCAACAACTGCCGGCCTGGTCGAAAAGACCTTTGCGGCGGAACGGGACAAGAAGTTTTTTCAATCGGTGGAAGGCAAATGGGTCGGCCCGGGGGAAATCGTTGCGGGAAAATACAAGGGCACGAAATTCACCTGCAATTTCACCGGTTCGACGCCTCAAGGCAAGATCGGCATGTCGCTCGACGGTGGTTGCCGGGTCGGCATGTTCACCCAGCAGATGTCGGCGACGATCCAGCACAAGGGCCGCGAGGGCTACAGGGGCAGCTTCATGGGAGGCGCCGCCGGTTCCGGTCTCGACATCGTCGGCGGTAACGTGGTCGATGCCAACAAGGTCGTCTTCACCATCAACCGCAACCAGTTGCGCGGCGTCATGCAGGCTCTTGTCCCCAACGACAATTCGATGACGGTGACGGTTGCGGTGCGCGTCGACCAGCAATTGGTGCCGGTCATCGGCATGAAGCTGAAGCGGGTCGATACGCTCCAAGTCGGCTCCATCGCGCCGAACTGAGCGACCATTTGCGCGTCCAAGCGGGTGTGCGGAGTTCAAAAAAGCGGCAGCCGCGGCCGCGCTTGTTGCGAGCCTCAAGTCTTTTGCAAGCCTCAAGCCGGTGATCAGCTCTTGATAGCCGCGGTCAGCTCGTCATAGGCCTTGCAGGCCTCGTCGGCCGTCGCGGTGCCCTGATATTTGGTTGTGACCGCCTGGACCTTGGCGGTGAGATCCGCTGCCTTGGCCGGATCCTTTGTAACCACCTCCTGAGGGGCTGCAGTCATGTCCTGAGCCTTCTTGGCCAGCATTTCGGTCGTGCATTCCGGCGCCTTCGAACAGGCCGAACCGGCAAGTGCCGCGATGCCGACGGCAACAAGCAAGAACGTCTTCATGTCAGTCGTCTCCCTCAAAAAAGGCGGCCGACTTGATCGTCGTCCGCCCTTCAATGGCCAAAGCCGCGCGTCCTTAGCGCCTGACTACAACAATACGCAATGCGGCGTGTGCATGGACTTGTGTAACGCGCCTGCAACACAGCACATTCAGGATTTGCACTGTTCGATCTGCGCCGAAGCCCCTATCTTGACCGCTCGATGCCGCAGCACGTGCAGCGGTCCCAAAAAAGAACGGAACGGCAGGCATGGCGGCAGAGGCAGCGGGCAGCGATCTCATCCACGTGGTGGCGCTGCTCGCCGCAGGTGTTGTCGCCGTGCCGATCTTCAAGCGCATGGGGCTCGGCTCCATCCTTGGCTATCTGGCGGCCGGCGTGGTGATCGGCCCGTTCGGCATCGGCATCTTTTCCGAATCGGAAGCCATTCTTCATGTCGCCGAGCTCGGCGTCGTCATGTTCCTGTTCATCATCGGACTGGAGATGCAGCCGTCACGACTATGGGGCCTCAGACGGGAGATCTTTGGCCTTGGGGCATTGCAGGTCGGCGTGTGCGCGCTGCTGCTGACCGGCGTCGGACTGGCGGGAGGTTTTCCGGTCTCGCAATCCTTCGTCGCCGGCGCCGGCTTCGTGCTGACGTCGACGGCGATCGTCATGCAGCTTCTGGAAGAACGCGGCGAGATCGCAGCGCCCAAGGGCCAGCGCATCGTCTCCATCCTGCTGCTCGAGGATCTGGCGATCGTCCCGCTGCTGGCGCTGATCGCCTTCCTGGCGCCGGGCGGTGGCGACATGAGCCTGTCGGGCCGGCTGGCGGAGGTCGGCATCGGCCTTGCCGCCATCGTCGGGCTGGTGCTTGCCGGGCGTTATCTGCTCAATCCGTTCTTCCGCATCCTGGCGGATGCCCGCGCCCGCGAGGTGATGACCGCCGCCGCTCTTCTGGTTGTTCTGGGATCAGCGCTTGCCATGCAGCTCAGCGGCCTGTCGATGGCGATGGGCGCTTTCCTGGCCGGCGTGCTGTTGTCGGAATCCACCTTCCGCCATCAGCTGGAGGCCGACGTCGAACCGTTCCGCGGTGTCCTGCTCGGGCTGTTCTTCCTGGCAGTCGGCATGTCGCTCGACCTGCGCGTGGTCGTCGAGAACTGGCAGCTTGTCGCCATCTACGTCGTCGCCTACATGGTGATAAAGGCGATCGGCATCTATCTTGTCGCCCGCATCCTCAAGACCGGTCACCGCGAAGCGCTCGAGCGCGCCGTCTTCATGGCGCAAGGCGGCGAATTCGCCTTCGTTCTCTATTCCGCGGCAGCGGCGGTCGGCATCATAGACAGCCAGGCCAACGCGACCCTGACGGCGATCGTCATCATCTCCATGGTGCTGACGCCGCTGGCTATCGTGGCGCTGCGCTATCTCACGCCGCGCGACGAGCAGTCGCTGGAGGGTGTCGACGTCGCCGATGGCCTTTCCGGCAGCGTGCTGATCATCGGATTCGGCCGGTTCGGCCAGATCGCCAGCCAGCCTCTGCTGTTGCGCGGGATCGACGTCTCGATCATCGACAATGACGTCGAGATGATCCAGGCCGCCGCCGATTTCGGCTTCAAGGTCTACTATGGCGACGGCACGCGGCTGGACATTCTCCATGCCGCGGGTGCCGGCCGCGCGCGCGCCGTGCTCATATGCGTCGACAAGGCCGATGCCGCCATCCGCATTGCCGAACTCATCAAGGGGGAGTTCCCCTTGCTCACGGTGCTGGCACGGGCCTTCGACCGCGGCACCGCGTTACAATTGATTCGTGCTGGTATCGATTTCCAGCTTCGGGAAACCTTCGAATCAGCCCTCGTTTTCGGCGGTTCCACCCTCGAAGCCCTGGGGGTCGACCCGGAAGAGGTCGCCGAAGTGATCGAGGATGTCCGGCGCCGCGACTCTGCCCGCTTCGAAATGCAGCTTGCCGAAGGCATTCGCGCCGGACAGCGCTTCCTCAAGGGCAACATCGGCACACCCATCCCGACACCGCTCACCCCGCCACGCCGCACCGGCCAGGCGCTCAACGAAGAGACTGCCGGCGTGCTGCATAAATCCGAATCTGCGGACTGACCGAGGAATCACTGATGGACATGGACAGCCGAGCCTTTTCAGTCACCCAATTCTGGCGCGACGCAGGGAAGGATGCATGGTTCGAGAAGAATGACGCCTTCGATGCGGAGTTCCGCAACCGCTTTCTCGATCTGCACTACGCGGCCGCGCGGCGTGAATGTGACGACTGGTCGGGGCATGCCGAAGGCTCACTGGCGCTGATGATCCTGCTCGACCAGTTCCCGCGAAACTGCTTTCGCGGCACCGGCCACATGTACGCCACCGACCCGCTGGCAAGGCATTTTGCCGAAAAGGCGATCGCCGCCGGCCAGGATCTGTCGCTCGACGAAGACCTGCGCGTCTTCCTCTACTTGCCGTATGAGCATTCGGAGGACCTCGCCGATCAGCTCAAATCGGTGGACCTCACGACCAGCAAGGCACAATCCTATCTGAAATACGCGGTCGAGCATCTGGAGATCATCCAGCGCTTCGGCCGCTTTCCGCATCGAAACAGGATGCTTGGCCGCGAGACGACGCCAGAAGAACAGGTCTTCCTCGACGGCGGCGGATTTTCCGGCTGAGCTCAGTGGTTGCAGGGCTTTGGGCCTGATGCTTTGGATTAGGGTGTGTTGAGATTCAGGTCAGGCCCGAGCCGAGAATGATGGGTTTCGAGAACCGGAGCGCAGCGTATATTTGGATACGTGAGCACCGGAAGCGCAAAAACCCGCCTTTCGCAGGCCGGCATCACCTGAATTATCAACGCGCCCTAGGTCAGCCACCAATCCCGGCCGGACGACAACTGCTCGATGCCGACGCTGTCGAGAGCGGCAAGCCGCTCCGCCACGCTTCTGCCCCCTACGGTGAGGCCAGGCGCGATCTCGGCCAGCGGCGCCAGAACAAAGGCGCGCTCCAGCATACGCGGATGTGGTACGTCCAGCCCGGTTTCGTGGATGATCCGATCGCCAAACACCAGAATGTCGATGTCGATCAGACGTGGGCCCCAGCGTTCCTCGCGCACCCGTTTCAGTCTGCGTTCGACATCGAGACAAAGATCGAGCAATGCATGTGGCACTAGCGAAGTCGAAATTTCGGCAGCCGCATTGAGAAAATTCGGCTGGTCGAGCTTGCCCCAGGGTGGCGTGCGGTAAAGCGAAGAGACGATAACGACGCGCGCGTTCTCGTCGGCGTCGAGCATGCGCAACGCCGCGCCCATCGACTTTGCCGGGTCGCCGAGATTGCCGCCAAGGCTGAGGTAGACGGTGTTATTCGGGCCAGACAACGGTCACCTCGACATGATCGAGCACGCCGGGCACCGGCGCGTTCGGCTTACGCACAGTGATCTCGGCTCTTTTGATCTGGGGAAACCGGGCCGTCAACGCCCGAGCCACTTCCAGCGCCAACGCTTCTATCAGAAACCGCCTCTCTCCGGTTATGATCTTTTCGATCACCCCGAAGGCGACGCCATAGTGGACGGTATCCTCGATGGAATCATCGACCAGCGCGCGGCCGGGTTCGACGGTGAGCGTAGCGTCGACATAGAAGCGCTGGCCGAGCGTCTCCTCTTCATCCAGCACGCCGTGCCGGGCGAAGAAGGCGCAGTTCTTCATGCGGATGATATACATCGTTCGGCGTCCTGATGGTCAGCGCAGCAAAAAATCGATTCCGATTTTGCGCCTATGCGGCGGTTTCACGCGCCAGCATAGCATCCGCAAGCGCCAGCGCATCCGCATTGATTGCGACATCGTGGACGCGAAAAAGCTGCGCGCCCTTGAGCCTTAGGATGACGCTCGTCGCCGCTGTTCCAGCACCCCTGGCCGTGGCGTCGCGGCCGGTGACGGCGCCGATGAAGCGCTTTCGCGATGTGCCCGCCATCAGCGGAAAGCCCAGGGCACGGAGTTCGGAAAACCGTGCCATCAGGTCGAGGTTCTCCTCGGCTGTCTCCTTGGCGAAGCCAAAGCCCGGATCAAGCACGATCTGGTCATCGGCAACGCCGCTCCGGCCGGCGATTTCCAGTGATTTCCTGAGGAAGAAAAACTGATCCTCGATCACATCGGGCAGCTTTTCCCGGTCACGCCCGGTGTGCATGACGACAAGCCCCGCGCCGGTTTCGGCCGCGACGCGGGCAATGCCTGGTTCGCGCTGCAGGCCCCAGACATCGTTGACGATGTGCGCGCCGGCGGCGACGGCAAGCCGAGCGGTGTCCTCGCGATAGGTGTCGACCGAAATCATCGCCTCGCCAAGCCTGGCGAGCGCCTCGATGACGGGCAGCACGCGGGCCTGCTCTTCCTCGATGGTTACCGCAGACGCACCCGGGCGTGTCGATTCTCCGCCGACATCGATGACGGAGGCCCCCTCTTCCACCATCCGGCGCGCCTGGGCCACCGCCTGTTCGGGCGCTGCAAACTGCCCACCGTCGGAGAAACTGTCCGGCGTGACATTGAGGATACCCACGATCACGGCCTTGCCGCCAAGGTCGAGACGACGCCCATGCGCCAGCTGCCATTGCCCTGTCGTCATTGTCGATCAACCATGTATGATCCGCGACAGATCAATTCCGTTGGGTCGGCAACGGCCGTAAAGCAAGGTGGGCGAAGAGGCAACATGACGAAACGACCCTTGCTCTACGCTCTGATGCTCGCATTTGCCGCCTTGCCGGCGGGTGCGGCGTCACTGGTTAAGACATATAGCTACTTCAGCATCGGCGGCAGGACGCTCGATGATATCGGAACCCAGCTTACGAAACTTGGGCCCCAGGTGAAAAGCACCGGGATGCGGCATCCAGGCGCCACCCAGATGGCGTTCACCACCCGTGTCAGCTATGCGCAAAAACCGAATTCCTGCGGGATTGCCGACGCTAACGTCATCGTCAAGGTCAAGGTGATCCTTCCCGAGTGGCGCCGCCCGCGCAAGGCCGACGCCGGCGTGAGGCTGTTTTGGGCCACATTGTCCGCCGACATCAAGCGGCATGAGGACCGCCATGTCGAGATCGCCAAGAACCATGCCCGCGAACTCGAGGATGCGCTGAAGGCGACTTACCCGCAGAAGACCTGCGACATGGCCAAGGCCAAGGCCACGGAGATCACCGCCGCAATTCTTGCCAGGCACGACCGGGCTCAGGTGCAATTCGATCGCGTCGAAACCATCAACTTCGAAAGCCGCATCCTGCGGCTGCTGCGCTATCGCATGGAGCGCATCGAGAACGGTCGGCTGCCGGGGTGACTTGGACCAGACGGTAACGATTTAGGCACTCGCAGACCTTCGCCTCGACACGTCCGGTACCGCCTGCTATTGCCACGCCGCTGTTATACGAAACGCATGCCGGTCGGTAGTCCGGCGATCCCGCCTGGCGGGATTCGAAGCCCCGTTGCCCCAACGAGGTCCACAGCCCAGTTCAGAGGGTCCGATTTCCGGCCTGTCACCGGCGCTTGGCGGACGGCCACGGTTCTCCCTCTGGAAACAGCGCTGCCAGCGGGCGGACGGAGTGGATCGATGGACAAAGCTGTCAGCGAAGCGGCCACGGCGCCGGTAGAGGCGTCGCCGCTGACCGAACGCGAAAAGAACGCCATCATCGGCGGCGTGCTGTTGTCGATGCTGCTGGCGGCGCTCGACCAGACTATCGTCGCGCCGGCAATGCCGACCATCGCGCGTTTGCTTGGGCATGCCGAATATCTCCCGTGGATCGTGACCGGCTATCTCTTGACCGCGACCGCCACGGCACCGCTCTACGGCAAGATCTCGGACGTCCACGGCCGCCGGCCGACCGTCTATGCGGCAATCCTCATCTTTCTCGCCGGATCGCTTGTCAGCGCCATGGCCCCCAACATGCTCGTCCTGGTCGTCGGACGGGCTATCCAGGGTGCCGGCGGTGGCGGCTTGTTCACCTTGACGCAGACCGTGATCGGCGACCTCGTTCCACCGCGCGAACGGGCACGCTACGCCGCCTGGATCGCGGGCACCTGGGCGGTTGCCAGCATCGCCGGGCCGCTGCTCGGCGGCTCCTTCGCCGAACATCTGCACTGGTCGCTGATCTTCTGGATCAACATCCCGCTCGGCCTTCTGGCGATGGCGATCATCAACAAGCCGCTCAAGAAGCTGCCGGTCGCCGCAAGGCATCACAGCATCGACGGCCTTGGCGCGCTGCTTCTTGTCGTGGCCACCGCGCTATTGCTTCTTGCACTGAATTGGGGCGGCAGCGCCTATCCATGGACGTCGCGCGAAATCCTCGGGCTGCTCGCCTGCTCGGCTGTCTTTAGCGGCGCCTTTGCGCTGCGGCTCATGCGCGCGGTCGAACCGCTGATCTCGCTCGAAGTGCTCGGCAATCCAATCGTGCTTGCCGGCACCCTGTCGATGTTCCTGCTGCAGGCCGCCAATGTCGGCCTGGCGGTCTACCTGCCCGTCTACCTGCAGTCGATCCTTGGTCTCTCGGCCAGCAATTCGGGCGTCGCGATGCTCGGGTTGTTGCTCGGCACCGTCGCCGGCGCGACATTCAGCGGCCGCATGATACCGCGCTTCGTTCATTACAAGCGGATCGCGCTGGTAGGAACGATCTTCGCTATTAGCTGCCTCGGCCTGCTCGGCCTTGTCGCCGGACACGCCTCGCTGGTGGTTGTCGAGGTTCTGACGACCTGCATAGGGCTGGGTGCCGGGACGACGTTCCCGGTCGTCACCATCGCGGTCCAGAACGCCGTCGACCGCCCGCATCTTGGTGTCGCGACCGGCGTGCTGGCTTTCCTTCGCTCGCTGGGCAGCGCGCTTGGTGTCGCCATGCTCGGAGCGGTCGCCCTCGGCTACGGCCTTCCCTTGGCCAGCGAAAGCGCGCAGGCAGCCGGCCCTGTCGCATCAGTCACGCCGTTCGTGATGATCTTTCTTGCCGCCGCGGCGACGCTGCTCGTATCACTTGTCACGCTCGGGCTGATGCCGGAGAAGCCGCTGCGCGGCCATGCCGAGACCGAGGCGCCGATCCTCGCGGAGTGAAGCCGACTCTCCTAGAATAATGAGGGAAAACGTCAGCCGGCGACGCCGAGCTTCTTCTGCAGGCTGGTCGACGAGGTCGTGTACTGGAATACGATGCGTTCGCCGGGGCTGATGATTCGCTTGGCCGCCTGCGCCATCAGCGCGACTTCATGGAAGCCCGACAGGATCAGCTTCAGCTTGCCGGGGTACCAGTTGATGTCGCCGACGGCGAAGATGCCCGGTACCGACGTCTGGAATTTCTCGGTGTCGACCGGGATCATGTTCTCATGAAGGTTGAGCCCCCATTCGGCGATCGGTCCGAGCTTCATGGTCAGGCCGAAGAACGGCAGCATGCGCGTGCACGGCACCTCGATATCGCCGCTGGGGCCCTTGACGGTCGCCGAGGACAGCTGACCGTCAACGCCGGTCAGTCCCGTCACCTGGCCGACCTTGAATTCCAGCTCCTTCATCTCCTGCATGGCGTACATCTTGTTGACGCTGTCAGGCGCCGCGCGGAATTCCGGACGCCGGTGCACCAGCGTCACGCTGTTGGCCACAGGTTGCAGGTTCAGCGTCCAGTCGAGCGCCGAATCGCCGCCGCCGACGATGATGAGGTCGTGGCCGCGGAATTCCTCCATGCGGCGAACCGAGTAGAAGACGCTTTTGCCTTCATAGAGCTCGATGCCCGGGATCGGCGGCCGCTTCGGCTGGAACGAGCCGCCGCCGGCGGCGATCACCACAACCTTGGCTTCGAACACCTCGTTCTCGTCGGTGATGACGCGAAAGCTGCCGTCCTCGAGCTTTTCGAGGCTAGAGACCATGCGGTTGAAGGTGAAGTCGGGCTTGAACGGCGCGATCTGCTCGAGCAGCTTGTCGACCAGGCCCTGCGCCGAGATCGATGGCCAGCCTGGAATGTCGTAGATCGGCTTTTCCGGATAGAGTTCGGCGCATTGGCCGCCGGGCCGGTCGAGTATGTCGATCAGATGGCACTTCATGTCAAAGAGGCCGAGCTCGAATACGGCGAACAGGCCGACGGGTCCTGCCCCGACAATGAGTACGTCCGTCCTGGTGATATCGGTCATGTGTGAGCCTTGCAGAGAATGGCGCGACACTGCATGACCATTGGCTCGCTGCCAAGCCGGAGCCGGAAAAATCGGCTACAAACTTAACGCTTCAGCCTTGACGGGCGGGCACGCGAACAACAAGGCCGTCGAGAGCGTCACGCACCTTGATCTGACAGGAGAGCCGCGAGTTCGGCTGGACGTCGTAGGCGAAGTCCAGCATGTCCTCTTCCATTGCCTCCGGCTCGCCGACCTCCGCCGTCCATGCCTCGTCGACATAGACATGGCAGGTCGCGCAGGCGCAGGCGCCACCGCATTCGGCCTCGATCCCCGGCACGGCGTTGCGGATCGCGTTCTCCATGACGGTCGAGCCGTTTTCGGCATCCACGTCGAAATGTGTGCCGTCATGGGCGATGAATGTCAGCTTGGTCATTTGTCACCTGAAGGGAGTCTCAGCCGAGATAATCACTCCGGCGGACAAGTCAACTGCGGCGCGAAAGCGGCGCTCAATGCCGTTTTTTTCCGAAATGGGTTTAACGGCTGATGGCGGCGACGAAATCGCGGACTTCTTCGATCAGGGAGCCAAGCCGCGTGAGGGTATCGGTGTCTTCAGGCTGAAGTTCGATCGCGCTGGCGCACTCGGCAATCGCGAAGGCGCCGACGCCGCGCGCCGAGCCTTTCAGCCCGTGCGCCAGAAGCAGTCGTCCACTTACGTCGGCGTCGACGATCCTGTCGCGAACGGACAGCGCCTGCTGCACGAACAGCGCCAGCACCTCCTGCTCGAGGCTACGGTCGCCCATCGTCTGGCGCGCGAGATGCGCCAGATCTACCGGCCGCGACCCGGCCGTTCCCGACACGTCGCCGCCAGGCATCGAGAAGGCAATGCCGTTTTCGCCACGCATGAATCTGCAACTCCGTTCTTCCAGCCGAAAAAAATAGGCGCATCCTGTGGACAACGGGTTAATGATTGGCCCGGAAAAATGTTGCGATAACGGCGCCGGAATCACAGTTTCGTTAACCTTATATTTAAAGTTTTACGTATCGCGCCGAATGCATGTTTTCTTTACCCCGGTGTGTCATTACGATACGACAGGTCCATTTTCAGCCTCTTGCGTGGGACACGATAAGCAGAATTCATAAGTCCCGCGGCAGCTTGTACAGGGTAGCGAAGGCATGGCGAAGAAAACAACGACTTCGAGAACGCTCGACAGCGACGTAGCCAAGGAACTCGAAAAGGCGCTTGATATCGATCTGAGCGGCGATGCCGGCGACCTCGACATCGCCGCGTCGATGGAAGATCTGGAAGCGCAGATATCGCAGGCTGCCGACGAATTGGCGCGCGAAGGCCGCAACCAGAATGCCGAGCCCGTCGCCGACCAAAGCCAAAAGGCGGAGCCTGTCGCCAATTTGGGCCAGAAGGCCGAGCCTTTCGCCAATCAGGACCAGAAAGCAAAGCCCGCGGCAAAGCCGGCTGAACTGCGCCCTGTGGAAACTCGCAATGGCTCACAGCCGGCCGGTTTCACGCCAGCCAATGACCCTCGTCCAAAAGACTACAAGACGCTGCTGCACACTCTCAATCGGCGTGCCTCGAACACGATCTACTGGGTGGTGGCGCTTGTTTCGCTGGTCTGGATCGCGGGGGCCGGCGCATTGGCCAATCTGCTGTTTGGACCAGGCATCTGGCAAATCCGCACGCCCGACCAGTTCTTCGCCCGTCCCGAACTGATCGGCCTTGCGGTCGCTACGTTGCTGCCCGTCCTTCTGTTCTGGGCGTTTGCAGCCATGATTCGCCGCGCGCAGGAAATGCGCATCGCCGCTCAGTCGATGACGGAAGTGGCTTTCCGCCTGACCGAGCCGGAAAATGTCGCCCAGGATCGCGTCATGATGATCGGGCAAGCCGTCCGCCGCGAGGTGGCGGCCATGGGTGAAGGCATCGAGCGCACGCTTGCTCGTGCAGTCGAGCTCGAAACCCTGGTCCACAGCGAGGTGAACCAGATCGAACGCTCCTATTCGGAGAATGAGTCTCGTATCCGATCACTTGTCGACGGGTTGGGCAGCGAGCGCGAAGCGGTTGTCACCCATGCCGAGCGCGTGCGCGCTTCTATCACCAGCGCGCATGAGACGCTGAAGGACGAAATCGGAGCTGCCAGCGACATCATTCGCGACAGCATCCTCAACGCCTCGACCAACCTGTCGATGACCATCAACAATTCCGGCGATACGCTGATCGACAGGATCAACGAAAGCTCGATGTCGATCTTCGATTCGGTGGAAGGCCGGCTCGAATCGATCACGGACCGCCTGTCGACCTCCGGCGAAGCCTTCGCCAGCTTGCTCGATACGCGCATCGCCAAGCTGACGGACACGACCGACGGCCTCACCCGGTCATTGACCGATCTGCTCGACGATCGGACCTCCGGCATGGTGTCGCTGCTCGGCGGCGCCGCGCGCACGCTCAACTCCGAATTTGAAGCCAGCCTCGACGGCATCGAGCGGACGCTGGCCGAACGCGGCCAGGCGCTGATCGGTGAATTCCAGACCCGCGCCGAAGCGCTGGACACCGGCACGCAGAAGCTCAACGCCGCTCTCGAGGCCCGCGCTCGCCAGATCAACGAGACCTTGGTTGAGCGCGCGCGCGAAATCGCCCACACCTTCCAGGAAAGCAAGGAGACGCTGTCGGCGATGATCGATCAGGGCAAGACCCAGATCGGCGCCGATATGGCCGACATCGTTTCGTCGACCTCGTCCATGCTTGAGGCGCGCGCCGGCGATTTCGCCGGGCGCATGGAAGCGGCCCGTCACGTGGTGTCGCGCTCCTTCGACGCCGATATCCAGCGGCTTGCCGATGCCCGCGTCGGCATCGAGGAAGCCGTCGAGAACCACAGCCGCAAGCTTGCCGAAAGCCGCGAACGAATGGCGGCCGCAATGCAGGCCGATCTTGAGAAATTCGCCGAAAGCCGTGAAGGTATCGACGCAGCTGTCACCGACCAGGTGCAGAAGCTTGCCGAAGGCCGCAGCCTGATCGCGCGCGCGCTGGAAGAGGATCTGCGCAAGGTCAACGAGTCTCGCGCCGCCATCGATGCTTCGCTCGGCAGCCATCTCGAAAGCCTCGAAGAGGGTCGCAACAGGCTTTCACAGGCCTTGAACGAAGACTCCGGAAAACTTGTACAAGCCCGCACAATCATTGACGAAATGGTTGCAGGTCATGTTGGCAAGCTCGCCGAAGGCCGCAGCATTCTGTCGCGTGCCCTCGAGGCCGATCTCGGCAAGCTGGCCGACAGCCGCGCCAGCATCGACGGCCTGGTCGCCGGTCAGGTCGAGAAGATCGCCGAAGGTCGCGCCATACTCGCCAAGGCGCTGGAATCCGACATCGTCGGCATCAGGGGTCTCATCGAGAGCCATTCCGCCAAACTGGCGGAAGACCGCGCCGAGCTGTCGCGTTCGCTCGAAGGCGACCTGTCCGGCATCAGGGGCCTGGTCGAGGACCATTCGGACCGACTCGCCAGCGATCGCAGCCTGCTTTCGCAGACGCTCGAAGACGACCTCGCCAAACTGGCCGAAAGCCGGTCGAGCATCGACGGGCTGGTCGCCGGCCAGGTCGAGAAGCTGGCCGAGGGCCGCGACATTCTCAAGCGCGCGCTGGAATCCGATCTCAACACGATCAAGGGCGTTATATCGGGCCAGTCGGAAAGGCTGGCGGAAGACCGCAGTCAGCTCTCACAGGCGTTGGAAATCGATCTGCAAAGCGTGAATGCCCTTATCTCCGATCACATGAACAGGCTCGCCGAGGACCGTTCAACCCTGTCGAAAGCGCTCGAGGACGACCTCGCCAAACTGGCTGAAAGCCGGTCGAGCATCGATGGTCTGGTTACCGGCCAGGTCGAGAAATTGGCCGAGGGCCGCGACATTCTCAAGCGCGCGCTTGAATCCGATCTCAACACGATCAAGGACGTCATATCAGGCCAGTCCGAAAAGCTGGCGGAAGACCGTGGCCAGCTGTCACGGGCGCTGGAAACCGACCTGCAGAGCGTGAACGCCCTTATTTCCGATCACATGAACAGGCTCACCGAGGACCGCTCGACCCTGTCCAAGGCGCTCGAGGAAGACCTTGCCAAGCTGGCCGAAAGCCGGTCGAGCATCGATGGTCTGGTTACCGGCCAGGTCGAGAAATTGGCTGAGGGCCGCGACATTCTCAAGCGCGCGCTTGAATCCGATCTCAACACGATCAAGGACGTCATATCGGACCAGTCCGAAAAGCTGGCGGAAGACCGCTCGACCCTGTCCAAGGCGCTCGAAGACGATCTCGCCAAACTGGCGGAAAGCCGGTCGAGCATCGACGGACTGGTTGCCGGCCAGGTCGAAAAATTGGCCGAGGGCCGCGACATTCTCAGACGCGCGCTGGAAGCGGACCTCAATACCATCAAGGGTATCGTCACCGACCAGTCCCAGCAGCTGACCGACAATCGCGCACAGTTTGCGCGGGCGCTGGAGGCCGACCTCGGCAGCGTCAACGGTCTTGTGAACAGCCATGCCGACAAGCTCATCCAGGACCGCTCGATCCTTTCCAAGGCGCTCGAGGACGATCTTGCCAAGCTGGCCGAAAGCCGGTCGAGCATCGACGGACTGGTTGCCGGCCAGGTCGAGAAGCTGGCCGAAGGCCGCGACATCCTCAGACGTGCGCTGGAAGCGGACCTGCAGAAAATCGCTGCCAGCCGCTCCGACGTCGACGACATCATCGCCGGGCACATCGGCAAGTTGGCCGAAGGCCGCGACACGCTGACCCGTGCGCTGGAGGACGATCTCTCCAGGCTCGCCGATACGCGCAAGGAAGTCGACCGTTCCCTGTCCGGCCATATCGACCAGATCGCCGCCAGAAGCACCGACATATCCGAGGCAATCGCCGCCGATGTCGAAAAGATCGAGCAGGCGTTCAGCCGCCAGACCGGCATCATCGAGGAGCGTGCCGGGACCATGGAGCGCGCGCTGTCGACCGGTGTCGACAACGTTCGCAGCGTGCTCGAAAAGAGCGCCGTCTTCGTTGCGGGTGCGTTGCGCGAAAAGGTCATGGAAGTCACCAGCGCGCTGCATGAGCAGGCAGGCGCGGCCTTCAGCGACGCCGATCGCAAGATCGCCGAACGCGCCGAGCAGACCTCGGCTGCCTTGCTCGCCAGGGCAGAGGATATCGCCCGCACCTTCGAGGAGGCGGATCGCCGCCTCGCCGCACGTGCCGAGGACAGCTCGAGCGCGCTCGTCGCTCGCGCCGAGGATACGTCGAACTCCTTGCTGGCGCGCGCCCAGGAAACCGCCGACCAGCTGGCCGCTCGTGCTAGCGAGATCGCAGGCACATTCGATGCGGCGGACCAGAAGCTGGTTGCCCGCGCGGTTGAAACGGCGCAGTCGCTGGCCGCGCGCGCCGGAGACATCCTGCGCAATTTCGAAGGCGCCGACGAACGGCTCGGCGTGCGCATCGGCGAATCTGCCGAAGCGCTCGCGGCGCGGGCATCGGACCTTGGCCGCATTTTCGATGCCGCAGACCAGCAGCTGATGTCGCGCATCGCCGAAGGGTCGGAGGCGCTGTCGGCCCGTGCATCCGAGATCGGCCGTATCTTCGACGAGGCGGATCACCGTCTGATATCCCGCATCGCCGACAGCTCGTCCGCGATCGGAGAGCATACCGACAACATCGTTGGGGCATTTGCCAGCACCGAGCAGCGGGTTGCCGAACGTGCAAGGCAAACCGGTCAGGAACTTGCCGGCCACGCCCGCGAAATCGAGCAGGCGCTCGCCGGGGCCGATGAGCGTCTGGCGTCCAGCGCGGCGGCTGCGGCGGCTCGCGTAGAGGAACAGATCGCCAGCGTCGAGGGCCGTCTCGCCCACACCACCGAGACGATGGGCCAGAAGCTAAACGAGCAGGTCTCGACCGCCGAGGCGCAACTCATTTCGCGCGCCAACACGATCGCGGAAACCTTCACCGCGGTCGGCCAGCATATCGGCCAAAGCACCAACGATGCCGCGAAGACGATCGGCACCAACACCCGCGAGCTCAACACGATGCTCGCGGCACGCTCGGCCGAGATCTCGAAAATCCTCGACGAAACGGCACGGCCTCTGGTCGAGCGCTTCGCCCAGGGCGGCTCGGAACTGCAAAAGAGCATGGAAGAGGTTACCGAGCGCGCGACCGAGAAGCTTCGCAGTGAAAACGCCACCCTCGTCAACGCGCTCGCCAGCCGCACGGCCGAAACATTGTCGGCCGTCGAAGGCGCGCGCTCGACGCTTGCCGACAGCGTCGCCGATCTCATCGGCCGCATGAGCACCTCCAGCGCGCAGCTCGGTCAGCTGATCGAGCAAGCGGCGGCCAATCTGGGCCAGGTCGACGAACGCCTGACCGGCAGCACGCAAAGCTTCGCGGCAACGACCGAAAAAGCCGCCCAGACTTTCGCCAGCTCGGCGCGCCTGGTCGATTCGAACACAACACGGCTTACCGAATTGTCGTCTTCCACCTTGCGCGAGGTCGCCGGCATCGCCACCAAGTTCGACGAGCACAGCCGGTTGCTTTCCAGTGCTTCAGACCTGTTGAGTTCGGCTCAGAGCAACCTCGAACATACGCTGGAAAGGCAATCGTCGCTGGAGGACCTCGCCGTCGGCCTGGTCAAGAAGTCGGAGGATCTCGAAAGGGTCATGCGCTCGTTCGAGACTCTGGTCGGCCAGACGCTGCAGAACGCCGAAGGCAAGACGCTGGAGTCGGCGGACAAGATCCGTACCGCCATTTCCGACGTTGTCGATTCTGCAACGAAGCGCTTCGCCGACGCGACCGAGGAGATGCGGCGCACCGCCGGCTCGATCAAGAGCGAGCTCGACCTCACCCGCGCCGAGCTCAAGAAGGGCGTCATCGAGATGCCGGAAGAGGCAAAGGAATCGACCACGGCCATCCGCCGCGCCGTTTCCGAGCAGATCAACGCCCTGAAGGAACTTTCGGATATCGTTGCGAAATCGGGCCGCGGCGCCGAGCCTTCGGAGCCGCGTAGCCTGCGTCCAGCGCCGCAAGCGCCTGCCGCGCGAGCCGCTGAGCCGCAGCGCCGTCCTCCCGCCGCCCCGCAGCCGGAGCCTCGCCTCCCTCAGCCGCCATTGGGTGAGTCCGCACTGCGCGGCACGCTCGACCTGGAACGCCCGGTGGACACGGGGCCGCGCCAGCGCGATTCCAATGGCCGCACGGCACAGGGCGGGTGGGTGCGCGATCTCTTGACCGGGGCATCGCGCGACGACGCCGCCAAGCCCGCGGCACCTTCGGAAGCGCCACGCTCGGCTCCTGCCCAGCGTTCGCCGCTTCACGTCGTGGAGTCGCTCAACTCGCTTTCCGTCGACATCGCCCGCGCCATCGATCACGATGCCTCGATCGAATTGTGGAACCGCTACCGGCGCGGCGAGCGCGACGTGTTCACCCGGCGCCTCTACACGCTGAAAGGCCAGCAGACTTTCGACGAGATCCGCCGCAAATATCAGATGGAGGCTGAGTTCCGCGCCGCCGTCGACCGTTATTGCGACGATTTCGAAAAGCTGCTCAAGGACGTGTCGCGCAACGACCGCGACAACATGATGGCCCAGACCTACCTGACGTCGGATACCGGCAAGGTCTATACGATGCTTGCCCACGCCAGCGGCCGCCTGCATTGATCAGGCGATAGGGACCAAAAAAGGCGGGAAATTTTCCCGCCTTTTTCATTTCCGTCCCGACGTCCTCGCGATGATGCTCTATTGATTGATCTCCGGTTCGACGAGCCTTGCCAGGTTTCGCAGCGACTCCTGCCAACCGAGATAACAAGCCTCAGGCGGAATGACGTCCGGCACGCCTGCCTGCGTGATATCCAGCTCTGTGCCGACTGATACTCTCTTCAATGTCACAGTCACCTGCATCTCGCCGGGCAAGTTGGGATCGTCGAACTTGTCCGTATAGCGCAGGCGTTCGCCCGGAACGAGCTCGACATATTCGCCGCCAAACGCGTGGCTTTTGTCCGTTGTGAAGTTGCGGAACGACATTTTGAATGTGCCGCCGACTTGGGGCTCCAGAAGATGAACCGTGCAGGTAAAGCCGTTGGGCGGCAGCCATTTCGCGAGCGCGTCCGCCTCAAGGAATGCGCGATAGACTTTTTCTGGGCTGGTTGCCAGAACGCGGTGCAGGCGTACGGTGCTGGGCATATCATTTATCCTTGTGCTTGGATTGTCGATCCATGACCAAGGACGAACGGGTCCTGACCAATTCGACACAAGCTCTGAGGTTTTTCGGAACCGGGGCCGCAGACCTTCATGTTAGGCTCTCTGCGATCGCTTTCGACTCCGTTGCAGTACATAAGACCGCAATCACATTTGAGGCCAACGCGTCTTCGGTGTTTGTGCGGTCAAGGCAATGGTTTTCTCGCTGCATTCGCGAATATCGATCACATGACGGGCCGAAAACGGTAACTCAACCCCACTCCAAAGCCCATCATTCTGAGCAACTGCATACGGATCGTTATTGAGGACACCCAAGTAGCCTCCGTCGATCGGCTCGCGCACCAGCACCCACATGCGCTCTACGGCGACGGGTTCATTCTCATCATCGGCCTAAAATTCGAAAGATCAGTTTCGCGTGATCTCCCGGTTGCAACCCTTCTCGTTCATGCGAATCGGGTATCCAGAATGTGTCCGGCGACGCCCGATGATATTCCTCGCCATCATCCAGGCACCACCCGTCCAATTCGAAATCCGGTTCACGCATTGCTCTATCTTAGCGGCCACATGGATGTCGGGGAACCACCCCATCTCGGCCATTGGCGGCACCCAGATGATCGAGTTTGATCCTGCGCCCCGGCGGTCCTGTCGGCGTCAGATCACCGAATCGGTCCAGCGGACGATGTCCTTGGCCGCATCGCCGAACGCACTGTCGAGCGCGCCGATATAGGCTTGGTTGCCGCTGCCCGCGACGGGCGCGGTCGCGGTGAAGCTCTTGGAGGCACGCACCTCGCCGTTGCGGTCGTTCAATATCCGCACGAACAGGTCGACTTCGGCATGTTCGCCACCGTCGACCCGGACTTCGAAGGAACGGACCTCGACGATTACCTGATAGTCGATCGCCAGCCCCTCACCCGGCTTGCCGACACCGGCGAAGCTGCCCGAGCGCTGGAAGGTCTCGGCCAGCCGCGCCTGCACGATCAGCGGCAGCCGATCGGCCCATTGCGCACCCTTGAGGTACTGGATCGAGCGCGCCGACGGCTTGATGACGATGTTTTGGCTGTCAAGCGCCTTGAGCGCCGAAGGCTGTGCGATGAGGATTTGGCGGCGGCTGCGGCCGCGCGCATCGAGCGCCGGCGCCGACAGTTCGAATGTGTCGAGCGGCGCCGGCCCGCCACCCGGCAAAAACGCGCAACTGGCTAGCGAAAGCGTAAGCAATGCCACACCCGCTTTGAGCCCACCCGATTTGACCCCGCCAAATTTAGACATGAATGACTTCACACGCGATCCCCGTTGTCCCCGGATCGTAAGATCAACCTGCACTTGCAACTCATGTTCTTGGGGCGGGCGAAAGCCGAAGTCAACGCCGCACCCTGCCGTCGAATTGCCGAACCTCGCCTTCGCCGCCCGACAGGATCCGCTGCGGATTGCGGCTGAGATCCGTCACCGCCTCTTCGATGCGGGTGATCGAACGACGGCTGTCCTGGACCAGCGCTTCGACGTTCTCCAGGCCCTGACCGGAGAAACGGGCCAGATTGCTGGTGATGGTGCCGAGGCGGGCGTTCAGCGTGTCGGCCACCTGCTTGAACGATTTCAGCGTATTCCTGGCGTCGGCTATCATGCCGTCGGCCTGGCCCGAACCGAGCAATTTATCGACCTTCACGAGGATGCCGTCGACGCGGACTGAGGCGTCGTTGAGGCGCTCGGCGAGCTGCTGTGCGTCCTTGATCGTCTGGTCGATATCGTCGGCCCGGTTGGCGACTTTATTGGTCACCTTGGCGATGTCGGCGGCAGCCTCGTTGGCATTTTCGCTGGCCTTCTGGATATTGGCCAGCGCGGTGCGAACCTGTGCCGGATCGATGCCATCGAGAACGCCGTCGACCTTGGCCAGCGTGCCTTGCGTCCTTTGGGCGAAATCGTTGATCGATCCCACCGCCGTGTCGACGTTCCTGACGACCCTGTCGAACTGCTTCGAGGTTTCCTTCAGGTTCGCCGTCACCGTATCGACATTGTCGACGATGCTCTTGATCTGGTCCTTGTCGACCGCGTTGAGCAGCCCTTCCGCCGCCTTCAGCGTGCCGTCGAGCTTGCCCGAAACGCCCTTCAACTCTTCCGACAGTGAACTGACGCTGGCGAGGAATTTGTCGATGCCGTCGGAATTCTTGGCCAGCGCATCGGAGAAGGTCTGCACATTGTTGACGGTCTGCGTCAGCGGTCCGCGAACGTCCTTGGTGAAGCCTTCGAGCTGGGTGAGAACCGTATCGGCGCGGGTGAAGATGTTCTGCGCCGTCTGCAACAGGTTGGTGACCGCTGACGGGTTGGCGACGATCTCGGCGACGCGGCCCTCCTCCTCGGCCTGGTCGAGAAGGTTCACTTCCTTGGGGTCGGCGCCCTTGAGTTCGATATTGGCCTGACCGGTGAGGCCGGCAAGGCCGATATCGGCCTGCGTCGATTTGGTGATCGGCGTCGTGCGGCCTATTTCGGCCTCGGCGATTGCCGCGGTCGGATTGTCGAGGTCGATATAGACGCGCTTGACATCCCCGACCCTGACGCCGTTGAACAGCACGAAACTGCCGCGGCCGAGGCCGGAAGCCGATCCCGGAATGCGCACCCGCAGCATCGCCGTCTCACCCCTGTCCCCGATCGCGGCCGTCCAATAGACGAACGCGAAGGCCGCCAGGATCGCCGCTAGCGTGAAAATGCCGACAATGACGTAGTTGGCTCTGGTTTCCATTTACCCACTTATGGCTATGCGCGTGCCGCAAGATCAAGTTGCCGCGCACGTTTTCCGCGGAAATAGGATTTCACCCAGGGTTCCTCGCTTTTGAGCATGTCGTCGATCGTGCCTTCGACCAGCACTTTCTTGTTGCCGAGCACCGCCACCCGATCGCAAGCGGTGAACAGCGTGTCGAGATCGTGCGTGACCATGTACACGGTCAGGTCCATGGTATCGCGCAGCTTGACCACCAGTTCGTCGAACTCGGCCGCGCTGATCGGGTCGAGGCCTGATGTCGGCTCGTCCAGGAAGACGATGTCGGGATCGAGCGCCAGCGCGCGTGCCAGCGCCGCACGCTTGATCATGCCGCCGGAAAGCTCGGACGGGAATTTCTGCGCCGCATCCGGCGGCAACCCGACCAATTCGACCTTGAGCATTGCCAGTTCGTCCATCAGCTTTCTCGGGAGATCGAGATATTCGCGCATCGGCACCTGCACGTTTTCCAGGACCGTAAGCGCCGAAAACAGCGCGCCGTGCTGAAAGAGGACGCCAAGGCGCATGTCGATGCGAAGGCGTTCCTTCTCGCTCGCCTTTTCGACATCGACGCCGAACAGCTTGATCGTTCCGGACTGCTTGCGCACCAGGCCGAGGATCGTGCGCAAGAGCACCGATTTGCCGGCTCCGGAGGCGCCGACAAAGCCGAGAATCTCGCCGCGCCTGATATCGAGCGACAGTTTGTCGAGAATGACCTTGTCACCGAAGGATACGGTGATGTCGTGCGCGGAAAGCACGATCTCGTCTTCGTCGGCCCCGTCCGCAACTCCAGTCGCCTTTTTGTTGCCCTGAATGGCCATGTCAGAACTCGATCGCCGCGTAGAACATGGCGAAAAGCCCGTCGAGGATGATGACCACGAAGATCGACTTCACAACGGAAGCGGTCACGTGTTGACCCAGCGATTCGGCGCTGCCGCCAACCTTCATGCCTTCGACCGAGGCGATGGTGCCGATGATCATGGCCATGAATGGCGCCTTGATCAGTCCGGCAAAGATGGTGCTGAGATCGATGGCGACGCGCAGCCGGTCGATGAAGGCGGCCGGTGCGATGTCGGAATAGAGCCATGCCGCCGCGATGCCGCCGCCAAGTGCGGCGAAATTGGCGATGATCGTCAGGCATGGCAGCGCGATCACCAGCGCGACCAGCCGCGGAAACACCAGAACGCCGATCGGATTGAGCCCGATGACCTTCAGCGCGTCGACCTCCTCGCGCATTTTCATCGAGCCGATTTCGGCCGTGATGGCGCTGCCCGAACGGCCGGCGATCATGATCGCGGTCATCAGCACGCCGAGTTCGCGCAGGATCAGCACGCCGACCAGATCGACGACGAAGATATCGGCGCCGAAATAGCTGAGCTGGTAGGCGCCTTGCTGGGCAACGATCGCGCCGACGATAGCCGACATCAGCACGACCACCGGTATGGCGCCGACGCCCATGCGATCCATCTGGTTGAAGATCGCCGCCGGATTGACCGCATGGCCACGGCCGAGCTTCATCTGCGAGCCGCGTATCGTGGCGCCCAATATGTTCATCGAGGCCAGGAAATCGTCGCGCATTTCATAGACGCGCCGGCCAACCAGCTCGAGCGCGCGAATGATGATATTGGGCGGCTTTGTGCCGCCGGGATCGGATTCGCGCCGGACGGCATCGCCAACGGCGCCGAGCAGGATGGAGGCAATCTCGCTTTGTCCTTGCAGCCTGATCTCGACACCTTTCTTTTCGAAGGCGCTGACCAGACGGTCGATCAGCCAGGCCCCGGCGGTGTCCATCTTCTCGATGTGCGAAAGGTCGAGCGCAAGCGTCTTGAACCCGCTGCGCTTCTCGATCTTGCGCATCTCGGCGTCGACCAGCGTTACGGTGCGCGTCGTCCAGTTTCCGGAGAAGGCGCAGCCGAGAACGTCGCCCTCCTCACCGACCGCGACGCGCGGCTGGTGATCGGCCCCATTGGCGGTCGTGCCGCTTGCGAAGCGTTTGCGGATGGTCAACATGGCGTCCTGTTTAGCCTGACGGAACCCACCTGTCGATTTGCCGACGGGCTCGTTGTCGCATAGCTGGAGCAGAAAAATATGGCGCGTGTCATTTCGGTCGAGGCAGAGCGCTTTCCCATCGCTGGGACGTTCACCATTTCGCGCGGCTCGAAGACCGAAGCCGAGGTGATCGCTTGCACGATCAGCCAAGGCAGCCATACCGGGCGCGGCGAATGCGTCCCCTACAAGCGCTACGGCGAGACCATGGACGGTGTCCGTGATGCGATCGAGGCCATGCGGGAGCAGATTGCCGGCGGCATCGGCCGGGCCGCGCTGCTCGACGCCATGCCGGCAGGTGCCGCACGCAACGCCGTCGACTGCGCTCTATGGGACCTGGAGGCGAAGATCGCAGGCAAGCCGGTCGCCTCCAGCATCTGCGCGGCGCCGCCGAGGGCGCTAGAGACAGCCTATACGCTGTCGCTCTCCGAACCCGAAGTGATGGCAGCCCAAGCCCGCGCCAACGCCCTGCGCCCGCTGCTCAAGGTCAAGATTGGCGGCGGCAACGACATGGCCCGTATCCGCGCGGTTAGAGAAGCGGCACCGGCGAGCCGCATCATCCTGGATGCCAATGAGGGCTGGAGCGACGACAACATCGTGGAAAACCTGGCCTTTGCGGCCGAACAGGGTATCACGCTGATCGAACAGCCGCTGCCGGCAGGCCGCGACGGCATCCTTCGCCACATCGCGCATCCGGTGCCGATCTGCGCCGATGAAAGCGTGCATGAGGCAAACGATCTTGCCCCGCTCCTCGGCCTCTACGACGCCGTCAACATCAAGCTCGACAAATCGGGCGGCCTGACCGCGGCGCTTGCCCTTCGCGATCGCGCCCGCGAACTGGGTTTTGGCGTCATGGTCGGCTGCATGGTCGGCACGTCGCTAGCCATGGCGCCGGCCGTGCTCTTGGCACAGGATGCCGATTTCGTCGATCTCGACGGTCCGCTGCTGCTTGCCCGCGACCGACGTCCCGGTCTCGTCTACCAGGGATCGCTGGTGTCACCGCCCGATACGGCGCTGTGGGGCTGAACGCGCGGCAAGTCCAATCAGCGCCAGGCCGACCAAGGCGATCGGGATCATGGCAAAAAAGCCGTCTACGCCGAAGCGGTCGTATAGCGGGCCGGAGAGCAGCGTCACCACCGCCGTGAAAAAGCCGTTGGAGAAATAGGCGATGCCTTGCGCCGCCCCGGTTCGTTCCTCCGCGACCGTCTCGCCGATCATCTTCTGCAGGCCGATCAGAACCAGCGCCACCGAAACCGCGTGCAGCGTCTGGACTGCGAAAAATCCGGCGACGCCAACGCCAAGCGGCCAGATCAAGGGAAAGGCGATCCAGCGGACGATCGAACCGAGCCCTGCCATCACCATGATCGACACGACCGAGAAGGAGCCGAAGGCGCAGGTGAAGATCATGAACATGCCGATCTCGGCCACCACGCCCCAACCCCATAAGAGCCCGACAACCGAATCGCTGATGCCGATCGATTTCCAGTAGATCGACACGAAGCCGTAGAGAAACGCATGGCTGGCGGTGATGACGCCGACGCCGATGGAGAAATACAGGAAATACGCATTGAGAAGTTTCGGCGCCGATTGCTGGATGTCGGTCGCCGAAAGCGGCGAGGCACGCCGGGGGCGGCCAAGGCGTGGCGCGATCAGCCCAACGGCGAATGCCGCGCCGAAAGCCACGAAGATGATCGCCGGGACAGCCTCGGCGCTGGTCGCCGCCAGGATGAAGCCGCCGGCGAGGTTGGCGCATAGATAGGAGATCGATCCCCATTTGCGCATGCTTGCGTAATTCGAGCCGAAGCGGCGCACACCAGACAGCGCCAGTGAATCGGCAATCGGCGAGTGCGGCGTCCAGAACACGGCGAGCGCCAGCGAAACGGCCAGCACCATTGCGTAGGTCGGCGTCAGGAAATAACCGGCCGACAGCGCCAGCGATGCGGCCACCAGGGCGACATAGACGTGCGCGCGGTCGCTCGCCCTGTCGGCCAGCGCCGTCAGCAACGGCGTCGTCACCACACGCAGGAACATTGGTGCTGCAAGGATGACCGCTATCTGCTCGGCATCAAAACCTTTTGCCTGCAGCCACAGCGGGAAGTATGGCAAATGCGTGCCCAGCGGCACGAAAAGCGTGAAGAAAATCAGGCTCATGCGCAGTTCGAAATGGCGCGGCTTGACGAGTTGTTGAGGCGAAAGCGGCGGCAGGGAGGACATCAACAGACAATCCGTCGGCGCGGCCTTCGGCCGGGTCGGCCTGCAGCGTCACGCCAACTCCATAACACGCTGAAAAAGTCGGCGGAACCGCTTGGACTAATCGATTAGAGCGAGATCAGGCCGGGTTTGCTCAAGCCGCCTGGACTGCCCTGCCCCTGATGTCGACCGGCACCAGCACTTCGCTGCCGACCGGACCTTCCGGCAGGACATGCGCCCAGTGCAGTATCTCCATCCGGCCGTCGAAATGCTCGACCACCGCCGTGCAGCTCTCCACCCAGTCCCCGGTATTGATGTATTGCACGTCCTCGTAGCTTTCGATCGCGGCATGGTGGATGTGCCCGCAGATTACGCCGTCGACCTGCGAGCGGCGTGCTTCCTCGGTCAGCATGGTCTGGAACGAGCCGATGAAATTCACCGCCTTCTTGACGTTGACCTTGGCCCAGGACGAAAACGACCAGTAAGGCAGGCCAAGCAGTTGGCGAAGCCGCGTCACCACGCGGTTGACGAGCATGGCCGCGTCATAGGCGTAGTCGCCAAGATAGGCGAGCCAGCGCGCATTATGGACGACGGTATCGAACTGATCGCCATGGATGACCAGAAACCGTTTGCCGTCGGCGGTCTCGTGGGTGACGCGGTCGGCGACGACGATGCCGCCGAAATGCACGCCCTGGAACTGGCGCGCGAACTCGTCGTGATTGCCGGCGATATAGGTGATGCTGGCGCCCTTGCGCGCCTTGCGCAGCAATTTCTGGACGACGTCATTGTGGCTCTGCGGCCAGTGCCAGTTTCGTCTCAACCGCCAGCCGTCGACGATGTCGCCGACGAGATAGATGATATCGGCGTCGTGATGGCGCAGGAAATCGATCAGGAACTCGGCCTTCGCCGCCTTCGATCCGAGATGGACGTCGGAGATGAACATGCTGCGGAACGTGCGGGGCTCTGCGCCAGGCATTGGATTCTCACCGTTGCTCTCGCGTGTGCCTATGCGCCGATTCATGCAACAACCGTATGACGGTTGCGATTGGTCCAGCCCCAAGAGTAGGTTGCCGCGCCAATCAGAGGAGAAAATCATCATGGATCTCGGCATTCGCGGCAAAAAGGCCATCGTCTGTGCTTCCAGCAAGGGCCTTGGGCGCGGCTGCGCCACGGCGCTGGCCGAAGCCGGCTGCGATCTGGTCGTCAATGGGCGCAACGCCGACCAACTGGCCAAGACCGCCGCCGAACTGCGCGAAAGATTTGGCGTCAAGGTGACCGAGATTGTCGGAGACGTCTCGAAGCCCGAGGTCCAGAAGGCGCTGCTTGCCGCCTGTCCGGATCCCGATATCCTCGTCAACAACAATGGCGGACCGCCGTTTCGCGATTTCCGCGAGCTCGACCGCGAAAAGATCCTCGAAGGCGTCACCCAGAACATGGTGACCCCGATCGAACTGGTTCAGGCCGTCATCGACGGCATGGCGGAGCGCGGTTTCGGCCGCATCGTCAACATTACCTCGCTGTCGGTCTTTGTTCCCATTCCCGGCCTCGACCTGTCGTCGGGCGCGCGCGCCGGCCTGACCTCGTTCCTCGCCGGCGTCGCGCGGACGGTGATCGACCGCAATGTGACGATCAACAACATGCTGCCGGGCAAGCTCGACACCGACCGGCTGCGTCCCCCGCATGAAGCCGGCACTCCTGAAGATCCGGCTGCCGCCGCCGCGCGCAAGACCCAGGCGGCAGCCAACGTTCCGGCCAAGCGGCTCGGCACGCCGGAGGAATTCGGCCAGATCTGCGCCTTCCTGTGCTCGGTTCATGCCGGCTACCTGACCGGGCAGAACATACCGGTGGATGGCGGTGCCTATGTCAGCGCGTTCTAGGGGCAAAATCCAACGCTTGGTACCGGCTGGGAACGGAGGGAAAACGGTAGAATCGAGGTGTGGCGCGGTGGCGGTAGGTTGAACATATCTGTTTGCCGCCCCTTTCGTCTGGCGATGCCTTACTGGTCCAACCTTGGCTCCGTTTCCACACCCCGCTCATCGAACCGGACATGCAGATCTCCCGCATCCGGCTCTCGGACAAGAACTCACGCCTTCACCCACGACACGCCACGTCCAAGTTGGGTCAAACGTACGAGCCCGAAGTGCTCGTAAGGGTGCGAGTCTGGATAGGCCCCGCCCTTACATCGTCTGGTCTTGTGCTTGGAACGCAACCACCGGCGCAACCGCACTGCGGTGTGGCTGTCGAGTGCCACCGTCAGCTTCAGCTTGCCCATGATCGCGCGCAGGTGCTGGAGCGCCGCTTCCGCCTTGCCCCTCCTGCACAAGATCACAAGGTCGTCGGCATAGGTGACGAGGCGAGTGCCAAGGCTTTGAGCTTCTTCCACCCCAACACGAACCGGCGCATGTACAGATTTGCCAGCAAGGGTGAGATAGGTGAGCCCTGCGGAATGCCGCGCCGGTTGTCTCGTGCCTCGGTCGTGCGTGTCTTCCGTCCTCGATCATCGGCGGCGCCGATCAACGATCCGGCGGTGGGGCTTGCACCCACTGGAAAGTGCCGCCTTGTCACGGCGCACACCCTTTGCGGTCGTTTAGTTGCGAGCGTTGCACGACGCAGGTTGACCCGAAGTCGCCCTTCATCAGTCCATTTCGCTGCCCGGTGGCCGACGTTCACCGCAACAAGCGTTCCTGGCTCATTCCAGTCATCCGGTATATCGTCCGATGCTCGCTACCAGTCGGCCGCCGGTGCGGGTATTATTGGCGCTCTGTACGTCACTATGGTGGAAAATGGATCTGCAAGCTTTCAGAGATTCGATTGCGAAAGCACAGCCGCCGGCCGGCTTGAGCCCTGCCCTGCAGGCGCTGTGGTGGGATGCAAAGGGCGATTGGGATAAGGCGCACGAGCGCGCACAGAAGCGCGACGATACGGCGGGTATGCGCGTGCATGCCTACCTCCATCGCAAGGAAGGCGACCAATCGAACGCGGAATATTGGTATCGCCGCTGCGACGCCGCGCCGTCGATCTTAACGCTTGATGGGGAATGGGAAGAGTTGGCGCGTGCACTTTTGGGGCAAAGCTGAGGCCTGCTGCACCAAGGTCTGAGTATGGCGCAACCCAGACGGCTCGCGAAATAGTTGCCGAGGTAAGCGCCGAACGACCGACCCGGGTGGAAAGTTGCCGCTCGCCTCATCTGCCAGAACGAGCAGCGACGCCGCATGACGTTCGCATCGCGGCCGCTTCAAACGGCTTGATGTCGCCTTATTTGGTGTTGGGGCAAGCTATCGTGTTAAGATCGCTGGTCGGACCGTGCTACCTTTAGGCAACGCGGCTGCAAGTGCCGGTTCGTACGCATGAGTATACTGCCAGGCTGACCGCAGAAGACAGTGCAAAGATTTTCTTGCCGCGGATTTTCGCAAAAGCAAGGAGACGTTTATGAGCGCAAGTGGCCGATATCTCCGGAGCCTGGTGGCATGCATGCTTGCCTGTGTCTTCTGGGTGGATACCGCTTCAGCGCAGTCGAGTAACGCCGGCTGTAGGTTCGAACTGGTAGCAGGTACGTCCCGACAAATTCTGAGATGCCGGGAAGGCCTTACCATCGTTGCGGAAGATGGCGCTCGTTTTGCACTGGTGGACCGCGATCGAAATGGTAGTGCCGATGCGGTCAGATTACGGCGCAAGGCGCTGTTGTTCGATGCTCCAGCCGGCAGGGTCCGGAGTGGCTTCGCTGTCGTCACCCCGCAGGCGATCGCCGCGGTGCGAGGTACAAAATGGGCAGTCGACGTTGCCCGAGGCAAGACGTCTGTCTTCGTCGTCAAAGGTCGCGTCGCCGTGCAAAGGCCGGCGTCCAATGCTGGCGTAGTCCTCGGGCCGGGCGAAGGCGTCGATGTGGAAGCCGGAACAGGCACACTGACGGTCAAGCGCTGGCCCGCCGCACGTGTTTCGGCGTTAATGGCCCGTTTCGGTCAGTAACCTAAATGAGCGGGCGAGCGCTTCAGACGCTGATCGCGCTCGTTCTGGCGGGTCTTTGGGGGGCCGGCCTTGGTTTAGCGCACTGGCGCGGCAACATGTGGTCCCTTGATCGCGTCGAAGCAACGATGACGGATCTGCGAACGCTTGTTCGGGGAACGGCAAAGCCGCCGGAGCTGATTACCATTGTCGCAATAGACGACGAAGCGGTCCGAAACGAAGGCCGCTATCCCCTCAGCCGCGCCACGCTTGCCCGGATTGTCGATACGATAGCTCGCTTTGGACCGAAAGCCATTGCGGTCGACCTGCTGCTGGTCGATCCCGGGAAAAAAGGTGATGATGAGGCGCTCACGCGTTCGCTGCGTGGGACTTCAAGCGTAATCGCTGCTGCAGCGGTCTACTCGGGAGGCAAACAATCGATTGCGGCCGAGGGCGATGGCCCTCTCGCCCGAGTGCCGAATGCCAAGCGGTTTCTGTGGCCCCTGAAAGCGTTCTCGGATATCGCCGCTGTCGGCGTCGTGAACGTGGTTACCGACTGGACGGGAACGCCTCGGTTCGTCCCGTTGCTGTTTCGGGCCGGAGATCGGACGGAAGCGTCTTTCTCCCTGCGCGTTGCCGCCATGGCGGTGGGAGAGGATCCGGGAATTGCGCCCGGCTATCTATCTCTGGGCGGACAGCGGATTCGGACGGACATTGGCCACATACTTCCTCTGACATTCTATGGCCCTCGCGGCACGATCCGCACGATCAGCGCCACGACGGTGCTGGGGGGCCAAGTCGATGGCGGCATTATTCGGGATCGAATTGTTGTGATCGGAGCAACGGCAACCGGCGCCGGCGATGTTTTCCCGACACCGTTTGATCCCGTGCTCCCAGGCGTCGAGGTCATGTCGACGGCCATTGCCCATCTGATGACCGGCGACGGCATAGTGCGAGATCAGTACGTTCGCCTTGCAGATGCCGGCTTTGCAGTGGCGCTGCCAGTGGTTCTTGTGGGGTTGTTGGCATGGCGTCGCAACGCCATCGGCCTTGCAGCGATCGTCGGCGTGGTTGTGATCTGGTTCGTGGTCAATATGACCGCATTCTCACACCAAATCTGGCTGAGCGCGGCGTTACCGATGGCCGCCGCCGTTCCGCCAGCTATTTTGTTCGGGGCCGCGCAGCTTTGGTTGGGCAGGAACCAGGCCCAGTATTTCGCCACGCAGAGCGAATTGCTTCAACGAGTTCAGGCCCCCGGCTTTGCGGGGTGGCTCGCGAAGCATGGCGACTTTCTCCTGGAACCTGTCCGGAGGGACGCCGCCATCATATTCATTGACCTGTCCGGTTTCACCGGACTGAGCGAAACATTAGGGCCGAACGCCACACGCGAACTTTTGAACACGTTCCATGCGTTGGTGGACGAAGAGGTGACAAGCTGCGGTGGCGTTGTCACGAATTTCATGGGTGACGGAGCCATGATCCTGTTCGGTCTACCGGAAGCAGCGACAGATGATGCCTTCAATGCTGCCCGCTGCTGCGCAGCGCTCTCCAGCCGTACCAACAACTGGCTCGCTTCGTTGCCCGCATCGACTGCATCTAGGCTCGGCTTCAAGATCGGAGCGCATTACGGAACAATCGTTGCATCGAGACTCGGTGGCAAAGGCCGTCAGCACATCGCGACTACGGGTGATACGGTTAATGTCGCCAGTCGCTTGATGGAGATCGCGGCCGACCAAAACGCCGAAGCCGCGGTGAGCGACGAAATGTTGCAAGTTGCCGGCCGCGACTGCGAGTTGTTCAAATCTGGTGCTCTGAGAGGACCTGTGGAAGCACAGGTCCGCGGGCGTTCAGGCTCGCTCGCAATCTGGCTGTGGCAGAGTTCGCAGACGCTGTAGATACCGGGCTCCGCACCCGCCCGTCGTCTCAACATTTCAATGGCAGACCGCACAGGCAGGCGGCAGTGCGAAGCCATAAGCTTCGCGCTTGCGACATATCACCTCTCGAAAAGCCTCGGCTGCATGCTAAGAGACTCAAAACACCAAACGGACTGAGTTGAGGAGCGGCCGGCATGGAAGGCGAAAGCAAAAAAGCGGCCCGGTCGGACCTCGACGAAGCCGCGCTCTACTTCCACAAGCACCCAAGGCCTGGGAAGCTCGAGATCCAGGCAACGAAGCCGCTCGGCAACCAGCGCGATCTGGCGCTTGCCTATTCGCCCGGCGTAGCGGCGCCCTGCCTGGAAATCCGCGACAATCCGGCAACAGCCGCCGACTACACGGCGCGGGCCAATCTGGTCGGCGTCGTTTCCAACGGCTCGGCCGTGCTCGGTCTGGGCAATATCGGCCCGCTGGCCTCCAAGCCGGTGATGGAAGGCAAGGCGGTTCTGTTCAAGAAGTTCGCCGGCATCGACGTCTTCGACATCGAGATCGACGCGCCTGGCATCGAGCGCATGGTCGAGACGATCTCGGCGCTTGAGCCGACCTTCGGCGGCATCAACCTCGAGGACATCAAGGCGCCCGAATGCTTCGAGGTCGAGGAACGGCTGAAAGCCCGCATGGCCATACCGGTCTTCCACGACGACCAGCACGGCACCGCGATCATCGTCGCCGCCGCCGTGCTCAACGGCCTGGAATTTGCCGGCAAGACGATCTCCGACATCAAGATCGTCACCTCCGGCGCCGGCGCCGCTGCCCTCGCCTGCCTCAATCTGCTGGTTTCGCTCGGCGCGCGCGTGGAAAACATCTGGGTCACCGACCGTTTCGGTGTCGCCTACAAGGGCCGCGTCGACGAGATGGACCGTTGGAAAGATCCTTATGTAAAAGACACCGAAGCGCGCACGCTGGGCGACGTGCTGCCGGGCGCCGACGTCTTCCTGGGGCTTTCGGCCGCCGGCGTGCTGAAACCGGAACTGCTCCAGCACATGGCTCCAAAGCCGCTGATCCTGGCGCTGGCCAATCCCAATCCCGAGATCATGCCGGAAGCGGCACGGGCGGCGCGGCCAGACGCCATGATCTGCACCGGCCGTTCCGATTTCCCCAATCAGGTCAACAACGTACTCTGCTTTCCCTACATCTTCCGTGGCGCGTTGGACTGCGGCGCCAGCGCCATCAACGAAGAGATGAAGATGGCCGCGGTGCGGGCGATCGCGGCCCTTGCCCGCGAGGAACCGTCCGATGTCGCCGCCCGCGCCTATTCCGGCGAGACGCCGGTCTTCGGGCCCGATTTCCTGATCCCCTCGCCCTTTGATCCCAGGCTGATCCTGCGCATCGCGCCGGCGGTCGCCAAGGCTGCCTGCGACACCGGCGTCGCCACACGGCCAATCACCGACTTCGCCGCCTATATCGACCAGCTGAACCGCTTCGTCTTCCGCTCCGGCCTGGTCATGAAACCGGTGTTCTCGATGGCCAAGACGTCGATTGCCAAGCGCGTCATCTATGCCGACGGCGAGGACGAGCGCGTGCTGCGCGCCGCGCAGGTGGTGCTGGAGGAAGGCATCGCCGAGCCGATCCTGATCGGCCGTCCGCATGTCATCGAGATCAGGCTGAAACGCTACGGGCTGCGGATCAAGCCGGGCGTCGATTTCGGCCTGATCAATCCCGAGGACGACCCGCGCTATCGCCATTATGTCGACCTTTTGATCGAACTCGCCGGCCGGCGCGGCGTGACGACGGAAGCCGCGCGCACCATGGTGCGCACCAACAACACGGTGATCGCAGCACTTGCCCTCAAGCGTGGCGACGCCGACGCCATGGTCTGCGGCCTCGAAGGACGTTTTGAGCGGCATCTGCGCAATGTCACGCTGATCATCGGCCCGCGTCCCGGCATCAAGGACCATGATTTGTCGACGCTTTCCATGCTGATCTCGCAGCGCGGCATCATTTTCCTGACCGACACTCATGTCACCGTCGATCCTACCGCCGAGGAGATCGCCGAGATGACGGTGCTGGCGGCCGAAGAAATCCAGCGGTTCGGCATCGAGCCCAAGGCCGCCCTGCTCTCGTTCTCGGATTTTGGCTCGCGCGATGAGCCGAGCGCGCTCAAGATGCGGCAGGCAGCGGCGATCCTGGCACGCATCGCGCCCGACCTGCAATGCGACGGCGAGATGCATGCCGACTCGGCGCTGTCGGAGCAGCTGCGCCAGCGCGTCTATCCGCATTCGCGGCTGAAGGGCGAAGCCAATCTGCTGGTGTTCCCCAATCTCGATTCGGCGAACATCACACTCACCGCGCTGCGCGCGATGATGGACGCGCTGCATGTCGGGCCGATCCTGCTCGGCACCGACAGGCCGGCGCATATATTGACGCCGTCGGTGACGTCGCGCGGCGTGGTCAACATGACGGCGCTCGCCGTGGTCGAAGCGGCCCAAAAGGCTCAGGCGGTTGTAAATCTGGGCTGAAACCCGATTTCGCGGTAAGCTGAACGAACAGCTAACCGCAAACGCGGTAGCTTTCGCAACGGATGGGCAAACGGAGCTCAGGACGAATGACGGGCGGAGGGTGGAAGCTGACCCGTGCCGCAGCGCTGCTCGGCGCCTTGGCGTTGTCAGGCTTTGCCGTCACCCAGCCGCAGGCGGCCTCCCGTGTTTGTCGCCAGCTGGAAGCCGATCTCGCGGCCGCTTCGCGCGCTGGCGGCGGCAAGCCGGCCCTGCTGAGGAAATACGACGACGCGATCGTGCGGCAGCGCGAGCAGATTGCAAAGGCAAGTCGCCAGTCCGACCGTGCCGGCTGCGGCTTTTCGCTGTTCGAGCGCAATCGCAACGCATGCGCCGCGCTCGAGACCACGCTCGACCGCATGAACGCCAACCTCGATGCCTTGCAGGTCAAGCGCGCTGAGCTCGCCGGCGGCGGCTCGCGCCGCGATCGTGCACGCATATTGGCCTCGCTCGACGCCAATGGCTGCCGCGACGGCAATGAGCCTTCGAAGCGTGCGCCTGTCCTGGAAGCGAACCGCGATAACGGCAAAGGAACTCTGCTCGATCGGCTTTTGGGCGACGCCGGAAGTCGGCTCGAGGCGCTGGACGAGCCGAGCGACCCCGATGAAGAACGCGGTATCCGCGCCATGATCAACCAGCCCGACGGCATGGATCTGCCACGCCTTGACGGCGAATTCCGCACAATATGCGTGCGCACCTGCGACGGTTATTTCTTCCCGATGTCGAATGCCGCCTCGCCGCGCGATTTCGAGCGCGACCAGAAGAATTGCGATTCGAGCTGCCCCGGCACCGAGATGCAGGTGTTCTATACGCGCGGCATTGGCGACGATTCGGCTGACATGGCATCTTCGGTAACCGGCAGGCCCTACAGCGAACTGCCGACCGCCTATCTCTACAAGCAGCCCGAGACGTCGCGCCCGCCGGCCTGCGGCTGCAACGCCGCACGGAATTTCGAGATCATTGCCGGCAATCCGCCAAGCCCGGAGCAGACCGAGGCCGATGTGGAGACCACGCCGCTCATTCCGGGGCCTGTCGCTAGGCCCGATCCAGGCGCCGACCCCGAGAGTTTGGCCAATGTCGAAGGCGGGCTCGACCGCGAAACCATCAAGCGGCTCGCCGTCAAGCCATCGCCGACAACCTTGCCTCCGCCGGAACGGCGCAAGATCAGGGTCGTCGGGCCAGCGTTCCTTCCCGACCCATAAGCGGCAATAGATCCGCAAGCTCCGGCCCCGAAGGCTGTCCCGTAAGCGCCAGCCTGAGCGGCATGAATAGTGCCTTGCCCTTGCGGCCGGTCACGTCCCTGATCTTGCCCGTCCAGTCCTTCCAGACCGACCCGTTCCACGGGTCCTCCGGCAGAAGATCGAACGCCTGGCGAAGGAAATCGCGATCGACGTCGGAAAAGTCCGGTTGCTCCTGCGGGCCGTCGCGAAGCGTGCGCCACCAGATCGCCGCATCGGCCAGCCTGTCGAGATTGCCGCGCACCGCCAGCCAGAAGGGCTCGGCCTGTTCGCCGGAAATGCCGAGCACGATCAGCCGGTCGCGCGCCTCGGAAAACGGCATGTGGTGCAGCAGCGCGCGGTTGAGCACGAAGAGCTCGTCCGGGTCGAACTTGGCGGCGGATTTCGACGCCGCGGCCGGGTCGAAGCGCCGGGCGAGCTCGGCCATGTCAGGCACCGCCGCGACGTTTTCCGAAGTGCCGACAAGCGCCGCCAGCGAAGCGACGGCCATCGGTTCGATGCCGGTCTCGCGCAGGCTCTCGATGGACAAAGCGCCGGTCCGCTTCGACAGGCCCTCGCCCGATGCGGTGGTCAAGAGATTGTGGTGGCCGAAGACCGGCGGCTCGGCACCGAGCGCCTGGAACAGGGCTATCTGCACGCCGGTATTGGTCACGTGGTCGTCGCCGCGGATGATGTGGCTGATGCCCATCTCGATGTCGTCGACCACCGAGGGCAAAGTGTAGAGATAGGTGCCGTCCTCGCGCTGCAGAACCGGGTCCGAAAGCGAGGCGAGGTCGACGGTTTCCTCACCGCGCACCAGATCGTTCCACTGGATTTCGGTGCGCTCCGGCGCCAAGGGATCACTGGTGAAATTGGGCAGGAGAAAACGCCAGTGCGGCCGGCGGCCATCGGTCTGGTATTCGGCGATCTGCTCGGGCGTCAGCGTCAGCGCTTCGCGGCCGTAAACCGGCGGCAGGCCGCGCGTGCGACGCACCTTGCGCCTGAGATCGAGCTCTTCCGGGGTTTCGTAACAAGCATAGAGAAGTCGCGCCGCCTTCAGTTTCTCCATCGCCGCATCGTAGATTTCGAAGCGTCGTGACTGGTATTCCGTGGCGTCCGGAAAGATGCCCAGCCAATGCAGGTCGTAGAGGATGGCGTCGGAGAATTCCTGCGTCGAGCGCGCGACGTCGGTGTCGTCGAAACGCTGGATGAAGCGGCCCTTGTTGTTCATGGCGAACAGCCAGTTGAACAGCGCTGTGCGCGCATTGCCGATATGAATGCGGCCGGTCGGTGATGGGGCGAAACGGACGGTAACTGTCATGAACGGGGCGTACCGGATGGTTTTCTAGTTGACAAGACAAACGCCCCCGCGCTTGGCGGCAGACATAGAACATGACGGAAGCGATGAAAAGCCTGCAGCGCGGGGCGGAGTTCGATCCAGCAGAGCCTGAATCAAAAACCCGCCTTGGTGGGCGGGCCCTCAGGTACGGATCATTGGCGCTAATCAGCGCCATGAATAAATTCCTAGCATAACTGCCGTCACGTGTCAAGTTGAAACTATCCAGCTTGGGTTCCTCGCCCCACGAAGTGGGGAGAGGAACCCAAGTCCTGCAAACCGGCGTCCGCAGGGCAAGGGCGGCGCCGACCTCGACAATTGATCGCAGCAACCCCGTCAGATCGCCAGCCCCTTGGTCAGTTCGAGCGCCTGGCGCTCGAACAGCCGGCGGTAGATGCCGCCTTGCAGCCGGATCAGCTGGTCATGCGAGCCCTCTTCGACGATGCGGCCGCGATCGAACACCAGAAGCCTGTCCAGCGCGCGCACCGTCGAAAGCCGGTGCGCGATGACCAGGGTCGTGCGACCGACCATCAGCCGCTCCATCGCCTGCTGGATCAGCACCTCCGATTCCGAATCGAGGCTCGATGTCGCCTCGTCCAGAATGAGGATCCGCGCATCGGCAAGGAAGGCCCGCGCGATCGCCACCCGCTGGCGCTCGCCGCCGGACAGTTTCACGCCACGCTCGCCCACCAGCGTGCCGTAACCCTTCGGCAGGCTGACGATGAAATCGTGCGCGCTGGCCAGCCGCGCGGCGTGCTCGATCTCGGCTTGCGTGGCACTCGGCCGGGCATAGGCGATGTTTTCGGCCAGCGACCGGTGGAACAGGATCGGCTCCTGCTGGACGATGGCGATCTGCCCGCGCAGCGACGCCTGCTCCACCTCGGCAATGTCCTGGCCGTCGATCAGGATCGTTCCCGCACTCACGTCGTAGAGGCGCTGGATCAGCTTGACGAAGGTCGTCTTGCCCGAGCCCGAATGGCCGACCAGCCCGACGCGTTCGCCCGGCGCGATGTCCACCGAAAAGTCGCGATAGAGCGGCAGCCGGTGGCTGCCATAGTGGAAAGTGACGTTGTCGAAGCTGATGCGGCCGTCGGTGATGCGGATCGGCACGGCGCCGGGCACATCCTCGATGCCGAGCGGTTCGGACTGGAAGTCGACCAGTTCCTCCATGTCGTTGATGGAACGCTGCAGATTGCGGATATGCGTGCCGATGTCTCTGAGATAGCCTTGCAGCACGAAGAACGAGGTCAGCACGAAGGCGATGTCGCCGGCGCTCGCCTGCCCCCATGCCCATAAAAACAGGGAGAACCCGATCACCGCTGATCTCAGGAGCAGCAGCATCGACCCTTGCGTGGTGCCGTTGATGGTGCCGCGCACCCAAGTGCGGCGCGTGCGCGCGCGCCATCTGGCGACGACCTTGGCAAGGCGCGTCTCCTCGCGCTCCTCCGCGCCAAAACCCTTGACCACAGCGTTGCAGCTCACCGCATCGGCCAGCGAGCCGCCCAGACGCGTGTCCCATGCGTTGGCAAGTCTCGCTGCAGGCGCGACATAGCCAAGCGACAGCATTGCCGTCACCACGACGAACAGCACCGAACCCGCGGCGACGACAGCACCCATCAGCGGCCAGAACCAGCCGAGCAGCAGCGTCGAGCCGACGAGCATGACGACAGACGGCAGCAGCGCGATCAGGATCGTGTCGTTGAGCAGGTCGAGCGCCCACATGCCGCGCGTTATCTTGCGCACCGTCGATCCGGCGAAGCTGTTGGTGTGCCAGTCGGTGGAAAAGCGCTGGACGCGATGGAAGGCGTCGGCGGCGATATCCGCCATCATCTTCAGCGTCAGTTCGACGATGGCCATGAAGGCGAGGTTGCGCAGCACGACACCGGCAAGCGCCAGCGCCACCAGCATGGAAAAGGCCGCCATCGCCGCATTCCACGCGACCTCGTCGGCGGCAGCACCGCTGGCAACGGCATCGACCAGCCGGCCGGAATAGAGCGGCGTCAGCACGTCGGCCAAGGTCGACAGCAGGAACGTGGCCATGATGAGCGAAAGCCGCCATGGCTGGCGCCGCCAATGACCGAGCGTGAAGCCAAGGACGATGCGAAAAGCGCCCGCGCGCAAATCTATTTGAAAACGAGCCATGATGTCATCCGGGCGCAAGCGAGCCCGGTCCTGGTAAGGTCGAAAATTGAAAAAACCGCGTTGGGCCAAATAGCGCCCAGGAATGCGGAGGTTCGGCATAGTGGCGGCTCGCCCGAATACGGGCGGCGACCGGCATCGACGAACACCTGTTGTCAGACCGGCTTGCCCATGAAGGTGAAAACCTTCCGGCGCGCCAACCGAGACCTAGGCTTCGCGGCCTCGCATAACGATGTCAAATCGTGGCATTCGGGACCTCCCACAAGGGAATCGCGGAGTCGTTCTTATAGAGATGCCTCAACATGTCGCCAAGGCAGACAGCCGCCAAAACACATCTGGTCCAAATAGTGAGGCGATTTTGCAACAATCGCGGGTTGTGCACGTCCTCGTTGTTCAGGCTGTCGGAAGGCGGTCGATCCGCATATAGCGGCCATCGGTGGATGGCCTGAAACCGAGCTTTTTCGTACAGCCCGTGTGCGTCGTTGGTTGACAGGCTCCAGTGGATGACTGTCCTGCAATCCGGGTGATCGATAAGCGCCTGGACAAGCCGCGTTCCGATGCCTCGCCCGCGATATTCCGGCCAGATGATGACGTCGGCCAGATACGCGAAAACCGTGCGGTCGGTGATTGCCCGGCCGAAGCCGACCTGGTTGCCGTCGAGATAGGCCCACAACGCAAAGCGAGTTGGCAAAGGCGCGGCGATGGATCTCGTCGCAGCGCTCGCTGCCCCAGTAGCTTTGCCATCAACAGGTCGGAGGTCGCCCGGAAGTCGATCCGTGAGACGTCGAAGCTGATTTCACAATCAGAAATTGCCAGGTCTATCCGCCATCCCTGAACCGGTTGGTGATGGGATAGCGGCGGTCGCGGCCGAAATTCTTCTTGGTGATCTTCACGCCGGGCGCTGCCTGCCGGCGCTTGTATTCGGCGATGTAGAGCAGATGCTCGACGCGCGTCACCGTCGCCCTGTCATGACCGCGCGCAACGATGTCGTCGACACCCATCTCGTTCTCGACCAGACACTCCAATATGTCGTCCAGCACCGGATAGGGCGGCAGCGAATCCTGATCCGTCTGGTTCTCGCGCAGCTCCGCCGACGGCGCCTTGTCGATGATGTTGTTCGGGATCACCTCGCCGGAGGGTCCCAGCGCGCCCGGCGGCACCTGGCCGTTGCGCCAGCGCGCCAGCGCGTAGACCTGCATCTTGTAGAGGTCCTTGATCGGATTGAAGCCGCCATTCATGTCGCCGTAGAGCGTGGCGTAACCGACCGACATCTCGCTCTTGTTGCCGGTGGTGACCACCATCGAGCCGAACTTGTTGGAGATCGCCATCAAGATGGTGCCGCGTGCGCGGCTTTGCAGGTTCTCCTCGGTGATGCCTTCCTTGGTGCCTTCGAACATCTGCGTCAGCGCGTGCAAAAACCCCTCGACCGGCTCGAAGATCGGCACGATATCGTAGCGGCAGCCGAGCGCGCGGGCGCAGTCCTCGGCATCCTTCAGTGAATCTCTGGAGGTATAGCGATACGGCATCATCACGGCGCGCAACCGCTCCTCGCCGAGCGCATCGACGGCAAGGGCGGCGCAGATCGCCGAATCGATGCCGCCGGAAAGGCCGAGCACGACGTTCTTGAAACCGTTCTTGTTGACGTAGTCGCGCAGGCCCAGCATGCAGGCGCGATAATCCGCCTCCTCCTTTTCCGGGATCTTCGACATCGGTCCGTCGGAGCAGATCCAGCCGTCTGGATTATTTCCACTTTGCGCGCCTGCGGCGGCGCGGTTCCTCGTCCAGGTGGTGACGTTGACCGTCTCCTCGAACTGGCTCATCTGGAAGGCCAGCGTCTTGTCGGAACCTATGGCAAACGAGGCGCCGTCGAAGATCAGCTCATCCTGGCCACCGAGCTGGTTGGCGTAGATGATCGGCAATCCGCATTCGATGACCTGGCGAATGACGATCTGGTGGCGGACATCGACCTTGCCGCGATAATAGGGCGAACCGTTCGGCACCAGCAGGATTTCCGCGCCGCTTTCGGCGAGCGTTTCGCAGACGGCGACATCGCCCCAGATGTCTTCGCAGATCGGAATCCCCAGGCGCACGCCGCGGAAATTGACCGGCCCCTGGATTTCAGGGCCGGCCTGAAAGACGCGCTTCTCGTCGAATTCGCCGTAGTTCGGCAGATCGAGCTTGTAGCGCTCGGCGAGGATCTTGCCGCCATCGGCAAAGATGATCGAATTGTGCGTGCCGCTCTTGCGCTTCAGCGGCGTGCCGATGATGACGCCCGGTCCGCCATCGGCGGTATCGCCGGCGAAATCCTGCGCCGCCCGCTCGCAGGCCTTCAGGAACGCCGGTTTCAGCACCAGATCCTCGGGCGGATAGCCGGCGAGGAAAAGCTCGGTGAACAGCACGAGGTCGGCGCCCTGACGGGCGGCATCCGCCCTCGCCTCGCGCGCCTTGGCGAGGTTGCCCGATACATCGCCGACCGTCGGGTTGAGCTGGGCGACGGCGATGCGCAGAATGTCAGGAGCGGTCTTGTTGGTCATGCCTGCTGACTTAGCGCGGCAGAATTCGCCGGGCAATGGCGTTCGTTTGGACCACCCGGACCGAATGATTTATGTCATTCGTGTCGGACCGATCGAAGCCGATCGCCCTACTCACCCATATATTCCCGCAACGCTTCCGGCGAATGGTTCTCGCCGATCGACATCGCCAGAATGCGCGAGATGTGCCGGCGCGGCAGGCCGGTTTCGGCGGCCCAGGCATTAATCTGGCTCTGGATCTTGTCGAGATCCCGCTTCGACGCCGGGCTCTCGGCAATGTCGAGCCCGGCGTCGCGCAGCGCGGCCGCCATGTCGGCCGAGATGATGAAGGCGTCCCATTCCAGCCAGCGCAGGAAATACTGGCCGGTGTTGCCGCCGAGCCGGCTGCCATGCTTGCCGAGATAGGCCATCAGGCCGACCTGGTCGTCTTCAGGCCAATCGGCGAGGAACCTGCCGAAGCCGCCACGCTCCTTCGACACGCGCTCGACGAAGGCCGCGTTTTCGCGAACCGACTTGATCTTCTGCGGATTGCGCACGATGCGCTCGTCGAACGCCAGGTCGTGCCAGAAATCGTCCGGCTGGAACAACAGCCGCTTCGGCTCGAAGCGGAGGAACGCTTCTTCGAAACCAGGCCATTTCTGCTCGATGACGCGCCAGACGAAACCAGCGGCGAAAACACGCTCGGCCATGGTCGAGAGGATGCGGTCGTCGGTGATGTCAGCCACCGCGGCATTGTCGGGCATGGGACCCAGGAGCGAGGCAAGCGTCTCTTCACCGCCCTTGCGTTTTGCCGCGCGGGCGCGGATTTTCGCGAAATCGGGCATCCTGTTTCCCTCCTCACGCCGCGCTTTTGACGGCATCTTCCTATATGGAAACGAGACTGCCAAGCCGATGCTTTTCGTATGGAGACATCCATGAACAAGACCGTGCCCGAATTGGCCAACCGTTGGCTGGGGCTGGAGCCGGAGAATTTAAGCGAGCTTGAGAAACGGGTGCTGCAGAGCGCCGTCGATCGCCAGCCGGTATCGCAGAACATCAACGACAGCCTTGCCGGCACACAGAATGCAGGCGACCGGATCGCCGACGCCATCGCGCGAGTCGGCGGCTCATGGACGTTCATCCTGTCCTTTATCGCCTTTCTGACGCTCTGGATCGGTGCCAACTGGTGGCTGCTGGGGCGCGATTCATTCGACCCTTACCCTTTCATTTTCCTCAATCTCGTCCTGTCGATGATCGCCGCCCTGCAGGCGCCGGTGATCATGATGTCGCAAAACCGCCAGGCCGCGCGCGACCGCGTCGACGCCGCCCATGATTACGAGGTCAATCTCAAGGCCGAGATCGAGATCATGGCGTTGCATGAAAAGCTCGACGAACTGCGCCACAGCCAGATCGTCGGCATGCGTGATGAGATCGCGCGGATGGCCGAACAGGTGAAGCGGATCGACGAAACTCTGTCGAAGCCGCGGACGCGTTGATGACGGACGCCATCCATAACCTCATCGAGCAGTACGGTCTGATCGCCGTCTTTTTGGGCTGCGTCGCCGAGGGCGAAAGCGCCGCCCTCCTTGGCGGTTTCTTCGCGCATCAGCATGTTTTCGTCCTGTGGCAGGCCTTCCTCGCGGCGGCCGGCGGCGCCTTTGCCGGCGACATGCTCTTCTTCATCCTCGGCCGAAGCTTCGCCGATCATCCATCCGTTCTCAAGCTGAAGGCAAGGCCGGGCTTCAGCCATGCCTACCGACTCGTCTCGTCACACCCCAACATCTTCGTGCTGTCGAACCGCTATATCTATGGCTTGCGCCTGGTGGGCGGCATTGCCGCCGGCTTCTCGAGCATAGGCGTGACGCGCTTTGTCATTCTCAACGCCCTCTCATCGGCGGTCTGGGCCGCATTGTTTGGCACCATCGGCTATGTCTTCGGGCTGGGCGCGGAACGCATCATCGGCCAGGCGCTGGCCCGTCACGAACGTCTGCTGGCGGCTCTGGCCATCGGCTTGGGCGTAGCCGTCATGGCTTGGCTCGTCGCTCACGCCATTGCCAAAAAGGAGCGTGGCAAGGAAGTATGAGGATCGACCAACGTGAGCTCATCTTGCTCCGGGGTATCAACACATCCCCGGAGTCAAGTCTATCAGTGGAGTGAACGCAATGACCGACAAGACGTCCATCAAGCCAACGAAGGCCGCAAGGAAGGTTGACACCAAGCAGGTCGCTGCGAAGCCGCTGCTCCTCTCAGGCGGCAACCCTCAGATCCCAAAGGGATACGGCGACGCCCCCGTGCAGGCTTACATCGCGGCCATGCCGGGTTGGAAAAGCGACGTCGGGCGACGCCTCGACGCGCTCATCGTGCGCACCGTCCCCGGCGTGCACAAGGCAGTCAAATGGAACTCGCCATTATACGGCATCGAGGGCCAGGGCTGGTTCCTGTCGTTCCATGTCTTCGCCCGCTACATCAAGGTGACCTTCTTCCGAGGCACGTCGCTGCGTCCTGTTCCTCCCGGGGAATCCAAGCACAAGGAAGTGCGCTACCTCGATGTCTACGAGGACCAGCTCGACGAAGCTCAGTTCGCTGCCTGGGTGAAGCAAGCCAGCCAGTTGCCGGGCGAACGACTGTGAGCGGCCAGCGCGTCGAAGATCCCTGATGGTACCAGGTGCCGACTAGCGATATTCAAGTGATGGGCGAACGACAACAATCCCTAGAGAAAGCGACACCACCATGAAGAAAAGCAGCCCGGAGGAAGCAAAGGCAGAAGCCTCTCCCTCTCAGCTGATAGACGCCAGAATCGAGGAGCTGAGCGATTGGCGGGGCAAGATGCTCGCTCGGGTTCGGACCCTCATCAAACAGGCCGATGCCGAAGTGGTCGAGGCGTGGAAGTGGAGAGGGGTTCCGGTGTGGGAGCACGCGGGAATCATCTGCACCGGCGAGACGTACAGGAATGTCGTGAAGATGACCTTCGCCAAGGGCGCCTCGCTGGAGGACCCTTCAGGCCTCTTCAACTCCAGCCTCGAAGGCAACACCAGGCGCGCCATCGATATCCATGAGAGCGACGAGATCGATGAAGAGGCGTTGAAGGCGCTCATTCGCGCCGCCGTGGCACTGAACATTTCGGTGCGAGCTGCCGCTGAACGCGCGCGTCCGCAGAAGAAACCGAAGAGCGCCTGAAGTGCTAGTGTATGTCGCGCAAAAGTGTGCAGCGGCTTTGCGATGACGACAGGCATAAAAGCAACAACCTAAAGCGCGTCGCATGAGGCCGGTCAAACGCGACGCGCTTTAGATCGCTAGTCCCGTAATGCGCTCGATGATGGCGATGCCCCAGACGCCGGCGACGATAACCACCGAAATCAGCACCGCCAGCGAGCCGCAATCCTTGGCGAGCTGGATGTCGACGTTGAATTCCCGGCTGAACGCATCGCATGCGGCCTCGATGCCGGTGTTCAGCACTTCGACCATGATCAGCAGCAGCACCGCGCCGACCAGCAGCGCATAGCCGCGCCACGATACCGAAACAAACCAGCCGAGCGGCAAGGCAAGCACGAGCAGCATCAGCTCCTGCTGGAAGGCTTTTTCGCTGGCGGCCAATTTCTGGAACGCCCGCACTGAATTGAAGAAAGCATCGATCAGCCGCTGCATGCGCAGTTCCTTTCCGAATCACCGGCAGGGGATACCGCAATGGCCGGATCAATGGAATAAGGCGGTTTGTCCAAAAATCATTCGTCCGCCACCTTGATCGATGGGGCCGATGTCTCGAACTGCGGCAGCGCATCGTCGATCGAATAATAGTCGCCCTTGTCGCCGACGAAGATGTGGCTTTGGCCGGAAAGGCCGGACGGCCTGTCGAAGGAGCCGGCCATGATCGAAATCGAGTCCAGTTCGCCATGCTTCCAGAACAGCAGCGAACCGCAGGTGCCGCAGAACCCGCGCTTGGCCACATCGGACGCACCATACCAGGTGAGCGCATCCTTCCCTTCGATATCGATGTCGGCGTCCTTGGCGGCGGTTGCGGCGACGAAATGTCCGGTCTGCTTGCGGCACTGAGAACAATGGCAATAGACGACACCGCGCAGCTGGCCTCGCGTCCTGAAGCGCACGGCTCCGCACAGGCATGATCCGCTGTGATTGTCACCCATCCCGGCCTCCAAACGAAATCGCCATGCCAAATCGCCGTCCGTGGCAGCGGCATCCTCGCCAGGATTCCAGTTTTGCAGCGGCCGTGCCCAAGCAAATGCGACATGCGGCGGGCATGTTCCACGGCACGGCTTGTACACAGCGGCCGGCCCGCGCGGGCAGCGGGAGACGCCGAGCGATGTCAGGCGAGCTTCCTGAGAAGGAAAACATCGTTGCTCGCCATGTCGTTCAGCGAGCACTTCAATACCAACTGAAGTTCCAGCGCTTGAACATTGCGGACGCTGACAGAAAGTCCATCCATGGACAGCCGCTCCAGAATATCGGTTCCGTAACGGCGAAGGTGGTCTTCCTGATAATAGACCCGCAGGCGTTCGGAGGTTGCAAGGTCGCCTTCGATGGTTTTAGATTCCCAAAGAGGTACCTGAATCACGGCAATGCCGTTTGGGGCGAGGATACGGCGGATTTCGCTCAGAGCCCTTCGGTCATCGGGGACGTGTTCAAGAACGTGCGAGCACCCGAGGAGATCGTAGGTATTGTCCTCAAACGGCATGTCCTGAATGTCGACCCTTGCATAACTCGTGGATCCATAAGATCGGCAGTGTGATACTCGGTGCAACGTCCCTCGAGCCAATTCTGGATCTCCGGTTCGGGAGCGAAATGCAGAATTTTATCTATCTTGGCCGGAAGGGAATCCTTCAGAAGGATGTAAGCCAGCCTGTGACGCTCCGCGGACCAGCATGATGGGCATCGAGCGTCAAACCGGAAGAACGGGCCGGGACCAGGTTTCATCGAGCGCGCCGAACTCGGCACAGGTGTTCGACTGCTGCACCTGGAGATTGCTGCGAGAAGGCGCGGAGGTGCTGCGGATTGCCTTTATTATCTGAGGGGTCGCCTTTCGGACGAGACGATCGGCGTCATTGTCGTTCGAGTGCTTCAAGAGCGCATGGAACCACGGCATAGGCGGATCAGAGCCCTCAAGAACATGGCGGAAGCTAAGGTAGGTAGCCCGAAGACACCCGGCGGCGATGAGCCGTCCAATGATCCGGGTTCTTAAGGGGCTGGGGATTTCTCCAGCGCTCCTTGATCAATGGCGGCTGAAATCAGCCGTTGACGGCCTGCTTGTGGGGAACCGGGTGGCTCTTCTTGAGCAGGTCCGACACCAGGAACGCAAGTTCGATCGCTTGGTCGGCGTTGAGGCGCGGGTCGCAATGGGTGTGGTAGCGGTCCTGTAGCTCCTCGGCGGTGATGGCGCGGGCGCCACCGGTGCATTCGGTGACGTTCTTGCCGGTCATCTCGACATGGATGCCGCCCGGATGCGTGCCTTCGGCGCGATGCACCTCGAAGAAGGTCTGCACCTCCTTCAGGATGCGGTCGAACGGCCGCGTCTTGTAGCCGGCGGCCTCGATGGTGTTGCCATGCATCGGGTCCGACGACCACACCACGCTACGGCCTTCCTTCTTCACCGCGCGCACCAGTTTCGGCAGATGCTCGGCGACCTTGTCGGAGCCGAAGCGCGCGATCAGCGTCAGCCGGCCGGGCTCGTTCTCCGGGTTGAGCAGGTCGATGAGCTGCAGCAGGCCGTCCGGCGTCAGTGACGGGCCGCATTTCAGGCCGAGCGGGTTCTTGATGCCGCGGCAGTATTCGACATGCGCATGGTCGGGCTGGCGGGTACGGTCGCCGATCCAGATCATATGGCCTGATGTGGCGTACCAGTCGCCGGAGGTCGAATCGACGCGGGTCAGCGCCTCCTCGTAGCCGAGCAGCAGCGCCTCGTGGCTGGTGTAGAAATCGGTCTCGCGCAGCGCGTAATTGGTCTCCGAGGTGATGCCGACGGCCTTCATGAAGTCCATCGTCTCGGTGATGCGGTTGGCGAGCGCACCGTATTTCTCGCCCTGCGGGCTGTCGGACACGAAGCCGAGCATCCATTGATGCACGTTTTCCAGGCTGGCGTAGCCGCCCTGCGCGAAGGCGCGCAACAGGTTGAGCGTCGCCGCCGACTGGCGGTACGCCATCTCCTGGCGTGCAGGGTCCGGAATGCGCGACTTGGCGTCGAATTCGATGCCGTTGATGATGTCGCCGCGATAGCTGGGCAGCGTCACGCCGCCCTTGGTCTCGTTGTCGGACGAGCGCGGCTTGGCGAACTGGCCGGCGACACGGCCGACCTTCACCACCGGCTGCGCGCCGGCGAAGGTCAGCACCACGGACATCTGCAGGAAGACGCGGAAGAAATCGCGGATGTTGTCCGCGCCATGCTCGGCAAAGCTCTCGGCGCAATCGCCGCCCTGGAGAAGGAATGCGTCACCGGCAGCGACGGTCGCAAGCTGCTTCTTCAGCTTGCGTGCCTCACCTGCAAAAACCAGCGGCGGAAAGGTGGCGAGCTGGGCTTCCGTGTTCCTCAGCGCTGCAAGATCCGGATAGGCAGGAACCTGCTGGATCGGCTTTGCTCTCCACGAATTCGGCGACCATTTCGTCATCGTTGCACCCAAAGCTCTTTCCAACCGGCGTCATCGCCCGCCATTTCGCCCCATATGGGGATCGCGGCTCCATACACGAAGCCGATTTCCTATTCTAGACCGGAATTTAAGCAGTGGCGAATGCGCTGAACGCCAGCAATTGGCCGAAGCTTCCCCAACTTCGTCATCCCAGGGTCTTCGCGACGAAGCCTCGCTCCTGCTTCGCCCTGGGATGACGACGCCATGGGCGTTTCGGCCAATCTCAAAGGCATGCAGGTGCTAAGCCGCCTTCTCCGCCAGCCTTGCCAATTGCGTCATGACGACCGCGGACCCTGCCAGCCGCTTTTCGGGCGTCGACCAGTCGCGGACGAAGACGACGCTGTGGTCCGGCCGGATCTTGGCCAGCGAGCCCTGCTCGCCGATGAACGTGACCAGCCCGACAGGATTGGAAAACTCGCGCTTACGGAAATGAATGACGACGCCCTTTGGCCCGGCGTCGAGTTTTTCGACATTGGCCTTGCGGCAGAGCGCCTTGATGAAGACGATCTTCAAGAGATGCTTCACCTCCTCCGGCAGCGGTCCGAACCGGTCGATCAGTTCGGCGCCGAAGGCGTCGATCTCCTCGGTGTTTTCGAGATCGCCGAGGCGCCGGTAGAGCGCCAGCCGCAGCTGCAGATCCGGAACATAGCTCTCGGGGATCATCACCGCCGTGCCGACGGCGATCTGCGGCGACCAGCCGCCGTCCTGCACCTCGCCGGAATCCTTGACCTCGGCCACCGCTTCCTCCAGCATCTGCTGGTAGAGTTCGAAGCCGACCTCCTTGATGTGGCCGGACTGTTCCTCTCCAAGAAGATTGCCGGCGCCGCGGATGTCGAGATCGTGGCTGGCAAGCTGGAAGCCGGCGCCCAGTGTGTCGAGCGACTGCAGCACCTTCAGCCTCCGCTCGGCGGTGTCGGTCAGCTTGCGGTTGGCCGGCAGCGTGAACAGCGCATAGGCGCGCACCTTCGAGCGGCCGACACGGCCGCGCAACTGGTAGAGCTGCGACAGGCCGAACATGTCGGCGCGATGCACGATCAGCGTGTTGGCGGTCGGGATATCGAGGCCGGATTCGACGATGGTGGTCGACAACAGCACGTCGTACTGGCCGTCGTAGAAGGCGTTCATGATGTCGTCGAGCTCGCCGGGCGGCATCTGGCCGTGAGCGACGGCCACTTTCAGCTCGGGCACCGATTCACGAAGGAAATCATGGATTTCCGAGAGATCACTGATGCGCGGCACGACATAGAAGGAATGACCGCCGCGGTAGCGTTCCCGGAGCAGGGTCTCGCGGATGACCAGCGGGTCGAAGGGCGAGATGAAGGTGCGCACCGCCAGCCGGTCGACCGGCGGCGTGGCGATCAGCGACAGCTCGCGCACGCCGGTCAGCGCCAGCTGCAGCGTGCGCGGGATCGGCGTTGCAGACAACGTCAGCACATGGACATCGGTCTTCAGATCCTTCAGCCGTTCCTTGTGCTTGACGCCAAAGTGCTGCTCCTCGTCGATGATCAGGAGGCCGAGGTTCTTGAACGAGATCGAGGCGCCGAGCAGCGCATGAGTGCCGACGACGATGTCGACCGTGCCTTCGGCGATGCCCTTCTTGGTCTCGGCCAATTCCTTGGCGCCGACCAGTCGCGAAGCCTGGGCGACGCGGATCGGCAGGCCGGAGAAGCGCTGCGAGAAGGTCTTGAAATGCTGGCGTGACAACAGCGTCGTCGGCACCACCACCGCGACCTGAAACCCTTCCATCGCCGCGATGAAGGCGGCGCGAAGCGCAACTTCGGTCTTGCCGAAGCCGACATCGCCGCAGATCAGCCGGTCCATCGGCTTTCCGGCGCCCAGATCGTCCATGACCGAATCGATCGCCATCTGCTGATCGTCGGTTTCCTCATAGGGAAAGCGGGCGGCGAATTCGCCGTAGAGGCCGTCCGCCGGCACCAGCGCGGGAGCGGCACGCATCTGCCGCTCGGCGGCGATGCGGATCAGTTGCCCGGCCATGTCGAGCAGCCGCCGCTTCAGCCGCGCTTTTCTAGATTGCCAGGCGCCGCCGCCGAGCTTGTCCAAGGTCGCTTCGGCCGAATCCGAACCGTAGCGCGACAGAAGCTCGATGTTCTCAACCGGCAGGAACAGCCGGTCGTCGCCCGCATAATGGATTTCGAGGCAGTCATGCGGCGCACCGACCGCCTCTATGGTGCGCAGGCCGATGAAACGGCCAATGCCGTGGTCGGTATGGACGACGATGTCGCCGGCGGACAACGCCGAGGCCTCGGCGATGAAGTCGGACGCACGCTTCTTGCGCTTCGAGCGCCGGATCAGCCGGTCGCCCAGAATGTCCTGCTCGGCAACGACCACCAGTTTCTCGGTCTCGAAGCCGGACTCGAGCGGCAGCACGGCAAGACCCGCCTGCCCCACTTCGAGCTTTTCCACCTCGGCCAGCGTGGCTACCGGCTTGAGGTTGCCGAGATGATGTTCGACAAGGATCTGGCCGAGGCGGTCGAGCGAGCCTTCGGTCCAGCCGGCGACGATGACGCGGCGGCGGGCGGCCCGCTCGTCGGCGATGTGTTTTACGACGATGTCGAAGACGTTGATGTTGGGATCGGCGCGTTCCTCGACGAAGCTGCGGCCATGCCGGGAGCCGGCGTGGAAGACTTGTCTCGCGCCGGCATCGGGCGCGTCGAAGGGCGTGAAGTCGATCGCTTCGCGCGGCCCGAGCGAAGCGATGAGGTTTTCGGGCGACAGATAAAGCAGGTCGGGCGGCACTGGCTTGTACGGAACGGCATCCTTAAGCGCCCCGTCTGCCTGTTTCCGGCGCGCCTCGTAATGATCGAGGATCAGCGTATGGCGTTCCGCCAGCGCCTCATGCGCCAGATGGTCGAACACCACGGGCGTATCCGGCAGATAGTCGAACACCGTCTCCAGCCGCTCGTAGAAGAACGGCAGCCAATGCTCCATGCCGGCAAAACGCCGTCCCTCGCTGACCCCCGCATAGAGCCCATCGTCGCGCGAGGGCGCGCCAAAGGCCTCGATATAGGAGCGGCGGAAACGGCTGATGGTTTCGGGCGTCAGCGCCACTTCGCTCATCGCCTGCAGCGCCATCGACTTGCGCTGGCCGGTGGTGCGCTGCGTGGCGGCGTCGAAGACGCGGATCGATTCCAGCGTGTCGCCGAAGAAATCGAGGCGCAGCGCTTCCGTCCAGCCGGGTGCGAACAGATCCAGAATGCCGCCGCGCACGGCGAACTCGCCGACGCCGCGCACGGTCGGCACCCGTTCGAAGCCGGATGTTTCCAGCCGCGACACCAGCGCATTCATGTCGATCTGGTTGCCGGGTTGGGCGTGAAACGTCTGCGCCTCGACAAGGCTCGCCGGCGGAATGCGCTGCAAAAGCGCATTGGCGGTGGTGAGGATGACGGCACGGTGTGGGTTCTTCGCCAGCGCGATCATCGCGGTGAGCGCGTCGAGCCGCCTTGCGGCGGCATCCGAGCCGGGCGATACGCGATCGTAAGGCAGGCAGTCCCAGGCCGGCAGTTCAAGCACCGGCAGGCCGGGCGCGGCGAATGAAAGAGCCTCGACGATCGAAGGCAGACGCTGGCCGTCGCGCGCCACGAACAGCACCGGCTTGTCGGGCGCGATCTCGTGCGCGGCCTGCACCAGCGCAAAGGCTTCGTAACCGTCGGCGACGCCATCGACGATGAACTGGCCGGCGCGGTCTTTCGGCAGGCCGATGGTGGGAATGAGGCTCATGGAATCACGTGTTCAGAATGTCATCGCCTGGCGCGACGCCAGGATCTTTTGCAGGACGGCACAGTCGATATCGGCCGGAACAGGGCGTTCGCCGGTGAGCACGGCCAGGAATTCGGTATCGGGAATGTCGAGGAGCCCCTCATATTGGTCGAGTTCGTCGCCGGTCAAGGCGTCAATCTGCGCATCGGCGAAACTGCCGAGAATGAGGTCCATCTCGCGCATGCCGCGATGCCATGAGCGGAACAGGAGCTTGCTGCGGCGAGCGTCGAGCCCCTCGCTTGATCGTCTCGTTCCCGTCATCGTGCCGCTTCCTTGCCTGAAGCGGCGCATATAGCGTGGATAGAGGGCGGTGTCAGCCTTGCGCTGCGGCTGTCGCGACATAAGCTGACATCATGCGCCCTTCCCTCCTCGATCCGCTGTTTGTCCCGATTATTTCGCTTGCCGGCGTCGGACCGAAGGTCGGCGCGCTGATCGAGAAGGTCGTGCCGGCAAATCTCGGTGATCGCGCGGCGCGCGCCGGCGATCTTCTGTTCGTGCTGCCTCACACGATGATCGACCGCCGCAGCCGGCCGGGTATCGCCGGCTCGGCCGAAGGCGCGATCGTCACCCTCGACGTGCGCATCGACCGCCACCAGCCGCCTCCGCGCGGCAACCGGTCGGTGCCGTACAGGGTCTACGCCCATGACGACACCGGCGAGATCGCGCTGACCTTCTTCCATGCGCACGCCGCCTATCTCGAAAAGGCGATGCCAGTAGGCGAGCATGTCGTGGTCTCCGGGCGCACGGAATGGTTCAACGGCCGGCCATCCATGGTCCATCCCGACCACATCGCGCTGGCCAGCGAAGCGGAAAACCTGCCGTTGGTCGAGCCGGTCTATCCGCTGACCGCCGGGCTCTCGGGAAAGGTGCTGCGCCGGGCAATCGGCCAGGCGCTCGGCCGCCTGCCGGTGCTGCCGGAATGGCAAGACGGCGCGTTTCTGCGCCGCCAGACCTTTCCGGCCTTCGGCGATGCGCTGGCCCGTATCCACAATCCCGCCGACCCGATCGACGTGTCCGTCGACAGCGCGGCGTGGCGGCGGCTTGCCTATGACGAGTTTTTGGCGGGCCAGGTGTCGCTGGCGCTGGTGCGGGCGAAAGTCCGCCGCCTGTCCGGCCGGCCGCTCGTCGGCGACAGCCGCATCGTCGAAAAGCTGCGCTCGGCGCTGCCCTATTCGCTGACTGCCAGCCAGGAATTCGCCCTGGCCGAAATCAACGCCGATCTCGGCGACCCCGAGCGCATGCTGCGGCTTCTGCAGGGCGATGTCGGGTCCGGCAAGACGGTTGTGGCGTTGCTCGCCATGGCGCGCGCGGTGGAGGCCGGCGGCCAGGCCGCCCTGATGGCGCCGACCGAAATCCTGGCGCGCCAGCATCTTGCGACGATTGCGCCCTTGGCGGAACAGGCGGGCCTGCGCGTTGCCATCCTCACCGGCCGCGAAAAGGGCCGCGAGCGGACCGACACGCTGGCCGGCCTGGCGAATGGCGAGATCGACATCGTCGTCGGCACCCATGCGCTGTTCCAGGAAACGGTCACGTTCCACGACCTCGTCTTCGCCGTCATCGACGAGCAGCACCGTTTTGGCGTCCACCAGCGGCTTGCCATTACCGCCAAGGGCGACGCCCCAGACATGCTGGTGATGACGGCAACGCCGATCCCGCGCACGCTGGTGCTGACCGCCTTCGGCGACATGGACGTGTCGAAGCTGACGGAAAAGCCGGCCGGACGCCAGCCGATCCGCACCGTCACTTTGCCGCTCGAACGGCTCGACGAACTGGTCGGCCGCATGCGCGACGCCGTCGCCGACGGTCAGAAGATCTACTGGATCTGTCCGCTGGTCGAGGAATCCGAGGAGATCAAGCTGATGTCGGCGGAGGACCGTTTCGCCTCGCTGAATCAGCTGTTCGGCGACCAGGTCGGCCTGGTGCACGGGCGCATGAAGGGCGCCGACAAGGACGAGGCGATGCGCGCCTTCAAGGCCGGCGAGACACGCATCCTGATCGCCACCACGGTCATCGAGGTCGGCGTCGATGTGCCGGACGCGACGATCATGGTCATCGAGCATGCCGAGCGGTTCGGCCTTGCCCAGCTGCACCAATTGCGCGGCAGGGTCGGGCGCGGCGAAAAACCGTCCGCCTGCGTACTGCTCTATAAGGATCCGCTCGGCGAGACGGCAACGCGCCGGCTGTCGGTGATGCGTGAGACCGAGGACGGGTTCCGCATCGCCGAGGAGGATCTGAAGTTGCGTGGCGAAGGCGAGCTGCTGGGCACCCGCCAGTCCGGCACGCCGGGCTTCCAGGTGGCACGCATCGAGGCACATGCCGACCTGCTCGAAGCCGCCCGCGACGACGCGCGGCTGATCCTGTCGCGCGATCCGGAACTGCAATCCGAACGCGGCACCGCCCTTCGCATGCTGCTCTATTTGTTTGGCCGCGACGAGGCCGTGCGGCTCTTGCGCGCCGGCTGAGGCCCGGCGCCCACCGGCGGATTGGCGATCTGAACGCCAATCGGCTTGCCGTTCAACGTCACCATTTGCGTTTTCACCTCCGGCGCTACCAGCCCGGCCGAGACGATCAGCTTGGCGCCATCCTCGATCGTCATGTCGAGTGGCACGACATCGGATTTCGGCACGTACATCAGAAAGCCGGTGGTCGGGTTGGGGGTGCACGGCATGAACACTGCGATCAGCGGATTGCCTTCCTGATCGAGCTTGTGGTTGATCTCGGTTTCCTTCTCGCTGGCGACGAAGACCAGCGACCAGACGCCCTTGCGCGGGTATTCGACCAGTCCGACCTGACGGAACATGTCGCCCTTGTTCGACAGCACGGTCTCGAAGATCTGCTTCAGCGAGCCGTAGATGCCGCGAACCAGCGGCATGCGGCCAAGCAGGCGCTCGCCAAAGCCGACGATGGCGCGGCCGACGATGTTGGCGGTCAGGAAACCGATCAGGGTGATCAGGATCAAGGCGACGATCAGGCCGAATCCCGGAACCGGCGCCGGCAGATAGCTATCGGGGTTATAGCGCGCCGGAATATAGGGTTTCACCCAGGAATCGACCCAGCCGATAAACGACCAGGCGATATAGGCGGTGATCGCCAGCGGCGCGCAGACGACGAAGCCTGTCAGGAAATAATTCCGCAGCCGGGTCATGCCTGAGGTCTTGGCAGCATCGGACATGGTTCCCCGCAGCACTGGTTGCGGCGCAACATTAGTGAACCGCCATCCGCTTTGGAACTGCGAATTTTTTAAAGCTCAACTATGCCGCGACTTCCAGCGGCTCGATCCTCTCGAGTTCCGGCGCGAGCTTCCTCGCCTCGGTCTCAAGCTCATAGGCCTGCTGAAAGTTCATCCAGAACTCGGGCGTGGTGTTGAAGAACCTGGCGAGGCGAAGCGCGGTATCGGGAGTCAGGCCGATCTCTTCCTTGGCAATGCGTTCGATACGGGTGCGCGGGAGATTGAGCTTCTTCGCCAGCGCACCAGCACTCATGCCAAGCGGGAGGAGATATTCCTCGCGCAGGAATTCTCCGGGGTGAATTGGACGTGCGAACTTGAGCATAGTTCAGGGACCTCAAAAGGGTTAAGGCAAAGTGCCCGCTCAATGGTAGTCGACGATCTCCACATCCTCGGCGCCAGCATCAGTCCAATTGAAGCAAGTGCGCCATTGGTCATTGATACGTATAGAATGCTGCCCAACTCGCTCCCTTTCAGGCTTCAAGGTGGTTTCCGGGTGGCGATCGAAGGTCATTCAATTGGACGGCATTGGTGATAGCACGAAGACGACGTTCGCCACGGGCAACCAGATCGGGTGGAAAACCTTTCGGCGCCTTCCCCTTTCTGCCCCCCCGTCATGTATCATACATTGATACATGACGGCGTGCGAGAAATATGTATCAATAACTGATACCAATTTACCTGCCGATAGCTGATCGAAATTCGCCAGCCCTTATTCCACAGTCACCGATTTCGCCAGGTTGCGCGGCTGGTCGACGTCGGTGCCCATGAACACCGCGGTGAAATAGGCCAGCATCTGGATCGGCAGCGCGTAGATGATCGGCGAGATGATTTCCGGCACGTCCGGCAGCACGATCGTCTCCATCGTCTTCACCGTGGCGTGCGCCGCACCCTTGCTGTCGGTAATCAGAATGATCTTGCCACCGCGCGCCGCCACTTCCTGCATGTTCGACACGGTCTTTTCGAAGATGCGGTCATGCGGGGCAATGACGATCACAGGCATGTCCTCGTCGATCAGCGCGATCGGCCCGTGCTTCAGTTCGCCGGCGGCATAGCCCTCGGCATGGATATAGGAGATTTCCTTGAGCTTCAGCGCGCCTTCCATGGCCAGCGGGAAATTGGTGTCGCGGCCGAGATAAAGCACGTTCTTGTAGTGGGCAAGGTCGCGCGCGACCTTCTCGATCTGCCCGTCGAGCTTCAGCACCTGATTGGCATAGCGCGGTGCTTCCGACAGTTGGCGTACCAGCGTCGTTTCCTGCTCCGGCGAGATCGTTCCGCGCGCCACGCCGGCCCGCACGGCGAGCGAAGCCAGCACCGACAACTGGCAGGTGAAGGCCTTGGTCGAGGCGACGCCGATCTCCGGCCCGGCCAGCGTCGGCAGGATGACATCGGATTCGCGCGCCATCGTCGATTCGCGGACATTAACGACCGCGCCGATCTTCATCCCCGCCTTGCGGCAATAGCGCAGCGAGGCCAGCGTGTCGGCGGTCTCGCCCGATTGCGAGATGAAGAAGGCGGCATCGGTCTTCGACAGCGGCATTTCACGGTAGCGGAATTCCGAAGCGACATCGATGTCGACCGGCAGCCGCGCATAGCGTTCGAACCAGTATTTGCTGATCAGGCCGGCCAGATAGGCGGTGCCGCAGGCCGAAATCGCCAGCCGGTCGATTTTGGCGAAATCGAACGGCAGGTCGAGCGGCTTTGAGACGCCGCCGACAAAATCCACATAATGCGCCAGCGTGTGCGAAATCACTTCGGGCTGTTCATGGATTTCCTTCTCCATGAAATGGCGCCGGTTGCCCTTGTCGACCATGAACGACGTGCTGAGCGACTGCTGGCGCTTGCGGTCGACCTGCTTGCCATCCATGTCGAAGATGGCGACCTCGTTGCGGCGCACCACCGCCCAGTCGCCGTCCTCCAGATAGGTGATCGAATTGGTGAAGGGGGCAAGCGCGATGGCGTCGGAGCCGAGGAACATCTCGCCATCGCCATGCCCGACGGCCAGCGGCGGGCCGTTGCGCGCGCCGACGATGAGATCCTCGTCTCCCCTAAACATGATGGCCAGTGCAAAGGCGCCTTCCAGCCGCTTCAATGCCTGGTGCGCGGCCTCGACCGGCTTGAAGCCCTTGGCCAGTTCGCGCGCCACCAGATGGGCGACAACCTCGGTGTCGGTCTGCGATGAAAATGTGTAGCCGTCGCGCATCAACTCGTCACGCAATTCGGCGAAATTCTCGATGATACCGTTGTGGACGATGGCGACGCCTTCGGAAAAATGCGGATGCGCGTTGGTCTCGTTGGGTACGCCATGCGTTGCCCAGCGCGTGTGGCCGATGCCGATCATCCCGTCGAGCGGTTCGTCCTTCAGCCGGCGCTCGAGATTGACCAGCTTGCCCTCGGCGCGGCGGCGCGCGAGCTTGCCGTGCTCGATGGTGGCGACGCCGGCGGAGTCATAGCCGCGATACTCGAGCCTTTTCAGCGCGTCGACGATGAGCGGCGCGACCGGCGAGTGACCGACAATTCCGACAATACCGCACATAGACGTTTGCCCCCGATCCCGGCATGAAAACCCAGCGCCATTTAGGGTCGGCCGGGCTGCCGCGAAAATCACATTGCGTTTCGTCCCGTATCAGCCGGAACCGTTCTTGCACAGATGCACCATGACAGAGCGCTCTTGCAATCCGGTTACCGCGATCGCTCGGTTTTTCCGCGCACGCATGCTGTCTCGCCTCAGTGCTTCCTGAAATCCGCAGGATCAAGGTGACCGCTGTCTTCGGCAAGGATGCGACCCAGCCGACTGACGAAGAATGATCATCCAGCGGCCTTCTTCGCCGCCGCGGCCGAAGCAAAACGCTCGCGCAATTCCTTGCCCTTGCCGGGCAGCGTCTTCTGGCGGGCGCGGCCGAAGGCCAGCGCATCGTCGGGTACGCTTTCGGTGATCACGCTGCCCGAAGCGACGTAGCCGCCCTTGCCGATCGTAACAGGCGCCACCAGCGAGGAATTCGAGCCGACGAAGGCGCCTTCGCCAATGTCGGTGAAGAATTTCGAATAGCCGTCATAGTTGCAGGTGATGGTACCGGCGCCGATATTGGCGCCGGCGCCGACGCGGGCATCGCCGATATAGGTCAGGTGGTTGACTTTGGCGCCCTCCTCGACCGTCGCTTGCTTGACCTCGCAGAAATTGCCGACCTTGGCCTTTTGCCGGAGATCGGCGCCGGGCCGCAGCCGGGCAAACGGACCGACATCGCAATTCGAAGCGATGGTGGCGCCTTCGATATGGCTGAAGGCATGGATCTTGGCGCCCGTCGCGATTGTCACGCCCGGCCCGAACCAGACATTGGGTTCGACGATCGTATCGGCACCGATTTCGGTGTCGTGCGAAAAGAACACGGTTTCCGGTGCGATCAATGTGACGCCGGAGAGCATGGCCTCACGCCGCCGGCGCGTTTGCCAGATGCCTTCGGCCGTGGCGAGTTCGGCACGGTTGTTGATGCCGAGCGCGTTCTCGAAGCTGGCTTCCGTGGCAACGACATCGAGGCCTTGCCCCCCGGCGATCTCGACGATGTCGGTGAGGTAATATTCGCCCTTGACATTGTTGTTGCCGACTTGATCGAGCAGCGCCAGCGCGCGGCTGCCGGCAACCGCCATCAGCCCGCCATTGCAGAAGGTGATTTTCTTCTCCTCGTCGGTGCAGTCCTTTTCCTCGCGGATGGCGATGAGCTTGCCGCCCTTTTCGATCAAGCGGCCATAGCCGGAAGGATTTGCTGTGCGGAAGCCGACCACAACGACGGCGGCGCCCCCGGCCAGCTTCAGGCGCGCGGCGGCCAGCACCTGCGGATCGATCAGCGGCGTGTCGCCGAACATCACCAGGATGTCGTCGTAACCCTTTGATATCGCGGCACGAGCCGCCAGAACGGCATGCGCCGTTCCGAGCCGTTTGTCCTGGACGAAGGTCTTCGCCTTGGGCGCGAACTTTTGCGTGGCCTTGCGCATCTCGTCCGCTCCATGGCCGATCACCAGCGCCTGGTCGCCGGCTCCGGCCGCTTCTGCCGCCCTGACGACATGGGCGACCATCGGCAGGCCGGCGATCGGGTGCAGCACTTTCGGCACGGCGCTCTTCATGCGCGTGCCTTCGCCGGCGGCAAGGATGACGGACAGGCAGGTTCTTTGGCTCATGGAATGGCAACCATATGAAAAGGGTTGGGAATCAAGGCATGTCTAGCATTGGCGCCATGCTGCACCAATGCGGTTAAATTCCGGTGAGACAGGTGAAGCAGCTGACTCTTATTCAGTAGGTCATGGGATGACCTTGCATGAGATCGCGGCGGGAAAACGCGAAAGGCTAACGGCGGCCGATCCGCCGCCCATGTGCCTCGACGATCTCGCGGCCCTGTCGGGAATATCGCGACGCGGCGGCGGTAAATGGCCGCGTAGGGCGCGGATACACGTTTGCGTTGCTAGACTGCACGTCTTCCTTTGGCGAAGCTCCGAATCGCGAGGCCACTGGCAACGCGGGGTCGGCGGGTTCAGGCAATGTCCATCGAAAGATGGACCGCCGACTTCCCCTCTCGGGCGCGCCGGCACATTGGCGACACGCAACATGGTCCTTCGCTCGATCAAGCGAAAGCTGGGGGGCCCCAGCTGCGGCCTTACGCGTCGAACTGCGGAGGCGCGCCCTTGGTTTTGGTCGCCCGCCCTTGTCAACCTCAACCGCCGCCAGCAAAACGCAGCGCTCGATGGCCTGCTACTGGATTTCAGGCGCTGAGGCGCGCCTCGTCATAGTTGTCAGCGGCCGCTTCTGCGGGCGCGACGGACATGCGAAGCCCCATTGCTTTGAGCACCTTCATGATCGTGGCGAATTCCGGTCGAGTATCACCGCTGAGCGCACGATAAAGGCTTTCGCGCGATACCCCGGCATCCTTGGCGATCTTGGTCATACCGCGCGCGCGGGCGACGTCGCCGATCGCGGCGGCGATAAGGGCGGGATCGCCGTCTTCGAAAACCGCATCGAGGTAGTGCGCCATCTTGTCCTCGCTTTCGAGATTCGCAGTCACGTCCCATTTGGTCGTTTTCAATGTCATGTCCCGCTCCTAAAGTTCCGCTGACAGCTTTTTCGCTGTGGCGATATCAGCGTCTTGACGCTTCTTCGTGCCGCCGCAAAGCAGAATGATGATCCGTTCGCCCTGCCTGGCGAAATAGACCCGCTATCCCGGGCCGGCGTCGATACGCATTTCGCTGATGCCTTCACCAACCGGTTTCACATCACCAGGATTATCAAATTCCAGACGCCGGATGCGGGCATCAATCCGAGCTTTTGCCCGTTGGTCGCGCAGGCTGCGAGACCATTTTCGCGAACGCGTCGGTCTGCCGAATTTCGATCATGCGTTATGTAGCTTATCGGATACAAGCTAACAAGGTGCTATATATTTCAGGCAACATTTCAATGACTTGGGATGAGCTGCCAAGGAGTCGCCGTAGGCTCGTATCTGGTCAGCCTATCCCAACCGCCCCAGCACCGGAAAGTTCTCCAGCAGCCAGTAGGATGCGGCCTGGACGCCGCCGGTCAGGAAAAAGACGCCCGCGACGACCAGCAGCGCGCCCATCGCCTTTTCGACACGGCCGAGATGGACGCGGAATCTTCCGAGGAAGCGCATGAAGGCGCCGGAAAACAACGCCGCGATCAGGAACGGGATGCCGAGGCCGAGCGAATAGGCGGCAAGCAGCGCCGCGCCCTCGCCCACCGTCTCGCGGCCGCCGGCCAGCGTCAGGATCGGTCCCAGCACCGGGCCGATGCAGGGCGTCCAGCCGAAGGCGAAGGCCAATCCCATGACATAGGCGGCAACGATGCTGGCCGGCTTGCCCTGCGACTGGAAGCGCGCCTCGCGCGACAGCAGCGGGATGCGCAATATGCCGAGGAAATTCAGACCCATCAGGATGATCAGCACGCCGGCGCCCATCGCCAGCGGCTCCTGCCAGACGCGCAGCAGCCGGCCGATGGTCGAGGCACCGGCGCCCAATGCCACGAAGACGGTCGAGAAGCCGAGAACGAAGGCGATCGAGGCATAAAGCAGCGCGCTGCGCGCATCGGCCTTGGCGGTTACGCCGGCATTGCCGCGGAAATCGTCGACCGACACGCCAGCCATGTAGCAGAGATAGGGCGGCACCAACGGCAGCACGCAAGGCGACAGGAACGAGATCGCCCCCGCCCCGACCGCACTGACATAGCCTATGTCCAATGCCATTTCCCGAACTCCAACCGTGTCGGCGCCGATATAGCGGCGCACGGGCTTGTCCGCCAATCACCATTGCGTGGCAAGTTGCCGCCCCGCATCGAGGAAGAAACGGCGCGCCGAGCGCGTTGATGCAACGAGGCCGCGACTTTCCGCGCTTCTCGATCATATCAGGGAGAACCTCATGAAATCGATCACGATTGGGCTGGCGGTGCTTTTGCTCGGCACCGCCGCTTCCCATGCCGCCGAGGCGTGGAAGGAAGCCGATGTCGGCGGCACCAAGATCTACACCGATGCCAACGGCATGACGCTTTATACCTACGACAAGGACGAGGCGGGCAAGTCGAACTGCTACGACAAATGCGCCACCAATTGGCCGCCGCTGAAGGCGGAGGCCGACGCCAAGGCCGAGGGCGAATGGACGATCGTCGACCGCACCGACGGCACCAGGATGTGGGCCTATGAGGGCAAGCCGGTCTATACCTTCATCAAGGACAAGAAGGCCGGCGATGTGACGGGCGATGGCGTCGGCGGCGTCTGGCATATAGCCAAGGCCGACTGAGCCCTACCTGCCACGTCTGTCTCGCCGCCGACCAAGCATCATACCGACGTCTTCAGCTGGGGCTGGCGCATCGTCGATGTTTCCCTTATATCCGGGAGGAATTCGTCCCGTTTCTCCCGGATTCATTGCCGGCTTGTCCACCCACAGGGCGGCCATTCTCCGTATCCAGGATTGCGGACTTCACTTGACGCGCTCCGGGGTTGCGCACTCGATGCACGGCTGCATTTTGGCCGCCTCCCCTTGACCGGATGCAAAAGCGCGGCCATGTGAGCGACAATTGTACGAGATTTCGTCGCGCGCAGCGGAATTCTTCTGCCGCATCACAACTGATATGAGACCTCATGGACGTCGTCGTCGTCGAATCGCCGGCCAAGGCGAAGACAATCAACAAGTACCTCGGAAGGAACTATAAGGTCCTGGCCTCGTTCGGCCATGTCCGCGATCTGCCGGCCAAGGATGGCTCGGTGCGCCCGGATGAGGATTTTGCCATGTCCTGGGCTGTCGACACCGCTTCGAGCAAACGTCTTGCCGACATCGCCAAGGCGGTCAAGGACGCCGACGGCCTGATCCTCGCCACCGATCCGGACCGCGAGGGCGAAGCCATCTCCTGGCATGTTCTGGAAGTGCTGAGGCAGAAGCGCGCGCTGAAGGACAAGCCGGTCAGCCGCGTCGTCTTCAACGCCATCACCAAATCGTCGGTGCTGGAAGCGATGGCCAATCCGCGCCAGATCGACGCCCCGCTGGTCGACGCCTACCTCGCCCGCCGCGCGCTCGACTATCTCGTCGGCTTCACGCTGTCGCCGGTTCTGTGGCGCAAGCTGCCGGGCGCCCGCTCCGCCGGCCGCGTCCAATCGGTGGCGCTGCGCCTCGTCTGCGACCGCGAGTTGGAGATCGAGCGCTTCATCCGCGAGGAATACTGGCAGATATCAGCTCTCCTCGGCACGCCGCGCAACGAGAACTTCGAGGCGCGGCTGACCGCCTTCGACCGCAAGAAGCTGCAAAAGCTCGACATTTCCAACAAGGCGCAGGCCGACGACATCAAGGCGATGCTCGAAGGCGCGACCTTCAAGGCACTGTCGGTCGAAGCCAAGCCGACCAAGCGCAATCCAGGTCCGCCCTTCACCACCTCGACGCTGCAGCAGGCTGCCTCCTCGCGCCTCGGCTTTTCGGCAAACCGCACCATGCAGGTGGCGCAGCGGCTCTATGAAGGCATGGACATCGGCGGCGAGACCACCGGCCTGATCACCTATATGCGAACCGACGGCGTGCAGATGGCGCCGGAGGCGATCACTGCCGCACGCGACGCGATCGCAAAAGAGTTCGGCCCAAAATACCTGCCCGAGAAGCCGCGCCAATATACGACCAAGGCCAAGAACGCCCAGGAAGCGCACGAAGCGATTCGCCCGACCGATTTCATGCGCACACCCGCTTCGGTCAGGCAATATCTCGATGCAGATCAGGCGCGGCTTTACGAGTTGGTGTGGAAACGCGCCATCGCCAGCCAGATGCAGCCGGCCGAGATCGAGCGCACCACGGCCGAGATCGAGGCGGTCAACGGTGCCCGCACTGCAGAGCTTCGCGCCATCGGTTCGGTCGTTCGCTTCGACGGCTTCATCGCCGCCTATACCGACCAGAAGGACGAGGATTCGGAAGACGAGGAAGACCGCCGTCTGCCCGAGATCCGCGCTGGCGAACAGCTCGCCCGTGAGGCGATCAACGCCACCCAGCACACCACCGAGCCACCGCCGCGCTATTCGGAAGCCTCGCTGATCAAGAAGCTGGAAGAGCTCGGCATCGGCCGGCCGTCGACCTATACGGCGATCCTGAAGACGCTGGAGGACCGCGACTACGTCACTATCGACAAGCGCAAGCTGTTGCCGCAGGCCAAGGGCCGGCTGCTGTCGGCCTTCCTCGAAAGCTTCTTCGAGCGCTATGTCGAGTATGATTTCACCGCCTCGCTCGAGGAAAAACTCGACGAGATTTCCGACGGCAAGCTCGCCTGGAAGGATGTGCTGCGCGATTTCTGGAAGGATTTTTCCGGCGCCGTCGCCGACATCAAGGAATTGCGCGTCACCGACGTGCTCGACGCGCTCAACGAGGAACTGGCGCCGCTGGTGTTTCCCGCGCGGGAAGACGGCTCCAATCCGCGCATCTGCCCGAAATGCGGCACCGGCAACCTGTCGCTGAAGCTCGGCAAGTTCGGCGCCTTCGTCGGCTGCTCGAACTATCCCGAATGCTCCTTCACCCGTCAGCTCGGCGACGCCGCCAATCCCAACGGCGAAAACGGCAATGGCGAGGACGGCAACAAGGTGCTTGGCAAGGATCCCTACACGGCGGAGGAGATCACGCTGCGCAGCGGTCGTTTCGGCCCCTATATTCAGCGCGGCGACGGCAAGGAAGCCAAGCGCTCAAGCCTGCCCAAGGGCTGGACGGCTGATTCGATCGACCACGAAAAGGCGCTGGCCCTGCTGTCGCTGCCGCGCGACGTCGGCAAGCATCCGGAATCCGGCAAGATGATTTCGGCCGGTCTGGGGCGCTACGGCCCGTTCGTTCTGCATGACGGCACCTACGCCAATCTCGACAGCATCGAGGACGTGTTCTCGATCGGTCTGAACCGCGCCGTGTCGGTCATTGCCGAGAAGCAGGCGAAAGGCCCCGGCGGCCGCAATGGCGGCACGCCCGCCGCCTTGAAGGAGCTTGGCGACCATCCGGCGGGCGGCGGCAAGATCGTCGTGCGCGACGGCAAATACGGGCCTTATGTCAATTTCGGCAAGGTCAATGCGACGCTGCCCAAGGGCAAGGACCCGCAGTCGGTGACGATCGAGGACGCGGTGGCGTTGATTGCCGAGAAGGAAGCCAAGGGCGGCAATGGCGGCAGAAAGCCCTTCCGCAAAGCCGCCGCACCTGCCAAAAAGCCTGCGGCAGCAGCCAAAAAACCGGCGGCCAAGAAAGCGGCCAAGAAAAAGGGATAGGGCGGCGTGGCGCGCAGAATCTCCGGAAGAAGCCATGGCGATCCGCGCACCGCCGATACGAGGGCCAAGGTCAAGGACGACTACCGGCCCTCCCGTGACGAAATCCTGCGCTACATCGCCGAAAATCCGGATCGCTCCGGCAAACGCGATATCGCCAAGGCGTTTGCGCTGCGCGGCGAGGACCGTATCTGGCTCAAGGACATTTTGCGCGACCTGCAGGACGAGGGCCTGCTGACCAAGGAGCGCAAGCGGCTCGCCCGTGTGGGCGCCCTGCCCCATGTCGCCGTGCTCGACATCTTTGGCCGCGATGCCGACGGCGTGCTGCTGGCGCACCCGACGGAAGCCCTGGGCAACGGCGAGCCTCCCGTAATAGCGATCCGCATCTCGCGCGGTGGCGGCAGCCCGACACCGGGCGTCGGCGACCGCGTGCTGGCCAAGACCTTTCCAACCGATGACGTGACTGGCCCCGCCTATACCGGGCGGGTGATGAAGATCTTCGAGAAGCGCACCGATGCCGTTCTCGGCGTCTTCCGCGTGCTGCAGGACGGCACCTTCCGCATCGAGCCGGTGGAAAGACGCCAGCCGGAGTTGGTCGTCGACAAGGAATTCCAGAACGGCGCCAAGAACGGCGACCTGGTCGAGGTCGAGCCGGCACGGGCCTCCCGCTACGGGCTGCCCAGGGCCAAGGTGCTGGGGGTGCTGGGTTCGCTGACCAGCGAAAAGGCGGTCTCTATGATCGCCATCCACGCGCATGACATCCCGCACATCTTTCCGGCGGACGTCATCGCAGAGGCGGAGGCGGTCAAGCCGGCGACGCTGGCCGGCCGCGAAGACTGGCGCGACCGCCCGCTGGTCACCATCGATCCGGCCGACGCCAAGGACCATGACGACGCGGTGTTCGCCATATCGGACCCCGACGAGAAGAACCCCGGCGGCGTGGTCGCCACCGTGGCGATAGCCGATGTCGCCGCCTATATCCGCTACGGCACCGCGCTCGATCGCGAGGCGCTGAAGCGCGGCAATTCGGTCTATTTCCCTGATCGCGTCGTGCCGATGCTGCCGGAGCGCATCTCCAACGACCTGTGTTCGCTGCGCGAAGGCCAGGATCGCCCGGCGTTGGCGGTCCGCATGATTTTCTCGGCCGATGGCCGCAAGCTCAGGCATTCGTTCCACCGCGTCATGATGAAGTCGGCGGCGAAACTCGCCTATCCGCAGGCGCAAGCCGCGATCGATGGAGCACCGGACGACAAGACAGGCCCGATCCTCGACACGGTGCTGAAGCCGCTATGGGATGCCTACGCGGTGTTGAAGCGCGGCCGGGACACACGCCAGCCGCTCGAGCTTGAACTGCCGGAGCGGAAAATCCTGCTCAAGGAGGACGGCACCGTCGACCGGGTCGTCGTGCCGGAGCGGCTCGACGCGCACAGACTGATCGAAGAGTTCATGATCCAGGCCAATGTCGCGGCGGCCGAGACGCTGGAGGCGAAACGGCAGGCGCTGGTCTACCGCATCCATGACGCGCCTTCGCTCGCCAAGCAGGAATCGCTGCGCGAATTCCTGCAGACGCTCGGCCTGTCGCTGGCGCGCGGCGCGCAGATGCGGCCGAACCAGTTCAACGGCATCCTCGATCGCGTCCGCGGCGCCGACCATGAGGGACTGGTCAACGAGGTGGTGCTGCGCACGCAGATGCAGGCCGAGTATTCGCCCAGCAACATCGGCCATTTCGGCCTCAATCTGAGGCGCTATGCGCATTTCACCTCGCCGATCCGCAGATATGCCGACCTGATCGTGCATCGCGGGCTGATTGCCGCGCTCGGCTTCGGCGCGGGCGGGTTGACGCAGGACGAGGCGCAGCGGCTGGAAGAGGTTTCCGCGCTGATCTCGGCCACCGAGCGCCGCGCCATGGCTGCCGAGCGCGATACGGTCGACCGGTTGATCGCCGCCTATCTGGCCGAGCGTGTCGACGATCGTTTCGACGCGCGCATTTCGGGCGTCACCAAATCGGGACTATTTGTCCAATTGCCGCAGTATGGCGCAGATGGTTTCATCCCGGTGTCAAGTCTGGACGGCGATTACTATATATACGACGAAACTGCCCGATCGCTTTTCGGAGAACGCACCGGCAAGGGCTATCAGCTTGCCGACCGCGTCGAGGTTCGCCTGATCGAGGTGGCGCCTATGGCCGGCGCGATGCGTTTCGAGATGCTGACCGACCCAAAGCCGCTGCCCGGCTCCAAACGGTCGTTTCACAAGGCCAAAGGCCGCGCCCGCGCGTCGCAATCGCGTCCAGGCTCGCGCGGCAGGAGACGGTAATGCCAGGCGATTTGAAAATGAACCAGCAGATTTTCGGCGGCGAACATCACTCGGGCCGGGTCACCCGACCACTGTGGACGGCGATGAAGCGCGGTGCGCTCGGCCGCTGCCCGCATTGCGGCGAAGGCAAGCTGTTTCGCGCCTTCGTCAAGACCGTCGACAAATGCGATCGTTGCGGCGAGGAGCTTCACCACCATCGCGCCGACGACCTGCCCGCCTACTTGGTGGTGGTCATCGTCGGCCATATCGTGCTCGGCGCCTTCATGGGCATCGAAGCGACCTCCACCCTGTCCACCTGGCAGCACATAGCCATCTGGGTGCCGCTGACCATCCTCCTGGCGGTCATCTTGCTGCAGCCGGTCAAGGGCGCCGTCATCGGCCTGCAATGGGCGTTCTATATGCATGGCTTCGGCGGGGAAGAAGATCTGATCGAGTCGCATCCCGAGGCCTGAAAACCGAGGCTGGCGCAATCGGCATGGCTGGACGCCACTTTCGCATCGGAGAAGTTTCCGCTAGGTCGTGCGCATGGACGGTATGACCAAGGCGGACGTCGACAGGGTTGAGCGGAGCGCAAGTGCGCTTCACAGCCAGCCGATTCGCCCGCGCGACGCCGCGACGCTGATCCTGCTCGACCGCAAGGGCGACGAGTTTCGGGTGCTGATGGGCCGGCGCCACGCCAGTCACGCCTTCATGCCGGGAAAATTCGTCTTTCCCGGCGGCCGCACCGATCCGGCCGACAGCCGCATTCCCATAGCCACGGCGTTACACCCCGAGGAAGAGGCGAAGCTGACCGCCGGTGTCGGCCGCACCAGTCCGGCCCGCGCCCGCGCCATTGCCCTGTCGGCGGTACGCGAGACCTATGAGGAGGCTGGCCTGCTGATCGGACGGAAAGGCGCCTTCGCGACGACCAAGCGCGATTGGCAGGGCTTTGCCGAGCACGGCGTGAAGCCCTCGCTGGAAGCGCTGCGCTTCATCGCGCGCGCCATCACGCCGCCCAACCGGGTGCGGCGCTTCGACACGCGCTTTTTCGGCGCCTGGCGCCAAGATGTCGCCGTGGAGCTGCCGGACGGCGGCCCGACCAACGAGCTGGAAGAACTGGTCTGGCTGCCGCTCGCCAAGGCGAGGCAGGCCGATATTCCCGACATCACCAGGGCCATCCTGGAGGAACTGGAAAAGCGGCTCGTCGACGATCCGCTGCTGCGCCCCGGTGGTTCCGTGCCGTTCTACCGGCTTGTCGGCAATCGCTTCGTCCGCGAAATTCTGTAAAGCATAGAGCACCTACATCCCATGACGGTCGATACCCAGCAAGAGGTCGAGGAACGCGTACACTGGTTGCCGATGATCGCGGCGATCTCGTCGATCAGCGTCGTCGGCATCGCCATCGGCCTTGGCATGCCGCTGCTCAGCGTCATCCTCGAAACGCGCGGCCATTCGGCGTCGATGATCGGCCTCAATACCGCTGTTGCCGGCCTCGCCTCGATCGCCGGCGCACCGCTCGCGACCCCGCTCGCCATGCGATTCGGCGTCGCCTGGACGATGCTGGCCATGATCGCCACGGGCGTGCTGGCCTTCGTCGGCTTCCATTTCGCGCCTGATTTCTGGATGTGGTTTCCGTTGCGCATCCTGCTGCACATCGCGCTGACGGTGCTGTTCATCCTGTCGGAATTCTGGATCAGCACATCGGCGCCGCCGCACCGGCGCGGCCTGGTCCTGGGCATCTATGCCACCGTGCTGTCGCTCGGCTTTGCCGCCGGGCCTTGGCTGTTCGCCCAACTCGGCAGCAGCGGCTTCCTGCCCTTCGGCGTCACCATAGCGCTGGTGACGCTGGCCGCCATTCCGGTTCTGGCGGCACGCAACGAGAGCCCGACGATCGTCTCCAATGGCGAAACCAGCAACTTCCTGCGCTACATCTGGCTGGTGCCGACGGCGACCGCCGCGGTGCTGGTGTTCGGCGCGGTCGAGACCGGCGGCTTTGCGCTATTCCCCGTCTATGGCAACCGCATCGGCTACTCCGAGGCCAATGCCGCCCTTCTGCTCACCATGATCGGCCTCGGCAACGTGCTGCTGCAGATCCCGCTCGGCATGATCAGCGACCGTGTCAGCGACCGCCGCTATCTGCTTTTGGCTTGTGCAACCATCGGGCTCGCCGGCACCATCTTCATGCCGCACTTCGCGCAGAACTGGCACCTGATGGCGGCGCTTCTGTTCGTCTGGGGCGGCGTCGTCGCGGCCATGTACACGATTGGCCTGGCCCATCTCGGCTCGCAGCTTTCCGGTCACGAACTGGCCAAGGCCAACGCTGCCTTCGTGCTCTGCTACGGTGTCGGCATGGTGCTCGGCCCGCAGGCGATCGGCATCGGCATGGACATTTTCGGACCTTCGGGCTTCGGCTGGGCGCTCGGCATGTTCTTCGCCTTCTATATCGCGCTGGTCGGCGCCAGGCTCGTCCGAAAAATCCTGTAGAAGGACCCGATCGACGCCTCGTGCGGCGCAAGGCTGCTGACATAACCGTGTCAGCAGCGATCGGATAGATTGTCAGCAGCAGACCACGAATTTGAGGAGGCCGTCATGATCGATTCCGGGTTTGAAACGAGATCGGTGCGGATGGAATTACTGCTGCTGGTGACCTTTCAGGCACCGGTCGGAGACGTCGACCGCATCATGGAAGCGGTGGTTGCGATTGCCCCGCTGACCATGGGCAAATACAACAGCAATGCCTACCAGTCGGCGCACGGCATCGAGCGCTATCGGCCGCTCGACGGCGCGGCCGCAGGCGCCGAGACGGAATTGCGCAGACGGCCGGGGACGGTGGAAGTGTCGTTCGAACTGCCCGACGACCAGGCGCTGGCCGCCCGCATCGTCGAAGCGATATTCCAGGTCCACAGCTATCAGGAGCCGGTGATCCGCATTCAGCCGATCCTCGCCAGCCGATCCAAGGGCCTCGACGACCGCTCCAACCCGAACCGCTGGTGGAACACGACAGGAGACTGGAAGAAGGCTGAGCCGGTCACAGCGGACGCATGAGCGTTGCGGTCAGCTCCTTTCTCCCCGTTTCCAGGGAGATCGGCAGCCTCGCCGACAAGGCTCCCCTTGCGACGCTGGTGATTGGCGAAATCTGAGGTGGCGGCCGATCTCCCCCCAAGTGGGGGAAATGTCCGGCAGGACAGAGGGGGGCACTGTCCCGCCAGCCTTGCCGTGATGTCCGGCCCACGCGCGGATCTGCGTGTGCCAGCCAGACCAGCCCCGATGACGATGTGCTGGCAGACATTGTCGATATCGCGAATGACATCGTCGTTCCAGAAGCGCAGGATGATCCAGCCATCCTGTTGCAGACGCTTCGTCCTTACTTCATCATCTGTGGCCGCATTCACTTCGGCATGTTGCGAGCCATCCACTTCGACGACCAGTTTCCTTTTCGGGCAAGCGAAGTCGACTATGTAGCCAGCGATCGGAAATTGTCTGCGGAACCCAAGCCCCATCAGCTGATGCGCGCGAATCTCGTTCCAAAGCTTCAGTTCTGCATCGGTCATGACTTTTCGCATCGACTTGGCGTTTGCGCGGTGTCGCGGAGGCAATGGCGTGTGCGGCATCGTCACTTCTCCCGGAATGTTGAGAAACTCCCAAGTTGGAAGACTATAGAGGTCGGGACTCTACGTCGCCCCCCTCTGTCCCGCCGGACATCTCCCCCTTGCGGGCAGGGGAATCGCATATGGCTTTTTTTGTTGCATTTTGAGTATTGGAGGATTCTGAGGATTGGCGGTTTTCAGAGGAGAGACTGCCATTTCCTGCCTTGAGACTTGTTTTGGGGCTCTGCCCGATCCGCGCGCTGGGAATGCCTCGCATCAGCTTGGCGACATCATCGTGATGATGGTAGCGGCGAGCCTGTGTGGAGCCACGACGGCGACGGAGTTCGCCCTGTTTGCCGAGAACCGCAAGACTGCCCTGTCGCGCTTGATCGACTATGACAGCGCACCAAGTCACGACACCTTCTCGAGGCTGTTGCGGCTGATGGACCCGGACGCCTTTGCACGGGCCTTTAGCGTCTTTGCGGCCGGTTTCGCCCAAGCGCTCGCCGAGATGGATAATGGGGCAGGTGAAGTCGTGGCGCTTGACGGTAAGGCGTTGCGACGCGCCTACGAGCGAGGTCGGGCGGCCAGCCCACCGTTGACGGTCTCCGCCTTTGCGACCGAGGCCCGCCTGTGCCTGGCGGCGGCGACGCCAAGCACCGACGAGAACGAGATTGAGGCAGCGCTCAAGGTCGTGGATCTGATTGATCTCACTGACAAAATCGTCACCGCCGACGCACTCCACTGCCATCGTCGCATGGCGCAAGCCATCCTCGATCGTGGCGGAAGCTACGTGCTCACCCTGAAGGGAAACCGCCGCCACTGGCGCCAGAAGGCACGCCAATTCCTGTCGCAATCCGACCCGGCAACAGCCGAACACAGTGAATTCAGCCATGGCCGCAACGAGTGGCGACTGGCCGAAGTGGTGCCTGCGGACAAGCCGCTCATGCCCGGCCATGCCGCCTTCCTGCGCGTCACTTCCAAACGCGGCGAAGCTAAGCCGCGCACACGCCTGTTCATGGCCTCCACGCTGCTCACTCCCCAACAGGCGCTCGCCATGACGCGCGCCCATTGGCAAATCGAAAATGGCCTGCACTGGATGCTCGATGTACATCTCAACGAAGACCTCAGCAGGGCTCGAAAAGACAATGCTCCAGCCAACCTCGCAATCATCACCCGCATCGCCCGAAACATCCTGCAGAGCACCGATGTCGATAAAATCCCCATCAGTCACCGCATCAAGAAATGCGCCTGGAACGACGACTACCTCGTCAACGCTCTCACCCATATGCGATAGCCCTGCCCACGAGGGGGGGAGATTGGCAGCTCCGCCGACGGCTCTGACTTCGATCGCTGTCAAAAGCGACCGCTCTGCTCCACAAAACCCAGCGGGGTTGACTTTCCGGTCGCGTTCTTTATGTGTCGCGCCAAGTTTCCCGCGTCCGGGTGTTTTCCCCGTGCTCCAGCGGCCAAGACTCCACGAACATAACGGACAGATACCATGGCCAAAGCCGCAAACATCAAGATCAAGCTTCTGTCGACCGCCGACACCGGTTTCTTCTACGTGACCAGCAAGAACAGCCGCACCAAGACGGACAAGCTGTCGTTCCGCAAATACGATCCGGTCGCCAAGAAGCACGTCGAGTTCAAGGAAACCAAGATCAAGTAATCAGGTTTCCTGCTTAAAACCAAAACGCCGCCCCTGTGGGCGGCGTTTTGGTTTCAAGGCCTCGAAAAGCCCGAATTTTCCGATGCTTGGCGCAGAGTCTCGATGTCTTTTCGAAAGGGGGCCGGCCGGCTTTGGCAGCGGTACGAGGAGGCCACTATGTGCCAGCGCCGACCGACCGACCCCACGGACCCAGGAGATGCGGCGGACCTGAATCATGGGGTATCTGTAGGATTGACCCGGCGATCTACCCTCACGCCGGCTCCGTCACTGGCCTGCACATTCGCGCAACGGTTTGTGAAAATCAACAATTTCTTAACCAAGTCGGCGAATCACTTGCATTAAGGTAAATTCGTAACCCTGTCGCACTGACTGGATAATCGGCGCTACGCCGCCTTGGCGACCACACGATTGCGGCCGGCGCTCTTGGCTTCGTAGAGCGCAAGGTCGGCGCGTTTCATCAGGCCGGCAACCGAGTCCAGGCCCTTCAGCATCGAAGAAACACCGACGCTGACGGTGACCTCGATCGTTTCGCCCGCGTCGCCGACGACAAACGGCATCTGGGCGATCTCCGCGCGAATGCGCTCCGCGACCTTTTCGGCCACCGCGCCGTCCGTGTCCGGCATGACCACGACGAACTCCTCGCCACCGAAGCGGCAGGCGAGATCGATGCCGCGCACATTCTTGCGCAGCCGCCGCGCGAATTCACGCAGCACGTCGTCGCCGCCATCATGGCCATGCGTGTCGTTGACGGTCTTGAAGCGGTCGAGGTCGGTGATCATCACCGACAGCGGCCGCCGCCGCGCCACGGCGCGATCGAACAAGGTCTGCAGATGGCTGTCGAGGTAACGGCGGTTGTGCAGTCCCGTCAGGGCATCGGTCACCGCCATCTCGATGGTCTGGGTGACGCTGGCGCGGAGCTGGTCGTTGTAGCGCTTGCGGCGCACTTGCGTGCGTAGCCGCGCGGTCAGCTCTTGCTGGTCAATCGGCCGCATCAGGTAGTCGTTGATGCCGAGCTCGAGGCCGCGAATGATGCGCCCCTCCTCGCCCTCCTGCGCCAGAAGAATGATCGGCAGGAAGCGGGTGCGATCGAGCGAACGCAGTTGCGAGCAAAGCCTGAGCGGATCGAAATCGGCAAAGGCCGTCGAGATCATTACGCATTCATAGGGCGTCTCGGCGGCCTGGAAGAAGCCGGCATGCGGATCGCTGGCGATGTCGAGGTCGGCGCTGCCGCGCAGCATTTTCTGGACGCGCTCGAAGGAGGATTTGCGCTCGTCGATCAACAGGACCTTGGGCGTGATGTCTTCGGACGCGAAGTTGCGGCTCAACAGTTCCTCGATGCCGATGTTGCGCGTGGTCGAGGCGCGCAGGCGCAACTCGTCGGTCAGCGTCTTCAGCCTGACCAGGCTTTTGACGCGCGTCATCAATTGCAGATCGTTGACAGGCTTGGTCAGGAAATCGTCGGCCCCGGCCTCGAGGCCGCGCACCCGGTCCGAAACCTGGTCGAGCGCGGTGATCATGACGACGGGGATGTGCGACGTCGCCGGATCGCTTTTCAGCCGCCGGCAGACCTCGAACCCGTCCATATCGGGCATCATCACGTCGAGCAGCACGACGTCGACCTTGCCGTTTTCGCAGGTCTCGATCGCGTCCAGCCCGTTGGTGGCGGTCAGCACCTCGAAATATTCGGCAAGCAACCGGACCTCGAGCAGCCTCACATTGGCAGGGATGTCGTCGACGACGAGGATCCGCGCAGTCATCTCATAAAGCTCCGGCTCGGCTGGCAGGATGCATCAGGCATCGCCCAGGTAGGATTTGATGGTTTCGATGAAACGCGGCACCGAGATCGGCTTGGAAATATAAGCTTCGCAGCCACCCTGGCGGATGCGCTCCTCATCGCCCTTCATCGCGAAGGCGGTGACGGCAATGACCGGGATGACATGGAGGTCATCGTCCTCCTTCAGCCATTTGGTCACTTCCAGTCCCGACACTTCGGGCAGCTGGATGTCCATCAAAATGAGGTCCGGCCTGTGCCGTCGCGCCAGATCCAGCGCTTCGAGGCCGTTGCGCGTGCGGACCGTCTCGTAACCGCTCGCTTCGATGAGGTCCCGAAAGAGCTTCATGTTGAGCTCGTTGTCCTCGACGATCATGACCTTCTTAGGCATCGATTTCCCGTCCCGGCCTGCCTTCCGCTGGAAGGTTGCCGTCATGCGCCCGTGCCGGCACGCACGAAACCCTGCTCGACACTACGGCAATATAATTGACGAAACGGAAACCGACTGCCGGAAAAGCTTCGGATTTCACCTCGAACACCGCATTGCAGAGGTAGATGACTTGCCGCGGGCGACGCTTGCGATTACTGCCGAAAAGAGACTCATTTCCACCGCACAAGAAGGTAGCGATGGCAAACGCAGCGTCAATGCGCGAGGAGGCGGAAACCATTGCCGTGAAGGCGCTGGCCTTTGTCGCCGCAGATCCGGAACTTCTGCCCCGCTTCCTGGCGATCACCGGCATCGAGGCGCATTCCATCCGCCAGGCAGCCGGCGAGCCGGGATTTTTGGCCGGCGTTCTGCAGTTCATCCTCGCCCACGAGCCGACGCTCATGCGGTTCGCGCAGGAAACCGGCACGCCGCCGGCCGCCGTCGGCAAGGCGCTGCGGGCTCTGCCGCTTGGCGACGACGATCATGAGCGTTCCATATGAGCGACGATCCCGAAACAGCGCGCCAAATCGAGGACTGGCAGCCGACGACGGCCCGCTGCCGGTGCTCGATGTAGACGACGTCGCGCTCGAATCCATCCACTGGCGTGAAGCCACGCCGAAGATCGCGGCAGCGCTCGGATTTTGATCAAGCGCTTAAGGCTGAGGCTCCGCTCCGTTGTCGCCCGCGGTAGCATCACTCGGGTCAGTAAGGGGACCGTCCTGGACGGCATCGGCCGGCTTCAGCATGGCGCCGTTGACCGTCACCGAACCGTCGGCCTTAGCGTTGATGACCCACTCCAAACGGCCGTCCGGCAGCGTCTTGCCAAACCCTTTGGCTGCCAGAACCACCGGGAAATACTGCGCGGCTTCCGGCTCGGATTTTGCCGCGGTCTGCAGGCTTTCTACGATCTTGTCGAAGCCCGCGATATCGATCGTCAGATTTGCCTCGGGCTTCATGCCGGGGAACGTCATATCGCCTTCCATCGCGATTTCGATGTCGGCGTTCTTCACCGTGCTGTGGCCGATGACGACCTTCGGCCCCTTGGCCATAAAATCGGCGGTCAGCGTATCGCCGAAGCCGGCCGGCAACGGCGGATCCTGGTCGAGATCAAAGGCTTCGATCGCTTTTCTGGCCAAGCTGTCGAGATCCATGTTGGCGCCGCCGAAACTCAGGTCGATATCGGTCGGCAACAGCGCCGTACTCCAGGCGGGCAGCACGTTTCGCGGGACCGTCAGTCCCGCCGCCTTGATCGTATAGTTGAATGCTGCGTTCTGGGCGATGCCGTCGGACCCGAAGCTGATGCCCAGCTCCGCCCCGCCGAAAGGACCCGCCGGGCTTTCTACAGTGAGATCCTTGAACCCGTAGGTTCCGTCGATCCGCTCCCACAGCGGCAGCGCGGCGCGCAGAAGTGATTTGAGCTCCGCCTTGTTGGCTTTCAACCTGGCCTCGTCTTCATTGGCGACGGCAAATGCCAGCAGATCGAGAAACGGCTTCGTCCGCACGCCCTTGCCGGTCGCATTCACCGACAGTTCCGGCGATTTGATCGTGAGCGGGAGTTTCAGCCCGCTTTTGGGGTCGTCGAAATCAAGCGCTTCGGCAAAATCCGCGATCGTCTGCGTCATGGTGAAATCGACACCGCCATTCGCGGCCTTGGTCGCGTTCATCGTGGCGTTACCGGCGCCGGTGCTCACTTCCGCGGCCTGCATGGCGTCGCGGGAATTCATCGTCATGCCGGCCATCGAGCTCGTAGCGCTGGCGAAAGTCGCCAGCTCGGGATCGTAGACCCCAGCGAACTTGCCGCCTTCGACCGAGAATTGCATGCTCTGGGGCCCTTCCGGCCCCTTGAACTCGAAGGACCCGCTTGGCGAAATATCCGCCGAGACATCCCATGTCCCGTCGCTGCTCGGCTTGACGAGGAATGCGTAGGGGCTGAAGTCGAATTTGAAGGAATGCTGCGTCGCCAACAGATCCACGACAGGTTTGAAGTCGACGGCGAGTTTGTAAGCGTCGCCTTCTACGGAAACCTTCAGAAAACCACTGTCGATCGCCTGGCTGCCGACATAGCGGGACAGGTTTTCGGAGAGTTGTTTCGCGCCCTCACCATCGACGGTCTGGCCGGAAGCAGGCGCGCTCAACGCAAGAAGGAACACGAATGGCAGAACACGGTTCACGCTGACTCTCCGTTGGCCTGAAGGGCGAAATTTGCGTCTTTTCCTAGGAAATTACCATCACAACCGCAAATGAGGCCAAAGGCGGCGAAATGGCTCAAAGCACCAGCCGCATCAGCGGCCGGCCCGCCTTGCGCTCGACCAGCCTCTCGAAGCCGGCTTTCTCGAAGACCCGCGACGAACCGACGAACAGCCCGATCGAGCGCGAATCCTTCGACAGGTCGATCGGACATGCCTCGACCAGCCGCGCACCGTTCTGGCGGGCAAACTCGATGCCGCCCGCGACCAGCCGGTGGGTCACGCCCCTGCCCCGTGCCTTGGCGCGGATGAAGAAGCAGGAAATCGCCCAGACGCCTGGATCGAAAGCGTCGGCGGGATCGACCGGCGCCGACCCCCTGCCCTTATTGTTCCATTCGGGCACGTCGGCGCGCGGGCCGATCTGCATCCAACCGACCGCCTTGCCGTCCTCGAACGCCAGCAGGCCCGGTGGCGGCCCGGCTTCGATCCGCGCCTTGATATGATCCTTGTTGCGCTCCTTGTCGCTGGCGCGGCGCACTGCCGGCGCCATCCGGAAATGCGTGCACCAGCAGCCGTAGCAGGCGCCTTGCTTGCCGAAAAGATCTTCGAAATCCGCCCAAAGCTCGGGCACTAGTGGCGCTATGGTCGTATTCATGAGCTCTCTCCCGGCCCGCCGCTTGTCGCGGCGTCCGTCCTGACGTACCATTGCATTTGTTCTCTTTATGTTCGCAGTGATGGCGGCCCCTGTCAACAATCCCGATCACGGTTTTTGCCGCGACTGCCTGACTTTCCAGCGCGGCGAGGCACGGCGTTGCGAACGCTGCGGCAGTCCCCGGCTTGCCCGCCATCCGGAGCTCTACCGGCTGCATCTTGCCCATATCGATTGCGACGCGTTTTACGCGGCGATCGAAAAGCGCGACAACCCGGCGCTGAAGGACCGGCCGCTGATCATCGGCGGCGGCAAGCGCGGCGTCGTCTCCACCGCTTGCTACATCGCCCGCATCCACGGGGTGCGCTCGGCGATGCCCATGTTCAAGGCGCTCGAAGCCTGCCCGGAAGCGGTCGTCCTGCCGCCGGACATGGAGAAGTATGCGCGCGTCGGCCGCGAGGTGCGCGCCATGATGCAGGCGCTGACGCCGCTGGTCGAGCCGATCTCCATCGACGAAGCGTTTCTGGACCTTGCCGGCACCGAGCGCCTGCATGGCTTGCCGCCGGCAGTGGTGCTGGCACGCTTCGCGATCGGCGTGGAGAAGGAGATCGGCATCACCGTTTCGGCGGGCCTGTCCTACTGCAAGTTCCTGGCCAAGATGGCGTCGGACTTTCGCAAGCCGCGCGGCTTTTCGGTGATCGGCGAGGCCGAGGCGGCCGGCTTCCTGGCCGAGCAGCCGGTGACGCTGATCTGGGGCGTGGGAAAAGCCTTCGCCGCCACGCTCGAGCGAGACGGCATCCGCATGATCGGCCAGTTGCAGCGCATGGAGCGCGGCGACCTGATGCGCCGCTACGGCGTGATGGGCGACCGGCTCTACCATCTCTCGCGCGGCGAGGACGACCGCCGCGTCGATCCCGACCAGGATGCGAAAAGCGTATCGGCGGAGACCACCTTCGACACCGACATCGCGTCCCTCGATGAATTGGTTTCGGTGCTGAGAGCGCTGTCGGAAAAGGTCTCGGGGCGGCTGAAGAAGGCCGGTATTGCCGGGCGCACGGTCGTGCTGAAGCTGAAGACCCAGGATTTCAAGACCCGCACGCGCAACCGCCAACTCGGCGACCCGACACGGCTGGCCGACCGGATTTTTTCGACCGGTCTCGAACTGCTGCGCAGGGAGGCGGATGGCACGAAATACCGGCTGCTCGGCATCGGCGTCAGCGACCTCTCCAATGACGAGAGGGCCGATCCGCCCGATCTCGTCGATATCCAGTCGCGCAAGCGCGCCATGGCCGAAGGCGCCATCGACACGCTGCGCGGCAAGTTCGGCCGCAAGGCGGTGGAGACCGGCTACACCTTCGGCAAGGGCCGCAACGCCCGTCCGCCCGAACCGATCGAGGACTGAGACTACATATTGCATAGGGTGTGTTGAGATTTCAGGTCAGTACGTGAGCACCAGAAGCGCAGGAAACCGCCGTTCGCAGGCCGGCATCACCTGAATATCGACATACCCTGGTCAGATGCGCCGCAGATCGATCCGGCTGGTCGTCACGCTTTCGCCGGTCTTCGGGTCGACGTCGATGACGGTCAGCCGCATGCCGTCCTCACCGTTCTTCTCGACCGTCATTTGCGCCTTGCGGTCGCCGTTGACCTCCTTCGCCCAACGAATGCCGAGATTGATGGCACTGCCCGAACGGCTGCCGCTGAGCTGCGCCGGCCCGGTGCGGGATCCGACATAGGTGCCGGTGTACTTCGCTCCGCTCGACTTCAGATCGGCACTGATAGCGCGCGTCAGCACGACAAGGCCGCGGCAGGTGCCGTCCAGCGACAATGAGCTGGATGTAGCGTCGGAATTGAAGCGGCAGGAGACGTTCACCGTCGGCGCCTCGGTGGTGACCTTGACCGTCCCCTTCCCGGCGAAATTCCCCTCGAACGAGCGGAGAAAATCGGCTTCGTCGGCATGAGCCGCGCCAGCCGCAGCCGCCAGGCAGCCGGCAAGTACAAATCGCGCGAGTGATTTCATCGAATCTCTCCTCGTTGAGATCGGAAACAAGGGACTTCCTGCCAGGGTTAAATACTGGGAATCAACGTCTTCCGTAGCGGCAGGTTCCGCCTTCGACATGACGGTTTTGCAACGCGCCGCTTCTGGCCCAGCCGAATGCGCAGACTAGCGGTTGCGATCAAAGCCCCGGCTTGCGACATAGCGCGCATGGCACCCTCGATCCCCAAGGCCGCGTTCTGGATGGCGCTGTCGGTCGCATCGTTTCTGACGATGTCGGTCGCCGGCCGCGCCACGACAGCCGAGCTCAACGTCTTCCAGGTGCTTGAGCTGCGTTCGGTGATCGGTTTTTTCATCCTCCTGCCGCTGGTCATGATGTCGGGCGGTTTTGCGGCGATGCGCACCAAGCGCGCCCTCGCCCATATCGCCCGCAATGTCGTCCATTTTCTCGGCCAGGCGGCGTGGCTATATGCCTTGACGCTGATCCCGCTGGCTGTACTGATCTCGATCGAATTCACGACGCCGATCTGGACGGCCATCCTGGCGGTCGGCTTTCTTGGTGAAAGACTAAGCCGGCCGAGGCTTGCGGCGATCGTGCTCGGGCTGATCGGCGTGGTGATCATCGTGCGGCCGGGCATCGGCTCCGTCGATCCGGGACATGTTGTCGTGCTGGGGGCCGCGGTCTGCTTCGGCATATCCGTAGTCCTGGTCAAATCGCTGACTGGGACGGACAGCGTCGTGCGCATCATTTTCTGGATGCTGGTCATCCAGTCGGTGCTCGGCCTTGCCCCGGCGCTTTACGAATGGCGCAACCCGCCGCTCGACCTGTGGCCCTGGATCCTGCTGATCGCCTTCACTGGCATGTCGTCGCACTTCTGCATGGCCCGCGCACTCGCCTATGCCGACGCGACCGTCATCTCGCCGATGGACTTTCTGCGCGTGCCGCTATCGGCGCTGATCGGCTGGCTGCTCTATCAGGAGCAGATCGACGCCTTCACCGCCGGCGGCGCCTTGCTGATCCTGCTAGGCAATCTGCTCAATCTGCAGAAAAAAGCGACCAAGCCGGCGGAAGTGGCAGCGTCGTAGCCGTGCGATATTTCTACACCAGCTCCACTTCCACCACGCCCGGCACCGCGCGCATGGCCGATGCGATCTGTGGCGAGACGCGGTAACGGTTGGGCAGTTCGATCTCAACCTCGCCCTGCGCCTCTTCCTTGATGACGATAATGCTCACCTGACTGTCGCCGCGCTGGGTAAGCTGCGATTGAATCGCAGTCGCCGGTTGCTCGTTTCTGACAAAGATGCGCAGGGCCTTCTGGATGCGGCTTGCCTCGTCCTCCAGCGACTGTACGGTCTGGATGCGCAAATTGACGCCTTCGGGCCTGTCCTCGGCCGAAACGGTGATCACCACCGAACGACCGGGCTCGAGCAGGTCGCGATACTGCGCCAGCCCCTCGGAAAACAGCACCGCCTCATACTGGCCCGACGTGTCGGAGAACTGCACGACGCCCATCTTGTTGCCGGTGCGCGTCTTGCGCTCCTGCTTGGTGGTGACGGTGCCGGCAAGCCGACCGGCGGCGGCACCGCGCTTGACGGCGGCCGAGAACTCGCCCCAGGTCTGAACCCGCATCTTCTGCAGTGCTGCCTTGTATTCGTCGAGCGGATGGGCCGAGAGGTAGAAGCCGACCACCTGGAATTCGCGGTGCAGGCGGTCGGCGGCAAGCCATGGATCGGTCGCCGGCAGGTTGAGAGCCTGCGACTGCGCGCCGAGCGAGGCGCCGAAAATGTCGTGCTGGCCCGACATTGCATTCTGCTGCGCCAGCGACGCCAAGCCCATCATCCGCTCGACGCCCGCCATCATCGCGGCGCGGTCGTGGCCGAAACAGTCGAGCGCGCCGGCCATGATCAGGCTTTCGAAGACCCGCTTGCCGACGATCTTCGGATCGACCCTTTCGCAGAAATCGGCGAGGCTCTTGAACGGTTTTTCACCGCGCTTGGCGACGATATGCTCGACCGCCGCGTCGCCCACGCCCTTCAGCGCGGCCAGCGAATAGAAGATCCGGTTCTCTCCGACTTCGAAGGCGCGGAAACTCGTCATCACCGACGGCGCCACCACGTCGATGCCGAGGCGCAACGCGTCCTGGCGGAAATCGGCGAGCTTGTCGGTGTTGCCCATGTCGAGCGTCATCGACGCGGCCAGGAATTCAACCGGGTAATGCGCCTTGAGATAGGCCGTCTGGTAGGAGACGACCGCATAGGCGGCGGCATGCGACTTGTTGAAGCCGTAATCGGCGAATTTTGCCAGCAGGTCGAAGATGAAGTCGGCCTGCGGCTTTCCGACTCCGCGTTCGACCGCGCCCGAGACGAAGCGCTCGCGCTGCTTGTCCATCTCGGCGCGGATCTTCTTGCCCATGGCGCGGCGCAGCAGGTCGGCTTCGCCGAGCGAATAGCCGGAGAGCTCCTGCGCGATCTGCATCACCTGTTCCTGGTAGACGATGACGCCTTGCGTCTCTTTGACCAGATGGTCGATCTTCGGGTGGATCGACGCCATCTCCTCCTCGCCATGTTTTCTGGCGTTGTAGGTCGGGATGTTCTCCATCGGTCCCGGCCGGTAAAGCGCGACCAGCGCGATGATGTCCTCGATGCAGTCGGGGCGCATGCCGATCAGCGCCTTGCGCATGCCCGCACTTTCCACCTGGAACACGCCGACGACCTCGCCGCGCGACAGCATGGCGTAGGTGTCGGGGTCGTCGAGCGGAATGTGGGCGAGATCGATCTCGATACCGCGGCGGCGGATCAGCTTGACCGCGGTCTCCAGCACCGTCAGCGTTTTCAGCCCGAGGAAGTCGAACTTCACCAGCCCGGCCTGCTCGACATACTTCATGTTGAACTGGGTGACGGGCATGTCCGAGCGCGGGTCGCGGTACATCGGCACCAACTCCCACAACGGTCGGTCGCCGATGACGATGCCGGCGGCGTGCGTCGAGGCGTGGCGGTAGAGCCCTTCCAGCTTCTGCGCCATGTCGAGCAGCGTCTGGACGATCGGCTCGCGCTCTGCCTCTTCGGCAAAGCGCGGCTCGTTGGCGATGGCGTCGGCGAGCTTGACCGGATTGGCCGGGTTCGACGGCACCATCTTCGAGAGCTTGTCGACCTGGCCATAGGGCATCTGCAGCACGCGGCCGACATCGCGCAGCACGGCGCGGGCCTGCAGCGTGCCGAAGGTGATGATCTGGCCGACCTGGTCGCGGCCGTATTTCTGCTGGACGTAGCGGATGACCTCCTCGCGACGGTCCTGGCAGAAGTCGATGTCGAAATCGGGCATCGACACGCGGTCGGGATTGAGGAAGCGCTCGAACAGCAGCGAGAAGCGCAGCGGATCGATGTCGGTGATGGTCGTCGAATACGCGACCAGCGAGCCGGCACCCGAGCCGCGGCCCGGCCCGACCGGAATGCCTTGCGCCTTCGCCCATTTGATGAAGTCGGCGACGATCAGGAAATAGCCGGGGAATTTCATCTTCTCGATGATGCCGAGCTCGAAATCCAGCCTTTGGCGGTACTGTTCGACCGTGTAGCCGGGAGTCGGGCCGTGCGCGGTGAGCCGCGCCTCCAGCCCCTCATGCGCCTGCCTTGCCAGCTCCTGCGCCTCCGCCTTGACCGCGGCATCGGCATCGTCGACGTCGCCGCCGGCAAAGCGCGGCAAGATCGGGTTGCGCGTCTTGGGATAGTAGGAGCAGCGCAGCGCGATCTCGACGGTGTTGTCGATCGCTTCCGGCAGGTCGGCGAACAGCTGAGCCATATCGGCCTGGCTTCTCAGGAAATTGTCGGGCGACAGGCGGCGGCGATTGTCGGCGGCGACGACCGAACCCTCGGCGATGGCGACCAGCGCGTCATGCGCCTCATAGTCGTCGCGCGAGGAGAAAAACGCCTCATTGGTGGCGACCAGCGGCAGGTCGTGGCCATAGGCGAGGTCGACGGACGATTGCTCGATGGCCCGGTCATAACCGGCGACCCGTTCCAGCTCGACATAGAGCCGGTCGCCGAACAGCGCCTTGAGCGCCAAAAGCCGCGTCTCGGCTAAATCGCGGCGGTCCTCCTTCAAGGCGTTGCCGATCGGGCCGCGCGGCCCGCCGCTGAGGCAGATCAGGCCGTCGCAATGGCCTTGCAGCATCTCGGTCGTCAGATGCACGGCCTCGCCAGGCGGGGTTTCGAGATAGACCCGGCTGACCAGCCTGACCAGATTGCTGTAGCCGGCCTCGGTCGCCGCGATCAAAACCACCGACCGCATTTCCGGGCCTTGCCGCCGGCGGTCGCGCTGGCTGTCGCTGGCTTCGCCGGAAAAGGCGAGAGAGGTCTGGCAGCCGATGATCGGCTGGATGCCCTCCTTCACCGCCTTCTGCGCGAATTCGAGCGCGCCGAACAGATTGTTGGTGTCGGTGACGGCGATGGCCGGAGACTGGTCCTTGACCGCATGGCCGACGACCGTGCCGATCTGCAAGGCGCCTTCGAGCAGCGAATAGGCCGAATGCACGCGCAGATGGATGAACGGCCGCGCCGGCGCTTCCGGCCGCGACGCCTTTGCATAGGCCTCGCGTCGCAAGGGGTCGCGTGGAAGTGCCTCATTCGCCATGTTTTCTTGCGCCGCTTGAAAGGACTCAGTCGATGAAAATGTATTGTCCGGCACCGCACGATGCGAGTCCAGCAATAGACCGGTCAATTGTCGATGCCGGCGCCGCCCAACCCGAAGCGATTTCCCTGTAACTGTCGGGTAGTTTCAACTTGCCAGGTGACGGCAGCTATGCTAGGAATTTATTCATGGTGCTGATTTGCGCCAACGGCCCGCCGACAGGGCGGGTTTATTGTTTTCGGCCTCACGCGAACTCCATGATCACCGCATCGACGGCGAGACTGTCGCCGGGCTTGGCGTTAAGCTTCGACACGGTAAGATCGCGCTCCGCGCGCAGCACGTTTTCCATCTTCATCGCCTCGACGACCGCCAGCGTCTCGCCGGCCTTGACGTCCTGCCCCTCGGCAACGGCAATCGACACGACGAGGCCGGGCATCGGGCAAAGCAGCATCTTCGAGGTGTCCGGCGCCACTTTTTCCGGCATCAGCCTTTCGAGCTCGGCCGTGCGCGGCAGCATGGCGCGTGCCGTCACCGACATGCCTTTCCAGGCGATGCGAAGCCCGTTCGATACCGGCCTGATCTGCGCCGCGACCCTGCGGCCGCCGACCGTGCCGCGCCAGATGAGATCGCCCGGCCGCCAGTCCGACGCCACCGTCAGCGCCTTGCCACCGTCGATCGACAGATCGAGCTCCTTCGGAATGGAGATCATGCCTTCGAGCACAGAGGCCGAAAGATAATCCTCGCCGATCTTCACCACCCAGTCCCGCTTCAGCACGCCCGAATGCGGCGCCAGCCGCCCACCCAGCCGGTCGAGCCGGTCGCGGCGCAGCAGTTCGACAGCGGTGGCGATCGATGCCAGCACCGCCTTTTCCTCGTCGTTGGGCACGATCGGCGCGAACCCATCCGGATATTCCTCAGCGATGAAGGCCGTCGATATCAGCCCCTCCCGCCAGCGCGGATGCTGCATGAGCGCCGCCAGGAAGGGTATGTTGTGCTCGATGCCGTCGACGACGAAGCTGTCGAGCGCTTCCGACATGGCGTCTATTGCCGCGAGCCGCGCCGGTGCCCAGGTGCACAGCTTGGCGACCATCGGATCATAGAACATCGAGATTTCCGAACCCTCGGTGACGCCGGTATCGTTGCGGATGACGATTTCGCCGAACTGTCCCTCCTCCGGCGGCCGGTATTTCGTCAGCCGGCCGATCGACGGAAGGAAATTGCGATACGGGTCCTCGGCGTAGAGCCGGCTTTCCACCGACCAGCCGTTCAGCTTGACGTCGCTTTGCTTGATAGCGAGCTTTTCGCCGGCAGCTATGCGGATCATCTGCTCGACCAGATCGATGCCGGTGACAAGCTCGGTCACCGGGTGCTCGACCTGCAATCGCGTATTCATTTCAAGGAAATAGAAGTTCTTTTCGCTATCGACGATGAACTCCACGGTGCCGGCGCTCTGGTAATCGACCGCCCTGGCCAGCGCCACCGACTGCTCGCCCATGGCTTTGCGGGTCCTGGCGTCGAGGAAGGGCGATGGCGCCTCTTCGACGACCTTCTGGTTGCGGCGCTGAATCGAGCATTCGCGCTCGCCGAGATAAAGCGCGTTGCCATGCGCGTCGGCCAGCACCTGGATCTCGATGTGGCGCGGGTCGACCACGAACTTCTCGATGAAGACGCGGTCGTCGCCGAAAGAGCTCTTGGCCTCCGACCGCGCCCGGTCGAACCCGTCGCGCACCTCGGCCTTGCTCCAGGCGATGCGCATGCCCTTGCCGCCGCCGCCGGCCGAGGCCTTGATCATCACGGGATAGCCGATCTCGCCGGCGATCTTCTCGGCATGGTCGGCGTTCTCGATGACGCCGAGCCAGCCAGGCACGGTGCTGACCTTGGCGGCATTGGCGAATTTCTTCGATTCGATCTTGTCGCCCATCGCCTCGATCGCCTTGGGCTTGGGGCCGATGAAGACGATGCCTTCTTTCTCCAGCGCCTCACAGAAGGATGCGCGCTCCGACAGAAAACCGTAGCCCGGATGCACGGCTTCAGCACCCGTCGCCTTGCAGGCGGCGATGATCTTCTCCGGCACCAGATAGCTCTGAGCGGCCGGCGAGGGCCCGATATGCACGGCCTCGTCTGCCATCTCGACATGCACGGCGTCGCGATCGGCGTCCGAATAGACCGCCACGGTGGCGATGCCCATCTTGCGTGCCGTCTTGATGACGCGGCAGGCGATCTCGCCACGGTTGGCGATCAGGATTTTTGTGAACATGCGGGTTTTGTTCCCTCGGCTGCCTTTCTTTTATGGGCTTCGCCCGGCCGGTCAAGGCAAGTTGACGCATATCCCGGGCGCAAATCGGCGGCACCGGCCAAAACCCGGCCAAGAACTGTCAATTCGTCCCATAGTCCAGAACCTGCAGATAAGCTAAGGCTCGGCCCGATTGCAGATTTGACTTGAGAGGAGATGCCCGATGAAAACCCGCGCCGCTGTCGCTGTCGCCGCCGGAAAGCCGCTGGAGATCCTGGAGGTCGACCTCGATGGTCCGCGCGAGGGCGAGGTGCTGGTCGAGATCAAGGCGACCGGCATCTGCCACACCGACGAATTTACGCTGTCGGGCGCCGATCCCGAAGGCATCTTTCCGGCGATTCTCGGCCATGAGGGTGCGGGTGTCGTCGCTGACGTCGGCAAGGGCGTCACCTCGGTCAAGAAGGGCGACCACGTCATCCCGCTCTACACGCCGGAATGCCGGCAGTGCCCGTCCTGCCTGTCCAGAAAGACCAATCTGTGCACCGCCATCCGCGCCACGCAGGGACAAGGGCTGATGCCGGACGGCTCGTCGCGCTTCTCGATGGGCAAGGACAAGATCTTCCACTACATGGGCTGCTCGACCTTCTCCAACTACACCGTGCTGCCCGAGATCGCGGTGGCCAAGGTCAATCCCGACGCGCCCTTCGACAAGATCTGCTACATCGGCTGCGGCGTCACCACCGGTATCGGCGCGGTGATCAACACGGCCAAGGTCGAGATCGGCGCCACGGCCGCCGTCTTCGGCCTCGGCGGCATCGGCCTCAACGTCATCCAGGGGCTGCGCCTTGCCGGCGCCGACATGATCATCGGCGTCGATCTGAACAACGACAAGAAGGAATGGGGCGAGAAATTCGGCATGACGCATTTCGTCAATCCGAAGGAGATCGACGGCGAGATCGTGCCTTATCTCGTCAACATGACCAAGCGCGGCGCCGACCAGATCGGCGGCGCCGACTATACGTTCGACTGCACGGGCAACACCAAGGTGATGCGGCAGGCCCTTGAAGCATCCCACCGCGGCTGGGGCAAGTCGGTCGTCATCGGCGTTGCCGGCGCCGGACAGGAGATCTCGACGCGGCCGTTCCAGCTCGTCACCGGGCGCAGCTGGATGGGCACCGCCTTCGGCGGCGCGCGCGGTCGCACCGACGTGCCGAAGATCGTCGACTGGTACATGGACGGCAAGATCGAGATCGACCCGATGATCACCCACACGCTGAAGCTGGAGGACATCAACAAGGGTTTTGACCTGATGCATGAGGGCAAGTCGATCAGGAGCGTGGTGGTTTACTGACGAGAACCACAAGCAGCTGATATCGCGATTTGACCGCAAAGAAGCAAGGCAATCGCGTCAGGTTGGCGCTGCCCCTTATTGCCCTGCGCGCAGAACTCCGGAGCATTGCGGGGATAGCGACCGCTCGAATATCATCGATGGAGCCCGGCGAAGTCGCCCGGCTCCATATGCATTGGAACGAACGATGCCCGCACCCGCCATTTACGTCGATGCCGACGCCTGTCCGGTGAAGGCCGAGGTCGAAAAGGTCGCCGAGCGCCACGGCGTCGTCGTCACCTTCGTCTCCAATGGCGGCCTGCGCCCGTCGCGCGATCCGATGGTCCGCAACGTCGTCGTGTCCAAGGGCGCCGATGCGGCCGACGACTGGATCGTCGACAATGCCAAATCCAACGACATTGTGGTGACGGCCGACATCCCGCTTGCCGCCCGCACGGTGGCGCTCGGCGCCCATGTGCTCGGGCCGACCGGACGCCCGTTCACGCCGGAAACCATCGGCATGGCGGTGGCGATGCGCGATCTCAAGCAGCATCTGCGCGAGACCGGCGAAAGCAAGGGCTACAATGCCAGTTTCGCGCCGCAGGACCGCTCGCGGTTTCTCGGCGAGCTCGACCGCATCTTGCGGCGTGCGCTGAAGTCCGTCGCATCGGACTAGAACGCGACCTTGAGGCCCATCTTGCCGCTGACGGTTGAACTGTCCTCCGACCATTTGCCGCGAATTTCAGTGCTGACGGTTGTCGATGAAGACATCTTCAGATTGAAGCCGGAGGACAGCGCCACGGAGAAGTCCGCATCCTCGAAATCGCTCCTCTGACCAAAAACGCTCGCCGTGTTGGAATAGCCGAAACGCTGCTGCAGATCCCCGCGCGCATAGGGGCTGATGACCATGCCGTTTCCGAGCTGGTAATCCGCGTAAACCCCAGGGTCGAACTTGATCGCGCCAAACGATAAACGGCTCTTTCCAAATTCAGTGCCGGCATCGTCCGTGTATGCGTCGCCGGTAAAGGTTACGCCCAGGAGCCCGCCACGAAGATCGAAACGCATGCGATCGGTCAAGTTGAAGATGCGGCCGATCGATCCTGTTATCGCGTAGCCTTGCGTGTCGTAGCTGCCGTCATTTCCCTTGACGTCCGTGTTGCCCAGGAACGCCGAGGCGGCCACAAGAGCATAGCTGGTGCCTTTACGATAAAGCCCATAGCCGCCGAACATGCCGCTTTTGTTGGTCGCGTCACCGACACCGAAAAAAACGTCCACATCGACGTCAGCCGAGGCATAACCGCCGAACAGCCCCAGATTCAATCCGTGCTCGCTGTCGAACCCGAAATGCTTTGCCGCATTGAAGTCGACACTGGCGGCAGCGGAGAATTCATCGACATCGAAGCTCGGTCCGTCAAGGACGTCGAAATCGTCCGATACGGTGAAGCCGTCATGCGCCGTGTGGGCCAACTGGCCGGAAGCAAAAACGCCGAACGGTGAAGACTGGGCCGGCGGAGCTGCCTTTGCGGGGCCGACTGCCGCCTGGATGATGTCGTCGGACAATTTGAGAAGGGCATCCAGGGACGTGTCGACAATCGCGCTATTGACGGTCACGCCAACGTAGCAGTCCGTCACCAGAAAGCTGCCCTCGCTGTCTTCGATACAGGCGCTTGCCTTCGAAGGCAGGAAAACCAACGCAGCGCCAATCGAAATTGAGCTCGCGCACAGGCGCAAACGCCAATTCTTGCCTTTCATTGTCCCCTTCCCCTGCTACTTGTGTCGTCTGGCTTAAATATCAGGACATGCCATGCGCAGTTGAACTATGCAAAACATCACCGACTGCAGTAGATGCGGGTGCAACACTCAGCCAGCGTTGGCAAGAGAATAACAAACTATTTCGGGCGTGGATATGATTTCGTGCGGACCGGGAAACCGAGCTCGGCTGGATCGAACGCGGATCGCGCCCTTGCGCTTTCTTTGATACGGGTTCTGGTGTAAAAATAGGGGCGGTCTTCGGAGAAACGAGTTCCGGCGCATGAGCGGAACGGCGTCGGTCGGGCGGACACTTCGGCGACTTGAGGATGTCACGCGCCGAAACGAGCCCTTGCCATGAGCTACCGTCTCCTCCTGCGCATTGCTGCGGTCCTGCTGGTTTCCCTTTTCGGATCCCTCGGCGTTCAAGCCGCTGTCGAGGAAGGCCAGTTGCCACAGCCAGGCAAGCGGCTAGCGATCGTCATCGGCAACTCCGACTACCGAAGCGCCCGCCTCCCGCATCTGGCCAATGCTGCAAACGACGCCACCAGCCTGTCCGAAAGCCTGAGGAGGCTGAAATTCGATGTGCTAACGGCAACCAACCTGTCGTCCGACGGGTTCACCACCCTTTTCAAACAAGCCGAGGACAAGGTGGCAGGCGCCAGTGCCGTCCTCATCTTCTACGCTGGCCACGGCGTGCAACTCGGGGGTGAGAACTACCTTCTGCCGATCGATACGCCCAACGCCGAGAACCTGCAGGAGTTGATCGCGGGCGCGGTCAAGCTCAACGATGTGATTTCGAGATTTGCCAGCCGTGAAAGGCAGACTTTCGTGTTTCTTGATGCCTGTCGTAACAACCCGATGGGCAAAGGCCCCAGCGCCATGGACGGCCTCGCGCAAATCGAAGTGGGTGAAAATACGTTCATTGCCTTTGCAACGCAGCCGGGCAACGTTGCTGTCGACGGCTCGGGAGACAACAGCCCCTTCACCACGGCATTGTTGAAGAACGTCGAAATTCCCGGGCTCAGCATTTCGGACATGATGATCCGCGTGCGCAACGAGACCGAGGCAATCACCGTCGGGCGTCAGGTTCCGTGGGATCAGTCGAACCTTCGCGAGCAGTTTTACTTCACCGAGCAGCAAGTGCTCGACCCGGCCCAGCTCAGCGCCAGCCTGTCGCGCATCCTGGCCGATCCTGCCGCCAAGGAGAAGTTGAAGTTCGAGCTCGCTTCCAACGACCTGCAGACAGCCGTGCTGATCGTCGGCCAGACATTGCGTTCGGTCGAGCTTTCGCCCTTACCCGACGCTGCGGCCAAGCCCGCCGGCACGCAGGTCGCCAGCCTCGAAGGGGCCAGGCAGAGCGTCGTCTCCGGACTTGAAACGCTGATCGTCGGTACTTCGGCGACTGAAACGGATTCCCAAAAAGCGACCGATCTCGCGCGCAGCATCCAGACCGAATTGCGACGTTTGGGCTGCTACCGGATGGCGGTCGACGGAAATTGGGGCAAGGGCTCCGTGCGCGCGCTTACCAACTACTACAAAAACACCGCGAGAACCGCTTCCGCGACCGAGCCTACGGTTGAACTTCTGAGTGACCTTTTCCTGCGCTCCGGGCGGGTTTGCAAGGATCCGGTGGTCGTGCGGAAGATCAAGCCGGCGAAGGTGGCATCGGAGGCGGCTCCGGCGCGCAAGAATGCGGCCAACCGAAAAGCCGCACGGTCGCAGCAGCAGTCCTCGCGCCCGGCCGCACCTCCGCCCGACATCAGCGGCGGCATTGGTATCGGCGGCGTTTTCTAGAGCGTTTCATATCCGCTGCCGTCATAAACTCACGATGATTCAGAACAGGCCTTAACGCACGTCGCAAATCGGATTCTATTTTTGCTTCACCGCCTTCGACTCGGAAAGGATCATCCGCAGACTTCAAAAGTGCTACTGTGTCCTTTCGCGTCCGAAAGGACGCTCGGCACCGTCGAAGACGGACCGCCATCAGAGGCCGGGCCATGACGACCGATACATCCCTGAAGACACCATTGCATCGGCACATGCAATTCGCGGTGTCGGCCTGCGTCGGCGTACTGGCGCTGGCGATCGCGCTGGTCTTGCGCGCCCCCCTCGTCTATTCGATCGGCGCCAATGCGTTCTTCGCCGCCTACACCGTCCTCGTCGTCGCCCAGATGCCGCTGCTCACCGGCCGCTATCTGAGCAAGAATGCCCGCGCCACCGACCAACCGGTGCTGGTCATATTTGCCGTGACCCTGATTGTCGTCGCCGTTGCCATCGTCTCGTTGTTCCAGCTGATCAATCGAGGGGGCGGCCCGCATCCCATTGAACTCACCTTCGCGCTGCTGTCGATCCCGCTCGGCTGGTTCACCATCCACGCCATGACTGCGCTGCACTACGCGCATGTCTACTGGATGGACGACGAAGAGACTAATTCCGGCAGCAAAGCGAAGCAGAAAAAGCCCGTCGGCGGCCTCGTATTTCCCGGTAAGGAGCAGCCGGACGGCTGGGATTTCCTTTACTTCTCGACCACTGTCGGCATGACCTCACAGACCTCCGATACCGCGGTCTCGACCACGCAAATGCGTCGCATCGTGCTTTTGCATTCGATCGTGTCGTTCTTTTTCAATACAGTGATCGTCGCCGCAGCGGTCAACCTCGCCGTCAGTCTTGGAAGCCGGTAGGATCGGGCAGCTTGTAATAATTCCGTGATCGGATGAAACATCGCTTTGGCTGGCCACGTATTGGGAGGAGAACGATCGCAAGGGCCCACTGAGCGGCCGGAAGGACGCGAAAAAATGGAATCGGTTGCCAGGAGCCAATCCGCCACCGGGGTGGACGCTGCCCCTCAGAAAGATGCGACGCTGATCTACCGGCAGTCGCGCTGGACGCGGCTGACGCATTGGCTCTGGGCCATCTCGCTGTTCTTCATGCTGCTTTCCGGCCTGCAGATCTTCAACGCCCGCCCCCAGCTCTATATCGGCAAGGAGTCGGGATTCGCATATGACAACACCGTCTTCGCCATCGGCGCCGAGAACACGGAAAACGGTCCGCGCGGCTACACCGAGATCTTTGGCAAACGCTTCGACACGACCGGTGTGCTGGGCTGGTCCGGACCGGCGGGCCAGGAGAGGTCCCGCGCCTTCCCGTCCTGGGCGACGATCCCTTCCTATTACGACCTCGGCACCGCCCGCGTCGTCCATTTCTTCTTCGCCTGGATACTGACCACGACATTGGTCGTCTGGCTCATCGCCAGCCTGGTCAACGGTCATCTGCGCCGCGATCTTGCCCCGCGCATCGACGATCTCAGGCATTTGCCGCGAGACATCGTCGATCACGCCAAGCTCAAGTTCCACCACGCGCGCGAGTACAACACGCTGCAGAAAATGGCCTATGGCGGCGTGATGTTCGTGCTGCTGCCGCTGATGATCATCACCGGGCTTGCCATGTCGCCGAGCATGAATGCGGCGCTGCCGTTCCTCAACGACCTGCTCGGTGGCCGGCAGACGGCGCGGACGATCCATTTCATCGTGATGCTGCTGCTCATCGTCTTCTTCGTCATCCATATGCTGATGATCTTCGCCGCCGGCCCAATCAACGAGCTGCGCTCCATCATCACCGGCTGGTACCGGACCGATCCGCCGGCGCAGGGCGGCAAGACGCCCGAGAGGAGTGCGTGAGATGGCGAAGTTTATGGTCAGCCGCAGAAAATTCCTGACCTCGGCCAGCCTCGGCGTCTCCGGCATCATGCTGTCGGGTTGCGATGCCTTCGACAGCCAGCTTGGCGTCGGCGACGGCCTGCGCGGTTTCCTCGAAGGCGCCAACGGCCTGACCTGGCGCGCGCAACGCCTGCTCGCTGGCGATTCGCTGGCGCCGGAGTTCACCGAGGCCGACATCCGCCAGCCGCAGCGGCCGAACGGCGTCACCGCGCCGGACGACGATGTCTACAAGGGCCTGCTCGCCAACAATTTCGCCGACTGGCGGCTCGAGGTTTCCGGCCTTGTCGAAAAGCCGCTGTCGCTGACCCGCGAGCAGCTGATGAACATGCCAAGCCGCACCCAGATCACCCGTCACGACTGCGTCGAAGGCTGGAGTTGCATCGCCAAATGGACCGGCACGCCGCTGTCGCTGGTGCTTGACCAGGCGGTGGTCAAGCCGCAGGCGCGCTACGTGATGTTCCATTGTCTCGACACGATCGACCGCAGCCTGTCCGGCGACATCAAATATTACGGCTCGATAGACCTGATCGATGCCCGTCACCCGCAAACGATCCTCGCCTATGGCGTGAACGGCAAACCGCTGCCGGTCGAGAACGGCGCGCCATTGCGTGTCCGCGTCGAGCGCCAGATCGGCTACAAGATGCCGAAATATCTCCACAGGATCGAACTGGTCGACGGTTTCGCCACGATCGGCGGCGGCAGGGGCGGCTACTGGGAGGACAATGGCTACGACTGGTACGGCGGCATCTGACCGAACCACTCAACTGCCGATGTAATCTTCGCCATCGCTGGGCAGGGCCGGGTTCATCAGCATTACCTTGGGGAATCAGCAAACAGCGAGGTCGTTAGTGAAGACTTGTCGGTAAGGCGTCGCTGGCAGGTGACAAGGTGTCGCCCACAGGCTATGGATGACGAGTCGAGGGCTTTTGCGAGCCCTACCTGTTTGCGGGAGAGAGCAGCGAGAGCTGCCGCCGAAGGGGAAATCGCCCGAAATCTCTCAGGCAAAAGAACCGTAGACGGGAAAGACACTCTGGAAAGTCGGGGCTTGCCCCCGCGCCGAAGGTGTAAGCGCTGCCGACAGAGTTCCGGGGCGCAAGTCTCTCAGGCTTCAGACAGAGGGGCACGGACTGGCCGCCATTCGCGGCCGATTGCGTGCGACTCTGGAGATGACATGACGGGCGACGACACCAAACACCTTCCCCTCGAAGATCTGCACGTGGCCGCGGGTGCGCGCTTTGGCGCGTTCGCCGGCTGGTCGATGCCGCTGACCTATCCAGCCGGCGTGATGAAGGAGCACCTTCATACCCGCGAACATGCCGGCCTGTTCGACATCTCGCACATGAAGCTGTTCGAGATCGGTGGGCCGGGCGCTGTGGCGCTGCTCGATCGCGCCTGTCCGCTGGAGGCAGGCGCGCTTGAGATTTCCCAGTCCAAATACACGTTCTTTCTCAACGAAGCCGCCGGCGTCATCGACGATCTGATCGTCACCAGGCTCGGCCAGGAACGCTTCATGGTCGTCGCCAATGCCGGCAACGCCGAAGCCGACGAAAAGCACCTGCGCGCGCTTGCTGGGGATGTCGACGCAAAGGTCGACGCACTCGGCCGCGTCTTCCTGGCGATCCAGGGGCCCGAAGCCTGGGCCGCCCTGTCCCGCGCCGGCATCGAAACCGGATCGCTTTTGTTCATGCACGGCTTTGAGCCCCGCGAGAACTGGTTCATGAGCCGGTCGGGCTATACCGGTGAGGACGGTTTCGAGATCGGCCTGCCGGAAGCGGAGGCTCGCGACCTGGTCGCCAGACTGCTCGAGGACGAGCGCGTGATGTGGGTGGGGCTGGCCGCCCGCGACAGCCTGCGGCTCGAAGCCGGGTTATGCCTGCACGGGCTGGACATCACGCCGGAGATCGACCCGGCCAGCGCCGGGCTGATGTGGGCCATCCCCAAGGAGATTCGCGCCTCTGGCGCTTTCATCGGCGCCGATGCGTTACGTGCAATCCTGGAGCGCAGCCCGGTGCAAAAACGTGTCGGCCTGAAGCCGCAGGGCCGCCAGCCGGTGCGTGCCGGTGCTGCCCTTTTCGACGCCGACGGCAATCCCGCCGGCCACGTCACCTCCGGCGGCTTCGGCCCTTCGGCCGCCCATCCGGTCGCCATGGGCTATGTCCAGACGTCGCTGGCCAAACCAGGCGCAAGACTGTTCGCCGACGTTCGCGGGACGAAAATCCCGATCGATATCAATCCCCTGCCCTTCACGCCGCATCGCTACCGCAAAGGATAAATCCCTCATGGCAAAGACCTATTTCACCGAAGATCACGAATGGCTCCGCGTCGAAGGCGGCATCGCCACCGTCGGCATCACCGATTATGCGCAAGAGCAGCTCGGCGATCTCGTTTTCGTCGAATTGCCCGAGCTTGGGAGAAAGCTGGCCAAGGGCGATACGGCCGTCGTGGTCGAATCCGTCAAGGCCGCATCGGACGTCTATGCGCCGGTCGACGGCGAGATCACCGAGGCCAACACCTCGCTCTCGTCGGACCCATCGTTGGTCAATTCGGCGGCGACCGGCGACGGCTGGCTGTGGAAGATGAAGCTGGCCGATGAAAGCCAGCTCGAAGGCCTTCTGGATGAAGCCGCCTACAAAACCCATATCGGTTGATAGCAGGACCAGGAAGATGACCGCAGCACCCTACTCCTTCTCGGCCCGCCATATCGGCCCCGGCCTCGACGAAACCCGGGCCATGCTGGCAACGATCGGTGTTCCCTCGGTCGAGACGTTGATCAGCCAGGCGGTGCCGAAATCGATCCGGCTCGACCGGCCGCTGGCCTTGCCGATCCCGGCAAGCGAAGCGGAGGCGCTGGCCGAGCTTTCAACGACAATGGCGAAAAATACGGTGCTGAAGAGCTTTATCGGCGCCGGCTACCACGGCGTGCACGTGCCTCCGGTCATTCAGCGCAATCTGTTCGAGAATCCGGCATGGTATACGGCCTACACCCCCTACCAGGCAGAGATCAGCCAGGGCCGGCTCGAAATGCTGTTCAATTTCCAGACCCTGGTCACCGAGCTGACCGGCCTGCCGGTGGCGTCCGCCTCGCTGCTCGACGAAGCGACGGCGGTGGCTGAGGCGGTCGGCATTGCGCTGCGCCATCATCGCGACAAGCGGACCAAGGTGGCGCTGGCCGGCACGCCGCATCCGCAGACGCTCGACGTCGTGCGCACCCGCGCCGAACCGCTCGGCACTGAGGTCGATGGCGACACGATCGACGACAACACCGCCGCCTTGCTCGTCTCCTGGCCCGACACGTTTGGTGTCTATGGCGACCACAGGGCGGCAATCGAGAAAGCCCGCGCCACTGGCGCGCTCGTCGTCTTCATTGCCGACCCGCTCGGCCTGACGCTGACCGACACGCCGGCAAGGCTTGGCGCCGATATCGCCGTCGGGTCGATGCAGCGCTTCGGCGTACCGATGGGCTTTGGCGGGCCGCATGCCGCCTATTGCGCCGTTTCCGACAGGCTGACGCGACTGATGCCCGGCCGCCTTGTCGGCCGGTCCACCGACAGCAAGGGCCGCCCTGGCTACCGCCTCGCGCTGCAGACGCGCGAACAGCACATCCGCCGCGACAAGGCGACCTCAAACATCTGCACCGCGCAGGCGCTGCTCGCCAACATGGCGACGGCCTATGCGATCTGGCATGGCCCTTCCGGGCTGCAGGCGATTGCGGAGCGCATCCATGAATTGGCCAACCGCCTGGCTGCCGGCCTCGCCGCATCAGGTGTTTCGGTGCTTGGCGCAAGCCGCTTCGACACTATAACGGTGGAGGTGAAGGGCGGAGCCGGCGCGATCGCCGCCGCCGCCGAAAAGACCGGCCGGCTGCTGCGCCTGATCGACGCCGACCGTATCGGCATCAGCTTCGACGAGACCTCCACCGATGCCGATCTGGACGCGATCGCCGCGCTGTTCGGCGCCAAGGCGGGCGCCGCTGCCGATAGCACCATGCCCGGACAAGCGCGCGGCAAGGCGTTTCTCACGCAGCCCGTCTTCCACGAAAACCGCTCGGAAACCGACATGATGCGCTTCCTGCGCCGACTGGCCGACAAGGACCTGGCGCTCGACCGCGCCATGATCCCGCTCGGCTCCTGCACCATGAAGCTCAACGCCGCCGCCGAGATGATGCCGGTAAGCTGGCCTGATGTCGCCAATTTGCATCCCTTCGCGCCGCCAAGCCATTCGCCCGGCTATCGCGCGATGATCGATGAGCTGGAAGGCTGGCTGGCGGAGATCACCGGCTTCGACGCGGTGACCCTGCAGCCCAACGCCGGCAGCCAGGGCGAATATGCCGGGCTGCTTGCCATTCGCGGCTATCACCGCTCGCGCGGCGAAGGCCACCGCACCGTCTGCCTGATCCCGTCTTCCGCGCATGGCACCAATCCGGCGAGCGCGGCAATGGCCGGCATGAGCGTCGTCGTCGTGCGCTGCACCGAAGACGGCAACATCGACATCGACGATCTGAAGGCCAAGGCGGCCCAGCACGCGCAAGACCTCGCGGCGCTGATGTTCACCTATCCCTCGACACACGGCGTCTTCGAGGAAGGCGCGCGCGACCTCTGCGCCCTCATCCATGATCATGGCGGCCAGGTCTATTTCGACGGCGCCAACCTCAACGCGCTGGTCGGACTCGCCCGCCCGGGCGACATCGGCGCCGATGTCTGCCACATGAACCTGCACAAGACGTTCTGCATCCCGCATGGCGGCGGCGGTCCCGGCGTCGGCCCGATCGGCGTCAAGGCACATCTGAAGCCGTACCTGCCCGGCCACGTCAACGAAGGCTCGGGCCATGCCGTGTCGGCGGCACCGTTCGGCAGCGCTTCGATCCTGCCAATCACCTGGATGTATATCCGCATGATGGGCGCTTCGGGCCTGAAGCAGGCGACCGAAACTGCGATCATTTCCGCCAACTACGTGGCGACGCGGCTCGAAGCGCATTTCCCGGTGCTCTACAAGGGCAGGCACGGGCGTGTCGCGCATGAGTGCATCCTCGACACCCGCGTGCTCAAGGACAGTGCCGGCATCAGCGTCGACGACGTTGCCAAGCGGCTGATCGACTATGGTTTCCATGCGCCGACCATGTCGTTTCCGGTGGCCGGCACGCTGATGGTCGAGCCGACCGAGTCCGAGCCCAAGAGCGAACTCGATCGCTTCTGCGATGCGATGATCGCAATATCGGGCGAGGCAGCCAAGGTGGCCAAAGGCGAATGGCCGCTGGCAGACAATCCGCTGGTCAATGCGCCGCATACCGCCGCCGAGGCGCTGGCCGGCCAGTGGACCCACCCCTACTCGCGCCTGGAAGCGGCCTACCCCGCCGGCGATGCCGACACCGCAGCCAAATACTGGCCGCCTGTGTCGCGCATCGACAATGTTGGCGGCGACCGCAACCTCGTCTGCTCCTGCCCGCCGCTGTCAGAATATCTGGGCGCTGCGGAATAGAAACGGCGGACTGCGACGCCGGCTGCACCCTCATTGTCGCGCACGCGCAATGAGGGTGGCTGATTGCGACTCTCGCGAAGGCCAGCTTTTCGACCCATTTCCGCCGCTTGGTTGTCGAATGGTTTTGCGGTAAGAGGCTCTATCCTCGAACGTAACAGGAACCTCCGTCGCCTGCCCGCAAAAAGCGTGGCAGTATCGGGTGGTGATTCGCAGCATCGGAATCCAGGACCGGCATGGACGACAACAACGATCTTTTCGGCATTAGAGACAAGCAGCCGCAACCGGTCCGTGCGACCGCGCGCCCGGCCGACCCGCTGGTGCAGGCGGCGAAGCGCCCGGCATCCCGCGACGGCAGCGAGAGCTACAGTGCCGCCGACATCGAGGTTCTGGAAGGGCTGGAGCCGGTGCGGCGGCGCCCCGGCATGTATATCGGCGGCACCGACGACAAGGCGATGCACCATCTGTTCGCCGAGGTCATCGACAATTCGATGGACGAGGCGGTCGCCGGTCACGCGACTTTCATCGATGTCGAGCTTTCCGCCGACGGATATCTGGCCGTCACCGACAATGGCCGCGGCATTCCGGTCGATCCGCACCCGAAATACAAGAAGCCGGCGCTCGAAGTCATCATGACGACGCTGCATTCGGGCGGCAAGTTCGACTCGAAGGTCTACGAGACCTCGGGCGGCCTGCACGGCGTCGGCGTCTCCGTGGTCAACGCGTTGTCGGACCATCTCGAGGTAGAGGTCGCGCGGGGACGGCAACTTTACCGGCAAAAATTCTCGCGCGGCATTCCGGTGACTGGGCTGGAGCCGCTCGGCGAGGTGCATAACCGGCGCGGCACCAGGATCCGTTTCCATCCCGACGAGCAGATCTTCGGCAAGGGCGCGGCGTTCGAGCCGGCGCGGCTCTATCGGATGACGCGCTCCAAGGCCTACCTGTTCGGCGGCGTCGAGATCCGCTGGACCTGCGATCCGTCGCTGATCAAGGAGAAGGACACGACGCCGGCCAAGGCCGAGTTCCATTTCCCGGGCGGCCTGAAGGACTATCTGAAAGCCTCGCTCGGCGACGAATTCCAGGTCACCCGCGAAATCTTCGCCGGCAAGAGCGACAGGCAAGGTGGCCACGGTTCGCTCGAATGGGCCGTGACCTGGTTCGGTGGCGACGGATTTCTCAATTCCTACTGCAACACCATCCCGACCGGCGAAGGCGGCACGCACGAGGCTGGATTCCGCAACGTCTTGACACGCGGCTTGCGCGCCTATGCCGATCTGGTCGGCAACAAGCGCGCTTCGATCGTCACGTCCGAGGACGTCATGATCTCGGCGGCAGGCATGCTGTCGGTGTTCATCCGCGAGCCGGAATTCGTCGGCCAAACCAAGGACAGGCTGGCGACGATCGAGGCGATCAGGATTGTCGAAACCGCCATCCGCGACCCCTTCGATCACTGGCTGGCCGACAATCCGCAGGAAGCCTCGAAGCTGCTCGAATGGGTGATCGCGCGTGCCGATGAACGGGTGCGGCGTCGCCAGGAAAAGGAAGTGTCGCGCAAGAGCGCGGTGCGCAAGCTGCGGCTGCCCGGAAAGCTCGCCGACTGCACGCAGAATGCCGCGGCCGGCGCCGAGCTCTTCATCGTCGAGGGCGATTCGGCCGGCGGCTCCGCGAAACAGGCGCGCGACCGCGCCAGCCAGGCGGTGCTGCCGCTGCGCGGCAAGATCCTCAACGTCGCCAGCGCCGGCAACGACAAGCTTGCCGGCAACCAGCAGATATCGGACCTGATTCAGGCGCTCGGGTGCGGCACGCGGTCAAAGTACCGTGACGAGGACCTGCGCTACGACCGGGTCATCATCATGACCGACGCCGATGTGGACGGCGCCCACATCGCTTCGCTGCTCATCACCTTCTTTTATCAGGAGATGCCGAACCTGATCCGCGGCGGCCATCTCTATCTGGCGGTGCCGCCGCTCTATTCGATCCGGCAAGGCGGCAAGGTCGCCTACGCCCGCGACGATGCGCACAAGGACGAACTTCTGCGCACCGAATTCACCGGACGCGGCAAGGTCGAGATCGGCCGCTTCAAGGGGCTGGGCGAAATGATGGCCGCCCAGCTCAAGGAAACGACCATGGACCAGAGGAAGCGCACACTGCTCAGGGTCGACGTGATCGACGCCGAGGCCGCGACCAAGGACGCGGTCGACGCGCTGATGGGCACCAAGCCGGAAGCCCGCTTCCGTTTCATCCAGGAACGCGCGGAGTTTGCCGAGACGGAAGTGCTGGATATCTGAACCTCTCTGCCTAAGCCGCAGCGATCGCCAAGGCATGTCCGCGCGCATTCTGGCGCAGCGCATCGAGATGGATCGATTTGACCAGTCCGGCGAGATCGCCTTGCGCCGACTGCCCGCCGAGCTCCTTCAGCATCAGCCAGCTGACTTCCTGCACGCCGGCGAGGCGCTTGCCATTGGCGACCTCGCGCCAGATTTTCAGCGCGCGCAGGATGATCGCGTGCGTGGCCGCGGCAAGGCCGGCATTGCGGAACAGCGCCTGCAGCGCCACGTCATGCCCGGCGGCCAGCAGCGCCCTCACCCGTTGCTCGGATTGCTGGCTGAGCGCGACCAGCGCCGAGCCGAAGAAATCGACCTTGCCATGCGCGACGGTGCGGATGATGAAGCTTGCGGTCAGGTCGCCGCGCAGGCGCAGATGCTCGATCAGTGCGGCATGTTCTTCCTGGCGCGTGCCTTCGATCAACGTCACGGAAGCCTTAACGCAGGCGTCGCGCATGACGCGCTCGGCTCTGGCGCGGCCCATCAGCGCCAGCACCAGCGGCGAACCTTTGAGCGTTTCACCAAGTTTTATCAGCAGCATATGCCGGCAGTCGGCGGGCAGGCGCGCGTCGGCGATCAGCGCTTCGCGCACCAGAGGCAGATGGCCATGGCGCTCGGCGATACGGCGGAAGCTAAGCGAAGCGATGAGGGCACCGCTGTTGGCGAGCAGCGTGGCGCAGGCTTCCGCCTCACCGATTTCGGCGATCGCCGCGGCGACCGCCATGGAGACGCGCGGACGGTCGGCGATCAATTTCTGCGTCGCCTTCGGGCCGCCGGCAACGCGGTCGATCAGATCGGCATCGGTGAGCAGCGGCGAACGCGCCAGCACCAGGCTTGCGACTTCCGGCTGGTCGGACGCCAGCGCGCTGATGATCTGCAGCGGCGCGTGATGGCTCATCGACAGCGCCTCTGCCATCGCCAGCCGCACTTTCGACGAGGCATCGTCCAGCAGCAGCGTCAGCGCCGCCTCTGCCGCGCAGCGGTCCTCGAAAGGCAGATCGGCATTGATGTAGGCGCGGGCCAGCGCGCTTGCCGCGGCGGCGCGCTCCGAGACCCTCGCCGTGTATATCCATTTCAGGAAATGCGAAACAACCATGCTGCCCGCTACGCCCCTGGCCCGAGTCCGTTCCCACCCAGGGAACACCGTAGGGAGAAATGGTTTACGAACAGTTCACCATGTTTGTTAACTGGCTTGCGAGCGCGGTATGCAACGCTTATCAACCCTCTGAGCGACGTGCCTCCATTCGGACGCGCAAGGTACGCCGTACCACTTTGGATCGTCGCATCGTGCTTTCCGAAAATCGATTCCGATTTTTCGGCCGATGCGGCAGCGGAGGAGATCGACATGGGCGGGCTTTATCTGGAGGAGTTCGCCGTCGGCCACGTCTTCCGCCACACGCTGCGGAAAACCGTCACCGAAAGCGACAACATGCTGTTTTCGGTGATGACGCTGAACCCGCAGCCCCTGCACATCGATTTCGACTTCGCCGCCAAGAGCGAATGGGGCAAGCCGCTGGTCAATTCGCTATTCACGCTGGGCCTGATGATCGGCATTTCGGTGAACGACATCACCGTCGGCACCACCATCGCCAATCTCGGCATGAAGGAGACAGTGTTTCCGCATCCGGTCTTCCACGGCGACACGATCCGTGTCGAGACCACGGTGGTGTCGGTGCGCGAGTCCAAATCGAAGCCGGATCGCGGCATTGTCGAGTTCGAGCACCGCGCCTACAACCAGGATGACGTGCTCGTCGCCAAATGCACAAGGCAGGCGATGATGAAGAAGGCAACATAGTTCATGCGTTCATTGCTGTTCGTTCCCGGCGATTCCCAGAAAAAGCTGGAAAAGGCGTTTGGCACAGGCGCCGACGTGGTCATCGTCGACCTCGAGGATTCGATCGCGCCATCAAACAAGCTCTTGGCGCGCGACACCGCGGCGCGCTTCATCGTCGAACAACGGCATCAAACGAAGTCCGCTATCTATGTGCGGGTCAACGATCTCTCGACCGGCCTGACGGATGACGATCTGGCCGCACTCGTTCCGGCCGGACCCGACGGCATCATGCTGCCGAAGTCGAATAGCGGCCAGGACGTCCAGCATCTCTCGACCAAGCTCCGGGTGCACGAGGCCGAAAACGGCCTGCCGGATGGTGCGATAAAAATCCTGCCGATCATCACCGAAACAGCCGCCGGCGTGCTGTCGGCTGCAAGCTATGCCAACGCGAGCGCACGGCTTACAGGCGTCACCTGGGGGGCGGAAGACCTCTCGGCGGCGATCGGCGCGCGTGCCGCGCGCGACGCGACCGGCCGCTACACAGATGTGTTCCACTTCGCCCGCACGATGACCATCCTCGCCGCGGGTGCGGCGGAGGTCGCCGCGATCGACACGGTATTCCCAGGTTTTCGAGACATGGGCGCCTTTGAGGCCGAATGCGCCGAGGCCGAGCGCGACGGTTTCACCGGCAAGATGGCGATCCATCCGGCGCAAGTGCCGGTCATCAACACCGCCTTCACACCGTCGGCCGAGGCGGTGAAACGCTCCGCCGCCTTGGTTGCGGCATTCGAGGCGGCTGGAAATCCCGGCGTTGTCGGCATCGACGGCAAGATGTACGACCGGCCGCATCTGCGGCTGGCCGAGCGGCTTCTGGCACGCGCCAGGGCCGCCGGGATTTCCACCTGATCTTTCCCGGCCCTAGTCTTTTTCCCAACGAGGCCGGCGCATCGAAAATATCTCGCTGACACTGGCATAATCCATGTAGCCGAGACGGCCGACATTGCCCGCCTTGACGATATCGAACATGCCGTCCTTCAGGAACGCATCGTCGATATGCACGCCGACGACTTCGCCGGCGACGACGACGGCGCTGGCCGGTGTCCCGTCCAGCGCCTTTGGCCGCAGGATCTCCGTCACCCGGCATTCAAGCGCCGCGGGCGCCGCCGCCACGCGGGGCGGCGCAACAAGACGTGACGGCGCCATGATGAGATCGGCATAGCCGAATTCGCTGACGCCGCGCGGCGCGTCGACCGCCGTGCGGTTCATCTTTTCCGCTAGATCGCGGCTGACGAGATTGGCGACGAACTCGCCTGTCTCTTCGGCGAAGGTGGCGCTGTCCTTCTCGCCTTCGGAGGAAAACCAGACGATGAAGGGTCGTGTCGAAAAGGCGTTGAAGAAGGAATAGGGGGCGAGGTTGATCTTGCCGGCCTTGTTCACTGTCGAGATCCAGCCGATCGGCCGTGGCGCCACGATCGCCTTGGACGGGTCATGCGGCAACCCGTGACCTTTTGACGGCTCGTAGAACATTCAGCCCACCCACGGCCCGGCATAGTCGGCATAGAGCTTTGCCGGATCGGGCCGCGGCCGTTCCGGCGCCGGTCCTTGATAGGAGCCGATATGGACGAAGCCAACGACGCGCTCATGCGGCGCCAGCCCCAGGATCGCCCTGCCCTCCGGCACGTCGGAATACCAGTTGCTGATCATGTTGGTGCCATAGCCCAGCGCATTGGCCGATATCATCAGGTTCATCGCAGCCATGCCGCCGGACAGGAACATTTCCCATTGCGGAATCTTTGGGTTCTCCTTCGGGCTCGACACCACGCCGATCACCAGCGGCGCGCGCGAAAAGCGTGCCAGTTCCTGGTTGTGGCGACCCTCCGGCAACGGCCCTTCGCGCTGTTCGGCAAGGGCAGCCAGCTTCTTGCCGATCTCGACGCGTGCCTCGCCCCGGTAGAGGATGAAGCGCCAGGGCTCGAGCCGGCCATGGTCCGGCACCCGCGAGGCAGCGGCAATCATCGTCGCGATGTCGGCATCGCTGGGCGCCGGCTCTTTCAACTCCGGGATCGGCGCGGAATTTCTGGTCAGCAGAAAGTCGATGATCGGCGACGCCATGGACGCAAGTCTCCTTGGAATTTGAGCTGAAGCGCGCCATCGGGGCATCGGGCGGCTTGGGCATTGGCGCGGCGCGCCGGACGGAAGAGCTCATAACAGAACTGGTCCGGACTCTTAAGCCTTGAAATTGCCACCGCCTTGGGCTTCAACGCAAGGCATGTTTGAGGGGCTTCCGCGTCTTTTCCTGATTTGGCTTGGCGCCGCACTGTCGATGGTGCCGGCCTCGTCCGCCGTCGCGCAGGATGTGAACGGCCTCAGTGATCTGAAACTTCCCGGGATTTCACGCTATGCGCCTCCGAACAGCGAGACATCGCTGGCATTGGGGAGCAGCGGGGCGATCACGCTGTCGGCGCAATTGACGGACAAGGGCGCCGACATCACGCGGGGCATCGTCTGGCGCATCTTCAAGCCCGCACCTACCAGCGACGGCAAGCTGCCGATGGTTGCTACCGCTCATGGCGGCAGCGCGGTGTTTCAGCTCGAGCCCGGCAGCTATCTGGTCCATGCGTCCTACGGCCGGGCCGGCGCGACCAAGCGCATCACCGTCGGCAAGGACGCCAAGCGCGAAAGCCTCGTCCTCGATGCCGGCGGTTTGAAGCTCGACGCCGTGCTGTCGGGTGGGGTGCGCATACCGCCGAAGAAACTGCGCTTTTCGATCTATGAGGGCCGCGCCGAAGCCAACCACGATCGCGCCCTGGTCATTCCCGACGTGGAGCCCAACAGCGTGGTGCGGCTGAACGCAGGCGTCTACCACGTCGTCTCGACCTACGGCTCGGTGAATGCAGTCATCCGCTCCGACATCCGCGTCGAGGCGGGCAAGCTGACCGAAGCGGCCGTCGAGCATCGTGCGGCGGAGATGACCATGAAGCTGGTACGCGAGCCGGGCGGAGAGGCGATCGCCGACACCTCCTGGTCGTTGCTCAACGAATCTGGCGATCCGATCAAGGAAACCGTCGGCGCCTTTGCTTCGATGGTGCTCGCCGAAGGCGACTACACCATCATCGCCAAGAACCGCGACCGCATCTACCAGAAGGATTTTACGGTCGTAGCCGGGCAGAACAAGGAAATCGACGTTCTCGCCACGGAAGCCTCGGCGATCAATCCCGAGGACGGCGCGGACTAAACCGTCCTGACACACTGGCGCAAGGATTCGGGTCCGATCAGGCCGTCCTTGCGCATGCGTCGCGGCAGGAACTGGCCGCGGCCGCGCGGTTCGGCCGGCGCCAGATCGAAAACGCCGCGATAGAGGCGGTCGAGCAGAGCCTTGCGGTCGCGCAGCGGCTCCAGTTCTTCCCATCCCATTACATCGCCGACGCGCACGTCGATCGATTTGCCGGACAGCCGCGTGAATTCGTGGACGAGCAGGGAAATGCGCAGCGTCAGCGAGGCCTTGCCGACGAATTTCGCCACACGCCCTTCACGCTCGGCCATGTTCATCGGCCCGCTGACCAGATGGAACAGCCGGCCGTTCTGGCCGGAAAAATGCATTGGGACGACCGATGCCTTGGCATCCTGGACGAGACGGGCCGGAAACATCTTCCACGGCAAATCGCGCGCCCGGCCAAAACCTTTCGGCGCGGTGGCGACGCCGCCCGCAGGGAAGACGACAATGGTGACGCCTTCTTTCAGCAGCCGCACCGCCTCGTGGCGCACCGCCATGTTGTTCTTCAACGCGTCCTTGGTCTCTGAAAAGTCGATCGGCAGCGAATAGGGCTCCATTTCGCGGATCTTGAGCAGATCCTTGTGGATCATGACGCGGAACGGGCGCTGAAGCTGCTCGGCCAGCGAGAGCACCGCAATGCCGTCACCGATGCCGAACGGGTGGTTGGCGACGATCACCAGCGGCGTATCAGGCAGCTTTGCCGGCAGCCATTGGCCGGCGACCTGCACCTGGACATCGATCAACTCCAGCATGCGGCTGAAGACGCGCTCGCCGGTCTGCGCCACATGGCGGCGCCAGAAATCATAGAGCGCCGCGAAACGATCGCGGCCGGATATGCCCTCGATGGAATGGATGAACCAGCGCGTCAATGCCGGCTGGTGCGGACTGGCATAGGAAAGCTCGGGAAACGGTCTTTCGCGCATCTTCAGCTTGAGCATGAGGGCTCGTTACAAGGCTGGCGTGACATGTATGTGAAAACGGCGGGGCATGTGAAAACGGCGGGCATTTGAAAATGGCGGTGGACCGCTCCACCGCCATTCGTTGATGATCTGGCTGAACTCAGGCCGCTCGTTTGCGCTTGCGGTCTGGCGTCATCGCCTCTTCGGCAAGCATCGCTACCGCCTGGCCAAGGCCAAGCGATTCCTGGTCGCGCGAACCGAGTCGGCGGATATTGACCGTCTCTTCCTCCGCCTCGCGCTTGCCGCAGACGAGGATGACTGGAACCTTGGCCAGGCTGTGCTCGCGGACCTTGTAGTTGATCTTCTCGTTGCGAAGATCGGCTTCCGCCAACAGTCCGGCGGCCTTCAGCTGCGCGACGACCTTATGTGCGTAATCGTCGGCTTCGGAGGTGATCGTCGCCACCACCACCTGCAGCGGTGCGAACCATAGCGGGAAATGGCCGGAATAGTTCTCGATCAGGATGCCGAGGAAGCGCTCCATCGAACCGCAGATGGCGCGATGCACCATCACCGGCTGCTTCTTTTCCGAATCGGAGCCGATGTAGAAGGCGCCGAACCGTTCCGGCAGGTTGAAATCGACCTGCGTGGTGCCGCACTGCCAGTCGCGGCCGATGGCATCGCGCAGCACATATTCAAACTTCGGCCCGTAGAACGTGCCCTCGCCCGGATTGACGCCCGTCTTGATCCGGTTGCCCGACCGCGCCGCGATCTTGTCGAGCACGTCTTGCAGCACGCCCTCGGCATGATCCCACATCGCGTCGGTGCCGACGCGTTTTTCGGGGCGGGTCGCCAGCTTGACGGTGATTTCGTCGAAGCCGAAGTCGGCGTAGGTCGACAGGATCAGGTCGTTGATCTTGATGCACTCGTCGGCGAGCTGTTCCTCGGTGCAGAAGATGTGGGCATCGTCCTGGGTAAAGCCGCGCACGCGCATCAGGCCGTGCAGCGCACCGGACGGCTCATAGCGATGAACGGCGCCGAATTCAGCCAGTCTTACAGGCAGATCTCGGTATGACTTCAATCCATGCTTGAAGATTTGGACGTGGCCGGGACAGTTCATCGGCTTCAGCGCGAAGACGCGGTCGTCATCGGTGTCGTCGCCGGCAACTGTAACCTTGAACATATTGTCCCGGTACCAGCCCCAGTGGCCAGAAGTCTCCCACAGACCCTTGTCGAGCACTTGCGGAGCGTTGACCTCCTGATAGCCGAGGTCATCCAGCCGGCGGCGCATGTAGCTGACCAGGTTCTGGAACATCTTCCAGCCCTTGGCATGCCAGAAGACGACGCCCGGCCCCTCTTCCTGGAAATGGAACAAGTCCATCTCGCGGCCGAGCTTCCTGTGATCGCGCTTTTCGGCTTCCTCCAGCATGGTCTGATAAGCGTCGAGTTGCGCCTGGTCGGCCCAGGCCGTGCCGTAGATGCGAGTCAGCATCGGATTGTTGCTGTCGCCGCGCCAATAGGCGCCGGCCACCTTCATCAGCTTGAAGGCGCTGCCGATCTGCCCGGTCGAAGCCATATGCGGGCCGCGGCAGAGATCGAACCAATCGCCCTGCGCGTAGATCTTGAGGTCCTGATCGTCGGGAATTGCGTCGATCAGCTCCAGCTTGTAGCGCTCGCCCTTGTCGGCGAAGATTTTTTTCGCTTTCTCGCGCGACCAGACCTCCTTGGTGAACGGCTTGTTGCGCGCGATGATCTCGCGCATCTTCTTCTCGATCACCGGGAAATCGTCGGGCGTGAACGGCTCGTTGCGGGCGAAGTCATAGTAGAACCCGTTCTCGATCACCGGCCCGATGGTCACCTGCGTACCCGGCCACAATTCCTGCACGGCTTCGGCCAGCACGTGAGCTGCGTCGTGGCGGATGAGTTCCAGCGCGCGCGGGTCTTCGCGGGTGATGATCTCGACCTTGCCGGATTTGCCGAGCGGGTCGGAAAGATCGCGCACGACGCCGTCGATCGAGTAGGCAACGGCCTTCTTGGCCAGCGATTTCGAGATCGATTCCGACAGGCCGGCGCCGGTCATCGCCGCTTCGTAGTCGCGGACGGAGCCATCGGGAAATGTCAGGGAAACGGAATTCAGCATAGAGTTCTCCTATCCAGTCCCGCAAACGAGCGCGGGTGGTGAAATGCATGTCGCCCAAAAGTGCAAAGCGGTTTGGGGGCACGACATGCATAAAGTAAAAGCCGGATGCGTCCGGCGGCGAGCGGTCTTTTATGGGCAGATGCCGGCGCCGTAAAGCCAGATGTGGGTCACCTCACGAGATTCGGCAGGTCCTTCAGAAACATCGCCCGCGCCTTGGGGCCCTTGGGCGTGTCCAATCGTTTCGTGTCGACCACGAGGCGGGCAAAGACGATCGTGCGGCCATCCCTTTGCGCCCAGCCGACAAACCAGCCAAGCGAGCGGTTGTCCCTGACCTTGTCGGCGTCGTTGCGAAGCCTCGTGGTCCCGGTCTTGCCCTGCACCGTCCAGTCTCCTGCCTGGAAGGTCGGCAGGATCGCCTTGGTCATCGCGTGGGCCTTGTCCGAAACCGGCAGCTTGCGGGCAAGCAAGCGGCGCAGGAAATTCACCTGTTCGACCGGCGATATCTTGAGGGAGGAATTCACCCAGGACCGGGTGAGCCCATCATCCTTGCCGGCAGTGCCGGAGACGTCGGAATTGCCGTAGTCGAACTTCGAGACGTAGCCGGCGAACCGCTCGCTGCCGAGCCGCCGGGTGATTTCCCGCGAAAACCACAGGACCGAATCCCTTTCCCAGACCGTCGGGTCGACGGTCTTCTGGTCCCGCTTCACCGCCTTGAACTCCGGCTTGTAGTCCCATGCCGGCGTGTGCTCGTCGCTCAGGATTCCCGCGTCATAGCCGATCAGCGACAAGGGAACCTTGAATGTCGAAGCGGGGCTGAAGCGCTGGTCGCAAACCCCGTCCCGATACAGCGTCTCCCCGCTTGCAGCATCCAGGATCAACGTGCATTCGACGTCCTTCAGCGGCGCGGATTGAGCGCGGATCGGAAAACCCAGCATCCACGCCAGAAGGTAGAGAACCAAAGCGAAAACGAATGGACGGCGATCTATCTGGCGCATTTGGCAATCTCTCCTGAGGCATGTCAGGAGCGGCTTAGCGAGGCGTCTTGTCTCGATTTTGTCTTAAATGCGCCAGATGCGGTTAACCCTAGCAAATCGTAAAGATCTACCCGATTGCAGAGCTTGCGCCGCTGCCGGCATCAGCTTTCCCGGCCACTGCGCTTTTTTCCGATCCGCCAATACCGCCAGGGCGTGAACCAGACGTAGCGATCGGCCAGCACCTCCGGCACGCGGTCGATGCCATGGGTTCCGAATGGTCCGCAGCGCAGCACCCGGAAAAGCCCCATCCAGCCGCCGGCCCACAGCCCGTGGCGGGCGATCGCCTCATGCGCGTATTCGGAACAGGTCGGCAGATGCCGGCAGGAATTGCCGACGAAGCCGGACAGCGTCAGCTGGTAAAAGCGCACGAGCGACGTGCCGAGGAGGCGGCCCGGCGTCTTGCGCCAGGGACCGGGCCAGTTGCGCCCGCGCTGGAGCGGCCTGGCGACATGCGCATGCTCATGTTGATCGCGCACGAAATTCTCCGCATCCGTTCCCCGAGGAATAGATGTGGACTTCGGCCAGAGAACGCAATCCCTTCTGCCCACCGCCCTGCGATCCGCTTCATGATGTTGAACGGCGAACAGGATACCGATCGACCGAAGGCGACCAGCGAGCGGTACCGCCCTGCCTTTCTTGGCGGCGTGCGCCATGAGGCCTGTCACCCCGTTGAAACGTCGCGATCCGCATGACGTCGCCAAAAATGCTCAGGAACTGGATCATGGCCGCATCTCCTCTAGGCGCCGATTAGACCGCTGCTGGCCTTCGCCCTCAAACGAGTATAATTTCCGCCTCGGATAACTAGAGATTATGCGAATGAAGCGTGGCCGCCTTCCCCTGACGGCGTTGAGAAGTTTCGAAGCGGCCGGCAGGCACCTGAGCTTCAGCCGGGCTGCCGAAGAGCTTTTTGTCTCCCAAGCAGCAATCAGCCGCCAGGTCCGCGAGCTTGAGCTGTTCCTGCGCCAGCCTCTGTTCTACCGCCACCATCGCCGCGTCGAGCTTACCGACACCGGCCACCGCTTGCTCGATCAGCTCGTCAGGAGTTTCGACGACATTGACGGACTGCTTTCGGAACTGGTGGCGACGCCGGCCCAGTCGGTAGTCTGGATCAGCGTCGAACCTTCGCTTGCCGCATCCTGGCTGGTGCCGCGGCTCAATCGATTCCGCCAGTTGCGGCCGGATATCGACATTTCCCTCGATGTCGACCCGCGGCTGATCGAGTTCCGCAGCGATCAGGCCGAACTCGCTCTGCGCTTCAGCGCGCACAGCACCTCATGGCCGCGCAGCGAGGCGGAACGCCTGGCGCCGGTCATCGATTCGCCTGTGTTGTCGCCAGCACTTTCAGCATCGGGCTTTGCCCTGGAAAGCCCGGCCGACCTGCGTCGCTACACCTTGCTGCACGAAGAAAACCGCCAGGGCTGGGCGCGCTGGTTCGAGGCTGCGGGCGTATCCGCTGATGCGATACCGGAGCGTGGCCCGCTGCTGGCCGACGCCTCGCTCTCGAAACAGGCTGCCGTGCTGGGCCACGGCGTGGCGCTGGGCGACCTTCTGCTGGTCAAGGAGGAACTGGCGACCGGTGCGTTGATCAAGCCATTCGACATCAACGTCGTATGCGGCGCCTATTGGCTGGTGGCGCGAAGCCTGCGCAACCTGTCCGAGCCGGCCGCGGCATTCGCCGATTGGATCCGGTCCGAATTTGCCGAAAGCAGGCGTTTTCTGGAAGGTGCCTAGGCCGCCTGTTCGGCGCGCTTCTTCTCGATCTGGCCGATCGCGTCGACCACCGCGTCGAAGGTCAGCATGGTCGAAGCGTGGCGCGCCTTGTAGTCGCGCACCGGTTCGAGATATCTGAGGTCGGCAAAGCGGCCTTCCGGCGGCGCGCCATTTTCCTTCAGCATCTTCAGCATCTTCTCGCGAACGCTGCGCAATTCGTCCGCGCTGGCGCCGACGACATGTTGCGCCATGATCGACGACGACGCCTGGCCAAGCGCGCAGGCTTTGACGTCATGGGCGAAATCGGTGACGACGCCGTCATCCATCTTCAGATCGACGGTCACGGTCGAGCCGCAGAGCTTGGAATGCGCGCGCGCGGTTGCGTCCGGATGGTCGAGCCGGCCGATCCGCGCGATATTTCCGGCGAATCCCAGAATTTTCGCATTGTAGACATCGTCGATCATATTTTTCCAATCCGTCGCCGCCGAGGGAACAGCGATTGCCGCTGACGGTCTTCCTTTCGCTCGGCACGATCATATATAATGCTGGTAGTCGGGCATGGACAAGGCAACCAACGACCTCGTCCTGCCTAAATCAGTTCACGCCGCTTACGGGCTGGAAACAGGGCACGTTTCTAACACCCGAAAGGTCGTGGTCCGTTCAACTCGTTCCTCCTGAGAGGGGAACTACGGGAGACGCCTTTATGGATGCCGTCATCAAGAAATTCATGCCCCCGTCCGCCTATCTGGAAAAGCCGGTAACCGATCGGCCGAGCGAGGCCGAAGCCGAGGCAGCGGTTCGCACGCTGCTGCGCTGGGCCGGCGACAATCCGGACCGGGAGGGCCTGGTCGACACGCCAAAGCGTGTGGTCAAGGCCTATCGCGAAATGTTCGGCGGCTATGACAAATGCCCGGCCGAGGAACTCGGCCGCACCTTCGAGGAAGTCGCCGGCTATGACGACCTCGTCCTCGTCAAGGATATAAGCTTCCATTCGCATTGCGAGCACCATATGGTGCCGATCATCGGCAAGGCGCATGTCGGCTATCTGCCGGACGGCAAGGTTGTCGGCCTGTCCAAGATCGCCCGCGTCGTCGATATCTTCGCCCAGCGCCTGCAGACCCAGGAAGCCATGACCGCACAGATCGCCGGCGTCATCCAGGATGTGCTCAATCCGCGCGGCGTCGCCGTCATGCTCGAAGCCGAGCATATGTGCATGGCCATGCGCGGCATCCGCAAGGAGGGCTCCACGACGCTAACCTCGACCTTCACAGGCGTCTTCAAGGACACGCCCGAGGAACAGGTCCGTTTCGTCACCATGGTGCGCGGCGGCAGGGGCTGACCCCCTCGCCAGTCGCTGGCCATGATCCCGAAAAGCGGGAACCGGTTTTTGCTGCGCTGACCTTCGGTTCGGATAAGATCATGGCCAAACAAGAAGACAGAGCCTCGCCCATTCCGATTCTATCGGAATGGGCGAGGCTTTGAACAAGGACCGGCGATGTCGGCACTGGAATTTCCGAAAGCTGCATCGGACAAGAAGGCACTGGAGGAAGGCGCGGCCTTTTCGCCGCGTTTCGATGCCAGCGGTCTCCTCACCGTGGTCGTCACCGATGCCGAAGACGGCATGTTGCTGATGGTCGCGCACATGAACGCCGAAGCGCTGGCGCTGACGCTCGAAACCGGCATCGCTCACTACTGGTCGCGCTCGCGCAACGCTCTGTGGAAAAAGGGCGAAACGTCCGGGAACGTCCAGAAAATCGTCGAGATGCTCACCGATTGTGACCAGGACGCCATATGGTTGCGCGTCAAAGTGATGGGCCACGACGCAACCTGCCACACCGGCCGGCGTTCTTGCTTTTATCGGACGGTGGGGCTGATCGACGGCAAGGGAACGCTTGCCAGCGACGGCAGCAAGCCGCTGTTCGATGCGGAAGAAACGTATCGAAAGCCCATGAACCATCCATATGAATGACCCCATGAACCATCCATATGAATGAACCATTCGCCGAACTGCAGCCACATATATTCATGGTTTCGATACGGCCAGCCTGTATATTGGCTGTGGGACAAGGGAGATTGTGATGCTCGAATGGGCGTCATCGCGCAACAGACCGGACGTTCGAGAGGCCAGTGGCCTCTCATCGTCCGCCGGCGCTTCCGAAACGAAGCCCCCTAAGAAAACAGGCATTTCGCTGGCACTGGGCGGCGGCTGCGCGCGTGGCTGGGCCCATATCGGCGTGTTGCGCGCGCTCGACGAAGCCGGCATCGAAGTGTCGATGATCGCCGGCACCTCGATCGGCGCGCTGGTCGGCGGCTGCTACCTTGCCGGCAAGCTGGATGAGTTGGAAGAATTCGCCAGAAGCCTGACCAGGCGGCGCATCTTTGGCCTGCTCGACCTCAATCTGCGCGGCAGCGGCCTGTTCGGCGGCATGAAGCTCGACGCACGGCTGCGCGAGCATATGGCCGGCATCCGCTTCGAGGATCTGCCCAAGCCTTTTGTCTGCGTCACTTCGGAGATCCGCACCGGCCATGAAATCTGGCTGTCGGGCGGCTCGTTGATCACCGCCATGCGCGCCTCCTACGCACTGCCCGGCGTGTTCGAACCGGTTACCTGCAACGGGCGCGTGCTGGTCGACGGCGCACTGGTCAATCCGGTGCCGGTCTCGGTCTGCCGCGCCTACGAGCAGCCGCTCGTGGTCGCGATAAACCTTCACTATGATCTGTTCGGTCGCGCCGCCGTCATCAAGCACACTGCCGGCGAACTGGTCGCCGAGAAGGACGCGCCAAGGACCGGCCTAGTCGACCCTGAACGCCAGTCCCGCGAAGCGCGCCTCGGCATCACCGGCGTCATGGTCGAAGCCTTCAACATCATCCAGGACCGCATTTCGCGTGCGCGGCTCGCCGGCGACCCGCCTGATATGTCGCTGCAGCCGAAGCTCGGCCATATCGGCCTGACCGAATTTCACCGCGCCGACGAAGCGATCCGCATCGGTTACCAGGCAACGATGGCCCAGATTGGCGAGCTGGCGCGGCTGCAGACGGTTCTGGCCTAAACGAGATCCCGGGAGCCTGCTCTCAGGCGCGTGCGGCATCGACGATGCGGAACTGCACCGTGCGGTTGCCGTTCCAGTGATTGCCCGACAGCGAGCCGGCGACATGCACCGGCTTGCCCCTGTTCTTGAACAGGAATTCGCCGAGTGCCGTATCGACGGCGCGAAAGGCGATCGCCTGGATGCGGCCGCCGCTTTCCGACTGCAGATCGGCGCGGATGTGGTTGGTGCCGACCGGCCTTGCGTCGGTAAGTCGATGGCGCGGCAGCGCGAAGACCGGCGCGACGTGTCCGGCACCGAACGGGCCGGCTTTCTCCAGCGCATCGAGCAGGTCGAGCGTCGCGCCCTCGGCGGCCAGCGCACCGTCGATCGCCAGGCCTTCCTCGCCTTGCAGCCGGAACACGTCGGCCGCCGCTCGTTCTTCGAAGAAGGCCCTGAGCACGCCAAGTTTTGCCCGCTCCACAGTGATGCCGGCCGCCATGCCATGGCCGCCGCCCTTGACGATCAGCCCGGCATCGGCCGCCTCGCGCACCAGCTTGCCAAGGTCGAAGCCCGACACCGAACGGCCTGAACCCGTACCGACGCCATTGGCATTGAAGGCGATGGCGAAGGCGGGCCGGCGCGCATGGTCCTTGAGCCGCGAGGCCAGCAGGCCGACGATGCCCGGATGCCAATTGGAGCTGGCGGTGACGACGATGGCCGGCCCATTGCCGCCGGCAAGCTCGGCATCGGCCTCCACGCGCGCCGCGGCCAGCATTTCCAGTTCCATCTGCTGCCGCTCCTGATTGAGCCGGTCCAACGTCTCGGCGATGGTGCGGGCCTCGACGGGATCGTCGGTGGCGAGCAGCCGGCTGCCGAGTGCCGCATCGCCGATGCGCCCGCCGGCATTGATGCGCGGGCCGATCAGATAGGCCAGATGGAAGGTGCTGACCGGCTCGCCGATGCGCGAGACCCGCGCCAGCGCCGCCAGCCCTTCGTTTCTCTGCTGGCGCGCTATCTGCAGCCCCTTGACCACGAAGGCGCGGTTGACGCCGGTCAGCGGCACCACGTCGCAGACGGTCGCCAGAGCCACGAGGTCGAGCAAGCCAAGCAGGTCCGGCGCTGCGGCATCCGGCAACCGGCCGCGCAGAATCTTCGCCGTCTGGACGAGAGCCAGGAAGACGACGCCTGCGGCGCAAAGGTGGCCCTGGCCCGAAAGGTCGTCCTCGCGATTGGGATTGACGACCGCTTCGGCCAACGGCAGCGGACCACCGACCTGGTGATGGTCGAGCACCACGACGTCGGCGCCGGCCACCTTCGCCGCGTCGATCGAAACGGCGCTGTTGGTGCCGCAGTCGACGGTGACGATCAGCGTCGCGCCGCGCGAGACGAGTTCGCGCATGGCTTCCGGATTGGGGCCGTATCCCTCGAAGATGCGGTCCGGTATGTAAATCTCCGACGGCACCGAAAAATGCGTGAGAAACCGCTTGAGCAGCGCCGACGAGGCCGCGCCATCAACATCGTAGTCACCGAAGATCGCCACCTTTTCCCTGGCAATGATCGCCCCGGCGATACGGGCGGCGGCCTTGTTCATGTCGGTCAGCGACGCCGGATCCGGCAAAAGGTCGCGGATGGTCGGATCGAGGAATCGCTCGGTCTGCTCGGCGGTCACGCCTCGCCCGGCAAGGACGCGCGCGACGATGTCCGGCACACCATGGCCCTGCGCGATGGCGAGTGCGGTCATGTCCTGCCGCTCAGTCAGCCGGTGTTCCCACGAAACACCGGTGGCCGACTGCCTGACATCGAGGAAAAAACGTTTCTCGCCCGTCATATGACGCGCCGTCTGCAAAACTGTCATGTCTCACAATATGCGACGGCCAACCGAGTCGGTATCAAAACTTTTCCAGATCCTGGTGCCTGGCCTTGATCTCGCGCACCGTGCGCGACGACGAGCGCAGCACGATCGTGTGCGTGGTGATGGAGTTGCGGCCGAACTTGACGCCGGCCAGCATGTTGCCGTCGGTCACGCCGGTTGCCGCAAACAGCACGTCGCCGCGCGCCATGTCCTGCGTGCGGTAGATCCGCTTCGGGTCGGAAATACCCATCTTGGCCGCGCGCTTCACTTTTTGCGGCGTGTCCAGGATCAGCCTTCCCTGCATCTGGCCGCCGGTGCAGCGCAACGCAGCCGCTGCCAGCACGCCCTCCGGCGCACCGCCGGTGCCGAGATAAATGTCGATGCCGGTCTCGTCCGGATCGGTGGTGTCGATGACGCCGGCGACATCGCCGTCGCCGATCAGCCGGATCGCAGCGCCCGTGGCGCGCACGGCTTCGATCAGCTTGCCATGGCGCGGCCGGTCGAGGATGCAGGCGGTGATCTCCGACACTGGAACGCCCTTGGCCCTGGCCAGGCTGGCAATGTTTTCGGCCGGCGAGGCATCGATGTCGATGACGCCGTCCGCATAGCCGGGACCGACGGCGATCTTGTCCATATAGACATCTGGCGCGAACAAGAGGCTGCCCTTTTCCGCAATGGCGATGACCGCCAGCGCGTTGGGCAGGTTCTTGGCGCAGATCGTCGTGCCTTCGAGCGGGTCGAGCGCGATATCGACTGCCGGGCCTTTGCCGGAGCCGACCTCCTCGCCGATATAGAGCATCGGCGCCTCGTCGCGCTCGCCCTCGCCGATCACCACCGTGCCTTTGATGGCGAGGCGGTTGAGCTCCTCGCGCATGGCGTCGACCGCAGCCTGGTCGGCGGCTTTTTCGTCGCCGCGTCCGCGCAGCCTGGCGGCCGCGACCGCGGCGCGTTCGGTGACGCGCACCAGTTCCATGGTGAGTATCCGGTCGAGGCCGGCGACGATGTTCTGAGCAACGTTCATCGGTGGACAATCCTCGTTGGCGCATCGCCTCCCGCCGGAGGCGCGCTCCTTGTGTCAAAGCTCCATGACAACAGCAAGACTTGGGCAAGCGTTTTTTGAAAACGCAACGATATCAATCGATTGAATGGGAAGAATGAAACCTATCCCGCGCGCTCTATGCGGATGACCTGCGGCTTGTCGGTCAGATGGCCGTCCTTGGTGATGCCCTCGACGGCCTTGCGCACCGCCGCTTCCGTCGTCTCGTGGGTGACGAGGATGACCGTTTTCTGCAAGGCGGTTTCCGGCCCCGCGGCATGCTGTACGATCGATTCCAGCGAGATGTCGCTGTCGGCCATGCGCTTGGCAATGGCTGCAAAGACGCCGATCCGGTCGTGCACCGTCAACCGGATGAAATAGCCGCCGGCGTGGCTGCGCATCTGCGCCTTCTTGTAAGGTCGCAATTCCTTCGCCGGCAGGCCGAAGACCGGACCGTGCTGGAAACCCGGCCGGCTCTTGGCGATGTCGGCAATGTCGCCGACCACCGCCGATGCGGTGGCGCTGCCGCCGGCACCGGGACCGGAGAGCAAAAGCTCGCCAAGGATGTCGGTTTCGATGGCCACCGCATTGGTGACGCCGTGCACCTGCGCGATGACCGAGGCCGTCGGCACCATGGTCGGATGCACGCGCTGTTCGATCCCGCTTTCCGTGCGTTGGGCGACGCCGAGCAGTTTTATCCGGTAGCCGAGATCGGCGGCCGCGCGGATGTCGGCCTGGCTGATGTTGGAAATCCCTTCCATATAGATGTCGTTGGCGGCGATCCTTGTGCCAAAGGCAAGGCTGGTCAGGATCGACAGCTTGTGCGCGGTGTCGTGGCCCTCGATGTCGAAGGTCGGGTCGGCCTCCGCATAGCCCAGCCGCTGCGCGTCCTCCAGGCAGGCGTCGAACGAGAGGCCCTCGGCTTCCATCCGGGTCAGGATATAGTTGCAGGTGCCGTTGAGGATGCCGAAAACACGGGTCACCGAATTGCCGGCCATCGCCTCGCGCATCGTCTTGATGACCGGAATGCCGCCGGCCACCGCCGCCTCGTAGTTGAGCAGAACCCCCTTCTTCTCGGCGATCTCGGCCAGCGCCACACCGTGCTTGGCGAGCAGCGCCTTGTTGGCGGTGACGACGTGGCGGCCGGCTTCAAGCGCTGCTTTCACGGACGATCTCGACGGCCCTTCGTCGCCGCCGATCAGTTCGACGAAGACATCGATATCGGGGGTCTGTGCCATTCCCACCGGATCGTCGAACCACTTGGCCGCGCCGAGATCGACGCCGCGGTCGCGTTTGCGATCGCGGGCCGAAACGGCTGACACGACGATCTCGCGGCCGCATTGCCGCGTCAGTTCCGCCGCCTTGTCGCGCAGCACGCGCGCCACCGACGCGCCGACGGTGCCGAGACCGGCAATTCCAACACGCAACGCTTCAGCCATGTCCGGCGACGCCCCTCAAGGATTTGGTCGATGTGATATCGGGCAACTCAGCGATGCGCGGCGAGCGGCACCACATTGTCGGGCTGCTTGGCGCTGGACGCCAGGAAGCGCTTGATATTACGCGCCGCCTGCCGGATCCGGTGCTCGTTCTCGACCAGTGCGATGCGCACGTGATCGTCGCCATGCTCACCGAAGCCGACACCCGGCGCCACCGCCACATCGGCGTGCTCGATCAGAAGCTTGGAGAATTCGAGCGAACCGAGATGCTTGAACGGCTCCGGTATCGGCGCCCAGGCAAACATCGACGCCGCCGGCGCCGGAACCGTCCATCCGGCGCGGCTGAAGGCGTCGACCATGACGTCGCGGCGCTTGTGATAGATGTCACGGACTTCGGCGATATCGGCGCCGTCACCGTTGAGCGCGTGCGCGGCCGCCACCTGGATCGGCGTGAAGGCACCATAGTCGAGATAGGACTTGACCCTGGTCAGCGCCGAGATCAGTCGCTCGTTTCCGACGGAAAAACCCATGCGCCAGCCGGGCATGGAAAAGGTTTTCGACATCGAGGTGAACTCGACAGCGACGTCGATGGCGCCCGGTACCTGCAGCACCGAGGGCGGCGGATTGCCGTCGAAATAGATTTCCGAATAGGCAAGGTCCGACAGGATGATGATGTCGTTCTTCCTGGCGAAGGCCACCACGTCCTTGTAGAAATCGAGCGAGGCGACCTGCGCCGTCGGGTTCGACGGGTAATTGAGGATCAACGCCAGCGGCTTCGGGATCGAATGGCGGATGCCGCGCTCCAGCGCCGGAATGAAGCCGTCGTCCGGCTCCACCTGCAATGAGCGGATGACACCGCCCGACATGATGAAGCCGAAAGCGTGGATCGGATAGGTCGGATTGGGGCACAGGATCACGTCGCCGGGCGCGGTGATCGCCTGCGCCATATTGGCGAAGCCTTCCTTCGAACCCAGCGTCGCCACCACCTGCGTGTCCGGGTCGAGTTTCACGCCGAAACGGCGGGCATAGTAATTGGCCTGGGCGCGGCGCAGGCCCGGAATGCCGCGCGACGACGAATAGCGGTGCGTGCGCGGATCGCGCACCACCTCGCACAATTTGTCGACAATGGCCTTGGGCGTCGGCAGGTCCGGGTTGCCCATGCCGAGGTCGATGATGTCGGCGCCGCGCGAACGGGCACTGGCCTTCAGCCGGTTGACCTGCTCGAAGACATAGGGCGGAAGCCGGCGGACCTTGTGAAATTCTTCCATGTCAATTCCAGACAAAGGTGGTTTTCGGTCGCGCGATATAACCCTATTTGCAGGTAGGGTCGAGGGCAGGATCGCAATTGGTCTCGATCTGCTTCAGTGCATCGGCGCCGTGCTTCCTTGCTAGCGTGTTCAGCGCCGCCGTGTTCGCGGCCCTGACCGCGCCGCCCCGGGCACCCTGCGCCTGCCCGTCGGCCTTCAACTGGGCGAGCTTGGCGCTCTTCTCCTCCTCGGTGAATTGCTCAGCCGCCACTTGCGGCGGGATGTTCAGGTTCGGATAGGCGCCGGTGTCCTTTGGCCCTTCGACGAGGCTGGCGGCGGGTGCCGTGCCCTCGGTGTTGGTGCTCGAACAGCCGGCGATCGCCAGCAGGACGACCGCCGCGCCCATGCGGCAAAAACGACCAGTGCCGGAAAAAACAGTTTCGCCAATATTAATCGTCATATTGTTTCCTTAGGCAGCCGGGGTAGAGCGCGTTGGACCCTGTCGGATGTCCCATGATAATATGTCAAGAAAACGCTTCGGGAGGAACCCCGCGAACCATGTCCAAAAGACCCGATTCGGGCAAAGCGGAAGATGACCAGGCTTCGACCGTCGAGCAATATCTGGTGAAGGACCCGGAACGCTTCGCCTTGAACATGGCACGCATGATCGAGCAGGCCGGCAAGGCGGCTTCCGCATGGGCCGAGCCGCGGGAAAAAGGCGAGGTGCGCGACCATGTCGCCGAGCCGGTCGTCGACATGGTGAAAACCTTCTCCAAGCTCAGCGAATATTGGCTTTCCGATCCGCAGCGCGCGCTGGAGGCGCAGACGCGGCTGTTCTCCGGCTACATGACCGTCTGGGCCAACTCCATCCAGCGCATCGGCGCCGGCGGCCAAGATACCGACGACGCGGTCAAGCCCGAGGGCGGCGACAAGCGTTTCCAGGACCCTGAATGGGGCCGCAACGCTTTCTTCGATTTCCTCAAGCAGGCTTATCTCGTCACCTCGCGCTGGGCGGCCGAGCTGGTCGAGCACGCCGATGGCCTGGACGAGCACACCCGCCACAAGGCCAGCTTCTACGTCAAGCAGGTGTCCAACGCCATCTCGCCGTCGAATTTCATCCTGACCAACCCGGAGCTGTTTCGCGAGACCATCGCCTCGAACGGCGAAAACCTGGTGCGCGGCATGAAGATGCTGGCCGAGGACATCGCCGCCGGCAAGGGCGACCTGAAACTGAGGCAGGCCGATTATTCGCCCTTCGAGATCGGCAAGAACCTGGCCATGACACCCGGCAAGGTGGTGGGCCGCAGCGATGTCGCCGAGATCCTGCAGTACGATCCGGCGACCGAGACCGTGCTCAAGCGGCCGTTGCTGATCTGCCCGCCATGGATCAACAAATTCTACATTCTCGATCTCAACCCGCAAAAATCCTTCATCCGCTGGGCCGTCGAGCAGGGCCACACCGTCTTCGTCATCTCATGGATCAATCCGGACGAGCGGCACGGCACCAAGGGTTGGGAGGCCTATATCAGGGAGGGCTTGCAATATGGCCTGGACACGATCGAAAAGGCCACCGGCGAAAAGGAAGTCAACGCCATCGGCTATTGCGTCGGCGGCACGCTTCTGGCGGCGGCCCTTGCGCTGATGGCGCAGGAAGGCGACCACCGCATCAAATCGGCCACCTTCTTCACCACGCAGGTCGACTTCACCTATGCCGGCGACCTGAAAGTGTTCGTCGACGAGGAGCAGGTCGCGGCCGTCGAAAAGGCGATGAACGAGAAAGGCTATCTCGACGGCACCAAGATGGCGACCGCCTTCAACATGTTGCGCTCCGGCGACCTGATCTGGCCCTATGTCGTCAACAACTACATGCGCGGCAAGGACCCCCTGCCCTTCGACCTGCTCTACTGGAACGCCGATTCGACCCGCATGGCCGCTGCCAACCATTCTTTCTACCTGCGCAATTGCTATCTCGAGAACAGGCTTACGAAGGGCATGATGGAGTTGGCCGGCCGCACGGTTTCGCTCGCTGACATCACCATCCCGGTCTACAACCTCGCCTCGAAGGAAGATCACATCGCGCCGGCGCTCTCGGTGTTCCTCGGCTCGAAATACTTCGGCGGCGAAGTCGAGTATGTGATGGCCGGCTCCGGCCACATCGCCGGCGTCGTCAACCCGCCGGCGGCGCAGAAATATCATTACTGGACCGGCGGCAAGCCAACCGGCGACTTCGATCGATGGTTCGCCAACGCCACGAACCATCCCGGCTCCTGGTGGCCGCACTGGCAACGATGGATCGAGGCGAAGGACGATACCCGCGTGCCGGCCCGCGAACCGGGCAAGCACATGAAAACCCTGGGTGATGCGCCAGGCACCTATGTGAAGGTGCGTGTGTAACGTCTTGTAATGTGTGGTGAGTTGACGTGCCTGCCAAAGAGGGCGAAATGGTGTCGTCAACCCTTAGGTAGCCTCGATTCACCTATAGCCATCGAATTACTTTGAGGCTTGCCTTTTTGACACAGGTCTCGTTTCCGGTTCGGGACAAGGATTATTTCGGCGGGACGTTTCAACGCCGAGCCAATGACGTACCGGCCGGACATCGAGGGGGAATTTTGTTTTGAAATCAGCGGGATCGCGCTTCGCGAAGGGAGAACGCCGCGCCATTGCGGCAGCGCTTTTCTCCGTGCTCCTGGCGTCCTGCACCTCGGCCGGTGACCCGACAATGTCCGTCGGCATGCCTGGCTACAATGCCTCGTCCACCAACAATAGCACGGCCGCGGGCACGCAACAGGTCGCCGCTGATTCGTCCTCGCAGATGACGACTTCACAAATGACGATGACCGCCGAGGGCGACGCAGCCCTTCCCGAGCAGGTCGCTTACGTGCCGGTGGCCAAGCCGGGGACCCAGGGCGGAGCCAGGTCCGATGCCGGCTTCCCGGTCGCCGTTCCCGCCGCGGAGGCGATTGCTGGCCAGACCCCGCAGCCACAGGAACAGCCCGCGCAGGCGGCTGAACAGGCCGACGCTGACGCGCCGAAGACGGAAACGGCCAATGCCGGCACGGCCGCGCCGAAGAAGGCCGAAACCGCCGCGCCGGCGATGAACAATCCGGTCTATGTGACCGCCGGAGAGCCGCAGCCGCAAGCCTATGCGCCAAGGAAGAAGGGGTTCTTCGCCTCTTTGTTCAGCGCCACGCCCGCCTCGGCGGCACCTGCTCCGCAGGCCAACAACAGGTCGGGCGAGCACCCGGTGGCCGCCCAACCCAAGGCGGAGGCGGCGAAGCCGACGATCACGCTGGCCTCGGCCAAATCGGCTGAAAAGCCTGTGCAACTGGCTTCGATCGGCGATACCAGCCATTTCACCGACGACGCGCTGCCCGGCGTGCGCAAGACCGCGCTCTTCGAGATCAAGCGCAAATCCGGCCTCGACGACGACAGCGACGTCGATCTGAACGAGGATGAAGGCGGCGCCTATCAGGTGGCATCCGCCGCCGGCCTCGCCCGGCTGGCGCCCAACGGTCTCCTCAGGCAGACCGAGAATGTCGACGTCGCCTGCCTGAAGCCGTCACTGGTCCGCGTGCTGAAGACGATCGAGGGCCACTACGGCAAGAAGATGATCGTCACCTCCGGCTACCGTGACCCGGCCCGCAACCGCCGCGCCAACGGCGCCAAGAATTCGCTGCACATGTATTGCGCCGCCGCCGACATCCAGGTTCCGGGCGTCTCGAAATCGCAACTGGCAAGCTATGTCCGCAGCATGCCCGGGCGCGGCGGCGTCGGCACTTATTGCCACACCGCATCCGTTCACATCGACGTCGGTCCCGAGCGCGACTGGAACTGGCGCTGCCGCCGCCGGCGGTAGCTGCCGGTCTTCCTCTGGTTTACGAAGACGTCCGGGACGGCCTGCAACGCAGCGCCGAACCGATTGAATCGCCAAAATGCGCGGTTTTGCGGCCATTGAAAAAAGTTGTCGCAGGCAGCAGCAGACGGGTTGCCGGTTTGGCACGACGCAACTATAAGCGCTCAATCTGAGCGCGCCCATCGTCTAGCGGTCAGGACACCGCCCTTTCACGGCGGTAACAGGGGTTCGATTCCCCTTGGGCGTACCAGTTTTACCTAGTAAATATAGGACCTTGGGTTTTCCAAGAGTGTTAGATCGTCCCCGGTGGGTAAAAAACCGGGTAATAAGGGACAGGACGATGGACGCGCCAGTCTGTCGTCTTCTGGCTTTCCCAGCGGCCAATCCTCCGCTCCACCTGGCGTTCAATTCGCGGAGATGAAGCATGGGCGGCGCTTTAGTAACTTCGAATCCGAGCCTTCCAAATGAGAACGACGCCGACGACGCGTCGACGGTCCTATACCGCGAGATGGCTCAGGACGACGGTACCCCGGGTAGAACAATCGCCTTCACCGGTGCGAACGTTCAGCCTCTCGGCTATACTGACCTGGCTGAGGCAAGGCTCCATGAGAAGCTCACTATCCCGCTTACGTGGGAAAACGCCACGGTGATCGACACCGACATTGAGGGCTTGGACAACAGCAAGACACACACCGTGAAAGCGACGCTTCAGAGCGTTTTCACATCACGCGCGATCGGTCTCGTTAAAGGCGGCTGGCTGCCATCCGGGCTAGCCGCGACCCGCCTTGGCATGACGGTCTTGGTGGATCGTAACGTCGTTTCTGAGATCATCGGGCGCTTTGATGGCGGCAAGAACGTCGGTGCCGAGCCGGACTTCCTTGACCTTTTCGCCGACCGGCCTGTACGGATCAATCCGCTGCTCTTCGCCATGGAAGGCAACGCCAGACGCATCCCGTCGCCGGAGCTTTTACGCTCCCAGCTCGATGAGGCTGTGACAAAGCTGCAGGCGGCACTTCCGGCCGCCAAGTTGGTGGTCGGTCCTGGGAGTCTGCAGGGTGCGATGGGCCTTATTGAGGAGGCCCGCTCTGGCTTCGAACGAAAGCAGCGTTTCCTACTACGCGTGGCTCCTGGGCTTACGTCACCGGTCAGCAGGAGGAACATGCAGGCGCGTTGGAACGAAGTGATAGCCGGCGCCGACGCATGTGGCGTTTCTCGCAGTTCGCTGGTCGTGCTCGCGGCTTTAAGCTCGGTCGCTATTCCTAACAGCGGTAGCCCGGCGAAGAAGCTTTTGAAATTCAAGGAGGGCTATTGCGAGGAAGACGCTTACAACGCGCTAGCCGATTTACGCTCGCTTGAGATGCTAATTTATGTGTTCGGATTTTTCCCGGGCGAGCTGGTTCAGCTTTGCACCGCTGACAGGAATCTGGCTCTCTTTTGGACCGGCATTCGGGCATCCAACTTTGCGCGCGTCGGCACCGGCGTCGCTTTTGATTTGTCTCCCGTCGAGGAACTGGTTCCCGGGCCGAAGTGGTACGATTCGTGTTTTGATTGTAGCGCTAGTTCAGGCGAGCACGGGGAGCAATAATTCTTAAGGCATACGGCGCGAGATCGGCAAACTCGCCGAGGCCGCAGAACCCGATTGGGTCAGGACGAAACTCTGATGGAAGAGCCGATCAAGACGTTCGATCTTTCGCCCGAACAGCAAAACACAACAGTGCTGATCCACCGACTGCTCGGCAAACGTATCGCGGACCGTTACGTTGATTTTTGCCGCTTGGCCGCTGGAGCCTTTCCGCTACGTGTATCGAGCCCCATCGCTGCCCACGCTTTGCGTGAACTGGAATCGATCTTGCGGCAAACGCTCGAAGTTCCGATGGAAGTTTCGGTCACCCCGTCATCGGATGACATCGAAAGGATTGGGAAGGCTAAAGTCCAACTGCAAGCGCTTGGATACAGCGATGACGAAATTCAGCGCGCCAGCAATCAATTGCGCCCACGTTTGAGCCACAAGCAACAGATAGACAAGATCGTAACCCGTCTCGGCCTCGCCCCGGATGGCGACATCGCGCGCGCCTGGAAATTGATCTCTCAGGCCCATAGCCAGGCCCATGGCGGCCGCGCGCTTGACCAATCGTTTGTCGTCAATGATGCGTTCCGTGCCACATGGCAGGCGCCATTTGATACCGTTGTCCGCGGCCTCATGATCGCCCTTCAGGGAAAGTACGCCGCGTTTATGCAACGGATCGACCAGTTGGTCGCGATGCCAGATCGCGGCGCGGCGGTCACTAGCTTTTCAAAGGAAGTTCCGGGAGCGCTGCCGCTGCTCTCGCATTTCTTCGACAAACTCGAAACACCGGACTGGCTGCCGCAACTGGCAAAGCGAAATCTGCTTGCCGCGCCGCTGTCGCAAACCGATCAGGCCGGCGACGACAGCTTGTTCCTGCGCCAATGGCCCGCAGCTCGCTATTTGCTGCGCATGGCAAAATCTATTGACCCCGAAACTCGCGCACTTGTCGCCGATACCCTTCGCAATGTAGCTGGATCCTCGCATCCCGACGTCCAGCAAATGGGCATCGAAATTTTGGCGGCGTTGCCGCCGGGTGAAGCAGCCCCATTGGTGGGACTTGCAGAAGGATGGTTGACGTCCGACGCCCATTTCGTCTTTGCGCAGGCGCCACACGACCTAATTAGCTGCCTCGCGCAGGGCGGGGAAGGTTCCGCCGCGCTCCGGGTGGCACGTGCCGTTTTCAAGGTCTTTTCGGAGGACGAAGGGCTCACCACGCTTTTCCCTCGCCATATGTACGAGCATCACTTGCCAGGGGCGGTCAAAGCGATCGCCCCCGTCTGCAAGGTCGAGGCAGTGGCGTTGCTTGCTGACCTTTTGGATCAGGCGTTGCACATCAGTGGCAAGGTGAAAGACAATCCGCCCCACGACTATTCGTATTACACCTCGGGCGAGGTATCAGAGCACGGACCCAAGCACGACGTGATTGACGGGCTTATTGGCGAAATTGTTCGAGCATCAAAGCTCACAATTGAAGCCGACCCCGCCTGCACGCGCGATACCGTAATGCGCATCCGCAATCATTCCCCGAAGCTCTTCGCCCGGATCGCCCTGCACGTGCTCTCACTTAATCCGGCCGGGGCACCTGACGTTGCACAAGCCTGTCTCACTGACCGCGATCTCATTGAGGAAACGTGGTGCCGGATTGAATACGGAGAGCTTGCACGCGCATGGTTTCCATCTTTACCTGCGACGGTTCAGCAAGAAATCTTGGCCTACGTCGATTCGATGCCTGAAAAATATCGCGATCGCTTCAACCAACGCTTTGAGCAACATGAAGAGAGACCCCCGACACAAGAAGAACAACAAAACCACGATGAATCGATCGTGCGTGATCTGTTGTGGCATTGGCGAGAGGTTTTGCCCACCGACCGACGGGAACGTGTAGAAAAACTCGGCGATCCCGATGCTTGGCGGCGGCGCATCTACGAGCCCGAGAAAATCCCGCTCGCCGCGCCCGATTTCTATACCCGTCCCCTCGATGAGATCGTCACATTTCTGCGCACCTGGCGGCAGCCAACTGGTGAGAAGCGCGAAACGGCGACCGCGCTCGCGGGGCAGTTGCGCAAAGCGGCGGAGGGCAATGCGGCTTTGTATTCGGCCAGTGCAGAGCTCTTTGTGCAACTTTCACCCATCTACGTGCGTCATCTCCTCGAGGGGCTCACCGGCGCTTCGACCAATAACAATGATTTGGATTGGAAGAGCACGCTGGTTCTCATTGAAGCCGTCGGGCGGCTCTGCTGTCAGCCTTTACCGAGCAGCATAGAGGGCGACGACCCTGATTGGTCATGGACCCAAAAGGCGGCGATCAAACTGCTCGCTTCCGGTCTACGCCGAGGGGCCGAAGGAATTCCGTTCGCGCACGCCAGGCTCGTGGAAGAGCTCATCCTCCAATTATATCGCACAGCGCCACGGCAACCGGACACAGAGAATTTCGAAGAGGGCTACCGTAGCTCTCCGCACTTTGGTGCTCAATCGACATGGCGCGGAGCAGCGACCGAGCTTGGCGTTCTTCTCATGTTGTGGCTTAGCAAGGACGATGAAAGTGAGGTCGGCAGATCGCCACGCGAAGCTCTCGTTAAGCTTCCTGCCATTCGGCAAGTCTTTGAGGCTGAGCTGACCGATCGCTCCCCGGATGGACGTATCCCTCGCGCGATTCTAGGTCGCTACCTAAACTGGTTTCACTACTTCGCCGAATCTTGGCTCGCCCAACACATGGCTACCCTATTTCCAGACGACGACCTGTTGCTCTGCGATGCCGCCTGGCTCGCCCATCTTTGTGCTGACAACCGTCCGATCGTGGATCTCGCTCCGGCCATGTGCGAGTGCTATGTCACCGAAATCAAACGTCTCACCGAAGATCCATCAGGACGCGATCGACACGATATCGATACTCGCCTCCCCGAGTATCTGGTCATTCTCTATTTGAATGCCGCGCTTCCCGATGAGGTGTTCCGGCTCTTCTGGGACACGGCGCCCTCTCGTTCACGCCAGCACGCGATTTGGTTCCTCGGTATCATACTCGAGCTCCCGCGCGACCAGATCGCCGAAGATGCGCGGGGGCGAGCTTTTTCCTATTGGGATCGTCGACTCGAAGAGGCCAAGGCATCCGCAACGCCAGACTATTTCCGCAAAGAAGTAGGCGCGATTGGGTCATTTTTCTTTCGTGAGGGGATACCCGCAGAATGGCTCATGGACCAATTGCTTTCCATGTCGGAGGCGGGCTTTGCGCCAGATGCGTCCTCTAGTGTGATGGAACGGCTAGTGAAGCTCTCGCCGGACTATCCAGATCGTACTGCCGAAGTCCTGTCTGCGCTCGTCAAGAACCGCCATTTAGAAAGCTGGGTTTACACGGGTCAGCGCGCCAGCATTCGCACGATCTTTACGAACGGTCTTGCAACGGGATCGCCCACAACGGCTGCGGTCGTCACCGAAGCCATCAACTACCTCGCGTCGAGGGGTGACACAGGCTACCTCGACCTCCTTACTTAACGATGCGCGCCGCCCGACTGTCCCCACATTCACTATCGGACTAGTGTTGCCCCGCCAATTCAGGCCGCAATACCACTCGGCACTGGCTCTCGAATGCCGCGGACCTTATCGTCTCGGTCGATGCGCGTTTCCGTTCTGGCCAGGATCATCCGTTGGGCTGCCGCGATCCCCTTCCGCAGCACCTCAAGAGCCTCCTCGGCCTCCTTGCGATGCTGGACCTGCTCGGGGTGCAGAGCCGATCTCGCTCGATCTCTGATCACGTTGAGTCCTTCGTCCTTAAGCCCGGAGAGAAAGCCGGGGGCGTGCAGCACGGCCCCAACCACCCGCCCATCGTCTAGATGGTTCAATACGAAACCAGTGGGATTTTCCTGTGCTCGTACGTGGGCGCGGAGCTCCTGCGCGAGCGCAACTTCGGCTATGCCGGAGGGGGGCTTTGGAAGGTCCACCATCCCCGACTCGAACACCGCAACGGCCCTGCTAACCGCGCTCTCGGCCGAGCGGAGCGGCACGAATTCAGAAAGATCTCCGACAGCACGGCGACCGATGTCGGCGCGCTTCCGATAGATGCCCTCCGGACTGAGGTCACTGTCCTGCTCCACCGCGCGACAGTTCGCGTCAACGGCGGTGATCAGAGCACGCGCGGCGGCCACGGCCTCCTTTAGCTTCTCCCAGTGTATTGCAGTGCTTGGCCATCGGGCCGACGCCGGCGCAATACGAGCCTCGATCTCGATTTCAGTGATCTGTTTCGGCATTTGGAAATCCTTTCATTTGATGCAAGATCAGTCGCCATGCTGAAATCGCATTCTTCAAGAAACTCGGTCCCGGGTCACTGCATCAGCCCCCCGGCTTCATCTTCGGTCAGGTAACGGCGCACCCATGCGCGCGGTCGGTCGTCCCCTACTTCGCGCCAAGAGATGAGCCCACTGCCACCGTAACCGCCGATTGATCCGACCAATACAATCGCCTTGGCCGCTGAACTCGCCATCGTCAGGGCTCCCGCGACGGCATTTGCCAGATCATCGTGGCCGCCCGGGGGGTGATCCACGATGTCACGCCCGCTCCGGCTGGTCCGCCGCTCCAGCCCGATTAGTTGGCTCTCCAAACGAGTGACATCGAGGAGGTCTACGCGGCGCGAATTGATCGCGGGAACAAGTGCAAGATAGAGATCGGAGCGGCTTCTGTCGGACAGACGGTAGTCGACGCCGTAGCGACGAAACAATTCGCGCGGAAACTCGCCCCCGTAGCGATCACCCATGACGGAACGAATCCCATAGGAGCGGATCAGGGCGGCGAAGGCTGAGACGACGGCCTCGGGCGAGAAAGGTGGTATCGCTTCGCGGACGGCATCCAGAACGGCGTCGTCGCCCTCGGCATGCGCAATGGCCAGCGTCATGCTGTCGGCGCTACCGCCTGACGGATCCACGAAAGCGACGTACCTTCCGCCCGGGATCGGCGGGCGCTCTCGAACGCCGGGGGAGACGCAGGCCGCAACGCACTCGCGAGTGACGAGCATTTCCATGTCGGCCCGGAACTCGCCCATGTACTCGGCGCGGGCCGATGCGGCGTCCCGCTCGACGGCCTCGTCGATCAGCGACTGCGCGACCGAAGGATTCATCTCGCGGGTCGTCCCGCGCCAGACCAGAGGCGCGCCGTCCTGCGCCCAGTGGCGGCGGAAGGCGTCCCACAGCGCGCCGCGTCGGGCGTATGGGCTGGATGCGCAGATCAGCATCGCGCCGGGAATCGTCGCCATGCCGGGGCGCACGGCGTCGAGGATGGCGTAGTCCGGCTCGGCGCTGTCGTCGGTCCGCCAGAAGGCCATCTCGTCGCAAAGGACGGCAGCGAAGGTGTACCCGCGCGTCGAACGATGCGAGGCCGTGCCGACTTCGATGGTGACCGAGTTGGTCAGGTCGAAGGCCTCTGCCGTCTCGCGCTGGATTGTCGCCTTGAGGATCGGGATGTTGGTGAGCATTCCGCGGACGTAGCGCAGGATGGTTCGAGCCTGACGCCGATCGGCGGCGATCACGAGAATGGTGGCCCACTCTCCGGGTTGAAGGTGCTGTCGGTACTGCCGAAAGCAGGCCAAATAGACGGCGATCAGCGCCATCACGAAGCTCTTGCCTCCCCGCCTACCGACCACCAGCCACGCCTCAGACGATGCCTCGCTAGGCGCCACGGCGCGCCCGGTGTGGTGCCGGTAGAGCGCCGCCTGATCGTCCGTCATCGGCAGGCCGAAGAGAGCAGCGAGGAACGCGAACCAAACCTCCCAGGTCGGGCGGTGGCGGAACCAGCGACCGAACAGGTTCGGGTCGGCGCAGGCGCGAAGGATGTTCATTCGGCGGCCTCGCTCAGGTACTCGTCGATGGTTGGCGTGATGTCGCGAGACCGGCGCTGAAGGCCGTTCATGTCGAGAAGCCGACGCAGCGTGTTCGCCAGCCGCGAGTAGAGGCTGAGGGAGTCGAGATCGGGGCCGGCATCCCCGGCCAGCGCAAACACGCGCTCCATCCGCTCCATCTCCACCGTGATCGCGGCGGCCCGCCTGACGATGCTCTTCTCCGCCTCGCTGCAAGCATCCACGCCGCCAAGATCGGATATGTGCAGCGCCATCACGTCCCGCACCCGGCGAACCCAGAACGTTCGGCCATCGACGCCAGGCAGAAGGTCCTTGCCGTTGGTGATCCGCGTTCGGTGGGTGGCCGGATATACCGGGGGAACCCCGGAGGCCTGCGACGTGGTCATTTCCGCGCCCGCCCGCCGGACTGGACGCCGACCAACCCCGACTTGCAGCTGCGGTAGAGCTGCCGCAGGGCGGCGGCAGGGTCGCCCACCGCGTCCATGAACTGACGGACGGTCATGCCATCCTGATAGAAGCGGACAGCGGAGGGCCGCAGCACGCGAATCCGATCGTCCGCGCCGACGCCGGAAGTCTTCAGCGCCAGACCCTCGGCGGAGGTACTTTGGCCCCCGCCAGCGGGTCGGCGAACCGGCGCTGCAGCGTGGCGAGCGGAGGGGTATTTCGGGGCCATTTTAACCTCCATACTAACTGACGGGGGCTATTATAGCCTAGCATTCGGTTGTAAGTATTTGAGTTTGTTAGCTAATCCTAACTAGTGCAGGCAGTCTGTTACCGCCTTGATGGGGCGGAAGGTCGGCTGCGGTCGGTCCCGGGTTGTGAGGACGAGGTCGGTTGCCTTGGTGGCGGAGAAATGGAGGGATTATGAAGTTCAACCGAGTCTCATTAAAGACTGGTAAACCACATATCGCCTTGCAACTTTCAGTGGACGCAATTTCTAACGCCTTGACACTATGGTTGCAGGCGGGGAATGTCCGATGATTTGATCATGAACGGGGATTAAAGATGGCTGGGGAAAATGGATACCCTCAAATACCGGCTACTGTTTGGCGGGGTGTTTGGAATATTCTTAGAAACAAGCCTAGTCGGAAGCTAGACGACGGTGTTTTGGCAATTGAACTTAACGTTCAACCGACGGCCGCCAAGCAATACCAAAAAGAGCTTCAGAAACTAGGCATCATTACAGGCGAGGGCCAACCGACCGACCTCGCCGGGCGTTGGCGCAATGACGGCGATGACCAAGAGGTGATCGCCGAAATATTGAAGGGCCCCTATCCTGAAGCCCTGCTTGATCTCGCGCCACGAGACGCCTTGGATCGCAATAAAATCGTGCGCTGGTTTATGGGTCAAGGATTGGGGGAAGGGTCTGCGAAGAACAAGGCAGCCACCTACATGATGCTGGCTAAGGGAGTTTCCGCGACTGAAACTCCGCGTCCAGCCGCGGCAGCGGGCGCGCAGTCCGGGGAGCGCCGAAGGAAAGATCAGCCTGCGGAACGTCCCCGGCGGGTTAGAGAAGAGCGACAACGGGTGGTTGCTCAGGAAGAGGTCGCGGGTAGCCCCCCTGCCCCCCGCGGCTCTCGCCGCCCCGATTTGAACGTGAACATACAGATACACATATCCGCAGACGCCTCGGCTGAGCAGATCGATGCAATATTTGCCGCGATGAGCAAATATTTTGATTGATATCAAGTTTCTCCACCGGCTGCGGTCGCTGCAGGAATACATTCGGGAGATAGGGCTCGGCGGAAGCCAACTATCGCTTCCGGCTCCGAGGTTGTTATTGCTCCCCGGGGGGCAGGCGTCCGCGGAAGCTAAGGAGGAGTTTCTCTTCGCGCAACTGGTCACGGAACCCGAAATTATCGAGGTTTCTCAAGACCTATTTGAATCCGGATTTTTTAATCAAGCGGTCAACGAAAGCTTCAAAGCGCTGGACAAATTCATCCAGGAGAAAGTCGACAATAAGCAGCAATCCGGCACCAAGTTGATGAATGAGGTATTCTCCCCTAACGATCCCTTGCTTGCCTGGTCGGAGCGCACATCGGCGTCGGAAATAGATGAGCAGAAGGGCTATCACTTTCTTTTCTCCGGTGCCTTTACCGGAATAAGAAATCCCACCGCTCACGAAATCGACTGGATAGACGACCACACACACGCGCTCGACGCGATCCTTGTCGCCCAGCATCTTCTGCGCAGAGCGAAGGCTGCTTCCAAGATAAAATAGTCTCATAGTTGCGGCCGTATCGCCTCGCCGGGCGGGATCGTGTGGACTAGATAGCCTGCGCGGCACCGGGGGATCACCCTTCCAGCCATCGCCAGCGGGTCGAGGTGCGTCGTAGGCTGGCCCGGCGCGGCGCGGCACCCATCGTCACCATCAGCCGCCAGCGCTGCGAGGGCGGCATGTCGGGGAGGAAACCTAGCAGCGACCCGATCCGCCGCATGAACGTTACCGCGTCGGCTGCATCTCCAGCGGCATCGTCACGCCGCCGCGATAGACCGCCTGCAGCGTCTCCCAACGCTCGCTCACTCCTCGGTCCGGAAGTGCATCGTAGCCAGAACGCCGTCGTGGAACCGCCACACGGGGGTGACCTCCGCGACCACGAGGTGCCCGTCCAGTTCATTCATCGCGCTGTCTCCAGTTGCTTCTAGAGTGGTGCCGGCTGCTGGCGCCGTAAACGGGTCGCAGGCGCTCGCCCCCGCCGCCCGAGGGTAGTATCGGGCGCGCCGGTAAACCCGCCCTGCGGTCCGCCTGCGGCGCCAGCAGCGGATGCCGAGGCGGCCTGCCCGGACGGCGCGGCGGCAGGCCGGGAGGACCCGAAGCCTCCACTACTCGTAAAGCGCGGTTCGCGAGCCTGCGGAAGTATTGGAGAAGTGAAAAAAGCGTAGCGTTTATAATGCGTTACGTGTACCCACTTCTCATACTTCCGGTACTTCCGGTAACGCGCGCGGCTAAAGGATATTTTGAACCGTGCTTTCGCACACTGCGCGCACACAGTAACCCCGGCCACAGAGTCGCCGTCCCGTTGACGTTCATACTGCCCAGTGCCGAGGACCGCACACCGCGCGCGTTTTTACCGGAAGTACCGGAAGTACGAGAAGTGGACGCGCCCAACGCCTTATAAACGTCGGGTTTCGGCCACTTCTCCAATACTTCCCGTACGCTCATACGCGCGCCATACGGGTAGTAGCGGGCCACGGTTCGGGTTCGGGCGCTCATATCTGCTCCCCCGGCAGTGGCGGAATGTCCGCCTCCGGCATCGGCTGGAACTGGCTCGCCGGGATGCTGAAAAGACTGACCCTCTTTCCCTTGATGGTCGTGTTGAACGCTTCGCCGCCCATCCCCCGGATGCGCCGCCCCATCTGGCGGTTCGGCTCGGTCGCGAAGCGGCTTCTCTGCCGCCCGAGGTGTTCGATAAAGTTCGGCAGTCGAAAGAGATGGACCCCTCGCTCCTCGTCCTCCCACGGTCGGCCGACGAGCAGATCATCGCGCGTCTCGCCCCTGTGACGGTTGGTCAGGAACTCCTCCAGCACCTCGCGGAACTGATCGGCAGCGGACACCCCGGCGTCGAGCACGACGGGCTCGGCGTTCGCTGCAGCCTTGTTGACGTGATCGATCCACCGATTGCGATCCTTGACGAGGTGAAACGCTCGACCGATCTGCGCCAGCGAGCATTCGTTGAACTTCTGCTGATTTATCACCTCGCGCGCCGTCGCGACCATCTCCCGTCCGCCGATCTGGATGCGCCACGTGGCCTCGCCGTCGTCAGTCTCGATCCAGACTCGCTCAAACACGGGTAGCCCCCGGTGCGACTGCCGCAGCGCCGAGGAGCCCCTGCGCGCACCGGCGTCGAACTGGCGCTGCCAGAGGGCGTCGAATTCGGCCTCGCAGCCCGGCTTCCTGACCGCCCACGCATTGCGAAGCTGGCTCCGCGCCTCGGCCTCGGGCAGACCGGCATCGCGAACGTAGCGGGCGAGGTCGAACGCTCCGGCCGCCAACTGGTTGTTGGCGTCGCCCGGCGCGGCCACTGCCACCTGCCTGCACCAGTACCTGAGCCGTTCCTCGGCGTCCTCGCGTGTGGCCGCAAGCGGCTGATCGTCCTCGCCCGAAGTGGCCAGCGCCGCCAGATCGGCGGCGGTCGTCTTCGCCCTTTCTGCAACATGCAGGAACTCGGCCACGGACATCGCCAGATCGCCCTTCTTCGCTGCATAGCGATCAGTATCGTCGCCGCCGAAGTACGGTATGTTGATGCCGCTGCCGTTGTTATCGAGCCTGTCCTGCTTCGGGAACACCTCCGCTTGTGGATGTCCGAGACGCGCGGCGATCCGCTTCAGCACGGGCCGAAGCTCGACGGCTCGGGTCGGCTCGGACAGGAGGGCGTACAAGTGGGCCCCGCGCGATATGGACCGGCAGACGACGAGCGGAAGCTTCCGCCGCTCGACATCCTTCAAGAGTTCCGACAGCGAGAGGTCATAGACGTCGATGTCGATTGCCCCGAACGCACAGGTTCCGTCCTCCCGCACCGGCACCACGACCAGACCGACCTCGCCGTCGAGGTGACGCTGCCAGTCTTCGAGGCCGTACGGAGTGGGGATGTCCCTGCCGTAGTCCTTCTTGGCCTTCTCGCCGTGTTTGCCGGGGGTGACGCCGAGCAGCCGATAGGCGCGCTCGGCCCCGGCAAACAACTCCGCCATCCGCTGGGCGTGGGTCGGCTCGTCGCCTACCACCTTGAGAGCCGCACTCATGCCCCACCCCCCGCCGAGGGCAGCTCGTCCATGTCGAGCACGGCCGCCGGGTCGAGTCCGGCCGACCGAAGGAGGGCATGGTCGCCGTCCTCGGCGGCCCACAGGAGCGCCGCATCCTCGCCGTCGGTCGGACACGCCGGGTTAGCGCGGACTGTCGCCCGCTGCTGGGTTCGCTCGAACGCCGCCACGAGTCGGGCACGGGCGAGCTGCCCCCGATCAACCGGGTCCTGCGGTCGCCGGAAGAGCTCCCCGTGCTCGCCCGGCACGACGATGTCGCCATCCCACCCCAGCCGGTAGATGTGAAAGATCGTGCCGTCCCCGCAGGCGACCGTCAGTCTGGTGCCGCCGGAGACCCGCTGGTCGGCCGCCACCCGCTCGAAGTCGGTGCCGTCCACGCGCCGCGCCAGTCGCGTGCGCTCTCTTCGCTCTCTACTGTCCATCGCGACGGCCCTCAACGACCAGCGCCACTGGTGGCGTTGTCCGAGCGCACCTTCAGGCTGACGCGCTGCTTCGCCGAGTTGACGGGGTCCTCGCGGTCGCGTATCCAGTCCCGGATGGCCGCGGGACTGATGCGGACGACGGACCCGACCATGCGAAGCTCGCGGGGCCCCTCACCGCGAGCGCGCATCTTGTAGTAGGTCGGGTCGGAGATTCCGAAGCGACGGCAGAACTCCGGGATGGAGACCGCCCCTTCGAGGTCGTCCCCCGGCTTGTAGTTCGGATTTAGATTCATTGCGTTAGCTCCGATAATTAACCGAAACTAACTATGGCCCGCACGGGCGGCTGCAGGCTATCGGGCGCGCACGTGTGATACCCTTAGAGTGCTATCCGATGATCGGGTCCTTCTCTATCCGGCGACGGAGCGCCGCGAGTCGGTTGCGCCGCGAGTCCTTGGCGAGCTTGTTCATCTTTGAGACCGTGGGTTCTTTGCGGTCGTGAAGCTTGGCAACTACGCGAGTGGCCATCCTTCCGACTATAGTGTCCCGCTCCGCAGGATACTCTTGTTCAAGAAGCTTCCTAACCACTCTTCGGTAGTCCGCGATGCCTAACGCTTCTTTCCGGTCCGTCGGGTCGAGCTTCGCCCTGGAAGAGAGGGCATTGAATTCGACTAGATCGGCGACGACCTCGATCATGCGCGCGGACGGTGCGTCACGCAGGGTCTGCGCGACTGGAAGCCAGCGGTTTTTGCCATGACCATCAAGCGCAGTCAACAGAGCTGCGCGCTCGCTCGCCTTGAGCCATGTTCCCTTCTCGAGAAAATCGCCGCCTCCCTCAGTTGGGAGTGAAAAACGCCACTCCACCCAGTCGGCCAGCGCCGACAGACCGCTCACGTCGTCGTGCAAAGGCCACGCTGGCTTCACCCACGTCATCGCCTCGCCTCCATCGGCATGACGTTGCCGGGGGTCGCCAGCCCGAAGCGCGGCCCGCTGGTGCGGATCGCCTCGTCGCGATAGTCCTCGGTCAGGTGGCCATAATGTCGCTCCACCATGCGCGTGTCGGCGTGACCGAGGTTGCCGGCCACGACCAGCAGCGGGACGCCGTTCATCACCGACAGCGAGGCGTAGGTGTGGCGCAGCGCGTGGAAGCCCACCGCTGGCACGATCTTGGCCGCCGCGCAGGCGTCCAGCATCGGCCGCGACTGATGGTTCTTGTCCCATGGCTCGCCGTCGGCGCGGCGGAACAGATGCTCCCCGGCAGGCCGACCGGCCGTCAGCGCCGTGAAGAAAGCCACCCCCTCCTCCGTCAGGCGAACATCGCGCGGCCTGCCGGACTTGGACTCCCGCACGACGATCCGGCCGCGCTGGAAGTCGCCGACCAGCAGCCGACAGAGTTCGCCGTAGCGGCATCCGGTGAGCAGCGCGCCGTGCGCGATGTCGCGGAAGCCGTTGGCCGCGTCCGCCGCGTTGATCAGGCGCTGCGACTCCGCGACCGACAGATGGCCGGGGCGCGCCACGTCCACATTGCCGAAGGGCTCCAGCCGCCGCCACGCGAGGTCGTCATTGACTCGGCCAGCCTTGAAGGCCCGATTCAGCGCGGCTTTCAGTATCGTAACCGTGCGATTGACGGTGGCGCGCCGGGCGCGCGCCTCCCCTGGCGTGGTCGGGGCCGGACGATAGCGCTGCTCCTTACCCTTGCGGGTTCTGATCCGGGCGGGCGTGGCCGCCAATTCGTCCCGCCAGCGGACCAGCCGGTCGGTCGTCAAATCCTCGACCCTCAGGCCGCCAAGCTCCGGTTCGATGTGGACCTTCCAGCGCCGCTCGGCCTCCCCTGCGGTCTTACGCTCGGCCTCCAGGAAGGCGAGATAGTCCTTCATCGCGTCGGCGACGGTGGGGTGCCGGGGGGAGCCGCCCGTCGCCTGCTTCGAGGTCGCCGCCCAGTTGTGGGCACGGCGCTGCGCGTCGGCGTAGGAAAGAACGGTCTCGCCATCAGCGTCCTGATAGTCGTCGGCGAGACCGAGCGTCTCCTTCTGGTAGGGGCTTCCTGCGCCGTCGGAGCCGCCTCGATATCGTCGAACCACCCATTTCCCGGGGACTCCCACGCGCCTCCGTCGATACCCCAGGTGAAGCTCGCCGGGGACGAGAGTGCGCCAGATCGCAACGTCCTCCGCTTGGTCCTGCGACCTTCCTTTTTTCCTTGCCCGGTCGCGTGCCTCCTTGGCTGCGATGGTGACCGCCCGATCCCTTGCGGTCCTAGTCTCCAGTTTAGCGTCTCTTACTGTTCTGGCCATACATAGAACCTCCGCCCCAGCCCAATCGGGGTAACATCAGGGTAATATACCGGGGCGGTCCAGCGCTAGCCCCTGCGTATGGCCGGTGCCGAAAAATTCCTGAAATCAATTGGTTACGGTGATTTGTGCGGGCTAGCGCTGGCTAACGGGAGGTCGGTATAGGGGCCCTTTCACGGCGGTAACAGGGGTTCGATTCCCCTTGGGCGTACCAGATATTTCATGTACGGCCCGGAGACATTGGTAACAGTTTGTACCTAAGACATGGGTGACAACCTCGTGCCGAACGGGTTGTCGATGGTCTGCAAGGTCCTTTGTTCCAAGTCGATATATCCCAGATCATAGTGCATGAAGCTGACGAGCCAAATGCCGTCGTCGACTTCGGTGATTCCGAGCCTCTGGCCGGCGAGCACGGTCGAGACGTTTATCTTCTTCCTGTGCATGCAGATGCGGCCGCAGGCGGTGACGAGAATGTCCTTGTCATGGAAGGGGTATTCCAGCTCGGGGAGGCCTTGATAGGCTCTTGAAGAAGCTTTGTAGAGCTCGGCTGGCACTTTCATTTGGATCGCCTCGTGGGGCCTCTCGTCGTTGAATTCGCTCATGAAAGCATCGAACCGGGCCTGCTGCTGGAGGGCGTTCATGCCCGGCGGCCGCGTGGTCTCCTGCTTCAGGGTGCGGTGCATGCGCTCATGGCGGCCGTTCTGCTGCGGGTGACCGGGCCTGATGCGCTCGATTTGAATACCGAGCCTGAGCCAAAAGACCGATAGCTTCGAGAGGTTGTAAAGGCCGTTGGGGCTGGCGAAGGGCAGGCCATTGTCGCTTCTGATGGCGACGGGCAGGCCGCGTTCCTTGAAGAGCCGGACGAAAGCCTCGAGGACCGGAACCTCCTTTGTCGATTCAAGGGCTTCGCAGGCAAGCAGGTAACGCGAAGCCTGGTCGGTGACCGTCAGCGGGTAACAGTATTGGCGGTTGCCGAGCTTGAACTCGCCCTTGAAGTCGGCGCACCACAGATCGTTGGGCATAACCGCCTGGGACAGTTGCGTGCCCACGGCCTTGTTCGCCCGGTTCCTCTTGCGGGCTTGGCTCACAAGGCCGTGGCGGTCGAGCACGGCGTGAACGGTGCTCCTGGCCGGGACGCGTACGTCGCCGGCGAGCTTGCGCACCAGCAGCTCGCGTATCTTCCTGGCGCCCCAGTGCGGCTTCTCCCGCTTGCTCTCCACGATCAGCCGCTCGATCTGGTCGGGAAGCTGGTTGGCATAGCGCACCGGCCGCCGCGAACGGTGGTGAGCGCCTCCAGGCCCTCATCCTTGTAGCGGTTGAAGATCTTGTAGCCGGTCTTGCGCGAAATCCCGAACTCCCGGCACACATCGCTCATACCTTCCCCGTCGAGAAGGCGAGCCACGAAACGAAGACGTTCCTCCATCACCGAACACTCTTTCCACGGCATCAACACCTCCGGTAAAAGCCAAAAGTGTTACCTATTGGACTGCACCCCTTCGGTGAGACAGTAATCAGTAACAGTTCTCCTTGTTGTGGATTGCGTTTGGTGTCTTTTGCCGTAGTTGCATGAGACTGGTCTCGTATGCGTCCGGCGAGAGATAGTCGAGGGCAGAGTGCAGGCGCTGCCTGTTGTAGACCACCTCGATGAACTCGCCGATCCTTGTCGTTGCATCGTCTATGTCGCGATAGGCTTGGCCATCCACCTCCTCTTCCTTCAGGGTCCTCATGAATCTTTCGGCCTTGGCATTGTCATAAGGATTGCCGATCCGGCTCATGCTCGGCTGGATGTCGTGGCTTGCAAGTCGTGCCGCGTAGTCAGCGCAGGCGTATTGGACGCCGCGATCGCTATGGTGAATGACACTTCCCGGTGCCGGCCGACGTGCCGCAATCGCCTTGTCGAGCGCCGCAATGGCAAGTTCCGCTTTCAGGTGGGTCGCAATCGCCCAGCCGATGACCTTGCGGCTGAAGGCGTCCAGGACGATCGCCAGGAATGCGAACTCCTCGGCGAGATGGACGTAGGTGATGTCGGCCACCCAGAGCTGGTCGATGTCGGTCAGTTGAAGGCCTCGGGCCAGGTTGGGCACGATGCACCAGTCATGCCTGGTGTCGGTTGTCATCGGCACGAAGGGCGCTTTGCGCAGACACAGCAGATTGTCCTCCCGCATCAGCCGCAGCACGCGCTTGTGATTGGCCAGCCGGCCTTCCCGGCTCAAAAGCACGCCAATTCTGCGATAGCCGTAATGCGGGTTGGCGAGCGCCAGGCGCTGGATGGCGTCGCGCAGGCCCACTTCCTCCCTGCGCGGCGCCATCGCCTGCCAATGGCGGTAGTAGCCCGCGCGGCTCACCCCAGCCAGCCGGCACATCCGTTCCACACTGATCTGGCCTTGCAGCCCGGACGCCATCATCGCTTCGATGACCGTGTAGATGCCGTCCCGCCAGGCGCGCCGCTCTGCTGGCGCGCTTTCCCGACGTGCTGCAAGGCTTGTTGAAAAAAATCGAGATCGACCGCTTGCTGTCCGACAAGCCGCTCCAATTCCGCAATCCGCGCCAGGGCCTTCGAAAGCTCGTCGCTCGACGAAGACTGCAGCGCGTCGCCTCCCTTTTGCTCATGGCCTGTTGCCGCGCCGCGTCTCGGGCGCCCGACTTCGCGCAGCGCCGCCGCTCCGCCCGTGCGGAACTGCTTTTGCCACTGATACAGGCCTTTGCGGGAAATCCCCAACTCGCGTGACAGCTTGCTGACATTGGCCCCGGCAGCCATTCGCTGAACCGCCGTCAACTTGAACGCGCGACTGAACCGCCGCCCAGGATCGTCCGTCCTCATCAGTCCTCCTAACGGAGAACTGTTACCATTTTTTCTGTCTCAAAATCGGGGTGCACTACACTATGTGTCCGGTACAAATCGTCACCTATGTCTCGGGCCGCTCATCAGGCACCTGGCCGAAAACGCCTCTTCCCTATCCTATATTTGGCCAATTTCCGCACAGAATGCGGCGAGATTGCTTGGTGGGAGCTTTGGTGCACTCGGCAGGGATCGAACCTGCATCTGCCCGAGACTTGGGTGGTGGCTCTATCCTGGTTGAGCTACGAGCGCGAACGTTTTCGCAGACTAAGAGAGCAGGTGTCGTTCTATCAACTCGGAGATTGGGGGTAACCGGCACCTGCAATGGAAGTAAGGTCGGGCATGTCGCATCAGCATTGCTAAATTAGCAACCTTGCATGAAAAGCCTATGGTGTTTACCAGCCGGCGCCGCCCCTCTTCAACGCCCCGCCGGTTAGGCTCGGCGGCCTCTCGATCATAAGGCTGTCGAGCCGCCCGAACTTTCTGGCCGTCTTCATGATCCGGATCAGAACCAACAACCATGCCACCGCCACCTTCAGGACGGCCCGCTCACAGTTGAGAGGGGCTGTATCGGGCGGATCGATTGAATGTCGACGTTGCCGTAGAAGTCTTGGGCTGGAACGGTTGCTCGTCTCGAGGGTTGGGATACAGGAGATGCAGGCGTGGCCAAGAAGACGTCAATCGCCGAAACACTGCGACGAACCTCTGACCAACTGAAGAGGATCCGGAAACGCGTCGCCAAAGGCGGTCACGTGGACCAGATGCAAGAGGTCGATGCTCTGGTGGGCCTCGCCAAAGAAGTAGCCGACCGGCAACTGGCCGGGTTGGAAACCCCGGCAAATGGAGACGGTGGCTCTGTGCAAGATTGTGACGACCCAAAGGACTGAGCGTCGTAGACCGCCTCCCGACATTCCGCGATCACGGAATTACTTTGATCGCCTAGCTTGGTATTATACAACGCAAGCGGACCCCAAACCGCCTGGCCGGCGCCCCATCAGGCCCCCCGCCATCTGTTGGTGCCGGCCATCTTCGATTGCAAATCTGGATAGGCGCGCCCGAACGCTCGATCAGCGGATCGGCCGATATCACTGTGGCGTCGGCGGCGAGAAGTTTCTTGAATCCGGTTTTGCTGGGCTTGCGTTCCATGGAAACGCCAAAGCCTCCATCTGCTGGCCAGCCGCCGGTACTCACTCGTTTGGGCATGGATTCGGCTCCAGGCTCATTCGATTTGACGGCCAGGCGAACGGAACATGACCATTTTACTAAAATTAGCGATGATACATGACGGGACTATAGTTCGCGCCAGCCGGCCACCCCTACCGCCAGCCGGTCAGGCCCGGCGGCCGGCTGTTGGTCGCCCCAATAGGGAGCTGCTGGGCCGCCTGAACTCCGGTCTTCCCGGGTCCTTGGGATGAAGTTCGGTGCTGCACTCCGCTCATGAGGCGGCAAGATGCCGTGAACGATCGGCTGGCTCGCACTCATAGCCGGTAGCTGACGGTTGGGGAATCCGTATCGCGTATCATGGAGCCCGCTGCGGCCAGCGCTGTAACGCGGCATGGCCAACGTCGGTAAGCGCATAGACGCCGCGCTCGGCCCGGGCGAACCATCCGTAGACATTGTGAAGCAGGATCTTGGCGGCGCGCGGTGAAATGGTTTTCAGATCGCGTGGGCGCTTCGGGCCATCCGCCATCGCAGCGGCGCAGGCCAGCGCATCCTGTCGGTATGCGGTCATTATCGGGGTTCGGGAACCACCGCCGACGACAGGGTCGCCGCGCCGGCGCCGATGCTCGTCCACCAGGCGCGATCTTCGCCTCGGGTCTCGCCTCGGCGGCAAGGCGGCCGGACTGAGCAGCAGTTCGACGTTGCCGGTGGAGCCAACCCCCAGAAGGCCGAAACCGAGCCGCCGGCAGAGTGCGCGGAACCGGCGATCGTGCTCGCGGCCCTTGCCACGGGCCGACATCCTCGCCGCGAGCCAGACCTCGTCGCATGCCGCGGCGCGATCGACACCTTGAAGTATGAGCTCCAGGTTGAACTGCAGTTTCAATTCGCAAATGACGACCACGGGCGGCTCGCCGTCACGCAGTCCCACGACATCGCAGCCGCCAACTTCACCTTTGACGGTGAATTCCAGGCTCTCAAGAAACCGCTTCACCGGGACGTAGAGAGACGTTTCCTGCATGCCGGAGCCATAGCCGATTCGAGCCTGCGTGGCACAGGGTCGTCGCCTGCAAGACGCCGCCGATCGCGGTTCTCAACGGCGCCGACGAACCGTTCGTCAACACCGACTTCGTCGATACGATCCCGTTCTCCAACCTTTGGGAATGCAGGAAACACCTGATCAGCAATTCCGGCCACGCGCCGTTCTGGGATTCGCCGGCTTCCGATTACCCACATCGTCGGCTTGATCCAATGGAGATGCCGAAGGCGATGTCGTGCAAGCGGGTCATGCCGCGCCAGACGACCATGTTGCCAGGAGGCGGATCATGGTTGCGGGCGAGATAGCCACCAAGCATGGCGATTTGCAGCAGGTAAGCGGCGAGCGTGGGCCGTTGGAGGCGCGGTCGCATTCGGGACGCGTCGATCCGGTCGAGCGCAGTGATCTCGGCGAAGGTGAGAACGCTGTCGGGCGCGGCGTCTGGCTTGGCGCGCGCCGACATAGTGACGAAGAATATGCGCCAGCTGACCACCGCGATGAGGGCGAGGAACTTCGCCAGCCTCTCGGCGGTCTCGAGCCTAGCCTCCTCGGCACGGCAGCCGGACTTCATGACCTTGTGGAACACCTCCGCCTTCCAGCGCAGGGCGTACCAGCCGAGCTTCTCGACCGCCACGGAGAGATCTTCGACCGGCAGGTTGGTCACCAGCTTCCAGTCGATCGGCTCGCGGCCGGGCGGCGGATTCTCTTCGAGGGCGTGGATGTAAGTCAGAACCTGCGGACTGTAGCGCTTCTGCTTGCCCACCGGCGGCAAGGTGTTGATGGCGGCGAACTTCACCTGCAGCCAGGTCGTCTCGTCCTGATCGACCGTAATGCGATGACGTCCCGCCCAAGGCGCCGCCGCAAGTTGGGCAAAGACGCGATGAGCAGGATCGTGTGGGGCAGCATCGGCAGGCCGCTCTGCCAGCCTGTTCGTCTGCACCCGCACGAGGAAGCTGGTACCAAGGTCCTGCGCGGTGCAATAGAGCTCGTAGATGTCGCTCTCCCGGTCACCCACATGCACGCAGCGCTCGGGCGCGCCAACGAGCGCGATGGACTGGCGCAGGTTCTCCAGCCAGCGGTAGCTCTCCTTCGTCTCGATCGGCACGCGCGTGGGATTGATGTGCCGCTTGAGCGCGAGCGTTCCCTTGAACTTCGTTCGTGTCCAGAACTTCGCCGCCGTCAGACCGAGGGGTGTGCCGGTGAGGGTGACGGCCAGGCTTGAATGCATCAGCACCCCGCACAAGGTCAGCACGTTGGGCTGCCCGGCCTTGTAGCGCCCGGCGTTGATGGTTTTGGTGAAGCCGATTTTGCCCGGCTGCGCGCGGCTGTAGATAAATTCGGTCGTGTCCTGCAGGATAAGGATCGGACCTTCGCTCGCCGCAACGCGCGCCGCGGTCGCAGCGAAATGGCCAGCGAGAACGCTATGTTCTGTCACACGCGGGTTGTCAAAGAAGCGGTAGGCCGCCTTCGCCGCCGCCCAGTCGCCGCAGGCCGCCGGGATTGGCTTGCCCGGCGCAGCTGACATCTGATCCAGCAACCGTTGCAGCCGACGGGCCAGACGCTTGTCGGGAAGGGCCGCCGCAGAAAGCTCTTCCTCCTGCCAAGCGGCTTCGCTGCTGCTGGTCTTGTCTCGCATCCCTGACGCCTCCGTGATTCGGCGTCACGGACAGAATCACGGCAGATTCATACGAGGCAATAGGCCCGCCGACGATGTGGGTAATCGGAAGATTCGCCGGACCGGTACGACCCGATCTTCGACCGGTTCCTGAAAAGCCTGGAAACCGGCTGGCGCGGCCTGCCAGGCGCCGTGTAATGCCTCCACGCCTTGGTCAATCCCAGGGGCGGAGGAAGGAGTGAAGCGACGCGGCGCAGACCCTTGGATGACGAAGGGAGAGAAGGATTCAGCCAATCGCGTAGATTTGCGGCAGGCGGCTGGATTTGCCACCATCGATGATCGGCCCGACCTGTCAAAATCCCTTTGCCTGGCCTCTAGCTCTCACCCCCCTCGCCCTGCCTCCTCGCTTGCCCGGAACCAGCATATCCCTGGCAAGCAGGCTGCTCACCCGGCAGAACGCCATGAACGCCCGCCAAGCGTCCTCGGTCTTGACGAGGTCGACCGTGGCGCCGAAGCAGGCATTGAACGCAGCCTGGTAAACCGGGCCCTGCCGGCGAACCGGCCAGCCCTGCAGGAAATCGAGCGCCTGTTCGACGCTGTATATTTCCTCGATCGGCAAACCGGGCGCGGGCGTGATACGCACCGGTACCTCGAATTGCAGCCTGTCCATTCGTTTCTCTCCCGAGCGACGTTCCCGCAGCAACGCCATCCCCTGGCAAAAAGTTGCCTTGGCCATCTTCGGACCTGGGGGCTCATTCTCTCGAAGGTGGCTGACGGCAAGGTCAAATCGTGCCGTCACCTCGATTTGGAGCCCGCGAAGGCTGGCGTCGCAGCCTGACACAAAAAACCCGCCTCAGTGGACGGGTTGTCGGCGCTACTCTGCACCATGAATAAATTCCTAGCATAACTGCCGTCACCTGTCAAGTTGGAACTACCCAAAGCGTCACCTGACTAGGCCGCCCTGGGCCCGATGCCTACGCGCAACGCGGGCTGGGAGGCACAAAGCTGAGCCCGCACGGCACGAATTTCGCCGGCTTATGCCCGTCGCCGGCAGTTCGTCCTTGAACCTGGCGCCTTCCGGTGCCAAATCTGGGAGGATTTTCGCGCGGGCTCATCAGAAGCCCCGGCAAGACGGGCAAGAATGGTCACCTATCTCGACGCCGCCACGGCACCACTCAGAAATACCGGGCAGATCCGCCTCTACGGCGAGGAAGGCTTCGCCGGCATGCGCAAGGCCTGCGACCTCACCGCGCGCTGTCTCGACGAACTGGTGTCGATGGTCGCGCCGGGCGTCACCACCGAAGCGATCGACCGTTTCGTCTTCGAGTTCGGCATGGATCACGGCGCATTGCCGGCGACGCTCAACTATCGCGGCTACACGAAGTCGTCCTGCACCTCGATCAATCACGTAGTCTGCCATGGCATTCCCGATAACAAGCCGTTGAAGGACGGCGACATCGTCAACATCGACGTCACCTACATCCTCGACGGCTGGCACGGCGATTCCTCGCGCATGTATCCGGTAGGCACGATCAAGCGCGCCGCCGAGCGCCTGCTCGAGGTCACGCACGAGTGCCTGATGCGCGGCATCGCCGCCATCAGGCCCGGCGCCCGCACCGGCGCCATCGGCGCCGCCATCCAGACCTATGCCGAAGGCGAGCGCTGCTCGGTGGTCCGCGATTTCTGCGGCCACGGCGTCGGCCAGCTGTTTCACGATGCGCCGAACATCCTGCACTATGGCAACGCCAGCGAGGGCGTCGAGATGCGGCCGGGCATGATCTTCACGGTCGAACCGATGATCAATCTCGGCCGGCCGCACGTGAAAGTGCTTTCGGACGGCTGGACCGCAGTGACACGCGACCGCTCGCTGTCGGCGCAGTATGAGCACACGATCGGCGTCACCGAGACCGGATGCGAGATTTTCACGCTGTCACCAAAAAACCTCGACCGCCCCGGTCTGCCGGCATAGTGTTTCTCCCGGCGCCGGACCTTTCCGGTCAGGGGAAGCGGGCGGCCTATGGCGACAAAGAGCGGCGACGAGCGGAGTTTCTTCTCCGAAAATCAGTTCCAGCCTCCAGTGAAAACCAAGACGAGCGAGAAAAAGCCGCATTACCTCGGCCACCGTGACCGCCTGCGCCAACGGTTCGCCACCGCGGGCCCCGACGCCCTTCCCGACTATGAATTGCTGGAGCTCTTGCTCTTTCGCCTGCTCCCTCGCGCCGACACCAAACCCGTCGCCAAGGCGTTGCTGACGCGCTTCGACCGGCAGTATTCGAGGACCTGCGTCCACGTCGACAAGACCGGGAGACCCCACGCCCTCGCGGGCCGACATCGAGATGACCAAGCTGGTCATCCCGACGGCCAAACCGCTCGGCATTGCCGTCCACGATCACATCATCATCGGCAAGAAGGGCCACTCGAGCGTGAAGGGCCTGCTGCTGATCTGAGGCCCTGTTTGAACATGCACCGGCATGTCGTCGGAAGCGTCCGGATTGCGCTCAGACTACGGTGTCATGACACGCAGACATCGAAGCGCGTGCCGCGAGAGCTCGGCTTCCAACTGCTATGGCGAGCGCGACGACGATCAGAATCGCCGCGACCGCGAACGTGATCCGCATACCGGCGGCAACGGCCTCGGAACGCGCCATTGCGATGTCGCTCGCCCCTGAGGCGAACGCGAACACGGCGCCCATGGCGGATGCGCCGGTGATGAGCCCGAGATTGCGTGACAAATTGAGCAAGCCGGAGATAACGCCCCGCTGGTCCGGGCGGATCTCTGTCATGACGGCGGTGTTGTTGGCCGTTTGGAACAGCGCATAGCCTGATGTGATGACTGCGATTGGGACGATGTAGCCAGGGATGCCTAGCGTCGTCGGCACGATGGATAGAATGAAGCAACCGGCCGCCATCCCCGTGAGCCCAACCATGCTCATGCGCCCAGCGCCAAAACGGTCCGCTGCGCGACCGGCTGGCACACCGGTCAGCGCAGCGACAAGCGGACCGGCCGACATGACGATCCCAACAAGAGCCGCATCGAGCCCGAGCGCATGAGACAGATAGAACGGCCCGACCACCAGCGTCGCCATCATCACCGTCGAGACGAATGTGCCCGTAGCGAGGCTCGCACTCAACACTGGATCACGAAACGCCGCCAGTCGGATCAAAGGCGAAGCCGCCCTCGCCTCGGCGAGTACGAAGAAGCCTGTTCCTAAGCCAGCAGCCAACAGCAGAGCCATGTTGAACGGACCAAAACTGCCATGCCCGATCGTCATCGCGAGCGCATAGGCGCCAAGCGCCAAGGCAAGCAGCAGCGTACCCACAACATCGAAGCCGGCCCGACCCGTGTTCGGCTCCCGGCGGTCGGCCGGCAGATAGCAATAGGCGAGAACAACGGCCAGCAAGCCCAGTGGCACGTTGACGAGGAAGATCGCCCGCCAACCGGCTCCGGCAATCAGAAGGCCGCCGAGCGATGGACCGAGGGCGGTGCCGATCGCCGACATCGTTCCAAGCAGCCCCATGGCGCTGCCGGTCCTTGCCTTCGGGATTGTCTCACCGACAAAAGCGATGGTGAGGGCCATCATGACAGCTGCCCCTAAGCCCTGCGCCAGCCCGAGCAGCAGCACCAGCGCGGCGGCGCGACGCCACAGAGGACCGAGGCCACCGTGAACAGGAAGAGGCCTGCCAACAGCAGCCGGCGGCGGCCGGTGATATCACCGAGCCGTCCGACACTGACGATAAGGGTTGTGATGGCGAGGAGATAAGCCAGCACGATCCACTGGACTTCCTGGAACGAGGCGTTGAACGCCTGCGTCAAGCTTGGCAAGGCAACATTGGCGATGCTGATGCCGAGTGAGGACAACAACATGGATAGCGAAAGGCTGGCGAGCGCCCACCGAACCGAAGGTGCCCGTTCCGCATTTCCGGTGACTGCCCCTGCTGCATCGATTGGCTTCACATGAACTCCGTTTTCTGGCGACTCCGGAACGGATCTGGCAGACACGTAATCCTTTGCCAAGTATGACGGAAGACGCATCATCTGCACTTGATCATTGCGTTTGATGCCATGCCAGATCGCGCCGACCATGCTACGATCCATTCATGTCGCATCCCGATCTCAATCTGCTTGTCACCCTCGATGTGCTACTGACGGAAGGCAGCGTGGCACGCGCCGCCAGAAGGCTGCGGCTTAGCCCGTCGGCGATGAGCCGGGCGCTGGCGCGCTTGCGCGAGACGACGGGCGATCCGCTGTTGGTCAGAGCCGGACGCGGCCTTGTTCCGACACCCCGGGCCCTCGAACTTCGCGAGCGGGTCGGTCAGCTTGTGCAGGACGCCAGAGCCGTTCTGCGTCCTGTTGAGACACTCGACCTGAAACGGCTTGTGCGAACCTTCACGCTTAGAAACCAGGACGGCTTCGTTGAGAATTTCGGACCGGATCTCATAGCGCGCGTCAGCGAACAAGCACCGGGCGTGCGGCTGCGTTTTGTGCTCAAGCCGGACAAGGACAGCACGCCCCTGCGCGACGGCAGCGTCGACCTTGAAACGGGCGTCGTCGGAAAAGCCACGGGACCGGAGGTGCGCGCGCAAGCGCTATTCCGTGATCGATTCGTCGGTGTCGTGCGGATGGGGCATCCATTATGCGAGATCACCATCACCCCTGCCCGCTATGCAGCCGGCCGGCACATCCTCGTCTCCCGTCGCGGGCTCGACAGGCGACCGATCGACGATGTCCTTGAGCCGTTAGGGTTGAAGCGGGAGATCGTGACGGTCGTCGGCGGCTTTTCGGAAGCTCTGGCACTGGCGCGTGCCTCGGACCTGATCGCCAGCGTTCCCGAACGCCATACGGGAAACCTGCGCGATGGAATGTTCTGTTTTCCTCTGCCGGTTCCCTTGCCGGAAATCGCGGTTTCACTTTTGTGGCACCCGCGGCTGGATGCCGATCCGGCGCATCGCTGGCTGCGCGCATGTGTTCGAGACGTTTGCATGGAGCAATTCACCGATACATCGAAGCGTCGCTCCGAACCGCCCTGAGCGCATCGGGGCGGCCACTCCGGACTCGTTATCGCAGCCGCGGCGCGTCGATCGCGGCGATTTCCTCCGGCGAGAGCGGACCGGCGGCCGGCGCGCAATCGACAGAAGGACCACTCCCGTATGAAGGGCCCGCTGCTGACCCGATTACGGCAGTTCGGCGTTGCAGGCGCCGGCGATCTGGCCGACCGCCTCGCTGAACCCGGCGAGGTCGAAATCGGCCTCGCCTCGCCCCGACAGCAGCCCGAAGCGCCAGGACAGATGGAGCCGGTCTGCGAAAACCAGTCGCCTGATGCCGTCGGCACCGTCCCGAACCAGCGTCCTGCCTCGCGTGCCGACCGACCAGCTCTCGTTGACTTTGCTGGCCTTGTCGACAGTTACCGACACGGTGATGGTGCGGCTGGCGGAGACGGCATCGTTCAACCGCAGCCATTCGCTCCAGCGCGGTTCGCCATTCGCGCGGCAGGCAATGGTCAGGACCGGGCTGTAGCTCAAGGCGCCGCCGCCGGTGATGAGCTTGTTGGTGGCGTGGAGCGAGGCGGTGACCCGACCGTCGCTGCCCGTGTCGAACCGCCAATTGTCAGGTGCGCTATAGGCGTGGGCGATGCCGCAGATCAACGCCGTGGCGACCACGCCTCCGGTACCGACGAATAGCTTCAACGATGCCTCCAACCCTGCACTTTGCAACACGGTGCAGATAGTTATCAAAACCTCGCATCGCCAGCCGCGAAGCGCTGCCTGGGCGCACGAATCTGGTGCCTACCCCCAGCTCGAAAATTGGAATCGATTCTCCGATAACACAATGTGCGGACAGTAAGAGTTCAGAGCGCACTTAATGCGTCCAAGTGGACGCATGCGACTTTAAGGTCACAGCGAAAAAGGCCGCATTGAGGGCTGCCTTCGCAAGTCGGCAGAATTGCCGTGTTGTTTGGCGCTCCGGGCAGAGATTTTTCTTCGGCGCAGCCTTCTTCTTGGGTTTTCCACACCATCGTCATTGCGTTTTCGGCCGATCGGAATACCGCACTAGAATTTCGACGGGAAATCGAGCTATGATGCGATTGGCATCACCTGGGACGGCTTCACGCCCCTTGGAATGCCGGGAGGAAACGGGATATGGCCATCGCGCTTGTACTCGTTTTGGTCGTTGTGGGCTCAGTGTTGTTTCACTTCCTGAGCCCATGGTGGTGGACGCCGATTGCCTCGAATTGGGACTATATCGACAACACCATCATCATCACCTTCTGGATCACCGGCGTCGTCTTCGCCGCCGTCGTCCTATTCATGGCCTATTGCGTCTTCCGCTTCCGTCATCGGGAAGGCAATCAGGCGGCGTACGAACCCGAGAACAAGCGGCTCGAATGGTGGCTGACGATCGTCACCGCGATCGGAGTCACGGCCATGCTGGTTCCCGGCCTGTTCGTCTGGAACCAGTTCGTCAGCGTTCCAAGCGACGCGACCGTTGTCGAAGTCGTGGGCCAGCAGTGGCAGTGGAGTTTCCGCCTGCCTGGCAAGGACGGCAAGCTCGGCACATCCGACACCCGCAACGTCAGCGCTGAAAATCCTCTGGGCGTCATCGCTGGAGATCCCAACGGCCAGGACGACGTCGTGGTCGAAGCCGCCGACCTGCATCTGCCGGTCGGCAAGCCGGTCAAGATGCTGCTCCGCTCGATCGACGTGCTGCACGATTTCTATGTTCCGGAATTCCGCGCCAAGATGGACATGATCCCGGGCTCGGTCACCTATTTCTGGTTCACCCCGACCAAGACTGGAACCTTCCAGGTCCTGTGTGCCGAACTTTGCGGCCAGGGACATCCTTTGATGAATGGTGTGGTCATGGTCGACACGCAGGAAGATTATCTGGCGTGGCTCGGCGAACAGCAGACCTTTGCGCAATTGTCGGCCCCCCAGGAGGTGGGCTCGGCAGAGTAGACGCCGGGAAAAACGGCGACGTGGGTTGAAATTGCGGCAGGGCTCGAAACTGTCGAGTCTGGCCGAAAAAGGGCACGGAGGTGTTCCTATGGTCGATGTCACACCTGCAGATGCGGTACCGCCGGCCGAAGTCGCGGAGATGGAACTCTACCATCCGCACAGCTGGTGGACGAAATACGTCTTCTCGCAGGACGCCAAGGTCATCGCCATCCAGTATTCGGCGACGGCGACCGCAATCGGCATGGTGGCGCTGGTGCTGTCCTGGATGATGCGGCTGCAGCTCGGCTTCCCCGGCACGTTCGACTTCATCACCCCGGAAGCCTACTATCAGTTCATCACCATGCACGGCATGATCATGGTGATCTACCTGCTCACCGCACTTTTCCTGGGTGGCTTCGGCAACTACCTGATCCCGTTGATGGTCGGCGCTCGCGACATGGTTTTTCCCTATGTCAACATGCTGAGCTACTGGATTTATTTGCTCGCCGTGCTGGTTCTGGTGTCGAGCTTCTTTGCGCCCGGCGGACCGACGGGCGCCGGCTGGACGCTCTACCCGCCGCAGGCGATCATGACCGGCACGCCGGGCGGCCAGGACTGGGGCATCATGCTGATGCTCGTCTCGCTGATCCTGTTCATCATCGGCTTCACCATGGGCGGCTTGAATTACGTCGTGACGGTGCTGCAGGGCCGCACGCGCGGCATGACGCTGATGCGCATGCCGCTGACGGTCTGGGGTATCTTCACCGCGACCGTCATGGCGCTGCTCGCCTTTCCGGCGCTGTTCGTCGCCTGCGTGATGATGTTGTTCGACCGTGCGCTCGGCACCTCCTTCTTCATGCCGGCCATCGTCGAGATGGGCGAACAATTGCAGCACGGCGGCGGCAGCCCGATCCTGTTCCAGCATCTGTTCTGGTTCTTCGGCCACCCGGAGGTCTACATCGTGGCGCTGCCGGCCTTCGGCATCGTATCCGACCTTATCAGCACCCATGCGCGCAAGAACATCTTCGGCTACCGGATGATGGTCTGGGCCATCGTCGGCATCGGCGCGCTGAGCTTCATTGTCTGGGCGCACCACATGTATGTCAGCGGCATGCATCCCTATTTCGGCTTCTTCTTCGCCACCACGACATTGATCATTGCCATCCCGACCGCGATCAAGGTCTACAACTGGGTGCTGACGCTGTGGCGCGGCGACATCCACCTCACCATCCCGATGCTTTTTGCCCTCGCCTTCATCGTCACCTTCGTCAATGGCGGGCTGACCGGGCTGTTTCTCGGAAATGTCGTCGTCGACGTTCCGCTGTCGGACACGATGTTCGTCGTTGCCCATTTCCATATGGTCATGGGCGTCGCCCCGATTCTCGTGATCTTCGGCGCGATCTATCACTGGTACCCGAAGGTCACCGGCCGGATGCTGAACGAGGCAATGGGCCGGTTCCATTTCTGGGTCACCTTCCTCGGCGCCTACCTGATTTTCTTTCCCATGCACTACATCGGCCTGATGGGCGTGCCGCGCCGCTATAACGAACTGACCGACATGACGGTGATGACCGAATCGGCCCACGATCTGAACTCTTTCATCAGCATCATGGCATTCCTCGTCGGCTTTGCTCAGGTCGTGTTCCTTTTCAACCTGATCTGGAGCATCCGCCATGGTCGGGAGGCCGGCGGCAATCCGTGGCGTGCCACGACGCTCGAATGGCAGACGGCTGAAACACCGCCCGCCCATGGCAATTTCGGCAAGGAATTGCCGATCGTCTATCGCTGGGCCTATGACTACAGCGTGCCGGGCGCCAAGGAGGACTTTATCCCGCAAAACATGCCGGGCACCTTCGGTTCCTCAAGGGAGCCGGCATGAGCGTCATTCTGGTCTTCCTTCTCGTGATCGCCGGCTTTGCCGGATGGTGGCTTTCCCACCAGCGGCTGATGGCGAAGCCATGGCTCGAGCAAGGTGTGATTGGGGATACTATCGGCTTGGAAGGGTCGACGCTGCCGACCGCCAAGATCGGCCTGGGCGTCTTCCTCGCCGTCGTCGGCTGCCTGTTTGCGCTGTTCACCAGCGCCTATTTCATGCGCATGGCGCTGTCGGACTGGCAGGCGCTGCCGTTACCGCGCGTGCTCTGGTTCAACACCGGCGTGCTGGTCCTGAGCAGCATCGCGCTGCAATGCGCCTCGATCGCCGCGCGCCGGGGCCAGATCGACACGGTCAGGCTTGGTCTCGTTACGGCTGGGCTCACCGCGCTTGCCTTCCTGATCGGGCAGCTTGTGGCATGGCGGGAACTGACCGCCGACGGCTACTTGCTGACCGCCAATCCGGCCAACAGTTTTTTCTACCTGATAACCGGGATGCATGGCCTGCACATAGTGGGAGGGCTGGTGGGCCTGGGCAAAACCACCGCCGGCGCCTGGAACGGAACCCGGCCGGAGCGGCTTCGCCTCAGCGTCGAATTGTGCGCCATGTACTGGCATTTCCTGCTTTTCGTCTGGCTCGCGATCTTCGCGCTTCTGGCCGGCTGGGCCGCTAGTTTCATCGAGATTTGCCGACAGTTGCTGACCTAGGAGGGCCGGACGGATGGCAGAGACGACAGTGACGCATATCGGCCAGACACCGCGGCCGGCGGGCCTGCAAGGCGTCGCCGCCGATTGGTCCTCGGATCAGCGCGCGTTCAAGAACGTGTCCTGGGGCAAGGCCATGATGTGGATCTTCCTGCTCAGCGACACCTTCGTCTTCGGCTGCTTCCTGCTCTCCTACATGACCGCGCGCATGTCCACCCGAGTGCCGTGGCCCAATCCAAGCGAGGTCTTTTCCCTTCATATTGGCGGTTCGGACATTCCCCTGATCCTTATCGCCATCATGACCTTCGTGCTGATCTCGAGCAGCGGAACGATGGCCATGGCGGTGAATTTCGGCTATCGTCGCGACCGCCGCAAGACGGCGATCCTCATGCTTCTGACCGCCGCGCTCGGCGCGACCTTCGTCGGCATGCAGGCCTTCGAATGGACCAAGCTGATCACGGAGGGGGTGCGGCCCTGGGGCAACCCGTGGGGAGCGGCGCAGTTCGGGTCATCCTTCTTCATGATCACCGGCTTCCACGGCACTCATGTCACGTTTGGGGTGATCTTCCTGATCATCGTGGCGCGAAAGGTCTGGCGCGGAGATTACGACACGGGACGGCCCGGCTTCTTCACCAGCCGCAGGGGCCGCTACGAAAGCGTCGAGATCATGGGTCTCTACTGGCATTTCGTCGACCTGGTCTGGGTGTTCATTTTCGCATTCTTCTATCTTTGGTGAGAGGCAGACATGGCTGAAGCAACCGCAAACGGTCTGGGGCAACATACGCTGCACGAAGCTCAAGCGCATGATGCGACAGCAACCGGCATCGCCACTGCGGAGGTTCATCAGGAGCACCCGATCAAGCTCTACCTGGTGGTCTGGGCATGGCTGTTCATCCTCAGCGCCGGCTCCTATATGGTCGATTATATCGGCCTCCACGGCTATCTCAGATGGTCGCTGATCCTGATCTTCATGATGCTCAAGGCCGGGCTGATCGTCGCGGTCTTCATGCACATGGCCTGGGAAAGGCTGGCGCTGACGTATGCGATCATATTGCCGCCGGTCCTGGTGCTGGTGTTCGTGGCAATGATGGTCTTCGAATCGGACTACACGCTTCTCACCCGGATGGTGTTCTTCGGGGCCGAACCCTGACGCTCAAGCCGAAACAGGCTTTTCGTCGGCATTTCCCGTCAAGCTCGGGAGGTTTGCGTCCGCTCTGTCCGCCTTGCCTTGAAACGATCGACAGCAGGCCCATTTTTGTCATCAGCGGAACGACAGAAGGAGAACGATATCAGTCGTTTTCCCGTCGCGAACTCCAGCAAGGGAGGCTCAAGATGACGATCGCAAACAGACTGAAGGACTTTATCGACGGGAAAGGGGTGCCCTACGACACCGTCGCGCATCATCGCACATCGACAAGCAGACAGGCCGCCATAGCGGCACATGTGCCCGGCAGCATAATGGCCAAGTCGGTGGTCGTTCACCACGACGGTGGCTATGCGCTTGCCGTGGTTCCCAGCACGCACAGGATCGAGCTCGGCACGTTGCAGGACGTCATGGACAAACGCATCGGCCTAGCCTCCGAAGACGAGGTGGTTTCGCTTTTCGAGGATTGCGATACCGGCGCCGTTCCGCCGATCGGCGCGGCTTACGATGTGCCGGTGATCCTCGATGAAAGCCTCGGTGATGCCGCAGACATCTATTTCGAGGGCGGCGACCACAAGACGCTGGTGCATGTCAGCGGCAAGGATTTCCGCAACCTGACCAGCGATGCACACCAGGCCCGCTTCAGCTATCCGGCATACTGAACGCTCCGCCCTGCCCGCACCGGCATTCTCGCCGGTGCGGCAAGGCAGGATTTTCAGCCCACCGGTTTGGTGGACGTCGGCTGCTCCACAACTTTCCGATAGACGTGCCAGGTGGCATGACCGAGAATCGGCAGCACGACCGCCAGCCCGGCGAACACCGGCAGCGAGCCTATGATCAGCGCCACGGCGACGATCAATCCCCAGACAGCCATCACGACCGGGTTCGCCAGGACCACGCGCACCGAAGTGTGGATGGCCTCGTAGGCTCCGACGTCGCGGTCGAGCAATAGCGGGAACGCGACGACCGTGGTGCACAACACGACCGCGGCGAAGACGAGGCCGATAGCGTGGCCCAGGACAATCAGCGTCCAGCCGCGTCCCGTGGCGAATACTTCACTGATGAAGCTGGAGAGCGATTCCGGCGGCGCTGGGCCGAACACCTGCTGGTAAAATGCCTGCGCGGTCAAAAGCCAGGCGACGAAGATCGCAAGCAGCATGATCCCGACCGCGGCGATGGCCGGCAGTGCCGGAGAATTCCTGACCTCGAAGGCGTGGCTCCACGAGGTGTCGAGGCCGGCCTCCCGTCGCCGGCTGATCTCATAGAGGCCGAGCGCCGCGAAGGGACCGATCAGCGCAAAACCTGACACCAGCGGAAACAAGAGCGGCAACGCATTGTTGCCCGATGTCCAGACGGCGAGCACGACGCCGACAAGCGGATATATCAGGCAGAGAAAAACGATGTGAGACGGTTTGACCATGAAATCGTCGACGCCACGCCTAAGCGCATCGAAAAGGTCGGAAACGCCGATCTTTCGAATTCTTGTGTGCTCCAGCGTCTCGCTGGCGCCTGCAATCACGTGAAAGCTTGCCATGACCATTCCTCCAGACCAGGTCCGGTGAGTCGCGGTTTACGGTGCCGTCGTTCAGCGTGACTGGCCACGCAAAACCGCGACCTGCACCATGATCAACATACGCCCTTGCACGGCGTTTGTCGCCCATTGTCAGAGCAGCGCGGATCCGGTGACCAGGCTAGCTCTAACGGCCTTTCTTCGATATTCTCAAAAGTGGGTTGAAGGGTGAAGGTCATGGATGGAAAGACCGCTCTCATACTCGGCCTTGGCGTGGTTATTCTGCTGTTGCTGGGATTCTGTGCACTGCCAACGTGAGGCCTGAGCCGGCCTAGGATGCAACGTCTTCATTGCAGCAATCGGCGACCGGCCGTCTCAACCCGCCAGGCAATCCGAGAACACCAGGCCCAATCGACGTTCAATGCAGCACGAGGCGGCAACACCGCCACGAGGCAGTCATGCCTTCAATTTCCAACTGGCATGATGGCACGCATGGCAATGGTATCGGCAAGCAGCACGGCAAAGATCGCGAAGAGATAGAGAATCGAATAGGCAAACAGCGCTTTTGCGCGTTTCATCTCCTGGTCGACCAGAAGCTTCCAGGCATGCCAGATGAAACCCGCGCCCAATGCGGCCGAGACAATTCCGTACAATCCGCTCGCGAATCCGACAGCCCAAGGCAGCACGCCGATTGGCGCCAGCATCAGTGAATAGGCGAATATTTGTTTTCTGGTCGAAGCCTGGCCGGCCACGTTCGGCATCATGGGGATGCCGGCCGCGGCATAGTCGCCGATCTTGAACAGCGCGAGCGCCCAGAAATGCGGCGGCGTCCAGAGGAAGATGATCAGGAACAGGACGAGGCTTTCAACGCCGATGTCGCCGGTGGCCGCCGCCCACCCAACCACCGGAGGAAGGGCTCCCGCGGCGCCGCCTATCACAATGTTCTGCGGCGTCGAGCGTTTCAGCCACATCGTATAGACGACGACGTAGAAGAAGATGGTGAAGGCCAGCAGCGATGCGGCAGGCCACCCCACCAGCACGCCAAGCGTCATGACCGAAAGTACGGAAAGCACCAGGCCGAAGCCGAGAGCTTCGCCTGGCGTGACGCGGCCCGATGGGATCGGCCGCTTCGACGTGCGCGACATCAACGCATCGATATCGGCATCGTACCACATGTTGAGCGCCCCGGCCGCTCCTGCTCCAACCGCGATTGCACCAATTGCGATCACGGCGATGACCGGGTTCATTGCGCCGGGCGCCACCATCAGGCCGACGAAAGCGGTAAAAACAGCAAGCGCCATGACACGCGGTTTCAGAAGCGCGAAGAAATCACTGGCCGTCGCTTCCGAGATCTGGATACCGCTATCCTCGAGGCCGCTTTCCCGAGCCGACATCTCAGGCGACCACTGATGGCGGCAGGCTATCTGGCCAGCCCATCGGCCGACGGAAGAACCGGGTTACTTCCTGGCGGAAGAACCGGGTTACTTCCTGGCGGAAGAACCGGGTCATTTGGAGAATTGCTTCAGGTAGGCGATGACGTTGGCGAGGTCCTCGTCCTTCTTGAGGCCGGCAAACGCCATCTTCGTCCCTTTGATCTTGGCCTTCGGATCTTTAAGGTACTCCGTCAGCGTGGCTTCGTCCCATTTGACGCCGGATGCACCCGCCTCGGTCATCGGTTTGGAATATTTGAATCCCGGATGCGTGCCGGCCGTCCGGCCGATGACGCCGTTCAACGACGGACCGATCTTGTTCTTGTCCTCGTCGGCGACGTGGCAGGCCTTGCATTTGGCGAAGACCTTCTCCCCCGCGGCGGCATCCTGCGCCTGGGAGTGGTTCGTGATGAACGTCGCAACGGACACGACGGCGAAAAACGCGATTGCACGCATGGCATTTCCCTCCCCGATCGCCAAACCTGCCTTGGCGATCCGCGCGTGCCGACATTTTCGCCGGGCAATGCGCCCCTTGCACGGCAGAGCGGAATATCCGTCTCCCATATGGAATTGCGGCACCTGCATACCACAGAATTTGGCTGGCAGATAGAAGAAGCCTACCAGCAAGATTGGCCGAGGCGACGAGGCAGCTCGATCGGAATGCGGCCGGAACGCATGCCGGTCAAAGGCGTTAGACCAGCTACGGTTCGGTGTCCGCAAGATCAAGGACCAGGGAAGCATCCATGAACGACAGCAGCGTCTTGGAGGTGCGCCACGGCACCCTCACGATCGACGGCGAGACGGTCTTTTACAGACAGGCAGGTCCTGAAGCCGCGCCGGTGTTGTTGCTTCCGCATGGCTATCCCTGCTCATCCTTCCAATATCGCCGGCTGATGCCGGCGCTTGCCGATCGGTGGCGGACGCTCGCTCCGGATTTCCCCGGCTTTGGCTACAGTGGAACCCCCGATCCGGCACGGTTCGGTTATGATTTTGACGCCTATGCAATCTTCCTGGAGCGGTTCACCGACGCGCTGGAGCTCGACAGCTACGCGCTATGGCTGCACGACTACGGGTCGCAGATCGGCCTGCGCCACGCTATAGCGAACCCATCGCGGATCAAGGCCCTCGTCATCCAGAATGGCGACATCTACGCGGATGCCCTTGGCCCCAAGTACGAAACGATCCGGCGTTTCTGGCGGGATCCCTCACCAGCGAACCGCGCGCCGCTCGAAAAGGCGGTGAGCGAAGACGGCTTTCGCGCCGAGTTCGTGGGAGAAGTCGATGACGACATCGCCCAACGCGTCCCGCCCGATCTGTGGAAATTGCATTGGCCGCTGATGGATACGCCTGTGCGCCGCGCGCTTTCAGTCGGACTGATGGAGAAGCTCGAGGCCAATCTCGACTGGTTCCCTCGTTACCAGCGATACCTGCGCGAGCATCGGCCTCCGGCAATGATCCTTTGGGGACCGAAGGACGAATACATGCCCGAGCCGGCAGCGCGCGCCTATCAGCGCGATCTCCCCGACGCCGAGCTGCATTTGCTGAACGACGCAGGGCACTGGCTGCTGGAGACCCATTTCGAGATCGCCCTGCCATTGGTGCGACGGTTTCTCGGTGAGGTCCTGCATTGATCGCTCGCAAGACACCGCAGCGGATTCCGCCATCGCCGCCCATCACGACCCATCGAGAGGAGCGCTTCATGACCGACAACGCCACGATTGCACGGATCTGGCGCGGAAGGACACGCCGTGATTTGGCGGATGCCTACGAGCCGTACCTGCGCCGCGAAGGCATTCCGCCGCTTCAGGAAAAGGCACTCGGCGTACAGTTGTTTCGCGAAGATCGCGAGGAAGAAACAGAGTTCGTGACGATCTCGTACTGGCCTGACGTCGAAGCCATGGCGAGCTTCACCGGCGGCGACCCGAACGAGATCCGCCACCTGCCGCGCGACCGGGAGTTTCTCGTCGAACTGCCCAAACGAGTGACCGTGATGCGAATCCTCGTCAATCAATTGCCTCGCGATTAGGGCGGCGGAGACCGACCTCATCCTCATGGCGGCGATCCGGGGCAGCCAGGTTGCGATCAAGCTTGGGCTGGAAGGCTGCTACCCTCCTCTTAGGCAGCCATTCGTTCTCTCGCCGCTGAGCTTGTCCTCAGCGATAACCACCGGCGAAGGCCTAAAGGCAGGCGGCCATCAGCGCGTCGGTCTCGATCCCTGGCGCGACGAATTCCTGGACGAAGCATCCGTCCCTCAGCACCAGGACACGGTCGCAGACCTTTGGCAGTTCCTCGATCTCGCTGGACACGAAAATGATGCTTTTGCCCTCCGCGGCAAGCTCGCGGATGATAGCGTAGATCTGCGACTTCGCTTCGACATCGACACCCCTGGTCGGTTCGTCGAGCAGCAGGATACGGCTGCCGGCATAGACCCAACGGCCGATCACTACTTTCTGCTGGTTGCCGCCCGAAAGCGTACCGACCGGCGTATCGATACGCGCCGTTTTGATGCCGATACGACGGACGATGTCGCCTGCCGCTTCCGCCATCCTTGATGCCGAGATCACGCCATTTACCGCCACCTTCGAGAAGTCGGTGGCGACGGTGTTTTCGTCCACGCCGAGCAGCGGCATGATGCCGTCCTCCTTGCGGCTTTCCGGCGTCATGCCGATCCCGTTCCTGACCCGCTCGCCATAGGAGCCGCGGGTGATGTCCTTTTCGTCGAGCAGCACCGTGCCGGCGCGCATGGCATCGAGCCCGCCGATCGCCCTGAGCAGCTCGGTGCGGCCGGAGCCGAGCAGGCCGGCAAAGCCCAGCACCTCACCGCGCCTGAGATCGAAGCTGACACCGGCGAGCTTCGGCGGCACGGCAAGATCGCGCACCGACAGCACGGTATCGCCTCCCCTCGCCTCGCCGACGAGCCTGTCCTTCTGCTCGCTGCGACCGAGCATCAGCCGGATGATCTCGGCGGTGTCGGCGCCGGCAACCTCGACGGTCCCCGCAACCCTGCCGTCGCGCATCACCGTGGCGGCGTCGGAGATCTGCCGAATCTCGCTCATGCGATGGTTGACATAGATCACCGCAATGCCGGCGCCGGCCAGGCTGCGCACGGCCTTGAACAGGAGTTCGACCTCGGCCGCCGCAAGCGAGCTGGTCGGCTCGTCGAGGATGACGAGTTTAGGTTCGCCGATCATGACCCGGGCGATCTCGACGAGCTGTCGCTCCGCCGGGCTCAGCGTCGCGACGCGCCGACGCGGATCGAGCGTCAGCCCGAGCCGGGCCAGCGTCTCGCGCGCCTCATGCTCCATTTCGCCATGGGAGAGCACACCCATGCTGGACGGCCAGCGGCCGAGGAAGAGGTTTTCGGCGATGCTCATCCCGACGATCAGGCTGAGCTCCTGATAGACGGCGCGCACGCCGAGGCGGGCAGCTTCGACCGTGCGCTGGGTGCCGGAACCGGTCAGCGCCGCGCCGTCGATCGTGACCTCACCGCTGTCAGGCACCGTGGCCCCGGTCAGCAGCCGGATCAGCGTCGATTTCCCCGCCCCGTTCTTGCCGAGCAAGGCGCGGACTTCGCCCCGGCCGATCTCGAAATCGACATCGTCCAGCGCCAGCACGCCGGGATAGTGCTTGGTCGCGCCACGCACGGCGGCGACCAAGGTCTGCGGATCGTGCTGGCGGGCGGTCTGCATGGGCTGATCCCCTCCCGGTTTCCGTCACGCGCCGAAAATGCGGCGTTCGCGATAACGTGTGACCAGTATGTTGGCGAGCACGGCTGCGACGATGATGACGCCGCGCACCACCTCCTGGAAGAACGGATTGATGCCGCGCAGCACCAGCCCGTTGCCGATCAGTGTGATGACGAAGACGCCGAGCAGCGTGCCGAGCATCGAGCCGCGTCCGCCCGACAGTGCCGTGCCGCCGATGACGACGGCGGCGATCACGTCGAATTCGAGGCCGGAGGCGGTGCCGGCATTGCCCGAGCCGAGCCGCGCGGTCAAAAGTACGCCGGCAAGGGCTGCCATCACGCCCGACGTGGTGAAGATCAGCACGCGAATGCGCGCGACGTTGATGCCGCACAGTTCGGCGGCGTTGGCGTTGCCGCCGACGGCGAAGATCGACCGGCCGTAGGCGGTCTTCTGGCTGATGAAGGAGAAGACGGCGAACAGCACCAGCATGACGAAGGCCGAGGTCGGTATGCCGAACATGTTGTCGGCAAGGATGTCGAGGAAGGCGTTGTCGGGAAAGGTGACCGGCAGCGCGTTGGTGGTGAAGAACGACATGCCGCGCAGCGCGCTCCACAGGCCGAGCGTGGCGACGAAGGACGGCACCCCGAAATAGGCGCGCAGCGATCCGGCAAAGGTGCCGAGCGCGCCGCCGATGGCAAGCGCCGCCAGGATAGCGAGCGCGACGTTGACGTCGGCCTTCAGCATGAAGGCGAGGCAGACGGAGGTGAAGGCGACCATCGGCCCGACGCTGACGTCGATCTCGCCGGCGATGATGATCAGCGTCACCGCCCAGGCGGCGATCGCGATGGAAGCCGCGTCGCGCAGCAGCGACAGGTGGTTGTTGGGCGACAGAAAGCCGTTGGTGGTCGCGCCGAAGCCGAAATAGAGGACGAGCAGGATGACGATCAGGCCGATCTCGTTCATGTCGAGCGCGAACAGGCGAAAGCCGCGCCGACGGCTGGTTGTGGTTGTGGTCGCACTCATTGCAATCTTCCTCGTCAGGGCCGGTGACAGGTGTAACGGACGGAACCCGTGAGGCTTTCATCTTGTGCCAGCCTCACCAGCCCGCCGCCGGAGACCATGTTATGCCCGTCAGCGCTATGGCTCATCGGTTCGAAACAGAAGAAATCATAGTCGTAGCCGGCATCGAAAGCCGGATCGGAGACGAAGACCAGATAGCGGGAAAAGATGGGATCGGCATCGATCTCCAGGGAAATCCCGCTCTCCGGCCACTCGATGTCAGCCCCACCGTTCCAGCCCTCGAAAACCGTGTTGACCCAGCGGCGCGGCAGGCCGCGCGGCCGGGCGAAGTCGGTATCGCCGGCGACCGGATGCTCGAGGGTCGGCAGCCAGGAGGAATCTTCGTCCCAACAGGAGCGAGCGGCCGCCTCGAGTGTGGTCTCTTTCGTCAGTGGGAAATAGGGATGCCAGCCGAGGCCAAACGGCAGCGCGAACTCGCCGCGATTGGTGACGGACAGTCTTGTCGTCAGTGTGGGGCCGTCGATCGAAAAGCGCTGTTCGGCATCATAGGCGTACGGCGTGCCGACGCCGCGATGGCTGAACGCAAGTGCGATCTCGGTGCTTGTGTGGCGCACAATTTGCCACTCGCCGGTCCAGCCGTCGCCATGCAGGTAGTGCCTGTCCCAGTCCATGTTGGGGATGAGCGAATACTCGCGGCCTTCGAAGGAAAAGCGGTTGTCGCGCACCCGGTTGCCGAAAGGCACCAGCGGAAAGCAGGCGGATTTCAGCGCCGCGCGTTCCCGCCCTTGCGGTGGGTCGCGAAACAGCGGCACCTCCACATCGCCCGAACGCCAAAGAAACCGCCAGATCGCTCCGCCGGTCGTGGTGACGGTGAGGCCCAGTGCTTCATTGGCGATTTCGATATCGGCCATCGCTTAGCCCGGAAATTCGACGATGACTTTTCCCGAGCGTCCGCCTGCCATCAGCGCATAGGCCTCGGGCGCTTTTTCCAGCGGAAAGGCATCGGTGATGATGTCGTGCGGGTGCAGGCCCCAGGCATCGAGGTCCTCGCAGCACTGGTCCATATTGTGAACGCTGGTTACCCACGAGCCGTAGATGGTCCGCTGACGGTGCAGAAGGTCGTCGCTGACGTCGAATTCGACCTTGCCGGTTTCGCCGATATAGACGCAGCGCCCCCATGTCCGCGTCGCCTGCAGCGCCAGCACCCGGCCGCGCGGATTGCCCGAGCAGTCGATGGCGACCGCAGCACCACCCTTGGTCAATTCGTTGATGGCGTCGAGCGCGTCCGGCCCGGCGACGAGGCCGTGGTCGAGCAGGCCGAGCTTCTTCGCTGTCTCGACCCGATCGGGCTGCGTATCGACGCCGATGGCCAGGCGTGCGCCACGGCCCTTGGCCAGCATCAGCGCCGCCATGCCGACCGGCCCGAGGCCGACGACGAGTACCGCGTCGCTGCCCGAAACATTGCCGCGCAGCACGGCCTCGTAAGCGGTGCCGACGCCGCAGGAGATGAAGCAGCCGTCGCGATAAGACAGCGCATCAGGCAGGTGTACGAGATCGCGCTCGTCGGCGACGAGATACTCGGCATGGCCGCCATCGCGCTGCCAGCCATAGGCGGCACGTTGCGGGTCGGTGCAGGAGATCTGAAACCCCTTGCGGCAGTTGCGGCAGAAGCCGCAGCCGGAGATATGATAGACGGCGACACGATCGCCCGGCTTGAAATGCCGGCAGCCGGCGCCAAGCTCGACAACCTCCCCGGCCGGCTCATGCCCCGCCACGACGCCTTGGTAGGACGTGCGCGGATCGTCGCCGAGATGCTTGTGATAGATGTAGTGGATGTCGCTGCCGCAAATGCCGGACGCCTTCATCTTCAGGAGCACCTGGCCGATGCCTGGCTGCGGACGGTCGATTTCGCGCAGGTCGACGGTGGAATTGCCCGGAAGATAGGCGGCAAGCATTTTCGGCATGATTCAGGCTCCGGACCCCGGGCTCTTTCGGCAGTGGGCAGTATGCGAGATTGTCGGTTTCCCGAAAAGTTGTCATTCCCTGAAAGGGCTGGCCGCCGCGTTCCGGCGGCCAGCATCGCATGGTTCGGGAGGATGCGATCAGGAAAGGCCATCCTTGTGGGTTTCGAGCCACTTCTTGGCGTCGTCGGCCGATTTGAAGATCGATATGCCCATGGGCACGATGATATCGGCGGCTTTCTTGCCTTCGGCGCCGTTCAGCGCCTGTTCGAGCGCCAGCTTGCCGATGCCCTGGCCGGACACGTCGGCGACCGCCTTCATCACCGAAAAGTCGGCGAGTTCGGTCGCGGCTGAAGACGTCATGTCGGCAGCGAAAACGACGACCTTTCCGGCCAGGCCGCGCTGCTTGATGGTGCGCACCGCACCGGTGCCGGCATCGCCGCCCTCGCCGAAGAAAGCGTTGATGTCAGGATTGGCCGACAGCATCTGGTCGCTCACCGACACGGCGTCATCGAGCACGGTGCCGCGCTGGTTCGCCGAGATGACATAGCCGGGAACCTTGGCTTTGAGCGCCGCCTCAAAACCTTCGCGGCGCTTGACGCAGACTTCGACGAACTCGCAGTTCAGCACGCCGATCTTCGGCTCCTTGATGCCTTGGGCGATGAAATAGTCGGCTGCGACGTCGCCGAGCTGGCGGCCGAACTCCGTCGGGTCGGCGACCACATAGGCATAGACATATTTTTTCATGTCGGCGTCGTTGATGCAGGTGTTGTAGCACACGACGGGAATGCCGGCCTCATGCGCCCGCTTGATGGCGCGCACCGAACCGTCGGCGGAGACGGCCGACAGGATGATCGCCTTGACGTCGGCCGAGATCAGGCGGTCGATGAAAGAGGCTTCGGCGCCTGGATCGGCGCGTGCATTCGTCTCGAGGAGTTCGATCTCCTTGCCCATGGAGTTGGCGCCGTTCTGGATGCCCTTGCGCACGGCGGCATAGAAACCGACGTCGTCGAGATAGATGGCGCCGATGCCGGTCGAATCGGCCAGCGCCGGGGCGGCCACCGAGGCAAACGTGGTCGCCGCAAGCACGGCGATTGCGAACTGCTTCATGGATTTCATGTCGTCCTCCCAACGGATCGTGATTGCGCCCGTCGCGGCGCCGCAGCCAAATCGGACTGCGGGCAACCTCTTCCTACGGGACTTGCCCAATCCGAGATCAAGGTGAACATCTAGATCGGATCAAACTAATTTATAGATACTATGTTTAATGCGCCTGTCAACGCCTTTCTAGGCGCTGACGACGCAGGTTGGCACCGGAATTGCCGCATCCAAGCATCACAATTGACGTTGAACGCGTCGCCAAAGTCGACTAGCGTGTGATATAGATATGATCTATAAAGTGATTGCGCGGGAGTTTCCAGGTGAAGATCACAGGTATCGAGACCCGCGTGGTCAACGCGGAAATGCGAAACTGGGTTTTCGTGAAGGTGCTGAGCGATGAGCCGGGGCTTCATGGCTGGGGCGAAGCGACACTGGAATGGAAGACCCGCGCCGTGGTCGGCGCGGTCGAGGATCTGGCCCCGCTGATCGTCGGGCGCGACCCTCGCGACATCGAACAGGCCGTACGGGTCATGCGCAAGCAGTCATTCTGGCGGCTCGGCGCGATCGGCATGAGCGCGATCTCCGGCATCGAGATGGCGCTGTGGGACATCATGGGCAAGCATTTCGGCGTGCCCGTGTGGCGCTTGCTTGGCGGCAAGGTGCGCGACAAGGTCGGCGTCTACACCCATCTCGGTCTCGGCGACATGCGCGCCGTCTACGAGACGATGGAGACCGATCCGCTGGTCGAGCGCGCGCATGCCGTAATCGAGAAAGGCTACCGTGCCTTCAAGGCGGTGTTCATACCCTATACCCACTATCACGCACCGCTGCCCGATGTGGACAAGGTGGCACGGCTGATGGAGGCCTTGCGCAAGGCAGTCGGGCCGGGGATCGAGATCATGGTGGATTTTCATGGCCGCCCCGCGTCGGTTGCCGCGGCGCTTGCCTATATCGATGCCCTCGCCCCCAGCCGGCCGATGTTTGTCGAGGAGCCGTTGCCGCCCGGCGACACAGCCGGGCTGAAGGCGCTCTCCGCCCGCACCTCGGTGCCCATGGCGACCGGTGAGCGGCTGGTCGAACGCGCTGAGTTCGTCGAGTTGCTGTCAGCCGGCGCGGTCAGCATCATCCAGCCCGACATCTGCCATTGCGGCGGCCTCTCCGAGGCCAGGAAGATCGCGGCCCATGCCGAGGCGGTCGGCGTCGGCGTCGCTCCCCATAACCCGCTCGGGCCGATCGCCGGCGTCGCCGCCCTGCACTTCGCCGTCTCGACGCCGAACCATATCATCCAGGAAGAAATGGTCGGCGCGGTGCCGTGGTATTTCGACGTGGTCAGAGGTCCGATCCGCATGGTCGACGGTTTCTGGCAGGTGCCGGACGCGCCCGGCCTTGGCATCGAGGTTGACGAGGCGGCTTGCGCGGGTCATCCCTTCGCACCCGAGGTGCTGCACACGCAAAACGCCGTGATGCCGGACGGCACAATCGTCGACTGGTGAGGATGAAATGACCGGACGTCTGCAGGACAAGGTCGCGATCATAACCGGCGCCGGACGCGGTATCGGCGAGGCGATCGCCCGCGCCTTCCACCGTGAAGGCGCGAAGGTCGTCATCGCCGAGATCGACGAGGTGACCGGCGGGGCGGTCGCAAGGGACCTTTCGCCAAACAGGGCAAGCGCCCTGTTTGTGTCATGCGACGTCCGCCAGACCGCTTCCGTCGAAGCCGTCGCCACGCTGGCGAAGGAGACCTTTGGCCGTATCGACATTCTCGTCAACAATGCCGGCGTCAACGTCTTCCACGAGCCGCTGGAGACAAGCGAAGCCGAATGGCGACGCTGCTTCGACATCGATCTCGACGGCGTCTGGCGCATGAGCAAGGCCGTATTGCCGGCCATGCTCGACCGAAGCGCCGGCTCGATCGTCAACATTGCCTCCACGCACAGTTTTTCGATCATCCCCGGTTGCTTCCCCTACCCCGTCGCCAAGCACGGGCTCCTCGGCCTTACCCGGGCGCTCGGCATCGATTACGCGGCCAGGGGCGTCAGGGTGAACGCCATCGCGCCCGGCTACATCGAGACGCAGATCGCCGTCGACTACTGGAACACTTTTCCGGACCCCGAGGCGGAGCGGCAACGCACCTATGATTTGCATCCGCAAAAACGCATTGGCAAACCCGAAGAGGTGGCGATGACGGCGCTGTTCCTCGCCTCCGACGAGGCGCCCTTCATCAACGCTGCCTGCATCGTCGTCGATGGCGGCCGTTCGGTGCTCTATCATGACTGACGGCGTCGTTGCGTGGCGCGCCAGTCGCGCCTATGAGTTGCGAGCGGAAGAAGGGCCGGAAAACCATGGCATCTGACCACCTTGACGTGGCCGAAGACGCTTCGCCGCGCCCAGTCGAGGGCGCCGGCGGCAGCCGCATCCACGATTCCGTCGTCAACGTGCTCGGCAGCCGCATCCTTGGCGGCGCCTATCGGCAAGGCGACATGTTGCCACGCGAGGAAGAGCTCTGCGCCATGCTCGGCGTCAGCCGCACCTCGGTACGCGAAGCGATCAAGGTGCTGTCGGCAAAGGGGCTGGTCGAGGCGCGCCGCCGGGTCGGCGTACGCGTCCTGTCGCGCGACGAGTGGCGGCTGCTCGATCCCGTGGTGCTGAGCTGGCACCCGGATATCCAGAACGACAGCGAGCTGATTTCCGGTCTGATCGAGGCCCGCCGCATCTTCGAACCGGCTGCGGCCGAACTTGCCGCCAGGCGCGGCACCGGCTCCGATCTCGCCGCGATCGAGGCTGCCTTCAACGCCATGCGCGATTCGATCCCGCACGATCTCGACGGGGTCTGCCGGGCGGACCTGGCCTTCCACCGCAGCGTGATCGCGGCAAGTCACAACGTCGTTCTGAAAGGCTTGATCGGGATGCTGGAGGCGGCGCTGAGCGCGTCCTTCCTCGTCACCAACAGGCTGATGGAAGCGCAGTCGCGAGCACTGGCAGCGCATCAGGCCGTGCTCGAGGCGATCCGCATGCGCGACACCGCCGGAGCCAGGGCCGCGATGAACCGGCTGCTCGACATCGCAGCCGACGATCTCCAGGTCGCCTAGAAGAAAGGCCGCCTCGGAGGCGGCCTTTCGCAATCCGGCAGGATTGCAGCTTATTCAGCGTCCTTGGCAGCCTTTTTCTTCGGCGCGGCCTTCTTCTTGGGTTCTTCCGCGTCGTCGGCCTTCTCAGCCTTCTTGGCAGCGGCTTTCTTCGCCGGCTTCGCCTTGGCCGTCTCGGTTTCCTCCTCGTCGGCCATCAGCTCTTCCTTGCTGACCTTGACGTCGGTGACGGAAATCTGACCGAGGAGATGATCGACCACCTTCTCCTCGAATATCGGCGCGCGCAGCGTGTTCAATGCTTCGGGATTGCTGCGGTAGAATTCGAAGGCTTCCTGCTGCTGGGCGGCCGGATAGCGGCGCACCTGCTCGAACAGGCCGCGCTGCAATTCCTCGTCCGACACGGTAACGCCGGCCTTTTCGCCGATTTCGGCGAGAACCAGGCCGAGACGCACGCGACGCTCGGCAAGCCGCATATATTCGGCGCGCGCCTCTTCTTCCGTCGTCTCCTCGTCGGCGAAAGTGCGGCCCGCGGCTTCCAGATCGCGGTTGACCTGGTTCCAGATGTTGTTGAACTCGGCTTCGACGAGCTTCGACGGCGCCTCGAACGAGTAGGCGGCGTCGAGCTGATCGAGCAGCTGGCGCTTGACCTTCTGGCGCGTCATCGATCCGAACTGGTTCTCGATCTGGGTGCGCACCACTTCACGCAGGCGCTCCAGCGACTCCAGGCCGAGGTTCTTGGCCGTTTCGTCGTTAATTTCCAAAGCCCCGGGCTTGGACACTTCCTTGACGGTGACGTCGAAGGTGGCTTCCTTGCCGGCAAGATGCGCCGCCTGGTAGTTTTCCGGGAACGTGACCGTGACCTGCTTCTCTTCGCCGGCCTTGCTGCCGATGAGCTGGTCCTCGAAGCCGGGAATGAATTCCTTGGAGCCGAGCACCAGCGGCTGGTCCGTGCCGGCGCCGCCGTTGAAGGCTTCGCCGTCGATCTTGCCGACATAGTCGATCGTCACACGGTCGCCTTCGGCGGCCTTGCCGGCCTTCGGCTCGTACGTGCGCGCCGATTCGGCGACACGCTGGACCTGCTCGTCGATCTCGCTGTCAGGCACGTCGAACACCTGACGCGTCACCTTGATGTCGGAGAAATCCTTGATCTCGATGGGCGGGATGATCTCGTAGTTCAGGCGGAATTCGAAGTCGGCGCCGCCGGCCAGGATCTTCTCAGCCTCCTTCTCGTCCTCGGTCATGATCACTTCGGGCTGCATGGCAGCCTTTTCGCCGCGCCCGGTGATGATCGAACGGGTCGAATCGTTGAGGATCTCGTTGACCACTTCGGCCATGAACGACTTGCCGTAGACCTTGCGCAGGTGCTGCACTGGCACCTTGCCGGGGCGGAAGCCGTTAATGCGGACCTTGCTCCTGGCATCGGAAAGCCGCGCCATCAGCTTGGCTTCCATGTCACCGGCCGGCACGGTGATCTTGATCTCGCGCTTGAGACCGGAGTTGAGCGTTTCGGTGACCTGCATCATAAAACCTTTGTCTTCATCAATGGGGCCGCCAAACGGCTCCTGCCGTTTACAGCCTGCCGGTATGATCTCGCCGAGAATGGCTTTTGGTGCGGGACTTGGCGATCTGTCCGCTCAAAGCGGGTCAACTCGTCCAAAAATACGCTCCAAAATGTGAATAAGTCTTTGTTTTTCCTACTTCTTATCACATTCTGCAGAAGCGGATCGTCGCGTCCCGTCACATTCGACACGCCTTTTGTCACAGGCGCGGCTAATTTTCAACCACCTTCGCATTCCGGCCAGTGACCCCTGATGTGGCCTGCGACATTGACAGAATGATGGCTACATGGGATTGCCGGACGGCGCGGATGTGGCGGAATTGGTAGACGCCCTGGATTTAGGTTCCAGTGCCGAAAGGCGTGGGGGTTCGAGTCCCTTCATCCGCACCACTTTGGTGGCCTACTCCTCGAAGACCTGTTTGGTGAACCACTCGGTCAAATTCGCAAGTTCAGGCCCCAGCACGCGGTCGGCGCCGACCGGCGGCACGATGCTTCTGACATCCGCGACGAACGACTGAAGCGCCGGAGGGGCCGCGCGCTCTGTGACATGCAAGGCCTGCGAGGCGATCACGGCCAGCATCGCCATCGCGGCATCGAGGCAGCGGCCGGCGCGCGCTTCCTTCGTCCATGCGAGGAAGACCGTCGTCGCGACGTCGTCCTGCCCGGCGCCGGCCGATTCCGTTCCCGGGATGAAGGTGCGCTGCGCTGAAAGTTTCGCCTGCTCCAGATACCCCGTGATCGCCATCGGCACATAACCGACATTGCCGTGACCGTCGCTGTCGCTCCAATCACGCCCGCTCAAAAGCAGATCGGGCAGCAGCGACACCTTGCCGTTCAGAAGCTTCGAGGCGTGGCGGTCGCACAAGAGGCAGATATCGGCCCATATCGCCGCAAGGTCGTCCAGGGCAGGCGTTGCCATGGCATTGTGATAGCCGCCCGTGCTGATGCAGTGCCCGAGCGGATGCACGTCGTCGGGCGGGATATAGACCGGGTTGTCGGAGACCGAAGCGAGCGACACGCTGGCCGCTCGCTCCGCCGACGCCAGCGCACGATGCGCGTGTCCGAGGATGCGAGGGACGATGCGGTAGCTGACCGGCGCCTGATAATTGCGGCGCCCGGTGCCGGCGCCGGCAAGAAACGCTCTCAATCCCCGCAGGGCCGCTGCTTCATGTTCATCGCCCCACAGCGCGTCGAGCGCCGGGTCGTAATGTTCGAGCGGCGCGCGAAACGCTTCGATCGAAAGCGCAAAGACCTTTTCGGCAAGGCGAATACGGCGGCGAGCCGCCAAGGCCGAGTCGGCCACCAGCGCGGCAGCGCAAGGCGACCCGTTGATCAACGAACCTCGTTCCTTGACTTCCAGGTCGAAGCGCGTCGAAAGCTCCGCAAATAGCGGATAGAGGGCGAGGATTTCACCGGCGCCGCCCTGGCCAGAGGATGGCACCATGGGCATGGGTCCGCCGTCCAGCATCGCGGCGACTGCGAGCGCAATGCGTGGCGTGGTCGCGGCATTTCCTTCGAGGAAATTCGCCAGGCGGGCGAGCACGATCGCCCTCACCACGCGATCCGGCAAAGGCTCGCCGAATGATGTGGCGGCCGCGAACGCCTTGATGCGCGCGTGGCGATGCCGCTCGCCAGGTTCGAGCCGCCTGCTCGCCAGTTCTCCCATGGCGGTGGTTACGCCATAGATGACCGGCACGGGTTCGGTTTCAATAAGATGCAGGAACGAAGCGCGGCACTCTGCGATGCGCTGCAGCGCCTTGTCGCTGATCTGCACCGTGTCTCTTTTCCAGGCGACGCGGAAAACGGTGTCGAGATTTATGTCCTCTCGTGTCGTCAGGATAATTGTCATGTTTGATGCTGTCCGACGCTTTCCAATCCAATCGGGGCCGCGCTTTCCTATCCTAATAGAGCGGCTCCTCGAACAGCGTCTTGTCGCCGTCCATCAGCGCCTTGATCTGCGCGGTGCCGTTGGCTGCGATTGCGACGCGGACGCCGAACGGCCGTACCCGCATGTCGTTCTCGATCGCCACCCCCTCGCCTTCCGGCAGGTAGAAGCGCTCGATGCCGTAATCCGGCGCGATCGTCGTGGCCGCGCTGACATCCCAGCCTGCGGCCACATGCCCGACGATATCGGCTTCGTCGGATGCCGCCGGCGTCGGCGCCTGCCCGAACCAGGCCGCGGCCGCCGCCCAATAGCCGTCGGCGCCCGGCTTCAGCCTGACCACGATGGATGTATCGTCACTAGTCAGCTTGCCGGCCGGGACGTTGGCGATCAGCTTCACCGGTATGCGCGAAATTTCGTAGCCGAGGCGGACATAGTCGCCGCGCAGCAGATCGCGCGGATCGATCGGTTCGACCTTCAGCAGCACTTGCTTGCCGTCACGCAGGATCGCCGCCCGGCCGGCGATGATCCAGCTCAGGAAGCTGATCTGGACAAGCGCCAGCACCAACGCCGAGATAACAAGTCTTTTGCCGGTCATCATGCCGCCGCTCCTTCCACGCTCGGGGCCCTCATGCGTTTTTCCACGCGGATGATGACAAGGGCAAGGATGCCGAGAAGCACGGCGGCCGCAAGGAAGAAGCCTGCCGTGTTGAGCATCGACTGCAACATCACCACATAGATAATGGCGAGTTCGAAAGCGAAGCCGGCATAGGCAATCCAGCGCAGGCCCCTGCTTTCGCGGCCGCCCAGCACGATTGCCGCGACAATGCCGGCAAGTGCCGCGGCCGAGGCAATTGCGAAGCCGCTGTTGTAGCCGCTTTCATCGGCCAGTTCGAACTGGATCATCGCTAGAGCGGCGAGAAATCCGATCAGCGCGTGCAGGGGCAGCCGGCCGCCAAGCTGCAGTATCCTGTCCACGGGCTCGGCCGCTAAGCTCGCAGCCGTGAAAAGCAGCGCCGACACGACGACGAGCGGGACAGCGACTTGCAGCGTTTCGTATTCCGTGGCCATCAGCACGAGATAGAAGATGACCGACAGGATGATCAGGTGCCGCGCCGCCCGGCTGCGCGTCCAGAACGAAATGGCGAACAGCACCAGCGCCATCACGACGAAGAGATGCGGAAATTCCGCGCGCCCGAAATAGTCGAACTCTCTCAGGAACAGCCAGGCGTCGGCGATGCCGACAGCAGCGACGGTCAGCGGGCTCGAGCGCAGCGCGACCGACGCCAGGGCCGTGCCCGCGCCCCAGGTGATCAAGGCCGAGGCCTCGTCGCCGGACAAATGATACATCTGGCCGATCAGCGCGATCGATCCGCCGAATGCCGCCGCGGCGACGATCCAGAGCGCCTCGCCGATCGCCGCATGGTCGCGTGTCTTCAGCACCGCGCCGCCGACATAGCCAGCGAGGATGATCGCGAAGAGCGCCGCCACCCGTGCCAGCCGCGGGATGGCTTCCCAATTGGCGGCGACGAAGATCAGGATGGCAGCGCCAAACAGCAGCGCCGCCATCATCGCCAGGATCGAACCGAAGCTCAGCGATCTGCGTTGACTGGCGTCGACGTCGCGCGTCAGCGCGGCGGCCGTCGAGGCATCGATCAGGCCGGTCTGCAGCCATCGTGCGATATCGGTCCTGACCCGTGACGAATAGCTCGCCATGTCTCTCTCCCCCAGCTTGGTCTTTTTTTCAGCCGATCCGGCCAAGCCGTTGACGCCACGGCATTTTCCGATTCGGGTTTATCTATGTCGAAGACGTGAGCGCGCGGTGATGCTGCATTGCACAATTTGCATTGCTGCCATGCACCAATAGCGCTTTTAAATCGATATGACCCCACCTATCTTCACGGCGTACACAAAGACGGAATGATCCGAAAGAAAGACGAAACGAGAAATACCATGAACCTGATCCGCAACTACCGCAATTGGCGCCGCTACCGGGACACCGTTTCCGAGCTGAGCCGCCTGAGCAACCGCGAACTGACCGACCTCGGCATCAGCCGCAGCGACATCCACTACGTCGCCCGCAAGGCGGTCTAATCCTCTTCGGACCGCAAATGGTCCGAACCAGTTTAAAAAGAGAACGACAATGAACCTGATCCGCAACTATCGTAACTGGCGCGTTTATCGCTCGACGGTTACCGAGCTGGGTCGCCTCTCGAACCGCCAGCTCAATGATCTCGGCATCGTCCGCGACGAGATCAAGACGGTCGCCCGCAAGGCGATCTAGCCACAAGAATTTCGCCAGGATCGACCTCCTCCCCGATCCTGACGAATACGGTCAGCCTTCACCTCCTCCCGAGGGTTGACCACAAAAACGGCGCCCGCCGCACCTCCTCCCGCGGCGGGCGCTGTTTGCAGGGGCGAAAAACAGCTTTTTTCGTCCCCAAGGACGAAACGAGTTTCGTCCTGGGGTTTCGCCCCCTTTCATCAGGCGAAAGGAATTTCGTCAGAGCCGACCTCCTCCCCGGCGATGACGAATACGGTCGATCTTCACCTCCTCCCGAGGATCGACCAGCAAAACGACACCCGCCGGACCTCCTCCCCCGGCGGGTGTTGTTGTTTTTCAGGATCGAAGCACTCTAAGGGCCGTTTTGGCGGGAGTCCCGATCGTCAGTTCAGCGCACCGCTTTCCAGCACGCCCCGCTTCTTCCACTGGCTCAGCGGAAAAATGTCGGGTGCGCCGCCCATCGGCGCATACCAGGTATCCACCACCCATTCAGTGCCCCCGCGGTCGCTGATCACCGCCGTCCAATGGGGATAGCGCCCGTCGACAAACAGTCCTCGCGAGGCATTGCGCTCGACCTTGTGAAACCTGAGCAATTTTCGCTCGGCAAGATAGACCAGCAGCGCATGCGTATTGGTCGATTCGTCGACACAATCCATCTGGCCCCTGATGCGCGATGCACCGAATTCCGACTGCGGCAGATCACGAACGCCGATGGCCCGGAAAGTGCGCTGCTCGAAATAGCGGACAGCCTTCGAAATGGCGGAACGCTCGGCTTGAGGCGAACCCGCGCCCGCACGCAGGATAGCGCGGAAGCGCGCGCCGTCGCCGGGGCCGAGCGCGAGCATCGTGCGATAGTTGCAACTGTAGCCGTGGCATATGGGGATCCGCTTGGAAGCCGTCGCGGCCAGTTCGCCCGCGGCGGCTGATCCGACTACGGCTATCACCACTGTAAGAAATGTCGCTCTGACAAAGACCCCAAGATTCCCGCCCATCCTCCGACAGTAGACGATTGCAGCACTTGGCGGCAACAGCGCGGCTAACTCATGCAATTGCAATCGCAGCTACAAGAGATTATTTCGGCGCTCATGAACAAGAATCCCATTCACATCGTCGGCGGCGGCCTCGCCGGATCCGAAGCGGCATGGCAGGCGGCCGAAGCTGGCGCTCCGGTCGTGCTGCATGAAATGCGTCCGGTTCGCGGCACCGATGCGCACAAGACGGACGGGCTGGCCGAACTCGTCTGTTCCAATTCCTTCCGCTCCGACGATGCCGAAACCAACGCCGTCGGCCTGCTGCACGCAGAAATGCGGCTGGCCGGTTCGCTGATCATGAGCGCCGGCGACGCAAACCAGGTGCCCGCCGGCGGTGCGTTGGCCGTCGACCGCGACAGGTTTTCCGAAGCGGTGACCAGAAAGCTCGAAGCGCATCCGCTCATCACCATCCAGCGCGAGGAAGTGCCGGCCCTGCCACCGGCGGATTGGGACCAGGCGATCGTCGCCAGCGGCCCACTGACCGCGCCATCGCTCGCCCAATCGATCGCCGAAGCGACCGGTGCCGACGCGCTCGCCTTCTTCGATGCCATCGCGCCGATCGTCCATTTCGACACGATCGACATGAACATCTGCTGGTTCCAGTCGCGCTACGACAAGGTCGGGCCCGGTGGCACCGGCAAGGACTACATCAACTGTCCCCTGGACAAGGAGCAATATCTCGCCTTTGTGCAGGCGCTCGTCGACGGCCAAAAGACCGAATTCAAGCAATGGGAAGGCACGCCCTATTTCGACGGCTGCCTGCCGATCGAGATCATGGCCGAGCGCGGCGTCGAGACGCTGCGTCATGGGCCGATGAAGCCGATGGGGCTGACCAATGCGCACAATCCATCGGTGAAGGCCTATGCCGTCGTGCAGCTTCGCCAGGACAATGCGCTGGGCACGCTCTACAACATGGTCGGCTTCCAGACCAAGCTGAAGCACGCCGAGCAGGTGCGCGTGTTCCGCACCATCCCGGGCCTCGAAAACGCCGAATTCGCCCGCCTCGGCGGCCTGCACCGCAACACCTACATCAATTCGCCGACCCTGCTTGACGCCTCGCTGCAGCTGAAGTCGCGGCCTGGCCTGCGCTTCGCCGGCCAGATCACCGGCTGCGAGGGCTATGTCGAAAGCGCGGCCATCGGCCTGCTTGCCGGCCGTTTCGCCGCCGCCGAGCGGCTGGGCCACGCGCCGTTGGTGCCTCCCTTGACCACGGCTTTCGGCGCGCTGCTCAACCACATCACCGGCGGCCACATCGTTTCGGACGACGAGCCGGGAAAGCGCTCCTTCCAGCCGATGAACGTCAATTTCGGCCTGTTCCCTCCGGTGGAAGCGCCGAAAGCCGAGGGAAAGCGCCTGCGCGGCAAGGACAAGACCGTCTCCAAGCGGCGTGCGGTGACGTCGCGCGCGCTCGCGGACTGCCGCGAATGGCTGGGGCTGCCTTCGCGGGCGGAAGCGGCGGAATAGTCGCCTTTCTGTTTTTGTCGATCAGGCGGCAGGAGAGTAGGATACTATCCTACCCTCCATCATAGGGAGCAATTCCATGGAGCCCGCCGAGAAACTGTCCGTCACCGTCACGCCCGCCATGGCGCGCATGATCCGCGAAAAAGTCGAGGGCAGTTCCTTCGGATCGGCGAGCGAGGTCATCCGCGCCGCACTTCGCGCCTTCCAGCGCGAGGAAGAAGAACACTAAGAGCGGATGGCATCGATCAGGGCGCGCGTAAAGGCGTCGATTGAGGACACAAGGCCGGGCTATTCGGGAGAAGACGTTCGCGCTCACCTTCGGGGATTCGTTGCCCGACATTCGAGCCGTGCTGATGATTCAGCGGCTTGAAGTCGAGTATCGAGAAACCGCCAGGAATGAGCTGGCCGGCATTCTCAGAACATCGTAGAGGACAGTTACCCGCCCAGGTCAACGGTCGCGGCGCAGTCCCGGCTTGGCGGCCTCCCCGGAGTCCCGTCATACTTGCCTTCAGGCGTCCAGCCAGCCTCGTGTCGCGCGCCGAAACATCAGCCAATGCCGGTGCAGGGCCGAGAGCCGCGCCACGCCGTTCAGAGGCGAATGGCGAGAGCCTTCCATCTTGCCGAGATAGGCGCGGGACAAAGCCAGCGGCAGAAATGCCGGGCGCAACGAAACCGGCAAGACCGAGGCACCCCGTTCGAAGGCAGACAGATGCTCCCGCGCCAGCGCGATCATCGCGGCGACAGCGCGTTGCGCTCCAGGCCTGCCATCGCCTGCAACGAATTCCTCCGGCGAGGATCCAGCCGCCGCCAGAATATCGGCCGGGACAAAGCATTGCCCGCGCCTGCGGTGCAGCGGCAGCAGCAGCAAAAGGCCGGTCATCGCTTGCGCGCAACCCGCCCTGCCCGCAAGTTCGGCAAACCGCGGCGCTTCGGCGGGATCAAGCACCATCGCCGCAAGCTGGATGAGCGCCGCTGCGGTCTCGCCGCAATAGCCCTCCAGATCGGTGCGCGACGGCATCGGGTCGTCATAGAGATCGAAGATGCGGGCTTCGAGCATGTTCTCGAAGGCGGGTTTTGGCAGACGGTGGGCAGAAATCGTGGCCTTCAAGGCGTCCGCGACAGGATGGCCGATGTTTGCGCCGTCGCCCCCGGCTGCTGCGTCATCGTCGGCCACGATGACATCGCGCCACCATTGCAGCCGCACCTCGCCGGGCAGCGCCTCGCGGATACGGTCGCGAATGCCTGATATCTCGGCATTGAAGGCATAAAGCGAAAAAAGTGCCTCACGCTTGTCTTCAGGCGCATAGAGCGCGGAAACATAGCGGTCATGGTCGGCGGCTCGCACCGTTTCCATGACGATTTTGGCGTTTTCGCTCACGTCACTCGACGGCGATCAGCGCGGCGGCCACCGCGCGGTCTTCCGCCAGAAGAACATTGTAGGTCCGTACGGCCGCCCCGGTCGACATCGGATCGGACGCAATGCCCGCCGCCTTCAGCGCGGCACGCAACCCCGCCGACAACGGCCTGAGATCCTTGCCGGCGCCGACCAGCAGGATCTCGACCTTGTCGGCCTCGTTGAGCAGCTTGGCGAAATCGGCCGCCGTCAGTGCCAGGGGATCAGCCGGCTCCCAGCCGTAGATGCCCGACGGCAGGCACAGAAGCGAGCCGCGATGCGACATGTCGGCGAAACGGAACCCGCCATTGCCATAGGCCTCGATCGGCGCGCGGCCGGGGAAATGTGCTTCACGGATAACGATGCCTTTTGCCACGGGCGCGGCAATCGTCAGGTTGCCACGGCTTTGCCGCCGCTCACCGGCTTCTCCTCGTCGGCCGTCGCGGCCTGCGGCCGCAGCTTGAACAGGATGAGCAGCGGGGCGGCAATGAAGATCGACGAATAGGTTCCGAAGACAACGCCGAACAGCATCGCCAGCGTGAACGAACGAATCACCTCGCCGCCGAACAGCACCAGCGCCAGCAGCGCGAGCATTGTCGTCACCGAGGTCAGCGTCGTCCTGGACAGCGTCTCGTTGATGGCGTTGTTCAACAGTTGTGGCAGCGGCATCCTCTTGTATTTTCGCAAATCTTCGCGAACACGATCATAGACGACGATCGTATCGTTGAGCGAATAGCCGATGATGGTGAGTATTGCCGCAAGCGACGATTGGTTGAATTCAAGACCAGTGATGACAAAGAAGCCGATCGTCATGACCACATCGTGGACCGTAGCGATGATGGCGCCGACCGCGAACTGCCATTCGAAGCGGAACCATACATAAATCAGGATTCCGAGCAGCGCGATCAGCATGGCGATGGTGCCTTGCTTGGCGAGTTCGCCGGAAACTGTCGGTCCCACCACCTCGACGCGGCGGAAGTCGTAATGGTCCTGCAACTCGCCGCGCACCTTGTCGATGACGGTCTGTTCGGCGTTTTCGCCGCCGTCCTGCGTGCCGACGCGAATCAAGACGTCGTTCGGGTCGCCGAACTGCTGCACCTGAACTTCGCCGATGTTGAGTTCCGAAAGCCTGCCGCGGATGTCGGCAATATCGGCGGTGCCATCCTTGGCCTGGACCTCGATCAGCGAACCGCCCTTGAAGTCGATGCCGTAGTTGATGTCGACGGTCATGAACAGTACGACCGAGAGGATCGACAGCACGCTGGACAGCGCGAATGTCCAGCGGCGGATGCCCATGAACGGAATTCGCGTGCCCGGCGGGACGAAGGTCACCGGCGCGCGCGGCAACTCCTTCGGGCGGGCGCGGCGAAGCCAGATCGACACCAGCAGCCGCGTGAAGGTGAAGGCGGTGAAGACAGTGGTCAGAATGCCGATGGCGAAGGTTACGGCAAAGCCCTTCACCGGCCCGGTCCCGAGCCAGAACAGCACCACGGTCGCGATCAGCGAGGTGACGTTGGAATCGACGATGGTCGCCAGCGCTTTCGAAAAGCCCGTGTCGATCGCCTGGATCACCGAGCGACCGTTTCGCCGCTCCTCGCGGATGCGCTCGTAGATGAGGACGTTGGAATCGACCGCCATGCCGATGGTCAGCACGATACCGGCGATGCCCGGCAAAGTCAGGGTCGCGCCTAGCAACGACAGCAACGCGACGATCATCGCCACATGCACCGCCAGCGCGATGTTGGCGATGAAGCCGAGAAAGCCGTAGGCCACGAACATGAACACGACGACGAGGATGGAGCCGATCACGCCTGCAATCTTGCCGGCGCGGATAGAATCCTCGCCGAGGCCCGGGCCTACCGTGCGCTCCTCGATCACCGTCAGCGTCGCCGGCAGCGCGCCGGCGCGCAACAGCACGGCAAGGTCGTTGGCGCTCTCGGCGGTGAAATTGCCGGAGATCTGGCCGCTGCCGCCAAGGATCGGTTCGCGAATCTGCGGCGCCGAAATCACCTGATTGTCGAGGATGATGGCAAACAGCTTGCCGACATTCTGCGAGGTCGCCTGGCCGAAGCGCGCCGCTCCCTTGGAATCGAAGGTGAACGAAACCACCGGCTCGTTGGTCTGCGAATTGTACGTCGCCTGCGCATCGACGAGATTTTCGCCCGAAACGATGACGCGGTTCTCGATCAGATATGGAACCGGCGGATCGTCCTGCGAATACAACACCGAGGATCCCGCCGGCGGACGACCGTTGAGCGCGTCCTGCACCGGCATCGACTGGTCGACCATCTGGAAGGTCAGCTTGGCGGTCTGGCCAAGAATGTCCTTCAGCCTTTGCGGATCCTGCAGGCCCGGCACCTGGACCAGGATGCGGTCGTCGCCCTGGCGCTGCACGATCGGCTCGGTGGTGCCGAGTTCGTTGACACGGCGACCGACAACCTCGATCGACTGCGTCAGCGCAGCCGACGTGCGGTATTTGATGCCGGCATCGGTAACGGTGAATTTGAGCAGGCCGGGCTCGGAATCATCCAGCGACATCTCCTGGACTGAGCCGCCGCTGAAAAGGCCGGCGGCCACCGGGTCGGTCAATGTCTTCAACGCGGTCTTGGCGGCATCGATCTGGCCGGGATCGGTGATGCGGACCTGCACGGTCCGGCCTGATCCGGCAAGGCCGGTGTAACCGATCTTGGCGTCGCGCAGCAATGTCCTGATTTGGTCGCGGGTCGTCTCCAGCCGATCCTTGATCAGATCGTTCGGATCCATCCTGAGCAGGATATGCGATCCGCCCTGCAGATCGAGGCCGAGCGTCATCTGGCGCTTCGGCACCCAGTTAGGAAGCTGGGCCAGCGTGCTGGCAGAGAAAAGATTGGGCGCTGCGAGGATCACTGTGGCGGCCACCGCCAGCCAGATCAGGATCATCTTGAAGCGCGAGAAGTAAAGCATATGGCGTCGTCCGTCAGGGCGTTCTGGCGGATCGTTCCGCCGATAATTCGGCTATTTCTTGGCGTTCTGGTTCGCCACCGGCTCACCCTTGACGCGCACGTCGGCGATCGTCGAACGCAGCGCCGTTACCTTGGTGCCACCGCCGAGATCGATCTCGAGCTCATTGTCGTCGATCACCTTGGTCACCTTGCCCACGAAACCGCCGCCCGTGATGACAGTGTCGCCGCGGCGGACCGCCGCCAGCATCTCGCCGCGCTTCTTCAGCTGCGTGCGCTGCGGCCGGATGATCAGAAAATACATGATCACGAAAATCAGGACAAACGGCAAAATGCTGATGAACATATCCGGAGAGGTGCCGACGCCTTGGGCATATGCCGGTGTCACGAACATCGAGGTACTCCTGAATTTTGAAAAACAGCCGCCAAACCGTCCTTGGGAAATTTGGCGGCCCCGTGAAATTTGGCCGGAATATAGTCGGTAACGTTGCCAATGCAACTGCGGCCAGGCATTTCCGCTGCTTTTCCGGCTGGTTGAGCCGTGTTAGAGCATGATCCCGAAAAACAATGCCGATTTTCGGGAAAAGATCATGCTCTAACAAAAGGTTGGGACCGGTTCCCGCAATCGCCGGAACCAAACAGGCTCCCTCTCATGCCCTCCCGAATGCAAAACAAAAAGGTAAAATGAGCGACAGCACCATCGAAGCCCTGAACAAGAAGCTCGACCGACTGATCGAGGCGGTCGCCCGCCTCGCTCCGCCGCCGGTGCCGGAAACCGACCTAGCCGAGGCCGACTGCTTCGTCTGGCAGGCCGATCCCGGCTATCTGGAGCCGGTGCGCAAGGTCAACCGCGTCGACATCGGCCTGATCCGCGGCGTTGACCGCGTCCGCGACATATTGGTCGACAACACCGAGCGCTTCGCCTCCGGTTACGCAGCCAACAACGTGCTGTTGTGGGGCGCACGCGGCATGGGAAAATCCTCGCTGGTCAAGGCCGCGCATGCCGCCGTCAATGCCTCGGCGAAACTGGACCTGCCGCTCAAGCTCATCGAGATCCACCGCGAGGACATCGACACGCTGCCGAAGCTCATGGCGCAGTTGAAGGCAGCGCCTTATCGTTTCATCCTGTTTTGCGACGACCTCTCCTTCGACCACGACGACACATCCTACAAGTCGCTGAAGGCGGCGCTCGAAGGCGGCGTCGAGGGCCGCCCGGCCAATGTGATCTTCTACGCCACGTCGAACCGGCGCCACCTGCTCCCGCGCGACATGATCGACAATGAGCGCTCGACCGCCATCAACCCGTCGGAGGCGGTCGAGGAAAAAGTTTCGCTGTCCGATCGTTTCGGCCTCTGGCTCGGCTTCCATAAATGTTCGCAGGACGAATATCTCGACATGGTCGACGGCTATGTCCACCATCACGGCCTTGCCGTCGATCCCGAGACGCTGCGGGCCGAGGCGCTGGAATGGGCGACGACGCGCGGCAGCCGTTCGGGCCGCGTCGCCTGGCAGTTCACTCAGGACCTGGCAGGCCGGCTCGGCAAATCGCTCAAGGATTAGACCATGATCCCGAACCTTTGGTTCGGACTAGATCATGGTCCAGAAAAGCAACTGAAAAAGCCCGCCCCTTGGCAGGGCGGGCTGAGCCGGCGGGCCGGACTGGAGGTCAGGCGGCGCGCGATCGCTTTTCTTCTTCTATTCGAGATTGGAGATAGGTCGAAGGATCGACTTTTCTTTATTCGAGATAGGTCGAAGGATCGACCGGCGCCGAGTTCTTGCGCACCTCGAAATGCAGTTTCGGCGAGTCGGTGGTGCCGCTCATGCCGGACTGCGCGATTTCCTGGCCGCGCTTGACCTTCTGGCCGCGCTGGACCTCGATCGAACGGGCGTGGCCATAGACCGTGACCAACCCGTTCTCGTGGCGCACCAGCACCGTATTGCCGAATTCCTTGAGGCCGTCGCCGGCATAGATGACGACACCGTTCTCGGCCGCCTTGACCGGCGTTCCCTCCGGCACGGCGATGTCGACACCATCCTTGCCGCCGCCAAAGCTGGAGATCACGCGGCCGCGCACCGGCCAGCGCATCTTGCCGATACCGGTGGCGTCAGGCGCCACCGCGTCGTCGTCCTCGGCCTGCTGGATGAGCTTCGTATCCTTCTTCGGCGGCGTGTAGGCGGCGAGCGTCTCCGACGGCGTGGTCTTCGCCGCGGGCTGGGTGGTGGCCGTCGTTACCGGATCGACCTTTGCCGGCTTGGCGCTGGCGACCGTCGCGGCTCCGCCGGCAGGCACTTTCAGGGTCTGGCCGATCTTGAGCAGACCGTCCTGCATGCCGTTCGCCTGCTTCAACGCAGCCACGCCGACACCGGTCTTCCTGGCGATGGCCGACAATGTATCGCCCTGCTGGACGGTGTAGGTGCCACCGGCGCCAGCCGGCTTAGCTGCGGCCTTACCGTCCTTCGGCTGGCTTGCTGCGGCCGATGCATCCACCTGCGCGGCGGACTTGCCCTCCTTGAGCTTCGGCTGCTGCGGCAGCACGGCCACCATCTCCGGCGCCTTGGCCGGCAAATCATGCTTGGTGTCGTTGGCGGGCTTTGCGTCGGCAAGTTTCGGCGCCTGCTTCTTGCTCGAATAGGCATAGGCCGGGATGACAAGCTTCTGGCCGGCCTTCAGCCCTTTGGTCGCGCTCAGCCCATTGACCTTCATAAGGGCGTCGGCCGGCACGCCGTAGCGACGCGACAGACCGGAAATGGTCTCGCCGTCCTTGACGGTGATCTCGGTGGCACGCTGTTCGCCGCCTGCCGTCGCCACGCGCGGGGCGTCAGGCTGTGCATCCTTGAACGGCTTCGCCGCCGGGGCGACCGTACCTGTTGCAGTCCGGTCGACCTGAGAGGCGGCGGGCGCCGGCTGCGCCTGGCTGACCGGCGGCAATTGCTGCGTCGTCACTGGTTCGAGGCTAGAGCGGGTGACTGACTGGGTATGGCTGCCGTCGATCGGCGCGGCCGAAACGGGGGCATCACCGGGATAAGGCTGGGCGGTGTCCTGCTTGTCGATGATCGTGCGCTGGTTGTTGGTCGAGGAGGTAAAAACGTCATCGACGCTGTTGAACCGCGCGACCTGAGAACTGCATCCCGCGGCAGTACCCGCGACCATGAGGACAGCGAAGCCACGCGCCAGATTGCGTCCGTTTGCCTTCAAAACACTGAGTTGCATCGCATTTACCCGCAGATACCCGGTACAGACTGAACGCGATTAAAGCGCGTTAATGTTACTGGTCGGTTAAACCGCTAGAATCAGGCGCAAATTTTCTTAAAACATTTTGGAGCGGCGTCGATGTGTCGAGATTCGGATCGGCTTGACGTCGTCATCCTAGGGCGAAGCAGGAGCGAAGCTCCGTCGCGGAGACCCGAGAGCGGCTGATCTTCCAAGCGCGCGATGCACCGGAAAATCAAATGACGGCGGCGACGCTGCGCAGGATCGGCTGCAGGCGGACGAGGCCGATGTCCTCGCGTTCGAAGCGGCTGCCGACCTTGGTCAATTTAGCCAACACCTGCTCGCCCTCCTCGGGTCCGATCGGTGCGATGACGATACCGCCGCTCGACAATTGGTCGAGCAGGAAGCGCGGCAGGCTGTCGAAGGCCGCCCATGCGACGATGCGGTCGAACGGCGCTTCATTCGCCAGTCCGTTGGAGCCGTCCGCCTGGCGCGCGATGACATTGCCGATGCCGAGTGCCTCGAAGCGCTGTTTGGCCTGCTCGGCCAGCGTCTTGTAGCGGTCGATGGTGACGACCCGCACGGCAAGCCGCGACATCACCGCCGCGGTGTAGCTGGACCCGGTGCCGATCTCGAGCACGCGGTTGCCCGGTTCGATGGCAAGCGCTGCGATCACCGCGGCTTGCAGATCGGCCCCCTCGATCGCCTCGCCGCATTCGATCGGCAGCATGCGATCCGTCCAGGCGAGCGAATGGAACTGCGCGGAAAGGAAGCCGCGTCGCGGTGTCGCCTCGAAAGCAGCGATCAGCGCCTTCGGAACCGTGCCCCTGCCACGCAAGCGGAGCAGGAAAGCGGCGAAGCCTTCACGGTCGTCAAGCGTCGGACTGTGGTTCATGCGAGCGCCTTGGTCAGTTGATCGCGGATTTCATGAGCGGTGAGATCGAGTTGCAGCGGCGTCACCGACACCAGCCGGTTGCGCATGGCATGGAGGTCGGTGCCTCGCTTGCCCTCGACTGGCTCGCGGCCGAAGCGCAGCCAATAATAGGGTAGCCCGCGGCCATCGCGGCGCTCGTCGACCCACAGGCTGTGGACGAGCTTGCCTTGCGAGGTGACCACCGTGCCGGCGACCTCTTCGGGAAGGCAATTCGGAAAATTGACATTGATCAGCACGCCGTCCGGCAGCGGTGTGGCGACAAGCTTCTTGAGCAGCGCCGGCGCCAGCGCCTCGGTGGTCTCGTAGGGAACGACGCGATCCTCGCCGACGTAGGAATAGGCCTGGCTGAAGGCGATCGAGCGGACGCCGAGCAGCGCGCCTTCCATGGCGCCGGCCACGGTGCCCGAATAGGTGACGTCGTCGGCGATGTTGGCGCCGGAATTGACTCCGGACAGGATCAGGTCGGGCGCCGCGGGCAGGATCTTCTTCACACCCATGATGACGCAGTCGGTCGGCGTGCCGCGCACCGCAAAGTGCTTTTCGCCGATCTTCCTCAAGCGCAGCGGCTCCGAGATCGACAGCGAATGCGCGTAGCCGGACTGGTCCTGCTCCGGCGCCACCACCCAGACATCGTCCGACAGCGTGCGGGCGATGCGTTCGAGCGATGCAAGACCTTCGGCATGTATGCCGTCATCATTGGTCAGAAGGATGCGCATTATTTTGATTCGATCTTTTCCAGACGGCCCATGTAAGGCCGAAGCGCTTCAGGAATGGTTACGCTGCCATCCTCATTCTGGTAGTTTTCGATGACTGCAATAAGAGCGCGGCCGACAGCGGTGCCGGAGCCGTTCAGCGTGTGGACGAAGCGGTTGCCCTTGCCATCCCTGTCCTTGTAGCGGGCGTCCATGCGCCGCGCCTGGAAATCGCCGCAGACCGAGCAGGACGAAATCTCGCGATAGGCGTTCTGGCCCGGCAGCCAGACCTCGATGTCGTAGGTCTTGCGCGCACCAAAGCCCATGTCGCCGGTGCACAGCGTCATGGTGCGGAACGGCAGGCCGAGCCGCTTCAGCACGGTCTCGGCGCATTCGGTCATCCGCTCGTGCTCGGCAAGCGACGAGTCCTGGTCGGTGATCGAGACCAGCTCGACCTTGTAGAACTGGTGCTGGCGCAGCATGCCGCGCGTGTCACGCCCGGCCGAGCCCGCCTCCGAACGGAAGCACGGCGTCAGCGCCGTATAGCGCAGCGGCAGTTTTTCATGCGGCGTGATGTCCTCGCGCACGAGGTTTGTAAGCGGCACTTCGGCGGTTGGGATGAGGCCGAGCCTGCCGTCCCCATGCGGGGCAAAGAACAGATCCTCCTCGAATTTCGGCAACTGATTTGTGCCGAAAAGAACCTCGTCCCGCACCATTAGCGGTGGCTGGATCTCCTCATAACCATGCTCGGTCGTGTGCAGGTCCAGCATGAACTGGCCGAGTGCCCGTTCCATACGCGCCAGGCCGCTCTTCAGCACCGTGAAGCGCGAGCCGGACAGCTTCGCCGCCCGCTCGAAATCCATCATGCCGAGCGCTTCGCCGATCTCGAAATGCTCCTTCACCCAGTTCGGGCGCGCCGCCACCTTGCCGACGATGCGCTTGACGACATTGTCGTGCTCGTCCTTGCCGACCGGCGCGTCGTCGAGCGGCACATTGGGCAACACCGCCAAGGCGTCGTTCAGCGCCTTGTCGAGTTCGCGTTCGCGCGCCTCGCCGTTCTGGATGAAGGCCTTGATCTCGCCGACCTCGACCTTCAGCCGTTCGGCAAGGGCGGCGTCGCCCGAACGCATGGCGTTGCCGATCTCTTTCGAGGCGGCGTTGCGGCGCTCCTGCCTGGTCTGCAGCTCGGTCAGATGTTCGCGCCGCGCCTCGTCCCTGGCGATCAGATCATCGACTGTGGACTGCGCGTCACCACCGGACCACGAGCGCTTCTTGAGCGCCTCGACAAGGACCTTCGGGTTGTCGCGAATCCATTTGATGTCAAGCATGTTCTTGAACGCTCCTGAGCTAGGCCAGAGGGCGTAAACCGCATCCTTGATCGATGCAAGACGTCAAGGGCCGAGTTCCGTCGCGCCCCCCTTTGTCCCGCGAATTTTGAAGATGATGCTAACCCGCCTGAAGCAGCCTACGTCGAAGACGCGTCCGCAGGCTTTTCGGCCACCTCTTCCGCAGCCTCCCGCTTCTCGCGCGCAAGACGCTCCCGTTCCTTGCTGCGCTCGATCAGCCGGGCCGACCAGATCGAGACCTCGTAGAGAAGGATCGTGGGGATGGCCAGGCCGATCTGGCTTATCGGGTCGGGCGGTGTCAGCACCGCCGCGACGACGAAGGCGATGACGATGGCCCATTTGCGCTTTTCGACCAGCGCCTGCGACGACAGCATGCCCACCCGCGCCATCAGGCTGGTCACCACCGGCAGTTGGAACACCAGGCCGAAGGAGAAGATCAGCGTCATGATCAGGCTGAGATATTCCGAGACTTTCGGCAGCAGCGAAATCTGTACCTGATCATCGGTTCCGGCCTGCTGCATGGCGAGGAAGAACCACATCACCATCGGCGTGAAGAAGAAATAGACCAGCGACGCGCCCATCAGGAACAGGATCGGCGAAGCAATCAGGAACGGCAGGAAAGCGTTACGTTCGTTCTTATAGAGGCCGGGCGCGATGAATTTGTAGATCTGCGTGGCGATCAGCGGAAAGGCGATCACCATGCCGCCGAACATCGCCAACTTGACCTGGGTGAAGAAGAATTCCTGCGGTGCCGTGTAGATCAGCTCTACCTTGTGCGGGTCGAGCCCAGCCCATAGGGTCGCCCATTTGAACGGGATGACCAACAGGTTGAACAGCTGCTTGGCGAAGAAGAAGCAGAACAGGAAGGCGATGAAGAACCCGCCGATCGACCACATCAGCCGCCGGCGCAGCTCGATCAAATGCTCCATCAGCGGAGCCGCCGATTGTTCGATCTCGTCCTTTTCAGAAACGCTCACTTGGTGGCTCCCGCCGTCTTTTTGGCGGCTGCAGCCGGCTTCTTCACCGCTGCCGATGCAGGCTTCGGCTCGGCCTTTTTAGCTGCGGTCTTTGTTGCGGCAGGCTTTGCCGCTGCTGCCGCTGGCTTCGCTGCTGCCGTGGAGGCCGGCATCGCGTTCGCTGACGCAGCCCTTGTCTTCGCTGGCGAAGCCTTTTGCGACGCAGCCGCCGTCGCCGTCCCGACAGGCGATGTCACCACCGACTCATCGGTCATCGCCGGAAACGTCGGCGTCGCCGGCGCCGCTTCCGGGGCTTTGATGTCAGGCAGCACCGTCGCGCCGTTCTTCAGCTCGGTATCCTGCGGCGTCGAAGCAGCTGGCGTGACCGGGTCGACAGCCGGCTTCGGCTTCATCACCGCGTCGACCCCGGAGCGCACGTCGGCTGCCGCCTGCTCGAACGGATTGAGCTGTTTCCTGATCTCGGCGGCCGGGTTGAGGCTTCTGAGCGAATCGACCGACTTCTTGACGTCGTCGAGCTCGGCCTCTTTCAGCGCGTCGTTGAACTGCTTCTGGAAGTCGGCTGCCATGCCACGCATCTTTGCCGTCGTGCGGCCGAAAGTGCGCAGCATCTTGGGCAAATCCTTGGGCCCGACGACCACGATCATGACAATCGCGATCACCAGCATCTCGGTCCAGCCGATGTCGAACATGGCGATACGTTCCGACTAAAGTTTTGGGCTCAGCTCTTGCTGGCCTTTTCCTTCACTGCCGAAACGGTCTCGTCGGCACGGTGCTCGACGGTGCGCTTGTCCTCGGCGACATCGTCGTCGGCCATGCCCTTCTTGAAGCTCTTGATACCCTTGGCCATGTCACCCATCAGCTCGGGAATCTTGCCGCGGCCGAACACCAGCAGCACGATCACCAGCACGATCATCCAGTGCCAAATCGAAAACGAACCCATAGCAACTCTCTCTCGAAATGTTTTCTCTGACGATGATCTATGCGTTTTCGCGCTGGGATTCAAACACAACCGCGACAGAGTCTATGAATGAGTGGCCGAAGTCACGCACTTTCGTTGCGAGAGGGCGCTACGAATCCGCGCAGCTCCCGCCTGCCGGCCGTTTCGACGCCCGCCTGCGGTTCAATCTTCCTCGACGCGGGGCGTCAACAGGCCGAGTTCCTCGAGGTCGATGTCGGTCAGCGGATCCTCGTCGTCGGTCAGCTCGTCTGGATCGGCCGGCGGCAGCGGAATGGAAAAATTCGACGGCATGCGGCCCGAAAGCAGCCCGGCGCCCTTCAATTCCTCCATGCCGGGAAGATCGCGGATCTCCTCCAGCGCGAAATGGTCGAGGAAGATGTCGGTGGTGCCGTAGGTGACGGGACGGCCGGGCGTGCGGCGCCGGCCGCGCATCCTCACCCATTCGGTCTCCATCAGCGTGTCCAGCGTGCCCTTCGAGGTTTCGACGCCGCGGATATCCTCGATCTCGGCGCGCGTCACCGGCTGGTGATAGGCGATGATCGCGAGCACTTCGAGCGCCGCGCGGGAAAGCTTCCTCTGCTGCACCGTGTCGCGGCTCATCAGGAAAGCGAGGTCGCCGGCGGTGCGGAACGCCCAGGCATCGCCGACGCGCACCAGATTGACCCCGCGCCGCTCATAAATCTGCTGCAGTTCAGCCATCGCCGCAGCAATGTTGATGCCGTCGGGCAGGCGCGCGGCAAGCTGCTTTTCGCTGACCGGCTCGGCGCTGGCGAAAACGATCGCCTCGGCCATGCGCACGGCTTCCGCCATATGCAGCCGCTCAGCAGGATTCTGGCCGGGATTCTGGCCGGAATTCTGGAATGAATTCTGGGCCTGATTTTCTGCCGGAGTCCCGACGAGCACGCCCTCTTCGGTCTCGTCGTCGACCTTGAACGGAATGACTGAAGCGTTGGCGCGTTCACTCATGATGCCACCTCGACTGCCCTGATGCCTTGCGCACGACCGCGCAGATAGAGCGGCGCGAACACCTCGTCCTGCCGCATTTCCACCCTGCCTTCGCGGACCAGTTCCAACGTTGCTGCAAAGGAGCTGGCGATCGCTGTGCGCCGCTCTTCCGGATCGGTCAGATACTCGATCAGGAAACCATCCAGCGCGGTCCAGTCGGCAAGCGTGCCGATCAGCCTGGTCAGGAGCTCGCGCGCGTCCTTGAGCGACCACACACCGCGCCTGGCGATCGTCACATTGGTTATCGCCTGCTTCTGACGTTGCGCCGCATAGGCGGTCAGCAGGTCGTAGAGCGAGGCCGAATAGGCGTTGCGTTTCTCGATGATGACCATCTCCGGCATGCCGCGTGCAAACACGTCGCGTCCGAGCCGGTTGCGGTTGACCAGCCGGGCCGCCGCGTCGCGCATGGCTTCCAGCCGCTTCAGCCGGAACTGCAGCACCGCTGCCAGTTCCTCGCCGCTTTCGCCGTCGTCGCCGGGTTGCTTCGGGATCAAAAGCTTCGACTTGAGAAAGGCCAACCACGCCGCCATCACCAGATAGTCGGCAGCAAGTTCCAGCCTGAGCGCCCTCACCTTCTCGACGAAGGCTAGATATTGCTCGGCCAGCGCCAGGATCGAGATGCGCGACAGATCGACTTTCTGGTTGCGGGCGAGATGCAGCAGAAGATCGAGCGGGCCTTCGAAACCGGCGACATCGACGACCAGCGCGGGATCGCCGGTCAGGCGCGAATCGTCGTTCTCGGCCCACAGACGGTCCATCGGTGCGGCCTTGCCGGCCTTACTGTCCAATGATTCCGCCACTTCCCGTTTCCCTTTGGTGCTAGGCCACCGCGTCGAAATAGGTGGCGAACTCGGCGCGTATCTCGGTTTCTTCAGCCGCGTCGCGATCCTTTATATAGGTCAGCGCCCGTTTAGCACGCTCCAGCGACGTGCCCTCAAGCCCCTTGGTGCGCGATGCAATCCCGGCCATCTCCTCGAAAACGCCGTTGCAGTGAAGGACCAGATCGCAGCCCGCCGCAAGGATCGCGGCCGCCTTTGAGGGGAAATCCCCAGAAAGTGCCTTCATCGAAGTGTCGTCGCTCATCAACAGCCCGTCGAAACCGATTTCGCCGCGGATGATCTCGTCGATGACCTTGCCGGAGGTCGTGGCCGGGTTGTTCGGGTCGATCGCGCTGTAGACGACGTGCGCCGTCATCGCCATCGGCAAATGATTGAGCTCCCTGAACGGGGCGAAATCATGCCGCTGCAAGTCACTCATCGAGGCATCGACGGTCGGAAGTTCGAAATGCGTGTCGGCAAAGGCCCGTCCATGCCCGGGAACATGCTTCATCACCGGCAGCACGCCGCCCGACATCAGGCCCTCCGCCGAGGCGCGACCCAGTTCGATGACGGCACGAGGCTCATTCCCGTAGGCGCGCGCGCCAATGACATCGCTGGCGCCCTCGATCGGCACGTCGAGCACCGGCAGGCAATCCGCCGATATGCCGTAGCGCAGCAGATCGAAGGCATGCAGCCGCGCCATCAGCCAGGCGGCGCGGTTGCCGGCATCATGGTCGTTGCGCCACAAGGCGCCGAGCGCGCCACCGGCCGGATAGTTCGGCGCCAGCGGCGGCCGCAGGCGTTGCACCCGGCCGCCTTCCTGGTCGATGAACACCGGCGCATCCGGGCGCTCGACACAGTCACGCATCGCGGCGACCAGATCGCGGATCTGCTCGGGCTCGCCGATATTGCGTGCAAACAGGATGAAGCCCCAGGGGCATTCATTGCGATAGAAATTGATTTCGTCGCGTGTGAGCGATTTCCCGGCGCAGCCGAGGATCATGGATTTTGATTCGGTCATGGCAGGAGTTTAGAGCTTCACGCGAACAAAGGGAATCGCATCAAACCACATGCGGCTGAGCCAGAATCCAAAGAAACGGCGCGGTCCGTGACCGCGCCGGTTCTTGCCCCTATGGACGGAGATTTGGCTAGCGCGACACGAAGCAGTTGCCGCCGGCAGCCTTGTAGTTGGTGCACAGGTTGATCGCATCGTTGCGCGATTTCGCCGGGACGCGAACGCGGTAGAACGTTCCCTTGCCGGCAATCTCGGCCTTGACGATGTTGGCGGTGAGGCCGGAAAGCACGCTGCCATAGCGGCGCTGCAGATCCTGATAGGTCGACTGGGCGCTTTCGACAGTCGGTTGCGAGGCGATCTGCATCGACCACGAGCCACCGCCGTTCGAGGCGGCCGCCGGATTGATGGACGCAACCTGGTCGGGCTTGACCTCGCCGACGACATCGACCGGCTGGTCGGACGGACGCTGCGGCGCCACCGGAACCGTGGCCGGCGTGTTGACGGGTTGAGCAGTTTGGGCCTCGGGCGCGGCCGCCGGCTTAACGGCTTCGATCAACTGATCGCCGGCCACTGGGTCGCCACTTGCCTGGTCGGCAATAGACGGCACCGTGCCGGTCTGCTCCGCGTCGTCGGCCTGGGCCGCCGGTGCCACATGCTGCGGCGCCGGATCGACAGGCTCGACGGCAGCCACCTGCGGTGCCGCAGGCGACGGATCCTCGCGCGCAACCAGTGAACCGTCTGATTTGACGACCATGGTCCTCACTTTGCGCGGCGCAACGGCGACGACATCGGGTGTTATGTCGTTGTCGGCCTCCTGAAGGACCTGGGCGATACGGTCTTCGGATTTGGGTGCCGGAGCGGCAGCGGCGTCGGCATTTCCGGCTGCTTGCGTGCCGCCGGCCGCTTGCGAGTCGCCGGCCGCTTGCGTGCCACCGATCGCATCGGCGCCTTCAGTCGCGTCGATGCCGTCAGGCGAAAGATCGACGACACGGCTCTGCGGCGGCTCCTTGGCCGTCACGTCCACCGGCTCTTCAGTGTTGGTGACCAGCTTTTCCTGGACCGGCTCGGCAGGCCTCGCGCCACCCTTGGCCACGGCGTCATAGACCTTATTGTTCTGGTTCGGCACGACGGTACCGCCCGGATTTTCCGGCTTGACCTTGATCGGTGCATTGTCCGCCTTGACTATGACCGGCGCATCGCTGCCGCCACTGCCGCCGAAAGACAATGCGAAGGCGCCGATACCACCGGCGATCGCCACGGCGCCAACGACCGCGGCGACCAGCAGGCCACGGCTCCGGGGCCTCGCGGCCTCTTGCCCGGCCAGGCCGGGAACCGACATGGCTTCATCCAGTTCGGGGTCGTAGTCGAATTCGTCCAAGCCAAAGTCGTCCGCCTGCGAAGCCGACCCGCCGCCGGGCGCATCGCCCAGATCGAAGCCGCCGGCAGCGTCGGCATAGGACGCACTGAATGGCGTTTGTGCAGGCCTCGCCGCATAGGTCCGCGTTTCGACGCGGTCGGACTCATAGCCTGACTTGATCTCGGCGTCTGAATGGAACTCCGATGCATCGTCATACGCCGCGCTGCGCGCCGGGGCGGCGGCAACGTCCACGGCATTCATTTCCGTGAGAAGGCTGGCGAACTCAGTGTCAAGATCGTCATAGACAGGCGCCGCCGGCTCGTCTTCGTCGAAGTCGAGTTCCGGAATATCGAGATCGTCCGCCAGCGCCACGACGCGCTCGGGCACATCGACCGTCTCGAGGTCGGGCATCTCCTCATCCACCGGAGGTCGTTCGCTTTGCGCTGGCGTGGATGCCGCATCGGCGGCGCCGCCTTCGGCCGGCTCGTCCTGATAGGCGGGCTCGTTCTGATAGGCGGGCTCATTCTGATAGGCCGGCTCATTCTGATAGGCCGGCTCATTCTGATAGGCCGGCTCATTCTGATAGGCCGACTCATTCTGATAGGCCGACTCATTCTGATAGGACGGTGCCGCAGCCATCGGCGGCGCGGCTTCAGCGGTCTTCGCCGAAGCCGTCGGCTGGGCCGCGAAGGCAGGCTGCTGCGACTGTGCGACCGGCGTTACGCGGCTCCACGAACGGGCCGGCGCCGGCGGGGCGGGCCGTGCCTCCAGCCAGTTGAGCGATTCATCCGAATCCTCCTGGGAAGCGGATGTCGCAACCTTATCACCGTCGCCATGATCCAGACCGATGTCCTTGGCGAAGGCGGCATGCAACTCATCATCGTCGAAACCGACATCGGCCGCCTCGGCGGCATCTTCAGCACCGAAATCCTGACCCTCGAGCTCATCGAGGAGAACGGTGTCGAGATCGGCGTCGGCGGATTGAACCGCGTCGTCATCCGACGGCACCGAAGGGGCTTGCTCGTCAAGGCTCCAATCCAGGTCGTCGACAATATCCCTTGGTTTGTCGGCGGCTCTTTCAGCCGCGGCCGCAGGCCGCTGAATCATGGCGGATTCGGGCACAGCCACGGGAGCAGCCCGTGTGCTCATGGCGCCCAACAGCGCGTTCAACTCGTCTTCCAGGCTCCGCTCGTCAGCGACGGGGGCTGGCTCCGGCGGCTGAACCATGGTGGTTGGCGCAGTCGGCGGGGCCGCAAAGCCGGAGGCCTGCGCAACCGGCTCTTCGGCTTCCTCGGCAAGCACGTCGTCCAAACTCAAATCGAACTCGTTATCGAATGCATCTTCCGGGAGCGCGACGGAAGGCTCGCCCTTGGCGGCGATTGTCTCCGGTTCGTCAACTTCGGGCTCATCGACCTCGACTGGCTCATCCGTGCGAACGTCGAAATCCATATCGACATCGGCCATGGCGTCGTCGAAATGGCTGGCAAAGTCCTCATCGGACTCATCCGAAACTGCCCGAACAGGCGCAGCGGCAGCATCGACGGCGGTGTGTTCCGTCGGAACATGGTCATCGAACGTCAGCTCGTCTTCGAGCGAGCTTGCGATCGCGTTGTCGAATTCATCGTCGAAGGCGGGCTCGGCGACCGGCGCGGAGCCTTCAGAAGCTTCGGCGGCGCTCTCCATCGGCACGTGTTCGTTCAGCATCAGCTCGTCTTCGAGCGAGCTTGCGACCGCGGGTTCGGCGCGCGACGCGGGAACGTCGGCGGCGCTCTCCACCGGCACATGCTCATCCAGCACCAGCTCGTCTTCGAGCGAGCTTGCGACCGCGTTTTCGAACTCATCGTCCAAGCCGGGCTCGGCGCGCGACGCGGAAACATCGGCGGCGGCAGTATTCTGTTCAGCCCCGTCGGCCGCGTCGTCATACAGCAGGAAGTCCTGTTCGAGCGACGCGGCAAGCTCGTCGTCTACCGGCAAATCATCTTCGAATGGCGAGACATCTTCGAGCGAACTGGCGAGCGCATCGTCGAAACCGTCATCGAAACCATCGTCGAAAGCAGATTCAACGGCCGGCGCGGATGCTTCGGCAGCCCGAGAATGCGCCTCCCAGGCAGCAACGGCATGGACGGCTTCGTCCGCCGCGTCGTCATACAGCGGGAAATCCTGTTCGAGCGACGCGGCAAGCTCGTCGTCCACTGCGTCAGTGGCAGTCGCGTTGAAGGCCGGCTCGCGAACCTCGGCGACACTGTCATTGTCGTCGGCCCCGAATTCGCCCATCAATTCCTTCTCGAGGTCGATGTCGAAATCGCCCTCGTCCATCGGCTGGCTGGCGGGAGCCGCATTCGGCTGAGCCTGGGGCCTGACCGGCTGGCGCGGGTCGAACCCCATGATCCTGGTCAGTTCCGCGAACGGATCATCGTCGGCGATATCGTTTTGGGCGGCTGCTCTCAGCTGGGTTCTGTCTGCCATTATTGTTCCCGAACTCGCACTCATTCGGACGCCATGGACGTCGCGTAGGGTTGGCCCTTACCAGCGCAATGTGGGCAAAAGGTGACAGGTTTTTTAGACAAACCTAACGCATTTCGGTGGGCGCATCCGCTCCGATAAGCGTCAGGCCGGACGTCAAAACGTCCGAAACAGCCTGCACCAGCCCTAGTCTGGCATGCGTCAATTGTCGGTCGTTAACCTTAACAAAACGTAAGTCGGGATTCTCGGTGCCGCGGTTCCAATGTCCGTGGAAGCTGGAGGCGAGATCGTAGAGGTAGAATGCCAGCCGGTGCGGCTCGAGCGCAAGTGCCGCGGATTCGATCAGCCGCGGATATTCCGCAAGCTTCCGGATCAGACCGATCTCGCCTTCGTCGGCCAGCGAAGCGGTGGCTGCGGCCAGCCGATTGCGGTCGAAATTGGCCTCGCCCAACTGTTCGCTCGCTTGCCGGAACACCGAATGGCAGCGCGCCGAGGCATACTGCACGTAGAACACCGGATTGTCCTTCGACTGCTCGGTTACCTTGGCGAAATCAAAATCGAGCGGCGCATCGTTCTTGCGGTAGAGCATCATGAAACGGATCGGATCGCGGCCGACCTCCTCCACCACTTCGCGCAGGGTCACGAAATCGCCCGACCGCTTCGACATGCGCACCGGCTCGCCGTCGCGAAAGAGCTTCACCAACTGGCAAAGCAGGACGGTGAGCTTCACCTCGTCGCCGGCAATGGCCCGGGCGAGCGCTTCCAGGCGCTTCACATAACCGCCGTGATCGGCGCCAAGCACATAGATCAGCTCGACGAAGCCGCGATCGACCTTGTCCTTCAAATAGGCGACATCAGCGGCGAAATAGGTGAAGGTGCCGTCCGACTTGACCAGCGCCCGGTCCATGTCGTCGCCGACCGCCGTAGAGCGGAACAGCGTCTGCTCGCGATCCTCCCAGTCGTTCGGTTTCTCGCCCTTGGGCGGCGGCAGCTTGCCTTTGTATATGTGCCCCTTGAGCGTCAGGTCGCTGATGGCCGAGCGGATTTTCCGGGCGTTGTCGGCATGCAGCGTGCGCTCCGAGAAAAAGACGTCGTGATGCACGTTGAGCAGCGCCAGATCCGCGCGGATCATCGCCATCATCGCGTCGATGGTCCGGTCCTTGACGATGGCAAGCGCTTCCTCGTCGGGCATCTGCAGCAGCGAGCGGCCGAATTCGCCGGCCAGAGCCTGGCCGACCGGCACGAGATAGTCGCCGGGATAAAGCCCGGCCGGAATCTCGCCGATCTCTTCGCCCAGCGCCTCGCGGTAGCGCAGCATGACCGACCGGCCGAGCACGTCGATCTGCGAACCGGCGTCGTTGATGACATATTCCTTGGTCACGTCGTAACCGGCGAAGGCCATCAGGTTGGCGAGCGCATCGCCCACAACCGCGCCACGGCAATGGCCGACATGCATCGGTCCGGTTGGATTGGCCGAGACGTATTCGACATTGGCCTTCTTGCCGCCGCCGACCGTCGAGCGGCCGTAATTGCGGCCCTCGCCGAGCAGCGCGGTCAGATGCGTCTGCCAGAATGCATCCTTGAGCCTGAGATTGACGAAGCCCGGACCGGCAACGTCGGCGGCGGCGATGTCGGTGTCGGCGCGCAGCGCTTGCGCCAGCCTTTCGGCCAGTGCGCGTGGGGACTGGCCGGTCGGCTTGGCCAGCACCATCGCCGCATTGGTCGCCAGGTCGCCATGGCTGGCGTCGCGCGGCGGCTCGACGGCGATGCGCGACAGGTCCAGCGAACCGCCGTCCTTGTCTTTCAAATCAAGCGCTTCGACAGCTCTGGTGATTCGCGCGTTGAAGTCGGCGAAGATGTTCATTTGGCGTGGCTCTGGCGGCTTTGCAGGAATCCGGCTTAGTGGCCGGCAAAATCGAGCCCGCCCTAGCTCAATTCAGGCGTATGGTCAAACAAACGACGGTGCTCCTTCAAAGCGTAGGTATCCGTCATGCCAGCCAGGAAATCGGCAACGCTGCGCGCCTTGATGCGATCGTCGGCCCGGTCGAGCCCCTCGCGCCAGCCGTCGGGCATGGCGCGCGGATCGGCGAAATAGACATCGAACAGGTTCTTGACGATCTGCTCGGCCTCGTTGCGCACGCGCATGACCTCGCTGTGCCGGTAGAGATGCGCATAGAGAAAAGCCTTCAACTCCTTTTCGAACGCGGCCATTTCGGCGGAAAAGGTGACCATCGTCTCCCCTGCCGCCCTCACCGCGTCTGCACTGTCCGGCTTGATGCGGGCGAGATTGGCGCTGGTGGAAACAATGACGTCCTCGACCATCATCGTGATCTGCCTGCGCATCAGTTCGTGGCCGGTGCGCATATCGTCGAGCGCCGGATAGCGCTGACGCACGCCTTCGAGGATCGATCCCGGCAGCGAGACCTTTTCCAGCATGTCCAGCGTCAGGAAGCCTGATCTCAGGCCGTCGTCGATGTCATGGGTGTTGTAGGCGATGTCGTCGGCGATCGCCGCGCACTGCGCCTCGATGCCGGCGAAGCGGTCGAGCTCGAGGTCGTGCAGCTCCGAATAATCGCGGATCGCTTGCGGCACCGGCCCGTTCAGGCCCTTTCCGTGGGCGTCGGTCAGCGGTCCGTTGTGCTTGACCAGACCCTCCAGCGTTTCCCAGGTGAGGTTCAGCCCGTCGAACTCGGCATAGCGGCTCTCCAGCCGCGTTACCACGCGCAGCGATTGCGCGTTGTGGTCGAAGCCGCCCCAGGCGGCCATCTTCTCGTTCAGCGCGTCCTCGCCGGTATGGCCGAAGGGCGTGTGGCCGAAATCGTGCACCAGCGCCACCGCCTCGGCCAGATCCTCGTCGCCGCGCAGCGCCCGCGCCAGGGCGCGCGCAATCTGCGCCACCTCGATCGAATGCGTCAGCCGGGTGCGGTAATGGTCGCCCTCATGCGCGACGAACACCTGCGTCTTGTGCTTCAGCCGGCGAAAGGCCGTCGAATGGATGATGCGGTCGCGGTCGCGCTGGAACGGCGTGCGGGTCGGGCTCTCCACCTCGTCGAACAGCCGCCCGCGCGACTTTGCCGGATCGCAGGCATAGGCCGCGCGCGGCCGATAGCCGAAACCGATGTCGCCCAACTCATTCGTCATGGCCCCAACTCAATTGTCATAGCCGCTGCCGCAGTTGACTTGCCCCCTCGCGCTTCATACCTATCATGTGAAACCGAAAGCAAGGTGACGCCCATGGGCGCTGATGCCAAGACTGCCATGAAAGTCGAAATGACCGACGCCGCCGCAAGGCGGATCGCCAAGATTGTATCTGGCCAAGCCGGCAAGACGGCGCTGCGCGTTTCGGTCGAGGGCGGCGGCTGCTCCGGCTTTTCCTACAAGTTTGACCTGGTCGACACCCGCAACGACGACGACATCGCCATCGAGAAGGACGGCGCCACCGTTCTGATCGACGACCTCTCGCTGGTCTATATGGGTGGCTCGGTGATCGATTTCGTCGACGATTTGATGGGCCAGTCGTTCCAGATCAAGAACCCGAATGCGGTCGCCTCGTGCGGCTGCGGCACCAGCTTCAGCATATAGAAATGCCCGCCATCGGCGCGGTCCGCCAGGTCGCGCTTTCAGCCGGGCGCGATCTCGATGCAACGCTGGCGTTCTGGCATGACGTGCTCGGCATGACAGTGCATGTACGCTTCGATCCGCCTGGCATCGCCTTCATCATGGCGGGCGACGTGCGGCTTCTGTTCACAGACGGCCTGCCGGCCGGCACCGTCTATCTCGACATATCAGGCCTTGACGATTTCCACGCCTCGGCAAAAGCTTCCGGTGTTCCTTTCACCGCGCCGCCGATGCTCGTCCATCGCGACACGGAAGGCCTTTTCGGGCCGGCGGGGGAAAGCGAATGGATGGCCTTCCTAAAGGACCCGGCAGGCAATACGATCGGCCTCGTCGAACGCCATCCGCCGGAACAGCAATGAGGCCGTCATGAAAATCGTCACGTGGAACATCAACGGCGTTCGGGCCCGCATCGGCAATTTGACCCATTGGCTGATGGAAAGCGCGCCTGATATCGCCTGCCTGCAGGAGATCAAGACCGTCGACGAGCAGTTTCCGCGCGCCGAGATCGAGGCGCTCGGCTACAATGTCGAAACCTGTGGCCAAAAGGGTTTTAACGGCGTCGCCATCCTGTCGAAGCTGCGCTTCGACGAGGTCATCAGAGGCCTGCCGGGCGACGATGCCGACGAGCAGGCGCGTTTCATCGAGGGCGTGTTCTCGACCGACAAGGGCGCGTTGCGCGTCGCCTCACTGTATCTGCCGAACGGCAACCCGGTCGACGACGAAAGGAAGTTCTCCTACAAGCTGTCCTGGATGGCGCGGCTGGAGCGCTGGGCCGAGGAACGGCTTTTGCTGGAAGAGGCGCTGGTGCTGGCGGGCGACTACAACGTCATTCCCGAGCCCATCGACGCAAGATTTCCAGAGAACTGGCTGGGCGATGCCCTGTTTCAGCCAGAGACGCGGCAGGCGTTCCGCCGGCTGAAGCATCTCGGCTTCACCGAAGCCGTGCGCGCGGTCACCGACGCCCCTGATGTCTATACCTTCTGGGATTATCAAGCCGGCGCCTGGCAGAAAAACAACGGCATTCGCATCGATCACCTGCTGCTTTCGCCCGAAGCCGCCAACCGCTTTTCCTCCGCTGCGATCGAAAAGCACGTGCGCGCCTGGGAAAAGCCCTCCGACCACGTGCCCGTGGCCGTTGAACTGGCTTTTGAGCCAATCTGATCATTTCGAGGTCCGGATCGCCGGTTCCGGTTGATAGACCGTCATATCGCCACAATCGGAGGTTCCGCTGCAATCCGGGTTCGGCTGGGATTTAGGATGACGATCAGGTTTGCGCTTTGCCCATGTGCCGCGGCGCTTGCCCTCGCAGCGACGTCGGCTTTTGCCGACCCGCATTGCCTGGCCAACGGGAAATCGTTCCAAATCGGTCAGGTCGCCTGCTTGACGCTTGCCGGCCAGAGCCACCTCGCCCGCTGCGACACGGTGCTCAACAACACCTCGTGGAAAAAGATCCAGGGCGATTGTCCGGGAACACTGGCGCCACATCAGCCGGCTACGCCGATCTCAACGCCGGAGCCAAGCCCCGTTCCGACGAAACCGACCGAGAACTGATCTCGGCTGCCCGACTTGATTTTTCGGGATGCCCTATCTTCGTGGCTACTGGCTTCGTGGCTAACTGGCTTCGTGACGACTGACTTCGCGACTACTGGTCGCCGCCGCCACCTTTGGTGAGGATGTCACCGGCCAGCGAAATCGCGGTGCGGCGGTCGGCCTCGCCTGCCGCGGCAAACGCCTCTTCCTGCATGCCGCGTATCCATGGCCGGTCGGCAGGTGAGGCCCGCTCAAGGGCGGCGGTCATCATCGCCAGCCCTCGAACGATCTTGCCGCTCTGGAAGAGCAGGTTGCCGAGCGTCGCTTGCGCACCGGCATGGCCCTTCTCCGCGGCGAGCTGGAACCAGCGTCCGGCCTGCTTGATGCTGGCCTTGACGCCGCCCTTGCCGTTCAGGAACATCTGGCCCATCTCGAACTGGGCGTTCGGGTTGCGGTAGTTGGCGGCGGCGCGCATGTAATATTCCTGGGCCGCCACTTCGTCCTCTGCGATGGGGCTGCCGGGAATTCCCTTCCTCAGATAGTCGCCGAGCGCTACGAGCGCGTCCGATACATAGCTCTCTTCCGGCGAACCGGGCTCGACGTCCTGGTCGACGATCTCGCTGAAGAACTTGAACGCCGCGTAATCGTCGCGCTCCACGCCGTCACCCTCGGCATACATGCGCGCAAGCTTCCAGGTGGCGCCGATCTGGCCGTTTTCGGCCGCGTATTTATAGGCTTCCGCCGCCTGCTCCTTGCGGCCGTTCTTGTAGGCGGAGAAGCCGAACTGGAACACTGCCCACGGGCTGGACTGCGGCTTCACGCCGGTCTTGTCGTCGAACACCTTGTCGTCGAAGGCCATGGCCTGGCCTGCGGCGCCCAAGGTCCCGCCAAAAGTGGCGATCGCGACCAGTGCCGAAAAGACAGACGACCTCAGCAACTCAGATATCCGCATAACAGTGTGTTTCTTTCGCACCGCCGGGATGGGTGACCGCGCCGTCGCGCGCCGGCCCTACCGTTTGCGCATATTTCCAGATCGCGCCCGACTGATAGTCGGTTGCGCGCGTCTTCCATGCCTTTGCCCTCGCCGCCAGTTCGCTGTCGGATAGCGCCACCTCGATCGTGCCGTTCACCGCATCGATCGAGATCACATCGCCGTTCTTCAGCAGCCCGATCGGACCGCCCACGGCGGCTTCCGGCCCGACATGGCCGATGCAGAAACCGCGTGTCGCGCCCGAAAAACGTCCGTCGGTGATGAGAGCCACCTTGCCGCCCATGCCCTGGCCATAGAGTGCCGCCGTCGTCGAAAGCATTTCCCGCATGCCCGGACCGCCGCGCGGGCCCTCGTAACGGATGACGAGGACCTCGCCTTCGCTGTAGCTGCGATCCGTAACCGCCTCGAAACATTCCTCTTCCGAATCGAAGCAGCGCGCCGGGCCTGAGAATTTCAGCTCCGACATGCCCGCGACCTTCACGATCGCGCCTTCGGGGGCAAGGTTTCCCTTCAAGCCCACGACACCACCCGTTTGGGTGATGGGTCGGTTGGCGGGACGGACCACATCCTGGCTATCATTCCAGGCTACGTGCTCCATATTTTCGGCTAAAGTGCGGCCGGTCACCGTCAGGCAGTCGCCATGCAGATAGCCGTGGTCGAGCAACGTCTTCATCAAAAGCGGAATGCCACCGGCCTCGAACATGTCCTTGGCGACATATTTGCCGCCCGGCTTCAGGTCGGCGATATAGGGCGTCTTCTCGAAGATCCTGGCCACGTCGAAGAGGTCGAACTTTATCCCGGCTTCATGCGCGATCGCCGGCAAATGCAGCGCCGCGTTGGTCGAACCGCCGGTGGCCGAAACCACGGTCGCCGCATTCTCCAGCGCTTTCAGCGTGACGATGTCGCGCGGGCGGATATTCTTTGCGATCAGCTCCATGATCTTTTCGCCCGAGGCGAAATTGAAGCGGTCGCGCATCTCGTAGGGCGCCGGCGCCCCGCAGGAATAGGGCAGCGCCAGGCCGATGGCCTCGGCGACGGTGGCCATGGTGTTGGCGGTGAACTGGGCGCCGCAAGAGCCGGCCGAAGGACAGGCGGCTTGTTCGATTTCAAGAAGTTCGGCGTCATCGATCGTGCCGACCGAATGGTGGCCGACGGCCTCGAACACGTCCTGCACGGTGATCTGCCGGCCCTTGTAGGAACCGGGCAGGATCGAGCCGCCATAGATGAAGATCGACGGCACGTTGAGCCGCACCATGGCCATCATCATGCCGGGCAGCGACTTGTCGCAACCGGCAAGGCCGACCAGCGCATCGTAGCAATGGCCGCGCATGGTGAGTTCGACCGAATCGGCGATGACCTCGCGCGACACCAGCGACGATTTCATGCCCTGGTGGCCCATGGCGATGCCGTCGGTGACGGTGATGGTGCAGAATTCACGCGGCGTGCCGTTAGCCGCGGCGACGCCCTTCTTGACCACCTGCGCCTGGCGCATCAGCGAGATGTTGCAGGGCGCAGCCTCGTTCCAACAGCTCGCGACGCCGACCAGCGGTTGCGCGATCTCGGCCGCCGACAGTCCCATCGCATAGAGATAGGAGCGGTGCGGCGCGCGCGCCGGACCGACGGTCACATGGCGGCTGGGCAGCTTGGCCTTGGAGATGACTCTGGCGTCCATACTCGTCCTCGCCGCGGGCGATGCGGCCTGCCCCATTGCCGAGCCTTTTGGCGCGTGTCCTGAGACAAATTCGAGGTGCGCCGGGTTTATGGCGGGAAATAGGCAATGTTCCCGGCGAGGTTTCTACATTACAGGATGTTCAGAAACTGTTGCCGAAACGTCACAATCGCAAGAGGCGGAGGTGTGCCGCGTATTTGCAACGCCGGCCAGGCGCGGTCGTTGTGGCAACGCCGCCCGCAAGGTCCATTCATGACAAAAGGCCGGGCGACGCCCGGCCTTTTGCTGTTTGGTATTAAGGGTTACCACTTGACCTTGACAGAAGCCGCAAGCGCCGTGACGAGATCGTTGCCGAACGTATACGTTACGTCGTTGCCTGAAATGTCGGTTCCATTGAATTCCGGTCCGACTTCGCCGCTGGTCATCAGGCCGATCGCGCCGCCAAAACGAAGTTCGACGTTCTGCGACGGGGTAAAGGAAGCGCCACCGCCAACGGTCCAGGTATCGGTCTGCGTGCCGAGGCCGGTGGTGGTGCCACGATCCCAGGTCAAGGTGACCGCGCCGCTCCACTGTTCGTTGAACTTGTGGCCGATGCCACCGGAAACAGTCCAGCCATCGCGATAGAGCAGATCAAGCGAGGTAACGAAGCCTGGGCCTTCATAGGTACAGGGCAGAATACCCTGAATCTGCCTCGAACAAAAACTGACAAGCTGGAGTTGGCTCCAGTCGACCCATTTGATCGAACCGAAGGCCAGCCAGCCGGGCGCTATGCCGGATTGCAATTTGAACTCGACCGATTGCGGCATGGACTGGTTGCCGAAAACCGGAATGACCTGTCCATTGACCTGCGAAAGGTCGACCTGGCCGGTGATGTCGCCGAGGTCGACAGCGCTGTTGTAGACAAGGCTGGCGCGCAGCGCGATATCAGGAATTTCATAGGCCGTGCCAATACGCCAGCCAACCCCGTCGCCGGCAAGTTCCAGCAGCCCTGTTCCGTCGCCGATGGAGGCGAATGCGGGTGCAACCTGCCTCAGCTTGAAGCCGCTGACTTCCTGGTAGAAAACGCCACCGATGAAGCGAAGCTGCCCCTTGCCGACATCCATCTTGTAGGAACAGGTCGCTGCATAGTTCTCACTGTCGATCTTTGTCTCGATATTGTTGTTCACGCCCATCCAGTCACTGCCCGGATTGGTGTGGGCACCCCACGGCTCCGAATAGTCGGCCATGCAGTCGACATGCTGGCCGACGCCGACCTTGATGCCCAGGCGGGGTGAAAAATAGTCTTCTGTTTCATGGACGCCGTCGGTCTTTCCCCCGCCGAATCCGGTCGTCCCGATGCCATCAGACGGATCGATATCAACAACGTTATTCAGCGTTCGGTCGGGCATGACATAGGTGCCGGAAACCTCGCCGGCGACCTGTGAGGGATCGAACAGAAGATCGATGTTGTAGCCGCCGCGCTCAAGGCCGCCGGCTTGCGCCGTCCCGATCAAAGCGAGCGAAAAGCACCCTGCCCCCAGCAGCGCTTTCAAACGCAAATTACTCATGAATGTCCCTCCCGAATACGAGTGGGCCAAGCTAGAACCAATTCAGGTTAACGTCGCAACAACGAATTCCCGATGCGTACGCGTACGCCCTTGCCGAACGTATTCTGGACAAAGTGACGGCTTTCGGGGCAAAGCTAGAAAACCGCCCATTGGGATGCAAATCGACGAGAAAATTCACAAAACCGGCACAAAACGACGCAAAAATGGCCCGTTTTGCGAAGACCAGACCCCATTGTTACATTATGGCAACAATGGGGTCAAAACTTCCGTTTACGTCAAGATTTACGCTGCGGAATGCCTATTTTCCCGGCAGGAAGTCTCTTCGAAAGCAAAGTTCGGGACTGACGAACCCGACGAATCCAGAGCATCGTAGAACCGGGTTTGGGACAATCCCGTGCTCGGACGAAGATAGCTCAACCGGCCTCGCGCACCATCGTCAACGCCACCGAAAGCTTCTCCTGCGCCTCGCGGTACTCACCGAGTTTTTCGCGCTCGGCTTCCACGACGTCTTCCGGCGCGTTGACGACGAATTTCTCGTTGGACAGCTTCTTGTGCAGTCGAGCGATCTCCTCGGTCACCTTGACCAGCTCCTTCTGCAATCGCGCCGCCTCCGCGGTGAGGTCGATCAGGCTGCCAAGCGGCAAGCAGATGATCGCCTCGTTGAGCACGATCTGGGCGGAGCCCTTGGGTGCTGTTTCGCCGAGTGAAATATCGCCGACCCGCGCAAGCCGCTTGATCGCCGAATCCTGGCGTTCGAGCCTGTCGCGTGTCGCTTCATTGGCGCCGATCACCACCAGCGGGGCGATCGCCGCCGGCGGCACGTTCATCTCCGAGCGCACGGAGCGGATGCCGGAGACAAGATCGATCAGCCAGTTGATGTCGGCGGCCGCGGCCTCATCCTCGAAGTCGGGCGACGGCCATGCGGCATGGCAAAGCAGCGATGGCCGTTCCTTGCCCTCGCCTGATGTCTGCGCCCACAGTTCTTCGGTCATGAACGGCATCATCGGGTGCAGAAGCTTGTAGATCTCGTCGAGCACGAACGCGACGCAAGCCCGGCTTTCGGCCTTGGCGGCCTCGTCCGGACCTGTGAACACAGGCTTCAACAGTTCCAGGTACCAGTCACAGAACAGGTTCCAGACAAAGCGGTAGGCCGCGCCAGCCGCCTCGTTGAACCGATATGAGGTGATGCCATCGGTGATTTCACCCGCGGTGCGCGTCAGTTCGGTCAGGATCCAGCGGTTGACCGCCAGCTTGGCATCGTTCAGCCAGAAATCGTCGTTTCTCGCGACGTCGTTCATCTCAGCGAAGCGCGTCGCATTCCACAGCTTGGTGCCGAAATTGCGGTAGCCGGCGATGCGCGCCGGATCGAGCTTCACGTCGCGCCCCTGCGCTGCCATCACCGCCAGCGTGAAACGCAGCGCGTCGGCGCCGTATTCGTCGATGAGATCGAGCGGGTCGATGACGTTGCCTTTCGACTTCGACATCTTCTGCCCGTTCTTGTCGCGCACCAGCGCATGCATATACACGGTATGGAACGGCTCCTCCTCCATGAAATGCAGGCCCATCATCATCATTCGGGCGACCCAAAAGAAGATCAGGTCGAAGCCGGTCACCAGCACGTCGGTCTGGTAGTAGGTCTTCAGCTCCGGCGTCCGGTCCGGCCAGCCAAGCGTCGAGAACGGCCACAGCGCCGACGAGAACCATGTGTCGAGCACATCCTCGTCGCGGGTCAGGATATCGCCCGGCTTGAAGTTCTCGAGCTTGTCCTCGACCCAGGCCTTCCACGGCCCCTCCAGCGCCAGATAATATTCGACCGCGGCAGTGAGCGCTTCCTCCTCGGTCTTCTCGACGAAGACACGCCCGTCCGGCCCGTACCAGGCGGGGATCTGATGTCCCCACCACAGTTGACGCGAGATGCACCACGGTTCGATGTTCTCCATCCACTGGAAGTAAGTCTTCTCCCAGCTACCGGGTATGATCTTGGTGCGGCCTTCGCGCACGGACGCGATCGCCGGCTTGGCGAGCTCGGCCGCGTTGACATACCACTGGTCGGTCAGGAACGGTTCGATCGGCACGCCGCCGCGATCGCCATGCGGCACGGCATGGCGATGCGGCTCGACCTTTTCAAGGAAGCCGCCCGCCTCCATCAGTTCGACGATCTTCTTGCGCGCGACGAAACGATCGAGGCCGTCGAGCGCGTCCCAGACGGCCCGGCGCTCGGGCGTCACCTCCAGCCCGGCGAGAAAGTCGTCATTGTCCGTGAGCGCCACCGCCGCCTCGACGGTGAGGATGTTGATCGCCGGCAGCTTGTGGCGCTTGCCGACCTCGAAGTCGTTGAAATCATGCGCCGGCGTGATCTTGACCGCGCCGCTGCCCTTTTCCGGATCGGAATATTCGTCCGCCACCACCGGGATCTTGCGGCCGACGATCGGCAGGACGAGGTTCTTGCCAACCAGATGCCGAAAACGCTCGTCGTCGGGATGCACCGCCACCGCCGTATCGCCCAGCATCGTCTCGGGGCGTGTCGTCGCCACGGTGATGAAGGTCTTCGGATTTTCCGGATCGAAGGCTTCGCCCTCGACCGGATAGCGGAAATGCCAAAGATTGCCGTTGACCTCCTGCTGTTCGACCTCGAGGTCGGAGATGGCCGTGAGCAGCTTCGGGTCCCAGTTCACAAGGCGCTTGTCCTTGTAGATCAGCCCTTCCTTGTAGAGCGTGACGAACACTTCGAGCACCGCCCTGGACAGGCCCTCGTCCATGGTGAAGCGCTCTCGGCTCCAGTCGGCCGAGGCACCCAGCCGCTTCAGCTGGTTGAGGATCGCGCCGCCGGATTCGGCCTTCCACTCCCAGACCTTCTCGATGAACTCACCGCGCGTCAGGTCGCGGCGGTGGATCTGCTTCTCCATGAGCTGGCGTTCCACCACCATCTGCGTGGCGATGCCTGCATGGTCCATGCCGGGCTGCCACAGCACGTTCTTGCCGCGCATGCGCTCGAAGCGCACCAATATGTCCTGCAGCGTGTTGTTGAGCGCATGGCCCATGTGCAGCGAGCCGGTGACGTTCGGCGGCGGAATGACAATGGTGAAGGCTTCGGCCCCCTCCTCGGCCCCCGCGCCGGCGCGAAACGCGTCGGCCTCGTCCCAGAGTTTGGCGATCTTTGGCTCGACGATTTTGGCGTCGTAGGTTTTTTCGAGCATGAAAAGAGGTCCGAGCTGTCGGGATGTGTTGGGTTCGGTGTAAATCGGAAGGAAGTTGGCAAGTCAACCGCAAGCGAGCGGCGGACGGCAATGGCCTATAGATAGCGCCTGGGCGGCTTCAGACAACTCACCGGATGCGATACCGACGTGGCCGGCCCCTTGACCACAGACCGTAAACCGCCATAGCTTGCCGGTGCTGCTGTAGGGCGCATCGGCTTCCGGCCGGAGGGGCATTGCCCGCCTACGACACCCTCAACCCTCAATGCGCCCAATTTTCGAACATGCCGAATCTCGAGACCGTCAGGAAGCAGGCCAAGCTTTACCTGCGTTGGCATCGCGAGCGGTATTATCCCGTCGCGGATGCGATCGGATCGATGCTGCCGCGCTTCCGTCATCTAACCGACCGCCAAATCCTGGATCACGGCTTCAAACTCGCCGATGCACAGGAGCTGGTCGCCAGGAAGGCGGGTTTCGAAAACTGGCAGGCGCTGAAGAAAGGCCTTCAAACCATGACGGACAGCAAGCCACCGGATGCAGAAAAACCGTTCCTCGCCTTTGCCGAGCCCCAGCTTTTCGTTTCCGACATAAACGCAGCATGCGCGTTCTATTGCCAAAAACTCGGCTTCCGGACGCGTTTCACCTATGGCGAACCGCCCTTCTACGCCCAGGTCATCCGCGATGGTGCACGCTTGAACCTGCGCCATGTCGACAAGCCTCTTTTCGACAAAAGCTCGAGGGCCAATGAGGATCTGCTGTCAGCGACGATCGTGCTCGATGCCATCAAGCCGCTGTTCCTGGAATATCAAGCGGCCGGGGTCAGCTTTCATCAGACATTGCGGACCGAGCCGTGGGGCGCCCGCACCTTCATCGTGGCGGATCTCGACGGAAACCTCGTTGCCTTTGCCACATCGGTTGAGAGCGGCTGAGCTGCGGCGTCGACGAAAACACCGTCGCCGCGTTGTTTTCGTCCGGCGTTCTGTCGGAATTGCTACTGCGCGCCGCGCGCCACGCGTTCGATTTCCTCGCGCACCAGCCGCTCGACCAGCGTCGGCAGATTGTTGTCCAGCCAGTCCTGCAGCATGGGCCTGAGCATTTCCTCGGCCATCTCGTCGAAGGTTTTCTTGCTGCGGCTGGCGAACGCATCGGAAAGCTCGCCGAAGGCGGCGGCAACCTGCCGGCCGGTATGCTCGGAAAGGATCGCCGGGCGAGCGGGCGGCGTCTCGCTTGCCGCCGGGCGCGCCAACTCGTTTGGCGGCGGGGCCGGCTCGAAAGCAGATTCGGCCGCGTCCTCGAAAACCTCGGCCTTCGGTTCGGTGTCCGGCGTCTGCCGCGCCTCGGCCCCGTCCGGGGCCTTGTCCGGCTTGGTCACGGTCATCGCCTTGCCGACTGCGGCGATCTCACGCCGCCAATCGGCAACGGTGCTATCGGTCGTCTCCGCTGCCCTTGCCGTCGCAGGCGCATCCGGCTTGACGGCCGGAGCCGGCTCGCCAGCGGCTTTGTCACCCGCAAGCGCCACCGGCACTTCGGCCGGAGTCGGGTTGGAACTCACCGGCGGCTCCGTTCGCGAAATCACAGGCTCGACGGCCGATGGCTGCGCCTCCACCTGCGTAGCCGGCTCTCTCGTGTCTGATCCGCCACGCAGTTCGGCGCGAAAGTCATCCTCCTCCGGCAGCGTCCAGCCTGCCGCCGGTGGCGTCCCGCCTGCCGCCGGTGCAGGCACCACCGCCGGCGTCGGCTGCAGATCCTGGCGCAGACCTTCCGCTTCGTCCGATTGCTTGCGGCCGGTATCGCTGTCCTCGATGATCCTCCTGATGGAAGCCAGTATCTCTTCCATGGAAGGTTCGCGCTGCACGCTGCTTGCCGTAGCCATCGTCACATCCGCCGCCCTTGTGACTCGTTGCAGATTTCCTGTCCGGCAAAAACCGGATTCGAATCATGGCGACAGCGTAACCGACGGATCGCCCTACGAGAATCCCCAATCTGAGGACAGATTGGATTTCAACAGATTAGGGCATTTTGACATTCAGCCGACCTGGCTTGAATCTCGAGTTAGACTGAAACGCCGCGCGTCCCTTGGGACACGCGGCGCTTCAGTGTGAATCTGGGCAGAACTTAAAACTGCTGGTGCGATCAGCGACCGTCCGGCGTGCGCAGGCCGATCCACTTGTCCTTGACCGCATTGTAATGTTCTTCAGGCCTGTATTTCGTCACCTGAAGGGCGAGACGGTCGGCCGAAAGATGGCCGATCGCCGAGAGGATGGCATAGCTCGCCACCACCAAATCGCGTTCGGAACTGGCCTGGTTGATCTTGGCGGTGATGAGGGTGGCCTGGGCGTTGAGAACGTCGAGCGTGGTGCGCTGGCCGACATTGCGCTCCTCGATGACACCGCTCAACGCAAGCTGCGCCGCGGCGATCACCTGCCGGTTGGCCACCACGGTTTGCTGGGCGGCGGTGTACTGCGTCCACGCCGAGGTCACGGCTTGCCGCACGGTGTCACGGCTGACATCGACCTCAATCCGCGCCTGGCTGAGCGATTCCTTATTCTGGCGCACCCTCGCCGAGTTCCGTCCGCCGGAATAGATCGGCACGGTCAGCGTTGCACCGATGCTGGCCGAATTGGTTGTGCCATCCGACTCCCCGAATGCACCTGGCACGGTGTTGCGATAGGCGCTCGAAACGCCGGCGGAAGCCGAGAGCTGCGGCAGCAGCGCGCCTTCGGCCGATTTCACCGAAAACGCCGCCGCGTCGACCAGATGCTGGGTGGCGAGGATGGCTGGGTGTTCGCTGGATGCGATCGCGACCGCCGCATCGAGGTTCCGCGGCAACAGCTTCGACAATGGCGAAGCGCCCCTGAGCTTGCCCGGCTCGTCGCCGACGATCTGGCGATAGGTCGCAGCGCTCGCCAGCGCCTGCGCGCGGGCGGCGGCCAGTTCCGCCACGGCGGAGGAGCGCTCGGCATCGGCCTGCGCCACGTCGGTGCGAGTACCTTCGCCGACATCGAAGCGCGATCGCGCCGCACGCGCCTGCTCGGTCAGGAACTGCAGGTTCTGCTCGGTCAGCACCGCCACTTGCCGATCACGAATCACGTCCATGTAGGCGCTTGCCGCGTTGAACAAAATGTTCTCTTCGGTGTTGCGCAGGCTCTCGACCGAGGCGCGGACCTGCGATTCGGCGGCAGCGACGTTGTTCTTGGTCTGAAAGCCGTCGAACAGGGTCTGGTCGATCTGGACGCCGAAGTTGCCGGTGGTTAACGCGAAGCTTCGGTTCGCCTCGGGGATATTGCTACGGGCATCGAAATGGCTGCTGGAGTAGTCGATATCAGCGGAACCGGTGATGGTCGGGCGCCAGCCGGACTTGGCGATGGCCACGCCCTCGTCGGTGACGCGGACGCCGGCGCGGGCCGAATTGAGCGAGGAATTGTTCTGGTAGGCCTTCGAAAGTGCGCCGAGGATGGTTTCCGCCGAGGCGGCCACCGGAGAAAGCGCGGTCGCCGAAACAAGGACGGCGGCAAAAAGTTTCTTGCGTAAAGACGGCACGTTATTCCCTCATTCGTTTTGCATGGGAACCACACCGCGCCGGCTTCTCCCACTCGAGCAGCCGGCGCGATGTGTTTCAGGTTCCCTGCTGTCAGCCCCCAAGAGTACCCCAGTCATGCGGATCAGCAACGATTGTTCAAACCCAAGCGAACATGACAACGCGTCGGCTGCAAGCCAAAATCACTCAGAATTCGAACGCACGAGCACGTTCGAATCCGGGTAGTGGCTTAATTGCCGCATTAAATGCGCCTCTTCCGGTTACAACCCCCCCAGTCTTAAAGAATAAACGGGCGACACCCGAATTCCCCTGCCCTTCGACAGCGACGAGACGACCGCCTTCCGCAAGCTGGTCGAGCAGCGACGCCGGCACTTTCTCCACACTGCCGCCGATGAAAATGACGTCGTAGGGCGCTCGCGCGGCATGGCCTTCCGGCAGCGGTCCCTTGACCACGCTGACATTGTCGCAGCCCTGCGCCGAAAGCGTCGACATGGCGGCCTCGGCTAACACCGGATCGCTTTCCAGCGCGACGACGGACTTTGCCAGCCGCGACAGGATCGCCGCCGCATAGCCGGTGCCGCAGCCGACATCGAGCGCCGAATCGCCGGGGTCGATCGCGGCCAGTTGCATCAGCTTGGCCAGCGGCGAAGGCTCCATGAGGTAGCGTGGGCCGTCCGCTCCGTTGGCAATGCGGATGTCCTCGTCGATATAGGCAAGATCGCGCTGGCCCGGCGCGACAAAGGCTTCGCGCGGCACGACAAGCATCGCCTCGAGCAGCGGCGCGCTGGTCACGTCGGTGGTGCGGACCTGGCCATCGACCATTTTCACCCGACGTTCGGCAAAATCAGCGCTCATGTTCCAACCAATCCGCCCAAAACCAATCTGCTTGCCGCGCCAGGACCGCGACTCGTTTCGACCGGAACTCGAGCCCCTGGCGCCGGTGCGCGGGAGCTTGAGCATTTGGAGGCCTCGCCCGGAATCGAACCGGGGTGCAAGGATTTGCAGTCCTCTGCGTAACCACTCCGCCACGAGGCCTCGTTGCTCCCGGCGTTCCACCCGGTTCCAATAGGTTGCGGCGAAAATGCCGTCAAGCGGCCATGGTGCATTCCGGACGGTTTCCTCTGGGTCCACGATGCCACACGTCGAATCGTCGATACGTATGCTGCAATCAATATATTAGTTAACTGTTAACTATGGCGAGGGGAGGCGCTGGGGCATGGACCTTACGTCGGAGAAGCGGGAGGGCCGCTATTCTCGAGAAGGTTTGCGAGGCCTGGAAAAAGCACGCGCCGGCATTGGCCCGGATTGAGTCGAGCCGGAAAACACCCTTCTCGGACGCTTGTCAGCTTGCCGCGTGCAAATCCGTCAGTTCGGCCGCCGCCGCCGTTCCCACCACACGACGAGCCGGCGCCGATGGCGGCGCACCAAGGCAAACTCATAGGAAAGCACCAGCAATCCAAGCGGTATCATCCAGAAACCCAGAATTGGCAGGAAGCCAAGAATGCCGCCGAAGATCAGCACGGCGCCGATCGCGATCCTGAGGCCGCGCGAGCGCGGCATGGTGACCTGACGGCCGAAGACCGTTATTTTCCGTGCCGGTGGATGATTGTGGCTTGCTGCGCTCATGTCTGGTTGGCGGTCCGTTCGGGCAAAGTAAAAACACCACCTGACGAAAGCCGCAACCGCGTTTTGGGTTCCGCGCTCCCCGCCAGACGGCTAATATGAGGGCGCCAGCGCGCGATTGCGAGAAAGCGCCGGGCGAAAAAGCACCGAAAAAATACGAAATGCTTCTTTGCAAAGCCGAAACGGGTTTGCTATAGGCTGCGCCACTCACACATGAGAGCCTCTGTTCCCCGGTAGCTCAGTGGTAGAGCAACCGGCTGTTAACCGGTTGGTCGCTGGTTCGAATCCGGCCCGGGGAGCCAACATTTTCAAAGACTTAGCTGATATTCGTTACCTTCGCCGATGCGGCAAAGCCTGCCCAGGGCCACAGCTGGGGCTACAGATGAGCTCGACATGATTGAGAGGCGCCCGTTCTATCGAATCCACCATGCCACCAAACAGGAAGCCGCAGTTCAGCAGATCGAGGCTGCCATCGCGGCCTTCCATGCTGGGCAATTCGCTGTGGCTATCACGCTGACGGGCGCCGCCGAGGACATGGCGCCTGGGAAGGCGGGTGGCCTCTGGGAACACATACTGGGCAAGCGACGGATGAGCGAAAGCAGTGGATCGCTCGCCTCAATGAGACCTTGTATTGGCTGAAGCACGAAAAACCGGACGCAGGCTCGACGCGAAGCCTCACTTCCGTCGAGGCAGGAATATTCATCCTTCGCGCCATGGATAAGTGGGATGCCCACTGGACGCCGCCGATGTGGGCGTTCAAAGACCTATGGTCGTCCTCTCCGAAGCTGATGCGACCGGAGGACAATGCGCCCGAGCAATGAAAAAGCCCGCCACCCCAGGGAGAGGCAGCGGGCCGCCAGTTCGGGAGGAGAGCCCCCTTGGCCCTTGAACAACGGTACGCCTCGCTTAGCTGTATAATAAGCTCGCGCCGGTTGAATCTCTGCATATTCACGCTGCGTGACTTTTCTGCCACAAGATAAAGAAAGCCCGCCACCTGATTTGAGGCAGCGGGCCATTATCGTTTCGGACGCGGAATGACTGTCAGGCGCGCATCAGCACTTCCTGCGACTCAAGGTCGTCGGGCCACATGACGGTTTCGCCGCAGTCGTCCGGGCAGCATCCCTCGTGTCCTCGTCGTCGCAGTCGTCGCGTTCGCGATCATCGCCGCCATAGGAGCCGATCGACGGCTCATCGTCGGCGCCGTCCTCCAGGTCGCAATCCGCCTCCATGAGATCCAGCACCGTTATCAGCGCCATGGCACGGTCCAGGAGGTCATTCAGGCGCGTTTCGATCGATTAGCGCCACTGGTGCGGGTCAATGCCGGCGGGCATGCCCAGCGGCTTCAGAGTGGGCGTATGAGCGTTCATCCCGTCCTCCCCTCGCACTGCTTGATGATCCGCCCGGCGAGGTCGCCAAGCCTGTTTGCCGTGCGCAGGAGCAGGAGCGCCGGGCGAAGGCGTATGATGCGGCCGGCCATCGTCATGCCTCCCCCGCAAGGCGTTTGATGTCGGCGGCGATCGACGCGAAGCCTTCGTTTTCGTCGGTGAAGGTCTCAAGAGCCATTTTGTCGGACGCCCGGATCTTGATCGCCATTCCCTCCAGTGTGGTGGCCGGCGTTGCAAAAATGCGCAGGCCAATATCCCACAGCTCGTCGTTACGCTCGCCGAAAGCGTCCTCAGCAGCATTGAGACCGAACTCGCGGTTTATCTCTTCCCATTTGGCATGATGCGCGTCCTGCAAGGCCTTGTTCGCGGCTTTCCGTTCTTTGACCTCGTTGCTCCATGCGACATGAATGGCGGGCCGGTTGTTGGTGCCCATGTCCCTGACCGTCATGGATTGGAACGCCGCCCTTACGTCTTCCGGCATGGCCGGCTCTTCCCACGCCGGAGGCCTTGCTGGGTAAAGCTTATCGCACTTCCTGCCGACCTTGCTGCAGACCTCCGAAGCGCGGTTCATTTGGATGTAGACTTCCTCCATTTCTCGATCGAGCTGCAAGAGCTCTGCGTCGGGATGCTCGGAAGGCGCGGCGTCGATCGGCGCTGCCGAGGCTTTGCGCACGGTCGCGCCGGCGCGGCGAGAGCGAGGCCTGCCCCGGTCAGGTTGAGCAGGCGGCGGCGGTTGATTGCGGGCATGCCTTCGGCGGCTGCCCGAACAGGTGGTGTTCGACATTGGTAAAACTCCCGTTGCTTTAGTTACAGGTGTATGTAAAACATACAAGCGTTAGCAATGTCAACTGGATTGGTTACAAGCGTATGCAAAATGCCCCTCTGACGCCGGAAGCGAACAGGGCCGCCCGTGCGATCCTCCGATGGTCGGTGCGAGACCTTGCCGAGAAAGCTGGCATTGCGTTCACCACCGTCCACCGCTTCGAGCAGACTGGCACCGCAACGGAAACGACCAAGGCAAAGATTGTCGCGGCCTACGCGCTGCACAATGTCGATATAACGAATGGCGAAGGCACCGGCGCGAGGCTGCGGAAGCCGGCGGCGCCAGGCCACCTGCCCGACGGCGAAGCTGGCATCATCGAAAACAACGAGATGTAGGCGTCGGCGCCCATTCCGCTCTTGCGGGGCAAATTTGCCCGAATGCCACCGCCTTGAGGTTGGTCGTTGTTGATGGCAGAATGATAGGGTAAGGGACGGCAAATTGAGGGCTGCCGTTATGCCATTCTCGCGTTACAGTGGAGTGTTTAGGCCTGCCGACCTGGACATGCTCCAGCGAGTTTTCGACCAACTGTGCGGCGAGCGCCGTCTAGCCCAAATGGACAAGGAACGGAAGGAAGACCTTGCTGAGGAAATCGTCCTCGTTTTCCAGAACGGAATCGAGGACGAAGCGGACCTACTGCAGGCCCTTTCTAAGCGTCGCCGAGTCTGAGCGCGAGCCGCGTCAGTCCGTTGGCCCTTGGCCCCTGTGGTAGGCGTTCGGTCTTGTGTCTAGCGTTTTCTGGTCAGAAAGCGGGCTTCGTATAAGCGACGCCCAGCTATACCCTAACACGGCGATAAGGTCGCGAGCCTGCTCTTCCGTGATACCCGCCTCTTTAACCAGGCGCTGAACGATAGAGTCGTCAGAGGGCCTGCTGGGTGTTCCGTCCCTATCGTCAGCCATCGGAAAAAATCCCTAGGCAGTAACGCGACCATTTGGATTGAGTTCCTCCACAAAGGCCTTCCGCGATCACGGAATTACTCGAATCGCCATACGCGGTACTATCCAGCGGCAGCGGATCCACAATCCGTTAGGCCGGTGCCTATCAGAGCCCCCGCCCAAACTGGTGCCGGCCGCCTTCCCTCGGTTCCTAACGCCTTTTCGGCTTCGGCGTGATCTCCTCGATGCGCCACCTTGCCGCCGATCTCTTTCCACCATCGCCTCAGCTTTCGCCTTGTCCTTCGTGACAAGCACCGTGCGCCAATGCGGCTTTTCGAACACGCTCACGATGTAGGTCGTTGCCGGCTGGTCGGCCATCATCCCCATAGGCATTGGGGGTCGTGTCCGGCGTATAGATCAGCCCGACGCGCTTGCTGCCGCACTTGGCGCATTTGAGCTTCGGAATGAGGTCAGCCGCCATGGCTGGTGCATCCGGGCCGAAACGGTCGCGCAGCGCAGCCAGGTCGAGATCATGGCGGGGATGGCACTCATAGCAATTGGCCGTGACGACCATGCGCGCGCCGATCAGAGATTGGAAAGTCCAGTCCGAGCCCATTTGGCTAAATTACCGCACCACAGGGAAGCCCGCCAGCGCGCGTTCTTGCTGTCCGCTTGTTTCATCTGTCGCTAAAGTGCGGAACGGTACATGGACATTGCCGGAACCGAACGGGGCCGATTCAGCCCTTTGCATTACGCTCTAAACTTTGGCCCTACCCCTTAGGTAGGAGCCTCACCAGCGCGCGTTTCGGCTGGCCGCTGTCCTGATAGCGGAGAAGATCCCCGCGCGTCCTGACGCCTGCTTGTGGCCGAAATGTTCAGTTATTAAACTTCGAGAACGAAAAGCCCGGCATTGGGCCGGGCCCCTGAAGCTAGCTGCGCTCAGAACCTGTAATTGACGCCCAAACGAAATACGTCGAAGTCGCCATCTCCTTCGAAATCCTCGGTCCCAACCCCTGTGCCGAATGGGATGTCGCCCAGATCAACATGCAGATATTCAGCCTTCGTCGACCAGTGTTCCGTCCAGCCGAATTCCGTCCCGAGGCCAGCGGCCCATCCGTCGGCCGATCCGCCGCCCTGTTGCGCGGAGTTCTCGATGCCCCCTTCGACTTCTCCGTAAGCGTAGCCTGCCGTGCCGTAGACCAGCCAGCGGTCGAATGCGACACCGAGACGTCCGCGAACCGTGCCGAAGTACTCAATCTCGGCGTTGCAATCGCCTGTAATACAACTCCACACTGGTCCTGCGGTACCTTGGGAAGTGGTTCCATCGGGGCCATTCGAGATGTCAGCTTCAATGCCAAGGACCAAATAGTCCCATTGCCAGTTGTAGCCAATAGTTGCACCGCCCACGAAACCGTCGACATCTACATTTGGGCCGCCGCCAGAAGCGCTGAACAGCGTATAATCGCCCCAAGCGTATCCTGCATGCGCGCCGATGTAGAAGCCTGACCAGTTGTAGGCCGAAGCCGGCGTTTCCACGACCGGATCGGAATACACGGCGTCAGCAGCAAGTGCGACACTTCCCATGGAGAGCAGGACGGTTGAAGCGAGAAGCAGTCGGTACATAAAACCATCCTTGATAAGAAGAGGAATAAAGAGATACTTGCTCGTATGCTACTTTGAGTTTTCGGTCCAGTGATCGAAACAGACCAGACCGCAATAGGTCCACGCAGTGGCAAAAATACAACAGCCTGCGCGCGCCTTTGATGAATACACAGACCGCGATTCAATCCTTCTGGTATATTAGATTTCAGAATACACGGTGCGGGCAAGAAAGCCCGCGCCTCTCGCGGAGAGCGCGGGCCCGATCGGGTTGGGGCCCGATCTGCAGCGGGCAACGGGGGGCGTGCCCACTGGTCACAGACAATCAGTAGGATTTATCAAAGTTCCACCGACGGCTGCACTGCCCTGAGTGTCCTCGCCCGCCGATGAAGAGCAGGCCCGTTGGGGCTGTGAATTGAATGCAAGAAGCCCGCCGCACCTTTCAGCACGGCGGGCGTCAGTCTGAAGAGTTCGTGTCAGTCGTAGACCCTCACAATCTTGCGGGTAGATGGGTCGACCAAGACGGTCCGGCCATCGACGATTACGTACCGGTACTGAACGTCCGGCACCTCGTAAAGCTCGACTGTCTCCGGCAGAGGTGAGCCGATGGCGAGCTCCACGCCGAGAAGGCTGATGGATGCCACCGGTTTCTTTTTCACATATTCCCGGATCACAGTATCCTGCTCGGGTTGAATGATAACGTCCTGGGCGGCGGCGGCGCTGACACCAACGAGCAGAAGGATTCCTGCCGCAGCCGCGGAAAGGTGATTTCTCATATTAAACCTCCAAGCAGACTCCACTGCGACGCTTCATTGCTTCCGCGGCGGGTTGCTTAGCTTGAACGGTGTGGAGCAATTCTTGTTCCACTAACAGTGCGCGAATCCGCTGAACCTGATTAATACTTGAGAACGATTGCAGCAGCGCCATGCTTGCCGATTGGGCCGTCAGGCGCTCCAGAACTTGACGCGGGTGTAGACTTCCGTGCCAAAACCCGAGGCGGTGCCAAAACCGGTGGCGCTGCCAGTGCTGCAGCGATGCTCAATCCGATAAGTTTTCCCTGCCTCGACGGCTCCGCCGCCAGCACTTATTGTCACACTCGGCTCATCAATAGCACTGGTGCCGGATTGGACAGCCACGGCATCAGTGACATTGAACAGGCGGGATTGGTGCCTCTCGACTTCTTGCGCCGGGCATTTCCACTCGACCCATCCGTCAACCGTGGGCGTGAACTGATTTGAGGCCAAACTGATGAGGCCAAACGGATCCCGCACCTCGGTGTTCAGGGTGCGCGTGATCCAGGAGCCGCTGTTGAACGAACCGCCGTTCGTCCCGGAAGCCTTTTGATCCTCCATGACTGCATCCGGGGCACCACCACCACCACCGGCCCATTCTGGAGCGGTGGCACCGGCGTTCATGCGAAGCGCTTGCAGTGCGCTGCCCTTGGGAAGCTTGGCAAGAGTTGTCACGCTGGTCGCGTAGAGAATGTCTCCAGCGGCATAGGACGGGATTCCGGTGCCGCCATCGGCAACAGAGATTGTCGCAGCGCTGTCTTTCAGCAGCTTGCCGGTCGTTCCATTGAACTTGACAAAGCCGTTGTTCGTGGCTGCAGCCGGTCCAACAACATCGCCAGTTCCCGCGCCTGGAGAGCCTGCTTCACCCATCGGAATGGCAAAATCGAGGATTACATTTCCCGGCGTGCCGACATTCGTTACCGTTGCGTCTTCTCCAGCCGGCAACGTCGTGACAGTGCCGATGCTGAGGACGCTGTAACCGTCAAGAAGGGTTTCGACCTCGTCGACGCTGGCTGCCGCTGCCGCTGCGGATGCTGCCGCCGCCGCCACCGCCGCTTCTGTCGCTCCCGATGCCGCGGCCGCCACATCTCCAAGGACATCGCCGGAGAGGTAGAAGACGAGGGAAATGTCATCTGTTCCAATCACCGGGTCGATGGCTTGGAACGAATAGGTGACGCCGGTCGAAACCGTCCCATCCTGGACGTGAACCGTGGTGCCCTTCTGCATCGACCGCGACGTGCGGGCATCAGACGCCCGATACCATTCCCCGGCCGAGGCGGTGTAAATGCCGTTCTGGGTCGCGTCGGTCTGGTCCTTGACCAGGACGCGATCGCCGGCCCGCGGCCAGCGTCGAATTTATCCCCGAGAGAACGGCGGCCGGGGTGAGTCTCAGGAAGGCTCGGGCTCAGGAGGCGGCGCATTCGGGTCGGCGCAATCAAGGTTTGACAATTGTTCACACGGAGAGGGCTGATCGCCAACGCCGCCATACCGTTCCACGAGTTTGGCGAATCCGTAGGCGAAGGCGAAAAGAAGCGCCAGGACAACCGCTATTCGAACGGCCATGGGGGATTGTAGCAGGATCCCGCATGGAATTGAGCATACCGCAAATTGCAGAACCCGCGATGCGATCATCCGTTACTGCCCTGCCCCCCGCTAACTCCTGCGAAGTCGTCAAGCGTGGCACGGTTCTTGCCTCCACAGCTTCAGACAACCGGGCGCAAAAAACACGCTGTTCCATATCGATACCGGCCTGTGAGGTTGGGACAAATGATTTCGCGTAAGCTTCTGTTCGGCCTTCTCGTAGCGTTCTTGGCCGCGGCCGTGGGAGTAGCCCTCTGGTCGTCCGAGACCTCATGGGGATTTCTGACTGCGACCCGATCCGATTCGGTCTTTTGTTCAGGCGGTCTATCAGCAGAGACCGCATCGGCGTCGACATCGCGGACTCTGCCATCATGTCCGACGGCCGTCACAAGGTCATAGGGAGCGCCTCGATGGCCGCGAGACTGTGGATAGCCCAGACAAAAATCGGAAATGAACCGCCTCCTGCAGCGGCGTCTTGCAGAGATTGTGTCATGGAGCGGTGGGCTTTGATCACTCGGTTGGCATCAGCCTTTCGCGAATTCGTTGCACCACGCTACCGGCCAGAGCTCCACTATATGCGCGGCCCCGGGCCGGCCTGCGCGCGCCGCGTGAGAGCGCGCTGAAATGCCAGGCGCATTCTGCGGCCGCCCTTTGATCCGCGCGGGCCGGGCCTTCAGCCGAATGACGGCGCACCCTTGCTTAGGCCGAGTGAGACCTAATAGCGAAGTGCAGACGAAGGTGTCATTGCAGTGCCCCACCAGGAAAGCCGGTGGAATCCGTGTTATCCGATCCTCGTTCAACGGCGTGTGCGATTTGTTTCAGCATCGCATGAGCCGCGCCGGCCGACATGACGAGTCGGCACACAATCACGTGTTCGAACTTACCACGCTCGTAGATCGCTCGCTGCCGGCTGTAAAATGTGCACCGGAAATTCCCGTCTCCCAAATTTTCCATGTCGGCCATCCCTGAAATGAAGACATCGGGGATGATGGCCGTTTCGACTAAGTCCATGATGGGATCGGTCATGATGCGTCTCCCCAACTGCCCCAATTGCCGGGTTCCGACACCCGGCGTTGCACCCTGCAATTCTTGCAGGCTAACGGAACAACTGTCGTTTGATCAACTTGGAGATTGGGGGTAGCCGGCACCTGCAATGGGAGGAGAATCTCGCATGCCGCATCCGTCCTGCTATATTAGCAGAAGCGCATGAATTTGATTGGAATGCCACCCCAACCGGCGCCGCTCTCAATCCCCTCACGCCGGTTGGGCCCGGCACTGCTGGCGACCCCGCTGTGGGTGCTGGGGCGCTATTGTTTTTGCAATCTCACATATATTAGCATCCTCTTGACGGCCAGACGCGCTGCTCCAGAATCCTAACGATGGCGCGGGAGATCAAATATCGGTGACAAGGTGACTATCATCGCCACGGCGGGAAAGCGGATGGACGATCACGTGGCCCTGCATGTCCCAACTGCCAACTTTCCCTATTCGATCCTCGAAAGTCGAAGCCAGGCGGCAAGATCCGGTTCGAGGGGAAGTCGTCCATGTCGACGAGGAGTTAGGCTGGATTACTGTCCAAGTGCTGGGACGCCTGACGGTCGATGCCGGCACGGTCCAGATGGTGAGGAAGTACCGCCGGCCGCCGGGAACGACGCCTTTGCACCAGAAGGTAGCCTAGCGCGTCGGTGGCGCTGGCAAGCCGGCTTGCTCGCATCTCAGCAGCAAAGCGGCCCGCGACAGTCGCGCTAGGTTCCCCTAAGGTTGAGCGGCGGGCATTTAGGCCCCTAGGCGGGCAAGCGCGGCAGATCGCGAGCGCCACGCCGGCGTGCGCCGGCCAAAGCAGACCGATCATTGTGTGCAGGAACATCGAAATATCTCCTCGGCGGACGGAGTCGCGCTCCGCCCGCCGCTTCATGTCTGGTTGATCGAGAAGGCCTAGGCCGCGGCCGACGCCGGTGCGCAGGCTTCGCAGATGGCGGCCATGTGCCGGTGGTCGGTGCCGCAGCAGCCACCAAGGATGCGCATTGATGGAAATGCCCGCGTCAGCGCTTTGTAGCGGCGACTAAGATCGGTCATGTCGCCCGCGTCGAGCGTTTCGGACTCGTCGAGTTCCGCGTGGCTCTTTGCCGAGGCGTTGGCGCGCACGCCGTGGATGCGTTTCACCCAGGCCTCGCCACGGGCCAGCGCCTGCTCGAAATGGATCGGATGCGCGCAGTTGACCATGTAGTAGGCCGGCGACCCTTCCGTTGCCTCCTCGGTCGCCTCGATCGCGGCGCGCAGCGTGGTGCCGTCCACTAGCCTGCCGTCGGTCTCGACGGTGAAGGAGACGACACACGGTATCGCAGCCGACTTTGCGGCGCGCGCGATGCCGACGGCCTCATTCACCGTGTTCATGGTGATCGCCGAGACCATGTCGGCCCGCGTGCCGGCGAAGATGTTGACCTGGAAGACGTGATAATCCTCGGCCTCACCGGCCTCCATGCAGCCCGCCTTGTAGCCGTCGCCGCGCGGCCCGATGACGCCATTGAGCACGATCGGCGTCGCCGGCGTCTCCCACTCCTCGCGAAGTGCCGCGACGAGGTCCACGGCGGCGATGTTGACCTCCTTCAGCCTTTCGGCATCGAAGCCGATCAGCCTGCCCCAATCGAGGCTTGCCCGCCACGTGGCGGTATCGAGCACAAAGCCGAGGCCGCGGTTGCGTGCGATCGGCAGGAAATGCTCGTAGTATTTCACCAGTTCCGCGCGGCCCTTCTCGTCGTCGAGCAGAACGAAGGATGCAAACTGCGGCAGGTCGAGCCCTTGCAGGAAGATGAGCGCGGTTTCCATTCCACCGTCGCTCAGAAACAGGCCGCCATCGGCCTGCGGCAATGCGTGACGATACTTCGCCATGGTTAAAAAGCCTCCGTGACAGCGGGCGGCGTCACCGCCCTGGACGGCGTGGTTTTCCCAGATCGTATGCATGCAAACTAGGGAACGCGTGGTACAGCGAATGGCCTGCTTGACATTCGGAAGCAATTTCAAAAGCTTGCCTATTGTCTGGCGATATCCCGGCGGAATGTGATATTGTCGGCGCCTTGCATTTCCGTACTGCAAGTACAGTTTTGGGGGCCTCTCATGCGCAAGGGCGAGGCGACGCGCGAACACATTCTTGAAGTGGCCGAGGCTTCTGTGCTCGCCAAGGGCTTCGGCGCGACCTCTATCGAGGAGGTGATCGCCGAGGTGGGCATCACGAAGAGCGGCTTCTTCTACCACTTCCGCGACAAGAACGAGCTCGCGCACGAACTGCTTCGCCGCTACATCGCCGAGGACCACCGCATACTCGACGAGCTGTTCGGCCGGGCAGCCGAACTCTCGGACGACCCGCTGCAGGCATTCCTGATCGGGCTGAAGATGCTAGCCGAGCTGATGGCCGACCTTCCCGGCGGACATCCCGGCTGCATGATCGCATCGATCTGCTACCAGGAGCGGCTGTTCGACCGCCGTGTCGTCGATCTTAACCGCGAGGCGATCGAGAGCGTCAACGAACGTATCCGCGCCCATCTGGAGACGATCGCAGCCGCCTACCCGCCGCGCGAGCCGGTCGACATCGACGTCATGGCAGAGATGCTGTCCTGCATCATCGACGGCGGCATCATCATGGCGAAGGTCACGGGCGATCCGGATCGTCTTGCTCGCCAGATCATGGCCTACCGCGCCTTTGTCAAGATGCAGTTCGCCGCGCCTGCCCTCGGCGTTTCTCCCGCCCGCACGCCATCGCAGTCGAGTAAGCCTGCGGTCGCGTGATGGCTGAGATCCACGTCTGTTCCACGGACTTCTCCGCCGCAGACTATCCGCTTTGGCGGCGTAACGTTCGCGGCCTGGCGCCGCCATCGCGCGATCTTCGGCGCGGATTCTTGGCGTCTGGCAAGAAGCTTGATGCGAGTAGGATCGCCAAACCAAGCTGCCCCTGCTCCGACCTGGAACCTTGCTTCGGTTGTCGCGGGCACTAGCGGTGAGCGACCCCCTAAGGCCGGAAAGAACCGTCGCGGCCGCCTGCGCCTTGATGGCGAGGCGGGTAACCGTCAGCACGTGGTCATACGCCGTCGAGATGCGGTGCATACGTCGGCGAGATAGTTGCGGGAGTAGGTGAGCGGCTCGCCGCTGGCGTCGATGTGGCAGGTGCCAGCGCGATGGCGGTGATCCAGCACGATTGCTGCGAACGGGCGGCTCATGCTTGCGCCTCGGCAACGCGGACAGAACCGCTCGACTTGGCGGACTCGATCAGCGCATCGATCAGCCGGTGCACCTTGAGCGCCTCCTCGCCGGTCACCTTCGGCTCGCGGCCGGCGCGGATCGCCTCGACGAAGTCGGCCATCACGGCGCGGTGGTGGTCGTGTGGAAAGGCCATCGGGTCGGCGCCGGTGCCACCGGCCGAGCGGTCCGGCTCGATCGCGATCCTTTGGCCGTTTTGGAACTGCACCAAGAGTTCGGTGCCACGCAGCAGGGCCGTGCCTTTGGCGCAGGTTAACACGATCTCCTCGAGAAAGCCGGGATAGGCGGCCGTCGTCGCGTCGATGGTGCCGAAGGCGCCGTTGGCGAAACGCGCCGCGGCGCAGACCATGTCCTCTGTCTCCATGCTGTGAACGGGCGTGGTCGCAGCGAATCCCCTCACCTCGGCGATCGGTCCCGCCAGGCTCAGCATCAGGTCGAGCGTGTGGATGCCTTGCGAGATCAGCACGCCGCCGCCGTCCCGCGCAAACGAGCCCCGACCCGGCTCGTCGTAGTAGCTCTGCGGCCGCCAAAGGCGGATGACCGTCGAGCAGCCGATGATCGCGCCGAGTTCGCCGGACGCTAGAATCTCGGCCAGTTTCACTCCCGCCGGCCGGAAGCGGTGCTGCAGGACGACGCCGAGCTTGACGCCGGCCTTACGGCAGGCGGCGACGAGTTCTTCGGCGCGGGCGGTCGTGATGTCGAGCGGCTTTTCCATCAGCACGTGCTTGCCCGCCTCGGCGCAGCGCATCGCGATCTCGCGATGCGTGTTGGCGGGCGTGAAGACGGCGACCGTCTCGACGCTGCCGTCATTCAGGATGGTGTCCAGACTGTCGCAGAGCGGGAACGGGAACTTCTCGCCGAAAGCACGTCTCCGCGCTTCGCTCGGAGCGAAGGCGTGGACCACCTCGACCCTATCCGACAGGTCCATCAAGCCGCGGGCATGCGGCGTCACCGCCATGCCGAGGCCCACGATTGCGATGCGCGTCTTCACGGGAGGATAATCCTTGTTTCGATACGGCGAGGCATGCCGATACCCTCTGTGCGGGCGATTGCGCAACCGCGTCGAAGCTGCCGTATGGCGCCATGCCGGTACGATACAAGCTGCCATACCGATGACAATGCAGCCGAGTGCGATCGTTACCGCTTGCGCCGAACCGAGCCTGGTCGGGCTTGAGCCAATCGACGTCATCGCCGTGTCGAGGAATACTTCCGCAACGTGCCCGGGATGGCAACTGCTCCCACGGAACAAACCACCGATCGCCGAATTAGGGCATCAGGACGCAGGATCATGGACCGTATGGAGCGCATCAGGCGGAGAGCCCATGAAATCTGGGAGCGCGAAGGCCGACCGGAAGGCAGGGAGCGCGAGCATTGGGATCAGGCGGTGCAGGAGGTCGAGGCAGAGAGTTCCGAAGACCAGCGCGACCCGGTCGTACCCGATCCGGCCGTCGGAGCCGGCTCCGACCCGGACCTGCGTGGCGCCAAACCTCGGAAATGACGCGATCCGACATCGGCGGAATCGGCGCCAAATGGCGTGCCGGCCCGCTTCGTCATCGCTCTCGCTGTTGACCGGCCGGACTATTCTTGAACGAAAGGAGGCCCAATGCCTCGTCTCGTCACCTGGATTGTGATTTTACTGGTGGTGGTCTTTGCCGCCTGGCTCTGGATCGGGCGTGACGAAAGACCCGATAGCAGCGAAACCCGCCGGCGCCTCATGCGATAGACCAGAGCGAATGAGGCGAACGGCCGGGTGGCCGCGATCTCCCCTAGCCCGAAGATGACCGGCCGCTATTCTTGGCCGCCTCCTCTCGCTGCCTTTTCAGGACTTCGTCGGTTCCGACCAGCTTTTTCGACCCGCCGGATATCGTTGTGGACACCACGGCAGGCGGGTCGCTTGCGGGGAAAGAATCCTCAAGGCCGGCCTGCAACTGATCTTCCAAGATTTCAGGTTCTTCCGACCGACCAGGTGTTCTTCGGGCTTTTGTTTCCTTCGGTGGCTGTTTCATCGTCGGTGAAGACTTGACCTCTCGAACACAGGCATAAAGCTGTTCGATGGCAAATTCCTTCAGCGTTTCGAAGTTGGCTCTACCGTCATCATGCATTGCCTCGATACGGTCGACCATTGCTTTCTCGAACTGGCCAAGGCTATCGCTTCCGCAAGCCTGGCAAAGGCGCAATAGTGCTTCGTTGAGCATTTTCGGGCCAAAGTAAGCCGACGCCTCGAGCTTTAGCCGCTGCAACTGCTCTGGGGTTGCCGCCTGAAGTTTTGACATATGCAGCCCTTTCGCCTGAGGAACATATTAACGGCGATTATCGGCAGATGTTCCATCCGCCAGCACTGACGCATCGCTCTTGTTCGGCAAGCCGCCGCCAATCGCCGGGAAACCATGTCGGAGGCGTCGGAGGACTGGTACGGTCCAGGGTCAATCGACGACGCTCGCACGTCGTCAACCGCAACCCTTGGTCTCCAGGGCATCGGACCCAAAGCCTGCCCCCGGGCCTGACCCGGAGGTGGCTACCGGCTTTGGGAAAATCCAATGCTCAAACAAGAGGTAGAGCGGCGGTACGCTTTCGACTTGAAAGTCCGCCGCTCTAGTTCTGATTTCCGGCAACGCGCGAGCCGATCCATCCGTGGCTGAGAACATTGCGGACAAAGCGCGCTCGGGTGGAACTCGCCAGCCTGCCGCGGGGGAAATATGCCTGAAGCGACAAGCTGTCCTCTAATTGGACGGGTTCTCCTGTGCGGAAGGAAACGAGTTGCGAACGTTGATCGAATTCGCAGACATACTGCTGTCGTGGCTTCTCGGCCCGGCACCCAGTCTTGACGACCTTTTTAAGCTGCACCTCTAGTTCACCCATCTTGCATCTGGCGATCATGATCGGGTCGAAGTCGTATTTGCCCGGAGCACATCGCATCGCGGCAAACGTCGCGTTGATGTTTTCTAGGCAACCGTGCATGTACGCGGCAATGTCGCTTGCACTCGGTTCAGAGCCGTCTTCGTTCTGAGCTATGCTTTCCACTTCAACTTCGCTCAATGCGGCCAGCCGCCTCCCCTCCTTCGCAATTACAGACAGGGTAGAGGAAGATTCGCGCCGGCCGAGCACGCTGAAGATCACGTTCTCGGTAACAGAGCGAGGATCGGGCTGCTGCCGCGCTTTTTTCAAGTGCCGCACGGAATTCAATTGCGACATCCGGATTCGATTCTAGCGCTGCGATCTGTTACCATAGGGGCATCAGCAGGTTTTCCTGATCGAGCGTTCCAAAAGCTTGTTCTAGCGAATCTCGGTATTCTTCAACGGGTGCCAGTGCCGCGCGTGCCGTGATCAAGCCGTCCAGGGAGATAGGCAGGCTTGCCGCCAATGCTCTCGCCTGCGCCAGCTCCGGTCCAAGCACCTCAGTTACCCGTTTTCGACATGCTTGACAGAGCCGGAGTTTAACCTTGGCCGGCCATTCCGACCTCTGGGCCTGGCTGAAAAGGAAGAGGGCTCGCCCGATACCTTGGGGAAATTCTCGGGGGCCAGAAGCCAGGTAAGCAAGAAGGGAATCGGCGTTGACGTTCGCTCGCGCTTCCCGAACTTCCGCCAGCAGCTGTTCTTGGGTCGGTTTGTCGACGCGGCTAAAAATGACTTCGTGCTCGAGTTGTCTCCACCAAAGGTGATTGTCCTCGCGTTTGTTCGCGAACTCCCGAATTCTGCCGCGAACCGTATTGACCCACGCAGAGCCTTTTCTGTCGAACATGCTTTTCGAGAGAGGGGGCGGAGGCGCTTCGATCGGCTCTTGCAGGGATGCCGAGAAGCTTCCAATTCTGCATTGCGTGAACGTGCCCGTGATGGTCTTGCGACCTCCCATTTCAACGAGTTCTCCGCGCAGACCCGAGGCTCGGAAGCCAGAAGCTGCATGATCCACGAGCCGGGTTCCAGCTTCAGCTGAATCTTCCCTCCCATCGGCCCTTCAAGGCATCGTTTGCCAGGGCGACGTTGCTTGAACAGCACCCGAGAAATATTGCGACGAGCCACCTGTTCATCTCATCCTCCCGAGTGGAAGACGACACGATATATTGTCGGGAGTGCTCGGCGAACCTGGCCAATTGGCGTACGGCGGAAAAATGGATAGGGGCTCGACAACGATCAAGATGGTGACCGCGCTTATCCGCATTCCAAACAGAAAGAACGGGCGAATACACAATGTCCGCAACGGCCATGCCTGGCCTCCGTGAAGCACAGCGTCGGTCTGCTCCTTGGCTGGAACCTGATAGCCAAATCCAGCCGGAACTGTGGCTGGGAGATCACCTTCATGGCATCACCTTGCACAGGGCAGTGGCAAGCCCGACGGGCAATTAATATTTGGGGTGGCGAAAAAGATCAGACGCAGCTAACGTATCGTTGCTTTGGAGAGTGTCGTGCGTACGAGACGTTTTAGAAAACCGATAGTCGTTCAACCTGGCCGGATCGATCGCGACCGGGTTGTTTTGTCGGTGTCCGATGCGGCTAAAGTGCTGCTGAGGGACTGGCCGGCGCCAGCCTCGGAGACGCGGCTCGCCGCGATCGAAGCCTGCCTTGCTGTTATCCGCGGCGAGAAGCCGCCAAGGGTCGCGCGTCAAGCGTTCATCGTCGCGGCCAAGGATGCCAGGATCCTGCTCGGTGAACAAATCTAGACCGGCGCCGTCAAGCCGCGCCTGTTCGGATAATCGCTCGATCCCAACCGCCCATAATGTTGGTCGTTGCGCGTTCCGCGCGGCAGGCCGAGCACGATCAGCGGCGACCTTCCGCGATCACGCCATAATCAATCCGGCGAATTTTGCTATTCTTTCGTCGTGGCGAATCCCAACGCCGCCTGGCCGGCGCCACTCAGGCACCCCGCCTTCCCCCGCCCCTGCGGCGCCGGCCATCTTCGCTAGCGGTTACGCCGACACGCCACCACGACCGGTTTTAGGCGCCGTCATCCAGGGCATGGTTGCGGAGATGTCCTCGAGGATTTTGGCCGATCTCGCGAAGCCGGCGAAAGCGTCACGTGCAACCGACATGGGAACTTGACCATCGTAGGCGCGCTGGCAAGCTCGAAACGCTGTGTCAAAGATTGGCCCTCGGCGATGCTTCGGCCATTCCTGCAGGAATCCGAAGGCATCAGCCAAGCATCCGATTTCCTCCACCATAACCCCTCCTCCTTTCTTGACGAAAACAGGCCGGTCGAAAGTCCTGTCGTTCATTAGAACCTCCATTCAACTGAACGAGTGTTTGAGCCTCCATGAGAGAGCCGTGAGCGACGGCTGCGGGAAATATGTGAAGAGCATTTTTTGCAGTCAAGGACATCAGTTCGAAATGCGGAGGACTGCTCGTTCCACCAAGCTCCGACCGCTTCCACCGGGTCAATTCGCTTGGAACAAAATTTTCCAGAGGTGGTTTTCCCCGTGAAGGGACACACTTTTTCGAAGGAGATGTCTCGTGAGAAAAGTTCTGATCACCAGTATGCTGGCCATCGGCGTTGGCTGTGGAGCAGCGCTCGCCCAGGAACAGCAGCCGGCCGAAAGCCAATCGGGCGCCGGCACCAGTTGCGCACCCGGCACAGCTGATTGCCCGGACGGTTCGAGGATGGGCGGACAGGCCCAGGGCGAAGCCGGCACCAAGACTGAGGAGCAGGCTCAAGGCAAGGCGAAGCTCAAGACCGATGAGCAAGCCCAGGGCAAGGCCGGCACAACCGACCAGCAGGCCCAGGAAGAGATGAAGGTCAAGCCCGAGGATCAGGCCGAAGGCAAGGCCGGCGCCGAAACCGAGCAGCAGGCGCAGGACAAGGCCAAGGTCCGCCCCGAGGAGCAGGCCGAAGGCGAGGCCGGCGCCACAACCGAACAGCAGGCGCAGGACAAGGCCAAGGTCCAGACCGAGCAGCAGATACAAGGCGAGGCCGGCGCCGAAACCGAGCAGCAAAGGCAGGGCAAGACCTCTACCGAGCAACAGGACGAGACTTCGACCGGCTCAATCGAAAATGTGACCGTTGAGCAGAAAACGGAAATCACTCAGATCCTGAAGGAAGAGAAGGTCGAACCGGTCGCGAACATCGATTTTGACATCTCCGTGGGCGTCGAGGTCCCACGCGACCAGGTCAGGCTGTACCGTCTGCCACCGCGCATCGTCAAGATCGTCCCGGCCTACGAATCCTACATGTATTTCGTGTTGGCTGATGGCCGAATCGTTATCGTCGACCCGGATTCGCTCGAGATCGTGCTTATTCTGACCTAACGCGCCTTTGTTCGGCTTGAAGGACCCGCCGCAATCCAGGGCGGGCCCTTCAACATTCATCGATTGAAATTGGAGAAGCAAGTCTCCACCTCGTCGGACGACGACCGCCATTTACGTCGTCGGTTACGCCCCGCCGTTCAAGCTGGCGGGCTTTTGCGGCTGGGATCGCCCTTCACGTTCAAGGACCCGAGATAGGACTTCAGTCTGCCTGTTGGCAGACCATGGGCTGTCGCAAGCAGTGCTTTGGTCCGGAAGGGCTGTCGCAAAAGCCTGAGTGGAGACGTTCTCAGGAACCGCGCGCCTGCAGGCGTCGTTGCGTTGAAGCTGCACGCTTGCGCAGTAATTAGTCCCTTCCTGCGCCAGCTAGACCCACCGGTTTCTCCCCCATGAGACTGGTGGGTCTTGACACCGCCTGATGGTGAAGGAAGCGTGTAAACAGCAGGCAGAATGCAACGCGCGGTAACGGTTAGAGGACATTCTAACATGCTGGTGGCAAGCTTATCGACGGCACCCGCCATACGGCGACCAAGGCCTCGCATCGCCATCTGCCTTACAGCACTGACCTTCATTCTCACCGTGAGCCCCTACCGTGTAGCACAAGACGGATTGTCACCGACGCTCGGCCCGCAGGCCGCCTGGGCAAAGGATGGCGGTCAGGGAAACTCTGGGAATTCCGGAAACTCTGGGAACGCTGGGAATTCCGGAAACGCCGGGAATTCTGGAACTGCTGGGAATTCGAACTCCAACAGCAATGCGGGCAAGAACAAAGCAAAATCACCGGAAGACAGTCCCCCTCAAACTCCGGTCACCGCGGTAACCCCCAAGGGCAAGCCAAAACTGTATATCAACGCGACTACGGGAGACCGGATTGAGGTGCGCGGATCGAGCCTTGATGTTATGCATTCCAACGGGCTCAGCGAGCGCATCGATGGCGGCCACTATGAAATGCGCGATGCCAAGGGCCGGACCATCATTCGGCGCGTGGCGACCCGCTCCGACCGGTCGAGACTGCTCGACATGATCGAGTGATGGCGAGGTTTCACAAGGCGCAAGCCATCTGGCCGCACCGCAAGCTACCCCACGATTCATGCAGGATGGCGGACAGGCGAATGCTTACGCTCGGTCGCGTCGCGCAATGTCATTGCGGCTTCGGTCCGGTTGCTCACATTGAGCTTGGCGAGAATGCGCGTCATGTGATGCTTTATGGTTTTCTCGTGCAGGCTCAGCTGAAGACCGATCCGCTTGTTGCTCAATCCCGCGGCAACGAAGGTCAGGATCTCTCTCTCACGACTGGTGAGTTCGGCCAGCACGTCGACTTTCGCGGCCGTGGTTGACTGGCTGGACAAGTCGACCAGCACACGCGCCGACAATTGCGGGCAAACATAGCGTTCGCCCAACGCCACCGTGCGCAATATGGCGGCCAGCGTTCTCGATCCGACACCCTTCAGGACATAGCCTCTTGCCCCGCTTTGCAAGGCGGTCAGGACGTCCTGATTTTCCTCCGAGACGGTCAGCATGACGATTTTCAGATCCGGGTTCCGTTGCAGAGCAGGTTCGATCGCGCCCAGCCCCCCTCCAGGCACCGAAATGTCCATCAGAAGGATATCGAGCTGCCGGTCTTCCGATATCCGCAAGGCGTCATCCCGGCTGCTGCCTTGGGCGACGATCTCGAACCCGCCGATCTGGTCGAGTGTGCGCACGACGCCTTCCCTGAACAGCGGATGGTCGTCGACGACGGCGAGCTTTATGGCCGCTGGCGTCATCGTCATGCTTGTCCCATTTCAGCTATGTTGAGAACCATTTTCACCACTGTCCCATTCTGTGAAGACGTTACGGCAAATTGGCCGCCGAGGCTTTCTACCCGCTCACGCAGCCCGACGAGCCCCAGCCTCTCAGGATGGACGGTCTTTGGGTCGAAACCTTGGCCGGTGTCTGAAACCTCGATACAAACGCGCTCCCCGTCGAAATGTTTCGCGACCGATTGACCGGCACCCCCGGCGTGGCGGAAGCCGTTGTTCAGCGCCTCCTGGATGAAGCGGAAGATGCAGATCTTGGCTGCCGGTGACAAGGGTGTGTGCCCCCCGGTCATGGACAGCATCACTTTGACGCCGGTCCGCTCTTCGTGCGCTCGCACGGCAAGCTCGAGGATCTTCGTCAACTCTGCATTCTCGACATGCGGCAGCACAAGGCCCTTGCTGATGTTCCTGATGTCGCGCATGGCGTCGTCCAAATTGGCTTTGACGGCCCGCAATTCCCGTGCGCGCGCCGCGGCCGGCGTGGCAGGATCGGCAAGCACGGGGCTGTCGATCCCTAGCGCAGCGAGGGCAACCAGTTGCGCCGGCCCATCGTGCAGGTCCGCGCCGATGCGCCTGAGGTAACGTTCGTTAAGCGCCGTGGCGCGTTGCGAAGCGCGCTGGACCCGCAACCTCAACATTCTGTTTTGAGCAAGCAGATCGGAAAGTTCGGCAATGCGCTGCTTCAATGATCGGCTCTGGGAACGAATCGTACGGCTGCCACGAAAAACGATCGCCGAAAGCCCGAGGAAGAAAATTGCGGTGACGGCGGCAACATCGGACCAGGTTCGAACGAGTGCCTGCCGGAGGTCCTTTTCAAAATCGTTGGCGATCTCGTAGAATTCCAGAACAGCCACGACTTCGCCCGACCACGGCTGAAGCACCGGATTATAGATTTCAAGAAGATGCAACCCACTGTCTCGCTCGGCCTGGCTCTCCAGGTCATCCAGCTTGTCGAACTCCGAGACCATGCGACCTGCGAACGCAGTCCGAAGGTTGTCGCTGGGCGGAAAGCGCTTCCCAGTCAATTCTTTGTCGGTTGAATAGAGGATGGTTCCATCGCGGCGCCAGAGCTTGAAGGATTGGAGCCTTGTGCCGAGTGCGCCTTGCCCCAGCGTTTCATCCAGCGCATGAGCAACGCTCTCCTCCAGCACTTCGCTCCTGCGCATGTCGGGGAGCAGCGGCGCGATAACGCTGTCGACGTAAAGCGCGGTGGCAGAAGCCGAGTTCCGGGTAACCGCGGCTTCTATCTGGCTCGTCACGGAAATTCCCACCACGATCATCGCCGATAGCGAGAACAGCCCGCCCGCGAGCAGAAACTGAGTGGCCAGCGACAGTGCATTCCACCGATCGATCAGTCCTGTCGCTCTGTATGGCGCCATATTCCAGCGAACCGGCCAATTTGTTGTCGAGCGACGCCAAGCGACGCCATTTCGGTTGCACCGATCAATCGCTAGGGAACTTAGGGCTTACCGACCAGACGGAAACTGCGCCCGACGATTTTTTACGTAAGTTCCACCGCTCACGCAAGGCAGCAAGTCGTCACACGCTAGCTCCAAGGCTTCGATCTCCCGGCATTCCTTCGTACATATAATGCCTGATTGCCCGTGGCCGCGAAAGGCGCGGCGGTTTTTCATGGTCAATGCCCTCACCGCTCGAGCAATAGTAAGCTGATCTTTACCATTCCTCGGCAGGTCGGAGCAGACTGCGGCATGAGATGGTGGACACGTTCCTTCATGGACTCCCTCCGCGAACCTGCGAACGAGCAGCCGCGGTTCCGGACGGCTCGATATCCAGACCCATTGCGCGCAGCAGATCAGACCTAAGTCCAACGGCAAAGCGTCTCGGATGGGACCGAAGCCCAGCCAAGGAACGTTTGCAGCGGTCCCATGTTTGAGTGGGTCTGGCGCGAAGCCAAGCGAGATCACATAACAGGAGGCAATTATGACAATGCGTCTTTCCACTGCAGCCGCGGGGTTTCTGCTGCTGGCAGGCGTCGGCGCCGCTGCCGCTCAGGACGTGATCATCGCTCCTGAACAGGAGACCGTCATCAGGGAATATGTGGAAAAGCAGCCGCTCGCGTCGGTGAAAATCCCTGGGGTGGAACTCAATATCGGCTCGACCCTGCCCGACACGGTCGAGCTTCATGAAGTTCCCGACGTCGAATACCGCTACGTCGTCGTCGACAATCGGACGGTTGTCGTTGATCCAGGCACACGCAAGATCGTCAAAATCATCGAATGACCTAAGCGACTGGGAGGAGAAGCCCGCCGCTTCGAAATGAGCGGCGGGCGACGTCTGTGCTATGGGCCGTCAAATGCGAACAATCAGCAAGCTCTTCGATTCCCACGACGAGGCAGCGCGCGCCATTGCCGCGCTTCAGGCCGTAGGAGTTTCTCACGAACAGATCAGCGTCGTCGGACCTTACGACGACGAAATCGGCACTGCCTTGCGCGGTCCGGGCGGTACCGCCTTTGGCGTGGCGGTTGGTCTATTGATCGGCCTGTGTGCGTCTGGCGCCACCGGCATTGATCCTGTCGGAGCGGCGGCTGGCATGGTCGTCGTCGGCGCGGCCTGCGGCGGCATTGCTCGTAGGCTTCTCCGGGCATCCGATTCTGCCAGAAAGCCGGATGAACCAAACGTTGCACAAGGCGTCATTTTTGTGATTGTGCAAGTCGATGAAAAGCAGGCCGGCATCGCGCAGGCAGCGCTCGATCCTCCCGTCCACGTAACGCAGTTCGCGGCCGCAGCCGGGTGAGGTACGACGGGTTGGCGAGACCGGCGTTTGACATGCGAAGCTTGCATTTCCAGCCTGTGGCCACCAAGCGCAGCCAGCTCGGCACGTCTCGCTGAACATCTGTTTTCCCTCTGGGACTGACGGTTCACGAGGCGGGAAGCGCCTGCTCGACCAGATTGACGTAGTAGCACATCACGGTCGGCACGATCTCGTCATTGAAGACGTAGCGATCGCCGTGCAGCCCTTCGCCTGGACCGAAATCGCCGGCGCCGATCCACGCATAACAGCCGCCTGCCTCGCGGATCATGAAGGCGAAATCCTCGCAGCCGAGGCTCGGGCTGAACTCGGTCGAAACGTTCTCCCTCCCAACGGCGGCGGCAGCTGCCTCGACGGCGCGAGCCGTGGCGCCAGCCGTGTTGACGAGCGGCGGATAGCCCTTCTTGTAGTCGAGCGTGGCCTTGAGCGCATGCGCCGCAGCAATGCCCTGGGCTATTTCGCCGATCAGCTCCTGGCAGTGATCGGAATGACCGGGCTCGAAAAAACGGCAGGTGCCCTGCAGCCAGACCTTGCCGGGCACGATGTTGCCGACATTGCCGCCGTGGATCTGTGTGACACTGACGACCAGCGCGGTTTGCGGATCGACCGAGCGGCTGACGATGCGCTGGACGGCCTGGACAAAGGCCCCTGCTGCCAGGATCGGGTCGTCGCCGAGCTGCGGCATGGCGGCGTGCGCGCCAAGACCCTCGAAGGTCAGCTCGAAATTGTCGACGGCCGCCATCTGTGCTCCGGTGCGAGCGGCGATCGTTCCGAGCTTGACGCCCGGCCAGTTGTGGACGGCATACACCGCCTCGACCGGGAAGCGCTTGAACATGCCGTCCTCGATCATGCGCATGCTGCCGCCTTCGTTTTCCTCGGCTGGCTGGAAGATGAAGTAGACGGTGCCGTCGAAGGCGCGGGATTGGCTGAGCAGCCTGGCGGCGCCGAGCAGCATGGCAGTGTGGCCGTCGTGACCGCAGGCGTGCATCACGCCCTCGTTTCGGGACGCATACGGCAAGCCGGTCTTCTCCATGACCGGAAGCGCGTCCAATTCGGCGCGAAGACCGATGGCGCACGTGCCCGTGCCGCTGCGCAGGACGCCGACGACCCCGGTGCCGCCGATCCCCTCATGAACCTCGTCGAAGCCAAAGGCACGCAGTTTTTCAGAAACGAAACGTGCCGTTTCGTTCTCCTCGAATCCGAGTTCGGGATTGGAATGGATATGGTGCCGCCAGGCTATGACCTCTGGCGTCAGCGCGGCGATGGGATCATTATGCAGCATGATGCTCTCCTTCAGCGCCGGCAAAGGCGGTTTGATCCGGGATCAGGATTAGAAAGTCGCACAACAGGCGTCTTGAACCAGATTGACCGCGGCAGGGATGAAAGCAGCAGGGATGAAAGACGTGCACGCGACGGAGACCAGGACATACTGGCGCCATCCCTGCTTCCCCGACCTTGGCCTGTTCAAGGCGCGCTTCACGCAGCATCGGTACGAGCTGCATACGCATCCAACCTATGTGATCGCGCTGATTACGGCTGGCTGCGAACGCATCCGCATCGGCCGCCAGACCGTTGTCGCTCCGGCAGGCACCGTTGCCGTCGTCAATCCCGAGGAATGGCATGACGGGGAACAAGGTGGGGACGAAGGCTGGGCCTACCGCACGTTTTATCCCTCTGCGCCGCTGATGACGGCGGTCAGCCGCGAGCTGGGTCAAGACCGCGCTCCGGTCTTCTCACGCGCGGTGATCGAGGACAGCGACCTCGCGGCCGCGTTGGCGGCAGCCCATGAAGGGTCGACGTCCAAGGATGCGACGCAAGCCGAGGCGTCGCTTCTGGTCGCATTGAGGCGCCTCATCGTTCGGCATGGCGATTGGAGCGGGCAGGCCGAGGAGGTCGAGAGCTCCGGATCGCGGCAGAGGTTTTCGCTCTACGAGGACCTTGTGGAAAGCGGACTTGCCTCGCAGCTCGATCTTCAGCGGCTCGCCGACGCCGCGCGCGTCACCCGGTTCCAGGTCATCCGGGATTTCAAGAAGACGATCGGCCTGACGCCTGCGGCCTATATCCGCGACCGGAGATTGCGTCGCGCCAGCTTCCTGATCGAACAGGGGCTTGGCCTCGCCGAAGCCGCCATTGCGGCGGGTTTCGCCGACCAGAGCCATCTTTCCCGCACCTTCCGGGCTACGCGCGGCATGACGCCTGGCATGTTCAGGAGAGGCCGCTAGCCCTCCCGAAAGGAGACGCTTGCGTGCGGATATTTGCTGCGCGATGGTGAAGCTGGGCTTGGGAGGAATCATGCGAAAAATCCTGATATCGACGCCGCTGCTGCTCGCGGCCGCGCTATTTGCGAATGCCGCTCAGGCGCTGGACAGCAGTGGAACGCCGGTTGTCGTGTCTCCACTTGCATCACGCACGGAAACCGCATCCGGCCAGCCGATAACGCTGCCGCAGAAAAACGTACAGGTCCTGGTTTCGTCCTTTGAGATCGCGCCGGGCGCGACCTTGCCGGTCCACAAGCACCCGTTTCCCCGTTATGCCTATGTCGAGGCTGGGACGCTTCAAGTCACCAATGTCGAGACCGGCAAGAGCACCACATACAAGTCAGGCGATTTCATCATCGAAATGATCGGGCAGTGGCATCAGGGCACCAATGTCGGCGCCGATCCGGTCAAGCTGCTGGTGATCGATCAGGTCGAAGAAGGCTCCAAGAACACGGTGTTGCGCCAGTAGCTGGCAACAGTGGTGGCCATTAGCCGGCTGCTCATTCCGTCCCCCCGTTCACCCGGTCCGCGGCGGCGGCCAGCACGGCGCGGTCCCCCTCCTCGTACAAGCGATGGATGGCGATAGCGCTGACGCGCCAGCTTTCCGGTGTCCGCACCAGCCGGTGGAGATAGCTGGCGCCGACCGTCCAGAACCGGGCGTCGATCCAGTGGGTCGCGCGGACATGGCTACGCGCAATCGCATCGTTGCCCGCGCCCTCGACAACGATGTTGGTGATGAGATGCTGGGTGGCGTCGAACCCCGGCAGCACGCCTTGCCACTGGGCAACAAGCGCGTCGCGGTCGCTGGTCGCGACCTCGCCGCCGAAAAGGCTGGTATAGTCGGTCATAACGTTTGCCGCGAAATAGGATTTGACCCGGTTCCATTCGCGCAGGTCGGCATAGAGGCCGATTCCGGCAACTGCCTCGGCAATGACGACCCTGTCTTCGACCGTCAGCGCAGCTCGCGAGGCGCTCAAGGCCGGCGCAGAGGTAGCGGCAGGCGTCGCGGCGAAAACTGCCGAGATCAAGACATGCCGGCGGTTGACGGAGTTCATTGTCCCGCCTCACCTGCATCGCCCAGCGTGGCGCGAAAATGCGCGGCAACGGCGTCGCTCGCCGCCTTCACCGGCGCGGCGCGGTCGTAGAAGTCGAACTGGGTGACCTCATCGAGCCACAGCTCCTGCTTGGAGGTGGTCAGCCGCGCGAAGAATTTATGCGCGCCCTCCGGAATGGCAGCCGCCTCGCTATGCACCATCAGGAAGGGCTGATGCAGACGCGGAGCAGCCTGGATGGCATCGAATGTTAGCCAGCCGTGCCAGAAGGCCGGATCGGCCTCGTTGCGCCAGGCCCGGATCATCCCGCGACCGGCCTCGGTGTAGTAAGGCGCCTTGAACATGATCGCACGGTCGTCGGTCAGGCTGGCGGCGGGCAGGAATGCCTGTTTCCCGGTGCTGCGATACGTGGCCTCGGCTGCATTGCCCGCCGCTTCAAGGCTGGCGACACCGTCCTTGCCGCCATAGGTCTGCTCGACCACCTCGGCATCGTGCAGCCAGGGCGCGACGAGGGCGACCGACTTGATCGCGGCATCCTTAGCGGCGGCAGCGACCATATAGCCGGAGCTGGCGCAAATGCCGAGCCCGCCGATGCGGTCCTTGTCGGTCTCGGGCCGGGTCGCGAGATAGGTGACCGCCGCTTGGATATCGGCGATCTTGGTGCTGGGATCCTCGTACTGGCGACGTGCGCCGCCGCTCTCGCCCCAGCCGCGAAAATCGAAGGTCAAGGCGACGAAGCCGCGGTCGGCCATCTCGCGGGCGTAGCGGGCCGGCATCTGTTCCTTCACCGTCATCCAGGCGCCGGTCACGACCAGCGCGGGCCGAGGCTCCGCCGCGTCCAGGTCCTCGGGCAGATAAAGATCGCCGACGATCTGCTCACCGTGCGAGGCGAAAGTGACGCGCTCGACGCGCGGTGCGGCGACGGCATTGAAGGCAAGCGCGACGGCGGTTGCCGCGGCAAGTGTCAGGGTTTTCAGCATCGCAAGTCTCCTCTGGCTTGGAGCGGGAAGCGCGGCGCGACCGGTGAGGAAAGCCGCTGTCTCAGCGGTCATCCGCCAGCCGGCCGGGCAGCGGCTTCAGCGGGTAGTGCGCCCAGTAGAAGGCGTCCGACTGGTACATGTCGGTCAGGAAATTCTGGGCCTCGGCGATCTTGCCATCCTCGATGCGAAACATCAGGGCGTAGAGCTGGTCGATTTCGGGACCCGAGCCGGCATTCGACCAGCCGCGATGGATGTCGACGACGAGGTCGCCCTGCGCCTGGAAGAAGATCGGCTCGGCCTTGAATTTGCCGTCGGCCAGGCCACGGAAGAAGGCGACCACCTCCTCCGGCCCGCGCTTGTCGCCGGCGAGCGGATGATGGCCGGGAATGCGCCACACGATGTCGGGCGCCAGGAAGGGCCGGACGGCATCCGGGTTCCCGGTCGCGTAAGCCGCGTAGTAGTCCTTGATAAGCTGGATGTTGCGGTCTTCCTGCGGACCGCCATTCGCGGGAGCTGTGGACACCGCCAGGAGAGCGCCGGCGGCGAGCGAAGCAAGCCTGGTCATTGGCTTTTGTCTCCTTGCCTTCGAGCCGTCGCAACAGCGAAGCTCGTTCGTCGACCTAACATGAGGCTTTTTGTTCACCGGAAAAGCCCGTATGGTTCGACAAGGCTATTTGGAATATCCTTACAATGCGCCTTGACCAGTTCAGCGGCATCGTCGCCTTCGTCAAGGTGGCGGAGACCAGGAGCTTCACCCGCGCCGCCGCCGAACTCGGCGTCGCTCCGGCCTCGTTGAGCGAGGCCGTCAAGGGGCTCGAGGAGCGTCTGGGAGTGCGGCTCCTCAATCGCACGACCCGCAGCGTCGGTTTGACCGAGGCAGGCGTCTATTACCTCGACCACGTGCGCCCGGCGGCCGAAGAGGTCTGGGCGGCAGGCGCGGCGCTGCGCGAGACCCGCGATCGCCCCGCCGGCACGCTGCGCCTGAGCCTGCCATGGATTGCCGCGCCACTGCTGATCGAGCCGCTGATGGGGCCGTTCATGGACGCCTACCCCGAAGTGCGGCTTAGCCTGATCTTCGACGACAGCTTCGTCGATATCGCCGCCCAGGGCTTCGACGCCGGTCTGCGAATCGGCGAGCTCCTCGATAAGGATATGATCGGCGCGCGCCTGGGCGGGCCGCTGCAGACGGTCGTTTTGGGCAGCCCGGATTATCTGGCGCGTAACGGCACGCCCAAGCGGCCGGCCGACCTCGCCGCCCACCGCTGCATCGCATTCGCCTTCACCCGCACCCGCGCCATCTCGCCCTGGGAGTTCGTCGTTGATGGACGCCAGGTCGAGTTCACGCCCGACGCACGTCTGATCGTGAACACGCTTCCGCTCTGCATCATAGCCGCCGCGCAAGGGGTTGGCCTTGCCTTCGCCGTCGAAGGCCTCGCCGCGCCGCTTCTCGCCTCAGGCGCGCTGGTCAAGGTCCTGGAGCCTTTCTGTCCCACTTACGAGCCGCTCCACCTCTATTATCCCAGTCGCCGCCTCGTGCCGCCGAAGCTGCGGGCCTTCATCGACTTCGTGCGCGCGAACGCTCACAAGTTGCGGATCTGATGTGTCGTTGCGCCGCCGTGGATCGCGAGCCGGTTCCAATCAGCTCAGGCTGAGCCAACAGTTCCGGCTTTCACGGCAATGGACCCAATGCTAGGGCAGGATCAGCCGAATTGACCAATGGATCGCCCGTGACCGACGCCGAACGCCCTCGCCTGCCGCTAATTGAAATCTGTGTCGAAGGCATAGACGGCCTGCTGGCCGCGCAGGCAGCCGGCGCCGATCGCGTCGAGCTCTGCGCCAGCCTCGTCGACGGCGGCATCACGCCGAGTTTCGGCACCGTGCGGGCGGCCCGCGAAATGGCGACGATCCCGTTCCACGTCATTGTGCGGCCGCGCGGCGGCGATTTTCTCTACAGTGACGCCGAATACGGTTCGATGCTCGCCGATGTGCGCGCGCTGAGCGAGCTTGGCATAGCTGGTGTCGTTGTCGGCTGCCTGAACGCCGACGGCACCATCGACGAAAAGCGCATGGGCGAGTTGGTGCAGGCGGCAGGGCCCTTGAACGTCACCTGCCACCGCGCCTTCGACATGACGCGCGATCCGGCCGAGGCGCTGGAAGCGCTGATCCGCAGCAAGGTCGGCCGCGTGCTGACCAGCGGCCAGCGCGACACCGCATTGGAAGGCGTGGCCCTGCTGGCGGACCTCGTCCGGCAGGCCGGCAAGCGCATCATCATCCTTGGCTGTGGCGGGCTCGACCCTAGGAATATCGCCGAGGTGCGAGAGAGAACCGGACTGACAGAAATGCATTTCGCCGCACTCAAGGACGTGCCGAGCGCCATGCGCTACCGCAATCCCCAGGTTGGCATGGGCGGCACCGACCTCGACCGCGAGTACCGCAACACCGTGACCGACGCGGCGCTGGTGGCGGCGACGATAGCGGCAGCGAGAGCATGACGCCGATCGACCGGGTCTCGCCGCAGGATGAGCCGGCCATCCTCGCCCTCAACAACGAGCACGCGGCCGAGCTGTCGTGGCTTGAGCCAGAACGCCTGACCTTTCTGCTCGGTGAAGCTTTCTATGCGCGCCGCATCGGTGCGCTGGAAGCCTTCATCATGACCTTCGACCAGAACGCCCGCTACGACAGTCCGAATTTCCTGTGGTTCCGCGAGCGCTACCAGCGCTTCGTCTATGTCGACCGTGTCGTCGTCGCCGGAGAAGCGCGTGGCCGCGGCCATGCCCGCAGGCTCTATGAGGATTTGTTCGACTATGTCTCGCGTGCCGGCCAGACCATCGTCACTTGCGAGGTGAATGCCGACCCGCCCAACCCGGCCTCGGATGCCTTTCACGCGGCCCTCGGCTTCGTCGAGGTCGGCGACGCGGTGATCCACGGCGGCAAGAAGGCGGTACGCTACTACACCAGGCAGATCACCGGCTGAGGCGACAGCACTGCCCTTCAACGTTTATCTGCCACGCCGCCTTGATCGGTGAACCGCAACTGCCCAGTCTCGTGAGATTTGATGTTATGACCTCGCTGCAGCGGACCAGGTTGACGGAAGTCCGGCGACGCCTTCGGCCCCTCGCCTGATCGGCTCGATCCGTTTGACGTTCAGCGCCGGCCCTACACTGTGTGCATCAGCTTGATGCGGCAATTTTAGGACTGGGTTTCTCATAAGTCAGGCTCGAGATGCCCGCCCGCGATTGTCAACGCGTCACCCCAACGGAAATACCACCTCGACCTCGTAGAAAACGATGAGCCCGGCCAAAACTATTAGCAGGGCAAGCAAGCCCACTCCGAGCAGTGACTCGAACTTGTTTCCGTCGCTACGCATTGGAACGCCAATGGTTGACAAGCTACTAACCTTTATGTGACACTTTTATGACAATTTCAAGTATGGAAAAGAAAGCCCCGCTTCTGTTCAGCAAATGGAGACCGATACTCGCCACTGTTGCAGAATTATCTCTGCTGATTCTTTGTGCAAGTTTTATACAAGATTTAATTTTGTACACACTGGACAGGAGACAGACCTTTCGACAAAGATATGGATCCTTGATGTCGATGTAGAACGGAGCGCATTCACCTGGGTCTCCGTGCTGTTCTTTTTCCTGCAGCCGTCTTCTATTTCAGTGTGGAGACGATGCGGCGGGCCGTGACAGTCAGTTCACCCGGCATTGGTACTTCTTGGGCTTCCTATTCCTGCTTCTTTGTTTCGATGAATTCGCTGGCCTTCATGAGAAACTATCCTCTGCGTTGGCTGCGAGGTCAACCAATACGGGCCTGCTGTATTTTGCATGGGCCGCGCCGGCAGGCATCCTTAGCTTGGTGGGGCTAGCTGCCTTTATTCCATTCATCCGCTCTTTCCCAACATCACTCGCCGTGCTGTTGGCGGTTTCGGCGGCGCTGTTTCTTGGTGGAGCGGTCGGGCTTGAAATGGTCGGCGGCAGCGTTGCAGAGGCGGAAGGTGTGGAATCCTTGCGCTATCGCATGCTGGCGAACATCGAAGAAGGTCTCGAACTTGCCGGGACACTGACCTTTATCTACGCACTATTCTCATACCGTGAGATAACATCACGCACGCGCTGATCTCGTCACTGCGCCAACCAACACACCGATCTCCACCAGCGGTTAAGGCAAAAGCGCTTCACCTTCGCATGTCCGGCCATCAGACCCGAGAGCCACGAAAAAGGGGCCGCGAAGGCCCCTTCCCCAAAGCTGGCAATCCCAAAACTACCGAAATTGGCAGTCGAAAGCCTTCAGGCGTTCGCGGCGGTCACCGCGCGCTTGGCCATCACCGCGATGAGATTGGCCCGGTAGTCGGCCGAGGCGTGGAGGTCGCTCATCAAATTCTTCGCCGAAACCTTCACGCCGTCGAGCGCGGCGGACGTGAAACTCTTGGTCAACGCTGCCTCGATTTCCTTCGAACGAAAGACGCCGTCGTCGCCGGCCCCGGTGACGGCAACCCTGACGCCGTCCTTGCCCTTGGCCACGAACACCCCGACGATGGCGTAGCGCGAGGCGGGATTGCGGAACTTTTCATAGGCCGCCTTGGCCGGCGCGGTGAAGGTTACCGCGGTGATGATCTCGCCGTCCTTCAGCGCCGTCTCGAACAGGCCCGTGAAGAACTTGCCGGCCGCGATCTCGCGCTTGTTGGTGACGATGGTGGCGTCGAGCGCAAGAAGTGCTGCCGGATAGTCGGCCGCCGGATCGTTGTTGGCGATCGAACCGCCGATCGTGCCCTTGTGACGCACCGCCGGATCGCCGATCAGGGACGCCATATGGGCGAGCGCCGGACAGGCCTTCTTCAGCTTCTCGTCGCTGGCGACATCGTAATGCGTGGTGGCGGCGCCGATGGTGACGGTCTTGCCCGACACTTTGACGCCCTGCAGTTCCTTGATCCGCGACAGGTCGACCAGGTCGGAAGGCGCGGCAAGCCGCGTCTTCATGGCGGGGATCAGCGTCATGCCACCCGACAGGAACTTGGCGTCGCCGCTCTTGATCAGCTTGGCGGCCTCGGTGACGGAGCCGGCCCGGTGGTAGTTGACTACATACATGGGATTCTCCCGTGAAAATAAATGACTGGTGGTGAGTAGTCATTAGTGAGTAGTGAGTAGTGGTTGGATATATTCTGACCGAGTTTGCCTCAATCGAAACTATTCACTACTAACTATTCACCACTCACTCTCTTTCAGTGCTTCGTCGCCCGGATCGCTGCCCAGACCGTGGACGGCGATGCCGGCATGGCGATATCGGTGATGCCGATGGCGTCGGTGATGGCATTGATCACCGCCGGCGGTGAGCCGATGGCGCCTGCCTCGCCGCAGCCCTTGATGCCGAGAGGATTGCCGGGGCACGGCGTGTTCGAGGTCGAGATCTTGAAGGACGGCAGATCGTCGGCACGCGGCATGGTGTAGTCCATGTAGCTCGCCGTCAGAAGCTGCCCGCTGGCGTCATAGTGCGCGCCCTCCAGCAACGCCTGGCCGACGCCCTGCGCGATACCGCCATGCACCTGGCCTTCGACGATCATCGGGTTGATGATATTGCCGAAATCGTCGGCGGCGACGAACTGGACGATCTCCGTCACGCCGGTTTCCGGATCGATCTCGACCTCGCAGATGTAGCAGCCCGCCGGGAAGGTGAAGTTCGACGGATCGTAGAATGCCGTTTCCTTCAGCCCGGGCTCCATGCCGCCAGGCAGGTTGTGGGCCGTGTAGGCCGCAAGCGCCATCTGGAACCACGGCACGTTCTTATCGGTGCCGGCGACCTTCAGCGCGCCGTTCTCGATAACGATGTCGCCCTCGTCGGCTTCGAGCAGGTGGGCGGCGATCTTCTTGGCCTTGGCCTCGACCTTGTCGAGCGCCTTGACGATGGCCGACATGCCGACGGCACCCGAGCGCGAACCATAGGTGCCCATGCCCATCTGCACCTTGTCGGTGTCGCCGTGGACGATCGAGACGCTATCGATCGGCACGCCGAAACGCTCGTTGACCAATTGTGCGAAGGTCGTCTCATGGCCCTGGCCATGGCTGTGCGAGCCGGTCAGCACCTCGATCGTGCCGACGGCGTTGACACGCACCTCGGCACTTTCCCAAAGACCGACACCCGCTCCAAGACTACCGACAGCCGCCGAAGGCGCAATGCCGCAGGCCTCGATGTAGCAACTCATGCCGATGCCGCGCAGCTTGCCTCTCTTGACGGCGTCAGCCTTGCGCTTGGCAAAGCCGGCGTAGTCCGAAGCCTTCATCGCCGCGTCGAGCGAGGCGCCATAATCGCCGGCGTCATAGTTCATGATGACCGGCGTCTGGTGCGGGAACGAGGTGATGAAGTTCTTTCGACGAAGCTCCGCCGGCGACACGCCCAATTCGCGGGCGGCGGTCTCCATGGTGCGTTCGAGCAGATAGGTGGCCTCCGGCCGCCCTGCCCCGCGATAGGCGTCGACCGGCGCGGTGTTGGTGTAGACGGCGCGCACATTGGCGTGGATCGCCGGAATATCGTACTGGCCCGACAACAGCGTCGCGTAGAGATAGGTCGGCACGGAGGACGAGAACAGCGACATATAGGCGCCGAAATTGGCGATGGTGTCGACCTTCAGCCCGGTGATCCTGTTGTCCCGGTCGAAGGCCATCTCCACTGTCGAGACATGGTCACGGCCATGCGCATCGGTGAGAAAACTCTCTGTGCGGTCGGCAACCCATTTGACCGGCACGCCGGTCTTCTTCGAGGCCCACAGGCAGATGATCTCTTCCGGATAGATGAAGATCTTCGAGCCGAAGCCGCCGCCGACGTCCGGCGCGATGACGCGCAGCTTGTTTTCGGGGGCGACATTGTAGAAAGCGCTCATCACCAGCCGCGCGACATGCGGGTTCTGCGAAGTCGTCCAGCACGTATAGTGGTCCTCGGCCTTGTCGTAATGACCAAGTGCGGCACGCGGCTCCATGGCGTTGGGCACCAGCCGGTTGTTGACGATCTTCATGCGGGTGACATGGGCAGCGGCCTTGATCGCCGCGTTGGTCGCCGTGCTGTCGCCGAGTTCCCAGTCGAAAATCAGATTGCTGTCGGCTTCCGGATGGATCTGTGGTGCGCTCCTCTCGAGCGCCTTCGGCGCATCGACGACCGCTTTCAGCTCCTTGTAGGTGATGTCGACCGCTTCGGCCGCGTCGCGCGCCTGGCCCTTGGTTTCGGCGACCACGATGACCACCGCATCGCCGACATAGCGGACCCTGTCGAAGGCCAGCGGCGACCACGCCCCCATCTTCATCGGCGTGCCGTCCTTGGAATGGATCATCCACCCGCAGATGAGATTGCCGATGCCGTCGGCCTTGAGCTCCTTGCCGGTCAGCACGCCGATGACGCCCGGCATGGCTTGGGCCTTTTTGACATCGATCTTCTTGATTTGCGCATGCGCGTGCGGGCTGCGCACGAAGGCCGCATGCTTCATGCCGGGAACCACCATGTCGTCGACATAGCGCCCGGCGCCGGTAATGAACCGCTTGTCTTCCTTGCGCGCTACACGAGCGCCAACACCCTCAATGCCCATCGCAGAAATTCCTCCCGAATTGCGGAAATAGTGAGTAGGAAAGTAGTGAGTGGTGAATAGTGAGTAGTGAGTAGTTCGACCTGAACAGGCGGCTAGTTTCACTACCCGCTACTCACTACTCACTCTGTTCCTCACGCCGCCCGCCTGGCCTTGCCCTTGGCCATCGTCTTCGATGCGGCGAGGATCGCTTTCACGATGTTGTGGTAACCGGTGCAGCGACAGATGTTGCCTTCGAGTTCGGCGCGCACCGTGGCCTCGTCGAGGCCTTCGGGGTGGCGGGCGATCATGTCCGTCGCCGCCATGATCATGCCCGGCGTGCAGAACCCGCACTGCAGCCCGTGATGCTCCTTGAACGCCGCCTGTACCGGATGCAGGTCGGCGCCCTCCGCCAGCCCTTCGATCGTCACGACGCTCGACCCGGAAGCCTGCACCGCAAGCATCGTGCAGGATTTGACCGCCTTGCCGTCGACATGGACCACACAGGCCCCGCATTGCGAGGTGTCGCAGCCGACATGCGTCCCGGTCAGGCCGAGATTCTCCCTCAAGAAATGAACCAGAAGCGTACGGTCTTCGGCCGCGCCGCTGACTCGTCTTCCGTTCACCGTCAACGATATATCCGACATAAAACCTCCCTGGGTGCTAACCTTGGTCGTTTGGCGTCGGTGGTGCCCGAGCCCTCAGTCTGTCCGCCATTCTTATACTGCATTATGCACGGGAAAAAGTGCCGCGAAATGCCGGGATTGCGAGAATGCAGTTCGTCCCAGAATCCGCATATTGTACTTTCGGTCACGCAAAGACAGCGAAAACGGCACGATGAAGCGAGAGCTTCGATCGCCGTGCGAATGCCGCCTTCCGGCCATGAGCGGCTGCGAGCCGATCTCAGCCGATGCCGTGTTTCCTGAGAACCTCCTGCTCATCGCCTGACACCCAGCCAAATATCTTGGGCTCTCCGCCCAGCTTCTGCACGAGGTAGTGGACGTCGAAATCTATCGTAACGTCCGTCCGGCCTTGACGGGCATAGGTCGCGGTCCAGGCGATATGGGCAATGCAATGGTGCTCGTCTATCGGCGAGATCCGAACATCCCGCTTCCGCATCGCCTTCGTGCCGATCGCCCGATAATGAGCATAGCCTTGTTCCATGGCCTGCTTGAGCTGGTCGTCGTTGTTCCCGACCATGACGCCGGCAGGCGACGCCGCGATGAAGGCGGAGGCATAGACCGATGCGACCTCATCCATGTCGGCATCGCCGGCGAGGGACTTCTGGAAAAGCTGCTCATACCTTTCGAACAGCTTCCGGACCTGTGCTTCCACGGATCAGCTCCCTTCCAGTGTAGTTCGGGGTTGAAGTTTCCGAGCGCCGATGCCGTCAGAATAGCAGAAACTTCAAATCCATCATGTTGGCTCATTGCCAAACCAGCACTTGAAGACAACAATGACGTCGACGCCGGCGCGCCGAGGAGCACAAAAAAGAGCCGCGCACAAAAGAGCGTCGGAGGAATGGAGGAGGAAGCCGCTGGCCAGTTCACGGACGCGCTATGCATGCGGCCTGTCGGTGCTCACCACGGATGAGCCCGACGCCGATGCGTTCACCCGGGCGATCGCGACCGAAGCCGCGGCCATTGATGCCGGCTTCGCCCTGCTCTTTTTCTCCCAGAGCCTCGTCGATGCGGCGGCCCTGTCGAACGCGCTGAAGATCAATGCGCCGGCACTTGCCTATGCCGGCTGCTCCACCGCCGGCGAAATCACGCCGCGCGGTCTGGAGGAAGGCCAGATCCTGGCCTTGCTGCTTCCGTCGGCGTCGTTTTCGGTCGCAAGCACCATGGTCGACAATCTCTCTTCGTCGGGCATGGACAGGATCACCGATGAAGTCGGGGCGCTGCGGCGCTCGCTGCAGGGCCGCGTCGGGTACGAACGGACCAACACCACCTTCGCGCTCTGCTTCATCGACGGGCTGTCCTATGCCGAGGAAGCGGTGACCTCGGCCATCCATTGGGGCCTCGACGACATTCCTCTGATCGGCGGATCGGCCGGAGACGATCTGAAGTTCGAGACGACGCGGCTGATCTCGAACGGCAGGGTTACCTCCGACAGTGCCATCATCGTGCTGATCACCACGGAAATTCCCTTCCACGTGTTCAAGACCGACAATTTCGTTCCCACCGACCAGAAGCTGGTGGTGACGGCGTCCGATCCCGATCACCGCACCGTGCGCGAATTCAACGCCACCAATGCCGCGGAGGAATATGCCGCCTCGGTCGGCGTCATCCCGCAGATGCTGACGCCGCTGAGTTTTGCCTCGCACCCGGTGGTGGTGAAAGTGGGCGGCGAGTTTTACTGCCGCTCGATCCAGAAGATGCACGCGGACGGCTCGCTGTCGTTCTTCTGCGCCATCGACGATGGCGTCGTCCTTTCCATCGCCCAGCCCAAGGGCATGGTTGAATCGACACGTGCCGCCCTTAGGGATGTCGAGGACAGGCTTGGCGGCATCGACATGATCCTCGGCTTCGACTGCGTGCTGCGCCGGCTCGACGCGCGCAACCGGCAGGTCTTTCGAGAGATTTCGGAACTCTACAAGGTCAACAACGTCATCGGCTTCGGCACCTATGGCGAACAGTACCGGTCGATGCATCTGAACCAGACTTTTACCGGCATCGCCTTCGGAGAGCGGCAGGCGGCGGAGTAGGAGGTTCTCATGCCGCTCAAGGACATCAACGATCTGGAGAAGCTGAAGAAGATCAACGCGGCCCTTGTCAGCCGCGTCGAGCGCTCGATGGACCAGCAGGGCAACGCGTTCTCGCTGTTCCAGACCGCAATTTCGCTCGAGAATCGAGTGCGCACGCGCACCGAGGAACTGCACTCGACACTGCGTAGATTGGAACAATCCAACATCGATTTGAGCGCGGCCAAGGAAAACGCCGAGTTGGCGAACCTGTCCAAGACCAGGTTCCTGGCAGCTGCCAGCCACGACGTGCTGCAGCCGCTCAACGCAGCACACCTCTCGGTCTCGGCGCTGGCCGAAGTGCAGACCAGCGACGAAGGCAAGAAGCTGGTCCGGCAGGTCGAGCGGTCGCTGGAGACGATGGAGGATCTGCTCCGCACCCTGCTCGACATTTCCAAGCTCGACGCCGGCGTCGTGCAGCCCGACATCGGCGACGTCAGCCTGGAGACGCTGTTTTCGTCGCTGCGTTCGGACTTTCAGCCGGTCGCGAAGATGAAGGGCCTGACGCTGAAATTCCGGCCGGTCAACGCCGTCGTGCGCTCCGACCGCACCTTGCTGCGCCGCATCCTGCAGAACATCCTTTCCAACGCGCTGCGCTACACCCGCTCCGGCGGCGTGCTGGTCGGCACCAGGCATCGCGGCGACACGATCCGCATCGATGTCGCCGATACCGGCTGCGGCATTCCCGACGACCAGCGCGAGGCGGTGTTCGAGGAATTCCACCGCGGCACGATCTCGTCCGATGCCGGGCTTGCTGGCGGCGGGCTGGGCCTGGGCCTGGCCATCGTGCGCCGCATCGCCGCCGCACTCGGCCATCCCGTGACGTTTTCGTCAAAGGTCGGACACGGCACGATCTTCCATATCGACGTTCCGGTCGGGATCGGCGCCACGGCCGACGTCATCGCCAACGCCGCCGAGATGGAGCGGCCGCGCGGCTACGGTCTGTTCGGCACAAAGGTGCTGCTGGTCGAGAACGACATCGAGGTGCTGCAGGCGATGACCTTCCTGCTCGAGCGCTGGCAATGCCTGGTGCGCCCCGCCACCTCGACCGGTGATGCGCTCGACATGCTTGGCGATACGGACTGGGTGCCGGACATCGTCATAGCCGACCAGCATCTCGACGGCGGCGATCTCGGCACCACGACCATCGCCGAGGTCCGCGATTGTCTCGGCCGCGCCGTACCGGCGCTGATCGTCACCGCCGACGGTTCGGAAACCGTTGCCATAGCTGCCCGCACGGCCGGCATCGAGCTGATGCGCAAGCCGCTGAAACCGGCACAACTTCGCGCGTTGCTGGCGCATTTGCTGGCTTAGAGAGCGGCTGTTTTTCCATTGGCGTATAGAAGTGGTCACCGAGGTGAGTCCAACGACGGGGATCTAAGGCCGATGTAGCCGCACCGGGAGTGAAGATGACAAGGATCACAGCGTTTCTATCCGTGACGTCAAGGACGCCAGCCCCACACGAGATATCTGACCTCTTGGAAATTGACGCCGATAAGGAAGTCGTGAAAGGCAGTCGGAGGACACCTGCCAAGGCGTGGCCGTCATGGCTGGAATATCAGCTGCAGATTCGAAGAGTACGTGAACCTCGATATCGCTATTCGCGAGCTGGCTTTGCGGCTTGGCGAAAAAATAGAAAATTTGTTCCGGCTACGCCATCACGAGCATCTGAATAAGATATCCGTGAAGATCGCAATTGCCCCGGAAAACGAGCATGTCCCCTTGTTTTTCTCCGATGAGACGATTGCCTTTCTAGGCAAAATTGGGGCTTCACTCGACATTGAATATTTTCCCGAATAGTCAAAGCCCCGCCTGACCGCGAAACAGATCGGCACTGTCGAGCTTCGAAACCTCGATGACGGCTTGCGTCCGGCTGTAGACGTTGAGCTTGCGCAGGATTTCGGAAACATGCGCCTTGACGGTGGTTTCGCCGACCTGCAGTTCATAGGCGATCTGCTTGTTGAGAAGGCCCTGGCGCAGCATCTGCAGCACCCGCAATTGCTGCGGCGTCAGTTTGGCAAGACGCTGCACCATCTCGGCGCGGTCGGTGCTCTCGACGTCCGGCGGCTGGCCTTCATAGGTTTCGGGCACGTAGATCGCGCCTTCCATGACCGAGCGGATGGCAGCGGCCAGATCGCTCTTGCGCGCCGATTTCGGGATGAAACCGGCAGCGCCATAGGACAGCGCCTCGGAAATGATCTTGGGCTCCTCATGCCCCGAAACAATGACCACCGGCAGGCGCGGGTAGCGGGTCCGAAGTTGCAGCAGCCCGTCGAAGCCATGCACATCAGGCATGCTGAGGTCGAGCAGCGCGAGATCGAACGGCTTGGCATCCGCCAGAAGCTCGAATGCCTCGGTGATCGAACGCGCCTCGACGGTGTCGACGTCCGGGTAGGCCATTTGCACGGCGCTGTGCAGCGCCTCGCGAAACAGCGGGTGGTCGTCGATGATCAGAAACCGGGCGCTATCGTTGACTGCGGTCATGGCGTTCGTTTCATTTCAGGCAGGATAGAATAGCCCAGTGACCATGGCCAGATTATTGGCAAATAGTACATCGCCATCCCCGGCCGAAGGAATTCCGACCATCATGCCTTGCCCGGTCGTCCAAATCGGCCGAATGTGCCGCGATGAGCGACATCGTCCTCCACAACTACTACCGCTCCTCAACCTCCTACCGGGTGCGGATCGCGCTGGAGATGAAGGCCCTGACCTACCAATACGTGCCGCATCATCTGCGCCTTGGCGAGCATCTGGAGCCTGCCTATCTCGCGGTCAACCCACAGGGACTCGTGCCGGCGCTGATCCTGGGCGACGGCACGCTGCTGACCCAATCGCTGGCAATCATCGAATTTCTGGACGAGACCAGGCCCGAACCGCCGCTGCTGCCGAAGGACGCGCTTGGCCGGGCCCGCGTCAGGATGCTGGCCCAGATGATCGCCTGCGACATCCATCCGGTGAACAATCTGCGCGTGCTGACCTCGCTGCGCACGCTGTTCGGCGCCGGCGACGAGGATGTCGCCAACTGGTTCCGGCACTGGGTGAACGAAGGTTTCCAGCCGCTTGAAAAGATTCTGGCTTCGTCGTCCGAAACCGGGACATTCTGCCATGGCGACGCGCCGGGGCTTGCCGACATCTGCCTGGTCGCACAGGTTACCAGCAATGCCCGTTTCGGCGTCGACATGACGCCCTACCCGACGATCATCCGCATCCACACCGCCTGCATGGCGCTGCCGGCCTTCCAAAAGGCCGCACCCGGGAACCAGATCGATGCCGAATAGAGCAAGTTGGACTAGGGTATGTTGAGGTTCAGGTCAGGCCGCGCCGAGAATGGTAGTTTCCGAGAACCGGAGCGCAGCGTACTTTTGGGTACGTGAGCACCGGAAGCGCAGGAAACTGCCGTTCGCAGGCCGGCATCACCTGAATATCAACACAGCCTAAAGCATGAGGAACTGCCAATGAGAGCCGTCGTCTTCGAAAAATTCGGTGAAACGCCGACGATCCAGACCGTGCCCGACCCGGAGCCGGCTCCGGAGGGCGTCGTCATCAAGGTCGAGGCGACCGGTCTCTGCCGCAGCGACTGGCATGGCTGGATGGGGCACGACGACAGCATCCGCCTGCCGCATGTGCCGGGTCACGAGCTGGCCGGCGTCGTGGTGGCAGCCGGCAAGCAGGTGACCCGCTGGAAGGCCGGCGAGCGCGTCACCGTGCCGTTCGCGGTCGGCTGCGGCCGTTGCTTCGAATGCAGCTCGGGCAACCACCAGGTCTGTGAGCACCAGACCCAGCCCGGCTTCACCGCCTGGGGCTCGTTCGCCGAATATGTCGCGATCGACCATGCCGACACCAACCTGGTCCGCTTGCCCGACGAGATGGAATTCGCCACCGCCGCCAGCCTCGGCTGCCGCTTCGTCACCTCGTTCCGCGCCATTGTCGACCAGGGCCGGGTGACGCCCGGCGAATGGGTGGCCGTGCATGGCTGCGGCGGCGTCGGCCTGTCGGCGATCATGATCGCCAGCGCCATGGGCGCCAACGTGATTGCCATCGACCTGACCGACGAGAAGCTGGACTTCGCCAGCAAGATCGGCGCCGTGGCGACGATCAACGCCGCGAAGACGCCGAACGTGGTCAAGGCGGTCAAGCAGATCACCAATGGTGGCGCGCATATGTCGATGGACGCGCTCGGCCATCCGACCACCTCGTTCAACTCCATCGCCAACCTGCGCCGGCGCGGCCGCCATGTGCAGGTCGGCCTGATGCTGGGCGATCACGCCAGGCCGCAGGTGCCGATGGACAAGGTGATCGCCTTCGAGCTCGAAATCCGCGGCAGCCACGGCATGCAGGCCTACCGCTACCAGGCGATGATGGAGATGATCCGCACCGGCAAGCTCAAGCCCGAACTGCTGGTCGGCAAGCGGATCAGCCTCGACGAGGCGCCCGCGGCCTTGATGGCGATGGGCGGCTTCGAAGGCATCGGCATCGGCGTGGTGACCAAGTTCTAGTGGTGCGGCTCTTCCTTCTCCCACAAGGGGCGAAGGAAGCAGGGGCTGGCGCCTATCTCGCATATCTCTTCGCACCGACGACGCAAAGCACCACGGCGGCGGTGACGGCGATCATGGCCGGGCTGACCTGCTCGTGCAGCAGCGTTGCCGCCAGCCCAAGGCCGAAGAAAGGCTGAAGGAGCTGCAACTGCCCGACCGCGGCGATGCCGCCCTGCGCCAGCCCGCGATACCAGAACACAAAGCCGATCAGCATGCTGAACAGCGAGACGTAGGCCAGGCCGATCCAGGCGTTGGAACCAACACCCGCAAACGAATTCGGCATGGTGATAAGCGTCAGAGCCAGCATGATCGGCAGCGACAACACCAGCGCCCAAGAGATCACCTGCCAGCCGCCGAGTTTGCGGGACAGTTTGGCTCCTTCCGCATAGCCCAGTCCGCACGCGATGATTGCGGCCAGCATCAGCATGTCGCCAAGCGGTGAGGCCGTCACGCCTTGCGTCATCGCAAAACCGGCAACAAGGGCGCTGCCAAGGCATGAAAACAGCCAGAAAGCCGGTTTGGGGCGATCGCCGCCGCGAATGACGCCGAAGATCGCGGTCGCCAGCGGCAACAGGCCGATGAAGATGATGGAATGGGCCGAAGTGACGTGCTTGAGCGCCAGCGCGGTCAGCAGCGGAAAGCCGACCACGACGCCGAGCGCCACGATGGCCAGCGAGAACAGATCCTGCCGCTCCGGACGCTTCTCGCGGAAAATGAGCAGGAGCGCGAGGCCGAGTAGGCCTGCCGTGGCAGCACGGGCGACGGTCAAGAAGGTCGGATCGAAATCCATTACCGCCACGCGCGTTGCCGGAAGCGATCCGCTGAAAATCAGGACGCCTACGAATCCGTTGATCCAACCACCCGCCGTCTTGTCCATCGCACGCTCCTGATGCTTTCGCCCTCTATCGGGCCGGACGTATGGCGCCGCCAGAGACAATGAGGTACAGTTCGACAAAACTGTCATGGTATTTTGAGCAGTACGGATGGACGAGCAGACGACGGTAAGCGAGGGCAGCGGGACGCTTGTCGAAAGCGTCATGGCGGCGATCAGGCACAGGATCGCCGCGCGCAGCCTGACACCGGGAACACGCCTGCCTTCGATCCGGGCCTTTGCCAAGCTCATGCGGGTTTCCAAATCCACCGTGGTCGAAGCCTATGAGCGTCTTGCGGCGGAGGGCATGATCCGCTCGCGTCCAGGTTCGGGTTTTTATGCCGCCGGGCCGCTGGCTCCCTTGTCCCTGGCCGAGATCGGCCCCAGGCTTGACCGTACTGTCGATCCGCTCTGGGTTTCGCGCCAGTCGCTGGAAGCCGGCGACGGCGTGCTCAAACCCGGCTGCGGCTGGCTGCCTGCCTCGTGGATGCCGGAGGCCGGATTGCGCCGGGCACTGCGCGCAATGGCACGCGGCGGTGACGTCGCGCTGACGGATTACGGCACCCCTCTCGGGCTGCCGCCGCTGCGTCACCTGCTCGCACGGCGCATGGCAGAGCACGGCATCGAGGCGTCTCCCGACCAGATCATGCTGACGGAATCGGGCACCCAGGCCATCGACCTGCTGTGCCGGTTCCTGCTCGAGCCGGGCGACACGGTGCTGGTGGACGATCCCTGCTATTTCAACTTCCATGCGCTGCTGCGCGCCCACCGGGCCAAGGTGGTCGGCGTTCCCTATACGCCCTCGGGGCCGGATATCGAGCTGTTTGCGCAGGCGCTGGCCGAGCACCGGCCGCGCCTCTACATCACCAATTCCGCGCTTCACAATCCAACGGGTGCAATTCTGTCGCCGGTCGTCGCCCATCGATTGCTCAAGCTCGCCGATCGCTCCGATCTGACGATCATCGAGGACGATATCTTCGCCGACTTCGAACACACGCCGGCGCCCAGGCTGGCGGCGTTCGACGGCCTTGGTCGCGTCGTCCATATCGGCAGCTTTTCCAAGACGCTTTCGGCGTCGGTGCGCTGCGGCTTCATCGCGGCGCCGCGCGACTGGATGGACAGACTGACCGACCTCAAGATCGCGACATCCTTTGGCGGCGGGCGGCTTGCCTCCGAACTGGTGCTGGCGCTGCTGAAGGACGGCAGCTATCGCAAGCACATGGATTTGCTGCGCACGCGGCTTTCACGCGCCATGGTCGAGACAAACACCCGCCTGAAGGCGATCGGCATCACGCCGTGGATCGACCAGCCGGCCGGCATGTTCTTGTGGTGCAGGCTGCCGGAAGGCGTGGATGCGGCTGAAATAGCTCGCCGCGCCTTGTCGGCCAATGTCGTGCTGGCGCCCGGCAATGCGTTCAGCCTGTCGCAAACAGCAAACCGTTTCCTGCGCTTCAACGTCGCGCAATCGTCAGACGAGAGGATTTTCAGGACGCTCGAAGAGGCGATGCCGCGTTGAAAAGTGCAGGCCTTGGCGCTTCGCCCCTCAGGCTCTGCCCCGCTTGCGCCGTTCGTAAAGCATGACAAGCGTTTCGGCCGTCAGCGCCGGCTTCCGCTCACCTTCGATCTCGACGGTGTTGGCGGCCTTCATCAGATACTGGCCGGCGCCTTTGTCCTCCATGGACAGAAGCGCGATGCGAAGCCTGATGCGCGCGCCGGCCCTGACCGGCACCAGGAACCGGACTTTGTCGAAACCATAGTTGAACACGGCTTGCGTGTTTTCGGGCACGATTCCCATGTCGAGCGCCAGCGCGCCGATGATCGACAGCGTCAGATAGCCATGCGCGATGGTGGTGCGGAACGGGCTTTGCTGCTTCGCCCGCTCTGGATCGACATGGATCCATTGGCGGTCGCCCGTGCATTCGGCAAACTGATCGATGCGGCCCTGGTCGACCGTCGTCCAGTCCGACACGCCAAGCTCCCGCCCCGTCATTGCCCTGAGCTGCTCGTAGGTCGGCGGCGTCCTCAGCCGTGTTTGCGTCATTCCTGCTTTCCCGATCGCTTGCCCCGTCTCCGGACCACGAACCGGCCGCCTCTGTCAATTCGCTCCGCGAGATCACGCCGCGTCAATGCCTGTGTCCAGTGGAAACAGATTTACCAGGATCAGGAGAAACTTTGTGCGCCTCGCCGAAGCGAGGCGCAACAATACGGCTTTCAGGAGCCGGATAGACGGAAGAAAAGTCCAATGCTTTTATTTGGGAACAGCTTACTTTTTGTCGTAGCCGGTGCGGATTTCCTCCATGGCCTCCTTGATGCGGGCGCGCAGGATCTCGACCGATTCGGTGCCGGATTTCCTGGCCAACTCGGCAACCTCGCCGGCATTCTTCAATGCGGTCTCGAAGGATTTCCTGGCAAACGCCGCTTGCTTGGCCATCAAGTCCCGAGGATCGCCCGGCGCCCTGTAGCCCTGCGCCATGTCGGCGATTTCGTGCAGCGTGTCCTGCAGCATCTCGCGTTGTCTGGAGAATAGCGACGACGCCCCGGCGGCACTTGCCCTGGCCGATTTTTCCAGTGCTTCGAGGTTCTTGCGATGATGGTTGAGGATCGCCTCGACATCGACTTTCGGCAGCTTCAGATCGCGGCCGAACCTGCCGAACATGTCCATGAAGGAGTCGGAATCCGGTTGCTTTGCCATGGTGGTTCTCCCCTGTTGCCGCGAATGCGGTGACCGAAAGGGAGAATAGAGCACTGGAGCTTCGCGGTCCATTCGCACGCGCAATGCGCCGCGCCTCAGCCGACGAGGAACAGCCGTTCCACGATATGGAGCAAGACGCCGGCAAGACCGCCGATGACCATGCCGTTGAAGCGGATATATTGCAGGTCCCTGCCGATGTTCATCTCGATCAGCCTGGTGAGCTGGGCAAGATCCCAGCGCTTGACCTGATCGGCGATGAATTTCGACACGCCGCTCTTCTGGGTTTCGACGAAGGAAGCCAGCGCCACGACGAAACCCTGGTTCATGTCCGCCCTGATCTGCGCATCACCGGCAAGATGACGGCCGACCTCGACGAACATGTTGGCGAGATGGGCGCGGATCATCGAATTCGGCGCCTTGGCGTCCTGCTCGATGAACAGGCTGAGGCTTTCCCACATGTCGCCGGCCAGCGCCTTCAGCTCCGGCCGGGCGAGGAAATCGCGCTTCAGCTTCTCGGCGCGCCTGGCGTATTGCTTGGACGTCCTCAGCCGCTCGACGAAGGTCAGGACAAAACGGTCGAACTCGGCGCGCATCGGGTGATCGGGATCGGCCCTCACCTCGTCGAGCAGCGAGCCGGCGGAGGCGACGATCTTCTTCAAAAGATAGGCGTCGGCGCGGAACAGGTTGAACAGCGACGGCAGTTCCTCGCGGATCTTCTCGCGCATCGTCGCCAACGCCTGCTCGTCGCTCAGGAAGCGGCCGACGACCTTGGTGAATTCGTCGAACAGTCTTTGGTGGCGGCGGTCGTCGGTCAGGGCCGACAGCAGTTCGGCGGCGAGCGGCGCCAGCGGCACCTTTTCGATCTGCTCCAGCATGCGGCTGGTGACGAAACCGCGCAGGCCGGACTGCTCGACGGCCGCCAGCGTCTGCGGCACCAGCCGGCCAACGAAATGCGACAGATCGCCAGCGCGGTTGGGGTCGGCCAGCCAGTCCGCGACGAGCGCGGAAAAGTCGACCTCGGCGAGCTTTTCGCGCACCGGCTCCGGCGCCAGAAAATTGACCTCGATGAAGCGGCCGAGATTGTCGGCGATGCGATTCTGGTTCTCGGGAATGATGGCGGTGTGCGGGATCGGCAGGCCGAGCGGCCGTCTGAACAGCGCCACCACCGCATACCAGTCGGCCAGCCCGCCGATCGTCGCGGCCTCGGCGAAAGCGGCGACGAACCCCAGCCACGCATGCTGCCCTTCGAACGACTTGGCCACCGCAAAGATGAGGACGCAAAGCGCGAGCGCTGCGGCGGCGGCGAACTTGGTGCGCCGAAGCGCCGAAAGCTTGGCGTCCGCGTCGGCGTCGAACCGGGCGGATGCCGAAGTCGGTGCTGATTGTGACATGGATGCTCCTGGGACGAACTGCTCGTGTCGATCTCGCCGACTTAATCTAGTGATGCGCCCACCCGAATGCCCGCCAGACCGGGGTCATGCTTTTGCACGAACGCGCATACAAACTTGACAAATAAATTCACCTATTATGCGGTGGTTGTCTGGAATTATTCCAAGGTATAGGCCATATTAGGCTTGAGCTAATGCTTCGTGAGGACAAAATGCGGCTGACACGCCAGACCAACTACGCCATGCGCATCCTGATGTATTGCGCCGCGAATAACGATCGGCTGAGCCGGATTCCCGAGATCGCTGCCGCCTACTCGGTGTCCGAACTTTTTCTTTTCAAGATCCTGCAGCCTTTGGTCGAGCATGGTCTGGTCGAGACGGTGCGCGGCAGGAACGGCGGCGTCAGGCTCGGCCGCCCGGCCGAATCCATCACCCTGTTCGACGTCGTGCGCGTGACCGAAGAGAGCTTTGCCATGGCCGAATGCTTCGAGAACGATGCCGCCGAATGTCCGCTGGTCGACAGCTGCGCACTGAATTCGGCGCTGCGCGAGGCGCTCAACGCCTTCTTCGCCGTGCTCGCGCGCCATACGATCGCCGACATGGTGGCGGCACGCCCGAATGTGCGCCACCTGCTCGGCATCGACATGCTGGTACAAAGAGCACCGGCCGCCTGATTTCGATTTTTGCTTAAGCTGCTGACTGCGGCAACACGAACGGCATCTCTCCGGCCGGCAGCACGCCCACCCTGAGCCGGCAATCGAACACCTTTTCGATCAGATCGTCGCTCAGCACGTCCCGTGGTGAGCCGGTGGCGGCAAGCCGGCCGCGATGCATGACGAAAATCCGATCGGCATACATGGCCGTCAGATTGAGGTCGTGCAGGATGGCGACCACGCCGCCGCCCCGTCTGGCAAAATCGCGGGCGATGTTCATGATGATCAATTGGTGCTTGATGTCGAGGCTGGAAACCGGCTCGTCGAGAAACAGATAGCGCGGTTTGCCGTCGAGGACCGGTGCCCAGACCTGGCAGAGCACGCGGGCCAACTGCACGCGCTGCTGCTCGCCGCCCGACAGCTCCTGATAGAAACGGCCGGCAAAGCCGTCGAGATCGACACGCGCCAGCGCCCGTTCGGGCAGGCGCTCGTCCTCGCCGGGCAGCGCGCCCGAGCGCCCGCCGAGCAGGCCGAGCCTGACGATCTCGCGCACCGTGAAGGGAAAGGACAGCGTCGTCGCCTGCGGCAGCACGGCGCGCAGCATAGCTGCCTCGACCGGCTTCATCGCCGACAGGTCGCGGCCGTTGATGGTGACCTCTCCCGAATAGGCGAGGTCGCCGGACAACGCCTTGAGGAAGGTCGTCTTGCCCGAACCATTGGGGCCGACAATGGCTGCGATTTCGCCGGGCCGCATATCGAAATCGACATTGGCGACGATGCGCTTGCCGCCGATCGCCACCGACACATCCCGCGCTTCGATCATGCCCGCACGTCAATCATGGAAAGTCCTCTCACAGGTCAACAACTCCCCGCTTTCGCAGCAGGATCCAGAGGAAAAACGGCGCGCCGGCGATCGCGGTGACGATGCCAATCGGCAGCTCGGCCGGCGCCACGATGGTGCGGGCGACGGCATCGGCCAGAAGCAGCAGGCAGGCGCCGAGCAGGGCTGATGCGGGCAGCAGGTAGCGGTTGTCCGGGCCGATGGCCAGGCGCAGCAGATGCGGCACGACGATGCCGACAAAGCCGATACCGCCGCTGACGGCGACGGACGCGCCGACAGCCGCCGAAACGCCGATGATGGCCGTGTATTTCAGCCTTTGCACTGGAATGCCGAGATGGCCGGCGGTGGCTTCGCCCAGGGCCAGCGCGTTGAGTCCACGCGCCAGGAACGACATCGCCGAAAGCGCCAGCACGATGATCGGCCCGACCGAACCGATCTTCTGCCAGGTCGCGCCGGCAAGCGAGCCGAGTTGCCAGAAGGTCAGGTCGCGCAACTGCCGGTCGTCGGCCATGAAGATCAGGACGCCGGTCAGCGCTATTGCCAAGGCCGCCAACGCAATGCCGGCGAGCAGCATGGTGGCGACCGAGGTTCGGCCATGCCTGGTGGCGACCTGATAGAGCAGCAAGGTCGTGGCCAGCCCGCCGCAGAATGCCGCCAGCGGCAAGGCAAGCGTTCCCAGCATCGAAGTTACCGGCGCCAGTACCGTGGCGCCAAGCACGATGACGGCCACCGCGCCGAGGCTCGATCCAGCCGAAACGCCGATGAGACCGGGGTCCGCCAGCGGGTTTCGGAACAGCCCTTGCATGACCGCGCCGGAGACGGCAAGTGCCGCGCCAATCAGCACACCGAGGATGACGCGCGGCAGGCGGATGTCGTAGACGATCAGGCGGTCGCGGGCGCTCAGCGCCTCATTGCCGGGTGCTGCGCCCAACAGCCAGTCGCCGACGACGCTGACGGCCGAGGCATCGGATGCGCCTGATGTCAGCGACAACAGGACGGCAACGGCAAGCCCCAGGCACAAAAACAGGATGGCGATGCGGGCGCGGCCCGAACGGTCACCTTCGGATGCAGTCGCCATAATGCCCGCCGCACCTGCGATGGATTGATCGGCCATCGGCGCTCGCTCAGTCCGTGACCTGCCCGCCATAAAGCGAGACGGCCAGATCATGGATGACGTCGGCGGTGCGCGGGCCGAAGCCGAGCAGATAGCCGCCATCCATGCGGACCACCTTGCGCGCGGCGCCCGCCGGTGTCGACAGGATGGACGGGTTCGCGAACAATTCGTCATCCGATGCGGCGGGACCAGCATTGTTCATCATCAAGATCACGTCGGGCCTGGCGGTGATGACAGCCTCGTCGGACAATTGCTTGTAGCCGGAGAAGCCGTCGACCGCGTTGACGCCACCCGAAAGCTTGATGATGCCGTCGGCGGCGGTCTCGCTGCCGGAAGCGAGGATCTTGCCGCCCTGCATCGACAGCACGAACAGGACTCGCTTGCGGTCCTTGATCGAGGACGTCTGCTTTTCGGCGGCCTTCAGCTTGGCGTCGATCTCGGCCGCCAGCGCATCGGCCTTGGCGTCCGCGCCAAGCGCCTTGCCGACGATGCGGATCTTTTCGAGGATGCCTTGATGATCGTAGCGCTCGGGCACCCCGATGAACGGGATGCTCGTCTTCTTCAGCACGTCGACGGCTTCCTTCGGCCCGCTGCCGTGCAGCGCCAGGATGCCCGACGGATTGACCGACAGGACGCCTTCCGGCGACAGCTGGCGCATGTAGCCGACATCCGGCAGCTTGAGCGCCGCCTCGGGATATCGGCTGGTCGAATCGCGGGCGACCAGCCGATCCTGCTCGCCGAGCGCGAAGACGATCTCGGTGATCGAACCGCCGATGGCTGCGATCTTCGACGGATCCGCGAAGACCTCCGTCCCTTCGGCGGCGCGGGCCGGCAGCGATGCTGCGATGGCCAGGGAAAGGCCGATCGCCGGCAGAAGCGCCATTGTGAAAACACGCGCCCGTTTACGCAAAGGAGCCATTATCGTCGTCCTCAGGCTGCGGTCGGGCTTGGAATGCGCGGCAGGTTCTCTGCCAGGAACCGCCAGTCCTCGCGCTCGCTTTCACCCTCATGGCGCTTGCCGAAGAACTGGATGAACATCTTGCCGTCGGCGCCATAGGCTTCGAGCGACGTAACATGGCCGTCCTTGGTCGGTTTGCGCACGGCCCACACTTCATGAATGTGGTCGGTCCGCAGATGCAGATGGAAGGCTTCGTCCAGCACGTTGATCCATGGCCCCATCGGCTTGATCGACTTGATCGGGCCCGAATGGATCTGGATGCAGCCGCGATTGCCGACAAAGCACATGATCGGCATCTCGCCCTCGGCGGCATGGTGGAACATGGCGCTGATGGCGTCGTTGTCGAGCAGCCAGGCGTAATCCTGGCCGACCATGCGCATAGCCTGGCGGCGGTCGAGCTTCAGCGTCTTCAGCATGCCGAAGAACTGATGAACGTCGGTCAGCCGGCTCCAGCGGTCGCGCAGGTCGTCGACATTGGCGGAAGCGTCCGAAACCTCGGCCTCGTCGGCAAATCCGCGCTCCGCAACTCCTTGCGAAATCGCAACTGTCGGCTCCTGGTTCGGCGATTCGAGTTCGGCCACCAGCTTCTGATAGGCATAGAGGTTGGATGCGGGCCTGAGATGTACCTTGTGCACCGCCTCGCCTGCCGCATCGAAGAACTGCAGGCTGCGCCTGATATCGCCGCCGTCGCGTTTTTCGACGGCAAAGCCGTGCGCCCAGACTTTCGGGAAGATGCGCAGGTCGATGTTCTCGCCAAGCACCATGGCGTTGTGGTTGCCGGTGACGACCTTGTCGTAGACGCCGATCTTCTCATGCACGGCGCTTTCGTTGCGGGTCAGCGCCATGACCTCGCCGACGGCCTCGAGGCCGGTCAAAAGATCGCTGACGCGCGGCTCGACGCGGACGACGCCGTCGCCGCAATGCGCGGCGACCAGTTCAGCCTCCGAAATGCCGAGCTGGGCGGCGAGATCGCGCTCGCGCGCCTTCGGATTGTCTGCCCGCGCCCGCCGGATCTCGTGCGGAGCGGGTTTTACGCGCTGGTCCATATTCTTGATACCTACTTGTTGAGGATGAGCTTGCCCTGGCGGGTGATCTTCAGCCGGTAGAGCGCTCCGTGATGCTCGATGCCGATCTCGTGCTCGCCCTGGAACAGCGTGTTGCTGGACAGGGTCCTCACGGTCAACGGAAGCCGATCGAAACGAGCCGAATTGTCGTCGGAACGGCGGACGCGATAGCGAAAGTCACTGGGATTGTGCGTGTTCATCTGTTCGATCCCTTTCCTGGGCCGGGCTTGGTCAGCTGGCTGGGCGCTTGCGTGAAATGCCGATTCATTTCTTGACTTGAATAATCATGTTTACTAGTCAGTGCAATACCGGACTAAATGAGTCAACATTTAAGACGCCGGACACGATAAAAAATGCCAGCGAGCCTCAAGCCAGCCAGCGTCGAACCAGGATTTTTGGAGTTGGGGCATGGGGTTGGCGAATTGGGGACGGCTAGCGGACAGCAACGCGGGCCTGGCACACCGGTCTATGGCAAAGGGCCGGTCTATGGCAAAGGGAACTGCGGCATTGCTGGCGGGCGCCGCGGCGATCGTGCTGCTCAGCCCGCCGGCCAATGCTCAGTCGGCCAACGCGCAACAGGCCGCCCAACCGGCAACAGACCAGCAGGCCGCGCAGGCGCAGGCGCCTGAAGAAGCTGGGCAGGCCCAGGCAGGCGTAACGCTGCTCGACCAGATCCTGGTCATCAGCCGCACCGGCGAGACGGCGATCGAATCCCTGTCATCGACCAGTCATGTCGATCAGGAGCAGCTGGACCGGCGCATGGCGACGACGCCCAACGAGATGTTGTTGGGTGTGCCTGGAGTAGCGGTCCAGGCAGACGCGAGGCGCGTCAGTTCCTCGATCAACATCCGTGGCTTGCAGGATTTCGGCCGCGTCGCGGTGATCGTCGACGGTGCGCGCCAGAATTTCCAGCGCTCCGACCACGGCACGCAATCCACCTTCTATGTCGACCCGGAGCTCATCAAATCCGTCGACGTCATCCGCGGACCTGTCGCCAACACCTACGGTTCGGGCGCCATCGGCGGTGTTGTCTTTTTCGAGACCAAGGACGCGGACGACTATCTTCGCGACGGCGAAACCTGGGCGGCGTCCGCGACCGGACGCTACGAGAGCAATGGCGAAGGTTGGACGACCAGCGCCGCCGGCGCCTACCGGTTCAACGAAAACTGGGATGTGCTGGGCAACATCGTCTATCGCGACTACGACGACTACAAGGATGGCGGCGGCGATATGGTGAACGGCAGCGGCTTCGACGTCTTGAGCGGCCTTCTCAAGACAACCATCCGCCCCAGCGAAAACAGCGAACTAAAGCTGGGCTGGAACGGCACGAGCGACGGGTGGAACGAGGTCAGCGGCGGCACGCCGGTGAATGACGTCGACCTGGAGGCGAATACCTTCACCGCCCGCTACAACATCACCGATGAAGACAAGAGCTGGCTCGATCTCCATATCAACGCCTCCTACAACAAGACCAAGCTGGACATGACAAGCCTTGTCCCGCAGAACCGGTTTGATCCCGTCACCGGTCTCCCTATCGTCCTGCCGGCAGGTTCGATGTCGACTTTCGATATCGGCACCTCGGGCATCGACATCTGGAACACCTCGCGCTTCGAGACCGCCGGCATCGCGCACGAACTGACCTACGGCGGCGACTGGGTCGGCGACGACGTCGAGACGGGTGGCGCCGCGGGCGGCGACAGTTTCTACACCCCTTCGGGCAAGCGAAACGTTTCCGGCGCCTACGTACAGGATAAGCTCACCTGGGACTGGCTCGAGGTAATCGCCGGCCTGCGCTATGACAGCTACAAGCTCGAAAGCGATGTCGGCGAAACCTCCGGCGACCGGCTGTCGCCGCGCATCACCGTCGGCGTCTCGCCGTTCGAAACCGCCAGCCTTTCGGGGCTGCAATTCTACGGCACGTATGCGGAGGGATATCGCTCGCCGTCGCTATCGGAAACCCTCATCAGCGGCAACCATCCGGCGGGCGTCACCTTCCCGTTTCTCCCCAATCCCGATCTGAAGCCTGAAACCGGCAAGACCGTCGAATTCGGCATCAACTACAAGCAGAACGACATGCTGGAGGCCGGCGACGCGTTTCGCTTCAAGGCGGCCTACTTCAACAATGACGTCGAAGACTACATCGACGGCGTCACCTTGTCAGCCTTCGACCCGACCAGCGGCTGCCCGTTCGGCCCCGGCATCCCGATCTGCTTCCAGTACCAGAACTTCGCAAAAGCCAAGATCCGCGGCTTTGAAATGGAAGGCGTCTACGACGCCGCCTGGGGTTTCGCCGGGCTTTCGGCCTCGATCATCGATGGCCACACCATCTCCTATGATGGCGAGCGGGCCGACCTCGTTACCGTTCCTTCCTCCCAGGTCACCGCGCAACTCGGCTTCCGCTTCCTGGAAGACAGACTGACCGTCGGCGGCGAGGTGCAGTACAATGGCAAGCCGAAGGGCAACGCAGTGGCCAAGGACTACACGCTGGTCAATGCCTTCGCCAGCTACCAGGCGACCGACAATCTCAAGGTCGACTTTCGCGCCGACAATCTGTTCGACGTGAAATACACCAATCCGTTGAATGCATCGGCCACGAGTGTAATTTACGAGCCCGGCGTCACGCTGAAGCTGGCGGCGACAATGCGATTTGGAGGCTGACGACAATGGCAAGCTTGACGGCATCGCTTCGCCTGCTGACCTCGATACTGGCAATGCCGCTTGTGGTGGGTCCGGCGTGGGCGCAGGAGTCCGCGCCGGTCCCTGCTCTCACACTTGAACTCAACGGCGCACAACCCTCCGAAAAGGGCTGCCGTCTGACGTTCGTGGTCAACAACGCTCTCGGCGCTGACCTCTCGAAGGCGGCGTTCGAGATCGCGCTGTTCAACGAGGCCGGCGTCGTCGACCGGCTGACCGTGCTCGACTTCAAGGCCCTGCCGGCGGGCAAGACCAAGGTGACGCGTTTCGATCTTGCCGGCACCGACTGCGCCAAGATCAGCCGCGTGCTGATCAACAGCGCGACCGAATGCGCGGGCACCGGCATCGAGCCGGACGCCTGCATGCGCGGACTGAAGACCGAGACCAAGACCGGCATCGCGTTCGGGGTCTGAGAAGACAGTGGGACTGGAGCCCGCACTCGGCCGAAACACCCTCACATGGCCGTTGGCCGGCGTCTTGCCGCCGGGGGCAAGTGATCTTGATTTGACAAGCGGGCCGCTGCAGTTTCCGTTCCGCGACATGCAGGAGATCAGCTCCATCCCAGCCATCGGCCCAGTTGCCGGCCCAAGCACCGGGGCCGAACTTGGCGCAACGCCGGTCGGGCCGCTCGCACAGGCGCGCCCGACAGGGCAAGGATGGGCCGCGGCAGTCATCGTCTCCTGCCTGGCACATGCCGCGGTCGCGGCGGTTTTTCTGATTACGCCTGCCGGGACGTTCGATCTTAGCGACAGCAACCAGATTGAAGGCGCCGACCAGTCCGGCGCTGACGTGGTCGGCAGCGCTTCGGATGGCCAATCACCGGGCGCGATGAACGTTACCTTGGTACCTGATCCTCAACCTGCCAAGCCTATAGAAAACAGGCCGCCAATCGACGCTCATCGGCCGACAAAGGAAACGACGACACAGGCTTCCATGCCTTTGTCGGAACCCATCAAGCAGCCAACGGCCGCGCCGGACATACTGGCGGCCGGCGCCCCACGCCATGATGACCAGAGTATAGTTCCGAGGAGTGAAACGCCTGCATCGTCTGCGGTTCAGTCAGAGAGCTCCAAGGCGCCTCCTGCTGTTGTTCGGCAGCCACCGATCCCGACCGCGAGGCCAAGCACGACAGCTGGACTTAGAGGATCAAGCAAAACCAACGATGCACGCGGCTTGGCAAATGGCCAAGAAACCAAGGCGGCAATTGCCAGCAAGGGCAGAAAGCAGGCCGATGCCGGCGAAGCGGCAGCGTCCCGATACAGTGGCGAGGTGGCGAGCAAGTTGGCCCGCGCCAACCGCCGTGTTTCGAAATCAGCGCAAACGAAGGCCCGCAACAATGCGATGGTGGCGTTCGTGGTGCTCGGCAACGGCAGCATCAGCGATTTGCAACTGGCCAGGAGCTCAGGCTCTCAAGAACTTGATCAATTCGCCTTGAAGCTAGTGCGCCAACAAGCCCCCTTCCCTCCGATTCCGCCCGAGATCGGCATGTCAAGCTGGCCGTTCAAAGTGCCGATCGGCCCATTCTGAGAATCTCCACTCGCCGTTTCAGCCAATCCATCAAACGTCAATCACGCTCCATCTGAGAGGAACCACCAATGTACATCGCCATGAACCGCTTCAAGGTCCAGAACGGCTCTGAAGAGGCCTTCGAGGACGTCTGGAAAAGCCGTGATTCCAGCCTTTCGGAGATGAAAGGTTTCAAGGAGTTTCATCTGCTGCGCGGTCCGGTCAACGAAGCCGAAGGCTACACGCTGTTCGCCTCGCACACCGTGTGGGCGAGCCATGAGGATTTTGTCGCTTGGACCAAATCCGAGAACTTTCGCGCGGCACACCGCAATACCGGCACCACCAAGGTGCACTATCTCGGTCATCCGCAGTTCGAGGGCTTTTCGGTCGTCGAGGGCGCGTGACATGGCCTCGCCCGGTGGCCGGATTTGCAGCGCGTCTTTATTCGGGCGAAAGCCTGAGTGACCCTTAAGCCGCGGCCAGCAGGCTGGCATTGCCGCCCGCAGCCGTCGTGTCGACGCAGACGGCGCGCTCATGCGCATAGGCCGCCGGGTTGAGCACTTCGCTGACCAGCGGCACGATCGGGCCGGCGCGGTCGGCGATCACCTTGCGCACGATGCGCGCGGCCTCGGGCGTGCCGGAAAAGGCGACGACGTCGACACGCAGCGAACGCGTCTCGACCGGGTCGGGACGACCGTCTATGGCCGCAAGCGGCAGGCCCTTGCCGGTCAGCGCCGAAAGTGCGGCCGGCGCACCCGGCGCGACGGCCAGCACCGCATTGCCGGCCGCGAGGGCCTGAATGGTCTGGGCAAGCAATGTGTCGGCGTCAGGCCCCAGGCACAGCACGCGACCGCGCGGCGACAGCGACAGCGTGTTGGCTTCGCCGGTCGGTCCGGGCAAATCGACCTGGCCGAAATCGATGCCGGCGGCGGCGCCGATGGCCGCGGCACCCTTGCCGCGCAAGTGCTTTCTGAGCACCGCCACGCGGTCCGCCCGAATCGACCAGCCGCCCAGCGTGGGGTCCGGCAGATTGTCGGCGAGTTCAGTCGCCGTCACCTTGCGGCCGTAAAGAATAGGCGTGCCGGCCTCCGGCCCCTTGCGGAACCGCCTGAGATAGTGCGGCCCGCCGGCCTTCGGCCCGGTGCCGGAAAGCCCCTCGCCGCCGAAGGGCTGCGAGCCGACGACGGCGCCGATTTGGTTGCGGTTGACATAAATGTTGCCGGCATGGATGCCGTCGACAAAATGTTGGGCGCGGCCTTCGATGCGGGTGTGCAGGCCAAAGGTCAGCCCATAGCCCTTGCGGTTGATCGCGGCGATGACCGCATCGATGTCGTCGGCGTCGAACGTGGCGACATGCAGCACCGGCCCGAACACTTCGCGCTCCATGTCCTCGATGCCCTTGACCCGAAAGACATGCGGCGCAACGAAGCGGCCGTTCTTCGGCGCTTCGAGCTTGGCGATCAGCCGGCCTTGCAGGCCCATTTTGGTGCAATAGTCGCGGATCGATTTTTGGGCCTCGTCATCGATGACCGGGCCGACATCGGTCGAAATCCGCCAGGGATCGCCGAGGCTGAGCGCCTCCATCGCCCCCTTCAGCATCTCCAGCATCTTCTTCTCGACGTCCTTCTGCACATAGAGCACGCGCAGCGCCGAGCAGCGCTGGCCGGCGCTCTGGAAGGCCGAGGCAAGGATGTCGCGCACCGCCTGCTCGGGAAGTGCTGTGGAATCGACGATCATCGCGTTCAACCCGCCGGTCTCGGCGATCAGCATGGCGTCGGGCGCCGCGGTCTCGGCCAATTGCTTCTCGATCAACTTGGCGACCTCGGTCGAGCCGGTGAAGCAGACACCGGCAATGCGCGGATCGGCGGTCAGCGGGCCGCCGACCGAGGGACCGTCGCCGGGCAGAAGCTGGATGACGTCTTCCGGCACGCCGGCCTCGCGCAGCAATTCGACGGCGCGGAAGGCGATCAGCGGCGTCTGCTCGGCCGGCTTGGCGATGACCGAATTGCCGGTGACAAGTGCTGCCGCGATCTGGCCGGTGAAGATGGCGAGCGGAAAGTTCCACGGCGAGATGCAGGCGATCACGCCGCGCGCCTCGGTTCCCGGTTCGGCATTGGCCGCTTCGGCTGCGTAATAGCGCAGGAAATCGACCGCTTCGCGCACCTCGGCAACACCGTCGGCCAGCGATTTGCCGGCCTCTCGGGTGGCGAGCGCAAAGAACTCGACGGCGTTGGCTTCATAGAGATCGGCGGCGCGGTTGAGGATGGCGGCGCGCTCGGCAACGGCACGCTTCGCCCAGGCCGGCTGCGCTTCCATGGCGATGCGCACGGCAGTCGCGACCTGCTTGGGGGCGGCCTCGCTGACCGTACCGACCACCTCGTCGGGCTTTGCCGGATTGGCGACCGGGCGCTGCTTGCCGTAGCCGGCGGCCCGCGTGATCGGCTTGGCGTGCCAGCGTTCCGGCCCGGCGAACTCCGCCCTGGCCGTCTCGATCGCAGCCAGCGTGACGGTGTCGGTGATGTCGAACCCCTTCGAATTGCGGCGGCCGGCGCCGAAGATCGCCGACGGCCGGGCGATCGCCGGATTGGCGGCCGGACCCTGATTCTCGACCGTTTCGAGCGGGTCGCGAGCGATCTCCTCCGGCTCGACCTCCTCATCGGTGAGTTGGTGGACGAAGGAGGAGTTGGCGCCGTTTTCGAGCAACCGTCGGACCAGATAGGCAAGCAGGTCGGAATGCGCGCCGACCGGCGCATAGATGCGGCAGCGCGTGCCCTCGGCCCGGCGCACCGTCTCGTGCAGCGCCTCGCCCATGCCGTGCAGGCGCTGGAACTCGAAGGAGTCACGCTCCCCGGTCATCGACAGGATGGCGGCGACCGTGTGGGCGTTGTGGGTGGCGAATTGCGGATAGATGCGGTCGGTCATCGACAAAAGCTTCTTCGCGCAGGCCAGGTAGGACACGTCGGTGTTGGCCTTGCGGGTGAAGACCGGATAGCCGTCGAGCCCGAGCGTCTGCGCCCGCTTGATCTCGGTGTCCCAATAGGCGCCCTTGACCAGCCGCACCATGATGGTGCGGTCGTATTTCTTCGCCAGCGCATGAAGCCAGTCGATGGTGAAGGCGGCGCGCGGACCATAGGCCTGGACGACGACGCCAAAGCCGTTCCAGCCGGCGAGCTCCGGCTCGGCCAGCACCCGTTCGATGACGTCGAGCGACAGGTCGAGGCGGTCGGCCTCCTCGGCATCGACGTTGAGGCCCATGCGCGAATGGCGCGCCGCCAGCGCCAGCGACAGCAGCCGCTCGGCCATGACGGGCAGCATCTTTTCCTTCTGCGCCACTTCGTAGCGCGGATGCAGCGCCGACAGCTTGACCGAGATGCCGTGGTTCTGGCGGATGTCGGGGCCGTTGGCGCCGGCATCGAGCGATGAGATAGCGTCGGCATAGGCCTTGAGATAGCGCAAGGCGTCAGCCTCGGTGCGGGCCGCCTCGCCCAGCATGTCGAAGGAATAGAGATAGCCCTTCTGGGTCATCGTCCGGCCGCGCTTGACGGCCTCGGCGATGCTGCGGCCGAGCACGAACTGCTCACCCATTTCGCGCATCGCGGCGGCGACCGCCTTGCGGATGACCGGCTCACCCAGCCGGCGTACCATGGCGCGCAGCGTGCCCTCGATGCCGCCCTCGCCTTCGTCGAGCACCCGGCCGGTCAGCATCAACGCCCAGGTCGAGGCGTTGACGAAAATCGAGCTCGAGCCGCCCGAATGCGCCGACCAGTCATGCGGCGCGATCTTGTCGGCGATGAGATCGTCCATCGTCTCGGTGTCGGGCACGCGCAGCAGCGCTTCGGCCAGGCACATCAGCGCCACGCCCTCCTTGGTGGAGAGGCCGTAGGCGGACAGGAACACTTCCATCAGCCGCGGATCGGACGAGCCGCGCACCGCCCGCACCAGATCGGCCGCGCGGGCCGAGATTGCCTTCCGCTCTTTCCCCGAAAGCGCTGTCGCCTCGGCCAGCCGCTTCACGGCCTCGTCTTCGTCAGGCAAATAATTGGCGCGAATCTGCTGACGGATGGCATCGAGCGCTGGCATGGCGGTCCTGTAGAGCGAGCATCAGGGAGCGGGCCGGCGGTCACCGGACCGAATGGCGCAAGCTAGCACAAAGCCCGATTTCAGTCGGTCCAAAGAAATCGACGTGACAGGTCTATTGGTCTATCGTGCGGCCTGATTTTCTCCAATTTGACCGCATATCCGATGACAGAAGACCAATTGGACCGCATCGACAGGAACATCCTGTCGGCACTGGCGCGCGACGGGCGGCTTTCCATGTCGGAACTGGCGGCAAAAGTCGGCCTGTCGAAGACGCCGGTGCAGGCGCGGGTCAAGCGGCTGGAAAAGGACGGCGTCATCCGTGGTTACCAGGCGATCATCGACCGTGAACGCATGGGCGAAGGCCATGTCGCCTTCGTCCAGGTGAAATTGTCCGATACCCGCTCGGCCGCCCTCGACGCCTTCAACCGCGCCGTGCAGGCGGTGCCGGAAATCGAGCAGTGCCACATGATGGCGTCGAGCTTCGACTATCTGCTGAAGGTCCGCACCACCGACATCGCCGCCTATCGCCGCGTGCTCGGCGAGCGCATCTCCGCCCTGCCCCACGTCGCCCAGACCTCGACCTTCGTGGCGATGGAGACGGTGAAGGACCGGTAGCAGGCTGCCGCTGCGGTGCCGAACCTTTGATGCTGGCGGGACAGTACCCCCCTCTGTCCTGCCGGACACCTCCCTCAAGGGGGGAGATTGGCAGCTTCGGTGCTCCGCTACTCCTGCGACGGTGGAGATTGGCGAAAGCCGAGATGACGGCCGATCTCCCCCCTTGAGGGAGTTGTCCGGCAGGACAGAGGGGGGGTACTTTCCCGTGAGCATCAGAAGTCCTGCATCCTCGCGACCGCGTCTTCAAATACCGATATCAAACTCACTCCGCCAGCGTCTTCAAAAACGCCACAAGCGCCGCGCGCTCGCGGTCCGAAAGCTGCAGCGGGTGGACCTCGGACACGCCCTCGACACTTGCCTGCGCCTTCGAGTAGTGCGCCACCACTTCGTCGAGCGACGAGAACTGCCCGGCATGCATGTAGGGCGGGCGGGTGGCGGCGCCGCGCAGCGACGGCGTCTTGTAGGCGCGGATGAGCTCCGGTCCGGTCTTCACCATGAAGCGCAGCTCGCCGCAGGCGCTGGCCTCGCCATCGCGAAAGGCGCCGAAACAGTTGAACGGATCGGCCTCGACTTGGCGTACCGCGTCGACGCGGCCGCGGTCCGCCGGTAAATTCGCAACCGGCGGCACGCCGGTGTTATGAAAACTGCCGTCGGTGAAGCGCGGCCCGGTATGGCAGGTCACGCAATTGGCCTTGCCGATGAACAGCTTCAGTCCGAGGATCTCCTCGGGCGAAAAGGCATCGTCGCCTTGCGGCTGTATACCGGTAGCCAGGGCGTCGGCGAACCGGTCGAAGCGCGTCTGCGGCGGCGCGATCGACCGCTCGAAGGCGGCGATCGCCTTGCCGATATTGGCGAAGATGCGGTTGACGGCCTCGGCCTGCGCAGCGGGCATCGCGTGCCACGCCGCCTTCTGGGCATCGCTGCCGAGCGGACTGGCATTGGCCGGCACATCGGAAAGGTCGGGCAGCGGCCCGAAGATGCGTTCATAGCGCTCGCCGAAGCGAGCTTTGATGTAGTGCGCATAGGCGGCGCGGTTGCCGGCCTGCTCCAGCGGATTTTCCAGCGGCGCCAGCGCCTGCGCCCAGAGACTGTCGCGCCGCCCGTCCCAGAAGAACCATGGATCATGCGCGACGCCGGCCAGCGGCATCGTGCGCCGGTTGGTGCGTCCGACGCCGACCGCTCGCGGCAGGTCGTCCTGGAACTGCCGGTCGATTTTGTGGCAGGTCGAGCACGAGACCAAGCCGTCGCCGCTCATCCCGGTGTCGAAGAACAGCGTCGAGCCGAGGGCGGCGGCGGCCGGCACATCGGCGTAGCGGTTGGTGGTGTCGGTCTTTAGCGGCGGCAGCGCCGACAGCGCCAGCGAAGCGATGGTCTCCTTCTCGGCATCGGAAAACGTCGGCTTGCCGCAGCCGGCGAGCACGGCCATCGCCATCAGCGCGAGAAGATGCGAAAGGCGGCTCATCTATGGCTCACAGCAGCACATCGAAGACGACCGTGTCGGATCCGGCCGCCGCGGAAATGGCGAAATGCAATTGCCACAACCCCCTCATCGTGAATTTCACGCCGTCGATGCGATAGCGCCCGTCGCCGAGATAGCCGGTCGCCTGCGGGCTGGTCGGCAGGCCGTGACGGTGCTGCGGCATGCCGCCGGAAATCGCGATCGCCGCCCCTTCCACCGGGGCTCCCGCAGCCGTCTTGACGGTCAGCAGCCAGGATTGCAGCTCGCCTTGCCGGACAACGCCGCGCTCCGGCTCGAAACTGGCCACGAACAGCCCGCTCGTCGTCTTTTTCGGACGGGCGATCTCGGGGCCGGCATCTTGCGGCGCGGTCAGATAGACGGCGGCGAGAATGCCGGCCAGCAAGGCAGCCAGACCGAGACCTGCCAGAGCGTAACGCCATAACGATGCCAAACCGGTTCCTCTTCCAGGGAAAACGTCTCACTGGGCGGATCGCGTCCCGCCGCGCCGTTGAGAAAGCGCATCTGGCGCAGAATCCGCCGACGCCAAGCATGGCGCTGCCGGCCGCAAAAAGCTACAGCACCGATCTCTAGTTTTGTGCATGTCGTTGTATCCCAAAACCGCAAGGCACCCCCGGGTCAGGCCCAAGGGCAAGCTTTGGAGCGACATGCACCAGGTCTTTGGTTTGTGCATGTCGTTATCCCAAAACCGCTGCGCACTTTTGGGCGACATGCACTAAGGAGAGAGATTCATGACAGGAAACGGCGTCGCCTCGATCGGTGAATGCATGCTGGAACTTTCAGGCCAGGCGGGACCGAACTGGCGCATGGGCTTTGCCGGCGACACGTTCAACACGCTGTGGGCGCTGCACGCGCTGAGCGGCGACCGGCCGGCGACCTATGTCTCGGCCTTCGGCGACGACCCGTTCTCGCGCGACCAGATCGATTTCTTCGCGCAAAACGGCATCGGCATCGGCGGCAGCCCGGTCATTTCTGGCGCACGGCCCGGCCTCTATGCGATTACGCTGACCGGCGCCGAACGCTCCTTCACCTACTGGCGCGGCGATGCGGCCGCAAGGCAGCTTGCCTCCGATCCGGCAGCCTTGACGACAAGCCTTGAAAATCAGGAGCTTGTCTACTTTTCCGGAATCACCTTGGCAATTCTGGATGATGCCGCGCGCAAGACATTGCTGGCAGTGGTCGCCAAGGCCCGCGCCGCCGGCTCGCTTGTCGCCTTCGATCCCAACTACCGGCCGCGGCTGTGGCGCCAGCAGGAGGAAGCGCAAGCTTCGATCTTCGATGCGCTTGCAGTCACCGACATCGCGCTGCCGACCTTTCCCGACGAACAGATGCTGTTCGGCGACGCAGCGCCGCAGGCAACTGCGCAACGGCTGGGAAAGCTGGTTGGCGAGGTCGTCGTCAAGAACGGCGAGGAGCCGGCGCTGATCGCCGCAAACGGAACGCTACGTTCCGTTCCGGCCGTGCATGTCGCCGCCCCCGTCGACACAACCGGCGCCGGCGATTCCTTCAACGGCGCCTATCTCGCCGCCCGGCTTGCCGGCCATGCCCCGGCCGAGGCCGTGCTGCGCGCGCATCGCGTCGCAGCAAGCGTCGTCCAGGTGCGCGGCGCGCTGGCGCCGTTCGAGACGTTGAGGGCGGCGTTCGCAGATCAGGCAGGCTGATGAGAGCGACGTCGAACTCCGCTCCGCTGGTGCGAGCCATCGCTTCTAGCCGCACGCGTGAGTATTCCGGCCGAAAGTGCTTGAGGTTTCACGTCCGCTAGCGTGCAGCCCAAGCTGGTCGCTATCCGCGCTTTTCGATGACGCCATACAGGACGTTGCGGTTCTCGCCAAAAAACACCTGCGCCTCGACGGTGTTGCGGTCGACGCTGGCATTGATGATGTTCCACATGTCGGCCTCCGAGCGCTGCAGCAGCGCCCAGTTCATGACCGTCTCCATGAAGCCGTCGTCGATCATTTCCGGCGAGAAATTGGCGAAGAGAAAGGTCCCGCCCGGCTTCAGCTTGCGCAAGCAGCACCGGGTGAGCTTAACGGCTACCTTGTGGGTAAGGTAATCGTAGAGACCCGCCGCATAGATAAAATCGAACCGGCCGAGTTCGTAGGCGTTGGTCAGCAGGCCACTAACGGAGCCGTCGAGCGCCTCAACGGCGGTTCCGCGAAAGTCGCGCGCGACCGATCCGACGCTCTGGGGATCCTGATCGAGTGCAATCCACCGCTTGATCCGCCCTTCACGAAGAGCGGCGGAACGATCGGCTTCGCGCAGATGTCCCGCGGCGATGGTGAGGATTTCCGTCTCCCGCCCTTGAAGAGCCGCGGTTTCGTCGACATGCCGCGCCAAGAGATCGCGCCGCTCCCTCACGGCGTTCGAGGAAAGGGAATCCTTCGTGCTGTCGTAAAGCGCCTTCCCGAGCGGGCTGGCGCCGGCGATCTCCGCCGCGACGCTCGGATGGCCGTAGATGAAGTCAAGCAGATGGGCGTCGCCCGAATACCCCCTGGGCTTTTCGAACGACCAGCGCGTGAAAGGATCCTGCAGGAAGAACTCCAGGGCCGGGTGGTTCTGGGCGATCGGGATGAGTTCCTGCCAGACCTCCGGATGCACCTTGCCGCGCAATGCATGCAGATCGACATTGGCGCGATTGATGATCGCGGCCGTGTCGCTCTCCCGTTCGAACCTTTGCCCGGCAAACCCCAGGACTAGCGCCAGCTCGGCCTTGCCGGCTTCGAACTGCTCGTCATGCCGACGGGGGCGGCGCGGGGAAACCAACGCGTCCGCGATTGCTTTAGGAGTGATAAGACTTTCCCCGTCGAACGACATTTGATTCATACTGCAACCTTTATGTTAATACTCGATTAACCTTAGGGCTAAATGAAAGCGTTTGCCAAGGAGGACGAAAGCAAATTCTCCTGTACGGTCGGCGTCTGTGCAGTCGGCGCCCGTTGCCACCGAATATTTGATGAAAATTGGCGGAATGCCGAAGAACCTTAGGTAATGAGGCATCTGCTATGGTGGTCTCGTTGGAGCCTGAAACGAGTTGCGGTCGGGTCGGGGGATCAGTCTGTCTGGCGTGCGACGAACATCGGGGTCGAACGCCGTCCAACCGAGAAGTGTAACAAATCGCGTTGCGCGAGGGGGCAATCCGCTGGGTCAGTCCGTGCCAGAACCGTCGACCGATCGTGTCGAAGAAGGTCTGCCGCAGCGGCGCCAGCTGTCGCGGGACGAGCTTCCCGTTCTCTACCGGCAGTACCACGACGAATATGGAACGAAGGCGACCAGGCTAGGGATATGGTCCTCGTTTTTCGTCTACATGCTCTTCTCGATCACCGATATCCTGCTGGTGCCGGACGTCGCGGCCTACACCGTCGCCGCGCGCTTCACGTTCGGCGTGGTAATGTTGTCGATATTCGAGTTGCTGTTTCGCTGGAACGGCAGATCCGCCTGGTTGGACCGGCTCTGCGCCGTGGCCGTCTTCCTCGGATATTTGATCTGGCTCGTCCCGTCGATGATGACCGAGCACACGGTAAACATGTCGTACTACATGGTTTTCGGCGCCATTTTCATGATGGGCGCGAACCTGTTTTTCAGCTTTCAGTTTCAGTTGTCGGTCATAACCTCGAGCCTTGTGTTTTCCGTTTTCTTCCTGGCCATGATGATCCTCTATCCGCACGACACGTCGTATCAGATCGCTTTCGGCACCTTCTATCTCTCATGCTTCGTTTTCACGTCCTACGTGAACTGGAAGCTGAACCAGGAGCGTTACAACGTCTTCCTGAACGCCCTCGAAGCCAAAATCCAGCACAAGGAAGCCACTGAACGCGGACAGGCGCTGTTGAACCTGTCGAGAACCGATCCGCTTACGGGGCTGGAGAATCGGCGTGCGATTGACGAGAAGCTGCGGCACTACTGGAGCGACTGGCAAAGGTATGGCAGCGGTTTTGTGGCGATCCTCATCGACGTGGACTTCTTCAAAAGGTTCAATGACTTCTACGGGCATCAAGAAGGCGACCGCTGCCTTATTCTTGTCGCCAATGCCCTTGCCGATATGGTCGAGCAGCACAATGGCTCAATCGGCCGCTACGGCGGTGAAGAGTTCATTGTCCTGGCTCACATGGAGAAAAGAGAACAGGTCGCGGATATCGCGGAAGCCATTCGAAGCACGGTGGAGAACCTCGCGATTGCCCACGAGCACCGCAGGGACGGCACCTCGGTTGTGACGGTGAGCGTTGGCGCTGCATTCACCAGGCCGCAGACTGGCGCCAAGCTGGAAAAGATCATCCAGGAGGCCGACCGCGCGCTCTATCTGGCAAAAGCAGGCGGTCGAAATTGTGCTCGGCTGTTTGATCCAAACGATCCCCAGAGCAGCGACGAGAGCGAGAACATTGCGGCTTTGCTGAAGATCGCGATCGGCCAGGATCTCGTTTCGCTCGTCTATCAGCCAATCCAGAATGTCGCGTCCGGCCGGGTTGAAGCCGTCGAGGCTCTGATGCGCCTCAAGATGCTGGACGGTACGTCGGTTCCGCCGAGCCTGTTCATTCCCGTGGCGGAACGAACCGGCGCGATCCTGGCGCTCGGGCGCTGGGCAATAAGGACGGTGTGCTCTGAGCTCCTGACGCAGGATCACGTCCGTGTCGTCAGCGTCAACGTTTCTCCAATTCAGCTCAAGACGCCCGGCTTCGCAGCTTCCGTTGCGACCATTTTGAGCGACACCGGCGTCGCCGGCAGCAGGCTGGCCTTCGAAATCACCGAAGGGTTGGAGATGGAGATACACTCCGACATTCTTCGCTGCATCAGCGACCTGAAGCTGCTGGGGATCAGGATCTGGCTTGATGATTTCGGGACGGGTTTCGCGGGCCTCTCATGGCTTCGTCTGATCGATTTCGATACGGTGAAGATCGACCGCTCGTTCCTTCATGACTGCGGCGCTCCGAGGGGCAAGGCGATGTTGCAGGACATCATTGCCCTGGTCCGAAATCGCGGCCATAAAATCTTGATCGAAGGGGTGGAAACCGACGAGCAGATGGCCCTTGTACGCGAACTTGGCATAGATGAAGTCCAGGGCTTTTATCTCGGCCGTCCCGCCCCCGCCACGAGGTTCCGCGCGAGGCCGGCCACCCACAAACGCTCACTTTCACTTGTCAAGTCCGCATGAACCGACCGTCGGTTCCACCGGAACCAGAGGCTCATGGCTTCGTACTCGCCTCCCGGAACGCCGCCTCTCCGGCGTCCGACACCTCGACCCACTTTTTGTCGGGCTCTGCGTCCGCGACATAGCTGTCGTGCCAATTCCACCATTTGTAGGTCGGGGTCTGAGGATAGCCCTCTGGCGAGTCCTCCCAGACCTCCTGACGGCCCAGCGGGGTGATGTCGAGATAGTTCCAGGTGCTCCCCATCTGCTCGTCGCCGCGGTTGTTGACGAAGTAGGTGCGGAACACGCGGTCGCCGTCGCGGATGAACACGTTGTGGCCGTGCCATTCGTCCACGCCGAAGTCGGCGTCGAAGCTGTCGGTGAGAGTGAACCACGGTATGTTCCAGCCCATCCGCCCCTTCAGCCGCGCGATATCGGCCTGAGGCGCCCGCGAGACGAAGACGAGCGTGGTGTCGCGGGCGTTCAGGTGGGCGACGTGGGCGACCTGATCGGCCACCAGGGAGCAGCCGCGGCAGGCGTGGTTGGGCCAGCCGAACACACCCGGCTCGAAGAAGGCGCGGTAGACGATCAGCTGACGCCGACCGTCGAACAGGTCGAGCAGGCTTGCCTTCCCGTCAGGCCCTTCGAAGGTGTACGTCTTCTCCACTGCCATCCACGGCATCCGCCGGCGCTCGGCGGCCAGCGCATCGCGGGCGCGGGTCTGGGCCTTTTCCTTCACGAGCAGCCGCTCATGGGCTGCCTCCCACGCCTGCGGCGACACTACCGGTGGCGTGTGCATGGCAGGTCCGCTTTTCCGTCCGTTCTCGGCTGATGCAGTCATGGCTCAAAACCTCCTGATTTGGGCGAATTCCCGCGCCTCGTGGCTGAGGTGCGATTCCATTCGCTGCTCATCGTTCGCTGTGGACATGAGGTAGTGTGGCACCGGAAGGCGAGCGGTGGGAGTAACAAGTGTGGCGCTATTTTGGATGGATCCGCCGATGCTCGAAGCGGCCTCGGTGCTATGACCGCGTTTCGAACAGGAATGTTGCGCCAAAGCTGTCCTTACCGAGCTGATCTCGAAATGTCGCCTTTGGTGGTGCCGCTTCATGTCCTCGCGCCCGCAGGTGATGCCGAAAAAGAACCGCAGCGTCAGCCAGGACCGCAAACCTACAAATGCACGGCGTTCAGATCATTGCTGCACCCTCGCCACGGGCGCCAGTGCCGCGCGAGCGGCTTCGTCCAAGGGCCGCAGAACGAACATGACGTAATCGCGGGAGCGGTGGCCACCAGAGCTGTGGCGCTGACGGCAGAGGGGCTGCCCGCGATCTGCATCGACGCGCGGCATGCCAAGGCCGCGCTCGACATGGCCGCGAACAAGACCGATGCGAACGATGCCGATGGCCTGGCACATCTGGCCGAGGTCGGCTTCTACGGAGAGGTTCGGGTCAAAGGTTTCGACAGCATGCTGATCCGCACGCTGATCACCGCGCGGCGCCAGCTTCTCAAGATGCGTTTGCAGATATCCAACCAGATCCGCGGATTGATGAAGACGTTCGGCCTCGTCGTGCCCAAGGGCGCCGGCAGTGTGTTCGAGCGCAACGTTCACGATCTTCTGCAGGGCGAAGCAAAGCTGGCGCGCATGACTTGACGGGTTCTGGATCCACCGGGTTCTGGATCGTGAAGACTGGATCGAGAGTCACGTTGTCGATGCCGCCTCGATTGCGGTGTCGCGCCGACACCGATGGGCAAAGACTGATCGAATTGATGGCGAGGCGCTGATCCGCACGTTGATGGCGTTCAAACGCGGAGAGCCACGGGTTTGTTCGATGGTCAGGGTGCTAACGCCCGAAGAAGAGGATCGCCGCCGGATTTGCCGAGAGCGTAAAGCGCTGGTCGCCGAGCGGGTTCTCCACGTCAACCGCATCAAAGGACTGCTCTTGAGCCAAGGCATTCAAGGCTACGAACCCATGCATCGTGATCGCCGCAAGCGCCTGGAAGAGCTTCAGACGGGAGATGGCCGCATTCTCTCCAGCTATATCAAGGCGCAGATTTGCCGCGAACTCGACCGTCTCGAGTTGCTGCTCGAACAGATCAAGGCTGTGGAAGTTGAGCGAGATGCCTTGGTGGCCTCGGCGGCGGCAGACACCCTCGCGCCCTTGGCCTACTGGCGGGCATCAAGGGAATCGGTCCGGAATTTGCGGTGATCCTGGATTCGGAAGGCCTGTTTCGACATTTCGACAATCGAAGGCAGGTCGCCGCTTATGCCGGTCTCGCCCCATCGCCATGGCAGATCGTCGAGTTGGCGGTCGAGAATCCGGAGATCGTTATCTCCGCGCATGACGACGTCGAGACGTTCGGCGTTCGAGTCTTCAAATTTTACGCCCCGCGCATGAACAAGAGCAAGATCGCGCTCGTCGCGCATCGCCGGGAGGTCACCGACGTCGCGACCCAGACCTACATCCCGGAGTTCGCCGACGAATTCTACGACAGCGCCGACGATGCCGGGACGCAGCGTGACCGCAATTATGTGATCAAGGCGTATGTCTTCGGCGCGTACCTGGACCGGAACGTGTCGCTCGAACGTGGGGCGTTCAACTTTCAGCGCGACACTGACATGCTCTACGGTATCTCGCAGTCCCAGATCGAGTCCAGAGCGGCGGAGGTAGCCCGCGGCGCGATGGGGCCGGAGATCACGATCCGTAAGGAACGCAAGGCTGCAAGGATCGAGGAATACATCTCAACCCATGCGCCTTGGCATCGGGCCCTCGGCCGGGAGGCGGACTTCTCGTCTCTGCCCATGAAGCCCAATTCACAAGAAATCGAACTGCACCTCCAATCGGAGAAGTTCGCGCGGGAGTTGAAGACCCGCGCCCAGGTGCAGGAGCTTCTCAAAAGCGGGAACCCGGACACGCTCCATCAGCAGGTCGCTGACGTCGTCGCAAGTATCTCGCAGACGAACAAGAACGACCTGATCCACTATGTCTCAAATGCGCAAGTGCGTGCTCGATCTGTTCGAAAAAGTGCTCGAGACCGACGAGGTGGGCAAGTACCAGTCGGAAGGTGACGTCCACGACATCATAATGCCGCGCCGGAAGGATTCCGAGACACTCCTCTGAATTCTCGACGAGCGCCTGAACTTCACCGACCACGTCACGTCCGACCTCCCGATAGATGGAGCGCGGACTGGCCGCAGCGATGTAACGATCTTCAATCGACGCATCGCCTTCCGGGGCGATAACCAGCCCAGCAACCCGATCACGATCTTCGAGTTCAAGAAGCCGCAGCGCCACGACTTCGCGAACCCGTCGTCGGATGACGACCCAGTCCAGCAGATTGTCCGCTATGTTAACCAGTTTAGGGAAGGGAAAATTCAAGACCCCTAAGGGGCGCGACGTGCTCGTCTCCGAGAATACGACCTTCTCCGGCTATGTGGTCTGCGATCTACCGCCAAGGTCGCCGACTGGCTCCTGTATGAGAAGAATTTTACCACCATGCCCGACGGCCTCGGCTACTTTCAGTGGTTCCCGAACATCCGCCTGTGCATGGAAGTCCTTAGCTGGACGAAGGTCCTTGCTGATGCCGAGATGAGGAACAAGATATTCTTCCATAAGCTCGGCATCTAATCGGGGATTACCTGTTGGCCGACGATGATATCACCCGCTCGACCTGCCCCGTGCCTCCCAGGGCGTCAACCTACGGGCAGTGCGTATGTTTGCCTCAACGTCCAACATGACGCGCAGTCCCGACGTCCAGATGGCGAACCGCCGGACCGGCGAGAACTCCCAACGGCGCGCTTGAGATCACCCGCGCGCGGCTCTGCTAGTCCGAAAATCTCACGCTCACGCCGCGCTGCCGAAAATAAGCCTGCATCAACTTGCGGCCCGAGCGATTGTTCTGCGCCAACTTGGTCGGATCGAATACCGCCTGTTTTATCCCTTCTCGTGTCAGCGCCGCCTTAAGCGTCGCGATATGTGCGTCGATGTCGGCATTGTCCGCCCGGAGGGAGGCATAGATACTTTCGGTCGCCTGGGCCACGGTCGGTTCGCTCACAGGTGTCGTCCTTTGGTTGGTTGAGCGGCGGCTTAGCACAGATTCGCGGCTCCGCCGATACCGATGAGACCGTCAGTCGTCTCTACTGCCATAGCAGGTTCCTGGCGCGACCCGACCCCCAGCTGGTCGCTGGAGATGTCTGCTTTCGGGCAACCGCAAAATTGGACTCTAGGTCCAAGTTTAAGCGCAGAGCTGCCGATCAGAATCTGAAGTGTGGGCTTCGGCTTCAGGCCAGCTTTTCGCATTCCTTAGCGACACGAACGGCGGACATGATTCCCTTCCGGATCGAAAGTAGCGTAGCAAAAACCGGCACCGGTTTCCGGGCTCAGGCTTCAGGCAATCTGAACCGGTATTCCGTCACGTGATGGTAGATCTGGCCCGGCCATAGCGTGGCCTGCGGGAAATACGGCCGGTTCGGTGCATCCGGCCAGACCTGCGGTTCCAGGCAGAAGCCGGAAAAAGCCTTGTAACGGCGTCCCTCGAGGCCCGGCGAAGACGGCGCCAGATACTGGCCGGTATAGAGCTGGACGCCCGGCTCCGTGCTCCAGAGCTCCATCTCGACGCCGGAATTGGCCCCTTGCGCCCAGGATGCCTGCCTGAGCGGCCCGCGCCCCGAGGCAAGGCAGAAATTCTCGTCGTAGGGGAACTGCTCGCCCTCGTTCTCCATGCGCAACGGCCGCGCCTGGCGGAAATCGAAGGGCGTGCCGTCGACCGGCTGCACGACGCCGGTCGGGATCAGGTCGCCATCGACTGGAAGGTAGGCGCCGGCGTTCAGCATCAGCCGGTGGTCGAGGATATCGTCGGCGCCGCCGTCATCCAGGTTGAAATAGGAATGCTGGGTGAGGTTGCACAGCGTCGGTTCCTCGCAGGTCGCGGTCATCTCGACGCTGAGCGTGCCGGGGATTTTCAGCCGGTAGGTGCAGGTCACGTCGAGCGCGCCCGGAAAGCCCATCGTACCGTCGGGATCGTGCAAGGTCAGCGTGACAAAATCCTTGCCATGCAGCGAAACCTCCCACGGCCGGTGAAAAAAGCCTTGCGAGCCGCCATGCAGCGTGTGCTTGTCGAGAAAGTTGCGCTCGGTCTGGTGGCGCTGGCCGGCGATAGTGAAGCGGCCATCGCGGATGCGGTTGGCATAGCGTCCGATGACGGCGCCGAAGAAGGCCGTGTCCGTTTCATAGGCTTCGAAACTGTCATAGCCGAGCACCAGCGGCGCATCGTGCCCGGCCAGGCGCAGATCCTGGATGATGGCGCCCAGCCCGATGATGTTGGCGGTGAGGCCGCCGCCACGGATAGCGAAGCGGCGGACAGCCTCGCCCGCTTGCGTCGTGCCGAAGACCTCGCCGTCCTTCATCGCCAATCAGAGGCCGAGGCCGCCGATGCAGACATATTTGGTGTCGAGATAGTCCTCGATACCCTGATGTCCGCCTTCCTTGCCGAGACCCGATTCCTTGACGCCGCCGAACGGCGCCTCAGGCGTGGTGATGAGCCCCTCATTGACCCCGACCATGCCGTATTTCAGCCCTTCCATGACCCGGAAGGCGCGGCCGAGATCACCGGTGTAGAAGTAGCAGGCGAGGCCGAATTCGGTGTCGTTGGCGAGTGCGATCGCCTCCTCTTCGGTTTCGAACTTGAACACGGGTGCGACCGGGCCAAAGATCTCTTCCTTCATGAAGCGCATTTTCGGCGTCGCATCGGCGATCACAGTCGGCTGGAAGAACGAACCGCCGAGCGCATGGCGCTTGCCGCCGGCGACGATCTTGCCGCCCTTGTCGGTGGCGTCGGCGATCAGTTCCTCGACCTTTTCCACCGCCTTCTCGTCGATCAGCGGCCCCTGCTGCACGCCGTCCTCGAGGCCGGAACCGACCTTCAGACCGTTGCTGGCGGCGGCGAGCTTTTCCACGAACTTGTCGTAAACGCCGGCCTGAACCAGGAAGCGGTTGGTGCAGACGCAGGTCTGGCCGGAATTGCGATATTTGGCGGTGATGGCGCCGGCTACGGCACGTTCGATGTCGGCGTCGTCGAAGACGAGGAACGGTGCGTTGCCGCCCAACTCCATCGACACTTTCTTCACGGTCGTCGACGACTTCTGGATCAGGATCTTGCCGACCTCGGTCGAGCCGGTGAAGGTGATCTTCTTGACCAGCGGGTTGGCGCAGATCTCGTCGCCGATCTCGCCGGCGGCACCCGTCAGGATGTTGATGACGCCCTTGGGGAAGCCGACCTCCTCGGCGAGCGCGCCCCAGGCGAGGCCGGAATAAGGCGTCTGCGACGCCGGCTTGACGACCGCGGTGCAGCCGGCGGCAAGCGCCGGGCCGAGCTTGCGGGCCAGCATCGAGGACGGGAAATTCCACGGCGTGATGGCGGCGATGACGCCGACCGGCTCCTTGGTCACCAGGATGCGGCGGTCCGCCCAGGGCGACGGCACGACGTCGCCATAGGTGCGGCGGCCTTCTTCGGCGAACCACAGGATGTAGGACGCGGCCGAACCGATCTCGCCCTTCGATTCGAACAGCGACTTGCCCTGCTCGATGGTCAGCAGCTCGGCCAGCACATCCTGATTGTCCATCATCGCGTCATGCAGCTTGCGCAACAGCTTCGAACGCTCGAGCGCGGTGGTCTTGCGCCATGTCTTGAAGGCGGCGTCGGCGGCTTCGATGGCGCGGCGCGTCTCGGCCTTGCCCGACTTCGGCACGGTGCCGATCTTGAGGCCGGTGGCCGGATTGTTGACGTCGACCGTCTGGCCGCTGTCGGCCTGCACCCACTCGCCGTTGATGAGATTGGCTTGGCGCATGAAATGGCTGGTTTTCTGAAGCATGGTCTAGCCTCCGTTCGGCGCCCTGACGGGCCGGTATCTGGATTTCTTTGGTGGGCGTGCGCACAGGCATCGATGCCGGCACGCCTGGAGCCACTGCTCTTTACCTAGGGCAAGCTCCGCAATCAATCGCAAGATGGCATATAGGGTTTGGGCCAGCCAAGGCGAGAGCGATGAACGCGACTTAACTTACGTTCGTGATTTGACAGGTAGGGGCCGATCGGCAGCGACCGTCGCTCAGGGGCAAATCGCAAACCTCGGAGATTGGCCGAACCACCCTTCCCTTCGTCATCCCAGGGTCTCCGCCACGTCGCTTCGCTCCTTGCTCCGCCCTGGGATGACGAAGGTATGGTGGGGCTATGGGTAATCACCAGCGTTAGCGATTGGCAGCTGGAGATCGGTCGGCTGCAACCCATCATAGCCTCCTTCAGGCCCAGTCAAAGAACCAAATCTTCTGTGAACTATCCAAAGACATGGACGACCACCGTCAGCCAGAAAGCCGTGGTGACGACCGCGCAGGCGGTGGCGATGGTCATCTGGTTCGATGCCAATGCCTGACCGGTTCCGAACTGCGTGGCGATCAGGTAGGAATTGACCCCCGATGGCAGCGCGGCCGCCACGACCGCCACCTTCGCCGACAGCGGTGGCAGGCCAAGCAGCCAGACCAGGCCGAGGGCGACGGCCGGCATCAGCAAAAGCTTCAGCGCCGACAGCGCCAGAGCCGGCCGCACATTGCCGGAGATGCCGAAACGGCACAGGCCAAGCCCCATGGCGAACAACGCGACCGGTCCGGCGATGTTGGCCAACGCGTCGACCAGCCGGACGGCCAGCGCCGGCAGCGGCAGGTCGGCTATACGCCATACCCATCCGGCCATGATGCCGACGATCAGCGGATTGGAGAACATCTTTCGAAAGAAGCTCCGGATGACGCGGAGCGGATGCACGTGCTCGTCACGGCGGCCAAAGATTTCAAACAGGATGATTGACGCCATGATCATCGTCGGCAGATGCACGGAGATCAGCAGCGACAGCACTTCGAATCCACTTGGCCCAAATGTGCCGAGGACGAAAGGGATGCCGAGCAGGACGAGATTGGAAAAAGCCGACGAAACGCCGCCGACGACCCCCGCACGCGCATCGCGCCCGAACACCCGCGTGATGACCAGATGGCCTGCGGCCCATGTGACTGCCGCCGCCGCGAAATAGGCACTCCAGAACGACCAGGGCGCGGAGCCGTGGAAATCGGCGTTGACCATGGTACGGAACAGAAGCAGCGGCATCGCCACCCCGACGGCGAATTCGGCGATGGCCTCGCCCGCTTCGGCCTTAAGATAGCCGGTGAGCCCGGCCAAGTAGCCGAGCGCGACAAGGCCGAAGACAAAAAGGACCGTTTCGATGAGTGGAGACATTTTTCTCCTGATAGGCGAGCCGCGATCGCAGCGCAATCGCCCCGCCTCTCCAAAACGGTCCGCGGCGCAGGCAACCAGGGCTTGGTCATGCCTTGTCTTTCAACTGAGTTTGCCGTCCCTATATGCCGATCACCGGAACCCACCTGCCGGTCACCGGAAAAGGATCTCTGATGCTTCGATTTGTGCTGGCGCTGTTGCTGCTCGTCATTCCCGCCGCGGCAAATGCGACTGAAGCCGGCTGGGCATTGCTGCGCGACGGCGGACATGTGGTGCTGCTTCGCCATGCCATGGTCACCGGCACCACCGATCCCGCGAATTTCGACATCGAGAAGTGCGCGACCCAGGTCAACCTCTCGGTGCGCGGCAAGCAGCAGGCGCGCAAGATCGGCGCGCTGTTCGACGCCCGCGCGGCACCCATCGAGCGCGTGCTGTCCAGCCGCTATTGCCGCAGCCTCGACACCGCCCGCACCGCTTTCAGAGAAGAGCCCGAGCCCTTTCCGCCGCTTGACCTGCTGAAGACCGACGCGAGCGAGAAAGCCGCGCAGATCGCCGCGATCATGGACGAGATCCGCGCTCATTCCGGCTCCGACAATCTGGTCATGGTCACCCATCTGGAGAACATCTTGGCGCTCACCGGCATCTCGCCGCGCGAAGGCGAAGCCGTCATCGTCGAGCCGCAAGGCGACAGCCTGCACGTGCTCGGCCGCGTCACCTTCTAATCTGCGTTGGCGCCGGTTAAAGCGTTCGCCAATGGTGAAAGTCTCGCGCTTGCTCCCTAGAGCGGGATGGGATTTGTAGGAGTCGTAGGATTCCCAAATCAGCAATGATCTGATTCAACATCGATGCTGGGAAGGAGGCCAGCATGGATGGCATCATATTCGATGGACCTTCGCGAACGGGTTGTGGCAGCGGTCAAGCAGGAGGGCATGTCGCGGCGTGCGGCGGCGGCTCGCTTTGGGGTCAGCTACAGCGCGGCGATCGAGTGGCTGAAGCTTTTCGAGGAGACCGGCAGCGTCAAGCCCCGCCAGGTCGGCGGCTATAAGCCGAAGAAGATATCGGGGGCGTGGCGCGACTGGCTGGTCGAGCGTTGCCGGGATAAGGCCTTCACCTTGCGCGGGCTTGTCGCCGAACTTGGCGAGCGCGGCCTGAAGGTCGACTATCGTTCGGGGTGGGAGTTCGTGCACGCCGAGGGGCTGTCGCATAAAAAAAGACGCTGATCGCCGCCGAGCAGGACCGTCCCGATGTGGCGCGCCGGCGGGCGCAGTGGGTTCAGTATCAGGGCCGGATCGACCCCGCCCGCCTGGTGTTCATCGACGAGACCTGGACCAAGACCAACATGGCCCCGCTCAGGGGCTGGGCGCCGGTCGGACAGCGGATCAAGGCCAAAGTTCCCAATGGCCACTGGAAGACAATGACCTTCCTGGCAGCGCTACGCCAGGATCGCGTCGACGCGCCTTGGCTCATCGACGGGCCGATCAACGGCGAGAGGTTCCTCCTCTATGTCGAGAAGGTTCTCTCGCCGACCCTTCGTCCGGGCGACATCGTCGTCTTGGACAATCTCGGCAGTCACAAAGGCAAGGCCGTGCGCCGCGCGATCCGAAACGCCGGCGCGAGGCTCTTCTTCCTGCCGAAATACTCGCCCGACCTCAATCCGATCGAACAGCTCTTCGCCAAGCTCAAGCACTGGCTGCGAAAGGCCGCAAAACGGACCGTCGAAACGGTTTGCGACGCCATCGGCCAGATTCTCAACCGCGTCACACCTGTCGAGTGCTCAAATTATTTCGCAAACTCAGGATATGACTGGAGGTAATCTCATCCCGCTCTAAGGGAAATACCGGTTCCGACCTCTAAGCGGAAGCTCGTTCGGCTTCGGTCGAATTCATTCATCAGAGATGTCGCTCTGCGCCAAGACCTGCCGTCACTCGCACCATGGAGGGAATCTTGTCATCACCGGTCGACCGCTCGCTTCGAATCCGTATGCTCGGCGATCACGTCGACGATCCGGCCCCAATGGCCCCGGTGTAGCTCGTGGCCACCGCCCTCGAGCTTCACGAGGATTGCGCCCGCTACCGCCTCGGCCAGTACCGCGCCGTGCTCGACCGGAAAGACCGGATCTGCGGTGCCGTGAATGACGAGCAACGGTGCCTTGATCTCGTGCAGCCTTCCCTGCCAGGCCCTGCCGATCTTGAAGAGGACGCTGTGGTTGGTGGCGCTGAGATAACCGCCGGAACGGTCGAAGTCCCGCTCGATGAAGGCTCTGGTCTCGGCTTCGTCGAACGGGTGTGACGTTCCCGCGATCAGGCGCGCGTCCTCGACACTGTAACCAACCGCTTCCGCCCGGTTCGACCAGTCCACGTCCACTGCCATATGTTCCAACCAGGCCTTGCCGCTCTCGGGGAGGCTGGACCTGTCCACCCCGACCGGCGAGGTGCTGATCGCCGTCAGGGAAAGCACCCGCTCCGGATGCTTGAGCGCCGCACCCTGGCCGACCATCCCGCCGAGGGAGAAGCCGGCGACATGAGCCGCCGTGATCCTGTAGCCATCAAGCACGCGAAAAGCGTCATCGACCGCGTCGTCAAAGCCGTAGCCCGGCCGGCCGGGCGGATATTTGGTCGAAAGACCGGTGTCTCGCTGATCGTAGCGGATGACGAAGCGGCCCCGTGCGGCTAGCCGACGGCAGAATTCCTCAGGCCACCACAGCATGGAGGCCATCCCGCCCATGATGAGAAGTATCGGCGGTTTGGCCGGATTGCCGAAGCTCTGCGTCGCGAGCACGACCCCATCGGCGCGGATCACCAGCTCGTTCATGCCAGCCCCTCGCGGCGCAGAGCCGCTTGTACGGCAGGCCGCTCTTCGATGCGCGCGATGTAATCGCGAAGCGGCTCGGGCAGTCGAAATCCGAGCTCCGCCGCACCGCGCGCCAGCTGGAAGAGATAGGGATCCGCGACGGTGAAGATCTCTCCGAACAGATACCCCCGCTCCAGCCGGCCCGCGGCCAGGCGGAACCATTTCAGTATTTCCTCGGCGATCGGCTCCCTGACGTCCTCCGGAAGCATCAGGTAGGTGGGAAAGCGCTTGTGAATCTCGGTCGCGATGAAGCTCAGCATCTCGAGCAGGCGATAGCGGCCCAGAGGACCGTGGGGCGCGAGCTCCGGCGCACGATCCGCGACCCAGGCCAGGATCGCGACATTCTCGGTCAGCACCTCACCGTCGTCGAACACGAGAGCGGGCACATAGCCCTTCGGATTGATATCGATGTAGCGGCCACCCCCTTCAATCTGCTTGGTCTCGATATCGACCTTGACCACGTCGAACTGAATTCCAGCCTCCAGCATCGCGATATGGTCGGCCAGGCTGGTGAACCCAGGCGAAGTGTAGAGCTTCATCGATCCGACTCCTTCCGCTAGTGATTTAATTTTGCAACCAGTTGCATATTAGGATCACTTATGTGATCTTGCAAGCGGTTTTTGAAGGCCGACGAATGGGCATGCAGCACGATGCCCTCGATGAGGTCACCCAGGCTCATGTCGCGATGCTCGGCTCGGCCTTGAGCAAACGCTCGCCGGTAGGAGGCACCTGTGTTGCCGAAATACCACCGCTGAAAGAAGCCGCGATTCAGCCACGACAATGCCGCTTGCGACAACCGGTCGCAGCGGCTATAGGCGCGCTCCCGGTCACGAAAACCGAAGCGAGCACAACGGTTGGAGCTTTTGCCTCCGCCCGCGCAGGCAGCATTGCCGTCCTGTGTACGGCGCCGTTTCGGAGGTTGGGATCGCGGATGTAGCTCAGCGGAAGAGCGCCGGATTTGGGTCCGGAGGTCGGGGGTTCAATTCCCTTCATCTGCATTTCGGATAGCTCAGTTGGTTAGAGCATCAGATCGATAATCTGACTGTCGAAGGTTCGAATCCTTCTCCATTGGCCTCACACATTCAGGTCCGTTCCGGACACATGGGTTACATTTTATACCGGAGACATAGGTAACACTTTCGGCCCGAAAGGGTTCTCGAGTGGTTCGAGTCTGCATGTCTCATCATCGAAATATCCCAAATCATAGTCCATGAAACTAGCCAGCCAGATTCGATCCTCGACCTGTTTGATGCCGACGGTCTGGCCGGCAAAGACGAGGCTGAGATTGATCTTCTTGCGGTCGAAACAGATGCGCCCGCATGTGGTGACGGTGACGGCCTTGTCGTGGAAAGGGTAGTCAAGCTCCGGCAGTCCCCGATAGGGTCGCGGCGATGAGCTGTAGCGCTCGGCAGGGCAGGCCATATCGAGCGCCTGGTGCGGGCGTTCGGTGTTGAACTCCTCGACGAAGTCGTCGAAGCGGGCCTGCTGCTGCAGGAAGTTGGCGCCTGCCGGCTTGGTGGTTTCCAGCTTGAGCGTCAGATGCATGCGCTCATGACGGCCGTTTTGCTGCGGGCAGCCGGGCTTGATGCGCTCGATGGCGATGCCAAGCCTCAGCCACCACACCGACAGCCTGGAAAGATTGAACAGCGCGTTGGGACTGGCAAAGGGTACACCGTTGTCGGTCCTGATCGCGGCAGGCAGGCCGAACTCCTTGAAAACGCTTTCGAACACGGTGAAGGCATAGGCCTCCTTGGTGGTGTGAAGCGCCTCGCAGGCTAACAGATAACGGCTGGCGAAGTCGCTGATCGTCAACGGATAGCAGTAGCGCCGGTCCGCCAGCATGAACTCGCCCTTGTAGTCGGCGCACCACAACTCATTGGGCGCGGCGACGTGAGACAGCGGCGTTCCGGTGGCCCTGTTGCGTCGCCGCTTGCGGCGATTGACCAAGCCGTGGCGGTCGAGCACCGCATGCACCGTTGAGATCGCCGGCGTGTGGACATCCGGGTAGAGCCGCACCAATCGCTCCCTGATCTTCGGCGCGCCCCAGTTGGGCTTGTCCTGCTTGGCACGCACAATCAGCTTCTCGATTTGGAAAGGAAGCTGATTGGCGTGCCGGTAAGGCCGCCGCGAGCGATCCGTCAGCCCCTCCAGGCCGCTGTCATTGTAGCGATTGATGAGTTTGTAGCCGGTCTTTCGCGATATCCCGAACTCCCGGCACAGCACCGCCATCTTCTCACCATCCAGAAGCCGCGCAACGAATTTGAGACGCTCGTCCATAAGGTTGCACTCCTGCCAAGGCACCTTTGCTCTCCTCGCAAAGGCTAGAAGTGTAACCCATTGTAGTGCACCCCGATTTTGAGACAGAAAAAATGGTAACAGTTCTCCGTTAGGAGGACTGATGAGGACGGACGATCCTGGGCGGCGGTTCAGTCGCGCGTTCAAGTTGACGGCGGTTCAGCGAATGGCTGCCGGGGCCAATGTCAGCAAGCTGTCACGCGAGTTGGGGATTTCCCGCAAAGGCCTGTATCAGTGGCAAAAGCAGTTCCGCACGGGCGGAGCGGCGGCGCTGCGCGAAGTCGGGCGCCCGAGACGCGGCGCGGCAACAGGCCATGAGCAAAAGGGAGGCGACGCGCTGCAGTCTTCGTCGAGCGACGAGCTTTCGAAGGCCCTGGCGCGGATTGCGGAATTGGAGCGGCTTGTCGGACAGCAAGCGGTCGATCTCGATTTTTTTCAACAAGCCTTGCAGCACGTCGGGAAAGCGCGCCAGCAGAGCGGCGCGCCTGGCGGGACGGCATCTACACGGTCATCGAAGCGATGATGGCGTCCGGGCTGCAAGGCCAGATCAGTGTGGAACGGATGTGCCGGCTGGCTGGGGTGAGCCGCGCGGGCTACTACCGCCATTGGCAGGCGATGGCGCCGCGCAGGGAGGAAGTGGGCCTGCGCGACGCCATCCAGCGCCTGGCGCTCGCCAACCCGCATTACGGCTATCGCAGAATTGGCGTGCTTTTGAGCCGGGAAGGCCGGCTGGCCAATCACAAGCGCGTGCTGCGGCTGATGCGGGAGGACAATCTGCTGTGTCTGCGCAAAGCGCCCTTCGTGCCGATGACAACCGACACCAGGCATGACTGGTGCATCGTGCCCAACCTGGCCCGAGGCCTTCAACTGACCGACATCGACCAGCTCTGGGTGGCCGACATCACCTACGTCCATCTCGCCGAGGAGTTCGCATTCCTGGCGATCGTCCTGGACGCCTTCAGCCGCAAGGTCATCGGCTGGGCGATTGCGACCCACCTGAAAGCGGAACTTGCCATTGCGGCGCTCGACAAGGCGATTGCGGCACGTCGGCCGGCACCGGGAAGTGTCATTCACCATAGCGATCGCGGCGTCCAATACGCCTGCGCTGACTACGCGGCACGACTTGCAAGCCACGACATCCAGCCGAGCATGAGCCGGATCGGCAATCCTTATGACAATGCCAAGGCCGAAAGATTCATGAGGACCCTGAAGGAAGAGGAGGTGGATGGCCAAGCCTATCGCGACATAGACGATGCAACGACAAGGATCGGCGAGTTCATCGAGGTGGTCTACAACAGGCAGCGCCTGCACTCTGCCCTCGACTATCTCTCGCCGGACGCATACGAGACCAGTCTCATGCAACTACGGCAAAAGACACCAAACGCAATCCACAACAAGGAGAACTGTTACTGATTACTGTCTCACCGAAGGGGTGCAGTCCACCATGTCTCCGGAATGAACTGTCACCCATCTCTCGGGAAGGGCATTCAGGTGGTGTTATCTGAAAAACGGTCCGGGACCCGAATGCGGAAGACCTGACGGACCGACCACGCCTTCGGGCGCGGGCTGGGCCCGAAAGTCCGACGCCATCGGCTCGCGGCCAGGCCCGCGGTGACGATCAAGGCGCGGCATCGCCGGCAAGGGAGGCCATGGCCTCCGGCGCCCGCTTTGCTGCCTCGCGATCCGCTCCCGAAGGTTCGCCGTGGATTGATGCCACCGGTCCCCGGATCATTCGTGCCCGAAACGTGAAGTGAGAGACGTGAAACGAGAAGCGAAAGGATGATCGACGCATGACTTAACGCCTCGCATGGGGCCATGCCCGACAGGAGTAACGACAATGACTGTTCTCGATAAGGTTCTTGGGCGCGAGCGCGTCCTCGTAAAGGAAAACGAACGTGCCATCACCCTCTACAAGGGTGAGATCAAGGCTGTTCTGGTGCCCGGCGAGCATTGGCTCGCCAACCGGCGCCGAAGCCTGGATGTGTCGCGGCACGATCTGAAGAACCCGGAATTTGTTTCGGCGTACGAGAAGGCGTTGTTCGACAAGCTCCCGGACGTGGCCGCGCGTCATTTCACCGTCGTTCGCACCGGGCGCACGGAAGTCGCCGTCATCGAGCGTGACGGCAGCCTCCATGCCGTTCTGGCGCCGGACCGCAAGCTCGTCCTGTGGACGGACGCCGGGCCGTGGACGGTGACGGTGATCGACACCGCCACCGATCTTGCGATCGATCCGGCCGTCATGCGCCGGCTCGGCCAGGCCCGAAAGGCCGAGCTGATGTCCGTCCATCCGGTCGTGGATGGGCAGGCCGGACTGCTCTTCGTCGACGGCGCCCTTGTGCGGACGCTGACGGCGGGCGTGCACGGGTTCTGGAACGTCGGGCGCATGGTGCAGATCAAGGTCGTCGACCTCAAGCGCCAGTCGCTCGACGTCGCCGGGCAGGAAGTGCTGACCAAGGATCGTGTTACGATCCGCGTCAACATCGCCGCCGAATACCGTGTCGTCGACCCGGTTCAGGCGGTGAGCGCGGTGAAGGACTTCTCCGAAGCCCTCTACCGCGCCCTGCAATACGCCTTCCGCAAGACGCTCGGCGCGCTGACGCTCGACCAGATCCTCGAGAAGAAGGTGACGATCGACGAGGAAGCCGCCGGGAAGGTCCGCGCCGACATGGCCGAGATCGGGATCGAGGTCAGCGATATTGCCCTCAAGGATGTCATCCTGCCGGGCGAGATGCGCGAGATCCTCAACCAGGTGGTGTCGGCCGAGAAGCAGGCCGAGGCCAACGTCATCCGCCGCCGCGAGGAGACGAACGCCACGCGTTCGCTGCTCAACACGGCCAAGGTGATGGCCGAGAACCCGGTGATGCTGCGGCTGAAGGAGCTCGAGGCTCTGGAAACCATCGCCGGCAAGGTCGAGCGGCTGACCGTCCACAACGGAACGGGCGGGCTGCTGAACGATCTGGTCAAGCTCCGCGAGAGCTGAGCTGGAGCGACATCGTGGGATGGGCCGCCGGGCCAACCGGCGGCCCCTTCTTGCTTTCGCCAAGTAACCATCCCATCTGCGCCCGGCGCATCAGGCCTTTTCCTGCCCGGAAAAACCGATTAGACAGCGCCCAGCCACATGCGGACAGATTCCGCCCGCAACCCGAAGGAAAAGCCGTTGTCCACCACGTTCGACAAAGTCGCCAAGATCATCGCCGACACCAGTGAGATCGATATCGACACGATCACCCCTGAAAGCCACACCATCGACGATCTCGGCATCGATAGCCTCGACTTCCTCGACATCGTCTTTGCCATCGACAAGGAATTCGGCATCAAGGTGCCGCTGGAAAAGTGGACGCAAGAGGTCAATGACGGCAAGGCCTCGACCGACGATTACTTCGTCATGAAGAACCTGTGCGCCAAGATCGACGCACTGGTCGCGGCCAAGACTGCCTGAAACGGTTGAGATGCGTGCCCTTGACGCGCCTTGCCGCCTGACCCACAACAGCCGCCCATGAACCCCCACCACGTCGTCATCACAGGCATCGGCCTCGTCTCTTCGCTGGGAGAAGGTCCCGATGCGCATTGGCGCAAGCTCGTCCAGCCGGGCCTGGAGCCCGTGCTCGATGCCGCGCGCTTCCCGCCCTACACCGTCCACCCGCTGCCGGAGATCGACTGGAACCTGCAGATCGCCAAGCGCGGCGACCAGCGGCAGATGGAAACCTGGCAGAGGCTCGGCACCTATGCCGCCGGCATGGCGCTGGACGACGCCGGCATCAAGGGCAACGACGAACTCTGCACGACCATGGACATGGTGGTGTCTGCCGGCGGCGGCGAGCGCGACGAAACGGTCGACGCCGACATTCTCGCGGCGTCCGAAAGCCGCAACGACCGCGACGTGCTGCTCAACGAGAAGCTGACCACCGAATTGCGCCCGACGCTGTTTCTGGCGCAGCTTTCCAACCTGCTCGCCGGCAACATCTCCATCGTCCACAAGGTGACGGGATCGTCGCGCACCTTCATGGGCGAGGAAGGTGCGGGCGTCGCCGCCGTCGAGACGGCCGCCGCCCGCATCCGCTCCGGCCAGTCGACGCATATCCTGGTCGGCGGCGCCTTCCAGACCGAACATTCCGACATGCTGCTTGGCTATGAACTGGCCGGCTACCTGCATCGCGGCCCCTGGAAGCCGGTCTGGCAACGACAGGGCGCCGACGGCGGCGGCGTGGTGACCGGATCCGGCGGCGCGTTTCTCGTCCTGGAACAGCGCGAACACGCGATCAGCCGCGGGCGAAAGATCTATGCCGAACTCGGCCCGGTCCTATCCGGACGCGCCAGACGGCGGCAGGGCGAGCTCGATGCCGGGATTGCCGCACTGCTCAGGCAGGCAGCATTGCCGAACGGCGAGTTGCTGGCGATTTCAGGCGCTTCGGGCGCCCATGCCGCAACTGCCGCCGAGAAATCGGCGCTCGACGCCAATCCGGCGATTGCCGCACGCGGCTTTTCGACGCTGACCGGCCACATGAAGGAAGCACAGTTTCCCTTCGCCGTGGCGCTGGCGGCGCTGGCTGTCGAACACAAGGCCGCCTACCCGGTTTTTGACGCCGCCAACGAGAAGCCGTTCAACGGCATTCCCAGGACTGTCCTTGCAACGGCGATCGGCTATCACCAATTCGAGGGCGTGGCGTTGGTCAACGCTGCCTAAAACTATCAGGGCGAAGCGGTTTCGGACGAATCCGATGCTGCAACTCAAGGAAACGGTCGAGGGTCTCAGGACAACAACATGGCCAATCTGAACGATCACATGGGCAGGCCGATCGTCGCCGTCACCGGCATCGGCGTGGTGACATCGCTGGGCGTCGGCAAGGCCGACAATTGGGCGGCGCTCACCGCCGGCAAATCAGGCATCCATCCGATCACCCGCTTTCCGGTCGATCATCTGAACACCCGCATCTCCGGCATGGTGGATTTCCTGCCGTCGAGTTCGAAGGGCGCCAGCCTCCTTACCTACGACCTCGCCGAGATCGCCGCACAGGAAGCGATAGCGGAAGCGGGTCTTGATTCGGGCGCTTTCGGCGGACCGCTTTTCCTGGCTTCGCCGCCGGTCGAACTCGACTGGAGCGAGCGCTTTTCGCTCTACAATTCCGACAAGGACGACGTCGGCGCCGAAAGGCTGCTTCGCGTGGCGCGGGGCTTGAGGGAGCTCGACATTTTCGAGACCACCCAGTTCGGTTCGATCGCCGACCGGCTCGCCGACCATTTTGGGACACGCGGCCTGCCGATTACGCTGTCGACCGCCTGCGCCTCGGGCGCCACCTCGATCCAGCTCGGCGTCGAGGCGATCCGCCGCGGCGAATGCGACCGGGCGCTGTCGATCGCCGCCGACGGTTCCGCGACCGCCGAGGCGCTGATCCGTTTCTCGCTGCTTTCCGCACTCTCCACGCATAACGACATCCCCGAAAAAGCGTCCAAACCGTTCTCCAAGGATCGCGACGGCTTCGTGCTGGCCGAGGGCTCGGGCGCGCTTGTGCTGGAATCGCTGGGGGCCGCACTGGCCCGCGGCGCGACCGTTCTCGGCATCCTGCGCGGCTGCGGCGAGAAGGCCGACGACTTCCATCGCACCCGCTCCAAGCCGGACGGTTCGCCGGCGATCGCCGCCGTTCGCGCCGCCTTGGCCGATGCGGGCCTGAGCGAAGGCGAGATCGACTATGTCAACGCCCATGGCACCTCGACGCCGGAAAACGACAAGATGGAGCATCTGTCGCTGTCGACCGTGTTCGGCGAGCGGACCGGCTCGATGCCGATCTCGTCGAACAAGTCGATGATCGGCCACACGCTGTCGGCGGCCGGCGCCGTCGAGGCCGCGTTCTCGCTGATGACCATGCGCGAAAGCGTCATCCCGCCGACCATCAATTACGACAATCCCGATCCGGCGATGGTGCTCGACGTGGTGCCGAACAAGAAGCGCAACGCCGAGGTCGGCACCGTTTTGTCGAACTCCTTCGGCTTCGGTGGCCAGAACACCTGCCTTGTCATGGCGCGGGAACCGGTCTAAGCGAGCGCTTTCCGCTCAACAGAACCGACAGGCTTCATGCGCGCATTGCAACTTATCGAGGACCGCCGCCTTGAAACGGTGGACCTGCCGCCTCCGCCGCAGCCTTTGCTCGGCGAAGTGACGCTGCGCATCAAGGCCGTGGCGCTCAACCATATCGACGTCTGGGGCTGGCGCGGCATGGCCTTCGCCAAGCGCAAGCTGCCGCTGGTCGTCGGCGCCGAAGCGTCCGGCGAGGTCGAGGCGGTCGGCCCCGGCGTCTCCAGCCTCGTGCCCGGACAATTGGTGTCGATCTATGGCGCGCGCACCTGCGGACTTTGCCGTGCCTGCCGCGAAGGCCGCGACAATCTCTGTGAGCATGTCTCGGGCATCCACGGCTTCCATTTCGACGGCTTTGCGCAAGAGAAGATAAACCTGCCGGCGCGCCTGCTGGTTCCTGCCCCGCCCGGCGTGACCGACATCGGCGCGGCCGTCGCGCCCGTCACCTTCGGCACGGTCGAGCACATGCTGTTCGACAATGCCAGGCTGCAGCCCGGCGAAACGATCCTCATCCATGCCGGCGGCTCGGGCATCGGCTCCGCCGCGATCCAGCTCGCGAGGAAAATGGGCTGCACCGTGATCACCACGGTCGGTTCCAACGACAAGTTCGACAAGGCCAGGGCGCTTGGCGCCGACCATGTCATCAACTATCGCGAGGACCGTTTCGAAGGCGTCGTGCGCAAGCTGACGAAGAAGAAGGGCGTCGACGTCGTCTTCGAGCATGTCGGCGCAGACACTTTTGCCGCTTCGATGCTGTGCCTGAAACGCGGTGGCCGCCTGGTCACCTGCGGCTCGACCTCGGGCGTATCGACGCAGATCAATTTGATGCAACTGTTCCAGCAGCAGTTGAAGCTGCTCGGCTCCTTCGGCTGCCGCATGCAAAACATGGCCGACGCCATGCAGAAGATGGCGGCGGGGCTGGTTTCTCCGGTTATCGACACCGAAGTCGGCTTCGACGGCATCGACGCCGCGCTGAAGCGTATGGAAGGCCGCGACGTGTTCGGCAAGATCATCCTGCGCGTCGGCTAGATCCTTGCTCGGTAACGCCTTCAGGAAGCTCCGCAGGGACCTGGCGTTCCGTCACGGCAGGCGGTTCCGCCAGTTCAACTACTGGCTGCTTGCGCGCGCCGCGATGACGATGATCTGGGTGCTGCGTCTGCTGCCGGTCGACAGGGCGCTCAATTTCGCCGACCGCGTCGCCCGCCGCATTGGTCCGTGGATTGGGCGCCACAACGTCGCTGTCGCCAATCTGCGCAAGGCCTATCCCCAGAAGAGCGACAGGGAGATCCAGGCCATCGCTTCCGACATGTGGGGCAACATGGCTCGCCTCGCCGCGGAATATGTCTTCCTCGATGCGCTCTTCGATTACGATCCGAAAGCGACGAAGCCGGGCCGCGTCGAGGTCCGCGGCGTCGATCATTTCGTCGAGATCGCCGGCGAGCAAAAACCGCATATCATCTTCACCGGGCATCTCGGCAATTTCGAGCTGCTCCCGGTGGCGGCAGCCACTTTCGGCATGAACATCACGGCGCTGTTTCGCCCGCCCAACAACCCCTACCTTGCCGATTACATCCTCTCGACGCGCCGCTCGACCATGGGGGCGCTTCTGCCCTCCTCGACTGGCGCGTCATTCGCGTTGGCGGCCATCCTGGAGAACGGCGGCAATATCGGCGTGCTGGTCGACCAGAAGTTCTCGGGCGGGGTCGAAACGACATTCTTCGGCCGCCCGTGCGAGAGCAACCGGGTGCTGGGCACGCTGGCGCGGCACTATGACTGCGATGTCTATCCGGCGCGCTGCATGCGCCTGCCGGGCAACCGCTTCCGGCTCGAGATCGAGGACAAGCTGGCCTTGCCGCGCACCCCCGACGGCAGTGTCGACGTCCGCGCCACCACCCAGCTTCTCAACGACGTGGTCGAGCGCTGGGTGCGCGAGGATCCCGGCCAGTGGATGTGGTTCCACAAAAGGTGGGAAATGACCGGCCGGCGCCGAAAGCGTCGCCACCCAAGACCGCGCGGCGAGACCGCCTGAGCAGAAACCGGGCAAGTTTGTTCTTGCTTTGTGCCGGCAATTATGCTAATGATTTAGGTATGGTGCTGATTTGCGCCAACGACCCGCCCGCCGAGGCGGGTTTTTTGTTTTGGCCATCGACCGCTCGATAGCCGCCAGACGCCTCGCCTCAAGTTTCGGTCTTTTCGGCGCCGTAAGTTTCATGAAAGGGCTTTTTGACAGCCATGCCTGGAAAAAAGTGATCCTGATCGGTCAAGGCCTCGCCTCATCGGCCGTAAGTGCGTGCTCTCGCGTGCCGGAGACGATGATCTCGAGGACCTCATGCTCGTCGGTGTTCCTGACGTAGCGATCGCCGACGTTCTCGCCGCGCTTCAGCACCATCACGCGGTCGCCCACAGCGAAGATGTCAACGAGGCGGTGGGAGATGATGATCTGGGCAACGCCCTGCTTTTTCAGTTCCAGCATGGTTTCGAGCAGCCGCTCGGTCGCCATCACCGAGAGATTGGCTGTCGGCTCGTCGAGGATCACCACGCGCGGCTGGAAGGAAATAGCGCGGGCAATCGCCACGGATTGCTGGCGGCCGCCCGACAGGCTCTCGACCTTTTGATAGACGGAGTTCACGTCGACCTTGAGCCGCTTCAGCACGCTGTCGGCTTCGGCGTACATTTTCCGCCGATTGACGAAAAGGCCCTTGCGCGGCCAGCGGCCAAGAAAGATGTTCTGGCCGACATCCATATTCCCGCAAAGAGCGAAATCCTGGTAGATCATCTCGATGCCGGCGTCGCGGCTTTCGTGCGGGCTCTTGAAGTGCACCGGCTGCCCGGCGACGAAGATCTCGCCGGCGTCGCGCTGGTAGGCGCCGGTCAGGATCTTCATCAGCGTCGACTTGCCGGCCGAGTTGTCGCCGACGAGGCCCAGGATCTCGCCGGGATAGAGCACGAGGTCGACATTGCGGAGCGCCTGCACCGCACCGAAGGCTTTTTCGATGCCCCGCATTTCCACGATCGGTGCAGGTTTGGTCGTGTCACGCATGGGTGGTTTCCGCCGTTCTTGTGCGGCGCGCCAGGCGCGCCCTCAGGCGGCCGAAGATGTTGGCTTGGCGCACCCAGATGTCGATCAGCACCGCCACGATCAGGATGCCGCCGATGAAGACGTTGATCCAGTGCTGCGGCATGGCGAAGCCCTGAACGTTGAGCTGCAGCAGCGCCCGGATCAAGGTGATCACCGCCGCCCCGGCGAGCGCCCCGATCACGGTGCCGTAGCCGCCGAAGATCGAACCGCCGCCGATGATCACCGAAGCGATGGCGTCGAGCTCGCGGAACTGGCCGGCCACCGGGTTGAAGCTGCGGAAGTAGGCGACGTTGATGATCCCGGCCATTGTCGCGCAGAGCGCCGCCAGCATGAGCGCGAGGAACCGCACCCGGTTGGTGTTGATCCCGGCATAAGCGGCGGCGCGAATGTTGCCGCCGGTCGCATAGACCTTTTGCCCGAACGGCATGTAGGCGAGCACGACGCCGGCAATGAGAGCGACGAACAGCATCCAGACGGTCTGGATGCTCACCACCTCGGCGATCGCGCGCAGGGGGCCGTCCGGCAGCGAGATGCGGTAGTGCAGCAGGATGTCGTTCACCTTGCGGCCAAGCAGGTTGTAGCCCTCGGGCCAGCCGGTGAGTTGCTGTCCGGCGACGAACCAGGCGGCGAGGCCGCGGGCGATGTAGAACATGCCGAGCGTGGCGATGAAGGCCGGCAGCTTGAAGCCGACGGTGACGATCGCGTTGACGAGGCCGGCGCACATGCCCGCGAGCAGGCCCATCGCCACGGCGGTCAAGGGGTCGGCGCCGAGGACCTTGAGGAAATAGGCGGCGGTGCTGCCGGCGAGGGCGAGCACCGCTCCCACGGAGAGGTCGATGTCGCCGGCGGCGATGACGTAGGTGAGCCCGATGGTGATCAGCGCAAGCTCGGTGTAGTTGAGCAGGATCGCGAAGCTGTTGGACAGGTTCCACCAGTAGTCCGGCCGGAGCGCGAGGCCGGTCAGCCACAGGAACACGGTCAGGATGATGGCGAGCGCGTCGCGCCGGGCGAGGAACTTACCGAACCCGGTCGCCGACAGCGCCATGTCGGTCGCCATGGCGCCCTTGGTCTGCACCCCTTCGATCGCGATGCCGCCGATCTCGTAGGCCGGTGGCGGCGGCCGGCCGCGGAGCCAGGCCCAGAGGCGCCCTGCCACCTGGCGGCGAATGAGATAGGGCTCGATGAGCACCGCGACGACGAGCAGCAACCCAAGGAACACCGGCACCGCGCCGACCGGCAGCGAGAAGACGGCGTTGACCGTGATCTCCTCGTCGCCGATCTTGATGACGCGCGTGATCGGCCAGCCCTCGCGCAGCACCTTGTCGAGCAGCACCACCAGCAGGGCGCCAAGGCAGGATCCGGCGACCCGGCCGCGACCGCCGAGGATCGAGGCGCCGCCGATGATCACGGCGGCGATGACGATCAGCTCACTGCTGACGCCGTAGAGGGGCGTCACGCCCTTGTCCTGGGCAGCCGACATCAAGCCGGCTAGCGCCGCGCAGAGCGAGGAGATCAGGTAGGCTCGAATGCGCACCCAGTTGGTCGGGATGCCGGCATACGACGCCGCCTGCTCGTTGCCGCCGGTGGCGAAGGTCTCGTAGCCCCAGCGCGTCTTGGCGAGCACATAGGCACCGATCACGGCGACAACGGCGAAGATCACGATCTGGTTGTTGAAGCCGAGAAGGTTCGTCTCGCCGAGGTGAAAAAAAAGCGGATAGCCGGTCGCCTTGGCCGGATAGTAGATCGATTGGCCGTGGGTCAGCGCCAGCACAAAGCCGCGACCGATGAAGAGGATGGTGAGCGTGGCGATGAACGCCGGCACCTTCAGGATGGTGACGAGCACGCCGTTGACGAGACCGATCAACACGCCGAGCAGCAGGCAGAGGATCACCGAGGGGACGACGCCGAGATCGAGGAAGCTTGGCGCGAACAGCCTGGCGAAGACGACGGCGACCAGGCCGTAAGTTGAACCGACCGAAAGATCGAGGTCCTTGTTGACGATGACGAAGGTCACCCCGACCGCGATGATGGCGACCCGCGAGGTGTCGCGGAGCAGCGAGTGAAACGCTCCTGTTGACCCGAAGAACGCGGGATTGACGAGAGCGCCGCCGAGATAGAGCAGCAAAAGCAAGGCAACGAGCCCCACCTCCCAGCCGCCGACAATCTGGGACGGCGCACGGCCGAGCGATATGGTGGCGGTGGGCGCCATGGGTCCCCTCTGGTTGTTGCCGTCGTGCGGGAGAGCCTGCGCCCTCCCGCAGTGATTTCAGACGTTCCGAGCGGACTCAGTTCTCGAAGCGCTTGCCGACGTCCTCGACGGTCTCCTTCGTCACGAGTTGGGCGCGTGTGTCGAGGTTGGCCGCCGCGATGCCGCGATCGATCTCAAGATAGAGCTGCATGACCGGCCAGAAGCCCTGCAAGAAGGGCTGCTGGCCGAGCGCGCCGGTCAGATCGCCGCTCTTCATCGCATCCTGCTGCGCCGGGCCGAGGTCGAACCCGTAGGCGCAGATCTTGCCGGTCATTCCGGTCTGAGCGACGGCCTTGGCGAGCGCCGGCGTGAACACGTTGTTGCCGGCGAAAGCGCCAACGACGTCGCCGCGCGATTCGAACAGCGTCACGATGCCGTTCACCGGGTCGTTCGGATTGGTGTCGATCCCGGTGTTCTCCGGACCCGCGTCGACCTTGAAGGCATCAAGCTTGCCGGCATCCTTCAAGCCCTTGACGATGGCGTTGAAAGCCGAAGTGACGCGATTGTTCACCTCGATGTTGCCCATGGCGGTCGACGACGGCAGGACGATCGAACCCTTCTCGATACCCTTGTCCGCGAGGCACTTGACGAGCGCCTCGCCGGCGATTGCGGCAGCGGAGGCGTCCTGGCCGGTGTGGCCGATGCCGCTGCGGTTGAGGATCGTGCCGTCAAAGGAATTGGTCGTGGCGACCGGTATGCCCTTCGCCTCGGCGGCCTTGACGATGTCGTTATAGGCGCCAACCTGGGGCGTTGTCATGATCAGCCCGTCAATCGTCGGATCCTGCACGATCTGGTTCAGGATTTCGATCTCGCGGGCAGGGTCGTCGGTCGGCGATTCCGAGCCGAGCAGCAGGATCTTGGCGCCGATCAGGTTGCCGGCGACGGTCGCGCCGACGTAGACCGGATCGAAGAAGCCATTGCCGGCAGTGTGTGTCACGATAGCGAAAGTGAGGTGACCATCGGCCGAATGAAAGTCCTTGGTACCGGGGGCCTCCTTCGCGGCTTCTTCGAAGCTGTAGCCACCGACCGCCTTATCGACGCCCCCCGATTGTGCGTAGGCGTTCGACACGCCGAGCGATAACGCCGCGGCGCACGCCGCGAGCGAGAAAATACGTTGCATGATTATCCTCCCTTGCAACCAACGGTAAGAAGCCGTTCGGCGCATTTATTCAGCAGTTTCCGAATGCTTCCTCCCAGCCGTATCTTCTGCTCAAAGCCTGCCCACGTAAATAGCGCTCGCACTTTCACCGACGAATTGGTCGGCGGATCAGTCATTCTGACCGGGTGCGGCGGTTTCTAGCGTTGATGTAGCGCCGCGCGGTGTCAGACAGACGAGGAGACTTGGTGTACTATGATCCCTACCTGGGCCGCATTTCAAAAGGGAGCGACACAGAGAGCAACAAAAATAAAGTTTCACAAACGCTTAGGGAGGATACCGCAATGAATCTGCGACCAGACCCAACATTCTATCCGTCACCGAAGCTGGCTATGGAAGGGCCGCCGGAAACTCTTGCCTACACGTTGATGCTTAGCCCCGACTTCTCGCAGCCCGACGGCCTGGCTGTGGTGAATGTCGATCCAAATTCGCCGGATTTCGGCAAGATCGTCCACACTGTGATCATGCCAAACAAGGGCGATGAGTTTCATCACTTCGGCTGGAATGCATGTTCTTCGGCGCTATCACCACTGACTGGCCACGCCTTTTTGGAGCGTCGTTATCTGATCATTCCGGGCATGCGTTCGTCGCGCATCTACATAATTGATGTGAAGGGCGGGCCGACAGCCGCCAAGATCCACAAGATCATCGACCCGCAGAAGTCTTTGCCAAGACGGGCTATTCTCGCCCGCATACGATCCACTGTGGACCCGAGGGCATCTATGTCTCGACCCTCGGCGGGGCGGCAAAGACGGTACCGTCGGTCCTCCGGGCATTTTCATCATGGATTGCCAGACCTTCGATGTCATTGGCCGCTGGGAGATAGATCGTGGCGCCCAGGACAAGCACTACGATTTCTGGTGGAACCTGCCGCGCGACTACATGGTCAGTTCCGAATGGGCCCTGCCGCCGCAGTTCGAAAACGGCATCGTCCCGGAGGATCTACTATCCAACAAGTACGGCCACCGCATGCATTTCTGGGATCTGCGTGCGCGTAAGAACATTCAGACGATCGATCTAGGCGCCAATCACCAAATGGCGCTCGAAATCCGCCCGGCGCATGATCCAGTCAAGCAATACGGCTTCTGCGGCGTTGTGGTCGATACCACCAATCTCGAAGGCTCGATCTGGACTTGGTGGCGCGACGCAGACGGCAAGTTCCAGGCCAAGAAGACGGCGACCATTCCGCCTCAACCGGCCAATGCCGACGATCTGCCGGATCTTCTAAAGGGTTTCTCGGCGGTGCCGCCGCTGGTCACCGACATCGACCTCAGCCTCGACGACAAGTATCTCTATGTGGCTTGTTGGGGTACGGGTGAAATGCACCAATACGATGTCAGCGACCCGATGAGGCCGGTTCTGGCGGGCAAGGTCGAACTGGGTGGGATCGTCAAGAAGACCAAGCATCCCTGTGGCAAGGTCTTCGGCTATGGGCCACAGATGGTCGAGATCAGCCGCGACGGCAAGCGTGTCTATTGGACCAATTCGCTCTATTCGACCTGGGACGATCAGTTTTATCCCGGTGAGCGCGGCGGAGCGATGGTGAAGGCCGATGTTGGCGCCAATGGTGGCCTGATGCTCGACACCAACTTCTTCGTCGACTTCCCCAAAGGCTATCGAACGCACCAGATCCGACTTGAAGGCGGCGACTGCTCTACAGACAGTTTCTGCTACCCATCGGTCTAGGTGTCGTCCGAACTCCTTTCGACCACAGCCGGCCTCTGGCTTGCTGTGGTCGCCAGCGGGATTTACCATGGCGTAAACCCGGGTATGGGCTGGCCGCTTGCCGTTTCGGCGGCCCTGATGGAACGGCGAGCCTATGCGCTGCCGCGCGCACTCATGGCGCTGGCGTTCGGGCATCTTGTCGCCATGACGGTGGTCCTCTTGCCCTTCGCACTGATGACCGCGCTGGTTGATTGGCAAACCGAGATCCGCGTTGGCGCAGGTCTAATAATCATCGCGCTCGGAGTCTGGCTGCTCTTCAACCGGCGGCATCCTAGATTTCTGGCGCGCGTGCCGCCGTCGCGACTGGCACTCTGGTCCTTTCTGGTCGCCGTCGCGCATGGCGCCGGCCTGATGCTGGTGCCGATCTACCTCGGCCTGTGCGGCGTCGTTGAAACGGATGCCGGGCATCGTGCCGCGACCGCCCTCATTGCACGAACTGCAGCGCTCTCGATCGGCGTGGCAGCGGTCCACACCGGCGCGATGGTCACTGCGGGCGGCGCTTTGGCCTTCGGCGTCTATCGGTGGCTGGGATTAAGGTTTCTTTCGAAAAGCTGGTTTGATCTAGATGTGATCTGGGCGCTAAGCCTAGTTCTGGTCGGGGCGATCGGCGTATTTTCCGCGCTCTAGGGTGTATTGAGATTCAGGTCAGGCCGAGTCGAAAACGGTGGTTTCCGAGAACCGGAGAGGAGCGTACTTTTGGTACGTGAACTCGCGCATGGCCCCGAAATCGAGATCGATTTCGGAAAGGATCATGCGCAAAATCAAAGTGCTACAGCGTCCTTTGCGCGTCCGAGAGGGTGCGCGGCGCTGTAGGCAAGCGCAGGAACCCGCCGTTTGCAGGCCGGCATCACCTGAATCCCAACACACCCTAGTGTCCCGATTCCGAAGTCCGGTTCATTCTATGCGTTTGCTGCGAGAGTTCGCAGGCAGAATCGTTGGATGCTGGCCAGGATGTCGTCTGCGGTCTTGGTCCAGCGGAAGGATTTCGGTTCGGCATTGGTGGCCTCGATGTAAGCGTTAATTGCCGTTTCGAGTTCGGCGACCGAGCGGAATACCCCGCGCCTGAGGGCGCGCTCGGTCAGCAGCGCGAAGAAGCGTTCAACCTGATTGATCCATGAGGCTGATGTCGGCGTGAAGTGCAGGTGCCAGCGTGGGCGCTTGGCGAACCAGTTGCGGATCAGCTTGGTTTTGTGCGTGCCGTAGTTGTCCATGATGACGTGAATGTCGAGATCGGTGGGCACATTGCGCTCCACCTCGTCGATGAACTTGCGGAACTCCGTCGCCCGATGCCGAGGCATGCATTTGCCGACAATGGTTCCAGCCTTCACGTCGAGCGCCGCGAACAGCGATGTCGTTCCATTGCGCTTGTAGTCGTGGGTGCGCCGTTCGACCTGGCCGGGCCGCATCGGCAGCAGCGGTTGCGAGCGATCGAGCGCCTGGACCTGGGATTTCTCATCGACGCACAACACCAGGGCACGCTCGGGCGGCGACAGGTAGAGCCCGACAATGTCGCGCACCTTCTCCACAAACAGCGGGTCGGACGAGAGCTTGAAGGTCTCGACACGGTGTGGCTGCAGCCCGAAGGCTTGCCACATGCGATGCACGGTCGACGGTGCGTGGCCGATCTCCTTGGCCATTGTCCGCAGGCTCCAGTGCGTCGCGCCCTTCGGGAGCGTCTCTAACGTCTTGCGGATCGTGGCTGCGATCTCGTCATCGCCGATCTCGCGCGGTGCGCCAGGGCGCGGCTCGTCGTAGAGCCCATCCATCCGCCGCTGCGCGAAGCGATTGCGCCATGTGCCGACCGTTGCGGCACAGACACCGACCTTGCTGGCAATCTCCTTGTTGTTGAGACCGTCCGCCGCAGCCAAAACGATGCGCGCCCGCTCCGCCAAGGCCTGTGGGGCGCCATGTTTGCGCGTCAGTGCGCTCAACTCGCCTTGCTCCCGCTCATCCAGTACGATCGCAACGGCTCGACCTTTCGCCATTCTCGTCTCCTCCTCATCCGCACGAGAATGTAACCGATTTGTCGATCAGGACACTAGTTGGTCACGACGATCCGCGTATTGCGGAAGCCGGCTCGCCTCACCATCGAATAGAAGGCGGCGGCATTTGAGGGGTGCAGCCGCACGCAGCCATGCGAGGCCGGACGCCCGAGAAACTTCACCGCGCCCGTGCCGTGGATGGCGTAGCCGCCGCGGAAGAACACCGAATGCGGCATCGGCGACATGTCGTATTTGCGCGAATACCACATCCGCGCCGTCCGTTGCGGCCGGTAGCTGCCGCGCGGCGTGATATAACCTCTGCGCGCCGTGGATACGGGCCACCGGTAAACCGCACCACCGTATCTTACAGTCATCGTCTGCGATGACACGTCGATCCTTGCAACCAGCTTGGCTGCCCAGGCCTCGACCGAAGAACCGAACAGCATCGTTACCAATACCGCTGCCATGAGAACGGTTTTTTTCATGCGATCCCCCTTATTGCCCCTTGCCTGCTGCCCTTCACGTAGTTTTTCATCTTTTTAATCTCAAGTGAACGAGGTAACCATATACTCCTTGACGAATTCACCAATCCAAAGCAGCAAATTTGAACGATCTCCCGCGATAGTTGCCGCAACGACACGTCCGCCAACAGGCTTGCAAAACCGCGCCGTTGGCTGCTCAATTCGCCGAATGAACGAAAAGAACGAACGTCTCCTGAAAGCCGTCGATGACCGGGTCGACGATCTCGTCGCGCTGACCGCGGATCTGATCCGCTTTCCGACCATCAACCCACCCGGCGAAGCCTACCGGCCATGCGCCGAATATGTCGGAGCGCGGCTGAAGCAGCGCGGGTTTGAAATCGAGTTCATCCGCGCCGAAGGCACGCCCGGCGACACCGACCGCTACCCCCGCGTCAATGTCGTCGCCCGCTTCGACGGCCGCTCGCCCGGCGCCTGCGTCCATTTCAACTCGCATATCGACGTGGTTGAGGCCGGCGACGGCTGGAGCCTCGACCCCTTCGCCGGCATCGTCAGGGACGGCAGGGTCTACGGCCGCGGCGCCTGCGACATGAAGGGGGGCCTGGCCTGCTCGATCGTCGCCGCCGAGGCTTTCATGGAGGTCTTCCCCGACTTTCCCGGCGCCATCGAAATATCGGGCACGGTCGACGAGGAGTCCGGCGGCTTTGGCGGCGTCGCCCATCTGGCCAGGCTCGGCTATTTCTCCAAGCCGAAGGTCGACCACGTCATCATCCCCGAGCCGTTGAACAAGGACCGCATCTGTCTTGGCCATCGCGGGGTGTGGTGGGCGGAGATCGAAACCAAGGGCGAGATCGCGCACGGCTCGATGCCGTTCCTCGGCGACAACGCGGTGCGCCATATGGGCGCCGTGCTGCAGGCGTTCGAGGACGAGTTGTTCCCGGCGCTCGACCGCAAGATGACGCGTATGCCGGTCGTGCCCGAAGGGGCAAAGCGCTCGACCATGAACATCAACTCGATCCATGGCGGCCAGACGGAGGATTTCCGGCCCGGCCTGCCCTCGCCCAACGTGCCCGATTCCTGCCGGCTGACCATCGACCGCCGCTTCCTGCTCGAGGAAGACCTCGGCACGGTCAAGAGCGAAGTGACCGATATCCTCGACCGGCTGAAGCGCGAGCGGAAAAAATTCGACTATGAGATCCGCGATCTGATGGAGGTGCTGCCGCTGATGACCGAGCGCGACGCCCCGGTGGTGAAGGCGGTGGCGCAGGGGATCATGGAGATATTCGACCGCGAGCCCGACTACGTGATTTCACCCGGCACCTACGACCAGAAGCACATTGCCCGCATCGGCCACATCTACGACTGCATCGCTTATGGGCCGGGCATTCTCGACCTCGCCCACAGGCCCGACGAATGGGTCGGGATATCGGACATGGTGGACGCGGCCAAGGTGATGGCGGTCGGGCTCAACGTGCTGCTCAGGGGCGCCCGGTAATCCGGCAGCGACGAGGCAAGCTTTGGTCACTCAGGTCGGCGGCTCACGGAAAACATTCCCGCCGGCGCTGCCGAAAAGCACGAAACGCAATTTACTCCTTCGCGAAATCACGCTTCTATCCACCAGGGTTTTGAGCATTTTTTTGAGCATATCGGGAGTTGCACGATGAAATTGTGGAAGACCATTCTCACCGCTGCGGCTTTGGCGCTGGCTGCCGGAACATCGGCGTTTGCCGCGCGAACCGACCTGGTCATCGGCGTCACGCTCGAACCCCCGCATCTCGATCCGACCGCGGGCGCCGCGGCGGCGATCGACGAAGTGCTTTACGCCAACGTGTTCGAGGGGCTGACCCGCATCGGTCCGAATGGCGAGGTGCTGCCGGATCTGGCCGAAAGCTGGACCATTTCCGATGACGGCAAGGTCTACACCTTCAAGCTGCATACCGGCGTGAAATTCCACGACGGCACCGACTTCAATGCCGACGACGTGAAATTCTCGCTCGACCGCGCCCGTGCCGACAACTCCGTCAACGCCCAAAAGGGCCTGTTCGCCGCCATCGATACGGTCGAGGTGGTCGATCCGGCGACGGTGAAGATTGCATTGAAGAACCCGCAGGGGTCCTTCCTCTACAATATGGGCTGGGGCGACGCGGTCATCGTCGCGCCTGAGACAGCCGACACCAACAAGGAAAAGCCTGTCGGCACCGGCCCGTTCAAATTCCAGAATTGGGCCAAGGGCTCGTCGATCACGCTGATCAGGTCGGACACTTACTGGGGTGCCCCGGTGTCCCTCGACAAGGCGGAGTTCCGCATCGTTCCCGATGCCGCTGCCGCCGTGCCGGCGCTGCTTTCCGGCGACGTCCAGGCCTTTCCCTTCTTCCCCGATCTCGACAGCGTCGCGCAGGTCCAGGGCGATCCCCGCTTCAAGGTTGTGATCGGCTCGACCGAGGGCGAGACCATCCTCTCCATCAACAACAAGAAGCCGCCCTTCGACAAACTGCAGGTCAGGCAGGCGATCTCCTTCGCGCTCGATCGCAAGGCGATCATCGACGGCGCCTCTGCCGGTCTCGGCGTGCCGATCGGCTCGCATATGTCGCCGGCCAGCAAAGCCTATGTCGACCTCACCGGCCTCTATCCGCACAATGTGGATAAGGCCAGGGAACTGCTGAAGCAAGCCGGTTTGGAGAACGGCTTCAAGGCGACGCTGAAACTGCCGCCGCCGCCCTATGCACGGCTTGGCGGCGAAATCATCGCCTCGCAGCTTCGCGACGTCGGCATCGATCTGGAAATCGTGCCCGTGGAATGGGCGCAGTGGCTGGACCAGGTCTTCACCAAGAAGGACTACGACCTGACCATCGTGTCCCACACCGAGCCTAACGACATCGATATCTATTCGCGCAAGGATTATTACTTCAACTACGACAATCCGACCTTCGACAAGATCATCGCCGATCTGAACCTCACCTCCGATGAGGCCAAGCGCATGACGCTGCTCGGCGAGGCGCAGAAGATACTGGCCGACGATGCCGTGGTCGGCTTCCTATACGAGCTGCCGAAAGCCGGGGTCTGGGACGCCAAGCTCGAAGGGCTGTGGGAAAACGCGCCGATCCAGGCCAACGACCTGACCAAGGTGAAGTGGATGGATTAAGGCCGTTGGCCGGCCAAAGGCGAAAGGTGGGCTCCGTCCCACCCCCCTCTGCCCCGGCAGGGCAGAGGGGGGTGGGACGGGAACGCGACCCTTGCCCGGTCTTTGCGACAGCCAACACAGCGGCGCTCCCCCCATGACCGCCTATCTCCTCAAACGCCTCGCCATCGCCGTCGCCACGCTGGTCCTGGCCTCCATGGTGGTCTTCGCCGTGCTGGAGATCATTCCCGGCGACCCGGCGCGGCTGATGCTTGGCCTGAACGCCAGCGCTGAGCAGGTCGGTCTGCTGCGCAACCAGATGGGCCTCGACGCGCCCCTTGCCGCGCGCTATCTGCGCTGGGCCGGCGGCTTGCTGAGCCTCGATTTCGGCCGCTCCTACACCTATTCGGTGCCGGTCATCGACCTGGTCCGCGAGCGGATCGTCGTCTCGCTGCCTCTGGCGCTGATCGCGCTTGCCCTGTCCACCGTCATTGCCATCCCGGTCGGGCTGTTTTCCGCCAGCCGGCGCGGGCGCGCCGGCGACACGATCGCGATGGGCGCCGCACAGCTTGGCGTCGCGGTGCCGAACTTCTGGTTCGCGCTGATGCTGATCTATCTCTTCGCCGTCTGGCTGCGGCTGGTGCCGGCCGGTGGTTTCCCGGGTTGGAGCGCGGGTGTCTGGCCGGCGCTGAAGTCGCTGCTCTTGCCGGCGGTCGCGCTTGCTCTGCCGCAAGCGGCGATCCTTGCCCGCGTCACCCGATCGGCGCTGATCGAGGTGCTGCACGAGGACTATATTCGGACCGCCCGCGCCAAGGGCCTGCCTTATCGCGCGGTTCTGTGGCGGCACGCGCTCCGCAACGCCATGATCCCGGTGCTGACCATTCTCGGCCTGCAGTTCGCCTTCCTGCTCGCCGGCACGATCATCATCGAGAACGTCTTCTACCTGCCCGGCCTCGGCCGGCTGGTGTTCCAGGCGATCACCCAGCGCGACCTGATCGTGGTCGAGAGCGTCGTCATGCTGCTGGTCGCCGCCGTGATCGCCGTCAACCTGGTTGTCGATCTCTCCTATGCGGTCGTCGACCCGCGCCTGAGAAGCCGCCGATGACGCTGCACATCGATCTTCCCGAGGAAAACCTTCCCGGCATCCTGGCCAAGGCGTTTCGAAACCGCTCGTTCCTCGCCGGTTTCGCCATCACCGCACTGGTGGCAGCCGTCGCCATCGTCTCGTTCTTCTGGACGCCTTTTGACGTCACCAGGCTGATCATCGCCGACAAGACTCAAAGCCCCTCGCTGGCGCACTGGTTCGGAACCGACCATTTCGGCCGCGACATTCTTTCGATGATCATGGTCGGAGCGCGCAATTCGATCGCCGTGGCGCTGGTGGCGGTCGGCATCGGCATGGGCGTCGGCGTGCCGCTCGGCGCCTTTGCCGCGGCGCGTGGCGGCATCGCCGACGAAGCGGTTATGCGGCTCAACGATCTCGTCTTCGCCTTCCCTGCCCTGCTCTCGGCGATCATGATCACCGCCATCTTCGGGCCGGGAGCCATCAACGCCATCATCGCCATCGGCATCTTCAACATTCCGGTCTTCGCCCGCGTCGCCCGGGCCGGCGCGCTGGCAATCTGGCCGCGCGAATTCATCCTCGCCGCGCGCGCCGCCGGCAAGGGCAGAACGCTGATCACGCTGGAACATGTACTGCCCAACATCGTCACTTTGCTCCTGGTGCAAGGCACAATCCAGTTCGCGCTGGGCATCCTGGCCGAAGCCGGTCTGTCCTATGTCGGGCTCGGCACACAGCCACCGATGCCAAGCTGGGGCCGGATGCTGTTCGATGCGCAGACGCGCATGGTGGCGGCGCCGTGGATGGCGCTGTTTCCGGGCATGGCGATCGCCGTCACCGTGCTTGGCCTGAACCTGCTCGGCGACGGCATTGCCGACATCCTCGATCCCCGGTCGCGGCGGCAGCGATGAACCTGCTCGAAATCGAAAACCTGTCGCTGACGATCGGCGGCACACCAATCCTGCGGGATGTCGGACTCTCGGTCGCGCCCGGCGAGGTGATGGGGCTGGTCGGCGAATCCGGCTCCGGCAAGTCGATGACGGCGCTCACCGTGATGCAGCTTCTACCCTGGGCGGCGCGCGCCACGGGGCGCGTCACCTTCGATGGCATCGACATCCTTGCGGCCAGTCAAGACCAGATGTGCGCGCTGCGCGGCGACGACATCGGCATGGTGTTCCAGGAGCCGATGACGGCACTCAACCCGGTCAAGACCATTGGCGAGCAGGTCGCCGAAGGCATACGCTGGCACACCGGGGCAAACCGCGCCGACGCGGAGGAGCGCGCGCGAAAAATGCTCGACCGGGTTGGCCTGCCGGCGGCACAATTCCCGCTGTCGCGCTATCCGCACGAGCTCTCCGGCGGCCAGCGCCAGCGCGTCGTCATCGCCATCGCCTGCGCGCTGAAACCCAAGCTGCTGATCGCCGACGAGCCGACGACGGCGCTCGACGTGGTGCTGCAGGCGCAGATCCTCGACCTGTTGCGTGACCTCGTCGCGGAAAATCGCATGGGCCTCCTCTTGATCTCGCACGACCTGGCGGTGGTGACGGAAATGGCCGACCGCATCACCATCCTGCGCCACGGCGAAGTGATGGAGGCCGGCGACACGGCGCGCATCTTGTCCGAACAGCTTCATCCCTACACAAGGCAGCTGGCGCAGGCCTCGATGCATGTGCCGGCGCGTGCCGGCAAACATGAGGTCGGCCAAGGCAAGCCTTTGCTTCAGGTAGACAGCGTGACGCGGGACTATCCCGGACGACGCACGTCGCTGTTGAAGCGCGGGGCCCCGATCCGCGCCGTCGACGACGTCTCGTTGTCGATTAATCCGGGCCAGTCGGTGGCGCTGGTCGGGCGCTCCGGCTGCGGCAAGTCCACGCTTGCGCGCATGGTCCTGGCGCTGGACGGGCCGACATCGGGAACGATCCGGTTTCGCGGCGAGGTCATCACCGGCAAGAGCGAGGCTGAACTCAGGCCGGCGCGACGCGACATGCAGGTGGTGTTCCAGGACCCTTACGGCTCCTTCGACCCGCGCCAGAAGGTCGAAAAACTGCTGGCCGAGCCGCTGCATGTCCTGGAGAAGAGGCCGGATAAGGCCGAGCGGCGCGAGCTGGTGGCAAAAGCCCTGCACGAAGTCGGCCTCAGCCCACGCGACATGGGCAAATATCCGCACGAGTTTTCGGGCGGCCAGCGCCAGCGCCTGTCGATCGCCCGCGCCATCATCACCCGCCCCAAACTGGTTGTCGCCGACGAGCCGGTCTCGGCGCTCGATGTCTCGATCCGCGCCCAGATCCTCGACCTGTTCGCCGAGCTCAACCAGAAGCTCGGCATCGCCTATCTGTTCATCACCCACGATCTGACCGTCGCCCGCGCCATCACCGACCAGGTGATGGTCATGCATGACGGCAGGATCGTCGAGCGCGGCGGGACGAATGAGATTCTCGACCATCCGCAATCCGAAGCCGCCAAGGCACTGGTCGCCGCTGCTCCAGATCTGCACCGGGCGATCGCGCGCCGGTTGCAGGAACAGGGGTGAACGGCCGAACCGACTTACTCTTGCGGCTTCACCACATCGGCGGGTCTGATGTCGAGCAGGTCGAGCGTGCGGTGCAAGAGCTGCATCTCGTTTCCGGCAAGTTGCGAATCGGCCTTGGCGATCTCTGCCATGTGGCGGGCAAGCAGCTTGCGCCGCTCGACGTCGAGGTCGCGGAACTGCGCGATGGCTTGCGAGCTGTTGGTCTCGTAGCCGAAGTCGTTGAGAAATTCGATGACGCTGTCGATGCTGGCTTCCGGAATGCCGAAGGCTTCCCGGCAGATGCGCCTGAAGGCGGCCATTTCGCTCTCGCTGACTGAGCCGTCGGCCAGGATCATGCGAAACAGCATGAGCAGTTCCGCCGACAGCACGGGATCGTCGGCGACCTTGCGCACGCCGGGGTCGCCATCGAAGATCGAACGTATCTGGTCCAGCAATGCGAATGCCATCAGGGTTCCCTTTCCGATTCTTTGCGAATAGGTAGCGCGGAATCGGGCTTGCGCAAACGCCGATCGCGCCGCTCTGATTGGTGTATGATCACCTGCCTGATAGTATGCCGCTGTACGAATCATGTTGAGGAGGGTCCGAACATGAATCTCAGTGCGCCTACACAGCTTATTTTCATCATATCCGTTGTTATCGCCGTCATCGGCCTTCTCGCCGCTCTCGGCGTTCTTGCGTTTATTCCGCTTGCCGCGGTGTGGATCGTGCTCGTCGCTTACATCGTGCTCGCCGTCGGCTGTTTGATGCGCGGCGCTTAAGCGCTCAGATCTCAGGCAACTCGGAGCGCCCGGCCACAAGCCGGGCGCTTTTGATTCCGGGGGATGGTCTGTTAGACTCCTTGGGCACAAGGATGGCCAATGCCGGTCGAGATGCAGCATCATGATCAACTGGACCGTTCGGTCGCCGATCGGTTCGAGATGGTGCGGCGCGCGCCAGGCTCTTGGCTTCAAGGCGCGGTCACCGACCTGTGCGGCTATCGCGAAACGGCACCCGGCCGTTTCCGAAACGTCGAATTTGCATCGCTGACCGTGCCGCTGGTCGTCAGCTTTGCCGAACCCTTCGCCATCGGGCTCGGCAAGAATCCCAGCGACAACGACCGCTTCGCCAGTTTCGCCGCCGGCCTCTATGCCGGTCCGGTGGTGATCGAATCCTTCGGCGGCGCCTGCTGCGTCCAGTTCAATTTCACCCCGCTCGGCGCCCGCCGCTTCTTCGGCCTTCCGATGAGCGAACTAACCGACCGCATGGTCGGCCTGGACGATGTGCTCGGACGTGAAGGCACCGCGTTGCGCGAAAGACTTGGCAATGCGCGAGACTGGAGCGCACGCTTTGCCATGGCCGAGGCCTTTGTCGCGACGCGGCTGACTGAAGCCCGGGAAACTCCGGCCGAAATCGCCTGGGCCTATGACCGGATCATCGTGTCGGGCGGCCGCATTCGCGTCTCATCGCTCGCCGGCAGGCTGGGCTGGAGCCGCAAACATCTATCGGGAAAATTCTCCGACGCGATCGGCGTCGGTCCCAAGACACTGTCGCGCATCGTCCGTTTCAACCGCGCGCTCGGCCTTTCAAGGCAGAATAAATGCGGTTGGGCCGATATCGCCGCCGACTGCGGCTATGCCGACCAGGCGCATCTGGTGCGCGAATTCCGCGACCTTGCCGGCGAAACGCCGACGATGCTTGCCGCCCAGGCATAGGCGCTGGGGCGTCCCAACGAGACGCGTGGTAACATTTCTTCAAGACGCCGAAACGGCCTTTGCCCAGACTGGGTTATCCACCAACCCAAGGAAGGAGATTGTCATGCCCAATACCATCGAAGCGCCGCGGCTTTATCCGGCACTGCGCTACAGGAACGCCGCCAGGATGATCGACTGGCTGGGCGAGGCCTTCGGCTTCAGCGTCCGCGCCCGCTATGGCGAAGGCGACGTCGTGCACCATGCCGAGCTCGCGTTCGGCTCTTCGATCATCATGCTTGGCAGCGCGCGCGAGGACGCTTTCGGCAAGATGGTCGGCGCACCGGGTTCCGGCGGCGGCAACTCGATCTATGTCGCCGTCGATGATGCCGACGCCGCCTACGCCAAGGCCAGAAAGGCCGGTGCCGAAATACTGGAAGAGCTCACCGACCGCGACTATGGCAGCCGCGAGTTCATCTGCCGCGATCCGGAAGGCAATGTCTGGTCGTTCGGAACTTACTGGCCGAAGGCCAACGAGCTCGCGAACTAACGCGCGAGGCCAAAAATCGCGTCGCAGTCGAGATGCGTCTCCAGCTCGGCTGCGATCTCGTCCAGCGCCCGTTCGACCTCGGCTCGATAGTCGATGCCGCCGCCTTTGACGCCGAGGTTTTCGAGGAATTTCGCCCGGAAGGAGTCGGCGGAAAACAGCCCGTGCAGATAGGTGCCCGATACCTTGCCGTCGGCGGAGATCGCGCCGTCGTCGACGCCGTTGATGACGGCGGACGGCCGCAGCGTATCCGGGCCGGTGGTGCGGCCGAGATGGATCTCGTAGCCTTCGAGCGGCAGGTCGAACTGCACCGAGCGCGCGCTGACATTGCGCACCGTCTTTTCCGGCTCCATCACCGTTTCGACGTCGAGCAGGCCGAGGCCTTTGGTTTCGGTAACGCTGCCTTCGATCCCGTCGGGGTCGCGCACGACATGGCCGAGCATCTGGAAGCCGCCACAGATGCCGACCACGTGGCCGCCGCGCTTGCGATGGGCGACGAGGTCGCGGTCCCAGCCATTCTCGCGAAATCTTAGGAGATCGCCGATCGTCGATTTCGAGCCGGGAATGACCACCAGCCCTGCGTCCTCAGGCAAGTGCTGGCCGGGCGGCACGAACACTACGTCGACCTGTGGTTCGGCTTTGAGCGGGTCGAGATCGTCGAAATTGGCGATGCGCGAAAGCATCGGCACGGCAACCTTCAGCGCGCGCTTTTCGCCGGAAGCCAGGCGTTCGAGCACCACTGAATCTTCCGAGGGCAACCGCGCCGCCGCCTTCAGCCACGGCACGACGCCGAAGCAGCGCCAGCCGGTGAACGCTTCGATCGCCTTGATGCCGTCATCGAAAAGGGAGACATCGCCGCGGAACTTGTTGATGAGATAGCCGGCAACCATGCACCGGTCCTCTTCCGGCAGGATCAGATGGGTGCCGGCGACCGAGGCGATGACGCCGCCGCGATCGATGTCGCCGACCAGGATCACCGGCACGTTGGCACGCGTGGCAAAACCCATATTGGCAATGTCTCGGCTCCTGAGATTGATCTCGGCCGGCGAGCCGGCGCCCTCGACGATGACGAGATCGGCGCCCTCCCCGACCATTGCCCAGGACTCCAGCACGGCGTCCATCAGCCGGCCCTTCAGCGCCTGGTAGTCGCGCGCCCGCGCCTCGCCGAACACCTTGCCCTGCACCACCACTTGCGCGCCGACATCGGTCTGTGGCTTGAGCAGCACCGGGTTCATGTGGACCGAGGGCGGCACGCCGCAGGCGATCGCCTGCAGCCATTGGGCACGGCCGATCTCGCCGCCGCCGCTGTCGCCTGGAATGTCGGCGACGGCGGCGTTGTTCGACATGTTCTGCGGCTTGAACGGCCGCACTTTCAGCCCACGTTTCCTCGCCGCGCGGCACAGGCCGGCGACCAGCACCGTCTTGCCGACATCGGAGCCCGTGCCCTGCAGCATGATCGCCTTGGCCGCCATCAATTTCTGCCCTGTGAAACGGTGCCGGTGATCGTCGACTTGGCCGCCAGCGGTCCGCCGCGCCAGATGTAGAGCGCCAACAGCGGCTCCTTGCCGGTGCGCATGGCGTGGCTGACGTCAGAGGCGTGATGGATCACCTCGCCCGCCTCGCGCGTGCGAAAGCCGCCTCCGCCGATGCGCCATTCGGTGCCGCTTGTCAGCGGAACATAGATTTCCTCGGCGACGTGATGATGGTCGGGATAGACGATGCCGGGTCCGAGGATCAGCAGACCGGCCGCAACCTCGTCGTTGACGAAATGACCGCGCGTGCCGAAGACTTCCAGCCAGCCGTAATTGTCGATGAATGTCTTGCCGAAATCCGCCGCGCTGTAGGTCTGCCCCCAGCGTAGATCGTTCCGGCGCTCCGCAAGCAGCCGCGCCAGCGGCCTGGCGCCTACCGGAACGAGTTCGACGATACGGTCGAGCTGGCGCAGGCAGGCGAGCGGATGCGGATCGAGAGGACGCGCCGGCATGGCCCAGCCGATCCGCGCAACGGCATCGCGCACCAGCGCATCATCGGATGTTTCGAGAGTGGCATGGAAACGTTCGAGCAGTTCATCGAAATTTGTCGTCACGCCTTGCTCCAGACACGCATTCGCGCACAGCCGCCCTGCAGATGGTCGGCTTGCGCGGCGGCATCATTGGTCTAGATTGAGCGAAGCGCAAAGCCAAAAAACGACAGGCCAGCAGACTGGCTGGCCAAGATATCAGGGAGCACGCCATGGACGCCGCTGTCGATGCGAGCACCAGCCAGTTCGAACTCAACGACGACCAGCGCGCCATCCAGGAGATGGCCGAGGCCTTCGCCGCCGACCGTGTCGCGCCGAACGCGCTCGACTGGGACCGCAACAAGCATTTTCCGGCGGACGTGATCCGCGAGACGGGCCCGCTCGGCCTCGGCGGCATCTATATCCGTGACGATGTCGGCGGCTCGGCGCTCGGTCGGCTCGACGCCGTGCTGATCTTCGAGGCGCTTTCGCGCGCCGATCCGGCCTTCTCCTCCTTCATCTCGATCCACAACATGGTGGCGTCGATGATCGACCGCTTCGGCAGCGACGAGCAGCGCCAGCGATTCCTGCCGAAGCTGACCTCAATGGAATGGCTGGCGAGTTACTGCCTGACCGAGCCGGGCTCGGGATCGGATGCGGCTGCGCTGAAGACACGCGCGGTCAAGAGCGGCAGCGACTATGTGCTGAACGGCGCCAAGCAGTTCATCTCGGGCGCCGGCGACAGCGACATCTACGTCGTCATGGCGCGCACCGGCGCCGAAGGGCCGAAAGGCATTTCCACCTTCGTCGTGCCGAAGGACGCGCCCGGCCTGTCCTTCGGCGCCAACGAGCACAAGATGGGCTGGCATATGCAGTCGACCCGCCAGGTCGTCTTCGAGGACTGCAAGGTGCCGGCGCAAAACCTGCTCTCGGTCGAAGGCGCCGGCTTCGGCATCGCCATGTCCGGGCTCGACGGCGGCCGGCTCAATATCGCCGCTTGTTCGCTGGGCGGCGCCCAGTCGGCGCTCGACAAGGCGCTGTCCTACACCGCCGAGCGCAAGGCCTTCGGCTCAAAGATCAACCAGTTCCAGGCGCTGCAGTTCAAGCTCGCCGACATGGAGACCGAGTTGCAGGCGGCACGGATCTTTCTCTACGCCGCCGCCTCGAAGCTCGACCGCAAGGCCCCGGATGCCTCGAAATGGTCGGCGATGGCCAAGCGCCTCGTTACCGACATCGGCTTCAATGTCGCCAACGACGCACTGCAACTGCATGGCGGCTATGGCTATTTGCACGATTACGGCATCGAGAAGCTGGTGCGGGACCTGCGCGTCCACCAGATCCTCGAAGGCACCAACGAGATCATGCGCGTCATCATCGCTCGCGCGTTGATCGGGCGATAGAGAATTAGTGAATGGTGAATGGTGAATGGTGAATGGTGAATTGATCATATCGGCTATACTTCCAGATACTCCATAATCTCAACTAACTACTAACTACTAACTACTAACTATTCACCATTCACCGCACAACCGCACGGAGCGCCATTATGACCACCATCGCCTTCATCGGCCTCGGCAATATGGGCAATCCGATGGCCGCCAACCTCGTCAAGGCGGGACACGCAGTGCACGGCTTCGACCTGGTGCCGGAAAACCTCGTCATTGCCAAGGAGCATGGCGTCGTCGTCATGGCCAATGCCGTTGCCGCGGTGAAGGATGCCGATGTGGTCATCACCATGCTGCCGGCCGGCAAGCATGTCCTGTCGGTCCACGAGGACATCGCGCCCAAGGCGAAAAAAGGCGCGCTGTTCATCGATTCCTCGACCATCGACGTCGAATCGGCACGAAAAGCCCACGCCATCGCCGCCAGGCACGGGCTGCTGTCGATCGACGCGCCGGTTTCCGGCGGCACCGGCGGCGCCACCGCCGGCACACTGACCTTCATGGCTGGTGGCTCGGAGGAAGCGTTCGCCAAAGCCGAGCCAATCCTCATGCCGATGGCTGGCCGCATCGTCCATTGCGGCGACGATGGCGCCGGACAGGCGGCAAAGATTTGCAACAACATGATTTTGGGCATTTCGATGATCGGCGTCGCCGAAGCCTTCGTTCTGGCGGAAAAGCTCGGCCTGTCGCATCAGGCGCTGTTTGACGTCGCCTCGACCTCCTCCGGCCAATGCTGGTCGCTGACCACCTACTGCCCGGTGCCTGGCCCGGTGCCGACATCGCCGGCCAACAATGGCTACAGGCCGGGGTTTGCCGCAGCCCTCATGCTGAAGGACCTGAAACTGTCGCAGGAAGCCGCGCAGGGCGCCGGTGCGGTAACGCCGCTCGGCGCCGAGGCAGCCCAGCTTTATGCGCTGTTCAATGCCCAGGGGAATGCCGGCGCCGATTTTTCCGGCATCATAAACTTTCTGCGCGGTGCCCCAGCGTAAGCATCGAACTCGACAAGACTGTTCGATTTCCCGGCAAAAGAAACACCGCGAATTTAGATTTGCTTAAGCTCTCGATAACCCCCCGGTAACGATGTGCCTGTACAACGGAATGCGAGGCGGCAATTCCCGCCCGGCGCTCCGGATCAGGTCTCGCGTACCGGAGCCCGTAAGTTTCGCAAGTGTTCTGGTGGCAAAGCGCCATCTGGCAAAGCCGCGTTCCCGAAGGAGCGCGGTTTTTGCGTTTCGCATCCTGGCATGGCGAATTCTTCGGCAGAATGCGGCATTCAAACGCCGGGCGTCCGACTGCGGGGCGCCCGGCGAACGTTCTACCTTAGCGCTTGCGCAAATCCGCGTGCGCCAGATCGAGCGCCTTGGCGATGCGGTCGCAGGCCATGTCGATCGTCTCGCGCGTCCAGATCAGCGGCGGTGACAGGATCATCGTGTCGCCGGTGGCGCGCAGCATCATGCCTTGGGCGACTGCGTGGTCGCGGACAAGCACGGCCGCGCTCCCGGCCGGCAGGAAGCGCTCCTTGGTCGCCTTGTCCCTGACGATCTCGATTGCCCCCATCAGCCCGATCGAGCGCACCTCGCCGACCAGGTCGTGACCACCAATGCGCTCCTGCAGCGCCTTGGCGAAATAGGGTCCGGTGTCGTTCTTGACCCGCTCGACCAGGCCTTCCCGCTCCATGATCTCGAGGTTCTTCAGCGCCACCGCGCAGGCCACCGGGTGACCGGCATAGGTGTAGCCGTGATAGAACTCGCCGCCCTTCTCGACCAGCGTCGCGGCGATGCGATCGCCGACCAGCAGCGCCGAGAGTGGCTGATAGCCTGACGTCAGCGCCTTGGCGGTGGTGATGGTGTCGGGCTCGATGCCGAAGGTCTGCGCTGCGAACCACTCGCCGGTGCGGCCATAGCCGGTGATGACCTCGTCCAGCATAAGCAGGACATCGTATTTGCGGCAGATGCGCTGCACTTCCGGCCAGTAGCTCATCGGCGGTATTTTCACGCCGCCGGCTCCCATTACCGGCTCGCCGATGAAGGCGGCGACCTTGTCGGCGCCGGCTTCGAGGATGGCATCCTCGACGGCTTTTGCCGCGCGCAGGCCGAAATCATGGTCGCTTTCGCCGGGCAGAGACAGCTCGTAGGCGTAAGGCATCATCACATGGACGATATTGGGAACCGCGCCGTGGAGCTGGTTATGCATCTGTTCCATGCCGCCCAGCGACGCTCCCGCGATGGTCGAGCCGTGATAGGCCGACTTGCGCGAGATGATACGGTTCTTCTCGGGCTTGCCTTCCAGCGCCCAATAGTGGCGGACAAGCCGCAGCGCCGTATCGTTGGCCTCCGAACCGGACGAGCCGTAGAATACCTGGTTGACGTGCTTCGGCGCCAGTTCCGTCAGCTTTTTGGCCAGCAGCACCGGCGTCGGCGTCGAGCATTTGAAGAAGGAATTGTAGTAAGGCAGTTCCTTCATCTGGGCGTAAGCCGCGTCGGCCAGCTCATCGCGGCCGTAACCGACGTTGACGCACCATAGCCCGGCCATGCCGTCGAGAATTTCCGTCCCGTCGGAATCGTAAATGAACGGACCGTTGGCGTGAGTAATGATGCGAGAGCCGGCCTCGCGCATCTCCTTGTGGTCGGTGAACGGATGCAGGTGATGCGCAGCATCAATCTGCTGAAGCTGCTTCAGCGAATAATTCTGATAAGTCATGTCTGATCTTTCCTCTTGAACCAATCCGGCAACGTCGCCGGGGCGGATTCGTCAGAGGAAGGCGGGCGGCGAATAGCCGATGCGGGCGCAAAGCCGCAAAAGCTCGGCGCGAAGCGTGCGCGGCGACGGTGTCACCGCCACCCCAAATGCGCAACATGTCCTCATCGGAGCCATGGGCTGCACCTTAGGCCGTCCGAGGCGATCAGTTCAAGCCGTCCCGTTCAAGCAGTGCCGTTCAGCGTCCGTTGCAGGAAGATATACTTCATCGCGGCCTGTGCCGCTTGCGGCCGGCGATCGCCGCGCCCGCCATGGCCGCCCTCGGTTTCCTCGAAGAACAGTGTCCTGGCATGGCCGGCCGCCTGCAGCCGCCCGGCCATCTTGCGCGCATGGCCGGGATGGACGCGATCGTCGGCGGTCGAGGTGGTCAGCAGGACCGGCGGATAGGCCGCATCGGCCTTTACATGCTGATAGGGCGAGTAGGCGGCCAGCCAGGCGGCCTCTTCCGGCTTCGCCGGATCGCCATACTCGGCCATCCAGGACGCGCCGGGCGGCAGCTCGGTATAGCGCAGCATGTCGAGCAGCGGCACGTCGATGATCACCGCACCGAACAACTCCGGACGCTGGGTCAGCGAAACGCCGGTCAGCAGGCCGCCATTCGAGCCGCCCTGGATGCCGAGCGTCGCCGGCGTGGCGATGCCGCGCTTCACCAGGTCTTGCGCGACCGCGGCGAAATCGTCGAAGGCATTCTGGCGATTGGCCTTGAGTGCGGCCTGATGCCAGTTCGGGCCGAACTCGCCGCCGCCGCGGATATTGGCCTGCACATAGGCATTGCCCTTCTCCAGCCACAGCCTGCCGCGCACGCCGGCATAGCCGGGCAGCAACGGCACTTCGAAGCCGCCATAGCCATAAAGCAGCGTCGGCACCGGCCCGTTCTGGTCGCGCCGCCTGACGACGAAGTAAGGGACCATGGTGCCGTCCTTCGAGCGCGCCTCGAACTGTTCCGAGACAAGGGACGACGCATCGAAACGCGCCGGCTGCGATTTCACCGTTGTCAGTGTGGCGGCATTGTCGTCCGACCAGATGATCGAACTCGGCGTCAGAAAATCGGTAAAGGAGAACGACACGCTGGAGCCGAAACGCTCGGCGTGGCTGATGGCGACGCTGCCGTTTTCGGGCAGCGCCACGGGCTGCAGTGACCAGCTGCCGTGGCCGCGTTGGCAGGCGACGACCTTGCCACGCACGTTGTCCATCAGATTGATAAACAACCGGTCTTGCGTGCGGGCAATGCCGGCGATCGAGACGCGATCCGCCGGCTCCAGCACGGTTTCGACAGGTCCCAACGCATTGGTCTTGATCCAGCGCGCGAAGTCCAGCGAATAGAGGCCGTCAGGCTTGCACAGCGTACCGTCCGGCGCCGTCCATGGGCTGCGCACGCCGAAGACGAACTGGTCCTTGAACAGCTCCGTGTCGGTAACGTCGTCCGGCAGCGGGATGCGTCTGTTCTCGCCGGACGGCAGACGCAGAAAATTATGCGAGGCGAAGAAGTCGAGCGTCCGCGTCAGGAACAGATGCCGCTTGTCGCCATCGAATTCGACGGAACCGCCGGCAGCGAGATCCTGCTTCTGCGCCTCGAAGATCGGGGTCGCGTCCTCGAGCCTGGTGCCGCGCTGCCACAGCTTGACCACGCGCGGATAACCGGACTGGGTTTTGTCCGCCTCCTCGAAGGCGGCCGAAACGACGACGGTGTCCTTGTCCAGCCAGCCGAAGCCCGATTTCGAGGCGGGAGCGCGAAAGCCGCCCTCGACAAAGGACTTGGTGTCGATGTCGAATTCACGCATCTCACTGGCGTCGCCGCCATCCGGCGACAGGCTGAGCAGGCAGCGGGTGAAGTCGGGATAAAGCCGGCTGGCACCGCTGAACACCCATTTCACGCTCTCTTTGGCCGACAGACTGTCGAAGTCGATAATCGTCTCCCAGTCCGGCTTCTCGGTCTTGTAGGAAGCAACCGTCGTGCGCCGCCACAGGCCGAGCACGTTGGTCCTGTCCTGCCAGAAATTGTAGACGTGGCCGTTGAGCGCGGACCCGACCGGAATGTTGTCCTCGGCCGTCATCAGGTCGAGCACGGTTTCGAACGACGCCTGATAGGACGGATCGCCCTGCAATTCACCTGTTGTAACCGCGTTCTGACGATGAACCCAGTCGAGCGCTTCCTTGCCTGTCCTGTCCTCCAGCCAGAGAAAGGGGTCTTCTGTCTCGCCCGCTGAACCTGGCTGCTTTTGAGTGATCGGCTTGGTCATGTGGTCTCCAAAAATTCGTCACGCTCGGTGCCACAAACATCGGCATGGCGCTACCGACATTCAACTGGAACACGTAAATACGAATGGTCGGAGATTGCCGTGATAAGGCTCTCTGCATGGAGTGCGAGGGATCTCATGCGACCTCTGTACATTGCAACCGAGAAGTTTGATCCATCCCACGGCACGGGATGGGGCAAGTACATTGAGTGGTCGCGCCTCACCCAATTGACAGAGGTCGTCTCACTCGATGGCATGCTCTGCCCGACGGCACTTGGGGAGATAAAGGATAGCTACTGGCCCCACATTGTGAATGAAGACTTTATGCTGAGTTTCTTCGTGGATCTGGACTTCCTTCTTTCGGAATTGGCCGATACGAGCGGCCTCAACATCCTTGGCGTGATCCGAACGCCTTCGGCAGACGTGCGCTCACTTGGTTGGGACGGGTTCATTTTCATGGGCTATGAGCTGCTGGACAAGGACGTCAGCATCAGCGCGTTGACCAATTGCGGCGGGTTCCCCGACGTGTTTGCAAACGCAGAACTATCCAGTGTCGGGCTGATAGACGACTTTGATCGCGCCGTTGAAATCCGCGATTTGCTGCATAAAAAGCATCCCGAAGAACATCACGCCGACTGCGACCTCTGGGCCATTTTCAGACGGCAGGGCAGGTAATCGGCATTACGCCGATGCGTGTCTCACACCATCCGCCTCCGCATGACGGTTGTAACCGCCAACGCCAGGCAAATGGCGCCAAGCGTGATCGGCAGGCCGTCCGCACCGAAAATATCCATGGCGCCGCCCGCCAGCGGCGGCACGGCGATGCCGCCGACGCCCCACATCAGCGAAAAAGCGGCGTTGCCGGCGACCAGTGCCGAGCCGGTGAATCGCTCGCCAAGCTCGATGATCGACATCGTATAGATGCCGTAGGAGACCGCGCCCCAGATAAAGACGCATGGCCAGATCAGCGGCGTCTCGATGAGCATTGGCAACAACACGCATCCGAGCACCGTTAGCGACACACAGATGAACCGCACCAGACGCGCCGTCAGCCGTTCGGCAAGCAGGCCGAGCGGTACCTGCATGGCGATGTTGCCGGCGATCATCACGGACAGCAGCGCCGACATACGGGCCTCCGCGAGGCCGTAATGCGTTCCGTAGACCGGCAGCAGGGCCAGCACCGCCTGTTCGAAACCGGCGGCCACGACGACCGCTGACAACAGCAGCCATGCCATCGGCATGAAGCCCATGACCGAAACCCGGTGCCCGGTCTCGTCGAATTTCGGCAGCCGTCCCAGCACCAAGGTCAGGCAGGCGCCGCAAAAAACGAATGCCGCGATGCCGACGAGAAAAGGCGGCCATCCTTCGGTGCCGACGGCAAGCAGGCACAACGGGCCGGCCGCGAAGCCTGCCGAAATGACTGTGGAATAGACCCCCATCACGCGACCGCGCCGCGCCGGCGGCGCCAGCGCGATCACCCAGGTCTCGCTCAGCACGTAGAGCGGATTGGTCACCACGCCGATCAGGAAGCGCAGCGGAAACCACAGATAGACATTTTGCGTCCAGCCGATCAGCGCCAGCACGATCGCGGAAAGTGCTGCGCAGGTGAGCGCCGTGCGCCCTGCCCCGAACCGGCGCGCCAACGCCGGGATGAGCGGCGACGAGACGATGAAGCCGACCGGCGTCATCGCCGCCGAAAGGCCGATCATGGCCGGCGAGACGCCCTGGCGCTGCAGGATGAAGCTCAACAGCGGATAACTCAGCCCCTGCGCGATGGCGAACACCGAGACGGTGGCGATCACGCCAGTGATCGCCGCCCACTGCATCCTCTCGCCGCTGTTCGTTTCCGCCAGGTCCATGATCCGCACCCATAGGGGAGCTGCAGGATTAGCGTTTCGGCGGCGCGGCGGGAAGCACCGGCGGCGAGAACCGCTTGCGCCACAGCCTGAGGATGACTTGTTCAAGATCTCCGCCGCTTGAAGGACCGGTTCGATTCCGGGAAAGGAAGGGCCGGAGGAGGAAATCCATTTGCGCCAACCTCCGTTGCGGCGCGGCACGATTCATGGCGCGCGTTTGGCGGCGTTCAACGCTACGGAAAATAGCGTGCAATCGCCCCCTTCCTGCCATCCGCGTAAGGCTTCAGCCACTTGTCGTCGATGGAGAGCCCGTCATTGTCCGATGGTCCTTCTCCAATCGTCCTGCGCCAGGCGCGGAACTTGTAGTGGTCGAACACGTCGAGCATATGCACCGCAAAAGCCGCAGCGAACGTTTTGTCGCCTTCCACAATCACCATGTTCTCGTCGTTTTCATAGGACGCCTTGTAGCCGAGGTTGTGGCTGCCGGCGATAACGGACGCGTTGTCGGCCATCGGATCGATGATGACGATCTTGTCGTGCACGATCGCATGGCCGACGGTCAGCACCTCCGCCTGGAAATCCCGCGCAACGGAGGCCCCCGTCAGGTTGGCCGCCCTGACGATGGAGACGTTCGGCGCCTCCCACACCTTCTCCGGAAAGACGAACGGCGATTTGCCGTCCTTGTTCGATTTGCCGGTGACGGGATCCCTTGTCGGGGCGATGTAGTTGGGCATGGCGGTGTGATCGCTGATTGCGCCTTGCACGATCAGCTTTGGATTCGCCATCGCCGCCGCGACCGCCTGATCGATGACCGAATTGTTGCCAAGCCGCGAAGGATTGAACACGAGAAAGAGCACGGCCTCCTTCGCCGCCTTGATCCGTGCGAAAACGTCTTCGAGATCGACAGGCCGCACCGAGATGTCCTTTTTGCTGCGGTCGGGATCGTTTGGCGAGAACCAGATGGTGGTCCCATCAACATGGTTCGGTGAGCGATTCTTCAGGCGAAACGGCTTGCCTTGCGTCTGCGCCACTCGTCCGGCGGCGCTTTCGCTCGCCGGCGGCGGGAACACGTCGGCCTTCATCCGCTCCCAATAGGCATCGAACACTCCGGCCATGGCAGGGTCGTCGCAGATGAAGGCGTTGTTGGACTGTCCGCAAATGCCCGTCGAAGTCCAGTTGGTGCTGCCGGTCATGACCGCTTGCGGATTGCCCTGGGCGTCGCGGTAGACGGCAAACTTGTTGTGGCCGATATGGTTGTTGTTGAACAGACGGTTCGTCAGCACGACGCCCGCGTCGCGCAGCCGCTTTCTGAAGGGCGCGTTGCCCACGTCCCAGGCCTTCGTTTGCTCATCCCTGCCCGAATTCGAAAGAATGACGTCGACGACATCCTTGGCGTCGATGATCGCGTCGCACAACTCGTCATCGCCAAGTTCATAGAGGGCAAGCCTGACGGTGCCATCCTCGGCCTTGGCCCGTTTCATCAGGCTGGTGAGCACATCCGGAACCTCGCCGTGAAGATAGGAGCGTATCTTGCTGCCGGGACGCTGAAGCTCGGCCCTGATCTTATCGCGCTGCCCGACCTTGATGCCGGCATCTTCCAGGGCGCGCGACAGCCATTGCGTCGATAGCACGCCGTTGGTGAAGGCGACACGCGCCTTGCCGAACATCGATCCCAGGAAGATGGTCGGGCTGACCGCACCTTGTCCGAGATAGCCGAGCGGCCGCGCCGCTCCGGTATAGGCTTTCTCGGGGCGCACCGGCACCGGATCGAGGTCGGGCCGCATGTCGCCGACCGGACGCACCCGGTAGGCGACCATTTCGCCATCCGGCCTGATTTCGAGGCTGTCGCGGCGCCGCCGCACCGTAAGATCGCGCCAGAATGTCTTCTGCACCGGCCAGACGCCGGTATCCTGCGGAATCCAGTCTTTGTTCCGTTGCCCCTTGAAAGGCACCCAAGACGCCAGACAACGTTCCTCGCCGGTACTGGGATAGATGCGGACGATCTCGAAGCCGAGACAGCCGTCGATCATTCCGTCAATATCCCAGGCAATGAATGCGACTTCGTTGTTGGTCGCTGCACGCACGCTGACAACATCCGACATGGAAATAGTCTCCGTCAGGAGGTTTTTGTTCAATGTACTTACTTCATGTGACATGATCGCAACGTGACATGTTTCACAGTTCGGGCACAGACCTGGTTTTGCCCTGGCGCGTCCGGCTGACGGACGTCCATGTCGCTTCCCTCGTCCTAGTGGTCGCCGCCTCCGCAATGGCGGGACACCCGGCGGTCCATTATGTCGCCGCATTGTCGCACTTACGAGGCCTGTCATGACCGCCGCCTTTCATCCCGCCGAACCGGCATTGGCAACCGACCGCGCCCGCCGCGGCGGGCGCGCGGGCAAACGCGTCGGCGCAGCGTCGGCGTTCGCGCAGCCACCTTTCCGCCAGCTGAAAATCCCGCTGACGCCGACGAAGCTGGTCTCCGACGACGAGCTGGAATCGATTCATCTCGCCTCGCTGCGCGTGCTGCGGGAAATTGGCGTCGACGTGCTGCATGATGAGGCAAGGCGCATCATGAAGGCACATGGCGCCGATGTCCGCGAAGGCAGCGAGCGGGTGCGCTTCGACAGCGACATGATCCTCGAACTCATTTCGCACTGCCCGCCGGAATTCACCATCCATGCCCGCAATCCGGCGCACGACGTGCGCTTTGGCGGCGACAATCTGATCATCTCGATGATGGCATCGGCGCCCAACTGTTCCGACATCGACCGTGGTCGCCGGCCAGGCAACCAGCAGGACTATCGCAATTTCCTCAAGCTCGCGCAGATGCACAACATCTTGAACTGCACGGGTGGTTATCCAGTCGAGCCGATCGACATCCATCCGTCCGTCCGGCACCTGGAATGCATACGCGATTTGAGCGTGCTCACCGACAAGGTGTTCCACATCTATTCGCTCGGCAAGGAGCGCAATGTCGACGGCATCGAGATCACCAGGATCGCGCGCGGCATCAGCGACGAGCAGCTTCTCGAAGAGCCGTCGGTGTTCACCATCATCAACACCAATTCGCCGCTCAAGCTCGACGTTCCGATGATGGAAGGCATCATCCAGATGTCGAGCAAGGGCCAGGTCGTCATCGTGACGCCGTTCACCCTGTCGGGCGCCATGGCGCCGGTGACGATTGCCGGCGCGCTGGTGCAGCAGAATGCCGAAGCGCTGTCCGGCATCGCCTTCGCACAGATGGTGAAGAAGGGCGCCCCTGTCGGCTATGGTGGCTTCACCTCGAATGTCGACATGAAGTCCGGCGCGCCGGCCTTCGGCACGCCGGAATACATGAAGGCGCAACTGGTCGGCGGCCAGCTCGCCCGCCGCTACCAGATTCCCTACCGCACCTCCAACACCTGCGCCGCCAACACTGTCGACGCACAGGCCGCCTATGAAAGCGTGTTCTCGCTGTGGGGCGCCATCCAGGGCGGCGGCAATATGATGATGCATGCGGCCGGCTGGCTGGAAGGCGGCCTGCGCTGCTCCTACGAGAAGACCATCCTGGACATCGATCTGCTGCAGATGGTGGCTGAATTCCTGACCCCGCTCGACCTTTCCGAGGAGGCTCTCGGCTTCGATGCCATCCAGTCCGTCGGTCCGGGCGGCCATTTCTTCGGCACCCAGCACACCCAGGACCGCTACAAGACCGCCTTCTATTCTCCTATTATCTCCGACTGGCGCAATTTCGAGACCTGGGTGGAAGCCGGGTCGCCGACGGCGCTCGAAAAGGCCAACCGGGTATGGAAGGAACGGCTGGCGTCCTATGAAGAGCCTTACATGGACCCGGCCATCCGCGAGGAGCTCGACGCCTTCGTCGAAAAGCGCCGGTCCGAAGGCGGCGCACCGACCGATTTTTGATCGTCACGCAGCGACGAGTTTAACTTCGGCGTCGAGGCGCGGTTCCCCGCTGACCAAAACATCTGATTCAATCTCTTCAAAAACGGAACTATCTTCATGAAATCTCATGCAAAAGCGGTTATCATCGGCGGTGGTGTCGTCGGTTGCTCCGTGCTTTACCATCTCGCCAAGGCCGGCTGGACCGATATCATGCTGATCGAGCGCTCGGAACTCACCTCCGGCTCGTCCTGGCATGCGGCGGGCGGCTTCCACACGCTCAACGGCGATCCCAACGTCGCCAAGCTGCAGGCCTACACGGTGCAGCTCTACAAGGAGATCGAAGAGCTTTCCGGCCAGTCCTGCTCGCTGCACCTGACCGGCGGCGTGATGATGGCCGACACGCCCGAGCGCATGGACTTTCTGCGCCTTGCCCACGCCAAGGGCCGCTATCTCGGCATGGACACTGAACTGATCACGCCGTCCGAGGCCAAGGCGATGTTCCCGCTGATGGACGAGTCGAATTTCGTCGGCGCCATGTGGGATCCGGTCGAAGGCCATCTCGATCCTTCCGGCACCACCCACGCCTATGCCAAGGCCGCCAGGAAGCTCGGCGCCGAGATCGTGCTGCGCAACCGCGTCGTCGAGCTGACGCAGGAGGTCGACGGCACCTGGAACGTCGTTACGGAGCAAGGCACGGTCAAGGCCGAGCATGTCGTCAACTGCGGCGGCCTGTGGGCGCGCGAGATCGGCCGCATGGTCGGTGTCGAGCTGCCGGTGCTGGCCATGGAGCATATGTACCTTCTGACCGAGCCGATGCCGGAGGTCGAGGAATTCAACAAGTCGACCGGCCGCGAGATGATCGGCGTGCTCGACTTCAAGGGCGAGATCTACACCCGCCAGGAACGCAACGGCATCCTGCTCGGCACCTACGAAAAGGCCTGCAAGCCATGGTCGCCGGTCAACACACCATGGGATTTCGGCCACGAATTGCTGCAGCCCGATATCGACCGCATCGCGCCGTCGCTCGAAATCGGCTTCAAGCATTTCCCCGGCATCGAGAAGGCCGGCATCAAGCAGATCATCAATGGTCCCTTCACTTTCGCGCTGGACGGCAATCCGCTCGTCGGCCCGGTGCAGGGCCTGACCAATTTCTGGTGCGCCTGCGCCGTCATGGCCGGTTTCAGCCAGGGCGGCGGCGTCGGGTTGGCGCTGTCGAACTGGATGGTCAATGGCGATCCCGGCTTTGACGTCTGGGGCATGGACGTGGCGCGCTTCGGCGAATGGGCAACCCTGCGCTACACCAACGCCAAGGTGCGCGAAAACTATTCGCGCCGTTTTTCCATCCGTTTCCCCAACGAGGAACTGCCGGCCGCCAGACCGGCGCAGACGACGCCGCTCTACGACACCATGCTGGCCAACAACGCCGTCATGGGCGACTCATGGGGTCTCGAAACCCCGCTCTGGTTCGCGCCGAAAGGCTTGGAGCCGAAGGACATCGTTTCGTTCCACCGCTCCAACGATTTCGGGCCGATCGGCGAGGAAGTTCGCACGACCCGCGAAAAGGTCGGCGTCACCGAGATCGCCAATTTCGCCAAATACGAAGTGTCCGGACCGGCGGCCGAGGATTTCCTCAACCGGCTGATGACCAACCGCATGCCGAAGACCGGCCGCATCGTGCTGACCCCGATGCTGAACGAGTTCGGCAAATTGATCGGCGACTTCACCATCGCCAAGGCGGGTGAAGAGCGTTTCATGATCTGGAGCTCGTCCGCCGCTCAGAAATACCACATGCGCTGGTTCGAAAAAAATCTGCCGAAGGACGGTGGCGTGCGCATCCACCGCTTCGACCAGACGCTTGTCGGCCTCTCCATCGCTGGGCCGAAATCGCGAGACCTGCTGCAGAAACTGGTCGATGTCGACATCTCGACCAAGGCATTCCGCTTCATGGATTTCCGCGAGATGGCGGTCGGCGGCGCGCCCTGCATGGTCAATCGCATCACCTATACCGGCGATCTCGGTTACGAGATCTGGATGGCGCCTGCCTACCAGCGCCTGGTCTATCACGCGATCAAGGATGCCGGCGAAGAGTTCGGCCTTGTCAATTTCGGCATGCGCGCCCTGCTCTCGATGCGCCTGGAAAAGAATTTTCCCACCTGGTACCGCGAACTGCGGCCGATCTACGGGCCGTTCGAAGGGGCGATGGACCGCTTCGTCAAGCTGGAGAAGAACGACTTCATCGGACGCGAGGCGGCAGCCAGGGAACAGGCGGAAGGGCCAAAGCTGCGCCGCGTCTCCTTCGTCGTCGACGCCGCGGATGCCGATGTGATGGGCGACGAGCCGATCTGGGCCAAGGTCGGCGGCAAGGACTACGGCACGGTGGAAAAGCCGCACGGCTATGGCGCGCCGCGCTTCGACACCGGCGGCGAGGAAGTACGTGGCTCCAAGGCAGCGGAAGGCGCTTCGGGCGTGCGCGGCATCGTCGACGGTGACTGGCGCGTGGTGGGCTGGGTCACATCCGGCGGCTATGCGCATTACGTGCAAAAGTCGATGGCGCAGGGCTATGTGCCGGCAGCGTTGGCCGAGAACCAGAGCGCAGGACTGTTCGAGATCGAAATCCTTGGGAGCCGGCGGCCGGCCTGCATCAATGTCGAGCCGCCTTTCGACCCGAGCGGCGAGAAGATGCGGACCTGATGCATGTCGCCCGAAAGGTGCGGGCCGCTAACCGCATTGTGCGGGGCACGGTCTTCATGCTAGCGGAGCCGGCGGTAACCGGTGCGCGCGACGAGAACTCCTTGAAGTATTCGATGAAATGGGCCGAATGGCTTGCCGAGGGCAGGATCGGCCCCTTCCCCGCGGCGATCGTCATGATCGCGCTTTATTGCTGCACACAGATTGTCGTGATGCCCCTTGCGAGCCTCTGGGCGGGAACCGGGGTCGGCGTCGATGACTCCGAACAACTGCTTTACATGCGGTTTTTATGGGCGGGCTATGGCGGCGCGCAACCGCCGCTTTACTCCTGGCTCGGCTGGCTGACGTCATCGATTTTCGGAACCAACATCCTCGCGCTTAAAGTACTGAAATATTTGCTGATTTTCGTGGCCTTAGCGTCGGTCTTCGTCGCGATGCGCAAACTTGGCTATTCCCAGCGCACAGCGGTTGCCGCTACTCTAGGTCTGTTGCTGTTTCCTCAGCTGACCTGGGAAATGCAGCACACCTTGTCGCATACGGTTGCCGCATTCTGCTTTTCGGCGCTGCTGCTGCTTGCGCTTATCGAGCTTCTGCAGCGCAAATCGCTGCTGGCCTACGCCCTGTTCGGCCTGGCGATCGGTGCGGCCGTCCTGGCGAAATACAACAATGTCATCCTGCTTACCGCCCTGGCGCTGGCGACCCTGTCGATGCGCGAAACCCGTCGGGTCATCCTGCGCCCGCAAATCATGATCAGTATGGCCGTGGCGTTGCTGGTGTGCCTGCCGACACTGTATTGGACCGCCACCCATCCGAGCGAATTGCTGGCGCGCAGCTACAAGTTCGGCATCAATGAAGGAGGCGGTGCTTTCCTCGTCGCGTTGGAAGGGATCGTCGACTTCGCCGGAGCCGTACGGAATTTTGCCATCCTGCCGGTCGTGACGTTTGCAGTAGCGATGCTGGCGGGACGGATTCTTCCATCGACGCTTCGCCAACAGCTTTCAGATTCGGAAAAACTCCTGTGGCGCGTTCTCGGCTTCGGGCTCTGCATCACGACTATCCTGGTGATCGCCAGCGGCGCCACCATGTTCAGAGCACGCTGGTTGTTACCGGTCCTGTTTCTTCTGCCAGTCGCGTTCGCTGTCCGCATGGATGCCCTTGGCGACAAAGGCAGGACCGCGCAATACCTCACCATCACCGTTGCAGCCGCACTGGCCCTGCTGGTCTTGCCGGCGTCGTGGGCTTACCAGGTCTATGGCGGAAAGGGTATGGGACGCGTCGTCCGTCTGGACTACCAGACGCTGTATCATGATCTGACCGCGGATGGCGCGATCAAGACGGTTACGTCGGACTGGCACTGGGTGGGCAACCTCAGGCTCGTCGATCCCAACCTTGTCGTGCTCGGAAAGGAGGTGCCGGGTTTCGCTGCATTGCTGCAGGAACCGGCTATTCTGATCTGGCTCGATAAGCCGGCCCCGCGACCGGACATCCTGGACCGCATCCATCAGGCAGGTTTCGTCCTGGATGGTGAAACCCGCACCCTCAGGGTCCCCGAATTTTTCGGATCGAGCGACGGCCGGCTTGTGACCGTCGCCAAGTTGAAAAGGCAGGAGGCGAAATGACCGTCCGGCGATCGACCGGGCCATCTGCGATGACCGGATCTGGCACAAGGACCGGCACGTGAGCGAACAAAGCGTTGAGCGACGGTTCGGCCGCCACCGCAAGATCATGCCGTTCGACCCGGACGAAGCGGGCTCCATCGATGCGTTGCGCCTGAAGTCGCGGCAGAAGGCCGCTGAACTCAACCAGCATGTGCTTGGCTACGGCGCACTGGCGGAGGCCGAGTGGCAAGCCGCGGGCATCGCCGCGCCCGACCTGCCCGGCATGCGCCAATACCGGCTCGGTCGCATCCGCGCCGAGCTGAGGCGTCGAGACTATGCGGGAGCCCTGCTCTACGATCCGATTAACATCCGTTACGCGACGGATTCGACCAACATGCAGCTGTGGGTGGCGCGCAATCCGACACGGCATTGTTTCGTCGCCGCTGACGGGCCGGTCGTGCTGTTCGACTATTTTTCCTGCGAGCACCTTTCCGATCATTCCGGCGTCGTCGACGAGGTGCGGCCGGCGGTGTCGTGGATGTATCTCTACAGCGGCGAGCTGACTGAACTGAAGGTCCGCCGCTGGGCCGCAGGCATCGCCGATCTGGTGAAGGAACATGGCGGCGGCAGCAGCCGCATCGCCGTCGACCACATCAATCCCGAGGGCGTCGAGGAACTCGCCCGCCTCGGTATTTCGATCGGCAATGGCGAAGCGGTGATGGAGAACGCACGGCTGATCAAATCGCCGGACGAGATCCTGGCCATGCGCCGCTCGATCGTCGCTTGCGAGTCGTCGATGCGCGAGATGGAAGGCGCGCTCGTCCCGGGCATTTCCGAAAACGAATTGTGGGCCGAACTCCACCGCGGCAACATTGCGCGCGGCGGCGAATGGATCGAAACCCGGCTCTTGTCGTCGGGCCCGCGCACCAATCCGTGGTTCCAGGAATGCTCGTCACGGACGATCGAAGCAGGCGATCTCGTCGCCTTCGACACCGATCTGATCGGCCCCTATGGCTTCTGTGCTGACCTGTCGCGCACCTGGCTCTGCGGCGACGCCAAGCCGTCCAACGCGCAACGCGATCTGTTTCGCATCGCCGCCGACCAGATCGCCCACAACACTGGCCTGATGCAGCCCGGCATATCGTTCCGCGACCTCGTCGAACGGTCGGCAGTGCCTCCCGGGGACTGTTTCCCGACGCGCTACGGCGTGCTTTATCACGGGGTCGGCCTAGCCGACGAATACCCGACGCTGCCGCATGCGGACGACTGGACCGAGGACACGCCGGACGGTGTTCTCGAAGCCGGCATGGTGCTTTGCGTCGAGAGCTATATCGGCCGGCTTGGCGGCCACGAGGGCGTCAAGATCGAAGAGCAGATCCTGATCACCGAAACCGGCAACGAGCAGCTTTCGACCTATCCGTTCGACGAGCGGCTGCTCAGGGGCTGAGCTTTCTCAGCCGCCGCCGCGACGGCCTCTCTTAGCGCGGCGACAATCTCTTCCGGCGTCGTTCTGGCGGTGATGAACGGCAGGCCCTTGCGCCGCCTTGTCCAGCCGACGACCTTCACCTGCCGCGCCGCAGGCTCGAAGCGCCGCGCCAGCGCCCAGCTCAGGCAATCGATTGCGGCGACATCGGCCCTGCCCTCGGCAATCGCAACGATCGACGCGCGGTGGCCGCCGCTTTCGCTGCGCATTGAGAGCATGTCCAGGCTTTCGCCCAGCGCCTCCAGGTCTCGCGTCAGCCCAATGATGCCCGACATGGAATCGAGGCTGTTGAAGGTGAAGCGCTTGCCACGCAGGATATCGAGTGGGATGAGAGGGCTGCCGTCATCGGGCGATCGAGCAGACGGCGCACCGTCTGCGCGCATCACGATGGCGCTCGAATAGAGTTCGCCCTGCCCGCCTTCGGAGGCATCGTAATTCGGCTGGCCGATCACCTGGACATGCTCCGACAGGCCGATTTCCATCGGCCCCCAGCAGGTCTGTGCGAACAGCAGCGCCGGATGCAGCCAGAGCCCGTGAAAATCCAGTTCGTCCGGCGGCAGCGTCGCTGGATCGGGCGCGATGACCTTTCCGGCGGCGTCGCGGATGCCGCCTTCTACAGGCCGCAAATCGGCATTGACGCGAGCGATGGCCTGCGGCGCGTCGATGCCTTTTTGCCGCAAGACATCACGCAGCCGTGCCCATTGGGCATCGACCTCGTCGCGCATTTCGGGCCAGTCATACATCGGCAAGGCGGCAACGAAATCGCTCCTGCCGGGATGTTGATCGTTACACTGAAAAACTGACGAGACCATTGACACGCGCACCTGGGCATCGCCGCCGGCGATGCCGCAAAATCATTCCTTCGGCGGCTCGGCCGGCACCGGCGCGCTGCCAAGTCCATTAAGGCTGCGCGCCCTGACGCGCGGCTTGAACGCCCGGCCCGGTTCCGGCGTGCGCCGCAGAACCGGGTGGACGACCGGCTCCTTCGCCTTGAAGGCATATGCTCTAAGCAGCGCAAAATAATTCGGAAAGGCGTAGCCATTGTTCATCCGCAGCCATTCGTCACGGCGGTCGGCAAACAGCTTCGGCAGCCGGTACCAGGCCACGGTCGGGCTCTTGTGATGGACGAGGTGGAGGTTGTTGTTGAGAAACAGCAGGGACAGCGGAGAACGCTCGACTATCACCGTGCGGCCTTCCGGATGCTCCGACCACTGGTGCTCGGCGAAGGTACGGATCGAGATCAGCGACTGGCCGAGCCACACCGGCACCAGGACATAGAGCCACAGCGGCATGCCGAAGCCGAGCTGCACGACAGGCAACACGACGGCGAGGCCGATCGCGTGCAGCAGCCATGCCTTGCGGATCACCCTGTCGCCGGCAAGCATCTGCTTGGCATCGTCGATGAAGAAGCCGATGCACGACAGCCACGGGCCAAGCACGAGGCGGCCGATCATGGTGTTGTTTATTTTCAGCAGGAACTTCATCGCCGGCGGCAATTCGTCATGGTGCCACAGCGCCTTGTAGTAGCTTTCGGGGTCGTCAAGCGGATCGGTCAACCGTTCGTCGGTATGATGGCGCAGATGAATGTTCTTGAAACGGCGGAACGGCCAGACGACGCCGATCGGCAAGAAGACGAACGCTTCGTTGACCTGTGCATTGCGGGTCGGATGGCCATGCAGGATTTCATGGGCCAGCGAGGATTGCAGCGCGACCATCAAGGCCAGAACGACGAGCGCCAGCAACGGGTAGGACGGCCAGAGGAACAAGCCGGCGGCGAGCCAGATGCCGTAACAGAAAAATGCGAGAAACACGGTCGGCCATTCGATGGCCGGTGCATTGCGTCGTCCGTTGCCTATGCTTGTCATGCGATCGACCACTGCCCTTCCAGTCGTCGGAACCATCTTGATTCCTGACAGCATTGTGTCAGGAGCGTCGAGTTGCTGCAACGCGACAAAGCGCACTAGATGTTGCGATTGCGCATTTTCAGCCGCATGTGTTATCTATTGTAAACAACATCGAGGATTCATTTACGCCTGAAATGCCGCCTTGGCCGCATTGACGAAATATTTTCCTCCTGATGACCGGAATGGCGATATGGATAAACGCGACCTGTCTACGGTCTTTCGGGAGCGCCTGAAAATGCTCTTGACACGGTCCGACTTGAACCAGTCGGCCTTCGCGGCTGCGGTGGGCATCGACCGTTCCGCACTTTCGCAGCTTCTGTCCGGCGCGTCGACGCGCCTTCCCCGCGCCGAAACGCTGCTCAACATCGCTGCCGAATTCAAGGTGTCGCTCGACTGGTTGCTCGGCCTCAGCCAGGACGAAGGCGTCACCGGTGAAATCCGCGAAAGCCTGGAGATCGAGGAGGCGCCCGACGGTTTCGACCGCACGCTGCTGGCCAGATGGCATGCCGAGGCTGCGGGCACGAAGATCCGTTACGTGCCGGCCGGCATTCCCGATCTTCTGCGCACCGAGGCGCTTGTCGACTACGAGGCGGGCATCGCCAACAAGAGCCGCGAAGCCCAGGCCGGCGAGACGCAGTACCGCATCGACTACAACCGGCGGCCGGAAACCGACATGGAAGTCTGCATGCCGCGCCACACGCTGGAGATCTTCGCGCGCGGCTTAGGCGTGTGGGATCGTTTCCCGGAGGCCGACCGCCACCAGCAGCTTCTCCACATGGCGGCGCTGCTCGACGACCTTTATCCCACCTTCCGCCTGTTTCTCTATGACGGGCGGATGCGCTATTCGATCCCCTACACCATCTTCGGCCCTTATCGCGCCGCCATCTATGTCGGCGACATGTATCTGGTGCTGAACGCAACCCAGCCGGTCCGCACGCTGACCAGCCATTTCGACAATCTGATCCGCGCCGCCGACGTCAACGCGCATGAGGCCGCCAGCTTCACGCAAAGGCTGGCGGAAATGCGATTTTGACGGCCTGTTTCCTGCGATGACATTGACGGCATATAAAGAGTTCTTTATATGTTTATCCCGATAAAAATTTCCGGAAGGCGTATTTTCAATGACCAATCCGATCGACGCGCTGCTTGCCGAAAAGGGCGTTCTGCTCGCCGACGGCGCCACCGGCACCAATTTGTTCGCCATGGGGCTGGAGGCCGGCGAGGCGCCCGAACTCCTGAACGAGACGGCACCCGACACCATCACCAGCCTGCACCAGAACTTCGTCGATGCAGGCGCCGACATCATCCTGACCAATTCCTTCGGCGGCACCCGCCACCGGCTGAAGCTGCACCATGCGCAGGACCGCGTGCACGCGCTGAACAAGCGCGCCGCCGAGATCGCCCGCGCCGTTGCCGACAAAGCCGGCCGCAAGGTCATCGTGGCGGGTTCGGTCGGCCCGACCGGCGAGTTGCTGGTGCCGCTCGGCGCCATGACCTATGACGAGGCGGTCGATGCCTTTGCCGAACAGATCGAGGGCCTGAAGGCCGGCGGCGCCGAAGTCGCCTGGATCGAGACCATGTCGGCGCCGGACGAAATCCGCGCCGCGGCGCAAGCCGCAATCCGCGTCGGCCTGCCCTATACCTATACCGGTTCCTTCGACACCGCCGGGCGCACCATGATGGGGCTTTTGCCGAAGGACATCCACGGCGTCGCCGATGGACTGTCGCAGGCGCCGCTCGGTGTCGGCGCCAATTGCGGCGTCGGCGCCTCCGACATCCTCGCCTCCCTGCTCGACATGACCGAGGCGAAGCCGGAGACGACGGTGATCGTCAAGGGCAATTGCGGCATTCCGGAATTCCGCGGCGCCGAGATCCATTATTCCGGCACGCCCGAACTGATGGCCGATTATGTCAGGCTGGCCGTCGATGCCGGCGCAAAGATCGTCGGCGGCTGCTGCGGCACCTCGTTCGCCCACCTCGCCGCCATGCGCAAGGCGCTCGACGCGCATACCAAGTCGGATCGCCCGACCGTCGAGAAAATCGTCGAGCGCATCGGCCCGATGCGCAACAAGCAGGCGACAGTCAACACCGCCGAGACCAGCGAAGCGCGCCGCGAGCGCCGGCGCAGCCGCGCCTGACAAAAATGCTGAAAAAGGCCGGCAAAGTTTCCTTTGCCGGCCTGCCTCATCCGCGCATCTGAAAGAAACCGGCCGTATCGCCACTACCGCTTACCGTCAAGCGCCGAGGCAAGGCGCACAAGCGAGAGGAACTCGGACCGGTACCCAAACGGGTCGGCTCCGCGGGCGGCGGTGGCAATCTCCATGATCCTGTCGTAACCGAACTTCGCGGTCGCATCCTCGTCGCGCAGTTTCTGGCCGAAGGCCGCGACGGCGACGGAGAAACGCTGGTCGGTGCTGGCCTGATCGAAGCTCGTCACATCGTTGGCTGATGTCACCGGCGCCGTGATCAGCTTGGAAACATCCTCGTGCGGCAGCTTGTAGCGGATCTTCACGAAGGCATATTCGTCGGCGTTAGCAACGCCGCCATTGTTCACCGACGCCTGGCCGTAGCGCAGCGGGTCGATCTGCTCGCCGCCGCTGCCCTTCGGCGTGATCTCGTAGATCGCGGTGACCGAATGGCCGGAGCCGATCTCGCCGGCATCGACGCGGTCGTTGTTGAAATCCTCGCGGTTCAAGGCACGAGTCTCGTAACCGATCAGCCGGTATTCCGAGACCTTGTTCGGGTTGAACTCGACCTGGATCTTCACGTCCTTGGCGATGGTGAACAGCGTCGAGGACGCATCCTCGACCAGAACCTTCTCCGCCTCGGCCAAAGTGTCGATATAGGCGGCGGTGCCGTTGCCGTTCTGGGCGATGGTCTGCATCATCTGGTCGTTCAGATTGCCGCGGCCGAAACCGAACACCGACAGGAACACCCCGCTCTTGCGCTCCTTCTCGATCAGCCGCTTCAAGTCGTCATCGTCGGTCTGGCCGACATTGAAGTCGCCGTCTGTGGCCAGCATCACCCGGTTGATCCCGTCCTTGACGAAGGATTTTTGCGCCAGCTTGTAGGCTTGCGTGATACCCGCCTCGCCGGCCGTCGAGCCGCCCGGCGTCAAAGTGTCGATGGCATTGAGGATCTTGTCCTTCTCCGAAACCCTGGTTGGCTCCAGCACAGTGCCGGCGTCGCCCGCATAGGTGACGATCGAGACGGTGTCGTCCGGCTTCAGTCTGTTGACCAGCAGCCGGAAGGCCGACCGCAAGAGCGGCAGCTTGTCCTGCTCGTTCATCGAGCCCGACACGTCGATCAGGAACACCAGGTTGGCTTTGGGCTGCTCGGCCGGCTTGACGTCAAACCCCTTGATGGCGACATGCATCAGCTTGGTGTGCTCGTTCCACGGCGTCGGCATGACGCTGACGGTCGAGTTGAACGGCGTCGAGGCGGAATCCGGCCCCTTCCAGTCATAGGGGAAATAGTTGATCATCTCCTCGACGCGGACCGTATCGGCCTGCGGCACGAAACCCTCCTTCAGCGAACGCCGCACGAAGGAATAGGAAGCCGTGTCGACATCGATCGAGAAGGTCGAGACCGGGTCTTCAAGCGCGGCATGCACCAGATTGGTCTTGAAACCCTCCACGCGGTCGCGGTTTTGCTCGTGCGGCAGCAACTGGTCGGCCGGAGGGGTCGAGGGCTGCGCCATCAGCTTGGATTCGGCTGTTATGCCGGGCCAGGCGCTTGCGCCGCCATCCTGTGCGAACTCGGCGCTCGGCGCCGGCGCATTGCGGGCCAGCGCATCCTGGTTTGCAAGGCCGCCGACGGCCGCCGATTCGGATTTCGGCGGCGATGCCGGCGCGGCAAGCGCCTCGGCTGCGTCGCGGCTTTCGCTGTCGGCCTTCTTCTGCTTGTCGGCCTCGGCCAGCGATTTCAACGTTGCCGGCCCTTCAGCGACCAGTTTGTCGGCCAGCGTTTCGGTTATCTTCTCGTCTCCACCGAAATGGAATGGCTGCTCCCGCAGCATATAGATGGTGGCGTATCCGGCGATCGGCAGGGCGATGAGCCCGGCAATGGCCGGCGCGGCGAAGAGTTTCTTTTGCATGATTTCGCTCCAGAGCTTTTGTGCTCGCTCTGTGAGACGAAGCCCGTTCGCCGATCCTTGGGCGGCAGGTGAAGTCTTTTCGTCCATGTCGTAGGCGCGCATGGCAACCTCGAAGGCACGCGCCTTCGCGTCGGTGCCCGGCGCCGGCGCTGCGATGTCGCGCAGCCTGCTGAGTTCGTTGTCGTCGACCATGATCACACTTCCCCGGCTGAACGCATGAGCGTCTTCAGCCGTTTCTTCGCTTCATGGATGTGCCAGGAAACAGTCGTCTCCGAGATCGCCATCGCCTCGGCGGCGGCCGCGTGGCTCAGCCCTTCGCCATAGACAAGCAGCACCGCGTCGCGCTGCTTGTCCGGCAGCATCCGCACCGCACCCCAAAGCGCCTCGACCGGATCCTCGGGCTCGGCCGAAGCCTCCCCCGAGATCAATGCGTAAGCGCCATAGGCTTCGGTCTTGACCGTCTCACGGGCGGTCTTTCGCATCATGTCGCGCGCCGCGTTCAGCGTCATGGTGTAGAGCCAGGTGGTGAAGGCGCCGCCGCCACGATAGTCGCGGATCGCCCGGCCAAGCCGGACGCAGACTTCCTGGGCGATATCCTCGGCGTCGGCCTTTTTCCCGCACCAGCGATAGGCGGCGCGATAGACGAAGTCATAGTGCCTTTCGAGCAACTTGCCGAAAGCCCCCCTGTCTCCGCCCTTCGCTCGTCCGATCAACTCGGCGTCGGAGGCTTCGCTTTCATCCAGCATCAGCGCCATCATTTGCCTGTTGGACGAAGGCTAATGGCGTTTCCTTGGGGTGATGGGAAGAAATTTTTGGGAGGCGGTCAGAGAGGGACCACCGGCGCCCTACTCCAGCGTCTCCGCGAACCGCGTCGCCGGCCGCTTCCAATGACGCTCGGCGCCGATCGCATTGAAGACGCTGTGGTCCGGAACGCACCAGCCATGCGCCATGCCGGCATGCGACGATCCTATTCAAGATTCCGTGCGGCATTCGGCGATGCTACAGACCCGCGAACGCCGCCATATGAAACGCTTGAACCGTCGCCGGATAGCGATAGGCCTTGCCATAGGGACAGGCGTTGCGGTCGAGACAGCCGCCGGTTCGGCAAGGCGCACCATCTGCTCCGCACACATGCGCCAGACAGGCTCCGTGCGCGAAACCGTCCGCAGAATACGCGTCGACCGGACAGGATTTCAGGCAGGGTTTGTCGACACATGCATCGCAAAGATGAACTACATCGCGAGCTTCCCGAAGCGCAATCTCGTCCTCGAACAGCAGCGCGCCGCGATAAGCATGCCAGAGCCCATATTGCGGATGCATGAGGATGCCCAGCGGTGACGGTCTTAAGCCCTCCGCCCGCATCGCCCATTGCTGGAACGGCAGATACGGTCTGTCGGAGGGCGAAACGGCACGTGCGCCGAATTTCTCCGCCAGCGCGCCGATCACTTCGCGGGACCATGTATCGAGCGGATTGACGATGGCTTGCGATTGGCTCTCCCGCCAGCGCAGGAAATGCGGCCAAGGTGCTGCACCCGCCTGCCCTACGAGCACTATGGACTTTGCGGAAGCGCCGGAGAGACCGAACGGCGTATCCTCGCCATCGGCAAAATTGAAGCCGCCGCGAAGCATGAGACCGCAGGCGGAAAGTGCTGCCGCCATATCTTCGATCATGCTGCGCGCAGGGATCACCCTTTCCCGTCCGGGTCGGAAAATGCGCTCCGCCAGACTTCCTTGTGGATGATGTTGGCGACTTTAGCCCCGCCTGACTCGGGCTCCTTTCAGGTGAAGGCGTCGGCCATCGACGCCTTCTTCCTGGCGATGAAGTCCTTGAGCCCATCGTTGATACCCTGATCGAGATGCGGCGCCTCATAGCTTTCTAGCCAGCGGCGGGCGAGTTCGTTGGCGCGCTGCGGTGCGGTCTTTTCGCCCTCGGCCAGCCACTGCTCGTAGGAATTGTTGTCGGCGATGTTGGAGCGATAGAAGGCGGTCTGGAAATTGGCCTGGGTGTGGTCACAGCCGAGATAGTGGCTGCCCGGGCCGACCTGGCGGATGGCGTCCATCGCCTGGCCGTTTTCCGACAGGTCGACGCCTTCGGAGAATTTCTGCGTCATACCGAGCTGGTCGATGTCCATCATGAATTTTTCGTAGCAGGAGGCGAGTCCGCCCTCGAGCCAGCCGGCCGAATGCAACACGAAATTGGTGCCGGCGAGGATCGTCGAGTTCAGTGTGTTGGCGCTCTCATAGGCGGCCTGCGCGTCCGGGATTTTCGAGGCGCAGAGCGAGCCGCCGGTGCGGAACGGCAGGCCAAGCCGACGCGCGAGCTGCGCCGCACCATAGGAAACCAGCGACGGCTCCGGCGTGCCGAAGGTCGGCGCGCCCGACTGCATCGAGATCGACGAGGCGAAGGTGCCGAACAGCACCGGTGCGCCCGGCCGGATCAGTTGCGTGAACGACGCGCCGGCCAGCACTTCGGCCAGAACCTGGGTCAGCGTGCCGGCGACCGTCACCGGGCTCATCGCGCCGGCAAGGATGAACGGCGTGACGATGCAGGCCTGGTTGTGACGCGAATAGACCTTCAGCGCCCCCAGCATGGTTTCATCGAACACCATCGGCGAGTTGGCGTTGATCAGGCTGGTCAGCACCGTGTTGTTCTCGACGAAATCGTCGCCGAACACGATCTTGGCCATCGCCACCGTGTCCTCGGCACGCTCCGGCGCGGTGACGGAGCCCATGAACGGCTTGTCCGAATATTTGATGTGGCAGTAGATCATGTCGAGATGGCGCTTGTTGACCGGCACGTCGACCGGCTCGCACACCGTGCCGCCCGAATGGTGGATCGACGGCGCCATATAGGCGAGCTTCACGAAATTGCGGAAATCCTCGATCGTCGCATAGCGCCTGACGCCGTCGAGGTCGCGCACGAAGGGCGGGCCATAGACCGGCGCGAAGACCGTAGCGTTGCCGCCGATCTGCACCGAGCGTTCGGCGTTGCGGGCGTGCTGGGTATAGAGGGACGGCGCGGTCTTCAGCAGCGAGCGGCAGAGGCCTTTCGGGAAATGCACGCGCTCGCCCTTGACGTCGGCGCCGGCCTCTTTCCAAAGCTGCAGCGCCTCGGCGTCGTCGCGGAAGATGATGCCGATTTCCTCGAGCACCGTGTCGGTGTTCTTTTCGATCAACGCCAGCCCTTCCTCGTCCAGCACCTCATAGACGTTGATCTTGCGCTTGATGTAGGTGAGCTGGGTGCCGGGGCCGCCACCCGAGCGCGCCGCCCGCCGGGCTGCGGCACCACCGCTGGCAGCGCGGCCACGTCTGGCATTTGACGCTTCCTGATCGACTGGCGCGTTCTCACTCATGATGTTTCTTCCCTGAAACCCGAAAATTGTTGCGGCCGCATACCGCAGCTTCTGGCCGGATCGTAGCCATGCACCCTATTCGAAACGGCCCGCCAGCGCCAACGCCTGTCGCAAAATCGACAAGAATTCCAATAGATTTGCGGTCGCTTTCCTTTTGCGGGAAGTCGCAAATCAGCTATGGACAAGCGGCCCTCGCGGGTTAGGTATTGACGCAATATTTTTGAGCTGCCGTGATTGTCCCACGCGGCAAGGAGCCCGAGAAAAAATGGCCGACGACGAGATCATCCTTTCCGAGCTTTCCGACGACGAACTCGTGCAGCAGATGCACGACGACCTTTATGACGGGCTGAAGGAAGAGATCGAGGAAGGAACCCAGATCCTGCTCGAGCGCGGCTGGGCGCCCTACAAGGTGCTGACCGAGGCACTGGTCGAGGGCATGCGCATCGTCGGCGAGGATTTTCGCGACGGCATCCTGTTCGTTCCCGAAGTGCTTTTGTCCGCCAATGCGATGAAGGCCGGCATGTTCATCCTGCGTCCGCTGCTCGCCGCCACCGGCGCGCCCAAGCAGGGCAAGATGGTGATCGGCACCGTCAAGGGCGACATCCACGACATCGGCAAGAACCTTGTCGGCATGATGATGGAGGGGGCAGGCTTCGACGTCATTGACCTCGGCATCAACAATGCGGTCGAAAAATACCTCGACGCCATCGAACAGCACCAGCCCGACATCATCGGCATGTCGGCGCTTCTGACCACGACCATGCCCTACATGAAGGTCGTCATCGACACGATGAAGGAAAAGGGCATCCGCGACGACTATGTCGTTCTGGTCGGCGGCGCCCCGCTCAACGAGGAATTCGGCAAGGCAGTCGGTGCCGATGCCTACTGCCGCGACGCGGCGGTGGCGGTCGAGACCGCCAAGGACTTCATGAAGCGCAAGCACAACGTCCGCGCTTCGGCCTGAGCTCGGCGGATTCGGCCTGGACAATAAACCAAGCCGCGCCTTGCAGCGCGGCTTTTCGTTTCCAGATGTTAAAGCATGCCCCTAAAGCGCATCGCTTGAAGCCGGCTGGCCGGGATGCGCTTTGGTGATATTGCGGATCAGGGGTTGTTGACCGTATCCTCAACGGCGTTGGCTGTCGATTTGACATCCCTGCCGACACCGCGGATCGTGTTGGCGCAGGCCGAAAGAGCCAAGGCGCAAGCGAGAATGGCGATGGGGCCAAGGCGCAACAGTTTCATGGACGGTGTCTCCCTCGTTCGATAGATTCGAAAATCAATAACAACGAAAACGTTCTATGAGCGCTGTGCGAAAACCACAACCCGATCAAGGCGACAGGCTGCTCGTCATCGCCTGCGGGATGATTGCGCGCGAAGTTCTGGCCGTCAAGGAGCAGCTCGCGCTCGACCATCTCGACCTGACCTGCCTGCCGGCGGAGTTCCATTTCTACCCGGACCGCATCGCGCCGGCCATGGACAAGGCGATCGAGAAGGCGAAGGCGGACGGTTACAGAAACATCTTCGTTGGCTATGCCGATTGCGGCACCGGCGGCCTGCTTGACCGCGTCTGCGAGAAGCACGGCGTCGAGCGCATGGCCGGGCCGCACTGCTTTGCCTTCTACCAGGGCATGGACGCCTATGCGAAAATCGCCGACGACGACATGATGTCGTTCTACATGACCGATTTCCTGTGCCGGCAGTTCGACGCTTTCTTCATGAAGCCGCTTGGCCTCGACAGGCATCCGGAGCTGATCAAGGACTATTTCGGCAATTACGAGAAGCTGGTCTACATTGCCCAGACCGACGACCCGGAACTCGACAAGGTCGCCGAGAATGCCGCGAAAATGCTTGGCCTCGCCTATGAGCGCCGCTCGACCGGCTATGGCGATCTGACGACGGAGCTGGCGCAAGCCGCAACCATCCCCTGACCATCAGGGAGGCGCCTCTTCCGCCGCGATCGCCGCGAGCACATCGGCAAAGCTCGTCTTGCAGACGAAACCAAGCCTGTCCCTCGCCCGCGAGGCGTCGTAGACGCGGTCGATCGACGAAAACATCGTCCAGCCCTTCCGCGCGTAGAGCGCCGGAAATTCCGGAAAATAGCGCGCGACGACGGATGGCGCGTCGGCGATCAAGGTTTCGCAGTCATCGGGCCTGAATGGCGTCGGCGCCGAGATGATGAAGAGGTCGAAACCCAGTTGCGGCGCCTTGTCCAACGCTGCGATATGAGCCTCGGCGGCATCTTCCACGATCAGCCGGCGGAACAGCAGCTCATTGGCCTTGGTGTTGGCATCCGACTGCTCGATGGCGTGCGCCATGTCGTCTGCCTCGGGAAAGAACCGGGCGGTGCGCAGCACGATAACCGGCAGGCCGGACTGGATGTGATAAAGGCGGCAAAGGTGCTCGGCCGAAACTTGGTGACGCCGTAGATGTTGCGCGGCTCGGGCGACATGCCTTCCGTCAGCCAGGCAGCCTTGCGCGCACAGCCAGTCAGTCCGGCGCGTATGGCTTTCGAGATCATTAGCGAGGTCGTCGACGTGAAGACGAAGCGCTGAACGCCCGATGCCACCGCCGCGTCGAGCAGGTTGAGCGTGCCCCGCACGTTCGTCTCGACAAAATCCTCATTGCGGTTGTGTTCGATATCAGGCTTGTGCAGAGCGCCGCTGTGGACGATCGCCTCGATGCGGTTTTCCCTGACCGTCTGCATGACCAGATCACGGTCAGCGACCGAGCCGATCATCTGCGTTTCCGCCGACGGGGCGGGATCGAGGCCGACAACGTCATGGCCAATTGCCCGCAAGCGCGGCGCGAGCGCGCTGCCCAACCAACCTGATGATCCCGTAAGCAATATCCGCATCGGTGAAGCCAGGATTTTTAACCTGGCCGCTGTTAAGCATGGATGACACGCCACCGCGAACAGATAACTTATGTGCCAAACGCGAAAACAGGCTGTTCCAGCCATCGATCAGGAAACGCACCGATGATCGCTCGCCTCATGATTGCCGCAGGCATTGTCTGCTTCACCCTGCCTGCGCTTGCCGACGGCGCGGTGCAGAAGCTCATCACGCCCGCCGACAAGGCACGGCTCGACAAATATGACGAGACGCGCAAGACAGCCCTTGATGAAGCCAAGGCTGGCGACGCCGCCGAGGTCGAGCAGCTCGACGCCTTGCTGGCAAAGCCACTGGTCGCCTTTTCCGACACGGACCTGACCGGGAGCTGGCAGTGCCGTACCATCAAGGCCGGCGGACTAAGCCCGCTCGTCATCTATGGCTGGTTCAAGTGCAAGGTGAGCGACGATGGTTCGGGCTGGACGCTGGAAAAGATCACCGGATCGCAGCGTACCAAGGGCCGCTTCTTCGACGACGGCGAAAAGCGCTCGATCTATCTCGGATCCTTCTCCGTCAACAACGATCCGGCAAAACCCTATGGCAGCGGCCCACAGAGCGACCAGGTCGGCTACGCCTTTCGCAACAGCGCCGACGAATGGCGCATCGAATTCCCCGCGCCCTATTACGAATCGAAACTCGACATCCTTGAGCTCAAGCGCTGAGCCTGCAGCCCTTACACCCAAGCCGATCACCAAGGATTAACCCGGGCGGTCTAGCATCCCGCGCGCTGAGATCATGTCTTTACGGGCGGCACGTCGCGAACCATGAAACCCCAGAAATCAAACCTGCGGCCGATAGTCGTCATCACCGAAGGCGGACCGCATATCTGGGCCATTGTCAACGCCATCGCTGACCGGCTGGGACCTGTCAGCGTTATCCTCGAAACCCCTGAATCCAAAAAGCAATTGCTGATCGGGCGTGCTCGCCGCCAAGGCTGGTTACAGGCCGCCGGGCAGCTTGGCACGATGGTGCTGACGCGGCTTGGCAAGCGGTTCTTCGCCGGGCACGCAGCACGCATGATCGCCGAACAGAAGCTGCAGACGGAACCGAAGCCCGGACAAGCGATCATCCACGTTCCCTCGGCCAACGCGCCGGAGTGCCTGCAGGCGATTAGGGAGATCCAGCCCGGCGTCGTGCTGCTCGCCGGCTGCCGCCTGCTGTCGAGACAGACGCTGGCGAAAATCCCTTGCCCGGTCCTTAACTACCATGCCGGCATCGCTCCTAAATATCGCGGAATGAACGGCGGCTACTGGGCGCTGGCCTCGGGCGATGCGCAGAATTTCGGCACCACGGTGCATCTGGTCGACGCCGGCGTCGACACTGGCGGCGTGCTGCGGCAGGCGCGCGGCAAGCCTGACGCAGGCGATACGATTTCAAGCTACGCGCTGCGGCAGGCGGCGTTCTCGCGCGACATCTGCGTCGAGGCGGTCAGGGACGCACTGGCCGGCAAGCTTGCCATTTCAGATCCCGGCCTGCCCTCGAAACAATGGTATCATCCGACGATCTGGTTCTATCTCTGGACCGGATTGCGTCGCGGTGTGTGGTAGGTGCTGGCAACCGCCCACTTTGTATGCTATTGTCATACAGAAGGGAAATTTTATCTGATGTCCAACATGGCCCCCGTCAGCGTTCGCGTCACCGCGGACGAACGTGACATTCTCGAAGCCGCCGCTAGGCAGGTCCATACCAACCTCAGCGACTTCATCCGGCGCAAGGCGGTCGAAGCCGCCGAAATGGAGGTGCTGGACGGGCGCGTCGTGACGATACCCGCAGTTGATTGGGAAAAATTCGAGCAGTGGGCGAAGTCGTCGCCGAAGACCCTTCCCGGGCTGCGTACCCTCGCGGCGTCACGGCCGGTGTGGCAGGATTGAAGCCGCCCCGGCCGCTTGCAGCCGAGGACGACAGGGACGCTTTCGATTGCGGTCGCGAGTCGCTCGACAACTGGCTTCGCCGCCATGCCTGGCGCAATCAGCAAGATGGGTTATCGCGCACAACCGTCGTCTGCGATGCTGCGAACGGCGGCATCGCCGCCTATGTTGCCTTGAGCGTTGGTCAAATCGAACGCGCATACTTGCCAAAACCGGCACAAAGCAACCGGCCCGATCCCATTCCTGTCATATTGCTTGGCCAACTTGCCGTCGATCGCAGATATCAGGGTCGCGGCTGTGGGCGCTCCCTGCTTCTGTTCGCGCTTAGGACAGCGGTCCGCTTCTCCAGCGAGATCGGCTGCTTCGGCGTTCTCACACACCCGCTCGACGAGACCGTGAGAGCCTTCTATCGTAGCTTTGATTTCCAGGATCTCCCATTCGATCCGAAACGGAGCATGATCGTCCGGATCGCTGATTTGAGACACAATGGCTTTGGCTAATGCATGTCTCGCAAAAGTATGCAGCGATTTTGCGATAACGACACGCATAAAAGCAACAACCTGAAGCGCGTCGCATGAGGCCGATCAAACGCGACGCGCTTAGGAATGAGGGGCCTGGTTTGGCTTTCCTTTTGCGGCCCGACGATTGCGTCGCTTTTGAATGCGCGGGCGTCGTCCCATAACAAGCAGCCTAATGGCGCTTGCGGCAATGCTCGAAACACTGCATCGGCCCGAAAATCGGAATCGATCTCCGGAAGTACGATGCAGCCGAGTTAAGGTGATAGAGCGTCCTTCGTGCATCCGATTGGACGCACGGCGCTCTGCAGGAGCAGGAATTCATGGCCGATCTGATCGTCGTCTACTGGCGCGACATTCCCGCCCAGGTCATCGTCAGGAAGGGCCGGCAGAACGCCAAGCGCGAACTGCCGCTGCGCTTCACCGAGGCGATCGACATGTGCGCCATGCGCACCGGCGCCGGCGGTACCGACGACTATTTGGCCGAATGGCGCAAGGCCGAGCCCGTGCCGGTCAGCGACGATCTTGAAGGCGAGGCCGAAAAAGCCCTCCAGGACCTCGACGCGAAATACGACCGCGAGCGGCTGGTCGCCCTGGTCAAGGCGGGTGGCAAAGAAAATGTCTGAAACCCAGCCGGCGGTTACCCAGGCCACACTGGTCAAGAAGGCAGCGCCGAAATCCGACTACAAGCCGGCCGATGTGTCGCCGCAGCGGCGCGTCCAGCGCTCTTTTGCGGTGCGGCTGTGGTCGATCCGCCATTCGCGATTGCTCGAATGGTTCTATGGCAGGTTCGCCGACATGTTCCTGCTGCTGCATCCGCTATGGAAGGGCATCGGCTACAACAGAGTCGAAGGGCCGATCAAATTCGTCGAAAAACGCGTCAAGGGCTTCATGTTCGACTGCCGCATGTGCGGCCAGTGCGTGCTGTCCTCCACCGGCATGTCGTGCCCGATGAACTGCCCCAAGCAGCTGCGCAATGGCCCTTGCGGCGGCGTGCGCGCCAACGGCAATTGCGAAGTCGAGCCTGACATGCCCTGCGTCTGGGTCAAGGCCTGGGAAGGCTCGCGGAACATGGTGCACGGTGACAAGATCCTAGACGTGCAGAAGCCGGTCGATCAGTCGCTGCGCGAGACATCGGCCTGGCTGCGGGTGACCGCGCAGGCTGCAGCCGCGCGCGGAGCCGCCCAAAATACCAAGACCGGAGCATCGGCATGATCGGCCGCCAGCGCGACGAGAACCCGGCCGGCATCCACCTGCCGCTCGATCCCCTGCCCGGCCACACCTCGCGCGGACGCTTGGAGCGCGTGCTCCGGCGCGGCGAATTCGCGGTGACCACCGAACTCAACCCCCCGGACAGCGCTGATCCCGAAGACGTCTACAACCGCGCCCGGATTTTCGATGGCTGGGTCGACGCCATCAACGCCGTCGATGCATCGGGCGCCAACTGCCACATGTCGTCGGTCGGCATCTGTGCGCTGCTGACCCGCATGGGCTATGCCCCGATCATGCAGATCGCCTGCCGCGACAGGAACCGCATCGCCATCCAGGGCGACGTGCTGGGCGGAGCGGCTATGGGCGTCGCCAACATGCTTTGCCTCACCGGCGACGGCGTACAGGCCGGCGACCAGCCCGGCGCCAAGCCGGTGTTCGACCTCGACTGCATGTCGCTCCTGGAAACCTGCCGCATCATGCGCGACAAGGGCAAGTTCCTGTCCGGCCGCAAGCTGACGACGCCGCCGCAGCTTTTCCTCGGCGCGGCGATCAACCCTTTCGCGCCGCCGATCGATTTTCGCCCGCATCGGCTGGGCAAGAAGATCGCCGCCGGCGCGCAATTCGTGCAGAGCCAGTACTGCTTCGACGTGCCGATGTTCCGCGCCTACATGCAGCAGGTCAGGGATCTTGGTTTCACGGAAAAATGCTTCATCCTGTGTGGTGTCGGACCGCTCGCCTCGGCCAAGACCGCCAAATGGATCCGCTCCAACGTGCCAGGCATTCATATCCCCGATCAGATCGTCAAGCGACTGGAGGGGGCCCAGGACCAGAAGAAGGAAGGCAAGCAGCTCTGCATCGACATCATCAACGAGGTGAAGGAAATCCCCGGCGTATCCGGCGTCCATGTGATGGCCTATCGCCAGGAGGAATATGTCGCCGAGATCGTCGATGAATCGGGCGTTCTGAAGGGCCGCCAGCCATGGAAGCGCGAAATCCGCCGCGACGACCAGCTCGTCGCCGACCGGCTCGACCACATACTGCACGACGAGATTACCGAAACCCAGGTGGACATGGTCAAGACCGCGCATTGACGGCGTGGATTGTCACCATTCGCTTGAACGAAATCAGAAACGATATAAAGAAGTCTTTATATCACGACGGAGGGATTTCATGACCCGCACCATCGTCGCCTCGGCGACACGAGAAATCATCATCGGCTTCGATCAGCCCTTCTGCGTGATCGGCGAGCGCATCAACCCGACCGGCCGCAAGAAGCTGGCCGCGGAGATGGTGGCGGGCAATTTCGAGACCGTCATCAAGGACGCGCTGGAGCAGGCCGCCTGCGGCGCGACCATGCTTGACGTCAATGCCGGTGTCACCGCCGTCGACCCCAACGCGACCGAACCGGCGCTGCTGGTGCAGACGCTGGAGATCGTGCAGGGATTGGTCGACCTGCCGCTGTCGATCGACAGCTCGGTGACCGCGGCGATCGAGGCGGCGCTGAAGGTCGCCAAGGGCCGGCCGCTGGTAAACTCCGTCACCGGCGAGGAAGAGAAGCTCGAGGCCATCCTGCCGCTGATCAAGAAATACAACGTTCCAGTCGTTGCCATCTCCAACGACGAGACCGGCATTTCGATGGACCCGGACGTGCGCTTCGCCGTAGCCAAGAAGATCGTCGAGCGCTGCGCCGATTTCGGCATTCCGGCGCATGACGTGGTCGTCGACCCGCTGGTCATGCCGATCGGCGCGCTGGGCGATGCCGGCCGCCAGGTGTTCGCGCTGCTGCGTCGCCTGCGCGAGGAGCTGAAGGTCAACACCACCTGCGGCCTGTCCAACATCTCGTTCGGCCTGCCGCATCGCCACGGCATCAACGCAGCCTTCATCCCGATGGTGATCGGCGCCGGCATGACCTCGGCGATCATGAACCCGGTGCGCCCGCAAGAGATGGAAGCCGTGCGCGGCGCCAACGTGCTGAACGGTACCGACGAGAACTGCACCAACTGGATCAGAACCTACAAGGACTACAAGCCGGCCGAAGGCGGCCATGCGATCGCGACCCCGACGGCGGTCAACGCGCCGGGCGAAGGCGGCGGCAATGGCGGCCGCCGGCGCGGCGGTCGTGAAGCCCGGATGGCCCGAGGATAAGCGCGCAATCGTGAACTCACCGGCCAACATCACCGATCCGCTCGTGCTGTTCATGCCGTCCGGCAAGCGCGGGCGGTTTCCGGTCGGCACGCCCGTACTCGATGCCGCGCGCCAGCTCGGTGTCTATGTCGAGAGCGTGTGCGGCGGACGCGCTACTTGCGGGCGCTGCCAAATCGAGGTGCAGGAAGGCAATTTCGCCAAGCACAAGATCGTCTCTTCCAACGACCACATCTCGCCCAAGGGCGCCAAGGAGGAGCGCTACGAACGCGTGCGGGGTCTTCCCGAACGCCGCCGCCTGTCCTGCTCGGCGCAGATCCTCGGCGACCTCGTCATCGACGTGCCGCAGGATACGGTCATCAACGCCCAGACCATCCGCAAGGATGCCGACACCAGGGTCATCGCCCGCGATTCGGCAATCCACATGTGCTACGTCGAGATCGAAGAGCCCGACATGCACAATCCATCAGGCGATCTCGATCGCCTGAAGATCGCGCTGATGAAGGATTGGGCGCTCAAGAGCCTCGATTTCGATTTCCATCTGTTGCCGCAGGTGCAAGGCATCTTGCGCAAGGGCAACTGGACCGCGACCGCCGCCATACACAAGGATGCCGACAGCGAGACCGCGCGGGTCATCTCTTTGTGGTCTGGTCTCAAGAACGAGGCCTACGGGCTTGCCTGCGATATCGGCTCGACCACCATCGCCATGCATCTGGTGTCGCTGCTGTCGGGCCGCGTCGCGGCCTCGTCGGGCACGTCGAACCCGCAGATCCGTTTCGGCGAGGATCTGATGAGCCGCGTTTCCTATGTGATGATGAACCCGGACGGTCGCGAGGGCATGACGGTGGCGGTGCGCGAGGCGATCTCGGGCCTCGTAGACAAGGTCTGCGCGGAAGGCAACGTCCAGCGCAACGACATCCTGGATTCCGTCTTCGTCGGCAATCCGATCATGCACCATCTGTTCCTCGGCATCGACCCGACCGAACTCGGCGGCGCTCCGTTCGCGCTGGCCGTCTCGGGTGCCGTACACATCAAGGCGTCGGATATCGGGCTGAAGCTCAACCAGGGCGCCAGGCTCTACATGCTGCCGTGCATCGCCGGCCATGTCGGCGCCGATGCGGCCGCGGTGACGCTCTCGGAAGGCCCGCACCGCCAGGACGAGATGATGCTGATCGTCGATGTCGGCACCAATGCCGAGATCGTGCTCGGCAATCGCCAGCGGGTCGTGGCGGCCTCCTCGCCCACCGGTCCGGCCTTCGAGGGCGCTGAAATCTCAGGCGGCCAACGTGCCGCGCCCGGCGCCATCGAGCGCGTGCGCATCGATCCCGACACGCTCGAGCCAAAGTACCGCGTCATCGGCTCGGAACTATGGTCCGACGAGTCGGGCTTCCTCGACAGCGTGCAGGCGACCGGCGTCACCGGCATCTGCGGCTCCGGCATCATCGAGGTGGTCGCCGAAATGTATCTAGCCGGCATCATCTCCGAGGATGGCGTCATCGATGGATCACTCGGCGCCCGCTCACCACGCGTGGTCGCCAATGGCCGCACCTTCTCCTACGTGCTGAAGGAAGGCGAGCCAAAGATCACCATCACCCAGACCGATATCCGTGCCATCCAGCTTGCCAAGGCGGCACTTTATGCTGGCACCAAGCTCTTGATGGAAAAGCAGCATACCGAGCATGTCGACCGCATCCACTTCGCCGGCGCCTTCGGCTCCTTCATCGATCCGAAATACGCCATGGTGCTGGGACTGATCCCCGACTGCGATCTCGACAAGGTTTCGGCCGTCGGCAACGCCGCTGGCGCTGGCGCACGCATGGCGCTGCTCAATCGCGGCTATCGCCGCGAGATCGAAGAAACGGTGAGCCGGATCGAGAAGATCGAGACCGCGCTGGAGCCGAAATTCCAGGAGCACTTCGTCTACGCCATGGCGCTGCCGAACAAGATCGACCCGTTCCCAAAACTGTCGGCGGCGGTGAAACTGCCACCGCGCAAGACGGTCAGCGAGGACGGCATTGCCGGCGATGCCGCCCCGCGGCGACGTTCGCGCGAAGGCCACGCCGCCAGGCGCGGCCGGGGGTAACATCCCAGCGGCGGAAGCAGCCCTTCGCCCCCAATTTCATTTGCATGCAAATGTTTCCAGATCGATCGATCTGGAAACGAAGGCGCTGTTTTCGTGAAATCCACCAGATACATGCAGGGAGCATTTAACCGGCATCGAACGGCAGGCAGGAAATATCTTTCAGCCGCCGCAGCCGCTCCAAGGGAGATGAAGATGTCAATGTTCGAAAGCCTCGGTCGCTTTGGTGCGGCCATCAAGCATGCACACGACAGGAACAGCTCCGTCCGGGCCCTGAACAGCCTGCCGCCCGAAATCCAGAAGGACATCGGCTGGCCGTCGTCGCCACGCAGCGACCCGCAGGCCACCCTGTCGGCCCTGCTTTTGGGCTCGGCGCGCTGATGACCTTCGCCGACAAGTGCAAGCTGCTGTCCAAGCGTCGAAGCCGTCATGCGGCTCCGGCGGCAAGCGACCGTCGGCTCCGCGCCGCGTGCTGCCCGGTGCTGAGCATTGCAGCGAGTCATGACTGGGGGCTGGGCTTGATTGTCAGCCAGATCACACAACCGTGTTGAAGTCGCGCAAAACTTGACATTCTTGGCGAAGGCACGATCTTCGAAGAGTGGGGATTGTCTTAGTCGGCTCAGCCGAAGTCCGTGTGTCCGCATGCCCAGTCTCAAAAGCCACGTCGTGTCCTTCGTGCTCAGGCACAGCCGCAAGAAAGCCTTCTCGAGCCCGGAAAATCTGCAGCGCTGGATCGCATATGCGCGCAAGACGGAGGATCACCGGCCTCCCGCCTCGCTGCGATCGCGCTTTAACGTTACGACGCGTAGCGTTAACGAATTTCCCGTCTATGACATCGCGCCCAGGGCCGGCGAGCGGAAGCGGATCCTTTACCTGCATGGCGGCGCCTATGTCTTTCAAATCACGTCCTATCACTGGGGACTGATCGCCGACATGGCCGACAGGCTGGGCTTCGGCGTTACCGTGCCGATCTATCCCATTGCTCCCGAACACGATTTCCACGCCATGTTCGGCATGGTCGGCAAGGTCTACCGGCAGATGCTCGACGAGGCGAAAGCACAGGACATCGTCTTCATGGGCGATTCCGCCGGCGGCAACATGGCCGTGGTGCTGACCATGATGGCCGCGGAAGATGCGCTGCCCTTGCCGTCGCGCCACGTGCTGATTTCGCCCGGCCTCGACGTATCGCTCGCCAATCCCGAAGTGTTCGAGGCGGAACGCAACGACCCCTGGCTGGGCATCCCGGGCGGGCTGGAGGCTGTCCGGCTATACAGCGCCGGCATAGATCCCAGCGACTGGCGTATCAGCCCGCTTTACGGCGATTTGTCCGTATTGCCGAAAACGCTGTTGCTGACCGGCTCGCACGATATGCTCAGCCCCGATAACCTGATTTTCGCGCAAAAGGCGCGCGCCGCCGGCGTCGAAATCGATGTCGTCTACGAACAAGGCATGTTCCACGTCTGGCCGTTGATCGACATGCCGGAGGCGCGGCGCGCGCGGGACAGCATCGTGGCGTTTTTGGGCAGCGAAACCGAGATGTATCAAGCCAAGGCCGGCGAACTGTCGCTGCAGAGGCCGGATCGCGGCGTCACCGCTCACGGCCTGGCTGCGCCGTTGAGGTCTTGATTCAGAACTTGCCTGTTTCCCTGAACACTTCGAAGGTCGCGCGGATATGGTCGGCGACCGCCTTCACCGGTGCGCTGGCATCCGGCGCCACGATCATGGCGAGGCTGTAGGTGCCGATATCCGGCATGCCGTCCTTCGGACAGAGCTCGACCATGTCGTTGCCGAGGAATGATTTCGGCAGCGGCGCCACCGCGAGGTCTGACAGGATCGCGGCGCGCTGGCCGGCCGTATGCGCACTCATATAGGCGACGCGATAATTGCGGCCCTCACGGCCGAGCGCTTCGAGGGCGCCTGCCCGCCAGGCGCAGCCCTCTTCCCACAAGGAAACCGGCAGCGGTTCGCGCAGATGCGCGCAGCCACCCTTGGCGCCGGCCCAGACGATCGGTTCGGTGAGCAGGACTTCAGCGCCGAGCGCGCTGGTCTTGTAGGAGTTGGTAAGCAGCGTGATGTCGAGCGCCCGGTCGTCCATGCGCCGGCGCAGATTGCTGCTCTGGTCGATGGTGACGTCGACCGCGATCGAAGGATGCGACTGCGCAAAACGCTTCAGCACATGCGGCAACACGCGCTCGCCATAGTCATCAGGCGAGCCGAGCCGCACCACCCCAACAATGTCGGGGATGATGAACTTGGACACCACCTCGCGGTTGATCGACAACAGGCGGCGGGCGTAGCCGAGCAGCATCTCGCCATCCGTCGTCAGCGTCACCGAACGCGCATCGCGCGCGAACACGGAGCGGCCGAGAATGTCCTCCAGCTTCTTGATCTGCATGGAGACGGCCGACGGCGTGCGGAAGACGGCATTGGCTGCGGTGGTGAAACTGCCGGTCTCGGCGATCGCCACGAACGTACGCAAGACGTCGAGATCGAGCAGCGGCAATGGATGATTGAGTGGGGCGTTCATCGGGATTGACCTTCAATTTTTCTGATACAAACCATCATTCCATTTCGTTTGATTGAACATCACTTTGGGAGGATAGTCAACTCCATCGAAGGCGGACGCATGGAAAGCGGTCTTGAAACGACCATGACATGGATCTGCAATCGGTACGAAATGAAGCTGAAACAAAACCGACGTAGCGCAACCGGAAAACTCCCGGTCCAACGCAAAGGAGAATGAAATGTCCATCCTGTCGTCCATCGGCCGCATTGCGACCGAGATCAGCGCGGCCCGCGCCCGCTACCAGACCGAACGCGCCATCCACTCTCTGCCGATCGAGCTGCAGAAGGATATCGGTTGGCCTGAAGCCGCCGACACCAAGACCGGCACTCGTTACGGCGTCGGATCCTGGGCTGGTGGAGTAAAATAGATCGTGTGTATCCAAAGCTGAAGGCCTGCCGCGCAGACGCTGCCCGGCAGGCCTTTTTATTTGCAGTCAAATGACTTTCCGAGCCATGTCGCGGCTGCATGACGCATATGAACGGGCTGCATAGCAGCCGACATTTCGAACTAACGCCTTGTAAATAATCGTAAACCTTGGGCAGAATGCCCAAATATGTCGCATTCCGTGTCGCTTTTCATATCAAGTGCTTCGCTTTTGCGATTTAGTTTCCCCTCACGTAAGCCTATATCAGCGTCAGCAAACGAGCTGCCCCACTCCATCAAGCGAAGGCGACCCGTCTGAGCAACCGAATGGAGATGATCATGAAGCTTTTTGCCCGCCTTTTCGCCCGCCGTGAAATGAACCTGACGACCGCGCTCGAGCGCCAGCGCCTTGCCAACACGATGCCGGGCCAGACAGGCGCCGTTGCCGCCGCGCGTCTTGGCTTCGTCGCCTGATCTGACAAGCCCGCAAGCGGCGCCCCCTGTGGCCGCTTCGTAGTTGATCAAAGCGCCACTTCGGTCTTGCCGAGGCGGCGTTTTTTGTCGTGCGCCAACCACATGCGGCATGTTTTTGCATATCGATTGCCCATTTGCGACCCGTGTCGCAAATAAAGTCCTTTCGTTGCCGCCTAGCCGATTGACAGGAAAGGTTTTTCCTGATGTCGCTATGCTGATCGCGACATCCTGTTCGCGCCATGGCAGCGTGAGGGTCCCCTGTGAACGTCGTAAATCATCCGATCAGGCGATCGTTTGTATTCTTCCTGGTCCCCGATTTCACCATGATCGCTTTTGCGACGGCGCTCGATCCGTTGCGCTCGGCCAACCGGATGCTCGGCTACGAGGCCTACCGCTGGCGGCTCGCCAGCATCGACGGCAAGCCGGTGCGTGCCTCGAACGGCGTCGAATGCGCCGTCAACACCTCGCTGGAGGACGAACGCAAGAAGATGTCCGGCCCCGAGCGGCCGAACATGGCGGTCGTCTGCAGCGGCATCAACGTCGAGCGCTATCAGAACAGATCCGCCTTCGCCTGGCTGCGCGAGGAATACAACCGCGGCGTCGCCGTCGGCGGCCTGTGCACTGGCGCCCATATACTGGCTGCCGCCGGCCTGTTGTCCAACAAGCGCTGCGCCATCCATTGGGAGAACCTGCCGGGGTTTTCCGAGGCGTTCCCGAAGGCCAATGTCTTCGCCGACCTCTTCGAGATCGATCAGAACATCTACACCTGCGCCGGCGGCACCGCGGCGCTCGACATGATGCTGAAGCTGATCGGCGACGATTTCGACGAGAGCCTCGTCAACCGGGTGTGCGAGCAGGTGCTGACCGACCGCGTGCGCAGCCCGACCGATCGCCAGCGCCTGCCGCTGCGCGCGCGCCTTGGCGTGCAGAACTCGAAGGTGCTGACCATCATCGAATTGATGGAAGCAAACCTTTCCGAGCCGCTGTCGCTGATCGAGATCGCCGATCACGTCGACCTGTCGCGCCGCCAGATCGAGCGCCTGTTCCGCACCGAGATGGGACGATCCCCTGCCCGCTACTACCTGGAAATCCGGCTCGACCGGGCCCGGCACCTGCTGATCCAGTCGTCGCTGCCGGTCGTCGAGGTGGCGGTAGCCTGCGGCTTCGTCTCCGCCTCGCACTTCTCCAAATGCTACCGCGAACTCTATGCGCGCTCACCGCAGCAGGAGCGCGTCGACCGCAAGCAGTTGCTGGTCGCGTAAACAAGGCGACATCTGCATGCGTAGCCTCTAGCGGCTGTCGTACATCCAACTCCGGTCGCGCCACATTTTCTCGCCCACCTGGCAGTCAGTGGCCGGCTTGTCTTGCGCCAGCACTACCGGCGGATGCGCCGCTTCGTCCGCCGCCCATTGCGGTGAGGCCGGCCCGGCAAGCTCGAGCACCAGCTTGCGGCGGATCGCTTCGGGAAACTGCGTCCACTCATTGACCGGGATCATGAACGCGCCGGGTCCACCGATGACGCAGTCGGTATAGTAGCGGTCGAGATAATTGACATCGTAAACGCTGGTGAAGCCGCTTCGGGTCATCAGCGGCAGGCCGTTGATGGTGATGCCTTGCTTGACCAGCCTGTCACGGGTGATGTCGACGGGAGCACCTTGATTGTTGGGGCCATCGCCTGAAATGTCGATGACGCGCTTCACGCCCTGAAAGCCGCTTTCGGCGAAGAGATCGCTGCCGAAATCCAGGGCACCGGAAATCGAGGTGCGCCGGGCGCTGTTGGGCGCATGGGCGGAGAGCTGTCCGACCACCCGCTCGGCGTCGGCACGACTGGCGATCACCGTCCACGGCACGATGACATGCTGCCACGTCGTGCCGGCCCATTCGACGTAAGTGACGGCGATTTTGCCATGGGCGCCGTCGGCGATGGCCTGCAGCACCGTGTCGTGCGTCAGCGCCGCCACATAGCCTTGACGTTGGATTTCGAGTTCGGCCGGCGACATCGAGAGCGAAACGTCGACCGCCAGCACCAGTTCGATATCGACCGGCTCGGCAGCGAGGGATTTTGGCGCCAGCCCGAGCAGCAGCACCAGCGCGGCGGCGCCTGAGAGGAGATATCTCGCGCAGGCAAAAGCAGACATGCCGCAAGGTAAGCGAGAATTGTTGTTCCACAAAGCAAAAAGCCCGGCGCCGGGCCGGGCCGTTGCGTCACATTTTTGCGAGTCCGCCCCTTACCCCGCTTCGGAGGATCGGCAAGCGATCACGCTCAGCTGCGCGGATTGAGGTTCTCCGGGTCGTAGAGCGGCCTGTAACCGACAGCGGCCACCTCGACCGGGTACGTCTCGCCGAAATACTCGACAGTAAGCCTTCGGCCCTCCCGGCAATACGCCCAAGGCAGATAGGCCAGCGCGATGTTCTTGCCGATGGTCGGGCCGTAGGCGACCGAGGTGGTGAAGGACCGGCGGCCAAGTTCGTCGACCAGCGTCTCGCCCGTCTCCGGGTCCATCACCGGCATCGTGCCGACCGGATAGCGGGCAATTCCCGTGCAATCGACATTGTCGGTCATCACGAGCGTGCAGAGCATGGCCGGCTGATGCGAGCGGGCGCGATACTCCAGATGCTTCGCCTTGCCGCTGAAATCGGCCTCCTTGACCTTCGGGCGGGCAAGATCGGCCTCCAGCAGATTGTACTCTGTCAGAAGGTCGGCATTCTGCAGACGCAGGCTCTTCTCCATGCGGCGGCTGTTGGCATAGGTCTCGACGCCAAAAGCCATCACGCCGGTCGAACGCAACGCGTCCCAGACGGCCAGGCCGTCTTCGTATCGCATATGCAGTTCCCAGCCTTGTTCGCCGACATAGGAGATGCGGAAAGCGGTCACGTCCTTTCCCGCGATCCTGACAGGCTTGATCGCGGCGAACGGAAAGTTCTCTGGCGTCAGCCCACCGGGGTCTTCAACGACCTTCTGCAACGTGGACCGCGCGTTCGGACCCCAGATGCCGATGGTCACGTACTTTTCGGTGACGTCCGTAACGGTGACGTCGAACCCTTTGTCTTGTGCCGTCCGCCGCATGTACTGGAAGTCTCGCGGCCCGGCGTCGGCGCCGTCGATGACGCGGCAGCGGTCGGCCATGCGGATGACGGTCAGGTCGGCGCGCACCATGCCCTCGTCGTCGAGGAAGTGGGTATAGATGCCTTTGCCGATATTGGTATCGCCGCCGACCTTGGCCGCGCACAGCCATTCCATCAGCGCGACGTGATCCGGGCCTTCCACCTCATACATCGCGAAATGCGACAGGTTCACGATGCCGCAATCCTCGCTCATGGCGAGATGTTCGGCGTTGGAGACGCGCCAGAAATGGCGGTTGTCCCATTCGTTTTCGCGCACCGGCACCCGATTGCCATATTTCTCGAGCAGGTGCTCGTTGGCTGCATAGCCATGCGCGCGCTCCCAGCCGCCCAGTTCCATGAAATAGCCGCCGAGTTCCTTCTCGCGCTCCCAGAAGGGCGAGCGGCGCAAATTGCGGCCTTTTGAGAAGGGCTCGCGCGGATGGACCGCCGGATTGTAGACCTTCATCGCCGTTTCGGTGCAGCGGTCCCAGATGAACTGTTCCTGCGTCTGGTGCGGATAGAAGCGCGCGTAGTCGATGGCATGGTGGTCGATCGACGTCCGGCCGTCCGTCATCCAGTCGGCGATGAGCTTGCCCATGCCGGGGCCGTCCTTTACCCAGATCGCGACGGCATACCAGAGGCCCCGCACCTTCTGGCTCTCGCCCATGGACGGGCCGCCATCCGCCGTCACCTGCAGAAGCCCGTTGAAGGAATGGCTCTCATTGTAGCCGAGTTCGCCCAGGATCGGCGTCAGTTCCATGGCGCGCTCGAGCGGCGCGAGGATCTGCTCCATGTCGAGGTCGCGCTGCGACGGCGAAAGACGTGCCTGGTTTTTTTCCAGAAGGTCGCGCGGATGGCAAAGGCGCGGATTGGTTTCTTCGTAATAGCCCCACTCGATCTGGCCGCCTTCGGCGGTCTTGGGATCGCCGGTGTCGCGCATGTAAGCCGAATTGCCCTGGTCGCGCAGCAGCGGCCAGCCGATCTCCTTGCCGGTGCCGGCGAACTCCGTATACGGCCCGAAGAAGGTCAGCGGATGGTCGATCGGCAGGACCGGCAGGTCCTCGCCCACCATTTCCGCGATCAACCGGCCCCAGATGCCGGCGCAGACCACCACGTAGTCGGCCTCGATTGTGCCGCGGTCAGTCACCACGCCCTTGATGCGTCCGTTCTCGACGATAAGTGACTTGGCCGGCGTATTCGCGAAGGCCCTGAGCTTGCCAGAGGCTTCTGCCTGGTCGACCAGCTTGCCGGCGACCGTCTGCGAGCGCGGGATGACGAGACCGGCATCGGGATCCCACAACCCACCCTGCACCATCTGCTCTTCGATCAGCGGGAACTTCTGCTTGATCTCGGCAGGATCGATCAGGCGGGCACGCGTGCCGAAGGCCTTTGCCGAGGCGATCTTGCGCTTGATCTCCTCCATGCGATCGTCGTCGCCGACGCGGGCGACTTCGAGGCCGCCGATGCGCGCATAATGGCCCATCTTCTCATAGAAATCGATGGAGTAGAGCGTCGTCCAGCAGGACAGGAAATCATGGCTGGTCGTGTAGCAGAAGTCGGAGGCGTGCGCGGTCGAGCCAATATCGGTCGGGATGCCCGACTTGTCGATGCCGACGATATCGTCCCATCCGCGCTCGATCAGGTGATGGGCGACCGATGCGCCGACAATGCCGCCCAGTCCGACGATGACGACCTTCGCCTTTTCCGGAAACCCTGCCATGCCCGCGACTCCAAAGTGCTGTTACCGGGCGACGGCGCCCGTTTGACCGGCGCACAATATGCAGGCGACGGCCATCGTGCTACCGCCTGTTTGCGACACGCTGCAGGTGTGCCGCGACCCCGGCGCACGACCCTGAAAAATCAGAGTCGAATTCGGTGGGGATCATGTGCCGAGAAATGTTTTACTGCGTCCTTCGCACGCAAATGACGCGCGCCACGCTGGCGACGGAGCTTATGGTTTATCGCCTGGAACGACGTGCAACACCGCGGCACGATGCCCATTAATGCTCGCTGACGCCCACAGCGCCATGAATGGGCCAGCAAGCAGCAGGAACGGCGGGATCAGATTGGGAAAGTAGATGCGGGTGTCGTGGATCGGGAAGACGGAGAACTTCGCCAGCGCGCCGAGCACCAATGCCGCAAACAGGATGCCGGCGCGGCGGCCGAGCTTGAAGCCGGCGCGGCTTGAGGCATACCACCCAGCCAGCGCCAGAACCGAGACGCCGACCCAGCTGTTCAGGCTGACGGCGCGGGCCATGGAAACAGCAAAGGCCCGGAGATAGGCGGCAGCCGAGAACGGCGGATCGAAGCCGTCCATATTGTAGTGCTGCTCGATTGAGGAGAACCACAGATGCGGCCACCAGCCGGGATGCTGCGCCCAATGCGAGATGGCGAAATAGGCGGCCAGGGAGGCGGCAAACCCGGCCAGCGCGCCCCACGCCTTCTGTCGGGAGGCGACCAGCAGCACGGCAAAGACGGCAAGGAAGACAATGTTGTCGGGCCGCGCCATGAAGGCGAGGAAGAGCAGGATCGCCGTCGCCACTTCGCGACCGCGCACATAGGCAAAAAGCCCGCCGAGGAACAGGGCCGAGCATAGCAGGTCCGGCGTCGCAGTCCGCGCCGCGTCGCCGAAATCGGCCATGATCAGCACCGCGCCGACGACCGGCGACAGCGCCAGCGCGCCTTCGGACCGCAGCCAGAGCAACGCGATCGCACCGAAAAGCAGCACAGACAAAACCGAGACCGCGCGCATCGCCTCGACCGGCGACATCACGGAACTCATCGTCGAAAGGATCTCGGCGTAGAGAAACTTGATCCGGTACATACCGAGCAGCGAGTGGAAGTCGGCGGCATTCCCCGCCATATGGCTGCGGAAGCCGCCGCTATCGTCCGTCAGTGTCTTGTACTCGCCAGCCGACACACCGGCCTTGACTGTGCCATAGGCATAGTCGTGCAGCCCCTGCACGTCGTGATAGGTGCCCTCCTCGGCGACCGCCAGATAGGGCAGCATGTCCCAATTGGCGTCGGGCATGAACCATGCCATCACGGCGGTCAAAAGAATGTAGAGCGCAAAGGCCGCCGCCCCGACCGGGGCGGCAAAACGCGCATAAGTGCCCTCGCCCCATGCCAGGCCGGCCCCGGTCAGCCGGTCGAGCGTATTTGTCGGAGCAGGAGATTTGGTGAGCATGGTGTCGCTCGGCGAACTTTGATCAGCGGACCTGGCTTTTGACGAAATCCTTCACGATCGACACGATGCCGCGCGACAGCAGGCTGTCGAGCGCCTCGATAAAGCGGTCGATATGTTCGCGCTGGCAGATCAGCGGCGGTTCGAGACGGATGACATTGCGGTTGTATTCGGTGAAGGCGACGAGCACGTCATAGTCGCGCAGCAACAAGGCACCAACAAAGCCCGACAGCGACCCCTTCAGCTTCTCGTCCAGCACGCTGACCACAGACCGCAGCACCATCGGCAGCGTCTGCGAGAAGTCGTGGAATTCCAGCCCGACCATAAGACCCTTGCCGCGCACGTCCTTGATGATCTTGGGATATTTCTCCTTCAGCGCCTGCAGGCGCTGCAGCAGGTAGTCGCCGGTGACAGCGGCGTTGTCGATCAGCCCCTCGTCGTAAAGCACGTTGAGCGCCTCGATCGAGGTGACGCAGGCCTCGCCCATGCCGCCGAAGGTGGCCATGGCGTGGATCATCGCCGTCTTCGGCGTGCCATATGCCTTCATGTAAACCTCATGCCTGGCAATCATCGCGCCGACGGCCGCCTTGCCGCCGCCGAGCGACTTTGCCAGCGCCGTCACATCAGGAATGACGCCGTAATGCTCGAAGGCATAGAAGCGGCCGGAGCGGCCATAGCCGCATTGAACTTCGTCGGCGACCCACAGCACGCCATACTGGTCGCAGAGCACGCGCAGCTTCTGCCAGTATTGCGCCTCTGCCTGGATGATGCCGCCGCCACCCTGGATGGTTTCGAGCACTATGACGCCGATCTCCGGGTCGGAGCGGAAGGCGTGCTCGACCGCTTCGATGTCGGCGAACGGGATGCGCACGACATTGTCGGCCACCTTGAAGTCGGCGCGGTAGAGCGAGCCGTCGGTGATGGCCAGCACACCCTTGGTCTTGCCGTGGAAGGAATTCTCGGCATAGACGACCTTCGGCCGCTTCGGGCCGGCGGCGCGCTCGGCAAGCTTCACCGCCGCCTCCATCGCTTCCGAGCCGGATGAGCCCAGAAACACCATGTCGAGGTCGCCGGGCGAGCATTTGGCGAGATTGTGCGCCAGGGCCGCCGCATATTGCGACATGAAGGCGATGGCGATCTCCTGCCGCTTCTCCTCCTGGAACTTTTTGCGCGCTTCGAGAAGGCGCGGGTGATTGTGCCCGAAGGCCAGCGATCCGAAGCCACCGAAGAAATCCAGGATCTTGCGGCCGTTCTGGTCGATGTAGGACATGCCTTCGGCGCGTTCGATCTTGATCTTGTGGAAGCCGAGCAGCTTCATGAAATGCAGCTGGCCGGGATTGAGATGCGCCTTGAACAGGTCGGTCATGCGCGCCACGTCCATCGCCTTGGCCTGCTCGACGCTGATCAGATCGGGCTTGGCGGTGGTGGCGGGCGAAAGCGCCGGCGCGCTGACCGTGGCACGCGCAGTCGTGTGGTCTGGCTTGGTCATGACGGTCATCTCAAGAAATCTCCTATTGACCCTTTACGCGGCGGGCTTGTCATTCTGCCGGCACATGTTTGGCGGCGACGGCATGGCCGTCTTTCGTTGTGCGGTATTCGCTGTAGGCGGCGATCAGCATGTCCTCGTCGCGATATTGCGGCACCCAGCCGAGCTGGCGTTCGGCCTTCGACACGTCGAGCACACAGTCCTCATCGGCGATCAGATACTGCTCCGGATCCATGATCGCCATGTTCAAGAGGTCGAGCAGGTCGAGCGTACGCTTGACCGCCCAGCCCGGTGTCGGGATCAGGATCGATTTCGAACCGGCATGCCTGATCAGGTCGCCCAGCAATTTCCGAACCGGCGGCGGGTTGAGCGAACCGAGATTGTAGGCCTCATCAGGCACACCAGCCTTCCAGGCGGCGCGCGCGGCCTCGGCGCAGTCGAACACCGAGATGAACTGGTAGGGGTTCCTGCCCGAGCCGATCATCGGCACCGGGAGGTTCCAGTCGATCAGCTTGAACAGTTTTTCGAGGATGCCGAGGCGGCCGGGGCCGATGATGAGGCGTGGCCGAAACAGCGAGATCGACATGCCGCGCTTGCGCCATTCGGCGGCCAGTTCCTCGGTCTTCTGCTTCGACCAGCCATATTCGCCAAGCGGCGAGACCGGATGCTCCTCGGTCATCGGTTGTGTGATCGTATGGCCGTAGATCATGTCGGTCGTATAGTGGACGAGCCTTGGCGCGCCGGCTTTGTCCATCGCCTGTATGATGTGCTCGGTGCCGTGGAAATTCACGGGGAAGAAGAAATCGTGCCGCTTGGCGCGCACCTGGATCGGCGACAGCATTTTCGCCGACAGATTGTAGACCATGTCGTCGGCCTTCAGTCCAACCAAAGCGACCGAGGCCGGATCGGTGACGTCGCAGCTGACATGGCGGACCGAGCGATAATGCGGCAGGTCGCTCCTGGCGATGTCGGCGACAACCACCTCCTCGCCGTCGGCCAGAAGTTTCGGGGCAAGGTGGCGGCCGACGAAACCGTCACCGCCGAAAATCACATGTCTCATCGAACGATCCCACTGGTGTGAATCTTGTCGGGGGAAAGGCCTGCCGTCTGGTCCTCATGTCCCGAGCCGCCCAAGTCCCTGCCGCCCAAGTCCCGGCCGCTTTGCGCGATCAGCACCGTACCGACGCAGATGAACGCGATGCCGGCGACGCGCCAGGCATTGAGGTCCTCGCGGAAGATGAAATAGGCGAAGATCGCAACCGCGACATAGGCGAGGCTGAGGAACGGATAGGCGAAGCTGAGCTCGACCTTGGACAGCACATAGAGGTGCGACGCCATTGAGATGACGAAGGTGGACAGGCCGAGGAAAATCCACGGACTGAAGACGATCTGCAAAAGCTTCAGCAACGGATTGGTGCCCTCGAAGGAAATCTGACCAAGCGACATCATGCCCTGCTTCAGCATGAGCTGCGCGGCGGCATTGGTCATGACCGTGAACAGAATGAAGACGATGTACTTCATATTTCCCATCAAACCCTTCAGGCGTCCTATTGCAAACCTGCAAACATTTCGTGAAGCAGCAAGAGTGTTTTGAGTAAAGCTTTACCTTATCGATTCGTTAACCATAAATCATTCGAATGTTATCTATTCCGCGGCTTCGACGGTTCCGCGCCGCATCTCGAGCTTTTTCGCCGTTCGCGCCCAGAAGCTCGACATGAAGGCTGGGTCACGGATGGCTTCGAGGCGCTGCCATTCCGGAAAGGACGCCGCGAAAACATCGGCGCCCATGCGAGCGTCCTTGTAGGGATTGACCGCGCCGCCGACCTCGACCGTGATGTGGTCGAGTTCTTCCAACAGCGTCAGCGTCGCCCGGCCGCGGTTGGGGAAATCCAGCGTCAGCGTGAAACCCGGCCGCGGGAACGACAGCAGTGCCGGCGAATTGATCGGGCCGAAGCGCTTCAGGACCGTCAGGAACGACCCCTGCCCGGCCCGCTTGGCCGCAGCAAGCAAGGCCGGCACCGCCCGGCGCGCCACGTCTTCCGGCACCACGGCCTGGTGCTGGAAAAGCCCATTCGGTCCGTAGAGCCGGTTCCAGTTGCCGACGCTGTCGAGCGGGAAGAAAAACCCTTGATGGCCGACCTGGCGCGGTGTCGCAGACCAGCCTTTCTTCCACCTGTAGGCGGCATTGAAGGCAGTCAGGAACGGCCGGTTGAGCACGTTGAATGGCGGCTGGAACGGCACCGAAAGAGTTCCGCCGGCACGCAAGGCCGCATGCGAACCATGCTCGGCGTGATTGCCGGTGAACAGCAGCCCGCGCCCACGACCGTGGCCGCCGGAAAGCTGGTCGATCCAGGCGACGGCATATTCGTTGGCCTGGTCGGCCGCTTCGGCAAGCTCGAAGAATTCGCCGAGGTCGCGGAAGGGCGTCACCTTCTCGACGATGTCGAGCGATGGCACCCGCAGCAGCCGGATCGATGCGGACAGGATCAGTCCGGTCAACCCCATGCCGCCGATCGTCGCCGCAAACAGGTGCGCATTGTCGGCGGCCGAGCAGTGATGGGTCCGCCCATCTGATCTGAGCAGCGTGAAGGCTTCGACATGACAGCCGAAGCTGCCGCGCCGGTGATGGTTCTTGCCGTGAACGTCATTGGCGATGGCGCCGCCGAGCGTGACGAACTGCGTGCCCGGAACGACCGCCGGAAAGAAGCCGTATGGCGCTGCATGGGCGATGATGTCTGACAGAAGCACGCCGGCCTCGGCCTCGATCACGCCGGTCTCGGCATTGAAGGAGCGGATGCGGTTCAGTGGCCGCATGTCGACGACCATGCCGGCCTCGTTCTGGCAGGAATCGCCGTAGGAGCGGCCGTTGCCGTAGGCAAGCAAGGCGTTTTTTGTCGCCTTGCCGCTCTTCAGCAATGCGACAGCGTCATCCGCCGGGATAACATCGTGTGCCGGCGGCGTGGCAAGACCGAAGCTCTGGAACCGCTCTTCCGCCATCCTACCAGCCTCCGGCGACCAGAAACACCGCGCCGATCAGCACGACGATCTGGCTGCGCCAGTCGCGGATGATAAAGACGACCGGATCATCATGCATCTCGTCGCGGCGGGCGAGTATCCAGACGCGCATGGTCAGGTAAAGCACGATCGGGGCCAGCGGCCAGACCAGCCAGGGGTGCGGATAGAGTTCGCGCACCGCAACGCTGTCCATATAGAGCGCCAGCACCAATGCCGAGGAAAAGGCCGAGGCCATGCCCGCCTGGGCGACGATCTCCTGGTCTTCGGTGCGGTAGCCGCGGCCTGCGATACGCTCGCCCGCCGGAATGGCGGTCGTGCGCAACTCGACAAAACGCTTCACCAGCGCCAGCGACAGGAAAAAGAAGATCGAGAAGGCCAGCAGCCAGAACGAAACGTCGACGCCGGTGGCCGCGGCGCCCGCCAGAACGCGGATCGTGTAGAGACCGGCCAGCGTCAGCACGTCGATCAGGAGCATGCGCTTGAACGACAGCGAATAGGCGGTGGTGATGACCATGTAGCCGAGGAGCACGCCGAGAAATTCGATCGGCAGCAGAAGCCCTGCGCCAACACCTGTTGCAAGCAGCACCACCATCGAACCCAGGCCGAACGGGATCGACAGGGCGCCGCTTGCGAATGGCCGGTTGCGCTTGGTCAGGTGTTTGCGGTCGAGCGCGAGATCGAAGAAATCGTTGAGGATATAGATGGCCGAAGCCACCGCGCTGAACGAGACGAATGCCAGCAGGCATTTCCAGATCATGTCGGGGTTGAAGTATTCGTGCGACAGCACCATCGGCACCGCGATGAGCGAGTTCTTCAGCCATTGATGAACGCGCAGCATCTTGACGATGGTTCTGAATGTCGGCTTCGGCGCCGGCATCATTTCGGCACTGTGCGCGGCCTGCCAGCGCGCGGCAGCGCGGTCGGGCGCGACGACGATTGCCGTGCGCGCGGCATCGAACACCCTGAGGTCGTGCCGGCTGTTTCCGGCATAGTCGAAGCCGCCATCGCCATAGGCGGCGACAAGCGAAGCGCGCTTTCTGCCTGAGGTCATGTTGTGGGGGCCGTCGGTCGCCAGGACGCGATCGAATATGCCGAGATGCGCGGCGATCGCCTCGGCGAATTTGCGCGGCGTGCCGGCCGCCAACACGATCTGGCGGCCCTCGCCATGTTCGGTGCGAAGGCGCTGAAGCAGCACCTCGCGGTAAGGCAGCGATGCGGGATCGATGTCGATGCGTTGCGCGACGGCCTGCTTCAACCGCGCCGGCCCGCCCACAAGCCAGAACGGCACGAGGAAAATATAGAGCGGATTCTTCTTGAGAAGGATGAACAGCCCTTCCCACAACAGGTCCGTCGCAATCAGCGTGCCGTCGAGATCGACCGCAAGCGGGATTGCGTTCCTGTCCGACCGCGCGTCCATTTTCCTTGCCCTGCTTAAACCCGCCGCGCCGTGCTTCGGCGTCTTCGGCCCGATATAGCGGGGAACAGCACAGCGAACGTTAAAACGCCCGGCCTGACCTGGTCAGCGTGACGGTATTTCCACCTTCATCATTAAGGTTCGATGACCCGAAACGATAAAAGGCCGGGCATTTGCCCGGCCTCGAAAAACAAGCGTCGACGTTACTTGATACGAGTTACTTGATACGGGCGACGCCACCCGAGATTTCGATCGTCTCCGAACCGGTCAGCGCCTCGAGGTCGCCATTCGGCAAGGTAACGAAACACCCGTTCGGGCAGAATTCCGCGGTTTCGCCGGCGGCCAGCGCCAACTCCGTCTTGCCACCACCTTCGGTCACGACCAGCGTGCGGGTCTCGGCGTCCTTGTTGACCGCGCTGGCGGCGAAGGCCGAACCGTCCACGGCAAGAAGAGCGATGGCGGCGACGAGAGACTTCCACATTGCAATATCGGTGTTTCCACCGCCTCTGTTGCATTTCGCAAGGCATTCTCGCCCTTTGCATGTGAGCTTATATGAGATGCAAGCTGAACGGCAACTGAATGCCGCATTCATGCCGCAATTGCTTTCGCTGTGTCGAGAGCCGGGCCCGGGCCGGCATGGCCTAAAGGCTCGATCGGGCTTAATCGGGATCCGGCTTGCGGGTCTTTCGCCCGGATTTGGCCAGGCGTTTCGCCTCGGCCGCGGCTTCAGCGGCCGCGCGCTCCTGCTCGGCGAATTCAGCCTCGATCTTGTCGTCATCGATCGGCCACGCCTCATGCTTCTTGGTCTCGACGACGGCGCGCGGCGCCGATGGAATTTCGATATGCTGATCGGCGAACGCATCGAGGACGGCAAACCGGATGTCGTTCTGCACGATGTTGCCGTTCATCACGTCGGCCAGGAACACACGGATTTCGAATTCCAGAGCGGCTGGCCCGAAATTGGTGAACAGCACGAAGGGCTCAGGATTTTTCAGCACCAGCGGATGGCCGCGCGCGATCTCCAGAAGGACAGCATGGGCCTGCTTGACGTCGCTGCCATAGGCGACGCCGACCTTGATATCAATGCGACCGAGCTTGTTGCGGTGCGTCCAGTTGCCGACCGCATTGTTGATCAGGTTTGAATTGGGCAGGATCACCGACTGCCGCTGGAACGTCTCGATCTCGGTGGCGCGCACACTGATCTTCTTGACCGTGCCGCTGATGTCACCAGCGACGATCCAGTCGCCGACCTTGAACGGCCGCTCTGCCAAGAGGATCAGACCGGAGACGAAGTTGGAGACGACATTCTGCAGGCCAAAGCCGATACCGAGGGACAGGGCGCCGGCGACAAGCGCCAGGTTGGAGAGATCGATGCCCGCCGCCGATATGCCGACGAGTGCTGCGAGCGCGACGCCGGCATAGCCGACTGCCAGCCGAATCGAGTTGCGCACGCCGGTATCGACCTTGCCACGCGCCATCACCGAGCCGTCGAGCCAGCCCTGGAACCAGCGCGTCAGGAAATAGCCGAGGGTGAAGACAACGATGCCGGTCAGGAGGCCGGTCACCGAGATCGTCATCGAGCCGATGGTGAGGCCCGTCGCCAGCTTGTAGCCCCAGGCCTGGATGTCGCCGGGCTGAAAGCCCCACGTCAACAGGATCAGCGGCAGGAACACCAGCACGATCATCAGGTTGATGGCGGTGCTGACGACCAGGCCGAGTTGGTCGAACGCGGACTCCTCGTAACTGGAATGGGCCGATAGCCAGCGCCCGATCGACGTGTTGGCGAAACCGCCTTCCTCACCGATCGCCCGCGCCGACAGGAAGCCGATATAGGCGGTGACCAGAATGGTGCCGGTGACCACGACCTGCAGAGAGACAAAGATGGCAAGGCCGATATAGCCGAGCAGTGCCGCTGCGATGGTGGAAATGCCGAGCGCGATGGCGGTGTAGCGCAGCCACGCCGGCCAGGGACGCCAGGTCCCGTCGGCGGCCTTGAACGGTTTCAGCAGCCCCATCAGGATCAGGATGACGCCGACGATGATGGTGGCGACAAAACTCCTGGCGATGGTCAGCGATAGCGGCGAGCCCATCGTGTCATTGACGACCGACAGGAAATTGTTGATGCCGATCACCACCGCCATCGCGGTCGTCAGCCGCACCAGCCAGCGTGCCGGGCCGGTTTCAACTTGTATCAGCCGCCAGTTCGGCAGCCGCGGCTCCAGCGCCGCATTGGTCAGCCGGTTGACGCAGAATACCACCGCGAGAACCCCGACCAGCGCATTCAGGAAAACGCCAATATCGCCGCGCAACACATTGTAATAGTTGAAAAAGAAAACGGTCGAGACCAGGAAAGCGCCCACCGCCAGCGTCGGCAGCAATGTCGACCAGAACGCCACCGACAGCCGGCTGAGATAGGAAGGATCTTCTACGGAAGGGTCCGCTTCGAACACACGCCCGAACAGGCGCCGCCCACCGATAAAAAGCACGGCCGCCAATGAGAGTGCCGTCAAGGTCGCGGCCAGCACGGCCTGGAATTTGAACTTGAAGGCGAAGGTCAGCCACGACGACACCGCATTATAGAAGCCGACAAATTCATCGTTGGCATCGGAAATGACCTCGGGGCTCAGTGCATCGGACAGCACGTAGCGCTTGGTGAGCAGGTTGCGAAACAGCTCGCTGCGCATATTGGCGATCTTGTCGATGAGGCCGCTGATACGGATCGACAGGTTTTGCGCCGCGGCGATGACCGCATTGATCTCGGCCTTATCGGACGCCAGGGCCTGGCGTTCACTGGTCACGATGTCGGGCTCGGGGGGCTGGCCCTCGGCCGGCGGCGCTCCGAGTTGCTCGAGCCTTGCATTGATCTCCGTAAGGCGCGGGCGAAAGGCAAGCGCGCTTTTCAGCGCGCCTCGCGACATTTCCTCGAGTTGCAGGCGGATGTCGACGAGGCTGGCGTCGTTTTCGCCGTCCTCTTGGATTTTCTTTTCGAAATTGTCGGCCCTTGTCGTCAGGTCCTGCAGGATTTTCTGTTGGTCGGCAATCAGCCCGGAGGGAGCTTGGTCAAGCCCCTGCGCCACCGCACCAAGCGACAGTTGCGCCGAGGCAACGATCGCCAGGACCAGAACGAAGCGGAGCAGTCGGAAAAGCATGATTGTCTGGCGACTCACGGACGGCAAGGTGTTCTAAAGCTCGTCCTTGATAAAGAGGCTCATACCACGGGGCAAGCCGTCCCGTTCCGCCCGTCCATTTCGGAGTCGGCCAGTCGAAAAGCGATGGCGCAATATTGGCTTTGCGGCGGAGGCCTGCTCTATAGTGTGCCGCATCGCCCAAAACGGATGACAAAAAGAATGGCGGAATATTCGGCCTTTTCGCTTCTCAAAAACGCATTGACCGGCAACAAGGACTGGAAGCCGGCCTGGCGCAAGCCGGACCCGAAGGCGTCCTATGACGTGATCGTCATCGGCGGTGGCGGCCATGGCCTGTCAACCGCCTATTATCTCGCCAAGGAGCACGGCATCACCAATGTCGCGGTGCTGGAAAAAGGCTGGCTCGGATCCGGCAATGTCGGCCGCAACACGACGGCTGTACGCTCCAACTACCTGCTGCCTGCCAACACGCGCTTCTACGAACATTCGATGAAGCTGTGGGAGAACCTGTCGCACGACCTCAACTACAACGTGATGTTCTCGCAGCGCGGCTGCCTGAACCTGGCGCACACGCCCGCCCAGTTCGACGATTATGCCCGGCGCGGCAATGCCATGCGCCATCTTGGCGTCGACGCCGAACTGATGACCACCACTGACATCGCACGCCTGGTACCGACGCTGGACGTCTCGGGCAATGCGCGCTTCCCGATTGTTGGTGGCTTGATGCAACGGCGCGCGGGAACTGCCCGCCACGACGCCGTCGCCTGGGGTTATGCGCGCGGAGCCGATCGCCGCGGCGTCGATATCATCGAAAACTGCGAGGTCACCGGCTTCCTGCGCGACGGCGACCGCGTCACCGGCGTTTCGACGACGCGCGGTGATATCCGCGCCAGGAAGGTGGCGGTCGCCGTCGCCGGCAGCACTGGGCGGGTGATGCAGCTTGCCGGCATCGAGACGATGCCGATCGAGAGCCATGTGCTGCAGGCGTTCGTCACGGAATCGCTGAAACCGTTCATCGATACCGTCCTCACCTTCGGCATGGGCCATTTCTACATGTCGCAGTCGGACAAGGGCGGCCTCGTCTATGGCGGCGACCTCGACGGCTATAACAGCTACGCCCAGCGCGGCAGCCTACCTATCGTCGACGAGGTGATGAGCGAGATGCTGGCGCTGTTTCCCGGTCTCGCCCGCGTCCGCATGCTGCGCTCGTGGGGCGGCGTCTGCGACATGTCGATGGACGGCTCGCCGATCATCACCACCGGTCCGCTGCCGGGCATGTATCTCAATTGCGGCTGGTGCTATGGCGGCTTCAAGGCGACGCCGGCCTCGGGCTGGTGCTTTGCCTGGACCATCGCCAAGGACGAACCGCATGACTTCAACGCGCCTTTCACGCTCGACCGCTTCCATCGCGGCCTGGTGATCGACGACAAGGGCCAGGGCGCCACGCCGCGGCTGCATTAGACCATGATCCCTGAAAGTGGAAACCGGTTTTCGGACAAGATCATGGTCAAACAAAAAGACACAACTCAATGCTGATCACCTGCCCCTATTGCGGCCCGCGCGACGTCATCGAGTTCACCTATCAGGGCGATGGCAACCGCCAACGTCCTCAGCCTGCCTCGCAAGACCTCGACGCCTGGAACGCCTATGTTTACGACAGGCTGAACCCGGCTGGTGACCACAACGAGATCTGGCAGCATTCCGGCGGTTGTCGCGCCCATCTCAGGGTCGTCCGCAACACGGTGACACACGAGATCTCCAGCGTCGCCTTCGCGCGCGGCGACCACAAAGCCGCTGTACGTCACAAGGCGGAGGGCAAGTCGTGAGCCCGCGCCGCATCGACACCGGCGGCCGGATCGACCGGCTGCGAACCATCCGGTTCACCTTCGACGGCGCGCCCTACACCGGCCATGCCGGCGACACGCTCGCTTCGGCGCTGCTGGCCAACGGCGTCACCCTGTTCGGGCGTTCGTTCAAATATCACCGCCCGCGCGGCGTGATGACGTCAGGCGTCGAGGAGCCGAACGCCTTGGTGACGGTGCTGCGTGGCGAGGTTCGCGAGCCCAACATTGCTGCCACCATGGTCGAGATCTATGACGGGCTGACCGCCGTCAGCCAGAACCGTTTTCCATCGCTGTCCTGGGATGTCAGCGCCGCCAACCAGCTCGGCGGCAAGCTTCTGTCCGCCGGCTTCTACTACAAGACCTTCATGGGACCCGCGATCGGCCCGCTGAAGGGCACGCGTTTCTGGATGTTTTGCGAGCATTTCATCCGCCGCGCCGCCGGTCTGGGTCGTGCCGGAATCGCCTCCGACGCGGCGCGCTATGAGCGCATGAACGCTTTCTGCGATGTGCTGGTGGTCGGCTCCGGTCCGGCCGGGCTGATGGCCGCCAAAGTCGCCGCCGATCAGGGTGCCCGCGTCATCCTCAGCGAGCTCGAACCGCATTTCGGCGGCTCGGCCAACTGGTCGGGCGAGACGATCGACGGCATGCCCGGGGCCGACTGGGCAGCGCGAACCGTCGGCCAGCTCGAAGGCTATGACAATGTCCGTCTGCTGCCGCGCACCACGGTCTGGGGCTATTACGACGGCAACACGCTCGCCGCGATCGAGAGGGTTACCGATCACAAAGAGAGGCCCGGCAAGGGCGAACCGCGCCATCGCTACTGGGCAATCCGTGCCAAATCGGTGGTGCTGGCCACCGGCTCCTTCGAGCGGCCGCTGGTGTTTCCCGGCAACGACCGGCCGGGGGTGATGCTGGCGTATGCGGCCGAGCGCTATGCCAATGAGTACGGCGTGCTGCCAGGCAACAGGATCGCGCTCTTCACCAACAATGACAGCGCCTATCGGACAGCGCTTGCGCTGAAGAAGGCCGGTGCCGCGATCGTCGCCATCGTCGACGTGCGGCCGGAGCTTTCGAGCGAGATGCGCAAGCTTACCGAAGAAGCAGAGGCCAAGAGCCTTTCCGGTCACGCCGTGGTCGCCACCGAAGGCGGTAAGGCGCTGTCCGGCATCAAGGTACAGCGCTTCGACATGGCCAACGGCGCGCTGACAGGCGATGCGCGCAGCATTCAAGCCGACTGCCTGCTGATGTCGGGAGGCTGGTCGCCGACCATCCATCTGGCCAGCCAGGCCGGCGCCAAGGCGGAGTGGAATGTTGCCCGACAGGCCTTCCTGCCGCCGAAGCCGACACAGCAATGGATCGGCGCCGGCGCTTTCACCGGCAGTTTTTCCACCGCCGAGGCAATCGCCGAAGGCCTTGCGGCCGGCCTTGCCGCAGCAGGCGGCACCGGCACGCCGGCGGCCTTGCCGGTTGTCGAAGCCGCACCCGGCGATCCCGATCCGGCGCCGGTGTTCGAGATCAGGGCCAATGGAAAGAGCTTCGTCGATTTCCAGCACGATGTGACAGCGGAGGATGTTCGGCTGGCGCATCGCGAAGGCTTCGTCTCGGTAGAGCACCTGAAGCGCTACACTACTCTCGGCATGGCGACCGACCAGGGCAAGAGTTCCAACATACCCGGTCTCGCCATCATGGCCGAAGCATCGGGCAAGCCGATACCCGAGGTCGGCACGACGCGCTTTCGCCCACCTTTTTCGGCGGTGTCGATCGGCTCGCTGGCCGCGGAGCGTTTCGGCGATCTGAAACCGGAAAGGTTGACGCCGATGCATGACTGGCACGTCGCCAACGGCGCGACCATGTACTCGGCCGGCCTCTGGTATCGCCCGATGATCTACGGGCTTTCAGGCGAGACGATCGAGCAGGCCTATGTACGCGAAGCCAAGGCAACCCGAGAGAGCGCAGGCATCGTCGATGTGTCGACGCTGGGTAAGATCGCCGTACAGGGTCCGGACGCGGCGGAATTCCTCGACCGGGTCTACACCAACATGTTCTCGACGCTGGCCGTCGGCAAGGCCCGCTACGGGCTGATGCTGCGCGAGGACGGCCTCGCCTTCGACGACGGCACGACCTGGCGGCTCGGCGAGCAGGACTTCTTGATGACCACCACCACGGCCAATGCCGGCAAGGTGATGCAGCATCTGGAGTATTTCCTCGACGTCGTCTGGCCGGAGCTGAGGGTCCATGTCACCTCGGTGACCGACGAATGGGCGGGCGCGGCGATCGGCGGGCCGAAGGCCAGGGCAATTCTTGCCGCATGCGTCACCGGCACCGCCGTCGACAATGCCGCACTGCCCTTCATGGGCATCGTGCACGGCAAGATATCAGGCGTACCGGTGATGATCTGCCGGCTTTCCTTTTCCGGCGAAATGGCCTTCGAAGTTTACTCCGGCGCCGGATACGGCACCCATGTCTGGGAGGCGTTGATCGAAGCCGGCAAGCCGTTCGGGCTGGTGACTTACGGGCTTGAGGCGCTAGGCACGATGCGCATCGAGAAAGGCCATGTCACCGGCGCCGAGATCGACGGCCGCACCACGGCACGCGACCTTCATCTCGACTGGATGCTGTCCAAGAAAAAGCCCTTCATCGGTTCGGCGATGATGGATCGCGAGGGCCTGATCGCGCCCGACCGCCTGGAACTCGTCGGCTTGATTTCGCTGGACAACCGGCCGCTCAACGGCGGCGCTCACATCGTCGAGACGCTTGACGAAGCCGACCCGCACGATTCCATCGGCCACATCACCGCTTGCTGCTATTCGCCGGCGCTCGGCAAATACATCGCGCTCGCTTTGGTCAAGGACGGCAAGGCACGGCGTGGCAGGCGCGCCCATATCTCCGATCCCCTGCGCAACCGGTTCGGTCCGGTCGAGATCGTCTCCAATCACTTCTTCGATCCGGACGGGAGCCGCATGCATGGTTGAGCGCCAATCACCGCTTGAGCTGGAATTGCGCACCGGCTCGCACGGCGACTTCGAACACGGCATCGATGTCATCCTCTCCGAAACCAGGCCGGGATCGATCCTGCAGCTCGCTGCCTGGCCTGGCCAGGAGAAGAAGTTGATCGCCGGTATCCGCACCGTTACCGGCCTGGCTCTACCCGATGGAGCCGGCGCCGGCAGCACCGATGGCGTGCGGTCCGTGTTCGGCTTCGCGCCTGGAAAATTCACCGTGGTCGACGAGGCCGAGGGCTTGGCAGCGGCGTTTGCCGGTGTCGTCACCCCAGCCATCGGCACGCTGACCGACCTGTCGCACGGCCGCACCGCGATTCGCATCCATGGACCGAAGGCCGAATGGGTGCTGGCAAAATCTTTCGCCATCGACTTCGCGCTGCCGGCCTTCCCAATCGGTGCCGGCCGCTCGACCATGCACCATGACGTCTTCGCGCAGATCCAGCGAACCGGCGCCGACCAGTTCGACATTTACGTGTTCCGCTCGTTTGCGCGGTCGTTCTGGAAGGCGCTCTGTCACGCCAGCGAGGAGGTCGGTTACGAAGTGCAGTAGACCGAGGCGGCCGGTCGTCACCTCACTTCCTCACTTGGCGAACGTCACCCACTCTTCCAGCGGCGCGCGGTCGGTGCGGAACTCGTTTTCCGGCTTGGACGTATCCTCGTAACCGAGCGCCATGCCGCAGACGACGATCTCCTCGTCGGGAATGTTGAGCACTGGCCTGATTTGCCGGTGATAAGGCGCGAACGCCGCTTGCGGACAGGTGTGCAGGCCCCTGCCCCGCGCCGCCACCATGATGTTCTGCAGGAACATGCCGTAGTCGATCCACGAGCCCTTGTTGAGCCGCCGGTCGACGGTGAAGATCATGCCGACCGGGGCGTCGAAGAAGACGAAGTTGCGGTCGTGCTGCGCGCGCATCCTATCCACCTCACGCCGGCCGATACCGAGCGCACTGTAGAGTCCGAAGCCGTTGGCCCGCCGCCGGGTGAGATAGGGTTCGAAGAACTGGTCTGGATAGTAGCGATACTCGTCCCAATCGGCTTTTTCGGCGCGGATACCGGAATTCAGGATAGCGTCGGTGATCCGCTGCTTGACCTCGCCTTTGGTGACGTAGACCCGCCAGGGCTGCATGTTGGTGCCCGAAGGCGCCCGAGCCGCCACGGCGAGAATGGCGCGGATCGTCTCGTCATCAACCATGTCGGGCAGGAAGGCGCGCACCGAACGGCGCGATGTGATCGCCTCGTCGACGATCGCCGCATCCTTGGCGATCCGGGTGTTGTTTTCCAGCATGGGCCGTCCTTAGCGCGTGACCCCGGAAACCGGAACCGGTTTCCGGAAAGGATCATGCGCAGTCCAGAAAATGATAGAGCGTCCTTGCGCGTCCAATTGGGCGCGGGGCGCTCTAGCGTGGGTCTCGACCGGACGTCCCTCAGTCGCCCTGCGTGGCCGAGCCTTTGCCCGAACCGTGAGAATGGCGCAAGCAAATCTTGTGGTTCCGTGAAAATGATCTTGATTTTTTCATGAGCTTGGCCTCTCATGAAATTTGCCCCGAGTTTTTCACCAAGGGGAGTTTTTCACCAAGGGGAGTTTTTCATCAAGGGGAATTTTTCATCAAGGGAACTGGCTTTGCCCTCAATCGCCGTCAGATCCGAACAGGAAAATCGCGAACGGCTGCTGGCCGGCGATATCAGGGCGCTGCGCAGGGCGCGCGGGCTGACGCTTGCCGAGATCGGTTTGAAGCTCGGCCGCTCCGTCGGCTGGGTCAGTCAGGTCGAGCGCGGCCTGTCGATACCATCGCTCGGTGATCTCAGGGCCTTCGCGGAATTGTTCGGCGTGCCCGTCAGCCTGTTCTTCAGCCACGACGTGCCCGTCGAGAAAGAGCGCGGCGTGATCGTGCGCGCCGGCAGCCGCCGCACGCTTGGCACAAGCGATTCCGGCCTCGTGGAGGAGCTTCTGTCGCCCGACCTCGGCGGTAGTTTCGAGATGCTGCGTTCGGTCTTCGCACCGGGTGCGGAGCTGAAGACCGAAGCGCGCCGGCCGACGGAGGAAGCCGGATATGTCGCCTCCGGCAGCTTCGACATCGAGATATCAGGGGTCTGGCACCAACTTGGCGAAGGCGACTCCTTTCGCTTCGACGGCAAGCCGTTCCGCTGGCGCAATCCTGGGTCGGAGCCGGCGGTGGTGATCTGGGTGGTTTCGCCGCCTGTTTATTGAAGCTTTGGAGAAGAACATGGCCGGTTTGCCGACCACGGCACGCGTGGTGATTATAGGAGGCGGTGTCGTCGGCGCCTCCTCGCTCTATCATCTCGCCAAGGCGGGCTGGACCGATTGCGCGCTTCTGGAAATGAACGAGCTCACGTCCGGCTCGACCTGGCATGCGGCAGGCAACGTGCCGACCTTCTCCTCGTCATGGTCGCTGATGAACATGCAGCGCTATTCGACCGAGCTCTATCGTGGACTGGCCGACGAAGTCGACTATCCCATGAACTACCACGTCACCGGCTCGCTCAGGCTCGCCCACACAACCGAGCGAATGCAGGAATTCCAGCGCGCCAAGGGCATGGGCCGCTACCAGGGCATGGACATCGATGTGGTCGGCCTCGACGAGATCAAGCGCCGCTACCCGTTCATCGAAACGCACGAGCTGAAGGGCGCGCTCTACGATCCGAGCGACGGCGACATCGACCCGGCGCAGTTGACCCAGGCGCTGGCCAAGGGCGCCCGCGACATGGGTGCGAAGATCATCCGCTTCTGCCCCGTCACCGGCGTGCGCCGCGAGAAGGACGAGTGGGCGGTCGAAACCGCGCAAGGCGAGATCCGCTGCGAGGTCGTCGTCAACGCCGCCGGCTACCGTGCGGCCGAAGTCGGCAGGATGTTCGGCCGCGACGTGCCGATGATGGTGATGAGCCATCAATATATCCTGTTCCAGGAAATCCCCGAACTGGCCGCATGGTCGAAGGAGCAAGGCAAGAAGCTGCCGCTGCTGCGCGACGTCGACACCTCCTACTATCTGCGCCAGGAAAAGAACGGCATGAATCTCGGCCCCTATGAGCGCAATTGCCGCGCCCATTGGGTCGGTCACAACGATCCGATGCCCGATGACTTTTCGTTCCAGCTATTCCCTGACGATCTCGACCGGCTGGAGGACTATCTGGCCGACGCCGTCGCCCGCGTGCCGATCCTCGGCACCGCCGGTTTGTCCAAGGTCATCAACGGACCGATCCCCTACGCGCCGGACGGCAACCCGCTGATCGGGCCGATGCCCGGCGTGCCGAACGCCTTCGAGGTCTGCGTCTTCACCTTCGGCATCGCCCAGGGTGGCGGCGCCGGCAAGGTGCTGGCCGAATGGGTGACTGAGGGCCAGACCGAATGGGACATGTGGTCCTGCGATCCGCGCCGCTTCACCGCCTTTGCCTCGGCTCCGGACTACTGCGTCGCCAAGGGCATGGAGATATACGGCAACGAATACGCCATCCAGTTTCCACGCCATGCCTGGCCGGCTGGACGCGACCGCAAGCTGTCGCCGATCCACGATCGCGTCAAGGCGCTCGGCGCCTGCTTCGACGCCTATAATGGCTGGGAGCGCGCCACCTGGTATGCGCAGGCCGGCGACGATGTTTCGGAATCCGCGACGCTGACCTTCCGCCGCGACGGGCCGTGGCAGCATCGCGTCCGCGAAGAGTGCCTCGCCGTGCGCGACGCCGCCGGCATTTTGGACCTGCCTGGATTTTCCCGCTTCAATCTCGACGGTCCGGGTGCTGCCGAATGGTTGAGCCGACAGGTCACCGGGCTGGTGCCAAAACCCGGCCGCATCGGCCTCGTCTATTTCGCCGACGACAAGGGCCGCATCGTCACCGAAATGTCGGTCGTGCGCCACGAGGAGAATTTGATGACGCTGATCACCGCGGCGATAGCGCAGTGGCACGATTTCGAGTGGCTGAAATCGCACATGCCCAGGGATGCGACGTTCAAGCTGATCGACCGGACGGAGGAATACTCCACGCAGATCCTCGCCGGACCCAATTCGCGCAAGATCCTCGCCGAGGTCTGTGCAGCCGACCTTACGCTTCCCTGGTTGACCCATCAGGAGACTACCATCGCTGGTCGCTGGGCGAAGCTGGTGCGCGTCTCCTTCGCCGGCGAGCTTGGTTGGGAAATCCACACCAAGGTCGACGACACCCCTACTGTCTTCGACGCCGTCTGGGCCGGCGGTCAAAAGCACGGACTGAAACCATTCGGCATGTATGCGCTGGATTCGCTCAGGCTCGAAAAAGGCTACCGCGCCTGGAAGGGTGATCTCTCGACCGATTACTCGATCCTCCAAGGCGGGCTGGAACGGTTCGTCAAATGGGAAAAGCCCGACTTCCGCGGCAAGGCGGCGCTGCTGAGCGAAAGGCAGCAGGGCGTGAAGAAGCGTTTCATCACGTTGGTCGTCGAAAACCCTGGTGACTGCGACACCCCTTACATGTCGACGCTGTGGCATGACGGCCGGATCGTCGGCGAGACGACGTCCGGCGGCTGGGGCCATCGCATCGACAGGTCGATCGCGCTCGGTATGCTGCGCGCCGATCTCGCTGAGCCGGGGACCGCGGTTGAGGTCGAGATCTTCGGCGAACGCTTCAAGGCGATCGTGCAGAAGGATGAACCGCTGTGGGATCCGAAGAACGAGAGGCTGAAAGCGTGAAGTCCGTTATCCTCACAGACGGCGGTATGGGCCAGGAACTGGTGCGCCGCAGCAGCTCCGAACCGACGCCGCTGTGGTCGGCCAGGGTGCTGATCGACGAGCCAGACCTGGTGCGTGACCTGCATGCGGAATTCATCCGCGCCGGCGCCCGCGTCATCACCATCAACACCTATTCCGCCACGCCCGAGCGCCTGGCGCGCGAGGGCGCGGAGGAGCTGTTCAAGCCGTTGCAGAAGCGCGGCATAGAACTGGCAAGGCAAGCCCGCGACCAGGCCGGCGACGCGGCGATCGCCGGCTGCCTGTCGCCCCTGTTCGGCAGTTACGCACCGGCGCTGACCATATCCTTCCAGGATACGCTAGACACCTACCGCCGCATCGTTGCCGAGCAGGCTGACGGCGTCGACCTTTTCCTGTGCGAGACCATGGCGTCGGCCGAGGAAGCGCGCGCGGCCGTTACCGCGGCATCGGAAAGCGGCAAGCCGGTGTGGGTGTCGTGGACGCTTGCCGATCACGGTACGCCGCGCCTGCGCAGCGGCGAAGCAATAGCGGCGGCGGCGGGCGTGCTCGACGGCCTGCCGGTCGCGGCCAGGCTGGTCAATTGCTGCCGGCCTGAAGCGATCGCTGCAGCGCTGCCCGAACTGATCGGTTTCGGCGGCCCGGTCGGCGCCTATGCCAACGGCTTCACCTCGATCGAGGCGCTCAAGCATGGCGGCACCGTGGACGTGCTGCACGCCCGCCACGACCTCGATCCGGATGCCTATGCTGGCCATGCGGTCGGCTGGGTCGAGGCCGGCGCCGACATCGTCGGCGGCTGCTGCGAAGTCGGACCGCCTCATATCGCCACCCTGCGCGACCGGCTCGAACAGGCCGGCTACGAAATTTCGGGAGTAGCATAATGCCCAGACCATCATCGCGCATTTCCGGCATCGTGCCTTCCGGCAAGGATGGATGGGAGGTCCATTTCGCAGCCTGGACACGCAAGCAAGCCGGCGAGGACATCATCGTGTTGTCGGTTGGCGATCATGATTTCGATACGCCGTCGCAAACGATCGAAGCCTGCGTGATGGCGGTTCGCGCCAGCAACCACCACTACACACCTCTTCCCGGTCTTCCGCGCCTGCGCAAGGCAATGGCGGCGGCCTCGACCGCGTGCTCCGGTGTTGCGACCAGTCCCGACCAGGTCATTGCCACGCCAGGCGGACAGGCAGCGCTGTACGCGGCGGTGCAAGCCGTCCTCGACCAGGGTGACCACGCCATCGTGGTCGCGCCCTATTACGCGACCTATCCCAACACGTTCAGTGCGGCCGGCGCCGATTTCACCGTGGTCGAGACACCTGCCGAGGACGGCTTTCAGCCGCGGGCCGCCGACATTCGCGCAGCGCTTCGACCGAACACGCGCGCCATCCTCATCAACACGCCCAACAACCCGACGGGTGCTGTCTATTCGCGCCAGCGCCTCGAAGAGCTGGCGCAGATCTGCCGGGAGCATGACCTCTGGCTGCTGTCGGACGAGGTCTATTGGACGCTGGGTGGCGGCGAGCACATCTCGCCGCGCGCGCTGCCCGGCATGGCGCAACGCACGCTAGTCATCAATTCGATGTCCAAGAGCCACGGCATGACCGGCTGGCGCATGGGCTGGCTGACCGGGCCCGAAGAGATGATCTCGCTGCTGACCAATCTCAATCTGGTGACGACCTACGGCCTGCCGGCCTTTATCAGCCTCGCTTGCGCCGAGGCGCTCGAAAACGGTTACGGCGTCAAGGAGATTGCCGAACGCTATGCCGCAAGGCGCACCGTCGTCCTCGATGCCATGCGCGGCATGAACAACGTGACTGTGCGCGGCTCCGAAGGCGGCATGTACGTCATGCTCGACATATCGGCCATCGAGCCGGACGACGAGAAATTCGCCTGGACTCTCCTCGACAAGGAAAAGGTCGGGGTGATGCCGGGCTCGAGCTTCGGCGAGGCCGCCGCCGGCCACATCCGCGTCAGCCTCTGCCAGCCTGAGGCGGTACTTTTGGAAGCAGCCCTTCGCTTGCGCCGTTTCGCGTCCGGCTATCGCCGTGAGGCCGCATGAGCGCCAAGACAATTCCTGCCAAGGCCATTCCCGACAAGGCAAGGGCCATTATCGTCGGTGGCGGCGTCTCCGGCTGCTCGGTCGCCTATCACCTGGCCAAGCTCGGCTGGACAGATATCGTGTTGCTCGAACGCAAGCAGCTGACATCGGGCACGACATGGCATGCCGCCGGCCTGATCGGCCAGTTGCGCGGCTCGCAGAACATGACGCGGTTGGCGAAATACTCGGCCGACCTCTACGTCAAGCTGGAAGCCGAGACCGATGTCGGCACCGGCATGCGGCAGGTCGGCTCGATCACCGTCGCCCTGACCGAGGAACGCAAGCACGAAATCTACCGGCAGGCGTCTCTCGCCCGCGCCTTCGACGTCGACGTGCGCGAGATTTCACCCAATGAAGTCAGTGAGATGTACCCGCATCTCAACGTTTCCGATGTGGTCGGCGCGGTGCATTTGCCGCTCGACGGCCAGTGCGACCCGGCCAACATCGCCATGGCGTTGGCCAAGGGTGCACGCCAGCGCGGCGCCACCATCGTCGAGAACGTGAAGGTCACCAAGGTCCACACCAAAGCCGGCCGCGTCACCGGCGTCTCCTGGGCACAAGGCGACGAGCAAGGCACGATCGATGCCGACATCGTGGTCAACTGCGCCGGCATGTGGGCGCGTGAACTCGGAGCCCAGAACGGCGTCACCATCCCGCTGCATGCCTGCGAGCATTTCTATCTCGTCACCGAGCCGATCCCGGGGCTCTCCCGCCTGCCGGTGCTGCGCGTTCCGGACGAATGCGCCTACTACAAGGAAGATGCCGGCAAGATGATGCTCGGCGCCTTCGAGCCCGTAGCAAAACCCTGGGGCATGGACGGTATCCGCGAGGATTTCTGCTTCGACCAATTGCCCGAGGACATGGACCATTTCGAGCCGATCCTCGAAATGGGCGTCAACCGCATGCCGATGCTGGCGACTGCCGGCATCCACACCTTCTTCAACGGTCCCGAAAGCTTCACGCCGGACGATCGCTACTATCTCGGTGAAGCGCCGGAGCTTTCCGGTTACTGGATGGCGACCGGCTACAATTCGATCGGCATCGTCTCGTCCGGCGGCGCCGGCATGGCGCTGGCGCAATGGATCAACGATGGCGAGGCACCCTTCGACCTCTGGGAGGTCGACATCCGCCGCGCCCAGCCGTTCCAGAAGAACCGCCGCTATCTGAAGGAGCGCGTCTCCGAGACGCTCGGCCTGCTCTATGCCGACCATTTCCCCTATCGCCAGATGGCGACCTCGCGGAACCTAAGGCGTTCCCCTCTCCACGAACATCTGAAGGCTCGCGGCGCGGTCTTCGGCGAGGTCGCCGGCTGGGAGCGCGCCAACTGGTTCGCCCGCGAAGGCCAGGAGCGTGAGTACCGCTATTCGTGGAAACGTCAGAACTGGTTCGACAACCAGCGCGACGAACATCTGGCGGTCCGCAACGGCGTCGGCCTGTTCGACATGACCTCATTCGGCAAGATCCGCGTCGAAGGCCGCGATGCCTGTGCCTTCCTGCAGAAGCTTTGCGCCAACGACGTGGACGTGGCGCCGGGCAAGATCGTCTACACCCAGATGCTCAACCAGCGCGGCGGCATCGAGAGCGATCTCACCGTCTCGCGGCTGTCTGAAACGGCCTACTTCCTCGTCGTGCCCGGCCCGACGCTGCAGCGCGATCTGGCCTGGCTGCGCAAGCACCTCGCCGACGAGTTCGTCGTCATCACCGATGTCACCGCTGCCGAAGCCGTGCTTTGCCTGATGGGCCCGGATGCGAGGAAGCTGATTCAAAAGCTGAGTCCGAACGATTTCTCCAACGAAACCAATCCGTTCGGAACGTTTCAGGAGATAGAGATCGGCATGGGGCTGGCCCGCGCCCACCGCGTCACCTATGTCGGCGAACTCGGCTGGGAACTTTATGTCTCGACTGAGCAGGCGGCGCATGTCTTCGAGGCGGTCGAGGAGGCCGGCGCCGATGTCGGCCTAAAACTTTGCGGCCTGCACACGCTGGATTCCTGCCGCATCGAAAAGGCTTTCCGGCATTTCGGCCACGACATCACCGACGAGGACAATGTGCTGGAAGCCGGCCTCGGCTTCGCGGTGAAGACCGCCAAGGGCGATTTTCTCGGCCGCGATGCCGTGCTGAGGAAGAAGGAAGCCGGATTGAGCCGTCGGCTGGTCCAGTTCCGCCTGAAAGACCCGGAGCCGCTGCTCTTCCACAATGAGGCGATCCTGCGCGACAGTAAGATCGTCGGTCCGGTCACATCGGGCAACTATGGCCATCATCTGGGCAGCGCCGTCGGCCTTGGCTACGTGCCGTGCCAGGGTGAAAGCGAGGCGGACGTGCTGGCGTCGTCCTACGAGATCGAGATCGCCGGCGAGCGCTTCACCGCCGAGGCATCGCTGAAGCCGATGTATGATCCGAAGGCGCAACGGGTGAAGATGTAACGCATCTTCCCTCTCCCCTTTTTGTGGGAGAAGGTAATTTCCGCCGGTTCAAAACCGCTCCAGCTTCCTCCGCACCTTCTCCAGAAACGCTGCCCTGGTCTTCGGCGTCGATGCGTCCATCAGGTAGTGCGCCAGGAACAACGTCCTGCAGCGGGGTGCGCAGAGCGCCCGCATGCCGCGCAGGATTGTCTTGCGTCCCGGCTGGCCGACGACGACACTCCACCAGGTCGGCGCACCGCAGGTCGTGATCACCCCGATCTTCGTCACATGCCTCATCAGCGACTCGATCCGTCCCTTGCCCGCCGGCAGCCGGAAGGCGACATCGGTCGCCCAGACCCGGTCGAGCCAGCCCTTGAGCATCGCCGGTAGTCCATACCACCAGGTCGGATAGATGAAGAGGATTGCCTGGGCCCAGTTGAGGTGGTCGATGTGAGGCTTGAGCGCCGGGTCCAGCGGGGCACGTTCATTGTAGCTGCGCCGCTCTTCGCAGCGCATGACGGGATCGAAATTTTCCGCATAGAGGTCGAGCAGCCGCACCTCCCAACCCCTCGTCTTCAGCACCTCGATGGCACTATCCCGGATCGAGGCGCAAAAGCTTTCGGGGACCGGATGGCAGTAAACCACCAGGACCCGCATCAGAATGTATCCATGCTGGCGGCGACCTTCGCCATGAATCTCTCCCGCGTTTTATCGGTCGACAGGTTCATCGAATAATGCGCGAGGTAGGACACGGAGGCGCCAGGCTTGATGGTGGCGCGCAACACACGCTTGACCAGCTTGCGCGGCGGGTCGCCCATCAGCATGGCACGGAACCGGCTGCCGCCATAGGTGGCGACCGCCGCCACTTTCCTGATGTTGTACAGCGACGGCCGCACCTTGCCGTCGACCAGCTTGAAGGACACGCCGGGCAGGAAGACGCGGTCGAAAAAGCCTTTCAGGATAGCAGGATAGCCGAAGTTCCACACTGGAAACGACAGCACCAGCGCCTCGGCCTTTTTCAATCTTGCGACATAAGGTGCTGCCGCATCACCCGCGCCGCGCTCATCGTGATAGCCGAGCCGCTCGGCCCGCGTCAGCCGCGGATCGAAATCCTCGGCATAAAGATCGCAGTCGTCGACGGCATGGCCGGCGGCTGTCAGCCGCTCGACGATCATCCGGTGCAGACCGGCATTGAAGCTGGTCTCCACCGGATGGGCGTAGAGGACGAGGACGTTCATCACCCCGCCTTCTGCAAACCCTTGAACAGGAACGACTTGCCCGAGCGATAGTCGTAATCCGGGTTTTCCCAGGCGATCATCTTGCCGGGGTTGAGCAGCCCTTGCGGATCGGTCTCGCGCTTGAAGGCGAGTTGCACCTCGTCCGTCTGCTTCATGCCACCCTCTTCCAGCGTGTAGCGGTGCGGATTGAAGACCCAGCAGCCATTGTCCTCGTGGATGCGGATGATCTCGTCGAGCCGCTCCGCCGTGGTGAAGCGGACCAGCGGCAGTCCGGCGACGCCTATGGCTCCGTCGAAGCGGATGAATTCGAGATGCACCGGCACCTCGTCGCCAAAACGGTCGATCATCGCCTTGACGTGAGCGAGATGATCGGGCGGGGGATAGCGGGTCTGCAGATAAGTGATCGTGGGATCGACCCTGATGGCGCGCAGCGTGGTGTGGTTCCAGGTCAGCTCATAGGCCGGCGGCAGGCCCTTGAGATCGGCCTCCTTGTCGGCGCGAAAGACGATCTCGCCCTTGCTGCGCGCCGTAAGGGCGACAAAGGCGTCCATCGCATGCGGCGCGATCATGCAGACGACAATGCTCTGCTCGCGCCTGAAGAATCTCTGGTGGCGCTTGAAATAGTCGTAGGGAATCGGTGCTGCGATCGGCGTGATCAGTTTCGCCAGGATCCCGTCTTGGATGGCGAGATCGTTACCGAAGCCGGCTGCATCCATGAAATCGTCGAAGCCGACGATGACATCGATCCAGTCGTAAGCAGCGGTCAGCGGCATCTCGACTTCGGTGACGATGCCGTTGGTGCCGTAGGCATGCATCACCTTCAGCACCTCCTCGCCGGTGAGCTCCATGATGCGGGGTTCCGCCTCCATCGTCACGGTCCTGAGCCGGATGACGTTGCCGAGATCGCGCAGCCCGCCCCAGCGGATCGAGCCGACGCCGCCCGAACCGCCGGCGACAAAGCCGGCGATCGACGCGGTGTTGTAGGTCGATGGCGACATCCGCAACTCCTGGCCGGAATGCGCGCGCGTCGCTCCGTCGATGTCGGCGAGAACGGCACCCGGTCCAGTCACGACGCGGCCGGGCGCGATCGACTTGACCGCGTTCATCTCGGCAAGGTTGAGCACGACGCCGCCGGACAAAGGCATCGCCTGCCCGTAATTGCCGGTGCCACTGCCGCGCGGCGTCAGCGGAATGCTATGCCGGTGGCAGGCGGCAAGCACGCGGATCACCTCGTCTTCCGTCTTCGGCGTGACGATCAGGTCGCCGGTCACATGGTCGAGCTGTTGCTTCAGCACCGGGCTGTACCAGTAGAAGTCGCGGCTCTTCTGCTGGACGATCGCCGGATGGTCGTCGATCTTCAAACCGTCGAGGTCGCGCTTGAGCGCCGCAATATCCATTACTTCACCATCAGCTCGTCGAGTTCGGCATAGTCGGGCAATAGGCGCTCGATGGCGCGACCCTCGCGCACGACGATGCGATCCGATTCGGGCCGTGACAGCAATTCCGTCCAACTCCGTCCCCTGAAGACGACGAAATCGGCAGCACCGCCGGCGGCAAGCATGCCAAAATCGTCGAGCCGCATCACCCTGGCCGGCGTCGCGGTCACCGCTTGCGGCCAGTCGCCGACCGGGTGATCGAAATGCAGGATGCGCGTCGCCAAGCGGTACACCTCCAGCATGTCGAGGTCGCCATAGGCGTAGAACGGATCGCGGGTGTTGTCGGAGGCGACGGCCACCGGGATGCCGCGCGCCTTCATCTCATGCAGCAGCGTCACGCCGCGCCAGCGCGGCGTTGTGCCGTCGCCGCGACGGTCCTGCAGATAGAGATTGCACATCGGCAGCGACACCACGGCAAGCCCCGCCTTCGCCACCTTGTCCAGCGTGTCGAGCACCTCGAGATCGGGCTGGCGCGCCAGCGAGCAGCAATGGCCGACGAGGATGTTTCCCTCAAAACCGTTCCAAAGGGCCGCCTCGGCTATCTTCTTCAGCGATATCGCCGAAACGGCATCGGTTTCGTCGGCATGGAAATCGAGGTCGAGGCCGTGCCTGATCGCCTGCGCGAAAACCTCGTCTAGAAGCTCTTCCAGGTCCGGCACCATGTAGGTGACGACGCCGAGCACGCCCCTGGCCGCGGCCACGCGTTTGGCCAGCCTCTCGAACCATTTCCTGTCACGCACGCCTTCGACGCCGAGCAGGCAGGCGGCCTGCAGTTCGACGCGGCCACGCCATTTCTCCCGCATGGTCTCGAACACCGGCCAGGAGATCTCTTCCTGCGGCGCGACGCTGTCGAGATGGGTGCGCAAAGCCCTGGTACCGTGCGCGTAGGCGCAGCGCAGCGAAAAATCCATGCGGCGGGCGACGTCGTCGGCGCTCCAGCGCGCAGCCCGGTCGGCGCCGGTTGCGTTCAACGCGCCCATGAACGTGCCGTCCGGATTGGGTTTTCGAGGCCAGATATGGCCCTTGTCGATATGCGTGTGGCAGTCGACGAAGCACGGCATGACGATGCGGCCGGCAAGGTCGGGGGCGCCCGTCGGCAAATTGGACTGGCGATGCGCGGTAATAGTGGAAATCCTGCCGTCGGCGACAGCAATGTCGGCGAGTGCAAAGCCATCGGCATCGAAGGCCGCGACCAGGCCGGGCGTCAGCGACCGATGAACACGGACGTTGGCAAGATGATAAGAACCGGAGGCCGGTATCGAGTCCTCCAACATCATCACCGCTCCTGTTTCAAAGCACTCTCGTGCCAGCGCCGCAGGATCAGATGCGAGATCAGCGACAGCACCAGGAAGATCAGGATGCCGGTGAACGAGATCAGGATCAGCGCCGCGAAGAGCCGCGGTGCGTTGAGGCGGTAGCCGGCCTCGATGATGCGCGAGGCAAGGCCGGACGACTGGCCGGTGGCGCCGGCGACGAACTCCGCCACCACCGCACCGATCAGCGACAGGCCGCCGGCGATCTTCAGCCCGCCGAGGAAATAGGGCATCGCCGCCGGCAGCCTGAGATAACGCAATTGCTGCCAGCGGGTCGCGCCGTTGAGCTTGAACATGTCGCGCAGATTGCGGTCGACGGAATTGAGACCGAGTGTGGTGTTGGAGAGGATCGGGAAGAAGGCGACGATCCAGGCGCACAGCAGAAGCTTCGTCGTCTGGTTGTCGACATAGATGTTGATCAGCGGGAAGATCGCCACGATCGGCGTCACCTGCAGGACGATGGCAAACGGGAAGAACGACATCTCCACCCATTTCGATTGCGCGAACAGCACCGCCAGCCCGACCCCGCCGATGACCGCGAGAAGCAGGCTGAGGAAGGTGATCTTGAGCGTCACCAGCAGCGAGGAGAACAGCAGCCCGGCATCGTCGAAGAGCGTCTGCAGCACCACGCCGGGGCGCGGCAGGATATATTTCGGGATGTCGTTCCAGACGCAGATGCGATCCCACAGCCAGATGGCCAGGATCATGATCGCCAGCGGCAGTACCCACCGGCCGAGCCGTTCGAGCCGCTCCTGACGTACACGACGCGCCTCTTCGGGGTCGAGCGTCAGTGCGTGTTCTTCAATGGCCGTCATGATGGGGTCCGGCGGTTGAGTTGATGGCGCCGATCAGCACATCGGACGCCTGGCGGCAGAGCGCGGCATAATCGGGCGAGGTGCGGAAGGTCTCGTTGCGCGGATAGGGCGCATCGACGGTAAGTTCCCTGAACACCCGGCCCGGTCGCGCTGCCATGACAACGACGCGGTTGGAGAGGAAAACGCTTTCGAAGACGCTGTGGGTAACGAAGACGACGGTAAAGCGCTCGTCCTGCCATAGTTCCAGAAGATCGTTGTTGAGCTTGAAGCGGGTGATCTCGTCGAGCGCCGCGAACGGCTCGTCCATCAGCAGAACGCGCGGCTTGGTCACCATGGCGCGGGCGATCGAGACGCGCATCTTCATGCCGCCGGACAGCTCGCGCGGCACGGCATTCTCGAAGCCGGTCAGGTGAACCCGCGCCAGCATGTCCATCACCGCCGGCTCAGCCTTGGCCCGCGACACGCCCTTCAGGCGCAGCGGCAGCCAGACATTATCGAAGACATCGGCCCAGGGCAGCAGCGTCGGCTCCTGGAAGACGAAGCCGATGTCAGGCCGATCGAAGGCGTTGCTGCCGCGCCAGTCGAGCAGGCCGGAGGTCGGCGTCGCAAGACCGGCGATGAGGCGCAAGGCCGTCGACTTGCCGCAGCCGGACGGGCCGAGAAGGCTGAGAAAATCGCCTTCCCTGATCGTCAGGTCGACATCGCTGAGCGCTGTCACGCCATTGGAAAAGAGCTTGCCAACCCCGCGCAGCGCCAACAGCATCGGACCTTTGCCCGATGCGCTTGCCGGCGCTTGCGACACGTTCTCCTGAATCATGCCCGGGTGCTATTTCTTCAGGTCGATCCCGACGCCCTTGTTGACGAAGGCCAGCGTGTAGGACTTCTTGATGTCGACGTCAGCCGGCACGACCTTGGCCTTGACCATCTTGTCGTAGAAGCTCTGAATGCGCGCGTCGGTCATCGCGCCGATGCCGAGTTTTTCCGTGTCGCCGGAGTCGACGATGCCGAATTTCTTCATCTGCTCGATCGAAAACGCGATCTGCTCGTCGCTGATGTCGGGGTTGTCCTTCTTGATCGCCGCATTGGCGGCGGCGTTGTCTCCGTAGAGATAATTGTACCAACCCTTGGCCGAACCATCGACGAAGCACTGGACCACCTCCGGCCGCTTGTCGATCGTCGTCTGCATGGTCTCGATCGTCGTCGCATAGGTATCGAAGCCATAGTCGGCGAGCAGGAACAAATTAGGCTGGAAGCCGCCCTCCTTGGCGACGGCATAGGGCTCCGACGTCACGTAGCCTTGCTGGATCGACTTCGGATTGGCGATGAAAGGTGCGGGGTTGAACGTGTAGGGCACGCGCTTGGCCGCATCGAAGCCGAACTCGGTGATCATCCACTGGAAGTAGCTCTGTGCCCCTTCGTCAGCGATGATGTACTGGTCCGCGTTCTTCAAATCCTCCCATTTGTCGAGCCCTTGACCTGGATGGGCCATGATCACCTGAGGCTCTTTCTGGAACGAGGCGGCGACCACGCGCAGCGGAATGCCCTGCTGGACGGCGTCGAAGGCCTGCAGCATGTTGCCGCCCATGTAGAAGTCGATCTTGCCGGCGAGCAGCAGTGGCCGGCCGCTGACCTGCGGGCCGCCCTGCATGATCGTCACGTCGATACCGCACGCCGCATAGGTGCCGTCCGCCACGGCCTGATAGTAGCCGCCATGCTCGGCCTGGGCGAGCCAGTTGGTGCCGAAGGTGACTTTCTCGTTCGCTGTCGCGCTCAGCGTAGTTGCGGCAAGCAGCACGATCGCGCCAGCCGAGATCTTAAGTTTTCCGTCCATCCACACCACCCTTTGGTTTGCTGCGGCGCCGCGCGCCGGGCCCGAGACCATCGATTCAACGCCATCGAATCAAGAAGCAAGACGCATGCCACCGCCGCGGCCGCCCGCTAACGCAACAGACGTGCGCAAGGCCGGGCGGGTCATGTTGCCGTGCCGGCGGCATCGTGCCTATTTTTTGAACGCCTGTCCATAATCGCCCTGATAACATGCACTGCATCTTGAAGGCTTGCCTAATCCAGCCTTACGCTGACGGCAGACTGGAGATTTTCATGTTCAAATTCCTCACGCCGAAGTTGATCAAGCCGCCTTTCGCCCGCTATAGCCATGGCGTCGAGATCCCGCCCGGCAAGAGGCTGGTGCTGTGTTCGGGCCAGGTTGCCATCACAGCGGACGATCAGATCCCGGAGGATGCCGGCGCGCAGGCCGAACTCTGCTTCACGAATATCGCCGCGATTCTCGGCGAGGCCGGACTTGGGTTCTCCGACATCGTCCGCATCAACGCCTATGTCACCGACCGCGCCTTCCTGCGGCCTTACATGAACGTTCGCGACCGCCTGTTCACCAGCCCCGCGCCAGCCTCGACACTGATGATCGTGTCCGGTTTCGCGCGGCCGGAATTCAAGGTCGAGATCGAGGTCATCGCGGCAGGATGAGGAGCGCTGGCCGGCGGCTTGGAATCGACAGGCCGTTGATCTCCAGTTAAACGAAACCAAGGGTTAGCGCTGCCCCTCATCCGACCGCCGGCACCTTCTCCCCGTAAAGAGACGGGGAGAAGGGACACTGCCGCAACGCTGGCGATCTACCCTCTCCCCGTCCTTTACGGGGAGAGGGCCGGGGGTGAGGGGCAGCGCGAACGCGCATCCAGTCTCTTCGAGGTCCAAAATGGCCGGAACAACCAAACGCGTATGGTGGGGCGACTACCGGACCACCGAATACGCTACCATCGATCCGGAAGCGACGATCGCCGTGCTGCCGGTGGCGGCGATCGAACAGCACGGCCCGCATCTGCCGGTTTCGACCGACACCTCAATCATGAACGGCATGCTTGAGACGGTGATCGCCCGCCTGCCCCACGATCTCGACATCCGCATCCTGCCGGTACAGGCGGTGGGCAAGTCGAACGAGCACCTGCATGCGCCGGGAACCCTCACTCTGCCGGCGGCGACCCTGATCGAGGCCTGGACCGAGCTTGGCCTGTCGATCGCGCGGGCCGGGTTGAGGAAACTGATCGTCGTCAACTCGCATGGCGGCAATGAGGAGATCATGGGCATTGTCACACGCGAATTGCGGGGGCGCGCAAGGATGCTGGCGGTGAAGACGAGCTGGCAGCGCTTTGGCCGGCCGGCCGGCATGTATACCGAGCTTGAAGACCGCCAGGGCATCCATGGCGGCGATGTCGAGACCTCGCTGATGCTGCATTTCCGGCCGGATCTGGTCGATATGGCAAAGGCCGACAATTTCGTGTCCAATGTCGCCCGCGCCGAAAACGAGTTTTCGCTGCTGCGCCACACCGGGACGCACGCCTTCGCCTGGATCGCCACCGACCTCAACCCGAACGGCGTGGTCGGCGACGCCAGCAATGCAACGGCCGAAAAGGGCAGGCTGACCGCCAGCCATCAAGCCGACGGTTTCATCAGCCTATTGAAGGATGTGCGCAAGGCGAAGCTGGCCGACTGGCTGGCTTAGACTCTTATCGGTCGTCGATCTTCAGCGCGAAGGGCGTGCCCTCGAAGGCGTCCGCTCCGCGCCCGATCGCCTGGATCGCGCGGGTCATGCGGCCGTTGCGGTCAAGCAGCGTATCGGCGACCGCAATCAGTCGCGGATTGGGAGTAGCCGTCGGCGACAGCGCGCGCAGCGTCTCGGCCAACTCGACCTCGTCACGCTTCGGCGCCAGAGCGGCCGCGATGATGTAGGCCGAGGCCGTCGAACGGCTAATGCCGGCATAGCAATGCACGACCAGCGGCCTCGCACGATCCCATCGGCGCGCGAAATCGAGCAGGTTGCGGACATGCGTCTCGCCCGGCATGGTCATGCCCTCCTGCGCCACGGCAATGTCGTGCATGACCAGATGCAGATGGTTTTCCCGCACTATCGAGGCTGGGCGCGTCATCTCGGTTCCGGCGGCCAGCAGGGAAAGCAGCCGCTCGGCGCCGGTCTTCGCGACCGTTTCCTCGACCTTCGACAGCGAACAGACATGGATCATTGCTTGATCTCCTCGATCTAATCGTCGCGCCGCTGCGCCCAGTCGGCAAGAGCCGTTTCGAGCCGTTGCCATTCCTCGCCCTCGCCCGGCAACCCGGCGCGCAGCACATCCGGCCGGCCGGAAAAATGACGAAGCAGGATGCCGCGCTCGCCAAGCGCCGAAAACAGACCGGCGGCGTCCGCCAGCCTGATATAGCGGAACAGCGTGGTGCCGCCGGCGACAGGCACACCGAAGCGACCGAACAGCGCATCGAGCCGCGCCGCATCCCCGGCCAGACGGCGTCGCATCTCGACCTGCCAACCGCTGTCGGCAAGCGCGCGGATACCGTATTCGAGCGCCGGTCCGGCGACCGCCCACGGCCCGAATTGCGCCTGAAGCCGTTCGACCGTCAGCACGTCGGCTATTGCAAAGCCAAGCCGCAGGCCGGCCAGCCCGAAGAACTTGCCGAAGGAACGCAGCACGACGATGCCGCCCTGGTCGACATCGCCCGCCAGGCTTTCGCCAGGCGGGCCGACATCCATGAAAGCCTCGTCGATGACCAGCAACCCGCCTCTGGCGTGCAATTTTCCGGCAAGCTCAAGCAGCCTCTGACGCTCGACGATGCGCCCGTCCGGATTGTTGGGGTTGACGACGACGGCGAGGTCGGCTCCTGCCAAGACCTCGAAATCGTCGACCTCCGTCACGGCATGGCCGGCGATCGCCGCGGCTCGGCTGTGTTCGGCATAGGTCGGCCCGAGCACCAACGCCTTGCCAGGGCTCGACTGCGAGGCGACGCGCGGCAACAGGATCTGCGTGCCGGGCGCCGCCGCCACATTCGCCGCCGAAGGCGCGCCATAGGCGCTCGCCGCGACTTCAGCCAGATCGCGGACCCGCGCGGCCTCCGGCAGTCTTGACAGAGCGGTGGCGGGCAGCTCGAAAAAAGGGTAGGAGTGCGGATTGATACCGGTCGAGAGGTCGACAAAGGGTTGTGGCGCATGGGGGAAAAGCCCCCTCGCCCGGCCAAGGCTTCCTCCATGATCCACCACTGCCGCCGCGCCATCAAGAAGCTTCATGTCGATCCTGATCGCTTTCCTGTCACTGGTTGTTGAATTCGCTGTCGGCTACCCAGCCTGGCTGTTTGGCGCTATCGGCCATCCCGTCACCTGGATCGGCAGGCTGATATCCTTTCTCGACCGCAGGCTCAACCGCGCCACTGATTCCGACGCTGTCCGTCGCCGGCGCGGCGTTGATGCCCTGCTGATCATCGTGCTGGTGCCGGCCGCCATCGCTTTCGCGGTGGACACCATGCTTTCGGGCATTCCCGCCGGATTGGTCCTCACAGCAATTCTGGCGACATCGCTGCTGTCGCAGAAGAGCCTGGCCGAGCATGTCGAGGCGGTGGCCGACGGACTCGACAATGGTGGACTCAGCATCGGTCGTGTTGCCGTCTCACGGATCGTCGGCCGCGATTCAAAGAAGCTCGACAGAGCCGGCGTCTGCCGTGCGGCGATCGAAAGCCTGGCCGAGAATTTTTCCGACGGCGTCGTCGCGCCGGTCTTCTGGATCGGTGTCGGCGGACTGGCCGGCGGCGTCGCCTACAAGGCCGCCAACACGGCCGATTCGATGATCGGCCACCGCACCCCGCGCCACGAGGCCTTCGGCCAGGCGGCAGCGCGCTTCGACGATCTGATCAACCTGCCGGCGTCGCGGCTGACCGCGCTGCTCATCGTGATGGCCGCCTTCCTCGTCAACGACGCCGATGCCGGGAACGCCTGGCACATCATGCGGCGCGACGCGAAGAAGCACCGCTCGCCCAACGCCGGCTGGCCCGAGGCTGCGATGGCCGGCGCGCTCGGCCTGACGCTCGCCGGCCCGCGCTCCTATGACGGCGTCATCGTCGATGATGCTTTCATGGGCGAAGGCGGCCGCCGCGAAGCGGAAAGCGCCGATATCAGGCGGGCGCTGAAGCTCTACCGGGTCGCCGACTTTCTGCTGATTGGCCTGTTTGGGTTGCTGTCGGCGATCGTTATCGTCCTCTGACGGCGTTAAATCCGGACCCGCAACGCTGCCGGTCGAGATCGGCTGAAATAAAAAACCCGCCTCGGCGGCGGGTGTTGGCGCGAATCGGCGCCATATCGAAATTACTAGCATAACTGCCGGCACAAAGCAAGAACAAACATGCCATGTCGGCGCCGCCCCTCATCCGCCTACCAGCAATTGCCCTGCCCCAAAGCGCGCGGGCAAAACCTCTCAAAACTCAATCCCCTGCTGCGCCTTCACGCCCGCCGAAAAATGATGCTTGATCACGCCCATCTCGGTGACCAGGTCCGCCGCCTCGACCAGTGCTGCCTTGGCGTTGCGGCCGGTGACGACGACATGCAGGCCCTCGCGCCGCCCCTTCAGCGCCGCCACCACCTTGCCGAGATCGAGATAGTCGTAGCGCAGCGCGATGTTCAACTCGTCGAGCACCAGAAGGCTGATTGACGAATCGGCCATCAACTCGAGCGCCTTGGCCCAGGCGGCTTCGGCGGCGGCGATGTCGCGCTTCAGGTCCTGCGTCTCCCAGGTAAAACCCTCGCCCATCGTGTGCCAGACGACCCGGTCGCCGAAAGCGGCAAAAGCGTCCTTCTCGCCGGTGTGCCATTTGCCCTTGATGAACTGGACGACGCCAACGCGCCTGCCGTAGCCGAGCATCCTCAGCGCCAACCCGAAGGCGGCAGTTGTCTTGCCCTTGCCGGGCCCGGTGTTGACGATCAGCAGCCCCTTCTCGACCGTCTTCGCCGCGACCTCGGCGTCCTGCACCGCCTTGCGCTTGGCCATCTTGGCGCGGTGGCGTTCCTCATCCCTGTCGTTAATCGGCCCGTCTTCGATATGTGATTTGTCTTCGATGTGCTTGGTATCAGCCATGTCATTTCACCTTGAGCGGCAGCCCCGCCACCATCAGCAGCACCGTATCGGACACTGCCGCGACCTGCTGGTTGAGCCGGCCGGCGGTATCGCGAAACCGGCGGGCGAGCGTATTGTCGGGCACGATGCCCTGGCCGACCTCGTTGGAGACCACGAACCATGGCCCGCGCGGCCGCGACAGCACATCCGCCAACCCCTGGCATTCGGCCTCGATGTCGCGTTCGGCCAGCATATGGTTGGACAGCCACAGCGTAAGGCAGTCGATCAGGACAGGCCGGCCGTCGGGCAAAGCCTCGATCGCGCCGACGAGATCGAGCGGTGCATCGACAGTCGTCCAGCCCTCGCCGCGCCGCGACCGGTGCAGCGCGATGCGCTCGCGCATTTCGCCGTCGTAAGCCTCGGCGGTGGCGATATAGGTCCACGGCGCCGGACAGGCCGTTACCAGTCCTTCGGCGTGCGCGCTTTTGCCGGAACGCGCACCGCCGATGACCAGGATCAAGTTCCCGCCGGGAGTAACGCGATCAGGCAAAGCTGTCGCGCAGGCTGGTCGCCGTGCCGGTGAAACGGCCACGCACCACGCCGACGACGACGCCGAGCACCAGCCAGAACACCAGATTGGTCAGCGTTACCGCCACCACGAACTGGTGGTGCAGGCCTTCCGGGATCGGCGACTCGAAACTGTCGGGCTGCGGAGCACCGACGATATGCGGCGCCACGATCAGCGCCACGGCAAGGAGCGCCAGCGGCAGCGACTTGCGGAAGGCAAGCAGGCCGAGACCGGCCGCCGTCGCCGCCACGGTTGCCCACCACCAGATCTGGCGCTGGGCGAGATCGGCCGCCGGCATCGCCGGCAGTTCGGGCGGCAGGCCAAGGTTCGGAGCCAGCGTGAACACGGCAAAGCCGGCAAGGCCCCAGAACAGGCCATGGCGCCAATTGCCGATGCCGCCGGCGAACTCCGAAGCGGCGACCAGGATCAGCGCGAAGCCGATGCCGGTGACGACGTTGGCAACGACGTTGAAGGCGAATCGCTCGGAACCGTCGGCCGGCGCCCAGCCTTCGTCTTCCGGAGCGGCAGCTTCGGCCGTCGCCGCTCTGGTCATGGCATCGGTATCGGTGGCGTTCGCGACGGGCGCCGCGGCATGGTCATGCGTGTGGCCGCCGCCGGCCTGTTCGTAGGCTTCAGCCTTGAGAATGAGCGGCACGGTGGCGTAGGCCTGCATGCAGGCGAGGACGGCGCCGGCCACAATCCCTGCGATCGCCGCGATGAACACGACGTTGCGAAACAGTGTCATGATGTCAGCCCCTCGTCAGTGGCAGGGAAATGCCATCGAGTGGCGATAGTCGTGGGCGGCGTTATGCACCGCATCGATTTGCGAGAAGCCGACGAAGCCCATGACGAAAATGCCGAGAAACGCAGCAAGCGCCAGTTGCATGAAGCGCGACTGCGAGGAGACGGAAGCGCCGAGGGACACGGAAGGGGTATTCATGTCTTGTCCTTTCGCCCTCCACCCGAGGGCATAGAAGTCAGTTTTCCTGTCGCCGGCAGGTCTCCTGGCTCGCGGATCAGCGCCCTTCCCCACCTTCCCGAAGAAAACCTTCAGTGGCATATGGAGAGGACTACCGCACACAGTTGCGGGGGCAGCCACGGCATTGGGCAAATTTCGCCCTCACCGCATTCCCTCTTGGTTCCAAAGGAACCGACGACGGGTGCGACTATAGGCAGAATCTCCGCGCCCGGCAAACCAAATTCCGTCAGCGGTCAGCTGGAATGCGTCACTTGGCTTCAGCCTCCCAATGAGACGATCCGATTGGCGACCAGTTGCTGCAGCTGCCAAAGATGGCGGTCGTGAATGCCGCGCTCTTCCAGGTTTTTCACCGTGTTGTAGAGGTAGTCGACGCCTGATCCCCAGTGTCCGCAGGACGTGGTCAGTCTTTCGACCACCTCGTGCTCATCGAGCGAACCAGCATAGGTGATGCCGCTGCGATTGATGACGAAAGCCAGCGCCCTCAACGGACCGCCATCGCTCGCGAGTCTGAGAATACGAGGCATATAGCTTGTCGGCTTCAGCGTCATTTCGCGTCGGAAAAGCCTGCCCAATTGCTGCCGCCGATCGCCATCGGTCAGCCGAAAAGCGATGCCCTTGCACTGCCCTCCACGGTCCAGAGCCATCATCAGGCCGGGGCGATCCTTGGTGCCGCGCCAGCGCGTCATGTTCATGCAAAAAGACCGGTGCCAGCCACGCACCACGGCGACACGTTCCTCGACATGGTCGATTTCGGGTTTCCAGATCAGCGAACCGTAGCCGAACAGCCACAACGGTTCGGCGGCAGGGAGTTCTGCCTGCAACGCGTCCAGCATCGCGTCATAGTCGCCATCATCCAGATGCATGGCATCCGGGTCAGGTCCAGCATCCTGGACCTCGCGCCAACAACGCGCAACCAGCTCCGGCGTAAGCGCCATCTGTCGTGTGGCCACGTTCCAGATCCCTTTTCTTGCCGCATGATTATGCGTCCTGCTCGAGACTCGCAATGCCGTCACCGCGATTGACAATTTTCGCGGCTGGGTGTCGGCTGGCACATCACTGGAAACCTGCCATGCAGCCCAGCCACAGCGAGCATGACCCCTATAACGGTCTGACCCGGGCCGAGCCGACGCTGCCGGCGTCGGACTACTGGGAGCTGAACGCCTATCAGCGCGATCTCGACGCCATCTGGTATCGAAACTGGCTGCTCGTCTGCCGCGAGGCCGACCTTGCCCAGCCGCTGGCGTTCAAGACATTCCGTGTCGGCACGCAGGAGATTGTCGTGCTGCGCGACGAGACCGGCACCCTTCGGGCCTTCCACAACACTTGCCGGCATCGCGGCTCGCAGCTTTGCCGGGAAAGCCAAGGACGGCTGAAGGCGCGGCTCATCACCTGCCCCTATCATGCGTGGTCTTATTCGCTGCGCGGCGATCTCGTGCGGGTGCCGTCGAAATCGCTGCCCGAAGGCTTCGACAAGGCCGATCACCCGCTCTACCGCGTGGCGCTGTCGGTGTGGCGCGGTTTTGTCTTCGTCAATCTGGAGGAAGACGCCGCCGGCTCGGCTGAAGCATCCTTCGATCCCACATCCGGCAATCTCGCCAACTGGCCGCTGGAAACGCTGGTGACCGGTCACGTGCTGCGCAAGGTGATGAACTGCAACTGGAAAATCTTCTGGGAGAACTTCAACGAGTGCCTGCATTGCCCGGGCGTTCACAAGGACCTGTCGCGGTTGGTGCCGATCTTTGGCCGCGGCCTGATGGGACGGCATGACGACCCGGAATGGGCCCGTCACGCCGACAATGACGCGCCGGAATTTTCCGGTGGCCTGCGGGCCGGGGCCGAGACCTGGTCGCGCGACGGTCACGTACACGGTCCGGTCTTTTCCGACCTGACGCCCGCCGAGCGCGCCGCCGGGCAGACCTACGCGACCAACCTGCCGTCGATGTTCATCGTCGGCCATGTCGACTATGTCAGGACCGTACGGCTGGTGCCGCTTGGACCCGAGCAGACCGAACTCACCGCCGAATGGCTTTTTTCGCCCGAAGCGCTCGCCGATCCAACGGCGGATCTCGACAACATCGTCGCCTTCGGCAGGCAGGTGCTCGAGGAAGACGCTGATATCTGCGAGGTCAACCAGAACGGCCTGCGCTCGAGGCGCCACGAGGCCGGCGTGCTGATGCCCGAGGAATATGACCTGCACCGCTTCCATAACTGGGTGCGCGAGCAGCGTGCGACGCTTTCATCCAAGCCGTGAAGATCAAGGGGATTTGGCCCGCCTTCTTTTGTCCGGGGCAACCATGATAGTCGTCTTGCAGTGCTGAATCAGATTGCGAGACCATGAGCATTCCTACGCTGACCGCCTCCGTTCAGGATCCGCCGAAGCTGAAGCGAATCGTCGCCATCGACGTGGCCCGCGGCATCGCTTTACTTGCCATGGCGAGCTACCACTTCACCTGGGATCTCGAATTCTTCGGCTACGCCGACCCTGGCCTGACCGCCTTCGGCTGGTGGAAATTCTACGCGCGCTGCATCGCCTCGACCTTCCTGTTCCTGGTCGGCGTCAGCCTGTTCCTCGCTCACGGCAAAAAAATCCGCTGGAACGGCTTCTGGAAACGTTTCGCCATGGTCGCCGGGGCGGCGTTCGCGATATCGGCCGCCACAAGGCTTGCCACGCCGGACAGCTTCATCTTCTTCGGCATCCTGCACGAGATCGCACTGGCCAGCCTGCTCGGCCTGGCGTTCCTGCGGCTGCCGGCGCTGCTGACGCTTGTTGTCGCGGCTTTCGTCATCGCCGCACCGCTCTACCTCAGGTCCGAGATCTTCGACCATCCGGCCCTGTGGTGGGTCGGCCTGTCGGCAACCAATCCGCGCTCCAACGACTATGTCCCGCTGTTGCCGTGGTTCGGCGCCGTGCTTGCGGGCATCTCGGCGGCAAAACTCGCCTCCGCCTCCGGCGTGCTGACGCGGCTGGCGGGGCTGACGTCCGGTCGCTGGACAAATCCGCTGGTCTTTATCGGCCGTCACAGCCTCGCCTTCTATCTGATCCACCAGCCGGTGCTGATCGGCTCGATCTGGCTGTTTTCGCAGATCATGCCGGCACAGGTCGAAACCAGGCAGGTCACCTTCCTGAAAGAGTGCCAGGCATCATGCGAGCAATCGCGCGACACGGAGTTCTGCTCCAGCTATTGTGTGTGCATGCTCGATACGCTCGAACGCGAGGCCACGCTTGATCGGCTCTACCGCAACGACCAGGCTGCGGAATGGCAGGCACATCTCGGCGAACTCGCCGGCGCCTGCACCGCCAAAGCCGACAGCACTTTGATGGAGGGAGGAGCACAATGACCGACGAGCGGCCGAAACTGGGGCAGCCGAAATCCGGGCAGCCGAAACCGGGGCTCATACCATGGCCGCCGCTGATCTATCTTGCGGCCATCGCCATCAGCATCGCGCTTGGCCTGCTTTACCCGCTGCCATGGATCGGCGGCCTTCTCGGCGACATCCTGTTCGCGGCCGGCTGGGTGGCCTTACTCGGCGTGGTCTCACTCTGGTTCACGGCGATCCGCACCATGTTCCGGGCAAAGACGACGCTCCACCCAAACGCCGTGCCGGACCATCTGGTCACATCCGGCCCCTTCGCCGTCAGCCGCAACCCGATATATCTGGCCAACACGCTGCTGCTGATCGGCGTGGCCCTTGTCTCGGGGATCGCATGGTTCCTGCCGCTGGCAATCATCGCGGCCTTCGCAACGCAGAAGTTGGCGATCGAGGGCGAGGAAAAGGTGCTGGCGGCGAAATTCGGCAAGAAGTACCGCGATTACGCGAAAAGGGTGCGGCGCTGGATCTGATGGCGGCGAAATCAGCCCGAAGCCTTGCCCGACGCGCGTCCCGTGTCCGGCAACAGTTTCCGGCCGACATAGAACAGCGCCGAGATCAACAGCACGATACCAAGGACGACGGCCGGTCCCACCAGGGCGAAACGCGATGGCGAGACATAGCCCTCGCGAAACGCCCGGTGCAGCAGGGCGGCGCTGACCGGCAGATTCAGAACGAGAGCGGTCGCGGTGCCCGGCATATAGCGGCCCATGGCCAATGTGGCGAGGAGATGCGGAAAGGCCACATTGAGCAGCATCGCCAGCGCATAACCGGTCAGGACATAGGCGCCGAAACTCTCCCGTCCCTGCACGGTGGCGATCAAGGCGGCAACGCCGGCGAGAACCGTGAGTACGAACACCGCGAACCGGAATTCACTGGCTCCAACGCGACGATGCCAACGCCCTGCTTGCCCGGACCAGGCAGGTAGAAAAGCGGCCTCCTCCAGATTGTGGATGGCGACCACGGCGGCGAACAGCCAAGCGAGAATGATGAACATGATTTGATTGATCGCCGGTTAGAGAGTGCCTGGCGAATAGACATCGGGATCGGTCAGGTGTTTACGCCGAGCTCCACCAGCCGCTCGACGCAGGATTCCTCGGCCTGGTCGAGCTCCGCCAGGGTCTCCTCGAGGTCCCGGCGCTTCTGGCGCAGATCCTCGCGCTTTTCCTCGATACGCTTGATCATCAGATTGAGTTGACCGACCTCCCCGGGCGGCTCCTTGTACATCTGGATGATTTCGCGGATTTCGTTGATCGAAAAGCCAAGCCTCTTGCCGCGCATGATCTGGCGGATGAGATGGCGGTCCGACGGGCGAAACAGCCGCGTGCGGCCGCGCCGTATCGGCTGCACCAGCCCCTCGTCCTCGTAGAAGCGCAGCGTCCGCGTCGAAACATCGAATTCGCGGGTCAGTTCGGTGATCGAGTAATATTCCCGCATCGTCACTCCAAATGCCCGGAAAACGGCGCGATCGCCCAACATGCGGCAATGCCCTTCATTCCCAAAGGGGCTCATCCCGTGCCGGAATCGACCGGTAGCTCTCCGTCGAAACTTCGCACGCAACTTACGTAAAAGTCAATTGAACGCCTTGTCAGGCTCCCGCGCCCAGATGCAGCCACCAGGTGGCAAGGCTGAGGAAGGCGAGAAAACCGATAACGTCGGTAATCATCGTCGTGAAGATTGATGACGAAATCGCCGGATCGGCGCCCAGCTTGTCGAGGAACAGCGGAATCAGAATGCCGCCGAGTGCCGCGGCCAGCATGTTGAGGATCATCGCCGCGGCAATGACGAAACCGAGATCGGGATTGTGAAACCACAAGCCGGCGACCAACCCGAGGATCGTCGCAACGACCATGCCGTTCAGCAGGCCGACCACAACCTCGCGGCGAATGACGCGACCGGCATTGTAGATATCGAGGTCGCGTGTGGCGAGCGCGCGCACGGTCACTGTCATCGTCTGCGTGCCGGCATTGCCGCCCAGCGAGGCAACGATCGGCATCAGTGCGGCAAGCGCGACCATTTCCTCGATCGTCGCACCGAACATGCTGATCACCGAGGCCGAGATGAAGGCCGTCCCGAGATTGACCAGCAGCCACGGAACGCGCGAGCGCGAGGTCGAGAAAATGCTGTCCGACAGTTCTTCGTCGCCGACGCCGCCCATGCGCAGCAGATCCTCCTCGGCCTCCTGCTGGATGACGTCAACCACGTCGTCGATGGTCAGCACGCCGACCAGCCGCTCGTTCTCGTCAACGACGGCGGCGGAGAGAAGGTCGTATTGCTCGAATTCGCGCGCCGCCTCTTCCTGGTCCATCGTGGCTGGAATGGCGTGCCTGGTCTCATGCATGACCTCTTCGACCTTGACCGAACGCTTGGTGCGCAGGATCTGGTCGAGGTCGATGGCGCCGAGCAGCTTGAAGCTCGGATCGATGACGAAGATCTGGCTGAAGCGGTCGGGTAGGTTCTGGTCCTCGCGCATGTAGTCGATGGTCTGGCCGATCGTCCAGAACGGCGGCACCGCGACGAACTCCGTCTGCATACGGCGGCCGGCGGTCTCTTCGGGATAGTCGAGCGAGCGGCGCAGCCTGATCCGCTCGGTGAACGGCAGTTGCGACAGGATCTCGTCCTGGTCTTCCTTTTCGAGATCCTCGAGAATGTAGACCGCGTCGTCGGAATCGAGGTCCTGCACCCCCTGCGCGATCTGCTCGTTGGGCAGATTGTCGACGATGTCGCGGCGGATCGCCTCGTCGACCTCGGTCAGCGCGGAAAAGTCGAAGTCGGCGCCCAAAAGTTCGACCAGCGCGCGGCGCTGCTCGGGATGAAGCGCCTCGAGCAGGTCGCCAAGTTCCGATTGGTGCAGGTCGTCGACTTCACGCTTCAGCGTCAGCGTGTCGCGATCAGCGATCGCCGCGCCGATCTGGGCAAGGAACGACGACAGAATGGCGCCGTCCTCGCCATAAATATCGGCATGGCTGTCGTCAGCGGCCCTGGCGCCGGTCGTCTGTTTGTCCTGGCCTTCCATCAGCGCCTCCCGCTATCAGAATTCCGGAAAAGGTGCCTGTCAGGTCTAGCGCATGACCCTGAAAAATCGGAATCGATTTTCAGAAAGGACCATGCGCAAAGACAAATTGCTACAGCGTCCTTTGCGCGCGGCGGCCCCGATTCGATTTGAGAATCCAGCGCTCCATGGCGCAACGAGCGGAAAAATCAAACGAAATGCGCCCTCCCCGCCGCACGGAAATGCTGGTGCAACCGGATCGCGGGACAAACGTTGATGCCGCACTCGGCCATCTCCGCAGGCACGCGCAGGCTCAGCCCCGCTGCCAGATATCAGCGAACGCAAGGCAGGTGACAGACTGATCGAATGGCAACCTTTGGGCATCATAAATCCTCGAAGAACCGTCCAAGGTTGATTGCAGGCAACTCGGCAACGGGAATATGCGGCAGAACCAGTTTTCCCCACCATGATGTCAATTGCGTTGACCCGAGCGCGCGCTCAGTATTTGCGGATGGGGGTCGGGATCCTTATAGTTGTAAATTGGCGCACGCTTTCGACTGCGAGTGTGCAAAATCGTAGAGAAGGATACAGATGCCGGACGACAACTCGGATGCGGCGATACCTAGAATTGCACTCATTTCAACCCATGGCTACGTTGCAGCAAACCCGCCACTGGGTGCGGCCGATACGGGCGGACAAGTGGTCTATGTCCTGGAGCTTGCCAAAAAGCTGGCCCAATTGGGTTACGCTGTCGATATCTGGACGCGGCGATTTGAAGACCAGCCTGCTGTCGATGACGTGGCGAACGGAGTTCGTGTCCTGCGAGTCGCCTGTGGCGGACCCGATTTCATTCCGAAGGAATATCTCCACCGCCACCTTCTCGAATGGTGTGAAAACGCGCTGCGCCTGATTCGCAGGGAGAACCTCTCCTACGACTTCATCAACAGTCACTACTGGGATGCGGGCGTGGCGGGGCAGCGGCTGTCGGAAGCGCTCACTGTCCCGCATATCCATACGCCGCATTCTCTCGGCATATGGAAGCAGCGCCAGATGAAGACAGACTACCCGGACAAGGCTGATACATTCGAGGCCGAGTTCAACTTCACCGAGCGCATAAAGCACGAGACGATCATCTATCGAAGCTGCGCCATGGTGATTGCAACAACGCCGCCGCAGGTGGACATGCTGGTCGAGGACTACAGCCTCGAGCGCGACCGCGTGCACATGATCCCGCCCGGTTACGACGACAACCGGTTCTTCCCCGTCAGCGAGGCTTCTCGCCGAATGATCCGCCATCGGCTCGGCTTCGAGGGGCGAACGATCCTGGCGCTCGGCCGGCTCGCCACCAACAAGGGCTACGACCTGCTGATCGATGCGTTTTCCGTGGTGGCGCCGCGTGTGCCGGATGCGGTGCTGAGGCTCGCCGTCGGCGGCGAGAACATGGACGAGCAGGAACAGAAGATCCTGAACCAACTCAAGGAACAGGTTGAGCAGCTAGGCTTGCAGGATCGCGTCGTCTTCTCAGGCTATGTTGCCGACGAGGATCTGGCCGACACCTACAGGGCCGCGGACATGTTCGTCCTGTCGAGCCGCTACGAGCCGTTCGGCATGACCGCAATCGAGGCCATGGCCTGCGGAACGCCCACCGTGGTTACTATCCATGGCGGTCTCTATCGCGGGATCAGCTATGGCCGGCACGCGCTTTTTGGCGATCCCTTCGACAAGGAAGACCTCGGCATCACGATCGTCAAGCCTATGAAGCACCCTCGCCTCTATGGCCGACTGGGCCGCATGGGTGCACACAAGGCGCGCAGCCTGTTTACCTGGACAGGTATCGCGCAGCAACTGGTCAGCCTCGTCGAAGGACGTCCCGTGTTGAAGGCGGTCGACGACCATGATTGGGACGAGCCGTGGAACGACGGCGATTGAAACCGATCGCGCTTCTATCGAGCGATCTCGACGGGACCTTGGCAGGTCATCCGCCAGCGACGTTACGATTCCGTTCCAAATGGGAAGCGCTCGACCCCGAGCATCGGCCGGTTCTGGTCTACAACAGCGGTCGTCTGGCCGATGACATCTTGAACTTCGTCGAGGAAGTCGGCCTGCCGGCGCCGGACTACGTGATCGGCGGGGTCGGCACGATGCTGGCCGGTCCGCGACACAGCTCGCGCCTCGGGCACTTCAATGAAAGGCTCTCGGAAGGCTGGTCTCTTGAAAAGGTCGATGCGGTACTCGCATCGCTCAAGGATACCGCCCGGCAGCCCGACATCTATCAGCACGCCTTCAAATCGAGTTGGTACCTGCACGACGCAAGTCCGGACGTCCTTGCCGGCATCGAGCGCGCGCTGGACGAGGCCGGCCTCTCGGTGACGATGATCTATTCGAGCGGACGCGATCTCGACGTCCTGCCTCGTTCGGCAGACAAGGGCCAGGCGCTCGCCTGGCTCTGCAATGAACTCGGCATAGGCCTGGACGAGGTGGTCGTCGCCGGCGATACCAACAACGATCGCAGCATGTTCGACCTGCCGGGCGCGCGTGGGATTGTCGTGGCCAATGCCCTGCCCGAACTGCGTGACATGGCTCGCCACAACCCGTTGATTTACAGCGCGAGGGAACAGTTTGCCCTTGGCGTCGTCGAAGGGCTCGTCCATTGGTCGGTGTTTGAGGATGCCCAATCCTGACCTGGAAGTACTGATCTCTTTGTCAAGGTTTGAGCGCCCATACCGTCGCATGTAGAACGCCGCCTGTTTCAGCAATGAGACGTGCCGATTGTACCGGCTCAAAACCGCTGATCCGCTTCGTGCCGGCCCAACGGCCGCGATCCGCGAAGACCTCGATCGACCCGTAATCCAGAAATATCCGCAGCCGTTTTGGACGGGCTCCCTTGGCGATGTAGTGAGGAGATTCCGCTGCGCCGTCGTCTCCATGACAAATGGCAAGTCCCTCGTCGTCGACGATGACGCCGAGGCTGACGGTTGGATGATGGAGTTTCAGGTCGAAATGGAGGCCCGGCCTTTCGAGTTCGAACAGGATTTCGACGGCGCCGTTGACAAAAGTCACCTGCTCCCCGGCCGCAAGGCGTGTTCGGTCCAGAATGTGGCTCCGCAGGCTCTCCGCGGCGCCGATGGGCGGAGTATGCAACTCGCCCGCGGACAGGTGGATGTTGCGAGGCAAAGTCATGGCTGTGGGGAAATCGATCGCCGGTCCGGTGTCGGCCCAGTTGGCAAGCCACCCTATGCCGACAATGGTGTCACCGTCGACGAAGGCCTGGAAGGCGTAGTTGTCCGTGCCGAAGTCCAGTTCCTGTTCGAATTCCTTGGCAAAGGTCCGGCCGTCGAACCATCCGACGATGGCCATTGTCAGGTTCTTGCGCCGTGTGGGTCGGTCCTCGCTGTTCATCAGCCCGAGAATGAGAACCCAGCGCGTCGCGGGATCGGTCGCTGGCCCGTCGAGCGGCAGCAAACAGGGACACTCGATCGCCGTCGTCCGATAGTGTTTCTCGACCAGAAGCTTGCCGATATATGTCCAGCCGGTGGCGGCCGTATGGTCATGGGTTTCGTAAAGCAGGACAACGCCGCCTTCGTCGCTCTGGCTGCCTAGCAGCATTTTCCAAAGGCCATCCGGTCCCCTGAAGACGTACGGGTCGCGAAAATCAGCCGTCAATCCCTGGTCGAGTGGGCGGTATGGCAGGATGACGTCCGCATTCCCCGCCATGATGAGGTCGCTGGAGGTGGCCGTGAGTTGAATTTGCTGTTCCGGGATACGGTCCTGTACCTGCTCGGTAAAAAACACGCGAATGCCCGGGCCATCGGCAAGCGGGATGGCTGAGCCGGAATACGCGCCGCCCCGTTTGTCGGGCCTTGCAGTAAGATCTTCCGACGGGAAAAGGAAGATAGGCATGTGACGCCACCGCAGATAATCGGAAGATACGGCGTGCCCCCAATGCATCGTGTTCCACCGAAGCCCATGCGAATAATGCTGATAAAAGAGATGCGGGCGCCCCCCAAACCGGCCAAATCCGTTTGGATCGTTCATCCAGCCGAACGGAGGACGAAAATGATAGCTGTCGGGGATTTTCGGCGGCGCATTTCCCGGATTGGTGTGAAGAACCGTAATGCCTGTCTCCAGCACGTCGGCCAATGCGAACCAGTAGGCAACCGACACCGAGGTTTGATCAGTGTCGTAATCCAGGTCGACACTGCCACCACCGAAGACATGAAAAATTCTGAATTCATACTCTTCGGCGTTCGCGACGCTCACCTCGCCGAACTTGCCACGGACATTGGAAAAAGACAGCGAGCCCTGGATGCCCGGCTTGGTCGCCTTGAGCCAGATATGGAACGTGGCGTTGACTGGCAGGTCGGCATGCAGGCTTCGAATGGTGTCCCGTCCCGCAGTCCTTACCTGGCTGTCACTCATGAAAATGGCTCCGTTCCGTGTGGCGCTCCTGGACAGGTCAAACCGGGTTTTCGACCTGGAAATACGTTGCAGGAGGTTAAAGCCGGATTCTCACTTTAGCAAAGCCATTCCCCGGATTCCGCGCCCCAGGGCCTGCATCCACTGCATGAACGAGCTCCGGTTGAGCGGGCCGATGGCGCAAAGTCTGTGTTTGGGCCTGTGTTTGGCGACGTGACGGAATTTGACCGAGATGCCAATTCCTGGAATTTAATTCGCGGTATCTTCTGACATATCGTGCATGTGGAGGAATCATGGCGATCGAGAGGCGATGACAGTACGGCAGCGTCTGTTGGCTATTCTCATCACTGGCATTGGCGGCACCGCGGCGGCGGCCGCCTCGTTTGCGATGGCGGTCTACGAGGCGGCCAACCCGGAGAGCGTTGCCCTGGTTGCCGCCGGCGAGCCGGTGGACACCGGCCGTTGGATCGTCACGGTCCGCGAGGCGCGGGCCGGTCCGAAGCCGCCAACAGGCATCGAGCCGCTGGAGCCGAAGACCTTCGTGATGGTCGAATTCGACGCCGACAACCGTTCGGCGGAAACCAGCAACGTTCTCACGAGATTGCTCGCCATCGATCCGCCGGTCCCGGCCCTGCCCGACCCGGTCGTCTATCTGGCGCGGGACGACTGGGTCGCTGGCGGCGTCAATCCCGGAATCCCGGAACGGATGATCGCGGCCTGGGAATGGCCGCCCGCCCTGCCCCCACCGCGCACGCTGCGGCTTCTGATCGGCAGTCAGATCTACAAGCGCCGCGATAATCTCTACGGCGCTTCCGGGTGGTTCGATCGCGACCCGGTCGCCGCCATCGAACTGTCCGTTTCGCCGGCCGCAGCGGAGCCGGCGCAATGATCGGCGCCGTCAAGGGGCTGGCGGGGGTGCTGCTGGCCGCGGCAATGCTCTACGGGATGCAGCGCACGACGCCCCTTTACAGCGACATCATCTCGCCCGTTCCCGTGGCCGGCAGACAGGGCGAAAGGGTGGACACCGGCGCCTTCGCCATCGGCGTCGCCGACGTCCATCTGGCACGGGTGGTCAAGGCGTCGAGCTTCGGCCGCACCCGCACCTATACCACCTCCGGCGTCTGGGTGATCATCGAAGCCGCAGCCGCCGCCAAGCAGGAAAGCCTTTCCCTGACATCCGCCAAATGGCTCGGCCCGAACGGCGTGCGCCACGCGCTCAGCCAGCGCTTCTCGGCCATGCCGGGCATGCTCGGATCGGAGCGGCTGGAGCCGGGCATCCCGAGGCCGATGCTGATGGCGTTCGAGGTCCCGGAAAGCCAGCTCTCCGGCGCCACCCTGCTGATCGCCCGCTCCGCCGTGACGCCACTCGCCGAGGAAGCGTGGATCGAGATGACGGACGTGCGGGCGCAAGACATCCGGCCAGCCGTCACGCTCGGCCGGGGCAACCGGAGCCAGCCCTGGACGCTGGAGGCCGAATGACGGCGACCGCCGCGAATACCGGCGAACGCCGCCGCTACTGGTTCAGCATCGCGGCGCTGGCGGTCGTCCTGCCGGCCGCGATCCTGGTGCACACAGGGGATACGATTCGGGAGTGGCTGCGCGACATGCGCAATCCCATCGCCGTCGAAAGCGGGACCTTGCAGCGCTATGCCGGGGCGGACTGGCGGCTGACCGGGCTTGCCCGCCTGCCCGGAAACCTCCCCGACACGATCATCGTCCTCGCCGAATTCGAGGCGACCGTCGACGATCCGAAGCAGCTTGTGGAAAATCGGTGCCAAGTGGCCCTGACGGACGATCGGGGCCGCCGCTGGGAGCCGGCCTTCCTGCCCGGGAGCGCGGTGCGCAAGGCGAAGCCGGCAGCCGCGGACAAACCGCATTGCGGCCTGTTCGCGGAGCTCAGCCCGGGCGATACGGTCATGATGGCCGAGAGCTTCGTCGTCCCGGAAGACGCGGAGAGCCTCGCGCTTTCCGTATCCCTCTCCGGGGCCCTGCCCGCCTATCTGCACTTCAGGTAGCAACCGGCCGCGTCCGCGTCGCCACCGCGTGCTCGAGCACCGCCGCCAGCAGGGCGATGCGCGCGGCGTCGAGCAGGATGCCACCGTCGAGATCGCTCGGACTGCCGATGAACACGCTCATAACGCCGACAACAACCTGCCAGGTGGAGAGATCGTAGGGGCCGAGGGCGCGCGTCGCCCCGTACCAGAGCCAGGCGCCGAGCCAGTTGAGCGCACGATAGGCGACGATGAAGGTGACGAGCGTCGCAAGCCCGGCGCTGAGCGTCAGCGTCAGGCAGGTCCAGACCGGCCGGTAGCGCGCGCGGTAACCGCCAAGGAAATGGGCGACGAAATCGTGCAGCCATTTCCGCCAAGTCCCAGCACGTGAGGTGGCAGCGCGTGCGGGCGCGGCGGTTGCGGGCGACAGATCGTAGCCGTTGATGATCGCCGCCATGACCAGCCAGATCATCGGCAGGAGTGCGTAGAAGAAGAGGTTCTGCGCCTGCTCGAAGGCACTCGGCTGTCGGAACTCGACCGGGGTGAAGCCTTCTGCCGCGTGAGCCGCCATCGACAAGGACGTCAGGCCCATGCTCAGTTCCTCCAGCAGCGAGCCCGCCCCAAGCCACCTGATGAAGTCGTCCTTCCAGATGTCGAGTGCGTAGAGGCCGATGAATATCCAGCTTGCGTCCGCCGCCACGATCACGAGACGCCACCAGGGCGCTTGCGAGCGGTCGTTCATACGCTTGGCGGCCCAGCGGATCGCCCAGCAGGCGACAACCGAGGCGATCAGGCCGCGCGACTGCAAGAGCTGGAAGATCTGGAGCTTCTCGCCGAATGCCACGCGGTCGAGCGCCAGCCGCGAATACTCGCGCACCGTGTCGCCGAGAAAGCCCCACGCCGCGTAATAGGCGAAGAACGGCAGGATCACCGCCGCCGTGACAGCCAGCAGATGGTCCCCGCCCCGTAGCCAGCCCGCGCCCTTCGCCGCGCCGGCCGGCGCCCGCCGCAACGCGGCCAGCGCAGGCAGACCCGACCGCAACACAGCGAACATCGTCACCACGACCAGCAGTTTCGCCAGCACCACAAGCGACAGCATGAGCATCCCGCCCAGCGGGTGTTGAAGCCCCACCGTCACCGCCGCCTCCAGCAGAAGGTCGCGCGCGATGTACCCGATGGCGCCGACGAGAAGGAGTTGTGGCCAGTAGTGGGCGAGAAGGCGGGCCGTCAGCGCGAGCGGCCGGACGATGTCCTGGGTCATGGTTGTCATGGCCTATGCTTAGCGGGGTGAAAGCGGCCTCTCAACGCGCGGCCCGTTCAGATTTCGACATCCGCCTTCACAAACGTGTGACGAAGGCGGCGCCTCAAGTGAGCCGGAGTCGGCAGCGGTCGAGAACGATGCGAAAGGCGGCCCGCGAGGGCTGCCGACCGTCGCCCGACATCCAATATGTGCACTTCGAAAAACCGGTTGCAATACAGGATCAGTTATGCGAAAAAGCGTAACCGATTGCATTTCGCAATCAGTCACGAAGGAGGAGTTCTACCATGACCAAACTTCGCGTCGGCAATTTCAGCCTGTCACTCGATGGCTACGGTGCCGGCCCCGACCAGAGCCCTGAAAATCCGCTGGGCGTCGGCGGCGAGGCCCTGCACGATTGGTTTATCCCGACCCGCACATTTCAGCGTGTGCACGGAAAAGACGATGGCACGGCCGGTGTCGACGACGAGTTCGCGGCGCGTGTCCACAGGAATGTCGGAGCGTGGATCATGGGCCGAAACATGTTCGGGCCGATTCGCGGATCGTGGCCCGACGAAAATTGGAAGGGCTGGTGGGGAGACAATCCGCCCTTCCACTGCCCCGTCTTCGTGCTGACGCACCATGAACGCGCACCGGTGACCATGGAGGGCGGCACAGTCTTCCGCTTCGTAACCGACGGCATCGAAGCGGCGCTGGAGCGTGCGGTCCAGGCCGCCAACGGCAAGGATGTGCTGGTCGGCGGAGGAGTGGCGACTGTCCGGCAATATCTGCGCGCCGGGCTTATCGACGAGATGCACCTTGCGATATCGCCGATACTCCTCGGCTCAGGCGAACACCTCTTCGCCGATATTGATACCACCAGCCTCGGCTATCGCTGCACCGAGCACGTTCCCACGCAAAACGCCACCCATGTCGTGCTGACCAAATAGGAGCGGAAAATGATTCCCATCCCTTCTCTTGTTAGAGACGTTTTGGAATTCTGCTCCAACGGAAGCGAAACCGGCTGATGAAGGGCAGCTCGGTCATGAGCGCTGGTTGATTGGAAGTCGGATATTAGACGGCTGCGGGATGGCGCGACCGCTCAGTACTCCAGCCGGCTTCAGTAACAGATCACCGGCTTTCTAATCGGCCACCTGCGAGGACCTGAATTGCCGGTTGGACGATGCGTTCCGCACCTGACCGTCCAGTATCACAGCTTGTATCACGAGATACATCGCAGCCCTCCACGGCCTGGCTTAAGCTATAGAGGTAAGGAACTGAAATTGTTCGATACTTATGGTGCGGTCGAGAAGCAACCCAGCGCGGCTTTCGGCATTGATTTTACCGCGTTTTTTCCAAGGCGCCGCAGCGATTTGTATCACAGTTTGTATCTCAGCCTGTATCGCAGGAAGCGGACCTGGCAGCGATCAGTTCTCGGCACGCAAAACCAGAGCGGTATTCGGCAAAGGTGCTGGATGCGTATATTTTCCGCCCCGCTTGGGGGCGCGTTCACAAGGGTATGCGCCCGCCGTATCAAGATATTGCCGGAAACGTGACGATGAAGCAGGCGCCGCCGCCGGACGGCGATTTATGGTGCACGGTTGCGCCGTGATGCAAGGCGATCTGGCGCACCAGCGACAGGCCGAGGCCCCAGCCGCCGGCCGTCTCGCTGCGGCCCTGTGGTCGGAAGAACGGCTCGAAGACGCGCTCGCCGGTACCTTCCGGCAGGCCCGGTCCGTGATCGCGCACCTTGAGCACCACAGAGCCGCCTTCGGTTCCCACATGCGCGCTGACCGGCGGACTGCCATGTCTTTGCGCGTTCTGCATGAGATTGCGAACCAGCCGCGTGAGCAGTGTCGGGTCGCCCGACACGACGCCGGGTTCGCCTGAGACGTCGACGCCGGAGCGCGCACCTTCCTCGGCAGTGAGCGCCAACAAATCCACCTGCTCCACCCGTTCCAGCTTCTCGATATGGTCGAGCCGGCTGGCAAGCAGGATTTCCTCCACTAACGCATCGAGTTCGGCAAGGTCGCGTACGATCTCGTCGCGCACCGGGCCGCTTTGTCCGTTGGCGTCGAGGTCGATCGCCATGCGCAGGCGCGCAAGCGGCGAGCGCAATTCGTGGCTGGCGTTGGCAAGCAGCGAGCGGTGCGCGGCAAGCAGCCGCTCGATCTGCTCGGCGGCGCGGTTGAAGCTCGCCGCCACCGCCGCCACCTCGTCGCTGCCGCGCACGGCGACGCGCGTGTCGAGAGCGCCTGCGCCCCAGCGATCCACGCCCTGGCGCAATGCTTCAAGGCGGCGTGTCAGATGACGCACGACCGGAAAGGCGGCAAGCCCTATCGCCGCGGCGATCAGCGCGAGAAAGGCAAGCGGGCTGCGGCCGGCCGGGCCGAACGGCATTCTCAGCCGCGCCGCGATCACCCTTCCGTCCGGCTGCCGACTGATCAGCAGGTGTTGCCCGCCGGGATACATCCTGCGCCGGGATCCGATCTCTTGCGGAGGGATCGGCCGGCCGGCCGCGGCAAGCAGCCGCCCCTGCGGACCGTAGACGGAGATGTCGGCATCGAAGGTCGCCGAAAGCCGCTCGGCCGTCGCCTGCAGCAAGGCGGGGTCGGAGTCCGCCGACAGCATCGCCTCGATGAAAGCGTCGCGCCGGCCACTCCAGCCGGCATGTTCGCGTTCCTGGCCCATGTGTACGAAGATCGCACTGGCGATCGCTACTACTGCGAGGCTGACGAGCACGGTGAGATAGATCTTGACGAAAAGGCTGCTGCGCATGGCTTATCTGTCACCGTCCTGAAAACGGGCAAAGACATAGCCCGCGCCGCGTACCGTAATGATGCGGCGAGGATGTTTCGGATCTGTCTCGATCGCGGCGCGTATGCGCGAGACATGCACGTCGATCGACCGGTCGAACGCTTCCAGTTCTTCGCCCTTGACCATGTCCATGAGCTGCTCGCGCGACAGCGTGCGCCCGGCATTTTCGGCGAGCGCCACCAGCAGGTCGAACTGGTAGCTGGTCATCGGGCAGTCGCGCCCGTCGACGCGGGCCCAGCGCGACGAAGGGTCGATCTCCAGCCGTCCGAAGCGCAGGATGCGCGGGGAGGCGTTCGCGCCGGCGTTGCGGCGGCGCAGGATTGCCTTCAGCCGCGCCAGCAACTCGCGCGGATTGAACGGCTTCGGCAGATAATCGTCGGCGCCTATTTCCAGCCCAACGATGCGGTCGGTCTCGTCGCCTCGCGCCGTCAGCATCAGAACCGGCACATCGGAGTTCGCGCGGATGCGCTTGAGCGCCTCGAAGCCGTCCATGTCGGGCAGCATGACGTCGAGAACCACGGCATCGGGCGACAGCCGCGCGATCTCGGCAATGCCTGCGCCCGCCGTCTCCGCCGCTCGCACACGAAAGCCGTTGCCCGTCAGATATTCTGCGAGCATGGCGGACAGGCGCCTGTCGTCGTCGACGATGAGAACCTGGTCCGCCATGCTCGTTTATTTGCTCCGATTCGAAACTGTGCGTGTACAGAGCTTACCAGCGGTGCCAGCCGCGATCCTCGAAATGTTCGGCCAGCTCCGCCCGCTGCTCGGCCGTCAGCACCTCGGCGGCGTCGAGCAGCGCTGTCGTCAGCTTGCGCGAGGCCTCGTCGACCGCTGTGACGCGCTCGGCGCGCAGCTTCTCCACCGCCTCGCGGTCGATCGTTGCGGCGCCGAGCAGCTTAGCGACATCGTCTCGTGTGTCACGGAAGCCGCGCATGATCGGGTGGACATCGTCGTGGAGCTTGTCCATGATCGCCTCCAGCTTGTCTTCCTGCTCGGGTGTTGCGTCGACCTCCTCGAGCATGCGCTCAAGGTGATGCCCGCCGAAACCCGGACCGCCGAACCCCATGCCGTGGCGGAAATTGGCCTGCATGTGCATGCCGGGTCCGCCGTCGTCCCCGCCCATGCCGAAGCGCTGCATGCGCCCGTAGTCCTGGCTGAGCGCGCCGGCGACGCCGACACCGGCAAGCGCCGCGATCGCAATGCCGCCTATGGCGATGCGCTTGCCCCAGCTCTTCTTCTGCGGGGTGCCGGAGTGGCCGGCCGGTTCCTGATGGTTCGTTTCCATGATGCTGGTCCTTTCGCTAATGCGGCATCTCTGCCGCGACTGGGCCAGACTAGGAGCGCAATGTTTCGGCCGTTGCGGGCGAATGTAAAGTTGTGTGAAGCTGGCAAGGCGCTATTGCGACGAGGAAGCGGGAGTGCCGCGGAAGGTTCTCCACCCTACCTGAAACCCCGCGTCTTGAGCTTGATCTGATCGATGTGGCCGTAAGGGTCATCTTTACGGTTTGCGAACAGGAAGGATGTGCCAACTTCGGTCGTTCAGAACGGCCGCTACAGTGTCGGCTGCTTGGGCATTCATGACAGTCAGTCAAAGAGAAGCGCGCGGCGATTTGGATCAATTCTGACCAAGACGGTACGTCACCTGAACGCAAGTACAGCAGGCTATTCAATGGCGATTGCCATGACGCCCCGCGTGCAATAGGCCTTTGCGGGAAAAGCGCAGGGAGGATTGCCGTGACAGGAACAGCCGGGACATGGCGCGTCGGTATCCTCTTTTCGCGCAGCGGCATCACTTCGGTAACCGAAAGCGAGCATTTTTACGGAACAGCTCTAGCCATCGAGGAGATCAATGCTGGCGGCGGCGTGCTCGGGCGGCAGATCGAGCCGATCGCCTACGATCCGGGCAGCGACCCCGAGGCGTTTCGGTCGCTGGCCCGCAAGCTTCTGACCGAAGACGACGTCAACGTCATCTTCGGCTGCTCGATGTCGGGCAGCCGCAAGGCCGTGCTTCCGATCGTCGAGCGCTACAACGGCCTGCTCTGGTATCCGTCGATCTACGAAGGCTTCGAATATTCGGAGAACGTCCTCTATACCGGCGCCACGCTCAACCAGAACACCTTCGCACTGGCCGACTTCATCCTGCAGCGCTACGGACCTCGTGTGTTCATGGCCGGGTCCGACTACATCTATCCGCACGAATCCAACCGGGTGATGCGCGACCTCCTGGAATGCAAGGGCGGCACGATCGTCGAGGAACAGTATGTGCCGCTCGACGCCGACGAACGCCGAATGCGCCGGCTGATGGCCGACATCGAGAAGGCTGCGCCGGACGCGGTGTTCTCGACGGTCATCGGGCTCAGCGCGCAAATCCTCTACAGGCTCTATGCCGAGGCAGGCATCGACCGGACAAGGCGGCCGATCGCCAGCCTGACCCTTGCCGAAGGTGAAATCCGCGTGATCGGCGCCGAGCTCTGCACCGGCCATGTGCTGGCGGCCCCCTACCTGGCGACGGTCGACGGCGGCGAGAACCAGCGCTTCGTCGGCGAACTCGCCCGCCGGTTCGGCGACCGCACGACCGCGACCATGTGGTCGCAGACGGCCTATACGCAGGTCCACCTGTTCGCCCGCGCGCTGGAAAAGGCCGGAACCCTCGACACCTTCCGCCTCGGCCAGGCGGCGCTTGAAGTCGACTATGCGTCGCCGGAGGGACGCATGATGTTCGACCAAGAAAACCGCCACGTCTGGTCGACGCCGCGCATCGGCATTGCCAACGCCACCGGGCAGTTCGACATCGCCTGGCAGTCGCAGGCGCCGATCCGGCCGGATCCCTATCTCGCTTCCTCCCGTTTCGAAGAGCCGTGGCTGTAGAGCACGATCCCAAAAAGTAGGCCCCGGTTTTTTGGGCAAGATCATGCTCAAACAAGAAGATGACTGATGACTGCGACGCTCAAACGCATCCTCAACGATCTGCGGCAGGCGAAGATCCTCGTCATCCATCCGAAGGATGAGGATGGCGCCGCGCTGGTCGATCACCTCCGGCGCCTAGGCTGCGAAGTCCGCGCGGCGTGGCCGCCGCCGGCGACGATCCCCGGCGACATCGACACGGTCTTCGTGCAGGTGGGCGAAGCGCCGACCGACGCCATGGTGTCGCTGATCGAAGGCGCCAATGCTGCTGTGGTCGCCATTGTCACCTATGAAAGCCCGACCTCGATCAAGGCGATCATCGACCTCAATGCGCACGGCGTCATCACCAAGCCGCTCAGGCAGCTCGGCGTGCTGACGCAGTTCGCGCTGGCCCGTTACCGCTACGGCTATGAAGGGCGACTCGCCAACAAGGTGCGCAAGCTTGAGGATACGCTGAAAGGTCGCCGCACGATCGAGAAGGCGGTCAAGGTGCTGGTCGAGATGAATGGTGTCGACGAAGAGACCGCCTACAAGCTCATCCGCGACCAGGCGACATCGAAGCGCGTCGCGCTGGTTTCGGTGGCCGACAGCATTCTCGCCGCGCAGGAAGCGATGCGGACTTTTGGCTTCGGCATTTCCGCGCAAGCAAGCCAGAAGCGGCCGAACGACCGGTAAGGCGTTGGCAGCAGATTTTAGCAAGAAGATCTCGTAACAGTCTGGTTTATTTACATAATTTTAGCTTTTTCATCGTCGCATTCCGTCAGAATCTTTGCCCTTGACGCGATCTTCCAGCCGTGCAACTTCTAAAGGCACGAGCAGGTTTGCTCATCGGCAGGAATGCCGTTTCACATTGATGGCTATGTAGCCCTTGGTTCGCGGATGACTTCCGCGCCCAGGGGTTTTTTGCGTTTGGAGACAGGCTTTGACGACACATGCGAAAGCGACGGCGGACCTGCGTCTGGCCTGCATCCAGTTCCAGCCGGCGATCGGCCGGCTGGACGATAATCTCCAGGCGATGGAGCGGCTGGTCCGCGAGGCCGCCGGCCTTGGCGCATCGGTGGTGGTGCTGCCGGAACTTGCCGACAGCGGCTATGTCTTCGACAGCCAGGACGAGCTTGCCGCGCTCGCCGCACCCATCCCGGATGGCCGCAGTGGCGTGCTGCTGTGCAGCCTGGCGAACGAACTCAACCTGCACATCGTCAGCGGCCTTGCCGAGCGCGACGGCGACCAGTTCTTCAACGCCGCCATGCTGTGCGGACCATCCGGTCCTATCGGCACTTACCGCAAGCTGCATCTATGGAACCGCGAAAAGCTCTATTTCCAGCCGGGCAATCTCGGCCTGCCGGTGTTCGATACCGCGATCGGCAGGATCGGCGTGGCGATCTGCTATGACGGCTGGTTCCCCGAGACCTATAGGCAGCTGGCGCTGAAGGGCGCGGAGCTGGTCTGCGTGCCAACCAACTGGGTGCCGATGCCGGCCCAGGGCCACCACCCAGAGCCGATGGCCAACATCCTGCACAAGGCCGCCGCGCACAGCAACGGCATCTACATCGCTTGCGCCGACCGCGTCGGCACCGAGCGTGGCCAGCCCTTTGTCGGCAGGAGCCTGATCGTCGGCCCGACCGGCTGGCCGATCGCTGGCCCTGCCAGCGAAGCCGACGAGGAGATCCTCATCGCCACGATCGAACTCAGCGACGTCGCCAAGGCCCGGGCGCTGAGCGAGCGCAACGACGCCATCGGCGACCGCCGCAGCGACGTCTACGGATAACCAAGAAGAAGCCGGCGCCACCCGGTACGATCAACGCAAAGAAAGGGGAATACCATGAAGAATAAAGCACTGATCCTTGCATTCGCCAGCGCCGCCTTGGCCACTTCCGCCTTCGCCGCGGACGGTCCGATCAAGATCGGCATCCCGGTCGGCCTTTCCGGCGCAAACAGTGTCGTCGCGCCCTCGGTCGTACAGTCGGCGGAACTCGCGGTCGCCGAGATCAACGCCGCCGGCGGCGTGCTCGGACGCCAGCTCGCGCTGGAGATCGCCGACGATTCCTCTGGTGCCGCAGGCGCGCAGAAGGCCTTTGATTCGCTGGTTTTCCAGAAGGAGGTCAACGCCGTCATCACCATGGAGACTAGTGCTGCGCGCAATGCCGGCCTGCCGATCATCACCAAGGGCGATATCCCCTACATCTATACCTCATTCTACGAGGGCAAATCCTGCAACGCCAATCTGTTTGTCAACGCCTGGGTGCCCGAGCAACAGGTGCCGCCGATCGTCGACAATTTCATCAAGACGCAAGGTGCCAAGAAGTTCTTCCTGATCGGCTCCGACTACGCCTTTGGCCGCGGCATGCTGGAGTTCGCCAAGGCCTATATCGAGAAGTCGGGCGCCAGCGTCGTCGGCGAAGAGTATTTGCCGATGGAAGGCAGCGACTGGACGGCGATCATCTCCAATCTGAAAAGCTCCGGCGCCGATGCGGTGATCACCTCGACGGCCGGCGGCGCGCCAAACGTCACGCTGACCAAGCAGCTGCGCGGCGCCGGTGTCACCATCCCCTATGGCAACCTCGCCGTTGACGAGGGAACCGCCAAGAGCATGGGCGCGGACGCGGCGGGGATCTTCATTTCCGCTTCCTATGTGACCAGCATCGGCAGCGACGCCAACAAGAATTTCCTTGCCGCGATCGAGAAGAAGTTCGGCCCCGAACTGCGCACCCCGAACGACCTCTCGGTGCCGGAATATGAAGGCATCTATCTCTATAAGGCCGCGGTCGAGAAAGCCGGGACGACCGACACCGCCGCTGTGCTTGCGGCACTCGCCGAGGTATCCTTCACCGGCCCACGCGGCACGGTCTCGATGAGCAAGCAGCACCACGCTCCGCTGACCATGTATCTCGGCCAGGTGAAGGCGGACGGTTCAGTCAGCGTGGTCGACACATTCGAAGGCGTCGACCCCGGCGAACAGTGCCCGAAGCTGTAACCGCGCTTGTCATCGCAACGGGGCGGCCGCCCTGCGCCGCCCCTTTCCACACTATCGGGAACCTGCCATGACGCTTCTCCTGGACATGGTGACGACGGCGGCAATCCTGTTCATCGCCGCCGCCGGCCTGCTGGCGATCTTCGGCGTGCTGAAGATCATCAATTTCGCCCATGGCGCCTGGCTGACGATCGGCGCCTATTGCGCGGTGGCAACCGCCGGCCTCGGGCTCAATCCATGGGCGGCGCTGCCGATCGCCTTTGCCGTGGGAGCGATCCTTGGCGGTATCACCGAGCTGGTCATCGTACGGCCGCTCTATCGCCGGCCGCTCGACGCCATACTGGCGACCTGGGGGCTCGCCATCGTCATCGGCCAGCTGATCACGCTGTGGTTCGGGCGTGACGTGCAGTTCACCCCCAATTTGTTGTCGGGCACTGTCGATGTGTTCGGAGTCGGCTATTCGCTCTACCGGCTTTTCGCGGTCGCTGCCGCGCTGGTCATCGGGATTGCCTTCACCTTTCTTCTCGAAGGCACGCGGCTCGGCCTGTCGGCCCAGGCGGTGATCATGAACGAGACGCTCGCGCGCGCGCTCGGCATCGACACCGCGCGCGTGCGGCTAGCCACCTTCATGGTCGGCACCGGGCTGGCGGCACTTGCCGGCGTACTGCTCACGCCGCTGACCAGCGTCGACCCGAACATGGGTGTGGCCTGGCTGATAGGCTCGTTCATGCTGGTCATGGTCGCCGGCTCGTCCTTCTCGACTTTAGCCATCGCCTGCCTCGTCTTCGGCGGCGCGCAGGTTCTGGTCAGCACTTTCGTCAGCCCCATTTTCGGCGGCATCACGGTGGCGGTCCTCTGCGCCCTGGTGCTGCGCATCAGCCCGAAGGGATTTGCCCGTGCCTGAGAGCCGTTCCATTCCGCCGAGGGTCTGGCTGCTTGCGGCCCTCGCGCTTGCGGTGACGGTCGTCGTCATCATCGGTCCAGCGCTGTTCGACCGGTTCACGCTCAACGTGCTGACCCGCTCAATGATCTACGCCATGCTGGCGGTGACCGTCGACATTCTGTGGGGCTACACCGGCATTCTGACATTCGGCCAAGCGGCCTTCTTCGGCACCGGCGCCTATGCCAGCGCCATGGTGCTCAGTCATCTCGGCGCAACCCCGGCGCTGTTGGCACTGGCGCTCGCGCTGGCGATCCTCGTGCCGGTGCTGCTCGGAGCCCTGGTCGGCTGGCTGTCGTTCGGCCATGGCTCGACGCCGCTCTATGCGACGGTGATCTCGCTGGTGGTGCCGATCGTGGTGACGCAGATGGTGTTTTCGGGCGGGGTGTGGACCGGATCGAGCAGCGGACTGGTCGGATACTCCGGCCTACCGCTCGGCCTGCAGGGTTTTTTCCGCCTGACTGGCATCTGCCTCATCATCACGACTGTCGTCGCGCTGGTCTTCACCCGTTCCGATGCCGGCAAGCTGCTCGTCGCCATTCGCGACAATGAACTGCGCTGCGCCTATCTCGGCCTCGACCCGCAACGGCTGAAGATCGCGCTGACGACGATCCTCGCCGGCGTCGCCGGCATTGCCGGCTTCCTCTATGCCAACGCGTCTGGCGTGGTGGCGCCGGAAAATGCCGGCTTCGTCTTCGGCACCGAGATCGTCATCTGGACGGCACTTGGCGGCCGCGGCACGATTATCGGGCCCGTGATGGGCGCGATTGGCATCGACTATCTCAGCGCTCAGCTTTCCGGTGACCTGCCCTTCCTGTGGAACTTGGTGGTCGGCGCGCTGTTCGTAGTCATGATCATCCTGTTGCCGAACGGGCTGGCCCAACTCGCCAGAATGGTCCTGCCGCGCCGCCATGGAGAACAGGCCAGCCAGGCCGGCAGCCCTGTCCTCGCCGCCGAGGCGGCCGGCAACGGTGCGGAGAACGGCAATCGCGTGCTTGCCGTCAGCGGCCTCGGCAAATCCTTCGGCAGCCTGCAAGTGCTGCAAGGCATCGACCTCGACGTTCGCCCTGGCGAACTGGTCAGCCTCGTCGGCCCCAATGGCGCCGGCAAGACGACTCTGATGCGCTGCCTGAGTGACGGCACCGAGGCCACGACCGGACGCGTTAGCATCGCCGGCAGGGACATCAGCGGCATGACGCCGGATGAGATCGTCGCGCTCGGCGTGGGTCGAAAATTCCAGGTGGCGAGCGTCTTCGACAGCCTGACCGTCGCCGACTGCCTGCGCATGGCGCGCGCCTCGCGCAAGGCGCCAAGCCCGCTGCGCCGCTCCACCAGGCTTGGACTGCCGGTGGCGGCGGCCGACATCCTACACTCCACCGGCCTCGACCGCATGCTCGGCCGCCCGGTGTCGCTGCTGTCGCATGGCCAGAAGCAGAGCCTCGAGCTCGCCATGGTGGTTGCGCTTGAGCCAAAGCTCATCCTGCTCGACGAGCCAACGGCCGGGTTGACCAAGGTCGAGCGCACCACCATTGGCGCGACGCTGCAGAAGCTGACCGGCGAGCTTGGCTTTGCTGCCATACTGGTCGAGCACGATCTCGACTTTGTGCGCGACATCTCGACCAGGATTGTCGTTCTCCACCAGGGCAAGCTGGTGCTCGACGGCAGCGTCGACCAGGTCGTCAATTCCGAAGTGGTCAGGACGATCTATTCGGGAGGCGCCCATGCTTGAGACGAGACAGGCAGAGGCCGGAAGCACCATGCCGAAACTGTCGCTGTCGAACGTGTCGAGCGGCTACGGGGAGGTAGCCATCATCGAGGCGCTGTCGCTGGCTATCGCGCCCGGACAGATCTTTGCGCTGATGGGCAAGAACGGCATGGGTAAGACCACCGTGCTGAAAACCATCCTCGGCTTCGTGGCGCTGCGTTCTGGCGACATCCGCCTCGACGGCGCCTCAATATCAGGCGTTTCCCAAGCCTCGCTGATTGCATCCGGCGTCGGCTATGCGCCGCAGGAGCAGGCGCTGTTCCAGGATCTCAGCGTGCGCGACAATCTGCGCCTCGCCTTGCGCTCGGATCGCGGTTTTGCGCAAGCCGTGGAACGGGTTTACGGGCATTTTCCGTTCCTCAGGGAACGTCTGTCGCAACGGGCCGGAACGCTGTCCGGCGGCGAGCAGAAGATGCTCATTCTCGGCCGCGCGCTGATGCTGCAGCCGAAGCTGTTGCTGATCGACGAGATTTCCGAGGGCCTGCAGCCCTCAGTCGTCGAACGCATCGCCGCGGCACTCAGGGAGGAGCGCAGGACGAACGGCACGACAATCCTGATCGTTGAGCAAAACCTGCCCTTCGCACTCGGCATCGCGGACAGCTGGGCGGTGCTGAAGCTCGGCCGGATCGACGATGTCGGAGATGTGTCGGAGGGCACAGCGGCCCGAGTTCTTCAGCACCTGAAGATCTGAGACACATAACATGTATCCGGAAGGGAGGCCGCGGCGACGGGATTGTCCGAACCGGCAACCAGGATGATAGTCCGGCTCGGGCGCATTCCGGCTTTCAGTCTGGAGATCCGAACGTCCGACTAGGTAGGGTCAACCCATGACATCTACAAGCAGCATGGAGTGCCCCTCTCCTGCCGCTCTGGAGCGAGGACGAGGTATTAACCCAGCGCCGCTGGCTACCGCCGCAACGCTGGTGAATTCAAGGAGTAGTGCGGCCCCTCCTACCCCGATGATACCAATCTCATTCGCCATCCGGCAAACGGTCTCGGAAAAACCGCGTGGCGGTAAGAGAAGCCGCAACACGCAGAACTCGAACCAGTATATCCATGGGCCTTGAGAGATGTTCCGCACCCGCAAAATAATGACTGAATAATATCAGTCTATTACAGTCGAACACGAGTCTCATGAGAAGCAACGCCGCACGGCTTGCGGCATTGATTTTACAGCGTTTTTTCCAAGGCGCCGCAGCGATTTGTATCACAGTTTGTATCTCAGCCTGTATCGCACGCGGCGGACCTTAGCCGCTAGGCAAGTGGCGCCCTTCTTACGAGGAGCCGGTGCGCCGGTTCGAGGTATTCACCGGGCCCCGGGCGCCGACGAGAATGGCCGCGAGAGGAGAACGCACGGATCGTAGCTGAGAGTTGCGAGGCGGCGATACGGTTTGCGCTGTCGCGCGCCGATACGCCTTGCCGGATGACCGGCTTGGGGGCCGAAAACGGAACGCAGCTTCCGCTCGCAATTGCGGACATTCAGGTCAACATCGGATCGTTGTGACCAAACACTCTGCCGACAATTCGAACAGCAGATCGGCGAAGATCCCGTAATCGATTGTAATCGTAGCCGAGGCTCACTCATGCTATGAAGGCAAATATCTAGAGTGGGATTCCGGGGGGGTTAACACCACCAAAGGAGGACCCGATGCTGGTATTCGACAGACGCAGTTTCTTGACGTCCACTGCACTAGGAACGGTAGCCTCCGTCTGCTCGGGGGGATTTGCTGCCGCAATTGGCGGTTTGGACCCGCCCTCTGAAGCCGCGGGCTTGTACAGCTTCACTTTTGGCGATTTCCGGATCGCACCTGTATGTGATGGCGTTTTCCATTTGCCGATGGACAGTATAGCAGTCAACGCCGATGCTAATGAACGAAAGACCTATTTCCAGTCGCGCCACATGGCAGGCGACGCCTTGCAGTTGCAAGCTACGCCGCTATTGATCAACGCGGGCGACAAGCTGATCCTGGTCGATACTGGAATTGCGCCCGGCTCGGATTGGGCTCCAAAGGCGGGCCGTCTAGTCAAGTCTTTGCACAATGCCGGCGTCGAACCGTCCGACATCGACATAATTGTGCTCACCCACTGCCATGTCGATCACGTCGGGGGATTGCAGGCAGCGGCGGCGGAAGGGTTTGCAAAGGCAGAGGTCGTTATTTCGGAGACCGAGTTTGATCTGTGGAATTCAGCCGACGCGGCCTCGAAAGTCCCCGAATGGGCAGCTGCGGGAGTGCCTGGGTTACAGAAAACATTTGCGGCACTTGGCGATCGGATACGGCGGGTCAAAGACGGAGCTGACATAGCGCCAGGAGTGAGCGCCTTGGCAACCCCCGGCCATACTCCGGGTCATATGTCGTTGCTTATCAATTCCGGAAGTGACGCAATGCTGGTGACGGGCGATGCAATCGCAAGCGTGCATGTGGCCTTTGATCATCCCGAATGGCAAATCATCTGGGACCATGATCGCGAACTCGGCGCCAAGACTCGCGCTACACTGCTCGACAGGGCGGCAAATGAGAAACTCCTTGTAATCGGATATCACTACCCGTTCCCGGGACTTGGTCATGTTGTCAAAGATGGAACAGCCTATCGCTGGCTGCCTGCCGATTGGGTGTGGGATGGGTGAATTTGGCGTAAGCTAGGTGCAGGGTGGAGACAGCACCACGAGCGAAGCGCTCGCTCTCAATGCTTGCGAGGAGGAGGGGCTAACTCTCAATGGCGCCGAGTTTGCATTCCGCGCTAAAGCGGACCTTCAGTTGCCAACAGGTATCGGCCCGCAAGTGGCCGCAAGTGTCTTCTCGCCTCGCCCTTTAGCATTGAGTCCGCAACCAACCACATGGGAACCCGCTCCTCGCTGCCGCCTGTTCTGCTCTGCAGCAGCGACACGCGTTCGAATGGGCGTACTCGCTCGACATGAAGTGCCGCGTCGACGGTAAAAGGTATGCCACAATTGGAGGATACGGCTTGGCCATCGGCGGAGATCATGCGCCAGCTATAGATCTGAGATCCGGCGATCTCGTCGCCAGCTTCAGCGCCTCCAGTGCAGACGATAGCGTCCGCAAAGAAAAATCGGGCAGCAGGAGGAAGACAAGGGTGCGCCGAGTCAACTGCATAGTGTTCTCTTCCACGAGTGCAGCACCATAAGGTCGGTTCTCCCCCGAAACGATACCAAGCCCCTGCACTTCAGCGCCGCTGGCAGTCTCGGCAGCAACTTGCCACCCCAAGGTCGCCTTGCCGCTCACGCCCAATTCTGTCGACCGGCAAGGCAGCCCGCATGCCAGCCGTTGAAAGACGTCACGTTAGCGCGCCAGCGTTGCGCGGGCGCTGGCCAAGGCGGCCCAGTAGGTGAGCTAGGAGGCCGTCGCCCTGCGGTCAGATCTCGTTCCCTCTGCGAGAGCGAGCGCGTCTTCCATATCCACTCCGAGATATCTTACGGTGTTTTCGATCTTGGTGTGACCAAGGAGTATCAGCACCGCTCGGAGATTGCCCGTCGCTTTGTAGATGATTGAGGCCTTGGTTCGACGAAGCGAGAATGCGTGCCGTATTCCTCGGGACGCAGATCGATCGCTCCGACCCATTCATCGACCAGCCGGGCATACTGCCTCGTGCTGATGTGGGCCGAACGGTCACTGACCGCAGCTCATGGCACCACACGGTCCAATTCCGTCCCGTCGGCGAGCCAGGTGAGCCGGCCGCCACGCATTCCGTGCTCCACCCGTATCTCCAGCATCACCTGCCCCTCCGGCGGCCGAACCCAGGGGTTCCCGCGCGAAAACGTCAACCTGGATATATAGCCATCGGGCAGGCCCACCGCCTCAAACGTGCGCGAGACGAGGTCGAAAATCACTTCCGCGCTGTAGCCATCGAGCGCATCCAGGGCGAACCAAGTCCCGTCCACCCCGCCATGGCGCCCGCCTCCAATGGACGATACGGAGATTTCGTGCGCGGTGATACTGAATTCCCGCGACTGCGTCGGGTCGCCCCCGTCGACGGCATGGGCCCTACCGCCTTGGGGATCGAGCACGATCTCGCGGAAGGGATGGCGGACCGGAAAGGTGGAAACAAGCCGGTCGATCACGTTGCGCAGGTTGGCGGGCGTCCACCAGTCCACTGCCGGGCGGCGGCCGGGAGGAAGGATTACCCGCAGAATCTTGCCGGCAGGGCTTGCTACGACCTGCCATGCCTCGCCTTCGGTCCGGGTGATCCAGTTTCCCTGCTTCGCCGGGTCGCCGACGGTAAGGGTCCAGACAAGCCGCGGCGCGCCGATGCCGGTGATCGGACGGTTTGCCACGATCTTCAGCACCTGCGTGCCGGGCTCGTTCACCTTCTCCAGCACCGCCGCCTTGAGCGCGGGCAGCATGGCGAAGTCGATATCAGTGAAGGCGAACACATCCTCCGTCGGCGGCCGCATCGTGGCGGGCATCTCCATGAGCGGCGCGTTGACGCTCAGGCCGTTCAGCGTCCAGCGCATGCCCGTGGCCTGGCTGGGGCTCTGCGGGTCCATGTAGCTCACGTCGATGTCTCGCGGCTCGATCTCGACTCGAACGATGCTGCGGAGGGAGCCAAGAAAGGCGAGATCCTGCGCCGCCATCGGCAGATGCCAGTCGTCCCGCGCCATGTCGAGGCCGCGGGCGCGAAAGGTGCCCGAGACATCGGCCGTGTGGATGCTGCCGTCCATGTTCAGGTACACGTAGGAGCTTTCCCGCCCAGTGTTCCAGTGGACCATGATCCGCGCGTCACCCACGCGGGTGCCGCCCACGAGCAGGAGTTGCCGCTCGATCCGAATGGACTGCGGAAGTGCTGGCTCTTCGAGCATGGCGTGGGGCGAGATCCGCTCGATCAGTGCGGGCAGGTCGTCGAGCGGCAGGCCGTCGAGTGGAAAGAAGACGGTCGTCGGGTCGAGCGTGGAGACGAGAGGCTGGGCGACCACTGGGCCGCGGATCTGCGTCGTCATGCCCATGATCAAGCCGCGGCCGCGTATCCAGGTCCACTGGTCGAGATGGTGGGGGCGCGCGCCCTGCACATGCACGGTCATCTCGGAGCCCCGGATGTCGACCAGCGCGACCCGCAGCTCGTGCCCGATGCGCTCGGCGATGGCGTTCAACGCCTCGGCGGCAAGGCCCGGAGTGTCGAACAGCGGGGTCGGAGCGGGGCGGTTCTGGGCGCTGGCGGGATGCGCGGCGAGAAGAAGGATGAAGAACAGGGCGACAAGCTGATAGGGAAACCTGGCGTGCATCTGCTCCGACATCGGTACTTCCATTGCCTGATCCTAGCGTGGAGCTTAGCGCCGCTGGGGTTTGTTGACAACGACGGTGAAAGTAGCCAGCAGAGCACGATGCTGAATGCTTCCCCCCGTATCGCGCCGAGGAGCGACGAGGCGGGCCAGCGGAGTGTGTCAGTTCGTCAGAGTCCTGCGGCACGCGATACCCGTTTGCAGGCGCATACGAGTGTGGGCGAATTCCATCCGGCTTGGATTCGGGCTAGGCTGCGGCCAGGCGGCCGCCGCCGGAGGGAACAGAAATGGTAGCCGCCGCCTCGACCGGAATCGCCGTACTGGGTCGGAGGCGCTTGATGGACCTGCCGGCATATCTGTCCGCCCTTGCAATGCTCCTGACCGGAGGCGCGGTCGCCGAGCCGGGGCCGCCGCCGGCTCGGCCGGCGGTTCCTTTCGTCAAGCACGGCGATGTCGATTGCGACTGGATGATGCACGACCCCAGGGAAAGATGGATCCGCGGCTCGATCGGTCGGGGCGATGAAGACCCGGTCATTAGCTTGGTCGACACCGCCTTCGATTCGTGGAGCGACAGCGAAGAGCACGCGATCGAAGTTTCCGCCGGAGATCCGGCGCGCAGAGTCCCCGCAACCGCCTGGGCCGGCAACGCCGGCGGCCAGGCGCCGGGATCGATCGGCTTCTATATGGACGCGGACCTGCGCAAGCTGATCGGCGGGGCGAAGTCGCTGCAAATCTGGAACGGCGGCAGACCGGTGCTTAACCTCGCGTTCGCCAACACGCCTTCGGTCGAGGAGCTTGATGCCTGCGTGCGGCCGCCCGGCTGGGACGAACATAGCGATTCGGAATAGGAAATCCCGCGCGCAACGGGCGGGATCGAAGGGGAGAGTCTGATCCCGGCAGTTCCGCTCTAAGGTCCGCCATGATCGATGCGAGCCGTTGCGCGAAGGGCAGCTTTTGAGAGGCGCCGTGAACGTCGCGAAATGCGCAACCCGGTGGCTGTCGGCCATTGGGCGCAAACCGGCGCCGCGTCTCCTTCGTCATGGGAACCTCCTGTCTGATGATTGAGAAGACTCCAATCGTCAGTCAGGACCGCAAACCTACAAATGGCGTTCAGATCATTCCTGCACCTCGTCACGGGCGCCAGTGCCGCGCGAGCGGCTTCGTCCATGGCCCGCCCCCCGACATTCTATGCGTTGCTGGCGCCGTTGTGAGCGACGCCAGCTCGGGTCAGTTCTTGACTGTGTCTTCGAGGAAGAAGCGGCCAAGTGGGTTCTGGTCGAAGTTCTCGATGTTGCTGCGCGAAACATTGATGTAGGGGCTGTAGTAGAGGTCGATCCAGTGGACGTCGTCCTTGGCCATCTTCTGGATGTCGATATACATCGCCTCGCGCTTCGCCGGATCCATCTCGATGCGGGCTGCCGTGACGAGGTCCTTCACCTTGTCGTTCTTGTAGCGCGTCATGTAGTTCATGTTGGTGTCGTGCCCCACGACGAAGGTGGTCTTCTGATCCGGATCGAGAATGTCGTTCGTCCAGTAATTAACGCCAACGTCGTAGTCGCCAGCGACCAGCATGTCCCATTCCTGGCTGGGGTCGACTTTCTGGATGTTGACGGTGATGCCTGCCTTGGCCAACTGCTGCTGCAAAAGGACGGCGGTCTGTTCGACGATCTCGTCGCCGGCACGCACCACATAGTTCAGCACGAGGTCGGAGGCGCCTGCGTCGGCCAGCATCTGCTTGGCCTTTTCAGGATCAAATGGACGCTGCAGGTTTTCGGCGTAGTGATACAGTGCGCCCTTCGGGATGAAGGAATTGGCGACCTCCCCCAAGCCGAAGGTGACGGTGTCGACAATTGCCTGCTTGTCGATTGCCATATCCAGCGCCTGGCGGACTTCCTTCTTTGCCAGCGCGCCCTTTTCATGATTGATGAGCAGATGGTCCTCGCGCGTCGACGGATCCATGTGGACGACGAGGTTCGAATCCTTCTTCAACTCCGCGACGCGCGAGAACGGCACGAAGATCGCGGCATCGAGCTGGCCGGCTTGCACGTTGAGCATGCGGGTGTTGTCATCCGGCACAGAGATCCACTCGACGCCATCGAGCTTGACACGGTCGGCTTCCCAAAAGTTCGGGTTCTTTTCTAGTATGACGCGGTCGCCGCGCCGCCATTCCTTGACCGTGAACGCGCCGGAGGCGATGGGACTTTCGGCATAGGTATCAGGTCCGAGCGTCTCCATACCCTTCTGCGAGATGATGGATGCACCAGGCATTGCCAGCGTCGACAGGAAAGGCGCCGACGGTGTCTTCAGCTTGATGACCAGAGTGCGATTGTCGCTCGCCACGGCAGTGTCGATGACCTTGTAGGAATCGCTCCACAGCGAGCCCTCGTCGTCGCGGATGCGCAGCAGGCTGAAAGCGGCATCGCCTGCCGTGAGCAGCGATCCGTCGGAAAACTTCGCCTCGCGCAGCTTCAGCGTGTAGGTTAGCCCGTCCTCCGACACGGTCCAGCTTTCGGCGAGGCCGGGCTCCAGCTTGGAGCCGCTCTTATCGACGCGGACAAGCACGTCATAGACGTTCGAGAAGACCCAGAAGTCGATGTTCTGCGCCGTCTTGATCGGGTCGAAGGTGGTCGAGTCCTCACGCCGGCCGATGGTAAGCACGCCCGCCGCTTCGGCGAGGCCGGCGCCGATGGACAGGCTGGTTATGACGGTGACCAGGCCGATTTTCATCCATTTCTTCAACATGTGTGTTCCCTTCTTTTTTACTGCCAGTTGAATGCTGCTGATGGTTGATCGGACATGCGACCCGATCCGGGCTCCGCGACACTTGGCGAAAGGAGATCCGCGCGCAGGGGCTTGTCCGGATCGATATCGGGGATCGCTCGGATCAAGGAAGCGGTGTAGGCATGATGGGGTCGCGCAAAGACATCGGCGCAGCGCCCTTCCTCGACGATCTCGCCGCGATACATGACCATGACCCGCTCGCACAGATTGCGAACGATCGCGAGATCGTGCGCGATGAACAGCAGCGTCAGCGACATCCTGGTCGTCAGCGCACGAAACAGGTCGATGATCTGAGCCTGGATGGTAACGTCGAGAGCGGCCACGCATTCGTCGGCGATGATCATGCGCGGCTCGACTGCGAGCGCCCGCGCAATGCCGGCACGCTGGCACTGGCCGCCGCTCATGCTGCGCGGCTTGCGGTCGGCGAATTCTCGTTCCAACCCGACCAGGTCGAGCAAGTCGCCTATGCGCGCCGGTATGTCCGCTACTGCCTTGCCGTGGACGCGCAGCACCTCGGCCACCGTTTCGCCTATGGTCAGCCGCGGGTTCAGTGCGTTGAACGGATCCTGGAACACCATTGCGGCTTCGCTCCGCAGTTTTTGCAGCGCCTTGGCACGGTTTTGGCCGAGATCGGCCCCATCGAAACTGATGTGGCCGGACGATAGCGGCGCCAGGCCGAGAATCGCGCGGGCAAGCGTGCTCTTGCCGCTGCCGGATTCGCCGACAATGCCGACTGTCTCTCCGGGCATGATGCGCAGGCTGACGCCCTTGACGGCCGAAATCGTCTTCGGGCCGGGAGCGAACAGGCCGGCGCCGCTGGGGAAGCGGACATGCAGGTCGTCGATCTCCAGCAATGGCCTGAGCGCCGGTGCGGGCTGCGCGATCGCTGCGGTCGCCACACCTTCGCCGGGCATGGATGGATGGCTTTCGATCAACGCCTTGGTGTAGGGATGCTGCGGCGCAGCCAGCAGCGAGCGCTTGTCGCCCTGTTCCACCAGTTCGCCATTCCGCATCACGGCGATGCGATCGCAGGTTTGCGCCACGACGCCGAGGTCGTGGCTGATCAGGATGACCGTCAGGCCGCGCCGGTCGCGAATGTCGAGCAGCAGCCGCAGGATCTGTGCCTGAATCGTGACGTCGAGGGCGGTGGTCGGTTCGTCGGCGATCAGAATCTTCGGATTGCTGGACAATGCGACGCCGATCATCGCGCGCTGGCGCATGCCGCCGGAGAATTCGTGCGGATAGCCATTGTACTGGCGATTTGGGTCAGCAAAGCCGACCTGCGCCAGGATCTCGACGGCGGCAGCGCGGGCGGCGCGCTGGCTAAGGCCCTGGTGGTAGCGGATGCCTTCTGCGATCTGGTCGCCGACACGCATAACCGGATCGAGATGGCTGGTCGGGTTCTGGAAGATCATGCCGATCTCGCCGCCGCGTACTTTCAGCATTTCGCGCTCGTCGGCAGTGACAAGATCGCGGCCTTCGAGAAAGACGGCGCCGCCGGTGATTTGGAGCTTCGGCGACGGCAGCAGCCGTACCAAAGCACGGCACAACAGGCTCTTGCCCGAACCGCTCTCGCCAACCAGGCCCAACACGTCGCCAGCGCCGAGCTCGAGCGAAATCCGGTCGAGCAGAACGCGAGGCCCTGCGCCATCCTGCACGGCGACGCTGAGGTCGCGGACGCAGAGCAGCGGCGCACTCATTCGTGCACGCCCATCAGGTCAGCCAACGCGTCGCCCAGCAGGCTGAAGCCGAATGCCAACAGCACGATGGAAAGGCCCGGGAACAAAGTGATCCACCAGGCCGTGGAGATGAATGATTGCCCGTCAGCGACCATGACGCCCCATTCGGCGACGGGCGGCTGCACACCAAGCCCGAGATAGCTGATTGCAGCGCCGTTGAGCAGCACCAGCACCGCGTCAGACATGACAAAGACGAGCGAGCCTGCCGCCGCATTGGGCAGCAAATGGCGGAACATGACGCGGCTGCGGCTGAAGCCGAGGCTGATAGCGGCGACGGCGTAGTCGCTGTTCTTCAGCACAAGGATCTGCGCGCGGACGAGCCGCGCATAGGATACCCAGCCCACCAGCGCCATGGCGATATAGAAACTGCCGAGGCCCGGTCCCAGAATGGCGATGATCGACAACATCAGGACGAGGAACGGGAAGGCAAGTACGACGTCGACCACTCTCATGAAGATGACATCGACAATGCCGCCGAAGAAGCCGGCGATGGTTCCCAAAGTGGTGCCTATGATGAAAGGGAACACCACGCCGATCACCGCGATTTGCAGGTCGATGCGCGCACCCCAGATGACGCGGGAAAGAATGTCGCGGCCGAAATTGTCGGTGCCCAGCGGGTGTGCTGGCGAGGGAGCATGCAGCCGCGCTGCGGCATCCTGGAAGATCGGGTCGTACGGCGCGATGAAAGGTGCAAACACCGCCAGCACGAGGAACAGGCCGAGCACGGCCATTCCGGCGGCGAGCGTGCCTCGTCCGCCGAACAGCCGGCGCCATGACAACGGAAACGAGAGCGCCGATTGCCGGATCACAGCTTCACCCGCGGATCGACGGCGACGGTGATGATGTCGGCCAGGAAGTTCACCAGCACCGTCGCGCAGGCGAACACCATGGCGACGCCCTGCACGACCATGTAATCGCGCGAGAATATCGCGCGCACAAGCAATTGCCCCAAGCCTGGCAGCGCGAAGACACTCTCGACCACCACCGTTCCGCCGATCAGCCAGCCGATGTTGACGGCGAGAAGATTGACCGTCGGCACCAGCGAGTTGGGCAGGACATGACGCCAGAACACGATACTCTCCGGCATGCCGCGCGCTCGCGCCGCGGTGGCGACGTCGGATTCGAGCGCCTGTACCATCGCCGCGCGAAGGCTGCGGGTCAGGACTGCAGAGAGCGACAAGGCGACCGTTAGGCTCGGCAAAGCGAGATGGTAGAGTTTGTCGGTGAGGTTGCCGCTGTAACCAGACACGGGAAAGATGCCGAGCCTGACGCTGAACAGGATGATCAACATCAACGCCAGCCAGAACGGCGGAAAGCCGATGCCGAGCGTGGAGACGATGCGGACGGCGTGATCGGGGAGGCGTGTCCGGTGCCGCGCCGCGAGCGCCGCCAGCGGCACGGCAATCAGGATCGACAGCACCACGCTCGATAGCACGAGCGCAAGAGTCGGTTCCAGCCGCGTCGCGATCAGCCGCAGCACGTCGATTTTGTAGAGGATCGACTTGCCCATCTCTCCCTGGCCGAGATTGCCGATGAAGTAGAAGTACTGCACCCAAAGCGGCTCATCGAGGCCATATTGAGCGCGAATGTTGGCGATGGCCGCCGGTGTGGCGCGTGAGCCGAGCAGGACGCGTGCAGGATCGCCGGGGATGAGGCGGACGAGCACGAAGGTGATGATGCTGATGCCTAGCAGCACCGGCAGGAACTGGAGGGGGCGGTAGAGAACGAACCTATACCGGTGCATGGCTGCTCGAGGCTCTCCTGCGCAAGTCGCGAGGCAGCGGTTTCAGATACATCGGCCGGTCCTGTGCCTCGACAGGAATTCGGTCAGAATAGGATAATACACCTCCGGGTTCTCGTAGAAAGGCATGTGGCTGGCGTTTGCGATGATCCTGAGCTCGGCATTGGGCAGGCCCAGCTTCATGCGCAGGCCGCAGGCGGGCGTCAGTTCGTCATATTCGCCATGCGTGATCAGCACAGGAACGGTGATCTTGGGCAGGTCGGGCACCCGGTTCCAGTCCTTCAGGTTGCCGACGTAGAGAAATTCATTGGGACCTTGCATGGTGGCGTAGGGACCCATGTTCCAATCGTCGAGCGATCGCCGCACCGGCGCCGGCCAGTGGGGCAACCGGCAGACATGGCGGTAATTGAGAATGGTCACGGCGGCAGCGTATTCGGGATGGTCAAACGTGCCCTGCGCCTCGTGTTTCTGCATCATCGCCACCGTTTCAGAGCCGAGCGCGGCGCGTAGCCGCTCCAGCTCGACGATCAGATGCGGCATGTCCGCTACCGTGTCCTCGAGAATGAGCGTGCGCAGATTGTCGTGATAGCTCAGCGCATATTCGATCGCCAACCAGCCGCCCCAGGAGTGGCCGAGCATATGAACCCTGCCAAGGCCGAGCGCCTTGCGCACGGTTTCGGTCTCCTCGACATAGCGGCTGATCGTCCATAGCGTGGCGTCCTCGGGTCTTTCCGATGCGCCGGTGCCGAGCTGATCGAAGGCCACGACGCGATAACCCTGATCCACCAGGCACGAATGCGACTCGCGCAGATAGTCGCACGGCAAGCCGGGCCCGCCGTTCAGGCAAAACACGGTTTCGCTTCCGCTGCCGAAGCTGTAGGCGACCACGCGAAAACCGTCGACGGTCACTTCAATGCGGTCGTCCGGCGTCATCTCGCGCCACATGCCGGGTGCTCCTGGCGAATTTGCTCAATATTTGAGCATGATTAAATTTTAGCGGAATGGCGGGTCTACGACAGCTATAAGAAGTGATAGGTTCGTTCGGTTCTGGATTGTTGGAGCGGAGCATGCTCGACGAAATCTCACCGTTGCGGCAGCGCTTCGACAGCCAAGATAGCTTGGAAGGCCAGGTCGACGAGATTTATCAGAGGGCAAAGGAGCTCGGCTTCGACGGCCTGGTCTACGACTACACGCCGGTGCCGTTCGACCTCGACGGAAGCCTCAATATTCCATCGCTGCTCAAGCTACGAAACATGGCCGAGGACATGCACGACTACTGGTGCGTCCGCGGCTATTTCCGCATAGACCCGGTGCAGATCCTGGCGACGCGCACATCTGCTCCGTTCTTCTGGAGCTACGATGTAGATGCCGAGACCCGCATCAAGTGTTTTTTGACCGAGGAGACAGCTCCGGTCGCGCGCTACCTGCGCGAGCGGGAAGTTTTGAGCGGCGTCACAGTGCCGATCCACATGCCGCACGGCGACTACGCGACGGTCACGGCAGTGCGCTTCGGCCGACGAGCGGGCGACGAACAGGATGCGTTGCGCCATATTGCGGACTTCAGCCTGCTCGCGCACGTCTTTCACGAAGCCGCCTTCTCGCTGTTTGACGACGACTCCATGCGCTCAGCGGGCGCGGCGCGACTGACCGAGCGAGAGCGCGAATGCCTGCGTTATTCCGCGCAAGGGCTTTCAGCCAAGGAAATCGCGCGCATCATCAACAGGGCCGTACCGACGGTGGTGCTGCATCTTAACAGCGCGGCGAAAAAGCTCGGCGCTAGGAACCGCACTCAAGCGGTGGTTAGGGCCTCGCACTACCGGCTGCTGGAGCACTGAACAGCCTTACCCTTCCCCAATGTGACCTATCAGTTGTGATAGCTGCCGAGCGTTTGGCAACCGCGCTAAAATCGGCCCGCATCGAAGGAGGCGCAGGTGACCGCATTGGAAACGGTAGAAGCCCATGCACCGTTCGGCGCTTATCGCACCTGGTATCGTGTCACCGGCCAGTTGCACTCGTCCAGGCTGCCGCTCGTGGTTGTGCATGGGGGACCGGGCTGCACTCACGATTATGTCGATTCTTTCAAGGATATCGCCACCCTCGACGGCCGCGCGGTCGTTCACTACGACCAGGTCGGCAACGGCAATTCCACTCGGCTGCCGGAAAAGGGCGCCGACTTCTGGACGGTGTCTCTGTTCATCGACGAACTCGGCAACCTGCTTCACCATCTTGGCATCAGCGAGCGCTACGCACTGCTGGGCCAATCCTGGGGAGGCATGCTCGGGGCCGAGCATGCGGTGCGCCGACCGCCGGGCCTGAAGGCGCTGGTGATTGCCAATTCGCCGGCCAGTATGCGAACCTGGGTTGCCGAGGCAAACCGGTTGCGTCGTGGCCTGCCGCAGAACGTGCAGGAAACGCTGCAGCGGCATGAAGACGCCGGGACTATCACCGACCCCGCCTACATCGCCGCGTCGCGCGTCTTCTACGATCGCCATGTCTGCCGTGTCGTGCCATGGCCGCCTGAGGTGGCGCGTACTTTCGCGATCATGGACGAGGATAATACGGTCTATCGCAACATGAACGGTCCGACGGAATTCCATGTGATCGGAACGCTGAAGGACTGGACGATCGAGGATCGCCTGCCGCTCATCGACGCGCCGACCCTGCTGATCTCCGGCAGGTTCGACGAGGCAACGGCGGAAGTTGTCCGGCCCTATGTCGAGCGCGTGCCTGGTTGCCGTGCGGTGGTGTTCGAAAACTCCAGCCACATGCCGCATATTGAGGAGAAGGACCGCTGCATGGCTGTGGTGTCGGGGTTCCTGTGTGAGATTGAAGAGTAATGGTCACGATCGAAGCGAAGGCGATGAGCGGTAGAATAATGACAGATGGAGAGGGACATGCATGCGATGGCTCTCTTGCAGAGACCCAAGAACAGACGCCACGGGGCACCCTAGCCTGTGCATGTTCTTAGGCGCATGCCTCGAGGAGAGCCAAATTTCGGGAACGGATAGTCCAGCAGCGCACCCACGGGTCTACGATCCTCGCCACTAGCTTGGTAGGGATTGGTTTACCATCTCGGATCGCAGCTGTGATTGTGCGATCGAACCGTTTGTCGCGTCGCCGCCTATTCAGATAGGCCCTCAATCGGTCGGGCTCGCCGGAGAGCAGTTCATAGCGGGCTCGGGCAACATAGTCGCTATGAACCGTGGTGAGCCCGATCACCACGCCTTCCCTGCGCCAGTCACCCTGTTGACCCGCCCGACCACCTCCAATGCGGCCTTTTGTCGGATCGCTGCCTTGGCGAGGCCCTCAGAAAGGGCAGCGCGAATGGTCGGCAACTATATTGCGGATCAGGGCCGGCGAGTGGTCGCGCAGCCAAGCCTCTGCGGCCACATTGCGGGCATCCCAGCCTACCACGATCTGAAATCCGCTCGGGGAGCGAAGCGCCGGCATTTGCTCGACGGTGGCAACGCCGCCGCCATTGAACGCCTGCCTGATTGCCTCATCCCGCGGTTGGAAAGCCGACTCGTCGAGGTTCATTGCCACAAGCGCTCCACAACCCGGCGGAGGACTGTATCGGACTGAATGTCGTCGATCGCCTCGATCCAGGCAGCACGAAGGATCCCCTCGTAAGTGGAGACAAGCTGTTCGAATCGTGCGCGAGGTGATAGGCGCTTGAGCATGGGGAACTTGCCACGCAACGCGGTGTTGCTGGCTTATTTCTGCATTTTCATGTCAGTGAGGGACAATGGCCAGCACACCCTTGATCGGTATTCTGATCACCTTCCTTGTCATCATTCTGGTGTTGTATCTCGTAAACCGATTGCCGCTTGACGGTCGTACCCGCCAGATCGCCCGGGTTATCGTGATCATCATCGGCATCGTTTCACTGCTGAAATACCTCGCGGTGTTTTAAGCCACCACGAAAGCCACCAACATTCCAGCCGGCGGGATTGGCCGCAGATCCTTCATGACCAGCACCGCTCAGCTTTGTGAGGTCGATGGTCTGGATCGGTCCGCCATCGCGCCCAGCCAGTTTTGGATGGACATAGGGAGCTGCCGCTTTCATCACGCCTGCCTGGGTCGGCCTTCGCATCACACATGACCTTCAGGCACGGAGTCGAGTGGGGTCGCGCCCGATGCCTCTACCCTCGCCTGCCGCACCGCTGATGCTTTATTCGGCGCACCACGCTTGCAATGGAGAGGACAGGAAATCATTCCTTCAGATCCAGACCTCGGTCACCCGGACTCCGAATGGGGATCCACCAACCATCTCCCACCGGGATATTTTGCGCCGCTCGACGAGGCTGAGGGAGAAGCACGCAAGATCGTCGGTTGGCTCGGTCAGTCGTCCGTCCGTTCTGATAGCCCGCAGCGCTGCATCTTGACAGGCTGCGGCGGCCAGTTCCTTGGTCTGGAAATATCCTGGCGCCACGCTGCCTCGGGTCAGGATGCCTGGCATTCAACCGGGCGGCGATCCCAATCGGCGCGCTTCAATGAGGTGAAGGAATGCCTCGCGAGCAAATGCTGATTTCTTCGCCCTCGTGGGTGCTTCAGCGGATAAGCAAGCCCGGCGGACCAGCTAGCTCCCCACCATGGTTTTGGTGTCGTGGGTACTTGGAACGGAGTCGCATCATCGGCGTTACCGGCCAACCAAACGCTGCCAAATGATACGGAGGAACGGGCGTGATCGAGCTGACAGAGAAGGAAAAGCGCTTTCTCACACGCGTTGACACCATCACTCACGTTCCCTGGTCGAACAAGGTCACCGCCGCAGATGCCAACGGCAAGCCAATGCGTATCGCAAGGGCAACGTTTGCCCGATTAAGAGACGACGGTATCATCATCCGATCTACTAGCGACCTGACCTCGAACACCTACGTCATTAATTCTGCACCCGTGACGCCACAAGTCGCAGAAGTGCAGGAAGCGAACGTCCTGATCGGGCGGGATTAACTTGGCGGGATCGCTCTGATCTCAGCACCCGACGACTCGGTATGAGGAGCAAAGTTCCCTCGATAAGGCGGCTTTCCGCTTCTGCGCTTCCCACTGCCTTGCGCTTGGCCACCCATAAGGAATCGTCATGTCCGATGAAACGGTCTTGGCGAGGCGCCGTCCGCGATCCAAGAATTGAGGGCAGTCCCGTTCGCCAGCATCTTCTGTGATCGGTGCGGCTGGCGCTGCACGCGCCTCCGCGAAGCGGCGCTGGCCTTGACGGGCTTTCTCTCGACAAGCAGGCAGTTCTTTCGCCGGACATAATCTCCCCATCTATCGGGAAGAGTGTTGACGAGCCTTCCCGGACGCTGCTTTCGCTTCGGTATCGGGCGAACCCGCTTTAAGATGGGCAAATACCCGAAACCAGAACCGGTACTCCTGAGTCCGCCCGTCGCAATGGGCCGAGAAGGCATGCCAGGCGATTGTGGTCGCGGCTGTCTTTCCCCAAAAGGCTTTCGCTGCCTCTGCAGCTTCAGGCACAGTCCATTGCTCCAAGGCGGCGTCGCGGTTGAGGGTGTCCAGCAGATCGGGATCGCTCGCCGCCAGATGGGGAGATGCCACAACAGCGTTCGACGTAGCCAACGCGCTGGCGGTTGAAGGGTGACGGACGGCAGACGCTTCGCTGCCAGTTGAGGGTTTTTCGGCTGAAGCCGGAGGATGGGTTGGATGGATCCTCATATCTCGCCTCCTTCTTTGTCTTCACGCGCGGAAACAGCAGCCAGCCCGCCGCCTGCTGTGCCTGGGACGCTGCTGGTCGTGAAAGAACGGTTTCGGCACCGTCTGCTGGGCGATGCGCACCAGATCGCTGAGCGCCGAGCAGATTTGCGGCCAGGGGAACTCGGAGCCTTCCTCCCACGCCTCGCCCTCGCGCAACACGGCATCGAGCTTGCCCGCCACACCGGCGAGAGTCGTGGCGGGCGTGGTCGAGAACGCTTCCAGCAGATCCTGTGCCCTATCGCCAGCCTCGCGCTCGCCCCTCAGTGCTGCGCTGTAACCGGTCTCCTCGGCAGCCGCATCCCAGCGTGCCTGATGCGCCGCGAATTGGGCTTCGGCCGTCTCGCGGAGAGCCGCCATATTCGGCTCTTTGCCAAGCACTTCATTGAGCGCCTCGATTGAGTGGATCGTCACGTCATCACCCGCGGGCAGGCGGACGGTCACGCAGGCAAAGCCGACGCTCTCGACAAGCCTCATCTTGAGCCGCTGCTGCCTGCGGCAAAGCCGCTCGGTCAGCTTGTGGGCTGTCTCCCATTCCCGCCAAAGCGCCAGCGCAGGGTCGAGAGGGAAATTCCTTGCAGCCGCTATGCCGGCAAGCGCGCTTTTCTCAAGCGCCACAGCGGTGGACGTGATCATTCCACCCGCAAGCACTCGCCTGCGAGTGACGAAAGGCAGAGTCGTGGTATTGTCGGAATCACCCATGATCCGAGCTCCAATCAGCTTAGATTGTGGTCAGGCTAGGCACGGTGCGCCAACACCGCGTCTAGCCGCACCTCGGACCGTCGGCCCAAGGGTATCACTGATACCTTTGGATCATACAGGAATGATCTAAAGGGATCAATAGACTTTGGTGACAGCAGGACAGATGCGGGCGGCCCGCGCGTTGATCGGTATCGCCCAGGCGGAGCTTGCCCGCCGGGCTGGTGTCTCTGTTCCGACAATTAAGCGCTGCGAAAGCGACAGTAAGAACGGCCCGATCGTCTCTGCAGAAACCCATGGGAAGATTCGCGCCGTTCTTGAGGCCGAAGGCGTGGAGTTTACCAATGGCAATCACCCAGGCGTCAGACTGCGGCGACCATAGGCGGTCGTCAGCGCACGATTGTTGGGCTTTTTCAGTCTTGGCCCGGCTACGGAAGGTTTATACTGGGCCGGCGGTCGCTTACCAGATCGGTGGTGGCGATCAGCATGACCTCAGGCGAGGTCTCTCGATGAACGAAAAGGCGTCCCGCCAACTCAGGCCGATTTGAAGATCTGTTCGCCGTGAACGGCCCGCCGGCCAACTGCTGACGATCTCGGCCTCGCGGTACCGCGACCCTCCCACGGCATTTGACGCAGCGGACCTCACACCTCGCTCCGAAAAACGGAGGTCATCGAATGGGGTGCCTTTTTGTTCCTCGCCCAGATGAGCGAAATAGCGCCTGTAGAGGTCCCGCATATTGCCTAGATCTCGATTGCCGGCCGACGCGGAATGTGTGGCGGGCCCGGCTTCCGGCGGCGGTGCGACGCGCCTAAGCCAGAACCGGTAGAAGGCCAATCCGTCCTCGCGCGTGATTTCACCGATGGACTTGTCGCCGATAAGGGCAACAAAATTATTGATCGCTCTCTTTTACTTTCTTTTCCACATTCGGCGCTGCGACTGGCTCTTGCCGACCACTTCATGTGCCATGATCTCATTGGCATAGACATCAAAGGCTTCGGAGATCTTGACAGGCGGCACTCGCACGCCACCGAGAAGAGCGTCGGCCACGGCCGGGGCCGCTTGAACGCGCTCCAGCGCTTCGGCACGCTTTAAAATCGAATCGACGTTATGAAAGCCTGCAACCTATCCGTTTAAAAGATAGGAAACCCCATGGCTTCAGCCCGGCGAACGGCGTCGCGATACTGATCGAGTGCCGACCTTGTCTCGCCGCCAGCAAGAAGTACGGCCCACAGGGTCTTGTCCGCGTCTTCGAGCTTGTCGCGCATAGCACGTGCAAGGCGGCGCTCATCCGTTTCCAGGGATTTGCGAATGAACCTGCCCCGATCATCTATGCCGACCATCTTGGCAGGCATTCGCCGGTGATAATAGAAAACCCCGCCACGCTGAATGAGATAACGATCCGGGTCTCTGGCGGACTCCGCGGCGACCTCTTTTCGCATGGGCCAAACTCGCGATGTATCTCACTTTGTATCGCAGTAAGGCGAAGCCAAGCACCCCCTTAAGGAGGTTCTCGGTGGCCATGACATTTCAATGAGTTAGAGGTTTAGCTTTCGAATTTCATTGGTGCGGTCGAGAAGACTCGAACTTCCACGGGTTGCCCCACAGCGACCTCAACGCTGCGCGTCTACCAATTCCGCCACGACCGCACGTGGTAGGAGCCGGAACGAACCGGCTCGCGGCGTGTAGCAAATCGTTTCCGGCGAAACAAGGGCGCGTCGCGCAATAATTGCCGGGGATTCGGCATAACCATCCAAAGCGTTGGAGCGCGCTCGGAACTGGACGTTTCGGCCGATTGCCGCCATATGTGAAGCGACACGAGACACGCCATGACAGAACGCAGCCAGATCGCCACGTCGTTCCTGCCCCTGCCCGGTTCGGCGCCGGTCGAATGGCGGATCGAATCCGGCCTCACCGCCTATCCGGAGGCGCTTGCCGTGATGGAGGCGCGCGCCGAAGCGATCCGAAGCGGCGCCGCCGGCGAGATGGTCTGGCTAGTCGAGCACCCGCCGCTCTACACGGCCGGCACCAGCGCCCGCATCGAGGACCTGATCGAGCCGGACCGCTTCCCGGTGTTTGCAGCCGGACGCGGCGGTGAATACACCTATCACGGGCCAGGCCAGCGGGTCGCTTATGTGATGCTCGACCTGAAGCGGCGGCGCGAGGATGTCCGCGCCTTCGTCGCCGCACTTGAACGATGGATCATCGGCACGCTCGCCGCCTTCAACGTGCGCGGCGAACGGCGCGAGGACCGTGTCGGCGTCTGGGTGGCGCGGTCGGATCGCCCCACCCTGGCCGACGGATCGCTCGCCGAGGACAAGATCGCCGCCATCGGCATCAGGCTGAGGCGCTGGGTGAGCTTTCACGGCATCGCCATCAATGTCGAGCCGGACCTCAGCCACTTCAGCGGCATCGTGCCGTGCGGCGTGCAGGATCACGGCGTCACCAGCCTCGTCGATCTCGGCCTGCCCGTAGGGATGGCCGACCTCGACCTCGCGCTGAAATCCGCCTTCGAGGACGTCTTCGGCCCCGCGGCACCTTTGCTTGTCGAAACGGCCCGCAAGGCCGGCTGACAAAAAATGCCGGCTGACAAATCGGCAACGAAGCGCCGAGCTCCGATGCTGCCTCTCACCCCGTAAAGAGCGAGGCGTCGGCGTTCGAGCCGCGTCCGTCAGCGCTGCCTCACATCGCTCCGATCCAGATCGCCATGGAAATGAGAAACGTGCTCATGCACACCAGTGACACGACATCCTGAACAAGACCAGTCATAACTCTCTCCTGTTTTCAGTATGTTCGTATTTTGTTCTAATTTTGTTCGAATGTCAACGACCGCAATCCAGGCCCGCCGCGAAATCCGGGCGATCAGTTCGGCAGGGTTAAGGAAAGGTTGATGGGCAAATTGTCGGCCGTCCGCGCACTGAACGGCCGTGAAAGACTACCGAGAAGACGGCGCGCTTAGAGTGGAACAACCTTGCCGTCGGCCAGCGTGACGCGACGGTCCATGCGCGAGGCAAGCTCGTGATTGTGGGTCGCGATCAGCGCCGCAAGGCCCGATTGCCGGACCAGCGCTCCCAGCGCCTCGAACACATAGGAGGCGGTAACCGGGTCGAGATTGCCGGTCGGCTCGTCGGCCAGAAGCACCAGCGGCGCATTGGCGACGGCACGCGCGATGGCGACGCGCTGCTGCTCGCCGCCGGACAATTCGGACGGCCGGTGCTGCGCACGCTTGCCGATCTGCATGTAGTCGAGCAGTTGCGCCGAACGCTCGGCGGCCTCCTTGCGCGTCAGCCCCTTTATCAGCTGCGGCATCATGATGTTTTCCAGCGCCGTGAACTCCGGCAGCAGGTGATGGAACTGATAGACGAAGCCGACATCGTTGCGGCGGATCGCCGTGCGCTCGTCGTCGGAAAGCCGCCCGCAAGCACGGCCTGCCAGAATCACGTCGCCTGCGTCCGGCCGTTCCAGCAGCCCGGCGGTATGCAACAGCGTCGACTTGCCGGTGCCAGAGGGCGCCACCAGCGCCACGATCTCGCCGCGCTTCAGCGAAAAATCGGCGCCTTTGAGAATGGTGAGCTTGCGCGGGCCTTGGACATAGTGCCGCTCGACGCTCTTCAGCTCGATAATGGCCTCGGCCATCATTCGTACCTCAGCGCTTCGACCGGATCGAGCCTGGCCGCGCGCCATGCCGGAAACAGGGTCGCCAGGAACGATAGCACTAGTGCCATCAGAACCACCGAAATCGTCTCGCTGGCGTCCATGCGGGCCGGCAGCTGGCTCAGGAAATAGAGCTCGGGATTGAACAGCCTCTCGCCGGCCAGCCAGGAGAAGAACTGGCGGATGCGCTCGACATTCAGGCAGATGACGACGCCGAGGAGGACGCCGGCGAGTGTGCCCACCACGCCGATCGCCGCCCCTGTCATCAGGAAGATGCGCAGGATAGCACCCCGCGTGGCGCCCATGGTGCGTAGGATGGCGATGTCGTGGCCCTTGTCCTTCACCAGCATGATCAGGCCCGAGATGATGTTGAGCGCCGCCACCAGCACGATCAGCGTCAGGATCATGAACATGACGTTGCGTTCCACTTGCAGCGCATCGAAGAATGTCCTGTTGCGCTCTCGCCAGTCGACCATGCTGATCGGCCGCTGGGCGGCCTCCTCGACCTTCGGCTTCAGCGCGTCGACACCGTCGGGATTGTCGACATAGATCTCGATGGTCTGGGCCCGGCCGTCCATGTTGAAATAGAGCTGCGCTTCCGAGAACGGCATGTAGACGATGGAGCTGTCGTATTCCGACATGCCGACTTCGAAGATCGCCGTGATCGGGTAACCCTTCATGCGCGGCGTCGTGCCGAGCGGCGTCACATCGCCCTCGGGCGCGATCAGCGTGATGGTGTCGCCGAGCACGAGACCGAGATTGTCGGCCATGCGGCTGCCGATGGCGACGCCCTCGCTTGCGTCGAAATCGGCGATCGAGCCCTGCTTGATATTGGTTGCGACGATCGAGATCTTGCCCAGATCCTCACCGCGTATGCCGCGCACCAGCGCCCCTGACCCGCCGCCGACATTGCCTTGCGCCAGCACCTGCCCGTCGATCAGCGGAATGGCGTATTTGACGCCGGACACGCCGTTGATGCGGCCGGCAACCTGCGCGTAGTCCTCAAGCGGCATGTCGAGCGGCTGCACGATCAGATGGCCGTTGACGCCGAGGATGCGCGTCAGGAGCTCGGCGCGAAAGCCGTTCATGACAGCCATCACGACGATCAGCGTGGCGACGCCCAGCATGATGCCGAGGAAGGAGATCGAGGCGATGACGGAGATCACCGTCTCCTTGCGGCGCGAACGCAGATAGCGCCACGCAACCATGCGTTCGAAGACGGAAAAAGGTCCGGCGGCCAGGGGTTTCGCTGCGGCCGCTTCGCTCATGCGGCAACACCGAAGCGTTTCTTCACGTCCGCGATCGGCAGCGTCTCGCGCTCGCCGGTCTTGCGGTTCTTGATTTCGATCTCGCCGGCTGCCACGCCGCGCGGTCCGACGATCACCTGCCACGGCAGGCCGATCAGGTCGGCGGTGGCGAACTTGCCGCCCGGCCGCTGGTCGGTGTCGTCGTAGAGCACGTCCTTCCCGGCAGCGGCAAACGCCGCATAAAGGTCGTCGCAAACGCGGTCGCACTCGGCGTCGCCGGCCTTCATGTTGATCAGACCAATGTCGAAAGGCGCCACCGCCTCCGGCCAGATGATGCCGTTGTCGTCATGGCTGGCCTCGATGATCGCCGCGACCAGCCGTGACGGGCCTATGCCGTAGGACCCCCCCGAGACGAAATGATCCTTACCGTCGGGCCCGGTCACCTTGGCGCCCATCGGCTTCGAATATTTGTCGCCGAAATGGAAGATATGGCCGACCTCGATGCCGCGCGCCGAGACCCGGTCCGTCTCGGCGACCTTTTCCCATGCTGCTTCGTCGTGCATCTCGTCGGTGGCGGCATAGGGTGCCGTCCATTTCGTGACGATGCCGCTGATCTCGGCATCGTTCGAGAAATCCGTGCCTTCGCCCGGTACCGTCAGCGCAAGGTAGTCGCGATGGCAAAACACCTGGCTTTCGCCGGTGTCGGCCAGGATGATGAATTCGTGGCTGAGGTCACCGCCGATCGGCCCGGTGTCGGCTCGCATCGGGATCGCCTGCAGCCCCATGCGCGTGAACGTCCGGAGATAGGATACGAACATCCTGTTATAGGCCGCCTTGGCGCTTTCGAAGTCGAGGTCGAAGGAATAAGCGTCCTTCATCAGGAACTCGCGCGAACGCATGACGCCGAACCGCGGCCGCACCTCGTCGCGGAATTTCCACTGGATGTGATAGAGGTTGAGCGGCAAATCCTTATAGGACTTCACGTAGGCGCGGAAAATCTCGGTGACCATTTCCTCGTTGGTCGGTCCGTAAAGCATGTCGCGATCTTGCCGGTCCTTGATGCGCAGCATCTCCTTGCCGTAGTCGTCATAGCGGCCGCTTTCGCGCCACAGCTCGGCGGACTGGATGGTCGGCATCAGGATCTCGAGCGCGCCGGCCCGGTTCTGCTCCTCGCGAATGATCCTGCAGACCTTGTCCAGCACCCTTTTGCCGAGCGGCAGCCAGGAAAAACTGCCTTGCCCCTGCTGGCGGATCATGCCGGAGCGCAGCATCAGCCGGTGCGAGACGATTTCAGCCTCGCGCGGATTTTCTTTGAGGATCGGCAGGAAATAGCGCGACAAACGCATGGACTGGTCCGTGAGTGAGGATTGCCGCACCGGAATCGGCGCAGCGCTGGCTTGCTTGCCCCGGCTTAATAGCCATTTCATGACGGAATGGAAACCCGCCCCCAGGCGCCCGCAAAGGTGTCGCAGTGCCGCAACCGCCTTGCTGGTCGTTTCGCAAGCAACGCCTGCCCTACTATTGTGCACTGCAGCACGAGATTGCTTATTTCTAGGCAAAATTCCGCGTGACATTTTCATCCGCCTTGGGCTAATGTGCGCCGATAACCGAGAGGGCGGAAGGAAATCTGCCCTCCTACGCGGTCAAAGTCTTGGGAGGATGCGATCTAGGCGCGGTTACTCGCTGCCGCCGGACACCGGAAACAGATCGGACGCGTTTAAATTGCAAGGCCTTGTGCCTTGCATTTTTTTTGTGCAATCATTTGGTTAGCACGACGTATTGCCAAATCGCTTTATCCAGACATGCCGCCTCGCAGATGCGCGGCCGCTTTTGAGATACGCCATGCATAAAACAAGAAATTGACGCGCGTAATCATGAATCGCCTGGGGGTGCGCGACGCACTCGCGGGAGCTGACAAATTCGGAAGCCGGCTTTGTTTTGCCCCATCGGCGCTCGCGTTCAGGGCGACGAATTGCCGGCCATGCTAACGCTTGGGGCTCTGGCTAAAATCCGGCACGATGTGCGGTATGTCGTCGATGCCGAGGCCGAGCCCCCTCGTAACGCCATAGAAGATGCCAAGAAGAACCATCGTGACGATCGTCGTTCGTAGCGCCGCGCGCACCATGTGCGGTCCGCGCGGAGCGCTGGGTACCGTACCCAGCGTCACGTCCTGATCCTCGTCCTGCGTTCTCACGCTGAACGGCAGGATGGCGAACAGCACCACCCACCACGTGATGAAGAACAGGGCGAGGAACGAAACCCAGCTCATGCTTGCTCCAGTTCGACCAGCGTGCCGAAGAAATCCTTGGGATGCAGGAACAGCACCGGCTTGCCATGCGCACCGGTCTTCGGATTGCCGTCGCCCAGGATACGGGCGCCGCTGGCCCTGAGGTGGTCGCGAGCGGCAAGAATGTCGTCGACCTCATAGCAGACGTGATGCATGCCGCCCGAGGGGTTCTTCTCGAGAAATGCCGCGATCGGCGAGCCCTCGCCCAGCGGCTCCAGCAATTCGACCTTGGTGTTGCCGACATCGACGAACACCACCGTCACGCCATGCTCCGGCAGCGCCTGCGGCGCGGTCACCCGAGCCCCGAGCGTGTCGCGATAGGCCGCAGTCGCCGCGGCCAGATCCGGCACGGCAAGCGCGACATGGTTCAAGCGTCCGAGCATAGGGGCTCCCAGGTTAGGGGAGTAGGGTAGTAGGGCAGTAAGGGAGTAGGGAAAAACATGATCTGGGAGTGCAGACTGTTTGCGCTCCTGCTTCTTACGTCCCTACTCCCTTACTGCCCTACTACCCTACTCCCTTGTTCGTCACCGCGTGACGAACACTGTCACCAACGGCTTCTTGCCCCACGCTTCGTTGGCGGCGCCGCGCACGGCGCGGCGCACGGCCTCCTGCACGAGGTCGAGGTCTTTTCGGCGCTGACGGGGGATGGAGTCCACGGCGCCGATTGCCGCATCGATCATCAGGTCTTCCAGTCTCTCGCCGCTTGCATCGGCCTCGGCGACGCCGATGGCCACCAGATCGGGATCGCCGGCAAGCTCATATCTGTCATCGAGCACGACATTGACCGCGACATGGCCGGCGAAGGACAGCTTGCGCCGGTCGCGAATGCCCATCGCCTGGTCGGTGCCGATCAGCCTGCCGTCCTTGTAGATGCGGCCGAACGGCACCTGGTCGATGATCGTCGCCGCACCGGGATAGAGCCGCAGCATGTCGCCGTCACGCACTTGCGCCACCTGGCCGATGCCGGACACCGACATCAGCGAGCCCTGCGCCACCAGATGCGCCGCCTCGCCATGCACCGGCACGCCGATCTGCGGGCGCACCCATTCGTACATCTTGCGCAACTCGCTGCGGCGCGGATGGCCGGAAACATGCACCAGCGCATCGCCGTCCTCGATGATCTTGATGCCGAGATCGATCAGGCGGTTCTTGATCTCGAGAATCCCCTTCTCGTTGCCGGGGATGGTGCGCGAGGAGAACACCACCGTGTCGCCCGATGTCAGCGACACCGATTTCATCTCGTCGCGCGACAGTTTCGCCAGTGCCGCAAGCGGCTCGCCCTGGCTGCCGGTGCAGATGATGACGAGGTTTTCGCGCGGGATGAAGCCAAAATCCTCCTCGGCGATGAATTCGGGCAGCCCGTCCATATAGCCAAGCTCGTCAGCCACATCGATGACGCGCTTCAGCGAGCGACCGAGCACCAGGCATTGGCGGCCTGCATCCCTTGCGGCCTTGGCAATGGAAACGATGCGCCCGACATTGGAGGAGAAAGTGGTGACCGCGACGCGGCCCTTGGCGCTCTGGATGACGCCCTTGAGGCCCTCGCCCACCGCCACTTCCGACGGCGAATCGCCTTCCCGCAGCGCGTTGGTGGAATCGCAGATCAGCGCCAGCACGCCCTTGTCGCCATAGGCGCGGAAGCGGGCCTCGTCGGTCATCGGCCCGATCGTCGGCGCCGGATCGATCTTCCAGTCGCCGGTGTGGATGACGGTGCCGGCCGGCGTGGTGATCGCCAGTGACATCGGTTCGGGAATCGAATGCGCGACCGGGATGGCTTCGATCTCGAACGGGCCGACGCTGAATTTTTCGCCGGCCCGGTAGATCGTCAACGGGATCTTCGGCGCACCCTGCTCGCCCTGGCGCTTGGCCTCCAGCAATCCGGCGCCGAACGGCGTCATCCAGACCGGCGCCTTGATCTTCGGCCATGTGTCGAGCAGCGCGCCGTAGTGGTCCTCATGCGCGTGGGTGATGACGATGCCGCGCAGATTGGCGATGTTCTCCTCGATGAAGCGCGTGTCGGGCAGCACCAGGTCGACACCAGGCAGGCTGGCATCGGGAAAGGTGACGCCGACATCGACGACGATCCATTCACGCGCATCGGCCGGCCCATAGCCATAGAGGGCGAAGTTCATGCCGATCTCGCCGACGCCGCCGAGCGGCACGAAGACGAGCTCGGCGTTTTCCGCTTTCGCCATGATCTTTCCTTTCCTGGCCGGTCGGACCAAGCCTTTCAAACCTGGGTCGACGCGACCGCGCCGAAATGCACGTCGCCGGCGGCGATCGTCAGAACCGAACCCTTATCGTCGCGGATCACGAAACGGCAGTCCTCGTCAATGGTCTCGAACGTGCCGCGCACCACATTACCGTCAATTCTGACAGCAACTTGCCCGCCGAGCCCCGCCGCTCGCGCCAGCCAGCGCCGCCTGACGGCGGAAAGCCCGCGCCCGTCATTCCACAGCCGCGCATTTTCGCTCCAGGCATCCGACAGCGCCAGAAACAAGGTCTCGGCATCGCAGGTAGCGCCCAGCGCGTAAAGCGATGTCGCCGGATAAGGTAAATCCTTGGGGTATGCCACCACATTGACGCCGATGCCGACCGCCACCGCGAAACGGTCGCCATCCAGAACAGCCGATTCCAGCAGGATGCCGGCAAGCTTGGCGCCGGAGGCAAGCACATCGTTGGGCCATTTCAGCTCGAAGCGGTTCTTCCCATCGCTGCCGCCGTCGAGACCGATTGCGATCCTGCCCTTCGGCACGACGGCGTCGAGCGCATCGGCCAGCGCCAGCCCGGCGACGAAGCCGAGCGTCGCGGCAAGACGTAGCTCGGCATTGGTGATCAACAGCAGCGTCGCCGCCAGATTGCCCTCGGGCGTTGCCCAGACCCGGCCGCGCCGGCCACGCCCGCTTTCCTGCTTCTTTGAAACGACCCAGAGCTTGCCCGGGTCCCCCGACCGCGCATGGTCCAGCGCCAGCGCATTGGTGGAACCGACCGTGTCATGTGCCTCGAGCCGGAACCCTTCCGACGCCGCCGTTGGAGCCAGCCGAAATGTCATCCCGTCAGAAAAACGTTTTGGCGGCGGCTTCGGCGTAGGTGCCGATCGGTCCGCCGATCAGCACGTAGAACAGCACGAAGGCGCCGCTGACGCCTAGCACGACGCGAAGCTCGGTCGCCATCGGCACGAAGCCGCCGACCGGTTCGTCGAACCACATGATCTTGATGATGCGCAGATAATAATAGGCGCCCACCACCGAGGCCAGCACGCCGATGATCGCCAGCGCGTAGAGGTTGGCGTTGATGGCGGCGAGAAACACGTACCATTTCCCCCAGAACCCGGCGAGCGGCGGGATGCCGGCCAGCGAGAACATCAGGATGGTCAGGATCGTCGCCATGATCGGATTGGTCGACGACAGGCCGGCGAGATCGCTGATCTGCTCGACATTGCCTTCCTTGCGCCGCATGGCGAGGATGAAGGCGAAGGTGCCGAGCGTCATCACCAGATAGATCAGCATGTAGATGGCGACGCCGCGCACGCCGGCCTGGCTGTTGGCGGCGAGGCCGACCAGCGCGTAGCCCATGTGTCCGATCGAGGAATAGGCCATCAGCCGCTTGATATTGGTCTGGCCAATGGCCGCGAAGGCGCCGAGTGCCATCGAGGCGATCGAGATGAAGACGATGATCTGCTGCCAGTCGGCGGCAATCGGCTTGAATGCGCCCATGGTGACGCGCACGATCAGCGCCATCGCCGCCATTTTCGGCGCCGCCGCGAGGAAGGCCGTCACCGGCGTCGGCGCGCCTTCATAGACGTCGGGCGTCCACATGTGGAACGGCACCGCCGATATCTTGAAGGCGAGGCCGGCCAGCACGAAGACCAGACCGAAGACCAGGCCAAGCTGTCGCTCGCCGCCGCCAAGGGCTGCGGCGATCTCCTGGAACCCGGTGTTGCCGGTATAGCCGTAGACCAGGCTGATGCCGTAGAGCAGCATGCCCGACGACAGCGCCCCAAGGACGAAGTACTTGAGCCCCGCCTCGGTCGAGCGCAGATTGTCCCGGTTGATCGCCGCCAGCACGTAGATCGCCAGCGATTGCAGTTCGAGGCCGAGATAAAGCCCGATCATGCCGTTGGCCGAGATCATCAGCATCATGCCGAGCGTGCACAGCAGGATCAGCACCGGATATTCGAACTTGTCGAAATGCTCCGCCTTGGCGAAGCGCATCGACATGACCAGCGTCACCGCCGACCCGATCAGCGCCAGCACCTTCATGAAGCGGGCGAAGGGATCCTGGACGAAGGCTTCGCCATAGGCAGTGCCCTGCCCGGTGGAAAAGACCATCCAGGCACCCGCAATCACGAGGACGGCGACGGCAAGGCCGCTCACCGTGGTGGTGGTGTTGGCGCGCGAATAGGCGCCGAGCATCAGCAGCGCCAGGGCGCCGACGGCGAGGATCAGCTCTGGTGTCGAGAGCGACAGGCTGGAGAGAAGGTCCGGCGTCATGGTTCGCAAAATCCCCAATCAGTTCGCCGCCGCGGTCTGCGCGGTGTCGATGGATGCCGTGACATTGGTGACGAGCGCCTTGACCGATTCGGCCGTCGCGTCGAAGACCGGGGCCGGGTAGACGCCGAAGAAGATGACCAGCACGACCAGCGGATAGATGATCACCTTCTCGCGCGCCGACAGATCGAGCAGCCCCTTGAGGCTGTCCTTGGTCAGCGCGCCGAAGATCACCCGTCGATAGAGCCAGAGCGCATAGGCCGCCGACAGGATGACGCCGGTTGCGGCGAAGAACGCCACCCAGGTATTGACCCGGAACACGCCGAGCATGGTCAGGAACTCGCCGACAAAGCCGCTGGTGCCGGGCAGGCCGACATTGGCCATGGTGAAGATCATGAACACGGTTGCGTATTTCGGCATGTTGTTGACCAGCCCGCCATAGGCGTCGATGTCGCGCGTGTGCATGCGGTCGTAGATGACGCCGACGCAGAGGAACAGCGCGCCGGAGACGAGGCCGTGCGACAGCATCTGGAAGATCGCCCCCTGCACGCCTTCCTGGTTCATCGCGAAGATGCCCATGGTGACGAAGCCCATATGGGCGACCGACGAATAGGCGATCAGCTTCTTCATGTCCTCCTGCATGAGCGCCACCAGCGAGGTGTAGATGATGGCGACGACGGACAGCGCGAACACCAGCGGCGCGAACATCTCCGAGGCGATCGGAAACATCGGCAGCGAGAAGCGCAGGAAGCCGTATCCGCCCATCTTGAGCAGGATGGCGGCCAGGATCACCGAACCGGCCGTCGGCGCCTCGACGTGAGCGTCCGGCAGCCAGGTGTGCACCGGCCACATCGGCATCTTCACAGCGAAGGACGCGAAGAAGGCGAGCCACAGCCAGGTCTGCATGCTGGCCGGGAAATTATGCGTCAGAAGCGTCGGGATGTCGGTGGTGCCGGACTGGAAGAACATCGCCATGATGGCGAGCAGCATCAGCACCGAACCGGCCAGCGTGTAGAGGAAGAACTTGAACGAGGCGTAGACGCGCCGCTTGCCGCCCCACACGCCGATGATGATGAACATCGGGATCAGGCCGGCTTCGAAGAAGACGTAGAACAAAACGATGTCGAGCGCGCAGAACACGCCGATCATCAGCGTCTCCAGCAACAGAAAGGCGATCATGTAGGCCTTGACGCGCTTCTCGATCGATTCCCACGAAGCCAGGATGCAGAGCGGCATCAGAAAGGTGGTCAGGATGACGAACAGCATCGAGATGCCGTCGACGCCCATGTGGTAGGAGATGCCGGAATCCAGCCAGGCAAGCTTCTCGACGAACTGGAAGCCAGGCTCCGAATTGTCAAAGCCGGTCCAGATGAACAGCGAGATGATGAAGGTGACGCTCGTCGTCCACAACGCGATGGCGCGGATGTTGCGGCGTGCATTTTCGCTGTCGTCACGGACGAACAGGATGAGCAGCACACCAACCAGCGGCAGGAAGGTGACCAGCGAGAGGATCGGCCAGGCGGTCATCAGAGCATCATCCAGGTGACGAGTGCGGCAACGCCGATCAGCATGGCGAAGGCGTAGTGATAAAGATAGCCGGTCTGCAGCTTGACGACCCGGTTGGTGACGTCGACGACGCGCGCCGAAACGCCGTCCGGGCCGAGACCGTCGATGACGGTGCCGTCGCCGGTCTTCCACAGGAAGTGGCCGAGGCGTTTTGCCGGCCGCACGAACAGGAAGTCGTAGAGCTCGTCGAAATACCACTTGTTGAGCAGGAAGGCGTAGAGGCCGCGATGCTGCGCCGCGAGGTTCTTTGGCATTTCCGGCGCGCGGATGTAGAACTGCCAGGCAATCGCAAAGCCGATCAGCATGGCGATGAACGGCGCCAGCTTCACCCACAGCGGCACTTCGTGGATGTCGTGCAGGATGTGATTTTCCGGCAGCGTGAACAGCGATGCCTTCCAGAACTCGGCATAGCCCTCGCCGATGAAAGCGCCATGGAAGATCACGCCGGCGAACAGCGCGCCCGCCGCCAGGATGAACAGCGGCACCAGCATGACCGGCGGCGATTCATGGACATGGTGCATGACCTCGTGGCTCGCCCGCGGCTGGCCGTGGAAGGTCATGAAGATCAGCCGCCAGGAGTAGAAGCTGGTGAAGCAGGCGGCGACGACCAGCAGCACGAAGGCAAGGCCAGCGGCCGGATTATGCGCGGCAAAAGCGCTTTCGATGATCGCATCCTTGGAGAAGAAGCCGGCGGTGCCGATGACCGTCACCGGAATGCCGACGCCGGTCAGCGCCAGCGTGCCGATCACCATCATCCAGTAGGTCTTCGGGATGAGTGTCCTCAAGCCCCCCATATTGCGCATGTCCTGTTCGTCGGAAACGGCGTGGATCACCGAGCCGGAGCCTAAGAACAGCAGCGCCTTGAAGAAGGCATGCGTGAATAGATGGAAGATCGCCGCGCCATAGGCGCCTACGCCGAGCGCCACGAACATGTAGCCGAGCTGCGAACAGGTCGAATAGGCGATGACGCGCTTGATGTCGTTCTGGACAAGGCCGACGGTCGCCGCGAAGAAGGCGGTGAAGGCGCCGATGAAGGTGACCACGATCAATGCCGAATGCGACAATTCGAACAGCGGCGACAGCCGCGCCAGCATGAACACGCCGGCCGTCACCATGGTGGCGGCATGGATGAGTGCCGAGACCGGCGTCGGGCCTTCCATGGCGTCCGGAAGCCAGGTGTGCAGCGGCACCTGGGCCGACTTGCCCATCGCGCCCATGAACAACAGCAGGCAGACGACGGTCATCGCAGCCTGCTTGTCGAGCGCATAGCCGAGGAAGGTCAATACGGCAGCACCCTGCGGTGCGCCTTCGGCCGGGATGAACGTCGCCGCATTGGCGAAGATGGTGCCGAGGTTGACCGAGCCGAACAGCACGAACACACCGAAGATGCCGAGCGCGAAGCCGAAATCGCCAACGCGGTTGACGACGAAGGCCTTGATCGCGGCGGCATTGGCCGACGGCTTCTTGTACCAGAAGCCGATCAGCAGATAGGAGGCGAGGCCGACGCCTTCCCAGCCGAAGAACATCTGCACAAGGTTGTCGGCCGTCACCAGCATCAGCATGGCGAAGGTGAACAGCGACAGATAGGCGAAGAAGCGCGGCCGGTTCGGATCGTGATGCATGTAGCCGATCGAGTAGATGTGGACCAGCGCTGACACCGTGTTGACGACGACCAGCATCACCACCGTCAGCGTGTCGATCCTGAGCGCCCATGCGGCCTCTAGCCCGCCCGACTGGATCCAGCGCAGCACCGGCACGGTGAACACTTCGCCCTCGCCGAAACCGACGGCGAAGAAGGCGACCCACGACAGCACGGCCGATATCACCAGCAAGCCGGAGGTGATGTATTCGGAGGCCTTGGCGCCGAGCGACGTGCCGAACAGGCCGACGACCAGGAAGCCGAGCAGAGGAAGGAAGACGATGGCCTGATACATGGTGGTTTCCGTCAACCCTTCATCATGTTCACGTCTTCGACCGCGATCGAACCGCGGTTGCGGAAGAAGACGACGAGAATGGCAAGGCCGATCGCCGCTTCAGCAGCGGCGACCGTCAGCACGAACAGCGCGAACACCTGACCGACGAGATCGCCGAGTGCTGCCGAGAAGGCAACGAAATTGATGTTGACCGCGAGCAGGATCAGTTCGATCGACATCAGGATGACGATGATGTTCCTGCGGTTCAGGAAGATGCCGAACACGCCGAGCGTGAACAGGATCGCCGATACGGTGAGATAGTGCGCGATGCCGACGGTCATTTCAGATTCCTTCGCCCGTCTTGACCTTGCGGATTTCCATTCCCGTTGCCGGCGTGCGGCCGACCTGGGCTGATATCGACTGCCGCTTGACGCCCGGCTTGTGGCGTAGCGTCAGCACGATGGCGCCGATCATGGCGACCAGCAGCACAAGGCCTGCAATCTGGAAATAGTAGAGGTAGTCCGTATAGAGGATGTCGCCGAGCGCTGCCGTGTTCGACCGCGCCACAAGGTCGGGAATGGGTTTCGAAACGGTCGCGGCCAGCTGCGGCGCGAACGTATAGCCGCCGAGCACGACGATCAGCTCAGCCGCCAGGATCAGCCCGACCAGCGCGCCGATCGGCGCATATTGCAAGGCGCCTTCCTTCATTTCGGCGAAATCGACGTCGAGCATCATGACGACGAACAGGAACAGCACCATGACCGCGCCGACATAGACGACGAGCAGGATCATCGCCAGGAACTCGGCGCCGGTCAGCATGAACAGGCCGGCGGCGTTGAAGAAGGTCAGGATCAGGAACAGCACGGAATGCACGGGATTGCGCGCCGAAATGACCATGAACGCCGACGCCACCGCGATAAAGGCGAAGAGGTAGAAAAAGGCCGCCTCTAATCCATTCAGCATGGGTTCCCCCGGGTTTCCTGTCCAAACAGGACGTTCGTCCTGTTCAAGTTTTGCCACCGCCTCCGGTCGGCAAGTTTCGTGTTCCTATCGCATGTTTCGATCGGGTTGAAAGACCCGATCGAAAGAAACATGCGGCACTTTCAATTCCGAAGGATGATCTTGTCCGAAACGTCTGCAACTTTTTCGGGATCATCCTCTAAAACGAGGCCTCTCGCCCGTCCATGCGTCAAATGTCAGCGGTACGGCGCATCCAGCGAGATGTTGCGCGCCAGTTCGCGCTCCCAGCGGTCACCATTGGCCAGCAGCTTGTCCTTGTCGTAATAAAGTTCCTCGCGCGTCTCGGTCGCGAATTCGAAATTCGGCCCTTCGACGATGGCGTCGACCGGGCAGGCCTCTTGGCAGAAGCCGCAATAGATGCACTTCACCATATCGATGTCGTAGCGCACGGTGCGGCGCGTGCCGTCGTTGCGGCGCGGACCGGCCTCGATGGTGATCGCCTGCGCCGGGCAGATCGCCTCGCACAATTTGCAGGCGATGCAGCGTTCTTCGCCGTTCGGATAGCGGCGCAGCGCATGCTCGCCGCGGAAGCGCGGGCTGGTCGGCCCCTTCTCGTGCGGATAGTTGATCGTCTCTTTCGGCGCGAAGAACTGGCGCATCGACAAAAAGAAGGCGCTGACGAAGTCCTGCAGCAGCAGCGACTTTGCGGCTTGGGATAGAGCGGACATCACGCAAACCCCGTGATCTTGAGGAACGCGGCGACGATCACCACCATCGCCAGCGAGATCGGCAGGAAGACCTTCCAGCCGAGCCGCATCAACTGGTCATAGCGGTAGCGCGGCACGAAGGCCTTCACCATGGAGATCATGAAGAACACCAGGCAGACCTTGAGCACGAACCAGATCAGACCCGGCACCCAGGTGAAGGGAGCGAAGTCGAAGGGCGGCAGCCAGCCGCCGAGGAACAGGATGGTGGCCAGCGCGCACATCAGCACGATGGCGACATATTCGCCGAGGAAGAACAGCAGAAACGGCGTCGACGAATATTCGACCATATGGCCGGCGACGAGTTCCGATTCGGCCTCCACGAGGTCGAACGGCGGACGGTTCGTCTCGGCCAGCGCCGAGATGAAGAAGATGACGAACATCGGGAACAGCGACAGCCAGTGCCAGTCCAGGAAGGTGTTGGGCAGGCCGACCCGCGTGCCCAACCCATCCTGCTGCGACAGCACGATGTCGGACAGGTTGAGCGAGCCGACGCAAAGCAGCACGGTGACGATGACGAAGCCGATCGAGACTTCGTAGGACACCATCTGCGCTGCCGAGCGCAGCGCACCGAGGAACGGGTATTTCGAATTGGACGCCCAGCCGCCCATGATCACGCCATAGACCTCGAGCGAGGAGATGGCGAAGACATAGAGGATGCCGACATTGATGTTGGCGATCGCCCATCCGTCGCTGACCGGGATCACCGCCCAGGCCGAGATCGCCAGCACCGCCGACACCAGCGGCGCCAGCAGAAAAACGCCCTTGTTGGCGCCTGACGGGATCACCGGCTCCTTGAACACGAACTTCAGAAGGTCGGCGAAAGCCTGCAGCGTGCCCCATGGGCCGACGACGTTCGGGCCGCGGCGCAACTGCACCGCCGCCCAGATCTTGCGGTCCGCGTACAGGATGTAGGCAACGAAGATCAACAGCACGACGATCAGCACGACCGACTTCAACAGGATGATCAGCGCCGGCAGCACGTAGAAAGAGAAGAAGGTGTCCATGCTTATTCCGCCGCCTGCCTGAAGCCGTTTTTCGCCAGCGCCGAGCATTCCGCCATCACGGCGGAAGCCCGCGCGATCGGATTGGTCAGGTAGAAATCCTTGACCGGCGAGGTGAAGCTGCCCTTGTTCAGCCGCCCGCCGAGCTTCGCCACCTTGGCGACATCGTCGGCGTTGCCGGCCGCGACCTGGTCGATGCGGGCGAGATGCGGAAATTCCGAATAGAGTTTTGCGCGAAGCTGCGGCAGCGAATCGAACGGCAGTTTCCTGCCCAGCACATCCGACAGGGCCCGCAGGATCGCCCAGTCCTCGCGCGCATCGCCCGGCGCGAAACCGGCACGGTTGGTCTGCTGCACGCGGCCCTCGGTGTTGACGTAGGTGCCCGATTTTTCGGTGTAGGCGGCACCTGGCAGGATGACGTTGGCGCGGTGCGCACCCTGGTCGCCATGCGTGCCGATATAGACGACGAAGGCGCCGCCGGTCTTGGCCATGTCGATCTCGTCGGCACCGAGCAGGAACAGCACGTCCATGTCGCCCAGCATGCCGGCGACGTTCATGCCGCCCTCGCCCGGCACGAAGCCGACATCGAGACCGCCCACGCGCCCCGCCGCAGTGTGCAGCACGGCAAAGCCGTTCCAGTCAGCCCTCGCGGCATTGACGGCCAGGCTAAGCTTCGCCGCCTGGCCGAGCACGGCCGCGCCGTCTGAACGTGCCAGGGCTCCCTGGCCGACGATGATGAGCGGATGCATCGCCTTCTTCAGCACCTGGAAGAACTTGCCATTGCCGTCGGCCAGTTCCTTCAGCGATTCCGGTCCGGCGCCGAGCTGCTCATACTCGTAGCGCGTGTCGCCGACGTCGCCGATGACGCCGACCGGCAGATTGCCGACCCGCCAGCGCTTGCGGATCCGGGCGTTGAGCAAGGACGCCTCGAAGCGCGGATTGGCGCCGATGATCAGCACCGCGTCGGCTTGCTCGATGCCCTCGATGGTGGGATTGAAGATATAGCTTGCCCGGCCGAGCGAGGGATCGAGTGCCGCGCCATCCTGGCGGCAGTCGGTGTTCTTCGAGCCGAGCGAGGCCATCAGCAGCTTCAGCGCATAAATTTCCTCAACGGCGGCGAGATCGCCTGATATGGCGCCGATCTTTTCGGGCGATGTCTTCGACACCGCCTCCTTGATCGCGGAAAATGCCTCGGCCCAGCTTGCCGGCACCAGCCTGCCATCCTTGCGCACATAGGGGCGGTCGAGGCGCTGGGTGCGCAAGCCGTCCCAGATGAAGCGGGTCTTGTCGGAAATCCACTCCTCGTTCACCGCCTCGTTGGTGCGCGGCAGGATGCGCATCACCTCGCGGCCTCTGGAATCGACGCGGATCGCCGAGCCGACGGCATCCATCACATCGATGGATTCGGTCTTGGTCAGCTCCCACGGCCGCGCCTGGAAAGCGTAGGGCTTGGAGGTCAGCGCACCGACCGGGCAAAGGTCGATGACGTTGCCCTGCAGTTCCGAGGTCATCGCGCTTTCGAGATAGGTGGTGATCTCGGCGTCCTCGCCGCGGCCGATCAAGCCGAGTTCGGAAATGCCGGCGATTTCGGTGGTGAAGCGGACGCAGCGCGTGCAGTGGATGCAGCGGTTCATGATCGTCTTGACCAGCGGCCCGATATACTTGTCTTCGACCGCCCGCTTGTTCTCGTGATAGCGCGAGGAATCGACGCCGAAGGCCATCGCCTGGTCCTGCAGGTCGCACTCGCCGCCCTGGTCGCAGATCGGGCAATCCAGCGGATGGTTGATCAGCAGAAATTCCATCACGCCTTCCCTGGCCTTCTTGACCATCGGCGTGTTGGTGAAGATTTCCGGCGTTTCGCCGTTCGGGCCGGGGCGCAGGTCGCGCACGCCCATGGCGCAGGAGGCCTGCGGCTTGGGCGGTCCGCCCTTCACCTCGATCAGGCACATGCGGCAATTGCCGGCGATCGACAACCGCTCATGGAAGCAGAAGCGCGGCACTTCCGCGCCGGCGTCCTCAGCCGCCTGCAGCAGCGTGTAGTGGTCGGGTACAGTGATCTCTTTCCCGTCGACCTTGAGCTTTGCCATGTCGTCTCAAACCCCTGCGGACGTTCCGCAATCTTTCTTTCCGGGCGCAGCCGAAACCGCGCCCGGCATTGAATTCAATGTTTGGCCTTGGCCAGCGCCGCCGCCTGGCCAAGCCAGTCGTCGCGATCGATGCGGCCCTTGAACGACAGATAATCGTCGACCCAGGCGATCTCTTCCGGCGTCCATGCCGCGATCTGGCCGAATGTCCAGATGCCCAAGCCGTTCAGCACCTTTTCCAGCTTCGGCCCAATGCCCGATATCGCCTTGAGGTCGGCTGGATTTGCCGGTCGGGCCATGGCCTTGGGCTGCTTGAAATCCTCGGGCATCAACCCGGCCGGCTCGGCAGCCGCATCCACGTCCGCCACGCTACGTGCATCATCCATGCTGTTCGCCGCTATATCATTCACGTCATTGGCGAAGGACTGCGCCTCGGCGATCAAGGTCTTCGTCGCCGCGCGCGCCTTGGTCGAGGAGCTTGTCGCTGTTTCCGAAAAGCGTTCGGCCCCGGCCTCGAAATCGTCGACGATCGGCTGAAACAGCCGCTGCGAGGCCTGCGCGGCACCCGAGAGCGCACCCATCCACACGCCAAAGGCGTGGTTGGCAAGCCCGATGCCGAGCGCCGACATCGCCGCCGCACCCGCGGCAGGGTGCGCCAGGAGATTGACGGCGCTCGCCATCTCCTTCGGCATCATCCTGGTCAGTTCCTGGTTCATCTTCTCGAACGGGTCCAAATCTGGCATCAAATGATCGGGTCTCGAATTCAGCGACATAGGCGATCTCCTGGTCGTTTCTTCCGTTTGCCCCGAGCCTGTTTTCTCAAATCGGGCCTTCGCCCGTATTTCCAAATCGGGCCTTTGCCCGTATTTCAAATCGGGCGCTCGCCCGTATTTCAAATCGGGCGCTCGCCCGTACCCATTTCGGGCATTCGCCCGCGTCGATTTCTTGTCTATTCCGCCGCCACCATCACCGGCTCTGCCCGGTGCGCGTTGCGCGAAAACTCGTCGATACGCCGCTCCACCTCGCCGCGGAAATGCCGCATCAGGCCCTGGATCGGCCACGCCGCCGCATCGCCCAGCGCGCAGATCGTGTGGCCTTCGACCTGCTTGGTCACGTCGAGCAGCATGTCGATCTCGCGCTTCTGCGCCTCGCCGCGCACCAGCCGCTCCATCACCCGCCACATCCAGCCGGTGCCTTCGCGGCACGGCGTGCACTGGCCGCAGCTCTCGTGCTTGTAGAAGTAGGAAAGCCGGGCGATCGCCTTCACGATATCGGTGGATTTGTCCATGACGATGACAGCCGCCGTGCCGAGGCCCGATTTCAGGTCGCGCAGCGCATCGAAATCCATCGGCGCGTCGATGATCTGCTCCGCCGGCACCAGCGGCACCGAAGCGCCGCCCGGAATGACCGCCAGCAGATTGTCCCAGCCGCCGCGAATGCCGCCGCAATGCGTCTCGATCAGCTCGCGGAACGGGATCGACATCGCCTCTTCGACGGTGCACGGATTGTTGACGTGGCCGGAGATGCAGAACAGCTTGGTGCCGACGTTGTTGGGCCGGCCGAAGGACGAGAACCAGGCAGCGCCGCGGCGCAGGATGGTCGGCGCCACCGCGATGGACTCGACATTGTTGACCGTCGTCGGGCAGCCATAGAGGCCGACATTGGCCGGAAATGGCGGCTTCAGCCGCGGCTGGCCCTTCTTGCCCTCGAGGCTTTCGAGCAGCGCCGTTTCCTCGCCGCAGATATAGGCGCCGGCGCCGTGGTGCATGTAGATGTCGAAATCGTAGCCTGACGTGTTGTTCTTGCCGATCAGCTTGGCCTCATAGGCCTCGTCGATGGCGCGCTGCAGCGCCTCGCGCTCGCGGATGAACTCGCCGCGCACATAGATGTAGGCGGCGACCGCGCCCATGGCGAAGCCGGCGATCAGGCAGCCCTCGACCAGCGTGTGCGGGTCATGGCGCAATATGTCGCGGTCCTTGCAGGTGCCGGGCTCGGATTCGTCGGCATTGACGACGAGATAGCTCGGACGGCCGTCGCTCTGCTTGGGCATGAACGACCATTTCAACCCGGTCGGGAAGCCGGCGCCGCCGCGTCCGCGCAAGCCCGATGCCTTCATCTCGTTGACGATCCAGTCGCGTCCCTTGGCGATGATGCCTGGCGTGTTGTCCCAGGCGCCGCGCGCCATCGCGCCGGCGAGCGACCTGTCGAAGCGGCCGTAGATGTTGTTGAAGATGCGGTCTCTGTCCTGAAGCATTGTTCGTTCCTCAGACCGGCTTCTTGCCGAAGACGCGGATATATTCGGCGACCCCGCCCGTGGCGAGCGCCTTGGCCTGTTTGACCCAGTCTTCGCGCTCGATGCGGCCGTGGAAGCTGAGATAGCCATCCACCCAGTCGCGCTCGGCTTTCTTCCACGACGAGACCTGCGCATAGGTGAAGATGCCCAGCGAATGCAGGATGCCTTCGATCTTCGGGCCGACGCCCGAGATCAGCTTGAGATCGTCGACCAGCGCCGGCTTTGCGATGCCGGCTGGGCGGTTCTTGTCCTCGAGCGAGGGCTTGCCCGTCTTGGCACTGGCCGTCTTGGCTCTGGTCGTCTTGGCGGCAGCGCCGAGCTGCGCGCCCTTGGCTTCCGGCGCCTTGAAAGCAGCCGCCGGCTCAGCCTTGGTCTTGGGACCGCTGCGCTGTTTCGAGACTTTTTCGACTTCCGGCGCGGCCTTGTTGGCGTTGGCCGCCGAATGCCGCGGCGCGGCGACGCTCGCCGCCTTTTCCGTTGCCTGCGCCACCTTGACCGGCGAAGGCGACTTCAGCGCCGGGCTGGTTTCGGGCGCATCGGTCTTCGGCTTGCTGGCTTTCGACGGCGCAACGGGGGCAGCCGGTGCCTGCGCAGCCATAGCGACTATGGCCTCCGGTGCTGCCTGGGCGGCTTTCGCTGCCGCCTTGGCTTCCCTGTCGCGGGTCGTCTTCAAAATTGCCTTTTCGCTCTTCAGCGTCGTCAGACCGGTGAGCGGCTCGGAGGTGATGCGGCCGTTCTGCGGCCCCGGCGTCACCGAGGCGCCCTTGCCGGCATCACAGAGGTCGATGATCTCGGCCAGCCGCTCCGGCGTCAGGTCCTCGAACGTGTCCTTGAAAATCATCACCATCGGCGCGTTGACGCAGGCGCCGAGGCATTCGACCTCTTCCCACGACAGCGTGCCCTTGTCGTTGGTGTGGAACTGGTCGTGATGTATTTTCGAGCGGCAGACATCCATCAGCGCTTCCGAGCCGCGCAGCATGCAGGGCGTGGTGCCGCAGACCTGGATATGCGCGCGGGTGCCGACCGGATTGAGCTGGTACTGCGTGTAGAAGGTCGCGACTTCGAGCCCACGGATGTAGGGCATGCCGAGCATGTCGGAGATCGTCTCGATCGCCGCCTTGGTCACCCAGCCTTCCTGCTCCTGCGCCAGCATCAGCAAGGGGATGATCGCCGACTGCTCGCGGCCCTTCGGATATTTCTTGATCCATTGCCTCGCCGCGGCCGCATTCGCCCGGTTGAAGGCGAAGGAGGCTGGCTGGAGGCTGGCTTCTGCGAGACGGCGGACTGACATTTAGCGATCGACCTCACCAAACACGATGTCGAGGGAGCCAAGCACGGCGGTGACGTCGGCCAGCATGTGGCCGCGGCACAGGAAGTCCATGGCTTGCAGATGCGCGAAGCCTGGCGCACGCAGCTTGCAGCGGTAGGGCTTGTTGGTGCCGTCCGAAACCAGGTATACGCCGAACTCGCCCTTCGGCGCTTCGACCGCCGCATAGACCTCGCCCGCCGGCACGCGGTAGCCTTCGGTGTAGAGCTTGAAGTGATGGATCAGCGCTTCCATCGAGCGCTTCATCGCCGCGCGCTTCGGCGGCACCACCTTGCCGTCGAGGTTCGACACCGGTCCGCTGCCTTCCTTGCCGAGCAGCAGGTCGACGCACTGGCGCATGATCTTGGCCGACTGGCGCATCTCTTCCATGCGCACGAGATAACGGTCATAGCAGTCGCCGTTCTTGCCGACCGGAATGTCAAAATCCATCTCGGCATAGCATTCATAGGGCTGCGACTTGCGCAGGTCCCAGGCGACGCCCGAACCGCGCACCATGACGCCCGAAAAACCCCAGGCCCAGGCATCGGCCAGCGACACGGTGCCGATGTCGACATTGCGCTGCTTGAAGATGCGGTTGCCGGTCAGCAGTGCGTCGAGATCGTCGATCGATTTCAGGAACGGGTCGATCCACTTGCCGATGTCCTCGACCAGCCTCTGCGGCAGGTCCTGGTGGACGCCGCCGGGCCGGAAATAGGCCGCATGCATGCGCGAGCCGCTGGCCCGTTCGTAGAACACCATGAGTTTTTCGCGCTCGACGAAGCCCCACAGCGGCGGCGTCAGCGCGCCGACATCCATCGCCTGCGTCGTCACGTTGAGAATGTGCGACATGATGCGGCCCATCTCGCTGTACAGCACGCGGATGAGCTGGCCGCGCTTCGGCACCTCGATGCCGAGCAGGCGCTCAGCGGCAAGCGCGAAGGCATGCTCCTGGTTCATCGGCGCGCAATAATCGAGCCGGTCGAGATAAGGCACGGCCTGCAGATAGGTTTTGGCTTCGATCAGCTTTTCGGTGCCGCGATGCAACAGCCCGATATGCGGATCGACACGGTCGACGACTTCGCCGTCGAGCTCCAGCACGAGGCGCAAAACGCCATGCGCCGCCGGATGTTGCGGGCCGAAATTGATGTTGAAGTTGCGAACGGAGGTTTCAGCCATTTACTGCTTTGCCTTCTCATCCCCCGGAAGCACGTAGTCCGTACCTTCCCACGGAGACAGAAAATCGAAATTGCGGAATTCCTGCTTCAATTCCACCGGCTCGTAGACGACCCGCTTGGCCTCGTCGTCGTAGCGCACCTCGACGAAGCCGGTCAGCGGGAAATCCTTGCGCAGCGGATGACCTTCGAAGCCGTAATCGGTCAGAATCCGCCTGAGATCGGGATGGCCCGAAAACAGCACGCCATAGAGATCGTAGGTTTCGCGTTCGAACCAGTCGGCGCCGGGATAGACGCCGGTGATCGACGGCACCACGGTCTCCTCGTCGGCCTGGACCTTGATCCGGATGCGAATATTCTGCTTCGGCGACAGCAGGTGATAGACGACGTCGAAGCGCTTGGCCCGCGACGGATAATCGGCGCCGCACACGTCGATGATCGAGATGAACTGGCAGTTTTTATCGTCGCGCAGCAATGTCACCACCTCGATCAGGTCGTGCGGCTCGACAGAGATGGTGAGTTCGCCATAAGCAAACACCGCATCGCCGATGCGGCCGCTCAGCTTCTCGCCGAGATAGGTCGAGAGTTCATTCAACGACAGCTTCATCATCCCGCTCACCGCTCGATCGTGCCGGTGCGGCGGATCTTCTTTTGCAAAAGAAGGATGCCGTAGAGCAGGGCTTCCGCACTCGGTGGACAACCGGGAACATAGATGTCGACCGGCACGACGCGGTCGCAGCCGCGCACCACCGAATAGGAATAGTGATAGTAGCCGCCGCCATTGGCGCAGGAGCCCATCGAAATGACGTAGCGCGGCTCCGGCATCTGGTCGTAGACCTTGCGCAGCGCCGGCGCCATCTTGTTGGTCAGCGTGCCGGCGACGATCATGATGTCGGACTGGCGCGGAGACGCGCGAGGAGCAACACCGAACCTCTCCGAGTCGTAGCGCGGCATCGAGGTATGGATCATCTCGACCGCGCAGCAGGCGAGACCGAAGGTCATGAACATCAGCGAGCCGCTGCGCGCCCAGGTGATCAGCGCCTCGGTCGAGGTGACGAGAAAACCCTTGTCGGCAAGCTCGTTGTTGATCTCGAGGAAAAAGGGATCGTTCGCCCCCACCGGCTTTCCGGTGCTGGGGTCGAGAATGCCTTTTGGCTTAGGCGCGACGAGCGTGCCGGAATTGTCGCTCAATCCCATTCCAGCGCTCCTTTCTTCCATTCATAGGCAAAGCCGATGGTCAGCACCGCCAGGAACACCATCATCGACCAGAAACCGAGCATGCCGACCTGGCTGAAGGACACGGCCCACGGAAACAGGAAGGCCACTTCCAGATCGAAGATGATGAACAGGATCGACACCAGGTAGAAGCGGATGTCGAACTTCATGCGGGCGTCGTCGAACGAGTTGAAGCCGCATTCATAGGCGGAAAGCTTTTCCGGATCGGGGTTGCGGTATGCCACCAGGAACGGCGCGGCAAGCAGCGCCAGGCCGACGACCAGCGCCACGCCGATGAACAGGACGATGGGCAGGTACGAACTCAACAATGCGTTCATGCTGCGGCTTTCCGTTGGCGGCCAATCCACTCTGATTACAGCACCGGTCCCACTTGCGGAAGCGTGACAGTTTAACCACTGAACCGTTTTAGGGCTCTATGCTGCAACGCGGCGAGGGTTAGCGCAGGGCTTTCGGCGAAGCAAGTCAAACCTTGTTCAAAACACGGGTGCCGGACGGCATATCCGGATAAACTGGTCCGATCCGCTCCTGTTTGATTTCCTTCACTTTTTACTCCACTTTTCTCTCCTGACATAGATACCGCCAAAACCCTGCTAGCATGGCCCGGAATCATCACCCAACCTTTGATCGAACGCCAACAGAGTGCCGTCTGCATGAAGGAAAAGATCTCGCTCGCCGTGGCCCGGCGCATCGCGCTTGCCGCACAGGGGTTTGCCGATCCTCGCCCGAACGGCACGCCCGATCGCCGCCATCTGGCCCGTGTGCTCGCCCGGACCGGCCTGCTGCAGATCGATTCCGTCAGCGCGGTGGTGCGCGCCCACTATATGCCGCTCTATTCGCGGCTTGGCCCCTACCCGCTTGCGCTGCTCGACAACGCCGCCGTGACCCGCAAGCGCAGGGTCTTCGAGTATTGGGCGCACGAAGCCTCCTTTCTGCCGGTCGAGACCTATCCACTGATGCGCTGGCGCATGGAGCGGGCCGAACGCGGCGAGGAAATGTATAACGGGCTGGCCAAGTGGGGGCGCGAACGCGCCGCCTACATTGAAGACATCTATCGCGAGGTCGTCGAACGAGGCCCGATCGCCGCATCGGCTCTCGAAGGCCAGAAGGGCTCGGGCGGCTGGTGGGGCTGGAGCGACGCCAAGCATGCATTCGAATGGCTGTTCTGGGCCGGCCGCATCACCACGGCGTCGCGTCGAGGCTTCGAGCGGCTCTATGATCTGCCGGAGCGCGTGCTGCCGCCGGCGATACTTGCCCTGCCGGTGCCTTCTCATGAGGATGCGCACCGCGAGTTGCTGCGTATTTCCGCCCGCGCCCATGGTGTCGCGACAGCCGGCGACCTGCGCGACTATTTCCGCCTCTCTCCCGCCGACATCAAGGACCGCATCGAGGAACTGGTTGAATCGGGCGACCTTTTGCCGGTTCGCGTCGAAGGCTGGGACAAGCCTGCCTATCTTCACAAGGACGCCCGTTTTCCACGCAAGATCGAGGCGCGCGCGCTGCTCGCGCCGTTCGATCCGGTCGTCTTCGAGCGGTCGCGCACGGAAAGACTGTTCGACTTCCGCTATCGCATCGAGATCTACACGCCGGCCGAAAAGCGCCAATACGGCTATTACGTGCTGCCGTTCCTGCTCGGCGAAAGGATCGTCGCGCGCATCGATCTCAAGGCCGACCGCCCCGCCGGCGTGCTGCGCGTCCATGCCGCCTATGCCGAGCCCGGCGCCCCGCCGCAAACCGCCGCCGAACTCTTCGAGGAGTTGAAGTTGATGCAGGGTTGGCTCGGACTCGAAAGCATCGAGGTGACGCCTGCGGGTGAACTAGGCCAACCGCTTGCCGACGTTGCCGCGTCGTAGAGGTGCGTTGACACCGCTGCCCACAAGAGCCTAAATCCGGTCCAGACGGTCCCCTGCCCGCAACGGCAAGGGCCAAGAGGGAATGCGGTGCGAAATTCCGATTTCAAATCCGCGGCTGTCCCCGCAACTGTAAGCGACGAGCCAAGGCCGAAAACCACTGGGACGGTCCCGGGAAGGCGGCACCAAGGCAATGACCCGCGAGCCAGGAGACCTGCCGTCTAGGACATAAGAATCCGATCGCCTGGCGGGTTTTCCGGGCAAGGAGCCTGATTTGGAACGCGACAGCAGTTTTTCGGCTGAGACAGCGGACATATTGTCCGGCGACAGCGACGCCTTGGCCGGCGTCACCGTGATCGTCTGCTCTTCCTGTCGCGATGAATCCGGCTCCGATGGCCTTCCTCGCGCCGGCGAACTGCTTGCCGAAGACACACGCCGCGCTGTAGCAGGCGAAAATATCCCTATCCGCAGCGTCGAATGCCTCGGCAACTGCAAACGCCGACTGAGCGCCGCGATTTTGCGCGACGGCTGCTGGAGCTATGTCTTCGGCGACCTGACCGTGACCAGCGGCGCCGATCTCGTCGCTGGTGCAAAGCTCTTCGCCACCTCGACGGACGGACTCATTCCGTGGCGCGGCCGGCCCGATTGCCTGAAGCGCGGCCTCGTTGCCCGCATCCCTCCCCTCGACCTTTTGAAGGACATGACATGACCGCTTCCGTCTCCCGCGTGCCTTGTACCGTCGTCACCGGCTTCCTCGGCGCCGGCAAGACGACGCTGATCCGCCATCTGCTCGAAAACGCCGGGGGTAAGCGTCTGGCCATCATCGTCAACGAATTCGGCGACGTCGGCATCGACGGCGAGATCCTGAAAGGCTGCGGCATCGACACTTGCCCGGAGGAAAACATCGTCGAACTGGCCAATGGCTGCATCTGCTGCACCGTCGCCGACGATTTCGTCCCGGCGCTCGACCAGATCCTGTCGCGGACGCCGAAGGTCGACCACATCCTGATCGAAACCTCGGGCCTCGCTCTGCCCAAGCCACTCGTCCAGGCCTTCCAGTGGCCGACGGTGAAAAGCCGCGTGACGGTCGACGGCATCATCGCGGTGGTCGACGGACCGGCGCTGGCCGAAGGCCGCGTCGCCAACGACATGGATGCCCTGCAGGCACAGCGCGCGCAGGACGAGACGCTCGACCACGACGACCCTGTCGAGGAGGTGTTCGAGGACCAGCTCGCCTGTGCCGACCTGATCATATTGTCAAAGAGCGATTTGATGGATGCCGCCGGCTCGGCCCGCGCCAACGCCATCATCGGCGAGCACGCCGCGCGTGCGGTAAAGATCGTGCCGACCTCGCAGGGCAAGGTCGATCCGTCCGTGCTGCTCGGCCTCGGCCTTGCGGTCGAGGACGACATCGAGAACCGCAAGACCCACCACGACGACGAACTCGACCACGAGCATGACGACTTCGACTCCTTCGTTATCGACATTCCGTCGATCGCCAATCCCGATGAGCTGGCTTTGCGCGTCGCCACGGCGGCGGAGGAAGAAAACGTGCTGCGCGTGAAAGGCTTCGTCGAGGTCGGCGGCAAGCCGATGCGGCTCCTGCTGCAGGCCGTCGGCCCGCGCGTCAATCACTATTACGATCGCGCCTGGACGGCGGAAGACGACCGCCGCTCGCGCCTCGTCGTTATCGGGCTGAAAGGGCTGAACCGCCCGGCGATCGAACGTATCCTCGCCGGCTGATCTCAGGCACGAGCCGCGATGCACATCCTCACCACAACGTCCGCCTCGCTCGACGATCTCGCCGAGCCTGTCGATCTCAGGCAGACGCCTGCGGATGTCGTGGCGCTGTCTTTCACCGACAGCGATCTGGCCGGGCTGGCGGCAGCGTGGAAAGCGGACGCGGAACGACTGCCGTCGATGCGGCTCGCCGCACTTCGCGATTTGCGCCATCCGATGTCTGTCGACCTCTGGATCGACAGTGTCGCCCGGCACGCCAAGGTCGTCCTGGTTCGCATCCTCGGCGGTTACGACTGGTGGCGCTATGGCTGCGACCAGCTCGCCTCGACCGCCCGGGCGCGCGGCATAAAACTGGCGCTTTTGCCTGGCGAATGCCGCGACGAGGATCTGCGGCTGATCGAAGGTTCGACGCTGCCCCGCGAGGAGCTGGACAGCCTGCTCGACTATTTCCGTGAGGGCGGCCCGGAGAATATGAAGGCGCTGGTGCGGAGGCTGGCACGGCTGGCTGGTTCGGATGCGGCGGTTGACGAGCCGGTCAGCGTGCCGAAAGCGGGCTACTACGAGCCGGGCCGCGGTGTCGTGGAAAGGCCGGATTTATCAAATGTCGGCAATCTTTCACACCTCCCCCTGTCCTGCCGGACATCTCCCCCGCAAGGGGGGAGATCGGCCGTCACCAAAGCCGGTTTGTTTTCTGCTTCGCAACGGACAGATGGATCCGCCCCGATTGGCGAAATCGTCGATGACGCAGCAATCTCCCCCCTTGCGGGGGACATGTCCGGCAGGACAGAGGGGGATGGGACGGATCTCGACGCCAACAATCTCCGCGCCCCCAACATCCCCATCCTGTTCTACCGCTCGATGCTGCTCGCCGCCGATGTCGCGCCGGTCGACGCGCTGGTCGAGGCGCTCGGGAAACGCGGCATGGCCCCCGTCCCCATCTTCGTCTCCAGCCTCAAGGACCCGGCATCGCTCGCTTTTGTCGAAACCGCGCTGTCTACGCTGAAGCCTGCCGCCATCATCACCGCGACCGCTTTCGCCTCCGGAGCCGAACCCGGCTTAGAAACCCTGTTCGACCGCGCCGGCGTGCCTGTCTTTCAGGTCATCGTCGCGACCACCCGCCGCGACATCTGGCAAAACAATGAGCGTGGTCTGGCGCCAGCCGACCTCGCCATGCATGTCGTGCTGCCGGAGCTTGACGGCCGCATCCTCGCCGGCGCCATTTCCTTCAAGGGCGAAAGCGGGATCAACCCGGCATTGGCCTTCCGCGCCTTCGCCAACCGGCCGGAGCCGGATCGCGTCGCGCAGGTGGCGAACCGTGTCGAGGCTTTCATCCGCCTGCAGCGGACGCCGCGCGCGGAGCGCAAGCTCGCCATCCTGATCCCCGACTATCCCAGCGCCCCCGGCCGCACCGGCTACGCCGTCGGTCTCGACGTGCCGTCCAGCGTGCTGGCCATGCTGCATGACCTGAGGGAACAGGGCTATGGCGTCGAGGGGATTCCGCAAACGCCGCGTGATTTGCTGGAGATGCTGAAGCAAGGCGAAAGCGGACTAGGATTAGAGGAATATCTCGACTTCTCAACGGAGTTACCGACGGCGGCAATCGCTGCGGTAGAGGCGGCTTGGGGGAAGGCGGAAGAGGAGACAGGTTTGCGCGAGGCACCCCTCTCTGCCACGGCAAAATTCCCCTTCCGCGCCGCCACCTTCGGCAACATCACCGTGGCGCTGGCGCCCGATCGCGGGCGTTCGATCGACCGCCGCGCCGACTACCACGACCCGACATTGCCGCCGCGACATGCGCTGATCGCCTTTGGTCTCTGGCTGCGCAAGTCGCTCGGCATCCATGCCCTCGTCCATGTCGGCGCCCATGGGACGCTGGAATGGCTGCCCGGCAAGACGGTCGCGCTCAGCGAGACCTGCTTTCCCGAGATCGTCACCGGTCCACTGCCCGTCATCTATCCCTTCATCGTCTCCAATCCGGGAGAGGCAGCACAGGCCAAGCGGCGCATTGCCGCCGTCACGCTCGGCCATCTGCCGCCGCCGCTGACCGGCGCCGGACTGGACGAGAGCCAGCACCAGCTCGAACGGCTGGTCGACGAATATGCCCAGGCCGACGGGCTCGACCGCCGCCGCCGCGACCGCTTGGCGAAGCTGATCGTCGAAGCCGCGCAAAAGACTGGCCTCGCTTCCGAAGCCGGCGTTGCCGGCACCGACGCGCCTGACGAGGCGCTGCGCCGCATCGACGCCTGGCTCTGCGATCTCAAGGATTTCGCCATCAAGGACGGTCTTCATATCTATGGCCGCTCGCCCAGGGGGGAAGGCGCGGGCGAGACCGATCCGCTGCGCGGACAAAGCGCGGCGGCCGAGAAAGCAGCGCTCCTCGCGGCCCTCGACGGCCGCCATGTCGCCGCCGGCCCCGCCGGCGCGCCGGCGCGTGGCCGGCCGGATGTGCTGCCGACCGGCCGCAACCTGTTCACATCAGACCCACGCACCATGCCGACGCCGACGTCCTTCGATCTCGGCAGGGCGGCCGCCGACGAGGTGTTGCGCAGCTACACGCAAACGCATGGCGACTGGCCGCGCTCGCTGGTCATCGACCTCTGGGGCTCGGCCTCGTTACGCACCGGCGGCGAGGAAATCGCGCAGGGTATGGCGCTGATGGGTTGCCGGCCGCAATGGGACGCTTCGACCGGCCGCGTCACCGGCATCGAGGTGCTGCCGCCGGCCACGCTCGGCCGCCCGCGCGTCGATGTCACCTGGCGCATATCAGGACTGTTCCGCGACATGTTCCCGACCCAGATCGCGCTGATCGATGCGGCCGCCAACGCCGTCGCCGGCCGCGACGAGGACGCGTCGGAAAACCCGCTCGCCGCAAGGACCCGAGCGGACGGCAAGATAAGCCCGCGTATTTTCGGCACCTCGCCCGGCACGTACGGCGCCGGCGTCGAGGATTTGTTGTCGAGTGGCGACTGGGCCGCGCGCGAGGAAGTCGGCCGCGCCTACCTCGACGCCACCTCGCATGCCTATGGCGGCGCAGAGGGCGAAGGGATTTCGGCGCCCGGCGCGTTCGAGGGCCGCGTTGCCGAGGCAGACCTTCTCGTCCATACGGGAGACGACCCCGGCCGCGACATTCTGGAAGGCTCCGCCGATGTCGCCTTCATCGGCGGTTTCTCGGCAGCGCTTGCGGCACTCGGCAAGAACGCCGACGTCATCGTCCTCGACACCACGGACCCGCAGAAGCCGAAGCCGCGCTCGGTCGGAGAAGCGGTTTCCCGGGTAGTTCGCGCCCGCGCGGTCAATCCGCGCTTCATATCAGGCCAGATGCGGCACGGGCCGCGCGGCGCTTCGGAATTCGCCGAGACGGTCGACCGGCTGGTCGGCTTCGCCGAAACCACCCATGCCATACCGGGTGCGCTGATCGAGGCGGTGCATGACGCCTATCTCGGCGATCCCCTGGTACGCGCCTTCATCCTGCGCGAGAATCCTTCCGCCGCGAAAATCATCGCCGAACGCTTCCTGTCGGCACGGCGGCGCGGCCTCTGGCATCCACTGCGCAATTCCATCGACGACGATCTCGCCGCATTGATTGCCGAAGCACAAGCGCTTGAGGTAGCGGCATGAACGCCTTCTCCCGACGCGGCGCCTGCCCCGCTCTGGCAGCACCGATGCAGACCGGCGACGGCCTTCTGGCGCGGCTCAATCCCATCACTGGAGGATTGTCGCCGAAATCCTTGATCGGACTCGGCGAATCCGCGCTGCGGCACGGCAATGGCATCATGGAAGTGACCGCCCGCGGCAGCCTGCAGATACGTGGCCTGACGCCGGCCAGCGCGCGGCTGCTGGCGGAGGAAGTCGATGCGCTGGAGATCGCGGTGCGCACTGGCGTGCCGATCGAGACCGGGCCGCTGGCAGGGCTGGATCCCCAGGAGATCGCTGATCCGCGCATGCTGGCTGAGCGCATTCGCGTGGCGATTGATGAAGCCGGACTGGCGCAGCGCCTGGGACCGAAGACATCGGTGATCGTCGATGGCGGCGGACAGTTGGCCTTGGATGCAGTGAGGGCCGATGTCAGGCTGAGTGCGATAAGAACGGGCGCGGGCGTTCGTTGGCTGGTAGCTGTTGCTGGCGATAGGGAGAGTGCGAAGCCGCTTGCCCTGGTCGACGTGGGTGCAGCCCGTGACATCACAGTGGCGGCTCTAAGGATGGTTGCCGAGAAAGGCCGAGAGGCTCGCGCAAGGGATTTGTCTGAGCGGCAGCTCAACTCGCTCGCAAGTTGGCACTCCGTCACACCCCCCTCTGTCCTGCCGGACATCTCCCCCGCAAGGGGGGAGATTGGCAGCTTCGCCGGCGGCTCCACCTTAGCACCTCGGGTGATTGGCGAAAGCGGAGACGAGGGCGCAATCTCCCCCCAAGTCGGGGAGATGTCCGGCAGGACAGAGGGGGGCGCGAAGGAATGCCAGCCAGTCGGATTTTTCGATCTGGCCGCAGCCGGTACCGCCCTCGGCATCGGCCTGCCCTTCGGCAGTATACCGGCGGAGAAACTCATCGATCTCACCCAACATGCCCTCACCCTTGGCGTCACCGAAATCCGCCTCGCACCACAACGCGCGCTGCTTTTCATCGGCCTGCCACCAGCCGCCTCCCACTCGCTCCAGCAACTCGCCGCCACCCTCGGCTTCGTCACCGACGCGGCCGACCCACGCACCCGCATCGCCGCTTGCCCCGGGGCGCCCGCCTGCACCTCCGGCCGGATCGCGACGCGCGATATCGCCGAGATCATCGCCGCTGAAAACGGCGACATGCTCGATTCCTCCTTCACACTGCACATTTCCGGCTGCGCCAAGGGCTGCGCCCATCCCGGCGCGACGGCACTGACTTTGGTCGGCGGCGAGAACGGAGCCGGACTTGTCGTGGACGGGACGGCAAAGGCTCTTCCTGCCGGATACAGGCCGGGCTATGACGCCACGCGCGCCATCGGCAGCATTGCAGCCGCGGTCCGCCGCGCACGTCATTCCGGTGAACCCGCCGCCGCTTGCCTGGCAAGGCTTGGCGCGGCAGGCATCATCGAAGCTTACCGACAGGAATAAGCATGCCCGCCCAGGACTATATAACCTACGATTATATCCATGACGGCATGGCGATCTATGAGCGCTCCTTCGCCATCATCCGCGCCGAGGCCGACCTGTCGCGCTTTTCCGACGCCGAAGCCGATGTCGCGATCCGCATGATCCATGCCTGCGGCCAGGTCGAGGCCGCCCAGAACTTCGTTTTCTCCGGGGATTTCGTCGCCGTCGCGCGCACGGCGCTGTCAGCCGGCGCTCCGATCTTCTGCGACGCCGAGATGGTGTCGCATGGCGTCACCCGCGCCCGGTTGCCCGCCGGCAACGAGGTGATCTGCACGCTGCGCGACCAGCGCACCGCCGAGATCGCCAAGGAGATCGGCAACACCCGCTCGGCCGCGGCCATCGACCTGTGGGGCGAGCGCATGGCCGGTTCGGTCGTCGCCATCGGCAATGCGCCGACCGCACTTTTCTACCTGCTGGAAAGGCTGCGCGACGGGGCACCGAAACCGGCAGCGATTATCGGCATGCCGGTCGGCTTCGTCGGTGCGGCCGAATCGAAGGACGCGCTGGCCGAAAATTCCTATGGCGTGCCCTACGCGATCGTACGCGGCAGGTTGGGCGGCAGCGCCATGACCGCTGCTGCACTCAACGCACTGGCGAGGCCGGGCCTGTGAACGCGATTGCAAAAGGTAGACTCATTGGCGTCGGCACCGGTCCCGGCGACCCCGAGCTGCTGACGCTGAAGGCGGTGCGCGCGCTGGCCGAGGCCGACGTGGTCGCGCATTTCGCCAAGCGCGGCAACAACAGCAACGCGCGCGCCATCGTCGGCGACCATTTTCGTCCTGATTTGATAGAGTTGCCGCTGCTCTATCCCGTGACGACCGAAATCGACAAGGATCACAGCGATTACCGGTCGCAGATAACGCACTTCTACGAAGAATCAGCCGAAAAGGTCGCCGATCACCTCAGCGCCGGCAGGACGGTCGCCGTGCTTTCGGAAGGCGACCCGCTTTTCTACGGCTCCTACATGCATCTGCATGTCAGGCTGGCGCACCGCTTTCCGACCGAGGTCATCCCCGGCGTCACCGCCATGTCCGGCTGCTGGTCGGCGACCGGTCTGCCGATCGTCCAGGGCGACGACGTGCTCACCGTGTTGCCGGGCACAATGAGCGAATTTGAGCTGACGCGCCGGCTCGCCGACACCGATGCCGCAGTCATCATGAAGGTTGGCCGCAACCTGCCCAAGATCAGGCGCGCACTGGAGGCAACCGGCAAGCTGGCGCGTGCCATCTATGTCGAGCGCGGCACCATGTCGGGCGGCGTTTCGATGCGGCTGGCCGACAGACAAGACGACAAGGCGCCCTACTTCGCCATCGTCCTGGTGGCCGGCTGGTCCGGCCGTCCCGAAGCGCTGGTGGAGACCGGGGCATGAGCGGCCGCCTGACCGTCATTGGCCTTGGGCCCGGAAATGCCGACCAGGTGACGCCGGAAGCGAGCCGAGCCGTCGCCGAGGCGAAATTCTTCTACGGCTACAAGCCGTATCTCGACCGGCTCGACCTGCGCCCCGACCAGACCCGCGTCGCTTCCGACAATCGCGAAGAGCTGTCGCGCGCCAAGGACGCGTTGGCAAAGGCCGCGCAAGGCCACGATGTCGCCGTCGTCTCGGGCGGCGATCCTGGTGTCTTCGCAATGGCTGCGGCTGTCTGCGAGGCAATCGAGGCCGGCCCGGCCGAATGGCATTCCGTCGACGTGGCGATGCTACCCGGCATCACCGCCATGCTCGCGGTCGCTGCCCGTATCGGCGCGCCGCTCGGCCATGATTTCTGCGCCATCTCCCTGTCAGATAATCTGAAGCCGTGGGATTTGATCGAGCTACGGCTGCTGGCCGCGGCGGGCGCCGGTTTCGTCATCGCGCTCTACAATCCGATCAGCAAGGCGCGCCCCTGGCAGCTCGGCCGCGCCTTCGAATGCCTGGCGGCGATCCTGCCCGGCACCACGCCGGTCGTCTTCGGTCGCGCCGCCGGCCGTCCCGACGAGCGCATCGACGTGTATTTGCTGGCCGACGCCGATGCCGGGAAGGCAGACATGGCGACCTGCATCATCATCGGCTCGCCGGAAACCAGGATCATCAAGCGCGATGAAAAACCGACGCTGGTCTACACGCCGCGTTCCGCAGCAGGCTCGAGAAAATGATCGATCGTCGCGGCAAGGGATTCGACGGTCTCAGCCGAGGTAACGTCCGGCAGCGCTGGCCTGCGGATCATGACCACCTCGATGCCGAGCGCCCGTGCTGCGGCGATCTTGCCGTAGGTCGCCTCGCCGCCGCTGTTCTTGGAAACGACGACGTCGATGCCGTGGCTATCGAGCAGCGCGCGCTCATCGGCCTCACGGAACGGCCCGCGCGCCAAGAGATAGGTCGCATCGGGTATGGCAAGTTTTGGCTCAACCCGATCGACGCTGCGGATCAGATAATGATGCTGGGGAGCGGCCTCGAAAGCGGCGACCTCTTGTCGGCCAAGAGCCAAGAAGGCGTGGCGCGGCACTGCGCCCAGCGCCGTCACCGCGCTGGCAACACTGTCCACCAGCGTCCACCGGTCACCTTCGGCAGGCTCCCAGCCTGGGCGCCTGAGGGCAACGATCGGCACGCCGGTCTCCTGCGCCGCTTCCGCCGCATTGGCGGAGATTTGCGCCGCATAGGGATGCGTGGCGTCAATGAGCAGATCGATACGCATGTCCTGGAGATAGGCAGCCAACCCACCAGCGCCGCCGAATCCGCCAGTGCGAATGGGAACGCCTTGCGCAACGGGGGTTTCGGTGCGACCGGCCAGCGACAGCGTGATCGCAAGATCGGCGCGCGCGGCCAGCTTTCCGGCCAGTTGCCGGGCTTCGGTAGTCCCGCCAAGGATCAGAATGCGGTAGGTCATCATGCCTGCTGAAGGTCCGCGCGGCGCCAAGCTCAACTCAAGATGGCTCACAATCGTCGGCATCGGCGAGGACGGTGTAGCGGGTCTCGGTGACGAGGCCAAGCGGTTGATTGCCCGGGCCGAATTCGTCTTCGGCGGCACGCGCCACCTTGCCCTTGTCGCGTCGCTCACCAAAGGTGAAGCACGCACTTGGCCGACCCCTTTCGATCCCGATATGCGCGACGTGCTGACGCTTTCCGGCAGGCGCGTCTGTGTGCTGGCCTCCGGTGATCCGTTCTTCCATGGTGTCGGCGTCACCCTCGCCCGCAAAATTGCGATAGAAGAGATGCGCGTCATCCCCGCCCCTTCGGCCTTCTCTCTGGCCGCCGCCCGCCTCGGCTGGGCCTTGCCAGACATCGAGACCATTTCGCTGCATGGCCGCCCGCTCGACCTGATCCGGCCGCTGCTGCATCCGGGCGCCCGCATCCTCGCGCTGACCTCGGACAGCGACGCGCCGGCAGCGATCGCTTACCTGCTGACCGAACTCGGATTCGGCGCCTCGCGGCTGACGATTCTGGAGGCGCTGGGCGGCCCGAACGAAAAGCTGCGTTCGGCGAGCGCCGACCCCTTCGAGCTCGAAAAGATCAATCCGCTCAACGTGCTGGCAATCGAAGTTGACTCAACTTCAGAAGCACGCATCCTGCCGCTGGCCTCGGGCCTTGCGGACCATTTGTTCGAGCATGACGGCCAGATCACCAAACGCGAAGTGCGCGCAGTCACCCTGTCCGCCCTCGCCCCAAGGCGCGGCGAATTGCTGTGGGATATCGGCGCCGGGTCGGGCTCAATTGGCATGGAATGGATGCTTGCCCATCGCTCGATGCGGGCCATCGCGATAGAGGCCGATCCGACCCGCGCCGCCCGCATCCACCGCAACGCTTCACACTGTGGCGTGCCCGGCCTTGTCGTGGTTGAAGGTTCGGCACCGCAGGCACTCGCCGGATTGGAGACGCCGGACGCCATCTTCATCGGCGGCGGCGGCAGCGATGCCGGCGTGCTGGAAACGTCCATTGACGCCTTGCCCACCGGCGGCCGGCTCGTCGCCAACGCCGTCACACTGGAGATGGAGGCGCTGCTTCTCGCCCGTCACGTCGCGCTCGGCGGCGATCTCACCCGCATCGCTATATCCCGTGCTTCGCCGGTTGGTTCGATGGAGGCCTGGCGGCCGGCCATGCCGGTCACCCAATGGAGCTGGGTCAAACCATGATGGTCGCGGGCATCGGCAGCCGCAAGGGCGTCAGCGCAAGGGATGTGCTTGCCGCCATAGAAACCGCGCTGGAAGCGCATGGGCTGGCGATGACGGTGCTATCGGCGCTCGCAACCGCTTCTCTGAAGCAGGACGAGCCGGCAATCTTCTCCGCGGGGCGCGAACTCGCCCTACCAGTGATCGTTATCGAGGACGCAGCACTCAAGGCCGCGGCGTCTCGTGCAATCAGCCGCTCAGATCTGTCGCAGGAGCGCGCCGGCACGCCGTCGGTTTCCGAAGCCTCCGCGCTTGCCGCCGCCGGGAAAGATGCGAAACTGCTTGGGCCGCGCACCGTGCTCGGCCCGGTCACCTGCGCCATCGCCATCAGCGGAGATGCGGCATGACCGTCTACTTCATCGGCGCCGGACCGGGAGCTGCCGACCTCATCACCTTGCGCGGCAGCAGGCTGCTGGCAAGCTGCCCGGTTTGCCTCTATGCCGGCTCGATCGTCGCGCCGGAGCTGTTGCAGCACTGCGCGCCCGGCACGAAGTTGATCGACACCGCGCCAATGTCGCTCGACGAGATTGAGGCCGCCTATCTCGATGCCCATCGCGATGGCCACGATGTGGCGCGCCTCCACTCCGGCGACCTCTCGGTGTGGAGTGCAGTCGCCGAGCAGATCCGCCGGCTGGAAAAACACGGTATCCCCTATACGCTGACGCCCGGCGTGCCCTCCTTCGCAGCTGCCGCGGCAGCGCTTCGCCGCGAACTGACCATTCCCGAAGTCGCGCAAAGCCTGGTACTGACCCGCATCTCCGGCCGCGCCTCGAAAATGCCGCCCGGCGAAACGCTGGCCGGTTTCGGCCGCACCGGCGCCACGCTCGCCATCCACCTTGCCATCCACGCCATCGACCGCGTTGTTGCCGAACTGACGCCGTTCTATGGCGCCGACTGTCCGGTGGCGGTCGTCTTCCGTGCTTCCTGGCCGGACGAGCGTGTGCTGACCGGCACGCTGGCGACGATCGAGGCGCAGCTGTCCGTCGATCCGATGGAGCGCACGGCGATCATCTTCGTCGGCCGCTCGCTGGCGGCCGAAGGCTTTGGCGAGAGCTCACTTTACGACGCCCACTACCAGCGGCGTTTTCGCGGACGGGACGGATTGTGAACGACGGCACCGGAAACAGGGGCGGAAACGCGACAGTCGAACAGGCTTTGGCCCGACTGAACTTCGAGCCGCGCCAGTTGGAGCCGGGCCATGTCTGGCTGGCCGGCGCTGGACCCGGCGATCCCGGCTGCCTGACGCTGGAAGTGCTGGCAGCACTTGGGCAGTGCGACGCCCTTGTCTACGACGCCCTGGTTTCGCCTGATGTCGTCGCCGTCGCCGAAGGCGCGGAGCTATTCTACGCCGGCAAGCGCGGCGGCCAGCCGTCGATGAAGCAGGATGATATCACCGCCTTGCTGGTCCGACTGGCGCGCGAAGGCCGCCGCGTCGTCCGGTTGAAGGGCGGCGATCCCTATATTTTCGGCCGCGGCGGCGAAGAGGCGCTGGCGCTGGCGCGGGAAGGTATTCCCTTCCGCGTCCTATCCGGCCTGACTTCCGGCCTCAGCGCGCTTGCCGGCGCCGGCATCCCGGCCACCATGCGCGGCATCAACAAGGCGGTGATCCTGGCGACCGGCCATGCCGCCGGCACCGATGACGACCTCGACTGGGCGGCAATCGCCCGCACCGGCCAGCCGGTCGTCGTCTATATGGGCATGGCCAATCTCCCGATTATCGCTGCTTCCATGCTCGAAGGAGGGCTGGCGCCGTCGACACCTGCGGCGGTGATCGTCGCCGCGACGACGCCGCAGGAGCGCATCGTTGTCGCCACGCTCGCTACCATTTCCGAAAAGGCGGCGGCAGCCGGTTTGACCCCGCCGGCGCTGATCGTCGTTGGCGGCATCGTCGCGATACGCGCGGCATTGGCAGGTGAGCCATGACCCGCGCGATCATCATCGGCGCGCCGCGTTCCGGTTCGGGCAAGACCAGCGTCACCATCGGTATCCTGCGCGCGCTCGCCCGGCGCGGCCTGAAGGTGCGCGGCGCCAAGTCCGGCCCCGACTATATCGACCCCGGCTTCCACACCGCAGCCACCGGGCTTTCCGGCGTCAATCTCGACAGCTGGGCAATGCCGCCTGCCTTATTGAATGCGCTGGCAAGTGACGCGACCGAAGATGCCGATTTCATCTTCCTCGAAAGCGCCATGGGCCTGTTCGACGGCATACCCGCTACTCCGGGCCGCTCCGGTTCCGCCGCCGACCTCGCGCGGCTCTACGGCCTGCCGGTGCTGCTGGTGCTCGATGTCTCCGGCCAGTCGACTACGGCGGCAGCCGTCGCCCAGGGTTTTGCCAGCTACGACCCGGATGTGCGCATGGCCGGAATCGTGCTCAACCGGCTGGGCAGCGAGCGCCACCGCCGGCTTTGCAGCGATGCGATCGAAGCGCTCGGTCTGCCGGTTGTCGGCGCCATCCTGCGTGATCCCTCGCTCAATCTGCCCGAGCGGCATCTCGGCCTCGTCCAGGCCGGCGAATATGAGAACTTGATGGCGCATCTCGACCGTCTGGCCGACATGGTCGAGCGCTCGCTCGACCTCGACGCCATCATGGCACTGGCAGCACCATTCGCGCCCGCTCCCGGCAGTTTCGGCGACGCGCTGCCACCGCCCGGTCAGCGCATCGCACTGGCCGAGGACGCCGCCTTCACCTTCCTCTATCCACATGTCGCGGCGCATTGGCGCAAGGCCGGAGCGGAAATCGTCCCCTTCTCGCCGCTCACCGACGAAGCGCCCCGCGACGATTGCGACGTCTGCTGGTTGGCCGGCGGTTATCCCGAGCTTCACGCCAGCCGCCTGGCTGCTGCTGCGAACTTCAAGGCGGGGGTGACAAAATTCGCCGAAACGCGGCCGGTGCATGGCGAGTGCGGCGGCTTCATGGTTCTGGGCGAGGCGCTGGAGGATGCGTCGGGCGAGACGCACGGGATGCTCGGCCTGCTCGGCCACTCGACCAGCTTCGCCAACCGAAAAATGAATCTGGGCTACCGCGAGGCGCGGCTGCGCGCCGCTTGCCCACTGGGAGCCGAGGGCACACTTATCCGCGGCCATGAATTCCACTATGCGCAGATGATCGCCACCGGCAATGACGAGCCGCTGGCCGATCTGGCTGACGGCCAGGGCAATCCGCTCGGCGCTTCAGGCTACCGGCGCGGCCATGTCAGCGGCACGTTCTTCCATGCCATTGCGAGGGGCGAATGATCCCCTCGCCACGGCAAGCGCTCGACGATATCGCGCTTTGCCTCGTCTTCTTCACCCGGCTGCCACTGCCGGTTTTCGACTTTCGCGAACGCAGATTGGCCAGCGCGATCTGGGCGGCGCCCGTCGCAGGTCTCGCCGTCGCGGTCGTCGGCGCACTTGCCTACGCTGTCGGCAGATGGCTGGGCATCGCCCCAGGCCCGGCAGCGGCACTTGCCCTTGCCGCGACCTTGCTTGCCACCGGCTGCCTGCATGAAGACGGGCTTTCGGATGTCGCCGACGGCTTTGGCGGCGGCAAGACGCGCGAGAAGAAACTGGAGATCATGCGCGACAGCCGCATCGGCGCCTACGGCGCCTGCGCGCTCGGCATTTCGCTGCTGAGCCGCTGGAGCGTGCTTTCGGAATTCGCAGGCCCAGCGCAAGTTCTCGTCGCTCTCATAGCCGCGCACGCCGCCTCGCGCGGCCTGCTCGGCGCCCTCATGCACTTGTTGCCGCCGGCTCGCAGCGACGGCCTCTCGGCCGATGCAGGCACCGTCTCGGCCGAAACCGCCATCGCCGGCGCCGTACTCGGCGCCATCGCGCTTCTGGCGCTTGGTCTCAGCGGCGCGGTCGCCGCGCTCATCTTGCTCAGCCTGTTGTTTGCGGCCTTCCGCACACTGTGCCTCGACCAGATCGGCGGCCAGACCGGCGATACGGTCGGCGCGCTGCAGCAATTTGGCGAGATTGCAATCCTGCTCATCGCATCGGTTTCCCTGTCCTGACTCTGTTTCGGAGATTTTGCCCCTATGTCTTTCAAATCGCTCGATGAACTGCGCGCCGGCTGCCTCGATCTGCCCTCGGGCAGCGACGCCGCGGCAAGTGCAGTCGCACGCCGCCAGGACACGCTGACCAAGCCGCAAGGCAGCCTTGGCCGGCTGGAAACCATAGCCGCATGGCTGGCGCGCTGGCAGGGCAGCGACGTGCCTAAGCTCGATCGCGTCAAGGTCTTCGTCTTCGCCGGCAACCACGGCGTCACCGCACAGGGCGTCTCGGCTTACCCGTCGGAGGTCACCGTGCAGATGGTGGCGAATTTCGCAGGCGGCGGCGCCGCGATCAACCAGCTCGCCCGCATCGCCGGCGCCGAACTCGACGTCATCCCGCTCGACCTCGACCGCCCGACCGGCGATTTCACGCAAGTGCCGGCGATGGACGACGAGGCCTTCCTCGCCGCCGTCTCGGCCGGCTACGGCGCTGTGACGAAAGACCTCGACCTCGTCTGTTTCGGCGAGATGGGCATCGGCAACACCACGCCGGCGGCAGCCATTTCGGCTGCCCTTTTCGGCGGCGGCGCGGAAAAATGGACCGGGCGCGGCACCGGCGTCGACGACGCCGGCCTGGTGCGCAAGATCACCGCCATAGAGGCCGGCCTCAACCGCCACGCCAAGGCTCTTGCCGATCCGCTGACGGTCGCAGCAGCCCTTGGCGGGCGCGAACTCGCCGCCATTTTCGGCGCCACGCTCGCCGCCCGCCACCTGGGCGTGCCGGTGCTGCTCGACGGCTTCGTCTGCACCGCAGCCGCCGCTCCCCTGGCAAGGCTGCACCCCACCGGCCTCGCCCACACCATTGCCGCCCATGTCTCGGCGGAATCCGGCCATCGCCGCCTGCTCGAAGCGCTTGGCCTGCCGCCGCTGCTCGATCTCGACATGCGGCTCGGCGAAGGCTCCGGCGCCTGCCTCGCCGTCAACATCGTCCGCTCGGCGCTCGAATGCCATACCCGCATGGCAAGCTTCGCCGAAGCCGGGGTGTCGGAGAAGTAAAGACTCGCAAACAACTTATGAGAGGCGACACACGCGTCGGCTCGATACGGAGGTGAGGCGGCATTTTGCCGCCTCGCGTTCTCACCCTGTTTCAGGGTCTATCCACCTAAGTCGTCATCCGTGAAGAACTCGGAATGCTTTGATTCCGTTTAACAATTTCCCCTGATTTCGGTTTTCAGATTGCCGAATTTCGTGGCTTTGGGCTGCGGTTTCCGGCAAATTGGATGCGCTTGTTCTGCGTGATTCGAGACGATACGAAGCAGCGAGGGAATCTAGCGATGCGACCGAAGGAACGGCGCGAGAGCGGCCAGACGGACCTGTTGCGATCCCGGCTCGACCACATCCTCAACATGGATCATGCGCTGGTGAAGCTGGCCAAGACGATCGACTGGCGTTTCCTCGAAGAACGGCTGGGCGAGGTCTATGACGACGATCCTGGCCGGCCGCCTTTGCCGACCCGGCTGATGGCGGGATTGGCCATCCTCAAGTCGATGCACAACCTGTCCGACGAAAGCCTGTGCGAACGTTGGCTGGAGAACCCCTACTACCAGCTGTTCTGCGGCGAGGAGTTCTTCCAGCACCGCTTGCCCTTCGATCGCACGTCATTGACGCGCTGGCGCCTGCGCATGGGCGAAGAGCGGCTCACGGCTCTGCTCCAGGAGAGCCTTGCGGCGGCGACCAGGTTGGGGGCGGCCAAGCCGTCGGACTTCCGCGCGGTAATCGTCGACACTACCGTGCAGGAAAAGGCCATCACCTTCCCGACCGACGCCAAGCTGATGCATCGCGCCCGCGAGCGGCTGGTCAAGCTGGCCAGGAAGCATGGCATTGCCCTGCGCCAGTCCTATGCGCGGGTCGGCAAGATCGCGCTGATCAAGCATCAGCGCTATGCCCATGCCAAGCAATTCAAGCGGGCCAACCGGCAACTCAAGCGCCTGCGCACCATGCTGGGCGCGGTGATCCGCGACATCACCCGCAAGCTTGCCATGCGGCCAGAGCTGGTGCAGGCCTTCGCTCTGCCGCTGTCGCTGGCCCGGCGCGTCAGGGACCAGCGCCAGCGCGAGCGGGGCAAGAAGGTGTATTCCCTGCACGCTCCGGAGGTCGAGTGCATTGGCAAGGGCAAGGCCCACAAGCCCTACGAGTTCGGCGTCAAGGTCTCCGTCGCCACCCCGCTGCAGCGCAGCCGCGGCGGCCAGTTCGTCGCCCATGTCAAGGCGCTGCCCGGCAATCCGTATGACGGCCACACGCTGGCGACCATCATCCCGGCGATCGAGGAAACCATCGGCGTCAGCCTCGGCAAGATCGTCACCGATGCCGGCTACCGCGGCCACAACGCGCCGAAGGACAAGATGTTCAAGGTCCATGTCGCCGGCTACAAGCGCGGCCTCACCCAGGCCGTCAAACGGGCGCTGCGACGCCGGGCCGCCGTAGAACCCGTCATCGGCCATCTCAAGAACGACCACCGCATGGGCCGCAACTTCCTGGCCTTCTCTGAGGGCGATGCCAACAACGCCGTGCTTGCAGCCGTCGGCTATAACTTCAGCCTCCTGCTCAACTGGCTGAGGCTTTTGTGTGCCTTCTTCCTGGTACTGTTCGCCACCCCCGCAGCGCCGCCGATCCAGCCACGAACAGCCTAATCACCGCTCTGGACGATCCAACCGGCGCACGCCCATTTACCAGCCCAGTCTTTCCGGCCCTGATCGCAACCGCCGTCAGCGAAATCGACCTTCTTCACAGCCGACTAAGTCTTTGAAATATTTGGTGGGTGCGACAGGGATCGAACCTGTGACCCGCTGATTAAGAGTCAGCTGCTCTACCAACTGAGCTACGCACCCACTCGCCGGTAAAACCAGCGTCGGCGGGCATATAGCCGCCGCCATCCGCCATGTCCAGCCCTGCCGGATTCATTTCCCGACAAATCGCCTTGAGCCAATCGCGATCAGACGGACAACCGGCCCTCCGCCACCTTGACGGCATGGCCGCCGATGCGGGCGGCGGCCAGTTTGCCGCCCTCGACATTCAGTTCGAGGCGGATGCGCGAAGGCCGCCCCATCTCCAGCCCCTGCTCGATCCAAAGCTGGGAGATACCGTCCGTCGGGCCGTCGAAATGCATGATCGCGCCGGCGAAGGCCGCCGCGGCCGAACCGGTCGCCGGGTCTTCATAGGAAGGATTGCCCGGCACGATCATGCGGACATGGAAGGCGCTTTCGTGGTTCACCGTCTCGCGGCAGTAGACATAGGGGCTGGCGAAGGCCCATTCGCTCTTACGCGGCGCCAGTTCCGACCACGCCTGGTTGTCCAGCTTTATCCGGGCCGCCGCCTCCAGACCGGCGACCGGGATGGTCACATAGGGCACGCCGGCCGACCAAAACGAGACGCGGTGATTCTCGAAGCCGATTTCGTGCGGCCCCAGGCCAAGTGCCGCGCCGATCGCCTCCGGGTCGGCGACGAGTTCCAGCGGCTCCGGCAGCTTGGCCAGGTCGAACTCGGCAAAAGTGGCGCCATCGTGCTTGCTGACGGCGCAGCGCACCGGACCGATATTCTCCTCCAGCACGAAGATGCCGGCTGTGTCGCCATCTCCGGCCATTTCGGCAAGCGCGATCGCCGAACCCACGGTCGGATGACCGGCGAACGGCATCTCGTAGTCGGGCGTGAAGATGCGGATGCGGGCGCGGTGCTTGAGATTGTCGGGCGGCAGCACGAACACGGTTTCCGACAGGTTGAACTCGCGTGCGACGGCCTGCATCGCGGCTGTGTCCAGCCCTTTGCTGTCAAGCACGACGGCCAGCGGATTGCCGGCCAGCCGCTCCGTCGTGAACACGTCGTAAAGCAAGTAATTCCGGATCTGCATCGTAGAAAGCCCTCTGCCTCAATCCCAACATGAGCGAAATTTAATTTGATATTTGAACCATTACGCCTGATCTGTGCACAGATTGGGACATCACCGATATTATAGGGGTCCGGCGTGGACCAGATTGTCAATCTGCCAAAGACGGAATCCACTCCCGCCATCGAGACGGCGCTCGGGCTTGACCGCCTGGGCCTGAAGAAAAAACGGCGTCGCTTCTGGCTCTATGGTCTGCTTGCGTTGATTGTCGCCGTTGCGAGCCTTGCCGGCTATCAATGGTATGCCGCCTCTCCCGCCAAGATAGATTACACAACGGCGCCGGCCGCTGTTGCCGATCTCACGGTCGCGGTATCGGCCACCGGCACGCTGCAGCCCCTCACCCAGGTCGACATTTCCAGCGAACTGTCCGGCGTCGTCCGGTCCGTCTCGGTCAACGAGAACCAGCAGGTGAAGAAGGGCGATGTGCTGGCGGCGCTCGACACGGCCAAGCTGGAGGTGCAGATCGAGCGCGCCGAGGCTTCCGCCAAGGCTGCGGCCGCCAATGTCGAGGACGCCACCGTTACCCTCACCGAAAATGAAAGGGCGCTTGTGCGCGCCGCGGCGCTCACCAAGCGCGGCATGGCGACGGACCAGTCGCTTGAAGCGGCGACCGCTACCCGCGACCGCTCCAAGGCAGCGCTCGACAGCGCCAAAGCCAGTCTTGCCATCGCCAATGCCGATCTCAAGGCCCAGCAGACAGACCTGGCCAAGAGCACCATCTATGCGCCCATTGACGGCATCGTCTTGACGCGCTCGGTCGATCCCGGCCAGACGGTTGCCTCCTCGCTGCAGGCGCCGGTGCTGTTCGTCATCGCCGCCGACCTCAAGAACATGGAATTGAAGGCAGCGGTCGACGAGGCCGACATCGGCGCGGTCAAGCCCGGCCAGCATGCGCGCTTCACCGTCGACGCTTTCCCGGAACGGCCGTTCGATGCCGAGATCCGGGACATTTCCTATGCCTCCGTCACCACCGACGGCGTCGTCACCTACGACGCGCGCTTCGATGTCGACAACGACGAGCTTCTGTTGCGGCCCGGCATGACCGCCACCGTTTCGGTCGTCACCAGGGAGGCCAAGGGCGTGCTCACCGTGCCCGCCACTGCCTTCCGCTATCGGCCGGCGCAAACACCCGCCCGCGCGTGGAGCCTGAGCGACCTGTTCACGGGCCGTATGGGCCGCCCGGGTGGCAACCGCCAGCGCCAGGCGGCAACGGCGCAGCCCATCGACGGCTCGCGCACGCTCTACGTACTGGAGAACGGGCGACCCCGGCCGGTCAACGTCAAGACCGGCTCGACCGATGGCGAACTGACCGAGATCATTTCCGGCCTCAACGAAGGCGCGCTCGTCATCACCGCGTCACAACAGCGGGGCTGACGTCATGTCGGGCTCCGTGCTCATCTCCTTCGACAAGGTTTGGAAGAGCTATGGGCAGGGCGAGGCCCGGATCCATGCACTGGCCGGCGTCGACCTTGCCATACGCCGCGGTGAATTCGTTGCCATCATGGGTCCTTCGGGTTCGGGCAAGTCGACGGCGATGAACATCATCGGCTGCCTCGACACGCCGACGGCCGGAACCTACAGATTCGAGGGCATCGACGCTGGCCGTCTCGACCGCAACCGCCGCGCCGTGCTGCGCAACCTCTATGTCGGCTTCGTCTTCCAGGGCTACAATCTCCTGCCGCGCACCACGGCGGTGGAAAATGTCGAACTGCCGCTGATCTATCGCGGCGTCGCCGCCCGCCAGCGTCACGATCTTGCCATGAAAGCGCTGGCCGAGGTCGGCCTGGTCGGCCGCGAGCATCATACGCCGGCAGAGCTCTCCGGCGGCCAACAGCAGCGCGTGGCGATCGCCCGCGCCATCGTCACCAGACCGGCCCTGCTCGTCGCCGACGAGCCGACCGGCAACCTCGACACCGCCCGCACCCACGAGATCATGGTACTCCTGACGCAGCTGAACACCGAGCTTGGCCTCACCATCGCCATGGTCACCCACGAGGCCGATGTCGCCGGCTTCGCCCAGCGCACGGTCCGCTTCCTCGACGGCCACGTCGCCTCCGACACCATGAACCTCGAGATGGCCTAGCCATGATCCTGAAAAGTGGAATCCGGTTTTCGGAAGAGATCATGGCTAGACAAAGAGATAGAGCCCCATCCCGGTTCTATCGGGATGGATCAGGCTCTAGACCATGATCTGGGAAACCATCCGCCTCTCGCTGCTGTCGGTGCGCCGCAACGTGCTGCGCTCGTTTCTGACGCTGCTTGGCATCGTCATCGGCGTCGCCGCCGTCATCGCCATGCTCACCATCGGCTCGGGCACCACCGAAAAGGTCAAGGCCGATATCTCCAAGCTTGGCAGCAATCTGCTCGTCGTCCGTTCCGGGCGCCCTGCCGGTCCCGGCGGGCCGGGCGGTCTCGACCAGGCCACCCGCCCGCTCGGCAGCAAGGAACTTGCCGCGCTTGTTGCACACCTGAGCGGCGCCCGCGCCATCTCGCCAGCCTCGCAAAAGCAGGTGCGTGTCATCTTCGGCACCGAAAGCCTGACATCGGGCGTCACCGGCACCGACAGCGCGTATCTGGACGCGCGCGACTGGAAACTCGTCTCGGGCCGTCCGTTCAGCGATTCGGAGACCCGCTCCGGCACCGGCGTCTGCCTGATCGGCGAGACGGTGCGCCAGCAGTTTTTCGGCGCCGGCGATCCCGAAGGCGAGATCATCCGCGTCAACCGCACCTCGTGCAAGGTCATCGGCCTGCTCGAGCCGAAGGGCTATACCGGCTTCGGCCAGGACCAGGACAATGTCGTGCTGATGCCGCTCGCCGCCTACCAGCGCCGTGTCGCCGGCAACCGCGACATCGACTCGATCTACGTCGCCGCCGACGACAGGACGCCGACCACCGAGCTATTGCCGCGCGTCGAGGACATTTTGCGCGACACACGCCGCATCACGCCCGACCGCGAGGACGATTTCTCGATACGCGACATGACCCAGATCGCCGACGCCATGGCCAGCGCCACCACGACGATGACCGGCATGCTGGGCGCGGTCGCCGGCGTCAGCCTGCTCGTCGGCGGCATCGGCATCATGAACATCATGCTGGTGTCGGTCACCGAACGCACCCGCGAGATCGGCATCCGGCTGGCCATCGGCGCGCATGAAAAGCACATCCTCATCCAGTTCCTGGTCGAGGCGACCGTGCTGTCGCTGCTCGGCGGCATCGTCGGCATCCTCATCGGCCTGGCGTTGGCTGGCCTCGCCGCGTTGACGCTGGCCATCCCTTTCGCCCCCAGCCCGGCGGTCATCCTGCTCGCGGTCGGCTTTTCCGCGCTGATCGGGATGGTGTTCGGTTTCTTCCCAGCCCTGCGCGGCGCACGGCTCGATCCGATCGACGCGCTGAGGCACGAATAGAGCGGTGCTGCGGCGCCGCCGGAAAGCCCGAAATTTGAAGCTGCCCTCGCCTGCCCCTGTCGCGTCACAGCCTGCGATGATAGAATCGCCTTGGGGATAAGGGGAATGGTGGGATGAGCAGGAAAGAGCGAGTAATCCTGGTGACGGTGATCCTTGAGGCCGCATTGGCGGGGCTGTGGTGGTATTTGGCCAGCTATGGCATGGCCAATCCCGATCATGTCACCGCCGATTTCCAGCAGGTTGTCGGTCAGACGATGGGAATGGCGATGGGGGCGTTGTTGGGCATCGGCGTCATCCTGTTTTTCGTCGCCGTCCGCAATGATCGCAAGGCCCTGGAAAACAAGACGCGTCGTTAGAGCGACGTGCGTCCACTTGGACGCACAAAGTACGCTCTAACACCTTGAATCTGCGCATCGTGCTTTCCGAAGATCGATTCCGATTTTCGGGCCGATGCGTTAGCCCTTGCCGGCAAAATGCCACTCGATCAGTGGCTTCATGTGCGGCATCAGCCCGTCCGGCAGGTTATCGGCATCGCGGATGATGACAGGCCCTTCGATTTCCGGCTCCGTCTCGGTCGCGACAAAAGCGCTGATGCGCTGCGCGATCTCATCAGCGGACGCCGTCTCGCGATAGCGGCGAAAGATGACCGTGCCGCTTGCCGTCGACAGCGCATAATAACGCCTGCCGCGGGCCGCGCCGGCAAGGTCGAGGCCGGTTTCCTCACGCACCTCGCGGATCATGTTGAAGTCGACGTCGACAAGGCCGTCGCGGAAATCGGCTGGTTCGAACGAGCCGGCGGCGAAGTAGACGCGACCGGCATTGACCGTGTGCGACGCCATGCGGATCGCCACCAGCGCATTGTCGCCGGCGACCAGCATGGCATGGGCATAGGCGTGCTCGGCGCCAGCCGCCCGTCGATTGCCGCGCCAAAGCATGAAGGTCGAGTAGCGCACCGCGTGACAGCGGCCTACAAGGCTGTTGTCGCGATAGCTGAGCGCGGAAAGCAGCACCACGGTGCCGTCGAACAGCGCCGGGTTGGCCGCGATCTCACGGCCCCAATTCTCGGCGATCGCCCGCGCATTGTCGCGCTCGAACGGATGCAGGCCGGGGTCGAGCCTGACGTCGACGGCGTCGACCGGCAAGATGACGTTGCGCGGCAGGTCGAAACTCATCTCGCTCTATGCCATGTCCAGGGTGATCGCCACCGGGCAATGGTCGGACGCCTTCGGTCGGTCCCAGCCGGCACGTGGAAAGCGGTCCACCTCCTGTCCCGCCGGAAATATCGTGCGCCACGGCTGGCCGTTGCGGATGATGTCGGGAACGGCCGTCGCGTTCTTGGCTGCCAGCGCCCTCGACAACAGGATGTAGTCGAGCTGGCACAGATGCCGCTCCTGCGGTCCGCGCGTGTGGTACAGGGTCCAGCGATCCATCTCCGGACGCCGCTCGACCACGTTTTCGCAAAAACCGCCGGCGGTGAGCAGGTTGAGGCAGGACTGGCTCTCGTCGACCACCTCGAAGCGGTAACCGTCAAAGGCGTCGCCGGCGATCTTCACGCGCTGCCGGTAGTCGTTCATGTCGCCGCAGATCGCCCAGCGCTTGTCGGCGGCATGATCCCCGCCGAAGCGCTCCTGGATGATCCGCCGCACCGCTTGCGCCTCGGCCATGCGGACCGGCATCGTCGCCTCTCGCCCGTCGAGGCCGTTGCGGGGCGGGCCCATCGACTTGAAATGCACCAGATAGAGCGTCAGCGGCACGCCGCCGACGGTCAGGTCGACCTCCAGGCAGTCGCGCCGGAAGATGCGCTCGTTGGCTTGCTGCCCAAGTGCCGCCAGTTCCGGCGTGTGCAGGCCGAACTGCTCGAAGGTGACATGGGCATGGCTGGTCATGCGCACGAATTCGACCGGCTGGCCGTCCGCGGTCTCGTCGCGCATCATCACGGCGACGTCGATGCCGCGCGTATCATTCCCGGCGGTGGTGTATTTCTGGCGGTAGCCACGCCCTATCATCTTGAACAGGTAACCGTATTCGAAGGCCTTCAGCGCCTCGATGTTGTCGACCTCCTGCATGCAGATGATGTCGGCGCGGGTGGCCGCGATCGCCAGCGCCGTCAGTTGCCGCGTATCGTCGGATTGCGCGATCGCCCGCGCCTGCTCCAGCATCCTGTATTCGGCCTCGCTCCGGATGTCGAAGAGCGTCAGCGTGCGATCTTCGTTGAGCTGGTTGCGATATCCGGAATAATCGAACCTGTTCATCAGGTTTTCGACATTGAACGTGGCGAGGCGCAGCGACATGGCGGTACCTTTGCCCACAAGCCCAGCCGAAAACAAGGGGGCTGGGCAATGCTCATTTATGGTTAATGGACCTTTTCCGTTCATCTTCCGTTCAGACGCAAAGGTCCATGATTAGGGTTACTCTGAGCGTGGGGCCTGCATCTTCGGAGAGTGAAATGAAACCGCTTTCTTTGACTACCATTCGATCGGGCATGTTGGCCTTTGGTCTTGTTTCCGGCCTCTCGGCGCCTTCCATGGCCGGGCCCATTCAGCCTGACGTCCCGCTCCCAACTGCAGCCGCTGCGCCGACGATCACGCCTGTCCGCGACAGCTGGGCGGGCGGCAATGACCGGCAGTTCAACAACTGGCAATGGCGTCGCCATGACGGGCGTCGTTTCGCAAGGTCGGGCAATTGGAACCGTAGACACTGGAACCGTGGCAACTGGAACGGTGGGCGGCACTGGCGCCAGAATCGTGGGCGGTACTACGGTGGCGGCTATTACGGCCGTTACTACGACGACAACGGCGCCGCCGCGCTTCTCGGTTTGGGCCTTGGGTTCGGCCTTGGCAGCCTGTACCAAGGCTACTACAACCAAGGCTACTACAACCAAGGATACTACAACAACGGTTACTATGCGCCGCGCCGTTACTATCGCACGCTTCCCAGCGCCCATGTCCGCTGGTGCTACGATCGCTACCGGTCATATCGCGCCTGGGACAACACGTTCCAACCCTATGGCGGTCCGCGCCGGCAGTGCTGGTCGCCCTATAGCTGATCGACTGATGCATTTCAGACGGCGCCGCCCTCGCGGCGCCGTTTTCCGTTCGGCCGGGCCTGCGAAATTGTTTTCGCCGCCGCCAATGATAACGCTATGTTTAGCAGGCAGGCCTATTCATCTTGCCAATACGACCAGATATGCGACGATCGCCCGGGAATTGTGCGCGATGGCTGAAGAGGAAAACAGGAACAAACGCAGGCAGCGCGTCTTCAAGGGCGCGACGATCCTGACCGGCATGACCCATTCCGAGGTCACATGCACGGTGCGCAACATGCATGACGGCGGCGCCGAACTGAGGGTCTCGGTCGATGCACGCGTGCCCGACGAGTTCCTGCTCTATGTGCCGACCGACGGCATCGCCTACAAGGCAGTGCTCCGCTGGCGCCGCGAAGACCGCGTTGGCGTGATGTTCACCGGTAGGGAACGGAAGCCTCACTGGCACTACGGCTGAACGCCGGCTGTGGTGCTCGCAAGATGGTCGTCACCAAGGCGCTCATAAGAACTCTCTCAGCCTTGAAGTCATGCGTGAGGTCAATAAGCTAGCACCGCGGTGTCTTCTGACGAGATGGCAATGAACAAAGACCTTAGTATGCAGTCTTATGCCGACATCGTAGATTTTTCAGCCCGCCTGGCCACCTACTCTACATCCCTGTTTCCAGACATTATTGGACACGGTCATTATGAATCGCGAGCTAAGCAGTTAGCAATTCGCGACATCATACTCCTATGCATTTCAGTGAGGAGAATTACTGAATTGACAAAAAAGTACGAACTTCTAAAGACTCAAGAAGTGCCGTGCTTTACAGAGGTGATCTGAAGTATTTTGAAATCTATAAATTTGTAAAGATAATCGTCACCTTCACTGAAAAAAATAGACGACGTTCTCTCCGCTCAGCTCACAGAATTTTTTGTCGGTGAATTGTACGAGTAGGGCGGCGATAACGATACACCGCCCATCTCTAAGCAACGTCAGTTCTTGGCCTTGTCGACCAGCTTGTTCTTTGAAATCCACGGCATCATCGCCCGCAGTTTGGTGCCGACTTCCTCGATCTGGTGGCTGTCGTTGATACGGCGGATGCCCTTGAAGCGCGACATGCCGGCGCGGTATTCCTGCATCCACTCGGAGGTGAACTTGCCGGTCTGGATGTCCTTCAGCACGCGCTTCATCTCGGCCTTGGTTTCGGCGGTGATGATGCGCGGGCCCGAAACATATTCGCCCCATTCGGCGGTGTTCGAGATCGAGTAGTTCATGTTGGCGATGCCACCCTCATAGATGAGGTCGACGATCAGCTTGACCTCGTGCAGGCACTCGAAATAGGCCATTTCCGGGGCATAGCCGGCCTCCACCAGCGTCTCGAAGCCGGCGCGGATCAGCTCGACCAGACCGCCGCACAGCACCACCTGTTCGCCGAACAGGTCGGTCTCGCATTCCTCGCGGAAATTGGTCTCGATGATGCCGGACCGGCCGCCGCCGACGCCGCAGGCATAGGACAGCGCCAGATCGAGCGCATTGCCCGAAGCGTCCTGGTTGACCGCGACCAGGCACGGCACGCCGCCGCCCTTCTGGTATTCGCCGCGCACCGTGTGGCCAGGCCCCTTCGGCGCGATCATGACGACGTCGACCGAGGCCTTCGGCTCGATCAGGCCAAAGTGCACGTTGAGGCCGTGGGCGAAGGCGATCGCCGCGCCATCGCGGATGTTCGGCGCAATCTCTGATCTGTAGATGTCGGCCTGCAGTTCGTCCGGCGTCGCCATCATCATCAGGTCGGCCCATTTGGCGGCTTCCGCCACGCTCATCACCTTGAGCCCGTCGGCCTCGACCTTCTTGGCGGTCGCCGAGCCGGCCTTGAGGCCGATGGCGATATCCTTGGCGCCGGAATCCTTGAGGTTGAGCGCATGCGCCCTGCCCTGGCTGCCATAGCCGATGATGGCGACCTTCTTGCCCTTGATCAGGTTGAGATCGGCGTCGCGATCGTAATAGACACGCATTTTTCTTCCTTCCCGTGTTGAATTCAGAGCATGATGCCGAAAAGTGTGAAGCGGTTTTCGGACGACATCATGCTCTCGCTTTGATTTAGAGCCGGATTCAGATTTCAGGTCGACTTGACCTGAAATCATCCGGATCTAGAGGCCTTGGGCCCGGTTTTTGCTCCATAAAGAGCGAGAAACTGCTGCGTTGCCCGGACGGCATCGCCGCCGATCGCCGCATCAGTCAATTCCAGCCTGTCGCCGAGCAGAAGTCGTATCTGCACGTCGCGGGCGACCAGCCCGAAAAAGGTGCGGAATGCCGTTTCGGCATCCGAGAACTCGAGAAGCCCGGCCTGCTGCCCTGCTTCCAGCACCGGCTTCAGGCGCCTGGCCAGCGCAAAGCGGCCGTTCCCCAGCACGATGGCGCCGAGATCGTCCTTTCCGGAACCGGCGTGGCCAACCGCCACACGGTTCAGCGCGATCGACGTGTCGCTCGAAATCACCTTGAGCCAGTCGGACGCAAAGCCCTCCAGGCTCGCCGTCAGCGAGGCAAGGTCGAGCCCCTTGCGGTCGACCGGCACCACCCGCACCTTGGAGGCCTGCCATTGCACCGTTGCCGTCAAAAGCCCGTCGCGATCGCCGAACCATTTGTAGAGCGTTTCCTTGGAACAGCTCGCCCGCCGCGCCACGGCGGCCATGGTCAGGTGATCGCCCTCCTCGACCAGCAGGCGAAGTGCGGCGTCGAGCACGGCTTTCTGCCGCTCCGTCAGCGCTTCGCCAGTATCGATGTCGACACCTGTCTGCAACAAACTCTTTTTCCTGCTCTGTGGCGGCGCGCTCGCCGATGCCACGCATGCCGTACCGTACGTTACGGTTCGGCTTATCGCGCAATCCGGTTCCCGGCGCAAGAGGGGTCGACACAAAAAATAGTCGGGAGCAGACGTGTGACACCTGCCTAGCCAGGCTTTAGAGCGGGATGAGATTACCTCCAGTCATATCCTGAGTTTGCGAAATAATTTGAGCACTCGACAGGTGTGACGCGGTTGAGAATCTGGCCGATGGCGTCGCAAACCGTTTCGACGGTCCGTTTTGCGGCCTTTCGCAGCCAGTGCTTGAGCTTGGCGAAGAGCTGTTCGATCGGATTGAGGTCGGGCGAGTATTTCGGCAGGAAGAAGAGCCTCGCGCCGGCGTTTCGGATCGCGCGGCGCACGGCCTTGCCTTTGTGACTGCCGAGATTGTCCAAGACGACGATGTCGCCCGGACGAAGGGTCGGCGAGAGAACCTTCTCGACATAGAGGAGGAACCTCTCGCCGTTGATCGGCCCGTCGATGAGCCAAGGCGCGTCGACGCGATCCTGGCGTAGCGCTGCCAGGAAGGTCATTGTCTTCCAGTGGCCATTGGGAACTTTGGCCTTGATCCGCTGTCCGACCGGCGCCCAGCCCCTGAGCGGGGCCATGTTGGTCTTGGTCCAGGTCTCGTCGATGAACACCAGGCGGGCGGGGTCGATCCGGCCCTGATACTGAACCCACTGCGCCCGCCGGCGCGCCACATCGGGACGGTCCTGCTCGGCGGCGATCAGCGTCTTTTTTTATGCGACAGCCCCTCGGCGTGCACGAACTCCCACACCGAACGATAGTCGACCTTCAGGCCGCGCTCGCCAAGTTCGGCGACAAGCCCGCGCAAGGTGAAGGCCTTATCCCGGCAACGCTCGACCAGCCAGTCGCGCCACGCCCCCGATATCTTCTTCGGCTTATAGCCGCCGACCTGGCGGGGCTTGACGCTGCCGGTCTCCTCGAAAAGCTTCAGCCACTCGATCGCCGCGCTGTAGCTGACCCCAAAGCGAGCCGCCGCCGCACGCCGCGACATGCCCTCCTGCTTGACCGCTGCCACAACCCGTTCGCGAAGGTCCATCGAATATGATGCCATCCATGCTGGCCTCCTTCCCAGCATCGATGTTGAATCAGATCATTGCTGATTTGGGAATCCTACGACTCCTACAAATCCCATCCCGCTCTAGCTCAATCGCTGGCGGGTGGATGGCGAAGCCGTCCAAGCAGCATCGATAATGCGTCGAGCTCGCTTGCCGAAAGCCTGGCGCCGACCAGTTCCGCGATCGATCGCCCGTAGACGGCCCACATGCGGCGGCGCGTCTCGCGCCCCTTCCCTGTAATGCGGACAGTCTGTCCTCGCCCGTCATCGGCAACCCTGAGCTTCTCGACCAGCCCGTCCGCTTCGAGCCGGGCCAGCAGCCGCGAGATGTTGTATTGCGCAAACAGGGTGCGCTCGATCAGCTGGAATGGCCGCAACCCACTCTCGCCCGCTTCGGCAAGCTCGTGCAGCACGTCGTACCAGGCAAGCGGCGGTAAGTCGCTGTCTTTCAGTGCGTCTTCGGCCCTTTCCAGCAACTGGCGCGAAACGCGCATCAGGCGCGCCCACGCCTTGATGGCTTTGGGCGAAGGGGTGGTTTTCTCCGTCATGGATTGCAGCATAGGGGATAGATGCAAATGCATCAAGATTGACAATAGATGCAGACGCATCCATATGTAGATGCAGTTGCAACTATATGCTGGAGAATGAAATGACCGACAAGCTCGTTCTCGTCAGCCACCATCTCTGTCCCTACGTGCAGCGCGCCGCCATCTCGCTCCGCGAGAAGGGCGTGCCGTTCGAGCGGCTCACCATCGATCTCGCCAACAAGCCGGCCTGGTTCAAGGTGATATCGCCGCTCGGCAAGGTGCCGCTGCTGCGCGTGCGGCAGAATGGCCAAGAAACGGTGATCTTCGAATCGGCGGTCATCCTCGAATTCCTCGAGGAGACGCATGCCAGCCCGCTCCATCCTGCCGACCCGCTGGCGCGCGCCCGGCATCGCGCCTGGATCGAGTTCGGCTCGGCCATCCTCAATGCCATCGGTCGGCTCTATTGCGCACTGACCGAGGCCGCCTTCATTGCCGAAAGCCAAGCTCTATCGGCGATGTTCGATCGTCTCGAAGCGGAACTGCGAGATACCAGCCGAGCTGGGCCATGGTTCGCCGGCGAGCGCTTTTCACTGGTCGACGCTGTCTATGGACCGATCTTCCGCTATTTCGACGTCTTCGACCGGATAAGCGATTTCGGCATCCTGAGCGGAAAGCCGCTTGTCGAGGCCTGGCGGAAGGGATTGCACGAACGCGAGTCGGTGAAGGACGCTGTCACCCCGGACTATCCACTGCGCCTTCACGCATTCCTGCAAGCGAAGGGTTCGCATCTCTCGAAAATCATCCGCCGCAACGAGGCGGCCACTGCGCTTCCTTGGTCCCGATCCGCCTGAACGGATCGACCACGGTTCCAGCCACCATCAAGGCAAGAATATTTGATGGTTTCACGCTTGGGTGCTGTCGAAAGCGTTCCGCGCATCGCGCACGGCACCATGATTGCGCTCGGCCCACTGGAGCAGTTGATGCAGGGGCCCGAACATTGAACGCCCCAGATCGGTCAGACTATACTCGACGCTCGGCGGCTTCGTCGGAAACACCTCGCGATGCACGTAGCCGTCGCGCTGCAAATCGTGCAGCGTCTGGGTCAGCATGCGCTGCGAGATGTCGGGCACCAAGCGCCGCAATTCGCCGAAGCGGTACGGCTTTTCGGCCAGCGCCATCATCAGCAGCGAACTCCATTTGTTGCTGATGCCCTGGATCACATCGCGAACTGGACAGTCCGCAATGTTTCCCCCGCCGCTGCCCGCTTTGTAAATCTCGAGCTTCGATCTCAGATTGACGATCTTGCTGTCCATCGCTGGTTCCCTGCGCCTGCCTACCTCCCGCAAAACTGCCTTCTTTACGAGGGTCGGTCAATTCCTATTTTAGTGCTGGTCTCTTTTTGAGACTTATATAAGCACCCGCCGCTCCGGCGCAACGATAGGACTCCCCATGACCGAAACCCTTCTCGTCACCGGCGCCTCCGGCCAGCTCGGCCGCGGCGTCATCCATCATCTGCTGGACACGCTCAACGTTGCGCCCGCGCGCATCATCGCCGCCACGCGCAATCCGGAAAGCCTCGCCGACCTGGCGGCGCGCGGCGTCACCATCAGGCAAGCCGATTTCGATGACGCGGCGTCGCTCGTCGATGCGTTCAACGGCGCCGACAGGGTCCTGATCATCTCGACCGGCGAGATCGACCTTGGGGGCAAGCGCCTCAAGCAGCATGAGAATGCAGTCGCCGCAGCCAGGAAGGCCGGCGTTTCGCATCTGCTGTACACCTCGATGCCCACTCCTGAGCCGGGATCGCCGGTGCTGTTTGCGGGTGATCATTACGGGACCGAGCAGGCGATCAAGGCGAGCGGCATTCCCTATACGATCTTCCGCAACGGCTGGTATCAGGAGAACCTGTTCATGTCGCTGCCGCATGCCATTGCCTCTGGATACTGGTATACAGCCGCCGCCGACGGCCGCATTGCCCATGGCGCCCGCGACGACATGGCCGCGGCGATCGCCGCCGGTCTTGCATCGGGCGCTGTCGAAAGCGCCACATACACGCTGACGGGTCCGCAGGCCCATACGGTCGCCGAGATCGCGGCCCTGGTGACCGACGTCACCGGCAAGCCCATCGAGGTCGTCCAGCTTTCGGACGAAGCGCTGACCGAGGGACTGAAGGCGGCGGGCATTCCCTCGGATTTCGCCCCCGTCATCGTTTCCTTCGACACCAACACGCGCTCGGGCCGTATCGGCATGGTGACCGACGCGATCGAGACGCTTTCAGGCAAGAAGCCACAGTCGCTCAGGCATTTCCTCGAAGCGAACAAGGCAGCTCTGGCTGGCTGAAGGCTATGAAAGCACCGCCGCGCGGTACAGAACCTTCCAAGGCCGGCGGGACAGCACCCCCTATGTCCTGCCGGACATCTCCCCGCAAGGGGAGATTCCGCTTCAGCGCCTCGCCCTTCCACCAACGCTGAAGATCGGCGAAGCCCGACACGGCATCCGATCTCCCCCCTTGCGGGGGAGATGGCCGGCAGGCCAGTGGGGGCTGGGAAGGATCGCTACAGAACGGGTTATTCCACCCGCCGCATTTCATTCTTCGACCGCTCTCACGGCATGCCCTAAATCGCCACCTGCGTTCCGATCTCGACCACACGTCCGGTCGGGATCTGGAAATACTCGGTCGCATCCGCCGCCGTGCGGGCCAGTCCGATGAACAGCTTGTCCTGCCACACCGGCATGCCGGAATTCGGTGACGCCTTGAGCGAGCGCCGCGACAGGAAGAACGACGTCGTCATGATGTCGAACTTCCAGCCCTGCTTGCGGCAGATCGCCAGCGCACGCGGGATGTTGGGCTGCTCCATGTAGCCGAAGGTCAGCGTCACCCGCATGAACAGCTCGTTGATCGTTTCCATCTTGACCCGATCGCTATCGGGCACGAGAGGCTGCTGCGCGGTGACCACCGACAGGATGACGTTCTGTTCATGCAGCACCTTGTAGTGCTTCAGGCTGTGCATCAGCGCGGTCGGCGCGCTTTGCGGGTCGCTGGTCAGGAACACGGCCGTACCGGACACCAGCTGCGGCTTCTTCTTCAACAAATTGCCGGCAAGGAAATCGAGCGGAATCTCGTTCCGGCGCGTCTTGTCGAACAGATAGCGGCTCCCGCGTATCCAGGTCCCCATGATCAGCCCCATGATGCAGGCAACAGCGATCGAAACCCATCCGCCTTCCACGAATTTCACGATATTTGCCAGGAAAAAGCCGGTATCTATCGTGCCAAAGAGCAGCGCGAGCGCCGCGGCGAGTGCGACCTGCCATTTCCATTGCCACCGCATCACCACGAACAGCAAAATCGTCGTCATCAGCATCTCGCCTGTCACCGAAATTCCGTAGGCGGAAGCCAGGGAGCTCGAACTGCCGAAGCCGACGACCAGCAGCATCACGCCGAGTGCGAGAAGGAGGTTCACGCGCGGCATGTAAATTTGGCCGAGTTGCATCTCGGACGTATGCTGAACCTCGATCCTGGGCAGAAGATTGAGCTGCACCGCCTGCCGGGTCAGCGAAAACGCCCCGGAGATAACGGCTTGACTGGCGATGACGGTCGCTGCTGTTGCGAGCGCAACCATCGGTATCAGCGCCCAATCCGGCAGCATTTGGAAAAACGGATTGTCGGGCAGCCCACCGTGAGCAAGAACGAATGCGCCTTGCCCAAAATAGCTGAGTAACAGGCAGGGGAAGACGATCCAGAACCAGGCGAGCACGATTGGACGGCGACCGAAGTGGCCGAGATCGACGTAAAGCGCCTCAGCACCGGTGACCGCCAGAAAAACCGCGCCGACCGTAAGAAATGCGCCCGTCTTGGCTTCGGCAAGGTAGACGACCGCATAATAGGGATTGATTGCCAAAAGTACCGAGGGATCGTCAAGGATGTGCAGCAATCCGGCAATGCCGATCGCCAGAAACCAGAGCGCTGTCACCGGCCCGAAAACGGAGGCCACTTTACCGGTCCCGAAGCGCTGCACGGCGAACAAGATGGCCAGAATTACCAACGTAATGGGAACCACGTACGGGTCGAACGCCGGGGTCGCCACGCTCAGACCTTCCACCGCTGAAAGCACCGAGATGGCAGGCGTTATGATCGCGTCGCCGAAAAACAGTGCGGCTCCGCAGAGACCAATGCCAAGAATGATGCTGGAACCAGCCGGATAAGCTTTCCGGGCCAGCGCCATGAGCGACAGGGTACCGCCCTCACCCTTGTTATCCGCCCGAAGCACGAAGGCGACGTACTTGATTGTCACGATAATCGTCAGTGCCCAGACGATCAGCGACAGAATACCCAAAACGGCGCTGCGCGGATCGGTGCCGGACGAAGCATGCAGCGCTTCGCGAAGCGCGTAGATCGGGCTGGTGCCGATGTCGCCGTAGACAACGCCCAGCGCGCCCAGCATCAAGACCTTGGTGCTGTGCTTTTCGACCTCAGGATGGCTCGATTGTTCGACGGGTTCTGCCTCACTACCAGTGTTGGTAAGGGCCATAGGCGACACTCCGATAAGCGGGCGGTGCTCTACGCTTGCTGCGATGCAATATCAAGTGCCCCAACGTGATGGCTGCCATGTCCGCAATGCGAGGCTTCCATCTCTACCACCCACAGGCCTTCAGATATCTTTTGACCGTGCCAGCCATGCCATACTCCAATGCATCGGCTGTCAACCCATGTCCGATCGACACTTCGGCCAATGCCGGGATGCGCTTTGCCAGTGCCGGCAGGTTGCTCACCACCAGATCGTGGCCGGCATTGACCTGAAGCCCGGCGGCGAGCGCGGCGTCAGCGGTTTTTCCCAATCTTTCCAGCTCTTTCGCCGCTTTCGCGGAATCGGAATGATAGCTGCCATACGGGCCTGTATAGAGCTCGATCCGGTCGGCGCCGGTATCGCGCGCGGCCTTCACGCCTGCCGGATCCGCATCGGAAAACAATGACACGCGAAAGCCCCCTTTCTTCAGGCGCTTGACGATCGGTGTCAGGAACGCAGTCTCGGCGACGAAGTTCCAGCCATGGTCCGAGGTGGCCTGGGCAGGGTCGTCGGGCACCAGCGTCACCTGCTCCGGCTGGTGCTTTTCCACAAGCGCCAGGAATTCCTCGCTCGGATAGCCTTCGATGTTGAATTCAGCTCTGGGAAATTCGTCATCGATCAGCGCCCTGATCTCCGGCAGGTCGGAATGCCGGGTGTGCCGCTCGTCGGGCCGCGGATGCACCGTCAGCCCATGCGCCCCCGCGGCCAGCGCCAGACGCCCAAGCCCGATGACGCTTGGCCACGGCAGGTCGCGCCGGTTGCGCAGCATGGCGATGGCATTGAGATTGACGGAGAGCTTTGCAGGCATGGCTTCTCGGGTCCGGATGTATTTGCGGCCATCTATACCGCCATTGGCGGGAACAGACAGGGGGTTTTCGGTGTTCCAGAAGGGCGGATAATGTCCAGCAAGAGGAAGCCCTCGTGAATTATCTTGAAGAAGTGCCGGCGGTTCGCCGCATCGACACCGACCGCGACGACCTTTTCGCCATCGACGTCGTCGGCCATGTCACGGCGGCCGACGCGGAAAACCTGTTCGGATTGCTGGAGGCGGCTTATGCGCTGCACCCGAAAATCGACGTGCTGGTGCGCCTGATCGACCATGACGGCGTCGATTGGGCCGATGTGTCGGACGAAACGCTCGAACAGGGCACGGCCCATGCAGTGGAGCATGTCAGCCGCTGCGCGGCGGTCGGCGAGCCAAACTGGGTGCCCGACGCGCAGGGCTTGCTGCCTGCTTCGTTGCCAGCCGAACTCAGGCATTTCAAGAGCGAGGACGAAGCGGCCGCTTGGCAATGGCTCAGCGCCAGGCCGATTGTCCCGCGATAACGCAGTGCCCGGCCCCTGGCTCGACCGGCCTACCTGACAATCGTCAGCCGTTCGGCCGCCCGCGTGATCGCGGTGTAGAGCCAGCGCTGGCGGGTTTCCTTGAACGCCCAGCTTTCGTCGAATAGCACGATCTCGTTCCACTGCGACCCCTGCGCCTTGTGCACGGTCAGTGCGTAACCGTAGTCGAAATCGTCGAAGCGCTTTTTCTGCTGCCAGGGAATGTCGGCGTCCGGATCCTCGAACGCCGCCTTGAGCAGCTTGATCTTGGCAACGCCGCGGTCCGGATCGTCCTCCTCCGGCGAAACCAGGAGGTTGATGCCGGGCTTCACCGTCTCGCGCGACGAGGTCATCACCTTCCACAGCGAGCCGTTGAGCAGCCCCTTGGCCGGGTCGTTGCGCAGGCAGACGAGCTTGTCGCCGGCCTGTGGATAGTCGGCATTGAACCCCTTCAATTCGCGCAGCCGCTGGTTATAGCGACGCCGCGTCCTGTTGGTGCCGACCAGCACCTGATCCGCCTTCAGCACCAGCTCCTGGGTGACGTCTTCCTTGCCGATCACCTGCGCCGTGCCGTAGTCGCCGCGCATGAATTCTCGCCCCTCGCGCACGTCGAGCGCCAGCCGGATGATCGGGTTGTCGCGCGCCTGCCGGTGGATTTCGGTGAGCAGGATATCCGGCTCATGGTCGGTAAAGAAGCCGCCGCCCGAGATCGGTGGCAATTGGCCAGGATCGCCCAGAACAAGGATCGGCGTGCCGAAACTCATCAGGTCGCGGCCAAGCTGTTCGTCGACCATCGAGCATTCGTCGATGACCACCAGTTTGGCCCGCGAGATCGGACTTTGCCGGTTGAGCGAAAAGGTCGGCGACATCGAGGTCTTGCCGGTCACCTCGTCCGCTACCGATTCCTCGCCCTTCGGCCGGTAGATCAGCGAATGGATGGTACGGGCGTTGACCGCGCCCTTGGAACGCAGCACTTGTGCCGCCTTGCCGGTGAAGGCCGCGAACTGCACCTGGCCGTCGACATGCTCGGCGAAATAGCGCGCCAGCGTCGTCTTGCCGGTGCCGGCATAGCCGAACAGCCGGAAGAGCTGCGGCTTTCCGGTCTTGAGCCAGTTGGCGACCGCTTTCAGCGCATCGTCCTGTTGAGGAGAGAATTCCATCAGCGCGAGAGACCGGATTCGCGAGGGAAAGACAAGGTCAGGCCGTCACCATCGATGCTATCGTTCGCACCATTAAAATCAGGCTATCAGGCAAGGACCAGAACGTAAAGAGAACAAAGGATCGGTCTCGCCACGAACTATCCGGTCGGGCCGCCGCGACAATCGGTCGGGCCGCCGCCACGACCTTCGGTCGGGCTGGGATCGTTCTCCAGCAGGATCGGCTTGCCATGTGGTGTTGCATGCGCGGCGCGTTCCCAGGCGGCAGCGAGCGCGTCGACATTGCCCTTGCCGGCAACGCCCTTGGCCGACAGCAATTTTTCCAGCGCCGCCAGCCAGTGCTCGTAATAGTCATGGCCGTCGCTTGCCGCGCCCGGCTTCTTGACCTCGGCGGACAAGGCCCTCGCCCATTCGCTCCAGGAAAACAGACCCTTGTCGTGCAGCGCGACCGTCATGGCGAAGGCTTCCGCTTGCCATGGTTCGGCAAAAACCGGCGCATCGACGCCCGCCGGCAGCCTGGCAGCGCGTGAAGTCGCCTCACGCCGGTTCAAGATAGCTCTCCCAGGCATCGATCGATACGGTCAGCGTCGGGTCGGCGCCCTCGCCCCAGATCGCCACGCCGTCGAAAACCACAGTATAGACCCATTGCGGGTTCTCGCCCCGGCCATGCGCATTGCTGTCCGGGAAGACAAAGCCCTCACGCACGGTCTCGATCGTTCCCTGCTTGCCGCGCGCATAGCGCGGCAGCCGCGTATGGCCGGTCGGATGAAAGTTCTTCGTCCGCACGAGATCGCCCGCTTTGAACCGCGCCGGCGTGGCAACCGGCCGGTCGCAAGGGCCGCCCTTGGCCAGCACATCAGGCACGTTTACCGCCTTCAGCACCCGCTTTGGCGCCGCCGCTGGATCGACTGCCTTGCCCGCGGCCAGATCCCGGCCGCTGACGAAGCCATGCCGCTTGAGCAAGGTTTCCAGCGCCTTGATCCAGATTTCATAATAGCTCGAGGCATAATAGTCCGCCGGGTGCAGCGATTCCCTTGCATGCCGGCTCTCGTCGATAGTCCACGCCCCCAAGGCGCCGGCGCACAAGGTCACACCCAGCGCCCGCCTCTCCCAGGCGGCATGGAAACAGGGTTCGTCCTTTTCTGGCGCGACCGGCCCGAACCCCATCTGCCCGCCGAGATCCTGCGGCCCGTTCATGCTGGCTCCAGTGCCAGTCCGGTGCCGATCATCGCGTCGCGCGTCACCAGATCCGCCAACTGCTCCTCACTCCAGCCCTCGGTGCCCTTGGGCCGCATCGGCACGACCAGATAGCGCAGTTCGGCGGTGGAGTCCCACACCCGGATTTTTGTCGTTGCCGGCAAGGTCAGCTCGAATTCCTCGAGCACGCCGCGCGGATCGATGACGGCGCGCGAACGATAGGGCGGCGCCTTGTACCAGACCGGCGGCAACCCGAGCACCGACCACGGGTAGCACGAGCACAGCGTACAGACGACGAGATTGTGCGTGTCCGCCGTGTTGAATACGGCCTGCATGTGCTCGCCCTGCCGTCCGGTGTAGCCGAGCGAGGCGATCGCGCTCGTCGCGTCGCGCTTCAGCCAGGCCGCGAAGTCCGGATCGGCCCATGCCTTCGCCACCACCTTGGCGCCGTTGCGCGGACCGATTTTCGTCTCGTAGGTGTCGACGATCACGTCGATCGCGGCCGGATCGATCAGCCCTTTCTGGGTGAGGATCGTCTCCAGCGCCCGCACCCGGGCGGCAAACGGATCCAGTTCGTTGTCATGGTCGTGATCATGGGACATGGCGTCAGATTACGATCGCGTCCCTCCGGCCGCAAGCGCGACGGCTTCGCAGACAGGCGCGAAGCGACCAAAATGATGGTTTCCCGGAAACGGAACGGAGCGTATCGTTGGCTGCGAGAAGTACCGGAAGCGCATTTGCGGGCCGGTATCACCATGAATATCAACACGCCTACCGCAGCATCGGCCACAGCGTCGCCGCCAGCAGCAGGCCCATGGCGATGTTGAACCACTTCAGCCGCGCCGGATCCGACAGAAAACCGCGCAGCGCCGTGCCGAAACCGGTCCATGTCGAAACGCTCGGCAGGTTGACGATCGCGAAAGCGATCGAGATCAGCGCCACCGACAGGAACGGGTGATCCCGGTCGGTGTAGACGGCCATGGCGGTGATCGCCATCACCCATGCCTTGGGATTGACCCACTGGAAGGCCGCCGCATCGATGAAGCGCATCGGTCGCGCCTTGGTCTCGCCCTTACCGCTGAACGAACGCGACATGGCGATCTTCCAGGCGAGATAGAGCAGGTAAGCGCCGCCCGCGATCTTCAATCCGGTGTGGAGAACCGGAAATGCCGTCAGCACCGCGCCCAGACCGAAGCCGACGGCAAGCAGCAGCACGAGGAAGCCGAGACTGATGCCCAGCATGTGCGGAATGGTTTTGGCGAAGCCGAAATTCACGCCGGAAGCCAGAAGCATGAAATTGTTCGGACCCGGCGTGATCGAGGTCACGAAGGCATAGACCAGCAGAGCAAGGAATGCGTCGACGGTCATGGCTTTCTCTCAAGCAGGTCAGCAACGTTGTCCTTTTACCTCTGACGCACAAAGGCCACCTAACGGCAGCGGGGCCAGAGGATCGGGATTGCAAAGCGACAGAACGGGTAAAGGCGGCGCCAGAGCGGTCGGCCCCAAAGCGCCGGATGCTACATCCCCTGCGGACCACGGTTCATCGCCGCCACGCCGGTTCGGCAGATTTCGACCAGGCCGAGCGGCTTCATGATGGCGATGAACTGGTCGAGCTTGGAGCCCTTGCCGGTGATCTCGAAGATGAAATGCTCGGTATTGGCGTCGATGACGCTGGCGCGGAAGGCGTCGGCCAGCCTCAGCGCCTCGACGCGGGCTTCACCGGTGCCGGCTACTTTAACCAGCGCGAGTTCGCGCTCCAGCGGCCGTTCCTGGCCGAGCTCATGCGAGCGCACGGTGAGATCGACGACACGGTGCACCGGGACGATGCGCTCGAGCTGGTGCTTGATCTGCTCCAGCACATGTGGCGTGCCGCGCGTCACGATGGTGATGCGCGACAGATGCTTCTCGTGCTCGGTTTCGGAGACCGTCAGGCTTTCGATATTGTAGCCGCGGCCGGAAAACAGTCCGATGACCCGGGCAAGCACGCCCGGCTCGTTGTCGACCAGCACGGAAAGCGTGTGATTCTCGGGCTTTTCCGTTTCCTTGGCGATGAAATAGGCGGAACCGGTCGGTTGAAGCTGTGCGTTCATGACATGAATCTCGATTTCAAACTTTTGAGCTAATTCTCTGTTTCCGCACGGCTTCTTCCGACAGCCCTGCTTCAGCGCTACACCAGTTCCCTGCCCTTGGCGTCGATGGCGTTGGCCACCGCCTCGTCGGTCGCCTCGTCCGGCAGAAGCATCTCGTTGTGCGCCTTGCCCGACGGGATCATCGGGAAGCAGTTGGCAAGCGTCGCCACGCGGCAATCGAAGATCACCGGCTTCTTCACCGAAATCATCTCCTTGATCGCATCGTCCAGCTCGTCCGGCTTCTCGCAGCGAATGCCATGGCCGCCATAGGCTTCGGCGAGCTTGACGAAATCCGGCATCGCCTCGGTGTAGGAATGCGACAGCCGGTTGCCGTGCAGAAGCTGCTGCCACTGCCGCACCATGCCCATATACTGGTTGTTGAGGATGAAAATCTTGATCGGCGCTTCGTGCTGCACCGCCGCGCTCATCTCCTGCATCGTCATCTGCACAGAGGCGTCGCCGGCAATGTCGATGACCAGCGCATCCGGATGCGCGATCTGCACGCCGAGCGCCGCCGGCAGGCCATAGCCCATCGTGCCCAGCCCGCCCGAGGTCATCCAGCGGTTCGGCTTCTCGAAATGATAGTGCTGCGCCGCCCACATCTGGTGCTGGCCGACCTCGGTGGTGATGTAAGTGTCCATGTCCTTGGTCAGCGCGTAGAGCCGCTGGATGGCGTATTGCGGCATGATCACGTCGTGATTCATCCTGTAGGCGAGCGAATCCCGCGCGCGCCATTTCGCGATCTGCTCCCACCACGGGTGGAGCGCCTTCTTGTCGGCCTTGGCGGTCGCCCGCCACAGCCGCACCAGATCCTCCAGTACCCGGCCGACATCGCCGAGGATCGGCACGTCGGTATGGACGTTCTTGTTGATCGACGACGGGTCGATGTCGATATGGATCTTCTTCGAGTTCGGTGAGAACGCGGTGAGCCGGCCGGTGATGCGGTCGTCGAAGCGCGCGCCGATGCAGATCATGACGTCGCAATCGTGCATCGCCATGTTGGCCTCATAGGTGCCGTGCATGCCGAGCATGCCCATCCAGTGCTTGCCCGACGCCGGATAGGCGCCAAGGCCCATCAGCGTCGAGGTGATCGGGAAGCCGGTCAGATCGACCAGTTCGCGCAGCAAATGGCTGGCCTCCGGGCCGGAATTGATGACACCGCCGCCCGTATAGAGGATCGGCTTTTTGGCGCCGGCCATCAGTGCGACCGCCGCCTTGATCTTCTCCAGGTCGCCCTGGACCTTCGGCTGGTAGCTCGTGCGCGGCGCCGTCTGTGGCGGCACATAGGTGCCCTTGGCGAACTGCACGTCCTTCGGGATGTCAACGACGACGGGGCCGGGGCGCCCGGTGGTCGCGACATGGAAGGCCTCGTGGATGATTGCCGCGAGATCGTTGACGTCCTTGACCAGCCAGTTGTGCTTGGTGCAGGGGCGCGTGATGCCGACCGTGTCGCACTCCTGGAAAGCATCCGAGCCGATCAGCGAAGTCGGTACCTGACCGGTCAGGCAGACCAGCGGGATCGAATCCATCAGCGCATCCTGCAACGGCGTCACGGCGTTGGTGGCGCCCGGCCCCGAGGTCACCAGCATGACGCCGGCCTTACCGGTCGAGCGCGCATAACCCTCCGCCGCATGGCCGGCGCCCTGCTCGTGACGGACGAGGATGTGCTCGACCTCGTCCTGCTGGAATATCTCATCATAGATCGGCAGAACCGCGCCGCCCGGATAGCCGAAAACATGCTTGACGCCGTTGTCCTTCAGCGCCTGCACCACCATTTCGGCGCCAGTCATTTCGGATCTTGGCATTTCGGTCCTTGGCATTTCGCGCCGCTCGTTCTGTCCACTGCTCATCGGTCTGGTCCCGTACTGTCCGCCATCGGCGATTGCTGGTCGTTTAGTCGTGTTTCGGGCAATAAAAAAGGCCCCCAAGGGAGCCTGTGTCTTGCGCATGGGAGGTTTTCGCCCGGCGGTTACACCGCCTTGCCCACGCGCCTTCCTACTACGAGAATGAGTGCCGTTTTCATGGTGGCGGACAATAGAATTGGTTTTGCGCCGCTGTCAACGGCGAATATGCGCGGCATCGGCTGGTTTCGAGTCGGCCGCCGCTTCGCGCCGCCTGTTTTTCGCTGCAAGCACTGTCCGGCGCCACCGCTTGCAACACCGGAAGCTGCGATCATCCCGATAAGTTGCTGAAATCACGCCAAACTATTTGAGGACGTGACGCGGCGCGGCTTTTGCCGCGATACTCCGATCGACGGGCTGGGAGGGCCCGGCAAAGCCACAATGACGACCAGGACTTCACGGGAGGAAATTTGATGCTCGACAAGGCTCCAGCCAAGAAACTGTCCGACCTGCTCGACCAATTCGGCGCAGCGTTGAGCGCCGGCGACATCGACAAGGCGGTCGGGTGCTTTCAGGAAGACTGCTACTGGCGCGACCTGGTGACCTTCACCTGGAACATCAAGACCATGGAAGGTCGCGACCAGGTGCGCGACATGCTGGTGAGTCAGCTGGCGAAGACGAAACCTTCGAACTGGGCGCTCGCCAAGGGCGAGGAGGCCAGCGAAAGCGGCGAGTTGCTGGAAGGTTGGATCAGCTTCGAAACGGAGGTTGCGCGCGGCTTCGGCCATATCAGGCTGAAGAACGGCAAGATCTGGACGCTGCTCACCACCATGGTCGAGTTGAAGGGTCATGAGGAGCCTGCCGGCTTTGCCCGGCCATTGGGCGCCAAGCATGGCCATGGAAAAAACCGGCCGACCTGGAAGGAAGAGCGCGAGAAGGAGGCGGCCGAACTCGGCTTCAAGACGCAACCCTACACGCTCATCATCGGCGGCGGCCAGGGCGGCATCGCGCTCGGCGCCCGGCTGAGGCAGCTCGGCGTGCCGACCATCATCATCGAGAAGAACGAGCGTGCCGGCGACTCATGGCGCAAGCGCTACAAGTCGCTCTGCCTGCACGACCCGGTCTGGTACGACCATTTGCCCTATATCGACTTCCCCAGAAACTGGCCGGTCTTCTCGCCCAAGGACAAGATCGGCGACTGGCTGGAAATGTACACCAAGGTCATGGAGCTGAACTACTGGTCCTCCACTGAGGCAAAGAGCGCCACCTATGACGACGAGAAAAAGGAATGGACGGTGGTCGTCCATCGCGACGGCAAGGACATCACGCTGAAGCCGAAGCAGTTGGTGCTGGCGACCGGTATGTCGGGCCGGCCGAACATCCCGAAGTTCAAGGGCATGGAGAATTTCAAGGGCGATCAGCACCATTCCTCGAAACATCCCGGTCCGGATAAGTACCTTGGCAAGAAGGTTGTCGTTATCGGCTCGAACAATTCCGCGCATGATATCTGCGCCGCTCTCTGGGAAGCGGGCGTCGACGTCACCATGGTGCAGCGATCGACCACGCACATCGTCAAATCCGACACGCTGATGGATGTCGGGCTCGGAGCGCTCTATTCGGAACAGGCCGTGCAAGACGGCATGACCACGGCCAAGGCCGATCTCATCTTCGCCTCCCTGCCCTACAAGATCCTTCACGAATTCCAGATCCCGCTCTACCAGGAGATGAAGAATCGCGATGCGGCATTCTACGAGGGGCTGGAAAGGGCCGGCTTCATGCTCGACTGGGGTGACGATGGCTCCGGCCTGTTCATGAAGTATCTCAGGCGCGGTTCCGGCTACTATATCGACATCGGCGCCTCACAGCTGATCATCGACGGCGCCATCAAGCTGAAGAGCGGCGTCGACGTGGAGGAGATCAAGGAACATTCGGTCCTGCTCAGCGACGGCACCGAGCTGCCGGCCGATGTCGTCGTCTATGCCACCGGCTACGGTTCGATGAACGGCTGGGCGGCGGAACTGATCTCGCAACAGGTCGCCGACAAGGTCGGGAAGTGCTGGGGTCTCGGCTCGAACACCACCAAGGACCCCGGTCCCTGGGAGGGCGAACAGCGCAACATGTGGAAGCCGACCCAGCAGGAGGCACTCTGGTTCCACGGCGGCAATCTCCACCAGTCACGCCACTATTCGCAGTTCCTGTCGCTGCAACTGAAGGCACGGCATGAGGGCATCGAAACGCCGGTCTACGGACTGCAGCAAGTTTACCACAAGGGATAGGAGGCGACGCCCGGCTTGGCTTGTGGCTGATATCTTTATCTGGAGCGGCGGCGCTTACGGGCCGCCTTGATCTCGGTGATGCGCTCGGCATCCTCTTCCTGCAGGTGGCGTCCGCGCTCCAGAAGTTCGAGCGTGTATTCCTCATAGGTCAGGCCCAGCCGCTCGGCCTTGTCCAGCCGCATCAGCATGACGTCACGGCTTGGCGCCTTCCAGGCCTTGGCATGGGCGGCCTGCCAGGCAAGGAAGATGTAGGCGTCGCCCTTGCCCCATGGCGGGCCGTCATAGTCGTCGAGAGGCGGGCCGCCATTGTCGGTTCGTTTCGGGCGACGCGCCATCGCCTCAGCCTCTGGCCAGCGCGACCAGATAGTCGGCGGCGCCCGGTCCGGGAGCGTGGAAGGCGCAATCCGACGGCGCGCCAAGAGCCAGGCAGTCGCCGGGTTCAAGTCTGTGTACGATTTCGCCCTCGGTGAATTCCAGCCGTCCGGAAATCAGCCAGATCTGCCGTCTGATGAAGGCATAGGATGCTGCCGGAAAACTTACCTTGGCTCCCGCCGGCAGCTGCACCCTGATCAATTCGAGCGGCATGTCGGAGACCGGCGAAAGATGCCGCCTGATATAACCCGTGGCGGGATCGCGCCAGACCGGCTGATCGCTTTCGCGAAGCAGCCCGCCGCCTTGCAGCTCGGCCCGTGCGATGAGGGTGGAAAGCGTCATGCCGAAGGCCGCCGCGATGCGCACGAGAAGTGCTGCGGTCGGGCTCGTCTTGCCGCGCTCTATCGTGCTGAGCATTGCTTTCGACACGCCGGAGCGGTCCGCGAGTTCCGCCAGCGACCAGCCCCTCAAGGCCCTTTCGGAGCGTATTCTCTTGCCGATAGTCGATGAAATATCGTTCGCTATATCAATCATAAATCCAGTATATTGAATTCACGGAGGCGAGCAAGGAGTCCGTTTGAGTCAATTTTCGCGAATGGCTTAAGGGCCCCTACACCATCCGACCTCACCCCACCTTAACCCCGTCGATGTAAGGTCGATCGCCTGGGGAATGGGAAGTATAGCCTGGCCATGTTCATCGACCGCGAAGCCTCCGTCGGAGAGCCGACATCGCAGGAGCGCCGCAAGCCGGAGCAGAGCGACAAGCGCATTCTGGGCAATGTCGTGCAGTGCGACGGCGCGCGCGCGACCATCAGCGCCTATGCCGACGATATCGAAGGCGCGGTCACCGGCCTTTGGACCGTCGGCAAGATGATCTCCATCAATCTTGGCAACACGCGAACCGTCGGCCTGGTCTACGAGATCGGCAAGTCGGATCGCGCCTGGAGCGATGAGGGCCAGAACCCGATCGAAGTCAGCATCGAGCTCATCGGCGAGGTGCGAGACGGCGCAGAGCCCGGCGCCAAGCCGGTCTTCGACCGCGGCATCACCACCTATCCGCATATCGGCGCCATCGCCCACCGCATCCGCAGCCGCGACCTGCAAGCGGTCTATGATCTCGCCGGACGTCACTCGATCACCATCGGCACGCTTTCACAGGACGAGGCGATCGACGCCAACATCGCCATCGACGACACGCTGGCGCGCCATTTCGCCATTGTCGGCACCACCGGCGTCGGCAAATCCACCGCCGTCTCGCTGCTTTTGCGCAAGTCGATCGCCGCTCGACCCGACCTGCGCGTTCTCATCCTCGACCCGCATAACGAGTTCGCCGCGTCCCTGCCGGAATACTGCGTCAAGGTCGATTCGGCGACGCTCGACCTGCCCTTCTGGATGTTCAGGCTCGAGGAATTTGCCGAAGTGCTGTTTCGCGGACGCGAGACGGTGCCGGAAGAGGTCGATGCCTTGCGCGATCTCATTCCCGCGGCCAAGAACCTGTATCGCAACCCGAATTCGACTACCTATCTCAGGCGCGGCACCGATGCGCTGACTGCGGACACGCCGGTGCCCTATCGCATTGCCGATCTCATCAAGCAGATCGACGAGCGCATGGGATTGCTGGAAAGCAAGAACGACCGCCCCACCCTCAAATCGCTGAAGACGCGCATCGAGTCGGCGGCCTCGGATCCCCGCTACCGTTTCATGTTCAACTCGCGGCTGATCGAGGACACCATCCACGAGACGATCGGCAACATTTTCCGCGTGCCGCACCACGGACGCCCGGTGACCTGCTTCGAAATGGCCGGCATGCCATCGGAAGTGGTCAATTCCGTCTGCTCGGTGCTGGCGCGCCTGGCTTTCGACCTGGCGCTGTGGAGCGAAGGCCGGCTGCGGTTGCTTCTGCTGTGCGAGGAAGCGCACCGCTATATGCCGGCCGATCCGCGCCTTGGTTTCGCGCCAACCCGGCACGCGCTGTCGCGCATCGCCAAGGAAGGTCGCAAGTATGGTTGCTATCTCGGCGTCGTTACTCAGCGCCCGGGCGAGCTCGACCCCACCATCCTGTCGCAGTGCTCGACCTTTTTCGCCATGCGGCTTGCCAATGAGCAGGACCAGGCGATCATACGCTCGGCGATCGCCGATTCCTCGGCCTCGACGCTGGCCTTCCTGTCTTCGATGGGGCAGCGCGAAGCCATCGCCTTCGGTGAAGGCGTGGCAACGACCATGCGGCTGAAGTTCGAAAAGCTGTCCGAGGATCTGGTGCCCGGCACGGCCAAGCGCAAGGAAACCTTGCCGTCTGAAACCGGCAACGATGTCGATCTGGCTGCGATCGTCGAGAGGCTGCGCAACGTGCCGAAACCGCAGCAGGCGATGGCCTTCGCCGAAGTCGTTGACACGAGCAAGCAGGCCGGCGATCCCGACTATCGTAAGCCGCCCGTCGCGCGCATCCAGCCGGACGACGACTTCGACATGCGCTATGGCCTCAAGCCAGCGACCTTCGGCCTGCGCCCGCAAAACGATTGAACGACGTTCTATGCTTGCTTTCGGCAAGCCGCGTCAAACTTCCGAGATTGCGGCCTCGCTCGCGAGCTTGGACAAATCCCGCCAGGAAATTCGTCAGGCTGAGTCGTATGGCGTCGTTTTCGAGAAGCGGAGCGGAGCGGACATTTTAGTCCGTGAGCACCGGCCTACGCCGGCCGTAGCCTTAACTGCCACGACCGCTCATGAATGGCTTCGGCCGGCGAAGGCCGGAAGCGCCGAAAACGGCACCAGACGGCCAGCATCACGAATTTAGTGACGGGATTTTCAGGCGCAGACGCGGTTGCGGCCTTGCCTCTTTGCTTCATAAAGCTGGCGGTCGGCGCGGCGATAGAACTCTTCGGCCGTTTCCTTGCGGTCCCAAACGGCAAGACCGACGCTGGTGGTGATCTTCAGGCGAACATTGCCTGACAATATCGACATGTTGGCGATCGCCTTTCGGATGCGCTCGGCGAATTTGGACAGAAGGTCGGCGTCCATGTTGGGCGTGACCACGGCAAACTCCTCGCCGCCCAGGCGCGCCACCACGTCGTGATAGCGCGTCATGTCCTTGAGACAGTTGGCGACCGCCCGCAACACCTGGTCGCCGACATCATGTCCGTGGGTGTCGTTGACCTGCTTGAAATGGTCGAGATCAAGAATCATCAGCCCGACCGGCTTCTCGATACGACGGAATTCCTCGAGATACTCCCTCAGCGCATCGTCGAAATAGCGCCGGTTCTGCATACCGGTCAGGCCATCGGTCAGCGCCGCATGCTCAAGCGTTTCCGAACGGGCGCTGAGCGAAACCGTCATGGCGCGGAGCTTGCCTTCTTCCGTCGCCTGCTTGCGGATCAGCGGGTAGATGAAGAAAATGCCGAAGAACAGCGCGGTTGCCAGAAGCACGCCGGTCGCGAACAGCAACTTGTTGAGGTAAGAGATCTGCTCGACCCGGTCCGGAGCGCTGACGCCGTCGGCGAAGGCCTGCAGAAGCCCATAGGCGTGAAGCGTCACCAGGCCGGCGGCCAGGATCACGAAAATGAAGACGAAAAAGGCTGATTCCGCCTTATGAAAACGCATCTGCCCCCCGTTGGAAAATTCCCATAAGCCTTATGGCATGGAGGGCCTTACGGACGGTTAACTTTGGACAACTTGGGCGGGAATCTTCCCTCAAGGTCAACTTTTCAGGTTGCACCGGAAAGATGAGCCAAGATCGTTGATTCCGCACGATCTCCGTGGCGCAATCGCAGCCATTCCGGACCCAATTGATGCCTGAACCAGGTCGCCTGCCGCTTGGCATATTGTCGCGTCGCGATCTTGGCGCGCTCGATCGCTTCGGGAAAGCCCAGCTCCCCGGCCATTGCAGCCTGGAGTTCGCGAACGCCGATCGCTTTCATCGCCGGCAAGTCGGGATCGAGGCCAAGATCGGTCAACCGCCTGACCTCGTCGAGGGCGCCCTTGGCCAGCATGCGGTCGAACCGCGCCTCGATCCGCTCCACCAGCGCCGCCCGGTCCGGTTCGATCACGAAGAAGTGCGTGCTGGCCCTGTCGATCAGCGGCCGGCCGCGCGTCGCCTGCCATTCCAGGATGGAACGGCCCGACGCGTCCAGCACCTCCAGCGCCCGCACGATGCGCTGGCCGTCGGTCGGCTTCAGCATCATGCCGGCCGCGGAATCCTCGCGCAGCAGGATGCGGTGCAGCTTGGCCGCGCCCTGCTCCTGGAGTTCATGGCGCCAGCGGTCACGGATCGACTGCGGAATGTCGGGCATTTCCGAAATGCCCTCCGCAAGCGCCCGGAAATAAAGCCCGGTGCCGCCAACGAAAATCACCGGCCGTTCGAAGAATGTGCCGTCTGGCCGTTCGAAGAACGTGCCCTCGTCGACTAGCTTCATCACGTCGCGCAACCAGGCGCCGGTGGAGTAGGCGGTGGAGGGATGGACATGCCCGTAGAGATAGTGCGGGACGCGAGCGAGTTCGGCAGCGGTCGGCCGCGCCGTCAGCACGTCGAGAACCGAATAGCCTTGCATGGAATCGGTATTGACGATGACGCCGCCCTTGCGCTCGGCGAGATCGAGCGCAAGGGCCGACTTGCCGCTGGCGGTCGGCCCGGCTATCAGGATCGCGTTCTTAATGCGGCCCTCGCCCGCCTGCCCACCGGAACTTCCGATGCCCCCGCTTACCACGCCCTTGATCGCCACGCTGATATCCCATCCCGCCGGCCGCACATTGTCGCCGGCGCTTGCGAATATGGCGTCACGGTCGGTCGGCGCAAGCACTGTTCGCTGGCTGGCCGAGGGCATCGCCTGCGAATTCGTTTTGCCCGAGGCGGCCGAAGCCGCTGAAACGACCGCCAGCCTGCGCGCCGCGCTTGCTACCGAACCGGTCGACGTGATCGTTCAGCAGGCCGAGGGACGGCGAAGGAAGATCCTCATCGCCGATATGGATTCGACTGTTATTGACCAGGAATGCATCGACGAGCTTGCCGACGAGATCGGCGTCAAGGATTACGTCGCCGCCATTACTGCGCGATCGATGAATGGCGAGATCGCTTTCGAGCCTGCCTTGCGCGAGCGGGTGGCGCTGCTGAAAGGCCTCGACGCTGCCGTGGTCGATCGCATCATCGCCAACCGCCTGACGCTGGCCTCCGGTGGCCGCGCCCTTGTCCAGACCATGCGGGCCAACGGCGCATGGACTGCGCTCGTGTCGGGTGGCTTCGACGTCTTCACCTCACGCATCGCCGCCATGCTCGGCTTTCAGGAGAACCGCGCCAACCGCCTGATCGAGCAGGACGGCCGCTTCACCGGGCTGGTTGCCGAGCCGATCCTGGGGCGCGCCGCCAAGGCCGATGCGCTGCTCGAGATTTCGGCGCGCCTCGGGCTGGCCACCGCCGACGCCATCGCTGTCGGCGACGGCGCCAACGATCTCGACATGATCCGCCTTGCCGGCACCGGCGTGGCGCTTCATGCCAAGCCGGCCGTGGCGGCGGAGGCAAAATTCCGCATCGATCATGGCGACCTGACCGCGCTTCTCTATCTGCAGGGCTACCGGCGGGAGGAGTTGGTGGAGTGAAACCGATCCGCACCGAACGCCTGATCCTGCGTAATTGGGAGGATCGTGACCGCGAGCTCTTCCACCGGATCAATTCCGACGAGCGCGTCATGGAATTCTTTCCATTTCGCCGCGACCGCGCTGCCGCGGACGCCAAGATGGACGAGTTCCGCGCCTGGATTGCCGAGGACGGGTACGGTTTCGCTGCCGCCGAGATCATTGAAACGCGCGAATGCATTGGCTTCGTCGGCCTCTTCGATACCGATCATCTGCCTTTCCTGCCGGCCGGCACCGTCGAGATCGGCTGGCGGCTGGCGGCCGAATTCTGGGGCCACGGCTATGTCACCGAGGCAGCCGAAGCCTGGCTCGCCCATGGCTTCGAAACGCTTGGCCTCGATGAGATCGTGTCATTCGCGGTCAAGGACAATCGCCGTTCCACCGCCGTCATGGAACGCCTTGGCATGATCGCCGACCCGGCCAGCGATTTCGATCACCCCGGCATTCCGGACATTCACGCCAGACTCAAGCGGCATGTGTTCTTCAGGCTCTCGCGCAGGGAATGGCAGGCAAGAAAAAAGGCAGCTCGCTAGCCGCCTTTTTTCCTTAAAATCAAAGAGCTGCAGACTTTACCGGACTCAATCCATCCGGATTGTCACAAACCGCAATTCGCCGGTCTTCGACGCCAGCATCAGCAACGCGTTCTTGCGCCCCTGCTCCTTCAACGCACCAATCCGGTCCATGACATCCTTGGGCGTGGCGACCGATTCCTGCGCGATCTCGGTGATCACCTCGCCGGCCTGGATGCCGCGTTCGGCAGCGGCCGAATCCTTGGCGACTTCGGTGATGACGACGCCGGAGACTTCGGCGGCGATGCCGAATTTCGTCCTCGTCTCGTCGTTGAGCTCGCCAACCGTCATGCCAAGCACGGAAGCCGTCGAAACGGCAGGCGCCTCGTCGCCATTGTCCTGGTCGGCGTTGCCGTTCTCGCCACTGGCAAGCTTTTCGCCATCTTCGAGCCGACCGAGCGTCACCTTCACGGTCTGCTCGACACCCTTGCGCACGATGACAACGTCGACAGCCTTGCCGACCGTGCTTTCCGCGACGACGCGCGGCAGGTCGCGCATTTCATTGACGTCCCTGCCGTCGAACTTGATGATGACGTCGCCCGCCAGGACGGTGCCGTTGTCGACGGGCCCGCCCTTGATGACGCCAGCGACCAGCGCGCCCTTGGCGGTGGCCATGCCGAGGCTTTCGGCAATGTCGTCCGTCACCGGCTGGATACGCACGCCGAGCCAGCCGCGCCGCGTCTCGCCGAACTGGCGGAGCTGGTCGACGACGCCCAATGCGAGCTGCGAGGGAATGGAAAAGCCGATGCCGATCGAGCCGCCGGACGGCGATATGATCGCGGTGTTGATGCCGATCACCTCGCCGTCGCTGTTGAACAGCGGTCCGCCGGAATTGCCCCGGTTGATCGCGGCATCGGTCTGGATGAAATCGTCATAGGGTCCGGAATTGATGTCGCGGTTGCGGGCCGAGACGATGCCGACCGTCACGGTGCCGCCGAGGCCGAACGGATTGCCGATCGCCATCACCCAGTCACCGACGCGCATCTTGCTGGAATCGCCGAATTTCACCGCCGTCAGCTTGTGCCCTTTCGGATCGACCTTCAGCACCGCCACGTCGGTCTTGGTGTCGGTACCGACCAGCGTTGCCTTCAGCGTCACGCCGTCGGAGAAATTCACCTCGATGTCGTCGGCATCGGCGATCACGTGGTTATTCGTCACCACGATGCCCTGCTCGGCGTCGACCACGAAGCCGGAGCCGAGCGACTGCACCTTTTGCGAGGGATTGCCCTGCTCGCCGGGACGGTTCTTGAAGAAATCGTCGAAGAAATCCTGGAAGGGCGAGCCTTCTGGAAGCTGCGGCATCGGCACCGCGCCCGGACCTTCCGTGCCCTTCACCCTCTGCGAGGTCGATATATTGACCACGGCGCCGAGCAGGCCCTGCGCGAGATCGGCGACCGATTCCGGGCCATCCGCGGCTGCTGTCGGCGACACCAGCGACGGGACGGTAAAGGCGGCGATGAGAAATGCCGCAGCACCCGCGGTGGCCGTCCGCCGCGCCGCGCGCAAAAAGCTGTTGGATGTCATCGAGAAGTCTCCCGGTGTCTCTGAAAAGAAAAGCGCTCGCCGAAAACGCTGCGTCGAGTCATGTTGGCAAGAAATACGGCACGTTTGCGGCTATGGCTATCGGCATAGGATAAATCCTGCGTTATCCCGAAATCACAGACCGACCATGTCATCCACCGCGCACCAGCCAGACGACGCCGACACCAACGGCGATTGCGATCAGCCCGGCAATCCGCAGCGCATTCTCCGGCATCGACAAAACTTCGCCGGCTAGCTTCTTGGCGAGGCCGGGAAAGCCGCCATAGACCAGGCCCTCCACGACGAGGACCAAGCCTATTGCCGCCAGAAAGTCCTGCATCGGCCGTTACTGGCCGGTGCCTGGCTGTGCTGGTGCTGCCGGTGCTGCCGGCGTGTCCGCGCCGGCGGGATTGCGGAAGAAACGGAAGAATTCCGAATTCGGCGACAGCACCATCGTCGTACCGGTATTGTCCAGCGCCGTGCCGTAGGCGTTCATCGACCGGTAGAAATCGAAGAAGGCTGGATCGCGCTGGTAGGCGTCCGCGAAGGTGGCGCTGCGTTGAGCTTCGCCTTCACCGCGCAGGATTTCAGACTCCCTCCGGGCCTCGGCGACGATCTCCACCACTTCGCGGTCGGCGCGCGCCCTGATGCGCTGCGCCGCCTCGTTGCCGCGCGCCCTCAGCCGCTCGGCTTCGGCCAGGCGCTCAGCCTTCATGCGGTCGTATGTCTGTTGCGAGACTTCCGCCGTCAAATCGGTCCGGCGAATGCGTACGTCCTCGATCTGCAGGCCGAGCGACGTGGCGTCGGGCCTCAGCTGATCGCGCACTTCACGCATCATCACGGCTCGCTCTTCCGAGAGCGCCGCCTCGAAGTCGCGCAGACCGTAAACACGGCGCAAGGCGGCGTCGAGACGCGTCCTCAACCGCGCCTCGGCCAGCTCGATCTGACCGGACACCGCGGAGCGGAACACGCGCGGATCCGAGATCCGATAGGCAATGAAGGCGTCGACCTCATAGAACTTGCCGCCCGAAACCTGGACGCGAATGTTGTCGAGGTCGAAGCGCAGCACCCTGTTTTCGATCAACTGCACGCTGTCGGCATCGAAGAAGGCGAACGGCGCCTTGAAATAGATGCCCGGCTGGCTCTTGACGTCGACAATCTCGCCGAACCTGAGCACCAGCGCCTGCTGGCGCGCATTGACAACGAAGACCGACGAATAAAGCAGGAACAGGATGACCGCGGCAATGACGGCGATGACGGGAAGTCGGTTGGCCATCACTGGTTTCCTCCGAGGACCGGCGCCGGCGCCTTCTGCTGCAGTGCCGGCAGCGGCAGATAGGGGACGACCCCTTGTCCGTTGCCTTGCTCGATAATGACCTTGCTGGAATCCTTCAGAACCCTCTCCATCGTTTCCAGATAAAGCCGCTGGCGCGTCACGTCCGGCGCCTTGGCATATTCGTCATAGATCGAGATAAAGCGCTGCGCCTCGCCTTCGGCCTCCTGCACGACCCGGTTCTTGTAGCCGGCCGCCTCCTCGCGGATCTGAGCGGCCTCGCCGCGCGCCTGGCCGAGCTTCTGGTTGGAATACTGGTTGGCCTGCTCCACGAACTTGTCCTCGTCCTGTTCTGCGCGCTGCACCTCATCGAAGGCGTCGGCCACTTCGCGCGGTGGCGCGGCATCTTCGATCGAGATCGCGTTGACGTTCAGGCCGGCCTTATAGCCGTCCAGCGTCGTTTGGATGATTTCGCGCACGGACGCCGCAATGCCCTCGCGATCGTCGCGGAAGATGTCCTGCGCCGGCCGGCGGCCGACCGCTTCGCGCATGGCGCTTTCGGCGACCTGACGCAGCATGCCGTCGGGATCGGACACGTCGAACAGATAGGCCCTCGGGTCGGAGACCTGATACGCCACCGAGAATTGGACGTTGACGATGTTCTGGTCGCCCGAAAGCATCAGGCCTGAACCGTTGCCAGAGGCCGTGCCGCCGCCGATGTTGACGAGCTGTTCGGCGATGTTGGCCGTCTCGACCGTCTCTATCGGCCACCAATGGAAATGCAGGCCGGGCTGCGAGAGCTCCGCTTTTGGCACGCCGAATCTGAGTTCGACCGCAACCTCGTCGGGCTGCACGGTATAGACCGCCTTGAACGCCCACAGCGCGACAAGCGCTGCCGCGATCAGCCCGAACACGGCTGGGCTGGCGCCACCGCCGCCCGGCAAAGCACGCCGCAATCTGTCCTGGCCGCGTCGAATTATGTCTTCGAGGTCGGGAGGCGAGCCCTGCGGACCGCCGGGTCCTCTTGGGCCCTGCCCCCAGGGACCCTGATTGCCGCCGCCGCCCCATGGGCCGCCGCCACCGCCACTCTTGTCATTCCAGGGCATGAATGTCCTTTCGCTCCCTCACGCGCCGGCCTGACGACGCGAAAAATCAGTATCGTCCTTCTATAGGGACGCAATGGCGCGCTTTCAACGCGATCGGTCGACGACGCAGTCCGTTTTGGACCGTCGCGACCCCTTTGTCGTCTCTCAATGCACTTTGCGGCGTCGCTCGTAAACCGAATAGCGTGTCGCATGGCTGTCCTTTTCACCAGCCGGAACGTCCTGCGAGCGGACCGTGCGCCACAAGGCCGGGTCGATCGGCGGGAAATGCGCGTCGCCGTCGACGGGGCCAAGGATATGGGTGACATGCAAGCGGTCGGCCAACGGCAGCGTCTGGGTATAGATCTCGCCGCCACCGATGACGCAGATTTCGTCGGCGCCGGCCATGCAGCGCCCGCGCACCTTCGCCAGCCTGATCGCCTCGTCGAGCGAATGCACGACTTCGACGCCCTCGGCGCGCCAGGCCTTGTCGCGGGTCACCACGATGTTGAGCCTCCCCGGCAGAGGCCGGCCGATGCCTTCGTAAGTCTTGCGGCCCATGATTATGGGTTTGCCCATTGTGTCGGCCTTGAAGCGTTTGAGATCGCTGGAAAGCCGCCACGGCAACCCGCCACCGCGCCCGATCACGCCGTTTTCGGCGATGGCGACATAAATCGCGACGTCCATCAGCCGCCGCTCCCGCCATCACCCGACGGCTCCAGCAGCAATATGTCAATGTCGTGCTCGGGGTAGAAATTTTCGGCCGTCATCTCGAAACGCGTCGGCCCGACTTTCCTGACGTTTTCGCCACAGAACGAGACCAGATTCTTCGGATCGCCCTTGTCGACAGTCAGCTTGAACTTGCCGATGGCCCCCGTCGCCCAGTTGCCGCCGGTGGTCAGGATGTAGGCGATACGGTTTTCGAAATATCTCGGCGTGCCGTCGGGATTGTCCTTCACCGCCTTGCGGATCGCGTTCTCGAACGAGTGATCCATGCAGTAACGGGTCTTGTAGGCGGCGTATTGGCCCTGGAACTGGCCGTCATGGAAGAAGCTGACCGAGGATGTGGCGCCGACACTCGGCTTGTAACGGTGGGCGACGCGGACTGCCTTGTTGGCTGGAAAGGTCGAGCGCCACCAATAGGTCGAGCGCAATTGCCAGAACGGCGCATAGACGGTCTTCATGCCCGTACCGTCGTCGGCGGTGTCCTCGATGATGATGCCGCGATCGACCCAGTCGTCGGCGACCGCTTGCGGCAGCTTTGCCAGCGCCGCCTTGGCGGCATCGCCAAATGGGTAGAACGGTACGTTTTGCACCTTCAGATCGGCGCTGATGTCGATGCCGAGTGCAAACGCCTTCTGCTCGAGCTGTGGCTTTACCGCGACACCGTCGATCGCCACCTCGAAGCCAAGGAAATTATCGCTCTGGTCGTCGGGAATCGCCAGCATCTCGTAGGGATCGCCTTCGATGTCGGGCATCGGGAAGGCGACGATCGCGTCGACATCCTTGTCGGTGTTGTTGCGGAAGACGTAGTCGACCGTCACTTTTTCCGGCGAGATGGTAAGATCCTCGCTCTCCATGGCGACGGCATCGCTACGCGACAGAATCAGCCCGCCCGTGCTCAATTCGGCGATCGAATCATTGGCGAACACGGGCGTGGCCGAGAGCGCCAGTGCTGCGGTCAGAACATAACGTAACATGGGTGCTCCCTCGGCAAGAATGCCGGTTCGACTCTAGCCGTTTCGGCATGGCGTTTCAAAGCCTTCCGCGCGCCGCGGATGCTTGCCCACACGGCCTGCCAGGGCCTCAGGCCAGCGTGCCAGGCCAGCGTGCTCGGCTTGTCTAGACATCGGCGTTGCGATCGGGCAGGAGTTGGCCCATGCGCAAGCTTCTCGTCATCGGCATCGGCGCCGGCAATCCCGATCACATGACCATTCAGGCCATAGACGGCTTGAACCGTGCCGACGTGCTGTTCATTCCCGACAAGGGCGCGAGGAAGAACGACCTTGCCGAACTGCGCCGCCGTATCTGCGACCGCTTCGTCACCAACCCCAACTCGCGCCGCGTCGAATTCGACGTGCCGGTGCGGGCAGAGCCGGCACCCTCCTATCGCTCGACCGTCGATGACTGGCACGAGGCGATCGCCGCGATTTATGAAGACCTGATTCGCCACGAGCTTTCGCAAGATGGCTGCGGCGCTTTCCTGATCTGGGGTGATCCCTCGCTCTACGACAGCGCGCTGCGCATCCTCGAGCGCGTGCGCACGAGAGGCAATGTCGACTTCGAACTGGAGGTGATCCCCGGCATTACCGCTGTCCAGGCGCTTGCCGCCGGCCACAAAATGGCATTGAACCGTATTGGCGATAAGGTTGCGATCACCACCGGCCGCCGGCTCGCCGAGGAAGGTCTGCCCGACAATGCCGGCAGCACGGTCGTCATGCTGGACGGCAAATGCGCCTTCAAGACGCTGGGCGACAAGGACCTCGTCATCTACTGGGGCGCTTATCTCGGCACGCCCGACGAGATCCTCATTTCCGGCCGCCTTAGTGACGTCGGCGACGAGATTATGAAGACCCGCGAGGAGGCCCGCCTGAAAAAGGGCTGGATCATGGATACCTATCTGCTGCGCAAGCCCGGCAAGTAGGGGCGAATAAGGGAGTAGGGGAGTAGGGAGTAGGGGAGTAAGGGAACGAAAATTACAGGCCGGACCAACTCGGATCGTCAGGAATTTCGGCTGCTAATATTCCCTACGCCCTACTCCCCTACCCCGCATCGATTTCCGCCTGCAATGCCTCCATATGCGTCGCCGCCGCGGAAGCCGCGGCCCGTTCGATGGCGCGAAAGCGGCTGACCACCGCAAGCCCCACCGAGGTCAACTGGGCGCCACCGCCCTTTTTGCCGCCGGTCTGCGCCGCAACCAGCGGCTTGCCGAACACCCGGTTCATGTCCTCGACCAGATCCCAAGCGTGTTTGTAGGACATTTCCATGCCGCGCGCCGCGGCCGAAATCGAACCAAAGGCGGCGATCTGCTCCAGAAGCTGGATCTTGCCCGGCCCGATGCGGCCGTCTGGATCGAGGTTTATCCGCAGGCTCAGCGACGGCATTTGCTCCTCCGCAGTCACGCCACATCCATACTAAAAGCTCTCCGGCGATACCGCTATTCCAAAATGATATAGCGACAATCATCCGCCGCTCATCCATCCGCCTCGACGGGCAGGCCGGCACTCGTGTTCGCCCGGTCGAAGCTCACCGTCTTGATTACGGCATAGACGTTTCGACCGAGCCCAAGTTTCAGCGTCTGCCGCGATTGCTCGGTGATCCTGGCAAGCACGGTCGCGCCATTGCAGTCTACGGCGATCTCGACCGTCGGCCCCTCGCCCGGCTCTATCGCCACAATCGTGCCCGGCAAGATATTGAGCGCGCTGAGGCCCGTCGGCTGCTCGGTGGCGATCATCACGTCGCGGGCACGGATGCGGAGGCGGACCGGCGCACCCGCCGGCGTTGCCAGAAGCGGCACGCGGATCTCGCCCGCCGCCGAGCCAAGCACGGTCATGCCAAAGGCTTCGTCATGGCGCAGCACCGCGGTGTCCAACACCGCCCCGCCCTCTCCGCGCTCTTCCGTCGGCAACAGGTCGAGCCGCTGCATGATCGCCCCAGTCGGGCCACTGGCAGTGACCTTGCCTTGCGCCAGCACCACGGCGTCGCTTGCCAGCCGCGCCACCTCCGAGATCGAATGGCTTACGTAGACGATCGGGATTTTCGTCTCGTCGCGCAGCCGCTCGATATAAGGCAGAATTTCGGCCTTGCGGGCCTCGTCGAGTGAGGCCAGCGGCTCGTCCATCAGCAACAGCCTTGGACTGGCAAGCAGCGCCCGGCCGATCGCCACGCGCTGTTTCTCGCCGCCGGAGAGCTTTGCCGGCCGCCGGTCGAGCAAGGGACCGATGCCGAGCAGGTCGATCACGGCGTGCATGTCAGCATAGCGGTCCGCCGTCGGCGTGAACCAGCGACCGTAACGCAGATTGCCGGCCACGCTCATATGCGGAAACAGCCGCGCGTCCTGGAACACCATGCCGATACGGCGCTTGTGCATTGGCACGAACAGGCCCGCATCCGTATCGACCAGCACGCGGCCGTCGGCCTCGATCCGCCCCTTGTCGGGCCGGATCAGTCCGGCAATCATGTTGATCAGCGTCGTCTTGCCGGAGCCAGAGGGTCCGAACAGCGCGGTCAGCCGTCCGGCGCTCTCGAAGCGGGCGTCGACGCTGAAATCGCCGAGCCGATGGCTGATATCGACCATCACCGTCATTCGATGTCCATCCGCTTGCCGACGCGACGCGCCAGCACCTCCGACGCGACAAGTGCCGCCATCGAGATGACGATCGAGATCAGCGTCAGCCTGAGCGCGCCGGCATCGCCACCCGGCACCTGCGTGAACGTGTAGATCGCCGACGGCAGCGTCTGCGTCTCGTTGGGGATGTTGGAAACGAAGGTGATCGTCGCGCCGAATTCGCCCATCGCCTTGGCGAACGACAGGATCGCACCGGCGATCAGACCGGGCAGGATCAGCGGCAGCGTGATCGTCCCGAACACCCAGAGCCGATTGGCGCCAAGCGTTCCGGCCGCCGCCTCGATCCTGCGGTCGACCGCCTCGATCGACAGCCGGATCGCCCGCACCATCAGGGGAAAGCCCATGACTGCGCAGGCCAGTGCGGCGCCCGTCCAGCGAAACGAGAAGACAATGCCAAAATGCTCAGCCAAAAAGGCACCGGCCGGACCGCGCCTGCCGAAAGAGAGCAGCAGCAAATATCCGGTGACCACCGGCGGCAGAATCAGCGGCAGGTGCACCAGCCCGTTGAGCAGCGTCTTGCCCCAGAATTGTCCGCGGGCGAGCACGAGCGCGATCAATATGCCGGGTGGCAGGCTGGCGATCATCGCCACCGTCGCCACCTTGATCGACAGCCGGACCGCATTCCATTCGTCGGGCGTGAGGTCCAGCAGCCAGTTCATCTTTTGGCGTCGTGCCTCAGTTGCTCGGCGTAAGAACCGTAAAACCCTGCGCCTTGAAGAGCTCGCCTGCCTTGGCGGACTGCAGGCATTTCAGGAATGCCGGCGCATCCTTGTCCTTCGAATCCGCCGTCTGGGCAACCGGGTAAACGATCGGCAAATGCGAATCCTCCGGGAAGGTGCCGATCACTTTGACGCCGGGCTCGGCGTGCGCGTCGGTGGCGTAGACGATGCCGAGTGCTGCTTCGCCTGTCGAGACCAGCTTGAGTGCTGCGCGCACATTCTCGGCCTGTGCCACCTTGCCTTCTACCGAGGACCAGACGCCGAGCGCTTCAAGTGCCGCCTTGCCATATTTGCCGGCCGGTACGGCCTTGGAATCGCCCATGGCAAGCCTGCCCTCGCCGATCAGCCCGGCAAGATCAAAACCCTTCTCGATCTTAGTTTCGGCCGTCGAATCCTTTGTCGCCACCAGCACGATCTCGTTGCCGAGCAATTTCACTTCCGTGTCCGGCTTGATCAGCTTCTTTTCGAAAAGGTATTTCATCCAGTCGAGATCGGCCGAGATGAAGATATCGGCCGGCGCGCCGCCCTCGATCTGCTTGGCCAATGCGGAGCTTGCCGCATAGGAAATGCTCGCCGCCTCGCCGACATCGGCCTCGCAGACGGTGTTCACTGCGTCCAGGGCGTTCTTCATGCTTGCCGCGGCGAAGACGATCAGCCTGTTATCCGCGTGGGCAGCCGGCATCGCGGCGATCAACATCGTGGCGAGGCCGGCAATGGCCGCCGTCGACAATCCGAAACCTTGGCCCACCAATATGAAACCCTCCTGGGCTTGAAAAATCGATCGGCGCAAGCCTGCCGATCGATATATCCGCATGAATATAACAAGGGAAGGGTTTTTGCCAGCCTTAGCCTGGACAATGGCCCAGTCAATGGCATTGCGTGTCGCTGCCACCGCTCGCGATCAATTGAGGTGGATACAGCGCAACGATACAGGCCGATGCCCTAGGTCGAAACATCGGGTGTCGTGGTCGGCATCGACGAACTGACGACAGCCGAGCGATTTCAAGACAGGGTAGGTAGAAGCCCGATATTTGCGGCTCACACCGCGATAGGCGCCTTGATCGTCGCGTCGGCGAGATAGTTTTCCAGCCGGAAATCCTCGAAGCGAAAGGCAAAAAGATCCTTCACCTCCGGATTGATCCATAGCGTCGGCAGTGCCTTGGGCGTGCGCCGCATCTGTTCGCGTGCCTGTTCGAAATGGTTCGCGTAAAGATGCGCGTCGCCAAGCGTATGGACGAAATCGCCAGGTTTCAGCCCCGTCACTTGCGCCACCATCAGCGTCAGCAGCGCATAGGAGGCGATGTTGAACGGCACGCCGAGAAAAATATCGGCGGAACGCTGGTAGAGCTGACAGGAGAGCCTGCCTTCCGAGACGTAGAACTGGAACAGGCAGTGACAGGGTGGCAGCGCCATTGCTTCCACTTCGGCCGGGTTCCATGCCGAAACGATCAGCCGCCGGGAATTAGGATTCTTGCGTATCTCCTTCAGAAGATTCGCAATCTGGTCGATGGCGCCGCCATGGCCGTCCGGCCATGAACGCCATTGTTTGCCATAGACCGGGCCGAGGTCGCCATTCTCGTCGGCCCATTCGTCCCAGATCGAGACGCCATGGTCGTTGAGGTATTTGATATTGGTGTCGCCGGCCAGGAACCACAGAAGTTCATGCACGATCGACTTCAGGTGAAGCTTCTTTGTGGTGGTGACCGGAAAGCCGCGCGCGAGGTCGAAACGCATCTGGTAACCGAACACCGAGCGCGTTCCGGTGCCGGTGCGGTCGCCGCGATCGGCGCCATTTTCCAGCACGTGCTTCAAGAGGTCGAGATACTGGCGCATCGGCTTCGGCTCGATTCGGGTTACCGCCCAGCATAACCGACTGGCTGCCGGCCGAACATATCAAAGCGCAGAATGTTTCAACAAGCGGCTGCACTCTGGGGCTGACGCGGAAATCGCGCCAGCATTCCGCCTGATGCAGGATGATTGTCAGAGGCTGGCGAGCTTGCCCAGGTCCTTGGCGACAAGGTAGTAGAAGGTCACGCGGCTCTTGGTGTTGTCGGCCTCCATCGCCTTGCAGGTCTTTTCGATGGCCGCGTCCGCCTTGCTGCCGTCGGCGATGCCGAGCTTCTTCGCAACCCAGTTGTCCTTGACGCGCTCGAGCTCCTTGGGATCCGTGCAGGACACCAGCGAGGAATCGCGGTTCCTGAGCGCAATGCCCAAATGCTTCACGATCTTGGCGACCGCGTCGGCATCCGCCGCGGAATCGTATTTCTTCACGTCTGCGAGATAGTCGGCCATCAGATTTCCCCTCGTCGGCGCCACGGGATCCGGTCGATGAGGGTTGTGGCGCGCTGCCGCAAATATGCGCTAGGTCGGTAAACGCCTCACCGCCGCAAAGCTTCGGTTGAGACCGTTCACAAGTCAACCCTTGGCGATGCCGTTTGACACAGCGACAAAGCGCCGGCGAGGCCTTTCATTTTCCATGATCGATCCCTATATTCGCGTTGTCGGCTTGACCGACTATGGCGATAAACAGGCGATGAAATAAGCCGTTCGGACCCGGGGGCGGTACCCGGCGCCTCCACCAAAAACCGCTCTGTCGAAGAGCGGCTTTTGATGGGGGCGAAATAGGATCGACGAAGGTGTAAAGATCGTACTTTTGCCCGGCATTGTACCACCGTTATCGGGCTAAACTTATAGTTGCCAACGACAACTATGCGGAAGCACGTCTCGCCGCGTAAGCGGTGCGATAGCTTCAATTCAAGCCCTAGTGGTTCGCACTTCTAGGCGGGGTTCGGAGGTACCTGGCAACAGAAACCTCCACTTCTCCCCCTCCGATTCCTGTCTCCCCCCTCGATATCGCAACGGCAGCAGGCTTGCTGGCCGCGCTTCTTGCGCTGCGTCCTTCGCGACGCTGTCTTGCGGCAGATGCGGGCGGCGCATTCATCAAAGGGCTGAAAAATGCAAAACCACTCCGATCGATTTTTCGCGCTGACCGGCGGTCCGGGTTCCGGCAAGACCACATTGATCGAAGCCTTGCGGTCGGCCGGCCTTGCAACCTTTCCCGAAGCCGGACGCGGCATCATCCGCGACCAGTCGGCGATCGGAGGGCCGGCCCTGCCCTGGCACGATCCGGCGCAGTTCGCGGAGCTTATGCTGTCCTGGGAACTGCGCTCCTATCGAGCCGCCCTCGAACAGGATGGTCCCGTCTTCTTCGATCGCGGCGTGCCGGACACTCTTGGTTATCTGCGTCTCACCGGCCTGCCGGTGCCCGACCACGTCAGGCACGCCGCCGAACGCTTCCGCTACGCCGGCCGTGTCTTCATCGCACCGCCATGGCCGGAAATCTTTCGCCAGGACAGCGAGCGAAAGCAGACCCTCGAGGAGGCCGAGCGCACCTTTCACGCGATGACCAATACCTACACGGGATTGGGCTATGAGCTGGTCCCCTTGCCCTTGGCGCCGATCGAGGCGCGACTGCGATTCGTCTTCGCGGAGGCAGGCTTGCCGCTTGAGCCCAGACATGAAAAAGGCCGGGTCTGACCCGGCCCTTCATACTCTCGCTGGACGGCATCTACTCTGCCGGCGCTTCGACAACCTCCCGCCCGCGGGCGAGCGTCACCTTGGCCAGCATGAAGGAGATCACCGCACAAAGCGTGATGCCGGCCACCATCGGCAGCGGCGTGCCGTCGAAGAACACACCGGCGATGCCCATGGCGACCGCACCGATGGCGAAGTGCAGCGTGCCCATCAGCGCCGAAGCCGTGCCGGCGATCTCGCCATGCTCCTCCATGGCCAGCACCGACGTCGTCGGGATCACCAGGCCGAGGAACCCATAGCCGACGAACAGAAGCGCCGCCATCACGTCGAGCCGGTCGACGCCGGACGCCATGACCGCGAACAGCACCACCATCGTCGTCGCATACCCGACCACCGCGACCCGCACCACGGGCCTCAGCCCGAACCGTTCCGACAGCACCCCCGTCAACTGCGACATGCCGATGAAGGCAACCGCATTGATCGAGAAGAACACGCTGTAGATCGACGGCGACAACCCGTAATGGTCGATCAGGATGAAGGAGGAGCTCGACAGATAAACGAAGAAGCTCGCGATCCCGAAGCCGCCGATAGACGCCAGGCCAAGGAAGTTGCGGTCGCCCATCAGGAAGCGATAGGCCGAGAGCGCGGTGCCGAACGAACTGCCTGCGCGCGCTTCGGCCGGCCGCGTCTCCTTGAGCGAGGTCGCCAGCATGATGGTGGCGAGTACCCCCATGCCAGTCACCGTCCAGAACACGGCACGCCAGCCGAAATTCTCGATGATGACGCTACCGGTCAGCGGCGCCAGGATAGGCGACACCGAAAACACCAGCATCAGGAGCGACATCAGCTTGGCAGCTTCGGTGCCGGTGTGCAGATCACGCACGATGGCGCGCGGCACCGCCATGGTTGCGCTGGCGCCGAGCCCTTGCAGGAAACGGAAGGCGATCAGCCATTCGGCCGATGGCGCCAGCGCCGAGCCGATGCCGCCGGCCATGAACAGGGCGAGACCGCCGTAGAGCGGCAGCTTGCGCCCGACCATGTCGGAGATCGGTCCGACGACGATCTGGCCAAAACCCATGGACAGAAAGAAGATCAGCAAACTCATCTGCACGGCAGCGGTGCTGGCCTGCAGATCGGCACCGATCGAAGGCAGCGCGGGAAGATACATGTCGATGGCGAACGGACCGATGGCGGACAACAGGCCGAGCACGACCGCGATGCGCAGGAATTGGGGACTCATGATAGCAGGCTTCTTTCAAGTCTGGTTTGCCGCCAACCGGCGTAATCCTAGGACGTTCCATCCCGTGAAATTCGGACTCTACTACCGAGTCGAAATCCCTTCGAGTTAAGTCCATAAATTTAGACACTCTTGTCTAATTCGTCAATCACATCTATATAGTTTCCATGAAGCTCCACGTTTCTCCTGACACGATCCCGACACGCGGCCATGAGGCCAAGCGCGTATCCATCATGGACGCTGCCGGCAAGGTGTTCTGCCGCGAGAGCTTCGCCGGCGCCAACATCGACATGATTGCCGCCGAGGCCGGCGTTTCTCGCCAGACGATCTACAACCACCATGGCGACAAGGAGAACCTCTTCGTCGCCATCGTCCGCGATCTCACCGAGCGCTGCAATGCCGGAATCTTCGCCACCATTTCCACCTTTCCGGACCAGCCGAAGGATCTCGAGGCCGATCTGATCGCCTTCGCCGTGCGCATGAACCGTAACTGTGTCTGCAACCGCGATGGAAAATTCCTGCGCAAGCTGATCCAAACCGAGGGCGAGCGCTATCCCGAGCTCTTCGCCGAATGGCGCGAACAGGGACCGGGCAGGACGTGGCCGGCGATCGCCGCCCGTTTCGCCCGCCTCGCCCATGCCGGTTTCCTCGACATCGACGATCCCGATGTCGCAGCACGCCAGTTCCTGGCTCTTGCCAATGCCGAATTGCAGACGACCTTCATGCTCGGCGGCACGCCCGATGACGACGAGGTGTTGCAATCCGCGACGCACGGCGTCCGCACCTTCCTGCGTGCCTTCGGCAAACGGCCACCGGCGGCCGATGCGCAAGAGCACAGACCGCCCACTGGCGCCTGAGCGATCAAATCTCAGCCAGTGCCCCCTCGCATCTGCGCCATCGGCTCTATATCCGGTTTACGCCGCGCTCAAGCTTGATTACAGCTATGCGGACGATTCAACGGAACCCGACAGCCACATGGCCGACGACCACATCCGCTACGACATTCTGGCCCAGGAGGCACTGCGCGGCGTCATGCGCAAGGTCCTGGCCGAAGTCGCGCGCACCGGCCTTCCCGGCAATCATCATTTCTTCATCACGTTCCTGACCGGAGCCCCGGGCGTGCGCGTGTCTTCGAGGCTGCGCGAGCGCTACCCCGAGCAGATGACGATCGTCATTCAGTTCCAGTATTGGGACCTGAAGGTCAGCGATACCGGCTTCGAGGTCGGGCTGTCTTTCTCCGACGTGCCGGAAAAGCTGGAAATCCCGTTCTCGGCGGTGCGCGGCTTTTACGACCCGTCCGTCAATTTCGAGCTCGAATTCGACGTGAAGACGGAGACCTCGGCAGACGAGGAACCGGCCGGCCCGCCTGCCGAGCCGCTGGCCATCGTCGCCGAGAAAAAGCCGGAAACCAAGAAGAAGGCCGCCGAGGCCGAAAAGAAGCCTGCCGCGGCCGACGCCGCGGCCAAGGGCGCCGAAGTGGTGTCCCTCGACGCCTTCCGCAAGAAGTAGCCGACGGGCCGCGCGATGGCCGACATCGTCAATCTCCGCCATGCCCGCAAACAGAAGGCGCGCGCCGAAAAAGAGCGCCTGGCCGAACAGAACCGGTCGCTGCATGGCCGTTCCAGGACCGAGCGGGAGCGTGACCGGCTGGCCGCCGACAAGAGCGAGAAGTTCGTTTCAGGTCACCGCCGCGAAAGGCCTGACGACCAGAGCATCGGACCGAAAAGCGCGCAGCTGTTTTCGGATGAATCCGATGCCTGAAATGAAGTGAAATGAGCCCGGTCGAGAAACGCTCGGTGACCATTCGCGGCCATCGCACCAGCTATTCGCTCGAAAGGCCCTTTTTCGACGATCTCGTCGCCATTGCGGCTGCGCGAAGACTGACGCTCGCCGCTCTCGTGGCCGAAATAGACGAGGCCCGGCCGCGCGATGCCAACCTGTCCTCGGCGCTCCGGCTCTACGTCCTGGATTGGGCGAAGCGAGGGACGAAAAGTTCTTTCTAGAGCGGGATGAGATTACCTCCAGTCATATCCTGAGTTTGCGAAATAATTTGAGCACTCGACAGGTGTGACGCGGTTGAGAATCTGGCCGATGGCGTCGCAAACCGTTTCGACGGTCCGTTTTGCGGCCTTTCGCAGCCAGTGCTTGAGCTTGGCGAAGAGCTGTTCGATCGGATTGAGGTCGGGCGAGTATTTCGGCAGGAAGAAGAGCCTCGCGCCGGCGTTTCGGATCGCGCGGCGCACGGCCTTGCCTTTGTGACTGCCGAGATTGTCCAAGACGACGATGTCGCCCGGACGAAGGGTCGGCGAGAGAACCTTCTCGACATAGAGGAGGAACCTCTCGCCGTTGATCGGCCCGTCGATGAGCCAAGGCGCGTCGACGCGATCCTGGCGTAGCGCTGCCAGGAAGGTCATTGTCTTCCAGTGGCCATTGGGAACTTTGGCCTTGATCCGCTGTCCGACCGGCGCCCAGCCCCTGAGCGGGGCCATGTTGGTCTTGGTCCAGGTCTCGTCGATGAACACCAGGCGGGCGGGGTCGATCCGGCCCTGATACTGAACCCACTGCGCCCGCCGGCGCGCCACATCGGGACGGTCCTGCTCGGCGGCGATCAGCGTCTTTTTTTATGCGACAGCCCCTCGGCGTGCACGAACTCCCACACCGAACGATAGTCGACCTTCAGGCCGCGCTCGCCAAGTTCGGCGACAAGCCCGCGCAAGGTGAAGGCCTTATCCCGGCAACGCTCGACCAGCCAGTCGCGCCACGCCCCCGATATCTTCTTCGGCTTATAGCCGCCGACCTGGCGGGGCTTGACGCTGCCGGTCTCCTCGAAAAGCTTCAGCCACTCGATCGCCGCGCTGTAGCTGACCCCAAAGCGAGCCGCCGCCGCACGCCGCGACATGCCCTCCTGCTTGACCGCTGCCACAACCCGTTCGCGAAGGTCCATCGAATATGATGCCATCCATGCTGGCCTCCTTCCCAGCATCGATGTTGAATCAGATCATTGCTGATTTGGGAATCCTACGACTCCTACAAATCCCATCCCGCTCTAGATCGCGATCTCGAACCGAACGCCCGCGTCAGCGAGAGTGGTCAAACAAGAAAATAGAGCCCATCCCGTTTCTGTCGGGTTGGAACGGCGCAGGCTGCAGGTCGAGCTATCCGCCGCCCAGCGACTTCAGCAAATTGTCGATCGACGAAGGTTCAAGCTTTGGCGCGGATTCTGCTGGCGGCGGGTTGTCGCCGGCCGGCGGCAGAGGCGCGCGCTCCACTTTCCGCGCCCGCGCCGCGGCGGCCCTGCGTTCGGCGTCGAGCTTAGCCTTCTCTTCCGCGGCGATCCGCATCGCCTCTTCCGCCCTCTGGCGTTGCTGTTCCTCGGCCTTCGCCGCCTCGTCGGCCGCCTTTCGCGCCGCTTCGGCATCCGCCTTGGCCTTTGCGTCCGCCTCGGCCTTGGCTTTAGCCTCGGCTTCAGCCCGCGCCTGCGCATCCGCCCTGGCCTTCGCCTCTGCTTCGGCCCGAGCCTTTGCCTCGGCTTGAGCCCTTGCCTCGGCTTCCGCCTTTGCCCTGGCATCCGCCTCGGCTTGCAGCCGCGCCGCTTCCTGCTGCTTGCGCAATTCCTCGGCTGCCCTGTCACGCTCGGCTTGCAGGGCCGCGTAGTAACGCACCTCGCGCCGCAACCGCTGTTTTTCAAGCAGTGCCGCCTGCATGGCCTCGACCCGCTGCTGCTCCTTTTCCAGCGCGCGCTGGGTCAGGAACTGCGCCAGCGGCTCGCTGTCGAATTCACGTTTCGCGGCGCCGAATGGCCCGTCGACGCTGAAATTCACGGTCGGATCGGAGCCGACCAGCGCTTCGTCACCGGGCCGATACGTGATCGAACCACTGGCGGCGACCGTGCTGGCGTTCAGGTCCGCCGTGATGTCGGCGGACAGCGCCGCTGTCGGATTGTCCAGCTTGACCGGCGGTGCCCTCAGCCTGCCGCCGGCAATTGTGAAGGCGATATCCGTATCCCCGGCCGGAAAACTGCCATCCGCGGCGATCTGCGGCGCGAAACCGGCGGTCTTGGCCGCATCGATCTCACGCCCGATCGCATCGGCCTTGGCGATGAAGGCCCCAAAGGCGTCGGGATTGACGCCGGCAATGGTCAGGCCTTTCAGCGCCGCCGTGCCGGAACCGGACAGCGCTGCAACCATCGCGTCGATCGATTTGCCGCTGGTCGAAAGCGCTGCCGAGAAATCGCCGCTTCCGCTGATGCCAGCCTGTGGCAGCACGGTCGCCAGATCGGCGCCGGAAAGTTTCATCTGGCCGGAGAAAAGCCCGGTGCCATCATTGTTCTTCAGCTCGAACAGCCCGGAAAGCGCCCCGCCGGAGAACTTCGCCTTGAGGTCCGAAACGCGGATGCCTTCCAGGTCGAGCTTCAGCGCCAACGCCGCATCATAGACCGTGGCAAGCGGGCCAACAGCCAGCGATGCCGCGGTCAGGTCGAGGTCGGCGGTGAACGCCAGGCTGGACTTCTGGCTGAATGGGGCGGTCGGCCAGGCCCTGCCGGTGCCCAGGAAGGCCTGGTCGCCGAACAGCGTCACCGCCATCGGGTCGAGATCCAGTTCATCGAGCGCCAGCGCGCCGGCAAGATGCGGCAGCCCGTCCTTGACGTCGACATTGACGTCGCCTGATACCGCCGCCTCGTTGATGGCGCCGTTGAGGCCGGACAGCACCAGAAGGCCGCTGCCGAAATCGGCGTCGGCCGTAAGCCATGTCGACGTGCCCGTCCCCATGCCCGGCAGGCCGACGCCCGTCGTCATCAGCCACGGTTCGATGTCGGCGGCCTCCAGGCTTATCTTGCCCTTGCCGGTGGGGCCCTGTGGCGTGCCGGCGACCGTCCCGTCGAAGCCGGCCTTGAAGTCTTCGCCGGCGAGGCTGAAGCTCGTCGCCATGCCGCCGCCAAGCGTGCCTCTGACCGAGACATCGGTGGTCGCCTCGCCAAGCATGCCGAGCGGCAGCGCCGGCAGGCCATAAAGCGCCAGAAGCGCTGTGGCGTCGGCATTCCTGGCGTTGAAGGTCAGCGCCACCGGCGCCTCGAGGAGCCGATCGGCCACCCCTTTGCCGGACAGCGACGCCGAAAACGCCGAGCCGCCGGCCTTGCCTTGCGCGCTGACCGCGAGCCCTGTCGTGCCATCGCCATTGGCGGCGGCACTCGTCACCAGGTCGATGCGCGCATCCTGGAGCAGCTCGGGATAGGCCGCCACGCGTGCCGCCAGTCCCTTCAGCACGGCATTGTCCGGATAGTGCCGCGCCGCCACGTCCACCAACGGCTTGAGGTCGACAGCGACGACTGAGGCATCGAGCTTGCCGGTCGGGCTCACTGGGAAATCCTTGATCCGGCCGGTGGCGCTGATCGAGGCGCCGGCAAGCCCACTGAGCGAAAGCCGGTCGATTTCGAGCAGCCCGTCACGCAATCTCAGCGCCGTGTCGACCGTCTCGGCGGTCAGCCCGCCGGCGCTGACCGGCCCCGCCTTGATCCGGAAATCGAGGTCGCGGTCGGAAAAACGGTTGGCGCCCTTGTCGCTGATGAAGATCGAGGCGAAGGCGGCGAGCCCATCGACATCGAGTTCGCCACCGTCGAGTTGCATCAACACCGACGACCTGGCGTCGTCGGGCTGGCTGGAATCGATGCGGCCGGAAAATCTCGCCTTGCCGAGAACGAGCTCGAGGTCGCTGAAGGCCTGGCGCCTTTCGCTCAGCTCGACCTCGGCCTTGAAGCCGGCGGCCGGCAGCCGGCGAATCGCCTCGTCGACATCCTTCGACAACCAGGCGGCAAAGCCGGAAGGCTGCCCCACGGCCAGAAGCAGCGAACCGGTGAAGCCGAAATGATCCTCGACGCTGAGCATGCCGTTTGCCTCGAGCTTGGTGCGACCGGGGAGCGTCGCGGCCAGCGACTTCACCGACCAGCCGCCCTCGGCCGGTTCAGCGGAAAGGCGCACGTCGCGGACCGTTGTGTCGCCGGCCAATACCGCCGGCAGCTTCACCTCGACGGTGCCCGGCATGGTCGGCTTGGGCAGATCGTGCAGCGCCTGCTCCAGCGCCGCGACACGTGTCGACAGCGTCAATCCGGTCGAAGCGCCGACAGCTTCATCGAACTCCACCTGCGCGCCATCGGCCTCGATCGAAAAGCGAGGGTTCGGCCCAAGGTCGACGGCAGCCTTGCCGTCGGCGGTGTAGGGATTGTCGAACGGCCCGGTCTCGAAGCGGAATTCGTCGATGCCAAGCTTCCGGTGGTCGAGCGAGAACTTGCCGTTCAGCCTGAACCCCGGCTCCGGCGTGCCCGCGTTGGCCGTCACCGTCTCGCCGTCGGTGCCGTTGGGCTGCGCCGAGCCCCTTGCGGCGCCATTCTTGTCGGAGCCTGCGACCTTGAACTGGCCTGAATAGGTCGCGGCACCGTTGACGATACCGGCGTTACCGTCGGCCTCGATGACCAGCGGATAGGCGTCCGGACCGGCCTTGAGCCGAACCCGCATCTGCCCGTCGCCACCGGCCTTGCCGGTGGAGGCGACGACCGTGCTGCGCAGACCGTCGAGCCGGAGCGAACCATCCATCCGCCAAGGTCCGGCCAGCGTTTTGGCAGAGATCGTCGAGTTGATCTCGGAAAGGAGATGGCTGCGCCCGCCGGCGGCATGGCGGAGCGCTATCTCTCCGTCCGTCACTGTAAGCTTCTCGATCGAAATCTGGCTGGGATCGAACGGCGAGGACGGGCGTATCGCCCAGTCGACCGTGCCGTCGGCGGCAACGTCGATCGTCGCCTTTGGCCGCACCAGCCGCATGTCGAAGATCAGCACCTCGCCGCTGAGGAAGGGCGCCAGTTCGGCATCCATCGAAAAGGTCTCGACGGTCATTGCCGGCTGGCCGCCGGGGCCGCCGGCAACGGTGACATTCGAGAAGGTCACCGAGGGAAACGGCAGCAGCCTCGCCGTCGCATCGCCCTGAACGGTGACCTTGCGGCCCAGAATGGCGCTCGCCTCGCGTTCGAAATCGGCACGGTAGCCCGTCCAGTCGATAAAATACGGCACCACCAGCGCCGCACACAGCACCAGCACGAAAAGGCCACCGAAGATCACGAACAGGCGTGCGAGCATCAGCTCCCGAGCAATCGATTGAAATCAGCCGCACTCTACCTGCATCGGCGTGTCGATAAAGAGGCAATTCCGTTGCCGATCGCCCCAAGGGCAAAGCGGCTCTAGTCGGCGGGCAATATTTTCCCAGGGTTCATGATGTTGAGCGGGTCGAGCGCCTGCTTGATCGTGCGCATGATGTCGACACCATGGCCGAGCTCGTGGCGCAGGAAGCCGACCTTGCCTTGGCCGATGCCGTGCTCGCCGGTGCAGGTTCCATCCATGCCGATCGCCCGCATGTTCAGCCGCGCGACAAACTCTTCCGTCAGCGCGATTTCCTTCGGATCGTCCGCGTCCATCAGCACCAGCACATGGAAATTGCCGTCGCCGGCATGGCCGACGATCGGCGCGATCAACCCCATCTCGGCGATGTCGGCCTCGGTCTCGGTGACGCATTCGGCAAAGCGCGAGATCGGCACGCAGACATCGGTCGACAGCCCCTTGGCGCCGGGTCTGAGCGTCAGCGACGACCAATAGGCGTCGTGCCTGGCCTTCCATAATTTCGTCCGCTCCTCGGCAACGCTGGTCCACAGGAACGGGCCGCCGCCATACTCGTCCGCGATCGTGCCGAAGGTCTCGGCTTGTTCGGCAACGCCGGCATCACTGCCATGGAATTCGACGAACAGGCACGGGCTCTCGGGATAGTCGAGTTTCGAATAGCTCTTCATCGCCCGCATCTGCAGCGCATTGACCAATTCGATGCGCGCCACCGGAATGCCCATCTGGATCGTCGCGATCACCGCGTTGCAGGCCGTCTCGACGCTGGGAAATGGACAGACGCCGCCGGAAATCGCCTGCGGAATGCCCTGCAGCCTTAGGGTCAGCTGGGTGATGATGCCGAGCGTGCCTTCAGAGCCGATCAGCAGCCGCGTCAGGTCGTAGCCGGCCGAGCTCTTTTTCGCGCGCTTGCCGGTCGTCACCGTCTCGCCGTCCGCCATCACCGCCGTCAGCGACAACACATTCTCGCGCATCGTGCCGTAGCGCACCGCATTGGTGCCAGATGCCCTGGTCGCCGCCATGCCGCCGAGCGACGCGTTCGCGCCCGGGTCGATCGGGAAGAACAGGCCGGTGTCGCGCAGATGCCGGTTGAGATCCTCTCGCGTCACGCCGGGTTCGACGGTGCAGTCGAGATCCTGCGGGTTGACCGCGAGGATGCGGTTCATCCGCGAGGTATCGACCGAGATGCCGCCGCCCGGCGCGTTGGTGTGGCCTTCGAGCGAGGAGCCGACGCCGAAGGCGATCACCGGCACGCGGTGCGCCGCACAGGCCGATACAATCTCCTGCACTTCCGCCGTCGTCTCGACAAACGCCACGCCGTCCGGCGCCTGGGTCGGGATGTAGGTGGTGGTATGCGCGTGCTGAGTGCGGATGGCCTCGCCGGTCTGGAATCGCTCGCCCAGCCGCTGCTTGAGGATGCCGAGCACCGCTGCGATCCCTTCCTCGTTGCGTTCGACCGGATTGAGGTCGCTCAAAGCCATCGATTCCTCCGCGAATGGACCAGTGCCCACCCTTGTTATGGATTTATGGATGCGTAGTCTCGCCTACCACGCTCTGTCCAGCCAAAAGGAAGTTTTCGATGCCCATCCCCGCCCCCTTCGTCTCCCGTGCCATGGACATCGAGAAGGACTGGATCGACTACAACGGCCATCTCAATATGGCCTACTACAACGTGCTGTTCGATCGCTGCTCCGACGAAGCGTTCGAGATGATGGGAATGGGGCTGGACTATGTGAAACAGCGGCGCCTGACCATCTACACGGCGGAAGTCCATGTCTGCTACGTCCAGGAGCTGCATCTCGACCACAAGGTCAATGTCGCCTTCCAGCTCCTCGACCATGACGACAAGCGGCTCAGGGCCTACCAGGAAATCCGCCATATCGACGGCTGGCTCGCCGCGACCTCCGAATCACTATCGCTGCATGTCGATATGTCGGGCCCGAAAGTGGCGCCCTTCCCGGCCGATGTCCTGGCCAAGGTGGAAGCCATGTGCGCCGCCCACGCGGCGCTGCCGATGCCTGAGCGCGCCGGCCGTTCGATCGGTATTCGTCGCAAGACGCTTGAACCGCAGTCGGGCCGCCGTTAACCTTACCGAGGTTTTAACGTGAACAAGCCGAATTGAGGCGTTGAACGACTCAGCGCGGCGTTGGAAAACCCTCCGGATCGGATTGATAGGGGGGCGGAGCTGAAGCGGTTCGGGGAACGTGCATGAAAACCGACATCAAGGTCGAGGCGGACAGGCTTGCGGCCGACCCACGCATCACCGACTATGATTTCTGGCGCTCGCTGAAGAACCTCAACAACGAGATTTTTCACATCGCCAACAACAACGAGCCGATCCCCTTCGCCATGATCCGCTGGCGCGCCATCCTGAAGCAGGCGCGCTCGAAGCGCGGGCATGCCTAGCTGTGGCAGTCAATGCCCGCCTCCAGCCTTGGTGGTTAGCGAAAGCCGACGCGACATTCGATCTCCCCCCTTAATTCTCACTCGCCCTTAGCATCAAGGCAGCCGCCTCACCGCCCCCAGCGGCGAACGCGCCACCACCGGCGACGACTGGATGATCGCGGTGTTGGTCATCGCAAACGGGATGATGCGGTCGATCACTCTTTCGAGTTCGGCCACCGAGCCGACATGCGCCAGCGCGATAAAACAGTCCTCGCCGGTCACCCGGTCGCATTGCGCGATTTCCGGCAAGTCGCGGATGATCTCGGCCACCACGGCCAATTGCCCCGGCACCGGCCTGATCCGCAGCCATGCCGACAGCTTCATGCCGAGCGCGGCCGGGTTGATCCGCACCGTGTAGGCCTCGATCACGCCGCTCCCCTGCAGCCGCCGGATACGCTCGGCCACGCTCGGCGCCGACAGGCCGACCGAGCGCGCCAGTTCAGCGGTGCTGGTGCTGGCATCCCTTTCCAGCAGGCGCAGGATTTTCAGATCGGCCGCATCCAGGTCGGCATTTTCGTTTCGAAGGCGTTTCAACGAAAACTCCTTGCTTTCAGGAAGATAACTACCTCTCTTGCTGATTATCGTCCATATAAACCGAAAAGATCGCCTGCGATAATGATCGCATGGAAGATCGGACACAAGCACCCGCCGCAATCCCCGCCCTCGCCGGCCCTGCTTTTGGCAAGCTGGCGACCTCGCTGCCGCCGCATGTCTGGTTCGGTGTCAGCGCCGTGTTCCACTATCTCGGGCCGGCTTTCGCCGTGCTGCTTTTCCCGCATGTCGGCGTGCTCGGCATGGCCTGGCTGCGCATCGTCACGGCCGCCCTTGCCTTCGCGCCGCTGACCCGGCCCTGGACGGTCTTCGCCCGCGCCGACCGGCCGACACGACTGCTGCTCGTCGCCTTTGGCGCCTGTCTCGGGGTGATGAATTGCTCCTTCTACCTGGCGCTCGACCGCTTGCCGATCTCGCTGGTCGCGGCGATCGAATTCGTCGGCACCATCGGCGTCGCGCTTGTCGGCGTCAGGAGCCCGCGCAATCTCGCGGCCCTTGCCGTTGCCGTCACCGGCACCTTGCTGCTGATCGATGTCAAATGGTCAAGCGACCCGATCGGCCTGTTCTGGGCCTTCCTCAACGGCGCGCTGTTCGTTGGCTACATCGTGCTTGGCCATCGCGTCGCCCGCGCCGGCGGCGGCGACGGCATTGCCGGCCTGGGTGCCGCCATGGCCGTCGCCTTCCTCATCGTGCTGCCGATCGGCTTCACCGATGCGCTGCCGGCCTTCTCGGCGCCGCCGCTGCTCATCGCCGCCATCGGCGTCGGCATCTGCTCGTCGGTCATCCCCTATATATGCGACCAGCTTGCCATGTCGCGGCTGCCGCGGTCGAGCTTCGCGCTGATGTTGTCGTTGCTACCGGTCACCGCTACGCTGATCGGCGTCATTGTGCTCCGCCAGATTCCGACCCCTACCGATTGCCTCGGCATCGCGCTGGTGGTGGCCGGCGTCGCTTTCCACAAACCGGCAAATGCCTGATCAAGCAAGCTTTTCCCTGAGGAAGGCGCTCGTCCGGCCCCAGGCGAGATCCGCGGCGTTCTTGTCGTAGCGAGCCGCGGACGTGTCATTGTTGAAGGCATGATTGGCGCCTTCATAGACATAGGCCGTGTACTCGACCTTGGCTGCATCGAGTTCCTTCTTGAAGGCGTCGATACCGGCATTGATGCGGGTGTCGAGCCCGGCATAATGCAGCATCAGCGCCGCCTTGATCTTCGGCACATCCTCGGCCTTCGGCTGCATGCCGTAATAGGCGACAGCGGCGACCAGATCGGGCGTGTTGGCAGCCAGCGTGTTCACCGTTCCGCCGCCCCAGCAGAAGCCGACCGCGCCGACCTTGCCGTTGCCGTCCTCGTAGCCTTTGAGAAAAGCGACCGTTGCGACCGCATTGGCAATGGTCTGCGCCGGATCGAGCTTGGAAATCTGGTCACGCGCCTTGTCCTCGTCGGCCGGCGTGCCGCCGAGCGGCGACAGGAAGTCCGGGGCGAGCGCCACGAACCCTTCCAGCGCCACGCGCCGCGCCACATCGCGTATGTGCGGGTTGAGTCCCCTGTTCTCATGTACGACGATGACAGTGCCGAGCTTGCCGGACTGGCCGGCTGGCTTGACCAGATAGCCCTTCATGTCGCCACCGCTGCCGGGATAGCTGATGTCCTCGCCCGCCACGCGTGAATCGTCCTCGGCGACGATCGCCGCCCGGGCCGAATTCGCCGCCAGCAGCGGTGCGATCGCAGCGGCCGCGGCACCTGATCCGGCAAGCCTGGTCAACTGTTCCATGAAGCGGCGCCGGTCGAGCGTCAAATGCGTGTATTCGTCATAGGCGTCGATCATCGCCTGGGTGATGGCAGGTCTCGTGACGGCCAGGCCGGCAGGGGTCGATTTTGTCATGGCGCTCTCCTCGGCTTCGGGAAACACCCCCGCCGCGCAAAATAGGGCAGAAGCCCACATGGTCCAGTCACGGATGAGTGAGGCCCGGCATGCAACGCGCTCCGCAACGTCCTCAGAATAATCCAAGAGGACAGCCGTGGCCTTATTTCGGCGCCGCCGCCAAAGCCTGTCTGCTGATGTCGGCATGAAAGCCGTGACGCGAATGCACTGGGCTTTAGACCATCTCGGGCTTTAACGAGGCCCTACTTCGGCAGCGTATAAGCCATCACATAGTCCCCCGGCTTGGTGCCGACCGAGCCATGGCCGCCGGCAACGATGACCACGAACTGGCGTCCGTCGGCGACCGTGTAGGTCATAGGCGTCGACTGACCGCCGGCCGGCAGCCGGATCTGCCAGAGCTGCCTGCCGGTCGTCAGGTCGTAGGCGCGAAGGTAATCGTCGACCGCGGCGCCCAGGAAAGCGACGCCGCCGGCGGTGATCATCGGCCCACCGATGCCTGGCACGCCGACCTTGAACGGCAGCGGCAGCGGCGTCATGTCGTAGACGGTGCCGTTCCTGTGCTTGTAGACGATCTTGCCGGTCCTTAGATCGGCGCCCGCGACATAACCCCAGGGAGGCGCCTGGCAGGGAATGCCGAGTGGCGACAGAAACGGCTTCAATATCACCGCGTAAGGCGCACCGTCATTGCGGTTCAGGCCCTGTTCGCTGCCTTTGGTGTCGCCCGGCGGCGGCACCTCCGCGCGCGGGACCAGCTTGGAGATGAACGCCAGGTAGGTCGGCATGCCGAACATCACCTGCCGCACCGGATCGACAGCGACGCCGCCCCAGTTGAAGGTGCCGAAATTGCCGGGATAGATCAGCGAGCCCTGTACCGAAGGCGGCGTGTAGCGACCCTCGTAGCGCAGGCCCTGCAGTTCGATCCGGCAGGCCAGCTGGTCGAACATGGTGATGCCCCACATGTCGGCGCCGGTCAGCGGCTTTGGATTGAAGCTGAGATCCGAAGCCGGCTGCGTCGGCGATGTGTGATCGCCCTCGATCGCGCCGCCCGGTGCCGGGACTTCGTTGACCGGGACGATCGGCTCGCCGCTGCGGCGGTCGAGCATGTAGAGGTCGCCCTGCTTGGTCGGCCCGACCAGCGCCCGCACCACGCCGTTGGGCGTGGTGATGTCGACCAGGGTCGGCTGCGCCGGCACGTCCATGTCCCACAGATCGTGATGCACGGTCTGCCGCACCCAGCGCAGTTGTCCGGTGGCGAGATCGAGCGCCGTGATCGAGGAGGAGAATTTCTCGACATTGGCGCTGCGTCCCATGCCGAGCTGGTCCGGTGTCTGGTTGCCGAGCGGCACATAGAGCAGGCCGAGCTTCTCGTCGGCGCTCGCCGTCGACCACATGTTGGGCGAGTTGTGTGTATAGGTCTGGCCCGGCGCCAGTGGCGTCGTCTGGTCCGGATTGCCCGAATCCCAGTTCCACAGCAAGGCGCCGGTGTCGACGTCGAAGGCGCGGATGACGCCGGACGGCTCCTCGGTCGAATAATTGTCGTTGACCGCGCCACCGACGATGATCTTGCCGCCTGATATCAGCGGCGCCGAGGTCGAATAGTAATAGCCCGGCTTCGGATAAGGCATGTTGGCGAGCAGGTTCAGCGTGCCGCCCTCGGCGAATGCGGGACAAACCTGCCCGTTGGCCGCGTCGAGCGCGATCAGCCGCGCGTCGGATGTCGGCAGATAGATACGGGCTGCACAAGGCTGGCCGGCGGCGATCTTGGAATCCGCATAATAGGACACCCCGCGGCAGGTCTGGTGCTGGCGGTTCTTGTCCAGCTTGACCTGTGGATCGTAGCGCCACTTCTCCTCGCCGGTCGCGGCGTCGATGGCAATGGCGAAATTATGCGGCGTGCAGATGTAGAGCGTATCGGCGACCTTCAGCGGCGTCACTTGGTAGGTCGTCTCGCCGATGTCGTCGGGCCCCTTCACGTCGCCGGTGCGGTAGGTCCAGGCCGGCTGCAAATTGGCGACGTTGCCTGATGTGATCTGGTCGAGCGGCGAATAGCGCTGGCCGTATTGCGTGCGGCCGTAATAGTGCCACTCGCCGGCGGGCACATTGCCGCCGAGATCGGCGGTCGGCGTGATGTTGTCGGCGTTGAGTTGGCCGGCAATATCTTTTGGGTCTGATGTCATCGAATAGCCGGCGACGCCGAGCGATGCCAATACCGCGAGGATGAGCGGCGCCCGGCCGTCTGGGCCGGTGAGCCCACGCCGCGCCCATGGCGTCAGCAGCCACAGCGCCACAAGCACGATGACGCCGCCGCGCGGGCCGAGTTCCCACCAGTCGAAGCCTATCTCCCAGACCGCCCAGCAAAGCGTGCCGATGACGATCGCCGCGTAGAGCCACAGCGCCATGGACTTGCGCCTGTAGAGCAGCCATGCGGCGACGATGACGGCCAGACCTGTGATGACATAGTACCAACTGCCGCCCAGCGAAGCTAACCAGATGCCGCCGCCGCCGAGCACGAGGCCGATGAGAAAAAGGATGAGGGAGGTGATGACGACAGCCAAGACGATGCTCCTTCGACTGGTGCGCTCCGCCACACGCCCATGGGCAACCTCGCATTGCGCTCCCACCCCGACGCAACTTTCTCCGACCTGCCATGCCTGTCAAGCAGGCCAGGCGCCATAGGTTGTGTGCTACCGGATTACAGGTCCCCGGCCTGGATCGAGAACAAAACGGAGACACTTCTGGCCTTTCGCCGCCGAATCACTACATTCGGGGGCGATGTCCGGCTTTTCGGAAGACATGCCCTTTTTTGACGAACCGAATGCGCGGCCCGCGGCCCCGTCCGGCATCGCCGCGCGCGCCATGGCTGCCCGCAGCGGCCACAACAACGCGCCCGACTATCTCAAGGGATTGAACCCCGAGCAGCGGCTGGCGGTGGAAACCACCGAGGGCCCGGTTCTGGTGCTGGCCGGCGCCGGCACCGGCAAGACGCGGGTGCTGACCACCCGCATCGCCCACATCCTTGCCACCGGCAAGGCCTTCCCTTCGCAGATCCTCGCCGTCACCTTCACCAACAAGGCCGCGCGCGAAATGAAGCAGCGGATCGGCCTGCTGATCGGCGAGGGCAATGTCGAGGGCATGCCGTGGCTCGGCACCTTCCATTCGATCGGCGTGAAGCTCTTACGCCGCCACGCCGAGCTTGCCGGGCTGAAATCCGATTTCACCATTCTCGACACCGACGATGTCGTGCGCCTGATCAAGCAGCTCATCCAGGCCGAGGGGCTGGACGACAAGCGCTGGCCGGCCAAGCAGTTCGCGCAGATGATCGACGGCTGGAAGAACAAGGGGCTAGGCCCCGCCGACATCCCCGAGGGTGACGCCCGCAGTTTCGCCAACGGCAAGGGCCGCGAACTTTACAAGGCCTATCAGGAGCGGCTGCAGACGCTGAACGCCTGCGATTTCGGCGATCTCCTGTGCCACCCGATCCGCATCTTCCGCGCTTATCCGGACGTGCTGAAGGAATACCACGAGCGCTTCCGCTACATCCTCGTCGACGAGTATCAGGACACCAACACAGCGCAATACATGTGGCTGCGGCTCTTGGCGCAGCGGCCGGGATCTCCACGAAGCAGCTCTCCGAGCGGTCGCCCTCCCGGCTTTCACAAATCAGTGGTGGTCGATAGGACAGAAGCCGGCAACTACAGGCCGCCAGCTCCTGAAGAGGAGCCACAAGAGCACGGCTATGAATGGGATGCTTCGGCCGAAGGCCGCAAGCCCGACCGGGCGTCCGAGCCGTTGCGAGGCCCCCGCGAAGGGCCCGCGCCGGCAGGCGCGGAACAGCCCGTGAGCGATAACAAAGTAAATATCTGCTGCGTCGGCGACGACGATCAGTCCATCTATGGCTGGCGCGGTGCAGAGGTCGACAACATCCTGCGCTTCGACAAGGATTTTCCCGGCGCCACCATCATAAGGCTGGAGCGCAACTACCGCTCGACCGCGCACATCCTCGGCACCGCCTCCCACCTCATCGCCCACAATGAGGGCCGCTTCGGCAAGACGCTGTTCACCGAAAAGATCGCCGAGGACGACGAGAAGGTGCATGTCCATGCCGCCTGGGATTCCGAGGAGGAGGCCCGTGCCGTCGGCGAGACCATCGAGGCCTACCAGCGGCAAAAGCACAATCTCAACGATATGGCGATCCTTGTCCGCGCGTCCTTCCAGATGCGCGAATTTGAGGACCGCTTCGTCACGCTCGGCCTCAACTATCGCGTCATCGGCGGCCCGCGTTTCTACGAACGCCTCGAAATCCGCGATGCGCTGGCCTTCTTCCGCGTCGTCGCGCAGGGCGCCGACGACCTCGCTTTCGAGCGCATCGTCAACGTGCCGAAGCGCGGGCTTGGCGAAGCCACCATCCGCCAGATTCACGATACCGCCAGGGCGTTGCGCATCCCGATGCTAGAGGCTGCGGAAAAACTCGCCGAGAGCGATGAGTTGAAGCCGAAGCCACGCGCCGCACTGCGCGAGGTCGCCGCCAATTTCGAGCGCTGGCAGAAGGCGCTGGAGACCACCCCGCACACCGAGCTTGCCGAGACCATCCTGGAGGAGAGCGGCTACACCGACATGTGGAAGAACGACCGCTCGGTGGAAGCGCCCGGCCGGCTGGAAAACTTGAAAGAACTGATCCGCTCCATGGAAGAGTATGAATCGCTGCGCTCCTTCCTCGAACATGTCGCACTGGTGATGGATGCCGAGCAGAACGAATCCCTCGACGCCGTCAACATCATGACGCTGCATTCGGCCAAGGGCCTCGAATTCGAGACGGTTTTTCTCCCGGGCTGGGAGGAAGGCCTTTTTCCGCACCAGCGCTCGCTCGACGAAGGCGGCCGCTCCGGGCTCGAGGAAGAGCGCCGCCTTGCCTATGTCGGGCTGACCCGGGCCAAGAAGAACCTGCATCTGTGGTTCGTCTCCAACCGCCGCATCCACGGTCTGTGGCAATCGACCATCCCGTCCCGCTTCCTCGACGAGCTGCCGGAAGCCCATGTCGAAGTCGCCGAGAGCGGCAACAGCTACGGCGGCTACGGCAACTCGTATGGCGGCGGCTCGTTCGCCTCGGGGCGCGGCGGTCGCCAGAATCCCTATGGCGCCTCGCGCTTCGACAATATCGGTGCGGAAAAGTCCGGCAGCTTCTCCAACACCTATGCGACGCCGGGCTGGCAGCGCGCGCAGGCGAACCGCACCGAGGCGACCGACCGCAACTGGGGTTCGCGCTCCGGCCATCAGGTCGAGCGCATCGGCTATGGCGAGACCGACTCCGGTTATGGCGCCGGCCGCACCTCGGTCAAAGGCCGCACCATCGATGGCGAGTTGGTCGCCAAATCCGTCGCCGACACGCCGTCCGCCTTCAGTGTCGGCGACCGCGTCTTCCACCAGAAATTCGGCAACGGCAACATCTCGGCCATCGACGGCAACAAGCTGACCATCGACTTCGACAAGGCCGGCCAGAAACGCGTGCTGGACGGGTTTGTCACCGGGGTGTGAGGGGTCCCGCCTGCCTCTTCACCGATACCGCGCCTGGTTCCATTTGTGGCCGAGCAGCGACAGGATGATGATCAGCCCGTTGAAGAACTGGACGTAGAAGCCGCTCAGGCCTGCCGCCACGACGCCGGTCTGGATGAAGGAGACGGTGACCGCCCCGATGGCGCCGCCGACCACGGTGCCGATGCCGCCCCAGGTCGGCGTGCCGCCTACGAACACCGATGCCAGCACCGGCAAAAGATAGCCGTCGCCGGCCGTCGGCCACCAGGTGAAGTTGATCATCACCGAGAAGGTGCCGGCGATCGCTGCCCCGATACCGACGAAGACGAACACTTTCACCCTGACGCGCTTGACGTCGATGCCCATCTGCTGGGCGCTGTCGGGGTTGTCGCCGACCACCTTCACCTGCGCACCGAAGCGATGCCTGTTGTAGAGCAGCGCCGACAGCACGACGAAGGCGATGGCCCAGAAGATCTGCACCGGAATGCCCCAGATCTGGCTGGAGAAGACCTTGTAGGCCCAGCTGTCGGCAAGGCTGGTCAGCGCCGTCGACTTGCCCTCATTGATGATCTGGATCAGGCCGCGCAGCAGGAAGTTCATGCCGAGCGTGGCGATCAGCGACGACAGCCCGCCATAGACGACCAGCGACCCGACGAGGAAACCGAGCAGCGTGCCCGTTGCAATGGCGGCGGCGATGCCGAGAAATGGATCGTAGCCGGCCTGCACCACCAGGGCGAACACCCATGAGGCAAAACCCATCGTCGCCGGAAACGACAGGTCGATCTCGCCGCAGGTGACGACGAAGACTAGCGGCACCACCACGAACAGCGCCACCGGCAGCGTGGTCAGCACCGAACTGTAGAGATACCAGGTGGTGAAGACGACCGGATTGGCGATCATGAACACCGCCATCATGACGATGAACACGGCAAACGTGCCGAGCGCGGCGCGGTTGTCGAGGATGAAGCCTCGCAGCCAGTTGTCGGACGGATGTCTCCACTCTTTGCCGGCGGCCTCATTATGCGTGCCGCCAAGCGGGCTCTGCAGATCAGGTTCCATTGTCTTGCTCACCGCGCTGCCCTCCCGGCGTCGCCAGCGTCGTGCAACCCGGCCAATCCGCCGGGGTGTGCGACGTCTTCCATGAAGTTGATGAGGTCTTCGGCCGACTTGACTTGGCTGCGGTCGGCGGTGAGCGCCACCTTGCCGCGATCCAGCACCACGAAGCGGTCGGCAATGTCGAAGACGTGGTGGATGTTGTGGCCGATGAACAGGATCGAGCGGCCGCTCGCCCGCACCTGGCGCACGAAGTGGAAGACCTTGGCCGTCTCGGTCAGCGACAGCGCCGTCGTCGGCTCGTCCAGGACGATCAGCTCCGCCTTCTTATAGATGGCGCGCGCGATCGCCACGCCCTGGCGTTCGCCGCCGGAGAGCTGGCCGACGATCGATTGCGGCGTGAACACTTTCGAGGTGAAGCCGATCTCGCGCATCAGCCGGCTCGCCTCCTGGATTTCCTTGTTGACTTTCAGCCAGCCGAGAAAGCCGGTGAGCTCGCGGCCCATGAAGATGTTGCGCACGATCGTCTGCTGCACGGCCAGCGCCCGGTCCTGGAACACCGTCTCGATGCCGGCGTCGCGTGAGCGCGCCGCGCTCCATCCGGTCACCGACTTGCCGCGGACCAGGATCTCGCCGCTGGTCGGCTTGACCACGCCGGACAGGATCTTGATCAGCGTCGACTTGCCGGCGCCATTGTCGCCGATCAGGCCAACCACCTCGCCACGGTCGACGCTGAGATTGACCCCGCCCAGCGCATAGACCTGACCGTAGGACTTCTTGATATCGCGCAGTTCGATGATGCGTTCGGCCATCGGATCCTCGCTTGAGTTCGTGCCGGCGTCCTCGCCAGCGGCCCCGCCGGCCGGGCTAAATCCCGGCCGACGGCTTGGGAGGTCAGCGCAGCGCCTGCTTGGCGAGTTCGGCGACGATCTCGTAATTGTCAGGCGTGACGAAACCGGCGCCGGTGTCGACATTCATCGGCGCGAGGCCCAGCACCGCCTGCTGGCAGAGGCTGAGGATCGGCAGATAACCCTGCAGGAACGGCTGCTGGTCGGCCGTCAGCTGCACCCAGCCGCCCTTGAAGCCCTCGACGATCTGCGGGCTTGTGTCGAAGCCGAAGTTGAAGATATCGCCCGGCTTCCTGCCCGCCGCCTGCATGTAAGTCGGGACGTTGCCGAGCATTTGTCCGCCGGGATAGCCGACCGCCTTGACGTCCGGATTGTTGAGCAGAGCTGCGGTGATCACCGGAATGGCGAGGTTGGGGTCGGACGCCCATTCGCCGCTTGGCGGCGACGAAAGCTGGATGACCTCGATGCCCGCCTCTTTCAGGGCTGCGACCGTGCCGCGCTCACGCGCGCCGCGGCTCTCGTTCTCGAACGGGCCGATCATGATCGCCTTGTCGCCGGCCTTGAGCCCGGCCAGCTTGAACGCCTCGGCGCCGAGCGCGCGGCCCTGCTCTTCCTGTTGGGCGCCGACATAGCCGCCGCCGAACGCCGCCGTGACCTTCGGCACCGGCACGTTCTGGTACATCATCCTGATGCCGTCCTTGTGCGCCTGTTCGGCCAGCGGCATGATCGAGGCATCGCCCGGGTGGCCCATCATGGCGATGCCGCCGGGCTTGACCGCGACCGCCTCGCGCAGTTGCTGCACCATCTTCTCCACATCCCACTGGGAAAAGATGTAGTCGACCTTCGGCCCAAGATCGGCCTCGGCCTGCTTGGCGCCATTATAGACGATGGTGCCGAAGGCGTCGCCCTCGGCGCCGCCGACGAAGAAGCGGATGTGGACGTCCTTGCACCATTTTGCATCGAGCGCCTGGGCGGGCAAGGTGGAGATTGCGGCGGCGAGCGCCGTGGCGGCCGCCGCGACGGTCGAGCGCAGAACTGTCCTTCTCATCGTGATGCTCATGCACTTATCCTCCCTTTGTTCCCTCGCAAGCCGAGGGGTTTTCGACGATTGCTTCGGCTACCCGCCGCAATGCTCCGCTAGCCGGCTCCTCCCGCCGGCTTTGAGATCTTGCTTTGATGCATGTCGTTATCGCAAAACCGCTACGCACTTTTGCGCGACATGCATCGGCCTCACGCCGGGTTCGGCAGATAGGTCGCACCTCCCCGGCACTGCTTGAGATAGTCCAGCGCCCGCGCCTGGCCGGTGATCTCGAGATCGTCGCGATAGACCGGATCGTGCCAGCCCTCGATGTCGATCGCGCCCTTGTAGCCGGCCAGCCGCAATTCGCTGATTACCCGCGTCCAGTCGCTGTCGCCGAAGCCCGGCGTGCGCATTTGCACGAATGGCAGCCGGCCGAACACGCCATGCTCGCGGATCACGTCCCAGCGCACCGTCGCGTCCTTGCCGTGCACATGGAAGATGCGCGTCGCCCATTTGCGGATCTGCGGGATCGGATCGATCAGGTAGACGAGCTGGTGGCAGGGCTCCCATTCCAGGCCGATATTGTCATCCGGCAATTCGTTGAACATCAGCTCCCAGGCGTCCGGATTGTGGGCGATGTTCCAGTCTCCATCAGCCCAGTTGCCGTCCATGGCGCAATTCTCGAAGGCGATGCGCACGCCCTTGTCGGCGGCGCGCTTGGCCAGCGGTCCCCAGATCTCGCGGAAGCGCGGCAGGCTGTCGGTCAGCTTCTTGCCGCGGACACGACCGGTGAAGCCGCTGACCATCGAGGTGCCGAACAGATGCGCGTTGTCGATGGCCGTTTCCCAGGCGTGAAGCACGCCGCGATCGACATCGCCGCTTTCCAGCGGATTGCCGAAGACGCCGAGCGAGGAGACGACGACGTCGGTGTCTCCGATCGCCTCGCGGATCTGGCCGGCCAGGCGTGGAAGGTCCTTGTCGCCCAGCGTCTGCCAGAAGAAGGGCTGGATGCTCTCGAAGCCGAGCGGCAGGATCGCCTTGATATAGGCGGCCGGGTCGTCGAGATTGGCCCGCACCATGGTGCCGATCCTGATGTCGAGAAGCGGGTTTGGCATCGTCATCCTTCCTGCGCGATCGCAACCCGGCGCCCGGTTTCGGCGCTTTCGATCGCGGCAAAGACCATGGCCAGGCTCTTGATGTTGTCGGCGCCGCCCGTCTCCGGCTCGCTGCCGGTTTCGACGGCGCGCACAAAATCCTGGATGATGCCGAGATGACCGCCGATGCGGTCTCTCGGATCGAGCGGCGGCACGGCGAGCGGCTCGGTGCGATCGAACAGGCCCTCGCGGATGGGCCGCGCGACTTCCGCCCTCAGCCCGTCCTCACCGTCCCAGACCAGGCTGCCGCGCTCGGCGACGATGCGCCACGTGCTCTCCCAGCTGGTGCGGAACCCGTCGGCGCACCAAGAGCCGGCATAGGTGAACAGTCTGCCGCCGCCGAGCTCGAAGATTGCGGTGGCCGACGATCCCTGCCGGTACCAGGAATTGGCCGGCTCCCATTCCTGGCAATAAACGCTCGCCGGCGCGCCGCCGACCATGTAGCGGGCGGCGTCGAAAGTGTGGATCGCCATGTCGAGCAGCAGGACATGGGCCATCTCCTCGCGAAACCCGCCGAAATGCGGGGCGACGAAGAATTCGGCGTGGATGCTGGTCGGCGCACCGATGGCGCCGGAGTCGAGAAAGCGCCGTATGCGCCTGACATTGGCGACATAGCGGCGATTCTGGACGACGGCATGAACTCGGCCGGCGCGCCGGGCAGCCTCGACGATGGCGCGTGCGTTCTCGGGGCTGTCAGCAAGCGGCTTCTCCGTCAGGAGGTGGCAATGATGGGCAAACGCGGAGAGCGCGACCTCGCGCCGGGCCGCCGGAACCACGACGTCGAACACCGCGTCGGGCTTGGTCTGGTCGAGCACGGCGTCAAGATTGGTTCCGATGGTAGCGCCGGCAAGCTCATATTCGCGCGCCCTCGCCGTCGCCCTGTCGGCGTCTAGGTCGACCAGGCCAACGATAGCCAACCCGTCGATCTGCCTCGCCGCTTCGAGCCAGTGCTTGCTCATCGCTCCGCAGCCGACCAGGACGACATTCATCATCCAGCGCTCCTCCTCCGCTCGGCCCCTCCAGACCGATCGCGTCACGGCATTCACGGCATCACCGTAAACGTTTTTCCGTAAACGTTTACGAGAACACACCCGTAGGCGTAGAATGTCAATTGGCCGCTCGCGAAAATCACCTTATCGCCTTGGCCTGAAGAGCGGCCGGTGATAGCCAGGTAAGGGGAGAACCGTCCTTTGGCGTCCAGCATCCACGACCTTGCGCGTCACCTGAACATTTCGATCGGCACCGTGTCGCGTGCGCTCAACGGCCGCGCCGACGTCAACGCCGATACGCGCCAGCGCGTGCTCGACGCGGCGGCAAAGCTGAACTATTCGCCGAACCAGTCCGGCCGCAGCCTGCGGCGCGGCGCCACCCACTCGATCGCCTTCATGCTGCAGCCCCACCCGGGCGACCAGCAATATGGCGAGCCGTTCTTCATTCCATTCCTGACCGGGCTGCAGGCGAAACTCGCCGAAAGCGGGCTCGACCTGATCGTGGTGATGGGAGCGCCGGGCGACTATCAGCAGGAGCGCCTGCGCCGGGTGGTCGAGACGCGCCGGGCCGATGCGGTGGTGCTTGCCTGGACGCGGCGCGAGGACGAACGCATCGACTATCTGACCAGGGTCGGCTTCCCCTTCGCAACGCTCGGCCGCAGCCGCTCCGGGGGGAAATCCTACCCCTCGCTCGACCTCGATTTCGAAAAGGCCGGGGCCGACGCCGTCGATCGCCTCGTTGCGCGCGGCCACCGCCGCATCGCCGCCATCCGCCCGTCCCTGAACCTCAATTTCGGCTATCTGTTCCTGGCCGGCTATCGCAAGGCCCTGGGGCGGCACGGCATAGAGGTCGACCCTGGGCTGATCGCGGAAGGCTTCATTAACGAGGCCGGCGGCTACGAAGTGACGCCGCAGGTGATGCGCGCCAAGGACCCGCCGACCGCGGTCATCTTCAACAATGACGCGATGGCGCTCGGCGGCTGCAAGGCGCTTGCCGAGATGGGCGTCAAGCCGGGCCACGACATTGCGGTGATCGTCATCGTCGACACGCCGCTGTGCAGCTATTTTTCACCGGCGCTGACCGCCTTCCGCCCTCCCCTGGAGCCGATGGGACGGCGGCTGGCCGAAATGCTGCTGGCCTCGATCCCGGCCTTCGCCGGCACCGAAGGCGCGCGGATCATCCGCGAGGTCTGGCCGCTGGAGCTGATCGCGCGCGACAGCGATTGATATGGCTGCACTCATTCTCGCTGCGCAGGAGTTTCCCGGCCGGCTCGATCACCTCGCTCGTGCTGGCAGCGGCCTAAGACGCCGAACGGCTGAAAGACGGCGCCAAGCCTTCCCTCCAGCCACTTCGATCGCCTAGGATGAAGCAAGCGCAGCAGGGGAGAACCCATGGGCAAGGGACGGGTCGAGGCATTCACCGATGGCGTCATGGCCATCATCATCACCATCATGGTGCTGGAACTGAAGGTGCCGCATGGCGAGGATTTTTCCGCCCTGGAACCTCTATGGCCGATATTCCTCAGCTACGTGCTGTCGTTCATCTATGTCGGCATCTACTGGAACAATTTGCACAACATGTTCCACACAGTGTAGCGGGTCGATGGCAGGGTGCTGTGGGCCAATCTGCATCTGCTGTTCTGGCTGTCGCTGCTGCCCGTCACCACTGCCTTCATGGGCGAGAACCATTTCGCGCCGGTGCCTGTCGCCGTCTACGGTGTCGTCCTGGAGCTTTGCGCGGCCGCTTACTTCATTCTGGTCGTCGCGCTGCACCGGCTGCATGGCAACGACACTGCATTCGCCAGAGCGGTGGGCGCCGACCGCAAGGGAAAGATCTCGGTGGTCCTCTACATCGCCGGCATCCTGCTGACCTTCGTCAATCAATGGATCGGCGTCGCGCTCTATGTGCTGGTCGCCATGATCTGGTTCGTACCGGACAAAAGATTCGAGAGGCAGATCGGGAAATAGGCTCTCCTATCCTCGCATCGCCTTCAACTTTTCCGCGACCGAAGCGGCCAGATCGGCGTAACGCTCCTCCAGCCGCTCGGCCGCCTTGATCACCGAAAAATCATGGCCGAATTTTTCCAGCGCCATGCGCAGCTTCTCGACGAACTCCGCCTGTTTTTCGAGTGCCGAAAACAGCGTCTTCACTTGCGTTTCGCTGATGTCGGGATTGGCGAGCATTTGCGACACTTCGCGGCCCATCTGGTCGCCGGTGGCGGTCTGTTCTTTCAGGATCTCGATCCAGTCGGTCAATCGGTAAATCTCCTTGCTTGGGCGGACAGCATGCGCAGCGCCCGCCGATGCGGTCAACCCGAGGACGCCAAAGTGGGCTTGCGCGAACCCCTCGCCGCGCTAAGTTCGGAACAGCTTGAACGAGGACACTCCCCCATGACCGCCGACGCCGAAATCCAGACCGCCTTGCCTGCGCTTGCCTTCGGCAATGTCGCCGTCATCACCGGCGGCGCCAGCGGTATCGGCCTCGCCGCGGCCAAGCGGCTGGCGGCAATGGGCCTGAAAATCGTGCTGGCCGACATTGGCGGCGCGCGGCTCGATGAGGCTGCCCGCGCCGTTGCCACGATTGCCGGCGACAACGCGGTACTCGCTGTCGCCACCGACGTCGCAAAAGCCGACGAAGTCGACCGGTTGGCGGAGAAGGCATTCGGCACCTTCGGCGACGTGTCGCTGCTGATGAACAATGCGGGCGTCGGCAACAATCCCGGCAAACCCTGGGAGAACCGCGACGCCTGGAAGCGGCTGCTGGATATCAACTTCTGGGGCGTCGTCCACGGCGTCGAGGCCTTCGCGCCGCGCATGCTGGCCACGGGGAGTCCTGGCCTGATCGTCAACACCGGCTCCAAGCAAGGCATCACTACGCCGCCCGGCAACCTTGCCTACAACGTTTCCAAGGCGGGCGTGAAGACCTTCACCGAAGGCCTGGCGTACGCGCTGCGCAACGAGCCCGGTGCCAACATAGCCGCGCATCTGCTCATTCCGGGGTTCACTTTTACCGGCCTGACCGAAGGCGCGACCGAAAAGCCCGCCGGCGCCTGGACCGGTGAGCAGGTGATCGACTTCATGCTGGCCGCGCTGATGCGTGGCGACTTCTACATCCTCTGTCCCGACAACGAGGCGACGCGGTCCATGGACGAAAAGCGCATGGCCTGGGCGATCGGCGACATCATCGAAAACCGCCCTGCCCTGTCGCGCTGGCACCCGGACCATAAGGAGGCTTTCGCGGCGTTCATTGACAGCTGACGCTCACGCTGCGCGCGTCTTCGAGCCGCGTTTTTGTGCCGCCGCTTTCTTGACGGCATCCTCCGCGATCTTCCGGTCATGGCGCTTTGCCGCTTCTTCGCACTTGGCGCGAATCTCCTCGACCTCGGATTCGGTCAGGTGCTCGATGCCGATAAAGGAGTTGTGAGCCTTGCCGACCCGGATCAACTCGTCGAGTTTCGTCTGGATCGCCGTGCCATCACGGTTCTGGGTGTTCTGGATGAGGAACACCATCAGGAAGGTAACGATCGTAGTGCCGGTGTTGATGATGAGCTGCCATGTGTCCGAAAAGCCGAAAATCGGCCCGCTCATCGCCCAGGCCGCGATGATCAGGCAGCAGATGGCAAATGTCGACGGCAGACCGGCAAGATGGGCGACGTAGTTGGCGGCCTTGGTGAAGTGCTTCTCGATCATGGCAGGGAGAAACATCCGGCAACCGCTCCGGGTTCCCTGAATAGACGGATTTCACCACACAAAACGTGCACACGCCCCGCGAAGATCAGGGGCTGTCGTATTCCCAGCGATCGAGAAAGGCCTCGATAGACAGCGCCTGCATGTCGGGAATGGCCTTGGCCAGTTTTTCGACCGGCCAGTCCCACCAGGCGAGGCGTTCGATCCGCGCGGCAACATCCGCGGCGAAACGCTGCCGCAACGGGTTGGCCGGAACGCCGGCAACGACGGCATAGGCCGGCACATCGCGCGTCACCACCGCATTGGCGCCGACGATCGCGCCATTGCCGATGGTCACATCAGGCATGATCACCGCGCCATGGCCGATCCAGACGTCGTGGCCGATGCGTACGGCTTGCGCCCGCCGCCGTTCCCGGAACGCCGCATCGACGCCCAGCCAGCGAAAATATTCGTTCGGCCGGTAGCTGACCTTGTGCTGGGTCAGCCGTTCGATCGGATGCTCCAGCGCGTTGATGCGGCTGTTTGCGGCGATCGAACAGAATTTGCCTATTGTCGTGTAGATAGCCTCGGCGTGACGCTCGAAATAGGAGAAGTCGCCGACCGATACCTCGCGCAGGATGACCCGCTCGCCGATCGAGGCGTAGCGTCCAAGCTTGCATGCCTTCAATTCCGCGGTCGGATGAATGCGCGGCTCGGAATCCTTGGCGACAAGATTTTCGGGACGGTCCATGCCGGCGGCTTTACTCCCGCGCAATTGCTCCCGCAAGGCGGTAGCAATTGTCGCGTCGCCGATTGGTCCCGCAAGCGGGACCAATCGTCCGTCACCTGTTGCGAGAGCCTATTTCGGCTTGCCGTTGGTCCACACAACATTTTGGCCGTAGAGCGGTACGGTGGTGACCGACATTTTCGCCGAACCGTCCTGCACCTGGCGCGAATGCGACAGGTAGATCAGCGTCTCATTGGTTTTGTCGTAGATGCGGTTCACCACCTGCTTCTTCCAGATCAGGCTGATGCCTTGCTTGAACACCTCCTCGCCGGCCTCGCTCATGTCGATGTCGCCGATGGTGATCGGCCCGGTCTGACGGCAGGAGATCGAGGAATCGGACGGATCCTCGAACCAGTTGCCCTTCTGCAGGCGGTCGATCACGCCACGGTCGAAATAGGAGACGTGGCAGGTCACGCCTTCGACCTTGGGGTCCTTGATCGCCTCGACGATGATGTCGTTGCCGAGCCAGTCGACGCCGACCTTGCCGACCTCCTGGGCGACAGCCGCACCGGCGCCGACGGCAAGGCATGCGGCCAAGGCGCCGCCGATTAGTTTTAGCAAGGAAGCCTCCTGCGGTTCGAGTTTTGCCGACCTCAGGTGGGACGGGCGGCAGCGCTTTGCAAGCAGATCACCTTTTGACCGGAATGCCGGTTGCGGCAACGCGACATCTTTGCGTGCACGAGGTCAAACCGTTAAGAGTGTTCGCCGAACAGGCTCCATGGCGCTGAGAGACTGTTTCGAAATTCGCTCTGGCGAGTCATATGGTAGTGGTTTCGAGAACCGGAGCGCAGCGGACATCTGGGTCCGTGAGCACCGGAAGCGCAGAAAACGCCATCAGATGGCCGCCAGAGTAGAGTTTCCAAACAGTCTCTGATACGGGCCATGAAAATCACGACGGACACCAATTGATGATGCGTTCAATACTGGTCGGCATTCTCGTCCTGATGGCGGCAGGCATCGGCTGGCTTACCTTCGACTGGTACCGCGGGCATTACGGCGGCGAGCCGTTCGGCGCGCCGTTCACGCTAGTCGACCAGAAGGGCGCTCCGGTCACCGAGGCCGCGTTTCGCGGCCAGCCCAGCGTCGTCTTCTTCGGCTTCACCCATTGCCCGGAAGTGTGCCCGACCACGCTGTTCGAACTGGCCGGCTGGCTGAAGACGATGGGGGACGACGGCAAGAACGTGCGCGCCTATTTCGTCTCGGTCGACCCGGAGCGCGACACGCCCGAAGTCATGAACGCCTATATCAGCAATTTCTCCGAACGCATTCTTGGCATCACCGGCGAGCCGGACAAGGTCCACGCCATGGCCAAATCCTTCGGCATCTATTCCAAGAAGGTCGATACGGGCGACGGCGACTACACGATGGACCACACCGCCTCGGTGCTGCTGCTCAACGCCAGGGGCGACTTCGCCGGCACCATCGCCTATGGCGAGAGCCCGGAGACCGCCATCGCCAAGCTGAAGCGGCTGGCGGCGGAAGGTTAGTGCATGATCCCGAAGAAGCATGCCCTCGGGCCCGACCCGAGAGTGCGAACAGGTTTTCGGATAAGATCATGCTCAAACCAGACCACCGTTTGATGACCCAGACGCGGCTTTATTTCACCACCGGCAAGAGCGAGGCCGACCGCATCTTCGCGGCGTTCGAAGCGGCCTTCGAGGACGAAGGCCTGCCGATCGCCGTGCTGGAGGTCGATGAGGATCGCGACATCCACGAAGTGTCGCTCTACGCCGACGGCGATGTCGATGCCATCGAGGCGCGGGTGAAGGACATTCTCGCCGGGCTTGACCTTTCGCGGCCGATCGCGCGGGAGGCTGTGCCGGATGTCGACTGGGTTGCGCGCTCGCTGGAGGGATTGAAGCCGGTGCGTGCCGGCCGTTTCTTCGTTCACGGCGCGCATGACCGCAGGAAGCGCCGCAGCGGCGAACTCGCCATCGAGATCGAAGCGGGTCTCGCCTTCGGCACCGGCCATCACGGCACCACCGCCGGCTGCCTTGAAATGCTGGATCAGATCGTGCGGCGCGAGCGCCCGCGCAACGCGCTCGACCTCGGCACCGGCAGCGCGGTGCTAGCCATTGCACTGGCCAAACTCGCGCATATTCCGGTGCTGGCGACCGACATCGATCCGGTCGCGATAAAAGTCGCCGCCGCCAATGCGCGGCTCAACCACGTCAAGGCGCTCGTCGAATCGGTAACGGCGCCGGGCTTCCACAATCCGATCTTTGCCGCGCGCGGCCCTTTCGACCTCATCGTCGCCAACATACTGGCGCGGCCGCTGATGCGATTGGCACCCGAAATGGCCAGGCATACAGCCCTGGGCGGCTCGATCGTGCTGTCGGGCATTCTCGACCGGCAGCGCGACGCGGTGGTCTCGGCCTATGCGGGCCAGCAGTTCCGCCACGTCAGGACTTTGCATCGCGAGGGTTGGGTAACGATTCACCTCAAGCGGTGACGCGCAGCACCTTCAAAGCGCACCGCAAGTTCGCTCAGACGTAGGGCGACCTTGCCGTCTTCTTCAGTTCTTCGCGGTCGTAGCCGTGCGCTTTCAGCGTTTTGTCGTCAAAGCCGAGCAGAACGCCGCTCACATATCGGCTCGCTTCGCGCTGGCGCGCTTCGATGAGGGCGTTCATGGCGCTTCTGAAAAATCCGCGTCTGGCTGAAATCGTGGACATGATGGTCTCCTTTGCAGGGCAATAGGACTCTTTCCTCCACGCCAAAAAGGTAGGCTCTGCCGGCCTGTTTGAAAATCGCTGATTCTGCATGGCGTCTATGCGCAAAAGCGATGCTGCTGGACCGCATCCAGCCGGCGCCGCGCATCCCTTGGCATAAAACCACAGCGCTTTGATTGCGCGTGATCCTTTCCAAAAATCGGACTCATGCGCTACGGTCACACCAGCATCCGAGGAGGCCACATGTTCCAGAGCTTTGATTCCGCCGGTGATCCCGCCGTCGGCAAGCCGCGTGTGGCGCTGCTGCGCCAATGGCTGGCGGCCAACGGGCTGGATGGCTTCATCGTGCCCCGTGCCGACGAGCATCAGGGCGAATATGTCGCCGACCGCTCGGCTCGGCTGAAATGGCTGACCGGCTTCAGCGGTTCGGCCGGCATCGCCATCGTGCTCGGCGACCGCGCCTTCATGTTCGTCGACGGGCGCTACACGCTGCAGGTCCGCCAGGAGGTCGATCTCGACATCTTTTCGATCGAAAGCCTGGTCGACAATCCGCCCGCCACCTGGATCAAGGACAATCTCGGCAAGGGCGTGCGGCTTGGTTTCGACCCGTGGCTGCAGACGATCGGCGATGTGAAAGCGCTGAATGCGTCGGCAGAAAAATCGGGGGCGACATTGGTGCCGCTCGAGAAGAATCCAATCGACGCCATCTGGGAGAACCAGCCCGATCCGCCGCTGGCGCCGGTCGAGCTCCATCCGATCGCCTTTGCCGGCGAACTGGCCAAGGACAAGCTGGCGCGGCTGGCGTCGGCCATCGGCAAGGACTGCGCCACCCATGCCGTGCTGACTGACCCATCCTCCATCGCCTGGGCCTTCGACATCCGCGGCGGCGACGTGCCGCATACGCCGCTGGCGCTCGGCTTCGCCGTGCTCGCCGCCGATGGCTCGCACCTGCTTTTCATGGACCAGCGCAAGTTTTCGCGCACCGTCGCGGCCTATCTGACGCAGCTCGCGGAATTGCACGAACCCGGTGAATTCGAAGCGGCGATCGCTGCATTGGCCAAGGGCGGCGCAAAAATCGCTCTCGACCCGGTGCTGGCGGCGGAGAAGCTCAGGATCCTGGTCGAGGACAATGGCGGCACCGTCATTGCCGCGCCCGACCCTGCCCGCATTCCACGCGCGACGAAAAACCAGGCCGAGATCAACGGCGCCCGCGCCGCGCATCGCCGCGACGGCGCCGCCATTGCCAAGCTGCTCTGCTGGCTCGACCGTCAGAAGCCCGGCACCCTCGACGAAATCACGGTCGTCACTAAGCTAGAAGAGTGCCGCCGCAGCACCGGCGAGGAAACGCAGATGCCGCTGCGCGACGTGTCCTTCGACACTATCTCCGGCGCCGGTCCGAACGGCGCCATCATGCATTACCGCGTCTCCCACGCCACCAGCCGAAAACTCGGAGAAGGCGAGCTGTTCCTGCTCGATTCCGGCGGGCAGTACCAGGACGGCACCACCGACATCACCCGCACCGTGCCGATCGGCCAGCCGACCGAGGAAATGCGCGAACGCTTCACGCTGGTGCTGAAGGGCATGATCGGCATTTCCACGCTGCGCTTTCCCCAGGGGACACGCGGTTCCGAAATCGACGCGGTGGCGCGGCTGGCGCTGTGGAAACACGGTTGCGATTTCGCCCATGGCACCGGCCACGGCGTCGGCTCCTATCTGGCCGTGCATGAGGGCCCGCAGCGCATCGCCAGGACCGGCACCGAAAAGCTGCTCGCCGGCATGATCGTCTCCAACGAGCCCGGCTATTACAAGGAGGGCTCCTACGGCATCCGCATCGAGAACCTCGTCCTGGTGACACCGGCCGAGCCGATCGAGGGCGGCGACATCGCCATGCACGGCTTCGAGACGCTGACGCTGGCGCCGATCGATACCAGGCTGGTGCGATCCGACCTGTTGACGCGCGACGAGCTGCACTGGCTCGACGAATACCACGCGCGCGTTCTGGCCGAGATCGGACCGATGCTCGACGGCGAAACGCTGGCCTGGCTGGAAAATGCAACCGCACCGCTGCCGCACGACCTCAAGCAGTAGCGGGCGGTGTTGACCTTCGTTGAGATTGGGAGGCACAAAAAAACCGCCTCGGTGGACGGTCGTTGGCGCAAATCAGCACCATGAATAAATTCCTAGCATAACTGCCGTCACCTGTCAAGTTAAGACTACTTTCTGTAGTGCACCCCGATTTTGAGACAGAAAAAATGGTAACAGTTTCTCCCCTATGCGTCCGCCGGAGCGCCGACGAGGCAAAAAGTCGATCAGCCGGCGAACTGCCGCGCCAGGACCAGCACGGCGGCGCCGGCCAAAAACATCGTCATCAGGCCGCCGCGCAGCGAAACCAGCCCAGCGACGACCAACGCCGCCCATTCCGTCGGCCCGGCCCCAAGTGCCGCCGGCGCCACCAGCGTGGTCAGCACCGCCGCCGGCACGGCGTTGAGCCCAGCCTCGACGCGCGGATGGATGTTTTCGAAACGAGAGATCACCAGATGCCCGCCGATTCGGGTCAGATAGGTCGCGATCGCACCGGCGATAATGATCCACAAGGTCGTGCTCATCGCCGCGCCTCCACGCCGCTGTGGTGCGGAGGCAGGATGACCGCGAGCAGCACCCCGGCCACGGCGCCAATGGAGACGTGCCAGGGCGATCCCACCGTTTTATAGGCCAGGATCGAGGCAGCGGCGCTGGCAACGACCACCGGCAGCCACAGCGGCCGTCTGCGAAAGCTCATAACCAGTCCGAGAAAATAGATCGGCAGCAGGAAATCGATGCCCAGCGCATGTGCATCGGGAATGAGCTTGCCGAACACCGCGCCGAGCGCGCTTTCGGTCACCCAGAACACATAGACCGGCAGGGCAAGCCCCATATACCAGGCGAAGCCGACCGTCTTTCCAGCTTCCGCCTTGCGTTCAGCCACCGCGAACTGCGGATCGGTAAGCACGAAATAGCCTAGCGCTTGCTGCATCAGCGGCCAGTGCGCGATGCGCCGACCGATACCGGCGGAATAAAGCACATGGCGGAAATTCACGGCGAAGATCGACAGCACGATCAGCCACGGCGCGACATGCTGGCCGAACAATTCGATGCCGACCATCTGGCTGGCGCCGCCGTAGACCATGGCGCTCATCAGGACGGCTTCGAGCACGGAAAAACCATTGTCGACGGCAAGCGCCCCGAACAGCAGCCCGAACGGCGCCGCCGCCACCACGATGGGCATCGAGAGCCGCACGCCTTGCCAGAAATCGCCTTTCGCGCGGTTTTCGGAGATTGCTTCCGCCGACATCAACCACTCCTTGGGGAAAGGCCGTATGTAGGGAGAGCCGCCTGCCTTGTCACACCAATTCGCTTGAGCCAACTATCAGCGGAAATGATCCCGACGACATTGACGCACGCCTCAGCTGACGAAATAGCGCTGCCATTCGAAGTCGGTGATATGCGACGCCTGCCACGCCTCGAAGGCAGCCTGCTCGGCTCGCCGGCTCTCGGCGTAGTTGTCCCGGAAGGCTTCGCCGAAAGCCTGCGCGCAGAAATCGGAACCGGCGAAGTCATCGATCGACGCGTTGAGCGTGCGCGGCAACTTGGGTTTGTCGAGATTGGCCAGGTTCGATGTCACCGGTGCCTCGAGCGAAAGATCCTTTTCGATCCCCTCACATCCCGCCGCAAGGATGGCCGCGATCGACAAGTAGGGATTGACGTCGGCTCCAGGCGCGCGATGTTCCAGCCGGCAGGCGCCATCATTGGGCGTGGTGATGACGCGGACCGGCGCGGTTCGGTTCTCAAAACCCCAGGCCACATCCTCCGGCGACCACGCACCGCGGTCGAAGCGGCGATAGGAATTGACCGTCGGCCGAAACAGAAGATGCGTCTCCTGCATCCTGTTCAGCACGCCGGCGAGGAATTTCTCGGCAACGGGTGTCAGCCGGTTTGGCCCTGCCGCGAAAGTCGGCTTGCCGTCGCGCCACAGGCTGACATGATGATGCGCGCCGCAGGCGCTTTCCTTTCCCGGCGGCTGGAACCGCGTCATGAAGGTAGCGACAAGCCCGCGCTCGGCACAGAGTTCGCGCAGGTGCAGCTTGGCGCGCATGGCGTCATCGGCCGCCTGAAGTGCCGTCTTCGGCGTCAGCGCGTATTCATACATGCCAAAGCCATATTCAGTCACCAGCGAGGCCACACCGATGCCGATGCTTTTCATGCGGGTGATGAACTCGGCGGCGAAATCCTGGTACTCGCCGCTGCGCACCAGATCGTAGTTGATCAGCGAATGGCCCCAGGGTTTCAACTCGCGATAGCGGCCGGCGCGCATCAAATCGTGGTCGGCGTGAAAAATGCCGAACTCATATTCGAGCGCGAAGCGCGCTTCATAACCTAGCGCATTGGCTCGCTCCTCGACCTTGGCCAGAACGCCGCGCGGATCGAACGGGCAAACCGCGCCGTCGAGCATGTAGGAGCGGGTAATGGCCGAGGCGAATTTCGGTTTCCAGCCGTGCTGGACGACGGTCGCCGGGTCGATGATGCCCTTGATGTTGGGAAAGCCGTTCTCGTCGTTGGCGCTTGCCGAGGCGAAGGCGACATCACCCATCGGCTGGCCGTCGCCATGGGTGACGCAATAGAGGATGGCATTGATCGACTCGCCATGGCTCGACAATTTGAGCGGCGCGATCTTCGAGCGGAAGGCGCCTGACGTGTCGACCGTATGGATCTCGATGAATTCGACGCCGTCGGCTGCCAGCTTGCTCTGCAACGCCTTAAGCTCGGGCGCATACGCCGCGACCCTGTCCTCAAATTCCACTTTCAAACCTCCACCAAGAAACACCAGGCTTCGCTATTTTGCGCGCCTGAAAAATCGCGAAAGCAGCTCATCCAGCTCGTAGCGGCCGCTGATGCCGCCTGGCCGGAAGGCCATGCAAAGCACGATGACCACGCCCAGCGCCACACCGGACAGGCCGAGCAATTGCGGCAGCTGGATGCCGGCGATCGTGACGCCGGATTCGATGCTGCGGATGAATTCGAGCCCGACCGAAAGCACGATCACGCCGGTCACCGCGCCCGTCACCGTCGCCATGCCGCCGAGGATCAGCATCGCCAGCGTGTTGAAGATCATCTGGAAGTAGAACAGCTTCGGGCTGATCGTGCCGGCGAAATAGGCATAGAGAATACCAGCCAGGCCGCAGATCAGCGCCGACAGCACCCATGACACGAGGCGCAGCCGCCGGGCATCGATGGCGAGCGCGGCGGCGGCTTGCGGGCTCTGGGCGCTGGCCCTCAGTTGCAAGCCCCAGCGGCTGTCCTTGAACAGCCGTGCCAGCACGATCACCACGACCGACATCGCCATCATCCACGGCAGGCCGACAACCTTCGGGATGCCGAAGAAGGCCTGGTTGCCCTTGAACAGATCGGTCCAATTGAGAAAGACCGAATGGACGATGATCAGCAGCGCCAGGCTGACAATCGTTGCGGCGACGCCCGAGAGGCGGCTGATGACCTTGCCGCTGACCAGGGCCAGAATGCCGACCGCAAGCAGCGCAAGCAGCGCCGACGAGACGGGGTCGAGCTCCAGCGTCGCGAACCCGAACGGGGCATTGGGGATAGAAAGCTTCTTCATCGCCAGTGGCGTCGACAGTATGGCCACGCCATAGGCGCCAAGCCCGACAAAGGCGCTGTGGCCGAGATTGGCGATGTTGCTGTTGCCCATGAACACTTGCAGGCCGACGACGACGATCAGGTTCACAAAGGCGCCGAGCGCCAGGAATGTGTAGTAGGTCGGCGCGAAATTCAGGATCAGCAGCCCGACGATAAGCATCGGCAACGACGTCACCAACCCGCCGACGAGCGAGCGCGCCAGCGCCCCGCCGGGCCGTGCGGCAGCGGCATGCGCGGTATCTTCGATCGCCTGTGACATCTCTGATCTCGCCACCTCAGATCTCCTTGTCGCCGAGTTCCACCCGTTGGCCAAGCAGGCCTTCCGGTCGGTAGACGAGGAGCGCAACGATGATCAGGTAGGTAAGCGCGTCCTTGAAGCCCCCATACTCCTGCGGCAGGGCGACGAGCAGGCCGACTTCGATGAAGCCGAGCAGCATGCCGCCGACCGCCGCCCCGGGGAGCGAGCCGAAACCGCCGATGACGCAGGCGACGAAAGCCTTCAGCACCAGGCTGAAGCCGAGATCGGGCGAGACGCTGCCGCGCCGCGCCATGATGAACACCGCCGCGATGCCGGCCAACGCGCCCGAAATGGCAAACGCGGTGGCAATCACCCGGTTGGCCCTGATGCCCATCAGGCGAACGGTGGCGAAATCGCGTGAGGCCGCGCGGATGGCCAGGCCGAGCGTTGAACGGTTCAGGAAGAATACCAGGGCCAGGATGGTCAGGCCGGAGACGATCAATTCCATGACCTGAAGCGACGACACCGCGAACGGCCCGAAGAACCACATCTGGTTCAGGCCATTGAGGATCGAGACCGATTGCGGCTTCGGCGAAATCAGCAGCATGAACAGGTTCTGCACGACGATGCTGACGCCGAAGGCCGTCAGCAATCCCGTCGTCGTCGGCGCATAGCGGACCGGACGGAACGCCACGCGCTCGAAGGCGACCGCCGCCAGCGCCGCCGCCGCGATGGCAAGCAGAACCGCGACGATTGGCGACGTCAGCCCCAGCGCCGCCGCCAGGAACACGCTGTAGGCCGAAACGCCGATGATCTCGCCATGGGCGAAGTTCACCAGCCCCATGATCGAAAACACCACCGCCAGCCCAAGCGCCACCAGCGAATATTCCGCACCGAAGGCAAGGGCGTTTAGAAGTTGCTGCAAAGCGTAGTCCATGCCGCGCCTACCCGCCGATATAGAGATTGAGGAGGCCATGTTCGTCGGCAAGCCCGGACGGCGGCCCGTCGAAGCGAAGCGCACCCGAACTCATGACATAGACGCGGTCGGCAAAGCGCAGCGCCTGCCTGGCGTTCTGCTCGATCACCAGCAGCGTCAGCCCCTCCGCCTTGAGCTGGCCGATGAAATCGAATATCCGCACGACGATCTTCGGCGCCAGCCCCAGCGAGGGCTCGTCGAGAAGCAGAAGCTTGGGCCGCGACATCAGCGATCGCGCAATGGCCAGCATCTGCTGCTCGCCACCAGAAAGCGTGCCGGCTGCTTGCGCGTAGCGCTCGGAGAGGACCGGGAACAGAGCCAGGAAGCGCTCCATGTCGTGGCGCACGCCGCGGGCGTCGCGCCGCGTCGCCGCGCCCAGCCGCAGGTTCTCGCCAACCGTCAGATTGGCAAAGATGTGCCTGCCTTCCGGCGTCGACGTCAGGCCGGCGCGAATGCGGTCCTCGGTTCGAACACGCGATATGTCCTGACCGTCGAGCACGATACGGCCGTCCGACGGTGCGACAAGGCCCGTCAGCGCGTTGATGGTCGAGCTCTTGCCGGCGCCGTTCGGGCCAAGCAGGGCGACAAGTTCGCCCTGCCCCACCGACAGCGACAGGTCGCGCACGGCGGCAACCGCGCCGTAGCGCACACTCAGATTCTCGACCTTCAGCACGAACCGGCCCGCACTGGAGTTATTGCCCGATCATTCATCGAAACAGCTTTGCCGATCACTTCAACGCCGGGACGAAGGTCGGCTGCGCGTCGGTGATGAGGACGCGCTTTCCGTTCGGGAAGCCCATAACCGGCACAGCCTTGATCGGATAGCCCTTCTTTTCGGCAAACGAGATGATCGGCGCCGTCGTGCCGGGATAGCCGCCAGATGCCCGGATCGCTTCGCGCAAGGCGGCGGGCTCGACAGTGCCGGACTTCTTCGCCGCCTCATAGCTGATCTGCACCATGTCCGCGCCGAGTGCGTCGAAGATGCCGTTGATCTTGTAGCCATCGGCCTTGCACTGCGCCAGGAAGTGATCGATCGGGCTGTCGACGCCGGTCGCGCCATGGGTGGCGAACATCACCTTTTCCAGCGACGCCGGATCGCCGACGGTTCCTTCCAGCGACTTGTCGTCGAAGGCATCGCAACCGGCGACCCAGCCGTCATAGCCATTGGCGCGCAACTGGCGAATGAGGATGCCGACATCGGGCAGCACGCCGCAGACATGGATGGCGTCCGGCTTCTGCGGCAATGCCTTGATGCTGGCGATCTGCGGCGACCAGTCGGTGGTGCCCCAAGAATAGTTGAGCTTGGAGACGACCTTGCCGCCGAGATGCTCGAACACCTCGCCGAACCATTCCGGCAGCTTCTCGGAGTAGGATCCGGCATCCGGCGAGACCAGCAGCGCCACGGTGCGCGCGCCCTTGCCGTAGAGTGCATCGGCGGTGGCCGCCGCATTGATCGGATCGGGCACGGCGCCGGCAATGAAATTGTCGAGGCCGGCCTGCTGCATCTCGATCTGCGTGTTCGGCGCTGAAAACACCGTCGCGCCATAGGGCTCCGCGATCTGGGCGGTCGGGATCAGCGCATCCGGGAACGGCACGCCGGTGATGACCTGGGCGCCGGCATCGAGGAATTTCTGGCCGAGCGAAACCGAAAGCTGCGGGTCGGAACGATTGTCCTCGATCATCAGTTCGATCTTGGGATCACCGGCGCCAGCCGCCTTGTTCAACTTGTCGGCCATGCAGCGCGCGCCCTCTGCCTCGCTGTAAGGCGCGTAGGTACCGGTCATCGCCACGGCGAGCCCGATCTTCAGATCGGCGGCGCCGGCATGCGCCACCTGCAAGAGCCCTGCCGCGGCAATCGCGGCTCCCAAGATCATCCTGTCCATTGAACCCCTCCTTCTTCCTTGTTGGTGCAATTCCCAAGCGCCGTCACGACGTCTCGGACTCACCGACATAAACCTCGATGACGCGCGGATCGCGCCACACTTCTTCGGTCTGTCCGGATGCGATCACCTGGCCCTGGTCCATGACGCAGAGCCGGTCGCACAGCCTGTTGATGAAACGCAGATCGTGATCGATGACGATGGTCGCGCAACCGACATCCCTGCGAATGCCCTCGATCGCTACCGCCAGTGTCTCGGATTCATCCTCGTTGAGCCCGGCCGCCGGCTCGTCGAGCAGAAGCAGCAGCGGACCGAGCGCCAGCGCGCGGGCGATTTCGAGCCGGCGCTGGCTGCCATAGGACAATGTCCCCGCCGGAACATCGGCAAAGCTGTCCAGCTGATATTGGGCGAGCAGCCGGTCGACGCCGATGCGGCTCGCGACATCGGGGCGAACCGAGCGACAGGTGATGTATGCGACCTCGACGTTCTGCCGGACGGTCAAATCCCTAAACAGCCGGATGGTCTGGAAGGTGCGGCCGACGCCGGCCCGCGCGCAATGCTCGGGACCGTGGCCGGTGATTTCCTTGCCAGCCAGCTTCACGCTGCCGGCATCCGGCTTGAGCACGCCGGCGATCGCGTTGACCAAGGTGGATTTTCCCGCGCCGTTCGGGCCGATCAGGCCGAGGATTTCGCCGGCCGCGCAAGACAGCGAAGCACTGCGCAAGGCCTGCACGCCGCCAAAGGTCTTGCTGACTGCCTCAACCGACAGCATCGGTCACATCTCCCATCCCGGCCGATGGCTTCTTCTCCTGTCAGCCGGTCAGCAGGATGCTAGACCCCTGACTTTTCCATAACAAGTATTTTTTTCCATTTTAGAAAATATTCTTGTTGGAGCCTAATTCCGGGCCTAAATCCGGCCGATCGGGATCAGACCCCGGCGCCAGCCGGCAGCCCGTCGCGCGGAACTGTGTTCGACATCAGCATGACCACGGGCTCGTCGCCGAGCGCGATATAGGCGTGCCGCATTTCGCCGTCGAACAGGATGCTGTCGCCCGGTTGCAGCACCGTCGGGTCATAGTGGACCGTGTGCAGTTCCAGGCTGCCGCTGAGCACATGGATGAACTCCTCGCCCGAATGGCTGCGCCAGCCGCCATTCTCCTCAAAGCTCCTTGCCCGCAGCGTTACGCGCCAGAAAATATTGGTCTTGTCGCGAAAATCGCTGCACAACACCTCGAATTCCATGGCGTTGCCCTGATGCAGGATGCCGCTGCCGGCGCGTGTGATCGAGCGGCGCGCCTGCATGCCCGGCTTCGGGCTGAACAGGAAGGACGCCACCGGCACATGCAGCACGCCGGCGATCATCAGCGCCACGTCGACCGTCAAGCGCGCCTTGCCGTTCTCGAGCTTCGACAGTTGCGAGACCGAAAGGCCGGAGCGCTCGCTGAGGTCGCGCAGCGTGATGTTCTGCTCCTTGCGCGCGTCCCGGATCTTGCTGCCTACATTGCCCTGCATCGCCCACGCCCTTGGCTGTCGTGTTTCCAATTCGACAAGCTCTAGCGGCGTGGCCTGAGGGCGTCCAGCCTTTAGACGGCTACGGCTGATTTCGGCCATAGTGACATCGCGACAGTGGCAAAGCTTGTCTCCAGGATCTGGCTGATGCGTTCGAAAGTTTCGGGATCGGAAAGCAGGTCGTTGCGGACCTCGAGGTAGAGGCAGGGTCTGCCCTGCTCGAGCCCGTGCCGGTTCAGCGTATAGCCGACCGCCTGACGCCAGTCATACGGCGCGTTGTCGCCGATCCTCAAGCCCGCTTCGGCGCCATGCGCGCCGATGGTTTTGAGCACTGAGGTGACGAAGGCCGACGGCTCGCGCCACAGCACGCCGATATCGACGTCGCGCCTGATGCCGCCCATCACCGGGGTGAAGGAGTGTATCGAGACGAGCGCCTGCCTGCCTGCCGCGGTCTCGGTGATCGCCTGTTCGACGGGGGCCCAGGCGATGCGCTTGCGCAGCCTGGCATCAACGGCATCGACCGCGAGATTGCCTGGCACCGGAATGCCGCCGAGATCTGGGCGCATGAAGTCCCACTCGCCCACTGGGCGGTTGTAGTCGAGGAACAGCCGCGAATAATGCGCGACCACGGCTGGCGCCCGCAACGTCCGCGACAGCCGGCGCGTCAAGGCGTCGATGCCGATATCGACGGCGAAATGCGTGCCGAGATAGGGCGCCGCGAGCCCGAGATCACGCCATGGCGCCGGCACGAGATTGCCGGCGTGCTCGGCGATCAGCAGATAGAGGCTCGCCGCATCGGGCAACAACCGCTCGACACTGGCTGCGGCCAGCACCTCGACGGTCGCATCGTCAAGCCCTGCAAGGCTCGCAGCGTTCACCACCGACATCCAATTCAGCCGATGACGGAGCGGACGTGATAGGCTTTCGCCGCCGTCGCTTCTGTCAGGCCGGCGCGGCCATTGGTGCGGCCGAGGCCCGAATTCTTGATGCCGCCCCAGGGCAGATGCAGGTCGGCATGGTCGCAGCGGTTGAGATAGACGGTGCCGGCCTCGACCTCGTCGAGCAGCGCCACGCCACGATCGATGTCCTGCGTCCAGATCGAGGCGCTGAGGCCGAAATCGCTGTCGTTCATCAACCGAAGCGCCTCGTCGTCGCTGCCGACCGGCTGGATGCAAGCCACCGGCCCGAACAGCTCGTCGCGCATGATCTGCATGTCGTGGTCGACCCCGACCAGGACTTCCGGTGCGACATAGGCGGCGCCGAGCTCCGCGGCCTTGAGGGCGCCGTCCCGCGGCATCAGCCGCCGCGCCCCTGCCCGCATCGCGCTTTCGGCGAGATCGCGGATCGTGTCGGCAGCGCCTGCCCGCACCACAGGGCCGACCATCGGCTTCTCGCCGATCGGATGGCCGATGGTCCATTTCGCCGTCTCGGCGACAAGCGCATCGACAAAGCGGTCGTGGATCGCCTGGTCGACATAGATGCGTTCGACCGAGCAGCAGGACTGGCCGGCGTTGGAGTATGTGCCTTCGGCGATCAGCGGTATCGCCGCATCGAGGTCGGCATCGGCCCGCACATAGGTCGGGTCCTTGCCGCCGAGCTCGAGATGCACCTGGGTGAAGGTGCCGGCGGCGGCCGCATGGACGCGCCGGCCGCCATTGACCGAGCCGATGAAGTTCACCGCATTGAAGGTGCCGGAGGCAATCAGGCGCTCCGCGTCCGCGTGATCGAGATGCAAGCTTTGGAACACGCCTTCGGGACCGCCGGCGGCGCGGAAAGCCTCCTCGGCCACCTCGGCGATCAGCGGTGTCTGCGGCGAATGCTTGAAGATGACGACATTGCCGGCCGCAAGCGGCGACGTCACCAGATAGCCCAGCATGGCGGTTGGATAGTTCCAGGCGCAGATCGACAGATGCAGGCCGCCCGCCACCGGCCGCGCGTAACGGCGGATGGTCTCGTCAGAGGGATAAGGCACGTCTGCCAGCGTTTGCGGAGCGATGTCGGAAAGCAGCTGCCCGATCAGCGCCAGACGCGGTGTCTCATCCGCCTGCCACAGAGGTCGGCCTATCTGCCATGCGACCATCTCGGCGAGCGGTGCAGCTCGGGCTTTCATCTCCTCGCCGAAGCGCAGCAGGATCGCCAGGCGCTCGGCGAGCGGCGTCCGCCGCCACGAGGGCAAGGCCGCCCGGGCCCGCGTCAGCGCGGCCTCGATTGCGGCCCCGTCGGCATAGAAGCGCGTCACATAGGTCAAGCCATCGACGGGAGAGGTCACGGAGAAGGTCCGCGCACCGGGGTGCAAATTCATGGTCGTGAAATCCGTTCGAGCTGGGAAGTCATCCGGGCACGATATAGCGATTTTCCATTTTGGCAAATTTTTTCTAATATCGCTTGATGGAGTTTTTATCCGCCCCTATTGTCCGGCGATCGCGTTGGGCAGAGCACATGAGGGAAAGCAGATGATCGTTTATGATTTCACCGGCAGGCACGCGGTTGTCGCTGGCGCCGGTGGCGGCATGGGCGAAGCGATCGCGCTTGCGCTGCTCGAAGCGGGAGCCTCCGTCACCGCCATCGACGTGAAGGCTCGTCCGGCGTCCTTCGCATCCTATGACGACAGGCTCAATTTCGCGCAAGGCAATCTCACCGACGCCGCTTTCGTCGAACAGGTCATCGGCACGGCGGGCCGCGAGCGCGGCGGCATCGACTATCTCGCCAATGTCGCCGGCGTGCTGTGGTTCGGCCGCGACAGATCGGCTCTCGACATGGACCTCGACGTCTGGGACGAAGTCTTCAACATCAACCTGAAGTCCTTCGTGCATACGGCGCGGTCGGTCGTTCCTTACATGCGCGCTGGCGGGCGCGGCGGCGCCATGGTCCATTTTTCGACCATCCAATGGTATCGCGGCGACCCCAACCCGCAAGATGCCTACCAGGCATCGAAGGCGGGCGTCTGCGCCCTCTCCAAATCACTGGCAATGCAGCTTGCCGGCGAACGCATCCGCTCGAACGCCATCTGCCCGGGCATGGCGCTGACACCGCTGCAGGCGCGCTGGGACACCGAGGAAAAGCGGACAGCTGTAGCGAATTACGCACCGCTCGGGCGGATCGGGACACCGCAGGACATGGCCAACGCCGCGCTCTTCCTGCTCTCCGACGCGGCGAGTTACATCACCGGAATTGAACTTCCCGTTGATGGTGGTCTTTTGATGCGGATGTAGCCCGCTATATCCGAATCGCGTCACGGATCGGGACCGCACGCGACCGCCCCCTAATCCTTGGGGACCTTGCCCTGGATCGCCCTGGCCCAGTCCAGCAGCGGCCTTGGCGCGCAAGGTGAAATCGACAAGCTCGTCGACCAGGGCCGGCGTGTGGATTCCGGCCGGGTCGATCGCGTGGCGGACGACGAAATGCCGGTTGCGGATGGCCGCGGCGAGATCGGCTTCCACGACATGCTCGAAACCGCGTGGCGTTCGTTTCATGCACCCTTCCGAATCGAGTTCGAGGCCGGCTTTCTTCAGCGCCGCGACCAGGGTGCGGAATTCACCCGGCCGCGCCGCGATGGCCTGGCGCATCGCCAGCAGCAGCGCCGGCCCCGGCTGCCACCAGGCAACGCCGGCAAAACAGCGGTCGAGCCCGATATAAACGAAGAAGACACCCTGCTCCATCTTGGTGCCGTCGGGCGAAAGGATTGCCGATAGATGCCGGTTGTAGGGCCGTTTGTCCTTGGCGAACCGCACGTCGCGATTGATCCGGAACAGCGACTTCCTGCGATCGCCGCGCAAGCCCAGCCCCACGGCCGCGAAGCGCTCGGAGAGCGTTTCGACCAGATCGCCGAAGGGGTCGCGCAGTTCGCGTTCGAAGAGGTCGCGGTTTTCCACGAACCATTCCCGGCTTTGATGGAAATCGAGCGCCCTGAGGAAGGGAATGGCCTTTTGGCCGAAGCCGTCGAATGCGCCGGCCATTACGCCTTGCCGATCCGCTGCAACCAAGCGTCTTCGTCGATCACCTCGATGTCGAGTTCGGTAGCAAGCTTCAGCTTGGAGCCTGCGCCAGGACCCGCCACCACCAGATCGGTCTTCGCGGAAACCGAACCCGCGACCTTCGCGCCGAGACGTTCCGCCATCGCCTTGGCTTCGGGGCGTGTCATTTTTTCCAGCGTGCCTGTGAACACGACCGTCTTGCCGGCGACCGCGCTGTCGGCCGAGACGTTCACAATGTACGGCTTCGGGTGGACCTGCTTGAGCAGCTTTTCAAGCACGTCGTCGTTGCGTTCATTGCCGAAGAAATCGCGAAGCGCGCCTATCACCGTGTCGCCGATGCCGTTGATCGATGGGAAAACGGTGTGTGGATCGGCCGCCGCTGCCGTCTCCTTGCCGACGCGGATCAACTCTTCGATGGTCGAGAAGGTTCGAGCAAGCACGGCTGCCGTCGTTTCGCCGATATGGCGGATGCCCAACGCGAAGATGAAGCGATCGAGTTCCGGTTCGCGACGAGCGTCGATGGCAGCGAAGAGCTTGTCGAGGCCTTCGTAATTGCGCTCCTCGACACTGCGCACATTCTTGCGCGTCTTGCCCGATGCGGCCTCGCGCTGCCTTGCCTGTTCCTCGCGCCGCTCGGCCAGCGCCTTGGTGACGGCGGGACGGCGGTCTCTGAGCGTGAAGATATCGGCGGCTGTCTTGATCAATCCCGCATTGAAGAACAGGTCTATGTTTTCAGCGCCCAGGCCTTCGATATCCATGGCGCCGCGTGACACAAAGTGGCGCAATCCTTCCACGGCCTGCGCGGGGCAGATCAGTTCGCCGGTGCAGCGTCGGCGGGAATCTTCCTTGCCGGTCTTCTCGTTGATCTCGCGCGTCGCCGGTGAGCCACAGATCGGACAGGTGTGCGGGAATTCGTAAGGCACGGCCTCGGGCGGACGCTTGTCGATGACGACGCTGACGATCTGCGGAATGACGTCGCCCGCCCGCTGGATGACCACTGTGTCGCCGATACGCACGTCATAGCCGTCGCGGATCGGCTGGCCGTTACTATCCAGACCCTTGATGTAGTCTTCGTTGTGGAGCGTGACATTTTCGACCACAACGCCGCCAACCGTGACAGGCGCAAGCCGCGCAACCGGCGCCAGCGTGCCGGTACGGCCGACCTGAATGTCGATCCTAAGCACGGTCGTCATCGCCTGTTCGGCCGGAAATTTGTGGGCGATGGCCCAGCGTGGCTCGCCGGTGACGAAACCCCATCTGCGCTGCAGTTCCAACTGGTCTACCTTGTAGACGACGCCGTCGATGTCGTAGCCGAGCGACGAGCGCTGGGCCTCGATCAGGTGGTAGTGCGCGACCAGCTCCTCGACCGATCTCGCCCGCACCATCAGCGGACTGATCTTGAACCCCCACTCAGCGAATTTTTGCACGGAATCATATTGAGTCGGAGCGGGATCCTCCGACGTATAGCCCCAGGCGTAGGCAAAAAACTTGAGGTTTCGGCTGGCCGTCACCGAAGGATCCTTCTGACGCAGGGATCCGGCCGCCGTATTGCGCGGATTGACGTAGTCCTGGCCGCCGACCGCCGCCGACCGTTGCTTCAGCGCCTCGAATTCCGCATAGGTCATGTAGACCTCGCCGCGTATCTCGATGACATCAGGCCAGCCTGAGCCTTTCAGCTGTTTGGGGATGTCGGCGATTGTCCTGAGATTGGCGGTGATGTCCTCCCCGACGGCGCCGTTGCCGCGCGTTGCGCCCTGCACGAACACACCGCCTTCATAACGCAGGGACGCCGACAGCCCGTCGATCTTCGGCTCAGCCGTGAAGGCGATGTCCAGATCCTTGTCGCGGTCGAAGAATCGCCGGCCGCGCTCGATGAAGTCGGTGACGTCCTGGTCGGTATAGGCCTTGGCGAGACTGAGCATCGGCACCGCATGGCGCACCTTGGCAAAGCCTTCCGCCGGTGGCGCGCCCACGCGGAGCGACGGCGAATCCTCTAGCACCAAGGCGGGGAAGCGCTGTTCGATGGCGAGGTTGCGCCGCGTCAGCGCGTCATATTCCGCGTCCGTGATTATCGGTGCGTCCTCGGTGTGGTAGCGCCGGTCGTGCTCGGCGATCTCCTCCGCCAGCCGCTTCAATTCGCTGGCTGCCTCGCTTTCGCTGAGCGAATCGACAGGTTTTTCCGACATGCACTGCTCCCTGGCGCATGACCACGAAGGGCATGCGCGAAAAATCAAATCGCCGTAGCTTTGCGCGTCCGAAAGGACGGGCGGCGCTGTAGCGGTGGCGCGACACAATAGAACAGGATTTTCTCATAAGGGAGAGACCAGGCACGGGAAAATCATGCCTGAACAGCGGGATGGAGCCATATCCTGACTCTGTCCGAAAGGCCGTGCTATCGGCGTTGGACGGCGTGTAGCTAAGCCGCGGCCGTATTCTCCCGCAGAAGCCGCTCGGCTGCCGCGCGCGCCTCGTCGGTGATGGTCGCTCCGGCAAGCATCCGCGCGATCTCTTCCTGGCGCGCCGCCCGGTCCATCTCGGCAATGCCGGTCGCGACACGATCGGCGCTGCCGGATTTGGAGATCAGGAAATGCGTCGCCGCGCGCGCCGCCACTTGCGGCGCGTGGGTAACCGAAAGCACCTGCACACGCTTCGACAGCCGCGCCAGCCTTTGGCCGATGGCGTCCGCCACCGCACCGCCAACGCCGGTGTCGATTTCATCGAAGACCAGAGTCGGCGCCGAGCCGCGGTCGGCCAGCGCCACCTTCAGCGCCAGCAGGAACCGCGAAAGCTCGCCACCGGAGGCGACTTTCATCATCGGGCCCGGTTTTGTCCCGGGATTGGTGCGCACCCAGAACTCGACCTGATCGATGCCGTCTTCCATGCGGCTCTCGGCTTCACTCGCAATCTCGACGATGAACGCGGCCCGTTCGAGCTTGAGCGCCGGCAGCTCGGCCATCACCGCCCTGGTCAATCCGACCGCCGCCGCATGGCGAAGCGACGAAAGTTGCGCCGCGGAAATGTCATAGGCTTCGCGCGCGGCGGCGGCTTGCTTTTCCAGCCCGTGCAGGCGCTCCTCGCCGGCATCGAGATCCGCGAGGTCGGCCGCCATAGTGTCGCGCAATTGCGCCAGGTCATCGACCGCCACGCTATGCTTGCGTGAGGCGGCACGCAGCGAAAACAGCCGCTCCTCGGCCTGTTCCAGCCGCCGCGGATCATATTCGGTGGCGCGAAGTGCCGCGTCCACGCCCGATTGCGCCGCGTCGAGCGACAGCATCGCCTCGTCGAGCGATTTGACCACGTCCTCGAGCAGGCCGGGCGCCTCGGTCACCTTGCGCTGCAGCCGCCGCAACAGGCTGGCGAGCTGAGGCAAGGGCGAGGACGGGCCCGAGAGCACATCTTGCGCATCATGGATTTCCGAGGCGATCTTCTCTGCCCGCATCATCGAGGCACGCAATTCGGCAAGGTCGGCTTCCTCGCCGGGCTGGGGGTCGAGCTTCGTCAATTCGGCGACCACGGCGCGCAGATAGTCGGCCTCGCGGGCCGCCGCTTCCACCTTGGCGCGGTGTCGCGAAAATTCCTGCTCGCAGGCCCGCCAGTGCCGCCATGCCTCGCCGGTCGCCCGGACGGCGCCGAGATGACCGCCGAAGCTGTCCAGCAATTCGCGATGGGCGCCGGGATCGACCAAGGCGCGCTCGTCATGCTGACCGTGGATCTCGACCAGCGCGTGGCCGACATCGCGCATCAGCGTCACGCTGGAAGGCTGGTCGTTGACGAAGACGCGGGTACGGCCATCCGCAGTCTGCACGCGGCGCAGGATGATGTCGCCATCGTCCTCGATGGCGTTGTCGGCAAGCAGCATGCGGGCAGGATGGTTGCGCGGCACGTCGAACACGGCGATGACCTGGCCCTGTGCCGTGCCATGACGCACCAGCGAAGCGTCGCCGCGGGCGCCGAGCGCCAGCGACAGAGCGTCGAGCAGGATGGATTTTCCAGCGCCGGTTTCGCCGGTCAGCACCGAAAGGCCGGACGAAAAGTCGATGTCCAGCTTCTCGATCAGAACGATATCGCGGATCGACAGTCTGGAAAGCATGGCGCCGCTTCAGGCGCCCGTGATCAGCTTCCCGGCCTTGGAGATCCACGACCCGGCACTCTCGCGCGGCTCGAGCCCACCAGTCTGCAGGAGCTTGTAGGAATCCTTGTACCACACGCTGTCGGGGTAGTTGGTGCCGAGCACGGCCGCGGCAGTCTGCGCTTCCGAGGTCAGCCCCATCGCGTAGTAGCTTTCGGTGAGACGGGCAAGCGCCTCCTCGACATGGCGCGTGTTGGAATAGGTCTCCACCACGGTGCGGAACCGCTTGACGGCGGCGATGTATTCACGCCGCTCGAGATAGTAGCGGCCGATCTGCATCTCCTTGCCTGCGAGCTGGTCGTTGGCGAAGCGGATCTTTTCCTTGGCGTCGTCGACATATTCCGAATCGGGCCAGCGCGTCACCAGATCCTGCATCGTCTGCACGGTCTGACGCGCTTCCTTCTGGTCCTGGGTGACGTCCTTGATCTGCCGGTAGTAGCTGAGCCCGATGATGTACTGGGCGTAGGCGGCGTCGTCGGTCGTCGGGTAGAGCGTGAGATACCGCTTGGCCGAACCGATCGCCTCGGTATAGTTGCCCTGGCGATAATCGGCAAAGGCGCCCATCACCATCGATTTGCGGGCGTATTCGGAATAGGGATGCTGGCGATCGACCGCACCGAATTTGCGGCTCGCCTCCTGCAGGCGCCCGGCATTCAGATTGGCGAGGCCCTGATTGTAGAGAACGTCGGCCGGCTCGGTCTGCTCGACATAGGTCGACAGGTCGACATCTTTCTCGGACGACATGCAGGCTGACAGGAACAGCGATGGAACGACCACCGAAAGCGCCAGGAAAACAGCCTGCCGCGGCGCTTCCGATTGACCAACTCGCTTGAAAAACATGATTGGATTCCGCCCTTTCGGCGTCATTTCAGTCGTCATTCGCTCTGGGGCAGCAGCCATAAACCATAACCGCCATGCCCGGCAACGCTATCTCCGGCCAATCGCACATTTTTGTGGCGGCCTGGCGCAGCCTGCACACTTGCATGATTTCGCCGGCCGATGATGCATTCCTGCAACACAGGCCGGCGGGTATAAAACCCGAAAAACGTTAAGACTCAGATCATCCAGGGCGCGTAAACGGGCGCGTAGACGGCGCTCATCTCGGCGGTGCGACCGCGCTCGCGGCGTGTGGTCTCGACGATCTCGAACGCCGAACGGTCCGACAAAAGGCGGCGCAGCGCTGCCGCGTTCAGCCTGTGGCCGCCGCGATAGGAACGGAAGCAGCCAATGAACCGGGCGCCGGCCAGCGCCAGATCGCCCATGGCGTCCATTGTCTTGTGCCGCACGAACTCGTTGGGATAGCGCAAGCCTCCCACGTTGATGACGCGGTTGTCGTCGCCGATCACCAGGGAATTCTCCAGCGAGGAGCCAAGCGCATAGCCGGCCGCCCACAACCGCTCGACGTCCTTCATGAAACCAAAGGTGCGGGCGCCCGCGATATCGCGGCGGAAAATATCGGCGTTCATGTCGGATGCGAAGAGCTGACGGCCGATCGCCGGGCTTTCGAAATCGATCTCGATCTCGAAGCGCGTGCCGTCATAGGGCCTGAACTCCGCCCAGGAGGCACCGTTCTCGATTCGAACCGGCTTGATCACTCGGATGTAGCGGCGCTTGACCGTAAGCGTATCGACGCCCGCCTGCTCGATTGCCTCCACGAACGCCATGGCGCTGCCGTCAAGGATCGGAACCTCGTGGCCGTCGATCTCGATGACGATATTGTCGATGCCGAGCCCGAAAAGCGTGGCCATCAGATGCTCGACGGTGGCGATATGTTCGCCTGCCGGATCGCCGAGCATGGTGGACAGATCGGTGGCGCCGACTTCGGAAACAAGCGCGCGCAACTCACGGCCCTCGCTTCCACTCGAAAGCTGGAACAGGACACCCGTATCAGCGTCTGCCGGCAGGAAATGGACGGTAACGGGCTTGCCGCTGTGAACGCCGGTGCCCGTCAGGGTCGCACGCGATTTAAGTGTCGTCTGATAGTCCTGCAAGACAAACCCCATAGCCCACTGCCCAAGTCCGCTTTATCAGCCCAAAGGGCACGGCTCTTGATTTGATCGGCTGGCAGGGGCCACTTCCCCCGAATCCCGGCAAACCGACGTTGGTCGGAGGCGAAGATAGTGATCCGGCAGGGAGACTCCAAATCACGGTTTCTTACTTTCTGTAATCGCAAGCCGGGGCGTGCATGAAAAGCTAATACGTTGTTTTAAAAGAACTTTTTGCGTTAACAGGCAAACAATCCCTTGTCTGCCTGTTAACAATTATTACGGCCCGTTAACAGATCAATTGGCCTGGCGGCGCAGGAACGCCGGAATCTCCAACTGATCGTCTTCCTGGACAGCCCTGCTCTGCGGGGTCAGCCGGCCCTGGTCATCCAACTGGCCACGGCGCGGCGCGTAAAGCTGCGGATCCTGGCTGGCAAGGCGACGCACTTCGGGCGCCGCCTGGCGCAGTTTCGGCTCGCGCGGCTGCGCCGGCTGCAGCCGTGCAGGCTCCTCTTCGCGGCGGGTAAGGCCGTTCGTCAGGCGCTTGAGCAGTCCCATCGGTCCGCTGTTCTCATGGTCGGCGGCCGGACGGCCCTTGGCTTCCACCTCGGCTTTCACCACCGGCGGGAAGTCCTCGACACGCGGCATTCGCTGGGGTGCCGCGGCGACCGGCTGAAGCACTTCGCGCTGCGGCGCGGATTGCATCGGCTGCTGCTGCACGATCGGCTGCGGCTGCGCCGGCGGCGCCTGGAAGATCTTGCTCTGCGGACGGAAATCTTCCGCGTGGGCGGCCGGCGCGGGACGCGCCATCGCCGCGGCATTCGCCTCGGCAAGCTGGATCGCCTCTGCTACGGGATCGACGGCGCGCGGCTCGTAGCCCCCCTGCTGGACAGGCGCCGGACGGCTTTCCGCGACCGGAGCGGCCGGGCGGCTGGCCGGCTTTGGCGGAGCGGTGCGGATGGCGATCGGCGCGGCGGCGATTTCAGCGGCCGATTTGTCGATGCCGGTGGCGACCACCGAGACGCGGATGACGCCTTCGAGATCCTCGTCGAACGTCGCACCCAGAATGATGTTGGCTTCCTGGTCGACCTCCTCGCGAATGCGGGTCGCCGCTTCGTCGACTTCGAACAGGGTAAGGTCGCGGCCGCCGGTGATCGAGATCAGCAGGCCCTTGGCGCCCTTCATCGAGGTCTCGTCGAGCAGCGGGTTGGCGATCGCGGCTTCGGCGGCGGCCATGGCGCGGCCCTCGCCGGAAGCCTCGCCCGTCCCCATCATCGCCTTGCCCATCTCGCGCATGACCGAACGGACGTCGGCGAAGTCGAGGTTGATCAGCCCTTCCTTGACCATCAGGTCGGTGATGCAGGCGACGCCGGAATAGAGCACCTGGTCGGCCATGGCGAAAGCGTCGGCGAAGGTCGTCTTGTCATTGGCCAGCCGGAACAGGTTCTGGTTGGGGATGACGATGAGGGTGTCGACACATTTCTGCAATTCCTCGATGCCCATATCCGCCGTCTTCATGCGGCGCTGGCCTTCGAAGTGGAACGGCTTGGTGACGACGCCGACGGTGAGAATCCCCTTCTCACGAGCGGCACGCGCAACGACCGGCGCGGCCCCCGTACCGGTGCCGCCGCCCATGCCGGCAGTGACGAAGCACATATGGGTGTTGGAGAGATGATCGACGATCTCGTCGATGCATTCCTCCGCCGCCGCGCGCCCGACTTCCGGCTGCGATCCCGCACCGAGGCCCTCGGTGACATGCGCGCCGAGCTGGATCAGCCGGTCCGCCTTGGACATGGTCAGCGCCTGTGCGTCGGTATTGGCGACGACGAACTCGACGCCGCGCAAGCCCGCGGTGATCATGTTGTTGACGGCATTGCCGCCGCCGCCGCCGACACCGAACACGGTGATACGCGGCTTGAGCTCGGTGATGTCCGGCTTTTGCAGATTGATGGTCATTGTCTCCGTCCTTTGTCTTTCCCGCCGCTTCGCCGCTGCGGCCGCCTATGGGGCTGTCCCCGTCAATTTAAAAACTGTCTCTCAACCACTGACTCATTCGATGCAGTTTTCCGCCCGTTCCGGTCATCCTGAGACCAGAAATTCCTTTCGCCGGATGGCTCTCGAAGCTCGCCATCTGCGGATAGATCAGGAGCCCGACCGGCGTCGAGAAAGCCGGGCCCTTGGCCGCCTCCGGCAGGCCCGCCACGCCGAGCGGACGGCCGATGCGCACATTGCGTCCGAGAATGCGGCGCGCTGCCTCGGGCAGGCCCGAAAGCTGGCTGGCGCCGCCGGTCAGCACGACGCGTTTGCCCACGGCGTTGCCGTAGCCGGACCTGTTCAGCCGGTCGCGCAGCATTTCGAGCGTCTCGTCGATGCGCGCCCGGATGATGCGCGTCATCACCGAACGCGGCACCTGAAGCGGCACCTCGCCGTCCTCGCCGATCGGCTGTATCGAAACCAGGTCGCGGTCGTCGGCACTGCCGGGCAGCGCCGAGCCATGCATCACTTTCAGCCTCTCGGCGGCGTCGAGCGAGGTCGACAGGCCCTTGGCCATGTCCAGCGTGACGTGGTTGCCGCCGATGGCGATGGCGTCGCCGTGAATGAACTTGCCTTCCGAAAAGACCGAGATCGTCGTGGTGCCGCCGCCCATGTCGATGCAGGCCGCGCCCATCTCGAGTTCGTCGTCGACCAGTGCGGCAAGCCCGCTGGCATAGGGCGTCGCCACCATGCGCTCCACCGACAGGTGCGAACGGTTGATGCAGAGCTCCAGGTTGCGCAAGGGTGCAGCGTCACCGGTCAGCACATGCATGTCGACGCCAAGCTGGTCGCCGACCATGCCGCGCGGATCGCGCACGCCGCGCTCGGCGTCCAGCGAAAATCCGACGGGAAGCGAATGGATCACCTCGCGCTCGGCTCGCAGCGCCTGCTTGGCGCCGGCGGCAAGCACGCGCCTGATATCGGCCTCGTCGGCTTCGTGGCCGCCGAGGTTGATGGTTGCCAAGAAGCTTTCGCTCTTCAGCCGACCGGCCGTCATGTTGACGATCAGTGAATCCACAGTCAGGCCCGCCATGCGCTCGGCGGCATCGACGGCCAGGCGGATGGCGTGCTCGGCCCTGTCGAGATCGATGACGACGCCCGATTTGACGCCTTGCGATTTCTGGTGGCCTATGCCGATCACCTGGATGCGATGCGAACGCCCGCGCAGCAGCTTGCCGTCCTCGCGCGGCTTGAGCTTGGCCACCACGCAGCAGACCTTGCTGGAACCGACATCCAGCACCGTCAGGGTGCCGGACCGGCGCGACGAGGCGTCGCTGTTGCCGCCAAGCCAGTTCATATTTTCGTCTCCGGCTTGCGCTTCGGCATTTTCGGCTTTTCCTTGAGCGCGGCCTCACGCTGCATCGCCGCTTCCGGCGTCAGTTGGACGACGAGACGATCGGAAAGGCGCATGTCGACGGCGGCGATGTCGCGCGTCAGCAGCCCGTTCTCGCGATCCATCCTGACCAGATCGGCGATTGCCTGATCCTCGCCATCCTCGGGAAGCTTGACCGTGATGCCGTTCTCCAGCTTCAGGTCCCAACGCCGTTCGCCGATGCGGATATAGCCTTTGACCCGCGCGGCAAGCTCCGGATATTTTTCGATCCTTGCCAGGAAATCCGGCGCCTTGGCCGGCGCGCCGGTGCCGACGATCAGCGGCAGCAACGCCTGCTTGCCGCCGGAGAACGGCGCGATCACCGCGCCGGACCGCTCGATGACGGAAAGCTCGCTGCCCTGTTGCCAGAGCGCGAAGGGCTCACGCTCCTCGATGCGCACCTCCAGCGTGTGCGGATAGACCTTGCGCACCGCCGCAATCTCGACCCAGGGCAGCGTGGCTATGCGCTCCCGCGCGGCTTCGGCATCGAAGCCGATCAGCGACGTCCAGCCGTCGAGCTGCATTCTGTCGAGAATATCGATCTCGGAGGTTGCGCGGTTGCCGACCACCTTGATCTGATCGACGGCAAAACCGGTGCGGGCGGTGATGCCTTGAACGATGCCGTCGACGTGCCCGCCGAGATAGGCGCCATAGGCAGCGCCCGACACGAGCAGCACCGCCGACAGGATGGCCGCGGAGAAAGGCGGCACCTCGAAGTCGTCCTCGCCCAGGCGCGCCAGCACGCGCGCCGGCCGGCGAAGCAGGCGCGGCAGCACGAAGTGATCGAACGACAGCGGCATGCCGAACAGCATCGGCCCGGTCGCGCCCTTCCCCTTGCCCTGTCCCCACTTCAACGCAGACACGAAGCGTCCTCCACCATCCAACTCAACAAATCGCCGAACGAGTGCCCCGCCTGCGCAGCGATTTCAGGCACCAAGGATGTCGGCGTCATGCCCGGCTGAGTGTTGACCTCGAGCCAGACAATTTCGCCGTTCTCGGAGTGTCGATCATCATAACGGAAGTCCGACCGGGAAACGCCCCGGCAGCCGATAGCTTGGTGAGCCTTGAGCGCCAGTGTCTGTATTTTTTGGTAAATATTCGGTGAAATTTTTGCAGGGCATTCGTGTTTTGATCCGCCCGCGACGTATTTTGAATCATAGTCGTAGAAGGAATGGCCGGTCGGGATGATCTCGCAGACACCGAGCGCCACATCGCCCATCACCGCGCAAGTCAGCTCGCGCCCGTGCACGTAACGCTCCACCATAACGGTGTCGCCATACTTCCAGTCGGACGAACCGATGACCTGCGGCGGATGCGACTGGCCTTCATGCACGATGACGACGCCGAAGCTCGACCCCTCGTTGACCGGCTTGACGACATAGGGCGCCTTCATCGGATGCTTGCCCTGGATGGCAAAGCGATCGACCACCTTGGATTCCGCGACCGGAATGCCGACGGCTTTGGCGACCCGCTTGGCCTGCTCCTTGTTCATGGCAAGCGCCGAGGCGAGCACGCCGGAATGAGTGTAGGGAATGGCAAGATATTCGAGGATGCCCTGGATGGTGCCGTCCTCGCCGAACGGGCCGTGCAGCGCATTGAAGACAACATCAGGCTTGAGCTCGGCGAGCACGGAGCCGACATCGCGCGAAACGTCGACGCGAGTGACCTGGTAGCCTTCCTTCTCGAGCGCATCGGCACAGGCATTCCCCGAAGACAGAGACACGGGCCGCTCGGACGAGAATCCCCCCAGCAAAACGGCCACATGCTTGCTTTTCATTTCCCGTCATCCCCTCTCACGGCGGGCCGGCATCTCTCGATCAGAGCAGTCTTTGCTCTCACGATTTCCGCGACCTTGAGTCCGAGTCTCCCGGCAGGTTGCCCCCCAGACGGAAAACGCGGGAAACGCGTCGAACGACTCAAATCAGGAAACGCTTTCGAGCAGAGAATCAGAGAGTTGATTCGCTGGCAAGTGCTTACGATTCCGAGAGATTCACTTTCCGTAAAAACGACCACAAAAACTGCGTTGTGAGTCTTTGGCGCAACGGTCGCGCGGTGATTTCAGACCATTTGAAGTTCAAGCATCACATGAACATCCGACGGTGCTAAAGTAGCTGCCCGAGGAACTCCTGGACCTGGTGCCCCGGCCGGAAATTGCCGATGCGCTTGATTTCCCAATGCAGCCGGATGCCCGACTTTTCGAGCACGCGCGTGCGCACGGTCTCGCCAAGATACTCGAGGTCGTAGCCGGTCGCCGTTCCCGTGTTGATCATGAAGTTGCAATGCATCGGCGACATCTGCGCGCCGCCGATCATCAGCCCCCGGCAGCCCGCTTTGTCGATTTCCTTCCAGGCCGAGGTGCCTTCCGGATTCTTGAAGGTCGAGCCGCCGGTCTTTTCGCGGATCGGCTGCACGGTCTCGCGATGGTGCTGGACAGCATCCATCGCCGCCTTGATCTTGGGCTTGTCTTCCAGAACACCTTCGAACAGCGCCGATGTGAAGATCAACCCTTCAGGTGCGGCCGAATGGCGATAGGCGTAGCCCATATCGGCGTTGCTCAGCGTATGCACATTGCCCTTGCGGTCGAGCGCCCGCACTTCGACGACGCGCTCGCTGGTCTCGGCGCCATTGGCGCCGGCGTTCATCCGCAGCGCGCCGCCGACGGCGCCCGGAATGCCGTGGTAAAACTCGAAGCCACCGATGCCGGCCTGGTAGGCAACCGCCGCAAGGCGCTTGTCGGGCGTGGCGGCTCCCGCCTTGATCGTGGTCGGCGCGATCACTTCGGCCTCGCCAAAGCCCTTGGCCGAAAGCCGGATGACGAAGCCCGCAATGCCGCCGTCGCGGATAAGCAGGTTCGAGCCGACGCCTACGATGGTCAGCGGTATTTCTTCGGGAATCGCCCTCAGGAACGCGGCGAGATCGTCCTCATCGGCCGGCTGGAACAACGCGTCGGCCAGCCCGCCGACGCGGAACCAGGTGATCTTGTCCATCTCGGCATTCGGCGTGATGCGGCCGCGCAGGCCGGCAAGCCGGCCGCCAAGCTTGTCGATCAACGCCGGGCCGCGCGTCATGAAACCGTCCCGCCGAGTTCCCCAGGCAGCGCGTAAGCCCATTGCGTGATATTGCCGGCGCCGAGAAAGACGACGAGATCGCCTGGTTTCGCCAGGTCGCGGATAACAGGCGCGATCGCCGCGGGGCCTTCGATGTAGCGCGCGTCGCGATGGCCGCCGGCGCGGATGCGGAACACCAGTGCCTCGGACGTCACCCCGTCGATCGGCTCCTCGCCCGCCGCATAGACCGGCGCCACCATCACCGTGTCGGCATCGTTGAAGCAGACGGAAAACTCGTCGAACAGGTCATGCAGCCGTGTGAAGCGGTGCGGCTGGGCAATGGCGATGACGCGGCCCTTGGTGGCGTCGCGCGCCGCCTTCAGAACCGCAGTGATCTCGACCGGATGGTGGCCGTAGTCGTCGAAGATTTCGACGCCGTTCCACGAACCGGTACCGGTGAAGCGCCGCTTGACGCCGGCGAAGGACGACAGGCCCTTCCTGATCGCCTCGGCCGAGAGGCCGAGCTCGTGCGCGACGGCGATCGCCGCGGTCGCGTTGGAGACGTTGTGACGGCCGGGCATCGGCAGGCGCAGGCCCGATATCGTCGACTGTTCGCGGGTTTTGCGGTCGCGGATCACCACGTCGAATTCCGAGGTCGGGCCGTCCATCCGGTGATTGGTGAAACGCACGTCCGCCTGCGCGTTCTCGCCATAGGTGATGACGCGTCGGTCCTCGATGCGGCTGACCAGCGCCTGCACCTCCGGGTGGTCGGTGCACATGACGCCGAAGCCGTAGAACGGCACGTTCTCGACGAACTGGCGAAAGGCCTCGCGCACTTTGTCGAAGGAGCCGTAATGGTCGAGATGCTCCGGATCGATGTTGGTGACGACGGCAATCTCGGCCGGCAGCTTCAGGAAGGTGCCGTCGCTCTCGTCGGCCTCGACCACCATCCATTCGCCGTCGCCCATGCGGGCGTTCGTGCCATAGGCATTGATGATGCCGCCATTGATCACGGTCGGATCGAGCCCGCCGGCTTCGAGCAGCGTCGCCACCATAGAGGTCGTCGTCGTCTTGCCGTGCGTGCCGCCGATGGCCACCGCCTGCCGGAAGCGCATCAGTTCGGCCAGCATCTCGGCGCGACGCACGACGGGAAGCAGTTTCTCGCGCGCGGCCTTCAGCTCCGGATTGGATTTCTTGATCGCCGTCGAGACGACAACCACTTCGGCATCGCCGATATTGTCGGCGTGATGACCGACAAAGCACTCGATGCCCTCGTCGCGCAGCCGCTGCACATTGGCGCTGTCGGCCTGGTCGGACCCTTGCACCTTGTAGCCGAGATTGTGCAGCACCTCGGCGATGCCGCTCATGCCGATGCCGCCGATGCCGATGAAATGCACAAGGCCGATCGTCTGCGGCATCTTCATGCGTGCGTCTCCTTCCTGAAGTCCGAAACGGTTTTCTTCGACGCAATAGCCTCTGTCAGATCGGCGAGCAACCGTGCCGCGTCCGGTTTTCCGGCCGACTTCGCCGCCGTCGCCATTGTGGTCAGCCGCTCCGGATCGTCCATCAGCGCACCGACGAGCGCGGCGATGCGCTCCGACGAAAGCGTGGATTGCGGATGCACTTCGGCGCCGCCTGCCGCCGCCAATGCCGCGGCATTGGCGGCCTGGTCGTGGTCGAGCGCATGGGGATAGGGCACCAGCAGCGCCGGCCGGCCGATCACCGCGATTTCCGATACGGTCGAGGCGCCGGACCGCGACATCACCAGATGCGCCGCAGCCATGCGCGCCGCCATGTCGGTGAAGAAGGGCGACACCTCGGCCTCGACGCCAAGGGCGGCATAGGCCGCCCTTACCCGCTCCACATCGTCGGCGCGCGCCTGTTGCGTGATATCAAGCCGCTTGCGTTGTGCGCCGGAAAGCTGTCCGACCGCCGCCGGCAGTGCATCGGAAAAGAACTGTGCCCCCTGGCTGCCGCCGAACACCAGAAGCCGGAACGGCTGCTTGCCAGTAGACGCCACATAGGGCGACTTCGCCGCCTTCAGCACTTGCGGCCTGACCGGATTGCCTGTCGTCACCGTCTTGACGCCCGCGGCGCTTGAATCTTCCGGCAAAAACCCGCCGGCGATGGCATCGACGCGGCCGGCCAACGCCCTGTTGGCGCGCCCCATCACCGCGTTCTGCTCGTGAACAAGCGTCGGCACCTTGCGCCGCGTCGCCGCATAGAGCGGCGGCAGCGTCGGATAGCCGCCGAAACCGACCACGACGGCGGGCTTGATCCGGTCGATCACGGCGGATGCCTGCCGCACGCCGCCCCAGATTTTCCAGAAGGCGGCGAGGATCGCAAAGGGATTTTTCGAACTCATCGTCGCCGACTTGAACTGATGGATGCTTGCTGCCGGAAACTGGCCGGCAAAACGCTCGGCGCGATCATCGGTGGCGAGATGCACCGTCCAGCCGCGTCCGGTCAGCTCGTGCGCCAGCGCCTCGGCCGGGAAGAGATGCCCGCCGGTGCCGCCGGCCGCCAGAAGGATGACCCCCTTCGCCATTTCACTCCGCCGCCATCGCGCGCTGCGACGGTGCGAAGCCCAGCTGCTTGCGTTTTTCCGGCCGCCTGCGTGTCAGCGCCAGCACCATGCCCATCGAGATGGCGATGGCGATCTGCGAGGAGCCGCCATAGGAGATGAACGGCAAGGTCATGCCCTTGGCCGGCATCAGCTGCAGATTGACGGCCATGTTGATGACAGACTGCAGACCGAAGACCGTGACCAGGCCGCCAACCGCATAGCGCGTGAAATCGTCCTGCTCCTTGAGCGCGGTGCTGAGCCCGCGCAGCACGATGAAGGCGAAGATGGTCATGATGAAGAAGCACATGATCAGTCCGAATTCTTCGCCGGCGACCGAGAATACGAAATCGGCATGGCTGTCCGGTATGACCCGCTTGACTGTGCCCTCGCCCGGGCCCACGCCGAACCAGCCGCCATTGATCAGCGCATCGCGGCCCATGTCGACCTGGAACGTGTCGCCCTCGCCGGTTATGAAGCGGTCGATGCGGCCGGCGACATGCGGAAACACCGTATAGGCTGCAAATACGCCGCCGACGCCGGCAGCGCCCAGCGCGACGATCCACAGCCATGGCAATCCGGCCATGAAGAACATCACCCCCCAGGTGCCGAGCACCAGCATGGTCTGGCCGAAATCCGGCTGCGCCACCAGCAGCGAAATGACGAGGGCCAGCAGCAGCATGGCGAACAGATTGCCCGGAATGTCGGGCTGGCGCTTGTGTTCGGCAAACAGCCAGGCGCAGATGACGACGAATGCCGGCTTCAGGAATTCCGACGGCTGGATCGACACGCCGGCGAGCGACACCCACCGCCGCGCGCCCTTCACCTCGACGCCGATGTAGAGAACCGCCACCATCAGCACCAGCATGATGCACAGCATGGCCAGGGCCATGCGCCTGATCTGCCGCGATTCCAGGAAGGAGACGGCCAGCATCACGCCAAGCGCGGGAATGGTGAAAATGATCTGCCGTGTGGCGAAGTGGAAACTGTCGAGGCCGATGCGCTGGGCCACTGCCGGGCTCGCCGCGAAGGACAGCACGATGCCAAGCCCCATCAGCGACAGGAACGCAGCCAGGAACCAGCGATCGACCGTCCACCACCAGGTGGCAACCGGGCTCTTGTCGAGACGGCTTTGCATTATCGTGTCCCTCCGATGGGCTTCACGCCATCAATAGCGGTCGCGGCCTGCCTGAAGGCTTCGCCGCGCACTTCGAAATTCTTGAACTGGTCGAAACTTGCGCAGGCCGGTGAAAGCAGCACCACCACCTCGCCGTTTTCATCGTCGCTCGCCGCGTCGCTTGCGGCGTGTTCGACCGCTGCGGCCAGCGTGCCTGATATTTCGTAGCGCACGGCCTCGCCGAGCGTCGCCGAAAAGCCCGGTGCGGCCTCTCCGATCAGATAAGCCTTGGCGATGCGTGGAAAGAGGCCGCGCAACGGCTCGATGCCGCCCTCCTTCGGCAACCCGCCGGCGATCCAGTAGATGCGTGCAAAGCTGGACAATGCGGGCGCTGCCGCATCGGCATTGGTCGCCTTGGAATCGTTGATGAACAGGACATGATCCTTGCGGCCGACCTGCTCCATGCGGTGCGCCAGCCCGGGAAAGCTCTCCAGCCCCGACTGGATCTCGCCCAGTTCGAGCCCGACCTTGAGGCAGGCGGCGACGGCGGCCAGTGCATTCTGCGCATTGTGTTGGCCGCGCAGCGAGCCGATGCCTTCGAGAAAGGCAACGCGGCTGTAACGGCCATGCACCGCCTCCATCAGATCGGTGCCGTCGGCGAAGTAGCCGTCGGTCAGCGGCAGGCGCCTGGAAATGCGGATGACGTGCTGGCCTGCCCGCTCCAGCCGGTCGGCGGCCTGGGCGCCCCAGGAATCATCGACACCGACGATGGCGGTTTCGCTGCCGGCCACCAACCGTTCCTTGATCGCGGCGTAGTGCTGCATCGTGCCGTGGCGGTCGAGATGATCGGGCGTCAGGTTGAGCAGGACGCCGGCGGTCGGATTGATCGAGGGCGCGAGGTCGATCTGGTAGGACGAACATTCCACGACATAGTGCCGTCCGGCGCCCAGTGGATCGAGCGTCATCACCGCGCGACCGATATTGCCGCCCATCTGCGTGTCGCGCCCGGCCGATTTCAGGATATGCGCCGTCAGCGCCGTGGTCGTCGATTTGCCGTTGGTTCCGGTGATGGCGATGAAGGGTGCTGCCGGCGCCAGCAAGATCCGCTCGCGGCAGAAAAGCTCGATGTCGCCAATGATCTCGACGCCTGAAGCGCGCGCGAGTTCCACCGTCCAGTGCGGCTTCGGATGCGTCAGCGGCACGCCGGGCGACAGCACGAAGGCCGAGAACTTCGCCCAGGCGGCGGCGCGCAGATCGCCGGTCGCGATGCCGACGGCCTCGGCCTTGGCGACGCTGTCGGGATTGTCGTCCCAGGCCAGCACGTCCGCTCCGCCTTCGATCAGCGCGCGCGCCGTGGCAACCCCGGAGCCGCCGAGCCCGAAGAGCGAAACGCACTTGCCTGCGAAGGAAGCGGCGGGGATCAAGTGGCCTCCTATCTGAGCTTCAGGGTCGACAGGCCGACCAGCGCCAGGATGACGGCGATGATCCAGAAGCGGATCACCACCTGGCTCTCGGTCCAGCCGAGCTTTTCGAAATGATGGTGGATCGGCGCCATCAGGAACACGCGCTTGCCGGTCATCTTGAAGTAGCCGACCTGGATGATGACCGACAGGATCTCGACGACGAACAGGCCGCCGACGATGACAAGCACGATCTCGTGCTTGGTGGCGACCGCGACCGTGCCGATCAGGCCGCCCAGGGCCAGCGATCCGGTATCGCCCATGAAGATTGCCGCTGGCGGGGCGTTGAACCATAGGAAGCCGAGGCCGGCACCGATGACCGCGCCCAGGACCACCGCCAGTTCGCCGGTGCCGGGCACGAAATGGATCTGCAGATATTCAGCGAACACCGCATTGCCGGAGAGATAAGCGATGACGCCGAAGGAGGCCGCCGCGATCATGATCGGCACGATCGCCAGCCCGTCGAGGCCATCTGTCAGGTTCACCGCATTGCCGGCGCCGACGATGACGAAGCAGGAGAACGGGATGAAGAACCAGCCGAGATTGATGAGAAATTCCTTGGCGAAGGGAAAAGTCAGCGACGACGAGAACGGCGCCTGGCCGTTGTGCATGATCACCCAGGCGGCGATGCCGGCGATGACGAATTCAAGCCCCAGCCGCGCCTTGCCGGAAAAGCCGAGATGCGATTGCTTCGTCACCTTGAGATAATCGTCATAGAAGCCGATCGAGCCGAAACCGAGCGTCACCAGCAGCACCACCCAGACATAGATGCTGGACAGGTTCGCCCACAAAAGCGACGAGCCGACGATGCCGCACAGGATCATCAGCCCGCCCATGGTCGGCGTGCCGGCTTTCTTGAAATGCGTCTGCGGCCCGTCGGCCCGGATCGGCTGGCCCTTGCCCTGCCGCAGCCTCAGCGAATTGATGATGGCCGGCCCGAAGATAAAGACGATCAGCGCCGCGGTGATCAGCGCGCCGCCGGTGCGGAAGGTTATGTAGCGGAAGACGTTGAAGACCGAGATCTTGTCCGCGAATTCGACGAGCAGTGTGAACATGCGATGCGGTCCCCGGTCCTGGCTCTAGGTCTGTTTGGCGGTTGTGGCTGCGGCCGGAAATTTGCCGAGCAATGCATCGACCAGCTTGGAAAACCCGATGCCTTTGGACGACTTGATCATCACCACATCGCCAGGCTTCAGCGCCGACAGAAGCACCAGCTTCAGATCCTCTGCACTGGGACGATACTCCGTCTCGATCTCGTCGGGCAGGACATCGGCCAGCGCCCGCATTTCCGGGCCGGCGAGGAAGACCGTGCGCGTGTCGGTGCCGACGATGAGACCGGCAAGTGCCGCATGCAGCTTCGCCGAGTGGTCGCCGAGTTCGAGCATGTCGCCGAGCACGGCGATGCGCCTGCCTTCGCCCGACACCGGCGTCGCGTTGAGCAGGGCCATTGCAGCGCTCATCGACGCCGGATTGGCGTTGTAGCTCTCGTCGATCAGCGTGATCGGACCCTTGGGGTGGCGCAGCACATGGCGCTTGCCGCGTCCGCGCTCGGCCGAAAGATCGGCCAGCGCCGTCGCCACCCTGGCGATGTCGGCGCCGACCAGATGCGCGGCACCCAGCACGGCCAGCACATTCTGCACCATGTGTCGGCCCGGCGCGCCAACCCTGGCGGTGATCTCCTGTCCGCCGATCTTGGCGGTGATGACGGAATGATCGGCATGCAGCGCGCATTCGAGCAGTTTGAAGGTCGCATGGGCGTTCTCGCCAAACCCGTAAATGTGCTCGACGCCGGCGGCTCTCGCCATCTTGTCCAGAAGCTTCCAGCGCGGATCGTCGCGGTTGAGAAGGACGGCACCGTCCGGTTCCAGCCCCTCGAAAATCTCGGCCTTGGCCTTGGCGATTTCGTCCAGGTTGCGGAAGAAGCCGAGATGTGCCGCTGCGATCAGCGTGACAAGGGCGACATGCGGCCGGACCATCTTGACCAGCGGCCGGATCTCGTCCGGATGGTTCATGCCGATCTCGAAGACGGCGTAGTCGCAATCCGCCGGCATCCGCGCCAGCGTCAGCGGCACGCCCCAGTGATTGTTGAAAGACTGGGCCGACGCGTGCACCTTGCCGACCGCCGACAACACATGGCGCAGCGCTTCCTTGGTGGTGGTCTTGCCCGCCGAACCGGTCACCGCGATGATCCTGGCGTTCGAGCGCGCACGGGCCGCCAGCCCTAGCTTTTCCAGTGCGGCGAGCACGTCCTGCACGACGATCATCGGCGCCGTCAGCCGCCCGAGCGACGGCAGCTTGCCCTCGGCGACGACCAGCACGCCGGCGCCGGCCTTGATGGCGGCGGTCGCGAAATCATGGCCGTCCATCGCCTCGCCCTTGATGGCGAAGAAGGCATCGCCCGGTTGCAGGCTGCGGCTGTCGATCGAGATGCCGGAAACGCCCTCCGGCATCGAGCCGAGCGGCCGTCCGCCCATGGCGGCGACGAGATCCTCGGAGGTCCACAGGAAGCTCATGCGGCTTGCTCCTGGAGCGCGGAGCGGACCTCCTCATGGTCGGAAAAGTGCAGCGTCTCGGCGCCGATGGTCTGGCCTTCCTCATGGCCCTTGCCGGCCACGATCAGCGTGTCGCCGGCATGGAGCATGGCGACGGCCTCGTGGATCGCCCTGCGCCGGTCGCCGATCTCGATGGCGCCGGGTGCAGCGGCAAGGATCGCGGCGCGGATCGTTTCGGGCACTTCCGAGCGCGGATTGTCGTCGGTGACGATGACGACATCGGCGAGCCGCGTGGCGATCTCGCCCATGATCGGACGTTTGCCCCGGTCGCGGTCGCCGCCGCAGCCGAACACGACGATGACGCGGCCGGTGGTGAAAGGGCGCACCGAGGTCAGAACGTTTTCCAGCGCGTCCGGCTTATGCGCGTAGTCGACATAGACCGGCGCGCCATTGGATGTCGTGCCGACGAGGTCGAGCCGGCCCGGCGCGCCTTTCAATTTCTCCAACGCCATCAGGGCTTTGGCGGCAGGCGTTCCAGTGGAGATGGCGAGGCCTGCCGAAACCAGGGCATTGGCTATCTGGAAATCGCCGGCCAGCGGCAAGTCGACCTCGTGGAGAACGCCATCGACTTCCACCTCGGCGCGCTGGCGGTGGCGCTCGTGCTCGACCCGCTTCAGCCGCAGGAAGTCGCCATGGCGGCCGACAGTCAGCACGTTCAGCCCCGCCGCCCTCGCCGCCCTGATCGTCGGCTCCGACCACGGATCGTCGGCAAAGATCACGGCCGCCGCGCCCTTCGGCAGCAGCGTGTCGAACAGGCGCAGCTTGGCGCGATGATAGTCCTCGACCGTCGGGTGATAGTCCATGTGGTCGCGGCCGAGATTGGTGAAACCGCCGGCCGCAAGCTTCACGCCGTCGAGCCGGCGCTGGTCGAGGCCGTGGCTGGAGGCCTCCATCGATGCATGGGTGACGCCCGCATCCGCCAGTTCCATCAGCAGCCTGTGCAGATCGACCGGGTCGGGGGTGGTCAGCGAGCCATATTCGTTGCGGCCCGGCGCCACCACGCCGGTCGTGCCGATCGAAGCCGCGGCAAAGCCTGATTGCTCCCAGATCTGCCTGGTAAAGGCCGCAACCGATGTCTTGCCGCTGGTGCCGGTCACCGCGACCATGGTTTGCGGTTGTCTGCCGAAGTATCGGGCGGCACTCAGCGCCAGCCCAAGGCGCGGATCGTCGACGGCGATAACCGGCACCCGCAGTCCGGCGACGGCGCTGCCCTTGCCGGCCACGATCGCTGCTGCGCCGCGTTCGGCGGCATCGGCGGCATAGGCGGCGCCATCCGCCTTGGTGCCGGTGAGCGCAAAGAAGACCACGCCCGGCCTCACCTTGCGGGAATCCGACGAAATCCCGGTAACCTCCACATCGAAGGGAGCTGTTCCCTCGACAGGCAGGATACCGGCTAGATCTTTCAGCTTCATCGAACCCCGTTCATCACAACAAAATAGCGCGCAGTTGCCGGCGCGCCCTAAGAATCACTGATAGGAAACCAGCGTTGCGCCATTTTCATGGCTGAAATCTGGCTTTACGCCAAGCATGGAAGCTGAACGTCGGATGATGTTCGCTGCCATGACGCCTGCATTCGAGGCGGCCGTCGCACCCATGCCGGGTTTTTCCGGCTTCGGTTCGTCGGCGATCGTAAGCACGACATATTGCGGGTCGTCCATCGGGAAAGCCGCGACGAAGGCGTTGAAATTCTTGTCCTTTGAGTAGCGGCCGTTGACAACTTTCTCGGCCGTTCCCGTCTTGCCGCCGACGCGATAGCCCGGAACCCTGGCGTTTCTGCCTGACCCTTTCTCGGCATTCAGGGCGTAGAGATAGCGCATGCTCTCGACGGTCTTGTCGCTGACCACTTTCTTGGCCACCGCCATTGCCTGCTCCTGCGCGCGCTTCAGGAATGTCGGCTGGATCAGATAGCCGCCGTTCAGCAGCGCGGCGCAGCCGACCGCCGTCTGCAGCGGCGTCGTCGACACACCGTGACCGAAGGCGATGGTGATCGAATGGACTTGTTTCCAGACTTTGGGCTCGGTCGGGCGGGCGACCTCGGGCAGTTCCGTCTGCATCCTCTCGAGGATCCCCAGCCGATGCAGGAATTCGCGATGCCCCTGGATGCCGACCGCTTCGGCTTCCTTGGCCGAACCGATGTTAGACGAGTAGATGAACACTTCCGGCACCGACAGCACCCGGGCTTTGCCGTGAAAATCATGGATGGTCTGACGGCCGATCCTGATCGGGCGCGAAGCGTCGAAACGGCTTTCCAGCGTCACCTTCCCGGAATCGAGCGCCATGGCGGTGGTGAAGCTCTTCAAGGTCGAACCCATTTCATAGAGGCCGGCCGACATGCGGTTCAAGCGGTCCTTGTCCTGCGCATTGTAGGGATTGTTCGGATCGAAATCCGGAACCGAGGCCATCGCCATCACTTCGCCGGTCTTGATGTTGAGAACGACGGCGCCCGCCGCGATCGCGTGGTATTTCTCCATGCCGGTGGCAACCTCGTCACGCACGATATGCTGGACGCGCAGGTCGATCGAAAGCCGAACCGGCTTCAGATCCTTGGCAACCGCAAGGCCCGACGCCTGAAGGTCGCTCAGCCCCTGTTCGTCGATGTATTTCTCCATCCCGGAGATGCCCTGGTTGTCGACGTTGGTGAGGCCGACAATGTAGGACGAGGTTTCGCCGGCAGGGTAGAAACGGCGCTTTTCGGTGCGGAAGCCGAAGCCGGGAATGCCGAGCTGCATGATGTCAGATTGTTGTTTAGGCGTCAGTTGCCGCTGCAGCCAGACGAAGCCGGCGCCGCTCTTCAGCTTGTGGTAGGTCTGCTCGTAGTCAATTTCGGGAAGCACCATCGACAGTTTTTCGATCGCCTCGTCTGCGTCGACGATGCGGCGCGGTTCGGCAAACAGCGACGCCGTTTTGATGTCCGTGGCCAGCACTTCGCCGTTGCGGTCGACGATGTCGGGCCGTGACGCCGTCACCCGGCTCTGCGGGCCGCCGGACAGGTCGGGATTCTGGAAACCCAGATAGACCAGCCGCCCGGTGATGGTCGAGTAGATGCCGAAGAAAACCGCCATCGTCATCACGATGCGGGTCCTGCCCTTGCCGCCGGTCGCCTTGCGGGCGCCTTCGACCACAATCGATCCGCCTTCCGACTTGGCGCGGCGCTTCAGCAGCCTGGCGATCGATGGAAGCCTGGAGATCATTGGAAGCTTGGCGATCGATGGAAGTTTGGTCATTGGACAATGCCTCCGGTCACCACGGGGTCCTTGCCGTCCAAGGATCCCTCGCCAGAACTGTCGGCCATGCCGCCCAGCCGCTGGGACGAAAGGTCCTCGATGGTGAGAGGTTTTGCCGGCAGATCGTCCAGACCGATGATCTGGCGAGCGTTGACCGGCTCGAGCGCGAGCTGCGATTTGTAGATCTCAGCCAGCTTTTGCAGGCGCGACGGCTGGGTAAGCAGGCTCCAGTCCGCCTTCAGGAGGTCGATCGTGTCCTCCTCGTAGCGGATCTGTGCCTGGAGCTTGTGCACCGCCGCCAATTGTTCCTCGGCCTCGCGCTTGGTCTTGTAGGTCAGGGCCGCAGCCGAGACCATGACGGCGATAAGGACTATGTCGCTGGTACGAAACACGTGCTCACCTCTCTCCCGGCCTGTCGGCACCGGGAAGTTTTGGGTCAGGAAGTTTTGGAAGCCCGAAAATCGAAAAGTCGCCGGCACGCGCCGACGCGTCGGTGCGCACAGCAGTGCGCAGCCTTGCCGAGCGCGCGCGCGGATTGGCTGATATCTCGGCCTCATCGGGGGTCACGCCGCCGCCTGCTTTCTTGAAGGTGGCGGTGCGCGCCTGGACCTCGGGCAGGTGCCGCGATCCGGTCGCCGCATCGGCGCGATCGGCGATGAAGCGTTTGACGATGCGGTCTTCCAGCGAGTGGAAGGTCACCACGGCCAGCCGTCCGCCCGGTTTCAGCACGCGTTCAGCCGCAAACAGCGCTTTGGCCAGTTCGCCGAGTTCGTCATTGACGAAAATGCGCAGCGCCTGGAAAACGCGGGTCGCCGGATGGATCTTGTCCTTGGGCGCGCGGCCGATATGCGTCTCGATGGCGTCGGCAAGGTCGAGCGTGCGCTCGAACGGACGTTTTTCGCGACGGCTTTCGATCATGCGGGCGATGCGGCCGGCATGGCGCTCTTCGCCAAGAAACCCGAAGATGCGGGCAAGGTCTCCCACCTTGAAGCTGTTGACGACATCGGCGGCGCTCAGGCCTGTTTGCGCCATGCGCATGTCGAGCGGCCCATCGGCGCGGAACGAAAAGCCGCGCTCCGCCTCGTCGATCTGCATGGAGGACACGCCGATGTCGAGCACCACGCCGTCAGCGCTTTCGACATGCTCGTCCAATGTCGAGAACGGCGCCTGAACAAGGCTGAGTTTGCTGCCCGCCTGTTGTTCGAGGACACGCCCCACAGCGATCGCATCCGGATCGCGGTCGATGGCGACGACCGAGGCGCCGCTTGCCAGGATGGCTTTGGTATAGCCACCGGCGCCGAAGGTGCCGTCGACGATCACCTCGCCGGATTTGGGCGAAAGCGCCTCCAGCACTTCGGCAAGGAGGACCGGAATGTGACGGGCCGGTCCGCCAACGGCGTGAGGGTCATCGCCGTAGCCCGCCATCATTCCGGTCGCTCCCCAGGCTTCGTCCCCTGCCGAAGCTTTAAAAGCCGGGCGCGTGCTTCCGCCCCGTAGGCGGTGAGCCGTCCAGGTTCCCAGATCTGAAAGAAATTGCCGCGGCCGACAAAAGCCACTTCCGCGGCAATGCCCGTATGCTCGCGGATGAAATCGGTCATCGTGATGCGGCCGTCCTGATCGAGCTTCAGGAAGGCTCCGTCGCCGTGGCAGAAGAACGACATGTCGTCCGCCGTCTGCAGGAAAGGATCTTCCTGCGCGATGCGCTGCTCGTAGCGGTCGAGCAGGTCGAGCCCGCCGACATCCATCGCCGGACGATCCAGGCAGCGCAGCCCATAGAGTTCCGAATAGCCGCGTTTCTGCACAACCGCACGGAAATGCGCCGGAACGGACACCCGCCCCTTCGCATCGACCTTGTTCACCGCGTTTGACAGAAACCGGTCCATTACGCGTTACGGCCGCTTGCGCCGCCGCACCCCTCTGCATCTTCCCGTCCGCGCCGCCGCAGCGCGGTCCCTGCCCAAAACTCGCTTCCCTCCGAGGGGCGAAAACAGGCAAACGCGCAGCCGCCGCGGCTGCCCGATTGGCGTACGCTTCACCCTGACGCGGAACGAAGGCTTGAATATTGATATGGGATATCATGGGGCACTATGGGCGTCAACGGGAACAAGCTTCACAAACGCGCGCGCCACCACCCGTGAGAACAACTTTGACGGCACTCCCGTCTTTATCCTCCATTAAGCCTAACGAAGCGTTTAGCGTCGTTTGGCCCAACCGGAGCGGCTTGCCGCGGAACGCCGCCACGCATAGCGTCGGCCCGCCCTTTCCCGGTCGGCCAGATTCTTTTCTCGGTTAGAAACAAGGTTTGAAATCCATGCCCGAAACAGCCAGATCGCGCGCCGCGGCACTTCCTCATCTGCGTCGCGGCAGGCTTGCCAAGGGCGACCCAATCCCTTTGCCCCTGACCATGGCCGCCATTTTCCATGCACCCGGCGACGCCACCGGCTTCGACCAATACGGCCGCTTCAGCAATCCGACCTGGGACGCGGTCGAGCACATGCTGGCGCATCTGGAAGGCGCGCCATGCGTCGCTTTCCCCTCGGGAATGGCTGCGATCTCGGCGGTTTTTTTCGGGCTGCTCAAAGCCGGCGACCGTATCCTGCTGCCGTCGGACGGCTATCACACCACACGGGCGCTGGCAGATCGCTTCCTGAAACCGTTCGGCGTCGCCTACGACGTCCGGTCGACGTCGACCTTCCTCGATGGCGGCTTCGATGGATATCGACTGGCCTTCGTCGAGACGCCCGCCAACCCGGGATTGGATCTCTGCGACATCGCCGCTGTCGCCGAAGCCGTGCACAGAGCGGGAGCAATCCTTGCGGTCGACAACACGACGATGACGCCCTTCGGCCAGCGCCCGCTCGATCTCGGCGCCGACATCGTTGTTGCCGCCGATACCAAGGCACCCAACGGTCATTCCGACGTGCTGTTCGGCCATGTCGCCAGCCGGAATCCGGACATCATCGCCGCCGTATCCGGCTGGCGTGAGACCTCAGGCTCAATTCCTGGCCCGTTCGAGGCATGGCTGGTGCATCGCGGCCTCGAAACGCTGGAGGTTCGTTTCGACCGGATGTGCGCTTCCGCCGAAGTGATAGCGCGCCGGCTGAAGGATCATCAGGCGGTCAGCGGCTTGCGCTTTCCGGGTCTGGAAAGCGACCCTTCGCACAATCTCGCCCGCGCCCAGATGGAGCGCTTCGGCTTTCTGATCTCCTTCGAGCTCGCCTCTGAGGACAAGGCCGAGGACTTCATCAACAATTGTGCGCTCATGCAGGCGGCGACGTCGTTCGGAGGCGTGCACACCGCCGCCGAACGGCGGGCGAAAAGAGGAGACGCGGTTCCGCCAGGCTTCGTCCGCCTGTCGGTCGGCTGCGAGCCGGTGGAAGAGCTTTGGCAAGCGATCGAGGCGTCGCTAGACGGCGTCAGCGGCTGAACGACCCGATCACGAACTCAGATCGTCTGCTTCGATATTGCGTCGGCCATGCAGCAGGCGCAGAATTTCGATCGCATCTTCGCCGACACGGTAAAAGGTAAGGATATTCGCCGACCACCAGATGGCGGATGCCTGGCGCAATGTCTTTGCGCGGCGCGCCCGAGAAGGGATAAGTCGCCAGTTGCTGCCAGCGGGCTTCGATCCGATCGAGCAGCCGGTCCGCGGCAGCCTCGTCGTCTCGCGCGATCGCGATCAAGTCCTCTTCTGCATTTGCAGTTCGGGATGTTGGGCAGCAAATTCATGCCGCGTTATCGGATTTCAATCGTCTACGCGCTTCAGCCTTGATTTCGTCGATCGACGCGAATCGTCCCGGCCCGCTTTCTATCCCTTCCTGCACCAGCTTGCGCAACTCCTCGACCGTATAGCCGTGCAAATCGCGCCGGTCTTTCCATTGCCTGAGCGCGTCGCGGATCACCTCACTCGCCGAAGCGTACTCGCCGGCGGCAACCACGTCGTCGACCGCCACCGCCAGTTCGGGCGAAAGCGTGATGCTGCGTTTGTCGACCTGGCCCATGATGCGCTCCTGACACTCTCCACCCACGGATGGTAAATCGCACCAATTTCAAGAATGTAGCCATGCCTCGCTGCTTCCGGCAAAGCTGATTCAGTTTCTGAACCGCCTGACTCAGCAGGCGCGCCCGAAGGCGCAACCTGCTGATATCAGGGAATTTGCCTGTAGAATCCGGAGAAATTGCCAGCTGGCCTGTAAGCCGGGTTCTGTATGGCCCTCGCCCCTTGCGGGGCGAGAACGTGGCGGCCATTCATCTTGGGCGCATGTTGCCATGCGCCTCACGCAACCTACCCGGACGGTGGGCCGGAAACAGCCCCCGAGGGTTTCCCCTCGCACCGTCCCTATTCGGTCTTGCTCCCGGTGGGGTTTACCGTGCCGCTCCTGTTGCCAGTCGCGCGGTGGGCTCTTACCCCACCCTTTCACCCTTACCACGGTAAAACCGTGGCGGTCTGCTTTCTGTGGCACTTTCCCTAGGGTCGCCCCCGCCGGCCATTAACCGGCACCGTGTCTCCATGGAGCCCGGACTTTCCTCACCCGCAGCCTTTCGGCTTCGCGGGTGCGGCCGCCCGGCCAGCTGGCAAGGCGTATAAAGGGGCTCACGTCCGAAAACGCAAACAAAAAAAGCAAGTTCCGGCTTATCAGGCCGGCGCTCCAAGCGCGGCCAGTTGCACCTTGACCTTGCCGCAATAGGCCGCGGACACCGGGTTCATGCGCTTGGCGCCATGGCCGGCATTGTATTTGAGGATCGTGCCGCAGGTCGTGCCGCCGCCGAGATCCCGCGCCATGGCGAGGTATTTCATGCCGTATTTGATGTTGGTATCCGGATCGTAGAGACCCTTGATCGAACCGCTGTACCCCATCATCCGTGCCGTCGACGGCTTGATCTGCATCAGGCCGATCTCGCCGGCGCTGCCCACCTGGTTCGGCTGGAAGTTGCTCTCGATCTTGATGACGGCCTTGGCGAGCGAGACCGGCACGCCATAGCTGGCGGCATGACGCTCGATGATCTTCGAGAACTGACCGCTGCCGCCGGCAGCCGCCGTCGACACCGCCTTGCCTTTCCGGCCGATCGACGCCGTAGTCGTCCGGTCGATGCGTTTTCTGTTGCGCTTCACATGCCGCTTGGAGACCGCGTTTTTTGCGGAGGCCGGCTTTTTCACCACCCTAGCTTTTTCCGTCTTTGCGGAGGCAGTTCTTTTTACCTTTTTTTCCTTTGCGCCTTGGGCGGCTTTCGGCGCGGCGGTTTTATCGGATGCGGCGATGAAACCTTGGTCTGCTCGCTGGCTCAGTGGCGCGCCATTCGCGGTACCGATGGCAAAAGTCATTACGCCGGCAGCAACAGCTGCCGTTAAAACGGTCAATTTCTGCATGTGATCCTGTTCTGTTGGACCGCGTGAAGAGTTTCACGCAGCTACGCTAATTCAACATCGGAACATCTGGGGGGCTGTAGATCCGACAACTTGCACGGATCGCCTTTGACGGTCGAATTGGCGGCAAAGAAGGCGAAGCAAATCACTTTGAGTAACGAATTGTAACTCAACGACCAGAAAAAGACTAGCTGGACGGAACTGCCCTCGCGGAAGCAAGCAGCCTTTCCAGCGTGCGGATTGTCGACCCGTCGGCCACGCCATCGACCAAACGCTGCCGGAAATGCCGCTGGAAAGCTTCAACGACAATTTCGGTCTGCCGGTCGAAAGCGCCTGATATCTCCACGCCATAACCGTAGAGCGCCAGCATCGACTGCAACGCCTCGACCTCGGCATTCGCGTCGCCGGCCTTCAGCACGGCGCCGCGCCTGATGGGTGCCGCTTCGACGAAATGACCGATACCGGCCTCGAACAGAGCCTTCCAGGGGAATTTCTCGCCCGGGTCGACCTTGCGTCCCGGTGCCACGTCGGAATGGGCGAGCACCCGTTGGGCTGGAATGGAATGCCGCTGGACGATCCCCTTGCACAGGCCGATCACCGCGTCGATCTGCCGTTTGGGAAAATTCCGATAGCCCAGCAAATGTCCCGGATTGACGATCTCGATGCCGACCGAACAGGAGTTGATGTCGGCGCGCCCGAACCAGGAACCCTTGCCGGCATGCCAGGCACGGTCGCTTTCCCTGACCATCTGGACGATGCGGCCGTCCTCATGGACGAGATAGTGCGAAGAGACCTCGCTGGCTGGATCGCACAGCCGGGCTTCGGCGCCGCCGCCGGTCGTCATGCCGGTGTAGTGCAGCACGATCATGTCGGGCATTGCCGTCTCGCGCCGTGGGCCGAAATTCGGCGATACCCTTACCTCGGCGTTCGGCTCGTCGGGCAGGAAGCCGCTCATGCGTGCCGCAGGCCTCGTTCGATCATCTCATAGGCCGCGTTGATCGCCGCTATTCTGCTCGTTGCGATCTTGATGAATTCCTGCGGCAGGCCGCGCGCGATCAGCCGGTCGGGATGGTTGTCCGAAACCAGCTTGCGATAGCGCTTTCGGACCTCCTCGAACGGCTTTCCCCGTTCGATGCCGAGCACGACGTAGGGATCGGCCGCACCCAGATCGACGTGCCGCGCCAGAATGCTCTGGTAATGCGCCTCCTCGATCCGGAAGATCTCGGCGATGCGATGCAGGAACTGGCCTTCCCGCTCATGGACCAGCCCGTCGGCCTTGGCGATGTGGAACAGCCCGTCGAGGATATCCTCCAGCATCACGCAGTTCGAATGGCCGGAGCCGCAAAGCTGCGCCATCCGCTCGGCATAGGTCTCGAAGCCGGCAATGTCGCGCTTGGCCAGATCGTAGAGCCGCGCCACGTTACGCGTCTGCTCCTTCGGCACTTCGAATATTTCCTGGAAGGCGCGCACCTCGTCCTGCGTGACGATGCCGTCCGCCTTGGCCATCTTGGCCGACAGCGCAATCATCGCCACCGAGAAAGCGACGCGCCGGCGCAGATCCGCATCGCCGGAGAAAACCGTCCGCACGGCCTCGACGACGTCGGCGACACCCGACGAGGTTGAGGACGAAACGCGTGTGATGAAGTCGCCGAGGCGATCCCAAATGGACATAAGCACCTAATAGGGCCAACCGCCTACCGCTATCAAGCGAAGACAGTGCCGCAGGGCCGGCCCAATCGATTTCGCGGACCCTGACCGATCGTTGCCCTCATAACGGCGAGGTTCGGCCTGCTCGGGGAACTGGCGCGGAAAATGCCGGGCTGAGATGATCCTCGGCGAAAAATGATGCGCGCGGCCATGCGTTCGCTTTTGCGGTGACCCGGGTCACCGCTTTCGACTGCAAGTCGCGTGTCCAAATCCGTCAGGGGGCCGGCGTCATGCCGGCCTCCTGCTCGTTAAATCAGAACTACTGCGCGGGCGCCGGCTGTGCCGGAGCCGGCTCGGCCGGCTGCGTAGTCTCAGGCTGCATCGGCTGTTCGTTCGCCGGCGGATTGGTGCTCTGCGTGGTCGTACCGTCCCCACCCGTGCCGCTGTCGCTGCATGCCGCGACGCCAAGCAGGGCAAGCGCCGAAACCGACGCAAGAATGAGTTTCTTCATGATATCTCTCCTCTGATCACGCCCCCGCTACCGGTGGCGATCCAGAACAGAATGCATAAAGGTGCCCATGAGTTTCATAACGTTGCATTTCCATATGTAACATCCTCCTCCTTGGCTGTTGCCGGCCAAGCCATGGCGAATTAACACATTGAATCAATAAAATGCCTGGAGCAGCTGCCGTGACCACCAAATGGGACTTCTGGATCGACCGCGGCGGCACCTTCACCGATGTCATCGGCCGTGACCCGAAAGGCGGGCTGCATCCGCGCAAGCTGCTGTCCGAAAACCCTGAAGCCTATGCCGACGCCGCCATCCAGGGCATTCGCGAGTTGCTCGGGTTAGGATCCGGCGCTCCGATACCATCCAGCCTGATCGGCGACATCAAGATGGGCACCACCGTTGCCACCAACGCGCTTCTGGAGCGTAAGGGCGACCGTGTGCTGCTGCTCATCACCAGGGGATTTCGCGATGCGCTGAGGATCGCCTATCAGGCGCGGCCCGACATCTTCGCCAAGGAGATCGTTCTTCCCGAACAGCTCTACGAGCGCGTCATTGAGGTAGACGAGCGCGTGCGCGCCGACGGCCGCGTGGAACGGCTGCTCGACATCGCCGCCGTTCGCCCGGCCATCGAGCAGGCCAGGGCCGGCGGCATCGATGCCGTGGCGGTCGTCTTCATGCATGCCTGGAAATATCCCGACCACGAAAAGGCGGTTGCGAAAGTCTGCAGAAAGCTGGGCTTTTCACAGGTCTCGGTCAGTCACGAGGTCTCGCCGCTCGTCAAGCTGGTCGGCCGCGGCGACACCACCGTGGTCGACGCCTATCTGTCGCCGATCCTGTCGAGGTATGTGCAGAGGGTGGCGGGAGAGCTGGGCGCGGCGCCAATCTCCCCCCTTGTGGGGGAAATGTCGGCAAAGCCGACAGAGGGGGGCGCTGTCCCGCCAACGTCTCATTCTGTCACGCCCCCCTCTGCCCTGCCGGGCATCTCCCCCACAAGGGGGGATATCGGCCAATCGCCTCGCCTCATGTTCATGATGTCGTCGGGTGGTCTCACCGCTGCCGACATGTTCCAGGGCAAGGACGCGCTGTTGTCCGGTCCGGCCGGCGGCGTCGTAGGCATGGTCGAGACGGCGAAACTCGCCGGATTCGGCAAGGTCATCGGCTTCGACATGGGCGGCACATCCACCGACGTCGCCCACTATGACGGCGACTATGAACGCGCCTTCGACACCGAGGTTGCCGGCGTGCGCATCCGTGCGCCGATGATGCGCATCCACACCGTCGCCGCCGGCGGCGGCTCGATCCTGCATTACGAGGCCGGCCGCTTCCGCGCCGGGCCGGATTCGGCCGGCGCCAATCCCGGCCCGGCCGCGTACCGGCGCGGCGGCCCGCTGACCGTCACCGACGCCAATGTCATGCTGGGCAAGCTGCAGCCCGACTTCTTCCCTGCCATTTTTGGACCTGGCCAGAACGAACCGCTCGACGTGCAGACCGTGCGCGAGAAATTCACGGCGCTCGCCGCCGAAATCGGCGACGGCCGCACGCCGGAGGCGGTCGCCGAAGGGTTCGTCACCATCGCCGTCGAAAACATGGCCAACGCCATCAAGAAGATCTCGGTGCAGCGCGGCTACGACGTCACCGAATATCTCTTGAACTGTTTTGGTGGCGCCGGCGGCCAGCATGCCTGCCTCGTTGCCGACGCACTCGGCATGGAAGCGGTGCTGATCCATCCCTTCTCGGGCCTGTTGTCAGCTTATGGCATTGGCCTGTCCTCGATTTTCTCGTCGCGCCAGCAGGCGCTGCTGAAACCGCTGGCGCAAGACTCCAGGCCGGCAATCGACGAGCTCATCGCGACGTTGCGAAAAGCGGTCATCGACGAGCTCGCAGCACAAGGCATTGCCGAGGACGCCGTCGCCTCGAAACCGCTGCTGCAGGTCCGCTACGACGGCACCGACACCGCACTGCCGGTGAATTTCGAGCACGGCTCGATCGAACGGGCCAAGGGCGATTTCGAAACGGCGCACAAGGCGCAGTTCGGTTTCGTCTATGACGACAAGCCGATGATCGTGGAATCGGTCGGCGTCGAAGGCATCGACACCGGCGGCGCCGGCCGCGAGGAAAGTGATTCAGTCCTTGAGGACATGGCCGCAAACCCTTCGGAGAGCCGGCAAATCTTCACCGACGGCACCTGGCTCGACGCCGGTATCTTCCGCCGCGAGGCGCTCAAACCGGGGCATAAGGTTGCCGGCCCTGCCCTGATCATCGAGCCGAACCAGACTATCGTCGTCGAGCCGGGCTGGCAGGCCGGGATCACCGCCAGGAACCATGTGCTCCTGCGCCGCATCCAGAAAAAGCGCCGGCAGGCCGCACTCGGCACCGGTCTCTCCGGGAAGATGGGGGCCGATCCGGTGATGCTGGAGGTGTTCAACAATTTGTTCATGTCGATCGCCGAGCAGATGGGCGTGACGCTGCAGAACACCGCCTATTCGGTCAACATCAAGGAACGGCTGGATTTCTCCTGCGCCGTCTTCGACCGGCATGGCGCGCTGGTCGCCAACGCGCCGCACATGCCGGTGCATCTCGGCTCCATGGACCGTTCGGTCGAGACCATCATCCGGCTGAACTCGGGCGATATCCACCCCGGCGACGTCTTTGCCCTCAACGCGCCCTATAATGGCGGCACGCATCTGCCTGACATCACGGTCGTCACGCCGGTTTTCGAGGAAGCGCGCCCAATCTCCCCCCTTGTGGGGGAGATGTCGGCGAAGCCGACAGAGGGGGGCGCTGTCCCGCCCACGTCTCATTCTGTCACGCCCCCCTCTGCCCTGCCGGGCATCTCCCCCACAAGGGGGGATATCGGCCAATCGCCGAAGATCCTCTTCTACGTCGCCTCGCGCGGTCATCATGCCGACATCGGCGGCACGGCGCCCGGCTCGATGACGCCGCTCGCCACCACCGTCGACGAGGAGGGCGTGCTGTTCGACAATTTCCGCATTGTCGATCGCGGCAGGTTCCGCGAGGAGGAGCTGGAAACGCTGCTCACCGACCATCGCTATCCCGCGCGCAATCCGCACCAGAACATCGCCGACCTCAAGGCGCAGATTGCCGCCAACGAAAAGGGCGTCGCCGAGCTTCGCAAGATGGTCGCGCATTTCGGCCTTGGCGTGGTCGAGGCCTATATGGGCCATGTCCAGGACAATGCGGCCGAGAGCGTGCGCCGGGTGCTGGAGCGGCTGCCCGACAGGTCGGTATACGAGTATCCAACCGACACCGGCCAGGTGATCAAGGTGAAGATATCGGTCGACCGGCAGAAGCGCGAGGCGACCGTCGACTTCACCGGCACGTCGCCGGTGATGAGGAACAATTTCAACGCACCGGAGCCCGTGGCCCGCGCAGCCGTACTCTATGCCTTCCGCGTCATGGTCGAGGACATGATCCCGATGAACGCCGGGTGTCTCCGGCCCATCAACATCATCATCCCGGATGGCTGCATGCTGAAGCCGGCCTATCCGGCGGCGGTCGTCGCCGGCAATGTCGAGACCTCCCAGCACGTCACCAACGCGCTGTTCGGCGCCATGGGCGCTATGGCCAACGCGCAAGGCACGATGAACAACCTTACCTTCGGCAACAAGCAGTACCAGTATTACGAGACGATCTGCTCGGGATCGCCGGCAGGCCGGATGAACTCCGGCCGCGGCTTTGCCGGCACCTCGGGTGTCCACACCCATATGACCAATTCGCGCCTCACCGACCCGGAAGTGCTGGAACTGCGTTTTCCCGTCCTGCTCGAGGATTTCCACATCCGAGAGGGCTCCGGCGGCAAAGGCAGATGGAGTGCCGGCGACGGCACCAAGCGCACCATCCGCTTCCTCGAAAAGATGGAGTGCGCCATCCTGTCCTCGCATCGCAACCGCCCGCCGCAAGGCCTGGACGGTGGCGGCGACGGCGAGGTCGGATCGACCAAGGTCCGCCGCAGGGACGGCCGCGTCGAAGTCCTGAAGGCGTGCGACCAGACGGTGCTCGACCCCGGCGAGGCCGTCATCCTCACGACACCGACGCCGGGTGGCTTTGGCAAACCCTGAGCTGGCGTCAACAGGCTGTCACCGGCTTGTCATGACCTTGCGATACCCGCTTGCGCCAAAGCAAACGGGGAATCGCCTTGTCATGACGGATCTTTCCGGAGAACTGGTTTTTCGCCGCGGCAAGGAAGTTGGCAAGGCCGTCTATCAGAATCGCCCCCTTTCAAAGGCTGGTCTCTCCGAACGGCTCTTCGCCTTTCTGTTTTCCGGCCTCGTCTATCCGCAGATCTGGGAAGATCCCGACGTCGACATCGAGGCGATGCAGCTTGGCCAGGGCCATCGCGTCGTAACCATCGCCTCGGGCGGCTGCAACATCCTCGCCTATCTCACCCGGTCGCCGGAAAGGATCGACGCCGTCGATCTCAACGCGGCCCACATCGCGCTCAATCGGATGAAGCTGGAGGCGGTGCGCCATCTGCCGTCCCAGGGCGACCTGTTCCGTTTCTTCGGCGCTGCCGAGACCCGTCACAATTCGCAAGCCTACGACCGCTTCATCGCGCCGCATCTCGACCCGGTCAGCCGCCACTACTGGGAACGTCGCAACTGGCGCCGTCGTCGCCGCATCACCGTCTTCGACCGCAATTTCTACCAGACCGGCCTGCTCGGCCTGTTCATCGCCACGGGCCATCGCACCGCCAAATTCTTCGGTGTCGATCCCGCCGGCATCATGAACGCCAAAAGCCTTGCCGACCAGCGCCGCTTCTTCAACGAGGAATTGGCGCCGATCTTTGAAAAACCGTTGCTGAAATGGGCCACCTCGCGAAAGGCCTCGCTGTTCGGGCTCGGCATTCCGCCGGCACAGTACGATTCGCTGATCACCTCGGGCGACGGCATCATGGCCAGCGTGCTGAAAGCCCGGCTCGAAAAGCTCGCCTGCGATTTTCCATTGAAAAACAACTATTTCGCCTGGCAGGCTTTTGCTCGCCGCTACCCCAATCCCGGCGAGGCGGCTCTGCCTGCCTATCTCGAAAAACGCAATTACAGGACGATCCGCGATAACGTCGACCGCGTCGCCATCCACCATGCCAATCTGATCGAATTCCTTGCCGGCAAGGATGCCGGTTCGGTTGACCGCTTCGTCCTGCTCGATGCGCAGGACTGGATGACCGACGACCAGCTCAATGCGCTGTGGGCCGAGATCACCCGTACCGCCTCCACCGACGCCCGTGTCATTTTCCGCACGGCGGCCGAACCCAGCCTGTTGCCCGGCCGGGTCTCGAATTCGCTGCTCGACCAGTGGAGCTATGCGGACGAGGCCTCGCGCGAATTCTCGGCCCGCGACCGTTCGGCCATTTACGGCAGCTTCCACCTTTATGTGAAGCAGGCCGCATGAGCGCCACCGAACTCCCGGCCGGGCATGCCGAGCTGATGGACGGGGTCTACCGCTGGCAGCGCCATATCTACGACTTGACCCGCAAATATTACCTGCTCGGCCGCGACCGGCTGATCTCAGGGCTGGATGTGCCCGCCGGCGGCACCGTGCTGGAACTTGGCTGCGGCACCGGCCGCAACATCGTGCTTGCCGCCCGCCGCTACCCCGACGCCCGCTTCTTCGGACTCGATATCTCGGCGGAGATGCTGGAGACGGCCAACGCTGCCATGGCCCGTGAAGGACTATCCGGCCGCGCTATGCTGGCGTGCGGCGACGCCACCGATTTCGACGCAAAAGCGGTATTCTCTGTCGAAAATTTCGACCGCATTTTTGTCTCGTACTCGCTGTCGATGATCCCCGGCTGGGAGAAGGCTGTATCCGCGGCACTTGCAGCCCTGTCACCCGGCGGCTCGCTGCACGTCGTCGATTTCGGCCAGCAGGAGGCCCTGCCCCGTTGGTGCCGCACACTGCTGCGCGGCTGGCTGAGAAAATTCCACGTCGAGCCGCGCGAGGCTCTCCGCGACGTCCTGGAATCGGAATCCGAGCGGATCGGCGCAAGCCTTCGATTCAGAACGCTTTATCGCGGCTATACGTGGCTGGCTGTGATCGGATCGCGTAGATAGCTTTCTATTTCAGCGCCTTCGCCAGCGCCATTACCATCGTCTGCGGCCGGTAGCCGAGCTTGGCAGGCGTGAGCCCAAGCCTTACCACCACCAGCTTCTCTGAGGGAATGATGGCGACCGTCTGCCCGTCATGCCCCTCCATCCAGTACGTGTCCTGAGGCAGACCCGCGGTCGTGCCGGCGCCGGGGCTCTCCTCGTCGCCCGGCCCCTCGATCCACAATTGGCCGCGGCCGTAGACTTTCGAGGCGGGTGTGGCTTCCCGCATCCAGCCGACAAAGCCGGCAGGCAAGATCTCCTGGCCGTTCCAGGCACCGTCCTGCAGCAGGAACTGGCCGAAGCGCGCCCAGTCGCGGGCCGTGGCGTAGAGATAGGACGAGCCGACGAAGGTGCCGTGCTCGTCGGCCTCCAGCACCGCGCTTTGCATGCCGAGCGGATCGAACAGTGCAACCCTTGGCCACGCCAGCGCCTCGTCCTTGTCGCTGATCGCGTCCTGCCAGAGCCTGGACAGCATCACCGCCGTGCCGCTCGAATAGGAAAACATTTTGCCCACCCTGCCGGTCAGCGGCTTGGATTCGGCAAAGCCCGCCATATCGGGCTCGAGGTAAAGCATCCGCGTCACGTCGGCGACGTCGCCATAATCCTCGTTGAACTCCAGCCCGCTCGACATCGCCATCATGTCGGCGAGACTGATGGCGGCGCGGCCGTCCGTTTTCCAGGATCCGAACAGCCTCTGGTTCGTCATCGCCATCTTGCCGTCCTTCACCACCGTGCCGACGACCGCGGCGTTCACCGTCTTGGTCATCGACCAGCCGAGCAGCGGCGTCCTCTCCGTAAAGCCGCTGCCATAGCGCTCGGCGATGATGCGGCCGTTCTTGACCACCACCACCGCGCGCATGCCGGTGCCGGTGAGCGCCGGATCGTCGAGGATTTTCGCGATTTCGGGATGCTGCGAGGCATCGACCTTGTCGCCGTCCGGCCAGAGCGCGTCGAGCCGCGGTGCCGGCGTCAGCGCGGGCCCTGTGATTGCTTTGGCCGTGGCGATGTCGCCATCCGGAACCGACGTGCAGCCGAGCCCGTCGCGAACGATCGCGACGCTCTTGCCGAACACGCCGAACAGCCCCGCCGAAACCGTGCCCTGCTCCTTGTCGACGGAGATCCTCATCAGCCTGAGCAGCGGGTGGCCCGGCGCCTGCACGTCGACGGCGAGCACTTCATCGGCATCGCGTCCGGCGATAAAGACATTCGAGCAGACGATCTTGGCCGAATAGCCGGAGCCGACACGGATCAGTTCCGGCGGCGCGATGTAAAGCCACGCGGCGAGTGCTGACAGCGCCAGCATGGCCAGCCCGAGCAGCCATTTCACGAGCCTCAGAGCAATCCGCATTTTTCCGACTCCCCGGGAGCTGATTTATGTCATCGATTTGCCGCCATTGCTTCGGCAAAATCGCGGCTTCTGTCGAGCGCCGTGAACGGAATATCAACCATGATCGGCGATCACTGATGCATGTCGCCCAAAAGCATGCCGCTGGCCCGAACCAGGGGTGTGCAGCGGTTTTGGGATAACGACATGCATAAGAACAAAATTTAGAGCGCGTCGACGCGACGCGCTTTAAGATTAGGAGCGGTCCTGTGGGGCGATCGCTTGGGGGGTACGGTCGAGGGGCCACCTGCAGCAACAACCCATCAGCGGCCGGCTGAAACCGGTTCAGGAGGTGCGATGCGCCGTTTCGCGGCTTTCATCATGCTGACGCTGCTGGGCGCCTGCTCGACCGTCGACGATCTGGCGCCGTCGCTGCCTTCATCTGGCGCTCAGACCGTTGCAGTGCGCGCGCCCCGTTTCGACGACTCCGACCCGCATGAATGGGACAGCGGCGCGCCGTGGAGCTATGCCGTTCACGGCACCGACGTCTCCAAATACCAGACATCGGTCGATTGGCCGGCGGCCAGGGCCAGCGGCATTTCCTTCGTTTTCATCAAGGCGACGGAAGGCGGCGACCGCTTCGACGAGTATTTCAACGAGCACTGGAGTCGCACGAAATCCGCCGGAATTCCCCGCGCGGCCTATCATTTCTACTATTTTTGCACGCCAGCCGCCACGCAGGCGCGCTGGTTCATCAGCAACGTGCCCAAAGACCGTTCGGCGATGCCGCCGGTTCTCGACATGGAATGGAACCCGCAATCGCCGACCTGCAAGCTGCGGCCCGATGCGGCCACGGTTCGCAGCGAGATGAGCACATTCCTCGAAATCGTCGAAAAACACTATGGCAAGAAACCGATCATCTACACCTCGATCGACTTCTTCGACGACAACGGCCTTTCGGCCTTCCGCGGCTACCCCTATTGGCTGCGTTCGGTGGCCGGCCATCCGCGCGAGAAATACGGCAGTCACCCCTTCACTTTCTGGCAGTACACCGGAACCGGCGTTGTGCCTGGCATGAAGGGCAACGCCGACATCAATGTCTTCAACGGCTCGGAAGCCGCATGGAACAAGTGGCTGCGGCAGAACACCCGTTGACACCGGGCCTGCGGCCTGCTTTTCGACACAGCCAATGAAGGACGCCTGCAACCGCTGGCGATCTTCTTGGAAGGATGGCGATGCGATTGCGCTTGGAAATTCTCGCGGCGGTGCTTCTGGCCGCCACGGCGGCGCCAGCGGCGTCACAGCAATGCGGCGGCGATTTCGAAGCATGGAAGCAGGGCGTGGTGGCTGAGGCCAGGAACGCCGGCGTCGGCACTGCCGGCCTCGAAGCGCTGGAAGACGCCACCGCCGACGAGAAGGTGCTGGCGCGCGACCGCGCCCAGGGCGTCTTTACCCAGACCTTCATCGAGTTCTCGAACCGCATGATCTCGGCCTATCGGCTGAAGCAGGGCGCCACCAATCTGAAGAAATATGCCGACGTATTTGCCCGCGCCGACCAACAATTCGGCGTCCAGCCGCCGATCATCGCAGCCTTCTGGGCGCTGGAAACCGATTTCGGCGCCGTGCAAGGCGATTTCCACACGTTGAGCGCACTGGTCACACTCTCGCATGACTGCCGCCGCCCGCAGCTTTTTCGCCCGCAGATCGTGCCGCTGCTGACGCTGATCGACCGCGGCGTGGTGCCGACCGACGTCACCGGCGCATGGGCGGGGGAAATCGGCCAGACGCAGATGCTGCCGTCCGACTATCTCGGCCGCGGCGTCGACGGCGACGGCGACGGCCTGGTCGACCTGCGCGGCAGCGCGCCGGACGTGATCATGACCACGGCCAACAAGATCATGTCGCGCGGCTGGAAACGCGACCAGCCCTGGATCGAGGAAGTCCGCGTGCCCGACGACATGCCGTGGGACCAGACCGGCCGCACCAACAAGCTGCCGCTGACACAGTGGGCTCAGTGGGGCGTCACCAACCCGAACGGCACGCCTCTTGTCGACAACGGCCTGAAGGCAGGTCTCGCGTTGCCCATGGGGCGCAAGGGGCCGGCCTTCCTCGTCTACGACAATTTCGACGTCTATCTCGAATGGAACCAATCCTTCACCTATGCGCTGACCGCGGCAAATCTCGCCGCGCGGCTGGCTGGCGCGCCGCAGTTCGATCCGCGCAATCCCGAGCCCGGCCTCAACGGCGACCAGATGAAGGCGCTGCAGACGAAGCTCGAGGCCAAAGGCTATGACGTGGGATCGGTCGACGGCATCCTGGGCACCAACACCCGCGAGGCGGTCCGCAAGGAGCAGATGCGGCTAGGCCTGCCGGTCGACGGCTGGCCGACGCCGGACTTGTTGGCGAAATTAAGTGAGTAGGGCAGTAAGGCAGTAGGGCAGTAGGGCAGTAGGAAAGCAGAGACTGTAAACCCCTTACTGTGTTACGGTGTTACTGTGTTACTCTCCTACCCAGCCATCGTCTCCAGGCTGGCGAATCCTTCCGGCGCGTCGCCCTCATCGAACGGCGTCGTCACCTCGACGAACGTGTCGGGGTAGAAGCCGTTGAAGCGCGTCCTCAGCGACAGCGAATAGGCGCCGATGTGACCGATCTCGATCCAGTCGCCGGTGTCGACCGTTTCCGGCAGCCAGAACGGCCGCGACAGGATGTCAACGGAATCGCAGGTCGCTCCGCACACCTTGAACGGCACGATGGTCTTCTCCTCGCCATTGCGCGAGCGGATCGCCGGGTCTGGAATGAACCGCGCCGGCAGCGTGATCTTGCCGGTCCACGAATCCGACAGCGACGCCCAGATGCCGTCATTGATGTAGAGCCGCTTGCCCTTGCGCAGCAGCACACGCACGATCAGCGACAGGCAGCGCGCCACGATCACCCTGCCCGGCTCCGCCACCAGCGGCATCTGGTCGAACTGGTATTCCTTCAGATCACCCGACAGCCGCGACATGATTTGGCCGAGCGACGGCATCTCGACCTGCTTGCGGTTGGGATCATGGCCGTATTCGGCGGGAAAACCCCCGCCGACATCAAGTCCGGCAATGTCGAAACTGACGCGGTTGCGCACCCAGTCGGCCGAGGCCAGCGCCCGCTCATAGGTGTCGGGATCCTCGATCTGGCTGCCGACATGGAAGCACAGGCCGACCTTGTAACCCGTCCGGTTCAGCCGCTCGGCCAGCTCGACCGCATTGGCCGGCCCGGCGCCGAATTTCTTTGACAATTCGTAGGCCGCCGATCCTTTCGTCTGGATGCGCACGAACACCGTGATCGCACCTGGATCGATATCGAGCGCCCGCACCACGCGGGTCAGCTTGGTGATCTCGTCCTCATGGTCGAGCGAGATGACGCGGATGCCATATTTCTCCAGCGCCAGCTTGATGTCCGACTGCGCCTTGACCGGATGCATGTAGAGCATCTCGGCGTCGGGCGAGACCGCGCGCACGGCGGCGAACTCGCCGGGCGAGGCCACGTCGAAAGCATTGACGCCGGCCTCGACCAGCGCCTTCAGCACGATCTGCTCGCCGTTGGTCTTGACCGCGTAGGCGGTCTTGCCGGGAAACATGCCCATGAACTGCCTGGCGTCGGCCTTCAGCACCTGCGGGCGAAAGCAGTAGACCGGATCGTCCGGACGAAGCGCCAGCGCCGCTTCGCGGGCATTTTCGAATCGCTGCATGGATGAAATCCTCAAACTGAGCCCGCGCACAATTAATCCAACCTATGCGTGAATGAAAACAATTCTGTGTCTCGCCTCCCTGGCGCCGCGGCGCTACGCCAGACGAGGGGCTCGACGACAGGAATGCTAGCCCACCGATCTGGTTTCGGGTGGCCCTTGCCCTGGAACAGGATATGGCCTGAACAAATGCCTGATGGCTTGGCGTTCAGAGCCATCCGGGAGGACGATCCGTGACGATCACAACCACGACTGCGATGCGCGGACCCATGGTCCTGAAGGACTGGGCACAGCTTCTGCTGCTCGGTGCGATCTGGGGCGGCTCGTTCTTCTTTGCCCGCATTGCGGTTGCCGAGATTCCCCCGCTGGTGCTGGTGCTTTTTCGCGTCGCCATCGCGGCGCTGGCGCTGCAACTTTATCTCGGCCTGCGCGGTCCCTCCTTCCGCCTCGCCTTGCCGCATGCCGGCCTGTTCTTCCTGCTGGCGCTCGCCAACAACGTCATTCCCTTCTCGCTGATCTTCGCCGGCCAGACCGAGCTTGGCGCCGGCGTCGCCTCGGTGCTCAATTCGACGACGCCGTTCTGGACGCTGATCCTCGCCAACGCGCTGACATCAGACGAAAAACTCTCCTGGAACAAGCTTGTCGGCATCGCGCTCGGCATCGCCGGCACGGCGGTGATGATCGGTCCCGGCCTGCTTGCCGGGCTGGGTGGCCCGGTCTGGGCGAAATTCGCGCTGGTCGGCGCGTCGCTGTCCTACGCGGTTGCCCTGATGATTGCCCGCCGCTTCAAGGGCGTGCCGTCGCCGGTCATCGCCACTGGACAATTGACCGCCTCGACCATCGTCATGATCCCGGTCGTGCTACTTGGCCATGGCACCGCCAACCTGTTCTCGGCCTCGCCACCGGTCTGGGCGGCGGTGTTGGCACTGGCCTTGCTGTCCACCGCCTTCGCCTACATCCTCTATTTCAACCTCGTCGCCTCGGCAGGCGCCACCAACGCCTCGTTGGTTACGCTCATCGTGCCGGCCAGCGCCATCCTGCTTGGCTTCCTGTTCCTGGGCGAACGGCTTGAATTGTTCGAACTCGGCGGTATGGCGCTTATCGCGTTCGGCCTCGTCACCATCGACGGGCGTCTGTTCGGCCGCCGGCGCTAGGGCACCGCGTCCAATTGGACGCGCAAGGGACGCTCCGACTCTTTGAATTTCCCATCGACCCGAGAAATCGATTCCGATTTCGACGGCGGTAGCGCTGTCATGCTCATTGTTGCCCCGGCTTCGACACAATTTATTCACAGGTCCGAGGCCGGCTTTTGTCGAAGAGTTTCAATAGCTAACGGCAAAGAGCAGGTCGCAAATTCCACAATCCCGTCGCATTGCAGCACATTTTGCGCTTGCCTGTGGCATAAATGAACCTAGACTCTGCACATAGCTCTTTAAGAGGAGGCTATGGCAATGGGACTCACGAGGCCTATCAACGCATTGATGATCTGTGCTGCTTTCGCATTCATCGGCGCCCTCATTATGGGCTTTCTTCCGTAGACCCGCCAAAGCGAACGGAAGGCCAGCACCGAATAGTCCAAATCATTGAAAAGGCCGGGTTTTGCCCGGCCTTTTTGCATCTTGAAAACTTCGACGGAGCTTATGCCGCGGCAGACCCGGCGGCTTCAGCCTCATGCGAGCGGATGCCAATCATGTGGCAGATGGCGAACGCCAGATCGGCCCGGTTCATGGTGTAGAAGTGGAAATCGCCAACGCCGCGCTCGACCAGGTCCAGCACCTGCTCGGCCGCCACGGCCGCCGCAACCAGCGCATGCGTCTGGGGGTCCTTCTGCAGCCCGTCGAAGCGTTCCGCCAGCCACGCCGGCACCAGCGCACCGCAGCGCGACGAGAAATTGGCGACCTGGGTGAAATTGTGGACCGGCAATATGCCCGGCACGATCGGTATGTAGATGCCGGCTCGCCGCGCCCGCTCGACATAGCGCTCGTAGAGGTCATTGTCGAAGAAGAACTGGGTGATCGCTCGTGTCGCGCCATTGTCGACCTTGCGCTTCAGCATGTCGATGTCGGTGGCGAAATCCGGGCTCTCCGGATGCTTTTCCGGATAGGCGGAGACAGAGATGTCGAAATCGCCGACACCCTTCAGCGCCCCCACCAGTTCGGCACCATTGGCATAGCCGTCCGGATGCGGACGGTAGGCGGCGCCGACGCCCTCGGCCGGATCGCCGCGCAAGGCGACGAAGCGGGTGACGCCCATGCCGGCGAATTCCTGAATGACCTCGTCGACCTCGTGGCGCGCCGCATCGACGCAGGTCATGTGCGCCGCCGGCGTCAGCGAGGTCTCGGTGAGGATGCGCTTGACCGTGCGCGCCGTGCGCTCGCGCGTCGAACCACCGGCGCCGTAGGTCACCGAGACGAAGTTCGGCTTGAGCGGCTCCAGCCTGGTGACGGTATCCCACAGCCTTGCTTCCATCTCGTCGGATTTCGGCGGGAAAAACTCGAACGAAACCCGGATCTTATTGCCAATGTCGGGGCGGCGGGAAAAGCGGAACTGGTTCATCAGGCGGTTTCCCCTATCGAATAGGCATTGGCCGGTTGCGGATCATTGGAAGGATCGGCGATCAGCATGCGCTGGTCACGGCCGAGCCACAGTTTTACCGTGAGCCTGGCCTCGTTGCCGCCGCGCGGCTCGAATTCCTGGCTGTCTTCTATGTCGAGCCCGGCCTCGGAAAACCAATCGGTGATCTGCCGGTCGGAAAAGCCGAGCCGCATATGCGCGTGCTGGTCGCGCAGGAATTCCAGCGCGTGCGGTGCGAAATCGACGATCACCAGCCGACCGGCCGGCCGCAGCAGCCTTGCTGCCTCGCGGATGGCGCGGGCGGGATCGTCGAGATAGTGCAGCACCTGGTGGATGGTGACGAGATCGAAGGCGTCGCGCTCGACCGGCGGCGCAAAAATGTCGCCCTGGCGCACCTGCGCATTCGAAACGTTTGCCTTGTCGAGATTAGCGCGCGCCACGGTCAGCATTTCGCGCGACATGTCGATGCCGACGCCGCGCCGGTAGAGCGGCGAAAAGATTTCGAGCAGCCGACCGGTGCCGGTGCCAAGATCGAGCATCGACTGGAACGGCCGTTTGCCGACGAGCTTGAGCAGCGCTGCCTCGACGGCGCGGTCCGGCACATGCAGCGAGCGGATATGGTCCCAGCTTGCGGCATTTACGGAGAAATATTCGGCGGCGCGATCCTGCCGCTTGCGCTTGACCGCTGCCAGCCGCTCGAGGTCACGCTCGACCTGCGGGTCGGCATCCCGGATGCCGGAAACCAGCCGCAGCACGAAATCGCGCGCCGCATCCGAATCCGACAGCCGGAAGAAAGCCCACGAGCCCTCCTGGTAGCGGCCGATCAGTCCGGCCTCCAGCAGCAGCTTCAGGTGGCGCGAGACGCGCGGCTGCGACTGGCCGAGAATTTCGGTGAGATCGGAGACGGTCAGGTCGCCGCGCGACAGCAACGCCAGGATGCGCAGCCGGCTGGATTCGGCGGCCGCCTTCAATGTATCTACCATAGTGTCGAGTGCGACATGCATGCGAGCATTCTCTTTGAAAAAGATATAAAGATATGTTTATGTCGATTTTGGCATTCTTGCAAGCGCTATGTCGTTTCCGGACAAGAAAATGACGCATGCGTGGCGGATCGCGCAAAACCGGAAGCATGATCGAGGCGACACCCATGTTCGAAACACGCAACGGCGAAAAGCTTCTGGAGACCGATCCGGCCGAGATGCCGCCGGACGGCCATGTCGTCTTCATCGGCCGCATCGCTTCGCCCTGGACCACGCGGGAGACTTGCCCCAAGAACATGAAAGCCGCACGGGAAACGGGTCGGCCGGCAATCTTGATGGTCGACCACCCCTACCGTGACGGCCTGCCTGGCCTGGAACGCGCCAGCCACATCATCATCCTGACCTGGCTGCACCACGCGCCGCGTCAATTGATCGTGCAGAAACCCCGCCATGCGGCCGAACCGAAAGGCGTTTTTTCGCTGCGCTCCCCTGCCCGGCCAAACCCGGTCGGGCTGCATATCGCAAAGCTCGTCGCCCTCGACATCGACACCGGCCGCATCGATCTCGACGCCATCGACGTGCTCGACGGTACACCGGTCATCGACATCAAGCCTTATTTCGCTTCGACAGATGCCTTTGCCGAGGCGACCATGGCCGGACGTGACGAACGATGAGGGCGCCGACCAACCGCCGCCGCGCCATCGCCAAGGTGCTGACTGCGCTTTTGCCGTTGGCGCCCTTTGCCGATATGGAAAAGATCCGTGCCGACGCCGGCCGGGCGCATCTGCACAATTTGCCGCCGACGATTGCCGTATGGCTGGCGACGATCGCCCATATCCGGCATGTGCACACCGACTACGAGAAGCTGCTGGCCGAGGGCTATGACCGCGACTCGGCGCGCTTCTTCGTCATGGAGCAGACCAACATTGTGCTGACCCGCTGGCGCGCCACGCGCCTGCTCGAAAAAGATGAGGAAGAATGACTGCCCTTCAATGGCCCAGCGGCAAGCCCGGCTGTGTCTTGTACCACCAGCCGTGCCGCTCTATGCCGCCATCTGAACGGAGACGGCTGACGGAGGACGTGATGAGCAACTCGATCGATCCGCAAGCCAATCCGCTGCCGGCGCTGTCCGCCCGTCACATCGATCCGCATTCCTATCCCGATGGCGTTGCCTTCCTGGACGGTCAATACCTGCCGATGTCGCAGGCCAGGATCTCGGTGCTGGATTGGGGCTTCCTGCATTCCGACGCCACCTATGACACGGTGCATGTCTGGAACGGCCGATTCTTCCGCCTCGACCTGCATCTCGACCGCTTCTTCGGTGGGCTGGAAAAGCTGCGCATGACGATCCCGCTCGACCGCGAAGGCGTCGCCGAAATCCTCCACAATTGCGTGGCGCTGTCGGGTCATCGCGCCGCTTATGTCGAGATGCTATGCACGCGTGGCGCATCGCCGACCTTCAGCCGCGACCCGCGCGAAGCGGTCAACCGTTTCATGGCTTTCGCCGTTCCCTTCGGCTCGGTCGCCAATGCCGAGCAGTTGCAGCGCGGCCTGCATGTTGCGATCAGCGACAAGGTGCGCATCCCACCGGCTTCGGTCGACCCGGCGATCAAGAACTATCACTGGCTCGACCTCGTGCGAGGCCTCTACGACGCTTATGACCGCGGCGCGGAGACGGCGCTGGTTCTTGATTTCAACGGCAATGTCGCGGAAGGCCCCGGCTTCAACGTCTTTTGCGTGGACGACGGCAGACTGTCGACGCCGGCTGTCGGCGTGCTGCCCGGCATCACCCGTCGCACCGTCTTCGATCTCTGCGCCGAGGCAGGGCTTGCCGTCACGGCGGCCGATGTCAGCGTCGCGGCGCTGCGTCGGTCCGACGAGGTCTTCATCACCTCGACTGCCGGCGGCATCATGCCGGTGACGATGATCGACTGCGCTCCGGTCGCCGACGGCAAGGTCGGCGCGATCACCAGGCGCCTCATGGCGGTCTATTGGCAAAAGCACGAGGATCCGGCCTGGTCGAGCCCGGTGCGCTATCCCTGACCTATCCCGGCTGCTGCGGTGTCGGCTCTCATCAACAAAACGTGCTCGACCTTGGATAAACGGAAAACGCTTCGTATATGCCGGAAGCGGAGCAGCCTCCGTTTAGACCATGACCTCCGACCGAAGGACCGCGTCAGCGAAAAGTGGCATCCGGTTTTCGCTGGAGATCATGGTCGCACAAGAACTCAAGATCAAAGTCCCGCAAGGGCAGGAACTGGTGGATCATGACACATAAAGTTTGGTTTATTACTGGATCGTCGAAGGGGTTCGGCCGCGTCTGGGCGGAAGCCGCCCTCGCCCGCGGCGACCGTGTCGCGGCGACGGCCCGCAATGTCGGCCTACGCCGCCTCATGGCGGCGTAACCCTCAGGCGACGTCCCTAATGCATGTCGCGCAAAACTGTGCAGCGGTTTTGCGATAACGACATGCATAAAAAAAGAGGCTGAAGCGCGTCACGTGAATCCGTTCAAACGCGACGCGCTTTAGGCCCGATAAATCCCCTGCTCCGGCACGCGCACCGATATCTCCTCGCCTGCCGTGATGCGGCCTGGTTTTTCCACCCAGGCGACAAGGCCGCGCAACCGCTTTGCCGCCTTCGGGAATAGCAGCGCGCCGGCCTCATGGTCGGCCATTCCGGCATTTTCGGCAACCGAGCGGCCGGCGATGCGGCATGGTCCGTTCTGCGCGTCGACCTTGATGGTGACGCCGCCTTTGAAGAACAGCAGCGTGCCGGATGGCAGCATGGAAAGATGAGGCAGACCTTCGATCAACAGGTTGGCGCCGATCCACTCCGGCTTGATTTCGGCGACACCCATCCGCCCTGCCACGATCGCCAGTTCGTCGGCCGCCACGACAGACAATTGCCGCTCGTTGCGCATCTCGGTGCCGCGTGGATACCAGGGCTCGCGCCCGCCGGAGCGTCGCGTGAGGCCAGCGTGGAAATCTCCGGCGATGCCGTCGAAGCCGAGCCGCAGTTCATCCACCGCGCGGGTCTCGAAATGATCCGATGGCGCGGCGTAAAGCGCTGCCACCCGCGCGGCGAGTTTCCTCGCCGGGATGATTTCGACCGGAATTTCGGCCTCGGGGAAGAGATCCAGCATAGGCGTCGCTCCTTGCGTGATGCGCGCAATTAGCCGCAGTCAGCTCATCAGGTCCAGTCGAAAGCGCTGATGCACCAATCAAGGAGACTGACGCGATCATGCCTGCTGGTGCCGTTCGCTGTGGATCAGAGCATGCGCAAAAGCGCGCCGCCGATCGAATAGCCGGCGCCGAAGGCGCAGAGCAGGCCATAGTCGCCGGCCTTCATGTCCGTGTGGTTCTCCGACAGCGCGACGATCGCGCCGGCTCCGGCGGTGTTGCCGAGGCGCTCCAGCACCATCGGCGCGCGGTCATGGCCGACCTCGTGGCCGAACGAGAGCTTCAGGATCATGGCGTTCATGCGGGCATTGGCCTGGTGCAGCCAGAAGCGCCGGATCGCTTGCGGCGTCAGCCCGTGCTCGGCCAAAAATTCGACGATGAACTTGTGCCCGGCGACGGTGACTTCCTTGAACACCTTGTTGCCGACCTGCTTGATCAGATTCCCTTCCAGATCGATCATATACGGATCTTCCTGGGCGGTGCGGGTATAGTAGCCGAGATTGGTGCGGATGTTGTTGGACATCTGCGTCCAGGTGCGCGTGTCGAGCACCTCGAAACGTCCCGGCCGCTTGTCGCCCTGGGCCAGACCCTCGACGACCATCGAAACAGAAGCATCGCCGAAGATGAAATGCGTCTGCCGGTCACGGAAGTTGAGATGACCCGTGATGATCTCGGGCGTCGTCACCAGCACACGCCTGTGCGCACCGGCCCGCACTAGATTGACCGCGATGTGCAATGCCGCTGCCGCCGACGAGCAGCCAAGCCCCATGTCAAAGCCGGCGCCTTTCGTGCCCATTGCCTGCTGCATTTCGATGGCGATCGCCGGGTAAGGCCGCTGGTGATGTGAGGCCGAGCAGATCACCAGGTCGATATCCCCAGGCTTCACGCCGGCGTAGTCGAGTGCTTTCCTGGCCGACGCGATGCCGAACTCGGCCTCCAGCGACAGCGCGTCGTCCGGCCGCGTTGGAATGCGTGGGGCCATCCGGGTCGGGTCGAGAATGCCTTCCCGCTCGATCACATGGCGGGTTTTGACGCCCGAGGCATGGACGATGAAGGCACTGTCGGATTTCTGCAGCAGTGTCTCGCCGGAAGCCTGGCGGCGGACATTCTCCATCTCGACCCAGGCATTGAAGCTGTCGACCAGTTCTTCATTGGTGATCGAAGGCTCGGGGATTTCAACGCCGATGCCGCTGATGATGACGCGATGCATTTCCAGTCCGTCCCCGTGCGCAGGCGTTGCGGTTTCATTTGGGCGCCGCGAAGGCTCGGCGCAACATCTTTCGCACCTAGCTAGTTTATACCGGCTTAAATCAAGTGCCTGAGGTTAAAGACCACGATCTTGCACCGCTGAAATGCGCATGGCGGCAAAACCGGGTCAAGCGCAGCCGAGCACAGCCTCTCGGTGGCTAAGCGGAGCGCCGCGCGACGATGAAGAGGCGCGGGAAGCGCAGCAGCACCTTGCCGTTCGCCGTCTTCGGATAGGCCTGCGCGATCGCTGCCGTGTATCGATCGAGGAAAAGCCGCCGCTCGCCCTCTTCCAGCGGATCGAGGAACGGCTTCAGCCCGGTCGACTTCAGCCATTCGACGATGGCCCCGGCATCGGCCAGCGGATGATTGTAGGCGGTGTGCCAGATGTCGAGCCGTTCGGAGAACGGCGACAGAAGATCGTAGTAGAACGAGACCGGCGGCAGCGACCCGCGCGCAGCAGTCTCGAGCTTTTCGGCAAACGGCATTTCGGCCGCCGTCTCCCGCATCAGCCGGTGCGACGGCTCGCCCATATTGTCGGGCATCTGCACGGCAAGCGCGCCGCCGGGCGCCAAAAATCCCATCAGCCGCTGGAAGATCGCCGAATGCTCCGGCAGCCACTGGAATACTGCATTGGCGAAGATCACGTCGACCGGTTCCGCCGGCTGCCACGCCGCCGCATCCGCCAGCTCGAAGGTCACATCAGGCAGACGTGCGCTCGCCTTCTCGATCATGTCAGGCGAGGTGTCGAAACCGCTGACCTGGGCGCCCGGCCAGCGCTCGACCAGCAATTCGGTCGAATTGCCCGGCCCGCAGCCGATGTCGACCACCCGGCCCGGCGCCTCCACCGGCACCTGAGCGACGAGATCGCGCGACGGCCGCGTGCGCTCGTCCTCGAATTTCAAATATTGGGCGGCGGACCAGTCAGCCATCTCAGCTCCTCAGATCATTTGAGAATTCGCCGCCCCCGATAAGCCCCTACCTTGTCAGCCGCTTATACGTCATCCGATGCGGATTGACGGCATCCGGCCCGAGCCGGCGGATCTTGTCCTGCTCGTAATCCTCGAAATTGCCCTCGAACCATTCGACATGGCTGTCGCCCTCGAAGGCAAGGATATGTGTCGCCAGGCGATCGAGGAACATGCGGTCGTGCGAGATGATGACCGCGCAGCCGCCGAAATTCTCCAGCGCGTCTTCGAGCGCGGCCAGCGTTTCCGTGTCGAGATCGTTGGTCGGTTCGTCGAGCAGCAGCACATTGCCGCCGGTCTTCAGCATCTTGGCCAGATGCACGCGGTTGCGCTGGCCGCCGGACAGGTTGCCGACCTTCTGCTGCTGATCGCCGCCACGGAAATTGAACGACGCGCAATAGGCGCGGGTGTTGGCCTCGAACTTGCCGAGCTTGACCACTTCGGCGCCGCCCGAAATTTCTTCCCACACGGTCTTGGTCGGGTCGAGTGCGTCGCGGCTCTGGTCGACATAACCGAGCTTGACCGTCTCGCCGACGCGGATCGTGCCGGCATCCGGCTTTTCCTGGCCGGTGATCATGCGAAACAGCGTCGTCTTGCCGGCGCCGTTCGGGCCGATGACGCCGACGATGCCGCCGGGCGGCAGCTTGAATTCGAGATCGTCGATGAGCAGCGTGTCGCCAAAGCCCTTCGACAGGCCGTCGACCTCGATCACCACATTGCCGAGCCGCTCGCCGTGCGGAATGACGATCTGCGTGTCGCTCGGACGCCGCTTGTCAGCCGCATCCAGCAGGTCCTGGAACGCCTGGATGCGCGCCTTCGACTTGGTTTGCCGGGCTTTCGGGCTGGACTGGATCCACTCGCGCTCGCGGCCGATCGCCCGCTGGCGCGCATCGTCCTCGCGGCCTTCCTGCTTCAGCCGCTTGGCCTTGGCTTCGAGATACTTGGTGTAGTTGCCCTCATAGGGGATGCCGCGGCCGCGATCGAGCTCGAGGATCCATCCGGTGACGTTGTCGAGGAAGTAGCGATCGTGGGTGATGATCATCACCGCGCCCGGATAGGCACGCAGATGCTTTTCCAGCCACGCCGTCGTCTCGGCGTCGAGATGGTTGGTCGGCTCGTCGAGCAGCAGAAGGTCGGGCTGGCGCAGCAGCAACTGGCAAAGCGCGACACGTCGCCGCTCGCCGCCCGACAGCTTGGTGACTTCGGCTTCCTTGGGCGGACAGCCCAGCGCCTCCATCGCCATCTCGACCTGCTGTTCGAGATCCCAGAGGTTCAGCCGGTCCATCTCGTCCTGCAGCTTGGCCGACTCGTCGGCCGTCTCGTCGGAATAGTTCATCATCAATTCGTTGTAGCGCTCGATGATGGCGGTCTTGGCGGCGACGCCTTCCATGACGTTCTCGAACACGGTCTTGCTCGCATCGAGTGCCGGCTCCTGCGCCAGGTAGCCGACGGTAGCACCCTCGGCCAGCCACGCTTCGCCACTCCACTCCTTGTCGATGCCGGCCATGATCTTGAGGATCGTCGACTTGCCGGCGCCGTTCGGGCCGAGGATGCCGATCTTGGCGTCGGGATAGAAGGAGAGGTGGATATTCTCGAGCACCTTCTTGGTGCCATAGGCCTTGTTGAGGCCGGCCATGTGATAGATGAACTGGCGTGCCACGCGCGCTTTCCCTGAAAAGTCGACTGGAATGTCGGATTGAATGGAAGTTGCGCGCTATGTAGGCGATGCAGCGCCGAACGGCAAATTGTTTTGGCACTTCGATCCTGCCTCCGGGCCGGAAACACGCGTCGAAGCGGCGACGTTTTCGGTTCGCGGCATAGCCGGGCGAAAGCTCCGGTTAACCATTCCGCGTCAAAAACGTGTTGGATGGGGATCGCCGACGGGCCGCGATTTCCGCAGAGAGATCGGATCGACGGCATTGCTGAACAGTTTCCTGCTCCTTGCCGAAGCGGTCCTCTATTTCGGCGTCATGGTCACGCTCTTCCGGTTCAGGCACCGCATCGGCCTCGGCGTCTTTGTGTGCGCGCTGGGCGTCATGCATTTTCTCGAAACCTACCTTGCCAGCGTCTTCTACGTCGCCCTGCCGTTCGGCATGGTTTCGCCCGGTTCCGCCGTGCTGTTTTCCGGCAAGCTGGTGATGCTCCTGCTGCTTTACGTCAAGGAGGATGCGGCGACCGTCCGGCAGCCCATTTATGGCCTGCTGCTTGGCAATGCCCTGATGATCGGGCTTGTGCTGGTCCTGCGCCTGCATGGAATCTCGCCGCTTCCCAACGGCAAGCTTCCCGACATCGGTTTCATCGACCAGATGGGCTGGCTGATGGTGTGGGGCACGACGCTACTCTTCATCGACGCCATCCTGATCATCCTGCTCTACGAAAGGCTTGGGCGTTATCTTCGCAAGGCGCTGTTTTCTCGCATCCTGATCTCCGTCGCCTGCGTGCTCACTTTCGACCAGGCTGGATTTTTCACCGCGCTGCATTTCGTCGCCGGCGCGCCGATCGCGGTCTTCTTCGGTGGCTGGTTCGCCAAGATGGGCGCGGCGCTTGCCTACAGCATCATGCTTGTCGCCTACATCAGATGGTTCGAGGCGCGGCAGGTTCCGGCGCCGCGTGGACTGTCCGACATCTTCGACACGCTGACCTATCGCGAGCGCTATGAGGCGCTGATCAAGCATGTCGGTCGCGACGGCCTCACCGGCCTGCTTCACAGGGGACGTTTCGACAGCGACGGCGAAGCGGCCGTTGCCGCCAGCCTGCGGACGGCCCAGCCGCTCAGCCTCCTGATCATCGACGTCGACCACTTCAAATCGATCAACGACCGCTTCGGCCACGCCGAGGGCGACAGGGTGCTGAAGTCCATCGCAGCCCTGCTTGGCGAGATCGTCAGTCCCGAGGACCAAGTGTTCAGGATCGGCGGCGAGGAATTCGCCATCCTCTGCTCGCGCCCGCATTCCGTCGCCCATCTGTTGGGCGAGAGCATCAGGCACGGGGTCAAGGCATCCGCAAACACCAGCCGGTTCGACATCACCGTCAGCGCCGGCATCTCCACCGTCAGCGAGACCACCCGCTGCCTGGCCGATCTTTTCGCATTGGCCGACCAGCGCCTCTACAAGGCCAAATCGACCGGACGCGACCGCGTCGTCGGCGAACCGGTCGGCCGCGAGGCCGATGGACTCGCGGCATGGACCAGACCGGATCGCGGCATCGGCGGCTGACGCGAAACGCCAGCCCGGCTCGGCTTGTTACTGCAATCCCACGGGATCGACGAGACCTTTCGGGCAACCGGCATTGTTCGTCGGCACTGACGCGAACAACAGCTCACTGAGCGAACTGTTCGGCCCGATCGGGCCGGTCAGGCCGAGCGTCAGCTCGCCGATCAGCCGTCTGCCGCTCGAACGGTCGTTCAGGCACGAGACGCGGACCCGCTCGCCGGCGCCGGCGCCGAAGGCACTGTCGAAGGCGCCGCGGATCTGATCCGACGTCAGGTCCCGGCCAGCGTTCCGGGTGAAGAGATCGCGTACCGACGAAGCATTCACCGCGCGCATCAGGTTCAGCGCGTCGGAAAAATACTCTTGCTGGCTCTTGCCGTAGCAGGTGCCGTGCTTGATCCATTCATGCCTTTCCAAGTCGGATGCGGTGCCTGGCATCACCCGGTCGAGCTCCGACCGCGTATTGGCATCGAGCTCGACCGCCGGCAGGTCCTGCCAGTGCGCCGGATTGTCGTTCGCCTTGTCGGCCGCTGCCACCTGGCAATAGAAATTTCCGTTCGGCTGCGGCCATAGCCCGTGCAAGGTGAAATGCGTAGCGTCGAAACCGACCGCGGTCTGCGCCTTGCATTCGGTCTTGCCGGGCCTGGTTTCGCAAAAGGCCGGCTGCCAACTCAGCGCAAGGACATATTCGGGCTTTCCCGAACCCGGTGCAGCGGACTTGTCCCCTTCGGCCGGCACAGGCGCGGCCGGCATGGTCGACGCGCTGCCTCCCGAAACATGGCCGCAACCGACCTTCACCCAGCGGCGCTCCGGATCGGCTCCCGGCACACGGATCAGGTAGTACGTGGGGGCGTCCTTGTTGCCTGCCAAAAGCTCATAACTCTGTCCCGCGTCGGTCGAGATATTGCCGGGGTTCTTGCCGCTCTTGATGGCTTGCGTCGCCGGACAGGCGGCGTCCGCCACGAAGGAGCCGGTCATCTTCACGTCGGCTCGCGCAGCACCCGCCAGCGACGCGGCGACAAGCGCCAATCCGAAAACAAGACCTGTCCGCATCCGCATACAAGCACTCCGGCTGAAAAAATTAGCGGCAACAGATTGCCGCTGTCTCTCGGTATCAAATTCTCCATGTCAGATTTGCGATACCCCAGATTGCGACTCGAGAACATCGCTGCGGAAAACACCGATTGACGCAAAACCGGCCTCGGCGCACACAAACATCCGCAGGCGCAAAAAACGCGCTGGAGACGAAGCGACAATGTCATTCAGCCAACAGCGCGTGTTGCGATCGCCGACCGGGGCCGAGCTCAACCTCTATGTGAAACGCGCCGAGGGCCGCCCGCGCGCCGTGGTTCAGATCAATCACGGGCTGGCCGAGCACGCCGCGCGCTATGTCCGCTTTGCTACCTTTCTGGGTGAGCGCGGCTTCCACGTCTACGCCCATGACCATCGCGGCCATGGCGCAACCAGGGCGCCTGATGCCCCGCTCGGCCGATTCGCTCAGTCAGATGGCGGCGCCAAGGTCATCGCCGATGTCGCCGCCGTGCACGATCTGATCGCCAGCGACCATCCCGGCCTGCCGGTCATCGCCTTCGGTCATTCGATGGGCGGCCTCGTCGCCCTGAATTTCATGCTTCATTATTCGCACCGGCTGCACGCCGCCGCCATCTGGAACGCCAATTTTTCGGCCGGGCTCGCCGGTCGTGCCGCGCAAGTCATCCTTGCCTGGGAAAAATTCCGGCTCGGCTCCGACACGCCGTCGCGCATGCTGCCGAGACTGACATTCCAAGCCTGGGGCAAGGCCATCCCCGACCACCGCACGCCCTTCGACTGGCTGTCGCGAGACGCAGCCGAAGTCGACAAATACATTGCCGATCCGCTCTGCGGGTGGGATGCCTCGGTGTCGATGTGGCGCGATCTGTTCGGTTTTGTCTTCGACGGTGCCGATAACACCAATTTTTCCGGCGTCCGCAAGACCCTCCCGATCTGCCTGGTCGGCGGCGAAAAAGACCCCGCCACCGACGGCGGCAAGGCGGTCAGCCATCTCGCCGGCCGCCTGCACAGGATGGGCCTTTCGAATCTCGTTTCAAAGATTTACGCCGAGACCCGCCACGAAAGCTTGAACGAGGTGAACCGGAATGTCGTCATGGAGGATTTCGCCGCATGGGCCGACCGCGTGCTGAAACAGACATGATCAAGGTTGGTGTGATCGACATTGCACAATCGGATTGGCCCATTGCAAGAGCCGTGACAGCGGCACGCGGGATTGATAGAGGCTGCGCTTTCGACCCATCACGGTGATCCATGACAGAGCCTCCGCTGAAAGGCATCCGCGTAATCGAACTCGCCCGCATCCTGGCCGGGCCGTGGGCCGGGCAGCTGCTTGCCGATCTCGGCGCCGACGTCATCAAGGTCGAGAGCCCGGATGGCGGCGACGACACCCGCAAATGGGGTCCGCCCTTCGTCATGAGCCACGATGGCGAAAACCTTTCGGCCGCCTATTACCACTCCTGCAATCGCGGCAAGCGCTCCATCGCCGTCGACTTCTCGACGCACGAAGGTGCCGAGACGATCCGCCGGCTGGTCGCCACGTCGGACGTGCTGATCGAGAATTTCAAACTCGGCGGCCTGAAGAAATACGGGCTCGACTTTGACAGCCTGCGCAAGATCAACCCGCGGCTGATCTATTGCTCGATCACCGGCTTCGGCCAGGACGGGCCTTATGCGCCACGCGCCGGCTACGACTTCATCATCCAGGGCATGGCCGGCATGATGTCGATCACCGGCGAGGCTGGTCGCGAACCGCAAAAGGCCGGTGTCGCCATATCGGACATTTTCACCGGCCTCTATTCGGTCGTCGCCATCCAGGCCGCACTTCGCCACGCCGAGAAGACCGGCGAGGGCCAGCACATCGATATGGCGCTCTACGACACCCAGATCTCCACGCTCGGCAACCAGAATCTCAACTATCTGGTCTCAGGTAAATCGCCGGTGCAGATGGGCAATGCGCATATGAACATCGCGCCCTACGAAGTGGTGCCGGTGAAGGACGGCCATATCATACTGGCCATCGGCAATGACAGCCAGTTCGCCAAATTCTGCGCGGCCGTCGGATTGGTCGACCTGCCGTCGAAACCCGATTTCGCCACCAATCCCGCCCGGGTCGCCAACCGGGCGAAGCTGCGCGAGCACATCATCGAGGCGCTGAAAACCTTCGATCGCGATCCGTTGCTGGCCAAACTGGAGGCGGCAAGCGTGCCCGCCAGCCCGATCAACACGATCGGCCAGATGTTCGCCGACCCGCAGACCATGGCGCGCGGCATGCGGCTCGACCTCGACGACGGACATGGCAATCTGTTGCCTTCCGTGCGCGCGCCGATGGTCATGTCGGGCACGCCGCTGGTCTATGAGCGGCCCTCGCCGCGCCTGGGCGAACACACAGAAGAAATCCTTGCCGAGCTGGAGAGGTCAGGAAAATGAAGACCGGTGGACAATTGATCGTCGATGCGCTCGAAGCCAACGGCACCGACCGCATCTATTGCGTGCCCGGAGAATCCTACCTTGCGGTGCTCGACGCGCTGCACGATTCGACGATCCGCACCATCGTCTGCCGCCAGGAAGGCGGTGCGGCGATGATGGCGGACTGCCATGGCCGGCTGACCGGCAAGCCCGGCATCTGCTTCGTCACCCGCGGCCCCGGCGCCACCAACGCCTCGGCCGGCATCCACATCGCCATGCAGGATTCGATTCCCGTTATCCTGTTCATTGGCCAGGTCGCCAGCCACGCCAAGCATCGTGAGGCTTTTCAGGAGGTCGACTACGTCAGGTTCTTCGGCGATATCGCCAAATGGGTGGTCGAAATCGACGATGCCTCGCGCATTCCCGAGTTCGTCACGCGGGCCTTTGCGGTGGCGACATCCGGCCGCCCCGGTCCGGTGGTGATCTCGCTGCCCGAAGACATGCTGACCGGCCTGGCCGAAGCGCCTGCAGCCCAGCACTACACGCGGGTCGAAACCTCTCCCGCTGAAGCCGACCTCGACCGGCTCGAAGCGCTGCTCAATGCCGCGAAACGACCGATCGTGATCCTGGGCGGCACGCGTTGGGATTCCAACGCCGTTCAGGAAATGCAGCGCATCGCCGAAGCCTGGTCGCTGCCGGTAGGCTGCTCGTTCCGACGCCAGATGCTGTTCGATCATCTCCACCCGAACTACGCCGGCGATGTCGGCATTGGCATCAACCCGAAGCTGGCCACGGCCATCAAAAAGGCCGATCTGGTGCTGCTGATCGGCGGCCGCATGGGCGAAATGCCGTCGTCGGACTACACGCTGCTGAAGAGCCCGTACCCCGACCAGACGCTGGTCCATGTCCACGCCGACCCCGGCGAGCTCGGCCGCGTCTACCGGCCCGCACTTGCCATCAACGCCTCGCCTTCGGCCTTCGTGCGGGCCTTCGCCAGGAGAAAAGGACCGGCGGCGCCGAACTGGGCCGACGAAACCGCGCAACTTCATGCCGCCTATCTCGACTGGTCGACACCGCCGGAAAGCGGCCCAGGTCCGGTGCAGATGGGACCTATCATGAACTATCTCGAAACGGTGCTGCCCGACGATGCCATCCTCACCAATGGCGCCGGCAATTACGCCACCTGGGTCCATCGTTTCCACCGCTCCCGCCGCTTCGCCACCCAGGCAGCTCCCACTTCCGGCTCCATGGGCTACGGCACGCCGGCCGCGGTCGCCGCCAAGGAACTGTTCCCGGACCGCGACGTGATCGCCTTTGCCGGCGATGGTTGCTTCCTGATGAACGGGCAGGAATTCGCCACCGCCGTGCAATACGATCTGCCGATCATCGTCGTCGTCGTCAACAACGGCATCTACGGCACCATCCGCATGCATCAGGAGCGTGAGTATCCGGGCCGTGTCGTCGCCACCGATTTGAAAAATCCCGACTTCGCGGCGCTAGCTCGCGCCTATGGCGGCCATGGCGAGACGGTCGAGAAGACGGCCGATTTCGCGCCGGCCTTCGAACGCGCCCGCGCCAGCGGCAAGCCATCGATCGTCGAGATCAGGCTCGATCCGGAGGCCATCACGCCGACCCGCACGATGACGCAGATTCGCGACAAAACCTGACAAACAGGGCGGTTGCCCCCTTTGTCGCGATCCACGCTATTCGGCCTTCTCGATCTGCCCGCGGATTTCGCCGTCCTCGTGGGCGGCGGTGTGGATGTTGACGTAATATTTGCCGGCCATCAGGTTGGCGGCCTGTGCGTCGGTCAGCACTGCCGAACCCTTGAACGGGCTTTTCGGAGCGCCCATGAACGGAACGACGACGCCGGCATTTTCACCCTTCGCCGCCGGTCCGTGAATATGTCCGGCCGTGGCCGGCCCACTGAGGCCGGAATAAGTCACGCTCCAGCTGAGCTGTTTCGTGGCGATGTCGAAGCCGAGATCGGCCTCGCCTTTGCCCTCCGTGGTGACGGGCGGATTCTGCTGCGCGCCATCGAGCGTCGCCTTCATCTTCACCATGTCGGCCAAGGCCGGGGAAGCGGATAGGAAGGAAGCCGAACGGCCAGCGCCGAAAGCATCGGCGAGAAGGATGCGCATGGAAATCTCCGTTGTGGCGGTGACGTCCGCTTAAGCGGGATGCATCGACACAACGGCTATGCAGGCGGATGTTTCCACCGGTAACCGCTATTTTACGTCCAGAAAAGGGGCGGTCGCCCACCCCTTTTTTCGAATTGCCGGCCCAGAGGCCCGGTTGATCGGCTCTACTCGATCGCCCTATTGCCCTATTTGATGGCCTTGTCGGTGATGGCGGTCGTATAGGCGCCGCTTGGCTCCTTGGTGATGATCTTCTGGTCGAGCAGCGCCTTGGCGGTGCGCGCGTAGGTCGCCGGATCGAGCTTGCCGTCGGCATTATCGATCAGCTTGGCGACTTCGCCCATCATCCGCTTCTGGTGGTTCTCGTCCTGGCCGCCATTGTCCAAGACGATGCCGGCCGCCTCGTCGGAATTGTCGACGGCATATTTCCAGCCCTTCATCGAGGCGCGCACGAAACGCACCATCTTGTCCTCGAAGGCCGGATCCTTGAGCTTGCCTTCCAAGGCATAGAGTCCGTCCTCGAGCAGGTCGTTGCCCATGGCCGAGTAGTTGAAGACGATCAGCTCTTCCGGCTTGTAGCCGGCGTCGATGAGCTGCCAGTATTCGTTGTAGGTCATGACCGAAATGCAATCCGCCTGCTTCTGGATCAGCGGCTGCACGTCGAAACTCTGCTTCAGCACGGTGACGCCGTCCGGGCCGCCGTCGGTCTTGAGGCCGAGCTTGTTCATCCAGGCGTAGAACGGATATTCGTTGCCAAAGAACCAGACGCCGAGCGTATGGCCCTTGAAGTCGGCCTCGGTCTTGACCGGGCCGTCCTTCGGGCAGACCAGCTGCATGCCGGCCTTCTTGAACGGCTGGGCGATATTGACCAGCGGCACGCCCTTTTCGCGCGCGGCCAGCGCGCCGCCCATCCAGTCGACGATGACGTCGGCGCCGCCACCGGCGATCACCTGCTCGGGCGCGATATCGGGGCCGCCCGGCTTGATCTCGACGTCGAGGCCCTCTTCCTCATAGAAACCCTTGTCCTTGGCGACGTAGTAGCCGGCGAACTGGGCCTGCGTGACCCATTTCAGCTGCAGCGTCACCTTGTCCGCGGCCATCGCCTGGAACGCGGCAAGCGACATCGCGCCGGCCAGCATCGAAACAACAAGTCTTTTCATGTTTTTACCCTCTGAAGTTAAGTGTTCAACCCTCTGGGACCGGGAGCTGTCGATACGCTCCTGATTCCAAACCCGCCACCGCCCTATCCACCACGGACGGAGGGATGCCAAAACGTGACTGCTCTCTCGAAAAGAGCAACCACGCCATAAAAGACCGAACCCGCAAGTGCTGCAACCGCGATTTCGGCCCAGACCATGTCGATGTTCATCCGCCCAACTTCCGTCGAAATCCGGAATCCCATGCCGACCACCGGTGTGCCGAAGAACTCCGCGACGATGGCGCCGATCAGCGCAAGCGTCGAATTGATCTTCAGCGCGTTGAAGATGAAGGGGGCGGCTGCCGGCAACCTGAGCTTGAACAGTGTCTGCCAATAGCTCGACGCATAGGTGCGCATCAGGTCGCGCTCCATATGGCCGGAGGCGGCAAGCCCGGCGACCGTATTCACCAGCATCGGGAAGAAGGTCATGATGATGACCACCGCCGCCTTGGACTGCCAGTCGAAGCCGAACCACATGACCATGATCGGCGCCACGCCGATGATCGGCAGCGCCGAGACCATGTTGCCGATCGGCAAAAGCCCGCGACGCAGGAACGGCACGCGATCGGCCGCGATGGCGGCGAGGAAGCCGGCGCCGCTGCCGACGATATAGCCGAAGATAACCGCCTTGAAGATGGTCTGCCGCACGTCGGCGGCCAGCACCGGCAGCGAATTGGCTATACGCGCTCCGATGGCGCTTGGCGGAGGCAACAGGATGAACGGGATGCCCGCGCCGCGGGTCACCGCCTCCCAGATGATCAGGATCCAGGCGCCGAAGATCGCCGGGATGATAAGCCTCAAAGCGGTCGCCGCCCAGCGCGAGGTCGGAAGCATTGCCGACAGCACGCTGACGCAACGCCAGGCGAGCAGCCAGGCTGCCGCAAGCAGCAGAAAGAACGGCGCCAGCGCCGTGCCTTCGAAACCATTTATGCCGCTGATCAATAGCCAGGCGATCCAATGCGCGCCGACGAACAGCACCACGGCTTCGATGACTGGCGGTAGCCTGGTCATCGAGACCAGTGCGGTGACGACAAGCAAGCCGAAAATCAGCCCTTTCGTGCCGAGATAGGGATACGCGACGCTCGATGCGGGTTGCGCCAGTGCGGCGGCCTCCGGCGCCGACATGGCGCCAAGCACAGCCGCAACCATGCAAAGCAGGATTGCAGTTGCCGCTTGCCAGGACAGCTTCAGCCAACTCATGCCGGCCTCCCGCCCATGGCGCGGTCGACGAGGCGCCCGGCAATGCCGACCACCATCACCACCAAGGCCGCCACCACCGAGCCGGCCACCAGCGCCGACCAGATGTCGATGGTCTGGCTGTAATAGGCGCCGGCAAGCAGCTTGGCGCCGATGCCGGCGACGGCACCGGTCGGCAGCTCGCCGACGATGGCGCCGACGAGGCTGGCGGCCACCGCCACCTTCATCGAAGTGAACAGGAACGGCACCGAAGCCGGCACGCGCAATTTCCAGAAGGTCTGCGAAAGGCTGGCATTGTAGGTATGCATCAGGTCGAGATGGGTGAGCTCGGGCGAGCGCAGCCCCTTCACCATGCCGACGGCTACCGGGAAGAACGACAGATAGGTCGAGATCAGCGCCTTCGGGATCAACCCGGTGACGCCGATTGCTGCCAGCACGACGATGATCATCGGCGCCACCGCCAGGATCGGAATGGTCTGCGAGGCGATGATCCAGGGCATCAGGCTGCGGTCGAGCGTCGCCACATGGACGATGCCGACGGCGATCACGATGCCCAGCGCCGTGCCGAAAGCGAAGCCGAGCAGCGTCGAGGACAGCGTCACCCAGGCGTTGTAGACAAGGCTGCGGTTCGAGGTGATGCTGCGCAGAAAGGTGTTCTCGAAGAAATTCACCGCCACCTGGTGCGGTGCCGGAAGCGTCGGCTTCGGCTGCGACATCGTCTTGCCGATGAATTCCACGACGCCGGGCGCCTCATTGGCACGGCGGTCCAGATCGCGCTGGAACGGCGCATTGAGGATGACGGCGAAAATATACCAGACAACCACCACGCCCGCGAGGATCGAGGTCACCGGAACGAGCTTGTCGCGAAACGAGTCCATCTAGAAGGCCTCGCCAGACTGGCGCCCTGCACTGCCCAACAGGAGAGGGTGGCTACGCCCGTTCTTCGTCATCCTAGGGTCTACGCACGCCGCTACGCGGCTACTCCGCCCTAGGATGACGAAAGCATGGTTAGCCGCTCCCCCGTGAGGCGGAGGCGAAAGACCGTTCGGCGCCGCCCGATCAATCATCATAACTGTGCCCTGCCCTGAGCCCGTCGCGCACGCGCGCCGCGATCGCCAGGAACTCCGGCGTCTCGCGGATGTCGAGCGGCCGCTGCTTGGGCAGCGTCGATTCGATGACGTCGCTGACACGGCCCGGACGCGGCGACATGACGACGATGCGTGTCGACAGATAGACCGCCTCGGGAATGGAATGGGTGACGAAACAGATGGTCTTATTGGTCCGTTCCCACAGTTCCAAAAGCTGTTCGTTGAGATGGTCGCGCACGATCTCGTCCAGCGCGCCGAACGGCTCGTCCATCAAAAGAAGATCGGCGTCGAAGGCCAGAGCCCGCGCGATCGAAGCGCGCTGCTGCATGCCGCCGGAAAGTTGCCAGGGATATTTCTTCTCGAAACCCGACAGATTGACGAGGTCGAGCGTGCGCTTGATCCGCTCCGCCTGCTCCGCCCTGGACAGGCCCATGATCTCCAGCGGCAGCGCCACATTGCGATCGATCGTGCGCCAGGGATAAAGCGCCGCTGCCTGGAAGACGTAGCCATAGGCGCGGTTTTCGCGCGCCTGCTCCGGCGTGACACCGTTGACGGAGATGCTTCCGGACGTCGGTTTCTCCAGATCGGCGATGACCCGCAGCAAGGTCGTCTTGCCGCAGCCGGACGGCCCGATGAACGACACGAATTCGCCCTTGCCGATGGTCAGGTCGACATCCGACAGCGCCCGCACCGGACCGTCACTTGTCTGGAAAGTCAGGCCGAGCTTGCTTGCCGAAACGACGGCTGGCGATGCTTCCGTCATAGGCCGCGGCCTGCCTTCTCGGGCCACTGCCGCGCCGGGCGGAATCCGGTTGATTTTGCCCCGATGTTGCTTTCCACTCGCTCCATCCTATCCGACTGAGAGTCCCCACCCGATCGAGAGTTGCCCCGATGCCGCCCAAAGCCACTTGCCATCTTATCCGCCCCGAAAGCTCTTATGAAGGCAAGCAGGGGCTGAGTTATTTCGCCGGCATTGCCGCCGAGACGGTCGGCTCTTCCGGAATCTGCATGCATCTGCTCACCATGCCGCCCGGCGCCCGCGCCAAGGCGCACATGCATGAAAGCCATGAAACGGCGATCTATGTGCTCTCCGGCGAGGTCCATACCTGGTACGGCGACCGGCTTGAGCAGCAGATCGTGGTCAAGGCCGGCGATCTCTTCTACATTCCCGCCGGCGTGCCGCATCTGCCGGCCAACTTGAGCGACAGCCCGGCTTCGGCGGTCATCGCCCGCACCGACCCCAACGAACAGGAAAGCGTCGTCCTGCTGCCGGAACTCGATAGGCTGGTCGCCTAAGGTCGGCATCGACGGAAAGTCCGTCATCGGCACCGTCAAGAACATGATTTCAGCGGCCCTATCTCTTCAAGGCCGGAAAGGGTCACGAAAAAACCGTCCGCTCCCTTGTTGGTAACCTTGACGGTCTCAGTCGTCGTTTTCTCCTCGCCTTCAGCGAAACAAGTCGAGCTCAACGACTGCGTACCAGGCGCCGTGACTAGTTGCTGCGCGAACCGGCAGCCGCTGCCATAGGTTTCGACGCCCTCGGCGGTCAGCACGACATAGGCATCGCTGTCCTGATACCCGAGCCGTACACCGGCACAGCCGACATCATTGCCATAGGAACCGGCAAGGATCTCAGCGGCTGCCGGACCGGCGGCAATGCTCGCCACAACCAGTGAGACGATGGCTAGAGAGTTAGCCAACCTCAAACCCCGGTCGCCGGAATGCCCGAGCGTTCCACCTTGCGCGGCGCGGAAATTTCCTTCCAGGTCGACAGCGCCCGGTTGACCGCCGCATTCGGCTCGCGAGCGACGAACTCGCCATGGCCGGGCTTCGCCTTGACTTCGCTTTCCTCGATCGACAGTTCGCCGCGGGAAAATACGAAGCGCGGCAAGCCGGTCACCTCGAAGCCCTCGAAGACGTTGTAGTCGATCACCGATTGCTGCTTCTTGGCCGTGATCTTCTTCTTGGCGCTAGGGTCCCAGACGACGATGTCGGCATCGGCGCCTTCGACGACGGCGCCCTTCTTCGGATACATGTTGAGGATCTTGGCGATGTTGGTCGAGGTCACCGCGACGAATTCGTTCATCGTCAGCCGGCCGGTGTTGACGCCCGTCGTCCACAGCACCGGCAACCGGTCCTCGAGCCCGCCGGTGCCGTTCGGGATCTTGGTGAAATCACCGACGCCACTGCGCTTCTGCTTGGTGGTGAAGGCGCAATGGTCGGTCGCCACCACCTGCAGCGATCCGGCCTGCAGGCCGGCCCATAGCGAATCCTGGTGCAGTTTGTTGCGGAAGGGCGGGCTCATCACCCGGCGCGCCGCATGGTCCCAGTCCTTGTTGAAATACTCGCTCTCGTCGAGCGTCAGATGCTGGATCAGCGGCTCGCCGAACACCCGCATGCCCTTCTGCCGCGCCCGGCGAATGGCTTCGTGGGCCTGCTCGCAGGAGACATGCACGACATAGAGCGGCACGCCGGCCATGTCGGCGATCATGATGGCGCGGTTGGTCGCCTCGCCTTCCACTTCCGGCGGGCGCGAATAGGCATGCCCTTCCGGGCCGTTATTGCCGGCGGCCAGAAGCTTTTGCGACAGCCCGGCAACCACATCGCCATTCTCGGCATGGACCAGCGGCAGAGCGCCGAGATCGGCGCAGCGCTGGAACGACGCATACATCTCGTCGTCGTCGACCATCAGCGCGCCCTTGTAGGCCATGAAGTGCTTGAATGAGGTGATGCCCTTGTCGACGACTGTGGCCATCTCGTCGAACACCTGCTTGCCCCACCAGGTGATCGCCATGTGGAAGGAATAGTCGCAGGACGCCTTCGAGGTCTTGTTGTCCCACATCTGCAGGGCCTCGAGCAGCGACTGCTGCGGCGCCGGCAGGCAGAAATCGACGACCATCGTCGTACCGCCGGCAAGGGCTGCGCGCGTGCCACTCTCGAAATCGTCGGCCGAATAAGTGCCCATGAACGGCATTTCAAGATGGGTGTGCGGATCGATGCCGCCCGGCATCACATAGCAGCCAGTGGCGTCGAACTCGTGGTCGCCATGCAGATTGGAACCGATCGCGACGATCTTGCCATGCTGCATCAGCACGTCGGCCTTCCACGTGCGGTCGGCGGTGACGATGGTGCCGTTTCGGATGACTTTGGTCATTTTCTTGTTCCCTTGTTCTCTTCGCGCTTCTTTGTGAGCGGCGTTTGAAATCAGAATTTCCAGTTCACTCCACGATGACCGCCGTCTCCACCACCGCATGAAACAGCACGTCGGCGCCGGCCGACGCCCATTCCTTGGTGATCTCCTCGGCCTCGTTATGGCTAAGACCGTCGACGCAGGGGCACATGACCATGGCGGTCGGCGCAACGCGGTTGATCCAGCAGGCGTCATGGCCGGCGCCGGAGACGATGTTGCGGTGCGTATAACCCAAGCGCTCTGCCGCATCCCGCACAGCCTTGACGCAGCCGGGGTCGAAGGTCACCGGATCGAAATGGCCGACCTGCTCGATCTTGTATTTGATGTCGAGCGCATCGCAGATCGTGTCGATGCCTTCACGGATGCGGCCGTCCATCGCGTCGAGCACTTCCTTTTCCGGCGAGCGGATGTCGATGGTGAAGACGGTGCGGCCGGCGATGATGTTGCGCGAATTGGGATAGACCTCCATATGGCCGACCGCGCCGACGGCGTCCGGCTGGTAGTCCATGGCGATCTCGTGCACCAGTTCGATCACCCGCGCCATGCCGAGCCCGGCATTGCGGCGCTTGGGCATTGGCGTCGAGCCGGTATGCGCTTCCTTGCCGGTCAACGTCACCTGCAGCCACTTCAACCCCTGGCCATGGGTGACGACGCCGATATCGATGCCTTCGTCCTCGAGGATCGGCCCCTGCTCGATATGCAACTCGAAGAAGGCGTGGATCTTGCGCTCGCCAACCTTCTCCGTCCCCTTCCAGCCGATGCGTTCCAGCTCTTCGCCGAATTTCTTGCCGTTCTTGTCGACATGCTCATAGACATCGGCCTGGTCGAGCACGCCGGCGAAAACGCCTGACGCCATCATCGCAGGCGCAAAGCGCGCACCCTCCTCGTTGGTCCAGTTGGTGACGACGATCGGGTGTTTCGTCTTGATTCCGAGATCGTTGAGCGAACGCACGACCTCCAGCCCGCCGAGCACGCCCAGCACGCCGTCATACTTGCCGCCGGTCGGTTGCGTATCGAGATGGCTGCCGACATAGACCGGCGGCAGGTCAGGGTCGGTGCCTTCGCGGCGGGCAAACATGGTGCCCATCTCGTCGACGCCCATTTCGAGCCCGGCCGCGTCGCACCAGCGCTTGAACAGATGCCGCCCCTCGCCGTCCTCGTCGGTCACGGTCTGGCGATTGTTGCCGCCGGCAACGCCGGGGCCGATCTTCGCCATCTCCATTATCGAATCCCACAAACGGTCTGAATTGATTCGCAGATTCTCGCCGGGGGCGGCCATTCAAGTTCCTCTCATTCATTCACATATTGGGCGACGATTCCCGTCGCCGCCCTATACGTTGTGAAGTATCTAGTCCACCGCCCTCAGCACTTCACGCACATGGTCGATCAATTCGTTGATCTGGCCCTTGGTGATGATCAGCGGCGGCGACAGCGCGATGATGTCACCGGTGGTCCGGATCAGCGCGCCGCGCTCGAACGCCTTGACGAAGGCCGAGAAGGCACGCTTGGTCGGACTGCCGGGGATCGGCGCCAGCTCGATCGCGCCGATCAGGCCGATGTTTCTGATATCGATGACGTTCGGCTCGCCCTTCAACGAATGCAGCGCGTCTTCCCAGTACGGCGCCAGTTCTTCGCCGCGGGTCAGCAGCCCCTCTTCCTTGTAGGTGTCGAGCGTGCCCAGGGCCGCCGCGCAGGCGATCGGATTGCCCGAATAGGTGTAGCCGTGGAAGAATTCGATCATGTGCTCGGGGCCGGTCATGAAGGCGTCGTGGATCTCCTTCTTGACGAACACCGCGCCCATCGGGATGACGCCGTTGGAGACGCCCTTCGCGGTCGTCATGATGTCGGGCGTGACGCCGAAATAGTCGGCGGCGAATGGCGTGCCAAGGCGACCAAAGCCGGTGATGACCTCGTCGAAGATCAGTAGGATGCCGTGCTTGGTGCAGATCTCGCGCAGCTTCTGCAAATAGCCCTTCGGCGGCAGGATGACGCCGGTGGAACCGGCCACCGGCTCGACGATGACGGCGGCGATGGTCGAGGCGTCATGCAGCGCGACGATGCGCTCCAGCTCGCTGGCCAGTTCCGCGCCATGCTCGGGCACGCCCTTGGTGAACGAATTCTTCTCCGGCAGGTGCGTGTGCGGCATGTGGTCGACGCCGCCGAGCAGCGTACCGAACATCTTGCGGTTGGTGACGATGCCGCCGACCGAGATGCCGCCGAAATTGACGCCGTGATAGCCGCGCTCGCGGCCAATCAGGCGGGTGCGCGAGCCCTCGCCTTTGGCGCGGTGATAGGCGATCGCCATCTTCAGCGCGGTCTCGACCGATTCCGAGCCGGAATTGGTGAAAAACACATGGTCCATGCCCTTCGGCGCGATGTCGACCAGGCGGTTCGCCAGTTCGAAGACAATCGGGTGGCCCATCTGGAAGGCCGGCGCATAGTCGAGTTCGGCGGCTTGGCCCTGGATCGCCTCGGTGATCTTCGGCCGGCAGTGGCCGGCATTGACGCACCACAGGCCGGCGGTGCCGTCGAGAACCTTGCGCCCGTCGCTCGTCGTGTAATGCATGTCCTTGGCGGACACCATCATGCGAGGCGCCTGTTTGAATTGCCGGTTTGCCGTGAACGGCATCCAGAATGCGCTGAGATCGTTCGGCGTGACTTTCAGCCGGTTGGACATGACCAAGACTTCCCCTTGTAGCTGTTTCGGTGCGGCTAACGCTTGGTCTTCCCAACACTTGGTCTTCGCTGCGTTTTCGTGCTACGCAAATTTTTGACCGATTGGACAAACGTTAGCACCGCCCTGTCGGCGGTCAAGGGATTACTAGCGGAAATGCGGCAGTTGAAGCGCGCTCCACAGGCTGGAGAAAAACTGGTCCAGAGAATTGGGCCAGATAGCCCTCACAGCAACGTCTCGCAGGGATGACAACCGGCATGGACACAGCAGCCCCGCGCCGCACCCGCATCCAGCAGGAAAAGCGCGAACTCATCCTGGAGGCGGCGCTCGAGGTCTTCTCGACCAACGGCTTTCGCGGCTCGACCATCGACCAGATCGCCGAAGCCGCCGGCATGTCGAAGCCGAACCTGCTCTACTATTTCCGCCGCAAGGAGGACATCCACGAGACGCTGATGCAGCGGCTTCTGGATACCTGGCTGGCGCCGCTACGCGAACTCGACGACATCGGCGACCCGCTGACCGAGCTGCGCAGCTACATCAGGCGAAAACTTGAAATGGCGCGCGATTTCCCACGCGAGAGCCGCCTGTTCGCCAACGAGATCCTGCAGGGCGCGCCGCGCATCATCCCGATGCTGGAAGGCGAGTTGAAGACGCTGGTCGACGAGAAGGCCGCCGTCATCAAGGGCTGGATGCGCGCCGGCAAGATCGCCAAGACCGATCCGTGGCACCTGATCTTCTCGATCTGGGCGACGACGCAGCACTATGCCGATTTCGACGTCCAGGTCCGTGCCGTGCTCGGGCCCAACCGCGGCGGCGACGGCCGTTTCGAGGACGCGGCAAGGTTTCTCGAGCAGCTGTTCATCGACGGGCTGAAGCCGAAAAGCTGATCTGCCGCTCCACCGGCAAGGAAGGTCACCGCAGCTGCCTCCGCGAGGCAGCCGGCTGAACCGTCAAAGGGGCTGCGCCATCAGCGCCAGAAACCCGCCGGTCAGCGCGACATTGGCGACAAAACCGTTGATGCGGGCGGCGCGCTCCGGACCCTGATGATCCCAGAAATTGTCGAACATCGGTGTCGCGACCAGCAGGAAGAGGATCAGACACCCGACTGCAAAATCGGTCCAGATGCCTGCAATCACCAGCCCTCCGGCGACGATCTGCAGGACAATGCCGAGCCACAGCGTCAGCCGCGCCTGCGGCACGCCACGCGTCGTCATCAGTTTGGGTCAGGAAGTCAGCGTTCTGGATGTTGCGCAGACCGGCAAAGACAAAGGCGCCACCAACCAGTAGGCGGGCGGCAAACAGAATCTCATTTTCAAAATTTGCGAACATGTTCTTGATCTCCCACCCAAAAAAGGGCGCGCGGATCTCAGCCCGCGTGCCCGGTTGTTCGGTCGCTCAGGCGGCTTTCGCCGCAGGCATTGGATGAATGGCGTGGAAGGAAACGCAGAGCCGGTTCCAGGTGTTGATCATGCCGATCGCCACCGTCAGCTTGGCCAGTTCTTCTTCCGAGAAGTGCTCGAGCGTTTTTGCGTAGAGATCGTCCGGCACGCCGCTGTCCGCGATCTTCGTCACCGCCTCGGTCCAGGCAAAGGCAGCGCGTTCGCGCTCGGAAAACAGCGGCGTTTCCTTCCAGGCGGAGACGAGATAGAGCCGCTGTTCGGTCTCGCCATCACGGCGCGCCTCGCGGCTGTGCATCTCGACGCAATACGAACAGCCATTGATCTGCGACGCCCGCAATTTGATCAGGTGCAGGAGGCTTTCCTCGAGCCCGCATTCATCGACCGCCTTGTTGAGCGCCGATACCGCTTTCATGATTTCCGGCGCCGCGCCGAAGAATTGCAGCCTCTGTTTCATCGTCTTCACCTTTCACGCTTGCTTGGTTGAACTCGATTTCTGCGGTCGCTGATGGCGCTCGACAAAGGCGCAGTTCGCGGCGACTGAACGGGGATCGGCATCGCTGATATAGTCCGCCACGATGTCGGATAGCCGCGCCTTGGCAAGAGCGGCGCGATAGGCGCGCTCGGCCTTCAGCATCACCACGTTGATGCCGCAGGGCTTGACATAGGCGGAAGCATCGAGCCTGGCCGGGCCGCGCTGACGGATTTCGCCGCAGCGAAAGGCCGGCTCTCGCCCCTCGACGGCGAGCACGATGTCGAGCAACGTTATGCGCTCCGCCGGCCGCGCCAGCCGGTAACCGCCCGATGGCCCCGGCACCGATTCCAGGACGCCCGACGCCGTCAGCGCATTGAGATGCTTGAGGAGATAGCTCGGCGACAGGCCGAACGCTTCCGCCATGGCAGCACCCGGCATGGTCGCAGCGCCTGCCACGCCGGCAAGCATGGCGGCGCAGTGGATCGCCGCTTCGACGCCCTCGCCCAGCTTCATGGTGCTGATCTCCAATTCATTGATATAATTTATCGTGGATAATTTTTATCAGCAATAGCCATTTGAAAAAAGCGACGCCTGCAGGCGCCGCTTTTCCACAACGGGCCGCCCTACTCCGCCGCCAGCTTGGCCATCGGGTTGTTCGGATGCGTCGTCCAGTTGGCATAGACCGGCGACACCGGCGTGCCGGTGCGCTGGTCCATCACGCCAGCCGCGAGCGGCTCCATGGTGATGCAGTTCTCGACCGGGCAGACATTGACGCAGAGATTGCAGCCGACGCATTCGGCCTCGACCACCTCGAAATGCCTGACGCCATCGACCATACTGGTGATCGCCTGGTGCGAGGTGTCCTCGCAGGCGATGTGGCAGCGGCCGCATTTGATGCAGGCCTCCTGGTCGATGTGCGCCTTGGCGATGTAGTTGAGATTGAGATATTGCCAGTCGGTGACGTTGGGCGTGGCGCGGCCGACGATGTCGTCGAGCGAGGCATGGCCCTTCTCGTCCATCCAGTTTTCCAGACCGGCGATCATCTCCTGCACGATCTTGAAGCCGTAGGTCATCGCCGCCGTGCACACCTGCACGTTGCCGGCGCCGAGCGCCATGAATTCGGCCGCGTCGCGCCACGTGGTGATGCCGCCGATGCCGGAGATCGGCAGGCCATGCGTTTCCGGATCGCGCGCGATCTCGGCCACCATGTTCATGGCGATCGGCTTCACCGCCGGGCCGCAATAGCCGCCATGCGAGCCCTTGCCGTCGATCGTCGGTTCCGGTGCGAAACTGTCGAGATTGACGCCGGTGATCGAGTTGATGGTGTTGATCAGCGATACCGCGTCGGTGCCGCCGGCAAGGGCGGCACGCGCGGGCTTGCGGATATCGGTGATGTTGGGGGTCAGCTTGGTGATGACGGGCATGCGGGTGTTGGCCTTGCACCAGCGCACCACCATTTCGATGTATTCCGGCACCTGGCCGACCGCGGCACCCATGCCGCGTTCCGACATGCCGTGCGGGCAGCCGAAATTGAGCTCGATGCCGTCGGCCCCGGTCTCCTCGACCACCGGCAGGATCGCCTTCCACGCATGCTCCTCGCACGGCACCATCAGCGAAACGACGATGGCCCGGTCGGGCCAGTCCTGCTTGACCTGCTTGATCTCGCGCAGATTGACCTGCAGGTCGCGGTCGGTGATCAGCTCGATATTGTTCAAGCCGAGCAGGCGGCGGTCGGCGCCCCAGATCGCGCCGTAGCGCGGGCCGTTGACGTTGACCACCGGCGGGCCCTCTTCTCCAAGCGTCTTCCATACCACGCCGCCCCATCCCGCTTTGAAGGCGCGGATGACGTTGTAGGCCTTGTCGGTCGGCGGCGCCGAGGCCAGCCAGAACGGATTCGGCGATCTGATGCCGACGAAATTGTTGCTTATGTCTGCCATGCTCACGCCCTCCCGTTCGAGGTCAGTGCCCGGTGGATCGATTCGGCCGCGTCGCGGCCCTGTGCGACGGCGGAGACGGTAAGATCGTCCCCGCCAAAGATGCAGTCGCCACCGGCCCATACATTGGCCAGCGAGGTGCGGCCCTCGGCATCGACCTTGATGCGCCCGGCTTCCAGCGCGATCTCCGCGCCGCTGCCGTTGAGCGCCGAGGGAATAAAGCTCTGGCCGATCGCCTTGAACACCTGGTCGGCGGTGAGCGTCAGCCGCTCACCGGTGCCGACGAGCTTTTCGCCATCCATCGCCGTATATTCGAGTTCGATGCCCGACACCTTGCCGCCTTCGGCAATGACCCGCTTCGGCTGCAGCCAGTGACGGATGGTGACACCGTTGGCGGCGGCCAGATCCTGCTCGAATTCGGAAGCGTTCATATGCTCCTGGCCGCGCCGGTAGCAGATCGTCACCTCCTCGGCGCCGAGCAGCTTCGACTGCACCGCCGCGTCGATCGCCGTCATACCGCCGCCGATGACGACGACGCGGCGGCCGACCGGCAGGCCCGAGAGGTCGCTGGCCTGGCGAAGCTCCGCGATGAACTCCACCGCATTGATGACGCCATCCGCATCCTCGCCGTCGGCGCGCAACGCGTTGACGCCGCCAAGCCCCATGCCGAGAAACACCGCGTCGTAATTCCTGGTCAGGTCCGACAGCTGGTAGTCGCGGCCGAGCGCCTTGCCGTTCTGGATGTCGATGCCGCCGATCGACATTACATAGTCGACTTCGGCCTGGGCGAAATCGTCGATGCTCTTATAGGCGGCGATGCCGTATTCATTGAGGCCACCGGCTTTCGGACGGGCTTCCAGGATGGTCACCTCATGTCCGTGGCGGGCGAGCCGATGGGCGGCGGCGAGCCCGGCCGGCCCGGCGCCGACCACGGCGACCGTCTTGCCGGTCGAGGCCGCGCGCGGATAAAATTGCTTGTCCTGCGCCATTGCAACATCGGTGGCGTAGCGCTGCAGGCGGCCGATCTGCACCGGCTTGCCCTCCGCCACTTCGCGCACGCAGACTTCTTCGCACAGTGTCTCGGTCGGGCACACGCGGGCGCACATGCCCCCCAAAATGTTCTGGTCGAAAATCGTCTTGGCCGAGCCGATCGGATTACCGGTCGAGATCTGGCGGATGAACAGCGGGATGTCGATCGAGGTCGGGCATGCGTTCATGCACGGCGCATCATAGCAGAAATAGCAGCGGTCGGACTCGACCAGCGCCTCGTGATGATCGAGCGGCGGATGCAGGTCGGAAAAATTATCCGCATATTGCTCGGGCGAAAGCCGGCCGCCGGCAATGCCCTGCTTGAAATGACCAGTCGCCATCCCGGTTCCCCATTTTCTTGTGGCTTTGAGGAAGGCTAGCACGTTTTATTTTTTTATCAATTGGTCAATTTTCAACGCAAGCCGCTGAAATATCAGGATGAAAACTTGAAAAATACACTCATGTTATTGTGTTTGCGCTGTCGAACTTTTGGCTCGGCTGTCGGATTTTCGTCGCGAAGATCGTCCTAGAATAGATCACCCATGATCGATGACTGGAAACCAAGGAGCACGACAATGCCTGAATCCCCGATGCCCTTCTTCTGGTACGAACTGATGACGACCGATCTCGACGCCGCCGAAGCGTTCTACACCGCCGTGGTCGGCTGGAAGGCGCAGGCCTTCGACAGCGCGCCAGGCATGCCGCGTTATATCGTCATGAATGTCGGCGAGCGCGGCGTCGGCGGGCTGATGACGTTGCCTGAGGACGCCGCCAAGATGGGCATGCCGCCATCCTGGCTCGGCTATATCCACACCAGGGATGTGGATGCTTCAACAAGGTCGCTGAAGGCAGCCGGCGGTACGGTTCACCGCGAACCCGATGACATTCCGGGCGTCGGCCGCTTCGCCGTCGTTGCCGATCCGCAAGGCGCGGCCTTCATGTTCCTGCAGCCAAACGGCCCCGACCAAACGCCGGTGCCGGCCACCACGCCCGGCCATGTCGGCTGGCATGAGCTCTACACGACCGACTTGCGTGCCGCGTTCGATTTCTATGTCGGCCAGCTCGGCTGGACCAAGGCCGACACCATGGATATGGGGCCGATGGGCATCTATCAGCTCTTCGCCGCAGGTGGCGAACCTATTGGCGGCATGATGAACAAGCCCGAGCAGATTCCGGTGCCGGTCTGGCAGTTCTATTTCAACGTGCCGGCCATCGACGCGGCGGCCAAGCGCGTCACCGATAATGGCGGCCAGATCCTGATGGGGCCGATGGAAGTCCCCGGTGGCAGCTGGATCGTGATGTGCACGGATCCGCAAGGCGCGCATTTCGCGCTGACGGCGCCGGTTCGGTAGGATTACTCCAGCGCCAGCACCGCGACCTTGAGGTTCGCCTTCTTGGCACCACTGAGCTGCAGGGTGGCCGGACCAGCCTGCAGCTTGAAGCGCATGCTGTTGCGGATGCCCGGACAGGTCTTCACGCCGCTGAAGTCCACCAACTTCAAGGCATGGCCATCTTGAATGACATCGATCCAAGCCTCGTCGGACAGGCTTATCTGGATTGTCCCTTCGGGCCGGACAACCAGGCTGGCAGTCGCGCCAAAGGCTCCGGACGCCGGTGCCCGTTCCGGCGCAACTTCGAAGGTAACAGAGTCGATCGGCTCCAAAGAAAGGTCCGCAGCCACACCAACAGCAAGCGCGGTTCCGGACTGTTCCGCTTGTGCCGCCGCAAACTGCGCCTGCTCCCGCGTCACCGGCCATTTGAAGGCCGTGCAGCCGCCATCGTCCGCCATGGCGAAGCTGGTACCTGCAAGGACTACGAAGAGGCTGATGACGGCTTTTTTCATGGCAAAGGGAACCCACATGGTTTGGAGTATCTACATATCGGTACAACTACAGCGAATAAGTACAACCTTAAATGGAAAGCCAGGATGGAGGAACATTTCCAATCACCGATTGTTGATGGCTGGCCATGGGAAGTGAATGGTCCATCGCCGGGCGATAATCTATGGCCGGGTCGGGCGGAGTGAAATGGAGCCTTTGATGACCTTTTTTGACGGTCTCGCCAAATATCAGCCACAGGCTCTGGCTGTGCTTCGCATCATGACGGCGCTGCAGTTTATGGAGCACGGCACCCAGAAACTGTTCAATTTTCCCGTCGGCGATCATGCCGGCGCCCTGAGCGGGCTGTCGCTGACCGCGGGCATCCTCGAATTCGCCGGCGGCATCCTGCTGGTATTGGGGCTTTTCACCAGGCCGGTCGCATTCCTTCTCAGCGGCGAGATGGCGATCGCTTATTTCATGGCGCACATGCCGCAGGGCTTCTTCCCCATCAACAATGGCGGCGACGCGGCGATCTCCTTCTGTTTCATCTTCCTCTATCTGGTGTTCGCCGGTCCCGGCGCCTGGGCGCTAGACAACCGCCGCAGCGCCTGAAGCGCCGACAAGCGGCGCCTTCACCCACGCATCCGCTCGAGATTGGCGTCGAACAGCGGGGACGGCTGCACGCGCGCTGGATAGCGCTTGCCGAGCAGTTCGATCTCGAAACCGTCGGCCTCGTCGGCGATCTCCTTCGGCACATAGCCCATGGCGACGGATGTCTTCGAATGATGCGCGTAGCCGCCTGAGGTGACCCAGCCGCGCACGGCGCCGTCGAACCAGATCGGCTCGTCGCCGATGACGTCGGCGTCTGCCGCATCGACGACAAAGGCGCGCAGTCGCAGCTTGCCGCCTTGCTGGCGCTCGACGAGTGCCGCCTGCTTGCCGATGAAACCGGCGTCCTTGCCATAGTCCACGAAACGGTCGAGGCCGGCCTCCAGCGGCCCGTAGATCGGCCGGTATTCGCGCGCCCATGAACCGTAATTCTTCTCCAGTCGAAGCGCGTTGAGCGCGCGCGAGCCGAACAGGCCAATGCCGAATTCCTCGCCCGCCGCCATCAGGGTCTGGTACGCGGCACGCTGATATTCCGGCGCGACCCAGATCTCGTAACCGAGATCGCCGGTGTAGCTGACGCGGCCGACCAGGCATGGCGCCATGCCGATATCCATCTTGCGGACGGCCATGAACGAAAACGCCGCATTCGACATATCCGCCCGCGTAACCCTGGCCAGCACGTCCCGCGCATTCGGCCCGGCGATCGACAGGCCCGTCAGCTTCGCGCCCAGCGCCTCGATCGTGACCGAACCGTCCTTCGGCAGATGCGCCTCGAACCAGCGCATGTGATACTGCTCGGCAATGCCGGAGCCGGCGAGGAACCAGCCCTCTCCGTTGGAATTGGGGCTGTCGAGGTTGGCCAGCGAGAAATCGCCGATCAGCCTGCCGTCTTCCTTCAGCATCGGCGCTAGCGTCATGCGGCCGGGTCTTGGCAATTTGCAGGCAAGCAACCGGTCGAGCCAGGCCGCCGCGCCCTCGCCTGTCACCTTGTATTTGGCGAAACTCGAGATCTCCGCCAGGCCGACGCCGCCGCGAACCGTCTTCACCTCGTTCGCGACATGCTCGAAATCGCTCGAGCGCCGCCACGAGAACTCGTCCTTGACGCCCTCGGGCGCATACCACAGCGGCACTTCCAGCCCATAGGCCACGCCCCATTGCGCGCCCATGGCCGACAGAAGATCGTAGACCGGCGTGGTCTTGAGCGGCCGCCCGGCAGGCAGCTCCTCATTGGGGAAGCGGATGGAAAAGCGCCGCGAATAATTCTCGCGCACCTTGGCGTTGGTATAGGCCATCGTCGCCCAGTCGCCATAGCGCGAAACATCCATCGCCCAGATGTCGGCACCGGGATCGCCCTCGATCATCCAGTTCGACAGCGCCAGACCGACACCGCCGCCCTGTGAAAAACCGGCCATGACGCCGCAGGCGACCCAGAAGCCCGGCAGACCGCGCACCGGCCCGACCAGCGGATTGCCGTCCGGCGCGAAGGTGAAGGGCCCGTTGATGATCTGCTTGATGCCGGTGTTCTGGAAGGCCGGGAAATGCCGGAAGCCAACCTCCAGCGACGCCGCGATGCGGTCGATGTCGGGCTCCAGCAGTTCATGGCCGAAATTCCACGGCGTGGAAAATTCGGACCATGGCTTGTTGGCCTTCTCATAGGTGCCCATCAGCATGCCGCCGCGCTCCTGGCGCAGATACAGCTCGCCGTCGAAATCGACCGCATGGATGATCTCCGTGCCGGTCTTCTGGTTCCAGGCGGCGACCTCGGGCATGTCCTCGGTGATCAGGTACATGTGCTCCATGGCCAGCACCGGCAGCTCCAGCCCGACCATGCGGCCGACTTCGCGCGCCCACAGGCCGCCGGCGTTGACGACATGCTCGGTCACCACCTCGCCCTTGTTGGTGATGACGCGCCACAGCCCGTCGGCGCGGCGAACGATATCCTCGACCTTGGTGAAGCGTTCGACCTCGGCGCCCAGTTTTCTGGCCGCCTTGGCATAGGCGTGGGTGACCCCCGAAGGGTCGAGATGGCCATCCTCCTTGTTGCGGACGGCGCCGACAAATTGCTTGGGGTCGAGCAGCGGCATCAGTTCGGCCGCCTCATCAGGCGAGATTTCTTCAAGATGGATGCCGAGATAGCGGCCCTTGGCGACAACGCCGCGCAGCCAATCGAGCCGCGCCTCGGTGGCGGCCAAAAGCACGCCACCGGTCAGATGCACACCGGTCGCCTGACCGGACAACTCCTCGATCTCCTTGTAGAGCGAGATCGTGTATTTCTGCAGCTTGGCGACGTTGGGATCGCCATTGATCGTGTGCATGCCGCCGGCGGCATGCCAGGTCGAACCGGAAGTCAGCTCGTCGCGCTCCAGGAGCACGATGTCGGTCCAGCCGTGACGGGCCAGATGGAACAGCACGGAACAGCCGACGACGCCTCCGCCAATGACCACGACCTTTGCATGCGATTTCATGGTTCTTCTCGTTATTTCAGTGAGTTGGACGGGTGAGTGGATTCAGGATGGGAGGAAAACGGATTGGCGTCGCGATCTGTCACGGCTCGCCCTGCCCGATCGCTTCCTTGCGCTTGGCGACATAAGCCTCCAGCGCTTCGCGCACGGCAACATCCATCGCCGGCTCGACATGGTCTTCCAGAGCCTTCTTCCACAGCCGCGTCGCGCGCGCCGTGGTGTCGAGCCCGCCGGCCTCCTGCCAGGCCTCGTAGTTCTGCCAGTTGGAAAGCATCGGCTGGTAGAAAGCAGTGGCATAGCGCTCCAACGTATGCGGCTCGCCGAAGAAATGGCCCCCCGTCGGCACCGCACCAAGCGCCTCGACCGCGAGTTCCGCCTCGTTGACCTCGATCGGGCGCAAGAATTCCATCATGTGCTGGATCATCTCGACGTCGATGATGAACTTTTCGAACGACGCGGTCAGCCCACCTTCCTGCCAGCCGGCGGCGTGGTAGACGAGATTGCCGTGGCCGAGCACCGCCCCCCACAGCGCCATCAGCGTCTCGTAGGCCCCTTGCGCGTCGGCGGCGTTGGAAGCCGAGCCCGGCGTCGTCCGGTAGGGCAGTCCATAGCGCCGTGCCAACTGCCCCGACGCGATGTTGGCCTTGGTGTTCTCCGGCGTGCCGAAGGCCGGCGCGCCCGACTTCATGTCGACATTGGAGGTGAAGGCTCCATACATGACCGGGGCGCCGGGACGGACAAGCTGCGTCAGGACCACGCCGAACAGCGCCTCGGCATTCTGTTGGGCGAGCGCGCCGGCAAGCGTCACCGGGCTCATCGCTCCCATCAGCGTGAACGGCGTCACCGCCACCGATTGGCCGAACTCGGCCATCGTCATCAGCCCTTCGGCCATCATCTCATCGAAGCGGCGCGGTGAGTTGACCGAGATGATGGTGGTGACGCCGGGATCGTCGCGCATCTGGTCGGGCGTCAGCCCGCGCGAAATAGCCATCATTTCGATCCCGTCCCGCGCCCTGCCCCGACCGATCGCCGAGACGTGAAAACTTTTGTCGGTCAGCGTCAGATTGGCGAAATAGGTGTCGAGATGGCGTGAGTTGGCCGGCAGCTCCACTGGTGCGCAGACCTGGTTGCCCAGCATGTGAATGCAGTTGAAATGCTGCGCCAGCCGGATGAGATCGCAATAGTCGCGCAGGTTTCCGGCGCGGCGGCCGCGTTCCATGTCATGCACGTTGGGCGGCCCGGCGACCAGGGTGAAGTTGATGGTGTTGCCGCCTAGATGGACGGTATGGGCCGGGTTGCGCGGCGTAAGCCGGTAGCTCGACCGCGTCGTCCTCAGTGCTTCGCCGATCATGCCCCGATCGACACGGACGGTCATCGACGCATGGTCGACCTTGGCCCCGGCCTTCTCGAAAAGCGAAAGCGCCCGCGGGCTCATCACCTCGATGCCGAAATTCTCCAGAATGTGCATCGAGGCTTCGTGGATCGCCTCGATCTGGTCGACCGAGAGCATCGCCATTGGCGGATAGGGATTGGTGACGCGGCGCAACGGCAATTGCGGAATGGCGGTCGGTCCCCTGTTGCTGGTTCGCTCAGCGCCGCGCTTGCGTCTCGGTTCGGTCATGCGGCGCATCAAAGCGCCGGCACAGGGATCGGGCTGTCAGAAATCCGCCGCCTGCGGACGCGATTTTAGTCAAGGCGGCATTTTGGGATTATCATTGCGACAAAAACGACAGAAACCGTCGGAATATTAATCCTTGTTCTGCCCCGGCCAAAACGGCCGACGAGCCGTTAAGGAACGCCGCAAGATTCCTTTTATGTTTTCGACCTAATCCTCCTCCGATGGGTAGGTCGAGTTTTAGTAAAATTGTAGCCGTCAGCGTAGTGCTGGCGCTGTCGGCCTGCGCGACGCCGCCGAGCCATATCAACGATGTCTGCGCCGTCTTCGACCAGAATGACGGCTGGTTCGACAATTGGCAGGCGGCTGCCGAGCGCGCCGAGCAGAAATACGGCGTGCCGGTTCCCGTGCTGATGGCGACGGTGCGCAAGGAATCCGGCTTCAAGAGCAACGCCAGGCCGCCGCGCACCAAGCTACTCGGTTTCATTCCTTGGAAACGTGTCTCCAGCGCCACCGGCTTCTCGCAGGCGCTTGACGGCACCTGGGCGCAATATCAAAGCGAGACGGGCAGCTGGGCGGCGCGCCGCACCAGCTTTGCCGATGCCGTCGATTTCGTCGGCTGGTATCATTCCAGGACAGCCGACACGCTCGGCGTTGCCCGCAACGATACCTACAATCTCTATCTGGCCTATTACCTCGGCTGGACCGCCTACAAGCGCGGCGAGCGGGGCGATGCCGACGTGCAGCGCTATGCGCGGGCCACCGAGCAGATGGCTCGGGACTACGCCGCGCAGCTACGCCAGTGCGCGCCTTGATGGCGCCACGGATCTAGCCGTCCGTCAGCTTCGGCCTCTTGCCGCGCGGACGCTTTGGCGGAGCGCCGGCGAAGCCTGGGCCTACGCCCTGCGGCGCGTCGTCCGGCACCCCCTCATTGGCGGCGTGCTCCTTGTCGAATTTGATCACCGGCTCCATTTTCGCCAGCACGTCGTCGGCAAGCCAGCACAGGCTCATATGGCCATTGCCGAGATTCTTCACCGGCGGCACCTGCGTCTCGCAAAGATTGTCCGGCACCAGCTTCTTGTAACCGCACCGCGTCTGGAACGGACAGCCGGTTGGCGGGTTCATCGCCGACGGGATGTCGCCTTCCAGCACGATGTGCTTCTTGATCACTGATGTGTCGGCGATCGGGATCGCCGACAGCAGCGCCTCGGTGTAGGGATGATAGGGTGGCGAAAAGATCTGATCGGTCGTGCCCTGCTCGACGATGTAGCCAAGATACATGACGACGACGCGGTCGGCGATATAGCGCACCACCGACAGGTCATGGCTGATGAACAGCATCGTCGTCTTGTTCTTGCGCTGGATGTCCATCAAAAGTTCGGTCACCGCAGCCTGCACCGACACGTCGAGAGCCGAGACCGGCTCGTCGGCCACCACCACCTTGGCATCGCCGGCAAAGGCCCGCGCCACACCGATGCGCTGCTTCTGGCCGCCGGAAAGCTGGCGCGGTTTGCGGGTCTCGAACGCCCGGGGCAGCTTCACCAGGTCGAGAAGCTCAAGCATGCGCTTGCGGCGATCGGCGACGGTCTTGCCGACATTGAACTTTTCCAGCGTGCGGATGATCTGCGAGCCGACCGTGTGGCTGGGATTGAGCGTGTCGAACGGATTCTGGAACACCATCTGGATCGACGACACCGTGTCGACGCTGCGTTTCTCGACGCTGGTTGACTGGATCTGCGTGTTGCCGAGCGTCACATTGCCGGAGCTTGCCGTCTCCAGCCCAAGCAGCACCTTGGCCAGCGTCGACTTTCCGCAGCCGGACTCGCCGACGATGGCGACGGTCTCGGATTCCCGCGCCACGAAGGAGATCGTCTCGTTGGCCTTGACGACGCGGCCTCCGCTCGAGCCGAACACTTCGCTGCCGCCGACCTTGTAGTATTTTTTGAGGTCCTCGATCTTGAGCACCGGCGCGCCGGGCTCGACGCGCTCGTTGACCTTCTTGGCGCCGGGCGGCAGCGCTTCCCAGTCGATCTCGTTGAAGCGCACGCAACGCGAAAAATGGCCTTCATGGCCATCGACCGCGATCATAGGGATTTCGGCGGCGTTACAGACGCCCTCGACGAAATGATGGCAGCGGGGGCCGAAATTGCAGCCCTTCGGCCGCTCGTGCGGCAGCGGCAATTGCCCCGGTATGGAGATCAGCGGCCGCGAATTCTTGTCGGCACCAGGCAGCGGGATCGAGCGGAACAGGCCTTGTGTGTAAGGATGGCGCATCCGGTCGAAGACGTCCTTGATTTTGCCGGTCTCGACCGCTTCGCCCGAATACATCACAGTGATGCGGTCGCAGGTCTCCAGGATCAGGCCGAGATTGTGCGACACGAAGATCATCGAGGTGCCGAACTTCTCGCCGAGCCCCTTGACCAGGTCGACGATGCCGGCTTCCACCGTCACGTCGAGCGCCGTCGTCGGCTCGTCGAGCAGGAGCAGCGCCGGCTTCGACAGCAGCGCCATGGCGATGACGATACGCTGCTGCTGGCCACCCGAAAGCTGGTGCGGAAAGGAGCGCATCATGCGCTCTGGATCGGGCAGCCTGACCGAGCGCACCATTTCGAGCGCTCTCTTATAAGCCTCTTCCTTCGATACCTTGTCGTGGATCAGCGGCACTTCCATCAATTGCTGGCCGACCTTCATCGCCGGGTTCAGGCTGGCCATCGGCTCCTGGTAGATCATCGCGATCTTGTTGCCGCGGATGGAGCGGAGTTCCTCTTCGGACAATTCGCCCATGTCCTTGCCCTGGAACTTTATCCGGCCGCCAACGATCTTTCCGATGTTGGAGAGATCGCGCATGATGCCGAGCGACACGGTCGACTTGCCGCAACCGGATTCGCCGACGATGCCCATCGCTTCACCGGGCATGACCGTGCAGGAAAAGTCCATGACGGCCGGTATCTCGCCCTTGCGGGTAAAGAAGGAAATCGACAGGTTCTCGATCTCGATGATCGGCCCATCGGTAGGCCCATTGGTCGGCCCATTGGTCGGCTTGCCGGGATTTCGAACTGCCTCATTCATGGGTCGCTCCAATCCTTGTCTTTCAAGTAGGGTCGAAGACCCGTCCATCAATCTTTCATCGCCCGCTCATCAATCTTTCATCGACTGTTCACGCAGCGAGTCGGCCAGGAGATTAAGGCCCAGCACGAACGACATCAGCGCGATCGTCGGGGGCAGCGCGGGGTGGATGAAGGAACGCAGCAGGCGGCTGGCGTCCTTGATCGCGGTGCCCCAGTCCGGGCTTTCGGGCGCCAGCCCCAGGCCGAAATAACCGAGCGTGCCGAGCAGGATCGTGGTGTAGCCGATACGCAGGCAGGCGTCGACGATCAGCGGCCCCCGCGCATTGGGGAGGATCTCCCAAAGCATGATGTACCAGGGCGATTCACCGCGCGTCTGCGCCGCAGCAACATAGTCGCGCGTCTTGATGTCCATGACCAGGCCGCGCACGATGCGGAACACGCCGGGGCTGGAGGCGAACACCACTGCCACGAAGATGTTAAGCTGGTTGGGATCGATGTGGATGATCCTGAACGGGTCGGCATCGAAGACCAGGCCGGCATAGACCCAGCCGCCAATGATCAGCGTCAGTCCGAGGAGGATATAGAGGCGGTCGGGCCGTTTCTTGTAGCGCGTCCAGAACAGCACACTGAAGAAGACGATCGGGAACAGGAAGAACAGCCCGGCCATCGCATAGGGGATCGGCGTGTCCATGATGCCCGGCGTAACCAGCAAGTAGAACAGGAGGATCACCGGGAAGGCAAGCACCAGGTTGGCGAGGAAGGACAGCACAGTGTCGATCTTGCCGCCATAATAGCCGGCCGGCAGGCCGAGCGTGATGCCGACCATCAGCGCGAAACCGGTCGCCGCCGGCGCGATGATCAGCACGATCTGGCTGCCGTAGACCATGCGGCTGAACACGTCGCGGGCGAGCTTGTCGCCGCCGAAAAGATAGACAAGTCCCGATTGCGGCTCGACGGCGCCCGGTAGCGCATCCTTCATGATCGCCACCTGGGCAAGTGGATTGAAAGGCGCGATGGTCGACGCGAAGATCGCCGTAAACAGCCAGAACAGGCATATGCCGACGCCGGCGATGCCGACGGCGCTGTCGAAGAGCTGCCCGTAGAGGCCGAGCCTCTTCTTATAGGCGAAGCTTGCCCCCATCACCACGACGAGCGCGACCCAGACCGGCCAGAAACGCGCAAGCACGCCAAGCACCACATCGAAGGCGCCTATATATTCAAGCTGCATCCGCCCGATCCCCTATTGAACTCTGATACGCGGATTGAGAAACGCGTAGCCGACATCGGAAATGAGTTGCGTGATCAGGACGATGAACACCGAGACCAGCGAGCAGCCGAGCAAAAGATCGATGTCGTTGTTACCGGCCGCCTCGACCAACGTGTAGCCGAAGCCCTGATAGCGGAACATCACCTCGACGATGACGACGCCGGTGAGCAGCCAGGGAAATTGCAGCATGATGACGGTGAACGGCGCGATCAGGGCGTTGCGCAGCGCATGCTTGACCACGACGCTGCCGAAGGAAAGGCCCTTCAGCCGCGCGGTGCGGATATATTGCTGCGTCATCACCTCGACCATCGAGGCGCGGGTCATTCTTGCGATGTAGCCGATGCCGTAGATCGCCAGCGTCATCACCGGCAAGGTGAAGTTGTAGAAGGTGATGCCCCGGCTGGCCGAAGCCGCCGATCCGTTCAGCCAGCCGAGCCAGGAGGCGAAGATGACGGTGAAGATGACACCCGACACATATTCGGGCGTCGCCGTGGAGGCAATGGAGGCGACGGACAGCGTCCGATCGGTTCGCGTGCCCTCGCGCATGCCGGCGAGGATGCCGATCAGCAACGAGATCGGCACCATCACCACAAGCACCCAGAACATCAGGATGCCGGTGGCGCCAAGTGCTGGAAAGAGCTTCGACGCCACTGTGGTCTTGAACTTGGTCGAGCAGCCGAAGTCGCCTTGCAGGACGCCGGAGAATGTCGGCACGACTGGATCGTTGCAGAAGGAGAAACGCTTGGTAGGCGCCCCCGTCGCAGGGTCGATCACCGGCTGCTTGGGCACGATACCCAGCCATTGGCCGTAGCGGGAGAAGAAATTCTGGCGGTAGCCGTGGTTTACCAGCCAGCTTTCGAGTTGCTCGGCCGAGGTGTGCATTTCGGTCTGGCTGATCGCCAGCTTTTTCAGATTGGGATCGAGATTGATCAGGAAGAAGACGACCAACGTCAGGCACAGCATCGTCAATGCCATCGTGCCGAGCCGTCGAAGGATGAAGGAAAGCATGGCGGCCCCCTGCCGGCTGGGTTGGGGTCAGGTGCTGTCAACCCTTGATTTGTCGCATGAATCAGCTCGAAAAGTCAGCAGCCTTTTGCGCTGACCCAAATTTGCGGATCCTGTTCGAAACAGGAGGGAGGGACGAACGCCCTCCCTCCCCGTTTGCTTCGACCGGTCAGGCCTCGTCGAGCCAGATCTTGCCGTAATCGCGCTCGTATGTCGGGTGCATGGCGTAGTTCTTAACGGCAGCCACCGAGTGACTGTAGAGCTTACGCCAGTAGGGCTGGATGATGATGCCGGAATCCTGCAGGATCTGCTCGATCTCCTTCATCATCTCCTTGCGCTTGGCCGCGTCGGCGACCGAAAGCGCGGCGTTGAGCTTGGCGTCCCATTCGGGATTCGACCAGGCTGTTTCGTTCCAGGCCTCTCCTGTGCGGTAGCCGATCGCCAGAACCTGCACGCCGAGCGGCCGCATGTTCCAGTTGGTCATCGACAGCGGATACTTCGTCCAGTCGTTCCAGAATGTCGAACCCGGCAGCACCGTGCGCTTCACCTTGATGCCGGCGTCGCGCATCTGCGCGGCGATCGCGTCGCCGGTATTCTTGTGCCAGTCTTCGTCGACCGTGATCAGCTCGTGCTCGAAATCCGCCTGACCGGCTTCCTCCATCAGCGCCTTCGCCTTGGCCGGATCGCGGGCAATCTTCGGCAGCTCGTAATATTCCGGATGGATCGGGCAGACATGGTGGTTTTCGGCGACAGTGCCGGCATTGCCGTTGCCCAGCTGGAGCACGACAGCGTTGTCCACCGCGAGCTGCAGCGCATTGCGAACCTTTTGGTCCTCGTAGGGCTTGTTGGCCACATTGGTGCGGCAGACGATGGTTGCTGCGGTGACCACCTCGTACTTGACCAGGTCGACACCGTCGAGGATCGACACATAGTCGGCCGACGTCTCGAAATTGGTGTGGACCTCTCCCGATTCGAAGGCGCTGACCGTGGCCGCGGGATCCGTGCCGTAGTCGATGAACTCGATGCCGTCGAGGAAGACCTCGCCGTCCCACCACTTGTTGTCTTCACGGCGCTTGTAGACGACTTTCTGGCCGACATCGTAGGACACCAGTTCGAACGGGCCGGTGCCGATCGGGCAGGCTTTGAAGTCGCCGCCCTTTTCGTCGAAGGTCTTGTGGACGATGAGGCCGGGATAGTCGCACATGTTGGGAATGAGCGCGATATCAGGCGTGCCGAGCTTCAGCTTCACGGTCAAATCGTCGACCTTGGTCACCGCGCTTTCGTCCAGCTTGTCATCCTTGACAAGCGTGCCGAGGCGGCCCGGCATGGAATTGCCCTCGGCCTTCTTGTCGGCCCAGCGACGAATGTTGAAGATCACGTCCTCGGCGGTGAAGGGATCGCCGTTCGACCACGTCACGCCCTTGCGCACATGCAGCGTGTACTCGGTGGCATCGTCGTTGACGTCCCAGCTTTCGAGCAAATAGGGGCGGAACGTGTATTCGGTTGTGTACTTGACCAGCGGCTCGAGCGCCTGGCGCTCGGCATTGGCGATTTCCGACCAGTCGGCCTTGCGCGGATCCTTCGGATCCTTGATCCACATCGCGACTTTCAGTATGCCGCCCTTCTTGGCCTCCGCGTCCTGCGCTCTCGCCGGCGTCGGGTCGGCGAGGCCGAGCATTCCATAGGCCATTGCCGTGGACGCCCCGAAGACGCTGGCCAAGGCGAGAAACTCGCGGCGATCGACACGTCCGGCCCTGGCTTCCTCGGCCATTGCATGGATGTGATCCGGAACGCGATCGCCATTACTACTGTAGATAGTCATCATGAACTCCCATTGTTGGCTTTCTGCCTTTTACCATTCCGCATCCGGGCCATGATGTCAAAAACGGCACGGATTGGGAACATGCCAAGGAATGTGCAACTTTGGAAGGGAAGCAGTTCGCGTGATAACGACAGTCTTGGCGCAAAATTGCTACTGCCCGGCAGATTTCTTCGGAATCTCCAGCATCGATTAAACTGAGACATTCACCGATGTCTGCACAGCGCCAGCCGATCCCGAACATCATGCCAATGCGGTGCTGCCGGCGGCCGACTTTAATATTCGCGTTCATAGAAAACGCCGCCCTTGGCTTCGCCGGCATCGCTGGCCTCGCCGCGTAATTTGACGCCGCGTCCGACATTGAAATCGATCGCCGCCCTGCCCGAACCTGGCTTGTCGCCCTTCTGGATCGTCACATAGGTGCGGTCGTTCAGATATTTGCCCGCCGAGACGGCGGTACCGCCCTCATCGTCGGTGATCACGTCGAGATCGTCGACGCCGATCGCGCTGCGCAGGTTCTGAAGCAGCGAGGTCGAACCGCCGACGCCGGCCAATTGCCCGGCGGCCTCCGCAAGTTGCGCGATCTGCAGCGGCGACAGGTTCGACATCGAACGGCCGAAGATCAACTGCGCCAGAACCTCGTCCTCCGGCAGGGCCGGCACCGACGAGAAGGTGAATTTCGGATTGGTCGCCTCGCCCGACACCACGATGGTGACGGTAGCGCTGCTCGTCGTCGATGTCGCCGTGAGGTTGAGATAGGGCACCAGAGAGCCCGAAAAGCCGACCGTGCCTTCGGTGAAGGTCAGCCGCTTGCCGAGGATCGACAACCGTCCGCGCTGCAAGGTGAAGGTGCCGACCGCTTGCGGCGACGCGGCCGGGCCGGTCAGGCGCAGCGAACCGCCGAACTCGGCATCGAGGCCCCTGCCCTGGATGAAAATCTGGCTCGGCGCGTTGACCGTGACATCGAGGTTGAGGCCGCTGCCACCACTGCCGCCGCTCGCCGTCGCCGGGTGCAAGGCCTTGTCCTGCGCGCGCACGGCGCTCGGCGCGTTCTTGTGCTTGACGTCGAGCGCCGCCAGCGAGCCCGGCAGCTTTTCGGGAACGGTGATCACGGTCTTGGCCAGGTTGATCGTGCCCGAGATCACCGGCGCGGACGCGAGCGGCCCCTTGATGGTTAGATCGCCGCCGAGATTGGCGGTGACCACCCTGCCGTCGGTGTAGCGGCCATCGACGAGCTTGACCGACAGATCGGCCGGAAAACCTTTCGCCGGGTCGATGCCGACCGTGCCGCTGGCCGACAGGCTGCCGCGCGTCGACAGCGTGCCGGTCAGGCGATTGATCCTGGCGACGCCGCCGCCGATCGCGACGTCGGCGGCGATGTCGTTGATCGCAAGGCCCGAGCGTGCATCGACCAGACGGGCGCCTGATGTGCCGACCGTGCCTGAGATCACCGGCGACGTCGCCGGGCCGCGCACCTGCACATTGACATTGGCCGTGCCGCTCAACGACAGGCCTTGCGCGGCGAGTGTCCGGGTCAGGAAGGCGAACGGCACCTTGCCGGAAAAGTCGAGATCAAGGGTAGGCGCGCCTGATGTCGTCACCGCCCCGCCACCCTTGAGGTCAAGGCCGGCTCCGTCGCTTATGTCGGCGTCGAAGGCCAGTTTGTTGCCCGAATATGTGCCGGAGGACGAAACCCCCATGCCGCCGAAACCGGCGCCGCGGGTCTGCGACGTCTGGACGCCCGCGGCGTCTATGTTGAAGGCGACGGCCGGATTGGCCGGCGCGCCCGTCACCTTCACCGTGCCCGAGATCGAGCCGGCGGCATCGAGACCCGGCGAAAAACTGTTGGCGAGGGAGATCGGCACCCGGGCCAGCGCCGCATTGAGATTGAGCGCCTGCCCGACCTTGCCCGAAACCGTCGCCGTGCCGCCACCGAGATTGAGCGCGAGCCTCTCCAAGCTGGTCGTGCCGTTGGCGATGGTGATGGTCGACGCCTGGGCGATTGCCGCCTTGATGCCGCGCATGGTCGCCTCGCCGGAAGCGAGCTCGATCGTCGTCGTGCCGTTGGCGATCCTGACACGGCCGGCGGCCCTGGCCGGAATGTCCTTGACGGTGGCGCCGCCGGAAAAGCCGGTCCAGTCGCCGTCACGCTTGAGGTCGACGTCGATGCCGCGGATGACGGTACCGCCCGAGGTGACGCTATCGGCACGGATTTTTCCGGAGATCACCGGCGCGGCGAGGTAATTGGCGATCAGCGCGTCGATGGTGACCGTCTTCGCCGAGACGTCGCCGCGCGAGATCGAAGCGGTCGAAGCCTCGATGGTGACCTCAGGCGCGTTGCCGGTCTTCGAGAATCGAATAGTGCCGCGCACGTCGCCTTCCGCCTTTTCCAGCGCAAGAGCCGCGAGCGGCCCGATATCGGGCAGGTCGAGCGCCACGGTGCCTTCAGGCACAAAGGCCTCATCGAGCGCGAGGTCACCCGATATCCGGTTCTTGCCGAGCGACAGCAACAGTCCGTCGATGGCGCGCTTGCCGTCGGACGTCGCCAGCACTGCGCTGCCTTGCAGGGCTTGGCCCGCGACATTTCCGGTCAGTTGCACATTGGCCGCAGGGTTGGCGGTATCGGCCTTGCCGGTGGCGGTAAGCTTCAGTCCGGTGATCTCGCGTTCGGCCACCGAAAGCCGGTCGCTGTTCACCGTGAGTGACAGTTCGGGCGCGGTGCTGGGCCCTTGCGCGTTCAGCGCGAAAGCGACGGCGCCCTTGGCATCCCCGGACAGAAGCGAGATGTCGGTCAGCGCGCCCTTGATGTCGGCGGCGAGTTTGTTGTCGGCAAGGCTGGCTTGCCCGTCGGCGGTCAACGCGCCGGACACCAGCCTGATCGCGTTGGCGGTGACATTGCCGTTGGCGTCGCGCTTCAGTGCGGCACTGAGTTCCGTCCGCTCCGCCAGCACGCCGCGCGCTGCCGCCGGCAGCGCCGCGGAAGCCGCATCCGCCTTGAGGTTGAGATCGATCGCGCCGTCGGCCAGCGAGACCTTTCCGTTGAAGCCGCTGTTCAGCGCGTCGCCTGTCACCGACCCGCTGTCGATGACGAGGGTGTCGGTGGCAAGGCTGCCGGCAACCTTGGCGGTGATCTTTCCGGCGATCAGCGGCGCGATGGTCGGATTGTCCAAGCCGATCTTGTCTGCCGTCACCGTACCTGAAATCGGCCCCGTCCGGCTCCGCACGTCGAAGGCATCGGAATGCAGCGCAAGCGTGATGCCTTCCGCGTTGGCAAGTTTGGCGGCCGCCGATGGCAGCGTCACGGAGATATCGAGCTTCGGCTGCCTTCCCTGGCCTGTCGCCTTTACCGATAGCGCCTGCAGCTCGAGCTTGATCGGGCTTTCGCTGCTGCCAAGCGCCAGCGGCAGGCTCGGGCCGGTCGAGGCAAGGTCGAGCGTAAAATCGCTGGCGCCGTTAGGATTGATCGTGCCTGTCGCCTTGCCGGAAACCTTGTCGCCGGCAAGCGTCGCCTGGTCGATGGCAATGCCGACGGCGGACGAGAAACTGCCTGCCGCGTCGAGGTTGAGCGGCCCGAGTCCCGCCTGGCGGGTCTGGCTGGTCTCGGCGCCGATGAGCTGCGTGTTGAAACGAATGTGGGGGACAGCCGACGGTCCCGTCACTTGCGCCGTCCCGCCGAGCGTGCCCGCGGCGTCGAGGCCAGGCGAAAAATCATTGGCAAGGGCGGCAGGCAACGCGGAAAACTCTGCCGCGAGGTCGAGCGTCTGGCCGGCGGTGCCGGACAGGGACACCGATCCGCCGCCGACATCGAGCACCAGTCTGTCGATGCTGGTCGCGCCATTGGCGATGCTCAAGGTGGATGGCTGCGCGATCGCCGCCTTGATGCCGCGGACCGTCGCTTCGCCCGAAGCGATCTCGACGCTTGTCGTGCCGTCGGCGATCTTCACCCGGCCTGCAGCCGTCGCCGGAATACCGGCGACGGTGGCGCCGCCGGCAAACCCGGTCCAGTCGCCGTCGCGCTTCAAATCGACGCCGATGCCGCTGATCACGGTGGTCCCCGATGTGACGTTATCGGCCTTAATCGTGCCGGAGATCGCCGGGCCTTTGAAATAGTTGGCGACCAGCGCATTGACGGCGATGGTCTTCGCCGCCAGATCGCCGCGCGAAATCGAGGCGCTCGTCATGTCGATGGCGACCGCCGGGGCGCCACCATCGTTCGAGAGGCGAATGCTGCCTTGCACGTCGCCTGCCGCCGTCTGCCCGGCAAGCGCGGCCAGCGGGCCGATGTCCGGCGCTTCGAGCGTCAACGTGCCGAGCGGCAGCAAGCTGTCGTCGAGAACGAGGTCGCCCGAGACCTTGTTGTCGGCGAGCGACAGGCTGAGCCCGTTGAGGGAACGCTTTCCGTCGCTTGTGACCAATGATGCCCGGAGATCGAGCGGTTGATCGTTCACGGACCCGGTCAGTGAGACATCGGCGGCCGGATTGGCGATGTCGGCCTTGCCGGTCGCCGACAGCTTGATCTGCTTTACCGTGCGTCCCGACGCCGTCAGGCTGTCGCTGTCGGCCGAGACCGAGAAATCCGGCGCCGTGCGCGCGCCGCTCGCCGACAGCGCGAAATCGACGGCCCCGCCGACCGGCACGCCAACCATGGGCGACAGCACCGAAACGTCGCCGAGCGTGCCCTTGATGTCGGCCTGGATGTCGGTGCCCGTCGCGCTGGCGGTGCCGCTGGCGCTGAGCGAGCCGGAAGTGAATTGCAGCGCATTGGCGGCAAATGAGCCTTGCGGATCGCGCGTCGCGGTAGCCGAAAATGTCACGCGCTCACCGAGCACCGGGCGGATCTGCGGCGGCAGCGCCGTCGACACGGCATCGGCGTTCATCTTGAGCGTCATCGCCAGATCGGCCAGCGTCACCTTGGCCGTCACCGAGGCATTGAGCGCGTCGCTGCGCAGCGTGCCTTGATCGAGGACAATCTCGTCCTTGCCGACCGATCCGGCGAGATCAGCGGTCACCCTGCCGGTCACCAGCGGCGCCAGTGTCGCCACGTCGGTGTTCAGGCCGCCGGCCGTAACCTTGATGGTCACTGGTCCGCTGCGGTCCTGGATGTCGAAGCCGTCGGAATGGATTTCAGCCGCCAGATCGTCCAGCCGCGTGCCGCCTGCCACCACCGAGACCAGGGATGCGCCGATGTCGACGATCGGCGCCTTGCCGCCGCCGAACGCACGGGCCGTGGCGCCTGTGACCGCGACGGTGACCGGCTGCGCCGCAGTGCCGAGGCTGAGCACGATCGGCGGGCCTTTGGCGGCGAGCTCCACCGAAAGGTCGCTGGCGCCGTTGGGATCTACAATACCGGCGGCGGTGCCATGCACGGCATCGCTGTCGATGCTGGCGCGCTCGACATCGACGCCGCCCGCGTCGATCGCGGTTCCGGCGAGGTCGAAGCTGGTCTTGCCCGCAAACAAGGGCTTCAGATTGTCGGGCATGAAGCGCTGGAAGTCGCCATCGCCCTTGGCCTCTATCATGCTGCCCTTGTCGGTGAGCTGATGACGGCCGGTGAGCTGGGTGACGATCTGGCCGTCGACGACGAAGGTGCCGATGCCGCTCCAGTTGGCGACCGGCCCCGAGCCGGTGACGACGATGTCGACCGGCGGCGCATCCGGCAAATTGAGCAGATTGGCGATGATGCCGCCGGCCGGCTCGGATGCCTTCAGATCGAGATCGAGCTTGTTGTCGGCAGGCGCGAAATGGATGTTGGCGTCGACCTTGCCTTGCTTGCCGTCGTGGCGGGTGATGTTGAGGCTGGTTTCGAGCGCCAATGGCGCCGCGTCGGCCTTGAACGAGCCCTTGGCTGCGAGTTCGGCGATGCCGCTGCCGGCCAGCGCCTGCCCGAGCGCGATTTCGGGCAGGTCTATCTGCTTGATGTCGAGCGACACCGGCAGCGTGGTGGCGCCACCTTCGCTCGGCTGCGTGCCGGCCACCGGCAGCCGCGCCAGTTCGATGCGATCGGCGGCGATGCGGCCGGCGCTGAAGTTTTTCGACAGAAGCGCCAGCGGCGACCAGTCGACGGCCACCTTGCGGGCCACCAACCAGGCGCCCTGGCGATCTTCCAGCACCACATGGTCGAGCCTCAGCGCGCCGGACCAGATGCCGTCGATGCCGCTGACCGTGACCTTCTGGTCATCGGTCGAAGCCATGGTCGAGATGATGCCGGCGAGATTGTCGCGGCCGTGCTCGGTCTTGGTCAGCACGACGAGCGCGCCGACCACCGCCGCCACCGCGATGAGCAGCGTGTAAAGGACAATGCGGAGGATGCGCTTGAACATTGTCATCAGAACGCCTGGCCGATACCGGCATAGATTCCGAAATGCGGGTCACCGGGACCGCGATTGAGCGGCACCGCCGCATCGACGCGCAGCGGCCCGAACGGCGTAATATAGCGCAGGCCGACGCCAGCGCCGACCTTCATGTCGGAAAAATCCGGGAATTCCTTTGTCGAGACCGTGCCGGCGTCAACGAATGGCACGACGCCGATCGTGTCGGTGACGGCGATGCGCATCTCGACCGATGTCTCGAACAAGGAGAGCCCGCCGATCGGTTGATCGTCGATGTCCTTCGGACCGATGCCCTGATAGGCGTAGCCGCGCACCGAACCGCCGCCGCCGGCATAGAAGCGCCGGTCGGCAGGAACGTCCTGAAGGCCGGCCCCAACGATCGAGCCGATGGCGACGCGTTCGGCCAAAACGAACTTCGAAGCCGAGTCGAGCGACTGATAGGCCGATCCCTCGCCCCTCAGCTTGACGAATGCCGCGCCACTCAAAATGTCGTAGCTCGGCTCGACGTAGGCCAGCACCCTGAAGCCCTTCGTCGGGTTCAGCCGGTTGTCGCGGTTGTCGTAGACATATTGCAGCGGAACGCTGGCGATCAGATAGGTGTGCTTGCCGAAGGAATCCTCGATCTTCGAATAGTCGAGCGCGACTTCCGCGGAAACCGTCTGCTGCTTGTCGAGTTCATAGGACAGGCCGGTGTTTCCCTTGACCGAGAAATGGTCGTAGGCGTCGGGATGCTCTAACACGGTCTTGACGCCGGCGAAGAATTTCGAAGCCGGCCCGACCACGCCAGGCTTTTCGAACATGATGCCGGCATTGTAGTTGAGCTCGGTCAGCTCGTTGCTGCCGATGCCGCTGATCTTGCCCTCGATGCGCAGCTTTTCGGCACGGCCGAACAGATTGCGGTGGCCCCAATAGCCTTCGAGGCCCAGCCCCTCGGTGTTGGAGAAGGTGCCGCCAAGACCAAAATAGCGCGGCTTGCGCTCGCTCACCTCGACGCCGATCGGGATGTTGCCGTCGGCGTCGAGACTGTCCGCCTCCTTCAGAGTCACGCTGTTGAAAACTTCCAGCCCGAGCAGCCGGTCGCGCGCGTCGTCGATCTCCTCCGGTGAATATTGGCGGCCGCGCTTCAGGCCGGTCATGTATTCGGTAAAATCGCGGTCCACCTTCTCGGTGCCCTCGACGGTGGTCTCGCCGTAGCCAGCAACCGGTCCGGCCGCCACCGTCAGCGTCACGTCGAGCGTAGCGGTTGCGTGGTCGGCGACGATCTCGCGGTCCGTCACCTTGGCCAGCGGCCTGCCCTCTTCCTTGAGCGCCCGCACGATCGACGCCTCGGCTTTGAGCACAGCGCCGGAAGCGGCATCGCCGCCGGCGATCAGGCCGAAATCGGCGCTCGCCAGCCCCGCCGCATCACCCTCCAGCCTGATGTCTCCAAGCGTGAATTTCGGCCCGGTCGCAACGCCGATCACCACCGGGATCGGCTGCGGACCCGAAAATTCAGCATCGGGCGGCAGCTCGTCGAGCGGCTTGCCTTCGATGGTGATGGTGACGACACCCTCATAGCGGGCGTCCGCGTAGAGCGCGGCTATAAGCTGGTCGCGGTCGCCGCGCGCCTTGGCCAGCAGGCCGAGCGAGCCAGAGACCGGACGGCTTTCATCGGCCTTCAGCGTCGAGGCGTTTTCGAGTTTCTTGACGAGATCCTCGTCGGCATCGGGCGCCTCGATCGTCACGGAATATCGCAGCGGATCGACGATATCGGCGTCTTCGTCCTCCGACGATCCCCACAGCTTGATGCCGAAAATCTCGAAAGCGGCCACATTTCCGGTATCGGCAACCAATGCAGTCGAGCATAGCAAAGCCAAAAGCAGGGCGTGCGAAAACACACGCCGTGGCGCGGTTCCTCCCGACATCTGCCTTTCATACGCCAACATTACAACTCTACCCTAGCTCCCAAAGCTAAAATTGGAATGAACTTCTGAATTGCTCGTAAAGGAGCCACAATCCAATTGTCTGAAATGGACAGGGCTTGGAATTCACAACCTTCTGCATCGCCGCAAGAAAGCGTGATCCCTGTCCTATGGAGGTACTACCGGTCATCGGCCGGAAAGGGAACCGTTGGTAGGCGGAACCTGCCGCGTCGTCGTGTTGACAAGCTGGACTGAAGCTTGAACATGTTTGGACGTTAGAGCGACGTGCGTCCGTTCGGACGCACAAAGTACGCTCTAGGACTTTGAAGTGACGCATCGTGCTTTCCGAAAATCGATTCCGATTTTCGGGCCGATGCGTAAGCAGTGTCGGGAGGGTGTTATGGCAATGCGCGCGGCTCGTGGTCTGTCGGTCCTTTTGCTCCTCTTTTTCGCCCTGGGCAGTGCCGCGCAAGCGGCCGAAGCGCGCCGGGTGGTGACATCGGACAATTCCGATTATTTCGGTTTCGATCTCAGATCCGACCAGAACGTCAGCCTCGACCAGTGCAAGACGACATGTCTCGGCGATCCCGCCTGCCGCGCCTTCACCTACAATCCCAAGGCCAAGTGGTGTTTTCTCAAATCCGACTATAATGCGCTGAAACCCTTCAACGGCGCCGTCGCCGGCAAGATCGTCAACATCGATGGCGACCCCGATATCGGCGCGCCGCCGGAGCTCGCCTTCTTCCCCGCCTGGATGGCCGACCAGGCCCAGCAATACCGCAATAGGCTCGCGGATCCGGCCTACACCAAGCCCACCGAAGGACTGACCGCGCTGAGGCAAGCGGCCGAACAGGCGTCGCAGACGGGCGACCACCGCTCGGCTATGCAGAAGTACGAGGCCTTGGTTTCGGTATCGCCCGACGACGGCCAGCTCTGGTTCGAACTCGCGCGGGAAACACTCGCCGTGCAGCCGGCCGCCAACAGCGCCGAGGCCTCGACCCTGCCGGCAAACGCCACCTCCGCCGGCTTCAACGCTTACAAATTGCTGCGCACCACCAGGACGCGCGCCGACGCGCTGGCGCTGCTCGGCGCCGCGCTCGATCGCCGCGACCTCTCCCGGCTCGCCCTGCAGGCTTACGAAGCGAGCCTCGCGCTGGTCAATTCACCGGCAGTCAAGGCCGACTATGAAGATTTGAAGGCGCGCAAGGGTTTCCGCGTGGTCGAACACACGGTCGAAGCCGACACCAGCGCACCGCGCATCTGCGCGCAGTTTTCCGAGGATCTGGTCAAGACCGGCGTCGACTATTCGCAATTCGTCACCGTCGACAACGCCGCCCCCAAGGGTGTCGAGGCCAAGGACAGGCAGATCTGCGTCGAAGGGCTCGAGCACGGCCAGCATTACGACGTGACCTTCCGTCCCGGCCTGCCGGCCGCCATCGGCGAGGTGATCACCGCCCCGGTGGTGCTGTCGATCTATGTGCAGGACCGCGCCCCGTCAGCCCGTTTCACCGGCGACAGCTTCGTGCTGCCTGCCGGCGCGCGCCGTGGCATCCCGGTCGTCACCGTCAACATGAACGCCGCCGAAATGAAGCTCTACCGCATCGGCGACCGCTCGTTGACCCAGCTTCTGTCCGGCTACCAGTTCCTGCGCCAGCTTGACGGCTACGACATCTCCAACATTACCGATCAGATGGGCGAGCCGGTCTGGGAAGGCCAGCTCGACATCGCCAACGCCCTCAACAAGGAAGTCACCACCTCCTTCCCGGTCGACGAAGCCCTGCCGCAGCGCAAACCCGGCGTCTATGTGCTGACAGCGCAACCGGTCGACGAGAATGGCGACGACTATGATTCGCGCGCCACGCAATGGTTCGTCGTCTCCGACATCGGCCTGTCGACCTATACCGGACAGGATGGGCTGAACGTCTTTGCCCGTTCGCTCGGAACCGCCAAGCCGATCGCCGGTGCTGAACTGACGCTGCTCGCCAGGAACAATGAAATCCTCGGCACCGCGACATCGGATGCGGAAGGCCACGCCGTCTTCAACCCCGGCCTGACGCGCGGCGAAGGCAGCATGGTGCCGGCCGTTCTGATGGCCAAGCAGGGCGACAGCGACTTCGTCTTCCTCGACATGGGTCGCGCCGGCTTCGACTTGTCCGACCGCGGCGTCACCGGGCGTTCGGCCCCGGGCTCGCTCGACGTCTATGCCTGGACCGAACGCGGCATCTACCGCGCCGGCGAGGACGTCCATGTCGCAGCCCTTGCCCGCGACGGCGCCGCCAAGGCGGTCGAGAACCTGCCGCTGACCTTCATCTTCACGCGCCCCGACGGCGTCGAGAACCGCCGCATCGTCAGCGACGGCGCATCGGCCGGCGGCCATGCCGTCGACCTGCCGCTCGAATCCAACGCCATGCGCGGCACCTGGACGGTGGCGATCCACACCGACCCCAAGCAGGCGGCGGTCGCCAGCCAGATGTTCCTGGTCGAAGATTTCGTGCCGGATCGCATCGAGTTCGACCTCGCCTCCGACAAGCAGGAGATCGCAGAGGGCGAAGCCGCCAACGTCACCGTCGACGGCCGCTTCCTTTATGGCGCGCCGGCCGCCGGGCTGGCGCTCGAAGGCGAGCTGACGCTGTCGACCACCCGCGACTGGGACCGTTTCAAGGGCTATTCCTTCGGCCTCGCCGACGAGCAGTCGGCGGAACCGTCGGTCACGCCGTTCGCCGGCCTGCCGGTGGTCGGCGAGGACGGCAAGGCAACCTTCCCGGTTTCCGTCGACCAATTGCCTTCGACCACCAAGCTCGTCGATGCCAAGGTTACGATCAGGATGCGCGAGACCGGCGGCCGCGCCGTCGAGCGCTCGCTCAACATCAGCATCCGGCCGCAGGGCCACATGATCGGCATCCGCCCGGATTTCGACGGTGACGAGGTGCCGCAAGGCGGCACGGCGAAGTTCAGCCTGATCGCCGTCGACCCCGACGGCAACCGCGAGGCGCTGCAGGGCGCGCAATGGTCGCTGGTCAAGGTCGAACGCAATTACCAATGGTACCGCTCGAGCAATTCCTGGAACTATGAGCCGGTCACTTTCACCAAATCCGTGGCCAACGGACAGGTCGACATGACCGCCGACGGCGAAGCCACCGTCTCGTTACCGGTCGACTGGGGCCGCTACCGGCTCGAGATCGAGACATCGGATCCGGAAGGCCCGGCAACCAGCTACGAGTTCGACGCCGGCTGGTATGTCAGCTCCACCACCACCGAAACACCTGACGGCCTCGAGATTGCCCTCGACAAGGACACTTATGCGGCAGGCGAAGTGGCCAAGCTCAAAGTGTCGCCGCATTTTGCCGGCGAGTTGCTCGTCACCATCGGCGCCGACAAGCTCTTGACGACCCTCACCGCCAGCGTGCCGGCCGGCGGCAGCACCATCGACATCCCGGTCGCGGGCGATTGGGGCGCCGGCGCCTATGTCACGGCAACGCTGTTCAGGCCGGGTGATGCGCAGGAAACGCGCATGCCGGCGCGGGCCATCGGCGTCAAATGGCTGAAGGTCGACCCGGGTTCGAAGAAGCTCGCCGTCGCCTTGACGCCGCCGGACAAGACCATGCCGCGCCAGCAGCTGTCGATCCCTGTCTCGGTGGCCGGCGTACAGCCGAGCGCCAACGCCTATGTCATGGTCGCGGCCGTCGATGTCGGCATCCTCAACCTCACCAACTACAAGGTGCCGGATCCGGAGACCTGGTTCTTCGGCCAGCGCATGCTCGGCCTTGAAGTGCGCGACCTCTACGGCCGCCTGATCGACGGCTCGCTGGGCACGACCGGCAAGCTGCGCACCGGCGGCGACGGCGCCAACATACAGTCGCAAGGCAACCCGCCGACCGAAAGACTGGTCGCCTTCTTCTCCGGTCCGGTCCAGCTCGACGCCGACGGCAAGGCGCGGATCGACTTCGACATCCCGCAGTTCAACGGCACCGTGCGCGTCATGGCCGTCGCCTGGACCAGGGACGCCGTCGGCCATGCCCAGTCCGACGTGATCGTGCGCGATCCGGTGGTGATCACCGCCGGCCTGCCGCGCTTCCTGGCGCCCGGCGATTCGGCCGTCATGCGGCTCGACGTCAGCGACACGGACGGTCCGGACGGCGACTATGCATTGTCGATAGACACCACCGGCGATCTTTCGACCGGCAGTGCCGCCCTGCCCGAAAAGCTGACGCTCGCCAAGGGCAAGCGGCAGACGCTGACCGTGCCGCTGATGGCCGAGGCGCCGGGCAACGCCTCGATCACCATCAAGCTCGCCCATGCCGACGGCACCGCCGTCGAGCAGACGCTCCATGTTCCGGTGCGCCCGGCGCAATTGCCGGTAACCACCCGCATGGTCGTCGACCTCAAGGGCAATGGCGGCTCGCTGCGCGTCGACAAGGAGCTGCTGGCGGCAAGCCTGCTCGACGGCGCTTCGGTCAGCGTCGGCGTTTCACAGGCGGCGGCCTTCGACGTGCCGTCGCTCCTGATGACGCTCGACCGTTATCCCTATGGCTGCGCCGAACAGACCACCAGCCGCGCCATGCCGCTCCTCTATGTCAACGACATGGCGTCGGGCATCGGCATGGCTAGCGATCCCGACCTGCACGGCCGCATCCAGGACGCCATCTACAAAGTGCTGAGCTATCAGGCGTCGGTCGGCAGTTTCGGCCTGTGGGGTCCGGGCTCCGGCGATTTGTGGCTCGACGCCTACGTCACCGATTTCCTGACCCGGGCGCGCGAGCAGAAATACGACGTGCCGGCACAGGCGATGAACCAGGCGCTGAGCAATCTGCAGAACTCGATCGGCTACGATCAGGACGTCCAGGATCGCGGCAGCGAGATCGCATATGCGCTCTATGTGCTGGCCCGCAACAAGAAGGCCTCGATCGGCGATCTGCGCTACTATGCCGACACCCAGCTCGAAGCCTTTACGAGTCCGATGGCCGTCGCCCAGTTGGCGGCGGGCCTGGCGCTTTACGGTGACACGCAGCGCTCGGAAGCCACCTTCCAGGCCGCCCTGCAACTGGCCCAGTCGACCTCCGCATACGACTACTACAGGTCCGACTATGGCTCGCCGCTGCGTGACGGGGCGGCGATGCTGGCGCTGGCTGCGGAATCGAAGCCGGTGCCGACGGTCGTGCCGGCGCTGATCAAGCTGGTAACGAAGGAACGCGCCGCCGTCCGATGGACCAGCACGCAGGACGAGTCCTGGATGCTGCTGGCGGCCCGCGCGCTGAAGGCCGGCAATGCTGCGATCGCGCTGACCATCAATGGCGCGCCGCATGCTGGCGCCTATTCGGACCAGATCGCCGGCAGCGACCTGGCCGGCAGCCCGCTGACCGTCGCCAACACCGGCAGCAACCCGCTGCAGGCAGTTGTCACCACCGTGGCCTCGCCGATCCAGCCTCTGCCGGCCAGCGGCAACGGCTTCACCATCGGCCGCACCTACTACAAGCTCGACGGCACCGAAGCCAACGTCACGGAGGCGACCCAGAACGGACGCTATGTCGTCGTGCTCAATGTCTACGAGCAGAACAAATGGCCTTCGCGGCTGGTGGTCACCGATTTGCTGCCGGCCGGCTTCGAGATCGACAATCCGGGCCTGGTTTCCAGCGCCCAGTTGTCGAACTTCTCCTGGCTGGCCCAGACCGACGCCGCCCATCTCGAATTCCGCGACGACCGTTTCGTCGCGGCCTTCAATCCCAACGATGGCGACGGTGACCGCAACATCACGCTCGCCTATGTCGTGCGCGCGGTGACGCCAGGCAGCTATGCCCATCCCGCGGCAACGGTGGAGGACATGTACCGGCCGCAATATTCGGCCCGCACCGCGACTGGGATGATGGAGGTCAAGGCGCCGTAACCATGAAGAGGGCCGCAAACTGGTTGGCTGAGGCTAACGACGACCCATCGCGCCGCCCCTCACCCTTACGCCCTCCCCGTGAAGAACGGGAAGAGGGAGTCGCCAGCGTTGCGGCCAATCCCCTTCTCCCCGTCCTTCACGGGGAGAAGGTGCCGGCAGGCGGATGAGGGGCGGCGCCATGCTCTCCCGCAAATTCCTGCGCCGGTCGGCCATCGCCGCTGCCTCCTTCACCGGCCTTGCGGCGATCGCTGCTGCCTCCCTCTGGCAGCTCGACCGCGCCTTTCCGCCGCCGCTGCCGGCCGAGCTTACCGTATCGACCGAGGTGCAGGACCGCGACGGCCAGCTCCTGCGGGCCTTCGCCACGCCCGACGGCTACTGGCGGTTCGCCACCCGCCTCGACCAGGTCGACAAGCAGTTCGTCGACATGCTGGTTAGCTACGAGGACAAGCGCTTCTGGGGCCATCAGGGCGTCGACCTGCTGGCGCTGGCCCGCGCCGCCGGCCAGCTCGCGACCAATGCCCGGATCGTCTCCGGCGGCTCGACGCTGTCGATGCAGCTCGCCCGGCTGGCCGAACCGCGCGACAGCCGCAGCCTCGGCTCGAAGGTCACGCAGATGCTGCGCGCCATTCAGATCGAGCGGCGGCTAACCAAGCGCGAGATCCTCGAACGCTATTTGACGCTGGCCCCCTACGGCGGCAATCTCGAAGGCGTGCGCGCCGCCTCGCTGGCCTATTTCGGCAAGGAGCCGAAGCGGCTGACGGTTTCGGAGGCGGCCCTGCTCGTTGCCCTGCCGCAACTGCCGGAAAGGCGCCGTCCCGACCGCAACCTCACGATCGCCCACGCCGCCCGCGACCGGGTGCTGACGCGCATGGTTTCATCAGGCCTGCTCGGCGAGCGCGAGGCCGCGCGCGCCGCGCTCGACGACGTTTCCGGCATCCGCCGCACGCTGCCGGCGCTCGCCGCCCATGCAGCCTATGCGATGCTGCCCAGGGCCGTTCCCGGCCAGCCGCTGCGACTGACCATCCGCAAAAGCGTCCAGGAAGGGCTGGAACAGGTGGCCAGGGACGCCGCCGCCAGGCTCGGCCCCCGCCTGTCCGTCGCCATGGTGCTGGCCGATGCCCGCACCGGCGACATCCTCGGCGAAGTCGGCTCGGCCAATTTTTTTGACGCCAGCCGTTCCGGCTGGATCGACATGACCAGGATCGTCCGCTCGCCCGGCTCGACGCTGAAACCGTTCATCTATGGGCTCGCTTTCGAACAGGGACTGGTCGCTCAGGAGACGCTGATCGACGATAGTCCGACGGATTTCGGGGGCTACCGGCCGAAGAATTTCGATATGGGCTACCAGGGCGACGTCAGCATCCGGCAGGCGCTGCAACTGTCGCTCAACGTACCGGCGATCAGCGTGCTCGACGCGGTCGGGCCGGCGCGGCTGCTGGCGCGCTTCCGGCAGGCCGGCGTCACGCCGGTCCTGCCCGTCAACAAGGCGCCGGGTCTCGCCATCGGCCTTGGCGGCGTCGGCGTGACGCTGCGCGACCTCGTCCAGCTCTATGCCGGGCTTGCCAATGGCGGCAAGGCGCACACGCTGCATGACGGCACCGAGCCGGCGGATGCCGAACGCTCCACCGTGACCATCCTGGACGATCAGGCGAACTGGCAGATCACGGACATATTGGCGGGCGTCAACCCGCCCGAGGGGGCTGCCCAGCGCGGCATCGCCTACAAGACCGGCACGTCCTACGGCTACCGCGATGCCTGGTCGGTCGGCTTCGACGGGCGCTACGTGCTGGGCGTCTGGGTCGGCCGTCCCGATGCCGGCGCGGTGCCCGGCCTGTCCGGATATGTCTCGGCCGCCCCGATCCTGTTCGAGGGCTTTGTCCGCTCCGGCCTGGCTGCCGTGCCGCTGCCAAGCCAGCCGGCGGGCGTGATCAGAACCAGGCGGGACGATCTGCCGGTGACATTGGCGCGCTTCGGTTCTGGCGCCGACGGGCTGGTCCAGGCCACAGTGACCGAGCCCGCGCCGACGATCGTCTTTCCGCCCGATGGCGCCCGCGTCGATCTCGGCACCGCGGCCGCCGACGCCTCGCCGCTGGTGCTGAAGCTGCAAGGCGGCCGCGCGCCGTTCCGCTGGCTGGCCAACGGCAAGCCGCTGGCCGGCATCGACCGGCGGCGCACCGCAACCTGGCAGCCGGACGGCGTCGGCTATTCGACCCTGACGGTGATCGACGCGGCCGGGCGTGCCGCGAGCGTGAAAGTCTTTGTTGAATAGACGGCGCCAAGCGATTCACGGCATTGACTTTCCGGAAGGCCCGCGGAGAGCGGGATACTCACCAATGCCTGTTCCGAGGCACCTGCCGGGCAGCGGGTGTTGCGCCGGAACGAACGAGCCGTTTCGAAAGCGGCGCTTCGATTTTACCGTCACCGCCGAATAAACCACCGGCCACGGCGAGCGCAAATCGCACCCCGATCACATCCTGCCATTGCCGAGGCGCGACCTGTCCCTGGCTGGATTGCTTCTTGAGCCCGGATTCCGCACGGCGGCGTGACTAGGAAAGAATTTCCTCATGAGGCCCAACATCCGCGAAAAATTGCTTCAGCACGACGAAGAAAGCAACATTGGATGCATCTAATCTCTACTAATTCAGTAGAGTTGAGGGGGTTCAACGGAGGCGTTAATGACCAATCCTCGTTTCAGGAAACTGCTCGGCGCCCTGGTCGCTGCATCGGTCCAGTTCGGAACGCTCAGTTTCGCATTTGCCGATACCACCATCCTCAATGTGTCCTATGATCCGACGCGTGAGTTGTACAAGCAATTCGACGAGGCCTTTGCCGCCCACTGGAAGGCCGAGACCGGCGAGACGGTGAGCATCCAGCAGTCGCATGGCGGATCGGGCGCCCAGGCCCGCGCCGTGATCGACGGCCTCGACGCCGACGTGGTGACGCTGGCGCTCGAAGGTGACATCAACGCCATCGTCTCGAAATCGAAGAAGATCGATCCGGACTGGCGGACCAAGTTCGAGAACAATTCGGCGCCTTACACGTCGACCATCATCTTTCTTGTGCGCAAGGGTAATCCGAAGGGCATCCAGGACTGGGGCGACCTGGTCAAGGACGACGTCCAGGTGATCACGCCGAATCCCAAGACCTCGGGCGGCGCGCGCTGGAACTATCTCGCCGCCTGGGCCTATGCCAACGCCAAGGATGGCGGCGACGAGGCCAAGACGAAGGAATTCGTCGGCAACCTCTACGCCCATGTTCCGGTGCTCGACACCGGTGCGCGCGGCGCGACCGTGACCTTCGCGCAAAAGGGCCTGGGCGACGTGCTGTTGGCCTGGGAAAACGAGGCCTATCTGGCGCTTGACGAATTCGGCGCCGACAATTTCGACATCGTCTACCCGCCGACCTCGATCCTGGCCGAGCCGCCGGTCGCCGTGGTCGACGCCAATGTCGATGCCAAGGGCACGCGAAAAGTCGCCGAAGCCTATCTGAGCTTCCTCTATTCCACGGAAGGCCAGACGCTGATCGCCAAGAACCACTATCGTCCGTCGAAGCCCGAGCTGGTGCCGACGGAGGACCTTGCCAAACTCCCTGACATCAAGCTGATCACCATCGACGATCCACTTTTTGGCGGTTGGAAGAAGGCGCAGCCTTACCATTTCGGTGATGGCGGTATATTCGACCAGATCTACAAGCCAGCCCAGTAAGACCAGCAAGCCAGACTCTAGATCGGGACGACATGACCACAGCACCCGCCAAGGCGGGGTGGCGGTTCAGACAGCCGAGCGTCATTCCGGGTTTCGGATTGACGCTCGGCTTCTCACTTGCCTACCTCACCCTCATCATCCTCATTCCCCTGTCGGGGCTGATCTGGCGATCGGCCGCGCTCGGCTGGGCCGATTTCTGGGCGATCGCCACCGATCGCCGCACCATCAATGCGCTTGAAATCAGCTTCGGCACGGCCTTTATCGCGGCCGCCGTCAATGTCGTCTTCGGCACGATCGTCGCCTGGGTGCTGGTGCGCTACAACTTTCCCGGCCGCCGCATCGTCGATGCCATGGTCGACCTGCCCTTCGCGCTGCCGACGGCGGTCGCCGGCATCGCGCTGACCACGCTTTACGCGCCGAATGGCTGGCTCGGCAGTTTGCTGGCGCCGCTCGGCATCAAGGTCGCCTACACGCCGCTCGGCATCGTCATCGCGCTGATCTTCATCGGCCTGCCATTTGTCGTGCGCACCGTCCAGCCGATCATGGAAGAGATCGACAAGGAGGTCGAGGAAGTGGCCGCCACACTCGGCGCCAATCGCTTCCAGACCATCGCCCGGGTCCTGCTTCCGGGCCTCGCGCCGGCCATCGTCACCGGCTTCGCGCTGGCTTTCGCGCGCGGCGTCGGCGAATACGGCTCCGTCATCTTCATCGCCGGCAACCTGCCCTACAAATCCGAGATCGCGCCACTGCTGATCGTCATCCGGCTGGAGGAGTACAATTACGCGGCGGCGACCGCGACCGCGGCAATCATGCTCGCTTTGTCGTTCGTGATGCTGCTGGTCATCAATCTGGTGCAGACATGGAGCCGCAAGCGCTATGGCTGATCCGGAGATCAAATCCTACGCACCGCACCACGAAAGCCAGTCGGCGGCAGTGACCGAAAGCCGCCCGGCGAAAGCCGTGCTGATGATCGTGACCTTTGCCTTCCTCGGCATTTTCCTGCTCTTGCCGCTGATCGTCGTCTTCAACGAAGCCTTCGCAAAGGGTCTCAGTGCTTATACTGAGGCGCTGACCAGCCCGGACACGCGCTCGGCGATCTTCCTGACGCTGCTGGTGGCGGCGATCTCGGTGCCGCTCAACGTCGTCTTCGGCATTTCCGCCGCCTGGGCGATCGCCAAGTTCGAGTTCAAGGGCAAGGCTTTCCTGACCACGCTCATCGACCTGCCGTTTTCGGTCTCGCCGGTCATTTCCGGCCTGGTGTATGTGCTTTTGTTCGGCGCACAGGGCCTGCTCGGCGCCTGGCTGAAGGCGCATGGCATCGTCATCCTCTTTGCCGTGCCGGGTATCGTACTCGCCACCATCTTCGTCACTTTCCCCTTCGTCGCCCGTGAACTGATCCCCCTGATGCAGGAACAGGGCAATGGCGACGAGGAGGCAGCGCTGTCGCTCGGCGCCAATGGCTGGCAGGCGTTCTGGTACGTGACGCTGCCCAACGTCAAATGGGGGCTGCTCTACGGCGTGCTGCTGTGCAATGCCCGCGCCATGGGCGAGTTCGGCGCAGTGTCGGTGGTGTCCGGCCACATACGCGGGCTGACAAACACCATGCCGCTGCATGTCGAAATCCTCTACAACGAGTACAATGCCGCCGCCGCCTTCGCCGTCGCTTCGCTGCTTGCCGGCCTGGCGCTCGTCACGCTGGTCTTGAAAACACTTCTCGAGATGCGCTACGGCGCCGAGATCGCCGCGACGCGCGGACACTGAAAACTGAAAAGGGACAGTTGATGGAAGTTCGCGTTGCCAACGTGCGCAAGGAGTTTGAGCGGTTTCCGGCCCTCCACGACGTTTCGCTAGACATCAAGTCCGGCGAGTTGATCGCGCTGCTCGGGCCTTCCGGCTCCGGCAAGACGACGCTTCTCAGGCTGATCGCCGGGCTGGAGCGGCCGACGAAAGGAAAGATCTTTTTCGGCGAGGAGGATGCGTCGCAAAAGTCGATCCAGGAGCGCAATGTCGGCTTCGTCTTCCAGCATTATGCGCTGTTTCGCCATATGACGGTCGCCGACAATATCGGCTTCGGCCTCAAGGTCCGGCATGGGCCGACGCGCCCGTCGACGCAGGAAATTCGCCGCCGGGCCTCCGAGCTTCTCGACCTCGTCCAGCTTTCCGGCTTGGAAAAGCGCTATCCCGCACAGCTTTCGGGCGGCCAGCGCCAGCGCGTGGCGCTTGCTCGCGCCATGGCGATCGAGCCGGCCGTGCTTTTGCTCGACGAGCCGTTCGGCGCGCTCGATGCCCAGGTCCGCCGCGAACTGCGCCGCTGGCTGCGCGACATCCATGACGCCACCGGCCACACCACGGTCTTCGTCACCCATGACCAGGAAGAGGCGCTTGAGCTTGCCGACCGCGTAGTGGTGATGAGCCAGGGCAGCATCGAGCAGGTCGGCACCGCCGACGAGATCTACGACACGCCGAACTCGCCCTTCGTCTACGGCTTCATCGGTGAATCGAGCTCGCTTCCGGTCAAGGTCGAGGACGGTCAGGTCTGGATCGCCGACCGCCCGATCGGGCTCTCCGCGCCGCAGGCGCCGCAGGGCGAAGCGACGCTGTTCTTCCGCCCGCACGATGTCGAACTGGTGGACGAATGCAATGGCTGCATCGCCGGCACGGTCGCCGCCAGCCGCCGCGTCGCCGGCACGAGGCGCGTGGAACTCGAAATCGGCGGCGAGCGCCGGCGGGTCGAGATCGAGCTGCCCGTCGACCATCCGGCGGCGCAGAAAAGCCGGGTGGCGTTCAGGCCGCGGCGCTGGAAGCTTTTTCCGGCCGCTTGATCCTCTATCCGGCCCTACACCAGCCAGTTCTCGACCTTCAGACCCTTGATCCGGGTGAACTCTCCGGTGTTGGCCGTCACCAGCGTAGTGCCCAGCGCACAGGCGTGGGCAGCAATAAAAAGGTCGTTATGGCCGATGGTCTGACCCATGCTTTCCAGCTCGGCGCGAAGTGCGCCGTATTCGGCATCCACTGGCACATCGAGCGGCAAGATCGGAATCTCAGCCAGCAGCTCCTCGACCTTCTTGAGCAGCTTGGCCGATCTCTTCCTGGCGCTGCCATATCGCAGTTCCGAGGCGACCACGATGCTGGTGCACACGGCGGCGTCTCCCTCGCGCAGCACGGCACTGGCGGCTTTGCCGGCCGGGTTTCGGATCATGTCGCTGATAATGTCCGTATCCAACATGAACCGCACTAAAAAATTTCCTCGGATTGGACCGGCGTATCGTTGATTTCGGGGACGTCGTCCTCGGGACCGAGCGGCGGCTCTTTCGCCCATTGGGTGAGCAGTGCCGTAAGGCCAGCTTTGCGGACCGGCTCGATGACCAGGCGGTCGCCTTCACGGCTGATCAAGACCTTTTCGCCGGGAAGCTCGAACTCAACAGGAATGCGCACCGCCTGGCTGCGGTTGTTGCGGAACAGCTTCGCCTCCTTCGGTGGCGTTGTTGAATGACGGTTCTGGGGCATGATCGCGGCTTTTTGTATATGCCTTTTGTATATGCCATACAGCACAGCGATGCAAGGTTTAAGGAAAACAGGTTTAAGAAAAACTGTGTTTCAGAAAAATTCAGGCGCCAGGAAAATTCCAGCTGGAAGGAAATCCTAACAACCGGCTGTTTCGGCGATGTCTTTTCTCGCAGCAAGGCCCCGGAGCCGCAGTGTATGCCTCGCCGCGAACGATGCGCAAACGCTATGGTCCGGCAACAAACGCATTGTATTGGAGCCCTGTTTTCATGAAGCGATTTTTGCTTGGCGTTGCCACATTGGCCGGCCTGTTCCTCGCATCCTCCCAAGCCTGGTCGGCCGACAAATTGCTGAACGCTTCCTTCGATGTCGGCCGCGAATTGTTTGCGCAGGTCAACAAGGCCTTCATCGCTGAGCACCCCGGCGTGACCATTGATCAGTCGCATGCCGGAACCTCGGCGCAGGCGCGTGCCATCGTCGAAGGCCTCGGCGCCGACGTTGTCACCTTCAACCAGGTCCCTGATATCGAATTCCTGGTCAAGAATGGCCTCGTCTCCGCCGATTGGCAGAAGGATTTCCCCGACAACGCCTCGCCTTTCTATTCGCTGCCGTCCTTCCTGGTGCGCGCCGGCAATCCGAAGAACATCAAGGATTGGAACGACCTCGTGCGCGCCGACGTCCAGGTGATCTTCCCCAATCCGAAGACATCGGGCAACGCGCGCTACACCTATCTGGCGGCCACCGCCTATGCCAAGGAAGCCTTCAAGGGCGACGACGCCAAGGTGAAGGAATTCGTCACCAAGCTGTTCAACAACGTGCCGATCTTCGATACCGGCGGACGCGCCGCGACCACCACCTTCGTGCAGCGCGAGATCGGCGACGTGCTGATCACCTTCGAGTCGGAAACGCGCGGCATCCGCAGGGAGTATGGCGAGGACAAGTTCGAGCAGGTGACGCCCTCGGTCAGCCTGCTGGCGGAGTTTCCAGTGGCGATCGTCGACACGGTCGCCGACGAGCATGGCACGCGTGACCTCGCCAAGACCTATCTCGACTTCCTCTACACGCCGCAGGGCCAGGACATCCTTGCCGAGAACGGCAACCGGGTTCGCGACCAGACCGTCGCCGCCAAATACAAGGCAGAGTTCCCCGATGTCCGCCTGCTGACGGTGGAAGATGTCTTCGGCGGCTGGGCCAAGATCCAGGCCGAGCATTTCGCCGCGGGCGGACTGCTCGACCAGAGCTATGGCAGCCGTTGAAGCAAGCGATCTTCGGACACGATGGGAAGCCGGCTTTTGCTGGCTTTCTTCGTTTTCCGCTCGGGAAAGGTGATTTCCCGCTTCCAGGCGCCTGCCCTGCAAAACGTTACGAAGAATCAACGCGTTTGCGGGCAATGTGTCATCAGGCGGATTGTCTGCGCGGAACGGCATCGCACGGCTGACCGTCATGATTTGCACACAAACAGCCGCCAGACGCGGGTGGTTGGGGCTTCATGGGTTGACTCGGGCATGCTGACCAAAAAAGGCAAATACGGCCTCAAGGCCCTCGTGCACCTGTCCGGCCTGCCGGTCGGCCAGCTCGCATTCGTCAACGACATCGCGGTCGCCAACAACATCCCGAAGAAATTCCTCGATGCCATCCTGGGCGAATTGCGCAATGCCGGCTTCGTCCAGAGCCGCAAGGGCAAGGAAGGCGGCTATCGCCTCGCCCGGCCGGCTTCCGAGATCAAGATCGGCCATGTCGTGCGTGTCCTCGACGGGCCGCTGGCGCCCATTCCTTGCGCCAGCCGCACCCGATATCAGCGCTGCGACGATTGCGACGAGGCGACATGTCAGGTCCGGCACATGATGCTGGAGGTGCGCCAGGCGGTCGCCGAGGTGCTGGACAATCGCAGCCTCGCCGCCATGCGCGACGCCGACAATGACGATTTTCCGGTCGAGCTGACGTCGCAGATCTGATCAGGCCCATCGCGAGTTCAGCGCCGGCGGCTCATGAATTCGCCTCGAACAGGCTCATGACATCGGCGACAATGTCGGCGATCGGGCGCGTCGCATCGAGCGTCGATGCGTTCTCATCCGCTGCCGGCGCTTCAAGCGTGGCGAACTGGCTGTCAACCAGGCTTGCCGGCATGAAATGGCCCTGGCGGGCGCCGACACGCCGCTTCGCGGTCGCGGGATCGATTTCCAGATAGAGGAAAACGATGTCGTGGCAAAAGCCGCGCAGACGCTCTCGGTAGCTGCGCTTCAGCGCCGAGCAGGCGGCGACGACGCCTTGCCCGCTATCGACCGATCCGGCAATGCGCCGGCCGATCGCGTCGAGCCAGCCTTCGCGCAAGGCGTCGGTCAGCGGCTCACCGCTTGCCATGCGCGCGACGTTTTCCGGCGGATGCAGCCTGTCGCCCTCGACAAAGACAGCGTCCAACGCCGCGGCCAGCGCTTCGCCGACAGCCGACTTGCCGCAACCGGCGACGCCCATCACCACGATGGCCGGTGCGGACCGAACGGGAAACCTCTGCACTTGTGCTGCTTTTTCGTCCACGACGCGGGTCAGCGGCTGGCCGGCGCGCGGCCGTAAAGCAACAGCATGGCGACGATGACGACGCCGTAGATGATCTGCCGCCCCGCCTCCGGCATCTGCATGACCGAAAGAATGGATTGCAAAAGCGTGATCAGGATGACGCCCGCGACCGTGCCGAGATAGGAACCGCGTCCGCCGAGGATCGAGGTGCCGCCAAGCACCACCGCGGCGATCGACGGCAAGAGATAGGCGTCGCCCATCGACTGCGCGGCCTTGGAGGCATAGCCGGCCAGAAGCACGCCGCCGAAGGCGGAAAGACCGCCGGAGACGGCAAAGGCGATCATTACCACACGCCGCGTGTCGATGCCGGAGAGGTAGGCGGCGCGCTCGCGGTTGCCGATGCCGTAGACGGTGCGGCCGAAGCCGGTGCGGGTCAGCACGAAAATCGTCGCGGCGCCGATCAGCGCCCAGATGACAACGGCGTTGGGCACGCCCGGAATGGCAAAACCGGTGGCCAGATAGCGCATCGCCCGGGTCGCCGAATCCTGCGGCGAGAAGCCGCCCGTATAGACCACCATCAGCCCTTGCGCGACGGCATTGGTGGCGAGCGTGATGATCATCGAGGGAATGCGCAGATAAGCGACACCGATGCCGTTGACGGTGCCGATCGCGACACCGCAGAAAATGCCGAACGGGATCGCCAGCGCCACGCCGACCGGGCCGTAGGCGGCCGCCGCACAGGCCATCATCGCGCCCGCCGCCACCGACCACGGCACCGACAGGTCGATCTGGCCGAGCAGGATGACCAGCATCATGCCGGTGGCGATGACGCCGAGAAACGAGGCCACCTTGAGCTGCTGCAGCAGATATTCTGGCGACAGGAAGCTGCGTGAGTAGAGGCTGCCTACAAACAGCAGCAACACGATGCAGGCAAAGGCGGTCAGCACCGCCGGGTCGGCGCGGCGGATGAATTTCGGCATGCGGCCGGCAATGCCGCCGAGTGTCGTTTCGCTCACAGGAACCACTCCAGCCGGTTGCGGACCCTGAACAGGGCGAAGGCGCCGAGGCTGACCGCGATCAGCAGGATGACCCCCTGAAACAGCGGCTGCCAGAGGGGGTCGAAATCGAAGACGAAGAGCAGGTCGCCGATGGTACGGAAGGCAAGCGCGCCGAAGATCGCGCCGATGGCGCTGCCCTTGCCGCCGAACAGCGAGACGCCGCCAAGCACCACGGCGGCAATGGAGAACAGCGTATAGGCATTGCCGCTGGCATAGGCCGCCTCGCCCGTATAGGTGAAGAAGGTCAGGAAAAGCCCGCCGATCGCCGCCAGCAGGCCGGCCAGCGCATAGGCGGCGAACTTGCCGCGGCGGATCGGCACGCCGGACATATAGGCCGCCATCTCCGACGATCCGGCCGCGTAGGCGGCGCGGCCGAGCACCGACCGGCTGAAAGGCACCCAGACCACGAGCACGACGGCCAAAAGCACGACCAGGCTCGCCGGCACCACGCCGAACAGCCGCCCGGTCAGTGCGTCGGCGAGATCCTCGTTGACCGAACCGCCCGGGAAGGGTCGCAAAAGCAGCGCGATGCCGAAATACACCGCGCCCGTAGCGATGGTGGCGACGATCGGCTGCAGCCGTCCGTAAATGACGATGGCGCCGTTGATCGCCCCGCACAGCAGCCCGGTGCCGAGCACCGCGACGACGCCGAAGGCAGTTTCGATGCCGGTGCCGATGACCAGCCATGAGGCCAGGCAGTTGGTCAGCAGAAAGATCATGCCGACGGAAAGGTCGATGCCGGCGGTGATCACCACCAGCGTCTGCGCCATGGCGACGAAGGCAAGCAGCACGCCCTTGTTCGAAGCTGTCTGCACGACATTGGCGGTAAAGCCCGCCGGGTGGTTCGACGTGTAGATGATGAACATCACGATGAAGATGCCGAACGCCAGCAGCGTTCCGCGTTGTTCGGCAAGCCAGTAGCGCCAATCTTTCACGCGTCCGCTCCTCGGGCTGGCGTCTTCGCCATGCCTCCAACGGGCATCTCTTCGCCATGGATGTTGAGCGCGCTGGCGATCAGCGCCCGCTCGGTGATTTCGGCGCCGACCAGCTCGCGCTTGATCGCTCCGTCATAGAGAACCAGCACCCGGTCGCAGCAGCCGATCAGCTCGTCATAGTCGGTCGAGTAGAAGAGGATCGCCGCACCCTGGTCGGCGAGCTTGCGCATCAGCTGATACAATTCCTGCTTGGTGCCGACATCGATGCCCCGCGTCGGATCGTTGAGCAGGATGATGCGTGGCTGCCGCATAAGCCATTTAGCGATGACGACCTTCTGCTGGTTGCCGCCGGACAGCGCGCCGACCGGAATGTCGAGGCCGGCCGTCTTGATCGCCAGCAGGCCGACCATGTCGTCGATCAGCCGCTGCTCGGCGGCACGATCGATGATGCCGGTTCTGGACAAGCGATCGAGTGCCGCGAAGGAGAGGTTTTCGCGCACCGTCATCGGCAGCATCAAGCCTTCCGTCTTGCGGTCCTCCGGGATCAGCGCCATGCCGATCCGATCGTCGCGCGCGGCGGCCGGACTGGCGATCGTGACCGGTTTGCCATCGATCAATATTTGGCCGCTGAGGCCGCGCAACACGCCGAAGAAGGCGAGCAGCAATTCGCGCTGGCCCTGGCCGTCGAGGCCGCCGAGGCCGACGACCTCGCCTGCCCCGACTGTGAGCGAGATGTTGTCCAGCCGGTCGGTCCAGGAAAGCTTGCGCGCCTCCAGAACGGGCGCGGCGGTGGCCGTCGCGCGCACCGGCTTTGGCGGAAAGATGTGGCTGTATTCGCGGCCGATCATCAGCTCGACCACTTCATTGTCGCTCTTCGTGCCGGCCACGTAGCTGGCGACATTGCGGCCATTGCGGAACACCGTGCACTGGTCGGCAAGCTCGGCGATCTCGTTCATCCGGTGCGAGATGTAGAGCAGCGCCAGCCCTTCCGAGCGCAGCCGCTTCAAGACGCCGAAGATCTTGGCGACGTCGGCCGCGGTCAGCGCGGAGGTCGCCTCGTCGAGGATCAGGATGCGCGGCTTCCTGGCAAGCGCCTTTGCGATCTCGACCATCTGCCTTCTTGAAAGAGGAAGATCCTTGACCAGAGCCAGCGGGTGGATGTCGGCGGCGCCCGCGCGCGCCAGCGCCTCCTCGGCGATCCGTCGCTGCGCCTTGCGGTCGATCATGCCGAAGCGCTTCGGCGGATCGGAAATGACGATGTTGTCGGCGACGCTGAGTTCGGGGACGAGCGACAGTTCCTGGAAGATGCAAACGATGCCGGCCTGGTTGGCGGCGGCCGGCGAAGCGAAGGTCACCTCGCTTCCGTCCAGGATCATGCGGCCTTCGTCGGGCGCGACGACGCCGGCCATGACCTTGATCAGCGTCGATTTGCCGGCGCCGTTTTCACCGAGAATGGCGTGAATGCTGCCTGATGTGACCGAAAGCTCGGCCTTTTCCAGCGCCCGCACACCGCCATAGCGCTTGGATATGCCCTCCATGCGGAAGAGCGGAACCGCACCGTCCATCGGCCCCTCCCAAGGCGCGCGTTCTTCGGGACCGGCGCCGCGGGATGTCCCACGGCGCCGAGCGATCAGCCTACTGGTTTTCCTTGCTCTGACCCATGATTTCTTGCGCGGTGAAGTTGATGCCGCAGGTCGGGAAGGAGTTGCCGACGAAGAAATTGTCGGACTGGTCGGGGAAATAGTCCTGGCCTTCCTTGAAGTTCGGATCCTCGACGATCGCCAGCGGCAGCTTCACCGCTTGCGGGATGACCTGTCCTTCGAGCGCGGCGATCGCCGTCTTGACGGCGACCGCGACCTGGGCGGGGCCGGTTCCGGCCGACGAGCATTTCAGCCCCTCCGCGGCAAACTTGGCGCAGTATTTGCGGAAGCCATTTTCGGTCTCGCCGCCGAACGGCACGAACGGGTGCTTGGCGTCGATCATCGCCTGCACGATACCGGTGTCGCCACCCTGCCCGGTGACGCCGTCGAAGGGGCCGTTGGTGGCGATCGCGTCGGCGGAAGCCTTTTGCGCAACGCCGTCGTCCCACTTGCCGACGACTTCGGTGACCTCCCACTTCTTGCCCGAAGCGTCGAGAACCTCGTGGATGCCGTTGTGGCGATCGGTGTCGACCGACGTGCCGGCGACGCCGCGCACTTCGAGGATCTTGCCGCCATTGGGCACATGCTTGATCAGCCAGTTGCCCCACAGCGCGCCAAGGCCTTTCTGGTCGACGTTGACGTTGATGGCGTCCTTGGTGTCGAGAATGTTGTCGAAGGCGACCAGCACGACGCCGGCTTCCTTGGCGCGCTTGATGACCGGCCCGAATGCCGTCGGGTTCTGCGCATTGACGACGATCGCGTCATAGCCGGAATCGATGAAGTTGTTGATCGCCGAAATCTGCGCCGGCACATCTTCGCCGGTCGAGACGACCTTGAACTCCTTCAGCTTCGCCGCGACCTCCGGCTGTGCCGCATAGGCCTTCGCCGTCTGCACCATCTGGATGCGCCAGGTGTTGGCGATGTAGCCATTGGCGAGCGCGATGCGGTATGGGCCTTCCTTCTTGGGGAATTTGAAGAACTGCGTGTCGGCCGCCCAAGGGGCGAAGCAGTCCGGCTCGGCGGACGGGCCTGTGACGATTTCGGGTTCGGCAAGCGCCGACGAGCTCAGCATAACGAATGCAGTGGCAGCAACGATGCCGCCAACGAGTGACTTGATCATCGATATTTCCTCCCAGTTGCAGTTTCTGATTATTGTTACGCGCCTCGCGCGTCTGGCCCGGCACCTCCCGCCTTGCCCGTCGCGCCTTTCAGGTGGCCGAATGCCGACCCGACCTCCTCCCTTGCCGCTCGGTAAACCGGAGCAAAAACTATCATATTATACATAATAAACAAGTGTGAGCTGTCGCTTATATATAATAAACAGACGTCGGTCTTTGCCGCGAGTTTTCGCTCAGGGCGAATGGTAGCGCTACCATGAGGCGGTGTAAAGCGGCATTTCGCAAATGCCTGCAAAGTGCTTTCAGCGGGCCGTGCTCTCGCGGCGCTTGAGTTCGAAGCCGAGGTCGACGACCGGCTCCTGCGGCCGCTTGCCAGCAATCGCCGCGAGAGCCATGGCGACCGAGCGCCGGCCGATCTCGTAGCGAGGCGTCCTGACGCTGGTGACCGACGGAAAGGCCACTTCCATCATGTCGAGATCGTTGAAGCCGGTGATGCCGATCGTCTTCGGCACGGCGATCGAGGCGCGGTGGCACTCGAACAACACGCCGAGCGCGATATCGTCATTGTTGCAGAAAACCCCGTCGAGCGTCGGCGCCTTGGCCAGCGCATCGCGAAACAATTCGCGCCCGAGCGTCACGCTGGACGGCACCGGCGTGGTGGTGACCAGCCGCGCGTCGAACAGGCCGGCCGCCTCCATCGCCGCGCGGTAGCCGGCCAAGCGCCGCTGCGAGCGCGGGTCCATGCGCGCGCCGATGAAGCCGACGCGGCGATAGCCCATTTCGATCATGTGCTCGGTCGCCGCCCTGCCCCCGTCGAAATGCGAGAAGCCAACCATCATGTCGACCGGATCGGGTCCGGTCTCCATGACCTGGACCACAGGGCAGCCGGCTGTCTCGAGCAGTCTTCGCGATGTTGGCGTCTGGTCGATGCCCGCCACGATCAGCGCCGCCGGGCGCTGGGGGCCGAACACCTGCAGCAGCCGTTCCTCCTCGAGGCCGGAATAATGGGTATTGCCGAGCTGGATGCGGAAGGAGCTGTCGGACAGGCTGTCATAGATGCCGCGCAGCACTTCGGCGAAGACGCTGTTGGTGAGCGACGGCACCAGCACGCCAAAGACCTCGGCGCGCGCCGAAGCCAGCGCCCGCGCATTCGGATCGGGCAGATAGCCGAGCTCATCGACGGCCGCCTGGATCTGGCGGCGCAGATCCTCCGAAACGCGCTCCGGCTTGCGTAAGGCGCGGGAGACGGTGATGGCGCCGACGCCAGCCTTGCGCGCGACATCGGCGATAGTCGGACGGCCGCCGCCGCGGCGTGAGCGCGGTTTGATCACAGCCTTGTCCCGAACGCGGCACCTGCGCCGAAGCGCGGCCGCGCAACGATGTTCAGCGTCTTTGCCACTGTCGCCATGCCAACCCGACCTGCCGCACCCTGTCTGGCGTCGCGCAGCCTTGCGGCATTGTCAAGCGAACGGGCGGGGTCGGCCAGGACAATCGCTTCAGACAAACGATGGCATCCAGCTCGTATTGGAGGCTACTGATTGTCGATGTCGGTGCCGCCCCTCATCTGCCTGCCGGCATCTTCTCCCCGTATAGTGACGGGGAGAAGGGGCTGGCCGCAACGTCGGCAGCCTTTCTGCAACGCTGGAGATTGGCGAAATCCTTTGCGAAGACTGTCTTTCTCCCCGTCACTATACGGGGAGAAATGCCCGGCAGGGCAATGAGGGGCAGCGTCAACCTGAAGCGATTGCCCTGCAACTGTGGGCAGTATCAACTTGACAGGTGACGGCAGTTATGTTAGGAATTTATTCATGGTGCTGATTTGCGTCACAACCCGCTGCCGAGGCGGGTTTTGTGCCGGCTCGGGCAGCGTCGCTTCAGGCCATCGCCGCGGCGCTGCGCCGTGCCTTCCACAAAACCAGCACCATGGCCGCTACATTCAGCAGGTTCCAGGCGATGCCGTTGAGGAAAGCGGCGGCGTAGGAGCCGGTCAGATCGTAGATCCAGCCCGACATCCAGCCGCCGATCGCCATGCCGAAGATGGTTGCCATTATGACGATGCCGACGCGCTGGCCGGCCTGCTTGGCTGGCATGTATTCGCGCACGATGATTGCATAGCAAGGCACGATGCCGCCTTGCGACAGGCCGAAGACCAGCGAGACCACGTAAAGCGAGACAAGCCCGTCGAAGGGGATGTAGAACAACAGCGACAGGGCTTGCAGCATCGAGCCGATCAGCAGGGTTTTCACGCCGCCGATGCGATCGGCGAGAAAGCCGGACGCCAGCCGGCTGACGACGCCCGCCGCCATCATGATCGACAGCATGTCGGCGCCCCGCGCCACGCCATAGCCGAGGTCCATGCAATAGGCGACTATATGGACCTGCGGCATCGACATCGCCACGCAGCAGCCAAGGCCGGCGACGACGAGCAGCACCTGCAGGGCTGCCGGCGACAGTGAGATCGGTTGGACCTGCCGGCTGCCGGGCGACCCGGGAGCGGCGGCACGCGGCGCGCCACGCCTCAGCAGCAGGATCAGCGGCACCATGGTCGCGACGCAGACGACGCCGATCGCGGCATAGGTGAAGCGCCAGCCTTCGGACCGCATGACATAGGGCATGGCTATCGGCCAGATTGTCCCGGCGAGATAGCTGCCGGCGGCGGCAGCCGTCACCGCGACGCCGCGCCGGCGGTTGAACCAGTGCGAGATGTCGGCTATCAGCGGCCCGAAGATCGCCGATGTGCCCACGCCGATCAAAATCCCCTGGGCAAGGGTGAATTGCAGGATCGAAGTGGTCAACGACGCCAGCAGGAAACCGGCGCCGAGCGCCACCGAGGCAATGAGCGCCGGGATCCAGTAGCCCATGCGGTCGATGGCGCGGCCGACCAGAACGTTGCCGGCGGCGAAACCCACCATGGTCGCGGTATAGGGCATCGACGCGGCTGCCCGATCGAGGCCGAATTCGGCCTGCACGGCGGGCAGCACCACGACCACCGCCCACATGCCGACGCCGCCGATGGTCGCCAAAAGCACGGAAATGCCGAGCCGCATCCAGGCGTAGCCACTGTCGATGCCGGAGGCGCCTGCCTGGCTGGAGACGGTTGTGGTCAAGGGCGTTTCCTGTCGCGGTTCTGTGAAATCGACCGGTTCGACACCAGTATCGGTGCATTCGCGGTGCCGTGCAGCGCCACATCGCACAAATCCGTGGCTCCAGGGATTCGGGGGTTCTCCGGGAACCGCCAACGTCATCCGGAGTTTCCCCATCGATCACCAGGGAAGGAGTTTTTAATGACCGCGAAAAGGAAATGGTCCGCCGATGTGACCGAGCACAGCGATGCCATGGATCTCGAGGAGCACGTCTTCGAATCCCACGACCCCAAGAAGATCGCGGCCTCGCTCAAACGCTCGGCCGAACATAGCGACCGGCGTAAGGCCGAGCCGTTCCAGTCCGCCATGTCGATGCTGAATTTCTACATCAACCGCGCCGGCAAGAACCTGCCGGCCAAGCAGAAGAAAGTGCTGGAGGACGCCAAGGACGAGTTGCGCGCCGCGTTTGGGCGTCCGAGAGAGGACTAGAGGCATCGACTTACCGCGACTTGATGACGGCGTCGGTGTTGGCCAACAGCTTGCGCACCGCGTTGCGGGCTGCATCCGGCCGCTGCAGGCGGATGCTCTTCTCGATCGCCTCGTGCAGCTTCTGCGCATGCTGCAAATCGTCCAGCTCCCGCGTCGTATAGGCGAACAGATGATCGAAAGCCGATTCGATCAGCACGCCGAGCGGCACCAGGAGATCGTTGCCCGAGGCGCGCAGGATGGCCAGATGAAAACGCGTGTCGGCGCGGGTGCGCTCCTGCAACGTCGTCGCCTCGCCCATTTCCCGGCAGGCCTGGCTGATCTCGGCCATCTGCTCGCCGGTGCGGCGCATGGCGGCGAAAGCTGTCGCTTCAGGTTCGATTATGTGGCGGAACTCCTGCACCGTTTTCAGGAACACCTCGCGGTCGGGCGATGTCGCGTACCAGGCGAGCACGTCGCGATCGAGCAGATTCCAGCGATCCTTCGGCTCGACCCAGCTGCCGATCTTCGGACGCGAGGCGAGCAGGCTCTTGGCCATCAGCATCTTGATCGCCTCGCGCACCGCCGAGCGGCTGACGTCGAAGGTCTCCGACCATTTGGCTTCGTTGGGCAGGATGGTTCCCGGCGGATAGTCGCCGCGCACGATTCTCAGGCCGATCTCGTTGGCCAGCGACGCATGCACGCTCGAGCCAGGCATCCGCGCGGCGTCGGCATGGCGAACGCCGGCCGGGGTACGGCGAGCGGCGGCCGGACGCTCGGCGGACGCCGCCTTGGCCGGAGTTTCTCCCTTATTCGGCTTCCCGTCCCGCATGCGTCCACAAAGTCCGGATTGCGGAAGCTGTCAAGCACGGGAAAAGCCTCGCGCCGCCAAGCCCGCTTCTATGCACAGGTCAGCCCGGTTTCGTCGCCCCGTCAGGCCTTTTGACGTATTTGCGCCAGCTATGCTCCGGACGAAAACCGAGGAGATCCCGCGCCTTGCGGTTCGACAGTAGCGTCTCGTATTCGCCGAGTTCGCCCTTGACCGGCACATCGGGATAAAACCGCTTCAGCAATTCGGCCGTCGGCAGGTCGGACGAAGTGTCGTCATTGGCGGCGTTGAACACCTGATAACCGAGCCCGTCCTTCTCGATGGCGCGCAGCGTGATCTGGCCGAGGTCGCGCGCGTCGATATAGCTCCAGGCGATCCGCTTGCGGAAACCCGGATCGGCGAACCATTTTGGGAACAGCGAATATTCATGCGGCTCGATGACGTTGCCGATGCGCAAGGCATAGATGTCGGTGCCGCTGCGCAGCGCGAAGGCGCGCGCCGTTTTTTCGTTGACGATCTTGGACAGCGCATAGCTGTCCATTGGATCGACGTCATACTCCTCGTCGAGCGGGAAATGCGTCGGATCACGCGGCTCGTTGGCGAAGACCAGCCCATAGGTCGTCTCGCTGGAGGCGATCACAACCTTGCGGATACCGAGCTTCACCGCCGCCTCGATGACATTGTAGGTGCCGAGCGCGTTGATGCGGAACACCTCGTTGTCGGGCGTGATCATGATGCGCGGGATGGCGGCGAAATGCACCACGGCATCGACCGGTTGCGAACGCAGCGACGGGTCGAATTCATGCAGGCCCATATAGCTCGACAGCGCATTGAACACCTGCCCGCTGTCGGTGATGTCGGTGATCAGCGTACGCACCTTGGGATTGTCAAGCGGCTTGGTGTCGATGTTGAGCACCTGGCAGCCCTGCTCGACCAGATACTGCACGACATGACGCCCAGCCTTGCCGCTGCCGCCGGTGAACATGATCCGCTTCGTCATTTTGCTCTCCACATTCCCTAGGATTCATGTGTATTGTCAGACAATATCGAACTCCGCAATCGCCTGCCACCGCCTGCGGCAAAAACCCGCTTCAACAATTCGCCTGCCGACAGCAGCGCTGCCATCGACCACCCGCAAACAGGACGAAACGACATGAACACGACTGCCGCGAGCGAAAAGATCGGCTTCATCGGCCTTGGCCTGATGGGCCACGGAATCGCGAAGAACATCGTCGACAAGGGCTATTCCCTGACGTTTCTCGGCCGCAAGAACCGCCCGCCGGCGGAAGACCTGCTCGGCCGGGGTGCGAAGGAAGCCGCGACATCGCGCGATGTGGCGGCGGCATCCGATATCGTCTTCCTCTGCGTCACCGGCTCGCGCGAGGTCGAAGCCATCATCCGCGGCCCCGGCGGCCTCAAGGAGGGCCTCAGGAAGGGCTCGGTGGTCGTCGACTGCTCGACCTCGGATCCGACCTCGACCGTGGCGCTTGCCGCCGAGCTCGAGGCGCTCGGCGTCGACTATGTCGACGCTCCGCTCAGCCGCACGCCGAAGGAAGCGTGGGAAGGCACGCTCGACGCCATGGTCGGCGCGTCCGACGCGGTCTTTGCCCGCCTCAAGCCGGTGCTTGACACCTGGGCCGGACGCATCGTCCATATCGGCGACACCGGCGACGGCCACCGCATGAAGCTACTCAACAATTTCATTTCTCTGGGCTACGCGGCGCTCTATTCCGAGGCGCTGGCGCTGGCCGAAAAGGTCGGCATCTCGCCGCCGCGCTTCGACAGCGTCATCCGCAACGGGCGCATGGATTGCGGCTTCTACCAGACCTTCATGCGCTGGACGCTTGAAGGCGACCGCGACGCCCACAAATTCACCATCGCCAACGCCTTCAAGGACCTCACCTACCTCGAATCGATGGCGGGCGCCGCCGGCATCGCCAACCCGCTCGGCAATGCCACGAAGAACGCATTCGCCGGCGCCTTCGTCGCTGGGCCGGATCAATATGTGCCGATGCTGGCGACCCATATCGGCAAGGTCAACGGCGTCGACCTGACGCCGGCCAAGGATGGGAAAAAACAGTGAGGGGCGGCGCCAGCGTCGATGAATAAATCACCGCCGCGATCGCCCGATGACGTCGTCGGTGTTGGCGAGCAGCCTGTGCACGGCACTCCTTGCAGCCGCCGGACGCCTGAGACGGATGTTCTTTTCGATCGCCTCGTGCAGTGACTGTGCCCGCCGCTGGTCGCTGGTCTGGAGTGTGACGAAGACGAACAGATGGTCGAGCGCGGATTCGATCAGCACGCCGAGCGGCACCAAGAGATCGTTGCCCGAGGCGCGCAGGATGGCGAGATGGAAACGCGTGTCGGCGCGGGTGCGCTCCGGCAGCGTCGCCGCCTCGCCCATTTCCCGGCAGGCCTGGCTGATCTCGGCCATCTGCTCGTCGCTGTGCCGGATCGCGGCAAAGGCGCTGGCTTCCGGCTCGATGATGTGACGGAACTCCTGGACGGTGCGCAGGAACATTTCGCGGTCGGGCGAGGTCGCGTACCAGGCGAGCACGTCACGGTCGAGCAGGTTCCAGCGCTCTTTCGGCTCGACCCAGCTGCCGATCTTGGGGCGCGAGGCCAGCAGGCTCTTGGCCATCAGCATCTTGATCGCCTCGCGCACCGCCGAGCGGCTGACGTTGAAAGTCTCGGACCATTTGGCCTCGTTGGGCAGGATGGTTCCCGGCGGGTAGTCGCCGCGCACGATCCTGAGGCCGATCTCGTTGGCCAGCGACGCATGCACGCTCGATCCGGGAATGAGCGCCGCGTCGGCACGGCGAGTGCGGGACGGACGGGCCGCCTGTGCCCTGACCTTGACTGGTGCCTTGACCTTGGCCGGTGCCCTGACCTCGGCTGGTGCCCTGACCTTGGCCGGTGCCTTGACCTTGGTAAGTCGTTTTCTTGATCTTGCGTCCGGCATCCACGTTTCCCCGGCACAGGCTGAACTCAAGGCGCGGCAAAGCAGGAGCGTATCGCCCCGGCAGTGTCACCTCGTGCATTTTCGTGAACCGGTGTGACGGGGCGCCCGTCGATCGGACGCCCCGAAAGCTGCGAACCTACTTCTGGATGCAGGTGTCGACCGTATCCTTGGTGCACTCGTCGAGACCGGTGAAGACCGGATCCTCGACGGGCTTGCCTTCGATCAGATCGATCATCACAGAGGGTGCCTTGTAGCCCATCTCGAACGGCCGCTGGCCGACCAGAGCGGTCACCAGACCCTCCTTGGCAATGGCCACTTCGTCACCGATCGTATCGGCGGCGCCGATGACGAACTCATTCTTGGCGATTTTCTCGGCCATCGGCTTGAACAGGTCGCGATAGGGCTGCGGTGCCCCGAACAGCGGCCAGCCGCCCATGATGCCGAAGGCGTCGAGGTCGGGATTGGCGGCGAGGATATCGGTCATCGCCTGCACGCCCTTGGCGCCGTCGTCATTGGTGAACACCGGGCAGCCGGCGACCTCGGTCCAGCCGCCCTCGCCGGCGAGCGCCGGGAGATCCTTCTGGCCTGAAAGCGCGTCGCGCATGCCCTGGGCGCGGCGCAGGATGTTGTCAGCCGCCGGATTGCCTTCAATGGTGCAGATCTTGCCACCATCCGGCTTGCCCTTCTTGATGTACTCGCCGATCTTGTATCCCATCAGGTAGTTGTCGGTGCCGAGATAGGTCTTGCGCAGCCCCGCATCTTCCTTGCTGAGGTCGGCGTCGAGCGTCATGATCGGGATCGACGGATTGGCGCTTTTGATCGTCTGCGCGATCAGCGGCGCGTTGGACGGCGAAATGGCCATCGCCGCTGTATCGGGCTTGCTCAGCATGTCCTGAACGATCTGAGCTTCGCCGGCCTCGTCCGAGGTCGACGCCGGGCCGGTGTAGAAACACTCATATTCCGAACTGGCGTTTTCCGAGTTCCATTTCTGGCACCCCTGGTTGATGGCCTCGAAGAACGGATTGTCGAGACCCTTCACGACGATGACGAGCTGTTTCTTGGCCAAAGCCGGCCCGGCGCCCAACGCCAGCATGGCGACGGCAGCGAGCAATAGTGATTTCCTCATGTCAGTCCTCCCTTGAAACAGACGGACACGGCGTGCCCGCCACACAGACCAGCCCGGATGCGTGATGACAGAGGTTCGTTTCGCGAGCGCTCGTGTCGTCAACCCAGGCCGATAAGCATTTCCAGATGCGGTCGCAGACCAGCGCGATAAACGCGGACGTGCCGATCCTCGACCGATAAACCTCCGCCGCCCCGCCCGGCGAGCCGGAACAGGAGATCGGCATAATCTCCTCCAGCGCCTAGCTAATATCGGCGTGCGACCAACGTCAATTGCTATTTGTCCTACAAAACGGATTTTTCGAAGGGAGCCGCTGTTGACGCCAAGAAGGCATGTGCGTAAATGGGCGAAAGCGCTGTTTCCGGGAGGAGCTGGGGAGAGCGAGGCCGCGGCAGAACCGCAGGCCGGGAAAGCACGGGGAGGCAAGAAGGCTGGTGGCGGTTCTCGAACTCACCAACATCTCGAAACACTTCGGCGCCATCCAGGCGGTCAACGACGTGTCGCTGTCGATCGAGCCCGGACAGGTGGTCGGCCTGATGGGCGACAACGGCGCCGGCAAGTCGACGCTGGTCAAGATGATCGCCGGCAACTTTCCCCCGAGCCATGGCACGATGCAGATGGACGGCAAGGATCTGGTCCTGCACAAGCCGGTGGAGGCGCGCCAGCACGGCATCGAGATCGTCCATCAGGACCTGGCGCTGTGCAACAATCTGACGGCCGCCGCGAACGTCTATCTCGGCCGCGAGCTGCGCCGCGGCGTCGGGCCGTTTCGCATTCTCGACTACGCCGCGATGTACAAGCGCGCCGGCCAGATCTTCGCCGAGCTGAAATCCGAAACCCGCCCACGCGACCTGGTCAAGCAGATGTCGGGCGGCCAGCGGCAAGCGGTGGCGATCGCCCGTACCATGCTTTCGCAAGCCAAGATCGTGCTGATGGACGAGCCGACTGCAGCGATCTCGGTCCGGCAGGTCGCCGAAGTGTTGAACCTGATCCGCCATTTGCGCGACCAGGACATTGCGGTCGTGCTGATCAGCCACCGCATGCCCGACGTCTTTGACGTTGCCGACCGCGTCATCGTCATGCGGCGCGGCCGCAAGGTTGCCGACAAGTCGATCGCGTCGAGTTCGCCCGAGGAGGTCACCGGGCTGATCACCGGCGCCATCGAACAGGTTTGATGTCACCACCACTCAAGCAGACAAAGGTCGACGATGGCAGTAACTCTTGACCAGACGATCGCACAGAAACAGCACACTTTGCTGTCCAGGGTGTTTGCCAGCCAGACCTTCTGGGTGGTGATCGCGGTCATCCTCGCCTGCCTGTTCCTGTCCGTGGCCACCGATTCCTTCGCCACGACCAAGAACCTCTACAACATCACCCGCAACGTCACCTTCGTCGCCATCATCGCGCTCGGCATGACCTTCGTCATAATTACCGGAGGCATCGACCTGTCGGTCGGCTCGGTGCTTTGCCTATGTTCGATGGTGCTGGCCGTGACCATGCATGCCGGCTATGGCATCGAGGTTGGCATTGCCGCTTCGATCGCGACAGCGCTGATCATTGGCGCTTTCAACGGTATCCTGATCGCCTATCTCGGCTTTCCGCCCTTCGTGGTGACGCTCGGCATGCTGTCGATAGCGCGCAGCCTCGCCATGGTCGCCTCCAACAACACCGTCGTCTTCCAGTTCGGACCGGACCACGACAAGCTTCTCGCACTGGGCGGCGGCGCCTGGGTGTTCGGCATCGCCAATCCGGTGCTCTATACGATCCTGCTGGCGCTGATCACCGGCTTCACGCTGCGCTGGACGAAGTTCGGCCGGCACATCTTCGCCATTGGCGGCAACGAGCATGCGGCGACGCTGACCGGCGTTCCGGTGCGCCAGATCAAGGTCGCGGTCTACATGATTTCGGCGCTGGCGGCGGGCATTGCCGGCATCATCCAGACCGGCTGGCTGGGCGCCGTCACCACCAATCTCGGCAACGGCATGGAACTACAGGTCATCGCCGCGACCGTCATCGGTGGCGCCAACCTGGCCGGCGGCATGGGCACGGCATTTGGCGCCGTCGTCGGGGCGGCGCTGATCGAGGTGATCCGCAACAGTCTCGGCCTGCTCGGCATCAATGCCTTCTGGCAAGGCACCTTCATCGGCAGCGCCATTCTGATGGCGGTCCTGTTCGACCGGATACGCAATTTCAGGCGAAACGATTAGGGCCATGATCCCCAGCCGAAGGCCCCGCGTCAGCGAAAAGCCGAAGCCGGTTTTTGCTGCGCTGACCTCCGGTTTGGATAAGGTCAGACGAAAGAGAGCCAGGTGACGAAATCGCTGTTCAGCCTCGACGGGCGGCTGGTGCTGATTACCGGTTCCGGCCAAGGCATCGGCTTTGCGCTGGCGCGGGGCCTAGCCGAGCATGGCGCGAGCCTGGTGCTGAACGGCCGCGACCCGGGCAAAGTCGGTGGCGCCGTGGCAAGGCTGCGCGACGCCGGCTTCGAGGCGCATGCATCGATCTTCGACGTGACCGACTTTCATGCGGTCGACCGGGACGTTGCCCGGATCGAAGCGGAGATCGGCGCCATCGACATCCTCGTCAACAATGCCGGCGTGCAGTTCCGCGCCCCGCTGGAGGATTTTCCCGAGGAGCAGTGGGAACGACTGTTCAAGACCAATGTCTCCGGCGCCTTCCACGCCGGCAAGGCCGTGGCGCGGCATATGATCCCGCGCGGCAAGGGCAAGATCATCAACATCGGTTCGGTGCAGAGCGAACTGGCGAGAACCGGCATCGCGCCCTATACCGCGACCAAGGGCGCGGTCAGGAACCTGACCAGGGGCATGTGCGCCGACTGGGCGAAGCACGGGCTGCAGATCAATGCCATTGCGCCCGGTTATTTCCGCACCGAGATGAACCAGGCGCTGGTCGACAACGCGGAATTCTCCGCCTGGCTGGAGAAGCGCACGCCGGCCGGGCGCTGGGGCAATGTCGACGAACTGATCGGCGCCGCCGTCTTCCTGGCCTCGGACGCGTCGTCCTTCGTCAATGGCCACACGCTCTTTGTCGACGGCGGCCTGACCGCTTCGGTCTAGCCATGCCGGCCTGGAAACACTCACCTTCTTCTTCCTATCGCTCAGTCTGAAAATCGGCCGGCGCGGCCCATGGCGGGCACCAGGCGTGCGCATGCGCCTTGACGCAGGCCCGAACTGAGCCGCACTATCCCGATTGCAGGCGAAGGGAGGCCAGTCGCCTGCGGGAGGATATACCCATGACGGAAGCGATCAGGCTCTACTGGGGCCGGTTCGGACATGTTTCTGTCCTGAACGTCGCCAGCGACTTCGTCACCCATGCCCATGTCGAGGCGCATATCATCATTTGGCTGGAAGGCACGGCCGGCGAGATGACCATCGGCCGCGAAACGGTGCGGCTTGGACCCGGTACCGCCGCCGGCATCAATTCCTTCCAGCCGCACAGCCACGCTTTGTCCCACGACGGCCGTCCCGGCCTCTTCCTCGCCTTCTACATCGATCCGGACTGGGCGCGCCGGCGCCGCGACCTGCCCGCCTCCGCGCCGCTGTTTTCAGCACCGGCGATCACGCTGGAGCCCTGGCTGCACCAGGCGGCGGCCAACCTTCTCGACCATCTCAGCGACAATGAGAGCATCGACGACATCGCCAATTACGAGATCGAGCGCTTCATCGACAGCGTGCTCGATGCCGCCGACGCCTCGGCACCGCAAGTGGCGCGCGCCCGCGTCCACACCATGCAGGACTTCCGCGTCCGCAAGGCGATCCAGCTGATGAAGGCCAATGTCTGCGAACGCATCTGCTTCGACGATGTGGCGCGCAGCGTCGGCCTGTCGCGGCCGCATTTCTTCGCGCTGTTCAAGGAGCAGACCAACCTGACGCCCAACGTCTACTGGAACACGCTGCGCATGGAGGAAGCGGTGCGGCAATTGCAGTGGTCCCAGGAGCCGCTGATCTCGGTCGCCTGCAATCTCGGCTTCACCACGCAGGGCAATTTCTCGCGCTTCTTCCGCGATCATGTCGGCGTCCCGCCGACACTTTACCGCGAGGCGGCGCGGGCCATTTCCTGAGCCGCCAGCCTGCTTTTCCAGCCTGCCCATTTTCAGACTGCCATTTCAAACCGCTTGTTTTTCAGACTCATTGATAGGCATTCAAGACGCATTGATAAGCGCCGCCGGGCTTGCCGCCCTAGCCTTCTGAGGTGCTAACTCGCAAGGGAACGATCATATGGCGAAAGTCACCATCTCCAGCGTCATCGACGCACCGGTCGAAAAGGTCTGGGCGCGCATACGCGACTTCAACGGTCTGCCGAGCTGGCATCCGCGCATGGTCGAAAGCCATATCGAGGACGGAAAGGATGCCGAAACGATTGGCTGCGTGCGCAATTTCGAGCTCGCCAGCGGCGCCCGCATCCGCGAAAAGCTGCTCGACTTCTCCGACGAGAACTTTCTCGTCAGCTACTCCATCCTGGAGACCCCGCAACCGCTCACCAATCACAAGGCCACGCTGCAGTTGCGCCGGGTAACCGATGGCGACCGCACCTATGCCGAATGGGCCGCCAGCTTCGACGCGCCTCCGGAAGAAGCCGACAAATTGGCCGAGGGCATGCGCGCCAACGTCTTCCAGGGTGGCTTCAATGCTTTGAAAAGTCATTTCGCTGGCCAAAGTTGAGCCAAGGGAGCGTTCCATGGCGCTTGCACTGCAAACTTTTTCGACGGTGAAGGACGCGGATGCGGCGCTGAAAGCCGCCGGCACCCGCTATCTCGGCGGCGGCACGCTGGTCGTGCGCGCTGCCAATGAAGGCGACATCTCGGTCTCCGGCCTCATCAGGTCGACCGAGCCGTCGCTGTCGGCCATCACCGTTTCGGGCGGCAAGGTCAGCATCGGCGCCTCGGTGACGATGGCCGCGATTGCCCGTCATCCGGAACTCGCACCTCTCGCCCGCGCCGCGCGCGCCGTCGGCGGCCCGGCGATCCGCAACATGGCGACCGTCGGCGGCAATCTCTTCGCCCCGGCGCCCTATGGCGATTTCACCGTCGCGCTGCTGGCGTTGGACGCCACCGTCAGCAGCGATAGCGGCGAGCTGCCGATCGAAACCTTCCTGGCAACACGCGAAAGCAATCACGCCATCGTCACCGCGGTCGGTTTCAGCTTGCCAGCGGAAGACGGCTTTCGCTTCCTGAAAGTGTCGCGGGTCAAGCCGAAGGGCGTCTCGGTGCTGAGCATCGCCGCCGTGCTGGAACAGGCGCCGGACGGGACCGTATCTTCGACGCGGATCGCGCTTGGCTGCATGGCCGACCGTCCGATGCGCGCCAAGGCGGCGGAGAAGGCATTGGTAGGCCGGACGCTGACCAGCGACGGCATCGCGCCGGCGCTGACTGTGGCGAGCGAGGGCACTTCGCCCATTACCGATCAGATCGCCAGCGCCTGGTACCGCAATGAAGTTCTGCCGGTCCATCTCGGCCGGCTGCTGCTCGCCTGAAAATTCCCATTGGGAGGCGCGCGCTTGCTTGGCTGCGCGCAAGGAGGAAAACATGGCAAAGGTCCCGGTTCAGTTCACGCTCAACGGCGCGGAGAAGGCCGAATTCATCGACAGCGGCACGACGCTGCTCAACGCACTGCGCGACAAGATCGGCGACACCTCGCCGAAGGGCGGCTGCCATCAAGGCACATGCGGCGCCTGCTCGGTCATCATCGACGGCGAACTCCGGCTCTCCTGCCTGACGCTGGCCGAAACCTGCAACGGTGCGGCAATCACCACGACATCGGGGCTTTCGGAGGGTGGCGTGCTGCATCCTTTGCAGCGCGCCTTCCTCGACGCCTTCGCCACGCAGTGCGGCTTCTGCACGCCGGGCATGATCATGGCCGCCAAGGTGCTGCTCGACCACACGCTGAACCCCAGCCGCGACGAGGTGGTCGAGGCGCTGTCGGGCAATATCTGCCGCTGCACCGGCTACGAGCCGATCATCCAGGCGGTGCTGACGGCCGCGCGATCCAATTCGCAGAACGCGGCTTGAGGGGAGTCAAAAAGATGGAACTCCGCAAGAGCTATTTCGCCGACCAGCGCAAGGACGATCTGCACGAAATCGGCCAGCCGCGGCCGCGCTCGGATTCCCCCAGCCATGTCACCGGCAAGACCACCTATTTCGCCGACCGAAATTTTCCCGGCATGCTGCATCTGAAGATGGTGCGCAGCCCGCACCATCACGCGCGCATCCGCAGCATCGACACGTCGGAGGCGGAGAAGCACCCGGGCGTCGTCAAGGTGCTGACCGCCAAGGACGTGCCCCACAATGTCTACACCATCCTGATCCTCATCCAGATCGGACCGGAGGACGAGACGGTGCTGGCCGACGGCAAGGTGCGCTGGAAGGGCGAGGCCGTGGTTGCGGTGCTGGCCGAGACCGAGCGGGCGGCGCAGGAAGCGGCGGCCAAGGTCAAGGTCGACTACGAAGTGCTGCCGGCCGTCTTCGACATGGAGGAAGCGCTGAAGCCCGGCGCGCCGCTGGTCAATGAATATCACGGCCAGAACTACTATCTCTACGACAGCGGCGAATGCCGCAAGGTGCGCTTCGGCGATGTCGATGCGGGCTTCGCCGGCGCCGACCACATCCTGGAACAGACCTACCAGTCCTCGCCGATCGAGCACGCGCCGACCGAGACGACCGGTTGCATCGTCGCGGCCGAGGGCAATGACCGTTTCACCTGCTATACCAACACGCAGGCGATGTTCTTCACCCTAGACAACGCCTCGATCATCCTGCAGATGCCCGGCAGCAAGCTGCATTTCGTCGGCGGCACCGTCGGCGGCGGCTTCGGCGGCAAGGTCGACGTCATCGTCGAGCCGATCGCCATCCTTGGCGCCAAGCTCACCGGCCGTCCGGTCTCCTTCATCTACAGCCGCGAGGAAGAGATGCAGATCTCGTCGCCGCGCGCCGCCGAAAAGGTCGTCATCAAGGACGGCGTCATGAAGGACGGCCGCATCGTCGCCCGCAAGGTCACCGGCTACACCGATGCCGGCGCCTATTCGCGCCACTCGCCCTATGGCGCGCAGAAAGGCGCCGGCCACTACCCCGGCCCCTACACCATCCCGAACGTCTGGATCGACACCTACTGCGTCTACACCAACCGCACCCCCTCCTCCGCCATGCGCGGCTTCGGCGTCACCATCGGCGATTTCGCGCTGGAGGTGCAGATGGACAAGCTCGCCCGGCTGATCGGCATGGACCCGCTCGAATTCCGCTTCATCAATGCCTACCGCGACGGCGACATGAAGGCGCATCGCCAGCCGACCGAAGGGGCGGCACTGATCGAGTGCATGCAGGAAGCCTCGCGCGCCGCCAACTGGCCGGTGGCGGAAAAGTACCTCTCCATGTCGTCCTACGCGAAGGGAGCTTGAGATGGCGATCAGGCGAGGACGCGGCGTGGCCGCGATCAACTATCCAACCGGCATGAATCTCGGCGGCGACCCGACCCAGGCGCTGGTGCATTCGACGCCGACCGGCAATTTCATGGTCACGCTGTCGAGCGTCGATCTCGGCCAGGGCATGAAGCAGATCATGGCGCAGATCTGCGCCGAGACGATCGGCGTACCGACCGACCGCGTCGTCGTCGACACCGCCGACACCGACACCGGCCCGCACTGCATGGGCACCTTCGCCTCGCGCGGCACGCACCGCGCCGGCAACGCCGTCATCCAGGCGGCCAGGGAGGCCCGCCAGGTGATGCTGGAAGTGGCGGCCGAGGAACTGGAGGTCAACGCGTCGGACCTCGACACCGACGGCCAGGGCAACATCCTGGTCAAGGGCGCGCCGCAGAAGTCGATCTCGATCTTCGACGTCGCGCTATCGGCGCATTTCAAGCGCGGCCGCTCGATTTCCGGCCGCGGCATGTTCCTCATCCCGCGCTCCTACCCCGAGAAAGAAACTGGCGCGATGAAGCCATCGACCTGCTATGCGCATGCCTGCACCGTGGCCGAGGTCGAGGTCGACGACGAGACCGGCGAAGTCACCGTGCTGACGGTGAAGAACGTCTTCGAGATCGGCCGCGCGCTGAACCCGAAAATGGTCGAGCAGCAGCTTGTCGGCGGCTCATGGATGGGCATCAGCCATGCGCTCTACGAGACGACCGAACCTTATTATCCCAATCGCGACCATGGCGGCACCGACTTCAACCAGTATCTGATGCCGGGGCCGGGCGATCTCGCGCAAACCGAGATCATCGTGCTGGAACGGCCTTCGGCCGACGGACCCTATGGCGCCAAGGGGCCGGGCGAAATGTGCGCCAACCCGCAGATCCCCGCCGTGGCCAATGCCGTTTTCGACGCCGTCGGCGTGCGCATCGACACGCTGCCGATCACGCCGGAGCGGATTTTGCGCGCGCTGAAGGCGCAGGCCGACGCGCCGAACTGAGTGTTGGAAATGCCAAAGGTGAACGCCGAGATATCAGCAGCCTCACCCGAGGCGGTGGCGACCCGCCTCGCCGCCTCGCGCTATCTGGCCGATGAGAGCCTGGCGACCGCCATCTTCCTGGCGATCCGGCTGGGCAAGCCGCTGCTGCTCGAAGGCGCGCCGGGCGTCGGCAAGACCGAAGCGGCGAAGGCGATCGCCGAAGTGCTCGGGCGCGATCTGGTGCGGCTGCAATGCTACGAAGGCATCGACGCCGCGCACGCGCTCTACGAATGGAACTACCAGCGCCAGTTGCTCGCCATCCGTCATGCCGGCGAGCACGAGGTCGATATCTATGACGATCGCTTTCTGATCGCGCGGCCGCTGCTGCAGGTGCTGAAGGCGCCGGAAAAGCGCGTGTTGCTGGTCGACGAGATCGACCGTTCGGATCATGAGTTCGAAGCGCTGCTCCTGGAATTCCTCTCCGATTTCCAGATCAGCATTCCCGAGCGCGGCACCATTCGCGCCACGGCGCAGCCGATCGTCATCCTGACCTCGAACCGCACCCGCGAGTTGGCGGAGGCACTGCGGCGGCGCTGCGTCTACCACTGGATCACCTATCCCGACGCCGAGCGCGAGGCCGCCATCATCATGCTGCGCGCTGGCGATGTGGCGCAAGCCACCGCGCGCGCCGTCGCTTCTGCCGTGCGCGACATCCGCGCCCGTCCGCTGGCCAAGCCGCCGGGCATCGCCGAGGCGGTCGAATGGGCGAATGCCGCGACGATCCTCGAAAAAGGCGGCAGCCCGTGGCCGGAAGCCTTCCGCCGAGCCATCGGCGTGCTGATCAAGGACGAGGAGGACTTGTCCTATATCGCGCCCCAGCTTGGCCGGATCGTCGAGGAGGCATTGGCGTGAGCGCCACAGCCTTGCCCCAAGCGGCCGCGCCCTTGCTCGGTTTCGGCCGGTTGCTTCGCCGTTGCGGTTTTCCCGTCGCGCCGGAGCAGATGTCAGGCTTCATGCAGGCGGTGACGCTGCTTGGTCCCCGCTCGATGGCGGATATCCACGAGGCCGCTCTCGCCACGCTGGCGCCGCCGCCCGACCGCCGCGACGAATTCGAGGCGCATTTCCAGAGCTATTTCTACGGCAATACCGCGGCCGTGGTCGAAGGCGAGGCCGACGAGGAAAACCGCATCAAGGACGACGGCGGCGCGGGCGAAGAAGAAGTCCAGGTGGCGCGCCAGGAGGAAGGCGGCGAACTGGCGTCCGGCGCCGAACGGTTAAGCGCCCGCGACTTCCTCCAGCGCGACGGCGATGGGTTGACCGCCTTCCGCCGCAAACTGGCGTCCGCCTTGCCCGCGCGCCGCTCTTTCCGCACCGTGCGCACGCACGCGCGCGGCAAGCTCGATCTGCGCCGTTCGCTCCGCGAAATCGTCAGTGCCGACGGCGATGTGCCGTCGCCGCTGCTGCGCCGCCGCCAGACCGTGCCGCGCAAACTGCTGCTGTTGATCGATGTTTCCGGGTCGATGAAGCTGCACACGTCAGACTATCTCAAACTGGCACATGCGGCGGTGCAAGGCGCGGACCGGGCGGAGATCTTCACCTTCGGCACAAGATTGACCCGTATCACTTCGGCGCTGCGCATTCGCGACCGCGACCAGGCGCTGGCCCGCGTGGCTGCACTGGTCGACGACTGGGACGGTGGCACCCGCATGGGACCGACGCTGCTCGCCTTCCTGTCGGTGCCGCGCTTTTCCGCTTTCGCTCGGGGTGCGGCGGTCGTCATCCTGTCCGATGCGCTGGAGCGCGGCGACCATGCCGAGCTGGAAATGGCGATGCGCCGGTTGAGTGCCCGCGCCTTCCGGCTTTCGCTGGCGACACCGCTGGCCGGCGATCCGCGTTTCCAGCCAGCGACGGCGGCCCTGCGCGCCATGCTGCCGGTGCTCGACGATCTGGTCGACGGTTCGTCGGTGAAAAGCCTCACCGATTTCATCCTGTCGCTCGCCCGCCCCGCCCCGGCGGCCGCGGCAATCTGGAAAAGGGTTTCGTGATGCAAAAGGCGATCGACGCGCATTTCCACATCTGGCGCCGAGAGGATCAGCCCTGGCTGCGCGGACCGATGGTGCCGCGCATCTTCGGACCTTACGAGCCGATCCGCCGCGACTATCCGATCGAGGAATTCCTCGCCGACCAGAAAGGCTCCGGCGTCGAGAAGGCAGTCTATGTCCAGACCAACTGGGCCAAGGAGGATTGCGAGACCGAGGTCGCCTTCCTGCAGAAGACGGCTGACGAGACCGGCTGGCCGCATGCCATCGTCGGCTATGCCGATATGACGGTGGACGATGTCAGGCCCCAGATCGACCGGCTGATCAAATACCCCCTGCTGCGCGGCGTGCGGATGCAACTGCATTGGCACGAAACGCCGGCCTTCCGCTTCGCCGCTTCGGCAGATCAGGTCATCGACCCGAAGGTCCGGGCCAATGTGGCGCGGCTCAAGGATTACGGCCTGTCGTTCGACCTGCAGCTTTTCCCCGCCCAGATGCAGGACGGGCTGACGCTCGTCGGCGAGAATCCAGAGACCAATTTCATCCTCACCCATGCCGGCATGCTGACCGACATGTCGGAGGAAACCACGGAAGCCTGGAAGGCTGGGCTGCGCACGCTTTCAGCGGCGCGTAACCTCTACGCCAAGCTGTCCGGTCTCGGCACCTTCGTCCACCGCAACGATCCGGCGCTGATCGCCTACATCGTCGACAACGCGATCGACATCCTCGGCAGCGACCACCTGATGTTCGGCTCGAACTTCCCGATCGAGAAACTGTGGACCAGCCACGCCGAACTGATGAAGGCGCACCGGGATGCGGTTGGTAAGCATGGAGCGGCCGCCGAAGCGGATATCTTCTGGAGCACGGCGGATAGGGTCTATCGGCCAGTGTAGGAGTACGCGCTTCCCTTCTCGGGTTGTGAGAGGACGTCGAGCTCGACGTCAGTTCTGCGGAAGATGGCCCGAAACCTCGGCGCCCGCGGCCGGCCGCAGCGCCAGGAAGCGGAACGAGGCCGCTAGCCCGATGGCGCCGATCGCCAGGAACGCGATGCGAAAGTCGACAAGGCCGAGCGCCGGGACGCCCCTCGCGATCTGCGACAGGTTGAGCAGCGCCGCCGCCACCGCCACGCCGAACAACATCGCCACCTGTTGCAGCATGCTGGACAAGGTCGCGGCTGAGCTGCGCTGCGATGAGGCGACGTCGGCGAAGGCCAACGTATTGAGTGCAGTGAACTGCATCGAACGCGTCAATCCGGCGATCAGCATCAGTGCCACCACCAGCGCTTGCGGGGTCTGCGGCGAGATCGCCGCGCAGGCCATGATCGACAAAGAGGCGATCACGCCGTTGACGACCAGCACCGAACGGAAACCGAAGCGCCTCAGCGTCGGTGTCGTCACAGTCTTCATGCCGAGATTGCCGAGAAAATAGGCGAGGATCAGCATGCCGGCATCGACGGGCCTTAGGCCGAAGCCGACCTGGAACAGCAGCGGCAGCAGGAACGGCGTTGCGTTGATGGCGACCCGGAAAATGGTGCCGGCCGACAGCGTCGAGATGGCGAAAGTCTGCACCTTGAACGCGGTGAGGTCGAGCAGCGGATTGTTTGCACGCACCAGATGCCGCACTGCCAACCAGCCGATCAGGGTGCCGGCGACAAGCGGCACCATAGTCGGCAAGGCGCCGTCTTCGGTATGGGCGATGCGCTCGAGGCCGTAGAGCATCGAGGCGAGCCCCACCGACGTCCACAGGAAACCCGGCCAGTCGAACGGCCTGGTCTCGGAATCGCGGTCGCCGGGAATGAAGCGGGCGACCAGCGCCAGGCCGGCCAAGCCGAGTGGAATGTTGATGAAGAAATTCCAGTGCCAGGAGAGGTAGGTGGTGACGAAGCCGCCAAGCACCGGCCCGATCACCGGCGCGAACAGCGCCGGCCAGGTGATCAGCGCGGTGGCGTTGAGAAGCTCGGACTTCGGGGCGTTGCGCAGCACCAGGATGCGGCCGACCGGCGTCATCAGCGCACTGCCCAGACCTTGCACGGCACGCGCGGCGACGAACTGGGTCAAGTTCTGCGAGATGCCGCAGGCGATCGAGGCCAGCGTGAACAGCGCGATCGCCACGAGGAAGATGTTGCGCGCGCCAAAGCGGTCGGCGAGCCAGCCGGACAGCGGCACGAACACCGCCATCGTCAGCATGTAGACGGTGATGCCGATGCTCATCGCCACCGCCGGCACGCCGAAGGATGCTCCCATCTGCGGCAGCGATGTCGAGATGATCGTCGAATCCAGAAGCTGCATGAAGAAGGCAACGGCGACGATCAGCGCCACGCGCCGGGCCGCCGTCGCGGTTTCGGCCAAGGCTTTGTTTTCGGGAATGGCTTTGTTTTCGGGGATGGCGGTCATGCGCAGAACTGTCCGAAGCTCCATCGGCGACCGAACAATTGTCCGGCAAATCGATGACGCACCGGTTTGAACAGCATTTGGGCGGCGCCGTCCAGACATGGACCAACAAAACTTTCGTGTCGTATCGCGACCAGTTATGCGATGACTGAACCTCGCACCGAAGCAGCCTTTGATACTTCGCGACTTCGTTTGCCTTTTCTGACTAGGACCCCTCTTCATCAGGACCAATCTGCGCATGAAGCCAATCTACATCGATTATCTCAACGCCCTCGACATCGAAGCCCTTGATATGACCGATGGGGAAATCATCGAAGCGGTCGAGGCCGGCCTGGTGGCGCAAGGCAACGGCCAGACGGTGATCGAGCCGCGCGTCCATCTCGAGCCGGACCCTTCGTTCAACGGCCATTTCAACGTCCTGCGCGGCTACGTCGCGCCGCTCGACGCGGCCGGCGTCAAGATCGTCGGCGACTATGTCGACAATTACCTGCACGGCCTGCCGTCGGAATTCGGTATCCTCAACCTGTTCGACCCGCGCACCGGCACGCCGCGCGCCATCCTCGACGCCACCGTCATCACCGACATGCGAACCGGCGCCGTCACCGCCATCGGCGCAAAACATCTGGCGAAAAAGACATCGAAGGTTCTCGCCCATATCGGCGCGCGCGGCACCGCCTACTGGAACGTGCGCCTGCTCGATCATCTCTTCGACTTCGACGCGATCCGCGTGCATTCGCGTCGGCCGGAGAGCCGCGACGGATTTGCCGCCAGGCTGTCCGCCGATCTCGGCAAGAAGGTCACGGCGGTCGCCGACTGGCACTCCTGCGTCGAAGGCGCCGACATCGTCGTCGAGGCCTCGCGGCTGCCGGAACCGCAGCCGCTGCTGAAGACCGAATGGATCAAGCCCGGTGCGCTGGTGATGCCCTACGGCACGATGAGCGCGGTGGAACTGTCGCTGACCGACATCATGGCCAAGATCGTCGTCGACGACTGGGGTCAGTGCAAGGGCGGCAAATTCGGCTCGCTGCGCGCTCATGTCGAGACCGGACGGCTGAGCGAACAGACGCTGCACGCCGAACTTGGCCAGATCGCCGCCGGCCGCAAGCCGGGGCGTGAGAGCGACCACGAGACGATCCTGTTCTGGCATCGCGGCCTGTCGCTCTCCGACATCGCGCTGGGCAAGGCGATGCTGGCCAAGGCGCAAGCGCAAGGCATCGGCCAGCGGCTGCGCTTCGCATGAGTGCGCTTGTCCTCACGGGAGCTGGCGTCAGCATCGAGGATGTCGCGGCGGTTGCCCGCGGCGGACGCAAGGTGGAGGTGGCGCCTGCCGTCCGCGAGAGGCTGGACAGGGCGCGCAAGGTACTCGATCGCGCCGCCGCTTCTGGTCAGCCGATCTATGGGCTGAACACCGGGCTGGGCGCCAATCTCGGCACGTCGGTCAGCGGCGACGCCGGCGCCTTCCAGCGCCAGTTGCTGGAGGGACGCAGCGGCGCGGTGGGTGACGCGCTGCCGCAAGACATCGTGCGGGCGACAATCCTTGCCCGCGCGGCGATGTTCTCAGTCGGCGGTTCGGGTATTTCATCAGCGGTTTTCGTCGCTCTCATTGAAGCGCTCAATGCCGGCGTGCATCCGGTGATGCCCTCGCTGGGCTCGATCGGCGACAGCGACCTTGTGCTGATGGCTACGCTCGGCCGCATGCTGACCGGCGACGGCGAGGCCGACTTTCAGGGCCGGCGCATGCCGGCGGCCAAGGCGTTGGCGATGGCGCGCCTCGCCCCTGTCAGCCTCGCGCCCAAGGACGGGCTGTCGCTGATAAGCGCCTCGGCTGTGTCCGCCGGCAGCGGCGCGCTGGCGGTGGGTGACGCACTGTCCGCCTTCGCGCAACAACAGCAGGCAGGCGCGCTGACCATGGAAGGCATCGGCGCCAACCAGACGATCCTCGATCCGCGCCTGCAGACGGCGCGACCGGCCGCCGGCCAGCAGCAGGCGGCAAAAGGCTTGCGCGACCTGCTTGCGCGCGACAAGGCGCAGATGCCGACGACCTTGCAGGACCCGCTGTCGATCCGCTGCATGCCGTCTATCCATGGCGCGCTGCTGCAGGCAATCGATCAGGCCGGGCAAGCCGTCGAGATCGAGCTCAACGCCGCCGCCGACAACCCGCTGGTGCTGGGCGACGACGACATGGTGCTGTCGACCGGCAATTTCCACACCCCGTCGCTGGCGCTTGCCTTCGAGACGCTTGGCCTGGCCATCGCTCAATGTGCGGCCGCCTCCACCGCCCGCTTCATCCAGCTCACCGGCTCGGGCCGCAACGGCCTGCCCAAATATCTGTCGCCGGCCGGCGGCGCCTCGGCCGGCTTCGTGCCGCTGCAAAAGACTGTGACCGCTATCCTCGCCGCCATCCGCCACAAGGCCAACCCGGTGATGCTCGACTTTCTGCCGGTCTCGGAAGGCGTCGAGGACCATGCGACGCAAGCACCGCTGGCCGTTTTGAAATGCACCGACATGATCGTGCTGTGGCAGCGGCTGATCGCCTTCGAACTGATGGCGGCCGCACAGGCAGTCGACCTGCGCGACGGCCTGACGCTGGCGCCGGCGACCGCCGCGATTCATGCGGCGGTGCGCGGCCTTGTTCTGCCGCTCAAGGAGGACCGTCCGCTCGGCACCGACGCCGAGGCGATTTACGCCAGGCTCGCCAGTGGGGAGTGGCGGGCCTAGAGAGCGCTCGTCAAAAGACGATTGTCTTGTGGCCGTTGAGCATGACGCGGGCTTCAAGATGCAGCTTGACGGCCCGCGCCAGCACGCGGCTTTCGATGTCGCGACCGACGGCCACGAAATCCTCCGCGCTCATCGCATGGCTGACGCGCTCTGTTTCCTGTTCGATGATCGGCCCTTCGTCGAGATCGGACGTGACGTAATGTGCTGTCGCGCCGATCAGCTTGACGCCGCGGTCGAAGGCCTGGTGATAGGGTTTTGCACCCTTGAAGCTCGGCAGGAAAGAATGGTGGATGTTGATCGCCCGCCCGTAAAGCCGGTCCGACAGGCCTTTTGAAAAGACCTGCATGTAACGCGCCAGGACGACGAGCTCCGACCCCGTCTCCTGCAAGAGATTCAGCAGCTTCTGCTCCTGTTCGGCCTTGTTTTCCCTGGTCGTCGGCCAGTGGTGGTAGGGGATGCCTTCCATCTCGGCGAAGCGCCGGGCATCTTCATGATTGGAGACGACGGCGGCGACCTCGGCATTCAGCCAGCCGACCCTGATCTGGTAAAGCAGATGGAGAAGCGCATGGTCGAACTTCGAAACCATGACGACGATCCTTGGACGACGAGCCTGGTCGACCAGCGCGGTTTTCATCCCGAACCGGTCGACGGACGATTTCAGGGCTCGCTCCAGATCGTCCTTCGTCGCGCCTACCGGGCTGGTGAATGCAATCCGCATGAAAAAGCGATTGGTCTGCCGGTCCCAGAACTGGCTGCTTTGCGCGATGTTGGCGCCGTTCGCGGCAAGCTCCGTGGTGACCGCGGCAACGACCCCTGGCCGGTCTTCACACGATAGATTGAGAATATGAACCGGCCTTACATCGCCAGTTGCAGCATTGCCGTCAGGTTTCACGCGCCGTCGACCCTTTTCATGAACAGACCAAGTTGGTCCGGGTCCATATGCACCACATGCTTGTCTTCGGGATAGGCCAGGCTGTTCACATCGGCGACATATTCGGAAAAAGCGGCGATGCGTTCCGCCTGCAGGCGGTCATATTCAGCGGCGAAATTGCGATAGACCTTGGAGTGGCGGGGCATATGGCCGCGGTTCTGACCAAGGATGTCATCGGCGAACAGATATTGCGCGTCGCAGCCGGTGCCCGCTCCCATCGAGAGCATGATCAGCGAAGTTCGTTCCGAAATCGCCTTGGCCACCTCGACTGGCACCACTTCGATCTCGGCGCCGACAGCACCTGCGGCCTCATACTGCTTGACCGCCTCGTAAATCTGCATGGCGCTGTCGGCGGTCTTGCCGACGGCCTTGAAGCCGCCGGTCCAGGTCGCGCGGGATGGAATGAGCCCAACGTGGCCGATCACCGGAATGGCGTCATCGGCCAGCCGCTTGACGGTGGCGAAGCCGGCGCTGCAGTAGACCGCGTCGGCGCTGGCCTTATAGAGCCGGAACGCCCAGCGCACGAAGTCGTCGGCGGTGCCGATCTCGTAGAAATTGTCGCCCGGCATGGTAAACAGGCTGGGTGCGGCATCGCGGTATTGCGGGTTCAGCACCAGCTCCGGCGGCACCGAGACGATGTCAACCCCGGCCCGTTCGGCCGCCTCGGCCTCGTCCATCGTCAAAACGCGCAGCATGGTCAGCTGCCGCTTGCCCTTCATGGCGCGCAGATCTGCGATCGTGGGTCTTTTCCGGCTCATCGGTTTTGATTCCTTTTGTTGCGTGCTGCAGCAGGCCGATCAGGCGATCTGGATCATCACCTTGCCCGCTTCGACCTTGACCGGATAGGTCTGCAAATCAACGCAGACCGGAGCGCCCTTGGCCTGGCCGGTCTTGTAGTTGAAGCGGCCGTTGTGCTTGGGGCATTCGATGATGTCGTCCATCACCAGCCCGTCGGCCAGATGGGCCTTCTCATGGGTGCAAAACCCGTCGGTGGCGAAGAATTCGTCGCCAGGGGAACGGTAGATCGCAAAGGTGCGGCCGCCATGATCGAAGCGGATCACGTCCTCTTCCTCGACATCGTCCGCGGCGCACGCCTCAACCCAATCGGCCATCTCTGTCTCCTGAAATCTTTGGTCCGGCAACCGGCAGCCGCAGGCCAAAAGCCCTATTCCGCCGCCGCCGAGACGGTCACGTCATGGAACTCGCCACGGTAGGGCTGCGCCGTCGGTGGCAGCTCGCGCTTGAGGAAATAATCCTCATATCTGAGCTGCTTGAGCAGGACCGGCCAGACCTCGCGATAGGCATGCCACATCGACGGGTTTGGCTCCGGCAAATCGTGCTTGATCAGCTCATGCAGCCTGGGCAGCGCATGGTAGGGCACCATCGGGAACATGTGGTGCTCGACATGGTAGTTCATGTTCCAATAGATGAACCGGCTGATCGGGTTCATGTAGACGGTCCGGCTGTTGAGCCGGTGGTCGATCACATTGTCGGCCAGGCCGATATGCTGCAGCAGGCCGGTCAGCACCATGTGCCAGGTGCCGTAGAGGCGAGGCAGGCCGATCAGCACCAGCGGCAGCCACGACCACATGTAAAGAGCGACCGCGATGGTCGCGACGTAGATGGTGACATGCCAGCGCGCGGCGGTGACGACCTTCGGCAGCTCCATCTCCGGAATGAAGCTCCTCTCATCAGGCGAAATGTTGCCAAACGCGTTGCGCACCAGCGTCGGCAGCGAATAGCGAAAATCGAGAATACCGGTGAAGGCAAGCGCTGCGCGCACAAGGTCCGGCGGGCGCATCACAGCGATCTCGGCGTCGCGTCCGACGATGATCGTATCGGTGTGATGGCGGGCATGGCTCCAGCGCCAGGTCACCGGATTGCGCATCAGCATGAAGCTGGCGATCTGGTAGACCACATCGTTCATCCAGCGCGTCCGGAAGGCCGTGCCATGGCCGCATTCATGCCAGCGCGAGTCGCTGGCGGAGGCGTAGAGCACGCCATAGACGAAGAAGAACGGCACGCACCACCAAGTGCCCCAGAAAGTGATGCCGCCGGCAGCGGAACCCAGGATGGCCACGATCCAGATGATCGTATCACGGATTGCCGGACTATCGGAACGTTGCATCAACTCCTTCATTGCCTTGCGGGAGACGTCGGTGTGGTACCATTCGGCCGACGCCAGCCCCGTCTCGATCGCCCTGCGCGTGCTTTCGCCGACCAGGCTATAGTCGCGCTTCATTGAGCCAGCCATTGTGACCTCCAAATCCCGATAGGCCGCGAACCCTCCCCGCTCCGACCGGAACCAATCTTGAAACTGGTGCTTTGCATCGTCCTCGCCATCATCACGACCTGCCTCCGAGAACCGGAAAATTGCCTGACGGCTGCGGATAATCATGCTGCGGCTGCCTGGCGATCTCCGCGATCCGGCTTTCAACGGTCGCGATATCGCCGGCGCCATCGAGAACCCGGAACACCGCATTATAGGAGCGGCTATCGCCATGCTCCAGCCAGATCATCTCGCCGCGTTCGCGCGCGGCCAGGTTGCCGAGCACGTGATGCGTCGACGGCTCTATGCCCAGCGCATACTGTCCCGCCTGGAAATTCTGCCACTCATAGGCACACGGCAGCTGGTCCTTGCGCGTGATGACCTCAAGGCCGAGGCCAAGACGGTCGTTGACCACCGCTACCGGCACCTCGCCCTTGGCGTCAGCGCCGAGTTCGTGCTGCCAGACCTGTTCCTTGAAACCCAGTTGCGGCGCCGGCACCGTCCGGTAGCCGACCTTCTGCGCCTCGTAGCGGTCGCCGGCATGCCCGGCCCAGACCACATCCCGGATCGGCGCCAGATAGCGCGAGCCTTCGTCGAGCACGGGGTGGCTGACATTGATGTGGTAGAAATACATATGCGGCGTCCGGTTGAAGCCATGATTGACGACGCGGTCCGAAAGCCGGATCTCGTTGCCGCCGACATCGGCCTCGATCCGCCGCAACAGATGCAGATCCTCGCCGAACACCGTCGATTGCTGGACGATCGCCTCGGCCCAGAGCGCGCAGCGGTCGCCGTGCCATGTCTCGCCATAGCCGGTCAATCGCGCCGGGATGGTGCCGACGCGGCCGTGCAGCGAATGTCGCACCGTCCTCTTCGGCGGATAGTTGTAGCTGTCGGCCGGCACCTCATTCATGAACAGGATGTGGTCGAGACCGCAGGTCAGCAGCAGGCCTGAAAACGACCGCGCCCAAGCCAGCCCCTCCTCGCCTTCGTACTCGTGCAGGCCGGGATGGCGAAAGCCGCTCGGCGAATGCCAGCCGATCGCCTGCCCCTTGAAGTCGCAGTCGGCGATATCGAGGGCCCGGTCGACGAGCGCGGTGAAGCGCAGGCCGGAGCCGGTGCGGAATTCGAGCATGCGGATGCCGCGCTCCACGCCGTCGCCAAGCGTCATCAGCCGCACGCCGGCGAATTGCGACAGCATGCCGGACCGCTCCGAGACCTGCCGGCGCGACAGCGTCTTGCCGTAAAGCTCTACCATGTGACGGCCAATTCGTTCACTTTGCTCCCGCCTTCATCTCGCACGAGTCTCCTTGAGCAGGGCCGACATGTCGGCGCCGGTGATGATGCTCTCCACGGTCAACAGGTCGGTATCGGCGACCGTCTGCTCGGCGACGATCTCGCCGCGGCGCATGACGACGATGCGGTCGGCGACCTGGAAGACGTGGTGGATGTTGTGGGTGATCAAAAGCACGGAATGGCCGGCCGCGCGTACCTCCTTGACGAAGCGCAGAACGCCGTGTGTCTCCTCGACGCCGAGATTGTTGGTCGGTTCGTCGAGAATGATGACCTTGGCGGCGAACTGCATGGCCCGCGAAATCGCGATCGACTGGCGCTCGCCGCCCGACAGCGTGCTGACCAGCGCATCGGCGTCGAGCTTTTTCGAGATGCCGACGCGCTTCAAAAGGGCGGAAGCCGCATCGCGCAATTTGGCGAGATCGAGCGGCGCGAACACGCCCAACCACTTGAGATTGACCGGCTCGCGGCCAAGAAAGAGATTGCGCGCAATACTGAGGTCCGGCGCCAGCGACGTGTCCTGATGAATGGTCTCGATGCCGAGATCCATCGCGTCGCGCGTCGAACGGATGGAGACTTTCTGGCCACGGACATAGATCTCGCCACGGTCGACGGGAAAGACGCCTGAGATCGCCTTGATCAGCGTGGATTTTCCGGCCCCGTTGTCGCCCAGCAAGGCCACCACCTCGCATTCGCCAAGCGTGAAGGACGCGTTCTTCAGCGCGCGGACGCTGCCGAAGGATTTTTGCAGGTTCTGCAGTCGAAGCACTTCCATGGTCAGCTCCTGGCGGCGTTCTTCTGCAGCAAGGCGTGCAGGATGAGCATCGCGAGGATGATGACACCGACGAAGATATTGTAGGCGAGCCCCGGCACGCCGATCAGCACGATGCCGTTTCGGATGCTGCGCAGCATCAGCGCGCCGACGATGGTGCCCAGAATGGTGCCGCGCCCGCCGGTCAGCGCCGTGCCGCCGACCACCACCATGGCGATGACTTCGAGTTCATAGCCGGTGCCGGCCACCGGCGAGGCGGCCGAGATGCGGAAAGCGCTGATCATGCCGGCGAGACCCGCCAGCACCGAGGTCAGGATGAACAGCCAGATCTTGACCGTATCGGCCGGCACGCCGCGCGCCACCGCCGCGTTGCGATTGGAACCGATGGCGCTGATCCAGTTGCCGAGCTTGGCGTAGCGCAGCACGTAAATCGCCAGCAGCGACAGGCCGACGAACCACCACAGCGAGGTGTAGAACCGGAATGATCCGATGTTGAAACTGCCGGCGAGCAGCGTCACGAAGAAGCCGGGCTGGTCCCAGGATTTCAGCGGAAAGCCCTGCGTGATGTAGAGCGCGGCACCCCGCACGACGAGCAGCATCGACAGCGTGACCAGGAAGGAAGAAATGCCGATCTTGGTGACAATGAGGCCGTTGGTGGCCCCGATCGCCACGCACAGAATGAGCCCGACGAGCAACGCCACGCCGATGCTGGCCTCGCCATTCTGCACCAGCAGCATGACCACAACCGGCGCCAGGCCGAATACCGCGCCCACCGACAAGTCGAACTCGCCCGCCGTCAGAAGCAGCGTCATGCCGAGCGCGATGATGCCGAGCTCGGGCAGGAACGCCATCATGTTGGAGATGTTGAGCGGCGACAGGAAATTGGCGTCGGCGATGGCGAACACCGCCAGCAGCACGATGAGGATGATGAGCGAGGAGAATTGCGGCGAGCGGACCAGGCTCGACCTGCGTTTCCCCACCGGCATTTCCTCTTCCGCGGCAATTGTCATGACTGCTTGAACCATATTTCAGGGCGACGCCCGCCGCCTGCGCGGCGGGCGTCAGTTTCCATCACTTGTCGTAGAGTTTCAGGATCGGTTCGACGCTTGTCGCGTCGTACAGGCTGAACGTGTGGATGTCGTAGCCGATCGGCTCACCCGAGGCGGCGAGCCCGAGCAGCGCGACCGGCATGAAGCCTTGCGCCGAAGGGAACTGCCAGGCGGCCGCGTTGACGAAGCCGGCCTTGACGGCTTCCGCGGTTTCCCTGGAGTTGCCCCAGCCGACCACCGGGATCTTGCCCGCCGGCACGCCGGCGCCGTCGAATACCCGCTTGACGCTGGCCGCCACGGAATCGCCGAGCGCAATAATCGCCGGCGGATTGTTGGCCACCATATAGTCGGTCATCTTGGCGATGATGCCGGCCGGATCGGTGCCGCAATCGACCACGTCGTATCTGATGCCGAGCGGATCGAAGACGCTGGCGATGCCTTCGGTCTCGAACTGCTGGTAGCTGGCACCCGGCACTTCTACCGGCAGGAACACCTTGTCGCCCTGCTTCACCATTTTGTTGTCGACGAGGTACTTGGCCCAGATGGCGCCGGCTTCCTTGAGATCAGCACCGACATAGGCCTGCCGTCCAGTCGCGGGATCGTCGGTGTTGAAGAACACGATCGGGATGCCTGCGGCCCTGGCCGCCTTTACCTCTTCCGTCCACAGGCCGGGCTGGGCCGAGGTGGTGCCGATGCCGTCGGGCTTGGCGGCAAGTGCCGAGTTGAAGGCTTCCTTCTGCGCCGCCATGTCGCCGCCGCTGAAGGAGATCTTGCAGGTCACCTTGAGCTGGTCGCAGGCCTTGGTGGCTCCGGCATTCCAGTCGAGCCAGAACGCATCCGACGGGCCGCCATGCGACAGGAGATAGAACGTCTTCTGGCCGTCCTGTGCGAATGTCGGCGAGCCCAACCCTATCCCTGCAAACAAAGTCGCGGCTACCGCCACTTTCAATCCGAATTTCAACATTTCGCTTCCTCCATTGTGGTGCGCGACCTGTCAGAGGCCGTTGGCGCGGAACTTGCCGTCGAGGAATTTCTTGGCGCGCGGCACGTCATCCTCCGAGAGATGTTCGATGATGACGGGGATGTTCGGGTGCTTTTCGGCGAGCCGCTTGAGATAGAGGTCGTAGTTCAGCGAACCGAGACCGGGCGCCGGCAACTCGATCTCGCCGACGCCCCGGAAAGTGTGGCTCTCCAGCGCGTCCTCGTCGCCGATGTCGGCGTGCTTCTCCGACTTGTCGCCGCCCGAGCGCTTGACGTCCTTGGCGTGGGCTATTTTGATCTTGTCGGTCAGCGTGTCGAACACCTGGTTCAGGATCTGGTCCATCCTGTCGATATTGTGCGTCTCGAAATAATTGGTCGGGTCCATCAAAAGGCCGAGGCCTGGATGGTCGACCTGTGCGAACATCTTCACCGTCTCCTCGACCGAGCCGACGACATTGTTGACATAGGTTTCGAGCAGGAAGACCGCGCCATGGTCGTAGGCCGTCTGGGCAAGATCGGCGATGACCTTGCGGCATTCCTCGAAGCCTTCCTCGGTCTTGTTCTTGGGATGGTGCACCCAATCGGACTCGGTGTTGTAGGTGCCGGTTTCCGAGATCACGTAAGGCGAACCGAAATCGCGGGCACTGCGGATGATCTCCTTGAGATAGCCGACGCGCTTCTCGCGCTCCGCCATGTCCGGATGGATGATGTTGGTGTAGCCCGACACGCAGCACACCGGCAGATTGTGATCGCGGAAGGTGTCGCGCACCGTCCTCGCCTTTTCCTTGGTGATCTGCCCGGCCGACAGGTCGACATCCCTGAAATGCAGGTCGAGCTGCACGGTGTTGAAATCGAGTGCGCGGATCTTCTGCGCGGTTTCCTTGAGGCTGTACGGGAAATAACCCGTAAAAATACCTGCCTGCATCATGGTATGAAGTCCTCCCTGTAAGTGATTCAGTTAATTGAGATTTCGGACAGCCCGACCGTGCGGCCCTCGTCGATCGAGCGATAGCCGGCTTCGATCAGCGCCATAGTCTTGACGTTGTCGGCGACGGAAAGGGCGGGCGGCTCACCGGTCTTCACCGCGTGTTGGAGCTGCTCCATCACGCCGATGAAGGCATGCGGGAACCACATCGTGTCCCACCTGGGCGTCACCCATTCGCCGCCGGTGGTCTCGGTCGAGGCATAGGTCAGCGTCGAAGCGGAGCCTGTCGGCCAGCCGATCGTGCCCTTGGCGACGCCTTTCGTACCATCGACGCGCCAGTTGATGTGCTGGTCATCCTTGTAGCCTTCCTGGCGCGGGCCGGACCAGACATCCTCCAGCGACACGGCAAGCACGCCTGACGGAAACCGCATCGTCGAGACGGTGATGCCGTCGGAATGGTCGAACTTCGTGCGCGGATCCTTACGCGTCAGCGTGGTGATCTCGTCGGGATCGCCGAACAGGAAGCGCAACACGTCGAGATGGTGGACGCTCATATTGGCAAGCGTCAGCCGGTCGTAGTCCTCGAGAAAGCTCTGCCAATGCGGGATCGCATGCATGTCAATCTGCGCGAAGACGATGTCGCCGAGCGCGCCGCTGTCCATGATCTGCTTCAGGACGCGCATCGACTGGTCGTAGCGCATGTTCTGGTTGACCGAGAGGATCTTGCCGGCCTTGGCAGCCTCGTCGCGCAGTTCGATCGCGTCCTTGAGCGACAGCGCCAGCGGCTTCTGCGCCAGGATCGCCTTGATATGCTTCTGCTTCAGCGCATGGCGGATCAGCGCCGGTTGCTGGTCCGGCGGAAAGGCAAGATCGATGATCTCGACAATTTCGTCCTCGATGAGCTGTTCCGGCGTGTCGTGGACAGTCGGGATATCCCAGCGCCTGGCGACCTTCTCGGCGATGGCCTTGGTGCGCGAGGCGATCGCCACCACCGGAAAGCCGGCTTCCTTATAGGCAGCAAGATGGCATTCGGCCATGATCATGCCGGCGCCGACACAGCCGATCTTGTATTCTCTGGTGCGAACCGTCACGTCCGGCTCGAAACCCTTGCTCACCATGTCTTCCTCCAGAAGCTCGTTCTTGCAGCCGCTGTCATCGTGCCAGCGCTCCTCCGCTTTGCCCAAAATAATGCACGCGGGCCGGCTCGCAGGATATCGCCACCATCGCGTCCGGCCTGATGTCCGGCTGGCCGCGCAGCAGCGCCCTGAGGCGCGCCTGCCCGGCGGCGAGCGTCACCACGGTGTAGCCGCCGAGCGGTTCGACCTCGAACACGCGCGCCGGGCGGCCCGCACTCCCAATCGCGCATCCATCGTCCGACCAGGGTCGGACCTTGATGTCCTCGGGCCTCAGCCCGATCTCCACGGCATCGGCCGGAGCAGCCTTGTCGGCGATGCGGATCGTGCCGTCCGCCGCCTCGACGCCGCGCTCACCTCGCACCGAAGCTAGTATGTTCATCATCGGTGACCCCAGCAGCCGCGCCACATAGGTGCTCGCCGGCCGGTCGTAGATCTCGGCCGGCGCGCCGATCTGCCTGATCTTGCCGTTCTCCAGGATGGCGATGCGGTCGGCGACCGACATCGCCTCTTCCTGGTCGTGGGTGACATAGATCAGCGTCTTGCCGAGCTCGCGCTGGATACGCTTCAGCTCGACGCGCGTCTCCTCGCGCAACCGGGCATCGAGCGCCGAGATCGGGTCGTCCATCAGATAGGCGGCGGGATCGCGCACCAGCGCGCGGGCGATCGCCACGCGTTGCCGCTCGCCGCCTGAGAGCTGTGCCGGCGGCTTGTGCAGGATATGGCCGATATGCAGCTTGGAGGCGACATCGGCGACGCGCTTTTCGATCTCGGCCTCGGCAACCCTGCGTTCGACCAAAGGAAAGCGCACATTCTCCAGCGCGCTCATGTGCGGAAACAGCGCCAGATTCTGGAACACCATGGCGACGTTGCGTTCGGCCGGCGATACCGCGTTGACCGGCCTGCCGCCGATCAATATCTCGCCCGTATCCGGCGTCTCAAGACCGAGCACCAGGCGCAATATTGTCGACTTGCCCGACAGCGGCGGCCCGAAGAGGCAGAAGAACTCGTTGTCGTTGACGGTGAACGAGGCGTCGTCGACGGCGAGCGTGCTGCCATAGCGTTTCGTCACGTTGCGGAAGACGATATCGGCCATGGCTCAGTCCGCCTTGATCGCTTGGTCGGTGGCGGCATCGAAGACGCGCACCGAGGACTCGGCCGGAGCGACGATCGCGGTCTGGCCGATCGCCAACCCGATATCGTTCTCGAACACAGCTTTGACCGCGCACTCACCTTCGCCCAGATGGACGATGGTGCGCGCACCGATCCGCTCGACGAAGCTCACCGGCATCGACAGGCCGCGGTCGGAGACAGTCACCTGCTCCGGCCGGAAGCCGTAGAGCACATCTCCACGCGCAGCCCTCACCGCCGGGGCGAGATCGTCCGACAAGGGTGGCGTGACGCCCAGCGCCCCGAGATCGACGACGAGGCCACGGTCGCTTTCCGCCGGCCTGCCCTTGAGCAGGTTCATGCCCGGCGCACCGATGAAACGGGCGACGAAGACATTGGCCGGACTGTTGTAGACCTCGAGCGGCGTCCCGACCTGCTGCAGCACACCATGGTCCATCACCGCGATGCGATCGGCCATGGTCATGGCTTCGAGCTGATCGTGTGTGACATAGACCATGGTCTGCCGGAACTGGCGCTGCAATTGCTTCAGCTCGGTCCGCATGACAGCCCGGAAGGCGGCGTCGACATTGGACAGCGGCTCGTCCAGCAGGAAGATCGCCGGCTCCATGATTGCCGAACGGCCGATCGCCACCCGCTGCAATATGTTGACCGACAGCCTGTCGGCCTTGCGGTCGAGCAGCGGCGTCAATTGCAGCATCTCGGCAATGGCGCCGACGCGGCGGTCGATCTCGGCCTTCGCGGCGCCGCGCATTTTTGGGCCGTAAGCTAGGTTCTGCCGCACGGTCATGTGGGTGAAGATCGCATAGCTCTGGAAGACGAAGCCGACGCCGCGCCGTCCCATCGGCACGCCGGCCATGTCACGCTCGCCAAACAGGATCTTTCCGCCCGTCGGTTCCTCCATGCCGGCGATCATGTTCATCGTCGTCGACTTGCCGCAGCCCGACGGCCCAAGCAGCGCCATGAACTCACCGTCTGCGATGGCCAGATCCATCGTCTTCAGCGCAGTGAAATCGCCGAATTTCTTGACCAGGTTCTGCAGATGGATGGCGCTCATGCCGGCACCTCCCGCGCTCGGGCCATGCGCTTGATCGCAAGGACCGCGGCGATCGACAGCACGATCAGGATGGCCAGCGCGATCGCCGCCACATAGCCCCAGATCAGGTCCTGGGTGGTGAGCTTGTAGATATAGACGGAGATCGTCTCGGTGGCGACGCCGGGACCACCGCCGGTCATGATGTAGAGCGTGTCGAAGACCTTGAAGTTCTCGATCACCCTGATCGCCAGTGCGATGATGATGATCGTCTTCATCTTCGGCAGCACGATAGTGATGAAGCGCTGCCATGGATTGGCACCGAGCAGCGTCGCTGCCTTGACCTGGTCCTCGGGCACGCCGACCAGACCGGCAAGCAGGATGAGGAACATCAGCGGCGTCCACTGCCAGATGTCGGCGACCATGACGGCGATCAGCGCCAGCGTCGGGTCAGACAACCAGGCGATGGTGACGGGAAAGCCCGATATCGCCGACAAAAGGTCGTTCACCGGACCGCCCGACTGGAACAGCATAAAGAACATGTAGCCAGCCACCGCCGGCACCACCATCATCGGCATCAGCAGGATCGAGTAGAAGATCCGCTTGCCTGGAAATTCGTCGGCAAACAGCGTGGCGAGCGCCAAGCCCAGCAGGAATTCCGCCGGCACACAGACGATCATGACGATCGCCGTGCGCTTCAGCGCGCTCCAGAAGCGCGCGTCGGCGGCAAGGTCGGTGTAGTTGGCGAAATTGTTCCAAAGCGACCAGGCGCTCCACCAGCCGAGGCCCGACAGCGGCGACCAGTCGGTCAGGCTGATGTAGAGCTGCATGAGCAGCGGGAAGACCGCGATGAACAGCACCAGGATCTGCGCCGGCAGCGTCAGCCGGAAGCCGAGCTTAGCCCCTTCGTCCCGAAGAGCTGGCGTTGCCTGGACGGTTTTCCCGTTGTCGTCCAAAATGGGGGCGTCCTCCGGAATCCTGGCAGTCACCGCGCTCATTGCTTGAGCGCCCCAAAGGTCAGCCCGCGCACCAGATGGCGCTGGATGGCGATGCCCATGATGACCGGCGGCACTGCGGCGATGAGGCCAAGTGCTGCCTTGGCGCCGTAGAGCTGACCGGTCATCGAGGAGGACAGAGAGGCCATGTAGACGGGCACCGTCACCCATTCGCGCGTCGTCAGAAGCAGCGCGATCAGATAGTCCGACCAGTTGAGGATGAAGACGAAGAGCGCGGCGCTGGCCAGCGGCGCGCGCATCATCGGCAGCGTGATGCGGGTGAAGACGCGCAGCCGCGAGCAGCCCTCGACCAGCGCCGCCTCCTCGATCTCGCGCGGCATGTCGTCGAAGAAGGTCTTCATCAGCCAGAAAGCGAAAGGCAGTGTGACGATGCCGTAGATCAGCGACAGCCCCCACCAGCTGTCGGTGAAGTTGAGGAAGGCCCACATGATCATCACCGGGGTCATCACCGCCATCGGCGGAAACAGGCGAAGCTGGATCAGCGCCAGCGGCAGGTTCTGGCCCGAACCGAAGCGCGACAGCCCGTAGGCCGCCGCGGTGCCCGCCGACATCGCGATCGCCGTTCCGAACGTGGCCGACAGCAGCGACGACAGGATCGGCTTCAGGGCGGTGCGGTCGAGCGCGACGATCAGTGTGTTGGTCGATTCACCGAATACGAAGTGGAAATTGCTGAGCGTCGGCTCCTTCGGCCACCAGGTAAGGTCGGCCCCGGTCGCCGACCATTCGGCGATCGGCTTGAAAGCCATCGACACCATCCACAGGATCGGCACCAGCGTCACCGCCATGGCCGCAAGGATCGCTGCGTAGCGGAATATTTCGAAGGGAACGGAACGCTTCATCTTGCAGCTTTGCTGGAGTCATCGTTTGCGGAGGGGAAGAACAATCACTCCTCCCCTCCATTGTGATCCCGGGAGGAAGGATCAGCTGACCGGGTCGAGAACGGTGGGCCAGGCCTCCTTGTTCGTCTTGATGGCTTCGAGAAGCTTCTCCTCGCCGGTGCGGCGAGCGATCTTCTTCCATTCGGCCTCGGTGTCGGCCATCGCCTGCTCGGCGGTCTTGGCCTTGGTCAACGCGGCGACAAGGTTCTCGTCCAGCGCGTTATGGAAGGCGGTGGCGCCAGGATAGTTGATGGTCGGCACAGTGCGGGCGACCGTCTCGCGCACCACATCCATGTGATAGGCGTGATAGGTCTGACGGACCAGCGGATCGGCGAAATCCGACAGCCGGAACGGATCGAAATAGCCGCCTGGATTGGCGGTCATCCAGGCATAGATGCGGCTCGATCCCAGCCACTGCAGGAAGAGATAGCAGGCCTCCGGGTTCTTGGCCTGCGAGGACACCGAAGCCGACAAATTGAGCCACAGCACCGAGCGGCTGATCAGCTTGCCGTCGATCTCGCGGCCGGGCGGCAGCATCGAACCGATCTTGCCAGTGACTTGGGAATCCTTGTTGCCGGCATTGTCGAGGAATTTCGGCAGGTTGGAGAAGGCGCAGGTCATGGCGGAGCCGCCCTTGGCGAAATTGCCATACTGCTCCGGCCAACCCCAGGAGATCGCATCGGGCGAATGATGGACCAGCGATGCGATGTACTCGTTGGTTGCAGCTACGCCTTGCTCGGAATTGATCAGCGGCTTGCCGGTATCGTCGAACAGGAACTGATTGGGCGAAGCCATTGAGACATAACGCTGGTACCAGTTGGTGTAGCCCCAGCCCTGGTTACGCAGATCGGTCGACCCGAACAGGCCCTTGTCCGGGCGCTGGAAGAAGGCCGCGATCTCGTCATGCTGCTTCCAGGTCTTCGGCGGCGCCAGCTCGTAGCCGTGCTTGTCGGAGAAGGCTTTCTTCTCGGTTGCGTCGCCGAACAGATCGGTGCGGTAGACCCAGGTCTGGAAATCACCGTCCAGTGACACGCCATAGGTCGAGCCGCGATACTGGTTGAGCAGCGAGACGCCCTTGGCGCCGTTGACATAGCCGCGTTCGGGATCGTCCCATTCCGGCTTGTACTGGGCGACGAAGTCGTCGAGCTTCAGGATACCGCCGGTTTCGGCGAGGTCGCCGAGACGGTTCCATTCGACCGCGTAGATGTCATAGGCCCCACCTTTGGTGGAGATGTCCTGCATCGTCTTGGTGAATTCCTGGCCGTTCGGCACGCCGACGATCTCGAGCGAAATGCCGGTTTCCTTTTCCCACAGATCCTTGATCGACGGCGCGCCGGCCGGGAACGGCTGCGTCAGTTGGCCGATCGAACCGTCGGACAGGCCAAGCACGATCTTGACCGGCGCCTTGCCGGCGCCCTTCATCGCCTTGGCCGCCTCGATGGCCCGGCCCTCCGGCGTGTCGGGACCGTACTGGTAGCGCTCCGAGCCGTCGAAGCCCGTCGGGCCGCCGATCATGCCGGGCGCCAGCGCATCGGCCGCATAGGCGCGGCCTGGACGGATGAATTGCGGGGCAATACCTGCTGCGGCCACGAACACGGCCGCCTTTCCACCGGACGCCAGCAAACGGCGCCGCGACATGCGGATCAAATTTGACATTGGAAGTCCTCCCTCGGGGCCCTGTTCCTCCACGGCCCTTATGATGGATATTGACGGCATGACAGGAAGCCTGTCAACATCATAGATGATCAAAACACATCACAACATCGCAAATGAGGGAAAGAATGCAGTCCACCAAGGTTCTCGCATCGCGCCCGTTGCTTGAATTTGAGGGAACTCGATTCCGATCCCGCTCTTTTCCATGCTGCCCGGCGATTTGGTTTAGCCCGGCGGCTTGCGCATCGGCCAAGGCCGGTTACATCATTTCCCATCAGAATCGCTGCCGGCGACGAGCCGTTCTCCGGGTTCGATCGAAAGTTGCGCGATTTTGATGTTTGCAATGAGGTAGTCGACTGTGCGGTCCACCCTGACAGACATAGCTCGCGAAGCTGGCGTTTCCGCCGCCACGGTTGACCGTGTGCTGAACAACCGCCCCGGTGTCCGGGCGCGCACGCGTGAAATCGTGATCGAGATGGCGCAGCGGCTTGGCTATATTGCCGAGAACTCGAACAGCCCGACCCAGCGTGGCACCTCGCCCGGCGCTGTCATACGGCTGGACTTCGCCCTGCCCGCCGGCACCAACTCCTTCATCAAGATGCTGCACCGGCATATTGAGGCGCAGGCGCAGTCGCGACCCGATCTCGACGTCCGCGTCGCCACGATCGAAGGCTTCAATCCGGACCGGCTCGCCCGCTTGCTGCACGATCTGCACGGTCAGACGCAAGGCGTCGGCGTCATCGCGCTCGACCATCCGACGGTCCGCGAGGCGATCCGCTCGCTCTCGGCCAGCGGCGTCAAGGTCGTCACCATCGCCTCCGACATCCTGCATGTGCCCAGGGTCGCCTATATCGGCATCGACAACCGCGCCGCCGGCCGGCTCGCCGGCTATCTGCTCAATCGCTTCATGGGCGCCGGGCATCCGGGCAAGGTCGCGCTGTTCGCCGGCTCGCTCTCCTATCGCGGCCATGAGGAACGCGAGATGGGCTTCCGCCACATCCTGACGGAGGAATCGCCCAATCTGCAGATCGTCGAGATGCGCGAGATGCTCGATGATCGGGAAAAGGCCTATTCAGAGGCCTCCGCCCTGCTGGACCGGCACCCGGACCTGGCTGCGATCTACAATGTCGGCGCCGGCAACACCGGCATTGCCAGGGCGCTCAAGGAGCGCGGACGCGCGCTGTCGACGGTCTTCCTGGGCCATGAGGTGACGGAAGGCACCAAGGACCTTTTGCTCGACGGCACGCTCGACGCGGTCATCGACCAGAATCCGCGCGTCGAGGCCCGCGAAGCGCTCAACGCGTTGACCCATGCGGTCAGGGGCTTGCCTTACGAATTGCACCAGCCGAGGCTGCAGGTGATCTTCAGGGAAAGCATCCCGGAGATCTGAACGAAGCTCCGTGACAGGAGGGGCATGCCAACCAGCACTGGGTGTGGCCTGACCTAGTCCGCGCCCGCAACCTCCGGATAAAGTGCCTGCGCCAGGTTGTGGATCGCATCGGCGGTGCGGGGGCCGAAGCCGATCATGTAGGCGCCGTCCAGTACGATCAGCGCCTTTGTCTCAGCCGCCGGCGTGGCGCCCAGCGCGCGCGTTCCGAACACCTGCTCGGTATCAGGCCTGCCCTTGCCGTCGCTCATCATCAAGATGACATCGGGCGCCATTTCGATCAGCTTTTCCTCCGACGCAGCCTTGTAGCCCTGCACCACGGCCATGGGATTGATGCCGCCGGCGTAGCGGATGATCGCATCGGCCGCGGTGCCCGCGCCGGCCGCGCTCAGCCGCACCAGGCCGTGGAAGAACACCACCTTCTTGCGGTGCTCGGGTGCAATTTTCGCGGCGAGATCCGCGGCTGACTGAAAGGCATCGAGCACATCCGTTGAAACCTCCCTGCCCTTGTCCTCGAGGTGAAGGGCTGCGGCGATCAGGGTAATCTTGCGCTCAATGCCGTGCGGGCTGTTGTCTTCCGGAATGAAGACGACCGGGATCGCCAGTGATTTGAGCACCTCGATAGCCTCTGGCGGCCCGCTGTCCTGCGCCGCCAGGATCAGATCGGGGCGGAGCGCGACCAACCCTTCCACCGAGAGCTGGCGCCGGTAGCCGACATCAGGCTTTTGCGCGACGGAGGCGGGATACTTGCTGCCGCGATCGACGGCGATGATCCGCTCCCCGGCGCCCAGCGCATGGACAATCTCGGTAACGTCGGAACCGAGCGTCAGGATTCTGGTTCCCGGACCGGTCGCGATCGTCCGCCCCAGCGCGTCGACGACCGCCTCAGCTGCCAGCGCCTTGAACCCGCAGGACGGCGCAAGAACAGACAGTGCCAGCAGCAGCACTGCCGCGATCCTGTCCGGTTGAAACCAGCGCGTCTGCCTGCGCCCGCTGCCACTGCCGACCATGCCGTTTTGCTCCCGTGCCTAATGAGTCTTCGATGATGGTCATGGCCCATAAAATTAAAGTTGACTAATCTCATCATGTTTTAATAAGTAGCCCTGCCCGACCGGCTGGTCGAGGCTTCTTCATCATGCCAGCCAGGGCCGACGGCCGCCGCCAGCAATCTTTGCTTTTTCCCAGGGGCGGCATCGCATGAGACTGACAAACAACAAGACCTTGATGGCCAGCACAGCGCTCGCCTTCGCATTTGGCCTCTGTGCCGCGCCGCCCTCCGCCGCGCAGGAGGAGGAGAAGCAAGGCGCCGCCGCCAAGGCCGACCGGCCGGCCAAGGCCTCCCAACAGGCTAAAACCGGAACGAACGAGCCGACCGTGCTCGACCTGATCACCATCTCGGCGACGATGATCAAGACGGCGGTCATCGAATCGATGGCTTCCATCAGTGCCGTCGATCAGGAAGAGCTCGAGCGCATCCAACCCGACACCGCCGCCGACATCTTCCGCACCACGCCCGGCGTCGCCGCTTCGATGAACGGCGACGATCCGGCGACCGCCATCAACATTCGCGGACTGGAACAATATGGCCGCGTGGTGGTGACGCTCGACGGTGCGCGCCAGGACTACTGGCGGGTCGGCCACGGTTCGGGATCGTTCTATGTCGAGCCCGACCTGATCAAGGAAGCCACCGTCATTCGCGGCCCGGTCTCGAATGCCTACGGTTCGGGTGGCATCGGCGGCGTCGTCTCCTTCGAGACCAAGGACGCCGGCGACTTCCTCAAGCCGGAGGAGCGCTGGGCGCTGAGCGAGAAGCTTGGCCATGAAAGCAATGGCGACGGCTTCACCACCAGCACCACAGGCGCCTACCGCTTCAGCGACGACGCCGATATCATCGGCAATCTCATCTACCGCGACCGCGACAGCTACACCGACGGCAATGGCGACACGGTGCCATGGACCGGCGAGAGCATCACCAGCGGCTATATGAAGACAACGCTGCGGCCGGCCGACGGCCACGAGCTGAATCTCGGCGCCATCCTGCAACGCTACAGCGACCAGATCACCGGCTCTAGCGGCTCGACCTCGCCGACGCTCAGTCGCTACGACACCAACACGACCAACCAGACCTACACGGCAGCCTACACCTGGAAGCCTGATGACAACGCGCTGATCGACTTCAGCGCCAACGCCTACCACAACCGCACGCGCGCCGAACAGACGCAGGTCTGGCCGATTTCCGCGATCGGCAATTTCCGCTACTACGACGTCGCCACGACGGGCTTCAACGTGAAGAACTCCTCGCGTTTCGATGCCCTGGAGTTGGCCCACACGCTGACCTACGGTCTCGACTACTACTATCTGGAGGCCTCGTCGGAAGCCGCGCATTTCGGTGCCGGCGAGCAGCAGGGCTACGGTGGCTTCCTGCAATGGCAGGGCGACTATGAGAGGCTGCAGTTCATCGCCGCCATGCGCTATGACGGCTATCAGCTCGACGGCGAGACCAACACCGTGCCGCCGGAGGAAGCCTCGATCTCGGGCAACCGATGGTCGCCGCGCCTCACCGTAGGCGTGACGCCGCTCGAAGGCTTTCAGCTCTACGGCACCTATTCCGAAGGCTACCGGGCGCCAGGCCTGCAGGACGTTTATCGCGGCGGCGGCGCACATGGCGGTGCCGACACCTACGAGCCTAACCTGCTCCTCCAGCCCGAAACGGCGAAAAGCTGGGAGGCGGGCGTCAATTTGAAATACGACGACGTGCTGAGCCCGGGCGACCTGTTTCGTGCCAAGGTCAACGTCTTCCACACCGATATCGAGGACTATATCGACGTCGACCTGACCGTCTTGCCACGCACGGCAATCAACATCGGCGATGCGCGGCTGAAGGGCATCGAGGCCGAGGCCGTCTATGACTATGGTTGGGGGTTTGTGAACCTTGCCGGCGCGCTGGTCGACGCAAAGGTCGTCAGCGGCGTCTACTCCGGCCAGGCGCTCAACAACACGCCGCTCGACCGCTTCTCGGCGACCGTTGGCTTCCGGATGCTGGAAGACCAGCTCACCGTCGGTGCGCAATACCTGAGCGTCGGCAAGGTCACCCGGACCAGCCGCACCAACCCGAACGCCGTGCCGGTGGTCAATGACGGCTTCGACCTGGTCAATGTCTTCGCCAACTGGCGCATCAATGACCATGCCAGGCTCGACTTCGCGGTCGATAACATCTTCAACACCGCCTACACCGACCCGCAAAGCGCCTGGTCGACGTCGGCGGCAACGGAACAGGGCAAGGGCCGCACCTTCAAGGTGGCGCTGACCGGCAGGATCGGAGGTTGAGGGTGAGCGAAGCATCGGCAAGCGAACTGGCCTGCGAAGCACGCCTGAACCTGCGCAACCTGCCGCGCTACATGGACCGCATCAGTGACAGGCTGCAGAGCTTCGATGCCGATGCCTCGCAGGAGGGACAGCGGATCGATTTCCGCTTCGCCTTTGGCGGCGCGTCCTTCGACATGGACCGGCTGGTGATGCGGGCCAACGCCGCCGACCGCGATGGGCTGGCGCGCATCAAGGATCTGCTGGCCACCGCGGTCGAGGTCTATGCCAGGGATGAAAACCCCGAGATCGTCTGGACCGGCGATCTCGCCGATGACACCCGCCTCGCCCAGTTCCGCGAGATGGGCGTCACCCAAGTCGGCGATCTTACGCCGCTTATGCGCCGCATCCGCTTCGCCGGCGAGGATCTGGAGCGTTTCGCGAAATTCGGCGGCATGCACATCCGCATGCTGTTCCCGACCAGCAAAGTGCCCGATCCGCTCTGGCCCCTGCTCGGCACCAATGGTCTGCCGGTCTGGCCATCGGATGACCGGCGCCCGGTGGCGCGCGTCTACACTATCCGCGCGCTCGACGTGGGCAGCGGCGTCATCGATGTCGACTTCCTCGTCCATCCCGGCGAAAGCGTCGGTGCCGCATGGGCCATGCAAGCGGCGCCCGGCATGAAGGTCGGCATCATGGGGCCGGTAGGCCGTCCGGTTCCGCCGGCGGCCTGGTATGTGCTGGGTGCCGACGAAACCGGCCTGCCGGCGCTGGCGCGGCTGTTGGAGACGCTGCCCGCCGAAACCAAGGGCGTAGCCTTCGTCGAGATCGCCGACGATGGCGAACGACAGGAGATCGACAACGCCACCGGTATCGAGCTGCACTGGCTGACACGGGACGGTGTTGCGGCCGGAGCCGAGGAGCGGCTGACGAATGCCGTGCGGTCCGTGGAGTGGCCTCGCAGCGGTTCGGCCTTCGGCTGGTTTGCGGCGGAAGCGGCTGCTGCGAGGACGGTGCGCGAGCACTGGCGCGGCACGCTCGGGCTCGGCCGCGACCAGACGCTTGCCGCGGCCTATTGGCGGCGAGGTGCGGCAGGACTGATGGCCGGCTAGATCTTGCTCACGATCGCCCGGCCATCCTCAGCCGTGCCGATCGCGATCCGGTCGCCGGAGACAATGCCTGATATGTCGCAGACGACCAGCGGCATGCCGATGTCGTAGAGGAACTCGGCGACGATGGCGCCGACGGAAAGGATCGGGTCCGGCCGCTCCAGGATGATGCCGGCCGGCGCCGTGCCCCTGCGGATCGCCTCGGCAAGAACCGAAGATGAGGACGACGAGCCGCGTCCGCTCGGCATCACTAGGATTTTGCCGGCGACATTGCCGCCCAGAGCCGGATGCGAATTGTCGATGATATTGCCCGTTTCGACATCGATCCCGCCCCAGAAACTGAGCGCCTGCGGCAGCACCAGCGCCGATCCCTGCGTCTCGCCGGCAAGCTGGAACGTGCCGCTGCGTTCGACGGGGCCTGTTTCGGCCGACCGCGTCATGGCGCACCCCGCACCACGTGACCCGCTGCCGCCGAACGGATGCAATCCCTCATGTCGGCGAAGGCGACGGACACACCGATATTACCGGGCGCGTAATGCGCCCATTTGCCGGAATTGGTCATCACCACGCCGTCGAGCCGCTCGAGGATCGCGGTGACGTAGGTGCAGGTGTCGGCGACTGGAATAAGCCCGAACGCCTCCATGCCGGCCAGCACCCCCTCATCCTGCAAACGCGTCAGCGTCGCGCGCCCGGTGTTGACGTAGATCGGAATGCCCCTCTCCGGCGCGACCTTTCGCAGCAATGGCAACAGCCGCATCCATTCGTCATGCGAGAAATGCGGCGTACCCAATGACACGGCCGCCAAAGGCGCGCCGTCGGGTACGCTCGATAACCCGGCCAGCGCATCGTCGAGGTCGGCACACGTGATGCGGATTGTCTCCTCTGGCGCCATGCCATGAAATGCCTCTTGGAGCGTGTTCGCTTCCGGCGTGATGCCAACCGCATGGAACAGCGCCACGGCCCCGGTTGTCGCGGCGGCTGCGCCTAGCGCTTTCAGCTGGTCCTCATCGCGCGGTCTTGGCATGCCCGAGATCACCGGGATGCGATCGCCACTCGCCTGCCCGATAATCAGCCCGATGGCGACGAACAGGCTGTCGCTCGGTTCCGGGTCAGGATCGGTCAACTCGAACAGAACCTGGCCGCGCCGGTTTTCGCTCAAGTGCAGACCCCATGCCGGCGCGCGTCCGGTCATCGCGCAGCACAAATCGATGAAATCGCCATAGCGGTTGGTCCGCGCCCCAATCACCGAATTGGCAAAGACGATGGCGTTGGATTCACCCCAGGCGATCTGCTGGCCGAAGCTTGGCCGGAACCGCGTCTGGTACGGCGCGCAGGTGAAGGTCGCCTGGCAGCCGAGTTCCAGGTGCGCCTTCATCAGCCGCCGCGCCGGCGCCTCTTGCGACGGCGGCATCTTCACCATGCCGGGATGGATGAGATCGAACGAGCCGACATTGAGAGTTGTCGGCACCTTGACCCGCCCTCCGCCCTCGACAAGCCGCTCAACGAAATCAAGGCCAGCCTTGCCGTGATAGAGGCAGCCATCGATATGGGCTCCAGCAATATCCAGCAGCTTCCGCGCCCCGACCGTGTTGGAAAAGGCGACCAGGATCTTCATCGCGGCGGCCACGGCCGGCCCCTGCTCGCCCTGCAGCATCGACTGGTCATCGGCCATCAATTCCAGCGTCATCGGCATGCTCCGGTGACCCACTATGCCCGACAGAGGGAGTGGGAGGATCGCCAACTTTTCAGCTTAGTTCGCCGCGATCAACACCGTGCTCTCCGGCGACCAGCTGAGCATCACATCCTGCCCCTCCGCCAGCCGCTCGATGCCGGTGTTCTGCACGATGACCTTGAGCGTCTGACCGTCGCGTTCGACGAAATACGTGCTGTTGTTGCCGGCGAAGATACGCTTGGAGACCTGGCCACGCAGCACATTGCCTTTGGCCTGGTCCGCGTTTCCGGCATAGGTGGCGATGCGGATGCGTTCAGGCCGTACCGCGCAACTGGCCTTGGCGCCGGCGGCAAGCGTCCCGCCCGTCCTGGCGGCGATCGCCGTGCCATCGGCCAAGCGAATGCCGCTGCCGGTGCTGTCACCGCGCAATATGTTGGCATCACCAAGGAAGGTGGCGGCGAACTCGCTCTTCGGCCTGTCGTAGATGTCCTCGGGCGGCCCTTCCTGCACCAGCCTGCCGTCGCGCAGGATGCCGATGCGGTCGCTCATCGTCAGCGCCTCCTCCTGGTCGTGGGTGACGAAGATGGTGGTGATGCCGATCTCGCGCTGGATGCGCTTGAGCTCGATCTGCATGTCGACGCGCAGCGCCTTGTCGAGCGCACCCAGCGGCTCGTCGAGCAGCAGCACGCGCGGCTTGGTCACGATGGCGCGCGCCAACGCGACGCGCTGGCGCTGGCCGCCGGACAGCTGGTGCGGTCGTCGGCTGCCGAGCTTGCCGAGCTGCACGAGGTCGAGCGCGCGCTGTACCTCGCTGGCGATGGTTGCCTTGGCTTCGCCACGCACCGACAGGCCGAAGGCGACATTGTCGGCAACGCTCATATTGGGAAACAGCGCGTAGTTCTGGAACACCATGCCGATCCGCCGCTTCTCAACCGGCACTCGCTCGACGCTCTCGCCGCCGATCGCGATGCGGCCGGAGTCGGGAAAATCGAAACCCGCGATCTGCCGCAAGAGCGTGGTCTTGCCGCTGCCCGACGGCCCGAGCAGCGCATAGAACGCGCCATCGGCGAAATCGATCGAGACGTCGTCCAACGCCTTGTGCGCCCCGAAACTGCGAGACACATTCGATACTTGGACGCCGGCCATTATTTTTCTCCGCCGAATTTGAAGAAGCGCGCCGTAAGCAGCATCAGCGCCATCGAGACGACGATGATGATCGTCGAGACCGCATTGATCTCGGGCGTGAAACCCTTGCGGATCGCGGCGTAGATTTCGACCGGCAACGTCGTCTGGCCCGGCGTCGAGAGGAAGTAGGACACCACGAACTGGTCGAACGACACGGCGAAGGCGAACAGCCCGCCGGCAATGACACCGGGCATGATCCACGGCAAGGTCACGCGCGAAGTCACCTGCCACTGGTTGGCGCCGAGCGAACGCGCTGCCTCTTCCAGTTCCGGCGCAAAGGTCTGCAGCCGGGCCGAGACGACCACGATCACATAGGGCAGCGCAAGCGCCACATGGCCGAGCAGGATTGCAAACAGCCCCCGCCCGATGCCGACACCGAAGAAGAAGATCAGCATCGCGGTGCCGGTGATCAGCCACGGAATGGCGATCGGCGGAAACAACAGTGCCTGCAGGAATTTCTTGCCGCGAAATTCATAGCGGTAGAGCGCCAGAGATGCCGCCGAGCCAAGCACCGTGCAAATCACGGTGGTGATGACAGCAATCTTGATACTGTTCCAGGTTGCCGAGATCAACCCCTCGTTCTGCCACAGCGAGGCATACCACTCCGTCGTCCATTCGAACGGCAATTGGTAGAAGGGCGAGACGTTGAACGACATCAGCGCCATGATGATGATCGGGAGATAGAGGAAGGCAAGCAGCAGCCAGACGTAGACACGGCCAAGCCATTCCAGGATACGCGTCGTCGCCATCACGCAGCCCTCTTCAGCACCGGCGATGCCAGCGCCAGGATAACCAGCACGACGGCCAGCAGGATGAAGGAGAGTGCCGCGCCGAGCGGCCAGTTGAAGACGGCGACGAACTGGTCCTCGATGATCGTACCGTAGAAAGTGCCGGTGCGGCCGCCGAGGATGCGTGGTTCCATGAAAGAGCCAACGACGGGAACAAAGATCAGCACCGCACCGGCGACCAGCCCCGGCATGGACAGCGGGATGATCACCCGTTTCAGCATCTGCAGCCGCGAGGCGCCGAGCGACCGCCCAGCCTCGATCAGCGAATCGTCTATCGCCTGCAGCGTGAGGTAGCACGTCAGCACCATGTAGGGCACATAGGAATGCACCAGCCCTACGATGACCGCCGGGTAAGAATACATCAGGTCGATGTTGATCTTGAACGGCAGCACGGCGTTGAGCGCCGTGTCGAGAATGCCGCCTTCGCGCAGCACCATCGCCCAGGAGAAGATGCGCACCAGCCCGTTCGACCAGAACGGCAGGATGACGAGGAGGAAGATCGCCTCGCGGCTGCGCCCCTTCAGCACCTTGGCCAGCACATAGGCTGCGGGATAGCCGATGGCGACGCACCACAGCGTCACCTCGAGCCCGAGCCTGAGCGAGGCCAGCAGCAGCGTCGGATACAGCCCTTGCGAGAAGAAGGTGGTGTAGTTGTGCAGCGTGAACGACCACGCCTTCCCCGACAGCGGCAGATCGGTCATGAATGAAAAGAACACCATGGCCGACAGCGGCAGAAAGATCGCCACCGTCAGCCAGAGATAGGCGGGCAAAAGCAAAGGCAAAGCCGATCGAAAACCGCTCCTCGAACCGATCGCGACCTGTCCAGCCATGGCCTTCTTCTCCCCGAAAAGCCTGCCGCTACTTCACGTCGACCTTGAGCTGCTGCCACAACGCCAGATAAGCCTCGCGCTGCGCATCGGTGATCGGCGCCTGGAACTGGATGCGCTTGGCGACATCAGGATCGCCCATCACCTTGCGGTTGAAAGAGTCTTCGGGAAGCGCTTCCACCGCCTTCGTGTTGGCCGACACCGGCGCGCCGACCTTGGTGACCCATTCGACATAGAAGCCGGGATCGATCATGTAGTTGATGAAGGCCTCGGCGCCGGCGACGTTCTTGGCGCCGACGGGAATCGAAAAGGCGTCGAGCCAGGCGACAGCGCCTTCCTGCGGGATGACCAGAGAGACCGGCAGCTTGAAATGCGTCTTGGCGCGGTCGGCCGAGCCGCTCCAATAGGTGCCGATGTCGATCTGGTTGGAAGCGACCATCTGGTTCCAGTCGTTCTCCGAGCTCCAGAACGTCTTGATCTGCGGCATCAGCGACGTCAGCTTCGCCTTGACTGCCTCCATGTCCTTGATGTCGTTGATGTTCTGGCCGGTGGCGATGGCGCCGAACTGGACCGCTTCGACGGCATCATCGCGAATGACCACCCGGCCCTTACGGGCCTCGTTCCACATTTCGGTGATGCTGGTCGGCGGCGCCTCGAAGGATTTCTCGTTGATGGCGAGCGCCGTCAGCCCCCACACCCATGGCACGCCATAGACCTTGCCGTCACGGGCAAGCATCGGCGAGCCCGCCTTGTCCGGGCTGATATCGGCATAGTTGGGAATCTTCGATACATCGATCGGCCGGATCAGTTTTTCCGCCATCGCCTGGTCGTTGAAGGCGGCGTTGATCATGACGACGTCGTAGAGGCCGGGATTGGTCCTGAGCTTGGTCAGCATTTCCTGTTCGGAATTGAAGAAGTCATTGACGACTTTGTTGCCGGTCGCCTTCTCGAAGGCGGCGACGGCCCAGGGCTCGTCGGCGCCGTAGCCCTTCCAGTTGAGCACATGCACCTCGTCGGCCTTGGCAGCCAGCGTCAGTGCAGAAGCGAAGACGGCGATTGACGTCAGAAAAGCAGTCGGTTTGGGCATGCGCATGTTCGTTCCTCTCATTGTCTGCCCGGTTGGGCTTGTTACGTCATTCAGGCTGTCAGAAACGGGCCTCTTGCTTCCGGCCATGCGCGGTCGTCGACCGATCGCCATGGCTGAGGAATGTCTGGATCTCCTGATCGGTTGGCGCCGACGACCCGCCATGGCGGGTGACCGAAAGCGCCGCCGCCGCATTAGCATAGCGCGCCGCCTCGAAGGGCGGCACGTCGTGGGACAGCGCGCTGACGAAGGCGCCGATATGGGTATCGCCGGCGCCGTTGGTGTCGACGGCGGCAACATCGAAACCAGGCACGGCCCGTGCGATACCGTCGGCCAGCCGCACGAAACAGCCTTGTGCACTGGCGCGGATGACGACGCCCGCCGCCTTGGAGCAGTGGCCGGCCAGGAGCCGTGCCGCCACGGCCTCGATGTCGCCAGGACCGGCGATCTCCGTCGCTTCGGCGGCGTTGCAGCTCAGCCATGTGGTGCGGGCGAGCACGCGTGAAAGGATGGCGCGGGGGATGTCTGACACAACCGGGGTCGGGTCGAAGGCAAAGGGAATTTCCGCCGGCAGCGTCTCGATCCAGTCGGACAGCGCGTCGCGGCTGCCGGCATAGCTCAGCGTGTAGCCGGAGGCGAACACCCAATCGTCCGGCGCAACCCGGACCGGCGCCATCATTTCAAGGCCGAGCACGCTCTCGGCGCCGGGCCACGAGACGAAAGTGCGCTCGGCATCGCCACTGATCATGGCGACGCAATTGCCGCTGTCCATCAGGGGGAACGGCGGCGTCAGCGTTTCGATGCCTTCAGCAGCGAAGGCAGCGCGCAAGAAATCGCCATTGGGTCCGCTACCGAGCTGGCCGCCGAACACGACCTTCATGCCGGTTCGGCTGGCAGCGACCATCATGTTGAACCCCCCACCGGCAACCTGGGCAAAACTCGATGCCGTCTTCTCCGTGCCGGGCGCCGGCAAGGCGTCGATGCGGTAGACATAGTCCACCACCGCGCTGCCGACATGGACGAGACGCCCGCTCTTGTCAGGCTGAGCTCTGCTCATGCCGCCGCGTCCTTGCCTGAACTGCTTTTCGCCATCCGCACAGCGACCAAGTCGGCGGCTAGAGCGCGCACCTGCGCAATATCGATGCCCTTAAGCCGGGCGATGTGTTCCTGTGGCAATCGGGAAAAACCTGTGCAAGCCCCGGCCATGCCGGCGGCTATGGCGCCAATCGTGTCGGTGTCGCCGCCGAGATTGGCGCTGATGACGGCCGCCCGCCAAGGATCGCCGCCGGCGATTTCCAGCACCGCGAAGGCCGCCGGAACCGATTCCTGGCTTGCAACGCCGGTGCCGATCAGGTCGACGATCAGCCGAATTCCATCAGCGACAGCCTTGCCGCGAACGAGGCCCCTCGCCCAGTCGATACGCGCAGCGATATCGCCTCCGGTGATCCAATGGCCGAGTGCCGCGCCGTGCTTTGCAGCCGCAACCGCCCGATCCGAAGCGGCACGCCAGTCGCCGCCGGCAGTGCCGCAGCTGACGGCGGCGGCGACGGCCGCAGCCGAGGCAATGGCGATCGAGGTGTTGTGCGTCGCGCGGCAGGTTTCCGCGACCTTGGCGACCAGCGTGTCGAGCGGTTCCGGAGGCATCATGATGCCGACCGGCGCGATGCGCATGGCGGCGCCATTGGTGTCGCCGCCGCTCCCCGCTTCCTCGGCCGGTACGCCGTCATTGATGGCGTCGATGGCGCGCTTGGTCGATGGCCCGAGCAGATCGTAGCTGCCGCGCGCCTTGACCTCACGCTCCCAGTCGAGTAGCGCGGTGACCCAGCGCCTGTGATCGAAGCCATCGCCTGAAACAACGAGGATACGGCCGAGCAGCAGCGCCTGTTCGGTGTCGTCGGTAATGGTGCCGGCCGGCAGCCCTTTCGACACCGGATGGTCGGCGACCGGCGCGACGAAATCCTCGACGTGGCCGTAGAGCTCGGCGATGCGGGCCGGCGACAAAAGCTGCGTCGGCATGCCGAGCGCATCCCCCAGCGCACCGCCGATGAGCGCGCCCATCGCCCGGTCGATCATTTCGGCCAAAGCCATGTCCGGCATGGGTCAGAACTCCAGATGAAGGGCGAAATGCGCCGGATTAAGCAGGCTGGTGACGAACTCGATGGCGCGGCCGTCGGCCGCGCGCGTCAACCGCCGCGTGCGCAGGAACGGCGAGCCAGGCGAACAGTCGAGAATGGCCGCGTCCTCGGCGCTCAGCATCTCGATATCGACCCATTCCTCGCCGTGATCGGGGACAAGCCCCGCCCCACGCAACGTCTGGTGCAGCGAGCCCTCGCGCAGGCCGCGCAATGGCACATCCTCCAGTTCGGGCGACAGCGGCAACCGGCTGCGCTCGATCGAGATGGCATGGCCGTCTTCAGCGTTGGTGCGGACACGGTCAACGGCGATGAAGAACGGGCTTTCGACGCCGAGCCTGGCAGCAAGATCGGCATCCTGCATGACTTCGAGCCTGAGCGTGCGTGTATCGGCATTCGCGCCGGCGTTGGCCAGCGCCCGCGACCAGCCAACCGCGTCGTCGACCGGCATGCCGTCGAAGGTGACGAACGAGCCGATGCCGACCCTCGTGGTGATCAGCCCGCGGCTGGATAATTCCTCGAGCCCCTTGCGGATGGTGTTGCGGCTGACGGAAAAGCGTTGGACGAGCTCGTTCTCGCTCTGCAGGCGGTCGCCGAAACCGAGCACGCCGGAGCGGATCTCGTGTTCGAGGACGGTCGCAATCCGTTCGGGCTTGCCCGTACCAGGAGACGACAGAGGCGTGCGACGTGCCATGGAATACCTGTTCAGTAAACCTGTATAATCCTGTTCAATATCCTGGCGTGACAGTCGTGTCAACGGCTCGTGGCCGGTACGCTTATTGCCTTCCCGGCATACCCTCGCCGGGCAAGTCGTCATTCCGGCACGATTGCGTCAAAAAAAGCAAAAAAGCCCGCCACTCAGTGTGGCGGGTCCACCACTCGGTATGGCGGGCTTTTTTGACGAACCGTGGGCTGGCTAGGAGAGTGTAAACGAAGCCTCACGGCTGGTTCGACACTTCCATTCCGGATGGCATCTGGCTTAGCGGCGCGCGACCACTAAGTGCCTACGTGCTGAGCACATCCACGCAACGCTTCTTCACCCTCATCAACTGGCTTTTCGACATGCTGGCGACGACGCCGGGGAGGCCCGGGTTGCTCGGATTGGACGGATTGGTTGGGCTGGTTCCGCCGATACCGATGCCGAGACCGGCATTGATGCCGCTGCCGACGCCGACGCCGGCACCAGCGGTGAGGCCGCTCGCCGCCGACCGATGCGCCGGCGCCAGCATTAATACCCTCGTTGCCGCCAACCGACGCCCCCAGGCCAGCATTGATGCCACTGCCGCCACCGACAGAGGCGCCAGTCCAGCGTTGATGCCACCGCCGCTACCGACGGAGGCGCCCAGTCCAGCGTTAATGCCGACGGAGGCACCAGCGCCGACACTAATTCCGCCGGCCACGCCTGGACAGCGAATTGCGCGCCAAGAAAAAGTGATGAGCTTTGATATTCGTGACGTCTGAAGCCACGATCGGACAGGTGATCGCACTGATCGACGAACTCGCGCATCAGGCACTGAGGAACATACTTGCCGTACGGTTAGTTGCAGGCTGGAATTTTGTGGGAACCTTCGCCACTCCGAGCGGTTTTTTTCTATAGTCGCAAATGCGGCGACAAGCCAAATATGAATACAAATGGAGACAAACCATGCTTAGGAAAATCCTCGCAGCGTCCGTGCTCGCCGCCGGTCTGGCTACCTCTGTGATGGCTCAGGATGCCACTGACCCAAGCGCTGACATGGGTACTGGCAGCGACAGAAGCATCGTCACCGACCCGGCCCCGATCGATCCAAACCGGGCCGATCCGAATGTTGTCGATTACGGGACCACCGGTAGCATCATGGGGCCTGAAGGCTTGAATTCCAATGCCGATCAGAACTGCCCTTTAAGCCCGCAGGGCGCGATGCCTGATGCGACGAACAAGGCTCCCGGCACGGTTTCACCGACCGTCAACGATAACCACTGCGGCAAGTAACCGGATCGAAACTTCGGTAATTCACGCTTTTGCTTTTCGGCCGCGGAGTTTCGTCCCGCGGCCAAAAGCAATTTATTCGGCAGTTCAGAAAGCTGATCGCCGATTGTGCTGGAGACTCCCCGCCCCTAACTCGCTGAAGCCTTGCGCGGCCGAGCGGCCTTTGGCTTGGTGTCCTTGGACCTGCCATCCTTGGCGGCTGCCTTCCCCTTCGTGCGAGCCGCCTTCGCTTTCGGCTTGCTCTTCTCACCGTCGATCTCGGCAGTGGCCTGGTCCCAGTGCTGCTGATGCGCGCCCTCGGGCCGACCGGCCTGTTCCCAGATCGCGTGAGCCCGCCGACGAATGCGTTCCTGCCTGTCGTCCGTCACTGTTGTCTCCCTTGCTTTCAAATCCTTGAGCGACAACTATTTAGCTGAAATTTCGATCGGCGTCTTGAACGGCCCCCAGCCTAGTCGGACAGAAGCCTAGTCGGCCAGAAGCCTAGTCGGACAGAACCGCGACACCGAGGAGTGCTGCCTTCTTGGTGATCAGCCCCGCCAGATCCGCGTCTGAGCGCTCCGTTCCAGTTCGCTCACGCACCGCTGCAATCAGCTCCTTCATCGACAACAGGGCAGTGCCCCGTTCAGCAAGCAATTTGTCTACAGATGCGGCCACATTGGCTGACTCGACATGCGGCAACATGGGAGATGCTCCTTTCCGTCCCGCGGCAAGACGATCAGCAGCCGGCGACCCGCCGGCGAGCCGCCGCCCCCTCTTGCGTCTTCCCGAGAGAGAGCGGCGGGTGCAGGTCAGTCGATGACTTGCACGATCCTGCGTGTGCCGGGGTCGACCAGCACGGTGTGATTGTCGACGACCACATATCTGTATTCCACGTCGGGAATCGGCTGAAGTTCAACCGTGTCAGGCAATGTGGAACCGACATTGAGCTCCACGCCCAGAAGGCTGATCGACGCCAGCGGCTGCCTGTCCACATATTCGCGGATTACCGTCTGCTGCTCGGGCGTGACAATCACCTGGTCTGCGGTGGCCACGCCGACACCGGCGAGCAGAATCAGCCCGGCGGCGGCAGGAACAAGGTGGATTTTCATCGTCTTCTCCTGTCTGGTTGCGGGCTCCGCCTTCCACAATCGGGGAACGGCGGGCCTGGATTGCAAACGCCCACGCAACCTTCTTGTTCCGTGAGTGGCGGCTAATTGATCGTCGCAGTGGCGCTGCCTTGGGGTGTTGCTGCGGTTAACCGCAATGACCCGCGTTCCTGTCGCAGGAACGCGGGCCGATCGGATTTCCCGATCAGCAGCGATACCGGTGGGGGAATGATATCGACTGCTTCGACAAGAACAATTAGCAATAACTAATGTTCCGGACCGAAAGCGAAAATGCTTGCCCCGTCGCGAACCGTCGCGCCGGTCTATTGTTTCGGTGGCTGCGCCGGCACGTCGCCGGGCTTGATTACGGGTGTCTTGCCTTCGTCCGGCGGCGGCACGGCCACGCCCCGATCGCCCGTCGGCGGTGGCAGCAGTACGCCGTTGCAAGGGTCAAGCGTGTCTGTCAGGCTTTTGCCACCGTTGTTGACGGGCGGCTTGTGCTGCTGGCCGTTCAGCGGTTCGGCCTGGCAGGGACCGGACTGAGAAGGCGCCTGGTTGGGTGCCTGGTTGTCCGTCTGGGCGGCAACCGGCGCCGCCAATGCCAGTGCGCCCAGCACGCCCAGCCTCAACGTGATTGGCAAGAACGCGAAAGGTTTCATGTCGAACTCCTTCCCGCGAAGGATAATCTCCTTGCCAAAGCAGGTGGGCCGCGATTGGTTCCCGCATGCGGCAACGCGCCCCGGTTCCATGCTGGCTCCGTTACTCCTGTCCGACCGACAATAGCTTTTGGCCGGCAATGAGGAAGACATGCGTTGAAGACGCAAAAAACGCTCCGTTGCGGGCGGGCATGTTGAGAAATCGTTAATCAGCGATTGCTACTATACGGGATCATGACCAAGGACCTCGGAAATGCCGTCAGGAACATCCCCAGGGAACCGGCAAGGAGCTCCGCTCTCAGCCGGTTGGCCCCGGCCTTGTTTCCCCTGGTGGTCGTTGCGCTTGGATATCTGGTCGGCTGGCAATTCTTCGGCTTCTAGAGCATCCCTCGGTTTCGCGCGAAAATCCTTGAGGCGGGCGCCGGCTGCGTCTCAGTCCGGAAAATCGAAGACCGGTTCCTCGCATCGATGGACCCGGCATTGACCGTCACGCGTCCAGACATAGGCGGCGGTCGGCACCTCGGGCCAGTCGCACTCATTGCCGAATCGGCGGACATATCGATCATAGGTGTTGCGGCCGGTCGTCAGGACGACCGCGCGCCGGCTTTGGATCAGCTGCTGGGTCTGTTCGCATGTCATGGTGCGCGCATCCGGCCGGGCGTAGGCCATGCTTGTGGCGGCAAGCAGGATCGCTGCGGCTGTCGTAACTATCGGGCGAGCTGGCATGCTATATCCTCGCGAGGGTCGTGCCTAACGCGCACCTTCGCTCGTGGTTCCGCAACCTTCAACCCGGAGTGGCATCTCTCGCGGGAAGGCTGTTACTACGGCGGTGCAATAAGACAGGCGCTCACTCCTCCTTCTCCGGCTTGACCGCTTCACCACCACCTCGAAGACGATCGCCGACACGCCGATGAGGAACGCCGCGGCCAGCGTCGTGGTGTCATCGTCGGCCGACGGAACAGCCAAGCCGGTAGCGCGGAAGTTGCACCACTGGCAATGTCAGGTACGCCGCTGCCAGCGCGCCGCAGATCGGCGACGCAACCATCTCGCGGACCTTGTGGCGGTGGCGCGACAAGGCTCTCAAAATGCCACCGGAAAGGCCGGCGACCACGACCGGCGCCTTGATGCCGAGCGTATCGAGGAGCTCGTGCACCACGGCCTCCACCCGCACCATTTGGCGCCCTTCCCGTTGTAGGCGTTCACCTCGTCGAGCTCTGGCCGCGTCATGGCGGCGACGACGACCGCTGACGGACGGCGCAACTGGTTGTGGTCGCACCAGACCTGGCGCGGGTTGTCCGGCGAAACCGGCATTGTGCATCCGGCGAGCAATAGACAGAGGATCAGTGCTTTGCCCATCGCATTGCCTCCCGCCTCGCCGCTTCGTCCAGGAGGTCGCGCGCCGCGCGTTCGGCATCGGTCGCCTCGCGGTCCATTTCGAGGCGATCCTGCGCGGCGGCGAGTTTTTCCGCCGCCTGTTTCGCCGCGTCCTGCTTCGCCCGGCTGATGCCGCCAGCGACGTAGAGGCCGAATGCCGCCGACCAGCGCGGCGAAGATTGCCATGATCGTCTTGTTGCCGGCGAGCGCGTTCAGAATGGAAAGCACAACCCACATCTCAATTGCCCTCCATTGCAGGCTGTTTTCTGACGAGGCCGGTGATGCCGTCGCGGACGACATTCATCAAGATCTTGAACCTGGCTGAGACCCCACGACGCCGATCTGAGCCCTGCGGTCTCGTCGATCGCGGTAGGCGGCTTTTAGGGGCGAATAGCGGTCCCGGGGATAAGGTTTTTGCCCCCCGTTGACAGGCAAGGCCAGCCGCGACAGCTTGCGCCCGCGCCGTCCCCGACAGGTTGCGGAAGAATACGTGCGGCTCGAACAGGATGATCGGCACGGCCCTGGGCGTCGAAGCCGTGCCCGCTGGTCTCGACATCGAGAAGGGCGTGGATCTCATCCTCGCCGACGCCGATCCTGGCGCCAAGCCTCGGCCGATCGAGATCGTCCAGGCGCCTGGAGGCGCCCTTGAAAATGGTGTCCATGCGTGTCCTCCCTCGCAGCCAGGTTGATGTTTGCGAGCGATTGTGTGAAATGAGACCAAGGGGATGACAGGGGAGGATTTGCCCATGTCGCAAGGCGAAGGAACGGCCGCGGCGCGCTGGACGGTGAAGGCCGAACTCCGCGCCGTGGGCCGCGACAAAACCCTGCTTGTGGCGCTGGCAGCGATCGTCTGTCTCTATTGCGGTCTGGTCGCCGGCCCGATCCTCTACGCGTTCCTTGCCATCCAGGGCATGGCAGATCTCTTCAAGTGACGGTGTCAGCCATTTGAGAACAGCTTCATCCGTGTCGCCGCCTGAACCGAAATTGCTTAGCCGGGATGAAACTGCTCCCATGAACCGTTCGTACCTTGTGGGAGACAAGGTGCGGGAGGGAACGTGACAATCAGGATCAGGCTTCCGGGCGGAACCCTTAAGATCAAGAAAAAAGACGAGCTGCGCCGCCGCGAGCAAAAGCGCCAGGTTCCGGTCTGGCAGGTCGGAAGTTACTACATCGTCTGGTGGCCGAGCAGCGTGTCGGATCGTCCATCCTCGATCAAAAAAAGCGAGGCACACGACCGCGCACCGGATGATCCTGACCACGCCCCGCGCTGACGTTCGCGTCGGCTTCCTTTCGGAAATAGCCCCCAGAAATAGTCAAGGCCGGCCATTGACTCTTCCGCAACGGAAGCTCTCCTATTGCTGCATTGCACAACGGGGTTGGGAGCAATGGCAGTACGTATCAGGTTGCCGGGCGGCACCTTGAAGATGAAAATTTATCGTGAATTGCGCGCCCGCGAGCGCGAGCGCCGCATACCTGTCGTCAAGATCGGTTCGGTCTATTTAACCTGGTGGTCGAACAGTCAGCGCCCTCTGGACAACCAAACGGGTGCGCCGGAGGATCGTGATCGGCCCCACCCAATGCCTTGACGCCCTCATCGGGCGTCTCCGCTCAAATCCTTCCGGAACAGTCAGAAAAACTCGCCCGTCGGCTGTTGACTCTTCCGCAAGGGAAGTTCTCCAATTGCTGCATTGCACATCAATCTTGCGGTGTACGGCGGGAGTAAACCGATGGCAGTGCGAATCAAATTGCCGGGCGGCACCCTAAAGATGAAAGTCTATCGCGAATTGCGAGGGCGGGAACGCGATCGCCGCGTGCCGGTCATGAAGGTCGGTTCGCTGTATTTTATCTGGTGGTCGAACAGCCAGCACGGCTCTCACGACAAGCCGCAAAACAGCCATCAGTAAGTACCTTGCGTTCGCGACAGATACGCCGGCGGTCCTCCTGCTCCGGTGTTGGCTCTTTGACCATTGCACATATGCGCGGTTCGCCTCGCTTGAAGGCAAGAAGAGAGCGAACGAGTGTTTCACCATCGATCTTGTCGGTCTTGGCTCGGCGACTGCGACGAGACACTGCGATAGAAGCGGGATCAACGACGTAGCTCTCGATCCCCGCCTTGCTCAGAACCCGATGGATCCAGAAGCCATCGAGCCCGGCTTCCTGGATAGTGACGACGGGGAAGTCTCGCCCCATGCGTGCTCTTGCCTTCTCTCGCACGCTATCGAAGCGACGGAACAAGGCGGATAAATCACCACTGGGGACACTGTGTTTCGACAACTTCTCGCCGCCACCTGGCGACAACGACGTGATCAGCCAGGTTGAACGGCTGAGCTCCAGCGACACGAAGATTGCGCCCAGATCAGTCCGGATAGCAGTCAGAGTTTCGGATCGGTCGGCCACTACATGCATGGTATTCCTCCACGGGGTGTTTGTTAGCAGCGTCACTCTGCCAGAGCACTCGCCGCTATCCATCCGTCCCCATGGGATCTGGTGACTGTTCACGTTCACGTCACCTCCGGAGCCGAGGTCTGTGATGGCGGTGCTGACGATATTCGCGCCCGAGCTCCTTGCGACGACACCTTCTTCGATATTGAAGTTGGCTATGTAGGCCGCACCGGCACTCGGATAAGCTGCAGGGCGCTTCGTTCTCCAGCCTTGGCAACAACCACGTGCTCGATCATGTCGCCCGACAAAAGAGTAGGGTCGGTAGACGGATGGGCTTACCGACCCTGCGGCCTCTGTGAGCCGGGCTGTCAGAACACTGAGGCCTTCGATCATCGCTAAGCTATCGACGTTCGAAATCAAGTCAGACGTCGTGACCTGAGCCCCGTATCCGTCGCAACAGGTCCAGCCGTTACACTGTAAAGGCCAAGGACACCGGTTGAAACCTCTGTCCAGAAATATTCACCGACATCAATTTTCCTGCCGAGTACGACTGCAGCGGCCGAATCGGCCAATCCCGCCGACGCCGCGAAGCTGAAGCTCGGCGCGACTGTGTACGAGCCAGGCGCTGTGATCAGAACCTGCGTCAGCGACGCTTCGCGGGGCTTTCATGGAGCAAGCCTGATGGCCCGACCTGCAACTGGCGCCGTTCGAACGCGAACCCGTGCGTCTGGCGACCACGGCCAACATCTTCCTACGAGGCCTGCAGGCCATCGGCGGCGTGCCGTGCGAGGTTGGCGACCGGGTGCTGGTAAACGACCAGGCCGACCAGAGACAGAACGGCATCTACACCGTCAGCGAAGGCGAATGGTTCCGCGCCGTCGACGAGGCTTGAAAGGTTGCATCGCGCGCCCGCAGGACAGGCGGTCCATGACGTGTGTGCGTTTTGGAAAGATCCGCCCCTAATGCATGACGCGCATAAGTGTGCAGCGGTTTTGCTACAACGACATGCATAATATCAAGCGAGTCGCATGAATCCGTTCAAACGCGACGCGCTTTGAGGCGCGGAAGAGACGCGGTTGGTTCAGCCGGGGTCTTGTCCTGTGAGCGCTCAAAAAACGCTACGGCCTATGGCAATTCGCCAACGCGCCGTCTCTTTGTCCAGCTTGCGATTGTCAGCCCGAACGCCATGCCGCCGCAGTCGGCAACCCAGTCGAACGCATCCATATCGCGTCCTATCAGCTGCGCGCCCTGGAGAACCTCGATCGCAGCACCCGTGAAAGTGAGGAGAACGATCAGCCTTACCTTGCGTTCGGGCCAGCCGAGGCTTCCCAAGGCCGCCAACACGGCGAAGGCCGCGGCGTGGTTGAGCTTGTCCTGATGGGCGGCCCAGCCGATATCCGGCGTGAGCTGCGCCGGCAGAAAAGCGAGCAGGAGAACGCCGGCCAAGGTGACCAGGAAAACGATCCTTGCCGCCACCGGATAAGAGTCTGAACGCAACAAGATAAGGTCAATCCTTCATCTGAAAAGTCTAGCTGGCATGGCCCGGCAGGCACCACCGCTTGCGCGACGATTTGGAGGCTACAGCACACCATAGGCTACCATCATGACCACAATCAGACCACCGGCTGATGACAGCGCGATAGCAGAAGAACTCCATGCTTTTGTCAAAGATTGACTATGACCAACGAGGGTATCAGCCAGCTTTCAAAGAGCTGCCGACGCATGCCGAATGGGTTGCATGGCACCGCGCGCATGGAAGCGAATGACTGAGCCAGAGTGGGGGAGGCATGGTTAACAGCCAACGGCGATGACAGGCAGGCCTAGGCGTCATCCACGGCGTTCTCCATTCGTGGAGGTTTGAGGGGTCGGCTGAACCTAGGCAGAACCGCTGCCGCCTGAAGCCTGATTCATGTCGATAGAAACGCACCTTATCGTCTTGTTTGACCACGGTCTTTCCGAATCAAAGGCCTCGGTCATCAAGCCGAAAGAAACCATGTCTCATTTCGTGAGGCGTGGTGCCCATGTTCCGCCGCAATGCCGCCGCACTTGGCAAGGTATTCGGCCCTTTGGGCTTAAAAGGAGAACCTTTACATGATCAAGAAAGCCATTGCCGCCGCGCTTCTGACTGCCGTTCTGGCAGGGTGTGCGCAGACCGAAGGGCAGCAGAGGGCCACCACGGGCGCTCTGGTCGGCGGCGCGGGCGGCGCTCTCGTCGGTCAGGCCATAGGCGGCAACACCAAGAGCACGGTCATCGGTGCAGCCAGCGGCGCCCTGCTTGGTGCGGTCGTCGGCAGCGCCACGACGCCGCAGCGGCGCGGCGAACAGCTTTGCCGCTACCAGGATCGCAACAGCGGCCGCATCTACACCGCGCCTTGCGACGACCGCTACTACAGCGGCGATTATTGAGCGACAGCTCTCCCCGTCACCATACGTGGAGAAGGTCCCGGCAGGGGATGAGGGGGCAGCGCAAAATTCTGAAATGCTGGCACCGCCCCTCACCTGCCTGCCGGCATCCTCCCGTAAACGGGGCGAGGGACGCATCTTCGGCCTCGATGCATTCTTTCCCCCTGATGCTTGGTCCTTACCCTGATCGGGGATCGGCGCTATCGTCCGTTCCGACATGGGGGCGACGATGCAATTTTTGATGACTTCGCTGCTGGTTGTTTGTTCGGCTTCCGCACACGCCAGATAGGCTGTCAGTGTCGAGAGAATCGGCGAATGCCTGGTCTTGCCGGTGGCCGCAGTCGAGAATCACGTCAAAGCCATTTTCGAGGTAACCTTGGACAAGGCCGGCAAGGTCAAATCGATCACTGTTGTTTCCTATGAACCACATTCAGAGGCGGCGGCAGAAGCGGCCCAGCGAAATCGATCCAGAGGTGTTCGCCGGCAGACGTCAAAGCCAGTCCGATGCGACTCACCGTGGATTTGAGCAAATTTTGATCGTAGCGCAGCTTCACCAGCCCTACCTCCCCCCAACCACGCCACTTCTCCAGCGCCGCCAGTTGCGCCTCATCCAGCGTCAGAAACCCCATGATGTGCTGCACCACTTCGGCCGGGCATTGCTCAAGGCGCTGTGCAGTTCGAGCCGTCTTCGTCTTGGCCACTGAGACATAGTCGAGCCGTGCCTTGCAGGCAGTGGCCGGATCGGTGATCTGCTGCAGCGCCCCCAGACCCGAGCGGCGCACGGCGTTTCCTCGCGCACCGCGGCATCGTGATCGCCCTCGTAGCCGCGCCAGTTGAAGCACGACACCGGGAAGGAGCGGAAGCCGCTCTCCCTGGCGGCGGCCTCCTCGTCCTCGATGACGTGATAGGAGGCGAACGCCGTGTCGAGATATTGGTAGGTGTCTCCCAACCGGTACATCCTGCGCTCGTCACGCGGCTGGATGCACTGGATTAGCGCGATCTTCGTCTCGCATTTCGAGGGGTCGTCGACCAGCACCTTGATCCGCGCCGGCATCATAGCCAGGAGCTGCGCCGCCTGCCGCGATGTGCGCTCATAGCGGCGGTGGAAGGTGTCGACCTACCCCCAGCGGTTGCGCGAGAGATAGCCCTCGACCACGGGAATCGAGGCATAGCGGTCGGCGTGCCGCCAAAGCCTTCCTCGACATAGAGATAGGCCGGGCCGTAGCGCACGACATTGCGCAGGCAGGCCTGCGTCGCCGGCGCGAAATTCGAATTGGCGGAGTACTGCAGCGCAAACAGGAAATCGCGTAGCGCTTTCGCCCATTCCTTTCCTCGTCGGTCTCCTCGTCGTTCATGGCGGCGGTCGACAGCCGTGCCATTTTTCCGACTGCGGGATGATCAGGCTCTCCAGCCCGGCGGCCAGCCGGTTGGCGGCCGCGTTGATGGTGTTGGCGTAGACACGGGCGCCGCGCCGCTCCTGCGGCTCGGCCTTCGAGGCCGCGCCGGCTTGCCGGCCCCAGATGTCGGGCGCGTCGGGATCGCAGATTTCCGACACGGCCTCCCAGACAGCCTCATGCTGGCTGCGCTCGGTCTCGAGTTCCGCCTGTCGCGACAGGATAGCATGGGCACGGGAATCGCTCGTCATGGCATTCTTTCTTCGGGTGGTGTCGCCTGTTCGAAGCCCAGATATTGTCAAGGCCAGGTCGAATTTTGTTCGCTTTTGCAATGTTCAACGGGGGCGCGCGGCGGGCCTTAAGGAGATCGATGTGACAATGACGGAAAGCCTGCCCGGTACCTTGAAGAGACGCAGCAAACAGGCTGCAAAACGGCTGCTCGGCTACGACTCCCGCAACTGGCTGCGCCTCAGGCAGATCGAGGCGTTCACCGCGTTTCTTGAAGCGGACGGCCGGAAATCTTCCCCTGTGATCGAGGTTTCGCCCGGCTGGAACCGCTACTGGAAGACGCTGTGCTCCAGCTATACGTCGGTCGATTTTCCCGAATTCGACATCTGCAAGGACCGCACCGAGAGGCAATATGCGATCGTCATCGCCGATCAGGTGCTGGAGCATGTGCAGCGGCCGCTGGCCGCGGCTGAGAATATCCACGCCATGACAAGGCCGGGCGGCTGGGCGATGGTGGCGACGCCGTTCCTGTTCAGGGTGCATGCCAGGCCGCACGATTACAACCGCTGGACCCCCGCCGGCCTGAAGCAGTTGCTGTTCGAAGGCGGCTTTCCGGAAGCCGGCATAGAGGTGTTCAGCTGGGGCAACAAGGCCTGCGCAAAAGCCCATATCGGCGGACCAGTACGCTCCTACGGCATGTGGCGCGACCTCTCCAACGACGAAGAATACCCGCTGATGGTCTGGGCGTTTGCGCGGAGAGCGGGGTGAGTGGTTGAGAGCTTAATCTCCCGCCTTAGCTGCCGTCACAAAGTCAATGGCGAGTGAAGGAGCAGCCGACTTCGGGCGATCCGCCGGCATCATCCACGTAGCCCATCCGGATCGGAACCGGCGCTCGCGCGTTTGCAGTTTAGCCAATGGGAGCGAAGCCATGAATGTCGCCAATCTGCAACTCGAGGGCCTGCTGATGGCCGTCGCCTCGATCAATCAGGTCCTTGTCCGCAAGGGCGTGCTCTCGGTCGAGGAGATAGACATCGCCCTGCGCAAGGCCGAGGCCAGCGAGACGAGCGAGGAACGGTCCGAAGGCATGTCGGCGTCGAGCCGCGATGCGGTCAATTTCCCGATCCGGCTGCTGGAACTGGCCAATCAGTGTCAGCCGGAGGCGGATATGCCGTCATTCTCGAAACTGGCGCGCATGGTCGGCCAGATGAAGGAGCCCTACAACGACCAGATGTGACGCCCCTCCCCGCACCAGCGGGCCGACCGCAGGATCAGCTTGCGGACCGAGGCTTCAGCGTCAGCACGCGGCCAGGCCCGTGCGCGGCGGCAAACAGCAGGCCGGCGAGGAAAGTAAAATGGTCGACGAAGAAGCCGAACTCGGCCTGGTTGCCGGCCCAGTGCGACGGCCCGTGGAAGGCAAAGCCGAGGAAGATGACGTAGACGGCGGTAACGAGCGCGGCCGGCGTGAAAAAGGCGCCGGTCAGGAAGCACAGCACCAGCACCACTTCGAGCAGCGCCGCGCACCAGGCCAGGAACAGCGGGAACGGAAATCCGGCGGCGGCGATGTAGCCTGCGGTGGCGCCCATATCCATGAACTTGAAGGCCACCGCCATCACGAAGATTGCCGCGAAGATCAGCCGGCCAACGAGGATTGCCGCGGTCTGCCACGGTGATTGAACGGGTGATTGAGCGATTTCCAACGACATGACGTCCTCCAGTTGCGACGGGTTTCGCCCCAAGGACGATACACCAGCCGCAAACCCGACACGCCGCCCCTGAGAAACTTGGCCGATACAAACGGCCTGCGGGCGGGCCTTGCAGGACTTGGGTTCCTCGCCCCCACGAAAGTGGGGGAGAGGTGGCCGCGTAATCGGCCGGAGAGGGGGCTTTCGTAGGGCGCGGCCCCCTCTCCGTCTCGGCTTCGCCGAGCCACCTTGTATCTACACGAGAGAGATTTCGTGGGATTAGAGCGATTGAGCCAAGGTCCGGGTGGCTGCCCGGACCTTGGCTTGGCGAAGTCGCCCGTACCACCTGAGGTTACAGCCGCGGGAGAGCTTGGGATCTTCGCCTTCATCGCGCACGACCGAACAGTCGCTTGGTTCCAACCGTACGCACAAGGCAGGTTACCGTGAACAGGATTATTTGTGGAGTTGATGTTTCGAAAGATTGGCTGGACGCGCATGTCTGGCCTGGCGGAGCGGCAGCGCGCTTCGCCAACGACGCGGCGGGGATCGCAGCTCTCTGGCTGTTCTGCCGCAGCCATGACGCAGTCCTTGCGGTGATGGAGGCATCGGGCGGCTATGAACGGCTGGGGTTCATGCTCTTGTGGGCGCACGGCATGCATGCCGTGCGGCGTGGTCAATGCCAAGAGCGTGCGCCGTTTCGCCGAGGCGATGGGCTATCTTGAGAAAACCGACAGGATCGACGCCGCTGTCATCGCCCATTATGGCGTAGTCAAGAACACGGTGCCGACGCCACCGCCAAGCGCTGCCCAGCAGCGGCTTGCCGCGTTGGTTGGCCGACTTTGCCAGATTGTCGGCGATGCGACCATCAACAAGCAGCGTAGAAGTGCCGCACGCGACGCCGTGGTATGCGCCAGCATCGAGGCGATGCTGGTCTTCCTCAAGCGCGAGCAACGGCGGCTGGAAGGCGAGATTGCCTTGATGATCGATGACGATCCGCTGTGGGCCAGGCTGGAGCGGGCCTTTCGTTTGCTCAAGGGCGTGGCCGGACGCACCGTCGCCCGCCTGATGGCCGAACTGCCCGAGATCGGCCTCATCTCCAACAAGGCCATCGCCAAGTTGGCAGGCCTCGCTCCCTTCGCCAACGATAGCGGCAAGCGCACCGGCAACAGGCATGTGCGAGGCGGACGCGCCGGGCCGCGTGGTATCCTCTTCATCGTCGCAGCCATCGTGGCCAAATTCGATCCTCATCTCAAAGCTTTCGCGCAACGGTTGCAACAGGCGGGAAAGCCAAAAATGCTCATCCGCATCGCACTCGCCGGAAAACTTCTCGTCATCCTCAATGCAAAAGCACGCGATGCGCGCAACGAGTTCGCAATTGCAACTTGACACCCCAGATAGTCGCTCTCCCCCACCTTCGTGGGGCGAGGACCCAGGTCAGATCTACTCCGCCGCGTGGTGGCTGATTGAATCCCGCACCGTGCCGTACTGGCTGCCCCAGCGGTCGGTCATGTCGCAGCGGACATCCCACAGCTCCGGAAAGAAGCGGTGGCGGGCGCCGGCCGCCAGCAGTTCGACTGGACGGCCCTTCAGCGACTTGGAGCCCAGCCCGATCGAGCGATGGATGAGGTACAGATGGTTGGCGCGGAATTTCTGGAACAGCTCGTCGAATTCGATCATCGCCTCGGCGACGACATAGCTGTCGCCGTGGTCATACCTGATATCGTAGACATCCTCGACCGAAAGCCCGCGGCCATCGAGATAGGACGCCTTGAAGGCCCGCCACAGATCCGGCGGCATGCGCAAGAGCAGCTTGAAGCCCGGCGATTCCTGGCCGCTGCCATTGCCGAGCTGCAGCCGGATCTCCTGGTATTCCTTGGGTGACATGGTTTCGAGCAGGTCGAGCTGCGCCGTCATCATGCGCATCAGCCGATGCACGCGCCCCATCAGCGTGACGACGCGGTGCGTGTTCTGCTGCTCGAGGAAGTCGACGACGTCGACCAGCGTGTAGGTAATGAGCTTCATCCACAGCTCCTCGACCTGGTGCACGATCTGGAACTGCAGCTCGTCGGCATTGACCATCTCGGCCAGCGGCTTCTGGCAGGCGAGAAGCTTGTCGCACTTGAGGTAGACGCCGTAGTCGCGCATCTCAGGCGTTTCGATGCGGGCGTAATAGTCCGGCTTGTGCATGGCAGCTGCTCCTTGTGCCCGGCCCGTCGGCTCAGGGCATCTGTTCGGTCCGAGACCGTAGTGTAGTCGCTTTCGGCTTGAATATTGTTCCTTTCTGTTATTCAAATAGCAGGAAATGAAGGACGAAAGTCAGCCATTGTGTCAACTTTGGAGAACGATTGGTGGTGCCGGATGCCCTCGACCTCAGGATTGTCGCGGTGCTACAGCGTGCGAGGGCGCGTCGCCAGATCCCGTCCATCGATCCTTCCCGGCCATTGCGCACCCATCTGCGACATGCGAGTCTGGCAAGGTCTCATCATGGGAGTCTCGACATGTCCCTTCGCCCGATTGCGTTGACCTCGGCAGCGATGATGCTTGGCTTCACAACTTATGCCCAGGCCCGGCCGGACACCCGAGCCATGACCTGCCGACAGACGCAGGCGCTAATCCAGAGCCATGGCTCGGTGGTGCTGACCACAGGTCCGAACACCTATGCCCTCTACGTCCGCCAATACAGCAGTGCGTGTAACTGGTCGGAAATCCCGGCGGTCGCATATGTGCCGACCCGCGATGGCCAGTGCCAGGTTCATGGATGCAGGGAGCCGCTCTACACTCCTCCCGGCTGACGGGCTCACGCCGGGCGACCAGCCGCGCTGCCGATTGACGGCGCGCTTGCCGGGCGCACCACAACAGGAAAGCACATGGCTCGGCGACTGTCTTTCAGGGCGCGCCGCTCTGCCTTGATTTTTTTCTTGTTGTTGTTCAGGAACAGAAAAGGCAGGACGATTAGCGGGTTTGAGGCGGCCATAGGAGAACGATTGGTGCTGGATGCCCTCGACCTCAAGATCGTTGCGGCGCTGGAGCGCGACGCGCGAATCTCCTTCGCGGTGCTCGCCGACGAGGTCGGCCTGAGCAAGACGCCGTGCTGGAAGCGGGTCAAGGCGCTGGAGGACGCCGGCGTCATCCGCGGCTACTCGACCCGCGTCGACCCGGCGAAACTCGGCCTCGGCATCGAAGCCTTCATCCAGGTGACGATCGATTTCGAGCTTTCCGAGGCCTTCGAGGCCGCGGTCCAGGCACACCCGCTGATCCGGCGCTGCCACGCCACGACAGGCGAGGCCGACTATCTCCTGCAGATCGTGACGGTCGACATGACGGCGCTTGACAGGATGCTGCGCGTCGAACTCAGCCGACTGCCCGGCGTGCGCCGCACGATCACCTCGATGGCCATGCGCGAGATCAAGGGCGACATTTCTTTCGCCAATGCCGTCGGACATACGCAGAAGATGCCTTAGCCGGGATGGTTCAGGCTGCGGTTTTGTCGGGCTTGTCTATCCATCGTGCCGGACTTGGGGCCGGAACGATGCGCTCGTCCTCCCGCGATCCGGCATCGGCTTTCCGCTTTGGGCAGTCCTCGTAGCCGTGGTCGCGCCCGCCGCAATACGCGCAGCATTTCGCGGGGATATCGGGGCGAAGCATTGTCATGCATTGAAATGCACATGGCGCCCGTTCGGTTGCGTCGGCACCGTCACATTTCGCTTACATTAGCGATTTTGCCGCTGAAACCCGAAATTTCAAGGCGTGTAGCCCAGCGCGGCCAGGACCGACAGCCCTGCAACCAGGCCGATTGCAATAACAATGCCGAAATGCCGTTCCAGGAATCTGGGCGGCCGCTGCCAATGGTATCCCATATCTGAAACTCCGCCGCGTAATCTGGGGCGGATCGTTCAGGCGTCAAGGCCGGCGGCCCGACAGGCGGTAGACAGGCAACCGCCATTGTCCTTATCGTGGTTCACATCGGAACGTGGGACGGACTCATGCCCGAACATTTTTCATCGGCGGGCGAAAGCCATTACCAGCCCGCTGCGGCACCCGACCCTCGCCTGGCCTTCGTTTACGCGGAGGCGGTGCGTGGCCTCCAACACCAGCAGAATGTGGTGGAGAGCCTCAACACGCGCGCCGGCAATCTGATCTTCGCAACCGCCTTCGTCAGTTCCCTTCTCGGCGGCAGGACTCTGGCGGAGGGACTGGGCCTGTGGGGCTGGCTGGCGCTGGCGCTGCTTTTCCTGATCGGGCTGCTGGTCGTGATCATGTTGTGGCCCTACTACAATCTTACGTTCCGCTTCGATCCGGAGCAGCTGCTCCACGACTTTGTCGATCAAAATCCTTCTGAAACCATGGACGGGATGCACCGCGCGCTTGCGCTCCGCATCAAAACCGACATGGCCAGCAATTGGCGGATCATTCAACGCCTGCGCATCTCGCTGCAGCTTGCCCTGTTTCTCTTGTTGCTCGAACTTTTGGCGTGGCTGTTGGCGATTGCGCGCGTCTAGGCTCAGGACCCGTCCATCCAGCAGGGTTTCGCAGCCGACGGTACTCAGGCAGGTAACGGCATCAAGCGGCTTCATGTGCGGAAGAGAAAGTGTTAGACAGCGTCCACTTCCTCTACTCCCGCTTCGTCTAATGGTAGGACAGCGCCCTTTGAAGGCGTGAATCGTGGTTCGAGCCCATGAGCGGGAACCAGCATCGCCCGTGCCGGGCGATCGGCAAGGATGGTCGGGCGGACAAGGGAACCCTATAACGACCAGATGTGACGGAGGACGACATGGCCGACGACAAATCCAAGACCAAGCAGGATCGCAAGCTGGTTTCCAGCGAGCAGCCTTACGAAGTAGCGGCTTTTGCGAAAAAATACGGCATACCGCCGAGCGAGGCCGCGACCATCATCAAGCGGTACGGGCCTTCGAGGAAGAAACTCGACGCGCATATGGCGAGCCGCAACGCCTGATCCGCATCCGGCAGCGTCGCGGGTCAAAGGAACCTCGCATTCCAGGAGCCGATCGGTGCCGTGGCCTGCCTCGCAGTGAACCTGTGAACGCTGCCATGCGGCCCGATCCGGACCGTTCGGCCGGCATGACCATGCCGCCGGCTTTCGGTATGCTATTGCCATCGACCGGATTCAACGTCAGGTTTCAACAACACAACACCTCGTTTACTTCGAGACGCTACCAGTCCGGCGAAGATTCGTTGGGGAGGCCGGATGTCGGACCGTGCATTGCGCTTTGAATGTGTCATGGAGCCAAACAGCCGGTGGATGGTCTGGGACACCAGAATCGATCAGCCGGCCCAGTTTTCGGCACTTGCGCTGATCGGTCTGCGTCGCGACGAGGCGGCTTCGCTCTGCAACCTTCTGAACGAGACCGGCTCCGAGACAGGCTTGACCGATGCTCGACAGAGCCGAGCCTCCTGACGGTTGCGCTGCCCAGCGCTGAGGCGGTCGGCATTCCGAACTGAGTTCATCGATCTGCGTAATGCCCAACCGGGCTTCTGCCCTGATGCGCGAATTTCCCGTTTTGGGAACTTGCTATATCAAGGCGTGCAGATCGTCAGCAGAATGACCCTTGTCGCCTTCTGGACCAGGCACCCGCAGGCGAAGGGGCCGCTCACCGCCTGGTACCTGGCGGTTGACAAGGTCAAATGGAAGACCTCCGCTGACATCAAGGATCGGTTTGGCGCGAACGTGGACATCGTCAGCGACAACCGTGTGATTTTCGATATCGCCGGCAACAAGTACCGGGTCATCGTTCATGTCAACTACACCTACAAGCGGGTACTGATCAAATTCGTCGGCACCCATGCAGAATTCGATAAGATAGATGCGGAGACCGTGTGATGAAAAACATTCGCTCCCTTAAAACCGAAGCTGACTATGACTGGGCCATCGCCGAGATCACTCGATATTTCGACAACGAGCCCGAGGTCGGTTCTCCCGATGGCGACCGTTTCGATGTACTCGCCGATCTCATCGAGGCCTATGAGGCCAGGCATTATCCGATCGAGGCGCCGGACCCTGTCATAGCCATTCGCGCTCATATGGAAATGGCCGGCCTGAAGCAGGTGGCCCTTGCCGAAGTCATTGGCTCGACTTCGCGGGCTTCGAAAATCTTGAACAGGAAGCGCTTGCTGACGATCGATATGGTGCACCAGATCCACAAGAATTGGCACATTCCGGCGGAGGTGCTCATCCAGCCTTACCACCTTTCAGGTGATGAAAAGGCCGAACCGCGCCGGACTCGCACGGCTGCGGGATGAACTTCCCCTCCCTGTGGGACGCTGCCTTGCCGACCGATGGAGCTTGAACCGCAGGCAGATGTCGATCACCTGCCCGCGCCCCGGTTGCTTCGAAGGACCGGGAATTTGCCTTGCCAAACAAAGATGCTACATTAGCTGACTAATCGATTCACAGTCGACGAGCCGGCATGGCCAAGAAGAAATCAAAACCGGAACCATCCGGCATTTCCGCGGTCTCCGCGGCGGAAGCCTATGAGGCGACCTACTTTGCCCGGAAATGCGGACTGACGCGGGATGAGGCGCTGAAGATCATGCGCGAGGCCAAGGGCTGGGTGAGCACGACGATGCCCTCAACCGCCAAGCGTAAGAATTAGTCGCGCACAGCGGTGGGCGGCAAGGCATCGGCCAGGAAGCAGCGGATCCTTAAGCGCCACGACGAACACGCGCAGCATTGAGCGGAGGCCGCGTTTAGTCCCACGGGCTCGCCCCCGTCTGCCCGTGACGGAGCCCTACGCTTGCCGACCCACCGGCAAAGCCGCTTGCGCGCTCGCCCGCGTCACGATCGCTTCCAGCGGCTCCGGCTGGTGCAGCAGAAATCCCTGGCCGAAGGCAACGCCCATATCCCTGAGGACGTCGAGCGCATCCTGCTCTTCGATCTTCTCGGCCACCACGGAGCAGCCGAGGCTTCTGGCGATGCCCGATATAGCCGAAACGATTTCGCGGTCGAAGCGGCTTTGCGCAATATGCTCGATGAAGGAACCGTCGATCTTGATCGCATCGACGGGAAAGCGCCGGAGATATTCGAACGAGCTCATCCCAGCCCCGAAATCATCGAGGCTGACGCGGCAGCGCCGCTCGCGCGCCTTGCGGACGAACTGTTCGGCAGCGGTGAAATTGGTGACGGCGGCGGTTTCCGTGATCTCGAAGCCGATGCCGGAATGGGGCGCCCCGGTCCCGTCGATGACGGCGTCGACGAAGTCCCACAACTGAGGATCGCTCAGCGTCTGCGCCGACAGGTTGAAGCCAAGCGTGAGCGCCCCTGACTTCAGCGCCGGACCGTGAAGCGAGAGCGCCGTCCTGATGATCCAGCGATCGAGCCGCGAGGCAATGCCAAACCGTTCCGCCGCCGGGATGAATTCGCCCGGTGGGATCAGCCGCCCGTTGCGTCCGACCAGCCGCGCCAGGACCTCGACATGGCGGCTCTCTTCCCAGGGTTGTCCGAGTCGATGGATTTCCTGGCCGAACAGTTTCAGCCTTCCGTCTTCCATGGCATCGACGGTGTCGGCCGCCAGTCGCGCCGCATTGAGTCCGCCGGAACCGGATGTTGCCTCGGGGGAGAACACCGCGAAGCGGTTGCGACCGGTGGCCTTGGCCGCATAGCAGGCATCGTCGGCGCAGGCGAGCGCGTCGGCCACCGTGGTATTCCGGTCGGCGACATGGGCGATGCCGATACTGGCTGCGAGCTTGCGTGACGTCGCCGTCGAGCCGGGGGCGGCGTCGCGAACCGCGGCGAGAACGGCGGCGGCCAGCTTCTCGGCTTGCCGTGGGTCGCAATCGGGCACCAGCAGTGCGAACTCGTCGCCGCCGAGCCGCGCGGCATGCGCCGACGGCGGCAGACAGCTCGAAATGCCCTTGGCGACGCTCTTCAGCGCGAGGTCGCCGGCGGCGTGGCCTGCGAAATCGTTCAGCGCCTTGAAGTAGTCGAGGTCGACGTAGAAGACCGCAAGCGGGCGCGCCGTCGCGATATGCTCGGCCAGCAGCCGGTCGAATGCGGCGCGGTTCAAAAGACCGGTCAGGGCATCGTGTTGGGCCGCGTGGGCAAGCTCCTGCTCGCGCTGCTTTGCCTCGGTGACGTCGCGCACCGTGCCCAGGATCTGGCCTGACGATTGAGCGTCGGCGATGAAGCGCAGCAGCGATTCGACGTGCCGGACCTCGCCGTCCCGCTTGACGATCCGGTATTGCGCGGCGACGACCTTTTGCGTTTGCAACGGCACCATGTGGCCCCGCTCGGCATCGTCCTTGTCGTCGGGATGCAGATAGCTGTGCCAGAGGTCGTGCGGTACCTCGTCAGCATCGGCGACAAGCCCGAATATCTCCCTGGTGCGCTCGTCCCAGTAGCTTTTGCGTGTCGCCAGATCGTGATGCCAGATGCCGGTGCCGCTGGCCGCCAATGCCAAGCGAAAGCGCACATTCACCTGTTCGAGCTCCTGTTCGGCTTGCTTCTGCTTGGTGATGTCGGTCTGGACGCCCATCAGCCGGATGGGCTTGCCTTCCGCGTCGCGCTCGACCACCCCACCGCGATCGAGAACCCATACCCAATGGCCGGACTTGTGCTTCAGCCTGAGCTCCGTCTCGATGAAAGCGGTCTGGCCGGCAATATGGCGTTCGCCGCTGGCCACCGCCCGCTCGCGATCGTCGGGATGCGTCAGCCGCAGCCAGAGATCGCTTGTCTTGACAAGCTCGCCCTCGTCATAGCCGAGCATTTGCGACCACATTGCCGAGTAAAAGCAGTCTCCGCTCGGCAAATCCCAGTCCCACACGCCAAGATGCGCGCGTTCGAGCGCAAGCTGCCAGAACTCTCCGTCGCGATTCTTCCTGTCGGCCATGCTCTGGACTTCGCCCGCCCCGTCGTCGCCATTGTGAGGCAAAGCAAAGAAGAAACCGTTACCGCAAAGCGGTGGGGAAGTGGATCGCCTGCGAAGCAGCCAATCTGCCTCCTCTGGCAGTGCGGCGCAGCTGATTCCGCCCGGCTCACGCCTTGGCCTTGAAGCGCGCCGCCTCTTCCGAACCGCTTGTGGCGTCGCCCGCGCTATAGGAATGCGCGCCGGCGCCGGCCAGCTTGCCGCCGTCGACGATCAGGTACTCCTCGCGGATCGGCCGGCCCTCGAACCAGCATTCCAGGATTTCACGCGTGCCTGCCGCGTAGCGCGCCTGGGCCGAGAGCGACGATCCCGAAATATGCGGCGTCATGCCGTGATGCGGCATCGATCGCCAGGGATGGTCCTTGGGGGGCGGTTGCGGAAACCAGACGTCGCCGGCATAACCTGCGAGCTGACCGCTCTCCAGCGCCCGGGCGACGGCGTCGCGATTGCAGATCTTGCCGCGCGCCGTGTTCACCAGATAGGCGCCGCGTTTCATCCTGGCGATCATCGCCTCGTCGAACAGGTTCTCCGTCTCCGGATGCAGAGGGGCATTGATCGTCACGACGTCGCAGATACCGACCATCGATGCGGCGTCTGGGTGGAAGGTGACGCCGAGGTCCTTTTCGACCGCCGCGGGCAGGCGGTGGCGGTCGGTGTAGTGCAGCTTGACGTCGAACGGCCGCAGCCGGCGCAGCACCGCGCTGCCGATCCGGCCGGCGCCGACGGTTCCGATCTGCATCCCCTCGACATCGTAGGAACGCGCGACACAGTCGGCGATGTTCCAGCCGCCCTTGACGACCCACTGGTAGGAGGGGATGTAGTTTCGCACCAACGCCAGGATCATCATCACCACATGCTCGGACACGCTGATCGAGTTGCAGTAGGTCACTTCGGCGACGGTGACGCCGCGGTCCATCGCGGCCTGCAGATCGACATGGTCGGACCCGATGCCGGCGGTGATCGCAAGCTTCAATTTGTCTGCCTTGGCTATCCGTTCCCTGGTCAGATATGCCGGCCAGAAAGGCTGCGAGATGACGATCTCGGCGTCGCCGAGTTCGCGTTCGAAAACGCTGCCGGGACCGTCCTTGTCCGAGGTCACGACCAGGCTGTGCCCGGCGCCTTCGAGGAATGGCCTCAGGCCGAGTTCGCCCGACACGGAGCCGAGCAGGACCCCCGGTTCGAAGTCGACGGCCTTCGGCGTCGGAAGCGTCTGGCCGCCGGGATAACGGTCGAGCTTCGGCAGCCCGTCCCGGGCATAATTTGACGGGTAGCCGTCGACCGGATCGTCATAGAGGACGCAAACGACCTTTGCCATTTCGATCTCCCTTCGTCTGACAACGATGAGGAAGACGCTCGATTGTCGGCGCCCGACAAAAGCGAACGGGCAGCCATTCTGGTTTGTCGGAGACCAGCAACTCCTGGCGCTTCCTCGTTTCGAAAGTTGCGCGCTATGGCGAACTAGATGGAGGAGCCGAACGTGGTTTCAAGGTCGGCGGAAGACGGCCGAACGGCCAGGCGGCAGTGGCGCCGCCCAGCCCGATCGCCTACTGGCTTGGGGTGGTCGTCGGGTCGCACGACACGTTCGGATTCATGTCGGCGAAAGTGCCGGCCGGGTTGCACTTCCAGGCCCAGACATGCAGTTCGTAGAATTCACCCAGGCCATAGCGGTTGGGCGCGCTGTTGAAGTTGAACAGATGTCCGTCCAACTCGGCCGGCCACTTCGAGGAGATGTATTCGACCGCTATCAGCTTGAGCGTGCCGTCGGCCATCGGCTCGTACATGACGGCTTCGGGACGAGCCAGATCGATCTTGTCGTCCTTCAGATACTGGCCGTTGACATAGTGGATACCCATGGCCCCGCCGGTGATGCCGCTGGCGCAGGGGATGGGCGCATAGCCCTCCGATGTGGCAGCCTTGACGTCGAGAAACCGGCTGTTTGCGGCCCGTACCTTGTCGGCCAGCGGATTGAGACCGGTTTCAGGCGCCGCGACCTCCTGATGCGCCTGTGCGAACGTGGCGCAGGCGGACAGCACGGCCGCGGCCATGAGAGGCCTGTTGCAAAAGTTGATTGTCATATTCATTCCATTCTTCTTGAAAAGCACAGCGGGCCGGCCGCCGAAAATACGGAGGCTCGGCAGGCCAGCGCTGTGACTGTTGTTGCTTGGTGATCCCGAATTCGATGCGGCGAGTGCCGGAAAAATCATCCCCTTCGGCAGATACGAAATCGTTCCAGCCAGATCGGTGTTGTCGATCAACTGGAAACGGCTGTCGCTGCCGCGCTGACGGGCCGACACGAAGGACGCGTAGGCAGGGTCGCTGGTGAAAGCGCGGGCCGCCGCCTCGGATGGAAACGCCATCAGCGCGATCAGGGTCGTGTCGAGCGGCTTGCCTTCAAGCGTCTTCACGTTGCCGCTGCGCGACAGGTATCTGCCGCCGTGCTTGTGAACGAGGTCGTGGACCGAAGCGGCGTAGGCCGGCATCCACTGCGGGTCCTTCACCTTGATGTCTGCAATGATGTAAGCGGTCATGGTCATGTCTCCTGGTTATGAGCGCACAGGGCTATCCCCGTGCACCGGCCAAAGGGCTCGCATACCAAGGTCCGCGTCAGCCAGTCCGCTAACTGTACTAGGCCGATACAGTTTCTGTACTCGCCGCGCTGTCAGGGAAGGCCTACGGTCTCGGTCGAGGTGGAGGAAAAGACCGCAATGACCCAGGCCGGATACAAACAGTTCTGCCCGCTATCGATGGCCGCCGAGGTGCTGTGTACCCGCTGGACGATGGTGCTGATGCGCGAATTGGTGGCAGGTTCGACCGGCTTCAACGATCTGCGCCGCGGCGTGCCAAAAATGTCGCCGACGCTCCTGGCCGGGACGCGTACGTCGCCGGCGAGCTTGCGCACCAGCAGCTCGCGTATCTTCCTGGCGCCCCAGTGCGGCTTCTCCCGCTTGCTCTCCACGATCAGCCGCTCGATCTGGTCGGGAAGCTGGTTGGCATAGCGCACCGGCCGCCGCGAACGGTCGGTGAGCGCCTCCAGGCCCTCATCCTTGTAGCGGTTGAAGATCTTGTAGCCGGTCTTGCGCGAAATCCCGAACTCCCGGCACACATCGCTCATACCTTCCCCGTCGAGAAGGCGAGCCACGAAACGAAGACGTTCCTCCATCACCGAACACTCTTTCCACGGCATCAACACCTCCGGCAAAAAGCCAAAAGTGTTACCTATTGGACTGCACCCCTTCGGTGAGACAGTAATCAGTAACAGTTCTCCTTGTTGTGGATTGCGTTTGGTGTCTTTTGCCGTAGTTGCATGAGACTGGTCTCGTATGCGTCCGGCGAGAGATAGTCGAGGGCAGAGTGCAGGCGCTGCCTGTTGTAGACCACCTCGATGAACTCGCCGATCCTTGTCGTTGCATCGTCTATGTCGCGATAGGCTTGGCCATCCACCTCCTCTTCCTTCAGGGTCCTCATGAAATCTTTCGGCCTTGGCATTGTCATAAGGATTGCCGATCCGGCTCATGCTCGGCTGGATGTCGTGGCTTGCAAGTCGTGCCGCGTAGTCAGCGCAGGCGTATTGGACGCCGCGATCGCTATGGTGAATGACACTTCCCGGTGCCGGCCGACGTGCCGCAATCGCCTTGTCGAGCGCCGCAATGGCAAGTTCCGCTTTCAGGTGGGTCGCAATCGCCCAGCCGATGACCTTGCGGCTGAAGGCGTCCAGGACGATCGCCAGGAATGCGAACTCCTCGGCGAGATGGACGTAGGTGATGTCGGCCACCCAGAGCTGGTCGATGTCGGTCAGTTGAAGGCCTCGGGCCAGGTTGGGCACGATGCACCAGTCATGCCTGGTGTCGGTTGTCATCGGCACGAAGGGCGCTTTGCGCAGACACAGCAGATTGTCCTCCCGCATCAGCCGCAGCACGCGCTTGTGATTGGCCAGCCGGCCTTCCCGGCTCAAAAGCACGCCAATTCTGCGATAGCCGTAATGCGGGTTGGCGAGCGCCAGGCGCTGGATGGCGTCGCGCAGGCCCACTTCCTCCCTGCGCGGCGCCATCGCCTGCCAATGGCGGTAGTAGCCCGCGCGGCTCACCCCAGCCAGCCGGCACATCCGTTCCACACTGATCTGGCCTTGCAGCCCGGACGCCATCATCGCTTCGATGACCGTGTAGATGCCGTCCCGCCAGGCGCGCCGCTCTGCTGGCGCGCTTTCCCGACGTGCTGCAAGGCTTGTTGAAAAAAATCGAGATCGACCGCTTGCTGTCCGACAAGCCGCTCCAATTCCGCAATCCGCGCCAGGGCCTTCGAAAGCTCGTCGCTCGACGAAGACTGCAGCGCGTCGCCTCCCTTTTGCTCATGGCCTGTTGCCGCGCCGCGTCTCGGGCGCCCGACTTCGCGCAGCGCCGCCGCTCCGCCCGTGCGGAACTGCTTTTGCCACTGATACAGGCCTTTGCGGGAAATCCCCAACTCGCGTGACAGCTTGCTGACATTGGCCCCGGCAGCCATTCGCTGAACCGCCGTCAACTTGAACGCGCGACTGAACCGCCGCCCAGGATCGTCCGTCCTCATCAGTCCTCCTAACGGAGAACTGTTACCATTTTTTCTGTCTCAAAATCGGGGTGCACTACACTATGTGTCCGGTACAAATCGTCACCTATGTCTCGGGCCGCTCACTGCACACGATGACCGAAATCTGGATGGGGCTGATCACGGTCGAGAGGGCCGGAGCGAAGCTCGCCTTGACGGGTAACCATGACATCGCAAGGAAGATGCAGACCTGGCTGGGGCTCAGCCCCTTTGCGATCGAACCGAAGCGAGCGGCCTGACGACGGCGATTGCTCCCCCATGCCCGCCGGTACGGCGGTCCGTCGGACTGGTGGCACCTGATTGCCCATAACCGCCCGGCATAGGCTTTGGACTAGTTCTTGCCCTGCGGGTAGATCGTTTCGCCGCGCTTCAGCATCTCGACGAATGCCGCGATCTTCTTCCTGCGGCCGGCCTCGGTCTTCAAGTTGTGGATGCGGAAGGCGAGCGCGAAACGGTTCTGCGCGCTGAGCTTTGCCAGCATCGCCTTGGCCTTGGGCTCCGCATCTATTGCCGCCTGCAAATCCCCGGGGATTTTCATGTCCTTGCCGCTTCCATAGGCGCGCGCCCAGCGGCCGTCGGCCTTGGCCGCCTCGACCTGTTTCAGCCCATGCCCGGTCATCCGGCCCTCCTCGATCAGCCGGGCGACGTTGTCGACGTTGATCCGGCTCCAGATGCTCTTCCTGCCGCGCGGCGTGTAGCGCTGCAAATAGCTCTTGTCGTCGAGCCCCTTGCGCACGGCATCGATCCAGCCCCAGCACAGAACGACGTCGATGGCCTCCCTGGGCGTGATCGACTTCAGTCCCGAACCAACCTTGTGGATCTTGATCCAGACCTCGTTTTCCCGGTCGTGGTGCTTGCCGAGCCATGTGTAAAAGCTTTCGGCATCGCTGAATCGCGCACCTTGGCGGAGTCGACCTCGACCGGCGCCATCAGAAGGCCTGCCTTCCTGCGCGGATAACGCCCGGCGCCCACCGATCGGATGTCTCAGTCATCGCTCCTCCCTCTGCGCCCCGCCTGGATGAAGCAACGGCGTGGAAGCGTCAACAGATGGCTGCATCTGCCAGTCCGCCCCCTCTGTCCGGCAGGACAGAGGGGGTGCTGTCCCGCGGCGCCCATGGCGGTTCTTCCCGCCGTACTGTAGGAATCCGGCAGACCCGGCCATCGCGAACGGCGGGCTTCAAACTGGGGGTATTTGCCATGCGATCGATGTTGTTCGGTCTTGCCCTTTTGGCGCCGACCATGGCCCTGGCGGAACCGATCGAAACCCAGAAGATCATCACGGCGCTGACCGGCGACTGGAACGGCGACGGCGGCATCGATCTGGTGATGATCGTCGAGACCAAGCCCGGCGACCCGATGGACATGTATTTCTTCCTCAGGGACCGCGAGGCCAATTTTCTAAAAGCGGCCGGCATCGTGCGTGAGCAGATCACCGGCGAGTGGAACGGCTACGACCGGCCGGGTTACGAGGCCTCCGACACCGAGCCGGAATTGACCGCGCTGCCGAACGGCTCGATCAAGCTGTACTTGCCGGCGATGCCGGTCGGCAGCAAACGGACCAACCAGACGCTGACGCTTGCATACCGCAACGGCGCCTTCATCGTCGCCGGCTTTGCCTATGATTATCACGATTTTCTTGAGGAAAATGTCGCAAGCGACTGCAACTACAATGTTTTGACCGGCAAGGGCAAAAGCAGCAGGAAGCGGCTGGATGGCACAACGGTGCAGAAGATCGTCTCGGTCGAAGGGAATAACATCCCCTTCGCGGAGTGGAACCCGGGAACCGGCTTCAGCGCTTGCGGAGAGTGAGGGCAGCGCCCCCGCCATGTCATCGGATTTTCCGATGACATTATCGTTTTCTTCCGTTTCCCTTTCGAACACCGACCTTCGACTTAATCGCCAAGGTGATCGTCCACGGAAACGAAGGGCATGGCGGATATGGCAAACAGGAGAGTTCTGATCGTCGGCGGCAGTTCAGGAATGGGTCTGGCGCTGGCAAGGCGGTGTCTCGACGCCGGCGCGCAAGTCCTCATTGCCGGGCGCAATGAGGACAGGCTGAACTGCGCCCGCGAGGAATTGGGCAACCCTGCCGCGCTGGACACCGTCGCGGTCGATATCACAAGGGAGGACCAGGTCGCCGCTTTGTTCAGACGGATCGGCCGGCTCGACCATATCGTCAGCACCGCAGCCGATATCGAAGGCGCCTATGAGCTGTTGCCCGCTCTCGAGCTGAAGGCGGCCCAGAGGGTCGTTGAAAGCAAGTTCTACGGGCCGTTGCTCTTGGCCAAACATGGCGCGCCCTTGCTCTCAGCCACGGGCTCCATCACCTTCACATCCGGCATCGCAGCCTATCGACCGGCGGCGCGAGGCTCGGTCGTCGCCGCCGTCAATGCGGCGCTGGAGGGGCTCGTGCGGGCGCTCGCCATCGAACTGGCGCCGATCCGGGTCAACGTAGTCTCGCCTGGCTGGGTCGACACGCCGATCTGGAGTTTCGTTGCCGGCGACCAGAAGGATGACACGCTGAGTGCGATGGCAGAGCGGCTGCCGGTCGGGCGGGTCGGACAACCGGACGATATCGCCGACGCTATCGGCTTCTTGATGGGCAACGCCTTCACGACAGGGACGACACTGCATGTCGAGGGCGGGCATCGATTGGTCTGACCGGCGCGAAATTGTGGCCCGCGGCTGCCAGCAGCAGTTTCAACGCTGGTGGCTGGACCCGCCTGCGGCGCCAGATCATGACGAGGCAAGCCGTCCGGACCGCACCCGGCCAGGGCATTTCGATGATGTCGCCACGATCGAGCGCGTCGACCACCGCCAGACGCGGAACCAGACCAAGGCCAGTACCAGCCGCCACCAGGCGCGCGATCGTGTCGATGCTGCCGACTTCGGCGGCAATCTTTGGCGACGCAAGGCCCGCCTCGGCAAAAGCCTTGTCGAACAGGTGCCGATAGACGCATCCGGTTTCGGTGATCACGAAGCGCATGTTGCCGAGTGCCGCAAGATCGCCTCTCATCGCCACCTCCCCTGGTGGGACGACAAGGATCAATGGTTCGACCGAAATAATCCGCCTGGCGAAGCGTTCGTCGAGGGCGCCCTTCTCGAAACCATCCCTGTCGAAGCAAAAGGCGACATCGATCTCGCCGTCTTCCAGCTTGCGCAGCAGATCGCCGCTGCCCGCGACCTTCAGCCGAAGAGTGATCTCGGGATGGGAGGCTCGAAAATCCGGAAGCCATTGCGCAAGCTTCGCCGAGGCGATCGTCTCCAGCGCGCCGATCGTCACCGATCCGGAAGCGTGTCCGGCACTGGCGTCCACGGCAGCCCGTGCCTCTTCGGCCAGCATCAGTATCTCTTCGGCGTAGGGCTTCAGCGTGTTGCCTGCCGGCGTCAGTTGCAGGCCTTGCCTCGACCGCGTGAACAGGGCCGTGCCAAGCTCGGTTTCAAGCGTCTGGATCTGATCGCTCACGCTTGATTGCGCGAGGTGGATCTCCGCGGCCGCGCGGGTGATGTTTCCACATCGCGCCACCGCGAGGAATGTCTTGAACAGTCTAGGATGCATCAGGACGATCTGACCGACATTGACTGCCCTATTGCAACTGCGGTTTCTTGAGAAAGCTGTTGCGGTCGGCCGACTTCACCCGCAGCCAGGTCTCGCGGCCGTCGCGCACCACTCGCAGCGGGATCTCGGCGCCTGCCGGATTCTGCCACAGCTTGCGGTAGAAATCGGCCAGCCCGTCGACTTCGCCGTCGCGCACATCCGAGATGATGTCGCCCTGGCGCAGGCCGGCTTCGGCGGCTGGGCTGCCCTCGGCGACGCTCATCACCACGACCTCGCCATTGCTCTCGGCGGAGAAGGCGCCGAGCCACGGGCGCGGCGGCCTCGCGACCTGGCCGCGCGTCAGGAGGTCGTCGAGGATGGGCGGCAGAAGGTCGATCGGCACCACCATGTTGATGTCGGCAATCTCGCCGGCGCGGCTCATCTGCAGGCGCAGCGAGCCGATGCCGAGCAGCCTGCCGTCCTGCCCGATGAGGGCCGCGCCTCCCCATGACGGATGCGCCGGCGCGGTGAAGATCGCCTCGTCCAGCAGATACTCCCAATAGCCGGCGAACTCCTGCTTGGTGACGATGTGCGCGCTGACCGACTGGCCGATGCCGTCGGCGAGCACGACGGGATCGCCGGCCATCGCCTTGGCCGCGTCGCCGAAAGCCACCGCGGGCAGGCGGAGCGGAGCCAGCGCCTGCACCAGGCCGAAGCCCGTTTCCTGGTCGTAGGCGAGCGCGTGCGCGGGAACCACTTGCCCATTGTGGTCGGTCAGCCAGACTTCTTCGGCCTCGGTGATGAGATAGCCGATGGTGAGCACCAGCCCGTCGTCGCGAATGACCACGCCGCTGCCTTCCCGGCTCGTGCCCAGCGCATTCGCTGTGAAGGCGTCGTCGGGGATCGAGGCGCGCACCGCCACGATGGACCGCAAAATCGTATCGATAATCATGCTTTCAATCCTGGCAATGTATGGCGGCCGGCTAAGGCCCGATGTCTTGTTCTATAGGTATGGCGGGTAAGGCGAGGCGCAAGGGCCAAGGGCAATCGCGCAGGCTTGCTCTGCGCCGACATCGACGATAGTTCAACACAAGTTGAACTTTCTGCGGACCGCACTACCTGTACGCCGCACGACCTGCAGCTATAAATGATCCTGTCCCATGCAAACCCTCGCCGCTATCGCGCAAGCTGATCCTCCCCAAGACCCTCCCGCTCACATCAAGAGGCCTCCCGAGATGAACCAATACACACCGCCGAAAGTATGGACCTGGAACAAGGCAAACGGCGGCGCCTTCGCCAGCATCAACCGCCCGATATCGGGCCCGACGCATGAGAAGGAACTGCCGGTCGGCGAGCATCCGCTGCAGCTCTATTCGCTGGCGACGCCGAACGGCGTCAAGGTGACGATCATGCTGGAGGAGCTGCTGGCGCTCGGCCATAAAGGCGCCGAATACGACGCCTGGCTGATCAGGATCAACGACGGCGACCAGTTCGGCAGCGGCTTCGTCGAGGTCAATCCCAACTCCAAGATCCCGGCGCTGATGGACCGGAGCGGGCCAAAGCCGATCCGCGTCTTCGAATCCGGCTCGATCCTGATGCATCTGGCCGAAAAATTCGGCGAATTCCTGCCGACCGAACAGCCGGCGCGCGCGGAAACCCTGTCATGGCTGTTCTGGCAGATGGGCTCGGCCCCCTATCTCGGCGGCGGCTTCGGCCATTTCTACGCCTATGCGCCGGAAAAGATCGAATATGCCATCGACCGCTTCGCCATGGAGACGAAGCGCCAGATGGACGTGCTCGACCGGCGCCTGTCGACAAGCGAATATCTGGGCGGCGACGACTACACGATTGCCGATATCGCCGTGTGGCCCTGGTATGGCGGACTGGCCAAGGGCCGCATGTATAGCGACGCCGGCGAGTTCCTGTCGGTGCAGGAATACAAACACGTGCAGCGCTGGGCCGACGCGATCGACGCACGGCCGGCGGTGCAGCGCGGGCGCATGGTCAACCGCGCTTTCGGCGAGCCCGCGATGCAGCTGCACGAGCGTCACGACGCCAGCGATTTCGACACCAAGACGCAGGACAAGCTGGCGGCGGAGTGAGCTTTAGCCAGACGCGTAGGCGCCGGAGGGTTCCGGCGCCTACGCTATCCGGCTAGCGCATGGTCAGACGTCTCGAGGATTTGCGCCGCATCGCCATCCGCACCTGACGATCGTTCACAACGCCTTCCTCATCCGCAACAGCGGCACCTCCGCTCCGCCTCTGGCGTCGACGACGTCCTCGACCGCTTGATAGCCGCAGGCTTGATAGAGGGGTTCGCCGGCCATCGTAGCCATGAGCTCGACCTGGGTGAAGCCCTCGGCGCGGGCGGCATCCTCGCACAGCGTGAGGATCAGGCGCCCTACCCCTCGGCGGGTGAAGCCTGGCTGCGTATACATGGCACGCACGCGGGCGGCGTCGTGCGCGGGGTCGAGCAGCGCGGCATCGCGCCCGGGTGAACGGTCGCCTCCGTAGAGGGTTGCCCGCCGACTCCATCCGCCGCAGCCGACCACGACGCCATTCTGCTCCACGACAAAATAGGTTCCATCGTCGATGAGCTGCGTATCCAGCCCCATGATTGCTCTGCTCGAGTCAATCTGCTCCTGCCTGAGGAAAGGCTTCTGAAGCTCGCCGATGGCTGCATTCATCAGTACAGTCAGCGCCGGCATATCGGCACGTGTCGCCATCCGATGGTCTAAGAGACTGTTTCGAAATTCGCTCTGGCGAGTCATATGGTGGTGGTTTCGAGAACCGGAGCGCAGCGGACATTTGGGTCCGTGAGCACCGGAAGCGCAGAAAACGCCATCAGATGGCCGCCAGAGTAGAGTTTCCAAACAGTCTCTAAGTCGATCCCCGGCATTGTCCGGCAGGTCCAGTGCAAAGTCCTGCAAGGTTAGCACCAAGTCGGAGCGGTAGGAAGAAACACACCTGTGGCATGGCCGGCAATTCTCGAAGCGAAAGGGCGCTCGGTCGATCGAATGTCAGCCTCGCGAAGGCCAGCCGGCGGCGCGGCGATCCGGAATCGTCGATCGCCATGGCCTTCATTCGATCGGCCTGTTCATCCGATCGGCCCCTCGTCATTCGATGGACCCCCCTCTTCATTTGGTCGGAGCGACGAGCACTCATCTCGCTCCGGCCAAGTCGCACAATCGGCGATTTCGGGCCGACCTCGTGCCCGCCCTTCCCGCCCTGTCGAGCCTGATGCACGAGCGCCACGATTGCCGCGAGATCGAAACGGCAGCCGGCGCCTTGGAGCCCGATCGAGGCAGAGGGGCTTTCCATCGTCCGGCGTCGGGATTGCACAAGCCGCAGGCAGGCTTCCGCGCTGCCTGATCCCAGGCTTATGCATCGGGATATATATTAGTTGGCTAAAATAACGGAACGTCCAATGCACATTCCCAGAACCGAACATGTCCGGCTCGACCGATGATCATGATCTGGGCCGGACACCGCCTCGATGCCCTGGCCGAACAGCACTCACGGACCGCGGACTTGTCTCTGCGTCTTCCCCCCCGGCTCCATAGATCAGCCGGATGACGAGCACGAAATATCCGATCTGCAGGAGGATCAGGCTAAGGAGCGTCCAGGCCAGCGCCGTCCAGATCGAACCCGTCCTCAAGAAAGTCGAGAGCGCTACGATGGATGACGCGGTGGTCATTCCCACCAGGAACTGTGGAAAATTCATCTTCTTCTTGGCCGCCCCCGGACCTGATGACAGCCGAGACGACTTCCCTTACCCATTTACCCCACACCAACGGTTTCATCCTTTTGATGGTTGCGCAAGTGCCAAATGGATTAGAGGTGTACGCAAGTTTAATGCGTCCTTTGCTTGAGCATTTCATGGCTGCGTTGGCCCATTCAAAAAGAGGGACCTACTGCGGAAGGCGTGATGGAAACTTGCGCGCCGGGCGCGTCCGGGCGCAACGTAGGCGTCGCGGGCTGACATAAAATAAGGATATCAGTCCAGGGGAGAAATGGGGGATGGCATGGCGCTCAAGATAATCGGCGCGGGATTCGGGCGGACGGGCACGTGGTCGACCTTTGCCGCGCTGAACAGGCTCGGCTTTCCCTGCTATCACATGCAGGAAGTGATCCTCAACAAGGCCAACAAGGGCCATCTCGACTTCTGGCGCAAGGTGGCGAACAGCCCGCCGGGAACACGGCACGACTGGAAACGGGTGTTTGCCAACTACACTGCGACGGTCGACAATCCCGGCTGCTGCGTGTGGCGGGAACTGCTGGCCGAATACCCTGATGCCAAGGTGCTGCTGACGCTTCACCCGCGCGGCGCCGAAGGCTGGTACGACAGCACGATCGACACGATCTACTTCACCGAGAATGTCTGGCAGTTCAAAATCCTGGAGTGGCTGACGCCGTTCGGCCGAAAATTCGGCGACATGTCGCGCAAGCTGATCTGGGGCCGTGTGCTGGCCGGCGTTATGGTCGACCGCGAGCGGGCGATCGCGCGCTACAACGCTTACACCGAGGAGGTGAAGGCAGCCGTGCCGCCGGAAAAGCTTCTGGTGTTCACGGTGACCGAAGGCTGGGGGCCGCTGTGCCGTTTTCTCGGCGTGGCGGAACCACAGGAGCCGTTCCCGAACCTCAATGACCGGGAAAGCGTCAAGAAGGTGATCCGCGACATCATCAAGGGATCGTACATTATGCTCGGGCTGTCGATTGCGGGGGTGGTGGCGGTGCTGGGTGGGCTTTGGTGGTGGCTGCGGTAGTGGCGGCAAGCAAAGACCGGCCCTCCGACAGCGGTTGCAGCTCAGGCGACAGCCTTGGAGATGCCGGCGGGACAGCGCCCCCCTCTGTCCTGCCGGCGTCAAAAATTACTTCAGGCGCAACTCCGCCGCTCACCCCGCCATCGCGAGCGGCCTTGCGCTCTTGTTGGGGATCTGGATGTCGATTTCCAGCGTCGACATCGTCTCGCCGCGATCCATCGAGACCTGCAGAAAGTCCTGGTCGATCTGCACATGTCTGGCGATGACGGCCATGATCTCCTCGCGCAGCACCGAGACGAGATCGGGCTGGCTGCGGTTGCGGCGCTCATAGGCGAGCAGCACCTGCAGCCGCTCGCGCGCCACCGGCGCGCTGCCGCGCCGCTTGAAGAGGTCGAACAGGTTCATGCTGCCCTCCTTCCAAAAAGCCGGTCGAGAAAGCCCTTGCGCTCGAACGGCACGACCACCGGCAGCTCCTCGCCCTCGAGCCGTTTGGCCGCCTCGATATAGGCGCGGGCAGCGGAATTGGTGGGATCGCTGAGCGTCACCGGCGAACCGAGATTGGAGGCTTTGAGCACATCCTGGCTCTCGGGAATGATGCCGAGCAGCGGCGTCGACAGTATTTCCAGCACGTCGTCGATCGAGAGCATTTCGCCGCGCGCCGCGCGGGCGGCATCATACCGCGTCACCAGCACGTGCTTGACGATCTGCTCGCCCTGCTCGGCCTTTACGGTCCTGGCGTCGAGCAGGCCGATGATGCGATCGGAATCGCGCACCGAGCTGACTTCCGGGTTGGTGACGATGACCGCCTCGTCGGCAAAGCGCATCGCGAGCTGCGCGCCGCGCTCGATGCCGGCCGGGCTGTCGCAGAACACGTAGTCGAACACCGAGCGCAGCTTGTCGATCACCTCGCCGACGCCATCCTCGGTCAGCGCATCCTTGTCGCGCGTCTGCGAGGCCGGCAGCAGGAACAGCGTATCGACCCGCTTGTCGCGGATCAGCGCCTGCGACAGCTTGGCCGTTCCCTGGATGACGTTGACCAGGTCGAACACCACCCGCCGCTCGGCGCCCATGATCAGGTCGAGGTTCCTCAAGCCGACGTCGAAGTCGACCAGGGCCACCTTCTTGCCGGTTCTCGCCACCGCGGCGCCAAGGGCGGCCGTCGAGGTCGTCTTGCCGACGCCCCCCTTGCCCGAGGTGACCACCACTACCTTGCCCATGAAAATGCCTCCATTATTGTTGTTGAGCGGCTGTTGTCAGTTGAACGGCGCGATGCGCAGCGTGTCTTTTTCGAGAAAGGCCTGGACCGCCTTTCCACGCAAGGACGGTTCCATCTCCTCGGCGGTGCAATACCAGCCGTCGACCGACAAAAGCTCGGCCTCGTTTTTGCGGCAGAAGATGCGCGCCGCCGAATGGCCGAGCACGCCGGCCGAGGCGCGCCCGCGCAGCGTGCCGTAGACGTGGATGGAGCCGGCGGCAACGATCTCCGAGCCGGAGGCGACGGAGCCCAGCACGATGACGTCGCCATGCGCGTGGAACACCGACTGCCCCGAGCGGATCGGCGTCTTGACCATCAGCGTGGCCGGAGCTGCCGGCTGCCTGTCTTCCGGCTGCCCGCCTTCCGGCTGCTTGCCCGGTTCCGCCCTGCCCGCTTCTTCTGGCCTGCTTGCCTCTTCCGGCCTGCCCTTGGCGTCGGCCTGCATGAGCAGCCCGGCGGTGGCCTCCTTGGCGCCGATCAGCACCGGCGGCAGATTGGGCGCAAGCGCGGTGGTTCCGTCGAGCTCGATGGCGTAGATGCGGATGCCGCGCAGGCCAAGCTCGGCGACCAGCGTTTCGATCCCACCGACATCGGGCTTCAAAATGTTGAGGTTGAGCACCACCGGCCGGCCGGCAAAATAGCCGGGAGAATTGCCGATCCAGCGATCGAGGCTCTCCAGCCACTCCGAAAGCGGCGCCTCCGGCGTCAGCGTGAAGGCGACGAAAGAGCGGGCGCGAAAGCGAATGGATTTGGCCTCGAGGGGGGCGGCAAAGGTCACTGGCGGCGAATCCTTACTGAGTGGTTAAACGCTAGTGAGGCATGGTTAACGAAAGGTTAATGGGGGGAGTGTTTGCGGCATCCGGAAACGCCATTACTGACATGCCCGGCCGTGTCAGCAGCCGAGCGGACAGCGCTGAAAATTGCCTGCCTTTCCTCGACCTTGCTGGCTAGGTGCCCTTCGCTGCGTCCTCGATCAGTTCCGCCAGCAGGGTAGAGAACCGCTCGTCAGCCTTCTCCCCTATGTTTCCCACTTCTCTCGCCACGATACCGGGCGAAGAGACCGACACTTCCCCACTCAGCTGAACGTTGACCGTGAACGTCCTTCTGACCACCTCCTCCTCTCGCTTCCTGTAGATCTGGAACCGAATAGAGGGTGTTGACGCTTTGGCTTGGCGGGGTGGCGCGGTGTCAATGTCGACAGTCACCTCGCCCGCCACGTCAGCCTTGGCCGTTTGCAATGACGCAACCACGACGTCGTTTAGCCAGGCCCTGGCTTGCGCGCCGAAGTCCGCCACATCTCCCTCGGCCTTCTCATCGCGGACCTTGCCCTCTTGCTCACGGCGAGCTTCCTTCCCGCGATCAAGGGCATCTTTGAACTTGGACATCATGGTTTGCCTCCGTTTGTGAGCGCATGAGACCAGCGGTCACATCCGCCATGGTCCTCCTGATAGGTAGAACGCGCACAACCGGCGTGCGTTGCGTAAGCGTTCGCCGCTGCGCAATGTAGTATCCTTCCGGGCGGTCGATCGCCGGGGTGGCGGCGGTGATCGCGCGCTGTGGTGCAGCGTGTCAGCAGCCGAGCGGACAGCGCTGGAAATTGCCCGCCCTTTCCCACAAGATGCCTGAACATCCCTGAGAGCTCGACATGTGCAACCTCTACAACATCACGACGTCGCAGGAGGCCATCCGCAGGTGGACGCGCGCCCTGCGCGACATCCTCGGCAATCTCGAACCCTCCATCGACATCTACCCCAACCAGCCCGGCCCGGTGGTGCGCAACGCGCCGGACGGGACGCGCGAGCTGGCCAACCTGCTGTGGGGCATGCCGACGCCGATCGAGCGGGTGAAGGGCAAGGCCGACTACGGCACCACCAACATCCGCAACCCGCAATACGGCCACTGGCAGCAATATCTCGGCGTCGAAAACCGCTGCGTGGTGCCGCTCACCAGCTTCGCCGAGCCCAGCCCGACGCCCGGCGACAAGGACCCGGATACCGGTATACAGAGGAACTACTGGTTCGCGCTGAACGAGGAGCGGCCGCCGTTCTTCTTCGCCGGCCTGTGGACGCGCTGGCAGGGCGTGCGCAAGGTCAAGGACGGCCCCGGCGACTTCGAGCTCTACGGATTCCTGACCACCAAACCCAACGCCCTGATCGCGCCGATCCACGAGAAGGCCATGCCCGTCATCCTGACCACGCGGGAGGAAACCGAAACCTGGCTGACCGCGCCATGGTCGCAGGCCAGGCACCTGCAGCCGACGGCACCGGACGACGCGCTGGTGATCGTCGAGAAGCCGGCGACGCAAATCAAGTTCCCACCGCAGCCTCCGCAGGCGCCGGCCCAAGGCTCGCTGTTCTAGACTTTGAATTTCTGAAGCGTCCAGATGTAGCCCTTCAGTGGCCGGTCCTGGTCGATGAATTGGGTGCGCACGGTAGTGTCCGTTCGGCTGCACCGTTTGCACCTGAACCTGATGGCTTCCAGCGGCTTGTTCCAGCCCACCACCTTGGCCACGTCATTGGCCCGGAAGCGGCCGACATGGTAGCAGTGGCCGCACTCCACGATAAGCAGCATGTTGGCCTTCGCGGCACGTCCAACGCTGTCCATCGGCCCGGCCATGGCTCATTTCCGGCTGGAATAATCCTCGGGGAACGGCAACAGGCCGAGCCCCGCCGCGCGAAAGTCGGGCTCCTTCTCCGCCACGGTCGCCATCACGGCATGCGGCTTGTCGACCAGCCCGCTCAGCTGCCAGAACAGCTCGCCACTTGCCTTCAGGTGCAGCTGCGCCGCAAGCACTGTTCCGCGCAGGCGCAGCGCATCGCTGATGATCGTCTCCGCGTCGCGCGCGAACAAGCGATCGTAACGGCTGTTTCGTCTGCCCATCGCGGCTCTCCTCAGTTTGTGAGCAACCGCCCCATCTGCTGACAAATAGGAAGGCATTCCTCGCCGAGTCAATTCGCCCTTGACATCTTTGTTCCCTATTTGTTCACTTTGAACAGGAACTATCGGAGGCATCACCATGGACCACATCGTGACGCTGGACAGCCGCCAGGAGGCGGCCCTGCAGGCTATCGCCGACGGGTTCATTGCCCAGCACAAGGGCGACGCGGTGAAGGCGCTGAAGGAAATGATCGTGCTGAACGGGCACTTGCAGGAGCGGCTGGATGCGGTGGAGGGAGCGCGTCGGGCGAGGAGCTAATAGTGTAATTACGCATTTACCATCTCTCGCTCAACTTGCGAGGTCGTTGAATTTCCTTACAATGGCCTCTTGCAGAGTTTGATAGGTGGTCAACGTTAGATTGTAGTCTTTCAAGTGTGTTACGGTGACATCTTGGAATGTGTTACGGAATATCTTCTCTGTGTGAAGTCGATCCCAGGACTTCCTTTCGCTCACATGGCCCAGCCGTCGTTCGTTCTCGCTTCGTGTAGCAAAGCACAGCACCGCCATCAGCGCCGCCTCAATGGCGCTTGAAATACTGCACCTCGCGTTCGTGCCTCTTGGCGGCCTCGCGGGTATCGAAGGTGCCGAGATTGCGTCGCCGGCCGGTCTTTTCGTCCTTCTTGCGCGAATAGAGGCGGTATTTTCCGTCTTTGAGTTTTCTGATCATCTGACTCTCCTTGGCTACGGCCGCCGCTTCCCCTTGAGGTTGCGCGCAGCTTGCTCGATCGCCGCTCGATCGTTGCCCAGCCTGTCGATCAGTTCCTGCGCCTGTTCGCCCGATATCCCGGTGCGCATGGCCAGGGCCTCTACCGTCAAGATGTCGGAGCTCGCGACCGCGCGGGTTTCCGGTAGGGCATCGCCTGCCGTCAGTGGCAGGGCTGCCTCCCTGTCGATCTCGGCCTGGTGCCAGTGCCGCTCAGGATCGCCATGGATCCCGCCTTCACGTTCCCAGATATGATATGCGCGCTCACGAACCTTGTCTTCCCGGTCGTCGCCCATGTTGATTCCTCCTTTGGTATCGGATGAACGCCGCGCCGACCCGAACGATCCAAGAAATCTGCGTGATCGGTGGGGTGGGGTCGCGCAAGGCGCCATGCACTGCGGCCACCAGCCGGCACCCAACCCCGCCTACTCGCACTGCCGGCGCGGGCCGCCGGAGTAAGGCTGGTAGCTGTTGTCTTCCGGCCGGTACGAACGGTAGCGGCTGAAGCAATATTGCACGTGGTCGGGCGAAACCCAGGCGCCGCCGGTTCCATCCGACGCGACGTCGCCATCCATTGACCAGGCGTCGTTCGCCTCGACATAGCTGGCGTCGTCGGGGAGCGGCGAGGTGCGCCCGGTGGCACCGGCCTGGAAATAGGGCGAGATGCAGGGGCGCTGTTGTCCGCTGTAGGATGTGTAGTGGTCGTCGTCTGGCCTGTAGGAGCGGTAATGGCTTGCGCACCATTCCACATGGGCGGCAGGCACCGCCTGCTGCTCGTCCGCCGGCGGCTGGATAGAGCCGGTAACGATGGCGTCGAGCGCCGAGGTTGCGGCACGGGCAGGTTTCGAGGTGCGATCGACCGGGCGGGCGGGAAGGCGCTCGAGACGCTGCGAAGCAGGGTTCACCGTCCGCGGCTCCCTGGCCCACAGTTCGGCCACGCTGGAAGCCGGGGCGACCTGGCGCACCGGCTTGGCGGTAAGAAGCCAGACGGCGAAGCCCAGTCCGCTGGCGAACACGGCGAGTGTCAGCCCGAAGCCGCCAAGTACCGCCAGTAAAGCTTTCACCTTGCGCTCCTCTGCCCCGTCATCTCTAAAATGCGAGGCATTCGATCCGGTTCCAGGAAAGCGCGGGAGCTTCGCGCCCTCCCCGGCGGGGAGAAGAGAGAAGCGTCAGCGCTGGCTCCTCTCCCCTCGGGGAGAGGTCGGATTGCCCGAATTGCCCTTTGCAATTCGGTTGGCAATCCGGGTGAGGGGCACTTACCGATATGCGATCGCCCTGCGCTGCACGGGGCGAGGAACCCAAGCTTTCAAAGGTCGCCGACCACCTCCCTATACGCCCTCACCTCGCCATCCTGCCCCGAATCCGCCAGGTCTCCCCGTCTCGTGCCTCGACGCGGCACGGCCCAATCGGCACCTTGCCGCGCGCAAGGTCGCCATGGTGCAGGTACTAGGGTTTGACGCCGACGCGGTACATCAGCTCGCGGCACAGCTCATCCAGCACCTGGGCGTGTCTTTGACGCCTTTCAGCAAAACGCCGTGGTTGAGCAGCACGAAGCCGCCTATTCTGGCGTCTCGGCAAAGGCCAGCAACGGGCCAATGTCGTGATTGTCAGCGGCCTTGAGGGCCGCGATATAGGCCGCTCGGCGCTCACTCATGAAGGTCCGAGCCGGCAGTCCAGTCAATGGGGCCGGCCCCGTAGATCTTCTCAAGCACGACGTCGCCCATGATGCGGGCGTGGCGGCCGTTGCCGTTGGCAAAGGGATGGACCCATAGGAGGTGGTGGTGCAGGCGTACCGCCATCTCGACAGGCCGATAGGTTCCACGGTCCGCCCAGTAGCGCGCGTCGTCCATCACGGCGCGCAATTCGATGCCGATGTGAGCTGGATCGACGCCGATGTTCTTGCCTGTCTTCCTGAAGCTGCCGGCCCAACTCCAGACCTCACCGAAGAGGCGGCGGTGAAGCTCGATCGCGAAATCGTCGGTGAGGATATCTCTGCGCCGGCCAGCCAGCGCAGTCCGGATGCGATGTTCGCCTGCTCCAGTTCGTCCAATTCGCCCTGGGTGGTGACGTGCCTGTGCTTCAGCCCGCCAAGCTCGTTCGGATCGAGAGGCGTCGCGCCTTCGGGATAGTCGAGCCTGACCGCCATGGCTGACGTCACTTGTCCTGCCAGAAATCGGGCGGCATTTGGTACATAAGCTCGCGCATGAGGCGCAATATTTCCTGCTCCGTCCGGCTGTCCGATACGGCCTGGTCCTCCAGCGCCATGTGCTTAGCTGCCGCGCCGACGGTCGCCCTCGCCTTTTTTCGAGCCTGCGCGAGGATAATAGTCTCGATGTCGTCGGGCGGCACGAAGGCGTAGACGAAACGGCAGCCCATGGCTTCGGCGGCGGCCTGCATGGATTTCAGCGTGACGCCGCCATCGAGCTCGGCCCGTTCCGCCTGCGCGATGCGGGCGCGCGTAACCCCTAGCCGCCGCGCAAGCTGCGCGCCAGACATGCCGAGCGCCTTGCGCCCCGTGCGGATCCAGCCTTCCGGAGGGATATGAATATTGCCGCCCTGGGCGAGGTTCACCGTCGCCTGGTACTGCTCGCGAACAGCGTGTTTGACGCTCATTGTAAACTCACATATTGACGTGACTCATCAAGTCGTCAATGTATATGTATACAGAGTGTTCTAAAGTGTCAATATTTATGTTGACATTACCAGTCGTTGCGCGACCCCGCTTCGCACGGTCCCAGGCTTTCAGGGATGCCCAACAACTTCCCTATACGCCCTCACCTCGCCATCCTGCCCGCGAATCCGCCAAGTCTCCCCGTCCCGCCCTTCGACATGGCACGGCCCCAGCGGCACTTTCCCGCCGCCGTCCGGCAGGTCCAGCACGTAGACGGGGTTGCAGATGCCCGAGAGCCGCGCGCGCAAGGCGCCGGCCAGCGCCTGTCCTTCGGCAATCGTGGTGCGCCTATGCGCCATGCCGCGCGCGAGGTCGCCGTGGTGCAGGTAATAGGGTTTGACGCCGAGGCGGTACATCAGCTCGCGGCACAGTTCCTCCAGCACCTCGACCGTGTCGTTGACGCCTTTCAGCAGAACGCTCTGGTTGAGCAGCACGAAGCCGCCTTGCCGCAACGTGCGGCAGGCCTGCTCGGCGGCGTCGGTGATCTCCCGCGCGTGGTTGAAATGGGTGACGACCGTGACCATCAGCCGGCCTTGCAAGGCCTGAACCAGCCCTGTCGTGATGCGCGACGGCAAAGCGACGGGCACGCGCGTGTGGATGCGCAAGAGCCGCACATGCGGGATGGCCTCGATGCGGGCGCGGATTTCGGCCAGCGCCTTGTCCGGCAGCGACAGCGGGTCGCCGCCGGTCAGGATCACTTCGCGGATTTCGGGATGGGCCTCGATATAGGCGAAGGCCGGCTCCAGCGCCTCGCGCGTATAGCCGCGGCCGATCGAGGTCAGCGATTCCTTGCGGAAGCAGAACCGGCAATAGACCGCGCATTGATAGGTCGGGAACAGCAGGACCCGGTCGGCATGGCGATGCGTCAATCGCGGCACCGGACTGAAGGCGTGGTCGGCGATCGGATCGTCGAGCTCGCTTTCCTGCCCGGCCAGTTCGTCGGGCGACGGGATGACCTGCGCGCGTATGGGGTCGGCGGGATCGCTCCAGTCGATCAGGTCGAGATAGGCTTTGGGGATGCGAACCTTGTGGCGCGTGGCCGCGGCTTGCGCCGCAGCGCGCTCGGCCGACGAGAGCGGCAGGGAGGCGAGATCGCGCACATGCCGCACGCCGCCGCGAACATCGTCCTGCCACGCGGCGTCGGCGTCCGGGGCGCGCTCGTCATCGGCAGCTATGCTGCCGTCGTCGACAGCCATACTGCCGTCGGGGATGTCGAGATGTGAGGTCATCGAAGCTCCTTGAATTCGGGCTGGATACAGCATTGGAGCCAAGTCTTGAAGGCAATAAGCGGTGTTGGATGCACGGACGAAGGGGCGCGCCGCGCCACGACCCTGCCGCACCCTCAGCGCCCGCGTGATCTCCCAGCGCGTCCATCCGGCTTCATGATGATCTCGCGATGCGGATAAGGGATGCTGATGCCGTTTTCCCTAAATGTGTCCCACAGCGCCAGCAGCACCTTGCCGCGCACGTTGGTCAGGCCTTGCTGGGGGTCGTGAATCCAGAAGCGCAGGACGAAATCGAGCGAGGAGTCGCCGAACTCCGTGAGCCAGCAGACCGGCCGCCGGTCGGCTTCGACCCGGCCGACGCTCATGGCGGCCGCTATCGCCAGCTCGCTCACCTTGTGCGGGTCGGCGTCGTAAGAGACCCCGAAATTCACATCGAGCCGCACCAGGTTGTCGCTGAACGACCAGTTGATGACCCTTTGGGTGATGAAGTCTTCGTTCGGGATCAGGAATTCGCGGCCGTCGCGCGTCACCACCGAGACGAACCGCGCCCGCAATTCGCGTACCCAGCCGAAGGTGCCTTCGAGCGAAATGGTGTCGCCCGGCTTGATCGACTTGTCGAGAAGGATGATCATGCCGGAGACGAAATTCGAAACGACCTTTTGCAGCCCGAAAGCCAGGCCGACGCCGACGGCGCCGGAGAATATCGTCAGAGCCGTCAGGTCGAGACCGACGGAAGACAGAGCGATGGCGCCCGCCACCAGCACGAGGCCGATCTTCGCGACCTTGCCGACGAGGACGCGGATCGAGGGCGTCAGCTCTTCGGAGATCCGGACGCGCTCATCGATATATTTGCCGACGACCACCGCAAGCCAAACGGTGGCGATCAGCAGCAGCGCCGCTTTCAGCACCATGAGCGCCGACAGGCGAACCGCGCCCAAAGGTATTGCGAGGCCGTCCAGGAAAGTGGCGGTCTCGTCATCGATGCCCAGGATGACAAGGGCCGCATAGATCCAGGTGAGCCAGGCGAGAGTGCGCGCAACGATGCGGTTGCGGATGATGCGCGACAGCACCGACGCGAACAGCCACGCGAGGGACAGCGACAGCGCGATATAGATGAAATGGGTCCGGCTTGGCCAGGTGACGGCGCGCATGAGAACGAGCGCGGCAAGCAGGAAGAGCGTGAACAGGATCCAGTCGGTGCGCCGCAACAGGGCAACCACGACCCTCAACAGCCCGGGATGTCCCTTGATCCGGCGCGCCCGGTCCTCCACGAGCGGCTCGATGCGCCGCGCCGCGAGCTTCGCGACGAGGAAGAGCACGACGATGATTGCGGCCTGATAGAAAAACCACGGCGTGACGGCGTAGTCGAACCATCGGCTGGCCCAGGCCAGCGCTTCGTCGATGGCGTTGCGAAAATCCATTTCCACACGACCGTTATGAACTGGCGAACAGCAACTCGCCATCACAATGTCGCCGGCCTCGCGAGGGGTCAAGCCGGCGGCCATGACGACCATGGATGCCCCGCTCTGCGCTTCAGCCGCGCAACCCCGGCGCTTGCTGCCCGGCGCGCCCGACATATCAGATACCGGTCGCCATAGGCGCCGATTCCCTCCGGCTTCAGATCGCTAACGCAAAACATTAGCTTGCTCTTACATTAGCTTGAGCGTATATAAATAAATGGCCGGTGATCTACCCCTCCAACCGGTTAGGCTCGGCGCCAGTCCCTCCCCCCCTCAGGCTACGACGCCGGGCCGCTCGGGGTTCCGCCCGGTCCGGGACGCGCTTTGGAGTACCCCCACTGTTCCCTGTCGCGGCAGTTGAGGAGGTCGGCCGGATCGTCCGCATCTTCGATATTGATGGAGAAACACCGCTGCGCGAAATTGTTCTGGCCGGCTGAGCAGCGCCCCCGAAATCGAGCGTTTGGGTGGCGGCGAGCGCCGCTGCCCGCCTCAGCTCCGCAGCCCCGGTGCCTCCTGCCCGGTGCGCTCGACATACTCCGTATAGCCGCCGCCATAGGTGTGGATGCCCTCGGGCGTCAGTTCCAGCACCCGGTTCGACAGCGCCGCCAGGAAATGCCGGTCGTGCGAGACGAACAGCATGGTGCCCTCATACTGCGAAAGTGCTGTGATCAGCATTTCCTTGGTGGCGATGTCGAGGTGGTTGGTCGGCTCGTCCAGCACCAGAAGGTTGGGCGGCTCGAACAGCATCAGCGCCATCACCAGACGCGCCTTCTCGCCGCCCGACAGCACCCGGCATTTCTTCTCGATCTCGTCGCCGGAAAAGCCGAAGCAGCCGGCCAGCGCCCTGAGCGGCGCCTGGCCTGCCTGCGGGAAGGCATCCTCCAGCGTCTGGAACACCGTGCGCTCGCCCTCCAGCACCTCCATGGCGTGCTGCGCGAAATAGCCCATCTTGACGCTAGGCCCGCGCGCCACGGTGCCGTTGTCCGGCTCTGACGCGCCGGCCACCAGCTTCAACAGCGTCGACTTGCCGGCGCCGTTGATGCCCATCACGCACCAGCGCTCGCGGCGGCGCACCTGGAAATCCAGCCCCTCATAGATCGAGCGGCTGCCATAGCTCTTGTGGATGTTCTTCAGCGTCACCACGTCCTCGCCGCAGCGCGGCGCCGGCTGGAAATCGAACGACACCTTCTGGCGACGCTTGGGCGGTTCGACGCGGTCGATCTTCTCCAGTTTCTTCACTCGGCTCTGCACCTGGGCGGCATGCGAGGCGCGCGCCTTGAAGCGCTCGATGAAGGCGATCTCCTTGGCCAGCATCGCCTGCTGGCGTTCGAACTGCGCCTGCTGCTGCCGGTCGGCGATCGCCCGCTGCTGCTGGTAGAATTCATAGTTGCCGGAGTAGGCGGTCAGCGAGCCGCCGTCGATCTCCACCACCTTTTTGACGATGCGGTTCATGAACTCGCGATCGTGCGAGGTCATCAGCAGCGCCCCGTCATAATTCTTCAGGAACTGCTCCAGCCAGATCAGGCTTTCCAGGTCGAGATGGTTGCTTGGCTCGTCGAGCAGCATGGCGTCGGGCCGCATCAACAGGATCCTGGCCAGCGCCACGCGCATCTTCCAGCCGCCGGAAAGTTTTCCGACGTCGCCGTCCATCATCTCCTGGCTGAAGCCAAGGCCGTCCAGCACCTCGCGGGCGCGGCCGTCCAGCGCATAGCCGTCGAGCTCCTCGAAACGCGCCTGCAGATCACCATAGCGGGCGATGATGTCGTCCATCTCGTCGGCACGATCGGGATCGCCCATGGCGGCTTCGAGCTCGCGCATCTCGGCCGCCACTTCGCTCACCGGCCCGGCGCCGTCCATCACTTCGGCGACAGCGCTGCGGCCTTCCATGTCGCCGACATCCTGGCTGAAATAGCCGATGGTCACGCCGCGATCGACCGAGACCTGGCCCTCGTCGGGCTGCTCCTCGCCGTAGATCATGCGAAACAGCGTCGTCTTGCCGGCGCCGTTGGGGCCGACCAGCCCGACCTTTTCGCCCTTCTGCAGCGAGGCGGAGGCCTCGATGAAGACGATCTGCCGGCCGTTCTGCTTGCTGATGTTTTCGAGACGTATCATGCTTCCACGCGAGGCTTCAGGGGAATTTCCCCGGGCCTTACGCGATCGGCTGCGCCAGAGGAAGCCCGCAAATCATGCGGACCCGCGCCAAATTGCCCCGAAGCTGGGGCAGGTCAGCCGCCAGCGTTGCCCGCACCGCCAAAGCTGCCGGCAAATTCGGTGGTCAGCTTCTCATACTCCTCAATGGCCGGCAGCGCCTCGTAGCTGTGCACGGCCGGCGTGCTGGCCCAGGGCAGTTTCTCGCTTGTCCACGTCTCGATGAACGGCGTGAACCAGCTTGGGTCGTCGAGCATGGTCGGGCGCAGATTGACGAACCAGTCCAACCCTTCCGGCCGCGTGAACATCCAGCTCATGCAGTATGGGCAGAAGAAATGGCGCGAGGCGCCGTGCAGCCCGCCGATTTCCGGCTCTCCCTGCGTGACCGCGAACGCCTCCGAAGGAATGGCGGCGCTTAGCGAATAGGCGCTGGCCGACATACGCTGGCACCCCGTGCAATGGCAGGCCATGGTCAGCAGCGACGGCGCGGAAACCCTCACACGGACGCGCCCGCAGCGGCATCCGCCTACGGCAGGCAAGGTAAGGTTTTTCACGGGACTCCTCCAGGTCTTGCTTGCGAAACTCAGCCGCCGGTCAGCGCCTTCGTCGTCACCAGAATAACACCGGCATCGGCGAAGGCGGCATTGTGCCGGGCGATGATCTCCGGCGCGGTCTCGCTGGCGGTATCGAGCGTGCTGTGGGCGTCGCAAACCACGGTCACGCCAAGCCCCAAGGCGAAGGCACCCTTCACCGTGGCGGCCAGGCAAAAGTCGGTCTGCGCGCCAACCAGGACGACCTCGCCGGCGCCCTGCCCGGCCACCCATTCGCCAAGCGCTGCATTGCTGAAGGCGTCGCCCACGCTCTTGGCAAAGGTCGGCTCGTCGCCAGCCTGGCCGAGCGCCGGCCACACCGGCCAGCCCGGTTCGCCCGGCGCCAGCGGATCGCCCGCCGGCCCGTCATGCCTGACGAAGGCGACCTTGCGCCCGCCGCGGCGTGCCCAATCGATCAGCGCGCGGGCGCGGGCAGCAATGCCGTCGGCATCATGGATCGGTGGCTCGGCGACGCCATCGAACATGCCGGTCTGGAGGTCGATCACGACGAGCGGCGCAGTGGGCGCGGGTGTTGGTTCTGACATCTTTTTCACATAGCACGGCGGCGAGGCCGATCAAGGATCGGAATGGCGCCGTCGACGCTGAAGCTGCCGATCTCCCTTTGTGGTGGGGAGGATTGCGCGCTCAGCCAGCAACGCCGCATCCAATCCCGCCCGCGATCGCGTAGGCGCATGACCGAACGCGGCTGCCAGCGCCGATTCCGTCCACTATGAGTTTCGGGGGGCGACCCGACATTGCGAGATGGCTCTTGTGGAGTTCATCAACTCGGTACGCACCTTGGACGGCCGCCGAAGGTTCTGCCAGTAGGCGCCGATACCCTTCATCTCGTGACCGGCGCCACCACCAATCATGCCGTCCTCGGCGACGAGCATGGTCACGACCTTGACGCCGCACACGAGATTCCGGTTGGGATCGGTAATGTCGGCCTCCGATCTGAAGCCGCATCTGTATCTTTCCTCGTCGGCCAGCGAGAGCTGCAGCAGCCCTATGCTGTACCAACCCAGATCCGCTTCCCAATAGGCCGTAGCGGTGTTGTAGACGGATTCCGCACCGGTCAGGTTGACCAACAGCGTGCGCCAGAAAACCGCGCGCCCTTTTCGGTCCTGCGTCATGTAACCAGGGCAGAACGCACCAACGTCGGACGGTTCGAGAGCTGTCAGCCGTTTGTCGGCGTCGATCAGCGCCGCAAGCTTGCGCGCAACCGTCTTTCTGTCCAACTGCTGCTCCACCGCGCCTTGCGCATGGAGGCATTTTTTGGCGAAGGCCTTGGCTGCCGACTGGGTCGTGTGGCGATGAGCCAGCCATTGCGCGGTGCAGGATTGCAGGGTCCGGGCGGCCCGGGGAGCCATCGGGACCGCACCCTCGATGACGTGAGGGCCGGCACATCCCTCAATCAGGCCTGCCAGCGCAGCAGACACCACGATCGCCTGCAAAAGCCGCACGCGCAAAAGACCCTTCAGCCGAGCCGACCCGTACACTTTACACAGCCCCCTCTTGCCGATTACTCGATACTTGCCGCAGCCTGCTGGCCTTTGGCCCAACATGCCAGATCAGTGTTGTTCTGTCACCCGATGCCGCCGGTGACCGCATGGGCGCCGGCGGACCTCCTCATGTCGCACGATCGCGGTGACGATCGAGCGGTAAAAACCACGCCAGCTGTGGAGCCCCTTTGCTCGTCGGCCGGAATACGTCCAGGCCGCGCGGGCAGCACAGTCACGGTCGGAATGCCGAGATGGCGCGGCACCCGTTAGAGGCAGATACCAGATCCGTGGTCGAGCCAGATAGCCGTATCCGGGGGATCAGTGTCTGCGGCTTCCGCGCCCGGCCCATAAGTCACCCAGAGGATGTACACAAAATGTCCAACCTCCAAAACGACCACGGCAATGAACGTCCAGCCGAGAGCCTTCCAGATTGAACCCGTCGCCCAATAAGTCGAGGTCGCAACGACGGACGACATGATGAGCATGCCCACCAGGAACTGCACAACATTCATGATTTTCAGAGCCGTCCCGGAACTTACAACAGCCGAGACGCCTTCCCCCTTACCCAATACTCGATACCCATAACCCCAAACCAACATCCCATTATTTTAGCGAGTGCGCAAGTACCGTGTCGAGCAGCGGCTGCGCTGATGCAACGTCCGGTTGGCAAGTTACTTGGGTTCGGTTGTTTCTCGACGCCGCCAACGAGAGTTCGGGATGTTGGCTTGGGAGCGATGGCCAGTCCGGAATGAACTGAATTGGCGGAACCTCGGGTGCCGACGTCAGTTTAGGAAGATAGCATTAAACACTGAAAGGAGTATGAGATGAAGACGCTAACCGCCATTTTGCTTGCCACTTCTATGATCGGCCTGACGGCCGGCGCGGCAAGCGCCGCCTGCCACGACACGACCGCATCGATCGAGTCTCAATCAGGAGTCGCGAAAGACGCAACGCGTGCACCCCTTGAAGCTGACGCGAATGCCGGCAACAGGGTCGAAGGCGGCCCGGCCAACAAGGACGCCAACACCATGCCGCTTGCCAAACAGGAAGGCGGCGGGGATAAGAACCTTGCTACGTCGCAGCAGGATGCCGAGGCGCAGCAGGAAGGCGACAAGACAGCGGCGGCCAAGGCCGACCCCTGTAAGCCGGATTGACGCAGATTGAGAAGCTGGTTGAAAACGGCGCGCTGAATGCTGCCATCGGCGGTGAGATGCTCCAAGGTGGGCAAGCTGGCGGCCGTCGTCACGCCCTCTATCTCATAGTTTTCCTTGGCGACGATGCCGTCCAGCAGTCCAAGCGTAGCGCCGTTCCTGCCCGATCTATTTGCGCAGCGAGCGCCGGAATTGCTCGTCGAGCCGCTGGAACTCGGCAAACAGCCTATCGCAAGCCCGGCGACCTGCTTCGCAGCGTATAGTTCGTTCTTGGTGCCAGCTGCCTCGCCAATCCCTGCTGAGGCGTCTGCACGTTATGGCGGGGTAGGCCTGTTCAGCGGGTCTTGTGAAACTCCACTGCGTTAGCTCGTCAGCAGAAACGAACAGTTCGAAGCGGGATGAAGCAGAAACCCCGCGCAGCACTGGAGATGCCTTCACTCGCCTGATCAAATCCAGTGCGTCAGCACCGTGGAAACCGCACATCCTTGACGGGCCTTGCCCGTTGCGGTGAATGCCTTCGGCCACGCTCTGAGCGTGCGAGTTGCCGTGGAATGCGAGCATAATCGCGCCAACTACAAGAGATCTTCTCATCCGAGCTTTCCCTATCCGCCTGCTGTCTTCCGTCAGCATCTGTGCTTGCAGCAGTCCCCTCACCCAATTCCGCCCGTCACCGCATAGGCGCCGGCGACGCTTCCGTCCTCGAGGCGCACGACAGCGGTGACGATCGAGCCGTATGAGCCGCGCCAGACGCTATGGACCGACTTGTGCGTGGCGGCCGGCACAAGGGCACGCCCGGTAAAGCGCGCGCCGCTGCGGTGCATGGCGACAGCCTCGCCATTGGCATGCACCTTGACGCTGGCGGACTCGGCGCCATCGCTCAGGTCGAGCGTGATCGCTATCTCGTCCTGGCCGCCCGCATGCCGTATCTCGGCGGCAAGCGTAACGATCAACGGCGGCGCGTCGCCGGGCCGGAGAGCGCCAGGCCGGTCGGGGAAAACATCGTCGGCCAGCTCCGGCGTGCGTGGCGGGCGGATGCGGCGCCGGCCAGAGCGCTCGAAATCGCCGGCCAGCTGAAGCAGCCTGGCGTCATCATAAGCCTTGCCAGCGAAGGTAAGGCCGACCGGCATGCCGATATCGGCCATCGTGCCCATCGGCACGGTGACGGTCGGGATACCCAGATGCCGCGGCACCAGGTTGCCGTTGGCGACCCAGGTGCCGTTGCGCCACGCCAGCGCCGCGGACGCCTCGTCGACATCCGCGTTAGCCGGTCCGACATCGGCGACGGCGGGCAACACCACCGCGTCGAGTCCTTGCGCGTCCAGCCAATCCTCGAAGTCGATCCGCCGCGTCGCCTCCAGGCCCTTCAGGCCGGCCTCCAGTTCGGGGATATCGGCGAAGGGTGTCACGCCCAGCTTCGCCCGCTCGACATACTCCGCCAGATCGAAACTGTCGCCATAACGATCCGGCAGCGTGCCCGGCGGCTGCGGAAATATCTTTGGGCCGTCGACCGAGGCGAGATCGGGAATGGCCGGGTCGGCATTGGCGCGCAGGAAATCGTCCCAGGCAAAGATGCACAGGTCCCATATCTCGCGCTCGGCGAATCCTTCCGGCACCAGCCCGCGATCGACCATGTTCTTTGTGCCCGGCCGGTCGCGCTCGTAGTTGGAGACGACGGGGAAATCGACTTCGACCACCGTTGCGCAGAGCCGCCTGAGATCGGCCGCCGCTTGCTCCCACAGCTCAAGCACCGACGCGCGAGTCTGGATCGGGGCGCCAGCTTCCGTATCGCGGCCGATATACATGCGCGGCACGCCGAGCCGCATACCTTGCAGCGCGCCTTCCAGCCTGAGCCCGGTGTAGCGTGGCGGCCGCACGACCGAGCCCTTCGGCAGCGCCACCCAGGGCTGCGCGCACCAGAAATCGCCTCTCGCATCGGGGTCGTCGGCGACGATCACGTCGAGCAGTTCAAGCAGGTCCGGCACGCTGCGCGTATGCGGCACCACTACGTCCATCGTCGGCACCAGCGGCCAGTTGCCGCGCACGGAAATGACGCCGCGTGACGGCGTGTAGGCGACCAGCGCATTGTTCGACGCCGGCGCCCGGCCCGACGACCATGTCTCCTCGCCGAGCCCGAAGGCGGCGAAGCTTGCGGCGGTCGCCGTGCCCGAGCCGTTGGACGAACCGGACGCGAAGGCCGCGGTCAGATAATCGGCATTGTAGGGGCTCTCCGCCCGGCCATAGACCCCGCGCTGCATGCCGCCATTGGCCATAGGCGGCATGTTGGTGAGCCCGATCAGCACCGCGCCGCCGGCCCTCAGCCGCGCGATGGTAAAGGCGTCCTCGTTGGCCGTGAGATGTTCGAAGGCGGGCGAGCCGGCGGCGACCGTCAGGCCCGCCACCTTGTAGCTGTCCTTGGCGGTGTAGGGGATGCCGTCCAGCGGCCCGAGCGCCGCGCCGTTCCTGCGGCGCCGGTCGGACGCAGCCGCCTCCTCGAACATTTTAGGATTGAGCACGGGAATGGCATTGAGGGTGATCCCATGCCGGTCGTAATGCGCAATCCTGCGCAGGCAGGCGCCGACCAGCTCGACGCTGGTGACGGTGCCAGCCTCCAACGCCCGCCGCAGCTCCGCGATCGAAGCCTCGACTATGTGGAGATTGGTCACGAGGGTGTGTTTCCCAAGGTTGGTGACGGTTGGCGCTGTCGACGACGCTGCCGATCTTCCCCCTTGCGGGGGGTTGTCCGGCAGGACAGGTTCAAGCTCCAGCAATGAAATTGGCAGTCTCAAATCGGCCCTATCACTCCGGCGCGCCCGGGAACAACGCCACCGCATCGCCGCCGCCCGCCGGCCAGTCCCGGATGGCGCGGTCGTAGCCGCCGGTCAGGATCGTGCCGTCGGCGGCGAACGCCACCGCATAGATCGGACCGGAGCGGCTGTCGAACAGGGCGGTCTCGTTGCCGGTGTCCATGTCCCATAGCCGTGCCGTGCCGTCGAGCGAGCCGGAGAGCAGTCGCTTGCCGTCGGCCGACAGCGCCACCGCATAGACCGTGCCCGAATGGCCCTCGAGGCGGCGGACTTCGCGGCCGGTGTCGAGATCCCACTGCTTGATCGTATAGTCGCCGCTGCCGGTGATCAGATGGCGCCCGTCGGCCGTGAACACCACGCCATAGGGGCCGCGCTCATGCCCGTGCCAGCTGCGCAGCTGCTTGCCGGTGCCGATGTCCCAGAGCTTCAATGTCCCCTCGATGCTGCCGCTGACCGCGCGTGTGCCGTCCGGCGAGACGGCGACGCCGCTGATCGACCAGTCGTGCCCCGGCATCACATGCAGCACGGTGCGTCTCTCGATGTCCCAGACGATGACCCTGCCGGTGTCGTGCCCGCTGACGGCACGCTTGCCGTCGAGGCTGATCGCCAGCTTGTTGACGCCGCCGTTCTGGCCCGACGAAAACACATGCAGCACCGCGCCGTCTGAGAGCTGGCGCAGCACGATCTCGCCATCGTCGCCCGCCGTCAGCGCCCGCGCGCCGCCGGGCAGGAAAAGCGCCGTGCGCGCCATGTCGTTGTGAACGCCGAGGGTGCGGATCAGGCGCTTGCCGTCGATATCCCAGAGCTTGATCGTGTGGTCGGTGCTGGCGCTCAGGATCGAGTGCCCGTCAGACGCCACCGCCAGCCAGACGACGGGCTTGCGGTGGCCATCGGGCTGCGTCGGCCGCGGCGGCGGCGCCGGCGGCAGCGGCGCGACGGTCTGCGGCGGAGCCGGGGCCGGGGCCGGGGCCGGGGCCGGGGCCGGGGCCGGAACAGCCTCCGGCGGTGAGACAGGCGGGGCAAGCGCAACCTCGGTTGGCGAGGCAGGAGCCGGCGGTTGCATCTGTTCGGCCCCGGCGGGCTCCGCGCTCGGATCGCCGGTTTGATCGCCATTGCCGCTCTGCGGCGGCGGTTCGGCCGTCACCTCGGTCGGCGATGCAGGCGCGGCCTCGGCAGGCGCTGCCTCAGGCGTGACCGCTGCCTCAGGCGGATCCGCTGCCTCAGGCGAACCCGACGCGGCGGGCGCTTCCGGCGCAGGGGCTGGTGCGCTGGCGACGTCTTCGCCTTTCGGCGCGCCCGGCGCGGATTGCTCGGCAGTCAGGCTTTTGCCGACGTCCTGTGGCTGCCGCGACCAGGGGCCGAACTGCTCGGTCACCAGAGCCAGCACGGCAAGGAACGCAACGACGGCGAAGAGCTTCCGCAGGCGTGGTCGTCCGCCGGGTTGCGTTTCGGCAGCCCTGCCGAACAGAGGCGCCTTCGGATCGAGCGCCGACCGGTCTGGCAACAGGCCGGCCCAGAACAGTAGGGGTGCAAGCGCCGAGACAGCGCCCGCCGCCCCGAAAAAAGCCAGGCGCGCGGAGGCAAAAGCGTCGCCGGTGCCCTCGCCGCCCAGCGCGAAATACACACGTGTGAAGCAGAGCATGCCGATCGCCAGCAGCAGCACCGCGAGCAACCTGTCGGTAAACCTGTTCATCGGGCTCCCCCCCTCGGGCCGCTATCCGTCTCGTCCGCAATGATGCCGGTCAGCGCAGGGCTTGTCGATGTCCTTCTGTTTGATGGCCAATCTCCCCCTTGTGGCGGAGATTGGCCGTCCGTTCTCACCGCAACTCCACCCACACCGGCGCGTGGTCGCTGGCGCCGGGCTCGCCGCGCACCTCGCGGTCGATCCCTGCCCCGGCCAATCGGCGCGCCAGCTTCCTGCTGAGCAATATGTGATCCAGCCGCAAGCCGGCGTCGCGCGGCCAGCGGTTGCGACGATAATCCCAGAATGTGTAGAGCGTGTCCTTCGGGTGCTTCTTGCGCAGCGCGTCGGTCCAGCCCTGGGCGAGGAGTGCTGCGAACACGGCGCGGCTTTCCGGCTGCACCAGCGCGTTATCGTCATAGGAGCGGGTCGGGTAGATGTCACGCGGCTCGGGCACGACGTTGTAGTCGCCGGCCAGCACTACCGGCAGGCCGGTATCGAACAGTTCCGCGGCATGCGCGTTCAGGCGCTCGTGCCAAGCCAGCTTGTACTGGAATTTCGGACCGGGCTGCGGATTGCCGTTCGGCGCATAGAGGCAGGCGACGACGACGCCGTTGACCGCCGCCTCGATGTAGCGGGCCTGCTGGTCGCTCTCGTCGCCGGGCAGCGCCTCGCGGGTCAGCACTGGTTCGGAACCCCGCGCGAGAATGGCGACGCCGTTCCAGGTCGGCTGCCCCACGAATACCGCGCCATAACCGGCCGCGGCGAGTGCCGTGCGCGGAAACTGCGTCTGCCTTGCCTTCAGTTCCTGCAGGCAGACGATGTCGGGCTTGGCGGCGGTCAGCCAGGCCAGCAGGTTTTGCAGCCTGCTGTTGATGTTGTTGATGTTGAAGGTGGCGATCTTCATCGACAGGTCAGGAAGCGATCCTGCCCGTCCAGGCCGTCACCGCATCAGCCATCGTCTTCAGATGGTCGGCCGTGGAGAAGCCGGAGACGCTCTTGCGCGGCTTCAAATCGTGGTCGCCGTCCTCCAGCCACAGGATCTCGATTGCATCTGACAGCGCGTAGCCCGCGACCTCGTCCTTCGTGCCGAACTCGTCGCGCGAGCCCTGGCAGATCAGTGTCGGGGTCTTGAGATCGGCGAGATGCTTGGTGCGTAGTTGCTGCGGCTTGGCCGGCGGATGGAAGGGGTAGCCCAGACAAAGCAGCCCTGAAATCTCGTCCTTCGAAAACATCTCGTCGGCGATCATCGAGGCGACGCGCCCGCCCATCGACTTGCCGCCGATGATGAGCGGTCCCTTCAGGCCCTTCGCCCTGAGGTCGGCGATCGCCTTGATGTATTCGGGATTCACCGTCTCGGCGCGCGGCGGCGGCTTGCGATGGCCGTAGCGGCGGGCGGCCATGTAGTGGAATTCAAAGCGCGCGACCCGGAAGCCGGCGACAGCCAGCGCTTTGGTTGTCGTAGCCATCGAAGCCGAGTCCATCGGCGCCCCGGCGCCATGAGCGAGAAGGATGGTGATGGGGGCGGTTTCGGGGCCGTCGAGGAGGAAGGCGGTTGGCATCGGGCTTCAAACTCCAAAAGGTAGGCCCGCAACGACTATGGCCGCGCTGCACTCACGTTACAAACCTGCGACTGCAGATACTCGATCTGGGCTGTCTGATATTCGGGCCAGTTTGCCCGATCGAGACCGCCAACCCAGGAGCAAGCTGCTTCACGCCCATGAACCTGTTGCAGAAGGCAAAAGTAAGCATGATCTCGCCACGTTCCGCACAACTGCTCGTTACCGTTCATGACATCCAGCGCCGAAGACCAAGTGAACCACCGCTTGATCCACTCGCCAACCTTGCCATCCAAATCATCGACGCACTGGGCTATAAACGCACCAAGGCCCTGTTCATTCGCAACCCAGAAGACGCCTCGACCTCCAGATAAAAAGTTTCCGTCAATCCTATCGAAAGTAACTCCGAGGAATTGTTTGTTCAATTGCTCAGAACTTTTAGTTTTAAACTGCGCCGAACTTGGATCTTTAACCGCCCTGTATGACCTGGCGAATTTCTTCCATTTGAACACGGCCGAGAGTGAGCAGTCATATTCCCCGTACCGGCGATCCGCATAGCAATCGAACGCGATGCTGAAGTCCGTTGGATTGTCCTTTGAAAAGACCACGAGCCTGCCGCGGTCCGGCTTGAACCATTTCGCCCCAAGGCGCGCATGAAGTTCTTCTGAAACTGTTTTTCGAATGGTCTTGGAATCTAGCATCTGGGTCAGGACGCCGATTTCTGCGCCACCTGCAAATCGACGAACTGGATACCCTTGGCCGCCATGCGGGCCCATTCGGAGCTGGCGTCGAGTTCGAGATATCGCACCCAGCGCGACCGTGCCTCGGCGAGATTGCCGGCGTCGAACTCCAGCCGTGCCAGGTTGAACACCGCATCGGCATAGTTGGCGTCGAGTGTGATCGCCTTTTGCAGATGCCGGCGCGCCGAGGCCTCGCGGCCTTCGTCGCTCATCAGCCCGGCGAGATTGAACCAGGCCTCGACAAAGCCGGGATCGAGCTTGATGGCGCGCGCATAGTCGTGCGCCGCCTCGGCCGCATGGCCTGAAGCGCGCAGGCAGTTGGCGCGGTTGAAGGCGGCGATGGCGTCGGTCGGATCGATGGCCAGGCAGCGCCGGTAGAGTGCCGCCGCCTGTTCATGGTCTTCAGCCTCTTCCGCGGCTTCGGCGTCGGCGAACAGCTCTTCCAGCGTGTCGTCATCCGCCGACCCCAGATCGAACAGCAACTGGCCGTCGAGCTCGCTCTGGCCGTCTTCGAGATAGATCGCATCGGCGCGCCCATGCTGCGAGCCGACATTGAGCGACTTGGCGGTCAGCGAGGCGACCGGACCGGAGCGATGCACCGAGCGCGCGATCGCGCCCCATGAGGCGCCGCCGGCAACCAGCCCGGCATATTTGCGGGCCAGGATCAGGTCGCGAAACGAATAGGGTTCGCAATCATGCTCGAAGGCATCGAACAGGCTGAGAAGGTCGAGGTCGGATGCGGCCAGCCGCGACTGATCGAGAAGCGATTGCCGTGATAGGGCCGAGGCCTCAGGCGCCTTCATCAGACCGAGCAGGCGCAAAAAGCCGTTTTCGCTGATCAGCTTGTGGCCGGCCGCGCGCTCGGCCGCGACACGGCGCTCGATCTCGGCATCCCCGGCCTTGGCGAGATAAATGCGTCCGAACACCACATGGGTGGTGCGCCTGGTGACGCCGCGCCGCAACTGGCCGTGCTGGCGCTCGACCTCGCGCGCCGCCAGCCTGAGCGGGAACGCCGCCAGCGCGCCGATGGTGCCGAAGACGCTACCTGCGAGTGTTATGCCAGTAGGCGCCGTCACCCTTTGCTCTTGCCGACAGCCTTGAGAAGGTTGGCCTTGAGCGGATTTTCCTTGGCCGCCGCAGTCTTGCCCTTGGCCGCCGGCTTCGCCGCTTCATCGGCCTTGCTCTTCGACTTGGCCGGCGGCTTGGCCGATTGCGACAGGCTGGCCTTCAGCGCATCCATCAGATTGATGACGTTGCCGCGTTCGGGGGCGGCGGCGATGATCGGCTTGTGGCCCTTGAGCTTCTCGCGGATCATCGCCATCAGTGCGATCTCGTAGCGGTCCTCGTAATTCTTCGGATCGAAGGTGGTTTCCTTCTGCTTGATCAGCGCCTCGGCAAGCTGCAGCATTTCCGGGTCTGGCTTGCCGGCTGGAATGTTCCCGAAATATTCAGCCGTGCCACGCACTTCGTTGGGATTCCTCAAGGTGCAGACGAACATGCCGTTCTCGCGCGCGCCGATCGTCACCACGCGCTCGCGACTGGACAGAACCAGCCGCGCGATCGCCAGCTTGCCCGACTTGCGCATGGCTTCGCGCAGCACCGCGAAAGTCTCTTCGGCCATCGCACCATCCGGCGCCAGGTAATAGGGCGCGTCCTGGTAGATCACGTCGACCTCGCCCTCGTCGACGAAGGCCTCGATGTTCATCGTGTGATTGGATTCGATGCGCACCGCGTCGAGGTCGGTGTCATCGATGATGATGTACTGTTTGTCCTCGTATTCGTAGCCCTTGACCAGGTCCGAGCGCTCGACCAGCCCGAGCTCGGGATCGACCGGCTTCATGTTGATGCGATTATGCGTCTTCTTGTGCAGCTGGTTGAAGCTGATCCGCTCGCTCGCACTTGTCGCCGGATAGAGCCGGACCGGACAACTGACGAGACTGAGTTTGAGGTAACCTTTCCAACTTGCCCTTGGCGCCATGAAAACTCTCCTACGCGGCCGTGCACTGTCGAACTGTTTTACAGCGCTTCGTCCGGAGGACGAACGGCGCCGCGGAAATCCTACATGGCCCCTACAATACCGGCAAATCCCTAGCGAAATCTTCCATGTCCGCCCAGGGATCGCCGGAGGTGTTCAGAAGGCCAGGCAGCGAAGAATAATTCAAATCTTCCGGAGCGTCGATGGATTCCAGGTCGGACCAGCTCACCGGTGTCGAGGCCGGCAGATTGGTGCGGGCGCGCAGCGAGTAAGGCGCCGCCGAAGTGTGGCCGCGCGCATTGCGATGATAGTCTATGAAGATGCGCCGCTTGCGGTTGTCCTTGCCCATGGTGGTGGTGAAGGTGTCGGGCGCGGTGGCCGCCAATGCCGAGGAAATGGCGCTGGTGGCCTGGTGCAGCTTCCTCCAGTTCTGTTTTTGCGTCACCGGCACGGTGATATGGATGCCCTTGCCGCCCGACGTCTTCGCGAACGGCACCAGCCCCACCGCTTCCAGCCCGGCGCGGATATGCACCGCCGCCTCGACCACCTCGCGCCAGCTGACCCCCTCGCCGGGATCGAGGTCGAAGACGATCAAATCGGGCCTGTCGAGCCGCGTGCGATGGGTGCCCCAGGTGTGGAACTCGACGACGCCGAACTGCGCCAGCGCCAGATAGCCCTTGGCATCCTCGACCGACAGATAGGACTTGGTCTCGCCCTCGGAATTGGTCGTTTCGAAGGTCGCGACCGATGACGGCATGCCGGTAAAGGCATGGCGCTGGAAGAAACAGTCCTGCGGCTTGCCGGTCGGGCAGCGCACCAGCGACACCGGGCGGCCCAGAATGTGCGGCAGCATGAAGTCGCCGACCAGCGCGTAATAGACGGCGATGTCGAGCTTGGTCGGTCCGGTCTTGCCGAACAGCCGCCGCGTCGGGTTGGTCACCCAGATCGTGGCGAGGTCGGCCTCGGCGATCAGCCGCTTGCGCTTGGCTGACACCGGCGTCGACAGGCCGACATCCCTGAGCCCGCGGAACACCGCGTGGCGCAGCATGTTGTCACCGGTGCGGTTGGCGTAGTGGGTATGGGCCGAGAGCAGCGGCCGCACCCAGTTCATCTCGCGCATGATCTCGCGCGGCACGCCTTCGGGTGCGTTGGCGCCTTCGCGTAACGGTTCCAGCCGAGCCAGCAATTCGCTGGCCATCCCGGCATCGAAGCCGGTGCCGACCTTGCCGCGATAATGCAATTCGCCGTCCTCGAATTCGGCGAGACCGAGTGCGGCCAGCCCCTCGGCCGCATCGGAGACGGTATAGCCGGCGATGACGAAGTCGCCGGTCTTCAGCGCCTTGGTCTTGGTCCATGTCTTGGTGCGGCCGCTCTGATAAGTCGCCGTAGCGCGTTTGGAGACGACGCCTTCCAGCCCCATCTCGGAGGCCTGGTCATAGAGTGCCTGGCCGTCGCCTTCGACATGATCTGAGAACTGGATGGCGGAGTTGGCGCCAAGCCCGGACAGCAGTTGCGACAGCAGCGCCTTACGCCGGCCGAGCGGTGCTTTTCTCAGGTCCCAGCCGTCGAGATAAAGCAGGTCGAAGGCATAAAAGTGCAGCTTGCTGCCAGCACCTTCGGCCAGCGCGTCCTGCAAAAGGGCAAAGCGGCTGATGCCCTTGGCGTCGAGCACGACGATTTCGCCGTCGATAACGGCCTCGCGGCAGGGCAGCCTGGCCAAGGCTTGCGGCAGGTCGCCATAGCGCCTCGTCCAGTCGAGGCCGGCGCGGGTGATCAGCCGCACCTCGCCCTCGGAGAGATGCGCCATGGTACGGTAGCCGTCGAACTTGATCTCGTGCAGCCAGACTTCGCCGGTGCGGTCCGCGGGGTCATCACCGCCCGGCGGCTTCGGAATCTGCGATGCCAGCTGCGGCTCAATGCGGGCAGGCGCCGGCGCCTTGACCGCGCCGGTCAGCGCACCGGGTTTCAGCACCACCGGCTTGGCAGGTTTGGGGACTGGCTTCGGCGGCGCCACCAGCTCCTCGATGCGGCGGCCGGATTTGACGCTTTCCGGCCGGGCGGCAAGAATGTCGAGCGTTGGATCGGCCGCGAGGTCGCGCTCCTTGAACAGCAGCCAGTTCTTCTTATCGCTGTCCTCGCCCGGTTTTGGCTTCAGCCGCGTCAGCATCCAGCCGCCATTCAGCTTCTCGCCGGCCAGCCGGAACTTGAAGGCGCCGGTGCGCAGGCTCTTCTCCACGTCATCCATCGGCGCCCAGACGCCGATGTCCCAGACGATCATCGGCCCGCCGCCATATTCGCCCTCGGGAATGACGCCTTCGAAGTCGATATATTCGAGCGGATGATCCTCGGTCTCGACCGCCAGCCGCTTGTCGGCGGGGTTGAGCGACGGGCCGCGAGGCACCGCCCAGCTCTTCAGCACATCGCCGACCTGCAAACGTAAATCATAGTGGTCGGCAGTGGCATGGTGCTTGTGGACGACGAAGCGGTTGCCTTCTCCGGCAACCAGCCCGCCGGCGGGTTCCGGCGTCTTCGAGAATTCGCGCTTGGCGCGATAGGCCTTGAGCTTCGACGTCATGTCCGCATGCCAGGCGGGATGCCTCGGCCGCGCAAAAACAAGGACTTGACCCGCATCGCTTGAATCATTTTGTCAGCATGCGGCAAGCCGACGTCGTTCCTCACACAGCTCAATCGTCGATGGCCGGCGTCAGTTCAAGCTCGGCCGGCGACAGACCCTGCTGGAGCTGGCTCAGCCGGAATTCGTCGACCCAGTAGGCCTCGCCGTCGACGAGGACGCGCGCTTTGTAGGCGCCGGCGGAAAAGCTCTGTGCGGTGATGTAGACCTTGTGGCGGTCGAGCGCCCTGCGCACCGCTGCGCGCTTGGAATTTTGGCTGGTGACGGAACTGGCCATGACACGCTCATACGCACACCACCGCAGGAGAAGGCGGCTGGCACAAGGATGGCCGAGACAGACGGTCGTGTCAATTTCTGCGGCGCGCGCTGAGAATTGACACGAGCACGGCTGATTTTGAACGGTCGCGTTCTGCCACGACCATGACCGTGGCGGCAACCGCGCCAATGAAGGGTGATCCACGTCAGAGCTGTTTCCAGCTCTTCAGTGGATCACCCGCCCGCCTCGTGTCCTTCCCAAGACAGGAAACCATGTAGGCGCATTGAGGGGAATGCGTGTTGACCCAGATCAAGTGGTCAATGGTGAATGGTGAATGGTGAAAATTGCACACGAGACGGGACGACGTCACGACTAACTATATTCACTGTTCACGCGATCGTGCGGCTGGCCCAGAGCCGGGCGGCTGTGGAAATCGAGCAAGCGCTCTATATCGTCCTGGCACACGAAGTTGACACTTTCCGGAGATCTCATCCATGACCTTGAGCACACGCAAGCTGGGCAGCCAGGGGCTGCAGGTATCGGTGATCGGCCTCGGCTGCATGGGCATGAGCCAGTCCTACGGCCCGGCCGACGAGGCGGAATCGATCGCCACCTTGCACCGAGCCATCGAGCTCGGCTGCACCTTCCTCGACACGGCGGAAGTCTATGGCCCGCACACCAATGAGGCATTGCTCGGGCGTGCGCTGAAGGGCCGGCGCGACAAGGTGACGATCGCCACCAAATTCGGCTTCCGTATCGAAAACGGCAAGCAGGTCGGCACCGACCGCGACAGCCGGCCCGAGCATATCCGGGAGGCGGTGGAAGGCTCGCTCAGCCGGCTCGCCACCGACCATATCGACCTGCTCTACCAGCATCGCGTCGACCCGGCCGTGCCGATCGAGGATGTCGCCGGCGCTGTCGGCGAGCTGATCACCCAGGGCAAGGTGCGCTTCTTCGGCCTGTCGGAGGCCGGCGCCGCCAACATCCGCCGGGCGCACGCCGTGCATCCGGTGACGGCCGTGCAGAGCGAATATTCGCTGTGGGAACGCAATCTGGAGTCGGAGATCATGCCGTTGCTCAGTGAACTCGGCATCGGCTTGGTGCCGTTCTCGCCGCTCGGCCGCGGTTTCCTTACCGGCGACGTCAAGCGCGCCGAGGATTATCCCGAGGGCGACTTCCGCCGCGGCGACCCGCGCTATCAGGGCGCCAACTATGACGCTAATGTGCAGGCGGCCGGCGTTGTCCGCGACATCGCCACGGCCAAGGGCGTCAAGCCGGGCCAGATCGCCCTGGCCTGGCTGCTGCACAAGGGCGGCGACTTCGAGCTGGACATCGTGCCGATCCCCGGTACCAAGCGCCGAAAATACCTCGAGGAGAATGTCGCCGCCGCGGCGATCAAACTCGACGCAGCCGAGATGACGGCGCTGGACGACGCACTGGCGCCCGGCAAGGTCTCGGGTGAGCGCTACAACGAGCGCGTCATGGCTATGGTTGACCGGTAGGCGGCGTCTACGGCAGCTTCGCCAGTTCGGCGGCATGCCGGATGGCAAGCAACGCGTCCCGGTTCGTCACCGGATAGCCTGCGATGAAGCGTTCGACCGAAAAGCCCGGAAATTCGGCTCTCAAGCGGGCCGCGGCGCGCGCCGCCTCGCCGGCCTCGCCCATGGCTGCATGCGAGAGCGCCAGGAACATCAGCACGTCCGGCGACTCCGGCGAACTCCTGCCGAGCGCTGCAATGGCTTGCGCGTGCCTGCCGGCGGCGAACAGGATGCGGCCTTGCATGCCGAAATACCAGGGCGGGGCCAGTGGATTGAGGCGCATGGCACGCTCGATGAGCGGGATCGCCTCGGCCGGATCGCCGACGACAAGCGCCTTGCTGCCGGCCAGCAGCGCCAGTATGCCGGCGTGGTTGAAGCCGTGGTCGAGCGCGCGCCGGTGCGCGCGCTCCGCTCCTTCGAGATCGCCGAAGCATCCCCTGAGATTGCCAAGGCATGCATGGGCGCAGCTGTCCGTTGGGTCGAGCCGCAGCGCGTTTTCAACAGCCGTCCGCCAGTTCTCGATCGATGTCAGCACGTCGTCGCCAAAGCCGTTGCAGGCCTCGACCGAATAGGCATAGGCGAGCTCGGCCCAGGCATTGGCGAAGGTTGGGTCAAGCTCCAGCGCGCGTGAAAACAGGCGGATCGCCTCGGAATTTCCGGCGCGGCTGAACGTTGTGTGCTTTTCGAGGGCGAGCAGATAGAGGTCGTAGGCCCGCAGGCTGGCCGGCGGCTTGCGGCGAACGGCGTTGCGGCCGACAGTGGCCAGCGTTCCATAACTGCCTGCCAACACATTGATGATGCTTCCGGTCAGGCTGTCCTGCAGCGCGAAAATATCCTCGACCGGGCGGTCGTAACGCTCCCTCCACAGGCTGACGCAGCTACGGGCATCGGCAAGCTCCATCGTCAAGCGAATCCTCTGGTCGTCGGCGCGCAACTGGCCCGACACGATATAGGTGACGCCGAGCGCCTTGCCGTCCGCCGCGAAATCGGCCGGCTTGCTGCCCAGCGATTTCATCGTGTGGAAGGCGATGACAGGCAAACCCGCGTAGTGCGCCAGGTCTATGGTGATGTCAGACGACAGGCCGTCGGCGAAGCGGCGCCAGCGCTCTTCGGGATTCAGGCATTCGATCGGGAATACGGCGAGCACCGGCGAGGCGCCGGACAAGGACGGAGCCGGCTGTTGCCCGGAAGCGCCGGCGAAGTACGCCGCAAGCCCGATCTTGGTACGCACCCCGAGTTTTTCGTAGATGGTCGCAAGGTGCGTGCGAACAGTGGTCGGCGCGATGAAAAGTGCCTCGCCGATCTCGCGGTAGGTCATGCCGGCTGCGAATTTTTCCGCGACCGATCGCTCGCGGCCCGACAAGGCATCGAGCGTCTGCGTTTTCGAAGCGTCGTTCAGTATCATCGTGGAGCCCGTCCCAGGACAGAATACTACAAATGCAGGAGGTCGAATACTGCATCTGCCCGATCCCGCCGCGGGCGCACAAATTGCAGGATCGCTTCCGGCAACAAGCTGCAATCGGGGGAGGTTTCCATGCGTCCTGTATTCATAATGCTGGCGTGCACGATCGTGAGTTTTTCCGCCGCCCAGTCGCCGTCATTCGCAAGAGGATGCAGGCAGGTGCTGGAATCGGATGTGAAGATCACGAGCATGCGCCTCTATGCCGACGTCCTGGCCAATGCCGCCCGCAACGGCTGGGATTACGCGCCTGAATCGATCGTCAGCGGCTCAAAGCGGCATTTCGAGGAGATGAAGCTGCAGTTGAACGACGCCGGCTATGAGATCGTCCCCGTCGGCGTCCGCCTGTATTGTAAACGGTTGGACAAGCTGGCTGTCCGCTAGCGACCAGATCCGCCCTTTGCTGCGCAAGCTTTGTCGAGACATCGATATGTCGAAGGTGCAGGCCAACTGCCTGCTGCTGCTTGCTGCTGCCTTCTGGGGCTTCGGCAACGTCGCGCAGAAGACAGTGCTGGATCACCTCGATCCGCTCAGCGCCGTGGGTATGGGCTGGCGTCCGCCGGCCCTGCCGAGGTGATCGTCAGCACAGAGAGCGTGTTCGGAGCGGTTGGCGCGGCCATATTCCTGGGCGAGCGCCTGTCGCCAACCGGAGCCGTCGGAGCTGCGATCGTATTTGGATCGATCACCCGAAATCGGCAAGCCGGCGCTGGCGGACTGAGAAAACGGCCTCGGGAGGGTCCGGCGAACCTCTGCGAAGCGCCGAAGGACAAGCCGGGGAACCCGACCGGCGCCGAATCCCGCCCGTTCTTGCGCAAACCTCCGGCCTTGGCTAGCATCCGCCCGCCGGCGCCGAGCGGAGGAGAACGTCGCGGTGGACCGGCTGGAGCGCCGTTGCGTCCCCATGGGCGCTCAAAGGACACTCCATTTTTGAATCGACGCATGAGCCTGCCGGAGACCATTCCGGCTTTCGGGGGCATGCGTTCATGTGGAGGAGACTGAATCGATGAACAGACGTGAGTTCCTGCTGTCGTCCGTGGCGATGGGCACATTGGCGCTGGCCGCTCCGCAACTGGCTTTCGCCCAGGACAAGCTGACCATCCTGGGTTCGGTGCCGAACCTCGGCTTTCCGTTCTTCGTTCACATGCTGAACCAGATCAAGGCGGAGGCGCAGGCGCAAGGCGTCAACCTGACCGAGAGCGACGGCCAGAACTCGGCGCCCAAGCAGACCGCCGACATCGAGGCGGCGCTTGTGCAGAAGGTCGACGCCATCGTGATTTCGCCGCTTGACGTCAACGCGCTGGCGCCCGCCATCGAGCAAGCGGTCCAGGCCGGCGTTCCCGTCGTTACCATCGACCGCCGTGTCGATGGCGTCGAGGGCATCCTCGCCCATGTCGGCGCCGACAACGTCAAGGGCGGCGAGGCCGAGGCGCAGGCCATGGTGGCGGCGTTCCCGAACGGAGCCAAGCTGTTCCATTTGCAGGGCCAGCCTGGCGCCGGCCCCGCGATCGATCGCAACAAGGGCGTGCACAATGTGCTCGATCCGCTGAAGGACAAGTACCAGATCGTCTACGAGCAGACCGCCAACTTCGCACGCGCCGAGGCGCTGACGGTGACCGAGGCCGGCCTTGCCGCCAACGGCAAGCCCGACGCGATCATCTGCGCCAATGACGACATGGCGCTCGGCGCGCTCGAAGCCTGCGCTGCGCGCAGCTTCACCGACGTCAAGATCTACGGCTTCGATGCGCTTCCCGAAGCGCTGGTCGCCGTGCGCGACGGCAAGCTCGCCGGCACGGTCGAACAGTTTCCCGGCGAGCAGTCGCGCACCGCCGTGCAGATCGCGGTCACCTATGCCAAGGACAAGACCGAGCCGAAGGAAAAGCTTGTGCTGCTGACGCCGATCGTCATTGGCAAGGACAATCTCGACAAGGCCGAGAGGCTCGGCGAGACGAAGTAGCTGATTGGTAAAGCCGGCGGGACAGTACCCCCCTCTCTCCTGCCGGACATCTCCCCCGCAAGGGGGGAGATTGGCAGCTTCGCTAGCAGCGCCTTTTCTTCAACGGTGGTGATTGGCGAAAGCCGTGACGACATCCGATCTCCCCCCTTGCGGGGGAGATGTCCGGCAGGACAGAGGGGGGTGTTCAAGCGCGGCGTGAACCAACTGCATCGAAGGAGCATCCTTTGCCAGCCGAAGCCTTGGAGCCATCACAGAGCCCCGCCCTCCTCGTCGTCGAGGGCGTCACCAAGCATTTCGCCGGCGTCACGGCTCTCAGCGACGTCTCGCTCGAGGTTCGGCCCGGCGAAATCCTTGGTCTGCTCGGCGAGAACGGCGCCGGCAAGTCGACGCTGCTCAAGATCCTGTCTGGCGTGATGCCGCCCTCCAGCGGTCGCATCGTCTTCGACGGCGTCGAATTCAATCCCCACAATCCGCAGGATGCCAAGCGCCATGGCATCGTCACAATCTACCAGGAACTGAGCCTGATCCCGACGCTGACGGTGGCGGAGAACATCTTCATCAGCCGCGCGCCGCTGGGCCCGCTGGGGCTGGTCAACTGGCGGAAGATGGAGGAAGACTCGCGCGCCATCATCGCCCGCGTCGGCCTCGACCTCGACCCGGCGACGCCGGTATCGGCGCTTTCGGTTGCCGAGCAGCAGCTGGTCGAGATCGCCCGCGCGCTGTCGCTGAAAAGCCGCCTCATCATCATGGACGAGCCGACCTCGGCGCTGACCGAAACCGAAGTGCAGAAGCTGATGTCGATCATGGACCGGCTGCGCAAGGACGGCGTCGCCATCATGTTCGTCACCCACCGGTTGGAAGAAGCCTCCGCCATCTGCGACCGCATGACGGTGCTGCGTGACGGCAGGCTGGCCGGCCATCTCGACCGCGAGGGCGGGCCGATCAAGCTGCCAAAAATCATCGAGAAGATGGTCGGCCGCGCCGCATCCGAGCTTTATGCCAGGCCGACGCAGCGCGATGTGGCCGGCGATGTCAGGCTCTCCGTACGCGGCCTGCGTACCGTGCGCGATCCGCAGGCGCCGCATGCCATCGTGCTCGAAGGCGTGGATCTCGATCTCAGGGCGGGCGAAATCCTTGGCGTCGCCGGGCTCGTCGGCTCGGGCCGCACCGAACTCGCCCGCGCCATCTTCGGCGCCGACCGCATTGCCGCCGGCACCATCGCGCTCGACGGCAAGCCGATCGCGCCTGAAACACCCGCCGATGCCATCAGGCTCGGCATCGGCCTGGTGCCGGAAGACCGCAAGCATCAGGCGATCTTCGCCGCGCTCGGCATCCTGACCAACTTTTCCATCGCCGCTCTCGGCCGCTATTCCAATGCCGCCGGCTTCATGACCGAGCGGCGCGAGCGCGAAGCGCTGGCAAGCTACAGGAAGACGCTGTCGATCCGCATGGCCTCGCCCGAGCAACCCATCGAGGGGCTGTCTGGCGGCAATCAGCAGAAGGTCATCCTCGCCCGCTGGCTGGCGCGCGACCCCAAGGTGCTGATAGTGGACGAACCGACGCGCGGCGTCGATGTCGGCGCCAAGGCCGAAGTGCACCAGATCCTGGTGCAGCTGGCAGCGCGCGGCATCGCCATCATGATGATCTCGTCCGAATTGCCGGAGGTGCTTGCGGTGTCGGACAGGATCGTAACCATGCGGCGCGGACGCATCACCGGCGAGATGCCAGGCATCGAGGCGACAGAGGAAAAACTGATGGAATTGATGGCGCTCGACCGGAAGCAGGAAGCCCAGAATCAGGAAGCAATGCAATGACCAGCACGACCGAACAGAGCCAGCGCGGCGGCATCAATATCGCGCGGCTGCTGATGAGCTTCGGCCCGTTGATGTTCCTGGCGGTTCTGATCGTCGTTTTTACCGTCCTGAAGCCGAGCTTCATCGACCCCATCAACATCTTCAACATCATGCGGCAGATCTCGATCACCGGGCTGATCGCGCTTGGCATGACCTTCGTCATCCTCACCGCCGGCATCGACCTGTCGGTCGGCTCGCTGCTGGCCTTCTGCGGCATGGTCGCGGCGGTGGTGGCCAAGGGCGGCACGGCCAACACGCTGTCGCTGTCGACGTCCGGCACGCAAGGTTATGGCTGGTTCGCCGCCCTCCTGGCCGCCGTCGTCGTCGGCGCGCTGGCCGGTGGCGTCCAGGGCTTTGCCATCACCAGGCTGAAAGTGCCGCCATTCGTCGTCACGCTCGGCGGCCTCACCGTGTTTCGCGGCCTGACGCTGACGATCTCCAATGGCGGCCCGATCTCCGGCTTCGATGCCTCGATGCGCTGGTTCGGCACCGGCCTGATCGGCCCGGTCCCGGTTCCGGCGATCATCTTCGCGGCGGCTGCAATCCTCTGCCACATCGTGCTCCGCTACACGCGCTACGGCCGCGCCGTCTATGCCGTCGGCGGCAATGCCGAGGCGGCGCGGCTATCGGGCCTGCGCGTCGACCGCATCCTGATCTCGGTCTATGTCATTGTCGGCTTCTTCGCTGGCTTAGCCGCCTTCGTGCTGTCGGCAAGGCTCAATTCCTCGGAAGCCGTCGCCGGCATCGGCTACGAGCTGACGGTGATCTCGGCGGTCGTCATCGGCGGCACCTCGCTGTTCGGCGGCATCGGCAGCGTCGGCGGCACGGTGGTGGGCGCGGCACTGATCGGCGTGCTGCAGAACGGGCTGCAATTCAACAACGTTTCGTCCTACACCCAAAGCATCGTCATCGGCTTGATCCTCATCCTCGCCGTGGCCTTCGACCGCTGGCTGAAATCGCGGGTGAAGCGGTGATCCGAGGAGCGAAGACTGCGATGTCGTAAACTGCCGGGGAGCAGCGATGACCCAGATCAGAACCATGACCGAACAGGACGTGCCATCGGTATCGCAGCTGCTTGGCAAGTCCTGGCGCCGCACCTATTCGCCGATCATCGGCGCCGAGACCACGGCACGCATCTCGGATGACCATCACGCACCGCAGAAGATCGCGGCGGAACTGGCGGACGACAACAAGATGTCGTTCGTGGCGGAACGGCCGGACGGCTCGATCGCCGGCTACGCGATGGCCGAGATGGATGAAAACGGCGATGTCATGCTCGACCGGCTCCACATCGACAACAGCGAGTTCGGCACAGGGCTGGCGGCCGATATGCTGCACGCTGTCTTTGCCGCCCATTCGGGCATCCCCAGCATCGCCCTCGAAGTGATCGAGGGAAACGACCGGGCACTGGCCTTCTATCGCAAGCACGGGTTCGAAGTGGTCGAGCGCAGGCCCGCGTCCCACGGCGCGGAAGGCCACGCGTCATTCATCATGCGCAGGCCGCTGCCACGGGCTTAGGTCGGATGGTTCCCGCGCTCGGCGCGCCTCGTCTTCCACTCAGGCCGGCGCATTGACGCGCTGAGAACGCGTCGCCCAATCGGCGATCGTCCCGCCCGCGACCGTAGAGCTTGTCTGCGGCGCGAGGAGATTGTTGCGGCGGGCAAACGCCATGAATGTCGCCCGCGCCGTCTCGGCGTCGATCTCTCCGTCCATCGCGGCCCGGCAGGCCTTGGCGGCGATGTCATGCGCGGTCGTCCGGCTCGCCGCCGGCCAGTCGGCAAGCAGCGCATAGGCTTCAGCCGCGCTTTCTATCTTCGTCGGTGTGCCTAGGCCGGTAAGGATGGTGACCGGCTTTTCAAAAGAAGAACGATCCATGACACTCTCCTTTCGGGGTTCAACTGCGGGTTCAAGATTCTGGCCGGGTTCAAGGATCTGGCCGGCTTCAATTGTCGGAACCGCGCGAATTTCTGGCGCAGCTGACATCAGGGTGGAAGACGTGGCGTCGGCGCGCCGGCGGGCAGGAGCGGCCGGCATGCTCGGGCGCGGCAGCAACCGATGCGCCTTGACCAGCGCCTCCAGCCAGGCCACCACGCCGAGAGGCGGATGCTCGCGCCCGCAGAGCCAGTTCCTTGCCCTGGAAACCGGATAGCCCGCCTCTTCGGCGAAATCTGTCTCCGACCATCTCAGCAGGCGCAGGCACTCACGCATCCGCGCCGCAATCATTTGCGCTCCTCCTTGCCGGCTCCCAATCGCTGAGCCGATAGGAACATCAGCGTGTAGGCGGCCTTGCGGCGGTCCCATCCGGCCGACTCGACTGCGTCCAGCAATCCGTCAACAAGCGGCGCCAGCACCGCCTTGCACTCCGTTTCATAGTTGAAATCGGTCTTGGGAAGGGTCGGCGTCGCGATCACTCCAAAACTGTTCATAATGTCCATGGCAACACCTGCATATGATCCGAGCGAGGCCGTGCCCGCCTTCGCATCGGCGGGCACGGCCGTTTGTCCTTGAAGGCGCGGCGTCAGTAATCCATGCCGCCACCGGGCATTGCCGGCGCGGCCGCTTCCTTCTTCGGCTTCTCGGCCACCATCGCCTCGGTGGTCACCAGCAGGCCGGCAACGGAGGCGGCGCCCTGCAGCGCGGTGCGCACTACCTTGGCCGGATCGATGACGCCCTGCGAGTACAGGTCGCCGAAGGCGTTGGATTGCGCGTTCCAGCCATAGCCGAAGTCGGTCTTCTCGCGCAGCTTGCCGACGATGATCGAGCCTTCCGCACCGGCGTTCTCGGCGATCTGGCGCACCGGAGCTTCGATCGCGCGACGCACGATCTCGACGCCGGTCTTCTGGTCGGGATTGTCGACGGCGACGCCGTCGAGCGCCTTCGCCGCCCTGAGCAGCGCCACGCCGCCGCCGGGCAGGATACCCTCCTCGACCGCCGCGCGTGTGGCGTGCATGGCATCGTCGACGCGATCCTTGCGCTCCTTGACCTCGATCTCGGTCGAGCCGCCGACACGGATGACGGCGACGCCGCCGGCGAGCTTGGCCAGCCGTTCCTGCAGCTTCTCGCGATCGTAGTCGGAAGTGGTTTCCTCGATCTGCGCCTTGATCTGGGTGATGCGCCCCTGGATCTCGTCCTTGCGGCCGGCGCCGTCGACGATGGTTGTGTTCTCCTTCTCGATCAGCACCTTCTTGGCGCGGCCGAGCATCTCCAGTGTGACGTTCTCGAGCTTGATGCCGAGGTCCTCCGAGATTGCCGTGCCGCCGGTCAGGATGGCAATGTCCTCCAGCATGGCCTTGCGGCGATCACCAAAGCCAGGCGCCTTGACGGCTGCAACCTTCAGGCCACCGCGCAGCTTGTTGACGACCAGCGTCGCCAACGCCTCGCCTTCGACATCCTCGGCGATGATCAGCAGCGGCTTGCTCGATTGCACGGCGGCTTCGAGCACGGGAAGCATGGCCTGCAGATTGGAGAGCTTCTTCTCGTGGATCAGCACATAGGGCTCTTCGAGCTCGACGCGCATCTTGTCCTGGTTGGTGATGAAATAAGGCGAGAGATAGCCGCGGTCGAACTGCATGCCTTCGACGACTTCGAGTTCGGTCTCGGCGGTCTTGGCTTCCTCGACGGTGATGACGCCCTCATTGCCGACCCTTTCCATCGCCTCGGCGAGGAAGCGGCCGATCTCGGCGTCGCCATTGGCAGAGATGGCGCCGACCTGGGCGATCTCGTCGTTCCTGGTCACTTTGCGGGCATTGGATTTGAGGTCGGCGACGATGGCGTCGACCGCCTTGTCGATGCCGCGCTTCAGGTCCATCGGGTTCATGCCGGCGGCAACCGCCTTGGCACCTTCCTGGACGATGGCCTGCGCCAGAATCGTCGCGGTCGTGGTGCCGTCACCTGCGGTGTCGCTGGTCTTCGAAGCCACCTCGCGCACCATCTGCGCGCCCATGTTCTCGAACTTGTCCTCGAGTTCGATCTCCTTTGCCACCGTGACGCCGTCCTTGGTGATGCGCGGGGCGCCGAACGACTTGTCGATGACGACGTTGCGGCCCTTGGGGCCTAACGTCACCTTCACCGCATTGGCGAGGATATCGACGCCGCGCAGCATCTTCTCGCGGGCTTCGGTATGGAATTTCACTTCCTTGGCAGCCATCGGATAATTCCTTCAAATAGACAGCTTTTCATTGACTGATTGCTTGTCGAGGCCCGCTCAGGCGGCCTTCTGCATATTGCCGGCGGCTTCGATCACACCCAGCACGTCGCTCTCCTTCATGATGAGCAGGTCCTCGCCATCGAGCTTGATCTCGGTGCCCGACCATTTGCCGAACAGGATACGGTCGCCGACCTTGACATCCAGCGGCTGCAGCTGGCCGCTATCGTCGCGCGCGCCAGGACCGGCGGCGATGACCTCGCCCTCCTGCGGCTTTTCCTTGGCAGTGTCCGGAATGATGATGCCGCCGGCGGTCTTCTCGTCGACCTCGATGCGGCGGACCAGGATACGGTCATGCAACGGACGGAACGTCATGTTGTTCTCCTCTTGGACAAACAGGTTTTCGAAGCCTCCAGACCGGACCGGCAATATCGGCCCGGCGCGGGGTGCGCGACCCTGGCTCAGGCATCGCGCGCGCATATCGAATTAGTTTGGCGCTCGGGGCTTTCAAGAGGGCGCTGAAAAAATTTCAGCACTCGCCGACCAAGAGTGCCAATGCACTGTAATCATGGAAACATTCAGGTCCGGCGGCTCGAAAGTGTCGACCCTCTGCGGCACCGCGCATCCTGCGCCGGCAATTAGGCGGATTTACGTCCCTGGACAAGCAGTCCGGCCGTGCGAGCTGCCTTGACGAAGGCGCTGCGCGCCTCGCGCGCAGTGCGCCAGCCGTCGAGTGCATCGCGGCAGGCGCGATAGGCTGCGCGCCAGCTCCGGCCGCGCGCCCGGTCCGGCCATTGCTGCATGCATTCGATGGCTTCCCAGCTGCTGGCGACCTTGCGCTCTCCGGCGGATTGGAGCCTGAGCGTGATCGGCTCGGAAAATGGGACGTCATTCATCACTTCCTCCTTCTTTCCGTTTCTTAGAGCAAGTAACATCCTCGAATAAGCAGGAAGGCAGCCGTTCTCGGACCGGCGCCGGTGGACGAGATGGTTCGTTTGCCTGCGGGCTTCAAGGCCTCCCTGCCGCAAACCCCGTCCGCTATGCAGGCGCCGAGGCCGGCTATATCTCGTCGTCCGGCGGCTCGAGAAGCCCGATCAGCGTCGCCACCCTTGCCGATGGCAGCGGACGTCCCTCGTTGACCAGCGCCTCATCGGCGCCGACCCAGGCAAAGGCCTCGCGCAACTCTTCGATCGTCGCGCCGGTCGAGACGATGTCGGCGATAACGGCGTCGTCCACCGGGCCCAGCACGGAAATGATATCGTCGCGTGTCATGGTCATGATGTCCTCCATGTGCCGTGCCGGCGCGACCCTCAATCGACGGTTGAAACCGGCATTGCCCGCCAAAAATCTGGCAACAAAATCTGGCAGCGGGACAGAATCTGGGTCTTGATTTCGGGCTGACAATGACCAAATCAAAATTGCCGGTTGCCGAATGGGGCCGGCAGAACCCAGGGAGCGCCAGCTCTTTGGCGTCCCTCGTACTATGTTGCTCAATGGAGGATGTAGCTATGAGAACCGCATTCGACTTTTCCCCGCTCTATCGGTCGAGCATCGGTTTCGACCGCATCTTCAACCTGCTGGAAAACGCGCCTCAGGCAGCCGACAGCTGGCCGCCTTATGATATCGAGCGAAGCGACGAGAACAGCTACCGCGTGAGGATAGCCGTCGCCGGTTTTTCCGAACGCGATCTCGACGTCAGCCACGAGCCGAACCTTCTCATCGTCTCGGGCGAGCGCAAGGAACAGGACAAGGTTGAATATCTGCATCGGGGCCTTCCGGTGCGGCCGTTCACACAGCGCTTCGAGCTTGCCGATCACATGACGGTCACCGGGGCTTCGCTTAACAACGGCCTGCTGACGATCGACCTCGTTCGCGAAGTGCCCGAGGAGATGAAGCCGCGTCGTATCACGATCGCCGGGGAAGGCGGCGCGCCGAAAGCCGGGCAGGTCGAGAAGCCGAAGCAGGCTGCCTGAGCGAAGGCGAGCTCTGGCGCCGCCTTTGGCACAGCCAGTCGAGAAAGGAGAACGTCAATGGCTATTCGTGATCTCATTCCCTGGGGCCGGGAGAATAGCCCGGTTTCCAGCTTCTATCGTGACGATGACCGGGACCCCTTCATGGCGTTGCACCGCGAGATGAACCGCCTGATCGACGACGCGTTCCGCGGTTTTGAAACGCGCATGCCGTCTTTCAGCGGATTTTCGCCGGCGCGCGGCAGCTGGCCGAGCGTCGAAATCTCCGACGGCGAGAAGGAGATCCGCGTGACCGCGGAAATTCCCGGCATGGACGAGAAGGACATCGAGGTGATGCTCGATGACGGCGTGCTGACGCTGCGTGGCGAGAAGCGCTCCGAGACCGAGGACAAGGGCAGGCAGTTCTCCGAGCGGTTCTACGGCCGCTTCGAGCGCCGCATCCCGCTCGGCTACGAGGTCGAGGAGGACAAGGTGAACGCCGACTTCCACAACGGCGTGCTCACAGTGACGCTACCGAAGACCCAGCGTGCGCAGGCAAAGGCCAGGCGCATCGCCATCAGTGGCAGTGCCGCCGGTCCCGGCAAGAGCAAGCACTGACAAAGCGCCGGGCGCGAAGAAACTCGCGCCCGGCCGTGCTGGGGCCTAATACACTGGGCCCGATACACTTGGGCCATATACTTGGGCCAGATACACTTGGAAGGACACCCCTGCCGGCATCAACTTCCGGCAGCGGGTTTGGCCTTGATGTTCTTCAGCGCCGTCAACAGATACTCCTGCATGGTGGCCTGAAGGTTCGTTGTGGCGGTGCGTACCGCCGTCATCGCGTCCTTCACGGCTGCTTCGTCGAAGGGCGAAGCCTGCTGCGCTGCCGCCAGCTTGGCCCGCGCCATTCGCAGCTCGTGCAGTGCCGCCAAGGTACGCGGACGGTTTGCGCGACGGATGCTGCGGAACTCCTTCCTCACCTCGGGCGGATAGGCCCTGGCGATCTCGGTCATCAGCACGCGTCCCGCCCCATCTGGCCGCAGGCCGTGAGCGGCGTAACCGAGCAGGAAGAAGTTGCCCGCGAGCGAAAGACCGAGCAGCACGAGCGTCGCGGTCCATATCAGGGAACGCCTCGTCAAAGCGAATCCTCCCCTGCCGCCGGATCGGCGGCGATGCCGTCGCCAGATAGGCCGTCGTCAGACAGCCGCGCGCCGGAAGCCAGCGCCAGAAGCTCCGAATCCGGCAGGTCGTCCTGCAGCCGCGCCACCTGGTAGCCGGCCAGTGTCGCAACCGCCAGAAAGGCGGCGGCGCAAGCCGCCAGCCCTGCCGGCGCAAGGAGGAGCCCCGGCAGGAACGACGGCCGCGCCCGGCCGACGTCGATACGCGCCAGCACCTTGCGCGCCAGCGCCTGTTCGTCGCTGTCCATCAGGACCGCATCCAGCACGAGGCGATCAAGCGCGCGATCCGGATCATCTTGCGGCGATCGGTCTGTTGCGCCCGCCATAAAGGCTAGTGCTTGCTGCCGGAAGGGAGCCGGCCAAGCGTCGACGTCGTCGCCGAAGCGGCGCTTGTTTCGTTCGAACTCATCCCGTCTCATGAGGACTTCCTTTCGCGGCCTTCGGCCGCCATTGCCAAATGATCCCGCAAATGGTCCCTGAGCGCCCGCCTTCCGCGGACAAGCAACTGCTCCGCCGAGCCGGCGCTGCCGCCCATCACTTCGGCGATTGCCGCTATATCGAGATCGCCGACGGCCCGCAGCAGAACGGCCATGCGCTGCCGCTCCGGCAGGCGCGACAGGCCGTCGCGGACGATTGCAAGCTCCTGCCGCGCCGCGGTCGTCGTTTCGGCATCGGCCTCCTGCGAGGCAAGCTCATCCCGGACGTCGTCGAGACCGATGAAGGTTCGAAGCGCCCGACGCCGGCGCTGGTCGATGCAGCGATTGGCGGTGATCCTGTACAGCCAGGTCGAGGCACGCCCCCTGGCCGGGTCGAACCGGGCGGCCTGTTTCCAGATCGTCACGAACACCTCCTGCACCACATCCTCGGCATCGCCGGCATTGCCGAGATAGCGCGCCGCAAAAATCCGCAAGCCCCGGCCATGGCGGGCGATGAGCTCAGACAGGGCGCCCTGGTTGCCCGTAGCCACCCGTGCCAGCAGTTCGTCGTCACGGGGCTCCTCATGCTGCACGGCGGCGGGCACCAACTGGCTAGGCTCCTGAACGTCAACGGCGCCAGCGGCGGAACCCGAAAGCCGTGTTCCCGCCCGGGCCGGTGAAGCTGCCGGCCGAGCGGCCACGGAACGGCCCACGCGCCGACACCCGCTTGCCGGAGAAGGACTGCCCGTCCGGCCCGGTGCCAGAGTAGCTTCTGGCGCAGCGGTCAACAACGCCCGCCACGCATTTGGAGCTCGACGTATAGGTGCCGCCATTAGGACCGGTGCGCGTGGTGGAGCCGGTATAGACGCCACCCTCCCGGCTGACGCTGCGGCTGATCTCGCCGCCACGCGCCGTCGGCCGTTGCCATTCTTCGGCGGCGGCCGGCACGGCAGTCGACGCCACAAGCATCGCGCCGAGGCAAAACAGGTGAATCTTCGCCGAAGGAAGCATGTTGTACTCCTTGATTCTATTGAAAGAACGGATTTTTCTGAGCAGGGAATGCGATCGGATCGTCAGCCGGCGCGATCGGCGAAGAACTTGCGCATGGCGGCGACCTCATCCGCCGATAGCGTGCCGTCGCCGTTGCGGTCGGCAAGGTCGAACAGCGGCATGCGGTTGCGGAACTCGTCCTCCGAGACCTTGCCGTCGCCATTCCCGTCCATGCGCCGCCAGCGGGTGCCGAGCCTGGCTTGCGCGGCGTCGGCGCGGTCCATGATGGCGTCGCGGGCGCCTTCGATCTCCTTCTCGTCGATGACACCGTCGTCATTGCGGTCGAGCTTCGTGAACATACGCTCGCGCGCCGCAAGCATCTCGTCCTTTGAAATGGTGCCGTCGCCATTGGTGTCGACCCGCTGGAGCATGCGCTGGCCCGGCATGTCCTTGCCCGATATCTCCTGGGCCTGCGCGACGGAAAGCGGTGCGAGCACCAGAACCAGGGCCGCGATGAGTGTTGAACGTTTCACGATGATAATCCTTTCACTGTCATGGCCGTAAGCGGCGACTGCTGACCGATACGCAGGAAGGACCCTGCCCCTACGCTCGCCGGCAAAAAAACTTCGCGCCACCCGCCCCGGCGCGGCCGAAGCCGCCACCCGGGGCGTCGAAAGAAAATCACCGCGTGCCGCGTAGGAGCAGGCAGGGCCGCGCGTAGAAGGCCCTGCAAGGACGGTCCGCGGCGGCCCGTCCGATCGAAAGTGGAGACCAGCATGAACAAGATCGCCATGGCCTGCGCGGGCCTGTTGCTTGGCGTAAGTGGCGCCTGGGCGGCAAACGGGTCCGGAGCAAGGGAAATCTTCCAGCGCATCGACACCAACCGGGACCGGATGCTGCAGTTCGGCGAGATCCAGGCGGCGCGGGCACAGATGTTCGACCGAATGGACGCCAACCGCAACGGCCGGCTCGATCCGGACGAGGTGCGCACCGCCGTGGAACAGGTCAAGGCCAAACGCGACTTCCAGAGCGCGCAGGTTGCGGGCTTCAAGGCGCAGGCAAGCCGCATGGACAGCAACGGCGACGGCAAAATTTCGCGCGACGAGTTTGCCGGCTTCATTCCCGACCGGCTGCTGCGGGCGGACAAGAACGGCGACCGCTCGCTTTCGCTTTCCGAACTGCGGACGCTCAGGCGTCGGTGACCGGCAACCTTTCAATACCAAAGGACAGATAGGATGAGACAGACAATCACAGCGTTTTGCGGATTGATGCTCGGCGCTTCAGTACTTGCTTCGCCTGCCAATGCCCTACCGACAGTGCCCGCTTCGGGCCTGACATCGGCTACCACAGCGCCCGAGCCCATCCGCCACCGGCGCGGCTTCTATGTCGTCGGCGGCGCCTATTACTACAACGGCCACCGGGGCTATGTGCACGTGCGCCCCGGCTATCGTTACTACAATGGCTACTGGTTTCCCGCCGCCGCCTTCGCCGCCGGCGTTGCGGCGGCAACCGCCGCCCCGCCACCACGACCTGCCGCGCGGCTCGCCGCCGCGCATGTCCGCTGGTGCTACGACCGCTATGTCTCGTACCGCGCCTGGGACAACAGCTATCAGCCCTATAACGGTCCCCGCCAGCAGTGCTGGTCGCCCTATAGCTGAGACGGGCGGCAGGAACGTCAGTCAAGCGCGAGCGCCTGACCTTGGCGGTCGCGGTAGACAACCTTCCCCGTCGGATCGCGGCCAGGTTGAGATCGACCAGCGTGCGAGCCACCTCAACCGCTCGCCGCCCTTGCGTCTTGCGTGCTAATTGACCATCCTCGCCGACATCGATTGCACCGCGGCCGGGGGGTTCGCACATGCCGACGCTCTATGCGCTGAAACCGGCCTTCCAGGCGAAGCTGCGGCCGCTGGCCGACCGGCTGGCGATGGCCGGCGCCACTGCAAACCAGATCACGCTGCTGGCCGCCGCCCTGTCGGTCGCCACCGGGATCCTGGTCGCGGCCCTTGCCGGCCATCGCGCGGTCTTCCTGCTGATGCCGGTGGTGCTGTTCGCGCGCATGGCGCTGAACGCCATCGACGGGATGCTCGCGCGGGAGCACGGGCAAGCCTCAAAACTCGGCATGTATCTCAACGAACTCGGCGACATCGTCTCCGATCTCGCTCTGATCCTGGCCTTTGCCGCCGTCTTCCCAGCCTGGGGCGTCGTCGCTTTCGCCATCGCGGCAAACATCGTGGAATTCGCCGGCGTGCTCGGCATAGCGGCGGGCACGGGGCGCAACTATGCCGGGCCGTTCGGCAAGAGCGACCGGGCGCTGGCGCTCGGCATAATCGCCGTGCTTGTCGCCTGCGGCCTGTGGATCGAGGCCATCGCGCCCTTTGTGTTTCCGGCCATGGCTACATTCTCGCTGGTGACCGCCATCAACCGGATACGCAGCGGCCTTAACCGGAGCTGAAATTCCGGTCGCAACCGCCAGGGGAACAACATGCTTCACGAACAGACGATTGCCGCCGCCGCGGCCGTGGCAAGTCTCAAGCGAGTGGCGCAGGAGCGCAGCTTCAAGAGCCATGACGGCACCGAGATCTTCTACCGCTACTGGCCTGCGCTGTCGGAAAGCCGCAAGGGCGCGGTCCTGCTGTTTCATCGCGGCCACGAGCATGGCGGCCGCATGGCCCATCTGGTCGACGAACTCGATATGCCCGGCCAGGCCTTCTACGCCTGGGACGCGCGCGGCAATGGCCGCTCGGCCGGCGAGCGCGGCTACGCGCCCTCCTTTGCGGCGCTGGTGCGCGACATCGATTGTTTTGTGCGCGAGATCGGCAGAGACGGGTTCGGCCAGCGCGACATCGCGCTGATCGCGCAATCCTTCGGCGCCGTGCTCGCCGCCGCCTGGGTGCATGATTATGCCCCGCGGATTCGCGCTTTGGTGCTGGCCTCGCCGGCCTTCTCGGTCAAGCTCTACGTGCCGTTCGCCAAGCAGGGCATTGCGCTGTGGCAGAAGATCAAGGGCCGCTTCTTCGTCAATTCCTACGTCAAGGCCAAGTTCCTGACGCACGACCCCGAGCGCATCGCCTCCTTTGAGGCCGATCCGCTGATCACGCGGCCGATCGCCTCCAACATCCTGGTCGAGCTCTACGACCACGCCGCGCGCATCGTATCGGACGCGCGCGCCATCACCGTGCCGACGCAAGTCCTGATCTCGGGCAGCGACTGGGTGGTGCGGCATGGTCCGCAGCACGAGTTCTTCGTCAATCTCGCCAGCCCCGCCAAGGAGCGGCATGTGCTGCCCGGATTCTTCCACGATACGCTGGGCGAGCGCGACCGCAGCCAGGCGCTCGACCTGATCCGGCCGTTCCTCGAAAGACAGTTCACGGCGCCGGAGAAGCCGGTCGACCTGACCAAAGCCGATCGCGCCGGCTACACGCGCGACGAGGCCGACCGGCTGGCGTCGCCGCTCGCCCTGCTGTCGCCGAAGGGCCTCTACTGGGCCATGAGCCGCGCCTCGATCCGCATGGGCGCATGGCTGTCGTCGGGCATGAAGACGGGGGTTGCCACCGGCTTCGATTCCGGCTCGACGCTCGATTATGTCTATGAGAACGAGGCGCGGGGCACCGGTCCGCTTGGTCGCACGATCGACCGCACCTTTCTCGACGCCATCGGCTGGCGCGGCATCCGCCAGCGCAAGCTCAATCTGGAAGAGCTGATCGGCAGCGCCACCGAGACGTTGAAGTCCGACGGCCGGCCGGTCCATATCGTCGATATCGCCGCCGGCCATGGCCGCTACGTGCTCGACGCCGTCGCCAAATGCGCTCAGCCGCCGGCCAGCGTGCGGCTGCAGGATTTCTCCGAACTCAACGTTTCGCTCGGACGCAAGCTGATTGCCGAACGGCATCTGTCGACCAGCGTCTCGTTCCATCAGGCCGACGCCTTCGACGCCGAAATGCTTGCCGGGCTGGAGCCGGCGCCGGATCTCGCCGTCGTCTCCGGGCTTTACGAATTGTTTGCCGACAACGCCATGATCGCCCGCTCGCTGGGTGGGCTGGCCAAGGCGATGCAGCCCGGCAGCCTGCTTCTCTACACCAACCAGCCCTGGCATCCGCAGCTCGAGATGATCGCGCGCAGCCTGACCTCGCACCGCGGTGGCCAGGCCTGGGTGATGCGCCGGCGCACGCAAGGCGAGATGGACCAGCTGGTGACAGCGGCCGGCTTCGAGAAGCTCGACCAGCGCATCGATCAATGGGGCATCTTCACCGTTTCGGTCGCGCGGCGCGTCTGAGCATGGCCTCGCCTGCCCCCGGCCCCGCCGCTGCCGCTCCTTCCCACGGGCCTTCTCGTCACGGGACTGCCCCTGCCCGCGCGCGCTATGCCGGCGTGGTGCTGCGGGCGGCGTTGTGGCTGGCGTTTCTGGCGCCGTTCTTCTATTCGACCTACGGCTTCGCCAACTGGCTGGCGTCCCGGCGCGACGATGTCGGCAGCATCGTCTTCGCCTGGGAGCGCGCCATCCCGTTCATCGCCTGGACGATCGTGCCCTACTGGTCGATCAACCTGTTCTACGGCCTGTCGCTGCTGCTGAACGATACGAAAAGCGGCGTCGACCGCCTCGCCGGCCGGTATCTCACCGCGCAGATCATCGCCGTCGCCTGCTTCATCCTGTTCCCGCTGACGGTGACCTTCACGCAGCCGCAAACATCAGGCCTGCCGGGCTTCATGTTCGCGGTGCTCGGCGGCTTCGACAAGCCGTTCAACCAGGCGCCGTCGCTGCACATCGCGCTGCTGGTCATCATCTGGGATCACTGGCGCTATCGCCTCAAGGGAATGGCCGGCATCGTCTGGCATGCCTGGTGTTTTCTGATCGGCGCCTCGGTGCTGACGACATGGCAGCACCACGTCATCGATATCCCGACCGGCGCGCTGCTCGGCTTCTTCGCCCTGTGGCTGTTTCCGCGCGACGGCGAATTACCGTTCGCCGGTTTCCGGTTGACCGCCGACGCCAAGGCCAGGCGGCTGGTGCTGTTCTACGCGCTTGGCGCCGCGCTTGCGTTGGCCGGCGCCGTGGCCGGCGCGTTCGCCTCGGCGCTGTGGCTCATTCTGCTGTGGCCGGCGCTGGCTTTGGCCATCGTCGCCTTCGCCTATGCCGGGGCCGGAGCCAAGGTGTTCCAGAAGGCGGACGACGGCAGCGTCTCGCTGGCCAGCCGTGTTCTGCTGCTGCCCTACCGGCTTGGCGCGAAAGTCAACATATGGGCATGGACGCGTAAGCTGCCAGCACAGATCGCGGTTGCCGACGGCGTCTTCCTCGGCCGCTTTCCCACCGCCGCCGAGGCCGATGCTTTCGGCACGGTGATCGATCTTGCCGGCGAGCTGGAGCGGCCGCGCGGCGTCACCAGAAACTGGACCAGTCTTGCCATGCTCGACCTCTTGCCGCCGCCTCGGGGCAGGCTTGCCGAGGCTGTGGCGATGATCGAGGACGCGCGCGGTCACGGCGCCGTGCTGGTCTGCTGCGCGCTCGGCTTCCAGCGCAGCGCCGGCGTCGTCGCCGAGTGGCTGGTTGCCAGCGGCCGCTCGCCGACACCGGCGCACGCGCACAAGCGGCTCGCGGCATCGGGCCGGCCGGTGCATCTTGCGATCGCGGTGGACGAGCCGGCATGAGTGCCAATCGGGACAGGGCCGAAACATTCGCCGCCAGCCTGATGACACAGGCGGTGTGGCCGCTGCTGCTGGTGCTCGCCGTCTTGGCGGCTGCACCGGTCATTGCCGTGGCAACGCAGCCACAGGCTACGACGCTTGCGGCGGCGGCCTGGCTGGTCGCGGCAGCGAGCGGCGTGATCACCATCGCTGTCTCGGCTTTGCTCGTGTTCGACGCGCTGCTGTTCTGGCTGATGGCGAGCCATATCAGCGAGGCCGCTGGCGGTGCCTCGGTCGACGACGTGCTGGCGCGCATGCGCGTAAAACCGGCCACTGCCGGCATTCGTTCGCTTGACCGGCGCATCGCGGGCACGCGGCGCCTGCTGATGAAACAACGCATCGCGCTCGGCCTGTTTGTGGCGGCATCCGCCGTCGCCTTGTCTTTTTGAGCCGGACAATGAGCAAGCTTGGCACCCGCAGCTTCACCCTGCTGCAGACCGTCACCTCGGTCGGCCTGTCGGCGCTGGCCTGGGCGGTGACCGGCGTGCGGCCGATCTGGAACGGCAGCCAGCCGTCGGACCGGCAGCGTATCTACTTCGCCAACCATGCCAGCCACGGCGACTTCATCCTGTTGTCGGCCTGCCTCGACGAGAAGGAGCGCGCCCGCACCCATGCCGTCGCCGCCGCCGATTATTGGGGGAAATCGCGGCTGCGCCGTTTCATCGCGCAGGACATGCTGTCCTCCGTGCTCATCCACCGGCAGTGGACCGACGAGGCGCAGAATCCGATCGTGATCATGCTGTCGGTTCTCGACAAAGGTCATTCGCTGATCATTTTCCCCGAAGGCACGCGTAACATGACCGACGCGCCGCTGCTGCCGTTCCGCTCCGGCCTCTACAACCTGTCGATGGCGCGGCCCGACGTCGAACTCATCCCGTGCTGGATTGAGAACATGTCGCGCGTGTTGCCCAAGGGTCAGTTCGTGCCGGTGCCGCTGCTCTGCCGCGTCATCTTCGGCGCGCCGATCGCCCTTGCACCGGGTGAGGAACGACGCGCCTTTCTCGACCGCGCCCGCCAGACGCTGCTTGCGCTCAACCCCCGCCCGCAAAGGGACGACTAGACAACATGCCAATGCGCGAAATCCTCATTCTGATTGTCGGACTCACTGCGGTGCTGATAACGGCAAGCCTGGTCGCCGGCATTCTGTCGTGGCGCGCGCCGAAGCCGCTGCCCTCGACGCTGATCAACCTCAACCAGCGCGTCAACGCCTGGTGGGTGATGGTCCTGGCGATCACCGTCGCCTTCTTCTTCGGTCGCCCCGGCATGACGATCCTGTTCGCGCTGATCTCGTTTGCGGCGCTGCGCGAATTCGTGACTTTGACGCACAGCAGACGCAGCGACCATTGGGTGCTGCTCGGCATGTTCGGCATCATCATCCCGTTCCAGTACTGGCTGGTGTGGACCGCATGGTACGGCCTCTTCACAATCTTCATTCCGGTCTACTGCTTCCTGCTGATGCCGGCGATCACCGCGCTTCACGGCGACACCGAGCGCTTTCTGGAGCGCGTCTCGGCGCAGCAATGGGCTGTCATGATCTCGGTCTATTGCGTCAGTCATGTGCCGGCGCTGCTGACGCTCGACGTGCCCGGCTTCGAGGGCCGCAATTTGTTGCTGATCGCTTTCCTGATCATCACCGTTCAAGGCAGCGACGTGCTGCAATACATCTTCGGCAAGCTGTTCGGCAGGCACCTGATGTCGCCCAAGGTTTCGCCGTCGAAAACCTGGGAGGGACTGGTCGGCGGGCTGGCCACGTCGAGCCTGCTCGGCGCGCTGCTGTCGTTCCTAACGCCTTTTTCGCCGCTCCAAGCGGCGGGCGTTGCCTTCATCGCCTGCCTGATGGGATTCCTCGGCGGGCTGGTCGCCTCCGCCATCAAGCGCGACCAGGGGGTGAAGGACTGGGGCCATCTGATCGACGGCCATGGCGGGATGATGGACCGCGCCGACAGCCTGGTCTTTGCCGCCCCGGTTTTCTTCCACACCGTGCGCTACTTCTGGACCTGAGAACGAATTACGGTCTCAGCCGGCGGCGGCGAGCGGCGCTTTCTTGGCAGGGCGCGGCCGGCGGCGCATGCGGCGCTTGGCAGCGACCTTCAGGACGACCGGCGGATCGCTCGACAACGCGCCCAGAACGGCATCGACCATGCCATACGCCACAAAATCGGCGTTGATGTCATTGGCCAATTTGACGGCTGTCTCCTTATCGTCGTCGTCCTCCGACCAGAACACGATGCCGACCCGCAGCGCCGGCTTGGCGCGTTTCAGCCGACGAATCAGGAAACGGGCGTGTTTGACGGAGTCCCGGTTCAGGAATCCGGCCACCACCGTGTCGACAGCGTCGAACTCGAGCCGGCGAATGTTCGCCGGTTCCATGTCGGCAAAGCTCGCCTTCGAGACCGTCGCCCCCTGGACTTCGAGCACCTGCGCCAGCATGGCGGCGACGGCATCATCGAGTTCCCCGCGGCCGCCGGCACAAAGCACCGACATATCGGTGCCGTCCGGCAGTTCGGTGTCGTCCTCGCCCTCCCCTTGATCCCGCTTTTCCTTGTCCGCTGTGGCAGGCTCGGCCGCAGCCGGATCATCATCCTCTTGCGCTTCCTCCTGTGCGCTGTCGTCGAGGTTCGCCACCAGCGTCTGCGCACTGGCCGCCACCTGCCGTCTCTGCTCATCGGTCATGACACCTCGCACGCGATCCTGTTCACCGAGCAGAAGTGCCGGAATGGCGACCTTGTCATAGAATTCGAACAGATATTTTTCCTCCAGGATCTCCTCGGCGTGATCTGTGGCTTCCTCCGGATCGCCGGCAAGCAGCCGTTGGTAGAGCCGGGCGTGGGGTTCGAGAACGGGTTCGTTGCCGAACAGAACATCGAGGAATTCGAACTGCGGCACGTGCCTGCCGAGCACGACGAGACAGACAGTGAGCGGCGTCGACAGAACCAAGCCCAGAGGACCCCAAAGCCAGGTCCAAAAGATAGCCGCAACGATGATGGCCAATGGTGAAAGCCCCGTTCGTGAACCGTAAAGCCACGGTTCGACGACGTTGCCGGTTATCATTTCCATGGCCACGAACAGCCCGGCGGTCCACAGCACGAGCGACCAGCCGGGAGCCACGGCAAGCGCCAGGAACAGAGGCAGCAGCGCACCAATGATCGGACCGATATAAGGAACAAAGCGCAGCGCCAGCGCCAGCAATCCCCACAGCAGTGCATTGGGTATGCCGAGAACCCAAAGCCCGAATGCAATCGGCACGGCATAAACGATGTTCACAACCAATTGCATCAGCAGATATCGGCCGACCCGCTTGCCCGCTTCCTGGAGCGCCTCGGTGGTCCGATGTAGATCGCCGTAGCCGACGAGGCGTATGAAACGATCGCGCAGGTCCTCGCGCTCGAGCAGCATGAAGATGACGACGACGATGATCAGGCCGGCCGATGCCAGCGGGCTGATCAGCGGCCCGATCAGGTTCTGGAGAACCTGGAGCGGCCTTTCTCGCGCGATGATCTCGACAGGCACCGGCTCGCGCCGTGGCTGATCTGCGGCGGGTGGTGAGGCTTCCTGCCTGTCGAGTTCCTGGCCAACGCTTTCGATCACCCCGCTCAGCCTGGCAATGATGCCTCCGCCGATGCCGGTCTCCTTCAGGGATCGGACCTTGGTCAGGATATTCGACTGGTAAAGCGGGATATTCTGCGCCAGTTCGCTGACCTGCGTTGCGACAATGAAGGAGAACAGCGCAAGGACCGTGAATGCGCCCAGCACGCTGGCGATGACGGCAGGAAGACGCGGAATGCCGATTCGTTTGAGTGCCGAAACCATGGGCGCGAGCGCGAAGGTAAGCAGCAGAGCGATGGCGATCGGCAGAAAAACCTCGCGCCCGAAATACAGGGCCGCGACCGCTGCCACGACAGTTGCGATGGTGGGCAATGACATGCGCGGAAGAGTTCTGGCGGAGGAAACAATGCCCATCATCCCAGCCTCGGCGGGGTGCATGCCGTTTCGACGATTGGCCGCCACTTGATACCTCCGCCCTGCCAGAGCCATGATCAGGCATGTTGAGCCGGCGTGCAACTTTCGCTTCTTCGCGCAGGCGAGTTCGAAGACGCAAGCGGCAAAAGCGGCGCCTGGCGGCCCAACCGGATAGCCGGAGGGTCGCTTTGATCGCCGGACACAACAACTGACATGGTGATCGGGTTCCGCGGAGGCGGAAGACGAGGTCAGGCTTGGCCGGAATGGCTTAGCCAATGGCGGTCGAACACGTCGAGAATGCCCCGAAATTCGGCCGGCGGGATCTGGCTGGCGCCGCCGTCCCTGCTGTCTCCGGCGAGGAATTGCGCCAGCTGCCGGTCGACCGCTTCCGGCTGCTCGAGCGTCAGGCCAAGCGAAGCCAAGTCCCTGGCGATCGACCCGTCGGGCGGCAGATATCCGCCCCATGCCTGGGGCGCCGGATCGCGTAAGCGGATGATCAGGATCCTGGTCAGGGATGGCTGCGGCTCCGGACCGATGATGGCGCCGCCGCACATGTAGCCGCCAAGCACGCTCCCCGGCCGCGACTGCGGGAACAGACAGAGGAAGAAATGGGCATCGCCGCCGGTTTCCTTCAGAAGCGCATAGAGGCCGCGTTTTGCCGGCGTCACTGGCCCGCCGACCAGCAGTTGCCCGGTCGGCAATACCTCGCGATAGGCCGCGGTCAGGCCATGTGCACCCGGCCCGGTCGCTATCGACAGGCTGCCCCTGATCAGTTGGCCGCGATGATAGGACGACAAGGCGCGCGAATAGCATGCGTAGGTTCCGGCGAGGGCTAATCCAGCGCTTCGCTCCTCATGCCCGGAGGCCGTCTCGAAATGTGCACCGGCGCGACGTTCCAGTTCCGCCCTCTCGATGCCGTGCCGGGCGCAGACCGCCGCCGTGAAGCCTGGCAGGTCGCTCTCGGCGATCCATGGGCCGGGCTGGTCCAGCTTAAGAAGCTTCGCCCAATCGTCGTAGACGCTGAGCTCGCGTGGCTGGGCACGGCCCTGCAGCCATTTGTCGGCACGGCCGAGATCGAACGCCGTCTTCGGATTGACGCTCCGGAACGCCGCCGCAAGGTCTTTGCGGGTGACGGTTCCCAGCAGGGCCGCAGTCAGCCGTAACTTCTGCGCGATATGCTGTGCCATCCCACCCGCCCCTTTATGCCCGCCAGAAGCATAACACGTGCCAGCAGTTGCCGTCGTATTTTTCCATAAGCTAATATTCCAGGAATTCCGGAGAATTCCACACCGTTCCACGCGCCTGCCCTTTTCGCCCCAGCGGGCGGCGCTAAGGTCGCGGAGGGTAGGGGTAACCGTCATAAAACTCGCACTATCTGGGCTTGAATACGCAATCCCTTCCTTTGTCGCGGTCGTGGCACGGCCGATTGAGCAATCGCGAAATCGGGCTCTCCGGCCGCAGACGAACCGCCGCCTCACCAAGGAAGGAATAGTTCTATGTCCTGGATTGCCCCTCCCAAACTCCCCCTAACCGCGATTGCGGCTGGATCCGCTGCATTGCTGCTGCTGACCTTCGGGCCGGACGGACCGTCGCGAGCTGCTGCCGGCTCGCGCGCGGCAGCGACATATGAAAACCAGGCTTCTGCCTCGCCGGCCATCCAACCCACACGCATTGAAGTCGACGGCGACGCGCACGTGATACGCTTTTACATCGACGGCAAGCAGGTCGCCCTGGTCGACTCGACCGGCTTCAAGAACTGACCTTCACCACATCAGCGCTGGCCGCGACATTGAGCGGCCAAGCGCGACCAGATGTCTGGCCTCCCACTCCAGGCCTCGGCCGCGTGATTCGGCTGCCCCTCCCTGCAGCCTGCGCTCTTCCACAAGCCCAGTTCCATGGAATTTCCGCAGAATTCCACGCCGTTCCACACAGCCGCCGCGCTCGACCTGGCGGACAGTGTTAACCTTACGTTAACCTAAGGAGGGACACCGTCATGAAACTCGCGCTGTCTGTGCTTTTCGCTGTCCTCGCACTGTCGCAAACCGTCGAGGCTAAAACGAAAGCCGTTGTCACCGATGCGAAAGCAGCCAAAGCAGAGAAAAGCCGTTCGTTGCTCGACAACAAGCCTACGGGCGGGATTAACGCGTCGTCTGGTCTGATGGCGGCGCCAGCCGACAAGAACGTGTCCAGTCCGTATCCGCCGGCGATCTATTTCAACTTCTAGAGTCTCGTCCTTCCCTAATTGATGGGGCTCTATCTTTTGTTCGACCGCACCACGCTTGCGGTGCCCGGGATCGATGGGCCCCGGGGATCAACATGCTTGGCGGCGGCGCGTCAGGCCCCGATGGGACTGACCAGTTCGCTTCCGGCTCAGTCGATCCTGACGACGTGCTTCGTCACCGGCTCAATGATCTTCCACGTTCCCTTGAAATCGGCTTCAACCACGAAGGCATCGCCCGGACCGACTTCGACAGGCGTGCCGCCATCGGGCGTGATGATGATGCGGCCTGATATCATGTGCACGAATTCATAGTCGCTGTAGGTTGCGTGGTAGGTGCCGGGGGTGGCCTGCCAGGTTCCCGATATGACCTTGCCATCCGCGCTGGTGTGCTGGACGGCGGTCTTCATGGTCGGGCTACCGTCGACCACAACCCAGCCCGCGAGATCGCCCGCCTCGGCGTTTTCGACCGCGCCGAATTTGAGGATGGTCTTCTCTGTCATGGTCGGGCTCCGTTTGAACTGTGTCGGCTGCCGGCCTATAGCCGAAGCATCTGCAAACGCAGGTGCCCGCCAGTTTCACGAGGAGACGATGGCGTGATTTGGGGCGTGCCGCCACGCTTGACCTTGCCGCCATCCACCGGATAGTCCGGTGTCCGGCTCCAATGAAAGACCCGACATGACAGACGCGATCGTAAGAGACAGCAACGGCATTGAGCTGAACGAGGGCGATTCCGTGACCCTGATCAAGGATTTGAAGGTCAAGGGCACGTCGGAAACGATCAAGCGCGGCACGCTGGTGAAGAACATTCGTCTCACCGGCAATGCCGGCGAGATCGAGTGCAACACCAAGCAGGTGAAGGGTCTGGTGCTGAAAACCGAGTTCCTGAAAAAGGCGTGACCGCCCGAGGGGCGGATGCCTGCGTCCTCTCGCTGCCCCAGCCTGGCGCTGCCATTGGTTCCGCGCAGAACCGACGCCACGCCCGGCGCCGGGGCGGGTCTCTTGAAGGCCATTGAAACGCAACTATATCAATAACTAAGCGTGCGGTGCACGCGAAACGTCGTGCTTTGGTCAAGCTTCATCTGTGGAGGTTGTCATGGCAATTAAAATGATGGAAGGAAAGAAAGGCCAGGATTGGATCAATCTTGTCCTTGCGATCTGCCTGTTCATCTCACCCTGGATCATCGGCTTCGCTGCTGAAACTTATCCTGCGTGGAACGCCTGGATTGCCGGCATCGTGCTCGGCGCCCTGGCTCTCGCCACGCTTTCGGCATTCGCCGAATGGGAAGAGTGGGTGAACCTTGTTGTCGGGCTTTGGCTGATCGTTTCGCCCTGGCTGCTCGGCTTTATGGCGAACGTCCACGCGATGGGGACCCATGTGGTCCTCGGCGTGCTGGTGGTCGCAGCATCGGCCTGGGCAGTCTGGGACTACCGTCATCATCCGCCAGCGCATGCGTGATCGGTGACAATTTAGGGGAGGAGCCCGGCGCGCGAGCGGCAGGCTCCTCTAAAGTCTGAGATCGGTGCGCAGCCCGCTAGCCGGGCTAATCATTGCTGTGCCGAAAATCGGCCGCCGCGCGTTCGGATGCCTGCGCGAACGCAGCGCTTACTGATGTAAACGCCGGGGCGGAACTCCGTGAATTTCCACTTATGTTGCACTGCGTTAGATTTGTTGCTTTGCAATATTGACGCATCGCGTTGAGTCTTCGCAGCGGGTGGGCTCTTTTCCAACGATCTACACGAGGTTTCGCCGTGTCAGCATCATTCCGGCCTGATATCGAGGGGCTGCGTGCGCTGGCGGTGTCGGGCGTCGTCGCGTTCCATTTCGGCCTGTCGGACCTGCCGGGTGGCTTCACCGGCGTCGACATCTTCTTTGTCATCTCCGGCTATCTGATCACCGGCCAGCTGCTGCGGGAGATCGCCGAGGACGGCAGGCTGAACCTGTGGCGGTTCTACGCAAGGCGCGCCAGGCGCCTGTTGCCGGCCTCGCTGTTCGTCATCTTCGCGACGCTTGTCGCCGGTTACTTCATCCTGTCGCCGGACGAACAGTCGCTCTATTCGAGAGGCGCCATGTACGCGTCGGCCTATGCGATCAATTTCTGGCTGATCCGCTGGTCGTTCGACTATTTTGCCCCCGATGCGGCGAACAATCCCTTCATTCATTTCTGGTCGCTCTCGGTCGAGGAGCAGTTCTATCTCGTATGGCCGGCGCTGCTTCTGCTGGCGGCATGGCTGCGTCCGGGCAAGCGCGCGGCAATCCTGGTGGTCGGCCTCGCCGGCGTGGTGTCATTCGCCGTCTGCGCCTGGCTCACCACCGTGTCGCAGCCCTGGGCCTTCTATTTCTCGCCGCTCAGGGCCTGGGAATTCGCCGCCGGCGGGTTGGCGACGATGGCCCCGGCAAGATTCTGGCGGGACCGGCCGCGACTCAGCGCAGCGCAGTCATGTCTGGGCCTGGCGCTGATCGCCGGCTCCTATCTCATGGTGAGCGAGGATTCCCCCTTCCCCGGGGTGATTGCGCTGGTGCCGGTCGCCGGCACCGTGCTGGTGTTGCTCAGCGGCAGCGGTGCAAGCCGGAGCGCGGCGCAGAACCTACCAATCAGCGTGCTGTCGCTGTCGCCCTTGCAATGGGTGGGGAAACTTTCCTACTCGCTCTACCTCTGGCACTGGCCGGTCATCGTCTATGCGACGATGATGGTTCCCGACCTCTCCTGGCCCGGGCGGCTTGCCTGCGGGGCATTGACGCTGGCGCTGTCCATCTTCACCTATAATCTCATCGAGAACCCGATCCGCCGCAACGTCTGGCTGATGGCGAACGCGGCGCGCGCGCTCATCCCCGCCGCGATGCTGACCGGCGCCGGCGTGGTGGCGACCTACGCCAACGCGCGCCTTGCCGTGCACGATCTCGACCCCTCACAACGCATCATTGCCGAGACTGCCGCACAACCCTCCACCGCGCGCGCCAAGGTCGGCTGCGTTCTCGACTACGAGACCGTCACGCCGAAGGCCTGCGAGTTCGGCGACAAGAATGCCGAGCGCTCGATCGCGCTGTTCGGTGATTCGCATGCCGACCACTGGTCGACGCCGCTGATCGAGGCGGCGAAGAAGAACGACTACAAGGTCGTCACCTGGCTCAAATCCGCCTGCCGGGCCTCGCGGCTGACGGTCTGGAGCTCGAAGCTGAAGCGCGACTACACCGAGTGCGATCAATGGCGCGAGCAGTCGATCAAGGAGATCATCGCCCTGCGCCCGAGCCTGGTGGTGATCTCGGAAATCTCGCTGACCAGCTCGCACAAACTGTCGCCCGACGTAAAGGTGCCCGACAGCCAGGACCAGGACTGGCAGGCCGGCCTGCGCGCAACACTGGAGGCGTTCAGCCAGGCCGGGCTGAAAGTCGCCTTCATTCGCGATGTACCCTTCAACGACAGGTTTGTCGACACTTGCGTGGCCCGCGCGCTGTGGCAGGGAGAGCCGCCGTCGGTATGCGACGCGCCGCGAACCGACGCCGCCAACGACGCCGTTGCCGCGGTGGAGCGCGACATCGTGCGCACCATCCCCAGCGCGACCTATATCGATATGACCGACCGGTTCTGCGATGCCAAGACCTGCCATGTCTTCATCGACGGCAAGCTGGCCTACCGCGATCGCCACCACATGGCGACGCCCTTTGCGCAATCGCTGGAGCCGCCGATCGAGCGCGCGTTGTTCTCGAACAGGGTGACCACCGCCGTGAAGTAGGCGGGAGGCGACTGCCGCTCAGGCAGGTCTTCGTCGTCCAGCGCCTCGAGCAGCTCGATCGGCGCCCTTGCCGTCGGCAGCTGACGGCTCCTGTTGATGATCTCACGCAGACTGTTGTAGTGGCTTTGAAATCGAAATTCGCGCTCTTCCAAGTGATTTGCGAATTCGCCACGCCATTCGCACCAGCCCGGGATTCCCATGAAAACAGCCGTTCTGATGCCTCTGCTTCTTGCCTGTTTCCTGGCGTCGCCGGCGCAGGCGGAATGGAAGCCGATCGAAAAGGTCGAGACCTACGCCGTTTCAGGGCAGACCGGCCTCGAACTCTATACCTCGATTGGCGAGCGGGGGCCGATGGTCGGCAAGAGCAAGCACCGCGTCATCGCGTACACCAATTTCAAGCTGACCTGGGTCAGGGACTACCAGCCGCGAGGCGATGCCTGCGTGCTGGCCTCGGCGCGGCCAAAGCTCATCATCACCTATACTTTGCCGAAGTCGAACGGGCGGCTGCCGGCCGCCGTTAAAAAGAGCTGGGAGGCTTTTGCCGCCGGGCTCGCCGCCCATGAAAAGGTGCATGGCGACTCCATCGTCGAGATGGTGCGCAAGATCGAATCCGTGAGCGTCGGCCTGACCGTTGCCGGCGACCCCCGCTGCAGCAAGATCAGGACCGAGCTGACCAGGCGGCTTGCCGAGATCTCCCAGGCGCAGCGGCAGGCAAGCCGCGATTTTGACCGGGTCGAATTCGGCCAGGGCGGCAATATGCAACTGCTCATCGTCGCTTTGCTGATGGGGCGGTAGCAGTGGGGATGGAAACCACGGCAGGGGGCGCCGTAGAGCACCGGGCACTTCTTACAACTTCGCCACGGGCGTCCACATCACATCCTCCACCTTACCCGCCCCGGTGGCCAGCATCACCAGCCGGTCGAAGCCGAGTGCGGCGCCGCTGGCCTGCGGCATGATCGCGAGCGCGGCGAGGAAATCCTCGTCGATCGGATAGCGTTCGCCATAGACGCGCTGCTTCTCGTCCATCTCGAGGATGAAGCGCCGGCGCTGCTCGGCGGCGTCGGTCAGTTCGCCAAACGCGTTGGCCAGCTCGACGCCGCAGCAATAGAGCTCGAAGCGCTCGGCGACCCTCGCATCATCCGCGCTCGGCCGGGCGAGTGCCGCCTCCGAAATCGGATAGCCATGGAGGATGGTGGCACGCCCCTGCCCCAGCGCCGGCTCGATCTTTTCCACCATCACCCGGCTGAACAGGTCTGCCCAATTGTCGTCCGACGCGGTGCGCAAGCCCGCCTGGACCACAGCCGCGTGCAGCGCGTCGCGATCGGTGCTGCCGTCGGCGGCTACCGTGGCCAGCAGGTCGATGCCGGCATGGCGCGAAAAAGCCTCGGCGACGCTCAACCGTTCCGGCTCGGAGAACGGATCGGCCTCGCGGCCGCGAAACGAAAACCGCCTGGCGCCTGCCCGCTCGGCGGCCAGCGCGACGAGCCCGGCGCAATCCTGCATCAGGCTCTCATAGGTCTCATCGGCCCGGTACCATTCGAGCATGGTGAAGGACGGGTGGTGCAAGGCGCCACGCTCGCGGTTGCGATAGACGGCACTCAGGCTGAAGAGGCGCTTCTCCCCGGCGGCGAGCAGCTTCTTGCAGGCGAATTCCGGCGAGGTATGCAGATAGAGCGGGTGGTGATGCCCGTCCGGGCCGATCGCCTCGGTGGCGAAGGCCGATAGATGCGCCTCGTTGCCGGGCGAGACCTGCAGCGCCGCTGTCTCGACCTCGACGAAGTCGCGGCGGGCAAACCAGTCGCGCAGGGCCGCGGTTATGGCATTGCGCGCGATCAGCCGCGGCCGGCGGTCGGCGTGAACATCAGGCGTCCACCAGGGCGAGGCGGCGGTCATGGCACGCGGATTTGCATGGAGGACTGGCGATTGCAGCCAAGATGCGCTAGGCCGCACCGGACGGCTGCCGCAGCCGATTTGCGCCAGCCGGCGCTCCCAGGCCAGTCAACGCACTTAGGAATAAAGCCCGTGAAGGTCATCGCCAGTTCTCTACGCAAAGGCAATGTCGTCGACAAGGACGGCAAGCTCTATGTGATCCTATTCGCCGAAAACATCCATCCGGGCAAGGGCACGCCAGTGACCCAGCTCGACATGCGCCGCATCTCCGATGGGGTGAAGGTCTCGGAGCGCTACCGCACCACCGAGCAGGTCGAGCGCGCCTATGTCGAGGAACGCGAGCACACCTTCCTCTACAGCGACGCGGAAGGCTTCCATTTCATGAACCCGGAAACCTACGACCAGGTCGCGGTGCCGGAAAGCGTGGTTGGCGAGATGGCGCCCTATCTTACGGAAGGCATGGCGGTGCAGATCTCGCAGCACAATGGCATCGCCATCTCGCTGGTGCTGCCGCAGCGCGCCGCCTTCGAGGTGGTCGAGACCGAGCCCGTGACCAAGGGCCAGACGGCGTCCTCGTCCTACAAGCCGGCGACGCTGTCCAACGGCGTGCGCACGCTGGTGCCGCCGCACATCAGCGCCGGCACCCGCGTGGTGGTGATGACGGCCGACGGCGCCTATGTAGAGCGCGCCAAGGACTGAGCGGCAAAGGGATCGCTCACGGCGCTGTCACCTCCCGAACCAGGCAATGCGCGTCCAGCATGACGGTGTCGCGGTAGGCGCCCATGGTGCAGCCTGGCGCCAGGCGGGCGACCAGCGTCGACCCGTCCTGGGCGGCCCGCGCCTCCATCTGCGCCAGTTCGGCACCGAAAAAGCCGCGAAAGGTCACGGGGATGCGCGCCTGGGCAAGCGTGTCCCTGGTGACGACGAGAACGTCGACGGGAAGCTCCCGCATCCGGTCGGCAAGGACCGACGCGTCGGTCGTCAGCACCAGATCGCGAATGACCTCCATGCGCCGGTGCACCTTCTGATAGTAGCCTTTCTCATAGGCGATGGAGAGTTCGCGGCTGAACAATGTCGAACGTCCCGTCAGAACCGGTGAAAAATTGAGGTCTTCGGCGAAACCGCCGACCACGGCGTCTTTCGGCAGCGACCGGATCGCCGCGATCAGTTCGCGGTCGGCCGGCAGGGCGTTGCCTGTCTTGACGATGCTGACCGCGAGCACGCCGGCCAGCGCCGCAATGCCGGTGCCGATAGCCAAGGTCCTGCCGCTGTAGCGCTCGATCAGCCTTTGCGGCGAAAGCTGCGACCGGACCCAGTCGGACAGGACCGGCAAAGTGGCCAGCCAGGGCAGCAGCAGCAAGCCTGACGCATAGCGGCTGGGCAGATGCAGCTTGAACAGCGCCGCCGCCGACAGCGCCGCGCAGATCAGCGAACTGACCAGCAGGTAGAACGGCAGCGGCGAACCGGCGCCGGGGTTCGGCCCGGGGCGGGACATGCGCATGAGCAGGACAACGGGGCCAAGCCCGTTGGCAAGGACCAGCAGATAGAGCCGCGGATCGAGCAGGCCCTTGCATCCGCCGGCGAAAATGCCGAGCCGCGTCTGGCACAGGAAATCGGCCGAGCCGTCGGCTCCGAGAATCCTGCCGCGCCCGTACAGGAAGGTCGGGATGGTTCTGGCTTCGGCGAGCGTGAATACCGGGCCGAACTGGCTCTCCCTGAGCAGGAAAGGCGCGATGCCGGCGACCGTCGCCACCGCGGCAAGCACGACCAGCGCCAGCCGCCGGCGGCCAAGATCGATCCACGGGCGCTGCCAGGGTGTCAGCACGGACAGTCCGATCACTCCGGACATGACCAGGGCGACCTGCGGATAGACGCCGGCCATCAACAGCTGCGCCAGTGCGACCTGCAGGACCCTGACGCGCGCCACGCCGTCGAGACCGGCCAGAAGCAGCAGCGGCCAGAAGGCGCGCGGCGTGCCGCTGACCACGATGTCGTCGCGCACCATGACGTTGAGGATGAAGACCGTCGCGACGAAGGCGGCGAGCGGGTCGACGCGCATCGCCCTCAGCAGTCGGTAGCTGAAGTAGGCGATCGGTGGAAACAGCAGCGCCGGCAGGATCTTGACGAAGACGAGCGGCTTGATGCCGACCAGCCAGGCTGCCCTGAAGACGGCGCGGTAGAGCCAGGGGCTGACCGAATACCAATAGTCGGCGACGAGATCGCCCTTGAGCAGCTCCGGATCGTCCCAGCGGCCCATCCAGGACAGGAACATCCGCGCGTCGTCCTGGATGGTTCCCTCGACGCGGAACACCGCCACCAGGAACGCCAGGCTGGCGATCAGGCCGAAGCCCAGCGACATCGGCAGCCAGACATGATCCTCGTCGTCGCGGCGTTCCAGCCGCTGCCTGAGGAACGCCACAAACGCGGCCAGTCCGGACTGGCCGGCCGTCGACGCGTTCAATTCTTGCGCTCCTGCGACTGCCGCAAGCCGCCGCCGGCCGGATCGGACCGCCGCACCAGCCCGAGGAAATCGGCGACGAACGGCGCCCCGGCGATGGCCGGAAGCACGTAGCGCAGCGTCGCCAGAATGCCGAGCACGGCGGCGGCCCCCGCCGACAGATACGGCGCATAGAAATAGACGATCGCCGCGTCCCTCGTGCCGATGCCGGCAAAGGTGAACGGCAACAGGCCGACCAGGATCGACAGCGTGGCGAAGGCGGCGTTTTCGAGCACCGGCACATGGCCGTTCAGCGCCTGCGAAAACAGCCAGAACTGCAGGAGATGCGCGCCCCAGATCACCACCGAAAGCAGGATGACGCCGAGCGCGCGCACCGGCGTCGCCCAGAACCATTCCGACATCTCCTGCCAGCTGCCGGCGAAGGCCGAAAGCGCCCCGGCAAGGCGGCCCGGCAGCAGCCTGCCGAAATGCGACAGGAAAAACGGCAGGATGCGCAGCGGCAGGATCAGAAGGACAAGCAGCGCGCACAGCCCGGCCACCGGCACCAGGAACCAAAGCATCGCCGGGCGGCCGACGCCGACGACGACCAGCCCGAACACGCCCCAGGCGAGCAGCGACATCATGTCGAGCGACTTTTCGAGCACCACGATGGCAAAGGCGATGCTGGGGCTTGTGCCATGGCGGCGCGACAGCACATGCGCCTTGGCGAGGTCGCCGAGCTTGGACGGCAGGAACATGTTGAGCGTGCTCGCCGCCAGGATCAGCCGGTTGGCCTCGACAAAGCCGATGCGGCCGATGACGACCAGCGTGAAGCGCCAGGCGGTCAACAGCGTCAGCGGTATGAAGAACAGGATTCCGGCGACAAGCCACCATGGATCGGCCGCGCGCGCCGCCCGCCACAGTCCGTCGACGTCGATGAAGGCATAGAGCAGGCCAAGCAGGGCCGCGCTGACGAGGAGACCGGCGATCTTACGCATCGCCGCCGCCTTGCAAATGGCCGCCTTGCAGATGCCGTTCGAAGCTCAGCCGGTCGCCGGCCGCCAGGCCTTTCAGCCGCGGCGCAAGGTCGATGAACGGGACCAGCTGGCTTTCCTGATAGACGCGGGCCATGATCGTCGTGGTCGAGCTTTGATGGCCCGAGATGCCGATCCTGCCGACATCCTGCCAGCCTTGCGCGGCCGAGATCTCGTCGCGCACCAGCCACCCCTGCGCTGTCTTTTCGAACTGCCGGCGGAAGCTGAACGGGGCGGCGGACTTGCCGGTGACCAGCACCTTCTGCAGGAGACGCCGCACGAGATCGGGAAAGAAGCGGCCGAAGCCGAGCATGACGATGCGCAGCACGATGTTCTTGGCCGGCGTCAGCCGCGTGCTCTTGGCCCAGGCCATCTCGCCCGAAACGTCGATATGCGTGTCCGACACGGCGACCGTCGCGCCGCCGAGATGGCTGACGGCAACCTTGCCGCGGCCGCTGAGCGCAAGCGTGACCCCGGTGTCGCTGGCGACCAGCCTGCCGTCTGCGAAATATTTGTAGACGCCGCCGCGCGACAGCGCCGCGACCAGCAAGGTCGACGGGGTTCTGTCGACCAACAGCCCGCAGCCGTCGAACCAGGCGCGGCCGGTCCGCTGCGGCTGGTCGAGCGGCCTGTCGCAGCGAAATTCCCGCAAGGTGAACAGCCAGCCCCACAAATGATGGCCGATGATGCGGTCGTCCGAATAGCAGGGCGGCCTGAGCTCGACGAGCGGCAGCAAGGCCAGGTTGTTGATCCGCAGCGCATCCTCGTGCCAGGCGCCGGCGATCTCGAAGCCGAACGGAAAGAAGTTGAGCGTCGACCGGCTCGAATATTCGCCGCCGACGGTCCCGTCCGGATGGACGAAATTGGCCAGGAAATCGATCGCCGCGGTCAGCGGCCGTCTCAAATCGAGATCCGGCCGGCGCCGGTCCAGATCGGCGAGCAGGCCGATGGTGAGCGAGAGATAGCCGACATCGGCGCCGCCATATTCGTCGAACCAGCCTTCGGCGTGCTGCCAGGAAAGCAGCCGCCGCAGGCGCGTCGCCAGCGCTGCCTCGAAGCCCGCGCCAGGATAGCGGCGGCCGGCGCGTTCGAGGCAGGAGACGATCAGCGCCTCATGGTTGGAGAGCCGCCCGCTTTCGGTGTGCGAGGCCAGCCAATGCGCCCTGCGCTGCACGAAGGCGTCGATTTCCGGATCGGCGGTAAGCTCGATCACATCGAGCGTTTCGAGAATGGCAAACAGCGAGAAGGCGGCCGCCCCGGCCGCCCGTTCGAACGGATAGTAGTCGTCGCACGAGCCGTCGGCATGGGCCGAGCGGGCGGCAAACCTGATGGCAGCCAGGATGTATTCGCGGATCTGCGGGTCGCGGTGATAGACATTGCCCGGCAGCTCGTCCATCGACCAGACAAGCGCCAGCGGCAGCACGAATTCCTGCGACATGCCGCAGGGGAAATCCATCATACGGTAATGCCAGTAGGCGCGGTCGAAGCAGCCATAGGTGGCGCTGACCGGCGTGCGGTCGAGCAAGGTGAGCAGCTTGGGGATTTCGGCCAGGACAAGGCTCGCAACGCCGCGCCGGACATCTTCAAACTGCACGGTCCTGCCCTTGTTCCTACTGGCTGTCGCCGCCATTCCTGCTGCCGATCCTGCCACTGCCGCCAAAACGGTTGCGCCGCAATCCGTATCTCACATCTTCGAGCAGTTTTCGATTGATGCCGTTGATTTCGCCGAGAAGTGCGCAAAGCCAGCACAGGAATGCGGCGATCATCATGATCGCCGCGAGGATCAGGCTGGGTATGTGCGTGCGCTGGGTGCCTTCGAAATAGAGCACGAGCCAACGCACGCTGAGAAAGAAGCCGACGGCGAATGGAACGAGACCAAGCAGGAAGAAGGTCAGGCCCGGACGATAGATGAACGCCGAGCGCAGGATCGAAATGCTGGAGCGAAAGACGTAACGCGGGATGCTGCGCACCAGGCGCGATGGCCGCGTCTCGCCATTGACCCTGATCGGCACCGAAACGATCTTCAGCCCGGAGCGCCCGGCCTGGATGACCGATTCCAGCGTGTAGGTGTAGGAATCGAAGATGTGCAGGCGCATCGCCGCCTCGCGCGACAGCGCGCGAAACCCGCTCGGCGCGTCGGCGACATCCGCGCCCGAGGTGAAGCGCACCACCCAGCTGCCCAGCCGCTGCAGCAATTTCTTGGTCGGCGAGAAATGATCGATGGTCCTGATCGGGCGGCTGCCCACAACCAGGTCGGCGCGCCGGTCCAGGATCGGCTGGACGAGGGAGGGAATGTCGCTGGCATCGTACTGGTTGTCGGCGTCGGTGTTGACGATGACGTCGGCGCCTTCCTCCAGCGCGCGTTCGATGCCGGCGACGAAAGCCTTGGCAAGGCCGCGGTTGAAGGGGAACTGGACGATGTGGTCGACACCGCCCTTCCGCGCCACCTCGACGGTACCGTCGGTGCTGCCATCGTCGACGATCAGCCATTCCACGGCGTCGAACCCGGCCACGCTGCGCGGCAGGCAGGAAAGTGTCTCCGCCAGCGACGCTTCCTCGTTGAAGCAAGGTATCTGGATAATCAGTTTCAAGGGGATACCGATCAGGGTCGACGTAAAGAAGACCCGGATATCCCATCCCCGGGGAACTAGGAAGACGGAAAAGGTGGGGGTGCGGCAATGCGCTAGTCAGTTCAACGCGCTCGCCGCCCTCGTGGGCTCGCGGGCTAGCCTTCGTCAGCTACGTTGTCCCAGAAATCCTGCAGGGGGAATGCCTTGGCTCTCCTCGCCTGATGCTTCATGCGATGCTCCCGCTTGACCTCTCTCGGTGACAGGAGCCGATACTGACAGATTCACCCAAGGATGAGACCCGCCGCCAGCACCGTTAGGATGAGCGACAGCGGAACGGCGAGAAGGCAGCACGCCTCCAAAGTGTTGATTTGCCAAGAGTTCATCGGGTGCTTCCCATGTTGGTTTCCTATCTAAACGGGCGGACCGGGAAGGCAGTTCCACGGAAAATGTCGGGGGGCGCCGCAAATCCTGCCGATCGGTCACCCGCCTCCCCCGATGGTCAGCGGCCAATGCGGTCGGGTCGCAAGCCAGCATTTGATTGCCCGGTGATTGCCCGGCGCCGGCATCACCAGTTGCCTGTTACCCCGCGGCCGCCGCCGCAAGTCGGCGTTGCGGTGGACGATGCTGATGACGGCGTTGCGCGAGGCCGGGCTGCCGCGCAGCGCGCTCAGTCGGATTGCGATCCTGGCGGCGGACAATCCGTCCTTCAGCCAGCTGGCGATGCTTTGCAATTCCGCGTCGGTATAGGCGGGGCATGGTATCGATCCGTCTCAAGAGATTGTGTGAATACCGAAGCTGCCCCCTCCCCGTTCACAGGGGAGACGGTGGTCACCTCCGTCGGCCAAGCTTCGCCTCTGCCGCCTCGCGGCGGGCGCCGGAGACCGCCCGGCCCGTTTGCCGGTCGAAGACGGATGCAGCCTGTAGTCCCGACCCGGTGAACCGGGCCGGGCCGGACCAGACGGGTGGCCGGAGCCGTGAGGGGGGCGGCTCCGGCCGTTCCGGTCGCCGCCGGTGACGGAAGGGCGGCCGGATCCGAGGCGCTGGCCTCGGGCTTCGTCCCGGCAGGGGAGGACAGCCGGGACGAGGAAAGCGAAATGGGGCGATGCGGTTTGTGTATGGCTATATATAAGCATAACTCAAAAATATATGAAAGCCATTCTTTCATGGACGAAACCGATTCTTATGTTTCAGATGGCGCCATGGCGAAAACCTCATTGTCGATCAAGGTCGGGGCGGCGATCCGCAAGGCGCGCAAGCAGCGCGGCCTGGTGATGCGCCACATTGCCGAGCACAACGACACCGACGTCGCCGCCGTCGGCAATTGGGAAACCGGCCGCAACCTGCCCAAGACCGAGAACCTTTTGAAGACCGCGGCCTTCCTGCGCGTCGACCCGGTGGCGCTCGGCAAGGGCGAGGTCGTCTTCGACGACGCCGACAATGTCGCCGACGCCGAGATCGTCACCGACTCCGCCCCCCTGCCCGCCGGCCCGATGGACATCGAGCTTCTGGGCGCCGCGGTCGGCGGCGACGACGGCGATTTCACCTTCAACGGCGAGGTCGCCGGCTATGTCCAGCGCCCGCCCGGCATCGCCCATTTGCGCAAGGTGTTCGCGCTGCATGTGCTCTCCGACTCGATGGTGCCGCGCTACGAACCCGGCGAGATGCTCTATTGCGGCGGCCGCGACGCCGTGCCCGGCGACCATGTGGTGATCGAGATGTTCCCTGAGGAAAACGAGCGCAACGGCAAGGCCTTCATCAAGAAGCTGGTCAAGCGCACCGCCGCCGAGCTGGTCGTCGAGCAGTACAATCCGCCGAAGACACTGACCTTCAACCGCTACGCGATCAAGCACGTCTGGCGCGTCATCCCGCTCAAGGAACTGCTGGGATACTGAGGGGCTGTTTTCTCTCCCTTGCGCAGGAGGGCAATCGCACATGGGGCAAGAGCCCCCCACCCGGATTGCGAAGGACAATTCGGGGCAATCCGACCTCCCCCGAGGGGAGAGGAGGTCGCCAGCGTTGATGCCTAGCCTCTTCTCCCCAGGGGGAGAAGGTGGCCCGAAGGGCCGGATGAGGGGGACCCCCATATGCGATTGCCCTGCCTCCTTGTGAGGAGATGACGTTTCCGCCACCCCGTCAAGCCCGCCTGGATCTCTCCAGGGGAACCTCGCGCTCGCTGAGCATCCGCGCCTCGGCGCGGCGCTGCTGCTGCTCGTCGATGAACGCCGCCTGGATCGAAACCGCCCCGCCCGGCAATCCGTCGGCTCGGCAGGCCTTGCAGACGAGGCGCCCCGAAAGCGCCGCCAGCGGCGTCTGCGCGGTCACCCCGAAGCGCTTGAGTTCGGCCGGCTTCCACCATCTGTTGCGGCCGCAATCGATACACTCCACCGCGATCGAAACGACCTCGGCGATCGTCGCTTCCTTGCCCGGCAATGCCATCGCCCCATACGCCTCCGTTCCTGTTTTGTTCACAACATTATGGGTTTTTCCCGAAGAGTCGAGTCGGTTCCGCTCAAACCCAATCAAAAGTTTAACTTGTACCAATTTTTGAGTTATTCTTATACAGATATACCGCCCGGACGATACGAATTGGGCGGCGGGACTGGGCATGCGCCGCGCCCGCCTGCAGCAAGGAACCAAGGATGGACACCCTCTCCGCCCAATTCGCCCGCGATTGCGGCTATACCGGCGACAGCCCGGCCATGCTGGCGGCCTTCGCGGCCATCCGCCTCGACGGCATAGGCAAGGCGCGGCAAGGCCACGACCAGCGCAAGGCGGTCGTCGACCGGCTGAAGCACGGCGAGGCCCTGTTCCTGGCAGCGATCCGTCCGGCGCAATCGGCCGAGGAGGCGATCGAGGACGCCGCCCGCTTCATCGCCTGTTACCGCAACATGCCGCGCTGGCGCCAGGAAAGACGCGGCGCCGATCTCGCCCGCGCCAGGCAGCAGCGGCTCCTGGCGCACTTCTTCCGCCGCCACCTCTGGTCACGGCAGGCCGCCTGAGCCGAGGCGCTGACGCCATCGGCCGCGAATGCCGGTCGCGCCGCACCGCGCGTGTCGCAAATGATTGAACCGGACTTGCCGTCGCCGACACCGCGCCGTATGTCATCCCCTCGATGAGCGAGATCGAGTTCCGTCGCGCGCAAGCGCCCGACCTGCCGGCGATTGTTGCAATGCTTGCCGATGACGCGCTCGGCGCGGGCCGGGAAGATCCGTCGACGCCGCTCGCCCCGTCCTATCTCGATGCCTTCAGGGCAATCGATGCAGACCCCAACCAACTGCTGGCCGTGGCTGTCGAAGCCGGGCAAGTGGTCGGAACCCTGCAGCTCAGCTTCCTTCCGGGCATTTCGAGGAAAGGCGCCTGGCGAGGCCAGATCGAAGGCGTTCGCGTTGCGCGGCACCGGCGGTCCGGCGGCGTCGGCAAACGGATGGTCGAATGGGCGGTTGAAGCGTGCCGCGCGCGGGGCTGCAGCTCCGTCCAGCTCACCACGGACAAGAGCCGACGCGAGGCGCACGCTTTCTACGAGCGCCTCGGCTTCACCGCCAGCCATCTCGGCTACAAGATGGCGCTGTAAGGCGCCTTAAACATTCCGGAGGAGGCGCTGCCGGTGAAGCTGCCAATCTCCCCCCTTGCGGGGGAGATCGGATGCCGCTTCAGCTTTCGCCAACCATCAGCGCTGGAAGGCAGGGCGATGAGCGGCGCGAACCTGAAGCGACTGCCCCCACCAGTCTCAGCGCTCCTTGACAATCCGACCGCAATGTTCTTTTTATGTTCCATACAAAACCACTCTCGAGACAAATGCGGCGTTCGGACCGCCATGGGCGAACGGGCCGGATGGAAGCCAACATCCTCCACGCGGATCTGGACGCCTTCTATGCCTCGGTCGAACAGTTGCTCGACCCGGCCCTGCGCGGCAAGCCGATCGCCGTCGGCGGCGGCGTCGTGCTGGCCGCTTCCTACGAAGCCAAGGCGTTCGGCGTGCGTGGCGGCATGCCGGGGCGGCGCGCACGCGAACTCTGCCCCGGGCTGATCTTCGTCGGCGGCCACTTCAAGGACTACCAGCGGCTGGGCGATGCAGCCATCAAGGTGCTCGGCGATTTCACGCCGGTGGTCGAGCGCATTTCCATCGACGAGGCCTTTGCCGACGTCGCCGGCTGCACCCATCTGTTCGGCTCGCCGGCCGAGATCGCCACTTCTATCCGCCGCCGCGTGCGGGCCGAGCTCGGCCTGCCGATCTCGGTCGGCGTGGCGCGCACCAAGCATCTGGCCAAGATCGCTTCGCAGGTGGCCAAGCCCGACGGGCTGGTGGTGGTCGATCCGCGCCACGAGCTGGAGTTCCTGCACGATTTGCCGGTCGAGCTGCTGTGGGGCGTCGGTCCGGTGATCAGGCAGCGGCTGGCCGGCATCGGCGTCAACACCATCGGCGAACTGGCGAAGACCAACGGTGGGGCGCTGGAGCGGCTGCTCGGCCCGGCGGCGGGAGAAAAGCTCAACGCGCTGGCGTGGAACCGCGATCCGCGCAAGCTCGAGACGCAGCGCCGGGCGCGGTCGGCCGGCGCGCAATCGGCGCTCGGCCGCAAACCCGCCGAGGAAAACGTGTTCGTCCCCACCCTGCTGCATCTGGCCGACAGGGTCGCCACCAGGCTGCGGGCAAAATCGCGGCCCGGCCGCACGGTGACGGTTCGCGTCCGCTTCGCCGACCTGCGTTCGGTGACGCGCTCGATCACCCTCGACCAGCCGATTTCGGCAACCGCCATGCTGGCCGAGATCGCCGAGGCGCTGGTGCGCAAGGTGCTTGCCGATCATCCGCACGAAAAGACCATCTCGCTGCTGGCGATCGCCGTCTCGCATCTGGAACAGCAGGCCGGCCTGCAGCTGGAACTGCCGCTCGGGCTTGCCGACGACCGGCGCCGTCCCGGCACTCGAAAGGGTGCGGCGCGCTGGACCGCCGATCGCGCCATCGACAAGATCCGCGACCGCTTCGGCTGGGAGGCGGTCGGCTACGCCTCGGTCACGCTCGGCTTGTCGCGCTCGGTCCCCGACGCGTTCCGCGAGCTGGCCGAAAAGGAATTGTGAGCCGCCATCGATTGCAATTTGGTTTGCCACGTCGCCGGAATGATGCGGGAGGGCGCGAAGGATCTGCTTCCATTCTGCGCCGCCGCATCCTCCGGCCAATTTCGCGGCATGTTCCGCGCTCGGTTGACGAACTGCATCCGCATGTGAATGATCCGCCGCGCCCGAGCTAGGCTGCTTCGACAGGCCGGCTGAACCAACACCCCGTCGAACGAAAGAACCGCAATGACAGGCAACAGCAGGTTGCGCGGTGTGATCGCCGCCATTCCAACCCCGTTCACCGGGGCGCTCGAGCCCGACCTGGTCCGCTTCGTCAGGCTGGCCGGCAGGCTTCTGGACGAAGGTTGCGACGCGCTCAATGTATGCGGCACCACCGGCGAGGCGACGTCGATGAGCCTCGCCCAGCGCAAGGCCCTGATGTCCGCCGCCGCCAAGGCCTTGCCGTGCGACCGATTGATGGTCGGCACGGGGGCCGCGGCGGTCGCCGACGCGATCGAGCTCACCCGCCATGCCGGGGAACTGGGCTTCGCCGGCGCGCTGCTGCTACCGCCCTTTTATTACAAGAACGTTCCCGACGACGGCGTGATCGCCTATTTCAGCGCCGTCGCGGAGATGACGGCGGCGCAGCGGACGCCGCTCTACCTCTATCATTTCCCGGCTCTGTCAGGCGTTCCGTTCCACCCCGCTTTGGTGGCGGCACTGCGGGAGCGGATCGGCCCGCGCCTCCACGGCCTCAAGGACTCGTCGGGAGACCTGGCCTATTCCCGGACGGTGGCCGCTGCGGTGCCGGACTTCGATGTTTTTCCCAGCGACGAGGGCTCGCTGATCGAGGCGAGAGGCGGCGCCTTCGCCGGATGCATCTCCGCCACCGTCAATCTCTCGAGCAGGTTTTGCGCCGCGGCCTGGCGCGACGGCGATGCCGACGCGCTCGCCACCGCATCCGCGATCAGAAAGCGCGTGGCTTCCGGCCCGCTGATCCCCGGCATCAAGGCGATGGTTGCCGCCATGATGGCCGACCCCTCCTACGCCTCGCCGCTGCCGCCGCTGGCGGCGCTCCCAGCCGCCGAGAGCGCAAAGCTCGGGCACGATCTCGAAGCGATTCTCGGCAGGTGCGTCGGCTTCTGATGCAACTCGACGCACCTGCACTTTAGCCGGAGCTCCTATTGGGCCGTTTGCCAGTCGTGCTCCTTCACCGCCTTGGCGAAAGCCGAGACAACAGGGGAAGGCAAGCGGTCGGCCACTGAAACGAGCGACACCTCGCGGATGATTTCAGGGTCGACGACAGGCCTGTGACAGACACCGGGATGGCTGGCCGAGTACTCCGCGATGAAGCAGACGCCCATGCCGGCGGCGATCATCGCCAGGATCCAGTCCTCACGCTCGCTGCGAAAGGCGCTGCGGACATCCAAGCCGATATTCCGGCAGAGGCCGTCTATATGATCGCCATATTCGCAATTGATGCGCTCAAGATAGGCTTCGCCGCGGACGTCGGTAAGATGAAGCGTATTGCGCATCTCGAAAGGATGGCCGGTCGAAAAGGCGAGCCCGAAGCGCTCCCGGTAAACAGGTTCCGCCTTCAGGCCATGGTCGAATGGTTCGGGCCTGGCCAGCAGCGCGACGTCAAGCTTGCCCTCGGTCAGAAGGTCGGTGAGATGGCTTGCCGCGCCCTCGATCACGGTCACTTCCACGCCTGGATAGCGCTCCCGAAAGGCATTGAGGAAACCGATGAAGCGCAGCGGGCCGATGGTGCACATAACACCGAGCGTCAGCGACGCGGTTTCCAGGGAGAGGAAGCTCCTGGCGGTCCTCTTGGCTGTCTCCGAACGCTGGAGCACTTCGTCCAGATGGGTGCGCATCAGGCAGCCAAAATCGGTGAGCCGGACGCGGGTTTTCTCGCGGTGGAAAAGATAGCCGCCAAGTTCCGCCTCCAGCTTCTGTATGGCCCGCGTCAGCGCGGGCTGGCCGACGTGAACGAGGTCTGCCGCGCGATGAAAGTTGAGAGTCTCGCTGGCCGCCAGAAAATAGCGGATTTCGTGCATCTCCATGATCCGCCCCCGCCGATGTCTCGCCTGCATCGCCGCGATGACAATTCGGCATTATCCGCCTCCCTCACGCTCAAGTAAACTTCACCGACTTTATGGCGGCTTGGCTGCTGTCGGAGCCGATCCGAAACCAGGATCGGCGTCACCGAACGCGGTTGGAGAGATCTAGCCCAAAGGGAGATTCCGATGTCTGAAGCCAGTCAGGAAAAGTTGGACGCATTCTTGGGGAAAATGGTCGGTGATCTCGGTGCGATCGCTACGGGCGCGGGAGTCTTGCTGGGAGACAGGCTCGGCCTGTTCAAGGCATTGCGCGAAGGCGGCAAGATGACGGCCGCCGAACTTTCGACACGCACCGGCACCCAGGAACGCCTCGTAAGGGAATGGCTTTCCGGGCAGGCGGCGGCGGGCTACGTCGACTACGATGAAGGCAGCGACGCGTTCTATCTCAACGCCGAGCAGGAGCTGGTGTTCGCCGATGAAGAAAGCCCGGCCTTCATGGCTGGCGCATTCGAGGTCCTGTCCTCGCTGTGGCTCGACGAAGAAAAGGTGAGGCAGGCATTCCAGTCCGGCAAGGGCGTCGCGTGGCACGATCATAGCGCGTGTCTGTTTCGCGGGACGGAACGGTTCTTCCGTCCAGGCTACAATGCCAACCTGATCGACTCCTGGCTACCGGCCCTGGAGGGGGTCGTCGAGAAACTCGGACGCGGCGCGGAGGTCGCGGATGTCGGATGCGGTCATGGCGCATCGACCGTGCTCATGGCCCGTGCTTTCCCTAATTCGCGCTTCGTCGGCTTCGACTATCACGCCCCTTCGATCGAGCGTGCCCGCAAGGCCGCCGAGGAAGCCGGAGTCGGCGCCAACACGCGCTTCGAGGTCGCGACCGCCAAGACCTACCCCGGAACCTATGACCTCGTCGCTTTCTTCGATTGCCTTCACGACATGGGCGATCCGGCGGGCGCCGCCAGCCATGTCCACGGGTCGCTCAAGCCGGATGGCACGTGGATGATCGTCGAGCCGTTCGCGCATGATCATCTGGCGGCGAACCTCAACCCCGTCGGACGCGTCTACTATGCCGCCTCCACGTTCGTGTGCACGCCCGCATCCCTGTCGCAGGAAGTCGGGCTCGGGCTTGGCGCCCAGGCCGGTGAGGCGAGGCTGCGCAAGGTGGTGACCGGTGGCGGCTTCAAGCGATTCCGTCGCGCCACGGAGACGCCGTTCAACATGGTGCTGGAGGCCCGCCCCTAGCGCATTTGCGGCCAGGTGGAATCACTTGGCAGAACTTCCATTGTGTCGCCTATCCGTGATCAGGCTACGGCCTAACGCACGTTGCAGCCTGTTCCGGATCAACTGGGAAGTAAACAACATGCATAGTCTTCAACGCAGAGAACTTCTCGTTCAAGGAAGCGCGGCTCTTGCCGCTATTGCTGCTCTTTATACTTCGCGTCGGGCTTACGCTTTTCCAACACAGGCGGGCGAGGAAGTTGTTCCGTGGCTGGATCAACCGACCGAAAATCCCAATCCGGTAGGTATCCAGAACCAGCTTGTCTGGGAGGATCTGGATAGCTGGATAACCCCAAACGACAAGTTCTTCAGCATCTCGCATTTCAACCGACCAACGATCGACGAGAAGACATGGTCCATGGAGATCGGAGGCCTGGTCAAGAAACCCTTGACGCTAACGCTCGCCGACATCAGGGCACGGCCGCGGCAGGAGGTCGTTTTCACAGTGGAATGCTCGGGCAACCACGGTTTTCCGTTCTTCACCGGCGGCATCGGCAATGCCCGCTGGGCAGGGACGCCGCTGGCCCCGATCCTCGAGGAGGCCGGCGTTCTGGAGAAGGGCATCGAGGTCGTCTTTTTCGGCACTGACACAGGCGAAGTGCCGATACGCGACGTCAAGATGCAGCAGAACTTCGCGCGCAGCATGTCGCTCGCCGACGCGATGAGCCCCGACAATCTCCTCTGCTATGAAATGAACGGAGCCGCCTTGCCGGCGGCCAACGGCTTCCCGGTGCGGCTCATTGCTCCAGGCTGGTACGGGATCGCCAACGTCAAGTGGCTGAAGCGCATCGAGGTTCGCGACACCCGCTTCATGAGCCTTCTGATGGCCCGTGACTATGTCACCATCCGGGAGGAAGACCACAATGGCGAGACTGTGTGGACCGAGACCTCAGTCGGGCGAGCACTGATAAAGTCCGCGCCTGCTAAGGTTACCCGGAAAGACTCGGATTACTCCATTATCGGAGCGGCCTGGGGGGCGCCGATCGACCGGGTCGAAGTGCAAATCGATCAAGGGCATTGGGCTCCAGCGACCATCGACCGCAGTGAGGAGGCCGAGCACGCCTGGAAGATCTGGTCCCTGGATTGGGCAAATCCCTCTCCCGGAGAACACACGGTGACCTCGCGCGCGGTCAGCACCACGGGGCAAATTCAGCCGGAGATGGACGATCCCTTGATCGCCAAAAAGCACACATACTGGGAGAGCAATGGCCAGGTGACGCGCCGCGTGCGTGTCTAGAGCATTTTTTGCAGCCAAATGGAATGATTTGGCGTCCGCATAAACGCGGCGAGTTACCGGTTCCACGGAACCGGAACCGCTCTAAGAACTTGCTGCCATTCCAGCCTTCCCGTCACCGCCCACCATGCTGATCTCCGCATGGACCAGGCACCAGGGCGGTAGCGGAAGTCGCGGAGCTGGACGACCCGCTCGTCCCGGCCATTCGGCCAGCATGAAGCCGCGCACGGGCACCATCCGCTTCCCCGGGGAGAGGATCGCCGGCCGGCCGTCGACGAAGCCCAGCGACAGAGCCCAGTCGCTGATGCGGTCGTAATTGCCGAAATAGGTCGACACCTCGGCCTTGCCGCGCAGCGGTTGACCACCTCGAGCTGGATATCCTGGGCGCCCTCACCGCGTCGCTTGGTCCATCTGGGAATTACCTGCGTGGCGGAAACCCCGCCAAGGGAGGCAGTGTCAGGACGATCGACAGGGAAACCTTTGCGCGAGTTGACTGTTGTAGCTACAAGGCAGAGGAGAAGGTTGAATGGCATCCGTCCGATACATCGTTGCGGACGTCAACGAGGCGGTCGCGTTCTATCGAGACAATCTCGATTTCAAGATCGACATGCACAATCCGGGCAAGTTCGCCGCGCTGCTGCGCGACGACTTGACGCTGTATCTCAGCGCCCCAGGTGCGGGGAGCGGTGGTCAGGCGGGCGGCGATCCGAAGCCAGGCGGGTGGAACCGATTTATGATCGTTACGAACGAGGTCGATGTCCTCATTGAGCGGTTGCGCCGGGCTGGTGCAAGATTCCGCGGCGAAATCAGCGACGGCGGTGCCGGTCGCGCCATCTTGCTTGAAGATCCATCGGGCAACGTCATCGAGCTATTCGAGTTCAAGAAGGGCTGAGCCCGACGTAAAGCTGGTGGCGGCGGGCGGTTGGTTTTGACACGTCTGCTCATGGTCATGTCGCGTTCCGCCACCGACGGCAGATTTCTGCCGTCTTTGACCAAAGCGGACGAGCCTGACCCCACCCCGGCGACGTCGTTTATAGCCGTTCCAGTTTTCGACCGACAGTGGAACGGCCGCTTCCTACATGGTAGCGCTGGAAAGACGACTTTGTATTCAGCGTAGTGGGCCGACCGCAGGGACGACGGCTCTTACTTCACCGTGATGGCAATGCCGCTGAGATCGGCGTTGACTTGCAGGCCTACCTGCTTGCCAGAGAGTTCGAGTTGGGCGCCCTTGTCATTGGTCATGACGATCACCTGGGCCCCTTTGCCGAGCGCGCCGCCACCGCCCGCCGCACCGTAAACCCCCGTCACATCTCGGGCGCGTCGAATGTGGCGCACGGTGCCATGGAAATAGGTCTTGGAAACCCCGAAGGCGAGGCCGCCCGAGATGCCGCTGACAGAGATTGGATAGCGGCGACCGTGGAAGGTCAGCGTGCCCTCGCCTCCAGAGCCACCCACAAAGAAGGCAGCCTTGTAGACGGAGAAGCGGATCGTTCCGCTGTCGGCATGCGCGGAGCCGGCAAAGCTGACTCCTGCTGCAGCGATAACCGCAGCCGCGACTGAACGAAATCTGGACGAAATCTTCATGATGCGAGTCTCCTCAAGATCGCCGCTGACCCAGCCAGGAGGGCACGTCAGCGTCATGCCAAAGCCACAGCTGAACAGTCTCGCCCGTCATTTGTTCCAAGCACGCGGCCTGAATCCGGCTGCGAGAAGGCCGCCACGAAACGAGGCGGATGGCAAACATAGTCTCGATGGCAGCGCCGGTGGCAGCCAACGCTGGCTGACTCAGGATCGCCCGCACGAAGGCTACAGCCACGAAAGCGAAGGGATGCGCAAAGTGGCGCACCCCTGGCCACGTCGCCTTCGCGCCATCTCCGAGCTATTCCAGCCCTCCCTCACCGCTCCACCGTGCTGATCTCCGCGTCGGGCAGGCACCAGGGCGCGTAGCGGAAGTCGCGGATCTGGGCGACCCGCTCGTCCCGCCATTCGACCAGCACGAAGCCGCGCACGGCGCCATCCGGCTCCCCGGGCCCATCCGGTGCCCGCGGGTCGCGGATGAGGATCGCCGGCCGGCCGTCGACGAAGCCCAGCGACAGCGCCCAGTCGCTCACACGGTCGTAATTGCCGAAATAGGTCGACACTTCGGCCTTGCCGCGCAGCCGGGTGCGGTTGACGACTTCGAGCTGGATGTCCTCGGCGATCAGCGCCCTCACCGCGTCGAAGTCGCGCGCGTTGAACAGATCGACATAGCGGCGCAGCCGCCGCTCGTCATCGGCGTCGAGCCTGGGCGCGGCGACCTGTTCGGGCTCCGCCGCCAGCATGCGCAGCTGCGCCCGCCCGCGATGCAGCGTCGCCTTCGTCGCGGCCAGTGTCGCGCCGGTCACTTCGCAGGTCTCGTGCAGGGAAAGGCCAAGCACGTCGACCAGGATCACGGCGCCGCGCTGCGCCACCGAAAGCTGCATGAAGCTGCGCAGGCCGGCGGCGGCGGCGAGCCGTGCGTCGGCATTGCCGGACGGATCCTCGATGGTGGTCATGTCGGCCTCGGTGATGCGCGACCTCTCCCGCTGGCGCCGGCGCAGATGATCCTGCGCGGCATTGTGGGCGATGCGAAACAGCCATTGTTCCGGCCGCTCGACCGCCGCGCTGCCGTCGACCGCCTGCAGCGCTTTCAGCAGCGTCTCCTGCACGATGTCCTCGCCGTCGATCACCGAGCCGGCCATGCGGGCGCAGTAGCGATGCAGTTTCGGACGCAGCCCGGAGAGCATCGCCTCCAGGGCGGGGCGGGCGAGTTTTTGTGTGCTCATCACGTCCATGCTATCCGGCGTTGCCGTCCTCGAGGATATGGTAATTGCCGATGATCCTGGCAGGCGATCGCTTGACCGGGGTCGAGCGCCGTTCCGCATGGTTTTGCGTGAACGCCTTGAACGCCGCAAGCTCGGTGAGTTCGGCGCTTCCCTCACCGACGACATGGACGAACTCGCCGTCCTCCAGTTCGAGCACGAGATAGCGCGCCGTCCGCGGCGCCGCTTCGCCGAGCGCTTCGAACACCTTCGCCACCAGCGCGCGGTTTGCTTCCAGCTCGGTGTCCTTCACGCTGTAGCGAATGAGAGTGTAGCCCATCGTCCGTCTCCTCGAATGGTTGACCTGAACCAAAGACGTTTCGCGTTGCCGAAAAGATTCTCGCATGCGGCGAATCTTTTTGGCTGCCCACATCGTCTTTCACCTGTGGGCCGCGCAATCATCAAGGAGAGGAGATCAGACCAATGCATATCCAGTTTGCCGAGCTGCCGGTGTTCGACCAGGACCGCGCCAAGGCGTTCTACACCAGGCATCTCGCCTGCAGGGTCGCGGCCGACCAGCCAATGGGCGATGACGGCTGGCGCTGGATCGAGCTGACATTTCCCGGCGCTGTCACCAACCTGCATTTCGTGAGGCGCGCCGACGACACGCCAGGCGCGGAGCCGGTGTTGGTGCTGGTCGACGAGCATGTCGAGGCTACGATCGCTGCTTTGAAGGCGGGCGGCGTCGAGATCATCACCGAACCGCAGGAGGCGCCCTGGCAGCCGGGCCGCACAGTGGCCGAATTTCGCGATAGCGAAGGCAACCGCATGGTGGTCGCCAGCCAATGAGCGGGGCCGGTCGCTGAGCGGGCCGGCAATTGTCGTTCTCTTGCGAGCGCAAGCAGATCATGCTGGAGAAGAACAGCATCTCGCCCGGCCTGGTCGGTAAATATGTCGAGACTTACGAGTTCGCCGACCGCGGGCCGCCGCAACGGTGTACAGCCGCCATGAACCGGCTGAATCTGGACGACCAACCTGCGACCCTGATTGAGGCTGGCCTATGGCTGCTCGCGAGCGGCCGTTTCGCGCACTTCCCCGTCTATGACTCGCCTAGTCTTCCACCGCGGTGTCCCATCATCATCCTGGACGCGTACATTGTGGGCGTGCGCTTGCCGGGCAGATTTGCATCGAGTACGAGCTGTTCGATGAATCCTTGGCTCATCTCGAATTCGACGCACTCGTCCAGCTTGTCGACGATCCAGAGCTTGTATCTGGTCACCGGGTTTGGGGGCCGGTCATTTTTCTTGTCGTATCCGCAATCGTCCCGCGGGATGTCCTCTGGAAAGGTCGGCAACAGCATGATTTTTGGTTTGGGCAGGTCATAGCAATGACCCTCGTATGAGTAGCCCACGATAATTCCGCAAGAAAGTAACCTTTGCTGCTTAGCTGCCTCATCTAAAGTGATAATTGTCGACAATACAATGCTTCCAAAATTCCTCATGTCTAAAGATATTTGAAATGAAAAACCTGCTGGATACGGAAACGGCGGAAATGGCGATTTTGAATTTTGTTTAAAAAATTCTAATTCAGCATCGCTATCATTCTCTATTCTGCCAATTATTTCTTTTATCTGGGCATTTATTTTTTTGTCATCGGAAGGTTTTCCCGTAGAAATATTCGTTGAAAAATTGACGGGGTTATTTTCCATTACCATAGATTTTCCAGGGAATATCAAACCTCCACTTCCGGGTAGACCATAGAGCCTTACTTGGCTCGCGTTGTAGACCCCTGCAGGAAAAGTGAGTGTGGGTCGGTGAAAATCGTCGCTCATGTTGCTTCTCCTCCGTTGTAATCACCAGTTCATAAAATTTCCCGCCACCTGAAGTTCTCTTCGAAGCTTGCAGCTACTGCCGGGCGGATGCGGTCGGACAGTTCGACGATGGTGGTAGCCGCGCCTGCGAATGTGAGATTGTCGGCATCGAGGCGCGGCCATGCGAGCGCGAGCGCGAGCGCGACCTCGTCGCGCGCCTTGACCAACTCGCTCTTGAAAAGGAACGGACGGGCCCGGAAGGCATCGCCTGTCAAGTTGGAGATATGCGTCATCTCTGCCTGGCCGACCTCCCGGATGTCTACTCCAAGCAGCCGCTCGTCGGCCAAGCCCTGCCGCACCAGGCCGGCGTGATAAAGGTCGACCAACGTATCGAATACCGCGCCCGTGAACGGGCGTGACCTGTCATGTATCTCCTCGCTCACCTCCCGCATTTTTCGGGAGTTGCTGGCGAGGCGGATCTGGCGATCGCCGGTCAATTCGGCGATGCGGTTGAGCTCGTTGAGGACAAGCAGGTTGGCTTGGCTGTGCCTCAGCAATCGATCCATCCCGCTGTCGAAATGCAGGAACGACAGCAGCGAAATCAGATCGGCGTTCGCTTCGTGGAACGGTCCGAAATCGCCGTCTCCCAGGCCTGCCGTCGGCACTCCGAACAGAGAAAAGAGTATGGCGTGACCCACTTCATGCGCGATCACGTCGAAGTTGAGGGCGTAGGGATGGCCGCGCCCGTCGGCGCCACGCTCCCGGCCTAGTTCCAGATAGCCAAATCCGGATTGCGCATTCTCCCAGTCGACCCAGGGAATGATTTCGAGCCGCTCGTATGTTTCGGCGAAAAACCACACAATCGGCTTGCCCAAATAGCTTTCCCAGATGTCGAGCACCCGGCTCACAGCCGCAAATGAATGTGCTGCCAGGAACTGACGCGACTCATGAGAGAGCTCGTCGAAATGACCATCAAAACCGGGTTCGGCCGGTGGAAAGATCGCGCCAACGAAGGGCGGCAGGTAGGGATACTCGTATGGCTGCTTGTCCAGCACCGGGTCACGCACGTACATGCGGTGATCCTCTGGGCCTGGATGGATCCGTCCGGGCGACGTTGAAATCCAGACCGTCTCGGGTTTTTCATATCCGGAAAGATGAGGCGCTTGGGGATAAAGAAGGAAACGGGTTCCGGCCGACAGGGTTGCCCCACCGGCGACATCGAGCGCGTTCGACTGCTCGGCCCCTCCCACTGCGGCCCCTCCCATAGTCTAGGACACTACCATGAAGCTTACCCCTCGTAAATTGCGCCAAGTATCGCCGGCGACTCTAACGTCAGACTGCTAAGCCGGCGTCTTCCAAATCTTTGACGAAGGCGATCGTCATTTTGAAATCCTTCAATTCCTTTGGCACCAAGACATTGTCGCGCAGGAGTTGCAAAGCCAAAACTGCGTCGCGCTTTTTTTGCTGCACGAAAGCTCCGGCGAGGATTTGCAGGCAGGCCTCGATCTCATCGTCATCGGACGCCGCCAATGCATCGCGCACCATTCGCGACAGCGTACGCTCGCGAAAATTGAGGTTTCGGGCCGCATTGTCGAGCTTTCCTGACAGGTCGGCGGACATCAGTTTCCGCCGCCAAGCGGCTCGGATGGTCATTCGCAGATCAACCAAAGCGTGCGTCAGCGGCGAAAAATTCACCTCCTTCGGGCCATGCAGCACTGCCACCGCGTCATCCGGCGCGAAAGCAAAGCGGCGGTACCATCGATAGACTAGGCCGACGCCATGCATGTATGGATGGAGTTCGGCGGCACGCAAAGCACCCATGCTTGCGGCCCCGATCACCGGGATGGCCTGGGCGATCGCCCACAGGATCTCCTTGTGCCTCACTGCCGGCTCGGACTGGAAAGCGCCGTCGATGATGAGAATGGCAGCCGGGTCGTAACACCGCACCGCAGCTATGATCGACCCTTGCGCGGCCGGAGGAAGGCAGATCACGCCAGCCACCTGCTGTGCCTCTCGATGCGATAGCGTAGGGCCGGTGAAAACGAGCTTGGGCCGCATCCGGTCACTCCACCAGCGGATACAATTGGGGGATGACTAACCTGACGGCCGACAGCCGGTTCCAAGGGCTCGTGTCGAGGCGGATCATGTGCACGGCGTGGATTCCGCTTTCCTCGAGCTTGGCGAGTAGGCTGCACAGCAGGGTCTGGCCCCCCGTTGCCCGATGGACGGGCAGGCTGGCGAAATTCACATCTCTCGGCCCGTTGATAATCAGCCGCCGGTGCGCTGCGATAAGCTGCCAGTCCGGGTATGCCGGGTAGTTCGCCCGGGTCATGTCATCCCGTGCGCCCGAGATCGCCGCAAGCCGCGCCTGCGCCGCCTCATGTATGGCTTGGACAGCGGCAGCCGCCGGGTCAAACGCGGCGGCCGAGCCGTCGGCTGGCAGATGAAGAAGTGCCGTCTCGCGGGGATTGCTCTCCATCACATGGCACCAGATCACGGGTAGGCCGACGGGGGACGGAGCGAGCCAAAGACCGGCGATCAGGCCTTTTCCTGCAAGTTCATCCAATAAAGCCAGGACCGTTGCTTCTTCGATGGTCGCTGGATCGATACGCTGACGTTGCAAAAAACCATGTGTAGTGTGCGCGCGCGCGATCGCATCCCGTTCGATGCACTCCAATATCCCGTGCGTGATGGCGTCTGTCTCGTCGAGGGCGGCCGCCAGCCCGGTTGTCGTTGCCGCGAAAATTCCGTCGCATGGGCTGGACGGCACGAGATAGGCGGTGTGCACCAACTCCAGCGGAACGAAGTCTCGGTCGCCCAGAAGGTTCTCCGCCAAGACCCAAGCCGTTTCTCTTTCGCGCCAATCGGCAGGTGCAGACCCTCGCAGGTAAGTTTCAAATCGCGCGGGGGGGATATCGAGCGATCTGGCCGAACCGCGAACGGCATCAAAGTATTCGATGCGCTCGGCAAAAAAACTTTCAGCGGATTCCAAAATGGCAGAAATCGCAGCGCGAGCCAGGCTGGTGCCTTTTCCCTGCGCAACCGCGTTCGAAAACGAGAATGGCCTCGTCGCCTGCACGACCGGGATGCCGACGTGATCCAGGCCGGTAATATCCGCAATGCGCGTGATGCCCAATGCTTTTCGAATCGACATCAGATACATCAGCGCCTTGTCTGGTGGAGGACCAAGGCGCCCATATTGTTCCACTGTCGGTTAGCTCCGCAGTGCCGGCTCGGGGTTCACGATCAGCGGTTCGCCAGGCTCGATCGACATCTTTGCTGCTTCGACGCGGTCGCTGAAACGCCGGAGCAGGTCGGTCGAGATATTCGACGAGCTGAGTGTCTCGTAGGCTCCGATCAGGATAGGCACTGCGTTCTGCTCGGCCGCAATGGTGAGGCTCCTCTCAAAGGCAGTTGCTGCCTGGCCAGCTTCCGCCTTGTTGAGGACAAGAAGTTGGGCAGTTCGCCGGTGAAGTTCTGCCAACCAGTAGCGACTGCCGCCTGCCTCGGCCTGCGCCACCGCCGAGTTAAGCAGCGCGAGCGCCTGGTCGATCTCACCCGAGCGCACGAGAAGTTCCGCCAGCATGCCGCAGTAGACGGGCTCATCCTCGGGCGTCTGCACTTTTCCATGCAAGCCGAGGCCCTCACGCATCTTGTCTTTACCTAGTTCAAGATGGCCAGCGTTGCCTTCACACCAGCCCTCGAAGATTTGCGCTGAGACGGCAAGCGAAGGCAGGAGGTGAAGCGCGATCAGCTGTCGCAGATCCGCAATTACGCTGCGCAGTGCGACGAAATCGCGGCGATAGCAACTGAGCATAGCGTCATTGATGCACGCATGCGTTATGCTGCTGACGTGACCGGTCTGCTGCGCCCAGCGCCGGGCCTCGGCCATAGAGCGGAGAGCGCCCGTTGCACGTCCCGAGAACCAGAGCGACAATGCACGATGCGCCAGACCGCAAACACGCGCGTCATGCCCCCCGAAACGCGTGGCATTCTCGCGCCCCTGACCCTCATCATAGAATGGCAATCCGGCGTCAATCGCCGCCATGCATCCGTTGTGGTCGCCTCGATTGAAATCGACGGCCCACAAGCAGTGCTGAGCTTGCAGCCGGATTTCGGGGTCGTTAACCTCCTTTAGGTCGTTGACGACGGCCTGTGCTCGCTCGCCATCGACGACCGAGCCAGTGAACCACCAACCCCAATAGATCGGGAACCACTTGGCGCGCTCGGCAATTGGCCGCCGCCGAGCCAGCCTTACGCCCTCATCATAGAGCTTGCGGGCGTGCTCCGAATTTGGCCCCTCGGAAGCTGTCAGTATCGGCCCGAGTGCGACCATCGCCGAAAGCCGCAATGTATCTTGTTTGCCCAGGTCGGGAACCTGCTCGCAAAGTGCAATCGCGTGTTCGAGCAACTGTCTTGCCTCGATCATGGCCGACCGAGATGAGCTTTCCATGCCGGCATTGACAAACTCGCCGATCGCTTCCTCCAGTAGGCCTGCTCGCAAGGCATGTTCGGCAAGTGCCGCTGTCGACAGCCAGCCAGCAAGGTTGCGGTTACCGCTCGCCGCCGCGTAGAGACGTCGATGCAGGGCCTGCCGCCGCTTCCGCAGCGTTCCATTATAAATCGTCTCTTGGATAAGTGCGTGCCGGAACGCGTACAGCGAAAGGCCCGCATGCCTCGCGCGGACCACAAAGCCCGCATCAGCTAAGACATCGAGCGCGCCGGCGAGTGTTTCCTGATTCAATTCAGGTAAAAGTATCGACAGTAGGTCGAGGCTGAACCGATTGCCGGCGACCGCTGCCGATATCGCGACATCGCGGGCGGGACCAAGCGGCTGCAACCGAGCGTCGAGCACCGTCTCCAGCACCGACGCGCGGCCGTGCGCAGCGCCTTGCGGCAGTTTCTCAGTGCCGCTGGCGGCATTTTCTGCCAACCATTGGCAAACCTCCTCGATGAACAGTGGCACACCGCCGGTGACGCGCTCGATGATTTCAATCAACTCGGGCGCAGCAGATCCCTTGCCTGGGGGCCACATCGTTGCGATTGCGCGCAGGGTATCGGCATGCTCCAGTGGTGCAAGGAAGACCTGTTTGCAATGTCCGTTCAGCCAGCTGCTGAATCCAGGCCTTGTCGTCACGATCAGGAGCACGGGATAGTTGGGAACCATCCTTGCAAGCTCGTTGAGCAACTCCTTCGACGTCAGGTCGATCCAGTGAATATCTTCCACGATCAGCACCACCGGGCCATGAGCACACGTTGCTTGCAGAGCCCGGCGTACTGCCCAGACGGCCCTTTCTCGGATCGCTTCCGGACCCATCTTCCGTAGCTCGGAACTTCCTTCCGCACCGAGCAGCAAGGAAAAGATGTCGACTACCTCGGCGTCGTGAACATCGTGCGCAGCGAACTCCTGGGCTACAAACGTCGAAGTCAGCGGATGCTCGCCGTCATCGAAATTGCCCAGCATGGCCTGCCGCAGCGGATACAACGTCGAGCGCGAGTCGCCTGGCGTGCACTGGAAGAAGAGCAATTTATCTCGCTGGACCCGCGTTCGCCGACGTATTTCGTGCAGGACGCGCGATTTCCCAATGCCGGCTTCGCCTTCGATCAGGATAGCCTGACCCCGTCCCAAAATAGCCTCGCTCCAGCATTGAAGAATCAGCTCAACCTCGTTTGTGCGGTCGACCAAGGGGCTGGCCAGGCGTCCAAACGCAAAAAAGCGGTCTACCGCCAACTTGTGGTTTAGCGCCTGCCAGACTTGTTCGGGTTGCGCGAACCCTTTGATCATGTGGGCGCCGCAGAAGCTGAACACGTGTGAACGCCGCGTCAAACTACGCGTCTCGTTACAGACGAAGACCGTGTCTGGTCTGGCGATTGTCTGCAGCCTAGGTGCCAGGGCAAGCGCTGGCCCGGCGACGGTGTCCTGCGCCTCGGGGGAGTCGCCCTTCGTGATAAGCGCCATCGAAGTCGCGACCCCGACCCTCACGTGCAGGTCGTCCCTCCCCTTATCCGCCGCGAGGCGCCGGCACGCCTTGACGATATGCAGGCCGGCACGAATTGCCAGCGACGCCGCATCCTTGGCACCCAAATCGACCGGGAATACAGCGACCCCTCCGTCACCAACCTCGACCTTCACTGTCCCCGAGCAGGACGTGATCGCTTCACCGGCGGCCCGCTGAAACGCCGTGATTAGGTCGTCGAATTCCTCGATGTCGAGTAGTCCGAGCAGGTCGGTCGAGCCGACGAGATCATAGCATAGGACGGTCAGTATCCGCCGTTCGTGACGGGCTTGGCCGGCGCTGTCGTCGATCAAGCCGCGGTCGGGGGCCACGCCGGAGCCGGTCCTCGGAACGTCGACTCGTCCACTGTCTGACATGACGCGATGCTCTCGCCGGGAGGAGCGGGAATACTAGCAAAAGTATGGCCGGGAACAAATGGGAACATTATAAAGAGCTAAAGAGCGGCAATCGTCGGAATGGGACACCGATCAGGCCGAGCAGCCCCCGGCTGATATCCTCCAGAAGCGGAGCACGGCCGACGCTGCCCAAGGCGATGGAGACCAGCGGCAGCGAGAAAACCACAATCAAAGCGGCAATCGTCACATGCGTGAAGGACAGCGCAATCGGTACGAGAAGGCCGCTCGGAACATTTGCATCCGAGCCCGCAAGATATGTCGCCAGCACGGCCTGGCTGTGGCCAGGCGTCAGCGCATGCGCAGCGCCGAAGACGACGCCTATGGGCAGGAAGCCCATGAACGCCAGCCAGTCGCCTGCCACTGAGAGCAGTTTGATCTGCTCGCCGACCGCCAGATAGATCGTTCGTTGGAACTCGACAAGAATTTGGAACATCAGCCAAGGGTAACAGAAACCAGCCGCTCTGGGCGACCGTTAGTGCCTGCGAACGTCGTGTTCGCCGTGCGCATGTCCATGGCGATGATCCGCATCCGCGCTCGCAAATCTGATATTGGCCGCCGCAAGCGCCGGCATGTGCTCGAAAAGCTCGGCTTCCAGCGCCGTGCTGATTTTTTTCGCTTCTGAGACCGGCAGGCTTTCCTCGACGGCGATGGCAATGTCGGCGTGCAGCCGGTGACCGATCCACCGCGCCTTGGCGTCGACAAGGCGCGCTCCCGGCACATGCGCGGCGGCATGGAGGATTTCGCCGATGACATCAGGCTCTATGCCGTCGAGCATGCGGATCAGCACCAAGCGCGCCGACTGCCAGACGATGCCGAAGATCGCCAGCGTGATGAGCAGGCCGACAATCGGGTCGGCCAGTGGAAAACCGAGCCAGACGCCGAGCGCCCCGATGACCACCGCAAGGCTGGTCAGGCCGTCGGTGCGGGCGTGGTAGCCGTCGGCAATGAGTGCGGCGCTGTTGATTTCCCGGCCGACGCGGATGCGGAACACCGCGACGGCCTCATTGCCGAGAAAGCCGATAATGCCTGCCGCCGCCAGCCAGCCGAGATGCATCACCAATCGAGGATTTATCAGACGCTCGATGGCCTCATAACCGGCGACGATGGCGCTGAACAGGATGATCACGACGATGACGATACCGGCCACGTCCTCGACCCGGCCAAGGCCGTAGGTGAACGTCGGCGACGGCTTGCGCCGGGCCAGTATGAAGGCGATCCACAGCGGAATGGCGGTGGTGGCGTCACCGATGTTGTGGATCGTGTCGGCCAGCAGCGCCACGCTGCTCGACAGCACCACCACGACCATCTGCATCGCTGCCGTGATGGCCAGGATGACGAACGACCATTTTATCGCCCAGATGCCCCGGTCGGTCGTCGCTATGGTCGCATCGATGACCCCGTGGATATGCGCATGCGCCCCGCTGCCGTGGTCGTGACCATGTACGGCGTGATCGCGCGCCCCGAACCCGAGCCAGTCGAGGATGCGCATGCCGAGACCGCTCACAGGTATTTCGCCAGTTGCTTGAGTTCCGCCAGCGAGTTGCCGCCGGTTTCCGCGGTGTCCGTCAGGCAATGCTCGATATGATCGTGGATCAGTTCGCGCTTTGCGCTGCTGATGGCGCTTTCCACGGCATGGAGTTGCTGCGCCAGATCAACGCAAGGACGATGCGCCTCGAACATGGACAGCACCGCCGCAAGATGGCCTTGCGCGCGCTTCAGACGCTTCACGATAGCGGGATGCGAATGGTGGATGCCTTCGACCATGCTTCTTTCGTATCCTCCCCCCGAGGATACGGTCAATCCTTTTGGATTCACTCGCCGTCGAAGCGTCCTGCGGCTCCAGGAAAACCGCCGGCCCGCCCAGCGATCTGCCACCCTCCCTAGGGATAGCTTGCTGGCCGCCGACCGCGTCGTATTATTTCGTGACCGTGTTGCGCTGGAACCTTCCTTCGCATCACGCGTTCGGGGCGCTGTATTCGCGATGCCTCATATTTAGGCAACATGGGAGACGGGCGAATACCGGTGGGAGCAAACAAGCATGGGTTGGGGAGGAGCATGTTATCATGTCGAACCGTGAAATTGGAACGTCCCATACGCTCAGCCTGCGTGTCGCTGATCTCAAGGCAAAGATGCGGAGCGCCCGGATTACCGAGCACGAGATGAAAACTTTTCAGAAGGTCGCCGCCATCATGGGAGGAAGTGAAGGCTCCCTTCGGCTGCATGCCGACGACCTGATTGCAGCGTCTTTCGTCGTCGAGGCGCTGGACGACCACGCGTCGAACTGAGTTGACGGTCGTAAACCCTGGCGATCAGCCAGGCACCGCGTCGAAGGCCAAGGCGGTGGCGCCCCCAAGACGGGCGACCATGTTCCTGACGCTGCAACTGCGCCTGGCGCGGTGTCCATCGCCATCAAGGTGCTCTACGATACTCCCTGCCTCTTACCCTCTATGGGGAGATTTGGAGATGCCGTCTCGGCTTTCGCTAATTTCCAACTTGTGAAGAAAAGCGCAGCGGCTCCGGTGAGTCTTGGAGGGGAGATGTCCGGCAGGACATAGGGGGCGCTTCCCAGGGCGCTTCCCCGCAACGTCGGCAATAAAATCCTCTTTTGTCTCAACACGATACACGCCGGAGTGAATCTGTTCGAGAGGCATTCCATTGCGCCATCGCAACGGCGGCAAAGCGGCAGGCCCTCGGTTCCCCCAGCCGGCCCGGGCGCAGTCATTGCTGCGTCGGGTTGCCGTTTGTCCGAAAGCACAGCCCCTACCGGCCAGCGCGCCGTGGCCGGTGTTGCGTGCATGCCGATCAAGCCCATGCCGCCATATACAGCAGAGTTCGGATACCCGTATACGGGAAACAGATATCCGCTCGGGCGGCATTCTGTTAGGCAAGGTGCACTTGAGAGGAGAATCGATTGCGCGGACTTGGCGACGGGTTGATGCAGAGACCGCAGACGGTGGCGGAGCAGGTTGCGAATGTGCTACGCGAATCGATCGCCGACGGCAGCCTGGCGGCGGGCACGCCGCTGCGCCAGGACGACCTTGCCGAGCGCTTCGGCTTCAGCCGCATGCCGGTCCGCGATGCGCTTCGCCAGCTCGAGGCCGAAGGCATCGTTTCGATCCATCCGACCAAGGGCGCGCATGTCGCCAGGATGGACGTCACCGAGATCAGGGAGATCTTCGCGGTCCGCGCATTGCTCGAAAGCGAAGCGCTGCGGCTCTCGGTTCCGAATCTCGCCAAGGAGAAGCTCGACGAGGCCGGCCACCTGCTCAAGCAGATCGACGCCGATCCGAATGTCGGCCGCTGGGGAACACTGAACCGCGTCTTTCATCTGGCCCTCTACAGCGCCTGCGGCAACGCCCGATTGATCGGCCTGATCGAAGCCCACCACAATGCGGCAGACCGCTACGTTCGCGTCCTTCTGCCCAACCTCAATTATCGCAGCCGCTCGCAGTCGGAACACTGGGACATATTGACGACCTGTCGCCACCGCGATGCCAAGGCGGCCGTTCGCCTCCTGAAAAAACATCTCGGCGAAGGCGTGAAAACGCTCGTCGAGGCTGGAGATGGGTTAGCGAGAGAGTCCTGACCGAAAGGATCACGCAAGACGGTGACGTCACCACCGGGCTTGGCCGGTAACGCGTGTCCTCCAGCAGTGCCCCGGCATCAATCTTCCCGGGTGCTGTCGAAAATCGGCCTGTGCTCGCGCAAGGAGGCGGCCTCGATTTCGAAAAGCAGCTGTCATCCTTTCACTGGTGTCTCTGGTAATGGGGTTTCCTGCGTTTGCTCCTCGTCCCAGCCGGCACGTTTGAGGCCTGTCCGAATCCGTTCCCGATTTTCGAGGCGCTGCAGGCGAAGGTCTCCAATGATCGCCTGGACAGTTAAGCCAGGTTCGAGTTGCCGGCCCTCCCGGGCGCAAGAGCGCGCCTTGTCGAGGTCGCCGTCGAGGCCGTAACATGCCGCCAGCCGGGCCAATTGCCAGGCACTCTTGCGTGGCAGGCAGGAGAACGAAACAGCGGCTTCTCGATACCGACCAACGTGAAGCAGGGCTTCGCCCCTGTCGTAATAGTACCAGGGTGGGTGCATCGGATTGAGATTGACGGCCTGATCGAGGAGCGCCAGGCCCGTCTCGGCATTTCCGAGCAGCGTGTGGAAAAAGCCGGTCTGTGCCAGTGTATCGGCATCGTAGGGGTTGAGTTCCAGCGCCCGGGCCAAATGCAGCGCTGCGGCCTCGAAATCGTGCCGGTAGAGCAGGATCAATGCCAGGATCCGGTGGCATCGCGCCTCGTCGGGACTGAGGGCCATGGCGTGCAAGGCCCGGTCGCGCGCCTGATCGAGCACGGACCGCGGCGCGCTGGTATACCCACCGATGATCGTGTCCGCCAGAGCGAGGTAGGCGTGGGCGAGGCCCGACTCCGGATCGAGTTCCAGCGCCTTCAGCAGATGCGCGCGCGCTTGCTGGTTCACCCCCTCGCCATAACTGCGCAGCAACGCAATGCCGCGCAAAATATGGACATACGCCTCGACATTGGCGGCGGCGGCTGGAGATACACGCCGCATCGCAGCACTCTCGATGTTGGCGACCAGCGCCGTCGCGATCCGTTGCGCCACCGTTCTTTGAAAAGCGAAAATCTCACTGGTTTTGAATGAAAACGTCTGCGCCCAGATGCGTCGGCCGGACGCTGTTTCGGACAGCACGACGCGCACGTCATAGCCATCGTCGGCGCTTTTGACAGCGCCTTCCGCAACATAGTCGGCGCCGAGACGCTCGGCGGTCAACCAGATGTCCTGGTCGGAGTATTGCGCAAGCGCGAAGGCCGAATGGCGCGCCAGCACCGCGATGGTCTTGAAGTAGGAAAGCGCGTTGATGATCTCCTCGACCGCGCCATCGAAGAGCGGCTTTGCCGTCGTATCGTCGACGTCGACGCGAAACGGCAGGACCGCGACCATCGGTTCGGGCGTTCGGCCGGCTGCAACCGCAGCGGCGGCAGGCGGCAGCGAAGCGGACAGGCTGTCTTCGCCAGTTTGGAACATGTAGCCGCGCCGAGGCACGGTGCGGACCAGGGACTGGGTTTCGTCGCCGATGCATTTGCGCACATCGCGGATGCACTGGGTCAGCGAGTCCTCGGTGACAATGATGCCGGGCCACACCGCTTCGAACAGTTCGTCCTTGCTCAGCACGCGGCCCGGGTTGCGCGCCAGGAAGGCAAGCAGGTCGAAAGTCTTTGGCCTGACCGGCACGATCTCGCCGTCGCGCCGCAACGTGCCGCGCTCGAGATCGAGAACCGTGCTGCCGATCTGTTGTACCAAGCCACTGCACCATCGCTGCGCCTGATCGCACAGCAATCATCGGAGCCGCAGAAGCCGGTAAAGGTCAAGTCCGAAAAATGCCGGGCTGAATGAGGCTGGTCCGAAACAGCCTGGTAACGCGCTGCCAGAGATCTGGCCGTGCCTCGCCAGGGATCATTATCGTGCCGCCGGCCGTCAGAGCGTCGAGATAGTGCAGCATCTGCACAGTTTCGCCGCCACAAAATTCAACGCTGCCCGTCGACAGGAGCCGATGCACCGCTTCCTGTGCGGTGATCGACGGGAGGGATAGTCCTTCAACCTTCGCATGCATAATCGATCTCCACGGTTGGCGCCGGCAAGGGCGTGCCGGATTGCAATGATCCGAGATAGGCGGCGACCTTGCCCTGCAGCCGCCATAGCGTCGCGTCCCGGATGTTTCGGGCTTCGAGCTGGACGACGGTGCGGCGCAGATAGTCGGCGCAGCTGCCGATGTGGCCGGCGGCGAGCGACAGGATTTCCACGGTGGTCTGCTCGGGCAAGTTCGCCGCATAGGCGGGGCCGCTCCGGTTGGCGACGAAGGCGATGGCCCGCAAATTCCCACCTGCGCCTCGAACGGAGACCCAGCGGGGAATGTTGGTCGGCGGGTTGGCGCTCATCTCCCGGCGCAGCAACCGGTCGATTGTCGCGTCGATGTCACGATCGGGGAGACGGTAGACGACGCCGCGACAGCTGCCGCCACGGTCGAGCGCAAGCATCAGGCCCGGCCGCTCACGCGTGCCCCGCCAGCGGGTCAGCCATAGCGAAAATCGCCGATGCCAGCCATGTACGGTCGCCGGCCGCTCCTCGACGAATTCGAAACATGGGTTCCACAGCAGCGAGCCATAGGCGAACACCCAGACGTCGCGTGGGCGTGCGGCAAGCAGTTGCTTGCGAATGGCGGCATAGTCGCGATCCTCCAGGCTGCGCAGTCCCGACGCCGGGCCCGCGTCTTCGATGCTGTGATCGATTCTGGCAAGGAGGTCTTCTGTCAGGGCGATTGTCATGGCCGCTCATCGGGTTTGTCTCCCGAGAGCATCGCCGCGGCATGGCCTCCGCGTCCTGAACGAACGCTGATATTGTGCTGAAATCGAATGAGCATCAGCCGTCGAAAAACAGCAGGCCGCCTCGCTCCACCAGCGGCGACATTCTGTTCCCTGTCCCGTGGACAGAACCGGCAGCCGGTTATACTGGGATGCCCCGGACACAGGAGCCCACACGTAAGACCCATGTCGCCACGACCCGGAATCGGCCGGCCACGCCCCGCCGCTGGAGCCAATCCCCCAGGCGTCAGCCTCTGCCGTGCGCTGTCGAAACTCGGCCTGTGCTCGCGCAAGCAGGCGGAGGTTCTGGTCGCCGAAGGGCGCGTCCGGGTCGCGGGCAAGGTCGTGCGCAACGGCTCGATGCGGGTCGATCCCGGCCGCGACCGCATCGAGGTCGACGGCAGCCGCGTCGTTGCCGAGCGCAAGATCTACCTGATGATCAACAAGCCGCGCGGCCTGGTGACCACCCGCGACGACCCGCAGGACCGCGGCACCGTCTATGACTGCCTGGCAGAACTCGCCCTGCCCTTCGTGTCGCCGGTCGGCCGTCTCGACAAGGCCAGCGAGGGCCTTCTCCTGATGACCAACGACACGCGCTTCGCGCAGCGCCTGCTCGATCCCGCTTCGCATGTCGCCAAGGTCTATCATGTGCGGATCAGCGGCCTGCCCGACGAGGCCATGCTGGCCCGGTTGCGCGCTGGCGCGACCGTCGATGGTGAGTTTTTGACGGCGCGGTCGATCGAAATCCTGCGCAGCGGCACCAGCACCGCCTGGCTGGAAATCACCCTCGACGAAGGCCGCAACCGCCATATCCGCCGGCTGCTCGGCGCGCATGATATCGAGGTGCTGCGCCTTGTGCGGGTGGCGATCGGCCCACTGCGCCTCGGTGACCTTGCCAAAGGCAAGGCACGCCATCTCACCGCCGAAGAGCTGGCGCTGTTTGCGGCCTGAGCGGGAACACATCGCTCTTCCTTCTCCCCTCCTTTTGGGAGAAGGAAAAGGGCAGCCCTGCCGTCCGGCCTACTCGGCCGGGACCGGGCTGAGGCCGGGATCGCCCATCGAGCGCGGCCTGGTCTCCATGCGTGCCGAGGCGCGGGCGAGCACGCTCTGCCGGTTGACCGATTTGCGCTCGGCGTCGATGCGCTGGATCAGGATTTCCGCGCGCTCGATCGACCCGAGCAGGGCCAGGATCGTGCCGCGTTCGGCGGCGCCCGCATTCGGTCCCAGCGCCAGCGTGCGGGCGCGCAATTCCTCGACCTCCGGGAGATTGACATGACCGGCCGGCATCTGCGGGTCGGAAATGCCGTAGGTCGGCAGGATCTCCCGCAGCGAGACGTCGAGCTTGCTCAACGCGACGTCGACGATGGCCTGCGCCGGGCTGCTGAACTTCTCACGCCGCACGCGGCGCGCCACCTGATGCATCGATTCCGTCAGGGCGGCCGTGAAGTCCGCCTCTTCGATCAGGCTGGCGATCAGATCGAGCTGGTCGTAGGGCAGATCCTCCTTCATGAGATCGGCGGTGTAGGCACGGATATCACGGCTGAGGATGTCGGTTGCGAGATAGTGCTCGCCCGGATCCGACGGCGCCTTCTTGGACGAGCGTGCGATGTCGAGGAACATGGCGCCGGCCTGGAGGTGCCGGGCCGTCTCCTGCTGAACGGCGGGAACGGCCTTGGCAAAATCGCCGGCCAGCTTGCGGTCGAGGAACCTCGGCGTCGAGAAATCCTCGGCGTCCTCGTCGTCCGTGTGCCCGACACGCGACAGGACCCGCTCGAACATCCCGGTGAACGGGAACAGCAACAACGTGTTGAAGACATTGAAGAAGGTCGAGTAGACGCCGACAGCGACCGGCACCAGGGGGAAGGTTTCCTTGCCGTCGACGATCACCGGAACGGCGGGATCGCCGCCGAAGAATTGCATGACCCATGCGAGGATCTCGATGGAGACGAAGAACAGCGGAATAGTGATGCACACGCCGATGATGTTGAACGAGATGTGCGCGTACGCGGTCCGCTTGGCGTTCTTCGAAAGGTTGAGCGAAGCCATCCACGAGGTGATCGTGGTGCCGAGATCGGCGCCGAGCGAGAAGGCGACCGCCGTTGTCCAGTCGAGAATGCCGGCGGCGCCAAGGCCCATCACGATGCCGATCGTCGCCGAGGACGAATGGATCATGGCGGTCACGCCGGCGGCGATGAACACGCATTTGAGAAGGTTGAGGTAGGAGTCGGCCGTCAGCGTCTGCAGCAGGGCCATGACTTCGGGCAGGTTGCGAAGCGGACGCAGGCCGCCGGTCATCAGGTTGAGGCCATAGAAGATCAGCGCGAAGCCCATGCAGGCGAGCGCTGTGTTCTTGATCTTTTCGCTTTTGGCGAAGCAGTAGACCAGCGAGAACACGCCGGCCAGGATCAACCCGAGCGGACCGAGCGGCAGGGCGATGAGCCCGTTGCCCAGCGTCGTGCCGATATTGGCGCCCATGATCACGCTGATCGCCGGTCTCAAGGCGATGACGCCGGCATTGACCAGGCCGACGACCATGACGCTCATCGCGGTCGACGACTGGATGACGCCCGTGATCAGCGTTCCCGCCAGCACGCCCTTGATCGGCGTTCCCGCGGCTTTGGCGAGAAAGGCGCGCATCCGGTTGACCGAAAGCGCCTGGATGCCATTTGCCATGAAATCCAGGCCGAGCATGAAGATGCCCAACCCGCCGATCACCGGCACGAAGATGTCCTTGAAGATATCTATATCCATGTCACGCAGTCCCCAACAAGCCGCCACCGCGGCGGGTTCAATTGTCGCGCGAGGCGGCCCGGCCCTTCACCCGGCTCAGTTTCCGACGGGCGCTTGCCTTGCCCAGTACTGTTCGATCTGGTCGACGAGCGCCTTTGGCAGCGGCACATAGCCGAGCGCCGCGGCCTCGCCCGCGCCCTGTGCGAAGGCGAGCCGGAAAAGGTCGTGCACGCGGCGATAGCGATGTTCCGAGCGTCCCGAGACCTGAACGACCGCGAACACCGCCGTGCTGATCGGATAGGCGGCATCGCCGTCCCGGTCGGTCAGCGAAGCGAAGAAATCGGTCGTTCGCGCCCAGTCGATGGAGGTCGCGGCAGCCTGAGCGCCCTCCGGCCCCGGGTTGACGAAGGTGCCGGATTTGTTCTGGATCAGCGCGTAGGAGAGGTTTGCGCGCTGGGCCTGGCCGGACTCGGCATAGGCGATCGCGCCTTTCGTGTCGTGCACGGCGCGGATGAGGTTCTGCGTGCCTTCCGCGTCAGTGCCGAGCGGCCACGAGATCAGCGTATTGGCGCCGTATTTCGCCTTCCACTCCTCGCTGGTCGCCGACAGATACTCGGTAAAGACAAAGGTCGAGCCGGAACCATCCTTGCGGTGAAGAATGCTGATCCTGAGATCGGGCAGCGTCAAATCCGGATTCACCGCCTTGATCGCGGGATCGGACCATGACTGGATCTTGCCCAGGTAGATGTCGGCCAGAAGCGGCCCGGTCAGGCGAAGGCTGCCTGGGCCAATGCCGTCGAGATTGACGACGACGGCGATGGCTCCCATCACGATCGGAAACTGCTGGCGGCCGGCCTTCCTGAGGTCGTCGGCGTTGATCGGCGCATCCGTCGCGGCAAAATCCATGTCCGGCTGATCGAGACGCAGGACGCCCGCGAGCGAGCCGACGATTTCATAGTCCACCTTCCAGTCGGGCGAGACATAGTCGCCGCCATCGGCGCGCGCGTTCTCGTAGGCCGCTGCCCATTTGCCGATGATCGGTGCGGCCAGTGTCGATCCGGCGCCGCGAATGGGCTCAGCCTGTGCAGCGGCCTCGATCGCCACGGCAACGGCAAGCGTGAAGGCGCCGCTCGTTATCTTCGCCCATTTACCCCGCAGTGAAGCAAAGCCGGCTGCAAGTATCATGACGGTCCCCCACTATACTGCGCATACGGGTAGCTATTTTTCAGTCTTGCCAGATATCAACAGTCATCCGTCCGGCGAGCGGACGCTGGCCGGAAGAGCACATCGCTCATCGTATGAACCTTGGTTAACGATTGGATGACAGAGATGTGGTGGGACGACTCTTTTTTATTCGAATCCTTCCAACCGCAGCACTTGCCCTGGAGAATCGTTCGACCACCTCAGAGCCGATGAACGGCTCTGCGCAGCGCCTGTGAAGTCTGGGGCAAATTACTTCGCGTCGTGGAAGATGATGCCGACGGTGTGGCGCATGCCTGAGCGAAGCCGGCTGACGCCGTGCCTGAGATTGACCCGGTAGCTGCCTTTGCTGCCCTGGACCGGCCGATTGTGGACCGCGAAAGCAACGGCGTCGCCCTGGCGCAGCGGCACCACCTCGGCGCGGCTCTGCATGCGCGGGCGCTGCTCGGTCAGCACGAACTCGCCGCCGGTGAAATCCTTGTCCGGCTCCGACAGCAGGATCGCCACCTGCAGCGGGAAGGCAAGATCGCCGTAGAGATCCTGATGCAGGCAGTTGAAGTCGCCGGGACCATATCGCAGCAGCAGCGGGGTCGGCCGCGTCTGGCCCTGGTCGTGGCATTGCTTGAGGAACGCGGCGTGTTCGTCCGGATAGCGCTGCGCAAGCCCCAAACGCTCGTTCCAGTCGTTGGCGACCACGGCGAGGCGCGGATAGAGCGCGGTGCGCAGGCCGCCGATCAGCTCGGGCAAGGGATAGCGGAAGTAACGGTACTCGCCCTTGCCGAAACCGTGCCGCGCCATATGGACATGGCTGCGGAAATGGCTTTCGTCTGGGTAGAGCGCTGAGATCTGCCTGCACTCCTGCGGAGTCAGCAGCTTTTCCATCACCGCGCAGCCATAGCCGCTCATCCCCTCGGCCAATACCTGCCAATCATATCCGCCGACCCGCGCCTCCGCCGATCGGACCCGTGCCCTCGAACCTATCGAATGAATGGTCATGGCCTTGCCTCCTCTGGCTCGTAGCCTTCTGCCGACAGATGGGTGAACAGCGCGTGCGAACCACCCGTTTCCTGCCAATGAGGTTACGCACAGAGTTGAAGCTGCCGATCTGCGCCAGAGGGAGATCAGCAGCCTCGCCGTCCCACCCCTAGATCAGCTTCTCCAGCGTGATCGGCAGATCCCTCACCCGTTTGCCGGTGGCATGGAACACCGCGTTGGCGATCGCCGGCGCCACGCCGACGATGCCCAACTCGCCCACACCTTTGCCGCCGAGCACGGAGGAATGCGGGTCGGGGATGCCGACCGAGATCACCTCGATGGCGGGAATGTCGGCATTGGTCGCGATGAGATAGTCGGCCAGGTTGTTGTTGACGATGCGGCCATGGCGGCGGTCGACGATGCCTTCCTCCAGCAGCGCCTGGCCGATGCCCATGATGATGCCGCCCTTCCACTGGCTTTCGGCGAGCTTGGGATTGTAGAGCCGGCCCGAATCCAGCGCCGACACCACGCGCGACACGCGAACCGTGCCGAAGTCCTCGTCGACGCGCACCTCGATGAAATGCGCGCACCAGCTGTGCCGTGAATAGTCGCCCTCGGTGTGCGACAGCGCCGTGGTGATGGTGGTGTAGTTCTTGTAGCGATCCTCTGGCGTGGAATCCGCCGGCATGGTGTCGCCCATCGCCTCGATCCGATCGCGCCCGATGCTGGCCAGCAGCTCGGCGATCGAGACCTCAGGGCCGTCGCCGCGCGGCGAGGCGATGCGGCTGTTGGCGACGACCAGCGTGTTGGCCTGCAATGCATGGAATGGCGAATTTGGATCGTTGATCGCCAGCCCGACCAACTGGTCGAGCGCGGCTGTCGCTGCCTTGTGCACGGCGCCGGTCATTACGCCGGCCAGCCGCGACCCGCCGGTGACGCCGGCGCGGGGATAGCGGGAGTCACCCAGCTTCACCACGACGTTTTCAGCCGGCACGCCCACCACTTCGGCTGCGGTCTGCGCCAGGATCGTATAGGTGCCCTGCCCCATGTCGATGCTCGAGCTTTCGACCTCGACCGAGCCGTCGGCGAGGATGCGCACGACAGCCTCGCCATAGGCGCGCCGCACCGGATAGGTGCCGGCGGCAACGCCCCAGCCGATCAGCTGATTGCCGTCGCGCATCGAGCGCGGCTCGGGTGTGCGCTTCGACCAGCCGAAGGCCTCGGCGCCAACCGCGAAGGCCTCGCGCAGCTGCCGCGTAGACCACGGCTTTTTCGCTTCCGGATCCTGTTCGGCGTAGTTCCTGAGCCGGATTTCCAGCGGATCGACGCCGACCTCGTAAGCCAGTTCGTCGATGGCGCTTTCGATCCCGAAGGCGCTCGGGTTCTCGCCCGGCGCGCGCAGGGCACCCGGCACCACCGTGTTCACCCGCACGACATTCTGCCGCGACGAGAAATTCGGCGTCGCATACATGATCGAGGTGACCGAACCGAGCGGCTCGACCCACATGCCGTCGACCGAAGTCTCGTTGACGCCGCGGTGCACGATCGACTGGATCCGGCCCTCCGCTTCGGCACCGAGCGCCACCGTCTGGCGCGTCGCTGCCCGTCCGCCATAGGCGGTAAAGGTCTGTGGCCTCGTGACCGCGAGCTTCACCGGCCGTCCCAGCATTTTCGCGGCAATCGCCGCCACCGCGCTATAGCCGTATGCGAACGCCTTGGAGCCGAAACCGCCGCCGATATAGGGCGAGACCAGGCGCACATTCTCGAACGGCACGCCGAACCATTCGGCATAGGTCCGCGCCATTCCGTCGAGCCATTGGCTGGGCTCCCACACCGTCAACCGGTCGCCCTGCCAGTGCGCGATCAGGCCATGCGGCTCCATCGGCGACTGGTATTCGCGCGGCGTGTTGTAGGCGGCGCAGATCCGCACCGGCGCCGAAGCGAAAGCCGCTTCCGCGTCGCCCCATTCCTTGGTCATCGTGTCGATCGGAATGCCGTCGCCGGCCTTCGGATCGCTAAGGTCGACGATTGCCGGCGTCTCGTCATAGCTGACCTTGACCAGGGCCGCGGCCGCGACCGCCTGCTCGAAACTCTCGGCCACCACCGCCGCGACATGCTGGCCGCTGAAGGTGATGTCGCGCGCCAACGGACAATAGGGGGCGTCAGGCGGCGGCGTGCCCAGCCAGTCCGTAGCGGTGTTGAGGCGCAACGCATTGTCCGGCGTCAGCACCAGCAGCACGCCGGGTGCGGTTTCGGCGGCGGCGGTGTCGATCGAACGCACCCGGCCCGCCGCAATCGTGCTCTCGACGAGAACGGCATGGCTAAGCCCGTCGAGCCGCTGCTCGACCGCGTATTTTGCGGCGCCGGTGATCTTGGCCGGGCCGTCGACGCGCGACAGCCGCCCGCCCACGGCTTCCGCGAGAACGGCGCCGTCCGACGCGTCGCCCCTCTTCGAATCGCCATGTCTGGTTCTGATCTCGTGAGCGGTCATGCAGCTTCTCCCACTTTCAGGATGGCGCGGGCGACGACGCGCGGCGCCAGTTCGATCTTGTAATGGTTGGCGCCGTGGTCGACGGCGCCTTCGATGGCGAGCAGGCTGGCGCGCCTGGCCGTGTCCGGTTCCAGCACCTTGCCCTTGAGCGCCTCTTCCACGGCGCGGGCGCGCCACGGTTTGGTGGCGACACCGCCGAGCGCTACGCGCAAATCCCTGATCGTCATTCCGTCGGCTTCGAACTCGATGCCGACGGCGGCGCTCGCCGCGGCGAACTCATAGGACTGCCGGTCGCGGATTTTCAGATAGGTCGAACGTTGCGCCGCTGCGGAGTTGGGAATGCTGATCGCGGTAATCACCTCGCCCGGCGCGATCGCATGTTCCCTGTCGGGCGTGGCGCCCGGCAGGAGAAAAAAGTCGTCGACCGCGATCTGGCGGTCGCCGAGATGAACGATGGCATCGAAGGCGACCAGCGCCGTCGCCAGATCGCCCGGATAGGTGGCGATGCAGGCCTCGCTGGTGCCGAGCACGGCATGGCCGCGGGTGACGCCGCCGATCGCCGAGCAGCCGCTGCCGGGCGAACGCTTGTTGCAGGCGGGAAAGTTCGCCGGATCGCGGAAATACGGGCAGCGCGTACGCTGCATCAGATTGCCGCCGATGGTCGCCATGTTGCGGAGCTGCGCCGATGCAGCCTGCCACAGCGCTTCCGAGACGGCGGGGAACCGGCTCTTGATGTCGGCATGGTCGGCGACGCTGCTCATCCTTGCCAGCGCGCCGATCGTGGCGCCCCGGTCATCGACCGTGATCCTATCGAGTCCCGTGAGATGGGTGATGTCGACCACGGTTTCAGGCTCGGTGACGCCGCATTTGGCGAGATCGATGAGCGTGGTGCCGCCGGCCAAGAGCATGGCGCCCGGCAGCGCCGCCGCCTGGCGTGCCGCGTCGATGGAATTGGCGCGCAGATACGAAAAGTCCCTCATGACGCGACCTCCAGGGCCGCCTGGCGCACGGCGACGACGATGTGCGGATAGGCGCCGCAGCGGCAGAGATTGCCGGCCATATATTCGCGGATTTCGTCATCCGAGCCGGCATGGCCCTCGCGGATGCAGGCGACCGCCGACATGATCTGGCCCGGTGTGCAGTAGCCGCACTGGAAGGCGTCCTGTTCGAGGAATGCGGCCTGCACCGCATGCAGCGTGCCGTCGCCCTCGGCAAGCCCTTCGATTGATGTGACCGCCCTGCCCTCGGCCTGGGCGGCTAGCGTCAGACATGCGAGCACGCGCTGGCCGTCGACATGCACGGTGCAGGCGCCGCATTGGCCGTGGTCGCAGCCCTTCTTGGTACCGGTCAGGCCGAGATGGTCGCGCAAGGCGTCGAGCAGCGTGACGCGCGGCTCGACCTCCAGTTCATGGCGTTGTCCGTTGATTTGAAGTTGGATGGGGATTCGGGTTTTGCTCGTCGTATTGCTTGTCATGGGGCGTCTGGCTCCAGTTGCTTGACGCGGAGGGGGAATGATCTGATGCCCGGCCGGGGAGCGGCAAGGGTCACTAGGGGTTGATAAAGGCTAATCTCCCTCCTTGAGGGGGGAGATTAGCCTCTCCATTGCCTTCGCCCAGCTTGCAGGCTCTCAACACGTGACATACCGGTTCCCCTGATTATATGATAAAGCTTCTCCACTAAAACGGAGGCGCCTCCGTTTATTACTTGGGGGCTGACCCGGCGCGGTTCAAGCCCTGTCTTCGCAGTGGAGAAAAAATTGGCTTCGCAGCCGCCCGCTACGCTTTGAGGCGAACCCGCAAAGCCGCTGTGCGCGCATCGTTAATCGGAATCGACACCGCCGGACCGGCTGCACATTCGATACCAGAACGTTGGCGGAGCCGAAGTCGTCGGCAATTCACTGTGGCTCGAAAATCCTCGTCCGCTGCCGGTTTGAGACCGTCCGACCTTCTGCGGCCTCAGAAGCCTGCATCGGAACAACGGTCTCCGCCCACCTGAACAAAAGCTAACGGAAAAATTAAGCATTGATGGCACTGTGACCAGTCTGCGCCCTGTAACCGGTCTGGCCGAATGAAGGTCAGACAACGGCTGGGTGCTTGCCCATCGAGAAGAAAGGATTGCTGCATGTCATCCTTGCTCAACACCGGACTTTTGCCGCTTAGGCGCAGTCTCATCATACTGGCGGTTTTGGCGCTTGGCATTCTGCCGGCGAGGGCTTTGGAACCGGCTGATCTCCCGGAGCCGCCAGACACGGTGGCTTTTAATGTTCAGAAGGACGGCAAGTCGGTTCCGGTTACCCTGCGACATCTGGAAAAGCTCGGTCTCTACAGGGTCACTACACCAAGCCCATATGAAAAGGGCGAGCTTACATTTGAAGGCGTTCTGTTCCGCGATGTGCTCAAGCTCGTTGGATTGGAGGGCGAGGATTCCGTTACATTGCGGGCGGTGGACGAATACGTACAGATAATTCCGCGCGAAGATTGGACGCAAGGCCCTCTCCTGCTTGCCACCCGCCAGGACGGAAAATTGCTGACCCGGCGCATGCAGGGTCCCACCCGGCTGGTCTACCCGCTCAATGACCATCCGGCCTTCGATACGCCAGTCCACAAACCGCGATGGGTCTGGCTGATCCAGACGCTCGAGCCCGGCGGCTGATCGAGCTCCGGCGTGGCTCGCATGGTACGATTTGGCCCGAGAGGCTGGCGCGTTCCGCTCACCTACGGGACCGCCATTGCGGCTGCCGTAGGCTGTTCGGCCGTGTTGATCACCGTATTGTTTCTCAGCCTGAGCAAGATCGAATCATCGCTGCCTCGGTTCGGCTTTTTCGCCGTCCGCGAGTTCCACATTGCGATACGCGACGTAACCCACCTCAGGGACATGACTTCGCTCGCCCAGGCCGCCCCGGGGTCCGCGGACAGCCTTGAGCAATTATCGGCGGCGAACGACCTGGTCTACATTCGTTTCAAGCGGATCGACGGCACCGGGACAACGAGCGAAATTCCCGCCTACGCAAGTATCGTGCCGCGTGTCGTCGACGCGGTGACACGGCTTGATGCCATGATCGCGGCAGGGCTGCCTCTCGACGAAAAGAACCTGAAAGAAACGGGGCTTGAGCTCGAGAATCTCGTGGAGAGGATGAATGACGAATATTATAAGTATGGAGATGAGATCAACGTAGACCTCTATTCCACAGAAAAAAGTCTGAATAGATTCAATTACCAGATTGCTTTCGCCTTGGCGGTTTTGTCGCTGCTGGCGATCGGAACTGCCGTATTGCTTATCGGTCGTCGGGAAACGATAAAGAAACTGGAATTTCTGGCCTGGCGCGACGCGACGACGGAATTGAAGAATCGTGCCTGGATGTCAGCCAACAGGGACGTGATGCTGGACCGAGCAAGGCTGGCCGGCAAGCAACTCCGGCTTTTCCTGATAGACCTGGATCATTTCAAGAGCGTGAACGATACGTTCGGTCATCATATCGGTGATCTGCTGCTGAAAGCCGTAGCCGAAGTCCTGCAATCGGTCGAACGGCCCGACGAAGTGGTCGCTGTCCGTTTGGGCGGAGACGAGTTTGCCATCATGGCGATTGGCGACCGGCACGCCGCAGCCGATGCTCTCGGAGATCGGCTTCGGGAGCAATTGAACCGGTTTGCCGAACTCGAAGGCCATCACGTGCGCATGGGAGCCAGCATCGGCATGGCATGTTTTCCCGAGCATGGTTCGGATATTTCCACCCTGTTGCGCAACGCTGACAGTGCTCTTTATGTAGCCAAAGCTGAAGGACGCTCCGGCTTCGTCACGTTTTCGCCTGCAATCCTCAATCAGTTCAACATGCAGCTTGGCGAGGAGGCCGGCATCAAGCGGGCGCTCAACTGCGACGAGTTCTTCCTGGTCTGGCAACCGCAATTCGAGCTGGCGACCGGCCGCATGACCGGCGCCGAGGCGCTTGTGCGTTGGCGCGACCCCGCCGCGGCGGCGATTCGCCTGCCGGTGTCGTTCATTCCAACCGCCGAACGAAGCGACCTGATACTGGAAATCGACAAGGTTGTGTTGAGCAAGGCTTGCCTGCAGGCAGCTCGATGGATGCCTGTTTGCGCCGATGATTTTGTTTGCTCGGTCAACCTTTCGGGCAAGAGCCTTCAGAACGACGCATACTTCGCCCACCTCCTTCTGGTGTTGCAGCAGACAGGACTGCCGCCGTCGCGCCTGCAACTGGAAATAACGGAAGGGGTATTTATCCAGAACAGCCGAAACGCCTTGAACACCCTGGCGGAAATTCGGAATATCGGGGTCGGCCTGGCACTCGACGATTTCGGGTCCGGCTATTCAAGTTTCGGCTACCTTGCCGATTTCAACCTGGATCAGCTGAAGATCGACCGATCGTTCTTGAGCGGCCTGGAATCGTCGAAGAAGAAACAGAACATTGTTCGAGGCATCATAGCGCTAGCCAATTCCCTCGGTTTGACCGTTGTGGCGGAGGGCGTGGAAAACGAAACGCAGCTTGATTTCCTGATCGCCGAGCGATGTCACAGCGCTCAGGGGTTTTTCATGTCACAGCCCATCGAAGAAAATTTGCTGACAAAACACCTGATCGCCAGGCAAGGCCGGATGAAAGACGCGGACAAGTTCAGGCTGAGCCTATCTGCCTAATGCATGCCGCCCAAAAAGTGCGCAGCGGTTTTGGGATAGCGGCATGCATAACAAGAACTCAAAGCGCGTCGCATGAATCCTTTCAGACGCGACGCGCTTTAACCGGTGTCCGGCCATTTTGCCGATCTGCACTGGCAGTCGGTCGCGACCGGAAGCAGGCTTGCGGGCTCGAAGGACATGACATACTCGATCCCGTGATTATATTAACGGGCCAGCCGGACCCTCCCCTGCCCGGTTCAAGCCCGGACCGATATTGGAGAGAAGATTGGCCTCGCAGCCGCCCGCCACGCTTGGAGACAAGGCCGAAACCGCGGCGGCAAAGCGGCTGCGCGCCGACGCCCAGCGCAACCGCGACGCGCTGGTCGAGGTCGCGGCAGCTGCCTTTGCGGCGTATGGCGTCGATGCCTCGCTGGAGGAGATCGCGCGCCAGGCCGGCGTCGGCATCGGCACCCTCTACCGGCATTTTCCGACGCGCGAGCATCTGGTCGAGGTGGTCTACCGGCGCGAAGTGGAAAGCCTGTGCCACGCCGCAGACGAACTCGCCCTGCATCATCGGCCCGAAGTCGCGCTCGAGCAATGGATGCAGCGCTTTGTCGACTACATCGCCACCAAGCGCGGCCTGGCCACGAGCCTGCGCATCCTGCTCAACACCAATTCAACGCTGTTCTCGGACATGTCCGGCAGGGTGTCGCTAGCCTTGCGGCGGCTGGTCGACGCGGCGGCGGCCGACGGCTCGATCCGCGGCGACGTCGACGCCTCCGATGTGCTGCACGCGCTGGGCGGCATCTATTCGGCGCCCGACACCGAGGACTGGCGCGACCGCTCGCGCCGGCTGGTCTCGCTCTTGATGGACGGGCTGCGGTTTGGGGCTGCGAAATCTGCGAAGGGTGGCGAGTGAAGGCTGGGCCGCCGAAAGCGCGGCGCTAGAACGAAGTCCGCTTTTCGCCATTTCTTGATATTCCCGGCGCTTCCAAAGCCGACCTTCGCGCAAGGGCTCAAGTCGGGTTATAACTGAATACGCAAATCAGTTTCCGCTAGAAATCAAATCTTCAGGATAACTTGGCATCCTTGCCCATCGCCGACGACCGGATCACTCGGATGGATCTTCAGGAGAAAGCAGTTTAAGGGCCAATCGATTGTCAGATCGGATGCACCTCGAAGTGCAGGATGACCCTGCCATAACTGCGGAAGTTGACCGACTTCTGGCGCGCCGCACGCGCGATATCCGTCTCAAAGGCGAGATCAAACGCCTGTTTCGAGCACGTGTCTGGTCGCAAACGGCAAAAATCATCCGCGCCTGGATGATCTGGGTGGCTTTCTTGGATGTGCTGACGCTGGCGCTCAACATGTTGATGCTTCCAAGGGCGATCGCGCTGTCCATGCTCCTGCCTGGCGCCATCATTCCGCCCGTCGTTCTGGTCGTCGTCCTTGTCTGGCGAAAGCCCCAGGCGCCCTGGCTCCAAGGGGCTTCGCTGATCGCGGGCATGTTTCTCATCTTGTTGTCGGTTGCATTGGTCGGCGTCAGCGCTGGTGGCGAGTTCTACGAACGGCACTTGAACGTCATGCTGTTCGTGGCCATTACGGCCATCATCATCTTTGGCATCCCGCTCGCCTGGACGGTGACTATTGCCGCCTTGGCGCTCGGTCTCTATCTCGGTTTTCAGCTGCGGAATCCGGGCATCGAATTTGGCAGCGCCGTGGCTGCGACGCTGTTTTTCGCCAGCGGCATCTTCGCAACGGTCGCGGCGCGGCGCATCATGACAATTCTCGCTCAGAAGACTTTCCTATTTGAGCTTCGCGACCGGCGCAGAGTCGCCGAACTGGCGGAAGCGAACGATCGGCTGGAGCTCCTGGCGAGTACCGATCCGCTCACCGGCATCGCCAACCGGCGCTGGATGACGGAAACGCTCGACCACCTATGGGGCGGTGGCAGAAAATGCCCGGACGGTGCCGCTATGCTGATGTGCGACATTGACCACTTCAAGAAGCTGAACGATCACCTCGGCCATGCCGAGGGCGATCGCTGTCTGGTCGAGGTCGCCAACATTATCCGGGAAAACGTGAGGCGCGATTGCGATCACGTGGCCCGCTACGGCGGCGAAGAATTCCTCGTGCTCCTGCCCAGGGTGGACGAGGAAGAGGCCATCTCTGTGGCTGAGCGAATTCGTGAAAGCGTTGAGGCCGCCGCTCTTCCCAACCCCGCATCTCGCGTGTCGCGCCGCGTCACTCTCAGTATTGGAGTTGCGGTCCAGGCGGCTGACGAGGCCATCTCACCGGAGCAGTTACAGCGTCAGGCGGATGCGGCACTCTATCTTGCCAAGCAAACCGGCCGCAACCGAGTGATACTCCACAGATCGGAATCCGGGCGCAAACATATTCAGTCGACACGGTGAGACCGTCGCGCATTTCCTGGGTTTGACGCGCCTACGAAAACATAGGTGTTGAAGCGGAATGGTATTAGTCTGCGCGATCTGGGGCTTCAGGGGCGCGGCAGAAGAATGGATTTCAGCTCAGGCCATGGCTATTTCCTCATCGGCGGCCTCATCCTGGTCGGTGCCGGGCTTTTGATCCTTTCGCTGATCGTCAATGTTCGTGTGGCACACAGCGTACGCCACGACATGCGCCATCGCGAAAAGCTGCTGGAATATTATCGCAATATCTTTTCCCAGCTCGGCGTGATCCTGATCGGGATTGGCGTTTCCCTGTTCATCTTCTTTTTTCAGCAGAATTATCAGGACCAGCGCAAACGCGAAACGGAGCTCCAGCTGGTTCTCGCCAAACTGGCCGCACGCATTGCTCGCGGCGCCGCCGTCGTCGAATACCTCGGCGAATTCGATGCGCTGCTGGATGATGGCAGGCCCTACATCAGTCCGGAACTCGGTGGGACGAACGCCGCGATCAGCGCACACGGGGCGGAACTCGGCAAGCAGGTCGCCAGTATCCTTTTGGTTGAGCGCGACGTTGAGGTCCAAGCGTTCGAGATCCTGAACCTATCGCGCGATTTCGAAGCATCGTTCGTCGTCAACGAACTCGATCCCGCGCTGTGGTTCAACATCGTCCGGGATGAGAGCGAGATCAAATATGCCACCACTCAGCTCGCCCTCGACTACAAGGACCTGCAGGATGCGATCGGCGGAGAATCAATCGAAATCGCGGTCGCCAATCCCGAAAAGGAGCGGAAGATCAAGCAGGAGGTGCTCGACATCTTTTATGATGCTGATCTCTTGCGCCAGCGCAGCAGGAGACTTCTCGGCCGTGCGTGCTGGCTTTTCAGCGAGGGGCGCAGCTTCGTCAACCTTGGACCGGTCAACGAGATCGAAGCCGACGCCAGGTCGCACCAGGAATGGATCGATCGGTCGAAGCCCTTCCTGACGCAGTTGGCGTCGGGAAGCGGCGACTGCTTCAAATTGCTGCAGTTCGGTCCGGCGTCCTGAATTGAGTAACGAGCCGGAAAGGCTCGCCGCCCCGGCGCTCCAGGGCTCAGAGTCAGCCAGCTGACGCTACCGCCGATGGCCGATATGGGGGTGGAATGTTGTCTCGTCGTTTGGAACGAGAAAGTGCCCAGTTCTGCCATACAGGGAGCCGCTCTAAAGCGGTGTCGTTGTGATTTCCCGCTCGGGCCGCCCGTTTCGTTGATGCGATATAGTCCGCACGGTAGATTGGGACTCGATCTTGCGGCGCCTGGCCCAATCGCCGGGAATGCGGAAGAGGATAGCCATCCCGATCCGAGGCTCTATAACAGGCCGACAGGATTTCGATGTTCAAGGGGAGACGATGCGCTACATACGTCCGCTTTCAATGGAAGATGCCGTTGGCCAGTTGGCCGGATCGGGCGGCACGGCCGCCATTCTCGCCGGAGGCAGCGACCTCCTGGTGAGGATGAAGGGCGGCTTTATCGAACCCGACCTGATTGTCGACATCAAGACGATCGAGGGCTTGAGTGAAATCCGCGAAACGGCGGACGGCTTCAGCATCGGTGCTGCGGTCCCCTGCGCCGTATTGGGAGAGAACGCGGCCCTGAATAAGGCGTGGCCGGGCGTCGTCGAGGCGGCGAAGCTGATCGGCTCGAAGCAGGTGCAGGGTCGCTGCACAATCGTCGGCAACCTGTGCAACGCCTCGCCGGCGGCCGACAGCGTGCCGGCGCTGGTAGCCGCCGGCGCCAGGGCATTGATAGCCGGGCCAGGAGGCAGGCGCACGGTTGCCGTGGAAGCCGTGCCGACCGGGCCAGGCAAGACGTCACTCGCCAAGGGAGAGATCATCGAGGCGATCCTGCTCGACAAGCGTCCGCCGCGCTCCAGCGATGCCTATCTGCGTTTCATTCCACGTACTGAGATGGACATCGCCGTGGTAAGCGCCGGGGTGAACCTGACGCTCGATGAGCAAGGTGTCGTCAAATCGGCCCGCGTGGCGCTGGGCGCCGTGGCCGCGACGGTGCTGCTGGTGGACGAGGCCGCCGAGGCCCTCATCGGCAGGAAGCTGGATGAAGCAGCGCTGGAGCGGCTCGCCAAGGTCTGTTCGGGGGCCTGCCGGCCCATCGACGACAAGCGTGGCACCGTCGAGTTCAGAAGGAAAGTTGCGGGTGTGCTGGCCAGGCGGGCCGCCACGACCGCCTATGCACGTGCAGGAGGCAAATGATGGCTGGTGTAGCAATCTCAACGACAATCAACGGCGACAATGTCGAGTACCTTTGCCAACCGGACGAGACGCTGCTCGATGTGCTGCGCGACCGCCTGGGGCTGACGGGCGCCAAGGAAGGCTGCGGCACCGGCGACTGCGGCGCCTGCAGCATCATCCTCGACGACCGGCTGGTGTGCTCATGCCTGGTGCTCGGCGCCGAGGCCGAGGGCCGGCGCGTCGAAACCATCGAGGGCATGGCGCATGGCGACAGGCTGCATCCGCTGCAGCAGAAGTTCCTCGAGCACGCAGCGCTGCAATGCGGCATCTGCACGCCGGGCTTCCTGATCGCGGCGAAGGACCTCTTGGCCAAGAACCCCGACCCGACCGAGGAGGAAATCCGCTTCGGCCTCGCCGGGAACCTTTGCCGCTGCACCGGCTACGACAAGATCGTGCGCGCCGTCCAGGACGCGGCAAGCGTGATGAAGGGAGCCTGACGATGAATTTCGATCCACGTTTCGCGGGGCGCAATTTCACCTCGGTCGGCACCCGCCCCATCCGTCCCGACGGCGTCGACAAGGTGACGGGCCGCGCCCGCTACGGCGCCGACTTCAACATGGCCGGCCAGCTGGTCGGGCGTGTTCTGAGAAGCCCGCACGCGCACGCCACGATCAGGAAGATCGACACCTTGAAGGCGCAGAAGCTCCCCGGCGTGAAGGCGGTGATCACCGCCGCCGACCTGCCCGACCTCACCGACGGCGATGCCGCCATGTACGACATCCTCGACAACTGCATGGCGCGCAAGAAGGCGCTCTATGACGGCCATGCGGTGGCCGCGGTCGCCGCGGTCGATGCCCGCACCGCCAGGCAGGCGCTGAAGCTGATCGAGGTCGACTATGAAGTGCTGCCGCATGTGACCGATGTCGACGAGGCGATGAAGCACTCGGCGCCCGTGCTCAACGACGCCATCTTCACCGAAGGCCTCGAGGAGAAGCCCGTCAAGCCTTCCAACGTCACCAAGCGCACCCAGTATGGCCATGGCGACGTCCATGAAGGTTTCGGCCAGGCCGATTTCGTCGTCGAGCGCTCGTTCAAGACCGAGCAGACGCACCAGGGCTATATCGAGCCGCATGCCTGCGTGGCGAATTTCAGCTCCGACGGCACCGCTGACCTCTGGGTCTGCACGCAGGGCCATTTCGTCTATCGCCAGCATTGCGCCCAACTGCTTGGCATGGAAGCTTCCAAGCTGCGCGTCACCTCCTCGGAGATCGGCGGCGGTTTCGGCGGCAAGACCCATGTCTGGGCCGAGCCGGTGGCGCTGGCGCTGTCGCGCAAGGCCGGCCGGCCGGTCAAGCTTGTCATGACGCGCGACGAGGTGTTCCGCGCCTCGGGGCCGACCAGTGCCACTTCGATCGACGTCAGGATCGGCGCCCGCAAGGACGGCACGATCACCGCGGCCGAGGCGACGCTGCGCTATTCCTGCGGCCCCTATGCCGGCATGTGGGCCGAGCTCGGCGCCATGACCGCGTTTGCCTGCTACAGGCTCGATAACGTCAAGACGGTCGGCTACGAAGTGCTGGTCAACCGGCCGAAGACGGCGGCCTATCGCGCGCCATCGGCGCCGATGGCGGCGTTCGCGGTGGAAAGTGCCGTCGACGAGCTGGCCAAGGAGGTCGGCATGGACCCGGTCGAGTTCCGCATCAGGAACGCCGCCCGGGAAGGCACCAGATCGTCCTACGGCCCGGTATACGGCCCGATCGGCATCGCCCCGACGCTGGAAGCGGCGAAGAACCATCCGCACATGAAGGCGCCGCTGGGCAAGAACCAGGGCCGTGGCATGGCTTGCGGCTTCTGGTTCAATTTCGGCGGCCAGACCTGCACCGACCTCAACATCGGCATGGACGGCTCGGTCTCGCTAGCCGTCGGCACCGTCGATGTGGGTGGTTCGCGCGCGTCGCTGTCGCTGGTCGCGGCGGAGGAACTCGGCATCGCCTATGAGCAGGTCAAGGCGGTGGTCGCCGACACCTCCAGTCTCGGCTACAACGACATGACCGACGGCAGCCGCGGCACCTTCTCCTCCTCGATGGCGACCATTTCGGCCGCACGCAACGCCATCAAGATCCTGCGCGAGCGTGCCGCGCAGACGTGGGACATCCCGGTCGAGGACGTGGTCTGGGAAAAGGGTCACGCCATCGCCAAAGGCGAGAAGTACGGCAACCTTGCGGCGCTGTCCCTCAAGGAGATCGCGGCCAAATCGGGCACGACCGGCGGGCCGATCGCCGGCCACAGCGAGCTCGTCGCCGATGGCGCCGGCGTGTCCTTCGCCACCCATATCTGCGATATCGAGGTCGATCCCGAGACCGGCGCCACAAGGGTCCTGCGCTACACAGTCGTCCAGGACGCCGGCAAGGCGGTGCACCCGACCTATGTCGAGGGGCAGTATCAGGGCGGTGCCGCGCAAGGCATCGGCTGGGCGCTCAACGAGGAATATATCTACGGCAAGGACGGGCGGCTCCAAAACCCCGGCTTCCTCGACTATCGCATCCCGGTCTGCTCGGACCTGCCGATGATCGACACGCAGATCCTCGAGATTCCCAATCCCAACCATCCTTACGGGGTGCGTGGCGTCGGCGAGACCTCGATCGTGCCGCCGCTGGCGGCGATCGCCAATGCGGTGTCGAACGCCGCGGGCGTACGCATGACGCATATACCGATGTCGCCGCCACGGATTCTGGCGGCGATCGAGGCTGAACGCTAGAGCATGATGCCGAAAAGTGCGCAGCGGTTTTCGGACAGACATCATGCTCCAATAAGGGCCCGGCGCTGATGGTCGAAGTAACGCTCTGGGGATCGCTTGGCGCGCTCGCCGGAGGCAAGAACAAGGTCGAGATCGAGGCCAAGGATATTCGGGAGCTGTTCAGGAAACTGGCTGAGCAGTATCCCGGCCTCGAGCCCTTGATCGATAAGGGCATCGCGGTTGCGATCGATGGCACGATTTATCGGGATACGTGGTCGAAGGAATTGCCAAAAGAGGCGGAGATTTTTCTGCTGCCGCGGTTGGCTGGGGGGTAGCTGCCTCCGCCATCGCCCACCATCAAGGCCTCGAACGTCGTTGATGGGGCCGAGAACAGTCCGGCCGCTTCGGTCTGCGGATCGTCCAGAGCGGGCACTAAGGTTGGGCGCGGGCATCGTCGTAACCTGAGCCATCTTGGTCCTGTCGGCGGTTCATGGCGACGTCATCTGCCCCCTACCACGTCGCTTGCTATTGCGACGCGCGGCCGCAAGGACCGGACCAAGTCAGGCCTTCGACGTTGCCGCTCCCGCCCTACGGGCTCAAGATTGACTCAGCGCTCGATGCATTCTGGCAGGCGCACAGGCTTTTCGAAACGGGCCAGCGCCTCTGGTTTTGCACAAGGCGGGAAACCGGCGAGCCGCATGGTCTCGATGAGCCGTCGCCTGTCGTCTTCATTTGTATCAGGCATACTCACAAATCCCTCTATGGTAAGGTCAGGAAACCATTTCAGTTCTTGTGTGAGAGCAGTTTTCGCGGCCGGTGGCGGCCAGCGCGGCTGGACGATACACCCACATCCGTCGACCGTAGTTCTCCGGACCCATCTGATCCTGCATGCGAAGCGCGTCTTCATAGCGTCCGGCCATGAAATAGGCGGCAGCCAAGGGCCTCCTACTCCAAATCGGGTAGTTCGGGTTAAGGCGGATTGCCTGATCGACCATCTCGGCGCCGCGCTGCGGCTCGCCGAAGCTGGATGCCAGGAAAGCGTAGAAGGTCAGAATTTCGAACTGGTTCGGCGCCATGCGTAGCGCCGTCTCGAATTCCATCTTGGCGCGTGCAAGATCGTTCCTGTCGCCAAAACTGAAGCCCAGCACGGCGTGCGCCTCCGCGTCGCTCGGATCGAGTATGACCGCTCGTTCAGCAGCCTCGGCTGCAAGCTCGAAGCTACTCTCGAAATCGGCGCCGAAACTGGGCATGACGCCATACGCGTGATAGAGCTCGACCCAAGCGCGCGCGAGCCCCGGGTCGAGTTCAACGGCGCGTTAGGGCGGCCATAGCCGCACTTCCATCCATCGCTTACCTCATACGGGCATCAAATCGATGACCCGCATAATCGCGAACGCACTGCTCGTGTTCTGCGTGCCTTCTGTCGTAGCGCCGTTAGCGCAGGCCCAACATCGCGCTTCTTGATTGTGAACTTTTCTTTGTTGTGAACGACCGAAAGTTCTCCCTCAGTCATGTGGCAGAGCATGTCGTTCGTCATCATGTTGTCCGGCGTCCTCGCCCCGGGTTGGATAACAACATCGCGTAGCATGACCGTTTTATAAGCTGGTATGACCGAAGTCCGCTCACCAAGTGCTACAACTCTGACACCGGGGCCGACCTCCTTGCCCTCATAGGGGCCGTAAGTCTGTGCGGCGGCTGGGGTTGCCCAAGCGATCAGTGGGTTGCGGCCACTGTAAGACCGAGTGCAAAAGTGGATCTACGATTGACGGCTTCCATTGCTTCCTCCCCATCAAAAGTTGGTCGGAAAGGTAGGCCAACAAATTAAGGATGAGCCGTTGCGGCCGAGAGACGGCGTGCTGCAGGTGATCGACCGGCTGCCGCTTAAGTATGTTCCCGGCCTAGCCGAGATACCCGATCCAGGAGACCCACTTCGGCTGCCGAGACTTTCGTGTGAAAAACGTTAGAGTTCGATTGGTTACCACGAACGTGGGTGCCCCGATGTTGCTTCCATCGCCAGCGCAGCCAGCTGCCAGTACGGTTGGCTTTTTCGCGTGCCCGCTTGATAAACTTGGCGCTTGGCTGGTCAAGGCCCTCGGTTCGCAGTGGCGCCTGAAACAGCTTTCGGCATCATCCCTGAATCAGGTCCTTGCCCTGGTTCAGCCAGCGAGCATCCTGAACCGATATGTGCTGATGGAAAACGGCGCGTGGACCTTGCTTTTGGACAATGGACCGCTGGGAACCGACCTTGGGGTCTTGCCGTTCCATGCCTGTCGGGATCTCCGGTGCCTTGTCGTTCGCGCGTCGTATTCGTTGGGGAAGTATCCTGCAACGGTGTTCGAGGTGTACGATCATGCGGCGCCAGAAGAGACATTGCACGTGCGTCGCAGCATCGCGGCGGCCAATGATGGCGGCAAATGGGTGTTCCAGCAGTTCGGCGCGCCATACGCGTTCGAAAATGTCGATGCTTACGGATCTCGACGAAAGCGTGACCGGCTGACACCGGAGATGCTCTCGACCTATCTAGACGCGATCGGCGTGCCGCATTGCGCCTTGCCCAATCTCGATCGCTTGCTGGTCGCGGACTGCTCGCTTCCGCAGATCATACGATGAGGGACCGATCATGACGGGATTTCACGACAAAGCGCTGCGCCTCCTGCCGATAGTCCCCGAAATATCCGCGGCCGGTGTCGTAAAAATCGCCGACGTCGAGGCGCGCATTGGCCGCTCCCTTCCTGCGGCCGTTCGCGATTGGTACATGCGCGAGGGGGCGTGCGCCATTTTGCAGACCTACAGCAATCAGGATCCGCCGGTCGTGCTAGACGATCTGGGGCGACCCTCTCGCATAGGCAGGAAACACGACGAGGCCCGCGACTTGGTGTCGGAGGGATTGCTGCACATTCGCACCGAGAATCAGGGCGTGTGTCTGTGGGCAGTACAGTCGGACGACCTTGATGATCCACCCGTTGTGGTGACTTACGACCTTGACGGTCTCACCGGCTGGCAGCCGCACAGCGATACATTCTCGGACTACATCTATTCCGGCATCTGGGATTGGGGTTTGGTCTTGGCGTCCAATTTTCTGATCCAGGCACAGAACGTGCCGCTTACCGAAGCAACCCTTGAGCGGTTGCGCCTCGGCTTTCGCGAAGACGTGAGGACCAATGGCTGGCCCGGCGACAAGCAATACAGATTTGAGGGCAGCGGCCAGCGGCTTTTGATTTGGAGCACCCGCGGTCAGGCCGATTGGTATCTCTCAGCTGATAATGGGCCGAGCTTGTCGGAAGCAGCAAAAACGATCTGGCTTCTGGATGATGTTGGCAAGGCCTTCTGGTCCAACACTGACGAGGGTAAGGTCGCGTTGGCTCACATGGTTGCGGGCATGCCTGCCCAAACAATTCCGATCACGGCATCACGCCTTGGCGGCGGCTACACCAAATAAGTCGCGAGCACAGGACAAGAGGCATTAGACCTGCGCTCGTAGATCATTCAGTACGGCGTCACCTATCTGGGTATCAGTTCCGCGATTTCGATCGAGCCGCCGGCCGCGAGCTGCGGACATGTCTTGGCGGCCTTGATAGCGGCGTCGATGTTGTCTGCGGTGACGAAGCTCAAGCCGGCGACGGGATTGACTCCACCACCGTCGCTGACGGAGCCGCCGGCGTTGATTGTCTTGGTGACGTTGACCGGGTTGTTGCTGCCTTCCAGTGCATCGCCAAGCTGGTCCATCCAGACACGCCAGACGGTGATCGCATCGGCTTCCCTGGCGTTGTCTCGCGGCAGACGGGCGCCATGATAAGCGAACAAATAAACTGACATTGTCTCGCTCCTGTTTTCGTCGTCGCGGCGCGAAGGCCGCTCCGATTCCGGTTCATCGTTTTGCGTTTCAAGTCGTGACGACGGCTGCGACCGCCTCGATCTCGATCATTGCCTCGGGCGTGTAGAGCGCCTTGATCTCGACAATCGTGTTGGCGGGATAAGGCGGGGAGAAGTATTTCCGTCGCAGCTCGACCACCTCTTTGAAGTAGCCCATGTCCGTCAGGTAGATCGTGACCTTTGCCACATGAGCGAGGTTCGAGCCTCCTGCTTCGAGCGCGCGGCGCAAGTTTAAAAACGCCTGCTCTCCCTGAGCGCGGAACCCTCCGCCGACGATCTTGCCGTCATCGTCGTAGCCGGCTTGTCCGGATATGTAGAGGACGTCGCCCAGGCGGATGCCCTCGGAAAGGAGGAAAGGCTCGTAGACGTCTGGAGTCGTAGAAACACGTTTTAGCATGATGCTGGTCCTTTCTGTGGGGCCTGTGTTGCCAAGTTGGCAGACGGAGCGGTCGGACACTCCGTCCGCCTGGTGCCCCACGGTCGCTGTCGTGGCGTGTTGCCTGCGATCGATTAGCCGACGCGAGAGACCTTCGCACCCAGCACCTTGTCGATCGCCGCGCGCAGCGATGCCTCGGACTTGCTGAGACTTTGCCGCACGCTCGCGACGAACTCGCGCGGCGCATCTTCCGGCCGGCCGGTTTCGAACGGCGGCGCCGGAGAATACTCGTAGCGAAGCTGAAGCGCCTCGGCCGTATCCCGGCCGAAGATCTCCGCGACGACGGTAAGCGCGAAGTCGATGCCTGCGGTGACGCCGCCGCCGGTGATCACATTGCCGTCGCGCACCACGCGGCGCTCGTCGAGGATTGCACCGAAGGCCGGCAGAAGCTCGCGCCGTGCCCAGTGCGTCGCGGCGCGCTTGCCCTTGAGCAGTCCGGCAGCGCCAAGGATGAACGAGCCGGTGCAAACCGACGTCAGGTATTTCGCGCTGCCGGCGAGGCGGCGGATCTCGCGCATGTAGGCTTCATCGGTGATCGCGTCGCTGGTGCCGGAGCCGCCCGGCACGCACAGCACGTCGCAGCTCTCGACCTTGCTGAGATCGGTGAGCCGGGTGAAGACAGGACCGCCGACGGCTTCAACGTCCCGGCCCTCCACCGAGGCGACAGTGATGCGGGCGTCGGAGACGCCGCTGAAGACCTGATGCGGTCCCGTGAAGTCGAGCTGCGTCATCCGGTCGAAGATGGGAAAGACGATGTGTGTGGTCGTGTGGGTCATGATCTGAACTCCTCGTTTGATCGATGGGTTCAAGTATGCACACGGGCGCCAGGGCAGAAATGTCTAACTTCCCTCGTTTCCTGCCATTCAGTTCAGCGTTACGCCAGCGCCGCGCGCGGCACGTCTGAGCGATTGCGGCGGCTGGCCGAATGCTCGAACGAATGCGCGGCGCATGCGCTCTGGGTCCGTGAAGCCGAGCGCAAGGCCGATCTGGTCGATCGGATCGCTCGAACTTTCGACGCGCGCCCGCGCAGCTTCCACGCGCAGCCGCTCCACGGCCTTCGCAGGCGTCATGCCGGTCTCCGAAGTGAAGGCGCGAGAGAAGTGGCGCGGGCTCATCGCGGCTTCATCGGCGAGCCGCTCGACCGTGAGCGGCTCGTCCAGATGTAAACGCATCCAGTCGAGCAGTTCGGCGAACCGCCCGTCTTGACGATCCACCTCGATCAATCCGGAGAATTGCGACTGCCCGCCCGGCCGGCGATGATAGACGACCAGCTTCTGCGCCGTGCGCCGCGCAACCTCTTCGCCAAGATCCTCACCGATCAGCGCCAGCACCAGGTCGATGCCGGCCGTGATGCCGGCGGAGGTCCAGATATTGCCATCCTTGATAAAGATGCGCTCCACGTCCAGCCGCACCTTCGGGTGACGCCGGGCGAAATCGGCACTCACCTCCCAGTGCGTGGTCGCCTTGCGCCCGTCGAGCAGGCCGGCGGCTGCGAGCAGGTAGGTTCCGTCGCAGACGCTCGCGACGCGCCGTGTACTACGCGCTGCTTTCTTGATCCACGCGATGGTTTTTGCCGATCCCGCTGCGGCGAGCGAGCCATTACCACCAACCGCGACGAGGGTATCGAGAGGCCGGTTGGGCAAGGGTTCGGCCTGCAGGGCGACCCCTGAAGAACTTCTCACCAGCCCCGGCTCCTCGGCGAACAACCGGATGCGGTAGGCATCGGGCGCAAAACGCGTCGCGAGCTCGAACGTGGAGATAGGTCCGGTTGCATCGAGCAGCTGGAACTCGGGATAGATCAGGACGCCAATCTGTCGTGTCATCGCTATGGCCTGAAACGAGGGGGACAATGGCTATAGTGCTCATACTTCGGCAGTCAAATGCGGAAAGGAGAATCCTCATGAACACGCATGTGATCACCGAGAGCCTTGATCTGGTACTTCACGCACTCGCCAGAACATTGGATCTGTTGACAGCGCCGGAGCATTGGCACCGCCGCAAACGCTTCGCCAGCGTCGCGCATCTCGACGATCGCCTGCTGGCGGACATCGGGCTGGCGAGCGAGGAGATCATCGACATCCGCGCTCGCCGGCCGATCGGCGCATCCCTTGCATCGACTTCGGGCGAGCTTCGCTAGATCAGCCGGTGGCCGCCGTCGATGTGCACCGTCTCGCCGGTCGTGAAGTCGCTCTCCATCAGGTATATGTAGGCGGGCGCGACGTCCGCGGGTTTGGCGATGCGGCCGGACGGCAGGCGGGCAGCGAGTTCCTCGAAATAGCAGTGCTTCGCGTCACCGACGATCTCGTCGAACATCGGCGTGTCGACCCAACCAGGTGAGACGACATTGACGCGCGTCGGTCCAAGTTCGAGTGCCAGCGCACGAGCGAAGGCGTCGAACGACTGGGCGACGGCAGCCACCACCGAGCCGCCGGGGACCGGCGGCTTGTCCTTGTTGATGCCGGACGTGAACGTCATTGAGCCGCCGCGCTTCAAGGCTTTCGACGCGTGCTTGGCGAGCGTCATCGAGCTGATCATCTTCTCGTCGATGAAGCGGCGCGTTGCGTCGATGTCGATATCGCCGATCGAGTCGTTGGGTGGCGGCGTACCGGCCGTCGTCATGAAGTGATCGATCGCGCCGGCCTGTTTGAAGGCGCGGGCGACGTCTGCCTCCTTCGTCATGTCCGCTGCGATGCCGTGCACCTTCGCGCTTTTGCCGAGCACCTTCTCGGCCGCTTTCAGTTTTTCCGGCGAGCGGCCGACGATGAACACCTCCGCGCCCCGTTCGAGTGCTGCCTTCGCGACGCCGAGGCCGATGCCGCGGCTGCCACCAAAAATAAGAATCTTCTTGCCGTCGAGAGACGTCATGACATTGCTCCGATAAAATGATGTGGTGGTGGATGATAGATGAGGGCCGTCAGCCGCAGGTGGCGGCAGCCGCTTCGAGGTCGGCGATGACGATCTTCTTCATCTTGTACATGGCCTGCAGAACGCGCTCCGCCTTCTCGCGGTCTGGATTTGAAAGCATCTTCAAGAGCGCGGTCGGCGTGACCTGCCAGTAGACGCCGAATTTGTCGGTCAGCCAGCCGCAGGGCTGTTCCTTGCCGCCGTCGGCAATCAGCGCGTTCCAGTAATAATCGGTCTCGTCTTGGTCCTCAGTCTCGACGAGGAAGGAGAACGCTTCGCTGTATCGCGTCGGCGAGTTCGCGTTGAGAGCAACGATCGGCAGCTTGGCCAGTTCGAAGCGCATGACTGAGATCTCGGGGTCCGGGATGTTTGTCGTTCTCAGGACCTTCGAGTCCTTGAACACGGATATGTAAAATTCCATCGCCTCTTCGGCCTGGTTCTGGAACCAGAGGTGGGGGAAGATCTTTGGCATGGCTCTTGTCCTTAATGATTGTTGGGGAGGACGCGGTTGAGTTATTTGCCGTCGACGATCGGGATGACCGTTCCGTCCCAGTCGCGCTCGAAGCCGAGGTCGCGCAGGCGGCGGTCGGAGAAGCGGTCAAAGGTGCGCATCGTCCAGCGGTGCTGGATGCCGGCGGTCAGGCGGGCGGCAAACGCGGTCGCGACGTTGCGCAGCGCGTTGAATGCCTCCAGCGGAGAGTGGACGCGGGTCATTTCGACGGGTCCGCAGGTGTTTAATGTTGCATGAACAGTGCTCACAGCTTGTTCCTTTCACGGTTGCGCCGGTGTTGGCGGCGGGTGGAATGGCTGTAATCTGGGCAATTCGGGGCTGGACGACAAACGAGTAATTGTGCAGGATTTGTGATCAACGCTCACAAATAGCCATGCCCCGGAAACTCCCGCCTCTGACCGCTCTCCCGGCCTTCGACGCCGCCGCCCGCCATTTGAGCTTCACCAATGCCGCGGCGGAGCTGAACCTGACGCACGGCGCGATCAGCCGGGCGATCCGCAACATCGAGGACAGGCTCGGCGTGCAGCTGTTCGAGCGGGGAACACGGTCCGTTAAGCTCACACCCGCGGGCGCCATCTACGCTGCGGAAATCGGCGCGGCTTTGGACCGGATCGGTGCAGCGACGCTCGTCGCCACAGCGGCGCGCTCGGCGAATGTGCTGACCGTCAGTACGTCGGACGGTTTTGCCGGGCGCTGGCTGGTGCCGCGGCTGTATCGGTTCCACCGCGACAATCGCGACATCGATGTGCGGCTCGCCACATCCGGTGTGCTAGCGGATTTCATTCGCGACGGTATCGATATCGCCATCCGCTACGGCGCCGGCGGTTATGAAGGGGTAGTGTCGGAATTCTTGTCCGAGGAGGATGTCTCACCCGTCTGCAGTCCGGAGCTGCTGAAAGGGGAGCATTCGCTCCGTTTGCCGCGCGACCTGAAACATCACACGCTTATCCACGACAATTTCCGCATCGACTGGGCGACGTGGCTGCAACACGCCGGTGTCGAAGGCATAAATTCGAGCAGCGGCGTGAAGTTCGATTCCGCCACTTATGCCGTCGAGGCGGCGGTGCACGGCGAAGGCGTGCTGCTCGGCCGGAGCTCGCTGGTTTCTGCTGACCTCGCGGCAGGGAGGCTCGTGCGGCCCTTCGACCTCGCACTGAAATCGCGGTCGAAATATTACGTCGTCTATCCGGAAGGCGCGCTGCGGCAGAAGAAGGTTAAGGCATTCCGTGACTGGATCTTTGCCGAGATGCGGGCTGATCAGCCTGATGCACACAGGCGTTCTCCTGTGCCTGATCGCCCCTCTCGTCCACGCGATCGCCGTTAATGTCGTGCCGCATGTTACGCGAGCCTGTGTCATTTCAAATTCAGTGTTTAGTGCTGAACAGCCGTTAATCTCGCTAATCGCAAAGCGTTCCGTCGGCAGGTCAGCTTTCAGGTAGTGGCAGAGCTGAGCTAAGTGACTGGGCGCAAAGCCGTCGTTGAAAATTGATGGGACGGCGGCCGTTGTGGGTTAAAAAGTGACGCTACCCCACCTCAGGTTCTGACCGTCGTCGCGAGCATCGTCGTGACCTGACCCATTGCATACGGTCAGACTAGTTCTGTGCAAGGGCCGACTGAAAGTCCTTGGTGTTGTTGCGATTGGGATAGGACTGGTCCGGCACCGGCACACCGAGATGCAGGCAGAGCGGCTCCCATCCGTCTCCCAGATTGTGGACCAGCAGCCGACCCGGCGGCACTGTCGCAATGACCGCCCTTACATTGGCTTCGTAGACGGCGATCGCATTGGCGATCGTGCGGCCGGCCGCCGAAGACGGGCAGAATTGGGGCCGATAGCAGTGGTCCGCTTGTGGTGCAGGGAAGAACGATAGCGGACGTCGATGCAGAGGGGCCTAGCCCTTTGCCGTGGCGTCATTCGCAGCAGGATCTAAATTCGGCCGCTCGATCCCTTGCGTCTCAACATTGTAGACGCGAATGTGCCCTTCAAGGCCTTTGAACTGGCGAGTACCGAGGTCAACGATCGGCATGTTGCCAGGCAAATGGCGCGTCACGGAATAATCGATAAGGATTTGTCGATCTTCAGCGGACGAACACAGCCTCGACGCCAAGTTCACGACATTGCCAATTGCGGTGTAGTCAGCGCGGGCCTCATAGCCAATTCGACCCACCGTTGCCCACCCCATAGCGAGCCCCATGCCGAAGCCAATCTCATAACCACGCTGCCGCCATCCAGATATGAGCTCTTGTGTGGAATCTTGCATGTCGACAGCCATTTTTACGGCATGAAGCGCCGGCTCTTCACATGGAACCGGGGCGTTGACGAGAATCATCAATCCATCCGCAGAAAAACTGGTCAGCGTCACCTCATACCGGGTGATGATCACGCCGAGCGCCTCGTAGTACTCACGCAAGAGCTGCATGATGTCCTCAGCCTCAGCGTGCGCCGAAAATGCGGTGAAGCCACGCAAATCGCAAAAAACAGCGACCACTTCCGCGCGCTGTCCGGCGAGCACTTTCTCGTCGCCAGCCTTTTCTACAAGCTCCGCCACCTGCGGTGCGAGGAAGCGCTTCAAACGCATCATTCGCTCATCGCGGTCCCGCGATATGGCGAGTTCCTGCGCCATTTGGTTGAACCGCGCAGCCAGCCGCTCAAGTTCGTCTCCAGTGACAATGTTGATCCGGTGATCGAACTGTCCGGCACCGATCTTGAGGGCGCCTTCTTCCAGCAATCGGATGGGCCCGCTCATCCGTCTGGCAAGCCAATATGCGAGTACCGCCGCAAGGACTGTGGCGGGGAGCAACAACCAGCCGGTCCGCCACAATGAAGCGTATAGGGGTGCAAAAGCCTCTGCCTGAGCCTGCTCGACAAATACCGTCCAGCCGGCCGCGGTAACCGGCGCGCCAGCGGTCACAACGCGTTCATTCTCGGCGTTGCGGCTTGCAATCGCAGTGCCGCCCGCGGCGGCGATCGCATCCCGCAATCCGCGCAGTGCCAACGCTGCTTTCTCGTCGGCGCCCTGCATCACTTTGCTGATCGCGGGGTGAGCGATGAGGTGGCCGGTCTGGTCGACGACAAATGCCTGGCCGGTGCGGCCGACGCGAATCTCGGAAACGATGAGCCAGACAGGTTTCAGACTGATTTCGGCGATGATCGTGTTTTCTAGGACTGTATCGTCGTAGTTCGCCATCGCCATAGTTACCGACGGTTCGGAACCCTGGCGATAAATGACTGGGCCATACCAGACCTTCGCCGTCCTGGCGCCGACGACAGCGGGATCGCCCGAGCGATCCGCCCCGCCTTCCGTCCTGTTTGAGCCAGTGCGAGAGATGTGCAGCCGCTCCGCGCCAGTACCGTCGACAAGACTGATGCTGAGAATTCCCGGGACCTGGTGCATCGCTCGCAAGACAAGAAGCCGAAGCTGTTTCACGCTGGCATTGGCCCACACGTCCTCCGGGATCGTGGAGCCGAGCGAAATCTTGATGCCGTCAAGATAGCTCTCAATTTTGTCAGCCGCCGAAGTTGCCTCGGACCGCAGCAGGGCACTGAGGATCGCTCGCTGGTCGACATAGCTGAACCACGTGTTGCTGATGCCACCGGCAGCCATTGGAAAAATGGCCGCCGCGAACAAGACTAGAAAATACTTCTGAAAAAGCGATCGACGCATGGAAGCGGCTTTGAGATTGGAGAAAGGTCTCCCACATGATGCGACCCGACCATAAGTCGCGACAGCTCAGTCCCAGAAAGGTACCCTAAATTCTTGCGTCTTGGTATGGGCTGAGCCGTCCCACTCATGGTCGAGTCTCGTGCCTTCCATGGGGCTTGGATAGAGGGAAATGTTTCCCTGATCGGGGAGAGTCGCAACCACGGCCCTCAGCTTAATGGTGTCCGGTTCAGGGTAACGACGATCTTTGCCTGTTAGGCCGAAATGGGCGCAAAGCGGCCGGTCATGCCCGTCTAAACTGCACTGCAGGAACACGCGATTTCCGACGCCGAACCTCATATGCCGAACTCGCCCCTCTACGCCCCCTAGGCCCCCAGCGTCGGCTCCGTATTCACCTCCAGCGCCTCCTCCGCCTCATCCTCCTCGCCAAGTACCTCGCCCTTCACCACCAACGCCTGCCCGATCCAGATCGGGTCGACCAGATGGTCGCGCTTGGGGTTGGTGGTGTTGGGGTGGATGAGGATGCTCAGGCCGCCATGGTTCAGCATCAGCCACGGAACGAGCGTGGCGAAAATCCCGGTGGCGAAGGAGACTTGGTACATGGCCTGTTCGTGCGGGCCGACCGGCTCGTCGCGCCAATTGCCCAGGCGCACGCGGAAACGCTCGCCGATGCGCAGGCGCAGCCATTCAGCATGCTGCCGCTCGGCCTGCCCGTCGTAGTAGATATGCGCGTGATAGCTGGCAATTTCCGAAAGCGACCTTGGACTGGCGGCGTCTTCGTTCACCTTGATGCTCTCCTTCGATGATTAGACCCGAAGCATGGAAGGTCGACCTTGTCGATTGATGCCGCGTATTGCGGGGGATGACCGGGACAATCGTCTCACTACCACCCTAGTCACCCACGCGCGCCAGCGTGCCCAGATGATTGCCGTCGAGAAACTCTATCGTCATGGCCGACGCCTTGCTGTCGGGGCCGACAACGAAGCTTACGCCAGAAGGCGCGTCCGGCGTCTCGGCGTCCGGATAGGTCAGGAACATGTCGCGGTCGAAATGCTCCAGCGAATAGGACCGGGAGCCGCCCGGCCCGACCTTGAGCACAAGGCCGTCGCCCTCACCAGACACAACCGCATCGCCGATGAAGTCGTTGAAATAGCGGCCTTTATAGGCGTTGGCCGGACCGGCCGGTCTCGCTGGAGTGGGCGGTTTGGCATAGGTGGCCTTGGCCGCCGCGACCGCCGGGCCGAACAGGCCCGCATAGGCGTCATCCCATGCCTTGATCCAGTCCTTCTCGACCTTTCCGTCAAAGGCCATGTCGGCGAAGCTGTCGGACAGCCCTTCCGGCACGCCTGTCGAAAAGGCGTTGGCGACGATCACGATGCCAAGCTTCTGCTCGGGAAAGAGCGTCACCAACGTGCGGGCGCCGACGCTGAAGGCGCCGGCATGGCCCCAGCTCAGGCCGTGCCGGCCGAATTCGACATTCCAGCCGAGGCCGTAGAAGGACTCGCCGCCGGAGACTGGGTTCTTGCCGCGCGCCATCAGGGGAACATGCGTCTGGTCCAGTGCATCGGCTTCAATAAGGGGCTTGCCGGCATAGACCCCACTGCCGAGTACGAGGCGCACCCATTGCGAGAGGTCGCGTACCGTGGAGCTGACGCCGCCTGCGGGCGCCTGCGCATCTGGATCGCGCTTCACCTTCGCGGTCCAGTCCCCGTCGATCTTGACGTGTAGCGCGGCGCGATTGGCTTGCCTGATGAAGTCCGCATGACGGGAGCTGGTCGAGGCCATTCCAAGCGGACGGTAGAGCCTCTCCTCGGCGATCTCCTCCCAGGGCCTGCCCGTTGGCTTGGCGGCCGCGACGGCACCCTCGGTCAGTCCGAAATTGCTGTAGGAGTAGCCGACACGAAAGCTCGACGATGGCGACACGAACCGCAGACGACGCAGGATCTCTGCACGGTCATAGCCAATATCCTCGAGGTCATCTCCGGCCGTGCCCGGAAGCCCGCTGCGGTGCGAAAACAGGTCGCGGAGCGTGAGTTCGCTGGTCGGATAGGGCTCGGCCAGACGGAAGGCCGGATCGAGGTCGGCGATCTTCGAATCCCAGGCCACAATCCGCTCGCCGACCAGCGCCGCCACTATCGTTGCGGAGACCGGCTTGGAGAGGGAGGCGATCTGGAACACCGTGTCAGTGTCGACGGCCTCCGGTTTGCCGGCCTCGCGATGCCCGAACCCTTTAAGGAAGACCACCTCGTCGCCATGCACGACCCCGATGGCGAGACCGGGTACGCCACCGTCCGCGACGGCGCCTTCGGCGAGCAATTCGAGTTTCGACAGGGCCGCAGCGATCCGGTCGGGCGTGATGGTATCGGCCGACGCCGCCTTCGGCGAAAGCGCCGTGATGGCGATGAAGGCCCACATCTCCAAACGGCGGAAATTCCGACCCAGCCCCACGCTCGATGCCCTCCCCTGCAAGCACTGGTCATACTACAGGCCGGCGCAGGGAAGGCCAACCCTACCCTGCGCGATAGCGTGAAGCCCGCTGTGCGACCCCAAGTGGCCATCCGAGGGGAGCCAGCCGGTCAGCGGTATCGAACCGACCACCGCTCAGCGGCGACGACCGTCATGAAGAACCCGATCGACAACAGGGATGAGAGCACGATGGCGGCGTAGAGCCGATCGGACTGATAGTTGAAGGTCGCCTGGATGATCAGCGCGCCGAGGCCTTTGTCGGAGCCGATCCATTCGCCGACGATCGCGCCGATCACCGCGGTCGCCGAGGCGATCCGCAGCGATGCGAAAAGCATCGGCAGCGCACGCGGCAGGCGCAGGCGCCAGAACACTTCCCAACGCGTCGCCGAGAGCACGCGGAAGAGCTCGTGCTCGCTGGCGCTCGCCGATTCCAGCCCCCGGATCATGTTGATGAGCGTCGGGAAGAAACAGATCACTGCCGCGATCACGATCTTGGGCAGCATGCCGAGGCCGAAGATCAGGATGATGATCGGGGCCAGCGCAAGAACCGGGATCGTGTTGAAGAACAGCACGACCGGAAAATAGGCGGCCTGAAGCGTACGGCTGTGCACGAAGGCCACCGCCAGCAGCACGGCGGCGAGGTTCCCGAGCACGAAGCCGCAGAGCGCCTCGATGGCCGTCGGCCAGAGGTTCGACATGAGAAGCGACCCGTTCCTGGCAAACACGCCCGCTATCGCGGTCGGCGTCGGAACGATGTAGGCGGGCACGCCTGCGAGCGGCAGCAGGATCTGCCATGCGAGAATGAGCGAGCCGGCGCCGAGGATCGGCAGCACGGTCTGTGCGAACGGAAAAAGCGGACCCCGGTTCACGAGGCCGCTCCAAGGGCGGAGCGCATCCTGGCCATTGCCGCGACGATCGCCGGATCCTCGCGCGAGCATCTGTTGTCCGGCCCCTTCAGCGGACGAAGGTCGTGGTCGGCGACGATCCGTCCCGGATGCGCCGCAAGCACGATCACGCGCTGCCCGAGATAGACGGCTTCGGCAATGGAATGCGTGACGAACAGCACGGTCGTTCCGGTCCGCCGCCAAAGGTTCAGCAGCTCGTCGTTGAGGCGATCGCGGGTGATCTCGTCGAGCGCGCCGAAGGGCTCGTCCATCAGGAGCAGGCGCGGCTCGCCAAGCAGCGCCCTGGCGATCGCCAGCCTTTGGCGTTGTCCGCCGGAAAGCTGATGAGGCAGGCGGTCGCCGAGCGCCGACAGGCCCACGAGTTCGAGCAGCTCATCGGCCCGGTCGTCAATCATGCGCGACAGGCTGCGGCGGCCCACCTGGATCGGCAGCCGCACATTCTCGCGCGCCGTGCGCCATGGCAAAAGGGTCGCGTCCTGGAAGACGAAGCCCACGCCGCGGCCGGAGCGCACCGCCGACGGCGTCTCGCCCATCACCCGTATCGTGCCCGCGAGCGGCGCCAGCAGATCGGCGACAACCCGCAGAAACGTCGACTTTCCGCAGCCCGAGGGTCCGAGGATCGACAGGAAGGTGCCGGCCTCGACCGTCAGGTCGAGACCGGAGATCACCGCCACGGGCGCGCGCCGGCCGGGATAGCCGACGTCGAGCCCGGAGGTCTCGATGGCCGGCGCGGCCATCAGGAGGCGGGCGCGCCGAGCTTCGGCCGTTCAGCCGCGCTGAGTTCGAGGATTTTGGTCGTATAGACGTCCTCAGCCTTCGGCCTGCCGTTCGGATACTGGCCAATCTGGTCGAGCAGCGCGATCTGGCTCTCGATGGAGGCGGGATCGAACGTGCCCCATCCATCCTTTTTCGTGGCGTCGTCGAACGACAGTTTCAGCACCAGGGGGATCGTCTTCTTTTCCCAGCCTGCGTCGATCTCGGGATAGGCGGCGACGAGCTTGTCGACCGCCTGCTCGGGATTGGCGTGGACCCAGCCCCACCCCTTGGCGACCGCGCCGATGAATTTCGCCAGGGTCTCGGAATCGGACTCGATGGCGCTGTCGGTCGCGAAGTAGACGTCGGCATAGGACGCCAGGCCCAGCTCCGACAACAGAAGATCGATGCGGTCATCGCCGACGACGCTGAGCGCCTGCGTGTTGGTGATCCAGCCGCCGATCGCATCGACGTCGCCGCGAACCAGCGGCGCCTTGTCGAACCCGACATTGACGATGGTGACCTCGGAAGGGTCGATCTTGTTCTTCGCGAGCATCGCGTCGATGGCAAAGCGCGCGGTCGGCTGCGTGCCGATCCGCATGCCCTTCAGATCCGCCACCGACCGGATCGGCCTTGCCGGTTTCGAGGTCAGCGCATAGGGCCCGGTGCGATAGCCGCAGGCGATGATCTTCACCGGAACGCCGCTCGCCCGCGCGGCATAGAGTTGAGGCGATTCGGAGAATTGGCCGAGCTGGGCGGCCCCGGACACCACCGGCGGCACGGTCGCGGCGTTCGGTCCGCCGGGACTGAACTCGACTTCGAGCCCGGCTTCCCCAAAGTAGCCATTGGCCACGGCCGCCACGTCGCCGATCTGGCCGTTCGACATCAGCCAGTCATACTGGACGACGATCTTGGCGGCGGCCGAGGCGCTGGCGCCGAGCAGCTGAAGTCCCGGCCCGAAAGCCACCAGGCCGGCGGCGCCGGCCTTCAGGATCGATCTGCGATTCCACTGCGATGTGTTCCCACTCATCTTCTTGCTCCATTGTTGGATTGTTTGCATGCGGCGCGGCCCTTCTTGCGAGGCCGTCGCGATCGGAATCACTCTTGCGTGTCGTGATAGTCGCCCGGTCCCGCGCCGGTCCAGGCGTAGAGCTCCCACAGCGTCCCGTCCGGGTCGTGGAAGTAGGCGCAGCGCGCGTTCCAGACATAGTCGCGGGGCGGCCCGACGAACGGCACCCCCTTCTCCGACAGTTCGGCGTAGAGCCGGTCTACCTCCCCGGCGCTTTCGAGCTCCATGGCAACGCATGCCTTGTGCGCCTGCTTCGGCGAGCGGACATTCGAGACGCCGCAGTGGCGATTGATGTGATCCAGTTCCCATGCGGCGAGCGTCACGCGCTCGGAATGAAAATCGACAAAGCCCTCGGCACGGCGTCTGATCCGGTAGCCGAGCTTCCCCGTATAGAAGTCGATCGTGCGGTCGATATCCTCCACAAGGAGGCAGATATCGGTGATTGCCTTGGTCTGCCCGAGCGACATGGTCATTTGCCTCGATTGATCTCTGCGGTGAGTTCGACGCCGACGCGCGATGCGGCGCCATCGATGTGCCGGCGCATCGCCTCACCGGCAGCCTGCGGGTCGTGCGCGGCGAGCGCGTCGTAGATCCGCACGTGCTCGGCGACGTTGACCTCGACCAGGTCGTGCAGCGGGTTGGTGAGGCGGGCATAGTGGATCGACTGGCGGATCTGCTCGCAGACGAAGGAAATGAAGGTGTAGATGTAGCTATTGCCCGTCGCCCGGGCGATCGCCCTATGGAAAAGCAGATCGGCCTCGATGCTGCCATCCTCCCAGCGCTCCTCGCCACCCATGCGGTCCAGCGCGGCCTTGATCGCGTCAAGATCGTCGGATGTGCAGCGCGCCGCGGCCAGTGTGGCGGATTCGGTCTCCAGGATGCCGCGCAGCTCGAACAGCTGCTCCATGTTGCGCTGGTCTTTCAGCGCTTCGCGGTCGATCCGGATGGCCGTCCGCTGTTCCGGCGCCATGACGAATGCGCCCACGCCCTGACGCGCCTCGATCATGCCATCGGCGCGAAGCTGCGCGATCGCCTCCCTGACGACATTGCGGCTAACGCCGAATTTGTCGGCGAGCTGGCTTTCGGTGGGAAGCCGGGCTCCCGGGATGATGTCGCCGCCCTCGATCTCGCGGCTCAGATGCGAGGCGACGCGATGCGGAAGCGCCTCCACGCTGCCTATGATGGACGAACGCTGCTTCATGCGGTTTCCCCTACAAATCGCCCCGATCAGACATGAGACACCCGGAGTTGAACAGGCCTGCCGGATCGAAGGCTGCCTTGATCGCGGTGTGAATCTGCCGCTCGCGCTGCGACAGACCGGCCCAGAACACGTCACTGCGGCTGCGACCGACGCCATGCTCGGCGCTGAACGAGCCGCCGAGCGCTCCGACCAGTTCATAGAGTCTGATCAAGACCGCCTGACCCACGGCCCTCGCTTGGCCAGGGTCGCAATCCATGGGAGGCAGCACGTTGAAATGGATGTTCCCGTCGCCCGCGTGGCCGTAGGTCAGCGATGTCCAGCCTGGCCATTCGCGCACGATGCACGAGCGGGCCTGCTCGATCAGCTTCGGCACGTCGCTGAGGCGAACCGAGAGGTCGGTGCGGACATGAAAGCCGCGCCGCGCCTGCCCCTCGACCAGGCCCTCCCGGATGGCCCAGAATGCGGCGGCCTGGGAGCGGCTTTGCGCGACGACGCCGTCCCTGATCAGCTCGGCCTCCAAGGCACGCGTCAGCATCGCTTCAAGAAGCCCGCCGGCATCTATCCCCGGCCCACAGGCGAGTTCGACGATCGCATGAACCGGACACGCCTGCGTCAATGGCGAGCGCAGGTTCGGATCGATGAGATGGGCCAGCGGCAGGCACTCCTCCCCGATCACCTCAAACGCGCTGAGAAGGTCGGAGCAGAGATGCCGCGCCATCCGGAAAAGCTCGCACGCCTGGCGGAAGCTGCCCAGTCCGACATAGGCGGTCTCGACCTGCGTCGGCCGGGGCGAGAGCCTGACCTCGACACCCGTGACGACCCCGAGCGTCCCCTCCGAGCCGATCATCAGTTGCTTCAGGCTGTAGCCGCGATTGTCCTTGCTCAGCCCGTTCATGCCGTTCCACAATGTGCCGTCTGGCAGGACCGTCTCAAGCCCGAGCACCAGATCGCGCGTCATGCCGTACCGCAGCACATTGATGCCGCCGGCATTGGTCGCGACATTGCCGCCGATCGTGCACGACCCCTGCGCACCAAGCGCGAGAGGGAAGATCATGTCGCATGCTTCGGCCGCGTCCTTGACGTCCTGCAGCACGGCGCCGGCGTCAGCCTGCAGCGTGAAGTCCAGCGGATCGACGCAACGTATCCGGTTGAGACGCTCGAGCGACAGCACGGCGCAGTCCGAATTCTCAGGAAGCGCGCCGCCGACAAGTCCGGTGTTGCCACCTTGCACGACGATGGCGACGCCGCTCCGCGAGCACCATCTCACGAGCGCCTGGACGTCCTCCACGGATCCTGGACGCACGATGAAGCGGGCACTTCCGCGCCTTTCTCGGCTCCAATCGATGAGGTAGCGCTCGGCCAGCGGCGACCGCCCGTCTATCAGCGCATCACCCGCCAACTGTGCAGGCAACTCAACAATTGCGCCAAAAGCTTCGCGTTGAGGGGATGGGTAATCCGTGATCATGAGTCCTATCATAGGGTCATCCTACAACTCAGGCAAGCCTCCAATTCGCCTTGATGGAACGGGACCCGCTCGACCTTCAAGCCAGGCAGCCTGAGCCGCGGATGGACTCAGTTTCCCGGGTCCACAAGCGAAATCCCGGCGGCGGAACCATCCACGCGAGATGACGTTTTGCGTGAGATCGGCAAAAGAAAGCTCATGAAAAATCCGCAGCTCACACGCATTCCAATCGCCAAGACCGGAATGCTCATCCGCAAGCCGGTCGAGCCTGTGTTCGAAGCGATCGTGAATCCGGAGATCACGACGAAGTTCTGGTTCAGCAAAGGCAGCGGAAGGCTTGAGACCGGTAAGGCGGTCACGTGGGAATGGGAGAGCCACGATGTCTCCATCGAGGTGACGCCGAAGGTCGTGGAACCCAAAAAGCGCGTGGTGATTGAATGGCCTGGCTATAGCGGCCCGACAACTGTGCAATGGACGTTCCAATCCATTCCGGACGGCACGACTTTCGTACGCGTGCAGGAATCCGGATGGACGGGAGACGCCGACCAGCTCATGCGCTACGTCGCCGATTCCACCCAAGGCTTCACGCTTTTGCTTGCGGGGCTAAAGGCGTGGCTCGAGCACGGCATCCAGTTGAACGTGACGCTCGATCGCTATCCAAAGGGGATCGAAGACCAACAGTTCGAGTGAGGCCGAGCGGAACTCACCGTGCAGGAATATGGGATCAGCAAAAACGGCCGCAGCGGAGAAGACCCCACCGACAGATCGATCAGGCGTTTGGCGTTTGGTGAGCCACCCCCAAACGCCGGTCGCTCGATTTGCCCTTGGTCAGCCCGCCATCGACGAACTCCAGCATCAGTTCAGCAGCCCTGAGCGCATCCGTCTCCAAAACGAGGTGGCCTGCGTCGAAGACGTGAGCCTCCATTCGGGGGAGATCCAGAAGCCACGACTGAACCTCCGCAATGTCGAAGAAGTCATCGTGGCGACCCCAAAGAAGCATTGCCCGGGGTTGATGCTTCGCCAGGTAGTCAGCCACCTCCCCGAACCGGTCGACATATCGGCCGTAGTCGGCCAAGAGCGCCTTCTGCAGATCAAGCCGTCCCGGCAGACACATGATCCGCCAGTCCTCAATCCAGCGACCTGGATCGATCCGCGCCGCGATCTCGGGTGGCACGCCGGCGACGTACTGGTCGCGGGTCCCCTCGAGGGTCAGATGGGCGGTGGCAGCCTGCTCGTTCGCAGCATTCGGCGCAGCCCAGAATTCCAATGTGTCCGCCCATTGCGGACCGAAGCCGGAGCGGTGGGCATTGGCATTCTGGATGATGAGACCCTCGACGAGTTCCGGAGCGTGCATGGCGAGATGAAGCGCTACCGGGGCTCCGAAATCATGCAGGTAGAGGAACCTGCGGCCCACGCCGAGGCGCGAGAGCAGCTCTTCAATCGAGCTGGCGAGCATGTCGAACGATGGCTCGGGGGGCGGATCGGAGGCGCCGAAGCCCGGGAGGTCAGGCGCCACGACAAAGACGCTGCCGGAGAGCGGGACGATCACGTCGCGAAACATCCGGGAGGAATTGGGGAAGCCGTGCAGCAGGACAAGCGCGGGTCTGGAAGCGTTACCAGCCGTCCGGACGGCCACCTCGCCGCCCGACGACAAGCGTATCTTCCGCACTTCAGCCATCAAAGTCGTCCGTTTCCTCCACGCCTACTCAAGGCCGCCTCGCAACATGAAATATCGGTTCACAGAAGCACGCGACGCGCCTTGGTCTCAGGGCGGAACCTGAACGGTGATCTTGATCGATGAATAATAGGCGGCGACATTCGCTATATCCTCATCGCTCAAGCTCTTGGTCACGACAGTCATCTGCTCGTTCTTACGCTCGCCTGCCTTGAAGGCCATCAACGCCTTGACAAGATAGGTCTCCTTTTGCCCGGCTATGTTCGGCGCCTCGGGCAGCTTGGCGATGCCGTCCTTGCCATGGCAAACCTGGCACTTCAGCATGATTTTTTTGCCCGAAGCGGCATCACCTCCGGCCTCCGCGAGAGACGAACAGGCAAGGAGCACAGCCAGACTAACGATCAAACCTCGCACTGGGAATCTCCAATATCCACAGGAATGAGCCAGGCAGCGGCAGCAAATGTCCGCCGCCTGGCGGAGTCGTTAGTCGCCGTAGGAGATCCGCCAGACGGCGCCGGCCAGATCGTCGGACACCAGCAGCGAGCCGTCGTTGAGCACCTGAACATCGACGGGCCGGCCGAGATACTCGCCATTCTCGTTCAGCCAGCCTTCAGCGAACACTTCAGTTTTGTCTGCCGTGCCGTCCTCCTTGAGCGAGGTGAACATGACTCGAGCGCCCACCGGGTCGACGCGGTTCCACGAACCGTGCTGGGTCGAGAAGATGCCGCCCCGGTATTTTTCGGGGAACTGCTTGCCGGTATAGAACGACAGGCCGAGATCGGCCGCGTGAGCGTCTTGCTCGACCTCCGGGAAGATCACGCCTTCGGGCACCGTGGCGTCCTTATACTCAACCGTACGGGTCTTGCCGCCGCCGTACCAGGGGAAGCCAAAATTCTGGTCCGGTCCGGTGACACGGTTCATTTCACCCGGAGGGATGGTATCGCCCATGCCGTCGACCTGGTTGTCGTTCACCCAAAGTGTCTTGTCCTTTGGATTGAAATCGAGACCGAGGGGATTGCGCATTCCGCGCGCATAGATTTTGCGGTCGGTACCGTCCTGCTTCATGCTAATGATGCCGCCGATGCCCAGCTTCTCGAATTCCGGGAGCAGTTCGGGCGCCGGCACGTTGAAGGGCTGGCCGATGGTGATGTAGAGGCGGTTATCGGGGCCGATGCGGCAGGTGCGAGCCGTGTGATTGTAGCTCTCGTCGGATGCAGGTATCAGTTCGCCCTGCTTGACGATGGCGAAGGCCGCGACGTCGGGGCCTTCGTAGAAAAACTCGGCGGCCGGGAACCACAAGACGCGGTTCTGTTCGGCGAGGTAGAGGTGGCCATCCCTGGAGAAACAGACGCCGTTCGGAACTGCCATTTTGATCGAAGGCGCGAAGACCTTCACATCATCGGCGACACGATCCTTGTTGCGGTCGGTCATGGAATAGACCAGCTCCTTGCGGGTACCGACGAACGTCACCACACCCTGTGGTCCCACGGCCATGTGACGCGCGTCGGGAACGATGGCATAGAGGCTGATCTTGAAGCCATCTGGGACTTTGACTTTCGCTGCAATCGCCTTGAGGGCTTCGGCGTTTTCCCCCGTCTGCGGGATCGGCTCCATCATCGGTGTGCCGGTAGTCTTGAAGCCGCCGAGTTTCTCGAGATTGGTGTCCTGCGCAAAGGCGGACGTTACGCAAAAGGTGGCAGCGCATGTCAAAACGAAAGCGAGTTTCTTGATCACGATATCCTCCCACGTGGCCAGCTTTGCGGCATCTGTGTAGCTAGATACAACATCGCGGGCGGTTGCTTTGTGTGAAATTACCAGCGCCGAGCATGATCTGCCGGTCGGGCTTGACGACCGAAAACGTTGCATAACTCAACCCAACTGACGATCACCTGGGACGGTAGCTGGTTTGCCGCCACAGCATAGCATGTCGGCTCGCCGGGCACCAATGATGAACGCCAAGCCGGCCGCACCCGATTGGGTTGAGGGGCACCTGGGCCGAGGCTTGCAACCGCCCTCTCGACCGACCGCGACGGGAAGGCGGTCCGTGACCTCGCGCGGTCGGAAGTGCAGATTAGTCCTTCGCCGTTGGTTCGACAGGGGGCCTCGCGCCGCACGTTGTCGGCCGGTCGACTCGCCTTGCCGGCCGCCGGGACTAGATAGACTATGCGCTGGGCGGGGAACCCCGTTGCAGAAGGACGTGAATATGCCCGAACAGATACCATTGAACGACGGCTCCGCCATTCCCCGGATCGGCCTTGGCGTGTGGCAAGTCGATCCGGCCATTACGGCCCAGGTCGTGAGTTGGGGGATCGAGGCCGGCTACAGATTGATCGACACCGCCGAAGGCTACCAGAACGAGGAAGGCGTCGGGCAAGCTATCCGCACGGCTGGCGTGCCGAGACGGGAGTTGTTCATCACCTCGAAGCTGCGCAACGGCGCCCATCAACGTGACGCCGCTCTTCGGGCTTTCGACGAGACGATGAACAAGCTCGGGATCGAACAGATCGACCTGTTTCTGATCCACTGGCCGGTGCCCAGCCAGGACAAATACGTCGAAGCCTGGAAGACGCTGATCGAACTCAGGCAAGGCGGCCGGATCAAGTCGATCGGCGTTTCGAACTTCAATCGGGATCATCTGGAGCGGATCATCGGCGAGACCGGAGTCACGCCAGTCGTCAACCAGATCGAGCTCCATCCCCGGTTTCAGCAGCGCGACGTCAGAGAATTCCATATCGAGCACGACATCCGCATCGAAAGCTGGAGCCCGCTGGGCAGCGGCCGGCTGCTGAGCGATCCGACCCTTGAGAAGATCGCCGGAAAACACCGCAAGTCCGTGGCGCAGACGATCATCCGATGGCACATTCAGGAAGGGCTGATCGTTATTCCAAAGTCGATCCACCAGGATCGCATCGCCGCCAACTTCGATGTCTTCGATTTCGAGTTGGACGCGGAAGACCTAAAGCTCATTCGAGGCATGGATTCATCAGGCGGCCGCACCGGGGCGAACCCCGCCACGGCAGCATTCCTGTTCTGACGGACCTGAGGCTGCTCACGCGTCGACCAGCCTCATATCCCGGACCCGTCCAGCAGCGGAACATCCTCACCCTCCCAGGGGCTGGGCAATGAACCCCTGCTTAGATTGGCTGTCGGCAGCGGCATCCAGCATTTCAGCTCGGGTTCGGCGTATTCGACCACGCGTCCGGGCGAGGAGTCGGAAGCGCGCCACCCTTCGCTGCCGAACTGGTCGGCTCGAGACCAATAAGCCAGGTCGACTTCCGCCGGCCCCTGTTCGGACGGCCGAACCGTGACAAGGATCCGGCTGCCATCCCTTGGCGCACTCGACATGTGACGCCACCGATCGGGCTCGTCCATCGCATTTCCTCCTGGCGCCGGCATGACGACCTCGGCTGGACGAATAGTCGCTTCGCGTACAAGGCCGGTCAACCCGAACTTTGCACAGGACAGTCTATAGTTTGGCGGCCTGCCGGTCGGGCGCGACGTGGACTTGCGGTCATCAGCGAACCCTGGCCCTGACTGCCCAGGCTCTCGTCTTCAGGGGAATCGACCCGCCCTCGCCGCGCGGCAGGCTCTCGCGGAGCCTCTCCATCAATTTCTGGCGAGCTGCCGGTTCGAGACTCGTGCAATAACCGGGCGCCGGCCCTGCACCAAGGGTGAAGGGGTGCCAGTAGTCCTCAAAGTCCTTGAATACAGCCGGCATTTCAATCCGGGTACAGTCGACGGAAACCAGGCCGGCCTTCTTGGCGAGATCGGTCAATCCGTCCTGTGTGCAAAATGGAAAACGTCTGTCCTCGGTAAGGTCGATGGCGCCGGGGTCAAGCGCCGTCGCAGCGGTCCAGAAGGCCCGCATGAATTCCACCCCGCCGCCGGGATAATCCCACACATAAAATCCAACCGTCGCGCCGCGGCGGGCAACCCGCCTCATTTCCGCGAGCGCCTTTTCCTTGTCGGGGATGAAGTTGAGAACAAGCGCCGACACGACAATGTCCTTGCTGGCCGATTCGACAGCCAGCGCCTGCGCATCGCCCACGAGAAACTCGACACGTTTATCGGGCACGTTTGCACGCGCCTTGGCGAGAAAGCCCTCCGACGGGTCTATGGACGCCAAGCTCCTGGGATTGCAGCGCGCCAGGATGGCTGCGGACAGCGCTCCGGTTCCGCAACCCACCTCCAGCCAATCCAGCCCCTCCGCCGGATCGAGCCAATCCAGGAACAGTGGAGCGATCTGACGGCTCCATCCCCCCATATAAAGGTCGTAGCTATTCCCGGCCTGCCAGGCGTCGTGACGCGTTGCCTCAGCCATCGCCATCTCCTCCCGAGACAATTTCAGCCACTTGGCCGCGGCAAGAATACGCCGTCACCATTGAGCTCGAAATGCACAAGCACGGGGGACCAGACGCCTGGACTTCTCCGGTCCCGAGGAAATCGCCTGCTGACACAGGCGATCGGCCGCTGGTTCGTGCGGCCCTCTGGGCCGCTCGTCGACTATCGTTGCTGCTTTGCCGTTCTTGGAAATTCCACGACCTCTCCGGGCGAGCGCTTGTACTGGGCTGCGACAATTGCATCGATCAGGATATCCAGGGCAGCACGGGTTTGGCTGCTCGTCTCATCGTCGCCGCGCAGGTAGTGGCAGGCTCGTTCAAGATGGAGGTGTGCGGCGGCAAAGTCGCTTCTCATAAGCTTCTCCTTATTGCCCGCCGTCCGGCAAACATGGTCGGCTCGGCTTACTCCCAGGCAAATATCCACAGGCGCATTTGAATCAAATTCGCCCGTTAACCTGATCTTCATGGTGCCGCGGCGATCATCGCCGTCGCGGCCATGTGTTGAGTTCCGCCTCAGGCAACAGACCCGCTCCGTTTACCGGGGCGGGTCTTTTCTTGACTGTCGCCGGGTTGGAGCCAATGGCTGCGTCAAGCCGCTTCACGCTGGGATTTCCATGTCTCGTGGCGCTTGCGCCACGCCGCATGATTGTCACCGCATCATTCAGGCTAAAGCCGAGCGGCGTGTCGAATATTCCACGCGAGGCGGCACGAAAGTTAGCGCGCCGAGTGTCTCTTGGCCTGTGCGGCGACTGCTGCGAGGAAGGCTAATGCTGCTGCATCGCACGCAACCCGAGACGGTCCCTTGGCGAAAAGGAGAAGCTCGGCGGCTCGGACGTCGAGCCCGTGCTTTTCCGCGAAAGTGGCTAAATCATAGGGGTCGTCGTCATAGTGATCGTAGTCGATCGTCAGATCGTATTTTTCTTTCATTTTGTTTCCTCCCGTTCGCGACGTTCCCCCCTCCTCTGTCGCTAGGGCAACATTAACTTCGAGCGCGTCGAGCGAGTCCACAAATCGGAGATTGTAAAGCGTGCTGCGATGGCGGCCGCAATTCCCGGAACCCCGGACGCCAGGCACGCCTTGGCGGCCTAAAGCGCGTCGCGAGCCAGCCCGACGCAGCATCGGCGACGGTTACCGGCGCTACGCAGGGGGCCCAGGCTGGGGGAGCCGGGCCTGACATCGCCGACCTGGGGTTACGCCATAGGTACACGTATATTAGTGATTTCTTTGCAACCGATCGGGGCCCTGCTTTCCTAATTTGCCGACAATTAAATCAAGTTTGCTGCGTTTCCTACGAACGGTGTTCGCATGTCGACTTTGGTTGTCGCGGACCGGCGGGGGGTATATCTCGCCGGTCTGGAGTGGGTTCTGCGGGAAGGCCGGGCACAGCGTTGTTGCAGACTGCCACCGCACAATTGACATTCTCCCCCATGTGGAGCGTCACCGGCCGTTCATGCCGACAAGTTCCTCCATGCTGGCGCTGCCAGAGCGGCGAAAGGCGCCTGCTTTTTCACACGGCTCGCTCAGGACCACCACTTCGTCGCAGAATGAGATGGTGCCGTGGCGATGGCTGTTGACGATGGTCGTGCGGCCGCCGGCAGGCTCTCGGCAGCGCGGCGCCGGTTGACCGGCTCATTCAGCAAAGGCTAATAAGGAGGCGTAACGCGACGGATCCTTGTGTCTGCTTTTCGGACTTGGTGTTGCTTCGTCACGATTCGCCAGCGACGATAGGCCAGACTGATAGGATGACTGACCTGATTTGCCTCGAATTCGCCCCGATCATGGAAGAGCGGTGCTGATTGCAATGCTGGCGCCATCCGTTGTTTACCAGTTCTTGCAGAGAAAACGAAGGCTCCGATGATCCAGGACAATGCCACGGTAGGCGTGGTGGTGCCGATGTTCAATGCCGAACGGACCATTCGCGCCACCTTGACCAGCATCTGCCAGCAGGACCATCAGGCGCTGGACATTGTCGTGGTGGACGACGGGTCGACGGACCACTCCGCCTCGATTGTGGCCTCCTGTGCTGCGAAAGACCGGCGTATACGCCTTATGAGGCAGTCGAACGCCGGTGTCGCGCAGGCTCGCAATATTGGTGCCGCCTCTACCGATGCGGAGTTTCTGGCGTTTGTCGACGCGGATGATCTCTGGGCCCCATCCAAGATCGCGCTGCAACTGCGCGCCTTGCAGGAAGGCGGCTCTTCGGCGGGCCTGGCATATTGCTGGTTTGCACAGATCGACGAGGACGGCCGGGTATTCTCGCTATACCGGCCCGATGCCGATGGCAGCGTTCTGCAACGGATGTGCAGAATGAATTTTGTCGGCAACGGAAGTTCGATGCTGTTGCGTCGCTCCGCATTCGAGCGGGCGGGACAATTTGATCCTTCCCTGAGGGCCAGGAATGCGCAAGGTTGCGAGGATCTTCTGATGTGCCTCAGAATAGCGGAAAGTTACGAATTCCGCGTCGTGCCTCAGCATCTCGTGGGTTACCGGATAACGAACGTCAACATGTCGAGCGATGTCATGCAGATGCTTCGTTCTTGTGAGATTGTTCTTGACGAGTTTCGCGAAAAATATCCGCAGTTCGGCAGCGATCTCGATGCCCACCTGGTCGACATGATTTGTTGGCTTGCGGTGAGAGCTTTGATCGGCGGGCGGCTTTACGCGGCCTGCAACCTGTCGAGGAAACTCTTCGTCCTGGATCCGCGCACGGCGATTTCTCGCCTGCCCAACATGGTGGACGTTTACTGCAGGGCCAGGTTGGTGCCTCGCTGGATCAAGGTTGGAGTGAAACGGATGCGCAACAAGAACGCCAAGTTCCGTCCGCTTTATGAAGAGACCAGCTGGTGAATGTGAGCGACTCACAGTTCGAGCGGTTGCGGCGGCTGCATCCGCCATTTTAGCGGGTCAGAGATCACGGGTGTCCAGGGTGCCGGTACCTTGTGTTCAAGATCTTAAGCGCCGCCTTCGACCGGAGCGGACGGATCAATACTCCTTGGACCTGACTCGCGAAGCTGGCGCGGCGTCGGCGTCTTGAGGGCCACCTGGACTCGCCTTCGAAGCCACTCCGGAGGAAATGGCTGGCAGATGAAGGTCGGATCGGCGTCGAAAAAACGCCCTGAGGTACAGATGGAATGCGGTGAGGTCGGGACCATGCGCTGTTTGACGGCAAGCGGCCTCCGCACAAAGCGACGCAGCCGCCGCCACCGGTCTTGTGCAAACGGCTTTGCGAAGACATGAAACAGCGCGGCCGGATCGATCCGTATTGCGTGGACAAGGGGAGCGATGGCCGCGCCTGGCGAGGTGCGGGCGGCTTCGGTGCCGTAATACGCTGAGGCCACGCCATCGGACCAACGAAACAGGAAAGATGCTAGCTTGGGATGTTGCGTGCGGACCGTTTCAAGGACGATCCGGTGCGATGCCAGCATGACGACATACCTGGTCGACATGGAAGATGGTGATCGCCGGTAACCAACCAGATACTCCGGAACGACATCATAATCGCAGATCGCGGCAATGTTGAGCTGCATCTGCAAGTCTTCGGCTCCTTGGGCGCCTGCTGCTCTGAGCGACGGGTCGTATCCCCCGGTTGCCGTAAGAACTGATCGCCTGATTAGCGGTGAACTTGCATTGCCGATAAAATTCTCAACCAGCAGCCAGTTGTGGACGTCCCCGCGAGCGAGAATTGGCGGGGAGCATTCGATCACCCAATCATCATCATCGATGACCCGATACCAGGCGTAGACCAGGCCGAGAGACGGCCGCGACTGAAAGAGGCGGTGCTGCTTTTCCAGCTTTGTCGGGTGCCACACATCATCCGCATCAAGTGGCGCTATAAATTCACCCTTCGCCGCATGAATTGCCAGATTTCTGGCGACAGCAACCCCTTGGTTCTGCTGTCTCAGATAAGAAATTCGCGGATCACTGGTTGCAAATGCCTCGACGACCTCAGCGGTCCGGTCGGTCGACCCGTCATCGACCACTATGATCTCTAGCTGTTTGAATGTTTGCGAGGCGGCCGACCGGAGGGTGTGTGGGATGGTCTTTTCCGCATTGTAAGCAGGAATGATGACGGAAACTGCGGGTTGCATATCGAAAAAAACCTGCTTTCGATGAAGGATGAAAGAAAGACGGGAGCGCCACCAGCCTAAATACTAGCTAGCATGCTCGAGCGGAATGGTATCAAGCCGCGCCTCCCCCTACCGGCTACGTCAACGTCTGAGAATTCGCCCGGTCTTCGCACTAACGGCGGCGACATGCTAATATGCCGGTTTCAATCCGCCCAAACTTGTGGATGCCTTCATGCTTCCTTTTATTTCGCTCACATCCGTGCCCGTGGCCTCGTGGTGTTATTGCCATCAGCTATATGCTTGAACACTCACATGTATTGCGTTTCTGCCGATCGGGATGGCATCCGCGATCGGGCATGGGCGTGATTCTTGCGGTTCCTGCGGCGGGAGACCGATGGTGATCCCGCGCGTTCTCCTGCAGCTTGGTCGGATGGTGCGGCGTCGACGCCTGCGCCGCGCTCCCATCATACTGATGTACCATCGCGTTGCAGATATCACCGTCGATCCGTGGGGGCTAGCCGTCCATCCGGCGAGGTTCGAAGAACAGATCGAAGCGCTGACGCGGAGCCGGCGGGTGGTGCATTTGCATGAGCTGTTCGATGTCATCGCACGGGGAAAGCCGGGCAAACCGCTTGCGGTTGTCACCTTTGACGACGGCTATCACGACGTCTACAGCAACGCTCGCCCGATCCTGCAGCGTCACGACTGCCCGATGACGCTGTTTGTTGCGACGGGAGCAATCGGAAGCGGCAGAGAATTCTGGTGGGATGCGCTCACGCGCATCTTTCTTGAGACGCCTGAACTGCCTGACATACTCGACATCACGACCGAGGGAGGAAGGCATCACTGGCTTGTCCCGAAGATGGTGGATCAGGCCGGCCGTGACAAAGTCTACCGGGAGGTGTGGTCGGCGCTCCGAACGCTGCCTTATGAGCGACAGAACGCACACCTCGAAGACATCGCGAAATGGGCGGGCGTTGGTCTCGACGCCAGGCCAGAGCACTGTACTATGACTCCCGAGGAGGTTAGTGACATCAGTGACGACCTGATAACGATCGGCGGTCATACTGTCAGTCATCCCACGCTTCCGGCACATTCGTTCGCGACTCAGCTTCGCGAGATCGTCGACGGCCGTTCGGCCTGTGAGCAAATGACCGGAAAACGCGCTCTTTCTTTTGCATATCCATTCGGAGACCATGACGCTCTGTCGGTATCTGCCGTCAGGGAAGCGGGATTTGAGTTCGCATGCACGACGCGCGCCGCGTGCGTTGCGCCCGAGGCAGACGTGCTGCGTTTACCTCGGTTGTATGTCGGCAACTGGTCAGGAGATGAATTCCTGCGAAAAATCGAGGATCATCTGTTCTGATGAACGCACAGCAGATTACCATTATCACCCCTCGACGCGGCTGGTTTGACCTCGATTTCTGGCATCTGTGGCGCTATCGCGATCTGCTGCTCCTGTTCGCGATGCGCGACATCAAAGTCCGCTACAAGCAGACCTTGCTTGGTCCGGCTTGGCTGATCCTGCAGCCCCTGGCGCTTACCGCAGCCTTGACCACCGTCATCAGCGGTATCGCGGGCATTTCAACCGGCGGCCATCCCGCGCCAATCTTTTATCTGACAGCGCTGGTGCTGTGGTCGTATTTTTCCCAAGTCGTCTCCACCGCGAGCCAAGTCTTCATCGCTAACGGTCATCTTTTCAGCAAGATCTACTTCCCGCGACTCGTCGTTCCCGTGTCGTCGCTGCTGTCGAACGGTGTGGCCCTGGCGATCCAGCTTGGCGTCGCATTCGCTTTCTTGCTCTGGTACCAGCTGACAGGAAAAGTGGACGGGCTGACGTGGCGCCTCGCGCTCTTTCCGCTGGTCATCATCCAGATCGCGGCATTCTCGTTGGCTGTTGGGCTTTGTCTAGGAGCGTCAACCGCGAAGTACCGCGATACAGCTCATATGACTCCATTCTTCATTCAAATCTGGCTGTTCGTGACGCCGATCATCTTTCCTTTTTCGGCTATTCCCGAGCAGTACCGGACGCTGACCGGATTTCTGAATCCGCTCGCTGTCATAATTGATGAAGGGCGCTGGTGCTTCTTCGGCACCTCGGCAGTCGGTGCGCCACAGATCGCTGCAGCGCTCGTCACGACCTCGGTCGTGTTGTTCATCGGCATCGTGATCTTTCAACGCGTCGAACGAACGGCCATGGACATGCTGTGAAGGGAAATGACAACCCTTGCGGTCCCGTAGAGAGTGATGGTCGCCTTTCGTCGGCCGCCGCGCATTCTGCACGATGGGCACGACGCCGATGCCATTGATCTCCGTCATCACGCCTTTCCTCAACGTCGAGCGGTTTCTTCCGGCCGCGATCGCAAGCGTGCGCGCGCAAACCTTCACCGACTGGGAAATGCTCCTCATTGACGACGGATCATCCGACGGGAGCGTTGCGATCGCGGTGGCTGCAGCAACCGGCGATCCGCGAATCCGTTTCATTCGACCGAACGGCCAGCGTCGCGGCGCCGCCGCGGCGCGCAATGCCGGAATCGCGGCCGCGTCGGGCATGTTCTTCACGTTCCTGGATGGCGACGATATTTTTGAGCCGGAAAAATTCGAGACGGAACTTGCGATCTTTGATGCGCATCCTCGCGTTAAGGTCCTTTACGGACCGACCCTGTGGTGGTTCCCCGATGAGCCGCACAGGAACTGGACCGACTGGATGCCACGCCAATCGGACCGTGTGCACATGCCGCCCGACCTGCTCGATCAGGTCATCGTGCGCCAGCGGGCTCATGTGCCGTGCATCTGCTCGATCATGGTTCATCGCGAAGCCTTGGCAGCGGTGGGCGGTTTCGATGAGGCGTTCGAGCTCTACGAAGACCAGACCCTTCTGGTAAAGTTGCTGTTGCGCTACCCGGTATTCGTGACATCCACGCCCACCGGCCGATACAGGCAGCACCTCGAATCTACATCGGCCAAGGCGACTGCTTCCGGCATCTACGATCGACTGCGCCCGCATGCTGCTCGCATCGGCTTCCTCGAATGGGTTGAGATGCATGCGTCGGCCTCGGGATTGATGACGCCGAAGTTGCAACGGGCGCTCCGCTTCGCATTTGCGCGCTATCCGGCCCAGCGTCGGCCCCTGACACTTCGCGACAGGTTTGACCTTGCCGTCGAAGACGGCCGCCGGTTCGTTCGGCGGCTGACGCCACGCCGCATCCTGTCGAAGGTGTTCAGGCTGCTGACGAGAGTACGGAAATAGTGCGCAGGACCGGTGTCGCGGATTGGATCGCGACCGAGCCTGAGATTTCTGATATTGACGATACCGTTTACGTGAATGACAAGTCGCATCGCCTCACTGGGGGCGACGTGCTAAAAGTGACGAGTGTCCATCATTTCTGTGCCAAATTCTGTTGTGACGCCGAGGGTCGCGTTGGATTTCACGAACACCAGCCCGTTGCCTCTCTGCGAAGCTAAGGAGAATTTGGCTGTTTCATGATCGCAGTCGTCATAACAACCTACAACCATGCTCGCTTTGTTGAGGAAGCCATTCAGAGCTGTCTTCGTCAAAGCCGGCCGATGGATGAAATTATTGTCGTCGACGACGGATCCACAGACAATCCGGCATCGATTGTCGAGCGTCATCCAGGCGTGCGCCTGATCAGGCAGGACAATTGCGGGCTCGCGGCCGCCCGAAACACCGGACTGGCGGCTTCCAGATCCGATTACATAACCTTTCTGGACGCGGATGATCGTCTCCTTCCGAATGCCATTGAGGCGGGCGTGCGAATGCTGGTTGCGCATCCAGATGCGGTTCTTGCTTACGGAGCTCATCGCTTCATCAATGGAAGCGGTGCGATCGAGTCGGACAACCATCACGTCGGCCTTATTGAAGATCCTTATCTTCAGCTACTGCGGACGGGAAACTTCATTGCGATGCATGCGACCGTGGTTTATCGGCGGGAGAGGCTCGCGGCCATGGGCGGGTTCGACGTTTCAATGCGGTTCTGCGAAGACTATGAGCTATTCTTGCGAATCGCCCGGCGCGGTTCGATCGTAACGCACGGCAATGTCGTCGCCGAGTACCGCATGCACGGCGACAACATGTCGAACAATCGAACGATGATGCTCGCTGCAGCATTGTCGGTGCTTGACAAGCAGTTGGCAGGTCCGGTTGACGACGATGTGCGTCTTGCAGTCCGCGATGGTAGGCGGTTCTGGAAGACCTACTATACCGGAGAGTTGACCACTGAGGCCTTGCGCACGATCCGCGCCGAGCCCGCCAAAGCTATTCGCATGCTGCGGGGGGCTTTGCAGATGTCGCCGCCGATCATGCTGCAAACGGCGGCATTTAGGATAAAGCGCAAGGTCGGCAGGCATGTGCAACGGCTGCTCGGAGTTTCCGGCGCCGATTGGCGGGCTCCGCTCGTCGGTTCGGTGCGGTTTGGGGATTTCGCGCGCACGATGCCGATAAGCCGCTCATTCGGATATGATCGCGGCAAGCCAATAGATCGGTACTATATCGAGAATTTCCTGCAATTGAATGCGGCCGACATACATGGCCGCGTGCTGGAAATCGGCGACAACAGCTACACGATGCATTTTGGTGGTGCTCATGTCGTCAAGAGCGACGTGCTGCATGTTGATTCCGACAATCCAAACGCGACCATCGTAGGCGACCTGTCGCAACCCGGAGTCCTGCCGTCAAACGCCTTCGACTGCATCATCCTCACGCAAACGCTTCATCTGATCTTCGACATGTCGGCCGCGGTCGCTGCACTGGCCGAAGCGCTCAAGCCCGGAGGCGTGCTGCTGCTGACTGTTCCGGGCATCACCCCGGTCGATCGCGGCGAGTGGGGCAGCACATGGTTCTGGTCATTGACGCAGGCGGCGTTGGCGAAGTTGCTTGCGAAATCCTTCAGCACGGCGAATATGGCGCTCGAAACCCACGGCAACGTCTTTGCGGCAGTTTGTTTTCTCCAGGGACTCGCCAAGGAAGAAGTCTCTGACCAGAAGCTCGACGTCCGGGATACCGCCTATCCTGTCGTTGTCACGGCGCGCGTCGTGAAGGACGGGCTGACCGCGGATCGATCCGGCAGTCGAACCGCAAATGTTACGGCTTGAGATCGATGACAGAATTGCCAGCCGTTGAGGTCCGAGGACTTTCCAAGCGCTACCGGCGCGGCGCGATCGGCGTGCGCTCATTGCGTGAGGAGGTCGAACAACTTGTCGCGCGTTTGCGCTCGCGGGAAGCCGAAGCTTCCCCCAACGAATTCTTCGCCATCAAGGACATCACTTTTTCCGTTCCGACTGGTACCGTGTGCGGTATCATCGGACGCAACGGCTCGGGAAAGACCACGCTGCTCAAGGTTTTGACCTCTATCACGGCTCCGGATGAAGGCGAAGCAGTGATGCGGGGCCGGATCGGAAGCTTGCTGGAGGTAGGAGCCGGATTCCATCCGGATCTCGACGGAATCGAGAACATCTACCTCAACGGCGCGATCCTCGGCATGAGTAAGGCCGAGATCACGCGTAAGCTAGACCGGATCATCAAGTTTGCCGATATCGGCAGCTTTCTCGAAACGCCGGTCAAGCGTTATTCGTCCGGCATGTATGTTCGGCTTGCCTTCGCGATCGCTGCTCATCTGGAGCCGGAGATTCTCGTCGTCGACGAGGTGCTTGCTGTCGGCGATGCTGAATTTCAAAAGAAATGTCTCGGCACGATGAAGAACGTTGCGGGTGAAGGTCGCACCGTGCTGTTCGTGAGCCACAACATGGCCATGGTTCGGCAGCATTGCACAAAAGCGGTTTATCTGGACCGCGGCCTTCTGAAGGACTTTGGCGAGGCATCATCGATCATCGATGCGTACCTGTCGAACACCGTCCCGAGCAGCGATGGAGCCGAGCGCGTTGGCAATGATGACCTCTGGATGCAGGTGGCTATTGTGTATCCGGGTACGCGCGAGCGCTGCAACCAGCTCAAGTTTGGCGGCGATTACGATTTTGTGCTGAAGCTGGGCGCGAAAGATTCGTTTTACCGAAGCGTGGTTCATATCCAGATTTTTGATCAGGAAGGCAACTTGATCTCTGTGCTCGAAAGCCTCGCGGAAGGTGTTGGTCAATTTGACATAGTTGGGCAGGCCGAGGTCGTATTCAGCGTGCGATCGTTGGGATTGTTGCCTGGCACCTATAGCGCTGGAGCGGCTCTCTATGCGTGGGGAGAGGACGACCCTGACCTCGCAAGCGAGAACTTGCTAACGTTCGACGTTGTTGCGGCAACAGTCAATGACTCCTATTGGCCATATCTGAAAGAGCACGGGATTGTGCGACTGTCGCATTCTGCCCAGTTGCTTAAGGTGGATTGAAGCGCGTGGAGGCACTGGTTATGGCGGGTAGCGTCTCAGTTTGAAATAAGCGGAATGATCAGCACGACGACGACTTCGATGAAGGGGATTGCCACGTAGATGGCAAGAAAGCCGGCAATCCACATCCCGATTTTGACCAGCCAGGACGGATGAGGGGTCGCCCTCCAAGCGAAAAATGCGCTCGCGACGCCCAAACCCAATGCGACAATGCCAATGACCGGAGACCGCGTCATCGGAAGCATTAGATCATCAAAAACAAGAAAGACCGCGCTAATGAGGATTAGCTGGGCCGTGAGCCCGAATAGAAACGCGCGTTTCACGCGGCTCGCCCGGTGCTATCTTTTGTCGGCATCAGGCGACGGCTTTCGTTTTGTGCGGCCCGCGCTTGCCCGGTTTGGGCGCAACTGCGTCCATCATGTAGGCGTTGCGCTAAGCATATAGGAGTTCGGGCAGGATCGCGAGAAGCGACGCTTCAAATTTCAAACTGAGACACTACTTTCGGCGGCGGATGCCTACGTCACGACGTCCCGCATCGAAGGCATGCCGGTCGCACCGCTGGAGGCGATGCCTGCAGTCTTCCCATCGTTGCCACCGATGCACAGGGGCTTCCCGACATATTGGCAAATGGCCAAGAGTCGGCGGCCTGATGGTTCGAAAGGATCAGCCGGAAGAAATTGCGCATGCCCTGAAGCGCCTGAAGGACGATCCGCACTTGCGGGAACGCCTGGGTCGGGCGGCGCGAAAGCGGATAGAGCAATATCTCTCGCTTGCCGCGGTCGCCGACTGCTCTCGATGCTTGTTGACCAAGCGGTAGGACCCCTCCGCAAAAAAGATCGTCACAACCGGCTGCGATACCAGGCCAGCGCCGTTTCGACGATCCGGTCGATTCCGGATTGCTCGGGCATCCAGCCGAGTTCCCGGGCGGCCTTGCCGGCAGCGGCTACGAGCGCAGGCGGGTCACCTGCCCTGCGCGGACCGTAGGCCACCGGGAGGCGCGTTCCCGAAGCCCGGCGCACGGCATCGACCAACTCGTTCACCGTCGTCCCGTTCCCGGTGCCGAGATTGTAGACGTGAACCCCCCGATCGCGGAGAAGCTTCTCCCCTGCCAGAACGTGCGCACGGGCGAGATCGGTGACGTGGACATAGTCCCGCACCGCGGTTCCGTCGCGGGTGTCGAAGTCGGTGCCATTGATGGTAAAGATCCGGCCCGATCCAACCGCCGCCTCGATAGCGAGCGGAATGACATGTGTTTCCGGTTCATGCCGCTCGCCGACCTCGCCGTCGGGGTCACATCCGGCGGCGTTGAAATACCGGAGCACAACCGCGTTGAGGCGATGAGCGTCCGAAAGATTGTCAACCATTCGTTCTACGATGAATTTCGACCATCCATAGGGATTGATGGGCGACTGCGGATGCGTTTCGTCAATCGGAGAACGGATCGGAATACCGTAAGACGCGCAGGTGCTCGACAAGATCAGCTTGTCGACGCCGATCTTCAGCATTTCCTCGAGCAGGACCAGCGTCCCAAAACTGTTATTTCGGTAGTAGAGTTCCGGGCGCTCGATGGACTCGCCAATATAGGCGTAGGCGGCGAAATGCGCCACCACATCCGGCCGATGCTGGTGCAGCGCTGCTGCCACCGCTGCGGCGTCGCAAATATCGGCCTCGACAAGCGGTCCCCATTTGACCGCGTCGCGCCAGCCGCGCGAGAGGTTGTCATACGCAATGACCGACCAACCGGATTCGGCGAATGCCTTGCAACAATGTGAGCCGATATAGCCGGCCCCGCCGGTGACCAAGACCGTCTTCATTCGGCTGCAGCGGACCCAGCATGCCCCGATGAGACCAAGTCATCGAAATAGGCAATGGTCTTGGCGAGACCATCGCGCAATGCGATTCTTGGCTTCCAATTAAGTTCGCGCAAGGCACACCCGATATCAGGCTGTCGCTGCCTCGGATCGTCGGCGGGCAAAGGTAAAAACTTGATCTTGGATCGGCTCCCGGTAAGTTCGATCACGAGATTGGCGAGTTCGAGCATCGTGAATTCGACCGGGTTGCCCAGATTGATTGGACCGGTGACATCGTCGGCTGTTTGCATCAGGCGAACCAGACCGTCGATGAGATCGTTGACATAGCAAAATGAACGTGACTGCTGGCCGTTGCCGTACACGGTTATCGGCTGGTTTTGCAGTGCCTGCACGATGAAGTTGGAAATGACGCGGCCGTCGTCCGGACGCATCCTCGGACCGTAGGTGTTGAAGATGCGCGCTACCTTGATCCGCAGCCTGTGCTGCCGCCAATAGTCGAAAAACAGGGTTTCGGCACACCGCTTGCCTTCGTCGTAACAGGAACGGAGCCCTATCGGGTTTACCCTGCCCCAATAGTCCTCGGTCTGCGGGTGAACCTCGGGATCGCCGTAGACTTCGGACGTGGACGCCTGAAGGATCTTTGCGCGAACCCGCTTGGCGAGCCCCAGCATGTTGATCGCCCCATGGACGCTGGTCTTTGTCGTCTGGACCGGATCGAACTGGTAGTGAACGGGGCTTGCCGGGCAGGCAAGATTGTATATTTCATCCACTTCTATGTAGAGCGGAAATGTCACGTCGTGGCGAATGATCTCAAAGGACCTGTCGTCGAGCAAATGCGAGACGTTTCTCCGGCTTCCCGTGAAGAAATTGTCGACGCATACAACCTCGTGGCCTTCACCAAGCAACCGCTCGCATAGGAACGATCCCAGAAAACCTGCACCCCCAGTCACCAAGACTCGCTTTGCCCGCTGCATTTTCGGGATCCTCACGCCAGTTTACCCCAACCTAATAAGCTAACCCGACGACATGGTGATTTACCAGAGGCCTGCCTTCACTTAGCATTAACGATAAGAAATCCTCCTCGAAGGCGGCCGTCTTCCAGCACCCGTTCCCGTCCCTCTCCCATCGCATTGATAATCAATGCCCTTGCGCAACTGGTTTCGTGACCGCGCGGACGCATCCGCATGGGAGCACTGCGGCGCAGCATACCGGCACCTTGCCGATACCGGACGGGAGCGCTTTTCGGCGGTTCGGCTCAAGCCTGATGCTGATCGATGGCCGCCCCAAGGCGGCCATCCTTCGCACTCCCTTACGCTGGCTGCAATTCCCTGCGTGGCAGCCGCGGGAAGGCAATCGCCACCGCCACCGCGCCAAGCCCGACAAGGGCCGAGCCGATGAACAGCCAGGAATAGCTGGCATAGGCATCGAACACCATGCCGCCGGCGAGCGGGCCGAAGGCCATGCCGATGCTGGACAGCATGGTCGCGGCACCAAACACCGTGCCGAGGATGCGTTGGCCGAAATACTCGCGCGCCAGCACCGCATAGAGCGGCATGACACCACCATAAGTGGCGCCGAAGATGATGGCGAGGGTATAGAATTGCCCAAGCTCACTGACCGCCAGATAGGCCGCGATCACCACGGCCTGTATCGCCAGCCCCGCGATCAGCACCGGCTTGACGCCCAGCCGGTCGGCAAGCACGCCGTACAACAGCCTGCCGCCCAGGCCGGCCAAGCCCTCGACGCTGTAGATCGAGACCGCCGCCATCGGCGCTATGCCGCATAGCATGGCATAGCTCACCATATGGAAGATCGGCCCCGAATGCGCCGCGCAGCAGGCAAAGAAGGTGAGCGCCAGAACGATGAACTGTGGCGAAAGCAGCGCCTGGCGCACCGACATGCCTGCGCCTTCGGCGACCGGCCCCGAGGCGACGGCGTCCCCGGCGGCAGGCACCGGCGGCTGACGCACCAGAACCACGGCCGGCAGGAGCAGCACCCACGCCATGATGCCGATGTCGAACATGGCGGTGCGCCAGTCATAGGCCGTGATCAGCCAGCGCGCGAAGGGCGAGATCGTCATCGGCGCCACGCCCATGCCGGCCGAAACCAGCGAAACGGCAAGGCTGCGGTTGGTGTCGAACCAGGCGGTGGTCAGCGCGATCATCGGCGCGAAAAAGGCGCTTGCCGCGAGGCCGACGAGCACGCCATAGGTTGCCTGGAAGACAAGCAGCGAGTTGGTGCGGCTCGCCAGAACCAGCGCCAGCCCGAGCAGCACCGCGCCGGCCATCACCACGGGCCGGGCTCCGAGGCGGTCGTAGATCGCGCCCCAGGCGAAGCCGCCAAGGCCCATCACCAGGAAGTTCAGCGTCATCGCGCTCGATATGCCGGCGCGCGACCAGCCTGTGTCCAGCGCCATCGGTTCGAGGAAGATCGCCAGCGAAAACATCGCGCCAATGGCGACACAGGTCATCACGGCGCCAGCCGCGACGATGACCCAACGATAGGAATGGCTCATATGTTTCTCCCATGCCAGAGGCATCTTGTTTGACCATGATCGGTTCCGGAAACCGGTTCCCACTTTTTGGGATCATGGTCTGGACCGTGTTCGACGGCGCGACCTTTCGTGCTTCGCGGCGCCGCTTGCGTCCGAAGGACGATGGCGCCAATTCGAATCCTACAATCCGGTTGCATTTTTTATCCAGTCCAGGAAAACGCGCCACTCAATTGCTCATGGCATTGACCCTGCGCCCTCCGAAGCTAGATTTCCAACCTGGCGATCAGGAGCTATCAGGCATGGAACTTCGTCGCGGCCGTCTCATCGACCACGTCCAGCTGGTGGTCAGCGATCTCAAGGCCAGCCGGCGGTTCTACGAGGCGGTTTTCAAGGTGCTTGATGTTCCCATAGGCGGCAGCGCCGAGGATTATTTCTGGGCCGACGAGCTGTTCGTCTCCAGCATCGACAGCCGGGCCGCCATCGGACAACTGACTGGGCGCCACCACCTTGCGTTCCAGGCCAAGGACCGCGCGATGGTCGACGCCTTCTACAAGGCCGGGCTCGAGGCCGGCGGCACCGACAATGGCGTGCCGGGCGAGCGGCAGCACTACCATCCCGGCTACTATGCCGCCTTCCTGCTCGACCCCGACGGCAACAACATCGAGGCCGTCTATCACGGGCCGGCCAACCGCAGCGCCGCTTCGGTGAAGATTACGTTTTAGCTGTTTCGGACTGCCGGCGAATGCGATTTCAGCGAACCGCCCGCCTCGCGGTGGTTCTCATCGCGCGGAGGCCGCCACGATGGCTGCCCGCAACAGGACCCGCGCACCGGTGATCGCATGAGCAGGTTCGACATATTCGGCCTCATTATGGCTGAGCCCGTCGCGGCACGGCACGAAGATCATTGCAGCCGGCGCCACGCGGGCGATGAACAGCGCGTCATGGAAAGCGCCCGAAATCATCCGCTTATGCGGTAGCCGCAGAGAATTGACGGCTTCTTCGACGACATCAATCATATCCGGCGAAAATGCTGCCCCGGGCATATCGAACGATCGCGCGATCGCTGCCGTGCAGTTCCGGGCCTCGGCCTCCGTCCGGCAGACCTGGCGCACCTCGGCCTCAATGGCATCGAGCCGCTCCGGTTGCGGATGCCGCAGGTCGACGGCGAAGATCACCGATTGCGGTATCGCGTTTATCGACCCTGGCTGGGCTGCGATCCGGCCCACTGTCAGCCGTGCGTCGGCGTCGAGCGACATGATCGTTGCCTGCAACCTGTGCATCGCCGCAACGGCGGCAACCATCGGATCCCTACGCTATGCAAGGCCGGTCGTGCCGGCATGACCCGCGGCACCCTGAATGCAGACTTCCAGCCAGCGCGTACCCTGGACGGCCGTGACGACGCCGATCGGCATCCGCTCCTTTTCCAACGACGGTCCCTGTTCGATATGGAGCTCGATGTAGCCTGATATCGGCATGCCGATCGGCCGCGCCGCCGCCTCCGGCAATGCAGCGATCGTCGCATCGAGTTCTGTTGCCAGGGACGCGCCGTCGCTGCCGACTATCACCCGCGAATGCCATCGAACCCATGACGCCCGGCGCGAAGCGGCTGCCCTCTTCATTGGTCCAGGCGACGACCTCGACCGGCATTCGGGTCTGCGCCTTCGCGTCCTCCAGGGCTTCGAGTGCTTCGAAGGCGGAAAGCGTGCCGAGCGCTCCGTCGAAGCGCCCTCCGGCCGGCTGTCTGTCAAGGTGGCTGCCGATCAGAAGCGGTGGCAGGGCGGTATCGGAGCCCTCTCGGCGGATAAAGAGGTTCGCCAAGCCGTCCTGAAAAACCGTGAAGCCGCGCTCAAGCGCCAATTCCGCCAGCAGACGCCGGGCGCTGCGATCCTCGACGCTCAACGCCTGCCGATTGACGCCCCCCGGCCGGCGTCGCGCCGATCCCGGCGAACGCATCGAGCCGCCTGAGCAGCCTCTCGCCGTCAATTTCCGGCTGCAAAGTCATCGTTTGAGGCCGCGGATGAAGGCGTTCACCCGCTGTGCTTCAACCTGGTTCCACCAGACCCCGTCATATTTCAGCGAGCTGGCGACGATCACACCGTCGACGATATCGAGAATATCGTTGGCATTGTCGGCCGTCACACCGCTGCCGACAAGCGTCGACAATCCAGCTGCTTCCTTGATCATCCTGATGTAGTCGAGGTCAGCGGCGTGGCCGGTGCGCTGGCCGGTGGCGATTACCGCATCGGCGTCGAAGAACACCAGATCCTTGACCTGTTCCTCGACTGGCCGGTCGCCGACGATCGCATGTGCGCCATGCTTGACATGGGCATCGGCGAAGATGCGGATGCCATTGGCGCGAAGCCGGGCACGGAACCGCATGGCGCGCGCCGCTTCGCCTTCGATAAAGCCCTCATTGGCGACATAGGCGTTGGCCCATTGATTGACGCGGACGAAGGAAGCACCCGAGGCGCTGGCGATCGACAGTGCGGGGATGGAGGCATTGGCGAGCACATTGATGCCAATCGGTCTCCCGAGTTCTCGGCGGATGCGGTCGGAAACGACGGACATATAGGCGGAGGTTTCCGGCCCGATATCATCCGGTTTGGCAAACGGCACGTCGCCATGGTTCTCGACGATAACGCCATTGCAACCACCATGCAGATAGGCTTTCGCATCGTCGAGGCCGCGTTGATAGATGGCCTCGACCGCCTCGCCATTGTAACGCGGCGCGCCCGGCAGGGGTGCGAGATGAACGACGCCGATCACCACCTTGTTCCTGCCGAAGATCGACTGCAACGCGTCATCCGCGACTTGTTTGGAGCCGATGGTTTTGGGGAATTTTGTCATGCGCTTTCCGCTTCCGTCGTTTCCATGAGCATTTTCATCACCCGCCTGTCGGGGCAGGAACCGAGCGTGCCGGCGCGTCCGACCGAGACGGCCGCGGCGCGGACCGCGACCCGCGCTGCCGCGGCGAGGTCCATTCCGGTCGCAAGGCAGCCGGCAAGACAGCCGCAAAAGACATCACCCGCACCACTGGTGTCGACCACAGCCACCTTGGGCGCCGCGATATGTTCGATCGGTCCCTTGCTGTCGGCGATCAGGCAGCCGCGCGCACCAAGCGTAACGATCGCGATACCGGCCCCTTGGCGGATCAACTCATAGGCCGCCGCGGCAGGATCGCTGGCGCCGGTCATCTGCGCCGCCTCGCCCGCATTGGCGACAACGTGGCTGACGGCACTCAGAGCCGGTGCATAGCCGGCCGCGAGCGGGCTCGGATTGAAGATCGTCAAGGCTCCCGCCGCGCGCGCCGCGCGCAAACAGGCCGTCGTCGCATCTGGGTGAAGGTTGCCTTGCATCACCATGATGTCCGAGCGCTCGATCGAGCGCACGAGGCTGCTGTCGGCCAGCGGATCGAAGGCGGCAGCGCAATTGGCGCCGGTGACGATGAGGTTCTCGCCGCGCGCATCGACCATGATTGTCGAACGGTCGCTGGGCAGCGGCAGCGTCGTCAGGTGACGGGTGTCGAGATCGCGGCTCAACAGCTCCCTTATCCATGCACCGGCCGCATCGTCGCCGATCGCCGCACGGAAACGAACATCAGCTCCGGTGCGCGCCGCGGCCACCGCCTGGTTCAAACCTTTGCCGCCAAGTCCGTCGGAATGTTCCGACGCGTTCAGCGTCTCTCCCGCCGCCGGAAAGCGGTCTAGCCGAAACGTCGTATCGACGCAGACATTGCCGATGACATGGACGCGCATGGCTAGTCCCTGGCTGTTGCCCAGCCCAGCATCTGTTCGAACAATGTCTTGTAGCCGCTCCAGGCGATGAAGCCCGGCGGCAGCCAGTGCGGGCCGACATCCGAGGTCCAGGCGACGGTGCGGCCCTTGCCATGTTTGCCGGTTACCAGCAGCGGCAGGGAACGGTAGTCAGAAGACACGGTGGCGAGAACTTCCGCGCCGTCCTTGACCATGACCTCGTTGAAGCCGAGCAGGATCGGCCAATCCTTGCCGAGGCCCTTGAGAATCGGATGGCTCTGCGGGCCGACAACAACCGGCGCATAGCCCTCCGGAACCTCGACGCGGTCATCCACGGACAGGCAAGTGACCGGCAGAACATCCTCGACCGGCGTCTTGTGATAGCGCGCGCCGCCATTGATGCCCTGGAAGCTGTAATAGCCGCCGAACATCAACAGGCCGCCGCCATTGCCGACATAGTCGCGCAACAGGCGCAGCCGGTTCGGCGTCGGCTTGGAGTGGATCCATGTGTCGGGGTGAAGCAGCAGCGTGTTGGCGCCAAGATCGGAAAGCACGACCGCGTCATAGGCCGAAAGCGCTTCCATGGTCTGGGGAAAATTCCGCTGCGCCTCATGCGCCGGCATGAAGGTTACGTCGAACGGACCATCCTTCAGCGCGTCCAGCAGTTCGTCGGCGCCGGTGTGATAGGTCACGGTCGGAAACTGGTCGAAGCCCTTGATGTGGGTCGCGGTGGAGACCCAGGACTCGCCCGCGAGAAGAATCTTCTTCCTGGACATGTTTGCTCCCTATGTCGAATTGATCCGCGGCCTACAGGCTCGCAGCGAACACGGTCTTTGGATTGTCGACGAGCATGCGGTCGATTGCCGACTGCTCGACGCCATGGCGTTTCAGCCGCGGCACGAAATGCTTGAGGATGAAGCCGTAGCCGAAGCCGCCGAAGCGAGTCAGCATGATCTTCAGAAAGACGTCCTGCGACAGAAGGATCCGGTCGACCAGGCCCATGTCGATCAGCGCACGGATCGCCTGCGCATTCTGCTCGTCGGATGGCGATTGCGCGTCCTGGTCGGCGTAATAGAAATCCATGCCGATCATGTCGTATTCCAGGAAGGCGCCGCGCGCGGCGAGGCTTTTCTGATAGGTGAGATCGTTGTGGCTCGGATTCATATGGCACAGCACCGTATGCCTGAGATCGGCGCCTTCCGCCTCGACTACGTCGAGCACGTCATGCGCCAGCCGTTCCCAGCCGGGCAGATGGATGGTCAGCGGCACACCGGTGATTTTCGCGGCACGAGCCGAAGCGCGTAGCGATTTGCGCTCCTCGTCGGTGAAATCCTTGCTGACGCCGACCTCGCCGATAATGCCGGCCATGATGTCGGGCTGCGTCGTCCCGCCGCCGACATCGTTGACCAGGAATTCGGTGACCTCGTCGACATCCATCGCCTTCAGCCAGTCGGGATGGGTGTGCTGCAGGTAGAAACCTGTCCCCATGACGATCCTCAGCCCCGAGGCGCGGGCGATACGCGCCAGCTTCGCCGGATCGCGGCCAATGCCGATATTGGTCGCATCGACCACGGTATGGCCGCCGAGCGCCCGGTACTTCGCGAGTTCCGAAAGCGCCAGGTCGCTGTCGTCGAGCGAGACGTTGTCGCGGTTCATATAGGGGTTCATCCGCAGTTCGCCGATGATTTCCATGCTGACCGGTTGCTCGGCGATCTTCTTCTCGTCGGGATGGCAGGGACATTTCCACGATGTCGCGCCGTCGAGCAGGATGTGCTCATGCATAAGCGTCACGCCCAAATCGGCGATCGCAACCGGGCCGGCAACGGTCATCACGGTACCGGAGCGAACACCGATCGGCGCCCGTTCACCTGGCTTGTCTTTGATTGGCTTGCCGTCGAACAGATGATCCATGTCAGCGGCTCCGCGTCGTCGCGCCCTTGAACAGGCGGAAATTCAGCCAGATGGCAACGAGGATGATTGTGCCGGTGACGATCGGCGTCAGGAAGGGCGACATATGCGCGAGGATCAAGCCGTTGCCGATGACCGCGACGGTCAACGCGCCGAGCATTGTGCCGATGATCGTGCCGCGCCCGCCGAACAGGCTGGTGCCGCCAAGTACCACGGCGGCGATGACATCGAGCTCGAATCCCTGGCCGGCATTGGACGAGCCGGAACCGAGCCGTGCGGCAAGAATGATGCCGGCCACCGCCGCCGCCATGCCGGACAGTATATAGACGAAGAGCATCATGAAGCGCGTATCGACACCGGCGCGACGCACCGCCTCGGCATTGGCGCCGATGCCGGTGACATAACGGCCGAACGGCGTCTGGTTGAAGGCGAGATAGGCGATGATCAGGACAGCGACGGCGAGGAGTGCCGGTACCGGGACACCGAGGAACCAGGCCCTGCCGATGTTGACGAAGAAGCTGCTCGGCTCGACCGGGATCGAATAGCCGCCGGTTATCAGCAGCGCCACGCCGCGGATAACGGAAAGCCCGGCAAGGGTGACTATGAAGGCCGGTATCCGCTCATAAGCGATGAAGAAACCTTGCAAGGCGCCGATCGCCGCGCCGAGCGCCAGCATGGCGACGACGACCAGAGGCCATGGCAGGCCAGCCTGCAGCAAGACGGCCGACAGCGTCGCCGTCAATGCCAGCACGGAACCGACCGACAGATCGATGCCGCCGGTGGTGATGACGAAGGTCATGGCGGCCGCAACGATCAGCAGCGGCGCCGACTGGCGCACGATGTTCAGCAGATTGGGCGTCGTAAGGAAGGAGTTGGTGATCAGTGAGAAGACGACGCAGACGACAATGAAGAACAGCGCGATGGAGACAACGCTGCCGTTGGCTATCGCCACATCCTTCCAGGTGCTGTTGTGGGCGCGTTTAGGCGGCGAGGCGCCGATATTCCCAGGCGATGAGGTGACGTTCATGGCTGTGCTGCCTCATCACGGCTGGCGCGCGCCGAACGCGCGACAAACTTGCGGCCGACGATCAGGTTGACGACCTCCTCGATACTGGTGTCGCCGATCTTGCGCTCGGCGACATTGCGGCCCTCATACATGACCTGGATACGATCGCAGACCAGGAACAGATCCTGCAGCCGATGGGTGATAAGGATGACGCTGACGCCACGGGCGCTGACGGCGCGAATGAGATCCAGAACCGCCTCGACTTCCGCCACTGCGAGGGCGGCCGTCGGTTCGTCCATGATCAGCACCGACGGATCGAAGGAGGCGGCGCGACCGATGGCGATCGACTGGCGCTGCCCGCCGGAGAGGTTTTCGACCTTGAGCCTCGTGTCGGCAATGACGATGCCGAGCCGGTCGAGCATCTCGCGCGTCTCGTCGTGCATGCGCTTGTTGTCGAGAAAGGGGATGCCGAGGACGCGGCTGCGCGGCTCGCGGCCAAGGAAGAGGTTGCCTGCGACATCCACCGTGTCGCAGAGCGACAGATCCTGGTAGACCATCTCGACCCGAGCGGCCCGGGCGTCGGCCGGAGACGAAAAGGACACAGCTCTGCCGTCGATCTCGATGGTGCCGGAATCCGGGATGACCGCTCCGGACAGAACCTTGCTCAAGGTCGATTTGCCGGCGCCATTGTCGCCGACAAGGCCGAGCACCTCGCCAGGCTTCAGGTTCAGCGAAACATCGTCCAGCGTCTGGATAGGGCCGTACCGTTTGGAAATACCGGTCATCCTGACGCGGTAGGTCTCGCCATCGCTCATCATGGTTCCAGTTCTCTGGTCGACGGGTTCAATCGGTTTCCGGGCCGCGCGGCAACCTTCAGGTCGATGCGCGGCCCGGCGGTCCGGGGAGGATATTACTTGAACATGTCCTTGAACTGGCCGACATTTTCCTTGGTCACGATGGTGATCGGAACATTGATGATCGGATCGATCTTCTCGCCCTTCTTGAGCTTGACGAAGGCTTCGATGGCTGCCTTGCCCTCACCTGCCGGGTCCTGCTGGACGACGGCGACCACCCAGCCCGCCTCGAGGCCCTGCACTGCAGACTTGGTCAGGTCCCAGCCGAACACCTTGACATCGCCGGTACGGCCCTGGCTGGTGACGGCGGATACCGCGCCGAGCAGAGCCGGCTCGCCGGTGGCATAAAGCGTCGTCATGTCGGGATTGGCAGTCATCAGGTTTTCGGAGGCCGACAGCGCGACGTCCTGCACGTTCTGGCCGTCGACTGTGTCGAGGAAGGTGACCTTCTGGCCGCTGTCGGCGACGGCCTTCTTGAAGCCGTCGAGGCGCTGGTTCTGGATGAACGAATTGAGCGCGCCGACGACGCCGATCTTGGCGGTGCCGCTCATATTGGCCTTAACGTAGTCGGCGTAGAACTTGCCGATATCCTCGCCAGCCTTGGTGTTGTCGACGCCGACGAAGGCAACGTTGTCGCCATCAGGAATTTGAGCGTCGATGGCAATCACCGGAATGCCGGCGGCCTTGGCCGCGGTGATCGCCGGCTTTACACCGTTGACATCTATGGCGACGAGAATGATGCCGTCGACCTTCTGGGTAATGTAGTTTTCGATCGCGTCGTTCTGCGAGCTCGGCACATTGTTGGCGTTGAAGATGACGAGGTCGACGCCGGCAGCCTTTGCAGCAGCCGTTGCACCGTCGTTGATCTGGTTGAAGAACAGGGCCTGCTGGTTGATGGTGACGAGCGCATAGGTCTCGGCCATGGCGGAGGCGGAGCCGAGGGCGAGGGTCATTGCGATGGCTGCGGCGCAGCCTGAAAGGATCTTGGTAAGACGCATTCCGGTTCCCCTTGGTTTTGCGGAAAAGGCCCTTGATCGGGCTCACCTGGCGCCTGAGCGCATCGGCATAATTCAAGATACTTGATTTCCTGTCAAGTGACTTGAATTGGCATTGGCGAAGAGAAACAGAGCTTGCAAGATCAGAAGGTCGCCGGTGTGTTCACCCAGAAAATGCTGGCGCGTTCATTGCCGACATTGCGGTACCAGTGCGGCACTTCGGAATCGAATACGAAGGAATCGCCGGGAGACAGGCGAAATGTCTTTTCACCGACCATCAGTTCGATTGAGCCTTCGAGCACATAGCCGACTTCCTCGCCGGCATGCTGGATGGGGCCGGCACTTTCACCGCCGGCCTCGATATGGTGGATGTTGCACTGGAGGAGATGGCCTGGCGAATAGGGAATGACACGCTCAAGCGAAATGCCCTCGCCGCGCCGCAGCGGATCGAGAGCGATCAACGGCCGCGTTCCGGTCCTAAACACGATGCCTTCCTCGCCGTCGGACTCCTCGAACATCCAGCCAATATTCGTGCCGAGCACCTCGACCAGCCTATGGAGCATGGGAAGCGAGGGCGAGACCTTGCCGTTCTCGATCTTGGAAAGCAGGCTTTCCGAGCAATTGGCAGCGGCGGCGAGCGCCTTCAAGGTCAGGCCACGCGTCTGCCGGGAGAGCTTCAATCGTGTGCCGAGCCGCAAAAGGCTGGTGGCAGTCGAACGCTCGTCGCTACCCTTGTTCCTGATATCGACCTTGTTCATTGGGGCCGCGAACATCTCCGCTGGTTCGGCTCAAACCGTAAGACCGATCAAACGCGTTGTCCATCTTGTGAAAAATGGAACAACGCGTCGGACCGCAATCGCGGGCTGGCAAGCAGCCCTCTACGCCGGCTCGCGCTTCAGCGCCTGCGCCATGCAGTGGATGCCACCGCCGGTCTTCGAGATCTCGCTCATCTCGACCGCCGCCACCTCGAAGCCTCGCGCCTTGAGTTGGTCGATCAGCGTCTGGCTCGAAGTCGGCGCGATCACCCTGTCCCTGCCAAGCGACATGAAGTTGCAGCCGAGCGCCATCGTGTCCTGGAACGGCACGTCGATGATTTCGTGGCCTTTGCCCTTCAGCCAGTCGACGATGCCCGGCTCCGTGCAGGCGAGGCAGACCGCCGTCAGCTTCTCGGCGATCGGCACCACCATCAGGTCGATATGGACGTAATACTCGTCGATGAAGGCGATGCGGGTTTCCCAGCCCTCCTTGTCGAACCAGGCCTGGACCTGGCGCGCGCCTTCTTCTTGCGTGCGGGCGCCGCCGCAGCCGATCAGCACCACGCCGTCCTCGATGACGTTGAAGTCGCCGCCCTCGAAGGTGCCAGCGGTGACCATGTCGTAGATCGGGATGCCGAGTTTTTCGTAGGTGCGGATCGCGGCGTAGTTCTCGCCGCGCCGCCACCAGTTGGCCATCGCGGTGATGACGGCGCCGTAAGGCGTCATGACGCTGGAATCGCGCGAATAGACCTGCATCGGCAGTTCCGGCGTCGGCTCGTGCCAATGGATGTTGACGCCGAAATGCTCATAGGCGGCGACCAGGTCCTTGTGCTGCGCCTGCGCGATCTGGACGTTGCAAGGCGCCTCGCGCAGATGCTTGCGCGACAGCGAGCTGGTCGAAAGATGACGCAGGAAATTCGGCGAGCCGAGCAGCACGTCGGTCAGCACGTCCGTCTCATTGGCGAAGCCCCAGGCGGTCAGCGGCTTGGTGCCGCCGGCCGGGTTGCGGCGCTGCAGTGAAAACGGTTCTGCTACGATGCGGTCATGAACGGTCATGGGGTTCTCCTGGCTTGGGTGATCACGCGGCATGGGGGCTTACAGGTATCCACCAGTCCCGTCCGCGCGGGGTGGTGACATATTCCGGCCAGCGGAAATGGATCGGCGGGTCATAGTCGCAAAGCGGCGCCAGCCAATTCGAGCCGCCAATGCCGCCGCCGGTGCGGGCGACGAATTCCTCCATCGCCGCATCGCGGGCGCCCTTGTCTTCCAGCAGGCGCAATGCCGCGAGCGCAATCGTCTTCGACGCGCAGATGACCATCGGATCGATCGTGGCGGAAATGCCGCCCAGCGCGTTCATCGCCCAGGATGGATAAGCATGGCCATTCTCCGACCGCAGCGCCGGGCGGGCAACGTAGAACCGCGCCGTCGGCGCGTGCCATGACATGTCGGTGTAGTCGTCTGAGGTCGAATTGAGCTGCGACGGCGGCAGGTCGCGGCGCAGGATCACCTCTGCGTCCTGCGGCGCGATCAACCGCTCCAGCTCGGCGATGAAGGGCTCTTCGGTCGCCATGCCGCCGGCATTGACCTGGATCTCGCGCGCCACGGCCTTGGCCGTCTCGTCCCAGCGCGGCGGCCCGACCATCGACAGCGCCTCATAGGCAATATCAGCCATGGCGTGGTTGGCGAGCCCCGGGCGCGACTTCGACACCCAGTGCCGCTCATACCGGCAGCCGCTCATAATGGCAGCGGCTTCGGCATTGCGATCGAGCACGGCCGTCACCTGCTCGGCCATATCAAGCGTCGGGACGCGGATCATGTACTGGATCTCGGCCAGCCCCGCCGGCAGATTGTCCGCGGTCGCCTGCCCCGCCGTCAGGATCGCCTCGCTGATCGACCAGCCGCCCTGATGCGGCAGCATGGAATCGCGCAACGACTTCGACATCATGTACATCGTGAAAAGCGCATCATTGGCGCCAGGCGCCCGCACCGCCGAATGCGCCTGAGGGATTGGCGCGCCATCGCTTGCGCGAGCCCAATTTTCTGGTTCGTCGCAGATGAAGCGGTAGATCATCGCGTGGGCCGCGCCGCAATGCGTGTCCCAGCGCGCCGTGTTGCAGAGCGGCAGCATGTAGAAGGGATGGAAGGAGATCATGCCGGCAAGCCCGTCATAATAGCCCTTGGCCGCATGGATCGGCTTCGATCCCCGCACCTTCTCCGCCGGCTCGCCGGTGAAGCGCAACGTACCCGGTATGCCGTGGCGTTGCATCGCCGCCTTGGTCGCCAGCAGCCCGCCGAGGCTGGCGATGCCGAGCCCCGAATGCGGATCGGTGTGGCCGCCAGCCTGTTCGCCGAGACCCGGACGCGGACGCTTGATGGTCGCCGCGTCCTGGCAATTGCCGGGCACCGCGTCGTATTCGGCGTACATGCCGATCGTTGGGCCGGCGCCATTGGTCCAGTGGGCGCAAAAGGCGGTCGGCATGCCGCCGGAGCCTTCCTCGACGGAAAAGCCTTCGTACTTCAAACGTTCCACATACCAGGCGGCCGACTGGTATTCGCGCCAGGCGGTCTCGCCGAACTCGAAGATCGTCCGCGTCCACGCCGACAGCGACGGCTGGATGTCGTCCACACAGGCAAGCGCGGTTGCTTGGGCCGAGTTCGTCACCGGTTCCTCCATGGGATGAGAAGAAAGCAGTGAAGCGCCTCGTCAAAAAGTGATATGTTTTCCCGGCATATGCAAATTCGGTTCACCTGAGGCCCCTTGCGAATTCCTTCCACTCAGGCGCTTCGCGCCCTCGACAGTTTTGCCCGACACGGCAGCGTATGGCGCGCCGCCGACGAACTGCATCTGACCCGCAGCGCCGTCAGCCATCAGCTTCGCCTGCTCGAACGCGATCTCGGCTTCGACCTGCTCGAACGCATCGGCAAGGGCGTGGCGCTCACCCCGCGCGGCCAGCACTACGCCAGCGACGTGCGCAAGGCGCTGACCGTGCTGGGAGACGCGGTAAGCCGCCATGCCGGCACCGGCGTCGGCGGCTCGTTCAGCGTCAGCTGCACGCCGGGCTTCGCCTCGCTGTTCCTGTGTACTCACATTGGCGAATTCCGGCAGATGTACCCCGATGTCGCGCTGCGCATCCTGACGCCGCGGCGGCTGGACGATGTCAGCAATGCCGAGGCCGACGCGTTCATCGCCTTCGGCGTCGGCAACTGGCCGAACCGGGCGGTCGAGCTGTTATGCGAAATCTCGTTTACGCCGCTGTGCAGCCCGACGCTGCTCAACAAGATCGGCGGGTTTTCCAAGCCCGCAGACGTGCTGCGCGCCAATCTGCTGCATCTCGGCGATACCGAGGACTGGGCGCGCTGGCTGGCGCTGTCGAAGGTCGAGAATCCCGACGTCGAGGGCGGCATCTTCTTTTCCGACATGAACCTGGTTTTCTCGGCGGCGATCGCCGGCCAGGGCATCGCCATGGGCGACGAGTTGACCAGCCGCCGGGCGCTGAGCGAAGGCCGGCTGGTAAAGCCGTTCGACATTGCGATCCCCTCGCCGCGGTCTTATTTTCTGGTTTCCGAGCACGCGAAGGCCGCGCATCCGGTGCTGAATGTTTTCAGTGGATGGTTGCGGTCGAAGCTGTCGGAGAACCAGCGCTAATCTCCCCCCTCAAGGGGGGAGATGGCCGCGAAGCGGCCAGAGGGGGGTCGGTTCGACTGGACTCGGCCAAGTCTGGCTTTTCCTCAAAGTCTGGTTTTTCCTCGAAGAAGGAGGAAGTCGCGCTCCACGCGAGACGACCCCTCTGTCGCCTTCGGCGACATCTCCCCCACATGGGGGGAGATTGGCGCATAGATGAATCAAATTTGCCGATCAGGCGAAAACTATTCGGTTGCGGTGAGCGGCCGCCCTGCCCTACGATTTCGATCAACAGTGAGGACAATGGCAGGATGCAGCAACCCGGCCGGGCCGCAGAGATCAAGGCAATCGGGATCGGCAAGAGCTTCGGCTCGTTCCGTGCGCTGGACGATCTGACGCTCGATATCGGCCGCGGCGAGTTCCTGACCCTGCTCGGGCCGTCGGGTTCGGGCAAGACCACCTTCCTGATGATCCTTGCCGGCTTCATCCAACCCAGCGACGGCCGCCTTTACAGCGACGGCGTCGACATCACCGAGCGGCCGGCCGAGCAACGCGCCGCCGGCATGGTGTTCCAGGGCTACGCGCTGTTCCCGCATATGAGCGTCGAGGCCAACATCGCCTTCCCGCTCAAGGTGCGCAAGAAATCGTCGGCCGAGATCAAGCGGCGGGTCGGCGAGATGATCGAGCGCGTCGGGCTGAAGGGCCACGAGAAGAAGCTGCCGTCGCAATTGTCCGGCGGCCAGCAGCAGCGCGTGGCGCTGGCGCGCGCGCTGGTGTTCGAGCCGGGCGTGCTTTTGCTCGACGAGCCGTTCTCAGCGCTCGACAAGGGCCTGCGCGGCCAGATGCAGGCCGAGATGAAGCGGCTGCACCAGGAGACCGGCACCACCTTCGTCTTCGTTACCCATGACCAGAGCGAGGCGCTGGCGCTGTCGTCGCGCGTCGCCATCTTCAACCATGGAAAACTGCTGCAGGTTGGTAAGCCGGACGAGGTCTACGACCGGCCGGCCAACCGCTTCGTCGCCGAGTTCCTCGGCGAGATCAACATGCTGCCGCTGAAGGGCGTGCGCAATGCCGACAATGGCGCCACCGGCCTGTGCGAAGATCGCACCGTGACCCTGCGCGGCAATGCCGGCGCCGTCGGCAGCAACGCCATCCTGGCGATCCGGCCAGAATACATGTCGATCGCGCGCGAAGCGGCGGCGGGCGAGAACGGCATCGCGGCGACGGCGACCGCCTCGACCTATCTCGGCGCTGCGACGCGGCTGGATCTGACGACGCGCCAAGGCGCCAAGGTGACGGTCTCGGTACCGAACGAGGTCGCCGCCTCGGCACTCAGCAAGGGCAATTCCGTTTGGCTGACATGGCCGGCGGAAAAGGGTTTCCTCCTTCCGGATGGAGGACAATGACGACCGGCGTGGCGAAGCTGAAATTCGCCAGGCCGACTTTCGGAAAATATCAACGACAAAAAAGGGGAACTGACATGACAAATGAAACCAGGAAACACGCCATCGAGACCCTGTCCGCCAGGGCCGCGCGTGGCGAGATCTCTCGCCGGCAGTTCACGCAGTTGGCCGCACTCGTGCTGGCCGGCACGCCGATGCTGCTGCGCTCGACCGGCGCCTTCGCGCAAGCCAAGGAACTGGTGCTGGTCAACTGGGGCGGCGACGCCATCACCGCCTATGACGCGGCCTATGGCCAGGCCTTCACCAAGGAGACCGGCATCACCGTCAAGATGGACGGCTCCGGCCCGACCGAAGGCGCGATCGCCGCACAGTTCAAGAGCGGCGCCCCTACCTGGGACCTCGTCGACGTCGACCCGTTCTCGGCCATCACGCTCGGCGCGCAAGGCATGCTCGAGCCGATCGACTACGCGGTCGTCGACAAGAAGAAGATGCGCGAGGGTTTTGGCTGGGAACACGCCGCCTCGACCTATTTCTTCTCCTATGTCATCGCCTATGATTCCGAGAAATACGGCAGCCAAGCGCCGACCGGCATGGCCGATTTCTTCGACGTGGCAAAATTCCCCGGCAAACGTTCGCTCTACAAATGGGGCGTGTCGAGCTGGGAAGCAGCATTGCTTGCCGACGGTATCGCGCCGGCCGAGCTCTATCCGCTCGACCTCAAGCGCGCGCATGACAAGATCGCCGCCTTCAAGGAGAACGTCGTCGCCTATTGGGGCGGCGGCGCCGAAAGCCAGAGCGTTCTGCTCAATGGCGAGGCCTCGATGGCGATCGTCTGGTCGACCCGCGCCTCGCTGATCGAGCAGGATTCCGGCGGCCAGATCAAGTTCATCTGGGACCAGGGCCTGATCTCGCCCGGCGCGCTCGCCGTGCTCAAGGGCAATCCCGGCGGCAAGGAGGCGGCGATGAAGTTCATCGCCAGCGCCCAGGATCCGGAAAAGCAGCTGGTCATGTTCGACAAGCTCGGCCAGGGCCCGGCCAATCCGGCCGCCGATGCGCTGATCCCCGCCGACAAGAAGCGCATCAACCCGGTCGACCCCGAAAACATGAAGAAGCAGATCGCGCTCGACATGGAGTGGTACGCCAAGAACTACGGCGCCGCACTCGACGAATACACGAAGATCATCTCCGCCTGATCAGGGCGAGATGAGAGCATATCTCTCCGACAGGATGGGCGCGGCGCTGCTGATGGCGCCGCTGCTCCTGTTCCTTGGCGCCGCCTATGCCTGGCCGTTCCTCGGCGTCGTCAATTGGAGCTTCACCCTGCCCGAGCCGGGACTAGGGCAGTATGGCGCGCTGGCCACCGATCCGCTGGTGCAGTCGGTGTTTGTCCGCACGCTGCGCATAGCGGCAATCGTTACGATTGTTTCGGTCACCGCTGCCTATGCCATCACTGTGGTCTGGGTGCGCGGCACGCCGGTGCAGCGCGTGATCACCGAGTTCTGCATCCTGGTGCCGTTCTGGATCTCGGTGCTGACGCGCGCCTTCGGCTGGGTGGCGCTCTTATCCAATCGCGGCCTGATCAACACCTGGCTGCAGGCGATCGGCTTCATCTCGGAACCGCTGACGTTGGTGCGCAACGAATTCGGCGTCATCGTCGGCATGACGCATTTTCTCATTCCCTTCGCCGTATTTCCGTTGGCGTCGTCCATGCGTAGCCTCGATGACCGCGTGCTTTTGGCGGCGCGCGGGCTCGGCTCCAGCCGGATGCGCACTTTCTGGTCGGTGTTCGTGCCGATGACCCGCTCCGGCATCATCGGTTCGGCGCTCATCGTCTTCGTCTTTTCGCTCGGCTTCTTCGTTACGCCGGCGATCCTCGGCGGCGGCCGCAGCGTGATGATCGCCGAGCTGATTTATCTCCGCATCTTCCAGAGCCCGGACTGGGGACTGGGCGCCGCGATCAGCGTCGTGCTGGTGCTGTTCGTCGGCGCGCTGATGGCGCTGCTGTTCCGCTATGTCAGGCCGAGGCAGATGATCTGATGCCGACCTATCGCCCCGGTCCCGTTTCGCTGATCCTCGCCGCCTTGGTGGCGCTGTTCCTGCTGCTGCCGCTGCTTGCCGTCATCCCGGTGTCGCTGACGCCGAGCCGCATGCTGGCGATGCCTTCGGGCGAATTGTCGCTGCGCCACTACCGGGCGCTGATTGAGGATCCGCGCTGGATCCAGTCGATCCTGCTCTCGATCCGGATCGGCGTCGTCAGCAGCGCCTTCTCCACCGTGCTGGCGCTCTGCTTCAGCCTCGGTGTGTGGATGTTCCAGCCACGCTTCACCGCCGCACTGGTCGGCTTCGTGCTGCTGCCGATGGTGGTGCCGCCGGTGGTCTCTGCCATTACGCTCTATTTCCTGCTGACCTCGATCTCGGGCGTCAGTTCGTTCTTCGGCTACGACACCTGGCTCGGTGTCGCCATGGCGCATGCTGTGATGACCGTGCCCTTCGCCACTGTGCTGATCCTGGTATCGCTCAGCCAGCTCGACCGGCGCATCGACCTGGCGGCGCGCGGCCTCGGCGCCACCGTGTGGGAGCGCGCCACCCGCATCATCATGCCCAACATAAAGTTCGGCATTGTCACCGCGGCGTTACTGTCCTTCGTGCTGTCCTGGGAGGAAATCGGCGTCACCCTGTTCATCACCTCGGTCAACGCCATCACGCTGCCCAGGCTGATGTGGATGGGCTTGCGCGACAACATCGACCCGGCGATCGCGGCCCTCTCGGTGATCCTGATCATAATCACGGTTTTGGTGTTGGCGCTACGCAGCTTGGTGGTCAGGCTGCGCGTCGCGCACTGAGGCAAGCCGGATCGCAAGTCGAAATTCGTCGGAACAAGTTGCGTTGATCCGTGCCTCCGGTAGCGGATGGCTCATCAACGGGAGATCGGAAAATGGCGACAACAAAAAAGGCCTCGACATCGAAGACCAAAAGCCTTGAGGATCTGTTCCTCGACGGCCTGAAAGACCTCTACTACGCGGAAAAAAAGATACTGAAGGCTCTGCCCAAAATGGCCAGGGGCGCCGAAGCGAACGAGGTTATGGCCGCGTTCGAAAAGCACCAGATGGAAACCGAGGGCCAGGTCGATCGCCTCGAGCAGGTGTTCGACCTTCTCGGAAAGCCGGCTCGCGGCAAGACCTGCCCCGCCATCGACGGCATTCTCGAAGAAGGCTCGGAAATACTCGAAGAGTATAAGGGAATTCCGGCGTTGGATGCAGGCCTCGTTGCCGCGGCACAGGCTGTGGAGCACTATGAAATAGCCCGCTACGGCACGCTCATCGCGTGGGCCGAACAGCTCGGCATGAAGGATGCCCTGCAGCTTCTCAGGACCACGCTGCAGGAAGAGGTGGCGACAGACGAGGCTCTCACCAAGCTGGGCGAATCCGGCGTGAATGAACGCGCTCTTGCAGAGGCCGCATGATCCCTTGCTATCATCTGAGCCCTGGTGATTGCCACCGGGGCTCAGCCCCTCCCGAAAGCGGATGAGATTCCGTCCCTGGCTGCCGCCGCCGCTGCGCATCATCGAAGGGCTTCACAAACCACGTCCCGTCAAAGCTATCCCATGGCGTGGCGGATGGTCTTGGACATCCGCGCAAGGAATGCCGGTCTCGACGATGCGTCTAGCTTCCACGACAGCACCGACATGGCCATTTTCCGCGGCAGCATGCCGACCGACAGGAACCAGGCGGCAAGGATGGCGCGCCGCCGCAGGGACGCGGTCATTTCGAGGCTGGCGACGGCGCCGGCCGTCCCCAGCGCCAGCCGGGAATCGTCGGTCACGGGATGCCGGCCCTTGTCCGCGCATAGCGACGCCAGCCGCTCTTCCAGGTGGACCGGGTCGTGGCGGACAGTATCGGACGGTACGATGGTCAGGCCGATCCCGGCGGCCTGCTCCGACAGCGCCTGCATGCGCTGGAAATCGTGCCTGACCCGCCAGCGAGCCCGTTCGGCGAGCTTTTCGCCGAACACCGAATGATTGGCGCCGTGGATCCGATAGGCGCCGACGCATTCGTCGATGGATTGAACGTGCCCGTAAAGCGGCGCCAGCGTTGCAAGATAGCCATCGGCGCCCTGGCGGAACTCCGGCTCGGGAATCGGCATGATCGCTTCCAGGGTTCCTCGGTCAAAGGCCAGCCCGCTGGTCACGGTTGTCTGGTAACGGCCCTTGTGCAGCAGTTTCGGCATGACGTCACCGCTGTCGAAGGGGAGTTCGGGCGGCGGAAAGACGTCCCTGATGCGTTGCCGTTCGTCGACGATGTGCAGCCTCGACTGCACTTGGGCGGTTGCCGCGTCCCAGATGTCGACGATTGTGGAAACGGCGGTCGGATAAAGGTAGTCGTCGGCGTCGAGAAAAAGAACGATCTTGCCGGAGCTTGCCACAAAGCCAGTGTTGAACGCTGCAGCATGCCCGCCATTTTGCGCTCGCGGGCATGCGAGGATCTCGTCGCGATATGATTCTATGATTGTCGTGGAATTGTCCTGCGATGCATCGTCAACGACGATGACTTCGACATCCGCGTAGTCCTGCTCCAGGGCGCTATCGATGCTGCGTTTGAGGAAACGCGCGTAATTGTAGTTCGGGATGATGATGGATACCGGAATTCTCGTCACGGGTTGCATCGCATCTGACCTCGCATCTTGCTTTGGTTTCGGCAAATCCGCTCATGGGTCTGCCCCCTCTTCAAGTGTCCGACGAGTTTCCCGAGGAACGGCTTTCCATCAGGAAACGGGTCGCGTCTTGCGTGCGACTTCGCAATGAGGCCGCCATTGCCTTCGACGCTGGCCAGCCGGGTCAAGAGTATGGTCGGCGGCGGCAAGCGCTCCGACGGTTCGGCCAGGACGATACCGCAACCGAGCCCGACGGATTAATGCCGCCCGCGGTCACGATCAGGTCGCGATCGAAGCGGACGGGCGCCTTGAGGCATGGCGGATAGTGATCTTTAAATACGGCAGGAACAAGCCCCGCCCCAAAACAAGACTCACAAGCCTGTTACATCTCAGGCAGCATGCAGCGTCGGGATGGCGCTGACATCCACTTCGCGCTCCGCATGCCAGGCGTCGTAAGCGGCCTGCATCCTGAGCCAGATCGCGGCGCCGTCGCCGAACATCTTCCCAAGGCGGGCGGCGACGGCTGGCGAAACCGGCTTCTTCTCGCGGATGATGTCGTAAAGCTGCTGGCGCGAGATTCCGAGCAGGTTGGCGATTTCCACCTTGGTCTTTCCGGTTGCCGGGATAATGTCGTCAAGCAGCGCTCCAGGGTGGGATGGGCAGCGCTCCATCGGACGCATCGGCTCATACACGCTCATAAATCGACTTCTCCAATCTGGCCGCCTCAATGGTACTGTTCGAAATCGACGCGGGCGGCGTCATTGGCGTCGAAATCGAATGTGATGCACCACGGCCCGTTGACATGCACCGTGTAGCGGGTCGGGTTGAAGCCCTTCAAAGGGTGGAAGTCGAAGCCGGGCAGGTCCATATCTTCCGGCCTTTCCGAGACTGCCAGGCGGTCAAGCCGGACAAGGATGCGCCTATGCACCTTGGCGTCGATCTTCCCGGACTTTCCGGTTTGAAAGAGATCGGCCAGCGTCTTGTGCTTGAACGATCTGATCATGCAATATGTAAGCATATTGCTTACGCAAGTCAACTGAGTGTAAGCAAATGATTTACGGAATAGTCGGCTATCACCGCTATCGGTCGGCCAGGATACGAACCTGTCACCATCGGCTCAGAAGGCCGCTCTATCCCGAAGCCGGCGGCAAGCCGGCTCCGGGGATATGACCATGCAACCTGAACGGTCAGGCGGCCTGCAACCCGGGCAGCGACAGGTCCGCCTCCTCCTGCAGGTCGCCGGCCATCGCGGCGGCAAACTTCGTCTGGTCGAGTTCCCCTTCCCAGCGCGCGACAACCACGGTCGCCACCGCATTGCCGACGAAGTTGGTCAGCGCCCGGCATTCCGACATGAAGCGGTCGACGCCGAGGATCAGCGCCATGCCGGCGACCGGCACGGTGGGAACCACCGAGAGCGTCGCGGCGAGCGTGATGAAGCCGGCGCCGGTGATGCCGGCGGCACCCTTGGAGCTCAGCATGGCGACGGCGAGCAGCAGGATCTGGTCGCCGAAGGTGAGCGGCGTGTCGGTCGCCTGCGCGATGAACAGGGCGGCCAGCGTCATATAGATGTTGGTGCCGTCGAGGTTGAAGGAGTAGCCGGTCGGGATCACCAGCCCGACCACCGAGCGGTTGCAGCCGGCGCGCTCCATTTTGGCCATCAGCCCCGGCAATGCCGCCTCCGAGGACGAGGTGCCGAGCACCAGAAGCAGCTCTTCCTTGATGTAGCGGATCAGCGCCAGGATCGAGAAGCCATTGTAGCGGGCGACCGCGCCAAGCACCACCAGCACGAACAAAAGCGCAGTCAGATAGAAAGTGCCGATCAGCATGGCGAGATTGGCAATCGAGCCGATGCCGTATTTGCCGATGGTGAAGGCCATGGCGCCGAAAGCGCCGATCGGTGCGGCCTTCATCAGGATGGCGACGAGGCGGAAGATCGGCGTCGTCAGCGCCTGCAGGAAATCGACGACCGGGCGGCCGCGATCACCGACCATGGCCAAGGCAACGCCGAACAGCACTGAGAAGAACAGCACCTGCAGGATATCGCCCTTCGCGAAAGCGCCGGTGATGGTGTCGGGGATGATGTTCATCAGGAAGCCGACAATGGTTGTGTCGTGCGCCTTCTCGGCGAAGGTCGCCACTTTGGTGGGATCGAGCGTGGCCGGGTTGATGTGCATGCCGGTGCCCGGCTGCACGACGTTCGACACGACGAGGCCGACGACCAGCGCCAGCGTCGAGAATGCCAGGAAGTAGATCATCGCCTTGCCGGCGACGCGGCCGACCTTCTGCAGGTCGGAAACGCCGGCAATGCCGGTCGCCACCGTCAGGAAGATCACCGGCGCTATCACCATCTTCACCAGCTTGATGAAGGCGTCGCCGAACGGCTTCATCGCCTCACCGGTTTCGGGATAGAAGTGGCCGAGAAGCACGCCGGCGGCGATCGCCGCCAGCACCTGCACATAGAGATGCCGGTAGAAGGGAAGTTTGCCGCGCGGCTCGGCGGCAGCGATTGCTGTCTGCATGACGTCCTCCATTGTGCTCCGATCGAAAAGCTCGACCTCCCGGAGCAATTGCATTGAACCCCCAGCAGCCTCGCGACCGCTGAATTCGTGTTTGCAACTGCCGTGCCACATTGCTTGGAAGAAACCATCAGTTTGATTTTATTGAATATTCTCGAATCCACGATTTCGTTTCGTACACAGAAAGTGCGGATACTCGCATAGTCGAATTGTGCTTTGTGCGAAATCATGCACAAATGGGTGATGCTGCAACGCCCCGCCGCTGCTTTGTCGACGCCCGAGCAACTCGGCAGGCGAGCGCGCCGTGCTTGGCTGCTGTTTGCGGCCATCGCCCTCGCGATCACCACGGCCGCACTTTACGGCGCCGGTCTCTATGGCCGCACCACCGAGATCGCGACACTGGTGGCGCAAGGCCGCACCGATACCAATCTCAAGATCGCGCTGCTGCGCGCCGTGCTGGAAAGCCCGCGCGCCCTGCCCCTGCTGCTGTCGGAGGATCAACAGGTGCAGGACGCGTTGTCGCAGAAGAACGCCGCAGCAATCGACGTGCTGAACCGCAAGCTCGAAGGGCTGGTCTCCGGCACCAAGGCTTCAGTGCTCTATGTCATCGGCACCGACGGGCTGGCGATTGCCTCAAGCAACTGGCGCGAACCGATCAGCTTCGTCGGCAACGACTACCGCTTCCGCGATTATTTCTCCGGGGCGATGCAAAACGGAACCGCTGAATATTTCGCGCTCGGCAACGTCAGCAAACGCCCTGGTCTCTACATCTCGCGGCGCGTCGATGCCTCCGCTCCGCTCGGCGTCGTCGTCGTCAAGGCAGAGTTCGACCAGCTCGAGGCCGACTGGCGCGAGGCGAGCCGCCCGGCCTATGTCAGTGATGAGCATGGCGTCGTCCTGATCACCAGCGTGCCGTCCTGGCGCTTCATGACGGTCGCGCCGCTCGCCGGCCCGGAGCTTGCCGCCATCCATGATATCAAGCAGTTCGGCGACGCGCCGCTGGTGCCGTTGCCGATCGCGCGCCCGCAGGCGCTGAGCCCAGACGTATCGATCGTCCACGCGGTGACGCCCGGCGGCAGCGATGCGGAATATCTCAGGCTTTCAGCGCCGGTCCCTTCGACCCCCTGGCGGCTCGATTATCTCCTCCCGACCGAAGCGCCGATCGCTGCCGCGGTCCGTGAAATGCGGCTTCTGGCGCTGGGCGTCGTCATCCCGCTGCTCAGCCTTGCCGCGTATCTTTTGTGGCGCCGGCAATCGGCGCAAATGCGCATCGCCGCCGAACAGGCGGCGCGCACCGAGCTCGAACGTCGCGTCGTCGAACGGACCGAGGATCTGAGCCAAGCCCGCGACCGGCTGCAGGCCGAGATATCAGGCCACCGCAGCACGGAAGCAAAGCTCCAGATCGTGCAGCAGGATCTGGTCCAGGCCAACCGCCTCGCCATCCTCGGCCAGGTCGCCGCCGGCGTCGCCCATGAGATCAACCAGCCGGTCGCTACCATCCGCGCCTATGCCGACAATGCCCGCACCTTCCTCGATCGCAAGCAGACCAGGCCTGCCGAGGAAAACCTCGGCGCCATCGCAGCACTTACCGAACGCATCGGCGCCATCACCGAGGAATTGAAGGCCTTTGCCCGCAAGGGCCGCACCGCTGCCGAGCCGGTCGAACTGCGTGGCGTTATCGAGGGCGCCGTGATGCTGTTGAGAAGCCGCTTTGCCGGCCGGCTCGACGCGCTGGCTATCGAGCTGCCGCCGCCGAGCCTCAAGGTCATGGGCAACCGGGTGCGGCTCGAACAGGTGATGATCAACCTGTTCCAGAACGCGCTGGAGGCGCTGGAAGGCCGCGACGATGCCAGGGTGCGGGTCTCGGTCGAAGAAACGGCTGACGGTGTCACGGTCGGCGTCTCCGACAATGGACCCGGCATCCCGCCAGGGATCCTCAAGTCGCTGTTTACGCCGTTCAACACATCCAAGGAAAAAGGCCTCGGTCTTGGCCTCGTCATCTCGAAGGACATCGTTGCCGATTATGGCGGGCGCGTCGAGGTTTCGAGCGACCCCGGCGGCACCCGCTTCACCCTTTATCTTCCAAAAGCAGCGTAATGGCCAAGGCAGCATGACCAACGACGACGCAGCGCCGGTCATCCTGATCGATGACGACGGCGATCTCCTGAAGGCGACCGCCCAGACGCTGGAGCTTGCCGGGTTTTCGGTCTCGGCCTTTTCGGTGGCGGCCGAGGCGCTGGCCAGGCTCGACGCCGGTTTTGCCGGGGTGGTGGTATCCGATATCAGGATGCCTGAGATCGATGGCCTGCAGCTTTTCGACCGCGTCCTGCGCCTGGACGCGGACATTCCCGTCATCCTCGTCACCGGCCATGGCGACATCGCGGTTGCCGTCAAGGCGATCAAGGACGGAGCCTACGACTTCATCACCAAACCGTTCGCCGCCGACCGGCTGGTGCAGAGTGTGCGACGGGCGGCGGAAAAGCGCCGCCTGGTGATGGAGAACCGCGCCTTGCGCGAGGCGGCCGGCGAGGCGCAGGACGGCCTGCCGCTAATCGGCCAGACGCCGGCGATGGAAAGGCTGCGCCGCACGCTGCGCCAGATCGCAGACACCGATGTCGACGTCCTGGTGACCGGCGAAACCGGTTCCGGCAAGGAGGTGGTTGCGAGCCTCTTGCATCGCTGGAGCCGCCGCGCCAGGGGCAATTTCGTCGCGCTGAATTGCGGCACGCTGCCGGAGACGGTCATCGAAAGCGAATTGTTCGGCCATGAGGCGGGCGCCTTCACCGGCGCGCAGAAGAAGCGCATCGGCCGCATCGAGCACGCCAGCGGCGGCACGCTGTTCCTCGACGAGATCGAAAGCATGCCGCCATCGACACAGGTGCAGATGCTGCGTGTGCTAGAGATGCGCGAGGTCACCCCGCTCGGCACCAACGAAATGCGGCCCGTCGACCTGCGCGTGGTTGCGGCCGCCAAGGTCGACCTTGGCGATCCACGCCAGCGCGGCGCTTTCCGCGAGGATCTCTATTACCGGCTCAACGTTGTGACGATCTCCATTCCACCGCTGCGCGAGCGCCGCGACGACGTCGCCCTGCTGTTCTTCTATTTCGCCGAGCGCGCCGCTGCCCGCTTCCGGCGCCCGATGCCGACTGTCCCGGCCTCGGTGCACCGCCATCTCAGGGAGCATGACTGGCCGGGCAATGTGCGCGAACTGGCTCATTTCGCCGAGCGTTTTGTCCTTGGACTGGAGGAAGGCGCTGAGGGGCAATCCCCTGCCCCAGCTGAGCCGGATGCCGCCATGAAGCTGCCGGAGCGGCTGGAGCGCTACGAGGCCGAGATCATCCGCAAGACGCTTGGCCGCCATGACGGCGACGTCAGGCGCACGATCGAAGCGCTGGGCATCCCGCGCAAGACCTTCTACGACAAGCTCCAGCGCCACGGCATCGTGCGCAGCGAGTTTTCCAGGTAGTGGGATTAATGTCCCTCCTCCGCAGCAACTCTCCTGACACCAACCCGATTCCGATCTCCGCCATCCTGCGCTACACTTGGTCTTCAACCGGACCACTGTTTCATGATCGTTCAAGCCTGCATCAATGGCGCGCGCAGCGCCGACTTCCACCCGCAGCTGCCGCTGGATCCCGAAGCCATGGCGCGCGACGGCGCGGCCTGCGTGGCCGCCGGTGCGGCCGAGCTGCATGTCCATGCGCGCGGGCTCGATGGCCGTGAAAGCTTGGCGCCGGCGGCCATGGACCGGACCATGCTGGCGTTGCGCCGCGCCTGCCCGGGAACGCTGATCGGCGTCTCGACCGGCGCCTGGATCGAGAACGTCGACGAGCGCACGCTGGGGGCGATCGAGGGTTGGGGCGAACTGCCCGACTACGCCTCGGTCAATCTGAGCGAGAAAGCCGCGCCCGAGGTCATGCAGAGGCTGCGCCAGCGCGGCATCGGCATCGAAGCCGGGCTCGCCTCCGTTGCCGACGCCGAGCGCCTGGTGAGCCTCGACCATGCCAGCCAAGTGCTGCGCATCCTGATCGAGATCTCGGAACAGGAGCTCAGCACAGCGTGGGAAGTCAGCGACGGTATCGCGGCGGCGCTCGTCCGCGCCGGAATGCGCCGCGCTATCCTGCTGCACGGCGAAAACGCGACTGTCTGGCCGTTCGTGCATAGGGCGGCGGAACGCAACTGGTCGACGCGTGTCGGGCTGGAGGACGGCAAGGAGCTTCCGGACGGAACGATTGCATCCGGCAATGCCGCACTGACGGCCGCGGCCGTGGCAGTCTTCCGGGCCGGCCGCTAATTCATCCCGTAGGCCGGGCTCCTTACCTCGCTCTGCGTCAGGCCACGTCCCGCAGGGTCGAACGCGACGTCACCGGCTTGGCGGTTGCGCCGGCGCGATCCTCGTGAAGCGCGAAACCCATGGCGCCCGGATCGCCCAGTTCGGGGCGGAGTTGCATGCTCGGAATGTGGTAGTCCCCGCCATTCTGCTGCCGGTAGGGTATGGGCCGGATTGTCTCGAGCGTCCCCATTCTTTCGCGCAGCCGCTCGGCAACAGGCTCGAAATCGGCCTCGCCGAAGCGGTCCACTCTGTAAACCACGAACGGCGGAAGCACGTCGTAGCCCGGATAATAAAGGATCCCGTGATTGATCGGGAACAGCAGGTCGTCGATCGGGCCGTTGACGCCGCGGGCGGAATAATGCTCTTCCCAGCCGCCGGTGGTCACGATCAGCATCGCGCGCTTGCCGGCGAGCGTCCCTTCGCCGAAGCGGTCACCCCATCGCTTGTCGCTGTGCTCGCCGACGCCATAGGCGAAGCCGTAGGCATACACCCGGTCGACCCAGCCCTTGAGGATCGCCGGCATGGCGTACCACCAGAGTGGAAACTGAAGGATCAGCGTGTCGGCCCATAGCAGCTTGTCGATCTCCGCTTTGACGTCATCGGTCAGTGTGTTGCTCGCGAAAGCCTTTTTGGAGGCTCCAGCCGGCAGGAAGCGCGCTTCGGGCGGCCAGGACGGAAAGTCGGCACGGTCCACCTCGGATTTCCAGCCGTCGGCGTAGAGGTCCGACACCCGCACCTCGTGGCCCTGGGCCTCGAGTTCCCTGATGGCGACGTCACGCAGCGCGCCGTTGAGCGACCGCGATTCGGGATGAGCAAAGACAAGCAGAACTTTCATGGGTCAGCTCCGAATAAGGATGGGACCTTGAAGGTAGCCAGCCCCAGGCTGATCCGCTACATGTAGACAATGCATAAGATTATGCCGAATAATGGATAGATCGGACGTGACACTCGAGCGCATGCGCACCTTCGTTCGCGTCGCCGAGCGCGGCAGCCTGTCGGCGGTGGCGCGCGAACTCGGAGTTGGGCAATCGACGGTCACACGGCATCTGCGGGATCTCGAGGACGCCGTCGGCGTGCCCTTGCTCAGCCGGACAACCCGGCGTGTCACGATGACCGATGAAGGCAGCCGTTATTATGCCGACTGCATTCAGATCCTGCGCCTCGTCGAGCAGGCGGGCGACGAGGCGCGGTGCACGCGCGGCGCGGCGGCCGGCACGATCCGGATATCCTGCACGGCGGCGCTCGGAGTCTTGCACGCCAGCCGGCTGATCTTCGCCTTTCAGGACCGCTATCCCGACATAGGGATCGATCTCAGTCTCACCGACGAGCGCATCGACCTTGTGCGGGAGGGCGTCGACGTCGCGCTTCGCCTCGGTCCGCTCACCGACAGCTCGATGAAGCTGCGGTCGCTCGGCAAGTCGCGGCGTCTGCTGGTGGCGGCGCCGGCCTATCTGGCGGCGCGGGGCAGACCGGCTGTCCCGCAGGATCTGCCCGGCCATGAAGGCATCCGGATGTCGAACATCGCGGGAAGCGACACGCTCGCCCTGCAGGGGCCGGGCGGCGAACGCCATGCGGTGGCTTTTGGCGGCCGATTTCGGGTCGACCATGGGCTTGCCGCGCGCGAAGCCCTTGTCGCCGGGCGCGGGATCGCACCTGCCCATCACTGGCTTGTCGACGATCTCCTCGCAGCCGGCCGGCTGGAAGTGATCCTGCCAAATTACGCCCCGCCTCCCGTACCGCTGAGCATGCTGATCGTCCCGGAGCGCGCGGGCATTGCGCGGGTCCGGCTGCTGGTCGACTTTCTCGCCGAGCGGATCGGCGACATTCCCGGGATCGAGGGGCCGCGTTAGCCCGGAGGCGTTCTTCGAGCATCCCAGACCGACCACAGCCGCATTGCAAAGCTATTTGACCTTGACGACAACCTTGCCCTTGGCGCGGCCCTGCTCAATGTAGGCCAAGGCCTCATTGGTCAGCTCAAGCGGAAAGACGCGATCTATGACCGGGCGCACAACGCCCGACTCGATGAGCGACGTGATCTTCGTCAACTGCTCCCCATTGGCCGCCATGAACAGGAACGAATATCGGACATCTGCACGTTTGGCCCGCCTCCTGATGCCGGCACTCAAAATGCGCATGACCAAGTTCAGCACCATGCCCAGACCCCTCTCCCTGGCAAACCTGGGATCGGGCGGACCGGAGATCGAAACGGCGACGCCACCTCGCTTCAACACACGCAAAGACTTTTCGAGCGTCTTGTTGTCCTGGCTGTTCAGGACGACATCGTAGCCCGAAAGGACTTTCTCGAAGTCATCCTTCTTGTAGTCGATGATGACATCGGCGCCCAGATTCCTGACCATATCCACGTTCGACGCGCTTGTTGTCGTGGCGACCGTCGCGCCAAGGTGCTTTGCCAACTGAATGGCGAATGTCCCCACTCCGCCTGAGCCGGCCTGAATGAAGACCTTCTGTCCTTTCTTCAGGTTCGCCCTTTCGACCAACGCCTGCCAAGCGGTCAGTCCGACCAGGGGAATGGACGCAGCCTCTTCCATGCTGAGGTTCTTCGGTTTCAGGGCCACGTTCGCATCATTAATGGCGATGTATTCAGCGAAAGTTCCGACCCGACCGTCGCTCGGTCGCGCGTAGACCTCGTCGCCCGTCTTGAACTGTCGGACTTTCGAGCCGACGCGAATGACCGTTCCGGCCACGTCATGGCCTGCAACGAAGGGCGGGCGGTAGGGCAGGATGAGCTTGAATTCTCCGTCCCTGATCTTGGAGTCCAGTAGATTGAGGCTGGCGGCATGGATCTGCACCAGCACGTCATTTTCCAGTACTTGCGGCTCCGGAACCTCTCCAAGCCGGAGGGGAGCGTTCTTTGCGTATCGATCGACGATAAAGGCCTTCATTGCAGCTTTTCAAATTGAGGAGACCCAGAGCGCCATCTCCGATACGTCGCCCTATTGCATTACGACCACTTAATTATAATATGATCGTAATGCAATAGATGATCGAAGGAGAAACCATGCGCTATGAGAAAGGCAGGAAGGACGCATCGCGGCAGCGGATCATGGATGTGGCGGCCGAACGGTTTCGCTCCGACGGCATCGCTGCATCTGGTCTCGCCGGCATCATGGGCGAGGCGGGACTGACCAACGGAGCTTTCTATCCCCACTTTCCGTCCAAGGCGGCGCTTGTGCGCGAGAGCGTGGCGGCCGCCCTGGAAATTCAGGCGGACCAAATTCAGGAGCTGTTGGCTGCCGGTGGCCCGTCGATGGCCATCGACGCGTATCTGTCGGCGGAACACCGCGACAATCCAGGCAAAGGTTGTGCTTCAGCCGCGCTGTTGCCTGAAATTGCTCGTGAGCCGGCCGAGACGCGCCAGGTCTACGCCGAACACCTGCTAAAGCTCGTACGCCAGGTGGCGGCCGAACTTACGCCCGATGTCCGCGACCCCGAGGCTGTCGCGTTCGGCGTCTTTGCGACCCTGATCGGCACGCTTGAGCTGTCCCGCGCTGTGAAGGGTACCAAACTATCCGATCACGTTCTCGAAGCTGGGGCGGTGGCGGCGAAGGCGCAGCTCCAGCCCCGCCAGAACGACAAGCCCGCAGAAAGGAAACCATCATGAACGTGCATCAGCTATCGCGACCTGCCGCGATCCTCAAACACAGGGACGTGCCGACGAAAACGGTCGACGTCGGCGGTACGAAATTCGCCTACCGGGAGCTCGGGCCCACAGCCGGGGTACCGGTGATCTTTCTACCCATCTGAGTGCGGTTCTCGATAATTGGGATCCCCGGGTCGTCGATGGCATTGCCGCAAAACGGCGCGTTATTACATTCGACAACCGTGGTGTTGGTGCATCGGGCGGCTTCACTCCCAACACGGTGGAGGCGATGGCCCGCGACGCGATCGCCTTCATCCAGGCTCTCGGTTTCGAGCAGGTCGATCTGCTTGGCCTGTCTCTTGGCGGCTTCATCGCCCAGGCGATTGTTCAGCTGGAGCCTGGTCTGGTTCGCAAGATCATCCTCGCGGGAACCGGTCCAGCCGGGGGTACCGGCATCGACAGGTGACGTTCGTCACCATCTTCGACATAATCCGTGCCGCGCTGACCACCAAGGACCCAAAGAACTACCTCTTCTTCACCCAGAGCCCCAACGGCAAAAAGGCGGCGCGCGAATTTCTGCAGCGATTGAGGGAACGGACCGATGATCGCGACAAGCCCATGACGCTCGGCGCCTTCAACCAGCAGCTCAAGGCGGTCCGTGCCTTTGGCCAGGAGCGCCCTGCCGACCCATCGCGTATCCGGCACCCGGTCCTCGTGGTGAACGGCGATCACGACAGAATGGTGCCAACCAGCAATTCCGTCGACATGGCACGGCGCTTTCCCAATGCCGAGCTGGGCCTGTACGAGGACGGCGGGCATACGGCCATTTTCCAGTATCACGACGCCTTCGTAAAAAAGGCCTTGGACTTCCTCGAGGCTTAGCGGCGGCGCGGCCCACTTGGTCCGATCCATCGGGTGACGATTAGCTGTCGTCTGCAAATGCAAGGATGATGTCTGCAATAGGGTCATGGGTGTGGTTCGGCCGAGGGCGAGCCGACTCAGAGTAGTTGGATATTGACTCTAAAACGTCAGCCTGCGGTGGCCGGCGTCTTCAGCCGAGCGTCGTCAGAGGCTCGGCACAGACCTCGACCCACTGACAGCGCCGGCTCTCGTGATAGAATGACTGGAAGGGCTGCGGGAATGAAGGATCGGCGAAGGCGCCCACCGGGATGGCAACCAGACCGGGCTGCGTGTCGATCCGGTAATGGACTGTGGTGCCGCATTCCGGGCAGAAACTGTAGGTGACGCGGCCGCCCTCGTCGCCAATGCGCGTGAACTCCGCCGAACGCCCCTCGATCGATACTTTGTCCTCGGGAAACCGCGCGTTGAAGCTGAACGCGCTGCCCGTGCGCCGCTTGCAGGCCAGGCAATGGCAGACGGAGACGCGTACCGGCTCGCCCGAACACGTGGCTGAAAGCTGACCGCAGGAACATTCGGCGCGGCGCGTGACCATGGCTGGCTCCTTCAGCGAACGATTTCACTGTGTATCCGCGTGGGCCCTCAGTTCCGCCCTCTTCTCGTCGGAAACGACGGCGAGGTCGAGCACCTTCTGCAGTTCGGCGGCATGGTGGAATGACGGTTCGGACTGCACGCCGCTGCGCACGGCATCGACAAAGCGCTGGTAGTTGGTTGGCACTGTCCCGGCATCGAGGGCCTGCCATTTGGCGTTTTCGATGTTCTCGCCCATGCACGCTTTCAGCTCCGAGCCATTCAGATTGTGCACGACTTCGATGCCGCCCTTGTCGCCATAGATGCGCAGCCGCAATTCGTTGAGGTGGCCGGTCGCCCAGCGGCTGGCATGAACGACGCCGAAGGCGCCGTTGCTGAAATCCAGCGCCATGGTGAAACTGTCATTGGCATCGAGCTCGTACTCGCCGATCCGGTTGCCGGGCGCCTTGTCGAAGGATCTGAGGCGGCAGAACACATGGTCGATGTCGAGCGCCGCGCCATAGCTGGCGAAATCGAGGATGTGGATTCCGACATCGCCCAACACGCCATTGGAGCCGTGGCCACGCGACAGGCGCCAGAGCCATTTCGGGTCGGTGCGCCAGTCGCCCCAGAATTTGGAGACCAGCCAGCTCTGCAGATAGGACGCCTCGACATGCCGGATCTGGCCGATCTCGCCGGCAAGCACCATGGCGCGCGCCTTCTGCAGCGCCGCCACATTGCGGTAGGTCAGGTTGACCATGTTGATGATGCCGGCCCGCTCGGCGGCATCAGCCATCTCGCTGGCCCTCTGGTAATTTTCGGCCAGCGGTTTTTCGCACAGCACCGGCTTGCCCGCTGCGATCAGCATCATGGTGGTCGGATGGTGGATGCGATCCGGCGTCACGTTCGCGACCGCGTCGAATTTGTCCCATGCGAGCGCGTCTTGCAGCGACGTGAACCGGTTGGGAATACCGTAGCTGTCCGAAAACCTGTCGACACGCGCGCGGTCGACATCGACGGCGCCGATCAGCTCGACGCCCTCGATCTTGCTGAACTGCCTGGCGTGCTCCTCCGCCATCCAGCCGGTGCCGAGTATCAGGAGACGCATGATTTTTATCCTTAGGATGTGGCTTTATCTTCTTGTTTGACCGCGGATTTTCCGAACCAAGGTTCGGGATCATGGTCAGCGATAGCCGGCTTCGCCCTCGGCATGAAGTTTTCCGCCGCGCTCGACGATCGGCTCGAGCGCCTTCTCCACCGGCACATTCGGCGCGTCGAGGATGGCTGGATTTGACCCGAGCGGGTTGTGCGCCCATTTCACCGCATTGCGCAGCACCTTCTGCACGTTGCTGTCGTGATAGGTCGGATAGGTTTCGTGGCCAGGCCTGAAATAGAAGACGTTGCCCGCACCCCGGCGATAAGTCAGCCCCGACCGGAACACTTCGCCGCCCTGGAACCAGGAGATGAAAACCGTTTCCAGCGGCTCCGGCACGGCGAACTGCTCGCCATACATCTCCTCGTTTTCGAGCTCGAAATACTCGCCGATCCCGGCGGCGATCGGATGGTTGGGGCTCGTCACCCAAAGCCGCTCGCGCTCGCCCGCCTCACGCCATTTCAGCGTGCAGGGCGTGCCCATCAGCGTCTTGAATATCTTCGAGAAATGACCGGAGTGAAGGACGATCAGCCCCATGCCTTCCCAAACGCGGCGCGCCACGTGCTCGACGACTTCGTCGGCGACGGCGCCGTGGTCCTTGTGTCCCCACCACAGCAGCACATCGGTTTGCGCCAGACGATCGGCCGGCAGGCCATGCTCCGGCTGCTCCAGCGTCGCCCACGACACGGAAATTTCGGGGTCGAGCTTCAGCGCGTTGGCGATGGTCGCGTGCATGCCCTCGGGGTAGATCCCCGCGACCACTTTATTGGTCCGCTCATGGATATTCTCGCCCCAAACGACAGCGCGTATAGTCATGACATCCTCTCGATTGGTTGAAGCCGCCGCCCTGGCACCGGTCAGTCATAGTGTCGTCGGACAGGATTGAAAACGCTTTCCGAGGCGGGCTGCTGACAATTCTGCTGGAAAACGTGACAGCAGCCAAAGGATGCAGCGGCGCCTACGCGCCGCGTCCGTCCGACGCGATCTGCATCAGCGGCCTGGTTAGCCGCGCACGACGAGACGCTTGATCTTGCCCTTCTTGAAGGCGGCGAGGAAGCGGGCATAGTCCTTGAAGACGACGCAGCCATTCGACTCCGCGCGGCCGCCGCGCAGCAGATAGGTGTGGGCGAGAAAGCCGTCGCGGCCATATTTGTTCTTGCCGTCGATGGGAGTGAGGCGCAGCGCCTCCACCCCATGGAAGCGCGATTCGCGCAGCCTCAGATCGTAGGTGTGGGGCGGCGTCGGGCCACCATTCTTCCGGTTGGCGTAGCGCGGCTGGTCTACCATTGAGCCCAGTCCCGAATGCGCCTCGAGCCGCGAGCCGTCCGGCATATAGACGGTTTTTGCCGAGATGTCGTAGACGGCGACGCCGCTGCCCATGCCGGGCTTGGTGAACAGGTTGCGGAAGGCCCCGCCGCCCGCCGGGCTATCGGGTTTGGCATAGGCCAGCATGTCCGCGGCCTTGGCCTTGGACCGCTTGGCCGGTTTGCCTTGCATGCCCAGGCTGCCCTGGTTGGCTTGCATACTTGGCATGGCCGCCGGTGACGAACTCCTCGGTGACAAGGCTGGCGCCCGGGGCGGGTCGACCCGCGGAGCGTCGGCGGTCTGCACCTTGTTGGCTTTGGATGGCTGAGACTGGGACTTGGCGGGCTTCGACGCCTGAACTTTGGGCGCTTTGGCCTTGGGTGCCTCGACCTCGGGCGCCTCGTCTGACTGAGCGGTGTCCGCCTGCGGGCGGAAGGTCGGCAAGGGAACGCTGTCGGGCATCTCGTCCTGCGGCGGCAGCGAGGCCATCTGCACCTCGCCCTCTTGCGGTACAGCAGGGTCGGCTGTAGCCACCTCCGGCAGCACGTCGATCATCTCTTCCGGCGACACGTTCGCAAGCGCCAGCGCCAGACGGGAGGATCGTTCGATCTCCGCGACCTCCGGCCCGAAGCGCACCGAGGCCGGGCCGTTCTGGTCGGGCAGGCGCACCGGCTCCGCAAAGCGCGCGGCCGCCGGCGGGCTGGCAAGCGTAAGGGGCGTCGCGGTGGCATGGGCAAAGGCAGCAGCAAGTTCTTCGGGCGACAGCGCGGCTTTCGCCACCACGTCGTCGAAGCGGGCGTCATGCGAGGTGAAAGGCGCAATAATGTTCGGCTGCGCTAACGGCTTGAGGCGCGCCGTCTTATCTTCATGCACGGAGCGCCGGTTTACCGGGGATGGCGCCTGTGAACTGGCCCATGAATCGGCAGAGGTGCGCCGGGGATCGGCGAGCGCGACGGTGCGCGGCGCGAGCAGGTTTTGCGGAAGACTGTTGGACGCGGCAGTGAGCGAGGTCCCTACCGAATAAAGGCCGGCCATGGTCGCCACCGACCACAAAGCGACCGCAACGCCAACAACGGGAACCGCGGCCCAGCGCAGGCCGGGCCTCATCGATGTCAATCCAGGTTGAGGATCGTCACCCCGGTTTTTCAAACGCACAAACGCCATACAACCAACCTCAATCGGCCTTGCGGCATGCGGGGCTCGCAGCCATCACGATCACAGTCGCCTAGTGCCCCCTGCACGCTTCGCGTCTGTTGCCGATTGATTCAAAAGATGGACAAACTTGGTTAACCAATCCCTCTACCGATCGCCGATTGGCGAAGGCCAATACGAAAACAGTTCCCCATAACTATCAAAGTCGCGGAAATTGCCTTCAGTGCTGAACTTTGCTGCCCGTTTTTGCCAGCCGAGTCAAGAAAAGTCGAAAAGTCTGACGATGCTGGAAGGCTCCGGTCGGTCGGCAAGGGTCGGGCGAGAAGCAACGCCTGACCGGCCCGCGTCCTCCGTCTGAGGCGCGGGCCTTGTCATTGCAGGCCTTATGCGGCGCGCAGGTTTTCCGCTGGCCGCAGGTTCTGGTTCATGCGGAACAGGTTCAGCGGGTCGTAACGCTGCTTGATTTCCAAAAGCCGCAGATAGTTGCCCCCATAGGCGGCCTCGACCCGGTCGACCTCGTCGTCGGGCATGAAGTTCACATAGGCCGTACCGGCGGCATAGGGCTTGGCCGCCTCGTAAATACCTCGCGCCCAGTCGATGCAGGCGCGGTCCATTTCCGGTTCACGCCAGCGGGCGTGAACATTCATGACGTAATGCGCGCTGCGCTGCGGAAACGCCGTCGCATCGGCGGCCACGCGGCCCGCGGCACCGCCGACATGGCCGAAGAATACTTCGCATTCGGGGCCGGGAAGCCTGGATATCGCCGCGGTGACGACCTCGATCGCGCTGTCGGAAAGCGCTGTGAAGTCATGGCTTTTCCAGTAGTTGCGGGCGCCGGGCGCAAGCAATGGATCGAATGCCTGCTGCCAGCCGGTGAACGGGTTGGGACCGACGACGTCGGCGATCGGCGTTCCGATGGTTCGAAGCCTTTGCGTCGCCTTTTCTCCCTCCTGGAGATCGCCGCAATAGCACATGGCCAGAACCAGCACCTCCTTGCCGTGCCATTCGGCCGGCAGGAATGGCAGCGGCGGTGCCTGCCGCATGACCACCCAGCAGGTCAGCTCGTCGGAGGCCACCTCGAGCGCTGCCCGATATTCCCGCAACACGTTTTCGGCGTCGGCGAAAGGATGAACGACAAGCCCCGACAGCACTTGCGGGCCGACATGGTGGAGTTTGAACTCGAAAGCCGTGACGATGCCGAAATTGCCGCCGCCGCCGCGCAGTGCCCAGAACAGGTCCGGATTTTCCGTCTGGCTGGCGCGCAGCAGCTTTCCGTCGGCGGTAACCACATCCATGCAAAGAAGATTGTCGATGGTCAGGCCGAACTTCCGCGTGATCCAGCCGAAGCCGCCGCCCAGCGTCAGGCCCGATATACCTGTGGTCGAGTTGATGCCGATCGGCACCGCCAGTTCGAAGGCCTGGGTTTCCGCGTCCACATCGGCAAGCGTCGCGCCAGGTTCAACCCATGCCCGCCGCGTCGCCGGATCGACCCGCACCGACTTCATCGGCGACAGGTCGATCATCAGGCCCCCGTCGCAGACGGCACTGCCGGCGATGTTGTGGCCGCCGCCGCGAACCGCGACGAGAATCCTGTTTTCCCTGGCAAAATTGACGGCAGCGATAACGTCGGCAGCGCCGGCGCAGCGCACGATCAACCCGGGCCGTCGGTCGATCATGGCGTTCCAGATGCTGCGTGCGTCGTCATAGCCGGCGTCGCCGTCCGTCAGCATGGTACCGCGCAATTGTGCCGAAAGCGCCTCCAGGGCCGCGGCATCGACCGTCATCTTGCCGCGTTCAAGCGTGGTGAGGCTCATGCTGTTCATGGCTTTCCTCCCGATTGCTTTCTTGAGCCGTTGTTCCTCCACCTGTTTCGAAGTGTGCTCTTATATTAGATATCGCGCAAGTTCATCGTCGCTGCCGGATTGCGGCACGCGTCGGCGGCCGGTTGGCTGCGTGGTTCGCGAGAAATGCAGCAGGATAGCGTCGGCGGCTTGCTCGCCGGCCTGCCGTGGCCGTCACCGGCACGGATATCGCGCTCATGTCAAGGGCGCACGGACCCGACCCTCAAGCCGCGCTGACGGACTCACCCCATCGCTTCTGTGTTGACGAGAATGGCGAGCTACAGGCCGGCAATTCCGGCCCGTAGCGATTTGCCGATCAACAACCTTCGGTGGTCTTCTTCATCTGACCGGGAGCTGCAGTCTGGGCGTCCGTGTCCTGCTGACCAGGAGCGGCCTCTTGCGCGGTGCCGGTCTGCTGGCCAGGTGCGCAATCCTTGGCCGAGTTCGGATTGGTGCCGCTGGTGGTGGTCGAGTCAGTTTCCTGATCGGCGGTGGAGTTGGTCCCCTGATCGGTGGTGCTGGGCATGGTCGTCGAGGTTCCGCTCGTCGTCTGGGCCAGTGAAAGCCCAGCCGATGCCGCCAGCATGACCGACGCCAAAAGGATGCGTTTCATCGTTTTCTCCTCTTGCGAATGCGCGGGAATGCGCTGGCAACCCAACAGCAAAGACGGAAGGAGTGTTCCCCGATCACGTTCAACTTTTGTAATCCCCGTCTAACGGTTGGTTCTCCCGGGACTAAAGGCCCGGGTAAAAAGTCCCACCGGCGAGCCAAACCGAGATGGTTGCTGGATCAACGTAGAATGATCTCGCAGGTTTGATCGAGGAACTACGCGGCGGTTCGAAGAGTTAGACATACGACGCACCGATGCATAGGAGAGCTCCAATGGCACCACGCGGAAAACCTGACGATCCGCCCGAAGGCCCGACTATCGAACAGCAGGATTGGGACGCGATCAAAGGCAGCAAGATTCTACCGGACAGCGTGCCGGGAAACGGCGACATTCGCTACGACCTCGATAAGGAGGCCGAACTGCCCGAGGAAGACGACGACAATCCGTACCAGAACAGCGACGAGGCGCTGCCGGACGACGATGAGGAGCGTGCTATCGCGCGTAACCCCTCAAAGCAGGATATCGACGAGCCATGACCGGCAGCCTTCGATAGTGCGGCCACCTGGCTCGTTCGGATGCCCGGATTCCGTGAAAATTCCTGCAGCGACAGAAAAAGGACCCGCGGGGAGGAAGCGCGGGGCCTTTGTCCGAATGCCGTGCGAACGGCCTTCATAGTCGCCGGACTAGAACGACTGTGCTTCCAACTGCGGCCGGCGGATGTTGTTCCCGCGAAACCGAAAAAAGACCGTGCCCGCCTGCGGTTCTCGCCAGCATTGCGGCTTGGATCCGCCATCGATCACGATTTTTGTTTTGCGGAACAACTCCGAAAAACGCTCGTTGGGGAGTTATCGCAATCGGCGATATAACTTTAATGGAGACCCCCTCTATGATGAAGAAAATTCTCTCCGCAACGGTACTCAGCATCGCTCTTGCCGCTTCGGCGATGGCGCAGTCAAGCGGTACTGGCTCAGGCACCAGCGATCCGGCCGCGACCCCTGGAACAGGGACCAGCACCGGCACCATGGCGCCTGGTACCGATAGCCCAACTCCTGTCGATCCAAACGCAACGAATTCAACCACGGGCTCTGACGGCACGGGTGACCGGTGCAAGGACACGGCGGGTACCGACATGAATACCAACACCACCAGTGGCACTGCAACTTCGGACATGGAGGATTGTCCCAAGTGACGGAGCCGAAGCTCCTGAGAGCCGCTCGTTCGTATTTTCGGCGGGCGTGGTGATGCGAACGCTGCCAGGCCGAGGGCGCCATAGCGCCGGGCCTGCGGCGGGCTGCTCCATGATCAAGGACGCTGTTCCGGTGGGGCCGAAGCTCAAGCCGAAAGATCGCACGGACGTCATGAAGCCGAAGCTTCTCCCCGCCTTGATGTCGCGGCATTGGGACTTGCAAATGCCGCACTTTCAAGCCAGCCTGTGCCGATGATGGCACGCTGGTCGCCAAAGCAATTCCTTGTAGCGCTGCTCGCGGTCTTCCTGACCGCGGGGTTCAGCGTTGCCGGCGCACAGGCGAGTGTCATGTCGGCCGAGATGATGACGACGATCTCGGACGACGCCATGGCCATGCACCCCGACGCGGACATGACCATGTCCTCCGACATGGCCGGTGGCTGCAAGACATGCCCCGAGAGCACGGACGACGACGACAGCGCGATGCAATGTTCGACGACCTGTATCGCGCCGGTGCTCGCGGTGCTGCAAGACCTTGCCGTGACGACAGCGCCGCGGGTGGAGCAGCCGTCGGCACTAGCGACCCCGCTCCTTCACGGGCAAAGCTCCCGGCCCGACCCATCCCCTCCGAGACCCAGCGATTTGATCTGACGCCGTTTCAGCCGTCCTGCGGCTGATCGCCGGCGCTCGACCGCCCACTGCGTTCGCTGCGGCGTGGCGGGCGCGGGCAGCACTTCAATCGATGTCGAGCTTCTCGCCGTCGATCGAGATCGCAAAGGACATAAGGGGAATTCCGATTTCAGCCATTTGATTCACGCCGCAGGTTTCTCGTTGCGGCGATGGCCCCATCACCGTGTTCCGTAGAGCTTTTTTCATTCAACCAAGGAGAACTGCAATGAAACCGACCTACGCTTTCGCCGCTTTCGCCCTAGCAATCGCAACGCCGATGCCTGCACTCGCTGCGACGATCAACGCCGTCATGTACAAGAACCCGGAATGCAGCTGTTGCGAGGCTTACGCAGCCTATCTCGAACAGAATGGCTTCGAGGTCGACATCAAGGCGGTCGACAATCTATCCCAGATTAGCAGCGATGCCGGCGTGCCTGCCGACCTCGAAGGCTGTCACACGCTGATGGTCGACGGCTACGTCGTCGACGGCCATGTGCCGGTCGATATCGTCAGGAAGCTGCTGACCGAACAACCCGCCATAACAGGCATCACGCTGGCCGGCATGCCGACCGGGGCACCAGGCATGGGTGGAGAGAAGGACGAGACCTGGACGATCTACGCCTTCACCAAGGACGGCAAGGCGCCCACCGTCTATGCAACGGAGTAGAGGGCAAAGCGCTGTCCCGGACGGCCGCGGCGGGGCATCCAAATTGCCGCGCCGGGTTGACCTCCAGCAACAGGAAGGTTTACTTTCCGGCTGAGCAGGAGGTTTCCATCATGAACATCGGCGTCGCTTCCGAAAAATCCGGCCTGCCGTCCAAGACGATACGCTACTACGAGGACATCGGCCTTGTCCGCCCGGCCCGGACGGACAATGGCTATCGCGACTACTCGGTAGCCGACATCCACCGCTTGCGGTTTCTGCAGCGCTCGCGCAGCCTGGGATTTTCAGTCGACGAGTGCCGCCAGTTGCTGTCGCTTTACCACGACAGGAACCGCGAGAGCGCCGACGTCAAGGCCATTGCCGAAACCAAACTGGTGGAGATCGACAGGAAGATCGCCGAACTGGCCGGACTGCGCCATCTGCTGCATCATTTGGTCGAGCACTGCCATGGCGACGAGCGGCCGGACTGCCCGATCATCGACGAACTTGCGGGAGAAGGCATGGTCCAGTGAAGTGGGCCGCCGCAGCGATGCTCTCGCTTGCCTGCGTTTCTGTCGCGGTCGCCGTAACGCACGGCGGCCGCGATGCAACCGTCAAGGCGCGCCAGGCGTCGATGAAGGAGATGGCTGTGGCGGCCAAGACAATCGCCGGGATGTTCGACGGCAAGCAGGCCTATGACGCCGCTGCCTTCGAGGCGGCGGTCGAGACCATTCGCGCCCGTGCCGGCCCTGCCCTGATTGCGGAATTTCCCAGCGCGACATTGGGTGCGCCTTCGGGCGCCAAGTTGGAGATCGACCAGGCTCGTCCGGAATTCGAGGCGCTGGCCCGTCACATGGCGACGCTGGCCACCACGCTGGCCGCCAAGGCCGAGCGGGCGCCGCCCGGCATTACCGAAGACATGAGGATGGGTCCCGGCCTGGCGATGGGCGGCGGCAGCCTGCTTGGCAAGCGGCCGGCGGCGGCGGAAGCCGATCCCGCCAGACTTCCCGCCGAGCACCTCCTGCATCTTATCCTGCAGGATTGCTCGGATTGTCATTCGAAGTTCCGGCAGAAGGCCCCGTGAAGGCCGACCGATCCACGATATCTGTCGCACCGGATGGCTGACTGGCGGGGCGCGCTCTGATTGACGTTGCGGCGCCTTTTCTTCATTGTCCTGTTGCTGCCTGCCCCGAGGTCCAGCAATGAGGCGCAGTCTCGCTTTCGGTGTGATTGTCAGCAGTGTGATTGCCGTCGTCGGCCTCCTGGGCGGCGCCGCGCTTTTGATTGCTGGCCAATCCAGCGTTTCGCAAGATGCAATCCAGTCGTCGGTTACCCGCACCCCTGAATTGATTGACAGCGCCTGGAAGCTGCCTGTGGCAGCCACGTTCAATGCCGAGCTTACTTGGCAATCGAACGGGTCGCGCTGCGGTCCGGCAAGCATTGCGAACGCATTCCGCTCAATCGGAGAGGAGGAGACAACCGAAGCCGAAGTCCTCGATGGAACCGGGAAGTGTTGGACAGGCTTTTGCATCGTAGGGCTTACGCTGGACGAAGTGGCCGAGGTCGCTCGAGCAAATACCAAGCGGAAAATCTCGGTGCTTCGCAATCTCAGCGCCGACGCGTTTCACGAGCACATGAAGCGCGCCAATGACCCCGGTCGCCGTTACATCGTCAACTTTACCCGTGAGAAGATTTTCGGAGCCGGCGTCGGCCATTTTTCCCCGATCGGAGGATATTTGGAGGCCGAGGACATGGTCTTCGTCCTCGATGTAAACGAAGACTACAAGCCCTGGCTGATCGAGCGTGAGCGCCTGTTCTCAGCCATCGACACAATCGACAGCGATGGCGACAAAAAGCGCGGCTTGCTGCTGATCGAGTAATGCTCGCAAGCTGTTTGCGAGAGCGGCGACGAGCGCGTTGCGCTCGGCTCGGGCACTGCATCCTGTTGATTCCACGAAAACTTGATAATTTATATCATGAAATATATCAAGGCGAATGGATCATGCCATCACAGGGAAACGGGAAGTGGCCTTCGCCCCACGCATGGAAAGTCGCATTCAGGGTTTTTCCGTCATTGGCGGCCTGAAATGGCACGCCTGGGACGGTGTTGTCGCCGACCTCTGGGATGTTGCGTGTGGGGAGAAAGCGGAAGGATATTATGTTTCTCCCGATCCCCGGCTCTTCGTCGCACTGGATGTGGACGGCGAGGGCGCCTTTTTCGTCGAAGGAGCGCGGGGGGAATTGCGCCGTCACGACCGGGCATTTTCCATGGCCTATATACCGGCTGGAGTGCCGGTCAGGGGCAGGGTCGAGGGCCTGCGCCGCATCAGACATCTCGATCTGCATTTTGACGAGGCAGCGCTGACGCGCCGCTTCGGCGGCAGCCTGGACCGCGACGCCTTGCACGTGTCGCGGTTCCAGTTTCGGGACGACCGGATCGCCACGCTTGCCGGCCTGATCGCGGCCGAATGCGACAGCGGCCAGCCAATGCACGATCTCTATGGCGAAGGCCTGCTGAACGCATTGTTCGCCGGACTTTTCGAAATCGGCCAACCGGGCGGGCAGCGGCGCCGCACGCCGCTGTCTCGTCGGAAGCTGCGCCTGGTCACCGACTACATCGACGCGCATTGCCTGGGCAAGATTCGTCTCGCCGACTTGGCCGCGCTGACCGGCCTGTCGGAAACCGCCACAAGCCACGCGTTCAAGGCGGCTACCGGTATACCGCCGCACCGCTGGCAGATGCAGGCACGGGTCCGGAAAATCCAGACCATGATGGTGCATGAACCCGTCTCGCTCGGCGATATCGCCGAAGCGACCGGCTTTTTCGATCAGGCTCATCTGACGCGAGTGTTCAAGTCCATCGTCGGATTGACGCCCGGCGCATGGATGAAGAGCGCGGGCAATGGCGCGACGCGCTTATTTCCGCAACATCAGGTCGCAATGTCCGCCTTTTGGGACAAAAACCGACAAACCGCGCAAATCCATCCAATGACCCACATATAAGCTGAGGTAAACAGTCAGGTATATGCGTTTCGAGAACCTGGGGTTTGCCTTATGAACAGAATCTGCCGGATGAAGCTGCTTTTGGCAGGCGCCGCCATTGCCATGGTCCCGCCCACCACCGCCTTCGCACAAGATGTGCAAAACAGCACCCAGCTCGAACCTGTGGTGGTCGAGGGCGAGGCCGGCGACAGCGCGACCGTACCGGTCGACGGCGTCGTCGCCAAGGAGACAAAGACCGGCTCCAAAACCGCCACCAAACTGACCGAAATCCCGCAATCCGTCTCGGTTATCGGCCGGCAGGAAATCGACGATCAGGGCGCCCAGAAGATCGACGAGTCGCTGCGATACACGGCTGGCGTCTTCACTCAGCCCTTCGGCCCCGACAGCGACACCAACTGGATGTTCATCCGCGGCTTCCAGGCGACCGCCACCGGCGTCTACATGGATGGACTGCAACTCTTCAGCTACGGCTACGGCGGCTTCTATGTCGATTCCTTCGGGCTCGAGCGCATCGAAGTGCTGAAGGGCCCGGCTTCGGTTCTCTATGGCGGCAGCAATCCGGGCGGCATCGTCAACTATGTCAGCAAGCGCCCCGACGGCAGGCAGCGTTATGTCGAGACCGGCGTCAACGACGCCGGCAACGTCTATCTCGGCTTCGACATTGGCGACGTGGCCAGCGACGGCGTCGTCAGCTATCGCGTCAACGGCCGCGTCGCCGGTGGCGATACCTATAGCGACCTCCAGGATGGCTGGCGCGGCTTCATCTCGCCAAGCATCACCTGGCAGCCCGACGAGCAGACCAGGCTGACCGTGCTGGCCAACTACAGCCACATCGACGAGAACCACAATGGCGGCAGTTTCCTGCCCTACGAAGGTACCGTCGTCGACAGGATTGTCGGCGGCGTGAACTACGGCCGCATCGACCGCGACGCCAATTTCACGGAACCGGATATCGATCTCTACAAGCGCGAACAGGGTTCGATCGGCTACGAGTTCGAGCACACGTTCGACAATGACTGGACCGTTCGTTCCAACGCCCGCTTCGCAGCCGCCGATGTTAAAGAGGTCCTGGTCTACCCGAACGGCTGGTCGTCCACCGGAGGGCCCACCGATCTGGCCCGCATTAATTTCGACCATGACACACAGGCGAAGACCTTCCTCCTGGACAATCAGATCGAGGGCAAGGTCGAGACCGGTCCGATCGAACATACGATCCTCGTCGGCGTGGACTTCAAATATTACAACATCGACCATGTGCAGTCGTCGGGCCTCTACGATCCCCTCAATGACAATCCCATCGATGCCTTCGACCCCATCTATGGCTCGACGTTGACGCCTCGCGTCAGCTATCTCAACCAGGACCTGACGCAAAAGCAGCTCGGCTTTTATGCGCAGGATCAGCTTCGCTTCGGAGATGGCTGGCTGGTGACGCTGAACGGCCGCTATGACCGCGCATGGCTCGAAGCCGACAACCGCCCGACCTACTACAGCCCGACCTCCAGCACCGAGAGCAGGACCGGCGGCGATTTCTCAGGCCGCGCTGGCCTCGCCTATGAGTTCGGCAACGGCATCACTCCCTATGCCAGCGTCGCCACCTTCTTCAACCCGATCATCGGAACCGACGCGAACGGCGACCTGTTCAAGCCGGAAGAGGGCGTGCAGTACGAGGTTGGCATCAAATATGAGCCAACTTTCATCAACGGCCTGTTCACCCTGTCGCTCTTCGATCTCACACGCCAGAACGTGGCCATGGCAAGCGATACCGATCCTAATGCCCAGATCCAGGCCGACGAGATTCGCTCGCGCGGCGTGGAGCTGGAAGGCAAGGTGAACGTCACCGAGGATCTCAGGCTGACCGCGGCGCTGACCGCCTACGATATCGACTTCACCAAGAACGACGACCCTGCCCTCATCGGCAAGACGCCTTACATCGTGCCTGAAATCATGGCCTCGGCGTCCTTCGACTACACCTTGCGTGGCAGCTGGTATGACGGCATCTCGGTTGGCGCCGGCCTGCGCTATATCGGCTCCTCATGGGCCGACAACGAGAACACGGCAAAGGTGCCGGCCGTTACGCTGGCCGACCTGAAGCTCGGCTACGAAAAGGAGAAATGGGGCGTCGACCTGAACATCACAAATCTCTTCGACAAGACCTATGTGGCAAGCTGCCAGACGCTCGCGACCTGCTCTTACGGGGAGGGCCGGTCGTTCAAGTTGAAGGCTCATATGACTTGGTAGTTTTGTGCCAAAGACGTCGGCGATGAACAATCTGCCCCGGGCGACGAACCATCCGCCCAACAGAAGGCAGGTGCTTGCGCTGGCGGCCACGGCCCTGCTGCCGCCGATCGCCGCCAGGGCAGCTTCGCTGCGCGTCGCCGCGATCGACTGGGGTATGCTGGAAACCTTGCTGGCGCTCGGCATCGAGCCGGTCGCGGCGACAGAACTGATCCAGTTCCGGAAGCTGGCGGTGGAGCCTGAGGTGCCTCGATCGGTGAGCGATCTCGGACTGCGCGGCACGCCCAATTACGAGCTGCTGCGCATCGTCGCGCCGGACCTTATCGCCATCTCCAGCTTCTACGAATACCAACGCCCGATGCTCGAGCGCATCGCGCCGGTCTTTGCGCAAACGGTCTACGAACCTGGCACGCCGCCATACCTGCTCGCCGAAGCGGCGGCGTTGGCGCTTGGCGAAAAGCTCGGGCGACAGGCCGAGGCGAAGCGCTACGTCGATGAGACAGCCGTCGAAACCACGCGGTTGCGCGCCATGCTGCAAGCGGCCGCCGGGCGGCCGGTCTTCGTCATCAGCCTTGGCGATTCACGCCATTTCCGCGCCTTTGGCCGGGATTCCATGTTTGGCGACGTACTGCTGCGTCTCGGCTTGGAGAACGCTTGGGCCGACGAGACGCGCTACAGTGCCGCCGCACCGGTCGGGCTGGAGGCGCTGGCGCGCGTACCCGACGCCTCGATCCTTGTCGTTTCGCCGCTTCCAGCCGATGTCGGCCGTTCGCTGCCCGAAAATGCGCTGTGGAACGCACTGCCGGCCGTCCGCGAGTGCCGTGTCGCGCTGCTGGAGCCGGTCAATCATTTCGGCTGCCTGCCCTCGGCACGCCGCTTCGCACGCCGGGTCACGGCGGCACTTGCCGGTCAGACCCATGGCTGACCGCGCCATGACTCAGCGCGCCACCACCGGCCATGCCATGTCACCCATCGCACTGTGGGGCCTCCTCGCGGCGATGGCAGCACTCCTGTTTGCATGGCGCGTCAGCACGCGGTCGCCGACCGCACCGACGAGCGACGGCGTCGATCTCGATCGCGTCATCCTGCTCTATAGCACGCTGCCGCGCGCGGCGGTGGCGGTGCTGGCCGGCGCGGTTCTCGGCCTTTCCGGCCTTTTGCTGCAGCGCGTGCTGCGCAACCCGCTGGCCGAACCGTCGACGCTCGGCATTTCGGCGGGCGCGCAATTGGCGATGACAGCCGCCTCCGTCTATGCGCCGTTTCTGATGGAACGGTCGCAAGGGCCGGTCGCCTTTGCCGGCGGCATTGCTGCCGTGCTGCTGGTGCTGTCGCTGACCTGGCGGCGTGGGCTAGAGCCCGTCTCCGTCGTGCTTGCCGGAATGATGGTGGCGCTGACCGCCAGCTCCATCAGCGCCGCCCTGATCCTCGCCAATGGCGACTATCTGTTCTCGCTGTTCATCTGGGGCGGCGGATCGCTGGTTCAGCAGGACTGGGGACCGGCCATCGCCCTGTCGACCAGGCTGGCGGTCGGCGCCGGCGCCGCCCTTTTGCTGCTCAGGCCGCTGACGATCCTTGGTCTTGACGACGCCTCTGCACGCAGTCTCGGCATCGCACGCCACACAAGCCGCTTTCTGGTCATCGCGCTTGCCGTGTGGATGGCGACCAGCGTGGTCGCCGAAGTCGGCGTCATCGGCTTCGTCGGCCTTGCGGCGCCCGCGCTCGCCACGCTTTCGGGCGCGCGAACGCTGCGGCAAAAGCTGCTCGCCGCGCCGCTGATCGGCGCCATCCTGCTGTGGCTGACGGACGGGCTGGTTCAACTGGCGGCTGGCACTGGTGGCGAACGCATTCCGACCGGCGCGGGTACCGCACTCCTGGGCGGCCCGGTTCTACTCTGGCTGCTGCCGAGGCTGCGCCTGCTCGAATGGCCGAACATGAGCACTTCAGGCACGTCCCCGCGCAAGTCTAGCCGGTTTGTCGTCCTGCTGTTGTTCCTGATGACGCTTCTCGCGGCGGTGGTTGCGCTTGTTGTCGGGCGCGGTCCGGCAGGCTGGTCGATCGCCGGCGGCGACATTCTGGCCGATCTTGTCGCCTGGCGCGCGCCGCACATCGGCGTGGCGGCAGCCGCCGGCGCCATGCTTGCGGCGGCGGGCGTGGTGATCCAGCGCATCACCGGCAACCCACTGGCAAGCCCCGAGGTGCTGGGCGTCGGCACCGGTGCAGGCGCCGGCCTGACCGCGGTGTTGGTGCTCAGCGCGACGGCGGGGCCCGGCTTGCAACTCGTCGGCTCCGTTTTCGGCTCGCTGGCGGTTCTGATCGCCGTGCTGATAATCGCCGCACGGGCGAAATTCGGCTCCGAGCGATTGCTGCTTGCCGGCATCGCCATGAGCGCGCTGTGCAGCGCCGTGATCACCGCGACAATCGCGATGGGGAATACGCAGTCCTATGTCCTGCTGCGCTGGCTCAGCGGCTCGACCAGCCAGGCGACCGGCTTCGATGCATGGCTCACCTTGGCGTGTCTGATACTGCTGACGTTGCCGCTGTTTCTCGCCGCCCGCTGGCTCGATATCCTGCAGCTCGGCGAGAATACCGCACGCGGGCTCGGCCTGCCGGTCGCGGGCGGTCGGCTGACGCTGATCGTTCTCGCCGCAATCCTGACCGCGCTGGCCGCGATGTTCGTCGGGCCGCTGAGCTTCGTCGGTCTCATCGCGCCGCACCTTGCGCGGCTGATCGGCTTCACCCGCGCCCGCCTTCACCTCGCCGGCGCGGTGCTGACCGGCGCGCTGCTGATGATCGTGTCGGACTGGCTGTCGCGCATGGTGGCCTTTCCATACGAATTGCCGGTCGGCCTGTTCGCCTCGCTGCTTGGCGGACCTTACCTCGTTCATCTGCTTGCAAAAGGAGTGCCGCGCCATGGTTGACATGCCGAGGAATCTCAAAGCATCCGCCGAGATCGCGCTTTCTTGTCCGCAAGACGTCATGGCGCGGCTGTGCGCGCATTTTGCCGATCATGGCGATGTCGCCGTCGACGGCGCCTGCAGCCGCATCGACACGGCTTTCGGTTCGGCCAGCATGCAAGCCTGTCAACGCTGCCTAAGGGTTTTCGCAGAGGGCAATGACGAGACATCCCTGGCTTACGTCAAGCTCTCCATCGCCGAACATCTTTTGCATTTCGCTTCGGCGGAGAACCCCGCAATCGTCTGGCAAGGCGATGGCGCGGCCGGCCAGCCCTTGCCTTATTTCCGCGAGATGCGCGTTGTGCGGAACGCCAGCGTGACGCCGCATATGCGGCGGCTGACGCTTGCCGGAAACGACCTTGGGCGCTTCGCGACGGGCGGGCTTCATATCCGCCTGCTGCTGCCAAGGGATGACGCCGTGCTTGCCTGGCCGGTCACCGGCGAGGATGGCCGCCCGGCATGGCCCGAAGCGGAACGGCGGCCGGACGTGCGCGTCTATACGATCCGCCGCATCGACGTCGAAAAGGGCGAGGTCGATATCGACTTCGTCTTGCATGACGGCGACGGCATGCCCGGCGCACGCTTCGCGGCCAACGCCCGGATCGGCGACATCGTCGGGATGACCGGGCCGGGCGGCGGCGACGTCCCCTCGTCCGGCTGGTGCCTGCTCGCCGGCGACGAGACCGCCCTGCCCGCAATCGGCCGCATAGTGGAGGCGCTGCCGGCAGGCGTGCACGCGGTCGTCCGCATCGAAGTCGCCGATGCCGACGAGGAGCAGAAGCTGGTTTCGCAGGCCACGCTGGACATAAAATGGCTGCACAGGAATGGCGTGGCGCCAAGCAAATCCGCTTTGCTCCAGAACGCGGTCCGGGACGTGCCTTGGCCCGAAGACGGGCGCAGCCTCTTCGCCTGGGTCGGCTGCGAGCACAGGAGCTTCCGCGCCATCCGGTCCTATCTCAGGCAGGACCGGAAGCTGGAGCGCGACACGCACCTCGTCGTCGCCTATTGGCGTTCCGGCTTCGAGGGCGATACAGCGCGGCAGAACGACCAAAGGTGAGTTGGCTGGCTCCGCCTTCAGTCGACGAGCACGGCGACCACGGCGGTGCAGTCGCCCGCCTTGACCAGTCCGGGGAAATGCCGCGCGGCCAATAGACCCGACATTCTCGCCCTGATTTCCTGCGGTGCGGCACCGGTGCGGCCGGTGGAGTGGATGCGCGCCACAACCTGGCCGTCCTCCACCGGCTCGCCGAGATCGACCATCGTTTCGATCATCCCGTCGTCCTCGGCGAACGAGAAGCAATCGCCCGATGGCATGTCCAGCCAGCGGGTCGGCTGCATCTCGACCGCACCGACGACGACGCCGGCATGGCGCAGCACATTGAGCACGCCGCGGCGGGCGATCCGCACCGTTTCCGCGCGGGAGGTGCCACCGCCGCCAAGCTCGGTGGTGATGAACAGCTTGCCCATCTCCTCGGCGGCAGTATCGAACATGCCGACGGCATCGATCTCCAGCATCTTCATCGACCAGGGCGCCGAGAACGCTTCGACCGCCGCAAAGCCTTTCGCTTCCAGCACCTTGTCGGGCCGGATATGGGCGGCGCAGAACGGCACGAAGTCGAGCGTCTTGCCGCCGGAATGGAAGTCGAGCGCGATGTCCGTGCGCGGCAGAAGTTCGCGCTGGAAATAATCGGCGATCTTCTCGGTCACCGTGCCATCGGGCCGGCCCGGAAAACTGCGGTTCAGATTGCCCTTGTCGATCGGCGAGGTGCGGGTGCCGGCACGGAACGCCGGATAGTTCATCGCCGGCACGATGATCACCGTGCCGCTGACTTGCCTCGGGTCAAGCGTGCGCGCGAGATCATAGAGCGCCAGCGGCCCCTCATACTCGTCGCCATGATTGCCGCCGGTGAGCAATGCGCTCGGCCCGTTGCCGTTGCGGATCACGCAAATCGGGATCATCACCGATCCCCAGGCCGAATCGTCACGGCTATAAGGCAATCGCAGGAAACCGTGCTGCACGCCGTCGCGGTCGAAGTCGACGGTCGGCGTGATCGGCGATGGGCGAAGGTGGGACACCGGGCTCAATTCTTCACCACCAGCTTGCGCGGCACATTGGCCAGGCACTCGACCCCTGTCTCGGTGATCAGGATGGACTCGGTGATTTCGAGCCCCATCGTTTCCAGCCACAGGCCGGTCATGAAATGGAAGGTCATGCCGGGCTTCAGCTCTGTGCGATCGCCGGGGCGCAGGCTCATGGTGCGTTCGCCCCAGTCAGGTGGATAGGAAAGCCCGATCGGATAGCCGGTGCGGTTGTCCTTGACGATGCCGTATCTCTTCAGCACCGCGAAGAAGGCGTTGGCGATGTCTTCGCAGCTGTTGCCCGGCTTTGCCGCGGCAAGCCCGGCCTCCATGCCCTCCAAGGTCGCCTTCTCTGCATCGAGGAATTCCTGCGTGGGCTTACCAAGGAACACAGTTCGGGAAAGAGGACAATGGTAGCGGTTGTAACAGCCGGCGATCTCGAAGAAGGTGCCCTCGCCCGACTTCATCGGCCTGTCGTCCCAGGTGAGATGCGGCGCCGACGCGTCAGTGCCCGACGGCAGCAGCGGCACGATCGCCGGATAGTCGCCGCCGATGCCGTCGACGCCGCGCGTGCCGGCATCATAGATCTCGGCGACCAGATCGCATTTGCGCATGCCGACTTCTATTCTGTCGACGATGCGCTGGTGCATCGCTTCCACGATGCGGGCGGCCTTGCGCATATAGTCGATTTCCGTCGGGCTCTTCACCGCGCGCTGCCAGTTGACGAGTGCCGTGGCATCGACGAAGCGGGCGTTCGGCAAATGTTTCTGCAGCGATGCAAAGGCGGCGGCCGAGAACCAGTAATTGTCCATCTCGACACCGATGCTGAGCTTGCCCCAGCCGCGATCGCTGAGCACGCTGGCGAGGTAGTCCATCGGGTGGCGTTCGGTCGACTGCACATAGTGGTCGGCGTAGCCAACGATGTTGTCGTGCGCGAGATAGGCAGTGCGCTTGGCGCCGTTGGCGTCCTGGCCGCGCCCGTACCACACCGGCTCGCCCGACGGCGGCACGATGACGGCCTGATGCACATAGAATGACCAGCCGTCATAGCCGGTCAGCCAGGCCATGTTGGACGGGTCGCTGACAACAAGCAGATCGACGCCCTTGGCCTCCATGGCCCTCCGTGTCTTGGCGAGGCGATCCGCATATTCACCGCGCGAAAATTTCAAATTGGGCTGCATTGTTGTTGGTCCTCGTTTGTTGGGCCTTGCGGCCAGCATCAGCTTTCGAAAATCGTTCCGGTGTTGGCCGCCCGGGCACGGTCGCGGGCGAGCGTGGCGATCGCCGTGTCCTGCACGCCGGTGCCGGTGAGGTCGGCGATGGTGATGTCGCTGGCTGAGCGCCGGCCGTGCTTTTCGCCGGCGATGATCTGGCCGAGCTCGGTTACTTCGGCATCGGCCGCCATCACGCCCGCCGCGATGGCATGATGCAGTTCGCCCAGCAACCGCGTCTGTTTCGCGCTGTCTGCGACGTAGAGATCGGCCATGCGCAGGATCGCCGGCGCGATCTCGTTCTTATGCTCGGCGTCGGAGCCCATCGCGGTGATGTGCTGGCCGGCAGAGATGAAGCCGGCCTTGATCAGCGGTTCGGTCGACGGCGTCGTGGTGACGATGATGTCGGCGCCGGCCGCCGCCTTTGCCGCATCGGGCTCGGCGCGCACGACGATGCCCAGTCTTTCGCGCAATGCGGCTGCCGCGGCTTCGGCCTTGGCGGCGTCCCTGGCCCAGATGCGGGCCTCGCTGATCGACCGCACCAGCATGAGCGCCTCGAGCTGCAGCCCGGCCTGGACGCCGGCGCCGAAGATCGCTGCGATCGAGGAGTCCGGCCGCGAAAGGTGTTTCGCCGCGACCGCGCCGGCGGCCGCGGTGCGGATGTCGGTCAAATAGCCATTGTCGAGCAGCAGCGCCTCGACCAGCCCGGTTTTTGACGACAGCAGCACCATCATGCCGTTGACGCTGGGCAGGCCGAGCTTCGGATTGTCGAAGAAGCCAGGGCTGATCTTGATCGCGAAGCAGTCGATCCCAGGCACATAGGCGGTCTTGACGTCAACCTCGCCGCGCTGCTCGGGAATGTCGAGCCGCAGGATCGGCGGCATCGCCACCGGCAAGGTGGCAAGCGCGCGGAACGCATTCTCGATGCAGGCGATGGCGTCGAGATCGAGCTTTACGATCGTACGCAATTCGGCTTCGGTGAGTATCGTCATTCGGTTCATGCGGCGCTCTCCTCAATTGCTTCGCCGCAAACGACTTTCCTGTGCAGCGTCATGTCGATGTTGCGGCCCGACAGGATGAGTACCGTGGGACCGCATGCCCTGGCCTTGCCGGCAAGCACGGCGGCAATGCCGACCGCGCCGGCGCCTTCGACGATCTCGCGCTCCTGTTCGTAGGCATGGCGGATGCCGGCGGCGATCTCGTCCTCGCTGAGCAGGATCACGTCGTCGAGCAGGTCGCGGCACATCGAGAAGGTCAGCCGGTTGTCGAGGCCGATGCCGCCGCCGAGCGAATCCGCCAATGTCGGCAGTTCCTCGATTTGCACCGGCCGGCCGGCATCGAGACTCGCCTTCATCGCAGCACCCCGCTCCATCGAAACGCCGATGACCTTGGTGCCGGGGCTGGCGCCCTTTACGGCAGCAGCCACACCCGACGCCAGTCCGCCGCCTGACAGCGGCAACAGCACCAGGGCGGCATCCGCGACCTGCTCGATGATCTCCAGCCCGAGCGTCCCTTGCCCGACGATGATATCAGGATGGTCGAAGGGCGGCAGCATCACCAGCCCGTCTTCCGCGAACAGCCGTTCGACCTCCTGCTGCGCATCGTCCTGGCTGTTGCCGACGATGCGGATCTCGGCGCCGAGCCGGCGGATCTCGTCGAGCTTATTTTGCGGCACCAGCCGCGACATGCAGATCGTGGCGCGCATGCCTTCAAGCTTCGCCGCATGTGCCAGCGCCCGGCCGTGATTGCCGGTCGAGGCGGCAACCACGCCACGCGCCTTCTCCTCGGGGCTTAGCGACGCGATGGCGTTCGAGGCACCACGCAGCTTGAAGCTGCCGGTGGTCTGACGATGTTCGAGCTTGAGATAAACGGGCGCACCCAAGTACCCGGAAAGACTCGGCGAAAGGACGGTCGGCGTGCGCTCGATCCTTGCGGCAATGCGCTGGCGGGCTGCACGGATATCGGCGATGGTGATGTCGTTCGTGGTCATGATCTTTGCTCTGCGATCAATTCAAGGCAGCGTCATCAGACGGCCGAATTCGGCGCGCGGCTCGTCGTCGCCGCAAAGCCGCAGGCAGTTCCAGGCCGTCGCCTGGTTGCTGGTGACGACCGGACGGCCGATCGCCTCTTCCATGCCGACCACCGCAAGCGCGGCCCGCAGCGCCGTGCAGGAGACGAACAGCGCGTCCGCTTGCGCATCGGTCGCCTCGCGCGCCAGATCGACGAGCGACGCCGGCGCAATCCGTGCCATCTCGCGGTCGTCCTCGAAGCCGAGACAGGTGAAGCTGGCGATCTCGAAACCGTGCGCCGCGAAATAGGCCGCCATCGGCCGGCTGGTCTCGACCGTGTAGGGGGTGAGGATACTGATCGTCCTGGCGCCCAGCGCCTTCAAGCCGCGCACTCCTGCCATCGGCGGCGTGACCACGGGCACGCCGGGCTTGGACGCCTGCACCGCCGCCTCGATCTCGGCATCGCCGATGACCACGGAGGCCGAAGTGCAGGAATAGCAGATCGCATCGAGCGGCTCGTCGGGCAGGATGAGCGCCGCGCCCGCCGTCAGCGACGGCTGCATCTTGCGCAAATTCTCCGGCGTCGTCGGATTGGCGTAGGGGATGCGCGCGACATAGACGCCGGTCAGGTCGCTTGCCACCATGCGGCGAAAATCCGGTTCGGTCGTATGGTCGGTGGCAAGGATGATCAGCCCAACACGCTTTTCCAGCGGACGCGCGTCGAGCGCCGGCCGTGTCGGCGCCAGTCTGATTTCGGGCAAGTGTTTCATGAAGAGACTACCTCTCGATCTTGCCGTAGCGATGTTCCAGCCAGCGCAACAGCACGACAGAGAAAAGACTGATGACGAGGAAGAAGGCGCCGACCAAGGTCATCGGCTCGACATAGCGGTAATAAGTGTTGGCTACGCTCTTGGCCTGGTTCATCAGTTCCAGCACGGTGATCGCCGAAAGCAGTGGCGTCTCCTTGAACATTGCGATGAAGTAGTTGGCAAGCGCCGGGATCATCGGCGGTATAGCCTGCGGCATGATGATGTTGGTCCAGGTCTGCCTGGCGTTGAGATTGCAGGCCTTGGCGGCTTCCCACTGGCCGCGCGGCACATTGTCGATACCGGCGCGATAGACCTCGGCCGTGTAGGTGCCGTAATGCAGGCCGAGGCCGATGACGCCCGCCACCAGCGGCGGCAGCAGGATACCGATGTCCGGCAGCACGTAGAAGATGAAATAGAGCTGCACCAAGAGCGGCGTGCCGCGGATGAACTCGGCGAGGAAGCCGACGCTGCGCGACAAGCCCCTGTTCGGCGAGCGCCGCGCCAGCGCGATGGCCAGCCCCACGATCGCGGCCAGAACCGAGCCGAGCAGCGTCGCCAGGATGGTGATCTTCACGCCCTGGATCAGCGTCGGCATGATCTCCCGGACGAAATTCCAATCCCATTCCATTATGAGGCCCAATCCATCAGACGCGCACCCCGTCGAGGCCCCGCGCCATGCGGCGTTCCAGCGAACGTACGCCCCACGAGATGACCAGAGCGAGGACGAAATAGATGATGAGAATGGTGGTGAAAGGCACCAGCGTGTTGCCGGTCTGCGAGCGCACCACTTGTGCCTGGAAGGTCAGGTCGGTGAGCGAGATCAGCGAAACCACGGCGGTGGCCTTGAGCAATTCGATGGCGTTGTTGCCGAAGGTCGGCAGCATGACCAGCAGCGCCTGCGGCAGGATGACGTAGCGCATGGCTTGCCAGCGGCCGAGATTGAGCGCGGTGCAGGCCTCGTACTGTTCGCGGCCGATCGACTGGATGGCGCCACGCACCACCTCCGCCGCATAGGCGCCGACATTGAGGCCGAGCGCCAGCACGCCGGCCTGCAGCGGCGTCAGCGAAATACCGATGAAGGGCAGCACGAAATAGGCCCAGAACAGCTGCACGAAGATCGAGGTGCCGCGGAAGAATTCGATGTAGGCGGTGGCCAGCGCACGAAAGACGAAAAAACGCGACAGCCGCCCCAGCCCGGCGAGAAAGGCCATGATCAGGGCAAGCACCGACCCCATCAGCGTCAGCTCGATGGTGATCAACGCTCCCTGCAATATCAGGCCGAGATAGCCGGACCATTGGGTCATTTATGTATTGTCCTACTTGGACGTTGGGTCGAAGTCCCCTTCACCCGCCCTCCGCTTCGCTCGGGCGACCTCTCCCCGAGGGGAGAGGAGGCTTGCAACGCCGGCTCCCCAGCTGGGGAGAAGGTGGCCCGAAGGGCCGGATGAGGGGGCTGTCCCTACTTCGCCGAGCAGAGCTTGTCGCGGCTCGTCGACATCGCCGCTGCCGCCGAGAACCCGTAAGGCTCGATGATCTTGGCGAATTCGCCGGATTCCTTCAGCTTGGCCAGTTCGACGTCATAAGCGTCGCGCAACGCCTCGTCGCCCTTCTTGAAGGCCGCGCCGTCGCAATAGACCGGCGCGCCGACCACCGGGGCGACCACTTCAAGGTTCGGATCGTTGGCCTTCTTGACAAGGTCGTTGATCGACAGCACCGGCAGCGAATAGGCGTCGATGCGGCCGTCCTGCAGCATCTTCAGGCCGCTCTGGCCGTCCGGCACGACGATGACGCGCTCGCGCGGCACTCCGGCAGTGAGCGCCAGCTTCTCCTCGGTGCCGCCGCCCGGCGCCCCGATCGTCGCGGTGGCATCCTTGGCGACATCCTCGTAGCTCTTGAAGCCCTTCGGGTTGCCCTTCTTGACCAGCATCGCCTCGGCGTCGCACAGCACCGGTTCCGAATAGACGACCGCCGCGCAGCGCTCCGGCTTCATGAACAGGCCGGCGGTGACGACGTCGAAGCGGCCGGCCTGCAGGCCAGGAATCATGGCGCCATATTCCGAGATCGAGGCGACGATGTCGTTGACGCCGAGGCGCTTGAAGATTTCGCGCGCCACATCGGGCGCGGCGCCCGAAACCTTGCCGTCGGCCGCGACCGCCGTATAGGGCGGCTCATTGGCGATGGCGACGCGGGCGAAGCCCTGCGCCTTGAGCTCTTCGAGCTTGCCTTCGTCGGCCGAACCCGCTGTCGCGACGGCCAGAATTGCGGTTAGCGTAACACCGGCCATGCCGGCCAGAATGCCAAGTTTCTTCATCGTTCCCAACTCCTTGCTTCTCTTCTTGGTTTGCTTTTACTGGACGGCTTCGCCACCCTTGGAGGACGGCGTTGCCACCTCCGACATGGCGGTCAGACGCGATGTCCGGCCGCGATGATCTTCTTCAGGAAGCCCTGAGTACGCTCCTGCTTGGGATTGCGGAAAATCTCGTCGGGCTTGCCTTCCTCGACAATCTTGCCGCGATCGAAGAACAGAACCCGGTCGGCGAAATCATGGGCAAAGCCCATCTCGTGGGTGACCAGCAGCATGGTCATGTCGGTCTCGGAGCAGAGCCGCCACAAGACGTTCAGCACCTCCTCGACCAGTTCCGGATCGAGCGCCGATGTCACCTCGTCGAACAGCATGATCCTGGGCTGCAATGCCAGCGCCCGGGCGATCGCCACGCGCTGCTTCTGCCCGCCGGAAAGCTGCGCCGGCATGGCTTTGGCCTTGTCGGCCATGCCGACCATGTCGAGCAGTTCCATCGCCCGCTTTTCGGCGGCGGCGCGCGGCATGCCCTTGGTCAGGATCGGCGCCAGGGTGACGTTGTCGATGACGCTTTTGTGCGGAAACAGGTTGAATAGCTGGAAGACCATGCCGATCTTCTGTCGCATTTTTGCCAGGTGCCGCTCGTCGGCGGCCAGCAACTGGCCGTTGCGCTCCATATGGTAAAGCTGCTCGCCGTCGATCTGGATGTGGCCGCTGTCGATCCGCTCCAGTGTCATCAAGATCCGCAGGATTGTCGTCTTGCCCGAGCCGGATGGGCCGATCAGCGCCAGCTTCTCGCGCGGCATGACCTGCATCGACAGGCCGTCCAGAACCTTGAAGGTGCCGAAGCTCTTCGAAATGGCGTCGATCTTGATGATGGGCGCGGACAATGAATTTCCCCGTTCTGGAGAAGGCTATGCCCCTAACGATGCGGAACGCGCCAAATCATGTCAATCGGGAAAATAAACTCATGACAATGTTTGTGACTCCGCACAATTTCGCGGCAATATCTGCCTAGATCGCCAGCAGGAGATGCTCCGGATCGCCGAGCAGAAGCTTGGTGACAACGCTGAGGCCCGCGCGCAGTTCCCCCTCGGTAGTCGAGCCAAGCGAGATACGAACCGCCGGCTGCCAGGGCGCCGCAGAGATGCGGAACGATGTGCCTGGCGCGATCGCCACGCCCTGCAGGCGGGCTTGTGAGACGAAACTCTCCTCGGCGCGGTCGCCTGGCAGTTGCAGCCACAGATGCAATCCGTCGCGATGGACACGATAGTCGACGCCGGCGAGCACTTGCGCCGCGATCTCCTGCCGCCGCCGCAGCGCCGAACGTTGCCAGCGGACGAGTTCCATCGCGGTGCCGTCGGTCACCCATTTGGTGGCGATCTCCGCCACCAGCGGCGTCGCCATCCAGTTCGAGACGAGATGCCGGTTGGCGACGGCGGCGACATAACGGTCGGGCGCCGCGAGATAACCGATGCGCAGGCCCGGCACCACGATCTTGGTGAAGGAGGTGACATAGAGCGTGCGCTCGGGCGCGAAGACAGCGACCGGCGGCGGACGGCCCTCGACCAGTGGGCCGAGCACGTCGTTCTCGATGATGGCGATATCGTGCTTGCGCGCCACCGCGGCGATCTGCTCGCGCCGCGCGGCGTCCATCAGCGTCGCGGTCGGGTTGATCACCGAGGGCTGCACGAACACGGCCCGGATGTCGGACAACCGGCATGCCTCGTCGAGCGCCTCCGGGATCAATCCATTGTCGTCGATCGGCAGGCCCTCGAGGTTGAAGCCGAGATAGCGCGCCAGCGGGATCAGCGTGTGGTGTCCAATCGCCTCGGTGGCGACGGTCGAACCGGGCGGCGCCACGCTCATCAGCGCCACCGTCATGCCGGCCGTGGCGCCGTTGGTCAGGCTGACATTCTGCGCGGACACGTCGAGACCGCACAGCCGCAGCCACTCGACCGCGACGGCTCGGTGACGCGGGAACACCATGTTCGGCCGGAACGACAGCGCCGAACTCGACGGCAGGTTTCCGGCGAGCCAGCCCAGCGCCTGCTTCAGCCGCTCCAGATGCATCGGCTCGCAGACCGGCTTCAGGATGGAGAGGTCGATGACCTCGCCCAGGCGTTCCGGCAGGTAGGGTGGCTCCGGCTCGCAGCGCTGCGTCTGCACGAAGCTGCCGCGGCCGATCTCGCCGGACACCAGGCCCCGGCGGATCAGCTCTTCATAGGCGCGACTGACCGTCTGCACCGAAAGCTTCAGGTCGTCGGCCAGCCGGCGATGCGTCGGCAGCCGCGCGCCGTTGGCCAGCCGCCCGTCATGGATGGCGCGCGCGAACTGGTCGGCGAGTGATTGATAGGCCGGCCGCCGGATGAGCGCGGGATCTGGACGCCACAATGTCATGACTTATTAGAGATCGAAATCAGTGCAATTGACAATCGAAATAATGCGCCGTCATGGTGTCGGGGACGAAAAAGTGGACGCTCATGGCCGCACCGAAACTCGATCAGATCGACCTGAAAATCCTCGACGCGGTCCAGCGCGACGGGCGCATCACCAAGCTGGCGCTCGCCGACAAGGTCGGCCTGTCGCCGACGCCGTGCTGGATGCGGCTGAGAAAGCTGGAAAAGGCCGGCATCGTCTCCGGCTATCACGCCAAGGTGGCGATGCGCGCCGTGGCCCCGGTCGCCACCGTGCTGATGGAGGTGACGCTGGCCAGCCACCGCCAGGCCGATTTCGACCGTTTCGAGCGCGTCATCCGCGACGTCCCCGAAATCGTCGCCTGCTGGTCGGTGGGCGGCGGCGTCGACTATCTGCTGAAAGTGATGGCGCGCGACATCGACGCCTATCAGCGGCTTGTCGACGCGTTGCTCGAACGCGAGATCGGCATCGACCGTTATTTCACCTACATCGTCACCAAGACGGTGAAGGAGGAGGTCGCCTTGCCGGTGGCCGATCTGCTGCCGGCGTCGTGACACTGGAGAGATGGTCTGCCCGGGCGATGCAATAGAGACAATCTCTCTACGCGCGAGCGCCCAAACAGCCTCTCTGTCTGCTGCACGCGAATAGTCTTCTCGTATCACTCCGAACCGGGAGGTTTCGAACATGTCCGCGCATTTTGCCCGCCCACTACGCCACGAAGCGCTTGACCGGCTGGCCGACCGCCGGCTGCTGCGCGAACTCGCCTATGTCGACGGCCACTGGATGGCGAGCGAAGCCGCCGAGAGCTTCGAGGTGACCGATCCAGCCACAGGCGCCACCGTTGCCTGGGTTGCCACGCTCGACAGCAAGCAGACGAGCAAGGCGATCGACGCGGCGTCCCGCGCCTTTCCCGCCTGGCGCGCGGCTCTGCCGCAGGAACGCGCAAGAATCCTGCGAAAATGGTTCGACCTGATCATCGCCGCCAAGGATGACCTGGCGCTCTTGATGACGCTCGAACAGGGCAAGCCGCTCAAGGAATCGCTTGGCGAGATCGACTACGCCGCCTCCTTCGTCGAGTGGTATGCCGAGGAGGCAAAACGCCTCAACGCCGAAAGCGTCACCAGCCATCTGCCAAACGCCGAGATGATGGTGCGACGCGAACCGCTCGGCGTTGTCGGCGTCGTCACGCCGTGGAATTTTCCCGCGGCCATGCTGACCCGCAAGGCGGCAGCCGCCCTTGCCGCCGGCTGCACCATCGTCGCGCATCCCTCCTCGGAAACGCCGCTGTCGGCGCTGGCGCTGGCCGAACTCGGCGAACGCGCCGGCCTGCCGGCAGGCGTCTTCAACGTCGTCACAGGCAAGGCTTCGACCATCGTCGGGCGGATGTGCCAAGACCCGCGCGTCCGCGCCATGAGCTTCACCGGCTCGACCGAGATCGGCAGGCTGATCGCCGCGCAGAGCGCGCCGACGATGAAGCGGCTGGTGATGGAGCTTGGCGGCCACGCACCACTGATCGTTTTTGCCGATGCCGATCTCGACAAGGCGGTGACCATCGCCATCGATGCGAAGTTCGCCACGTCCGGCCAGGATTGCCTTGCCGCCAACCGCATCTATGTCCAGCGGCCGCTTTACGATCGCTTTTGCGCTGCCTTCGCCAGACGCATCGAGATGTTGCGGACCGGCAATGGCCTGGCTGATGACACTGACATCGGGCCTTTGATGCACGAGCGCGGCGTCAAGAAGGTCGAGGAGCAGGTCGCCGATGCGCTGGCTGGTGGCGCGCGCTGCCTCACCGGCGGCAAGCGGCATCCGGCCGGGCCGCTATTCTATCAGCCGACCTTGCTCGCCGATGTTGCCGATGACGCGCTGATCATGCGCGAGGAAACCTTTGGTCCGGTCGCCGCCGTGACGCCCTTCGACAGCGAAGACGAGGTCATCGCCCGCGCCAACGCCACCGAATATGGGCTCGTCGCCTATGTCGTCACCGAGAATGGCGGCCGCCAATTGCGCATGGGCCGCGCGCTCGACTACGGTATGGTCGCCATCAACCGCGTCAAGATCACCGGTGCGCCGATCCCCTTCGGCGGCGTCAAACAGTCCGGAATCGGCCGCGAGGGCTCGCGCCATGGGCTCGAAGCCTTTACCGACCTGAAGTATCTCTGCCTGGATGTGGCGTAGGCCGCGCCTGACACGTTTTCCTTAGGAGTAAAAAGATGCTCGACCAGTCCAATGAACTTGCCGCCTGGGACCGCGACCACTTCTTCCATCCCTCGACCCATATGGGCACGCACGCGCGCGGTGAATCGCCGACCCGCGTCATGGCCGGTGGTGAAGGCGTCACCATTTGGGACAATAATGGGCGCAAGAGCATCGATGCCTTCGCCGGCCTCTATTGCGTAAATGTCGGCTATGGCCGGCAGAAGATCGCCGACGCCATCGCCGCGCAAGCCAAGAACCTCGCCTATTACCACGCCTATGTCGGCCACGGCACCGAGGCGTCGATCACGCTTGCCAAGATGATCATCGATCGGGCGCCGCAAGGCATGTCGAGGGTCTATTTCGGCCTTTCCGGTTCCGACGCCAACGAAACCAACATCAAGCTGATCTGGTACTACAACAATGTGCTTGGCCGTCCGGAGAAGAAAAAGATCATCTCGCGCTGGCGCGGCTATCACGGCTCCGGCGTCATGACCGGATCGCTGACCGGGCTCGATTTGTTCCACAACGCCTTCGACCTGCCGCGCGCGCCGATCCTGCACACCGAGGCGCCCTATTATTTCCGCCGCGCCGACCGCTCGATGAGCGAGGAACAGTTCTCGCAATACTGCGCCGACAAGCTCGAAGAGATGATCCTCGCCGAAGGCCCGGACACGGTCGCCGCCTTCATCGGAGAGCCGATCCTCGGCACTGGCGGCATCGTGCCACCGCCCGCACTCTATTGGGAAAAAATTCAAGGCGTGCTGAAGAAATACGATGTGGTGCTGGTCGCCGACGAAGTGGTGACCGGCTTCGGCCGGCTTGGCACCATGTTCGGGTCCGACCATTACGGCATCAAGCCCGACCTGATCACCATCGCCAAGGGCCTGACCTCGGCCTATGCGCCACTGTCGGGCGTCATTGTCTCGGACAAGGTCTGGCAGGTGCTGGTGCAAGGTTCCGACAAGCTCGGCAGCATAGGCCATGGCTGGACCTATTCGGCCCATCCGATCTGCGTCGCAGCCGGGGTGGCCAACCTGGAACTGATCGACGAGATGGACCTGGTGACCAACGCCGGCGAGACCGGCGCCTACTTCCGCGCCGAACTCGCGAAAGCCGTCGGCGGCCACAGACACGTCGGCGAGGTGCGCGGCGACGGCATGCTGGCGGCGGTCGAATTCGTCGCCGACAAGGACGACCGCATGTTCTTCGACGCCTCGCAGAAGATCGGGCCGCAGGTCGCGGCTGCCCTGGCGACAAGCGGCGTCATCGGCCGCGCCATGCCGCAGGGCGACATTCTCGGCTTCGCGCCGCCGCTCTGCCTCACCCGCGAAGAGGCTGACATCGTCGTGTCGAAGACGGCCGATGCGGTCAAGAGCGTGTTTGCCAACATCTGAAAACCGACATGAATGCCATGACCAAAACCCTCCCCGCCACCATGGCCGCCGTGCAGCTGATCGGTCACGGCGAACCGGAAAAACTCGTCTACCGCACCGACGTGAAAGTGCCCTCGCCCGCCCCAGGTGAAGTGCTGGTCAAGGTCACCGCTTGCGGGATGAACAACACCGATGTCTGGGTGCGTCAGGGCGCCTATGGCACGGAAGAAGATGCTGCCGCGGTATCGACCTGGCGCCGACAAGGCAACACGCTGACTTTCCCGCGCATCCAGGGCACCGACACGGTCGGCAACATCGTTGCCGTCGGCGATGGTGTTGCTTCGGCCCGCATCGGCGAGCGTGTGATGGTCGATTTCTCCATCTACAACCGCGACGACGATTCCCTCGCCGACATCGACTATATGGGCCATGGCCGTGACGGCGGCTATGCCGAGTATCAGGCCGTGCCGGCCGAGAACGCTCATGTCGTCGACACCGACTTGACCGATATCGAACTCGCCACCTTCTGCTGCGCCTATCTCACCGGCGAACAGATGCTGGAACGTGCCGCATTGAAGGCCGGCGAGCGGGTGCTGGTCACCGGCGCGTCGGGCGGAGTCGGCTCCGGCATCGTACAGTTGGCGCGGGCGCGCGGCGCCATTCCCTATGCCGTTGTCGGCAAGGGCAAGGAGCAGGCGGTGCTCGACATCGGCGCCGAGGCGGTGATCACCCGTGGCGTGGCTGACCTGCCGGCTGCCGTGAACGAGGCGACCGGCGGCCAGCCGATCGACGTGGTTGCCGACCTTGTCGGCGGCGCGATCTTCAACGATCTCTTGCGCATTCTTCGGCCCGAAGGCCGCTACACGACGGCGGGAGCGATTGCCGGCCCGGTCGTGCAGCTCGACCTCAGGACCATGTACCTCAAACAACTTCAACTGCATGGCTCGAGCCAGGGCACGCGGAAGGATTTCCGCCGCATCGTCCGCTACATCGAGGAGAAGAAGATCCGGCCGCTGATCGGCGGCGTCTACAAGCTGTCCGATTTCCACCGCGCCCAGGCGGATTTCATCGCCAAGGATTTCGTCGGCAAGCTGGTGGTCGTTCCGGATGCCGTTTCGGATCTCTCCGTAGGCGCCGTCGGCGAAGCTGCCGATCTCCCCCCTTGCGGGGGAGATGCCCGGTAGGGCAGAGGGGGGTGCTGTCCCTCCGGCCTATTTATCACTCGCGACTACCATAAATGCTTCGGGTTAGGATGGGGTCACACCAAAGTTGGCGATCCATCCCCCCTGCCGGCATCTCCCCCGCAAGGGGGAGATTGGATGTCGCTTCGGCTTTCGCTAATCGCCAACGCGGGATCCGATCAGCTCTGTGATCCGACCTGCTTGGAGGCGGCTTCGAGCGATCTTTCAAACGCGTCGATCATCTGGTCGACCTGCGGCTCGGTGATGATCAGCGGCGGGCAGAAGGCCATCGCGTCGCCCATGTTGCGCGAGATGACGCCGTTCTGCTGCATGAAGCCGTTGACGAGCCCGCCCAGCGCGCCGAGGTCGCCCCACGGCGCCTTGTTCGCTTTGTCGCCGACCAGTTCGACCGCCGCGATCAGGCCGACGCCGCGGACCTCGCCGACAAGCGGGTGCGAAGCGAGTTCGCGCAGCCGCTTCTGCATATGCGCGCCGACCGTGCGCGCATTGCCGACGAGGTCGCGCTCCTCGATCAGCTTCAGGTTCTCGAACGCGACCGCCGCCGCAACGGGATGGCCGCCGCCGGTGAAGCCGTGACCGAACGTGCCGATTCGGTTGCTTTCGTCGGCAATCGGCTCGAAAACCCTTTCGTTGATCAGCAGGGCCGAGATCGGCAGGTAGGACGAAGAAATCTGCTTCGACAGCACCATGATGTCGGGCCTGATGCCGAAGGTCTGCGAGCCGAACATTTCACCGGTTCGGCCAAAGCCGCAGATGACCTCGTCGGCGACGAGCAGGATATCGTATTTCGACAGGACCGCCTGGATCTTCTCCCAGTAGCCGGCCGGCGGCACGATGACGCCGCCGGCGCCCATGATCGGCTCGCCGAAAAAGGCGGCAATGGTTTCCGGGCCCTCGGCCAGAATCAGCTTTTCCAGATCGTCGGCAAGCCGGCTCGAAAACTGCTCTTCACTCTCGCCCGGCAGCGCCTCACGCCAGTGGTGCGGCGTCGACGTGTGCAGCACATTGGCGATCGGCAGGTCGAAGGAAAGGTGGTTGTTGGGCAGTCCGGTCAGGCTCGCCGCGGCGATGGTGACGCCGTGGTAGCCGCGATTGCGGCTGATCATCTTCTTGCGCGACGGCTGGCCGAGCGCATTCGACCGGTACCAGATCATCTTGATGGCCGTATCGTTGGCCTCGGAGCCGGAATTGGTGAAATACGCCTTGCTCATCGGCACCGGCGCCATCTGCACCAGTCTTTCGGCAAGATCGATCAGCGGTGAATGCGATTTGGAGCCGAAGTCGTGATAGTAAGGCAGCTTCGACATCTGGCGCACAGCCGCATCGACCAGCCGCTTCTCGGAAAAACCGACCGCGACGCTCCAAAGCCCGGCCATCGCCTCGATGTAGCGGTTACCGGCCAGATCCTCGACATAGATGCCGTCGCCCTTCTCGATGACGAGCGGACCTGCCTCCTGATGCTTGCGGGCATTGGTGTAGCCGTGCATGTGGTAGCTGATGTCGCGGGCTTCGGGAGAATTTGGTCGGGCGTCCATGCTGGTTCCTGTCGTGTATGCCGGGACGTGGGTCCTGCCGCCGTTCGGCGCGCATCGGCAGGTTCCCTCTTGCATTGATGCTGTTTGATGCATCTGTTTCCTGTAACGGTGTCAAGGCATTTCGGAAGGCTGGCGGATGGACGCAGACGTGTGCAGAATTTCGGCTTCGATGCCGTGGAGCGCGAGAACCTGCGCCAAGTTGTCCGCGCGCCGCCGGGACATGACCGTCGAACGGCACACCAGCAGACACAACAACATGGCTGAGGTGGCCTGATCATGGACCATGTCGACTGCATCGTCGCCGGCGCGGGCGTCATTGGCCTGGCGATCGCGCGCGGCATGGCGCGTCGCGGCATGGACACCCTGATCCTAGAGGCGGAAAACGCCATCGGTACCGGGACCAGTTCGCGCAATTCCGAAGTCATTCATGCCGGCATCTACTATCCGGCCGGATCGCTGAAGGCCCGGTTCTGCGTGGCGGGTCGGGAGAAGCTCTACCGTTATTGCGAGGAGCGGGCGGTCCCGCATGCGCGCCGCGGTAAGCTCATCGTCGCCACGGATGCCGAACAGGAGCCGGTGCTCGCTTCCATCCGAGCCAATGCGTCCGCTTGCGGCGCGGGCGACCTGACGCCTTTGACCGCAACAGAGGCGCGCGGGCTGGAGCCCAGGCTGCGGTGCACGGCGGCCTTGCTGTCTCCCGCCACCGGCATCATCGACAGCCACGCCCTGATGCTTGCGCTGCTGGGCGATGCCGAGGAGCACGGGGCGGCGCTAAGTCTCAACACCCGCATCGTCGCCGGCCGCATCGAGCGAGTCGAGGGGAGCCGCATCGTGCTCGACACGGTCGACAGCACCAGTAGCGAGCGCTTTGAAATCGCGACGACGCGCTTCGTCAATGCCGCCGGGCTTGGCGCCACGGCGCTTGCCGGTTCGCTTGATGGGCTCGACCAGCAATTCGTGCCAAAGCTTCGCTACGCCAAGGGCAATTATTTTTCCGTCGCCGGCCGGGCACCCTTCTCGCGGTTGGTCTATCCCGTGCCCGAACCCGGCGGGCTCGGCGTGCATCTGACGCTCGATCTCTATGGCGTCGCCCGCTTCGGACCGGATGTCGAATGGACGGATCAACTCGACTATCGCGTCGATCCGGCTCGCGGCGAACGCTTCTACAACGAAATCCGCAAATACTGGCCGGACCTGACCGATGGCGGCCTGCAGCCGGACTATAGCGGCATCCGGCCAAAACTCTCCGGTCCCGGCGAAGCCAATGCCGACTTCGTCATCCAGGATGCGGCGGTGCACGGCGTGGAGGGCCTGGTCAACCTGTTCGGCATCGAGAGCCCTGGCCTGACGTCAAGCCTGGCGATCGCCGACCATGTTGCGCAGCGGCTCGCGCCGAAGGCAAGCTAATTTAGACACGCGGGGCTGGCGCGCCAAGCTCGCATAGGACGCATCAATGCGTCGTCTGCGAATGGTCGCCGCCCGGCTGCGAAATGCCGCCCAGCGCTTCACCGGCCCAGGCTGCCTCGCCATTCGCTGCGAGATCGCCGAGCGAGACTATGCCAACCAACCGCCGGTCGCGGCTGATCACCGGCAGTCGCCGCAGTTTGAGATTGCCCATGTGCTGAAGGACATCGTCGACTTCCTGGTCGTCAAAGCAGCATCGTACCTCGGCGCTCATGACGTCCCTGATCTTGGCGTCGGGGCCTTTGCCCTCCGCGATCCCGCGGACGGCAATGTCGCGGTCCGTGATCATCCCGACCAGCCGGTCATTCTCGCCGACGGGCAGAACACCGGCGTCAAGATCGGCCATGGCTCGTGCGGCATCTTGCAAGGATTGGTCCGGACTGGCGACCTGAACATTCTGTGTCATGCACTCGCTGATTCTCATGATTTTCTCCTCGAGGTGCAGCGCCCCGCCGATCCTGCGATCAAGGTGTGATCGAGGAAGAATGAGCGCCTGTCGGAATCGTTCCATCTTTCCACCGCGCGCGACGGGTCCGGACAGAGCCATCACCAATGTGACGGACCGGGAACCATAATCCGGTACAATGGTTGAGTGGTCACCGAGTGGTCCTCCTCGCGCAAACGGAAGGAAAGATCATGCGCATGTTGACGACAATTGCCGCCCTTTCGGGGTTGGCCCTCGCGCAGCCGATTCACGCGCAGCCCGGCGACCCGCAGCTTCCCCAGATCGCGCCCCCGGCTCCGGAAGCCCTGCCCGATCCAACCCTGCCGCAGCCTGACCAGGCCATGCCCGATCAAGGTTTCACCGACCAGAACTTCACCGGCATTGCGATCATCGCCCTCGAGGACTTGCCCCCGGAACTCAAGACTCAAGCCGAGGCCGTGATCACTCAGACCAGCGTTGAAGATCTGCTTACCCTGCAGAGCTCGATCGATGCGTCGCCACAGGCGGCGTCGGCGCTGGCGGCGAACGGGCTTGATTCCTCGCAGGTTGTCGCTGCCAACGTCGACGGCGACGGCACGCTGACGCTGATCATCCAGACGACGACTTGATCGGCAGTCCGGGAGCACCGGCTTCGGCTGCAAAAACCCAGTACAGCGGAGCACCGTCATGGGCGAAGCCGCAGTTCGCAATTTCACCCTCAACTTCGGGCCGCAGCATCCGTCTGCCCACGGCGTCCTGCGGCTGGTGCTGGAACTGGACGGCGAGATCGTCGATCGCGCCGATCCCCATATCGGCCTGCTCCACCGCGGCACCGAAAAACTCATCGAGCACAAGAACTATCTGCAGGCCCTGCCCTATTTCGACCGGCTCGACTATGTCGCACCGATGAACCAGGAGCATGCGTTCTGCCTCGCCGCCGAGAAGCTGCTCGAAATCTCGGTTCCCAGGCGCGGACAGCTCATCCGCGTTCTCTTTTGCGAAATCGGCCGGCTCTTGTCGCATCTCCTCAACGTCACGACACAGGCCATGGACATCGGCGCGCTGACTCCGCCGCTCTGGGGTTTCGCCGAGCGCGAAAAGCTGATGGTCTTCTACGAGCGCGCGTCCGGCGCCCGCATGCATGCGAATTATTTCAGGGTCGGCGGCGTGCACCAGGACCTGCCTGCGAAGCTCCTCGACGACATCTGGGCTTTCTGCGATCCGTTCCTCAAGGTCTGCGACGACCTCGACGAATTGCTCACCGGCAACCGCATCTTCAAGCAGCGCAATGTCGATATCGGTGTGATCGGGCAGGACGACGCCTGGGCCTGGGGCTTTTCCGGCGTGATGGTGCGCGGATCGGGTGCGGCGTGGGACCTGCGCAAGGCGCAGCCATATGAATGCTACCCCGAGATGGATTTCGACATCCCCGTCGGCAAGAACGGCGACTGCTATGACCGCTATCTCGTCCGCATGGAGGAGATGCGCCAGTCGGTCAGGATCATGAGGCAATGCCTGGAGAAATTGCGGTCGCCGGAAGGCCGGGGGCCGGTCGCCATCCCGAACCAGAAGATCACCCCGCCGCCGCGGGCGACGATGAAACGCTCGATGGAAGCGACCATCCACCATTTCAAACTTTATACCGAAGGGCATCGCGTGCCCAAAGGAGAAGTCTACGCAGCCGTGGAAGCGCCGAAGGGCGAATTCGGCGTCTATCTGGTTTCAAACGGCGGCAATACTCCGTATCGATGCAAGATCCGCGCGCCGTCCTTTGCCCACCTGCAGGCGATGGATTTTCTGTCGAGGGGGCACATGATCGCCGATGTCGCCGCGATCATCGGGTCGCTCGATATCGTGTTCGGCGAGATCGACCGTTAGCGCATTTTACAGCCAAGTGGAATCACTTGGTGTCGCAGAAACGCTTCTAAAACAAATAGATAGAGCGGTGTTTCTTAGTTCAACTTGAAACGCGTCCCGCTCTGACGACGCGCAGGGTGTTTCAGATTTCGAGCAAGGCGTAGGGACGGCCGGTAGGCTTCGCCACGTGCATGGCGACGTTAAACACCGGCGCGCCGCCGGGCGTGCGACCTTCATAGACGCCGCGATGCGCGTGGCCATGCACCACGGCGCTGACCTTGAACCGATCGATCGTCTCCGCCAGGCGCGACGAGCCGAGGAATGGAAAAATCTCCAACGGCTCGCCAGCGACCGTCTCGACGACCGGAGCGTAGTGCAGGACGACGAGCGTACGTTTGGCGCGGACCTGCCGCATTGCGTTTTCGAGCCGCATCGATTCGCTGACGCTTTCGGCAACCATGGCCTTGATCGCCGGCTCGCCGAAGGAGCCGAGCATGCGCGATCCAAAACCGCCGATGAAACCCTTCACGCCGACAAAGCCGACCTCCTTGATTTCGGTCGTCTGGCCGTCGAGAAGATGGACGCCCGCCTGCCGAAGAATGGCGCTTACCTCGCCGACCGCGCCGGATTCATAATCGTGATTGCCGAGCACGGCGACGACCGGGATTGCGCAGGCGCGTAAATCCTCCGCAAGGACTTCGGCCTCGCGAGGCTTGCCGAGATTGGTGAGGTCGCCGGTGAGCACGAGAATGTCTGCTTCGCGCGAGACCTCGCCGAAGAGATCGCGGCAGGAGCCCTGGGCGTCCTCCTGCACATGCAGGTCGCCGACGGCCGCAATCTTGACTGTGCGGTCTCTTCCGGTCCTCGCCATGGCGGCTTTGCCATTCTCAGCCATCGCGGAATTCCCCCGTTCCGCCGACGCCGGCAAAGCCCCATTCCTTCACGTCGATCTCATAGTCGGTCGGCGAAAGCAGTCGTCCGCGGCAGATCTTCATCCGGGGCGTAGGCAACTCCCTCTGCTTGGCGAGACGGTCGAGCAATTCGTCGAGCAGCCAGGCGGGAACATGATCGCGCTCGCTCGGATAGATCCATCGGAAATTCAAAAGCTGCATCAACAGCACCTCCCAGTGGACTTCCAGATAGGAAAGCAGCCGGTGCCAGTCGATTTGATCTTGCGCCTTGAGGATCGTATGGGCGACGTCGGCGCCGTCATGGCGGCCTCTGTCCTGGATGAAACACTTGGACCAGATAAGTTCCGTCGGACCGACGATCCGCACCCGGCTGCCCAGCAAATCAATTTGCCGTGCGTGCTCCAGCCACTGGTCGCTGACGGGCATGGTGCCGTTCGCCGATGCGAATATGACGTCAAAGAAATGCGTGCCCTTGAAGACCTTGCCGATCCACCGGTCATCCAAGATCTCGACCGCATAACCGGCCTGCTTGAAATGCGCGAGGATGCGGGCGTAGTCGCCGGCCTTGCAGAAAATGTCTAGATCCTTCGTCCGGCGTGTGACGCCCGTATAGGCGCTCACCGCGTAGGTGCCGGCGACAAGAAAGGGGATGTCCGTCGCGGCGAGTTCGCGGATCGCCGCGGTGTAGAACACCTCGGCCTCGGCGTGCTGAAGCGTCGGCTCCGCTTTTGCATCGATCGTCGGAACGGATGCCGGGATGGCGCCTTCCGGTGTAGAATGATTGGTCATGAAACCGTGGCTCCGAGACCCCGCAACCTGCAACTGTCCGTTCTTAAACAAGGCCGCCGCCGCATGGTTCCGTTGCCGGCGTCATGCAAACGGGCCTCTCCATCGGACTGCGAGGCGGCCGAAACCGTCAAAAAATGCGATGGTGGAGCCTTTTTCGCCGCCGGCGAGTTGAAGGTATGAAAAACCATCGGCACGGAGGTGACCATGGAGGACGAGCGCAAGGCGATACGCGTCAGGCTCAGTGGAAGGGTGCAAGGCGTCTCTTTTCGCGTGTGGACGCGGATCGAGGCCGAGAAGCTCGGCCTGTCCGGATGGGTTCGCAACGAGGATGACGGATCCGTAACGGCACTGATCGTCGGCGCCGAAGGCGCGGTTTCGACGATGATGGACCGGCTCTGGAAAGGGCCGAACGGGGCGTCGGTCTCCGCTGTGACGTCTCAAGACGTCGATCCCGGCCAGGAGCCGAACGGATTCAGGATCATCGGCTAGAAAGCGGGCACCGGTTTTGGGAAAATCCGATGCTCAACCAAAAGCCACGCTTCCGCTGCTCTTGCCTTCCGCCGCCGGGAACAAATCGGCAGCCAGCGCCGTTGGGCCCAATCAGCCATGACAAGCGATGATGGGGTTCGGCCAATGGAAGTCACCGGAGCAGATGGCTTTTCGCTCAGCTCGGCGAGAAAGCATCTCAGGTCGGCTTAGGACGGCCGATAACGGTTCGACGTATGCTTTAGCCCTAGCCACTGACTACGATGGCACACTCGCGGAAAACGGGATCGTTTCCGATGCGACCCGTGCCGCGCTCGAGCGGTTGAAGGAAACCGGCCGCAAGTTGATAATGGTGACCGGTCGCGAGCTGGCCGACCTCGAAGGCGTTTTCCCGGAGCTTGGCATTTTCGACAAGGTCGTCGCCGAAAACGGCGCGCTCGTCTACACGCCGGCTTCGAAGAAGGTGCGGATCCTGGCGCCTGCCCCTCCGGCGGAATTCGTAGACAGGCTGATGATGCGCAAGGTCACGCCCCTGTCGATGGGACGTTCCGTCGTCGCCACCAGGGAGCCTAACGAGACCATCATGCTGGAAGTGATCAGGGACCTTGGCCTGGAGCTGGAGATCATCTTCAATAAAGGGCGCCGTCATGGTGCTGCCAAGCGGGGTCAACAAGGCGACCGGTCTGGCCGCTGCCCTGGAGGATCTGCAATTGTCCGCCCATAATGTCGTCGGCATCGGCGATGCGGAGAACGATCATGCCTTTCTGCGCGCCGTCGGCGTCGGCGTTGCGGTTGCCAATGCACTGCCGACGGTAAGGGAGACGGCGGATCACGTGACGAATGGTGCGCGCGGCGCGGGCGTCAGAGAGTTGATCGAGGCCCTCATCTCGCAGGACGCCGCCATGCTGGACACGGCGCGGCAACGCATCGAAATTGGCGCGGACGACGGATCGGGCGCAGTGATGCATCTTTCGCCGCGCGGCGGCAGTATCCTGCTGACCGGCACGTCGGGGATCGGAAAATCCACCCTCGCCACCGCTCTGACCGAACGCTTCGTCGAGCAAGGCTTCCAGTTTTGCGTGCTCGACCCGGAGGGCGACTACGAGGAGCTGGAGGACGTGCTGGTGGTCGGCGACGCCAAGAGCCCGCCGAACTCGCGCGAAATCTTCGATCTTTTGTCCAAGCCGTCCAACAATGTCGCCGTCAACATGCTCGGGATCAAGACCGGGGAGCGGCCAAACGCCTTCGCCAAGCTGTTGCCGGAGCTTGCCGCGCTTCGCGCCCGCACCGGACGCCCGCACTGGCTGATCATCGACGAGGCGCACCACCTGCTGCCGCACGCGCGCGACGGCACATCTTTTGCGCTGCCAAAAAGCCTTTCGGCGACCATTCTGATCACGGTTCATCCCGATCTGGTTTCGCGGGACGTGCTGGCGGGCGTCGACACGGTGCTGGCTCTCGGCCCGGAATCCGACAAGGTTGTCGAAAGCTTCTGTGCCGCGGTGGCCGAGGATGTGCCGGAGGGCGTAGTGCCGCCACCGGAGAACAAGGTCCTGTATTGGAACCGGTCGGCAGGCGAACCCGCAAGGCCGATCTCGGTCGAGCGTCCCCGGCAGGAACGCAAGCGTCATTCGCGCAAATATGCCGAGGGTGATCTTGGCGACAACAGTTTCTATTTCCGCGGCACTGACGGCGCGCTCAACCTGAAAGCGCAAAATCTCATGATGTTCCTGCAAATCGCCGAGGGAATCGACGACCGCACCTGGGAGCACCGGCCTGGTTCCGCAACAAGGTCAAGGACAAGGGACTTGCCGAGGAAGCGGCTGTCATCGAGGACGACGATAGCCTTGATCCGCATAAAAGTCGCACCGCCATGGCCGAAGCGGTCCGTCGCCGCTACACCGCGCCCGCCGACTGAATCCACCCATGCCGATGGTATCGAGTTTTCGCCGATGGCGGATCGCCGCAAAACGGCATATCCGTCATCAACGCCCATTGATGCGAGGCGTGGAAATCGTGTCGCCCGCAGCCTCCATCTTCCGAACTGCCGGCCCGTAGCGCCTATACCCGCTACGTTAATGCCCGCCACGTCAATGCATGAATGTTCCACGCAGCCAAGCGAAGAAGCCGAACCTTTCGGACTTTGCGGCACGGACGCGAGAGGCAGCCCACCTCGCTCGTATCGTGGCGCCGACATGGCAATGACAAACGATTTCGTGCAGCTGCCAGTCCGTCAGTTCGAAGAAGCGCCTGGCTTCGCCGTAAGTGTCATCTTTCAAGCCTTGCGCGCGAAAAATCGGATCCTCGAAGGCAACGGTGAGAGGTGAATCGTTGTCGCGCATTTTTTCGCGTATCTCGGGAGACTTGTATTCGGTGCCCGTCAGCGCTTCGAGACGCCGATCGGGATTTTGTTCCAGCAGTTTCGCCCAACGTTCGAGACGCTGGCTTCGAGTCGCCACGAGGTCTGTTGCTTCAGCGTGAACGTCGGCAACGGCATGCAGTTGGTCAAGTGTTTGGTGTTTCACGGCCGCCTCCTATTCAGCAGGTGAGTTCGCTCCACCCTTTCAGCAGGTGAGTTCGCCCCACCTGAAATGGAAATTATGGCGCCCCACGAGGCCGACAAGGCCTTTGTGCGCGGACTATTCGATCACTTTTCTGATGGCGCCGTCCTGGCTCGCCTGATGTCGGCGGGATCGCTGAAGGCCCCATCGGAACCATCGGCACGCGTGGTCGTTCTGCGTGCATCGGCCCGTAGAGCGAAACCGGTCGAAAAAGGGGTGGCGCCAAAATCCCGCCCGACGTCGATGACCCGCCAAGGCACAGTGCAGCCAGCGGAAGGAAATCACACCATGGCCATTCTTCCCACTCCCGAACCAACGCCCACTCCCGCGCCCACGCCGCCGCCGTTTCCCGAACCGAAGCCGGTGCGTGAGCCGGACCCGGACAGACTTCCCGACGAGGCTCCTGTCCCCAATCCGGATGAAAACGACGCGCCACTGAAGATCGCCCCTAGAGCGTCCAACCCGGCGCGCCACCGAAATAGCGACGACGACGCGGCTTGCGGCGCTGCGCTCGAAGCGTCTATCATGTGCTTGAAAAATCGCTGACTTCGGCGCTTACGCCTTGTTCGGCCAGCCAACATTTCCAGGTAGCCAGCTCCGTAGATTTCAGAACGAATGAAGTAGCGCACCGCCAATGGCCGACAAAACGCATTTCGGGTTGACCGCCGTCGACACTGTGCCCCTGCATGAGAAAGTCTATCTGGAACTCGTCAGGGCATTGATGTCGGGACAGTTCGCGCCCGGCCAGAAGCTGACCTCGCGCAAGCTCGCCAAGGAACTGGGCACCAGCGACATGCCGGTGCGCAGCGCCTTCATGCGGCTGCAGGCGCTGCGCGCGCTGAGCCCGATGCCGAACGGCAGCGTGGAGGTGCCGATCATCTCGGCCGAAAGATTCTCGCAGTTGACCGCCGTGCGAACGATCCTCGAAGGCTCCGCGACGGAGCTTGCCGCGGCGCTGATCAATGGCAACAATCTGCGCGCGATCCGCCGCCATTGCACCGAGCTGACCCTGGCAGCCCGCAAGGGCGACATCGACGACTATCTGCGGAAGAACTACAACTTCAAATTCTCGATCTATCGCCACTGCGGCAATGAGCAGATGATCTTTCTGATCGAGACGGTGTGGATGCAGGTCGGCCCGTTTCTCAGGAACCTGGCCATGGGTTTCGAGGACAATCTCGCCGCCATTCTCGACATCGATTACCACGAGGAAGCCGTCGCCGCGATCGAAGCCCAGGACGGGGTGCGCGCCCGCGCCGCCATCGTGCGCGACATAGACGACGGCGCAACGCATCTTTTGCAGCACGTCAACTTCCCCGAGACGCGGCAATGACGGTGGCTCAGATGCCGCTTGGCTTTACCCAGCCCTGCCGCTATACTGCGATCGCAAATCGCGCAATTGGTCTTGAATGCCTCCCGATATCCCAGCTAGTGAATTGAAAAAATAAAGAAAATCCTCTGGCGGCAAGCCAGAGCGGTTTTCAGAAATTCACAAGCTATAGAGATATCGTAACCGGCCAGGGCTACGGCACCTCGGAAAACCAGGGTTGAAATTGGGCGATGCAATCGCGGACGTGTTGAAGTGGCTTGAAAGCAGGGACGACATCCAAAGCCTGCGAGCAGCGGTGTGCGATCTCAACGGCATCATGCGCGGCAAGCGCATCCCGGTCGAGCAGGCACGCAAAGCGCTGGAGGGCAAGCTGCGCATGCCCTATTCGCTGGTCGGGCTCGACATCTGGGGCGAGGATATCGAGGGCAACACGCTGGTTTTCGGCACCGGCGACGCCGACGGCCTGTGCCAGTGGACCGGACGCGGCATCCTGCCGGTGAACTGGACGGCGCATCCGACAGCACTTGTCCCGCTCTGGCTGGCCGATGAAACCGGCGCGCCGTTCCTGGGTGACCCGCGGCGGGCGCTGGCCCGGATCCTCGATCGCTACAAGGCTCTGGGCCTCACCCCTGTCACCGCTACGGAACTGGAGTTCTACCTGGTCGACCCGCAATCGCAGCGGCCGATCGGGCCTGTCTCGCCGGTAACCGGGCGTCGTCTCGATTCCGACGCTGCCCTGTCGATCGACGAGATCGACGACTTCGAAGCCTTCATCCACGATGTCTACGACGCCTGCCGCATGCAAGGCATTCCCGTCGATACCGCGATCGCCGAGAACGGCGTCGGCCAGTTCGAGATCAATCTGGACCATGTCGCCGACGCCTTGCGCGCCGCCGACGACGCCGTCCTGTTCAAGCGCACCGTCAAGGGCATCGCCCGCAAGCACGGCTTTGCCGCCTGCTTCATGGCGAAGCCCTATGGCGACCGTGCCGGCAACGGCTTTCACGTCCATTTCAGCCTGACCGACGCCGAAGGCCGCAATGTCTTCGACGACGGCAGCGACCAGGGTTCGGACATCATGCGCCATGCCGTCGGCGGCCTGCTCGCCGCGATGGCCGAAAGCACGCTGGTGTTCGCGCCGCACTTCAATTCCTACCGCAGGCTGCGCCCCAGGTCCTATGCGCCGACCGCGGTTGCCTGGGGCTATGAGAACCGCATGGTGGCGATCCGCATCCCCGGCGGACCGACCGGCGCTCGCCGCATCGAGCATCGCGTCGCCGGCGCCGACGCCAATCCGTACCTCGTGCTTGCGGCGATCCTCGGCGCCGCGCTCATCGGCATCGAAAGGCAATTGTCGCCTGGCGATCCAGCCGGCAGAGACGGGCAAGGACTTCAGCCGGCCAAGCTGCCGCCTGACTGGGCCTCCGCGATCGCCAGCTTCGAGGGCGGGGCGCATGTGGCGGCGATATTTCCGGCCGTCCTGCGCGACTCCTTCATCGCCTGTAAGCGCCAGGAGTTGAATACGTTCGCGCTCAATGTCAGCGACTTCGAGCTCGAGACTTACCTCGAAAGCGTTTGATTTTAGGGCCTTCGCGCGGAGCGCCAACGAGCTGCGACCGACATCCCGTGGCTCACGACGGGAAAACCGTCAACCGGCATTCTCGCGCAGCGGCATGCAACTTTCCCCGACGATCAAAGCCGGCTGGAAAACGATGCTGCGCACCGGCTCCGATACCCTGTCCTCGATGCGATCGACGAGCAGGCGCAGCGCTTCGTTGGTCATGTCGGCGATGGGATGCTCCGTTCTTGTCAGTCGCGGCTTCAAGCCGCCGGCGCCCGCCACCGTATCCGTCGAGGCGATAGAGATGTCCTGCGGACAGCGCAGGCCAAGATCGGCAACGGCGCGCATCACGCCGATCGCCATAACGCCGTTCGCGACATAGATCGCCGTCGGGCGGTCGGGCGAACCCATCATGTCGCGAGCGACCGAATAGGCGGCTTCTTCGCGAAATTCGCCGGACCTGATATGACCGGGCTGCGGCGCAAGCCCGCGCGCGGCCATCGCATCGATCATGCCGTCAAGCCTGCCCTTGCTGGTTGACAGCTGCATCGGGCCGGTGATCGAGCCTATGCGGCGATGCCCTAGGTCGAGCAGGTAGTCGGCCGCCTGTCTGCCGGCTTCCCGATTGTCGATGGTCACCGTATCGGCATTGTTGCCTTCGATCGACCGCCCCAGAAGAACGGTCGCGATGCCATCGAACTCGTGTTGCTGATATTGATTTGCCGCGCCCACCGGTACCAGGACCATTCCGTCGCAACCAAGAGTGCGAATTCGCGACAGGATGCGCCGTTCCGTATCGGGCTTTTCATCGCTGTTGAACAGAACGAGCGAATAGCCCCACGCCGCGACGGCCGCCTCCGCCGACCAGACGATGCGTGCGTAGAACGGGTTCGAGAGATCGGCCACCGCAAGGGCGATCAACTGGCTGCGGCTGCGACGCAGATTGCGGGCGGCCAGCGACGGTTCGTAGCGCAGCTCGCGAATGGCGGTGACGACGCGAGCCCTCAGCTCGGGGCTGACGAAAGCACTATCGTTCATGACGGCCGAGACCGTCGCGGTCGACACTCCTGCCCTCCTGGCAACGTCTTTGATGGTGGCCATTTTGCCCTGATAGCTAATCGTTTCGCTGAAGTCTGGTTTAGTTTTATGGCTGTGTCCAGCGGATTCACGCTTGCATTGGGGCGCATTTTGCGTGACGTTGGCGAAACGGTTTGCTGCCAAGAGGCTCTTGCGGCAAATCAGGTGAAGGGAGGAAAACCATGAGAAATCTAGTTTGCATCATCGCCGCCGGAGCGCTCTCGCTCGTGACGGCTGGCGCTGCCGCGCAGGACAAGCCGCTTCTTGGCATCGTGTCCATCAGCGCCACGGAAGCCAACAATGTCCGCTACATCCAGGGCGCCACGAAGGCCGCCGACGAGCTTGGCTGGAAGACCAATGTCGTGGATGCCGCCGGCAGTGCCGACCAGGCGAACGCGGCGATCCAGAATTTCGCGCAGCTCAAGGCGCATGCGATCATCGACATGGTATTTCCCTATTCGTCGATCGGCGCCGGTCTGGCCGCCGCGGGCGACGCTGGAATACCTGTGGTTACCTGGGGCGGCGGGCTTGGCTCGACCGTTGCCGCCACGAACGGCTCGGGCGGCCCGATGGCGATACCGGTCGTCGATCTCATGGTCGAGAAGATGGGTGGCAAGGGTTCGATCCTGGCCCTCACCTACCGGACCGGCGAAGTCTGCCGCAACCGCGAAGTCGTGATGGACGAGATCGTCGCCAAACACCCCGAGATCACCGTCACCAAGAACGAGGTGCGCATTCCCGGCTACTTCGAGGACGGCGCCCAATACGCCAATGCCTGGCTGGCTTCGCATCCTGCCGGCAAGGAGAACCTGGCGATCTGGGGATGCTGGGACGACCCGGCGATCGGCGCCATCGGCTCGCTGCGCGCCCAGGGACGCGACGACGTCCTCGTCTACGGCATCAATGGCAACGCGCAGGCGCTGGAGAACATCAAGAACGGCTTCATGACCGCGACGGCCTGGCAGGACAGCTTCACCGAAGGCTACAACATGGTCAAGATGTTGAAGGACATCAAGGATGCGGGCGGCGCCTGGCAAGCCAAGGCGGCCGAGGTTCCGGCGGTTCTGGTGACCAAGGACACTGCGGATGCCTTTCTCAAGGATCATCCGGAAGCCATAAAGTAGGATCTGGTTTGGAGGCGACGTTGACAAGGGGTGCGCCACAGCCAGGCGGCGCCGATGAAATGGCAACCCCATTCCTGGTCGCGCGCGATATCGCAAAGGCCTTCGGCGGCACGCAGGCGCTGAAGGGCGTATCGCTCGACATCGCGCCAGGTGAAATCCATGGTCTTGTCGGCGCCAACGGCGCGGGCAAGTCGACCTTCATCCGTATCCTTGCCGGACTGAACCACCCCGACGCCGGTCGTCTCGAGCTCGACGGCCACAGCCAGGAGATCGGCACACCGCAGCGGGCGACCGAGCTCGGCATGAGTTTCATTCACCAGGAGCTTGCCTTTGTGCCGGGCATGACCGTGCTTCAGAACATCATGCTGGGCGTTCCCAAGAAAACGCGCTTCGGGCTGACCGATTGGCGTGCGATCGCGCGCGACGTAGCACCCATCGCCAGGCGCGTCGGCATATCGGCCCCGCTCAACGCCAGCGTGAAGGGCCTTTCGACGGCCGAGATATGGCTGATCAACATTTGCCGCGCTTTGGTGCGCAAGGCGCGGCTGATCGTCATGGATGAGCCGACGGCCTCGCTTGCCGCCAGTGAAGCGGAACGGCTCTTTGCCATCGTGCGCGATCTTTCCGCGTCAGGGGTGGCGGTGCTCTACATCTCGCACCGGCTGGACGAGATCCTGAGCCTGTGCACGCGCGTGACGGTCTTTCGCGACGGCCGCTCCGTGGCCGAGCTCGCCGGAGACGCGCTCAACCGCCCTGCGCTGGTCGAGGCAATCGTCGGCGGCGCAATTCGAGATCCTCAAAGGACAGCCACGACACGGCAGCGCGGCGATGTCGTGATGGAAGCCAAAACCCTGGCGCGGGCGCCGAACGTCCGCGGCGTCAGCCTTCGGCTTCACGCCGGCGAAGTGCTGGGCATCGGCGGCCTTGTCGGCGCCGGGCGTACGGAACTCGCCCGGCTGCTCTTCGGAGCGGAGCGGCCGGACAGCGGCGAGATGACGCTGATGGGCCGGCCCTATGCCCCCGCCTCCCCCGCGGCGGCTGTCCAGGCCGGGCTCGGACTGGTCCCGGAGGAGCGCAGGGCGGAAGCGCTTTTTCTCTCCAAGAGCATCGCCTTCAATCTAGGCATCGCCAATCTCGACAAGATTGCTCTTGGCCGATACCTGCCGCTGATGAACCGCGGCGCCCGCACGTCGATGGCCGGCGAGACGATCCGCTCCCTGTCGATAAAGGCGCGAAGCGCAAGCACGCCCGTTGGCCGTCTCAGCGGCGGCAATCAGCAGAAGGTTGCGATCGGCCGCTGGCTCCAGCGCGCACCGAAGGTGCTGATCCTCGACGAGCCGACGCGAGGCGTCGATATCGGGGCGCGCGCCGAGATCCACCGGCTGATCCGCCAGCAAGCCGATTCCGGAGTGGCGGTTCTGGTGATTTCGTCGGAACCGGACGAGCTGCCTGACCTGTGCGACCGTGTTCTGGTGATGGCGGAAGGCCGCATTGTTCGCGAACTGACCGGTCAGGCCGTGTCGCGAAAGGCGATCGTCGAAGCAAGTTATGTCGAACCGGAAGCCCTGATGGAGGATCATCCCGCATGAGCGACGTTGCGATAAGCGCCCGGCGTCTGTCGCCCGGCGCCAAGGCGGCACTCGGTATTTTTGCCCGCTATGGCACGATCATCGGACTGCTGGCGATGATCGTCACATTTTCGATCCTGTCGCCTGCAGCCTTTCCCACCTTGGGCAATTTCACCAATGTGCTGAACCAGGCCTCGCTGGCCATGATCATTGCGGGCGGGCTGACGCTTGCCGTGGTCGTTGGCGAACTCGACCTGTCCATAGGCTTCGCCGCCAGCCTGCACGGCATTCTGATCACCGGCCTTGTCGTCCACGACAAGCTGCCGATCCCGATTGCGGTGGTCATCGTCATCGCATTGGGCGCGGCGATCGGTCTCGTCAACGGCTTCATCGTCACCAAGGTCAAGGTCAATTCCGTCATCGCGACGCTGGGCGTCGGAACTATCCTGACCGGCTTGGCCTTCGCCTATTCCGCCGGCGTTCCCATCGTGGCGGGCGTGCCGGAGGCATTCCTCCAGCTTTCCCTTGGCCGCTGGCTGTTCGGTATTCCCAACAACATCATCGCCATGATCCTCGTTCTCGGCGGGCTCTGGGTCCTGGTCGAGCGGACACCGCTCGGCCAGGAGATTCAGGCCGTGGGCGGCAATGCCGTGGCCGCCCGCCTTGCCGGGGTGAATGTCGACCGCATCAAGATCCTCGGCTTCGTCATCTCGGGAATGTGCGCCGCACTCACCGGGATACTGCTTGCCTCGCGGCTCGGCAGCGGCACGGCAAGTGCCGCCGACTCCTACCTGCTCACAGCCTTCGCGGCGGTGTTCCTTGGCTCGGCGACGCTGCGTGACGGCGAATTCCATGTGCTCGGCACGCTGGTCGGCGCCCTCATCATCGCTTTCGGCTTCAACGGCCTAAACATTTTCGGCGCCCCGACCTTCTCGCAATATGTGCTGCAGGGCGCCATCCTGATCATTGCCGTGGGCATGGCGAGCCTGGGCCGCTCGCTGGCGGAACGCTGAAGGAGGAAGCGATGACAAGCGAAGACACGCATTGGGAGGTTTACGTTGTCGAATTCGCCCGGTCGAACCAGCAGCCCTGGGTGGATCTCGTCGCCGGCATGTATGACGATGGCAAGGTCAATCTGCCCTTTTCCTTTGTCTTTTTGAAGCGTGGCGACCGCAACGTGCTGGTCGACACCGGGTTCATCCAGGAATCGAGCACTGCCTTCTCGTTGAAATTCGACATTCCCAACTGGATCTCGCCAGTTCGCATGCTGGCCGAGCTTGGCATTGGACCCGGCGCGATCACCGACATTTTCGTCACCCATGCGCATTTCGATCACATGGGATCGATCGCCGAGTTCCCGAATGCCAATCTCCACATCCAGAAAAGCGAGTTGCTCTCCTGGTACGAGGCGATCGCATTGCCTCCCCGCTTCGGCTATCTCACCGCCATCATCGATCCGGACACGTTGCGCGCCGCCCTCGATGCATCGGTCGAACACCGTGTCTCGCTGATCGACGGCGACAAGGATGATGTGCTGCCGGGCGTCCATGTCCGGCTGGGAAGCGGCCACACGATCGGACAGCAGTTCGTCATCGTCCAGTCCGCACGGGGCAGACTGGTCATCTCCGGCGATTGTGTTTATTCGAGCCGGCAGATCACCGGACACAAGCATGACGGCGTCTACGCGCCGCTGAACAATGCCGTCGGAAGCGTCTGGGAGCAGCTGAAGACCATCGACCGCATCAACACCGAGATCGGCGGCGATCTCGGACAGCTGATCGTCCTGCACGACATAGAGCGATGGAAGGGCCTGCCGATCGTGGCGGAGCTCGAAGGATTTCGCATCGTCAGGGCCGGATAGGATAATCCGACCGCGCCGCGCCTTCAGAAGCGATAACGGATTCCAAGAACGTTCGCATTGGAACCCTCATTCATATTTCCAAATGTACCATCGGCGCCGGATCTGTGATGGAGTTGGTAGACAAGCTCGACATTGGGAGCTTGCCTGACCCTGAAAGAAAGCTCTGCTCCGACGAAACCGAGGAATGACGCATCGCCGTCGTAACGGATTTCGCGAGCGCGCTCGATCTCGGTAGGGCCTGTAACGGCACTCAATCCAGCCGTCAGCGCGGGCGCAATCGCCAGATCCCCGATGACAAGACCCTGATGGCGAAGCCGCACGCCGGCCCAAAATTCTCCGGACGTATCGTCGTCGTCGCCAAACCTTATGGCGGCCCCGGTCACGCCGCCAAGGACGAAACCGGCGCCAATGTCGGTGAAGTCGCGGCCGTATGCGGCACCGACCATGTAGCTGTCCGTATAGTCGGTCCCGAAGACGTTGATCGTGTCTCCGAAGGAACCGGTCGTGAAGACGCCGCCAAAAACATAGATGTCGTTCTTCGTCGGCTGCCCGGCAGCGAAAGGATCTTCGGTTGCAAAATAGATGAAAGGGGAACTATTTTCAGCGAGGCCTGGAGTGACTGAAGCGATCAGTATCATTGCAGCGAATGCTGCCTGCACTCCGCGCATGAATGAGCTCCGAATCAGTCCGCCCCTCGATCATCAAGTGCTCCTGTATTTCACCGAAATAAACAAGACCCCGAATACTGCGGGATCAAGATCAGCCGAAAAAGTCTGCATCTTCCCGTTCGGGATGATGCCCACGCCCATTCCAGGCCGGTCGATCACCGCGATCATACCGTCCCTGACGATGGGATCGGGCAGGCCCTCGACGATGTGGTCACTCCCAACTACCACGCGCAGACGACCATCCTCCCTCTCGCCATACCCGCCCCGGTCAGGCCCGAGGGGGGCTTGGGTCTGATGTCCTGCCGATCAGCCCCAGTTCTGCTGGTGTGCGGCATGGCTGCGCAGATAGGCGCCGGGTCCGAAGTGCGTATCGTAAAACCCGGTGTCCAACTGGTGCGCCTGCAGGTACATCAGGCTGAAGATCGCGGGCACGGTCGCCGGAAAACGCCCGAACGTGTCGAATATGTACTGCGCCATTGTCGTGACGCAATCCACGAATTCCTCGCCGATCGGGGCGCCGCTTGACCGGATGGTTTCGGTTTTCTTGTACGGCCCGCCGGTGCCCGCGTTGAACGGGCCGCCCGGTCCGAATTTCCGTGCCACGACGCTCTCGACGGCGGCGCGCATGGTTTCGAAATGCGGCGGGCAATGTCCCTCGAACACACCCTCGAGCCCGGTCACGTGCGGCAGCGGGCGACCTTCCAGCATGTCGAAACGGAACCCCAGTCCCGGCACCTCGGGATCGCCGCTCGCGCCCAGCACGCTGAACGGGTTGATCCCATCATACATCCACCCGCCAAGACCGAGAGCCTGCAGCATCAGCGCACCGGCATAGCAGGCCGTCGACGTCTCGACCGTCACCTCGGTCAGCCCAAGCTGTTCGACATAACTCAGCGGAAACGGGTTTTCGGTATCCACCAGCGCCTTGAACCGGTCGATCCCCGGCACCGGACGGCCGTTGACATCGTCATGGATGCAGGCGCCGTTTTGCACGAGGTAGCACAGAACGAGCAGCATGTGCTGGGCGAGGTCGGCCACCGGAACGATCAGCGTGCTGCCGGGCACGTTTGCACACCATTCGTTGTGCATCTCCATATGATGCGGCACGCGCGGGATTTTGAGGCGGCCATCGGCAAGCTTGATGATGCGCGAGCGGTGCGCATCGAGATAGTCGTTCATATCCGTCTCCCCGTCCGGCGCGGCGACGGCCCCCATGTCGCGGGTCGGGAGGAAGTAAACCCCGTTGTCATCAGTGAAGAAAATCTCCGAAGTGTGAAACCCGGCGGATGACGGAAAGCTCCGGCCGCCGGCTGCGCCCGCATAGTTCGGGATGTTCGGGCTGTAGAAGCGGTTGTGCGGGATCAAGTTCGACCAGCCGGTGTTGCCGGCGACGGTGGTGAGCAGGAGCATCTGCTCCAGCGCGCCGAGCGGCGCCGGAGCCTGCTTCGATGTGTAGCTGAGCGGCCCGTCCGGGATCGAGGCGCCGCGGGCAAAGCGGCGCGACCGCCGCCCGTGGATCGCCTCGATCAGTGGGAACTGCGCTGCCTCGATCATGCCCTGTGGCAAGTTCTGAAACCTGTCCAGCATGACATGTCCTTTCTGCGCGAGGCCGGCCGCGGTTGCGCGGCAGCCGAATGTGTTCAGGATGCCGCCCGCGCCGATCATAGACGCGCCGAGCACCTTTCTGCGTGTTGTCTCAAACATCGGTTCTCCGTTTCCGGCGAGCGCGGTTGTGAAGGTCGGCGCTTGCCGGGTGAACCCATGCCATCTCCTGTCAGGGCGGCGTTAGACGCAGACTCGACAGAAACGGGTCATATGTGCCAATACCTCGGACATGCCGCTGTCCCATGATGCGCGAAAGCTGACGGTAAGCCTCGTGGTCGTGCCCGAGGTTTCGGCGGCCGTGACCTACGGGCTGCACGAGGTCTTCACCTGCGTCGGAGCGGCATGGGAGATGCTGACCGGCGAACGGACCCAAAGCCGCCGCATGGCGCCGCGGATCGTCGGCAGCCGCGTCGGGCCGGTGCGCACCACCCTGGGCGCCACGATTTTTTCCGAGCATAGCTTCGGCGAGAGCCTGCGTTCGGATGTCGTCATCATCGGCGACCTCAGTCTGGAACCGGAACCCGATCTGAGTGGCAGATGGGATGAGGCCATCCACTGGATGCTGGACCAGCACGCGCGTGGCGCGATCATCTGCTCGGTCTGCACCGGATCGCTGATATTGGCCGAAGCCGGTCTGCTCGAACGCCGCGAAGCCACCTCGCACTGGAGCGCGACCCGATATTTCCGGGAGTGCTATCCGGGCGTCCGGCTGCAGCCTCAACGTGTCATCGTGCCCTCCGGCGACGGGCACGATGTGGTGACGAGCGGCGGCTCGGCGTCCTGGACCGATTTGTCGCTTTATCTGATTGCCCGTTTCTGCGGCGATGCCGAGGCACGGCGCATCGCCAAGATTTTTCTGTTTGGCGACCGCAGCGAAGGCCAGCTTCCCTTTGCCGCGATGGTTCGCCCGAAGCAGCATGAGGACGCGTCGATTGCCGATAGCCAGGGCTGGATCTCGGAAAATTATGCCATTGCCAATCCGGTCGCGGAGATGACGAAGCGCTCTGGCCTCGCCGACCGCACCTTCAAAAGGCGATTCCAGTCGGCGACCGGGTACACCCCGATCGACTACGTGCAGACGCTTCGCGTGGAGGAAGCCAAGCAGATGCTGGAAACCTCAAATCAGGCAATCGACGATATCGCGCAGGCGGTCGGCTATGATGATCCGAACTCTTTCCGTCGCCTGTTCAAGCGCACGGTAGGCGTGGCGCCGCAAAGATACCGGCAACGCTTCAAGTCCGTGGGCATCGGGGCAGCCTGAGCCGCACGCGAGACGACATACCCGACGCCGGCGGCAAATTTCGTCAGTACAGCCGATGCGCTCAGCGGCACGACAACGACATCGTGAAGTTGTGCAGGTTGACTCGATTGTCTGCTTGCCTAACTAGGGTTCTCGGGGCCAGCGCAAATCACAACAGTCGGTATGATATTTTCCCGCATGCGAAAGCTTGTCCTTCTTGTCCTCTTGGCCGGCAGTTCCATCCTGTCCTCCTGCGTCGCCCCAGACGACACGTCGAACATCTCGAAGGAAGACGCAACAACGGCGGCGGCCCGCAAGGAGATGGTCGGTCTCAGCGAGGCGGACGTTCGAATGTGCGCCGGCTTTCCGTCTGCCACCGCCGATGCGGGCGGATCAAGCCAGATCTGGACCTATCAGCGCACCGTTCAACGCGGCAATCTCAACGTCGTGATTCCAACCTTGGCCGTGGGTGCGATCCCGACGGTTGGAGGATCCCTCAATGTCAACCCCGGCGGCTACTGCAACACGCAAATTCGAATGGTCGACGGCCGTGTCGCCGAGGTCGCCTATGCGGGCGACAACAATCTGCCGAATCACCGCGATGGGCTCTGCGTCAGCACGGTGGACGCCTGCGTGGCATATGCCCGCCAGCGCCATCCAGTCAGGGCAGGGGCCGGTTCCAGATAATCGGACTGGCTGTTCAATCCCCCGCCGCAATCACATTGTCGCGCCATGTGTCGGCAATGTGCGGGAAATCCAGAGGCTGGTTGTTGCCGAGTAGCAATTCCAGGACGCGCGGCGGCGTCAGCGGTATCTCCTGGACGCGTCGACCGGTGGCGTTCGAAACGGCGCAGGCGATTGCCGCGGCGACGTTGAGGATGGGAACCTCGCCGGCTCCCTTCGTGCCCAGCGGCCCGATCGAGGGCGCCCCTTCGTACAGGCTGATCTCGACCGGCACCACATCCTGCGCGAGCGGCACCCGGTAGCTCTCCAGGCCGGCCTGGCATATGCGGCCATTGGCGCCGATGGAGATCTCCTCGTGCAAGGCGTAGCCCAGGCCCTGCACGACGCCGCCCTGTATCTGTCCGTAGATAGCGCGGGGATTGAGGGCTCGCCCGACATCCTGGACGACCGTGTAACTCAACACCTCGACATGTCCGGTTTCGGGGTCGACGGCCACTTCGCAGTCATGCACCGCAAAGACCGGGATGTCGATGGCGTCGATAAAGTGGCCGGCCGCGCAGCCCGGCATCGCCGCCACGCCAGGCCCGGTGAAGGCGCCGCTTCCCGAGATCGGACCTGTCGCTCGCTGCGCGCGCTCGGCGACCCTTTCGATCGTCGTTCCGGATCCCTTGACGCCAAGAATCTCGACACGCCCGTTTTCGAGAAGGAGATCCTCGGCGGAGGCCTCCAGCATGTCCGAGGCGACGTGCAGCAGCTTCTTGCGGACCTCGACGGCGGCGGCAAGGCTGGCGGCGCCAAGCGAGACGGTGGTCCTGCCGCCGCCGACACCGAGATCGAAACCGCCGGCATCCGTGTCGGCGGTGCGCACGACGACGTCTTGCGGCCGCAGGCCAAGCGTGCTGGCGACGATCTGCGGCAGCGACTGCATCATCGAGCCCGAGCCGATCTCGACGCCGGAGGTCACCAGTGTCGCGCTGCCGTCCGGGTTGAGGTTGACGGTTGCCGCCGACGGACCAACGAAGATGAACCAGGTGCCGACCGTCGTGGCCCGCCCATACAGCCTCTCTCCCGCCAGATGTTTTTTCGACGGCTTGGCCTCGCGCAATTCGGCCATGCGATCGAGCATTGGCCTGAGAACATCGCCTTCGAACACCTGCCCGGTCGCGCCAAGGTCCCTGTCGCCCAGCACATTGCGCCGGCGAAACTCCAGGGGGTCCATGCCGATGGCGGCGCAGATCTCATCCGTATGCCGCTCCAGGGCGAAGGTGTTGTAAACGCCGTTGCAGGCGCGGAACGCACCGTTCGGGGCGGTGTTGGTGTAGATGGCGCGGGTCGAGATCTTCACCGAGCCGAGCCGGTAGTTGCCGCCCAGCGTGTGCGCGGTCATGGTCGTGAGGAAAATCTGTTCGCCGCCATAGGCGCCGCAATCCATCAGCACCACGGCCTCGCGCCCGAGGATCTCGCCTTGTCTGGTCACGGCCGAGCGGATGCGGATCTCGGCATTTTCGCGGGAGAGGCAGGTCAGCATCTCCTCCTCGCGCGAATTGACGAGCTTGACCGGCCGTCCCGCGGCGCGCGCCAGAAGGGCTGCGAAGGGCTCGAGCGAGCAGTCGAATTTGAGACCGAATCCACCGCCAACCGCCGGCACGGTGACGCGAACATGCGACGCCGGCACACCGACGAGGCGCGCGGTGACGTTGCGGACGGTCCACGGGACCTGGGTCGAGGTCTCGATATGGAACCGTCCGTCTTCGTAGGACGCGACCACCGCGCGCGGCTCGAAGGACAAATGGTTCTGCCGGCCGATCCGGAAGCAGGAGTCGACGATCTCGACATCGTCGCGCGCAAACGCCGCGTCGGTGTCGCCGCGCACGACTGTTGCCTCCCAGGCCACATTGCCGGCATGCGCGCCGCCTTCCAGCAGCACCTCGTAGTTGCGCCAGTCGGGATGGACCAGCGGCGCATCCGGCGCCAGCGCGTCCGCCACGGTGATCACCGCCGGCAAGGCTTCCAGTTCGACGACGATCGCCGCCGCGGCGGCCTTGGCCTGCGCCAAGGTCTCTGCGGCGACAGCCGCGATCGGCTCGCCGTCGTAGCGGATGCGGCCGGTCGCGAACAAGGGATGGTCGGCGATGCCTATGCCGTGGCGGGCGGGCGAATCCTCGGCCGTCACGATCGCCCGCACGCCGGGCATCTTGCGCGCCACGGACGTGTCGATGCGCACGATCCGGGCCGACGGCACCTCGGCGCGCAGCTGCACGGCGTGAAGCATGCCGGGGCGTCCCTGGTCGACGGTATAGCGCGTGCGGCCCTGCAGCTTGTCACGGGCATCGCGCCTCGGAAAGTTCATGGTCGCGGTTGAGGTTTCCGACACGGCTTCCTGCTCCCTCAACTCATGCGGCCCGGACCACTGACAAGGCCGCGTCGACGATGCGCTCATATCCGGTGCAGCGGCAGATGTTTCCGGCAAGGGCTGCCCTTATGTCGTCGCGGCTTGGATTCGGCACGCGCTCGAGAAAGCTGGACAGGCTCATCAGCATGCCGGGAAAACACATTCCGCATTGCACCGCATCGTGCTCTTCCATCGCCTGCTGCAATGGCGACAGGATGCCGTCCGTCGCCAGCGACTCGACCGTGCGCACCTCGCAGTCCGCCGCCAGCCCCACAGGCACAAGACAGGACATCACCGGACGCCCGTCCAGCAATACGGTGCAGGCGCCGCAGAAGCCCTCGCGGCAGACAATTTTCGCCCCGGTCAGATGGAATTCGTCCCTCAGCACATCGACAAGCGGCGTCAGCGGCTCGGCGGCCGAAGACCGGTCTTCACCATTGACGTTGAGGCGCAAGGACATCGGCTTGATCCTTCCCGACTTCAGGACTGCTCTTGCAGGGCGGCAACCGCGCGGCGCACCAGGCTCGGCAGAACTTTCACGCGATACCAGCCGGGCGCCTCGATGCCGTCGCGGCCCGAAAAATCGCCGCACCGGCGCTCGGCCTGCTCGGCGGCATGGCGCGGATCAAGAGCACGGCCGACAAGGCCGGTTTCGAGCCGCGTCCAGCGGCGCGCGACGGGTTCGACCGAGCCGACCGCCAGCCTCGCGCTTTGGACGACACCGGTCGGCCCCAGCGTCACGGCAAGGCTGAGGATTGCCACGGGATAATCTCCCGCCTTGCGCAGTGGCAGCCTTATATGCGCCGAGCGTCGCTTCGTGCGCGGAACAATTACGCGGCGGACCAGACGGCCGGGCGCGATGCCTGATCGGATCTCCACAAAGCGCTCGACCGTCACCCGTTCGGACCCGTCCGGTCCTGCGATTTCCAGTTCGGCGTCGAGGCATATCAAGGCGGGCACGAGATCCGCTGCCGCGAAAGCCGAAGCGCAAAGGTTTCCCCCAATCGTGGCGACGTGGCGGATTGCCGGATTTGCGGAATTGCCGGCAGCCTGCGCCAGCGCGCTGCATTCGGGCAAGGACGCAAGCGCATTCGCCAGCTCGGCATGGGTGACGCAGGCTCCGATGCTGATCTCGCGATCGAGAACATCGACACGGCGCAACTCGTCGATCTTGGAAATCGCCACATAGGACAGATCCTGCGGCTCGTGCCTGATGGGAGCCCGCATGATCCAGGTCGCTCCGGCAAGCACACTTGCGGCCCGCCCGCGCTCGGCAAGGACGGCAAGCGCGTCGCCCAGCGACGTCGCCACATAGAGCCGCTCTGCATTCTGACTGGGCACGCGAGAGGTCCTTCCTGCAGCAGGCCGATTTCAGCGATCTGGATGGCCGACAAACTTCCACGCCAGCGGCAGCACCACGGCGGCAAGCGCCAGCTTGAGCAGGTCGCCGAGGATGAACGGCATGAGGCCCCAGGCAAGGATCGGCTTGTCCCATCCGACGACCGTGCCGAGCCAGGAAAGCCCGAAGGCATAGATGACGACCGTTCCCGAAAGCATGGAAAGCGCCATGGTGACGATCCTGCGATCCCAGCCGCGCTTGGCGAGGAAACCGCAAAGGGCCACGGCGGGCAGATAGCCGAGGAGATAGCCGCCGGTCGGGCCGGCCATATAGGCAAGGCCGATGCCTTTTTCGGGCGTTCCCGCGAAAACCGGAAGCCCGAGCGCGCCTTCGGCGAGGTAAAGCGCGATCGTCGCTGCACCCAGCCGCCATCCGAAAGCCGTTCCGATGACCAGGACGACGAAAGTCTGCATGGTCATCGGCACCGGGTAGAACGGAACCTGCAGCTTGGCCGACAGCCACAGCGCCAGCGACCCGGCAATGGCCAGAAAAACATTCCTGAGCGCCGTCGTCCGGCTGGAAAAAGCCTGATCTGCGAGCACGGGATAAGTCGAGGAAAACATGGTCTTTCCTTTCGATTGTCGGGCTTGACTGGTCAGCTCTCGCCAACCAGCATGCGGTAGCGGAACTGGTCGAGAATGACGGCGAGCACCAGCAGCGAGCCAAGCAACACCATTTGCATGTACGAGCCGATCTGGGCGATGTTCATGCCGTTCTTCAGCAGCACGATGAAGAAGGCGCCGAGAACGACATTCTCCACGCGGCCGAGCCCGCCCCGCAGGGAAACGCCGCCGATGACGCAGGCGGCGATCGATTCCAGCGCGATCGTGCCGCCGAGATTGCTTTCACCGGACTCGACGCGCGCCGTGAGCAGAAGGCCCGCGAGAGAGGCCAGCAGCGCGCACAGCACATAGGCCAGGAACAGCACCCGCTTGGTGTTGACGCCTGACAGGTTGGCTGCCCTGACATTGCCGCCAACCGCGTAGATGTGGGAGCCGAGTTTCGTCCGGTTCATCACCAGCCAGATGGCAATGATTGCCAGCAAGGCGATCATCACCGGCACGGGTACGCCAAACACCCGCCCAAAGCCGAAGAAATTGCCGAAATCATAGGGCAAACCGGCCACGGGAACGCCGCCGGTCAGGAACAGCGCGATCCCCGCGCCGACTGACTGCACGCCAAGCGTCATGATGAACGGCGAGACATCGAACTGGGCGATGCCGAGCCCGTTCAGGCAGCCGATCAGCAGCGCGGCGCCCAGACCGGCGCCGGCGCCAAGCAGGATCGCCAGCCAGATCATATCAGGCATCAGCGGCGCCAGCGCCACCATCGCCAGCGCCGACACGACCGAAGTCATGGCGATTGCCGTGCCGACCGACAGGTCGAAGCCTCCCGTGATGAGAACCAGCATCTGGCCCAGCGAGACGAGGACCAGATAGACCGATTGCCTGGCGACGTTGGTCAGGTTCTGGATCGACAGGAACTGGTTCGAGATCAGCGAGAAGACGATCAGCGAAACGACGAGGAAGAACGGCAGCACCCCGACGCGGAGGAACACCGACTTTATCGCTGCCAACAGGATGGCGGGGCCCCGCGGCGCCTCTCTATCCCCGGTTCGGCTGCTCTGGATGGTCATGATTGGATCCCCGTCTCCGCAAAGAAATGTTTCAGGACATTCTCCTCCGCGATCTCGGCGCCGGTGAGTTCGGCCGACACCCTGCCCTTCGAGAAGACCAGCAGCCGGTGCGCAAGGTTCATCACCTCCGGCAGGTCGGAGGAGATCACCACCACCGCCTTGCCGGCTTCGGCGATCTCCTTGATCAGCCGGTAGAGCGCGGCGCGCGTGCCCATGTCGACGCCGACCGTCGGCTCATCGAAGATGTAGATGTCCCGCTCCTCACCAAATCCCTTGCCGAACAGCACCTTCTGCTGGTTGCCGCCCGAAAGCTTCGAGACGATCCGGCCAATATGGCCTGAGGCGATGCCGACGCGTTCGCCGATCTTGTCGGCCAGCGCCTTGATGCGACGCGGCGCAACGAAGCCGAAGCCGCCCGCCATGTCGGCCCGGCCGAGCAGGCTGAGCTTGATGTTCTCGCGCGCCGTTGCCGCCAGTTGCAGGCCCTCGCTCTTGCGGTCCGGCGGCAGGTAATAGACGCCGCCACGCAGCATATGCCTTGTCGCCGCATGGGTCACGTCGCGCCCGTTCAGCGTGACCGTGCCTGACCGGATCGGCTGCAGTCCAAGCACGCTGCGCCAGATCCGCGACTTGCCGCTTCCGACCAGGCCGGCAATGCCCAGGACCTCGCCGGCACGCACGTCGATATCGACGCCGTGGAAGCCGGCGCCATGCATCTGCCGCAGCGTCATCAGCGTCCGGCCGTCCGCCTGGCGGCCGATCTCGGGATAGATCTGGTCGATCGCCCGGCCGGTCATCAGTTCGACCAGCGCCTTCTCCGACGTGTCGCGCGCCGACACCGTGCCGATCAGCCGGCCGTCGCGAAGCACGCTGATATTGTCGGCGATCTCGCGGAATTCCTGGATGCGATGCGAAATGTAGATGATGCCGACGCCGTCGGCCTTCGCCTTGGCGATGAAGGCGAAGAGCTTGCGCGTTTCCTTTTCGGTGAGCGAGGCGGTCGGCTCGTCGAGGATCAGGACCTGCGCCTTGGCCAGGAACACCTTGGCGATCTCCACCATCTGTTGCTCGGCGCGCGACAGGGTGGAGACGCGCCGGCGGATGTCGATCTCGAAGCCGAGATCCCGAAACAGCGTGCGCGCGCCTTCGACCATTGCGCGCCGGTCGGTCAAAGGACCGCGCTTGATCTCGCGGCCGAGATAGACGTTCTCGAAAACACGCAATGTCGGGATCAGCGAGAATTCCTGGAAAACCGTGCCGATGCCATGTTTGGCGGCGTCGTGCACGGAGCGGAGGTCGACCTCTGCGCCATCGATGCGCAGCGAACCGGAGGTCGGCCGGAAGAGGCCGGAGAGGATCGAGATCAGCGTCGACTTTCCCGCGCCGTTCTCGCCGAACAGCACATGAACCTCGCCGCGCTGAAGCGTGAAATCGACGCCGTCGAGCGCCTTGACGCCGGGAAACTCCTTCGAGATCCGGGTCATCTCCACGAGCGGTGGGTTTGTGTCGTCCATTATTTGCCGGCCTGGGTCCTGAGCATCGGACCCAAAGCCTGCCCTCGGGCCTGACCCGGGGTGGAACCGGTTTTGGGAAAATCCGATGCTCAAACAAAAAGGTCGGTCCTGTCCCGCCTTGCCTGGCGGGACCGGGCCGAGACGTCGCGATCAGTTCACGTTGAAGACCGGCTTGTAGCCATCCGGCGGCAGGATGTTCGTCGGCGAAACGTCGTTGATGTTGGACGGATCCACAACGAATATCTTCGGGCCGACATGCTTGACGTAATCCTTGCCTTCCAGGATGCGCACGGCCTGGTCCACGGCAATGCGGCCCTGGATGACCATCGAGTCGGCCGGCGCAGCGAGGATGAAGCCGCGCTTGATGCCCTCATAGACGCCGGGCGTCATGTAGAACGAGAGCAGGTCGACCTGACCTTGCAGGCCGCGTTCGCGAATGATGCCCTGCGCGGCCTCCGCCGTCACCGCGGTGCCGGCGATGTAGCGGATGTTTGGATTCGCCTGCAGCGCGTCCTCGACAAGCTTAAGCTGAACCTCCTTGCCGGTGTCGCCGAACTTGGGCTCCAGCACCTTGACCGCCGAACCCTTGACGGCGGCGAGGAAGCCTTCGTTCGCCGCGCTCACCCAACCGGCGCCCGCCGGCCCGGGGAACCAGCCCACCACCACCTCTTCGCTGCCAGCCGGATGCTTCTTGGCGAGATAGGCGCCGGCCTCCGAACCCATCGTGTAGAACGAGACCAGTGACTTCGCCGAAACATCCGGCGACGAGATGCCGTTGATGACGTCGATCACCGGAATGTCCTTCTTGCGGACTTCCGAGACGAGGTTGTTGAGGCCGTCGGCGGAAATCGCGCCGATGACGACCGCATTGGCGCCGCTGGCAACGCAATCCTCGATCTGCGAAATCTGCTTGTCGAGCTCGGTGTAGCCGCCGGCCTCCGACAGGTTCATCTTGACCCCGAGCCGCTTGGCCTCCTCCGCAACGCCGTAGTCGACGCCGAGCCAATAGGCGTCCTTCATGTGCGGGAACGAGACGCAGATGTTCCAGGGCTTCGTCGCCTTGTCGAGCGGCTCGTAGGTGACATCGACCGATTTGCCGTCGGCGGCAAACGCCGGCTCGATCTTGGCGGCGTCGTAGGGATACCAGTCGGCGGCGTAGGCAGCCCCGGCAACTAGGGTTGCCGCCGTCGCAAGCATCATTTTTCTGAGATTTCTCATGCCATTCCCCTTTCTTGTTATCGGCCGCCGTCTTCCGGACGGTTTGGCCGCACTTACCCAAAAATGTCAGTCGCCCCAGGCGTCAGGCGAAAACGCTCCTGATCCTGTCGAGCAATGCTGCCCGGTCGGCACGGGCTTTCTGCGCGCCGTCCATGTCGACCTTGACGAAAGATGTCGGCGTGTTCGGCTGCAGCTGGCCGATCAGGTCCATGTCGGCCGAAACGACCGTGCCGACCATGAAGTAGCCGCCGCCAGAGACCGCGTCGCGGTGCAGGATGATCGGCTCGGTGCCGCCCGGCACCTGGATCGAGCCGTAGGGATAGCAGCTGTCGACGATGTTCGATGGGTCTGACCCGGCGCCGAAGGGCTGGTCGCGCTCGACGAATTGCAACGGACGGCCGCCGCGGAAGCGGTAGCCCATGCGGTCGGCCTCTGGCGCCACCTTCCACTGGTCGTCGAAGAAGTTCCGGTGCGACTCCTCGGTGGCGCGGTGCCAGTAGAGTCCCGGCAAGACGCGCAGTTCGGCAGGCATGCCTGGTCGCCGCCGCAGTGCTTCCGGGACGCTGCGCCCTTCCTTGCCGGCAGCGGCGCTGCCGACCGGCAACTCGTCGCCCTTGGCGATGGCGCGGCCCTTGAAGCCGCCCAGCGCGCCGATCGGATAGGTCGAGCGGCTGCCAAGTGCGAGCGGCACGTCGATGCCGCCGGAGATCGCGATGTAGATGCGCGCGCCGGTCTTGAGGAAACCGAAGCTCAGCACCTGGCCTGCCCTGACCTTCAGCGCGGTCCAGGACGGCTTTTCCTCGCCGTCGAGCTTGATCGGCATGTCGGCCCCGGTCACCGCGACCAGCGCGTCGCGGGTGAAGTCGAGATGTGGTCCGATAAACACCGCCTCGAGGCCGGCCGCGCCCTCGTCATTGCCGACGAGCAGATTGGCGGCGCGCAGCGCCAGCCGGTCCATGGCGCCGCCGATCGGGATGCCGAGATGAAAGTAGCCCGGACGGCCGAGATCCTGAACCGTGGTCGAAAGCCCCGGATTGAGTACCTTAACGGCCATTGATCATGCCCTCCAGCCTGGCGTTGTAGCCGTCGATGTCCTTCTGGAATTCGCGCAGGTCGAACGTGACGTCGCTGATTGCCGGGGCGAACCGGCCGGCGGCGACGTCCTCGACCGTATGGTCGTATTCTTCGCGCCCGATCGGCTTGAACTTGACGATGTCGCCCGGACGGAAGAACACCATGAAGTCGCGGAGGTAGCTGGTCTTCTGCTCCGGATCGAAGATCGGCATCGGCGTGATGCCGAACATCTGGTAGCCGCCGGCTCCGCGCACCGAATAGATGCAGGAAAAGCAGCCGCCATAACCGATGGTGAGCTTGGGCGTATCGGTGCGCGGCCGGAGGTATTTCGGCACCTGGATCTGCCGCGGCCGGTCGACCATCTGGTACATGAAAGGCAGACCGGCGACGAAGCCGACCATCGACACGAACCATGGCGACCCGGCATGGGCGGCGATGAAGTCGTCGACCGTCGAATAGTTGTTGATCCGGGCGGCGTATTCGAGATCGGTGGCCTTCGGATCCTGGTGCCGCTCGCGAAACCGCATCAGCGTCTCGTGCGTCCAGGGATCCTGGTAGAACACCGGGATTTCGATGATCCTCGTGGCGATCACCGGATCGGTTCTGCTGGCCGCGCTTTCAATCGCCTGCACTTCGCGCAGCATGTCGTCGGGCCGGATGATGTCGGGATTGAACTTGATCTGGAACGAGGCGTTTGCCGGGCAGATCTCGGTCACCCCCTTGATCTGGCTGTCGCGCACGGCGTTGGTCATCGACAGGCTCTTGAAAAACGCCTCCAGCGACATGCTCTCGTCGCACTCAACGAAGAGATGCTCGTCGCCTCCGAATGAATAGCGGTTTTGCATCAGGCCACCTCTCTCGTGCCGCTTGGCGGGGCGGCGAATTTCGTTTCCAGCCAGTTCTCGAGAAAACGCGTGTGGAAGCGCCCGGCCGCCACGTCGGCATCGGCGGCGAGCGCCTGATGCAGCGGCACGGTCGTCGGAATGCCTGATATGCCGAGGCCGGCCAGTGCCGTGCGCAGCTTTGCCAGGCAGGCCGCGCGATCGGCGCCATGCACGATCAGCTTTCCCAGCAGCGAATCGTAGAACGGCGGCACCGTGTAGCCGGCAAAGAGCATGGTGTCGAAGCGGATGCCCTCGCCTTCCGGCACGGCAAGCGTCTCCACCGTGCCCGGACCGGGCATGAAACCCCTGTGCGGATCTTCGGCATTGATCCGGCACTCGATGGCGTGGCCTGCAATTGCGACATCTTCCTGCCTGACCGACAAGGGCTGACCGCCGGCGATGCGCAGCATCTCCTGCACGAGATCGAGCCCGGTGATCATCTCCGTCACCGGATGCTCGACCTGGATGCGGGTGTTGACCTCGATGAAATAGAAATCGCGGCTGGCGTCGTCGTAGAGATACTCCACCGTACCGGCGCCGCTATAGCCGACCGAGCGCGCCAGGGCGACGGCGCTGTCACACAGGCGCTTGCGGACGTCGGCCGGCAATCCGACGGCCGGGGCTTCCTCCCAGACCTTCTGCCGGCGCCGTTGCAGCGAGCATTCGCGCTCGTAGCAATGAACGAAATTCGTGCCGTCGCCGAGGATCTGCACCTCGATATGACGTGCCTTCTCGATCACCTTCTCGATGTAGAGGCCGCCATCGCCGAAAGCCGCCGCTGCCTCCGCCGAGGCCTGCGGGAAATGACGCTCGAATTCCTCGAGGCTGTGGGCGATGCGGATGCCCCTGCCGCCGCCGCCGGCCGCCGCCTTGATCATCACCGGAAAGCCGATCCGCGAGACGATCACCGCCGCCTCAGTGAGGTCAGACACGCGCCCGTTGCTACCGGGCACCGTCGGCACGCCGGCCCTGGCCGCGACCTGGCGCGCCGCGACCTTGTCGCCGAGCAGCCGGATCGCCGCAGCATCGGGCCCGACAAACTTCATTCCCGCTGCAACCACCGCTTCGGCGAAGTCGGCATTCTCCGACAGGAAGCCGTAGCCGGGATGGATGGCATCGACCTTCGCCGCCTTTGCCGCCGCAAGCACCGCCTGGATGTCGAGGTAGGATTTCTTCGCCGCGGCCGGCCCTATGTCGATCGCCTCGTCGGCGAGCTTCACCGCCAGCGAGCCGGCATCGGCCTGGCTGTGCACCTGCACGGTCCGCAGCCCCAGGGCCTTCGCGGCGCGGATGATCCGCACCGCGATCTCGCCCCGATTGGCTATCAGGACGGAATGGATGGTCATGCCTCGACCTCGGCAAGCGCCTGGCCGGCCATCACCGCGTCGGCGTCGTCGACGAGAAAGCGGATTGCCTTGCCGTCGACGCCGGCCGTCACTTCATGGAACGACTTCATCACCTCGACGATGCCGATCACGTCGGCCGCGGACACGGCGTCGCCATCGTTCTTGAACGGCGCGCTGTCGGGCGACGGCCTGCGGTAGAACATGCCAGGCAGCGGCGACCTGATTTCGGCTTTGCTCATCTTGATCCCCTCGCGGCTTGGGCCTGTTGTGTGGGCACTTCCGACACCGGCGCGATCCTGATCCCGTTCGCGACCAGGGCGGAACGCATGGCGCCGGCGATTTCCAGGCAGCCCGGCGTATCGGAATGGAAGCAGATCGACTCGAAGTCGATGTCGATATCGGCGCCGTCGACGGTGCGGACCTTGCCCTCGAGACAGGCGCGCACAACCTTGTCGGCGGTTGCGGCCGGGTCGAGCTTGCCGACATGGCGCGTGAACACGATCGAGCCGGAGCGGTCGTAGTCCCGGTCGGCATAGAACTCCCTGATGACCGGCTGACCGGCCTCGGTGGCGATCCGATAGGTCTCCGACATCCCCATGCAGAAGACGAAGGCGTTGGGCGCCACGGTGCGCATCAGCTTGACGAAGGATCGCGACAGCGCCTCGTTGGCGGCGAGTTCCATGTAGAGCGCGCCGTGCGGCTTGACGTGCTGCAGATTGGCGCCGTGTCGGCGCGCGAATTCGCGCAGCGCGCCGATCTGGTAGACGATGTCGTTGATGATCTCGTCGTCATTGCCGTTGATCTTGCGGCGGCCGAAGCCTTGCAGATCCCGGTAGCCCGGATGCACCCCGATGCCGACGCCGTGCTGGGTCGCAAGCCGTACCGTGGCATCCATCAGATTGGGATCGCCGGCGTGGAAACCGGCCGCGATGTTGGCGGAGCTGATCAGCTCCATCAGCCTGGCGTCGTCGGTCTCGCTCAGCCGCCATTGGCCGAACGCCTCACCCATATCGCAATTGATGTCGACAATCGTGACCGGCACGTTGCTCCCTTTGCAATCCAGGCGCTGAACGACAGCGCGGTTCCCGTCTTCTTGTTTTCCGAACGTTAACGCGGAAACGCAGCATTGAAAAATTCTATTCTCAGAATTTGACATTCTGATTTTCAGATACCTATTTCGGATGCCCGCTGGAAGGGAAAGCGCCGAATACCGCCAGAGGCGCGGGCGTGCTGTGCGATCAAAAAAAGCAGCGGCTGCACAAACAAGTTGCGTGTATCGTATTTTCAGAAAATAAGGGCTGTTAACATCAGAGAAACAGAAGGCTTCGCCCGATGTCGATCAGCCTGCGCCAAATCCGCTACTTCGTCTCCACCGCCGAGCAGGGCCAGATTTCGCAAGCGGCGGTCGACCTCGCCATTTCGCAGTCGGCGATCACGACGGCGATCAAGGAGCTGGAACGCGTGATCGGCGCCGACCTGTTCGTCCGCTCTCCCCAAGGCATGGAACTGACCGCGGCGGGGCGCCAGTTCCTGTTCCACGCCTACGACATCCTGAACAAGGTGCAGGAAGCGACCAGCTTGAACGTGCCGGCCAATGATCTGGAGGGCAGCCTCACCGTCGCCGCGACCTATACGGTGATCGGCTATTTCCTGCCCAACCACCTGGAGAAGCTGAGGCGCAATTTTCCGAAGCTCGACATCCAGCTGTTCGAGCTCAACCGCGAGGCGATCGAGGAGGGTCTTCTGTCCAACCGGTATGACATCGCCGTCCTGCTCACCTCGAACGTGCTCAATCCGGACCTCTCGACCGAAACGCTGCTGGGCTCGCGGCGCCGGCTCTGGGTCGCTGCCAAGCATCATCTCCTGCAAAAGGAATCCGTCGGCCTGAAGGATATCTCGCAAGAGCCCTACATCATGCTGACCGTCGACGAGGCGGCGCACACCTCGCTCAAATATTGGAGCAAGACGCCCTATCAGCCATCCGTCACGCTGCGCACATCGTCCGTCGAAGCGGTGCGTTCGATGGTTGCCAACGGGCAAGGCGTCGCAATTCTCTCGGACATGGTCCTGCGGCCATGGTCGCTGGAAGGCAAGCGGATCGAAACGCTGGTCCCCAGCGATCCGATCCCGGCAATGGACGTCGGCCTGGCCTGGCGGCGCAATGCCCAGTTCACCTCTGCCATGGAGGCGTTTCGTTCCTATTTCAGGCAGACGTTCTATATTCCGAACAGTCGCTAGAGCATCGGCCCTGATCGGCCTAAGGCCGATCGCCCGGAACCATTCTTGTGACCGGGTACAAGGCGTCGGGAATACAGGGATGGCGCACGATGATCATCACCCGCAGGACGTTCGTGAAGGCCGCCGCTGCTTCCGCAGCGGCTTTCGTGTTGCCGGAAGCCGCGCCCGGTGCGCCGCCTGCGCCGGCGATGCGGGCAGTGCCCTCCTCGGGAGAGATGCTCCCCGCCGTGGGGCTGGGCACCTGGATCACCTTCAATGTCGGCGACGACCCGGTGCTGCGCGACGAATGCGCCGACGTGATCGCCGCCTTCTTCGAGGCAGGCGGCCGCATGATCGATTCCTCGCCCATGTACGGCTCCTCGCAGCCGGTGATCGGCTATGGCCTCGAGAAACTCGGCAGGCCTGAAGCGCTGTTTTCCGCCGAGAAGGTCTGGACCTCCTCCGACGGACCCGAGCAGATCGAGCGGTCGCGCCGCTTCTGGGGCGTACCGCGCTTCGACCTCGTGCAGGTCCATAACCTCGTCGCCTGGGAGACGCATCTCGAAACCCTGTTCGCCATGAAGGCGGACGGGCGCATCCGCTATGTCGGCATCACGACGTCCGAAGGACGGCGGCACGACCTGTTCGAACAAATTATGCGCGCGCATCCGCTCGATTTCGTGCAGCTCACCTACAACGTCGTCGACCGCGAAGCGGAGCAGCGGCTGCTGCCGCTCGCGGCAGAGCGCGGCATGGCCGTCATCGCCAACCGGCCGTTTCGGCAAGGCGCGCTGACGCAGCGGCTCGAAGGCGAGACGCTTCCGGACTGGGCGGCCGAGATCGGTGCCGGAACCTGGGCGCAGTTCATTTTGAAGTTCATCCTTTCGCACCCTGCCGTCACCGTCGCCATCCCCGCCACCACCCGCGTCGACCATGTGCGCGAGAACGTGACGGCCGCGACCGGTCCCCTCCCCGACGCGACCCTGCGCGAGCGGATGGCGGCTTACGTCCGGGACCTCTAAGCAGGCATTCATGGGCTGGCCCACGAATGCCTGCTTAGATCCTGTTGTTTGTCGCAGGTTCTTGTCGCAAAACCGTGGGACACTTTTGCGGAACCTGCTCTGTTGTTTGTCGCAGGTTCTTGTCGCAAAACCGTGGGACACTTTTGCGGAACCTGTTTAGATGTCGGAATGGTGGACTTACCGGCTGGAGGATTTCCTGCTCTTCTCGCCGCGCGTCTACTGGCGCATGTTCGAGTTGCACAATGCCAACTTCTGGCCGCTGCATCTCCTGGCGCTCGCCGCCGGCCTTACTATTGTCCTGCTCGCGCTGCGGCGGCCGCGTCGCCATGGCCTCTGGGTTGCGCTCATCCTCGCCGCGCTCTTTGCCTTCGTCGGCTGGTCGTTCCTGTGGAGCCGCTATGCCGCGATCAACTGGGCGATCGCCTATGTCGCGCCGGCCTTCGGCCTGCAGGCGCTGCTGCTGGCGATAGGCTGTGCCGCACGCGGCGGCCTCGCCTTCGACCGGCAAGACATGGCGGGACGGCTCGGGCTGTTGATCATGGCCGCCGGTCTCGTCGTCTACCCCCTCCTCCCGCCGCTCTTCGGGCGGCCATGGGCCAGCGCCGAGGTCTTTGGCATCGCACCGGACCCAACGGCGATCGCAGCACTCGGCGTGCTGCTTGCAGCGAGCGGCGGCCTTACGCCGCTGCTGTTTCCGATCCCGCTGCTGTGGCTGCTGCTCAGCGGCCTGACGCTCCATGCCATGGGCGATCCGCAGGCCTGGCTGCCGCTTCTGGCAGTGGGCACCAGTGTCGTTGCCCTGGCCCTGCGCCGCATGGCTCGGTGATGCGACGGCGCGTTCGCTCCGGCAAGGCAGTCGCCTCAGCGAAGCGATTGCCCTGCAACTGTGGGTGGTTTCAACTTGACAGGTGACGGCAGCTATGCTAGGAATTTATTCACGGTGCTGATTTGCGCCAATGATCCGCCCGTGGGGACCCGCCCGCCGAGGCGGGTTTTTTGTTTCCAGGTTTCCGCGCATCGAATGACCTGCTTGAGCGACATGCATCGATCAGGGATGATGAACCGGTCCCCTGGCTCGTAGGTGAGTTCGTTGAACATCCGACAACTGGAGTATTTTCTGACGGTTGCGGCCCACAAGAGCGTAACCGTCGCCGCCGCAAAACTCGGCGTATCACAACCGACGCTGACAAAGACGATCCGCTCATTGGAGCTGGAACTCGGCGTTTCGTTGTTTGAACGAATGCCGCGCGGCGTCGACCTCACCCCTTACGGCCAAAGCCTGCTGCGTCATGCCGAAGCGATCCGCGTCCAATTCGGTGACGCGAAAAACGAGATCGAGAGCCTGCGCGGCGGCAAATACGGCACCGTGCTGATCGGCGCCGGCCCCGCCTGGCTGCGTCGCCACCTGCCGCGCGCCGTGGCCATCGCCACCGGCAAGAACCCTTCGATCAAGGTCAACATCGAGGGTGGCTATGACGATGCGCTGCTGCGCGCCTTGCGTCGCGGCGAGCTGGACATGGTGATCGCCGAGCTTCCTCCCAAGGACGAAGTGCGCGACCTCAAGCTGCGCCCGCTTACATCCGATCGCCTATGTGTCTGTTGCCGGGCCGGTCACGAACTGCAAGGCCGGACCAAGCTCTCGCTGCCCGACCTGCTCCGATTCCCATGGGCCATGCCGCCGGAAGCGACACGCGCGCACCAGAGATTCCGGTCTGTCTTCATTTCCAAGGATCTCGCGCCGCCAAATGCCGTCGTCGAGACCAAATCGATGGCTTTCCTTCTGCAGATGGTGCGCTTTTCCGATGCGCTGACCTTCACGGTGACGACCACGCTGAAGACCCCCGAAGCGACCGGTGTCGTCATCCTCGATGTTCCCGAGGTGGCGGCCATGCGCAGTGCCGGCATCATCACGCGCAAGGACTCATGGCTGTCCCCCGCGGCGGAAGCAATCATCGACGAGCTGATCGAGATTTGTGCGCGCGAGCCGACCAACTAGAGCATCGGACCCAAAAATGGAAACCGGTTTGGGAAGATCCGATGCTCAAACAGAAAGCAAATCGAGCCATGCCAAAATGGCATGATTCTGGTCGATCTATTCATTTGTCGGAATGCTTCTTTTGTGACCATCTTGCTGCCGACGGTGGAGGCCGTCCAAGGGAGGAACCGATGACGAAGTTCGCAATCAACCGACGCACGGCGCTTGTGGGGATCGGCGCAGCCGCGACGGCAAGCATGATCCGGCCGCTCTGGGCGCAGACCGTCGCGCCGATCACGATCGTAATCAACCAGTCGCCCTGGTTCGAGAGTTTCCGCAAGACGGTCGAACTCTATGAATCCGAAACCGGCAACACCGTCGAACTCGACGTGAACCCGTTTGCCGGTTCGCTCGAGAAGCAACGCAACTCTGTCCGGGCGGCACAGGGTCAGTACGACATCCTGATCATGAACTCGGGATGGTTCACCGAGATGTATGCCGGCGGATTCGTCTCGCCCCTGACCGACATCGATCCAGGCTTTAAGCTCGATCCGGACGTGTACACACTCGGCGACACCGTTTTCTACAACGCGGACAAGAAAACGGTCACGTCGGACGGGAAGCTGATGTCGGTTCCGGTGTCGCCACTCATTCCGCTGCTCTACTATCGCGGCGATCTCTATCAGGAAGCGGGGCTGTCGGCGCCGAAGACGTTCGCCGAGCTCGAGGCCAATGCACGTACGCTCCACAATCCGCCGGAGCGCTACGGCATCGTGCAGCGTGGCGCACGCGGGCCGCACACGGTCGCCTACGACTTCTATCCCTATCTCTACGGTCACGGCGGCGGCATCTTCAAGGACCAGTCCTCCGGCGACTACTCCGTCACGCTGAACAGTGCCGAAGGCCGCGAGGCGCTGGAGTACTATGTTCGCCTGGCCAAGGAAGCCGGCCATCCGAAGACGGCGGCAAGCGACCAGGCGGAGGTGATCCAGGCCATGGTCACCGGCAGCGCCGCGCACATCATGATGGTCATCGCGGCCTGGTCGCAGATGGACGACCCGAACAAGTCCGCCGTCGTCGACAAGGTCGAGTTCGCGCCCACCCCGTCATTGCCGGGCCTTCCGACCGCGCCAGGACTGGGACACTGGCTGGCTGGCGTCGCGCACAATGTGCCCGACGATCGCAAGCGCGCCGCATTGGAATTCCTCCGCTGGTTCCAGACGAAGGAGGCACAGCTGGCCACCGCGGAAGCCGGGGGCATTCCGACCCATGCCGCGGTCTACAAGGAGCCGATTGCCGAGGAGCGCCGCTACCGCTGGATGAGGCCGCTGGCGGAATCGCTGCCGCATGCGGTGAACATCTACCAGTTCCCGGAAGCCAGTGAAGTCATCGCGGTCCTGGAGCTTGGGCTCAACCGCGCTGTCGCCGGTGAAATTACGCCGGTGGATGCCTTGAACGGCATGGCCGACGACATCCACGCGGTGATGGAGAAATACAAATACAAGACCGGCGAACTGGAGTCGTTGCGCTAGAGCGCGTCGCGTCGAAACAGGTTCAGCCGACGCGCTTTAAGTCTTTGTTTTTATGCATGTTGCTGTCCCAAATCCGCTACGCATTTTTGGGCGAAATGCATTAGGGTTCGCAGGTCCCTTGTCATGAGCATAACATCGCTTCCCTCCCAGGCAGCCTCCGGGCCGGCATCGCGTGCCAGCGCCGTGGCGCTTGGAGACGACCGGCTCTGGCGATGGCTGACCTTCTCGCCCGCGCTGGGGCTCATGGTGCTGCTGACCGCCCTGCCGCTAGTCAATCTCTTTATGAGCAGCTTTCAGGACATCCTGTGGTCGGGCGGACAAGCGGTCCGAAGCAGTGCCGGCCTCACGCACTACGCGGCGCTTCCCTCCGACGCCTTGTTCCGCGCCGGCCTGTCAAACACCTTCGTCTTCGCGCTCTCGGCCGTCTCCGGCCAGATGGTGCTCGGCCTGCTGCTGGCGCTCCTGTGCAGCAAGGTCACGCGCGGACGCGTCCTCTATCGCGCGATCTTCATCCTGCCCATCCTGATTCCCGGCATCGTCATCGGCGCCATCTGGAAGCTCATGCTCAACTTCGATTTCGGCCTGGTCAACCAGACGCTGGGACTGATCGGCATCGCTCCGCACGATTGGCTGGGAGCCAGCGAGACGGCGCTGCTGTCGGTGGTGCTGGTCGACATCTGGCACTGGACGCCGTTCTGCTTCCTGTTGTTTCTGGCCGGCATCGAATCGCTTCCGCAAGACGTGTTCGAAGCGGCACGCATCGACGGGGCGACGTCCTGGCAGGAATTCCGCTTCGTCACGCTGCCGCTTCTGGTCCCGACGCTCATCGTGACCTTCGCCTTTCGGCTGGTGCTCGCCTTCAAGGTCTTCGACGAAGTCTACCTGCTGACCAGCGGTGGCCCGGGGACGTCGACCGAGGTCGTCAGCTTCACGCTCTACCAGCGCTTCTTCACCGAAGACCGCATCGGTTACGGCTCCGCCATGTCGGTCGCGGTGATCTTCATCGTTTCCCTTCTGCTGGTCGTGGCGCTCTCGGCCCGCAAGCGCTCGGATGCCGCCGCATGAGTTCCGTTGCTGTCCAGAGATTCCGTTCCGCCCTGGTGCACGCCGTGCTGATCGGCTTTGCGCTGCTCATCGTGCTGCCCGTGATCTGGACGGTTGCGGCCGGGTTCCGGACGCAGATCTCACTGCTGATGGGCGATGTCTTCTTCAAACCCGTGTTCTTCAATTTCACAGAGGTCCTGTTCTCGAAGACCTCTGACTTCCTGGTAAACTATCGGAACTCGCTGATCGTCGGCGTCACCAGCACGGTCCTGTGCCTGGTTGTCGCGACACTCGCTGCCTGGTCGCTGCATCGGATGCGCTGGCCGCGCTGGATACCAAACATCTTCCTGGCATGGACGCTGATCTTCCACATGATCCCGCCGGTCGCACTTGCCAGCGCCTGGTACACGATGGCGCGCACGGTCGGCCTCGACAATACTTTCACCGGGCTGATCCTGGCGCACACGACCCTCAATCTGCCGATGGCGATCTGGCTGATGAGCGTTTTTGTGAGGGACGTTCCCAAAGAGCTGGAAGAGGCGGCATTGCTCGACGGCGCGTCGACGCCGGTCCTGTTGCGCCACGTCGTGCTGCCGATCATCGCACCGGGCCTCGCCGCGACGGCGGTCCTGACATTCGTCTTTTCCTGGAACGAGTTCGCCGTAGCCTTGACGCTCACCATGAAACAGACGGCAACCGTGCCGGTCGCCATCGCCAAGTTCGCGCAGGATTTCGAGATCCTCTACACTCAGATGGCCGCGAGCGCCGCGCTGTCGATCCTGCCTGCCCTCCTCCTCCTGCTCATCGCCCAGCGCTACATCGTGAAGGGGCTGACACAGGGCGCGGTCAAGTGAGCACCAGACAGTCCAGCCTGCATTCCCAGAGTCTGCCATGAAAGTGAGTTTGCCATGAAAGCCGTGTTCGTCCTGTTCGACTCGCTCAATCGCCATGTCCTGGCGCCCTACCAGGGAAAGCGGGTCCCGACTCCGAACTTCGACCGGCTGGCCGCACGGACGGTGACTTATGACAACCACTATGTCGGCAGCCTTCCCTGCATGCCGGCGCGACGCGATATGCTGACCGGGCGCCTCACCTTCCTGCATCGCAGTTGGGGACCGCTGGAGCCTTTCGACAACGCGTTTCCCGAGCTTCTGCACCGGAAGGGCATCTACAGCCATCTGGTCACCGACCACTTCCACTATTGGGAAGATGGTGGCGCGACTTACCACAACCGCTACGATTCCTACGAGTTCGTCCGCGGACAGGAGGGCGATCCGTGGAAGGCGATGGTGCAGCCTCATTGGGAGCGCCTGCGCGAGATGTATCACGCCAGGCAGTTCACCACCGAACGCCGCAAATACTTTTCGCAGAACATCGTCAACCGCGAGTTCATCCGGGAGGAAAAGGATTTCCCCTCCGTCCAGTGCTTCGCGCACGGGTTCGACTTCCTCGACCGCAATCGCGACGCCGACAACTGGCTCCTGCAGATCGAGACCTTCGACCCGCACGAGCCGTTCCATGCGCCATCCCGCTTCAAGGAGCCCTTCGACACGGGATGGAAGGGCTCGATCCGCGATTGGCCCCGCTATGGGCGCGTCGACGAACTGCCGGAAGAGTGCGAGGAATTGCGCGCCAACTACTACGCGGTCGTGGCGATGTGCGACCACCTGCTTGGGCAATTGCTTGACTGCTTCGACAGGCATGACCTGTGGAAGGACACGGCGCTCGTCGTGACAAGCGACCACGGGTTCCTGCTTGGCGAGCACGATTTCTGGGCGAAGAACCGCATGAACCTCTACGAGGAGGTCGCGCACATCCCGCTCTTCATCCACGATCCACGAAACACATCGAGAGCCGGGCTGCGGACCACTTCGCTGACGCAATCGATCGACCTTGCGCCAACCTTCCTCGATCTGTTCGGCGCCGAAGCGCCGCCCGAGAGCGAGGGCTATTCGCTGCTGTCGATGAAGAACAACGAACGCCGCCGGGACGGCGCCCTGTTCGGCTATTTCGGCGGAGCGGTGAACGTCGCCGATGGACGCTACACCTACCATCGCTTCCCGGCCGATTTGGCCCGTCAGGAGATCTACCAGTACACGCTGATGCCGACGCATATCTTCGCGCCGTTCTCGCCGGAGGAACTGTCGGATGCGCGGCTTGCGGAACCATTTCCGTTCACCAAGGGCGCCAAGCTGCTCAAGGTGCCGGTGCTCGAGCGCTCGCCGATGTATCTGAACTACGGACCGGGCGCCTTGCTGGAATCCGACACGCGGCTCTACGATCTCGAGACCGATCCCGGCCAGACCAGGCCGGTAACGGACGCGGCGCAGGAAGCGCGGCTGATCGGCATGATGGTCGATCTCATGAAAGCCAATGACGCGCCGCCGGAGGCCTTCGCGCGGCTCGACTTGTCGTCAGCGGGCGAGCGGGCGGCGGAACCGGCCCAATGACCGAGTGGAGCGCCGCGGCGTTGCGGCCGCTGGTCGGCGACTTGCGGCAGGTGGCAAGCGTCCGGCGCATCGTCTTCGACGACGGCGCCGAACGCGGCGTGCGGGCGCTCGCGTTCTCGACGGGCGCCGGCCTCGATTTTTCGGTGCTGGCCGATCGCTCGATGGATATCGGCCTGCTGTCCTGGCAAGGTGTTCCCATGAGCTGGCAAAGCCCGGCCGGCTTCGTGGCTCCGACATTGCTCGACCCCGACAGTGAAGACGGCCGGGGCTTCAACCGTGGTTTCAGCGGGTTCCTCGTCACCTGTGGGCTCAATCACATTCGCCTCGCCCGCAATGGCGAGCCGCAGCACGGGCGGCTGCCTTTCTCGCCGGCAGCCATCAAGGCCTACGGCGAGTCCTGGCAGGCGGCCGCGCCGTTTCTCCATTGCGAAGGCGAGATCACGCAGGCGCGCTATGGCGGCGAGGCGTTGCGGCTCCACCGGCGGATCGAAGCGCCGATCGGCGGCGCGGCCATCCTCATTCGCGATACCGTCGAGAATGTCGGCGCAACCGATACGAAGCAACCGATGCTCTACCACTTCAATCTCGGCTACCCCGCGATAATGACGGGAAGCACGGTCGAACTGGACGGGCGGCGGCTCATCGGTCCGATCGAGCTCCCCGATGCGGAGAAGGGCCTGGTCACGGCTCGGAGCTGGCCGGCCTCCGGCCCCACGGCCATGTGTGTCGTTCGCGCGCCCGGCGGGCTTGCGGTGCGCTTCGAGTTCGATACGGACGCGCTGGGCCATCTCCAGCTCTGGCATGATCTCAGGCCTGGCGTCGGCGTCCTGTCGATCGAACCCTGTACAAGCGGGCGCCCCACCGACGGCTCATCGCCCGCAGAAGCGGTTCTCAAGCCGGGCGAACGGCGGTCCTACCGCGTCCTTGTTTCCATTGAAGGCAATGCGGCGGCAACGCTGCCCCAACAGCATCCGGAGAACTGAGATGGCCCCTGTGACTATTCGCGACGTCAAGAAAACATTCGGCCCGGTCGCGGTCATCCATGGCGTGGACTTCGAGATCGATGACGGCCAGTTCGTCGTTCTCGTCGGCCCGTCCGGGTGCGGAAAATCGACGCTGCTGCGGATGATCGCCGGGCTCGAGAGCATCAGCGACGGCGAGATCCGCATTGGCGGCCGGCTGGTCAACACGGTCGCGCCCAAGGACCGCGACGTTGCCATGGTCTTCCAGAGCTATGCGCTCTATCCGCATATGAGCGTCGCCGACAATATGGGCTTTGCGCTGAAACTCGCCGGCAGGGACAAGGCCGAGATCGAAGGCCGGGTGGCGCGCGCAGCCGACATTCTCGACCTCAAGCCGCTCCTGAAGCGGCTCCCCAAACAGCTGTCGGGCGGCCAGCGGCAACGTGTCGCGATGGGCCGCGCGATCGTGCGCGACCCGCAGGTCTTCCTCTTCGACGAACCGCTGTCCAATCTCGACGCCAAGCTGCGGGTCCAGATGCGTTCCGAGATCAAGGCCCTGCATCAGCGTCTGGGAACCACGACCGTCTACGTCACGCACGATCAGGTGGAGGCGATGACGATGGCCGACACGATCGTCGTGATGCGCGACGGCGTGCTCGAACAAATCGGCCAACCGCTCGATCTCTACGATTTCCCGGCAAACGTGTTCGTCGCCGGCTTCATCGGGTCGCCGGCCATGAACATGATCGAAGGGACCATCGGCAAGGACGGGCTCGTCACCGATGACGGCGTGGCCCTTCCCGTGGGCAATTGCAAAGACCTGCCCAAGGGGCGGCGCGTGATCTACGGCATCCGGCCCGAGCATATCGAGCGCAGCGAGTCCGGGCTGGAAGCGGTGGTGGTCACGGTGGAGCCGACAGGCGCCGAGAGCCTGATCGTGCTGTGCTTTGGGACGCAGCAGGTCACCTGCGTGCTCAAGGAACGCGTCCATGCCCGCCCGGGCGAGACCATCCGCATCGCTCCCATCGCCGATACGGCGCACGTGTTCGACGCGCAGTCCCGGACGCGTATCGACGACCGCGGTCCGACCCGCCAACGGAGCAGGCCCGCGCGTCCGGTTCGAGACGCTGCTGCGGCCGCCGCTTCAGCCCGCGGCGGGAATGCGGCGCTTTCGCGAACCTCGCTGACGGGGCTGGTCCGCAAATACTTCGGCTCGCGCGGGTCGTACCGGCCGGAGCTGCATTACATGCGCGGGCCAAGCCCGCGGACGCTGGCGCGGCAGCGCCCGTCCCAACCGGACACCGATTGAGCGATGTCCCTGCGCATCGGCATCCTGAGCTTCGCGCATTATCACGCCAACTTCTGGTCCGAAGCCTTTGCGGCGGACCCGCGCGTTTCGCTGGCCGGCGTCTGGGACGACGAAGCATCGCGTCGGCAGACCGCTGCGACCTGCTTTGCGATGCAGCAGTTCGACGACATCGACCGGCTTCTGGCGTCGGTCGATGCCGTCGCCATCTGCTCCGAGACGGCCCGGCACCGGCCCCTCATCGAGGCGGCGGCGCGGCGCGGACACGCGGTTCTATGCGAGAAGCCGCTGGCGGCAAGCATGGACGACGCTGTTGCGATCGAGGCTGCCGTTCGCGATCGCGGCATCAAGTTCATGCAAAGCTTCCCAAAACGTCTCGACCCGGCAAGCATCAGGATCCGAGACCTCATCCAATCGGGCGAACTCGGCGAAATCCGGCTCGTGCGCATCAGACACGGCCACAACCACGGGCGAGACGCTGCGTTCACGAATGGCTGGTGGACCAGGCCGGAACTCAGCGGCGGCGGCACCCTGATCGACGAGGGCGTGCATGCGGTCGATTTTCTGCGCTGGCTGTTCGGCAACCCACAGACGGTCCAGGCGAACATCTCATTTCCTAGGGATCTTGCCGTCGAGGATGCCGCGATTGCCATGTTGCGATGGGAAAACGGGCTGTTGGCCGAAGTGGCAACGAGCTGGTCGTTCGCCGCTGGCTACGACTCGGTGGAAGTCTACGGAACGAAGGCGACCGTCCTCCTCGCCGGAGTCGATCTCGCGTCTCGCAACCTGTCCGGCCCAAACTATCTCAGGCTTGCGCGAAACGACGCGGTCGGCTGGGAAACCCTCGACGTCGTCCCACGGTTCGTAGCCGGAGGTTTCCATCACGCCGTGGCGTCGGCATTCGTGGACTATTTGCTTGATGTAAGCGACGCCCCAAGCTCGGCATTGGATGGGAAAGCCGCGCTCGCCATCGTTGTCGCGGCGTATGAGTCCGCCCAAAATGGGGCATCAGTCGCCATCCGCTATTGAGATGGTCGGACACGCAACAAAGCCGATCGTCGGGGCTCTCAGCGCGCCGCCCACAGCAGGCCGCGACGAAATATCATTCTCATCTGCGGCACCGCGAATTCCTTGGCGACATGTCCGAGCGCCGAATAGAACACCCTTCCCTTGCCGTGCCGGCGCTTCCAGACCACCGGCATGACCACGCCTTCGATCCAGGACGCGTGCTCGCCGGAGAAGGTGGTGGTCGCCAGCACCTCGTTCGAGGGATCCACATGCATGTAATACTGCTCGGAGCGGTACGAGAAATCGTCGATGCCGTTCATGATGGGATCGTCGCGCCTGGCGATGTCGACCTGGTAGTCGATGATGTTGCCCGGATGAGCCACCCACTGACCGCCGCACATGAACTGATACTCCGTGGCTTCGCGAAACGCGTCGCACATGCCGCCGTGATAGCCGCCAAGACCGACGCCGCCCTCGACCGCCTTTGTCAGGTTGAGCTCCTCGTCCTTCGCAAGCTTGGCCATCGTGTAGATCGGGACGATCAGGCTCAAATGGGCGATCGCGGGGTCGGCGAATACGGCAGTCGTGGTTTCGACGCGCACGCCGAAGCCTTCCTCTTCGAGCATCGCCTTGACGACGCGCGCACCTTCTTCCGGCTCGTGTCCATCCCAGCCGCCCCACACGATCAGCGCTTGCCGCATGTTTCTTCTCCTCAGTTGGGTTGCGTGGTTTCAGTCAAGACCGACGGCCCTGATCAGGAAAGAAAAAGGGTATTTGCACGATCTGGAACGAGCACGGCCGTCAGCAGGAAGAAGTAGACTATCCGTCCGCCGGCCCCGCGCATATAGGCGAGCGGTTAGCCAGAAATCGCGCCCGCCGGAAGCGGGAGGATCACGGACGACACCGTGATCGCAACCGAGTTCAGGAAGCTTCGCACCCTTGCACCGGCGCAAACAGAGGGACGCCAAATGACCATTTCTCTCACATCCGTTCGGCTGCCGGACTTCGGTTCCCTCGGCGACAAGCCGGACATCCCCTTGAGACGTATATGCTCGCGCCCGCACCGCCTACGATAAGGCGGGATGCGGCTGGCTGGCGGTTTATGCGGACCGGGAGCATTTCGGCAACATCGTCTTCCTGACGGGTTTCGAGCCGCGCTTCGAGGAAGCCTTCCTCCTGCTTGGTCCGAACGGCAAGCGCGTGCTCATGACGGGTAACGAGTGCGAGAGCTACGCTCCGCTCGCGCGCCTGCCCGGGATCAGCGTGCTTCTGGCCCAGACATTGAGCCTCATCGCAGGACCGTTCCCGTTTTCCCCGCTTTTCCGATCGTCTTGGCGACGCTGGAATAAAGGCGGGCGACACCGTGGGGCTGGTAGGCTGGAAGTATCTCGAACCGCTCGAGGACGAAGCTCCCGAAACGGCCTTTTTCGTTCCCGCGGTCCACGTGCAGGCGTTCCAGCGAGCAGTCGGCGCTTCCGGCAGGCTGCGGGACGTGACCCAGGTCCTGATGCATCCTGAAAATGGCGTTGCCGTCACCATCGATGCCGATCAGATCGCCGCGTTCGAATGGGCTGCGACACGCAGCTCATTGGCAATGTGGAGGATTGTTTCGGGAGTGCGCGAGGGTGACAGCGAGTTCGATGCCGTCTCGCGGATGGGATATGCCGGAGACGCGCTGAACGTCCACACCATGTTCGCGTCGGCCAGCAAGGGCGAGCCAGTGATTGGCCTGCGAAGTGCAACAGGCCGCAAGCCTAGGCGTGGCGATGGCGTAACGGCCGCGGTCGGGCACTGGGGCGGTCTGTCCTCCAAAGCAGGCCTCTTCGATGTCGAGAACGATACGTTTCTTGCCATCGCCAAGGGCTACTTCCGGGGCTTGATTTCCTGGTATGAGACGGCCGCGATCGGCGTCGAGGGCGGCACTCTCCATGAAGCCGTGATATCGGCGCTCGCGAAATCGAACCTGCGGCCGGCTCTCAGCCCGGGGCATCTCGGCGGCTACGAGGAATGGACGCACAGCCCGGTCCGGCCAGGGTCTGCGGACCGCATCCGATCGGGCATGCATTTTCAGGTCGATATCATCCCGACGCCGATTGCCGACGGCTGGGCGCTGAACTGCGAGGACGCGGTCGTGTTTGCCGACGAGGCGCTTCGGGCCGAGTTGGAGGTCAAGCGCATGGCCGCGCGACGCGACTTCATGAAAGACAAGCTCGGTGTGGAACTGCGCCCGGACATCCTGCCGCTTTCCTCGACGCCTCTCTATTTCGCTCCATTCTGGCTGAGCAGCGACAATGTCCTCGTCCGCGATCAATAGCGTTGACATCCAGCACCGGAGGGTCCGATGGCCGCTGTCAATAGGCGGCCCAGCCAACATCTCTCGCGTCATTCGGTTGCCATGGATGATGACGTTTCGCCCTGCGCGCCCGCCGGCCATCTTTTCTGCATTGTCATCGGCAGCAGAAGATGCCAACCAGGCATCTGATATCGGCAGCGTCCTTCGGATCGATCAGGAATGACCGAGCCGATTGGGATATTTCGTTGATGTTGGCCGCGCGAATGCCGCCGTATCCGACTGCTGCGGTCGCGGCGGAAATCCTTCGCGTTTCTGATTTTCACGGCGGCGGCGATGGTGGCGCATTTTGTCTGCGGCGGGCAATCCAGCTCGCAGGAGTCGTACGGCAAAGAACTGGATAATCTGGAACCGGTTTGAGCGGGTGCCAGGAAAGTTTGTTTTGAAATCGGACACCGTAGATAATCTTCCCGATGACGCCGCCAAAAAATCAAAAGCTCTTCACCATTGGGTACCGTTGCGGACGCCTGGCAAATCGTCTGATCATCTTCGCGAATTTCATTGCGCTGGCGGAGGAGCAAGGGTATCGCGTCATCAATTACACCTTTCACAGCTACGCCGATCTGTTTGAAGCCACGCGCGCGAACGTCCACTGCTTGTATCCGGCACCGCGGTGGAAAAGCTGGCTGGATCGGATTCCCGGCGTCAGCGCGATCATCCGCAAGACGCGCATTTTTTATCACATCACCCGCTACACCGGCGTGCTGATCGATCGCTTCCCAGTCCTTGGCCGGAAGATTGTCACGCTGCGTGAAACCAAAGGTCAATTCATCACCTATCTGGACAGCCCGGACGTCCAGGAGAAGATCCGCCCGGCTAAAATCGTTTTCGTGTATGGCTGGCGGTTTCGCGCGCCGCATCTGGTGCAGAAGCATGGCGACAAGATCCGCAGCTATTTCCGGCCGTTGGAGACGCTTGAAAAAGCGAGCCGCGAAGCCGTGGAGCCATTACGGCGCAATGCCGACATCGTCATTGGCGTTCATGTTCGCCACGGCGATTATCGCGGCTGGAACGGCGGCAAATATTTTTATCCAGTCGAATGTTACGCCGCCTGGATGCGCGACCTCGCGACGCAATTTCCCGGCCGGCGGGTTTCGTTTCTGGTCTGCAGCGACGAAAGGCGCAACGCCGGGGAATTTCCCGGCCTGACGGTCGGGTTCGGCACCAAATCTCCCGTGAGCGATCTTTTCGCACTTTCCCGCTGCGACTACATCATCGGCACCAAGAGCACCTTTCCGCAGTGGGCCTCGTTTTATGGCGGAAAACCGTTGCTGCAAATTTTGGACCGCAATGCTTCGGTCAAAGTGGAAGATTTCCGCGTCTGCTATCTGGACTGGGACTAAAGTGAAACTTGAAATCCTGGCGGCTCGTTCGACCCGGGGCAGCATTCTCACCCGTCGTTCGGTAGCCATGGAAGTGCGTTTTGCGCGTTCGAGGTCGGCTGCTCGCTGCGGTAGCGTTCGCCGATCTCCATCATCAGGATCGTTCCCGTCCGAAATTGCTTCCTGCAGGAAGTAAGGTCTGTAAAAAACCTTGTGGGCGGCCGAAGATACCCGGCCACCTGTCAGGTGCTTTCGATGCTCGCAACGCAAAAACATGCTCGATTTGCCAATAGGCAGGCTCGGCACTGCACGGGTGGTGATCTGCTGCTGGAGCAGGATTTTTAGAACCACCGCCGCTCGGGCTCGGAACTCCTTGCAATCGCGATGCCGAGAAGAACACCGAGCATGCCGCCAAGCACCATCGCCGAAGAGATTGCGCCTGGGTTCTGCTGGACCGTTTCAGATACGGTATGCGCCTGGCTGCGCAATTGCCGGGCTGCACGCGAGGCCCTGTCAGCGGCGCTATCGTACCAGCCCTGCGCCTCCTCGGCCTGGTCGGACAGGGTGCGATTTATCTTGGTGATTTCGCGGCGGAGCTCGGCGATCTGCTTCTTCATCGCCTCCTGGGCTTCATTTGCCGCCTTTGAGGCGCCTGGCGTGCTGGTGGTTTCGGCCATTGGTTTTCTCCCTTTGGTGTCAAACAGGGAAACGGCCGCGGACGCGCGGGGTTCCTTGCCTTGGCAAACCGCCACGTCGATTGCGTTATCAAGAATCGCCCTGCACGCGCGCCTGGCGGGCAATGACGCTCTCCTCGTCGGTCGCGACGACCCGTATTTCGACTTTGCTGTCCGGCCGGCTGATGATCTTCGCATGGCAGGCATTGGATGGCTCGTCGATCGCCACGCCAAGCCAATGAAGCCTTCCGCATATCGCCTTGCGAGCCGGCGCCGAGTGCTCGCCGATGCCGGCGGTGAACACGAGGCATTCGAGGCCGCCCAACGTGTTGGCGAGCGCGGCGGCCTCCCTTGCGGCCCGGAAAGCGAAAAGGTCTATCGCTTCGCGGGCCTGCGGGTCGTCGCTCGCTTCCAGCGTGCGCATGTCGGCGGAGATGCCGGATAGTCCGAGCAGCCCGGATTGCTGATAAAGCATGTGCTGCAGAGCCTCCCCCGTGAGGCCTCTTTCCAGGATGAAATACAAAAGCACGCCCGGATCGATTGCGCCGCAACGCGTGCCCATGACCAGGCCATCGAGGGCGGAAAAGCCCATCGTCGTATCGACGCTTCTGCCGTCGCGCATGGCGCATAGGCTCGCTCCGTTGCCGAGATGGGCGACGATCGTCCGCTTCGCCGCGAGCGCGGGCGATATCTCCTTGAGCCGCCCGGCGACGTATTCGTAGGAAAGACCATGAAACCCGTAGCGGCGGATCCCTTCCGCATCGTATTTGCGCGGCAGCGCGAAACGGCTCACGATCGGATCGATCGTCTGATGGAAGGCTGTGTCGAAGCATCCGACCTGCGGCAAATCCGGGCGAAGCGCTGCAAGTTCCCGGATCGGCGCGAGACTGCGCGGCTGGTGCAGAGGAGCAAGCGGCGTCAGCCTGTCCAAAGCCTCGATTACGGCAGGCGTCAGACGGACGGGTTCGACGAACTCGCGCCCGCCATGCACGATGCGATGGCCGGCCGACACCAGCTTCCGGCCGCCAAGTTCGCTCTCGATCCAGTCGAGCAGCGCGCCGATGCCCGCATTGCCCGGGTCTGCGGCAAGCGGCCGATCGCACTGCACTGTTCCGTCGGCCCCTTTCGCGCTGAGCCGCGGCGCATCGCCCAGATCGAGCGCACCACGCGAGACGAGTTGCAGTTCCGCGGACGGTTCAAGGTCGTAAAGTCCGAACTTGACGCTGGACGAGCCGGCGTTCAGTGCAAGGACTGCATGCCGCATCAATCGCCGGCCTCCGCCGCGCCGTTGTAGGGCCAGTTCCACTGCTGAATCTCGGGCATGTCTTCGCCGTACTGGCGGACATAAGCCTTGTGCTCGGCAAGCTTCCCGTGAAGTTCGGCGGCGAGATCTTTCGCCCGCTCGGCGAGACCGGGCACGCGTTCGATCGCGGCGAGCGCCAGATGGTAGCGGTCAAGCTCATTGAGCACGGCCATGTCGAAAGGCGTCGTCGTGGTGCCTTCCTCGCGAAAGCCGTGCACATGCATGTTGTCATGGTTGGCACGTCGGTAGGTCAGGCGGTGAATGAGATAGGGATAGCCGTGATAGGCGAAGATGACCGGCCTGGTTTTCGTGAACAGCGCGTCGAAATCCTCATCGGCGAGGCCATGCGGATGCTCTGAATTCGACTGCAGCGTCATCAGGTCGACCACGTTGACGACGCGAACCTTCAGGTCCGGAAGCGCCGAACGCAGAATGTCCGTGGCGGCGAGCGTCTCCAGTGTCGGCACGTCGCCGGCGCAGGCCATGACCACATCCGGATCCTCGCCCTTGGCAACCGTCCCGGCCCATTCCCAGATCCCCGCGCCCGCCTTGCAGTGCGTTTCTGCGTCCTCGGCAGACAGCCACTGCGGTGCCGGCTGCTTGCCGGCGGTGATCACGTTGATGCGGTTGTAGGTTCTCAGGCAATGGTCGGCGATCCAGAGCAGTGTGTTGGCATCCGGCGGGAAATAGAGCCTGACCGTATCGGCCTTCTTGTTGGCGAGGAAATCGGCAAAACCAGGATCCTGGTGGCTGAAGCCGTTGTGATCCTGCCGCCAGACATGCGAGGTCAAGAGGTAATTGAGTGAAGCGACCGGCTTGCGCCAGGCACACTCCCTGGACGTCTTCAGCCATTTCGCATGCTGGTTGACCATGGAATCGACGATGTGGATGAACGCCTCGTAACATGAGAACAGGCCATGGCGGCCGGTCAGCAGATAGCCCTCCAGCCAACCCTGGCAGAGATGCTCGCTGAGCACTTCCATGACGCGGCCATCACGGGAAAGCTGGACGTCATAGGGCTCGATCCGCTGCATCCAGACCCGGTCCGTAACCTCGAATACGTCGTCAAGGCGGTTGGACGACGTCTCATCCGGGCCCATCAGCCGGAAATTCCTGGCCTCCGCATTCAGGCGCAGGACGTCGCGGAGATAGCCTCCGAGGGCCCGCGTCGCCTCGGCTTTGGCGCCCCCCGGGCGCGGCACATCGAGCGCCAGGCTTTTCCAATCGGGAAGCACGAGGTCGCGCTTCAACAATCCGCCATTGGCATATGGGGTTGCGCCCATGCGCTTGAGCCCTGTTGGCGCAAGCGCCGCCAGGTCTGGAAGCAGGCGCCCGTTGTCGTCGAACAGCTTTTCCGGCTCATAGCTCCGCATCCAGTCTTCGAGGATGTTGCGGTGCGCCTCGTTGCCGCGAGCGTTCGACACCGGCACTTGATGCGAGCGCCAGAAATCCTCGACCTTCTTTCCGTCGACCTCCTTCGGTCCGGTCCAGCCTTTCGGGCTGCGTAGCACGATCATCGGCCACAGCGGCCGCTCGCCCCGCCAGCCCGGAGAACGGGCGTGCCGCTGAATGGCACGGATCCGATCGAGCACCGTATCAAGCGTCCTGGCCATCGCCCGATGCATGGGAACAGGCTCATGACCTTCGACGAAGAACGGTTCGTAGCCGTAGCCGGCGAACAGGCTTCGCAACTCCCCGTCATCCATGCGGGCGAGGATCGTCGGGTTGGCGATCTTGTAACCGTTGAGATGCAGGATCGGCAGGACGGCGCCGTCGGAGGCGGGGTTCAGAAACTTGTTGGAGTGCCAAGCCGCCGCGAGCGGACCGGTCTCCGCTTCACCGTCGCCGACGACGCAGGCGACCACCAGATCGGGATTGTCGAAGGCCGCGCCGAAAGCATGGACCAGCGCATATCCCAGTTCTCCGCCCTCATGGATCGAGCCGGGCGTTTCGGGCGCTACATGGCTGGGCACTCCGCCGGGGAAGGAGAATTGCCGGAAGAGTTTTCTCAGACCGTCTTCGCCCTGGCCGATTTCGGGATAGATCTCGCTGTAGGTACCTTCGAGCCAGGTGTTCGCGACCATCGCCGGGCCGCCATGACCTGGGCCGCAGATAAACAGAACGTCGAGACTGTTTTCACGGATGACGCGGTTCAGGTGGACGTAGATGAAATTGAGGCCGGGTGTGGTGCCCCAATGGCCGAGCAGCCGCGGCTTGACGTGCTCGGCTTTCAGGGGTTCGCGCAGGAGCGGATTGTCGAGCAGGTAGATCTGGCCAACCGAAATATAGTTCGCGGCGCGCCAGTAGCGGTTCATGAGATCGATCTGGTCCAGACCGATTTCTGGCGTTGTCTTGTGAGCCTCGTCGTTCATGGAAGCGTCTCCAGAATGCGTTCGCCCGCCGATAGATAGAAGCGGCATCGCACCGGAGAAATGATCTGCATCAAAATAAGTTGCGGTTGCTCGAACTTGGCATTTAAGCCACCAGCACGATGCGTGCCTCGGCAAGCATGTCTTCCGGGCAAAGGGTGGAGGAACCTTGACGCTTACCGGTGGTTAAAGAGACGAACCGGGAGAAGCGGGTGGGAACCACTAGCCGCCGGAGGGAGCCAGGATGCTCGATCTTTCCCATGCACGCGACCGAATGGTCGATAACCATGTCAGCCGCCGTGGCATTCACGACCGCGAGGTGCTGAGGGCGATGCGTGAGGTTCCACGCGAGGCTTTCGTTGAACCAGGCTTTGAAGAATTCGCCTACGAAGACGGACCGCTGCCGATCGCCGAAGGCCAGACGATCTCGCAACCCTATATCGTCGCCCTGATGATCGAGATGGCACAGATCGGACCGGGCGACCAGGTCCTGGAGATCGGCACCGGCTCGGGCTATGCAGCTGCCGTGATGAGCCGGATCGTCGAACGCGTATATACGATCGAGCGCCACGCCGGGTTGGCCGAAACGGCGAGACAGCGGTTCGAAGAGCTTGGCTATGACAATATCGAGGTCCGCACAGGGGATGGCACCAAGGGCTGGCCGGACGCCGCACCCTTCGACGCCATTCTGGTCGCGGCCGGCGGTCCCGGCGCGCCGCTTGCCCTTCAGGAACAGCTCGACGTCGGCGGCAGGCTGGTCATTCCGGTCGGCGACGAACCGCATGATCAGCGCCTTCTCAAGGTCACCCGGACGGGCGCTGCAACCTACAGCGAGGAGGATTTCGGCGGCGTGCGGTTTGTCCCGCTCATCGGCGAGCAGGGCTGGCCCGAGAGCGGCAGCCGGATCGCGAACGATCGTCCGACCGGACGCGCACGCACGCGCAGCCTGCCGGAGATGATCGCGGCAGCGGCCGAACCGCTGCCGGATTTCGACGATCCGGCGTTCGGCGAGTTGTTCGACCGGTTTGGCGACCGGCGCGTCGTCCTGCTCGGTGAAGCGAGCCACGGCACGTCGGAGTTCTACAAGGCCCGCGCGGCGATCACCCGCAGGCTGATCGAGAAACACGGCTTCACCATCGTCGCCGTGGAGGCCGACTGGCCCGATGCCGCGGCGATCGACCGCTACGTCCGCCATCGGCCGTCACGGGCCGACGCCGATCCGCCGTTCCAGCGGTTCCCCACCTGGATGTGGCGCAACACGGATGTTGCGGCGTTCGTCGACTGGATGCGGCACCACAATGAACGGCTCAGGATATCGTCCCGACTGGCGGGGTTCTATGGCCTCGACATCTACAACATGAGCGGATCGATCGCCGCGGTTCTGCAATATCTCGATAGGGTCGATCCGCGGGCAGCAAGCATAGCACGTGAACGCTATGGCTGCCTGACGCCTTGGCAAAACGAACCGTCGACCTACGGCCGCGTCGCGCTCACCTCCGGCTACGAGAAATGCGAGAAGGCCGTGCTTGAGCAATGCCGCGAACTGCTTGCCAAGCAGCTTGATTATTCGCAGCAGGACGGCGCCGACTTCCTGGACGCCACCCAGAATGCCCGACTGATCGCTTCCGCAGAACGTTACTACCGGATCATGTATTACGGCGGCGCGCAGTCTTGGAATCTGCGCGATACCCATATGTTCGAGACGCTCGAGCATCTGCTGGAGGCTCGCGGGCCGAACGCCAGGGCGGTGGTGTGGGCGCATAACTCCCATATCGGAGATGCCCGCTACACCGAGATGGGGATCGTCAGGGACGAAGTGAACATCGGCCAGCTCTGCCGCCAGCGCTTCGGTAACGAGGCGGCCCTGATCGGGCTCAGCACGCATTCCGGAACGGTAGCCGCTGCCTCCGACTGGGACGGCGAGATGGAAATCAAGCGGGTGCGGCCTTCCCATGACGATAGTTGCGAGCGGCTTTGCCATGACTGCGGCGTCTCGCGTTTCCTGCTCGACATCAAGCGCGACGATGCGCTGCGCGAACGGCTTATGGAGGGCCGGCTGGAACGCTTCATCGGCGTGATCTATCGGCCGGAAACCGAACTGCGCAGCCACTATGCGGACGTCTCCCTCGCCCAGCAATTCGATGCATTCGTCTGGTTTGACGAAACCGCCGCGGTAACGCGGCTCGGGCCGGATCATGTCGGAACGGGCGTTCCCGACACCTATCCGTTCGGGCTTTAGCCGCCTCTTGGGCACCGCCCGAGAAGGCGCGTTTCGGCGGAACATCGTCGCGCGGTGCTGTTTCTAGAACAGGACCCTTTTCGAATGAGTTGTGCCATGAGCGAACCAAACATCCAAAGTGGAAAAAGCCGAGCGACGCCGATCTGAGACATAATCCCGGTATCGGGACCTCCAAAGGCATGATCAAGGAAGGCGAAGAGCTTGAACTCGACGGCGAAAACACGATCGAGGGCGACGTCGAGAACGACACCAACGCCCTTGGCGGGATCAATCCAAGGCAAAAGATGCCGACGAACAAGTAGTGTCCCGCACATCCTCACCGCGCCAGTCACCCCTCCGTAAAAAGTGTCGCGGCGACTGCAATCGAGATCAGGCTCAGCATCGCCAGGCCTGCCCTGGCGACATGCGAGGCCTCCCAAACGTTGCGCAAGTCTTTCCAGTCGCCGGCTTGCTTTCGAGAGAAGATCGAAAAAAATGTCGACGCTGACTTCGATACCGCGACATCCTGTACCCAGAAATTGTTGACGGGGTGCGTGACCAGCCAGTAGGTCGCATGTTCCGCCACCAGCAAGACCAGGGCCGCCAAGATCCACCAGAATCGAGCGCTTGGATACGGCGTCAGGTAGAGCAGGATGGCGAGCGCAATGATGCCGCCGATCTCGGCAAATCCGCCGACCGTGAAGCCAGGATAGTAGATCGCCTGCACGGATTTGTAGGTGGCCTCCTTGAGACGCAGCTTGCCGGGCAATTCCAAAGCGTGCGCGAGCGAGAGCGCCATCGTGATTGCGACCAGAAGAAGGGTGACAATCATGAACACGCGCATGGTGTTACTCCCTGAGCCGCGCTCCTGCGGCATGCGCGTACATAGAGTGATCGGCGATCCGGTAAAGGTGGTGAAGGCGCTGCATGGCGCGACGCCGCTGGCATTTGAACCGCGACGAATTTGTCATCCGGTCCGCGCCATCGGCCTTCGCCACACGGCCATCCACGACGGTCGGGAACCATCGCTCCGCACGATGGTTGTCACTTCGTGAAGCAAGTTTCGGGGAGCGTCCCATGACCGATCCTGATCCTGATCCTGATCCGAACAATCCCGTGCCGATACCGGACAATCCCAATCCCGAGCCTGCTCGGCCGCCCGCCCCGCCGGAAACACCGCCGGATGTGCCTCCGGGCGTTCCTCCGCCTTCGCCTGATCCCATTCCCGCTCCGCAAAGGCAGCCCGTCGAAATTCCTCCCGAAACGCCATCCGAGATTCCCACGGAACCGACCTTCCCGGGTCCCACGGCCAGTGCATATCGCCCAAAGTACTTAGCGGTTTGGGAAATTCCGAATGCTCAGACGCCGATGCTCAACCAAAAAGTCCCGACACGAGAGAACTGACGATGGCAAGATTGCGCGGATCTTGCAGCGAGGCCATGAAACGCCGTCGCCGGCCGCCTCCGGTTTTTGTCATTCCCCGATTTGGCTGGTCGAACGTTCGTTGAGCATCTGGCCCGTTTGCGCATCGATCGCCGCCAGGCTGACCTCATAGCCCCACAGGCTGCGGATATGGCGCAGGGCAGCGTCGCGGCTGGCCTCCTCCAGCATGATGCCGTCCTTCACCTTGTGCTCCAGTCGCAAATGTCGGTCGCCGAGCAGGTCCACATCCACCACCTGGATATCCGGCCGGCTCGCACCGATGTCGTAACTGTGAGCGAGCCCGGCGCGTATCTTTTCGTAGCCACGCTCATTGTGTATCGACGCGACTTCGTAATGCGGTTCGCTCGCGGCGTCGGCGAGGACAAAGAACCGCCATTTTCGCATCAGCGCGGGGCTCAGATACTGGCGGATGAAAGACTCGTCGCGATGGTTCGCCCACGCGTCGAGCAGGGTTTCGCGCCAATTGCCGTTGCCGGCGATATCGGGGAACCAGTCGCGGTCCTCGGCGGTCGGCTCAGTCGATATGCGCTGGATATCCTGCATCATGTCGAGGCCCAACGCATAAGGATTGATGCCGGAAAAACGCGGATCGTCGAAGGCCGGCTGGAAGACCACGTTCGAATGGTTGCGCAGGATTTCCAGCATCGCGCCTTCGCTGATCTGGCCGCGATCGAACAGCATGTTCATGAGCGTGTAGTGCACGAACGTGGCACAGCCTTCATTCATCACCTGCGTTTGCCGCTGCGGATAGAAATATTGCGCGATGACGCGGACTATCCTGACGATTTCACGCTGCCAGGGCTCCAGGACCAGGCTGTTCTTTTCCAGGAAATAGAGCAGGTTCTCCTCGGGTAGCTTGAGCGTTTTTTTCCGCTCCGCCACGCCGGGATCCTTTTCCCCGATCTTGCCCCCGCTCTTCGAGGCCGGGAGCGTGCGCCAGAGATCGTTGTAGGAGCGCTCCTCGTACTCCAGGCGCTCACGAACGCCTTCACGCTGCCGCTCCGACGACAGCTTCGGCGGTCGGTGGTATCTGAACACCCCCTGTTCCATCAGCGCGTGGGCCGCATCGAGGATGGCCTCCACCGCGGCGACGCCGTGCCGCTCCTCGCAACGGGTGATGTAGCTCTTGGCGAAGTCCAGATAACTCAGGATCGCGCCGGCGTCCGTCCACTGCCGGAACAGGTGATTGTTCTTGAAGAAATGATTATGGCCAAGCGCCGCATGAGCTGTCACCAGCGCCTGCAGGGCCATTGTGTTTTCCTCCATCAGATAGACGATGCAGGGGTTGGAATTGATGACCAGCTCATAAGCCAGCCCTCGCCCGCCTTTGCGGTAGAGCAACTCCTGGTAGAGGAAATGCTTGCCGAAGGACCAGTGACGATACATCAGCGGCATGCCGACCGAGGAATAGGCGTCGAGCATCTGCTGGGATGAGATGATCTCCATCTGCACCGGATAGACGTCGAGATGAAGCTCTTCGATCGCGATCGCCTCGATGGCTTCGTGGACACGCGACAGCGTCTTGAAATCCCAGTCCGGCTCGGAAAAGAGCAAACCGGACTTGCTGGCTTGCCTGGCCATCGGCTTTTCCCTTCAAGCGCTCTTCTGTACGGCGGGCTGCCTGGCGAACAGCCGGCGAAAGACCGGATAGATGTCGGCTGCCGTTGCGATACGGCTCATCTCGAAATTCGGCCATTTCAGATTGACCGCGCTGTAGGCGCGCCAGAGCGAGGTCCCGTTCTCAGTGGCGCCGAAGATATGGGTCTCGCGTTCGTCGATGATCTCGACATAGGCGAAATACTGGCACAGGCGCATGATCTGGCTATCCATGAGGCCTATGCAGCGCTCGGAATCAGTGGCGAAATTGTCCCCGTCCGATGCCTGGGCGGCATAGATGTTCCACTCGTTGCTGGGATAGCGTTCCCCGATGATGCGGTGCATCTCTTCGAGTGCCGTGGAAACGACGGTACCGCCGCTTTGCGTATTGTAGAAGAAGGTCTCCTCGTCCACCTCCTGCGCCTCGTGCGTATGGCGGATGAAGACGATTTCGGTACGGTCGTAGCGCCGTTTCAGGAAGAGGTGCAGCAGCACGAAAAAGCGTTTGGCCAGATCCTTCTCGCGCTCGCCCATCGAGCCGGATACGTCCATGAGACAGAACATGACGGCATTGGCATTCGGCACGGGCTGGGCGTCGAAGCGGTTGAAGCGGATATCGACGGGGTCGACATAGGCGATCCGCCTGCGGCGACGCTCAAGTCGCTCGAGCTCTTCCTGCAACGCCGTAATGTGCTGGCGTGCCCCCGCGTTCTGGGGCTCCGCCTCCAGCATTGCGAGCTCCTTCGCAATTGCGTCAAGCTCCTCCTGCTTGGGGCGCTTGAGCGCGATCCGGCGGCCATGGCTGTTTCGCATCGTGCGCCCGACATTGATGTTGGTCGGGGCGCCGGTCGCGGCGAAGCCGGCCCGGCGCGACTTGAAGGCAAGTATCTCCTTGAGATTGAGCTTGACCAGGTCGGGAAGTTCGAGATCCTCGAAGAAGAGATCGAGCACCTCCTCGCGGGAGAGCACGAAACGAAAATCGTCTTCCGAGACCGTTTTCCCCGGAGACGATCCGCCACCGCCCTGGCCGGGCTTGGGAACGCGGTCGCCTGGGGCGAAATGCTTGTTGCCCGGCAGGATATGCTGCCGCCTGCCGCTGTCCTTCGCGTCGGTAAAGGTCGGCTCGGCTGTGCCCTTCGCCGGCATCGAGACGGCGTGCTCGCTGTCCACGTCGGCGATCCTGCCGGTGCGGATCTTATCCCGGATGCTTCGCTTCAGCTCTTCGCGCGCCCGCCTCAGGAAGCGCTGGCGATTGCCGAGGCTTTTGTCCTTCGGGTTCAGTCGGCGATCGATGAAGATCGGCATGGAAACATCCCGGCTGGACTCAACCCGCCTTGTTCACCCGCATGTACCAGTCCACCAGCCGGCGGACCTGACGTTCGGTGTAACCGCGTTCGACCATCCGGTGCACGAACTCGGTATGCCGTTTCTCCGTTACGCTGTCCTGCTTGGAGCCGAAGCTGATCACCGGGAGGAGATCCTCGACTTGGCCGAACATTCGCTTCTCGATGACTTCGCGCAGCTTTTCATAGCTTGTCCATGACGGGTTGCGGCCATGGTTCCTCGCCCGGGCGCGCAACGTGAACTTGACGACCTCGTTGCGGAAATCCTTGGGGTTGGCAATGCCGGCCGGCTTTTCGACTTGCGACAGTTCGTTGTCCAGCACGTCGCGATTGAGGATCTGGCCGGTATCGGAGTCCTTGTAGTCCTGATCCTCGATCCAGGCATCGGCGTAAGCGATGTAGCGGTCGAACAGGTTCTGGCCGTACTCGCTGTAGGATTCCAGATAGGCCTTCTGGATTTCATGGCCGATGAACTCGGCATAGCGCGGGGCGAGTTCCGACTTTATGAAGTCGAGATAGGCGGCCTCGGTTTCCTTCGGGAACTGCTCGCGCTTGATCGCCTCCTCCAGAATGTACATCAGATGCACGGGATCGGCGGCCACTTCCTTGGTGTCGTAGTTGAATGTCTGCGACAGTATCTTGAAAGCGAAGCGCGTGCTGACGCCGGTCATGCCCTCGTCAACCCCAGCGGCATCGCGGTATTCCTGAACCGACTTCGCCTTGGGATCTATGTCCTTTAGGTTCTCGCCGTCATAGACCCGCATCTTCGTGTAGAGCGGCGAATTGTCGTGCTCGGCCAGACGGGTCGAGACAGTGAACCGGCTGAGAATGTCCAGCACCTCCGGAGCGCAGGCACTGGAGGCCAACTCGCTTTCGCGCAGCAGCTTTTCGTAGATCTGCCTTTCTTCGGTGACCCGCAGGCAATATGGCACCTTGACCACCAGGATACGGTCGAGGAACGCCTCGTTGTTCTTGTTGTTCTTGAACTGCAGCCATTCCGACTCGTTGGAATGGGCCACGACGATGCCTTGATATGGGAAAGATCCGAAGTTCTCCGTACCGTTGTAACTGCCTTCCTGGGTAGCGGTCAGCAACGGATGGAGGACTTTGATCGGCGCCTTGAACATCTCGACGAACTCAAGCAGCCCTTGCGTGGTCCGGTTCAGGCCGCCGCTGTAGGAATAGGCGTCCGGATCGGATTGGCTGAAATTCTCGAGTTGTCTTATGTCGACCTTGCCGACCAGGGCCGAAACGTCCTGGTTGTTCTCATCGCCTGGCTCGGTCTTGGCAATGCCGATCTGGCGCAGCCGCGAAGGCATCAACTTCACGACGCTGAACTTGGAGATGTCGCCGGACAGTTCATCGAGGCGCTTGGCCGCCCACGGTGAGATCAGGCCGTTCAGCCGGCGCCGCGCGATACCGTATTTGTCTTCCAAAAGGTCGGCCATGCGGTCGGGATGGAAAAGCCCGAGCGGTGACTCGAAAACCGGGCTGATCTGGTCGCCGACCTTCAGCGTGTAGATCGGACGCTGCTCCATCAGCTTCTTCAGCCGCTCGGCGAGTGAGGATTTGCCGCCGCCGACAGGGCCGAGCAGATAGAGAATCTGCTTGCGTTCCTCGAGTCCTTGAGAGGCATAGCGGAAATAGCCGGCGATACGCTCGATCGTGTCCTCCATGCCGTAAAACTCGGCGAAGGAGGGATACACCTTGATCGTCCTGTTCGAAAAAATGCGGCCGAGCCGCTCATCCATGCTGGTGTCGATCAGGGTGGGCTCGCCGATCGCCTCGACCATCCGTTCAGGCGCCGAGGCGTACATCGATTTATCCTCGCGGCAGGCGAGGAGATATTGCTGGATGCTTATCTCCTCCTGCGCCGCATTCGTGTAAATCTCCGAAAACAGATCGAAGACGTCGGAGTGGTTCTCACGCATGGTATCCTCGCCCCGGCCGGTCTGGTTGCTGTCGCCTCTTCATCAACTGTCGGAAAGCCTTTGTGGTTCCCTCTCATCACGTAGTGAGTCTGTGACCGGATGTTAGGGGTCCAGACAGATATCGTCAAAGGAAACCAGCCGGCGAACGCTCGCAGGATGGAACGTTTCCACGCGAAGTCCATTCCTCCATCAGCGCGCTTGCCGAGCAGCAAGTTCGCCGCGAACAAGCTGTTTTTCTGGAGGAGTGAACCATGCCTCTTACGCTCAGCAGTTCCGCCTTTGCCGACGGTGAAAAAATTCCCGACAGATATGCGCGTGACGGAAAGAACCTATCCCCGCCGCTGAAATGGTCGGGTGTGCCAGGCAAGGCGAAGAGCCTTGCTCTCGTCATGCAGAATCCCGATGCGCCGAACGGAACATTCGGTCACTGGGCCGTGTTCAACATCCCGCCTGACGTCGACGAACTGGCCGACGCCGAGAGCGGCAAGCCCGGTCCCGAAGCGCTCAGGCAAGCCACGAACGACTTCGGCAATGCTTACTATGATGGTCCTGAACCGCCGGCCGGACACGGGGTCCATCATTACCATTTCCGACTTGCCGCGCTCGACACGCCGAGTCTCGCGATTCCGGGCTCCGCGGGCGTGAAGCGCATCTGGCAAGAGGCCCAAAAACATGTGCTGGAGGAAGCAGAGTTGGTGGGAACATACGAACGCAACGAATGAATTTGGCGGTGCGCGGGTCAGCCGTCGCTCTCGCTTTGTGATCCCTAGGCGCGGGACCGCGCGTCCTCCAATGTCCACTTTTTATCTCGCTGCTGCTACACTCCAACACTCTCGGGCCAAAGCGCCTGGATATGCTTCGGCAGTGCGTCTCGCACTTTCGCCGACTGGCCGAGGTCGACATGCCGAGCGAGAACCTTGAACACAGACCTGGTCGCATCCTCGGGATTCACCGGCCGGGTGGATTTCATCTCCTCGGCGACGCGCTGCAGGAATTCCTCCAATGAACGGCTGCCGCTCGGCAGATCACGCGGCCGATACCGATCATAATAGGCTCCGCGTATGAGAAGCGGCAGCCCAGCGCCCAGGTTGGCGGCCAGTTCGATCTGCAGCCAATCCCGCAGGGTGCGTAAGACGGCTCCCAGCATATGCCAGGCAACGCGCCTATCGGGGCCGTGGTCGGCCATGATCTCGTCCAGCCAGATGTTCGTTGTCTGCAGGGTTTTGTCAAAAACTTCCAGGCCGGTTGCGCTCATCGTCGCCTCCTTTGGCATAGGCAATCCCATCACCCGCCATGACGGGCAAACGGGCATCGAGCGCAATTGTTTCGTCCCTCGTCGAAAAATTGCCCAGGGCAACGCCGAACGCAGCGTTGGTTCGGACGCCCTGTTGCCCGGAACCTTCCGCCCCTCTCGCCGGTTTACCGCGGAGGGGTTGGAAAATGGGTCGATATTTCAGCCTATCCGCTGCCTCGTTATTGCTCGCGAGCGGCTATGCCGGCGCCCGGTCGGTACTTGAGCCCGCGGGAGAGGAAGCGCAGCAGATAGCCGTACTGTTCTGGGTGATGCTGAGCGGCGGCGCGCTTATCTGGCTGGGCGTGGTCGCCCTGCTTCTTCATGCAGCCCTGTTCAAACGCCACGGGGTGAACGACAGGTCTGCCGGCAGGGTCATCCTTTGGGGCGGCGTAGTCTTTCCGTCGGTCACGCTTTGTGCCCTGCTGGCCTATGCACTGTGGCTGATGCCTGGCCTTCGGCCTTTTACCCAGGCGATGGGCTCCACCGCCCTGCGGATCGAAATCACCGGCAGGCAGTTCTGGTGGGAAGTCGTCTACCACCCACCTCAGGGGCCGCCAATCGCTTCCGCCAACGAGATCAGGCTGCCGGTCGGCGAACGGGTCGAATTGGCCCTGAAAAGCGCCGACGTGATCCATTCCTTCTGGATACCACCGCTCGGCGGCAAGATGGACATGATTCCCGGCCGCACCAACAGGCTTTCGCTCACGGCGACGAAACCCGGTATCTTCCGCGGCCCTTGCGCGGAATATTGCGGCACGTCCCACGCACTGATGGCATTCTCGGCCGTGGCGATGGAGCCCGAAGCATTCCGGTCCTGGCTGGCCGGCCAGGCAAATCCCGCGAAAAGCGCAGACGCGAGCGGCGGCGCGCTTTTCCTGCGCCATGGCTGCGGGTCGTGCCATTTCGTCGCCGGCACCGATGCGCGCGGCCTGATCGGCCCGGATCTTTCGCATCTCGGTTCCCGCGTAACAGTCGGAGCAGGCATCCTGCCCAACACCGAAGACGCCATCGCCCGCTTCATCGCCCGGCCCGAACTGGTCAAGCCCGGCTCCAGGATGCCGGCTTTCGACATGTTGCCGCCGGACGACATCCGCGCCATGGCGGCCTGGCTGAGGGGTCTGCAATGAGCGCTGCGATCAAGGAGCGTTCGCGGAAGGATTACAAGGCGCAGGAAGAACGGCTGCGCGCCGTCTGGGCCAATCCGGCGGGCTGGCGCTACTGGACCTCGGTGAACAATTACCAGATCGGCCTCTGGTACGGCTCGGCGGCCTTCGTCTTCATGCTGTTCGCCGGCGCGCTCGCGCTCCTCATGCGCCTGCAGCTCGCCGTGCCCGACAACGACTTCCTGTCGGCCGACCTCTTCAACCAGGCTTTTACCCTGCATGGCACGGTGATGATGTTCCTGTTCGCGGTGCCGATCTTCGAGGCAGTCGCGATCTTCCTGCTGCCGCCGATGCTGGGCGCGCGCGAGATGCCGTTCCCGCGCCTCGGGGCCTTCGGCTTTTGGAGCTTTTTCCTCGGCGGCATCTTCGTCTGCGGCTCGATCTTCTTCAATGCGGCGCCGTCCTCGGGATGGTTCATGTATCCGCCGCTCGCCACCGACAAGGAGCTCTCCGGCATCGGAGCCGACATCTGGCTGCTCGGCCTCTCCTTCATCGAGGTCGCGTCGATCGCGGCCGCTGTCGAGCTGATCGTCGGCATCATGAAATGCCGCGCGCCCGGCATGCGCATCAACCTGATGCCGCTCTTCGCCTGGTACCTGCTGATCGTTGCGGGGATGATCCTGTTCGCCTTCCCGCCGTTGATCGCCGGCGATCTCTTGTTCGAGATGGAACGGATGTTCGGCTGGCCGTTCTTCGACGCGGCGCGCGGCGGCGACCCGCTGCTCTGGCAGCATCTGTTCTGGATCTTCGGCCATCCGGAGGTCTACATCATCTTCCTGCCGGCCATCGCGCTGATGGCGATGATCGTGCCGACCTTCTCCCAGCGTCCGATCGTCGGCTATTCCTGGATCGTGCTCGCGGCAGTGGGGACGGGGTTCCTCTCGTTCGGCCTGTGGGTGCACCACATGTTCGCGACAGGCTTGCCGCAGATCTCGCTGGCCTTCTTCTCGGCGGCATCCGAGGCGGTGGCGATCCCGACAGGTGTGCAGATCTTCGTCTTCATCGCCACCATGCTCGCCGGCCGGGTAATCTTCACGACCCCGATGCTGTTCGGAACCGGAGGGCTGGCGATCTTCGTCATCGGTGGACTGACGGGCGTGATGGTGGCGCTCGCGCCTTTCGACTGGCAGGCGCACGACACCTATTTCGTCGTCGCGCATCTTCACTACGTGCTGATCGGCGGCATGCTTTTCCCGGTCGTGGCCGGGCTCTATTACTACTACCCGCTGATCGAGGCGAAGAAGCTCTCCGACCGTCTGGGGCGCCTCGCCTTCTGGCTGATGTTCTGCGGCTTCAACATCGCCTTCTTCCCCATGCATCTGAGCGGCCTGCGCGGCATGCCCCGACGCGTCTTCACCTATCCGGCCGAAATCGGCTGGGACTGGCTGAACCTGATCTCGACGGCCGGAGCCTTCATCTTCGCGGCAGGCGTGCTGGTGGTTGTCTTCGACGTGCTCAGGCCGAAGCACCGGGAGCCACGCGGCGAAGTCAATCCGTGGAACGCCGGCACGCTGGAATGGATTTCCGAGCCGGAGGAGAACTGGGGCGTCCGCTCGATACCCATCGTGCGAAGCCGGTATCCGCTCTGGGACCAGGAGGACCTTGCCCGCAAGGTCAATGAAGGTCGCTATTACCTGCCCGACGCGGAAGAAGGACAGCGCGAAGGCCTGGTCACCTCCGTGCTCGACGCCGACCCAATCCAGGTGCTGCGCGTCGGCGGCACGTCCCATGTCACCATCGTCTCGGCTCTCTCACTCGGGGCCGCTTTCATCGCGCTTACCTTCCACTGGTGGATCGCGACGGCGCTGGCCGCAATCATTTGCCTTTGCGCCGTCATCTACTGGCTCTGGACGGGTACGGCCGAAATCCCCGAGAAGCCGGAAAAGGACGTTGGCCTGGGCCTCAGCCTGCCGCTTTATGCCTCCGGCCCGGATTCGGTCGGCTGGTGGGCGATGTTCATCACCATGGTGGGCGACGGCACGGCCTTCGCCAGCCTCGTCTTCGGCTATTTCTTCTACTGGACGATCCACGCCGACTTCACCGCGGGGATTGCCGGGCCTGATGCGGTATGGTCGCTGGCGGCTGCCGTCCTGTTTGCTGCAGCGTGGGGCCTGATGGTGGCGGCCCGCACGTTCAACAGGCGCGGCGCCACACCCGCTATGCGCGGCTTGCTTGTGCTGTCCCTGCTAACGACCGCCGCCGCATCCGCCGCAGGCTTTGCGGGACCGTGGTCTCCCGGCATGGACCCGACGAGCCACGTCTATCCCGCAATCGTGTGGATCCTTGTTATTTGGGTGCTCGCCCACGCGGCGGTCGGCGCGCTCATGCAGGCCTATTGCCTGGCGCGCTCGCTGGCTGGCCGGCTGACGCCGAAGCATGACATGGATCTAAGCAACGTGGTGCTCTACTGGCATTTCCTGCTGGTCACCGCCGTCATCACCTTCGCCGTCATCGGCCTCTTTCCGGCAGCGATGTGAGGCGGCGATGCGGCTCATCCCGAAAGAGGTCGAAACGCTCTGGACGCTGTTTACCGCGCCCGTGGTGTGGATTGCGCATTTTCTCGTTTGCTACATAGGCGCGGCGATCTATTGCGCCAAACCCGAGCTTGTGGGGCTGAGTTTCAGCGCTGTGCGTGCGGGCATCGCCGCCGCCACTGTGATCGCTCTCGCACTGATCGCGCTGTCCGCATGGCTCGCCTGGCGGCAGTGGGGCTTCGGCACCGATGATCCGCCCCATGACGATCCGACGAGCCGGGACCGGTCCCTGTTCCAGGGCTTCGCGACACTGCTGCTCTCGGGTCTGAGCTTCATCGCCGTAATCTTCACCGCAATGCCCGCGTTGTTCCTGACGGAGTGCATCCGGTGAGACGAGCCAGTTTCATCCTCGGCCTCTTCGTCCTCGCCCTGATCTGGTTCGGACCGTTGCTCGACGTCTGGCGGGGTTCGTTCTCGGCGCATATGCTGGCGCATATGGGAGTGGTGGCGATTGCCGCACCGCTGATAGCGATTGGAATCCCGCTCAGTCCAAGACCAGACGCAAGCAGGGCGTTCGCGATCGCCCTCCCCGCGTCCGTCGTCGAACTCATCGTCGTCTGGTCCTGGCATGCGCCGGCCTTGCGGGCTCTGGCGGAAAGCTCGCTGTTCGCCACCGCCGGCGAGCAGGCCACGTTCCTCGCCGCCGGTCTGTTCTTGTGGCTGGCCTGCCTGCCGCGCCGCGGCTCGGACGCCGCAGGCAATGCCGCCGGCGCCTTCGCCCTGCTCCTCACGTCCATCCATATGACCTTGCTCGGCGCACTGCTGGCGCTGACCCCGAGGCCGCTCTATGGCGCGGACGAGGTCAGCTGCTTCGGCGTTTCTCTTTCCGCGCAGCAGGATCAGGAGCTTGGCGGCGTGATCATGCTTCTGGTCGGCGCAGCGGTCTATCTTGCCGGCGGCGTAACGCTTCTTGCGCGAATGCTCACCACCCCGCCGCGGGAGACGGTCTGATGCATATCAGCTGGAAGAAACTCGCCATCGCGCTTGCCATTCTGCCCTTCGTCGTGATGCTGGCAGCCTGGATCGGCTTTTTCAATGTCGGGGCCTCAAGCGGCCACTGGAAGATCACGGAGTGGTTTCTCCATTTCGCCATGCGATCGGCTGTGCGCACCTATGCACTGGCGGTCGAGGTTCCCGCGGCTCTGCCGCGCCACGCGATCCAGCCGGCCGCCGGGCATTTCGCGCGCGGCTGCGCCATCTGCCACGGCGCGCCAGGCGAGCCGCGATCTCCTGTCGTCGAGAGAATGCTGCCGCAGCCGCCTGATCTTGCCGGAACCGTCGGCGAATGGACCGACGCGCAGCTTTTCCGCATCGTCAAGCACGGCGTGCGCTTCACCGGCATGCCCGCCTGGCCAACGCAGGAACGCGACGACGAGGTCTGGGCGATGGTCGCCTTCTTGCGCGAACTGCCGTCGATGGACGAAGCCACCTATCGTGACCTCGCCTATGGAGAAAAGCTTGCGCCTCCGGCAGACGCTGCCGGAACCCTGAGACAAGTGCTCGCGGATTGCGCCCGCTGCCACGGCGAGGACGGCCTCGGGCGCGGTCCCGCGATCCCCATTCTCGCCGGGCAGAGCGAGGCCTACCTCCTTGAAAGCCTGCGTGCCTATGCGCAGGGAGGCCGGACAAGCGGGATGATGGGCCTGCCCGCCACTGCGGCGGGGCCTCGGTTCTGGCCGGACCTGGCCAAGCATTTCGCCGCGCTGCCGACGACGCAGCCGGGCGGCGCCGGCGATCCCGCGCTTGTCCGGCGCGGCAGGGAAATCGCTGAGAGGGGCGTGAGGGAGGCCAGCGTGCCGGCCTGTCTCGGCTGTCACGGAAGACGGGACCGCAGCCCACTCTATCCCTCCATCGCCGGCCAGCCCGAGCGTTACATCGAGGCGCAGCTTGGGCTGTTCAGGGCGGGAAAGCGGGGCGGAACGCGCTTCGGCCATCTCATGGCTAATGCAGCCAAAGGCCTGGGAGACGACGACATCCGCGCGCTTGCGGTCTATTTCTCCCTGTCGGCCGCTCCGGCTGCAACCGGAGTGCAATCAGCGCGTTAGGCATTTTTCCGCCGCTTCGAGGTTCTGTGAAAAAGTGCTTGCCGCCCTTCTGATCGTCCTTTTCGTCGTCGCTCCTGAGACGCGATCGACGCTTTGACCGGTTCGTGCTGGCCGGCGGCCTGATTGGGAAAGAGCCAACCGTTGCCACCCATCGTACGGGAAAGGAGAAGCCGATGCAGAGATTTGATCCAAAGCGCATTCAAAAGTACACGAGCGATGGGGCGACCGAATGGATGGAGCATTCCGGATTCTCGTTGGCCGATGTGGTCAACGAAGACGAGGCGCCTGCCGCGAAACTCGGCGCGCTGGGTTTTACACGCTCGCCAAAGGGGGCTTCGAGCCAGTTCCAGTTCGAATATGATGAGGTTCTTGTGGTAACCAAGGGCCGGTGCACGGTGCGAAGCCACGGCGAAGCGCTGACTGCGACCCCCGGTGAAGCGATCTACTTGCCAGCGGGCGTGGCCGGCGAGATCGTGGCGGATGACGATCTGGAAATCGTCTATGTCGCCTCATCGCCTTATGGCGCCGTGAACCGGCAGGCCAAGGCTGAACTGTTGAGGAAGACATGACCATCTTGGCCGCTACCGCTTCGCACGGGTCCCCGGACACACGGCGTTCTGGCGGCAATCAAACTGAAGTCAAGGTGTCGGTACCAATCCGCGCCCCCGTACATGCCGGACCGTCTGACGCATATGATCGGCGAGGGAAGCAAGCGAGCCTTGCGCCGTGCGCGTGCCGAGAACCGATTGCAGGACAACACCCTGCGTTGCGAACTTGTGCTTGAACGACTCGGCGCCACAGAGGAAATCGACCGTGCCGAGGCCGTGATCGATCGACCACTGTATATAGTCCATCATCAGGATCATGCCCGGCGACGCCTGGCCGAAATCCGGATCGAAGGTGGTCACGAAAGCCATCATGGTGTGGTGCTGGACGAAATTGATGGAAACCGCGACCATCGCGCCATCGCATTCAAGTACGAAAATGTGCAGCACGCCGGCCTGCGCCAGCGTGTCGACGAGTGCCGCGAGCACCGGCGCTCCCTCTTCGAAAAGCTGGGATTCTCGCTTGTGCCGCACCAGCCATCTGCGCTTCAGGGCAGCGAGCCGGTCCAGGACCGGCTGCAGCGGCTCGTCGGGCGCAAGCAGGCGAAATTTCACTTCTCCGGCTTCTTCCAACGTCTTGACGCCGCGCCGATAGTTCTGCCGCGTCTTTTTCGACTGCGCCGCCAGCCACGCGGCTCCGCTCCCCCACTGTCCGGTGACGCGATAACTGATTTCCTCTCTGTGATTGGGGCGCAGCCTGATGCCGCTGGCGGTATCCGGAGTGAAAATTCTGCGGGCCGCCGCACCCGGCAACAGACGATTGAGAAAGGCAAGATCGAAGCCACCGGCGTCACAGATCTGGGCCCATACGTCCCGCAGGGCCGACAGCGAGCATTCCGGAGCGACGAGAATATCCCCGTAATCGGTATAGCTGCCGGCCGCCCATTCGAGAAACCGCAAGCCTTTGCGCTTGCCGATCGCCAGGGGAACGACAGCAACGAGCCTGTCGCCGTTCCAAACCAGGCCGATCCGCAGCGCGCGCTGGTCACGATCGGCTACGGTACTCCACCATGCCGAAATCCAGGCATGACTCTGAAAGATCAGCCCGTCGGTGCGATGCCAAAGATGCATCCAATCGGCTTCGACCGCGGCCAGGCGATCCGCCGAACGGACAATTTCCAGGCGCTCTGCGCTCGAAGCGTCGATCGGAACAATGGTGTTCATGAAGGGGGATGATCCTGTGGCTGAGCGATGACATCGGGACGCCTCTGAAACAGTCGGACGACATGCCCGCCCATCTTCTTGAGCGGCAGGATGTAAAGCCCAAAGAGCGATTGATAATCGCGCACATCCCGATCCATCAGGCCAAATTTGAGGTCTTCATTCGGATCCGGGACGAAGTGCGTTCCGAAGAGGCGATCCCAGAACGAAAAAAGCAGGCCAAAATTCTTGTCGTAATGGCGAGGGTCGATGCTGTGGTGCACCTGGTGCCAGTGCGGACACAAGATGATGTTGTTCAACGGGCCGAAGGAGATCTTGAAATGGGTGTGGCGAACAAAGTCCATCATCAGGATGTTGCGGATGACATAGACGTTGATGCCGAAGATGGCGATCTCCATCGGATCGAGCGCGATCAGGCTCCAGATGCCGAAGCAGACCCCCGGAATGACGCCATCCCAGATACGGTTCATCAGGTCATCCAGCGGATGAACCCGATCCTTGGTGATTCCCACCATGACTTCGGCCGAATGATGAACTTTGTGCAACTCCCACAGGAACGGGAAGCGGTGCTGGGCGACATGGTAGATGTAATACGAAATATCGTAGGCGATCAGCATGGTTGCGGTGAAGATGACGATCGTCACCGGTCCGGCCGGGCCGCCGACGAGCGGCGCCTGGATATCGAAAAGCCAGCCGACTGCCTGGTTTGTTCCATAGCCCACGGCGGCAACGAAGGTGACGCCGGCAGGGATGAGCAGGAAAGGCATCATCGCGCGTTTTGTGACCCAAAATAGAACATCCGCTCGCGCCGACGGGTGCAGGATGACTTCCGCCGGGAAGGCGAAATCGAAAAAATCCCTGAAGGATTTATGCTCGACAGTTCGCCAGTAAGCGACCACCGCGCTCCCCAATGCCGTGAGGAGAAGCAGGCCGAGAGTCAGAAAATTGATGTTCGAGAGCTTTTCCCCAATCACTCTGGCAAGTTCAAAAAACATCGGTGCGGTGGCTCCTGGGTCGTGAGAAGGCGATCCGGCGGACTGCAAAGCAAAAGAAATGCCAAACTCACCGCATGTTGCCTGCAACCAGGTGGTTTCTGCGTATGGAACGGGCAAAGCATGCCGGATCGCGCCAAACTAGCAGGTCAACCGTAACAAAACCGCTAAATGTCCGAACGTAATTAATGTCGAATATGGCTGGAACACCGGAAGCGGCCGCTGTGTTTGCGGACGCCGGTCCCTATCTTTGCGGCGGGGGAATTGCCGCGAGGATCTTGATCCCCTCTTCGCCCACTTCGCCACGCCAGACGATGCGTTCGGCCGGCAGCCTGGCGCCAAAACTTGGTGAAACCCAGCCGCCCTGCCCCGGTGCGTCGCCGCCGGCGCGGATGTCGAGCGCAGCGTCCGGAAAGCGGATGGTCATCAGCGGCTCATCGCCTCGCAGCACCATCACCGTGTTTCCGTCCTGGTTGGCGCCGATACCGGTTGCGAGCTGGAAGACGATTTCGGCCACGCGCCTGCCGCCGAGCAGTTGGTCGATCACGAGGATCCCGTCGGCCTGTTGCATCACGGTGCGCTGATGCACGACGCCGAAGCGGCTTTTATATCCATCATGCCGGGCGCGCAGCTTCCAATGCGTCCCCGGCTCGCTCCCCATCCTTGGCTCGCTCTCGATCAACGCCGCAACCGCCTTGTGCGACCAGTTGAACTGCCCGGCGATGATGCTTTGGCTTTTGCCCTCGATGTTCAGCGTGTTGTGGGCCGGCGTCGAGCGGAACCAGTCGCGCCAGACGCCCCCCGAACCGTAGAGCCAGGTGCCGGGGTCGACCAGCACCGGCTCGCCATCGATGCACAGGGTGAGCGACAGCGCGTCGGCATGGCCGTGAGCCGCTATCGAGAGAAAGCCGAGCGGGCCGTGGTCGAATGTCAGATCGATGCTGCGGTCATTCATCTCACCGCGCCAGACGGAGAGCCCGCCGTGCGTGAACGTTTGCAACCCATGCGGCACCGGCGCCGGTTCCGACGGCGTGCCAAAGAAAAGCGCACGAAAATCGTCTGGCTCCGCGGCGTCGCCCGGCATCCGTAAAAAGCCATGGATGGCGGCGGCCACGGATTGGATATAGCCCGGCTCGTCTCCCAGCGTCAGTACGCGGCCTTCATCGTTGTCGCCAAAGCTGGCGGCCTTCGATGGGAGCCAGCCGACGAAATTGGCGAATGCCGCCAGCCGCGCTTCGACCGGCGAAGGAAACGGCGTTCCGGCATGGCGCGCCGCCGCAGCGCACAGCAAGATGAGTTCGGCCGTGAAGGCCGCGTAGGTCGGGGTTTGCTCGGCACCGGCGCCATCGGCGAGTATCTGCTTGTGCACCTCGGCCTGGAGGGCGTTGCGGACAGCGCCGGATCCGGCCCCTAACGCCAGGCAGATCAGATACTCGCCAGCCAGTTCCGCGACGAGATGGTTGTTGGCGGAGGAGAACCGGGACGGGAACCGCGGCAGCCAATAGGCGCTTGCCGCCAGTATTTCACCCACTTGCTGCCGTGTCGCCGCGCCGACCCGGTCGCCGACGAGGTCCATGGTGACAATCAGGCTGATGGCTCGCAGCGCTACCTCGATGCCGGAAGCCCAGCCGACCCCGCGAAACGGCGGGTTGGCGCGATGCCAACTGTCGATCGCCGCCTCGACGGCCATTCGGGACTGATCGTCACCGGCGAGAAGCAGGTGGGCGGCAAGCGGCGGCAACTGCTGCAGCCGGTTGATCTCCCAAACATATTTTACATCGCCGCGGTCGTCGCGATGGCGAAAATCGATATCGAAAGTATAGGTCTCTGGCCCCGGCCAAAGCCTGCCGGTCACCGGATCGAGGCGCCAAAGCTCGAGAGGAAACAGCCGATCGGAGTCACGCCGTGGCCATGTCAGCCCAAGTGCGGAAAACTGGCCCCCAAGCGTGCCTTGCACCGCCGCCGCTATGGCTTGCCGTTGTGCCGGCGCCGCAGCCAGCACGGCGTCGCGCAATTCACGCAGCACCGGATGCAACTGAGGAGAAGCATAGCGCTCCCAGCCGTCGTCGCGGCGGCGCGAGGCGATCCTTCGACGCTGTTCGCCCAGCCGGTGTAACACCTCGGCCGGCTCCATGCTGCGCAACCGGTTGATGTACCAGCCGATTCTCATACGCGCTCCGCCAAGGTTTCGATTCTTATACCATGCTGTCGAATAGCCGCGCCGCGGCAATCCTCTTTTCCGCACCTGCGGTTAATATCTTGGGCCATGATGCGGAGAGTGGCGATGAGAAGGATGGCGTGTGTTGCGGCGTGGGTGCTCGGCATGGCGGTAGCAGCCGGCGCTGCGCCGATCCCGCTCCACCGCGGCGTCGGCGTGCATGAATGGCTCAACTGGTCGCCGGTGGAGAACGATGGATCCTACAGTTGGCCGCCCTACCGCAGCGAGGATGAGTGGCGCGCCGGACACAGGCCGCTCACCGATTGGCCAGGCGGCGACGAATTTGCGCGCGTTCGATCGATGGGGTTCGACTTCGTCCGGCTGAGCGTCGACCCCGGTCCTCTGCTTGCCAGCGAGGGCGCCAAGCGAAAGCAGGCGCTGGATATACTTGCCGCCGCGGTCGAGCGGATAACGTCGGCCGGCCTCAAGGTTGTCTTCGACCTGCACGGCGTCACCCAGGTTCCGGCCTACAGCATGGAGATGATCTATGGCGGTGCCGACAGCGAGGGCGTTGCCCGCTATCGCGAAATGGTCGTGGCGGTCGCCACCATGCTGGTCGAGGTCGGCACCGACAAGGTAGCCATCGAACCCTATAACGAACCGGCATACTACCCCTGCGATTCGAGCGGAAGCGATGACTGGCAGCGGATCATGGCAGGCACGGTCCGCGATATTCGCGCAGTCAGCAGCGAGCTCACCATCGTCGCAACGGGCGCCTGTGGCGGCAGCACTGCCGGATTGGTCAATCTCAACCCGGGGTTTGACGATCCGAACCTCTACTACAGCTTCCATATGTATGAGCCGCACAGTTTCACGCACCAGCGGCCCGACGGGACAAACACCTTCGCCTCCGGCCTTCCCTGGCCGGCCGACAGCAGTTCGCCCGAAGTGGTGACCGAAACCCTTAAGGCGCAGATGGATGCCGCCGGCCTGAGCCCGGTCGAGCAGATGATGAACATGGTCGCGGCGCGTGAAGCAATCGCCCGATATTTCGAGCGGAATTGGGGCCCGAGCCAACTCGAGGCGAGCTTCCGTCAGGCGGTCGACTGGGCCGAGGCCAATGGCATTCCAGGCCGGCGGCTTTTCATGGGTGAGTTCGGCGTCATCCTCATGTCCACGGATGGCCGCAAGGGCGCGTTCGACGCTGACCGTCTGCGCTATCTCAAGGCGGTGTGCCAGCAGGCGGAACGCTTCGCGATCCCGTGGTCTGTCTGGGAATTCTCCAATCCCTATGGAATGAGCGTCATCCGGCCCGATGGGCCCGCGGACCCAGACTCCGAGATGTTGCAGGCACTGGGCCTGCCATAGCTGCTCGATATCGCGCCCGACGCGCAGCTGCTCGCCATGGGCCCACTTGTCTGCTAGGCGCAAGCTCAGGGTCTACGTCACGCTAGGACAGAGTCAGCGCTTGACCGGTTGAGCCTCTAACGCGACCGACCTCCAGACGTCGCAGATCGCGCCGACAAACGGTGCGAGCTCAAGCCGTTCCCTATGCACGGCCATCGCGGCAGCACCAAGCCTGGCCCTCAGTGCCGGATCTTCGACCAGCCGTGTCAGCGCCTCGGTCAATGCCGCAACATCGCCGGGCGGCACCAGCAACCCGGATTGCTCGTTGGTGATGATGTCCTCGACGGCGCCGACAGGCGTCGTCACCACCGCGAGGCCCGCGGCCATCCCTTCGATGACCGAGACGGGCAGGTTCTCGGCAAAGGAGGGCAGCACCAGAATATCCGCCGAAGCGATCAGCGACGCGACCTCATCGGGGCCGACCCAGCCGGGAAATGCAACGCGCTCGGCAAGGCCCAGTTCGGACGATCTCATCCGTGCCGCCTCGACTTCGCCATCGCCAGCGATCGTGGCGCGCCAATTCTTGATCGGCTTCATGCGGTGCAGCGTTTCCAGCAATTGCGGTACGCCCTTGCGGTCGCCGATGCGGCCGAGGAACAGGATATGCACATGGTCGCCGCCACCGACATGCGTCAAGGAGGGAACGGCCGTGGCGTTGGGAACGATGACAATATTGCCGGCTCCCCCCGGTGCCCGGCTGGCGACGAAGTCGCGCCAAAGCCCGCCCAAGACGATCACCCGACCGGCGTGTTCGAACAGAGCTCTGATACGGCGGCTCATGAAACTACGATCGTCTTTCCAGAATGTCTGATACTGCGCCCCGTGCAAATGCAGGACATAGGGTATCGACAGCAGCCGTGCGCAGGCGGCGATCACCATCTTGCGATAGGTACTGCCGGAGACCGATATATTGATATGAATGACATCGGCGCGTCTCGACAAACGTGCCGCAAGCATCCGCAAGCAAAAGTCGAACATGTAGAAGATCGAAAGCCCGACATACCCCGGGCCGCGGCTGGCGAGGAAGCGTACATCGATGTCGGCGATCTCTTGCCGTTCGAACTCCTGCTTCAACGCCCCCATGATGCGGTCGATGCCGCCCTGCCCCGAAACACCCGAGGGCGTCGCGACAAGGACGTGCACTTTTCGATTGTGGGCAAGACGCTGCAACATGATTCCTTTTTCGGAAATACAAAGCAAAGGTTTCAAATAAGGTTTACGACGAATCCGTTAGTTCAAACTGAATCTGTTCACCCTTTGCCGTCATCGCGCTGGATTTTCCGCCGGTCGACGATTAATCGAAGGCGAAATTTCCGGGAACAACCCTTGCTGCTCCGCTCCACGCTCATCTATGCCCCGGCGATCCTGCTGACGCGAATCTCCGCGCTGCTCCTGCTGGTGATCGTGACGCGGTTGATCGACCAGACCGAGTATGGCCTGCTGACCCTTGTGGTGACCGTAGGCGAAATGACCGACCTTGCCGTCACCAATTGGCTGCGCATCGCCTTGCTCAGGCTTGGCGGCAAAGGCGATATCAGCCGCGGCAGCCTGATACTGGCCGGACAGGTATTGCTTGTCAGCACGGCACTGGCGCTGATGGTGTCCGTGGTCGCCTCGGCAGTGATCGTGCCGGAGCGCTGGGTCGAGTTCGCGATCGCCGTCTGCGGCTACCTGATCGCCGGTTCCATCGGCCGCTTCGCGTTGACGGTGCTGCAGATGCAGCAGCGTCATTCGGTCTATTCGATGCTCGAATTCCTGCGCGCCCTGCTGCAGCTCGCGCTGCCGATCGGCGCCATCGTCCTGTTTCAGGATTCCTTTCTGACGGTATCGCTCGGCTCGAGCCTCGGCGTGCTGACCGCCGGTATCGCGGCGGGCATCATGGCGTCCCGGCGCGTCGTTGCCGGTCCGCCACGTTTCACCCAGAAGGAGTTCTTTGGCCTCGGTGTGCCCCTGGTCATCATGGCGCTGGTAGGCTTCGGCCTCCACAGTGCCGAGCGTCTGTTCCTCAAGGTCTATTACGATGCCGGCGCCGTGGCGATCTTCGCCGCGGCCTATGTGCTGGCCCGCCAGCCGATCGACATGGTCGCCAATTCCATCAACATGGGCGCCTTTCCCGAGGTGGTCAGCCGGTTCGACGACGAGGGACCCGCGGCGTCGGGCAGGTTGCTGTCGCAATTGATGGCCTTGATGATCCGCCTTTGCCTGCCGGTTGCGGCGATGCTGGTCGCACTCAGCAGCGACATCACGCAGCTTCTGCTGCCTTCCGTATATCACGGCCGCTTTGGCCTGCTCTTTCCGATCATCGCCTTCAGCGTGCTGTGTGCCAACCTCGCGAGCTTCGTCTACGGCACCGTGGTGCACGCGCACAAGCGGCCGTGGCTGCTGATCGTCGCCACTTCCTTCGGCTCGGTGACGACAATCGCACTGTCCGTGCTGTTGATCCCTCCGATGGCGGAGGTCGGCGCCGCTTTGGCGCTGGCGGGCGGATCGCTGGCGGGCCTTGTAGCCTGCATCATCATCGGCGAACGGCTCACGCCGGTGCCGGTGCCCTGGCGCGACATCGGCGTTTCGATCGTCATCTCGGTGGGCACGGGACTGGCCGCCGGCCTTGCCAGTGCTGTACTCGGCGATGTGCCGGCCATCTTCCCGCTCGTCGCGGGTGGAACCGCCGGCGCGGTGGTTTTCCTTGGGCTGACCTGGCTGTTCTACCCTGCCGCCGCGACGCACTTCGCAGCCAAGCTGAAGGCGCGGCTACGGCTCGCATAGACCGCGATGTCATCTTGAGTTTGCCGTGTCGTAGTCTTGGAAAGCGGTTCGGACTTCGGCCCGATGCCGTAGCCCTGTTTGTTGGCGTGGCCGCTGCTTATAGATCGACCTTTCGGCGCCCCCGACGGTCCCAGAACTCCCGGCACAGCAGCGCTGCGTAAGCAGTGTTGGTGTCATAGTAGCGGCGCCACAGGCGTCGCGGCTCCTGTGCCACGCGAAACAACCACTCGAGACCGGCCGCCTGAACCAGTTTCGGCGCCCGGGCGACCTTGCCGCCATAGACGTCGAAACTGCCGCCCACGCCCATGACGAAACTCGGAGCGAGTTCGTCACGATAGCGCTTGAGAAAGCGCTCCTTACGGGGCGTCGGCATCGCAACCAACAGGCAGTCGGCGCGCGAGGCGTTGATCGCCTCGACGATTGCAGCCTCGTCTTCCGGCTTGAAATAGCCATCGCGCATGCCGGCGACAACGAGGCTCGGATGATCCTTGGCAAGTCGCCTTTTCACCGCATCGAGAACGGATTGTTCGGCGCCCAGGAGGAAGGGTCTGTAGCCGCGCGTCGCGCACAGGCTCAGCAGATTGGTCATGATGTCGACGCCCGCTACCCGCTCCGGCAGCGCGACGCCGCAAAGACGCGCACCCCAAAGCACACCTTTGCCGTCGACGTTGATCACATCCGCCGTCGCCACATCCTCCCGCAGCTCGGCATTGTTGCGCATGTTCACAAGCTTGGCGACATTCACGACCACATGATGCAGCGGCCGTCGAAGCGTCATCGCCTCATCGGCGATGGCCAGCGTCTCGGCCATGGTCAGCGCATGGATCGGCGTGCCCAGGAACTCCCGGCGCCGTGACGCCAACAGGCGATGCTGCGCCCATGCCGGGTCGTGCGCGTTCATGCGGCCTCCCCCGCACTTGCAGGAAGTGCCAGGCGTTCGATTTCCGATTTCTTGCCTTCGATGCGTGCGTCGGGCTTGCGTGCCTTGCGCCAGGTCCACAAACCCCTTGTGTCGATGAGTTTCTTGTCCTTGAGCGCTTCGGGGTCGATCAGATTGAATTGCCGATGGTCGACCAGCAGGACGACGATATCGCACTTGTCGATGGCGGAAAGTGCATCGGTGAAGACGATGCCCTTGCCCTCGAGTTCATGCGGCAGCGCGTGCGTGTTGGGTTCGGCCGCGATGATCTTCATGTTGGGGATATCGGACAAGAGCTTCACCACCTCGACGGCCGGGCTCTCGCGCATATCGTCGATATTGGCTTTGAAGCTGAGGCCAAGACAAGCGATCGTCTGCTTGCGGGAAGGGTCGAGCAAAGCTTGGATATCCCTGACCACCGATAAGGGACGCTCGGAATTGATCCGGCGTGCCGAAGCCATCAACCGTGTACTGTTGGGCGCAGCGTCGATGATGAAATACGGATCGACCGCAATGCAGTGGCCGCCGACGCCGGGGCTCGGCTGGAGGATGTTCACGCGGGGATGCCGGTTAGCGAGATCGATCACCTCCCAGACGTTGAGCGACAGATCCTGGCACACCGCCGCAAGCTCGTTGGCAAAGGCGATATTGACGTCGCGGAACGCGTTCTCGGTCAGCTTCACCAGTTCCGCACTTTCGGCCTGGGTCATGAACAGGTCGCCGGTAACGAAGGTTGAATAGAGTGCCGCGGTCCGTTCCGACGACTTGCGCGACAGTCCGCCGATCGAGCGATCGTTGTTGATCAGCTCGGTCAGGACCTTTCCCGGCAACACGCGCTCGGGCGAATAGGCGACGAGGACATCGGCCCCTTCGCCATGCGTGACAGGAAATTTGAGATCCGGCCGCAATTCGGCAAGCAGTCCCGTCATGATGCGCGTCGTGCCGACCGGCGAAGTCGATTCCAGCACCACAAGGTCTCCCCGCTTCAGCACCGAAGCGATGCTTCGTGCCGCCGCGAGCACGTAGCTCACGTCAGGTTTGTGGTCGTCGGTCATCGGGGTCGGCACGGCGATGACATAGGCATCCGCCGGCTGCGGCGTGCTGAACGCCTTGAGCTTGCCGTTGGCTACGACCTTCTGGATCAAACCATCAAGGTCCGGCTCGACGATGTGGATTTCGCCGCGATTGACCTTCTCGACCACCGCTTCGTTGACATCGACGCCAATGACGTCGAGCCCGCGACTGGCGAAAATTGCACAGGTCGGCAGGCCGATATAGCCCATGCCGATAACGGAAACGGTCTTGATCTCAGCCATGATGCAGCAGTTCCTCAACGATCCGGTTGCCGGCCCGGCCATCGCCATATGGGTTGTGTCGTTCCGCCATGCCGCGGTAGGCGGCCTGATCGTCGAGCAGGCTGTTGGCATTGGACAGGATTTTCTCGATATCCGTGCCGACGAGACGAGCGGTACCCGCCGCGATCCCCTCGGGCCGCTCGGTATTCTCGCGCATCACCAGCACCGGCTTGCCGAGCGAAGGCGCTTCTTCCTGTACGCCGCCGCTGTCGGTCAGCACCAGATAGCTCTGCTTCTGCAGGAACAGGAACGGCAGATAATCCTGCGGGTCGACCAGATGGATGTTCGTCACGCCCCCCAGTTCCTCGTTGACCACGGAGCGCACATTGGGGTTGGGATGGACGGGATAGACGATCTGCACGTCCCCGCGCCCCGCCAATTTCTTCAGCGCCGCACAGATACGGTGGATGCCGCCGTCGAAATTCTCACGGCGATGACCGGTGACGAGGATCATTTTCTTGGCGGGATCGAGGAAAGGGAAATGGGCGGCGAGCTTCGCGTTCATCAACTTGTCGGCGTCGATCGCGCCGGAAAAATGCAACAGCGTGTCGATCACCGTATTGCCGGTCACGAAGATGGTGTTCGCGGCCTTTCCTTCGGCGATGAGATTGTCGCGCGCCTGGATGGTCGGCGCAAAATGCCAGGTAGCGATATCGCCGGCAATCTTGCGGTTCAGCTCCTCTGGAAAGGGAGAGTTGATGTCATGGCTGCGCAATCCCGCCTCGATATGGGCGACCGGAATGCGCTGGTAGAAGGCAGCCAGGGCCGCAGTCATCGCCGTGGTCGTGTCGCCTTGCACGAGGACGATATCGGGCTTCGCCTTCTCCAGCACTTCGGCCATGCCCAGGAGCACGCGCGAGGTCACGTCGAACAACGTCTGGCCGTGCTGCATGACGTTGAGGTCGTGATGCACCGGCAGGCCAGTCAGTTCGATAACCTGGTCGACCATCTCGCGGTGCTGGCCTGTGATGCATGTCTCGGTAGCAAACCCTGGATGGGCAAGTGCCGCACGCACCACCGGAAAGCATTTGAGCGCCTCAGGCCTTGTGCCGAACACGATCAGCAATTTTTGCCTGAACGGCGGTTTAGGACGTGAAAGGACGTTCATTGCTGATCCTGGTCGCCAATAGGGGGCGCGACCTGCTGATTCGCCACAAGAGCTCTAATAGCGGCAGAAGCCGCCTTCGTGACCTTAAATCTTAATGTATGATTAACGATCAAACCCGCGCTCCCCCGGGTAACTCTTATGAAAGACCGAACCGGTAGGTATCCTGGCAGAGTAGTCTTGAAAAAGAATATATTCGATTGACTAATATTTTAATCATCGGCCACGCCGACGGGTCTCGGCGCTGGGAAATAGAGCTTCTGGTGCGGTTGAAAGCGGCTGGTCACGTGGTTTCGAGTTGCCACGCGTCGGCGCCTGCGCCGATCGCACGCGGGCTTGATAAAGTGCTGGCGATCGAGAGCCGACGGTTCGGTCCCTCACTGGCGAGCCAATCCAAGCCGTTGCCGTCAGGCGATTCCGGTCCCGCCGATCTTGTAGTCGATCTCACGGCCACTGCCGCAGGACGAGGCACACCCGTCCTGACGCTCGAATTTTGCGGCCGCAGCACCTTTCCCGCCGGTGTGGCCGAAATGCTGGCGAGCGGGCGTTTGCCGGAACTTGCCGCCCGCCTCGATGGCGTTGCAGTCGCCCGGGGGCGACCGATGCTCAGTGACCGGCTTTGGTTGTCTCGCAGCTGCAACGACCTGCTCGCCGGGGCCATCTCGCTGGTTGTGCAAAGCGTCGCCCGTTTTTCCGCGGGCGAACTTGTGCCCATTGCCGATGGCCCGGCGCCGACCCAGGCGACCGGCGGTTTTGTCCGGCACTATCTGCCCTTCTTCTGCAGGGGGGTGGTCGATCGCGCTGTGCAAAAACTAAGACTTGGGCGACGCCCCTTCTATTGGCAGGTTGCCTATCGGCTGATCGACGGGCCAGGTGTCGCCGAAACCGGGCATCTCGGCGGTACGCCGTTCACCGTCCTTGCGGACGATGGCCAGCGATTCTATGCCGATCCCTTCGTCCTCGAGCGGGATGGCCGCTACTATCTGTTTGTCGAGGAATTTCGCTACGCTGCGGGCCGCGGAGTGATTTCTGTCGCCGAACTGGGCGACGATGGCGCTTTCGGCGTACCGAGGGTGGTGCTGGAGGAACCGCACCACCTGTCGTATCCGCAGGTCTTCGCTCACGCCGGCGAGATTTTCATGATCCCCGAAAGCAGCGCGGCGCGCGAACTTGTGCTCTACCGCGCCGCGCAGTTTCCAGATCGCTGGGTACGCGACACCGTGCTGATGACGGACAAGGATTTCAATGATGCCACGCTGCTCGAAGCCGATGGGCGCTTCTGGCTGTTGGGGACGGAGCGGTTCGGTTACGGCAGCGCCTCGGATACGATGGCCGTCTATTGCGCACCCTCGCTGCGCGGGCCATGGGTGGCGCATGCGCTCAATCCCATCGCCGTCGACCACTCGGCCACTCGGCCCGGCGGCGCCTTTATCCGCCAGGGCGAAGCTCTGGTGCTGCCGGTGCAAAACGGGTCGAGAGCCTATGGCGGCGGTTTGGGGTTGATGCGGCTTGATCGGCTTGACGATTTCGATGTCCGTTTTGCGCCGCCTCGCGTGATCGGCACGGGGCCGGCATGGGCCCGCACGGGCATCCACACGCTTAACCGCGCGGGTCGTGTCGAGGTTGTGGACAGCGCCGGCTGACGCGCCTGGAGCCTGCGCCTATCCGAGCCGATCCAGTTTCGGCGCGGATGCGACCGCGGCCGAAGATGTGCCCATCGGCCGGTATCTATACGGCGCGTTTCTATAGGCAAGCAACAACACCACGATTATCGTGATCTCCGGCGATTTTGACGAGAGCGCGTTATTCGACAGCGCGGCAAGCAAGAACGTCATGGTGCCGACCCATGCAGGCAGCGGCGCCGCGCGCAGCAGCCGAAAAACGAACCAGAATATCAGCACGGTAAAGAGCACGGCGATGGGCAGGCCGAAGAGCATGATGATGACCACCGGCGCGCTCTCGATGTAGGGCAGATGCAGCTTCTCGTTGACGATCGCCAGGAGGTCGTCGACGTTCATGCCAAACAGGATGTCTTTCCAGCTGACAAGTCCGAACACCTGGTAGATCGTCACCCGCGCCATGAAATTTTCGTCGAAGATCGTGTTGCCGAATCGATTCAGCAGCCCGCCCGAAAACAGTATGGCCACCAGCGCCGCGCCGCCCGCCAGGGCGAACAGCAGCACGACAGCCTTGGCCTGCCGCTGGTGCCTGGGCGTCAGGCGCGGCCAAGGCACGAACATCAGCAGAATGAGGGTTTCGCAGGCAGCGAGCATCAGGGCGGCGCGAGCGCCTGACGCGGCACAACCGACGAGCAACACGAGGATCGATACCACCCGCACCCATATGCGCCAGCGTGTCAGCGGGACGAATCCGATGGCTGTGGCGCAGAGCGCGCCCAACGCCAGCGGGTGCGCCGATAAGCCGATTGGCCTGAACTGCAATTCCCTGAGACCGTAAGGCAGAAATCGATGTTGAGTCACCGCTTCGATCGTACCGATCACGGCGCTGAGGATCACCATTCCAAGCACGACGTCGCCCAATGCCCGCCGTGCATCCGCATTCAAGGCCAACATCAACAGGCCCGCGGCGCCCGCCACCAGATAGGTATCGATGATGAACCCCGAGGAGCCCGCCCGGCCTGTGATGAACAGAAACGGCACTAGCGCGAACATCAGCGCAGAATAAAGCAGCAAAGCCTTGAATATTCCGATTTCGTCGCCCTGCAGCAGAAATGGTCGGCTGAAAAGAACGAGAGGAAGCAGCAGAAAGATGGCATAGGTGCCGAAATGCAATTTCTCGTAGAACGAGCCCCCCTGAGCCGTATAGTCGACGACCATGTTCATCATCTGCGGCGACACGGTGAAGCGGAGCAGGAACGCGAGGGCTGCGCAGAGGAAAAACAGAAGCGACAGCGCGTTCTGACGACGCGCCTGGCTGGACAACAATCGTTCCGATGCGGCAGCGGGATAGCTCATGGCCGATCCAGGTGGAGATATTCAAACGGCATTCTGGCCAACGAGGTCCATTCACGAGCCCGCCGAACGGACGCGGCGCCTGAATCGGCAAAATATGCGAACTTGGAAAATGAGATGTTAACGATCTTTCTGTAGTGCTGGCCCGCGTAGCGAATAACAAGAGTTAGCATCATGTCCGCCGCTTCCGGCACTCCCCCTTCCTCTGCGGCGGATTCCGATATCAGCGCACTTGAGCGGATTGCCAATGCGCGGCGCGCTAGCAGGGCAAGGCTGCAACAGGATGCCCCGGTCATGGCACGCACCTCCGGACCTGTCATGCCGCACACACCCGAGCCTGTCGCGACCGATCCGGTCCCTACGGTAACGCTCGACAAGATCGGCGATTTCCTCGAGCTCGATTTTCGACGCCTGTTTGTCTGGCTGCGTGCCGGCCTCGTCGTGGCATGCATGCTGGCAGTGGCCGGCGGCGTCATCGGCGCCGCCTATGGGCTGCTGAGCAAACAGCGTTATACCGTTACGACGGAAATCCTCATCAATCCTGCCAATTTGCAGGTTGTGGAAAACGATCTCTACTCGCAACCGGGCCAGGTCGATAGCCAAATACTCAACACACGCAGCAAGCAGCGCATCCTGACCTCGGGCAACGTGCTTGCACGTGTGGTGGACGAACTCGGTCTGGCCAACGATCCGGAGTTTTACGACCCGGACCGCGCCGCCTCGGCGTCTGGCGCTGGGGTGAGTGGCACCAAGTCCGATCCGAAGCTTATCGCCCAGAAGAGCCTGGCGGAGCGGGTCGACGTCTCCGCGGATGAAACGTCGTTCGTCACAACCCTGTCGGTATCGGCGGAAACCACCGGCAAGGCGATCCTGATCTCGAAAGCCATGGTCAAGGCTTTCCAGGAGGAACTGGCCAAGGCGGAAGCTGCTGGTGCCAGCCGCGCCGCGGCTGCGCTTGACGGCCGGCTCGGCCAACTCAAACGCGACGTGCAGGCGGCCGAAGAGAAGGTCGAGAGCTACAGGCGCAGCCACAACCTGTCCTCCAGCAATGGCCAGCTTGTCAGCTCGCAGACGATGACTCAGCTCAATAGCGAAATTGTAGAGGCGCAATCGCGCGCAATCGCCGCGCAGGCGAGTTACGACGCCTTGGTTGCCTCCGGCGTCAATGGCGCCAACCCTGACCCCACGGTTTCGGAAGCACTCGCAGTGCTGCGCGACAAGGCAAACGGCCTGCGGCAGCAAATCGATTCACAATCCATGACCTTCGGTCCGCGCCACCCGACGATCGTCAGGCTGAGGACGGAATTCGAAACCGTCAGTTCTCAACTCAGGTCGGAGTTCTCCCGCACGGTCGGCACGGCAAAAGTCAACCTTGACAGGGCAAAGGCTTCATTGGCTTCTCTCAACGCCAAGATGAACGATCTGAAGAGCAATGTTTTCACCGACAGCGAGTCCCAGGTCGCCCTGCGTGAGCTTGAACGCGATGCCGCCTCGAAGAGGGCCGTTTACGAAAGCTTCCTGTCACGCGCGCGTCAAATCACCGAGCGCGAGCAGATCGACACCACGAATGTGCAGGTGATTTCCACCGCGGTGCCGCCAAAGGGGCGCTCGTGGCCGCCACGCACCCCCCTGGTTGCCGGCATGGGGGCCTTCGCCGGCTTTGCTCTAGGCATGCTGCTCGCCATTGCCATGGGCATCGTGCGTGACATGCGCCAGCCGCCGAATCGATCAGGCATCGCCGTCAGTCGAGCCTGAATCCAGGCATGCCAAAGCGCATTGTCTTTCACATTGCCAGTCTCAGGGGCGGCGGCGCCGAACGTGTCTTCGTCCTCATGGCAAATGAATTGGCGTCCCGTGGGCACGATGTCACGCTTTTTACCTGGAACGCGGAAGGACCTAACGCTGCGCTGCGCTCGCCTGCCGTGCATCTGGTCGATTTCGGCCTTCCCATCCGGGGCGAGGGTTATGGCAAATGGGCGACGCTGAAAGGCGTCGTGCGAAGCGCACGTCTGTTCAACCGCCTTGGTCCCCATGCAGTCTATAGCGCCCCGGAATTCGCCAACCTGGTCGTGGCGCTGGCGCTTCTGTTGGCGCGCAGCCGAGCGAGGTTCTTTCCAAGTTTCCACGCGGCCGCCTCACTGCCTTCCAGTGGTCTCGGCGCAAGAATGGCGGTCTGGCTTTCCACGCTGGTTGCAGCGCGCGCAACCAAAGCCATTGCCGTCTCGGCGGGTGTCGGCCGCGATATCGTGGCCCGCGGCTTCCCCAGATCCAAGGTTGTCGTCATCAACAACCCGCTGCCGCCGGCCGTGGCGCTCCAGGGACATTCCCATGCCTGGCAGGCAAAGCTGGCGGCGATGGGCGATGGGCCGGTCATCGCCACCGCCGGACGCCTGGTGCCGGTCAAGGATCATCGGACCTTGCTCCGGGCCTTCGTCATGCTGCGTGCCGGCCGCCGCGCTCGGCTTGTCATCTTCGGCGAAGGCCCGCTGGCTGCCGAGTTGCGCGCCTATGCCCAGGAATCCGGTATAGGGGCCGATGTGCTGCTTGCTGGCTACGTCAACGATCCCACGGCCTGCTACGCCGCAGCCGATCTGTTCGTCCTTTCCTCCACGAGCGAGGGCTTTGGCAATGTGTTGGTCGAGGCGATGGCTGCCGGTGTGCCCGTGGTCTCCACGGATGCGCCGCATGGCCCGCGCGAGATTCTCGACGACGGTCGTTTCGGCGCCTTGGTGCCGGTTGGCGATGCCGAGGCCCTGGCAAAGGCGATGGCTGAGATGCTGGACCACCCCACTTCTACCGCCATCCTGAAGAGCAGGGCAGCGGACTTCGAAGTCGAAAAGATCGGAGATCGATACGAAGCGCTGCTCTAGCCAGGGACTTCGCTGGCGTTCGTTGATGCAGCGCATCGATCGATCAGCATCTTGGCATCACGGTTGGCCGGTAAAGGCGCCCAAGCAGGATCGGTGTCAGATACATCGGAATCTGATAGCAGCCGATGAAGAGGAGCAGCGGGTCGGTCACTGCGGAGGGAAGCACGGTCAGGAATAGCGCGATATTGCGATTTCCAGCGCCGATCGACAGCGGCGCGATGCTGCCACCGGGCGCAAGGCGACGCAGCACGATCGCCATCGAAATCTGAAGTCCGAAATTGCCGGCGAACGCGGCAGCGAGCGCAAGCAGCAATGCATCAGGCTGATGCCGGATCGCCGGGCCAACGGCCGACATCAGCCCGACCACCACCACGGCCATGGCAAGCGCCGACAGCCCGTCGATGACCTCCAGGGCTTCCCGTGAAGGGGTCTTGAGCAGGAAGCCGCGAATGAGGAAGGCCGTTCCCGCCGCACAGCCAATGATCAGCAGCAGCCGGCTCGCCGCACCGATGACTTCGCCCGCCGCCCCGAGGGCGGGTGCCAACCAGAAAACCGGGATCACCGTCGCCGGCAACAGGGCGGTGCCGATCACGAGCTGGCGTAGTGCTGGCGCCGGATCGTTTCCGGTCAGGACGGTGAGATTTGGACTCCCAGAAATTGGCGGCGCGGCCAGCATCAGCACCAGCCCGGTCGCGAGCGCGCCGCTCCAGCCTGCAAATGCGAAGAGGAGGATGGCGGCGACTGGAATGCTGACCTGGCAGACCAGCGCGAAGCCGAGCGAGGCACGCATGTCGGCGAGCGCGCCTAAGGCCTGGCGCGGTCCGACGCGCAGCGCGGAAATGAACAGCAGACCCGCCACCAGTTCGCCGATCCAGGGCTTCATCGCAAGCGCCATATCCGGGAGCGCGATGCCCAAGACGAGGCCAAGGACGAGGATTGAGCGCCCATAACGCGCCGCCATCACGATGGGGCGCAGCAGGGGGCTCACGCCAAACCCCGGGTAATCGGCATCAGCGCCGGACTGGCGGTGAAGACGAACAACGCCTGCGCCGCCACGGCGATCGCGATCAGGGGCAGCACCAGTGCGGGGATATGCGATGGACCCACCGCGGATACGCTCTCAACCTGCCGCGCTGTGGCGCATATTGTTCGGCAGCCATGTCGCAAGATCAGGAAATGCGATCAGAATGAAGACCATGGCGGCCATGATCAGGAACATCGGGAAAGCGGCGCGGGCGATATAGCTCATCTCGTGCCCGGTCATGCCCTGCAGCACGAAGAGGTTGAAGCCGATGGGCGGTGTGATCTGCGCCATCTCGACCACCAGGACGATGAAGATGCCGAACCAGATGATGTCGATGCCGGCCTGACGGATCATCGGTTCGACGATCGCGATGGTGAGCACGACTATAGAAATGCCGTCCAGGAAACAGCCAAGCACTATGTAGAAGACCATCAGTACCATGAGCAGCTCGAAACGCGACAGCTCTATCGCGGCGATCACTTGGGCTAGCCCCCGTGGCAGGCCAGTAAAACCCATGGCGAGCGACAGGAAGGCGGCGCCCGCGAGGATGAAGGCGATCATCGCCGAGGTGCGGGCGGCGCCCATCAGCGTCTCGAAGAAGGTCTGGCGGGTCAGCGAGCCCTGCCACAGAGCGAGGACCAACGAGCCGATGACGCCGATTGCCGCGGCTTCGGTCGCGGTGGCGATGCCGAGATACATCGAACCGATGACGAGCAGGATCAGTAGGAAGACAGGAACGAGAAAACGCGATTGCTTGACCTTTTCCATGAAGGTCATATGCGGCTCCGGCGTCGGGTTGTAGCTCTTCGACATCTGCGAGACGGCAACCACATAGCACATGAACATCGCCGACAGGATGAGGCCCGGAATGATGCCGGCGATAAACAGCTTGGTGATCGACTCGTTGATGCTAACGCCATAGACGATCAGCGTGAGCGAAGGCGGGATCAAAAGCCCGAGCGTGGCGGCGCCCGCCAGCGTCCCGATCACCATGCGCTCGGGATATTGGCGCTTGCGCAGCTCGGGGATGGTCATCTTGCCGACCGTGGTCAACGTCGCTGCAGATGATCCGGAGACGGCGGCGAAGACCGTGCAGCCGGCGATGTTGGTGTGCATCAGTCCCCCGGGCAGCCGCGCCATCCAGGGTGCCAGGCCCTTGAACATGTCTTCGGATAGCCGCGTGCGGTAGAGGATCTCGCCCATCCAGATGAACATCGGCAGCGCAGTGAGCGACCATGACGAGGCGGAACGCCACATCACCGTCATCATGGCGTCGCCGGTCGGGCGCGATGTGAACATCTCCATGCCGAAATAGGCGACGCCAAGCAAGGCGAGCCCGATCCAGACGCCCGAGCCGAGCAGCACGAACAGGACGAAGAGGAAGAGGCCGATGGCGTAGAACTGTTCCATGAGCCGCTACTCCGCCCTGCTCTGTTCCGCAAGGTCGACGCGGATGTTGTCGCGGCCGGTGGCGATCAGCGTCACCAGATTGTCGAGGAAGCAGATCGCCAGGATGACGGCGCCGACCGCCATCGGCGCCTGGGCGATCCACAACGGCGTGGCGTCCTGGCCCTGGCTGATATCGTGCAGCTTCCACGACCAGTAGACCGCCCTGACCGCAAACCAGGCAAGATAGATCGAGGCGGCGCAGGCGATGATCAGGCACCAGAGCTCGCCCCAGAAGCGCCGCTCGCCGAGTGCGCTCAAAAGCAGATTGACCCTGATGTGGGCGGCGTGGTTCAGCGTGTGGGCGAAGGCTAGGAACGACGCGGCGGCCATGAGATAGCCGGCATATTCGCTGGAACCGGAAAAGGCGATCCCGGACCAGCGCGCCAGGACCTGTAGGGTGATGACGACGAGGATCGCCAGAAGGCAGAGCGCAGACAATGCGCCGGCTCCATCATAAACCACATCAAGACTGCGGCGGATCGCGCGCGTGGCAACAGGCATTCCGTGCCCCTCCTTCGACGGTTTGGGGAAAGCGGCCCGCGAGGCCCGGGCCTGAAGTGCGGCTGACTACTGGGCGCGATAGGCGTCGATGATCGCCTTGCCGTCCTCGCCCGCAGCCTTGATCCATTCCTCGGTCATCGTGGCGCCGAAGGCGGCGAGTTCCGCCTTCAGCTTGTCGCTGGGCGGGGAAACGGTCATGCTGTTCTCCTCGAGCGTCTTGAGGTAGGCGGCGGTCAGTTCCTCGGATTTCTTGGCGCCCTCGGCAGCGATCTTGTCGCCGCAATCGGCGACGGCCTTCTTCATCGCATCGTCGAGCGCGGTCCACGCGTCCTTGTTGACGAAGACCAGGTTGCGCGGCAGCCAAGCCTGAACGTCGTAGAAATGCGTCAGGCTTTCCCACGCCTTCGAGTCAACGCCGGTCGAGCCCGATGAGATGAAACTCTCGACAACCCCCGTCGCCAGCGCCTGGCTGAGTTCGGCCGCCTCAATCTGCACCGGCGCCATGCCCGCAAGCTCGGCGATGCGGGCGGTCGCCGCATTATAGGAGCGGAACTTGATGCCCTTCATGTCGACAACTGAATTGACTTCCTTCTTGAAGTAGAACCCCTGCGGCGGCCACGGCACGGCATAGATATAGACAAGGTTCTGGCTGTCGAGCACGGCAGTCAGCTTTTCCCGCGCCGCCTTCCAGAGCTTGTCCGAATCGGGGAAGGAGGTCGCAAGGAAGGGGATGGAATCGACTCCGAACAGCGGGTTCTCATTGGCGTGGGCCGAAATCAGACGCTCGCCGATCGGCGCCTGGCCGGTCTGCACGGCGCGCTTGATGTCGTTGCCGCCGAACAACGAGCCGTTCGGGTGGGTGACGATATCGAGGCTGCCGCCCGTGCCTTCCTTTACACATGAAGCGAAGGCCACGGCGTTCTCGGAGTGGAAGTTGGTTGCCGGATAGGCCAGCGGCATATCCCATTTTTCCGCAAGGGCAGCGTTTGCCGCGATCGTGGACATCAGGGTCGTGGCGAGAAGGGTGGCAAAGCGCTTCATCTGGTCATGCTCCCATTATGCGATGCTTGGAGTGCTTGGAGTGAAGTTCCCTGGAGGGTCTTTTATGGTCCTATAGGAAACGTGAAGGGGCGTAAGGCGCAAGGTCTAAATTCGGGACGCGACCGGAAACGAGTTGCGCCAGGACGCGGCCGGTTTTCGGACCGCCGGTCAATCCGACATGGTGGTGGCCGAAACCGAGGAATGCGCCCTTGACGTTCGGCGCCTCGCCGATGACGGGGATCGAATCCACAGGCGCCGGCCTGTGGCCCATCCACTCGGTCTTGTCCTTCCACCGCAAACCGGGCAGAGCGGCACGGACGTTGCGCATCAAAAGGTCGAAGGGCGCGCGCGATGGCGGCGCATCGAGACCGCCGAACTCGACGATCCCGGCAAGCCGCAGCCGTCCGTCCATCGGCGTCATGACGAATTTGCCTGAGGCGATCATGCTAGGCGCGCGCGGCATGACGCTCGGCTCCCAAAGTTCCACATGATAGCCGCGCTCGCTTTCAAGCGGCACGTCGATCCCGAGCTTGCGGCAAAGCGGCTTCGACCAGACGCCAGTAGCCAAAACCGTGGCGGAGCAGGGAAACGTTTCGCCGCCGATGCGGACGCCGGCAACGCGGCCGTCTTCGCGGGCGAAGTCGGTCACCTCACCGCGGACGACGCTACCGCCCTGAGCCACGACATGGGCAGCCAGATCCTTAACATAGCGGCCGGGGTCGGTGATCATGCCATGACCGGGAACGCGCGCGGCGAAGCCGAGATGAGGCGCGAAGGCTGGCTCGTAGGCGCGCACGGCCGCGCCCTCGAGTTCGTCCCAGACAAAGCCGTGATCTTTCCGGATTTCCCAGCCGAAAGCGTCGCCGGCAAAATGCTCGCGGCCGTTGTAGACGAAGACGTAGTCGGACGGCATCAGCCATTGTTCGGCGCCCGTGCCGGCCGACAGCGCCTGATGGTCGGCGAGACTGTCGCCAATGATCGGCGCGAGAGCGGCGGCAATGCGCCAGGCGTGCTCCGGCGTGCAATGGCCGAGGTAGCGGCGTAGCCAGGGCGCAAGGCGCGGCAGATAGGACCATTTGAGGAACAGCGGCTGGCGGCGGTCGAACAGCATGCGCGGCGCCGTGCGCAACAGGCCGGGAACCGTCACCGGCACGATCGAGCTTGAGGCGAGCACGCCACCATTGCCATAGCTTGTGCCCTCGCCTGGTTCGCCGCGGTCGACCAGGGTGACGTCGTGGCCATCGCGCTGCAGCCAGATTGCCGTGGAGACCCCGACGATGCCGGCACCTATCACCACGACCGGCAGTTTTTTCAGACCGGCGGCGGCCGGCATCAGGCGACCCATTCCGAAACCGGGGCGGCGGCCTCGTCGAGCGGCTGCGTGACGATGTCGACAAGCGTTGGCTCCCCGGCTTCGAGCGCACGTTTCAGCACAGTTTCAAGCTCGCCCGGATCCTCCACCCGCCAGCTCTTCAGACCATATGCGGCCGCGACCGCAGCATGGTCCGTGCGGGTAAAGTCGACATTGTGGAAGCGTGCGCCGAAGCCCGAGCGCTGCCCGGCCTTGATCCAGCCGAAAGCGCTGTTCGACAATGTGATGAAGGTGATCGGCATGTTGTAGCGGATGACGGTTTCCAGTTCGCCGACGCTCATGCCGAAGGAGCCGTCGCCCATGACCGATACGGTCTTGACGCCCGGTCGGCCGACATGAGCGCCGATCGAGGCGCCCATGGCGAAACCCAAAGCGCCGTGGGCGCGGTTGGTGATGAAATGGCGGCCGGACCTGGGCCAGCGGTAATGCGCCGAAAAATAGGGACAAGGCGTGCCCGGATCGGCGCAGATGATGGCGTCGTCGCCGAGGAGCTTGTGCAGGGTGTCGACGACACGCTCCGGCCTGATCAGCCGCTCCGAGGAGGCCGCGAGCGGCTCGAACGCGGCGTGCTTGGCCGCCCAGGCAGCCTTTGCCCGCGCAGCACCGTCATGGCCGCCCTTGCTGCCGCGCCCGGCAAGCTCGGCCACGATCATCTCCAGCGCAAGTCGCGCGTCGCCGGCAACCGCAACCTCGGTCGGGTAGTTGGCGCCCAGCACCGCCGGGTCGGAATCGATATGGACGACCCGCGCGCCTGCCATCGGATGGCGCCACCGTTCGGTAGTCACCGAGCCGGCGCGGCAACCTATGAAGAGGACGAGATCGGCGTTCTCGACGACCACTCTGGTCGACGCCACGCCGCCATTGGAGCCGACGACGCCGACGGCGCGCGGATCCGTCTCGGCGATCGCGCCCTGTCCGGAGACGGTTGTCGCGATCGGCAGGTCGAGCAGCACCGAAAGCTCGAGCAGCGCGTCCATTGCGTCCGCGATCACAACGCCGCCACCGCAGATTGCGACCGCCCTTCTTGCGGAAAGGAGTGCTTCCGCCGCGGCTTTGACGGCTCCGCCGTTCGGCGCTGTCGGCAGTGCCGGAAAGGCCTGGTGGCGCGCGTCGGCCCAGATCTCGTCCGGCGTGACGGGGTTTTTCTGCGTGTCGAAGGGCAGCGCCAGATGCACGGCGCCGGGACGGCCGGTGGTCATCTCGCGAAACGCCCGGCGCACCATTGCCGGCAAGCGCTGCGCATCATCCAGCGATGCGTTCCATTTGGTGACGGGCCTGAACAGCGCGACCTGGTCGAGCTCCGTCAGCGGATAGCGGCCGCGCGAACCGGTCGACACATCGCTGTTGATGGCGAGCACGGGAATAGAGCTCTCGTTCGCCTCGACGACACCGGGCAGAATGTAGGTGGCACCACCGCCAGACGGTCCCTCGCAGACGCCCGGCCGGCCGGTGACGCGTGCGTAGGCGTCGGCCATATAGGCGGCATGGCGCTCGTCGCGGGTCAGCAGATGCGTGATGCCGTGGTCGAGCCGATACATTGCATCGTAGAGCGGCAGCGTGGTGTCGCCGCAGAGCCCGAATATGTGCTTCACACCATGGGCTTCCAGCATCCTGACCATCGCTTCCGCGCCGGACAGTATATTGGCCTGGATCTGCGAGTTCATCGGCTGCACCATCAGGGAAAAGCTGCTTCCCAATTCACGTCAGCAGCTGTATACAGGTCTGAATACTGATGACCTCGATCGGAGGAGTCAAGGTGCGTTGCGCGGAGGGCCGGCCGATGAATCAGGGGATGGTTGATTCCTTGCATGCCGATATACGGGCCATGACGATCGATTTCCGCCTGCGTCCGGGCGAGCGGATCAACGAGGTCGCGCTGTCGCGCCAGCTCAACGCCAGCCGCACGCCGTTGCGCGAGGCGCTCAACCGTCTCGCCGCCGAAGGCTTTCTGTCGTTCGAGAGCGGCCGCGGCTTCTTCTGCCGGACCTACTCGGTGACCGAAGTGCATAACCTCTACCAGCTGCGCCAAGCGATCGAGCGTTTCGCTGTCGAACTTGCCGTCGAGCTTGCAAGCGACGAAGAGCTTGCCGAGCTCGGCGCGTTTCTCGACCGCACATCGAGCGAAGACGGCGCATCGCTGGAGGATCTTCTGGCTTGCGACGAGTATTTTCACGACGCCATCACGTCGTTCACCCGTAATGACGAACTCATCCGCACGCTCAAGAACATCAATGCGCGCATTCGGTTCTTCCGCTGGGTCGACATGGAGAGCCGCCGCTCGCGAACCCAAGGCGAGCACCGCGCGATCCTTGCGGCTATTGCCTCGCGGGACGGTGCGGCGGCCTCCCATCTCGTCGGCCGGCACATCTCGAAGCGACGCGAGGAAATAGCCGGGGCCGTCAAGGAGTGCCATGCGCGGCTCTTCGTGGAGGAGGCGTTCGTTCCCCCCGCCTTCAAGACGATGGATGCGCGATGCGCGTGACCGGCGGAAAACCAATCTACGGCGCGTCAATCGGCATATTGATGCTCGACGCGCGCTTTCCCCGCATCCCGGGCGACATGGGCAACGCAACGACCTGGCCGTTTCCGGTGCACTACAAGGTCGTACGAAGCGCCACGCCCGACCGTGTCGTGCTCAAAGGAGCCGAAGGCCTGCTCGACGCCTTTATCGCCGCGGCGCATGAACTTGTCGCCGACGGCGTCGACGGCGTCACCACCAATTGCGGATTCCTGTCGCTGTTCCAGGAGGAGTTGGCGCTGGCCGTCGGCGTTCCGGTGGCAACCTCGTCGTTGATGCAAGTGGACCTAGTCAACCGACTCCTGCCCAAGGGAAAGCGCGCCGGCATATTGACGATCTCCGCCTCGACGCTGACGCCGCTGCATCTCAACAAGGCCGGAGTGCCAGCAGGAACCCCGGTCGGCAGCACCGAGGGCGGCCGCGAATTTACCCGCGCCATCCTCGGCAATGAACTCGAATTGGATGTCGACGCCGCCCGGCGGGACAATGTCGATGCGGCGCTCGCCCTCCTTCGCGACAATCCCGATCTCGGCGCCTTCGTGCTCGAATGCACCAATATGACTCCCTATGCGGCCGATATCCGCGCCGCGACGTCCCTGCCCGTGTTTACGATCGAGAACTTCATAAGCTGGTTTCACGGCGCACTGCAGCCTCGGCGATATGATCGGCAAGGCGGACATGGCGGTTCTTTTAACGGGATGTTTGAATGAGACATGTGTGGCGTTGGTTCGGCCCGGTCGACAAGGTGACGATCGCGGATGCGCGTCAAGCCGGTGCGCAAGGTATCGTCTCGGCCCTTCACCACGTTCCTTACGGCGCCGTCTGGCTGCCCGCCGAAATCGAAAGACGTCAGCGCGAAGTCGCATCTTTGCCGGATGGCGGCGCAAGCGATCTGAACTGGGAGGTCGTCGAGAGCCTGCCGGTTTCCGAAGCGATCAAGACGCAGGTCGGCGAATGGCGCAGCCATATAGCCAACTACCGGACATCGCTGGAAAACCTGGCGCGGGCCGGCATTTCCGTCGTCTGCTACAATTTCATGCCCGTTCTCGATTGGACCCGCACTGACCTTGCCTGGCGCCTGCCGCATGGTGGCACCACCATGCGCTTCGATTTGGCCGATTTCGCCGCATTCGACATCCATATCCTGAAACGCAAAGCGGCGCTCGGCGATTACACACCGGAGCTCGTCTCCGAGGCGGAGCGGCGACACGCGCAGATGGATGACGTTGCACGCAGGATTCTGGCAAGAAGCGTCAATTCCGGTCTGCCCGGCTCGACCGAAGACACGTCTCTCGACGGTCTCGCGGCTCAACTGTCAAATTATGACCACATCGACGCAACAACCCTGCGCCGACATTTCGTCGACTTCCTGGCGGAGGTCGTGCCTACGGCTGAACGCCTCGGTCTGCGTCTCTGCTGCCACCCGGACGATCCGCCGTTTCCGCTGATGGGCCTGCCGCGCGTCATGTCGACCGAGGCCGACTACAGCTACATCCTGGATGCAATCGACAGCCCGGCCAACGGGGCGACACTGTGCACGGGGTCGCTCGGCGCAAGACCGGATAATGATCTGCCGGGCATGGTCGGGCGGCTGGGGCCAAAGATCCACTTCGCGCATCTGCGCAATGTGCGCAAGGAAGAGCCGGGCATCCCCTGCTCTTTCCACGAGGACGAGCATCTTGCCGGCGACACCGACATGGTGGCGGTGGTGGCGGCGCTGCTCCACGAAGAGGCGCGGCGTAAAAAGGAAGGGCGCCCGGACGCCGTTATCCCGATGCGCCCCGATCATGGCCAGGACATCCTCGATGACCTCACGCGAGGCGCCCAGCCCGGCTATCCGGCCATCGGTCGGCTCAAGGGACTGGCCGAGCTCCGCGGCGTCGAACATGCCATTGGCAAGGCGACGTAGGCTCAAATCGCTGCGGGCGATCGGCCGATGTTGCATGTGGAAACAAAAAGGCCGCGGTGCGCTAGCCGCGGGCTGCCTATCTCGAAAGAGAGCGGGCGGGGAAACAAGCCCGGAATTTGGTTTCAAAAGCGAAAGGACGCGCAATGGCAAAGAACACGATTTTCCTCTGGTACGACAAGGACGCCGAGGCTGCTGCCCGCTTCTACGCCGAGACCTTTCCCGACAGCGCGGTGGGTGCCATCACCCATGCTCCCAGTGACTACCCGTCCGGCAAGGAGGGCGACGTGTTGATGGTCGAATTCACGGTTGCCGGCGTTGCTTGTGTCGGCCTCAACGGCGGTCCCGCATTCAGACATAGCGAAGCCTTCTCGTTCCAGATCGCCACCGACGACCAGCACGAAACCGACCGCTACTGGAACGCGATCGTCGGCAATGGCGGCCAAGAGAGCGCCTGCGGCTGGTGCAAGGACAAGTGGGGCGTCTGCTGGCAAATCACGCCGCGCGTGCTGACCGAAGCGATGGCGGCCGGCGGCGATGAAGCAAAGCGCGCGTTCGGTGCGATGATGACCATGAAGAAAATCGACGTCGCCGCGATCGAGGCGGCACGGCGCGGCTAGATAGGCTCACCAATCATCGCTGAACGCGGATCTGCAACGATCCTCGACTTTGCGTCCCGCCCACCGCGTGAAGGTGGACTGACCCTGCTGCCGCGAGAGGAGCGGCACTTACCAGGGGGTTCCCGCCGCAGCGCCCTTTGGCCATCTTGGCCCGGATAAAATCGCTACGATTTCGCAGTGATCGCAAGACACCGGTGCCTTTCTCAAAAATGCGGGCTTGCGCAGACGGTGGAACGTTCGGCTAGTATGCGTCGTCAGATCATTGAAACTTCGAAAGGCCAAGCAATGCTGCCGAGCGAAACGACTACGGGCGATCCGATCGAGGAAGCAGTTCTGTCTGTTCGAAATCTGACTATACGCCTGCCCAGGAACATGGAGCGTGAGAACGCGGTCGAAAACATATCCTTCGACATGAAGAAGGGTGAGATGCTGTGCATCGTCGGCGAATCCGGCTCCGGCAAGTCGGTCACCGCAAATGCGATCATGGGTCTGCTGCCATCTTCGGTGCGGATCACGCAGGGAAGTATCCGGTTCAAGGGCCACGATCTGGCCAGCGCACGGGAAGATGTTCTGCGCGGTCTCAGGGGCCGTTCGGTCTCCATCGTCTTCCAGGATCCGCTTTCGGCGCTCAATCCGCTGATGACCGTCGGCCAGCAGGTTGCGGAGGTTATGGAAGCACACCACGCAGGCACTTCAGCGACCCGCACGAAGGCGGTTGTCGATCTGCTCGGCGAAGTCGGCCTGCCGGAGCCCGAGGTTCTGCGCCACCAGTATCCGTTCCAACTCTCCGGCGGGCAGCGCCAGCGCGTCATGATCGCCATGGCGCTCGCGCTCGGGCCTGATCTGCTGATCGCCGACGAGCCGACGACGGCTCTCGACGTCACCACCCAGGCACAGATCCTTGCGTTGATCCGGCGGCTGCAGCGCGAAAAGAACATGAGCGTCATGTTCATCACGCACGATTTTGGCGTCGTCGCGGAAATCGCCGATCGCGTCATCGTCATGGAGAAAGGCGCAATGGTCGAACAAGGCGTCGTTTCCGACGTGCTCGGCAATCCAAGCCACCCCTACACCAGGCGACTGATCGCCGCCGTTCCACATATGATCGAGAATGAGACAAAGTCGCGCGGCGATGCCCCGATTGTGCTGGAGGTACAGAAGCTCGACAAGACCTACCGGCCAGGCATCGGCTTCTTCTCGCGGTCTCGCATCGTGCACGCGGTCAAGCAGGTCAGCTTCGAGGTCCGCCGGGGCCGGACACTTGGGATCGTCGGAGAGTCCGGCTCGGGAAAATCGTCCCTCGGCCGCGTCCTCCTGAAGCTGCTGGATAGCGACGGCGGCAGCATTCTGTTCGACGGCAAGGACATCGCGGCACTTTCTGATTCCGAATTCCGGCCGATGCGACCGCACATTCAGATGATTTTCCAGGATCCTTTCGCCTCGCTCAATCCGCGGCAGACCGTCGCCAAGATCCTCACCGTCGGCCCGATGGCGCACGGCCTGCCCGCTCGCGAAGCGCGCGTGAAGGCGTTGAAGCTGCTTCGGCTGGTCGGGCTCGACGAGGGCGCCTACGACCGGTTTCCGCATGAATTTTCAGGCGGCCAACGCCAGCGGATCGGCATCGCGCGCGCTCTGATGATGGACGCCGAGGTCCTGGTCGCCGACGAAGCGGTCTCCGCCCTCGACGTCTCGATCCAGGCGCAGATCCTCGACCTGCTGGCCAATATCCAGGAGGAAATGAAGATAGCCATGATCTTCATCACGCACGACCTGAGAGTGGCAAGCCGTATCTGCGACGAGATTCTGGTCATGAACCGCGGCGAAGTCGTGGAATCCGGTCCGCCCTGGCAGATATTCCGATCGCCACGTCACGCCTATACAAGGCAACTCATCTCTGCCATTCCCGGCAAGGAATGGGTCCCCGCCGCCTAGATATGCAACTGTAATTCTAGGCGGAGATCGGGAAAGTCCCGCGATCCATCACAGTGCCGATAGAGGCGCGGCCAAGGCCGTGTCTCGATCAAACTGCACGCGCACCCTCGGACCTTCCTGCGGGCAAAATAGTTGCTTTTGTCCACCAAAAGTAGTTGCAATTGTCCACTACTCGATCGACTATGTCTTTGAAGGCTCGCGGCAACCCCATTTTCGAGGCTGCCGGTGATCTCGACGCAGGCTGCCAGTGAAGCCTCAGGAGAGTGTCCGTTGCCGAAGAAGAAGAAAGGCCCTCTTCATACCGTCGAGACGGTAGGGCTCGATGTCCTCGAAGACACACTGAGCTTCTATATCCGAAGCATCAATATCGCCCTTTCTCGTGATCTCGATGACCGCCTGGAGGGTCTCGACGTGGCTCGGGGAACCGGCAAGATCACCACACTGCTTCTTGTCGACAGCCACCCAGGGATACGGCCCTCGGTCATCGCGCAGCTCATTATGCGCGATCGTTCCGCCATGGGCAGGCTGGTCGATCAGATGATCGAGCACGATCTTCTGACGCGTGAGGCCGCAGCGGACGACGGACGGGCACAGGGGCTTCATATCACCAAAAAGGGGGCGGGCCTCGCCCGCAAGGTGCGCAAGATCGCCACCAAGCAATCCAGCGATTTCTTCGCCGGTGTGCCCGAGGAAGACCAGAAGCGTCTGCTCGACATATTGCGGCGCGTCTATCGTCGCACCGTGGGTCTCGGCAATGAGTGAGCCGGCGACAGTGGGCGCAGTGCAGGCCACCCGGCGGGTGGCGCTCCTGTCCGGCGCCAATCGCGGCATCGGCGCGGCTTGCGCCCGGCACTTATATGAAACGGGCTGGTCGCTGTCGCTCGGGATGCGCGAACCGGTGCAGCCCGACTGGGCCGACAGCGAGCGCGTCCGCGTATTCCCCTATGAGGCCGCGGCCGCCGGCGCCGAACGGGGATGGGTCGACGGCACCATCGATGGCTTCGGCCGGATCGACGCAGTCATTGCCTGTGCCGGCACCATGATTGCGAAGTCGGTCATCGACGCCGACGACACGGATCTCGATCTCATGTTCGATATCAACGTGAAGGCTCCGCGCCGTCTGGTGCGCGCGTCGTGGGAAGCGCTTGCGGCAAGTCGAGCAGGCCGTGTGATCATTCTCGCCTCGCTGTCGGGCAAGCGGGTCAAGTCCGCGACATCAGGCTCCTATTCGATCTCCAAGTTTGCTGCCGTCGCCCTTTCCCACGGTATCAGACAGGCGGGATGGGATCTTGGAATTCGAGCCACGGCCGTCTGCCCCGGTTTCGTCGCCACCGACATGGCGCGCAGCATCACCGATCGCCCCGATGCGCTGATGACCGATCCCGATGATCTCGCACGGACCATCGGGATGCTCCTCGATCTGCCCAACAACGCGAGCGTCGCCGAATTTTTCATCAATTGCCAGCTCGAGGAGCTTTACTGAGGATGCCCGGACCGTTCGTCGTTCCTGTTCACGGAGATACTGAACTGCCAAAGGAGGTGGACTGCGTCGTCATTGGCGGCGGCATCGTCGGCGCCTCGACGGCGCTGGAACTCGCCGAAAGCGGCTTGCGCGTAGCTTTGTGTGAAAAGGGCGGAATCGGCCAGGAGCAGTCCAGCCGCAACTGGGGCTGGGTACGAATCTCCCGTCGGGATCCGCGCGAGGTCCCGCTGATGGCGGAAGCACTGCGCATCTGGACGAGGCTCTCGGAACGAACGGGCCGAGATACCGGCTATGCCCGAGCCGGAATTGTATTCACCTGCGCGAATGACAAGGAATACGAACAGCACGCAAGCTGGGGACGTCATCTCGAAGGCTATCAGCTCGAGTCGCGAATGATCGGTGCGGGAGAATTGCGTGATCTCCTCCCCGGTTCCAATCTCGATGTCAAAGGAGCGCTGTACACGCCCGCTGACGGCCGCGCGGAACCGCAGAAGGCAGCGCCGGCGATTGCCGAAGCCGCGCGCGAGCGCGGCGCCGCCATATTGACCGAATGCGCGGTGCGCGGCGTGGAGACGACCAACGGCGCCGTCTCGGGCGTCGTCACCGAACGCGGTTTCATTGCCTGCAAGGCGGTCGTCCTTGCCGGAGGCGCATGGTCGAACCTGTTTTGCGGAGCGCTTGACCTTGACCTGCCGCAGTTGAAGGTCATGAACACGGTCCTTCGCACGACGCCGGTCGAGAACGGACCGGAACAGGCCGTGTGGGCAAACAATTTCGCCATGCGCAAGCGCCAGGACGGTGGCTATACCATAGCCTCCAGCATGACCAACGTCGTCGATATCGTGCCGAACTCCTTTCGCTACGCGCGCGATTTCCTTCCGGCCTGGAAGATGGAATGGCGATCGCTGAATTTCCGGCTGGGCGGCCGTTTCCTCGAAGAGGCGAGGATGCCGACCCGTTGGGCAATGGATGAGGCCAGTCCCTTCGAATACTGCCGCGTGCTCGATCCCAAGCCGTCGAAGAAAAGCTCCGAGCGTGTCCTTTCGAACGCCCGCAAGGCATTTCCGGTTCTGGACAAGGCAGAGATCGCGCAGCGCTGGGCCGGCTATATCGACGTCACGCCCGACGCCGTCCCCGTCATTTCCGCCGTCGATGCCGTCCCCGGCTTTCATGTCGCGACCGGATTCTCGGGCCATGGCTTCGGCATCGGTCCGGCGGCGGGCAGGCTGATGGCGGACATCGTCATCGGGCGGCCGCCGATCGTCGATCCGACGGACTTCAGATGGTCGCGATTTTCGGACGGGTCGAAGGTCGCGCCAATCAGTGGATTCTAACCGCTCCGACAAGAGGGCGGGTTGCAGCAAAGTGGAACACTTCAAAAGGAGACTCCAAATGTCGAACCAGAGCAGCAGCACAATCTTTCGGCCGACGCGTCGCCAGACGCTTGGGATGGCGATCGCCGGCGCCGCCGGCCTCGCCATGCCCAACCTGACAGCTACCGGCAAAGCACTTGCCGCGACACCGCCGAGCGCGCCCAAGGGGCAGGTGATCGTCGGCTTTTCTCAAGAACCCACCGTCTTCAATCCGCACCTGGTGCATATCGAGGTCGACGAGGGCATTCACTTCAGCGTCTTCGATCCGCTGTTTGGCGTCGACCCGAAAGGTAATTTTTTCCCCGCACTCGCCAAGGAGGTGCCGACCGTCGAAAACGGCGGCATCTCGGCCGACGGGCTCGAATGGCGCGTAAAGCTGCGCGATGACGTCAAGTGGCATGACGGAAAGCCGTTCACGGCCGAGGACGTCAAGTTCACGCTCGAACTCCTGGTCGACCCGAAATTTCTGAGCTGGCGGCGCGCCGGCCACGAACTTGTCCAGGATCTGACCGTCGTCTCGCCAACCGAGATCAGCTGGAAGATGAAGGAGCCTTACGCACCCTATCCATCGATCCTGGCGGCTACCTTCATCGTTCCGAAACATGTGCTCGGTGCGGCGGAGGACAAGAATACCGCGCCGTTCAACAATGCTCCCATCGGAACGGGACCGTTCAAATGGGTGGAACGCACGGCCGGCGACCATATCGAGCTGGCCGCCAACACCGACTACTTCGGCGACGGCCCTTATCTCGAGCGGCTGATCTACAAATACATTCCGGACCTGACGGTTCTCTACACCCAGTTCAAGACTGGCGACATCGACGTCATCGGGCTGCAGTGGATCACGGCCGACCACTATGAGGAAGCCAAGGCATTGAGCGGGACGTCCGTTGCCGTCATTCCCGCCGCCACGGTCGAATCGCTCAGCTTCAACATGGAGCGCCCACAGTTCAAGGAACTCGCCGTTCGCCAGGCGCTGTACTATGCGCTGGACAAGCAGACGATCATCGACGCCCTCTACTACGGACTGCCGACCCCGACCGAAACCTACATGCCGCAGCAATCCTTCTACTACAATCCGGATCTGCCGAAGCAGGAATACGATCTGGACAAGGCAAAGAAGTTGCTCGACGACGCCGGCTGGGTCCCTGGCAGCGACGGTATTCGCGTCAAGGATGGTGTCCGCCTCTCGTTCAAGAACTCGACCACGGCGGGCAACCATATCCGCGAACAGGCGCAGCAGTTCATTCAGCAATCGTATCGCGACGTCGGTGTCGAAGTGGAGATCTCCAACCTGCCGCCTGCGGTCATGTGGGGAGACTACTGGGTGAAGTCGCAGTTCGATTCCGTTGTCGTCGGCATCAACTTCCTGACAGGGTCCGACCCCGATACGTCGGATTACCTCAGTTCGAAATCAATTCCGGCCAAGGGTGGCGCCGGCCAGAATACCTGGCAGTATGCCAGCCCCGAGGTGGACAAGCTGCTCGAATCCGGCGGTGTCGAATTCGAGCCGGAAAAGCGCAAGCAAGCCTACCTGAAAATCCAGGAGACCGTGCGCAACGACCTGCCATTCCTGCCGATGTTCCAATATGCGACGGTCCGCGGACACAAGTCCGGTGTCGACGGCGTCATCCCGAACATCAATGTGCGCATCGATTCCTGGGATGTGGCCACCTGGTACTGGTCATAGCTCCGGAAATAGGCCGGGCCGGCAATCACCGGCTCGGCCTCAATCGTCGATAAAGCGCCTCTTGCGCAACCGTATCCGACGCACAGCAAAACGGAGACAGCCGGCATGTTTCGCTATCTGCTGGGCCGCTTTTGGCAAAGTCTTGTCCTGCTCCTGCTGGTTTCGGTGATTGGCTTTGCCGTCCTGAACCTCGCTCCTGGCGGACCGCTCTCGCAGTTCACTCTCACGCCAGGAATGACGCAGGCCGATCTTGACCGGATCGCCACGCAAATGGGTCTTAATCGACCTCTTCCCGTCCAGTACCTCGACTGGCTGGGGCACCTGCTTCGCGGTGACTGGGGACGTTCCTTCCGGGACGGCAGGCCCGTGCTCGAGATCATCTGGGAGCACCTTCTGGCGACACTGCTGCTGATGGGCGTATCGACCTCGACCGCCATCTTCGTCGGCACCTGCGTAGGTGTACTGGGTGCGCTCAAACGGTACTCGATCTTCGACTACGCGGCGACGGTCGGCGCGATGGTGGCGTTGTCGATCCCGACCTTCTGGTTCGGGTTGATCGCGATCTACATTTTCTCGCTCCGGCTCAGATGGCTGCCGGCAGGCAACATGTACACGATCGGCGACGGCTCGCTCGGTGACTATGCGATCCATCTCATCATGCCGAGCATCGTTCTCGCGCTGGTCAATATCGCCGTGTGGAGCCGCTACATGCGGACCGCGACGCTCGACGTCATCAATCAGGATTTCGTCCGCACTGCCCGGGCCAAGGGACTGAGGCCCCGGCGTGTGTTGTTCCGTCACATCCTCGGAAACGCTCTGCTTCCGATGATCACGCTGCTGGGGCTGCAGCTGCCGACGATACTGGGTGGCGCCCTGGTGACGGAAACCGTCTTCACCTGGCCCGGCATGGGACGGCTGTTCCTCGACAGTCTCGGCTACAGCGACTACCCCGTGGTGATGGGCCTGCTGATGATGTCCGCGGTTCTCGTCCTCGTCGGCAATCTGGCCGCCGACCTCACCGTCGCATTCGTCGATCCGCGCATTCGATTGAGCTGAGGAGCGAAAAAATGAGCCAATCGGAATTACTCGTCTCCGCCCGCTCCACGCAACCCTGGTGGCGCAGCCGCACCGTGCGCCGATTTGCCCGCCATCGACTGGCGATGTTCGGCCTGGTCATGATCATCATACTGGTCCTCGCCTGCGTCATCGGACCCTTTCTCCTGCCCTTCGACGACCTTTACATCGACCTGCGTGGCCGCTTCTCCCCACCGTTCACCGGCTACCATTTCTTCGGCACCGATCCGCTCGGGCGCGACATCGCGGCGCGCCTGCTCATGGCTGGCCGCATTTCGCTGCTGGTCGGTTTCGCCGCAATGCTCCTCAGCACAGTCTTCGGAACCGTGCTCGGGATTGCCGCCGGGTACTTCGGCGGCCGCATCGGCACGGTGCTGATGCGTTTCGTCGATGCGATGCTGTCCTTTCCCAACATCTTCCTGCTGCTGGCGATGGCTGCGTTCATCAAGCCAAGCCCGATCATGATCACCCTGATCATTGCGGCGACGAGCTGGATGGAAATTGCACGCATCGTCGAGGCGGAAGTGCGCTCCCTGCGCGAACGCGACTTCGTGGTCGCCGCCCGGATGCTGGGCTTGAGCAACAGCCACATCATGTTTCGCGAGCTTCTGCCCAATGCGATCGGCCCGATCATCGTCGCGGCCACGCTTACCGTCGCACGCGCCATCCTCCTCGAAGCCTATGTCAGCTTCCTTGGCTATGGCATCCAGCCGCCGCTGCCGAGTTGGGGAAACATGCTCAACGGCGCCCAGCAATATCTCGATAGCGCGCCGTGGCTGGCGATCGTTCCTGGCGCCGCGATCACCCTGGCGGTCACCAGTTTCAACTTCATTGGCGACGGGCTGCGCGATGCGCTCGACGCGCGAAGCGACATGCTTTGAGGCCGGCCGGCATGGCAAGGTTCTCGCCGTTTGACGTCTCACTCTGGTACGCGACCGCGAAGCCGCCGCCAAAAACCGGCGCGCTGCAAGGACGCACAAGGGCGGACGTCTGCGTCGTCGGCGGTGGCTATACCGGATTGACGACGGCGATCGATCTTGCTCGCGACGGCATAAGCGTCGTTCTTCTCGAAGCGCAGGAGATCGGCTTCGGCGGCTCGGGACGCAATGCCGGCCACTGTACGCCAACCTTCACGCACTACAGCCTGTCCGAACTGCGTGCCATGCTGGGCGAACCGTGGGCCGAAAGGCTGATCGCCCGGCAGACAGGGGCCAACAGGCAAGTCGCGGGGATGATCGAGCGTTACGGCATCGACTGCGAATGGCAGCAGAACGGCTACGTCATGGGCGCGCTTACGCCAGGCGCCGTCGCCAAGCTCGAGGCTAAGGCGCAGCAGTACAATGCAGTCGGCGCCGAGACGCGGGTGCTGGACAGACAGGCTAGCGAGGAGATGACCGGCAGCCCGCGATATTATGGCGGCTGGTTTCATTCCGAGGCTGGCCATCTCAATCCGTTGAGTTACGCGAGAGGGCTGGCGCGCGCCGTCATCGAGGAGGGCGGCACGATCCATACCAAATCGCCCGTCCGCGATGTCGTGCGGCAGGACGGCGCCTGGGCCGTACGCGCGGGCGAAGGGGTTGTGGTTGCGGACAAGGTCATCTTTGCGACAGGCGCCTACACTGTTGACGGTTGGCCCGGCCTTGACCGGACCTACAAGATCCAGAAGGTGTTCGTCGCCGCGACGCAGCCGCTGACCGCCGCGGAACGCCAAACCGTCCTGCCACGCAACACCACCATGCATGATGGCCGCGGCGACATCTTCGTCTACAAGTACAACGCCGAAGGCCGGATTGTCGCCTCGATGTTCCCGATGGGTCGGCGCGGACGGGACATGGCGTTCACACACCGCCTCATGTCCGACCGCCTGCGTTGGCTCCATCCGCAGATCAGCAGCGACTTGAGATGGGAGTATTTCTGGTTCGGTGAACTGGACATGCAGAAGCGAACCATCCCGCGGTTCTATGAGCTCGCGCCCGGCGTCGTCGCGCTGACTGGCCTGTCCGGTCGTGGCGTGCCGACCGGAAGCATGCTCGGCGGCGTACTCGGCGAATGGGCGAAGGGGGTCCCCGAAAAAGACCTGTCGCTGAAGCTCGAACCGCTCCGGCGAGCGCCCTTCTTCATGTCGTTCGCTCCCACCGCCATGTTGCGATACTACCGCGCCTCGGACTGGTTACGGGCACAGGCGAGCGGATCTCCACTTCCACCCCACGCCTAGCAGGTATCGACACTGCGCGTGAACCGTCTAGCTACCGTGGGCCAGCGTGAAGTGAGTGCAGCCGGTCGCATGCGGCCCAGGTCAGAAAAATCACAGGGTTTCTTCCTAAACGGAACGGTCCGTTTCGTTTAGGAAGAGTGAATGGAGATATCCGAGCGTCGCCAGGAACTCGGCGAATGCCCTTCGGCTCGATGTCACCTTTCCACCTATTTTGCGCGGACGGTTGCGCATAATCGCAGTTTACGGTTTGAGTCCGATTGCAATCTGCTAGCTTGCACTAGTTGTTGCTCCATCCACAGCGGTGCTGAGAGGACTCCGTGCAGCGGTGGGAATTCTTATCCCGGGAGGAAATCACGATGAGAAAATTTGTCGCCGTTCTGGCTGCCGCCGCGGCCATCACGCTTTATCCATTCGCCGCGGGCGCGCAGACCTATCCCGAACGCACCATCACCGTCGTGGTGCCGTTTTCGGCCGGCGGCCCGACCGACACGGTCACGCGCCTCGTCGCGGAAGCCATGTCGAAGGATCTCGGCCAGCAGGTCATCGTCGAGAATGTCGGCGGCGCCGGCGGCACGCTGGGCGCTGGCCGCGTCGCGAGCGCCGAGCCGGACGGCTATACGCTGCTCCTCTATCATATCGGCATGGCGACCAGCGCCACGCTCTACCGCAACCTGCCTTACGACACCCTCAACGCTTTCGAATATGTCGGCCTCGTTACCGAGGTGCCGATGACGATTCTCGCGCGCAAGGACCTCGAGCCGACCGATCTGAAGGGCCTGGTCGACTACGCCAAGGCCAATAAGGATACCGTGACGGTCGCCAACGCCGGCCTGGGCGCTGCCTCGCATCTGTGCGGCATGCTGTTCATGAGCGCCATCGGCACGCCGCTGGTCACCGTGCCTTACAAGGGCACCGGCCCGGCCATGACCGACCTGCTCGGCGGCCAGGTCGACATCATGTGCGACCAGACGACCAACACTACCAAGCAGATCCAGGGCGGCACGGTGAAGGCCTACGCCGTCACCTCACCTGAGCGCCTCGACGTGTTGCCCGACCTGCCGACGACGACGGAAGCCGGCCTCCCGGAGGTGCAGGTCGGCATCTGGCACGGCCTCTACGCGCCTAAGGGCACGCCGGCCGAGGTCACCGAGCGCCTGTCGAAATCGCTTCAGGTCGCGCTGAAGGACCAGAACGTCGTCGCCCGTTTCGCCGAACTCGGCACCAAGCCGTCGTCTGACGCAGATGCGACGCCGGCCGCGCTGAAGGCCAAGCTGGAAGGCGAGATCGCGCGCTGGAAGCCGATCATCGAAGCCGCCGGCCAGTACGCCGACTGAGGCTTTCAAAAACGGGGCGCCACCGGCGCCCCGTTTTTCACGCCGGCTTCGGCATCGGCGCGCCCGCGGCGCGGGCCTGGGAGGAGCATCATGAAACCTTTCGCAATCGACACGGCCAACGGCATATGCGCGGCGCTGTTCATCTTTCTCGGCGGATTTTTCGCGCTGCAGTCGCTCGGCCTCGAGATCGGCACCGCCTTCCGCATGGGACCGGGCTATTTCCCGCTGGTCCTGGCCATCGTGCTCATCCTGCTCGGCGCCATCATCCTCGTCCAGGCGGTGCGCTTCGAGAGCGAGCCGATCGGCCATATAGCCTGGCGCGGCATGCTGTTCATCCTCCCCGCCCCGATCTTCTTCGGCCTGACTGTGCGCGGCCTTGGCTTCATCCCCTCGATCTTCCTGACAGCGCTGATCGCATCCTTTGCCAGCGGCCGTATGAAGCCAGTGACCGCGCTCTTGCTTTCCGCCGGCCTGACGCTGTTTGCGTTCCTCGTCTTCAGCTATGCGCTCGGCCTGCCGTTCCGGCGCTTCGGCCCCTGGCTGCCGTTGTGAGAACATGAACATGGAACTCCTCGACAACCTCGCGCTCGGCTTTTCGACGGCAACGACGCTCTGGAACCTGCTGTTCTGTCTGATCGGTGTCCTTCTCGGCACGCTGATCGGCGTCCTGCCCGGCATCGGCGCCACCGCTACCATCGCCATGCTGTTGCCGATCACCTTCCAGATCGGCGACCCGGTCTCCTCACTGATCATGCTCGCCGGCATTTATTACGGTGCGCAATATGGCGGCTCGACCACCGCCATCCTCATCAACATGCCCGGCGAATCCTCCTCCGCCGTCACCGCGATCGACGGCTACCAGATGGCCAAGAATGGCCGCGCCGGGGCGGCACTCGCGATCGCAGCAATAGGCTCGTTCTTCGCCGGCACGGTGTCGACCTTCCTCGTCGCCATCTTTGCCCCGCCGCTGACGGCGATCGCGCTGCAATTCGGCGCCGCAGAGTATTTTTCACTGATGGTCGTCGGCCTCGTCTCGTCCGTCGCGCTCGCCCACGGCTCAATTGTCAAGGCGCTGGCGATGGTCGTGCTCGGCCTGCTGCTCGGCCTTGTCGGCACCGACATCTACACTGGCACGCCTCGCTTCACGCTCGGCATCCGCGAATATGCCGACGGGCTGAATTTCGTCGCGGTGGCGGTCGGCGTCTTCGGCGTCGCCGAGATACTGCGCAACCTCGAAAACGAGCACGAGCGCTCCGTGATGATCCGAAGGGTCTCCGGCCTGATGCCGACCCGCGAGGACTTTCGGCGCATGGCGGCGCCCATCGTGCGCGGAACGATCATCGGTTCGGCGCTCGGCATCCTGCCGGGAGGCGGCGCGATCCTCGCAGCCTTCGCCTCCTATACGGTCGAAAAGCGCGTGTCGAAGAACCCGGGGGAATTCGGCAAGGGCGCCATTGAAGGCGTCGCAGGACCGGAATCGGCCAACAATGCCGGCGCGCAGACCTCCTTCATCCCGATGCTGACGCTCGGCATTCCGGCCAACCCGGTCATGGCACTGATGATCGGCGCGATGATCATCCAGGGCATCGTGCCCGGCCCCAATGTCGCGATCGAACAGCCGGCGCTGTTTTGGGGCATCATCGCCTCGATGTGGATCGGCAATCTGATGTTGATCGTCTTGAACCTGCCGCTGATCGGGCTTTGGGTGAAACTCCTGACGATCCCCTACTACGTGCTCTTTCCGATCATCATGGCGTTCTGCTCGATCGGCGTCTACAGCGTCAACACCAACATCTACGACCTCTACGCCGTCGCCTTCTTCGGCTTCCTCGGCTACCTCCTGACCAAGCTGCGCTGCGAGCCCGCGCCGCTGCTGCTCGGCTTCGTGCTCGGCCCGCTGCTCGAGGAAAACCTGCGCCGCGCCATGATCCTGGCGCGCGGCGACCCGAGCACCTTCGTGACGAGACCGATCAGCGCCGGCCTGCTTTTCATCGCGCTCGCCGTGCTCGTCGTCGTCTTCCTGCCTGCGGTCAAGAAGAAGCGCGAAGAGGTGTTCGTGGAGGAGAATTAGAGCATTTGCAGCCAAGGGGAATCACTTGGCGTCGCAGAAATGCGGCTAGAACAAATAAGAAGGTTGTCAACATAGGCAGCGGGCCGCCCGACATGCGCGTCGGAGGGCCGCACATAGCCTTCCTGGTGTCCGCCGAGGCGCACCACGCCGCCGCCCTCGCGGCCTATATTTCCCGTCGCCAGCGCTATGTTCACCAGCGCGCCGTTGGTGCGGTAGTTGTCATTGCCCCAGATCAGCCCCTTCTCGTAGCCGATCATGGTATCATCCTTCATGGAAATCAAGCCCTGCTGCAGTGCCTTGACGCGTCGATCGTTGGAGAAGGCCTTCGGCGACGCTATTGGCGGAAGCCCAGCCATTCCGATTTGCGAACGATCCTGGTCTGCTTCACCAAATCCGGCTCGGTCTCACGCATGACCTCGTAGACGTAGCCGTCCACGCTGCCCGACTGAGCGAGGCCCGAGGCGACGGCCCTGATGACGTTTCGGTGCCCGTAGGTGAAAAAGCTCCGCGAGAAGAAATTGCCGGGAAGCTGGCGGTTCTCCGCAAGCAGCGCCCGCGTCACCAGAAAACCCGAATTCGAATCCGGATCCGAGAACGCATGGACGTCGCCCTTCAATCCGGCCCAGTCATCCGCTTTACGACCCGCCTTAGCGATCAGGTACGACTGGTAGAGCGGCTTGCCGTGCCAGACCGGGGTTGCGACGAGGTCGAGATCGGCCTTGAACTGCACGTAGGGATAGCCGCAGATCCACGCCGACTGAACCTGCCCGGAAACCAGCAGCGCCGTGATTTCCTGATACGTGCGGCGCGTGACGAGCTCGACCTGTCCTCCGATCCTGGCGCCCAGGTAGCTGCGCAGATGGCCAAGCAATTCGAGATCGTTCGAGAGGAAGACCGGCGTCAGGCCGATTTTGAAACTCTCTTCTTCGGCGCCGAGGGCAACGGGGGCGAATAGAGTTGCCGCACCCGAAACGGCGGCCGCAATCAGACCGCGCCCTGTGATCGGAACGCCGTCGGTGGCCCTGTGCGGGTTGCCTAGGTTCCTCAAGAATTGCCTCCCGACCGGAGCGCGTGCATGCCCGGCCGGTCCCATCATATCCGAAAACGTGGAAGTCTAGGAACAGCAAAAGCGGGACCGGATTTTGGCGAGGGGCAAGCCGATCGTGTCGAGCCGCAGCACGGTCTGCCCGAGCAGTCCGGCAGCCTGTCGGCCAGTCGATCAGCTGGCGTCGAACCCTCCCGCCGGCACGGCTGCGATCGAGGCCCGGTCCTCAGCGCCACTACCGCAGGCGGTGCGTTTACCTCAAATGCACAATCACTTCGCCAACGAGCGCAAGAGGGTGTTGCGAGCTGATCGCAAGTGCTTTCGGCATGCCGATTCGATGCTGCGACGGTTTCTGGACTGGAGCGCTTCTATGTAGGCCAGGTGTTCCATGATAGCGGCCTTGTTGCGCTCCTTCTCGTCCGCCTTGTTCCACTGGTAGTGGTAGTGGAAGATGAGGGTGATGAGATCGGAAAAGTCGTCGATGAACCGGTTTGGCGAGCTTTCGTTGACTAGCCGGTGGAAGCGGTTGTCGAGGCTTGAAAAGTCGTGGTAGCGCACCTCGATTTTGTCCAACAGGTCGATATGCTGGTGCTTCAGCGCTTCGAGGCGCGCCCACAAGGGCGATTCCCGCGGCAACCCAGCAAAGAGGCGCGCGGATCGCAGCTCAAACATCACGCGGATCTCGAACAACTCCAGCGCAAAGTCCTCCGTAAAACCCTCGAAGAGCCAGCCTGAATTCCTTTTCTTCTCGACGAGGCCGAAACGGCTAAATCGGATCAGAAATTCCCGAATGCCGTTGGTCGCCACACCGAACAGCCGGGCAAGTTCCAGCTCGTTGATAAGTGTGCCTGGCTTGATGCCGCCGCGCAGCATCCATTCCATGAACTGCTGTTCGACATGCTCATTGCGCGAGGTTGTTTCCGGTCCGCTATAAAGATCGTCCTTGCCGACCGGGCGGCCGGGAAACTTAGCGCCGTCCTCCTGAACGACGATGCCACGCCTCGTGAGTTCGCGCAGCACCTTGCGTACCGTGGTGCGGCTGACGTCGATCTGGCCTCGCAGCTGATTCTCCGACGGTAGTCCGGCAGCAAACTCGCCGTTGCCGAGCAGTTGCAATGTTGCGTTGAGCGCACGCTTGTAGACGGTATCCGGTTTCATAGCGGTGACCCGGCGATGTCTTTTTCAGAAGACTTTTATGCATAAAAAACAACTTGACGCAAACGCATTCGACGTTGTCTTTTATCGATACAAAGCAAGGACAGGAAGCTTGCTGTGGTGCCGAAACCTTCGGGTTCGGCGGGGGAATGAATTTGTCCGACGCTGGAGTAGGTATGAAGGTGCCCGTGTCGTCACGGAACGTCGGGCCCGGATCGTATTCCGGTCTCGACATCGGATTGAAGCTGCTTGGGATTGGCCCGGTGCTTATCCTGATCGCTCTGGTCATCGTTCTGAGTTTTCTGTCTCCGGTCTTTCTCACGCCGCGCAACGTGAGCAACATCCTTGCGCAGACGGCGGTCATCACCGTCGTGGCCATGGGCCAGCATCTCGTCATCCTGACGCGCGGTATTGACCTATCCGTCGGATCGAACCTTGCGCTCGCTTCTGTCGTGGGCGCGCTGTTGGTTCAGGCTGGTGGTCCCGCGACCGCGGTCATCATCGCGATGATCGTATCCGGTGCGCTCGTCGGCGCGGTGAACGGGCTCTTCTACGTCTTCGGGCGGCTGCCGCATCCATTCATCATCACGCTGGCGACGCTTAGCATCTGCAAAGGCATCGCACTGCAGCTCGCCGACGGCCGCGCCATTCCGGGCATGCCGGAAGCGATCCGGGTGCTCGGACGCCCTGCCTTCTGGGGCCTGCCCGGCTCGGTCTTCGTTGTCACCGGCGTCGGGCTCCTGCTCCTTGTGCTGACGAGAACGATGGTGTGGGGGCGCTGGATCTACGCCGTCGGCGGCCGGCCTGAGGCCGCGGTCGCGATGGGCATTCCCGTCAACTGGGTGCTGGTGTCGGCCTACGTGATCTCGGGCACCTGCGCCGGCATCGGCGCGGTCATCCTCGCCGGCCGGACTGACGCCGGGTCGCCGCTGTTCGGCAATCTGCTGGAACTCGACACCATCGCCGCTGTCATCATCGGCGGCGCGAGCTTCCTCGGCGGGCGCGGCCACCTCGGACACGCGGTTATCGGCGCCATAATGATCGGCGTCATCCGCAACGCACTCAACCTGCTCAACGTCGACATCTTCTACCAGCTCATCGTCATAGGCGTCATCATCGTGGTCGCGGTCGAGAGCGACGTGCTGCGCAACTATCTCGAAGGCCGCGTGCGCGTGGCGCAGGCGGGGCGGGCGCAATGAGTGCCGCGGCAGCGCCGGCCGAAGCCGCAACTGCCAAGCCCGTATTGTCGGTGCGCGGCGCCACGAAGCGCTTCGGTTCCGTGCTGGCACTCGACGGTGTTGATCTCGAGGTGCGGCGTGGCGAGATACTGGCGCTTCTCGGCGACAACGGCGCCGGCAAGTCGACGCTCATCAAATGCATCAGCGGGCTGCACCATCTGGATTCGGGCTCAATCCAACTGGACGGCCTCGAAACGGAAATCCGATCACCCGCCGATGCCCGGTTCGCCGGCATCGAGACGGTTTACCAGGACCTTGCTCTCTTCGACAACCTAACGCCGGCGCAGAACTTCTTTGCCGGCCGCGAGATCTCCGGTCCGGCATGGCTGCCGCGCGGGCTTCGCTTCTTGAAGAAGCGCAGCATGGACGCGGAGGCCAGGCAGGTCATCAGCCGGCTCAAGGTGACGCTGCCGAAGCTGGATGTCGTGGTGGCCAAGATGTCAGGCGGCCAGCGTCAGGCGATCGCGGTTGCGCGCTCGACCGTCTTCGCGCGCAAGGTCGTCATCCTCGATGAGCCAACGGCTGCACTCGGTCTCCGAGAGTCGCGACAGGTGCTCAATCTTGTCTCGACGCTCCGCGATCACGGCAATGCCGTGATCCTTATCACCCATAACATGGAACACGTCGTCGAACTCGCCGACCGCGCCATGGTGCTGCGGCTGGGCAGGAAAGTGGGCGAGCTCATACCGAACAGCAGCAAAAAGCAGGATCTGGTCTCGATGATCGTCGGAGCCTGAGCCTGAAAGCATTGCGGACGGCTTCTGTCCGCAATGGCCCGAAGTTCTCCACCGGAGGGCGGGTCAGTACCAAGGGAGGATGCAATGAAACTGAAACTGAGACTGCTGGGTGGCTTGGCGATCGCGATCGCGCTCGCGTTGCCCTCTTTTGCGGCCGACAAGGTAAAGGTCGCATTGATCACTAAGTTCCCCGTTCCGTTCTTCTCGACCATGGAGGAGGCCGCCAAGAAATACGCGGCCGACAACGGTGTCGACCTGATCGTGGGCCAGGGGCAATCGGCCACCGACATCGAGGGCCAGATCGCCCTGATCGAGTCGATGGTTACTCAAGGGGTCCAGGGCATCGCCATCACGCCCGTGGATCCGACCGTCGCGCCAGCGCTCGACAAGGCGGTCGCCGCAGGCATCAAAGTGGTGCTGATCGACAACAGCATTCCAGATTGGAAAGGTCAGACGGCGCTCGTCTCGACCAACAACCTCAACGGCGGAAAGATCGCCGGCGAGTACCTCAAGACGGTGCTGAAGGATGGCGACAAGATCGGCATCCTCGAAGGCGTTCCCGGGGTGCCGGCACTCGACGACCGCGTCAAAGGCATGCTGGAGGGCCTCGGCGGCGTGAAGGTCGAGGTGGTCGGTAAGGGCGCCACCAGCTGCACGCAAGAACTCGGGACCTCGGTCGCCGAGGACATACTGACCGCCAATCCGGACCTGAAGGCGATCTATTCGGCATGCGGTCCGCCGGCCGCTGGTGCGGCCCAGGCGATAAGCAATGCCGGCATCGCTAACGACGCGTTCATTCTCGTCGGCTTTGACGCCTGCTGCGGCGAACTCGAAGCGATCAAGTCCGGCGTCGAGGATGCGACCGTCGCGCAGTTCCCCGCCAAGATGGGCGAACTCGGAATCGACACGGTCGTCAAGGCGATCAAGGGCGAAAAGGTTGAAGCCAACGTCGACACCGGCGCCGGCCTTGTTACTGCGGCCAACGTCACGGACTTCGAGTGACACATGAACCGGCCCGGCGGCGCCACCCGCCAGGCCGGTTCAGTTCTACAACCAACACATCGCAGGAGCGACAGCGCCTTACATGAACGCCGTCATGAAAACCGTTAGATGCGTCGCTCCGGGAGAGCTTGAGTTCGCCAACCGGCCGGCGCCTGGCAGTCCGCCGGAAGGATGGGCACTGATCGACGTCGCCCATGTCGGCATCTGCGGTACCGACTATCACATCTTCGAAGGCAAGCACCCGTTTCTCGCCTATCCTCGCGTCATGGGCCATGAGGTTTCGGGCACCGTTGTCGAGATCAACGGACCTGCCACTGTTGCGGTCGGACAGGACATCGTCATCAATCCCTATCTGTCGTGCGGAAAATGTGTCGCCTGCCGCAAGGGGAAACCCAACTGCTGTGTTTCGATCCAGGTGCTCGGCGTGCATCGCGACGGGGCGATGAGCGAGCAGATCCTGGTTCCCGTGGCAAACCTGCTGCCCGCCGGAGGCCTGTCGTTGGTCGAAGCCGCGACGGTCGAGTTTCTCGCAATAGGTGCTCACGCCGTTCGCAGATCGATGGCAATCGGAGGGGCGCGCGCATTGGTTATCGGCGCCGGGCCGATAGGTCTTGGGGCAGCGCTTTTCGCACGAATCGCGAAACAGCAGGTCACCATCATGGACGTGAGCGCCGAACGGCTGGCCTTTGCCACGCGGCAACTCGGGTTCTTGGTTATCGACGGATCGAAAGGGCTGATTTACGAAAAGATATCAGAACTAACCGCAGGGGCAGGCTTTGACGTCGTTTATGACGCGACGGGAAACAGCGAATCCTTGAAAGCGGCATTCGCCTATGTCGCCCATGGCGGTGTCATGGTCATGGTCAGCGTCGTCAAGGACGATATCGCGTTCTCCGACCCTGAATTCCACAAGCGGGAAATGATGCTGATCGGCAGCCGCAACGCGACGCGCGCCGATTTCGAGCACGTCATCGCGTCGATCCGCGCAGGCAAGATACCGGTCGACCAACTCGTGACCCACCGCACCACACTGCGCGACAGCCCGCGCGACATCGCGGCCTGGGCCCACCAGAAGTCGGGCCTGATCAAGGCAATGATTGATGTTCGAGGTTTGGGCTGACGGACGTCACGACACACAGCCGCGCACCAATTGGATCACTGCGCGTCGCCCTGCCAGGGGAAAAAGAAAGCTCTGGCGGAGGCGGCCGTTCAGGCCGTCGTCGGAGACGATCATCGGCGGCCAACCTCGTGTCTCAACAAATGCGTCGAGTTCCCGCGCTACCAACCACCATGAGCGCCAGGCACTCGCGGGTGACGTCATCAACGAGAATGGACGCGGGCATGAGCCGTCGAAGGGATTGCGCAGCGAAGCGACGCATTCCGTCCGGAATGCGTCGGAACATCGCTAACTACGCGTGACGGATTTCCGTTCCCAGCACCTTCAGGCACTCGCGGATGAACGCGGCAAGTGCGGTCCAACCCTTTGCCGAGACCATCGTTCCGTCCACATAGGCCTCGGTCGGGGACAGGTCGATATAGGTTCCACCGGCGAGGGTCACTTCCGGCTCGCAGGCAGCCAGCGCACCTACTTTCTTGCCACGCACGACGCCGTCGACCGCGATCAGGATCTGCACGCCATGGCAGATCGTAAAGATCGGCTTCTTGTTTTCGTGGAAATGGCGGACTATCGCCTGCACGCGCTTATCCGTGCGGATGTACTCGGGGCCACGACCACCGGCGCAATACACGGCATGGTACTGGTCGAGCTGTCTTTCCGCCTCCGAAAAGGTCTTGTTGATCAAAGCATAGTGGCCGGGTTTCTCGGTGTAGGTTTGGTCGCCTTCGAAATCGTGAAGCGACGTCTTGATCAGGTCTCCAGCGTTCTTGTCGGGACAGACAACGTGGACGATGTGACCGACGGCCTCCATCGCCTGCTGATAGACGAAGATCTCGTATTCTTCGGTAAACTCACCGGTCAACATTAGTATTTTCTTGCCTGGCATGGTCGGTTTCCTCGTTTTGTGGATGGAAGTCAGGCGGGCGTTGCACTCGCCCGGCGGCGCGGGTCTCAGAAAATGGGATCCGGGACCTGGTATTCCCGGGCGCTTGCCTGCGTGGTCAGCGGTGCATCCAGCTTGGCGGCGCCGCTCTCGATGTGGACGGTGACGGACATCGTGACAGTCTCAATCGAACGCCAGCAACAAACGATCACGAGAATGCTCGATATGGCGGCGCATCGCCTGTTCCGCCGCGGCGGGATCGGAGGCAGCGAAGGCGGCCAGAATGGCCTCATGCTCGTCGAGCGCTTCCTCGGTGACGCGCGAATGGAACATCAGGCGGAAGATGTGGAAGTGCGTATGCTGGAATGCGAGAGTCTCGCGCACGAGGTCATTGTTGGCAAATTCCATGATCCTGTCGTGGAAAATGGCGTCCCGCCGCGCAAAATTGGAGTAACGCAGGCGCTCATCCTTGCCTTCGCGGCGCGCCATGCCCCCTGCGGACTCCCGAAGCACCGCAAGTTTCGTCTCATCCATCAATGCGGCTGCCTTGGCCGCCCCATGCGGCTCGAGCAGCAGGCGAAGCTCATAGAGTTCGTCAAATCGGCGCTTGGTTATCTGCGGCGCGGCGCGGTAGCCGATCAAATGTGTCTTCAGCACAAGGCCTTCGCCTTCGAGGCGGCCAAGCGCTTCACGGATTGGCGTGTGGGATACATCGAGCTCCTTGACCAGGCTGTCGACGGTGATCCGTGAGCCAGGCGCGATCTTCAGCGACATGAGTTGCGCGAAGATCGCTTCGTAAACGTCCTCCACCAGGCTGTTGGATCGCTGGATGCGTCCGCCAGCGGGGTCGACTTCTCGGGCATTGCTTGAGTTCATGACCTGCATTTTGCCTCTTGACAGGATCACTGGCTAACACGATGCTTCGTCCAATACAATCCTATATCCTATACGATTTAATAGAGGATAGCTTTCAGAGCCGAGCTCAACGAGCTTCGCTTTCCACTCCCAACCTCATCGAGGGACGCCGAACATGAGCCTTTTCGCTGCCGTAAGGCTGCCGCGTGAAATCCTCTTCGGGAAGGGCCAGCGCCATGTCATTCCAACCGTTGCAGCCAGGCTGGGCCGTCGTGCTCTTGTCTGTACGGACGAGCGCTTTGCCGCAACTGTCGCCTTCGCAGAGATCATGGCCGCGCTCGAGGGCGCTTCGATCGATGTGCTGGTGCACGACCGTGTGCAGCCCGATGTGCCACGAGACACGGTTGCCTCCTGCGTCGAGGTGGCGCGAGAGTTTGCGCCGGACATGGTGATCGGCGTCGGAGGCGGCAGTTGTCTCGACATGGCCAAATGCGCCGCTTTGCTCATCAGTCACGGCGGCCTGCTCCAGGACTACTACGGCGAGTTCAAGGTGCCTGGCCCGACGCTGCCGTTGATCGCGGTGCCGACAACGGCTGGCACCGGCTCGGAGGTGACCCCTGTCGCGGTGATCTCCGATCCGGATCGCACCTTGAAGGTCGGCATCTCCAGCCCGCATCTGATTGCGGCAGCCGCCATCTGCGACCCGGAACTGACGATGACATGTCCCCCGGGACTGACGGCCATCGCGGGCGCAGACGCGCTGACACATGCGATCGAGGCTTTTACCGCCGCCAGGCGCGGCACTGACCCCAGCCTGCCGCAGAGCCATGTCTTCATCGGAAAGAGCGCGCTGACCGACCATTTTGCGCTGCTCGCGATCAAGCTGCTTGGCCGCAGTCTCGAGAAGGCATACCGCAATCCCGGCGACGAGGACGCTCGGGCCGATGTGATGATGGGCGCGCTTGCAGCCGGCTGTGCGTTCGGTACGGCCGGAACGGCGGCGGCGCACGCGGTGCAATATCCGGTCGGCGCCCTTACCCATACCGCTCACGGGCTGGGTGTCGCCACCATGTTGCCGTATGTCATGAAGTACAACCGGGCCGCCGCGGGCGCCGAGATGGCGGAGATCGGCCTTGCCCTTGGTCTCGACGGGAGGGACCGGAGTACCGGTGAGATGGCCGACGCGACGATCGACGAGATCGGCCGGCTGTTTGGAGCGATCGGGATCACGCCTACGCTGGCCAAGCTCGGGCTTCCCGCCGACAAGCTCGATTGGACGGCCGAACAGGCGCTCGGCATCGACCGTCTCATCAAGAACAATCCGCGTCCATTCGATCTGGCAGCCATGCGGGGCCTGATCCAGGCTGCCTATGATGGCGATCTCGCCACCTACGTCATGTGAGCAATCGAGGAGCAGGCCATGAACATATCTCATCAGCTGGAAGACGATCAGGACACTGCCGACTTCCATAGATTTTCCCACGGCCTGTATATCGGCGGCCAATGGAGGCAATCCGCCGACGGCAGGGAAATCCAGGTCGTGGACCCTTCCACCGAAGCTGTGATCGCAACCGTTCCCGATGCGGCGATCGAAGATGCCGCAGCCGCCGTGGAGGCTGCGGCCGAGGCCGCCGACGGCTGGCGCGCAATGGCACCCCGCAGGCGTTCCGAAATCCTTGGACGTTGCTTCGAACTGATGACGCAACGTTCCGAGACGCTGGCAACCCTGATCTCGCTGGAAAACGGCAAGGCACTCCGGGACGCGCGTGGCGAGATCGCCTACGCCGCGGAATTCTTTCGCTGGAATGCCGAGGAAGCCGTTCGCATCACCGGTGAATTCGGGATGGCGCCTTCAGGCACGAACCGGATCGTGGTCGACTACGAGCCCATCGGCATCTGCGTCCTTGTCACACCCTGGAACTTCCCTGCCGCCATGGCGACGCGCAAGATCGCGCCTGCCTTGGCTGCCGGGTGCACGGTAATTTTGAAGCCAGCCAGCGAGACGCCGCTCACGGCCTACGCGCTTGCCGCGCTCTACCAGGAAGCAGGCGTTCCGCCAGGTGTGGTGAACGTTCTGACAACCTCAAATCCCGGCCCTGTGACAGCCGCGATGCTGGCCGATCCGCGGGTGCGGAAACTCTCCTTTACCGGCTCGACGGATGTCGGGCGCCTTCTGCTGGCCGAGGCCGCAAAGCACGTGGTTTCGTGTTCGATGGAACTTGGCGGCAACGCGCCGTTCCTTGTGTTCGACGACGCGGATCTCGACGCGGCGGTCGATGGGGCGATGGTGGCGAAGATGCGCAACGCCGGCGAAGCCTGCACGGCTGCAAATCGCATCTACGTCCAGTCCAGCGTTTACGATGCCTTTTGCGAAAGGCTCGCCAGCCGGATGTCGGCACTCAAGATCGGCGCTGGTACGGACGCGGCCACGGAGTGCGGACCGATGATCACCAGGAAGGCCGTGGACAAGATCGACCGTCTGGTCAACGATGCTGTCGCCCGTGGCGCGCGGGTGCTGTGCGGGGGCAAGGCAGGCTCGGGAACGGGATTCTACTATCCACCGACCGTGCTCTGCGGCGTCCCGGCCGAGGCGGAGATGGCGCATGAGGAAATTTTTGGGCCGGTCGCGCCGATCTCGAGATTCGAAACGGAAGCCGACGTCATCGCGCGCGCCAACGACACCGAATACGGTCTTGCCGCCTATATCTACACGCGCGATCTTGCGCGTGGAATGCGGATGGCGTCCAAGATCGAAGCCGGCATGATCGCTATCAACCGCGGCTTGATGTCCGATCCGGCAGCACCCTTCGGCGGGGTGAAGCAGAGCGGCCTCGGCCGCGAGGGCGGCCAGCATCACGGCATTGCCGAGTTCATGGAGGCGAAATACCTCGCCATCAGCATCTGAGCGGAGAAAGAGTGCAAAGCGATCCGTTTCGCATCCGCGATCACGTCGCGGATTTTGACAAAATCGTGCAGGACATCGTTCACCGCAGCGAGGCCGTTCGCGCAACCATTCCAATGACCGCGGACGTTGCCTATGGGCCGGATCAGACCGAAACCGTCGACCTGTTCTTTCCCTCGGGCAAAAGAAGCGGCCTGCCGGTGCACATGTTTATCCATGGCGGCTACTGGAGAATGTTCTCCAAGCGCGACTACTCATACGTCGCGACGACGATTACCCAGGCGGGTGCGATTGCCGTCATCGTCGACTATGCTCTGATGCCAAAGGTCAGGATGGCTACGATCGTCGACCAGGTGCGCCGCGCCAAGCAATGGGTTCTGGCCAATATCGCCGACCATGGCGGAGACCCGGCTGAACTGACCGTCAGCGGTCATTCGGCTGGAGCACATCTTTCAACGTTTCTGTTCGACAGCGAGAATACCCCCTCGAATGTGCGGGCAGCTCTTCTGCTCGGCGGGCTCTACGATTTGAAACCGCTCCAGAACTCCTTTCTCGCCAACGAGATTGGAATCACCGATGAGGAAGTCGCCCTGTTTACACCTCTTGCCCATCGGCATGATCCTCAAGCCAAGACGACGGTTCTGGTCGGAGCCAATGAGACGCCGCCTTTCCATCAGCAAGCGGATCGCTTCAAAGAGAACTTGCAGCGGCAGGGTTCGCCGGTAACGTCGCTGGTCCTCACGAACCGCAACCACATGGACAGTGTCAGGGATCTCGGCGTACCCGGGAGCCAGGCGGGTGATTGCCTGACGGACCTGATTGCAAACGACCGCCGCTAACCTCCCTGCAGACATGCCAGCCGTTACCCATGACGGCTCAACTGCAATGCCGGCTGCATCCACTCGGGAACGGGCGAGTTTCCGGGAGAACGTCCCGGAACTCTGAGCCTTCCGTATGAACTCTTGGGCTAAATATCGATGCGCTGCTCGGTGTCCGGATCGAACAGGTTGACGCTCGCCGGATCGACGGCAAGAAAGATTGCCTCGTTTCGTTGGCCGGCAAACCTCGGCGGCACGCGCGCCATGACCGAGCGATCGCCGACCTGCACTGTCACCATGGTTTCGGGCCCGGTAGGCTCCACCACATCGATCACGCCCGTTACCGAAGCTTGATCGCGCGCTACCACTTTCAGTTCCTCGGGCCGCATGCCCAGGATCACTGGGCGCTCGGAGATTTCCACCGGTTTGCCGGCCAGCATCGCGATCGATACCCCGCTTGCTTCGAAACGGACACCGTTCGCGTCCCGGACCAATCGTCCAGGTAGGAAGTTCATTGCCGGAGACCCTATGAAGCTTGCCACGAACATGTTGGCGGGCCGTTCATAGACAGTGCGCGGATCTGCCAATTGCTGGATGTGTCCGCCCTTCATCACGGCCACCTTGGTGCCCAGCGTCATCGCCTCGATCTGATCATGCGTGACATAGACGATGCTCGTGCCGAGACGCTCGTGCAGGCGCTTGATTTCAGTGCGCATTTCCACGCGAAGCTTGGCATCGAGATTGGACAGCGGCTCGTCGAAGAGGAACAGGGCCGGGTCGCGCACGATCGCCCGGCCCATCGCCACGCGCTGCCGCTGTCCGCCCGACAGGTTGGCGGGGCGCCGGTCGAGCAGATGCGAGATTTGCAGCAGGCGCGCGGCGTCCTCGACGGCACGCTTGCGTTTGTCGGCGTCCACGCCACGCATTTCCAGCCCGAATCCGATGTTCCTCGCGACCGACATGGTCGGGTAAAGCGCGTAGGATTGAAACACCATCGCGATATTGCGGTCCTTGGGTGCAAGGTCCACGACCGAGCGTCCGCCGATCAGGATGTCACCGCCGGACGTGTCGTCGAGGCCGGCGATCATGTTGAGCAAGGTCGACTTGCCGCATCCGGACGGTCCAAGCAGAACCAGGAATCCTCCGTCCTCGAGTTCGATGTCGACGCCGTGAAGAACCTGTACGGAACCGTAAGACTTGCGCACGTCCTTGATGGAAAGTGTCGCCATGTGAGCACTCCTAACCTTTGACGGCGCCCGCGGTCAGCCCCTGAACCATGGTTCGCTGGACGATAGCGAAGAGAACGATGACCGGGATGATGCTGAGGATTCCGCCCGCGGCCAGAACGCCCCAGGGAAGCTGGAACTCGCCGACCATCAATTGCAGGCCCACGGGCCAGGTGCGAGACCCCTGCCCCGTCGTCAGCATCAGGGCGAACAGGAACTCGTTCCAGGCAGCGATGGCAATGAACACGGAACTTGCAACCAGGCCGTTTCGCGCAAGCGGCACGACGATACGGACCATGGCGCCAAGCCTTGTCGAACCGTCGATTCGCGCCGCACTCTCGAGTTCCCTGGGTGCTGAATCGAAGAAGCCCTTGAGCATCCAGACGAACAGCGGCAGCAGGAAACTCGTATAGGCGAGCGCAAGGCCGAAACGGCTGTCTACGAGCCCGACGCCGCGCATCACGACATAAAGGGGAATGATCACCATGACCGCCGGGAACATGCGAACGACGAGATAGCCGAGCATGAGCCGGTCCCGGCCGCGAAACGCGAAGCGCGAAAAGGCGTAGGCGGCCAACGTCCCTGTGACGACGCAGATCGTCACCGTCAGCAACGTGACGACGAGGCTGTTGCCGATAAGCAGGGGAAAGCCGGACTGCGTCCAGATGGCGACATAATTGTCGAAGGTGATGCGGCTCGGTATGTACTGCATCGTCTGGGTGACGATATCGGCCTCATATTTGAGGGACGTCAGGAACATCCAGACCATCGGGCCGATGCAGAATGCCGAAAGGCTCACAAGCACGGTGTAGGTGGCGAAGTTCGCGATCAACCGCCGGTGACGCTTGCTTTCGATCATCGCTCTATTCCTTGGTAATCCTGGACATGCGGATGTATGCGACCGCGAAGATCATCAGGATGACGAACATCACCACCGACAGGGCGGATGCGTAGCCGAAATTGAATTCCTTGTAGGCGGTCTGGAAGGCGTACAGCGACAGCACCTGCGTGGCATCTCCCGGCCCGCCACCGGTGAGAATGAGAAGCAGATCCGGCGAATTGACCAGACTGATGACACGCAGGATCACCGCCGCCGCGATGACGGTCTTGAGCATCGGCAGGGTGATCAGCCTGAGCTGCGCGGCCGCGCCCGCGCCGTCCACCGCGGCGGCCTTGTAGAGATCCTCGGGAATACTCTTCAGACCCGCAAGCAGCAGCAGCGCGAAGAATGGAAATCCATGCCAGGCCTCGACCAGAATGGTCGCCGCAAGGGCGGCATTGGGGTCCGCAAACCATGCCTTGTAGGACTGCAGGACGCCCATGCGGACCAGAATGTCGTTGATGACCCCAAGCCGCGGATCGAGCAGCAGCGCCCACATATGGCCCGCTACGACGTTGGGCAGGAAATAGGGGAGCAGGATGAGCACGGCGAAGATCTTCGTGCCCGGCAGATCCCTGTTGAGCGCTGTCGCGGTGAGAAGGCCAAGCGCCAGTTCCAGCACGACCGCGGCGGTGACCCACACGACCGTGTTCTTCAGCGCGATCCAGAAGACCGGGTCGGACCACATCGCCGCATAGTGTTTGAAGCCGACCCAGCCATCGAGCCCGGGGCGCGTCAGACGCATCTCGCGAAAGCTGATGGCCATGCCGTAAAGGGTCGGATAGGCGATCACAAGAAGGATGAGGACGAGGCTCGGAAGAAGCAGCAAATACATCCAGTATCGGGTCTCGGACAGTTCGCCGAGAGCCCGGAAAGGCAGGTATCTGCTCGCGCTTGAAGTCATGGATCTCCGGCGCGAAAGCACCGTCCCGTTCCGTGATAGGCGCGGCTGCACGCCCTAGCCGCCGTGCCGGAATATCTCAGCGAAGGGCAGCTTCGAGGCCCTGGGTCATGCGATCCACGGCCTGTTCCGGCGTCGACTGGCCCGTCAGCACCGACTGGAAGGCGGGATTGACGACGTTCTCGGACCAGCCCGCGGCGCCGATGAAATTATTCGGCAGGCGTCCGAAGTCGAGCGTCTTCACCGCCGCACCGTAGATTGGATTTCCGGTGATCCGCTGATCCTGCAGCGCAGCGGCAGAGGCCGGAAAATAACCGGTCCCCTCGAGCAGCGTTATGGCAGCGTCCGTCTGGCCCCAGAAACTCACCCACTGCCAGGCAGCCTCGATATTGTCTTCCTTCATGATGCCGTTGCCGGCGTAGGCGACGCGAGCGATATGCGCCTTGGGGCCGGCCGGCATGGGTGCGGTCGAGAACTGTTCGCCCTGCTTCATCGCGCCGGAGATTTCGTTCAGCGAACCGGTGTGATGCCACAGCATTGCCGTCTGTCCGGTGCGGAACGCCTCCATGATCTGGCGGTAGCTGTCGTTTGGCGCGCTCGGCGGCACGACCTTTTCCTTGAGGAAGAGAGCCGAATAGAACGTCACCGCCTCGATCGCCGCGGCCCTGTCGATGGCCGGCTGCCCGTCCTTGACGATCGGCGAACCGAACGCCTCCATGACGTCGATGACATATTTGAACCCGCCTGCGCCGGCGCGCATGCCAAAAGCAAACCTGCCCTTCGAAGGATCCGTCAGCTTGCGGCAGGCCTCCAGGAATTCGTCGAAGGTCTTGGGCGGTCCTGCCAGCCCGGCTTCCTCGAAATAGTCGGTGCGGTAGTACATCCAGTCGACGAAGGCGAAGGCGGGAACGGCATAGATCGCGCCGTCGCTGGAAAGCCCGGTCCAGCGGCTGTCGGGGAAATTCGTCTTGCCGGCCCAGCCGTTCACGCGCTCGGTAAGGTCGATCAATCCCTCCATCGCGGTAAGGTCGGCGAATCGCTCGGCGATCACCATGGCGGTGTCCGGGCGCCCGCCGGCCAGCACCGCCGAAGAAACCTTCGCCATGTATTCCGAGTTCGGGATGTTTTCCTGCGTCACCGCCACATCCGTATTCGCCGCCTGAAACAACCCGATGATCTTGAGCAGGCTGGCCATTTCCGACTGGCTGGTAAAATGGTGCCAGTAGCTGATGGCGCTCGCGGCCCGGGCACCGCCGACAGGCCCCGCCATCGCAAGGGCCGCGGAACCGATGAGAAGCTGTCTCTTGTTCAACTGCATGCGATCTCCTCCAACATATCAGGCTAACGCACTGATCGATCAGTTTGGAGGTAACATCATTTCCCAGATCGCGCAACCGCGCTTGGGAGCCTGTGGCGACGAGGCACGCGGCTTGACTGTCAGACGAGCCCCAGATTGCGCTGCATGGCCGCTTGGAAATGCGCCAGCAGCATCGCTTCAGCGCTGTCGGCATTCCTGGTGCCGCAGGCCTCGAGGATGTCGAGATGCTCCTTGAGCGTCCGGATCATGATCGGCGAGGTGAGCTTGCTGTCGAGCCGCAGCAGACGCAGATAATTGTGCATGCGCCGATAGGTGCTATCGATCAGCGGATTGCGCAGCGCGCCGATGATTGCACCGTGAAGTTCTCTTTCCAGCGCGTCCATCTCCTCCAGTTGCTCTTTCCCGACACCCTCTCGTTCCACCCGCCGAACCAGGCGGGAATGCCGCATTTCCAAGGCATTCATGACGGCTTCGTCACCTTGCTCGGCAAAGACGCGTATTGCCGAACGCTCTATGATAGCGCGGAACTGGTAGGTTGCGCGCGTAAGCTCCAGGCCGGGTCTTACGAACTGGATTCCCGAGCGCGGGTGAATGGCGAGAACTCCCTCCGCTTCGAGCACGCGCAGGGCGTCGCGAAGCGGAGCGACGGGCACGCCGACGATCGCGGACAGCTCGTTCTGCGAGACGAAAGCCCCTACCGGAACACGCCTGTCGAACAGGCCTTCCAGGATTCGTTCATAGGCGACATCGCTCATACGGGCGGCCGCCACCGGCGTATGAGAGACGGATTTTGCTTTTCCCGCCACTTGCGGCACCCCCGTTGGTTCGATACTAAGGCATTATCTGATAGATCAGTATACAGCATTAAACGATCAGAAGGTCATTGGTGATGAGCCTTTCGCATTTTCGTATAACCCGATTTCAGTTCGCCCGCGACCGGGTAATCGGGGACAGTCAGGTTCGAGCGGACGATGTCAACATTGCCGCTCTGGAACTCGTTTCGGAAAGCGGTGAGGCGGGACTGGGCTTCGTCCAGACGCTCTTCAATCCCCTGCCCGACCAGATCGAGATCGAGGCTGTTTTCGAAAACGAGGTGTGGCCGACGCTGAAGGGGCACAAGGCGATCGCGCTGGTTCACCGTGTGAACCGCCCGCGCGGCGGCAACCAGCGGGCTTACTCCCTGCCTTTTCACGAGGCCGTTCAGGTGGCGCTTTGGGACCTTGCGGCAAAGGAGGCCGGCCTGCCCCTTCATGTCCTGCTTGGCAGTCGCCGCAACCGCGTGGGTGCTTACGCCAGCGGTCTCGATTTCCACCTCGACGATGAGGCATTCGTCTCCTTGTTCTCGCACGCGGCGTCGCTTGGCTACACCGCTTTCAAGATCAAGGTCGGCCATCCGGATTTCGACCGCGATCTGCAGCGCCTGGAGCTGTTGAAGACCCGCGTGCCGGCAGGGTCGAAAATCATGATCGATCCGAACGAGGCGTGGACTTCGAAGGAAGCGCTGGTGAAATTGGTGGCGATCCGCGATGCCGGCCACGATCTCCTGTGGGTCGAGGATCCGATCCTGCGGCACGACTACGAAGGGCTGAGAACGCTCAGGCACGCAGTGACATGGACCCAGATCAACAGCGGGGAGTATCTGGATCTTCAAGGCAAGCGGCTTCTTCTGGAAGCCCACGCAGCCGACATCCTGAATGTCCACGGCCAGGTGACCGATGTCATGCGCATCGGCTGGCTGGCCGCCGAGCTCGGGATTCCGGTCAGCATCGGCAACACCTTTCTGGAGGTCGGCGTGCATATGGCGGTCGCCCTCCCCGAAGTCGAGTGGTTGGAATACTCATTCCAGAACTTCGATCATCTGGTGGATCAGCCCATCGACATCCGGGACGGGTACGCCTATGCGCCCGACCGGCCTGGCCATGGACTGGTGCTTTCCGACAAAGCGCGCACCGAATGGATGAGACCAAGGCGTCTGGCGCGGTCGGAACTGGGTGCCGCGCCCGAAAATCCGCGTCTTCCCAGAAAGTGAGTACTTGTGGGCAGGACGGGTGCTGATCACCGTGAGCGATCGTCATGTCGACCGCGCTTTGCATGGCTGCACACCTCAGCGAGGGAAAAGAACCTCACCCATCCCAAGCACCGCATTGTCACCGCCATATTTATGCGGCGCCTTGCCCAGAAGCGGCCGTTTCAAAATACCCTCGGCGATCAGATGGCGATCGACGATGGCGGCGAAGACGCTTTCCGGCGCTCCGCATTCGACGAAGCTCGGCGACAGGCTTTTCGGGGCGCGATCGAGAAGGATCGAACCTCGACGCATCAGATAGCCGGGCATCTCGCCAGCACCGCCGGCCACCACCAGCGTGCCGGCGATCATGCGGCTGCCGGCATGGTCGCCTGAGCCCTTCAGCACCGCGATCAGGCCGCGCCGCATGCGGTCGGCGGCAAAAGCGCCCGCTTTGCCCCTGACGATCAGCACGCCGCCATTCATGCCGGCCAGTTCCCCGGCGAGCGGCGCCGCGAGGTGGTCGCCGGCGTTGCCTGCAATTTCAAGCCTGCCGCCGCGCATGCCGGAGCCGGCATGCGGACCCGCATTGCCTTCGATCGTGAGCTTACCGCCGCGCATGGCGCGCCCGGCCCGGGCGCCGGCATCGCCGACGAGGCGAACCGACCCGCTCCGCATGCCTTCCGCCACGCGGTCGAGGCGCGCGCTTCCACCTTCGAAGACGATGTCCAGCGGATCGTTGCCGGCGACGCGAAAAATATCGCCGACCTTCGACCCATGCTTCGACATGCCGATCTGGATTTTTTCGATATCGTGCCTTTCGATCCCGGCAAGCCGCTCCGGGCTCAGCGGCGACAGGTCAACGCGCTCGGGCGGCTCGGCGACTAGAGTGAAGGTGAGCGCCTTCATGGCAGCATGTCCTTCAGCGAATAGATGAATTTGCCGAGCTTGCCGCCGTAATTGCCGGCGCTGATGCGAACCGCGCCTTTGTGCGGCCCGAGCTCGAGGACGGCCTTGATGCCGGCCTTCATAGCCGCGGCAACGGCGTCATTGGTCTCGCCGTCGATGACGATTTCCAGGACGGCATTGATGTCGGGCCCGAGCGCGCTCGTGACGACACCGCGCAGCGTCGGCGCGTAGGCTTCGTTGGCCGAGGCGATCATGCCCTTGTATTTACCGCCGATCTTGGAACCCGAACGGGCAATGCCGCCCGGAAACGGCACGATCGCGCCGGGCACCTGGCCGATCGCGGCGACCGCGGCCTCGGCGGCGACCAAGGCCTTGGCGCTGCTTTCAGCCATGACGAAGAAATTGCCGCCGCCGACGGCTTCCTTCGTCAGCCCGGTCGTTGCCTCGCACAGGAATTCGCCGTCCATGACGGGAACGCGCCAAAAATGCCTGCCGCCGATCTTCTTGGAGATCTGCCAGCCGTCGCCGAAATAACGCAGCGCCGAACCGAGCTTCAACGCGGCGCTGCCCTCCAGTCCGGCGAAGCAGGCCGAACCCGGCGAGGTCAAGACACACTGGCCGACGCGGTTGAGCAGTTGTTTCTGCAGTTCGTCGGTCCCCATCGCGAAGATCATCACGCGGCAGCCAGGCCGGCCATCCGGTGTGGCCGATGGCGGCAGTTCGACATCGATTGCCGCTTCGCAGCCGCAGCCGATCACCGAGGTGGCGAAGCCGGTCATCGTGGTCGCCGCCTGGCGCGCCCATTTCCGGTTCGGCGCCGTGATGATGATGGCAGTCGCGCGCATGCCGAAGGCCTCGGCAAAGGTATCGTCGATCGTTATGCCATTTACGCTCACGTTCGGCATGCCACCTCGCCGAATGGCTGTTCGCGCGCGATCGCGGAATCCGGGAAATTGAACCAGTCCAGCGACAGGCCGTAACGCTGCTGGTGATAGTCCTCCAGGCGGCGCACCATCGCCTTGTCCGGCGACGGATTGAGCCTGAGCGCCTTGCCCCAACGGTAATGGGTGATCTCCCCGTCTTGCACGACGAGATCGCCATCCTTGAAGACATATGCCGCCTGCCCCAGCATTTTCGCGATATCCCCGTCCCTGCGGTAGATCGCGATGTCGGCTATGGCGCCGGCGCCGAGATGGCCTCGATCCGTCAGTCCAAGCAGCTTGGCCGGCGCCGCGCGCGTCATGATGGCGATTTCCTCGAACGTGTATTCGCGGTCGATTGCGGCCAGGGTGGAGAGCGCCATGGCGGATTTCGAGAGTCCGGCAATCATTTCATTGCGCGCTTCCCGGCTCATCAGCAGCGCGAACAGCGCCGGATACATGGTAAAGGGCGCGCCGTTGGGATGGTCGGTGGTGAAGAAGACCCGCCAGGGATCGTCGATCAGCAGAAAGAGCTCGAGCCCGATCGCCCACTGCATGGTGCCGTAGAAATCCTTGCCATAGCTGTAGGGCACGATGCCGCCGCCATTGCCGTCGCCGTCATGAATGACCGACTTCTTCGGGTGCGCACTGCCACGCGCCGAAAACTGCCGCATGACGTCGGATGAGATGGTGACCGTCTGGCCGAACATCACCTGGCCGATGTCGATGGTGACTTCCGGCGTCGTGTTGACCAGTTCGGCAAGACGCGCCGCGGCCGAGGAAAACCTGCGCTTTCCTTCCGTGCCGTAGCCGTAGAACTGGAGATGGGCGAGGTGCAGCGGCAGCCCTTCCGCCGCCGCGATTGTCGAAGCCGCCGTATCCGCCGATCCGGGGCCGCCCAGATTGTTGCAATGGACATGCAGAGGATGCGGGACCCCGAGACTGTCGACCGCCGCCTGCAGCGTCTTGACGATCCTGCGCGAGCTGACGCCATAGGAAGGCACCACATCGTCCAGCGAGAAGGTGCGGACGTTTTCCTTGAAGGCGGCGGCCGCGCCGGCGTTGATCACCTTGACCCCGAGCGCTCGCGTCGAGGCGACGGTCCAGGCGACATAGTCCTCGATCATCGTCGAGGGGGCGTCGTCGCGGATCATCGACAGCAGGAAATCGTCGTTGCCGAGAATGGCTAGCGTCGCCTTGTCGATGATCGGGATGTCGGCCAATTCGAGATGGGTGTGAAGCGCGGCTCCCGGCGACATCGCCGGTTCGACGACCGTGGTGAAACCCATCTTGGCGTAGAGACAGCCGGTCTGGAAGGTCGACCAGCCGGCATTGGAGAGCGGCGTCGCCGCCGGCCGCGCCTGGTGGGCGGCATGCTGCTCGGGCAGCAGCAGCCGAGCCGTATTCACATTACCGCCGCCGATATGGGAGTGGATGTCGATGGCGCCCGCCATCACGATGCAGCCGGCGGCGTCGATGGTCCTGTCGGCGGCGCCTCCCGCTGGCGCCGCAATGATCTTGTCATCCCTGATCCAGAGGTCGCCCTGGCCGAGACGGCCATTGACGGGATCGATGATGTCGCCACCGGCGATTTTCGTCAGCATGGCAACGCGGCCTCGGCGGAGACATGACTGGCGACCAGGCGGATAGCAGTCGCAGCAGAGGGCAGTTCCGAAGCCCCTCGCGCATCGACCGACCTTAGCGAACCGGTGCGGCTGGAATAGACCACCGCCTCGTGATCGACGCCCGCTTCGCCGATGGCGATGGTGACCGCGGCGCCGGCGACCGGCTTCTGCGTTTTCGCCAGGGCGATCAGCGCCATGCGGTGCCTTTTCTTCTGCGGCTGGACAATCGAGGAGGAGATCCGCAGGTGCAGGTCGGCCTCGCCGGCTGCGATCATGCGCGCGACATCGTAACGCCAGGGATCGAAGTCCGGCAAGCCGCGCGCGAAGCCCGTGCGCAGCGGAAAACCCGTCATCCAGGTCGAGGCGAGCGCGCTTCCCCAGCCGTTTTCGCTGGCCGGCAGATGCAGGCCGGATGCGCGTGACGTGCGGTTGAGTTCGGCGATCAGTCCTTGCAGCATTTCCAGCGCCAGCCCGTCGGTTGCGTCGCCTGAAAACAGGAAGACTGGAAAACGCGCAGCCGCCAGGGCTTTGGCGAAATCGTCGAAATTCGAGACCGGCTGCGATGTCTGACGCCCTCTGTACTGCGCCCTCAGCGCCGCCAGCGTAGCACTGAGGCTTGCCTCGCCGCAGGAAAGGAGCGTCGCCGTCCGCCCGTTATTCAACGGCGGCGCAGACGCTCCGTTCGGCCCGACCAGAAAGAATTCGCGTTGATTCTTGGCCGAGAGATCGGGAACCGTCTCGGCGAGTTCGCCGACAAATTCATGGTGGATCTGCGGGAGTTCGCCCACGATCACCACGACATCGGCGCGCCGGCGCGTCTCGCCGGGCGCGACGGTCATCGCGCCTTTGTCGGTAAAAAGCGCGGTCTCCCGGGAAAGTGCCGCGCCATCGGCATGGTCGTATGCCGCGCCGACCCGCTCAGCCAGCGCGATCGCCGCCCTGGTGCCGTGTACATCCGTATCCAGGCTGAAAACCGGGCACCGGCTTGACCCCAACAGCGCGGCGGCATGTGCAGCCGCGCGCTCGACCAGCGTTTCCCGGTTGCCGATCCAAGCAACCGCCATTCACTACGCTACTTTCTGGTGCCGGCCTGATCCTAGACGAAACTGGATTGGCCGTGAACCCCGCCTGCCGGCAGATTAGCGAATGTTTTCATAAGCTATCAACAAATTCCGACCGCGCTTAATCATATTTGATGTAAGCGAAGCGCTGATCGGTCGGCGGGGTGCCTTCCAGCGCGCCGCCTTCCTTGGCCGGCTGCCACTGGACGACGTCCTCGATCTTTTTGGCGAGCTCGAAGTCCTTGTCGGTGATGCCCTTCGCTGCATGGTTCATCAGGCGCACCTCGACCCAGGCATAAGAGGCCGTGATATCGGGATGGTGCCACGCCGCCTCGGCGAGATGGCCGACCGTGTTGATGACCATCAGTGTCGATTTCCAGCTGTGGGTCTTGTATTTGCGCCGGATCCAGCCGTTCTCGTAACGCCATTTCGGCAGCTCCTTCTCGAGCCGGTCGGCAATCTCGGCTTCCGAATAGACCTTCTCCCTGACTGTCTCGCTCATCTTGACCTCCGCGACTTGCCCGGCCTGTCTCCACGCCGGGACCAAAGTAGATAAAACGAATGCTCTCTCCGCCTTGCCCCTTCGACGAAAACAGCTATCATGGCGGCGGGCACCTAAACTTCCATGATGCGTCTATGATGCACCCATCGGGGGGTAGATGTCGAATTCTGTTACCATACGAGTGCCCGCGCGCCTGCATCTTGGCTTCCTCGATCTCAATGGCGATGCCGGGCGTCGCTTTGGCAGCGTCGGGCTTCCGCTGAGCGAACCCGAAACCGTCGTCACCCTGTCGCGGTCCGGCGAGACCATCCTCGAAGGCATAGAGAGCCGTCGCGCCGGCGAGCATTTGTCAGCGCTCTGCAGGCATCTCGGCATTCGCGGCCAGCACCGTCTGGTGGTCGAACGGTCGATCCCTAGCCATGCCGGCCTGGGCTCCGGCACGCAGATCGCCCTTGCCGTCGCCTCCGCGCTGCGCACGCTCCACAACCTGCCTCTCGACGTCGGCGGTGACGCGACCTTGCTCGAGCGCGGCGGCCGCTCCGGCATCGGCATCGCCAGTTTCGAACACGGCGGCGTCATTGTCGACGCCGGCAAGGACGACAGCGGCAGGCCGCCGCCGGTCGTGACGCGCCTGCCGTTTCCGGAAGAATGGCGCGTCATCCTGATTCTCGACCATGGCGGGCATGGCCTGCATGGCGATGCCGAGATCGCGGCGTTTCGTTCGCTGCCGCCTTTCCCGGCGTCCGGCAGCGGGGAGATCTGCCGGCGGGTGCTGATGGGTATCATGCCGGCCCTGGTCGAGCATGACCTTCCAGCCTTCGGCGCCGCCGTCGCCGCGATCCAGATGCTGATCGGCACCCATTTCGCCCCGGCGCAAGGCGGCGTGTTCACCTCGAAGCGGGTCGAGAGGGTGGCCCATGCTCTCAACCGGGCAGGTGCCGTCGGCATCGGTCAGAGCTCTTGGGGGCCGACAGGATTTGCCTTCGCCCCGTCGCAAGACGCTGCCGCCAGCTTCGTCGGCGCGGTTCGGCAGGCGGTTGAAGACGGCATCGAGGTCAGAATCGTCAAGGGCAGGAATTCCGGCGCGAAGATCAGTTCGACCAGGCTCGATCTCGTCGGCAGCTGACACGTCGGCAACGCTATCACATTCAAGCAGAAAGGCGAGAAATGGCCCGCAAACATATCCTGCACATGCTGACGCCGTTGAAGCATATGAGCCCTTTCGACGTGAACATGGCGCTCGACGCGGGATTCGACGCGGTCGTCCCCTATGTCGATGTAAGCCTCGGCGAAGTGACGGGCCTCGTGCAGGACGCGATCTTCTCGCGCCCGCCCGATGCGGGCGTCGACACCGGCATCTTCATCGCCGGCAAGGATGCCTCGCTGGCGCTCGACATGTTCGACGCGGCAAAGAAGGCGATGGTGCCGCCTTTCCAGGTTTCTGTGTTCGCCGATCCGGCCGGCTCGTTCACCACGGCCGCGGCGATGGTGGCCAAGGTCGAAAAGGCGCTGGAGACAAAATTCGCGCGCGGGCTCAAGGACACGAGGATCGCTGTTTTCGGCGCCACCGGCGTTGTCGGCTTCTGCACCGCCGTCATTGCCGCCAGGGAAGGCGCCAAGGTCACGCTTGTCGGTCATGACGGCATCGAAAGGGTCAAGCAGATCGCGGCCGAGATCGAAAGCCGATTCAACATAGCCGTGGACGCCGCCGACGGATCGAGCGATGCCCGCAAGACCAAGCTGGTCGAGGCAAGCGAAGTGATCCTGGCTTGCGCCAAGGCCGGCGTCCAGGTGGTTTCGAAAGCTCAGTTGAAAGGCGACGGCCTGCTGATTGCCGCCGACGTCAACGCCGTTCCGCCGGCCGGCATCGAAGGCGTGGCCGTCAATGCCAATGGCGATCCGCTCGAAGCGGCAAAAGCTGTCGGCATTGGTCCGCTGGCCGTCGGCAACGTGAAATATAAGGTCGAGTTCGGCCTCTTCAAAAGAATGATCGAATCCGAAAAAACGATCTCGCTCGATTTCCAGGAAGCGTTTTCCCTTGCACGCGAAATCGCCAAGTAACGCCGGATCTCTCCTGATCGCGGCGATTTCGGGCCGGGCGCTGGCTGCCGCTGCGCGCCGCGCCGGCTATCGTCCGCTGGTCGCCGATTTCTTTTGCGACACCGACACGGTCGCGCTTGCCGAACGCGCGACGATGCTGCCAGGCGACCTGCAAAGCGGCATCGATAGCGAGCGCATCATCGAGACGCTTCGGCCATTGGCTGGAGACGACCGGCCGGTCGCCATCATCCTGGGCTCGGGCTTCGAGCGGATGACGAAGACCGTCGACGAGATTGCGCGCCTTTTTCCGCTCGCCGGCAACAGCGGCGCTGCGATCCGCAGGATCAAGGACCCGCAAGCGCTGGCCGCCGACTGCGCCGAACTCGGCATCCCGCATCCGGAATTCCGATGGGACCGGCCGCCCGATCCGGAAAACTGGGTGGTCAAGACAGCGGGCGGCGCCGGCGGCGGGCATATCAGACGGGCCGCCGGAGAAACCCCGGCCGCCGGTCGCTATTTCCAGCGTTTCATTGCCGGCCGCAGCATCTCGGCCCTGTTCGTCGGCAACGGCCAGACCGCCGACATCGTCGGCTTCAGCCGGCAATGGGCGTCGCCCGCCCCGGCAACGCCCTATCGCTACGGCGGCGCCGTGCGGTTGAGACGCTTCGACCGCAGGCAGGCGGCAATGATATGCGGCTGGCTTTCGGGTCTGGCGCGCCGCGCCGGCCTGGTCGGATTGTGCAGCGCCGATCTCATTCGCGGGCCGGACGGCTACACGCTCATCGAGATCAATCCGCGGCCAGGCGCCACGCTCGACATTTTCGACGATGCCGACGCGCCACTGATCGAAGCGCATCTGCGCTCCGCCGCAGGCAGGGCCTACCGCCTGCCGCGCTTCGTCGATTCGATGGCATCGATGGTGACCTACGCCGCGGCGCCGATCGCCCGCTTTCCATCGATTGCCTGGCCTGAATGGACTGCCGACCATCAGTCGCCCGGCACCCGCCTGATTGCCGGCGACCCTGTCTGCACCGTCTTCGCGCGCGGTCCGAGCGCCGATTTGACGAGGCGGCTCATCAAGGGACAGGCCAGCCGACTGCAACACCAATGGGAAGGAGACCGGACATGAAAGATGGTTCGGCATTCCTCAACGACAATGCGCAGCGCATCGTCGACGGCATGATCAGCGACGCCGAACGCCTGCGTATCGCCGTTTCCAGGGGACCATTGGGCGAGTGCCTGATCGATGCCGGCGCCAAGGCCGCCGGCGGCGTCGAGGCGGGGCTGCGCATGGCGGAAGCCGCGATGGGCGGTCTCGCCCGTATTTCGGCGTTCATGGACCGCGCCTCGCAGAAATGGCCGTTCACGGTCGAAGTTCGGTCTTCGCAGCCGGTGCTTGCTTGCCTGGGCAGCCAGTATGCGGGCTGGAATCTGTCGAGCCAGGGCTATTTCGCCATGGGATCGGGACCGGCACGGGCGCTCGCCCGCGTCGAACCGCTGTTCGAAGCACTTTCCTATCGCGACACGGCGTCATCCGCGGTGCTTATCCTGGAGACGGCCGAACCGCCGCCCCGGGCGATCGTTGAGAAAGTCGGCAAGGCAACCGGACTGCCAACCGAAAAGCTCACCTTCCTCTATGCGCCGACACAAAGCCTTGCGGGCGGCGTGCAGATCGTTGCGCGCTCGCTCGAGGTTGCCTTGCACAAGGCCAACGATCTCAAATTTCCGCTGGAGAACATTGTCGACGGCATCGGCGTGGCACCAATCCCCGCCCCCCATCCGGATTTTCTGACCGCCATGGGCAGAACCAACGACGCCATCATCTATGGCGGCAGCGTCCAGCTCTTCGTAAAGGGGTCGTCGAAAGAGGCCGGGGAGCTCGCGGAACGACTGCCGAGCCGCGCCTCGCGGGACCACGGCCACCCCTTCGCCGAGATCTTCAAGCGGTTCAAGGGTGATTTCTATGCCATCGATCCGCTGCTGTTCAGCCCGGCCGAAGTGATCGTGACGGCGATCGAAACCGGCGATACGTTTCGCGCCGGCGAGCGTGATCTGCGGATGCTCGAACGGAGCCTCGGTTAGCCATGGCGGCGCAGATGGTATGGAACCGCTCACGCCTCCGGTATACCGGTATCCGAGGCGCTGCATGATCCCGCGCATCCTGATCGCCAGCGACAATTCCGACACCCGCTCCAAAGGCCTGGCGGCAAGGCTGGAGCGGCGGGGCGCCATGGTCGCAACCGTGCCCCTGGCGGCGATCGCGTTCGACACCGGCAGCCCGAGCGGACTTTCGATTCCCGGTTTCGACGGCACGCTGCCCGACGCCGTGCTCGTCCGTTCGATCGCCGCCGGATCGTTCGAAGCGGTCACCCGGCGCCTCGGCGTGCTGCACGCATTCGGCAAGCTTGCCATTCCGGTGTGGAATTCCGCACAGGCGATAGAACGCTGCGTCGACAAGTCGATGACGACGTTCCTTCTGAACAATGCCGGCCTGCCGACGCCGCCGACATTCGTGGTCGAGGGACGTGCCATGGCCGAAGCGGTCGCCGAGCGCGAACTGCCGTTCACGCCGCTGGTGTTGAAGCCGCTTTTCGGCGCGCAGGGCCGCGGCATCAGGCTGATCGAAAAACTGTCCGATCTCCCCGCCGAGGACGAGGTCGACAGCGTCTATTATCTCCAGCATTACGTGCCGCGTCCCGGCCCTCCCTTCCGCGATTTTCGCGTTTTCGTCTGCGCCGGCGAGGTCCTGGCGATGATGAGCCGCCGTGGCGACGACTGGATCACCAACGTCAATCGCGGGGCAGTGCCCGAGCTGGTTTCGGGGCATGGCGAAACCCAGTTGGCGGCGCTGGCAAGAGCCGCCACTGCTGCTATCGGCGCGGATTTCGCCGGCGTCGATATCGTGCCGGCGGCCGACGGCAAGCTGTTCGTGCTGGAGGTCAACAGCATGCCCGCCTGGTCCGGGCTGCAATCAGTCGTCGCGGTGAACATCGCCGATGCGATCGCCGACGCACTGCTGAAATTCCTGGCCGATCGCGCCGAGGCGGCAATGCGCCCTTACCGTCTCACCGCGCCGGCGAATTCGTGACGAGCCGGGCGCTTTCGCGAGAACGCCTCCGGACGGCCTACGAGGATGCCTGCCGGATGGAGATCGAGGCGCTGAAACCGGGCAACGTCCATCTGTTCGCCGACGGGCACGGCATGTCCGCAGCCCAGTTCATGATGAGCGCAGAGGTCTCGTCCGCGCCACTGACCGATCCGCGCCTGCCGGTTGGCCAGCGCATTCTGGAGGCGGTCCGCGCGACACGCCTGGCGGTCGCGACCAATACCAACCTCGGCATCATCCTCCTGTCGGGGCCTCTGATATGCGCCGCCGAAATGACGGGCGGCCCACTGCACCACAATCGACTGCACGACGGTCGACTGCATGACGCTCTCGACGCGGTGCTGCGCTCGATGAGCATGGACGACACCAGGGCGGTGTTCGAGGCGATCGTCGCGGCCGCGCCAGGCGGCCTGGGAGAGGCCGCGAACGATGTGCGGCAGGAGCCGAAGGTCCATCTGCTCGAAGCGATGCGGGAGGCGGCCGGCCGCGACATGATCGCCCGCCAGTATGTTACCTGCTTCGGCGACGTGTTCGATATCGGGCTTTCGGCTCTGGATGGGGCGTTGGCACGCGGCGAAGTCGGCATGTGGCCGACCGTATTCGCCTACATGGCGTTCCTCGCCGGCTTCCCCGACAGTCATGTGGTGCGCAACCATGGAGCTGAAGCCGCAAATCGGTCGCGGCAGGAAGCCCTTGCCGTTCAGGCGGCGCTGCATGCCAACGACGACGAGGAGGCACGCATTCGGCTGCTCATGCAGCTCGACCGCCGGCTCAAGACGGACAACATCAATCCCGGCACCTCCGCCGACCTGACCGTGGCTACTCTTTTAGTCCACCTCCTCGGCGTTCGCCTTGCATAATGGCAACGTTGGTGGTTGACTTTCAGGAGCGGAAGCTGTGCTTCCGCGGCTATCCAGCCAACCGGTCCGGATGTCCGGGCGCTGCCAACAAGGATAGCTGTCCATCGAGCGCTCGCTCGGTTTGCGGCGTCTTTGGACACCATAACTGTGTCTTGGAGGAAAATTGGCATGGCAAAGATCTCGAAGGTAATGGTCGGTGAATCGCTGGTGGGAGACGGCAACGAAGTGGCGCATGTCGACCTGCTTATCGGCCCACGGGGGAGCGCGGTCGAAACGGCATTTTGCAACGCGCTTACCAACAACAAGGACGGCTTCACCTCCCTTTTGGCGGTGATCGCGCCCAATCTTCAGTGCAAGCCCAACACTGTGATGTTCAACAAGGTCACGATCAAGGGCGCCAAGCAGGCCGTCCAGATGTTCGGTCCGGCCCAGCATGCGGTTGCGAAAGCCGTGCAGGATGCCGTCGCCGAGGACATCATTCCCGCCAGTGAGGCGGACGATCTGTTCATCTGCGTCGGCGTTTTCATCCATTGGGACGCGGCGGACGACGCCAAGATCCAGAAATACAATTACGAGGCGACAAAGGAAGCCATCCAGCGCGCGGTCTCGGGAACGCCGACGGCTGCCGAAGCCACGGCCAAGCGGGACCAGGTCAAGCATCCGTTCGCCGCTTAGACAAGAGACAGCCCCGCACAGGCAAAACCCCCGGCGGAGCCGGAGGGTCTGTTGCGCCGCCTGAAGAAGCTTCTGGGCCTTTAGAGTATCGGATCCTAAAAGCCTGCCCTCGGACCTGATCCGAGGGCGGGAACCGGTTTGGAAATTCGACGCTTTAACAAAGCGATAGAGCGGCGACATGATTCGATTTGTGAGCGGCCGCTCTTGACGTCAGTTTCCGAGGCCGCAGTTCGAGATCACGCGAAAGTCAGGTGCCAAGCGATGCGAGGTGCCCCGGCGTGAGCGTGCCGTCGTGCAGCGAGGTCGCAACCAGCGCCGCGGCGATGCCGAGTGACGAAAGGGCGCGAATGTCAGCCTCGTTGCGCACCCCGCCAGCCGCGATCACCGAGCGGCTTCCAGCCTTCGCCTTGATCGCCTTGAGCCGCGTGAAATCGGGACCGGAGGCGGAGCCGACCTTGGCCAGTGTCATGACGATCACCTTTTGCGGCCAAAGCTCCGGCTCGTCGAGAAATGACGGCGGACCGCGAAACCCGTCGTCGAAGAAATCCAGCGACAGGATAAGGTCCGGATGGTCGCAAAAACGCCGCAACAGCGCGTCGTCCTGCTGCGATTCAGAACCCAGAACGGGGTAAAGCCGGGGTTCGGCAAGCGCCGCCGAAAGTGTATTCTCGTCGGCGATGCCGGCATCGACCCAAAGCTCCAGCGGCTCCGCCAGCGCCTGCAGCCTGGCAAGCGCGCCACTGTTCGGCGTTCTGCCTTCGATGGCATCCAGATCGGCGATGTAGAAGGTCGGGAAAGGGTAAAGCCCGCGCAGGCCCTCAGTGACCGCGACGACATCGGAACTTTGGCTGAGCGGGGTGACGATCGGCCTGTAGCGATCGCGTTTCCCTTGCTGGGCGCGGACCACCTCGCCGCCTTTCAGGTCGAGAACCGGAATGATACGCAACGCTTTCTCGCTGACCAACTGTCCCTGTCCAAATCCCTCCTGTCATGAAAGCTTGAAGCGTGGAAAAAAGAAAGAGCACCATTGCCGGCTTCGATATCGGCGGCGCGCATCTGAAGGTGACGCGGGCGGAAGGCGGCCGCATCGTCGAGGCGGTAACGATCGCCACGCCGCTTTGGCAAGGGTTTCACACTCTGACATCGGCATTCGAGGAAGCGGCTCCGGTCTATGCGGGCGCAGATCTCAACGCATTCACCATGACCGGCGAACTGGCTGATATCTTTGCGTCCCGCGAGGCTGGCGTCGCGGCGCTGCTGGACGAGGTTTCGACCCGTTTTCCGGGCGAGAAGCTGATCTATGCCGGGCGGTCCGGCTTTGTCGGGGTCGAGCAGGCAGCGCGGCTGAGCATCGATGTGGCCTCCGCCAACTGGCACGCGACAGCGTCGTTGGTGGCGAAACTTGCCGGCGATGCCCTGTTCGTCGACATGGGCTCCACCACCACCGACATCATCGCGGTCAGGAATGGCGCCGTCGCCAGCGATGGCTACACCGATGCCGAACGGCTTCTGAGCGGCGAATTGGTCTATACCGGCTTCACCAGGACGTTCCTGTTCGGCGTGGCCTCGTCGGCCCCCGTCCGTGGCAGGCTGACACCGCTGATGAACGAGTATTTCGCCTCGATCGCCGACGCGCACCGTATCCTGGGGGTGCTCGACGAGAAGGACGACAGGCACTCTTCCGCCGACGGCAAGGAAAAGACGATCGACGGTTCGATCGCGCGGCTCGCGCGTATGATCGGGCGCGACGCCGCCGACCTGACACCGCCGGAATGGCGCGAAGTCGCGCGCTGGTTCAGCGAGCAGCAACTGCGCAAAATCCACGACGCGGCGTCGCTGGTCGCCGGGCCGCTCGCCCGGGATGTCCCGATCATCGGCGCCGGAACCGGCCGCTGGCAGATCAGGCGGCTGGCCGAACGCATGGAACGCCGCTTCGTCGATTTCGCCGAGATCATCCCCGCAGATGACACCGCTCGCGGCGAAGCGAGCAGCGTGGCGCCCGCGTCGGCGGTGGCGCTGTTGGCGGGATCTCGATCGTAGGTGCTGTATCATGGCCATCCGATCAATCGGGGAGATGAGGCCGGCTTGAAAGATCTCAACCCGTACCAGCGCATCCAAAATCGGACCGCCCGCAGGGTCGCAACAGGGTGGCTGACGTTCGGCACCCGCTCGGCGCATGTCCGGTTCGCGCCCTATGTCGGCCGTAGAGGCAGACTTTGCCTCCGCCCGGAAGCAGACATCGGGGTGACGAGGCTGTCGGTCGTGGTCGCGCCGATTTCGTTGAACAAGTCGGGCGTCGAAGCGGGCGCACGAAAGCGCGGTGTCATGGTCGTGATGGCACGCATTGTCCGATTAATCCGATCGCGCGCTACCCCATCTACCTCAATCCTGAGCAGGTAGACCGGGACTCCCGTTTGGTCTAAGAACCAAGTTTTATTGAATACGGAACCAGTGTCGCAAATCTGCGAGGGCCGCACTTGGGCATCAACAGCGTGCGAAAAAGCGACCCGACGCTTGTGTGGGAACATCTCCTCGCGAAACCAAGACGATCAAAGGGTTCGCTGGCCATGCAACTTGTCGCGTCGTTTATCGACGTGATAGATAGCAAACAGATTCCGGAGGGGGTTCGCGTTCCCTCAAGCCGCGCAATCTCAGAGCATCTTGGCGTCGGTCGCAATACGGCAATTTCCGCCATCAATACCCTCATCGAGCAAGGTTACCTTCTCTCAAAGGATCGCTCCGGCGTATTCGTCGCCCCGACGATCACGCTGAAGCCGGCCCCAGTGCCGGCGTGCACTGGATCGGATGTCTTCGACTGGAATGCGCGGCTCGGCCTTTGCCGTTCTGATCCGAACGGTGATTCGGAGGAAGCTCCGAAAACCCCGGTCACCCACAACTTCAAATATGGCCAGTTCGATCTCAGCACATTTCCCACCTTCCACTGGCGTCAGTGCGAGCGCAGCGCATCGGGCCTGTCAGAAATAGCGCAGTGGGGCCGGGACATGTTCGATCGCGACGATGCCGAACTCGTCGAAAGCCTGCGAAGGCACGTCTTGCCCAACCACGGCATATGGGCCGAACCGGAAGATATATTGGTAACATTGGGAGGACAGGAAGGACGCTATCTCGTCGCGCAGCTCCTCAGCAAACCGGGTGTCACAATCGGCGTTGAAAATCCAGGACTGCCGGACGTCAGCGAGATGATGTCGGCGACGTCAGCAGGCCGCGTGTGTCTGTCGGTCGATGAGGAAGGGGTGTGTCTCTCGCCAGAACTCAAGCAATGCGATGTGGCTTTCATGATGCCCGGGCATCAGTGCCCGACCACGGCGGTGATGTCATTGGAGCGGCGGGAAAAGGTGCTGGAGCTGGCCAAGAGAAGGGACATGATCATCGTGGAGGATACGTATGAAACCGAACTCCTCAGCTATGGCAAAATGACACCCTCGCTCAAAAGTCTCGATCGAGAAGGGCGGGTTATTCACATTGGCAGCCTCTCGAAAGCAGTCGCCCCCGGTCTTCGCCTTGGCTTCGTCGTCGCCGCGCCAGTTGTAATCAGGGAGCTTCGGTCGATCCGTAGGCTTGTTCATCGCCATCCGCCCGGAAACATTCAGAGAGCGCTCGCGATGTTCATCGACCGTGGCTACTACCATTCTTACATTCGGCGCGTGTCGCAAACGCTGGCCAGCCGAACGAAGATCTTTTTCGCGTCGGTGAAGCGCCACCTTCCTTATGTGACCCTGCGACACCATGAGGGGGCGGCGTCTTTCTGGGCCGAGTTTCCATCCTCGGTACATGCCGGAGAACTTTGCCGGAAGATGGCGGCGCGTGGAATTTTGATCGAGTCCGGCGCGCGGTTCTTTCTGGATGGGCGGAAGAACAACTATCTGCGCATGGCAGTGTCTCAAGTCCCGGAGAACAAGATCGATTCCGGGATCGCCACGATAGCGCGAGCGATCTGACCGTCACGCATTCTGCAATAGGTGATGTGCCGGCGTGACCGACGAACGCCCCTGCCCTGCGTTCAGAATTTCGGCTTCGCTCGCAGGAAATTGAAATCACAACCGTCCTCGGCTTGAAGAACCTGCTCGAAATACAGTCTTGCATAACCTCGCCGTGCAGCCGCGTGGGCGGGCGGGTTCCACTCGGCGCGGCGCTGCCGGAGCAGTTCGTTATCGACGAGCAAGGCCAAAACCCCGCGCTCGACATCGAGTTCGATATTGTCGCCGTCCCGCACCAGGGCCAGAGGGCCTCCCACCGCCGCTTCCGGCGAGACGTGCAGGACGATTGCGCCGAACGCGGTGCCGCTCATCCGCGCGTCCGAAATCCGCACCATGTCCTTCACGCCGGCTGCTGCCAGTTTGCGCGGAATCGGAATGTAGCCGGCTTCCGGCATGCCGGGAGCGCCCTTTGGGCCGGCGTTCTGCAACACGAGAACATCGTCCGCCTTGACATCGAGATCGGCAGAATCGATTCGGGCGGCCATGTCCTCGAGCGAGGTGAAAACCACGGCCCGGCCCGAATGTTTCAGCAGGGCCGGGCTCGCGGCCGCCTGTTTTATAATCGCTCCGTTGGGTGCAAGGTTTCCGCGGAGGACACGTATCCCGCCCCCGTTGTGGATCGGATTGCTCATCGGACGCACGACGTCGTTCGGCCAGCCTTGGGGTTGAGCGGCAAGGTTCTCACCGAGGCTTCGACCCGTGACCGTGAGGCACTCGTTGTCGATCAGAAGCTCGATTTCACGCAGGATCGCAGTCAGTCCCCCTGCCTTGAACAGATCCTCCATGTAGTGCTGGCCCGATGGCTTCAGGTCCACCAGAACGGGCGTTTCAACGCCAAGCCGATCCAGTTCGGCAAGGTCGAGATCGAAGCCAAGCCGTCCCGCAATAGCCGCCAGATGAATCACGCCATTCGTCGATCCGCCCACCGCCTGCAGCACGCGCAGGGCGTTCGTCATCGACCGTCGGGTCATGATCTGAGACGGCAGCAGCCGTTCGGACGCCAGCGCGACAGCGCGTTCGCCCGTGCTCTCTGCGTGGCGCAGCCGGTCCGCATGGACGGCGGGAATGGCAGCGCCGCCTGGCAGCATCATGCCGAGCGCCTCGGCGACAAGCGCCATCGTGCTGGCGGTGCCCATGACCATGCATGTGCCGGGGCCGGGAGCCAGCTTGTCGCCGATCTCCTCGATTTCGCTCGCATCGATCACGCCGGCGCGGTGCTGGCCCCAGAAGCGGCGGCAGTCTGTGCAGGCGCCAAGCCGCTCGCCCTTGTGGCTGCCGGTGATCATCGGGCCAGTGACGGTCAGGATGGCTGGCACATCGGCGCTTGCCGCGCCCATGAGGAGTGCGGGAACGGTCTTGTCGCAACCGCCGATCAGCACGACGGCGTCCATCGGCTGCGCGCGGATCATTTCCTCCGCGTCCATCGCCATCAGATTGCGCAGAAACATGCTGGTCGGATGCGAAAACGCCTCATGCATTGACACGATCGGAAACTCGATCGGCAGACCGCCAGCCAGCATGACGCCGCGCTTGATCGCCTCGATCATGTCCGGCACCGTGCGGTGACAGGCATTGTAGCCGGAAAACGTGTTGGTGATCCCGATGATCGGACGCTCGAGCGCGCTGTCGGAATAGCCCATCGCCTTGATGAACGCCTTGCGCAGAAAGAGAGAGAACCCCGCGTCGCCGTAGTGGGCCAGCCCGCGCTTCATGCCGATCGGCTTCTCAGCCATGAGACTGCATTCCTCCAACTGGATTAATCGGGCGGCGCGCCCTCGTCAGCCATAGCTCTTGTACCGTTCGATCGCGATGTCGAGTTCGCTCTGGCCCAGCATCACCACGTTGCCCGCCTGCCGGGTCTGGATAAACTGGCGGCAAAGAATTTCCAGGCGCAGCGCGGCGTTGAACGCTTTCCGAAGCGATGTGCCGTGGCTGATCATGCCATGGTTACCGAGCAGACATGCGGTCCTGCGTTCCAGCGCCTCCACGGCCGCCTCGCCCAGTTGCGGCGACCCGTAGGTGACATAGGGTGTGCACCGCACATCGTTGCCGCCAAAAGCGGCGATCATGTAGTGGAACGGCGGAAGCGCCTGCCCGGTGCACGCCATTGCAACGCAATGGTCCGAATGGGTGTGCACCACCGCGTCCGCCTCCGGATAGGCTTTGTAGATCGCGGCATGCATCGACCATTCGCTGGAAGGGCGCATGCCGGCCGCGCAATGTCCATCAAAGCCCGAAAGCACAAACGCCTCCGGCGTGATCGAGGCTGCCGAGGCTCCGGTCGGCGAGATGATCATAGAATCATGATACCTGACGCTGATATTGCCCGCTGCCAGAAAGATAAGTCCGACGCTATCCATCTCGCGATAGACCCGGGCGAGTTCTTCGCGCTTCGCAGCTTCAGTGGACATTTTCGGCTCCTGCTTGTTGTTGGCGTCTGGCGACCTCTCGGATGTCGCCATGCCGCTGGAAAGAATTCGCGATCAGGATGGGCTAGGACGAGCCGCATCGATAAGCGTCGGTCCCCGATCCTCGACCGCATGCCGGACATCGATGGTCGAGGAATGCCCCTCGTTGCCATGCGGCGTACGGGGCATGCAGGCTCGCAATCTCGTCGCGGCGCTCTGCCGCAGCTGAGCGCAGGTCCTTGGCCAGCCGCCTTGCGTCAGCGAGCACCGAACTCTCATTGAGAGTCGTGATCTTCCCGTTGCGCAGCAACCAGCGGCCGTCGACCATGAGTGAATGGACGTTGCGTGGGTCGGCGTGGACGACGATGGAGTTCAGGCTCTTCGACGAGGCCGCCATTCCGGCGGCCTCCAGATCGAGCACCAGAATGTCGGCAGCGGAATTCGCAGTAAGCAGACCTGAGGGTTGCGAGCCGCCAAGCGCCCGCGTCCCGGTTGTGGTGGCGGCATTGAAGACGTCGACCGGGGCAAGCCATCGGTCGAAATCCGTGCCCGGATCGCGTGACGAGATCAGCATGTGGCGCATGAGCTCGAAGAGGTCGTGCCTGCCGCCGGTGTTGGAGCAATCCGTGCCTAGCGCTAGGTTTAGACCTGCGTCCAGATCCTCCCGGACACGCTTCCGTCCGGAGCCTAGCATGCCGTTGCTGAGGGGGTTGTAGGAGGCCGTCACGCTGGCTCGCGCGAGGATTTCGCGCTCGCCGGGTTCGAGCCAGATGGCGTGCCCGACGGATAGCCTGCTGTGAAGCAGTCCGGCATCCGCCAACGCCCGGATCAAACCCTGCGGCCAACGCTTCCGCGCGGCCTGCGCCTGGGGGAAGGTTTCCAGCAGATGCGTATGGCTACCCAGCCCAAGTCTGTCCTGAAGGTCCCGCCACAAGGTCCAGAGCGCCGGCGAGCAACGCTGCGGGGAGTTCGGGCCCGCAAGCAGCGTCACGCGTCCGTCACCCTTGAGCCGTATTTCGGCGTCGAGCCCTACATAGGCGGCCCAGATGTCTTCGAGCTGCTTCGGCGCCAGCGGCGCGATCTTCTCGACAACTTTCCGGTCGAACGGTATGTCGAGAATATCTTCATCCCACATATCGGCGAAGAATGGCGCGAACCCGATGCGCAGGCCGGACTCGATATGCGCCGACAGGGCCGATTCCGCCCGGTGCGTTTGCGGAAAATGGTCGATGTAGCCGCCGATGCCGTTGCGGATCATCTCGACATTGGTCAGTTGAGCCGCGACGCGCACCGCTTCGTCGGTGAATTCCCGGCCATAGTTGATCGCGTAGTAGGACCACAGTTCCAGCGGCAGCGAGTTCTCGGTGCCTCTGAGGAGCGTCGAGTTCGAATGTACATGGCAATCGAAAAAGGGCGGCATCTGCACCATGCCGGACACGTCGATAACCTCGTCGGCACCGATCGCGGCTGCTTCCGCTTCCGCCGGCGACAGGACAGAGATGATCCGGCGTCCGCGGATCAGAATACCGCCTTCCGCCAGGCCCGCATGACCACCGGGCCATACATGCCCTCCCTTCAGGCAAATTGTCCGATCGCCAGCCATTCAGGCCGCCGCCGGTTCTGCAAAACGGTCGCGGATCATGGTCGGGGCGAAAACGCCCACAGCAGTCGCGATTGCCGAAACTAGCCTGGGCGGGGTCACGTCGAATGCCGGATACCAGCCCCTGGCCAGCGGCGTCGCCGTGCGCATGCCCAGGCAGTGCAGGACCTCTTCCCCGTCGCGTTCCTCCATTCGAACGTCGTTCGGCGTGGACGCCTTGGCGTCCGGGAACCGAACCATCGCCACGAAAGGGATGTCAAAGTTGTTGGCGGCGATCGCGAGTTGGAGCGTGCCGACCTTGTTGATCACATGGCCCGAAAGGGTGACGCGATCGGCGGCAGTCATCAACTTGTTGACCATACCGCGGTCCATCGCATGGGCGGCCATGCTGTCGGTTATCACCGTTGCCTCGATGCCCATTTCCGCCACGCTGTGGGCGGTCAGCCGCGATCCCTGCAAGTAGGGGCGGGTCTCGGTGCAGATCACCTTGATCCGCTTGCCGGCGCGAACGGCTGACGCCAGCGCGTCGATGATCCCCGATTCACCCCAGCAGTGCGTCAGGATCGTGTCTCCGTCCTCGATCAGTTTTGCGGCATTTTCGCCAAGGTTGCGGCTGTGTTCGTGCTGCCTCGCGCAGGCCTGCCGGGCCATCGCCTCGACGCGTTCGCCAAGTTTTTCCTCCCCGGCGACCGCGCGTGCTGCCGACAGGAGATACGTGATCACATCTCTGATGTTGTTGTTCGTGGGTCGCGTCCTCAGCAAACGTTCGGCAGCGCGCGAGAGCAGTTCCAAACGCTCGTCCACCGTGAGGAGCACTTCCGCCCGCCGGGCCGCAAGCACGAAGCCGGCGCTCGCGGCAAAGAACGGTCCGCTGCTTTGGGTGACCATCTGCTCGATAGCGACGGCGACGTCTTCGAAGTCGCGGCAATCGACATATTCCGTCTTCAACGGAAAGATGCGTCGGTCGAGTATGCGCACCATTCCATCCTCAAGCAGGATGCTCTTCGCAATAAGCGTCGGCATAGTGACTGGATCAACCATCACCATCTCCCATCCATCATTGTTTTAGGTGCTTGCCCGGCGGATCCGCCGAGCGGATTATCGCACTAGAAGTCGAGTGACGTTATGTTCGCACGTTCGGCCTGTCGCGCCTTGCCGTCCCACTCCGTCAATCGTTTGACGGCATCCGCCGCGACCTGGCAGGCCCGCGCAACCCCGCCGCTCTCGCCCCAGACGCCCGTGATGCGGTTTGCGACGACGGAGCAGACAGAGCCGGCCCGGAAGCCGTACAGCCGCGACAATGTCAGCAGCGCCGCCGTCTCCATCTCGAAGTTCAGAATGCCGGCCCGCTTCATCTCTTCGAGAATGCGCTCGCCCTCTAGCGATACGTAGCCATTGTATGCGGGACGGCCCTGTCCGGCGAAAAAAGAGCCGCTCGTGCAGCCGGTACCGACGCGATAAGCCACGCCGTTGGCAACGGCCGAGTCAACGAGCGAGAAGGTGACTTCGAAGGACGCGGCGGCGGGAAACTCGTTGCGCACATAGAAATGCGTCGTGCCGTCGAGCCGCACCGACGCGTCGTTGATGATCAGCGACCCGGTCGCGATGTCTTCCTTCAGTGTGCCGCAAGTGCCGACGCGGATGAACGTATCGACTCCCAGTTGCGCCAAGTCGGCGAAAATGGAGTCGAGCGAAGGCGCGCCCACCATGGTCGAGACGGCGCCAATGCGCGCGCCCTTGTAGGTGCCGGATGCGGCCCTATATCCCCGCGGCAGGTCGATGACCTTCGCCTCGTCCCATTGTCCGGCCATCAGATCCACCCGGTCCGGGTCGCCGGGCAACAGCACATAGCGCGGCAGATCGATCTCGCTCAGCGCATTGATGCGTCGCCTGTCGCCGCTATTGGCGGTCGCTGTTTTCACATTCTCGTCGGTCATCTTCGAATACCTCTTCGGCGATATCTGTTGTTCTAGTTGGCGCGCCATCGGACGATGTAGCGCTCGAGCAATGTGACCAGGCCGAACATCGACAGGGCGAGAGCCGATGAAGCGGCGATCGACGCGTAGAGAAGTTCGGTCCGGTAATCGAAAGTCGACTGGATAATGAGCATGCCGATGCCTCGTTCGGCGCCGACCCACTCACTGACAATTGCACCGATCACACTGCTCGTGGCCGCAATCTTGAGCGCTGTGAAAACGAAGGGCATCGACCGCGGCAGGCGGAGCCGGAAGAAGACTTCACGCCGATTGGCCGACAGGATCTTCATCAGCTCCATTTCCGAATGCGACACGGACTCCAGCCCTCTGAGCGTGTTCACCAGTGTAGGGAACATGCAGATGATTGCAGCGATGGCGATCTTGGAAGTCATCGTCAGGCCGAAGATCAGGATCAGCACCGGTGACAGGGCGATGATCGGAATGGTGTTGAACAGGACGACAATCGGGAAATAGATGCTCCTGGTCCGCTGGCTGTGAACGAACAAGGTCGCGAGCAGGAAGCCGATGCTGTTGCCGATGCAAAAGCCGCCGATGGCTTCAACCGCCGTCGGCCGGAGATTGTCCCACAGCAGCCATCGGTAGTTCCAGATCGCCCGTGCGACGGTGAGAGGGTCCGGTGCTATGAAGGGACGAACCCCAAATCCGACAATTATCGTCTGCCACAACGCAATCAGCGAGGCGAACCCAATCAGTGGCCAAAGCCATGCGAAACCGTTCCTCATGAACGTTCTCCGATGGCGTGCGCCTGTTCGAGGACCGTCCGCAGGTCTGCGGTGATTTCGAAGAAAGCGGAGGATTTTCGGTCGATCGCATTGTCCGGCTTCTGCGCGTCGAGCTTGATCTCCTTCACGATGCGCCCAGGGTGAGCGCCCATCACGACGATGGTCTGGCCGAGGAAAGCAGCCTCGGAGAGACTGTGGGTGACAAAGACGATCGTTGTTCCCGTCTGACGCCATATCTTCAGCAGTTCGTCGTTCAAAGTATCGCGGGTGATCTCATCGAGCGCACCGAACGGCTCATCCATCAGCAGAATGTCCGGCTGCGTGACCAAGGCTCTGGCGATGGCGACACGTTGTTTCTGTCCGCCCGACAATTGCCAGGGATAAGCATCCTCGCGTCCCTTCAAGCCGACGAGTTCCAGCAATTGCATGGGATCGCGGCTTTCTCGATTGAGGCGCGGCCATCCGCCCACCTGCAACGGCAGCGCGACATTCTGCAGCGCGGTACGCCAGGGCAGCAGGGTCGCCTCCTGAAAGACGAAGGAGAAGCGCCGATGGCGACGGGATGCGCCCGGGCTTGAACCGAACACCTCGATGTCGCCCGAGCTGCTTTCCAGCAAATCGGCGATGTTGCGCAGCAAGGTCGACTTGCCACAACCGGACGGTCCGATAAGGACCATGAACCTCCCTGTCGCGATATCGAGCGAGATGTTCTCAAAGGCAACGACCGCTCCAAAGGACATGGAGAGGTCGGCGACCTTGATGGCAAGCTGGGAGCTCATAAGATCAACCCAGCTTGGGACGGATGTCCGCCGTCATCTCGAGGATTTCCCACGTGACGCAGTCATCGACGACTGGGACTTTGCCCGGGAACTTCCCGATCTCCTTGAATAGATCGATCTGGGTCGAGAGCTTTTCGCGCTCATGCCAACCCCAGCCTTTCTCCTTTGTCGTTTCGTCAAAGGCGAGCGACATGATCAGGTCAACGGTCTTGTACTCGATCTCCCGATCGAGCGCCGGATACGCGTCGCACAAGATGTTCACCGCGGCGCGGCGGTTCTCGAACGCCCAGCCCCAGCCTCTTGCGACAGCGCGCAGGAACTTTGCCAGGTTCTGCTTCTGCGGTTCAAATGCATCGGCAGCGGTGAAATACGCATTCGCGTAGTTCGGCACACCCGTCTTGGCCGGTAGCAGCGTCACGATGTCGGGCCCAAGAATCGACAGTGCCTTGGTGTTGGTGAGGAAGCCCGTGACCGCGTCGACCTGACCGGCGACAAGCGGCGTCATGTCCGCGCCCATGGTCACGACGTTAACCTTGGAACGGTCGAGGCCGTTCTTGGCCATGATCAGATCGAGCAGGTAACGGCCGTTCGGATTGATCGCGACCGTCTTGCCGATGAAATCCTGCGGCGTCCTGATCGGCTTGCCCGGCAGGGAGACGTAGGCATAGGGCGAGTAACGGAAGCCGCACGCGAAAAGCATCAGCGGGCGACCGGCCTCGAAAGCCGTGAAGAACTGAGCGGTGGACGAAAGCTGGCCGAGCTGCGCCTGTCCAGCAAGGATCGGAGGGACAGTCTGGGCATTGGGCCCTCCCGGGCCGAAGGTTACGTCTAGCCCCTCATCCTTGAAGAAGCCCTTTTGCTGCGCGACGATGTCCCCGAGCTGGCCATTTCCAATCAGCCAATCGTATTGAATCCTCAGCGGCGTGACGTCATCCGCACGGGCAGGGCCAAACGAAACTACGGCGCTCCCCGCGGCGGTCCATGCCGCCGCCTTCAGCAAGGCGCGCCTGTCCAACTTCGATGCTGCAAATGGCGCTCGAAAATCCGTTGTCATTACCAGTTCCCCTTTTGGCAAGATTCTTCTTGCCCGTACTGTTATCTGCCCGCCTGACCTCCGATAAGAACCAGTTCTGAATCAGTTCGGAACCAGCTACCAATCAGACGGCGCTAAATCGGAGGCATTACATGAGGGCTGGAAGTCCCGGTCTCGGCGCGGTCGCATCGCGAGGTGGTCGGCAGTGGCGGATGCCGATCCGTCCATCACAGGAACGTGAGTTCCAAGAACTACGACCGCTGGCACTTTATGCTTGAGGAGCGCGCGGCGATGAAAACTTGGGACAAGTTCGTCTCTGCCTTGCTCAGCAAAGGGCGCAAAGCTGGCCTGACTTCATTATGAAAGGGACCGTCCTTTCATACTGCGAATGGCCACTTCGCGTCTGATTTCGGCTGTTAAGCTCCAATATTTCCAGTCCTCAAAGCGGTCATTTCCCCCGAAGTCCAGGATGCGCTGGCGGCCCACTGGCCCAAGATTGCGCTTAATCTCAGGCGACCTCGTGCAAGGTAGAGTGATCAACCCGCATTATGATCCTGCTGCTCGCCGGGAAGAATGAATTCCATCATCGGCAATATTGTCTTTGCAGGTTCGGAGTATGCTTCAAATAATTAGGATTTAATTGCAGGGGGTCCTTCCGCACGGAGCCGTGAGAGACCAATACAGCGACGACCTGCCCTACTGGTGTGGCGAAACCGTTGACGGGAAACTGGTCCATGTGTCGAGCCTAATCGGCTCCTTCCGCGTTACGTGTCCTTCGTGCTGGGGCAGTACGTCGGTGATGGTGAACCAGGGGGCTTTCGAGCCGACGAACATGTGGTCCGTCGGTGAAATTGACGGAGCATCGATCAGCGTCCCCATCGCGACGTGAACGAACCCTCCATCAACGCGAGAGAACAGCAGCGAGCCGCATGTCTTGCAATGCTCATCGCTGAACTGGTCTTTCTCGAATGCGGAGATGTCCTCTTAATCGCATGTCTAGGCCGACCAAACATGCTCCCGAACGAGGCGATGCTCGAACCCGGCTCCTGGAAGCCGCAGGGGACATTATTCGCGCCAAAAGTTTCGCCTCGGCCAGCGTTGATGATCTTTGCAGGACGGCTGCAGTAACTAAGGGGGCATTCTTCCACAACTTCGGCAGCAAGGAAGCGCTGGGGGTTGCAGCTGCGGAATTTTGGGGTAGGACCACCTCGGACTTCTTTGCCGCCGCTGCCTATCATCAGCCCCACGACGCGTTGGAGCGGGTGCTTGCGTATGTCGCTTTTCGCAAAGCGATCATCACCGACGATCTGGCAGATTCCAGCTGTCTGGTCGGAACGATGGCTCAAGAGACCTTTTCGAGTTTACCCAGCATCCGCGATGCTTGTGGAGCCGTCATATTTGGTCATGCGTCAACGCTTGAGGCTGACATTGAACTGGCTCGCCGTGAGCGCGGTGTCACGGATGATTGGACTGCCGAAAGTCTGGCTCGATACACTCAGACTGTCATTCAAGGAGGATTCGTTCTCGCGAAGCGGGGAATGATGCGGAGCTGGCGCGCGAAAGCCTCGCTCATCTGGGGCGGTATATCCGCCTCCTGTTTCGCGTTGCCGAGGACAAGACGTAAGCGAGGCCGATCGAAACGCCACCGAGCCCATGTTCTGCCGACATAACGATTCCGGCCGGCTGCAAACCGTTACGACCGCAAACGCCGTCAACCTGTAGGTCCGAATCCTAAGACCGCAACCAGTCCTGGTAGCACAGGATGGCCGACGGCAAGGGGGTGCGAGCGCGACCGATCGGGCAGCCAGTCCACAATCGGCCCCGAGTGAGCCAGTCAATAATGCGCCCCAATCTCGGTCGTTCCGCCCGAGGGCAGAGGCAACCGAAAGCGGACCCACTGTTCAGAAATCTACCTCTTGGTTACGGCAGAACCACAAGAGCCCATCGACTAGACCGGTCGAACGGCTTCAGCCCAAGACATTCCAAACCAGACCGCCGAGTCCGGCTCCTTGCTCCAATCAATCAGGGCGTCGAGCGTCGCAGTGACGGATTGGCAAGGCAATCCGATACCGACGATATCGTCAATCGCTTCATCGATGATGCTCGCAATGTTCCGGACAACTGCCTTCAAAGTCAGGCTCGCCGGCGCATCCGCCAAAAAAGACAAATGTGATACGTCGTGGACGCAAGTCGGCCTGATGATTGGATCATTGCCGTGTCGGTCGTAGGTTCGCTGATAGGCATGCCTAGTGAGGCAAATCCTGGTGGCTCGGGCCAGAGCCGCAGCCCATCATAGTCGTCATCTGGCAATATCACCCGTCCGCCCGGTCGCACTGCGCCGGCCATGTTGCGAACAAGCAACGGGTCAGGTAGGTGCTCGAGAACGAACCGCGCATGAGCAACGTCGAACTGTCCAAGCTCGTTGTCGGTAAGAAGTGGAGCAAGCACGTCACCCTGCCTCATCTCCAGAAATGCCAAATCCCATCGGCGTCAGCCTGTCGTAGCGCCTCCGCTATCTGCTCCGGGCTTCGCTCCAAAGCCAAGACCGGAACACCGGTGGCCCGCGCCATCATTCTCGAAAACTGCCTAAGCCAGCACCGAAATCGACGACCCGCTCGCCAACAACCAGCTGTGCAGCGTCGAGACATCGTTAAGACGCTTGTTTAAAGCCGTCAGCCGTTGCTGCTCGGCTTCACTTGATCCATGCGTATAATGCGATGACGACAATCACTGCCCCCAAGATCGAATGACTATATCAGCTTCGCATAAGGTCGGACGGCGTCAAGATCAGCGGCTGTGAATTGAACAGTGGCGACCCCTGCGCCCGGTATATCAATTACCGCTTCGCGCCCATGGCGCCCTTGAAGTTATTGTGGCGCCGTCCAGAAGCGAACATCCCTGCAGCCAGCCGAGGTGGCCCTTTGCGGCAGAAGCGGATACTGGTGAGTGTCTGCTGGAGGTTGCCACGGACGAGCCCACGTGCCCAAATCTCACTAATCTGGATGGTGGCTGACGATGACGAAATGGACTGATCGAGGCGGCAAATCGTGGATCCACGCGGAGATCTACCACGCCATTGAAGCGTGTGAAGCGTTGACCGGCTGCGTCTAGGTCTTTGGTGGTGGATCCAACCAGGCGTAGGCTGCTGGTCGGTGGCTCCCTCCTCGGAGCTCTGATCCTTGCGGGATTGCTTCCCGCCAGGTGCGCCAAGAAGCAAATCACGAGGCAATCCGCCATGGGCGAGAATAGCCGTCCCGAGCGGCCACCGGGAGAGGCGAAGCCGTTGCTGGAGGAAGATATCGTGCCGGTGCTTGCGCGCCTCGACGCCTGGTATGCGGCCCACCTGCCGCCAGACGAATATGTGTTCAATCCGCCGGCTACGGACGCGCAGCTGGATGCGTTCGAGCACCTGGTTGGTCTCAAGATGCCGCGGGCCTACCGACAGCTGTACCGATGGCATGATGGTGAAGAGGATGACCGGTGGGGCCACATTTATGGCCTTCCGCTGTTGTCGCTGCACCAGGCCCGGTTGCAATGGACGTCGTGGAACGAAGTGCTCGCCAGCTTTGGCGGCAATCGCTACGAAATTTCGGGGGCAGGGTGGCCGCAAGGAGCGGTAGACCCATCTTACATCAACCCGCGCTGGATACCGCTAACCGGAGACGGCTCTGGCAATCATATAGGTCTCGATTTCGATCCTTGGTCTGGCGGACGTTTGGGCCAAGTCATCATCTATGGCCGCGACGAAGATATGAAGGCGGTGCTCGCGCAATCCCTCGGTCAGTTCCTCCATTGGATCGCCGGCTTGCTGGAGAGCGGCAATTTCAGGTTGGAAGTGGAACCAGAAGAGCGCGTGCTGCGTCGGTTTCGATTGAAAGCCCCGCCATCAAACCACTTCCACGAAGGCGCGCGCATCCTTCTGGGCGCACCTGGCCCCTTCCTATGAGCGCAGCATCACCCCCGCTCGACTTCCGTGCAAGTGTAGCAGTCGCGACTGCGCCCTCTAGTTTCGGCTTCGGGCCAATTCCAGACCTTGGCATCCGTGGTCGTGTGTCTGCTTCATGTTGGATAAACTGGCAGCGGACGGTCGGCAGTCGGCCCCACTCCGGTCATCGTGCATACCGGGCTCAATGACCGCAGAGGGGTCGAACCCGCCGTTTGAGATCACCGTCACCGTGTGCTAAAGCGCATCAGCCCGGACGCTTATCCTGGTTCAGCCTATCCGGCTCACCCCCGCGCATCCTCGCCGCTGGCATCCTTGGCTGCCATGTGCTCGCCGACACGCTGCATCAGCCAGCCCCAGGCCTCCTTTTCGCCCTCGCCCGCGGTCTTTTCGACGGCGATCGAAAGGTAGGCTATCTCAGCCTCGATCTTGTCGCGCGGCAGCATGCCGAGCCGGCTGACCAGGATGGCCAGTTCCAGAACCGCTGCCTTGGCGCGATTGAAGCCGGTGAACGGCGCATGCGTTTCCTCTCGCACCACGCGGCAGAAATGGCGGGGCCGCATGGCATCGTCGTCGACGCTTTCGACCTCGAGGACCGAATGCGCGAGCGCCGCCGCGAGCCGCGGCACCGCAAACCCGTCGACGGGAACGGTTGGCCAATGCTTGCGGCCGGTCAGGCAGCCGGCAAAGATGCGAACGTCGTCGGTGTAGTTGGCGATGGCGAATGGCACTTCGGCGAGATTGTCGAGCGTGACCGACGGCCGGAACGGCGCGATCACCCAGCCGTCCTTTTCGGCGATGATGCCGATCGGCGCTATGTGGACGTCGCCGGTCTTGTTGACGGTGGTGATGATCGATTCGCTGATATAGGGCATGGTTTAGCGCTCTTTCTTCGCGCGAAGTGTGTGGCCCGCTTCGGCAAGACGGGTGCGGTCGGTTTCGGGAGCCGGCGCGGCAACGCCCCATGCCAGCGGCTCGTCCTGCACATAGCGCTTGCCGAGGCGCCACGCGATCTCGGCCTTCATCAGTTCCGCGCCGAGATAGAAGGCGTGCGCGCCATCGGCCTCGACGCCAAGCCCGATAAAGAGTTCGAACGCATCCCTGGCCACCGCATGGCCTTTGCCGTTGAAAACATGGATGCCGTCCTCGGCGGTCATGATGCGGAAGTTGGCGTCGCGCACCTCTGCCGCAAGCGCTGCGATATCACCGGTCGAGGCGGTGAACGGCTTGCGGTCGTGAACCTGCAGCAGCCCCGGATGGTAACTGCGCGGCAGCGCACCGTCGTTCCTGGCGGCAAACAGGATACGGCGGGCAATATCGTGCTCCTCGATCGTCCGCAGCGTGTGCGGGCTGACATGCACGGCAAGCAGGTTTCGGATCTGAAGTTCCGAGCAGAGCCCGGCCAGAACGGCGGTAACGCCGGAACTGTCGGCGTCGGTCAATTCGGTTAGATTGCCGGTGCCCATCAGCAGTTCGACATCGGTCCAGCGGCGGCGCGCCTCGATGAAGCGCCCGAGCGAGGCGGCAAAGCCGAAATGGATCGGGTCGAGCACGGGATCGGCGATGAAGGCGACGCCGGCCTTTTGCGCCGCTTCGATGGCCCGTCCGAGCGAATCCAGGTCGCCGGGGGCGGACGGGATCAGCACCGGTACAGCCTTGTGGCCGAAGGCCAGCGGCAGCGTGTTCTCATCGAGGCTGAGAAGATAGTCCGCACCGGCGCGTGCGCCGACCGACAGTTCGTCCGTGCTGGCGGAATCGACACTGACCAGAAATCCCCGTGCCTTCAGCGCGAGCACCGCCTCTTCCAGCAATGGAAACGGCGTTTCCGGCAGGCAGCCGAGGTCGATGACGTCGGCCCCGGCCGCGGCAAGCGCCCGCGCCCGCGCCACCAGCCCTTCGACCGACAGCATCGGCGCATCGACGATTTCGGCGAAGATGCGCATGTCGTGACGCGAAAGGTCTGGCGGCTCGCCCGCCCGGCCGAGAAAGGCCGGCAGGTCGGCGATCTCGTCGGGGCCGCGTATGAAGGGCACGCCGAAATGGTTCGATAGGTGCTCGATGTCCCCCCGATAGCGGCCGGGCAGGATGACGCGGTCGGCGCCGCCTGTCAGGGTGAGCCGCCGCTTGATGATCTCTTCGGTCATTAGCGCGGCGACCTTGACGCCGATGTCGATGATCTCCCACGCAAATTCGGTTTCGCCTAGTCCGGCCAGCAGCCGTTCCAGCCGGACCTTGGCCAGATGGCCGGTAAGGAAGACCAGCCGCTCAGCCATGGCTTGCGAGTTCGGCGTGGCGCCGTCTGACCGAGGTTTCGAGATCGGCGAGCGACTCGACCACCTCAGTCCGCTCGAAGCTCTTCAAAAGGTTGGTATTCTCCAGGTCGATCCGGCGCGGATAGACCTTGACCAGCCCATGCGGCGCCATGGTTTCGAGTTCCGGCGCGGTGTCGCAGGCAAAGACGATGGCCGGCACCCGGCATTTTCCCGCCTGGGCAAAGACATTAGTGGCGAGCGTATCGGAAATGCCGTGCACGCATTTGGCGACCGTATTGGAACTGGCCGGCGCCACCACGACCGTGTGATAGACGCCATGATAGAATTCGCCGACTGGGATCGCGCTCGCCGTCTTGTCGTGCAGCACGCGAGTGGTCTGCGGGAAATCGAGCTTGAGCTTGTACATGCGCAGCACTTCGTTGGCGGCTTTCGACACGAAGACATCGCAATGCTCGAGCTGGTGAATGAGTGCGAAGCTCTCCGTAAAAAAATGACCGGAACCGGTCAAAACCCATGCCCAGCGCGGCGTATGCAGCGTCGCCATCGCCTATCCTGCTTTTCTTGCCGGCCTGCCCGGCGCCGCGATCGCGACGCCGGGCAGGTTGCCCGCCGCGAGCAGCGCCCCGGCCCCGGCTGCATCTTTCGGGCCGGCGAGATGGAACTCAACGCCGTCGGGCAGCATGGCGGCGAAGCCGGCGTCGACGATGCCTCTGGTGGCCAGGCTGTCGATAGTGTCGCTGCCGAAGAATGCGCCGGTCTGCTTGATCAAAAGCAGCGCCTTCGCACCGAGCTTGCCGGCAAGCCAGGCGGCAAGGGAATCGGAGGTGATGTCCCAGGACACCGGAATGTCCGGCGCCGACAGGGCCAATGACGACGGCAGCCATACCGGGACCTTACCAGCGTCCAACGCCCGCGCCATTTCTTGCAGCGACCGTGCCGGCGCCAGCCTTTCGTCGCGGTCGAGGATAATTTGGCCGAACTGCTCCATGGCGAGGATCGCCATGGAGTGGGCGGCGGTGTCGGAAAAATCCATGCGGATCTGCGTCTCGCGCACCTGGTCGGCGAAGAGGCCGCCGCCGGGCACAATGACGACCGGCAGCTTGGAACCGGCCAGCGCCGCGATCCAGCTTTCCAGTTCCGCCGCACGGACCGTACTGCCGCCCAGCTTGACGACCGCGCGCCTGACGACCTCTGGCCTTTCCTGTCGCGGCTGGGAAACAGCGCCTTGGCCTTTTCGGCCGCCAGAGCCGGAGGCAACGCCGCGGCCTGCCGATTGGCGCTTGCGTTCGATCTCGACGCCGACGCCGCCTGGGCCGAGTTCGAGCTTTTCCACCCTTACCGTGACGCGCACGACACGCGGGTTCTCCAGAATGTACGTCGCCACCTGCTCGGCCAGGGCCTCGCTCAGCTGGACGTGGCCCCGCGCAACGATGGTGCGAATGCCGTCCATGATGATGTCGTAGGAAAACACGTGGCGCATGTCTTCGGGATGGTCGGTGACTTGCAGCACGTCGGCGGTGACGTCGAAACGCACCTTCTGTGTATGGCCGTGCTCGAAGCTGTAGGCGCCGATCTGGACCGGCAGGACAAAGTCCCGCACGAAGATCTTGTCGGTGCCCAGCGTCGGGTCGGTGCCCGGCGAATAGCCCCTCGCCGCCAGCAGGCGGTAGTCGATGCTCGACGGGCCGCCAGCCCGGGAGACTTCCGGGACCAGTTCGCGGATCTGCGAAACCGCCTCGGCGCTGATCGAACCGGTGCGGCCGGAGTCGCCGCACAGCGCTCCGCGAAAACCGAGAAAATCGGGAGCGAAGGGCAACAGGCGCGGAATGTCGGGGGCCTCCAGCGATCCGCTCAGGCCAACCATGAGACCGAGCGATTTCGCTCGATCGACGAACCCCGGGATTTGCTCGGGCGGCAGATGGTCGAGCAGCCGCCCGTTTGCCTTGATTGCGGTGTCGACCATGGCGCCATGGAAACGATGTTTGGTAAATACCGGCAAAAGCTCGAAATCCGGCGCCAGATCGGCGAAAAGCACGGCGATCAGTTTCGTTCGTGCGGCGAGCGGTTCGAGCGCCGCCGCGCAAGCGGCGGCATTTGCCGACGGAAAAAAGCCTATCTTGACGTAATCGACGCCGGTGGCGGCGATCTCTTCGGCCTTGGCGCGGATCGTTTCTGGTTCCATCGGCAGGTCGCCGCACACCGCGCTGACCGGTGCCCGGCCGGCAATCAGCGAAATCGTCCGGCTGAGCGTTTGAATGGATACCGCGCCCAGCGCTCCCGCCTTCGGATCCTTCAGGTCGACGATGTCGACGCCGCCCGCAAGCGCGATCTCCGCCTCGTCGACGCCGGTGACGCTGGCCAGCATTCTGGTCATTGGACTTTCTCCGGAGGCAGGACGATCGTGTCGAGACGATTGATCTTCCGGTGAGAGGATTCGCCCCCCGCCTCGTCGGCGGCAGGTTCCCTGTCGGCAACGGCATTGCCGATCTTGGGCCCGTATACCGAAATCCGCCCGGCTGCCGTTCCGGCGAGAAGGCATGGGACTAAAGCAGACGCAAGAAGTCCACTTCTAGGGTTTGATAAATTTCGTGGGTCAGCTAAGCTCATTGCGGGCACCTTGACTTCGCGCCGGTCCGACAACAATCGGACTTTAGCGCAAGAACGGGTAATTTTTTCGATGACGAGCGCGGTGCCGTGCACTCTCGCGGCCTTTTTGTGCTTTTTTTCCCTGACCGTCAACGTTCCCGGCGCGCTAGCCCAGGAAGCGTCGCCGGCCGCAACGGCCAAGCCGGAGAAAAAGGTAACCGAAATCAAGATAGGCTATTTGCGCGCCTATGCGCCGCAGCTGGCTTTGTCGGTGGTCGACGTCCCGCCGCGCGATGAAGGTGTTGCCGGCGCCAAGGTGGCGATTGCCGACAACAACACGACCGGCAGCTTCCTCGGCCAGAAATTCAGCCTCGACGTGACCGAGGTAAAGCCGGATGCGGACGTCGTTCCGGCCTTCCAGGAAATGATCGCCAAAGGCGACCGCTATGTGGTCGCGGACCTCTCGGCCGGGCAATTGCTGTCGATCGCCGATCTCGCCCGCGACAATGGTGTCTTGATCTTCAATGCCGGCGCCACCGACGACAGTCTTCGCGAAGAGGAATGCCGTGCCAACATCTTCCACACCATACCGACGCGCAGCATGCTGGCCGACGGGCTGGCGCAATATCTCATCTGGAAGCAATGGCGGCGCTGGGTGCTGATCTACGGCTCGCACGAGCGCGACCAGCTTTTCGCCGAGGCGCTGCGCCGGGCGGCGACGCGCTTCGGCGGCGAGATCGTCGGCGAAAAGGAGTTCAAGGATACCGGCACGGCACGGCGGACCGACTCCGGCGTCGTCCAGATCCAGCGGCAGATGCCGGTCTTCACCCAGGACCTGCCGGAGCACGACGTGTTGCTGGTCGCCGACGAAAGCGAGGTGTTCGGCACCTACGTTCCGTTCCGCACCTGGATTGCGCGACCGGTCGCCGGCACCGCCGGCCTCACCCCGTCGGCCTGGCATCCGGCCAGCGAGCAATGGGGCGGCACCCAGATCCAGAACCGCTTCGCCAAGGCAAACGGCCGCCGCATGATTTCGAAGGACATGGCGGCGTGGACCGCGGTGCGCATTCTCGGCGAGGCCGCGACCCGCACGCAGGGCGCCGATCCGCGCAAGATGGCCGACTTCATCCGCTCCGACGATTTCTCGATCGCCGCCTTCAAGGGGCAGAAGCTGACCTTCCGCAAGTGGAACCAGCAGTTGCGGCAGCCGATCTTCCTCGGCGACAACAGGTCGGTCGTTTCGACCTCGCCGCAGGAAGGTTTTCTGCACCAGGTTTCCGAGCTCGACACGCTCGGGGTCGATGAGCCGGAAACGAAATGCGTGCTTGAGTAGAACCAATTGGGAGGGATTTCAGTGCAGAGAGCAGCTTACGCGCTCGCCATTTTCGCGACCGGCTTCATGGCCGGCCCGGCGGCCGCCTATACGGCCTATGTTTCCAACGAGAAGGACAACACGATGAGCGTCGTCGACACCGCGACGATGCAGGTGGTGAAGACCGTCAATGTCGGGCAGCGTCCGCGCGGCATCACCATCTCGCATGACGGCAAGCACGTTTATCTCTGCGCCAGCGACGATGATTCGATCGAGGTGATCGACACGGCAACCCTGGAGATCGTCGATACCTTGCCCTCCGGTCCCGACCCGGAACTCTTCGTGCTCTCGCCTGACGGCAAGACGCTCTACGTCGCCAACGAGGACGACAATCTCGTCACCGTCATCGACATCGAGAGCAAGAAGGTGCTGGCCGAGATCCCGGTCGGCGTCGAACCGGAAGGCATGGGCGTCAGTCCGGACGGAAAGACCATGGTCAACACGTCGGAAACGACGAACATGGCGCATTTTATCGATACGACGACCCACGAGATCACCCATAACGTGCTGGTGGACACGCGTCCGCGTTTCGTCGAGTTCACGCCCGACGGCAAGCAGGCCTGGGTGAGTGCCGAGATCGGCGGCACGGTTTCGGTGATCGACAATGCAACGCGCGAGATCGTCCACAAGATCACCTTCGAGATATCAGGCCTGAGGGCCGAATCCATCCAGCCGGTCGGCGTGCGCATCACCGCCGACGGCAAGAAAGCCTATGTGGCGCTCGGACCGGCCAACCGCGTCGCGGTGATTAACACCGAGACATACGAGGTCGAGAAATACGTGCTGGTCGGCCAACGCGTCTGGCAGCTCGCCTTCACCCCGGACCAGAAGACCATCATCTCGACCAACGGCGTGTCGAACGACATCACCTTCATCGACGTGGCGACCGACGAGCCGGTGCAGTCGGTGACCGTCGGCGCGCTGCCGTGGGGCGTCGTCGTCTCGCCCAATTGAATCAAACAGGCAGGAAAACAGCAGAAGGGTAGGAAATCATGCGGAATTTTCGGGCATTCGCATTCGTTGCATTGGTCGGCATGGCACTGACGCAGGGCCAGGTATGGGCGCAGGACGACGATGACGATGACGCGGCCGCCGGTGCCGCCGGTGCCGCCGCCAAGACGGAAGCCAGTCCCGAAACCGAGAAGGCAACCCGGGCCAGCAAGGACGTGCCGGAACTTGTCCTCGGCGCCAAGGACGACCAGTTCACCGTCAACCAGAAGGACTTCCAGCTGATCGCCGGCCAAGGCTATCGCTGGAAGATCACCGCGGCCGGCGGGCTGGAGTACAAATTCCACACCGACCTCTTCCGCAATGTGTGGAACAACCAGATCGTCATCAACGACCTCGAGGTGCACATGAACGGCGCACCCGCATGGCTCGAATTCGACGCCGACGGCACCATCCAGGTACAGTTCACCACCGTGAGGCCCGGCATCTACACGTGGTCGGTGCCCGACCTCGCCGACAAGGGCATGAAAGGCACGATCACGATCAAATAGGGTCACCGCAAGTGGGGTCACCGGAAAGCAGGGCCTGCGCCATCGAGCCCTGCGCGCCAGACTGCCGGTGCACCAGACTGCCGGTGTGCTAGACTCCCCGGGGCGTTAGACTATCGTCGACGACAAGGAGCCAGCCAGCGTGCAGCATGTGAGGACAAGCGGGCCAGGAGATGAGGTGGCGGCGCTCGACGTCGCCGGCGTCGGCCATTCCTATGGTTCGAAGCGGGCGCTCAACGAAGTCTCGTTCTCGATCGCGCCGGCGACGTTCACCGTTCTTCTCGGCCTCAACGGCGCCGGCAAGACAACCCTCTTCTCGCTGATCAGCCATCTTTACGACACGCGCCGCGGATCGATTCGCATCTTCGGCCATGACGTCAGCCGCGCCTCGGGCGAAGCGCTCAGGCGGGTCGGCATCGTGTTCCAGGCACGCACGCTCGACCTCGATCTCAGCATCCATCAGAACCTCTCCTACCACGCCTCGCTGCATGGCATCGGGGGACGCGAGGCCCGGCAGCGCATTGCCGCGCTGCTCGATACAGTGGACATGCAGGGCCGTCAGCATGACAAGGCACGCAGTCTTTCCGGCGGTCAGATGCGGCGCATCGAGATCGCCAGGGCGCTGCTCCACCGCCCGTCCCTGCTGCTGCTCGACGAGGCGACAGTCGGCCTCGACATCCAGTCGCGCGCGGGCATTCTCGCCACCATCCGCAAGCTCGTCGAAACCGAGGGCATCGGCGTGCTGTGGGCCACGCATCTGATCGATGAGGTTGAAGACGGCGACCATGTCGTCGTCTTGCGGCAGGGCGACCTGGTCGCCAAGGGCAAGGTGGCCGATGTCGTCAGGGCGAGCGGTACCGGTTCGATCCGCGACGCCTTTTCCAAGCTCAGCCGCATCGAACCTGCCGGCACCGCGGAGATATCGCCATGAGCGCTCCCGCAACGCCTGAAAAAATCGCTGGCATCGCGCCGGCGAGGTTCGAAGCGTTCGGCCTGCCCCACTATCTCATCTGCCTCAAGGGCGTCGTCCTGCGGGAATGCCTGCGCTTTCTGCACCAGCGCGAGCGCTTCATATCCTCGCTGGTCCGGCCGCTCATCTGGCTGTTCATTTTTGCCGCCGGATTCCGGCAGGTGCTCGGCGTATCGATCATCCCGCCTTACAAAACTTACGTGCTCTACGAGGTCTACATCACGCCGGGCCTGTGCGGCATGATCCTGCTGTTCTCGGGCATGCAGTCTTCGCTGTCGATGGTCTACGACCGCGAGATGGGCAACATGCGCACTCTGCTGGTCAGCCCCTTCCCGCGCTGGTTCCTGCTGGTGTCGAAGATGCTCGCCGGCGTCGCCGTATCGATCGCACAGGTCTATGCGTTCCTGATCGTTGCCTGGTTCTGGGGCGTCAAGGCGCCGCTGCTCGGCTATTTCATGGTGCTGCCGGCACTGTTCCTGTCGGGCATGATGCTTTGCGCGCTCGGCATGCTTTTGTCCTCGATGATCAAGCAGCTCGAAAATTTCGCCGGCATCATGAACTTCGTCATCTTCCCCGGCTATTTCGCCTCTCCGGCACTCTATCCGTTGTGGCGCATCCAGGAGGCGAGCCCGCTGCTCTACAAGATCTGCCTCGCCAATCCGTTCACCTACGCCGTCGAACTGATCCGCTTCGCCTTCTACGGCCAGGTCGACTGGCTGTCGCTGGGCGTCGTTGCCGGCTGCACGCTGCTGTTCCTTGCCGCCGCCATCATCGCCTACGACCCTTCGCGCGGCCTGATAACCCGCAAACAGGACACGGGAGGAAATGCCTGATGGCACGAATGAGCCTTGTTCGCAGCCTGGTTGCGCTTGCCCTGCTCGCGCCTGGCGTGAAAGCCAACGCGGCGAACGCCGATCCGGATTGGCCCTGCATACAGCGCAAGGTGCCGCAACTCTCGCTCGGCCAGATCTGGAACGGGCCGGAGCTTCCCCCGACGGCGAAGGACTGGTCGAAGGACCCCGCCATTTCCGCGCTGGTCGAGGAGGTGGCGGCCCGACGGGTGCCGATTGCGGAAGCCCAGAAGAAGATCAGGGATTTCGCCGCCGCCATGCCGGCTGAGCAGCTTGCACCGAAAATGGCGATGCTGGTGCAAGGCATGTTCGACCACATGGACGCCGAGCGTTCGAACGTGATGTCGGGCATTTCCCGCTACGCCCACAAGCAGCTCCAGATGGCCGCCGAATTGCGCAAGGAAGCCTCTGGCGTCGACGCATTGCAGGCAAAGCCCGATGCGGATCCCGAAGAGGTCGAACGGCGAACCGAACAGCTGAAATTCGCAACTCGAATTTTCAATGAGCGCGTCCAGTCGCTGACTTACGTCTGTGACGTGCCGACGATCATCGAGCAGCGGCTCTATCAATTGTCCAAGACTGTCTCGGAGACGCTCGCCGCGAAAAAATAGACCTTACCCGATCTTCGCGGCGGATCTCATATCCCCCGGCCGGGCAGCACGCGCCAGCGCTGCACGAAATAGCCGGGATGTGTCTCGACCCACCGGGCCACCAGCGGCTGCGCCTGCATGAAGGCGGTCCCGGGATTCATCGCCAGTCCGTCCACCATTTGTTCGCGCTGTTCACAGGTCTGCGGCACATCGGTCAGGCAGACCATCATAACGAGTGTGTAAAGCATTACCCCTTGTCCCCATCGAATTCCCGAACCCCATGCCCGGGAGGTTTCCGAGATACCGACCAGTCTGCAGGGGTCGCACATACAGATCGACAGGCGTGAAAGGACGTGGCCCCCGTTCTTTTCGCAGTGCAACATAACACACTGCTTATCTAACGCCAACGGTCGCCGGAGCGTTCTCCTTCTCGGATATGTCGGTCATTAAGGTCGACTTCCCTGTCCAACGTCATCCCGCTCTTTGGCGTGCGGATAGAGCTTGCCGAATAGGGGCAGGTACATCGCGCCCCTGCGCATCAGGAAATCGTGGAACGTCGCCATGGCCGGCGAGACCGCGTGATCGGTGCGCATCACCGAAAACCATTGCCGGCGGATCGGCATGCCGACAACGTCGAGGATGACCAGCCGGCCGGCCTCGGTTTCGGCGGCGATGGTGTGGGCGGAGATGAAGGCGATGCCGAGACCGGCCATCACCGCCTGCTTGATCGTCTCGTTCGAGCCCATCTCGACGCCGAGATCGTCGATGCGGCCGGGCACGTCGCTCAGGAATATTTCCAATGAGATGCGCGTGCCGGAGCCGGGCTCGCGAATGATGAAATGCTCTTCGGCGATCCGCTCCTTGGAAATGTCGCGTGCCGACGCCAGCGGGTGGTCGGGCGGCGCGATGATGACCAGCGGGTGATCGCCGAAGACCGAGGCATGCACCGGGACTTCCTTCGCCGGGCGTCCCATCAGCGCGATGTCGATGTCGTGGTTTTTCAGACTGTCGATCGTTTCGGCGCGGTTGCCGATGGCGAGCCGCATGTCGATGTCGGGATGCTCCTTCATGAAGCCGGCCATCAGCCGCGGCGCGAAATATTTGGCGGTGGAAACGACGCCGAGCCTCAAGCTGCCGGTGCGTACGCCCTTGATCGCGTCCATCCTGTCTTCGAGCAGACGAAGCCGCTCCTCGATGGCCTGCGCCGTCTCGACGAAGGCCAGACCTGCGGCAGTGGGACGCATGCCGTCTGAAGTCCGGTCGAACAGGGCCAATTGGAACTCCTCCTCCACCTGCCGCAACTGGATCGTCACCGCTGGAGGAGACAGGCCTAACACCTTGGCCGCACTGACGATTTTCCCATGGCTGATGATCGCCTGGACGGTCTTGAATTGCTTGAGCGTGAGGTTTCTCATGGCGCATACTAAAATTTTTTTAGTACGGAAGTAAAGTTATTGAATTTTACTTATCAGGCATCGTTTGTTTTCATTTCCCAATCCGGCCTCCGAGGAGATGCGGCTGGATCGGGAGGTTACGATGCCAGCGGCGACGCTCGACGCTTTTCTAAATTCCTATCTCGGCCCGCCCGACGAACTGCGCTCCGCGGTCGTCGCCACAATCCGTCAGCTGACGCAGGCCGCCACCAAGATCCGCAACACCATCAATCAAGGGGTGCTCGGCGCCGCCTTTGCCGGGACCCGCGGCGCCAACGCCGACGGCGACATCCAGAAGGATCTCGACATCCTCGCCGACGATATCTTCCTCGACGCCATGCGCCACGCTCCGGTGGCGCTCTACGCCTCCGAGGAACTGGAGCAGCCGGTCCTGCTCGACAGGCAGGCGCCTCTCGCCATCGCCATCGACCCGCTCGACGGCTCTTCCAACATCGACACCAACGTGTCGATCGGAACGATCTTCTCGCTCCTCCCTGCAACTGGCCTCCCTGCAACTGGCGCGCCGGATGGAAATCCGGCCGCCTCTTTTTTGCAGGCAGGCGTGAACCTGTTGGGGGCCGGATTCTTCATCTATGGGCCGCAGTTGGCGCTCGTTCTGTCGCTCGGCAGCGGCACGCATGTCTTCGTTCTCTCGACCAGGCTCGGCACTTTCGTCCAGGCCTACGAGAGCCGGATCATCCCGGCTCGCACCCAGGAGTTCGCCATCAACGCCGCCAACTACCGGCATTGGGACGAGGCGGTGCGCCTCTACATCGACGACTGCCTCGAAGGCACCGAAGGCCCACGCGGAAAGGATTTCAACATGCGCTGGATCGCATCCCTGGTTGCGGACTGCTATCGGATATTGATGCGCGGCGGTGTGTTCCTGTATCCAGGCGACCAGCGCAAGGGTTACCGCCAGGGGCGGCTGCGCCTCGTCTACGAGGCCAACCCGATCGCCTATCTCGTCGAACAGGCGGCCGGCGCCGCCACCGATACCATCACCCGCATCCTTGAGATCGAACCCGAGAGCCTACACCAGCGCGTGCCCGTGGTGTTCGGATCGGCGCGGGAAGTCGCCCGCATCACCCGCTACCACACCGAGCCCAGCGCGATCGGCGAGCGTGCGCCGCTGTTCAGCCGCCGCGGCCTTTTCAGGGCCTGAGCATCATGTCGGCAAAGCACCCCATCATCACCATCACCGGGTCGTCGGGCGCAGGCACCACCTCGGTCAAGCGCGTCTTCGATCTGATCTTCCGGCGCGAGAATATCGAGGCCGCCTTCATCGAGGGCGACGCTTTCCACCGCTACGACCGCGCCACGATGAAGGCGAAAGTGGCCGAGGAGGAGAAGACGGGCAACCCGAACTTCACCCATTTCAATGCCGAGGCCAACGAACTCGCGATCCTCGAAGAGGTGTTTGAGGAATATGGCCGCCGGGGCACCGGAAAGACCCGCACCTACATCCATGATGAGGACGAGGAGAAGCAGTACGGCACGCCGCCGGGACATTTTACCGAATGGCGCGAATTCCCTCCGAGCGACCTGCTCTTCTACGAGGGCCTGCATGGCTGCGTCGTCACCGACAAGATCGACCTTGCCAGGCACGCGGACCTCAAGATCGGCGTGGTGCCGGTCATAAATCTCGAATGGATCCAGAAGATCCATCGCGACCGCGCAACGCGCGGCTATTCCACCGAAGCGGTGATGGACGTGATCCTGCGCCGCATGCCGGACTATGTCCGCTACATCGTCCCGCAATTCTCGCAGACCGCCATCAATTTCCAGCGCGTGCCGATCGTCGACACGTCCAACCCGTTCATCGCGCGCTGGATTCCGACGCCCGACGAGTCGATGCTGGTCATCCGCTTCGCCAATCCCCGCGGCATCGATTTCCCATACCTGCTTTCGATGATCCACGACTCGTTCATGTCGCGGCCGAATTCCATAGTGGTGCCAGGCAACAAGCTCGACCTTGCCATGCAGCTGATCCTGACGCCGCTCATCCTGCAATTGATCGAACGCAAGAAACGCGTGTCGTGAGGAGGACGCCATGACCAGCCAAGCAGCCCTGAAGTCTGTCGCCGCCGCCGCCTCGGAGCGCGACATGGCGAATGCCATCCGCGCATTGGCGATGGACAGCGTCCAGAAGGCCAATTCCGGTCATCCGGGCATGCCGATGGGCATGGCCGATGTCGCGACGGTGTTGTTCAGCCGCTTCATCACCATCGATCCGTCCACGCCGGACTGGCCCGATCGCGACCGCTTCGTGCTTTCGGCCGGGCACGGCTCGATGCTGCAATATGCGCTGCATTACCTGCTCGGCTACGAGGACATGCCGATCGAGGAATTGCAACGGTTTCGCCAGTTGGGCAGCCGCACCGCCGGACATCCCGAATATGGCCATGCGCTTGGCATCGAGACGACGACCGGTCCGCTTGGACAGGGCATTTCGACCGCCGTCGGCATGGCGCTGGCCGAGCGCATGCTTGCCGCCCGCCACGGCGCCGATCTCGTCGACCATTTCACCTATGTGATCGCCGGCGACGGCTGCCTGCAGGAAGGCATCAGCCACGAGGCGATCGACCTTGCCGGCCACCTGAAGCTCTCCCGGCTGATCGTCTTCTGGGACGACAATGCGATCTCGATCGACGGGCCGACGTCGCTGTCGACATCGATGGACCAGCCGGCCCGGTTCAAGGCCGCCGGTTGGCATGTCCAATCGGTAGATGGCCACGACACGAAAGCCGTCGCCGCGGCAATCGAAGCGGCGCAGCAGTCGGATCGGCCGTGTTTGATCGCCTGCCGCACGGTGATCGGCAAGGGGGCGCCCAACCTGGGCGGTTCGGAAAAGACGCACGGCGCGCCGCTGGGCGATGCGGAAATCGCCGCGACCCGCGAAAACATCGGCTGGGCCCACGCGCCGTTCGAAGTGCCGGACGACATCCTCTTTGCCTGGCGCGAAATTGCCGAGCGCGGGCAAGCGGCACGGCATGCCTGGGAGCAGCGGCTTGGCGCCTCGCCGCGGCGCCAGGCCTTCGAGAGCGCGGTCGCCGGCAAGCTGCCCGAGGCGGTTTTCGAAGCGCTCGGCGCGTTCCGCAAGGAGCATGTCGAGAAGGCGACCAAGGTTGCAACGCGAAAAGCCTCCGAATTGGCGCTGGGCGCGATCAATGCCGCAACCGAGCTGACCGTCGGCGGCTCCGCAGACCTGACGCATTCGAACCTGACGATCACCAAGGGCATGGACTGCATAGCGCCGGGCGACTTTGCCGGCCGCTACATCCACTACGGCATCCGCGAGCACGGCATGGCCGCGGCTATGAACGGCATCGCGCTGCATGGTGGCTTCGTGCCTTATGGCGGCACGTTCCTGTGTTTCGCCGACTATGCGCGCGGCGCGATGCGGCTCTCGGCGCTCATGGGCCAGCGCGTCGTCTATGTGATGACGCACGATTCCATCGGTCTCGGCGAGGACGGCCCGACCCACCAGCCGGTCGAGCACTTGGCGATGCTGCGGGCCACGCCGAACCTCAACGTCTTCCGTCCGGCCGACATCATCGAAACGGCGGAATGCTGGGAACTGGCGCTGAAGAGCGAGAACCGGCCGAGCGTGCTGGTGCTGTCGCGCCAGAACCTGCCGATGCTGCGCCAAGCACACAGCGACGAGACACACAGCGGCGAGAACCGGTCGAGCCAGGGCGCCTACATCCTGCGCGAGCCAGCCGGGCACCGCGCCGTGACGCTGATCGCCACCGGCTCGGAGGTCGAGATCGCCGTTGCCGCGGCCGAACGGCTGGAGACCGAGCACGGCATCGCCGCCGCGGTCGTCTCGATGCCGTGCTGGGAGCTCTTCGAGGAACAGGACGCCGGCACCCGCAAGGCCGTCCTCGGCTCGGCGCCGCGCATCGCCATCGAAGCCGCGGCGCGGCTCGGCTGGGACCGCTGGATCGGCGACACCGGCGCTTTCGTCGGCATGGCCGGTTTCGGCGCCAGCGCCCCTGCCCCGGATCTCTACCGGCATTTCGACATCACGCCCGAGGCCGTAGCCGCGGCGGCGCTGAAGCTCATCATCTAGGAGAAACTCGACAATGGCCCGCATCACCCTTCGCCAGCTTCTCGACCACGCCGCCGAGCACGGCTACGGCGTTCCGGCATTCAACATCAACAACATGGAACAGGGCCTCGCCATCATGGAGGCGGCCAAGGCCTGCGACGCGCCGGTCATCATCCAGGCCTCGCGCGGCGCCCGCTCCTATGCCAACGACATCATGCTGGCCAAGATGATGGAGGCTTTGACCGAAATGCATCCGGCCATTCCGCTATGCATCCACCAGGATCACGGCAACAACGAAGCCACCTGCCTTTCGGCGATCCGCCACGGCTTCACCTCGGTGATGATGGACGGCTCGTTGATGGCGGACGCCAAGACGCCGGCCAGCTACGACTACAACGTCGCCATCACCGAACGCGTCGCGCGCATGGCGCATTGGGTCGGCGCTTCCGTCGAAGGCGAGCTCGGCGTGCTCGGCTCGCTGGAAACCGGCCAGGGCGAAGCCGAGGACGGGCACGGCGCCGAAGGTACACTTTCCCACGACCAGCTGTTGACCGATCCCGATCAGGCGGTCGACTTCGTGACCGCCACCCGGGTCGACGCGCTGGCGATCGCCTGCGGCACCTCGCACGGCGCCTACAAGTTCAGCCGCAAGCCGGACGGCGGCATCCTGGCCATGCAGGTGATCGAGGCGATCCACGAAAAGCTACCCGACACGCATCTGGTCATGCATGGCTCGTCCTCGGTGCCGCAGGAACTGCAGGACATCATCAACAAATATGGCGGCGAGATGCCCCAGACTTTCGGCGTTCCGGTCGAGGAGATCGAGCGCGGCATCCGCTACGGCGTGCGCAAGGTCAACATCGACACCGATTGCCGCATGGCCATGGCCGGGCAGTTCCGCCGCGTCGCGACGGAGGACCCGCGCGAATTCGATCCGCGCAAATTCCTGAAACCCGCCATGGACGCCTTGCGCGACCTGTGCCGCGATCGCTTCGAGCGCTTCGGCACCGCGGGCAACGCCTCGAAGATCAGGGTCATAGCCATGGACGAGATGGCGAAACGTTACGCCGCGGGAAAACTCGACCCGCACATCGCAACCGCGAAAGCCGCCTGAGCGGCAAACAGGAGACCTGTCATGAACAAGATCGACATGCCATCAGCAGGCACGCTCAAGGAAGGCAAGGAACGCTACAAGTCAGGCGTCATCCCCTACAAGAAGATGGGCTACTGGGAACCGGACTACCGGCCCAAGGAGACCGACCTGATCGCCATGTTTCGGATCACGCCGCAGCCCGGCGTCGACCACGAGGAGGCGGCGGCCGCCATCGCCGGCGAATCCTCTACCGCGACATGGACGGTGGTGTGGACCGACAGGCTGACCGCCTGCGAGCTCTATCGCGCCAAGGCGTTCAGATCCGAGCCGGTGCCGAACACAGGTCCCGACACCAAGACCGAGCAGCAGTACTTCGCCTACATTGCCTACGACCTCGACCTGTTCGAGCCGGGCTCAATCGCCAACCTGACTGCATCGATCATCGGCAACGTGTTCGGCTTCAAGGCAGTCAAGGCCTTGCGGCTCGAGGACATGCGCATCCCGGTGGCCTACCTCAAAACCTTCCAGGGCCCGGCGACCGGCATCGTGGTGGAACGCGAGCGGCTCGACAAGTTCGGCCGGCCGCTGCTCGGCGCGACGACGAAGCCGAAGCTTGGCCTGTCGGGCCGCAACTACGGCCGCGTCGTCTACGAGGCGCTGAAGGGTGGCCTCGACTTCGTCAAGGACGACGAGAACATCAACTCGCAGCCCTTCATGCACTGGCGCGACCGCTTCCTCTACTGCATGGAGGCCGTGAACAAGGCGTCGGCCGCGACCGGCGAAGTCAAGGGCCATTATCTCAACGTCACCGCCGGCACGATGGAGGAGATGTACGAGCGCGCCGAATTCGCAAAACAGCTTGGCTCCTGCATCGTCATGATCGACCTGGTCATCGGCTACACGGCGATCCAGTCGATGGCCAAGTGGGCACGCCGCAACGACATGATCCTGCACCTGCACCGCGCCGGCAACTCGACCTATTCGCGCCAGAAGAACCACGGCATGAATTTTCGCGTGATCTGCAAATGGATGCGGATGGCCGGCGTCGATCACATCCATGCCGGCACGGTGGTCGGCAAGCTGGAAGGCGACCCGCTGATGATCAAGGGATTTTACGACACGCTGCGCGAGGAGCGCACGCCGCAGAACCTCGAAACCGGGCTGTTCTTCGATCAGGACTGGGCCTCGCTCAACAAGGTGATGCCCGTCGCCTCGGGCGGCATCCATGCCGGCCAGATGCACCAGTTGATCCATTACCTCGGCGAGGACGTCGTCCTGCAGTTCGGCGGCGGCACGATCGGCCATCCGGACGGCATCCAGGCCGGCGCGACGGCCAATCGCGTCGCGTTGGAGGCGATGATCCTCGCCCGCAACGAGGGACGCGACTATTTGCGCGAAGGGACCAAGATCCTCGAACAGGCGGCCAGATGGTGCACGCCGCTGAGGGCGGCCCTGGAGACCTGGAAGGACGTCACCTTCAACTACGAATCGACCGACACGGCCGACTTCGTGCCAACCGCAACGCCCAGCTTCTAGACGAAAGGAACCGCCATGATGACCAATCCTGGAAACAAGGTCACGCAGGGACAGTTTTCGTTCCTGCCCGAACTGACCGATGAGCAGATTTCGGCGCAGATCAAATACGCGCTGAAAAACCACTGGGCGGTCAGCGTCGAGTACACGGACGATCCGCATCCGCGAAATACCTATTGGGAAATGTACGGCAACCCGATGTTCGACCTGAAGGACCCGGCGGGCATCCTGCTTGAAGTCGACAATTGCCGGAAAGCCATGCCCAACATGTATGTCCGGGTCACCGCCTTCGATTCGAGCAAGGGCTGGGAAGCGCCGCGCATGTCGTTCATCGTCAACCGGCCGCCCAACGAACCCGGATTCCGGCTGCTGCGCCAAGAGCGCGATGGCCGCAGCCAGGGCTATTCGATCGTGCCTTATGCGACCGACAGGCCCGAAGGCGAGCGGAGCTAGCCGAAGCCATGCTGGACGCGATAGCAAAGGGCGCTGCCGGGCAAGACGAATCGGTTGATCTGCAGGCCGAGTTCGAGGCGTCCAACATCGATGAGGTGATGGACAAGCTCGACCGCGAACTCGTCGGCCTGAAGCCGATCAAGAACCGCATCCGCGAGATCGCGGCTCTCCTCCTGGTCGACCGGCTTCGCCGCAAGTTCGGGCTGACCTCGGGCGCACCGACGCTGCACATGAACTTTACGGGAAATCCCGGCACCGGAAAGACCACCGTGGCGCTGCGGATGGCCGAAATCCTGCATCGCCTCGGCTATGTCCGCGAAGGCCATATGGTCGCGGTGACGCGAGACGATCTCGTCGGTCAGTATGTGGGCCACACCGCGCCCAAGACGCGCGAAGTGATCAAGCGCGCCATGGGCGGCGTGCTTTTCATCGACGAGGCCTACTACCTCTACAAGCCCGAGAACGAACGCGACTACGGCCAGGAATCGATCGAAATCCTGCTGCAATGCATGGAAAACAACCGAGATGATCTGGTTGTGATTCTTGCCGGCTACAAGAACAAGATGGACCGCTTCTTCGACAGCAATCCCGGCATGCGCTCGCGCATCGCCCACCACCTCGATTTTCCAGACTACGGCGTCAGCGAACTCAAATCGATCGCCGAGATCATGCTGGCGGAGCAGAATTACCGTCTCAGCGAGGCGGCGGCCAAGGCGCTCGAAGAGTATCTCCCGATCCGCATGCGGCTGCCGCATTTCTCCAACGCCCGCTCGGTCCGCAATGGGCTCGACCGGGCGCGGCTTCGCCAGGCCAACCGGCTTTTCGCGTCGCGCGAGCGGGCGTTGACGAAAACCGACCTTGTCACCATTGAAGAATCCGATATTCGCGGCAGCCGCGTGTTCGCGGAAGGTAAGCTCGAAGGCGAACCGACAGACGAAGGCGCGCTGACAAGATGACGCCGGTTGGTGCACCGACCGGAAACGGGAGATAGAATGGGAGCCGACGACCATGGGTACTAAGACAATCATTGGGCCCTCGGTGCTTTCTGCGGACTTCTCGCGGCTCGGCGACGAGGTCGAAACGGTCGTCCGGGCTGGCGCCGACTGGATTCATCTCGATGTGATGGACGGCCATTTCGTGCCCAACATCACCTTCGGTCCGCCGGTGATCAAGGCGATCCGTGACCGAACGGACAAGGTCTTCGACTGCCATCTGATGATCGCCCCGGCCGACCCCTACCTCGCCGCCTTCGCCGATGCCGGCTGCGACATCATCACGGTGCATGCCGAGGCCGGGCCGCATCTCGACCGTTCGCTGCAGGCGATCAGGAATCTCGGCAAGAAGGCCGGCGTGTCGCTGAACCCGTCGACGCCGGAAAGCGTCATCGAATATGTGCTCGACCGGCTCGATCTGGTGCTCCTGATGACGGTCAATCCGGGCTTCGGCGGCCAGGCCTTCATTGCGGCGGTCGTCGACAAGGTCAGGCGGGTCAAGGCAATGATCGGCAACCGCCCGATCGACATCGAGATCGACGGCGGCGTCACGCCCGAAACCGCGCCGCTGGTCACCGCGGCCGGCGCCAATGTGCTGGTCGCCGGCTCGGCCATCTTCAAGGGCGGCACCGAGGCCGCCTACCGCGCCAATATAGGCGCCATCAGGCAGGCGGCCGACGGGGCGATCCGGAAGGCCGCGTAAACCATCCATCGGAGGGCAAATTTCATCGGAGGGCAAATATGGCGGCAATCCCACCTGTCTGCGATTTCGGCTGGCAAGCCGTCGATGCCGTCTTGCCCGGCGTCGACGGCAAATCCCATTCGATCTTCAGCCACGCCGGCCCGAACGGGCTGGTGGTTGCCTTTATCTGCAACCACTGCCCGTATGTTAAGGCGGTGATTTCACGCATCGTGCGCGATGCCAACGACCTCGAGGCCGAAGGCATCGGCTTTGTCGCGATCAACGCCAACGATGCCGACGCCTATCCGGATGATTCCTTCGACAACATGAAACTCTTCGCCGGGGCGAACGACTTCACCTTCCCCTACCTCCACGACGAGCGCCAGACGGTAGCGCGCGCCTATGGCGCCGTTTGCACGCCGGACTTCTTTGGGCTCAACAGCGAGTTGACGCTGCAATATCGCGGCCGGCTTGACGCGTCGCGACGAGACGCCGGACCGCCCGGGCTGAGGCGCGACCTGTTCGAAGCGATGAAGCAGATTGCCCGAACCGGCGATGGACCGCTGGACCAGATCGCCTCGATCGGCTGCTCGATCAAATGGAAGGACGCAGCATGAACGTCGGCGCGGCCAGGCCGTTTCGATCGCCAAAGGCGATCCTGTTCGATCTCGACGGCACGCTGGTCGATTCGGCGCCTGATATAGCCGCCGCGGTCAACGAATTGCTGGCCGGCCGCGATCTGCCGCCGCTGCGCCTGGAACAGGTCAAGGCGATGATCGGCGGAGGCATCAGGAAACTGGTCGAACGGGCCTTTACGGCTTCCGGAACGCCGCTCCTCGGCGGCGCGCTCGATGAGGCCAACCGCGTCATGATGCAGATCTACCGCCGGCATCTGACCGGCCTGACCAGGCTGATGCCTGGTGTCAGGGAGGCTCTCACGCACTTCCACCTGAGCGGAATAGCCATGGGCGTGGTGACCAACAAGCCGCAGTTGGCGGCTCGCGAAATCCTGCTGCATTTTGGGCTGACGGAGTATCTCGGCGCGATCGTCGGCGGAGACGCCGTGACATACATGAAACCGGCGCCCGACGCTCTGCTGCTGGCGCTCGACCAGCTTCAGGTCGAACCGCGTGATACGCTGATGGTCGGAGACAGCAGCGCCGACGTCGTCGCCGCACGCGCCGCCGGCATGCCGGTCATCCTGCTGCGGGGCGGCTACACCCAGATTCCCGTCGAAGAGCTTGGCGCCGACCTCGTTTGCGACAGCCTCCTCGATCTGCCGTCCGCGATGCAGAGGCTGCAGGACGCGGCTTGACCGCGGCGCCCACCGCTAGGGCTGGGCGCCGGCCGAACGTTCGAGCGGCCGGCAAAACGGGGCTACTTCCGGCGGAAGGACCGGATCACTTCCTGCGGAAACCGGGTTATTTCCTAGGGAAAAACCGGGTCATTTGGAGAATTGCTTCAGGTAGGCGATGACGTTGGCGAGGTCCTCGTCCTTCTTAAGGCCGGCAAACGCCATCTTCGTCCCTTTGATCTTGGCCTTCGGATCTTTAAGGTACTCCGTCAGCGTGGCTTCGTCCCATTTGACGCCGGATGCACCCGCCTCGGTCATCGGTTTGGAATATTTGAACCCCGGATGCGTGCCGGCCGTCCGGCCGATGACGCCGTTCAACGACGGACCGATCTTGTTCTTATCCTCGTCGGCGACGTGGCAGGCCTTGCATTTGGCGAAGACCTTCTCACCAGCGGCGGCGTCCTGCGCCTGGGAGTGGTTCGTGATGAACGTCGCAACGGACACGACGGCGAAAAACGCGATTGCACGCATGGCATTTCCTCATTGATCGTCAAGGTGCCCTGGACGATTGCGCATGCCGTTGTTTGATCATCGGCACGCGTCGTTTATGGCAGAGCGAACCCGCCTCTCCCTTATGAAGCTGCGGCGCCTGCATCTTGAAAGCTAGCCGGCAGATGAGGGATGTCAACCACGCAAAGATCTAGAGAACGCGGAGCACAAGCGATCGCTTCCAGTTGTCGAGGTCGGCGCCGCCCCCCTTCTGGCAACCGTGGATAGTTTTCAAATGTGGTTTCAACTTGACACACAACGGCAGCTATGCTAGGAATTTATTCATGGTGCTGATTTGCGCCAATTGCGCCCGTGAGGACCCGCCGCCGAGGCGGGTTTTTGTTTCAGGTTTCCGCGCCGTCTTTGCAGGGCTGCGAATTGGCGTTTCCGGTGGAACGCCGCCTGTCCACTCGCCTTTGTTGACGGCCATCGGGCGAACGCGTAGCCTCGACCCATTCCGGTTTTCCATGGGCACCTCGGGACTCCGGCAAGTGGCGATTTTGTCCAGGCTCGCTGATCGGGCCGGATCTCGCCGAAGCGGGCGTCTTTAAGCGCGCAAGAGGTGCTGAATGGATATGGTCGACCTCATATTGACGGTTTGCCTGATTGCCAATCCGGACAACTGCCGAGACGAACATCTCTATTTCGAGAGCCGCGGCTCTCTAGTCCAGTGTATGGTGCTGGCGCCCAGCGAAATCGCGAAATGGTCGCAGGAACACCCGACCCTCAAGGTCAAGCGCTGGACATGCGCTTTCCCGAACAAGGGCCGTGCGATCTGATCGCGCCTGGTTCAGTACGCCCAGGAGGAGACATCATGATGATTTCGCGTCGACAAACGCTCCGTCTGGCAGCCCTTGGAACAGCCGCGGCTCTTGCCGCAAGGCCTTCCTCCGCCACTGCCCCCTCCTCCGCCACTGCCCCCTCCTCCGCCATGGCCCCCTCCTCCGCCATGGCCAAGGTTCGCATTGGCGTGCTGAAATTCGGTACCGTGAGCTGGGCGCTCGACACCATGAAACAATACAAATTCGACACAGCCAACGGCATCGATCTGGAGGTCATCGATTTCGCCGGTGAGGATGCAACCAACGTCGCGCTGCTGGCCGGAGCGATCGACATGATCGTGACCGACTGGCTCTGGGTCTCGCGCCAGCGCTCGGAAGGCGTCGACCTCACACTGGTCCCCTATTCGACCGCCGTCGGGGCGATCATGGTGAGGGAGGAATCGCCGATCCGGACCATCGCCGATCTGAAGGGAAAAAAGATCGGCGTCGCCGGCGGGCCGCTCGACAAGAGCTGGCTGCTGATCCAGGCGCTGGCCCGGCGCGATCACGGCCTCGACCTGCCCGCAACCAGCGATATCGTCTTTGGCGCGCCGCCGCTGATTTCGGAAAAGGCGATGCAGGGCGAACTCGATGCGGTGCTCAATTTCTGGCATTTTTGCGCCCGGCTCGAGGCCAACGCCTTTCGTCGGCTGGTCGGCGCAAGCGATGCGGCGAAAGCGCTCGGGGCATCGGGCGCCGTGTCGGCGCTCGGCTACGTCTTCCATGATGAATGGGCGAACGAAAATCCGGACGCCGTCAGGGGCTTCATCAAGGCTTCCGCGCAGGCCAAGGAGTTGCTGGCCAGATCCGACGATGAATGGCTGCGCCTTGCGCCGATCGTCCGCGCGCAAGGCGAGGAATTGGCCAAACTGCGTGACCGCTATCGCGAGGGCATTCCCAGGCGCCCCATCGCCGAGGATGCGGCCGACGCGGACAGGCTCTACCGCGTTCTGGCCGAGATCGGCGGCGAAAAGCTGGTCGGCAGCGCGCCCGAGATGGCGCCGGGCACGTTCTGGCAGGAACTTCCGAAATGACCGCGCCTGACGCCGGCGATCGCGCGCCTGGCGCCGCGGCCGACAGTTCCAGCCAATCCGGCTTCGCGACGGCGGTGGCACCCGTGCTGACGATCGCGGTCTCCCTGCTAGGGCTTTGCCTGCTGTGGGGCTTTGCGGCAAATGCCTGGCCGAGCCGTGCCTTTCCAGGACCGGGACAGGTCTGGCAGGTGCTGCTCGCGGAGGCGGCGAGCGGCGACCTCTTCTATCATCTCGGCGCGACTCTCGCCCGGGTTGCCGCGGCATATGTCATCGCGATGGTCGTCGGCTCGGTCATCGGCGTTCTTCTCGGCAGCTACCGCGGCGCGGACCGTTTCTTCAGCCCCTGGGTGATCCTGTTCCTCAACATCCCCGCGCTGGTGGTCATCGTGCTCGCCTACATCTGGTTCGGCCTCAACGAGGCGGCGGCGATCGGCGCGGTTGCCGTGAACAAGATCCCGAATGTCGTGGTGACCATGCGCGAGGGCGCCAGGGCGATTGACCCGGGTTACGCCGAAATGGCCGCCGTCTACCGCTTCGGTCCCCTCGACCGCATCCGCCACGTCTTGCTGCCGCAACTGCAGCCCTATCTTGCCGCCGCATCGCGATCCGGCATCGCCCTCATCTGGAAGATCGTCCTGGTGGTCGAACTGCTCGGCCGCTCCAATGGAGTCGGCTTCCAGATCTATCTTTATTTCCAGCTCTTCGACGTCGCCGCCATTCTTGCCTACACGCTGGCTTTCGTGGCGGTGATGCTTGTCATCGAACTCCTTCTGGTGCAGCCCGTTGAACGACATGCAACCCGTTGGCGCCGTCGTCCCGCTTAGGGTCGACATCGCCGAAAAGATCTTCAGGTCCGCGCAAGGCGTCTCGGTCACGGCGCTCCAGGACCTTTCCTTCGAAGTCCGGCAAGGCGAATTCGCCTGCCTGCTCGGACCGTCGGGTTGCGGCAAGACCACGACGCTGCGCATCCTGCTTGGACTGGACAAGGACTTTTCCGGATCCTTCCAACTGCCTGAAGGCGGCTCCAACCGGATCGCCGCCGTATTCCAGGAACCGACCTTGCTGCCGTGGCGGACGGTGGAGCAGAATGTCAGGCTGGCGCTGCCGAAAGGCCTGAGAACGAAGAACCTCGACGGACTGTTCGACACGCTCGGCCTCGCCGGCATGCGCTCGCTCTATCCGGCCGAGCTTTCGCTCGGCCTTGCGCGCAGGGCAGCACTTGCCAGGGCCTTCGCCACCGAACCGGCGGTGCTTTTTCTGGACGAACCCTTTGCCTCGCTCGACGAACGGACCGCCGAGCGGCTTCGGCACCTGCTTTTGACCGTGTGGTCGGCGCGGCCTACGACCGCCTTGATGGTAACGCACAATCTGCGCGAGGCACTGATGCTGTCGGATCGCATCATCGTTCTGGCGCAGCGGCCGGGCCATGTGCTCGGCATGTTCGACGTAAGGCTGCCGCGGCGCTATCGCAATCCACAGGTGATGAGCGACCTTTTGCGGTCGTTCCACCAGAAATTCCCAGGCGTCGCCTGATCGCCTAGCAATGCATATCGAGGGATAGCGATGCCGATCGACAGGGTACGACGCAAGTTTGTGAGCGGCTTCGCCTGCACCGCGGTCGGCGGCGCGGCACTGCCTTGCTGCCTCGGGCGGGCCGCCCTCGCTGCTGCCGGCGGCCTTGAATTCAAGGTCAGGAATGTCGCCGACGGCGTCTTCGCCTTCCAGGGCGTGGATGAATTGATGAGCGCCGCCAACCAGGGCGCGATCTCGAACCTCGGCGTCGTCGTCGGGACCGACGCCGTCGCCGTCATCGACAGTGGCGGCAGCCTGGTCGAGGCGAACGCCCTCATCGCCGCGATCGGCAAAGTAAGCGCCAAGCAGGTTCGCTACCTGATCAACACCCATATGCACCCCGACCACATCTTCGGCAACGCGGCGTTCCGGGAGATCGGCGCGACCATCGTCGGCCATCACAATCTGCCGCGCGCTCTCCAGGCGCGCGGCGCATTCTACCTGCAGAGCTTTCGTGAACAGATCGGCGAAGCCCTCATGAAAGGGATCGAAATCGTACCGCCGACGATGCTGGTCGACGATCACCTGCAACTCGACCTCGGTGGACGCATACTCGAATTGCAGGCGTGGAAGGCGGCCCATACCGACAACGACCTGACCGTCTTCGACGGCGCGACCGGCACGCTGTTTGCCGGCGATCTCGTTTTCATAGGATCCTTGCCGACACTCGACGGATCGCTGCTCGGCTGGCTCCGCCAGATGGATGCGCTCGCCGCGATCGGCGCCGCGCGCGTCGTGCCGGGTCATGGCCCGGTGCCGGCCCACTGGCCGCAGGCGCTGACGGCGGAGCGGCGCTATTTCGAGGCTCTGGCGCGCGATATTCGCAAGGCGATCGCCGACGGAACGCCGCTCAGCGAGGCGGTCAAGACCGCCGGCCGAAGCGAGCGGGGCAATTGGCGTCTGTTCGACGACTATAACGAGCGCAACGCAACGGCCGCTTTTGCCGAGCTAGAATGGGAATAGGCGGCAACGAAAGGCGCTGGAGCATCGGACCCAAAGTGGATACCAGTTGGGAAAATCCGACGCTCAAACAAAAAAGATAGAGCGGCGGCACCCCACCGCTGTGGACGTGGTGAAATGGATAGATTTGCCAACGCATCGTCGAGGGCTTATCCTAAACACCAGCCTGGGCACCACCTCTCTGACATTGGTGGAGGCATCGAAATGCAAGACCACGCTTACCGGAGCCGGCAGCCCGCTTTGCCGCTCGCAGCCATCTTCGCGGCGATCATCCTGGCCGTCGGCACGTTCCTTGGCTCCTCCGGGGCCGCTGACGCGCAGCAATCGACCGCATCTTCGGACAGTATCTGGCAGGATTTGAAAGGCGACGTGTTCGGCGACCGGGCAATTCTGGTCGATACCGGCGTCGTCCGGATCGAGGCGCCGAAGCGGGCGCAGGATGCCGCCATCGTCCCCGTCGACATCTACATCGACCCCGACAAGGCGCCCGACGGCGTCAAGTCCGTCACCTTGATCATCGACGTCAATCCGGCGCCGGTGGCGGCGGCGTTTCAGATCGGCAAGGACGCCGGCGTGACGCATCTGTCGACGCGCGTGCGCGTCAACGACTATTCCTATTTGCGTGCCATTGCGGAGACGCAGGGTGGGGAACTTCACATGGCTCAGACCTTCGTCAAGGCGTCAGGCGGATGCTCCGCCCCGGCGGTCAAGAACCAGGACGAGGCGATGGCGACAATGGGGCAGATGAAGCTGCGCCAATTTCCGCCTCAAGAGACTATGACGAAGGCACAGGAATTGCAGTTGATGATCCGGCACCCGAACAATTCGGGCCTGCAGCGGAATCCGCTGACCCAGTATTTCATCCCAGCGCATTTTGTTCAGAAACTGTCGATCTCGCAGGCGGACCGGCCGATCCTCTCGATGGAAGGCGGAATATCGATTTCGGAAGACCCCAATTTCCGGTTCGACTTCAAGGCGCAAGGCAACGGCGAAATCCAGGTCGAAGCGGTCGATACGGACGGCAAGGTATTTCGCGATCAATGGCCACTGGAGGCTACAGGGCTCTGAAGCCGTCGCCGCGTAGCAGGGCGCTCTAAAAGCAGCGCACGTCGGCTTCCGCCTGCGCGCGCTTTAGTTCCGTGCTGGCGGCTCTCGCCGGCGCGCTTTCACGAAACAGTCCCGAACGCTCCCCCGTCGTCAGGGACATGCTCTTGAAGGTCTCGGCCTTTTCATAGTGGTCGAAGGGAAGGATCGAGGCGATGACGTCGATCGAACAGGAACAGCTCTCCAGCGCCTGGCGTGTCCGGCCGTTCGTCTGCATGCAGCCGAGCACATAGTCGACGACGGTGGTTGTCGGGTAGTCTCCGGCGGCGCCGGCCGGATTGGCGAAGGCCAGGGCCGATGTGAGCAACAGCGGCAAGGTCGACAAGCCGGCATATCTGATCATGGGAACCTCCGGTGGGCCTGGACGTGATGGATCGAGCCCGACGGATCGAGAAGGATCACGGTATCAGTTGGCCTCCTGCCACCGGACCAGTCAAGCTCTCATGCTCACGGTATAGTACCAAAGGAGCAGTGCCGTACCGAGCCGGCATAAGGCCTCCCCGACGGCACGATCCTCCGCTCCGAATCCTGGTGTTGGCCTTCATTTCATGCCGCCCTCACTATCGGCACCCGGAGCGACGGGCGCATACTTTAGGTCGCATGATCCAATGAATATTGGCAAATAAAAATGAATACATTCTGTCAAAAAAATACGCAAAATTGGGCAACTTATATAAATCTGGCTTCCATCACAGTCGATAAATAGCTTTCCGTATGAGTTTTTTCATATTTATTTCTCTATATTGCAGTGCAACATGAGCGGAAGTGATTTTTCTTGCCATCCGCCTGGGGATGACATAGCTTCATCCTGTTTCCGGCTTCAAGGGCGTCACCGTCATTAGGGAGCGGCGACAGTCTTTCGTAGGTCAAGTGGGATGGGCAGTAACGGTGCCCTCTGCTCATCTGGCTTAGGTCGTGACACGCTGCCGGAAATACTTCCCCCACATGAATCGCTTGGGCAAGCCCTCGTGGGCTCAACGGACGATTCGTCATTGTGAACCCTGGGAGGACTTTGATGCGTGTATTTGCGAAAACTGCCTACCTACTAACGACCGCGGCGCTCATGTCGTTCGGCGCGGTCCACATGACATCGGCCAATGAAGAGCTGATGAAAATGGCCGAAAACCCCAAGGACTGGGTGATGCAGACGGGTGACTACGCCAACACCCGCTTTTCCAAGCTTAACCAGATCACCAAGGACAATGTGAAGAACCTGCAGGTCAAGTGGAGCTTCTCCACCGGCGTGCTGCGCGGCCATGAAGGCGGGCCGCTGATCATCGGCGACGTGATGTATGTCCACGCGCCGTTCCCGAACACCGTCTACGCTCTCGATCTCAACAATGATGGAAAGATCCTCTGGAAATACGAACCCAAGCAAGACCCGAATGTCATCGGGATCATGTGCTGCGACACGGTCAATCGTGGCGTCGCCTATGGTGACGGCAAGATCATTCTAAACCAGGCCGACACCACCGTCGTCGCGCTCGATGCCAAGACCGGCAAGGTCGTCTGGTCAGTCAAGAACGGCGAGCAAACCGATGGCGGAAAGGGTGAATCCGGTACGTCGGCTCCCGTAGTCGTCAAGGACAAGGTGCTCGTCGGCGTCTCCGGCGCAGAGTTCGGCGTTCGCGGCTGGTTGGCCGCCTACAATCTGTCGGACGGCAAGCTCGCCTGGAAAGCCTATTCGGAAGGTCCGGACGCAGACACCCTGATCGATCCCGAAAAGACCACCCATCTCGGCAAGCCTGTCGGAAAGGATTCCGGCACGAACACCTGGGAAGGCGAGCAGTGGAAGACAGGCGGCGGCACGACATGGGGATGGTATTCCTATGATCCCAAGCTGAACCTGGTTTACTATGGCACCGGCAATCCCTCGACGTGGAACCCGGTCCAGCGCCCCGGCGACAATCGCTGGTCGATGACGATCATGGCCCGCGATGCGGACACCGGTGTTGCCAAATGGCTCTACCAGATGACCCCGCATGACGAGTGGGATTTTGACGGCATCAACGAGATGATTCTCGTCGACGGCATGGAGGTCGGCGGCGCCAAGCGCGACGTGCTGGTGCATTTCGACCGCAATGGCTTTGCCTACACCATGGATCGCGCCACTGGCGAACTTCTCGTCGCCAAGAAATACGATCCGGCGGTGAACTGGGCGACGGAAGTCAACATGGACCCCAACAGCGACCAGTATGGCCGCCCGCAGGTCGTGGCGAAATACTCGACCCAGCAGAATGGTGAAGACACCAACACGACGGGCATCTGCCCGGCGGCGCTTGGAACCAAGGACCAGCAGCCGGCCGCCTATTCGCCGAAGACCGGCCTGTTCTACGTGCCGACAAACCATGTCTGCATGGACTATGAGCCCTACAAGGTGAGCTACACTGCCGGCCAGCCTTACGTGGGCGCAACCGTGTCGATGTATCCTCCACCCGGAGGCGACGGCAACATGGGCAACTTCATTGCCTGGGATGCTGCCAAGGGCGAGATCGTCTGGTCGAAGCCCGAGCAGTTCTCGGTGTGGTCTGGCGCGCTGGCAACCGACGGCGACGTCGTCTTCTACGGCACGCTCGAAGGCTACATCAAGGCGGTCGATCATGACGGCAACGAGCTCTACAAGTTCAAGACTCCGTCCGGCATCATCGGCAACATCACGGCCTACGAGCATGGCGGCAAGCAGTACATCGCCGTTCTGTCCGGCGTCGGCGGATGGGCCGGTATCGGCCTGGCAGGCGGACTGCTTTCGCCCGATAACGCCGCTGCCTGGCATGGCGCCGTCGATCAGGGCCGTGCGCAAGGCGACGAGGCCGCGGTCGTTGGGACCGCTGGTCTGGGTGCGGTCGGTGGCTACGCAGCACTTGCCGACTATACGACGCTGGGCGGCCAGCTCACCGTCTTCGGTCTCCCGGACTGATACGGGAACCTTAGGCACGCCGCGGGTCTTGTAAAAGACCGAGGCTTGAAAAACGAGAGCCCGGATCACCGGGAAGCCGGGACCGGGCTCTCGATTTCGCCGCGCACCCAAAACATCGATCAATGCCGCTTCACGATAGCAAAACCGTGTCCAGGCGAAATGAAGGAAGAGTCTGAATGTCCGTACGCATTGTAATTTCCGCTCTCGCTCTGGCACTGCTGCCTCTGGCAAGTTCAAGTCTCGCGCAGGCCGAGGACAGCGCGGAAAAAGCCAAGGCGGTGACGGAAGAAAACGGCAAATACTTCGACGCGGACGGAAATCCGACCTTCAAGATCGAAAACGGCACCGTGGATTGGTACACGTTCAGCGGTTACCGCCGCTATCACTCCGATTGCCATGTCTGTCACGGACAGGACGGCACAGGTTCGACCTATGCGCCGGGCCTGGTCAACAGCCTGAAAACCATGGATTACGCCACGTTCCTGTCGATCGTCGCCGAAGGCCGCAAGAATGTCGGTGGCGGCAAGGAGAACGTCATGCCCGCCTTTGGCGACAACAAGAACGTCTATTGCTACATGGACGATCTCTATGTCTATCTGCGTGCCCGCGCCGACGGTGCGGCGCCCCGCGGCAGGCCGCCGAAGAAAGCAGACAAGCCGCAGGCAGCGAAGGATGCCGAGGCATCCTGCATGGGTGGATGACATGATTAGCCGCGATGCATCGAAGCTGCGCTTTGTCCTGCCGATCCTCGGCGCATTCGCCTTGCTGCCTTCGAACGCCCAGGCGCAGGGCGCCGGCCTTGGCGCCGCGGGAGAACTGGTCGACCCCGACATTCTGCGCGTCTGCGCCGATCCTTCCAACATGCCTTTCACCGACCAGAGCGGCGAAGGCTTCGAAAACAAGCTGGCCGAGCTGGTTGCCGCGAAAACCGGTCGGAAGTCCGTCGCCTACACATGGTTTCCCATTGTCGCCGGCTTCGTGCGCAACACGCTGGCGGCCAACCGCTGCGACATCGTCATGGGCTATGCCCAGGGCGATGAACTGGTGCAGAACACCAACGCCTACTATCGCTCCTCCTACGTGCTGGTGCACCCGAAGGGCAACGGCATGGAAGGCGTCGAGACGATCGAGGATCCGAGACTCGCCGGCAAGAGGATCGGCGTCGTCGAAAGCACGCCGCCGACGGCCAACATGGCCGCCAACAAGCTCTTGCGAACGGCAAAAATCTATCCGCTGGCGGTGGATACGCGCCTCACCCCTTCCATGGGGGAGGTCATGATCAAGGACATGCTCGCCGGCAAGATCGACGCGGCGGTCATTTGGGGACCGATGGCGGGCTATTATGCCAGGCAACTCGGCGCCGATCTCACGATCGTTCCGCTGGTGAAGGAAAAGACCGGCTCGCGCATGTCTTACCGCATCACGATGGGCGTGCGTCCATCCGACCAGGAATGGAAGCGGACGCTCAATCGGGTGATCAGGGAAAACCAGGCGGAGATCAACAGGATCCTGCTCGACTACAATGTGCCGCTGATCGACGAACACGACAATCCGATCACGCAATGACGAAACCGGTATGAAGGGAAAGGAGACGATTTTGCTGGTCGCTGCGAGCCTTCTGGGTCTGGCCGAACCGATGTGGGCCGGCGATATCGCCGAACCGGGCGGCTACCGGATGGACGAATACCGGGCGCCGGTGCCGCTGACGCTGCAAGGCGCCAGGGTGGTGACGACGGCGGAAGCGGAGGCGCTGTGGCGGGAAAAGAAGGCCGTGTTCTTCGACGTCATGCCGAACACCCCGAAGCCGGCCAATCTGCCGGCAGGAACGATTTGGCGAGAGACGGCCCGAAAGGACATCCCGGGCAGCATCTGGCTGGCCAATGTCGGTTACGGCGCTATCTCCGAGGAGACCGCCAGCTATTTTCGCCAGGGCCTCGCGGCCGAAGCCGGTGCCGACAAGTCGCGTGCAATCGTGTTCTACTGCATGACGAATTGCTGGATGTCCTGGAATGCCGCGAAACGGGCTATCGAATGGGGCTACAGCTCGGTGATCTGGTATCCGCCCGGCGCCGATGGATGGGAACGTGCAAACCTTCCGCTGGAGGAGAAGAAGCCTTACGTGATCAGCAATTGAGCATACGCATTGTTATTTCGATCGTCATATTTTTCGACTTTTCAGAAGCTACCGTTTCATTTGTCCATTTGAGACGTGATGGACGAGCCATTGCAATGGTGCCCAGCAATGGTTGACTGAAAAAAAGATCGGCCCCTTCGGGCTGGTAGAAGAGGAGAAATGCCATGAAGAAGAGCTGGACGAAACCGACCATGTGCCAAGTTGCTGCGGGCTTCGAAATTTCGCGGTATCTGCCTGCTGAAATTCCTCCCAAGAAGTAGCCCGCAGAGGTGCGTGTCCCTGGCAACGGGGACACGCACCGCCTTGCCGCATGGGATTCTCGTGAAGGACTTTGACGCACGCTTTGCGGGCGGTAAGTTTTTTGCGGCTGCAGATATCCAACTGGCTAGAGAAGCCGCGGAGCGGGCGTTGCCATGCGCTTGAAGATTATCGGTTCTGCGGCAGGCGGCGGCTTTCCGCAATGGAATTGCAATTATCGCCTGAGCCGCGCGGCTCGCACCGGGATGGCTGGCGTGCATTCGCGAACCCAATCGAGCATCGCCGCGTCAGCGGATGGGACCGGCTGGGTTCTTTTCAACACCTCGCCCGATATTCGCCAGCAGATTGCGCAAACGCCTGAATTGCAGCCCGCGCACGATGCGCCGCTGCGTTCGACGCCCATTCGCGCGGTGGTGCTGACCAATGCCGATGTCGATCATGTCGCCGGCCTGCTCAGCCTGCGTGAGCGGCAGCCTTTCGCCATCTATGCAACGACACAGGTTCTGGCGACGCTGGAGGCGAATTCGATTTTCAATGTTCTCGATCCGGCGCTCGTGGCGCGACGCATCCTGCCGCCGGCGAAGGAACTGATGATCCGCGATGCGGACGGCCATGACACCGGCGTGACTGTCGAGAGCTTTTCCGTGCCCGGGAAGATAGCGCTCTATCTCGAGGAAAGGAGCCAGCCGGACGCCAGTTTCAGCTCCGATTCCGGTGACACGATCGGCGTCCGTATCACCGGCGCCGGCAGTCGCGGCTCCGTCTTCTATATCCCGGGCTGCGCGCGCATCGATGCGACCCTGCGCACGCGCCTGGCCGATGCCGCCTGCCTCCTGTTCGACGGCACGGTCTACACCGACGACGAGATGGTTACTGCCGGCGTCGGCCAGAAAACCGGTGCGCGCATGGGGCATCTGGCGATGTCGGGAGATGCGGGTTCGATCGCCGGCCTGGCCGATGTGAAGATCGGCCGCCGTGTCTTCGTCCACATCAACAACACCAATCCTGTTCTGGATGAGAATTCCGCCGAACACGCAGCGGTCAAGGCGGCTGGCTGGGAAGTCGCCCGCGATGGCATGGAGATGGAATTTTGAGGGATTTTCACGACGCGGCCAAAAACGGCCTGTCCTCCAGCGAGCTCGAAGCCGTGCTGCGCCGGGTCGGTGCCGAGCGCTATCACAACCGCCATCCTTTCCATCACAGGATGACCAGCGGCGCGCTGTCGAAGATCGAGATGCAGGCCTGGGCGCTGAATCGCTATTGCTACCAGGCTGTCATTCCGCGCAAGGATGCCATGATCCTGGCACGAGCTGAGGATCCGGCGTTTCGTGCCGCCTGGCGCAAACGCATCGAGGACCATGACGGCGAGGACGGCTGGAGCGGCGGTATCGCGCGCTGGCTGCATCTGGCGACCTCGCTCGGTCTAGATGCCGATGCGGTGAAGAGCGAAAGGCTGGCCCTGCCGGCGACGCGTTTCGCGGTCGGCGCCTACCTCTCCTTCTGTACGAATAGGACGCTGTTCGAGGCGGTCGCGTCGTCGCTGACCGAGATGTTCTCGCCGGTCATCATTGGCGAGCGGGTGCCGGCGATGCTGGCCAAATACGATTACATCACCGAGGATACACTGGCTTATTTCAAGCGACGGCCGGAGCAGGCCTCGCGCGACGCCGACTTCGCCCTCGCCTATGTGCTTGGCCATGCCGACACGGCCGAACGCCAGCAGCAGGCGATCGATGCGCTGGTGTTCAAATGTGATATGCTCTGGGCCATGCTCGACGCGCTTCAACACGCCTATGGCGAGCCCGGAAACATCCCGCCCGGCGCCTTCCGCCCGGAGGCAGCCCAGTGATGACGCTGCGCGAAAGAGCCTTGGTGTCGCCGCGATCGGTGCCATCGCTGCCGAAGCACGTGCGCATACAGTACGACCCGGTGCGGCAGGCATTTGCCGTGCTTTCGCCGGAGAAGGTGTTCTGGCCGAACGAGATCAGTCTCGATATATTGCGCCGCTGCGATGGACGCTCCACGGTCGGCCACATCATTGCCGATCTTGCCGTGGATTATGACGCCGAACAGGAGGTCGTGGCGGCCGACGTCATCGCCTTCCTGCAGGAATGGTCGGACAAGCTGCTGGTCAAGCTATGAGCGAGCCCCTTCTCCCTCCGATCGGCATGCTGGCGGAACTGACGCATCGCTGCCCGCTGCAATGCCCTTATTGCTCCAATCCGCTCGAATTGCTGAAGGCCAATCGCGAACTTGATACGCAGACCTGGCTCGACCTGTTCTCGCAGGCCGCCGATCTCGGCGTTCTCCAGGTGCATCTGTCCGGCGGTGAGCCTACGCTGCGCCGCGACCTCGAGCAACTGATCGCCGGGCTTTCGGCGCGCGGCGTCTACACCAACCTGATCACCGCTGGCGTCGGTATTGCCGAAGGCCGCATCGAGGCGTTTGCCGAAGCCGGGCTCGACCATCTGCAACTGAGCTTTCAAGGCGCAAGGCCGGCGACCACCGACCGCATCGGCAACCACAAGGGCGGCCACGAAAAGAAGCTGGAGACGGCACGCCGCGCTCGCGCGGCCGGCCTGCCGCTGACCATCAACGCGCCGATCCATCGCCACAACATCGAGGAGGTGCCGGAGTTCATCGATCTGGCGCTTGCGCTGGGCGCCGAACGGCTCGAGATCGCCAACGTGCAGTATGCCGGCTGGGCGCTGACCAATCGCGATCAACTGATGCCCGAGCGTGATGCAGTCGAACGGCAGGCGGAGATCGTCGCGGCGGCGCGCGAACGGCTTACCGGCATCATGAACATCGATTTCGTACCGCCGGATTATTTCGCCATCTATCCCAAGCCGTGCATGGGCGGCTGGGCGCGCGACGCCTTCATGGTGACGCCCGACGGCACCGTGCTGCCGTGCCATGCGGCGCAGACCATCCCGTCGCTCAGCTTCGAGCGTTTTGGACCCCGCAGCCTGGCCGAGATATGGACCGGTTCACCGGCCTTCAATGCTTTCCGCGGCACGGACTGGATGCAGCAGCCCTGCCGCAGCTGCGAACGGCGTGAAATCGACTGGGGCGGCTGCCGCTGCCAGGCGATGGCGATCGCCGGCGATGCCGCCGCGACGGACCCGGCTTGCGCGAAATCGCCGATCCATGCGCGCATGGCAATGCTGATCGACGAGGCCCAGCGTGCCGCGGCAGTTCCCTCGACGGAAGAACCATTCGTCTACCGGCGGATCGGCTTCGTGACCGAGCCCGCCTGACGCAATCTTCTATTGCATGCGCTCGCGCACCGCGTCGGCGAAAGCCAGTGCGTCGCGATTGACCGCGACATTGTGCACGCGAAAGATCGAAGCGCCCTTCAACCGCAGGATGACGCTGGTTGCCGCCGTGCCGACGTCGCGCGCCTCATCGCTTTCGCCGACCAGGTGACGGGCAAGACGCTTGCGTGAGGTGCCGACGAGCAATGGAAAACCGAGAGCGCGCAATTCTTCGAAGCGAGCCATGAGCGCGAGGTTTTCTTCTCCGTCCTTGGCGAAGGCGAAACCCGGGTCCAGCACGATCCGGTCGTCCGCAACGCCGGCGTCGCGCGCGATCTCCAGCGATCTGTTCAGGAACCTGAACTGGTCGGCGATCACATCCGCCAGTTTTTCGCGGCCGCGCCCGGTATGCATGATGACTAGGCCGGCGCCGGTTTCCGCCGCGACATGCGCGATGTCGGGTTCGCGCTGCAGGCCATGCACGTCGTTGACGATATGCGCGCCCGCCGCGACTGCCAGGCGCGCCGTCTCGGCCCGGTAGGTGTCGACCGAAACGAGGCCGCCATCGGACGACAGCGCCTCGATGACCGGGAGAATGCGCGATTGTTCCTCCAGCGCCGATACGACGCCGGCGCCGGGCCGGGTGGACTCGCCACCGACATCGATGATCGCCGCGCCCTCACCGGTCATGCGTCGCGCCTGCTGGAGCGCCCGTTCCGGCCGGTCGAATTCTCCCCCGTCGGAAAAACTGTCCGGCGTGACGTTCAAAATCCCCATCAGCTGCGATTTCGCGCCAAGATCGAGATGCCGTCCATGGGCAAGTTGCCAGCGCGTCATGCATCAACCTTCTGTCGTGTTGGAAGCCATTCGGCTCGGCGCGGCTGTCGTTTCTGTATCGCTGTTCGGCGCAGGCATGTCGGCGGTCACCCGCGGGCAACTCTGCTCAGTGCCATAGTTTCCGCCAGTTCTCCCACGCGCCGCAGGGCGTGGCGATGGGCGTCGTCCCAGCGTCCGCCGAGCCCGAGCCGAATGCAGTGGCGGAAATGGTTCGTCGCGCTGAACATCTTGCCCGGGGCGATCACGATGCTCTCGGCCAGGGAGGCCTGGAACAGGTCGAGTGAATCGATGCCGTGCGGCAGTTCGACCCACAGAATGAAACCGCCCTGCGGATCGGTGACGCGCGTGCCTTCCGGAAAGTGCCGCGCGATCAGCCCACGCGCTTCGTCGACCCGCGCCGAAATCGTTGCGCGGATCTGACGGTACCCAGCCTCGATGCCGGGCTGCGCCAGCAGATCGGCCAAGGCCCGCTCGATTATCGCCGTCTGGCTGCCGCTGGTCGATTCCTTCATGCGCACAAGCTTCGCGCCCCAGCGCCCGGCGTCGACCCAGCCGAGCCGAAGCCCTGGCGCGATCGTCTTGGAGAACGAGCCGCAAATCATCACGTGCCCCGTCGTGTCGAACGAGCGCACCGCCTGGCGCTGGTCTTCGTGTTCGGCAAGGTCGTTGTAGAGGACATCTTCGATCAGCGGGATACCGCGTTCGGCGACCATTTGCGCGAGGCGCCGCCGATCGGCCAGGGGTATGCTCGATCCGATCGGATTGGAGAGCGTGGGCACCGCAAGCACGGCCTTGATCGGCTGTGTGTCAAAGGCGAGCTGCAGGGCATCGAGCGAGAACCCGGTGCGCGGATGCGTCGGAATCTCAAGTGCGCGCAGGTGCAGGTTCTCGAGGATCTCCAGAAAAGCGAAGAGGGTCGGCGATTCGAGCGCGACGATGTCGCCCGGTCGCGTCACCGCGCGCAGACACAGCGTAATCGACTCGAGGCAGCTGTTTGTCACCACGACGTCGCGCGGGTCGATCTGGCACCCCATGCGCAGCGCATGGCGTGCAATTGCCCGGCGCAGGCTCTCGTCGCCGTAACCGGTCGTGTACTGACATAACGTCGCGCGATGGCGTTGCACGGCACGGCTGACCGCACGGCGCACCCGTTCCTCGGCGAACAGCGCCGCGCCCGGACAGGCAGCGCCGAACGATGCGTAACGGGGATCGTGCGCCAGGTGCATCACGCGCGCCGCGAGCGAACTGACGTCCACTGCCATGGAATCCGCCGGGGGAGTCGAGGTTTCGGGTTCGGGGAGGCGCGGCGGCCGCGCGGCGACGAAATAACCCGAGCGCGGCCTCGCCTCGATCAGGTGTGCGTCCTCGAGTATACGGTAGGCCTGCAGGACAGTGCCGATAGAGACGTCGCGGCTGCGCGCCAGTTCGCGCACCGAGGGGATGCGTTCGCCGCGAACGAGCGTTCCGGCGCGGATCGGTGTTGCGAGCGATTCTGCCACCTGCAGATACAGAATCTCGACGGGTTCTTGATCCAGCATGCTCCTTACCTACCGCGAATCCACCGACGCCGACTGATACAGATGGCTGCCTTCTCGGATGGTACAGTTCGTCCAGACACAACACTGTACCATATCAGATGCCTGGTCACTGTGACTGTGGGCGCCACGGGTGGGGATTTATCGTTCATCCATGTCCGGCAAGCAGCCGAGCGTGCGATCGGAGCGATCAATCGCGACAGGATTGTCACTCACACGAGTCCCGTTCCGCCATCTACCTGTACTCGTGAAACAAAAGGAGCGTAGCAATGACCAACGAAGTGACCAGCTTTACTTATACGACCTATATCGTCTCGACGCCGGGAAGGGTGCTCGAGGCCATAACGAAACCAGACCTCGCACGGCGCTACTGGGGCCACGAGAACGTCTCTGACTGGAAGCCCGGCTCGAGATGGGAGCATATCCGCACCAATGATGAACGGACCGTCGAACTCGTCGGCGAGGTCATCGAGGTCTCCCCGCCGACCCGTCTCGTCATCACCTGGGCAAACGCTTCGCAGGCGTCTGATCCGGCGAGCCACAGCCGGGTGACCTTCGAGTTCGAGGAATACGAGGCCATGGTCCGGCTGACCGTCACCCATGACGATCTCGAAGCCGGCAGCGGAATGGCGAACGGCATCAGACGCGGTTGGCCGATCGTTCTCTCCAGCCTGAAATCCTTCCTCGAAACGGGCCAGGCGATCAATGTCTTCGCGAAGCCGCGCGCGTCGGAACTGGCGGCCTGACACCGCAGCAAGGAGCCGAGCACATGAGCACTTCCTATACCGGCGGATGCGCGTGCGGCGCGGTCCGCTACGAGGCAAAGGCAGCCCCCGTCTTCGAGAACCACTGCCAATGCCGCGATTGCCAGAAAAGAAGCGGCACCGGTCACGAATCCTATCTGACGTTTCCGTCGCGAGCGGACGTGAAGATCACCGGCACGGCGACGGACTGGCGCGTCGTGGCGGACAGCGGGAACGAGAAAATCCATTCCTTCTGCCCGGTCTGCGGCACGCCGGTCTACGTGACGTTCGCCGCCATGCCGGACTCGATCGCGGTCCATGCCGCAAGCCTTGACGATCCGGGCCGGTTCAATCCGACCGTCGTGACGTACGGCATCCGGGCCCTCCCCTGGGACACGATGGAAACCAGGTTGAAGACGTTCGAGAAGATGCCGTCAGGCTAACCGGCCCGGCGTCATAGCGGACGCGCACCGCGGCAATTCCGGCTCCTGGAAACGGATCACGTGCCCCTAGGGCGCGGTCGTCGGTTGACGTCGGTGCCCGCCCCAAACTCAAGCAAAGGAAAAGACCATGTTTCCGCTCGACATCTGGTTGGCCTACACCCTTGCGAGCGTCCTCATTGTCCTGGCGCCTGGGCCCGACATCGTTCTCTCGATCGCGCGTGGTCTGAGCCAGGGCCGCCTCGCGGCAATGCTTTCCGGATCGGGAGCCGGCACCGGCATCCTGTTCCACACGGTCGCCGCCGCCTACGGCCTTGCTCTGATCATCCAGACTTCTGCCATGGCTTTCCTGGCGATCAAGCTGGTGGGAGCGGCCTATCTGATCTGGCTGGGTACCAGGGCTCTGCTCTACCGCAACCTCGTCACCTTTGCGCCGGTCACCAGGCGTCCGCTGCATGCGATCTATCTGGCCGGCCTCATGTCCAACGTACTGAACCCCAAGATCGGCTTGTTTGTCCTGGCGTTCATCCCGCAGTTCGTCAGCGCCGAACGCGGCCCGGTCGAGGTTCAGATGATGACCTACGGCGCGTGGCTCGCAGTCATCGCGGTCGTCGGTCTCTCCATCATCGGCGGCTTCGCTTCGGCCCTGAGCAATTGGCTGCTTCGCCGTCCGCTGGTGGTGGCCGGGATCAATATCGGTGCAGGCCTGACTTTTGTGACCACGGGACTGTCTGCCGCAGCCATCAAACCAAACTGAGCGATCAGTTTTTCGGGCCATTCCCGGAAGCGTGACGGCTGCCAGCCGCCGCCGACCCGAAAGATCGCCCTACACCCGCTCGGTCGGTCCGAAGAGCGGAATGTGAGCAAGACGGACCTAGGCCGCGCCCGTTCATACCCCGGTGGAGACCACCGGTCCCACGCCGGCGCCAACCCAAGGAGTACTGAAATGGTCGACATTCTGCACCGAGTGGGCATCAATGCTTCGCCTCGCGATGTCTATAACGCCCTCACCACCCTCGACGGGCTTTCCAGTTGGTGGACAAGCGATACCCAGGGGCGGCCCGAGACCGGGGGCGTGATCAAATTCAGGTTCGGCGACCGCGGCTTCTTCGACATGAAGGTGCTCGAGCTCGAGCCGGAAAAGCACGTGATGTGGGAAGTGGTGGACGGGCCGAAGGAGTGGATCGGCACCAAGGTCATCTGGAACCTCTCGCCGGAAGGCGCGGGAACGACCATCCGCTTCAAGCAGCAGGGCTGGCGGGAGCCTGTGGACTTCATGCACCACTGCAGCACCAAATGGGCCAGCTTCTTGTTCAGCCTCAAGGCACAGCTCGAAAACGGCAAGGGCAGCCCCTATCCGAACGATTTCCTGATCAGTATCGACTTTGACTGAAGCGGCGCGGAGGCCAGCCGATTTGCGCCTCGTCGTCGCGGAGGAGAGGTGCGGGTGAGGAGGCAGGGGCGACCTCTCTGCCTCTTCCCAAGTTTCACGCACAAGGGTTCAACGGGGTCCAAAGGAGATGTGGCTAGGCTGAAAGGGCCGTGACGCGCGCTTTGACGGCTTCATGCCTGGACCGTTATGGCGGGCGCGCCGGGCTCGGCATGGCCGATCACGCGGGCCGACACGTAACCGTCCGCGACAATCTTTTCGACCAGGGCCGCCGCTTTATCGCGCGCGCAGGCGACGAGCAGTCCGCCCGAAGTCTGTGGATCGGTTAGAAGATGGCGCCGCCACTCCGGCATGTCGGCAGGCAAGAGCACCGCATCGCCATAGCTTGCCCAGTTGCGCCGCGACGCGCCGGTGACGAAACCTTGCTCCGCCAGCAGCGCGGCGTCGGAAAAGAGCGGAACGTCGCGGTCACGGATGACGAGCGCGCAGCCTGAGCCGCGCGCCATCTCGAGCGCATGCCCAAGCAGGCCGAAACCGGTCACGTCGGTGATCGCATGGACGCTCTCATCCTGCGAGAGTTCCGATCCGATCCGGTTGAGCAAGGTGGTCGAGGCGATCATCTCGGCATAGCCGCCGGGCGGCAGCGCCTGCTTCTTGATGGCGGCGCAGTAGATGCCGACGCCGAGCGCCTTCGTCAGGATCAAGGCGTCTCCTGGCCTCGCACCCGAATTGCGCCTGATGTCTTCGGGCCGGCATGTGCCGATCACGGCAAGGCCATAGATCGGCTCCGGCGAGTCGATCGAGTGGCCGCCGGCGACCGGGATTCCGGCCGTGGCGCAAACTGCCTGGCCGCCCCTCAGAATGTCTCGGACCATATGCGTCGGCAGCTTGTCGAGCGGCATGCCGAGAATGGCCAGCGCCATGATTGGCCGGCCGCCCATCGCATAGACGTCGGAGATCGCGTTGGTCGCCGCGATCCGGCCGAAATCATACGGATCGTCGACCATGGGCATGAAGAAATCGGTGGTGGCTATGACACAAGTGTCGTTGTCGAGCTGCCAGACGGCGGCGTCGTCTCCGGTCTCGGTGCCGACAAGAAGCCGGCGAAAGGAGTTGGCCTCGACCTGGTCAGCGAGAAGCTGCTGAAGGACGGACGGCGCCAGCTTGCAGCCGCAGCCGCCGCCGTGGGCGAGGCTGGTCAGGCGAAGCACAGGAGCGTCGGCGATTTCAGGCGAGACGGCGATTGCCATGGCAAGCCTCCTTGGATTGGCACCGAGCGAGACACCGACCGGAATTGGCCTTGGCCGCACGCTGGCGATCGTTCGGGGATCGATTGGACGGAACGGAGAGATCGGACGCGGAAACGGTGAGAGCGCTCCGAAGACGCCTGGCGGAAGGCGAAAAAGCGGGACAAATGTCCGACCTCGGAGCGCGCGCTTACGCCGCCGTCGGCCGTCGTCCGAAAAGCGCCCCGGCACGCGGGAGCCGTTTCCAATACCACGCGGCACTGTAAGATTATCTCTAGACAAGCGTCAATCGCACCCTCTCATCTTAAAACATGAGTGTTGATATCAACTATATTCGGTATGAAATGCAGGAGCAGTCGGACGACCATGGTGCAACGCACACTTCGCTTTGTTTGACATTGTCTCGTTTTGGCTCAAAATGCATTCGTACCCTTGGTTCGGGATGCCCTTCGGAGCATCCGCTTCGGGAGGACGTTCAAATGACCATCGAACTTTCACGGCGCGCGTTCCTGCAGACGGCAGGCGCGGGTCTCGCCGGTACTACGCTTGGAGCCCTCGGCTTCGGCGATATAGAAGCCGCACATGCTGCGGCGATACGATCCTTCAAGCTCGCCAACACCACCGAGACACGCAACACCTGCCCATATTGCTCGGTTGCGTGCGGTGTTATCCTCTATTCAAAGGGCGATCTCAGAAAGGGCGAACAGGCCGAAATCACCCATATCGAGGGCGATACCGATCATCCGACCAACCGCGGCACCTTGTGCCCCAAGGGCTCTGCCCTGCTCGGCTTCGTCAAGGCCCCAACCCGCTTGCAACAGCCGATGATCCGCAAGCCCGGGACGGACAAGTTCGAGCCGACAACGTGGGAAGACGCGCTCGACCGCATCGCCCGCCTGATGAAGGACGATCGCGACCAGAACTTCGTCGCGACGAACAATGACGGCGTGACGGTCAACCGATGGATAACCACCGGCTTCCTCGCCGCTTCGGCCACGACCAATGAAACCGCGTTCGAGACCTACAAGGTGGTCCGCAGCACGGGCATGCTGGTGTTCGACAATCAGGCGCGTGTCTGACACGGCCCGACGGTGGCGAGTCTCGCCCCAACATTCGGCCGCGGAGCAATGACGAATTCCTGGACCGACATCAGGAATACCGATCTTGTCGTGATCATGGGCGGCAATGCCGCCGAGGCGCACCCTTGCGGCTTCAAATGGGTCACCGAGGCGAAGGCCAACCGTGGCGCCAAGCTCATCGTGGTTGACCCGCGCTACACGCGCTCGGCCTCGGTGTCGGATCTCTATGCACCGATCCGTCAAGGCACGGACATCGCGTTCCTGCTCGGGCTGATCAACTATTGCATCGAAAACGACAAGGTGCAGCGGGAGTATGTGAAGGCGTTCACCAACGCCGCCTATGTCGTCAAGGCGGGCTTCACCTACCAGGATGGCCTGTTTTCCGGCTACGACGAGGCGAAGCGCGACTACGACAAGTCAAGCTGGGACTACGAGATCGGCGAGGACGGTTTCGCCGTCGTCGATGACACGCTGGCAAATCCTCGCTGCGTCTGGAACCTGCTGAAGAACCATGTCGCGGTCTACACGCCGGAAATGGTCGAGCGCATCTGCGGCACGCCGAAGGACAAGTTCCTGAAAGTGGCCGAGATGGTGGCGGAGTGCTCGTCGCCGACCAAGGCGATGACCTCGATGTACGCGCTCGGCTGGACGCAGCACTCCAAGGGCTCGCAAAATATCCGCGCCATGGCGATGCTGCAGCTCATTCTCGGCAATATCGGCATTCGCGGCGGCGGCATGAACGCGCTGCGCGGCCATTCCAACATCCAGGGGCTGACCGATATCGGGCTGATGTCGAACCTGATCCCCGGCTATCTGACGCTGCCCAACGAGAAGGAACCGGACTTCACCGCCTATATGTCGACGCGCGGCTTCAAGCCGCTCAGGCCGAACCAGATGAGCTACTGGCAGAACTACAGGAAATTCTTCGTCAGTTTCCAGAAGGCCATGTACGGCTCGGCGGCAACGGCGGAAAACGACTTCGCCTACGACTACCTGCCGAAGCTGGACGTGCCGGGTTACGACGTACTGCGCGCCTTCGAGATGATGCACCAGGGCAAGATGAACCTGTATCTCTGCCAGGGCTTCAACCCGCTGCAGTCGTTCCCCAACAAGCAGAAGATCACGGCCGCGCTCTCCAAGCTAAAGCTCCTGGTCGTCATGGATCCATTGGCTACCGAGACGGCGCGGTTCTGGGAGAACCACGGCGCGCACAACGACGTCGATCCGTCGACAATTCAGACCGAAGTGATCGAACTGCCGTCGACGTGCTTTGCCGAAGACGATGGCTCGCTCACCAATTCGGGGCGCTGGCTGCAGTGGCACTGGGCCGGCGGCACACCGCCGGGCGAGGCCAAGCGCGACACCTGGATCATGGCGCAGATACATCTTCGCCTGAAGGAACTCTATCGCAAGGAAGGCGGTGCCTTTCCCGATCCGATCGTCAATCTCCATTGGCCCTATGCCGATCCGGGCGATCCGACGGCCGAGGAAATAGCCCAGGAGATCAACGGCCGGGCGCTCGCGACGGTGACGGACTCGGTCGATCCGACCAAGGTGCTTGCCGAGGCCGGAAAACTCTTGCCGGGCTTCGCCGCGCTGCGCGACGACGGCTCCACATCCTGCGGCTGCTGGATCTATTCCGGCTGCTTCAACGAGAAGGGCAACAACATGGCCCGCCGGGACACTGACGATCCCGACGAGACGGGCGCCTACCTGAAATGGGCGTTCTCATGGCCTGCCAATCGCCGCATCCTCTACAACAGAGCTTCGGCCGATCTGAACGGGAAGGCTTGGGATCCCGACCGCAAGGTGATCGAATGGGACGGCGCGAAATGGTCGGGTTATGACGTCCCGGACATCGCGCCGACAGCGAAGCCCGGCGAGGTCGGCCCCTTCATCATGAATCCGGAAGGCGTGTCGCGCCTGTTCACCAGGGGCATGATGCGAGACGGACCGTTCCCGGCGCATTACGAGCCGTTCGAATCACCCATCGTCAATCCGGTCGCGCCCAACGTTCGGGGCAACCCGGCAGCTCGGGTATTCGAAGGGGATTTCAGGCAGTTCGCCGAGCCGGCCTCGGCGGAGTTCCCCTATGCGGCGACCTCCTACCGCCTGACCGAGCATTTCCACTTCTGGACCAAGCACGTCGTCGTCAACGCCGTGATGCAGCCGGAGTTCTTCGTGGAGATATCGGACCAGCTGGCGGCCGAAAAGGGTATCGCCAAAGGCGGTTGGGTGCGCGTTTGGTCAAAGCGCGGCTCGGTCACGGCGAAGGCGGTGGTAACCAAGCGGATCAAGCCGCTGACCTGTGACGGCAAGACCGTCCACATCGTCGGCATTCCACTGCACTGGGGCTTCACCGGAGCGGCAAAGAAGGGCTTCGGCCCGAACATGCTGACGCCCTATGTCGGCGACGCCAACATCGAGACGCCCGAATACAAGGCGTTTCTGGTCAATATCGAGCCCGTTTCCGGGCCGGTGGCATAGGGAGTCGGCAAATGTTTCCTCCAATTGCCAATCCTTCGGTAACGGACGTGACGCCACGCTTTTCGGAGAAGGACCTCGTCCGCCGTTCCGCCTCGACGGTGCCCGCGCCGGCCGAGCGCCTCACGGAGGTCGCCAAGCTCATCGACGTCTCGAAATGCATCGGCTGCAAGGCCTGCCAGACGGCCTGCATCGAGTGGAACGACACGCATCCGGCGGTCGGCGTCAACGCCGGCGTCTACGAGAATCCGCCCGACCTGACGCCGGACATGTTCACGCTGATGCGCTTCAGCGAGTGGGAGAACCCGGAGACGAAAAACCTCGAATGGCTGATCCGCAAGGATGGCTGCATGCACTGCGAAGACCCGGGCTGCCTCAAGGCCTGTCCGGCACCCGGCGCTATCGTTCAATATTCCAACGGCATCGTCGATTTCGTCCATGAGAACTGCATCGGCTGCGGCTACTGTATCAAGGGGTGCCCCTTCGACATCCCGCGCATTTCCCTCGTCGACCATACGGCCTACAAATGCACGCTCTGCTCGGACCGCGTCGCCGTCGGCCAGGGCCCAGCCTGCGCCAAGGCCTGTCCGACCCAGGCGATCGTCTTCGGCACCAAGGAAGAGATGAAGCAGCATGCCGAGGGCCGCATCACCGACCTCAAGGCGCGCGGCTATGCCAATGCCGGCCTCTACGATCCGCCAGGTGTCGGCGGAACGCACGTGATGTACGTGCTGCACCATGCCGATCAGCCGGAACTCTATTCCGGCCTGCCGAAGGAGCCGAGGATCAGTCCTCTCGTGGAAGCGTGGAAGGGCATCACCAAATATGCCGGCCTGACCGTGCTTGGCGTCGCGGCCGGCGTCGGCCTGCTCCACCATCTCGTCATGGGGCCGAACAGGGTTTCGGACACGGATGAGGAGAACGCCGAGCGGCTAGTGCGGAATGAGCGCCATGACAGCGCATGATGTCGAACCCGACAAGATAGTCCATCCGGGCAAGCCCGTCACGGTGGACCGGTACACGGTGGGCGCGCGGATCAATCACTGGATTACGGCGGCGAGCTTGATCCTGCTTGCCCTCTCCGGCCTCGCGCTGTTTCACCCGAGCCTTTTCTTTCTGTCAGGTCTGTTCGGTGGCGGCCAGTTCACGCGCTTCATACATCCGTGGATCGGCGTCGTTCTGTTCTTCAGCTTCTTCGGGCTTTTCATCCGGTTCTGGAAAGCGAACCTGTGGAAGCGCGAAGATGGGACCTGGCTCGCACGCTTTCGCGACGTGCTGGCCAATCACGAGGAGAACGTGCCGGAAGTCGGCAAGTATAATGCCGGCCAGAAATTCGTGTTCTGGGCAATGTCGATCCTGATCGTTATCCTGATATCGAGTGGTCTGGTCGTCTGGGATCAGTATTTCTCCGCCTACACGACGGTCGGTCAACAGCGGGTGGCGCTCCTCATTCATGCAATCGCGGCGGTCGCGATAATCGGCGTCTGGATCATCCACTTCTATTCGGCCCTATGGGTTCGAGGCACGATTCCCGCCATGATACGCGGTTCGGTGACGGGCGGCTGGGCCTGGCGGCATCATCGCAAATGGTTGCGGGAACTTGTTACGAAACCGGGCGGAAGATCGGGATCGAAGCCCGCCGAATGAGCGGGGTCAATCAGCCAACCACGTGGCCCGTGTGGTTCGTGAGGTGAATATGCCAAGGCAGATCGCTCCGTCAGATATCGATCCCACCGCCATCGGTGAAGTCTCGGCGCCGCCTTTCGTCCGCCTGCCCGACCCGGCGCGTCTGTTCGTTCGGCGGACCCAGAGACTGAATGCACTGGCCGAAACCCATGAGCTCGGTCCGTATCTCCGCTTCCTCGCTGCTCTCGCCGATGTCCAGCACGGCATACAGGACGGCCTATCCGATCCGGATCTGCCGGAAACGGAGGCGCGCGAACGGGCGCACGCTTTCGGAATGCCTCCGCTCGCTCGTGACAGGTTCGCCTCCGAGGCGCTCGTCGAGACGCTCGACCGCCTGATACTGGCGGCTTCGGCCATCGAGAAGCCTCGGGCCGCGGCGGATGCGCTCGACCGGCTGAAGCTGGCCGCGCCTCCGGAACGCGGTTTCATGATGCGCAACGTGCTCGCCGATGCGATCGCGGCTGACGCATTAGCCGAGCATGTTTACGTCGCGGCGGCGCTGCAGCTTCATTTCGCGCGTCTCGCCGCTTGCCTCGACGCCTCGACGCTGGTTCCGGTGGGGAACGGCGCCTGTCCCGTCTGCGGCGGGCCGCCGGTGTCCTCGATGATCGTCGGCTGGCATGGCTCCCACGGGGCAAGGTTCTGTGCATGCTCGCTCTGCGGGACACTCTGGAACTATGTGCGCATCAAATGCACCCTGTGCGGCTCGACCAAGGGGATAGGCTATCTGGAAATCGAAGGGGGACCCGGCACCGTAAAGGCCGAGACCTGCGATTCATGCGGCTGCTATGTGAAAATCCTGCATCAGCACAAGGACCCTGCCCTCGACCCGGTTGCCGACGACGTGGCGACGCTCGGCTTGGACCTGCTCGTCCGCGAGAGCGGCTACCGCCGCGGATCGTTCAACCCATTCCTTGTCGGCCACTGAGGACGCGATGACCGCTTTGCCTGCACGTCGCCTGCGCGAGCTTCCATCGGTCGATCAGGTACTGAAGACGCCGCTCGGGTCCACGTCGATCCAGCGCTTTGGCCGGCAAGTCGCGACGGCGGCTGTCCGCACGGCACTTGCCGCGGCGCGGGAGGCCTGCCGCGGCGGAGCCGCAGTGCCGCAGGCCAGCGATGTCGCCGCCGACGCCGTGGCCCAGCTCAAGGCGGCCGAGCGCCCTTCCCTGCGCCCGGTCTTCAACCTGACAGGCACCGTGCTGCACACCAATCTCGGCCGGGCGCCACTCGCCGAGGAGGCGATCGAGGCAGTACGCGCTGCGATGCGTGAAGCGGTCGCCCTCGAATTCGATCTCGATACGGGAAAGCGCGGCGAGAGGGACGATCATCTGCGTTCGCTCGTTTGCGAACTGACGGGTGCGGAAGACGCAACCGTGGTCAACAACAACGCGGCGGCTGTCCTTCTTGCCCTCAACACGCTGGCTCTCGGCCGCGAGGCGATCGTCTCGCGCGGCGAGTTGATCGAGATCGGCGGCTCGTTCCGGATGCCCGAGATCATGGCCCGCGCCGGCGCCAAGGTTGTCGAGGTCGGAACCACCAACCGCACCCATCCGAAGGACTATGTCGCGGCGATCAGCCAGGAGACCGGACTGATCCTCAAGGTGCACACCTCGAACTACCGCGTCGAGGGGTTCACGGCTGAGGTGGGCGCGCGCGAGCTGGCTTCCATTGCCAGGGCGCAGGGCGTGCCCGTTGTCCACGACCTCGGCTCCGGCACGCTTTTCGATCTTGCCGCTTATGGCCTCAAGCATGAGCCGACCGTTCGCGAGGCGATTGCCGACGGCGCGGATCTGGTCACCTTTTCCGGCGACAAGCTGCTCGGCGGGCCCCAGGCCGGCTTCATCGTCGGCAGCAAAGCGCTGCTCGCCGCGATCGGCCGCAACCCGATGAAGCGGGCGCTCCGAGTCGACAAGCTTCGGCTCGCCGCGCTGGAGGCGACGTTGAGGCTCTACCGCGACCCTGATCGCCTGGCGGAGAGATTGCCGACGCTGAGGCTGCTGGCGCGTCCCTCGGCCGAGATCGCAGCCCAGGCAGAGCGCCTAGCGCCCGTGATTGCCGATACCCTGGGTGAGGCTTTCGCCGTGAAGACAGTGGAATGCCGCAGTCAGGTCGGATCGGGCGCCCTGCCGCTTGAGACGATACCCAGCGCCGGTCTCGTCGTGCGGGTAAAGTCCGGCGGCGGCAACGCGCTGGGAGCGCTTGCGGCGGCATTGCGCGGACTGCGCATTCCGGTGATCGGGCGCATCGAGAACCGGGCGCTTGTGCTTGACCTGCGCTGCCTCGAAGACGAAGCGGGCTTTTGTGCAAACCTCGCCGGCTTCTATCCGGGAGGGGCCGATGCGCTGGTTTGAGAGCCTCGCACGGCGGCCGGCCGACGTGCCCCGGCCGGACGACGTGCCGGTCGCCGAACGCCTGGCAAGGGCCTTGGAAGCGGCCAGGCGCGGTGACTATGCGGCGGCCCTGGGCATATGGGAGCCGCTGGCTCATGCTGGCGTCGCGCGAGCGCAAAACAATATCGGCGCCTGCTTTGCGGAAGGGCTTGGCGTCGAGCGGGACCGCGACCTCGCCTTCCGCTGGCTGGCGCTCTCCGCCGAGACCGGTGACGCCGTCGGGCAGCGGAACCTGGCGTCGCTCTATTTCCGCGGCGAGGGCGTCGCGCAGGACTACGGCCGCGCAGCCGAGATCTACCGAGCGGCCGCGGAACAGGGCGACGGACCGGCGCAGGACATGCTGAGCTGGATGCTGCTCGAAGGCGATGTGGTCGAGCCCGACCCCGCCGAGGCGCGGCGCTGGGCGACTGCCGCCGCCGAGCAGGGAATAGCGTCGGCCATGACGCGGATCGGCATGCTCCATCACAATGCGCTCGGCGTGCCCCGCGATCCCACTGAGGCGGTTCGCTGGTGGCGCCGTGCCGCCTTGCGCGGCGATGCGGACGGACAGGCCATGCTCGGCGCCGCCTGCCATCTGGGAGCGGGTGTGGCGGCCGACGCGGTCGAGGCATATGCCTGGCTCCTGCGTGCGAGCGCAGCAGGCAGCGCGCTCGCCGAACGGTATCTGCCGGCCGCGCGTGCCCGCCTCGCCCCTGACGAGACCGCCGAGGCCGAACGTCGTGCAGCGACTTCATTGACGGGGGGCGGATCATGATCGTCGGCACGGCGGGTCATGTCGATCACGGCAAGACCGCGCTGGTGCGCGCGCTGACCGGCGTCGACACCGACCGCCTGCAGGAGGAAAAGACGCGGGGCATGACGATCGACCTCGGCTTTGCCTACCTGCCGGCGCCGAGCGGGGACGTCATCGGTTTCATCGATGTCCCGGGGCACGAACGGTTCGTGCATACGATGCTCGCCGGCGCCAGCGGCATCGATTTCGTGCTGCTGGTCATTGCCGCCGACGACGGCGTGATGCCGCAGACGCGCGAGCATCTGGCGATCATCGATCTGCTCGGTATCAGGCGCGGCGCCGTCGTGCTCACCAAATCCGACTTGATGGCCCCCGCACGGTCCGCCGCCGTTCAGACGGATATCCGCGCCGCGCTTGCCGATACGGCACTCGCCGAAGCAGACATAATCCCCACCTCGGTCGTCAGCGGTGACGGTATCGACGATCTGCGGGATTTCTTGTTCGGGGAGGCGTCTCGCTTTGCCGGCCGCGCGTCCTCTGGGCGCTTCAGATTGGCGGTCGACCGATGCTTCACGCTGCACGGCACCGGCACTGTCGTGACCGGCACGGTCCTCTCAGGATCGGTCGGCATCGGCGACCAAATTGTCGTCAGCCCGACGGGCCTGGCGGCGCGCGTCCGCTCGGTCCACGCCCAGAACCGGCCGGCTGAGCGTGGACGGGCGGGAGACCGCTGCGCGCTCAACCTGGCCGGTGAAGGCATCGGCAAGGAGGCAATCCGGCGCGGCGACGTCATACTCGACCCTGAACTTCACGCGCCGACAGACCGGATCGACGCAAGGCTGCGCGTCTTGCCAGGAGAGCCCAGGCCGATCGGCCAGTGGTTCCCGGTACGCCTCCACCACGCCGCGGCCGAGGTTGGCGCAAGGATCGTGCTTCTCGGTGACCAACCGGTCAGGCCCGGCGGCATCGCCAAGGTTCAATTGGTGCTGGACAATCCCATCGCGGCTGCCGCGGGCGACGCCTATGTGGTGCGCGACACCTCGGCGCAGCGGACCATCGGCGGCGGACGCCTGATCGATCTGAGGGCGCCCAGCCGGAGGCGCCGCACGCCGGAACGGCTTGTCCAGCTTGAAGCATATGCCGTCCCGGACCCCGAGGCGGCTGTCGCCGCACTGCTCGACGCGTTGCCCCATTACCTTGACCTTGGCGCTTTCGCGCGCGACCGGGCGCTCGGCAGCGACGAGACGCAGAGACTGGTCGACAGCCTCGAACTGGTCCGCATCCCCCCCGGAAAAACGCAGTTCGTTCTTTCGCAGGCGCACTGGATGCAATTCAGACTCGGCCTGGCCGCGAATTTGAAGACCTTTCACGCGGACAATCCGGATCTGCCGGGCATCGGCATGGAGAGATTGCGCCTTCAGCTCGATCCGCGACTTCCAGCGCCGATGTTTGCAGCCGCTCTGCGAATCCTGTCGCGTGCGGGCAAGCTTGCCCTTGACGGCGCCTGGGTGCGGCTGCCCGGCCATGAAGTCCGTCTGACACCGCAGGACGAAGCGATGTGGCTGCAAATCGAGCCGCTCATCGGCGGCTCGACGCGAAATCATCCGCCGAGGGTCCGCGATATCGCCGGTACGTTGGCGAAGCCGGAAACGGAAATCCGCCGGATCCTGAAACTGGCCGGCCGTATCGGGAAGGTGTACGAAGTTGCCCATGATCGTTTCTTCCTGCACGCGGCATTGGCCGAGATTGTCGAAATCGTCGATCAGCTGACGGCGGCCGAACCGGGCGGGCGGTTTAACGCCGCCCAATTTCGCGATCGTGCTGGCAGCGGACGCAAACTTGCCATCCAGATCCTTGAATTTCTCGATAGGCATGGCGTCACGCTGCGACGCGGCGACCTGCGGCTCGTCAACAGGCATAGACGGGATCTGTTTCGCTCACCGGCCGATAGCGAGCCGGCAATAGCGGAAGCTTCTGGAGGAGCATCGTCCCCGGTGGGGCGTCCGGACTTCAAATCCGGGAGGGGCCGCGAGCCGGTCCTTGGTGGGTTCGACTCCCACTCTCTTCCGCCACTCTCGCAAAGGCGCGATGACGGTGACAACCCGCTTTCTCGTTGAACTCAAGACAGCGGCCGAGGCCGCCAAGGTCGCCGAAAGCCGCTTCCGGCGCGACGCTGCGGCCCGGATCGCGGCGCTCGAACAAGAGCGCGCCTTCGCCTTCAGGCGGCTCAATCTCATGCAGGCGATCGCCGCGGCCATGGCATCGGCCGAAAGCGAGGAGATAGCCGTCGCTAGCGCCTTCGCCACGCTGCGCACGCGACTGGGCTGGAATTCCGACAGCGAGGCGCGTTCGGAGGTGATTGCGCGTTTCGGTCAGGTGGTGCTGGCGATGTTCCGGGCTCCGGACGAGGAGGAATCCGCCAACAACGTTCCCAAGGCCCTGGCCGGTTTCGAGCACTGGTATGCCGAAACCCGGGGATCGCCCTTCTGGCTGCAGTTCGAGCACCAGATACCGGACACGCCCCGCGTCGATTTTTAATTTAGCGGAACAGGTATTTTGACACCTCTGGATTGCCTCGTCGCCACATGACGTTGTCCAGAAAATAGTGGTGCACGTTGATGAATATCCACGCGATGAAGAGGAACAGCGACGAGCCGAGCACCTCTTTGTTATAGGGAACCAAAGCAGACAACGCGATCGGGACCAACCAGAAACCGAGAATTCCAAGAATTCCACCAATGATGATGAATCCCAGCACCCGCAGCCTATACATCGGGCCGACAATGGAGAGGATCTTGAACTCGGGGGCTAAAACAGCATCTGAACGGTCGCGCTCGACATTGGTCTGATAACGCCAGACCACCGCCAGGTACTGCAAGGAATGGAGCGCCGGCACCACAAGCAGCCAGAGCGGGTTTATTTTCACAAACAGAATCCAGGCATACAGGCTCACGACATACGCGACGATCCCGTTGTACGGTAGCGTGCCACCATGCTTGCGCCAGCGATTGATGAACATCACAACCGTGGCCGCCGTAGAAGCAGCGGCGGCCAATGCAGCAATATTGGTGACCCATGAAGGGGCGGCAAATGTGTAGTAGTCCAAGCCCCAGAAACGCCTTTCGGTGATCACCGCGTTTGTCTGGAGCCATGCGAACAGCCATACGGCATAGCCGTTGAACAGCAGCACTTTCTTGTCTTGTTCGTTGAAGAACTTGCGCTTCAGCACGGCGTCCACCATCAGCATGCCGTAGCCTTGCTTGACATAGTGCCAGCCCACGAAAAACGCCATCGCATTGCTTGCATATCCCAGCAGGCGGGCATTCTCCGCTATTGAACCGTAGGCAAAGAAACCGCCCATGATCAGCGGGACGACAATGCCCGCGAAGATGTAACGGACCTGGAGATTCTTGTCATATCCGTCGCCGCGCACCTTCCGCCCAAAATTACGATAGAAAATTTGATACGAGTGGGCAAAGTGCGGATGGTTTATCAGATGCGCCACCAAGAGCATTGTTGCCGCCACAAGACCTTCGTACTCGAGAGGCACCAAAAACAAGATCGGCAAAATCAAAAACGCGCTCCCGCCAAGCAGGAGAAAGTCGGCGATCGGGCCAAAAAGATATTTTTGTGGCGCCGCCGCCACGGCGGCCGGAGCATCCGCTGAAAGATGAAGTGCCAAATCTATGCCCTCCTGGGAAGGTTCATTTAACCACCGACCCGTCTCTCTACACGATCATCGTTTTCGAACTGCTAACGTAAAAACGATATCTGCGGCCTGCGAAGCCTATAGCCAAAGCCGTTGCGGCAATTTCGGTCTGGTCAGATCGCCGGGCCGGGCTGGGACAATAAGACGACGTAAATCTGAAACGCTATCGTGCAGATCGCCGCGAGCGAGATCGGCACGCCAAACGGCACAACACCCTTGCGGTCCAGGTGCTGGACATAGAGGCGGAAGGCGCCCGCCGGCAGCATGAACGGATTTTTCACGATCAACGCCGTGGCCAGCGCGAAGACCAGCAGCAGCACGGAAAGCACAAGGAGGCCGCTGCCGCCGATCAGAAGCGGCACCACCGCCATCAGCTTGACATCGCCGGCCCCGACCTTGCGCAGCGCCCAGAACGGGAACAGCGCAACAAACAACAAAAGGCCGGCAAGCGCGCTCAAGCCCATGTCCCACCACGACCCGGATTGAACCGACAGGAGCTGCAGCGAGCCCAAACCCAGGCAAAGCAGCAGCAGCACATTCTGGTTGGATATCTTCTGGGTGGTGAAGTCGAGCCAGGCGATCCTTGCGAGCAGAGGGATGGCAAGCGCCTTCAGCAGCAGCGAAGCGGCGAGCAGCATGCCGGCGCTCTACCGCTCGAGATTCTTCACGCTGGACGACAGCAGCTTCAGATTGTTGGCCACGGTCGGGTCGTTGGGCGCCAGTTCATAGGCTTTGAGGAAATTGCTGCGCGCGTCCTGCAGCTTGCCGCGCAGCAGATAGGAATAGCCGACATTGTTGTAATATTCGGGCGTCCCGCCGACCAGCTTGAAGGCTCGTGCGTAGGCCCGGTCGGAGAGGTCGAAGCGGCGGATGCGATCGCTGCAGGCGGCCAGACCCAACCAGGCCACACCATCATTGGGCGCCAGTTGCGTCGCCTTGTAGAACAGAGCGCCGGCATTGCCGTAGTTTTCCGCTCGGAACTGGTTCTTGGCTTCGGCAACAGCCTGGTCCGAAGCATAGTATTCGACGTCGCTGACCGTCTTCAGCCCGTCGAAGGCATCGCCAAAGGCTGTCACGTCGCCTTTCGATGGCTCATTGGTACGGACGACGCCGTCGCTACCTGCCGTCTGACAGCCGGAAAGCACTATAAGCAGCAGACTGGCTATGGCTGCAAGGCGCATTGGCCGCATTATTTTGTCCCCCAAGAGTCCTCCGACTCTCTATTTCGACCAAAGCACATGATCGTCTAGAAGAAAACGCCCCTCATGCGAATGATCACCGGTAACATGAGCACCATCATCACCACCGGGAAAATGCAAAGGCCCAATGGGATCATCATTTTGACCGGCAAAGAATTGGCACGCTCTTCGGCACTCAGAATTCTCTGGCTGCGCATCTCGTCACTATAGACGCGCAAAGCGTCGGTCAGGCTAGTACCGAGTTCTTCCGATTGCCGAAACAGCACTGCCAAAGCCCGCGCCTCGTCAAGACCGACGCGGTCAGCGAGTTCGCGCAGTGCTTCGCGCAACGGCTTGCCGGCCCGCAATTGCAGCGTCATGATTGACAGTTGAATGCCTAGCCATTTGTGGGTGCCGGCCAGTTCCTGGCTCACGCGCTCGACCGCAGCCTCCAGGCTCATACCGGCGTCGGCACAGGTTATCATCATGTCCATGAAATCGGGAAAACCGCGGCGGTAGACCTGCTTTTGTCCTTTCTCGAAGCGATCGAGCATGACGCTTGGAACCACGAGGCAGGCGAGCCCGAACAAGCCAGCTCCGGCAAAGCTCATGAAACCGGGCAAGGAAGGCGGGAGCACCCGGGTCAGGAGCGCATAGACAGCCAGAAACCCGGCACAGACCGCGCCAAGCCGCGACAACGTATAGATGAGCGGAGCGCTTGGCTGATAGAAGCCGGCGCGGAACAGCTTCGCGTCCAAGGCGCTGGGCTGGTCCCGCTCCTTTTCGATCGATCGAAAATATGCGTCCACTGGCCGCTGCGCCGAGATCCTGGCAAGCTGTTCCTGTCCAACGAGCGAACGGCGATCGGCAATACCTTCGGCCATCAGGCTTTGTGCGACCAGCTTTCGCGTCTGCAGCGCCGGCAAAAAGACGAGGGAACCGAACAGGAACAGTGCCACCGCCGCCACGAAGACGGCAATGGAGACCAGAACGCTGAGATCCTGAATAGTCGAAAACAAGATTATGTCTCGCCCTGTCAGAAGTCGAAATTGACCATTCGATACATGATGAAATCACCCAACAGCGCCCATGTCCCGAAAATCAGGAACACAGGAAGGATGATCGGATCGCCCCAGACGGTGCCGTAGTAAGCCGGGGCAACAAGCTGGAGTATCAGGAACATCACTATCGGGAACAGCGAGATGATCCATGCCGATACACGGCCCTCGGCCGAAAGCGCCCTGATCTTCATCCTGAGTTTCTGCCTTTCGCGCAGCACCGATGAAAGATTGGACAGGATCCCGGTCAGATTGCCGCCGGTCTTTGCTTGAATCGACAACGACACCGAAAGCAGATGAAGGCCCTCGAAGCCTACACGCTGCGACAATTTTTTCACGGCTTGTTCCATACTGAGACCAAAGGTAATTTCGTCGGAAACAATGCCGAATTCGGTGCCGAGCGGATCGGGCATTTCGCGGGCGACCAGACCAACCGCTACCGAAGCCGGATGTCCGGCGCGCAGCGAACGAACGATCATGTCGAGTGCGTCCGGGAGTTGTTTCGCGAATTTCTGAATTCGCCTGCTCCGTGCGCGCCGGAGAACGAGAAGCGGCAGCACAAATCCAATCACCAGAAAAACAACGAGCGACACCAGGGTCGAAAAGCCCAAAAAGAACGACAGCAGCAACGCCAGCGCCAACCCCGTCAGGAGGAATTTCGCGGCAAAAGTCACCGGGTTTCCGGTAATGCCGGACTGGGTATAGAGCCTGTTCAGTCCGATCAGACCAAAGAGAAAGTCGCCCGAGTCCGTCAGCCCGCGTTCGCGCAGCAACCCTTGCAGGGTCCGTTCGGCCGGAACGTCGTCGGACAGCCGTTTCAGCCGGCGGTTGACGGCGCCAATCCGTGCCCGGCTTTTGGCAAAGGAAAGATACATGGCCTCGCCGGCGAGAATAACCGATGCCGCCGCGAGCACATAAATGAAGTAGAGCAAAGTCTGACCGGTGGGCATCAGAGCGCAACCTGCGGATTGAAGGCATCCTTGGCAAAATTATGGCCAAGCGTCGCCGCCTCCGGGGCAAAGCGCGGGCGGATGCCGGTGGCGCGAAAATCACCGATGATCTTGCCTTCCGGCGTCACCTCGCGACGGACGAAGTTGTAGATCTCCTGGAGCTGGACGACATTTCCTTCCATGCCGGTCAGTTCCGATATGGAGACGACCCGCCTGCCTCCGTCCGCAAGACGCTGCGTCTGCACGATGATGTCGATGGCCGACGCGATCTGCGCCCGGATTGACTCGTGGGTCATCGGCATGCCGGCCATGCCGACCATTTGCTCAAGCCGTGATATCGCGTCGCGCGGCGTGTTGGCATGGATGGTGGTCATCGAACCTTCATGGCCGGTGTTCATCGCCTGCAGCATGTCGAAGGCCTCCTCGCCGCGCACCTCGCCGACGATGATGCGGTCGGGCCGCATGCGAAGCGCGTTCTTGAGCAGTTCGCGCTGACGAACCTCGCCCTTACCCTCGACATTGGGCGGCCGCGTCTCCAGCCGGCCGACATGCGGCTGCTGCAGTTGCAGTTCCGCCGCGTCCTCGATGGTGATCAAACGCTCCCTGGCCGGGATGTAACTTGACAGCGCGTTGAGCAAGGTCGTCTTGCCGCTGCCTGTGCCGCCCGAAACCAGGATCGACTTGCGCGCCTGCACGGCGATACGCAGCAGGTCGATCATCGGCTGGCGGATCGAATTAAACGCCATCAGGCGTTCGAGCGAATAGGGATTCTTGGAGAATTTGCGGATCGACACCAGCGGCCCATCCACCGAGATCGGCCGCACCGCGATGTTGACGCGCGAACCGTCATCCAGCCGTGCATCGACCATCGGCGCCGATTCGTCGACGCGCCTGCCGATGGCCGAGACGATCTTGTTGATGACGCGCAGAAGATGCGCCTCGTCGCGGAAGCGGATCGCCGTCTCCTCGATCATGCCGCGCCGCTCGATGAAGACGCGCTTGTGTGTGTTGATCAATATGTCGGTGATCGAGTCATCCTTGAGCAGTGGCTCGATCGGCCCCAGCCCCAGCATCTCATCGGCGGTTTCACTGGTCAGCCGGTCAAGCTCGCGGGCGTTCAGCGGCACGTTGCGGCCGCGCACGAACTCGCGAACGATTGGCCGGATCTCATTCAGGATCTCATCCTTCGACGCGGTTTCAAGCGCGGCAAGATTGAACCGGTCGATCAGATGGCGGTGGAGCTCGACCTTGAGCGTCAGGAAATCGTCGCCATGCGCTTCGATGTCGGCAGCGGGGGAAAGCGCCGGCGCAACAGGCAATACCGCAATCGGCTCAAGCTTTGGCTCGATCCGCGGTTCGCCTAGCCCCTTGGTGAATCGGCCCAACATGACGCTTCGTCCCCGTTTAATCCCCGCGCTGAAACTAATCGTTAACCACGGAAGGCACAAGCGCCGACCGCGCACCCATGCGATTAATACTTCAGACATAGTTAAGATCATGTGTCGGAAAACGTGACGTTTATTTGGTCAGCGGCGCTGTCCTAAATGGAACACGGGACTCGCTTTTCGGTGAAAGTGCCTTTTTTGCCACAAAGGCGTCATGGAACGGATCTAATCCCTTAGATATTCAACCATATGCCTTATTGCTAATGCGGCCCCACTTTCGCCAGATCGCGGCCAAATTGTGAACGAATGGTTAAGGGGCGCACAAAAATCAACTGAATCAATGTCTTGGGTTAGTGAAGGAACGGAAATATTCTTGCCGAATCAGGTATAGGAAAGTTAAAGAACCGTTAAACCCATTTGACTCTGGTTTTCTTCGGGATTTAGATCGAGATGACGGGGGATGCTTGGGTATGGATTTCATCCTTGGCTCGTCTCGTCGGGTTCAAACCTCCAAAAGGGAGAAATTGGCATGAAGAAGCTCATGACGATGACCCGGCAGTTCCGCGACGACGAAAACGGCGCTGCCATGGTCGAATATTCCATCCTTCTCGGCATCATCGCGGTCGCCGTCGTCCTGACGGTCATCGCGATCGGCGGCTGGGTCACGGGTCGTTTCGCAGGTCTGTGTACCGCGCTCGACAGCACGACTGTTGGCACCTGCAACGCGGTTGCGGGCACAGGAAGCTGATCGCCTGATCACGCTCAGGCCCGGATCATCAGGTCCGGGCCTGAATCCGATCGCAGCGGACGAATTTCCGCATTCTGGGCATGGGGCTTGGGGCTATGCGCGCAAATACTGTCATCATGATCGTGCTCGCCGGCGTGTTCGGCGTTGTGGCGGTGGTGCTCGCCAATATCTGGCTGGCCAGCCAGCGCAGCGCCATGGCGAAGGGGGATAATGTCCAGCGCGACACGGTCGTTGTCGCTGCCGTCGCGCTGAAATTCGGCGACACGCTGACATCAGACAAGCTGCGCGAAATTGCGTGGCCGGCGGGCGCGGTTCCGGCCGGTGCCTTCAGGACAACAAAAGAGGCTTTGGCCGGAGACGGCACGAAGCAGGCACTGCAGACGATCGGGATCAACGAGCCGGTTCTCGCAACCAGAATCACCGGCCCCGGCCAGCGCGCCACACTTTCGGCGGTGCTCGGCGAGGGCATGAAGGCAGTATCCATCCGCGTCAATGACGTGCTTGGCGTCGCCGGATTCGTCTTTCCCGGTGACCGGGTCGATGTGCTTCTGACGCGCACCGCCCGCAGCGATGGCGCGGACAGAAGTTTTGTCGACGTGTTGCTGCAGAGCATGAAGGTGCTCGCCGTCGACCAGGTCGCTGATGAAAGCAAGGACAGCCCGACCGTGGTGAAATCGGTGACGCTCGAGGCCAGCACCAGGGACGCACAGAAGCTTACGCTTGCCGCCGGCGCCGGCCAGTTGTCGCTGGCGCTTCGCCAGGCCGCCGCCAGCCAGGGCGAGACCACCGAACGCGTGACACTTTCCGACCTGACAGGCGACACGCCGGCCGACGTCGCCGACAGGCAGGCCGAACTCGCCAGGCAGGCCGCCGCCGAGGCTGAGGCCGCGGCCGAGCGCAAGCGCGCCGATGACAAGATCAATGGGCTGACCCAGGCGGTGGAACGGGTAGGAAGCAGGCTCGACCTGTTGAGCGCCGCAAAACCTGCTCCGGCAGTAGCCTCGGCGCCCCAGATGCAAGAGGTAGTTAAGGAAGTAATCAAATATGTGCAGCCGGAACCGCCGGCGCGTGCGACAGTCGGCGTCTTTCGAGGTGTGAAGTTCGACACCTACGACGTGCCGCGACAAAAATAACGCCGGCGCACTCGGGCAAGGGGTTGTCCGTATAGTCGGCAAAGGGGGGTAATATAGATGCGTGTGTTCTGGGGAAGACTGGCAGTGGCCGCTCTGGCCTGCTTGACGGCACTTCTGCAGTTGAGCCTCGCGGCTCATTCAGCCGACCGCCGCATCGATGTCTCGAACCCAAGCGTCCATCGTATTTTCCTGCCCATGTCGCAGTCGGTGACGGTCCAGGTGAACGCCACACTCGGCGATATCGTCGTGGGCGACGAGAAGATCGCCGACGCCCAGCCAATGACCGACCGGACACTCTATGTCATCGGCAAGAGCGCCGGCACCACCACCGTCAACCTCTTCTCGGAAGACAAGCGCTCGCTTGGCGTGATCCAGATCGAGGTCGGCGTCGACGTAAGCGACATGGCGCAAGCGATCCGGCAGGTGGCGCCCGGGTCGCGCATCGATATCGGCTCGATCAACGGCAAGGTCAGGCTTGGCGGCCATGTCAAGGACGGCGCCACGCTGGCGGCGATCATACAGGTTGCCCAGCAATATGGACCCGACGCGATCATAAACGCCGTGACCATCGACGACAGCCAGCAGGTGAACCTGGAGGTGCGCGTGCTCGAGGCCAAGCGCAATGCCGGCCGCGATCTTGGCATCTCAATCAGGAGCACCAACGGCAGCGGCACGACCCGAACCGCAACCGGTATTGCCACCGTGGATGAGGACAATTTGGTGCTGGGGCCGGGCAACCTGGTTACCGGCCTTCTTTCGAACAGCAATCCATTCGCGGCGCTGATCACTCGCGTCATCAACAGCGATGTCAAGGTCGACCTGATCATCGAGGCGCTGGAGGCTAAGGGCGTGGTGCGCATGCTGGCCGAGCCCAATCTCACCACTCTATCCGGCGAGTTGGCCAGCTTCAACGCCGGCGGCGAGGTGCCTATCCGTAGCGTCGACAGTGATGGCGAGGTCCAGGTCGAGTTCAAGCAATTCGGCGTCAATCTGCTGTTCACCCCGGTCGTTCTTGCCGACGACAAGATCAACATCAGGTTGGCGCCTGAAGTCAGCGACCTCACCGGCTTCACCAGCGCCGGCGACCCGATATTCACCAACCGCAAGCTGTCGACCGTCGTCGAATTGCGCGACGGCCAGAGCTTCGCGGTCGGCGGGCTTTTGTCCAGCAAGAACACCAAGATCCAGAGGCAGGTGCCATGGCTCGGCCAGGTGCCGATCGTCGGAACGCTGTTCCGGAATTCGAGCAACCAGAAGGAAGAGACCGAACTGATCGTGATCGTGACGCCGCATATCGTGCGGCCGGTGAAACCAGGCGAACAGCTGGCGACGCCGTTCGACAAGACGCGGCCCGCCAACGACCCCGAGTTTTTCGTGCTCGGTCAACTGGAAGTGACCAAGGACATGGTTCGCAAATATGAACTCGGCGAAGGCGTGGTCGGCCCCTATGGCCACATGCTCGACCTCAAATCCAAGGACAAGATGCTCTATGTCAAGAAATAGAACCTTGCTCCTGCTGTTGTGCGCCGGCGCGCTGACGGGCTGCGCTACCGACTACCTGAACAATTACGAGACGGTGACGTTGGCGGCGGGCGACACGCAGAAATACAACTCGCTGCTGCAGACGGTCGATCCGCTCAATCCGGCGTCGAGGAACACGGCGATCGAAGGCGATGGCGCGCGCGCTGCCGCTGTTGCCCAGAGTTACAAATTTCCACCACCACCGCCGCCACCGCCGGCCATCACGGTCAATGTCGGCAACACCGGGGATTAAACAGAGGAATGCGGGTCGGCGTCAGGTAAACGAGGAACCCTGGCGTCAGGGAGCTAAGAGTAAAGCCATGCTGCGGATCATTCGCGCGTTCTGGCACGATCAGAGGGGAATGGCACTGATACTGGTCAGCATCATGCTGCCGGCAATCATCGGCTTTTCCCTGCTGACGATTGACATGAGCCGGGTCAACAACCTCCACAACGATCTTCAGAAGGGGGCCGACAGCTTTGCGCTTGCGGCGGCGGCGGAACTTGACGGCAAGCCAGACGCGTGGAGCCGGGCGGAACGAGCACTCGCCAACCTTGTCGAGAACGACAGCCGCTTCTCCAGTGTGACTGCTCGCGCCGACCTTGATAATGGCGGCGTCGTGAACGGCACAACGGCCTGCCGGAACGGGGGCGACATCGCTTGGTGCTTTCTCGCGAGCATACCCACAAGCGATTCGACGGCCATTAATCCGCTGACGGGGGTCGACGCCAATGGAGTCGATCGGAAGGCGGCGACCAGCGCGGATGCCGAATTTATCATGGTTTCAGTCCAGGCAAGCCGTTTCGACGCGATCTTCCCAGCGTCCTTCGTCGGCGCCGGCGCGAACAACTTCTTTGATGTCGGCGCGACCGCCGTAGCGGGATTCGCGGGCGTCGTCGTCTGCGACATGACCCCGCTCTTCATCTGCAACCCGTTCCCGGGCCAGAACCTGCAGGATGTGGCGAACAATCAGAATTTTTACCGGAAAGGCATCAAACTCGTAATGGGCTCGACGTCATGGGGACCCGGCAACATGGGCTTCCTTAGACCGGCGGTATCCCACGGCTATGGCGAGGGAGACCTTGCGGATGACATCGCCCACGTGGATTTTCCGGAATGCGTGAACAGCAGGGGGATCTACACGCAGACCGGCAATCTGACTGAAAAGGCGAAGGCGGCGTTCAACACCCGTTTCGATATGTACGGCCCGCACTTCTCAAAGGACGACGCGTCGGTTCCGCCAGCACCCAATATTCGGAAAGGCTTTGATTTCAAGCCAAAGGGCAACAAGCCCGGCACCGATCCGTGCGACAAGATACCCGGGACCGACCTCACAAAGTTCCATGGCCTGACGCAGGACACCGCCTACCCGCTGTTCGGCGGACGCATCGGCAATGGACTTTGGGATTATGAGGGCTACGTGGCAACCAACTACCCCAATGGAGAGTTGGATGACTTCAACCACCAAGACGGAAGCGACTACACGAACGCCAGCCCGCCGTCCCGGTATGACCTTTACAAATACGAGATCGACAACGATCTGGTGGACACCCTTTCAATTGGCAACGAGACCGGCGAAGCGCTTTGCCATGCCTCGCCATCGACCGACCCGGACCGACGGTTGATCTATGCTGCCATTGTCGACTGCGACCTGTTCCAGAGCGAATTGAACGGACAGAGCGGATCTATGACCGCGATGGGATTCGCGAGTTTCTTTCTCACTGAGCCCGTCACCGGCGACGATGTGCTGGCCGAAATCGTTGATATCGATGGAAATCAGGGGCGAGGCACCATGATGGGCTTCGCGAAGGACAATGTCCAACTTTACCGCTAAGCGCACCGGGATCCTTCGCCGACTCGCCCGGGAATTCCGCCGCGAGGAGCGCGGCACGATCCTGGTCGAGATGACGTTGATTACGCCGCTGATGATTGCCCTGTCGGCGGGCGTGTTCGAATTCGGCACCGTCATCCACCGCAAGCTGCTGATCGAAGCCGGGCTGCGCGACGCGGCACGCTTCATGGCGCGCTGCACAGAGGACTTTGTAAACCCTGACCCAGGCACAAATTATTGCGTCTCTACTGCACAAAACATCGCTAAATACGGGACACCGGTGGCCGGGACGTTCAGGGTAGCCGACTGGGCCGCCGACGAGCCCGTCGTAATCGCGACCTACGACACTGCAAACCCGGTCGATCCAGACACGGGCTTGCAGGACTACAGAGGGACCGGCGCGACTGTCCGCACGATCCGCGTAACCACCAGCTACGCATATGGGGCTACCTCGCTGCTCTCCTATATCGGCGTCGGCCCAATCACCATCACAGCTTCGCAAGAAGAGCGATTTGTCGGGTACTGACATGCGACCATTGAGTGATTTCAGCCCAGAGGAGTGCGGAGCAGCCATGGTCGAGGCTACAATTGCCATGACCCTGCTTCTTACGCTGACGCTTGGCTTCGTCGATTTCGGCTATGCCTTCTACCAATGGAATGCAGCTAATAAGGCGGTTCAAGTCGGCGCGAGGGCAGCCTCTATTTCCAATCCGGTCAGTGACGCGCTTGCAAGCGCGGCGGTCACCACGAACGTGGCGCTGGTGGGCACGTCTATGGCAACTGGCAGCTTCCCTACCTATTCCTGTACCGGTGCAGGCGGATGTACTGGATTCAACCAAGCGAATTTCGACGCGATCTACAATCGCATGGTCGTGTTCTTCCCCAGGCTCCAGCCGGCGAATGTCAGGATTACCTACTCCGCGACCGGCCTCGGCTATTGGGGTCGCCCGGGCGGACCAGTCCCGACGGTCACGGTCAGCCTGGAGGGTCTTACCTTCCAGTTCTTCTTCCTCGGCGGCCTGCTCGGATTCGGAAACCTCACCATGCCCTCCATGATGAGCACAGTCACGGGCGAAGATATGAAAAGCACCTACCCATGAACGCCATCAACACCAAGGTTCTCCCGACCAAACGAAAGCAGGTCGCCCTCTTCTCCTCGGATCCGCAATTCAAGCGCGAGGTGGCGACGCGGCTCGACGCGCTGGCCATCTACGATGTCAGGATCTCCGAGACGGGCGACTTTCTCAAAGGCCCGCCCGCCGACACGCGGCCGGGCATCGTCATCCTCGACCTCGCCAATGGCGAGCTGCTCGGCGAGCCTGGAATAGTCGCGGCGCGCGCGCTGTGGGCGGCGGTGCCGTTGATCGCGGTTTCCGGCGAATTGACCTCGGAACAGACGCGTATCCTGGTTCGCATGAATGCTTCGGACTGGCTGCACAAGCCGCTCGACGCCAAGGAACTGCTGAACGCGGTCACCTTCCACGACACCGGCAACCAAGGCACCAAGAGCCGCATCATCACCTTCATCAGCGCCAGCGGCGGCGCCGGCGCCACGACGCTGGCTCTGTCGGCGGCGGAATTCCTGGCGTCGAAATCCACCGAACGTGCGGCTTCGACCTGCCTCGTCGACCTCGATTTCCAGAGCGCCAATTGCGGCGCCTATCTCAACCTGTTCAACCAGTTCGACCTGGCCGGCATCATCGGCCAGCCGGAAAGGCTCGACGTCGAGCTGATGGACGTTATCAAGCTTTCGCGCCCCTCCGGCCTGACCATCTATTCATTCGAAAGGCCGCAACTGCCGTTTGAGCCGCAGGGCGGCGATTTCGTGTTCCGGCTGCTGGACCTCGTCGCCTACCGGTTCGACGACATCGTCATCGACCTGCCGAATATCGAGACCCCGTGGCAGGATTCCGTGCTTTCGACAAGCGACGAGATCTTCATCGTCTTCGAGCTCAACGTCGCCTCGCTGCGGCAGGGCAAGCGGCTCTACAAGAAGATCCGCGAGTTGCGCGGCAATTCGGTGAGCATCACGCTGGTCGCCAACAAGCACAAGCGCAAATGGTTCGGCAACCACTTCTCGCGCGGCGAGCTCGAGAAGATATTCAAGGCGCCGCATATCAAGTCGGTCGCCCTGGACAATGCGCTGCTGACCGACGCGCTGAACCGGGCCATCCTGCCTTTGGAAGTGGATGCGCGAGCACGATTCAACAAGGATTTGAAGCGGATGTTCAAGGAGCGGATCGATGACGCTGCCCGGTAGATACGGCATCGTCCCGACGCTGGCCGGCGCCTGCATCATAGGCCTGGCCTTGGGGATGCCGGGCTGGGAATTCGCCCATGCCAGATCCGCGCTATCGGACCGGCCGCCGCTGCCGGCGATGGGGCCCAGCCTCCGCAAGGCGGTTGCTCTCCAAACCACGGAACAGCCCGGCACCATCATCATCCGCAAGGACGAGAAGGCGCTCTATCTGGTGACCCGGCAGGGCGAGGCGCTGCGCTACCAGATCAGCGTCGGACGCGACGGCTTTGGCTGGACTGGCATCGTCAAGGTGGGGGCGAAAACCGAATGGCCGGAATGGCGCCCGCCCAGGGAAATGCGCGCCCGCCAGCCGGAGCTGCCCGAAATGGTGCCTGCCGGCCCCTACAATCCACTCGGCGCGCGCGCGCTCTATCTGCTGCGGGACGGGCGCGACACGCTCTACCGTATCCACGGCACCAACGATCCCAAGGGCATCGGCTTCGACGGAACATCGGGATGTTTTCGTCTTACCAACACCGATGTCATCGATCTCTTCAAGCGCGTCTCTGTCGGCGCAAAGGTGGTGGTCCAATGACAATGATCAGCGACCCTGACATGCCAGCAATCAGTATTGGGCCAGCAATAGACGTTGGGCCGGCGACCCACGCCGGAGAGCAAACCGTCGCAGGCAAACCGAGCAATGCAAGGATGATCGGCGTTGTCGCCGCCGGCGCCTTGCTGATCACGGCGATGAACATGACGGCCGCGGTCTATCTCTACCGCGGCATCAGCGATCTGCGCTTTGTGGAAGGGCGGCTGGAACGGCTCGGATCGTTCGAGCAACGGATCGCAGCCCGGCTCGATACGGTCAACAACGGCTTTCAAAGCCGGTTCGAAAGACTGGACAGTCACCTGCAGGGCAGCTTCAACGAAGTCAAAGGCAGTATTGCCCGACTTGAACAGAGCCTGCCCCTGGACAGTGACGACGACATATCGAGCATGGAGGAGCCTTCCGTGGTCACGACCACGATGGCGGAAGCATCCACCGATCTCGAAGCAGCGACCGAACCCGGTGTCGTCGATATGCCGCTCCCGCCCAAAAGGAGGGTCGCGGCAGCGCCCCCTGCCCCAAACTCCTCCTACCAGCGCATAGTGCGACCTGACGGCAAGGTTCATTACAAGAAGATCAACTGAAAGCGACAGGCAACGAGAGAACGGTTTTGCGTTCAGCTGCATTCGGAGCTGCCGTCATCTTGTTGGCACCGATCGGGAGCGCGACGGCTGCGACCTGCTACTACGTCGTCAATGTCGATTTTTGGGATGTGCTCTATATCAGATCGCAGCCAAGCCACCTTTCCAGGGCGGCGGGCGCGATCGCTCCCGATCACAACGGTATCATCGTGGCGACGGGCTCATGCCGTCCGACCGGCGCCGACCGAAAGCGGCAATGGTGTCCGGTCACCTACTATCCGTTGCCATCAGTCAGCCTGGACGGATACGTGAAGGCCTATTTCGTGAAAACCACGGCGTGCCCCGGGTCCTAAAGATCCCGCTGCAGAGCAATAAGCCGTACGGCGAGCGCTTCGGAACGCTGTCGCGCCTCGCCGAGAAACGCAACATGGCAGTAGGCGCAGGCTGCTGTGCCCAGAAGCAGCACGAGGCTGTTCTGCCATGTGAAATCGACTATCAGCGAGAACGGAAGGCCGTTGGGCGCGGTGAACGCCGCAATCGTGCTCGCTGTTTCAGAATGGCTGCTGGACGCGATCATCAGCGCGGCGAAAAGCAGTGCGACGTGGTTGGCAAGGAAGAATGCGGCCGACTTTCTCGTCCGGCAAGCCATCCAGCAGACGATCGATGCGGCGGTCAGAATGGCGGCATCAAGGACCATTGAACCGCCCAGATAGAGGTCGACCTGCTGCCAGAACGTGGTCGACAAAGGGCGCAGTTCAAGCCAGATCCGCCACATGGCGGGGCTGGCCGGATAGGTTCCCAGCAGGAATGTCGCTGCTCGCTCCCCCGCGAGAATCAGAAGGATGAGAGCCGGAAAGGCAAAAAGCAGAGTCGGCTTGCGCTTCATGTTCCCCCCGACCGTCGACAAGCAGAATGGACTGCAAAGATTGCGCGAGGCTTAATGAAAGTGCGCTCCGAAGAGTGTGAATCAGCACCGACGGTTGACCCCCAGCCGAAAGTCCTCAACTACATGGCTTTGCTAGCAAATTCGCAGCGTTGGTGGGTCATCATCGGCGCCGATCGTGACCCCACCCGATGCCCATTTTGTATTAGTAAATCAAAGTCTTGCGCCGGCCTGGAGTTGGTCGATCTTCGGTGCCGATTCACACGTCACTGCCCTGCTCAGCAGGAACCGAGGCAAGAAGGCGCCCCAGGTGTCACCAAACGACAGGGCTTCAACGCGAAAAAATGACCCAAGGTGGAGCTGCTGATCCTAAGTGAGCTTGTGCGTGAGTGGCGGAAGTCGCTGATATGTATCGGCCTGTTTGGTCGGCTCCGGGCGTGGCCTTGATGGGAATACGCACGCGCCTTTGGCCTTACTAGCGGACAGGTCGACGAGCAACATTTGGGTCACCCAGGGCGCGTTTATCGATCCGTTCCATGCAGTGTTTCAATCGCGAACTGGTTGAAGTCATCGGCTCAGATGGCGGTGACCTCGTGACGTTGTGTGTCGAAAGCCTTCTCGGTGCGCAGCACGCTCCAGGCGACACGCGCCAGCCTGGTGGCGAGGGCGGTGGCCGGCTCGTTGCGGTGCATTCTCGCGGCGCGGCGCTCTGTAGCCATGCTCCGAAGCTGCGCTTCTCCCAGTTGTACGCCACAGCCCTTTCTGCGCCATGGCCCGATGCCGTGCGCCAGCGTGCTGTGTTTTCCCGACGTTTCGACCCGCTTCGCTTCTGATCAGTGCGACCGCATCGGCAATTTGCCAGGCCGCCCCGAGCGAGCCGCGACGCGTCTCCCATATGTGTTCGCTCAAATGGCCCGACCGCCGTCAATTGGATCTCTCGGCCAGCTCGAGAAGCTTTTTTTGCCGTCCTCGAGTCACCGCCTTGAACGCCTCGTTCTCGGCGACGATAGCGATGTCCCACCTTGACGCGCTTTCTTCGAGCTGCTTCGACGCATCAGATGATGCCTGCTGCGAAGCTTCCAGCCCCATTCGGTGCCGACGCGAGCAGAGAGCAGGCCTTAACGAACAATTAACTTCGTCGTCAACTTTGAATTCCCTTGCCTTCAAACGCAATAGAAGTTGAATTCATAACAAAGTATTTTACTTTTTCTTTTCTAAAGACGTTTGCCAGCAAAAATGTAATCGCGCCGCCCTTATAAGCGGCGGGGGGCTTGCTGTGTTAATCTCTTTGATAAACTTAACTAAAAAGTTCTTGCTACCTGCAGTATACGCGACTGCAGGATTTAGCGTGGTTGACATCGATCCAGCGGCCGCGCAACAGGTCTGCGGGGCCGCAATTGCGGGTTGCGACTTACAGTCCGATGCGACGTGCCTAGAGCGCACCTATGCCTGCGGCGAGTACGACACGATCATCCAATCGCTATTCGTCGAGCGGTTCGAGCCGACGCCGGACCAGAAATATTTCATCGGGGCTTCCTTCTACGGCCGTCATGTCCGCGAGCGCGCGTCGGGTGTCCAGTGCGAGATGGTCAAGTTCTCCCGCGAATATCTCACCGATTATCTCTCCGGAATCGAGACCCGCTTCACCGAAAGCGGGACCTTCGGCACGGTCCGGCAGATGGACCAGATATACCATGCCGCTCAGATGTTGACGGATCTGGGCGATGTTACCGGATGCCCGGAATCGGCGCTCACCCGCGCGACGGTCGAGGACATAGCCGGAAGCGAGGCGGTGCAGTACGCCCGTTCGGTCTTCCTCCAGCCGCCTCCCGAGGCACGTTCGGCTTTTGACACGCTTCTTCTCACCCTCAGAAGCTTCGTCAGCCGTGCCTCCGATCTTGAAACCGGCATCGCGCTGCGCCGGGTGGAGATCAGGTCGGCCGAGACGCATTTGAAGGCGATCCGCGCGATCTTTACCGAAATCTTCGGTCCGGTGACCGGAGCCGGGGCGACACTGGTAGCCAATACCTCGATCCTCGACGGGCTGGCGACGAAGACAGCGCAGATGCTGCGCTCGGTGGAAGTCTCCGAGGGAGAATTCAAGGCAGCGCTCGGCGGCGTCACACCCGAACAATATGCCAATCTCAGGAACCAGACTGTCGCCGGCGCCGAAGATTTCCTGAAAGTCTCGGCTTTTCACATCAACATGATCGGCATCCTGCTGCCGACCGACCCGGTCAAGCCGTTCTGGCGGCTCGATGCCGAGGTTCATGCCGACAATGCGGCACAAAGCGCCTTCAACGACCTTGCGCAGATCAAAACCGATTGGGCGGCCCACGGCGCCGCCACCGGTATCTGTGCCCAGCCGGGCGCCGCCGAACGCGTGTGGTACTGCCGATGACAACGGCCCGCTCCCTTTCCGCATTCATTTTTGCCCTTTGCCTTCTGGGCAGCGCGGCTCGCAGCGAGACAGTGCTTGAACGCGCCTATACTTCAGAAAAGCTCGACGGGTTCTGGAACGCGACGCTGGGATCAGCAGTACCCGAACCCCCGCGTTTCAGCCTGCTCGCTCCCGGGCCCGCTGCCGCGGAACCGAGCCATGTTGTCTCCCAGCCCGATTTCGACTTGCCCTTCTCCGGCGAGGTGATCGGCGAGGCGGCAACGCCGGCAGGCACCGTCAGCACCCATGGCTTTCCGGTCATTCCGCTCTCGGCCGACGATGCTTCAGTCCTGATGCGCCGGCTAGCATGGGCGGAAATCTACCTGAGCCGCTATCGCTTCTTTGCCCCGATCTCAATCGATACGGCCGAGACGCTGTCCGCCCTCACCGGACGGCAATACGCCGCCGCCATAGAGGCCTACCTGATCACCGCGCGGCTCTATTTCTCGGCCGCAGACCTGACCGAAAAATGCCGGCACCTTACGCGGATGAACGAAATCAATGCCGGGCCCCTGTCCGGGGTTTCCGCCGATATCGTCTCCGAAGCCTGGCGTCCGCTTCTCCCTGCTGCCGAAGCGGTGCGCACACGGCTCGGCACCGACGTGCTGGCAAATCTCGTCTGTTCGGTGAAGCCGGTCCGGGGGCGTGCCGAAACGGCCGAGCTCGTGGAGACACGCGTGCGCGAACTGATCGTCGTTGCGGTCAGGGCGAAGGTCGACGACACGCTCAACCTGATGAATGCCGCCTCTACCGAATTCCAGGCACTCGTCAACGATATGGACGTCCTCATCAGGTCGGCCGACGTGATGGAACTGGAGCGCGTCCTCGGCAATGCGCAGGCCAACATAGTCCTGGTCAAGGAGGACCAGCTGAAGGCTGCGGAAACGATCGCTACCCTCCAAGCCGTCGATCTGTCCAGCCTCAACCAGCCCGACGCCCTCGAGGAATTCGAGGACGGCAAGGCCAGGATGTCGGAGATAGTCGGCCAGATCGAAGCGGTCATAACAGCGCTTGCCGACCTTTCCGATGTGGTCGACGACCCGGGAATTTCGACCGAACTTTCGTCCTGCGCCTCCTTGGCAGGGGCCTATTCGGCGCTGGACCTGAGCCTCGATACAGGCGCACTGACCGGCACCATCAACGGTCCCTACGAGGACTGCATCAATCATGCCCGCGCAGTCGTCGCGCGCTTCCAGAATCCGTCGCTCGAAAAGGCCGAAATGGCCGAACTGGCGCGGCATGTCCGGCAGATTTCCGAAATCTATCTGACGACGGTACAGCCATGAAGCGGTTTCTCCTGCTATGCGGCCTCGCAATCGGCCTCATGCTCGGCGCCGGCGGCATGGCGCGCGCCCAGAATTGCCTCGATCTCGATGTCGATGCCGCAACCGGTCGCGCCGGCGAACTGACCACGCTTCTCAAGATCGCCAATTTCCGTGCCGACGTGAAGTATATGGGCGAGGTGGCGCCGGAACTCGAGCAGTTCCTGACGACCTGCGGCGACGAGACCACGGGACGCCTCGCGATCGTCTGCGATTTCGACTGCCATCTGCAGCTTGCGCGCTACCGGCTGTTCCTGGCCGCCGACATGCCGTTCCTGTCCTCGGCGAGCGGCGTCAGCCGCAACGATACGCCGCTCTCGCCGCAGGCGGCGCAGGAATTCGGCCGGCTGGGGATCGAGATCGTCGACCGGGGCTTGCGCATCCTCGCCCGACAACAAGGCGGAGGCGGCGGCACCGCTGAGGGCGAAGAGGCTTTGTACCGCACCTTCGTGCGACAGCTCATCGCGCTGTCTGCCCTGAAGATCCAGCTTCTCATGAATACCGGCGACATCTGGTACCAGACGGTCTCGGAGGCGCGGGTGAAAGCGCTCGATTTCCTGGTCACCGACACGCTGGGCGTGGTCGGCGGCGCAGGCCTCGCGGGCCAGCCGAACCTCTCCAAGGCCTACACCAACTACGAGGCCGCGATGTGGGTGCTGGTCGAGTCCGAGATGGATATTCCAGGCGAGTCCACCTATGACGACCTGCGCGCCGACCTCTTGTTGCAGGAAAGCGAGCTGACGGCCCGGATGGACAGCGTCCGCAAGGGTTTTCTGTTCCTCAACATCGACCCGATGCAGTTCACCACGATCCCGTTTGAGGATCTGCAGCAGGCGCTCGCCGAGAGCGAGCAGCGTCTCAACGAGGTCGAGCGCAATGTCGAGGCGCTGGTCGAACGCTGGTATGCGAACAAGGAGGGCGAAGCGACCCGCGCGCTCGACGAGGAACGCACGATCCGCAGCCAGGAAGTCAACCTGATCGCCCACAAGATCGGCAAGCTGGAGCAGGAGGCGCAAACCTTCGCCACCACGGTCCAGCAGGAAATCAACGCCGTCGACGCCGAGAAGGACACGTTTGGCTACCGCCAGCAGATCAGGTCGCTCGAACTCGAGCTCGCCACCAAGATCGCCGAATTCGAAAACCAGCGCCGGCAGATCAACGACCGCCATGAACTCGATCTCATCGTCCTGTCCAAGGAGGCCGAGGTCGAGCGGCGCAACGAGCTGCGCTGGCTGCTGAGCTGGGAAATGACGCAGATGAACCTCGATCTGCAGATTTCCTCTCTCGAAAGCCAAATTACCGAATACGCCCGACAATCGGACCGCAACACCAACCAGCTCGAGCAACTGGTCCGGCAGAGGCAGATCCTGCAGACACAGATCGCCAACAACGAAACCGCGATCGTTCGCGCGAACGACACGATCACCGAGCTTCACCTACGCCAGACCGACATCTATGCGCGCCGGCGCGCGGTTGACCGTGAGCAGCTCTGCGGCATCGAGAACCAGCTTGCCTTCATCGGCGAGGCGCCGGACCAGCCGTTCACCCCGCTTCTCGGCGGGGAGCAGCCCTGCCAGACGGTGGCTCCGACCTTCACTCGCACCGAATATGTGACGCAGATGTGCGGCCCCGACGGGCAGTCGGGTCTCAGGGCGCAGCTTCTGGACTCGCAGATCCAGGCCAAGGCGTTCCTGATGAAATGCGTGATCGGGAGCGCCGATTTCTCGGATATCGAGCCGTTGATCGCGGATCAGCAGATGATCACCACCGAAATTCCGCTGTCGCAGGAGTTAGCGAATGTCGATTGCGGCGACTTCACGCAGACGGAGACCGACTTCGCGAGGAAGATGTACGAGGCGGAAAAGGGCCTCTACGAGAAGAAGAAGGCGGACCTGGAAGAGGCGCGCGAACAGGTCGACGGTCAATTGACCGAGGTGATCGCGTGGTTCGTCGCTTTCAACGGCACCACGCAGGCCGCACAGATCACGCTGACCGCCGTTCAGGCTGCCTATGCGATCGCCGCGGCCATACCCGAGACCAACGTCTGCGCGTGTGCCATGGCCAGTGGCGTCGAAACGAAGATCGATGTCTCCAAGCCGGTGAAGGCGGCGCTCGAAGCGGCGCAGTCGATCCTGGGCACCATCATCGCCACCGGCCGAGTGACGCAGGACAACATCAACCAGATCAACGGCTTGAATCAGCGGCTGACCCAGCTTCGCCAGTCGAACGAACAACTCGATCTGGAAAAGGCGCTGAAATCGCGGGCGCTCATCAATACCCATTTCCAGCTGGCGGGACGGCGGGCGCAAGGGGCCGAGGAAATCCGGGAGCTGACGCTGCAGAGCTCGACGGCGAGCGTCGAATGCCAGAGCCAGGACCTGGGGATCGACGAACAGGTGGCGCGGCTGAAGGCTGACCACCAGCGCGTGACTGCGGGTCTCGACCTCCAGGCCCGCGAAAACGACCTGTTGAGCTTCCAGATCGCCGATCAGCAGCGGACCATCGAGCGGCTGACCAACGAGATCTCGATCCTCAACCTGGAACTCGACAAGCTGGCGCTGACGGAAGCCCAGCTCAACGACGACAATGCCCGTATCGGCGAACTGGTCGCGGCTACCAATGGCCGGATCGACCGCGTCCGCTCGGCCCAGACGACGGTAACCGGTCTTTCCGAGGAATCCAACACCTCGACCAATCTCATCGCCGAGCTGCGTGAGCGCCAGCAACAAAAGATGCTGGCGCTCAACGACGCCGAACTCGCCTTCGTCGAACAGCGCATCACCCAGTCGCGCGGCAATACCGAACTCCTTGTCGCCGGCCTCGAAGAGGCCAAGGAGCTCGGCCTCAAGAGCCGCGCGCTGCAGGACGGCATCCTGAAATTCCAGGGCGACATCCAGGCTGAAGTTAGCACGCAGCAGGAGGAGATGACCAAGCTCGTCAGCCAGATCGATGACCCCGCGACGCGCAAGAACCTCTTCATCGCCAATCAGGAGACCCTCTCTGAGCTGATGAAGGGCATCCCCGAATATCTGGTGACCAAGCGGCGCGTGCTCGAAACGGCCAACCGGATGATGCATCTGATGCGCCGCCGGTTCGAGGTGGTCCAGGGCTTCACCGGCGAGGCCGAGACGGTGCCGGAGGTCTATGTACGCAACGCCACGCAATTGCGGGCGATGATCGACGACATCGTCAATAAGCGCTTCTTCGACGAGCGGCAGATCAATATCGACGTGGCCGAAGTCGTCGTGCCTGCCAATTCCGGTTTCGCCCGCAAGCTGGCCATCGCAGAGAACGTCGAATTCGAGGTCTCGCCCTTCGCCGCCACCGAGGCGTCGATGAAGGCGAACGGCTATTTCGCGCTCTGGTCGCCCAGCAAGTTCCGCGACCGCAAGAACCTGACCCTGATCGATACCTTTATCGGCACCGACTACCAGTGCACCGGCGCCCAGTGGAACCGCTTCGCACTTCAGCATCGCGGCAGCGGCTTCGTCTTCAAGCCGCTAACCAAGGGGTCGACCGAAGTCAGGGCCGATATCGCCATCGGACCGGAGCGGCTGGCTTTCCAGACCTTCTTCAACCAGGCCGACAGCCGCGACGAGATCAACCGAATCATCCGCTACTGGGTGCAGGACCGCTACCAGGCGCGCAGGTTCCCGCGCCCGCCGGGGCCGTCCAACGATACGAGCCTGATCCTGCCCTATCTCGGCGCGCCGCTGATCGGCTCCTATCGGCTGTCTCTGCAGCCGAGCGACTGTCCGTTCGACGGCGCGGTCTTTACCCTCTATTTCATCTTCGCGAGTGCGCCATGAGGGCCTTCCTTGTCTTTGCCGCACTCACCTTGGCGCTTGCCGCGCAAGATGCCGGTGCGCGCGATCTCTTCGTCGACAACTTCGCCGGCTACACGATCGGGGCCCGCGTGCTCGACGCCCCCAATTGCGATGGCCCGGCAATTCCCGAGGGCACGCTCAGGACCTTCGAACAGGGCCTGTGCGTTTTCCATGGTCAGGCCCGCAGTCCGGAAGACAACCAGAGGACGACCAGGTTGATGCAGGAGGCGCAGACGCGGGGGCTGCCGCCGGTCCACCAGCAGCTTGCCGGACTAGTGTCGGGGCTTGCGCATTGTTCAGAGGCCACGCGCCATCTCGAAGCGTACCGCGCCTCGAACAATCAGAACCTTCTCGAACGGACCTATTTCTGCCGCGACCGACGTCTGTCGCAGGCCGATCTCAATGCGATCAAATGGAACCATGCGCTCTTCGACTATGCCGACGGGCTCGGGCCGAGGCGCAATCTCGACGCGCGGCTTACAGAGATGAGCGCTTGCCAGGCCGGCGCTTTGAGCACGGACTTCGACGCGGAATGCGGGCTCATCACCAACCTGTCGGAAACCGAGATCAACGCCTTCGCCGACGAGGCGGCCGGCAAGGTGGTCGAGACCTATTTCTCCGGCGTAGAAAGCCCTATCACGGCAATGTTCAGCCGCAAGCTGAAGCGGGCCGAGGGCCTGGTCGAGGGCTCACGCGCCGGCATTGACGACATCACGGCCGGTGCCGACGTCGTCAACCAGGAATATGCCGCCTTGAACCAGGTCTACGAGGCGGCGCGCGACACCAGGATAGGCCCCATCTACGACGCCTATCGCGAGGCGATCCTCAGAGCCACCTCGATCCTCGACGAATTCGACCGCTGGAAAGGCGGGCTTTTCATCACCTCGGAAAACATCAACCTGATGCCGAAGATCACCGAGCGGGCGGGCGAACTCGAGGGGGAGAAGACCCGCGTCGAGGACCTCACTTTCGAAACCAAGGCGCAGGCGCTCGTGGGTGACGTCAGGCGCATCATCAACGCCGATGCCGAGAACCGCGCGACGGTCGCCGCCCTCTGCCGCATCTACTATTGCGAATTGACCAACCGGCGGGCGATGACTGGCGTGATCCGCGCCTGCCGCAGGCCGGCGCTCGCCAACAATCCGCTCTGCATCGGCCAGGACGGGCAGATCACCAATGGCACGCTGACGGTCGATTTCGAAGGCCCGCATTCGATCTCGGTCAGTGACCTCTGCCAAGCCGCCGGCCTCGACCCGCTGATGACCGAAGTCAACATGGACCCGACCCGGGCGGCAAGCTGCCTGAGTGAACTCAGATGAAACACGTAGCGGCATTCGTCGTTCTATTCGTTGCCGGCGCATCTCCCGCCGGTGCGGCAGCGCCCGAGCTCAACGTCTTCGTCACCGACCAAAACATCGATGTCTATGTGGCGCTTTTCGACGGCAAGGCAGTGGAACTCGCCGGCTGCACCAGTTCGGCCGAAGCGAAACGACTTCTGCACCTGCCCGATACGGTCGAGATAATCGAGGCGACGCTTGCCAAGCTGCAAGCGGACAATGGCTATGGCTCGCAGCCGCGCCTGCCATGTTCCGGCACGGCATTCGAAATCGACTGGCCGGCCACAACGCCGATTTGGGCCGACGTCGAGGTATCCGGCAACTATTATCTGCCGGCGCTTTCGGGCAATGGCTATTACGCGGTGCCGACGGCCTGCGCGGAGATCAAGGCGGCGCTTGCCATTCGCGAGCGTCTGCAATTACCCGGCGTCCTCCAGGGTTTCCTTGCGCCGCCCAATCTCGGAACGCCGATTACCCTCGATTGCGGGCGCGGAGAACTCGTAGGTCCACCCGATGCAACCGCCGCGAATGTGGCCCGCTGGAGGCTGCACCGGTTCGAAACCTTCCTAAGCGCCGACAGCATCGGCGACACTATCTATGTCGCCCGTTACACCCCGCCGGGCGAAGGCGCCGTACCCTCCTACCTGCCGATCGTCCGCCTCGACGACCGGACAACGCGCGACCTGATCGTCGAGGGTGGCGCCGCCGCCGAGACGGCCGAGGCGAAGCTGCGCGCATTCTTCGGCATTGCAGAGGGCGAGGCAGTGACGCTGCTCGGCGCCGAGGCCGTCGCAGCACTTCGCTCGGCCCCCTATGTCGATCTGTGCCTGACAGATTGCAACGGCCACCAGAGGGCGCACGCGGCCTTTGCGCAGCCCGGTCTCGATCTCGGGCTCTCGCCACTGTCACCCGGACTTACGTCCACCTCGCTCGATCCACTCGGCAATCCGCGTCTTGACTGGACATTTGCCGAAGGACGGAGTCTCTCTTTCACCGGCTGCCCGCAACTGACCGCGGCGCTTGGACTTTCCGCAACCGGCATTGGCGACTGGATGGCCGAGACGGATCGTGCGCTGACGGCCGCCCAGGCGCCGGGCACCGGTTTCGACTGCCGGGGCTCGGCCGGCGACACCTGCATTCGCCAGCTCAATGACGGCGGCACGCTGACCCTGGCGCGGTTTGCCGCCGAGGGAGACTGTGCCGGCCGGACAAATCTTAGGCTCGAACTGCCGGCCTCGATCAAGGTACCTCAAGCCCTCATCCTAAAGGCGCTGCCTTTCAGAACCGTCCACATGGCGCCTGCGCCGGGCGTCGCCCGCACGCGGCTGGTCGGGACGGAAAGTCGTGTGCCGGCGGGCACCGCGTCCTGCATCCTCTCCTCGACGGGCGTGCTGATCGTCGCCGACGCGCTGCCGCGGCTCGAGCTTGAACGGATCGATCTGGTGCGCACCGCCGCTCCGTCGACCGATGAGGTAGTTGGGCTGATCGCGCAGAACGGTGTGGTCGCTCTCGACGATGTCACCATCGGCACTGTGGCGGAGGGCCTGGCGCCGCTCGCGCGCGGCATGTCGCTGTGCCTTGCCGATCTCTATGCCCGCAACCTGCGGGTGGAAGCCGACATGCTGGCAATACAGGGTGTCAGGGCGCGATTGCTCGTTTCGGCGCGGCCGCCTAACCGATCCGCCCTCGCCCGCGCCCGCTTTGGTGCGGTCCTGACCTCCGACAGCCTGATGCGGATCGATTTCACCGACATCGCGGCGGCCAATCCGCTCGTCCTGCGCGGAGCAAACGTCGCAGGTCGGTCGGACGGGCTTGTGCCGACCGCGGCCGGCCTGGCAGCCGGCTCGGCCATTCAGCTTGAGCGCAATTCCTCCGCAAGTTTCACCACCTCGACCGTTTCCGGCTTTCGCTGCGCGGTCAGCTTTGCCGATGCCGCATCAAGCGCGAGCTTCCTGCTGCCGGGCAACGACATCGCCCATGACAACACCAGCCGGGCCTGCGGGCCGGGCCGCTTCAGCCTGGTCGAATAGAGCGAAAGGGAAAACCAGATGAACAGCATCGCCCGATCGCTGCTCCTTCTGGTGGCGCTGCTCGCGACAATCGACGCCGGTCCGGCCCGCGCCGAGGAACCGAAGGTCGTCCTGTTGGAGGACCCGACGCTGAACGCCACCCGCTTGCACTATCCCCTCCTCATCTCCGAAGGTCGCGGCTACCGCATCCGCTGCAACGACCAGGCAGACGAGGAAGCGGTGATTCGCGGACTGGGCTTCGCCACCGTCCCGTCGCAAGTGCTGACCGCCGTCGACAACGTGGTCGTCGCGGCCGACCCGGCCGCCAATCCGCTGTTGTGTCCATTCGACGAGAACTACCCGATCAAGGTCTTTGCGCACGCCGGCGGCAGCGGGCTCGTCTACCTGCAGTTCCCAACCGATTTAGGGTCAACAACATCGTTCTCCGACCAACTCTATATTCCCGGCTGCGCGCCTTTGTTTGCGGAACTGAAACTCAACCTCAATCAGGCGATTGACGCCGACCCCACCCCATTCTTCGCCGGAAGGATCCACACCATCGCATGCGTCGCGGGCGCACCGTTTGTCGGCAAGCCGACAACCTTCGCCAGCTGGTGCGAAAAGGACGACCTTGATCCGGCCCAGCAGACGACGGTCGAGGAACTGCTCGACCTGACACCCGGCGGCGCCTCCGCGCTAGGCAATCCGGCGGGGTGCGCAAGCGCGCAGGATTTTCTCGCGTCGAGCACGACGCTCGACCTTGCCGGGCGACGGCTGACAAACCTTGAGCCGCTGGCGACACTTACCCATCTGAAGAGCCTGACCTTGTCCGGTAATGACATCGCCGACACGCGCGATCTGGAAAAGCTGGCCGAGCTCACGTTCCTCGATCTGTCGCGAAACAGGATCAGCAACATCAACGTGGCGGCCGTGATGAAGAATCTGGTCGACGCAGATCTCAGTTCCAACCAGATCGCCGACCTGCGGCCGCTCGCCTCGGCGCGGGCGCTGACGCGGCTGGTTCTGGCCAACAACAAGGTCACTGACGTTTCGCCGCTGCGGTTACTGCAAGAACTCACGGCGCTCGACCTGTCGAAGAACCGGATCGCGGATGCGCGCGCCTTGGTTGGCCTGACCAAACTTACCGCTCTGAACCTGCGCGCGAACCGCTTGGCCACGGCGCAGTCCGTCAGCGCCATCCTGCCATTCAATCCTTCGCTGGACGGCAATCCGGTCTGCATCAGTCGACCTGAGCAATCAACGGTGGCCTCCGGCAAGATTTTCGAAGCCTGCATCACGGCAATCAAGGAAGCCGACGTGGTGCTGGCAAACATGCAGACCGGCAAGTGCCTGGCTGGCGCCGAGGGGCGGCTCGACAACAACGCGCCGGCCGTCCAGTTCAAGTGCGACGGCGACAAGTGGCGCCGTTGGAAGTTGGTCGAGACGAACGACGGTTTTCAGCTGCAGAACGTGCGGACCGGAAAATGCCTGACGATTGCCGGCGGGCTCAGCACCGAAAACAACATCCCGGCCCTCCAATTCAACTGCGACCAGGACGCGTCGCGACGCTGGAAGCTGACCGCGACCGGCGACGGTTTTCAGGCTGAAAACGTGCAGACGGGGAAATGTCTGACGATTGCCGGCGGGGTGAGCACTGATGACGACATCCCCGCCCTCCAGTTCAACTGCGACCGCGATCCGTCACGGTTCTGGAGCATACGGGCGGCCGATCCCGAGGTCGTGCTGGTGAACCGGCAAACCGAAAAGTGCCTGTCGGTCGCGGAAGGCAGAATCGACAACAACGCGCCGACGGTGCAATTCGACTGCGACGGCAGTCAATGGCAGCGCTGGAGGCTGGTTGAGACAGGCGGCGGCTTCCAGGTGGCGAACGTGCAGACGGGCAAGTGCCTGACGATTGCCGGCGGAGTCAGCACCGAAAACAACATCCCGGCCCTGCAGTTCAACTGTGACAGCGATCCTTCGCGCCGCTGGCACCTGGTCGAGACGAGCGACGGAGTTCAGGCGGAGAACGTCCAGACGGGCAAGTGCCTGACCGTCGCTGGCGGGCTCGCCAACTTGAACAACATCCCAGCCCTCCAGTTCACCTGCGACCGCGACCCGTCGCGCTATTGGACCATCAAAGTGGCGGACGAGAACTAGCGCCGCCAGTGGTTCTGGCTGTTTGAGCCGCATCGAACAGCCTGAGCCTCGAAAGGAGAAACCAGATGAACCGCATCGCCCCATCGCTGCTCCTAATTCTGGTCCTGCTCGTGGCCGCCGGCGCCGGCCAGGCGCGGGCTGACGAGCCGAAGGTCGTGCTTTTCGAAGACCCGACGCTGGCAGCAAACCGGCTCCACCATCCCCTGCTCATTTCCGAAGGACGCGGCTACCGGATTCGGTGCGAAAGCCAGGCCGACGAGGAGGCGGTGATCCGCGGGCTCGGCTTTGCCACCGTTCCCTCGGAAGTGCTGACCGCCGTCGATGACGTGATCGTCGCCGCGGACCCGGCGACCAATCCGCTTCTGTGCCCGTCGGGCGACGCCTATCCGATCAAGGTCTTCGCGCGCGACGATGGCAGCGGCCTCGTCTACTATCTCCAGTTCCCGTCCGACCTCGGCGCCACATCCTTCTCCGATCGTCTTTACATCCCTGGCTGCGCTCCGCTGGTGACGGAGCTCAAGCTCGATCTCGACGAGGCGCTCAACGCCGACCCAACCCCGTTTTTCGTGGGCAAAATTCACACCATCGCCTGTCTGATCGGAGCACCGCTCGTCGACAGGCCGACGACATTTGCCAAGTGGTGCGTGAAGGGTGACCGGACACCCGCCGAGACCGCAACCGTCATGGCAATGCTCGATTCCACGCCAGGCGGTGTTTCGACGCTCGGCAATCCGGCCGCCTGCAGCGCTGCCCAGGCTTTCCTGGAATCGATCATTACGCTGAACCTGAACGGAAAGGGCGTGCAGTCGCTCGGCCCCATTTCGGTGCTCGCCCATCTGACGAGCCTGTCCATCGCCGACAATGCGATTACCGATCTCGAACCGCTGACCAAGCTAAGGGCGCTGACCTTCCTCGACATTTCCGGTAATCATGTCGGCAATATCAACGCGCTTGCTCCATTGACCGCGCTGGTGCGACTCGACATCTCGGACAACGGCATTAGCGACATCCGGTCGTTGTCGGCGCTAGCTCTCCTGACCAACCTGACGCTGGACAACAACGAGGTCACTGATCTCGGGCCGTTGCAGTTCCTGCAGGCCCTGTCGACGCTCTCCATCGCCAACAACGACCTGACCGGAGAGATGCTCGACCCGTTGAGCGCGCTGGGCGGACTTACGACTCTCAACCTTGCCAACAACCGGATCGAGACGTTCGCCAATCTCGGCAGCTTTCCCTCGACGCTGCAAATCAACCTGAGCGGCAACCCCATCGTCGTCGAAGGCGGCCAGAGCTTCGTCGATCTGTGTGTGCTGCATCGCGACGCCGCCACGCCTCTCGGACAGACGATCCGCGCCCTGATCGACCTCGAGGGAGGGGGCACCTGCGCCACGGTCGGAAATGCGCTGCTGGCAACCACTTCGCTCGACCTTTCGTCAAAGATAATCAGCGACCTGCGCCCGCTTGCCACCCTGCCGCAGCTGACCTCGCTCAACCTTTCAGGCAATGCCATTACAGACGTTTCGCCGCTCACCAACCTCGTCAACCTGGGCGCGCTCAATCTCGCCGACAATTCGATCACCAACATCAGGCCGCTTGCGACGCTGACCGGGCTGATCAATCTCGATGTCTCCGGCAATCCGGTGCAGACTTCCGATTTCGTTGCAGCATGCCTGGTACGAAATCAGCCTGACTTCCTGACACCGGCGCAGGCCAACGAGGTGGACGCGCTCCTGTCGATTTCAGGCAAGATTGCCTGTGGCAAGGCCTACGACGATCTCAGGTCACGCGAGTTCGCGGACGCCAAGAACCGCGGACTGACGAGCGTCGCCTATTTCCCGGTGATGGGAAACCTCACCTCGCTCGACCTGTCAGACAACCAGCTGACCGACGTCTCGGTGCTGTCGGCAATACCGGGTCTGACGCGCCTCTGGGTCCGCAACAACCAGATCGCCTCGATGCAGGCGGTGCTGCAACTGCGCCGGCTCGAGCAATTGAGCATCGACGGCAATCCGCTATCGAGCCTGACCGGCATCGGCATGCTCAGCAAGCTGACCAAGGTCTTTTTTTCCGACACGAATGTCCGGTCGGTCACGCCGCTTGCCGACCTGCCGCTGCTTGAAGACGCCGGCATGCGGAACCTGCCGCTGCAATATGCGAGCTTCTCCGAATACTGCATCGTCAACCGCTTCGATTCAATCGCGCTCGGCAATGTTCGTGCGTTCATGGCAGCGCTCGACAGCCGGATGCAGGCCGATCACGTCGACAGCACGGACTGCGCCGCCGCACAGGATTGGGCTCACTCGGTCACGAGCCTCACGCTCAACAAGAAAACGATCATCGCCGTCGATCCCATCGTCCACTTCCGTGCGCTTCGCGAACTCAATCTATTCGACAATCTCGTCCTTGACGCGACGCCCATCGCTTCGCTGACGGCACTCGTCAAGTTGAACCTTGCCACCAATCGGCTCGCATCCATTCCGCGCTTCGCCTCAAGCGGGCTGAAATACATCTATTTGAACGACAGTCAGATAACCAATGTCGCCAATCTGTCCGGCATGCCGGCGCTTTCGAATGTCGATCTGAGGAACAACCGGGTCGTCAATGCGGCGCCATTGGGTTCGCTTCCGGCACTATCGATCGTCGATCTACGAGGTAACAGGGTCGCTACGCTCGCTCAGGTCCAGCCGGTCATCGGCAAGACCTATCTGGGCGGCAATCCGATCTGCTCCTTCCGCGCGAACATCCCGCAGGTCAACGATGCCTGCAAGCGCGTGCCGCTGCTCGTATTCCCGATCAATCCCGACATCCATGTGCTGGATGGCCTGACGACGACCACCACGCCGGCGACGAATTTCGGCGCGTGCCCCGGTCCCACATGCGCGACCGTTCTAGTTCAGCCGCACGTCATCGTCGGTCCGATATTCAATCCGTGACACCTGCTTCAGGAAAGGTAGTCCCATGTTCAGAACCACATCTACTGCCCTCGCAGCCCTGATCGCCGGTACAACAATCCTCGGCGCCCCGGCACGCGCAGAAGACAAGTCGGCGACATCGATCGTGCAGTTGCCGGCCGCCGGTGGCACCGTCACCCAGGAGGAAGGAAGCTTTACCCTGAACAACAACACCGGATCGGCGAATTTCGCGCTGCCGTTCCCTAATCTGCCCACCCGCGGCCAGTTCGGCCCGCAGATGAGCCTGACCTACAACCAGTTTGCCGGCGATACCGGCAACGGACTCGGCATCGGCTGGCGCTTCAATGTCCAGGCCATCATGGTCAATGACGATCTCGGCACAGCAATACCCGGGACCAAGCCGGAGGGCGACTTCTTCTCGCACCTGACCTATATGGGCGCGCGGCTCGTCTACCTGGGCAACCAGAACGGCGTCTGGGAGTATCGGCTGGAATACGCCGAGGATTATGTGAAGATCCTCTACCATACCGGCGCGTTCGACGTGGTCACGCTCGACCTGACGGGCGGCCTCCACAGCGACACGATCCCCTCGGGCTTCGAGGTGATCAATGCCGACGGATCCCGGCTGATCTTGAGCGGTGACCCCTCGGTGGCCGAGGGCAATTTCGATGCGGTCAAGCCCTATGTGACGAAATGGCCGCTGGTCCTGCAGTTGAACGCCAATCGCGAAGCGGTGCGCTACGACTACCAGCGCTTCGGCGGGCGCAGCTACCTGACCCGGATCAGCTTCGCCGGCGGTCAGAGCAGCTACGACTTCGAGCTGATCGACACCCAGTCGACGCTCGTCAGCCACACGATCGGCAGCCGGCAGGAGAATGCCCGGCTCTACGGCAAGGTGACCGCCAAGTTCAAGGAGACCGTCTATAGCCAGTGGTGCATGGGCTATGTCGGCCGCGACACCAGCGACACGTCGAAATTCGTGGTGCGCGCGCATCCCGACTGCATGGCAAAGGCGCAGGCCGATCTGGCGCCGGCGATCGACACCCAGTCGGTCAACGTACTCGATCAGTTGCGCGTGCTCTACCGGTATGGCGATACCACCGGCGCGCCGCTTGCCGAGACGACGCTGAAATTCCCGGACATCCAATTCGACTATTCGTCCTGGACGAGCGCCGAGCTCGCCTCCCGCCCGATTGTCTTCGAGGCACCGAAAATGGCCTTTGCGGGCGATATTCCGCCGCAGAACTTCGAACTTGCCGACCTCAACATGGACGCTCTGGTCGACATTGTGCAGACCAAGGATGACGGCGCGGTCGTCCATTTCGGCAGCGGCGATTTGAACAGCGCGTTCGGCGAGACCGCCCAGCTCGTTCTCTCCCGCCCAACGGAGGCGGGATTGATGCGCCAGATCGCCCCGCGGCTCACCGACAACCGCTTCTCCTTCGCCGATATCCTTGGCGACAGCTTTGTCGACATCGTCGAAATCGAAGACGGCCTGATACACGTCTATGACGGCAAGGCTGACGGCACTTTCCCCTATCTTGGCCGCTCGATCCCGCTGGCTGGCGTCTCGCCGACGACCTTCACCGACGGCAACGGTCGGTTTGCCGATCTCAACATGGACAGCCTGTCCGACATCGTCACCACCCGGCTCAATGCCGACGGGCGCACCGAATGGCGGATCTTCCTCAATCTCACCCGGCGGCAGGCGGACGGCGGCTACAGCGTCAATTTCGGCGCGCTGACGAAGGCCTTTCCGTTCACGAGCCAGGACGGCCAAATCCTTGGCAGCGGCAATGTGCGGATGGTCGACATCAATGGCGACCGGCTGCCCGATCTCGTGGTCATCCGCCCAGCTGACCAGGGATTCTGCCTCTACGAGAACCAGGGCAACATCTTCTCGCCCGATCCGAACGCGCTGCTTTTCGGCGATGCCGCGCTCAACGATCCGCTCTGCGGCGACGGCGCCTTCTCGAAGATCGGCGGCATGCAGCCCGGCGACAGCCTCGCCACCATGTGGTACATTGATGCCAATGGCGACGGCATCATCGACTTCGCGTCGATGGGCGAGCGCACCGACCAGATGCGGGTGTGGCTTGGCTTCGGCGACGGCACCTATCTCAACGATCCGCTGAACATCGCGCTCAATCTGAGGGTCCAGCTTGGCACCTCGACGCAGAGCTTCGCCTCGCGCGTTGCCGATCTCGACGGCGACGGCCAGACCGAGATCATCGTCTTCCAGAAACCGTCGGGCGACGAGGTCAAACCGGTCGTCGTCATCGATTTCAACCGCACCGAAACGATGCAACTTGTCAAGGCCAACCTGCTGACGGTCGTCGACTTCGATTCCGGCCGCAGGCATGACATCCGCTATGCGACCTCGATCGACGAGATGCTGCGCGACCGGGCGAACGGCCTGGCGACGCGAAACCTGCATTTCCCCGTCGTCGTCGCCAAGCAGCTCGTCACGTCCCAGGGCATACCGGGCCAGGCCCGGGCCCAGGTGCAGACGGACGAATTCTTCTACCACAACCCTTTCTACGACGTGATCAACCGCCGTTTCATCGGCTTCTCGGATGTTGAGAAGGTCAGCTATGGCGACGAGAATGCGGCCGGCATGCGTGTCACCCAACGTTCGAGCCTGGCGCGCGAGCAATATTATACCTTCGCGGAAGCGGTCGCCGACCTGAACCTCGCGGGCAAGCTCAAAATCCGCAAGACCTATGAGGTGGTGCCGGAAGCTACACTCGTGGCAAGCGCAGAGGCGACCGAGACGCTCGATCCCTCCACCGCGGCCATTCACTCTCTATCGACCGCGACGCGCAGTCAGAAATTGCCGGCGACGGGCATGATGCTCAAATGCGAGGCGTCCGTCTGGGAAGCCCATCCGAATAGCGACGGCTCGTCCTACCTCAGCAAGGTCAAGGAAACCTTGACCGAATCCGCTGGCGAGGCCGAGCAGCAGAGCCCGGCGGATCCCGAATGCAAGGATCCGATCAAGACCCAGACCTATGCAGATTTCGACGAGTTCAACATGCCGGGTTCGGAAACGGTGCGTGTTCGCGACATCCCGGGACCCGAGAGTTTGACGGTCCAAGGCTTCACCCGCACCACCCAGACCGACTATACGCAATCGCGCGCCGATCTCGCCGCGCTCGGCATCGTCAACGCCGCATCCGAGCGCCGGATCCTTGCAGGGACACGACTCCTGAGCCGCGAAAGCTTCACCTATTTGGCCGATGCCGGCGGCCGCATGGGCACACGCACGCTCGAAGTCCTTTCGGGCCTTGGCTCACTGCCGGCTGGGCTTGAGCAGTTCCGCAACGCCACCCGCACGCTCGCCAAGAGCATGGCCTACGACGTCTTCGGCAACACCACCTCGATGTCGGACGACCTTGGCCAGATCGAGACGGTTAGCTATGAGGAAACCGGCACCCTGCCGCTGCGTCATACGAAGCCGGCAGGCGGCGCGCCCGAGCTCGACCAAGTCACTGCCATGACCTATGACGGGCCGCGGCAAGGCGCTGTGGCGACGATGACGACACCGCTCGGCATGGCCGTCACCAACACATACGACGCGCTCGGCCGCAGGACGCTCGAGGCAGCCGCCGATGGTGCCGAAAAATTCTACAACTACAAGATCGGCGAAGGCGGATTGCCGTCGCTGATCCTGACGTCGAAGCGCCGCTACAGAAGCGCCGCGGAGACGCCGGAGGGCGAAAGCGAGTTCATTGCCGAGCTCGCGGCCTACAATGCCCGCGGCAACCAGATCGCCGATCTCGAAAACGTTGCCGAGGGCGGCGTTCGGGTCCGCAATTTCTCGCTCTACAACCGCAACGAGAACCAGATCTTCCGCTGGACCCCGTTCGTGGTCAAGAGCTTTGCCGGCGTCGACGACCTCAATCTGCAGAAAGTGTTCGATCTCGGCGATGTTCCGCGCCCGGACCATGAGATCGGCAATGCCTATACCTACGACGCCGCCGGCCGCGCGGTGCGTGAAACCCATCCATCGGGCAAGGTCTCCGACCTGAACTTCAGGCCGTGGGGCACGCTTACGATCACCACCTATTCCGATCAGTTCGACGGCACGGTGCAGAGCGAGGAATATTCGCTCGGAAACGAGAACGGCGTGACCGGTTTCATTGCGGCAGACGGCAACGGCACGACCCACATTTCCCGCTTCCTGCGCGATTCCTTCGGCTATATGAGCGAAATCTGGCTACCGGGCGAACCCACGCCGCGACGGCTGATCTACAATTCCGTCGGCGATATCGAGTTCCAGTCGATCCCCGGCATGGGCGAGCGCTACGCCTTCTACGACGCGCGGGGCCGGCAATCGGCGATCGCGCGCATCGGCGCCAACGGCGAGGCCTCCGTGCAGACCTTCACCTACGACTTCCTGAACCGGAAGCTGACCGAGGTGAACGACGGGGTCTTGCATCTCGAGTACCGTTACGACAGGGGTGTCGAGGTCGCCTCGGCCGAAGGGTTCGAGATGCCAGTGATGCTGCCGCTCGACAAGATGACCGAGGTGGTCATCCATGACCCCAACGGGTTGTTAGATACGGTCCAACGCTTCGCCTACAACTCGAACGGCCGGATGGTGACCAACGAGGTGGAGATCGGCGGCGCCAAATACGCCGACCATTTCCACCACACGCTCGACGGCCGGATCGATTCCTCGACCGGGCCGCGCGGCCTGTCGTCGAAATTCGCCCTCGGTCCCGACAAGAACCTGAAGTCGGTCACGGTCTCGCATCCGGATTTCGCGGGCCCGCAGAAGGTGATCGAGAACATCGCCTACAACCCCGAAGGGCGTGTCGAACGTGTCGACTACCGGCTCGGGGCCTTCACCCAGATGACCTATGATCCGGCGACACTGTTTCTCACCCATATCGTCTCGCAGGCCGCAGGCATTGCGCTGCAGGACCTGTCGATGGCCTTCAATTCGAACGGTTCGATCACCGAGATCGTTGATGCTTTGCAGCAGGGGACGGGTGGCCCCGGGCATGTCGACCGTTCGGGAACGTTCCATTACAACTTCAAGAACGAGCTCCTCAGCATCGATCGCTACGGCGAACATGGCGAATTCGGCTATTCGCCCGCCGGCGCCTTTGCCCGCAATGACGAACTCGACCCCGGAGCAGTCATCGCACCTGCGGCACCCGACGTGACCGGCCTCGTTCCGGCGGGCAGCGCGTCCAAGCCCTATGGTTTCGACGGCTTCGGTCAGCTGGCAACTTCGCCAAAGCTCACCGGCACGGTCTTCGACATCAACGGCCGGCTGATCCGGGCGCAGACCGCGACGAACGACGTCTTCTACGGCTACGACCAGACCAGTCGCCGCCTCTACAAGAAGATCGTCACTCCTGACGGTTCGAGCCCCGACCAGCTCTATCTCTATCCGGTCGAGACCTTCGAGGTCGGCCCGAAGGGTGAGGAGAGCTACGTCAACATTGCATCCAACAAGTTGGTGCGGCTCGAACACGGCACCGGCAAGTGGTTCTACTATCTCAAGGACCATATCGAGAGCAGCGACTACGTGATCGCCTCGGACGGCACCCCGGTCGAGCAGATGCTCTATCGGGCCTACGGCACCGAGCACAAACCCGAGGTGCTGGCGCCGGCGTGGGCCGATCATCTGGCGGATGTCCTGGGCGAGCTGCCGCGTGAGAAATCCCACCATCGGTTCACCGGTAAGTATCTCGACGACGATACCGGGCTCTACTATTTCGGCGCCCGCTACTACGATCCGGCGCTCGGCCGGTTCATCTCGCCCGACCCGCTCTATGTCGGCGATCCGGAGCGCTGCACCGGCAACCCGACCTCGTGCAACCTCTTCGCCTATGCCAACAACAATCCGATGGCCTATATCGACCCGACAGGTCTCGAGGAGATCGTGGCGGGCGACGCGGCCTACCGCCGGCAGGTCGAGGAGGACATCCAGCGCACCGACCCGACGGCCCGGGTCGACAGCAAGACCGGCGAGGTCTCGCAAAGCTGGCTCCACGGCGCCTGGCTCGACGTCAAGGACTTCTTCGTGCCAGGTACCGGTATGGATACGGGTCGTGAACTGCAACGGCGTATCGTAGACAGCCCGGAAACGGTGACGATCCAAAAGGTGCCGGGCGCTACCGGAACGGATCTGGCCGACCCTACTAAGAACCCGATGACGACACCGGGCGGTGCCGTCATTTCCTACGACCCCGCTGCCGCCCGTACCCGGACATCAAGCGAGTTCGATCAGTCGACGGGTACGGCGTCGGTCGAACCTGCCGATCCGGGCATCGTGCTTGCGCATGAGCAGATCCATGCCTCGCATATCCAGGCGGGCCAGATTTCCGGCATGGGTCCGGCCACCTATACCGGCCTTGACGGAAAGCCATTCACGGCGATGGACGAGGAGGCACGGACCGTCGGCGTCGGCGGCACCCCGCGGTCGGACGACATAACTGAGAACCAATTGCGCGATATGCTCGGCATCAAGCCGCGCAACAATTATTGATCCTCGGCGGCGAAGAAGGACGGAGGTATGACATGCGAAAGTTCCCACTCCTTGCGGCGGTCCTTGCCGGAACGGCGATGCTCGCCACGACAGCGGCTTTGGCCCAATCCATGAGCCGGCAACTCACGGAACCCGAGGCCGTGCCTCTGGATTTCCTGACCTGGATCGATCGCGACGCGGGCTGGCTGCAGGAACAGATTGCCGCGCTGGGCGGCATAGGACCGCCGATGATCAAAGGCGATCTCCTGGAGACGACCGACCTCAACACTTTGAAGGCGGCCAATCGCATTCGTGCCTTCGCTTATCTGGCGACAAAGGGATTGCGACCGCCCTATTTCGACCTGACACTGTCGGACGGCGACACCACCAAAAGGTGTGTGACGCAATTTCCACACAGTGTGGTGCCCTCCCTTGGCCCGATGGATTTCGCTATGAAGACATTTCCGGCGAGCGCAGCCGATCCCGCGATTCTGAAGATGTGCACTGCGACCGGCACCCGCAACGCCGACTATGCCGGGCTCGGACGGGATGAGTTTCGCGACCGCTACTTCGATGCAACCGGGGTTCTGAAATCGGAATTCCGGGCTTTCAACGACGACGCGACATTCAAGGCCAAGGCGATCGACGAAGGTTTCTTCCTTTCGATCGAGGACTATAGCGGTCTGCTGCGGCTGGATTTGCGCTAAGTTCTCTGGCCAAAAAGGATTGCGTCGGCTGCCGCGAAGCGATTCAAGGCTTTTGAAAGGAGCTTTGGATGGCACGTCGACCTCAGTGATATCGCAATTTTTATGGAGGGTACTTGCCATGTGGACAGTCAAAAACCTCACTTTCACGATCGGTCTTGTCGCCATAGCCATGTGGGTTAACCCGGTCCGGGCCGAAATTCTGCACGCATATGTCCTAATCGAAGGCAACAATGTCGATCAGGATAGGCTTCAGCAGGGACTCGGAGCCAATCTTGGGATGTGCAAGTACGTGATCGTTGGCTCAGTCACTACTGGAGAGATTGGCGTCAACCACACCATAGTCCGGCTCGACTGTGAGGATCGCGCTGACCTAAACGCCCTTATCGTACAGGCCGGGAGCGGCATTGACGGAGTAACACGAGCCTCGGTTCTGGAAACTTTCCGTGAAAAATGAGCTGTGACTGAAGAGCGCCGCTAACTTAACTAGACAGATGATAGAGCTGCCTTGACGTCGAGAGGCAGATGGAACAGCAGCGTCGTCGCAGTTCGGGCCGACTGGGCAATTTTTCGCGCCAAGTGGGATGCCCAGCAAGCCTGCTATTAGCAATCCCGGTCCAACTCCCAATCCCCTGCCCCGATCCACCTCTGCCATTAAGTCCTTGAGGTGCCTGGTTTTCGATGGCGCGACGGCGCAAAGCGGCATCCTGCTCCATCGTGTGAATCCGTGATTCAGCGTGATTGACAGTGACACATAATGAGCCCGCTCGATACCCGACAGGCAACTCTGATCATGCTGGAGCACCCGCCCCTTTTGCATCACCTGCTGACCCAGCGATTGAGAAACCATTCCGGCTTGTGCGGCATCGTCCCGCCCAATGGTAAGTTGCGGCGGTGCTGCGCTGGTCTACCGCACTTCGTTCCTCGCTTACCAACGCTCCCGGAGACGAAAGGGCGAAAGCAGCGATCAAGAAATCGAGACCTTCTCACTCAGAAAGTCCAGAAACGCACATACACGCACGGGGAGATGTCCACCTTCACCTAGGTAAACGGCGTGAATCTCTTCGAGATCTCCAGTGTTAATTTCCTCGAGGACTGGCACCAGCCGGCCAGCCTCAATATCCTTCTTCACTTGAAAGCGAGCCAGTCGGGCGAGGCCTAGGCCACTTATGACGAGTTCCCGCAGGGATTCCCCGTCGCCAATACGAGCATTTCCAACCAGCGGAACGCACATTTGCTCGGTGCCTTTCACGAGAGGCCATCCCTCGATCGGCCGAGTATGGGCAAGGCCGAGGCGATTGTGACGTTCCAGATCTTCGAGCGTTTTCGGCGTGCCAAAGCATTCAAGATATGAAGGAGAACCAACGATAATCATGCCAGTCTCACCAAGTTTGCGAGCAACAGTGTGAGAGCTTCTCATCGGACCGCTTGTCACGATCACGTCTGTCCGTTCTTCCCGAATGTCGCCAATAGCGTCGACGAGATAAATGTCGAGCGTGACCTTCGGATTCCGGGAAAGGAATTCTGAAACGAGCGGCAGAAGAATATGCGTGCCTATTGGTCTGGTGGCGCTAACACACAAGCGGCCCGACGGTGCTTCGCTGGCCGTAGCACAGCTTTCGGCCTCGTCGATATCGGCCAAGATCCCGACACAGCGTTCGTAAAAAATGCGCCCTTCCGGCGTAAGATGGAGCGTTCGGGTGGAGCGATTGAGTAGCCGAGCGCCTATACGTGCTTCCAGCCGCGAGATCAATTTACTGACACCCGAGGGAGTCACTCGGTGGGCACGCGCGGCTGGCGAGAGGCCTCCCAGGTCAACGACGCTTACAAAGACTTCCATTTCGCCCGATCGGTTGACCTCCGGTCTTGGCATCCTACATCTCCTCTAGAGGCCGAGGCCGCCGATGCAGACATATTTGGTGTCGAGATAGTCCTCGATGCCCTGATGTCCGCCTTCCTTGCCGAGACCCGATTCCTTGACGCCGCCGAACGGCGCCTCAGGCGTGGTGATGAGCCCCTCATTGACCCCGACCATGCCGTATTTCAGCCCTTCCATGACCCGGAAGGCGCGGCCGAGATCACCGGTGTAGAAGTAGCAGGCGAGGCCGAATTCGGTGTCGTTGGCGAGTGCGATCGCCTCCTCTTCGGTTTCGAACTTGAACACGGGTGCGACCGGGCCAAAGATCTCTTCCTTCATGAAGCGCATTTTCGGCGTCGCATCGGCGATCACAGTCGGCTGGAAGAACGAACCGCCGAGCGCATGGCGCTTGCCGCCGGCGACGATCTTGCCGCCCTTGTCGGTGGCGTCGGCGATCAGTTCCTCGACCTTTTCCACCGCCTTCTCGTCGATCAGCGGCCCCTGCTGCACGCCGTCCTCGAGGCCGGAACCGACCTTCAGACCGTTGCTGGCGGCGGCGAGCTTTTCCACGAACTTGTCGTAAACGCCGGCCTGAACCAGGAAGCGGTTGGTGCAGACGCAGGTCTGGCCGGAATTGCGATATTTGGCGGTGATGGCGCCGGCTACGGCACGTTCGATGTCGGCGTCGTCGAAGACGAGGAACGGTGCGTTGCCGCCCAACTCCATCGACACTTTCTTCACGGTCGTCGACGACTTCTGGATCAGGATCTTGCCGACCTCGGTCGAGCCGGTGAAGGTGATCTTCTTGACCAGCGGGTTGGCGCAGATCTCGTCGCCGATCTCGCCGGCGGCACCCGTCAGGATGTTGATGACGCCCTTGGGGAAGCCGACCTCCTCGGCGAGCGCGCCCCAGGCGAGGCCGGAATAAGGCGTCTGCGACGCCGGCTTGACGACCGCGGTGCAGCCGGCGGCAAGCGCCGGGCCGAGCTTGCGGGCCAGCATCGAGGACGGGAAATTCCACGGCGTGATGGCGGCGATGACGCCGACCGGCTCCTTGGTCACCAGGATGCGGCGGTCCGCCCAGGGCGACGGCACGACGTCGCCATAGGTGCGGCGGCCTTCTTCGGCGAACCACAGGATGTAGGACGCGGCCGAACCGATCTCGCCCTTCGATTCGAACAGCGACTTGCCCTGCTCGATGGTCAGCAGCTCGGCCAGCACATCCTGGTTGTCCATCATCGCGTCATGCAGCTTGCGCAACAGCTTCGAGCGCTCGAGCGCGGTGGTCTTGCGCCATGTCTGGAAGGCGGCGTCGGCGGCTTCGATGGCGCGGCGCGTCTCGGCCTTGCCCGACTTCGGCACGGTGCCGATCTTGAGGCCGGTGGCCGGATTGTTGACGTCGACCGTCTGGCCGCTGTCGGCCTGCACCCATTCGCCGTTGATGAGATTGGCCTGCCGCATGAAATGGGACCTGCTCCTGGAAGTCATTTCCAAATCCGCTGGTTCGCGACGGACCCAATTCCATACGCAGGAGACCTTGGCACTGAGGTTGAACGCATGGTCGTTGATCACTGGTTGCCGAACAGCACGTCGAGCGTCATCGCATCTGCAATGGCCTTGGTGCCGCCGGCACCGGCATGCAGATGATCGCCGGAATCGTATTCAGCTTTCATATGCAGGGGATTTGCAGGATCCCGGATGATCGCATCGAGATCAACGACGGCATCGAATTCGCCGCTGGTGCGGATCCATGCATTGACCTTCTGCCGAAGCTCGTCGCGCTGTCGGTTGTAGTACCCCTCGAGCGGGCTGCCTGCGAGTGCGTTCTCGAACGGTGTCAGTGTGCCGACGACGATCCGGACATTTCGCGTGTGGGCCTGGGCGATCAGCTGTCGAAATCCGGTGACAATGTCGTCAAGGGTTGGAAATGGATCCCTCGGTGCGAAGCTTTGTCCAGGCCAGGCGATATCGTTGATACCGATCAACACCACGACCGTCTTGACATTGGGCTGGCTGAGAACATCGCGGCCGAAACGGGCAAGCGCGTTCTCGCCCATCCGACTCTGCAGCAGGCGGGCGCCAGAAATACCTGCGTTCAGCACCGCGACGTTGTCGCCGGCAAGCCGTTCGGCCAGAAAGTCAGGCCACCTGACATTCTGGTTGAGACCCGAAGCGGCGCCATCGGTGATTGAATCGCCGAGGGCGACCACCGTCCTCGCGCCCTGCGGCGCCTCCACCAGAACGTCAGTGAGAAAGATGCGTGTCGTAATCTCGCTTGGGCCGTCGATCGCCGCAGCCGACACCTGGTTTCCGGCGCCGATATAGCCGGTCTGCTCCGCATCCCAATGAAATGTCGACAACGGCGTCGGGCTGGCCACAAACAGCGAGACGGATACGTCGCCGCGCGCCGGAACGTCGAGGTCGATCGGATCGCTTATCATCGGCGCGCCAGGCGGAACAATCGCCGCTTGCGATCCACTGAAGGTCAATACGCGATCACTGCCGTCGAGAATGGTTGAGCCACCACCTGCCAGCGCAATATGCGCGGCGTTGATGACCAGCGGTTCCGTGCCGTACTCGTTCGAGATGACGACACGCAGCCGATTGCCGCCGAGGCTCAGACGTACGACCTGGCGCACCGTCTGGTTCCACAGGTTGAACGGCAGCATCGTCGGCAGAGGAAAATCACCATCCCAGACTGGCTGAGGGCTGGCGGCCCAGCTGCCGATCCAGGTCATGCTATCGGCGGCACGCGACGGTGAGGCAAGGGCGACGCCAGCCGTCACGATTGTCGTCAGCGTCACGCTTATCCTGGCGCCACGGTAGATACATTCGCACATATGGCCGATCCGTTTCACGTATGTCCTCCCAGAGGTTCAACTCGTTGCTGCGCCAGTCCCTGCTCAAGCGAGCAAACCTGCCGCGATTTCTCCGATACCGGCGCTGTCCAGCTTGTAATGCGCATAGAGATGGGTCGGCGGCGCGATCAGGCTGTATTCGTCGTGGATGCCGTGGCGGCGCAGCTTCACCGGAAGCCCTTCCCCGGCGATCACCTCGGCAACGGCGCCGCCGAGACCACCCAGAACATTGTGCTCTTCCACTGTGAGCACCATCCTGGCGTTCGTGGCCGCCTCGAGAATGGCCTCGCTGTCGATCGGCTTGACCGTCGCCATATCAAGCAGGCCGACGCTGTGACCTTTGGCGTTCAGGGCTTTGGCCGCCTGAAGCGCCGGATGCACCGTCGAGCCGCATGCGATGATGACCAGGTCCTTGCCATCGAGATGCTTGATTGCCTTGCCGAAGACGAAAGGTTTGCCAGCCTCGTAGACCACCGGGTCGCGCCCGCGCTGGGTGCGGATATAGATCGGCTCTGCATAGTTGGCTGATGCTGCGATCACCGAGGCAAGCTGGGCGCCATCGGCGGGAGCCACCACGGTCAGACCGGCTATCGAGCGGGCGATGGCGAGGTCTTCGGTGGCGTGATGCGAGGTGCCGTAGAAGCCGAGCGAGATGCCTGCATGATGACCGATCAACCGGACCGGCAGAGCGGAGTAGGCAACGTCCATGCGAATCTGTTCGCAGCACAAAAGCGCCAGAAAGGAAGCGAATGTCGCGACATAGGGCTTGAGCCCGACAGCAGCCATGCCGGCCGCTGCCGACACCATGTTCTGCTCGGAAATACCAAACTGGACGAAGCGCTCCGGGCATCCCCGCGCGAATTTCGCCAGACCGTTCGAATATTGCAGATCGGCGGTTCCGGCGACCACCGGCTCGCCAGTCCGGACCAGCTCGAGCAGCGCGTCGGATAACGCGTCGAGGCCCGGCGTCTGGGCATTCAGCTGGCGATACTGCCAGGACTTTTCGGATAGCGGCCGGTTCATCACCGTATCTCCATTGCCTTGATCTCGGCGATCGCCCTTTCGGCGTCGACCGGATCGAGATAGCCGAGATGCCAGCCCGGTTCGGTCTCCATGTAGGAGACGCCCTTGCCCTTCACCGTCTCGGCCACGACCATGACCGGGCGGTCGCGCGCCGTGTCGGCCTTGAGTGAGCGCAGCAGCGTCGTCACCGCACCAACGTCATGGCCGTCGACGACGTGGGTTTCCCAGCCGAAGCTCCGCCATTTGTCGACGATCGGCCCGACGGTGATGATGTCGTCGACGGCGCCGTCGAGCTGGTAGCCATTACGGTCGATGATTCCTATCAGACGGTTCAGCCTGTTGTGGGCGCCGAACAGGGCCGCCTCCCAGACCTGGCCTTCCTGCAGCTCGCCGTCACCGATCATCACGAAAGTATGGAAGTCCTTGCCGAGAATGCGGCCGGCCAGCGCCATGCCGCAGCCGGCCGACAGCGCATGGCCGATGGAACCGGAACTGAAATCAATGCCGGGCACCTTGCGCATGTCGGGATGGTCGCCGAGCGGATTGCCGAGGCGCGTGTAGCCATCGAGGATTTCCGTCGGAAAGAAGCCAAGATCGGCAAGGATCGGGAAGAGCCCAACCGCCGCGTGGCCCTTGCCCATCATGAAACGATCGCGCTCGGCCCAGTTCGGCTCACCGGGCTTCAGGCGCATGACGCCATAATAGAGCGAGGCGAACAGCTCGGCGGCCGAAAAGGCCGAGGTATAGTGGCCGACCTTGGCGATCTCGATCAGCCGGATCGCCTCCAGACGGGAGAACAGTGCTTTCTCCTTCAGCATGGCCAGTTCCACCTCGTTCGGTGCGAATTCAGCGCGACCGGCGGGCGGCGAACTGTTCGGTGTCCTGTTCTTCTGCTTCCCCAGCACGCTTTTTGTCCTCCACGCGAACGCCGATCTCACCTTCGGCTTTGTGTCGTTTTCTAACCGTCCAGCGGTCATTTCGTTGGCAATTCATTCTGAAAACTGACTGCGGAAATGCTGAAAAATCCGAGTCCGATTGGCGTGCTAGAGACGAGCATCAGGCGATCCGTTTGCCGCTGCAATTTGCTGTGGCGGCACGATCGGCCATGCAAAGCGGAGGAAATCATGAAGGACGGAATGTTTGTCTTCGACGCAGCGGTCCATTGCCAGGACTTCACCGACAGGCAGATCAAGCCCGGCAGCGACGGGCGCCGCGTGCGCGTGCTGCGCGAACAGTTGAAGGGCTTCATCGACCTCACCGCGCGACGCGGCCCGGAGGCCAATCCCGGCTTCTCGTCACCACCGGACCTCGACTGGGCGAACGCCGCCCTCTTCGAGAAGTCCGACACCGATCTCGCCATGGCGTGTTCGGTGCCGCTCTTCGCCCATTGGAAGGCCGGCCTCGGTCCCGTCGAACTGAGCTACGAACTGGCCAAATCCAACCCGTCCCGCATCCTTCTTACGGGCGGCGTCGACCCCGCTTACCAGGGGCTGGACTACGCACTTGCCGAGATGGAACGCCAGGTGAAGGAATGGGGTGCCGTCAGCATGAAATTCTATCAGTACCAGATGCGTGGCTGTCAGTGGCGCGCCGACGATCGCGACGTTGCCTATCCGCTATGGGAGAAGGCCATCGAGCTCGGCATCAAGATGGTTCAGTTCCACAAGGGCTTTCCGCTCGAGCTCGGACCGGTCGAAGCCTTTATGCCGAACGACATCCAGTATGCGGCGGCCGATTTTCCGGAACTCAATTTCGGCATCCACCACCTGGGCGATCCCCATGTTGCCGAAACCATCTCGATCGCCAGCCGGTTCGAAAACGTCTATCTGATCCTGCCGTTGTGGTTCAATCAGTACTTCCTGCAGCCGCACAAAATGCTGCACAGGCTCGGCGAGGCGCTGCTTTTCGTCGGCAGCGACCGCATTTGTTACGGTTCGGAGGCGTTCATCTGGCCCCACATCCAGCCCTACATCGATGCCTGGGCGACGATGGAGATGCCGGACGAACTGCAGGACAAATACGGCTATCCACAGCTTACCAGGGAGATCAAGGAAAAGGTCTTCGGGATCAACTTCGCCAATGGCCTCGGCATTGATCTCAACCGCAAACGGGCCGAGCTGGGGCTCGCTGCATGACCGCCGGTGACCCGCAGATCAACGCGGACGGACTCGAACGGGCGCTCGCCGGCATCCGCCCGCTGGTACTCGGCCATGGCGGCAACATCGAAATCGTCGATATCGAGAATGGCGTCGTCACCGTCGAGCTGACCGGTGCCTGCGAGGCATGCCCCAACATCGCCATGACCTATGCAGGGCCTATCCGCACCTTCCTGTTGGAGGTCCCTGGCGTCAGGGAAGTGAAGTGCCGGCGGATGCATGCATCGAAGCGGACCCTCGACCGCATCGCCCACATGCTGGGCGCCCGCCCCTTCGAGTAACGCCGGCATCGGCCGAGGCGGCGGCCCGATTCAGGCCCGACAAGATCACCTAACCAGCATCTCGCCTGTTCGCAAGGAAAAGCGGCGCTGTCGACCAGCGCCGCCTCAAGCAAATCCGCAGCCGCGTCATGGAATGACGCGTTCGCGCCGCAAGCGATCGAAGACGTCGATGAACGATCGGTCGGTGTCCTGATAGTCGAGGAAGCCGAAACGGCGGCTCTTCTCCATGCTGTTGACACATTCCATAGGCCGGCCGAGGTCGAGGTCGGTGTGCCACGGAGAGGCCAGCATGCCAAGCCTGTTCGGCTGCAGACCGTGTTGGGCGACCAGCCCATCCCAAGCCGGGCCCGAGTCCTTCATCTGGTCCTCAAGCTTGACCTGCCTGTCGGGGTAAGGCGCGGCCTCGATGCCGAAATAGTCGGCGATGACGTTCCACAGCCGGCTCCACCGGAAGACGTCGCCATTGGCGGCGTTGTAGGCTTCATTGCCGGCATTCGGTTCGGTAGAGGCCCAGACGATCTGCCGGGCCAACAGACGCGCGTCGGTGATGTCATTCAACCCCTGATAGGCCGCGGGATGGCCGGGAAAGAAGAACGGCTGTCCGGTTGCCTTGCAGATCGACGCATGCGTCGCCAGCGTGGCGCCGATATTCATCAGGTTGCCGACGGCATAGCCGATAATCGTATGCGAGCGATGCACGCTCCAGCCGAAGCCGCGTTCCGCCGCCGCCCCCATGACGATGTCCTCCAGCGCATAGTAGAAGTTCTTGTGCGGCAGGCGCGGCTGCTCTTCGCGGAACGGCGTCACGGGCGTGCTCTTGGCATAGTGTTCGAACGGGCCGAGATAGTGCTTGGTGCCGGTCACCACCGCGACATGTTCGACGCAGCTCTTGCCCTTGAAGGCATCCAGCACATTGCCGAGCATGGCGCCATTCAGCCGGATGTTCTCGTCTTCGTCGGCGCCCCGGGTCCAGGTGCAGTAGAAGATATGGGTCGGCTGGAGATGCGCCAAGCTCTGGACCGTCTTCTCGCGATCGAGGACGTCGAGGGCGATCGTGTTCACGTAACTCGCACCAAGCGGCCGCCGCCGGGAGATCCCACTGATCTCCCAGCCACCTTGCTCGGCAAGATACTCGGCGACATTCAATCCGACGATGCCGGTAACACCGACGACTAAGGCGCGCTTTTTATACATTGGGATCTCCCTGATGCTGTCGTCCACCCGGCGCGATGCGGCCCATGGCGATCGATGAAATGTTAGGCTTGAGTGTCGAGGAGCGGCAGCCGGCTGCGTTTCCAAACAGCTGTGCCCCCGTGTCAATGCGGATGATGTCGGCGGCCGATCATCGCGGCAGATCGGGCGCGTGCTTTCCCGGCGCTCAAAGGATCGAGTGGACAGCGCCGCCGTCGGCGCGCTGCATGGTCCCATTCATCGCCCAGTTGGCTGCCATCTGCACGACTGCCCGTCCGTGCATTTCTGGATCGATCAGCTTCTGGATGAGCGATCCGGGCTGGTCGTCCTTGAAAAATCCTCGCAGTACCTCGTCGAACGAGATCCCCCGATCGGCGGCTATTCCGTGGAAGTAGTCCTTGACCGAATCCGTCGCCGTCGGTCCCGGCATGTAGGCGTTTACGCGGACGCGGGTGCCCCGCGTCATCTCGGCAAGCGCCCGCGACAGGCCGAGCTGCGCGGTCTTGGTCAGGGAATAATGGACCATGAACGGGATTGAACGCACTGCCGCTTCACTCGAGATGAAGACGATGCTGCCGTCATTGTTGTCGAGCATCTCCTTCAGGACCGGCCGGGTGATGCGGATGCCGGTCATGACGTTGAACTCGAAGTATTCGAGCCAGCGCTCGTCAGAGATGGTGAAGAAATCCTCGACGTCGAAGCGACCGATATTGTTGACGAGGAACGCGATCGGACCGGACTGGCGTGCAAAGGCATAGAGTTTGGCCGCACCCTCCGCCGTCGTGAGATCGGCGACGACGCCGCGGCAGTTGGGTCCGATCTGGGTGACGGCCGCCTCCAGCTTCGCCGCATCACGGCCGTTGATGACGACGGTCACCCCTTCATTGTGGAACGACTGGGCGATCGCCAGTCCGATGCCGGAACTGCCGCCAGTCACGAGTGCCACTTTTCCAGCTATACCGAGATCCATGACCTTGGCCTCCATCCTGTTGATTGAAGAAAATTGACTGCGGCAAACGTCCGCCCGGTCGCTCGTGCCGAACGCAGCTGACTGCACGCACTCTGCCCGCCGCCTTGTTGCCCGTCTTTGCCCATGGGAAAAACAGCCAAGGGCGAAAGACCTATTTCGGCATTTCCGAAAGATGCCACCGCCGTACGGCGGATGCTGGGGTGGGGCGACCTAGACATAGGCCGCCAACTCGCCACTCAGCCGCTTGAAATATCGAACCGCGAAATCGATGAACAGGCGGATGCGCCGCGGCATCATCGTGCGGTGGTCGGTCAGCAGGTGAAAGCCGAAGGGGCTGCGTGTGTAATCGTCGAGCACGCTCAGCAGCCGTCCGCTTTTCAGATCACCGGCAACATCCCACAGCGATTTGCGCACCAGGCCAACGCCTTCCATCGCCATCTGCCGAAGGGCGAAGCCATCACTCGACATCCGGTCGCCCTGGATGCGGATGGTCATTGTCTCGCCATCCTTGATAAATTCCCACTCATCCATGATGCGATCCGACCTGAGCAGCGCCAGGCAGTTGTACTGCGCAAGATCATGAGGCGTGGCCGGCATGCCATGCCGCTCGGCATAAGCGGGCGCGCAGCAGATCAGCCGCCGGTTGGGTCCGAGCCGTCTGGTGGTCAGCGCGCTGTCGGGCAGGTTACCGTAGCGGATCGCCACGTCGCAGCCGGTCTCGACGATGTCCAGGACGTTGTCGGTGAGGAACATGCGCATCTGGATTTCGGGATTTTCTGCGAGAAACTCATCCACCATTCCCGCTACATGCTGCCGGCCCAGATCGCTCGGACATGTCAGCGTGATAGAGCCGCGCAGATCGCTGCCGCCGCTGCGCAGCGTCGCCTCTAGCGTATCGAATTCCTCGATCACACGGTCTGAATTCTCGAACAGGAGCCGCCCTTCCGGGGTCAGGTTCATGGAACGGGTGGACCGTTTCAGCAGGGAGACACCATAGTGGGCTTCCAACGCCTTCAAGCGCCCACTCATGGCAGCAGGTGACAGACCGAGATGGTTGCCGGCAGAAGTGAGACTGCCGGCGCGTACCACCGTGCGAAACAGATGGAGATCCTGAATTCTGTCCATGCCACCCTCCTCCAGCTATCTTCCGGTTCGCACCGGCTTGATCATTCAGTAGCGGAAGAGAGTGTTTTTCAGAATTTGCGAAAAACAGATTTCAGTTGTGAACCAATTTCACAATTGCTCGCAGATTCCTTATGATCAGGCGCGTAGTGGCGGGCTTGTGTCGCCAGGACCAGCGCGGGAGGAGGATCACGTGATCAATCGCGGCGCCGAAATGGAAGTGTTCGTCCGGGTTGTCGAGATGGGCAGTTTCTCGGCTGCGGCGCGCGCGCTGCACATCACACCCTCGGCGGTCAGCAAGCTGGTTACCAGAATCGAGGAGCGGCTCGGCGTTCCTCTGGTCATCCGGTCGACGCGCAATCTTCAGCTCACACCGGAGGGCGAGATGCTGTTCGACCGGGCTCAGCGCATCGTCAGCGAGATCGAGCAGACCGAGCGCGCCGTCGCATCGGGGTCCAATGAACCCCGCGGGCCACTGCGCGTGAACGCCAACATTCCATTCGCGACGCACTACCTGATCCCGATTGTTCCCGAATTCCTTGCGCAAAATCCCGGCATTACGCTCGATCTCACCCTTTCTGATTTTCCGGTCGACCTGATCTACGAACGCGCCGACGTCGCCATCCGGACCGGCCTCCTGCATGACTCGTCGCTCAAGGCCCGCAAGCTGCTGGAAAGCGATCGACACGTCATCGGGTCGCCGACCTACTTCGCAAAGTACGGAATCCCGTCGCATCCGCAGGAACTGGCATCGCACAACTGTCTGAACTTCAACATCCGCCGCAACCTCGATACCTGGCCGTTCCAGGACAGACAAAATGCTGCCGCAGCCCTGCTCAGCTTGCCGGTCAGTGGGAACATGCGAACCGACAATGGCGAGACCATGCGCCAGCTGGCGCTGGCCGGACTCGGCATTGCAAGGCTGTCGTCATTCCATGTCGGAAAGGATATCGACGAGGGTCGGCTGGTCACCGTTCTTGAGGACTTCAACCCCGGCGACCTCGAACCCATCCACGCGATCTTCGTCGACCACGAGCATCTGTCCAACCGCATCCGCGTCTTCGTGAACTTCCTGGCAGAGCGCATTCCACGCCGCATAACAACCGGTCAGCCGTCGTAACGGCTCGTGAGCTATTCGGACAGCGCAGGCCAGGTGACCCGGCCTGGCCGCACCCGAACATGATCGGGCACCGGCAGCGGCGGATTGGCGCTCTGCATGAATTCGACCGTCGTGAACACCAGCGCGGCATCCCCGGTGTTTTTCAGATCGTGCACTGCAAACTGCCCGGGTCCGAAGCGAAAATGCTTGGTATCGCCCGGACGGTAGATCGTCTCGACAACCCGGCCGTCGTGGAAGGATGAGAGAGAGCTGCCGGCCGTGGACGTCGTCCAGAAATAGTCGAGCACATGCCGATGGAAGCCCAGCCGTTCGCCGGGCTTCAGGCGGATCATCCAGACGCGAACCCGTGTGGTCTCCGATACCAGCGACTGGCCGACGCAGCCATTGAGCTGATTGACGGCGAACTCCTGCTTGAGCGCATCGCTCCATTTGGTCGGCGGCTGCAAATGCCGCTGTGCGTCACTTCGTTGCATACCGACCGATCCTGTCTGCCTGAATGATTTAGTTGGCCGGCGCTGCCCGGCTGTAGAGCCCGACCATGAGAATGATGACGACGCCGTAGCAGATCTGCTTCGCAGCTTCGGGCGCCTGCATGATCGACAGCATCGACGAGATCAGGGTGATCAGCAGGACGCCAGCGACGGTTCCCGAGTAGGATCCCCGGCCACCGAACAGGCTGCTGCCGCCGAGAACCACCGCGGCGATGCCGGGCAGCAGATAGGGATCGCCCATGCGCTGATAGGATTGGCCGGCATAGCCGGTGAGGAGCATCCCGCCGATGGCACTGCACAGGCCCGCAACGACGAAGGCGAAGACTATGACCTTGCGCGTATCGATCCCGGACAGATAGGCGGCCGGTTCGTGGGTGCCGACCGCGTAAATGTAGCGGCCCGTCCTGCTGCGTCGAAGCAGGAACACGATTGCCGCCGAGACCGCAAACCAGACGAGGACGGCGCAGGGTATCCCGAACAGTTGGCCGGCTCCCAATGCCGACATAACCGGGGAAGGCTGGCTGCGCAGTGCGTAGAAGCCGCTGTAGAACACGCAGACCCCTAAGATGATGTTGTTGGTGACCAGCGTCCAGATCATCGACGGGATGCGCAGATAGGCGACGCCCAGCCCGTTGATCAGGCCGATCAACAGCCCGGCGCCGAGGCCGGCAACCAGGCCTCGCTCGCTGACGAGAGCTTCCGGGCTGGTGCCGACCAGCGCGGTAGCCAAGGTGGCAGATGCGGTAATTGTCCACGGCACCGACAGGTCAATGTGACCAAGCAGGATCACCATCATCGCACCAGCTGCGACAATGCCGAGAAACGCCCCGTTTTGCAGCTGTTGCATAAGGTACATCGGCGACAGGAACTGGTGATAGTAGGCACCGCCCACGGCCAGCAGCAGCAGCATCGCCACGGCGATCGCTTTGGTCGGACCGTCGAAGGAAGTGACGAACGACACGGCTCTCATTGAAACACCTCCAGCCGATTGTTGATACGCAGCAGCCTGGTAGCGCCGAATGCCACGGCGACCAGCAGCACCGTGCCTTCGAAGAGGGGTTGTGCCAGCGGCGGCAGGCCGGTGAAGAAGATCAGGCTGCCGATAGTGCGCAGGATCAGTGCGCCGGCGATCGAGCCCAGTACGCTGCCGGCACCGCCGGTCAGCGCGGTACCGCCAATCACCACCGCGGCGATCGAATTGAGTGTGTAGGATAGCCCGATCGACGGGTCGCCGCTTAGTGTCTGAAAGCCGATGAAGAGGCCACTGAATGAGGCGAAGATGCCGCCAAGCGTGTAGGCGGCGATCTTGGCCCGATCGACCTTGAGACCGGACATATAGGCGGCCTGTTCCGACGAACCGACCGCGACGATCGATCGGCCAAGGCTGGCCTTCGACACCGGCAGCCAGAACAGGCAGACGAGGGCGAACAGCACAACGATCGAGCTCGGCATGATTCCGGCAAGGTCGCCAGTCGTCAGTTCGCTGAGTGTCTCGTCTATCGATCCACCCGGGATCGGCCTGATGATCAGGGCAAAGCCTGAATAGATGGCCCCTGTCGCCAGGGTAGCGATGATCGGCTGTATCCTGCCGAAGACGACGACGATGCCGTTGATCGCACCGCACACGGCGCCGGCGAGGACCACGACGGCAATGCCGAAAGCAAGCTCCAGCGGCCCGCCATTGACCAGATGCGAGGCCAGACAATTGGTCAGCGCCATGATCGGACCGATCGACAGGTCGACGCCGCGCGACATCACGACGATGGTCTGGCCGACAGCCAGGAAGGCGAGCGCCGTACCCTGGTTCGCCCATGCCGAAAGGACGCCAATGCTGCCCCCCCTCGGATGGATGTGCAAGAAATAGACGAGCAACCCGCCGAGCACCAGCCAGGCGAGCAGCGCTCGGTTGTTGCGGCGCAAATGGATGTCGAGGAAAGCTGTCATGCCAGGCCCTCCGCCAGTGCTGCACTCGGCGCGGCAGTTTCCCGTCCGGAGTTGTCATGGGACAGGTTGAGCGCGCTCGTCAGGATGTTGTGCTCGTTCAGTGACGGACCGCTCAGCGTCGAGGCGACCCGGCCGTCGTACATGATGAGAGCCCGGTCACACAGACCGATCAGCTCGTCATAGTCGGTTGAGTGGAACAGGATTGCGAGGCCGTCGCCAGCCAGCCGGCGCAGCAGCCGATAGATTTCCTGCTTGGTGCCGACATCGATGCCGCGGGTCGGGTCCATCAGCAGCAGCAGTTTCGGGTCCGTCGCCAGCCATTTGGCCAGCACCACCTTCTGCTGATTGCCGCCAGACAGGGTGCCGACCGCGACATCGGCGCTGTCGGCCTTGATCTTGAGCAGATCGATCATGCGGCCGACCAGCGCTTTTTCGCCTGGACGGTCGACGACGGCGTAGCGGCTCAGGCGGTCGAGCATCGAGACGGTGAGGTTGTCCCGAACTGAAAGACTGAGGAAGAGCCCTTGCGTCTTCCTGTCCTCGGGGATCAGCGCGATCCGCATGTCCGAACCCTTACCCCCTTTCGGGCCTCGATGGACGGCCGGACGGCCGTTGATCCGCATGGTGCCGGTGGTACCGCGCAGCACGCCGGCGATGGCCAGCAGCACCTCCTGCTGGCCCTGCCCGTCGAGGCCGCCAAGCCCGACGATTTCGCCCGGCCGCAGTGACAGGCTGACGCCTTTGAGCTGGTCGCCCCAGCGCAGGTCGTGGATGTCGAGGTAAGGCGGCGCCACCGGCACCTCGGCTGGTTTGTCAGGATAGACCTGCGAGATTGGCTTGCCGATCATCAGTTGGATGATCTCGTCATGCGTCTTGGCGCCGCTGGCAAAGGTCGAGACGTGCTCGCCGTTGCGGAAGACCGAACAGGTGTCGGCCAGCGCCTCGATTTCATGCATGCGGTGGGAGATGAACAGGATGCAGGCGCCGTCGTCGCGCATGCGGCGCAAAAGGTCCATTACTGGCCCGACATCCGACGCGGTCAGCGCGGAGGTGGCTTCGTCGAGAATGAGGACGTCTGGCTTTCGGACGATCGCCTTGGCGATTTCGACGATCTGCCGTTTCGACAAGGGCAGGTCAGCGCAGCGGCTGCGCGTATCGATGCCCTCCCCGCAGCCCATCTGTTTCAGTACCCGGGCGGCAAGACGATCCTGCGCCTTGCGGTCGATCAATCCGAACGCCGTCTTCGGCGGTTGGGTAAGGCAGATATTCTCGGCGACGCTCAGATCCGGGATTATGGAAAGCTCCTGGAAGATGCATACGATGCCCTTGGCCGCGGCATCGGCGGGATTCGCGAATGTCACGTTATCGCCCTGCAGGCGAATGGCTCCGGAATCCGGCTGGGTGACACCGGCAAGGACTTTCATTAGCGTGCTCTTGCCAGCGCCATTCTCGCCAAGGATGGCGTGAATGGATCCTCGTCTGGCTTCAAAGCAGACACTTTTCAGCGCATTGACGCCGCCGTATGTCTTGGTAACGTCCGTCAACGCCAAGAAGGAACTACCTTCGGTCATCTTCCCTCCTCCCCTCGATCGCGGTTGGCCGAGAGCTTATCGGATCTGCTCTCGGCCGACGTGCAGGAGCGTCCGTTCGGACGCTTTGCTGGGGCGACTAGTTGTTGTCAGCGGACTGGGCGTTCAATTGCGCCGGCGTGAACACCATGTCGGAGCCGCAGACCGCATAGCCGGTCACAGTTTCCAACGTGTCGGGCTCGTCGGGGAAGTAGTTGACATTGGGTTTCATGTCCTTGGTTTCGACAAAGGGCGTCGGAACGTTGACCAGGGCCGGAAACTCTTCGCCCTGCATCAAGGCAATGGCAGCGCGAACGGCGACGGGACCCTGGCCGGGCGACGTTGAAACGGAAATGCCAGGGATGTCGTTCATCGCCAGCGCCTTGACGAAGCCGTTTTCGGCGTCGCCGCCGACTGGCACCGGCGGATGGCCAGTCGCCTTCATCGCGTTGGTCACGCCGCGGCAGCCATGCTGGCAAATGATGGCGTCAAAGAAACCGTGAACCGCAATGGCGTCGGCGGTCACTTTCTGGACCGTCCCCGTATCCCAATTGCCGACGACTTCGACGACTTTGATGTCCGGATATTTCGCGAGGACTTTCTGCACGCCCAAATGTCGATCACGATCCGTGGAATTGCCCTGAATGCCGCGGATCTCCAGAATCTTGCCCTTCGGTTCCTTCATCTGGTTGACGACGGACTGGGCCTTGATTGCGCCTTCGAACTCGATCCATTCCGGCGTTATGCGCAGCACGCTCGGGTTGTCGACGGGATTGTCGAACGAAACCAGGACGGTTCCCGCCTGTTTGGCCCGTTTTATGACGGCGTCGAAGGCGGTCGGGTTGACAGCAATGAAAGCAATGGCGTCGTAGCCGGCCTGAATGAAGTTGTCGATCGCGGCAATCTGCGCAGCCACGTCAGATCCGGTGCTGACGACCTTGAGTTCGGTGATGTTCTTGGCGTTTTCCGGAGCAGCCGCCCAGACTTTGACGCTCTTGATCATCTGCTCGCGCCAGGGGATGCCCGTATGGCCATTGACCAGCGCGACACGGTATGGTCCCTCTTTCTTGGCGTATTTGATCGTGCCGGTGTTGCCGAGGCCGGGCTTGTAGCATGCCGGCATGAAGGTGCCGGCCTGTGCCGTCTGGACCAGCAAAGCGCTCGCGACGGCGAGTGCACAGACGGCATGCGTTAGTGTTCTCAATCGTGACAGATATGATTTCAATGGTTCCTCCCGTTGTGGCGATGCCGACGACCTCTCCCAGTCGTTTCCGGCGCGGTCAGGGTCGTGCCCTTGGCATCCTTCGACGCCTCTCTTTCGCCATGCCAATCTTCTTGCTGGGACGAACGATGCACTAGCCGCACGCACAGAACACGACTTGTGAACGAAATTCGCAGATGGACATGGTCAACGCACTGCCAAAGCGAGGCATGCGATCAATCTTGAATGCCTTCGGCATGGGGGTGGATCACGCGGTGCTAGGTGTCGTCGGCCAGACCAGGTCGAATCCCGGGCATCCAGATTTTTCACTCTCAAGGAGCGAGACCCGGGCTGCGAAACCGACAGGTCATCACGAGCGGGGAAGTTGCCGGAGAAATCGCCCTCAGGAAGGATCTGGTGAAACCCAGCCCTCATTCGTCGGCGTGCGCGAACGGATTGGGGGGCTCGCGTCTTCCGGCGCCACACTTGAATCAGTTGTTGAGCATGGCCTGAATCGCATTCTCAGCATCCAAGTCCAACTATATGATTGGATTCGGCAATTACTGTTCCGACACCCACAACGCCGGACTTCCATGGTTTGACCATCTCAGACCTTCGCCTCGATGCCTCCTTGTAATCTGAAAGTTGCCGGAGCGTGGTTCCTACAGAAGCGTCCGACCACCATTCACTGCGAACTTCTGGCCAGTGATAAAACTCGCTTTCGGCGATGCCAGAAAGGCGACCATGTTGGCTATGTCCTCGGGAGTGCCAAAATGGCCAAGGGGCGTGCGGTCGAGATACCAGTTGCGACTGACCTGTGGCACGTCGGCATGGCGTTCCACCGGGATCCAGCCCGGCGCGACGAGGTTCACAGTAATTCCATCCGGGGCGAGCTCTTTGGCCCAGGAGCGCGTCATTGAAAGCATTGCTCCCTTTGCCGATGCATAGTTGCCGATATTCGGGTTACCAAGCTCGGCAATCTCCGAGCCGATGTTGACCACCCTGCCGGACTTGCGGGCGCGCCAGTCCGGCAGCATAAGCTGGAGCAGTTCAAGCGGCGCCTTGACGAAGAACTCGAGCTGGTCGAGATACGTCCGCCATGACTGCTCCATGAGCGGCATTTCCGGCTGCGGTCCCGTTGCATTGTTCACGATGAGATCGACCGGTCCGAGAGCGTCGCGTATCTGATCCAGGCCGACGCGCAGCTGGTCTCTATCAACGACACTGAAGCGTGCCGCAAATGCCTTGCCCCCACCCGACTCGATCGAGCGTACGACCTGTGAGGCGCTTTTTTCGTCGCTGGCATAGTTGACTGCCACTGCCCAGCCATCTGCCGCCATGCAGCGGGCCATGACGGCACCCAGTCCACGCGATGCGCCGGTTATCAAAGCTACGTTCATGATCTGGGTTCCATCAAAGAGGTTTCAGTGCCTTGGCGGGTGGAAATGTCGAATGCAGCTCGGAGAGAGCGAGCCCCCTCCTGCAGAAAGGTCTGGTCGCTCGACAGCAGGAAGAGGCTGGACCCCAGTGACAGCCAGCCAGGAAGTTCAGAAAGATCCGAGACGAACATGCCAGTGCGCATTCCGGCTTCGGCAGCCTTCCGGCAGATTTCATCGACGGCTTCCAACACCTGCGGATCTTTGGGGGAAGCAGCTCCCATCGAAATGGTGAGATCAACCCGGCCGATGAACAGACAGTCCAGGCGTTCGATGCGGATGATGTCAGACAGATTGTCGAGAGCTTCCCGGTCCTCGATCTGGGCGATTATCACCGTGTCGTCTGTGGAGCGCTCCCGGTGTTCAGCCATCGGTTTGCTTGTGTAGCCTGCCGCACGCGTTGACCCTGCGTAACCGCGCCCACCAGGACCGAACAGGGTGCTACGGACCAGCCGATCGGCCTCTTCGCCGGTACGGATATGGGGCGCAACGACCCCGACGGCCCCCAGATCAAGGCAGTTCAGCAGGCTGTCGGCCGATGCCGTGCCGGGACGGACAAGAACTGGCATACTGAGAGCACGGGCAGCGAAGATCGACCCGTCCAGGTCACCACGATCGAAAGGTGCGTGCTCGGCATCGAGACACAGGACATCCAGTGTCGAGCTCGAAAGGACTTCAACCACAATGCGGCTGGGCGTCTTGATCCACGTACCGATGAGCGGCGCGCCAGAACGCAGTCGCGTGCGAAACGCAGGGGCCTGATGTGCGCTCATTGGCTCCCCCGGAGCGAGTCACGATTGACGACCGTGTCGGGCATTCGTCCTGCAAGCACGTCAAGAACGGACTGTGTTGCCGACCCAGTCATGCGCGCTATGGATTCATGGCTGATGCCACCCATATGCGCTGCACAGACCAGATTGGGGACGTCACGAAGGGTATCGGCGCACGGTGGCTCCGTTTCGAAAACGTCGAGACACGCGCCGCCCAGCCTTCCCTCCCGCAGAGCCTCGAAAAGCGCCTTCTGATCGACCACCGGGCCGCGGGACGTGTTGACCAGAATGGCCGTAGGTTTCATGCGGGCAATCGCGGCTGCATTGATCAGATGATTGGTCTGCGCGATCAGCGGAACATGGAGGCTGACGATATCGGAACGACCCAGAAGCTCTTCGAAACTGGCGACTTTTTCGGCGCCGGCAAGCGCATCGACCAGAGCATCGAAAAAGCAAATGGTGACCCCGAAACCGGCAAGTCTGCGCGCCACTGCGCGCGCGATGGTGCCGGCGCCAACAAGCCCAACGGTTTTGCCCGGCAGTTCACCTGGCGTCAATGGACCTACGCGCTCCCAGCGCCCGGCCTTGACCGAGTTGTCCTGCTGGGGAGTCTTGCGTACGGCGGAAAGGATAAGCGCCAGCGTGTGGTCTGCCACGGTCTCGGCGTTCATGCCCGGGGTGATTGAAATTGCAATTCCCAGTTCGTCAGCCACGGCGCGATCGATCGAATCGAAACCGACGCCGACCCGGGCAATTATCCGCAAATCCGGAAGCGCACGAAGGACGTCGGCCGTGAATGGATCGGTGCTGACGATCGCACCGGCACAACCTGCCGCCAGATGCGTCAGCTCGTCGGGCGTCCGGATGCCAAGCTTCGGCGCGAGCACCAGTTCATGGCCCGCATCCAGAAGGCGTCTGCCTGTGGTCGCGCCGTTGCGATCGAAGCCCGGCCAGCTGATGAAGATACGCATCAGACTACCCCTTCACTCGTCTACGCTTCGGTAGGAGATGTCGACCCGCTGACCGAGGCTGGCGGCACCGATCGCCGCATCAATGATTTCGGAACAGTAGTAGCCATCACGGAACGTTGCTCCGATCGGAGCAACCTCATGCAACCCGGCAATCGCACCCAGAATGTGAACGGCCTCATGGCTGAATGTGTCTACCCAACCAAGCGGATGGCCTGGCGGAAACCAGTTTGACTGGTAGGGATCAGCGCTTCGCATGACCGGAATTGTCCGGAAGGCCTTGTCGGCTCCAGCAACACGCAGCTCATTGAGACGCTGCATCGAAAACGCTATCGACCCTTTTGAGCCGTCGACTTCGATCCTGCTTGTAACCAGATGACCGCCAGCGACCCGTGAGGCCTCGACGACGCCGAGCGCGCCGTTGTCATAGTCGAACAATGCTGCAAACTGGTCGTCCGTCTCGATCCGGGCGCCATCGCTTGCAGCGCCGACCTTTATTCGGGTAACGGCCTGCACGGTCGCTGGGTCAGCATTCATCAGGAAGCGCGAGAGATCAATATGGTGCGCTCCGAGATCGCCAAGCGCTCCCGCACCTGCAGCCTGCCTGTCATCGCGCCAGCTTTTCTCGCGTGTCTCATCGAGAGACGAGGAGACGAGAAACTGCGACCGGTAATGAAGGATTTCGCCGATCTCGCCGGACTGGATGATCTCACGTGCGAGCTGCAGCGCCGGAAAAAAGCGATAGTTGTAGGCACACATATGCTTGACGCCTGACTTGTGAGCTACATCCCACATCGCAAAGGCGTCATCTGCAGTTGGGCCAAGCGGCTTCTCGCAAAACACGTGCTTGCCGGCTCGAGCTGCGGCGATAGTCGGCTCGACATGCAGCGCATTTGGACCTGAATTGTCGAACAGCTGGATCCTGTCGTCGGCCACGATATCGCGCCAGTCCGTGACGCCCTGTTCCCATCCCAGCCGATTTCTGGCTACTTCGAGTTTTTGCGCATCGCGCCCGTAGAGCGACACCAGCCTTGGGCGAGGCACGGCCTCCGGGGCAATGAGAGGCACATCGCGATAGCCAAGCGTATGTGACTTGCCCATGAAGGCGTAGCCGATCATGCCAATGCCAATTTCGTTCGATCCGGCCATTCCGAGGTCCTGTTTCTGCACTTTCGTCCGCTGCCAACCGATCCTGTCGAGCGTGTGATCTTAAGATATGAATAGCTATGCAAAGTCAAGTCGGAACCTGAAATGTATGCAGGTTTTGCCGCTATCGGGGTGCCGGCTGCAACGAATTGGGCAGTGCACGAGGCCAAGGCAGATGGAAATGGGTGTTCCGACGGAAGTGGCAGATGTCCGGGCTAGCGTGCGGTTGATTTTCGCTCGCAAAGCGTTCCGGGAACGAGGCGCAACCTGCCACCGCCGGCAGTGCCCTCTTGCCAGCGCTGCTTGAGCGCGGCGATGGCTGCGTCAACCATTTCCGCTCCATTCTGGCGGATTGTGGTCAATGAATAGGACGGCCAGCTCGAAAATGTCGCATCGTCAAAGCCGGCGATCATGACGTCTTCGGGAATGCGCAGGCCATACTCGACGCGGGCGCATTCCATTGCCCCAATGGCAGTCAAGTCGTTTGCGCAGAACACCGCGTCGGGCGGGCTCTCTCCCGCAAACAGGGTACGGGCGGCTTCATAGCCGCCCTCGTAGTGGAAATTGCCTTTTACGATCTCGACATCCTCGACGCCGAGCTCTTTCAGGCGCCCGACAAATCCCTGCTCGCGATCGGTATTGGCCAGCGTTTCGTTACCGGCGATGTAGGCGAATCGCGTTCCACCCTTCTGGAACAGGAGATTTGCGATCAGCCTGCCGCCCTCGACGTTGTCGCAGCAGACGGCAGAAACCCATTTGTTCTGCTGCCGTCCGTTGAGCAGGACGATAGGAATACGCATCTGGGCGCACTCGTCGGCAGCGTCTTTGGACATTATGGAAAGCGCCGATATGATGCCATCGACGCGATAGCGCATGATCAGGGGAATGGCTGCGTCGAAGTACTCGTTGTGATCGACGAAAAACACCAGGACTTGGTAGCCCTGTGCCTGAAACTGTCGGGTGAACTGCTCGAAGATGTTGGCGTAGTAGGGGTTGTACATTCCGCCAATGACAATGGCGATCAGCTGCGAGCGATGCGTCACCAGGATGCGTGGAAGGATGCTTGGCTGGTAGCCAAGTTCACGCGCTGCCGCGATTACTTTCTCACGCGTCTTCTTGCTGACGCTGGCACCCGGGGTAAAGGCGCGCGATACTGCCGACTGCGACACTCCGGCCAGCCGCGCCACATCGATCGAAGACGGCTGCAGCCTGCCGCGGCCATCCGGACCGCCTGCCGCGTCTAGCAACGTCGGCTGCTTGCTGCCGTTTTCATCGTCCTGCCGCACGCTAGACTCCGCCTCTGAATTGCAATGCACAAGCCGGCAGGTTAGCGACAATGCGCGCCATCGACAATGTCATGTTCGCAGCTGCGGACAGAGCATGGGGGCTGGCCCCCGATCGAGCCGATGGCAGATCTGACCTTCATCGTGCGCTCTCGACCACCCGTTCCACCAGGTCGAAGGCTCTGAGGCCGTCCTCGAGGCTGCACAGGGGCTCGCCGCCGCATCGCAAAAGGTCCGCGAGATGGTCAACTTCGGCCTGATAGGCATCGCGATAGCGCTCCTGGAAGTCGGCATCGCGACCGTCCAGCAATGTGCCTTGTGCCGAATCCTGGCGAACGCAGCTGACCCTGGGATCATCGCAAACGAGACGGCCGCCAGACCCGAAGACTTCGAGCCGCTGTTCGAAACCATGCACGGCCCGGCGGGTCGCCGAGATATGGCCTACCGGACCATCATCCCATTCCAGCTGCAGCGATGCGGTGTCATGGTCGCCGATCTCGGCGAGGCCGGGATCGACGTTCCTGTCCAGGCGGGCGAGAACGCGGTCAGGCTGGCGTCCCACCAGCCAGAGGAGTTCGTCAAGATCATGAACCACCATATCAGCAACGATGCCGCCCTGATGCGCTGTGACGGTCCGATCCGGCAGGGAGACGTCCCGGCTTAGCTGGAGAATATGTTCAATTTTGCCGATGCCGCCGGCCGCGATCCGGTTCCGGACCTCACGCCGCATGGGATCGAAGCGCCTATGAAATCCGAGTATGACCGGAAGGCCGGATCTGCCCACAAGGTCGATTGCCGCCTCGATGGAGCGGCGATCACGGGCGACGGGCTTTTCACAGAGCGCCGGCAGACCGAGATCGACGGCCATCGCCAGATAACTGACATGGGTGTCTGTCGGTGAGGCGATGACGATAGCGTCGGGCACTATTGCCCCTGCGGCCTCGCCCAGCGTGGGAAAGCAGGGCAGGCCCCAGTCTGACGGCAGACTGCCCGGTGCCAGGGCATCGACGAAGCCAGCGAGCTCCAGCCACGGACTGCGGTGAACGGAGCGGGCGTGCACGGCAGCTATTCTTCCGGTTCCCACAATGACGATCCGGTACTTGCGCATGGGTCAACTTTTCGATTGATTTTCAAGTGTCAGGCATGTAGCACAAGGATATATGAATAGCTATGCATTTGCGGTTTCCCCGGCATGCGACCTAAACGCCTGAAGTTCTACGCGATCACGCACGACATTCTCGGCGACGTATTCTGGGACGTCTTCCGCAGGGGACTTATGGACGCTGCGGAGCGCTATGACGTCGATGTCGAGCACCTCAGACCTGGCAAATTCTCGCCCGAAATCCAGGCTGGCCTTATCGAGGGAGCGATGCATGCGCAGCCGGATGGCATCATCTCCACCATTCCGCGCGTGGAGGCGGTCGACGCACCGCTCCGTGCCGTCATCCAGAGGGGCATACCGGTCATTGCAATCAACGCCAGGGACCCGCGGCCGCAGGGCGAACGCATTCCCTATCTGTTTTACATTGGCGGCGACGATACCAACGCCGGACGCCTTGCTGGCAACTATCTGATCGGAAAGCTCTCGCCGAAAACCGGCATGTGCGTGGATCATTACCTGCACCACCACATCTGCCATTCCGATCGCTATCAGGGTTTCGAACAGGCCTTCGAGGCAAAGGGCCTGAGGACAGACCGGCTTCGCGTGCCTGGCGGCGATGCGGAAGCCTGTGCGCGGGCCGTCGCGGAATATCTGACCGAAAATACCGGCGTGGACGCTGTGCTCACACTTGGTCCTCCAGGAGCACAGGCGGTCATTGACGCCCGTAAACTGGTCCCCCTCGAACGTCAGTGGGCCCACATGACGTTCGATGTTGCCCAGCCGCAGATCGATGGCATCCGGTCTGGCGACATTGTCGCCACGATCGACAGCCAGCAATATCTGCAGGGTTATCTGTCGGTGCAGCAGATGTGGCTGCACGTGGCGCAGGGCTTCACGATGGCTGACGACATCTACACCGGCCCGGCCATTGTCGACACTTCCAATATTGATGCTGCGGAAGACGGCGTAAGGCGGGGTATCCGCTGACCCCGGCTTCCGCAGATTTGTCGCACCGGAAATTGCCCGAGGACGTCCGATCCCCTCCGACCGCTCCGGTCAGATCCGGCTGACCGGCTCCCGCAAACCGGTTGCGCCCGGCCTAAAGATGAACAGGTTGCCGGCCTCGATCTGGGCCCGTCTCTGTTCATCGTCGAGCAGCCGTTTGGCTGTTGTCACCGCAAGGTAGTCGAGATCGGGCCCGCAGAACGCGCAGGACGTTACCTGCGTGGCTGGCAGGAGCAGCTCGTCTGCAAGCCGCCCCTGCCCCTGGTAGACGGCGATCCGCCCGCCGCCGAACTTGGCGTTCCAGATGTTGCCCTCTGTGTCGGCGACCGCGCCGTCCGGTATCGATGCCAGTGCGGTGTCGTCAGCAAAAACCTGGCGCCCGGCAAGTTCTCCGCTGTGCGGATCGAGATGGTAACGCCAGATCACCTTCATATGGCTGTCAGTAAAAATGACCTCGTCATCGGGAGGGAAGACCAGGGCGTTGGGAACGTGGATTCCAGAAAGCAACCGGCTGATCTGGCCGGCGGGCGAGACCCTGTAGAGGCTGCCTTCTGGCCGCCTTCCGAGGGTCGACATCGACCCGATCCAGAAATTGCCTGCAGGGTCCGCCTTGCCTTCGTTCAGCCGGTTTGTCGGCATGCCCGCTTCAGGATGCAGAAGATATTGGTACTGCCCGGTGGCAGGACTGAAGCGGAAAAGGCCGGTCTGCGCCGCGACCAGGATTTCATCGGCGCCAAGCAGCGCCAGACCGCCGCCCAACGCCGGCAGCGGCCATGTGCGCATCGCGCGAGACAGCCAGTCAAGCTCGAAAAGCGTGCAGCGTATGATATCCACCCAATAGAGACGGTTCTGGCGGTGGTCCCACAACGGACACTCGCCAAGCTCCATCTGTACCGGCAGCACTTCGATCAGTTGGGACATCGGTTCCCTCCGGTCAGACCAGCGTCTTCTGCTTGGCGCGACCGGTCTCGTAGCGCCTGCGCGCCTCGCGGACCCGTTCCAGGCCGGAAACTTCAGCGACGCCGACTTCCCACCACAGATCGGCCCCGATCGAACCGCCCCGTTTCTCGGCCTTCACCACGATCACGGCGGGACCGTCGACTGTCCTGGCTTGAGCGAGCGCTTCGGCAAGGCCATCTGGATCGGAAGCGGAAAACACCGCGCAGCCCATCGATCGTGCGTTTGCCGCGTAGTCGACGTCGAGATAGTCGCCGTCTGGCTGGCGCCCCTCGGCCGAGCGGCGCCGGAATTCATTGCCGAAGTTGTCTGCGCCTGTGCTGGCCTGCTGAAGCGCCCTGATGCACTGGAATCCCCAGTTCTCGATGACCACTGTGACCAGGCGGGCACCCTCCTGGACCGCTGTCACCAGTTCGGTCGGCCCCATGAGATAGGTGCCGTCTCCGATGACAACGAACACGGTGCCCTTGTTTTCCCGTGCGATTGCAACACCCAGCCCGGCCGGTATCTCGTGACCCATGCACGAAAAGCCGAATTCGATGAAGCATTCGCTGCCGGCCGAATTATCCCAGGCCTTCATGATCTCGCCTGGTGGCGTGCCGGCGGCGGCAATCACCACATCACCCTTCACGGCCGCCTGGTTGACCATGGCGATGATCGTTCCCTGCTTGAGAGGCGCTCCCTGCTCGTGCGAGATGGATGCACGATAGTCTTCCAGCCAGGTATCGACTGCGCCACGAACCTCGTTTCGGAAGCTGTGGGTGGTTGCATAGCCCCTGCCCGCCAGCGCCTCGCCAAGCGCTGCAAGCGCGGGTTTGGCATCGGCGACAATGGGCTCTGCACCGAGCTTGTAGGCATCCTGTGCGTTGACGTTGATCGAGAGGTAGCGGGTTTCGCTGTTGAAATGCGACCGGGATGCCGTGGTAAAATCCGTGAGGCGCGTGCCTATTGCAATCACCAGATCGGCCTTTTCACCAACCCGCGCGGCCGCCCCCGTTCCCGTCGTGCCGCCGCCTCCCAGAAGCAGCGATGCACCCTGCGAAACCCCCTTGCCGGCGAAGGTTTCCATGACAGGGATGCCGAAGCGGTTGCAGAAAGCCACAAGCTCGGCTTCGGCCGCGGCATACCGGACTCCCCCGCCGGCAATGATTAGAGGCCGGCTGGAGTGCGCGATCAAATCCGCGGCACGTGCAATCTCGTCTGCATTCGGACTTGCCCGGCGAACACGCCATACGCGCCTGTCGAAGAAACCTGCCGGACAGGAAAACGCCTCGCCCTGGACATCCTGCGGAAGTGAAATGGTGACGGCGCCCGTGTTTGCCGGGTCGACAAGGATGCGCATGGCCTCCGGCAACGCCGTCAGCAGCTGTTCGGGGCGCGAGATCCGGTCGAAGAACCGGGACAGCGGCCTGAATGCGTCGTTGACCGACAGATCAGCTTCAAGCGGATGTTCGAGAAGCTGAAGGACCGTCCCGGGCCTGCGGTGCGCGAAGATGTCAGAAGGCAGAAGCAGCACCGGAATCCGGTTGATCGTGGCCGTCGCCGCTCCCGTGAGCATGTTGGTTGAGCCCGGACCAATCGAGGCGGAGCAGGCAAGCGTGGCGCGCCTGTTTTTTGCCTTGGCATAGCCCATGGCGGCGTGAACCATCGATTGCTCGTTTTTCGCCTGGTAGAAGGGTAGATCGTCGCCATACTCCTCAAGCGCCTCACCCATGCCGGCGACGTTGCCGTGTCCGAAGATCCCAAACATGCCGCCAATCAGGCGTTCCTGCAGCCCGTCATAGTCCGAATATTGCGACTTGAGGAAACGGACGACCGCCTGCGCGGTGGTAAGTGAGACTGTCTGAGCCATTTTCTGTGTTCCTGAATATTGACTAGCTATGCATTTTGGGTTCTGAGTGAGGCTGTGCTGTCGCTCCGGGGAGCCAGATGATGGCTTCTAAGGCAAAAAACGAAGCAAGAGAAGATGAAAATTGAAATGCTATGCAAAGTGGTTCAATGAAGCGGTTCGACGGCAAGGTCGTAATGGTCACCGGCGCATCGACGGGCATCGGGCTGGAGACCATACGCAGGATCCAGCGTGAAGGCGGCCAGGTGGCTGCCGCGCACAGGCGTGCCCCGTCATCGGTAGATGTGGACGGCGCCTTTTCGGTCTACCTCGATGTGACATCATCCGATGCGTGGGAAAAGGCCGTCCACACAGTAGTCGAGCGGTTCGGCCATCTGGACGTTCTGGTGAACAACGCGGGGGCACGCGCAAGCGGAGACGTCGAGAAGACGAGTCTCGAACTCTGGCATGAGATGATCGACACCAATCTGACGAGCGTTTTCCTTGGTTGCCGCGCAGCGGTTCCCCGGTTGAGAGCCGCAGGAGGTGGCGCCATCGTCAATGTCGGTTCGATCACCGGCATCCGCGGTACCGAGAACATGATCGCCTACAGCGCATCGAAGAGCGGGATAACCACGCTGACGGCGTCGCTGGCGCTTGACCTGGCACGCGACAGGATCCGCGTGAATGCGGTCTGTCCGGCGGCCATCGGCACGCGCATGGTGACGTCCTGGCTGGGAGCAGCGCAGGATCCAGATGCGGCCACCCAGGCGGTTGTATCGAAACATCCTATCGGCCGGGTCGGCAGGCCCGAGGAAGTGGCCTCGGTCGTCGCCTTCCTCGCAAGCGACGATGCAAGCTTCATGACCGGCCTCGCCATACCTGTCGATGGCGGGCGTTCCATCCGATGAACTTCAGAGCAGCTCCAGGAGACCAGAAAGTGAAAAGCTTGAAATTCGGTATTGTAGGATCCGGCTATATGGCCAAGACCCACAGCCTGGCACTGCGGAACATCGAAGGCTTCCTCTGGCCGAACATGCCTCGGATCGAGATGGTTCGCCTAGCCGACATCGATGCACGTCTTGCGGAGGAGAGTGCACGCCGGTGGGGATGGGCAGAGGCAACGACAGACTGGAAGCAGATTACCCGCCCCGACGACATAGACGTCGTGGTCATCATTACGCCCAATGACAGCCATGAGGAGATCGCCAGCGACGCCTTTGCCAATGGAAAACATGTCTTCTGCGAAAAGCCGCTGGCCAGCTCGGCAGCCTCCGCAAAACGGATGGCAGAGGCTGCCAGTCGGTCTGGCAAGGTCAACATGGTGAATTTCGTCTACCGCTGCTGGCCGGCGGTGCAATTTGCCAGGAAGCTGGTGGAGAGCGGCGAACTCGGTGAATTGCGTCACTTCGAGGGACACTTCTTCCAGGACTATGCCAACGCCCCGGACCTGCCCTACGCTTGGCGGTTCGACAGCGCCCGGGCAGGCGCCGGCGCTGGCGGCGATCTCGGATCCCACATTTCCGATATTGCGGTGGCGCTGGTGGGTCCCATTGCCCGCGTTGCGGCATCCTCGCGAACCTATTTTCCGCTGCGGGCTGAAGGAGCGGCCATGCGGAATGTCACTGTCGACGACATGATGACCACACTGGTGGAATTCAGGTCGGGGGCAACGGGGTCGATTCATTCATGCTGGGCCGCAACCGGGCACAAGAGTGATCTCGCCTTCACGCTGATCGGCTCCAAGGGAGCACTGTCGTTCAGTTGGGAGCGCAACAATGAAATCCATCTCTACACCGAGGCGGAACAAAAGGATCGAAGCGGCTTCCGCCGCATCATGATCGGCGGCATTCACCCCGAAGCGGAACCATTCTGGTATGCGCAAGGGCAAGGTCTGGGTTATGGCGAAGCATTCGTGATCACGGCCCGCCGCCTTATTGAGGCAATCCAGAAGAACGACACATCAGCTTCGCCGAGTTTTGCCGAAGCGGCTCATATCAACGCGGTCATAGAAGCGACCGTAAAAGCCGCTGCAACGCGGCAGTGGCAGGAGGTGGAGGGTTGATAGCCCTCGCCTCTTCTGGACGGTTCGGCGGGGCGCTTTCCAGGTAAAGGTCGTGGGTTCAGGAGAGCCTAATCGCAAGGCCCGACCTGATGGACTCTTCAGCTGCCTCGGCAATCTCTAGTGCTCTCAGACCGTCTGAGGCACCAGGCGACATGGCGCCTCCTTCCTCCAGGCGGTTCACGAAATAGTCGAGCTCCTGCCGATAGGCGTCCGCGTAGCGTTCGAGAAAGAAGGGCTGCGGCCTGTCGGATGACCCGCCGTCGGCGTTCCAGGCAGTGACCGGGGTAGATAAAACATTGCCGAGCTGGAGCATACCGCCCGCTCCATGAATCTCCGCGCGCTGATCATAGCCATAGGCAGATCGCCAGGAATTGTTGATCGAAACGAGCGTCCCCGAAGGCATCGTCAGGGTAACCATGACGGTGTCGACATGTCCGGCCGCGGCGATCCGCGGGTCCGTGCGCGCCGCACCGACGGCATAGACACTATTCGGTTCCTCGCCGGTCAGCCATCGTGCTATGTCAATGTCATGAATGGTGGTTTCGCGAAGGATGCCGCCTGAAGCCACGATGTAGTCGATCGGCGGCGGACCGGGATCGCGGCTGGTGAGCAGCACCAGTTCCGGGGCTCCTGCCTTGCCATCGCGCAGTCGCGAGGCCAGCGACGCGAAGCCGGGGTCGAAGCGTCGGTTGAACGCCAGCAGGAACGGCGTGCCCGCCGCCTCGACCGCGGCAACCAGCGAACGAACGGTGTCGAGATCACGCGCCAGTGGCTTCTCGCAGAAGACGGCCTTGCCGCGAGCCAACGCCTGGTCAATCAATTCGGGGTGCGTAGAGGCGGCGCTGGCAATGACGATAGCGTCGACGGCAAGATCGTCGAACACGTCGGTTGCCGAGCGCACGCGCGACTGAAATGTTTCCGCGAGGGCGCGGGCACCTTCGATATTCGGATCAACGATTGCGGCGAGCACCGCACGAGGATGCCTGGCAATGTTGGCGGCGTGAATCGAGCCCATCCGTCCGGCGCCGAAAAGTGCCAGTTGCAGCCGCTTACGTCCTGGCATGTGTTCCCCTTCTTTCCGACGCTCTACTTGATGATGCCAATCTTCTCGCGATCGATCGTTATGGCGACTGCAATGACTATGACCACGCCGAAAACGATGTTCTGGTAGGCGGGATTGAGCCCGACGATGACAGTGCCGATGCGCACCAGTCCGGCGATGAGTCCACCAATCAGGGCGCAGGCAATACCCCCTATGCCTCCCGAAATGGCAGTGCCGCCAACCACCACACCGACGATCGCCGGAAGGAGGTAGTTGTTCGCCATTGCAGGCGAGCTGTATCCGGTCTGCCCGAGCAGGAGCAGGCCGGCGAGAGATGCACAGATCGCTGAAATAGCGAAGGCCAATACCTTCACGCGCAGGCTTTTGACGCCCGACAGGAGGGCCGCCCGTTCTGAAGCACCGACTGCAAAGATCTCGCGGCCAAGACGGGTAAACCGGAACACCGCGCCGAGGATGGCGGCCGAGATGAGAACCACAATCACTCCGTTCGGCAACCCGCCCGTGCGGCTGCCGAAGAACGAGATGATGGCCGATGGTTGCGACAATGGGGCAGCGGTAGCGTTCGAGATGAAGTGGGTGATCCCGTAGAGCATCCCCAGCGATCCGAAGCTTACGACAAACGACGGAATCTGGGCCCGGTGGTGAACATAACCCTGTATCGCGCCAATGAGACCGGCAAGCCCGAGCACCGCGACAAAAGCGAATTCCCCCAGGGTCGGATTGAGCATGACGAAGGCGACCGCCGCAAAGGAAGCCATGGTCGCGACAGACAGGTCGATACCGCCGAGCAGGATGACGACAGCACTGCCCATGACCAGCATGAGCAGCGGCGCGGCGTCTGTTGTCAGTCCGGCAAGTGCCCGCAGCGACAGGAGTTTGGGCTGGACCCATGCGATGGTGGAGAACAGTCCGGCAAGCGCGATCGCCGGAACAGCGATTGACCTGAGCTTGCGGGCAATTTCGATTCGCCTGATGGAAGCGTTCTGTTCGCCAACCTGGCCAGCGCGAATTTCTGGGCTGTGTCCACTCATACCATCGCCTCGACAATTTGTTCGGGTCTTGGCTTGTGCAGGCAAAGGTCTTCAAATCTGGCCGACACTTCGCCATCACGCATGACGATCACGGTGTCCGCCATACCCAGAGTCTCCTCGAGAGTTTCGGAGACAAAGACAATCGCCAGGCCCTGGCGGGCGAGTTCCCGCATGACGGCGAAGAGATCGGCCTTGGCGCCAGGATCAAGGCCACGCGTCGGGTGATCGAGGATGAGCACCTGGAGACGATCCGACATCAGCCATTTGGCCAGAGAAACCTTCTGCTGGTTGCCCCCGCTCAACCGCTCGACATATTCGACGGGTGAAGGCGTCTTGACCTTGAGCCGGTTGATCCAGGAAAGCGCTTGCGCCGTTTCCTTTTTCCGGTTGATCAGGCCGATCCGTCCCATCTGCGGGCCGAAGGTGAGAACGATGTTTTCGAGGACGGTGCGTCCGACTATGACACCCTCAAGTTTTCGCTCGGCAGGGACATACCCGATCCCGGCGCGTATCGCTGCATCGGGCATTGCGGATAAACCCAGTTCGTGGCCGGCGACCTTGACGCTGCCAACCACACCGTCCTCGGCGCCGAAGATGGCGCGACAGAAGGTTTCGGCACCCGAACCTGCCACTCCGGTGACGGCCACGATCTCGCCTGACCTGACCGAGAGGGATACGTCGTGAAACCTGCCCGGCGCGGTGAGACCGTCCACCACCAGCCGCGGGTCGAACGCTTCGACCGGCTCGCGACCGCTTTCCTGATAATAGTCGTCGGAGCGTCGGGAGCCGACCATCAGATGGTAGAGCTCCTCGTGGCTCGTGGTGTCCTGCGTTCTTTCCGCGACATTCTCGCCATTGACCATGACGTGAACGCGGTCGGAGATTTCCAGGACCTCTTCCATCCGGTGAGACACAAAAACGACTGATGCGCGCGCCCGCAGTCGCCTGATCTGGCGAAACAGATTTTCGACCTCCGATGGGCTGAGCAGCGACGTTGGTTCGTCAAACAGGATGACAAGCGGCTGATCTATTAGTTCCTCGATCGCAAGCACCTTGGCGAACTCGACCATCTGCCGGTCCGGAAAGCTCAGCGTGTCGACCTTGATGGCAGGAGGGATATCGCATTCAAGCTTTGCGAGCTGTCGGGCAGCTTCCCGATTGAGACCTTTCCAGTTGTAGAAGCCGAAGCGACGGTGCACCGACGGCTTGTCGAAAAAGATATTCTCGGCAACCGTGAGATTGGGGATAAGTGACTGCTCCTGATGGACCAGCCCGATGCCCATGCTCGCCGCAGCCAGCGGCGACCGGACGATGGTGTCAACGCCACGCAGGCGAATCTTCCCGGTGGTCGGCTGCTCCATGCCTGAAAGGATTTTCAGAAGCGTCGACTTGCCGGAACCATTCTGGCCAATGAGGCCAAGCACCTCGTTTTGGCGCAACTCTACGCTTACGTCGTGCAATGCCCGCACGCCCGGATAGGTCTTGCCGATGTCTGTTGCAGCGAGAACCGGGGTCATTTGACGATCCTCAGCCGGCCACGAAGGCTCCAGTTACCGACCACCAGGGCCGCGACGATGGTGAGGCCCTCAGCCACATGGCGCAGATAGGGGTCGACCCCAAGCTGGATCATGCCGTTGCGCAGAACCTCGAGAATGAACACCCCGATGATGGAATGGAGTACGCCGCCCGTGCCGCCACTGAGAAGCGTTCCGCCAATCACGGCGGCACTGACTGCCGGAAACAGGAAACCTTCACCGGCTGCGGGATTGCCGACCGCGAGCTGCGCGGAGATCATGACACCGCCAACGCCGGACATGAGCCCCATAAGCACGAAAGCGAGGACCTTGTGAAAGCGGACATACTGTCCTGACTGCCTCGTGGCATTCTCGTCGCGGCCGATGGCGTAGGACATTCGCCCGAACTGGGTATAGGTCTGCAGAAACCAGCCAAATCCTGCAACCGCGAGCGCCAGAAAAACCAGGGCGGAAACGCCGAGGCTCTTGTCCAGTGCCAGACGCGTCAGCCGTTCATCAAGAATTTGTGGCTGTCTACCCGGAAAGAGCAAGGTGGCGACACCCAGCCCGACAAACCAGGTTGCGAGTGTGACGATCAGGGAGGGCAGCCGCAGAAATGTGTAGACGAGACCATTGACCAGGCCAAACGCTGAGCCAAGACAGGCGCCCGCCAGAATGGCCCACCAGCCCAGATCGAAACCTGTCACAGAGTTGGCGATGAGCAGCGAAACCAGCATGCTCGATGCCGCCATGACGCCTTCGATCGACAGGTCGATGGAACCCTGGATCAGGATGAAGGAGAGGCCCACGACGAGGACAACCGGGATCGCGCTCGATTCAAGAACGACCTTCAGATTGCTGGCTGACAGAAACTGCGCACTTGCCAGCGAGAAGACCAGGACGAGAACTGCAAGTGTGGCGACCGGGCCGAGTTCCTTGAGCGGAAATCGAAGCTTCGATGCGACCTTTGGCTGGGCCGCTAGCCTCCCCGCACTTTTGTGCGGGGAGGCTTCGATGGCCGCGTTTTGCGTGAGTGTCATGGCCGACCAGTTCCAGCTTACTTGTTGGCACCGGCGGGAATCTGACCGACCGAGGCCGCCCAGAAATTGGCCTTCACCTTGTCGTAGCTATAGTCGGCTGCAACGTGCTTGCCGTTGAGGATCGCCTCGACATTGTCTTTGTTGACCAGGGTCTGGGACAGGTAGAAATCGCGTTGCTCTTCTTTCAGTTTGGCAAGGTCGATGTCGCCGGTGATCACGCCAACGGCCAGTGCTGTGGCCGTTGCGCCTTGGACATAGCCATCAATGTACATCGTCGAGAGCATCTCACCCGACTTGATAAGCTGCATGACATCACTTGATCCGTCGGAACCCGTGACGAGAACCTTGCCGGCAAGGCCCTGTTCCCGTAGCGCCGCTACTGCGCCGAGAGCCATGCCGTCATTGGCAGAGAAGATACCCTTGAGGTCGCTGCCGTATTTGGTAAGCCAGGCTCGCGTGATGCTTTGGCCCTGGGTCTGATCCCAGTTTCCGACCTGGACATCGAGGAGTTTCAGCCCCGGGCATTCGGCAACCGCCTTTTCGAGCCCGGCGAGCCGCTGCTTGGCCGGCGGATTGTCAGGTATGCCCTGAAGGGCAGCGATGTTGCCCTTCCCGTTGAGCGCCTTGCACAGTTCCATGCCGTTCCGATAGCCGGAATCGACGCCGTCGAACGAGATGTTGGCGACCCAGGCGTCCGGTGCCGTATCCCACGGATGGATCTCGTCGGGGCGATTCCAGAGATTGACGATTTTGGCGCCGGCATCTCGCGCCCGCTCTACAATCGCTTTGGTGAAGGCGTTGGACGCGGGGTCGACGGCGATCGCGCACCCCTCGCAGCCGGTCGCGAACACGGCCCCGAACTGCTCCAGCAGTTTCTGCCCGTTGAAGTCGCTGACGATGACATTGACGTCCTTGCCCTTCGATCCGGCGACCGCCTTTGCCCCCTCGATAAATGCTGCCCAGTACTCGCTGGACGCGCTCCCGACGCCGACATAGACGTTCCCAAGGTCTCCAGCGAACGAGGTAGATCCCGACAGCGACAGCACGCCTAAGCCGAGTGCAAGCTTTCTCACAAGATTCTTTAGCATGGCTTCCTCCCTGGTCATGAAAACCACCCGCCACGGACGGGCTGCCATCACCAAACGCCAATTTGCATAGCAATGCAACAAGAATCTTGCATTGCTATGCTTAGTTGCTGCGGTTTCCCTACCAACGAATTGTAAATAAATGATATTTGGTCACAGACGTCTTCCCTGATGGCTCCAATCGCTGAATATCCTGAGGCTTTTGGGTGCGCCTTTTCGGAATAAAGTACCCATTGCGCTCCTGCATGGCCGAAGGCATGGAGCCAATCGGCAGCGCTCTGGCCTGATGCCTTAATCGCCGAGTCGAGCCGCGGGCCGTCAAGGGCCAACCAACCTCAATGCAACGGATTGTTTTCATTTCACTTATCCGTCTCATCGATACCAAAAAAGTAAAGCATCCGAACTCGCTCGGGAGCGATCGCATCCAAGGAACTTCCGTCGTCAAGCGAAGAGAACGGATTGCATTGCTATGCAAAACATGATTTATGGGCGACGTCGCTCCGCTAAGATCGGGTCGACACAGGATGCATAGCCCAAGGGATATCCAGTATGCTCGTCAAACTTGCCAATGCCCCCGTGTCCTGGGGAGTCGACTACGCCGATGATCCAAAAAACCCGGCATGGCCGCGCGTGATGGATGAGATCGGCGCGGCCGGCTACGGCTACACCGAACTTGGTCCATACGGCTACTATCCGACAGATCCTGCGGTTCTGCGGCCTGAGTTTGATCGCCGCGGCCTTACGGTGATGGCCGGATTCGTGTTTCAGGATCTGCATAGCCCGGAGAAGGGTGAATCAGTGCTCGACGTTGCAGAGCGCACGGTGCGACTGCTTGCGGCGGCCGGCGGAAAGTACCTTGTCACTATCGACCACATCTCGCCAGAACGGATGAATACGGCCGGGCGACGTGACCTCGCTCAGCCAATCGGTGCGCAGCGCCTCGACCATCTTGTCGGGCTGATCGATAGCATCGCCGACCTCGCGCTCGCACACGGGGTCATGCCTGTCATTCACCAGCATGCTGGCTGCTACATCGAATTCGAGGACGAAATCGAGACCGTCCTGGACAGGCTGGACCCGAGCCGGGTCGGTATCTGCATAGATACCGGCCACATGGCATATGCGGGCATCGATCCTGTCGCCTTCTACCGCCGGCATGCGCGTCGCGTACGCTACTTCCACTTCAAGGACATCGATCCGATTGTCCACAAACGCGTACTTGCAGATCACATTCCGTTTCTCACCGCTATCGAGCAGAAGATTTTCTGCCCGCTGGGCAAGGGCGTTGTCGACTGGGTCGGACTAGCAACCGCATTGCGGGAAACCGGTTATGACGGGGCCGCAACAGTGGAACAGGATATTGATCCGACCATTTCGCTCAATCCCGCGGACGATGCGCGGGCCAGTCTCGCCTATCTCCGCTCCGTCGGCTTCTGAAACGAGGTGCTGCAATGATCCGTGTCCTGAAGGAAGGCCGTTCATCGGTTCAGAAAGTCAATGACCATGCCTCTGTCAAGGCGGCGGTAGAATCCGTACTGGCGGCCGTCGAGCAACGCGGCGACGACGCAGTGCGCCACTATTCAGAAACGTTCGACAAATGGGCACCTGACAATTTCCGCCTGTCACAGGCTGAGATCGATGAATGCATCGCCGCAGTGGCACCACGCGACCTCGATGACATCCGCTTCGCACAAGCCCAGATCCGGCGCTTCGCGCAGATCCAGAAAGATGCGCTTCGTGACGTCGAGGTCGAGACTCTTCCTGGTGTAGTACTGGGACACAAGAACATTCCGATGAGCTCGGTCGGCTGCTATGTGCCCGGCGGCAAGTACCCGCTGGTGGCTTCTGCCCATATGAGTGTCATCACAGCGAAGGTCGCGGGCGTGAAGCGCGTCGTGGCAATGACCCCGCCCTTCCACGGCAAACCCGCACCTGCAGTGATCGCTGCAATGGCCCTTGCCGGAGCCGACGAAATCTACGTGATCGGTGGCATTCAGGCGATTGGCGCGATGGCGATCGGCACAGACACGATTAGTCCGGTCGACTTCCTGGTCGGGCCGGGCAATGCGTATGTGGCCGAAGCAAAGCGCCAACTGTTCGGACGCGTCGGCATCGATTTGCTCGCCGGGCCAACAGAGACATTGGTTATTGCCGATGAGACGGTGGATGCGGAGCTCTGTGCCACGGACCTTCTTGGCCAGGCCGAGCACGGCCCCAATTCGCCGGCGATCCTGCTAACCAGTTCCGAACGTCTGGCTCAAGACACTGTCACCGAGGTCGAGCGGCTCCTCGAAATCCTCCCAACCGCGACGATCGCCCGCCAGGCCTGGGCCGACTACGGTCAGGTCATCGTCTGCGACACCGAAGAGGAGATGGTGACGGAAGCCGACCGGATTGCGTCCGAACACGTCCAGGTGATGACCCGCGATCCCGAGTACTTCCTCGCCAACATGACGAACTATGGGGCGCTCTTCCTCGGACCGCGAACCAATGTTGCCTATGGCGACAAGGTCATCGGCACCAACCACACTTTGCCGACGCTCGGCAACGCCCGTTTCACCGGCGGCTTGTGGGTCGGCAAATTCATGAAGACATGCACCTACCAGCGCGTCCTGACCGATGAAGCCTCGGCCATGATCGGCGAATACTGCTCGCGACTGTGTGTGCTTGAAGGTTTCTTCGGCCATGCCGAGCAGGCCAACATCCGCGTGCGGCGCTACGGCGGCAGAAACGTGCCTTACGCGCAAGCCGCCGAATGATGGTTGACGCCGCCCCCATACGCTTGCCGGCAACACCGTCATTCCGTCTCGACGGACGGCGGGCGCTGGTGACTGGCGCCGGGCGGGGAATTGGGGCGGCACTGGCTTCTGCTCTCGCGGAGGCAGGTTCCGAGGTCATTCTTGCCGCCCGCACCACCACGGAGGTGGAGACCGTTGCGACCGCTATCAGGGCTCGCGGGGGCCGGGCTGCCCCGCTGACCCTGGACGTGACCGACGTCGCCGGGGTGCGCGAAATCCTGGCGGCCCAGCCCGCCTTCCACATTCTTGTCAGCAATGCCGGCACTAACCGGCCCAAACCGATCGCTGAGGTGACGGAGGACGACTACCACGCGGTGCTCGATCTCAATCTGAAGGCCTCGTTCTTCGTCTCCCAGACTGTCGCGAAGCGCATGGCCGAGGACGCGATCCGGGGATCAATCATTTTCATGTCCTCGCAGATGGGCCACGTCGGTGCGGCAAACCGGACACTCTATTGCGCCTCAAAACATGCAGTCGAGGGTCTGACGAAGGCGATGGCGGTGGAACTCGGCCCAATGGGCATCCGCGTCAACACGATTGCGCCCACGTTTATCGAGACGCCAATGACGCAACCGTTTCTGAAGGATCCGGTGTTTGCGCAATCCGTCCTCACGAAGATCAGACTTGGCCGGCTGGGGCGGGTGGAGGATCTGATGGGCGCGGCAGTTTATCTGGCCTCCGATGCCTCGGCACTGGTCACAGGAACCTCACTGGTTGTCGACGGCGGATGGACCGCGGAGTGAGCGAACGCAATCTCGCCGCTCCAGAATGAAAGAGAGCAGCAGCATGGAAATTCTTGACTACATCGAGGCCTATTGGCCACGGATTGTCCGTAACGTGTCCGCTGACGAAGGCACGCTGATCGGGCTCCCCCGACCTTACATGGCGCCGGCCGAGGACCCAATTTTTCAGGAGATGTTTTACTGGGACAGCTATTTCACGGCCGTTGGTTTGAGCGGCACGCCTCGCGAGCAGCTTGTCGTCGACACGGCCGAGAATATGGTCGCAATGCTGCGTCGCTTTGGCATGATCCCTGTATTTCCTTTCACGCAGCCAGCCGCCACATTCGACTGCCATGTTTCGCCTTGCCTTCGAAACGAAGGAGGCTCGTGGCGATGCTGATGCCTGCGCTTTCCTTGCTGAAGCCATGAACCTCGCAGCGCTCGAGCATAGAAATGTCTGGCTTGGCGAAATTCATCCTCACATCAGGCGTGTTCATGCTGGACTGTCGCGCTACTTCGACGCGAAGTACACTGACGAACTCGCGAGCTTTGAGAGCGGCTGAGATCGCTCTACGCGCTGTCAGAATAGGTGGCTCGATCACCTTCCGATTTGTCTTAACTCTGTCCTGTATCTACGCGAAATCGACCTTGAGTGGGCATCTCGCCGCTTAGGTGATGGCAAGAGCGCCGACGCGTGGAGATCGGCCGCTGACGCACGGGCCGCATCTGTGCGCGATCTGATGTGGGACGAAACAGCCGGCCTCTTTTTTGATTTCGAATACGTCGCCGGCAAACGCGATGGCGTAGCAACCTTGGCTGCATTCTTTTCTCTGTGGTCAGGCCTCGCCTCGCAATCTGAAGCTGACCGAATGGTAGGTGAGTGGTTGCCGAAGTTCTCGCAGCCTGGCGGATTGGTAACTTCGCTCACTGCCCGGGATGGGCATCAATGGGCATGGCCAAACGGATGGGCTCCCTTGCAGTTTATCGTTGTAGCCGGCCTTGAACGCTACGGCTTTCGCGAGGAGGCAATGCGGATCATGCGCGCCTGGTGCGACACCTGTGTCCTTAGCTTCGAGAAAACTGGGGCTATGTGGGAAAAGTACAACGTCGTTGAGGTGGGCTCCCCACCGGTCGATGATCGATACGGCTCCGTCAGCGGATTTGGATGGACGAACGCAGTGTTCCTCGATTTTAATCGACGTCTCGGGGATCGCTAAGAAGGATCGGCGCGCGCCGAAACCCAACCGCGCGATTTCTTCGGCAGGGGCAACGCCCCTCCTCGGCGTTCGGAGCGGCTCCCGTCCTCTAGAGATGACGCGCAAACCACAGCTTGGCGAGCCTATTGGCGAACCGTCCAATAACCCATTGATAAATAAGGACAATGGTGGGCCCGGAGGGTCAACGTTTTCTACACAAAATCAATATGTTAGCGGCTGGTTCGCCAACCCATATCTCTCGTATGATCTCGTATGGTCTGGCGAACCCAAGGACCAAGATGAGGACTAGTATTCCATGCACGCGGTGTCTCTTTTACCCCACAAAGGGGTCGATGAACCTGTGTTGACCATAGGGTACGAGCGCGGCTGGTTTGGGCCGGAAGCGGACTAGCAGCTTCTGGGAGTTGGCACCAAAGCTGATGTATCGTGCCGGGTGTGAATGCATATCTGGGTGGGTTGAGCACCTACTGTCGACAATGGGTGGCGCAGGACGACCTGACTGGGGGGTATCATCTGGTGGGTCCAAAGCCTGCCTCAGCCCTTCAGCAATGCGTCGCACGCAGCAGGATCGGAAGTTCCAGGCGCGGAGCTCCTTTCTCTTTCAGTAGGCCGGCAACTGCGCGATACTCAGATTGTAGCCGCGAAGGAGTTCCAAGGGGAGGACAGGAGTTCCGAGGGGGAAGAATGTGACTGACGACAACTTAGCCGAACGGGCTCCAACGTCTTTCTCGTTCGGGCCTTTCACGCTTGTTCCAAATCGCCAGTTGCTCCTGCAGGGCGAAGTCCCGGTTCGGATTGGCGGCCGCGCGCTTGACATCCTGACAGCACTCGTCGAGCGCCCCGGCGAAGTGCTCAGCAAGCGCGAATTGATGGTGCGCGCTTGGCCGAGCATTAACGTCGACGACAGTAATCTCAAGGTCAACATGGCCGCCTTAAGACGAATTCTCGGCGACGGGCCAGGTGCGGCAGAGTACATTGCGACGGTCACGGGGCGAGGTTATCGTTTCATTGCGCCCGTTCAACCCAGGGGATCGTTCTTCTATCAGTCGGCCTCCTGGACAACGGCCCGCAGCAACAATTTGCCGATCGCCTCGACAAAGATCTTCGGTCGAAGAGATGCGATCGATACTATTCGACAGGATCTAGAAAAATCGCGGCTTGTGTCGATTGTCGGCGCCGGCGGCATTGGGAAGACGACTGTAGCACTCGCCGCCGCCGAACACGCGCTCGGGTCATTCAAGGATGGTGTCTGGCTTGTCGATCTTGCGCTATTGAGAGACCCGACGCTTGCGGCCAACGCAATAACGACGGCGATAGGCTTGGCCGTGCACTCCGCGGACGCGCTCGCCACGTTGCGCGAGCATCTGCGACACCGCGAGATGCTGATCGTGCTCGACAGTTGTGAGCACATCATCGAGGCGGCAGCCCAGTGCGCGGACCTGATCCTGGCGGGCGCGGCGGGCGTTAAGATCCTCGTCACCAGCAGAGAGCCACTTCGCGTCAAGGGAGAGCGCGTGCGCCGGCTGCCGGGGCTAGGCACTCCCGCGCCCTCGGCTCAGCCGGGCGCCGTGGAAGCGCTGACCTACCCCGCCATCCAGCTCTTCGTGGAGCGAGCCACAGAGAGTTTGGAGCAGTTCGAACTTACCGATTCTGACGCGCCGACGGCAGCCGAGCTGTGCCGGCGGCTCGACGGGCTCGCGCTGGCGATCGAGCTGGCCGCTGCGCGCATCAATCCCTTCGGGGTCGGCGGCCTGCTAAGGCAGCTCGACGACCGGTTCCGCCTGCTGGTGGGGCGTCGGGCGGGGCCGGCACGGCACCGCACGCTGATGGAGACATTGGACTGGAGCTACAGCCTGCTCACGGAGCGCGAGGCAGCGCTCTTGCGCGCCGTTTCCGTCTTCGCCGGCGTCTTCAGCGTCGATGATGCTTCGGCGATTTCGAACATGGCTCCCGCCGATGCTACGGACGCGCTGGCGGAGCTTGCTGCGAAATCGCTACTTGCGACGGACCTCAATGCCGACGGCACTGCCTACCGGCTTCTCGAGACCATGCGTGCCTACAGCCTTGAGCACCTGCGCGCGAGCGGCGAGGATCCCGCCGTGCGGCAGCGTCACGCGGAACATGTGCTTAAGGTGCTCGAGAGGGGCGCGGACGAGTGGACGCAACGCCCGGCCGGCGAATGGGGGACCACCTACGGCCGCTCAATCGACGATTTACGCGGCGCGCTCGTCTGGGCCGGGCAGGACACTGCCAATCGGCAGCTTCGCATCCGGCTGACGGTCGCGGGACTTCTGCTGTGGAACCATCTCTCGCTGACCGAAGAATGTCGCATCCACGTTTCGCAGGCAGTCGATGAGCTGGACTCGGCCGGGCTCGCGGGGACGTCCTTCGAGATGCAGCTCAAGGTCTGGCTCGGCGGCGCGACGATGTTCACGAAGGGCCTCCTGCCCTCGGCGATCGACGCCATGCGACGAGCCTTGGAGATCGCAGTCGAGATCGGCGACATCGATTGTCACGTCCGCTGCCTCAGGCTGATCGGCGTGTTCCAGCTATTCAACGGCGAGAACGACGCAGCAGTCCGCACGCTGGAGGAATTCGCCTCGATCGCGGCGGCGGGAGTCCCTTCCGCGGTGCTCGAGGCGGAAGTCGCCCTCGGTATCGGCGAGCTCTTCGTCGGCCGCCTCCAGGACGTCCGCGGACGCTTCGAGCGCCGCCAGGAGCTCAACCTGCGAGACATCAACGACGCGCAGCGCCTGCGCCACCATGTGCGATATTTGTCCGACAGGATCGTCGATGCGACGAACCTGCTGTCGCACGCCCAGTGGCTGACTGGTTCGCCCGACACCGCGCTGAACACCGCTCGCGCGACGGTCGAGTACGCGCTGAGGACCAGGCATCACCTCTCGCTCGGCAATGCACTGTCCTGGGTCTGCCCGGTGTTCTACTGGACCGGACGGCATGAGGAGTGCGCCCGCTATGTCGCAATGCTCGACGACCAGGCGAACCGGCACGGCTTCGACGTCCGCCGTCCGGTTGCCATGTTCTATCGCGCGGCGCTGAGGTGTGCGCAGGAAGACGCGGCGGCGGATGAGATCGAGCATGTCGAGCGGGCGATCGAGGAATTCCACGCCACCGGGCACCTTGCCCGGCTGCCCTATTATCTTGGCGTGCTGGCCGAGTTGCAGGCAAGACAGGGTCGCCTCGGCGAAGCCGGGATCACGATCGGAGCCGCGCTCGATCGGGCCAACGCGAAGAACGACCGGTGGTGCGCGCCCGAACTCCTACGGGTCCACGCCGCGATTCTCAGTGCCGAGGGCAAGACCGACGACGCGCAGGCGGCTCTCCTCACCTCGATGGAACTCGCCCTTGAAACCGGTGCGCTGTCATGGCGGCTGCGTGCGGCCAGCGATCTCGCGCGGCTCTGGCGCGTGGCATTGAGGCCGCAGGACGCGCACAACATGCTGCTGCCCGTTTTCAGCGAGTTTACGGAAGGAGCCGACACGCGCGATCTTCAGGTCGCCGCCGACCTTCTTGCCTCGCTCGCACGCCCAAGGGACGGTGAGGTTGCCTAGAGTCCTCCGGCTCGAGGCACCCTGGTACACGCGTCCTGACAGCATGCCCGCTCACCTTCGTGCGAGCGCGGCGGCGATCGAAGGCTCGTACCTCCCGTCGATCTGGATGAACAACATGCGGCAAAGCTTCCCGGAGCGGTTCGCCCACGCGTGGTTGGTGCCGCACTGGATCACGACGCTGCCGGGCTTCAGCTGCACCTCGGAATCATCGAGCACCAGCGTCATCTCGCCTTCGATGACGATGCCGTAGTCGACCGCCTCACTGCGATGCATCATAGGGTGGGGTGAATCGGATTTTCTGGTCAACCCCTTGGCGTCGTTGACCTCCTCGAACAACTCCTTCATTTGCGACTCACCATCCGCCAGGTATACCTCGTCTGGCGGCATGTCGACGAAGCGAATGCGGGTGCCGTGCTCCGGCGGCTGGTGCATCAGCGGTCCGGTGGTTGGGTCTGGGCTATTGTCGACCGGTGCCGGCGTGCCGCGAGTCTCCCAAACCTCATGGAAGATCATTCCGGGAATAGAAGCCAGGTCAACGACGGTCGGCAGCGGGCCGTCGCTTGCCACAATAGACTTGCCATCGGCATCGTGTCCGGTGACGACGCGGTGGATAGGAGGAAAGGACATAAACAGCTCCCCGAGGATTACGAAGCGGTAGGATCCAAGCACGGCAGCACGACGTCCTAACGACGCGCTCATCACCGACTTTATCGTCGCGTCTGTCGCGTGGCGACATTCGAACGACATCGGTTACCTCCGCAAATACCTGTCAGTGCGCTTCCGCCAAAAATTCATGAATGGCGGCGACGACCTGGGCGCCCTCTCCAACGGCAGACGCCACGCGCTTGACCGAGCCGGCGCGAACGTCTCCGATCGCGAACGTTCCGGGAAGATTAGTCTCGAGAGGATGGCGACCCTCGCCGACGCCTGTCCTGACGAACCCTTTGTGGTCGAGCGCAACGTCGCAGCCGGCAAGCCAGTCTGTATTCGGATCGGCGCCGACGAGCAGGAAGAGATGGCGCATCCGGCGCATGGTTTCTTCGCCCGTGTCGGCATTCTGCCATCTTACGTCGGTCAGGTTCTCGCCTCCGTGGAGCCCCGTCACCTCCGTGCGCAAAACCACCTCGATGTTCGGCTGCGCCTCGATGCGCTCGATCAGATATTTCGACATAGAGGCGGCCAGGCTAGCGCCGCGAACGAGCAACCAGACCTTTTCGACCTGGCCAGCAAGATACACAGCAGCCTGGCCGGCGGAGTTGCCGGCGCCCACCAGCGCGATCTCCTGACCTTCGCAAAGACGCGCCTCGATGGGCGAAGCCCAATAATGCACCGATCCCCCTTCGAACTGAGTGACATTGGGCAGATCCAGCCTGCGGTAGCGTGCGCCGCTCGCGATGACGACGGTGCGCGCACGCACTCGTTCACCGTCGCCGACAGCGAGACCGTAGGTTGAGCCATCGCCGTTCCGCTCCACGGCGAGATGATGCACCTCGTCAGGTATCACCATCTCAACGCCAAACTTCTGCGCCTGGTTGTAGGCGCGGGCCATCAGCGCGAGGCCCGAAATACCGGTCGGGAATCCGAGATAATTCTCGATGCGCGACGACGCGCCGGCCTGACCGCCGAAGGCGCGGCAATCGAGAACGACCGTCGACAGGCCTTCGGACGCTGCGTAGACCGCAGCTGCAAGTCCGGCCGGTCCCGATCCAACGATCGCAACATCAAAAAGCCTGGCTTCGTCTATGCGACGCACGAGGCCCATGCAGCGTGCGAGTTCGTTTTCACCGGGGTTGCGCAGAATCTTACCGTTCAGGCAGAGCACGATTGGCAAATGGTGGATGTCGATGCGGAAGCGCTCAATCAATGCAGCGGCGTCGGGATCACGTTCAGGATCGAGGACACGATGAGGTTGGACGTTCCGGCGAAGGAACCCCTGCAGGCGCATGACATCGTTGCTGTCGGACCTTCCGATGATGATGGGGCCGCCGGCCGACAGCTCCAGCAGGTTTGACCGCCGCAGGATCAGGGCGCGCATGATGCGCTCGCCCAGCGCCGCCTCCTGCACGAGCACGTCCCGCAGGCGCTCCGGTGCGATGAGAAACGCCTCGACGTCCTCGACAGCGACGGAGTCGACCAGCGACGGCCGGTTCGACAGCTGTGCCAATTCCCCGCTGAACTGGCCGGCCTGGTAGGTGACGATGACCTCGCGCTGGTCGAGGGCCGTCTGTTGGCTGACTTCCACCCTGCCTGAAAGCACCACGACGAAGCCGGGGGCCAGGCTGCCGGTCTTCGCGATCTGCGCGCCAGCGGGATACGTCAGGCTCTTGCCGAAGCGCTTCAGCCGCTCGATGTCGCGCGGCTCCAGGACAGGGAACATCTGGTCGTATCTGGGATGACGAGTCAGGTTCACCGTGGATTCCCCATAGCCGCAGCACTCGATTGCACAAACGGCAAAAATGCTAATTCGCGCATTGCATCTGGTATTTGCTGCATATCAATACGCCTGAGAGATAACGAAGCGGAATACAGTTTTGCAGGGTTGGGGCTTTGATCGGCACGCAAGGGACTTGACGACTAAACCGGTACGGTCGCAGCACGTCGAGAAAGCGCGATCTGGTAGACCACCAACCCGGCGGCAGTCAGCACGAATCCGGCAAGCGGTGAAAACAGCACGCTGTATCCCGCCGCGATGACCAGTCCGCCGCCCCATGCGCCAAGGGCATTCGCCACGTTGAGGGCGGCCAGGTTCATCGCCCCCATCAGCGTTGGAGCTTCGGGGGCGAGGTTTGTCATACGCACCTGAATCGTTGGAACTGCGGCCATCATCGCGGCACCCACGCCAAAGAGGCAGGGAAAGAAAGCCCATGCGTTACTTCCAAGACTCGACAAAATAACCAACACCACGAGCGTGAGCCCGTATCCGAGGACCAGGCCCCGGTACAAAAAGGTGTCTGCCAGATACCCGCCGACCAAGTTGCCGACCGTCATGCCGACACCAAAAACGCCGAGCGCCAGCGGTATCGTGGAAGGATCGAGTTGCACGACATCGGTCACCAGTGGCCCGATAAATGCATAGACCGCGAATATGCTTGAGATTCCCAGCGCCGCGACGGCTATCATCGCCCAGACGTTCAACCGCCGCAGCGCCGACAGTTCGTGAACGACGGATCCACCGCGAAGGGCTTCTGTGCGCGGAATGAAGAGGAACAGCGCAAGGAGCGCGACGGTGCCAAGGGCAGCCATGGAGAGATAGGTGTTCCGCCAGCCCAGCGTCTGACCCAGAAACGTTGCCAACGGCGATCCAAAGATCGTTGCTACCGTCAGTCCGGTCATGACGAGCGAGAAGGCCTTTCCTGCCCGGTCCGCGCCGAAGAAGTAGGCTGCCACAACTGCTCCCGCTCCAAAGTAGGCGCCTTGCGGCATACCGCTTATGAATCGGGCAACCGTAAACAGGCCGATATTACTCGCCATCGACGAGAGGACGTTTCCGACGACCCACAGCCCCATCAGAAGGAGCAAGAGAGTGCGCCGATTGAGCTTGGCTGCGACGAGCGTAACGAGTGGCGCCCCAAGCACGACCCCGAAAGCATACCCGGTGACCGCGTTCGTGGCGGTCGGAATATCGATCCCAAGATCGGCAGCATACAGTTGGATGATGCCCATGCTCGCGAACTCGGACGTGCCGATGCAGAAGCTGCCCAGCGTTAGTGCGAAAAGGGCGAGCGTCTGGTTCTCATGGGGCACACTCGAGGGAGCAATTTTAGTTGCCCTGCATTGAGCTTCATAGGCCTTTCCAAACATACATCCACCTCATCGGCCCGAGTTCGACGAAACAACGTGGACCGGCGCCTGCGCCTCTATTCTGACGCGGGGTCCGACCGGCGAAGGCACCCAGTCGGTGCGAAATGACGGCAGGGGCAGTCTTTCGTCCGCACCAAGCAAGCTCATTCCGGGCATGGCTGTCCGGCGGCTCCCCATTCCGCCATGTCCCGCACGTGGTCCTCGAAGGTTCCCGGCGGCGTGCTGCGGCCCTCCCCAGGCTCCCACCCTCGCGGAATAAACCCGCTTAATGATGCATCGTGCCGAAGATGATCGAGCAGGGCGACGGCATCGCGGCCGCCGTTGCGGGCTGGATCCCTGAGTTGCTTGCAGATTTCGGCGCCACTTTGGCCGTACCAAAGAAACTCCACCGGAGCGAGCTGCCAAGGAATACCGGCGCGCGGCGGCGCGGGAGCAGGGTCGTTCGGGAGAGTGGACGTCATATGGCAGGTCGAACAGGGCATCGCTTCGGCGCCAATCCTGCTCACCCCCCCATGAATGTTCATCCCGTGGACACGAGACTTCGTTTCACCGGCAGGGGTCCAGATCGGAATCGCTCGAGTGTCGACATGGCAATTGGCGCAGCGCGGATGTGTGACCACCGCCTCGATCCGTTGCCATGCTTCCAGGCCTGCCGCTTGGCTGACGCTGCCTTGCGGCAGTGCATCCCTGGAACCCTCGCCTTCCGCGTAGACCATCACTGTCAGAGGCGCCAAGGTTGAAGCAGCGAGCGCAATGGCAATCAGGAATCTGTCCATGACTGCCCCCTCAAACGAAGTCGATGAATTTGTTGAACGGCATCTCGCGGATGCGCTTGCCCGTCGCAGCGAAGATCGCATTGGCGAGCGCCGGCGCCGCGGGTGGAACGGGTGGTTCGCCTATGCCTCTGACCGTGTAGTCGTTTTCCAGGCCGCGCACTTCGATCACCGGACACTGATACATCCGCATCGCTTCGTGGTGGTTGTAGTTGGTCTGCTGGACAGCCCCGTTGGCATAGGTGAGTTCGCAGTTCATGGCGTGGCCAAGGCCCCAGACGACGCCACCCTGGACCTGGTTCTCGAAATTGACGGGATCAATGACCTTGCCGACGTCGGCAGCCACCCAGACCTTGTCGATCTTGATGCCGGCAGCCGTCATGGTTACTTCGACGACCTCGGCCACCGCCGTGCCGAACGACTCGACGAAGGCGACGCCCCGACCCTTTCCGTTACCGAGCGGGCCGTTCCAGTCCGACATTTCGCCGACTGTTTCCATGAGCTTCCGATAGATCGGGATCTTGCACATGTCGATGCGCGCATGGAGCGGATCGAGGCCGGCGGCGTGGATCAGTTCGTCGATGAAACTCTCGGTGAAGAAGCCGTTGGCCGACGCGCCGACCGACCGCCAAGTGGTGGATGGCGACACGCCCTGCACCTCGAAGCTGCTCGCACGATAGTTGGGGATGTCGTAGTACAGGTTCCAGATGCCAACGGCCAATTGGGCATCCGGGTCTGTCGGGGGCGAACCCATCCTCCCCAGCAGCTCCTTGAAGGGAGGCGTGGCTGCCACTTGAACATCGGCCGCGACAATCTTGCCGTCCTTGACGCTGCCTCGATACCTGCCCATCGCGATCTGCCGCGGAATGTCCTGCAGGAAATCCTGCTCCCGCGAGAAAACCAGTTTTACAGCCGTTCCGCGCAGCTGGTTCGCGATCTCGGCGAGCGCCCTGACGTTTTCGAATTCCAGGCGGTGGCCGAAGCTCCCCCCCGACCACTCATTGTGAAACGTGACCTGTTCGGGCTTCATGCCGATCGCATTTGCCGCAATGTACTGCACCGACTGCGGCGTCTGGTGGCCGACCCAGATTTCCATCCCGTCGTCGGTAACGATGCCGATGCCGTTGAGCGGCTCCAGCGGCTGGTGGCCGACATAGGGCGCCCGATACTCCGCCTCAACTAGCATGCCGTCGTTCAAACTGGCATCGACATCGCCGTCGTTGCGCCATTGCTTGGCAAGGAATTCCGGGGTGAAGGAAGATTGCACGATGTCCCAGTGCCCGGCTTGCTCGGCCGGGTATTTGGACGGTTCCCACACGCACTCTATGCGCTCGGCCGCCTGCATGGCATACCAGCTGTTGGTCGCGATGACAGCGACGCCGTTCGATATCTTCAGGATCTGCCGCACGCCCGGCATCGACTGCACTTTGCCGGCGTCGTACGACCGAATCGGCTGGCCCTTATTGGGATTGAGTTTGACGGCCGCGTAGACCATGCCGTCGATCTTCCGATCGATGCCGAACATCATTTCGCCGGTGACCTTGGCGCGGATGTCGAGCCGCTCCATCGGCTTGCCGATCAAGCGCCACTGTGATGGGTCGCGCAGCTTGACGTCGGTGATCGGCGGTATCTTCGCGGCCTCCGCTGAAAGCGCGACGTAGGGGATTTTGGTCCCGTCCGGTAGGATCACATGGCCGGCCTCGGTGCGGATGTCGGCGACAGCGACGCCGCTGTGCCTGGCAGCCGCCGCCTTCAGCGTTTCCCGTGCAACGGCGCCGGCCATGCGCAGCTTCTGATAGGTGTCGGGGATTGCGCTGGAGCCTCCGGTCATCTGCAGGCCGGACTGCCGCAGCCATTCCAGCGCAGCCGCCCGCCCCTTCTCGGCCTCGGGGCTCTGGTCCGCCGCCATGAACGGGGCGATTTCGTGCGCGAAGCCGGTGTTGAAATAGGCGGGGCTGGGCCCGGCGAAGCGGACCTCGAACTGGCCGAGTTCCAGGTCCAGTTCCTCCGCGATCATCACTGGCTGGATGGAACCAATGCCCTGCCCGATGTCGGCATGCTGGGCAATCAGCGTGATCCTGTCCGGGCTGATCTCGACCCAAGGATTGAAGGCAACCGAGTCCGGACCGAGATCTGCTGTCAGCGGGTTCGCCGCGGCGGGAGAAGCCGGGGTCTCCTGAGCGCGACCATAGGACCCGAAGGCCACGCCACCGGCAACGGCGGCGGAGCCGAATACGAAGGCGCGGCGGGAAAGACCTAGCGTAGCGCCCATCTCATTCCCCTCCGATCTTTTCCGCGGCCGCGTGGATCGCGACGCGGATGCGTTCATACGTGCCGCATCGGCAGAGATTGCCCGACATGACCTCGTTGATGTCCTCGTCGGTCGGCTTGGGATGCGTTTTGAGCAGCGAGATCGCCTGGATCATCTGGCCAGTCTGGCAGTAGCCGCACTGCGCAACCTGGTGCTTGATCCATGCCTCCTGCACCGGGTGCAGCTTGCCGTTGCCAACCCCTTCGATCGTGGTTACCGCCTTGCCCGCGACGTCGGCCATGCGCGCCTGGCAGGAGCGGACGGCCTCACCATCGACTTGCACCGTACAGGCGCCGCACAGGGCTATTCCGCAACCATACTTCGGACTTGTAATGCCAAGCTCATCGCGCAGAACCCAGAGCAAGGGCATCTCGGGTACCACGTCGACTTGGTGCCTCAAGCCATTGACAACGATATCGAACATCGTAAGCCTTCCCTAGTTTGCTGGTACTTGGCTATTGCATGCAAACGTACTGGCGGCTTCCAACCCTGCAAGGGACAGTCCGCCAGAATTTACCTTTTTTAACCGGCGGTTAGTCCTCGACAGCGGCCAGCGTGGGCCGAGTTTTTTCGGGTTTCGACCAACGCTTCTTGACCGTCGGTATTTCGTCGACGGTGGAATGGCGATGCGCACCGCTTTCATCACAAATGTCTCGTTCACGCGTTGCTTGGAGTGATTGCTGCGACCGCCGCCTCGGCGACCGAAATGTCTTGCTCGATCGTTCCGGCGCTCGCGCCCACCGCACCAATGATTTCACCGTCGACGCGCACCGGCACCCCGCCGCCGAAGATGATGACCCGCCCACCATTGCTTTGCCCGATGCCGAAGAGCGGCGCACCGGGCTGCGCCAACTCGCTCAGATAGGCGGTGGTCTTATCGAACAGACGGGCCGTCACTGCCTTGCCTATGGCGAGATCGATGCTTCCGATCAGGGCACCGTCCTGACGCGCAAACGCTACAAGCGCGCCACCGTGATCGACGACGGCAATGTTGTAGGCAATGCCGAAGCTTGCGGCTTCGGCTTCGCCCGCTTCCAGCATCCGCTTTGCATCGGAGAGAGTGAGGGTGGTGCGAGAACAGGGCATCGTCTTCATTGCCTCAGGTCGCTGTTCGGCGGTCAGATCGAATTTGACTAAGCTACACGCGAGCGGATGGCGCCGAGGTAAAAAGAGGTTAAATTCGATGGCATGCGAAAGCTCCCCAAGCTGAGCCTGGGGGCGCAACTCGGAACGGCAAGTTCATTACGGGGTCATTCGTGGGCGCATGGAACGATCCGGCAAACTAGACGGCAAGACGTATTGCTTCGGCGACTATCGGTTCATTCCAGACCGGCAACTGTTGACGCTGGGCGACAATCCGCTCCGGCTGGGAGCTCGGGCTCTCGATCTGCTCCACTTGCTCGTGATCCACGCGGGGGAAGTCGTGGGCAAGGATCAGTTGATGAGCTTCGTCTGGCCGGACACGTTCGTTCATGAAAGCAACCTGAAGGTCAACATCGCCGCGTTGCGTCGTGCTCTTCCCCGAACGGCGTCAGGATTATCCTGCATAGCCACAGTCAGCGGACGCGGCTACCGCTTCGTCGCGCCGCTGCGCGTCTATGGAGGAGAACAGCCACGGTTTTCTTCCAATCCTGCTGAAGCTCCTGTCCGGGAGCTGCCTAATCTCGCGGAGGTCATCGGCCGCGATGACGTTATTGCCGATCTCGCTACGAGGCTTCCTGAACGCCGGTTCCTGACGGTTGTCGGACCGGCGGGGGTTGGCAAGACGACCGTCGCCATCGCTTTGGCAAAACGCCTTCTCAACCGCTATCGGGACGGCGTTTGTTTCGTTGATCTCACAGCTATCGGCGACCCCCAGCTCGTGGACGCGACGATAGCAAGGTCGCTGGGCGTTGGCAGCAAATGGACGAATATGCTTGCCGGGATTGTTGAAGCACTGCGCGATCGCGAAATGCTGCTGGTGATCGACAACTGCGAGCACGTTCTCAGCACCGCTTCGGCGATTGGAGAACATTTGACCCTGGCGATTCCGGGCGTTCACATCCTTGCGACAAGCCGGGAACCGCTGCGGTCCCGGTCGGAGAATGTCTATCGCCTGTCTCCGCTCCCTTATCCGGACGAGCACGACATCGGCCGACAGAACGCCCTGGCATTTCCCTCCGTGGAGCTCTTCGTGAGAAGGGCACAGGAGACCTGCGGCTATCAATTCAACGATATGGATGCGCCTTCGGTGGCAGCCATATGTAGACGACTCGACGGCATCGCTCTTGCGATCGAGCTCGCGGCATCGAGGCTGCCCAGTTTGGAACCGGCAAGCCTGCGGCAGCTTCTCGAACAAAGTTTCGAGCCGCTCAGATCCAGTTCGGGAGCAACCCCGCCGCGACACCAGACCCTGTATGCGACCCTGGACTGGAGCTACCAGCTCCTCTCCAAGGATGAGGCTCGGCTCCTGCGCCTCCTATCGGTTTTTTCGGCGAGCTTCTCCCTCCCCGATGTCATCGGCGTGGCCGAGCACATCGGCCGAAGCATCGAGGATATCGCGGCATACACGGAAAGCCTCGCTGCGAAATCGCTTTTATCGGTCGCGTATGCCGCCGGCGCTCCGCGCTATCGCCTGCTCGACAACACGCGCAGCTTTGCGGCCGAGCGCCTGGACAGCAGTGGAGAAGCCGCCAACGCCCGATCCAGTCATGCCCGCTATCTTCTGCGGCTGTTCGAGCAGGCGGAAGCTGAGTGGCAATGGCAACCGAGAAGCGAATGGACCGCCTCCTACGAACCGCGGGCAAACGATCTGCGCAAGGCAATCGACTGGACCTTGGGCGATGGTGGCGAGCCCGAGGTCGGCGTGCGTCTGACCAGCGCTGCAATCCCCCTCTGGGATGAATTGTCGACCGTCGCCGAAAGCCGCCGGCGCGTCGAACGGGCGCTGCGATCGGTCGATGCCGTGTCGCGATCCGACCCCGCCGTAAGAATGAAGCTCATCGCCTCCTACGCTTCGGGCCTCAACTTCTCCGACCATTTCGGTCCCGAAGCCGATGCGGCGTGGATGGAAGCGAACCGGCTGGCGCGCGACATCGGCAATGTCGATTACCAGCTCCGCACCCTGTGGGGATTGGGCATACTGCAGAGCTTCACCGGACGGCACAGGCAGGCGATCGCGACGCTCGGGCAGTTCGCCAGGCTCGCCGATCGGGAAAACGAACGGCCGGCAGCGGCGGAGGGAGAGCGCGTCAGGCTAGCGGCGGTCTTCTACTGCGGCGACGTCCGCAGTGCCTATGATGACCTCAAAAAGCTTGCGCGCGAGCACGCGGCCACTGCAAAGCGATCGGGAGTCGCACGATTCCAGATGGACCGGTTCGTGTCCATTCGTGTGGCATTGGCGACGGCGGCCTGGGTAGCCGGCGAACGCAGCGAGGCAACGGCGGCGATCCAGGATGCACTCGGCCACAGCCTCGCGCTCGATCACTTTGTCTCACATTCCAACGCCCTTGCTCAGGCGGCCCTGCCTCTCGCCATTTGGTCCGGCGAGGCTGAAACCGCACGCCGGCATGTTGCGACGCTGGCCCATAATCTTGCCTCGCGCGATATCGCCATCTGGCGGCCCGTCTGCAATTTCTACGAAGGCGCCGTGAGGAGCATGGACGGCGACGGCGACGGCGTTGACACCATGCGCCTGGCGGTAGGGCAGCTCATCGACAACAATTTCCTCGTCCGGGTGCCCATCTATCTCGCCATCCTCGCGGAAACCGCCTTGCGTCAAGGGCGCATCGCGCTTGCCCGTGACAGCCTGAGCGCTGCCTTCGATCGTGCCGATCGGCAGGGCGAGTACTGGTCCCAGCCGGAACTGCTGCGCGTGCGCGGGCTGCTGCAGTGGTTGGACGGCGACTTGGCCGGCGCCTCGGAGACGTTCTTGCTGGCCATGGAGACCGCGAGGGAAAGCGGTGCGCTTTTCTTCCGCCTCCGGGCTGCGACGGCATTGGCGGAACTTTGGGCACAAACCAACCGGCACGCGGCCGCGGAAGAGCTGCTGTCTCCCGTCTGCGCCGAATTCGATGACGGACCGCCCTGCGCGAACGTGGAGAAGGCGCGTCAACTGCTCGGATCTATCAGGCGGCAAGAGACGGCCCAATGCGGTGACGCATCCTAGGCTACGCTAGCCATTCTTGTTGGCAACCAAGGCGGGCTCGAGGACAAAAGCGTTTCGTTCGGCGAGGTCGTTGATTTTCGACAGGTAGTTCTTGTAATGCGGCATCTCCCGGTGTGACGCCACTGCCGCGTTGTCGACATAGAGCTCGTCCAGCGCATAGCGGTCTGCCTTAGCCTGGTCCCGCCAGACGTCCCATCGCAGGTTTCCCGGCTCTGCCCTGCAGTCCGGCGCCATGCTGAACAGAAGCGCCTCAAGCTCTCCAGCCTTGCCAGGCCGGGCCAGAAACGTCGCCATGATCTTGATGTGGCTCATGATCGGTTCTCTCGGGCGGCTATTTCGCGCCGGCGGCGGTTGCTATGAAGGCAGCGACCTCCTGCGGATGGGACAACATCACGGCGTGGCTGCTCTCGATCTCCACGGTTGCGGCGCTGGCCCGCTTTGCGAAGGCCCGCTGGAATGTCGGCGGGATCATCATGTCCTTTGTGGTGACCATAAAATGCGACGGCTTGGCCTTCCACGCCACCTTGTCGATCGGAGTCTGCACCGCTTCCAAGCCCCACGGAACCTGGGCAACGGCCATGAAGCCGGTTACCGCCGGATCAACATCTGCTGCGAAAGCGGTCGGAAATCTTGACGGATCGACCAGCAGGTAGCCATCTTTCGGCGGCAGCAGGGGCGCTCCCGACTCGCCCGCAGGCACGGGTTGCTCAGCAAGCGATGCCACCGATTCCTTGGCGTCGGGCGCAAAGGCGGCAAGGTAGACCAGGCTCTGTACCTTCGGATTATCGCCTGCCTCGGTGATGACCATCCCGCCATAGGAATGGCCCACGAGGACGACCGGCTTGCTTGCCGCGGCGATCACACGATTGGTGGCTGCAACGTCGCCGCTAAGGCTGATCGTCGGGTTCTGGACGACCAGCACCTCGTACCCGTCGCCGGTCAGGATGTCGAACACTGCTTGCCAGCCGGAGCCGTCGACGAACGCGCCATGCACCAGGACGATCGAAACGGGCTTGTCGGCGGCAGCAGAGGCGGCTGAAGATGCGATAATTATGGCAGCGAGAAATCCCCAAATTGATCGTTTCATAATCGTCTCCATCTATTTCTGGTTTCACCTTGCATCTGGGCGGCGGAACCGGTGCGCCTGCCTGTCAAGCTCGCGTGCGGTTCCGGTTCAGCGCAGCGATCAGGGCGGCGGCGATCGGATGGTCTGAGCGCGGATTCTGGCCCGTGATCAGCTCACGGTCCTCGATCACATAGGGTTCGAAATCTGGGCCCACGGTCGTTTTCGCGCCTGCCAGGTCTAAAGTTTCTGGCATGTGGAAATAGAGCTTGCCGTGGAGGATGTTGTCCTCAATGGGTTTTTCCTCGCTGGCCGAATAGACTGTCATCTTGTAGCCGGCATATTGCCATCCCTTCGCAAGTTCGGCTGCGTTGGCGCGGTCGCCCTGAATCAGCGCCTCGCGAAATTCCTTCGCCCGAGGCAAGGCGGCGATAGCGACGATCGGGCCGTGGCAGAGCAGCGCTGTAGGCTTTCCGGCCGCATGGAAATGCCGAAGTATCTCGCCCGCGTCTGGATCCTGCATCAAATCGACAACCGGCCCCTGGCCTCCGGGGGCGAACACGCCAGCATAATTGTCCAACCCCTCATCAATGACAGACCGCAAGGTGCGGCCGGTGTTCGTCGAGGGATCGTTGGCGAAGAAATCCTTGCCACGCCGATACGCCGCCTCATCGCCGCCGAAATGCTGGACCGCATCGGACGCCGGGTCGATGTATGGCCTGGCGCCTGAGGGAGTGGCGAGCAAAACTTCATAACCCGCCCCGACAAGCGCCATCATCGGCACAACTGTTTCGTTGAGATACTGTCCCGTCGGTCCCGTGCCGCCCCCCTTAATTTCGATACGTGTGGCGTTCGAGCCCAGCACCACCACTTTTCCCTTGCTCATGAAGCCTCCCGATCTTTCGCAGCGGATGGCGGATCCAAGCCAGCCATCCTGAGACTCCGGAAACGATAGCGCGGGGACTGCAAGACGGCTGGTTAAAAGAGGTAAAACCAACGGGGGTGACGGCCAGAATTGCCCTACGTGCTACGCGGACGCTTCGGCTTTCCGGATCGGATAAGGCCCCAGGAAAAGAACCGTTGCCGCGCCACCGATGAGCAGCAGCGCACAGGCTTGGAGGATTCCCGAATAGGTGCCCGTGCTGTCGAACGCGTAACCGAACAGGCTAGGCCCTACGAAAGCGCCCACCACGAAGATGCCATACAGGGTGGCGTAGGTCGTGGCGTAGCTCCGCATTCCGAGATAGCGGGCAACCAGATACGCCATCAGGTCGAATTCCACTCCGGATGTGAGGCCGAGCAATAGAATGGCGATGCAGGCCATGGAGAAGCTCACATGGTCTAGCGAAAGGATGAGGCATGAGACCGCGCCCAACGTCAATATTACGGTGCCCACCGCAGGCGCCCAGAAGCGATCGACCAGAATGCCGCCAAGCAATCGGCCGGCCACGGCCGCTATTCCGACGAGCGCGGCGAGTTGGACGACTTCGCTAGCTGATAGGCGCAGCGAGCGAAGTATGTTCTCGATGTTGGGCAGTGGCGCGGCGATGGCGAGCGACATCGGGATAAAGACAATCGCCAGGAGCCAAAAATAGCGGGAGCGGAAAGCCTCACGAGCGGTCATGCCTTCCGAAGCCTCGCTTATCGCCGGCCCCGCGCCGACATTCCTGCTTCGCAGCCCGGCAAAGCCCCAGAGAACCATCGGGCACGCGATGAGCACCGGCATTGCGCCCACCACGAGTATTGCGACGCGCCATCCGCCCGTCTCGATCAACAACTGGGCCAGTGGTTTTACGACGAAGGCGAACAGGCCCGCGCCGGACAACACGATGCCAAGGGCAAGACCTCGGCGCTCCTCGAACGCGCTATTGATCACTCGCGTGAAAACGACCGGGGTCGCTCCCAACCCGAAGATCGCGATAGCCAGCCAAGAGAGATAATATTGTCCGATCGAGCCGTTCGATGCCGCTAGCGTCATGTAGCTCAGGCCCAGGCACGGCAAGGAGACCGATGCCACCAGACGCGCGCCGAATCTGTCGATCAATGTCGCGAAAAACGGACCAACGATCAGAACCGAACCGGCCAGTAACGACAAACCGCCAAAGATCGTCGCGAACGACCAGCCAAACTCTTCCGCAAAGATCGGCGCAAAGACGCCGATCGTGTAGAACGGAATGGCAGGCATGCCCAAAGCTGTTCCGAGCAGCCCAGCCAGAACCAGCCGCCAGCCGTTCCTGAACTCGGCGAAATCCGTTCTTCTCAGTGACGCATTTCCTTTTGTCGGATCGGCAGTTCGGTAATCAATCGTTGTGCAATGCACCATACGCAGCGTATCGGAGTCTGCAACCGACGCAAGCCCCCAGACAATCGCAACGGCTTCGTCGGAGGCATCAGCCTGTCGAAAGATGCTGCCTCAGCAACGTTCGCTTTCAGGATGCGATTGCTTATGGGTCAATGATCGGGATGAGGCGCAAAGCTGCCATTCGGTATAAGATAAATGCGGTCAAGCGAATGGCTGGATCAGCTTCTTGAATCAATTTGGGCGAACCGCTTCGTAACCAGTTGACAAAACGATTATGTTAGTCTCTGAGGGTCGCTATTTTCAACAGGAAATCAATACGTTGGCGGATGGTTCGCCAAGCCGTTTCCTTCGTATTCACTCGTATGGTCTGGCGAACCTAAGGACCAGGAGGAGGACTAGTTTTCGCGGTCTCAGTCTTGTCACACACATGAACGCTATGTTGACCATGACGGGTACGAGCGCGCTGAAAGTCAGCGAGATTTTCGGACATCGCACGCTACGAAGCCCGCATCCCTTCCAATGCGTTGCGCACCCCTTTTGGTCAATCTCGGTAGGTCCAATCGGCAATGGCAGCGATCTGCCTGAATACGCCATCAACGCCGTTGACCGTGGGGTCGGCGCGTTCAAGCCAATTGTCGCCCCACGCAATCCATTCAGCACGCTCCGCCCCTCCCGACCTCATGTTCCTTCAAAATTTCGATGATCTGCTCTTCAGAGAAGCTGCTACGTTCATGTCCTGGTCCTCTCGATGGGCCAGAACGGACTTCAAACCGGATTAGATCAGAGGGGCAAGGTCACACCATACGCAGGGAGGAGCGCGATTGATGCTGCGATCATTGCAGGTTTCTGGTAGTACACGACTGGCGACCATAGCAATCGCAGGCATCAAGCGAGTGAACTTTCCTCTCTCGGGACGGAGGGTCGTTGGCTGCCGATCGACAATAGTTTGACGCGGAAAAGTGGCATTAGGTCATTGAGTGGTTCCCAACCCGACAGTCGAGAGCCAAGTTCGCAATTGGTTAGGCGAGGCACCATCCCGACCCGCGAAGCCAACAACGCCCCGGCCTTGACAGGCTGGCTTCGACCCGGCGTGCTCTCGACAAGCAGCCCACCAGACATAATCTCCCCCTATCCGGAAGAGCCTGGACGAGCCTTCCCGGACGCTGCTTCCACTTTAGAACCGGGCGAACCCGCTTGAAGATAGGTGAATACCCGAAACCAGAATCGGAACTCCTGTGTCCGCCGTCGCAATGCGCCGAGAAGGCGCACCAGGCGATTGCGGTCGCGGCTGTCTTTCCCCACAGAACTTTCGCTGCCTCTGCAGCTTCAGGCACGGCCCACTTCTCCAGGGCGGCGTCGCGGCTGAAGGCGTCCAGCAGATCGGCATCGACAACCGAATGCTGAGATGCCGCAAGAGCGTCCGGTGCTGGCAACTCCCTGGCGGCTGAATGCTGACGAACGGCAGACGCTTCGCTGCAAGTTGAGAGGTTCTCGGCTGAGGCCGGAGGTTGGGTTGGATGGATCTTCATAGCTCGCCTCCTTCTTCGTCGTTCAGGCGCGGAAACAGCAGCCAGCCCGCCGCCTGCGGAGCTTGGGACGCTGCTTGTCGTGAAAGTGAAAGACCTGTTCCGGCATCGTCTGCTGGGTGATACGCACCAGATCGTTGAGCGCCGAGCGGATTTGTGGCCAAGGAAACTCGGAGCATTCCTCCCAGGCCTCGCCCTCGCGCAACACGGCATCGAGCTTGCCCGCCACACCGGCAAGAGTCGTGGCAGGCGACGTCGAGAGCGCTTCCAGCAGATCCTCTGCCCTATCGCCAGCCTCGCGCTCGGCCCTGAGCGCTCCGGCATAACCGATCTCCTCGGCAGCCACATCCCAGCGCGCCTGATGCGCCGCTAAATCAGCTTCGGCCCTCTGGCGGAGCGCCGCAATATCCGGCCCCTTGCCGAGCACTTCGTTTAGCGCTTCAATCGAGAGGATCGTCACGTCCTCACCCTCGGGCAGTCGGACAGTCACGCAGGGATAATCGACGCTCTCGACAAGCCTCGTCTCCAAGCGCTGCTGCCTGCGGCAAAGCCGCTCGGTCAGCTTGTGGGCTGTCTCCCATTCCCCCCAGAGCGCCAGCGCAGGGTCGGGCGGTATATTCGTTGCCGCTTCATTGCCGACAAGTGCGCTTTTCTCAAGCACTAAGGCGGTGGACGTGATCATCCCTCCCGCAAGCACTCGCCTGCGAGTGACGAAAGGCAGAGTCGTGGTATTGTCGGAATCACCCATGATCCGAGCTCCAATCAGCTTGGGTTGTGGTCAGGCTGCTGTGGGTGGTTGCACACCGACAGCAGCCGCTTTCAAGCGAAAAATCGTATCAGAGGTACGATATTGAAGATGCGGCGATGGATCAACAAAAATCGTACCACGGTTACGAAATGAATGCAGTTCAATGCAAGATGGCACGTGTCGCATTGGGCTGGGGGACTCGAGAGCTAGCCCTAAAAGCGAATGTATCTCCCGATACCATCGCGCGGTTAGAAAGAGGCGAGCAGTTAAAGAATTCAACCATCGCTGCAATTCGTACGGTGTTCGAAGCGGCCGGGATCGAATTCATTCCGGAGAACGGTGGCGGCGCTGGTGTTCGCTTGTCACAGCGTTCCGCTGGCGCATGACAATGGGCTTTTTGACCCCGCCGCACATGTGCGGCTAGCAGCCCAAATCGGCGAGATTGAACGCCTCATTTGGGCCGACGAACGAACCCAATTCGGTCGTTCAACGAGCCCGGCCAAATGGCCAAAAGCGGTCAGCCCTGTTGAGAAGGCGTAGGTGCGCCCAGGGCTCTCACAAATCCGTCGTTTTCCCGCTTTGCGCCAGACGTTGAACGAGCAGATCAATGAGCATTCGGACCTTCGAGGGCATATGGCGACGATCTGGATAGAGCGCGTATACCGGTAGCGGTTCACCTTGATACTCTGCCAGAAGGGGGACCAACCTTCCCGCTTCGAGATCGGCCGCCACAATTGCGCTTGGCAGACTGGCAATGCCGAGTCCCGCAATCGCTGCGGCACGCAGGCCATCGGCGCTATCCATGACCATTCTCGCTTGCGCATGTCTAACTTTCACCAGTTCATCACCGGCCTGAAGCGACCAGGCCATTAAGTGCCCGTCGCGGCCAAATGCCAGATGATCATGTTCGTTTAGCATTTCGGGGTTGTCTGGCTTGCCGCGTTTGGAGAGGTAGGACGGCGCGGCGCACAGGACTCCATCGATCCGATCAATGACGCGGCTCACAAGGCCGGTGCTGAATTCAAGTCCCCCTATGCGAACCGCGAGATCATAGCCGCCGCCAACGAGGTCACTGATGCGATCGGAAAATGTCACCTCTGCCCTGATCTCTGGCCATCGGAGGAGGTATTCCTGCAGAACCGGCAAGATGCGTAGCCGGCCATAGGCATCAGGAACGGACAGTTTTATCGTGCCACGGGGCTTTTGCTCACGGTGCCGGACTGCCGCCTCTGCTTCTTCCAGTTCTGCCAGCAGCGAAACGCAGCGTTCGTAGAAAAGCAGGCCGTCCGAAGTGGGCGAAACTCGGCGCGTACTTCGGTTAAGCAACCTTGCGCCAAGACGCTCTTCCAGCCTGATAACGGCCTTCCCCACAGCCGATCGCGTTATGCGCAGCGCTCGCCCAGCCGTCGTGAAATCGCCAGCGTCCACCACAGCGATAAACGCCCGGATGGCTCCGATATCGAGTTCGTCTCGCAACAGGCACCCCGTCCACAGTGTGGGGACACACATTCCCCAATAGATCGCTTATATCGCGAACTGTAGCGCCAGAACACCTCCCGTTCCTAGTCGCGCGTCAAGCAAACACGATGGAGAATAGCTATGTCCGCCATGTCCCCTCTCGATATCGCCCCGGTGGTTCGTCACAACCCTTCAACGATGTGGGACTCGACCACGAACGGTCACTCACAAATCAGCGTCGCCCAGGCAAGGCAGTTGGCCTACCTGTCGGGGCAGATTGCATCCCCGCTCGACGGCTCGGCGGTGCCAGAGACAGTAGGTGGCCAAGCGGAGCTCATTGCCAATAGCTTGAAGGCTGCCCTCCAAGAACTAGGCGCCTCGACAGACGACATCGTTATGCTCCGCATCTATGTTGTCGATGGCACAACAGAGCGCTTTCTCGAGGCCTATGCACCGATCCAAGCGATGCTTGCCGGAACAATGCCGAGTCTCACCGTGTTGGGGGTGCAGTCCCTCTTTACCCCAATGTTGCAACTCGAAGTGGAGATGGTTGTCCGCGTCCCATGACGAAGACAGGTTAGAGCCTCGGAGGTCGGGGCCCAGCCATGGCTGCTTTCAGGAGGACCTGAACGAGCCATGCGACGGCTGAAATTGTGCGCGAAGCGGCCATATCGCGGCAGTCCTTGGTGGATTGGGCCATTTTCGCACTACCACGACTACTTGCACTTCGGCCCAGGCCGCGCGATCAGTCCTCGAAGTCGAACTCGCTTTTTGGCTGCCAGGAGATGGGATCAGTGATCCATCTGTTGATGTCGGATTCATGCCAGCCCGCACCATTGACGCTGATCCTGATCTGGGCCGGGAAGGTGCCCTCGGCGATCTTGCGGTAGATGGTGGACCGCGACAGCCCGGTCCGAACAAGGACGGTTTTGAGCCGAATGATACGGTCTGGTTCGCGCATGGCTGGCCTGCCTCTTGTTGGCCGTTTCTGACAACTGTCGAGACCACACAGGGCGAAGCGATACGGACGCGCAAGAGGGATCGCTGCCGCGTCGTAGGGTGACGTGGAAACGGCGGTAAATCGGACGGGGGTCTAGAGTCCGAGGCCCCGGCCCCGCCCGAGGTCGATGCCGTGATTGAAGGCGAGTTCGCGACCAAGGCTGTCGCCTGATTCGAACGCGATGCCGAGGTCCTGCTTGCGGCCGGCAAGGATGGATTCAAGCTGCGGATCGCGTTCGAGACTTTTGGCCATGTCGCCCATCGCCGACCGGGTTGCCTTGTAGCCGGCCATGTCGCCGTCCTGATACTGCCGATCGCAGGTCTGGTCGAGCTTTTGCCAGCGCGCCACGAAGCGATCGGCGCGGCGCTGCGGATCGGTGCGGATTTCAGTTTCGAGCTGGAGAGCGCGAATGGCGCGGTTGACCTTGCCCGATCCAGCCTCGCGGGCAAGGCTCTCGTCCTTGGCGTAAGCGGCTTCGGCATCTCGCCAGCCATGCGGCCGCAGATGATCGAACTCCCTGCGGGCATCGACCAGTTCATTCCATTCTCCGGGGCTTGCCTTGCGGCCGGCATCGTCCGCATCGAAGATCACGCCGAGGGCACGGGCATGGCGGATGAGCGCCTGCGTGCGGGCGCGGCGCAATTCTTCCTCGGCGTCATTCGCGATCTCTCTTTCCGCAATGTTCGCTTCGCGGCCGGCTTCGATCCCGACGCTTTCCCTTTCCGGCCGCTCGGTGGCGGCGTGACCGGGCGGTGCGCTCTCTGCCGGCAGGCTCCGGCCGTCGAGAATGATGCGCCGCTGGTCCGGCTCGGCCTTCAGATCGATTTCCGCAACGTGCGCGTTCACGGCGATGCCGCGTTGTTCTGCGTAGTCCTGCGCCGGATCGCGTTGTTCGTAATCCGACGCCATGTCCTTGGCCCGGTCGCGCGACAGCGTGTTCACCAGCCGGTCCTCGTTGGCGAAGTCGTCGCGGCCGTAATGCAGGTCCATGCCGTCACGGTGCCGTGACAGCGCGACATAGCTGCCATGGGCGTCCAGGCCAGGCGTCGCCAGCACATGGGTGTGGTCCACGGTCATGCCCTGAGCCTTGTGGATGGTCGCCGCATAGCCATGGTCGATGCGGTCGTAGTCCTTGAGGTCGAAGCACACGGAGCGGCCGTCGTCGGTGCGCACCGACATCGATTGCGTGCTGACCTCTTCGATGGCGCCGAGCGTGCCGTTCTTCACGCCAAGCCCGCGTTCGTTTTGCAGGAACATGACGCGGTCCCCGCTGGCGAAGCTGCGTTCGCCGCGCTCGACCGTGATTTGCACATCATCACCAAGATCACCCGCAGCCCGCATCCGTTCGCGTGCGGCTTCGTTGAGCGCACGCACCTCGTCATTGGTGTGGGTGAGGATGATGCGGCTTTCGTCGGGCGCTTCCTGCCGGTCGCGGTCCCATCGGTCGACCAGGTCGTCACGTGCCTGTTCGCGCGTCTGGGTCTCATGCACCATGTCGTGACTGTCATAGGCGCGGATCGCTTCGCCGGTCCTGCCGGTTGCCAGATCGCGCGTGGCGTCCCGCTGCCAGCCTTCGCGCTGGCGGCGCACGGTTTCGATTTCTGCGCCGCCATGACGGTCGTGGATCGAGCGGAAGGCCGCGCCCGCCTCGATTGCCTGCAACTGCTGCGGATCGCCGACCAGCACGACCTTGGCTCCGGCCTCGGCAGCATGGGACAGCACCCGCTCCAACTGGCGCGTGCCGACCATGCCCGCCTCGTCGACCACCAGAATGTCGTGCGTGGTGAGCAGATCCCGGTCCTGTCCCCAGCCATGTTCCATGCTGGCGATGGTGCGCGAGGCGATGCCCGATCCGCTTTCGAGATTTTCCGCCGCGATGCCGGAAAGTGCAGCGCCCCTGACCTGATAGCCGGCCGCTTCCCATGCCTCCCGCGCCACGCCCAGCATGGCGCTCTTGCCGGTTCCGGCATAGCCGACGACGATGCCCAGGTCGCGCCCCTCCGTGATCTGCGCCAGCGCATCGGCCTGCTCGTTGGACAGGGACAGTCCGCGCTGTTCGGCGCGAGCAAGCGCTGCCTCTCTGTCCCTGTCGCTGACCTCATGGCGTTCCCTCTCGGCCATCAGTTCGGCGGCACGGTGCAGACGCTGTTCGGCCTCGATCATGTCGCGTGTGGTGAAGCGATCTTCGCCGCGAGAATCCTTGCCGAGTTCGACCAGATCGGGCGCGTTTCCTATTGCATCCATCACTTCGTTGAACTGATCGATCCCGTCGCTGTGCCGGTGCGCGAACCTTGCCATGTCGCGGCGCGTGAACGTCGATTGCTGATGCGTGATCGCATCCAGCGCCAGCTCGGGATCAGCGATGATGCGTTCACCATTGCCGCGCGCGATCTCGCGGTGCAACTCGGCGCGGTCGGCTTCGCTCCGCTGATCCTCGATCCGATGCGCAGGCGCGCCGATCTCGCTTTGCGGCTCAAGCGCGATGCCCTGCGCTTCATGGCTGCGATGGTCGATGCACGCGTCTATGTCGAGTTCGGCCATGCGCTCATTGGCAAGTTCGGCCCAACGTTCGCGCCAGCGTTCGACCATTTCCGTGCGGTTCCAGTCCCGCACCTTCTGGCCGAAGCCATTTTCGTCCACCGCGCGCATGGTCAGCATGACATGGGCATGGGGCTTGGGCATGCCGTCCTCTGCCCTGTCCCAATGCACATTGAGATCGGCAATCATGCCCTGCTCCACGAATTCGGCCTGCACGAAGTCGCGGGCAAGCTCGATGCCTTGGCGCACGCTCATCTCGCGCGGCAGGGCGAATTCGACCTCGCGGGCAAGCTGCGCATCCTTCCTGACCTCGAACGCCTCGACATCGTTCCACAGCCGTTCGCGGTCACTCCATGCTTCGGGCGCATTGTCCGGCAGCATCACTTCGGAATGGACGACGCCGCGCTTGGCGGAGAAATCCTGGACACGGTCAATGCGCTCGTCGCGCAGCCGCGAGGCCGAACGGTAGGCAGCGGAGGCCACCGCGCTGGAGCCGGACGTGCGGCCAATGACCTTGACGTGAAGATGATAGATCGCCATCGCGACCGGATCATTTGCACGACAAAGCCCACGTCGGCACGACGTATAAGCGCCCCCTCCCTCGAAAAAATCTCGGGAGCGACCAGCCCGTCCCGAGCCGTCCCGGCAACCCTGGAGCCTTCGGCAAAGTGCTCACCTATCATCATTGCCTCGACAACTCATGGAGACAACGATGCGCAAGCCACGCGATTTTGATGCGGAACTGAAGGCGCTGGAGGACAGGGCGCGCGAACTGAAGACCCGCAAGGTGCAGCAGCTTGGCGAACTGGTGATCGCCACTGGAGCCGATGCGCTCAACGCCGAGGAACTGGCGGGTGCGCTGATCGTGCTGGCGGAGACCAAGGAAGCCGGAAAGCGGGAGGCATGGGCGAAGCGCGGTGCGACGTTTTTCCAGAGCCGTTCGCGGCGATCTGCTTCGGCATCTGGCCGCAACGCTCGCAGCGCTCCGGCGCAACCGGGCGGCCCGCAATCGCCATCAGGCGGCACGGGCGCGGCATGACATGCGCGATTGGCAGGTCGAGCGCCGCAAGCGCACGCGGCACCTGATCGAACTCGGTGGGCTCGTCGTCAAGGCCGGGATCGTGGACCTGACCCGCGATGATCGTGCCACCATCTACGGCGCGCTGCTCTGGATGGCCGACAAGCTCCAGAGCGAGGACGGCAAACGTGCGCGCGGCGTCTGGACAAAGCTGGGGAAGATGGCGTTCGAGGCGGAAAGGAAAGAAGAGATGCCTACCGTCAAACGATAAGAGACGTTTAACCAGCGCCTTGGGCTGGCGGAATGCGCGCCCAACGGAAGAGCTGTTCAAACACAGCGAGGTCTTGAGGTTGGTGACCTCCGACACAAGCAGGCCACAGCCCTAGGCGACACTAAGCGCGACAAGCTAGCTAATGCAGGATCTGGGCCAGAAATAGCTTGCTGCGCTCATGGTGCGGGCTCGAGAAGAACTCGGCCGGTGTGTTGATCTCGACGATTTCACCCTGGTCCATGAAGACGACACGGTCGGCCACCTGTCGGGCAAAGCCCATCTCGTGGCTAACACACAGCATGGTCATGCCCTCTTCGGCCAGCGAAATGATGGTGTCGAGCACTTCCTTGACCATTTCAGGGTCGAGCGCCGAGGTGGGCTCGTCGAACAGCATGATCTTCGGACTCATGCAAAGCGAGCGCGCGATGGCCACCCGCTGCTGCTGGCCGCCGGAAAGCTGCCCGGGATATTTGTACGCCTGATCCGGGATCTTCACGCGATCGAGATAGTGCATGGCGACCTGCTCGGCTTCCTTGCGCCGCATCTTGCGCACCCAGATCGGCGCCAGTGTCAGGTTTTCCAAAATGGTCAGGTGCGGGAACAGATTGAAGTGCTGGAACACCATGCCGACGTCGCGGCGGATTTCATCGATCTTCTTCAGGTCGCCGGTCAGTTCAATACCATCCACGACGATGCGGCCCTGCTGGTGCTCTTCCAGTCTGTTGATGCAGCGGATCATGGTCGATTTGCCTGAACCAGACGGTCCGCAGATCACCAGTTTTTCACCGCGTTGGATGGTGAGATCGATATTTTTCAATACGTGGAAGGCCCCGTACCACTTGTTCACGCCGACCATCTCGACGGCGGTGGGATCGTTTGTCATGGGCAGGGATGGAACGTGCCGAATGGCAGATACGGAAGTCGACATTGCAGCATTCCTAGTGAGCGGCCGGGCCCCGCCGCTCCAGGAAATCGGCGAAGCGGGCGAAGGAGAAGGACAACGCAAAGAAGATCGCGCCAATGAAGAGAAATGTCTCGGCGGCTGGCGACGGCCATTCGGGGTCGGCCAGTGCAGCCTTGCCTGAACTGATCAGGTCGAACAGCCCAATGACCAGGACAAGGCTCGTGTTTTTAATCATAACGATGATGGTGTTGGCGAGCGCAGGGATCACCACCCGGATGGCTTGCGGCAGGATGACGAGACGTTGTGTGCGCCAAAAGGGCAGGCCGAGCGACGCTGCTGCCTCATACTGCCCGTTCGGGATGGCCTGCAGGCCGCCGCGGATCACTTCGGCGAGATAGGCAGCCGCGAAGATGGTGAGCGCGACAAGCGCGCGCACAAACTTGTCGGGCAGCAGCGCCTCGGGCAAGAACAGCGGCATCATGATTGACGCCACGAACAGGATGGACAGCAATGGCAGTCCACGCACGGATTCGATCAGCAACACCGCGCCGACCCGGACGGCCGGCAGGGTCGAGCGCCTTGCCAGCGCCAGCAGGATGCCGACCGGAAAGGCGATGCCGATGGCGACGACGGTCAAGATCAGTGTCACCGGCAGGCCGCCCCAGGTTGAAGTCGGCACTTCGGCCAGTCCAAAGCCTCCCCCCATCAGCCAGAAGATCAAAGCGAACGCCGCCACCCAGAGCGCCAGCAGTCGTGACGTCCAGCTCGTCGGACGCACCGACCAGCCGAGTAGCGCCAGAATGAGCAGGCAAACAATGGCTGGTCGCCAGCGTTCGTCGAACGGATAGATGCCGAACAGAAGTTGGCCGGATTTGGCATAAATGAAGCTCCAGCAGGCGCCAGTGGCTGCTCGGCAGGCATTCGGGTCGGGGTCGAAGAGCACCGCATCGATCACCAGCCAGCGCAGCATGGTCGGCACGGTGACGAACAGCAGCGCGCCGAACAGCAGCGTGAGCGCGGCGTTGAGCGGTGTGCCGAACAACAGCTTGGCGGGGCGCCGCAGGCCGGCGAACCGGAGATGGTCCGGCGTTGCCTTGGAGCACATGGGAAGAGACATGGCCATGGTCACCGCTCCACGATGGCGATGCGGCGGTTGTACCAGTTGGCCGCGCTCGACAGGGTAAGATTAAGGGCGAGATAGGCGCCGAGGATGATGAACACGCCTTCGATCGAGTGGCTGGACTTGCTGATGATGGTATTCATCACCGCGAGGAAGTCCGGGTAGCCGACGGCGATCGCCAGCGTCGAATTCTTGACGACATTGATGTACTGGCTATTGAGCGGCGGGACGATCACCCGCAGCATCTGTGGAATGACGACCAGCCGCAGGATCTTGCCACGTGGCAGGCCGAGCGAATGGCCGGCGTCCCACTGGCCGCGGCCGACCGACAGAACACCGCCGCGTACGATCTCGGCCACGAAACCGGTGGTGTAGATCGTGAGGCCGACGAGGATGGTGCTGAGCTCGGGCGTCAGTTCACTGCCGCCCCGGAAGTTCGAACCCGTGAAGACCGGGAAATCGACAGCGAAGCGAATATCGGCGAGCCAGAGTCCCACGACTCCGGCAGCCAGAATCGCCGGCACAACCAAACGCGGCAGGCGACCACTCCGGGCGAGACCGTAGCTGAGCGCGGCGAGTGTCAGGGCGAACAGGATGATCAGTGCGCCTGTCATGCCGATGTCGATGCCGAAGGCCGGCACGACGACGCCGCGCATGGATGCGTAAACACCGGGCAGCGGATTCAGCGCTTCGCCGACCGGCGGCAGCACCTTCCACCACAACGAATAGAGGAAAATCAAAAGGACGATCGGCGGTGAGTTGCGGGCTATTTCAACCCAGACCCGGCAGGTACCCGCGGCTAGGGGATTGCTGCTCAGCCGGGTGATGCCGACGACGAGGCCAAGGAGAGAGGAAAAGAAGATGACAAGAGCGGAAATGAAGACCGTGTTGGCCAGCCCGACAACGATCGCCCAATAGTAGGGATCGCGCGATTTATAGGTGAGGATGGCCTCGGAAATGATGATCCTGGACGGCATCGTCAGGAAATCGAAGCCAATCGGGATACCGCGCGCCCTTAGATTGGCGAAGGTGGTGGAGACCAGCAGCGCAGCGAAAGCGATGACAGCCGTCACCAACACGCCTTGAATGATGATCGATCTGGTCTTGGCGTCGCTCAGCATACCGGCCTCGGTTCATCGATTAAGGGGAAGGGCGCGCTCGGCACGCGCCCGACCAAGGCTCAATCCCATGGGAAGGGATAGTTCAGACCGCCGTCTTTCCACAGCGCATTCATGCCGCGTTCGACCTTAAGCGGGCTGTCCCTGCCCAGGTTCCGGTCCCAGATTTCGGCATAGTTGCCCATCTGCTTGATGACGTTGTAGACCCATTTGTCGTCCAGCCCGAGCGGCGCGCCAAAGCCGGGCTCTTCGCCAAGCACCCGTTTGATCTCCGAATCGCCCGCAGCGAGCCTTTCATCGATGTTCTGCGCGGTGATGCCGTTGGCTTCGGCCCAGAACAGGGCGTTCATCGTCCAGCGCACCACGTCGAAGAGCTGGTCGTCGCCGCGCGCGACAGCCACGCCATTGGGCTCAGCGGCGTGGCCGACCTTGAGGATGTCGTAGTCCTCCGGATTCTTGGCCACCGAGGCACGCTGGCCTGCCGCGGCGGTGCCGTCGGTTACGTAGGAGTCGCAACGACCACCGAAGAAAGCGTCACGCGCCTGAATGGTCGAGTCGTAGTAGACCTTCTTCATGGAAATCCCGAATTCCTCCTCGGTTTCCTCAATGGCCTTTTCGGTCAGCGAGCCGCCGCCCTGCAGGCAGACGGTCTTGCCGTCGAGCAGTTTCGGCTCAGTGATATTGTCGGCCTTGCGCACCAGCACACCGTCCGTGTCGTAGAGGTTGATCCAGACGAAACGGACAACCGTATCCCGTGAAAACGTGATGGTGGATGTGCGCGATAGAATGTCGATCTCGCCCGTCTGCAGTGCCGGGAAACGTTGCCCGGCATTGAGGGGCACATAGCGGATCTTATCCTTGTCGCCGAGGATAGCGACCGCGAACGCGCGGCAGATGTCGGAATCGAAGCCGCGATAATAGCCTTTCTCGTCCGGACGCGAGAGACCTGGCACGCCTTGGCTGGCGCCGCAGCTCACATAAGCGCGCTCCTTGATCTTGTTGACGACGGCCTGCGCCGATACCTCGCCGACGCCGGTGGCCAGACCTACTAGCCCGATCGCGATACCGGTGATCCATTTCAAACTTCTGGTTTTCATCGTTATTCCCCTTGTTTGTTGAGTTTCTTGTCACTCGGCAGCCTTGGCATCGGCCAACGCAGCTCCGTTCCGCCGGCCTTCGGCAAAAAGGTCGAAGGCTTGGGAAAGATCGGCCAGCAGGTCGTCGGGTGCCTCGAGGCCGATCGACAGGCGCCAGACCGGCCCACGCTTCAGCCAATCGGGGGCGGGACGGTCTCTTCGCGGATCGCTGACCGAGATCAACGAATGCACACCGCCCCAGCTCGCGCCGAGCCTGAAGAGGCGCATACGAGCGAGAATTTCCGATTGGAGCGGGGCCAGTTCCGGCCGTAGCACGAAGGAGAACACACCCGCCGAACCGGCGAAGTCGCGTTTCCAGACAGCGTGGCCGGGGTGGTCCGGCAGGCTCGGGTGAAGGAGCTGGGCGATTTCGGTCCGCCCTGACAGCCACTCCATGATGCTGCGGGCCGTGGCGTCGGCGTGTCGCATGCGCACCGGCATGGTCATCAAGCCGCGCTCGCATAGCGCGCAGTCTTCTGGCGAAACGCCGTAACCGAGATATCGCGCCGTATCCTTGAGGCGCCGGAACAGAGCCTCATCTCGCACGGCGAGCGAACCCATTAGCAGATCGCCATGGCCGCCGGCATGTTTGGAAAGCGCCTGCATAGAAATGTCGACGTTGTAGTCGAGCGGCTTGAACAGCAGGTGCGAAGCCCAGGTATTGTCCGCCGCCACCAATGCGCCGGCCTTGTGAGCTACTGCCACGATGGCCGGCACGTCCTGCACCTCCAAGGTGATCGAGCCCGGCGATTCCACCCACACCAGCCGTGTCGTGTCGTCAAGCAGCGCAGCTATTCCAGCGTCGAGCCGGGGATCATAGGAAACCGCGTGGATGCCGAGCGGCCCCAGAAAACGGGCCATCATGTCGCGCGCCGGACCGTAAAGTGTTTCAGGCATCAGCACCCGGTCGCCGCCGCCGCAGGTGGCCATCGTCGCCAGCACGATGGCTGCCATACCAGAAGGGACGACAAGCGCGCGCGTCGCGTGCTCCAGCATGGCAATATGATCCTCCAACTGACGGCTGGTCGGCGTGCCGTAGAGCCCGTAGCTGAAGCCGTCATACAGGCGCGCGACGCGACGTTCGAAGGATTCCAGATCGTCGAAGATGACGGTCGACGCACGCTCAACAGGCATCGCCAACGACTGGAATGGCTCTTGCGAACGCTTGGGAGGATGGACATGGGAGGTGTCGTCGCGCTGGGTCATAAGCAAACCATAGCCATCTCGCCCATTGCTATCTATGACCATAACGATAAAGTTCATCCGTTTTTGATATGGCTTATCCATGAACCTGCACGACGTCGATGTCTTCAACGCAATCATGATCACACGCGGCGCTGGCGCTGCCGCAACGCTGCTCGACACCTCGCAGCCAGCGATCAGCCGCTCGCTCGCGAAGTTGGAGGCCGAACTCGGCTTCAACTTGTTCGACCGCATCCGCGGCAGGCTGGTAGCCACGCGCGAAGGCGAACTTTTCCATGCAGAAGTGAAGGCTAATCTGGTCGGTCTCGACCGGCTGAAGCTGCGCGCGGCCCAGATCAAGGAAGTGGGCACGGGCACGATCCGTGTCGCCAGCCTGTCGGCACTGGGGCACGGGCTGGTGCCGCGCGCCATCGTGGCCTTTTCGCGCAAGCATCCACAGGTGCGCATCAGTTATCAGGTGCGCACCTCCAATGTGGTGCGCGATCTGGTGGCATCAGGCAGTTTCGACATCGGGCTCGCCGCCGACGAAGTGGACACGAGCGGTGTGCTTCACAGCGTCTTCAACACCCCGCGCGCGGTTTGCGTGATGCCGAAGAACCATCGACTGGCGCAGAAAGCGGTGATCACGCCAAACGATCTCGCCGACGAGGCGTTCCTGGCATTGTCACCGGAGGACACGGTGCGGGTTGCGATGGACAAGGTCTTCGCCGCGCATGGCGTGCGTCCGCGTATCCTGATCGAGACCCCCTATGGCCTGACGATCGCCATTCTTGCTGCAAAAGGCATGGGAATCGGCCTGGTTAATCCGTCCGTTATCGCCGACCGCATGATCGCTGGCATTATCGCGACGCCATTCGAGCCGGCGGTCCATTTCCGCGCGTTGATCCTGCGACCGCCGGACGGCATCAACTCGGCTCTGATTACCGATTTTACGGCGGAACTCTATGCCGCGCGCAATGTGCTGTCGGCCGAAGAGTAGGCAAGGAAGTACAGTCCAGAGGCGAGGCAGGCCGATACCTGTCCAGCATGAGATAAAACGAGTTCCTCTAGGCCGAGAGGAGCGCGGACCGTTCATACCGACTTCCGTACTCATGCATTCCCCGATCGGGCCAGCGGCCGCCGCGGGTTGATTTTTCAACCCGCGGCGCTGGTCCCGGGTCACTTGATGTCGGTGACCGTGATGCGTCCGTTGACGCGGTCGGCTGTGAACTCGATCGCCTGACCCGCCTTGACCTTCTCGATCATACCGTCCTCCGCGACGACGAACACCATCGTCATCGCGGGCATGTCGAGATTGGTCAGCGGCTCATGCTTGATCGTCAGCTTCTGCTGTTTGGCGTCGACCTTGACGACTTCGCCCTTCACGTATTCCTGCGCAAGCGCGCTGCCGCCGATGGCGAGCATGAGCGCAAGTGTCGAGAGTGCCTTTATCAAGAGCGTCATGATTGCTTCCTTTGCGGTTTTGTCAGTCAGTTGGCGACGCTGATGTCGCCCTTCATTCCGGAATCGTAGTGACCCGGTATCAGACAGGCGAAACCGAATTCGCCGGCATTGGCGAAGGTCCAAATGATCTCGCCTCTGGCGCCGGGAGCCAGCCGGATCGAGTTGGGATCGGCATGCTCCATTTCGGGGAACTTCTCCATCAGCGCCTTGTGCTCCATGATCCCGTCATGGACGTCCATGACGAATTCGTGGTCGGTCTGGCCCTTGTTGGCGAACTTCAGGCGAACGGTCTCACCCTTCTTCACCTTGAGCACGGCCGGTTGGAACAACATCGTCCCGTCGTCCTTTTCCGACATCGAGATGTTGACGGTCCGCTTTGCCTTGCCGGCCTCGCCAGGGTTGCCGATCGGCATTGCGGCGGCTTTGTCGCCATGGCCTCCGGCGTGGGTTCCGCCGGCAACAGCTGCTCCGGAACTGACCGCCATCAAGACGGCCGCTGCGATTATACGTTTCATGCTGCACTTTCTCTCATTGTTGAGGTTGAGGGGTTTCGGGTTCTCATCCCTGTTTGCCGTGACCGCCATGCGTTGCCGGGCGATATATTGGGTGGACTCAGCGGATCTTGTCGGTGTGACCTTCGAGGTGTCGGCGCCGATGACCATGGGCACGCCATGGCCACTGCGTTCACTATGTGATGCAACCCTACGGCAGTGAATCGCAGTCGCCGTCGTATTTGGCTTCGAACTCCTATGCCCATGGCACCGATAGGGATGTCGATCGACACCTCCGACGATCCCAGGATCTTGATTCAAGCCGAGGTTCGAGCACGGGCGAACGAAGGCCGTTGCAAGAACGGTATTGCTCGAAGCCGCCTTTGCGCCACAACATTTTTCATACATTTTTGTAAGGCTTGTGTATGACTCGCGGCCACTTGCGCGCGGTCGTCAACCTCGCTGCAGAACTTCTGACCCAGGAATGGAATAGCGGACGACCGACGCCCCCCTGTGCGGCAATCTCTCAGCGCTTCAAGCAGACGCGACAGTCCGAATCTCTTTCATGACATCTGTTTGCACGCGCGCTCTTTTGCCTTTGAAGCCGCATTGGAAGGCCATGCATCGGCGCAAGAGAAACTGCGACGCCGTTCAACATGTGGCATTTCAAAAGCTGATCTTTCCGATTTCGGCTTCAATCGTCGGCACGAATGAGAATCACAAAAATGTAAATCTGAGGGCAAGTGCCCGTGAATTCGACCCGGTAGCCTGTTGTTGCTGAGCGTTCGAACGCTCACTTTCGACAAAAGGACCGAACCATGAAACACACCATCGGATATGCATTGATTGTCTTCGCGGCAATGACCGGTATCGCCAACAGCGGCACGAGCTCGACAAGCCCTCGCATCGGCGAGGTCTTGCACGGCCATGGATCGACGGGCGAAACGACGAAATCGGCATCCAACCCCGACATATCTTCCCGAGTGTCCGACAATCGCGATATCGAGAAAAATACCGATTCCCCCTATAACCGAGTCGAAGCTGTGAACCCCTCATCGCGGCTGGGCGGGAGCCCCCGCCAGCGCGCCAGCTGGGCGGGCCGGTAGCAGGACCAACACCGCTGCTCCGCATCCTCCCACGGAGCCAATGCAGGGCAAACCAGCCGGCAGCACCGCCGGCTGGTTGCCCCTTCAGCTGAACCTGGTCAAACCTTGCTCCAGTGTACAGCTCATCCCAGCGAGTACTCTCCGCGCACCTCCGGGATGGTCGCCGCTTAAACAAGCGACGCGTCACGATGCTGTGATCGCCGGCCGATCCGCCAAGCTACGGGCCCATATTGAACACAGTTGTGAGAGAATCCGTAGTCATCATCGGAATCACCTAGTCATTGCCCGGAGATGGAAAAAGGTGAGCCTTATGTTGGACTTGCGGCACAATGAAAGGATACGCCAAAAATGACGATACGAGTGGTCAATTACCGCGAAAGTTGCAAGGTGCTTTTGCTTGCAAACCGTGTTGTCGATCCAGTCCATGGATGTTGAGGCATCAAAACCCAGGATCCGGCTGGTGGAAAGCCCGCGTCACCCACTGATGGCGCCGAGCCGAAAAACCCGCCGAGCAAAGTCTCCCTGAGACATCGCTTCGTCCGCGCCATCGCCGGCAGAAGCAAGCTGGATAAAAGGTCATCAACGCTTGGCGCGCCAAGCCAGATGAGAGACTGCCATTATGAAAATTCTCCTGGTCGAAGACGACGAACAAATCAGCCGCTACATCGAAAATGGACTGAACTCTTCCGGCCATGTGGTCGATGTCATGACAGACGGGCGCGATGCTCTGCTTGTCGGACTGCGTGAACCTTATGATGTCGCAATTGTGGATCGGATGCTGCCAGGCCTAGATGGCTTGTCGCTCGTGCGGGGTCTTCGAGGCGCCGGCGGAAAGGTGCCGGTGATCTTCCTGACGGCGGTGGGCGGCGTCAACGATCGAGTCGAGGGACTGGAGGCCGGTGCGGACGATTACCTGATCAAGCCCTTTGCCTTCTCCGAACTCCTGGCTCGCGTCAATGCTCTGCGAAGGCGCCCTCCGATCGCCGCCGAAAAGGCAAAGCTGAAGGTGGCTGATCTGGAACTGGATCTCTTCAGCCGCCTCGCCACCCGTGGCGGAACGACGATTGAATTGCTCCCTCGGGAATTCGCGCTGCTTGAACTCCTGATGCGTAACGAGGGCCGCATACTGACGAAAACCATGCTCCTGGAGCGGATCTGGAACTTCAACTTCGACCCACAAAGCACCGTGGTGGAAACCCATATCAGCCGACTACGGGCGAAGATCGACAAACCATTCGATGTTCCGCTCCTGCATAATACACGCAATACCGGCTACACCATTCATGGCCAACGCTAGTATCGCCAGAAGTACGTCGATCCGACTTGCCGCGTTCTACATCTCCCTGTTTCTGCTTTCGTTCCTGGGAGCCAATTTCGTCGCTTACAACATGGTCGCCGCCTATCTTTACGAGCGGCTGGATTCAAATGTGATGGAGCGGTTCAGGGAGATTGCTTTCGCCTATGAGGCGAACGGTGTCGATGGCGCTGCCGCCATGATCCGAAGCCATGGTCCGGCAATCAGGGGACAGGAGACGCTTTACACACTGAAGGATCCCAACGGCGACTTCCTGGCTGGCAACATTGATATTTCGGCCTCGCCGCCGGGATTTTCCACGCGCGCACCGACAAGCCACAACACGGCGCTAACCAACTACCGGCTCTACCGGAAGAACCTGGATGGCTACGACCTGACTGTCGGCGTAAGCTATGACGACACCAATCGCTTGCGCGGCATCGCGCTTGTCAGCTTCGGCTGGGGAACGGCGATCGTACTTGCCGGAGGCCTCGGCGCGGGTGCGGTGTTGGCGTTCCGCACACGACGGCGCATCGCTGGACTCTCGGGTGCCATGAAGGCCGTCGGCGCCGGCGAGCTCGCCACCCGCCTGCCGATCTCCTTGCGCGGCGATGACATCGACATGCTGGCAGCTGAGGTCAATGTCGCGCTGGCACAGCTGCAGGCTAGCGTCGCGGCGATGACGCAGGTAACGACCGACATCGCGCATGACCTCAAGACGCCGATCGGGCGGCTGTTTCTGACGCTTGAGGCCGCTTCCGAAAGCAAGGACCAAACCGTCACGAGATCGCTCATCGAAAAGGCGATGGGCGAAGTCTCGCATATAGCCGGCACATTCGATGGTTTGCTGCGCATCTCGCAGATCGAGTCCGGCGCGCGCCGGACGCGATTTGCAAAGGTGAACCTTTCAGAATTAGTCACTGAAATCCACGATATCTATAGTCACATCGTGGAAGACGCCGAGCGTTCTCTGGTTCTGTCCAGTGACAGCCGAAACACGGCCTCGTTCATATGGGGCGATGCCGATCTGCTGAAGCAGATGTGCGTGAACCTTGTCGTCAATGCAATGCGCCACACACAACGAGGGGCCCGGATTGCGATCGGTGTCACGACCAAGGCGAAGCGCTGCTCCATCGTCGTCAGCGACAACGGACCTGGCATCCCGGCGGAGGAGCGGCAGAAAGTGTTCAAGCGCTTCTATCGCGTGGAAAAGAGCAGGACGACCGAAGGGACAGGGCTCGGCCTCAGCCTGGTCAAGGCCATATCCGACATCCATGGCGCGACAATTTTCCTGGACGACAATAGTCCCGGCTTAATCGTCAGTGCAGAATTCCCACGCACACGATGAATGGAGGCACCGATTGGGGTGCATCTCTTGTGTTCGCTTGATGAACCCGATCATGAGGGAGGAGAGTGCTGGTTCGGCGTGGTTCTCAAGCAGGAAATGTCCGCCGTCGAAAATATGCGCTTCCATGCGCGGCAGGTCCTGCATCCAGGACAGCGTTTGGGGATATCGATATAGGGGTCGTGACGGCCCCCCAGCATGAGCGCAGGCGGTTGCCATCCCTTCAAATACGCCGCGATCGTATCGAAACGCGGCACGGCTTTTGTAGGCGCCGATGAGCGCAAGGTGGGTCTCCATGCGGCCGTGAAGATTCATCACCCTCCAGTCCTCGACCTTGGTCGCCCCTGATCGTCGCGGCGACCTCTGGCAGCCCGCCCGTGTATTGCTCGCGCGTGAATTCAAAGGTCATGTCGGGGGTCGCGGCTGCTTCGTTCTCTTTTGTCGGTTCTGACCAGAATTTCATCATCGTCCCGACTCGCAATTTCGAGTTCGTGGTGCTCGATCTCGATTTGTTGCTAGGCCGCTTGCCGACGATAGCAAAAGAACGCCTCCTCAATAGTAGGTCTTGCGATGTAGCGGGCTAGCGACTCAAACCCCGACATTTCCATCTGAATATTCTGTGGCGTGTCATCTGTCCGATTTACACGTCGCTGCTCGCCTTTGCCGAACGAACTAGTGGGGCAGCTTCCGCACAACGCAACATCCGATTAGGGCAGGACGATCTCGCCCTGTTCGGACAATGTGGATATGCGGATCTTGTTGCACTCATGGGGATATAGCCCTGTTTCTTTGCGATCAAGCCGCCGAAGCGATCGGCTATTTTGGCTTCGCGCCGCTGCGGCGTTTGCGCACCGAGATCTTCGAGGCAGCGTCTTTGAAGAGTGACGCGATCTCGTATCCGCCGCGAGGACTCTCTCGTGACGAAGCTGCCCGGTATGTCGGTGTCGGATCGACGCTTTTCGACGAGATGGTTGCTGATGGGCGCATGCCAAAACCTAAACACATCAACAGTCGCTCAATCTGGGACCGTGTAGCCCTCGATATCGCTTTCACCTCGTTGCCGGACAAAGATCGCAGCCTCAAAAAGCTGTTGGAACGAAGCAAACGGGACGGAGACAAAGGATGACAACTACGCTCGTTGCGTATACGCTGTAGACGTAGTATGATCATCGCCCGTGCGGAAGGCATGACGTGAACGAGAATGAGAAACTTGCGAAAGAAGTGAAAGCTTGGCGGGCCAAGGGAGGGTTCACTGCCGAAGCTGCGGCCAAGGTGCTGGGAATACCGAAACGCACCTTTGAAGGCATAGAGCAAGGCAGAGGGTTCCCTTACCCGGTACTCCTGCGCGTTGCCATCGAAAGCAAAACCCTTTCGTTACAGGCGATTCTGGAGGACTCCCCGCGCGTCGAGCACCGGCGGCAGAAGCCTGAAAGGAGCGTTTGATGGCTAGGCCATTCAAGGATGCCCGTTACCCTGGGGTCTCGTCGCGCCTCAAGAACGGCAAGCGAGTCTATCGCTACCGCGCAAAGGGCATGCCCGAAATCCGACTTCCCGGCAAGCCCGGCGATCTCGAGTTCGAGGTGGCTTACGAGAAGACCACGAGGGGTCAGGGCAAGAAAGCAGTTATCATCGATTTGCCCGGTCGGGCACTGCCAAAAACCTTTGGCCATGCCGCGCGCCGGCTTGAAACAACGATGGAATGGCTCGACTTTGACGAAGCCACTCGGCAGAAGAATGCTCGGCTTATTGAGCGCTTCCTTCAGATGCAAGTCGAATCTAGTTATCCATTGACTTGGCGCGATACACCAGTGGAACATCTTGACGCTGATCGTCTGCGCACCATCGTCGAGGGCATCTTCGCGACCAACCGGACCGTGGCAAAACACATCCTAGTTGCGATCAAGAAGCTCTGTGGGTGGCGATCGAGGTTGAGAAATGGATCAAGCCGCAGGAAGATCCCTCGCTATCCATCCGCGTGCGAGTACCGAAATCGACGAAGAACCCGGCCTGGCCCATCGCAATCCGTGAGAAGTTCGAAGAGCGACACCCTGTCGGCACAGCCGCGCGCACCTGCTACGCGCTCGGCTTTTGGCTCGGCAACCGGCGTGGCGATATCGCCGCTCTCGATTGGGACGATCTTGTCACGGAGGAGATCGAACTGTTCGATGGCTCGCTAGAGTTGATCGAGGCCTTCGATTTTCGCCAGAAGAAGAATCGCAATCGCCACGGCGGGAAGGAGATATTCATTCCTGTTGTGGACAAGCTAGCAGCGGCGTTAGAATCGCTCGACCGCTTGAAAGGCGGCACCGTCTTGAAGAACGCTTATGGAAGGCCGTTCTCTGAAAAGAGCTTGACCGGCATGATGCAGCACTGGACCCGGCAGGCCGGAATTCCCAATGGCTATACTCTCCATGGCTTGCGCCGCACCTTCGGCACGTACCTTGCTGAGTGCAACGTTCAGGCGCGCGCCATTATGGAGGCAATGGGGCATTCCTCGATGACCGTGACGGACGACTATGTCCGTGAGGCCAACAAGAAACGGATGGCTGTCGATATCGCTCGTGCGATTAACGAACGCGAGGCAAAACGCGACGCTATGAAGCGCAGAGCAACCCTGCGGGTCGTCAAATGAGCGAGTCAAGCTGGAAGGTGTCGTATCTTCTTCGGGCCCATAATGGGCCCAAAACGTTTTGGGCCGAGGTCAAGTTTCATCAATAAAATCAATGGTTATGGTGGGCCCGGAGGGCGTATTCAGAATGTTGATTTCATTGGGTTTTTCGTGGGCCTGAATCAGAAATCTTTCCGTATTGTCTCGTATAATTCCGTCACCGCCAACCACAAGCCGCCGATTAACTTCTCCCCGCGTATGAACGGGTTGACTGCGTGTTTCGGTAATTCCCGGACACCCTTTTCGCTAAATCCCGGACAGTGATTTCAGTAATTCGCGGACAGCGATTCCGCTAAATCCCGGACAGTTTTCGGGAGCGGATTTAGCGGTCGGTTCTTGGCTGCGCCGTTCTGGCAGTTTGGCCTCTCACGATGATGTTGAGAGGGGCCATGCCGAGACGGAAGCAAGCGAGACGAACGAGTGTGAGGGACATCCAAGCGATCTTGCGCCTGACCCATGAGCAGGGTCTTTCGGTGCGTGAAGTGTCGGAACGGCTGAAGATCAGCAAGACGACAGTATCGACCTATTTGCTACGGGCGCGGGAGGCCGGGCTGTCATGCTGGCCTCTGCCGCCGGGCCACGACGACGCGACACTTGAGCGGCTGCTGTTTGGCCGTGCCGGTCGTCCGCCGCAAGACCTGAGCGAACCGGACTTTGCGCTGATCGCCAGGGAGCTGAAGCGCAAGGGGGTGACGCTGACGCTGTTGTGGCAGGAGTATCGCGCCGCCCATCCCGACGGCTACGGCTACACCTGGTTCTGCGAGCACTTCGCCGCTTTCGAGCGCCGGACGAGCGCGACATTCCGCAATCGGCATGCGGCGGGCGCGGTGATGCAGACGGACTATGCCGGGCAGACGGTGCCGGTGATCGATCCGGCGACCGGCGTCATTTACCCGGCGCAGATTTTTGTCGCGGTGCTGGGCGCATCCAATCTGACCTTCGCCTTTGCCAGCTCCAGTCAAAAGCTGCCGGACTGGATCGAGGGCCAGGTACGAGCGCTCGCCTTCTTCGGCGGCGTCACCAGAGCGATCGTGTGCGACAACCTGAAGGCCGGTGTCGTCAAGGCGCTGTGGTTCGAGCCGACGCTGAACGCGACCTTTGCCGCCATGGCCGAGCACTACGACACCACCGTCCTGCCGACCCGCAGCCGCAAGCCGCGCGACAAGGCGAAGGTTTCATAGTGCGTCCTGTTCGGCTGATGGCACGGTAATGGAGGCAGGGCGGGCGGGATTAGCGTTACAGCCTGGGCGACCTTTGATGATCTCGAGGTGGGAAGGAATATCCCACAGACCCCGGCTGAGATTGTCGCTGTAGACTTTGGTGATGAGCCCTTGACGTCCCCATTGATGCACGGTGGTCTCGGCGATCTCGAAGCGTTCGGCCACTTCCTGGGTGGTGAGCATACCACAATCGCGCAGGCGCTGGCGACGACCGGGCAGGTTATAAGTTCTGCGGATGAAAGCGATTTTCTTGAGATTGAACGGCTTGCCGTCCCAGGTCCGCAGACCGCGTTCATTGAAGATGTCGGCGACCTCGCGATCGCAATAACGGTCGAGCAAGCGGTCGACCTCGGCGATCAAGTCGGGCTTGGATTTACGGATCTGGAAGATCGGCAGCGGCCGGTCCAGCGTCAAGGTTCGGGTCGCCCCGCCGGAGAGCCGCACGTTTGCGGTAATCGTCTCGGCCTTGATTAAGGTGACATCGGCGACCAGCAGCCGCAGGATACGCTTGCGCTCGCGGACATCGATGCGGGCATCGCTCCAGATCCGCGGGAACTGCTCGGCAAGATCGCGGACGCGTTGCTGCGTCTCGGCGTCGAGGGCGGCGGCTTCCTCGGGCGCGCGTCGTTCATAGTCCTCGACAACGTCGGTGTGGAGCCGCAGCTTCTCGTTCCACTCGGCCTCGAGAGTGTCGGCAACGAGGCGATTGTCGGGATCGACCTTCATGTAGCGGCGCCGGGCGAGCTCGGCGTCATGACGCGTCCGCTCGATATGCTGTCGGCGCAACGTGTCCATCTCGGCGGCGCGTGCCTCAAGCTCGCGCTGCACCGCCAGGGTGACCTCAAGGGTCATCGGCGTCATCAGCTCGACAAGCAATGCACCCACCGCCGGGTCGACGACTTTGCCGGGCACGGACTGGCAGACCTTGCCGCCACGGCGGGTGGCGGTTTCCTGGCAGATATAGGTCGGGACAGGCTGACCGTGCTCCTGGCTGTAATGGACGCCCATGCGCCCGCCGCAAAGGCCGCAGAGAACTCTGCCCTGGAGCAAGGCGGATCCTTCGCGGACCGGCCCGGCGCGGCGCTGCATTCCGTAGGCTTGCGCATTGGTGGCGAGACGCTCCTGGTTGGCCTTGAAGCGCTCCCAGTCGATATAGCCCGGATGCAGGTCGGGCATGACGAACCGCCAGTCAGCCATATCCACCTTGATCTGCGAGACGCCGCCGCCCGGCCGGGGCCGTCCACGCGTTCGACCGTAGACGAAGGCGCCGGCATATCTCGGATTATGCAGGACCTGGAGGATGCGGGCGTGCCGTGGCGGCGCCCACATGAGTTCGCCTTTGTGCAGTCCCTTGCGCAGTCGCCGCGGGAACAGGATGCCTTCGTCGAGGAAGAACTTGACGGTTCTGGTTGCGCTGCCCAGGCGCTCGAAGGTGGTGAACACCATGCGGAGCGCGGCCTGCACCTCGGCGTCCGGGTCGAGTGCGAGGGTGCCATCGGGCAAGTAGACCAAGCCCACGGGCGGGCCTATCTTCAGATCGCCGCGGCTTGCCTTGTTGAGTTGGCCGCCGCGCATGCGCGCCTTGAGGAAGTGCAATTCGGCTTCCGACATCGTTCCTTTCAAACCCAAAAGAAGTCTGTCGTTGAAGCTTTCCGGGTCGTAGATGCCATCCTCATCGAGGATGAGGGTGCTGGTCAGGGCGCACAGCTCAAGCAGCCGGTGCCAGTCGGCGGAGTTGCGGGCCAGGCGCGAGACCTCCAGCCCCATGACGACGCCGGCCTTGGCGAGCGCGACTTCGCTGACCAGTTCCTGGAAGCCGTCGCGGGCAACGGCGCTGGATCCCGATTTGCCCAGGTCGCGGTCTATCACGTGGATGCGTTCGGTCGGCCAGCCGGCGGCAATGGCGCGATCACGCAGCCCATATTGTCGCTGCGTGCTCTCGCCGTTCTCGGCGACCTGTCGAAGCGTCGACTGACGGATGTAGAGGTAGGCGTCGCGCCGCAGGTGATCGGCGGTGACTTTGAGGTCAGGCATGTGCTGGCTCCGCGGTTAGCGTGACAACAAGGCTGGCAAGGATGAGGGTGAGCTCGCTGGTGGCGATCGCGCCTGCCGACGGGGGGCGATGTACCGGGCAAGGCGGCGTAAAGTTGGGAGTTGTCGTTGCGGCCTTGATCCAGGCGACCATGCCTTGACGGTGCAGGGTTACGAGTCCTGATCCGGTGATCAGCCGGGCGCTGAGCACCGCGGCGCGCAGTTGTTCGTATGTGCCGACGAGGCTGGTCGCGCGGACGGTTAAGGCAGATCGAGTCGTTTTTTTTTGGGCGCCATGGCCCGCTCCAGACTTCGCCGGTGCACCCTGACGCCAAAGCGTGTGGCGATAGCGTCTACACATTGCGGCACGGTGAGGTCGGGCCGCGTCGTCCTGATTTGGTCGATGTAAGCGAGGACCTCGGCAGAGATCTTGTGTCCGCCCTTTGGACCCCGCTGCCGGGGCACCAGCCCGGCGAGGCCCTGGTCGGCCAAGGCGCTCTGAGCTTTGTAGAAGGTCGGCCGCGAGACCCCGAAGGCGCTGGCGACGTCGCTGATCGGCACGCGATCGGCCTGATGGCGGCGCACCATCTCGTAGCGGACCTGCACAAGGTCCCTGGCATCGAAGAAGGGATTGGCGGCAAACAGCGTGTCGCGCACGGCCTCGGGGTGGGGGTTGAGCGCGCCGTCGCGGGCCAAGGCCTCGGCCTTTGGGTCGCGTCGTCTTGGCTTTGGCTTCGCCATGACCATCATCCAAACTGATTCGTAAATATAAATACGCCTTACACGATGAGACGTCAAACAAGACAACTCCACGACGCTCAAGGCAATTCCCGCAATACTGGGCGTATCTCCGGTATCCGAGCAGGCGCTGAGGCGTAATTTGCCTTACACCAGCGGCGTATTTAACCTTACGCATCCTCCGCCTCCACCGGCGCAGCGATCCGATCCAGCAGCGTGAGCAAATCCAATAGGTCGACCGTCCGGAACGCCGCGCGCCCGGCCGCGACGCGCCGGAATGCGTCAGGCTGCTCCATGTCCGTCATTGCGGCGGCAATCGTGGGCAAGGTCCCGTCCGCCGCTCGGTAGATCACCCGGTCGTCGCCCCAATGCGGGCTGCGGCTGATCATGTCGAAGGTCTGGCCTTTAAGCGGGTGGAATGGGTGAGTAATGCGGACCGTGAGGCCGGTCGTCCCCACACGGGCTGCAGTTGACGGCTTTATCCAAGGCAAAGGTCGAAGGCGCGGTGCTGATTGTCGAGCGCTGGATTCTGGCGCGGCTGAGGAATCGATCCTTCTTCTCGATCGCCGAGCTCAACGCGGCGATCGCCGAACTGCTCGAGGAGTTGAACAACCGGCCGATGCGCCATATCGGCCAAAGCCGCCGCGAACTGTTCGAGGAGATCGAGCGGGCTGCCTTGAAGCCGCTGCCGGCGGCACCGTTCGAATACGCCGAGTGGAAGTCGGCGAAGGTCCATCCTGATTACCATGTCGAGGTCGACAAGACCTTCTACTCGGTGCCGCACCGGCTGATCGGGCGCACCGTCGAGGTGCGGCTCACGCATCGAGTGGTCGAGATCTTCCACGATCACCAGCGTGTCGCCAGCCATGTGCGTCGCTCGCAGCGTTCCGGCCATGTCACCGTCAACGAACACATGCCCAAGGCGCACCAGCGCTACGCTAACACCACGCCGGCCAGCCTGATCAGCCGGGCGGCCAGGATTGGCTCCAACGCCGCCATCCTGGTCGAGCGCATGATGCGCGACCGACCGCATCCGGAACAGGGATACCGCTCGGCCATGGGCATCCTGTCGCTGGCGCCGCGCTATGGGCCGGAGCGTCTCGATGCCGCCTGCGAGCGGGCGCTGCTGATCAACGCGATCGCCTACTCCTCCGTCACCGCCATCCTCAAAGCCGGTCTCGACCGAGCCAGCTCTGCAGAACCGGCAAAGCCGACACCCCAGCACGCCAACATCCGCGGCTCCACCTATTACCAGTGAAGGAAAGGAAGAAAGAATGCTGACGAACCCCACCCTCGACCAGATGCAAGCCCTCGGTCTGGCCGGCATGGCTGCCGCCTGGCGCGAACTGGCCGAACGGAACAACGCCAACGAGCTGAGCCGTGACGAGTGGCTCGGCCTGATGCTCGACCGCGAGGTCGCTATACGGGCCGACAAGCGCGTCCGGAACCGGCTCGCCTCAGCCAGGCTGCGCTTTCCCGAAGCCTGCATCGAGGACATCGACTTTGCCGCGCCACGCGGGCTCGACCGGCGCAGCACCATGGCGCTCGCCCAGGGCGAATGGCTGAAAGCGCATGAGAACCTGATCGTCACCGGCCAGACCGATCCCACGACATAATGCACACCTCGCTATGTTATTGAAAAAGCTGGATCTGCTGATCCTGTGATTGTGATAATGGACTGTGTCCGCTCCTGCCGGAATGGTGCTGGATATCGAGTTGCTCGATATCTTCATGACGGATGATCCAGGGCGTACCCTTGCAATACTGCTCGGCCTTCAGATCGCCGGCGCGGATCATGCGCAGCACGGTCATTGGCCGCAGCCCGAGCTTTGCAGCCGTTTCCTGCAATGTATACTCGCCGCGCTCCGACCGTTCGTCCTTTTTGTAGACGGCGATGTCGTGCTGGTTGCGGAAAGAGCAGACACGGGACTGCGTCCATCCGTTCTGACGACCCGTGGTTTTGCCGAGCCTGTTGAGAAGCGATGCGATCGCTCTATCCGGCAATTGGCGTGCCAGGGCACGGATCAGTTCCTCGATGTCCGGCGTGGCGCCCCAACGGTGATGGCCTGCCTTGTTCTTCCTGACCGAAAGCGCGGTATGGTCGCCGCCCTGCCAATGCACCAGCATTTTGATGTGGTCGTCTTCGATGGCGACGACAATCTCGCGGATCACGGCGCGGATGATCCGCTTGCGCGTGGTGGCGGTGGCGTTGGCATGATGCCATGCCAGTTCGAGATCGGCGCCCATGCGCAGCAGGCTCCGCCGTTCCTCTTCTCCCAGAGCCTCAGGCTTGTGGCGGTCGAGCGCGTCAAGCTCGTCCTGACGCTCGCGGACGGCTACGAGCGCGGCATTCCAGCGTCGCTCTAGTTCGCCTGCTACAAGCCGGTTGTCCGGGTCGACGGCGTCATACTGGCGGCGTGCATGGGCGGCTTCATAACGTGCTTGCTCGAGTGCGAGCTCCACATGGCGCCGCTTCTCTCCAGCCTGCACGGTGGTGGTCTCGATGGCCTTGATCGCCGCTTCGATGCCGAGCGGTTGAAGGCGTTGAAGAACCTCCGCGCTGACCGCCTGATCGACCCGCAACGATCCGAAGCCAATGCACGGGTCGGTTCCGTGGTTGAGCTGCGCTCCGCGGCAATGATAGCGCCCCGTATTGCCGTTGCTGCCGGAATAGGAGACATGCAGCTTGCGGCCGCAATGGCCGCAGCGCAAGAGACCGCCGAGCAGCAACTCGCCCCGGCGAAGAGCACCGCGCGGCACCAAGCCTTTGCTTGTGGCATTGTCCGTGATCAGGCGCTGATTCCTCTCAAAATCGTGCCAGCTCAGGTAACCTTCGTGATGGTCGATGAGCAAGACCTCCCAGTCGGCGCGATCGCGCCTGATCCCACGCAAAATCCGTTTGCGTCCGGCCTCTATGGTGACTTTGCTGCAGGTTCGCCCGAACGCATAGGCGCCGGCGTAGATCGGGTTGGTGAGAATGTGGTGCACAGTATTGTAGACGGGCAGCTTCCAGACGATCGCCCTGTCCGCCGCGCGCGTGTAATTTACGGCAGGGAGCATAGTGCCCTCGCTGCGCAGCCACAGATGCACCTGCCGGATGCTCTGCAGTTCGTCGAAACGCCGGAATACAAGATCGATCGCCTCGCGGATCCGCAGGTCCGGGTCTTTCTCGATCCGGTTCCGGCCCGACTTGACGTAACCGATCGCCACCGTCAGGAAAAGTTCGCCCCGGCGTGCCTTCTGCTTCAGGGCTTCGATCGAGCGGGCCCGCAGGATCGAAAGCTCCAGTTCGCTCATCGTGCCCTTCATGCCGAGCAGCAACCTGTCGTTGGGATGACGCGGTTCGTAGATGGCGTCCTCATCTATGATGAGCGTTCCGACAAGGCCGCAAAACTCGATGAGCGTATGCCAGTCCCGGCCATTGCGGGCCAGCCGGGAGGCTTCAATGGCGAGGACCGCACCAACCCGACCTTCGCAGATCGCCGCCAGAAGCTTCTCAAAGCCCGGACGGCTGATGCCAGACCCTGAACGACCGAGATCTTCATCGATGACGATGGCTTCTTTCCAGCCAAGGGATCGCGCTCGCTCGGCAAGGCCATATTGGCGTCGCCGGCTCTCGGGATTGTTGACGAGTTGATCGGCCGTCGACTGCCGGACATAGACATAGGCGCCGCGCGCGAGATGTTCAGCGGTGATCTTCATGATCTGCCTCCCGTTCCGTCTGGCTCACCACCGCTTCCCTCAGCAAGGTCTCGATCAGCGGGAGGGTGCGTTCCCGGACTTCGCCTGGAAGACTCGATGGCGGAGCCTTCGTGGAAAACAGGTCTGGCTGGTCGGTTCGGCATTGCCTGCGCTGCATGGTCGTCTCCTGGCTGGCGTGAGTCGCTCTGCAGAAAACGTAGACCTGCATCCACCTCGCTGCGCAGGTCGCGCAGGCATGAAAGGGGAAAACGGGGCGCCTCGCGAACCGCCATCGTCAGGGCGATCTCTTCCGTCATCCAGATCGGAATCAGCGCCAGGCTGCCATCCGGTTGTCGCCCGACATAGGCCGGCTCACCGCAATAACGCTGACGGCCTGTGACAAAAATCTCCCCGCCCGAACGCGGATGAAAGGCGTAACGGACAATCTTCTTTGCCTCGCCATCCTGATAACGGGCATTATGAGCCCAGTCCGACCGGAACCGGCAAGTCGTGGCTGGCCTGCGCCTTCGGCCGGCAAGCAGCACGGCTTGATCATTCCGTGCTCTATGTGCGCGTGCCGCGCCTGTTCGAGGATTTGGCGCTCGCCCGTCTCGATGGCCGCTTCCCACGCCTCATCGACAAACTCACCCGCGCACAACTGCTCATCCTCGATGACTTCGGAACCCACTCCCTCACCGACCAACAGCGCTTCCATCTGTTCGAAATCGTCGAGGAACGCTATCGCCGCAAATCCACCCTGATCACCGCCCAGGTCCCGGTGGCCAGATGGCATGACCTGATCGCAGACCCCACCGTCGCCGACGCCATTCTCGACCGGATCGTGCACAACGCCCACCGCATCGTGCTTCAGGGCGACAGCATGCGAAAGCAAAAGGCTGCGCCCCTCTTGACCGGCACCGAAAACGGCGAAATCAATCATCCATGAACGCAACAAGGCACCCGAGGACCGACGCCGCCAGACTGTCCCGACATTAGCGAAACCACTGTCCGGGAATTAGCGGAACCCCTGTCCGGCTTTTGCGAAATGCGCAGGTTGACGTTTGCCGGCACAGCTAGGCCTCCGTTCCCATTCGAATGCGATCGGCTAATTGGGGATATCCTCGACTAGGTGTGGCGAGCCCAACAGGCAGAGTCACCTGCGGTTGCAGTAGCTGCATGAGGTTCGAATCCCTCATCGGCGTCAGGGGATGATCCTTCATCGGGCTCTCGGCAAGGGTATGCATCCGGTGAAGACCGCAGACGTGCGTGTCCCGTGGCCATGAGCCCCTGAGCACGGCGGTGCTGGGGTCAAGCTTTCGATGGGGAGACGCGATGATATTCTTCGAGGAGGAGTTCGACCTCCTCGATGCCTTCGTCGGTGAAGGCCAAGATCCCGTCGTCATCGTTGGCGCCGTAGACCCAGATGATGCCGTCCTCGGGCTCGAGACCGAGGGTCAGTTCATGGATGAGCTCTTCGCTGACGCCGAGGTTCCTGGCGACACGTTCGACGGTGTAGACGTGATGCACCTTATTGCGCTGCATGATCAGGCCGCCGCTGGTTGGGTCCGCAGTTTTGCGGATCTCCAGTTCCACGGCAACAAATCATCGATCCGATGGGCCGGATAGGCGGGCAGTCGGGCGAGGACGTGGGCGAGCCAGGCCTGCGGGTCGATATCGTTCATCTTGGCCGTCGCAATCAGGCTGTAGAGAATGGCAGCGCGCTGTCCGCCGCGATCGGAACCGCAGAACAGCCAGGACTTTCTGTTATGCATACCTTTTCATAACAGAAATTATGCTCAGGCCCGGATTATGCGCAGTTGGCCGAGGCGGATGTGGGCCAGTCGCCGTTTCCACCTCGGTGACCTTGACATAATCAGAGGGCTTCGAGGAAGCGCATCAAATTGTCGGGCGGTCGGTAGCGTCCAAGCCTGGCCTCCTGGGGCTGCAACTTCCCGAGCGCCAGCTCTTTCATGGATAGATCGGCCTCCACATACATGTGCGTGGTCGCGGTGTCTTCATGCCCCAACCAAAGCGCGATGACGGTGATGTCGACACCGGACTGCAGCAGATGCATTGCTGTCGTGTGCCGGATCACATGGGGCGAGATCAAGCGGCCAGCGAGAGAGGGAAAATGGCGCCGTGCTGCAGCGACGGCGAGATCCAGCCGTTGCGTGACGTTGGAGCGGGTCATCTTCGCGCCTGCGCGGTTTGGCAGCAGGAAGCCGTCCTGCGCGTTTGCTCCCAGCGATCGCTGCCATCGCCGAACAAGGGCGGCTGTCGGGCGCCATAAGGGAACGCACCGCTCCTTGCGCCCCTTGCCATGCAGGTGCACGGCGGGCTGGCCTTCAAGAACAATATCGCGGCAGCGGATTCCGATGATCTCGGAGACGCGTGCGCCGGTGTTGTACATGAGACTGAACAGCACCCGATCCCGCCGCCCCGCCCATGTCGCATCGTCGGGAGCGTCGAGGATGGCCTGGATCTCCGATCGCGTCAGGAAGCCGATCAGCGGGCGATCGGCCCTCTTCATCGGAATGGCGAGCGCCTGCTCTATGATCCCGAGGGCGTCAAGATCATGATGTCCCGCGTATTTGAGGAATGTTCGCAGCGCGGCAAGCCGCGCGTTCCGGCTCCGTACGCTGTTGCCGCGAACCTTCTCCAGATGGTCGAGGAAATCGAGCAGCAGTCGCGCGTTCAGATCGGTGAGCGCGAGTTTGCTCGGAGGCTTGCCGATTGACGTCTCGGCAAACGCCAGAAGCAGTCGGAACGTATCGCGGTAAGCCGCGATGGTCCGCGGGCTGACGGCGCGATGTTGGCCCAGATGCTCGACGAAGAAGCGCTGCACCAGCGCGGCGAACGACGGTGTTGTCTGCTCACCCATGACAGCGCTCCTCCGCCGCAAATGCTTCGAAGCGATCGCCGGCCGCGACCATCAGGTCGGGAATGCCGGTCAGGTACCAATAGGTATCGGAGACCTTGGCATGGCCGACATAGGTGGCCAGCGCGGCGATGGCATTGTCGATATCCGCGCCTTCGTTCTGCCAGCGCTGCACTCGCCGGCAGATGAAGGTGTGGCGCAGATCGTGAATGCGAACCTCGTCATAGGCCCCACGAGCAACAATATTTGCGTCCCGACGCAACTGCTGAAATGTCCAATGGACCTGACGCTTGGACGGCACTTGCCCTGAGGCGCCGACGAAGAAAGATGCATCCGACTCGGCCGGAGCGGAGCGGGCGCGGATTGCCACATAGCGCGAGAGCGCAGCGGCGACGCTGGCATCAAATGGTACGTGCCTTGACTTGGTGAACTTGGTCATGCGCACGGTCAGACATCGGCCGGCAATGTCGACGTCGCCGCATCGGAGCTTGAGTGCCTCGGAAATCCGCAATCCCGTGGCTGCGATCAGCCCCAACATGGTCTCGTATGTTGCCGGTCGAATGGAGTGTTGCGGCTGCAGCCGCCGCGCCGCCTGCAGCAGAGCGACGATCTCCTGGTCGGTGTAGATATGTGGCGTCCGGCGCTGGTGCGCTTTGCCGAATATGCTGCTTACGGGAAGCTCGTTCCGTGGGTCGAGACGTCTCTCATGCTCGGCAAAGGGCCGCAGCACTTCGAGGCGGCGCACCCAGGAGGTTGGCGTCGCGTTCCGCGCCTCCCCCTGAACCCAAGCGACCACGAGCGTCGTCGTCAGCGGGCCGCGATGGCCGGACAGATCGGCGAAGCGAGCGAACGACCGCAGCATTATGCCAGAGGTCTCGAGCGAGAATCCAAGGCGACGTCGCTCCACAAGATAGGCGTCGATCCGCGCCTGCATGGTCAGCGACCGGCTCATGCCACACTCCCCGGCCACGGCATAGCGACCGCCGCGAGCCGCTGAAGGTCGACCTTCGTGTAGATCATGGAGGTGTCGATGCTCCGATGGCGCAGGATATCGGCGATCTGCTTCATGGGCACACCAGCGTTCAGCATGCGGCTGGCGACGCTGTGCCGGAGGATATGAACGCGTGTCTGAGACCAGCCGCAACGTTTGTAGGCGGCGAAAACGGCGCGCCTTACAACGTCTTTTTGGATCGGCAGGTCATAGGGCGCGACGTGGCGTACGAATATTGCGCGGTTCGTGCTCGGTGGACGTTCATGCCGCAGATACGCAGCGATCGCGTCACCCGTCTCGGGCGGCAAGGGAAGGACGTCGAAACGCCGGCCCTTTGACCGGGAAATGCGGATCGTACCCTGCCGCCAATCGATGTCGCCGAGCTGCAGTTGCACAACCTCACTGGTTCGGAGCCCAAGATCGGTCAGGCACCGGACCATGGCGTAGGCCCTCCGGCGCGACGGGAAATCCTTGTCGAATGAAGCGAGCAGAATCTCAATCTGCGTGTCGGAAAGCACATCCGGTAAGCTGCTCAGCCGCCAGCATGCAACGCGAGGGATTGCGCCGAGTAGATGCTGAACGTCGTCGCCCATCATCTGCCGAAACCGGAGATAGCAGCTGATCGCACCCCCAACAATGCGAATGGTGGCGGTCGTCCAGCCCTGCAGTTCGCCGAGGATGAAGCGTCTCACACGCGCCGGCTCAAGGCCGGCGATAGAGATCTCCCCTTCCGGAAACTGTTCCTCAAGAAAGCGTCGAAGAATCCGCTCGCGCCTCGCTCGTGTGCTGACGGCTAACCCGCCGACATCGCGCATGTAGGCCCGGAATGCCGCCAATTCCCCGCCATGTGTGGTGTGTGCGGTAGCTGCGGGAATGGCGCCTTCGGCACGCAGCACTGCAAGCAAATGCGTGATGGCCGCCCTGAGTTCGTGCGGCAAGCGACGGGCCGGATAAGGGCAGTCACAGACGGGAAGATGCTCGCTGATAAACCGAACTCGCGCGGCTTCGCCTATGGACTCTAACGCGAGCCGTTCGGTCGAGATCCAGTGGGCGAAATGGGCAATGCAGCACAGATAAACACGTGCGGTGCTGGGCGCATAGCGGGCACGGCCCAGGTGCTCAAGATAGCGCTCCGAGAATGGCCCCAACGGGCTGTTCTCAAGCCACTGACGGGGCGCCGGCTGCAGTTTGATTTGGTTCATGACGATCTCCTCTACGGTTGGCGCGCAGAGGAGATCAGGATTATGTAAACCTACGGTCGCCCGGCCTGCTGGGGATGCCCGGCATCCGCTCGCATCCCAAACGTCGCGCACACAAACTGCGCATAATCCGGGCCTGAGCATAATTTCTGCCGAGAGCGATGCCGCGCAGGGCTCGCTCGGCTGCATTGTTCGATAGGCAGATCCGCCCATCGTCGAGGAACCGGGTGAAGGATGACCAGCGGCGCAGCATGTAGTTGAAGGCCTTGGTCAGATCGTGTCCGCGCGAGAGCTTGTCGCGCGTCTCGATCATCCAGCGCTCGAGTTCGGTGACCTGCGGCGCGCTCCGCTCCTGGCGCACGGCGTGGCGTTGGGCCGGCGACAGGCCGCTGATCTCGCGCTCAATATCGAACAGGGCATCGATGCGCTTCACGGCTTCAACCGCGAGCGGATAGACCAGGTTGGGCTTCTCGCCGCGCGCCTTCTTGCGCGCCGCCGCTTCGATATCGGCCAGCTCGAACACTTTGCGCCGGCTGTGGGCCCAGCAGCTGGCTTCCAGAACAGGCGCCGGCTGACGACCCGTCGCATAGAGATCGCCATAACCACTAAAGGCATCGGCCTGCAGAATGCCGCTCCAGCCGGCGAGATGCGCCGCGGGATGTTCGCCTCGACGATCGCGGGAATAATAGAACACCGCCGCCGGCGGATCGGCGCCGCCGAACGGTCGGTCATCGCGCAAATAGGTCCATAATCGACCGGTATCGGTCTTGCCCTTGGCCAGGACTGGCACCGTCGTATCGTCGCCGTGCAGACGTGAAGCGGCCAGCACATGGGCTTCGAGCCGCTTGAACAGCGGCATCAGCGCCGCGGCGCCGGCGCCGACCTGGTCGGCCAGGGTCGACAGGCTGAGCGGCACGCCTTCGCGGGCATAGCGTTCAGCCTGGCGGTTGAGCGGCTGATGCTGGCCGAACTTCTCGAACAGGATCATCGCCAGCAGGCCGGGACCGGCCCAGCCGCGGGGGGTGGCGTGGAACGGCGCCGGAGCCTGGCTGATCGCCTCACAGTCGCGGCAGGTGAACTTCTCCCGCACGTGTTGGATCACCTTCCATTGCCGCGGCACCACCTCCAGCGTCTCGGTGATATCCTCACCCAGCTTGCGCAGCCGATGACCGCCGCAGCAATGGCAAGTGGTCGGCGCCGGCTCGACCATGCGTTCGCGCGGCAGATGCTCGGGAAATGGCTGGCGCGCCGGTCGTTTGCGCACATAAGGCGCCACCTCGGTGGTCCGGGCCGCCGCCTGTTCGGCGGCGATCTCGTCTTCCGTCGCTGTGCTCTCGAGTTCCTCGAAGGTGAGCTCCATCTGGTCGTGCAGGCGGGCGGAGCGTTCAGAACTCTGACCATGCAGCGCCCGCTGCAGCTTCCGGATCGTCAGATCCTGATGTGCGATCAGCGCCGCATCATCCGATGCCTTGGCCCTGGCGACCGCCAGTTCGGCCTCGACCAGCGCAGCGCGCGCGGCCTCGTCTTCGGCTCTGGCCAGCGCCGCGGTCAGCGCTGCTCTCAGCGCGCCGATATCGTCCGGAACAGCATCCTGGGCGGTGGCAACCATGCCCCGGAGTGAATCATAAAATGCGTCCGCTGACTCGCGGAAAATGGCGCAAACTCAAAGAAAAACTCAGCCCGCGCGCTGCGGGCGGAACGTGTGACGCGGGTTGCGCCAATCGATCCCGTCGAGCATGTAGGCGAGCTGCGCCGGTGATATGGAAATCGTACCGTCCGCCGGCGACGGCCATAGGAACCGGCCCTTCTCGAGCCGTTTTGCATACAGCGACATGCCGAGCCCATCATGCCAGATAATCTTGATCAGATTGCCGCTGCGGCCGCGGAAGACGTAAAGATCGCCGGCATGCGGATCCCGGCCCAACGTCTCCTGAACCTGCAGAGCGAGGCCTTGCATCCCGCGACGCATATCGGTCCGGCCGACCGCCAACCAGATCCGCACCTGGCTCGGAACCGGGATCATGAAACGCCCAGCGCCTTCACCATCGCCGCCGCCAGTGTCGGCGGCGTGGTCAGCGGAATCCGCAGCCGCACCTTGCCGGCGACCTCCAGCTCGATCACCGCTGGTGGCGCCGCCCGCACCGAAGCGGCGACAGGCTCATCGGGAACCACGACAACTTCGGCAAAGCCCGTCTCGCGGGCTCTCAGCGTGCGGCGCCACTTATAGATCAGGCTGGTCGCGACATCGTACTGACGCGCTACCGCCGCCACCGTGGCCCCGGGCGCGAATGCCGCGGCCAGTATCCGGCACTGATCCGCTTCACTCCAACGACGCCGCCGCTCAGGCCCGGTCAATAACGTCACATGGCTCATGCTGTGCTGCTAACTACGCTCGTAAGGACGACCTCAAGAGCGCAGCTTCGCTACCGTGCCATGCTCGCGCAAGGCGGTCCTCGCCGGCTTCCGATTACCCACATCGTCGGCTTGATCCAATGGAGATGCCGAAGGCGATGTCGTGCAAGCGGGTCATGCCGCGCCAGACGACCATGTTGCCAGGAGGCGGATCATGGTTGCGGGCGAGATAGCCACCAAGCATGGCGATTTGCAGCAGGTAAGCGGCGAGCGTGGGCCGTTGGAGGCGCGGTCGCATTCGGGACGCGTCGATCCGGTCGAGCGCAGTGATCTCGGCGAAGGTGAGAACGCTGTCGGGCGCGGCGTCTGGCTTGGCGCGCGCCGACATAGTGACGAAGAATATGCGCCAGCTGACCACCGCGATGAGGGCGAGGAACTTCGCCAGCCTCTCGGCGGTCTCGAGCCTAGCCTCCTCGGCACGGCAGCCGGACTTCATGACCTTGTGGAACACCTCCGCCTTCCAGCGCAGGGCGTACCAGCCGAGCTTCTCGACCGCCACGGAGAGATCTTCGACCGGCAGGTTGGTCACCAGCTTCCAGTCGATCGGCTCGCGGCCGGGCGGCGGATTCTCTTCGAGGGCGTGGATGTAAGTCAGAACCTGCGGACTGTAGCGCTTCTGCTTGCCCACCGGCGGCAAGGTGTTGATGGCGGCGAACTTCACCTGCAGCCAGGTCGTCTCGTCCTGATCGACCGTAATGCGATGACGTCCCGCCCAAGGCGCCGCCGCAAGTTGGGCAAAGACGCGATGAGCAGGATCGTGTGGGGCAGCATCGGCAGGCCGCTCTGCCAGCCTGTTCGTCTGCACCCGCACGAGGAAGCTGGTACCAAGGTCCTGCGCGGTGCAATAGAGCTCGTAGATGTCGCTCTCCCGGTCACCCACATGCACGCAGCGCTCGGGCGCGCCAACGAGCGCGATGGACTGGCGCAGGTTCTCCAGCCAGCGGTAGCTCTCCTTCGTCTCGATCGGCACGCGCGTGGGATTGATGTGCCGCTTGAGCGCGAGCGTTCCCTTGAACTTCGTTCGTGTCCAGAACTTCGCCGCCGTCAGACCGAGGGGTGTGCCGGTGAGGGTGACGGCCAGGCTTGAATGCATCAGCACCCCGCACAAGGTCAGCACGTTGGGCTGCCCGGCCTTGTAGCGCCCGGCGTTGATGGTTTTGGTGAAGCCGATTTTGCCCGGCTGCGCGCGGCTGTAGATAAATTCGGTCGTGTCCTGCAGGATAAGGATCGGACCTTCGCTCGCCGCAACGCGCGCCGCGGTCGCAGCGAAATGGCCAGCGAGAACGCTATGTTCTGTCACACGCGGGTTGTCAAAGAAGCGGTAGGCCGCCTTCGCCGCCGCCCAGTCGCCGCAGGCCGCCGGGATTGGCTTGCCCGGCGCAGCTGACATCTGATCCAGCAACCGTTGCAGCCGACGGGCCAGACGCTTGTCGGGAAGGGCCGCCGCAGAAAGCTCTTCCTCCTGCCAAGCGGCTTCGCTGCTGCTGGTCTTGTCTCGCATCCCTGACGCCTCCGTGATTCGGCGTCACGGACAGAATCACGGCAGATTCATACGAGGCAATAGGCCCGCCGACGATGTGGGTAATCGGAAGCCTCGCCGGAGGCGTACCGGCAAGGGGCTGTTCACCGACGAAGAGATTACCCATGAAGACGGAGTGTCCGTTTTCGGGGAAGGCTGGGCAGTAGATGGTTGGGCTCGTTCCGAGCGCCTTTCATCAGCGCCTCGGCAACCGGGCCGACATTGCCGCGCGGTGTCGAGCCGAACGTCGAGTAATACTACCAGCAGAACCGCTGAGCGCCGGCCCTGCGAAGCAGGCGCCTCCCGCGCAGCGGTTCGTTCATCGGCCCCACGGCTGCCGGTCAGCAACGCGCCTCATATCGGCCGTTCGGATCAATTGCAGCGCGTCCCGAAAGCAGCCATCATTGGTGCATATCCGCACGTTATCTCGACGTGAGTCGGCTGTCTCCTCCCTCCCGGATTCAGCAGACATGGCTTCGCCGGTTAGTCCGGGACCGGGGTTGTAGCGTCAGTGTCAGGTGACCGTAGCCGCTCCCAGAGCGCATCAAGATCATCCATAAACCGAAGGTCCTCGCGCTCTATAAGCCGATAGGGATTGTTGGCCTCGGGAGCCCCCAAATCAGAGAGCCGGAAATCGGAACCCACAGAAAGGGCAACAGCTTCGAGTCTGAGGAGGTCTACGTACCGCATCCCAAGCTCCCCGCTGTGCACGTCGTCGATGTCCTCGTAATACCAAGTTCGATTACGCCAGATCTCGGCAACCCAGGAACCGACAAAGATCTCTGGAGTCATGTATCGAGCGAAAGGCCTTAGCCTTTCAGCGGCCTGTGCGACATTATTGTTCTCGCCGCCGAGAAAGTCCGATTTGAACTGGTATGCCCCGGCACCAAACTTCAATGCAGCCTCGGCCAAAAAACTACCGATCGAAGGATCGAGACCAGTGTCGTTTAGAATCTCGGTGAACAGGAAATACCCGGTTGCGTAATAGTTGAAGTTGCCCGGATCAACGGCGCTACCTTGGGGGTAGGTGCCCGATTTACGCATGTCAACCGAGTAGTCCCAATACAGTTCTGCGCCAGTTTCTACGTGGTACAGGCTTTGTCTGCGGGCCTCCTCGAGGAGCCCACCGCTGACTGCATCGAGCCACAGTCCCACCGCGTCGTACCTTGAAGTGTCAAGTTGTTTCCGGATGACGTTTAGATTGCCTGTAACAGTATCCCCCCATCTAAGCTCAGGGGCGATCAGTTGCTCCGGCGGAAAAAGCAGGGTTGAAGAGCCGAAGCTGGACGATTGCGTCCCTACGCAGCCAACCACACTGAAGCTGCAGGCTGCGTGTGTCAGGACAGTAGTCTGAGCGCAGCATGCCAGCGCAAGCAGTATTCTAGTCCGCCAGTTTGACCATCGAGACATCGATCTCTCCGAATCTAGGCATAAGTCCTTCCGCGGCGGTGCAAGCCTCAAGTTCCAACAGCCCTAGCTCTTCACTGCAGATGGCTGACGTCAGAGGAAGAATACTAGGCAATCCATTCACGCGCTTTGTCAGCTCAGCGACGGGAACTCCAACGCCTAGGATGAAATCTACATTCCATTTACCATCGTCGTTGAGCCCTATTCCGACGACCTCGCCCACCAGTACCAACCGCGAGTCAGGCCATGGGTCGAGCTCTAGCCGAAAGCGATCGCCGGTATTGAGTGCCGACAAGTCCATCTCTTGGGTAGAGAGAACGACCCGCGCGCGCCGTCTAAAGCGACTTTCGACGGTCAGAAGGGATGAACCTTGGTCAAGGAAATTGTCAGGCTTCGCCCTGATTCCAACTACCGTTGTGTCTGGCGGAAGAACGATCCTTCCGCTCTTGTGCTCTCTTGAATCTGCGTAACCGAGCATCCCATTTATCTGGATGATGGCATCGTTTAGCGAGCGGAGTTCACTTACCGATTCCACTGCTGTTGCGAAGTCTATGATTTTCTGCCTGTAGGTTTCCCAGTACGTTTGAAAAGACTTATCTACATCGACCGCCAAGTCACCGCGCACGTAGAGGTTCACACCGTTGGACCATCCATCACGCCACTCAATTAGGGCGTTTAGGGCGCGTCGCTCGCTGATGACCGGCTCCCGCAAGACGGAAAACCAGATATCTGCGCCTCTCAGATAGTTTGCGATTTTGGGAACCGCACCGGGCGGCGGCGTTGGGACAGGGTTCGTTACGCTAATGCCGCCCAAGAACTTTCTGAACGTTGCAGCCGTATAGAGTGGCATTATTCGATCGGCGATCAGTGGGCCGAACACTTGCTCCGCGAGTTCGGGTATCGGAAGCCACTCCATACCTTGTGCACGCTCGCTAGGGTTTGTAAGTGCGCTTATCGCGCCCGCACTCAAAAGGGCAGCGAACTCAACACGGACGCGATCGAGTGTTTCCAAATGGGCTTCGACCATCGCGTCATCGTAACCAAAGTCTAGCGCGGCGATCTCGGCGGCTGCCCGCGCTAACTGTTCGTTGCGGTCTTGGGACAGGTCTACAGGGACAACGGAGTTCCAGCCTTTGCCAAACACCACCTCTGCATGGAGAGCCGCTATGCGTGCAACCATGCGGTAGTTTCTTTGGTAGGTCTCAAAGCTATCGTTTGTGGAAACGCACTGTTCTCTGATCACCTCACGTGGATGTCTGCTATCTGTGACGAGAAAACGGTCTGCGCTGCCGCCTCGCGGTAATACTCGGAATTCCCTTAGGGCCTCGATGTCTGTCTCTGAGACGAACCCATCGTCGATGACCTTCACCCAATAGGCCCCGGACGCATCGCAAAACGACTGCACGAAGTTGGAAAACGTTGCCAAGGTCCCTCGCCACTCCCCCTGCGAGAAAAGCAACGGGTCAGTGATGGTGATGGTCTGGTGATGAGCAAATGGGTTGATGACCGACGGAGTTTGTACGCCGTGGCTCGCTCGAATCTCATCGGCCAAAACCAACGTTGAAAAGCGTGTTACTGTACCTTGATCGAACGTCGAGATGGCAGAGATAAGCTTGATGCCCTTGGGATCCAGGAGCGTCGCAACTCTTTGCTCAAGCGTTTCGATGCTTGCTATGCCATTGCTGTCGCGGGTGAATGTCGAGCGAACTCCTTTGATCTTTTCAGTCCAGAACACCCGCATGATCAGCTCTTTAAGTCTGTCGAGTGCAGTGCGTACTGAGGCCGGAGCCTTATCGATCCATAGGGGGTCGCCAGTTGCTTTTATCGAAATCGGACCCGGACGAGCGCGATCGATTTGAGCATGCAGGGCTAACTGTCGGTCAAACATCGGCTTCACGTCATCGATCAGTCCGCTTGGAGTAAACTCCACTAGCGGCGAAATTTCCTCGGCATCGTACACACCCTGCACAGTATAGAGTCCCGGCCCCGGGTCCGCCGAAAACGAATAGCTCGGTTGAGGAACCACCACTCCTACGGAGGGAAGCGTTTCGAGTTTGCCGGCGACCGGCATAGTTACAACGGTCTGTACTGGCCAAACGGTGAGCGTAAATGCCTCGACCGACGACGAGTGCGTTAGTGTTCCAATTGCCGCAGCGACATATAACACTTTCATGGACCACCTTCGCAAAGCTGTAGTTGAGCGAAGAATTTGCTGGGGGAGACTGCTCCAAAACTAACAAGATGTCACGTGGGCAGGTCTGTCAGTCGTCAGATAATTTGAGACTTTGGTCTGAGTTAGTAGAGGCCCTGGCTGATCTGGGTTGGCATTTTAAGCGGCGGCTTTCCGATGCTGCCGCGCCGCAGTTCAATGGTCTTTCGCTTGTCCTTTCTCGTACAGCAGGATGGTCTGGCCTCGGCCGAAGTAGACGTCGACCGGCGTAAGATTATCGAGGCTCTCCTGATAGCGGCGATGGTTGTAGCGCTTAATGAAGGCAGCGATCTGCGCCCTTGAGATCGTCCGGGAGGATGTAGTTCTCCAACAGGATGCGGCTCTTCAACGTATGGTGCCAGCGCTCGATCTTGCCCTGGGTTTGAGGATGTCTCGGCGCCCGCAGGTGTGATCGATGTCCCGGTCGTGAAACCAGTCGGCAAGCTCGCCGGCAGGCGTGCTCGCCCCCGCCTCGTGGCGTACAGCGGGAAGCGTGGGCAACCCCCTCAGCCGGAGGGGTCCTCCCCGGTCTGCACAAGGCGCAGCCGCAGAAGAGGGGATGCCGGCTAAGCGGCCTGAGGGGGAAAAGGGGCGCGCGCCTCCTCCCCACATGCGATTCCGCCTGAGGCGTCATGCCCGCGAGCGATCGTCATCCGCAAGAGCGGAGACCCGAGCTCCGTTGCCTATGCGATAGAGCGGCTCGTGCGGACGCGGACTTCCTTAACCCACTCATTCGTGACTATGGTCTTTGGTTCGCAAGATCATTCTGGACGTGGGGCGTTTCGATGACTGCAGGCGGCACAGGGGCAGCAACTCAAGATCAGCCAACGCTCAATCCACTGGATGATGACTTGAAGCGCGCCCAGATCGACTACTATCGCACCCAGATCGCCAGCCTCACCGCCACCCGTTGGGACCGGGTAGAGATCGTGAAGGTTACGGGCGCGGTCCTGGCCATCATCTCGGCGCTGGTGCTAGGCGGCTTCGAGGTGCTCAAGGGCTCGATGAAGATCGAGATCGTGAACCTGAAGCAGACCGAAGCGGCGCTGAACGCAGAGCAGGCGGTTCTGCTCGAATCAAGAAACGAGTTGCAAAGGCAAGGTAAGGACTTGAAGGGTCAAGTCGATGCAGCAACCCAGGAACTAGTTGGGCTGAAGGATCAGCTTGAGGACGTGACCGCCGAAGTTGAAGTTCACCGCGAGCGGGCAGACGCCTTCGTCGCGATTAACAACAGCCTGGGAGATATCCCCGACGAGATACTCGCCGGGCTGGGTAGGACCCCGTCGGATGAATGGATAAAGGAGACACGCTCGGATGCATTCCTACTCAAGATGTTCGTCGCAGCCGCCTGCAACCGTTTCGGTGAAGCGAGGCAACAACTGGCCGCCGCACCGCCCGACAAGGGGGACACCGACTTTGCAGCGTTGGGCCACATGCTCAACGCACGCGAAGCCGAATACAAGAAAGCCATGGCAGCAGGCACCATGCCGCTGGGTTGCTAGCCGCTACCCTGTGACGTCGCCGCCGAAGTATTTTGTTGGCCTCTGACCCGCGCCGACTTGGCCACTGACGACCTAATCGCAGTGCATTGCCCTTCAAAACACGCTGATTGGCATTCCCCTTTCTTCCCGCGAATGCCTCTATAGCATGCGATCGCGGGCAGGCACGTGCCCCCACTACGTGAACGTTTAGGAACCTTGCCAGCAGCCGATCGTTCGGACGGCGGATGCGCGCCTGCTACAAATCCCTGAATGTCCGCTCTTAACCTTCTAATACGAGCAGTACCTTGGGTCTAATTCGAGCAAACGTCGCGAGAAGGGCCAAACGCGACTGAGGTCATTTGTCGCGAACTGCCACCAGCGCCGGCGCAAGCTGCTGGTTAGAGCAGGTCTATTAATCAAAACGCATGAAGTGGCTGCCGTCGCGCGGCCATCGGACCATCGCGTCCGGGGTCAGTTGACGAGAATCGAAGCGAACTTACAGGTGCTACCGCTGGAATCAGCAACACAGCTCAGAACCTGTGCTCTGTAAAAAACAGCTTTTGTATACAGGCCGACTTTCAGCGGCTCGTCGGTACAACCATACTCACCAGGGGTTTCGCCACCGCTGACGATGCCAGCAAGAATTGGAGTCATATCCTCGCCACGGTGCCAGATTAAGCCACCGCCACTATCACCCCGACAGGCGTCGGGCGTCATCGGCTTGTTGATATCGCCCGCGCAAATCATATCGGCAAGGATCTTGTCCCCATAGATAAGTTTGCCGGTGGCTTTGTCAGGCAGCAGCTTACAATTTTCGGTCGTGACCGAAGGGATGTTGTCGGCAAACTTCAAAACATACGACGGGCCAGATCCCGGTGCGGTCGCGCCCATCCCGAGGATTGTATACTTCGCAACACTGGTTTCATGACCGCTAGCGGTGAATTCGTCCTCGCTTTGAATTTCGATCGGCCTTGCATTGGCCGGCGCATCGGCGGAAAGTTTGATCAGCGCTATGTCACCGCGAAGGTTCGGTGAAGTGGCCTCTGTCAGTGAAAGGACATCCTCAATGCCGACTGAATCGGCTTCGACGCCGTAAACCGTCCCGCCAACATATGCGATATAGCTTCCAGCCTTGACGGTAGAATCGAAGCAGTGACGGGCACTGACAAGCCATCTCGGTGCAATGAGGCTGGCGCCGCAATGATATTCAAAAGCTCCGGCCGTGCCGAGGTGGCGACCAAGCGCAGCATGAAATGGGAACTGCCCCTCGCTGGCATCCTTGCCGAGAAAGATTTTCGGGAGGGCGTGGATTTCGTCACCGGACCCCTCGCCTTCTGTAGCTGATGGTATACTCGCCTGTTCCTGAGCTACGGATTCCGATACGGCGGCTGCCAGAAACACTGCCAGGATCAAAAGTTGGCTTCGGGATAGCATCGAATCCCCCAAACGGGCCTAGGTCGCAGTCATTTGTTGGTAAAAAAGCGGAGGCGGGTCGTGTCAGCCGCAACGCCGTCCCGTCCGTTGACGATCGTAATTGCCTTCGAATCGATACCCTTTCTCACCAGGGCGTAGCGAGCGTGGAGTGCGCGAATTAGCCTTTCATCACTCCCAGCCATCAAAAGGGTCTCTTGCTCGTCTAACTTCTGTCTCAGTTCGAACCGCTTCTCGGCATCCGATTCAGCGTTTAGCGCTGTCGTCAGGTCGAGAACCTGCGGATTTTCGAGGCGAGGCGTCGCGATTGAGACCCAATTGATTGTCAGTCCGCTTGCCTTCAAACGATCAACCTCCTGGTCGACTGCGGCTGTCACAATGCTTGGGTCAGCGTTCTCCCAGCTTACGACCAACTCGGATCGCGCGACGCCAAGGATGTTCGTGTAAGTTTCCGGCTTGGGTTCCGCTACAGGGGCACTGAACTTTGCCCAGGTCGCTTCGCCAGTTCCCAGTTGCCCCATTGGTATCGGCAAGTCGAATTGCTGGTACGGCAATTCGACTTTTGCAAAAAGATCGCCGGTAGCATCGTCAAAACGATATTCAGCGATTTGAATTGGCAAGCCTTTTGGAAGCGTGCCGAGGATTGCGGCGCCGTCGCTGTCGTCGGAAAGAAGGTCGATGTCGAACGCACTCGAGAGCTCGGCATATCTCTGGAATTGGGCCGCATCGAATTGAAGTTTTGAGCCCACTTCCCTGACTTCGATCTCGGCGTTCGCAATAACCTCCACCCGGTCTTTGCCGGTAACGATACCTTGCGATGAGCCCTCGACGGCCGACTCGAAATTGACGACCGCGTCTTGAGACATCACCCTCGTAAAGCGAACCGGAAAACCGGAATTGATCACCCCCACCATCAAGTTGTCCCGGCCCGCATCGAAGGCGAGATCGATATTGGCAGCCAGGGCAATTTGGCTGCCACCACCATCGGGCAAGGGCTGGTCGGAAATGTATTTGCGCGCCGACCCCAAGAACTGGCTGTATGGAAATCGCCTCAGGAAGGAATAAACCGCATCAGGCGACTTTTTGTCGAGCACCGCCAGCCATCGGTCCTTCAACTCTTTCCAATCGTCATCAGCGGGTTTCGGCGAAAACCCAAAGGGATCACCTCCAATCTCGGGCTCCAGTGGCTCTGGCAGGGAGAGAGTGGTTTCGATCGTCCGGTCTCTAAGCGCCCCGTCGAACTCCAGCATGGGCACCGGTTCTTTTGCGAGGTCGTGAAAAGCTTGCGTGTAAAAACTTCCGCGTGCATCGGTGGAAAGCCCAACCGCCTCGCCCCCAACTTCATTTGGAAACAGCCGTTTAACGGGAAAGGGAAGCTTCCTGTCCTTGTTGACAGTAGCAATCGGTTCAAACGCTCGTTTGGCGGCTTCGCGCTTGCCGTTGTCGTCGATCTCAAGGTCGAGCCCGGTTCGACAGGTATCCAGCATCACAATTGCAGCACTCGGATTGAAGCGCTGCATAGCGTTGACGATTTGATGCACCGGCGTGGCCAAGCGAAACAGGTTTTGGCTATTCACCGTTGTTTTCGGATAATTGAGTGGCAGCAAGTAGTTCGTACCCTTGAACGAAAAACCATGGCCGGAATAGTAGAAGAAAACGACGTCACCCGGCTCGATTTTGGACAGGTAACTACGGAGTTTTTGCCAAAGTTCATCGTCGGTTGCGAAACCGCCGGCGTCGTTATCGCCGTGAAGGACAACGTTCTCCCCGGAGAACGACTCGCGGATGAGTTGGTAGTCGCGTTTGACGCTGGGGATGTCAGTCAATTCCTCGTAGTCGCTGTTCGCAAACGCGATCACGTGAACCTTCGGAAGCTTCTCGACTAAATATTGCTTGTTATTGTCCGGCTGCGCAAAACAATCGATCGTCGAGGCAATCAACGCGACTGATACCAGGGCCGACCGGACGGCGGATTTGTGAATTCGCCCGTGGCTTTTATTCGACGTGAACATCAGCGTTCTCATCAAATTGGAAAGCAATTCCTTCGGCGCTAAGCCAGTCGAGCACCGGCTTAGTTCCTACCGACGTATAAATACCACCACCGCCACAAAACCCGGGATACTCGTGCGCTACACCGAGGAGTGCTCGAGAAACGATTCCGACGAGTGTCCGCTTCGAGGGCGTAAGAAGTTGTCCGTCCAATCCAAACTTTGCACCCGAGTCAAGGCGATAAACCGGTGCGCCACTGTCGCCACCACAGCTGTCCGTAGCTGGCCCCTCCCGCAAAATTCCACCTCTCGCTAGGGCGAATTCGCGATGCATCGCGCAGTATGATTTGTACGCTCTCCCGGAGGCACAAAACCGAGACAGAATTCCGACATAGGCTGCACGCATCTCATCCGCCAACCTGCCCGTCTCGGTCCTTCCAAAGCCCACCAAGTAGAGGCTTCTAAGATCATGATCGCGCAGGACGAGAATGGCCGGTCGGATTACGCTTAAGGCAAGCTTCTTCGACGCAGCATTTTGAAAACCTACCTCAACGGTGGGTGCGACAGGGACTCGAAAACTCCCCACACTTGCGACTAGAATGCTCCACGGCTCAATCCGAAAATACGCAAGGTCTCGGCCCGGCTGGACGTCGGGCTGTAGCGAGCATTGGTACCCCGGAAAACGTACAGGACCGCCCGTTACGATCAACTGCGCAAATGTCGGTTCGGTCGTAGTGGTTCTGGCCCTAAACTGAAGCTTGATAGAATAATTCGAACCACAGCTGCAATGACCTGCGGTAAGAACGGTGTCGAGCGCAATGAGCACACCAGTACAACGATCACCATTGTCAAACTCAATCAAAACCACATCAGCAAAATTTTCCGACTCGGCGGCATCGCCTCCAATCACCTTCTGGTCGGTGACGAAGGACTTTGACATATCGAGAACACAATCAAGCTGCTCGGAAAGTGCGCGCTGCGCCTCATCGGGTAAAAGACTTTGAAACTTGTCGAAATCGGACCACAGCACGCCCTCGCCAACGCAACTGATATTTGCGAGTGCTGAGCTGCTTAACGAAGCAACGATCACCGTGAGCATTAGAAGCAAGCTCGCGGTTCGGTATTGGCGCCAGACACGAAGGTGAGGAGCAACCGGCGCCAGCATCCTTACTCCTCCCCAGCAAGATAGGAGCGGCAGAGGGCCTCGACGTCTTCGATTGCGGTAAGCGCGCCACTTTGAATGCAGGCTTCGAGCGAAAGTGCATTCCGGCCGGCTGACCGGAGATCAAGCCCAGCCGCTAACGCTTCAGCCCGTTGATCGGGGGTGAGTCCAGCAACGCGATCGGCATACGCGTTTTGCGCCGCTTTCAGCGCCGTGAGGGTCTGAATTAGGTCAAGGTTCGCACGGATGAGCGCTTCGCGGTTTTTGGCCTCGCTGGTTGAAATTATTAGGGCCTTTGCGGGAATCTGAACTGCGACTTGTCCTATGCGAACAAACACGTCGGCAAACGCATTCAGTTCGCTGTCCTTATCGACCGCGACTGACTCCAACATTCCTTCTTTGAAGGTGACGTCGGTCTTTCGGTTGATGAACAGGCCACGCTTGACTTCGATCATGAAGGGCGGCGAGCGATTGGGCAGTTCGATGACGGTTCGCTTATAGACTCGCCAGGGTTTGCCCGAGGTTGGATCGTCCTTCCGTAATACGACGAGCGTGTGTGGTAGCAGCGGCTTGTAGAATATGTTGAAACGATCGGAGCCCGCAGCGGCTGACTTTGCCGCCGCGGCGCCCCCAGTAGTGTGTGCTTTTACAGCTCGCTCCGAAACCTTCTTGGATGTGCACTGATTGTGCATCCAGAAAGGTACGTAAGGGTCGCCATCCGGGTCGATGTAGATGCAGTAGCCGGTATAATAAATCGCCGAGTTGATTTGTGTCAGAAGGTTTTCATCAAACGGATCGAACCTCAGCTGAACGACATCGACTTTGTCATCCTCTTTGCCGAAACTCCGGGCGCCTGTAGCAGCGGCGATCGCGACGCCTACACCCTCAGCAACTTTTTTCACAATTTCGTCGGACTGATCGTCAGCGTTGCTGTAAACGCGTTCGAGTAGTTGCGCGTTGTTGCGCTTTACCCGAATTGCGTCCTTGTAGAAAGCGTTGGAAAGGAAATCGATGCAGTATATTTGCTTGGAATCGGCGCTAAAGGCGACTGTCGGCGTGACGGCCGGCGTGCCACCCGTCGCCAATCCATATTCAAGCTCATACCACTTAGCGCCATCCGCAGCCTTCTTCTGGATGATTCTAAGCTGCAGCTCTCCCTTTGGCAGGGCGTAGGATCCCGCCGTGGTGTTGCAGGTAGTTGGGTTCTCAATTTGTGCATAGGCATTTAGGGGCGTGGTACTGTAAACGTTGCAACCAGCGAGGGCGGCGGCTACAGCAACTGCGGCGATCGCCGCCTTGGGGCGGCGATCAGGACGCATTTTTGATCAAACCACAAATATTGGTGTCGCCATCGGTTGGGCGCGAGAGGGCTGGATTGTTGAATGCGGCCGCAGCCCCGAACGAAAAGTCCTTCGCAACGAGCGGAGTGCCCGGACTAACTTTTTGTTGGGCAGCCGAGGATTTGACGATGAAGTCGAGATAGGCTTGTTGCGCAGCCAGGACTTGTTGTTGAGCTTCAAGCAACCCCTTCTGGCCGCTTTTCAAGCTGAGTTCCGCCGTTATGGTTGCCGATGGAATGCTGACGATGCCGTAGACGATATCGAGCGGAATTTCGATAAAGCCACTGACTTCGCTTCCTTTGGAGATGCAGAAATCGAGAAGGTTGCCGTTGTTGAAGGCCATCACAGTTCGATGTTCAGCGAAGGCCGCCCGGTTAACGCGCAGTGCGATAATGGGTGAAATATTCTCGAGCTGAACCGTATCAACCTTGCGCAGCTCCCAAGATGAGACCTGAGGATCATCCCGAACAAAAACGAACACCGAATAACCCTGTCGAGGCCGGTAAAAAACCCCGGTCGGCAAGTCCTTTACCAGGTACTTCTGTTCGCGAGCCGCTTGTAGGTACAACGACTGCCCGCCCGGCCTGAGCGCGCTCTCCGGGTCGTTGCAATATTCGTTCGGCAAAATGGTGCTCGTGTCGTACGTGTAGGCTCCCAAGGTTACGCAAAATCCAAACTGGCGGATGCTGCTATTCAGCTTGGCAAGGGAGCTAGGGTCGAATGGATCAAAGTCCTGTTCGGTCAAGAGACGCGTGTCGACATTGGCTGAGGTTCGGCCGAACCCGTCGCCAGGGCTGCCGGAGACCAGGATAAAAATCAGACGAAGGATTTTCTGGATAATCTCGCCGGTTCGATCGACATTTTTCGAAACTATCAGCTCCAGCAGGCCATTCGGCGAGACGGCAGAAGCAGCTGCCGTCGGATCGACCCTGTCCGCATTGCCTTGCCCCGAATAGTACACTTCGACAGTGTCGTCGGAGAGCGCCGATTCAAGAAAATCAAGGCAAAAACGGTGTTGGCGATCGGGATGTGGCGTTGGCTCGAACACATCCATGAACGGAGGGGAAGCCGGGACAAGCGTGTCCTTTCTGAAGGCTTGCAGTATCCGAACTTTCACCGTCGAGTACGGCAGTGAGTAATAGCCAAGTGCTGAGTTACATCGCTGCTGGATTGTGCCATCGGCCGTCGGTGCGTACTCAAGCGTGGAATCCATTACTTGGCATCCGCTCAAAAAAAGAACCGGTGCAAGCAGCGTTAGGAGTAACCGGTTCATGATGAGCAAAGGATCGCTCCCCCGCCGCGGATGACCACGTATTGGTTGCGATATCTGGTCAGGTTGCTCTTCGTCACTCCTTCTTCGATTGGGTAGGTGCCAACAAAATTGGCATCGATTGCCCTTAAACACACGTAGCGAACAAAAACACCACGGTGACGTGGGTCTGCTGAGGGAGCCGGGTCGAAACCGCAGAGTTTTGTTGGATAGTCGGCCGGTATGTCGCAATTCGCTTTCCGGTCGCAAAGCTTGCGCATTGCCGCCGTTGCGTCACACCAGCGGGATCGAATTAGGGCTTCCGGGTAAGTGTCGCCGATCTTCGCTTCAAGGATTCGGACAGCGGCACCAGCGCTTCCTAGGTCCATGTCATCCAGCTTCTTTTCCAAATCGGAAAGCGCTTTGAAAGACTTGTCGTCAGCAAGAAGAACTTTCTTAAGCCCCTCGTCATTGGCGGTGCCCTTTGTCGGCAGTTTCGCAGTGAGTTCCGCAGCAGCTTTAGCGATACTCTCAACCGTTCTCACAACCTCGCCGTTTTCAACTTTCGAAAAAATGCCGGCCAGCTTGGTCGCGAGCGCGACCGCCGCATCCCTAGCACCGCCTATTGCATTTGCTTGTTGAGGCGTGAGCGCGGAGAGCTCGTTGTCGAGCTTTCGCATTAAGTCGACCACGAATGGCGGCGATGGCGCGGTCGAAATCGCCGTCTCAAATTCGCGGCGTTTCTGATCGAAAGAAACAAGTGCCTTCCGAATCGATGCCTGTGCGGTTGCTTCAAGCTTGGCTTCGTCCGTCCTAACCCCTTCGTTGGTCATCAGCTCGGAAGCGGTCGATACGAGTCGGCGAACAAAGGCATGGAGTTCAAGAGCCGTCGCTTGTCCGTCCCCCAGCCGCATCTTCACTATCGCATCGAAAACAAGGTCGATTTGTGCTGAAATTGCCGTCCGCGCGGCGTCAAGGGTTTCAACTTGCTCGTTTAGCGCTTTCAACTCGCGCTCCAGTGGGACAGTCGGCAAAACTCCTTCTTTGAGGACAACCCCACTGCCCTTGAGACTGATCACGTCGCCGTTTAGGGCGCGGACTTCGGCGTTCAACTTTTGCAGTTGTTCGCCGAGGGACGTGAACTGCTGCTGCGCCGCAGCCAGGGCATCGCGGACAGCACCGATTTCGGCAAGTATTTCATCGTTGTGGGTACGAGATAATTCCTGGGCGGCTGAGAAGTTCGAAAGCGCCCCGAGTGCCAAGGCCACCAGGAGACTGCGTAGCAGTTGCCGCACTTCACCCACCACCTGATCCCTCAAGCTCTGCAGGTAAAAGACTTGATTCTACTTATCCACGGCACCTACCGGCACACGTTATCCCCCGTTTTTTTGACAGAGATGCTCGTGCCTTGGACCCGCAGTCCTAGAGGATACTGGCTTTTATTTTTCGATGGAGTCTGTGGTGCAATAGTCAAAGTCAGGCAACGCCATTTTGGCCGATGTCACACGCTAGGCGGGGCGCGAAACGCCACGGCGAAATCATGTTTCGAGAATATCAGTGAGCAAGCCAAATGCACCCGGGAAACGGGCGGCATGAATTCGAACGTCGTCTGCCGCAGGTCTTAACGGCTGCTCTTGCTCATGCTGGCAGGATTTGCCGTCGAAGGCTTGGTGCTCTCCGCGGTTCTCGTCCACATGGTGCCGCTGACGGCGGCGGTCGGCCTCGGCGCGGCGGGCGTGTTCGTGGCAAGCCTTTTCGGGCCTTCGCAGGTCGCGAGCCGCCTGATCAACATGCTGTTTGGCGGCGGTGTGCCACAGACCTGGCTGGCGCTCGGCGCGACCGCAGCGCTGGCACTCGGCCCTGCCGTCCTGCTCATGACCACGCCCTCCATCCCGGGCGCGATCGTGTTCGCGGTTTTGTTCGGGCTCGGCTCAGGGCTCATGAGCATTGTCGGCGGTACGCTGCCGCTCGAACTGTTCGGCCGCGCCGGCTACGGCGCGCATGTCGGCTGGATCACGGCAGCGCGGCAATTCAGTTCCGCGTTCGCGCCGTTCAGCCTTACTTTTATTATGGCGGGAGTGGGCGTATTCCCGGCACTGTGGATCAACGTGCTGATCGGGTTGATCGGCATCGCTGCTTTCGCCGGTATTGCCTTGGCGCAGCAACGCTTGCGGAAGGCCGCTTCAATCAATGGAGCAGCGCCAGGGCTCGGTGGGAGGGCATTTGCAAACACTTTCAAAGTGATTTCAGTCATTTACGCTCCCCACGCGCTGTTACCACGATTGGTTTTCCTGGATTCTTACTCCCGCAATATCAGTATCACTAACTTACTCGCTAGTATAACTGCGGCTCCGCCTCGGCAATGTCCTAGAATCCCTGACGCCATTGGTGAGAAGTAAGATCGTCTTGTGCCGCCGTCTGCCGACTAAAACCAAACTTGCATTCAAGAAATAACTTTCGTCGGATCAACAAAATTGGAAGTTTTCCCGATCTTCGTTTGCTGCGCGACGCAAAGCTTGTGCCGAACGTATTGCAGAGGTACGTTAGCGTTGTGAACTGTCCGGGCCGGCATTTGGGGGAAAAAGATGCTAGATCCTTTCATAGACATTCTTGCGGATATTGGTGATTTCTCTCTCCTCCGGGCCACATGGAGGTGGCAGCCATCGCATACGGTTTCCAGAAGATCCAAATTCGACAGCACGCTTGCGATGCAGAAGTCTCGCCGGCTGGCGCGCGGCTGACCAACCTTCTCAGCAACACATTGCGTGATCGCAGCGGACGCTGAACTGGTCGATCGACAAAAAAGCAATTTCTGAATCGCACTGCAAGGTGGGGGCCATATGGCAAAGATTGAGGACGCGAAAAAGGCATTCAGAATAGAGCGAGATACGAGTCTGGCGGCCAAGGAGGCGATCGAACATCAAACGGTTGCTGATCAGAAGAAGAAGAGCGCGTCGTCGGACTCCGTTCCTGCGAAGGTGCTTGGCACTGACAGGCCGGATCGTATCGCCGTTAGGCTCGATCTGATCAATCGCAACGATCCGAGCGCGTTCGAACGGCTGATCGGCAAGCGCGATATCGTCAGCATCAACTTCTTTGAGCGCGGCGTTCAAACGGCCAAAGCTGTCTGCCGCATTAAGACCCTCGGAATGGCAGGCGGACCGCCAGATTATGCGACTGGTTTCCTTGTCACGCCGGCACTGTTGGTGACGAACAACCACGTCCTTCCTGACCCGGAAACGGCAAGCCGTAGCTTGGCGGAATTTGGCTACGAACTCGACACGAATTTCGTCGAGCGACGTGGCCGCATCTTTCCGTTCGCTCCAATCGAGGCATTTTATACGAGTGTCGACCTTGATTTTACCATCGTCGCCATCTCACCGATGGGCCACGATGGAACGCCGATAACCGACTTCGGTGTGCTGCCGCTGATCCCGATGAGCGGTAAGGGGATCACGGGCGAGCATGTCTCGATCATCCAGCATCCGGAAGGCGGAACCAAGCAAGTGGTGGTGCGTGAAAATCGGATAGTGGCGCTCGACCAAACGAAATTCCCGAACATCAATCCGGCTTTCATACACTATACAGCTGACACGGAGCGAGGCTCGTCCGGGGCGCCGGTCTTCAACGACCAATGGGATCTGGTCGCAATTCACCATCAAGCAATCGTTGATCGGAACCAGAAGGGCGACCCCTTGACCAAGGAGGGAAAGGTCTGGACTGAAGCCGACGGGGAAAGTGCCAAAAAGTGGATCGCCAATGAGGGCATCCGCATTAGCGCCTTATGGGCACATCTCCAGGCGGACGCTCCGTTCAGCGCGGACGCTGCAAAGATCATGGCGATGCTCTCCTATGAACCTCGTGCCGCCTACCGACCGCGCCCTGCACTAGCCGACACAACGCCGAAGAACTGGCAAACGGTCCCAAATGTTCCTGAGGATACGGCCTTTGAAACAACCCGTTTCACCGATCCGGCTTTTGCGGAATCGCTCGGCTACGATCCAAAGTTCCTCGGGGCGGACCTCGTCGTCCCTTTGCCGAAAACAGGTTCTAGTTTCAAAGGAACGCTGGCGAAGAACACCACCAATGACAAGACTGTGTTCAACTACACGCATTTCAGCCTGGCCATGAATGTGGACCGTAGGCTTGCGATCTGGACAGCAGTCAACATCGACGGCAACAAGCTGAAGTCCGCGAAATCGCCAAGCTGGCGCCGGGATGACAGACTTCCAGCCAATCAACAGACATTGGCAGACATTTACGGCAAGGTTCCCGGGAAAGGCATCCAGATCGATCGTGGCCATCTGGTGCGTCGCCTCGATCCGGTCTGGGGACCGCAGGATGTTGCGGACCGGGCGGGCGCCGATACGTTCCACTATACGAACGCGGCGCCGCAGGAGCACATCTATAACAGCGAAACCTGGGGCAATCTGGAGGATTTCGTGCTCGCCCGCGCGGACACGCGCGCACAGAAGGCGACGGTTATGACAGGACCGATCCTGCGGCCGGACGACAATTTCTACGGCGAAGGCTTGAAAGGGGGGCCGTGGCAAATCCCATGGTCCTTTTGGAAGATATGCGTCTTCAAGCGGCCCGACGGCACACCTTCCGTAACTGGATTCGTCGTAGAGCAATCGTCGACGATCGCGCCTATCTTCGAGACGACCAGATACAATCCCTACAGCGTCGATGAGGCGCGTGTGTTTCAGCGCCCGATCAAACTCATCGAGGAATTAACCGGCCTCGATTTTGGCGGGCTGCGCAAGATTGATCGTATGGGCAGTGTCGAGACGACTGCGATCGAATCCTCCCGTCCGATCCGAGGTGCGAACGATATTGCATTTTGAAGGGAGTGTTTCCGGCGGCGCCTATTCGCTCCTGCATGCAAGTGGAAGGGCGAGTTCGGTTTTACTCGGATGCGGCAAATCGAGCCAATTTCCGAGGTCTTCCTGGAGGCCGATGAACAGGTCAAATGCCCGCCGCGCCGCAGCGCCCGGCATTGTGCCGTTTTCGAAGCTACATTTGAACGATATTTCGGCTACGCTAGGTACCGGTTGCGGTTGCGCGAAATGCCAGATCGTGAGGGCAAACTCTCCCGTTGTACCGCTCGCCAACCTGACTTTGGCCCCCTTGAAAACATGTTCCTGGATAGCCGGGCCATGCTGAAGCTGGCTGTTGCTTGAGGCAAGCGCGCCCTGTGCTTCCAAATTAGTCAGCAGCGTCGGAAACAGCGCTGCCGCATGCGAGAGTGTAGAGGGCTCGGATGCTACCCCTTTGATCGAGGTGGACAACGAAAATCGGCTGCGTATCGATCTGGGCATCGAGATCGCAACCTTTGGGGTTGGATGGCTCTGATCGGCAACTTCCAACGGCGCGATGTCCTCCTCGAACGCGGTTTTGGCGCCGTGCACGCCACGCAGCGACGTCGCGGCGACGACAAACATGTCTGGCATGCGAAGCTTGAGGGTGATTTCGCGCTGCTGTTTGCGGCTGGCATCTTTCTTGTTCGAGACCCGTTCCCTCAGCGCGTAGTTGCATCGCGTCAACAGGCAGGCGGAGGTGTCCCAAAACCTAACCGATTTCACTTCGGCTGCCCCGAACCATTCCTCGGCCCTGGAATTCCTCCCGCGCGTGCCAAGCCTACCTTCTATCGTAGGTTTGATCCTCTGATCCCAGAATGAGTTGGCCAACTCCAACGTCGGATTCGCATCGAAACGCGAAAACTCCAATAGCAGTTTGTATTCGCGGGTTTTGAGAACGTGATGCATCATCGTCATCCAAACATCTGTCGCATTGACGCACACCAATATTCCGGACTTTTCAAACTATGTAGGAGGGTTTTCGTCACGCTTCGGCGGAGACGTCGCTGGAAGGTCGGCGTACTCGGCGCGCGGATCGTTGTCGGCTATCGGCCTCAACCTGATCCGCATCTTTGGCCGCGGCGCAGCACCAGCCGGCGCTCTGGAGCTTCCTTCGCGATATGATCGAGGCCGATCGAATGTATTGTCGGGGTCGGCTCTCGTGGCATCGGCCATCGCCTGTGCGAGCTGTTCCAACGCGTCAGTGTACTTGCGATAGAAGCCGCGGGCTCCGGCAGGAGCCGGATAGCCCAGCTTCTCGCTGGCATTTCCCTCGATCATTCGGTCCAGCAGAGACTCATTGCGGTCGACCGCCGCCGCATCGGACTTTCGCCTCGATGTGGCAAAGCGTCGAGAGATGTCTTCAAATGCTGCCATAGCGTTGCGGTACCGAACCCATCGGTGGTTGGCGAAAACCTCGACATTTTTGGCGCCGCTTTCAGGATCGCGTTTCGCTTCCGGGTCGAAGCGTGCGGCGATCAGAAGACCTGCAGCGCGACCTCTCAAATCAAGATCACTCAATACCTTGGCGTCCATATCGAGGTTAAGGCCGCCTTCGTCGTCGCGCAATGCGATGTTCACGACTCGGTCGCGTGTTCCAGGCGCGAGAAGCATCTGATTGTCGTTCCAAAACCTTGCCGTGTTCAAAAGCGCTGTGAAGAACGCCACCAAGCCGAGGCCGGGTGCAGTATCGAACGCGGTAAAAGGGGCCGGAGAAAACTGATTTCCCTTAGCCATCGAAATAAACTCCCACACCGGGTCGCGGGGCTTCGGGTCACCGACCGGGGTGACGTCCGGCCTGTTCTTGGCGGCGCGCCGAACATCCCGAGGGTGCTCGATGGCTTTGTTCGCTGAATGGTCGTGGGGCTCCTCTTCCCGCTGCTGTGCATCCGTCACGACGGTCGGCGCGCCCGCGCCATAGCCGATGAGGTTCAGGCAGAAGGTCGGCCTCGACGGGATCGGACTGTCGAAAAAATGGATGGGGAAGTTCGATGTCAGCCCGCCATCCGAGAACCAAACAGACCGCAGAGGAATCTTGCCGTCGGGCATCTTACCTTTCGCAAAGTCCGGCGTGAGAAGTGGAACAGCAGAAAGGAGCACGGGAAAGCTCAGCGACAATCTTGCAGCGAAGACGAGCGGCAGATCCTGTGGCCGCGGGAGCCTTATCCATCCTTCCTGCCTCTGGTGCCGTTCCTCATAGTCGCCGGCTTTGGTCTCGATCCAGTCAACGACCTTGGCCGGGAAATACCGGCGCAGGGTCTCGATATCCGCGTAGATGGGTGAAGGGGATTCCAGAAACGGGAGTTGGACGGTACGATTGCGGCTGATGTCACTGGCGATCATCGCAAGATCGATTGAACGGGGTGCCACCGGGCCGTGACCGCCCGGCTTTCCGCCAGCCGCTTCCGGCGCGCTCCACAATTCGCCAAACGTCAGAGGCGCGTCATCAATGGTTCGCCCTGCGGCGGACTGCACAACCCGGTGCATCCATGGCGAAAGACCCTCGAACGTTACGACGGCCCGATTGGTCGAGAACGACGGTGCCGATTTCCCTGTGCAGATCCCATACCCGTTGGCGCGCCATAGGGGCAGCCAGCGGCGCACCAGAACGGTGATGAGCATCACAAGCCAACAGACCAGCACAAGGCACAGGGCAGCGATCAGGCTGACTACAGTAAGAATCGCTTGTCCGCCGACGATTTGGTGCACGACCAGCGCAACGCCTGCCAGCAATGTAACAGCCATCACCAGCGCGAGCGGCCAGGCCGATAGGGATGCAGCGAGTATGCCAATGAACTTTCCGCTGAAATTCCTAGCGCTCATGAGTGGCGTGACAAGAGCAAGCAGCGGCTTTGTTGCTGGCTCGGGGCTAAACAAATGGAACAACCGCGAATGTCCATCCGGTGCGACGTCGCCGAGACTTTTGGGCATCGCGGCAACGTCTTCGAACGCTTGTGGATTGCGTCCCGTTCGGCGTCCGTATTCTGCCGCAGCGGTGACCGCTGCGGCGATCGCGCCAACAGAGGTGCCTCCTATCGAATGGAACGAATATCGGCGGGCGATCATCGCCACCGCACCAGGATAGATGACACCGCTAGTCACCCCGCCTGCCATGACGATGTCACATGGCAGCAAGCGTTCCGCCGTAGAGTTCTGGTCCTGTCGCCCGTCTTTTACCCCCATCGAACTCGCTCTGACCTTCGAGGCAACTGAACGCGATTGCTTGATCCATACAACAATGAGAGGGCGCCAAATAGACTCTCTGGTACGAAAAACAAAAGTCTGCTACTGATTATCAGTTGCGGAACAGGTAGCGACTCCTCCTCTATCTACCAGAACGTCACAAGTACCTGATAAATATCATGATTTAGTCTTTTCTATATTGATTTAACAGTTGTGGTGGTGGAAGTGCGATAAACCTGCTGATAAAAATGCGCCGTCTATGTATCCGGGGAAGCACGACTATATACATTACCTCGATTTCCGCAACGCCGCATAGATGCAAGTAAAATTGCGCGTGTTTGCAATTCCAGACTCCATACTATACACGCCACCGCGTCGAGATGTCCGTGGCGCCTTATAAATTACGCCAACTTAAAAGAGGGGGAATCGTGACACATCAGGCTGCAGATTTCTCAGAAGACCGCTGCGTGGCGTGCCGGCTCAAAATCGAACACGGCGCTGGAAAGTGTCCTCACTGTGGCACATCTCAAAAGAAGAATTGGTGGGGCAATCTTGGGAACGCGTCAACGGTCTTGGCTATAATCACTGGTTTGGCGTCAATCGCCACATTTCTGGTCGTCGGACTTCCGGCGCTAACCAAACAAGTGACGGAAAATCGTGCCATTTTGGCTGCCAGCTTTGTGGGCGGAGGGTCCAACCCCGGGGAGGCCGGGTATGTTGAAATCTTGTTCGTGAACTACGGGCTCAGGTCGGCGATCGTTTTCAAGCGATACCAGTGTTATTCTTATACCAAAGATGGCAAGCAGGTAGTGGACAGCTCTGGTCAATCATATCCAGAGATATTTATTACGACCGCAGACAATACGACCGTCGACGGCGAATCCACGAAGATCATCCGCTTTGACTCCCAGGGCGGGCTTCCTCTCCCGGAAGGCTCCCAGCAGAATGTCAAGATCACCTATCAACTCTGCGATTTACAATTCGTCGACATATCCGATGTCCCAAAACCGGGTGCAGAGCCACGCATCCAACGCGTACAGGTGAACGTGCCGGCCTAGAACGATGCGGATTTCGCTGACGTGCAGCGTCTGCTGATGGTCTTGATCGAGCACTGGTTCGGTTGCAAGCGGCCGGTCATCTCTTCGCTTGGTCATGCCTCGCGAGTTCTTTCGCCAGGCGGGGAAAACCGAGAAAACCAAGAAGCAACGCAAGCCGGATCCGATGGCGCTCGAGTTCCCTCTACCTTTGCGGGCGAAGGCATCGGCGCTGCTCAGAGCGCAAGCAAGCCATGGGCTAACCGTGGAATGCGGTCGATTCGCTTTCATGCCTAGCAAAGGCCGTGAGAATATTTGAACGTGGAGGATGCAGGCATAGCGATATCGCTCGAAATGCCCTCCTCGACGTCATCTACGCCGACGATAGAGTTCTCGAGCCAGTTCCGGACATTCCGGACAAATCAGGACCGCCCGAAGTTTCTGACGAATTACTTGGCAAACTATCACGGACGAAGTTCCGGCATTGGGAATACGAGGCCGAAACCCTTTCCGCTGGATACAGCGGTAAAGGAAGGAGGATTGTATTTCAAAGCGCTTGGATCTGACCTCTCCCTCGCCGAGGTGATACTCGGACCGCTCTGCGAGTTGCCCTTGGACGGAATAGGGGCCCTGGTCTCCTCGGTCCGACCCGGTGCTGTTGCCTTCAGGTCCCGACTGGCTTGGAACAGCTTTTCGGTGGTGCCCTCGGAAAGCTCCGTCGGCTGGTGAGAAGATCAGCCAGCCGATGCAGCGGCGTGACTAAGGGAATTACCGTTTTGAGCGCGAGCAGCGTTCAACTGAAAAGGCTGCATCGATGGGCGGCCGTTAGAATACAGTGAGCCAGCAAAGCTGACCTATTTGAGCAAGGGTAACAAGCAGTCGTTTAGAACACTGACACTGGTGAGCGATCTGTAGGCGAACGACGCGAATACTGCTCCCGCAAAGGAAATGATCATTACGACCGTGAGCGCTGCGCGATGGTACCATACGCGTCTTTCGAGCGCCAAGAACAAGCTGCTAAACTGGTCCTCTATGATGGCGTAGTCCCGCAGTAGTCTGGTTTTTTGCCGTCCCACATCGACATTGATCGATGACAGCGTAGCCCATTGGTTAACGCAAGCAAACCATAAGAATACGACGAATATCCAGGCGCCGCAGATGATTGCAAAATTTGCCCATGCAGATACATCGCATTCAGTCACACGCTTTAGCTGAGACGCCACGATTATTGTGGCGACAGGAATACCGAGCAACTGTCCTTGGACATCCACAAACGTCTTATGAATTCGTGATATATATTCGCTCTGCGCATTCTCAATCTGGCTTCGGATCTTCTCGTAGGAAAAGCTTGACATAAACAACTTGTAGCCATCACGGACTTGCTTAGCTACCTCCCCCACATTCTGCATCAGATACACGAAGCGGCTCTCGGCTCTTTGCGAGACTGCGAGCCTGGCGACAGCCTCTGCGAGCATCGCTTCTTTCTGCTCCACGTGAGTCTCACTTGAAAGCATGCTCTCCAACTCGGCGATCAACTCGGGTCTCACAAAGCGTAACTGCTGCGCATTATATCGTATCGGGAGAGCAATCTTACCTTCCTTGAAGAAGACCAATTCCGGCTTTTGGCTGTCAAAATAGAGCGCTGCCTTTGCGAGAACTTGCACGAATCTGACAACTAACCGATACCGAACAACAAGGTCGCTCACAACGGATTGCCCGTTGTGCAAGCGGCCTTCTTTGATAAAGTATGCCTTCGGTTCGGCCAGTTTGGCATTTGGTGACATTAGAAACTGATCGAAATTTTCGACGAAAGTTCCAAGGTGCGGTCTCGGCGCACCAATTCTCAGCCTAACCTTAGATCCTACTTGCATGTTATGCGGTTCTAAGACTGCCAAGTTAGCATCGCCGCCACTGTCTTCGTCAAACTTCTCGACCCGCTTAATAGTCTCCAACAATTCAGCATCCGTGATCTGGATATATGCATTCTCATCCGAGCCAAAGTCCGCCTTTAAGTAGATCGACAGTAAATCCGGCCAAGTCGCCGTGTCAGGCATTGCTACGATCTTTCTCGAGTTCGGCTAGCAAATAGTCTGGAAGTTCCTTGAGCAACAGCGTTTTCTCGTCCGGGTCGTATGCGATTTTCCCTTGATGAACCGCCTTCCAGTCGAATTCTATCGACCACAGATCGGTAGTCGCCTTAAGGCGAACGAGTCCGCGTATCGCTCTTCTATCAGGGATAAAACCGTCGTTCAGTTTCCGCTCAGGATCAGCCAGCACATCCAGTAGGTCTTGGGGGTTCTCCGGCCACAGCTCATTGGCGAAAGCAGAAAAATCAATTTCCTGCTTGGCCTTCGATACCCTCTCGCAAATATTCTTAGCCCTTTCTTTGATCTCGTCTTTCTGCGCCAGCGTGAGACCGGAATTGTCGATGAATTCAGTTATGGCATCGACCAAGTGGGTTGTCTCAACGAGCGGAACGTTCGTGTTCTCGCAGCCCAGAAATTCGCGGAAATACTCGGCTACATTGCCCTTACCCTTAAGAAATCCGATATATCTCTCCTCACTCGCAGCCCAGCCCGTAAAGCTGACGCGCCCCGCGAATCTAAATCCATCTAGGTCAAGGTGCGAAACGTCTTGGAGATCATTCTGCGCGGTGAGCGCCGCGCTAATTTTATCGTTAACTATGGCAACAAGAAGGTATCGCTTGTTATCATTCAAAAAGTCAGCAAAGAACACATGCCCGCCCGTGGAACCTGGCTTCCTTTGTGCTTGCAACTGAAGAGTTTTCATAAGTTCTAGTGACAGAGCAGGGAAGTCCGAGGTGCCTGCGAGATACTCATTGAGCAACGTTGACGTTGGAAAATTTGTAGTGTCAGGGGAGAACTTTCCATACGATTTTGATGGCCGCCGCGCATAGAGTTTATGCAATTCATCTACAAAACGCTTTGCGGTGTTTGATATCTGAACTGCGCTGTTGCCAGCCACAACTCTATACCCTTCGTCTTCGCGGACCAAATTGTGAACCGCGACACTTTTAATATTGCTTACCATCGAATCCCTCCCAAACCGACGGCATTGAATGCTAACGGTGAGAGAGAGTCAAAGCCTTCAAGCCGATGGTCATCTAGCACGCTCAAACACCGCCCGTTCAAGCGTGTAGCAATCCGCGCATGCGCGGGTCAGGCAGCTGCGCGGTCGTAGAGCGCCTTTGGATTTGCCTCGTTCGTAAGCGAGGCTATGTGGTCGCAATTGATGGCTGTACGCGATCTCGGAAAGTTGCGCGATGGTTGGCCAGCACGGCAACCCTCCCGGTTACGCAATGGTCAAACCGCAGTCGTCTTCAGAGGTGGATAAATTCAAAATTGAGCAGCCTGGCCCGTTTCCGGTTCTGCCACACATCGGGTCGTGTCGGGTCGTGCGAACTGTTCGTCGGGCGCAGCTGCGAGAAATCGTCCCTTTATCGGACACGACCATCTACGAGATGGAACAGCGTGGCGAGTTCCCACGACGCTTCAACCTGACCCCCCGTTGTGTTGTTTGGGATCTGGCGGAGGTCGAGGCTTGGGTCCGGGCAAGGCGAAAGGCGTCGTCTGCCGGCAATATCGAAATCGCCCCAGGTCCAGACGTGCGGTCGCGGAAGACGAGGCCTGTCAAATCGGATCGAGAATGATCGCCGCCCCGGCATCCGGCTGGAGTACGGGCGAGCGCTTCTTGCCCGCCGCCCAGGCCTCAACCATGTCAGCCCATTCCTGCAGCATATGACGACGCTGCGGCTCGTATTCAGCCTTGTTATAGACGCCGCGCGAAGTGCGGCTGTCTTCGTGGGCAAGGCATTTTTCGATCCAGTCGCGATTGAATCCGATCTCGTTTAGGAGTGTCGAGCCGGTCCGCCGTAGGTCGTGCACTGTAAAGGGCGCAAGCGGCAATTCTTGTCTTTTTGCGCGATCGACAATGGCCACGGTGACCCGATTGAAGGTGGCGCGCGACATGGGTTCGTCGGCGTCATAGCGAGATGGCAGCACGTGTCGGGAGTTAGCTGCGCAAGTCTTGAGCGCAATCAGGATATCGAGGGATTGGCGGGACAGGTAGACGTTATGCGGCTTTTTCCGTTTCATTCGCTCTTTGGGAATGCTCCAAACAGCGTTCTCAAAATCGACCTCGTCCCACGTCGCGTCCAGCAGCTCACCTTTCCGAACCATCGTGAGCAGGATCAGCTTTAGGCCGAGCCGTATCGTCGGCAACGTTGGCACATTTTCCAACTCATTCAGCATGATTCGGATTTCTGCGGGGGACAATGCTCGGTCTTTTGCCTCGAACGTGGCAATCGAAGCCGGTCCTACCTCGTCCGCTGGATTGGCAATCTTCTCGCCGTGCAGAATGGCATGACCATAGATCTGCTTAACGATATCCCGGACATGAATGGCTGTTGCCGGCGCGCCACGGTCGCGCACCTTCGCGCAGAGCGCCCGCAAATCGTCAGCTGTTATTTCTGTGAGGAGCCTTTTGTCCCAGATCGGCAAGATGTCTCGATCGAAGATGGCCTTGCGCATTGAGCGCGTGCTATCCGCCATCTTGGCCCCCTTAAACCAGGCCCGGCCGGCATCGCCGAAGGTGGCCATTGCAGATAGGCGCCGCTTTTCACGCTGCTTTTCATGCGCCGGCGATTGTCCGGCTGCCACCATTTTTCGAGCGGTAATGCAGCGGTCGCGCGCCTCTGCTAGCGAGATGCCACCCTCACCATAGCGGCCCAGCGTGACTGTCTCTCGCCTTCCATTCATTCGGTAGTCGTATCGGAACGAGATCTGCCCGGCCGTGGACATCGTGGCGTACATACCGTCACGATCAGCGATCTTGTATAATTTGTCTTTTGGTTTCAGCTTCTTAAGCGCAATGTCGGTGAGCATGACGAGGGCAATCCAAGCGGGTGGCCGCATATCCAGCGCCAGATTTTACCGTCATCGTTTTTACCGTCAAGGCATGACCATATCATTTGAGATTCAATGGCTTACCTAGAGATTACCTAACTCTCTAGGAAATAAGGTGGTGACGGTATTAGCTTAGAGCGGGAATGAAGAGGAATGGGATACCGTCAGGTCTACCGCCAAATGATCCCGCTTGCGGGCGATAGTTAGCGATAGGAAATGAGAGGAAAACAATTCTAGCTCAGTGAGTTAAGTGTCTGGCGCCGATAGTCAGCAAATGCTGGCGAACGACCGAACTTTATTCCCATTCGATTGTGCCCGGCGGCTTGCTCGTCACGTCGTAGACGACGCGGTTGATGCCGCGCACTTCGTTGATGATGCGGGTGGCGGCGGCGCCCAGGAATGCCATGTCGTAGTGGTAGAAATCCGCCGTCATGCCGTCGACCGAGGTCACGGCGCGCAGCGCGCAGACGAATTCATAGGTGCGGCCATCGCCCATCACGCCGACGGTCTGCACCGGCAGCAGCACGGCGAAGGCCTGCCAGATGGCGTCGTAGAGGCCGGCCTTGCGGATCTCGTCGAGATAGATGGCATCGGCCTCGCGCAGGATCTCCAGCTTTTCGCGGGTGATGCCGCCCGGGCAGCGGATGGCGAGACCGGGACCTGGAAACGGGTGCCGGCCGATGAAGCTGTCGGGCAGGCCGAGTTCCTTGCCGAGCGCCCTCACCTCGTCCTTGAACAGTTCGCGCAGCGGCTCGACCAGTTGCATGTTCATGCGCTCGGGCAGGCCGCCGACATTGTGGTGCGACTTGATCGTCACCGACGGGCCGCCGGTGAAGGAGACGCTTTCGATGACGTCGGGATAGAGCGTGCCCTGTGCCAGGAAATCGGCGCCGCCGAGCCTCTCTGCCTCTTCCTCGAACACCTCGATGAACAGCCGGCCGATTGTCTTGCGCTTCTTTTCCGGGTCCGACTCGCCTTCCAGCGCGCCAATAAAACGGTCCGAAGCGTCGACCAGTATCAGCGGCAGATTGTAGTGTTGGCGGAACATCGCCACCACGCCTGATGCCTCGTCCTTGCGCATCAGCCCGTGGTCGACAAGGATGCAGGTAAGCTGGTCGCCGACCGCCTCGTGGATCAGCAGCGCCGCAACCGAGGAATCCACGCCGCCCGATAGGGCGCAGATGACCTTGCCCTTGCCGACCTGCTTGCGGATCGTCTCGACCGCGTGCTCGCGGTAGGCGCGCATCGTCCAGTCGCCTTCGATGCCGGCGATGTTGTGGACGAAGTTCCGCAGCAGCCGGGCGCCGTCCGGCGTGTGCACCACTTCGGGGTGGAACATGATGCCGTACATCTTGCGCTCGACATCGCCGAAGATGGCGAAGGGCGAGCCTTCCGATTTTCCGAACACCTCGAACCCCTCGGGCAAGGAGATGACGCGGTCGCCATGGCTCATCCACACCTGGTGGCGCTGGCCGGGCGCCCACAGGCCCTCGAACAGCGGGCTGTCCTTCTCGATCTCGACGAAGGCGCGGCCGAATTCGCGATGGTCGGAACTTTCGGCAACGCCGCCCATCTGCACGCACATGGCCATCTGGCCATAGCAGATGCCGAGCACCGGCACGCCGGCGTCGAAGACGATCTGCGGCGCGCGCGGGCTGCCGATGTCGCTGGTCGAGGCTGGACCGCCGGACAGGATCACCGCCTTCGGATTGATGCGCTTGAACGCCGCTTCGGCCGACTGGAACGGCACGATCTCGGAAAACACGCCGGCCTCGCGGATTCGCCTGGCGATGAGCTGCGTAAACTGGCTGCCGAAATCGACAATCAGGACTGTATCTGGATGATTGGCTATCTTCATGGCGAGCGTTTAGAGAAAGAAATGAGTCGGCGCAATGGGCTGCGAGGCGTCTGTCAATGCGATTCCGCGTCTTCGTGCGATGATCCGAATTCCAGCGCGCCGGACCCGATCGCCTGTTCCAGCCGCATGACCGCTTCCGCCAGCTTCTCGTCGATGACGTGGAGATACTCCTTCCAGTCGCCGACATGCCGGAGATCGGCAGCCCCGTCGGAAATGCCGCGCAGGCCGACGAGCGGCACGCCGAACATCTGGCAGGCGCGCAGGCAGGCGAAGGTCTCCATGTCGACCATGTCCTCAGCAATCGCATCGTAGGCGCTGCCGGAAATGATCGCCGCGCCGGTCGACAGCGTCGCCTCTCTTATATCAGGAATCCTGAACGGCAGCGGCACCGTCACCGGCAGGTCGAGGAACGGCGTCGCGCCCTTTTCGAAGCCCAATGGCGAGGCGTCGATGTCGCGGTAGGCGACCGAAACGGCCTGGTAGATTTGCGTCTGTTCCAGTGTTCGGCTGCCCGCCGAGCCGAGCGACACGACGAGGTCCGGCAGCGCTTTTTCATACTTCAGCCGCGACAGTTCCGCGCCCAGCCTGACGCCCGCCTCGACCGGCCCCACCCCGGTCATGACAGGCGTGAACAGCCGCTGCAGATGCGGACCGTATTCGGCCTCAGCGGCCATGGCGAAAAGGACATCCCTGCCTGCGATCCGGACGAGATTGCGCATCGGATCAGCCTTGAATGCCGTCGCGGCCGACCACGGTCATCATCGTCCCGGTCATGGTGGCTATCAGCTTGGCCTCGCCGTCGGCGGCGAAGGCATAGGCCTGGCCATCGGCGACAATGATGGTGCGGCCGGGCTTCGTCACCGAGCCGCGGAACAGGAAGCGTTCGCCTCTGCCCGGCGCCAGCAGATTGACCTTGAATTCGATGGTCAGCACACTGGAGCTTTCCGGCATCAGCGAGAACGCCGCATAGCCGCAGGCCGAGTCCAGCGCCGTCGAGATGACGCCGGCATGGAGGAAGCCGTGCTGCTGGGTGAGCGCTGCCGAATAGGGCATTTCGATCTCGATGATGCCGGGAGTCACCAGCGTCAGTTCGGCGCCGATGGTCGCCATGGCGTTCTGGCGCGCGAAGGACGTCCTGACGCGATCCTCATAGTCGGGGGCGGGTACGATCTTTGCTGCCATGGCTTGTCACGCTCCTGTCGGAAAAGCTTATCGCAGAGGCATGAGCGGCAGGCAATCGCTATTGCTGCACTGCAGCAATCAGGTCCGCCGGCATGGCTCAGCCACCCTGGCGCAGCGCGCAGACGTAAAACCCATCGGTACCGCTTAGCGCCGGCGACAGCGAAATGCCGCCTGCGGCGCCGATACGCGCGGCCGCTTCATGGCCAGGAAAGCGGCTGTCCCAGAGCTGGCGGTGATCAACCGGAACAAAGCCGCTGTTACGATCCAGGAAGGCAGCGATCTGCTCGCCATTCTCCTCGTCGAACACCGAGCAGGTGATGTAGACCAGCAGCCCGCCCGGTTTGACGAAGGCTTTGGCTGCATCAAGGATCGCCGATTGCTCGCCCTTGCGTGCATCGAGTTGCTTCTGCGTCAGCCGCCATTTGGCGTCGGGCCGGCGCCGCCAGGTGCCGCTGCCGGTGCAGGGCGCATCGACCAGGACGATGTCCATGTGGCCCGAGAGCGGCTCGAGTTCCGCCGGCTTTGTGACGATTTGCACATTGCGGTTTTCCGAACGGCGGATGCGGTCGAAGATCGGCGCCAACCGCGCCTTTTCGGCATCGTGGGCAAAGACCTGGCCGCGATTGTCCATCGCCGCCGACAGCGCCAGCGTCTTGCCGCCGGCGCCGGCGCAAAAATCGAGGACCTGCATCCCGGCCTCCGCGCCAGCCAGCGTGGCGGCGATCTGCGAGCCTTCGTCCTGAACCTCGAACCAGCCTTTCTGGAAGGCCGGTTCCGCCTGCACGTTCGGATGCCTGCCGTCGCCCGCGATCGGCGAGATGCGGATGCCCTGCGGCGCGATCGGTGCGGCCCTGGCGCCGGTCTCGGCCAATTCGGCGAGCACCTTGCCGCGATCGGCCCGCAGCGTGTTGACCCTGAGGTCCAGCGGCGGGCGTGTCGCCAGTGCCGCGCCTTCGTCGACCCAGCTGGCGCCGAAGGCCTGCTCGAAAAGCGGTGCGCACCAATCGGGAATATCGGCCCGCACCGCCGACGGCGCATCGGCAAGCCTGCCATCGGCGACCGCCTTCAACTCGTCGGCGTTGAGCAGCGGCGGCGCGAACTTGTCGCCATCGAGCGCTTCGTTCAGCGACTGCGCCGTCTGGTCCCATTCAAGCAGCAGCGCGCCGAAAGCGACGGCGCGCGGCGTGTCTTCGCCCAGCAAAAACCCGGCCGAGCGTTTCCGGCGCAGCGCGTCATAAACGATGTTGCCGATCGCCGCGCGATCGCCGCCGCCGGCGAAGCGGTGCGACAGGCCCCAGTCCTTCAGCGCATCGGCCACCGGCCGGTGACGCCGGCCGATATCCTCCAGCACTTCGATGGCCGCCGCCAGCCGTCCGCCCAGTCTCATCTTTGTCTTCCGTTACTCAGCAAATTAATTTCCGGCCCTGCTCTTAGAGCTTTTCATGCCGTGATTGAAACAGTTCTGTTTGCCCGATGGCGAAACGACCATGCGGAAGGATGGCGTGTGTCCGTCGATGCTTCGCGAGCCGCCCCGACCAGGTGGGGCGCCAGCCGGCGAAAAATGAAACAATTCGATCAATACATGACAGGTCTCTAATGCGCACAACTGGCGCGCACAAGCACTCCGCGTGGAGCAACGCTGTGCTTTCCAAGTTTTTCGGTTGCGAATACTCTGCCCGCTGTGATTCGCGTCGCAGAAAAGGCGAGACCGCGGATCGATACGAGGAGAGGGCAATGAAGATTTATCTGGCGGAAGTTCTGGGCACATTTCTACTGGTGTTCATCGGTACGGCTTCGGTGGTGACGGGCGGCTTCGGCGGCGCGCTGCCGCTGGGCCAGGAAGGCATCGGTCTGGCATTCGGCATCGGCCTGATCGCGGCGGCCTATGCGATTGGCCCGATCTCGGGCGCGCATCTCAACCCGGCGGTGACGCTCGGCGTGTTCCTTGCCGGCCGGATGCAGGCCAAGGACGTTGTCCCCTATTGGATCGCGCAGATCATCGGCGCCATCATCGCGTCGCTGGCGCTGTGGATCATCGTCTCCGGACAGGTCGGCGGACACACCGGCGGCTTCGGCGCCAATGGCTGGGACGCGACGAAATGGGGCGTCAGCTCGGCGTTCCTTTGGGAATTGATCGGAACCTTCACCTTCGTGACGGTGATCCTCGGCGTCACCAGCGGCAGCCACGCGACGGCCTTTGCCGGCCTCGTCATCGGCCTGACGCTGGCGGGGCTGCACTTCGCCATCATTCCGGTGACCGGCACGTCGCTCAATCCGGCCCGCTCGATCGGCCCCGCGCTGTTTTCGGGCAGTGCGGCGATCGGCCAGCTCTGGCTGTTCATCGTCGCACCGCTGATCGGCGGCGCGATTGCCGGCGTGGTTGCCAAGACGCGGGTCTTCGAGAAAGACTGACGGCCGAGGCCTGAATCAAGAAAGGCGCGGGCCTAGCCCGCGCCTTTTTGTTTGGACAGAGCCTGGCTCAGGCGAGTTCGAAGCGATCGGCGTTCATCACCTTGGTCCACGCCGCCACGAAGTCGTTGGCAAATTTCTCCTTCGCATCCGCGGTCGCATAGACTTCCGCGAGCGCGCGCAGCTGGGAGTGTGAGCCGAAGATGAGGTCGGCGCGGGTGCCGGTCCACTTGAGTTCGCCCGTCGCCCGGTCGCGTCCTTCGAACACCTCCTTGGCGTCCGACGTCGCCTTCCACACCGTGCCCATGTCGAGCAGGTTGACGAAGAAGTCGTTCGTCAGCGTCTCAGGCTGCTTGGTGAAGACGCCGTGCTTCGACTGCCCGGCATTTGCGCCGAGAACGCGCAGACCGCCGACGAGGACCGTCATTTCAGGCGCCGTCAGCGTCAGCAACTGCGCCCGATCCACCAGGGCCTCCTCGGGCGACAGGTGCTGCCTGCCGCTGAGATAGTTGCGGAAACCATCGGCGGTCGGTTCGAGCGGGGCGAAGGAGTCGACGTCGGTCTGCTCCTGCGAAGCGTCCATCCGCCCTGGCGTGAACGGAACCTTCACGTCGTTGCCGGCGTCCTTCGCCGCCTTCTCGATCGCGGCGGCGCCGCCGAGAACGATCAGGTCGGCAAGCGAAACTTTCTTGTCACCGGACTGGGCAGCGTTGAACTCGTTGCGGATCGCTTCGAGCGTTTCCAGGACCGTCGCCAATTGAGCCGGCTGGTTGACGTCCCAGTCCTTCTGCGGCGCGAGACGAATGCGCGCTCCGTTGGCGCCACCGCGCTTGTCGGAGCCTCGGAAGGTCGAGGCGGACGCCCAGGCCGTCGAGACCAGCTGCGGCACCGAAAGACCGGAGCCGAGAATGCTGGCCTTCAGGGCGGCCACGTCCAGCTCGTCGACCAGCACATGGTCGACCGCCGGGATAGGATCCTGCCACGGCAGCTCCTCCTTGGGAACGAGCGGGCCGAGATAGCGAACGATCGGGCCCATGTCGCGGTGGGTCAGCTTGTACCACGCGCGGGCGAAGGCATCGGCGAACTGGTCCGGATTCTCATGGAAGCGCCGCGAGATCTTTTCGTAGGCAGGATCGAACCGCAGGGAGAGGTCGGTGGTCAGCATGGATGGCGCGTGACGCTTGGCCGCGTCGTGTGCATCCGGCACCGTGCGCGCGCCGGCGCCGCCCTTCGGCGTCCACTGGTGCGCGCCGGCCGGGCTCTTGGTCAGTTCCCATTCATAGCCGAACAAATTGTCGAAGAAGTTGTTGCCCCATTTTGTCGGCGTCGTGGTCCAGGTCACTTCCAGGCCGCTGCCGATTGCGTCACCGCCCTTGCCGGTGCCGAACGTGCTCGCCCAGCCAAGGCCCTGCTCCTCGATGCCGGCGGCTTCAGGCTCCGGGCCCACCAGCGCGGCATCGCCGGCACCGTGGGTCTTGCCGAAGGTGTGGCCGCCGGCGATGAGCGCGACGGTCTCCTCGTCGTTCATGGCCATGCGCGCGAAGGTCTCGCGGATATCGCGCGCCGCGGCGAGCGGATCCGGATTGCCGTTCGGCCCCTCCGGATTGACGTAGATCAGGCCCATCTGCACGGCGGCGAGCGGGTTCTGGAGATCGCGTTCGCCGCTGTAGCGCTCGTCCGCCAGCCACTTGCCTTCGGGACCCCAGTAGATGTCCTGTTCGGGCTCCCAGACATCGGCGCGCCCGCCGGCGAAACCGAACGTCTTGAAGCCCATCGATTCCAGCGCGACGTTGCCGGTGAGAATCATCAGGTCGGCCCAGGAGATTTTGCGGCCGTATTTCTGCTTGATCGGCCACAGCAGCCGGCGGGCCTTGTCGAGGTTAACGTTATCAGGCCAGCTGTTGAGCGGCGCGAAGCGCTGCTGGCCGGCTCCGGCGCCGCCGCGGCCGTCGCCGATGCGGTACGTGCCGGCGCTGTGCCAGGCCATGCGGATGAACAGCGGCCCGTAATGGCCGAAGTCGGCCGGCCACCACTCCTGCGAGTCGGTCATCAGGGCATACAGGTCCTTGATCACGGCGTTCAGGTCGATGCTTTTGAATTCCTTGGCGTAATCGAACGCCTCGCCCATAGGATCGGACAGGGCGGACTGCTGGTGGAGAATTTGGACGTTTAGCTGGTTCGGCCACCAGTCGCGGTTGCCCCTGGCAATGGTTGCGTGCACGACCGGGCATTTGCCCGCGCTGGGATCATCAGTCTTTGCGTCCATCGTTCTCTCTCCGATTTGCTGACTTTTCCGGGCGGACCGCAAGCCGCGCCACTCTGGAATGGTTCCAGACTAGGGCGCATTGCCGATAAAGACAAATTGCCTTTCCTGTTTGTTCTGATAGGTTTTCCTTATGATAGGTCTCACCGTCCGGCAGATGCACTATTTCGAGGCGCTGGCGCAGACGCTGCATTTCGGCCGCGCGGCGAAGCTCGCCGGCGTCAGCCAGCCGGCGCTGTCCTCGCAGATCGCGGAGATGGAGTTGCGGCTCAACTGCCGGCTGTTCGAGCGCGGCGGCAAATCGGTGCGGATGACCGACGAGGCTCTGGCCATGCTGCCGCGCATCGAGCGCATTCTTGCCGACATCCGCGAGATCGAGACCACGGCCCGGCGCGGCCGGCCGGCGATGGAAGGCCGCTTCCGGCTCGGCATCATCCCGACGGTGGCGCCCTATCTGCTACCGCATGTGCTGCCGGAGCTGAAACGGCATTTCCCGGCCTTGCAGCTCGAGTTGCGCGAAGCGGTGACCGCCTCGCTGGTCGAGGACACCACCACGGGGCGGCTCGACGCCTTCATCGCGGCCCTTCCCCTCGATCAGCCCGGCCTGATCACCGAAGAGCTCTTCTGCGATCGGTTCTTCCTTGCCGTGCCGATCGGCGATCCCGCCTTCGCCTCGCCGCCGGTTCCCCCGGAAAGCCCGGCGCTGGAAAGGCTGATGCTGTTGGAGGAAGGCCATTGCCTGCGCGAACAGGCGCTCGCCGTCTGCGGCAGCGTGCGGCCGGTGGCGATGGCAAGCTACGGCGCGACCAGCCTGACGACGCTGCTGCAGATGGTGGCGCACGGGCTCGGCGTCACGCTCATCCCGGAAATGGCGGCGGGGCCGGCCAGCACTATCCCTGACCTGAAGATCGTTCCGTTCCAGGAGCCGATGCCGCAACGCACGATCTGCCTCGCCTGGCGACGCAACAAGGTGCGTCACGACGAATGCGTGGAACTGGCGAAGATTATTCGCGGGCTGGGTGAGGCGGTGCTGGCGGCGTGAGGACCATTACCAGTTTTCGGGTTAGGCGTCCGTCTTCCAAAGACTCTGATCGGGCAGCGCCCGTCAGCTCATCCGAAAGCCTCGATTAGGGGGACTTGAATGGCCGCAACCGCTTTCTTTGCGGTTGTGGCTATTCGATCATTTGATCTTCTTCGCCTGATCGGATGGATGTCCAGGATGGCCTCGCGGTCAGGAAGTTCACCGGCGATGTCCGAGGCCATGTCCGTGAGCATGATGCCCGGCTGTATTCACAGTGATGTTGCGGGGGCCGAGGCGCGCGCGATCCCTTGGCATATCCGGCGAGTGCCCATTTGGTTCCGGTATAGTCGGCGACCCCGGCTAAGGGCACGACGGAGCCAAGGCGAGAACCGATAAAAATGATCCGCCCCATCGCTCAGCCTGGGCGCTGCCGCCCGCGTGTTGGCATTCGTGCCCAGGACCCACGCTCTATTCTGCATTCACGCCGAACCCATCCGCCAGGCTTGATTGAGTATCGGGCCACCGGCGAAGCGATGCTTCGCGGAGCGGTTCGAGAGGACAAAGGCAGAGGGTGATCTTCCCGAAACCGCCGACTGCGCAACCCTGGCCGCGTATGTCATGGCAGCGACACACGGCCTGGCCGTGCAGGCAAAAGCTGGTTTCCGTCGTGAAGTTCTCCAGGCGGTGGCCGAGCAAGCCTTGGCTGGCTGGCCAGAGAATGCCCGCTCGGCAGCTACCCATGGTTCTTGAGTTATAAGGTTGGCCGAGCTGTAGGATCGTCGGCTACTGCGCCAGAAGCGGCCGTCGATGCTCAGAAATCGGCTTCCTCGAAATATTTGGCTCCAGCCATGTGTTCGACGGTCCGCTCTTGTAGCGGCTGTCGGCGCGCTTCGAGATGATGCTCTCGAGCCCCATCTTCTCGATGGCGCGAAAGATCGCTAGCGCACTACCCTCGAAATGCTCGCTGTACTGGATCTTATGGGGGCCGTGCTCAATCAGTTGCCACAGCGCCTGCTTGCGCTGCAACAGGGGCAAGGAGGCTAGATTGCGACCATCGAGATGGAGGATGTCGAACGCGACGAACACCAGCCGGCTCGGTTCGTTCCAAATCGTGGCTTCCAGCGCAGGGCAATCGGGAGCGCCCTGCTCGCCTGACACAATGACCTCGCCGTCGATAATGGCAGCCCGGCATGGCAGCTCGACAGCCAGCGCGATTGGCCAGTACTTCGTGGTCCAGTCACGACCGTTCTTGCTGTAAAGACGCACGCCGCCTTTGTCGATGATGATCTGCGTTCGGTAGCCGTCAAGATTGACCTCGTGAACCCATCCCTCATCTCCGGGCGGCTCCTTGACCCGAGTCGGGATCTGCGGCGGAACGAACTCCAGCCAGCCGCCGTTCACCTTGGCACGCTTACTCAATGACGCCACCTCTTTTACTGACAGCGACGGCTATCGGCACAGGCAGCCGGACATCCCCCCAACCGGAACGCCTGCCGCCTGTGCCGAGCCCCCGCCAAGCCACTGTGGCCGAGCCCCCGCCAAGCCATCCCCAACATCTACGAACGAGGCCGGATTGTCGTTACCTTCGAATCCTAATACTTATCTTGGCGTACATATCTCGCTCGGTGCGGGGCACTTGCACCGTCCCGACTGGCCCATCCGGATTGCCGCCAGCCCACGCAGTCCGGGGACTTGGTCAGTTCATCAAAAGCACCACGGCGGGATGCAGCTTCTTCAGATTCGGCAATGATTTCGATTGCCAGGGTATGTCGGGCGTTCCACGCACGATGAGTCGAACATCGGGATGCTTGCGCACCTCGATGGTGAATTTCGCCAAGAGGTTAATGCCTGAAGAATTGAGAAATTCAAGGTCCGTTAAATTGAGCGTGATAGAAGTAGGTTTCGAGTCAAGAACCTTCATCAACAAAGACAAAATTGGCGCGTAGGCCTCAGAACTGGCCAACCTCATGACGCCATCAAAAAAAACTTCGCTCGCTTCGCTCCACACGCGATATTGTGCTGTCGTTATTTCCATGTTGTGAGTTCGTTTCATTTAGTTATTAGTTGTGAATTTGCGTAATCGGAATCGAAGCATATGTTTCCAGGCAAACCAAATCCCTTTCATCGGCTGGGCCGAAGATCCAGGCCAGACTCGCGCCATAGTCGCTCATCAACGTTAGCAATCCAAGACCGGAACGTGTCGTCTCAGGGTCCGCGGCATTCGCTTCGATCCGTTGAATCAGGAGTTCACCCGGATCACCGACTGTGATCTCCGACAGAAGATTTTGGAATCCAACGGTGGTTTCACCATCGACAACGTTCGAGACCTTGACCTTGAAATTTTCTGAGTCGATGGCCGCCTCGATGGTGATCTCGCCCGGTGCACGAAACTTGACCGCATTTTCGATGAGTTCGTTGACCAGATAGCCGATGCTGTGTCTTACTTGCCTGTGGTCGTTGCGAGATGGCAGAAAGCGCAGGGCGTAAAGGTCTGCGATGAAGTCCGAGGTCGTAGCGCAATGATGCCAACTCAGGTCGAGAGGTCCGTCGAACAGTCGCACGCGACTGGCGCTCTTTCCCATTCCGATTGCAAGGTCGGCTGTTCCGAACAGTGTGGTCATTCCTACTTGTGCCTCATGATCACGAGAGTGATGTCATCGTGGATTTTCTGAGTTCCGATATGGGCCATCAGATCCTCAATAATTCCAGTTTTGATCTCCTCGGCGCTCCCGCGGTAATAGTGGCGTGCGCTGAAGCAAAGGCGTTCTAAACCGAACAGTTCGCCACCCTGATCTTCCGCTTCGGTTACGCCATCGGTGTGGAGCACGATCACGTCGCCACTGTTGAACGGAATGTCGCGTGTTGCGATGAACGGCAAGATGTCACGTTCGAGGCCGATCGGCAGACCCAGATCGATCGTTTCGATCCGCTCGATGTCTCCGTTTGCACGAACGACAAGAACCTCCTCGTGCTGCCCTGACAGGGTCACCTGCTCATTCTCAAAGTCAAGAAAGGCTAGAGAGAGATGCTTGTCGGTGCTGGTCCGTTCGATGTTTTTATAGATAGCTCTGTTCAGTCGATCGAGGAACTGACGTGGGTTGTCCTCGCCAGTCTCCTGCAGCGCGCGCGCGACGGATTGAACCATCAGCATCAGCACACCGCTCGCCAGTCCATGACCTGTCACATCGCCGATCCCGATCTTGACGCGCGACCCTTCTTGCAGGACGTCGTAGTAGTCGCCGCCTACTTCGTCGGCCGGCCGCATATAGGCGGCGATTTCTACCCCTGGGATCGCTTCGAGTTCGCTGGCTCTCGGCAGAACCATCATCTGGATCTGCTTGGCAACTGCAAGCTCTGCACCAAGGCGGACATTCTCATCTCGCAATTTGCCGTTGAGGGCGGAGATCTCTTGATTTGCGTCTTCAAGCTCCTTCGTTCTTTCATCAACGAGTTGCTCAAGGTTTTCCGTATGGAAGCTGATCTGCTCTGCCATCCGGTTGAACGCGTCCCCGACCTCTCCAACTTCGTCGCGCGTCGGAATGCTTACCCGGACTGAGTAATCTTTCGCCTGCAGCCGCTTGGCGGCTCCGGCAAGCGCACTGAGGCCTGCAGTGATCCGCTTTGAAATTCCGAAGACAGCCGCAAAGACGATCAGGAGCGAAACGATAATTGCGATGACCTGGGTAATCAGAATCCGGTTGGTCGCGCTCGAAATGCTCTGCTGCGCGGCAAGGAGGGAAGCATAGATTTCCCGTTCGGGGACGACGAAGCCAAGCATCAGGGTTTCGGCCGTGATGGACCCCTTACTATTCCAGAGATTGACTGCGTTTAGCCGGCGAAGTGCGACGATGTAAGGTTCGGCTCTGCCGTTCTCCTCAATCGAAATATGCTTGATAACCGTCTTTTCGTCGGCGGGAAGTTCGAGCGCTGCGACGGTCGCGTGCGCACTCCTTTTGAGCGAGCGGTCGAGGCCGGTAACGCCTTGACCTGCCGCACCACTCGCGATCTTGAGCCCGAGCGTTTTCTCGCCTTCAGTCTTGATCGCGAGAACATTACCATTTGACATGGTGAGAAAACCGAAGCCCGTATCGGCGACCTTCACGCTTTCAACGATGTCAGCGAGCTGATCGAGCGTCACGTCGGCAGCGACCATGCCGGCGACGTCACTGCGGTCTTTCGTCCAGAGCGGGTGGAAGAAGCTCACGATGAGCTTGCCGGTAATCGCGTCGATATAAGGAGCAGTCGCGGTGATGTCATCGCCCTTTACAGGGCGCGAATCCGGCTCACTGATCCAGCCCTCCCAGCCTTCATAGACGCCAGGAAAGAAGAAATCCCAGAAATTTTCGTTGTTGTGGCCCGGATAGAGTTTGTCGAAGGTCTGCGCCTGATCGGAATAAGGTGTCGTGCGCATTATCGGTGCCGACTTCGGCCCAACGAAGTAGACCTGCAGCTTCTTCGCGCCTGTTGCCATCTGGCTCGTGCCAAAAATATCGAAGACTGCACTCTCCTGGATGTCGCGGAGAATTTCGGGCTTCGGTTGGTGATCGGCGGAGAGGAGATATCCCCAGACACTCATGACTGAAGGTGACCCTTGGCGGGTCTGCACCCAGTTTCCTGTGGCGTCATATACAAGCGGCGCATTAAAATAGGGGTTCTTCGCCAGCGCCTTGCCGATCGCATCTTTCGCTTCCGGATAATCGATTAGTCTCTGCATGGAGCCTGCAAGTGCGGTCACCTCGGAGTGCATACGGTCGAAGAGGAGATCGGCGCGCAGCGCCGTCGTCTCGATGTAGTTCTGGAGGTATTCTTGGGTAGCCTTGGTGAGGCCGCTCTCGATCTGCTGCGTCGCGTCTCGGGAAAGGCGGTTCACGTTCCACAGGGCGACGCTGCCGCCGACGAGGAGATCGAAGAGCACCGCCCCACCTACAATGATCATGAATTTCGCGCGGAAGCTGTTTAGGTGCAAGACGGACCAGGGTCTAGGCGGAGTTACATCCGAGTCGGTCATAGTGGCTTGCGTCCCGATGCAGCCCAGATCGGCCAGCCTGCATAGCCCTTGGGGTGGAGCGCAGCGAAGATATGATCCTGGAAACCCTGTCGGAACCGTCTGATAAATGGCGGTGGGTCACCTCGCTTGGTCGCCATCTCGCCCGCATAGACGTTCTCCCATGCCGCGATGACATCCGCGAAGTCCTGCGGATCGCCGTCGCGGTTGGTGACCATGAAGGATTCGACTTGAATGTCTTCGAATCCCGCTTCGATCAGGTACCGTCGGCTCTTGGGGCCAAGCTCGATATCCATATGGAAGTGCGCCCAGAGCTTGGCGACTTCGTTATAGGTCCACTGGATGCTGTCGGCACGCGGTTCGCCCAGACAGTGCGAGTTCTTTTCATTTGTGATGTAGACGCGTCCGCCCGGCTTGCAGATGCGGAAGAGTTCTTTGAGGATCAGCTCGGGGCTATTGAACACCTGCAGCGAATGGCGGCACGTGACGAGGTCGAACTGATCGTCCTCAAGCAGCATTTCTGACGCATCGCCATAAGTGTACTCAATCCCCTTGATGTCGAACTCCGCCGCCACATTTCGCGCATAGGCGAGGCTTGTCCTAGCGTGATCGAGGGCGACGATCCGCGACGGCTCGAACTCCCTCTGCACGAGCACGGCGAAATCCCCGATTCCGCAACAGATGTCAGCCATGACAATACCGGGTTGCATGCCATGTCGCGGCAGAATTGTGCGCTCGTGACGCCAGGTCAACTTCGTCTGTGTGCGGAGGATCGGAATAAACCCGCCGTCTTCAAGGAAGGTCTGTGCCGGATAAAACTCGCTGTCATACTCCTCAACCGTGATGTTTGGTTCAATTCCGCTCAAGCGACCGAATTTTCGCGTCGTCCATCCGACGACGCTTGACGTGATGACCACAAATTTTAGATCGGGTCGCGCGCGACAGGCGTCAATGATGACCCGCGAGAAGGCGTGAAACGCGGTGTTGTTCATTTGCGTCAGGCGCCTGATGTTCACATATAGTATACCGCGCACACGATCGATGGAGTCCTTCAACAGGGCAATGCTGGGCGCTAGCTCATCAATTGACTGAGGCCGCACTATCCCTGAAATAGAGAACTCCTGATCGTTGATGTCGTATTGCGTTTCGAAACGCGGGAAAGGGTAATGGTTCAATTTGGCAGGCCCTCAAGCGGAAGATCCACGACAAGCGTGATCGTATCAGCGCCGGCTTCATCGAGTCGGATTGTTGCGTTGTAGTCAACGGCCAGTTCCAAGAGTACGACTTCACGGCTGGGCGCGAGGTCCCCCGACACCGAATTGAGGTATCGCTCTCTGACCTCGGATCCTGCGACTAGCGACACGGCTTCTTCATAGAATTGGCGCTCTTCCGGCACGCAAGGGAATGTCAATTCGATCCTATCCGTCGCGCCATGGCGAGACACCCTGCATGCCAATTCGCCGTCAGCATGGCGCGTACGAAAGGCGACTTCCAGCAATTCGTTAAAGGCAGAAGAAAAGAGATTTGAATGCCGAACCGAGTCTGATCTACTTTGACTGATCATACGGGCCATGTAGGTCGAGACATAATCGCAGTGTCTCCAAGCAGTGACGAAAGTTCTTATTTCCATGTCGATCTGGACCATGGGCGCAAAAGTCGGTGCGCCAGCCAGCTCTTGATGAACAGATCCCATCGGCATCCCTCCCTTGTTCCATCAGTATTGGCCCTCGCGCGGTGATGGCCTCCGCGACGAAGAATTTCACCACGCGCCGTGATGAGTCACTCTCGCACCGACTCGAAGAATTGTGCGGTATCTGCCTCGATCGTTCTCACAAATCTCCACTTCAGCGTTAACAAAGGGTGCAAGGCGCTTATTCCTGGAAAAGTGCGCAGCGATTTTCCGTCCGGAATTGCGTAAAAACAAACACTTAGAGCGGACCGGCGGTTCAATCGAAAGCTGAACCGCCCTAAACTGCCCGATTTGATTCCTCCACCGCTCGCACCAACCTCAGTGGGGACCGTCTGATGAAATCGCTGGTTGCCTCGGCTCCGAGCGGCCGTCCCAGAAAATTACCTTGCAGGCAATCGCAATTCTCCTTGATCAGCCACCGGGCCTGCGCCGACGTCTCGACCCCCTCGGCGGTGACGCTTATTCCCAGGCCGTGCGCCAGATTTATGATCGATCGCACGATCGTCTGGCTTTTGAGGTCAGTCGTCAGGTCCGCAATGAAGTACTGATCTATCTTCAACGTATCGAAGGGGAAGTTTTTAAGATAGCTCAATGATGAATAGTATGTTCCAAAATCATCGAGCGATATTCGTATTCCCAAGACGTTTAGAGTGTTTAATGTGTCGATATTGTCGATCGTCTTCTCGAGAAGAACCGTCTCGGTTATCTCGAGTTCAAGTCGGTCGGCGCGGATTCCAACTGCGTCGATGATCTGAGCGACTGTGTCCGTCAGCGTACCGCCGAGGAACTGAGCCGGCGACAGGTTCACTGCGACCGTCACCGAGGAAGGCCACGTCAATGCCTGACGACAGGCTTCCTCGAGCACCCATCGTCCAATCGCGTCCATCAGACCGTCGGCTTCGGCGATCGGTATGAACACGCTGGGTGGAATGATTCCGATCTCGGGGTGCCGCCACCGCAGTAGCGCTTCGAAACCGATCACCGACGCGGGAGACCGAATGAGCGGCTGATACTCGAGATAAAGCTCGCCGCGTTCCAGCGCGGTTCGAAGGCTGCGCCTCAGATTCTCGCGCTGCTCAAGCAGGAGCAGCATCGAGCGGTTGAACGTTCGAGCGCAACCGCGGCCATCCGTCTTGGCCGCGTAAAGAGCAATGTCCGCGGCTTTCATCAGCTGCTCGCCATCGGTCCCGTGCTCCGGCCCGAAAGCAATTCCGATACTCGAGCCGACGAAGACGGGAATGCCGTTGATGACGAACGGCTCCTTGAACGCGTCGACCAGCAACCCTGCGAGGCGCTCGGCTTCCGCGGGCTGATCCTTTCCCAATTGGATGACGGCGAACTCATCGCCGGCATATCGGTACGCGGATTCGCCGTCCTGCAGCGCATCGCGGATTCGACCAGCCGCGAGCTGGAGAAGCGTGTCGCCTGCTCCATGACCGAGCGTGTCGTTGACCGCTTTGAAATCGTCAAGGTCGATCTGCAGCAGGGCGGCTTTCAGCTTTGGTCCGCCGATGGCCGCCAGTGCCTGCTGCAGCCGCTCGCCGAATCGCCGCCGGTTCTGCAGTCCGGTCAGCACATCGTGCGTCGCCTGGTGGAGTAGAATAACATGCTCCTGCTCCTCCGCTGCGCTCCGCCCGCCGTGCCCCCTTGATTCGATGATTCCGACACCATTCGCAGTGCCGAAGACGAAAACGGAGCGGGGCCCTTCGCCCGATGATCGCGGCAGGTCGATGCTTGCCGGAGAACCGCCGTGGAATACACGAAGAAATTCGTCGCGATACCTCGCATCGAGGAAGCTCGGATAGACCTCCCAGACGGCGACGCCGGCGGCCACTGCGCCTCCGTACACGCCTTTGAGCCTGGCTGCGTAGTGCGTCAGTTGGAAGTCGCGGTCATAGAACGACAAGAGTTCGGTCGTGTTCGCCAAAAGGTCAGCGAGAAGCGCTTCGCCGGCACGAGGACCATCGCTCGAGGAAGACCCATCACTCTCCGTGCCGACACCTGATGCCTCTGGGTGCAAGAGCCACCTCCATAGGCGGTGCAGAATCGCGTCCCCCAGTCTAGAAATAGCATAACTGACAAGCTTGGCAAACTTTCGAACCGCATTCTCAACAAGCGCCGCGTGCGGCGTAATTGCAATGCCTGCTCCGCTTCGATTAGCGACAAATTATTGATAATGATAGAAAGTCACGGTTTGCTAATATATCGGGAAATCGTGAGAATACAGCTATATGATTGATGCCGCGCTGGACGGGATTCGAATATTGTGTCCATGAGGCGGCGCGGCCTTCCCGGCAAGCCTGTTTTGATCCCGCGGCATCTCAAAAAAATCGCCCGATCCTGGACTCAGCTTCCGAGCGCTTTTAACCAACCTTCAAAGGACGAGGTCTTCTCGTGTTCCGAAGGCGAGACTGAGTAGAAGGGGCGCGGCAACACCACTGAATTTCGGACTTCGCGGGGGCTGTAACCGAATTCCTTGCTGAATGCCCGGCTGAAATTAGCCGCTGAACTAAACCCGACTGCTTCGGCGATAGTGACAATGCGCCGGCTGTCCACCGGATCGCTGAGCGCGACATGGGCCGCCAGAAGCCGGCGACTTTGTATGTAATGGAGAACACCGCCGCTCGGTTCGAACAACTGATAGAGGCGAGAGCGCGAGACGCCGAGCGCCCGGCACATTGAATCCGGCGTCAGATGAGCCGCATCCAGATTGTTGTGGACGTATCGACGCGCCCGCTCCATCAGCGCGACACTCGCCAACTGTTCGGTCGCCGCGGCATGTTCCGCCGGGGGCGAGAGGCAGGCAATGATCATGCTGCGTGTCGCGTGTACGATGCGGGGCAGATCGTCAACCGTGAGACTGCGCAGTCTTGCTTCGACGCTGTTAAGGTAGTCGAGCAAGAGGTCGGCAAAGTTGCCGGACAGAATTGAATTGTTCCTTGCGTCCAGGCTTGTGGTCGCATCGGCGAACAAGTCGCGCGGCAAATAGACGAAGAGACTTTCGGATTCCGTCGTCCTCCCGCGAAACGGGTAGCCAAGCGATCTGATCTCCAACTTGCCCGGCGGGTTTTCCGCGACGCGGCGATCGACCTCCGTCCACGACCGGCCAGTATGTGGCACAGCGATGTACCAATGATCGATAGAGCTGGACCGAAGCTTCGCGGCAGAACGCACATAGCTATGTGCCGGTGCGCGCTGCTGAACGATCAACATGCCGCCGAGGTTCCAAGTGGTGTGGGCGGCGGGAAAGCCATCCTCGAGCGATTTGTCATCCGGCAAGTTGACCTCGACGAGCGGCGCCATATGCGCCTGCCAAGCGGCGAATTGATCCTCTGGCGCCAGTTCGAGCGTTGAAAAGAGCAAAGGTACGAGTGCCGGTGCGAGTGACGGGGCAGCCTCATTGTTGGCTTGAACGTCGCGCGGCCAACGACGTCGATCACGCTTCGGCGCCTGCCTCGCAAGCGCCTCGTCCTGCCTCTTAGCGTTCATCGCGTGGTGCCATATCCGATTCGGGTATGCCCAACCCGCCTCAATCATGTGGTGTACCACAGGCATCTGGCAAGACTAGCGGAACGCGAGTCCACAGAAGCGGTCATCGCGCCGGATTGCATAAGAAATGCATTCGGAGATAAGTTTCTGGATGCGGCGCTAACGACACTCTTCAACCTGATGCGTATAGATCTGGCATCATGAAAGCGTAGTTGAGGAGACAACGAGATGAACGCTAAGCTCAAAGGAGAAGCTCGCCGCAAGATCATTCTTGACGGATACTTTAATAACGAACCTTTGAAAGATATTGCCGCCAAAGTCGGATGCTCACTGGCGAGTCTAAAGGTTAGCGCCAGTAAACTCGGCTGCACTCGGACCCCAAGGGCGGCGGCTGAATTCCGACGCGGCTTCCATGTCCCCGAACACAAACGGGAAGACTACTACCAGCTGATGATCGCTGGGCAGTACAAGGCCAGCGAGTGCGCGCAGATCTTAGGACTCTTGACGATGCAATCATCGGGGGCCGAGTAGTCGTACTACAATTCTGTCGACGAAGTCGTCCCTCAGGCATCCCATCGGCTCAGCGGTTCATCAGCAGGAAGCCCACCGCAAAGCACGGGTCACAGGCCCTGAAAGGTTCGCACAGATGCTGCGTCGGCGTTTCAATCGCACCTGCCTCAGCCCTCACGACTTGGCTATCTGCGAACGCGTATTTAACAAGGTCTGCGCGGATGAAAATCTCGACCCGTTGGAGCCGGACGCTGAAATTCTGGCGGTGATGGTTGTGGCCTTCTTTCGAAATGCTGCCACTAGCGAGCGTGAACTGCTGGAGACTGTCAGGTCTCGACGGCAAAAGGGCGCGGGAACCGCGCATTAGTCCAAGTCGTCCAACGGTGCGCGGCGGTTTTGCTACAACGAAATGGATAAGAAGCAATAACCTGAGGGGCGTCGCATGAATCCGTTCATCAGTCGCGACGCGCTTTGGCCAAGGCACCGGACTTGAAAACCGGCGCGGGCACGAGTTCACGGTGGTTCCAATCCTTCAAGCGGCCATCCGATCGTTCAGAAGGTCGCGAGATCGCATACACGTTCATGGAACGAAGATCAGAAATGCGAAGGCAAAAAAGACGACAAGGTGGACCAGACCGGTCAGGAACGTTGTTCTTTCGTTGCTAAAGCTGACACTGCTGATGAAAAGCGCCAAGACCAAAAGTACGGTGTCAGCCGCAGAGAGCCCCAGGGTCAGGCCCCTTCCCGTCAGCAGGCTGGCGGCTGCGACTGCCGGTATCGTCAAGCCAATCGTGGCGCAAGCCGAACCCATCGCGACATTCAAACCGCGCTGCAGCTCGTTGTTGAGTGCGGCACGAACCGCTGAAACGGATTCCGGCATCAAGACCAGACCCGCGATCAATGCTCCAACAATGGCATCGGCCTGGACCACTTGATAAGCAATGAGCGCATCTTCGATGCTTGCAGCGACTTGCTCGGCGAGCATGACAATGCCGATCAGACCGATTGCCAGCAGCAGAACGCTGGCGAGGATGCTCTCGCGAGGAGTTGCTCGGGTCGAAACGCCGTGTGCTTGCCCCTCGATGAAATCCTCCCGGTGCCGGACCGTCTGCGCGAACAGAAAACCCGTATAAAGCAACACTGACAGCACGCTCACAAAACCAAGTTGAGCCGCTGAAAACGTGCCAGGATCCGTAGCTCGCGTATAGGTCGGCAGAATAAGCGTCATAACGGTCAGCGCGATCAGGACCGCCAAATAGGCGCTGGTGCCTTGTCGAACGATTGCCTGCTTGCGATGACGCCAGCCACCAAGCGTGAGACACGTGCCGACAACGCCGGTGGACGCTATCATTACGGTCGAGAAGACGGACTCGCGTGCAAGCGTCGGGTTGTTCTCTCCATGCAGCATCATGGAAACGATGATTGACACTTCGATAGCCGTCACGGCAATGGTTAGCACCAACGTGCCGTACGGTTCCCCTACACGCCGGGCCACCGCTTCGGCGTGGTCGAGCACCACGAAAATGGTGGCGAACATGATAGCGCTCGAAAGCGCTCCGATAGGGATCCTGATGTTGAGGGAGTCTTGGTTTACCGAGAGCCCGCTGGCCCTGACCGCGACGGCCATAACCAGGGCGGCCAGCGGCATCGCGTAAGAAACCGCCGATCTTGCCAACACACTCATTGCAGCCTTTTACGCTTGTGCTCTTATGGAGAGTCTATTTGGAGCACATCTGGCGCGTTGCGACCACTCCCTATCCCTGCGCCCGCAGGCCTCGCCCGAGGCGCCCGATAGTCTCGAAACATAATGTCAACCGCGGCCCGGAAAGATCATGCCGCTGCGGTCCTATCCAGGCGTGTTCGCCTTGACGACCTTTTGGCATTCCGGCGTCAGCTCGCTCATGTGGTCGGACAGGCATTTGATGATGCGGCCGCCGCCCTGCTCCACGCCGCTGCAGAACTTCTTGTAATCTGCCTCGCAGGCCTCACGCTCGGACGCCGTCTGCGCCAGCGCCGCAGTGGCCGCCATCTGAGTTGCCAGGAAAAGCACACTTAACGCAATCCGCATGACAAACTCCCCTCAAATATGTAAATTAGCTCACTTTCATATGATGTGATATACATCGGGAAGTATCTAGCGGGGGAAAATGCTTTTCGTATCAGGTAGAATCGCGTCGGCGACAGGCCTGTTCGCCGCTACAATATTGTTGTGCGCATGCAGCGAGCAAAACGCATACGTACCGCCACCTCCGCCCAAGGTCGACGTGGCGAGTCCGTTGAAGCAGAGCGTCACTCCCTATCTTGAGGCCACTGGCAGCGCTGCGGCGGTAAACACGACACCGCTGGTTGCGCGCGTCTCGGGCTTCATCCAGGAAATCGACTACAAGGATGGCGACGAGGTGAAGGCCGGCGCCCGGCTATTCCTGATCGAGCCCGATACCTATCAGCTGGCGCTCGAGCAAGCCGAGGCCGGGCAGGGTTCGGCCGATGCTGCCGCCAAGCAGTCCGGCGCCGACCTGAAGCGGCAGCAGGAGCTGCTGTCCCAGAAAATCATCTCGCAATCAACGGCCGACCAGTCCTCAGCCGCGGCACAGGTAGACATCGCTAAGCAGAAGCAGAGTGCTGTCGACGTCAAGCAGGCCCAACTCAATCTGAGCTACACCGAGGTCAAGGCGCCGTTCGCGGGCATCGTCACCTCCCGCCAGGTGTCGATGGGGCAGCTGGTCGGCGCCGACGGTACCACCACGCTGGCGACCATCGTTCAACTCGCTCCCATCTACGTCAATTTCAGTATCTCCGAGCAGGATGTGCTGCGCATTCGCGCCGCCATGGCCAAGCGTGGGATAACCGCGCAGGATATCAAGAAAATACAGGTCGAGGTCGGCCTGCAGAGCGAGACGGGCTATCCCCATGCGGGAACGCTGGACTATGCGGCGCCAGAGGTTACGGCCGCCACCGGCACGCTGGCGACCCGCGCCGTACTGCCCAATGAAGACCGGGCATTGCTACCGGGCTATTTCGTGCGCGTGCGCGTGCCGCTGGGCGAAGAACCGGACATGCTGCTCGTTCCCGACCGGGCGATCGGCAGCGACCAGAAGGGCCGCTACGTGCTCGTCGCCGGAAGGGACGATGTTGTCGAGCAACGCCCGGTTGAGATCGGCCAACTGGTCGGAGCGTTGCGTGTGATCACCAAGGGCATCGCGGCGGATGACCGCGTCCTTGTCTCCGGCCTGCTGACGGCCGTGCCTGGCCAGAAGATCGAACCGCAAGAGAAAAAACTGGAAGCGGTCGCCACGGACGGCGCAGCGCAATGATCTCCAAATTCTTCATCGAGCGGCCGGTCCTGGCCAACACCATCGCCATCCTCATGGTCGTCATCGGCATCATCTCGCTCTTTGCCCTGCCGGTGGCGCAGTATCCCGACGTGGTGCCACCCACCGTTTCGGTGACGACACGCTATCCGGGCGCGAGTGCGCGCGCCGTGATCGACACGGTGGCGCTGCCGATCGAGCAGCAGGTCAACGGCGTCGAGGGCATGATCTACATGCAGTCCTATGCTGCATCGGACGGCACCTACAATCTCACCGTCACCTTCGCGATAGGCACCGATCTCGACCAGGCGCAAGTGCTTGTGCAGAACCGGGTGTCCTCTGCGCTCGCGGGGCTGCCGCAGGCGGTGCAGGTACAAGGTGTCACCGTTCAGAAGAAGTCGACCTCGATCCTCGAAATCGTCACGCTGACTTCGCCTGATAGCCAATATGACAGCCTTTATCTCGCCAACTACGCGACCATCCGGCTGAAGGATGAGCTCTCCCGAATGCCGGGGGTTGGCAATGTCAATGTGTTCGGCGCCGGCCAGTATTCCATGCGCGTCTGGCTCGATCCGGAGAAGATGCAGGCGCGCGGCCTCACCACGCAGGACGTCGTCCAGGCGCTGGGGCAGCAGAGCGAGCAGGTCACCGCAGGCCAGGTCGGCGCGCCGCCGGCGCCCGACGGCCAGTCCTTCCAATACACGATCGAAGTGTCCAGCCGCCTTGACGATCCCGACCAGTTCGGCGCCGTGATCGTCAAGACCGGCGGCAATGGCGATATGACGCGCGTGCGCGACGTCGGCCGGGTCGAGCTCGGCGCCCAGACCTATGGCCAATTCTTCAATCTCGACGGCCAGCCGGCGGCGGGCATGGCCGTTTTCCTGTCGCCGGGCGCCAACGCGCTCGATGTGGCCGGCAAGGTCGAGGCCAAGATGAAGGAACTGTCGCGCGAGTTCCCGAAAGGGCTGGTATACTCGATCCCCTTCAACACCACGATTTTCGTCAGCCAGGCGATCCACGAGGTCTACAAGACGCTGATCGAAGCCGCCGTCCTGGTGCTCATCGTCATCCTGCTCTTCCTGCAGGACTGGCGGGCGATGCTGGTGCCGGCAACGACCGTGCCGGTGACGATCATCGGGGCGTTCGCGGCGATGGCCGCGCTCGGCTTCTCGGTCAATTTGTCGACCCTGTTCGCCATTGTGCTTGCCATCGGCATCGTCGTCGACGACGCCATCGTCGTGGTTGAGGGAGCCGCCCACAATATGGAGCGCGGCATGTCGGGCCACGATGCGGCGATTGCCGCCATGAACGCGCTGTTCGGGCCGATCATCGGCATCACGCTGGTGCTGATGGCGGTGTTCCTACCGGCTGCGTTCCTGCCCGGCCTCACGGGGCAAATGTATGCGCAATTCGCCCTGGTGATTGCGGCAACCGCCATCATCAGCGCCATCAACGCGGCAACGCTCAAGCCGACGCAGTGCGCGACGTGGCTCAGGCGGCCGGTGCCGCGGGACCAGCGCAATTTCTTCTTTCGCGGCTTCAACGCGGTCTACCAGCGCATGGAGAACCGTTATGCCGGCCTGATCGGAGCCATGGTGCGTCACAGCACGGTGATGGGCATCATTGCGTTGCTGATCATCGGCGCGGCGGGCTACGGCATATCGCGCGTGGCCACCGGCTTCATTCCAATCGAGGACCAGGGCTATCTGCTCGCTTCGGTCCAGCTCCCCGATGGCGCCGCACTTGGCCGTACGCAAGAGACGCTGCAACAGGTCTCGAAACTCGCCAAGGCCACCCCGGGCGTCGATCAGGTCGTGACCATCGCGGGCATCTCGGCGCTCGACAACAATTCGACGCTCGCCAACGCCGGCGTCGCCTACATCATCCTCAAGGACTGGAGCCTGCGCGGCAAGGGTGAGGATCTTGCCTCGCTTTACGCAACGCTCAACAAAAACCTGTCCGACATGGGTGACGGAACCGTGCTGGTGTTGCCGCCGCCACCGATCCAGGGCATCGGCAACGCCGCCGGATTCACCATGCAGGTCGAGCTGCGCGATGGCAGTTTCGACCTCGCCAAGCTGCAAGGCGCGGTCGAGGCGGTGACCAGGACCGCCCAGACGCAGTCGGGCATCCAGCGCGTGGCGGCGCCGTTCCGCGCCAACGTTCCGCAATACACGGTCGAACTCGACCGTGAGAAGGTGCAGACACTGGGGCTGACCACGGACCAGGTCTTCCAGACGCTCGCCGGCTATCTCGGCTCGACTTATGTCAGCCAGTTCAACAAGTTCGGGCGGGTGTTCCAGATCTATGTGCAGGGCGATGCCCAATTCCGCGTTACACCCGAGAATATCGGCCGCCTGAGCGTGCGCAACCAGAACGGCGACATGATCCCGCTCGGCACGTTGCTGACGATCACGCCAAGCGTCGGGCCTTCGCTGATCAGCCTCTACAACCTCTATCCCTCGGCATCGATCATCGGCGTGCAGGCGCAGGGCTTCTCGTCGGGCGACGCGATCAAGCTGATGGAAGGGGTCGCGGCCGATACATTGCCCCCCGGCACCGGCTACGACTGGACGGCGCTGTCCTACCAGGAAAAGCTTGTCGGCAGCCAGATCTATCTGGTGTTCGGCCTGGCGCTGCTCCTGGTCTATCTGGTGCTGGCAGGCCAATACGAGAGCTGGCTGGCCCCGATCTCGATCTTGCTTGCCGCGCCGCTGTCGCTGGTGGGTCCGGTCCTGGTCCTCAACGGCCTCGGCATCGACAACAATCTCTACGTCCAGATCGGCCTGATCCTGCTGATCGCACTATCGGCCAAGAACGCCATCCTGATCGTCGAGGTGGCGCGCGAATTGCGCGCCGCCGGCAAACCGATCGTCGAAGCGGCGATCGAGGCTGCACGCGCTCGTTTCCGCCCGATCCTGATGACGTCCTTCGCCTTCATCCTCGGTGTCGCGCCGCTGGTGGTGGCCACAGGCGCCGGGGCCAGCGCGCGCAAGTCGATCGGCATCACGGTCTTTTCCGGCATGATCGCCTCGACCTGCCTCGCCGTGCTCTTCGTGCCTTCCTTCTTCGTCATCCTGCAACGGTTCGAGGAATGGCGCGCCGCGCGCAAGACCAAGCGCGAGGTCACGCTTGCCGGCTAAATCCGGCAAGACAATTCGAAGGGACTTCCCCCCTCAAGCCGTCTTCTGCGTCACCAGCCCAAGCTCGTCGACCATCGCCTCACGCATCAGGAATTTCTGCGGCTTGCCGGTCACCGTCATCGGCAATTCGGTGCGGAAACGGATGTGGCGTGGGATCTTGTAGTGGGCGATCTGGCCGGCGCAGAAGGCCTTGATCTCCTGTTCGGTGGCGACTTGGCCTGGCTTGAGCACGATCCAGGCGCAAAGCTCCTCGCCGTATTTCGGATCGGGAATGCCGAACACCTGCACTTCCCTGACCTTGGGATGGCGATAGAGGAATTCCTCGACCTCGCGCGGATAGACATTCTCGCCGCCGCGGATGACCATGTCCTTGACCCGGCCGACAATGTTGCAGTAGCCCTCGGCATCGATGGTGGCGAGGTCGCCAGTGTGCATCCAGCCGCCGCTGTCGATCGCCTCGCGGGTCTTTTCCTCGTCGTCCCAATAGCCCTTCATCACCGAATAGCCGCGCGTGCACAGCTCGCCCGGCGCGCCGACCGCAACGGTCGCGCCATCGGTATCGATCGCCTTGACCTCTACATGGGGATGGACGCGCCCGACCGTCGAGACGCGCTTTTCCAGCGGATCGTCGACGCTGCTCTGGAACGACACCGGACTGGTCTCGGTCATGCCATAGGCGATGGTCACCTCCGCCATGTGCATCAGCGACACCACCTTCTTCATCACCTCGATCGGGCACGGCGAGCCGGCCATGATGCCGGTGCGCAGGCTGGATAGATCGAAGGATTGGAAATCGGGATGGTCGAGCAGGCCGACGAACATGGTCGGCACGCCGTAGAGGCCGGTGCAGCGCTCTGCCGCCACCGCCTTCAGCGTGGCGCCGGCATCGAAGCCCTCGCCCGGGAAGACCATGGTGGCGCCCTTGGTGACGCAGCCGATCGTGCCCATCGACATGCCGAAGCAGTGATAGAGCGGCACCGGGATGCACAGCCGGTCGTCGACGCCGAGCCTGATCGCCGAGGTGACGAAATTGCCGTTGTTGACGATGTTGTTGTGGGTCAGCGTCGCGCCCTTGGGCGCGCCTGTCGTGCCTGAGGTGAACTGGATGTTGATGGCGTCGTCCGGCTTCAGCCCTTCGGAGATCCGGTCGAGGCTGTCATGCTCGTCGCGTCCGGCCATCGCCAGCACGTCGGCGAAATTGAACATGCCGGGCGAATTCTCCTCGCCCATGCGGATGACGATCTTCAGCGTCGGCAGCTTTTTCGCCTCGAGCTTGCCCGGAGTCGCCGTCACGATCTCGGGCGCCAGCGTCTCTATCATGCCGAGATAGTCGGAGGTCTTGAACCTGGCGGCCGTGACCAGCGCCTTGCAGCCGACCTTGTTCAGCGCATAGTCCAGCTCGGTCAGCCGGTAGGCCGGGTTGATGTTGACCAGAATCAGACCGATGCGCGCGGTGGCGAATTGCGTCACAAGCCATTCCCAGCGGTTGGGCGACCAGATGCCGACGCGATCGCCTTTTTCCAGACCCAGCGCCAGGAAGCCGGCGGCCAGCGCATCGACGGTGTCGTACAACTCGCTCCAGGTGAAACGCTTGTCCTGGTCGACGAAGACGGCGGCATCGAGCGTGCCGTATTTGCTGACGGTGTCCGAAAGCAGCGCCGGGATCGTCTGCTGCAGCAGCGGCACGGCGCGCTCGCCCGACACATGCGCCTTGCCGTCGACCGGCGCGACGAAGGTGCCGTCCTTACGCGGACCGCGCAGGTTGGTGGCGTTCTTCAACTCGTCGAGATTGATCGGCATCGCATTCTCCTCCGTGGACCGAGCCTATCAGCCCGGCAGGGTGGTGGAAATCCCGTCGATGGTAGTGGAGCTCGATCGCTCCCCCTCGAGGGGAGGGTGGACAGCCGCCGAAGGCGGATGGACGGGTGGGGTCGTTATAGCAGTGCTCGACGTGAGAAGACCCACCCGCCTCGCTTCGCGAGGCACCCTCCCTCAAGGGGGAGGGAGAGCGCTCATCTTCGCCGCGACGTCGCGCAGAAAAGCCTCGTCGGCGGCCGCGCGCGTCTTCCTCGACGCGACTAGACAAGCCTGCGAGCGCAGGATGACGCCGTCGGCCAGCACCTTCAGATGGTTGGCGCGTAGCGTCGAGCCTGACGTGGTGATGTCGACGATGACGTCGGCCAATCCCGCCGCCGGCGCGCCTTCGGTAGCGCCCAGGCTCTCGACGATGCGATAGACCTGGATACCGTGCTTTTGCGAAAAGAACTGCTGGGTCAGCCGCCAGTATTTGGTGGCGATCCTGAGCCGCCGGCCGTGGCGCTGACGGAAATCGGCGGCGACGTCGTCGAGGTCGGCCATCGTTTCGACATCAAGCCAGATGTCGGGCACCGCCACCACGACATCGGCATTGCCGAAACCGAGGCGGGCGACGATCTCCGCGCGCGCTTCCCAGTCGGCGAGGTTTTCGCGCAGCAGATCCTCGCCAGTGATGCCGAGATCGACCGAGCCCTGGCCGATCTCGCCGGCAATCTCCGACGCCGACAGGAACGCCACCTCGACGCTTTCCACGCCTTCGATGCGGGCGCGGTATTTGCGCTCGTCGCCGGGCAGGCTGACGGCAAGCCCGGCGCTCGCCAGCACCTGCAGCGCCTGCTCCTTGAGCCGGCCTTTCGACGGGATCGCCAGCGTGATCATCGTGCCTTCTCCCGCAACGCTTCGATGCGGTCGAGCCAGACGGAAAAGCCGACGCCGGGAATCGGTCTTTTCGCGCCGAGCAGCGTCAGCAGCCGGTCGTAGCGGCCGCCGCCGGCCAGCGGCCGGTCACTGTCTTGCGCAGCGATCTCGAAGACCAGGCCGGTGTAGTAATCGAGCGGGCGGCCGAAGGCGGCGTCATAGCGGATTTTTTCGACTGGCAGGCCATGCGCTTCGATCGCCTTGGCGCGCGCTGAAAAACTGTCCAGCGCCGCGCCCAGCGAAAGGCCGGCGTCGGACGCGAAGATTTCGAGCGCCTGTGCCGCACTGTTGAGCGGCACGTCGATCGCCAGAAAACCCTTTAGCGCCGAAAACGCTTCGTTCGACAGCCTGACGCTGCGAAGTTCGGCCTTCTCGATTAGACGCCGCGCGATGTCGGTCGGCGAGCGCCCGGTCGATGCCGATAAGCCTGCCTGCTCCATGCCGCCGGCGATATGGGTTGAAAGCCGTTCCAGATCGCCGTCGTGGACGAGGGCAGCGACCGGGCCGGGGAGCTGGCCGTTGCGCGGCGGGTTGGCGAGGTCGGCAAGCGCCGCCTCCAGCATCGTCGCCGAACCGAAGGCACGGGCCAGCCGCATGCGCCAACCGCGCGGCAGGCCGAGCGCGGCCAGCACCGCCTCGAATATGGTCTGATCGCCGAGCGTGACTGTCAAAGCCTGGCCCGGCAGCACCAGCGAAAGCAGCGCATGCGCATCGGCCAGCGAACGGGCGTCGGCTTGTGCTATGTCGCCGTCGCCGAGATCCTCGATGCCGGCCTGGAAGAACTCGTTGCCGCCCTCGCGGCGCTGGCGAAACACTTCGCCGAGATAGGAATAGCGGCGCGGCGTGCCGGCCTGGCTGGCGATGTGGTCGAGGCAGACCGGAATGGTGAATTCAGGCCGCAGGCAAAGGGTGACGCCGGTCGCGCTTTCGGTGAGAAAGATGCGACGGCGCAGATCTTCTCCCGCCATATTGAGGAACGGGTCGGCCGGCTGCAGCACGGCCACCTCGACAGCGTGTGTGCCGCGCGCGGCGAACAGCTTGGCGATGTCTGATGCGATGGCGGGATAGCGGGAGGTCACGAGGCGCCACCTTGCCTTCTCGCCTTGTGGGAGAAGGTTGATTGGCGCGCAACGCCAAGACGGATGGCTGGAAGAAATGAGGCATTGGCGTTCCCTGGAACACCCCTCACCCGACCGCGCTTCGCGAGGCCACCTTCTCCCACAAGGGGAGAAGGGAGAGCCAGCGCTCCACGGCGCCCCCCTCTGTCCTGCCGGACAGTCCGGCACGACAGAGGGGGGCGCGAAAGAACGCGGCCTCTATTTGCCACGTGCTCTCTCCTCCGCTTGCGCCGCCAGTATCTTCCTCACCTCGCTAACCAGCTCGCTCTCCGCCACCGTCACCTGCGCCGGTCGCGCGGCGCGCCATTCGGCGTTGTCGGTAATCTCCGCCGACATGCGGGCGCCCTCGATCAAATCCTTGATCTGCACCTCGCCCTTGGCCCGCTCGTCGCCGCCCTGGATGATGGCGACCGGGCTGCCGCGGCGGTCGGCATATTTGAGCTGCGCCTTCATGCCGGCGCCGCCGAGATACATTTCGGAGCGGATGCCGGCGGCGCGCAGCTCGGCCACCATCTTCTGGTAGCGGCCGAGGCTTTCGGTGTCCTTGTCCATGGTGAGCACGACGACCGGCGCGATGACATCGGACGTGTCGAGCTTGCCAAGGTTCTTCAGCGCGGTCATCAGCCTGGAGACTCCAATGGAAAAGCCGGTCGCCGGCACCGGCTCGCCGCGAAAGCGCGAGACGAGGCCGTCATAGCGCCCGCCGCCGCCGACCGAGCCGAAACGGACGATTTTTCCCTCTTCGTTGGGAATTTCGGCCAGAAGTTCAGCTTCGTAGACCGGGCCGGTGTAGTATTCGAGGCCACGGACGACCGAGGGGTCGATCATAATTCGATCCATCCCATAGGCGGCACTTCGTACCAGGCCCCGTATTTCCTCAAGCTGCTGGTGCCCTTCGACACAAAGCTCAGAATTGTAGAAAGTGCTACCCGCCTTCAAAACGAAATAGCTCTGATCGACTTCGTTGTTAAACAAATCACCCGCGCCGGCTGCTTTCCGCATGGCATCGGCTGATTTATTCGCCTGCTCAATAAACTCCATGAGCTCATCGACTTGAGCACTACCAAGCCCTGCGCCCTTGGTGAAATCACCGCTCTCGTCTTTGCGCCCTGCCCCGAGAAGCAGACGCACGCCTTCGACACCCAACTTGTCCAGCTTGTCAATTGCCCTCAGCACCGTCAGCCTTGGCCCGGCGTTCTCATCACCGCCAAGCCCGATCGCCTCCAGCACGCCGTCCAGCACCTTGCGGTTGTTGACCCGAATGACGTAGTCGCCGCGCTTGATGCCGAGCGCCTCCATGACGTCGGCCATCATCATCGCCATCTCGGCGTCCGCCGCGACACCCGGCGTGCCGACCGTGTCGGCGTCGAACTGCATGAACTGGCGGAAGCGGCCGGGGCCGGGCTTCTCGTTGCGGAACACCCAGCCGGAGCGGTAGCTGCGATAGGGTTTCGGCAGGCGCTCAAAGTTCTCGGCGACGAAGCGGGCCATCGGCGCGGTCAGATCGTAGCGCAGCGACAGCCATTGGTCGTCATCGTCCTGGAACGAGAACACGCCTTCGTTCGGCCGATCCTGGTCGGGCAGGAACTTGCCCAGTGCATCGGTGTATTCGATCATCGGCTGGTCGACAGGCTCGAAGCCGTAAAGCTCGTAGACTGAACGGATCGTCGCCATCATCTTCTCGACGGCGCGGATGTCGTCGGCGCCGCGGTCGACAAACCCGCGCGGCAGCCGCGCTTTCATTTTTTCCGATTTGTCGGCCATGGGGTGGGTACTTTTCGCTAAGTAAAACTGACTTATTTCGAGTGGGCGTGTCCTAACCGAACCTGTCCGGACCGGCAAGGGTTTGCACCTTTCCTGAAACAAACCACGCGATAAACGAAACAATTCCGCCATAAGCGCGGCATCGTGCCGACACAATCGCAGCCGATAAAGCGCGCCGAAACAAGGGGTTCGGGCCATGACCACGGCGCGGAAATTCGACATTATCGACAGCGGCGCCCGCGAGCTGCCCCGGTTGCGGCCGGCCGATGGCCATGCGCCGAGCACGGCGAGCCAACCGGCGGGACCATTCGAGGTCGCCACGGACGGGCATCCAGGACCGACCATGCGCGACGCGCTGGTGATCAGCCTGCTGGTGATCTATCCGGCCTTCGCCACGTTGGCGGCGATCATCGCCGGACTTTTTCTGGCCGGCGCCGGCGGCGCTTGAGCTATTTCGGCCGCTTGAACGCCTTCCGCTCCTTCTCCACCTGCTCGCGGCAGACGCAGCCCTCGAGGTGGTCGTTGACCAGTCCCATGGCCTGCATGAAGGCGTAGACGGTGGTCGGGCCGACGAAGCTCCAGCCGCGCTTTTTCAGCTTCTTCGAAATCCGCACGGAGACCGCCGTGGTCGGGTTGGCGCGCAGATGGGCGAGATCGACGATTTCGGGCCGTTCGTCCGGGCCGGGTTCGAACTTCCAGAACCAGGCAGCCAGCGAGCCGACCTCGTCGGCCAGTTCACGCGCCCGCTTGGCGTTATTGATGGTCGAGACGATCTTGCCGCGGTGGCGGATGATGCCGGCATTGCCAAGCAGACGCTCGACATCCGCGTCGGTGAAGGCGGTGATCCTGTCGATATCGAAGCCGGCGAAGGCCTCGCGGAAATTCTCGCGCTTGCGCAATATGGTCAGCCAGGACAGGCCCGACTGAAAGCCTTCGAGACAGATCTTTTCGAACAGCCTGCGGTCGTCGGCGACCGGCCGGCCCCATTCGTGATCATGGTAGTGCAGATAGTCCGGCAGATTGCCGTGCCAGAAGCAGCGCGCGATACCGTCGGGACCGGCGAGCAGTCCTGTTTTTTCATGCATGGCGAAATTCCATTCGTTAAGGCGCTTTCTGTACCGCTTTACCCCGACTTTACCAGATTCCTGAACCGGCCGGTAACCACACCAAGAGGTTTACTGACAAAGCAGCATTTTAGGCATTCCGATTCACGTTTCGGTTGCCGCTCCGCACCCAATGTCCCGGAAACCGGGGACGCCTTTCGCCCCGGCATGTTCGACGATCAAGGTGCGTTCCGATGAAGAGATTTTTGTTCCCGCTGCTCGGCGCCGCGGCCGTACTGGCCGCTGCCGCTACATCCTCCAGCGCCAACGACCGTTATGCCGACCGGCCGCCGGTGGTGGTGAGCCCCGACCTTTCGGCGCCCTGGGTGCTGCAGCTTGGCCACGCGCCGGGCATCGTCCGGCAGAACCGACAAGACTTGAAAAAGCCGCAGCGGCGTTATCAGCGGCAGGCGCGGCCCGATCAATTGCGCACGGCGGCGGTGCAGGCGCCGGCCAAGCGCATGGTCGCGCGTCCGCAGATCGATCCGATCTACCTGCCGCAGGAAGTTGCCTATGACGGCCCGCACAAACCGGGCACGATCGTCATCGATACCAGGGAGAATTTTCTCTATCTGGTCGAGAAGAACGGCAAGGCGCGGCGCTATGGCGTCGGCACCGGCAAGCCGGGCTTCGAATGGGCCGGCAAGCACAAGATCACGCAGAAGAAGATCTGGCCCGAATGGCGGCCGCCGGCGGAGATGATCTCGCGCGAGGCCGCCAAAGGCCGCTATCTGCCGACTTATGTCGCCGGCGGCGTCGAGAACCCGCTCGGCGCGCGCGCGCTTTATCTCGGCTCGACGCTCTACCGCATCCACGGCACCAACCAGCCCTGGACGATCGGCGGCGCCGTGTCGTCGGGCTGCATCCGCATGCGCAACGAGGATGTGGTGGATCTCTATGAACGGGTCAATGTTGGCACGACGGTCGTGGTGATATAGTTGCCGTCACGAATCATCTCGGCTAGAAGACATTAGCTTTGGCTTTTTGAGGCCAGCCGAAAGAACAACGGGGGACGGGCCGTGTGGGGATGCGGCCAGTCACGAAAGGGTAGCGCGGCAAACCCGTGCTGCCCTTTTTGTTTCTGGTGACATAGGGTTGGCGGGTCGCAGGCTCGCCGGCATGTCGCGCGACAGGCATAGCGGTTCGCTTTCTCGCTGCCCTTCTTCGTCTTCTTTTGCTATGTCGGCGGCAACGCTTCCAGACAGAAGGTTCATCCATGTCCCTGTCCGATGACAGCCGCTATCTCCGGGGCGGTCCGGTTGCCCAGCGCATCATCGCCTCGGTGCGCGAGGATGCAGCGATCGCTACGGCCGAAGGTTTTCCACCCAAACTGGTGTCGATCACCGTCGGCGACACCGCTGCGGTCGACGTCTATGTGCGCAACCAACGCGCCAAGGCGGACCTTGCCGGCATCGGCTTCGAGGAGAGGCGGTTTGGCGCCGACATCACCGCCGGCGAACTCGAAGCGGCGATCCATGGCCTGAATGCCGACCCGCGCGTCACCGGCATCATCATCCAGCGGCCGGTACCGGTGCATATCCCCATCAGGATGCTTCAGGCGGCGGTGCATCCGCTGAAGGATGTCGAGGGCATGCATCCGGCCTCGATCGGCAACATCGTCTACAACCAGCTCGACCTTGCACCCTGCACGGCGGCCGCCTCGGTCGAACTGCTCAGGGAAACCGGGCTCGACCTCAAGGGGCTGGAGGTTGTCATCGTCGGCCACTCCGAGATCGTCGGCAAGCCGATCGCCTTCCTGCTGATGAGCGAGGGCGCGACGGTGACGGTCTGCCACCACATGACGCGCTCGGTGGCGGCGCACGCGCGGCGCGCCGATGCGCTGTTGGTCGCGGTCGGCAAGCCGCGGCTGATCAAGGCCGACATGGTCAAGCCGGGTGCCGCCGTCATCGACATCGGCATCAATGCCGAGATCGGACCGGACGGGGAGAGCCGTATCGTCGGCGACGTCGATACCGAGAGCGTCAGGCATGTCGCGTCGTGGATCACTCCGGTGCCGGGCGGCGTCGGCCCCATCACCGTGGCGATCCTGCTGCGCAACACGATGGTGGCGCTCAGCCGCCAGCGCGCGCTCTATCAGGCGACCTACGGCGTGGCGGACAAGCTCGCGGCGGAGTGAAAGCCGCCGGGAGCCACGTCACTCCGCCGCCACGGCCGCTCTATTGTCCGAAACGCCTTCCGGCTTTGGCCCGCCATAGGCCCAGTCGAGCAGTTTTATCGTATGCACCACCGGCAGCTTCGCGGCTGAAGCGATCTGGGTGATGCAGCCGATGTTGCCGGTGGCGACGATTTCGGCGCCCGTCGCCTCGATATTCCTGACCTTGCGGTCGCGCAGCCGGGCCGAAATCTCGGATTGCAGGATGTTGTAGGTGCCGGCCGAGCCGCAGCACAGATGCCCCTCGCGCGGCTCGCGCACGATGAAGCCGGCCTTGGCGAGAAGTTCCTTGGGCTGGCGGGTGATCTTCTGGCCGTGCTGCATCGAGCAGGCGGATTGATAGGCGACGATGGTGCCTGGCTTGCGCACCGGCTCGGGCAGGTCGAGGCTTGCCAGATATTCGGTGATGTCCTTGGCCAGCGCCGAGACGCGCGCGGCTTTGTCGGCATAGGCCGGATCGAGGCGCAGCATGAAACCGTAGTCCTTGATGGTGGTGCCGCAGCCGGACGCGGTGATGACGATGGCGTCCAGTCCGCCCTGGTCGATGGCCCGCGTCCAGGCGTCGACATTGCGCCGCGCCGAGGCAAGAGCTGCCTCCTCGCGGCCCATGTGATGAACCAGCGCGCCGCAGCAGCCCTCGCCCTCGGGCACCGCGACCTCAACGCCGAGCCGCGTCAGCAGCGCGATCGTCGTGTCGTTTATGGCGGGATCGAGCACGGATTGCGCGCAGCCGGTGAGGATGGCGACGCGGCCTTTTCTCGTGCCCTGCCCAGCATGGATGCCCGGCGACGCCATTGGCGAGGCGGCGGGAACCGACGCCGGGGCGAGCTTGAGCATCGCGCCCAGCGGCTTCAGCGCCGGGACCTTTTCGAACAGGCCGGCGAATGGCTGGCCGAGCCTCGCCAGCTTGAGCGCTGCGCGAAAACGCGAGGGGTAAGGCAGGACGAAGGCCAGCATGGCGCGCGTCAGGCGATCGGGCAGCGGGCGCTTGTAGGTCTCCTCGATATGGGCGCGGGCATGGTCGACCAGATGCATGTAGTTGACGCCCGACGGGCAGGTGGTCATGCAGGCGAGGCAGGACAGGCAGCGGTCGATATGGGTGACGATCTCCTTGTCGGCCGGACGGCCGTTCTCCAGCATGTCCTTGATCAGGTAGATCCGCCCACGCGGCGAATCCAGCTCGTTGCCGAGCGTCACATAGGTCGGGCAGGTGGCCGTGCAGAAGCCGCAATGCACGCATTTGCGCAGGATCTTTTCCGATTCCGCGACATGCGGATCGGCAAGCTGGGCAAGCGAGAAATTTGTCTGCACCAAAGGAATCCTAAAGTCCGAGGAACCAGCTTTCCGGGTCTTTGACCGGTTCGCCGCGCTGCAGCGCCTGCAGGCCGAGAATGCAGCGGGCGATGAACCAGACGGCGACGGCGAACATCAGCACGACGCCTATCGCCACCATCATCAGCGCCACCGAGATCAGCGCATAAAGCAGGCCGATCCAGAAGGTGCGGATCAGGAATGTGTAGTGGCTCTCGACGAAGCCACCGGCCTTGCCGCGGTTGATATAGGCCAGGACGATGCCGACAATACCGGTGACGCCGATGACGAGGCTGGCGAGATAAAGAATGTAGATGACCAGTGCGTTGGTCGAACCTGGTTCCAGCCAGCGGTCGGTCTGGCGCGGTGGGGGTTTGCCGGAATCGGTTGGGCCTGGATTGATATCGCTCATGACGCTGCTCCCTCGGTTGCCGGACCAAGAGTAGCAGAGCCTGCAGCCGGCGCCATACGGCCAGGATTGAGGATGTTCTTCGGGTCGAATTCGGCTTTGAGCCTTGCCGACAAAGCTGCCAGTTGCGGCGCCTGCGGCTCGAACACCGGCACGGCGGCGCGATGCGAAGGGGCGGCGCGCACCAGCGTCGCATGGCCGCCGCCATGTTTTTTGATCAGCCCGCGCAGCAGTTCGGCTTCGGGATCGCCATGTTCCATGCGCAGCCAGGCCAGCCCGCCCTGCCAGTCATAGAAGGCATCGACGGCCGTCTGCATGCGCAGCGCCAGCACCATCCGATGGCCTTGCGACGGTGCCATCGACACGCGCCACACCGGCTTTTCCAGGCCGTCGGCAAACGGCGCGCAATCTCTGATATCGCTCCAGACGGAATGCGAGATCTCACCCGAAATCTCCTCGAGCGGGCCGGCATTCCCGAGCAGGTCTTTCAGCGCGGCGATGCGGTAGGCGACCGACGGGCCGAACCCCTCGATGCGCAGCAGCGTCGCCGCGGCGCTGCCGAGACTGCCGCCGGCGACCCGTGCCGCGACGCGTTCGGGAAGGTGGGCAGCGCTCGACACTTCGGCACTGGAGCCGAGCGCCAGCGCCATGGCGGCGGCGGCATGGTCGTCGAGCAGGCCGCGCAGAGCGAGCGTGACTTCGGTCTCGGCCGATGGCAGCACCTTGAAGGTGACGTCGGTGAGGACGGCCAGCGTGCCCCAGCTGTTCGCCACGAGCTTGGACAGGTCGTAGCCGGTGACGTTCTTGACCACGCGGCCGCCGGACTTGAAGGCCTCGCCGCGACCGGAAACGGCTGATACACCGAGGACATGATCGCGCGCCGCACCGGCTTTCAGCCGGCGCGGGCCGCAAAGGTTCGCAGCCAGCACGCCGCCGATCGTGCCGCTCTTGCCCCCTTGGCCCGGCTCACCGCCGAGCAGCGGACCGTAATCCAGAGGCTCGAAGGCCAGCTGCTGGCCGTTTTCGGCAAGCAGGCTTTCGATCTCGGCAAGCGGCGTGCCGGCCTTTGCCGACAGCACCAGTTCGGCCGGCTCGTAGAGCGTGACGCCGGTGAGTTTCGACAGGTCGAGCGTGTGTTCGGCCTGCAGCGGACGGCCAATGCCGCGCTTGGAGCCATGGCCAAGGATTTCGAGCGGCGAATCTTCCGCCGCGGCCCAGGCTACGGTAGCGAGGGTTTCGGCGGCGGTGGATGGGGTGAAGGTGGTCATGGGCGCAGAACCATCTCGAAGGAAGATAAGTCGAGTTCCTTCGCGCGAAGCAACGCCGACGTGGAGAGGCGAGATCCCACCCTCAAAACCTCGGAATGTCCGGAAACGCCAGTTGCCCGCGATGCACGTGCATGCGTCCGAGCTCGGCGCATCGCCTCAACTGCGGAAACACCTTGCCCGGATTGAGCAGATGGTTGGGATCGAAAGCGCATTTGACCCGCATCTGCTGGTCGAGGTCGACCTGGTTGAACATTTCCGGCATCAGGTCGCGCTTCTCCACCCCCACTCCGTGCTCGCCGGTCAGCACGCCGCCGACCTCGACGCAGAGCCGCAGGATGTCGGCGCCGAAACTCTCAGCCTTGTCGAGCTCGCCGGGTACGTTGGCGTCGTAGAGAATCAGCGGGTGCAGGTTGCCGTCGCCGGCGTGAAAGACATTGGCGACGCCGAGCCCGTATTTCTCGGAGAGTTCGCGCATGCCGTGCAGCACGCGCGGGAGTTCCTTGCGCGGGATGGTGCCGTCCATGCAGTAGTAGTCGGGCGAGATGCGGCCGACCGCCGGAAAGGCAGCCTTGCGGCCGGCCCAGAAGCTCAGCCGCTCCTGCTCCGACTGCGAAATGCGGCAGGTGGTCGAGCCGTTCCTGTATGCGATGGCTTCGACAAGGCCGATGAGGTGGTCGACCTCCACCCCCGGCCCGTCGAGCTCGACGATAAGCAGTGCCTCGACATCGAGGGGATAACCGGCGTGGACGAAATCCTCGGCGGCGTGAATCGCCGGGCGGTCCATCATCTCCATGCCGCCCGGGATAATGCCGGCGCCGATGATGTCGGCGACGCATTGGCCGCCCTGCTCACTGGTCGGGAAGCCGATCAGCAGCGCACGCGCCGTCTCCGGCTTCTTCAGGATACGCACGGTGACCTCGGTGACGACGCCGAGCAGGCCCTCGGAGCCGGTCATCACGCCGAGCAGGTCGTAGCCTTCGCTGTCCAGATGCTTGCCGCCGAGCCGCACCACCTCGCCGTTCATCAGCACCATCTCGATGCCGAGCACATTGTTGGCGGTGAGGCCGTATTTCAGGCAATGCACGCCGCCGGAATTCTCCGCGACATTGCCGCCGATCGAGCAGGCGATCTGGGAGGATGGATCGGGGGCGTAATAAAAGCCCTCCTGCTCGACGGCGGTGGTGATGCCGAGATTGGTGACGCCGGGCTGAGCGACGACGATGCGGTTGGGAAAATCGACCTCGAGAACGCGATTGAAGCGGCTCATGACCAGCAGCACGGCGTCTTCGAGCGGCAGCGCGCCGCCGGACAGCGAGGTGCCGGAACCGCGCGGCACGACGCGGATATTGCGGTCGTTGCAATATTTCAGCACGCGGGAAACCTGCGTCACCGTTTCGGGCAGCACCACGACCAGCGGCAACTGCCGATAGGCGGTAAGGCCATCGCTCTCGAAGGCGCGCATCGAATTGGCAGCGTCGACGACGCCTTCGCCGGGCACGATGATGCGCATATCGGCGACGATCTCGTCGCGCCGGCGCATCGTGGCGTCGTCTGGCTTCGGCATCAGCAGTCCGGACATCGACAGTCTCCTTCGATCGACTGGTAAAAATCTTTTACCAGCGACGGGCGACGGTTGCAAATCCTGCTTTGACCGAATTCGAGCGCCGATGCTGGGCAGCCTTCCGCAGCGGCAATCTGCCGCTGCGGTTTCCCCTTCCCGTTCGGTGGTGGGTCGGGAATGAAGTGAGTGAGTGGAGGGCCGCCTACTTTCTCCCCTCTCGAGGGGGAGACTACCTGCTTACTCGCCCGCCTGCTTGGCCGGTTCGGAGTGCAGGCGGCGCACACGGCGCACGCCCCACCAGACGAGCAGGATGGCGAGCGGCACCGAGGCGGCGGTGACGACCTCCGGCGCGAAGGCATGGCCGAAGATCGAAGCGCCCTTGGCAACGTAGCCGATGAGGCCGACGACGTAGTAGGAGACGGCGGCGACCGAGAGACCTTCCACCGTCTGCTGCAGCCGCAATTGCAGACGGGCGCGGTTGTTCATCGAAGCCAGCAGATCGCGGTTCTGCTTCTCGACCTCGACATCGACCCAGGTGCGCAGCAGCGTGGTGGCGCGGGTGAGCTTCGTCGACAGATTGGCCTGACGCTCCTCGACCGAACGGCAGGTGCGCATGGCCGGCGCCACGCGGCGCTGCAGGAAACCGCCCCAGGTGTCGTAGCCGGGCACGGCCTCTTCCTCAAGCGCCTCCAGCCGTTCGCGGACGATGCCGTCATAGGCGCGGCTGGCGCCGAAGCGGTAGAGGCTGGAGGCGGCATCGGCCTCCAGCTCGGCGGCAAGCTCGGTCAGGTCGGCAAGCAGTGTCTGGCTGTCGCGGGTTTCGGCGACCTTCATTTCCAGCGTGGCCTGCGCCAGCCGGTCCTCGATGCGGCGCGTGCGTGCGGACAGCGTCAGCGCCAGCGGCAGGCCAAGCATGGCCAGCGTGCGGTAGGTTTCGATGTCGATCAGCCGCTGCGCCAACGCGCCGGTGCGTGCCGGCGTCAGGCCGCGGTCGAGCACCAGCATGCGGGTCATGCCGTTGCCGTCCTGGCGGAAATCGGTGACGATGGCGGCGTTGCCGCGCTCGACCAGCGAATAACACAGGCCGGTCGGGTCGAAGCTGGCGATCCGCTCCTCGCTTGCCTGCGTCCACTTCCTGATTTCGAGCCTGATGCCGGAAATCACCGTTCCAGGTGGGGAAAACCCGTGGCCGAACGGCGAATCTTCCTGAGCCCTGCCGTTTTCTGCGAGCGGCCCTTCCCATAGATAGGTCGAGAATTCCGTGTGCCGCTCCCAGCGCAGCGAGCCCTTGCCCCACTTCATCGCGTGGTGGCGGGCATGAGGGTCGGGCGCGGCGATGCCGAGGCGCCGTGACAATTCGGAAAGCACGGCCTGGTCGACGCCGGACCCAGCTTCGGTCATGAAGGAAAGTTGCACCAGCACGCGCGGTTTCTCGACCAGCGGATGCGGACGGGCATGAACCTCGCCGAGCGCGCCAGGCCGTCCCTCATGCGCCGGGAAGCCCATGACGCTGCCCTTGACGCGGGGCTGGAATTCGAGGTTTGACGAGTCGTCGTCTGGCACGGCTGGTCCCCCGGGCTTCTATGAACCCTTTTTGGCAATCGCGTCCCTCTAGAGCCAATCCCCGGGGGACGCAAACAACAAGTTAGCCGAAAGCAATATGCCGCGGCGGCATCGACCCCGACCGGATCGGACAAAGTGGATAATTAATTTGACCAGTTGGCGTCGCTGGCTTTATCTTGCGCGACACCGGTTCAATCCCAGGCGCACCGTTGAGCGACATTTTCTCCAGGATCGAGCATTCCCGCACCGCCGACGAGGTGGTGCAGCAGATCGAGAACCTGATCCTCGAAGGCGTTCTGCGCACCGGCGACAGGCTGCCCGGGGAGCGCGAGCTGGCGCGCCGGTTCGAGGTGTCGCGGCCGATCCTGCGTGACGCGCTGAAGGCACTGGAGGGGCGCGGGCTTTTGACGACGCGGCCCGGCGGCGGCACCCATGTCGCCGATGTCATCGGCCAATTGTTCACCAAGCCGGTGACGGACCTGATCTCCATGCATCGCAAGGCGGCAACCGACTATCTGGAGTATCGCCGCGAGATCGAGGCGGTGGCGGCCGAATATGCGGCCCGCCGCGCCACATCGGACGATCTGGCGCTGCTCGATCGCATCATGTCGCGCATGGACGACGCACATCGGACCGGCAATTTCGACGACGAGGCGGAAATCGACGTCGAGTTCCATCACGCGATCTGCGAATGCGCGCACAACATCATCCTCCTGCACACGCTGCGCTCGTGCTACCGGCTGCTGTCGGAGGGCGTCTTCCAGAATCGGCTTTTGGTGTTCAACGTGCCGGGCGCGCGCGAAGCGCTGCTTTCGCAGCACCGGGCGATCCATGCGGCGATCAAGGCCGGCGATCCGGCGGCCGCACGGCAGGCGGCGATGGACCACATCACCCATGTCGAACGCGCGATGGTCGAGGCCGAGCGCAGCGGCGACTGGCGGCGCGTGTCGCGGCTGAGGCTCATGCAGCGCTCCGAAGCCGGTGACGGCGAGCCGGCCAGGAAACGCTCGTGAGCGGCCAAGAAAAATCAGCAACGACGACTTAGCGAAGAACCAGCGGGAAGCCCATGAGCATGATCCTCACCATCGCCGACCTCAAGGACCTGGCGCGCCGCCGCGTGCCGAAGATGTTCTTCGACTATGCCGATTCAGGGGGATGGACCGAAAGCACCTACCGGGCCAACGAGGAGGATTTCCAGAAGATCAAGTTCCGCCAGCGCGTGCTGGTCGACATGAGCAACCGCTCGCTGGAATCGACCATGATCGGCGAAAAGGTGGCGATGCCGGTGGCGCTTGCGCCGACCGGCATGACGGGCATGCAGCATCCCGATGGCGAGATGCTGGCGGCGCAGGCGGCGGAGGAATTCGGCGTGCCGTTCACGCTGTCGACGATGAGCATCTGCTCGATCGAGGACGTCGCATCCGTGACCAAGAAGCCGTTCTGGTTCCAGCTCTATGTATTGCGCGACAAGGATTTCGTCCTCGATCTCATCGACAGGGCAAAGGCGGCGAAATGCTCGGCGCTGGTGCTGACGCTCGACCTGCAGATCCTCGGCCAGCGCCACAAGGATATACGCAACGGGCTTTCGGCGCCGCCGCGCTTCACGCCGAAGCACGTCTGGCAGATGGCGACCCGACCGGGCTGGTGCATTGGCATGGCAGGCACCAAGCGCCGGACCTTCCGCAACATCGTCGGCCACGCCAAGGGCGTCGGCGACCTCACGTCGCTGTCGTCGTGGACGACGGAGCAGTTCGATCCGCATCTGTCGTGGAAGGACGTTGCCTGGATCAAGGAACGCTGGGGCGGCAAGCTGATCCTGAAGGGCATCCTCGACAAGGAGGACGCGCTGATGGCGGCCAAGACCGGCGCCGACGCGATCATCGTATCCAACCATGGCGGACGCCAGCTCGACGGTGCATCGTCGTCGATCGCAGTGCTCGAAGAGATCGCAGACGCGGTCGGCGATACGATCGAGGTCCATATGGATGGCGGCATCCGCTCGGGTCAGGACGTGCTGAAGGCGCTGTGCCTCGGCGCCAAGGGCACCTATATCGGCCGGCCTTTCCTTTACGGCCTGGGCGCGCTCGGCAAGGGGGGCGTCACAAAAGCCTTGGAAATCATCCGCAAAGAGATGGACATAACGCTGGCGCTGTGCGGAAAGCGTCTGGTGACCGACATGGGCAAGGATCAGCTTCGGCGTTAGACTCCCGTGACGGTCCGACTACGGAGACAGCGGAAGCATTGGCGGAGCAAGGCATTCACTTTCTCGACGCGCGCGGACCGGACGGCATGCGCGTCTACGCGATCGGCGACGTGCACGGCCGGCTCGATCTGCTGGTCGCCATGCACCGCCGGATTGCGGCCGAGATCCATCAGGCGCGGCCGACCGACTGGCGTGTCATCCATCTCGGCGACTATGTGGACCGAGGCCCGGACTCCAGGAGCGTCGTCGATTTCCTGATCGAAATTCGAAAACGCGACCCCCGCTACCTGATGCTCGCCGGCAATCACGACATCGGCTTCCTCGATTTTCTCGATGCCCCCGATCCGGATGGGCTTTTCATGCGTTATGGCGGCATCCAGACCGCGCAATCCTATGGCGTGGTGATCAATGAAGGCGGCAACGCATGGTTTGGCAGGTCCGAGGCCGCACTGCGGCAGGGCCACGCTGCGCTGGTCGAGGCCGTGCCGAAAAGCCATGTCGAGTTCCTGCGGTCGCTGCCGTTTTCAGTGACGTTCGGGGATTTCTTCTTCTGTCATGCCGGCATACGGCCCGGCATTGCGCTGGAAATGCAAAGCATGCAGGACCTGATCTGGATCCGCGACGTCTTCCACAACCATTCAGGTCTCCACCCGAAGATCGTGGTGCATGGCCACACGCCGGTGCCGGAACCGGAAGTGATGGTCAATCGCGTCAATATCGACACGCTCGCCTGGCAGTCGGGAACCCTCACCGCGCTCGTCGTCGACGGCGCGGACAAGCGTATCCTGGTGGTCTCGGGTGAGAGGGCCTAAGCATTTTGAACAGTGGTTCTGACAGGCCGACCACCGGCGTGCCTCACATCACGTCGCGCGCCGACTATTGTCGAGAGAGCCGCAGTGCGTTCACTAATGCAGACAGCGCAGCAGGCTGGTGCTGGCGACTGGGATAATACATGAAGAAGCCGGGAATTGGCGGCGTCCAGTCCTCCAGGACTCGGACAAGCCGACGCCCCGCGATGTACTCAGTGACCTGCTCTTCATAGGCGAGTCCGAGGCCAGCTCCAGCGAGCACCGCCTGAACCACCAAGTGAGTATCGTCGATTGTGAGCGGTCCGCTCACACTGATCGTGACCGACTTTCGTCCCTGCTGGAACTCCCATCGATATGCACCGCCCGGAAGACGCAGGGTTATGCATCGATGATCATTGAGGTCCTTTGGCTTTTGCGGAACGCATCGTGACGCGAAATAGCCGGGCGATCCCACCACTGCCAATCGCAATTCCGGCGTGACACGAACCGCGATCATATCCTTTTGAATGTACTCGCCGAGCTGAATACCGGCATCGAACTCGCCTGCAACGAGGTCTACAGGGCCAGTGACGGTGACAACGTCGAGAACGATATCAGGGTAAGCCTCGGCGAATGCCGTGAGCCGCGGCAACAACACCATCGCGGCGGCCGAGCGTGACATCACAATTCGAAGGCGACCCGCAGGTCGGTGCCGAACGCTTCGGGCTCTGTCGAGGGCACGAGCGATTTGCTCAAGTGCCGGAGACAAGTCTTTCAAAAGAGCTGCCCCTGCAGCGGTTGGTGCGACGCTCTTCGTTGTTCGAGCGAGAAGCTGCAACTCGAGCCGCTGCTCAAGTCCCCGGATCGTGTGGCTCAGGGCAGACTGAGACACACCTAGCTTTGCCGCAGCCCGTGTAAAGCTCCGCTCACGGGCGACCATCGCAAACGCAGCGAGTTCGTTCAGTTCACTTCTCATGAGTTATGAATATCGCTCATGACCCCATCCTGTGCAATGCGCCTATCCTCATAAGCCGCTTTGTCCTAGGCTTGGACATGGCGCAATTTGCTGCGGCAGCCTGAGGTGGCCTTATGATCGTGACATCCCACAACGACAATGTCCTCAGCGGCATCTCGGCAGGTCGGCGCATCTGGTCTCTCTCGGACGGCTATATCGAGATGCCGGCGGACCTTTTGCGGGACCCGCAAGATATCCCGGTGCCGCAAGCTGCGCTGGCAGGGGCGCTTCGCCTGTCTGTCAATTGCTTCGCCCTCGCAGGTCCAGGCGTTGACGGCGTTCTGATCGACGCCGGAGGAGGGGGCTGGGCCCCCACGGTAGGGCGTCTCGAGCAGACGATGGCAGAAGCGAGAATCGACCCGGCGTCGATCACGGTGTTGGCGCTCACCCACACCCATCAGGATCATGTGCACGGGCTTTTGACACCCGACGGCCGAGTGCTTTTTCCGAACTTGAAGGCGATCACAATTGCCGAGGCGGCTGCGGAGAGTTTTCTCGCTGAGATGCACCTTGCGCGGTTCCGGCCCTTGCTGAAGCCCGTCCGGAATGGCGACCAAGTGGCTGAGCGATTGAGGGCAGTTGCCCTGCCCGGTCATGCTCCCGGTCACACTGGCTACGCGTTCGACACGAACGAGGACCGTTTCCTGTTCTTCGGGGACATCGTTCATGTGCCGGCCTTGCAGTTCGGCAATCCCGCGTTCAGTTGGGGCTATGACGATGATCAACCGACGGCACGCAGAACCCGCCTGAAGGTTTTCCATGACGCGGCCGAGGCGAGGACCTGGATCGCCGGCGCGCACCTTGGCTGGCCAGGCATCGGTCGCGTGGTGCGTAAGGGCGAAGCATACGACTATGAGCCGGCATCAAGGGTAAACGGAACCGGACTTGCGAATTCGCCTGTCTCCGCGATTCCAAGCTGAACAGTTCCCGCCCGTCGTCGAGCGGCAGCACTGCGTTCATAGCGCATCTTTCCTGTCGCACCGCGCCTTGGCGAAAGCTCGATCGGTCGCCATGAAGCGCTCAATCAAGGGGGTAATGAACTTCACGGGTCGGAGACGGGCCTTCCACTCTCCTGAGCAAGGATTTCGGCTTAGCCGGCCATGATTTGGGGTAGCCGAAGTTGTTGCGGTTACAAGCGCCGTTCTGGGGCGGCTGCATCCTTCGGCTGACGTGACGGCATGGATCCCAGCGTCTGCGCTCCGCTTCGCGTTCGCTCCGCCCTGGGATACGAAGGCGTGAGGTTATGGCTGGCTAATCGCAAACCCTGGAGATTGGCAAGTGAAGGCCGATCGGCAGCGACCGCCGACGGTACTTGTCAGGCTCAGTCAAGCAATCAAACGCTGTGCAGACGGCCTAGCGAAGCGCGGCGGTGACGCCGTAGCCGTCGACGGCGTTGTGGTTGCTGGCTGCGTCGCCGGCATAGGTGCCGAGACCGCACAACGCGATGGCAGACAACATGGCAAAGGACAGAAGCACTGCTTTCACGGACGTCATCTCTTGTTGCGCTTTCTGCATCTGTGCACGAGGCGGGTTACCAATGGGTTGAAACGGAAATGCGTTCGACGATTTCGCGCTTCTAGGCATGTTCTGTATCGAGGGTGTGTCGCGCGAGTGACACAGAAGGTTCATCGCGTTGCACGGCAGATGCAGAGCGCGTGCCTTCTAGGGTAGCGGGCGGCCACAAGCCAAGGACGAAACAAGCTATCCACAGCGGATTTTTGCCGGCGTGCCAAATATGCAACGTCGGCAGCGACAACCTTCAGATCGTCGCCACCCAGGCGCGGGCGATGGCCAGGCCGGCGGCATCGGCGTCCGGTCCGTTGCGGGACATTTCGTCGTCGAGCCGGCCGTTCCAGTCCGGATGCCGCTCGGCTATGAGAGGGGCGAAGGTCCTGCTCCAGTCGAGGACCATGGGCCGGTCCGCCTCGAAATGGAATTGAAAGCCATAGACGGCGCGGCCGATGCGAAACGCCTGGTTCTCGGCGACAGCGTTGCCGGCGAGGCGCACGGCATCTTTAGGCAGCACAAAGGTGTCGTCGTGCCATTCGAAGATCGGGAAATTTTCGGGGAGCGCGGCGAGCACCCGGTCGGTCTTTGCAGCCGGAGTGAGCGAAACCTCGTGCCAGCCGAATTCCGAGGCGCCGCCGATCCGGTTCTCGCCGCCGAAGGCGCGCGCGACCAACTGGCTGCCAAGGCAGATACCGAGCACGGCGCGATCCTTATTCGCGAAATCGCGCGTCAGGTCGAGCAGATCAGGAAAATACGGACAAATCTCGTCGTCCAGCGCGTTCTGGGCGCCGCCGAGCACGACCATGGCGTCGTGCGCATCGCCGTCCCGCGGCAGCGTCTCGCCGCGATAGGGCCGGCGCAGGTCGATATCGGCGCCCGCCTCGACAAGCGCTGCGCCGATCTGGCCAAGGCCCTCACTGTCGAAATTCTGGACCACCAGCACCCGCATCGAAAAACCTGCTGACATGAAAATGATGCGACGAGCGATATCATGCCGTCATCATTCCAGCCAAGATGCGTATTCGGGGAGAAAGCTATGCCACTGCAGAACCGGGTCGACCCCTTCGGGGTGATCCACGCTGTGCCCGAACGCGGCCTGTTCATGGGCAATCGCGGCATCATCCATGATCCAGAAACGAAGACGCTGCTGAAGAAGCGCTGGGCGCTGCATGCCTGGATCATCTGCGACTGCGCGTTCCGCGACGTGCGGCGCGAACCGATGGGCCGCAACAGACAAAGCGACGACCAACCGGGAGGCAAAGCAGGCTGGACCGAGCTGTTCTTCCTCGATGAAGTGACCGCGCTGTCGGCCGGGCATCGGCCCTGCTTCTTCTGCCGGCGCGAGCGGGCGAGCGACTTCGTCCAGCGCTTCGGCGCGGCCTTCGACATCGCCGAGCCGCGCGCGCCGCAGGTTGATAAGCGACTGCACCGCGAGCGGCTGGCGTCGGGTGGGCGGACACCGGTGGTATCCGCGGAAGACCTTGCCGGGTTGCCGGACGGCGCCATGGTCGCGGATGACGCCAACGCCTACGCGATGCATGGCGGCAAGGCACTGCGCTGGTCGTTCGCGGGCTATGGCGAACCGGCAGGGTTCGGCGGCTTTTCCGGCCGTCCGCTTCGCCTGCTCACGCCCGCCACCACCGTCTCCGTGCTGAGGCAAGGCTACCAACCGGTATGGCATCCTTCCGCCGAGGCTTGACGCCGGAAGCCGGCGCGCCCATTCCTCGGCGATGCGCGCCAATTACAAGATGCAGCGGCTGTTCGTGCCTGACGACCTCGGAGCGGATATCGAGTTCCAGGCGAGCCCGCAGCAGGGCCATTACCTGATGCATGTGCTGCGACTCGACGAGGGCGCTGAAATCCTGTTGTTCAACGGCCGCGACGGCGAGTGGTCGGCGGCAATCGCGGCGAAATCGAAAAAGGCGGTGCGCCTGAAGGTGTCGACCCTGCAGCGGCCGCAGCCGCCGCTGCCCGATCTCGTCTACTGCTTTGCGCCGCTAAAGCAGGGGCGGCTCGATTATCTGGTGCAGAAGGCGGTCGAGATGGGCGCCGGCGTCCTGCAGCCGGTCGTCACCCAGCACACGCAAGTGGCAAAGCCCGGCATCGAACGCCTGCGCGCCAACGTCGTCGAGGCTGCCGAGCAATGCGGCATCCTGGCGGTGCCGGAGGTGCGCGAGGCGAAAAAGTTCGAACGCCTGCTGACAGGCTGGGACAAGGAGCGACGGTTGATCTTCTGCGACGAAGACGCCTCGACCAACAATCCCCTGCCCGCGCTGCAAGCGGTGCCGGAGAAGAAGTTCGGCCTGCTGGTCGGGCCCGAGGGCGGGTTTTCCGACGAGGAACGAAGGATACTGAGGGCGCTGCCCTTCGTCACCGCCATTCCGCTCGGTCCGCGCATCCTGCGCGCCGATACGGCGGCGGTGGCGGCGCTGGCGGTGATACAGGCGACAATCGGGGATTGGTGATCAATTCCCGTTACCCGTGGCTCAGGATTTTTCGCTTGATCGTCTACTGACATTTCGTCCATCTAGCGCCGGCGGTCGTTCGACCGCCTGCAGCGCCGCGCGTCCTTTCGGACGCGCATAGGACGTTGTAGCACTTTGGGCTGGCGCATGATCCCCGGCGGAAATCGATGTCGATTTTCGGGGTCCTGCGCCGAGAGGGCTTTTAATGGCGCGCGACACAACCGATTTCCGGCCCATCGAAGGTGTCGATGAGCTTGTCGAGCATCTGGCCGAAGGCAATAAGCCACGCGACAAATGGCGCATCGGCACCGAACACGAGAAGTTCCCGTTCTATGTCGACGGCAATGCGCCGGTGCCCTATGGCGGCGAGCGCGGCATCCGCGCCCTTCTCGAAGGCATGCAGGAAAAACTCGGCTGGGATCCGATCATGGATGCCGGCCGCATCATCGGCCTGGTCGAGCCGACCGGCCAGGGCGCGATCTCGCTGGAGCCCGGCGGCCAGTTCGAACTGTCCGGCGCGCCGCTGGAGACGATCCACCAGACCTGTCGCGAAGGCAATGCGCATCTGGCGCAGGTGCGCGAGATCGCCGAGCCGATGGGCATCCGCTTCCTCGGCCTCGGCGGCAGCCCGAAATGGTCGCTGGCCGAGACGCCGAAAATGCCGAAATCGCGCTACGAGATCATGACGCGCTACATGCCCAAGGTCGGCACCAAGGGCCTCGACATGATGTACCGCACCTGCACCATCCAGGTGAATCTCGACTTCGAGAGCGAGGCCGACATGCGCCGCAAGATGCAGGTGTCGCTGAAGCTGCAGCCGCTGTCGACGGCGCTGTTCGCCAACTCGCCCTTCACCGAGACCCGGCCCAATGGATTGCAGAGCTGGCGCGGCGACATCTGGCGCGACACCGACAACCAGCGCTCGGGTCTGCTCGAATTCTGCTTCTCGCCCGATTTCGGCTTCGCGGACTATGTGGGATGGGCGCTCGACGTGCCGATGTACTTCGTCATCCGCGACGGCCATTACCATGACATGACGCATGTCACCTTCCGCCAGTTCGTGGCGGGTGCGGCCCGCAACGAGGTTCCCGACGGGCTGCCGACGATGGGCGATTGGGCAAACCATCTGTCGACGCTGTTCCCCGACGTGCGTTTGAAGCGTTTCCTTGAAATGCGCGGCGCCGATGGCGGACCGTGGCGGCGCATCTGCGCGCTGCCGGCCTTCTGGGTCGGGCTGCTCTACGACGCGGCGGCGCTCGACGCGGCCGAGGCGCTGACCTCGAGTTGGACCTATGAAGAAGTGCTGGCGATGCGCAACGCCGTGCCGGAACAGGGGATTTCTGCGCCGTTCCGCAACACGAGCCTGCGCGAAATTGCCCGCGAGGCGCTCGTCATCTCGCGCATGGGGCTGAAGAACCGCGACCGCAAGAACCGCGACGGCTACGACGAAACCTCGTTCCTCAACACGCTTGACGAAGTCGTGGCGCGCGGCACCACCAGCGCCGAGGAGATGCTCTCCGCCTATCATACGCGCTGGGGCGGCTCGATCGAGCCGGTGTTCATGGAATATGCGTACTAACCGTTCGCTGTCCGCTTGGCCGAGCGCTCGGCAAAAGCCGCTTCAATCGGTGATGGAAACGAATTAGGCTCTCTCTCCACGAGGATTTTCCCGAGGAGAAAACCAATGCCTTCCTTGTTCGACATTCTGGCGCAGGCCCAGAACGGCAACGGCATGCAGGCTCTGGCCCAGCAGTTCGGGCTTTCGCAGCAACAGGCCCAATCGGCGGTCGAGGCGCTGCTGCCGGCCTTTTCACAGGGGCTGAAGCGCAACACGTCCGACCCTTACGGGCTCGGCTCCTTCATGACGGCAATGGCCAGCGGCCAGCACGCCAAATATTTCGAGGACGCGAGCCGGGCCTTCTCGCCGCAGGGCGTCGATGAAGGTAACGGTATCCTGGGGCATCTGTTCGGCTCGAAGGACCTGTCGCGCGCCGTTGCCAGCCAGGCCGCGCAGGCGAGCGGCGTCAGCCAGCAGATCCTGCAGCAGATGCTGCCGGCCGTGGCTTCGATGATGATGGGGGGGCTGTTCAAGCAGACCACAAATCAGATGCAGGCGGCCGGCGGATTCGGCGGCGGCAATCCGCTCGGCGAGATCATCGAGCAGATGATGCGGCAAGCCGGTGGAGGCGCGCCCGCGCCACAGCAGCGGCAGGCGCCGCAGCCCGCGGACCCGATGGACAATCCGCTCGGCAAGGTGCTGCAGGACATGTTCGGCGGCGGTGCGCAGCAGCCGCAAAGCCAGCCGCAGCAGGCGCCCAACCCCTATGGCGACAATCCGCTCGGCAAGGTGCTGCAGGATATGTTCGGCGGCGGCGCGCAACAGCCGCAGGGCCGGCCGCAGCAAACGCAGAGCCCCTATGGCGACAATCCCCTCGGCAGGATCTTCGAGGAGATGTTGGGCCAAGGCGGCAGCGTGCCTGGCGGGCAGCCGGCGCCCCAGCGTCCTCAGGCGCCACAGCAGCGCCAGGCGCCACAGCCGCAGGCCAATCCGAGCGGCAGGCCCAGGAATCCGTTCGATGATCTGTTCGGCAAGATGTTCGAGACGGGCGCGCAGCAGCGCGACGAGTACCAAAAGGGCGTGGAATCGATCTTCGATCAGTTCAAGCGAGGAATGGACCGGCGGTAGGGCTTGTCGCTGACCCACGCGGCGGCGTCATCCCAGAGCGTAGCGACGCGAAGCGGAGCGCAGACCCAAGGATGACGAAGGAAAAATGCCCGATCCTTGGGAGGACCGGGCAGCGCGCAGGCGGACCGGGGGAACCGGCGGGAGTGGGCGCCTGCGATAACTCTTGGTCGTGTCGAGCCTGAAAAAGGTTCACTGAGACCGGACGCAAACCAACGCGATCAGGTCACCTTGCGGGCGATATCCTCGATCGTCTCGGCGCGATCGGTCGCGATGGCGCGAAGCCTCGCGGTTGGATCGCGGCCGAACGGCACGTCGATGGCGACGTGGAGATCGGCGCGCGTCAAGCCGATGTCGGCAAGTTCGGCGTCCGACATATCGCCAAGACGATAGAAGGCGCGGCGGTTTTTCCAGGCGCGATAGATGTTGGAGATGGTGCTGACCACACGCGTCGCAACGGCCGGACGCGACGTGATGCGCGGGGTCTCGGTGGCGAAATCGAACGTAGCCATGTCAGTCTCCTTCATATTCGAACGGACGAAGCCGGGCGATCGGCGCTTGAACAGCGCCGTTCCGGTCCCGATCACATGCCTTCATGTGGACAATACCGAATCTGCCATCACCCGATTGATTAATCCAACGAATGTTTCTAATCTTTAGCATCAACACCAGTGATGGATTGAACCGATGAAAGCGCCACTCGATCTGGATCAGTTGCAGACCTTCGTCTCGATCGTCGACACCGGCAGTTTTACCCGCGCGGCAGAAGAGGTTCATCGGACCCAGTCGGCGGTGTCCATGCAGATGCGCCGGCTGGAGGAACGGATCGGCAAGCCGCTGTTCGAAAAGGATGGGCGCACCAACAAGCTTACCGAGGATGGCGACAGGCTGCTTTCCTACGCAAGACGGCTGCTGTTTCTCAATCGGGAAACGCTGGCCGCTTTCGACGACCGGCGGCTCGAAGGCACGATCCGCATCGGCACGCCGGACGACTATGCCGATCGCTTCCTGCCCGAGATCATGGCCCGCTTCGCCCGTTCCAATCCACGCGTCGAGCTGACTGTCATCTGCGAGCCGACGCCGGGGCTGGTCGAGCATATCAAGCGCGGCAATCTCGATCTGGCGCTGGTGACGCACAATGACGCGCACGGCCAGTCGGAAGTGGTGCGGCGCGAACCGCTGCTGTGGGTCACTTCGGCCAACCACGCGACCCATGAGCAAGACACATTGCCGATGGCTTTCGGCCGGCCGAACTGCATCTGGCGGCGGGCCGCCGTCGACGTTCTCGACCGGCAGAATCGCGACTACCGCATCCTGTTCACCAGTTTTTCGGCAACCGTCATCACCGCCGCGGTGCTTTCGGGCCTGGCGATCTCGGTGCTACCGGAATGCGCGCTGCGGCCCGGCATGCGGGTTCTCGGCGACGCCGACGGGTTCGGCGCCCTGCCCGATTGCCGCATCGGCATCATGCGCGGTCAGACGTCGCGGCCGGAGATCGTCGACGCACTGGCCCGTCACATTTCGGAAAGCCTCGACAACATTTCCGTGCCGCTAGGCGATGAGACGGGAACCTTCGACTTCGCCGCGCTCGCTTTTTCGAAGATGAAGCGGACCAAGCCGAACCAGATCCTGCCGGGCTGGTGAAGGGCCCCGCAATTTGGGCCGGCACCGAACACAGCCGACTTGACGCGGACGCTCAACCGCCCCCCAATCGATCCATGAGCGACACTGCATCCGAATCACGCACCAATGCCGCCGAATATACGGTGAGCGAGATTTCCGGCGCGCTGAAGCGCACCGTCGAGGATGCTTTCGGCAACGTGCGGGTGCGTGGCGAGATTTCCGGTTACCGCGGGCCGCATTCGTCGGGCCATGCCTATTTCTGCCTGAAAGACGACCGCGCGCGGCTCGACGCCGTGGTGTGGAAGGGCACGATGGGCCGGCTGAAATTCCGCCCCGAAGAAGGTATGGAGGTGATCGCCACAGGCAGGCTCACCACCTATCCCGGAAAGTCCAACTACCAGATCGTCATCGACAATCTGGAGCCGGCCGGCGCCGGGGCGCTGATGGCGCTGCTGGAAGAGCGCAAGCGCCGGCTGCAGGCCGAAGGGCTGTTCGATGCCGGCCGCAAGCGCCGGCTGCCGTTCATGCCGCGCGTCATCGGCGTCGTCACCTCGCCGACAGGCTCCGTCATTCGCGACATCATCCACCGGATCAAGGACCGGTTCCCGCTGCATGTGCTTGTTTGGCCGGTGCGAGTGCAGGGCGAGACGACGGGCGCGGAAGTGACCGCCGCCGTCAACGGCTTCAACGCGCTGCCATGGGATGGCGCTATCCCGCACCCCGACCTGTTGATCGTGGCGCGCGGCGGCGGCAGCCTCGAGGACCTCTGGGGGTTCAATGACGAGACGCTGGCCCGCGCCGTCGCAGCCTCGCGCATTCCGGTGATCTCCGCCGTCGGCCATGAAACGGACTGGACGCTGATCGACCTGGCGGCGGATGTGCGGGCGCCGACGCCGACGGGCGCCGCCGAGATCGCCGTGCCCGTACGCGCCGACCTCGAAGTGACGCTGGCAGGTCTTGGCGCGCGGCTCAAGACCGCGGCATCGCGCAATCTCGAACGCAAGCGCCAGGCGGTGCGTGCAGCCGCCCGTGCGCTGCCCTCGCCCGACCAGTTGCTGGCATTGCCGCGCCGGCGCTTCGACGAGGCGACGAGCCGGCTTGGCCGGGCGCTGTCCGTCAGCATCGACCGCAAGCGGGCCAGGCTGCAGGCGCAGCGGCTGACGCCGGCCACTTTGTCGCGACGCATGAACGAGGCCCGCACATTGGCCGGCCGTGATCTCGCCCGCGCGCAAGCGGCGTTCTTCGCCATCGTGCGCGAGCGGCGAACGCGGTTTTCGCGGACCGCGGCGCGGCTGTCGCCCGCTCCGATCACAAGGCGGCAGAAATTGCAGGGAGATGCCCTGGCGGCTTTGTCACGGCGGCAGGACCGGGTCATCTCGGTGCGGCTCGAACGTTTGCGCGGGAAACTGACCCAGGCCGACCGGCTGCTGGCGACGCTGTCGCACAAGGCGGTACTGGCGCGGGGCTTCGCCCTGGTGAAAGACGCCGACGGGGCGGTGATCAAGCAGGCGGCGGACGTGGTGTCGGGAATGACGCTTTCGCTGGAGTTCGCCGACGGAACGGCCGATGCGGTTGCGACCAGCGGTGCCGTACGGCCGAAAACAATCGCAAAACCGACCGCCAAAGCCAAGGAGCCCGGCAATCAAGGTTCTCTGTTCTGAGTGCCGATGATTTCCAGGCGCGTGACTTCCTAATGCCTGTGACTTCCGAGTGCCCGTAATTTCCGAGTGCCCATGACTTCCGAGCGCGAATGACCGACAATCCGCATCACCAGAGGACGCTTTCCGGCAGGCCGCGGGCGAGAAGTTTCGGCATGAGTTTTGACGGCACGCCCGGACCATTCAACGCCATCACAGATGTGCCTGGCGTTGCGGTCGGTTACTCGACTCTGATTTCGGGCGACGGTGCGCTGGTGGTCGGCAAGGGACCGGTGCGCACCGGTGTGACCGCCATCCTGCCCAGACCGCGCGCCGACCTGGCCACACCGGTTTTTGCCGGCACCTTCAGCCAGAACGGCAATGGCGAGTTGACCGGCTCGTACATCATCGAGGAGACCGGTGCCTTCAATTTTCCGATCACCATCACCAACACGCATTCCTGCGGCGTTTCACGCGATGGCACGCTGCGCTGGATGCAGCGGGTGTTGCCGGCCGCGCTCAACAGCGCCTGGGGCCTGCCGGTGGCGGCGGAAACCTATGACGGTTTCCTGAACGACATCAACGGCCACCATCTCAGGTTCGAGCATGTCGCCATGGCTCTCGATAGCGCGACCAGCGGATCGATCGAGGAAGGCAGTGTCGGCGGCGGCACCGGCATGATCGCCTTCGATTTCAAGGCAGGCTCCGGCACGGCATCGCGCATCGTCGAGTGGCAAGGCCGGCGCTATACGATCGGCGCGTTCGTGCAGGCGAATTTCGGCGAGCGGAGCAATTTCACCATTCGCGGCTTGCGCGCCGGACCCGATCTCGTGGAACCGGCGATCCGCGAAAGCACGCCGCGCGCCGAAAAGGGCTCGATCATCGGAATCGTCGCCACCGATGCGCCATTCCTGCCGCATCAGATGAAGCGGCTGGCTCGCCGGGAGCCGCTCGGCGTCGCCATGACCGGCGGCTTCGGCTATCATAGCTCGGGCGATATTTTCCTGGCCTTTTCGACCGCCAACCGCGAGGCGGCACTGGCACCATCAGGCCGCATCGCCAGCGCCGATTTCATCCCGGATACCGACATCGATCCGTTCTTCGACGCCGTGATCCAAGGTGTGGAGGAAGCGATCCTCAATGCGCTGGTCGCCAATGACGACATGACCGGGCGCGACGGCAATTTCGTGCCGGCGCTGCCGAAGGCATGGCTCGAGGGTAAATTCGGGGCAGGCCGCGGGACGTAAGACGGCAGTTGCGTCACACGCGTCGCGTAGGAAATGGTTGGGCCTGGTAAATAGATGCCTTTCGCCGGTCCGGCATATCACTCGGCAGGCCGAGCGCGTCGCGTTTGAACGCGCTTTAGTTATTTGTCTTGTGCATGTCGTTATCCTAAACCGCCGCGCGCGGGTCAGGCCCGTGGACCGACGTGCACTAGCCCGAATTCTTTTCGTCCTGGTCAGCTTCGGCCGCCTCTTCGAGCTTCGAGGCGATAAGCTCCTGAATGTCGCCTACCTCTTCCTGGATGTCCTCCAGCGGTATGCCGGCCTCGGCCGCCTTGGCGGCGCATTCCTTGGCGAGGGTCTCGGCTTGCTCCTCGATCCTGTCCAGCGAGGACTGGCACTGGACCTTTTCGCCGATCCACTCCTGCAAGAACTCGATCGCGTGTTCACTCATACTGCTGTTCCCTGGCGGCTACGCCGGTTGGTAATCATAAACATCGGCATCCCCGAAAAGATGCATGCTCCCATTCCAACCGAGTCGTCGTCGCCCGGCAAGCCGATCTTGTCCAAGCTCCACAGAGCTGAAGGAAATCGAAGGTTCAAGGAGCACGTTCTAATTCTTGAGGAGATTCTAGCTCTCGAGGAGAGCGCTACCGTTGGCTTGGATCGCGTGCGACCCCAAGATACTGTTTCTATTTGCTTTTCCCGGCCCAAAGGCCGATTTGCATCACAATAGGTGTCACAATACGTAGCACGTCTACGGCACTCTCGCCGGCACAGATCAAGGCGAGCCGTCGAAGCCGCCGCTATATAGGGACATCCTCATACAATGTCGACCCTGCTCGGCATCCTGCTTCTTTCCGTCGCGCCGAAGGACCCGACTTGCAGTTTTCGCAAGGTCCCGGCATGCCTGATGCCCCCCCGGCACGCTCACCATGGATTCACTCGAGACGTGAGTTGCAATCGAAAATCCCGGCCCTATCCGCCAACCATGAGCTTGACGACTTCATCATGGTTGGTTTCCGATATTTTGCGCTCGCCGGCCTGGACGCCGCGGCGCAGCACGACGATGCGGTCGGAAACGGCGAAAATATCCTGCAGATTGTGCGAGATGAAGATCACGCCCCGCCCTTGCGACTTGAGCTGGTGGATGAGCGAAATGACCTTGCGCTGTTCGGGCACGCCGAGAGCGGCGGTCGGCTCATCCATGATCAGGATCTGCGCGTCCCAATAGACGGCCCGGCCGATGGCAACAGCCTGCCGTTGACCGCCGGAGAAATTGCTGACCGGAGCGTCGAGCCGGCTGACATGGAAATCCAGCCGCCCCATGGTCTTCTTGGCGGCGACGGCCATGGCCTTGCGATCGAGCACCGGCAAGAAGCCGAAGGCCTTGCGCATGGGTTCACGGCCGAGGAAGATATTGGCGCCAATGGACAAATTGTCGGCGAGAGCGAGATCTTGATAGATGGTTTCTATGCCTTTCTCGCGCGCCTCATGCGGCGTCGCAAAGGTCACCGGCTGACCCCTCAGCAGAATCTCACCGCCCGTTGGTTGAAAGACGCCCGATATCGCCTTGATCAGCGTCGTCTTGCCGGCGCCGTTGTCACCCGCCAGGGCCACCACTTCGCCGGGCCGCACGATCATGGAGAAATCGTTGAGCGCCCGGACGGCACCGAAGTGCTTGGAAAGGTTCCGGACTTCCAGGAGGGGGGTGGTCTGGCCTGGACTATTCATCCTGACGGGCTCCACTGAACCGGCGCTGCGCCTGGTCGATGAGAACGGAAATGATGATGACGAAGCCGACGGCGATGAACTGCCAGAACGGCTCGACATTGACGAAAACCAGCCCGTATTGAATGACCGCGATCACCAGCGCACCGGCGACCGTCCCGAAGATGGTGCCGGATCCGCCGAACAGGCTGGCGCCGCCGATCACGACGGCTGCGACGCTGTCGAGCAGCAACGGCTCGCCGGCCTGGGCCGCGCCCGCGGTGAAGCGCGCTGCATAGAGCGCGCCACCGAGGCCTGCGCACATCGCCGAAAGCACGTACAGGCGCAGGGTATGGCCCCTGATGTCGATGCCGGCACGACGCGCCGCCTGCACATTGGCGCCGATGGCGTAGTTGTGCTGGCCAAACCGGGTCTGGCTCAGGATATAGTGCATCACGACGACGAAAACGGCGGCGATGATGACGAGATACGGCACGCCGTAGAGCCTGCCGTTGCCGAGCAGCGCGAACCAGGAATTCTGGACCGGCACCGTCGTGCCGCCGGCCAGCAGGAAAGCAACGCCGCGCGCAACGCCGAACATGCCAAGCGTGCCGATGAAAGGCGGGACTCTCAGGCGCGAGATGAGCAAGCCGTTGATGACGCCAGGCACCCCTGCGACAATCACGGCCGCCAGAATGCCCGCCAACATTGCCAGCGGCAGCGGGATTACGGCTCCCGCCATGTTCGTAGCGTGGGCCGCAACGACCGCCGCAAGGCCCATGATGAAGCCCAGCGAGAGGTCGATGCCTCCCGAAATGATGACGAATGTCTGTCCGGTTGCAAGCAGCAACGGCGCCACGGCAAATATCGCAATGGACTGCAGGTTGAACGGATTGAGCATGAAGGTCGCGCCGAAGGAAAGCCTCGACCAAACCTCGAAGCAGACGATCAGGCCGGCGAGAAACAGCCAGGCGCGCCCCTCGGCGATGCGTCCGAGCCAGGTCCTGGCCGGATCACCATGGTCGGCCTGAGGCGCGATATGGGTTTCGCTCTGCTCGATTGGTGATGTTGAGGTCATTGGCATATCCGATCCGTGGCGCGGCCTCCGTCAACATAGCCCAGAGACCCGGCGCAGGTCTCCTCCCGGCAGGCCGGAAGGAGACCAGGCTGGTTTGGACTCATTCGGAATAGAGGTACTTCGAGATGTTCGGATCAGCGATGTTCGCCTTGTCCATGATCGTGAAGCCGGTGCCGATCGCAACCGGGATCGACTGGCCGGTCAGGTGGGCATAGGCCGAAACGACACCAAAATAACCGATCTCGGCGGGATGCTGAGCAATTGCAACGTCGACCAGGCCGGTGTTAATGTTGTCGACGATGCTGGTCGGCGCGTCGAATGCCACGACCTTGACGGTGCCGGTCTGCCCGGCTTGCTGGACGCCATTCGCCGCGCCGAGCGCGGAGAACAGATTTGCGCCGAACACGCCAACCAGATCGGGATTGCGTGCGAACACAGCCTGCAGCTGCGAGGCGGCCTTGTTGGCGTCGTTGTCGTTGAACTGGGTCTCGAGAACGGTGATGCCGGGATGGTTGGCCGCCATCTCCTTCTTGAAGCCCTCTTCACGCTGATCGGTGGTCGAAATGCCAGGCTTGACGTTCGAAACGTAGACCTTGCCCTTGTCGCCTACGGCCTTGGCCAATGCCCGGGCAGCGATCTCGCCGCCCAAAATGTTGTCGGAAGCAATATAGGACAGCGGGAAATCCGCCTCGCCGGCGCCGGTCTGGTAAACGCCGCTGCCGATGAAGGTGTCGACGGTGATCACCGGAATGCCGGCATCATTGGCCTTGCGGAGCGGCTCGACCAATTGAACCTTGTCGGTCGGCGCGATCAGGATGGCGTCCGGCTTCTTGGCGATGACCGCGTCAAGCACCGGGACTTGCGTTACCGGATTGAAATCCGGGGCGCCCTGGAAAACCAACGTTACACCAAGGGCATCGGCCGCTGCCTGAGCCCCCTTGCGCATGGTGATGTAAAAGCCGTCGGTGGTAAGGCCCGGAACGAGAGCAATGGTGAATTTCTTGTCCTGCGCCAAGGCAGGCGTGATCAGCGCCGTGGCGCAGATGGCGAGAGCCGCGAGAGCGGCAACAATCTTCTTCATGTCATCCTCCTCATTGTGTTGGCAGATTTGCCGTTGCGACTGACATCGGAATGGCCGTCAATGCGTTCCGGCTACGTGAAATGCTTACGGCGAGAAACGGTCTCGCCTGTTGCCATTATGGGCAGCTCCTCCCAAGCGCCCCTGTCGTTAGGTCAGCCGGTCGAACCTCGACCAGCCGGATGCGCAGTCCCGTTTCTAGCCTCCGCAAGGTCCCGGGAACAGCGCGGCTCGGCGCGCCTGCGTGCCTAGCTGCAGGGTTGTAACACTTTGCTGAAAGAAATTGCAACAGGGTATTTCGGGGTCGAAACGCTCTCAAGCCAGACAACATGTGTGCTCCGCAGAGTCCCGCACGCTGACTATTGCCCCAACTCTTTGCCGATACAACCGATGGCTCGCGGCGGGTTCGCGAGCGGCGTTTGGTGTCGATCAGTTTGGGGGCGATCAGGCGTGCCGATGTCACGCATCGGCGCGCCACTATCGGGGCGAGAGAGCCTCGAGGATGGCCTGGGCGGTCATCGTGTCCGTTACCAGAGCGTTGATAAGCCTGGCGCGGGCGGCACCGATGATGGCCGACGCCTTCTCCGGCGAGGCGGCAACGCCGATCGCCAGCGGAACGGCTCGAAGCTGGGCCGGCGACATTGCGATCATCCTGCCCTCGCCCTCCCACGGGATAAGGGTGCCTTCGGCATCGAAGTAATGGCGGATGACGTCTCCGGCCGCATGAAACAGGGCCTGTTCGCTCAGCGTGGCCGCGCTTGCCTCGGGCGGATTGATGGCATGGGGCAGGCCGATGCCGACGATCGCAACGTCGGTCCGGTCCCAAAGCGCGACGCTGTCGCGGATGGCCGCATCGCCAAGGAAGACCTCACGCAATTCGGAGGACGGCAGATAGGGCGCATGGATGAAATACGGCGTCCCGCCGAACTCTTCGGCGGCGAGCCGTACGAACTCGTTGATCTGAAAATGCGGCGCCTGCTGCTGCATGCCGCCGGTGGCGGCGACGGTTAGAACGCCGGGAATGCGCGGCAGGCCGGCCCGGATCACTTCGCGGATGGCTCGCCCCCAGCCGATGGCGACCACCGAGCCGGCAGTCAGGTCCGCTTGCTTGAGCAAGCCGCCGAGCGGTGCAGCGAGCGCCGTCAACGCACCGGCTGCCGGGGTCTCGATGACCGCCGCGTCGCGAAGTCCGAGTCCGTCGATCAGCTGCGTGGTGATGCCCTCGGGCGCTGCAAGATCGAGAACCTCGATCCGCACGATGCCCTCTGCCCTGGCCCGCTGCAGGAGACGCGATATGGTCGCGGTGGAGACGCCGAGCCGCCGCGCGATATCGACCTGCGACATCTCCGCCTCGTAGTGCAGTTTGGCGACCGTATGCAGCATCGTCCGCGATGCGGCAACATCTTGTGCGGGAGGGACAGACAGCTTGCAATTCCTTTCAGCAATGTGTTACAGACCCGTCGACCGATGGGAGTTATCGCGCAAATTGGGCAGACTCGCAACGTAGGTTCGTTTCCACGGAGCATTGCGGACCAAGGCCACATTTCTCGATTCGACAGCGCATCAAAGCGGCAAAACCTCCTGCCGACAGGCAGGTAAAACTGAACCTTTCTTGTTCCACGGATCCGCGCCCTGGTGAACGGGCGCCAACATCGGACGAAAGACCATGACAAAGATGACGACCGCAGAGTTGCGCGGCTACCAGCAGATATGCGGCAAGGACGGGGCCATGATGGCCATCGCCTGCGACCAGCGCGGCGGCATGCGGACCTTGCTCGCATCGGACCCTGCGGAACAGGCCAAGATCACCAACGACATGCTGGGCGACACCAAGTCGGACATCACGCGATACCTCGCCAGTCAGGCATCCTGCGTGCTGCTCGACCCGCTCTGCGCGGTGCCGCGGGTTGTCGATGAAGGGGTACTGAACCGCGATACGGCGCTGCTCATCGGCCTCGACGCCTCCGGCTTCGACGTCTCGCCTGCCGGCTACCGGCTATCGCGCCTCGTTCCCGACATCAACGCGCGCCGCGTCCGCGAGCTCGGCGGTACCGGCGGCAAGATCATGGTCTATCTCAGAGCCGACCGGCCGGAAGCGAATGAGCACAATGTAGCCATTCTGCGGCAATGCATCGCCGACTTCGGGCAAGAGGACCTCCTGCTCGTCGTCGAGTTCCTGACCTACCAGGTCGAAGGCGAAAGCCTTGGAGATTATACGGCCAAAATCCCATGGCTGGTCGAGGAGGGCACCCGGATTTCACTGGAATGCGGGGCAAAGGTGCTCAAGCTGCCCTATCCCGGATCCCCGGAGGCCTGCGCCAAGATCACCAGCATGGCCGGCGAGGTGCCATGGGCGGTGCTCTCCGCCGGCGTCAACCACGCGACATTCCTGGGCCAGGTCGAGATCGCGATGAAGAACGGCGCCTCAGGCGTCATCGCCGGCCGGTCGCTGTGGAAGGACTGCATCTCGCTGGACCGTGACATTCAGCGTGAAAGGCTTAAGACCATTGCAGTGTCGAGATTGCGCGAGCTTCAGGCGGTGATCGGAAACTACCGGCAGAAAGCCGCCTAGCCATTCGGCGTTCATACCAGGCACGCACGGGACGTCATGCCTCTTAGTTCGATGGCCATCGGGATCGATATTGGCGGCACCAATCTGCGCGCCGCCCGCATTTCCGGCACCGGCGGAATCCTCGGCCGCATGTCCGAAAAGAGCGCACCGGACCCGGAGCTTGTGCTCTCGCGGATCGCCGAAATGGTACGCCGGTTCGATTCTCCCGACGTTGCCGCCATCGGCATTGGCGTCCCCGGCCGCGTCGATGCGCGGCGTCGCGCGGTCTTGTCCGGAGGCTATGTCAACCTCGCCTCGGTCACCCTGGCGCAGCGACTGGAAAGCATGGCGGGCAAGCCCGTCGTGATCGACAATGACTGCAACATGGCGCTGATCGCCGAGATGGCTGTCGGCGCCGCCAGAGGCCATGAGAACATCGCCATGTTCACGATCGGGACCGGCATTGGCGGTGCCGTGGCGCAGGACCGGCGGATCGTTCGCGGCAAAGGGACGGCGGGGCAGCTCGGCCACATCACCGTCGACATATCAGGCGAGCCTTGCGTCTGCGGCCGGCGCGGCTGCGTTGAAACCACCAGCTCAGGCACCGCGCTTGGCCGTCATATCGCGCGGGCAGGCCTTGGTCCGGATGTTTCGGTCGATCAGCTTTTTGCCCGGGATGCGGGCGGCGACACGCTGGCGCGCGGAATCCTGGAAGCCTGGGCCAAGCCGCTGCGTGCGGCAATCGATACGGCCGTGGCCATGTCCGACCCCGATCTGGTGCTGCTCGGCGGCGGACTTGGCTTGGCGGCCCACAGGGCGCTTGCCAGGGTCCCTGCTTTGGCGCCCTGGTACCAATGCCCGGTGGAACCGGCGCAACTCGGCGACGACGCCGGCGTTATCGGCGCCGGTCTGCAAGCCCTGGCAGCGCAGGCGACAGTTACACAAGCGTCACCAGCGTCTTTGCCATCCGCCCCGCTCAACCCAGGCCGGCTTGCCGTGCCCGGCCGGCTTGCCGTGCCCGGCCGGCTTGCCGTGCCAGGCCGGCGTGCCGTGCCAGGCCGGCGTGCCGTGCTCGTCAACGGTATCCCTGCCAGCGGCAAAAGCACGGTCTCGCGCGGCATTGCCGAGCGCATGGGTTGGCCATTGCTGGCGCTCGATACGATCAAGAACCCGTTCCTCGAAGTGCTCGGCGGCGGTGATCGTGAATTCAACCGCACGCTCGGCCGCGCCAGTTACCAGGCCATCTGGTCGGTCGTCGGCGAAGCGCCAGCGGGCACCATTTTTGTCGTCGATGCCTGGTTCGGCTTCCAGCCGCGCCAGGTGCTCGAAGATCACCTGCAAACGGCCGGTGTCGAGCAGACCGCCGAAATCTGGTGCCATGCGCCCGGCGAGGTTCTGGCCGAGCGCTATCGCGCGCGGCTCGACCAGCGTCCCGCCGGCCATCCAGGTGCTGCCTACATCCCCGAGCTTATCGATCTGGCCAAGCGCGCCGAGCCGCTGCGGCGCGGACCGCTGTTCGACGTCGACACGACCAGGCCGATCGCCTTCGATGCCATCACGCAATGGCTGCAGGCGACGATTGCGGCTGACACATAGGCAGCGGGGCCGGCCCCATCATACGGATCGAAGACCGCAGCGGCGTCCCGGCTCGACTCGGATTCGATCAAGCCGCCTTACCTGAAACCGGATCAAAATCCCTCGTTCCAGCCAACTGACCCATCCTTGCGGCAAGATCGGTGCTGGAAGCGGCGAGCAGCGCCTCAGCCGTGTCGTCTGCCGGCGGATAGATGAGTTGGGTGTTGACCAGCCGCTTCACCGCCTTTCCCTCGCTACCGGTCTTCTCAACGCGTCTTTCCCAGCCTTCGGTGATGACAGCGCCGGAACGGCCCAGATCCAGGCAGGTCACGTAACGCAGTTGCTTGTAGGGCATCAGCGGCAGGCCCAGCAGGTCGCGCGCGGCGTTCTCACCGGCAAAGCGGCCGAGCTGACCCGCATGCTGGCAGGACTGCAGCGTCCTGTGCCCGTCTCCCGTGTCAGCCGTTGCGGCATCACCTGCAACGAAGACGTCGGGCGCGCCAGGCGCGCGGAGGTCCGAGGCGACGATGACCCGCCCGAGCCGATCCCGCTCGCCGGGGACCTGAGCCGCGAAGGACGAGGCTGCCATACCGGTCGCCAGTACCACGGCATCGGCATCGACGACGCTGCCGTCAGCGAAGCTTACACGGTCCGCCGCCAAGGCTTGCACGGTGGCGCCGAGACGCATCTCGACCCGGTCGGCCGCTATAGCCTCTTCAATCACCTGACGAGGCCCGGGCCCAAGCTCCGGCCCGATGGTGTCGGCTCGATCGATCAGAACGATGCGCAAGCGCTCGGCCGCGCGATCCGCGCCATGCGCGGTCAACCGATCGCGCAGCTCAAGCGCCAGCTCGATGCCGGCGAAGCCTGCGCCGACGACGGATATTGTCGGCTCTGCGACGTCGCGAGCGATCTCGCTCAGGCGCCGATCGAAGGCGATTGCCTCCGCCTGGTTGTCGACTGAGAAGGCCGCTTCAGCACCCGGCACAGGCGGCCGGCTCATGCGGCTGCCGGTCGCGACCACCAAGCGGCTGTAGGCAAGACGGTCGCCCGAGGCGAACGTGACGGCCTTGGCGTCCGCATGCAGCCCGATTGCCTCGCCGCGTACGAACGCTACGTCGATCTTGCGCAGGAGCGGCAAGAGGTCGACGGCGAGCGTCTCGGGCCTCGGTTCATAGAGCCGCGGGCGGACCTCGAGCACCGGTTCCGGCGACGCCAGGACGACTTCGGCCCGGGAACCGGCGACGCGGCGAGCCGCGACCGCCGCCCAGAAACCGGCAAAGCCACTACCGATGATCAGGATCTTTCCAGCCGTAGCGGCGGAGTGGTTCGTTGGTATCATCGTCATCTCCTTTCGGATGCTTCTGCAAGACATGACGATTTGAAATGGCTGAATGTGACATCAGTCCGAGTTTTTTCGCCAATCGTCTCCGCTGTGACAGCGGCAATATCGGAAAGGTGAAGAGGCGAAAAGCGGCTGCAGGCGATGATTGCGCCTGACACACAGGCGGCGATGCCGCCTAACAAATTCAGTGATTTAAAGCATAGAGCGATGGTACCGTTGGCTGGGATCGAACCAGCGACCTCCGGATCCACAATCCGGCGCTCTAACCATCTGAGCTACAACGGCACGCCTGAGCGGGGCAGAGATGAATTCCGCTCTGTCGTTCGGCGATGCGTCCATACGGGCTATCGGAGTTTAATTCAAGGCTTTTGGCCGCGCATGACCCCGAAAATCAGAATCGATTTTCGGAAAGGATCATGCGCAAAATCCAAAGTTCTACAGCGTCCTTTGCGCGTCCAAGAGGACGCGCGCTGTAGGCAAAGATTGTCCGGCGACGGCGTTACCTTTCGCCGCGCAAAGAAAAAGGCCGGCGGGAGGAGGTGCCGGCCTTTTCCTGTTACGAGCCAGCGGGAGGAGGTGCTGGCTGGTCACCCCGGAGGGCAGAGGGAGGAGGTTCCACCCGCCGGGTATTCGCTTTGATCGCTATATCTCACATAATCTTATTCGAAAGAATGCGACCTTTTGTTGCATCTTCGAAACATGCGCAAATATTAGGCGGCTTTAATTTCCTTCAACGCCTTCTCGAAGGCGGTCTTGATCGGCTTGGCGACGTCCTCGGCCGCCTTGGAGGCGACGGTCTGGAAATCCTTTGTCTGCTCGACGGTCATCTCGACGCGCTTGCGCAGGAATGCGGTCTGCAACTCGACGGCTTCCGACAGCGACTTGGCGCCGATCAGGGCTTCGAGATGCGAAAAGCCGGCTTCGGTGTTGGCGCGCAAAGCAGCGATGGCCTTGAGCGACAGGTCATTGGAAGCGGTCTTGACGGTCTCAAAGGTCGATTCCAGTGCCTTCTGGGTATCCTCGGCGCCGGTCTTCAGCTTGGCATAGGCCTCTTTCGACTGCTCGACGCCCTTTTCGGCGAAAGCGCGGATCTGGTCGGTGGCCTTGGAAGCGTCGAAGCTCGGGAATTCAATGTTTTCGATCGTCTCGGCGGTCTTGGTCCTGGACATTTTCCATCCTTTACAGTGGCAGCGGCTTTGAAGGAAAGCCGTCTCGTTCATGTATGATGGCAATATAAAGGCAAATTTTGTGCATTGCAATATCTTTGTTGCAGCGCACCATAATTTCTTTCCCAGCGTTAACCACGAGCCCAGAGATTCCTGCTGATGCACGCTATGGCTTGTGGACCTTCGTTCCATCGGCTTTTATTAACAAAGTGTTAACTGCAAACTGCCGGCTCCGTGCCAAGAGGGTTCGCCAAGCGCATGCCGTCCGAAAACTACTCCTTCCTCGACGTCGCCGTGCTCGACGAGGTCCGCCAGCGCTTTGCCGCCGGCGACGCGATCGCCCTTCTGTCGGCAGACCTCGAACAGGTGATCTGGGCCAACGGACCAGGAGCAGCGGCATTCGGCTACCCCGACATCGAGGCCATCATAGGCGCCTCGACAGGATTGCCGCTGATTGCCAGGCGCCAGATCATGGCGACGAGCGGTTTTCCACGGATCGGCCGCGACCGCGCCATCACGGTCCGGCTGGCGACCGGCCTGACCAGCCGCGCAGTCGGCTTTCTGGCCAGCGCGGTGACGATGCCGGACGGCGAAAACGCGATCATGCTGGCGGTGCCGGCGGCGCAGACCGGCTCGCGCAGCGCTGCCGAGATGGCCGCTCGAGCCATAAGCGGCTTTACCGAAGACAGTCACTTCATCGCCTTCGTCGACGCCAAGGGCAACATCGAGGCCGCTTCGGACGGCTTTTCGGCGCTTGGCATCTTGCCCCAGACGCTGGCGGCGCTCGTGGCCGATGTGGCGAACGAGAGCGACCGTGTCGTCAAGCGCCTCGTTCCAGGCGGCGCCACTTCCTATCCGGCCGGTCTTGCCCGGCTGACGGATGAACGACACCTGCTGGTGGTGATCGACGAGGACCAGTTTGACGCCGAAGCCTCTACCGGCGAGCGCGGCGCGGGAACCGGCACCGATTCGGCGGCGGCGGATACCCCGGTCCGGCCGGAAGCAGTTCAGGACAACGCGCCGACAGCGACAGCCGCGGAAATCGCACCGGCCGTCGAAGACATCCCGGCATCGGCGGAGCATGACATTTCCGACGCGGCCGAGGCCGAAGCGGCCGGCGGACCGCCGGCGCAGCATGACCATTGGTATTTCAGCCCCGACGAGGATGAGGCGCCGGACAGGCAGCACGCGTCCAGGCAGGCCGAGGCGCCGACCGTGCCGTCGGATGCTTCGGCGGGAAACACCGTACAAGATGCCCCCAGGGTCGCCTCTCCGGCCGAACGCCCCATTCCGGCGATCGACCGCGCGGCTCCGCCCCTGCGTTTCGTCTGGCGCACCGACGCCGATGGAAGGTTCAGCGCCCTGTCGCCGGAATTCGCGGAGATCGTCGGCAAGCCTGCCGCCGATGTGATCGGCCGGCGCTTCAAGGACGTCGCGGCCACGTTCGGCCTCGACGCCTCCGGCGAGATCGCCGGCCTGCTCGACCGCCGCGACACCTGGTCCGGCCGCTCCGTGCTGTGGCCGGTGGCCGGCACCGATTTCAAGATACCCGTCGATCTGGCGGCGCTGCCCGTCTACGGCCGCAGCCGCGCCTTCGAAGGTTTTCGCGGCTTCGGCGTTGCCCGCACAGGTGATGCGGTGGCCGATCCGGAAGCGATCGGGATGGCGCTTGTCCCCAATGGTGCGGCCCCCGCAGCCGTCGAGCCGGAGGTCGTGGAGGCTGCGCCCGAAGCGCCTGAGGAACCCGGCGATCCGTTCAAGGGCGAGGTGCCGGCGCTGACCATCGTGCCGAAGCCGGAACGGCGTTTTGCCGACAAGGTGATCCGGCTGGCGGAGCACAGGCAGCCGGCAAACGACAAGGGGCTGTCGACGCTGGAACGCAGCGCATTCCGTGAGATCGGCGAGCGGCTCAAGAAGGACAGCACAACCCCGGCCGAAAAGCGCGATGCCGAAAAGCCGGCAAAATCGACTGTGGCGGAACCGCGCGAAAGCGATGCCGAAGACGAGAAGGATGTCGCAAGGCTCGACGGCGAGCAGCCGGAAGCAACGGTGCCCGCAGGCTCGCTGCTCGACTACGCCGACCGGGGCAATGTCGGCGGCACCGGCGACGGTGCACCGGCTTCCGAGCCGGACGCGCCGACGCAGGAAATCGCTGAACCGATGGACAGGGACAGCCGATCGACCGCCATCGAAGAAGACGACTCGATGACCGCCGCCGATTTCCGCGACGCGGAGGATAGCGAGGACTGGGCGCGGTCCGATGACGAGACCCATCCGTCAGCCGATGACATTGACGATACCGGTGACGCGGAGCCGGCGCCCGTCGAGCGGCCGCGCCTGCAGGTGCCGCCGCTCAAGCTCGAAGGGTTCGTGCCATCGGCTTTTTCGGCGGGAGACGACAGCAAGGCTGCGGATATCTCGATCCTCGGCAAGCTGCCAGTGCCGCTACTCATCCATTCCGGCGACGACCTCCACTACGCGAATGAGGAGTTCCTCGGCCTGACCGGCTATGACACGCTCGACGATCTGGAGGCTGCCGGTGGCCTCGGCGCGCTATTTGCCGATCCTTACGACGACAGCGCCTCCGACGGAACCGATCGCGCATTGCGGTTGAAGGCGCGTGACGGCCAGGAGTTCCCGATCGAGGCCATTCTGCGCTCGGTCCCATGGCGTGGCGGCAAGGCGCTGATGCTGGTCGTGCGCCGGTCCGGCGACGACGACGCACCAATTCCGCACGGTGCCGCCGACGACCAGACTCAGCCCGACATTTCCGAACTCAAGGCACGCATCGGCGAGATGCGCACCATCATCGACACCGCGACCGACGGCGTCGTGCTGATCGGCCGTGACGGAACGATCCGCTCGATCAGCCGGCCGGCGGAAGCGCTGTTCGGTTTCGACAGCGACGAGGTGACCGGCAAACCCTTCGTCTCGCTGTTTGCGATCGAAAGCCAGCGCGCGGCGAGCGACTATCTCGACGGACTGTCCGAGCCCGGCGTGGCGAGCGTGCTCAATGACGGCCGCGAGGTAATCGGACGCGAGGCGCAGGGGCGTTTCATTCCGCTGTTCATGACCATCGGCGGCCTGCCCAACGACAGCGGATTCTGCGCGGTGGTGCGCGACATCACCCAGTGGAAGCGGGCCGAAGAGGACCTGACCCAGGCGCGCGCGGTGGCCGAGCGCGCCTCGTCGCAGAAGACCGACTTCCTAGCCCGCATCAGCCACGAGATCCGCACGCCGCTCAACGCCATCATCGGGTTTTCCGAGTTGATGGTCGACGAGAAATTCGGGCCGGTCGCCAATGACCGCTACCGTGACTATCTGCGCGACATCAACCGCTCGGGCAACCATGTGCTCGACCTGGTCAACGACCTGCTCGACATCTCCAAGATCGAGGCCGGCCAGCAGGAGATGGCCTATGAGGCGGTGTCGCTCAACGACACGCTGGCCGAGACGGTGGCGATGATGCAGCCGCAGGCCAACCGCGAACGTGTCATCATCCGCTCCAGCTTCGCCTCACGGCTGCCGGAAGTGGTGGCCGATCTGCGCAGCGTGCGCCAGATCGCGCTGAACATCCTGTCGAATGCCATCCGCTACACGCAGGCCGGCGGCCAGGTGATCGTATCGACAGCCTACGAGATCTCCGGCGACGTGGTGATGCGCGTGCGCGACACCGGCATCGGCATGAGCCAGTCCGAAATCGAACAGGCACTCAAGCCGTTCAAGCAAATCAACGCGCTGAAGCGCGGGCGCGGCGACGGCACTGGCCTCGGTCTGCCGCTGACCAAGGCCATGGTCGAGGCGAACCGTGCCCGGTTCACCATCAACTCGACGCCCGGCGAGGGCACCTTGGTCGAAGTCGCCTTTCCATCGACCCGCGTGCTCGCTGAATAAAGAAAAGGCGTCCAACCGGACGCCTTGAATGATAGGATTGCTGTCACAACGGGGGCTTGAGCGAATTCAGATCCTCTGGGGATTTCGAGGAACGGGATTTCTCCCTCAAGTTACGCACGACTATCGACGTCGGCCCTTAACAAAACCTTACCGGCGCCGCGGAAAATTTACCAATGTGTACCACTCATGAAATCTAGGTAAATTCGAGCGAGATATTTTGTTAACCATGCTGAAGCGCTCCATCGCTTCGTCATCATGGACGGAGCAAGCGGAGAGACGCGGCGCAGACCTCAGGGATGACGATGTTGAGGGGCTTCGGCCAATCTCGAACGTTTGCGATGGTTCACTCTCAACGAACCCTGAAACCAAACAGGCCTGCAAGCTGTCAAAGTCACGCACTTCGAGGAACTAATCGGCCAGTTCCGGCAGGTCGCGAAACAGCTCGAGCGCTTCGGGATTGGCCAGTGCCTCCTTGTTCTTGATGGCACGGCCATGCACCATGTCGCGCACCGCAAGCTCGGTGATCTTGCCGGATTTGGTGCGTGGAATGTCGGTGACGGCGACGATTTTGGCCGGCACGTGGCGAGGGCTCGCCCCGTTGCGGATTTTCGTCCGGATGCGCTTTTCCAGATCGGCGTCGAGTTCAACGCCCGCAGCCAGCCGCACGAACAGCACGACCCGCACGTCGTTGTCGAAATCCTGGCCGATGCACAGCGCCTCCAGGATTTCCGGCATCTGCTCGACCTGGTTGTAGATCTCCGCCGTGCCGATCCTGACGCCGCCTGGGTTGAGCGTCGCGTCGGAGCGGCCATGGATGATCAGGCCGCCATGGGCGGTCCATTCGGCGAAGTCGCCGTGGCACCAGACATTGTCGAAGCGCTCGAAATAGGCGGCGTGGTATTTCTTGCCTTCGGGATCGTTCCAGAAGCCGATCGGCATTGCCGGGAACGCCTTGGTGCAGACGAGCTCACCCTTCTCCTGCCTGAGCGGGTGGCCGTTGTCGTCCCAGACGTCGACGGCCAGGCCGAGACCGGGTCCCTGGATCTCACCGGTCCATACCGGCTCCGTCGGCACGCCGAGCACGAAGCAGGAGACGATGTCGGTGCCGCCGGAGATCGAGGCGAGATGCACGTCCTGCTTGATGCCGTCATAGACGAAGCGGAAATCCTCCGGCGACAGCGGCGAGCCGGTCGAGGAAATCGTGCGCACGCTGGAAAGATCATGCGTGCGGATGGGTTTTAGGCCGGCCTTGCGCACCGAATCGATGAATTTGGCCGAGGTGCCGAAATAGGTCATCTTCTCGGCGTCGGCGAAGTCGAACAGCACGTTGCCGTCGGGATAGAAGGGCGAGCCGTCATAGAGCAGAAGGGTTGCGCCCGACGCCAGGCCGGACACCAGCCAGTTCCACATCATCCAGCCACAGGTGGTGAAATAGAAGAAGCGGTCGCCGTCGAGCAGGCCGGCATGGAGCCGTTCTTCCTTGACATGCTGGATCAGCGTTCCGCCGGCCGAATGGATGATGCATTTGGGGATGCCGGTCGTTCCGGAAGAAAACAGGACGTAGAGCGGATGCGCGAACGGCAACCTCTCGAAAGTGACCGGCTTGGCAGCGAAGGAGGAGAGCGCCTCGTCCAGCGCCGTCGCCTTCTCGATGGTCGCCGCAACATCGGTCGACGTGCCGAGATAGTCGACGATCAGGATCTTGCGGACGGTGACGAGCTTTGCGGCAACGGCCGCGATCTTGTCGGCGACCTCGATCGCCTTGCCATTGTACCAGTAGCCGTCGGGCGCGATGAAGACGACAGGCTCGATCTGGCCGAACCGGTCCAGCACGCCGTGTTCGCCGAAATCGGGAGAGCAGGACGACCAGACGGCGCCGATCGAGGCTGTCGCCAGCATGGCGGCGACGGTCTCCGGCATATTGGGCATCATGGCGGCGATGCGATCGCCCTCTTTCACCCCAAGCGACAGCAAAAGCTGCTGCAGCCGCGAGGTCAGCGCATGCAGCTCGTTCCAGGACAGCCTGCGCTCGACCTTGTCCTCGCCGCGAAAGACGATAGCGTCGCCGGTCCCGGTTTTTTGCAACAGGTTCTCGGCGAAATTCAACTTCGCATCGGGAAAGAAGGCGGCGCCGGGCATCTTGTCGCCATCGACAAGCACGCGCTCGCCCCCACTGGTCCCGCCCCCACCGGCCCCCTTGTCGCCGACGATCCCGCAGAAATCCCAGACCAGGCTCCAGAACGCCTCGCGATCGTCGACCGACCAGCGGTGAAGATCGGCGTAGGAGGAAAAAAGCTTGCCGGTCCTGGCCGCGGCAGCCTTCATGAAGGCGGTCATCGGCGCTGCGTCGACCCGGTCCTGCGTGGGTGTCCAGAGCGGTGCGTCGCCAGCCATTTCGTTCCTCCTCAAACGCGCCGCGTTTGGCATCGCTTATGCATATCGCAGCGCAGCAGAGCAAGATTTTGTTCGGCCGACCCGACGCGGATGTGTGCAAATGTCATCGCGGGGCCATAAAGACTTGAAATGCGTCGCCCCTAGGTCGTAGTGACGACTGGGGTTACACCCGTCGGGCGATTTGTCGGAATGGAAGCACACGGGGCGACATGCCATCACCTTTGATCCGGCGCGGAATATGGGCGATCGGCGTTGCCGTGCTCGTCATCGCGCTGGCCGTCGCCACCCTGCCGCTCGTTGCCTCGACCCGCATCGTGCGCGACCGCATCGCCTGGGAAATGAGTGCGTGGAGCGGTTTCAGGGTCACCATCGACGGCGCGCCACGCATCGAGGTCTGGCCGAACTTCCGGGCCATCCTGACCGACGTGACGCTTTCGCAATGGACAGAGACCGACGCGCCGCCTGTGATCGAAACCGAACGGGTCGAGGTCAGTCTCTCCGCCATGGCGGCGCTGCGCGGCAACGTGGTGTTTTCGACGGCGCGGCTGATCCGGCCGACAATCAGGGTCCAACGCGCGGCAAATGGGTTTTTCTTGCCCGCCCTGCCTTCGGGCGGGCGCATCACGCGTTCCATCGACACCGCTCGTGCCGTGGTCAGCGCCAATCCAGCCAAGCCGGACCTGAGCAAGCTGCCGGCGGATCCGTTCGGCACCGTGGAGTTCAGGGACGGCCGCGTGGTGACCTCCGTCGATGGCAAGGACGCCGAGATACTGAGCAGCCTGAGCGGCCAGGCCAACTGGGCCGCGCTGAACAGCAACGCTACGCTGTCGGCGACCGGAATCTGGCGCGGCGAAAGCGTCGCCGTGGATGCAGCATCGCCGAACCCGCTGGTGCTGTTTGGGGGAGGTGCTGCGCCGATGACGCTTTCCTTCAAGGCAGCCCCTGCCGGTTTTTCGTTCGACGGCGTGGCCAGCATGTCCGAGAACGCCTATTTCGACGGCCAGGCGAAATTTGCCGCACCCTCGCTCAGGCGCCTGCTCGAATGGTCGCGGGCCGGCATCGCGCCGGGCGCGGCAATCGGCTCGGTCTCCGTTTCCAGCAAGGTCACGGCGACCTCCAGCCGCATTAAATTCGAAAACACCGAGATCGCCCTGGACGACAATCCGGGAATGGGTGCGCTGGACTTCTCCTTTGGCGAGGCGCGGCCGGTCATCTCCGGTACGCTCGCCTTCGACACGCTCGACCTGCGGCGGTTTCTCTCCGCGTTCACGCCCCTGGCACCCACGAGCGGAGCTGGCCCCGGCGAAATCGACACAAGCGTCGCGGATCGGATCAATCTCGATCTCAGACTGTCGGCAGCGCAGGCCACCGCAGGCGCCATCCAGCTTGCCGAGGTCGCCGCCACCGCCCAGGTCAAGAACGGCCTTGCCGTCTTCGATATTTCCGATGCCTCGGCCTTTGGCGGCAACATCCAGAGCAGTCTTCGTTTCGACCGCAAGCCGGGAGGCACGCAGGTCGAGATGAGGCTGCTCGCCTCCGACATCGACGGCGGCGCTTTTGGTACCGCTGCCGGGATGACGCGACTGGTGCCGATCGGCACGGGCACGGTTTCGGTCATCCTCAAGGGGCCGGGCAGAACCTGGGATTCCATATTCGAAAACGCCGACGGCTCGGTTTCGGCGAAATTCGGCAAGGGCGCGTTGAGCCGGCTCAACCTGCCGGCATTTCTCAAGCACACCGAACAGGGCGGATTCTTCGCTCTCGACGATGTCTCCGACGGAACGCTGCCGATCGACGGAGCCGAACTCAAGGCCAATATTTCGAACGGTGTGGCGAAGATCGAGAAAGCCGAAGCCAATTCGGCGCAGTACAAGGTCTGGCTTTCCGGCATCGCCTCCTATGCCGGACGCGGGCTGGCGCTATCCGGCGGTATCATTCAGGCGGACCAGCCCGCCACGCAGACGAATAACCAGGGTCCCAACCAGTCTTCGTTCTTCGTCGGCGGGACGTGGAGCACGCCGTTCATCTCGCCGATAAGCCGCGGGATTTCCGTGGAGTAGGCAATGAAGCCGCTGCGGTCGTCGGCGGAAGCGCTTCCTGCCGGCTTGCGGCCGCCATCCCTTTCGTCACCCCCGCTGCGCGGCTTGCTCATCGCGCTGGCGCTGCACCTCGCGACGCTTGTTGGCGAGCGAAGCGACGATGACCCCGACCGCCACGACCGCGATCAGGATGGTGCAGGCGGCGTTGATCTCCGGCGTCACACCGAGACGAACCTGACTGTAGATCTTCATCGGCAGCGTGGTGGCGCCAGGCCCCGAGGTGAAGCTGGCGATGACCAGATCGTCGAGCGACAATGTGAACGCCAGCATCCAGCCGGACACGATCGCCGGCATGATGACGGGCAGCGTGATCTGGAAGAAGGTCTTCACCGGCGGCGCGCCAAGATCCATCGCGGCCTCTTCCAGCGAGCGGTCGAACGTCATCAGGCGCGATTGCACGACCACGGCGACGAAGCACATGGTCAAGGTGATGTGGGCAAGCGTGACGGTGAGGAAGCCGCGGTCGAGGCCGACGGCGACGAAGAGCAGCAGCAGCGACAGGCCGGTGATGACTTCCGGCATGACCAGCGGTGCAAAGACCATGCCGGAAAACAGCATCCGGCCCTTGAAGCGGGTGTAGCGCGTCAAGGTGAGTGCCGCCAGCGTGCCGAGCACGGTCGCCACGGTGGCCGAGATGACGGCGACGCGGGCCGTTACCCAGGTGGCATCCATGAGGCCCTGGTTGTGGAACAGCGAGACATACCATTTGGTCGAGAAGCCGCCCCAGACGGTGACCAGTTTCGATTCGTTGAAGGAGAAGACGACGAGAAGTACGATCGGCAGGTAAAGAAAGGCAAAGCCCAGCACGATCGACGTGATGTTGAAACGGCTCCAGGTCGGGCTCATTTGTCTTGTTCCTGGGCGCGGGCCTGGGCCCGCTGGAAGAGCATGATCGGCACGATCAGCAGCAACAGCAGGATGACGGCGACGGCCGACGACACCGGCCAGTCGCGATTGGCGAAGAACTCGTTCCACAGCGTCTTGCCGATCATTAGCGTCTGCGACCCTCCCAACAGGTCGGGAATGACGAACTCGCCGACGGCGGGAATGAACACCAGAAGGCAGCCGGCGATGACGCCGGGCAGCGACAGCGGAAAGGTGATCTTCCAGAACGCGCTGGTCGGCGGGCAGCCGAGATCCTTGGCAGCCTCGATCAGCGAGTAATCCATTTTTTCGAGGGCGGAATAGAGCGGCAGCACCATGAACGGCAAATAGGAATAGACGATGCCGATGAAGATCGCCGTGTAGGTGTTGAGGATGATCAGCGGCTGGTTGATGACGCCGCTGGCGAGCAGCAGCTGGTTGAGCAGCCCCTCGGGCTTGAGGATGCCGATCCAGGCGTAGACGCGGATCAGGAACGAGGTCCAGAACGGCAGGATCACCAGCATCAGCAAGGTCGGGCGGAGCATCGCCGGCGCGCGGGCCATGCCATAGGCTATCGGGTAGCCGACAAGCAATGTCAGCACTGTCGAGATGGCGGCGACGATGACGCTCGTCACATAGGCGTTGACGTAGAGCGCGTCCTGCGTCAGCCAAGTGTAATTGTCGATGCTCAGCTCTTTCAGCTGATCGAGAAGACCGGAAAGGCCATCGCCGAAGCCAAGCACCGGGGTGTAGGGCGGTATGGCGATCGCCGTCTGCGACAGCGAAATCTTGAAGACGATGACGAACGGAACGAGGAAGAAGAACACCAGCCAGAGATACGGGATGATGATGACGAGGCGGCCAACGAAGGCCTCTCCCAGTCTGGCCAGGGCGGATTTGCCCGCATCGGCGGCCGAGGAGGTTGTTGCAGCGGTGACGGCGGCATTCGACATGGCTGTCCCTAACGCGTCAGCACGACGCCGGCGTCCGGCCGGAACGACACCCAGGCACGGTCGTTCCAGCTCAGCGGATCCTCGGTGATGCGTGCGGCGTTCATCGTGCTCGCCCGCACCACGTGGCCGTCGTCCAGCCTGACGTGATAGACGGTCATGTCGCCGAGATAGGCGATATCGTAGACCTCGCCCTCGATGGCGTTGACGGCGCCGTCCGGCTTCTTCGACGACACCTTGATCTTCTCCGGCCTGATCGCGAAGGCAACGGCCGCGCCAGTGGCGGCATCGCCGGCATTCTCCGTCCGGATGGTGATGCCGTTGCCGGTGTCGATGCTTGCCGCGCCGGCGTCGCCACGCGCGATCCTGCCTTCGAACATGTTGACGTTGCCGACAAAGCCGGCGACGAAACGGGAACCCGGCGCCTCGTAGACTTCCGCCGGCGTCGCCACCTGCATCACCTCGCCCTTGTCGATGATGGCGATGCGGTCGGCCATGGTCATCGCCTCTTCCTGATCGTGGGTGACGACGACGAAGGTGAGGCCGAGCGACTGCTGGAGGTCCATCAGCTCGAACTGTGTTTCCTCGCGCAGCTTCTTGTCCAGCGCGCCAAGCGGCTCATCGAGCAGTAGCACCTTCGGCCGCTTGGCGACCGAGCGGGCAAGTGCGACGCGCTGGCGCTGGCCGCCGGACAATTGATGCGGCTTGCGCTTTGCGAACTGCTCGAGCTTGACCAGCTTCAGCATCTCTCCAACGCGCGCCGCGATGTCGGGCTTCGGCATGCCGTCCTGCTTGAGGCCGAAGGCGATGTTGTTCTCGACCGTCATATGCGGGAACAGCGCATAGGACTGGAACATCATGTTGACCGGCCGCCGGTATGGCGGGATGCCGCGCAAATCCTGGCCATCGAGCAGGATGCGGCCGGCGGTCGGCTCCTCGAAGCCGGCGAGCATCCGCAAAAGCGTCGATTTTCCACAGCCCGACGCGCCGAGCAGGGCAAAGAACTCGCGCTCGAATATGGTCAGCGACAAATTATTGACGGCGGTAAAGTCACCGAACTTCTTGGTGACGTTTTCGAACTGGATGTATGGCTTGGCGTTCGGGTCGTTCCATGGCGCGAAATCCCTGCGGATGCTGCCAAGCGATTTCATGTCCCACTCCGTCCTGCGTCCTATCCCCAAGGATTTGACCCCGGCGCACTGCGCCGGGGCCGTTGATTGCCGCTTACTGCCCGGTGACGATCTTGGTCCAGGTGCGGGTGACGACGCGCTGGGTCTTGGAATCGTAGGGGGCGATGGTGAACAGCTTCGCTAGTGTCGCCTCATCCGGGTAGATTGCCGGATCCTCGAGTATCTCCTTGTCGATGAACTGCTGCGACGCCTTGTTGCCGTTGGCGTAGAAGACGTAGTTGCTCGACTTAGCGATCACTTCCGGCTTCATCATGTAGTTCAGGAATTCATGCGCCTCGGCGACATGCGGCGCGTCGGCCGGGATCGCCATCTGGTCGAACCACATTTCGGCACCTTCCTTCGGCACTGAGTAGCTGATCTCGACACCCTGGTTTGCCTCCGTCGCACGGTCGCGCGCCTGGAAGACGTCGCCCGACCAGCCGACGGCCAGACAGATGTCGCCATTGGCCAGCCCATTGATGTATTCCGACGAGTGGAACTTGCGGATGTAAGGCCGGATCTTCAGCATCAGTTCTTCCGCCTTGGCGAAATCGTCCATCGACGTGGTCTCGGGATCGATGCCCAGATATTTGAAGGCGTTCGGAAGGATGTCGCTCGGGGAATCGAGAACATAGACGCCGCAGTCCTTCAGCTTGGCCAGCTTTTCCGGATTGAAGAACACGTCCCAGCTGTCGATCGTGTCGGTGCCGAGCGCTTCCTGCACCTTCTTGGTGTTATAGCCGAGGCCGACCGTGCCCCACATGTAGTTGATCGAGTATTCGTTGCCGGGATCATACTTGACCGTTCGCTCCGCGATGATGTCCCACATGTTGGAAATGTTGGGCAGCTTCGACTTGTCGAGCTTCTGGAACACGCCCGCCTGGATCTGGCGTGCGAGGAAATTGGCGGTCGGCACGACAACGTCATAGCCGCTGCCGCCGGCAAGCAGTTTCGTCTCCAGGAGCTCGTTGGAATCGAAGGTGTCGTAGGTGACCTTGATGCCCGTTTCCTTGGTGAACTCGTCGATGATCGAACTGTCGATGTAATCCGACCAGTTATAGACATTGACGACGCGCTCCTGGGCATGAGCGCCGAAGGTGAAAAGCGTCAGAAATGCCGAGGTTGCCGAAAGCCAGAACGCTTTGCGGGTCATGCGTCTCTCCTTTGATGAGTATTCCATCGCCAGCTCGTCGCGCGGCTGGGCATTTGCTTCAGATTATTGGGCTTTCCGGCAAGCAACAAGCGCGAACCGCCGACGTGGTTCGATGTACAGCGGCCGAGGGCCCCGTTCCCGTGCCGTGATCCAAGTGGCGTTCCGGCGCCGTCAGAGGCTCTCGCCACGGCGCAGGCAGGGATACGATGTTGTCCGGTCTCGATCCGGCCGGAGGGGAGACTTGGCAAGATACGCCTGTCTTGTTGTTGCCGTATTGCAGCCTGCCCGCGCGGCTGCGGCGTTGTCAATGGCTCATCTCGCTTTGGCGTGTGCGCTGCTCAATTAGGCGACGGCATGCCCGTGACACCCGGCCGCACGGGCCGCGTCTGACGCTTGAATTCGAGCCCGATATGGACGAGCAGCGCCGTGACCACGACCGTGCCGCCAATGATGGTGCGTTCCGACGGCACCTCCGAATGGATGAGCCAGACCCAAATCGGGCCGAGGATCGGCTCGAAGGTGCCGAGCAGCGCTGCGACAGCCGCCGGAACAAGCCTGGCGCCGGTGGCGAAGAAGGCAAGGCCGAGACCCAGATTGACCACACCGAATGCAAAAAGGAAGCCCATGTCGCTGCTGGAAACGCCGAATTGCGAAGCCTGGGACGCCGCGAATGCGGCAGCAAGCATCGTGCCGAGGCAGGTCGCCGGCGTCATGCGCACATGGGCAAAGCGCCGGGTGATGACGGTGGCGATCGAAAACATGACGGCGATGAGCAGCGCCAGCCCGTCGCCGATGGGAGATATGGCGCCGTCAAGGGATTCCGATACCATGATGGCAACGCCTGATATGACGGCGGCAATCGCCACCCAGGTCGCCGCTGCCACCCGTTCGCGAAACAGCACCCAGGCAAACAGCGCCGCCAGCAGCGGCACGCCGGCCTGCATCAAAAGGATGTTGGCGACGGTGGTGTAGGCAAGCGCCACGACGAAGCAGGTCGATGCGGTGGCGAAGCAGAACGCCACGGCAAGGCCGGGCAGGCCCATGCCGCGGAACAACCTCGCCGTGCCGCGCCAGCCGTCGCGCCAGATCATGAAGCAGATCAGGAAGGCGGCGGCCCAGACCGAGCGCCAGAACACCACCGTCCAGCTGTCGCCGGTGTCGATGAAGCGGGCAATAGTGCCGCCGAAACTCCACATCAGCGCCGACAGGAATATCAACAGGAAGCCGACACGCTCGTCACGTGGCGAGACAACGGGCGAAACGGCAATCGGTGATGATGCGGTATCGGTCATGGGCGCGACTGTCGGCGATTTCAGGGCGGCACGATGCGCAACGGACGACAAGAACGTGCCTCATTCGCGTAGCGCAAAGGAAGTGGCAGGGCGTGATCCACCGAAGGGCGACGGTTGTGGCAAAGACGGCAGTTCTGCTGCGGCCTCACTGAAAATCGAAAGCGCTCAACCCGGTGACCATCTCGTCGAGGCCGAGCGGGCGCGTCACCGGGGGCTCGGCGCGGGCAAGGCAGCCGATGCGTTCGCACAGACGGCAGGCAGGGCCTACCGGTGTGGTCGGATTGGTACCCTGTCCGGCTTTTCCAGCCGCGGCGGCCGGCCCCGGCAGTGCCGCGCCGTAGACGATCTCGTCACGAAAGCCGACGTCGCAGCCCAGCAGAAGCGCGGTACGGCGCGGGCGCTCCGAAAACGAGCCTTGCGGCCCTTCAAGCGTGCGGGCGATGCAGAGAAACTCGGCGCCGTCGGGCATTTCCACCGCCTCGACGAAGATCTGTCCGGGCTGGGTGAAGGCGGCATGCACGGGAAGCTTCGGGCAACCGCCGCCGAAGCGGCTTTGCGGAAAACCCTGGCCGCCCGCCTTGCGGAAGCGGTTGCCGGCATTGTCGACCTCGAGCATGAAGAACGGCACGCCAGACGTGCCCGGCCGCTGCAGCATGGTCAGGCGGTTCGCCGCCTGCTCGAAGGAGACGCCGAAGCGCGAGCGCAGCACGTCGATGTCGTAACGCGCGCGGTGCGCTGCCGCGTGAAAGGACTGATAAGGCATCATCAGCGCGTGGGCGGCGTAGCGGCCAAGCTCGAAGCGGGCGAGCCGGCGGGCCTCATCCGTGGTCAGCTTCAGCGCCTGGATCTCGCCTGCCACCGCGACCGTCATGCGGATCAGGCAGGACTCCATCGCCACCTCGCGCAACTGGTCGAACGGCGACAGGCGCTCCGACAGAAACAGACGCTGCGAGTGGCGGTCGTAGCGGCGGCGCCAGTTCGGCATGGTGGCGACCGGCAGCACCTTGACCACGATGCCGCATTCGCGCTTCAGCCAGGCCTTCAGCGCGCCGAGCAGATCGTCGCCGGGATCGAGCACCGACGTGAAGGCCTCGGCCTCCTCTTCGAGCGCGGCAAAGTGGTTCGGCCGGCGCTCGAAGATTTCGCGCACCTCGTCGATCGGCAAGCGGGCGCCGGAGAGCGCGGTGGCCCGGCCCTCACGCGCCAGAAGCTCGTTGAGGTCGGAAAGGCGCTCGGCCTGCTCGCGATAGGCGCGAAACAGTTTTATCACCGCGGCGGAAGCGTTGGGCGCGGCTTCGGCGAGCTCGATCAGCTCCTGGTCGCCAGGCAATTCGCCGACCAGCAGCGGATCTGAAAACACTTCCTTCAAGGCGGCGACCGAGCCCCTCGCCTCGCCCTGCAGTTCATGCGGATCGACCTTGTAGACGGACGCCAGCTTGAGGATCAGCTGGACCGTCAGCGGCCGCTGGTTGCGCTCTATGAGATTGAGATAGGACGGCGAGATGCCGAGCCCTTCGGCCATCGCCGTCTGGGTCAGGCCCTTGGCGCTGCGAATGCGGCGGATGCGCGGCCCGGCGAAGATCTTCTGGTCGGCCAATCGATCGTCCTTGACAGAAATTTACATCATTTTGCGGGATGATGGCCATGTCGCCGTTTTACAATCATGACAACTTTACAGCGCACGATTGTCAAACGCAACACAGGTTTTCCCTTATTTGCCAGCCAATCTTACGGTTTCCCTCGCCTGTTTCGCGTCGAAATGTAAATGCTGTCACACCAAACGGCGCGAGGATTTCCATGAGGCGGCGTTTCTATCCCAGCAACGATTTACCCGGAGCGACCAATGACCGATTTTTACAACCTCGTCCCCTCGGCGCCGGAAGGCCGCTTCGACGGCATCGAGCGGCCCTATTCGCCAGACGATGTGAAGCGGCTGCGCGGTTCGGTGCAGATCCGGCAGAGCCTCGCCGAGATGGGTGCCAACCGGCTTTGGCAGCTCATCCACGAGGAGGACTTCGTCAACGCGCTCGGCGCCATGTCGGGCAACCAGGCGATGCAGCAGGTTCGCGCCGGGCTGAAGGCGATCTACCTGTCCGGTTGGCAGGTCGCCGCCGACGCCAACACCGCATCCGCCATGTATCCGGACCAGTCGCTTTATCCCGCCAATGCGGCGCCTGAACTGGTCAAGCGCATCAACCGCACCCTGCAGCGCGCCGACCAGATCGAGACCTCCGAAGGCAAGGGGCTTTCGGTCGACACCTGGTTCGCGCCTATTGTCGCCGATGCGGAAGCCGGCTTCGGCGGACCGCTCAATGCCTTCGAGATCATGAAGGCCTTCATCGAGGCGGGCGCCGCCGGCGTCCACTATGAGGACCAGCTGGCGTCGGAGAAGAAATGCGGCCATCTCGGTGGCAAGGTGCTGATCCCGACCACCGCACACATCCGCAACCTCAACGCCGCGCGGCTTGCCGCCGACGTCATGGGCACGCCGACACTGGTTGTCGCGCGCACCGACGCGGAAGCGGCAAAGCTGCTCACCTCCGACATCGACGAGCGCGACCAGCCCTTCGTCGACTATGGCGCCGGCCGCACGGTGGAGGGTTTCTATCAAGTCAGGAATGGCATCGAGCCTTGCATCGCGCGGGCCGTCGCCTACGCGCCCTACGCCGACCTGATCTGGTGCGAAACCTCCAAACCCGACCTGGCGCAGGCCAAGAAGTTCGCCGAGGGCGTGCACCGGCACCATCCCGGCAAGCTTCTCGCCTATAATTGCTCGCCGTCGTTCAACTGGAAGAAGAACCTCGACGATGCCACGATCGCCAAGTTCCAGAAGGAGCTCGGCGTCATGGGCTACAAGTTCCAGTTCATCACGCTGGCCGGTTTCCACCAGCTCAATTTCGGCATGTTCGAACTCGCCCGCGGCTACAGGACGCGGCAGATGGCTGCCTATTCCGAACTGCAGGAGGCTGAGTTCGCGGCGGAAGCGCACGGCTACACCGCGACCAAGCACCAGCGCGAAGTCGGCACCGGCTACTTCGACGCCGTATCGATGGCCATCACCGGTGGCCGGTCTTCGACCACGGCCATGCATGAATCGACCGAGCACGCCCAGTTCAAACCTGCGGCGGAATAGCAGGAACGCAATGAACAGAAAAAACGCCCCAGGGGGCTATAAATACGCAGAAGGAGAAGACCAATGGCATCGATAAGCCGCGTCAAGGAACGGGCCGAAGAACAGGCCACCACCATGAACGTCGACCAGCAAGCGACCATCCGCATGCTTGCGAACGACCTGCACAGGCTAAACCAATCGGTGATGAAGGCGGTCGAGGCCGGCGTTTCGGTGGAGCTCGTGCGCTCGGCAAGACATCATGGCGGCGACGGCAACTGGGGCGACCTGCTGATCCCGGTGATCGTCACGCAACGGAGCCCAGGCTGACCGAAAGCCGGCTAAACCTGTTGCGGATCCGGCATCCCCTGCGCAGTCTCTGCGCAGGGGATTTGCGTTTGCACGACTGATTTGCATTCGAGCCGGGAACGGCACTTGGTCTAAATCTTAACGTTTCTTGCGATATTCTCGATATCCGCCATTTCAGGTTGACACCGGCAGGGATCTCACGGCAATTGTCTCCAAAGTTTCAACCCTGCATTGAAACCAGACGAGTGCCCGCCCGCTCATGCACACCGTGAATCGCGAGACCAGCACTGCGAAGCACCTGAATTCGGTGAGCCGGAAAATGCTCGCCGACTTCACCCGCGTGCTCGTCGTCGGAAAGTCGCCGGTCAACCGGGTGGTGGTCTCGAAAATCGTCGAACGATCCGGACTCAAACCGATCTCGGAATCGCCCGAAACGGCAGCGGCGACGTTGCGATCGCTCATTCCCGGCGCTGTCGTCCTCGATGGCGGATCGGACAACAAGGACTGCGACGCGCTGATGTCCGGTATCGATGCGTTGCGCCGCACGTCGGGCAGGTCGGTCCCCTCGGTGATCCTGCTTTCAATCAAGAATGGCACACCGGAGAGCCTCGGCCTGTCGAGCATCGTCGATGCGGTGGTATTCAAACCGATCACGACCGAACGGCTGCAGCCGGTGATCGACCATTTCATCGGGCTCGGACGCAGCTAGTCTATAGCTGGCAGCGTCCGGTTCGACGCCGAGACATGCGATCAGCCGGCTTTCCCGATGCTTTCGATCAGCCGGGGCAATTCAGAGAGATCGGCTATCTGGCGGAAGCGAGGCGCGGCGACCGGCGGCTCGACATGTTCCAGCACCCAGGTCAGTTCATGCGGCACGTGGATGCCCCAACTGCCGGCCTCGATGGCCGGCACCACGTCCGACTTGAGCGAATTGCCGACCATCATGCTCCTTTCGGCGCCGTCGCCGTGGCGGTTGAAGATGCGGGCGTACGTGGCGGGACTTTTGTCGCTGACGATCTCGACGGCATCGAACAGGTCGCCCAGACCGGATTGCGCCAGCTTGCGTTCCTGATCGAAGAGGTCGCCCTTGGTGATCAGCACCAGGCGATACGCACCTGCAAGCTCTTCCACCGCTTCGCGCGCATGGGGCAGCGCCTCGATCGGATGGCCGAGCATCTCGCGGCCCGCGGCAAGAATTTCGGCGATGACCGAGGCCGGTGCGCGGCCCCCGGTAATCTCGATCGCGGTTTCGATCATCGACAGGGTAAACCCTTTGATGCCGAATCCGTAGACGGCGAGGTTGCGCTTCTCGGCCTCCAGCAATCTTGCCGAAATGTGCTGTTCCTCGGCATGATCGGCGAGCAGCGCGGCAAAGCGCCTCTCGGTCATGCGGAAAAACTGCTCGTTCTGCCAGAGCGTGTCGTCGGCATCGAAGCCGATCGTGGTCAATTCATGATTGTTCTGCATTCGAGGTCTTCGAACCGAGGCGACTGGATTCGCATCGAACCTAAGCCGCCTGGAGCGATTTTCAACTGCGCGGGCGAACGCAGGCCGGCTCCCCTTCCCTTCCATCACCGGCCCCGGCTATACTCCCAAATCTGAAACCCAATCTGGTGATTGATGCCGCCTGCAAAAAAGGAAGTCCGTCCGTCGAGCCGCGGAGGACGCGCCCGCACGCCTGCCTTCGTGAAAAATCAACGCGGCGTGAAGAACTGGAAGGAAGTCAGCGCCTGGCTGGAATGGCGCGGCATCGAAGATATCGAATGTATCACGCCCGACCAGGCGGGTGTTGCGCGCGGCAAGATGATGCCGTCGAAGAAATTCACCTCCAACACCTCTCTGGCGCTGCCTTCGGCGGTGTTCATGACGACGATCTCCGGCGGCTACCCTGAGGACGGCAACGGCTTCCACTATCCGGAAGACGACGGCGACCTCAAGCTGATGCCGGACCTTTCGACCCTGACCGTGGTGCCGTGGGAGGAGGATCCGACGGCGGCGGTCATCTGCGATCTGGTCCACCAGGACGGCCGCTCGGTCGAGTTCACGCCGCGCAACGTGCTGAAGCGCGTGCTTGCCGCTTACGACAAGCGCGGACTGAAGCCGGTGGTGGCGCCCGAGATCGAGTTCTACCTGGTGCGCAAGAATCCCGATCCGGATTATCCCCTGACCCCGCCGGTCGGGCGCTCCGGCCGACCGATAGGCGGCGGCGCCGGCTATTCGATCGCCGGCGTCAACGAGTTCGACGAACTGATCGACGACATCTACCATTTCTCCGAAAGCCAGGGCCTGGAGATCGACACGCTGATCCACGAGGAAGGCGCCGGCCAACTCGAGATCAATCTGCGCCACGGCGATCCGATCGAGCTCGCCGACCAGGTGTTCATGTTCAAGCGCACCATCCGCGAGGCGGCGCTGAAGCATGATATCTATGCCACCTTCATGGCCAAGCCGATCCAGGGGCAGCCCGGTTCGGCCATGCATATCCACCAGTCGATCATCGACAAGAAGACCGGCAGAAACGTCTTTTCCGCCGAGGACGGCTCGGAAACCGAAGCCTTCTTCCATTTCGTCGGCGGCATGCAGAAGCACGTGCCGAACGCGCTGGTGATGTTCGCACCCTATGTCAACTCCTACCGCCGGCTGACGCAGTCGGCTTCGGCGCCGGTCAACAACAAGTGGGGCTACGACAACCGTACCACCGCGTTCCGCGTTCCGCGCTCCGACCCGGCAGCCAGGCGCGTCGAAAACCGCATCCCCTCCTCCGACGCCAATCCCTATCTGGCCATGGCCGCATCGCTCGCCTGCGGGTTGATCGGCATGACCAACAAGATCAAGGCCGAACCGCCCGTTCTCACCACCGCCAATGAGGACGAGATCGACCTGCCGCGCAGCCTGCTCGAAGCCGTCGACCTGTTCGAAGCCGACGAAGAGCTTTGCGCGCTGCTCGGCAAGTCGTTCGCCGCGACTTATGCAGCGATCAAGCGGGCGGAATTCGAGACCTTCATGGAAGTGATCAGCCCGTGGGAGCGGGAATATCTGCTGTTGAACGTGTGAGAGGCGACTTCGTCGTGTGAATGGTGAATGGCCTTGATCCTAGTTGAGATAACTGACGGCATACTAACCATCCCGACGTCTTCCATTCACCATTCACTATTCACCATTCACTGCCGCCGAGAGGCGGCGCCATGACTTACCAATCCCCAATCTCCCCCGGCCGCTCCTGGTATGAGGACACCGCCGGCCCACGGCCCGAATACCTGGCGCTCGACGGCGACCGGACGTGCGACGTCGTCATTGTCGGCGGCGGCTTCACCGGCCTGTCGGCGGCGGCGCACCTTGCCAAGGCGGGCAGCAATGTCGTGCTGATCGAAACGCATCGTTTCGGTGACGGCGCATCGGGCCGCAATGGCGGCCAGCTCGGCACCGGCCAGCGCGCCTGGGCCGAGGAACTGGAGGCGGAATACGGCTTTTCCCGTGCCAAGGCACTGTTCGACCTCGCCGAAGAGGCCAAGGCGCATCTCCTGGAGTTCGCCGACGCCAACAAGATCGAGATCGACTACATGCCCGGCCAGATGTCATTGGCGCACAGGCAGCGCTATGTCGACGAGTACAAGGCGCATGCCGAGATCATGGCGAACCGCTTCGGCTATCCGCACATTACCTTCATGGACGCGAAAGAGACGGCGGAGCGGCTGGGCTCGACGCGCTACTTCGGCGGCACCCGCGATACCGGCACCGGGCACATCCATCCATTAAAGCTAGTGATTGGCACGGCAAACGTGGCGGCGCAGGCGGGCGCGCAGCTGTTCGAGCAGACGCCGGCGACCGGCATCGCGTCCCTTGGCGGCAAGGTGAAGGTTACGACGCCGAAAGGCACGATATCAGCCGAAAAATGTCTGATCGGCGTCAACGCCCATGGCGGCACGCTCGAGCCGGTGAGTGCCACGCACATCATGCCGATCGGCTCCTTCATCGGCGCGACGGTGCCACTGGGGGCTGACACAAGAGTGCTGCCGGGCGGCGAGTCGGTCGATGATTCCCGCTTCGTCGTGCGCTACTTCCGCAAATCGGCGGATGGGCGGCTGCTGTTCGGCGGGCGCGAGATCTATGCCGTCAATGACCCGAAGGACATCCATATCCACATCCGCCGGCAGATCGCCGAGCTTTACCCTGACCTCAGGGATGTCGAGATCTCCCATGGCTGGGGCGGCTATGTCGGTATCACGATGCCGAGAAAACCCTTCGTGCGCGAAGTGATGCCCAATGTGATCTCGGTCGGCGGCTATTCCGGCCACGGCGTCATGCTGTCGAACTTTTTCGGCAAGCTCTATGCCGAAACCGTTGCCGGCAACCGGAATCGGCTGAGGCTGATCGAGGATCTGAAGGTCCCGGCCTTTCCTGGTGGCCGACGCTTCCGCGCACCTCTGCTCTTTCTCGCGCTCAACTGGTATGCCTTGAGGGACCGGATATAACCACAGATTGCAGAATCCTCCATAAGGGTGCAGAATCCCTTGCAAAGGGCGCAGTGATGCCACATTCGCCGGCAAAGGATGAGGCGGTGGGCAGTTAAACGGGGGGGAATTTTGCGGGCCTGCCCGCTTTTTGGTTTTGGGACAGATCGAACCCCGGTCTTCCGGCACTGGTCGAATGTCGACCCGCAAATGGAGGTTGCAAGAGTGAGAGAGCCCTTCAGTTTCGGCATGCCGGAACGACGGCGCCTTGCGATGCAGTTTGGCTACGACATGCGGCCAAGGTTCTGGCAGAAAGTCCGATCGAACTTGCATCTGGTCATCGCCGCGCTTGGCACGGCAGCGCTGCTTGGCGTGGCCGCGGTGGCGCTATGGCTGGCATTGCCGGCCAACGGGAGACAGGCGATCGCAAGTCCCGAGCAGGCGGGTTCAAGCGTTCCGGCAAAGACAGCGGAAATCGTGCCAGCCGCTGCCTCGACGGCCGCCGCGGTGCAGCAGGCCGCTGATAAGACCGACGTGGTTTCGACGGCGGCGATTGCGGCGGAGGCCGAGATACCGGCGCTGGCGCCCAATGATCCGCGCTGGACACCGACGACCAAGTCCGGCCGCGTGGCAGGCCGGGCCGAGCAAGCGGCAGACAAACCGTCCATGGCGGCATTCGCCGATCCGGCAGCCAAAAACAAAGCTGAGGCATTGTTTGCCAAAGTCGCGGCTCCCGGCAAAACGGCGACGGACGATGCGCAAACCGCCGCCATTCCCAGCCCGAAGCCGCAACTGCCGGCAGCGACGCAGGACGATGGCAGCCAGGTGAAAGGCGAGGTCAAGGACGAGTACGCAGCAGACACCGGGCGCATCCTCAGAGCCGTCACCATGCGAACCGGACCGAAGAAGAATGCGGCCGCCATAGTCACCATTCCCGCCAAGACCTCGGTTCAGGTGATGAACTGCAAGAAATGGTGCCAGATCGTTTACAACGGCAAACGCGGCTGGATCTACAAGAGTTTCATCAAGACCGGCGCATAGAACAAAAACCTAAAGTGCGTCAGATGCGAGGCGCTTCAGCGACGCGATCCGTTCGAGATGAAGATTGGATGAACTCTTGAGCAGGATCAGCTGGCCGGCCACGGCGGTCCGCTTGATATGGTCGGAGACCTCCCTGGGCATACGCAACGCATGAAAGCGGCCCGTGTCGCGATCCTCTTGCCCGCTCCCGAGCGGTGCGCGTTTTCGCCGACATTAAATGACCGGACCGGCAATTTCGCGGGCGGTCTTGTAGGCGTAATGGTACTTTCCGGTCGAGCCTGCACAGTCTGAAATCCGCCCCAGAACGATGCGCTTTTGTTCGACAGTGGCCCTGGCCATCGACTGCCAGGCCGCCTCGGCGGCGTCGAGGATGAATTGCAGCCCGCCGTCGAACACAAACACCTCGCATCGATTTGCCAATGGCTGGAGTGTCGCCACCCTGGCCGCCACCTGTTCCTGGGGACGCCGAGTTCAAGTGCTGCAGCAAAGCCCATAAGCGACTTATGGCTGGCGACGAACGGTCAGGTCAAACTTGAAAAACCGACATTGCGGGCGGTTCAGATGCAACGGCCGCCGTCGACCTCCAGCGCCACGCCAGTGATGAAAGCCGCCTCGTCCGAAGCGAGCCAGAGCGCCGCGTTGGCTATGTCGAGCGGCGTCGAAAGCCGGCCAAGCGGGATTGACGCGCGGAATTTCCCGCGGATTTCGGGTGTGTCGGTGCCCATGAATTTTTCCAGCATGCCGGTCTCGCCGGCGACCGGACACAGGCAGTTGACGCGGATGTTCTTCGGCGCGAGCTCCACCGCCATCGACTTGGTCGCGGTGATCGCCCAGCCCTTCGAGGCGTTGTACCAGGTGAGGCCGGGCCGCGGCCTGATGCCGGCCGTCGAAGCCGTGGTCAGGATGACACCGCCGCCTTGCCGGTCCATGATCGGCACCACGGCAAGCGCCGCATGATAGATCGCCTTCATGTTGACGGCGGTAATCAGGTCGAAGGTCGTTTCGTCGACCTCCAGCATATCACCGTTGCGATGGGTGTAGCCGGCATTGTTGACCATGATGTCGATGCGGCCGAAGGCCTTCTTTGCGGCATGGACCATTTCGTCGAATTCGGAGCGCAACGTGACATCAGTCTGGGTCCAGATCGCCGCCTTGCCGATCTCGCTGGCCACACGTTCCGCGCCCTTGGCGTTGAGGTCGGCGACGACGACCTTGGCGCCCTCCTCGGCAAAACGCTTGGCCATGCCCTCGCCGAAGCCAGAGGCGGCGCCGGTGATGATGGCTACCTTGTTTTCCAGGCGCATGCTTTCCTCACCCATGATTGTGGACAGTCATCCCCCGGCCGCCTTCGGCCATGGCCGTCGAAAGATATGTCTCCACCCTCAATTTCTCCTTTGGCTTTCGCTTCGATCCCGCTTTATGCTGCACCTGCGAAGGTCTTCCGGACCACCGCTCGCCGACAAGCCCCCCGGTTGCGCCGGTGTCAAGGGCACACATGTTTGTGACATCGGGGCACTGGAAAATTTAAATCGATTAGAATATATCAGCCGCGTTACAGCGACGGCGTCAAAGCGGATAGACCATGACCAGCCAGATCATTCCCGTCGACCCTTTCGACTTCATAATTTTCGGCGGCACCGGCGATCTGTCGGAACGCAAGCTTTTGCCGTCGCTCTATCATCGCCAGCGCGGCCATCAGTTTTCCGAACCGACGCGCATCATCGGCACGTCGCGCTCGAAAATGACCGACGAGGAATTTCAGGCTTTCGCCAGGCAGGCGATCTCAGACCATGTGAAGCCGGCCGACATCGACGCCAACGAGCTGACGACGTTCCTTTCCCGCCTTTCCTACGTCTCGGCCGACGCGACCACCGGCGCGGGCTTCGAAAAATTGAAGGAGGCAATCGGCGACAGCGAGTGCATCCGTGCTTTCTACCTGGCGGTGGCGCCGGCACTGTTCGGCGACATCTCGCACAAGCTGAAAGAGCACAGGCTGATCACGCCGCATTCGCGCATCGTGCTGGAAAAGCCGATCGGGCGCGATCTCGCCTCGGCGCGCGCGCTCAACGATCTGGTCGGCGACGATTTCCATGAAAGCCAGATCTTCCGCATCGATCACTATCTCGGCAAGGAGACGGTGCAGAACCTGATGGCGCTGCGCTTTGCCAATGCGCTCTACGAGCCGCTGTGGAATTCCGCCAATGTCGACCATGTGCAGATCACCGTGGCCGAGACTGTCGGCCTGGAGGACCGCGTCACCTACTACGACAAGGCCGGCGCGCTGCGCGACATGGTGCAGAACCACATGCTGCAGCTTCTCTGCCTCGTCGCCATGGAGGCGCCGTCGTCGATGGATGCCGATGCCGTGCGCGATGAAAAGCTGAAGGTGCTGCGGGCGCTCACGCGCATCAACGGCAATGGAGCGCCGAAGCACACAGTGCGCGGCCAGTACCGTGCCGGAGCCTCGGCGGGCGGGCCGGTGAAAGGCTATGTCGAGGAACTCGGCAAGGACAGCAACACCGAGACGTTCGTCGCGATCAAGGCCGAGATCGGCAACTGGCGCTGGTCGGGCGTGCCGTTCTACCTCAGGACCGGCAAGCGGCTGGCGACCCGCGTTTCGGAGATCGTCATCGAATTCAAGCCGATCCCGCATTCGATCTTCGGCGACAGCGCCGGGCCGATCTTTGCCAACCAGCTGGTCATCAGGCTGCAGCCCAACGAAGGCGTCAAGCAGTTCATCATGATCAAGGATCCCGGGCCTGGCGGCATGCGGCTGCGCCAGATCCCGCTCGACATGAGCTTCGCGCAATCCTTCGACGGTCGCGCGCCCGATGCCTATGAGCGGCTGATCATGGATGTCATCCGTGGCAACCAGACGCTGTTCATGCGCCGCGACGAGGTCGAGGCGGCCTGGAAATGGATCGACCCGATCCAGGACGCCTGGGAGAGCGCAAGGCAAGAGGCGCAGGGCTACACGGCCGGCACATGGGGGCCCTCGGCTTCGATTGCGCTGATCGAACGCGACGGGCGGACATGGCACGAGAGCAATTGAACGGCACCGCGTACAACTGGCACGCGTTTGCCGAGCGCGAGGACCTGGCGGCAGCGCTTGCCGGCCACGTCGCGGGTCGCCTGGCCGATGCAATCGCCGAGCGCGGCACGGGTTTGCTCGCTGTTTCCGGCGGCACGACGCCGGCGAGATTCTTCGCATCGCTTTCGAGGGTCCCGATCGCCTGGAACAAGGTCACGGTGACGCTGGTCGACGAGCGTTGCGTGCCGGCCTCCTCCGCGCGCTCCAACGCCGGGCTGGTCGCCGCCAATCTTTTGAAAAACGCGGCCGCGGCAGCACGTTTCGTACCGCTCTACCAGGACGCGGCAAGCATCGAGGATACGGCGGAGACCGACAGCAGGATGTTGCGGTCGCTGCCCTGGCCGCTCGATGTGGTCGTGCTGGGCATGGGAACCGATGGCCACACCGCCTCGTTCTTTGCTGACGCCGACAATCTGGAAAAACTGCTCGACCCGTCCTCGGAAATGGTCGTGCTTCCGGTTCACGCGGCAAGCGCCGGCGAGCCGCGCCTGACGCTGTCGCTGGCGCGGATCGTCGAAGCCGGCTTCGTCGCATTGCACATCGAGGGCGAAGACAAGCGCAAGGCATTCGAGAGCGCGATGGGAGCGGGAACGCAAAGGCCCATTCGCGCCGTGCTCGACGCAGCCGAGAGGCCCGTAGAGGTATTCTGGGCACCCTGATTTCAACTTGCCGAGGGTTCCGGCAGACAGCCGTCAGGTGTTCCCGGGACCTCGCTCGAAAGGACCGACGCCATGACCGCGAGACGCGACATCGAAGCCATCACCGAGCGTATCCGCCAACGCTCCAGACCTGGGCGCGAGGCCTATCTCGGCCGCATCGTCGAGGCCTCGAACCGCACCGCCAACCGGGCCGTGCTTTCCTGCGGCAATCTCGCCCATGGCTTTGCCGTCTGCAGCCCTTCGGAAAAGGTGGCGCTCGGCGGCGATCGAGTGCCGAACCTCGGCATCATCACCTCCTACAACGACATGCTGTCGGCCCATCAGCCTTTCGAGACGTTTCCGGCGCTGATCAAGGACGCGGCGCGCGAGGCCGGCGGCATTGCCCAGGTCGCCGGCGGCGTGCCGGCGATGTGCGACGGCGTCACGCAGGGCCAGCCCGGCATGGAGCTGTCGCTGTTCTCGCGCGACGTGATCGCCATGGCCGCGGCGATCGGCCTGTCGCACAACATGTTCGACGCGGCCGTCTATCTCGGCGTCTGCGACAAGATCGTACCGGGGCTGGTGATCGCCGCACTCACCTTCGGCCATCTGCCGGCGGTGTTCATCCCGGCCGGGCCGATGACGACGGGCCTGCCCAACGACGAGAAGGCCAAGGTCCGCCAACTCTATGCCGAAGGCAAGGCGGGAAGGGCCGAACTGCTTGAGGCCGAGTCCAAATCCTATCACGGGCCTGGGACCTGCACCTTCTACGGCACGGCAAACTCCAACCAGATGCTGATGGAGATCATGGGCCTGCACACGCCGGGTGCCTCCTTCGTCAACCCCGGCACGCCGCTGCGCAACGCGCTGACCAGGGAAGCGACGAAGCGGGCGCTGGCGATCACCGCGCTCGGCAACGCCTACACGCCGACCGGCCGGATGATCGACGAGCGTTCGATCGTCAACGGCATCGTCGGCCTGCATGCCACCGGCGGCTCGACCAATCACACCATCCATTTGATCGCGATGGCGGCGGCAGCCGGCATCGCCATCACCTGGCAGGATATTTCGGACCTTTCCGAAGCCGTGCCGCTGCTGGCGCGGGTCTATCCGAACGGGCTTGCCGACGTGAACCATTTCCATGCGGCCGGCGGGCTCGGCTTCCTGATTCGCGAACTGCTGGACGAAGGCATCCTGCACGAGGACGTCCAGACGGTATGGGGCGAGGGCTTGCGGCCTTATGCGGTCGAAGCCAGGCTCGGCGCCGATGGCGGCGTCGTGCGCGAAGCCTCGCCCCGCGAAAGCGGCGACGAGAAGGTGCTGGCGCCGTTCAAGAAGGCCTTCCAGCCGACGGGCGGGCTGAAAATGCTTTCAGGCAATCTCGGCCACGCCGTCATCAAGACTTCCGCCGTGAAACCGGAACGGCGCATCATCGAGGCGCCGGCAAAGGTTTTCGACAGCCAGCAAGGGCTCAACGAGGCGTTCAAGGCCGGTTCGCTGACCGGCGACTTCATAGCCGTCATCCGTTTCCAAGGCCCCAAGGCCAACGGTATGCCGGAGCTGCACAAGCTGACCACCGTACTCGGCGTGCTGCAGGATCGCGGCCAGCATGTGGCGCTCGTCACCGACGGGCGCATGTCGGGCGCTTCCGGCAAGGTGCCGGCGGCGATCCATGTGACGCCGGAGGCGGTCGAGGACGGGCCGATCGCCAGGATCCACGACGGCGACATCATCAGGCTCGATGCCGAGGCCGGAACGCTGCAAGTGCTGGTGCCGGCAGGCGATTTCGCGCTGCGCCGGGCAGCGGACGCCGATCTCATCGGCAATGAATTCGGCTTCGGCCGGGAGCTTTTCGCTGGGTTCAGGCAAATGGTGGGCCGCGCCGACCATGGCGCCAGCGCCTTCGGAAACGACGTGGCGGAATTGGCACTGCAGTGAAAAAGGGCGGCTCGTGGCCGTCTGACGCTGGCTGTCGATTGCCACGCAATTTTGCCTTTTGGGCCACTACGCTACCTTTGGGTCAGCATTGTTGACCTATCTCTCATGACCGGTCATTCGAAGCCGATGCAGCGGGGAGCGGGATCGAGCGCTTCTGCGTCTTCCAGAGCAGTTCGGCCTTCCATCCCGCGCCATCCGAACCGCCGGCGACGACCGCGCGCTTGCCCGTCAGGTCGAGGAAGACGGGGGGTGCGGCCAGCGGCTGAATGCGCGCCGGCGCAGCTTCATTCGGCTGCCTGGACACGACCTGCATCGATGATGCCCCTGATCTAGGGGCGGCATGTGTGCATCGGGACTGTCCCCCCTCACCAAGCGTTGTAGGCGAGGTACTTGCCGGACATCTCGACCTTCACACGGTCGCCCTTCGGGTGCTCGACCCGCGTCACCGACATGTCGAAGTCGATGGCTGACATGATCCCATCACCGAATTTCTCATGGATCAGCGCCTTGATTGTCGGGCCATAGACGCCGACGATCTCGTAGAGGCGGTAGATGCAGGGATCGGTCGGAACGGCCTGCTGCCATATCTTGGTGGGGCTTTCCTGAAGCACCAGCGCGGCTTCATGAGGCAGGCCGAGGGCCGTTATCGTCGCCTGTGCCTTTTCCGCCGGCATGGCGTTCATGCCCATCGCGGCCGAATGCGTCCACACCGGCGACATCCCGATCGATGCGGCGATACCTTCCCAGGTCAGGCCCGCCTGGCGCTTGGCCGAGATGATCATGGCGGTCACATCTTCGCGCGTCATCGTATCCATAGGTTTCTCCATCGGTTCAGCTTGGTTCAAACAGCAGGAAGGCAAGGAACAGGGCGACAAGCGCGAGCAGCACCGAGACCACTTTCCAGAAGGCGACGGGATCCCGCTCGACGAGAGGAATCGAACGGCCTGGGCCGAACGCCGGATTGGGCGTGCGCATGTCTGCCAGAAATTCGCTCAGGGCTTCCTGACGGCGCAGCGGCGAAGGATGCACCGCTTTTCGAAGTGCCCCGTCGACCCAAACCGGCACGCGCGGATCGAGCGAGGATGCCGGGACGTATGAGACCTTCGCCTGTGCGCGAGGGTTGCGTGCACGCGCCATCCGGCCGCCATAGGGCAGTCGCCCCGTCAGCATTTCGTAGGCGATGACGCCGAGGGAGAACAGGTCGGAGCGTTCGCTGCCGCCCTTGCCGAGAATGTATTCCGGCGCCGAGTACTGGACGGTGCCGAGCATTTCTCCGGCGTCGAGGTCAGGGAGTGCCTCCAGGACGCCTGCGACGCGGACCGATCCGAGGTCGATGATCTTCACCGTGCCCTCGCGATCGATCATGATGTTCTCGGGGCGCAGGTCCTGATGCAGCATTTCCTTGCGGTGAAACGCGCGTAGCCCACGGGCGACCTGCTCGACAATGCCGCGCACCGTCTCGAGACTCGGCGCTGGATTGTCGGCCATCCACTGACGGAGGGTCTGCCCCTCGATATACTCGGTGACGATGTAGAGACTTTTCCGCTGGCGGGGCGCAGCCGCCGGACTGACCACATGCGGCGAGTAGATGCGGCGGGCGATCCATTCCTCCATCGCAAAACGGCGCAGATGGTCGGCGTTGTCGCGCAGGTCGATCGAAGGAACCTTCAGGGCGACGCGATCTGCGCTCTCCAGATCGGTCGCGAGAAAGAGATGGCTGCGGCTGCTCGTATGGAGCGATCGAAGGATGCGATAGCCTTCGAAATCGCAAGGAGGCTGCGGCAGGGCGGCGGGCTGCAGCGTATCAGCTTCGCCGAGCGCCGTGTCGGCATCGGTCGGCGGCAGGGCATCGATGCGCACGATCTGGATGGTGAGATTGTCGGCACTGCCGTTGGACAGGGCCAGGGCGACGATGTCGCGTGCGGCCTTGTCAAGGTCGGCTGCTTCAGTGACACAGGCCGCGAGCGCGCGTGGCGGTACATGGTCGTGAACGCCGTCCGTCGTCAAGACGAAGACGTCGCCGGCCACGATCTCGACCCGGCGGTAGTCGATCTCGACAGAGGCGGACAGGCCGAGCGCGCGGGCGAGATAGCTTTCCTCCGCCGAGAGCTCGACGCGGTGATCGTTCGTAAGCTGCTCTAGGCTGCCGTCGACCAGCCGCCACACGCGGCTGTCGCCGACGTGAAACACGTGCGCCTGGCGGCCCTTCAGGACAAGCGCGCTGAAGGTCGTGAGATAGCCGCGGTTGCGATCGGATGTCCCGCTGTTCTGGGCGTTCAACCACGAATTCGCGGCGGCGATCACGCGGCTTGCCGCGATCTTCACCGTCCAGGTGTCGGACGTGCAATAGTAGTCGTCCAGGAAGCTCTTGACCGCCGTTTCGGCGGCCACGTAGGCGACAGGGCTCGACGATATGCCGTCGGCCAGCGCGAACGCCGCGCCCTTTAGGGTCAGGACCCTGCCAACCGGAACCAGCGTGCCGTGGAAGTCCTGGTTCAGAGGCTTCCGTCCCGCCACGGAATGCTGGCCGATCGTTACCGCGAGTTTCTGTCGGCTAAGGTCCTGAAGCATCGATTTCTCCCGGAGGATTCGGTCCCGCGCGCCGTGGCGGGACCGTGCTCCCGGTCTACTCGGCCGCCACTGCGGCTGCGCGCCGGCCGTCGCCGTGCCGGTCGGAGGGGCGGGGTCGCTGGGGCGATGTCTTGTAATGCGTGGCGTACATCATCGCGCCGACGAAGGTGACGCCGCCAACAAGGTTGCCGACGACGGTCGGGATCTCGTTCCACAGGAAGTAGTCGGTCCAGGTGAACTGGCCGCCCAGCATGATGCCCGAGGGGAAGAGATACATGTTCACGATGGAATGCTCGAAGCCGAGGTAGAAGAAGACGAGAATCGGCATCCACATGGCGATGACCTTGCCCGACACCGTGTTCGACATCATCGCGGCGACCACGCCGGTCGAGACCATCCAGTTGCACATCACCGCCCGCACGAAGAGCGTGAGCATGCCTGAAAACCCGGCTGCGGCGTAGCCGAGCGTTCGTGCCTCGCCGATGTGGCCGATCTTCTGTCCGACCGCATCCGGCTCATGGCTGAAACCCATCGTGAAAATGATCGCCATGAACACCGCGGTCGTCATGGCGCCCGCGAAGTTGCCGACGAACACCAGTCCCCAGTTGCGCAGCACCCCGGCGACGGTGACACCCGGCCGCTTGGCGATGAGTGCCAGCGGAACCAGTGTGAAAACGCCGGTCAGCAGGTCGAAGCCCATCAGGTAAAGCATGCAGGAGCCGACGGGGAAGAGCAGCGCGCCGACCAGCGGCTGTCCGGTGTTGACGGTGATCGTCACGGCGAAGGCCGCGGCAAGGGCGAGGATGGCGCCGGCCATGTAGGCCCGGATCAGCGTGTCCTTGGTGGACATGAACACCTTGGATTCCCCGGCATCTATCATTTTTGCCGTAAGTTCCTGGGGTACGACGTAAGACATGATTGGTTCCTTCTCGGTCGGAGCCGCTTAGGTGGCGGCGAAGTTGCAGGTCAGGTCGAGGTAAATCCGGCCGTCTTCGAGCTGGACGCGAAACGTGTTCGTGCTTCCCTCGTCGGCGCCCTGGGCGGTGCCGGTCTCCAGCGAGATCACCCAGTTGTGGAGCGGGCACGTGACGCAGCCGTCATGGACGATGCCCTGGCTGAGCGGCCCGTTGCGGTGGGGGCATTTGTCTTCCAGCGCGAAGATCCGGTCGTCCACGGTGCGGAATACGGCGATCGTCATGTCGCCGTTCTTCACGCAGCGCGCGCCGCGCCGCGGGATGTCGTCGATCGTACCGATCGCTACCCTGTTCGCGGACATTGCGTTCATTCAGCTGCCTCCTTGAAGTCGATGCGCGCCATCGGCCTGAACGCGATCTCCTCGAACTCCTTCTCGCCCGACAGCGCCGGCGACAGCATGATGCGGTCGTAATTCACGCGCGTTTCGGCGTTGAAGATGGTGATCCGAGGCGCGGCCTCCAGCAGGTGCTCCAGCATCCTGCCCGGCGCCATGCCGTTGCCGATGATGACGAGCTTCTCGGACATCGATCGGTCTCCCGCCGCCTATTCGACCGGCCGCAGCATGGCCTTTTCGGCCAGCGTTGCGTCCGCTTCGGCCGAGCGCACGGCTGTGGTGGAGTTGATCATCTTTTCCTCCGTTCGCGGCGCGATGACGCTGCCGTTTGGCTGAAACAAAAAAACCGCCGGCCAAGTCTGCCGCGCCCGTAGATCCGGAGTCGCGAGAAGAACCTGATCGGCGGCTTTGCCTGATGCGCCCGACATTGGACGCGTATCTTATGGCCCAACAATGGGCCTGCAAGAGATCAAGCAGGAACCGTGCCAACTGTGTGCGGCTCGAATTTATAGAGAGAAATCAAGGAAGGGGGAGAAAGCAGCCGGGCGGACCGAACGACAGGGACGCTGCGGATTGTGCAGTGCATTGCACACTATTTATGCAATGCACTCAAGTGCGAGATTTTTCACCACCTGCGCCGAGGCTTGCCAGATCCAGCGCCTCCGGGTCGAAGACCTTGCCGTCAAAGAATCCGTCCGGTCCCAGGACGAGGCTGGCCCCGGCGGAGCCCACCGGCGTGGCCTTGGTCAGCGCGCCCTCGACCTTGGCGTTGGCGGCGGGCAACGCCACGCCCAGCGGCTTGAGGGCCTCTCGATAGAGGTCGGGGCGGTAGGAGCCGAGCGCGATTTCGGCGTTGACCCGGCTGTGATCGACATCACCCCAGCGCATCATCTGGCTGTAGAACCAGAGCGCATGATCCTCCCAGGGGAGTTCGCGGCCTTGTCGAAGGGCAGGTAGAAGTCGGCCACGTCGACAATCCGCCTGCCGAGGTGCAGGCGGCGGGTCAGCATCGGCATCTGCATCGCGGCAGAGAGACCGATGGCCGGGCTTCTCCATGATCGCGGCCAGGTCGGTGCGTTTGGCAGGGTCTTGGCACCAGCGCGCGGCGCGGTGCAGCGCGCGCATCCGGCTGGCCCGTTGGTGAAGCGACTGGCCGGGCGGGTTCCCGTCGCGAGCAATCGACACTGGCGTCGAACTACGCTCCTATTGAACCGTCAGTTCGGTCCGTTCGCCGGCCTTGACCGTCACTGCGCCCTCCTTCGAACTGTTGTCCGACTTCTCCGAGACGACCACGTAATCGCCGGCCGGCAGCGCCGCCTGATACTTCTCGTCATAGGCGTAACCGAGCGATTTGCGGTTGCCGTTGAGGTCCTTCTTCGCCTCGAAAATCTCGATCTTCGAGGCGCCTGGCGCGGTGACCGCCAGCACGCCGGCATCCAAGGCGACTTTCACATCCTGAAGCTCGCCGGCCTTGACGCTGAACGGTTGCTCGGCGACGGCAAGGTCGACCTCGGCAATCAAGACATAATCGTCGGGCGGCAGATCGAACTTGCTGTCCGGGCCATAGGCATAGGTCACCTCTTGCCTCGTTCCGTCGATCTTCTTCCTTGCCTTGAACACCTTGAAGCCGATGCCCGAACCGTCGGCCTTGTCGCCGCCGGCGGTATAATAGGCGTTGGCAACGACATGTCCGACGCCGACGATGATATCCTTGTCGATGATCCTGCCGGCGGCGAGCTGGATGGTTTCGGTAACCTCGCCCTTCCCGATCGTAACAGTCACTTTCTGGTCGCCGGCCGGCAACACGACTTTCGTGTCGCCATAATAGGTCGCGGGCATATCGGCACCAGGATAGGCGATCACGACAGCCGCGCCATCGGCCACATCCGCTCCCTCACTTGGCCTGGGATGAAGGATGAGCGTGCCGGCATTCAGGATGAAGAGGGGGCTGTAGACCTGGCCCGCCTCGACCTTGACCTTCAGTTCGGTCCTGGCCTCGCCATAGCTCGCGACGACGACATAGTCGCCCGGCTCCAGATTGCCCTTGTAGGCGCCGTACTCGGTGGTGACGTAATCGCCGCGCGTGCCGTCGGGCCTTGCCTTGTAGATCTCCCAGGCATTGCCGTCGGTGACGGGATCGCCGCCCTCGGCTAGCGCCACGGCCGGCATGAAGTTGAACTCCGGCTTTTCCGGCTCGGGAGCCGGCGGCGGCGCAGGCGCTGGTTCGGGCGCCGGTGTGGCGGCTATGGTTTCGGCCAGTGCGCCCTGCAGTGCTTGCTCGTCGGACGCCTGGATATATTTGCCGCCGGTGTTGTCGGCGAGGCAAGCGACCTGCTTGCCCTCGTCCGCGGTCAGGCCGAAGCCGACGACGTCTGCGGTGAAGTCGACGCCGGCAGCCTCCAGTTCCTTGCCGAGCGCGCAAGGGTCGCCTTTGCAGGTCTCGAGCCCGTCGGTGATGAGGATGACGGTGGCCTTGTCCTCGGTGTATTTCAGCGCCTCGGCCGCTTGCCTGACGGCCGATGTCAGCGGCGTCTTGCCGAGGAATTTCAGGCTGTCGGCGGCGGCGGAAACTGCACCTGCCGAACCGGCCTGGGGCGGCACGACGAGCTCGATATCCTCACAACTGCCCTTCTCGCGATGGCCATAGGCCATGAAGCCGATTTCCCTGTCGGTAGGGACCGATTGCAGCACGGTTCTGAGCGATTCACGGGCGATTTCGAGCTTGGGCTTGCCGTCGATCTGCGCCCACATGGAGCCGGAGGCATCGAGAATGACGATGACGCGGTCCGCGGCAAGGCCGAGCGTCGTCATCCATAACAGGAGCATCGCGGCAGCGACGCTCCGTGCAAGTCCCGCCATGAAAATCTCCCCCTCGTCAGTCACCGCCAGTCCGGCGAAGCTATTTGACGCGGCGTCATGACACAAGCCCGGACGCCGGCGTGGGCCACAAGACTGAGCCAGGCCTACTCAGTATGTCGTGCGCCGCTCTTCGGAAGGCGGCCGGCCGAATTGCAGCCGGTAGCTCTGGGCGAAATAGGAGTGCGAGGTGAAGCCGGTGGCGATCGCCACATCGAGGATCGGCATGTTGGTCTGGCGTAGCAATTCGCGCGCCCGCTCGAGCCTGAGCCGCATGTAATAGCGGCCGGGCGTGACGCTGAGGTGGCGCAGGAACAGGCGCTCGACCTGGCGCACCGACAGGCCGGCCGACTTGGCGAGTTGCACCGCCGACAACGGCTCGTCGAGATGATCAGCCATCAATTCGACGGTGCGCCGCAGCTTCTCCGACTTGCCTGTCAGGTCGCGTTCCGGCCCGACACGCTGGCGATCTCCGGCGGAACGGATGCGTTCGTGCTGGAACTGGTTGGCGACGCCGTTGGCGAGGCTCGAGCCGAAATCGCTGCGCACGATCTCCAGCATCAGGTCGATCGAAGTGGTGCCGCCGGCGCAGGTGTAGCGCTTGCGGTCGATCTCGAAGACGTTGCCGGTGCAGTTGATGTCGGGAAACCGTTCGACGAAGCCGGCGCGATTTTCCCAGTGGATGGTGCAGCGATAGCCTTCGAGCTGGCCTGCCTCGGCGAGCAGATAGGAGCCGACCGACAACGCGCCGAGCGCGTTGCCGCGCCGGCCCCAGCTGCGCAGCGCCGCCAGCACCTTGCTCTTGCCCGGGAATTCGGTCGTCAGCCCGACCGAGACGAAAAGAATATCGACTGGCGGCAGATCGGCGACAGCGTAGTCGACCTTGAGCGGCAGGCCGTTGGAGGCCATGACGGCATCGCCGTCGGCCGACACCGTCGTCCAGCCATAGAAGTCATGGCCGAGCAGCCGGTTCGCCGACCGGAACGTGTCGATGGCGGCGGCCAGCGAGAACATGGAAAACTTGTCGACCAGCAGGAACCCGAACTGCCGGCCGCCCTGAACGGGATCGTTCATGACCGGCCGCTCTGAGGGAACAGTGAGGTTCGGCAAAACTGCGGCTTTCCAGGTTCAGAAGGACGGCCGTTTCAGTCCGGCCGCGAGATAGGCGGAAGCTAGCGTGTTGGCCATCAGCATGGCAATGGTCATCGGCCCGACGCCGCCAGGCACCGGCGTGATGGCGCCGGCCGTCCTCGCGACCTCCGCATAGGCGACGTCGCCGACGAGGCGGGTCTTGCCTTCGCCTCTTTCGGGCGCCGCGATGCGGTTGATGCCGACGTCGATGACGGTGGCACCTGATTTGATCCAGTCACCCCTGACCATTTCAGGTCTTCCGACAGCGGCAACGAGAATGTCGGCGGTGCGCGCCAGCGCGGCCAAGTCCTTCGTGCGGCTGTGCGCGATGGTGACGGTGCAGTTGGCGGCAAGCAGAAGATTGGCCATCGGCTTGCCGACAATGTTGGAGCGGCCGACGACCACCGCATTGAGGCCGGAAAGATCCTTGCCGCGCACGCGTTCGATCAGCAGCATCGAGCCGGCCGGCGTGCAAGGCACGAAGGCCGTCTCCAGTTCGCCGGTGCCGAGCTTGCCGACATTGATGAAGTGGAAGCCGTCGACGTCCTTTTGCGGCGCTATTGCCTGGATGATCTTGCCCGCATCGACATGACCAGGCAGCGGAAGCTGCACCAGGATGCCGTTGATGGCCGGATCGGCGTTGAGTTCGCCGATGATATCAAGCAGCTCCTGTTCGGAGGTTTCGGCCGGCAGCGTGTGCTGGACCGAATGAAAGCCGCATTCCTTGGCGGTGCGGGATTTGGATGCGACGTAGACCTGGCTCGCCGGATCCTCGCCGACGATGACCACCGCAAGGCCAGGCTTCAGCGCGCCCTTTTCCAACAGTTCGGCCGTCAAGGCCTTGACCCGCCGCACCACGTCTTCGGCGACGTTTTTTCCGTCAATCACTTCGGCCATGAACCACCCTCAACACCGTTAGTCCAAAGAGCGTCGCGTCTGAAAGGCGGCGCGCATTGGACCTTTATCCTAGACATGTCGTCGTCCCAACCGCCGCGTGCCTGGGTCAGACCCGAGGGAGGCTTTTGGGTGACATCAAGCGCGACATTTTCACGAAAATTCGACGGGGCAATCCCGTCAGAGCGCCGTCTCATGCCGTTAACTCGAAACCGATGGCTTTTATTCCACTCGGCTGCTCTATCCGGCGCTCAGAAATAGCGGCGCGATCGGCTGTCGGCGAGTTCGCGAACCGCTTCGCGGAATTCGCGCAGGCTGGCCCGGATTTCCTCTATGGAGGTTCTTTGTTCAGCGGCTTCCGAAGCCTGGTCAGCCTGGGCCGACGAGGCTCGGGGATAGACCGGCTGCTGGGGATAAGGCACTTGTCCGGCATGGGGCGCCATGGCCGGCGGATAGGGATAGCCGGCAGGCGGCATCTGCCAGGGATAGCCCATCGGCGGTTGCGCATAGGGGTATGCCTGCATGTGCGGGGCCGGGTACATCGCCTGCCGCGGACCATGGGGGCCATGCTGGACTTGCGGCTGCCTGTAGCCGGCAGGGGCTGGCCGACGCGGTGTGGAAGGAGACGACGGCTCGGGATAGGCGGCCGGATCGCGCTTCGCGCTTTCGGCGGTTGCCGGTGAGCCACTGGCCGGTGAGCTTGTGGAACGCATGCTGGCAGAGTCTTCCAGGGGCGCCTTGCGCGGCATGATCCTGCCCACCGCCGAGAGCAGCGCACCGAGCGGACCTGAACGCCTGGCGGCCTCGACCGGCGGAACGGGCGGCGGCGCCTGGTATGCCTTGTTTTCAATGGGTGTCCGGCGTGTCCCGCGGCGCGAGCGCGAATTGGCGGGCTCACGCAGGCTCTCATAGGCGCCGCGCGTGGCGCCGATACCAATACCGGAAGCCAGGCCAGCCAGCAGCCCGGCGAGCGTTATCACGGCGCGCGACGGTCCGATCGGCTCGAGCGGAGCGAAGGCTTTGGAGATGACATTGATGTTGGCGGTGTTGATGTCCTTCTGCTCGCCGGTCTCCTTGGCGCGCAGAAGGTATTGTTCGTAGACGGAGCGCTTGGCGGTGGCGTCGCGCTCCAGTTCGCGCAAGGTGACCAGGTCGCTGTTGACGTCGCCGCTGCGGACCTTCAATTGCGCCAGGCGGGAGGCCAGATCCTGTTCGAGCTGCACGGCGCGTTTCAGGTCGACCTGCAGCGACGAGGCGATGCGGCGCAGTTCCGCGGCGATGCGCTCGCGCGAGCCGGCAAGTTGGGCATTGAGCGCCTGAAGCTCGGGATGGCGCGGCCCGAACCGGATCGCGGCGCGGTCGGCCTCCTGCTTGAGCGTCGCATATTGCGATTGCAATTCGCTCATGGTGTTGAAGTTGATCTCTTCCGGCAAGGTGCCGCTCAGAACCGAGTTCACGTCGATCGAGCGCGCCGACTCCGCGCGGGCATTAAGCTCCAGCGTGCGGGCGCGGGCGATGGCAAGCTGCTGGTTGAGCTTGAGCATCTCGTCGTCGCTGATCAGATGGCCTTGCGCGTCGACGAGGTCATGCGCGGCCCTGAAATCCTCGACCTTGCGCTCGGCCGCTTCGACGCCCTTGCGCAACTCGTCGAGCCTGCCCGTCAGTTCGTTGGTCGCGCGGCCGGCGGTGTCGGACTGTATCTGACCGAAGGTCTGCAGGAAAACGTCCGTCATCGTATTGGCAATGAGAGCCGACTTCTCGCCATTTTGCGTGGTGGCGCCGACCGAGATGACGAAGGTCTTGCCGCCGCGCTCGACCGAAAGGCTTTCCGCCAGATTGCCGACGGCCAGCGCACGGCGGCGGCCCTCGTCGGCACCCGGCCCGTCATTGCGCAACAGGACCGACCGGATGAGTTCCATGACGCCCAGGCCGCCGGTACCTTGCCCGTTGAACTCCGGATCGTTGACGAGATTGAGCTTGTCCACGACCTTGTTGAGAACGGTGCCTGAGGTCAGCACCCGGACCTGGTTTTCGACGATGGCCAGCGTGGCGTCGGACGCGACCACCGATTGGGTGAGATCGCGGTCGGTGAGCTTCAGGTCTCGCGGGTCGACGATCAGTTCCGCGGTGGCTTCGTATTTCTTCGGCGTCGACAGCGCGATCGCGACGCCAAGCGCGGTGCCCAATATCGTCGTGGTGACGATCAGCAGCTTCGACCGGGCAATGCCGCGGACGACCTGCATCGGATCGATCAACGGCTTCCATTCTTGTGCGTCGTCATCGTCGCGGGGAGACCGTTGCCCGTCACCGGCATATCGAGGATCGAACGCCGCGTATCGAGGATCGAACGCGGCGTACCGAGGATCGAACGTGGCGTACCGAGGATCGAACGTGGCGTATCGGGGATCGGACGCGGCGTATTGGGAATCGAACGCGGCATGCCGAGGATCGGCATCGGAGCGGCGGTCCTCAGAAAAACCGGCAGCAACCGGCTCCTCCGGCGACCTGGTGTCAGCATGGACCGCGTCAACATCCTCGTCCGCCTCGGGCGGCACCCGGGCGGCCGAAGCGGATGCATGATCCGCCTGAGACTGGCTTGTCTCGTCGCTTGCCGCGAATTCCGGGGTTACAGTGGGTTCCGGGGTTGCCGAGAGTTCCGGATGCGTTCGCGCCTCGCGGCGCAAGCGCGCGAGACGATGGCGCGTGGCGGCATCCTCGCGCCATGACGGGTCCGCCCGATCCCCGATCGAAACCAGCGATGGTTCTTCTTCGCCACGTATCGCCTGGCCGAGCGCCAGCAAGGACCGCTCGCGCTTCCAATCTTCACGGTTTTCCCTGTCGATCATTGTCGTGGAGCTTTGCCCTTGGCGGCTTTGAACGCGGTCAGCCAATCGTTAAGCCACGCTAAACAAGCATAGGAAACAAAAGGTTAATTTCCGAGCGTTGAAGACGCGGTTTCCCTCTTCGGTTGCATGCTCCTGAACGCAACGAATGCCTTCAGAACCGCGCGTTAAACTTTCCTGCCTATGCTGTCTGCGACACATGACTCAGGCTGGTAACATCCCGCAAAGGCGGCCCCTCGCCCGGATCGGCGCTTTCGTGGCCGAGCGACGGGGGCTGGTTCGCGACTATCTTTCGGCGATCAGCGGCGCGGGCGGGCGGCTGGTGTTTTCGCTCGCCTATTTCATCGCGCTGGCCAACACGCTGTCCATCGCCGAGTTCGGCATGTTCGCCACAGCATCGGCGGCCGGCGTGATGCTGTCACGCATCCTCGCCTTCGGCTTCATCTCGGCGCTTTACCGAACCGCCACCATCCGCCCCAATCTGATCGGCACCTTCACGGCCGGCTTCCTGCTGCTTGGCGTGATATCGCTGCCGTTGCTGGCCGCAGCCTCCTACGGCGTCTACCTGGTCTTTTTTTCCGGCACCGTGCCGCTGCCGGTCTTCGTGGCGATCGTGTTTGCCGAGGCGCTGTTGTGGCGGCCGGTCGAGGTGGCGCTGATCGTCAACAACGGTCTCGGCAAATTCGGCCGCGCCGCCCTGCTGACGATCATGGCGACGGCCTTGCGAGCGCTCGGCGCCGTGCTGTTCATGTTCGCGGCGCAGCCGACCATAGGGGTCTGGTCCTGGTACTATATCGGCGCCAACGTCGCCTCGCTGCTCATCGCCTTCGGATTTTTTTATCCGCGCCAGAGGCTGCGTCTGCGGCTGGAGCTTTATCTCAGGCGGCTCGCCGATTCCATCTATGTGGCCGGCGCGGAGGTGTTGTTCTACCTGCAGATGGAATTCGACAAGCTCTTGGTGCTGGCGATCGGCGGACCGCATCTCGCCGGTATCTATGCGATCATCATGCGGCTGGTCGACCTGACCGCGATCCCGATCCGCACCTTCTCGATGATGCTGGTGCAGCGCATGATGCGGGCGCCGGAACTTCTGTCACGCCTTTCGGTCAAGAGCGGCATTGAAGGCGGCGTGTTCCTGGTTTCGACGCTGGCGCTGGCGGCACTCGCCATCGTGCTGCATTTCTTTCCCAACGCGCTGGGCAGGAATGTTGCGGAGGCCGCTCCCCTGGTGGCGCTGGCGATCTGCGTGCCGGGCCTGCGCAACCTGGTCGAATACCAGGCCGAGCTCCTGTTCGCGCGCGGCCAGACGCTGGTGCGGGCGATCAACCTCGCCTTGCTCGCCGGTCTGAAGGCGGTACTGCTGACCTATGCGCTGACGACGATCCTGGACACGCCCGATCTGGTGCTGTCGCTCAACATCGTCTTCCTGCTGCTCTATCTCGCCTCGGCGCTGCTCACCTATTCTGCGATGCGCAAACCGGCGAAACCGGTCTAGGGTCGAACTCGATCGCGTGGGTGCCGCCAATGGCCGAGACGGGTGGAAAGTTGCCCTTTCGACATGCAATATCGGTGCATGACCGAGTTATCTTTCCGCCACCTCAACCCTGACTGGAACGCCGACCCCAATGCTCCTGACGTAACGCTAACCGTCGAGGCGATACAGTTCAGCGTTCCTTTCTTTTGAACCCATGGGCCTACGGGGCCAGAGAGGGAGAGATCGAAGCACTTCGATTCGTTGGTTGCGCCACTTGCCGACCTCAGCACCTCTAAGCGCGAACGTCTGGTGTGATGCCCGATGCGCGCGTTCGTAGGGCATCTCGCTGTTACATCGCGGTGACAAAAGCACCGCCACGGTGGCGTCAGCCGGTTACACAGGGCAGGAAATATCTCCGGCCTTCTGGGAGTGGCGTGTCAGCGTCCCCAGAGGCTGCGTGGGCGTGTCGTCGGTTGGCTGCTAGCGCGGCGGCTGGAACGCTCACGCCTCGCAAGCGGGATAGCGAAATCTCGTGAAGGCAAGGTCAAGCTGCGTACTCCGTTCGGTATCGGCGACGGGCGGCGACTGGGAGAGATGAACACCATGCACGCGGGGCGTTTGGAAGTTGGCAGGACATGGACGCGGGGCGGCCCGCGTGCAGGCGGTTGGCTGAGCGGTGCAATGACCACGCAGCGCCACCTCGCGGCGATCATGGCTTGCGACGTGGTCGGCTATTCGCGCCTGACGGAGCGCGACGAGCGCGGCACGCTCGAGCGGCTGAAGAGCTACCGCAAGGACCTCCTCGAACCGCTGGTCTTCAAGCACCAGGGTCGGATGGTCAAGCTCACCGGCGACGGCATGCTGTGCGAGTTCGCGAGCGTCGTTAACGCGGTCACCTCGGCGATTGCGATCCAGCAGGCCCTGGCAGAACACGAGGCGGAGACGCCCGAGGAAGAGCGGATTCGCTTCCGCATCGGCGTCAATCTCGGCGACGTGGTCTGCGACGAGGACGGCGATCTCTACGGCGACGGCGTCAACATCGCCGCCCGCCTCGAAAGCATCGCCGATCCCGGCACCGTGTTCGTCTCGGGCACCGCCTACGACCACCTTCAGGGCAAGCTCGACTGCGGCTTCACGCCGCTCGGCGACCTGCGCCTCAAAAACATCGAGCGGCCTGTGCGCGCCTACCGCGTCGAGACCGACGCCAGCGCCTCGGTGGCTGCACCGCCTCCCCTGCCCGAGAAACCCTCGATCGCGGTTCTGCCTTTCACCAACATGAGCGGCGACCCCGACCAGGAATACTTCGCCGACGGGCTGGTGGAGGACATCATCACGGGATTGAGCCGCGTGAACTCCTTCTTCGTGATCGCCCGCAACTCGTCCTTCACCTACAAGGGCCGAGCGGTGGACCTGCGCCAGGTCGGGCGCGAGTTGGGCGTCCGCTACGTGCTCGAAGGCAGCATCCGCAAAGCAGGATCGCGGGTGCGTATCAGTGGGCAGTTGGTGGACGCGATCAGCGGACACCATGTCTGGGCCGATCGCTTCGAGGGCGACGTGAGCGACATCTTCGATCTGCAGGACAAGGTGACCGAGAGCGTCGTCGGCGCTGTCGAACCGAGCATCCGGCTGGAGGAGATCAAGCAGGCGCGCATGAAGCCGACCGACTACATCAGCGCCTACGACCTCTACCTTCGCGCGCTGCCGCGCTTCTACAGCATGACGCGTGAAGGCTTTGCCGATGTGCGCCGGCTCACCAACGAGGCGCTCAGCATCGACCCTGGCTTCAACTTGGCGAAGGCACTCGGCGCCTATATCCGCAGCCTGTCCGTGAGCCAGTGCTGGCACGAGCCCGACGATATCCGAGTCGCCGCGCGCATGGCGCGCGAGGTACTGGCGGAAGCGCGCGACGACCCCACGAGCCTACGCTTCGCCGCGCAGGTGATCGCCTACAGCGCGAAGGACTACGAGATGGCGCTGAGCACGATCGAACGATCCCTGCTGCTCAATCCCAATTCGGCGCAGGGCCATACGGGCAGCGGCTGGGTGAACGCACATTCCAGCCGCCCGCTGGTCGCGATCGAGCACTTTCACAGGGCAATGCGGCTGAGCCCGGTCGACCCCGAGAAGGGCATCGCGCTCTCCGGAATCGGGATGAGCTACCTGATGCTCGAGCGCTACGAGGAAGCGCTGGCATGGGGAGAACGCGCGCTGCACGAGATGCCGAATTACGGCTCCTCGCACCGGGTGGTGATCATGGCGCTGGTCAAACTCAACCGGCTGGACGAGGCGCAGGCGGCGGCGCGGCGGCTCATGGAGGCGTTCCCGACCTACACGCTCACCCTGCAGAGACAAATCAACCCGTGGCTGGACAAGGTGTTCGCCGAGCGTTACGTCGAGTCGCTGAGCATCTCCGGCGTGCCGGAGTGATGGGAAACATGCCCTCTCCTGCGCGTCACGTCCGGCCATGTGACGTCCCTTAATCCCGCGTCGCTCTGGAAGGACAGTTCTCTGGCCGGCTTGTCCGAGGACTGAGCGCGTGGAGCAGCCGTGAACAGCAGGCGAACTCTCTGTTGGTCATTCAAAGCGATAGGGTGTGCCCCCAGGCCTAATCAACCTCGATCAGGCGGCGGATGCGGCCGATATCCGTGCCGATGAAGGACTGCATGCCAATAGCCACCTGTTCCGGCGCCATGGCGGCGACGAAGCGGCGGAACTCTTCATCCGACAGCGCTTCGCCGGTCCAGTGGACACGGCACAACTCCTCCGAGCCGTGGAAATGCCCGGCGCCGTCGAGCACATCGTCGACAAAGCGGCCGTAGAGCATGCATTCGGAAAATTTGCGTGCCGCGCCGACGACCTCGACCCAGGTGCGGCCGTGGATCTGCTCTATCCGGGCGCACATGGCCGTCATGGTTTCGCGGCGCCAGGCAATCAGCGTCGAAATGTAATCGTGGCTGGAAACCACGGACGGGTCGATGCCCAGCGCCGAGCCCGCATTGCGCGACCAGATGCGGTGCTCCTCATGACCCTCGCCGGACAGCACGCCGTCGCGGCGGAACAGCCGCACCTTGCCGTCGCGCCAGAAGGCGCTGCAGTCGAAAGGCTTGAGGAAGGCCACGTCTGAATCGCAGAAGACCAGCACGTCCTCCCCGGCATGCGCCGATATCGCGATGCGGCGAAGCTGCTGCACATGCCAGCCGCGCAGCGGCATGGTCTTCAGGCTGAGCCAGATGCGCCGGCGAAACAGGCTGAGCGGATCGTCGAAGGCATGCAGCCAGTGCGGCAACAGGTCCCGCTCGTCGACGACGGTGCGGCGGCTGTTCTCCAGCCTACGAAACAGCGCCACGTCGCGATGCTCGACAAGCAGATAGTGCTGCGCCACGCCGGAGACGTAACGGTCGAGGGTTTCGCACAGCAGGCGGCACCGTTCGAAATCCGGCGCATAGCTTGCCGTCACCACCGCCGCCGTTGGCGTCTGGCGAGGGACATCGGCTTCGGCATCAGGGCGCGGCACGAACCGGCTGTTCAATGGCCTGCTCCGGGGCCTGCTCCGGGGCGCGCTCTGGCTGACGTGGGCCGGCGCGATAGTTTCTGACCGATGACGCGCCACAGGAACAAAGGATTGCCGACGACGTAGCGGCGCCAGAGGCGGCCCGGTTCGATCCACAACCGGAACAGCCATTCGAGCTTAAGCCGGCGCATCCACAGCGGTGCCCGCGGTATCGCGCCACTCAGGAAATCGAGCAGCGCGCCGACGGCGATCGGCAGCGTGCAATGGCGTGCATCGATGTGGCGCGCGATCCACAATTCCTGGCGCGGCACGCCCATGGCGACGAGCAGCACGTCCGGCCGCAATTTCGCGATGCGCTCGACGATTGCCGGTTCCTGAGCGGCGGAGAAATAACCGTCATGGATGACCACGAATCTGTGCTGCGCCGCAAGCGCCGCAAGCCGCGTCAACGCCGCCTCGGCGTTAACGCGAGACGCGCCGAGCAGCCCCACTGTCAGCGGCCTGGCGGACGCCTGCAGAAAGGCAGGGATGAAATCGGTGCCGTTGAGATTGTCCGGAAACGATGCCCCGTAAAGCAGTTTCGCCGCCAGATCGACGCCGACGCCGTCGGGCAGTACGAGAAAATCGTCGAGCGCCTCGGCAAAATCCGGGTCCGCAAAGGCGACATTGGCGTTGTGCGCGTTGAGAAAGGTGACCCTGGTGAAGCGCCGCTCCGCGATCAACCGGGTCAGCAAGGCGACCGCGTCGTCCCAGCGGACGGCGAGGACCGGTATGCCCAGGATCGATTTCAAACTGTCGACCCCGAACGCGGCGCGGGCGGTGTGCATGTTCATGCAAACACCTTCTGCCTGAGGGACCCGAGCTTTTTCAGGCCACGGCTGATCGCGGCATCGAGCGCCTTGACCTGCCGGTGATGGAAAGCGCTGCCGTCGACGTCCCTGATGTCGGCTGCCGCTGCTTCCAGGGCGCCGGCGAAGGCGACCGGATCGTCGGTCACGACGCAATTGACCGGGCGATGGCCGACGCCGCGCAGCGATTGGCTGGTGGCGACGGATGGCAGGCCGAGTTCGAAGGTTTCTATGGTCTTGAGCTGCACGCCGCTGCCGGCAGTGCTGATCAGCGGGATGACGGCGGCACTGCGCACGAAAGCCTGCGCGTCCGGCACGCGGCCGACGAATTCGACGCCCGGATGCGCGGCGCTGATGCCCGACGGCATGCCGCCGGCGATCCTGACCCGGAAACCAGCCTTCAGATGCGGCACCACATTCTCCAGGAACCAATCGAGGCCGATGCGGTTCGGCTGCCAGGTCCAGGTACCGATCAGCGCCGCGTCGCAATCGATACGGCGCGTTTCGTTTTGCACGGGCGGCTCGGCGCAGGTCACCAGCGGCAACACCGCCGAGCGGTCGTCGGAGGCGACGCCGAGCGCCGAGCGATCTTCCTCGGCCAGCGTGAAGACGAAGCGTGCCCGGCGGCAGAGCCGTTCTTCCACGGCCTTGAGCAGCCTGGCCTCACGGCGAAACAACAAACGCTGGAAAAGACCGCCTGCGGCAGCGGCATTCTCCTTGGCCGAACGGTGCTCGACATTGTGGGCGACGAAGATCGACGGCCGGTCGCCAAAGAGCTTTTCGAAGGCGCCGGCGAACTGCACCGAATTCAAGACATAACCGTCGAAAGGCCCGGCGCGTTCGACGGCGGCGCGGACCTCGCTATCGGAGACCACGCGCAGCTTGACCGACGCGAAAGTGAGGCCCGAAAGCATCGCCTTTGCAACCCAGGCGAGCTTTTGCAGCGATGACGCGCTTTCGGTGCGCACTTCCACGGCCCCGAGCACGACGGTGTTTTGCGGATCGCTCGCAGGCTTGCCCGGCCAGGTGAAGCCGATCACGGTGACGCGCGCGCCGGCACGCCGCAAGGCGGCGATGATCGCGGCATTGGCGATCTCGTAGCCCGAGGCAAGATCGCCGTCGGGCACGATCGATGTGGCGAACAGCAGATGCATCTCACCTATCCTGAGCGGATACAGCTAGCGAAGCGCGGTGAAGCCTTGATTAAGTGAAGGCAGCTGGCAGCCCTGAGTTGCGGATTTGCAGGCCTGTCCACGAAAGGTGATTAACGAAACGTTATTATCGCGATGCTATCGAGAGCCAAATTCACCATCCCGGACTGGACACGGAGGATCCCTTTGCCATCGGACGGTTCGGTATCGATCGCGGGGCGGTCTCCGGGACTTGTCGCGGCGGCCGTCGAGGCGGTCGTCACGCTGCCGACCTTCAAGCGGCCCGAGCAGCTGCTGGCGACGCTGGCATCGCTCAAAGGCCAGCAAACCGGCAGGCGCTTCGCCGTGATCATCATGGAAAACGAAGCCGAGGCGCGCGCCGGCGCCAAGGCGGCGCTGCCGCTGTTCGAGCGCGGCGACATTGCGGGCATGGTCATCGTCGCGCATGAGCGCGGCAATTGCAGCGCCTACAATGCCGGTTGGCAGACGGCGATCCTGCACTTTCCGGCTTTCAGGCACCTGCTGGTCATCGACGACGACGAGATCGCCGACCCGCACTGGCTCGAGCGCATGTGCAAGGCGGCCGAGACGCTCAGTGCCGACATTGTCGGCGGCCCGCAAGTGCCTGTGTTTGCCGACGCGGCCCATGCAAGATGGGCCACGCACCCGGTCTTTGCCCCGCCCTACCGGGAGACCGGGCCTGTGCCCGCGCTCTATTCCTCCGGCAATCTGCTGGTCGAACGCAACGTGCTCACCGCCATGGGTCCGCCCTTCCTCGACGTGAAATTCAACTTCATGGGCGGCGGCGATGCCGATTTCCTGAGCCGTGCCGCGCAGAGAGGTTTTGTGCTTGGCTGGTGCGCGGAGGCGCAAGTGCATGAAAACGTTCCGGCCCGACGCGTCAAAGCCGACTGGATCCGCGCCCGCAGCCTGCGCAACGGCGTCATCTCGACACTGGTCGAGAAGAAGAAACGGGCCGGTACGCCGTTCGCCGGCACCAAGGTGTTTCTGAAGAGCCTGGCGCTGTTTGCCGCCTCGCCGTTTCGCGGCGCGGTCCGGCTGGTGCGGACCGGATCGGCGGCGGCGGCTTTGTACCCCGTCCATGTGGCCCTTGGCCGCGTGCTTGCCGAATTCGGATATGCCAATGAGCAATACCGGCAGCCTGAGAAGAACTGAGCGCGCGCCGCTCAGCGCGGCGTTCACACGCGAAGGCATCGCGACCGCGGTCGCGGCGCTGCTGTTCACTGTCGTCCTGGTGTCGTTTCGGCCCTTCCAGCCGGCCGGCGCCGAAACGACCGGCAACGGCGGCGACATCGTCAACCAGCTCGGCTTCGGCTCGCTCGGCGCGATCTCGATATTCTCGCTGATGGCGTTCGCCGACCCGCGCGTGGCGCGTTCACTGCTCAGCCCGTCCTGGCTGCTGATGCTGGGTTTCCTCATTCTGTCGGTGGTGATGGCAACCGACCCGCAGTCGGCAATGCGCGCCGCTTTCTTCACGTTGATCGGCATCTCGACGATGGCGACGATCCTGGCGCTTCCGCGTGATGCAGAGGCTTTCTCGAAAGTCATCATCTTTACGTCAGTCGTCGTCATGGGCCTCTCCTACATCGGGCTCATCGTCTTTCCGCACGAGGCGCTGCACACCACCGATTCTCTGGAGCCGGAACATGCCGGCCTGTGGCGCGGCGTGTTCACCCACAAGAACATCGCCGGCCCGATCATGGCCTGCTTCAGCTTCGCCGGGCTCTACCTCTACCGGCGCGGGCAGCGGCTGTGGGGCGCATCGATCTTCTGCGCGGCGATGATCTTCATGCTGCACACCGGCTCCAAGACGACGGCCGGACTGGTGCCGCTTTCGATCCTGATCGTCGTGCTGCCGAGCCTGATCGGCATGCGACTCGGCACGCCGATCCTTTTCGCGCTGGCGATCATCATCACGGCGATCGCGACGCTGGGCATTGTCTTCCTGCCGCCGGTGAAGCATCTGGCGGCGATCTATTTCCCCGACCTGACCTACACCGGACGCACGACGCTGTGGGAGTTCGCCGGCGAGATGCTGGCGAAGCGGCCGTGGACCGGCTACGGCTATGAAAGCTTCTGGGGCACGCCGCTGCTGCTCGACCAGGACCAGCCCTTCGACCGGGCCTGGGATATCAGGACCATCGTGCATGGCCACAACGGCTATCTCGACATCGCGGTGCTGATGGGCATTCCGGCGCTGTGCGTGGCGGTCTACACCTTCCTGATCGCACCGCTGCGCGATTACATGCGCATTCCCTTGCGCAAGGAAAACATCTATCTCGGCGACTTCTTCATGATGGTGGTGCTGTTCGCGGCGCTGAACGCCTTCCTCGAAAGCTTCTTCTTCCATCGCGCCGATCCGGTCTGGCTGTTCTTCGTCTTCGGCCTCTTCGGCCTCAGGCAGGTGTCGCTGCGGCCGATAGCGGTTCGCCATCAGTCCTGACCCCAACCGTCTCAAGAGGGCTTTCCCGCTCCGCCACGAACGTTTATGGGAAGCCGACATTTTGTTTGAGCATCGGATTGTCCCAAAACCGCCTCTCCCACCCTCGGGCATGCCCGAGGGCAGGCTCTTGGGTCCGATGCTGGCGGAGGCTTTCGATGACGATCAGGGTTGTTCTCGCTGGCTGCGGCAATATGGGCTACGCCATGCTCTCGGGGTGGCTGAAATCCGGCAAGCTCCCCCCGGCGGCGGTTTTCGTGATCGAGCCCAATGCCGATCTGCGCAAGCGCGCGGAAGCGCTGGGCTGCAGTGCTGCCGCTGACGCCGGTGGCATTCCGGCGGGTGCCGTGCCGGCCCTCGTCGTCATCGCCGTCAAGCCGCAAGTGATTCGCGATGTAGCCGCCGCCTACATGCGCTTCAATGATAGCCGCACCACCTTCCTCAGCATCGCCGCCGGGACACCGGTCGCCACCTTCGAGGCCATTCTGGGCGACCGCGCGCCGATCATGCGCTGCATGCCCAACACGCCGGCGGCCATCGGCAAGGGCATGATGGTGGTGTTTTCCAACCGGCTGGTGTCCGACGACACCAGGCATTTCGTCGCCGACCTGCTTTCGGCGAGCGGCGAAGTGACCGATATCGACGACGAGGGCCTGATGGATGCGGTGACGGCGGTGTCCGGCTCGGGACCCGCCTATATCTTCCATTTCATCGAAGCGCTGACCGCAGCCGCCGAGAAGGCAGGATTGCCGGCCAAAACCGCCAAGTTGCTGGCCATGCAGACGGTGTATGGCGCCGCCTCACTTGCCGCGGAAAGCGGCGAGGAGCCGGGCGTGCTGCGCCAGCAGGTGACCAGCCCCAACGGCACCACGGCTGCCGCCCTTGCCGTGCTGATGGGCGAGGACCGGCTGACGCATCTGCTGACCGAAGCGGTGGAAGCGGCGCGGCTAAGGTCGATCGAACTGGGGAAATAGCCCCTCAGTTCGCTCCATACAGCATCTCGTCCTGCAGCCGGCGCAAGGCGAACAGCCTGGTCGTCGCGTCGGGCGCGGCATTGCCTGATGTCAGCAGTTCGCCCTTCCTGACCGGTTTCAGCACCTTGCCGCCCTCGAGCAGGCCGACCGGCACGGCGCGGTTGGCGCGGGCCTCTTCGGCGGTCATGGTCCAGGATCGGTAGCAGGTCTCGCCGATCGCATCGAAAATCTCGCCGGCTGCCAGATCGCGCTTGGCCACGGCGCAAACCTCGGCGACCGGCCTCGGCAGCGGCACCATGTCCGGCTTGCCATAGAGCGCAATGCGGGCGGCTGTCAGCGGTACTTCCAGCGAGGTCAGATGATACGGCCGAAAGAAGCTGTAGTAGGGGCCGTGGCCAATATTCAGGTCGTCCATGCGCTCGACAATGCGCGGATGCGTCGCCTCGACGATGACGAAGACGCCGGGCGCCACACCCTTGCCGATCGTGTAGTCGACGACGCCCTTCCTCGACAGGATGCCGCCATCCGCGCGCGGGATGAGCACCTTGGCCAGTTCGTCGCGGTCGGCCCTGGGACCGTGCATGCCGGCAATGTCGGGCACCAGCCCGGTCGCGTTGGCGATGGCGCACATCTCGACCATGGTCTTGGATCCGTCGACAAATTCAACCAGCATGCGCGGGTTCATGTTGCGGCGGAGCGCTTCCGCGCGATAGTCGTCAGGCACGGCGTCGTGGTTGAGCGGGTTGTTCTTGCCCTTGCCGGCCGAGACGATGGCGTAACCGAGCGCGGAAGCGAATTCGATCAGCTCCATGCAGCTCGACGGCTCGTCGCCGGCGCCGACCGAATAGACGACGCCGAGCCGGTCGGCCTGCTGCTTCAGATAGCAGCCGATGGTGACGTCGGCCTCGACGTTCATCATCACTAGGTGCTTGCCGTGCTCCATTGCCATCAGGTCGAAATCGGCGGCGACGCCGGGCTTGCCGGTGGCGTCGATGACCACGTCGATCAGCGGATTGGTCACCATCATCTCGTTCGAGGTGATGGCGATCTTGCCACTCTCGATCGCCTCGGTGACCTTGATGTCGGTCTCGGCTTCCCGCGCCATCGCCTCGTCGCCGTAGGCGATACGGACAGCATCGCGCGCTGTGTGCGGGCGGCGGGTCGAGATGGCGCATATCGAAATGCCCGGCATCAGCATGCCTTGCGTCACCAGGTCCGTGCCCATCTCGCCGGAGCCGATGACGCCGATGCGCACCGGGCGGCCCTCCGCGGCGCGCTTGGCGAGATCACGGGCAAGCCCGGTCAGGGCGACATTGGTCATGCGCGGTTCCACTGAATTTTGATGTGCGGGCGGGAATAGCAGGGAAAGGTAACCTTTTGCCAACGAAACCTGCCGCAGGCGCCAATTTCTTGGCGCATGACGCGAGAACCGAATTGGTGCCAGCAAAAATCATGCTCCGGCCCAAAGTGTCAGAAGATCTTTTTGGAGCCAAGGTTCGCGTTCTATCCAGCCAGCAAGACTTGTGACGCCGCAACGCGGCGTCTGGCCTGGAAGAAGCTGGTTCAGCGCCGGCGGACGGCGAGGAGCGCGGCTAAACAAATGGAGGGAAATTCTTAGTCATTCCTTTATGCATCCTTGCTTAAATGGGGAATGGATTGGCGTGCCCGTACCTCAAGGTGTTTGTTCCGCTGCCCGCGACGAGCCGGCGAGAGCGGCAACGTTGCTACTATTTTTGCCCTGTCTTTGCCAATTGTTGTCGGCGGAGCGGGCCTGGGCGTCGAGACCTCCTATTGGTACTACAGCAGCCTGAAGCTGCAGGCGGCGGCGGATGCGGCAGCCTATGCCGGCGCCTTGGAAAAAGTCTCGGGATCCGACAAGCCAACGATCGTCTCGGCCGCAACGCTGTCAGCAACCACGAACGGCTGGGCACCATCAACAGGAACGATTGAGGTCTTCACGCCGCCATCGTCAGGACCGAATGTCGCAAAAAAGGCGGTCGAGGTCATCGTTCATCAGAACCTCGATCGATTTTTCACGTCGATATTCACGCAAGACGCGGTTGGCGCGCAAGCAAGAGCGGTGGCTCTTATTACTGACGCTTCAAAAGCCTGCCTTCTGGCGCTCAATCCTTCCGCCTCGAAAGCGGCGCTCTTTTCCGGCAGCTCGACCACAAAAATGACGGGCTGCTCCGTCATGTCGAATTCGATAGCTCCGGACGCCATCAAGCTTCAGGGATCGGCAAGCCTTGATACCGACTGCCTGATATCGGCCGGTGGGATGTCATTGGCCAATCCTGTAAAGACCCTCTGCACCAGCCCGATAACCCAGGCGTTGCCCGCTGCCGATCCTTTTGCCGACTTGTCGGCGCCGGCAGCCACGAATCCCTGTCAAAACGGCAATCAGTCGACATTGCAGCCTGGAACATACTGCAAGGGGCTCAGCCTGAGCGGCAATGTAACGCTCTCGCCCGGGGTATACGTCATTCAGGGAGGCGATTTCAAAGCGAGTTCGAATGCAAATATTTCCGGCGAGGGGGTCACCATCTATCTGGCCGGCACCTCCGGCGTCACCATGAACGGCACGGCCACCGTCAAGCTTAGCGCACCGACATCAGGCACCTATTCGGGTGTGCTGTTTTACGGCGACAGAGCAAACCTGACGGGATCGAACACGTTCAATGGCACGGCGGATTCGCTTTTGACCGGCGCCCTGTATTTTCCAACGCAGGCGGTCAATTACCTCGGCAATTTCTCGGGCAAAGGTGGTTGCACGCAGGTCGTCGCCAGCACTGTGCAGTGGTCCGGCAACACTAGTATCAACCAGGATTGCACCAGCCTCGGGATGCGAGAAATCCCGGCAACGCAGTCCGTTCGGCTTGTCGAGTGATCTTCGTGGAACGGCGACCATTCCGGGCTTTTCGGAACGATTCGGGCGCGGCCGCGGTGGAGTTTGCGCTGGTTTTGCCGATCCTTTGCCTGGCACTTCTTGGCGTCATTAACGGCTGGTCTTTCGTATCAAGCTCGTTGTCGATGCGTGCAGGCGTCAAGACGGCGGCAAACCTTGTGATGCAAGGATCAGCCAACGACGCGGCCATCCAAGCCGTTGCCCTTTCGAGCTGGGAAAACCGTCCCGGCGACGCGCAGGTGACTTTGGGGCGCAAATACATGTGTGGGAGTACCGTGGCCGATCCATCAACCCTGTGCAACGGTTTGAAAACTCCCTCGGTCTTCGTTGAAATACACGCGACGGCGACATGGTCCCCGCCCTACAGTTTCGGCGTGTTTTCCCTGTCGCGCGAGCTCAGTCACCAACAGGTGATTCGTGTCCGCTAAACGGAAAACTTTCACGCGTGATGGATCAGGCGGAGCTGCGTTGGAGTTCGCGCTGATCGCGCCTTTTCTGATCGTGCTTCTGTTCGGCATCTTCGCATTCGGCTGGGCTCTGAATGCCATGTCGAGTGTTCGGTACACGCTGGAAACGTCCTCGCGTGTGCTGCAGATGAAGAACTCGCTGACTCAAAGCGAAATACAGGCCATCGCTACGCAAAAATTGCTCGCCATGGGATTGAAAAATGTCAACGTGACGATAGCGATCGACCCCCCTAGCGGCGGCTTCCGCATGGCGCATCTCACGGCCAGATATGCTTTCGTGATCGAGTTCCCGTACTTCGACCAGTATCCAATAGACTATGCGACAACTGTCACAGTTCCGCTGGTCGCATCGTGAGCGCGTCCAATAGCGCCCTTAGGCAAAGGGGGCGCCGATTGATCAGCGCCGCCGCAGGGTCGATCGGCCGGCCGGTGGTCTGAGCAAGCGGATCGTCGTTCCAATGCATGTCGCCAAAAGTGCGCAGTGGTTTTGGGATAATGACTGCGTAAACAAACTTAAAGCGCGTCGCCTGAATCTCTTCAACGCGACGCGCTTTTGATAGCTACAAAGACATTTTCTGGACAGGACAGCCGCACCGCAGTCGGCTCGCCTGCCGGCTTCGTCAGAACTTGTATGCGATGCCTACGGAGACCGTGTGCATCGTCAGGTCGACTTCCCCGCGCGTGATGTCTTCTGTACCGAAATCGTAGTAGCGATACTCGGCCCGTCCAAGCCAGTTGTCGGTGAAAGCATGTTCAACGCCGAGGCCCGCGGTCCAGCCGGTGAAGCTCAGATCGTCATCTTCCCCCACCACGATCGAAGACACTTCGCCACTCGCAAAAGCAATGCCCGCCGTGCCGAAAAGCAAGGTGCGATCCCAAGCGTACCCTACGCGTCCGCGCACGGATCCGAACCAGTCGATCTCGGCGTCTCCGTCATCATCGTCGAGCTCGATCCAGCTCTTGTTTACATCGCCCTCGATACCGAACACGAAATTCCCGGACTGGAAATTATAGCCGGCGAGCGCTCCGACAAATGGTCCATCCAGATCGACCGATCCAACAGTTGGTGGAGCGGTGAAAATCGTCACATCCGCATCAGCCCAGCCGTAGCCGCCCTGAACGCCAAGATAGACTCCGCTCCAGTCATAGACCGAAGCGACCACAGGCTCCTCATACACCGGGTCCGCCGCGAGAGCGCATCCGCTCCAGGCAAGCAGAACCGTGGCGGTGAGAGCAGTCCGTCTGATGGAAAACATAGCACCCCTCCTCGGCTTGAAATAACTTTAACCGTAGCCTGCTATGCCCTCAAAGTCTGTTGCGGAATTGCAACGGTGCGGGAAAACCAGCGGCACGTCGACCTCCCGCCAACGGCGCCATGCCAAGCGGCCGCGCACCGGAACGGCAACATGACAGGGTCGTAGCTCTCAAATTTACTGCCCCCCCTATCGGTAGAGAGCCGGTGCGAGAGGCCGCGCCGAAACCCAGGTCCATCATCTGAACTGCGACATGCTGCCCTGGCCCGTTGCCGCGCCGCCTCTAATTGCCTGCTGAGAAGCAGGTGAGGCAAATATGTGGAATGTGGCGAAAGAGGGCTGGGCACTCGTTGCGGAGAGCATTGTCGGCTTCATCAATGACAACGCGCTGAGCCACGGGGCGGCAATGGCGTTTTACGCCACGACCTCGCTTGCGCCGATCCTGCTCATCGTTGTCGCTATCGCTGGCCTGGCCTTCGGCAACGATGCGGCGCAACTTGCCCTTTCGGCCCAGCTCGCGGGCCTGATGGGTGCGCAGAGCGCGGAGCTTTTGCAAGCGACGATCGAAAACGCATCGCGTCGGACAGCAGGCACTCTTGCCACGATTTTGGGGCTCGTCACGCTGTTCGTCACCACATCCGGCGTGTTCGGCGAAATGCAGCTTGCGCTGAACGAGATCTGGAAAGTCAAACCGGGTGGAACGTCGATTTCCAGGCTTGTGCGGGCCCGCGCCGCAAGCCTCGGGCTCGTCGCGGCGCTTGGCTTCCTGCTGCTGGTGTCCCTGGTGGCGAGCGCGGCAATTTCGGCGCTCGGCGACATCATCAACGCCTATCTACCCTTCGGCACCATGATCCTGAGCGCAATCAACGGGATCGTCTCGTTTGCCCTGATCGCGCTCTTGTTCGCGGCAATCTACAAGGTCCTGCCCGACCGCGCGCTGCGATGGCGCGACGTTGGCATCGGCGCCGTGGTGACGGCGTTTCTGTTCACGATCGGCAAGTCACTGATCGGCTGGTATATCGGAGCCAGCGCTGCCGCATCCTCATACGGGGCGGCCGGTGCCCTGCTCGTCGTGCTGTTGTGGGTCTATTATTCGTCCGAGATTTTTCTATTGGGCGCCGAAATTACACGAGCCTACTCGGTTCGACACGGCAGCCGAACCGATCTGGAGGCGACGATCAAGGCCAGTGATCGCGAACAGAAGCTGGCTGCAGACCAGGACCGGAAATGAAACGAAGTCCTCGGCTGGGTTGTCTTCAGCAGTCTTCTCACCGCGTTTCTAAGCCATTTCTGGCGCCGGCGCTGAGACGTCCGGCGCGGCGCCAGAGGCTGGGATGGGCTTTGGGGACATCCGATCGCAGCGATCGGCGTTTCCACGACGCGGAACCCGCGATCAGGCGCGGGCATTGGAACCGAAGCCAGCCAGACCTTGCTGGGAGGCGAAACAGAGGACGTCATTTGAACTCGGCTGCAGAACTCTAAGGACGGCTCCACTGCAAAAGATGGCAAGATGGTGTTGCGCACCTGTATCGCGCGCAGCACATCGTTCCTCGCCCTGCACTCGGCTCGTTAGTCTGCTCTTGGAGAAGGAGTTTCCAACTCTGCGGCCTCGATGCGGATGTTGACCATCGTGGTGGACAGCTCACATCTAAGTCCTTGCGGAGCATAGTGAACGCCCACCTTACCGTGAAACTCCCCTGCTAGTGCTTTCTCGATCAGACGTGAACCAAAGCCGCGACGTTTGGGCTCGGCAACGATGGGGCCTCCATGCTCCTCCCAAACAAGACGAAACTCTTCGTCCGAACCAGGCCTGCCGATCTTCCACGAAATGGTCACCCGCCCGCAATCGTCCGACAGGGCTCCATATTTGGAGGCGTTGGTGGCCAACTCGTGGATCGCCAAAGCCAGCGACAACGCCTGCCTGGCCGCGAGGTCGAGAGGCGGACCTTCGATGGTTATGCGGCCCCCAACGCTTCGGAACGGGGATAGAACCCTTTCGATGACGGCACTTACAGACGCACCGCCCCAGCTCTCTTTCGCCAAGACCGAGTGAGCTTCTCCTAGCGCCGAGAGACGCTTGCCAAGCGTGGCCTTGGCTTCCTCCATGGATGAAGCCGAATGGAATGTCTGGCTGGCGATGGCGGATACCATTGCCAGTAGGTTCTTGATTCGATGGGCAAGCTCGGCATTGATAAGACGGGAATTCTGCTCGGCCCTGACTTTACCCGTCGTTTCGATAACCGTGTCCATTATGCCGGCGACCTTGCCTTCCGCGTCGCGGATGGGACTGTAGCAAAACGTGAACCAGGCCTGCTCCGGATACCCATGCCGATCGACCACGAGAGGGAAGTCTTCGATGAAGGTGGCTTCGCCCGCGAATGCCCTGTCTGCGATCGGCCCAATTGTGTCCCACGCCTCGGCCCAAACTTCCGAGAACGGCCTGCCCAACGCTTCCGGCTTGTCGCCCAGGAGCGGTCGGAATGCGTCGTTATAGATCGTGACCAATTCGGGCCCCCAGACGATGCATTTTGGAAAGGCAGAGCTCAGCATAATGCCCACGGCCGTCCTCAGCGACGCGCCCCAACTCTCGATCGGACCAAGCGACGTTGAAGCCCAGTCGTAGGCGCGCACAGCAGAAGCCATTTCTCCGCCTGACTCCAGAAACTTAAAGCTTACTGTGTGCACGACTTCCTCCGCCACAATCAGGCTGAGCATGGCGCGTGAAAAATTCTCTTCCAGCATACAGCTCGGGACGATTCGGTACGTTACTCATTGACTTGCGAGTCAGCTTCCAGCCCGTTTTCAAACTCCATCTCAAATCGATTACGCGCCTGTTTGTTCGCCGATGCCAACAGGCTTATTCTGAAATCCTAGCTTCCGGTGCGACAATGCTGGTTGACCTAGATCAAGTCTGGGATCGGTGTTGATCGACATGGCTAGGCCTGCGCGTAGAAGCCATCGACGTGGAACCTACCTTCGAAATCGAAAGGCGGGTCAATGTTTACGCCACGTTCGGTGGCCTGTTCGGTGCTTCAGTTGAAGCGGTCCGGATTTGCCGAAATGTTCATCAGGGTTCAGATCGCCTGCAAATTGGGGCCGTCGACGCGGCACGCATTGTTTTCCCCCTGGCAGCAACAGCCGCGACGAACGCTTTCGCCGCCGCGTCACACATAGTCCGCGACGGCCCGTTAGAATAAAGAATGATCCTTGCGGCTTTTAGCGAGAGACCATGCTTTTTCGCAAAGAATTCAACCTCATACGAGTGGTTCTCGGAGTCGGAGTCGGGGTTGCTCTTTCTCTTGCCCATACGGACCGTGTACGCAGATATACAAATCCTGCCTATATCAAATGTTGGTGACGAAAAACCGAATTGGCGCAGCTACATTACTGTGCCATCAACACACGCGGGGCCGATTTCCCATACCGCTGGATATCAACGCCCGAAGGGCCCGTCAAAGATCCAATGCTGGCGGAAATGGACTTGGCTGATCAGACCGGGGCGGCGGACGCAGAGGGCATCGTCAGCGGCAGATCGGTGAAGTGACCGGACGCATTCGCGAAGTGATTATCCATACCTTCTGTCGACCCGACAGAGGCACGCACGGGTTCCATGACAGCAGCATCCCCTTCGAAGATCCGACAAGCACCTCAGCTAAGCATTTCACCGCGGCTCCCGCGCCATACTGAGATAGGTTGGATCGAATTCGGCGATTTCCTGCAGCCGGTGCCAGTCCAAGATGGTCACAGTGTAATTCGCCCAGCTTATCACCCCAACTTTACGCAACGCGCCGATAACCCGGTTCATATGAACAACAGACAGGCCAAGCACATCGGCCAGCTCGGCCTGCGACAGCGGGAGGTGGAAACTCATGCCGTTGGTGCGCTTCACGACCTGCAGGCGCACGAAAAGCTCGCAGACAAGGTGGGCAAGATGCGCTGTCTTCGACCTCCGCCCCATGGCCACGATCCACTCGCGATGGATCGCGCCGTCTACAAGCGTATCAAGCCATAACAGCCTGGTAAGATGTGGAGCTTCCTCTGTGATGACCCGCAGGCGGCTGTGCTCTGCGACAATCACTCGACAGGGCGACAGCGCCACAATGCCATGGTCCATCGTTTTCAGCAGGAAGGCGTGAAGGTCGACAAAATCGCCCGGCACCTGCAATGAGGTAAATTGCCGACCGCCATTCTCGAGCACTTTGTAGCGGGCGGCCAGACCATCAAGAATCAACGTGCTGTAGGTTGGTCTAGACCCTTCCGAAACCAAATCCTGTCCGATCGAAAAATCCTTCTCGAACGACATGGCGCCGGCCAACAAGGCCTTTTCTCCGTCAGAAAGGGCATCGTGCTGACCGAGGTTGAGAAATAGGGACTCAAGCATCCTGACCTCCAGCAATCGCGCCTGAACGCCGATCGCCGAGGGTAATTGGAAGCACACTGCGCGGCTTCGGGCCCTCTAGGCCTTCGGAAAATGGCGTACCCTAACAACAATGCACCCCATCCTACTGAAATGCCATCGCTGCGGAACAATGGCGATCAACGCGAATTAGCACACGATATCAGTCTGGGTTTCCCAAGATGCAGCGCTTCTATTTTGACGTCTACAACGCCGACGGTCCAGAAAGGGATGCCGAGGGGCAATTGTTCGAGACGCCCGACCGAGCGAGAGCAGAGGCGCTTCGGATATTGCACGACATCGCGCACGACGAGATGCCGGATGTCGATCTGGTGAAGGTCACCGTCAAAATCCGAACCGACGGTGATCGGCAAATTTTCGAGGCGTCACTCACCCTGACATCAGATTGGAGTTGTTAGGAACCAAGGTTGGAAGTAAGGCGTAGCCAAGCTCGCGCCTAGTTCGGTGCGCTCAGAGAATCCAATATCCGAAGACCCGCACTCGACTTCCGGGGTTTAAGCAGACATTGCTGCCGAGCCGCCTTCTCAAACGCAAGGAAGGCGGTATGCGGCGTACAGATACCGTCCCTTGCCGCAGCGAGAAGGCGAACAGCCTCCCTGTATGCGTCTGCCTCTTTTTTCGGCCAGTGCCCGGCCAATGCTTTCTCAGCCTCGCTGATTGACGACACCTGCATCGAGCGTCCATCTACAAAGCAGATCGAAAGCGGTAGAAACTTGCCCATCGTGCACCAACTCCGTTTGCGAGATCGACACAACGCGACCGTCGCGAACTAGTTGCATCCGAATGCGTCTCTTTCATCGCACCAATCGCACTCTTCACACTTGCTGTGGGTGCGGGTGCCCTCTCAGCGCGAAAACTTCACAAGACCGCAGGAAACCCGCGATGATGTCGAACAGAGGTTGGCTGCAACGGTCAGGATTGAAGGTCCGAAGACCACGTCGTCGGCTGGGATTGTCTTCAGCAGTCTCTTCACCGCGTTTCTAACCCATTCCTGGCATCGAGGCCGGCGCTGGGACGCCCGGTGCGGCGCCCCAAGGCTGGCATGGTCCTAGGGGCATCCGGTCGAAGCGACGTGCGAAGTTCCTTCGCCGCAGCCACCAACTTTGCGCGGTTGCTTCCATATTTTTTGATCAGCTGATGAACTTGCGCCGGGGTGATGCCGTTTTGCCGCGCAAAATGCCTTACTACGTAATCCTCGCTGCCGGAAATCCGATCCCGATGGCGGGGATAGAGCGTTGCCGCGTCGGCTGTCATGCTTACTCTCCTTTGCTCGTGTTTGCCCACGATGTATGGTTCGCCAACGCAAAAGGAGCGATTTCGTTGCCGCATGTGACGCCGGTGCGCCTGTGCTTTTCGCCGCAGGCCCGAACGCCGGGGCCAAACGGACCAACGCACCTTCGGTTGAGTTCATTGTCGATTTTTTGAGACTTAGCCCTCTGGCACGCGCATGATGCGGGCAGGAGGAAGAGCCATGCGCGAATTGCCAATGAGCATTGACGCAGACGTTGTAATCGAAATCAGCAGATTGCTCGACGACCGTGCGAAGTCGGCGCCAGTGCCCGTCCACAAGCTTGCCTCGATGATCTCGCACAGCGTCAAGACGGACCTGCCGACAGCTTCCATCGAAGAACTGATCGTAGAAATGGCTATGACCCGCCAACTCCCGATGCTGTTCGATCTACCGGGGGCGGATGCAGATAACGTAATATCGATCGCCCTGGCGCGCGCCAGCTGATCCCGCTGAGGGAATCGTTTGAGTTCACGACGCGGACGCTGGCTCTGGCCGGCGGCTTTCTGCCGCGACGCCAACAACAATCGTCAGAGGCGATCCGAAACTCGGGAACATGTGGGGTCCATTTGCATTTCCTTTGTACAGCAAAGGAGGAATCCATGAACTGGGATCAGATCAAGGGAAAATGGATGCAGTTCAAAGGCAAGGCCAAGGAGCAATGGGGCGACCTCACGGACGACGACCTTGATCGCATCGAGGGCAATCGTGACCAGCTCGCAGGGCGTATTCAGGAGCGGTATGGGATCGCCAAAGAGGAGGCAGAGCGCCAGATAGACGACTGGTCCAGCAGGCTCACCTAGCGCGGAACTTTTAGCCGCATTTAATGTTCTATGTGCGCGGCGAATCTCGACCCGATATTCGGGCGTGGCCTAGAGGTGAAGGAGCGTAAGATGAACAACATTATCTGGCTGGTCGGCGCCATCGTGATCGTCATAGCCATTTTGAGCTTCTTGGGGCTGCGGTAGCGGCTGGGCGCAGCAGGCACGAATCTGAGCCGGAATTTGCAAGAACAGACGCCAAATCGGAGATCGTGCCGGCAACGACGTGGTCAGTCCGCCGGCCGCCAGCCGTGGCTTTGGAGCTGTTCTGTGCTGGCCGTTCCACATGCAGCATCTTCAGCACTCATGGCGATCACCACATGCCGATATTGATGTCCGCAATTTTCCCTTAGCGATGTAGAGATTTGAGCGGGCAGCGGATCGTCAGGAGTCGCTAATATTTCTCTCGGCGTATTGCAACAAAACTCTCTTCGGCGCGTTTTTCACATGCCAGTTCACTCTGGCTACTCCAGACCTGTTCTCCGCTGGCTTCGGCCGGCGGATTTTTTTCTGTAGGTGTGGATGTCCCCCAAACCGCAGTACCCGGACGCCAATCCTTGCGGCGCGCTTCCTCGCCAGCGGCAAATGCTATGATTTGATGACGTGCCGTGGAGACCCGCATTGCCAGCCACCTTCGCCAAGCGCCGACGCTGCTCAAACGTTGTCCCGGTCCCGCTCCCGCTGGGCCTCGATCTCTTCCGGTTCCTTGTCGTCGATTCTTGCGGTTTCGCTGTCAGCCTCACCAGTCGCACGAAGCAATTCGTCCAGTTTAGCGTGCAGCGCCTGTGTGTCGCGTTGCTCGGCACGTTGAATGAACAGGGTCATTGCCCAGGTCGCCAGTGTCGCAATGGCGTGCCAATCTATGCTGCGCCGATCGAAGATGAGCCAGAGGCCGACGTAGGCGAAGAAGACCAGAAACGCCTGCGGGCGGGATGTTAGCGTGCCAATATGTGTAATGGCGCTCCTGACCTGATTGCTTGTCATTTGCCGCGGTCTCCTGTGCCCGGTCAAGAATCGCTCATGCCGGACCTGTTCGCGTGTGGCCGGGATAATCGGCGGCCCAGTGGAGATGTCATGACTAATGAACGTGGGCCGACGCGGTTTGTTGCGTGTGGCGTACCGGCTTTGGACGCTCAGCAGTCGGCGAGTGCCAGCAGAAGGATCACGTACGTTTCCCTAATCGTCAGAACCGACGGATGATTTTTTTGCGAAGCTTGTCTCAGTTCAGAAGGTCCCAAACATAATGGTAGGCACCTTGATACAGGGTCCCTGCGGCAGAAAACCTCGCGAGAGAAGCGACGGTTGGGGTCGAAATCTGCAAGCAGCCACCTTATGTGGGTGTGCCATGGACCACTCGACCCAACTGTGAATGAACAAAACAGCTAACAGACGCGCTTTGCTGCTCGTCAATCCCAAGGCGCGGCGCGGCCATGAGCCGATGGCGCCAATCATCGAGCGGCTGGAGGCTGGCGGGCTTTCCGTCACCGTGGAGACGTTCGAGGCGTTGCCCGAGCTTGCGCGCGACATTGTACGCTTGCGGCACCTGGCTGATCTTGTGATCGTGTGTGGTGGCGACGGTTCGGTGTCGTCGGCGGCGATGGCGGTGGTGGAAAGCGGCCTGCCGATGGGCATTGTCCCGATGGGAACGGCGAACGACCTCGCGCGCACGCTCCACATCCCGACGAACCTGCTGCAGGCCGCCGACGTGATCGTGCGAGGCAGAACGCGACGGATCGATGTCGGCACCGTCAATGGCCATGCCTTTTTCAACGTCGCGAGCATCGGACTGAGCACCGAACTGGCGCAGGGTCTCGACCCCGCTCTGAAGAAGCGTTTCGGCAGGCTTGGGTATGCGTTGGCGGCGATGAAAGTGTTGACCAAGGCCGTGCGGTTCCACGCGAAAATCACCGAGAAGGGTGCGGCGATCGAGGCCGAAACCTACCAAATCGCGGTTGGAAACGGAGTGCATTATGGCGGCGGCAACGTGGTGGAAGAGACGGCCGAGATCGATGACGGACATCTCGACCTCTATAGCCTGGAGATGACGAACCTGTGGAAGCTGGCGCTGATGGTCCGCTCGTTCCGCTCTGGAACGCATGGTGCCTGGCGTGAGGTGCGCACGGCCAGGTGCATCGAGTTCGACATCGAGACAAAAAAGCCAATGCCCGTTAACACGGATGGCGAGATCGTCACCTCGACGCCTGCCCATTTCAAGGTTCTGCCGAAGGCGATCTCGGTTCTCGCTCCGCCACGCGCCCAGGCGCGCCAAGCCGTATCATCTCGTTGGCAACGCCCGATGATCACGTCGCCCGTGTCATGGACCGCGCCGATTTCATTGATACGACAGCCGAGACCGACGATCTCCTGATCGCGGGAGTGATGCGGCCCAGAGAAAACATTCGGGAAAACTGGTGCTGCGAGAGAGGATTGAACTCTCGACCTCTCCCTTACCAAGGGAGTGCTCTACCACTGAGCTACCGCAGCCGCCGATGGCGGGGCTTCTGCCATATCGAACCGGCAAGCGCAAGCCGTGTGTGGAAAGCCTGTGCCAGACGGTTTTGCGGACATGGCAGCGCCACAATGTTGACTATCCCTGAATAGCGGGCTGGCGCATCGGCTCGCCGGGATGAGGACCATGAGCTACCAGACAAACCCACCGAAAAAGGGCGGTCCACCTGACAAGCGGGAACCATCGAAAAAGGCCGCTGCCGACCGCAAGGCCCGGCTCGCCGAGCAATTGCGCGCCAATCTGCAGAAGCGCAAGGCGCAGTCGCGCTCGCGGCGCACCGGCGACGCCGAAAAGCGGACGGACGGGGTCGGTGCCTTAAGGGAAACGCAAAAGGATTGACTATATCAACAGGCTTGGCCCAGGGCGTGGGAATCCTGTTTCTTGAACCTAGCCGGCCAATGGTCTAGATGGGCCTTGAGTCTAGATGGGCCACGAGAGACTCAACCGATTGAAAACCGGCTTTTTCGGCCGAGGGGACGTTCTTCAAATGGATCGCATCAGAATTGTCGGCGGCAACAAGCTTGCCGGAAGCATCCCGATCTCGGGCGCGAAGAATGCCGCGCTGCCGCTGATGATCGCCTCGCTGTTGACCGACGACACGTTGACGCTCGAAAACGTGCCCCACCTTGCCGATGTCGAGCAGCTGATCCGCATCCTCGGCAACCATGGCGTCGATTATTCGGTCAACGGCCGCCGCGAAAAGCAGCAAGAGGGCTATTCGCGCACCATCACCTTCTCCGCCCGCAACATCGTCGACACCACGGCGCCCTACGAGCTGGTGTCGAAGATGCGCGCGTCCTTCTGGGTGATCGGCCCGCTGCTTGCCCGCATGGGCGAGGCCAAGGTGTCGCTGCCGGGCGGCTGCGCCATCGGCACCCGCCCGGTTGATCTTTTTCTGGAGGGCCTTCAGGCGCTGGACGCCGATATCGACGTCGACACCGGCTATGTCATCGCCAAAACCAGGAACGGCCGGCTTGTCGGCAACCGCTACGTCTTCCCGAAAGTCTCGGTCGGCGCCACTCATGTGCTGATGATGGCGGCTTCGCTGGCCAAGGGCGAGACGGTGCTCGAAAACGCAGCCCGCGAGCCCGAGATCGTCAACCTCGCCGATTGCCTCAACGCGATGGGTGCGAAGATCTACGGCGCCGGCACCTCGACCATCACCATCGACGGCGTCGAAGCGCTGTCGGGCGCGCGCGTCCGGGTGATACCCGACCGCATCGAGACCGGCACCTATGCGATGGCCGTCGCCATGACCGGCGGCGACGTCATGCTCGAAGGCGCGCGGGCCGACCTGTTGCAGACGGCGCTCGACGTGATTGCCCAGACGGGTGCCGAGATCACACCGACCAATTCCGGCATTCGCGTCAGGCGCAACGGCGCCGGCATTGCGCCAGTCGACGTGGCGACGGCGCCGTTCCCGGGATTTCCGACCGACCTGCAGGCGCAGTTCATGGGCCTGATGACGATGGCCAAGGGCAAGTCGCGCATCACCGAGACGATCTTCGAAAACCGCTTCATGCATGTCCAGGAGCTCGCCCGGCTCGGCGCCCACATCACGCTGTCCGGGCAGACGGCGATCGTCGACGGCGTGCCGAAGCTGAAGGGTGCGCCGGTCATGGCAACCGATCTTCGCGCCTCGGTGTCGCTGGTCATCGCCGGCCTGGCGGCCGAAGGCGAGACCACGGTCAACCGGGTCTACCATCTCGACCGCGGTTTCGAGCGGCTGGAAGAAAAGCTGTCCGGCTGCGGCGCGGTGATCGAGCGGATTTCGGGGTGAAGCGCTTCGGCGCGGCTTTCGCGTCGGTTGCGCAGCCGGAAAGATCGCCTGGAGTATGATCTCGATTTCAATCGAGACCATACTCTAGATTCCAGCTTGAGCATGATCTTTTCCGAAAACCGGTTTCCACTTTTCGGGATCTTGCTCTAACAGAAGGCTGAATAATCAACCTTCAGGTGTGAAATCCGCATGGCTCTCAAGCTTGTCGCGCTCGACGATCAGGATCTGAGCATCGTCTCGGCCCATGTCCAGGACGCCGTGCTGAAGGTCGGCGACCTCGAATACATGCCGGCGACCAAGCGCTTCGTGCTGATCATGAACCGCTTCGTCTGGGAAGCGAAATCCGGCCTGATCCGCCAGCACAACGAGCGGCGGCAAAGCGTGCTGCATTTCGATCGCGTTCTGGGCGCCAAGACCAGCGGCATTGCCCGCGACAAGCCGAACGAGGTCCTCTCCCTGCTGGCGATCAGCTTCATCGCGCTCGACAAGCCCGCCGGCATCGTCGAGCTGATCTTTTCAGGCGGCGGCGCGATCATGCTCGATGTCGAATGCATCGAGGCGCGGCTCGCCGACATCGGCGGCGCCTGGGAAGCGACGTCGCGCCCCTTCCACAGAGCCTGAGCAGCACAAGATGGCCATCACGCTTCGACTGTCCGACGCCGATTTCGAGCAGCGCTTTGCCGCGTTCCTTTTGACCAAGCGGGAGGTGTCGGCCGATGTCGATGCCGTGGTGCGCGCGATCATCGGGCGGGTGCGCGCCGAGGGCGACGCGGCGCTCATCGACTATACGCGGAAATTCGAACAGGCCGATCTGAAGGGCCTCGGCATGGCCGTCTCGCAGGACGACATCGCCAAGGCCTACGACGACGCCAACCCGGAGACGATCGAGGCACTGAAATTCGCCCGCGACCGGATCCGTTCCCATCACGAGCGGCAGCGGCCGCAAGACGACCGCTATACGGACGCCGCCGGGGTCGAGCTCGGCTCGCGCTGGACGGCGATCGAGGCGGTCGGGCTCTATGTGCCGGGCGGCACGGCGAGCTATCCGAGCTCGGTGCTGATGAGCGCCGTGCCAGCCAAGGTCGCCGGCGTCGAGCGCATCGTCATGACGGTGCCGGCGCCCGGCGGCGTCATCAATCCGCTGGTGCTGGTGGCGGCGGATCTGACCGGCATATCCGAGATCTACCGCGTCGGCGGCGCGCAGGCGATCGCGGCGCTCGCCTTCGGCACCGAGACGATAAAGCCCGTCGCCAAGATCGTCGGCCCTGGCAATGCCTATGTCGCGGCGGCCAAGCGCCAGGTGTTCGGCACGGTCGGCATCGACATGATCGCCGGGCCTTCGGAAGTGCTTGTCGTGGCAGACGGCAGCAACGATCCCGACTGGATCGCCGCCGACCTGCTTGCCCAGGCCGAGCATGACGTATCGGCGCAGTCGATCCTGATTACCGACGATGCCAGCTTCGGCGAAGCGGTCGAACAGGCGGTCGAACGCCAGTTGCCCGGCCTACCGCGCGCGGCGACGGCGGCGGCGAGCTGGCGCGACTTCGGCGCCGTCATCCTCGTTCCCCGAATCGAGGCGGCACTGCCGCTGGTCGATCGCATCGCCGCTGAACATGTCGAGCTTGCCATCGACGAGCCGGAAGCCTTCCTGGCGCGGATGCGCAATGCCGGCGCCGTCTTTCTCGGCCGCCACACGCCGGAGGCTATCGGCGACTATGTCGGCGGCTCCAACCACGTCCTGCCGACGGCGCGCTCGGCGCGCTTCTCGTCCGGGCTGTCGGTGCTCGATTTCGTCAAGCGCACCTCGATCCTGAAGCTCGGGCCGGAGCAGTTGCGGGCGCTGGCGCCGGCGGCCATCGCGCTGGCCAAGGCGGAAGGCCTCGACGCACATGGACGTTCCGTCACTATCCGGCTGAACATGTAGATTGACATGTCGGACTACGATCGAACCCATGCTAGGCTGATCGATGTCGAACTCGACGAATCGATCGGCCGTTCGACGCCCGATGTCGAGCATGAGCGGGCGGTGGCGATCTTCGACCTCATCGAGGAGAATCACTTTCAGCCGGTCAATGACGGCGGCGCCGGACCCTACCGGCTGAAACTGTCGCTGGCCGAATCCCGCTTGGTCTTTGCGGTGACGCGCGAGGATGGCGCCGCTGTGGTCACCCACATCCTGTCGCTGACGCCGCTCAGGCGCATCGTAAAGGACTACTATATGATCTGCGAAAGCTATTACGAGGCCATCCGAACCTCGACGCCCAGCCAGATCGAGGCGATCGACATGGGCCGGCGCGGCCTGCACAATGAGGGCTCGCAGACATTAATGGACCGGCTGGCAGGCAAGATCGACATCGATTTCGACACGGCGCGCCGGCTGTTCACGCTGGTTTGCGTGCTGCACTGGAGAGGCTGAACTGCCTGCCGCTCTGCCCCGCTCGATCCTGCCCCGCTCGATCCTGTTTGTGTGCGGTATGAACGCCGTGCGCTCGCCGATGGCCGAGTTACTGGCGCGCCGGTCGCTTCCGGCGACGACTTTCGTGGCATCGGCCGGGGTACGCGGCGGCGAACGCGACCCGTTCGTCGATGCCGTGCTGGCCGAGGAAGGCCTGTCGCTCGGCGAGCGCCACCCGAGGACGCTGGACGATCTCGAGGACGACTATTTCGACCTGATCGTCACACTGTCGCCGGAAGCCCATCACACCGCGCTCGAGCTTACCCGCTCGCTCGCCGTCGATGTCGAATACTGGCCGATGCCGGATCCGACTGATGTCGTCGGCACGCGGGAGCAGATCATGGCCGCCTATCGTGAGGTGCGCGAACGGCTGAAGGCGCGGATCGGCGGCCGTTTTGCAGCGCCGGAGGCAAAAAGCGGCGCTGATTAAGCATGTTCACAAGCGGACGATTATCATATAGGTTCCGCCCAAATTCCGGCCGAGGCGCTGGGAATCCCCATCCAAGCAAAGGTATCGAATGCCGAAGGAAGAAGTCCTCGAGTTTCCGGGTGTCGTCACGGAATTGTTGCCCAACGCGATGTTCAGGGTGAAGCTTGAAAACGAGCACGAGATCATCGCCCACACGGCCGGCCGCATGCGCAAGAACCGCATCCGCGTGCTGACCGGCGACAAGGTCCTGGTCGAGATGACACCCTACGACCTGACCAAGGGCCGCATCACCTACCGTTTCAAGTAAGATCGTCAGAGTTCGGCCGGGATCGCGATGAGCAGTTTGCAGAAGCTCGTGCTTGCCTCGGGTTCGCCGCGCCGGATCGAACTCCTGCAGCAGGCCGGCATCGAGCCCGACCGCGTGCTGCCGGCCGGTGTCGACGAGACGCCGATGCGCGCCGAGCATCCGCGCTCGCTGGCCAAGCGGCTGTCGAAGGAAAAGGCCGAGAAGGCGCTGGCCTCGCTACAGAGCGAAGACGATTATGCGCCCAGCTTCGTGCTGGCCGCCGACACGGTGGTCGCCGTCGGCCGACGCATCCTGCCCAAGGCCGAAACGTTCGACGACGTCGCCAATTGCCTCGGCCTGCTGTCCGGGCGTTCGCACCGAGTCTATTCCGGCATCTGCTTGATCACGCCGGGGGGCAAGCTGCGCCAGCGGCTGGTCGAAACCAGGGTGCGTTTCAAGCGGCTGCCGCGCGCCGATATCGATGCCTATGTGGCCTCGGGAGAATGGCGCGGCAAGGCCGGCGGCTATGCCGTCCAGGGCCTCGCCGGCGCCTTCGTCGTCAAGCTTGTCGGCTCCTACACCAACGTCGTGGGCCTGCCGCTCTACGAGACGGTGGCGCTTCTGACCGGCGAGGGGTTCAAGGTGCACGCCAACTGGCTGTCAGCTCGGCAATGAGCTCGGTGCGGCCATGAATACAGGGCAACCATGAGTCCTGACGACAAGGTCACGCCGCTGCGCCCCAAGCGGCCCTGCCCCGAATGCGGCAAGCCGTCGGCGCGCGAGACCTATCCATTCTGCTCGGCGCGCTGCAAAGACATCGACCTCAACCGCTGGCTCAAGGGCGCCTATGTCATTCCGGGGCGTGACGACGAGGACGAAACGGACAATGACCCTCCCAAATGAGGCCGTTCCGGGCGGCCTGCCGGCCTCGACCGAGCCCGATGAATCAACCTGCCGGGCAACTGCTCGTTTCTCGCCTGAAATCAACGCTTAAGCGCTGGACAGGCCGAATTCCCGTGCTATAACCCACGCGCTTTCAAGGGGCGCCTGCGGCGCTTTCGTGAAATCCGGTGTGCGGAATCGCGCGCGTGCCGGAACAGGCCCAGATAGCTCAGTTGGTAGAGCAGCGGACTGAAAATCCGCGTGTCGGTGGTTCGAATCCGCCTCTGGGCACCATCCCCTCTTCTCTCGACGGTCTCTTTCGCCGAAGCTTCAACGCTTCTGTCTCGGCAATCGACTGAAATCCTTACTGATTTCGGCGCGTAAAGCGCAAATGGTCGGGTTTTGTGGAATTTCGGCGCAGTTGGTCCAACGAGGCGGGGGGCTGGTATTTTCGCTGGTATTGGAGATCCTGATGGTATCGATGCAGCCAAATGGAGGTCCCGAAAATGGCCCTTTCCGACGTAAAATGCCGAAATGCCCGACCCGTTTCCAAGCTCGTGAAATTGTCTGACGGTGGCGGGCTCCAGCTTTGGGTGCAGCCTACCGGATCTCGCCTGTGGCGCCTCGCCTATCGTTTTGGCGGCAAGCAGAAGCTTCTTGCGTTGGGCAGCTATCCTCTCATCTCACTCGCTGAGGCCCGCGAGGCGCGCGATACCGCCAAACGTCTCCTCCTACGGGGCATCGACCCCGCACAGGAGCGTAAGTCGCAAAAGGCTTCGGCGGAGAACACCTTTCGCTCAATCGCCGAGGACTATGTCGACAAGCTGAAGAAGGAGGGACGTGCCGACCGGACCATCACCAAGGTCAAATGGTTGCTCGACTTTGCGTATCCAACGTTTGGGGACAAAAGCGTTCGGGAGATCGATCCGGCCACAATTCTTGCCGCTCTCCGGAGTGTGGAGGTTCGCGGTCGATACGAGTCGGCCAGGCGACTGCGCTCCACCATCGGCAGTGTGTTTCGATATGCAATCGCAACCGCGCGCGCCGATGTAGATCCGACGATCGCCCTGAGGGGCGCACTCGTTGGTCCGACGGTCACGCCGCGTGCCGCGGTTACTGATCCTAAGGCCTTGGGAGGCTTGCTGAGGGCGATCAATGCATTTGACGGACAGCCTACAACCCGAGCCGCCCTAAGGCTGATGGCCCTGCTGTTTCCCCGCCCCGGCGAGCTGCGCGCGGCTGGATGGGACGAGTTCGATTTCGAAAGGTCGGTGTGGAGCATCCCTGAAGGACGCATGAAGATGCGACGGCCGCACCGTGTACCTCTTTCCAGGCAGGCGGTCAGCGTCCTGACCTCGCTTACAGAAATCTCTAGTGGTGGATCGCTGTTGTTTCCTAGTGTTCGATCGGGTTCGCGTCCGATTTCCGACAACACGCTTAACGCCGCCCTTCGCCGTATGGGCTATGGCAAAGAAGAAGCTACCGCGCACGGTTTTCGAGCAACGGCATCAACTCTGCTAAACGAATGCGGAAATTGGCATCCGGATGCCATAGAGCGGCAACTGGCCCACCTCGAAAACAACGACGTTCGTCGTGCCTACGCCCGGGCTGAGCATTGGGAAGAGCGTGTCAAGATGATGCAGTGGTGGGCAGATTATTTGGATGAACTCGAGAGCAAAAGCGCGCTAGTGATCTCGATCGGGCGACGTGGCAAGCCTGCCGGTCATACGCCATCGCGACCGTCCGCTTTGAACCCACACAGCGACGGCATACCAACACCGAGATGAATCTCTAACCGGACGACCAAATGGGCGTAGGTCATCCCGCCACCATCGTCGGGCAGAAAAGGACGTCCCAGTAGAACTCCCGCGATCCCCGAGGCGCGCGAGCGATAGTCCCCATCGTCTCACCTACGAACGTATGAGTCTGTCTCGCCTTCGGAGTGATGCGAGTCGACGAGCGCGCTTTCCGCACGCGCTTGGCTGTCCGGCGACGGCATGAACAGCAAGATTAGATGATAGCTGCTCTCGTAATGCGCGACTTTGCCTTCGAAAGCGCCGCGCCGTTCTTCATCGACTAGCCATGAGGCAGCGTCGGGAAAATGCGAGTTCGGATAGCCCAGCGCTTCGATGCGCGCGGCCTCAAAGAACAATGCCTAGCCAGAGCCAAGCCTTCTCAGCGCATTGTTTGCCCGCGCGCAGATGCCAGCAAGTTCGGCTTCAGTCGCGATTTCGAGATCGGGGCCGGAACTGAGCATCTTGCGGCCCGGCCTGATCATGAATGCGGCTCACCTACGATTGGGTGCCATGACTCGCTATCTATTGCCGTCAACGGTCATCTGCCCGGCAGTTACAGTCTGCCTTCTTATGCGACTTTCTAAGCACAAAAAGCGAACATGCAGTGCCGGCCTTTGTGTTTTCGACGTCAAAAGCACTGGCTCACTTCGGCTATCGGCGGGCGCGTGAATGGTCGGAAGCCGCATCCGACCGGCCGACTGTTGTTTCGAGTGATGCTATCTATCGGATCTTCAATTTCGGCGACGCTCCTGTTCCTCATCGCCGACCGGGCGGCTGGCGCGGCGGAAGTTGCAGGTCAACTCAGGGCGAGGGGCGAACGGCGGGCGGTCCGACGATCTTTAATCCTGAGCCTTCGGGAGCTGGTAACCGGCAATCTCACCGCGCTGATAGAGCGCGATCTCGACGAGGACTCTGTTGCGCAGGATGACAGCCGCGAAGTAGCCACCGACTTCCTTGTGAGGGAATGTGCGTACGTTGTTCAGGGTTTTGGTCAAGAGGCGCGCGGGAGTGCTGCTACCAGAATGGTCTCTATCCCCTGACGGGTCGATCGTAACCGTATACGCCGCGCCGTGGAACCAGAGCCGCGTGCCTTGCCTAATCTGGCCCTCCGCTTTTTGGCTCGCGACGCGAGCTTTAGCGGGCCGACCGGAACCGGCAATTATGATGCAGTGCGCGGGGGTTGGTTCGAGATCATCACCAAGCTACCCTGTTGAAAGCAAAACATGGGCTGAGAACAAGCTTTTGATGCCACTCCCAATTTTCGAACCCAAGTAGACTTGGCCTGACTCCTGCACCGGGCCGGGTTAACCGACATCGCATCCGAAAGGCCTCCGCATGACAGAAGCGCAGTTTGTTCTCTATCGTGAGAAAGCTATCACCCCACTACTCGAAGGGCCTGGGACGGTTAGAGAAGCTGTGGTTGATTGCTGCCGGCTTATTTGGAAAGACAACGGCGCGATTGACGTTGTCCAGGCCCCCTCCGCATCATCGCTCCACTTTCTCAATCCGTTAGCTGCGGGATCGCCAGAGGTCCTCAGATGGAATCTGACCGCCAAGCACGTTACGGTCTACCAACGATGGCCGGGTTCAAGCTCTCTCTACATTGCACCGCACGGCAATTGCATTGTCACAACGCATTTGCGGCTTTGGGCTCAGTTGGATGGTGGATTGTCGCCAGCACCGAGATTGCTTGCGCCTGGCACGGAAATTTCAATCAACCTTGCGACCAGTAGTCCTTTTGACGAGAAGCATGAGAATCTCTTTGAGGGCCAGGGGCCCGATACGGTCAAAGATGCTGCACGGTTGCTGAAGGCGGCATTGGGTGCGGCGGTTAACGAGCTTCCGCCGGGTAGTGTGCTGTTGTTGAGCGGCGGAATTGATAGTGCCGCACTTGCCGTTCTGTGCGCGAAAAAAGGCTTCCGCGCGCTGACATGGGTTTTGGTTCAGCCGCCTGCGACACGGCACTTGAAGGACGATGTCGAAGCTGCGGTGCGGGTTGCGCAGCATTGCGGGCTCGATCACGTCATCCTCGAATTGGATGAAAGACAGCTTCAGCGTGATATCGAAGCGGCGGTGCTGCTTAGCGAGACGAGACGAGGAACGTTTATCGACGATGCGGTCGTCTATATTCAGGTGGCAAGAGAGCTGCGTTCACGAGGGGTAACCACGGCCGTGGTCGGCGAAGCTGCGGATGATGTCTTTGGATGCCTGCCAATGCATCTGCGATATTACCAGGGTGAGGAACTCTTGAAGAGGCTGCAGCATGACCTCGCGGTCGGCGCTCCTGCAGACCACGCGGCAATGCGCAGGATTTTCGCCTATTTTGATATCGATCTCATCGATCCCTACCTGAATTTCGATGTTGCCCAGCTTGGCGCGAGCTTGCCCCTCAGTATGCGCGTCGATGCCCAGCGCTTGATGAAACCAGCCTTGCGAAAAGCATTCGAGGCTGACCTGCCGGGAGAGATCGCAAACAGGAGGAAACATGTGTCGCGCGACGTCTCAGGGGTGAAGGAGGCGATGGCGCGCTTGACCGGCGTCGATCGCGAGCGCTTCCTCGCTCTCTACAGGGCGCTGTTCAAAGAAAAAGGCGCCACCCACCTGCAACGGTCCGTGTTTTCAAAGCTTGATCCGTAGCGATCAATTTGGTCCGCGGCTCTAACCGCCTCTCTCTAGGTCGTCGATCTGTCTACGGAGATCCTGATCCGCAGGATTTTCCTTCGCAAGCTGCTTCAGCAATTGGATGGCCGGCTCCGGTTGGCGCCACTTTTGCAGTTGCTTTGCCACGTAGCGTCGCACGTCCGCCCAGTCGCCTATAGCGATATTCTCTTTCTTGAGGATGCCCTGGGCCTTCGCGAAATGGCTCATGGCCGGGATCTTCTTGCGCTCGGCGGTGTAAACCTGACCGAGACAGAAGTGGGTATAGGCTGCGTCTTCGACTCCCGAAGCTGATTCTTTGAAGATCTCGATCGCCTTGCCGAAGTCGGCCTGGATTTCGAAGGTAAGGCGCCCGAGGTTGGGGCGCGACGAGGCGAAGCTCGGGTCTGCATCCAGCGCGTCGTTGAAGGCCTTCTCCGCCTTGGCCGCCTCATCGCGAGCTCGGGTCTTGTCTTTCGTTCGGCGCGCGATGGCAGCTAGGGATTCGTGAACGCTCCCGGCATTGTTCCAGTGCCAAGCCCATATCTCGGCATGCTGGCGGCCGAGGAAACGTTCATGCTTCTCGAGAAGGACGCGCCGTTTTTCAAGCTGCTCCAAAGCATGTTCTGCGGCGGTCTCGATCTGGCGGACGTGACTATCCCAGCGGGGACGCCAAACATGCAGATGGATGTGCATATAGTCGCGCGTCTCCTCAGCCTGGTAAAAAAGCTGTTCGACGCGAATGCGACGATCGCCGGACCGCTCACGCAAACCGTGAATGAACTCGCTCTGTCCGACCGGAACTCCGTTCGCCTTCAGCTCTTTCAGCAGACCATCGAGAAGCTCGATACCCTCGCTATAAAGTCTCGAATCGTATGTCTCGACATAGGCTGCCGCCAAATTGTAGGTCGCGGCCGCCTTCAATGGAAAAACCTTGCTTTTCATGAACCGCTTGAAAACAGGGATCGCCTCTTTCTGATCCATGTCGCCGAGGGCCGATTGCGTGATCCCAAGATAGAACCTGGGAAGCGCGTCCCGCGGGCTGACCGCGAGGCAGCGCCGAAGCACCTCGCGCGCACGCAGGAGCACCTCGCGCGATGATGTCTCCTCATAGCGTCGCATCAGTTGCATGGCCTCGACAAACAAGCCGGCAGAATAGCTATCTGAGAGCTTCAACTCATCGGAGGCCGAAAGCTGCGGCGAGAGCGCAAATGTGTTCATTCCCGGACCAAGCTGTCTCCATACACGGCGTATGCCAATTTCTGGCCTATCTCACGATAGCCGAATATCGTCCGGTCGGCGAGAGCCGGGATCTGCCAAACTTTCTCGGTACGTCCACCCCAGCTGAGCAGGGCATACACGTAAGCGCGCTTTTCGAGCGTTTCAACGCGCAGCTCGAACTGAAAGCTGTAGTGGTCACGCACGGCTTGCATAATCGCCGCCAAGCGGCTGATATCAATGCCCTGCACCTTGAGATCAGGCCCGGCGAGGTCACTCAAAGACAGCGGTGTGAAGAATCGAGCCTGGCTGGTGCCGACCGCCGACAAAGCCGTGCCATCTTGCTGATAGCGGCGCAGTTCGCGCATCGTGACAACAAACTCGTCGAAGACCGAATTTCGCAAAGCCTCTTCGGCGTTCCCGGTCACAGAGACCTTCCAGTCGTTAGTGCGCTTGAAAAAGAAGGCGAACACACCTTCAATGAAAGGGCCTAGCCAGCCTCTCCAGATGAGGCCCAGGCCAATGAGCAGCGCTACGAAAGATATCGCGTAGACCAAGTAGTCGATCGGCCACCATCTGTTGAAGGGAGCCGACAAAAAAGCCCTAATGCCCAGAGGTGCTGCTTCCTTCTGGCGAACGGCCGCAGAAATCCCTTCGCGCGCGCTCGTGGCGACTACGCCATCTTGCGCGCCGGCAGCGCTCTCAAACGCTTCCACTGCCTTATCCCAGTCGCCTGCTTTCAGAAGCGTCTGCCCCAAGTCGAGCTTGTGAGACGCTGTATCGGCCGCGTCCTGGTCAAAAGCTTTCTTCTTTCCAGCAAGCGCTTGCGAGAGACCATCGCGGCTGGCTTTAGCAACGTCATCGCTTGTTGCGGCGGCCGCACCGGTGAAGGCCTCAATTGCCTTGTCCCATTGCTGCGCCCGCAAAAAGGTCTCAGCAAGGGAAAGCTGGCGCATTTCCATCGCGCGTTTGTCTGTCACGACGGGCACAGCTTCTGCGGCCAGCCCCCGAACAGGATGCTGAAAGTGGCCGCATATCAACAAAATGAGTAAAAAATGCTGGTTTCTTCTTGCCATCGCGATCAGCGATCTCCTAGATACAGCCTGAGCAAGTCCCGTTAAATAAACAACAAAAATGCTTCGTGTCAGCCAGACTTTCCTATCGGCATCATAAGCACGCCAAAGCGGCGCTCAAGGCTGTTGACCTCGCCTACTCGGAAAAAAATACGGCAGGCTCCGATAGCCTTTCGGTGTTCGCCCAGCTCTGTTTCGATGCACTGGCACAAAGGCCAAATTCGCTTCCCAAAAACTTTGCGCTGCGATTGGCAAGTCTGACTGGCGCATCCGCCAGGATGCGTCCGGACAAGCCCCTGTGGCTCGTGCAATGCGAAATCGTCTTGCACTTGAGCGAGCGCCTGCTCGGGTCGAGCGCCACGCTTGGCGAAATCGGAAACAAGGGCACCATAGTGCACCGAGCTCGCAGGAAGGATTGCGGAACCTATTCAACACCGGATCACATCGCCGATAATCTTGTCGGCCGGGTGTTTTCCGAGCTCCGGCCGGCTGGCCAGGCGCATCTCCACGTAGTGGACCTGTCGGCTGAGGCTGGCCACTTTGCTCTCGCGGCCTTTGGGCAGCGTGGACGGCCCTTTGTCCGCTTCCAAGCCTTCGACCGGGATCCGGAAGCGGTCGGTCTTAACCGGACGATCTTGCGAAACGCGCAAAGCTTGCTGACAAGCAGGGATTTTTGCTTCCGATCGTCGATCCAAGAAAGTGTCTTGAGCCGCACGGAAGAGCTTGTCGATATCGATGTCGACGCCGTCATCGGCAACCCGCCCTGGAAGACGCTGCACCCCACAGACGGGAAGCTGTTGGCGGCGGCCTATGGTCCCTTGCTCAGCGCCCGCTTCGACGTCTACCTCGCCTTCATCCTGAGGGCCGACGCCATACTGCGCGCCGGCGGGATACTGGCGATGGTCCTGCCAAGCGCATTTCTTTACAACGACAGTGCGTCTGGCGTTCGGCGATTTCTTCTGGAGCGCTATGATCCGGTCTACCTTGCAACCTATCCAAGGAACGCATTCGTAGAATATCGCAGCATAGCGCCAGTCGTCATGATCCTGCGCAAAAAAGCAGCCACGACAGCGATCGCTTCGAAAGCGCTGATCGAGATATATCGATCATTGGTTGAGACGGCGCCCTCGGCCATTGCTTACACTGTCAATCCAAGCCGAGACTGGGAGGGCAACCCGCGCGCCGCCTTCATACATAGCCCAGCGCTGGTTGCGCCTTTCGCAGCGGCGCCCGTTCGCGATCGCACGCCGCTGCCAGAGCTGGGCTCGTTTTCATCAGGCGCAAAATACAGCACTAAGCGAGGCAAAACGACCGACGCGCCTTTTACCGGTGTCAGCGCCCGCGACCTCGCGCCGTTCCACGTCGATACAAGATCAGCAGTTGGGTTTGGGGAAGGTGCGGCAGTGTTCGACAGACCACCACCGGTTCAGTTTCTGCCCGATTCCAAGATCTTCTTCCAGACCGTACGTTGCGTTTCATTGGCGCAGCGGCTAGTTGCAGCCACGGGGCAACCGGGCGAATTGGCCTGCAGCACCGCAGCGATGTTTGTGCCCTTCGATCCCGGCCATGCACACTTTATTTCCGGCCTGCTAAATTCCTCCTTCGCCAATGCGTGGTACAAGAGCCGCGACTGTAACCATTCCATCAAAATCTCAGTGCTGAAGGATCTTGAGATCCCCGTCGAACTCGATCTGTGGAACGAGATCGGGCAATGCGCAAGCGATCTGCGCACCCACTTTCTACGCTTGCGGGAGCCGGCGGTGTCGTGGCCTGCTCCATCGGGCGCGATCATATCCCAAGGAGATGAGGATGGGGGAGAGCTGCGCCGCAAACTGGACGAGTTGGTCTTCGATCTCTACGAAGTTTCAGCATCCGAGCGAACTCGCCTGAGGACCATTTCAGCGGCGCGATCGTTTTAGGCTTGTGGTAGGGTGAAGCCGATCGTCAATGTCCGGTGAAACTTGATGGCCCTTGCTCCCGATACAAAACTTGCCCAGGTCCGCCAAGCAATGGCCGAAGATGACTGGGAACGCGCCATACGGCTTACTGCCAAACTGCGTTCGCTGGGCAAATACCAAAAGGCAATCGACCGTGCGAACGATTTTCTAAACCACCCAGCTCTCTACGAGCAGATGGGTTATGATCGTGAAAAGACGATTGCAGAGGCAGTAGCCGCGTTAAAAGACAAGTTCAGCCGGTCATGGCAAGCGGTTGCCAGCGATAACAAGAGACGGAAGAAAGCAAATCAGGCGCCTGGTGATGATGCGCCTGCTCGTCCAAAATGAATCCGCTCAGGAAGGACGGAGGCGCGAACATAGCCGGTCCAACCACGTTCGCGGCCACCTAGCACGCTTCAATTCCGCTCGCCACCAAGTTACAAGTGCGGCATCTGGCAGGCCAGCTAAGGAAGAGAGATGAGCAGACTTTCAGACGAACAGGCAGCCGAAATCGAGCGCCTGCGCGAGGGCAAGGGTTCGACCGCACGTCCCGTGTCTGCGGGCCTTGAGGGGATTTTATACAAAGCGATCCCCGTGCTCGACCACGGTTTCGTGCGGGTTGTCGACTATATGGGCGACGATGCCTCAGTCGTGCAGGCGGCAAGGGTTTCTTATGGGCGCGGAACAAAGAAGTCTTCCGAAGACAGGAACCTCATTCATTATCTTTTGCGGCATTGGCACACGACCCCATTCGAGATGGCGGAAATCAAGTTTCACGTAAAGATGCCGATCTTCGTGGCACGCCAATGGATTCGACATCGCATGGCAAATGTAAACGAATACTCTGCCCGATATTCGATTCTCGACCGTGAGTTCTATGTGCCCGCTCCCGAGCATCTTGCCTCGCAGTCGGCTCAGAACCGGCAGGGCCGCGGTGAGATCGTCAGCCCTGCGGAAGCAGAAAGGGTCTTGCGGATTCTGACTGAGGACGCCGAGCGCAACTATGATCACTACTTGATTTTGCTCAACCAAAGCGAGAACGACGAACGCTTGGACGAGGGCTATCAAGGCCTGGCACGGGAATTGGCGCGAATGAATCTCACACTCAATTTCTACACCCAATGGTATTGGAAGATTGACCTCCACAATCTGATGAACTTTCTTCGCTTGCGTGCGGATCCGCATGCGCAGTACGAAATTCGCGCCTATGCCGAGGTCATCCTCGGTATCATGCAAAAATGGGTGCCCGTTTCCTACGAAGCTTTCCGCGAGCATCGACTGGAAGCAGCAAGCTTCTCCGGCGAAGCCCTAAAGGCCCTGCGTCGAATGCTTGCTGGCGAAAAGGTCCAACAGATCGATACCAAAATGTCAAAGCGTGAATGGGACGAATTCGTCGCGAAATTGCAAACTAGCTGAATCTCTAACGTGTCTGATCTTGCCCCGGCCCTGGCGGCCTCGAAGGGTTTCGGCGCAGAGTTCGTTTTGCGAAACCATAGGGATGTTCGAAGGTGACCTCAAAAAGCCAATCTGCCAGCGCTTCTTCAAGCCAACCGCTGCGGTTGCAGATCCGGCGCGAGAGCAGCGTTCACGACATCGAGCAGTTCATAACTGAATTTGCCGGCCTCGTTATGACCATGCACGATAATGTCGAGGTGAAGCTACCTGGCAAGATCGAACCAAGCGTTCTCGCCGACATTTGGGCTGCGATCGCATTCGGGACGTTATGCAGGACAAGCCCAGCTCGCCTTACCGCCTGGGGCGTTCAGAACAAGATCGATTTGGCGACAGCCTTCGCCACCAGCCCCACTTTTTTGGTGGGACTGGCTATGGCTGCAACAATTGGACCGGAGAATGGCGATAAAGTCGATCTTTCAGCAGCTCGGCAGCATTTCGCGATCGAAAACAAGGGGCTGGTCGACCCCAACAGTGGCGCCGCGCAAATGCTGGTCGAGTTCGATCCCGATTATAGCATTGCGCCCATCCTTAGAGGCGGGCACGGTTTCGCCTCAGTACTACCGATTGCTCGCAACCGGATATTCGAGCAACTTATCCTGAAGTTTCGACGCCGTCTGGAAATCGGCGCTCTACGCCGCAGGATCGAACCTGTCGCCAAGGGGGCCGCCGGAAACCTAGGCAAGTTTCTCACTGAACTGCATCAAAACGGTCACGAGCATGGATCGCGCGACGCCCACGGGCGGACGATGCCGGGCACGCGTTTGATGCGTCTGAAGAAGCACACCGCAAACAGCAAGCAACAGTTACTTGAACGATGCGCTGCCTTCTCCGAACTGACTCAGCACGTTGAGCGCAGCGTGAGCGCGGAGAAATTTCCCACGCTGATCGAAGCCTCGGTATCGGATTTCGGCTTGGGCATTGTCGACGCATTCGCCGCCTCCGCCGCGGGTCGTAACCTGCGACTTGAGCGACGCGAGCTGCTCGACGGACTGATTTACGACCGCCTGAGCTCGAAAAGCGGCGACCCTTCTGCAGGGCTTGGTATTCAGAAAGCTCTTACAGCCGCCAAGCAAATGAGTGCTTTCGTTTCATTGCGGACAGCGGAGTTTTGGCTGACGGCATCATTTGCCGGTGACAACGCCGAGACGAAACTGCGCGATCTTTCGGGCAAGACATATTCGCGGGTAGCCGGCACGCACTGGCAGATCCTCTGGCAGCAATCCTAATCGCCGGCTACGCCATCATGCACGTGTTCAGTGTCAGGCTTGAACGGGAAGAACCCTCGATTTCTGTACTGGTTGTCCAGTTCTCGAGTGAGCGATCTATCGAAGATCTGTTGGACCAAGTCTACAACGGCTATTTGGCAGAGAGACTTCAAGCCAGCGGATTGATTTTGCGGCCGGACGTGCGCGATATTTTTTCCGGTCACGACCTGGAAGAAGCGCTTCGCGGCGGGGAGACGGGCGACAGCGCATTTCTCAACGCGCTTTCTATTGCTTTCCACGAGCCGGCCGCTCCGTTTGCCCGGTTCGCAGGCCTTCCGATATTCGTTCTGTACGCCGATGGTTATCAACCGACGCTGTCTGCCAACATAAATCCCGAGACGACAGTGCCCGAACTGGTGCAACTTCACCTGCGCCGAACCGATGTCCTGGAAGACGTTAGGACCGCAGAGATGCGGTTCATGATTGACGCCTCCCGCGCGCTCCTGCCGCCCATGGAAAACACCTACTACATCAATCCCTCGCATCGAGCTGCGAAGTCGTTCTTGAGGGTCGGCAACATTCAATACTCCCGCCATGCGACAGACGCCGTCACCTTCTGGCTGTTGCCATTCCTGCGAGATTGCAAAGCCATTCTGGTCGACACCTGGTCGCTTTCGTCTGTCGCATTCAATGTCAGCAGGGTACTTGCCTCGATCCGAGCGCAAAAACCAGTTCCGGTAGAGATGCTCAGCCAATATCAGGATATGAGCAATGAACGGCAGGCCGCGCTGACGGAGATTCTTGGCAGATTGAGCGGCGACACCCACGCGGGGACGCTTGAGGAACCACTGAAAGTCACCTGCATCGTCAGCGTCACCCATACCGGCTCTTTGGTAAGTGTGCTCCGTGAACAAGTCGATCTTTCCGGCATCCCCATCGAACTCGAGTTCGTCGCCCTCTTTCAGTTGGGGAATACTGGGGATCTGCAGGCCCTTTGCGACCTGTCACGAGATGAAGATTTTGCCCCTTTGGGCGACAGCGATGTCAAGGATAGGTCCTCCATCCGAATCGACGAGCGGATATATTTTCCGCTCACATACGCAGACATTGCCCACTCGATACGAAAACCGCAGGCAGATCCGTTCCGCTCGTTTGTCGACCTGGTCGGCGGTCACAAGATTATCTCCGCCCATCGGGACCAGCCAACGGACGGGGCTACGAGACATCACGCCATTCACATCGACACGGAGAAGCTCTTTGCGCTGCAGCCCTTCCGGGACAGGTTCCGCGAAGCCATCCGCGCGCTCACGCCACCGCCGTCGATTGTCTTGACACCGAAACACGCCGCTGCCCAGCAAATGTCCCAAATGGCGTGCGAGATTATCGAAGAGCTACATGGCACCCGGCCACAGGCCATCTCACATACAAACCTCAGCCTGAGCACGGAAGGGCCGCTAGCTGAGAGTGACCAAGCTGTCCGGGAGATGCTGGTCGAGATACCGGCGGCATCCTCCATTCTGACCCTAGACGACTGTTTCATCACAGGCGCGCGTATGACCGGATATCAAACCAGGTTGCGGCAGTTCGCCGTCTCGGCCAGGCTGCACTATCTTGTAGGCTTGGCACGGCCTGAGAACCCGTCAATCTGGCAGGAATTCCAGAAGAAACTTTCGTTCCGGTCACCCCAGGACAGGGCGCACCATGCCTCGAACACGATTTCGTCTATATTGGAAGTAACGCTTCCAAATTGGCGGGAAGATCGGTGCCCTTGGTGTCAAGAGGCGCTGTGTTACCAAAATTTGTTGTATAAAGGGAGGAGCTTACCCTCTGAAATTCGCAGCAGACAAGTGGTGCTAGCCAACCAAGACGCCGGATTGCAGGATAATCTTTTTCTTGATTCTGGCACGAGTGCGATCAAACTCTATTCGGGATCAATTTTCGCGCCGGAGAACAGCAGCCAAGCCGAAATCTTTGCAGCTGTGACCGCCGCCCTGCAGCAACTGAGGGTCCAACCGTCAGGCGGAAAACCACGACTGGGACCACGTCGCCATCCCGTCGCGACGGTCCTGGCCGCCGAGGAGTATCTGCGCACGACATACACTGACACGGTCATTCGCGCTTCATTCTTGCGCGGTGCCTCTTGGGAAGAGCTCACCTACACACGCCGGGAGAGTGAGCAGAAGCGTTCAGAAATGATCGGCGATATCCTCTCGAAAGGAGAGACGGACGAATCTAATCTCTCCCTGGAACTGGTGCTTGCCGACGCCCTCGGCAAGGCCCATATCGACGACCAGGCAATCCACTCAATGACGAGCCAGACTGCCGCGGAGCTTCTGAGCCTCGTCAGATTGCCGGACAGAAAGCCCTGATCAACCACTTCGACAGGATGGCTTTGTTCACTCGCGATGTAACGAGGGCCGACCACACAGCGCGATCGGCAACAATTGGTTGCGGGGACAGGATTGGTTTTTTGTCCCGCGGCGTCGGCTTTGCCTCCTTGCAGGGCAGGCCCCCGAGCCAAGGAAAATCGATGGCCAGCCCAGCCGAGTATCAAAACTGCACGCACGAGGCGGACCGTTTTGCCGGCTGAGCTGAATGTGTCATTTGTCGAACGCTACATGGACGGTGTCGAACTTTCCAAGGGTGCAGTTCAAGGCATTCGCTTCGACATCGTCGATGGAGAACCGTCGTTCAGGGTTGGCGTTCGTCCTGGCGAGCGAGGCGATATCACTATTGAGATCACGGTCGCGGCTGCGCAGACACTAACAGTCTGCGTAGTGGCGATCCGGCATATTCGGCATCGATCGACCATTTTCGTCGCATGGGGTCAGATGCGGGTTGATGGCGACCCTTCCTGGATGGGCAGTTGGCTGGCGGTAAGCTCGGCGTGGTTTGGTCGTCTATGTCTGCTCGGAGCAGGCTTCGGCGACAAGTGGCGCTGCTTTGCGCGTCGACGGCGGCGTCCGTAGTCAATCGTCTAAGGGGCGCTGTCGTCATACGCTGACAGGTCTTCCCTAGCGGTCCAACTCCCGGTTTATGCAGGCTCTCGTTCGCCTCACGGCGTCGAGGAGGCTTGGCGGATTTGGGGGCAACCGGGAACTGCCGTTGGCTCTATGGCGAAAGGCGTTAGCGGTCTGTTTGACCTCCTTCATTCCGCTATCGAGTTTGACGCCTGCCGCCAGGAGACACTCGCACGCTGAATAGGCCAACGCTTCAGCAAGAATAGGTTGGGCGGCAGCGGCTTTGTATCTCTCTTGCGCGATCGATGGTGCCGCTTCCTCGACGATCGGCTCACCATGCTGGTCAAGGATCTGAAACCTGGCCGCCCCGGCGCCAAATCTAAAATGCGCGGTCTCGGTCTCCATGATGAAATCTACTAATAATCGGTCCCCGAATGAGCGAACCGTTCCGGTCAACGTCACATTTGATTTGCCAACGATTCCGGCCACGATGGCATTCATTTCCCTGACGGCCAACTTACCAGCGTCATAGGCTTCTCGGGGCGTGGAACTAGCGCCCAACCGGGCGACCTTCAAAACAAGATGCTCTTGCCCGTCCTGACTAAGCACCTCAACGGAAGGGTCGAACGGAGCCGAGAATAAATCCAGCCAGTTGCGCCGCTCGGCTCCATCAGCCCTTAGAAGTAGCCGCACCGGTTATCCTCGCGGTTGTAGGGAGCTAATGCAGTCTCCGTAGTATGTGATGACGTCATTCCCAGGCGCGGCTATTGAAACAGAGGTGGGCATTCGAAGGGAAAACGTCAGCTCCTGTGCCCCTATTTCGGCAACCATCAAACTTGATCCGACGCTTAACGGAACGGGCGGGTTTTGTCCGACTTGCAGGGTATTGTCGTTAGCTCCCATCCCGCCACGGAACGTTAGCAGCATCGGAGGCAGGTGCTCAAACTTGCAGGAGACCACAGTCGGTTCTCCCGCCGCAAGCGCAACCATCTGAAAGGGCAGGCACAAAGCCACAGCCAGTCCAATTAGTCTTGCTGTCATCGTCGCCATTCCTAGCATAAGGTTTCGCACGCCTGCCCGTCGCCATCCCGGTCGAGCTTGCCGCCCCACGGGCAATTACTGAGATACCATTGAGCCTCGTCGCACGAGCTGATTTGCGAGCATTTCCGCCGCGGCTGGCATGAGTAGCTTTGCGCTACCTGTTGACGGCTGATGGTGCCGAGCGGTTGGCTCACCGCCGGTTGGGCATTGTCTCCATACCCCGCGCGCCATTCCCACGGCGCTTGGAACTTTCCGACCCACAGCCCGACCTTCGCCGCTTCCGCCTTCCCCTGCTGCGCTGCATAGGCACCATGGCTGTAGCGGGGCCAGTCGATCGCCTGGCCGTGCTCGACCATCCAGGCGCCCACGCTGGCGCCATCGGCGCGCTGGCAGTCGCCGACAAAGCGGTGATAGCGATCCCAGGTCACGAATGTGCATTGCACTGGCTCCGACACGGCCAGGAAGGTGTCAAGCGCCTGTGCCGATCGCCGGCCGCAGGGATAGTCGGCCCCGCTCGCATTTTTACAAAGCTGCTGGCTCTCCGGCGCGTCGATGCCGTTGAAGCGGATGCGCTGTCCGTGGATTTCGATCGTGTCGCCGTCGATGACGGATGCCACGCCGGCAATCGTCGCCAGGCCCGCGCTCGTCCAGTTCGGCAGATGGAACTCGGGTATGCGGTCGCTGTGTTGCATGGCCGTTTGCGCAGCCAGAGCGCCAGCCGCGGCCACCGTCACCAAGATCAGGCGCCTTTGCACCACGCCAAGTGGCCTCCGGCGAGGCGATCGCATTCTACGCAGCATTGCTAGTTCGCCTCATGTCCGGTGCGGCCGCCCGGTTTCGCTTCGGCGGCACGTTCACCGCAAGCCCGGCCTAGGCTGTCAACCCCATTGCGCAGATCGCATGGATGATTGCCAGAGTCCCCGCCGCCACCTTGGCGCGCACCTTGGCCTGGCGGTGTCAGCGGGATTCCGCGAAAGGCCTGGATGACTCCAGCTGTTCGCTGGCCGTCGCCCTCTATATGCGTGTTCTGACTGTTCGGGTTGAACGGGTCGACTGTCTGGGCGAGGCTATTGGCGCGATTGGCGTCGCCGGCAGAGAGCGTCACGCTGTCGTAGTGATTGAGATAGTCCGCTGCGCAGCCGCTCATTGCCAGAACGATGCCAAGGCAGATCGCCAGGTTCCGCTGCATGGCCCCTAGACCGGCGCCGGCTTTATGCCGGCGGCTCTCAGTTGCGCACCAAGCTTCGCTCGAGTCTCACACGCGGCCTTGTCGCCGGCGACGCACTTGTTATTCGCGTCTGACCAGTCCAGCAGCGCCGTATTGATCCAGCTGCCAGGTGCGCGCTGGATCCCATAGCGTGTCGGTGGCGCGCCACCAGCAACGGCTGGAGCTGCCGTGGCACTCTGGCCATGCGGGGCACGCTTCCACCCGCTTAGGATGAGGCAGTTCTTCATATACTGGTCTTCGGCAGCCAAGTTGCCGAGGGCATTGCCGATTCCGGCCCCCGCAACAAAGCCCGGGGACCCGATAGCAATATAGCCTTGGTCAACCGACCCCTTGCATTTCGCATTGAGCGTGGGCGACGTCGAAACTAGGCCCGTAGCCTATTTGCATGTAGTCAGCTTGATTGCTTGTTTGGCAGCCGCCCAGCGCTGCCGTGGCACCAAGTGCCACAAATGCTTTTATTCTCATCCCCCAGCCCTCCCAAGGCCGAGTTAGCATCTCCTAAAGTTGAATTTGGTGCAAGAGTGATAAACAAATCTGGTAAATTCTGCCAAATTCCACCTGTTGGCAGTTCGTAGACTTCCCTATTACGACGGATATACCCCGTTATTTTATCCATCATTCCGTAGGAATGAAGATGCGAAACAGCGAATTGGCGCAACGGCTATGCAAGGGCTGGACCCCATGGGCAAAGGGTCCAGGCGACCACGATTGAGATAAATAAGGTGGGCGGCCTGCGTGCTGCATTTTCCGAAGCTGAACTTTTCGACTTGGTTCGAGGGCTCGGAAGTCGTCGGCACCTGGCATTGGGGATTTCGTCAGGAGCGGCATGCTTCCCCCTCTGACCCGATCGTGCATCTCTTACGGGATGTAGAGCTACGGATTCCGGCTGACGTCCGCGACATGCGCCCGCAGAGTAGAGTGAACCTCTAACATGGAAGGTGGAGGTTTTTGTCCTCCTTGGGCGATCAACGCTGGAATTTCGGCGGGGGGCGCTCGATCAAGGATGCCGAGACCGAGATTACGCCTTTTGAAGGCGTGCAGAATTGACAGAAAGGGCAGTTTCAGGTCATGCGGCCGGCAGCATTCGCCATAGCGCCGATTTGATCCGCAGCTGCAAAGCTCGGCCTCCTTAAACTGAGTTAGCCGATAATAGGGATCAGATTGGCCCAGTTCATCAGGCATCGCATACTGGCGTCCCGGCCACCGATCAAACACCACCAAATGAAGGTGACGAAGCGCCCATACGCTATAAAGGTCGAGCAACGTGCACAAATTACCACCTGGCGACCAAGCTTTGTCGAGCATGGGGTGATAAGCGCAGACCGAGCCGTCAGGGAAATTGGTATGTCGCGGGCCGATCCATTCGACCTGCCCATCTTGCTTCCAGAACGCCCATCCACGCGGCTCGACCGCTGGTGTTTCTGGCAAGGCAATAAGGAATATGGCTTCTCGCGCTAAGCCATCTATGACTTGGCTGCGAGCGAGAAGCCATGCTCCATGGTCATCGGGGAGGAGGGTTGCTCCGGGGTATGCCCGTTGCACATTCTCTAGCTGCCCGGCGTAGTTGCCGGCGAGGCCGACGATCCGTGATCCGGCACGGGGCGCCCGTGATCGATCGGACGACCTTTGCCGTCGGGTGGACCCTTGCCGTGATCGGGCTGTGGGTCCTCCCGCTCCTTGCTGTTGCTCATTACTTTTCTCCTGGACAGTCGGTGATGTGGGCTGTGGGCCGAGAATTACGATTCCCCGGTCCCTTACCCCCACGGGCTGGCGCGCGTCCAAACCGTCGCCAATCCGCTGTAACTCAGCCCGCGCATCGTCGGTCAACAACACTTCCATTTTGCTTGCCGATGTGCGAGTCTGTGTCATCAGCACAGGATGCATTCTGGAGCGGAGTGTGTCAAGGTGTGCTGATCGCACAATGGTGAACATGAACGAATTCGAAGAAAAGCTCGTCGGGGTGGTCCGCGAGAAGCGGGAACGCGAAGGTCTTAGTATAAGGGCATTATCGGGGATTGTGGGGATCAGCTTCTCCACGCTGGCCCGCATCGAGCGGGGCGACGGATCGCCCGACAACAATTCCAAAATTAGGCTGCTCGAGTGGCTCGGCCCTGATGCCGATGAACACGAGCTTGGCTTTGATCGGGTGGCATTCGTCCACTTCCGCGCTGGCAAAAACGCGTCCTCCGGGACTGTGCAAACCCTACTGCACGCAGCCGTGTGTCTTCGTCAGCACTACACTAAGGGTGATATATCAGAACCGAGCAGCGCGCCAATAGATGCTGAAGTTATCGCCATGTCTAAGGAGGAGCTAGAGCAGACGGCCGAAGATTTCCGAAAAGAGTTAGGGTTGAAGAAAAGCGATCCGCTGGATCCATTTTATTTGGTTGTTGATTCTGTTACGGTAGAACGATTGCGGGAATCCTCCTGTATTTCCGGAAAGGCAAAAAACACGCTTGCTGGACCGTCGCGCGGCGAGTGGTCCGCTATGAGCGTTCCCTTGAATTCCGATCAGGATAGCTGGGTTGTCTTTTTAAACGACTACCATACCGTTGAGAGACAAAGAGTGACGCTACTTGAGGAGTATTGGCATATTCTTGCCGGGCACAAGCTAACCAAGATAGCTAAGATTGCTGGCTGCTTCGGTCGAACATATGATAGCGCTGAAGAGCACGACGCTTATTTCTTGGCATCGGCAACTTTGCTTCCACGAGACGCGATCAAGCGTATGGTCTCGGATGGCAAAAGTGCCCCCGAGATCGCATCCTTCTTCGGGACCTCACCGGAACTTGTTGAATATCGAATAAAGCGGCTCGGCTTATGGCGCGATCATATTGGAAAGAAAGTGAGTCTCGCCAAACCCTAACGATGCCACCCGTCGACCGCCAGCGGCGCGTGGTTCAACAAGGTTCAGATTCGCAGATACGCTTAGACGAGCGCGTCATCCCCTCGGCAACGAGCCATTTCTGCCGGAATGGCTGCTTGTCCGCCTCCAAAGCGAATCTCACCGCCTACTCCACCCTCTCATGTGCATCATCTACAATCGCCCAGAGTGACCTATTGGCCAAGACATCGCCAGCAACACGCCAAGCCCCGTCGCAGCGGATTTGCCGCCCGCAAAATTCAACCAGACCGAACGGCTATGCCCCAACAAGACGGCAAGTCCGGCTAGGCAGGCAGCCCAAGGCACCCAGCTTTGCAGATCAAGCTCTGTGGGTGGCGTGACGAACGGCAATGTATAGAGTCAGTGGATAAAGCCACCGGGCAAAGACAATCGCCGCCGCACCTTTCAGCACATCGACCAGGACGTGTCGGCCCCAAACAAGCACGCAGATGCTCTTGTTCGGCAACCGCCTTCAGCTCCGCTGCAAGCTTCTCAAACATGTGTCTGCCTACGTCAGCAAAAACGCGGTGCCCGTTGCGTGGCCTCCGCGAGTGCCTATCCCTCACCTTCCGTTAGCGATTGCTGAAATTGTGCCCTCCGCGACCGAAGGCGGCATCTTCGCTGACCATGGGAGACGGCGCAGCCAAAAAGCCGAAGGTATATGGATCGGGAATGACGCCGTTCGGCGTCTTTCATTTCGCCCAAACGTATCGGGCGAACGCTGATGCTCTTGCCTGGTCTCCCCCCAAATTCGGCCGAGCATTTCCGATCATCCTCGCAGATTCCTCTACTTTCAAGCGTTAGAGCACTACCTGCGAAGCTTCCTCCTTCTCCAAGGCAAATCACCGGCTGACATCCGGGGCTATCAGCATCATTTCTTGGACATGCTGGACAGGAAGACACCTCGGGTTGGAGATGCCGAGCGAGGTAGAAGACTTCATCCGCTCCCGCACGGTCGCGAACGAATACACGCAGATCCGATACGACTACAAGCTTGACAAGGACGGGCCGCGTAGGACTGCGCGAACCATGGAGCGATTGCGGCTGGTGGTTTGGGAGATAGAGAAAGCCGTCGGTCTGGCTATTCGGAAGACGGGCATCGAGGCTGTGTATGGTGAACGACCATCGGCAAGTCCACTAAATGGATCGTTTGCCAAAGCATGAGGAAACCATTTCGGCTTCGGCACTGGCAACTCCCGCAGACCCACGGCGGCGCCAGGTTTTGTACGGCTGCCCGACCAGGTCGAACAGGGAAAGAGGCGTCGGCCTCGCTTCCGCCAATCCCTTGGATTTCCCGGCGAGATCCAAAGGCGAGAATCGCGACGTCGCCGAGAATTCTTCGTGCCCTACAAAGTGATATTTATGGGAAAGCATCAGGAACTCGGCCGTCGTCCCACCCTCGAAGGTGACCTTGAGATCCTGATCAATCCTAACAACCCCCGGCCTGAGAGGTCCTGTCCATCTCAGCTGGAGGTCAAGGTGGTCATCCAGCCTCAGCGAAACATCCCTGAACTCACAAGGCTTGCCTTCAAGATGGATAGCAACAACCGTGTCGGCGAGCTCAATGGGGCCATGCGCCTTACCCTCAAAGAAAGAAACGACCGAATGCTCCGCGCTCAAACCAGCCCCCTGCCCCGTCCTCACCGGTCGGAAAACAGGCGGCGTTTGAGCCGTTCTGCCGACGTCATTTCGGCTTCCTCGTCAACATCTTCCTCATCGGCGGCGACCGCGTCCCGCGACAACATGATGAGCGCGTAACCTTGCCGTTGCAGAAGGACTTGCTCATAGAGCGGCGCGAGTTGGCGACCCCTTTCGACAGGGAGCCACACGCCGGCGTCAGTCTCGTCGATTTCACTGGGCACGCCCATCTCATGCTTCCGGCGATGCAGCAGCGAGTGTGCAGGAACCATGGCTCCGGTCGGGATTGCAAGTCGGGGAAACTTGAGCGTGTCGCGATAGTCGCGCAACACCTTGCCATTCTGTGTCACCACGATGGCGACAGGTTCCTCGCGAAATCTGACGTACGCGCGGCCGGCCGCCTCCTTGCTGACGTCGTACTTCTTGGCGATCGACGACAGTTGGCGGATGTCAGGGTCTTTGCCGACCGCGACATCCATTCGGAACTTGGGGGGCGGCATCAGGAGCTGCGAGGCAAAGCGATTGGCCTCGACCTCCATTTTCAGGCGCCGGTCCGACTCCCCGCCTTTCAGCTCGCGCATGTCCTGCAACCTACACAAGAAGCGGCCTTCCGCCGAGGGTACATGGGACGGGATGAGAAAATGCCCAAGCTCGTGGGCGATGGTGAAGCGCCGCCGCTCCGGTGGGCTTGCCTCGTTGTAAAGAATCGATCCGTTGAACTTGTCGGGCGTGGTGATAAGCCCGCCTTCATAGCCTTGCGTCGTGAGCGGCACGATTTCGTGGATGTCCAGTCTCAGGCACAATTCCTCGATCGGCACCGGAATCGGCAGCTGCGGCTCGAGCTTCAGGATCTCGAGAACGAGGCGCTCGGGGCTACCCGCGTCGGCAAGATCCATCCGCGTGATGTTCATGATTTTCGGCTCGCTTTCAGCCGCTCGGCAATGAGCGCTATGGTCTCGCGGTCCTCAGGCTTCAGTTCGCTGAGGTTGCGATAAAGGGCAATCAGGTCAGGCTCTTCCTCTGGAGCCGTCGGATCTTCACCCACCAATTCAGCCACGCCAATCTTGTAATAGTCGGCAAGGCCTTTCAGCAAACCCAGCGACGGGTTCTTGCTCGCGCCGCGCTCGAGGTCCCAGATATGCGCCTTGGAAGCCCCCACCGCATCAGCGACCTCCTGCAAGGATTTCGCGTTCCTCACGCGCAGCTGCTTCAGTTTGACGGCCAATTCTACCATTCAGTCCTTCTCCACGAGTCATAGCGGCGCGCACGCTTGCGCGGCACGCCGTCTGATAAGGCATTACAACATCATACCGTGGACATTGACGCAAGCCTTGCCGTAAGATATAGTTGTACGAGTTTGTAGCAAACAGGCCTTAACGGAGACTTTCATGGGCAAAAATCAGCATGTGGTACCTCGTGACGGACAATGGGCGGTGCTCGGCGCCGGCAACAGCCGTGCAACTTCCCTTCACCCCTCTCAGGCCGACGCCATCTCTTCGGCCCGGGACATCGCGATCAATCAACACAGCGAAGTCGTGATCCACCGCCCCAATGGTCAGATCCGCGACTCCAACTCGTACGGCAACGACCCCTACCCTCCCAAGGGCTAACAAAAGGAAGCACGCAATGACTGACACCGCCGCCAAGAAGGACGATCACGACAAGACCATCACCGTCGTGGTGAACGGCACCGCGCACCAGGTGCCGAAGAACCACGACCTGACCTACGCGGAAGTAGTGACGTATTTCGACCCGACCTACCCGCAGCATCCGCAGACGGTCTACTCTGTGACCTACACCCGCGGCGAAAAGCCCAAGGAAGGCACTTTGGCGCCCGGCGGCTCGGTCAAGGCGAAGGACGAGATGGAGTTCCATGTTATTCCAACTAGCGAGTCATAATGCCGACATCCAAAAGCTGATCGACCGGGGCTACGCGCTCCGGCTCGACAGCGATTACCTTGTCGTCAGGGACATCCCGTACCTCGACGCCGAGGGAAATCTATGCTGGGGCGCGATTGTCAGCGTCATCAAAGACGTTGACGGCACTCGGGTTCGGCCTGAGGACCATCAGGTCTTCTTTGCCGGCGGCGTGCCGTATGGCCTGGACGGCAAGCCGATACCTATGCTCGGCGGCGGTGCGGCCACCGTGACGCTGGCCAAGAACGATGTGGTGGTGCAGCGGTCGTTCTCCAACAAGCCGGCGGGCGGGCTGCCCGACTTCTTCGTCAAGATCGAGCACTACCTGTCGATCCTCTCGGGGCCCGCCATCCACAAATACCCTGACGCCAACCCCTTCACGTTCAACGTCGACGAAGATGCCGGCCCCGAAAGTGTTTTCCTTTTCCGCGATACCCTGACCAGCCGCGCGCTGATCGGGGACCTTGCCGCGAAGTTCGCCAATGAAGTGGTCGCCGTCATCGGCCTGGGTGGCACCGGCGCTTATGTATTGGACTTCCTCGTGAAGACCAATGTGCTTGAAATAAGGGGCTTCGATCCAAAGCCCTTCCACGTTCACAATGCGTTCCGCTCGCCCGGGCGGCTGCTGCAGGACGAGCTCGACAAGCCGAAGGCCGAGGTCTACCGGCAGCGCTACGAGAATTTCCGCAAGGGACTGCATTTCGAGGCCAAAGCCATCGACGGCGACTGCGAGGCGGACTTCGCAGGCGTAACCTTCGCGTTCGTCTGCGTCGACAAGGGTACCGCACGGGCGGAAATCTTCGACCTCCTCATGCGCCTGGGCATTCCTTTCATCGATGTCGGAATGGGGCTGGTCCGTCAAAACGGTGCACTCGCCGGCATGGTCCGAACGACCACTTTCCTGCCTGAAAACGCCGCCGAAGTCCGCGGCAAGGGGCTGGTGCCCCTCACCGATCCGCCGGGCGACGAGTATCGGCTCAACATCCAGATCGCCGAACTCAACGCGCTCAACGCCAGCATCGCCATGTTGCGCTACAAGCAGCACTGCGGGTTTTACGCGCACGCGGTGCCGGCCTATCATTTGTTGATGAACACCGTCATGCCACACCTGTTTGCGGAGCCCGTCGAGTGACGGAACTCCGCCTCGAGAAGGTCCGCTACGTCCCCGCGCAGCCGGAGGCCGGTGTTTTGTACGTCTCTGACGAGTACAAGATCGCCGTGCACCTGTGCGCCTGCGGTTGCGGCAGCAAGGTCCCGATTTCCCTCGGGCCAGCCGGGTGGAGTGTCAGGGAGCGCAATGGAAAGCCTACCGTCTGGCCGTCAATCGGCAACGGACAGCTGCCCTGCCGGTCTCACTACATCATCACCGACGGAAAGATTCATTGGGCGCCTTCCATGAGCGCTGCCCAGACCGTGACCGCCTTGCAACACGACCACCGTCGCCGCGAAGCCCACTATCGCAGGCCGAGGTGGTGGATTCGGGTGTGGAAGACGGTTCTCGGATGGATTGGCCTGGGCTAGCCGTTGCCATCAGTCAGCCGTCAAGGACTACGGTAAACCTATGGCCATCCTGCCTGCTCACACTCAGCTGCGAGACGCTCATCGTGCAGATGAAGTCAGCTTGAGGCTGACCGAGCCGGCCTCGACCCCATCTGGGCTCAGATGGCATCAACAGCCTTGTCATCACTTCTTGAGCAGCTGGCTCAGTGAGCTGACGTTTTCGCGCTTCAGCAGGGTCGAAAGCTTGGCGTCACCACGGATGCCGGGAGCGAAGTCCTCGCCGTAGGTCTTGCGAAGGGTTTCGACCTTGGTATTCCCGTGCTTCTCGCTAATCCGTCCGTCTTGGTCACGATGGCGAGCGTCCAATCCAGGTTCACGCATTGTAAAGCCCCATCTAGTCCCGAAGGAATCGGCTACCACTAGTAATAGTAGCAAAACCTGGGCATTGGCACAACGCCGCGATCCGTAGGCGGGCCATGAACAGGATCAAACATCGCACCGGCAGGGCCGTCGCCCGGATCTGCGCTCCCAATAAAGCCGCGCGGCATGTGGCGCGCCACAAGCCGGTGCAATCCCCCGCCCGTTTTGCAACGTAAAGATTCACGCAGCCAGGGTTAGCCATGGCAAATGCCTTCTTCATTGGGACGGAGCCGACCGTTTGCAACAGAACCGCCCAGATCCCATCAAGCACCCCTCTCTCAGGTACCAAACTGGATACCCTCGCTACTAGCGTTTGCATCTTCCTCTTCGCCGTCAACCTCTCCGCTGGCAAACCCGACCGGAATATCCCCCGCCAGCAGCTTATCCTTCGACAGCAATCCGGCGTCCTCGAGCGCTTCGAAGTCCGGCAGCTCGCGCAGCGTGTCGAGCCCGAACTCCAGCAGGAATTCTTTGGTCGTAACGTAGGTGTAGGGAGCGCCCGGCGTCGGACTGCGTGGGCCGGAGGCGATCAGGTTCTCGCCGCGCAAGTGGCCGATCAGGTCGCGGCTGATCTCCTTGCCAAAGATCGCCGACAGTTCGGCGCGGGTGATTGGCTGGAAGTAGGCGATGCACATCAGCAGCAGCACCTCCGACTGCGCCAGGCCGCCCGCCTTCTCACTTCCACCGACGGCCGCGTGAATAGCGCCGGCATAGGCGGGACGTGTCAGATGCTTCCACCCGCCGGCGACGGAGACGAGGTCGTAGGGGCGCCCGCGCAGCTCCTCGCGAACATCGTCAATCAACAAGTCAATGCTGCAGTTCTTGCCAACGATCCGCGCCAACGTCTCGCGACCAACTGGCTCGCTTGAAGCGAAGATCGTTGCCTCGACCCGGTTCATCCATTCGCGCCAGCGCGCTTCCGGAGGGAGATGATCGAGCTCACGGTCGAACAAATGGTCATGTGAACGACCGTTGGCTGGTCGCCCCTTGCCCCTCAGTGCGTGCCCAGTCTCCGTCATGATTTTCACAGCCCGTAGATGCGGAAGGTCGAGCGGCCGGACAGTTCGCGAACGGCGCCGAGTTCCACTAGCCGGTCGAACAGCCGTCGTAGACCCCTGTCGCTCATTCCAGCGACCCTTTCTGAGGCCACGATCGCGTCGCCGCACAACAGCCTTTCGACGACGGCGTCCGCCGCCTTGGCCCTGAGCTTTGGCGCCGTCGCAAGCAGCCGCTCGGCGCGCCGCTCAAGCTCGGCCGAACGATCGATGGCGCGCAACACGGCGCGCGCCTGAGCGGCAAGCAGCAGCGAAGCGGCTTCCTCCTCGAGGCTCGCCGCCATTCTGGCAGACGTGGAGCGGCGAAAGCGGCCGAGACTTGATCCTGAGGCCACCTCTGCGCCCAGCAACGGAATCGCTTCAACCCAGCCCAGCCGCTGCGCCAGTAGCGCGTCGGCGAGCCAGCATCCTAAGCTGCGTCCCAAGCCATGCCGTTCGGCCGCCCTGAATGCGCCGCTGACCACGCCGACCAACCCGGCTGTATCGGAAAGCTGCCGAAGCTCGTCGGCAAGATCGCCGGCCAATTCGTCATCCTGTCGGTGTCCAAACTCCGCCAGCACCGCGGCAAGGCCCTTTTCCGTCAGAAGATCCTCGACAGGCCGGGTTGCCAGCCGCCGCCAGGCCAACAGCATCCGGCCGGCAGGGCCGACGTCATCGCCCGGCCGTGTAAGCAGCACCGCATCGCGCAATGCCGCCTCATCCTCCACGCGCCCCGCTCGCTTGGCCGTCATAGCGCCAGCCAAAAGCGCCTGGCCTGCCGCCAGGCGCCAGACCATCGCTCCTGCCGGCGGATCACTGCATCGAGTATGCCGATCGCCGCCCCGGCAATGACTGCAAGGTCCTCGATGCCCTTGCCCGCCGCTGCCTCGGCATCGGGTACAGCTCGGCGTAACCAGGTCGGAACGACCGACAAGGGGGCGGCCGCGGCGCCACTGAAGAGCGCGCCTGTGTGACGCGACAGAGATTTTGGCCGAAGAATCATCGCACACAGGATGAATCAGCGCGGCGCTTTTGGCAATCACTTCTGGCTATAACCGCCGCGCCTGTCGGCTATCAATAACGAACGATAATGTTGCATTATCGTTCTTACTGACAAGAAGAATGTCGATTATTTCACCGACTGCCGGGAAGTCCTGGGCACCATCCCCTCTTCTCCCGACAGTCTTCAGGTAGGCAAGATAGACCTCGATTCTCATCTATCTCGGTGTCAGCATCTGAGCCGTCGATGTCGGGGCACGGGCGCTTTCGAGCTCTCGGACCTTCTCGTCCGCGATTCCCTCCAGCGCTTTCAAGCGGAACATGACCCGACCGAGATCAACGAAGGCGGCGCTCCCTTGATCATTGTCATAGACCCCGTTCTCGACGTCTGCGATCAGGCGGGCGTTTTGCATGCCATTCCAGGCCAAAGTGGCGCGGTCTTCGCAGCTCTCGTTGGCCACACCCGCCAAATCAAAGTGCTGCGCGCGCAATTGCGGGTTGGTCGCCGCCTCGCGCAGATCATTGGCCACATCCTGCCGGAATTTTGCATTGCCAGAGTTCGCGTTTTCGGCGGCGGTGTTCGCCGGCCCTCGATAACGGCTCAAGTTTCCACGCTAAAGGAGGCGTCGAAGGCGGGGCGAGGAATGCATTGCCGAGCCGTCCGCCGATAGCTCTCCTGCCGTGATCCACCCGTTCACACGTTGCCGCCAGTTTACGCCGAACGAACTTAGTCAGACCGCTTCCGCTTAAGGCCCTTTCCTTCTAAGTCGGCACGACCACTCGCTAGGAACGGCAAGGAGGATGCGGCTTTGTGCTTCGACACCAATACGCCAGGCACCTCAGAGGCGAGACAGCGCGCCCATGAAGAGTGATGCAATCTCATATCCCCCACGAGGTCTAACTCGTGAGGAAGCAGCTCGCTACATCGGTGTCGGAACAACGCTTTTTGATGAAATGGTTGCCGATGGGCGCATGCCGAAGCCCAAGCGCATCAACAGCCGCGCCGTTTGGGATCGTGTGGCCGTCGACTTAGCTTTCACCTCGTTGCCGGATAAAGGTAGCGGTCTTCAAGAACTACTGGAAAGAAGCAAACGGGACAGAGAAAGAAGAAAATAAATACGCTCGTTGCGTATATGCCGCAGGCGTAGTATGGAGATTGCCTGCGAAAGGCATGACATGAACGAGAATGAGAAACTGGCGCAAGAAGTCAAAGCCTGGCGGGCCACGGAAGGGCTCACTGCTGAAGCCGCGGCCAAGGTGCTGGGAATACCGAAGCGCACCTTTGAAGGCATCGAGCAAGGCAGAGGGTTCCCTTACCCGGTGCTCCTGCGCGTTGCCATGGAAAGCAAGGCCGTTTCGTATGATCCGATTCATGAGAAGGTGCATGGTGGTGGGCAACCCCAGCAGAAGCCTCGAAAGATCGTTTGATGGCTAAACATCCTGACTACCCTGGGGCTTCTTCCCGCGTCGTCAACGGCAAGGAGTACTGGCGCTTTCGTGCAAATCGCCATGCTCGGCAGATCGCCTTGCCCGGACAGCCGGGCGACGAAGCGTTTGAAGCCTGCTACCGACGTGCCGTCGAAGGTTGCATAGGCAAGTCGGAAATCATTGACATGCCGGGACGTGTCCTGCCGCGTTCGTTCGGGCACGCAGCACGGCGACTTGAAACCACGATGGAGTGGGCTGACTTCGATCCGGCTACCCAAGCCAAGAACAGCAACTTAATAGAGCGCTTCCTGAATATGCCTGTCGACCCCGAACATGTGCTGACATGGCGCGATGTGCCGGTTGAGTACATGGATGCCGACAGGCTTCGCACGATCATCGAAGGTATCTTTAAGACAAACCGCACCGTCGCCAAACACATGCTGGTAGCCGTCAAAAAGCTCCTCTGGGTGGCTATCGAAGTCGAGAAATGGATAAAGCCGCAGGATGATCCATCGTTGTCGATCCGCGTGCGCATACCAAAATCGACCAAGAACCCGGCTTGGCCAATTGCGATCCGAGAAAAGTATGAAGAGAGACATCCGATCGGTACACCCGCTCGGACCTGCTATGCGCTGGGTTTCTGGCTCGGCAACCGACGAGGGGACATCGCTGACCTTGAATGGGATGATCTGGTGACTGAAGAGATCGAACTATTCGATGGTTCCTTGGCATTGATCGAGGCGTTTGCCTTCAGACAGAAGAAGAATCGTAACCGCCATGGCGGGAGGGAGATGTTCATTCCCGTGGTGGACAAGCTGGCGGCAGCGCTGGACCCACTTGACCGCTCGAAGGGTGGAACCGTCTTGAAGAACGGCTATGGCAACCCGTTTTCAGAGAAGAGCCTGACAGGCATGATGCAGCATTGGGCCCGGCAGGCTGACATTCCTGACGGCTATACGCTTCATGGCCTGCGCCGCACGTTCGGCACCTACCTCGCCGAATGCAACATCCAGGCACGCGCTATAATGGAAGCGATGGGACATTCTTCCATGACGGTGACGGACGATTACGTGCGCGAGGCTAACAAAAAAAGAATTGCAGTCGACATTGCGATGGCGATCAACCAGCGTGAGGAAAAGCGCGATCAGATGAAGCGGCGGGCGACTTTGCGGGTCGTGCGGTGAGCCAGAACCTCGAAGCGACTTATGAAAGCGGCTTTCGTCGCTCTCTTCCTCGCCGTGCGTGCCGTGGGCAAAGCGTGGGCAAAGCGTGGGCAAAAGCCGATTTTTCTCAATAAATTCAATGGTCATGGTGGGCCCGGAGGGACTCGAACCCCCAACCAAGCGGTTATGAGCCGCCGGCTCTAACCATTGAGCTACAGGCCCCACACGCGGCTGGATTAATGTTTTTCCCCGAAACGCACAAGGCTTTCCAGACGGGTTGGCCGAGATCGCCCAAATCAGCCCATATTCAGACACTAGAGCGACGTTCGTCCACTTGGACGCACAACGAAGTACGCTCTACCGCTTTGAACATACGCATCGTGCTTTCCGAACCGGATCGGCGCAGCAAAAGTCGATTCCGATTTTCGAACCGATGCGGTAGTCGACAAGCGCGACTGGATCGCAGACCGAGGAGATTTTCATGACCAGACATCTTTTGGCCTTGGCGCTCGCCGCCGCAATTGCCTTTCCGGCGATGGCCAGCGCTGCCGATTCGCCGCCCCCGCCGCGCATCGTCGTTACCGGCGAAGGCGAAGCGACCGCGGCCCCTGATCTGGCGCTGCTGACGCTCAGCGTCATGCGCGAGGCCAAGACCGCGCGCGCCGCGCTCGATGCCAACAACGACGCCATGGCCTCCGTGATCGCCGCAATGAAGTCGGCTGGCATCAAGGAACGCGATCTGCAGACAGCCGGCATCCAGATCAGCCCGCGCTACAACTACACCAACAAGCCGGACGGCAGCCAGGAAGCCGAACTCGTCGCCTATCAGGTGAGCAATACGCTTTCGGTGCGCATCCGCGATATCGACAAGACCGGCGAGATTCTCGACAAGGCGGTATCGCTCGGCGTCAACCAGGGTGGCGGCATCTCGTTTTCCAACGAGAATCCGGCTGCAACTGTCACCGAAGCCCGCAAGAAGGCGGTCGCCGACGCCATGGCCAAGGCCAAGACGCTGGCTGAAGCCGCCGGCGTCGGCATCGGACGGGTGCTGGAAATCACGGACCAGAACGTCGCGCCGCCACCGATACCGATGAACGCCAAGGCCTTCGACGCCGCCCGAGCATCGGTTCCGGTGGAGGCCGGCGAGAATTCCTACACGGTGCAGGTCACTGTCACGTTCGAGTTGAAGTGACCGCCTGAACGATCCGGCGTGGTTCGGCCCTGTTGAAGCGCGGCCAGGAATCAACCGGCAACATCGATCCTGCCGCATTAAAAACCCCGGAGGACTGGTCCTCCGGGGTTTTTTCGAGCCTCACCCACCCTGGCGGAAAGGGACTCTACTACTCCAGACTGACCTCCGCAGAAGGTCATGTCCCCAGGCTGACCTCGCAGAAGGTCACTTCCAGACGTTTACCGGTAGATGATCGGGCAGCCGCGCTCATTGGCGAATACGACAACTACGCGGTCGCCGTACTGGCGGCCCGCGACCTTGACCGTGCGGCGGCTGATATCGACGATGCGGGCGCGGCGCAGGCCCATGCGCTCCGCTTTGCCGAGGGCACGATTCGGCGAGCAGGACCGGCGCCAGTCGCGTTCGCGGTGGCGTTCGCGATAGCGGTAGTCGTCCCCGACATAAACGCCGGCACGGGAATCGTCGTTGTTGCCGAAACCGAGATAGATGCTGTCTGCATGGGCGGGGACAGCGGCAAGCGTGCCAAGGGCGACAAGGGCCGAAAGGGCCGCCGTTTTGATCGTGTTGAACATTTGTCTTCTCTCCTTGCTCAGGGCTTCCGCCCGTTTCGAACCGATGGGAGGAGGATGCGCCTGCGTATCTGAACTTTCTACGAACCAGCCGTTCATTTCCGGTTCAGGTGCAAGCCGAGGGATAAATGGCAGTCTTGCGCCTCCCGCCACCGGTTCCGGACACCACGGATAGAAAACGCCCGGTTTTCCCGCCGGTTCCGGCCGATCCTAATGCATGCCACCCCTCGGTCCTGGACCCAGGGGTGACATGCGGTTTTGGGACCACCACATGCATAAACAACAACTCAAGCGGCGCGCTTTAAGGCTCATCCTCCAGCATGTGCTCGAAATAGTCGTCCGGCTCGGCAAGATCGGTCTCGCTGGCGCTAATGCGGTCGCGCATCGAGATGCCGGCCTCGTGCACCGTCTCGGCGCTACCCGACACCAGCCTGTGCCACCAGTAGAGATCGTGGCCCTCGGCGACCAGCCGGTAGGCGCAGGTCTTGGGTAGCCAACTGATGGTGCGCACATTCTGTGGCGTCAGCCCGACGCAGTCCGGGACGCGCGACAGCCGGTTGGCATAGTCCGAACAGCGGCAAGTATCGGCGGCGAACAGCCGGCAGCCGACGCTCGTCCAGTAGATCTCGCCGGTGTCTTCGTCCTCGAGTTTCGACAGGCAGCATTTGCCGCAGCCGTCGCAAAGCGACTCCCACTCGGCCGGGGTCATCGCTTCGAGCGTCTTGGTTTTCCAGAACGGCGTTTCCATTGCGGGGATGTGGCCCTCGCTGGCGTCGACGTCAAGCGCAACAACGGTGCAAACCGGCAAGAGCCACCGAGACCATAGGAAAGACACGAAGTCGCCTTCAAAACGTCGGCCAATTGCCCTTCCCGGCAGCTAAAGGCGGCGGACAGGAACCAAATACGGTTGCTGAAAGTTTGGGCAGGGATGGGACGCCACAAGGAGAATTTTCGATGAAGAGCCGACCTAGGATACTGGCAGGTGCCGCTTTTGGCTTGCTGATGGCGTCTACGCCGTTGAGCGCGTTTCCGCTGCAGGATAGCCCCGCGTTCGGTTCCCCACGAGGTAGCGCAACGCCGTTGATCCTGGCGCAATCCGATTGCCCCGAAGGCGCGGAAGGCTGCGCACAAGGCCAGCAGGCAGAACCGGAACAGAGGCCTCGCAAGAAGCGCGACCGGCAACAACAGGAGGCCGCACCCGCCGAACAGCCCGCTGAACGCGCCGCCCCTGCGAGCGACGAGGAGCAGCCTACACCGCGCAGAAAGAAGCGCGACCGGCAACAACAGGAGGCCGCACCCGCCGAACAGCCCGCCGAGCGCGCCGCCCCTGCGAGCGACGAGGAGCAGCCCGCACCGCGCAGAAAGAAGCGCGACCGGCAACAACAGGAGGCCGCACCCGCCGAACAGCCCGCTGAGCGCGCCGCCCCTGCGAGCGACGAGGAGCAGCCTACACCGCGCAGAAAGAAGCGCGACCGGCAACAGCAGGAGGCCGCACCCGCCGAACAGCCCGCTGAGCGCGCCGCCCCTGCGGGCGACGAGGAGCAGCCCACACCGCGCAGAAAGAAGCGCGACCGGCAACAGCAGGAGGCCGCACCCGCCGAACAGCCCACTGAACAGGCTGAGCCGGCTCCCACTCCAACTGACCGGCAAGCCGCTCCTGCCGAAGGCGAACAGCCTTTGGACCAGGCGAGAAAGCGCAAGAAGCCTGCTGAAGAACAGCCGGCAACGGGTGAGCAACCGTCTACCGCTGAGCAGCCCGCCGAGCGCGAACAAGCCGCACCCGCCGAAGGGGAAGGTCCGGTCCAGGGCGAGGCTCCGGCCGATCCAAACGCAGCCCCGGTGTTCGACAGCCAGAAGGATGCCGTGCGCAAGCGCAAGGGCGGCAGGGACAAAGCGCAAGAGACCGGCCGCCAGGACGCAGGCGACCAAGAGGGCAGTCAACCTGGCCAGCAGGACGGCGAGCAAGCGGAGGCCCCGAAGCCGGCTCCGGTCGAGCAGGGGCCGCCGCCCACCGACGACAGGGCGGCCCAGCAGGAAATCAGGCCTGAAACGATCGCTCCGGTGACGCAGGAAAAGGGCACGCGGGTCGAACGTGCCCCGGATTTCGAAGATGTCCGCCGCCGCCCACGCCCGGAAGGCGCTAATATCGTCAGGGAATTCGGCGACCGCGTCATCCTCCAGTTCAACAACCAGACAATCGTGGAGAGCAATGATGCGCCGCGCCTGCATCGTGGCGCCAGGGAAGTCTACTATGAGGAACTGCCGGGCGATCGCACCCGGGAAATCGTCGAGCGTGAGAACGGTGTCCAGATCGTCACCATCCGCAATCGGTACGGCAACGTCATCCAGCGCTCACGCATCGCGCCGGACGGCCGTGAATATGTGCTGAGCTATGTCGACGAGCGGTATTACGAGGATGTCGACGACTGGCGTGATCCGGGCGATGACCTGCCGCCGATACGGCTCGACATCCCGCGCGAGGAGTACATTCTGGACGCCGAGGACATCGAGGATCCGGATGACTACTACACCTTCCTCGAACAGCCGCCCGTGGAGAGGGTGCAGCGCCTGTATTCGATCGACGAGGTCAAGCGTTCGGCCCGCGTCCGCGACATTGCGCGCCGTGTCGACCTCGACACGCTGAACTTCGAATTCGGTTCGGCATCGATCCCCGACAGCGAAGTGCAGAAATTGGAAGGCGTCGCCACCGCCATGGAGAAGTTGCTGGAAAAGAACCCTGCGGAAACCTTCCTGATCGAAGGCCATACCGATGCCGTCGGCAGGCCGGAGGCGAACCTCGCACTGTCCGACCGCCGCGCCGAGGCGGTCGCCGAAGCCCTGAGCAATGCCTTCAGCATCCCGCCGGAGAACCTGACGACACAGGGCTATGGCGAGGAGTATCTCAAGGTCAACACGTCGGAGCCTGAGCGCGAGAACCGTCGCGTCGCCATACGCCGGATCACCTCGCTGGTGGCGCCGGTCGCCAGCGCGGAGTAGGCGACGGCCAACTTAAGGGCAATGATTCCAAAAGCCTGAACTGGTTTTTGGAATCGACACACGAAGACGTAGCCCATCCCGTTTTTAGCGGGATGGGCTATCCTCACAGGAGCATGCTCAAGAAGGATTGTCTCCCGCGATTTTGACGGTACTCATTGAATCGCGTGGTCGCCCACCCCAGATTCTGTGCAGGGCGTTCCCTGCCCTGTCCCGACTCCAGCGGGACACATGAGCCCCGCCGGTCCCCCCTCGCCGGCGGGGTTTTGTTTCCCGGCTTCGATGGAGGACCCTCCGCCTCAAGCCCTTCCAAACGAAGGTGACCCGCCGCGACGGTCTTTTGCACCGCGATCGACGAGGGCGACAAATCGGGTGAGCCGGAGCCATTCGATGTCGAGGCCTTCTCAAGGCAAAGCGTCAGTAGCGCGATTTTCGCTAGTAAAGCCCTTTGATGTCCGTATCCGAATTCGCAAACACCTCGTCGGGCACGAAAAAATCGCCGGCCAGCTGCCCTGTCGCGTCCAGCGCATAGATCGAAAAATCACTGACGCCCTCGACTCGCAGCACTTCCTCGTCGATGTAGAAATTGCCGGTTGCCTCGCGCGAGGTCCTGAGCAGGATCGCATGCGCGGCATCGGCCATGATGTCGGGCGAACGGCTCATCGCCGCCACCGTCGCTCCGCCCAGAAGATTGCGCACCGCGGCCGTATCGATCGTCGAGATCGGCCACAGCGAATTGACAGCGATACCGTCCCTGGCGAACTCCGCGCTCATGCCCAGCGTGCACATCGACATGCCGAACTTGGCCATTGTGTAGGCGACATGGTTCTTGAACCATTTGGCCTTCATGTCGAGCGGCGGCGCCAGATTCAAAATGTGAGGATTGTCGGCCAACTTCAGGTGTGGAATGCACATTTTGGAAACCAGGAACGTGCCGCGCGTGTTGATCTGGTGCATCAGATCGTATCGCTTCATGTCGGTCTCCAGCGTGCCGGTGAGCTGTATGGCGCTGGCGTTGTTGATGCAGATATCGATGCCGCCGAACTTTTCGACGGTTCTGGCGACCGCCTCGGCCACCTGCCCCTCCTCGCGAATGTCGCACAGCGCCGGCAACGCCTTGCCGCCGGCCTGCTCGATCTCCTGCGCCGCCGTGTAAATCGTGCCCGGCAGCTTCGGATGCGGCTCGGCGGTCTTGGCCGCGATCGTCACATTGGCGCCATCGCGCGCGGCGCGCAGCGCGATCGCCAGCCCGATGCCGCGCGACCCGCCGGAGATGAACAGCGTCTTTCCCTTGAGCGACATGTCTTGCGCCTCCCTTGCAACATTACAGGCGTGATCCTTGCGCGGCGGTTGGGTGCCGCGCAAGGCCCAACACGCCGGATGTGGGTTACGCTGCGTAGGCTTGGAAGGGCACAGTTAGACCAGCACCAGGCCCTGCCGCATGGCGATGGCGATCGCGTCGGTGCGGTTGGCCGCACCCAGCTTGATCAGGATCGCGGCGACGTGGAACTTCGCCGTGTGCACGGAAATATTCAGCCGGCGCGCGATCACCTTGTTGGGCGCGCCTTCGGCCAGAAGCGCCAGCACTTCGCTCTCGCGCGGCGAAAGTGAGGGCCGGTCGGCCCTGTCGTCGACCGGTCCTTCGTCGAACAGGTCGTCGTCATGGAAAGCGAAATTATCATCCCGATCGGACAAAGGCCGGCGCGCGCCCAAGATCCGATAGCCTGCCGCCGCCAGCCGCGCGGCGGCAGCGATCAGCAGATCGTCCGCTGCGGCCGGCAGCACGGCAAAGACCGTGTCAGCCAACTGTTGCCGGCTCGCTCGTGGAGACAACAGCACCTGAGGTATCGCTGGATCGGTGGCTCCGCCCTCCAGGTTTTTGTCGTCGACGATAGCGACGTCCGCTTGGTCGACACCATCGCCGCTGCCGGCCACAATGGGCAGCAGATCGTCGCTCGCGGCAAGCGTTGCGGACAAATGCTCGGCGCGCGCGGCATCGCCTAGCGCGACCAGCACCGTCAATCGCCTCCCGGTTTCGCCGCTTGCCATCGATCCTCTCAGCGCAGCGGTTTTTCGCCGATGGTCACCGTGAAATCGCGCCGTTCGCCGCCGCGCACCACACCGAGTGTCACCGACGCCCCGGCGCTGTCCGGCCCAAGCTTGCGGATCAGCTCGCGCGGACCATGCACGGCCTCGCCGTTCCACGACACGATGATGTCGCCAAGATGCAGGCCGGCCGCCTTCGCTGGGCCACTGTCGTCGAGGCTCATCACCATGGCGCCATGCGTGTCGCCGTTGCGGACCGGATGCAAACCGCCGCCGAGATAGCCGCGCGCGACGTGGCCCTTCTCGCGCAGCGTCGCCACCGCCCGCTCTATCGTCTCGTGAGGCATGACAAGCGCCCGCCGGCGCGGCCCGAACAGGAGCATGCCGATCAGCGCGCCCTTGGCGTCGAGCACCGGGCCGCCTTCGAAACGGCTGCCGGCATTGACGGCCAGATTGATGCGCCGGTCGATCGTGCCGCCGCGCATCGAGCGCCAGGCCGGGCCGACCTCGCCGACTGTGCCGAACACGGCGAGCGCAGCACCTTCGCTATTGCCCACGGTGATGGCCAGACTGCCCGGGCGCACGGCATCCGCCTTGGCCAGCGCCGGTGCGCTGGCGGAGCCTGCCGGCTTCATCAGCGCGACACCGGTGGAAGGGTCGCGTCCGACCAGTTCGGCCTTCACAGTTTCGCCCGCAGTCAGCGTCAGTTCGATTTCCTCGCCAGCCTCCACCGCCTCCTCGGCGGTGATGAAATAGCCATCGCGCCAATGGAAGGCCGTCGCCGAGCGATTTTGGTGCGTGGCGAAGCTCGCGGTCGCCGGCGCCGCTGCGGCGGCGATATCGGCGATGGCATCGGAAAATGCGCTCAGATTGAAGTCGCTCATGTGGGGTCTCCTGGTCTTTTCATACCCCAGATATCGCTCGGCAGCGCCGTGGCGGGTACTCGCCTGACGGCTAGTTGGACGTTCGACTGGCCATCTGGTCAGGTCGCGGCCGGTCCGGCCGCTTCGCACATATAGGCATCCTTCATCTTGCTCTAAAGACACGGAGCCTCGTCATGTCCCTCCCCGCCCATCAATTGCAGTTCGACGACGCGCTGCTCGATGATTACTCGGCAACGGTCGCCGATGCCGTGGACCGCATTGGTCCCGCCGTCTGCCGCATCGAGCGCGTCGGTGGCGCCGGCGGCCATGGCTCCGGCTTCGTCATCGCGCCGGACGGGCTGGTCGTCACCAACTTCCACGTCGTCGGCGAGGCCCGCACCGTCCGCGTCTCGATGCCGGACGGCGCCTCCAGAGAAGGCCGCGTGCTTGGCCACGATCCAGACACCGACATCGCGCTGGTGCGCGCCGACGGCAGCTTTGCCGATGTCGCGCCGCTTGGCGATTCCAAGCGCTTGCGGCGTGGCCAGATCGCCATTGCCATCGGCAATCCGCTCGGCTTCGAATGGACCGTCACATCAGGCGTGGTCTCGGCGCTCGGCCGCTCGATGCGCGCCTCCACCGGCCGGCTGATCGACGACGTCATACAGACCGACGCAGCACTCAACCCCGGCAATTCCGGCGGGCCGCTGGTGTCCTCGGCGGGTGAGGTCATCGGCGTCAACACCGCCATGATCCACGGCGCGCAAGGCATCGCCTTCGCGGTTGCCTCCAACACTGCCAATTTCGTCATTTCGGAAATTATCCGCTTCGGCCGCGTGCGCCGCGCCTTCATCGGCGTCTCGGCAGATACGACAAACCTGCCGCGCCGCGCGGCACTTCTGTCGCAAGTGTCGAGCAGCACGGCGTTGCGCCTGCGCAGCGTCGAGAAGAACAGCCCTGCGGCCAGCGCCGGCCTGAAAGAAGGCGACATCATCGCCGCCATCGATGGCCGCCCGGTCACCGGCGTCGACGATCTGGTGCGCATGCTCGACGCCGAGCACATCGGGCGCGAAACGCTGTGCACGGTGGTACGCCGCTCCGGTGTCAGCCAGGTCGCGGTGACGCCGGTGGCGCGAAGCTGACGTTTATCGCATCGGCCCGAAAATCGGAATCGATTTCTGAAAACACGATGCGCAGATTCAAAGTGTTAGAGCGTACTTTGTGCGTCGCTCTAACGTCGCGCACAGATCTGGCCGAGCAGCGAAACCAGCATCCGTGCCAGTTCGCCGGTCGGATCGAGGTCCGGATCGAAAATGGTCATATCCATTCCGGAGCAGCGCGGATCCGCCACCAGCGCCGCGAGGATGGCGACGAGATCGTCGGGGTCGATGCCGGGACTACCCGGTGAATCCACCGCCGGCATCACTGTCTGGTCGAGCGCATCGACGTCGAAATGCACCCAATATGGCCAGCCGCTCCGCCCCAGCGTGGCCCAGGTCTTTTCCAGGACCTTTGCCGCGCCAAGCTCTCGCACGGCAAAGACATCGATCAGCGTCATCGCGGTCGAATTGATGTCCGGCCAGGCAAAATCGGGGTCGCGGTTCTCGCGTTCGCCGATCTGAACCACCTGTTCGTCCGCGACGAGGGGGCCCGCGACATCAGGCCAGTCGGTCAGCAACGGCTCGCCACGTCCGGTGGAGAGCGCAAGGTCCATGCCGGCGGCCGAGCCGAGTGAAGCGTTGATGTCGTAATTGCCCGGATGGCGGAAATCGCTGTGGCCATCGACATGGATCAGCGCCACCGGACCTGATCGCCGTACAGCAGCCAGTGCGCCAAGCAGGACCGCGCAGTCGCCACCGACGACCAGCGGAAACTCGCTTCGTCCCAGCGCGCCGGCAACGACGTCGGCGAGTTCGAGATTGAAGCTGCGTATCGCGTTGCCGTTGCGCAGCCGGGTGCCCGGCTGCTCCTCCGTGCTATAGGCAGGACGATCAAGATCGACCACCTTGGCGGGCGAAAGCGTCTCGACCAGGCCGGCTTCGGTCAACGCCTGTGGTGCACGCCACGTCCCCGGCATATGCCCTGACCTCAGCGGGCGGAGGCCAAGGTTCGAGGGTGCGCGGACAAGGCAGATTTCACGCATGGAATAGTCCCGGGCTGACAAGTCTCAACATAGACCGCAAAGTCGTGCCCGGCCACGCGGCTGAAGCCTACACGTCACAACTACGGACAGTTCCTGCCAGCCGCTATCTCGCTCAGCCCTCCGCCCCTCCAACAAACTGCGCCAGGAACTCCGCGCTCGGCGGGATCGGCTTGATCACGTCGATCAGCACGCCGTTGGGGTCTTGTGTGATGAAATGGCGCTGGCCAAATGGTTCATCGCGCAAGGATCGCAGGATCGGCAGGCCGGCGGCGGTCACCCGCTCGTAGACCGCATCGGGATCCCTGACCTCGAAATTGATCAGCAGGCCCGACGTGCGGCCGCGCCCCTCTTCCGGGATCGTTTCATGATCGCCGTGGACGATGCCGAGATTGACCCGGCGATCCTCGGCCGACTGCAGATGAACATACCAGTCGCTCGCAAACAGCGGCTTGAAGCTGAAGTGTTTGATATAGAAGGACTTTGTGCCAGCCACGTCGCCCGTCATCAGCACCGGGTAATAGCTCGTCGTCTTCATCTTTCTTTCTCCCGCCAGATAACATACAGTCTGCATGTAAATCTAATTAACATACAGGCTGTATGTATGCAACAGGAATCCGCGCGCCGCTCGAACCGCGACCGCACCGAAGCGACGCGTGCCGACCTGATAGCCGCGGCGCGAAAATTGTTCACCGAAAAGTCGTATGCCGAGACCGGCACGCCGGAGATCGTGGCAGCTGCCGGCGTCACGCGCGGCGCGCTGTATCATCATTTTGCCGACAAGCAGGCGCTGTTTGCCGCAGTGGTCGAGCAGGAGGCGGCGGCCGTGGCGGAAGAGATCGAGCGCGCCTCGCCACCTTCGCTGTTTGCCCGTGATGCGCTGATCGCCGGTTCCGACGCCTATCTTGCCGCCATGCGCGCACCCGGCCGCACCCGGCTCCTGCTGCTCGACGGGCCGGCCGTGCTCGGCCGCGCCGTCATGGACGAAATCGACAACCGTCACGGCAATCGCTCGCTTCGCGAGGGCCTTGTCGCGGCAATGCGTGCGCAGACCATGGTGAGATTGCCGGTGGAAGCGCTGACGGCATTGCTTGCCGCCGCCTTCGACCGCGCGGCTCTTGCCGTCGAGGCTGGCGCATCAGCCGAGGACTATCGCGCCGTTCTCATGGCGCTGATTGATGGGCTGTCTCCTCATCAGGCACCTGGTTCGGCTCGAACTCGTTGAAACAGCCAAGCTGGCGCTTGAACTGGTCGATCAGCCAGGCTGCGGCCGGCTTCGGGCTGCGGTCGGCGCGGTGCATGGCATAGAGTGGCGAACGGACCTCGCTATACGGCTCCAGATCGAGCTCCACCAGCCGGCCGCTTGCCAGATCGTCGGCGATCAGCCAACGCGGCAGCCCGCCCCAGCCCAGCCCTTCGCGCATCAGCGCATGCTTGGTGCGCACATCGGTCAGCCGCCAGGTGCGGTAGGCAAAGACGCCATAGTCGCGCCCTCGCGTGCGCTCCGACTGGTCGCTGACGACTAGCTGGATATGTTCGCGCACCTCTTCGAGCGGCACCGGCCTTGGAAGCAACGCCAAGGGGTGGCTGGACGCGGCAGCGGGCACCAAACTGGTGAAGCCGATCCGCAATAGGTTGACGTCGGCTTCGCCCAGAATGCCACCGACGCCGAGATCGGCCTGTCCGTCGACGACATGGTCAAGGATCAAGCCGAGAGAGCCGATATGAAGACGCAGCATCACCGTCGGAAACTGTGCCTCGAACGCCTTCAGCACCCGAACCAGCACCGGCGAAGGCAGCGTCATGTCGACCGACATGCTGACTTCAGCCTCTAGGCCCTGTTTGTGGCCGTCGACACGCGAGCGGATGCGCTGCAGCACGCCAACCATGCGACGCGCATCCTCCAGCGTCGCCCGGCCGACATCGGTCAGCTGCGGCTCGCGCGTGCCCTCGCGCTCGAACAGTTTCAACCCTAGCTGCGCCTCGAGATTGGCGATGGCGTAGCTGATGACCGACTGCGCTCGATTGAGTTTGCGGCCGGCAGCGGAGAAGCTGCCGGTATCGGCCACCGTCACCAGGATCTGCAGTTGGTCAAGCGTCGGATTGGGTTGCATGGCCTTATCCAAATTGTAGATGGATAATATAGAAAATATACCAGTTTTTCAAATAGGTCGGCAGACCCATATCTGGCGGGACAGATCATTCCAACCCTGGAGAGCCCCGCTATGTCCATCCTTCTTGTTACGTCGAGCCCACGCGGCATTGCGTCGCATTCGACCCGCATCGCCACCGAACTTGCAGAAAAGTTGCTCGCCGCCGATCCGTCGGCCAAGCTGGTCGTACGCGACCTCGTCGCCAACCCGCTGCCGCATATCGATCCGGATTATTCGACCGGCATCTATACGCCCGCCGAAGCCCGTACCCAGCGCCAGTCCGAGGTCGTCGGCGTTTCCGACGGCGTGCTCGATGAGCTGTTTGCGGCCGACACCATTATCCTGGCCACCGGCTTCATCAATTTCGGCATCTCGTCGACCCTGAAATCCTGGGTCGATCACGTCGCCCGTTCCGGCAAGACTTTCGCATATGGCGAGAACGGCCCGAAGGGCCTCGTCACCGGCAAAAAGGTCTACATCGTTCTTGCCTCCGGCGGCATCTATTCGGAAGGCGCCGCCGTGCAGATGGATCACGCCATTCCTTACCTGAGCAGCGTGCTTGGCTTCATCGGCATGACCGACGTCGAAGTCATCCGCATCGAGGGCGTCGGAATGGGGCCTGATGCCGTCACGGCCGCCCTGGCCAAGGCGTCGGCCAAGGTGGATGCCTTGGTGGCCGGAAGTCGGCAAATCGAGACGGCGGCGGCTTAAAGCCTTAGCCACTGCCTACCCGAGATCAAAAAGGCAAGCGCCGCATCAGGCGCTTGCCTCAATTCTCGCCCAGGAAAAGCGCTGAAAACGGGCTGGGTCTCAGCCGAAGATCTTCTCGCCCTGCTCGTCGACCAGTTGGATGCCCTTCTTTATCGAGATGTCGACGGCGTCGTCGAGCCCGGCAAATCGGTCGGCGCGGATGAATTTGTGTTCCTTCACCACGCCGTCGATCTCCTTCGAGACCACGCCGCAGGTCTGGTACTGGCCCTCCGCCTTGTAGGGCGTGGCGCTGATCAGAAATCCCTTGTGCTCGATCTGCTTTGCCGGTGCAGCACTTTTTGGCTCGCCCGCGTCGCCGCCACCGCCAAAAAGACGCTTCAGAAAAGACATGGGGGTATCCTCCAACGGCAATCATCCCACACCACATAGCGTGGCGCGGGATGATTTTCAGTACCGTTCCTCAGTCGAACGGGCAAGAGCCGCATGCATGGCGGCCATTTGCAACAGGCTCAATCGCGCGACAGCGCTTCAAGGGCTTCGGCCGCCGCCTCCAGGATGCCGATCGCCTCGGCCTGTTTTTCAGCCGGCGCATCGACAATGTCGCCGAGGGCTGCGCGCAGTCGGTGACGCACGGCGCGGAATTCGTCGCGCTTTTCCGAACGGCCACGGCCGCGACGTCCGCCGTCCTCGCCATCGTCGTTCCAGCCGAACCAGTCGCGCGCCTTTGCCATCTTGCGGCCGAAACGCTCGAGATGGTCGAGCACATGGTCGACCATCTTGCGGTTGTCATTGAGATGCGCCTGCCCGGCCTCGGTGATCGAAAACACCTTCTTGTTGCCTTCCGGCGACGAGGCGGCATAGCCGGCCTCTTCGAGGAAGGTCAGCGTCGGATAGACCACGCCCGGGCTCGGGCTGTAGACGCCGCTGGTGCGCTCCTCCAGCGCCTTGATGATGTCGTAGCCGTGGCGCGGCGCCTCGGCCAGCAGCGACAGCGTGATCAGCTTGAGATCGCCGTCGGCCAGCATGCGTCCAGCGCGGAACATGTCGCCTGGCCCGCCGCGTCCGCCGCCCCTCATCCCTTGGCCGAACGGGCCGAAGCCGCCGCCACGGCCGCCGAACCTGCCGGCCATATGCATGAAAACGTGCTCGGCGCGCTCGCTGAAATGATGTCTGTGCATCGTCTGCTCCTTGAGTTATGACTTACGATATATCGTAGATAAGCGGCTAGGATCGCCGTTTCAAGATATATCTTACGATGTAACTTAATTCCACGCCACGGGATTGAAAGCGCGCACGCGGCTCAGGCGCGTGCCCTGAACCTCTTAGCAGTCCCCAAAAGAGACCGGAGGCAGTTCCGGGCCTTTCGATGGTTGGGAATGTTTGTGCCGGCTACCAGCGGCCCTTGCGCCGGTTCCAGGCATAGAGAAGATCGGCGAAGCGATCATAGGCGTAGCGCGTCAACGGCAGTGCCGCGCGGTTGCCGAACAGCGCTGCCAGCCAGCCCTCGCCCGGCGTTCTCAGCCAGACGGCAATTGCGACATCGGCGCCGACCAGCAGTTCGCCGTCCGCATCGATTGCGTGCAGCCGGCGGCGGATGTCCTCAAGCGACACGCCGTATCCGGCCAGTGCCGACGGCTCGGCATTGATGTCGCGAAACGCGATCCGCCCGGCCTTGATCGCCTCGATCAGCCGCCGCTTCTGCCTGAGGATACCGGCATCACAGACCGGACAGCGGGTATTGTACCAGATGGTCAGCGCAGGCTTGGACATGTGTTTCGAGACGCGACTTCAACGATGCGCCGACTATCCGGGAAATGCCTTCGCCCCGCAACATTTCGGGCCAGCCCTGCCGACGCGCGGCATCCGCCGACGAATTGCGGTGTCTGGAACAAAAATCAGAATTCGTAGCCGAAGCGCTCGAAATCCCTGAAAAAGAGCCGGCGCACGATGCTTTTCGCCTCGTCGTCGTAGACGGCGCGATAGTCGTAGGGTGCATTGACGTTTGTTCGGGGAAGCTTCACCTCGCCCGGCAGACCGAGCCGTTCGACCAGGGCATTGAATTGCTCGGCCAGCGTTTCAAAACGCAAAACCTCGTCGATGATGAGGTTTCCGTGCCTGTCCGAAATCCAGCTCGTCTGGTCCACCCGCACAAAACGGTTTTTGCGTTCGAGATAGCGCAGGAAAGTCTTGAAATCCAGGACCCGGGCTCTGTTCCGGCGCCGGCCGGAGAGATGCTTCCGGCGGAAATAATAGCTCGAGACAGCAAGTTCGAAAGGGTTGCGCACGACGGCGAACTTGTACGCGCTGTCATATATCTCGGCCGGCAGCTTGTGCTTCGCCCAACTGGCTTTGTCATGCTGCCTGAGGAAAGCGTTTTGCGGCTTTTCCGGCACGGGGAGGTGAGACAGCAGGCGGCGCCACTGCGTTCGCTGCGGTTTCACGCACCATGGCGCCAGCGCACGCGTGACCGAGCTCCCGGCCGTCTTCGGGATATGGATGAAGAGGAAGTTCTTTTCGAGCGACAGGAGCATGCTTCCTCATGATCGGATGATCGGGCGCCGTCAAGCGGCGCCCGATCATCCGCTGCTGCACGGCTCCCTATCCGAGCGAGGCAATGATCTCGCGATAAGCATCTTCCGGGAAAGCCTTGAGCGTCCGTGTCCTCACGTTGCCGCCTGTCGCCAGCATCAGCGAAAAACGAGCGAGCACCGCATCGTCGGGCGCTTCAACGACCGCCACCATATCGCATTCGCCCATGGTGAGATAAAACGCCCTGAACGAGCCGCCCATGTCTCCCAGCAGCTTCTTGGCGGCATCGAGTCGCTTCGGCGACTCGCGCACATTTTTGGCGCCCTGCTCCGTCCAGTTGATCAGCACGATATAGTTTGTCATGCACACCTCCCTCCGGGGCCTCGGAGCACGGCGTCACGGCCGGGGCGGGCATCCGGGTTTGTCGCCCAGAAAATGCATCCGACACGAGAGTATCCCCCCGCGGCAGGTGCACTGCAAGAACAACCGTACCTTCTGGGGAGACGACCCTGTGCTCCGAACGAAAAAGGGCGCCGCAGCGCCCTTTAAGTTGCTTGTCTGTTAGCCGGCATCAGCTGTCGAGGAAGCTCCGCAGCTTGCGCGAGCGGCTCGGATGCTTGAGCTTGCGCAGCGCCTTGGCTTCGATCTGGCGGATGCGCTCGCGGGTGACCGAGAACTGCTGGCCGACTTCCTCCAGCGTGTGGTCGGTGTTCATGCCGATGCCGAAGCGCATTCTGAGCACGCGCTCTTCGCGCGGGGTCAGAGAAGCAAGCACCCGCGTCGTCGTTTCGCGCAGATTGGCCTGGATCGCCGCGTCGATCGGCAGGATCGCCATTTTGTCCTCGATGAAGTCGCCGAGATGCGAATCCTCCTCGTCGCCGACCGGCGTTTCGAGCGAAATCGGCTCCTTGGCGATCTTCAGCACCTTGCGCACTTTTTCCAGCGGCATGGCAAGCTTTTCCGCCAGTTCCTCCGGCGTCGGCTCGCGGCCGATCTCGTGCAGCATCTGGCGCGAGGTGCGCACGATCTTGTTGATCGTCTCGATCATGTGCACCGGAATGCGGATGGTGCGCGCCTGATCGGCGATCGAACGGGTGATCGCCTGCCTAATCCACCACGTCGCGTAGGTCGAGAACTTGTAGCCGCGGCGGTATTCGAACTTATCGACCGCCTTCATCAGGCCGATATTGCCTTCCTGGATCAGGTCGAGGAATTGCAGGCCGCGATTGGTGTATTTCTTGGCGATGGAAATGACGAGGCGCAGATTGGCCTCCACCATTTCCTTCTTGGCGATCGCGGCTTCGCGCTCGCCCTTCTGCACCTGGTTGACGATCTTGCGGAATTCCAGGATCGAGATCGCCGTTTCGGTGGCAAGGTTCTGGATCTCGGCGCGCAGGTCGCGGATAGCGTCCTTTTCGTTCTTGGTGAATTCCTTCCACCCGCGCGAGGTCAGATTGCCGATCGAACGGGTCCAGTTCGGATCGAGTTCCGAGCCCTGATACTCCTTCAGGAATTCCTCGCGGCGCACGCCGTAGCTTTCGGCCAGCCGCAACAGCTTGCCTTCATTCTGCACCAGGCGCTTGTTGATGTCGTAGAGCTGCTCGACCAATGCCTCGATGCGCGCCGTGTTCAAGGACAACGACTTCACCGCCTTGATCAGCTGATCCTTCAGCTCCTTGAGCCGGCGGTCCTGGCTGGGCGACAGCGTGCCGGCGGCGGCCAGCCGGTTCTCGACCTGCTGGTCCTGCAGCTTCCTGAGTTTCTTGTAGGTGTCGGCGATGACGTCGAGCGTCTCCATCACCTGCGGACGCAGTTCCGCTTCCATCGCCGCCAGCGACAGGCTGGCCTCGTCCTCGTCTTCCTCGTCATCGTCCGTCAGACCGCGGGTGTCGCTGCCGACATTGGTGATGTCGTCCTCGTCCTCGCGCGAACGGCGCGGCTTTTCATCGGCCTTGACCTCCTCGATCCGCTCGACCACCGGCGCCTGCTTGGCCTCCGGCCCGGCATAGGTCGCTTCGAGGTCGATGATCTCGCGCAGCAGGATCTTCGATTCGTTGAGCTCGTCACGCCAGATAATGATGGCCTGGAAGGTCAGCGGGCTTTCGCACAGGCCCGCGATCATCGTCTCGCGGCCGGCCTCGATGCGCTTGGCGATCGCGATTTCGCCCTCGCGCGACAAAAGCTCGACCGAGCCCATCTCTCGCAGATACATGCGAACCGGGTCGTCGGTGCGATCGGTCGGCTCTTTCTTGGTGGTCGTCGCCGCAACGGCGGTGCCGGTCTGCTCGGCCAGTTCGTTGGCGTCTTCCTCGGCGTCGGCAGCCGCGTCGGCGGCTTCGGGCTCTTCGCCCTGCTCGTCGTCCTCGACCACGTTGATGCCCATGTCGGAGAGCATGGCCATCGTGTCCTCGATCTGCTCGGAGGTCACTTCCTCCGAGGGCAGCACCGAATTCAGTTCGTCCATGGTGACATAGCCGCGCTTCTTGGCGGCCTTGATCATCTTCTTGACAGCATCGTCGGAAAGGTCGAGCAGAGGGCCATCGGTGGCGCCTTCACGTTCGGTCTCGACCTCTTCCTTTTCTTTTGTCGCCATTTTCTTTATTTTCTCCAAGCGGCCAAGTATCAAAGCCGCGAAAGCCGCCGTACCGGTTAAATCAGATGCGTTCGCTCTAGAACGCGCTTCCCCGGGCCAGTAACTGCATCTCTCGTTAAGTCCAGATTAACCCTGGTATCTGTGGCAGGCTAACTGCCTGTCCAGTGACCGGTATTTCACATCGCTGCATTTTCCCGTCGACGCCGGCTCCCGTCGAGGCCGGTGCGGGTTAACGTTTCGAATCGACCTGATTCCGTCATTCTGCTAGAAGGTCAAGCGCCTCTCGCATGATTCGCATGAAAAAAGCGAATCAATTACCCGACTTAAGGCGCCGCGCGGCCGATTCGACGCGCAAGCACGTTCTTACACTTCCACTCCAATGCAGGCTGCAACCTATACGCGCCCGGCCCTGCCCGAGGACACGCCGAACCCTTCGATCAGCGCTTCCGTTGCTTGCACATCACGAAATTGCGCCTGGATCTCGACGAGATGCCGGTAGTTTTCGTCCGTGGGATCACTGGCGAGCGCCGCTTCCGCCTGTTTCAGCTCCTTATGTAAGGTGCGCGCGCTGCGCTGCAAGTGGAGCGCCTGGCTGAAGGCGTCGCGGGCGTCGTCAAGCCCGGCTGTTTCCAGCGCCGGCCATTGCCGCGCCCGCTTGATCAGCGCCACCGCGCGCGCCCAGATTTCGCCGCAACCGGCCCGTTCGATCGTCGCGATCACCGCGTTGCGGTCGTTGGCCATGTCATGCGCCATCGCGTCGAGAATGGCTGCGTGCAATCGCTTCAGATCGGAGTTGGCGAGGTCGAGAAACTCGACATGCGCGAAATTCTCGTCGATCAGAGCCGGATGATTGACGAGGGCCGCGATGATCGTCGCCTCGCGCACCGACATCCCCTCGCTGCCGCGCTTGACCAGCGCTGAGCGGCCGAGGCTTTCGGTGATCGCGGTGCGCCCACCGGCACTGCCGCCGCGCGCGAACTGCCCGCCGGGAGCTGAGCCCTTGCCCTGAAAGCGATCGCCGGGCCGCCCGTCCTGACGCCCCCCTTGATAACCATGGCGCGCGCCGCGCTGGGCGCCGAAAAAGCTTAGCACCCGCTCGCGCATTTCCTGCTGGTAATGATAACGCAGGCTCTCGTCGCGGATGCGGCTGGTCAGTTCGCGCAGCGTCTTTTCCAGTTCCGCCCGCCGCTCCGGCGTGTCGAAGATGCCGCCAGCCGTTTCGCGCATCCACAAGAGGTCGGCGAGCGGCCGCGCCTCGGAAAGCACGGTGCGAAACGCGTCCGGCCCGTCGGCCTTGACCAGATCGTCGGGATCCTTGCCTTCGGGCAGCAGGGCAAAGCGCACCGAGCGGCCCGCCTGAACCGCCGGCAGCGCCATGTCGGCGGCGCGCCATGCCGCCTTCAGTCCGGCCTGGTCGCCATCGAAGCACAGCACCGGTTCGCCGGCCATGCGCCACAAAAGCTCGAGCTGGTTTTCGGTCAGAGCGGTGCCGAGCGGCGCCACGACATTCTCGAAACCGGCCTGCGCCAGCGCGATCACGTCCATGTAACCTTCGACGGCGATGATCGTGCCGCCCTTGGCCAGCGCCTTGCGCGCGCGGGCGAAATTGTAGAGCACGTTGCCCTTGTGGAAGAGCTCCGTATCGGGCGAATTCATGTATTTGGCGAGCGCATCGGGCGCCAGTGCCCGCCCGCCGAAGGCGATGACCTTGCCCCTGGAATCCGGGATCGGGAACATGATGCGATCGCGGAACCAGTCGTAGGAAACCGGAACGTCGTCGCCATGGCGCACCAGCCCGCACGCCTCGATATCGGCCTTGCCGACGCCCTTGGCGGCAAGGTGCTCCTTCAGCGCGTTGCGGCTGTCCGGCGCATAACCGAGCCGGAACGACTGCTGCGTCGCCGGCGTCAGCCCTCGGTCGCGCAAATACGCGCGGGCTTTTGCGCCTTCCGGCCCCTGCAGCCGCTCTTGAAAGAAGGCGGTCGCCATTTCCATGATTTCGGTCAGGCTGGCGCGTTCCTTTTCGCGCCGTTCCTCCTGGGCATCGCGAACCGGCATCGGCACGCCGGCCATCTCGGCGATCTTCTCGACTGCTTCGGGAAAACTCAAGCCGTCGAGTTCGGTCAGGAACTTGAAATGGTCGCCCGAAACCGAGCAGCCGAAACAATGGTAGCGGCCTTTCTTGTCCTCGCAATGGAAGGACGGGCTCTTCTCGCCATGGAAGGGACAGCATGCCCAGTAGTCGCCGCGCGGCGCGTTGGTCTTCTTCCTGTCCCACGCGACGCGCTGGCCGATCACCGATGAAATCGGCACGCGGTCGCGTATCTCGTCGAGAAAGGCAGGTGGAAAGCGCATCGGGAACGGCTCGTTTGCCCTCCATATAATCACGCAGGCGAAAGCCGACGACTCCTAATGCGGAACCATACCCGGTTTTCACAGGGCAGAAGGAAGGCGGCCGTTGCGGGTCGCCTTCCTTCATGTGTCCGGCGCAATGCTGGTCGACGGTGCGAGGCTCAGTGCGCGGCGATCGCGCCAAAGATGATGCCGGAGACGACGCTGACCAGCAGATAGTCGTTGCCGACGCGGATCCATTCCTGGCCACGGCCCGGACGATGAAGACCATAGTGGCGGTAGTCGCGGATCGGCCGGTGGCGCTTCCAGCTGGAATATTTCTGGCCGTGCCGCCAGTGGCTCTTCCTCACGACCTTCTTTTTCACCACAACCTTCTTCTTCACCACGACATGCTTGCCGGGCTTTTGCCAATCGACATGGCTGTAGGTCGACTGCGGCGCGTTCGGTGCGTTCAGCGGCGCTGCCTGGCCCTGCAGGGATGTGGTAGCCAGCATCGAGAGGGCGACTGCAGATAGAACGATGCGTTTCATGACGAGGTACTCCTTGGTTGTCGATGCCCGAGGAATAAAGCTCGAAGAATGAACCGAAACTGAACACGCGGATTACGTTTTTGTAATGATTTCCTATATTTAGATTACCTAATTCAACACTTTCCTCAAACCGGACCTGAAGGTATCGCCTGCACTTGAACACGCAGCCATCCGGAAGCCGGCCGGCAATGCAACCATTTTGCGATCCATCCATTTCCGACACGCCCTGTCGCGCGCCAACAGCCGCCGGAATTGGGTAAGATTTATTACCCGGCTAAAAGTAATCGGAGTAATATCGACCTTTGTAATGTCGTTGATTCGAGCCCTCTTTTGCCCCTTTGCCGTCACGGTGCCTGCATCGCTGGCATCTATTTGTGTACGAGCCTGATATGAGCGGTTCGGTCGTTTTGCTGCATCTTGCCGGCGCGGTGGCGCTGATGCTGTTTGCCACCCGCCTGGTGAAGACAGGTGTCGAACGAGCCTATGGCGACGTGCTGCGCCACAAGCTGCGCGCCACCATGCGCAATCCTTTCATGGCGGTTCTGACCGGCTGCGGCCTGGCGATCGCGCTGCAAAGCTCCACCGCTGTCACACTGCTGGTCGGCTCCTTTGCCGGCGCCGGCATCGTCAGCGGCATGTCGGGCCAGCTTGCCGTGCGCGGCGCCGAGATCGGCTCGGCTTTGGTGGTCAAGCTGCTGACCTTCGATCTGTCACTGCTGGTGCCGGTCTGTCTTGTCGCCGGCACCGTCATGTTCATGGCCACCGAGCGACGCGACTGGCGCCAGTTCGGCCGCATCCTGGTCGGCATCGGCCTGCTGCTACTGTCGCTGGAAATAATCGGCCAGGCATCCGAGCCGCTGCGCCAGAGCAAGCTGATGCCGGTCATCGTCAACTACTTCTCCGGCGATCCGGTCACAGCCTATCTCCTGGCGGCGCTGGTCACCTGGCTGTTCCATTCCTCGATCGCCGCGGTGCTGCTGATGGTGACGCTGGCCGGCCGCGGCTTCATCCCGCCCGAACTCGGCATCGTGCTGGTGCTCGGCGTCAATCTCGGCTCGTCGATCATCGCGCCGCTGCTCACCCGCAACGCGGAGCCGGGCGTGCGCGTCGTGCCGATCGGCAACCTCCTGATGCGCGGCATGGGCTCGCTGGCCATGCTGATCCTGTTCCTGTGGCTCAAGCCGCCGGTCGCCTTTCTCGGCGCCGCCGTGCCCGACCAGATCGTCAACGCGCATATCCTCTTCAACATCCTGATCCTGGTTGCCGGCCTGCCGCTGGCCGGTCTCATCTACCGCGCTTCGGAAAAGATCGTGGCGCTTGGCACCAAACCGGCGCCGGCCGAGGCGCTCGACGTTGTCGAACTATCCGCGCTCAACGACAGCGCCCTCGAAGTGCCGAGCCAGGCGCTCGCCAACGCCACCCGAGAGGTGGTGCGGGTCTGCGAGACGGTCGAGATCATGCTGAAGCGCATCATCGAGCTCTATGAGAGCGCCGACGCCGACAAGATCAAGGCATTGGCCGCGCTCGACGACCGCGTCGACAAGAAGCACGCGGCGATAAAGCTCTATCTGGCCAAGGTCACCAGAAACCCGCTGAGCGAGGACGAGGCGCTGCGCTGCCAGGAGCTGATCGGCGCCTGCGTCAAGCTCGAACAGGTTGGCGACATCATCGTGCGCAACCTGCTGGTGCATGTCAGGAAGAAGCTCGAGCGCGGGCTGGAATTCACGCCCGAAGGATGGCGCGAGCTTTGCGCCTTCCACGCCTCGGTGCTCGCCAGCGCACGGCTTGCCTTCAACGTTCTGGTCTCGCGCGACCCGGAGACCGCCCGCCAGCTGGTGCTGGAAAAGGACCGGCTGCGCGACCGCGAGAAGGAGACCAGCGCCAGCCATTTCGTGCGATTGCGCGACGGCACAGCCAAGAGCGTCGAGACCAGTTCCATCCATCTCGACACCATCCGCGACTTGAAGCAGATCAACTCGCTGCTCGCCTCGATGGCCTATCCCGTGCTCGAGGAACGCGGCCTGCTCACCGGCTCGCGGCTGAAGGCCGGATAGGCTGTTGGACGGGCAAGCCGAAAAATTGCTGCTGGGAACATCGGCTTGGAACCAGCTTCTGCCCTTCGAGCCAAAACGGGAAAATTAGTCTTTGCTCCGCCTCCCGCCTGTCGGCTATGGATCGGGCTAGGCCACCGGGAGGATAGTCGATGGATACCCATTCGCGCAGCTTCGCCAAGGCGCTTTCCTGGCGTGTCACCGGCACCATCGACACGATAATCATTTCGCTCGTCGTGACAGGCAGCATCAAGCTCGCTGCGGCCATCGGCCTGACCGAGGTCATCACCAAGTCGCTGCTGTATTATCTTCACGAACGGGCGTGGTTGAAAATTCCCTACGGGAGGAGGAGGACGACCATCTAGCCGTGCCGGCATGCCGCCGGAACCTGGCTGAACCGATCAAGAAAACCTAAAGCGACGTCCACAATTTCTGGATTGCCCGCAGCTCTCGTTCGTGTTTTGAGGCCATCTCATTCAAGGATCGCCTTTCCCGCGCCATGCTTGCCCTCATCGCCCTGTTCATCGCCGCATTCGCGTTCGGCACCACCGAATTCGTCATCGCCGGCGTGCTGCCGCAGGTGGCGGACGGCCTTGGCGTCTCCATCCCGACTGCCGGCTACCTCGTCTCCGGCTACGCCGGCGGCATCGCGATCGGCGGACCGCTGTTGACGCTCGCCACCAAGACGCTTTCCCGCAAGGCCTTGCTGCTTGGCCTTGGCCTTGCCTTCACCATCGGCCAGGCCGCCTGCGCGCTTGCGCCCGACTTCGTCTCCATGTTGCTGTTGCGGATCGCGGTGGCCGTGGCGCACGGCGCCTATTTCGGCGTCGCGATGGTGGTGGCGGTCGGCCTGGTCCGCCAGGACCAGCGTGGAATGGCCGTTGCGCTCATCCTGTCGGGCCTCACGGTCTCCAATGTCATCGGCGTGCCGGCCGGCACGGCGATCGGCACAATATGGGGGTGGCGTGCGACATTCTGGGTGATGTGCGCGCTTGGTGTGGTTTCCATCGCCGCCATGGCAGCCCTGCTGCCGCGCGGGACGGGATCGTCGCGCCGGCCCGTCAGTCTCGGCAGCGAGGTTCGCGTGCTCGCACGCCAGCAGGTCTGGACGTCGCTGATCCTCATGCTGATGCTGATGATCGGCCAGTTCGGCCTGTTCACCTACATCACGCCAACGCTGCTCGAAATCACCGGCCTCGACGAGGATCTGGTGCCCTGGGTGCTCCTGCTGAACGGTGTCGGCGCGACGATCGGCGTCTTTCTCGGCGGGAGGCTCGCGGACTGGAAACTGATGCCGTCGCTCATCACCATGCTTTTCATGCAGGCGGTGACGCTTGCGGTCATTTACGCGGTCAGCCCATACCCGGTGCCGATGGTCGTGGCGATCATCGTCTGGGGCGGCCTCAGCTTTGCCATCGGCACGCCGATCCAGACCCGTATCCTGACCTGGACAGCCGATGCATCCAACCTTGCCTCATCGCTCATCCCCTCCGGCTTCAATGTCGGCATCGCGCTGGCCGCCTCGCTCGGCGCAGCCATGCTCAATGCCGGTTATGGCTATCGCAGCCTGCCGGTGGTTGGCGCGATGGCCATGCTGGTCGCCGTGGCGGTGGCGCTTGCCTCGCAGATCCGGGAGTGGCGCAGCAGGGCTGCGCCGCCGCTGCCGGCCGCGGCCGAATAGACGACATCAGCGCGAAGCGAGCGTTAGGTTACAAATCTATCCGGTAGCGCAGGCTTTCGGCGCCGCCATAGGCGGCGTCCTTGGAGAACTGCCCGACAAGCCAGCCGCCATTGGCCAACACCACCTTCTGCGACGCCGAATTGTCCAAATCGGCGGTGATCTCGACAAAGGGCAGACCCACCGCCCTCGCCTCGCCGAGCATCAGCCGCAGCGCCTCGGTCGCATAGCCGCGCCGCCGCTTCCATGGCACCACCGCATAGCCGATATGGCCGAGCACATGCGGCGGCAGTTCGGCGGTGCCCTGCTGCCAGCGAAAGCCGATCGAACCGGCGACTTCACCGTCCCAGATCCAGCGCCGGAATCCCGGCAGGCGCGGCACTTTCGTCCCATCGGGCAAAGTAATCGGGCCACCCTTGGCCTCCGGATCGTCGAGACCGGCGAGGAAGGCCGCTGGGTCCCTTTCGATTGCCGCAATCTGCTCGCGCGTCGCCTCGATCAGCCGCACATTGTCCGGCGACCAGCCGCGCTCAAGCGCGGCCTTGTAGGACGGTAGATGTTCAGGCCCGAGCCTGACGATTTCGACCATGGCGTGCGACGATCCGCTGCCCACCTTCAAAGACGGGGCTGCAGCTAGGAAAATCCCTACTGCAGCAATCCCTTGACGATGCCGCTCGCCTTGGAGAAATCCATCTGGCCGGCGTATTTCTCCTTGAGGGCGGCCATCACCTTGCCCATGTCCTTGACGCCGCTGGCGCCGGTCTCGGCTATGGCGGCGCGGATCGCGGTTTCGGTGTCGGCCTGGCCCAGCTGCGTCGGCAGGAAATCGCGGATGATGGCCATCTCGTCGCGCTCCTGCGCGGCAAGCTCCGGCCGCTTGCCGTCGTCGAACGCCTTGGCCGACTCCTCGCGCTGCTTCACCATCTTGGCCAGGATCTGCAGGATCTCGTCGTCGCTGGCCGGGTCCTTGCCGGCGCCGCGATTGGCGATGTCGCGATCGTGAATGGCCGCCTGGATCAGCCGCAACGTCGGCAGCCGGCGCTTGTCCTGCGCCCTCATCGCGCTCTTCAGGGAACTAGCGATTTTGCCGCGCATGATGCTTCTCCTTCGATCCGGCGCGGACAATAGCCTTGCCCAAACCCCAAGGCAAATCCGATACTGACCGGCAAATACCTGATATCGTTCAATGAAATAAATCCATGCCGTACGGCGTGGCCTCATTGACCGCTCTGGCGCCTTATCCTATGTACTGGGCCTTGCAAGAGCTGAATTTTTGGCGCGCGCGCCGGCTGTGAAATCGCCGCTGCGCGCGGTTTGCTGCGCAGAATGGTCCGCCGGACCGATTTAAGGTCGCAGCCTGTTAGGAGTGCCGCCATGGCAATGATGACCGCCGCGTCGACCCCCCCTTGGGCCACCGAAAAGCCGACCGCCTTGCTGGTGCTGGCCGACGGCACCGTCATCGAGGGCCGCGGCCTTGGTGCCTCCGGCTCCGCTGCCGCCGAGGTTTGCTTCAACACCGCGCTGACCGGCTATCAGGAAATCCTCACCGACCCCTCCTATGCCGGCCAGATCGTCACCTTCACCTTCCCGCATATCGGCAATATCGGCACCAATGACGAGGACATCGAGGATCTCAATCCGGTCGCCCGCGCCGGCGCCGTCGGCGCGGTATTCAAGGCCGACGTCACCAATCCGTCCAGCTATCGCGCCGCAACTGGTCTCGACCAGTGGCTGAAGAAACGCGGCATCATAGCGCTTTCGGGCATCGACACGCGCGCGCTGACCGCGCTGATCCGTGAAAAGGGCATGCCCAACGCCGTCATCGCGCACGCGCCCGACGGCATCTTCGACATCGACGATCTGAAGCGTCGTGCCGCTGCCTGGTCCGGCCTGATTGGGCTTGATCTGGCCAAGGAGGTCACATCCGGCCAGTCCTCGGTCTGGCGCGAGACGCCCTGGGTTTGGGACGAGGGCTTTGGCGAACAGATCGATCCGTCCATGCACGTCGTCGCCATCGACTACGGCGTCAAGCGCAACATACTGCGCCTGCTTGCCGGTCTTGGCGCCAAGGTCACCGTGGTGCCGGCCAGCACCGGCGCCGAGGAGATCCTCGCCATGCGGCCCGACGGCATCTTTCTCTCCAACGGTCCCGGCGATCCGGAAGCCACCGGCGACTATGCCGTTCCGGTCATCCAGGACCTGCTGAAGACCGACATCCCGGTCTTCGGCATCTGCCTCGGCCATCAGATGCTGGCGCTGGCGCTGGGCGGCAAGACCGCCAAAATGCATCAAGGCCATCACGGCGCCAACCATCCGGTCAAGGATCACACCACCGGCAAGGTCGAGATCGTCTCGATGAACCATGGTTTTGCCGTCGATGCCGACTCCTTGCCGAGCGGCGTCGAGGAAACCCATGTCTCGCTGTTCGACGGCTCGAACTGCGGCATTGCGCTGACCGGAAGGCCGGTGTTCTCGGTCCAGCATCATCCGGAAGCCTCGCCCGGCCCGCAGGATTCCCACTATCTGTTCCGCCGCTTCGTCGATCTGATCCGCGAAAAGCGCGGCGAACCGGCGCGGGCGGAGCGCGCCTGATTCAGGGTTCAAGCCGTCGCCGTCGTGACCTTCTTCACCGCGACCGGTCGTTCGACCCTGAGCACGAATGCGATCAGCGCCAGAGCGAGAAAAATACCGCCGAGCACAAAGGGCGCGCCGCCGAACACCACTGGGGCGCCCGGACCGGTGAACCATGCGAAGATTCCCGTATAAAGCAACGGCGTGATGATGCTGGTGATCGAAAACACGCTCGTCATCGCGCCTTGCAATTCGCCTTGCGCGGAGGGCGGCACCTTGGCCGCCGCCAGGCTCCGCAGTGGCGGGTCGGCCAGCGCCTCGAGGCAGGTCGCCACGATCACCGCATAGATCATCCAGCCCTTCCATGCCGCGGCATAGCCGAAGGCGGCGAGCGCGGTAAAAGCAAGACCGATGGCGGCGGTCCGCCATTCGCCGAGCCGAGGAATGACACGCGGCAGGACAAAACCCATCACCAGCGCCCCGCCAAGACCGAAGACGCCGAGCGAGAAGCCAATCTGCTGTTCGCTCCAGCCGTAGCGGTAGCTGCCGACGAACGACCACACGGCAGGATACATCATGTGGCCGAGCGTCATCAGGAAGAACACCAGCCCGATCCAGCCGATCCCCTTGTAGTTTCGCATCTGCTTCAAGGCGCCGAGAGGATTGGCGCGACGCCACTCGAATCGCCGCCGGTGGTGCCGCTCCAGCGTTTCCGGCAGGAAAAACCAGCCGACGATGAAGTTGATGAGAGCAAGCACCGCCGCGCCCCAGAACGGCACGCGCGGCCCGAATTCGCCGAGCAGCCCGCCCAGCACCGGGCCGATGATGAACCCGACACCGAAGGCGATGCCGAGCAGGCCGAAATTCTTCGCCCGGTTCTCGTCGGTGCTGACGTCGGCGATGAAGGCGGACGCGGTCGAGTAGCTGGCGCCGCTGATGCCGGCCAGCACCCGGCCGATGAACAGGATCGAATAAGACCATGCCACCGCGCAGATCAGATTGTCGATGGCGAAGGTCAGCACCGAGGCCAGCAGGATCGGGCGGCGCCCGAAGCGGTCGCTGAGATTGCCGACCAGCGGCGCGAACAGGAACTGCATGGCGGCGTAGACGAAGAACAGCCAGCCGCCCTCGATGGCCGCTTCGCTGATGCCGACGCCGGTCAATTCCCTGAGATAGGCCGGCAACACCGGCATGATGATGCCAATGCCGGTGATGTCGAGCAGCAGCGTGGTGAAAACAAGCGCAAGGCCCCGCCTGGCGGTTTTGGCTTCGATCATGACGGTTTCGACTCCTGGAGCCGCCTCGGAGCGAAGGCGGAAGGCTCGTTATAGGTGAGTCAGCCGCATGGAACAATAAGGGAACACGCCAAGGATGCTCATCCTGACATCAACTGTCGACAAGGATGCGGCCACACCCCTACATCGCAGCCGGCGCTTCGACGGTCGTTCAACAGGAAAGTCGCGACACCTCAGATCGGGGTGTTGAACGTATCGCAATCCGAAAGCTTGCCGCTCCTGTAGCCGCGCGCGAGCCAGGTCTGCCGCTGCTGCGAGGTGCCGTGGTTGAAGCTTTCCGGCACGACATAGCCCTGCATCTTCTTCTGCATCGTGTCGTCGCCGATCTGCTGGGCCGCGTTCAGCGCCTCTTCCATGTCGCCCTGTTCCAGGATGCCTTTCTGCCCGGTGAAATGTGCCCAGACGCCAGCGAAGCAGTCGGCCTGAAGTTCGACCTGAACCGACATGTGATTGGCGTCGGTCTCGCCCATCTGCTGGCGCATCTGGTTGAATTTGGGCAGGATGCCGGTGAGGTTCTGCACATGATGGCCGACCTCATGCGCGATCACATAGGCTTGGGCGAAATCGCCCGAGGCGCCGAATTGCTGGTCGAGTTGCTGGAAGAAGGTGGTGTCGAGATAGACCTTGCGGTCGCCGGGACAGTAGAAAGGTCCGGCCGCGGACGAGGCGGAGCCGCAGGCCGAGCGGATCTGCCCGCTGAACAGGACCAGCTTCGGATCTTCATAGGTCAGGCCCTCGGCCTGGAAAATGCCGGTCCAGGTGTCCTCCGTCTCGGCCAGGACCGTCGAGACGAACTGCTTCATCTCGTCGGAGGCCGGCGCACCGGTGCCGCCGCCCTGCCCGCCGCTGTTGTCGGTGATCTGACCGCCACCGCCCGGCACCAAGCCGCCATCGCCGCCGGCCAGGATCTGCAGCGGGTCGATGCCGAAGGCCTTCAGCCCAAAATATAGGACCACGAGAATGACGATGGTCGACAGCGACATTCCGCCGCCGGAGCGGCCGCCGACCGGGATGCGGAACTGTCCGGACCTTCCGCCCGGCAGGTTGAACCCGCCGCCCTGGCCGCGCTCGTCCTCGACATTGTCACTCTGACGACGACCCTTCCAGAGCATGGCAAATCCTCGTGGTGCATGTATCGGCAACGCGCCAATCCCGTGGCCCGGTCCGACCCAACAAATAATTATCTGAATGGTTGCGCCAAGTCACAGCATTTTTCGCATGAAAGGGGGCTCCGCCGCGTTGCAGCCGTCAGGCACGCTGGGCAGTGGGGCAGGTCGATCGCAACATCGTGGTTCTCGGCGTCAATCGAGCGCAACCATGAGCGCGGCCGTGCAACGAGCCATACTATCGCCCAGTTGAATGCCGGACGCCACGCTGCTCGAGTGACACTCTGTCTGCGCTCTTCTGGCTCTTGGCGGCCACGCTCAGATCTTCTGCTTGGCGCCGGCGCTCTTGCCGTCCGAGCTTTTCGAGCGCTCGTCGAAGCGGGCCGCACCTTTTTTGAGCGGGCGGCCGGTATCCGCTTCCGTCTTGCGCTCATCCTTCGCCGCAGCTTGCTTCAATCCCTTGGCCGCCTGCTTGCCCTTCGCTGTCGGTGCCTGTTCAACGCCCATGATATCCTCCTCGACCTCGCGCCAATCGCGTGGCACGATCTCAAACGCAGCGGCAACGCGGCGGTTCCGGCAGGACTGTCGGAATTGGTGGTACACTTAGCGTGTCGAGGTCATCGCCTTGCGGAACGCTTCAAGCGTCTCGGCGCTGACATGGTGCTCGATGCCCTCGGCGTCGATACGCGCCGTCTCGGCGCTGACGCCGAGCGAGCGCAGGAATGCTTCCACCGTCTGATGGCGAATGCGGCTCTCCTCCGCCACCTTGCGGCCGGCATCGGTCAAGAACACGCCACGGTAGGGTTTTCTGGAAACGAGCCCGTCCGCGCACAGCCGCGTCAGCATCTTGGCCACGGTCGGCTGGGCGACGCCGAGGCGCGCCGCGATGTCGACCTGGCGCGCCTCGTTGCCGTCCTCGATGAGGTCGGCGATGAGCTCGACATAGTCCTCGACCAGCGCACTGCGGCGCGCTTCGCGCGTCTGCCTGAACCCCTCAGAGTGAATTTCAGCATCAAGCAGCGGCTTTTCGCGTGGGACCGGTCTGTTCTTCAGCGCCAATACGCGCTCCTCCTCGACTTTCGCGGATGGGGCCGGCATTTGTACACTCATAGCACGGGCCTCCATTCGTCTGGCCGTTTATTTGCATTCGACGGCAGGCGCAACCGGCGTTTCCGTTCCCTCGCGCCTCGCCGGCAGGGTGCCATTCAAAAGCATAAACAATGAAATATAGCATATTGCATAATGTTCGGCCCTGCCATAGATAGAGTGGCAGCATAGACCGACCCAGCGGAAATCCCCCAATGTCAGAAGCCGAAGCCGCAACAGCATCGCGAACCATGTGGCGATTTGCCCGGCCGGAAGACGACGAGCAGCCAAGCCTGCGCGAGGTCAACGCCTCGATCGCCGTGCCGCAGTCGGGGATATGGTTTCGCCGGCTGTTCGCCTTCATGGGGCCGGGCTACATGGTCTCGGTCGGCTATATGGATCCCGGTAATTGGGCGACAGATCTCGCCGGCGGCGCCCAGTTCGGCTACACCCTGCTTTTCATCATCATGCTGTCGAACCTGATGGCGATCCTGCTGCAGGCGCTGGCCGCCAGGCTCGGCATCGCCACCGGCCGAGACCTCGCCCAGGCCTGCCGTGCCTATTATCCGCGGCCGGTCAATTTCATGCTGTGGATCGCTTGTGAGCTGGCCATCATCGCCTGCGATCTGGCCGAGGTCATCGGCACGGCGATTGCCCTGCAGCTGCTGTTCGGCATTCCGCTGGTCGGCGGCGCCGTCATCACGGCCCTCGATGCCTTCCTGCTGCTTCTCCTGATGAACAAGGGGTTCCGTTTCCTCGAAGCCTTCATCATCGCGCTTTTGATCATCATCTTCGGCTGCTTCGCCATCCAGATCTTTGCCGCCGCCCCGCCTGTCGGCTCGATCCTGCATTCCATGTTCGTGCCGTCGCCGGAGATCGTCACCAACCCGGCGATGCTCTACATCGCGATCGGCATCATCGGCGCCACCGTGATGCCGCACAATCTCTATCTGCACTCCTCGATCGTGCAGACCCGCGCCTATCCACGCACCGACAAAGGCAAGCGCGACGCCATCAAATGGGCAACCACCGACTCGACCATCGCCTTGATACTGGCGCTGTTCGTCAACGCCTCCATCCTGATCGTCTCGGCGGTGGCCTTCCACGGCACCGGCCATCAGGACGTCGCCGAGATCGGCCAGGCCTTCGAGCTTCTGTCGCCGCTGCTCGGCCTCGGCATCGCTTCGACCCTGTTTGCCGTGGCGCTGCTTGCCTCCGGCCTGAACTCGACGGTCACGGCGACGCTTGCCGGGCAGATCGTGATGGAGGGCTTCCTGCGCCTGCGCATCCCGCAATGGGCGCGCCGCCTTTTGACGCGCGGCATCGCCATCGTCCCGGTGGTGGTCGTCACCGCGCTTTATGGCGAGAAGGGTACCGGCCAGCTCCTCGTCTTCAGCCAGGTGATCCTGTCGATGCAACTCCCCTTCGCGGTGGTGCCGCTGGTGCAGTTCGTCTCCGACAAGCGCAAGATGGGCAATCTGGCCATTCCCAGGGGCGTCGCCGTGCTGGCGTGGGCGGTCGCCGCTCTCATCCTGGTGCTCAACTTCAAGCTGCTCTACGACACCGTCGCCGGCTACGGCTGAGGGGTTTTCCCGGCCGTGCATTGAAGGCAGACAACTCGGCCAATTGCGCTATCTTCTCAGGCGTCATGACCGGAACTGCCGAAGCCCGACAATTCTACGCGCGACTGATGGCCGCCAACGCGGGTTCGGCCGATCCGCGCCTCGAAGCGGTGTTCGCCGCGGTGCCGCGCGAAGCCTTTCTTGGTCCCGGGCCGTGGACCGTGGTCGCCAACGGCGGCAAGGTCGAAACGCCGAGCGCCGATCCGGTGCACATTTATCAGAACGTGCTGGTGTCACTCGACGCCGACAAGGGCATCAACAATGGCGAGCCGTTCCTGCACGCCATGTGGATCGGCAAGGTGGCGCCAAAACCCGGCGAGGCCGTCACCCATGTCGGCGCCGGCACCGGCTACTACACTGCCCTGCTGGCACAGCTGGTTTCGCCGGGCGGCGCGGTCACCGCCTTCGAACTGGAATCCAGTCTCGCCGACCGCGCGAGAGAGAATCTCGAAGCTTATGGCAATGTGACCGTCATCCATGGCGATGCGGTCATCGGCAGCCTGCCACCGTCCGATATCATCTATGTCAATGCCGGCGTCGCGGCACCCCCGGCTGAATGGCTGAAGGCGCTGAAGCGCGGCGGCCGCATGATCTTTCCGTGGCGTCCGGCCGAGCGCGTCGGCCTGGCCGTGATGGTGACCCGCACGGATAAGGGTTTTGACTGCGAGCCGTTCATGCGGTCATGGTTCATCCCCTGCATCGGCGCCTCGCTGGCAAGCTCCGCGGCGAAAATCCCAGATCGCGAGAAGGCCGCGCGCAGCCGCTCGATCTGGCTGACCGCCAACAAGGCACCGGACCGCACCGCCACCGCGATCATCGGCGACGTCTGGTTCTCGTCGCAAGGTGTTGGCGACAGGCGGTCGCTATGAAGTCGCCGAGGCGAGGCATCCGTGTCTGCCGATCGCCGCCGGCTGGAGCGCTGAAGATTTTTTCCGGTCCCTGTCGGGCAGGTGTCCGGCCGCGCGTCCTTTGGCCGAAATCCGGCCCTGACGGCCTGGATGATGAAAAAGGAGAATCCGATGAGGAAGATCATCACTGCGACATTCGTCAGTCTCGACGGCGTCATGCAGGCGCCTGGCGGACCGGAAGAAGACCCGGTCGGCGGCTTCGAATTCGGTGGCTGGACGTTCCATTACTGGGACGACGTCGGGGGCGCCTTTATTGGTGAGACCTTCGCAAAACCCTTCGCGCTGCTCCTCGGCCGCAAGACCTACGACATCTTCGCCGCCCATTGGCCGTACCAGGAAAGCGGTCCGATCGCCGACAGCTTCAACGCGGCCACCAAATATGTGGCAACGCACCGGCCCGATACGCTGTCCTGGCAAAACAGCCAGTCGCTCGGCGACGACGTCGTGGCCGCGCTGCGCCAGCTCAAGCAGGAGGATGGGCCGGACCTGCTCATCCAGGGATCGAGCGAACTCATCCAGATCCTGCTCGCCAACGACCTGATCGACGAGATCAGCCTGCTGATCTTCCCGCTGGTGCTGGGCAAGGGCAAGCGGCTGTTCGGCAGCGGCGCAATGCCGGCGGCTTTCAAGCTGAACCGCTCGCAGGCATCGACCACCGGCGTCATCATGGCGACCTATGAGCGCGCCGGTGAGATCAAGACTGGTTCCTTCGCCCAGGAACAGCCGTCCGAAGCCGAGATCGAGAGGCGCCGGACCTGGAAGTAGGCGACCGCGCCACTGTTAACAGGGGATGGCCCGGCACCGGCCGTCCCTTTGCTGTTTTGCCGATCACGCCGCCTGTTGCCGCCGCGCCAACCCGTCGCGGATGCACGCGGCGAATTCCTGCGCCGCCGGCCCGATACCATGCTTCGGCAGGTGCAAATTGATCGAGAAATTCGGCAGGGCCGGCAGCTCCGGATCGGCGGACAGAATATCGAGATCGGCAGGCACGGTGGACGCCAGCCAGGTGGTGACGGCCAGGTCCGAACGCACAGTCGCCATCGTCGCGTCGAGGTTGCCGTTCTCGAACACGGTCCGCCATACCAGCCCATGCTCGTTGAGCGCCGCTAGCACCGCTGGGCGGAAAGCGCAGGTGTCGGCCACCATTGAAACCGGCAAAGGCCGTTTGCGGCGGGCTATGCCGCCTTTGGCGCCGACCCAGACCAGTCGGTCGATGGCAAGGCACTCGCCGGCGGACGGACCGACCGGTTCCTCGATCACGGCAAGGTCTATCGTGCCGGCCGCCAAGGCCGCCGCAAGCTCCGGCGACGAGGCGCAGACCAGCGAAATCTCGACCTGCGGATAGGTCTCGGCATAAGTCTTCAACATCGGCGCAAGCATGGTGCCAACCAGATCATACGGCACGCCGAGCCGCACCTCACCCGCAACCGCGCTGATCGCCATCTCGCCCAAGATCTCGTCGTTGAGGCTGAGCAGGCGTTTGCTCTTGCCAAACAGCCGCTCGCCGGGGCGGGTGAGCCGCAATCCGCGCCGGTCGCGCTCGAACAGGCTGCAGCCAAAAACCTCCTCCAGCCGCTTGATCTGCTGGCTAACGGCGCCTTGCGTCAAATGCAGCGCGTTCGCCGCCGCCGTCATGCTGGCCTTGTCGGCGACGGTGACGAAAGTCCGGATCAGGGCCGTGTCGAGATTGCGGATCATGAGTTGCATAATATTCTCTAATGCTAACCATGGCAAACATTGCATTTACTGATTAACGACAGCGCCTAACATGCGGCTCCCAACAAAGGAAACAGCATGCTTGAGGCCATCCTTCCGCTCGTCTTGTTCGCGCTGGTCTCGACCTCCACGCCCGGCATGGCCACGACCTTATCGACGGCGTCCGGGGCACAGTTCGGCTTTCGCCGCTCTGTTCCGCTGATGGCCGGCAGCGCCACCGGCCTTGCCACGGTGGCAGCGGCCGGTGCCGCCGGGCTCGCCGGCCTGCTGGCGGCGGCCCCGTCCTTGCAATTGGCGATGAAGATCGCCGGATCGCTCTACCTGATCTGGCTCGCCCTCAAGATCGGCCGCAGCGGTCCACCCAATCTGGACGTGGCCATGGCCAAACCGAACAGCTTTTTCGGCGGCGCCGGCCTGCAATGGATGAACCCCAAGGGTTGGGCCATGGGGCTTGGCGCGGCGGCATCGTTCGCAGCACTTGCCGACGGACCGCTGCAGCTCGCGCTTTTGCTCGGCGCAGTCTTCGGCCTGGCAGCCGCGCTGTCGCTGTCGGCCTGGTGCGTGGCAGGCACGCTGCTCGCCCGGTTGCTTAGAACCGAGCGGCAGTGGCGCGTGCTTAACGCGGTGCTTGGCCTGCTGCTCGCCGCGTCGATCATTCCGATGTGGCAGCCAGCATAGATGCCCGACTTTCAGGCGGCGTAACGCGCCGCCGGCTTGCCCGCCAGAAGGCTGCCGAAAAACCCCTGCCGGGCGCCGAGAAAGGCGTCCAGTCCGGCCGCGTCGGCAAGGCCTGGCGCGGTCACGGCTTCGCCCTTGGCAAGGCCGACAAGCGCTGCATCGACCAGATCGTCGGCGCTCATCACGATCTCTTGCGGCACATTCGCAAGATCGCTTCCGGCAACGTCCCAGAATTCGGTACGCGTGGCCCCCGGCAGTACCACCTGCGCCTTCACTCCGGTGCCGGCGACTTCCCGCTGCAAGGCCTCGGTGAAGTTGACGACATAGGCCTTGGTGCCGCTGTAGATGCCGCCGAACGAGGTGTCGAAGGCTAGCACCGAGGCGATGTTGACGATGGCGCCGCGGTTGCGCGACAGCAGCCCCGGCAGCACCGCGCGCGTCAGCCGCGTCAAGGCGACGATATTGACCTTGATCATGCGCTCGGCGAGGTCGGCATCGGCTGTCGCCACCACTTGCGCCCCGCCGAGGCCGGCATTGTTGACCAGCAGCGTGACGCTCTCGTCGGCCAATATCGCCTGCTCGACGCGGCGGACATCGTTGTCGTCGGCGAGGTCGGCACTGATGACGCTGACCTTGCTTCTATAGGCATGGCGCAACTTCTCCGCCAGTTCCTCGAGCCGGTCGGCGCGGCGCGCCACCAGCACCAGATCATAGCCCTGCCCCGCCAGCCGGTCCGCATAGACCGCGCCGATGCCGGACGAGGCTCCGGTGACCACCGCCGTGCCCTTGTTTTCCTGATTGCTCATTTTCCTGATCCTTCCGTTTCAACCTTGGCTGCCGGTATGGCGGGCGAACCCCCTCGCCTTTCCTCAGCCATCATATACATTTAGTGGCATATGCCACTTTATGAAACTAGGCATATGCCACTATCTTGTCAATCAATCGGCCAAGGGTTATTTTTGTGGGACCCGGCCGAACGCCGTTCAACTCCCAAAGGAATCGTCATGACCCAAGCCACGCTGCCCGGCCTGACCCTTTGCAACAACGCCATGCTGCGCCGCGCGACGCGCAAGCTCGGCCAATTCTATGACGATGTGCTGGCTCCCTCGGGCCTGAAGGCCACGCAGCAGGGCCTGCTCTACCAGATCCATATCGGCGACGAGCCGACCATGGGCGCCATTGCCGGGGCCCTCGTCATGGACCTGTCGGCGCTCGGCCACACGCTGAAACCGCTGATCCGCGACGGTTATGTCGAGACCTTCGCCGATCCGGACGACCGCCGCATCAAGCGTGTGCGGCTAACGCCGCAGGGCCTGATCAAGCTCGATGAAGCCATGAAGCTGTGGCGCGTCGCCCAGCAGCGTTTCGAGGACATGGTCGGCAAGGAGCAGGCGGCAAAGCTGCGCGCGGCGCTGGATGACCTCGCCGCGCTGGATTTTGACCTGCCGCCGGCAGCGACCTGAGGTCTCAGGCGGGCGGCAGCAGCCAGACTTCATTCGGCCGGCATGGCGACCTCACGGGCGACCCGGTAGCTGGCCAGCACGACGCCGAGCCCCACGATCGGGAACACCGCCGCGACCAGGCCGAGATCGGCTGGCGCACCATAGCGCAGCACCGCGCCGCCGACGACCGCGCCCAGCGCCACGCCGAAATAGAGCGCCGAGGCGTTGAGCGACAGCACGATGGGCGCCGCATCGGGCGCCAGCCTGATGATGCGGCTGGCCTGCGCCGGCGGGAAGGCCCAGCCGACAATGCCCCACGGCACCATCATGGCCATCAGCGCCGGTCCAGCAATCTCGCGCGGCAAGAATGTCGGGATCAGCGAAAACGTAACCAGCATGACCGCGCTCAGCGCCAGCGACCAGCTGACGGTGCGCGTCGCGCCGAAGCGGTCGGCGGCCTGCCCGCCGACGATGTTGCCGATGACGGCGCCGACACCAAAGGCGAGCAGCATGCCGGGCAGCGCGATCGGGCTCAAGCCTCCGCCTTCGATGGCCAGCGGCGCGACAAAGGCAAAGACCGTGAAGGCGCCGGTGAGCGCCAAAAGCGTGGTCAGCAGGATCGATGGCACGCCGGGGCGAAGAGCTGCGGCCAACCGTTGCCCGAGCGGCAGCTTCGTGCCGATGATGCCGCGCGGCAGCCGGTACCACAGGATCGCGCCGGCCAGCGCGCCGAGACCGGCAATGGCAAAGAATGTGCCGCGCCACCCGGCGACGGCCGCGACAAGCGCGCCGAGCGGCGCGCCTACCGCCACCGCCACCGTCGTGCCGCCGACAACGACGGCAATGGCGCGGGCGCGGTGATGATCATCGACAAGCGCTACGGCCGTCCCTTGCGCCGTCGCCGCGAACAGGCCGGACGACAGCGCCATGACGATGCGCGCGACCAGCAGCAGTTCGAAGGACGAACTCAGCGCCGCAGCCAGATTGCCCAGCACGAAGAACGCCAGCGTCCACAGGATGACGCGCCGCCGGTCCCATTCACCGGTAAGCGTCGCCAGGATCGGCGCACCGATCGCGTAGGCGAGCGCAAAGGCGGTGATCAGTGTCCCGGCGAGCGGAACGGAGATGGCGGCATCGGCCGCGATGTCGGGCAACAGGCTTGAAATGACGAAGCCTTCGGTCGCGATGGTGAATGACCCGAGCGCAAGCCAGATGAGGCGCTTGTCCATGGCGAAATCCTTAGTTCAAAAGTTATTGAACAATTGAATATAACAGGGCACGATGTCAATGAGCTCATCCATATTAATCGAAGCCTGCTGACAGCCCGGTGTCAGGATAGGCCCGAATGACGTCAAGAACCGCTTACGCCCGCCAAGGAGATACGCGTTGAAATCTGCCCCAGCTGTGCTTAGTTCCCACGCATGACCTTGCCCCATCCCACAGCCGACCAGATAAGCCTGCCGAACGTGCTTGCCGTGCTCGGAGACCCGACGCGGCTGGCCATCGTGCGCTACCTCGCCAGCAAGGAGGGCGTGCCGCTGAATTGCAGCCAGTTCCTCGATCTCGGCTCGAAAACCAATCTGAGCTATCATCTGGCCAAGCTGCGCGAGGCCGGCGTCACTCGCGCCGAGGTGGTCGGCACCAGCCGGCTGATCACGCTGCGCCGCGACGATCTCGACCGCCGTTTTCCGGGCCTGCTCGATAGCGTCATTGCCGCTGCCGTCGACGATACGGCACTGCCCGCGGTTGGCACCCACGAGACGAAAATCCACGCCTGAAGGTTTCTCCCCGCTTCGCGGGGCGAAGAAAACGCTGCCCTGCCCACGGAGCTACCCTTATGCGCATTGCCGTCCTCGCCGATATCCACGGCAACATCCTGGCGCTGGACGCCGTGCTTGACGATCTGCGGCAGCGCGGCGGCGCCGAGCTTGTCGTCAATCTCGGCGATTGCGTCTCCGGCCCGCTCTGGCCGCGCGAGACGTTTGCGCGGCTTGAGACGCTGAACCTGCCAACGGTGCGCGGCAATCATGACCGCCATGTCGCCCGCGATCCGCTCGACGACACGATGTGGCCCTCGGCCCGCTACGCGCATGACCGGCTGACGCCGGCACAGCGCGAGGCGCTGTTCGCCTTGCCTCTCACGCTGGAGATCACACCTGAGGTGACCGCCTTCCATGCCCGGCCCGACCATGACGAAAAATATCTGACCGATACGATGGCCGATGGCCGGCTGGTGCGCGCGCCGCTCGCCGCCATCAAGCGACGGCTGGCCGCGCTCGACCCCGCTTGCCGCATCGTGCTGTGCGGCCACAGCCACCGCAGCGAACTGATCCGCATCCCCGACGGCCCGGTTGTCTTCAATCCGGGCAGCATCGGCTGCCCCGCCTACGACGATCCAACACCGCCGGCGCATGTTTCCGAGCAAGGCTCTCCGCACGCGCGTTACGGCATCGTCGAATTGGGCAGACCGGGCCGCCCCGACCGCTTCGAGGCCATCGCCGTCGACTACGACCACGAGGCGGCGGCGCGGCAGGCCGAGCAGGCGGGACGGACGGAATGGGCCCACGCGCTACGCACCGGGTTTATTTCAGGCTGAGCGAAGCTCATGCCTCCAGGCTGAGCGAGGCACGAGCTCATGCCAGGCTGAGCGAAGCTCATGCCTCCCAGACTGAACGCGGAACGCGTTCATGCCGTCCGGCTGAGCGAGAGCTGAACTTGTTCACGCCAGGCCGAACACCTTCATGCCAGGCTGAACGAGGAACGAGTTCACGCCGGCGCCGCATTTTCGGGGTTACCTGGCGCCGTGTCGTCGCTTATAAACCGGCTTGGCATGCGGTGGCGCTTTCCGTGCCTGGCCGCGCCCTTAGGCCATGCAATCTATCGCCCACGGCCAGGTGATGAGGCGCACAATTTCGCTCCGAACGACGCTGCACGTGCTGATTGCCTTGCTACTGACGGCGCTGCTGCCGGCCAGGGCCGAGGAGGTCGTTTCGATCGTGACCGAACTCGCTCCGGGCGATCTCCTGAACGTCCGCGCCACGGCATCGGCGATGGGCAAGATCAAGGCCCGGCTGCCAAATGGCACGAGCGTCAACAATCTCGGCTGCAACGACGTCAACGGCTACCGCTGGTGCAAAGTTGCTGAGATTGACAACCCGCAACTGACCGGATGGGCTCCCGCGCGCTACCTGAACCCCGAGAATCCGACGGCCGTTTCGGACGAGGAAACCGAAACGACCGGCGAAAGCGCCGCCCCGGCGGCCGAGGCCTCGAACCCGGCAACCGCGGATCAGCCGCTGCCCGATCTGACGGCCCGCCTGGGCGCGAGCGGTCCCGAACCCACGATGACGGCCACTGAGGCCATCGGCAGGGCGGCCATCGAGGACGCTTACCGCCTGGCGCTCGCAGCCAGCGCAAACCCATCGACCGGGGAGATAGCCGCGTCGGACCAGCCCATCCAGAATCGCGCTGCCAATGCGGCGCCTCCGGCCGACGCACAAGCCGTTGCCCGGCTGCAGCCGCCAAGGACGCCGATCCCTGGTGCCGGCAACGAGATTCCCTGTGCGCGCTATGTCGGCCAGCCGATGACCAGCTGCAAGGCAGGCGTTGTGCACACGGGCGACAAAGCCGAGGTGACCGTGACCTGGCCCGACGGGGGCATGCGCGTCATCAGCTTCAAGGCCGGTCTGCCGGCCGGTTCCGACGCACCCGGCGAATTCCGCTACACGCGCGAGGGCAGCCTGAACATGATCCGCGTCGGCGTGTCCGAACGCTTCGAGATTCCTGATACCCTGGCGTTGGGAGATTAGTGGTTAGGGAATAGGGCAGTAGGGCAATATGTTTAAAGGCGCTCGAACCTCTGCCCTACTGCCCTACTGCCCTACTGCCCTACTGCCCTACTGCCCTACTGCCCTACGCCCTACCCGCATTTTAGGGGGTTACATCAGGCAAAACTCTTCCCTATAAGGCCCTCCTAGCCTGATACCAGAATCGCGAGCACAACCGGCCGGGTCTTCCCGTCCGGTTTTTCGTGCAAGCCGCCTGCCGAACGGACCCTCGATATGCCAAGACGCACCGACATCAAGTCGATCCTGATCATAGGGGCCGGCCCCATCGTCATCGGTCAGGCCTGCGAGTTCGACTATTCCGGCACCCAGGCCTGCAAGGCGCTGAAGGAAGAGGGCTTTCGCGTCATCCTGGTCAATTCCAACCCGGCCACCATCATGACCGATCCGGAGCTGGCCGACGCCACCTATATCGAGCCGATCACGCCCGAAGTGGTGGCCAAGATCATCGCCAAGGAGCGGCCGGACGCGCTGCTGCCGACCATGGGCGGCCAGACCGCGCTGAACACGGCGCTCTCGCTGCGCCGCATGGGCGTGCTCGACCGCTACAATGTCGAGATGATCGGCGCCGACGCCACGGCCATCGACAAGGCCGAGGACCGCGCCTTGTTTCGCGAGGCGATGAGCAAGATCGGGCTGGAAACGCCGAAGTCGATGCTGGCCAACGCCACCGACGTCAAGGATGCCGACCGCAAGAGGCATGAGGTCGAGCGCGCAGCGCTGAAGGCCGAGAAGCCCGACAATCTCGACGCCGCGCTCGACGCGCTGGAAACGCGCTGGAACCTCGGCGAGGGCGACCGCAAGCAGCGCTACATCAGCCACGCCATGGCAATCGCGGCGCAGGCGCTCGACCATGTCGGCCTGCCCGCCATCATCCGCCCGTCCTTCACCATGGGCGGCACCGGCGGCGGCATCGCCTACAACCGCGCCGAATTCTACGACATCGTCCAGTCCGGCCTCGACGCCTCGCCGACCACCGAAGTGCTGATCGAGGAAAGCGTGCTGGGCTGGAAGGAGTACGAGATGGAGGTTGTCCGCGACAAGGCCGACAACTGCATCATCGTCTGCTCGATCGAGAACATCGACCCGATGGGCGTGCACACCGGCGATTCGATCACCGTCGCCCCGGCGCTGACGCTGACCGACAAGGAATACCAGATGATGCGCAACGCCTCGATCGCGGTGCTGCGCGAGATCGGCGTCGAGACCGGCGGCTCCAACGTGCAGTTCGCCGTGAATCCTGCCGATGGAAGACTCGTGGTGATCGAGATGAACCCACGCGTCTCGCGCTCTTCCGCGCTTGCCTCCAAGGCGACCGGCTTCCCCATCGCCAAGATCGCGGCAAAGCTCGCCGTCGGCTACACGCTGGACGAATTGGAGAACGACATCACCGGCGGCGCCACGCCGGCCTCGTTCGAGCCGAGCATCGACTATGTCGTGACCAAGATCCCGCGCTTCGCCTTCGAGAAATTCCCCGGCGCCGAGCCGGTGCTGACCACGGCAATGAAGTCGGTCGGCGAAGTCATGGCCATCGGCCGCACTTTCCAGGAATCACTACAGAAGGCTTTGCGTGGGCTGGAAACCGGCCTCACCGGTCTGGACGAGATCGAGATCCCCGGCATCGGCCATGGCAGCGCCCCGGCCAGCCATGTCGACGATCGCAACGCCATCCGCGCCGCGCTCGGCACGCCGACGCCCGACCGGCTGCGCATGGTGGCGCAGGCGATCCGCATGGGCACCTCGCTGGAAGACGTGCACGCCATGTGCAAGATCGACCCGTGGTTCCTCGAGCAGATCGCCGGCATCCTGGCCATGGAAGACCGCATCCGCGAGCACGGCATCCCTGGGGACGTCGCCAATCTGCGCATGCTGAAGGCGATGGGTTTCTCGGATGCCCGCCTCGCGTCCCTGGTCAGGAAAGACGTGGAAGAGATTCAAAAGATTCGCGAAAAGCTCGACGTTCATCCGGTTTATAAGCGCATCGACACCTGTGCCGCCGAGTTCGCCTCGCCCACCGCTTATATGTACTCGACCTACGAAATGCCGTTCGCCGGCGCGCTCGCCAACGAGGCACAGGTCTCGTCGCGCAAGAAGGTGGTCATCCTCGGCGGCGGCCCCAACCGCATCGGCCAGGGCATCGAGTTCGACTATTGCTGCTGCCATGCCGCCTTCGCGCTGCGCGAGGCCGGCTTCGAGGCGATCATGGTCAACTGCAATCCGGAGACCGTCTCGACCGACTACGACACCTCGGACCGGCTCTATTTCGAGCCGCTGACGCCGGAGGACGTGTTGGAGATCCTGCGCGCCGAGCAGGCGTCGGGCGAGCTGGTCGGCGTCATCGTCCAGTTCGGCGGCCAGACGCCGCTGAAGCTCGCCGATGCGCTGGAGAAGGCCGGCATCCCGATCCTCGGCACCTCGCCTGACATGATCGACCTCGCCGAGGACCGCGACCGTTTCCAGAAGCTCTTGCACAAGCTCGGCCTCAGCCAGCCGAGGAACGGCATCGCCTATTCGGTCGAGCAGGCCCGCCTAGTCGCCGGCGAGCTCGGCTTCCCGTTGGTGGTGCGCCCATCCTATGTGCTCGGCGGTCGCGCCATGCAGATCATCCACGACGAGGGCATGCTGCAGACCTATCTGCTCGACACCGTGCCCGGCCTTGTGCCGGAGGACATCAAGCAGAAATACCCCAACGACAAAACAGGCCAGATCAACACGCTGCTGGGCAAGAACCCGCTGCTGTTCGACACCTATCTCTCGGGCGCCATCGAGGTCGATGTCGACTGCCTGTGCGACGGCAAGTCGACGTTCGTCTCCGGCATATTGGAACACATCGAGGAGGCCGGCATCCATTCGGGCGACAGTGCCTGCTCGCTGCCGGTGCACTCGCTGCCTTCGGAACTGGTCGACGAGCTGGAGCGCCAGACGGCGGCGCTCGCCCGCGCGCTCAATGTCGGCGGCCTGATGAACGTGCAGTACGCGATCAAGGACGGCACCGTCTATGTGCTCGAGGTCAACCCGCGCGCCTCGCGCACCGTGCCCTTCGTCGCCAAGACCATCGGCCGTCCCATCGCGAAAATAGCCGCCCGCATCATGGCCGGCGAGAGCCTGGAAGACGCCTTCGCCCATTACGGCGCCATGCCCGACCCCAGAAATCCTGGCCACATCGCGGTCAAGGAAGCTGTCTTCCCCTTCGCCCGCTTCCCCGGCGTCGACATATTGCTCGGCCCGGAAATGCGCTCGACCGGCGAGGTCATGGGCCTCGACCGCGACTTCGCGCTCGCCTTCGCCAAGAGCCAGTTAGGGGCGGGTGTTGATCTCCCCCGCGCGGGCACGCTGTTCGTCTCGGTGCGCGACGAGGACAAGAAGGGCATCCTGCCGGCGGTCAAGCGCCTCGCCGGCCAGGGCTTCAAGGTGATGGCCACATCCGGCACCGCCCGCTTCCTCGCCGAAAACGGCGTCGTCGCCGAGAAGATAAACAAGGTGCTGGAAGGCCGCCCGCACATCGAGGACGCCATCCGCAACCGCCAGGTGCAGATCGTCTTCAACACCACGGACGGCCAGAAGGCGGTGTCGGATTCGAAATCGCTGCGCCGCGCCACGCTGATGCAGAAAGTGCCGTATTATACGACGCTGTCTGGCGCTGCGGCGGTGGCGGAGGCGATTGCGGCGCTGCGGGCGGGGAGCCTGGAGGTCAGGCCGCTGCAGGAGTACTTTGCGTAGGCAGCAGGCTAGTCTTGAGGGCGAGACGGCCAGCAGACGGAGTGCTGCCGGGCCATGAATTTATCCCTTCACAATAATCTTGCTCCCATTCCTGCAGCGATGATTTTTGGCTGTCCATCTGTGAAGGACGTCCATGTATTTTTCTCTATCCGACGGCCTCATTCCCTTTAATACTTCGCCAATTTTTTGAGACAGGGTAAAACGGTCAGCTTTCTGACCAACCGAAACTCCCAGCTGGTTTGCGAACTCCATCATAATTCTTATATTTACCAGAGACCGCTTCCTAGCGACACCATCACAAAATTTGCCAAACGTTGATCCGCACTACCAGGTGCTGTGCGGAGAGTATCCAGAAACGCATCCAAACGCTCTTTCGAGGATTTCGTAGCGCCGATCCCCTTGCCTCTTCTGTCGTTGCTGGGGTGCTTAGTTTTAACAGCGTCAACTTTTGCGCGTAGCCGAGCGATCCTTAAAATCGGGCTCGTGGCACGTCCCGACTCTATGACTCAATTGCCTTCTCAAACTCCGCACCGCCGTATTTTGCATTGCATTTATCTCAATAATTTTAAATATACTCTCAATTGTCGGCATTTTCATTGAAAATCTGTCCGACCATGGGGTGTTGGCTTTCTTCTATACCCGACCCAACGTGCTGGATTTCGTTGTCGGAATGCTGATCGCCGTGTGCGTCCCGTTCCCTGGGCGAAGCTCAAATGCTGTACGTGGTGGGGTTGCCTCGCCGTCGGGACAGCTTGGTTTGTCTTTGGAGGAGAGTTCTTCGTGATTGGCAGCATCCCCGTCGCGCCCCCGACCGACACGTTTTTCAGGTTCGGCGTTCCCTCCGGCTGATTGTAGCGTGGGGCGGTGGGACTTGAACGATCTCAAACCAGGGTCAGTACCGCGCTGATGCAGCGTGCAGGCGACGCAAGCTACTCGATCTACCTTTCACATTACTTTTTCGTCGCGTCAGTTATCGCCGTAGTGGACCAGTTGGCATTGGGCGACCCTCTTCGCCTCCTACTCGCACCTATCACGACGATGTTGTCGATTGCCGTCGGTTTCTGCACATACGATCTCCTCGAGCGTCCTCTTGCAGGCGACCTTGGCATTTACCGACGCTTTTGGAGACACGGTCGCGCGACCGTCAAGTCCAAGGGAAGAGCGTATTTCGGATGGCTAGACTAATGCTCCCCCGCTGCAGCCTATCCTTCAATTTCAACCTGTTTGGAAAATTCCAGAACGTTGGCTGATGGACGCGCCCTGCCGCCTGCCCGGGATCGATCGCCAAATCGCCTAATCTTGCCGTCACTCGGCTCAGTTGAGAAAACCAATGAACCGTCCCGCGAAAAGCACGGATGTCCACAGCACCAGCGAGAGCACAGCCAGGATGATAACGGTCCCGCCGGCCGGCTCGTCAACACCTTTTGCGAAGCGCATGAACGCTATAAAGTTGATGCCGGCGAGAAGGATGAGCGTCATCTTGGCGAGGAAAACCGGCATCGCCGCATACTCCCTCGCCCTAACCGGAAACAGCAGCGCCCCGGTGACAAGCGCCCCGCCAAACGCACACAACGCCGTGCGGCGCAGCAGCGCGACGAACGCCGCCTGCGGCAGCGAACGGAAGGCGCCGATGACCCTGAGGTCCATGAGCCAGACGCTGGTCAGCAACGCGCCGATCGACATTATGTGGAGCGCATTGACTATGGGGTAGGCGACGAAGGAGGCCTTCAGTCCCCGCACGAAGGCGAGTTGCTCGATGCCGGCGAGGAACTCGGCCATTCAAGCCGGCGGCACGCGGTCGGGATAGACATCGTAAGTCTTGCCGCCGACGATGACCCTCACTGCTTTCATGCGCTTTTCTTTCTCGTCGAGCGAGCGGTTGCCGATCGCGGTCACCTCGTCGCCGACCTTGGCGACCTCCTCCGTGAAGCCGGCGGCGATCGTGCGCGACGGCGGCGCCATCTCTACCCGCCAGGCCTCGCCCTCCACGTCGATATCCAGCGTGGCGTGCGGATTGCCGATATAGATGGCCGTGATCCTGCCCCGGAGCTCGAAAAACCCGTCCTCGGTCCACGACCAGCCGTGATGGGCATAGGCCGCGGTGGCTGCGGCAAAGATCACTGCCGCTGCCAGCGCGACGCTCCGAATCCCGTTGAAAGGTGACCGCATCGCTCGTCTCCTCGTCCCGCCATTCGAGAGTAGGTCACGGCGCGGCAACGTCAAATCACATCGGTGAGAAGGCCGTCGGCGGCGCTGCCGATCTCCCCCTTTGCATGGGGCACTCCATTCGAGTTTGCAGCAACGATGGTGCCACAACCCTCGCCGCCGCCCCATAGCTTCTCTCCCCACTTCGTGGGGCGAGGAAACCAAGCTGGAATGAAGCTAGGACATGAACGGTCCGGCCTTGCTTATGACATCCATGCACGCCATGTTCGGCCTCCCGCTCTTCTAGTCCACCTGATGAAGGTCGGAGACTCACACCTGAACGAGGCAAACCATGAGCAGTATGAGAGACCGTCAGGAAGGCTTCGAAAAGAAGTTTGCGATGGACGAGGAGACGAAGTTCAAGGCCATGGCGCGCCGTAACAAGCTGCTCGGCCTGTGGGCCGCCGAAAAGCTCGGCAAGACCGGTGAGGACGCCGACGCCTATGCGAAGGAGGTGGTGCGCTCGGACTTCGAAGAGGCAGGCGACGACGATGTGTTCCGCAAGGTGCGCGCCGATTTCGACGCGGCGGGCGTCGCCCAGTCGGATCATCAAATTCGCGGCGCCATGGCCGAACTGCTGGTGACGGCGGTCGAGCAGATCAAGACGAGCTGACCACCGCTCGGTCCGAACACTCGCTCTCGCCAGCCTAGCTGTGGGCGGCCGCCAGATTCTTTAGGCGTTTTTCGTGCATCCGCAGCGTCGGCAGCGTCTTCTTGGCGAATTCCTTCAGCGCAGGGTCTTCGCCCGACTGCGCGTAGGTCGAAAACAGTGCCAATGCCTGCTTGTGCGCCTCGGTCTGCAGGAGGATGTATTTCGCCTGGAATTCATCGCCGTCGAGCGTCTTGAGCTGGTCGAGCATCGCCTGGTCCTTCGGTTCAAGGGCCGGGCCGCGCGGTGTCACCGAGGCCGTGGTCTGGCTTTGTTCGAGCGCTGCCTTGAGATCCTCGCCAGCCTTGGTGTGGTCTTTGACCATCAGCGCGGCGAATTCCCTGACATCGGCGGCGACGTTCTTTTGTTCGGCCAGCCTGCTGCTTTCAATCTCGAACCGGTTGCCGCTGGCGGCCGTCTTGGAGAAGGTCTCGGTGTCGACCTTGGTTTCCTCGACAGCAGGTAAGTCAGCCGGCGTGGCGGACTGGGCGAAGGCCGCCGGCGCGCCAGCGAGCAAAGCGACCATGGCAATGGTGAGATGCGTTTTCACAGGAAATCTCCCGGGTTTGTGATCCTCGGAGTTTCCAACGCGACACAAGCGGCGAAGTTGCGCGCCTTTCCTTCTCCCTCGTGAGGTTTTGCACGGGAGGGGAAGGCAAGGCCTCAATGGCAGCAGGCGCCGGCATATTGCAGCTGTTCGTCCCAGTCCGGCCGGCCCTCAGGGGTAAAATCAATCAAGTTCCACAGGATCTCGCAGGTGCCGACGGCGCGCGGGTCCTGGCCGGGCTCGGACGGCGCGAAGCCAAGCTCGGAACTCCAGAAATGGCGGATACCGTCGGCGTCGCGATGGAACACCGACAGAACCGGAAGCTGCGCGCCATCGTCTGCCTCGGCGTGATAATCGCGCTTGAAGCTGTTGCCGGCCGAGGAGACCAGCCGCATGTTCGTCCAGCCGCGGTCGCGGCCGAGCGTGATCATGTTTTCGAGCGCGGTCTTGCCCACCACGGCGAAATTGAAGCCGGCGGCTTCGAGATGGCCGACGGCGCCGTCGAACTGGTCGAGCAGCGCCGTGCAGGATGGGCACGGCTGATCGGCCCGCGCGAGCTTCGCGGTGCCGCCACTCGTCGCCACGTCGCGCGTCTCCTGCGGATGACGCGGAAACATCATCGAGTAGACGATCAGCGTGTCCTTGCCAGGCGAAAACAACTCCGAAAGTTTTATGCGGGCCGGTTTGCCATCGGCGTCGAGCCCGTCGAACACATAATCCTCAGGCACCAGCCCACCAGGCGGCAGCGCGCGGCGGGCGACGGCCACGTCCTCCATGGCGCGGCGCAGCTCGATTTCCTTCTGCAGCAGCGTTTCGCGGGCGGTTCGGTATTCAGCGGATTCGTTGGGAAAGGTGATCATCGTCATCTCCGTCATCCGTGGTTTTGACGGCGCGCGGCAACGCGCCTTACCTCTCAAGGACGTATGGCGAAGCAGGGTTCCGACATTTTTGCGCAAGCGAGGAGCAATCGCTTCAGGTGTGCCGACTTTGGCAATTGGCGGTCGAGCGTTCGCTTTGCCTGAAGCGATAGCCCTGCGCTCACCCCGCCCAATCGACTTCGAACATCCCCAGCCGCTCGTAGAGCCTGACCGCGGCGGCGTTCTCCACCGTGTTGGTTTTGAGATCGACATGCGCGGCACCGCGTGCGCGAAAGGCGGCGAAGACGTGCCACATCAGCGCTTCGGCGATGCCCCGGCCGCGCGCCTCGGGGTGGACGGCAAGGTCTTTCACGAAGGCCCTCGTCCAGCAAAGCGCCGCGCCCGCCAGCCGGCCCTTGCCGTCGATAACCAGGAAACACAAAGCAGGGTCGAATTCCGCGTCGCTTGAGATGCGCGGCCACCATTCGTCGAACGGCCCATCGGCACCGTCGTCGAAGACGGCGGTCAGCAGCGCATGCAAGGCGCCCGCGTCGGTGGCCTCGAAGCCGCGCATGACGAAGCCTTCCGGCCAGCGCGGCGGGGCAAGCGTATCGTCGAGGATCTTGCGCAGCCTGATGTCGTTTGGCGCCGGCGGGCGCGGTTCAGGCATCGGGCTGCAGGCGACGCCTAGCGCGGTCGCGGCCAAGGCCGGTTTCTTCCAGCATGCCCTTGCGCTTGGCGTCGTAATAATAGCCGCTCTGGTAGAGCCGGTCGGCGCGCTTGGCGTTGCCACCGGCCACCAGCCAGGCGCCGCGCAGATATTTCACCGCATATTTCAGATTGGTCTCGGCGTCGAACAACCCCTTCGCCGGACCCTCATAGCCCATGCCACGCGCCGTCGCATGCTTGATCTGCATCAGCCCCCAATGGCCGCGATTGTAGGCATTGGGATTGAAGGTGCTCTCGCGGCTGACGACGCGGCGCACCAGATCGACCGGCACCTCATAAAGCGCGGCATATTTCTCGATCAGCCGCTCGATCTCGCCGCGCGGTACCGCCGAATACTCCCTGGCAGGGCTGGTCGAAAGCAGGGCGGACGGATTCTGCGGCACGGCATAGCCGACCTGCTGAACGCCGGGCATCGCCTTGCCTGTCTCACCGGTGACCGGCGCGACGGCCGCGGCCGTCGCATGGACAGGTGCCGCGCCGGCTGGCGCCGCGTCGGCCGCCATGCCCAAAGATGCCGTGGCAGCCAGCGGGGTTGGTCCGGCAAAGGCGGCCGGCTGGGCAGGCGTCGCGGCGGTGTCGACAGGCAATGCCGCCGTCTGGACAGGCAGTGCCGTCTGGACAGGCGCGATACCGGAGGATTCCGGCAGCACCGAAACCGTGTCGGGCAGCGCCAGCGTAAAACCGGCGTCAGCGTCCGCCGCAGTGGTCTCAGTCAGCGAAGGCGCGGCCTTCATCTGCGAGGTCGAGGTGCAGCCGCTGAGACCGGCCACAGCGAGCATCACGCCGATCGCGGGAAAGATGATTTTTGCTGGCAAGCCGCGCTCGGGTCCGGTTCGTCTGTTAAGAAGTCCTTACACCAGCGCCCTGGTCCGGGCAATCCGCAGCCTGTTGTGGACTTCGGATGGTTTTCGGGTGGCAACGGCAACCTGAAAATGCGATATCTCGTTCTCGATATGTACTGGATTCCGTTCGTTTCTTCGGAAAGGAGCACATTATGGAAAGCACCTCCCAGGCCACCGGCCACGCGGTCTTCGAAACCGTGATCGGCTTCATGGGCATCGCCTGGAGCGAGGCCGGACTGACCCGGCTCTGCCTGCCCCAGCGCAACCGCGACGCGGTGGAACGCCGGCTCCTGCACCATGCCGGCATCGCCGCTTCGAGCGCCCGGCCGCAATGGGTCACCGAGCTGATTGCATCGATACAAGCCTACGCGGCCGGCGAAGACGTCGATTTCTCCGGCGTGCCGGTCGATCTCACCGGCGTCGACGATTTCCGCCTCGCCATCTACGACGCGGCGCGAAAGCTCGCCTTCGGCGAGACCACCACCTATGGCGAGTTGGCCAGGCGCGCCGGTCATGCCGGGCTGGCGCGGGAGACGGGCGCGGCGCTCGGCGCCAACCCGGTGCCGCTGGTCATCCCTTGCCACCGCATTCTCGCCGCCGGCGGCAAGATCGGCGGTTTTTCCGCGCCGGGTGGCTCGATCACCAAGGAAAAGATGCTGGCAATGGAAGGCGTGCGCGTCGGCCCGCCGCCACCGGCGCAAGTGTCGTTCGGCTTCTGAGACTAAGCAGTTCCGCAAAAGTGCCCACGGTTTTGCGACAAGAACCTGCGACAAACCAAACCAAAAGAATCTAGGCAGGAATTCGTGGGCCGGGCCATGAATGCCTGCCCGGGCGTCGCTAGTCCTGCAGGATGCGCCGGCGGAAACGGCGGTCCGTGTCCACGCGTTTGCATTTGTAGACGATACAGGAGTTCGTGTCGGCGCTCGGCACCGAAGCGCGTGCCCTGACCTCGCCGATGCTGCAGAAACGCTGGCTCCGCACATAGCGGTCGTAGAGCGGCAATCCCGGTGTGCGCGTCGACTGGTAGCGCAGGATGACCGCGCCTTCCCGCGCGATCGTCGCCCGCACCCTGCCGCAGCTCATGCGGCTCGGATCGTAGCGCGAGATCGCCTGCGCCTCGGCGGCCACCAGCATTAGGCACGCGGCAAGCAGAACAGTTTTCATGGTCCTCTCCCAAACAGGACCGGACGCTCGAAAGCGGCACGGATCCTCCCCCGCAGCGTAACGCGACAAGCGATTCGATCCTTCGCAACACGTTACGCTGCAACGTTTTCATGCGATTGGGGCGGCCGTTGGGCAGCGCCGCATCGGCGCCTTTTTTCGCGCAGTCTTGTTTTTTGCACGGAAGCGGACTATATCAGGTCCATTGATATTTCGGCCGATCGATCCGGGCCTCGCGATATTCGCGTTTGCTGACGTCTATCTCCAAAATCTCGATACAAACCGGCTGGACTTCGGTTCGGTCAAGCTAAAGCAAACGTAAGGACTATCGAAATGGCAACAGGTACGGTCAAGTGGTTTAATTCCACCAAGGGTTTCGGCTTCATCCAGCCTGACAGCGGCGGCGCGGACGTTTTCGTCCACATCTCCGCAGTCGAGCGCGCTGGGCTGTCGACCTTGGTCGAAGGCCAGAAGATCAACTTCGAGATCGAGCAGGACCGCCGCACTGGCAAGTCGTCCGCTGGGTCTCTGAGCAAGGCAGCCTGATTTTGCGAAGGCGCGCGCCGGAGCGACAGCTCGGGGCGCGCGCGGCAAGTCACGGATGTACTGACGGTCGCGCGAGAAGCGCGCCGGAGCGGAAAGACCCGACAAGCCGAAGCAGCAGATTGCTGCCGGCCCGGCCGAACGCTCCCGATCAGGCTACCAAGCATGGGAAGGCGGGATTTTGTCCCGCCTTTTTGTTTGCGCAGATTTAGACGCCGACAATTGGCCAACCGGCAATGCGGCGTCCTTCTCCCCGTCACTATACGGGGAGAAGTGCCCGGCAGGGCGATGAGGGGCAGCACGACGCGTCAGGACTACCCATCGCAGGGCCAAGTACGATATTACGACAAAGGCTGGCGCCGCCCCTTATCTGGCTGCCGCCATCTTCCCCCCGTAAAGTGACGGGGAGAAGGATGCCCTCGCCGAAGCTTTCCGTCAATCGCCGACGTTGCTCACCCCAGCCATTCCATCGGCACATGCCCAGGGTCGGCCTCGACCCGTTTCAGCCAAGCCGCCACCGCCGGATTGGCGTCGAGCTGAAAACCGCCCATCTCGGCCGTGTGCGTATAGGCGTAGAGCGCGACGTCGGCGACGCTCAGTGCCTCACCGGCAAAGAACGCACTGCCTTCCAGATGCTTGTTCATCACGCCGAGCGCCTTGTTTCCGCGCTCCAGCGTCACCGCCAGCCGTTCCGGCGTCGCGTCCTTGGCGCGTTCGGGAAAGGTCAGCAACGCCTTGCGCACCGCGATATAGGGCTCGTGGCTGTACTGCTCGAAGAACAGCCATTGATAGGCCAGTGCCCGCTCGTATTTGTCGGCCGGCAGGAACCGCGTGCCTTCGGCGAGATACAGCAGGATGGCGTTGGATTCGGCCAGCCGCCGGCCGTCGTCGAGTTCGAGCAGCGGCACCATGGCGTTCGGGTTCTTGGCGACATAGTCGGGCTTGCGCGTGTCGCCGGTATGCGAACTCACCTCGACATTGGTGAAGGGGATGCCGAGCTTGGCCATCAAAAGACGCGGCTTGTAGCAATTGCCGCTGTCGATCATTCCATAGAGTATGGTCATTGGTGCTCCCTACGCCGCTCCCCAGCGGGACGGCGCTTACCGGCAATTATCCCGGCAGCAACGGCTTCATCCAGTGATTTGTTTTGGCGCAACCATCAGCGCCGCTGATACATCATCCGAAAAGCGGCACGACCTTGTTGTCCATGCCGAGCAGCGTATCGATGGGCAGCGGCTCCTCGTCGAAGACCGTACCGGCCAGCGCCGGTCGCGCCAGATGATAGCCCTGCAAAAGATCGACGCCGCCATCCAGCGCGACGCGCAGATGGGTGGATTGCTCGATCCCTTCGACCAGCACCTTGGTGCCGCGGTCGTGCAGCGCGGAGACCAGCGGCCGGAAAAATCGTTCGGCGGCGGCATGGCGGCAGAATTCCGCGAACCAGGTGCCGTCGATCTTGACGATGTCGGGCTGGACAAGGGCGACCCGTTCTTCCGTCGAATGCCCCGTGCCGAAATCGTCGATGGCAATGCGAATGCCGTCGCGCCGCATCTCGCGCACCAGGCTGACGAGTACCTTGTCGTCGGCGGCCTGCTCGGTGATCTCGCAGATCAGCATGCCAGGATACAGGTCGAATTCGGCGAGGCGCCTGGTCATCAGCCTGATCTCGGCCAGCGCCCGCCCAGGATGATCGTTGATCAGCGGATTGTAGTTGAAGAACAGGTCGAGCCGGTCGACGCCGATGTTGCGGAAGTTCCTGAGATGCAGCACCCGGCACATCGTCTCGACGAACAGGCGATCCGGCGCCGGTACGCCCTCGAAAAACGCCGGTGGCGCCACCGGCCTGCCGGCGCGGTGCGGCTCGATCAGGCCTTCGACCGCGACGGCCTTCAAAAACCTGCCGCGCGGCGCGAAGATCGGTTGATAGGCGCTCCGCAGCCGGAACGCGCCGTAGACGCCGTATTCGATCCCGACCTCGTCGGCAAAGATCGCCTCGCCGACATTGCGCCGCCTGTCGGCCCGCCCGGTCATGGCGCCGCCTTGCGCCCGAAAGCCCGTTTCGGCCGCGGCGAAGGCGAGACAGCCGCAGGCGCCTTGCCTGCATCGGGCACTGCCTCAGTCGCCTGTTTGTCCTTGCCGAAGATGTGAAAGCTCGTCGGGGCAAGCTCGGGGCGCGCCAGCGCGAATCCCTGAACCATCGAGGCTCCCGATTTCTCGGCCAGCTCAAGCTGCCAGCCTTCCTCGATACCTTCGAACACCGTGCGGATGCCCTGCTCTTCGAAGCTGGCCACCATGGCGGTCAGCAAGGCGAAGCCAGCGCCGGACTCCATCAGTTGCATGATCCAGTGGGCATCGAATTTGACGATGTCAGGCCTGAGTTCCTTGATGCGGTTGATGTCGGACTCGTCGGCGCCATAATCGTCGACGGCAATGCGAAACCCGTTGGCCCTGAGCGCTTCGATGAAATTGTAGAGCGTTTCCTGTGACGCCGATTTCTGCTCGGTCACCTCGCAGACGACGCGGTTCGCATCGATGCCGGCTTCATGCAGCACCAGCCGCATGTCACGCAGTGCACTGTCGGCGATGCTGCGCTCGGTGAACACGGATGGATCGAAATTGATGAAGATGGACGCCTCCTGCGGCAGGCAGGCGCCGGCATTCAAAAGGTGAAGCGTCCTTGTCAGCGCCTCGATATGCAAGCGGTCGACCGGCGGACAGGTGCTGAAAAAACTCATCGGCGACTGCGGCTCGCCGTCACGGAACGGCCGGATCAGCCCCTCGAATGCGGTGACGGACAATTTGCCGTTGCTGAAGGCGAAGATCGGCTGGAAAGCGCTCTGCAGCGTGTAGAGGCCCCAGACACCGCTGGCGGTGCCGTCATCATGTCGGACGATATGGGCAAGCCCGATGCTGCGCGACACGGTTCCTCGCTGGCGAGACTGGCGGAATGGCGTGACCACGGCCACCCGGCGTTTTACCGCCAGGTGGTGAATTTATTGTTGCCGGATTCGTCGTTGCCGAGGATTTGAAGTCTGACAATGCTTGCGCTTGGCGGAATGATGCGACATGAGAGACGCCGTGGTCGGACGGACCGCCCAAGCCCCACAAGGAGACACCATCGTTATGGCCTTTCTTGCCGACGTCCTTTCCCGCGTAAAGCCTTCCGCGACCATCGCGGTGACGCAGAAAGCGCGCGAGCTGAAAAATGCCGGCCGTGACGTGATCGGGCTGGGCGCCGGCGAACCGGACTTCGACACGCCGGACAACATCAAGAACGCCGCGATCGAGGCCATCCGCCGCGGCGAAACGAAATATCCGCCGGTTTCCGGCATCGTACCCCTGCGCGAGGCGATCGCGAAAAAATTCAAGCGCGAGAACAATCTCGACTACCGGCCGGAGCAGACCATCGTCGGCACCGGCGGCAAGCAGATCCTGTTCAACGCCTTCATGGCGACGCTGAACCCCGGCGACGAGGTCATCATCCCGAGGCCGTACTGGGTCAGCTATCCCGAGATGGTGGCGATCTGCGGCGGCACCCCCGCCTTTGCCGACACCGCTATCGACAACGGCTTCAAGCTGACGGCGGCGGCGCTGGAAGAGGCGATCACGCCGCGCACCAAATGGCTGTTGATGAATTCCCCGTCGAACCCGTCCGGCGCCGCCTACACCGAGACGGAATTGCGCGCTCTGGCCGACGTGCTGTTGAAGCATCCCAATGTCTGGGTGCTGACCGACGACATGTACGAGCACCTGATCTATGGCGACTTCGTCTTCAAGACCATCGCCGAGGTAGAGCCGAAGCTCTACGAGCGCACGCTGACCATGAATGGCGTCTCGAAGGCCTACGCCATGACCGGCTGGCGCATCGGCTATGCGGCCGGGCCGGTGGCGCTGATCAAGGCGATGGATATGATCCAGGGCCAGCAGACGTCCGGCGCCTGCACCATCGCGCAGTGGGCGTCGGTGGAGGCGCTGAACGGCCCGCAGGATTTCATTGCGAAAAACAAGGCGATCTTCCAGGCTCGGCGCGATCTCGTCGTGTCGATGCTCAACCAGGCGCGCGGCATCACGTGCCCGTCGCCTGAAGGCGCCTTCTATGTCTATCCGTCCTGCGCCCAGTTGATCGGCAAGAAGACCAAAGCCGGCAAGGTGATCGACAGTGACGAAGCCTTCTGCTCGGAACTGCTCGAGGCCGAGGGCGTAGCGGTCGTTTTCGGCTCGGCCTTCGGTCTCGGCCCGAACTTCCGCATCTCCTACGCCACATCCGAGGCCTTGCTCGAGGAGGCCTGCACGCGCATCCAGCGCTTCACCGCCTCGCTGACCTGATCAATACATTGTTGTAAAATTAAAATCCGGCCGCCTGGCCGGATTTTTTTATATCAGTTCAGTCTCAACCGCCATACTGCGCGTCGGTCACTTGCTCCAGCCAGGCGGCATGGACGCCGTCGAGCGCCTCCTGCATGGCGATATGCGCCATTGCCGATTTCGGGCCTGCGCCATGCCAGTGCTTTTCGTCCGCTGCAAACGAGATCACGTCGCCAGCCCTGATCTCCCGTATCGATTCGCCCCAACTTTGCGCGAGGCCGGAGCCTGATATGACATAGAGCGTCTGGCCGAGCGGATGCGTGTGCCAGTTGGTCCGCGCGCCGGGCTCGAAACTGACCATCACGGCCCTGAGCCGCGCGGGCGCTTCCTTCTCGATGATCGGCGTCTGCAACACACGGCCGGTGAAATATTTCTCCGGTGCAAGGATGGTCGGCACGCTGCCGCAGGCAATGATCTTCATCGTCGATAATCCTCAGGCTGGCGGCAGTTTCGTCCGATACCCGCCATGGCGCAACCGGCTGTTCAAGCCCGCATCCAGAGGCTTCGCCAATCACGGCTGAGGCGCGGCCAGAACAGACCTGTGCGTGCGCGGTAGGCCTCATAGGCACCGGCCAGCGCCGTGCGCGAAAACTTCCTCTCTTCGTCCAACGCGGCGATCGTGTAGATCACGACGATCCCGGCGACCGGCACCACCGCCCAGATCGACCAGGTCGCGATGCCCCATCCGATCCAGAAGATGATGTAGGACGCATAGAACGGATGGCGGACATAGAAGTAAGGCCCGTCGGTCACCAGACTGTCGGGATTGTCGACGTCGAACGCGAAGCGTAGCCGCGCCTTGCGGGAAATGACAATCGCCCACCAGAACAGGGCCGCGCTTGCCAGTTCGATGGCGAGCCCGCCGAGCTTTGCCGCCACCGGCTGCCGTTCGATCCACAGGATTGCCAGAAAGAACACCGCCACGCCGATCACCACGGCGGAAATGATCATGGCGCCTGGAGGCATGGTCGGCGACTGGAAATGGGCGCGCATCGACCAGGCATATTGGCCGAGCGTCGCGATGCTGCTGATTGAGACAAGAAGATCGAGCGCGCCGTCCATCATCAGGGGTCCACCAGGTTAGCTCTCGAGGATTTGCGCATTGTACCCGATTGCCGCGGATAAATCCTTTCTTAACCACAAACCTAAACAACATAGTGACCTCGGGATGCGATGTTGGCCGTCGGGCAATCTGAGGGTCTAATCCAGCATGGTCGTTTCCCAGCGGACGGTCCGCACCGAGCAGGCGGATTTGCGCCTCAGCCAGTCGTCGGGCTCCGGCATCCCCATTGTGCTGATCCATGGCTCGGGCAGTTCGCGGGCGGTGTTCGCCCGGCAGTTCGACAGCGCCTTGGCTGCTGCCCACCGGTTGATCGCCTTCGATCTTCCCGGCCACGGTGAATCGTCCGATGCCCATGACCCGGCAACGGCCTATACGATAGCAGGCCTTGCTCAATCGGCGGCTCAGCTCCTCGACAGCCTGGAAATCGGTCGCGCCGTCGTCTTCGGCTGGTCGCTTGGCGGGCATGTTGCAATCGAGCTCGCGAGTTTTCACCAGGCGGTCGCCGGACTGATGCTGACCGGCGCGCCACCGGTGTCGAAAGGGCCGTTCGGCATGCTGCGCGGCTTTCATGCCCACTGGGACATGCTGCTCGCGTCCAAGAAGGCTTACTCGGAACGCGATGCCGAGCGCTACGAGACCCTGTGCTTCGGCGACACTGCCGATCCATCCTTCCGCCAGGCCATCCTGCGCACGGACGGCCGGCTGCGCTCCGCGGTGACGCGGGGCATGATCACCGGTAAGGGTGCCGATCAGAAACAGGTGGTCGAGCAGGCCGCATTTCCGGTCGCGATCGTCAACGGCGAGAACGACCCGTTTGTCAGGCTCGGCTATTTTGAAACGCTCGCCTACGGCTCGCTGTGGGAGCATTGCCACGTCATCCCCAATACCGGGCACGCTCCTTTCTGGGAGCGTCCGGACCTGTTCAATCCGCTGCTTGCGCGTTTTGCCGAAACGGTAGCGAAGCAAAGCATGTACGAAGCCACGCTGGCACCGCGCCGAACCCAGGCCGGCTGAAGCCTCTCGACGGGGTGTTGCCTACCCCGCGTGCGTGGCTGCACCGTCCGCGACATCAGCCCATTCTCAAATCCCTTGCCCTCCCGGCTAACCCGTGGGACGATGCTCTTGGGTAGGTGGCGAACTGAAAAAAGCCCCGCCCGCGACGGTCGACAGGCCGGCCGCCGCTCCCAGGGAAACGCCTGAGTGGAGGTCAGTCATGGGAACTCGCGCCGGAGGACGACGCACGGGACCGAAATGCATTGCCATAGTCGGTCCCTTTGCAAGCGGTAAGACGACACTTCTCGAAGCTATATTGGCCCGCACGGCCGCCATTCCCCGCCAGAATCCCGTTTCCTCGGGAAACACCGTTTCCGACCATTCGCCCGAGGCACGGGCCCACGCCATGAGCGTCGAGGCGACTTTTGCCACCACCGAATTCATGGGCGAGCAGCTCACCTTCGTCGATTGCCCCGGCTCCATCGAATTCTCTTTCGAGGCAGAGCCGGTGCTCGCCGCCTGCGACATCGCCGTGGTCGTCGCCGAAGCCGACGAGAAGAAGATCCCTGCCCTGCAGCTGATCATGCGCAAGCTCGACGATCTCGGCGTGCCGCGCATCCTGTTCCTCAACAAGGTCGACAAGGCGATATCAGGCGTGCGCGACACGCTGAAGATGCTGCAGCCGGCAAGCTCGGCGCCGTTGCTGCTGCGCCAGATTCCGCTGCGCAAGAACAGCGTCGTCATCGGCTCGATCGATCTGGCGCTGGAGCGCGCCTACATCTACCGCGAGTATGCCGAAAGCGAGATCGCCCAGATTCCGGATGACGACAAGGCGCGCGAGCTGGAGGCGCGCTTTTCCATGCTGGAGACGCTCGCCGATCACGACGACCAGTTGATGGAGCAGCTCCTCGAAGAGATCGAACCGCCAAAGGACGCGATCTTCGACGACCTCGCCGCCGACCTGCGGGACGGCGCGGTGACGCCCGTACTGATCGGCGCCGCCGAGAAGGGCAACGGCGTGCTGCGCCTGTTGAAGACGATCCGTCACGACGCGCCCGACGTCGAGGCGACTCGCAAGCGCCTCGGCGCACCCGACGGCAACGCGACCGTAGTCCAGGTGATGAAGACCATTCACACCGCGCATGGCGGCAAGCTGTCGGTCTCGCGCATCCTGTCCGGTCAGCTTGCCGACGCCTCCGAGCTCTTCCTTTCGAACGGCGGCACGGCAAAAGTCTCCGGTATCTACAGAATGCTTGGCAAGGATCAGTTCAAGCTTACCTCGGCCAAGGCTGGCGACACGGTCGCGCTCGGCAAGCTGGACGACGTCACGACCGGCCAGACGCTGAGTTCGGCCAAGGGTGGCATTAAGCCGCTGGTCGAGCTGACGCCGCCGCAACCGGTCTTCGCCTTCGCGCTGCGCCCGAAGGAACGCAAGGACGAGGTGAAGATGTCCGCGGCCATCCAGCGCCTTGCCGAAGAAGATCCCTCGCTCGGCCTGCGCCACAATCAGGATTCGGCCGAGACCGTACTGTCGGGCCATGGCGAGATGCATCTGCGCGTCGTCCGCGAGCGGCTGGAGGGCAAGAACCAGATCCCGGTCGAAGGTCATCCGCCGGCCGTGCCCTATCGCGAGACGATCCGCAAAACGGCGCAGCAGCGTGGCCGCCACAAGAAGCAGTCGGGCGGCCATGGCCAGTTCGGCGACGTGGTGATCGAGATCAAGCCGCTGCCGCGCGGCTCCGGCTTCCAGTTCACCGACACCATCACCGGCGGCGCCGTGCCGAAAACCTATATCCAGTCGGTCGAGACCGGCGTGCGCGACTATCTGAGATCCGGCCCGCTTGGCTTTCCGGTGGTCGATGTCGCCGTCAACCTGTCCGACGGCTCCTACCATTCCGTCGATTCGTCGGACATGGCCTTCCAGATGGCGGCGAAGGTGGCGATGAAGGAAGGTATGGCCGCCTGCTCGCCGGTGCTGCTCGAACCGGTCATGAAGGTCGAGATCGTCACGCCATCCGACGCGACGTCGAAGATCATCGCCCTGATCCCGCAACGGCGAGGCCAGATCCTCGGCTACGATGCGCGGCCCGGCTGGCCGGGATGGGATGTCGTTGAGGCGACCATGCCGCAAGCCGAGATCGGCGACCTGATCATCGAGCTGCGTTCGGCGACCGCGGGCGTCGCCAGCTATCGTGCCGCGTTCGACCATATGGCCGAACTCACCGGCCGCCTGGCCGACGAGGCATTGAACGCCAACGGCAAGGCCGCCTGACACTGGGTTTGTCGATAGTATCTCGGCCGATACATGGAAGCGGCGTCCGGAATGATCCGGACGCCGCTCTCTTGCGGACCGTCTTCGTGGGAGGCGAAACGGCAGGTCCGCCGCATGTACCGCCAGCGCCTGATGGCTGCAGCGGAAGAATGGTTCGGACGCGGTAGCCGCCTGAGCCCGGTTCGTCCGAGTGATGCCCCCATCTCCCGCACGAACCACACCGCGTCCTATGGTCTGCTTAGTCGATGCTGGGCGCTTGCGATATGTTACCTGAGGTTACATGTCACTGTTACGTGAGAATTTCGGCCGGCCTTCCGTCGGCGCCGGCAGCTTTCGGGCAACAAAAAAGCCGGATCAACGAAGATCCGGCTGAGTTTGATTGGAAGTGCCTGTTAGGGCTGACCTCCAGAGGGGAACACTCAAGGGCGCTAATGGGAGGAGAACGCGCCCAGGAGATGATCTATATATGTGCTCATCATGCCCAAGAAACAAGCATCTATTTTGCAACACACGCATGCAAAAAGACGCAGGCTGTGGTCTAACCCATTCTTTGCCCTCGTAGGACCAGCAAAATCGTCGAAATGCAGTGTGCGGTCGGCCAAGACTCATTGCGAAACAAGCGAATCAGAGCCGATTCTCACTCCAAGGCGCAGAAAACAACGAATGACGTCGAATCGGGCAGCACGCGTTTATTTTTGCGGCAATCGCGCATCGCCCCGAAGATCGGTTCCTGTTTTGCTGCGCTGACATTCGGTTCGCAAAGCCCGATGCGCAGTGTCGAAAGTCCAAGAGCGCACTTTGTGCTTCCGGGTGTACGCACGTCGCTCTAGAGCGGGATGGGATTTGTAGGAGTCGTAGGATTCCCAAATCAGCAATGATCTGATTCAACATCGATGCTGGGAAGGAGGCCAGCATGGATGGCATCATATTCGATGGACCTTCGCGAACGGGTTGTGGCAGCGGTCAAGCAGGAGGGCATGTCGCGGCGTGCGGCGGCGGCTCGCTTTGGGGTCAGCTACAGCGCGGCGATCGAGTGGCTGAAGCTTTTCGAGGAGACCGGCAGCGTCAAGCCCCGCCAGGTCGGCGGCTATAAGCCGAAGAAGATATCGGGGGCGTGGCGCGACTGGCTGGTCGAGCGTTGCCGGGATAAGGCCTTCACCTTGCGCGGGCTTGTCGCCGAACTTGGCGAGCGCGGCCTGAAGGTCGACTATCGTTCGGTGTGGGAGTTCGTGCACGCCGAGGGGCTGTCGCATAAAAAAAGACGCTGATCGCCGCCGAGCAGGACCGTCCCGATGTGGCGCGCCGGCGGGCGCAGTGGGTTCAGTATCAGGGCCGGATCGACCCCGCCCGCCTGGTGTTCATCGACGAGACCTGGACCAAGACCAACATGGCCCCGCTCAGGGGCTGGGCGCCGGTCGGACAGCGGATCAAGGCCAAAGTTCCCAATGGCCACTGGAAGACAATGACCTTCCTGGCAGCGCTACGCCAGGATCGCGTCGACGCGCCTTGGCTCATCGACGGGCCGATCAACGGCGAGAGGTTCCTCCTCTATGTCGAGAAGGTTCTCTCGCCGACCCTTCGTCCGGGCGACATCGTCGTCTTGGACAATCTCGGCAGTCACAAAGGCAAGGCCGTGCGCCGCGCGATCCGAAACGCCGGCGCGAGGCTCTTCTTCCTGCCGAAATACTCGCCCGACCTCAATCCGATCGAACAGCTCTTCGCCAAGCTCAAGCACTGGCTGCGAAAGGCCGCAAAACGGACCGTCGAAACGGTTTGCGACGCCATCGGCCAGATTCTCAACCGCGTCACACCTGTCGAGTGCTCAAATTATTTCGCAAACTCAGGATATGACTGGAGGTAATCTCATCCCGCTCTAGAAGGAAGCCTCGATGAGGACACGTCAGGCGATCGTCGGCAGCGCGCTGTTCTTCATCGCGGCGCCCGGTCTGGTCGCGGGATTGCTGCCCTGGCTGTTGACCGATCGCTATCGTCTGCCATGGTCGACGCTGCCCTGCTTGGTCCCGGTCGGCTGGGTTCTGGTTGTCGTCGCGACGGCCTTGCTGCTTCATGCCTTCGCCCGTTTTGCGCTCGAAGGCCTGGGCACGCCGGCCCCGGTCGCCCCGACGGAGCGACTGGTTGTCGGCGGCATCTACCGCCATGTCCGCAACCCGATGTATGTGGCGGTGCTGTCGATTATCCTTGGCCAAGCGCTGCTGTTTTCAAGCTGGGTCCTCGTCGCCTATGCCATTATCGCCGCCATCGCCATGGTCTCGTTCGTGAAGTTCCACGAGGAACCGACGCTTGCCCGCCGCTATGGCGCCGACTACGAGGCCTACCGCCATGCCGTTCCCGGCTGGCTGCCCCGCCTGACGCCATGGCGCGGGTGAGCCGGGAAAACAGAGCTTCGCCGTTTTCAGGGTGTGCTGAGATTCAGGTCAGGCTGCGCCGAGAATGGTGGCTTCCGAGAACCGGAGCGGAGCGTACTTTTTGGTACGTGAGTACCGGCCTAAGCCGGCCGTAGTCTTAACTTAACTACCACGACCGCTCATTGAGTGCTTCGGCCGGCGAAGGCCGGAAGCGCAGGAAGCCGCCGTTTGCAGGCCGGCATCACCCGAATATCGACATGCCCTAAGGCATGTCGCGCAAAAGTGTGCGGCGGTTTTGCGATAACGACATGCATGAAAAGAACTTAAAGCGCGTCGCATGGATCCGCTCAAACGCGACGCGCTTTAGAACGACCAGCTGCGCGCCTTGGCAATGATGAAATCGCGGAAGACATGCAGTTTCGCCTGGTTCTTCATCGCATCTGGATAGGCGAAATAGGTGTCGAAGGACGGCACCTCGGTCTCCGGCAGCAACTGCACTAGCCCTGAGTCCTTGCTGATGACATAGTCGGGCAGCATGGCGATACCGGCGCCACCCTGCACCGCGCGCTTGATCGACAATATGTCGTTGATCTGGAGCGTCGGCACCCTTTGCCCGCCCTCGAAATCGCCGACCGTTTCCAGCCAGTTCAATTCCGACAGATGCGCCGGCACCGGCACGCCGAAGGTGACGATGCGATGGGTTCTCAACTCGGCGATCGACGCCGGCTTGCCATATTTGTTCACATAGGAGGGGGCCGCGTAGAGGTGGAAATGCACGGTGAACAGCCGGCGCTGGATGAGATCCGGCTGCTGCGGCTGGCGCAGCCGGATCGCGCAGTCCGCCCGGCGCATGGTGAGATCGAGTTCCTCGTTCGCCAGGATCAACTGCAGGCTGATCTCGGGATAGAGATCGATGAATTCCTGCACGCGCTCGGTCAGCCAGCCGGCGCCGAGCCCCACCGTGGTCGTCACCCTGAGCACGCCGGAGGGCCGGTCCTTGGCCTCGGTCAGCCGCGACTTGATCGTCTCCAGCTTCATCAGCACGTCATGCGCCGTGCGGAACAGCATCTCACCCTGCTCGGTCAGCACCAGGCCACGGGCATGGCGGTTGAACAGCGGAACGCCGACGTCATGCTCGAGCGCGCTGACCTGCCGCGAGATCGCCGATTGCGACAGATGCAATGTCTCGGCGGCATGGGTGAACGACCCCGCCTCGGCCGCAGCATGAAACACGCGTAGCTTGTCCCAGTCCAACGCCATGATGCCCCTCGTTCTGTTTTTGGCGTCTGCCTGTTTTTAGCCCCTGAATGAAAAATCAGGCTTTTGCGCGGCTTTCTCAGCCCGCTTCCTTACTCCGCCGCTTCGCGGTGAACTTCGATCCCGGCGAGATACTTTTCCGCCTCGAGCGCGGCCATGCAGCCGAGCCCGGCCGCCGTGACCGCCTGGCGGTAAATGTCGTCGGTCACGTCGCCGGCGGCGAACACCCCTGGCACGTCGGTGCATGTCGAATCCGGCGCCGTCCACAGATAGCCATTCGGCTTCTGCTTCAGCTTGCCGGCGAACAGCTCGACCGCCGGCGCATGGCCGATCGCCACGAACACGCCGTCGACCGTCAGATGCATCTCCTGGCCGGTCACCAAATTGCGCAGCTTCAGCCCTTCCACCGACGGCGGCAGCGGCATCTTGCCGGACTGGCCGGTGATCTCGTCGACGACGGTATCCCAGATGACGCGGACATTGTCCTTCTTGAACAGCCGCTCGCTCAGGATGCGCTCGGCGCGGAAGTCGCTGCGCCGGTGGATGACCGTCACGCTCTTCGCCAGGTTGGAAAGGTAGAGCGCCTCCTCCACCGCCGAATTGCCGCCGCCGATCACCGCGACGTCCTTGCCGCGGTAGAAGAAGCCGTCGCAGGTGGCGCAGGCCGACACGCCGAAGCCCATGAAGGTCTGCTCGCTCGGAATGCCGAGCCATTTCGCCTGCGCACCGGTGGCGATGATCAGCGCGTCGGCGGTGTAGATGGTGCCGGAATCACCCTTGGCGCGGAACGGCCGCACGTTGAGGTCGACCTCGGTGATGATGTCGTTGATGATGTCGGTGCCGACATGCTCGGCCTGTTTCAGCATCTGCTCCATCAGCCACGGACCCTGGATCGGATCGGCGAATCCCGGATAGTTCTCGACATCCGTAGTGATCATCAGCTGACCGCCCTGCTGCAGGCCGGCGACCAGCATCGGCTTCAGCATGGCGCGGGCGGCGTAGATCGCCGCCGTATAGCCGGCGGGACCGGAGCCGATGATGAGAACGGGTGCGTGCTTGGTGGTCATGGACAGGCCTTCACAACAACCGGACGCGAATGAAGCGTCCGGCACAGGGTCGAATTTCGGCTCTAATCTAGGTGTTGCGGACGACGCCAGCAAGACGACCTGGCCTTCGTCCCCGGAAAGCTTCGGCACAAACAGGCAATCCATGAACATCTTGCACGGTGACTGTCCGAAAATCATCGGCTGAAGGGGATGGAATGGACACCGAAGTGGTTTAATTACAAAATCACGAAAGATTCTTGCGTGAAGCGCCGAAGGTATCCATGCCGCTCAAAGCCGATCTCGACGCCATCGACTGGAAGATCCTGCGCGAGCTTCAGCAGGACGGGCGCATGACCAATGTCGAGCTGTCCGGCCGCGTCGGCATTTCGGCGCCGCCATGCCTGCGCCGTGTCAGGCGGCTGGAAGAGACCGGCATCATCCGCGGCTACCGCGCCTTACTCAATGCGCCGGCGCTCGGCATGGACGTCGTTGCCTTCTGCCTCATCGGCCTGCATCACCAGGCCGACGCCGAGCTGAAGACCTTCGCCGAACGCACGCGCGGTTGGCCGATCGTGCGCGATGCCTGGATGGTGTCGGGCGAATCCGACTTTTTGCTGCATTGCGTTGCGAGCGACCTCGGCACCTTCCAGACCTTCGTCATCGAGGAACTGGCCTCGGCGCCGAATGTCGATACGGTGCGAACGGCGCTGACCATCCGCCGCGTAAAGGACGAGGGCCTGGTGGCTTTCAATGGGGTGAGACCCTAATTTAGCCCTTACCGAGTTCGGCGATGACGTCGCAGAGTTTTCGGTGATCGTTGCCGCTCATCAGTCTGCGCGTCGCGAAAGCACCATCGCCGGTGACCCGATTGGATCTGCCGCGCACCCGCCAACCCTCGCGCAGCCCGGCTCGCCGTCCGGCTTCCATGTCGTCGGCCTTGTCGCCGACGATGATCGATCGGCTGATATCCACGCCCAGCAGATCGCGGGCGCGCAGAAGCATGCCCGGATTGGGCTTGCGCATCGGATGATCGCCGACTGCCAGTTCACCCGTCCCGCGCGAGTGGTAGGCGCAGGCGAACACCAGATCGATCCGGCAACCCTGCGCTTCGAGAAGCGCCAGCAGCCGAGCATTGACTGCGGCGAAATCCTGCCAGCCGAAATAGCCGCGAGCTATACCTGACTGATTGGAGACCACGATCGCGGGAAGGCCTGCGATGTTGGCCGTGCGGATCACCGGCAGCATCTCCGGTCGCAGCACGATGTCGGCCGGATCGCTGGGATAGCCGGTATCGACATTGATAGTGCCGTCGCGGTCGAGGAACAGCGCCGGCCTGCCGGCTGGAAAAACCGCGGTGCCGATCCGTTCGACCCACAGGCCGGGCTCTTCGAGCGGATACGGCTTCACGACAGCGTCCCTGTCAGCCATCGCAGAGGCGCGCTTCGACCATTTCGCACAGATGATGATAGAGGCACAGATGTCCCTGCTGGATGATCGGCGTCGAGGTCGACGGCACGTTGAGCAGGATGTCGCAGAGCGGCTTGAGCTTGCCGCCGGTATCGCCGGTCAGGCCGATCACCGTCATGTCCATCATGCGCGCCTGTTCGGCCGCGGCAAGGATGCTGGCCGAGTTGCCGCTGGTCGAGATGGCAAGCAGCACGGCACCCGCCGAGCCATGCGCCTCGACCTGGCGTGAAAACACCGTGTCGAAGCCGTAATCATTACCCCAGGCGGTCAGCACTGCCGCATTGGCCGGCAGCGCGATGACGTTGTAGGCCTTGCGCTCCTTCAGGAAACGGCCGACCAGTTCGCCGGCGATGTGGATGGCGTCGCTGGCCGAACCGCCATTGCCGCAGATCAGCAGCGCCTTGCCCTGCGAAAGTGCCGCGACGACGGCGGCAACGGCCCGCTCCATCTCGCTGGTGAGGTCGCGCTCGACCATCGCCGAGATCGCGGCCGCCGAGCGGACCAGGTAATCGTTCAGTTCGGACATGAAAACCTCAGTTAGTATTGCCGGCGCGCAACTTGCCGATGGTGCCTGTCGTGCTTTTGCCGGCGACGAGATCGACCAGCACGACGCGTCCACCCGCCTTCTGCACCAGTTCCGCGCCGACCACTTGATCGATTGTGTAGTCGGCGCCCTTGACCAGTATGTCGGGCGTCAGCGCCTCGATCACGGCGAGCGGCGTATCTTCCTCGAAGACGACGACGGCGTCGACCGAGGCAAGTGCCGCCAGCACGCAGGCCCGGTCATGCTCGTCGTTGACCGGGCGCCCCGGCCCTTTCAGCCGGCGCACCGAGGCATCGCTGTTGAGGCCCAGAACCAGCCGGTCGCACTGGCTGCGTGCCGCATGCAAAAGGCTGACATGACCGGCATGGAGGATATCGAAACAGCCATTGGTGAAGCCGACGCTCAGGCCTTCGTCCTTCCAGGTCGCCACCAGCCTGGCGGCGGCAGCAGCATCGAGGATCGCGTCCTTGTGGGCAATCGGACCGTGCGAGCGAAACAGCGCGCCGGTGAGTTCCTCGACCGTCAGCCGCGCGGTACCCCGCTTTCCCACCACCACGCCACCCGCCGCGTTGGCAATGGCGGCGGCCATGATGCGGTCGGCGCCCGCGGCAAAAGCCAGCGCAAATGTCGCGATCACCGTGTCGCCTGCACCCGAAACGTCGAACACTTCCCGCGCCTGGGTGGTGATGTGCCGGGCATCGTCCGGGCTGACGACGCTCATGCCTTTCTCGCTGCGCGTCGCGACGACGAAATCGAAGCCATGTGCCGCGATCAGTTCACGCGCCGCGGCCACGATCTCGTCGTCGGTAAACACTTCACGTCCAACCGCCTCACCGAGTTCCTTGCGATTGGGCGTGATTGCCGTCGCCCCGGCATAGCACGCATAGTCGCGGCCCTTGGGATCGACCAGGACAGGCTTTCCCGCCTCGCGGCACACAGAGATCAGCTCGCTTGCGACGCCGTCGAGCAACATGCCCTTGCCGTAGTCGGACAGAATAACGATCTCGGCTTGCCTAAGGGCGGCGCGGAAATGCCTGACCAGCGTCGCGCGCTCCGCGTCGTCCAGCGGCTTGATCTCCTCTTCGTCGAAGCGCAGCACCTGCTGATTGAGCGCGCTGAAGCGGCTTTTCGACGATGTCATGCGGTTCACGTCCTGCGCGAGGCCGCCGGTGTCGACGCCAGATTCCCCGAGCATGCGCATGAGATTGTCGCCGGCCTGATCGTCGCCGATCACAGAAACCGGTATCGCGGTGGCGCCGAGCGAGACGATGTTGGAGACGACATTGCCGGCGCCGCCCATCGCCGACGTTTCACCGCGCCCGCGCAGCACCGGTATAGGCGCTTCAGGCGAAATCCGCTCGATGACGCCGTTGACGAAGCGGTCGAGGATGAAATCGCCGACCACCAGCACGGTGACGTTGCCGAACCGCGAGATGGCGCGGTGAAGGGGTTCGGGAGAAGGCAGGTATTGCTCGCTCATGTCATCCGCGACGTGCAATGAAAGCCGGTCCCGATGCTGTAAAAACGCCGGACTGGCAGGGCTGGTCGTTCATGGCGAAGCCGATATACCGCAATTCGGCCCAGCGCAACGGCAGGCGTCGAGCTGATCGCAGCCAAGGGCGGCTGACGTATCAGCTTTTCTGCAAAGCGACATGAACGCCTAATCCCACGAGCACCACACCGCCGGCACGCCGCATGAGGCGCTGCGCGTGGCTCGAACGCCGCAGCCTGGTGGTCAGCGCGCCGGCCAGCACCACGCACACGACATCCGCCGAGGAGAACATCAGATTGACGATCGTCCCGAGGACGAGGAATTGGAGCCAGACTGGAAATGTCGCCGACGCGTCGATGAATTGCGGCAGGAACGCCATGAAGAAGATCGCCGTCTTGGGATTAAGCACCTCGACGGTGATGCTCTCGAAAAAGGCGCGGCGGGCAGATTTCGGAACAATGCCTGAAGCAATGGGGCCTGAGGCAACGGAGCCTGAGATGACGGCATCGTCTTGCACCCTGGCGCGGAATAGCGAGATGCCCAGCCAGATCAGATAGAGCGCGCCGGCCAGCTTGATCGCGACGTAGAGCGTCGGCACGGCGTGGAAAAGCACGGACAACCCGGCAGCGGCGGCGATGACATGCACATAGCCGCCAAGGTGAATGCCCAACGCCGCCATCAGGCCGGACCAGCGGCCGCGCGCCATGGTTTGTGCAGCGGCGTAAAGCATGGCCGGGCCGGGGATGTAGGCGAAGATCGCCGTGGTGGCGAAGAAGGCGATAAGCAGTTCGGTCGATGGCATTGCCTTGCTCCTGTCGCGCTTCGCCGGTGGGTTGCCGACTGAAGCGAGAGCTTTGCGGCGGCACTGTGGCACCACCCAGCCGTCGGATTGCGGCCTGCTTTATCGACAGCCCCGCCAGCCTCCCCTATAAGGACCGGAATCGGCACAAGGTACCAGAGGCTTTTATGATCATCGTCACGGGCGGCGCCGGCATGATCGGCTCCAACATCGTCGCCGCGCTCAATGCCGAAGGGATTAGCGACATCCTCGTCGTCGACGACCTGACCGACGGCCACAAGATCGCCAACCTCGCCGACCTGCAGATCGCCGACTATCTCGACAAGGACGATTTTCTGGCGCGCCTCGAGGAAGGTGGGCTCGGCCGCGTCGAGGCCGTCTTCCACCAGGGCGCCTGCTCGACCACTACAGAGTGGAACGGCAAGTTCATGATGGAGGTGAACTACGCCTATTCGAAGCGGCTGCTGCATGCCTGCCTCGCGCTGCGCGTGCCTTTCCTCTATGCCTCTTCCGCCTCGGTCTATGGCGGCGGCGCCGACTTTCGCGAGGAGCCGGAATGCGAACGCCCGCTCAACGTCTATGCCTATTCGAAGAAGCTTTTCGACGACTACGTCCGCCGCACCGTCTTCGACCCAAATCATTCCCAAATAAATGGCCATTCGCAGGTCGCGGGCTTGCGCTATTTCAACGTCTATGGACCGCGCGAGGCGCATAAGGGAGCGATGGCATCGGTCGCCTTCCATCTGTTCAACCAGGTCGAGCAGGGTCAGAATCCGAAATTGTTCGGCGCCTATGACGGTTTCGGACCCGGCGAGCAGAGCCGCGACTTCATCCATGTCGGCGATGTCGCCGACGTCAATCTGTGGCTGTGGAAACGCGGTCTGAGCGGCATCTTCAACTGCGGCACCGGCCGCGCCCAGCCGTTCCGCACCATTGCCGAAACGGTGATCGGCGCGCTGGGCAAAGGGCAGATCGAGTTCATCGACTTCCCCGAGCATCTCAAGGGCAGCTACCAGAGTTTTACCCAAGCTGATATGTCCCGGTTGCGCGCTGCCGGGTACAATGGTCAGTTTCGCACAGTGGAAACCGGCGTCAGAGACTATGTCGAATGGTTGAAAGCCCAGCGATCCTCGTGATCGGCCCCCGCTGGGTGGGCGATATGGTAATGGCGCAGTGCCTGTTCTCGGCGCTAAAGGAGCTTCACCCGAACACCGCGATCGACGTGCTGGCGCCGGCATGGGCGGCACCACTGGTCAAGCGCATGCCCGAAATACGCCAGCAGATCGATCTGCCGCTGAAATCCGGCGCGCTGGAATTCCGCATCCGAAGGCGCTTCGGCCGCTGGCTGCGAGGCCGCTACGACATGGCCTATGTCATGCCGGGAAGCTGGAAGTCGGCGCTGGTCCCGTTCTTTGCCCGCATCCCGCGCCGTGTCGGCCATCTCAAGGAAATGCGCTACGGGCTGCTGACCGACATCGTTCCCTTGCCCGACGGTGTAAAACGGCGCACGGCGCAGGCCTATTTCGGCCTCGCGCAAGGCGGCACGTTCCGCCCCCCAAGGCTTGCCGTCGACACGAAAACCCAGGCGGCGTTGCTGGGCCGCTTCGGGCTGGAGGCGAAAAAATTCGCAGCACTTATGCCAGGCGCCGAATTCGGCCCGGCCAAACGCTGGCCGAGTGAACACTATGCCGGCCTTGCCCGCAGCATGATGGCGAAAGGGCTGAAGGTCGCGTTGTTCGGATCGAACAACGACGCCGACGTCACGGCGGAAATCGCCGCGCTTGCACCAGGCGCTGTCGACCTCGCCGGCCAGACGCGGCTGGAGGACGCCATCGACCTGATCGCCGCGGCCAGGCTCGCGGTGTCCAACGACAGCGGACTGATGCATGTCGCAGCAGCGGTCGGCACGCCTATCGTTGCCGTCTACGGCTCGACCTCGCCGCAGAATACGCCGCCGCTGGCCGAGCACCGCGAATTGGTCTGGCTCGGCCTGTCTTGTTCGCCCTGCCACAAGAAAGTCTGCCCGCTCGGTCATCTCAATTGCCTGAAGACCCTCGAAGTCATGCAGGTTACGGCAGCAGTGGAACGGCTGCTGGAAATACCGGGCGCCGCATGAAGGTGCTCATCGTCAAGACATCCTCGATGGGTGACGTCATCCATACCTTTCCGGCCGTCGAGGATGCGCGCCGCAACCGGCCCGACGTGTCGTTCGACTGGTGTGTGGAGGAGGCTTTTGCCGGCATCGTGGCGTTGCATCCGGCGATCGCGGCCATCCACACCGTGGCGGTCCGGCGCTGGCGCACAAGCCCGCTCGGCCGTGGCACATGGCGCGAGGCGGCGGGCCTGCGCCGCGCCTTGCGGGATTGCCGCTACGATCTCGTCATCGATGCGCAAGGATTGCTGAAATCGGCCCTGGTGGCGAAACAGGCCGCGGCGCCGATCGCCGGCTTCGACGGCTCGAGCGCCCGCGAGCCTTCGGCGGCGTTGTTCTACGACCGCCGCTATGCCGTGCCGCGCGACCTGCACGCCATCGAACGCACGAGGTGGCTGTTCGGGCTGGCGCTCGGCTATGAACCGGATCTTTCCGGGATCGAGTCCGGTATTGTGCCGCCGGCCGGCGGTTCGACCTTTGTCGGCGAAAACCCCGCCTTCCTGCTGCACGGTACCAGCCGCGAGGACAAGAAATGGCCGGCCGGCGACTGGATCGAGACTGCCCGGCTTCTTGTGGAGAGGGGAATGACGCCGGTCACGACCTGGTCGAACGACAGGGAAAAGGCGGTTGCCGAAGCTGTCGCCGAGGCCGTTCCGCAGACCGTTCTGGTGCCGAAATCACCGCTGGCCGAGATCGCCGCGATCATCGGCCGGTCGGTGCTGGTCATCGGCGCCGACACCGGCCTCACCCACCTCGCCAGCGCCTTCGGCCTGCCGACCGTCGCCGTGTTCCTGGCAACCGAGCCTGGCCTGACCGGCCCGCGCGGGCCGTTCTCGTCAACGCTTTTGGCCGCGCCCGGCAGCAGCGTCGTGCCTGCGGAAGTGGTGGCAGAGGCGGAGAGGCTGCTGGGGCTTAAATCGCGGGCCGCGACCTAGGACCTTTTTGGAATTATCAAAGGTCCTAGATGAATTGCACCTGGACGATCTCGTAGCCCCGTGCGCCGCCTGGCGCATTGACCTCGATCGCGTCGCCGACCTCCTTGCCGATCAGCGCCCGCGCGATCGGCGAGGAGATCGAAATACGGCCGGACTTCACGTCCGCTTCCTGGTCACCGACGATCTGGTAGGTCTTCTTCTCTTCGGTGTCCTCGTCGACCAGCACCACGGTCGCGCCGAACTTGACCTTCTCGCCGCTGAGCTTGGTGATGTCGATCACCTCGGCACGCGCGATGAAATCCTCGAGCTCGTGGACGCGGCCCTCATTGAGGCTCTGCGCCTCTTTCGCCGCGTGGTACTCGGCATTTTCGGAAAGATCCCCATGCGAGCGCGCTTCGGAGATTGCCTCGATGATGCGCGGCCGCTCTTCCTGCTGGCGCCAGCGCAGTTCTTCCTTCAACGACGCGAACCCCTCGCCTGTCATCGGGACCTTGTTCATGATGCCTGACCTTTCCTGCCGCCGCCCCCGCTTTTCCGGGAGCGACCCTGTCGATGGTACAAAAAGAAAACGGTCCGGCAGCCTCGGGCTAACGGAACCGTCTCACCGCAATTTTTCCCAATATAGCAATCTTCGCGGGTTTTTCACGCCCAAAAAATCGGTTTTGAAAAATTCACCCGCCATTTGTGGAAATGCCGTCGCGGCAGCGCGCGGCTGGCAGGAGCGGCGGCAAAAAACCGGCTGCGATTGCCCGCAGCCGGCGTGAGGAGCGTTCGGGGGTCGAGTCAGCTCCTGGTGAAATGGTCGATCTGCTCGGACAGCATGCCGTATTCGCGAGATCCCTTGCCGGTGCGCTTCTCGATCTCGCGAAGCTGTTCCTGGGCGCCGGCGAGATCGCCGATCTGCAGATGGGCCTCGCCGAGATATTCGCGCACCAGCGTGTAGTTCGGGTCGATGCGCAACGCTTCCTCGTAATAGCCGAGGCCGACGGTGACGCGGCCGGAATGGCGATGCGAATAGCCGAGATAGTTGAGGATGCGTGGGTCCTTCTTGTCCGCAGCCAGGCTGAGCACGGCGATCGCTTCGTCGTAACGTCCGGCCATCGCCAGCGCGTGGCCGGCTTCATAGATGTTGTCGTCATCCAGCATGCCTTGCTTCGGTGTCACGCATTTCTTCAGCTTCTTGTCGTAGACTTCCCCCTTCTTGCACTGTGGGGTCTGGCCGCCACCGCCACCACCTTCACCGGCCGAAAACACCGGGGCCGCAAACAGCGGCAGGGCGGCAAGCGCCAGAACCTGGATCAGCAATCGTCTGCGCATCGAAACCTCCTTGAAACACGACAGTGCGAGGCTAACGCCGGGCCGAAGCCGTTTCATCCCGGAAAAGATCGCGGCCGCCAAAAGCTTTTTGAAACCGTCCGTAACGGCCGCAAGATTGAAGAGCCGAAGGTGGACGTGACGAGCGCCGCAAATTCGCTATCATCCAGCATACGGCAAACGGAGCATGCGGAGAAGGCCAGTGCGGCAGCGCGTTGAAAGGGAATGGGAACTTTCGATCGGTCCCGACACCGTGCGCCTGTTCATCCTCAAGGCGAAGGCGCTGAGTGCTGCCGTCAACGAAGACTATGCCGATGGCGCCGAGCACGAGATAGAACTAGACGGCGAGGCGCACGACAACCACCACCATGATGGTCTCGCGGAGGAAAGTTCCGAAAACCTCACCGAAGAAGAGCTGCGCGAGCTGATCAACGACCTCAATGTCGACGAGGCGGCCGAACTCGTCGCGCTGGCCTGGGTTGGCCGCGGCGACTATGACGCCTCGGAATGGGCGGACGCGCTGGCCGCCGCGCGCGATCGCGCCAACAAGCGCACGGCGAAATATCTGCTCGGCATGCCGCTCCTGGCGGATTGGCTGGAGGAAGGGCTGGAAGCGATCGGCGCGTAACGCCGCGGTTACCGTTCGTGATCGGCCAAAGCCCTCGCCCGGGGCAACTTCCGCACGCACCCGCCGTTAAGGACGAATGGCGGCGCTGACCCCTCCCGGATCGATCGGATTGGCCGGATTGACCAGATTGGCTGGACTGAGCAGATTGGCGCCGCCTTTGGCGACGGCCATGCTGTTCGCAGGAACGGCACTGGCCAAAGCTCCAAGATTGCCTGAAACCGTGCCTGTCCCGCAGTTTAATCAATCGCAACCAGCGCAAAAGGCCGCACCCGACAACGCGCCGGTCCCCGAGCCGCGCCCCGCGGATGCGCCAACGCCTGATCAACCCGCAACCGACAAACAGGACCGGCACAAACCCGACCAGCGCGAGGAAGCCCGGCCGGAGCCGCCGGCAGTCGCTCCAAAGCCGGCCGAAAAACCCCCTGAGGCACAGCCGCCGGCCACCGCCCCGAAACCACTGGAGAAGCCGGCGCAAGCGCAGGAGACAGAAATCCCTCCCGACCCGCGCTCGGCCTCCGTGCCGCAGGAAAAAATGCCGGAAGAGGAACTTGCCTGCCGCAGGCGGCTGAAGTCGATGGGGGTCGACTTCGAGGATCGCAAGGCCGAGCACGATGCGGCGGTCGGCTGCTCCATCCCCTATCCGATCGCGCTGAAGACGCTGGGCAAGTCATTGGATATCAATCCCGAAACCGAGCTGAACTGCCAGATGGCCGAGGCCGCCGCGCGCTTCGCCACCGATATCATCCAGCCGGCGGCCAAGGCCGAGTTCGGCGCCAATCTCAAGTCGGTCGGCCAGGCATCCGCTTTCGTCTGTCGACAGCGCAATGGCGGATGGAAACTGTCGGAGCACGCCTTCGGCAACGCGCTCGACATCGCCAGCTTCACGCTTTCGGACGGGAAAAGGATCGACGTCGGCCCAGCGCCGCCGGAAAGGGACGCGAAATTCCTGAACGCGGTACGCAAGGCAGCCTGCGGACCGTTCAGGACCGTGCTTGGCCCGGGCAGCGATGCGGATCATTCGCTGCATTTCCATCTCGATCTCGCACCGCGCCGCAACGGCGGCACCTTCTGCCAGTGACATGGTCCCGGCCCGACTGCGCGCCGCAATTTGGCCGCAGGCGTGAATGCCGCCGCTGATTTTTCCTTTACTCTTGGCGGCTAAGCTCTGTGCCATCTGGACCATGATCCCGAAAAAGTGGGAACCGGTTTTCGGAAAAGACCATGGTCAAACAAACAGGCAGAACCTGATCTGGATCAGGTTCGGGGACAGGGAACCTGCCTATGGCCGGGATATTTCGCGTCGCGTTTGTCGCCGCGCGGCAAATGAGACGCGCGCGCCTAAGCAGGTTCGGCAAAAGTGTTCCACGGTTTTGCGACAAGAACCTGCGGCAAACAAGAGAATCCAAGCAGGCCTTCGTGGGCTGGCCCACGAGTGCCTGCTTGGTTGCCGGCGGGCTTGCCATCGCCGCGATCTCGGCCTGCACCACCGGCAGCGTGCTTTCGCTGGAACCGGCCGTCGATGTCGGCAGCCAGACATCGGCCGTCCCGAAATACGCCGGCCCGGAATATACCGGTCCGGAATACACAGGCCCTAAATACACTGGAATGCAGACCCTCGTCCCGTCCAACCCGTACCTGACCGCCGCCTATCCGCGCATGGACGAGCCGATGGCGCCGGCCGAACAGATGCCTGCCAGCGAAGTCGACTGCCGCAAGGAGCTGAAGCGCCTCCGCGTCGCCTACACCGACCTTGCGCCGATCCGTGAAGGCCAGTGCGGCATCGACTATCCGGTCAAGGTCTCGGCCATCGGCGGCATCGGGATGAAGCCGGCCGCGACGCTGACCTGCGACATGGCAGCCACCTTCGCCGGCTGGACCAGGAACGAACTCGTCCCGTCCGCCCGCTGGCGCTATTTCTCAGGGGTCAAGACCATCCGCCAGGGCTCGAGCTATTCCTGCCGTAGGATCGCGGGCGAAGGCGTGCTGTCGGAGCACGGCAAGGGCAACGCCCTCGACATCATGAGCATCGAACTCAACAACGGCAACGATATCGACGTGCGCAAGCCCGGCCTGTTCGCCTTCCGCACGCGCGGCTTCCTCAACACCGTGCGCGCCGACGGCTGTCAGTATTTCACCACCGTGCTTGGCCCCGGCTACAACTACGACCACCGCAACCATTTCCATTTCGACATCAAGAACCGCAAGAACGGCTACCGCGCCTGCCGCTGAGCCCTGGCGGTTGCCCCCTGCCCAAGGTCCGTGGCGCCGCGTAGAATGACACCACACAAGTGATGCCATATCGCCTGGGTGGTATCTCATGAGCCGACGAAGCCTTCGACGACGCGCAACGATCTGGCTGGTGGCGTTTTGCGCCGGCTATCTCGTGCTCGCCTATTTCGCCGCGCCGGAATTCTGGAGCCTGCGAGACCGCAACTTCCGCACGCAACGCTTCGAGATGGTGACGCACACCCCGCAGGGCATTCCTGGCGACCCGATCAATGTCGGCCTCGTCGGCACCGAACAAGAGCTGGTCCACGCCTTCGCCATCGCCGGATGGGACACGGCCGACGCCGTCACGCTGAAGACCGCGATCGAGATCGGCGAGAGCGTGCTGTTCGGCCGCCCCTATCCCGACGCGCCGGTCAGCCGGCTCCTGTTCGATGGCCGCGCACAGGATATGGCTTTCGAAAAGCCGGTCGGCGTCAGTGCCGACCGGCGCCATCATGTCCGCTTCTGGCAGACCGATGCGACCGGAGACGACGGCCGGCCGCTGTGGCTGGGTTCAGCAAGCTTCGATCGCGGCGTCGGCCTCAGCCACGACACCGGTGCGATCACCCACCATATCGCTCCAGACATCGACGCCGAGCGCGACTTCCTGATCAGCGACCTGTCTGCCGCCGGCATGCTGGTCTCGACCAGCGAGATATCAGGCATCGGCGCGACAAGGACCGGGAGCAATGGCGGCGGCGACCCCTATTTCACCGACGGCAAGGCGGTGGTCGGCGTGCTGCCGCGGTTGCCGTAGGCGCAAGACGAACGGCCGGCCCTCCGCCTCTAACGACCGCAATCAGGAGCCGGCGATCACGATCTTGCTGAACGGCCCCCGTCTCCAGATGTTCGAAAGCCCGCGGCACCTCGTCGAAACCATGGACCTTGTCGATCACCGACTTGATCGCAAGCGTCTCGATCGCCTCGTTCATCCGCTCGAAGGCGCGGCGGTGGCCGATCGATATGCCCTGCACGGCAATCCGGTTTTGCAGGAACGGGATGATCGGAAAGCTGAGTTCCATGCCGCGCAGATGGCCGATGACCGACAGCCGGCCGTCGGCGCCCAATGCATTGAGCGATCGCCGCGCATTGTCGCCGCCGACCATCTCCAGCACACGCCCGACGCCGGCGCCATCGGTCAGGTCGCGCGCGGCCTCGTCCCATGCCGGTTGGGCGCGATAGTTGACCGCCTGCCAGGCGCCCTGGTCGAGCATTTTTCGTCACCGCCGTGGGATGCGGCATGAGATGGCTGCCTGCGCCGGCATGAAGAAAGCCGCATGAAGAAAAATGACGGTCATCTATTTTCGAAGACCTCGCCGCAATGCTATTGACCGCGCATGCTCTACGCTGAAATCGCCATCGTGGCCGTCCTCATCTGCGTGAACGGCCTTCTGGCAATGTCCGAACTTGCCATCGTATCGTCGCGGCCGGCGCGCCTCAAGGCGATGATCGACCGCGGCGTCAAGGGCGCCGGCCGCGCTTTGGCGCTCGGCTCCAATCCCGGCAAGTTCCTGTCGTCGGTTCAGATCGGCATCACGCTGGTCGGTGTTTTGTCCGGCGCCTTTTCCGGCGCCACGCTTGGCGAGCGGCTGTCCGTGTTCCTGGCATCGATCGGCGTCCGCGAAAGCATTGCCGACCCGATCGGCGTCGGCATCGTCGTCGCTCTCATCACCTACTTCTCGCTGATCATCGGCGAACTCGTGCCCAAGCAGATCGCGCTGCGCGATCCCGAACGGGTCGCCGCCAGGGTTGCTCCGGCGATGACCATCCTTGCCACCGTCTCGGCGCCGCTGGTGTTCCTGCTGGACATTTCCGGCCGCGCCATGCTGTGGCTGCTTGGCCAGCGCGGTGAAAGCGAGGAGAAGGTCACCGACGAGGAGATAAAGATGCTGGTCGCCGAGGCCGAGCATCACGGCACCATCGAATCGGACGAGCGGCGCATGATCGCAGGCGTCATGCGGCTCGGCGATCGCGCCGTCCGCGCCGTGATGACGCCGCGCACCGAAGTCGACTGGATCAACCTGCAATCCGACGACGCGGCGACCCGCAAGCTCCTGATGGAGACCCAGCATTCGCGCCTGCCGGCCGGCGACGGCAGCGTCGACGCCATGATCGGCGTCGTCCAGACCCGCGACGTGCTGGCCGCGATGCTTGGCGGTCGCGCGCTCGACTCGCGCCGGCATGTGCGCGCCGCTCCCATCGTTCATGACCAGGCCGACGCGCTGGATGTCCTTTCGACACTCAGGGAATCCGACGTGCCGATGGCGCTGGTCCATGACGAATACGGCCATTTCGAAGGCATCGTCACCCCGGCCGACATACTGGAAGCCATCACCGGCGTCTTCCGGGCGGATCTCGACGCCGGCGACGAGGAGGAAAACGCCGTCAAGCGCGACGACGGCTCATGGCTGCTCGCCGGCTACATGCAGGCCGACGAGATGGCGGACGTTCTCGGCATCGACCTGCCCGAGAATCGCGACTACGAGACTGTCGCCGGCTACGTGCTGTCGCACCTGCACCATCTGCCGACCACCGGCGAATGCGTCGATGCGCAGGGCTGGCGCTTCGAGGTCGTCGACCTCGACGGCCGCCGCATCGACAAGCTCATCGCCACCCGCCTGCCTGCCGGCCACCGCGAGGTGGTGCGCAAGTAAGAACTACGGTATCAGCACGACCTTGCCGGTCGAGTGGCGCTCCTCCAGCGAGCGATGCGCTTCGGCCGCCTGGTCGAGCGGGTAGCGGCCGCCTCGTATCACGGCAAGCTCTCCGCTGGCGGCCAGATGGAAAAGCTCCGGCAGGCTGGCCCTGAGACCATCGGCAGAGAGCAGCGGAAGCAGGGCGAAGCCTCGCAACGATTGGTTCCGGGTGATCATCGCTTCCAGTTCCGAGGCGTCGATCGCGTATCTGCCCAGCGCCGCGAAAACCAGCTCTCCGCCAGGCGCGAGAGCCTCCAGCGATGCCGCCGTGACCGAGCCGCCGACAATGTCATAGACGACATCGACGCCGGCGCCGCGTGCCGCTTCCCGCACACGCATGGGCCAATCCGACGTGCTGTAGTCGACAGCGGCATCGGCTCCAAGCGACAGGGCAAGATCGAGCTTGGGCCTGCTGCCGGCGACCGCGATCACGGCCTTGGCGCCTTGGCGTTTGGCGAGTTGGACAAGCAACGTGCCGACACCGCCGGCGGCGGCCAGGACCAGCACCGACTTGCCCTTTGGCGGGCTTTGCCGAAGCAAATGGAAGGCCGTCAGCCCTTGCACCATCAAGGCCGTCGCATCCTCGAAGGAGAGCGCGTCGGGCAAAGGCACGGCCAAGTCTGCGTCGACCGTCACATACTCGGCATATCCACCGAAGGGGCGCTTTGAAGCGAACAGCGGCGCCGCGACGCGTGTCCCGGTCAGCGAGGCGTCCACGCCTTGGCCAAGTGCCTCCACGGTCCCGGCCGCCTCGACGCCGAGGACGACAGGCAGTTGCGGCGTCACCGCATAGCGATCCCCGCGCATCAGCACTTCAAAGTAATTCACGCCGGCCGCGCAGACACGGACCAGGACCTCGCCGGCCTGCGGCAACGGCTTCGGCATCTCGACGGCGTCGAGGACGTCGGGACCACCGAAACGATTCAGTTGAATGGCTCTCATGGCATGCACCCATCGCTATGGCATCGGACGCTGTTTGCCACTATCTGCCTGATCGCGACTACACACTCATTTGTCCGCTGCTGACCAGGAGGTGACCATGGCCAAGCTGACCGGGAGGCTGCCGATCAAGAGACTGCCCTTGCTGCCGGCGGAACGCGCCTTGAAGGTGATTTCGGGCCGCTGGAAGGCTGTCATTCTCTACCATCTCTTCGACGGACCCCGGCGGCTGTCGGCGCTGAAGACGCTGGTGCCCGATATCTCGCAGAAGGTGCTGATCCAGCAGCTTCGTGAAATGGAGGAACACGGTCTGGTCCGCCGCGAGGTCTTTGCCGAGGTCCCTTCCCGCGTCGAATATTCGGCGACGCGACTCGGCCTTAGCCTCGAGCCCATCCTTTTGGCTCTTTGCGAATGGGGCCAGCACCACGCGGAAGAGCTGAACGAATTGAACCGCCTCGCCGACTGCATTATCCGACCAAGGTATTTGCAAGACGCGCAAGCCGCCTCTGGGCACTGAAGAGTGAGACGCCTTCGCGGGTCCGGCGCGGCATTTCAGGCAAATTGAAGGTATGATCCATATGAAAAGGGGCGGCGTCGCAGGCGCCGCCCCCGAATCCTTGGGAGGATTGTCCTTGGGAGGATGATTTCGAACCGGCGGTTCAGGCCGCCTTGACTTCTTCACTGATCGCGTCGGCCTGACGCGCTGCCTTCAATGCCTTCGCCCACCACGCGACGTCGTTGATGAGGGCGGTGGCGGCCTGGTTCAGGTGCTCGATCTCTTCGAGTTTCTTCTCACCTTGCCTGACGGCGAGGAAGTCGCCCCACGAAATGTGGACGGCGGACTTGACCGGCGCCATCTGCAGCTCGACGGCATACACCCGCAGCTGCTCGACGGCACGCGCGCCGCCGACGGCGCCATAGCCGACGAAGCCGGCCGGCTTCTTGTTCCATTCGTTGGCGGCGTAGTCGATGGCGTTCTTCAGCACCGCCGTCGGGCCATGATTGTATTCTGCGGCGGTGAAGATGAAGCCGTCGAACTCGGCGACCTTCTTCTGCCAGCGCAGCGCCACTTCGTTCTGCGACGGCGCCCAGGCGGACGATGCGACTTCGTCGAAGAACGGCATCGGGAAGTCGCGCAGGTCGACCACTTCCACGTCGATGTCGGCATGCGACTTGGCGATCTTGGCGATCCATCCGGCGGGGATGTCGGCGAAGCGCGCGGCGCGCGTCGAACCGATGACGACGGCGATTTTGGGTTTGGACATAGAGGGGCTCTCCTTTAGGCAAATTTCTGGTATCGTTTAGATACCTGAGCTATATGAGTGACTACGCCCACGAGGCGCAAGGAGGCACCTTTTTGATACCAAGGCACCCGCACCGCACCGAGGACTGCCGGGCCATCTCGGAAATCCTGCAGCGCGTCGGCGACAAATGGACGGTGCTCGTCGTCGGCAAGCTCGGCGACGGGTCGATGCGTTTCAACGAGTTGCGCAGTGCCGTCGGCGGCATCTCGCAAAAGATGCTGACCACCACCTTGCGCGGGCTGGAGCGCGACGGCTTCGTCACCCGCACCGTGTTCCCGACCATCCCGCCGCGCGTCGATTATGAGCTGACCGATCTGGGCTACGAGCTTCTGGTGCCGGTCGGTGCACTCGGCGAGTGGGCGCGCAGGAACACCGAACGGGTCAAGGTGGCGCGCGAAAAATTCGACAGCATGCACGCTTGAAGCCATTGATTTGCAAAGGGTTTCCGCGGCTACGCTGTCGCGGTCCTGCTGCGGTATCTGCATGCTGGACTTCGGCGGTTCTCGATCCGGGTCCATTTAGGATCGACCAGCTTGCCGCCGACCGTGCAGGTCGTCTCCTTACGGCAATTGCTCACCGTCGTGCAGCACGCTTCGTTGCCGTGCGGATTTCACGCTTGGCCACCGCCCGTTGATGACGCGGTTCTGCGACGTGCAGGTGGCGCCCAAGTTGCCCTTCTTGACCTCGGCGAAAGCCGCGGCGGTGCCAGATAAAGCAACGCGGCAAAGCGCTCGGCCACCGCAGCGTTCAGGATATGTTGACGCATTGTCTCTTCCCCAATGTGCTTCGGCCACACCACGAACGCTTGCAGGAGGCTCGGTCAGGCAAGGACAAAGCGAGAGCGCTGGCCCGCGCGGCCGAGACGGCTTTTCAATTCGGAATGTGGAACCGGTCAGCCTTCCGCCGGAACCGCCTTCGGCTTGCCTTCGCCGTCCAGCGCCACCATGACGAAATCGGCATGGGTGACCTTCTCCATCAGGTCGGAGAGGTAGCGTTGCGCCCAGGCCTCGACCTTGAGCGTCATCGAGGTGCGGCCGACGCGTTCGACATGGGTGTAGATGCACAGCGTATCGCCGATCTTCATCGCCTTGGCGAATGACATCTCCTTCACCGCCGCCGTCACCACCCGGCCCTTGGCGCGCTCGGCGGCGCGGATGCCGCAGGCAAGGTCCATCTGCGCCATCACCCAGCCGCCAAAAATGTCGCCCGCCGCATTGGCGTCCGAAGGCATAGCCAGCGTCCTGAGCGTCAGATCGCCGATCGGCCGTCCGTCCGCGTAGTGTACCATGCGCGAAATCCCCTCGAGATCGGTAGTCCTGATCCCGTACCGGGATGGCGCTGACGCGTCAACGCACCGCCAGCCGGCACGGACCGCATGCCTTGGCGATTAGCGGAAACGCCATCGCTTCGTCATCCTGGCGCGGAGCAAGGAGCGAAGCGACGCGGCGCAGACCCCAGGATCCATGCCGCGACTTCAGAGCGCTGCTGCGGTGCAGAATTCTGCTCCGCTGTACTCTTCGGCTAAGGTGACGGTATGGATCCCAGGGTCTCCGCGACGGAGCTCCGCTCCTGCTTCGCCCTGGGATGACGAAGTTGGAGGGCTTCGGTGAACGCTGGTTGTCGCAGAACACCTTCGGTGGTTACCTTTGTGACAAGGTGGGAGGCCCCTGCCGCACGCGGGAGAAATACTAAGAGATCGGAGGAGACGATGCCAGGCGTTGAAGCCGCGATCAGGGAACTGCTGGAGAATAGATCGGCTGCCATGGGCGCCAAGGACATCGAGTGGCTTATGTCCCTTTACTCCGACGACATAGCCTATTTCGACCTCGTGCCGCCGCTCCGGTATGTGGGATCCAACGCCCTTCGCGAGCGGTTCCTGGATTGGTTTCCCCGCTGGTCTGGTCCGATTGGCCAGGAGCTTGGCCACATGGATGTTGCAGCCGGCGACGCGGTTGCCGCCGCATGGATGCTTATCCGAGCGCATGGCACGCTGAAAACAGGCGCGAATGTCGACTACTGGGTGCGCGTGAGCAATGCATTTCGTCGATCCGGAGACAGATGGACGATCACGCATGAGCACGTTTCCCTCCCCGTCGACATGCGGAACAGGACAGCAGTCCTTGACCTGACCCCATAGCGTCGCTGGAACGACGTTCGAGAGAGGATTTGACGTCGTTTCTGAATTTTGGAGCCGCCCACGACCATCATGCCGACCTGTGAATTCATCGCGAGAAGCACCTGACATGAAGCTTACCTTCCACCCTCTGACATCAGATCTGTGGCCCGTACTCGAGGACCTGTTCGGTGAGAGCGCCGCCTGCAGTCGCTGTTGGTGTATGTACGGGCGCATCGGTAGTGCTTATCGAAAGCGACCAAGCGAGGAAAACAAGGCCGCGTTCCGGCAAGCCGTCGAGCATGGCCCGCCTCCAGGCATGCTTGCTCTCGACGGCGATACAGCTATCGGCTGGTGCCAGGTGACGCCGCGAGATGGCGTGCCCTGGCTCGATCGGCTGTGGCAGCTCAAGCGAGTGGATGATGCGCCGGTCTGGTCCCTGTCCTGCCTCTATGTGCGAACAGGCTACCGCCGGCAAGGCGTCACATCCCACCTGATCGCAGCGGCGCTGGAAGCTGCAAGGCGCGCAAATGCCCCCGCGTTTGAGGCCTATCCTTTTGATGCCGACGTATCGCCGAGCGCTTCCGGCAGTGGATACGCCTCCACCTTCGCGCGTGCCGGATTCAGGGTCGTGGCCCGCAGCATGCCAGCGCGCCCGATCATGCGTTATGATCTCAAGCAAAATGCTGATGATGGCGTGTGATGCTGGGACCTGTTGTCCACGAGGCAAAGGGCCGCTTCGGGCAGGATACCGAATGCAAACGAAGTGCCGGTCGCTTTTTTCACAGGCGATGCCGGAAGCTCCGGTGATCGCGGCCGCTTGCTGCGTCTAGGCTGAGCGAAAATTCGGAGCCGCCCGCAGCCATCATGCAGACCTATGATTTCATCGTTGTCGGCTCCGGCTCGGCCGGCTCGGTTCTGGCCGAAAGACTGTCGGCCTCGGGCCGTTTCTCGGTCCTGGTGCTCGAGGCCGGCGGCACCGACCGCCGCTTCTACGTGCAGATGCCGCTCGGCTACGGCAAGACTTTCTTCGACCCGGCGGTCAACTGGAACTACAAGGCCGAGCCGGATCCGGGCCTCGGCAACAATATCGACCACTGGCCGCGCGGCAAACTGCTCGGCGGTTCGAGCTCGATCAATGCCATGGTCTGGATCAGGGGCGCGCGCGAGGATTTCGACGCCTGGGCGGCGGCCGGCAATCCCGGCTGGAGCTTCGACGACCTCCTGCCCGCCTTCAAGGCGCTCGAGGACAATCAGGCCGGCGCCGACCAGTGGCGTGGCGTTGGCGGCCCGCTGCACATCACCGACTGCTCAAATTCAGTCCACCCGCTGACCAAGCGCTATCTCGCGGCCGCCACCCAGGCCGGCCTGCCGCTCAACCCCGATTTCAACGGCGCGTCGCAGGAGGGCGTCGGCATCTACCAGATCACCACCAGGAACGGCCGCCGCATGTCGGCCGCCCGCGCCTTCCTGCGGCCGGCGATGCAGCGCAAAAACGTGCGCGTCGAGGTGAACGCGCTGGCGACCAGGGTCCTGTTCGAGGGCAAGCGCGCCGTCGGCATCGAATATCTCCAGAACGGCGAAACCAGGACCGCCCGCGCCGGCCGTGAGGTCATCCTCTCCGGCGGCTCGATCAATTCGCCGCAACTGCTCCAGCTCTCCGGCGTCGGTCCCTCGGCGCTGCTCGGCGCCCTCGGCATTCCCGTCGTTCATGCCAACGAGAATGTCGGGGCGAACCTGCAGGATCATGTCGGCATCAACTACACCTTCAAGGGTCAGCTGCCGACGCTCAACCAAATCCTGCGCCCGTGGTGGGGCAAGCTCATGGTCGGCATGCAGTACATCCTCATGCGCTCCGGTCCGCTGTCGCTGTCAATGAACAATGCGGGCGGCTTTTTTCGCACCGACCCGGCGCTTTCACGGCCCAACATGCAGCTTTATTTCCAGGCGTTCTCGACCGTCATCCCGAAAAGCGGCGAGCGCCCGATCCTGACGCCCGATCCGTGGCCGGGCTTTTCCATCGGCCTGTCCAACTGCCGCCCGTCGAGCCGCGGCGAGATCATGATCCGCTCCGGCAATCCGCGCGACTATCCCAGAATCGTCGCCAACGCCTATTCGACCGAGGCGGACGTGACCGAGATGCTGGCGGCGGTGAAGTTCGTGAGAAAGATCGCCTCGATGCCTGATATGGCCGACCTCATCGAGGAAGAGGTCTTGCCTGGTCCGTCGATCGCCTCCGACGCCGATCTGATCCAGGATTTCAGGAAGCGCTCGGGCACCGTCTACCACCCGGTCTCGACCTGCCGAATGGGGCCGCACGCCGACCGCGCCGTCGTCGACCCGCGCCTGCGGGTTCACGGCCTCGCCGGCTTGCGCGTCATCGACGCCTCGATCTTTCCCGATAATATCACCGGCAACACCAACGCCGCCTCGATCGTGACCGGATGGAAGGGCGCCGAACTGGTTCTGGAGGATCAAGAATGAAAATCACCGACGTAAAAACCTGGGTCGTCGGCAATCCGCCGCCCGGCATCGGCGGCAAGTATTTCATCTTCGTCAAGCTCACCACCGATGGCGGCGTCGTCGGCTATGGCGAGGCCTACAACGCCACCTTCTCCGGCCATGTCACCGCCAAAATGATCGAGGACATGGCCGAGCGCTACCTCGTCGGCCGCGATCCGCACGACATCGAGAACTTCTTCCGCCGCGCCTATTCGTCCGGCTTCACCCAGCGCCCGGACGTTTCCGGCATGGGCTGTTTCTCGGCGCTCGAAATGGCCTGCTGGGACATCATCGGCAAGGAGGCCGGCAAGCCGGTCTACAAGCTGCTCGGCGGCCAGGTAAACGAAACGCTGCGTTCCTATACCTACCTCTATCCGCACACCGGCAGCGTCCATTCGGAGGACGCGCGCGGCAAGAACGTCTACAACGACCCCGACATGGCGGCCGAGTGCGCGCTCGAATATGTCGAGCAGGGTTTCAGCGCGGTCAAGCTCGACCCGGCCGGCCCCTACACCGCCTTCGACGGCCACCAGCCGCGCCTCGTCGACATCGATCTCTCCGCCCGCATGGTCAAGGCGATCCGCGAGGCGGTCGGCACAAGGGCCGACATCCTGTTCGGCACGCACGGCCAGTTCACCGCATCGGGCGCGCTGCGCTTGGCCCGCGCCATCGAACCTTACGATCCGCTCTGGTTCGAGGAGCCGGTGCCGCCCGACATGCCCGAGGTGATGGCGCAGGTGGCGCGCGCGACTTCCATCCCCATCGCCACCGGCGAGCGGCTGACGACCAAGTTCGAATTCGCCCGCGTCATCGAGAACCGCGCCGCAACCATCCTGCAGCCCGATCTCGGCCGCTCCGGCGGCATTCTCGAAACCAAGAAGATCGCCGCCATGGCCGAGGCCTATCACATCCAGATCGCCCCGCACTGCTATTGCGGGCCGATCGTCGGCGCCGCCAACATCCAGCTTGCCGTGACCTTGCCCAACTTCCTCATCCTGGAATCGCTGAAGCAGTGGGACGGCTTCCACGAAAAGCTGCTGACTAAGAAAATCGAGTGGCAGGACGGCAACGTCATCCCGTCGAAGGAACCCGGCCTCGGCGTCGAGCTGAACGAAGCCGTCTGCGAGGCGCATCCCTGGACCGGCAAGGACTTGCATCTGCAGATGATGCAGACGCCGTTGATGCCGTGAGCGAGCCGACCGGCTACGCCTTCATCGGCCTTGGCCATCTCGGCGGCCACCTCGCCGTCAGCCTCGTCCGTAACGGCTTTTCCGTCACCATGTACGACCGCGATCCCGCTGCCGTCGAGCGCCTCGTGGCGCTGGGTGCCACTGTCGCGAACAGCCCGGCCGAGGCCGCCGCTCGGGCCGGCAACGCGATCACCTGCCTACCCTCGCCCCAAGTCAGCGAGGCGGTGCTGGCCGGTCCCGGCGGGTTGCTTGAAGGCCTGCCCAAGGGTGGCGCCTGGATCGAGATGTCGACCAACGGCCGCGACGAGATTGTGCGGCTCGCGGCACTCGCTTCGGTCAAGGGTGTCGAGACACTGGAATGTCCGGTCACCGGCGGCGTGCATCTGGCGGCGGTCGGAAAGATCACCGCGCTGGTCGGCGGCGATGCAGCCCTCTACGCCCGCCACCGCTCGGCCATCGATGCGATGTGCGCAAGGTCGTTCCTGATGGGCCCGATCGGGTCGGCGGCGGTGATCAAGGTCATTACCAACATGCTGGCCTTCATCCATCTCGTCGCCGCCGGCGAAGCGCTGATGCTGGCCAGGAAGGGTGGGCTCGACCTCGCCCAGTCCTATCACGCAATCGCCGCCTCCTCCGGCAACAGCTTCGTCCACGAGACCGAAAGCCAGCTCATTCTCAACGGTTCCTATGACATCGGCTTCACCATGGACCTGGCGCTGAAGGACCTTGGCTTCGCGCTGGGCATGGGCGCGGATTTCGGCGTGCCGCTCGACCTGGCGTCACGCGTCAACGCGATTTTTGAGCAAGGCAAGGAGACCTATGGCGGCGGCGCCTGGTCGACCATGATCGTCAAGCTGCTCGAGGACGCAGTCGGAACCGACCTTCGCGCGCCCGGGTTCCCGGCAAAACTGGAAATCTGACGTTCCGGAATTATCAAGCGATTTCAGTGGATTGAACGGGTCGCCGGAATCACGGCCGCAACGGCCTAAATCAGTCTCTTAACGCGTTGAATCAACATCTGAGCGTCAGCGCGCCCGGCAGGATCTCGAATGTCGCCGGGATGCGCCCTGGCGACTCACCATCTATGTCGACCAGCGCGCCGTTCTTATCCACATCGCCGAGCGGTTCGACAACGACTTTCTTGCCGCGCAGAATGGTGATTGCCGGATGATTGCGGTGCCGCCCGCCATAGAGCAGGCGGATGTCCCAGATCAGCTTCAGCTTGCCGGCAGCGCGCAGGATGACGATGTCGAACTGACCGTCGTCAAGCTCCGCATCCGGTGCGATCATCATGCCGCCGCCGAAGAATTTTCCGTTGGCCACCGCCACCAGCGCCATGCGCGCCTCGACCGGGGCGCCGTCGTCGACGGTGATCCTGACGTCCTGGAACCGGTAGCGGATGAATTCCCACACGGTGCGCCAATAGAACAGCGCCTTGGCCGCCACCTTGCCCTTGCGCTTGTCGGCGTTGACGGCCCGGTCGGTGGCGCCCGAAAGACCGAGGCTGGCGATGTTGATGAAGTGGCGGCTGGCCAGCGCGCCATGGTCGTCGACATAGCAGATGCGGCCGGCATCGACCTTGCGGGCCTTGGCCCCGGCCATGCGCTTCAGCGTCAGGTCGACCTCATCAGACAGGCCGAGCCCGCGGGCGAAATCGATGCCGGTGCCGCAAGGCAGCAGGCCGAGCGCGGCCGTCCGGCCGCTTTCTCCAAACGCCTGTAGCAGCCCGTCGGCCGCCTCGCTGGCCGTGCCGTCGCCGCCCGCCGCGATCACCAGGTCGCAGCCGCTGGCGGCAAGGTCGAGCGCCAGCCGTTCGGCGTCGCCCTCGGCTTGCGTCTCGCGCAGTTCGAAATCGCCAAAATGCCTTTTCAGCGAGGCAGCGACCTCCGGCCAATGCCGTTTGAGCCGGCCGCCGCCGGCAATCGGATTGAGAACCACCCCGACCTTCAAGCACACCCTCCCCCAGGGAACCAAGCCACGCCGCCCTGGATCCTTTGCCGGCATTGAAACCCGCGCCGGCCGGCGGGGCAAGGTCGATTGTCTGGCAATCTCGGTTCGCCACAGAAATGGTGTGGGGCCGTGCAGCCTCCGTGGGCGGCGCTTGGCCGAAAAAATGCTCCGCCGCCCAATTTGGTCCCCGATAATCCCGCTATCCACAGGCCCGCGGCTGTTTCGCCAAACGCTTATCCGGCGTACATTGAACCCATCTCAGGCGGCTACCGATCGCCAGGCCGAAAGGCAAAGCGAAACGGCGGATTTCCTGAGGCCCGTACGGCCCCAAGCGAAAGCAGGCTTGCCTGTTTTGAGGAGGGACGCCGAGACCTACGGGGCCGCGGAAAGCGTGCGAACGCCAACGGCGGACCGATGCTGCCATGAAGGACGGCAAAAACCTTCGATGGCGCGCTGGACGAAGCTCGCAAGGGTGGAGACTGGCGTGGTCCCGAACGGACGCTGCCCTTGGGCGGTGGCTGGCAGGACCGTCAACATCAAGGCCGGCAAGGCGCGACGTCTTTACGGAAGTTGCTGCCGCAACCGTGTCCTGATCTGACAGGGAGGCGCTGGGAGAAATCCCGGCGCCGACTGTCGTTTCGGTCGTGTGTCGTTTCGGTCATGTATCCACGACCTGGCATCCTCCACAATTTTTACGGTCTTCCGGTTGGGGCTGCAACTGGCAGCAAAATCAGCTAACGTTTAGCGTCACTTGGAGGGGGAAACTTCATGACGTTGAGCCAGAAGCTTGCCATTGCGTACGCCTTGCTGTTCTTCGGCGTTGTCGCCATCGGCTACATCCCGGCATTCAACGACCCCGGCGGCAATCTGTTCGGCCTGTTCTCGCTGCAATGGTACGACGATCTTCTGCACGCCTTCTCCGGCGTCTGGGCGCTGGCCGCCGCCTTCATCTCGCACCGCCAGGCAGTGTACTATTTCAAGCTGTTCGGCTCAGTCTATCTGTTCGACGGCGTGCTCGGCCTGATCACCGGTTCCGGTTGCCTCGACGGCGGCATCTTCATCAACGGCTTCCGCTCTCTTGACGATATCGAATTCCCCGCCCGTTTCTTCGCCAACCTGCCGCACCTCGTGATCGGCGGCCTCGCCGTCTATTTCGGCTTCCGGCTGTCGGAGCGCGTGCACGACCATTTTGCCGCGGCCTGACCGGCCATGTTCGTGTTCCGCCTGGTAAGGCGCATCGTCAAGGCGATCCTCTGGCTGGTCGTCATCGTCGTGCTCATCCCGATCGCCGGGCTGGCCTATGGCTTCCTGACCACGCCGACGGCGGACACGGCACCGCCGCCGGGTATCGCCGACGGCGCCCCGCCGGCGAAGCTGGCCGACAAGGTGCGCGCCGAGATTCCCGGCTACCAGCGGCCGGAGGAATCGACCTGGCTCACCTATCCGGAATGGGCGATCGTCTACGCCGCCCGCGACTATGCCGGTTTCATCGACAGGAACCAGCCGAGCGGCTTCCCTTACTGGTCGTATGTCGGCCGCTACTGGCAGGACTATGCGATGGTCATGCGCGCCACCGACTACGAATTCAACCTCGCCAACCACCAGATGCTGACGGTCATCGGCATCAGCCATACCATCGAGCACGCCCTCCAATGGGCCTATGAGAACACGGTCGGCCGCATCACCGAGGCGACATCGGGCAGGCGCGCCGCCGTCGACATCTATCAGGCCAAGGTGGCGGCCGAATATGCCGGCTTTCTCGACCAGGTGCCGTGGTATGAGTTTCCCTATGCCGAAAAGCGCGCCGGCCTGTTTGCCGTCCAGCCGGCACTGGGTGACGGCGCCGTCCGCACCAGCGAGCGCAAGCTCGCCTTCGGCCTCGCCGATACGATCAAGCAGGGCTATGCCGACCTGATCACGTCGGCGCTGACCGCCGCGTCCGACCCGGCCTTGCTCGACATCCATGTCTGGGCCAAGGGCCCCGTCGGCGAAGCGACGCGCAGCGAGCCGGACACCTTGCTCGAGCGCGACTACGGCGACGACGGCACGATCTTCGTCACCAGGCGCTACCAGGTGTTCACCGACATGATCCCGCGCCTGATCGACAAGGGCGTCTCCTTCGTCGAGATCGGCGGCAATGACGAGATCATGGTCACCATGCTCTCCAATGACGAGATCGCCGTTCCCGACGGCGCCGGCGCCCTGTTCAGCTATGAAATCCCGGCAGAGCCAGCCACGCGCCGCACGGGGCTAACCGTCGCCGTGCGCAAGCTTCACACCGTGCTGCCGGCGCTGATGAAGGCAGGCGCCAAGTTGGAGCACGTCTACGACTATTGAGGTTTTTCGGCCACAGCCGGTGCTCCCGAAACATTCCGTAACGCTTCGCCACCCTCATTCCGCAATCGCGGCCAAATCCCGCCTTGATCCACGGCGATTGAAGACGTTCCAGCGCCGGGCATCTTTTTTCGGGCGCGAAGAACGCTGTAGCTCGAAGGGACAAGACCGTGATCAAGACCGCCCTTGTCGCCATGACCATCGTCGGCTGCGACTGCGATGCCAGGCTTTGCGAATATATCGGCGAGACGCCGGCCAGGTGGTCGACCATCGCCGATTGCGAAGCGGCGATGAAAAGCCAGATGCTGCATGAGCGCAACTTCAACTACCCGCTGGTCTCCGGCATTTGCCGCACCACGCAAACGCAGTCGTCGCAGCTTGCCGCGACCGATCCTGAATTGACGACGGCGATGCGGACCGCGACCGGCCCGCTTCCCTCGGAATTGAGCCGTCGGCCCAGCATTGCCGTCGGATCGCAGGTTACAGCGATGGAAACAGAAACTGCCCGGCCCGTCGCCTATGAAGCTGCGATCGACGGCCCGGTGCTCTATCGCACGCAGAACGGTTACGCCGTGGTCAAGACCGACCTCGGCCGCGCCGCATCCGTGACTGCTGACGCGGCAAAACGCTCCATGAACTGGTTGGCCGGCCTGATGCCGACGGGACTGTAGGCCCTCGGTCGGTCTCGAAGGTTGAATGCCTGACGATAGGGTGAACGAATTGGTGAAACATAGCACTCTACGGCGCCCCCCTCTGTCCTGCCGGACATCTCCCCCACAGGTGGGGAGATCGAATGTCGCGACCGCTTTCGCCAATTTTCAACGTTGCAAGACGAGAGGCGGCGAGCAAGCTGCCAATCTCCCTCCTTGTGGGGAGATGTCCGGCAGGACAGAGGGGGCGCCGTAGAAGTCCTTTCCTGACGTCTACGCCATCCCGCTCAGCGTCTTGATCGCACGGTAGAAGGTCGACGAGAACAGCTCGGCCGGATCGTACTGCCGTTTCTTCGCCAGGAAGGCCGGCAGTGCCGGATAGGAAGCCAGCAGCTCCTTGCCGGTGTAATGCAACTGGTAGGGGCAGGAAGAACCGCCCGCCATGCCTGGTCGTCACGTCGATCAGAGCCCTGGTCAGGTCGCGCATCCTGGCATTGCCGTCGGCATCAGTGTGCTGGTTGATGTGGAGCACCAGCGAATAAGCTGGTTCCGGCGCATAATTCAGCGCCACGTCTTCCTTGTGGACGATACGCACCGAGGCGTTGAGCACCGGTAATGACTGGTTGCGCAGGATCTCCCGGGCCTCCGCGATGAACGGCGCGTAGGCTGCGCGTGGGATGAAATACTCGTGCAATATGTCCGTTTCGTCCACGAGCGGAGCGGACATTTGGGTCCGTGAGCACCGGAAGCGCAGAAAATCGCCGTTTGCAGGCCGGCCTCACCTGAATATCAACACACCTTAGCCCGCCTCGCCTCTCGCCCCGATCTTGCGCACCAGCGCCGCCGTCGCCAGCATCGCGCCGATATCCGATATCATTGGCGCTACATGCGTCTGGTAGTCGAGCGGCACCGAGATATCGGGCAGCTCGAAGAAATTCTTCGGCTGCGGCAAGAGCAGAAAACCGTCGCTACCGTTGAGCGCGACGCGCGCCGGTTCGTCGGGCCATGTTTCGCCGAGCCATTTCAGCGCCTGCGCCAGCCGGCCGCTCACCAGCGGCTGGGCTGCCTGCGCATTGTCGGTGCGGAATTCGTAGGCGGCATCGAGTTCCGGCACGCCGCATGACAGTTCCTGCATCTTGCCGGCGAAGATGCCGCGGAAAAAGCCGACGACCGCATTTGTCCGGCGCGTCGCCACCAATATGCCTGGAAACGGCACGATGGTCTCGAAGGCGACGACGACGCCCTTGAATGCTGTCGCCTCGCTCTTGCCCGAGCCCTGCCGCAGATCGGCTTCGTAAAGCTCGAACGGAAATCCTTCGTAGCGGCCGGACACGATGTCGTCGAAGCGCTCGCTGTTGAACGTGCCGACCGTCTCGCGCGGCAGCCGGTCGAAAGAATTCGGCGTCACGTCATGCTCATAGCGCATATCCCTGATGAAACCGAAGACGATCGGCAGCAAGGTCTTGCGGTACGATTGCTGCAACGTGCTCGCCGGCTTGACCGCCTGGAAATAGAGCAGGATCGCCGCCACGAACCCGACGACATAGAGCAACACATGCGGCGTCGAGAACCATTGCTCGTTGGGATCGGCGACCGTGTTGAAGAGCCAGGCGACCAGCGCCACGAACACCAGCACCAGGCCGACGAACAGCGGCACCCGCCAGCGGACTTGCCGGTAGGCCGAGGCCCTCCTGGCCTCGTAGGCCTCGAGATTTCTCTTGATGCCGGCGACGTCAGCTTCATCAGGCATGAAATCCACTGCTTCCATCGCCACCCCCCACACGCCTTAACAAGCTCATGATAGCTGGTTTTGTCCGATATCTCGACTACAGCATCGAGAGGCAGCACTTCTCAAGCAGATGTTTGCGCCCCCCCTCATCCGCCTGCCGGCACCTTCTCCCCGTATAGCGACGGGGAGAAGGGGGGGGGGAACGCGAACTCGGCGCTTATTCTGCAACGCTGACAATTGGCGAAATCATCAGCGAAAGCGTCTTCTCCCCGTCACTATACGGGGAGAAATGCCCGGCAGGACAATGAGGGGCGGCGCCATACTTGTGCGACAGGCAACGTGCAGCTAGCCCCCACTTACGGCGCTACAGGAAGATCGCCTTCAACCGATCCTCGACCTTGCTGCGCATCCGACCCTCTAGCGCCTCGACAGGAACCAGCCGCTCATGCCCGCTCGCGCGCAGCCGCATGAAGGCATGCAGCCGGTATGCGACGATGGTGCCGCGCATGCCGGCGTCGGCGCTGACATCGACGGTCAGGATGCTGCCGATGCGGCCGGGCCACGGCTGGCGCGAAAAGGCCGTGCCGAGGAAATCGCCGAGCCCATAGGCGACGAGCGCCTTGCCGATCCGTTCCGCCGGCTGCACGACATGGGCATGATGGCCGGCGATCAGCCCAACGCCATGCTCGACCAGCCGCCGCGCCAGCGCCCGCGTCTCGCCGCGCGGAAAATGCCGGAACTCCCAGTCCCAATGCGGCACTGCACAGATGAGGTCGACACCGTCGGCGGCACCGCGCGGCCATTGAGCCGGGTCGCCCTGCATCGACACGCGGCCCGCGAACGCAGCCGCGTCGGCATTGCGCCACAGCGTAAAGGCGGCAAAGCCCATTGTCAGCGGCCCGACCGCAAGGCGTTCGACCGGACCGGCGGCGGCGGTGCCGATGCTGCGGATGCCGAGCCGTCTCAGCGCCGCAACGGTCTCGTCGAAACCCTCGACGCCCTGGTCGAGCACATGGTTGTTGGCGAGCGACAAAACCAGTTTCCCATGCGCGATGCCGAAGGCCGCCAGCGCTTCGGCGAGAAACCGTTCGGCCATGGCATGATGGGTGCCGAGCTTCGTGCCCATCGCCGCGCTCGGTCGCTCCACCACCGGGCTTTCGCAATTACCGACCACCAGGTCGGCGGAGGCGAGCAGCGCCTTGATCGCCGGATCGCACTCCGGCGCTTCGCGATTGGCCACCGCGGAGATATCGCCGACAAAGGCCAGTCGCACCGCGCTGGCCGGCGGCGGATCCATCATCGCCACGGCCGCCGGCGCAAAGCCTTGTTGATCGCCCCCGAGCGAAGGCTTCAGGAAGCGTGGCAGCCACGACAATTTGTAGGAGAGCGGATAGTTCGACACGCGCGACCTGTACCGGAATGAGCAGCCAAGGTAGACGATGTGCCTGTATCAGCGAAGCGCCTCTGTCGGGAATAATCGGCGACCGTGCCGGTATTTGTCCCACCGCAAGAAGGTGAGGGGCAGCGCCAACCTGTAGCGATTGCCCTGCAGCTGTGGGGTAGTTCAACTTGACAGGTGACGGCAGCTATGCTAGGAATTTATTCATGGTGCTGATTTGCGCCAACGACCCGCCGCCGAGGCGGGTTTTTCATTTCAGGCTTCGGCGCCATGCTCATGGCAGGGCCCAAATACCCCACGGGCGCCATGCGGAAATGCATGTATGATCGGCGTGGAACACTGGAGAAGGACCAAGATGAAGCAATTTTCGAGCCTGCTGGCATTCGCCATCATTCTGCTGCTGCCGGTTGCTTCCGCCGGTGCCGCGGCCCCCGAACCGGCCGCCCTATTCGAGGCAAAAACCGTAGCGGACCGCGACACCACGCTTACCGCGCTGGAGGCCGCCGCGCCCGGTGATGCCGTGGCAACCTATGCCGCCGGCGCCGGTGAGTTCTTCACCGCGCTGGAGATCCTGGCCGGCGGCCTTCACCGCCATGGCTTCGAAAGCCCGCAATCCCTGGTGCTGCCGCTGATGCGGCTGCCGGTGCCGGACAATCCCAATCCCCAACCGCTGACCTATGACGGCTTCCGCGCCATTCTGGTCGCCTTCCGCGACCGGCTGGAGAAATCCGCCGCCACGCTTGGGTCCGTGCCCGCCGATGCCGATATCGGCGTGGAGGTCGACCTCACCCGGCTCGGCATCGATCTCAACGAGGACGGCCAGATCGCGCCGGACGAAAGTGCGGCCGCGATCATGGCCACTCTGTCGCGCGGCGGCGGTGCGCCAGACGCGGCCGCACCCGCCCTCACCTTCCGCTTCGACCGCGCCGATGGCTACTGGCTGCAGGGCTATGCGGAATTCCTGATGGCGCAGGCGGATTTCTGGCTGGCGCATGATTTCAGGAACGCCTTCGACGGCTCGTTCCACATGCTGTTCCCGCGCGCCAAGCTGCCGCTGCAGGATACCCTCGTTCCGCCGGACGGCGGCATGGGCGGCGGCATGTTGTCGTCCGAATGGCGCATCGCCGATTTCATCTCGCTGGTACATCTGGTCAACTGGCCTGTGGTCGAGCCGGAGCGCCGGCAGGCGGCGCGGCGCCATCTCATGGAAATGATCCGGCTGTCCCGCGAGGACTGGAAGGCGATCCGCGCCGAGACCGACAACGACCGTGAATGGCTGCCCGGCCCCCAGCAGAATGGCGCCAGCCCGCTCACCGGCCTCGAAGTCGGCGAGGAGCAGGTCCAGGCCTGGCTTGCCGCGCTCGATATGGCCGAGGATCTGCTCGAAGGCCGCACCTTGCTGCCGCATTTTCGCATCGTCGACAAAGGCATCAACATGAAGCGCTTCTTCGACGAACCAAAACCCTTCGACCTGGTGCTGTCGATCACCGGCCCGGCCATCGCGCCCTATCTCGAGAGCGGAAAGATCCTCACCGGCGAGGAGTTCGGCCAGATCCAGCGCCAGTTCGGCGGCGCCGGGTTTTTGACCTTTGCGCTGTGGTTCAACTGAGGGTGTGTTTCGACATTGCTCCTGACACCCTTGTGTCAGCAGCCTGGTTTCGTCTCGCGCGCCTCGCCACTCCGCTCTTTCCATTTTGGCCGATACCTCCCATATTCGGGGCATGGCCAAACCTTCTGATAAAAACACGCCGCCTCCGGCGCGTGACGATCGCGCTTCGCCGCCCAAGCGGCGCAGCCCGCTGACCGATTTCCTCGACGCGTCCGAGCCGCTGCACAAGGGCGGCTTTGCCGAGGCGCCGCAGGCCGAATTGTCCGGTAGGCCGCTAACCGGCTCGATCGCCGACTGGGCCGAGCAGATCGAGCGGGAGGCCGAGAAGGAAGGGCGCCAAATCTCCCCCCTCGAGGGGGAGATGTCGCCGAAGGCGACAGAGGGGGTCGTCTCAGAAGGCACCGCCAGAACGCCGAGCCCGCAGGCACCGATCCCACCCGGCGGCTCCGCCGCCACCCTCCCCTCAAGGGGGAGGGAAGCCGCCAAGTCGAAAAAGATTCCCGAACGCTCTTCATCCCCTGGCCGCACGGCACGCGGGACCTCGATGGGCGGCGCGGCATCCGCACGGGAGCGCACCGCGGCCGGCCTCAATCCGGTTGCCGGCCTCGACATCTCTCTCGAAGACGCCGAGACCATGACCTCCAGCGGCGTCACCGCCACTGTGGCCGCGCTGTCGGCACTGATCGAATCCGGCAACCCGCTGCACAAGGACGGCGTTTTATGGACGCCGCACCGCCCGGCCCGGCCGGAAAAATCCGAAGGCGGCATCGCCATCAAGATGGTGTCGGATTTCGAGCCGGCCGGCGATCAGCCGACGGCGATCAAGGACCTTGTCGAGGGCGTCAACGACAACGACCGCACCCAGGTGCTGCTCGGCGTCACCGGCTCGGGAAAGACCTTCACCATGGCCAAGGTGATCGAGGAGACGCAGCGCCCCGCTTTGATCCTCGCCCCCAACAAGACGCTGGCCGCGCAGCTCTATTCCGAGTTCAAGAAGTTCTTCCCGGAAAACGCCGTCGAGTATTTCGTCTCCTACTACGACTACTACCAGCCGGAAGCCTATGTGCCCCGGACGGATACGTTCATCGAGAAGGAATCCTCGATCAACGAGCAGATCGACCGCATGCGCCACTCGGCGACGCGCTCGCTCCTGGAGCGCGACGACGTCATCATCGTCGCCTCGGTGTCCTGCATCTACGGTATCGGCTCGGTCGAGACCTATACGGCGATGACCTTCCAGATGCAGATCGGCGACCAGCTCGACCAGCGCGCGCTGCTCGCCGACCTCGTCGCCCAGCAATACAAGCGGCAGGACGTCAATTTCGTCCGCGGCTCGTTCCGCGTGCGCGGCGACACGATCGAGATCTTTCCGGCCCACCTCGAGGATCGCGCCTGGCGCATCTCGCTGTTCGGCGACGAGATCGAGGCGATCACCGAGTTCGACCCGCTCACCGGCCAGAAGACCGGCGAGCTGAAGAGCGTCAAGATCTACGCCAATTCGCACTATGTCACGCCGCGTCCGACCCTGAACCAGGCCATCAAGTCGATCAAGGAAGAGCTCAAGCATCGGCTGCAGGAGCTCGAACGGGCCGGCCGCCTGCTCGAGGCGCAGCGGCTGGAGCAGCGCACCCGCTTCGACCTGGAGATGCTGGAAGCGACCGGATCCTGCGCCGGCATCGAGAACTATTCGCGCTATCTGACCGGCCGCCAGCCAGGCGATCCGCCGCCGACCCTGTTCGAATACATCCCCGACAACGCGCTGGTCTTCGTCGACGAAAGCCATGTCACCGTGCCGCAGATCGGCGGCATGTATCGCGGCGACTTCCGTCGCAAGGCGACGCTGGCCGAGTACGGTTTCCGCTTGCCCTCCTGCATGGACAACCGGCCACTGCGCTTCGAGGAATGGGACGCCATGCGCCCGCTGTCCATCGCGGTTTCGGCGACGCCCGGCGGCTGGGAGATGGAGCAGTCGGGCGGCGTCTTCGCCGAGCAGGTCATCCGCCCGACCGGCCTGATCGATCCGCCGGTCGAGGTGCGTCCGGCCAAGACACAGGTTGACGATGTCGTCGGCGAGATCCGCGAAACCACCAAGGCCGGCTACCGCACGCTGGTCACCGTGCTGACCAAGCGCATGGCCGAGGACCTAACCGAATATCTGCACGAGCAAGGCATCCGCGTCCGCTACATGCACTCCGACATCGACACGCTGGAGCGCATCGAGATACTGCGCGACCTGCGCCTCGGTGCCTTCGACGTGCTGGTCGGCATCAATCTACTGCGCGAAGGCCTCGACATCCCCGAATGCGGTTTCGTCGCCATCCTCGATGCCGACAAGGAGGGCTTCCTGCGCTCGGAAACCTCGCTGATCCAGACGATCGGTCGCGCCGCCAGAAACGTCGACGGCAAGGTCATTCTCTATGCCGACCAGGTCACCGGCTCGATGGAGCGGGCGATGGCCGAAACCAACCGCCGTCGCGAGAAGCAGATGGAGTGGAACGCGGCCAACGGCATCACCCCGGAATCGGTCAAGTCGCGCATCTCCGACATTCTGGACTCGGTCTACGAGAAGGATCATGTCCGCGCCGACATCTCGCAGTTCACCGACAGCGCCGGCGCGATGATGGGCAACAATCTGAAAGCCCATCTCGACGCGATGGACAAGCAGATGCGCGACGCCGCCGCCAACCTCGATTTCGAGAAGGCGGCCCGCATCCGCGACGAAATCAAGCGGCTGCGCGAGATGGAACTGTCGATCTCCGACGATCCGCTGGCCAAATATGCCGACATGGAAAGCCCGGTCTCGGGCCGTGAAAAGGGCAAGCACAACAAGGGCCGCGCGGTGCACCGGACGGTCGACGACGACGGCAGGGGTCTCTTCCGCAAGCCGCATCTCGACGAAATGGGCGCCGACGGCGCCGTGCCTGTCAAGAAGCCGCTATTCGCAAAACCTTCGCTCGACGCCATGGGCCCAGTCACCGACATGCCGACGCCCGCCGGTGCTGTGTCCCGCTCGCTGTTCAAGAAACAGACGGCTGAGGAGGCGCACGGCTCCGATTTCGGCATTCCCGGAGAGCCGACCAAACCGCTGTTCAAGAAGAACTCGCTCGACGAGATGACGGTGCGGCGGACCGAGAAGCCTGTCGAGGGAAAAGTGCCGGCCAAGCCGCAGCCAATCTCTCCCCGTGTGGGGGAGATGCCGAGTGGTGGCAAGGAGGGCAGGGCAGAGGGGCGCGCGAAGGAACGCGACGATTCCGCCAAACCCATCGTCCGCCAGCGCGCCGGAATCGGCTCTTACGAGGATCCGGGCGACACCCGCCGCGAAAGGCGCCGGCCGGGAAAGACTGGTCGACCCGGGCGCTAGCGATCCCTCACGCCCCCTCTGTCCTGCCGAACATCTCCCCACCGAGGAAGGCCAATCGCATATGGCGCTCCCCCTCTCCGTCTCGGCTTCGCCGAGCCACCTTGTCCCCCACTCCATGGGGGCGAGGAACCCAAGCTTTTCAAGGCCGCGATCTCGGCGGTTGGCGTTTTCTCGCCCCCTTGGAATGGGGGAGAGGTGGCCGCGCAGCGGCCGGAGTGGGGGCTGGCGCAGCCATATGCGATGCCCTGCCCGCAAGTGGTGATCGGCAGCTTCAGCGCTCCGCTCACTCCCCGCGCCCCCTTGCCATCTGCCCCTGCCCTGGTGTAGCCAGTTGCCACACTCAAACGTCTTGAAAGGAGGGCTGCGTGTTTATCGACCACCACCGTCAGCGCGGCCCTGTCGCTGCCCTGCGAGCTTGCTTGCAGGGCTGACCAGGGACGGTCCGGGTTTTCCCGCTTCGATTTTTTGGTCTGCCCTTCGTGGTGCCGCAACGCCGAGCCTGATGGCCTGGCTGCGCACCGTCAAAGTGCATCGAACCGGAGTTTTCCTCCGGGCAGACCAGAGAAATCCAAATGTCCTTGATCAGCCTCAAATCCCTCGGCGTGACCATGAGTGCGCCGCTCTTTTCCAATCTTGACCTCACCATAGGCAGCGGCGACCGGCTCGGCATCGTTGCCGCCAACGGCCGCGGCAAGTCGACCTTGCTCAAATGCCTGACCGGCGAGATGGAACCGACATCAGGCGACATCACCCGCACGCGCGGCCTGCGCGTCGGCCATGTCGAGCAGTCCGTTCCGCCTGCCCTCCTCGACCGTACCTTTCACCAGGTGGTGGCGGACGCCTTGCCGGCCGAGCAGGTCGAGAGCGAGCAATGGCGCGTCGACGTGGTGCTCGACTCCCTTGACGTGCTCGAACCGATGCGCGAGCGGCCGATGCGTGCCCTGAGCGGCGGCTGGCAAAGGCTGGCGCTGATCGCCCGCGTCTGGGTCCCCGATCCGGACGTGCTGCTGCTCGACGAGCCGACCAACCATCTCGATCTCGCCAAAATCAGCCAGCTTGAGACCTGGCTGAACACACTGCCGCGCGAGGTGCCGGTGGTGATCGCCAGCCACGATCGCGCCTTCCTCGATGCCACCACCAACCGCACGCTGTTCCTGCGCCCCGAGCAATCGCCGGTGTTCTCGCTGGCCTATTCGCGCGCGCGCGATGCCTTGAGCGAAATCGATGCCTCGACCGAGCGAAAGTTCCGGCGCGACATGAAGGTGGCGCAGCAATTGCGCCGGCAGGCAGCCAAGCTCAACAATATCGGCATCAATTCTGGCAGCGACCTCCTGACGGTCAAGACCAAGCAGCTCAACCAGCGCGCCGAGCGACTGGAGGATGCGGCGGCACCAGCGCATCGCGAGAAATCTGCAGGCGCGATAAGGCTCGCCAATCGCGGCACCCATGCCAAGGTGCTGATCACGCTCGACGACGTGGCTGTCGAAACGCCTGACGGCACGCAGCTGTTCAGGACTGGCAAGCGCCACATCTGCCAAGGCGACCGCATCGTGCTGCTTGGCCGCAACGGCGTCGGCAAGTCGCGCTTCGTCACCCTGATCAGGAACGCCATCGTCGCGCCGGAGATGGCAGCGCAAGGCGTGAAGGTGACGCCGTCGACGGTGCTCGGCTACAGCGACCAGGCGTTGTCGGGCATCAGCGGCGACGACACGCCGCTGGCGATGGTCTCGCGCAGATTCGATGTCGGCGAGCAGCGCGCCCGTTCACTGCTGGCCGGTGCTGGCGTCAGCATCGATATGCAGGAGCGCAGGATCGGCGTGCTGTCGGGCGGGCAGAAGGCGCGTCTGATGATGCTGGCGCTCAGGCTCGCCAACCCCAACTTCTACCTGCTCGACGAGCCGACCAACCATCTCGACATCGACGGCCAGGAAGCGCTGGAAACGGAACTGCTCGCCCATGAGGCAAGCTGCGTGCTCGCCTCGCATGACCGCTCCTTCATCAGGGCGATCGGCAACCGCTTCTGGCTGATCGAAAAGCGGCGGCTGACCGAGATCGACAGTCCGGAAGACTTCTTCCGGGAGGTCGCCGAGATGGGCGGTTGAAGCTTTGCGGCAAAAAATTCCGCCAACCTGTCGGATCAAGGCAGCGCGCCACGTCCTTGGGTTGCCGACACGGTGATGCCGGCGCCAATCGAGGAGAGAGCATCATGTCTATTCTGTCATCCGTAGGTCGCATGGCGATCCGTTACTCGGCGGCTCGCGCCCGTTACCGCAGCGAGCGCGCCCTCCTTTCATTGCCGATCGAATTGCGCAAGGACATCGGCTGGCCGGAAATCGTCGTCGACGCGCAAAACAGCCCACGGATTGCAGTCTCCTTGTCCGAGGCAAGATAACGGCCCGGCGCATCCGGTCCTGGCATTAAAAAAACGCGTCGACGGTGTAGGATCGCCGCCGCCTCACTCGTCCTGTGAATGGCCGAAACGGCAAAACTGGTATCAAGGAGGAACCAGAGATGAACGATCAGCCCCAACCCCAGCCTGCCGCGAAAGTCCTCGGCGGATTGACGCCCTATCTTCAGCTGGACGGTGCCTTCAAGGCTTCCCAGTTCTATCAGAAGGCCTTCGGCGCTGAGCAGGTCTTCTTCTACCCGCCGGACGAGAAGGGCCGCACGATGCACATCCATCTTCACATCAACGGTTCGACCTTGATGATTTCCGACTTCTATCCCGAGCACGGAATGGCCGCGGTGAAGCCTCAGGGCTTCACAATGCAGTTGCATCTCGGCAGCGACGATATCGACGCCTGGTGGAAGCGGGCCGTCGACGCCGGTTGCAAGATCGGCACGCCGTTGCAGGTGATGTTCTGGGGCGACCGCTGGGGTCAGCTGACCGACCCATTCGGTGTGGAGTGGGCAATGAACGCGCCGGTGAAGGCGGCGTAGCGCCTTCTTTCCTTGTCCCACAAGGGAAGGAAGAAAAACCCTATTCAAGGAGGAGACCCACAATGTCCTATGTCGATGGGTTCGTGCTTGCCGTACCCAAGGCAAACCTCGATGCCTACAAGGAGATGGCGCAACTGGGCGGCACCGTCTGGAAGGAGCATGGCGCCCTCGCCTATGTCGAATGCATCGGCGACGACGTGCCCTATGGCGAGGTTACCTCGTTCCCGCGCGCCGTGCAGGCCAAGGAAGACGAGGTCGTCATCTTCTCATGGGTCGTCTACGAATCGCGGCAGAGCCGCGACGCGGTGATGGCCAAGGTGATGGCCGATCCGCGCCTGAACGGAGACCAATCGGCGATGCCCTTCGACGGCAAGCGCATGATCTTCGGCGGTTTTCAGCCCTTCATGGAGCTGTAGCACCACCCCAGGGTAGGTCGAGATTGAGATTAGGCCGAGTCGAGAATGGTGGTTTCCGAGAACCGGAACGGAGCGTACTTTTAAGTCGTGAGTACCGGCCTAGCCGGCCGTAGCCTTAACTACCACGACCGCACATTGAGTGCTTCGGCCGGCGAAGGCCGGAAGCGCAGGAAACCGCCGTTCGCAGGCCGGCCTCACCTCAATATCGGCCTACCCGAGCCTGTCCAGCAGCGGCTTCAGCCGCTCGCCATAGCGTTTCCAGAGATCGACCGAGCCCTGGTACATCGGCTGGCGCACCTGCGCCGCCGAGGCCGTGCGCACGGGACGGTCGGTCTCGTGGAACGACAGCACCGCGTCGTCCCAGGGCAGGCCGAGATGGGCGATCAATGCCCGCGACCGCCCTTCCTGGTCGGCGACGAAATCCTCGTAGCGCACATCGTGCACGACACCGGGCAGCACGCTGTGCCAATGCGCCATGATGTCGGTGTAGAGATTGTGGAAATCGGCGAGTTCACCGAGATCGTAGCCATAGCGGTGGCTGTCGCCGCGGAAATGCACCTTGTAGATCGACAGGCACGTCGCCGCAGCATCGCGCGCGCAATGGATGATCCTGGCCTTGGGCAGCATCATGTGGATGAAGCCGATAAGCAGAAAGTTGCCCGGCATTTTGTCGGTGACATGGCGGACATGCGGATAGCGGGCATGCAGCATGTCGAGGTAGGCTTGCCCGGCCTCGGCAAAATCCGCATCGGATACATCAGATATTCCCCACGGGAAGCCGCCTGGCATGGTCGACGGGAACTGCTTGCCGACCACCGTCTTCAAGATACTGAGCTCGCCCGCGCCATAGACCTGAGGATGACTGGCGATGATCTGCTCGACCAGCGTCGTGCCCGAGCGCGGCATGCCCACGACGAAGATCGGCGCGTCGTCGGCGATTGGGCTCGGCTTATGCCTTTCGAAGAAGCCGGCATCGAACACCGACTTCATCGCATCGAATTCGGCCCGCGTCCTCACCGGATCATAGTCGATGCCCTTGCGGCGGATGGCATTGCCCTCCGCGAAATAATCAAAGGCGCGCGGATAATCTTTCAGATCGTCATTGGCCTTGCCGAGGCCGAAGGAGAGCTGCATGCGCGCCAGGCTGTCCTGCGGCGCCTTGGCATGTTGTGCTTCCATGCCGGCAAGCTCGGCGTCGCGCTCCTTCTGGAGCTTGACCTGCGTCAGCATCAGCCAGGCTCGCGCCATGCCGGGATTGACTGCCAGCGCCTGGCGGAAAAGATCGGTCGCTTCATCGAGCTTGCCCTTTTCCATCAGCCCGACGCCCAGTCCGTGCAGCAGGTCGGCATCCTTCGGCCGGATCGTCAGCGCCTCGCGGAAGACGGCGAGCGCCTCGTCGAGCCGCCCGGCCTCCTGCAGCGTTTCGGCAAGCCCGATACGGGCGCGAACATGAAACGGGTTGCGGCCGATCGTGCCGCGATAAATCTCTTCGGCCTCCTCGAACTGGCCGAGCTGCTTTAGCGACGAGCCGAGATTGTCGCGTGCCGCGAGCTGGTCCGGCCGGATATCCACCGCGCCGCGGAAGAAATCGACGGCCGCCGCGACGCGGCCGAGATCGCGCATCACCGTTCCGAAATTGTTGAGGAAATCCGGATTCGTCGGCTGCAACTGCACCGACTGTTCGAGGAAATCCATCCCCTCGGCGCTGCGCCCGGTCTGATGCAGCAGAAGCCCGAGGAAATGCGCCGCGGCAGCGTGATTGGGCTTGCGCGCCAGCACCTGCCGGTAAATCGCCTCGGCCTCTTGCCGGCGCCCGGCCTGATGCAGTTGCAGCGCCTGCTGCACATAGTGGTCGAGGCTTGGCGGTAGCTGGCCAGTGCCAGACTTCGCTCCCGCGCCCGCTGCTCTTCTTTGATCTCTGTTGATGGGAAACCTGCCGTGTTTGTCCGCCTGTGGCGATCTAGGCCATTGGCGCGTCAGGTTCAAGGGTTCGCGGGCCAGCTTACCGGAAATCGGCCTGGGTCAGCACATACATGTACTTGCGACCGTGCGAATACTTCGCGCGCAACATCCTGGATCGACGAACGCCCCGCATCGAACGCGCTGAGATACTCAGCTTCCGCTCCACTCGTGGCCGGACTTGCCGATGAAAGCGCTGCGATCTCCACGAAGAAGGGCACTTCGAACGTGCCGTCATGACCGACGAAACGAATGCGCCGGGCCGCGGGAGCGGCTGCGGTTGGGGAAGTTGAGCGTCATGATCGAACTCCTCAGCGCGTGACCCCGAACCGCAGGTTCGGAAAAGACCCTACGCAAAATCAAACTGCTACAGCGTGCTCCGCGCGTCCAAAGGACGCGGCGCTGCAGGTCACCGCAAGCCGGCCATTGTCAGATCAGGCGGTTGGTCTCCGCAACCTGTCTGGCCCGCCGCACCGTGCCGTCGGTGTCGGCGATCCTTCGCCTTGCCGCCTCGTCACTTCGTATCGTCAGGCGCGGCGACATGACTTTCATCGGCCCTAGGGCTTGCTTGATGATCGGCTTGATTGTCACGGTCGAACCATCAGGGGTCTTCATGGAAACCATGGGTTTCTCCTTTCGGATATAAATAAAAATCAATGCCTGGATGAACTTTTCCGGCAAAATTTCAAACAACTGTTGTGAAGCATTTGGATCATATCATCATTTTACAAATACCCCTAGAGAAGTAATTTCGAGACAAGATCGGCATCAGGCAGAAATATTCTTGAATAAACCACAATTTCGGATTAGTGATTTGAGATCGTTTTTTGGGCCAAGCTTGGCATTTCGCGGCGTCAGAGGGTTCTCGACCCGTCAAACTCATTCCAGATCGCCGATACCCAAATTGCCGATGCAGGGACGCACGACGCTTAAGTCCCGGTGCCGCAAAGCGGGCACCGCACTATCGGATTTATCCCGGGAACGAGACTTCAAGGCACGAGAATGTCTAGCCGAACTACCCATTCCATCGCGCATTTCGAGGCACCCTTCATGCTCGGCGGGCTGGAGGGAAAGTTGCCGGCCGGCGACTACGACATCGACCACGATGAGGAGCTTATCGATGGCATGTCATGGCTTGCCTGGCGCCGTGTCGCCACTTTCATCCATCTGCCGGCAAGGACGGTGAAAAGCCGGACCAGCCAATTGGTCGCCATCGACCTCGCCGAACTCGAAACCGCGCTGAGGCGCGACCAGGAGAATTCCGCATGATCCGCTTCCAGCAGAACGCGCGTCCGCGCACCGACACGCCCGCGCATCTTTTCGCGATCGGCCAGACGGTTCGCATGAAGAGCCGCACCGGCCTTGTTCAGAAGAACGCGGAGTTGTTCCAGATCAAGAGCAAATTGCCGGTCAAGGACGGCTCGCCGCAATACCGCATCCGCAGCGACGAGGAGACCCATGAGCGGGTCACCACGGAAGACAATCTCGAAGTGGCCGACAATCCGAGCACCTAGGTTCGACCGCTACCATCACGTTCACCAATCACGAGTACCAAGAAATGGCCAAGGGTCAACAGCGCAGCAACCGCGAGATACGCAAGCCCAAGAAGGACAAGGCGGCGGCAAAGCCGGCCTCGCCCTTCGGCTCGGCCGTCAAGCAGGCGGAATCCGGTTTGAAGCCGAAGTCCAAGGGCTAACGTTCCGAGCCTCGCCACGCGCGTGCACCGGAGCGGCCTTGGTGCGCCCGCAGGACTGCGGCGCCGCAACATGGAGGCGTACTTGAACTTCGTCGTCGAGTTCTATCGTTCGCGTGACGCGGACGAAGCGATGCTCGACAGGGTATCGCTCGAGGCACCGAACCTGCGTGCAGCCCTGCACGGCGCCACCGAGCTGTTCCGCTCGCTGGCGATGCCGCAAATCCCGGACCGCCTGCGCATTTCCGACGAAGACGGCAGCGAGCTTTATGCCGGGCCGGCCGATGGGGCGTATCCGGCGGACGCCTAGCACGCCCCAGGCATCGCAAGCCGTGTTCTGTGCATGCGTTTTCTAGCCCTTACATGGCCGCATCCTTGGGGCTTGCCTGCTTACCTTCATCGGCCTGCCCGCGGCCCCTCCCCGTCCGGAGACTCTATCCGGAAACGGGGAGGAAACCAGGCCCTCAGCAGGGACCGTTGTCGACGATGCGATAGTCGGCGGCGCGGGCCTCGCATGCGTTGGGGAAGGTGCGCAGCCGGCCCCGACGGCTTGCACAGACCGGGGCATATTCGCGCGTGCAGAACGCCTGCTCCTCGCCATAACCGCCGTCGTCGCGACACTGGCCGCCGCGGATGATGCGGTACCCGGCCCGCTCGGCAAGGCAGGCGTTGGCGAAGGTCTGACGGTCACCCCCGCGACGGGCGCAGACCGGATCATACTGCCTGGTGCAGAATTGCGGTCCAGGCCTTGGCGGGCGGTACCCCGGTCCTTCCTCCACCACCACCGCGGTACAGGCCGCAAGAATTGCCGACAGCAACAGTATGGCAAAACCCTGCCGCGAGAAGATTGCCGCAAGAAACTTCATGACTATAGCTCCCTCGAGCCCCGCTCCAATGCATGTCGCCCAGTTGCGCAGCGGTTTTGGTATAACGACATGCACAAACTGCAGAAAATGCCCCTCAAGCCGATCCTCGCCATTCCACCGTCAAATGCAACCCCTGTTTGCAAGCCGCCGCAGCCCGCTGGACCATGCGTGGCCGGGGGCTGGCCGATGACCGGGAAAGCACCCAGGTCTATCGATATCGTGCGTCGGAATGCGCCTATAAGGCGGCCCGCGGGCGCTACCTTGCAACCACCACGTTTCCGTGCAATAAATTTTGCGTTCGGGCATTTGCGACCCGGAGAGCGGAACGTTTTGGACGACCTTTCCCCGATACATTGTGAATCTCTGACGGCCCCGTTTTTCGGCGAGGGGTTTTGATCATGCGCCAATGCATGACTGCCGAAGCAACCACCGGGACTTGCCCACGGCGTCAGGCGGCGGGCAAACCACAAGACTGACACGGGTGAAGGAGTTTCCCCAATGGCCCAGACCGGCACCGTTAAATTCTTCAACGCTACCAAAGGCTTCGGCTTCATCACGCCAGATGACGGCGCCAAGGACGTGTTCGTCCACATCTCCGCGATCGAGGCTTCGGGCCTGCGCACGCTCGTCGACGGCCAGAAGGTCACCTTCGACGTCGAGCCCGATCGCATGGGCAAGGGACCGAAGGCGGTCAATCTCCGCGCGGACTGAGCCGCCGGCTCGCGCACGTCCACTCGGACATGCGTGAGATCGCACCCGAGGGCGCTCCAACGCCTTGAACCGGCGTTCAGTGCCGGATCCCGAGTTTTCGAAGGCGCGGCGGTTTTCGTCGCGCCTTTTTCGTGCCCGGTAGGGCAAGCCGATGCTCGCAAAACTTTCTCTTGCCGATGACGCTAAAATAAAGGACAAATTTCCACTCGGGCATTTGCCGGCCCGAGACTGGACTTGATGGGATCAAAGGAGCTTCCCATGCCGCAGACCGGCACCGTCAAATTCTTCAATCATGCCAAAGGCTTCGGCTTCATCACGCCGGATGATGGCGCGAAGGATGTCTTCGTCCATATTTCGGCTGTGCAGGCGTCGGGTCTTCCCGGTCTTGAGGATGGGCAGAAGGTAACATTCGACACCGAGCCGGACAAGCGCGGCAAGGGTCCGAAAGCCGTCAACCTGTCGATCGGCTGAGCCGAGATCAAGACAGTATCGGACCAGTCCCGCGGGGACAGGTCCGCTCCTTGGTCAGCGCGCAGTGTTGGTTGCTCGCGCCATGCCGATCGATGAATGTCGACTGGCCACCCACACACCAATTTCGTTCAGCCCCCGTTCAGCCACGGTCGCCTATTAGTCTTCGGTAATGCCGGACCGCATCCCCAAACTACACGGGCCGGACGAAGGAGACCGACATGAACCGAATTTTCAAGACCGCTATCCTGTCAGCCGCGATGGTCGCGACCACGCTTGCGACCTTGCCGGCGGCCAGCGCTGGTGAGTGGCGCCATCACCGGCACCACCATCGCGGCAATGGCGACGCGATCGCGGCAGGCGTCCTCGGCCTCGCGGCCGGCGCCTTGATCGTTGGTGCGCTCAACAATCCGCAGCCCAGCTACTACGATCCCGGCTATGACGATTACAATCGCTACCCGCGGCCGGCCCCGGTGCGCCGCTACTACGCGGAACCGCGGGTCGTCTACAATGACGGCTACGCCGAGCCCTGGACCCGTGGCTGGTATGAATATTGTTCGGACCGCTATCGCACGTTCAATGCCCGCACCGGCACGTTCACCGGCTATGATGGCGAACAGCATTTCTGCACCGCCAACTGAGGCTTCCCTGCCCCAACAAAAAAGCGCTGTCCGCAAGGCCGGCGCCTTTTTTGTTTTGCGATCAATTTGCCGCTGCAGCCGGGCCGGCTTCAGATGAGAAATGGATTGGTCCGCCGCTCCTCGCCGAAGCGACCGCCGGGACCATGGCCGCAGATGAAGCCGACGTCGTCGCCGAGCGGCAGAAGCTTGTCCTTGATCGAAGCGATCAGCGCGGCATGGTCGCCGCCTGGCAGGTCGGTGCGCCCGACCGAGCCGCGGAACAATACGTCGCCGACATGGGCGAACTTCGCGGCACGATTGTAGTAGACGACATGGCCGGGCGCGTGGCCGGGGCAATGAAAGACCTCGAACGCGTGCTGGCCGAACGAAACGGTCTCGCCTTCGCTGAGAAAGCGGTCGGGCACGCAATTGCGCACGGGATCGGTGATGCCGTAGAGTTTCGCCTGGTTCTCGAGATTGGCGAGCAACGGGCGGTCGGCCTCATGCGGGCCGATGATCTCGATGCCGAGCGCCTCCTTCAACTCCATCGCGCCGCCGGCATGGTCGATATGACCATGCGTGAGCCAGATCGCGCCGGCGTCGATCGCATTCTCCTTCAGCACCGCCAGCACCTTGTCGATGTCGCCGCCCGGATCGACGACGACGCCTTGTCTGTCCTCCATGTCGAAGAGGATGGTGCAGTTTTGCTGGAAGGCCGTGACCGGCACGATACCGGCATTGAGCTGACCCATGATCGTCCTTTCGCTGCGCCGCCCCTGATATGCCCCTGATGTAGAGGCTCATGCCAACAGCGTCCACCGTCGCCAATCGGAGCGAAAGACCCCAAAACAAAACCGGTCGCGGCAACGGCAAAACGAAATGGGCGGCCGAAGCCGCCCATGCGAAACCCCATAACCGCCAAGCTTACTTCTTCATCGCATTCATGACCGCGCCGATGATGGCCGTCAGAATGGCGCCACCACCGGCACCGCCGATGATGTTTTGCAGATTCAGCGCGCTGCCCAACCCGCTCGTTGCCGCTGCGGCCGCAGCCGGATCGACCGCGCCACCGCCGAGCAGGCTGCCGAGGATGGCCGCACCGCCAACACCGCCAACAGCGCCGCCGAGGATTTTGGTGAGCTGACCCATTGCCGCTGTCTTCAGCGCCGCGCCCACCGCCTGACCACCGATGATACCCGTAATCACCTGAATAATGATCGGAAGAAGCGTGTTCATGTCCATATTACCAGTCCCTCCATAGCTGCCAGCCTCCCGGGCCGACATCAAGATGAGGGCGCGGAAATGGCCGAAAGTCAAATGCAGAGGTGCTTAAATAAAAGGGGCGGCCCGAAAACCGCCCCTACTTGTTAAAAAAGCTGTGACTTTCGTTATTCTGCTGCGATCGCATGGTTGGGTTGAACGGCCGCAGAATAGTCGTTCATCAGTGTCTTGGCGATTTCACCCACCTCGAATCGGTATGGGCCGATCTCGGAAACCGGCGTGACCTCGGCCGCCGTCCCGGTGAGGAAGCACTGCTGGAAGCCTTCGAGCTCTTCCGGCATGATGGCGCGCTCGATCACCTCGAAGCCGCGGTCCTTGGCAAGACCGATGACCGTACGGCGGGTGATGCCGTCGAGGAAGCAATCGGGCGTCGGTGTGTGGATCTTGCCGTCCTTGACGAAGAAGATGTTGGCGCCCGTCGCTTCCGCAACCTGGCCGCGCCAGTCGAGCATCATGGCATCGGCATAGCCCTTGGCCTCGGCGGTATGCTTGGACATGGTGCAGATCATGTAGAGGCCGGCAGCCTTCGATTTCGACGGCGCGGTGCGCGGATCGGGGCGGCGCCATTCGGCCATGTCGAGACGAATGCCCTTCAGCTTCTGCGCCGGATCGAAATAGCTCGGCCACTGCCAGATGGCGATGGCGCAGTTGATCCGGCTGTTTTGCGCCGAAACGCCCATCTGTTCGCTGCCGCGCCAGGCGATCGGCCGGACATAGGCATCCTGGAATCCCTGCTTTTTCAACAGCGCGCGGCAGGCGTCGTCGATCTCGTCGACCGAATAGGGAATCTTGAAGCCGAGCAGGCGAGCCGATTCATGCAGGCGCTCGCTGTGGTCGGTCAGTTTGAAAATTTCGCCGCCATAGGCGCGCTCGCCCTCGAACACCGCGCTGGCGTAGTGCAGACCATGGGTCAGCACGTGGATCTTGGCGTTGGCCCATTCGACGAACTCGCCGTTCATCCAGATAAAGCCATCCATTTGGTCAAAGGGAACGGATGCCATGGTAACCTCCCGCGGGCGACCGCCCGCATATAATTGTGTCGTTGCGTGTTTCGTGCCAGCCGCACCAGGCGGCCCGTTTCTCAAAGGGTAGAGTATCTCGAAGCGTAGGCGGATATTAAAGGTCTGGCAAACACAGGAAGTTCCGGAAAAACGGCCCTCCCTTGCCTTTTCGTTCGCAATCCGCCGAAAAGCTTGCCAAAAATTACCATCGGCGGAAAATTACGTCAATAGTGCTGACATAATTTCCCCTTCGCACGGAGAAAAGATGACGAATCGCAACCACCCAGCCGGAAAACCGATCAGGACGGCGGTCTCCGACGAGGATGGCATCGACTTTGCCATCATCGAATTGTTCTTCTTCGCCTATCGCGATTTCACCTCAGATCCGGACCAGATCCTGTCCGATTATGGCTTCGGCCGCGCCCATCACCGGGTTCTGCATTTCGTCAATCGCAGGCCGGGCCTGACGGTAGCCGAACTCCTCGACGTGCTGAAGATCACCAAGCAGAGCCTGGCGCGCGTGCTCAAGCAACTGATCGACACCGACCATGTCGTCCAGTTGCAGGGTCCGCGCGACCGCCGCCAGCGCGAACTCTATCCGACGGCCAAGGGCCGCGCCCTGGCCTTGGCGCTGGCACGGCCACAGTCGCGCCGCATCCATGCTGCATTGGAAGATTCCGGAGCAACCGAACGCGCCTTGATCGAACGTTTCCTGGAAGCGATGGTCAATCCGGAACTGAGGGTGCAGATCGACACTGTACCCGCAAAAATGTCAGGGAAAAGCCATGGAGACCATTGAAAGGGTTGATCGACCGGCAGCACCGGACGACGATGCGCCGCATCTGCTGGTGATCGATGACGATACCCGTATCCGCAATCTTCTCAAACAATATCTGACCGAAAACGGCTTTCGCGTCACCGTTGCCGGAAATTCCGGCGAAGCGCGGCGCAAGCTCGCTGGCCTCGATTTCGATCTGCTCGTGCTCGATATCATGATGCCGGGCGAAACCGGCGTCGACCTCGCCAAGGCGCTGCGGGCAAGCAAGAACGTGCCGATCCTGATGCTCACCGCGCTTTCCGAAACCGACAGCCGGATCACCGGGCTCGAGGCCGGCGCCGACGACTATCTGCCGAAGCCTTTCGATCCCCGCGAATTGATCCTGCGCATCAACAACATCCTGCGCCGCGGCGGTCCGGCAACGACGCCCAAGCTCGAGCAACTGGTCTTCGGCCCCTACACGTTCCAGATCGCCAGGCGGGAACTCAAGCGCGGCGGCGAGGCTCTGAAACTGACCGACCGCGAGCAGGAGATCCTGGCGATCTTCGCGGCGCGGGCCGGCGAAACGATACCGCGCCATGAACTTGTCGGCGATGAATCCGAGGTCGGCGAGCGCACCATCGACGTCCAGATCAACAGGCTGCGCCGCAAGATCGAACGCGATCCGTCCAATCCGGTCTGGCTGCAGACCGTGCGCGGTATTGGGTATCGGCTCAGCGTGGAATAGACTGCCGCCGCAGCTTCTTGTTGAGTGGCTGCAGATGAGCAAGAAGGGCGAATGGCGACCACGCAACTGGAACGGCCGGGAGATCGCGGCTTCAGCGCCCGCGCCACGCGGGCGCTGAAGGCCGTGCCGCGTGCCTGGAAACGGTTCTGGCGCCTCGTTTCACTATACATGCCGAAGCGGCTCTATGCCCGCTCGCTGATCATCGTCATCGCACCGATGATCCTGCTGCAATCGGTCCTCGCCTTTGTCTTCATGGAACGCCACTGGCAGACCGTGACGCAGCGCCTGTCGCAGGCCACGGTCCGCGACATCGCCGCGATCGTCGACCTGGTGGAAACCTATCCGAACGACGCCGACTATGCCAACGTCATCCGCATCGCTCAGGATCGCATGCAGCTGAAGATCGACTTGCTGCCGCCCGAGCCGCTGCCGCCGCCCGGACCAAAGCCGTTCTTCTCGATCCTCGATGAGATCCTCTCGTCCGAGATCACCCATCAGATCAACCGTCCTTTCTGGATCGATACGGTCGGCAATTCCAATATCATCGAGGTTCGCATCCAGCTCGAGGGCAAGGTGCTGCGCGCCTTCGTGCGCCGCAGCCAGGCCTATGCCTCGAACACGCATATTTTCCTAATCTGGATGGTCGGCACCTCGCTGGTGCTGCTGATGATCGCCATCCCATTCCTGCGCAACCAGATTCGGCCGATCCTGACGCTGGCCGAGGCCGCCGAAAGTTTCGGCAAGGGCCGGCCGATGCCGCGCGATTTCCGCCCGCGCGGCGCCGACGAGGTTCGCCGCGCCGGCTTTGCCTTCATCCAGATGCGCGAACGCATCGAACGCCAGCTCGAACAGCGCACCGCCATGCTGACGGGCGTCAGTCACGATTTGAGGACCATCCTCACCCGCTTCAAGCTGCAGCTCGCGCTGACCGGGACAAAGGCCGACACCGAGGCGCTCGGCCAGGACATCGACGACATGCAGTCGATGCTGGAAGGCTATCTCGCCTTTGCCCGCGGCGAGGCGACGGAAGACGCCGGCCGTTTCAATCTTGAAGCCTATTTCGAGAAGCTCGGCGAGGAGGCCACGCTGCGCAAGCGCAAACTGTTGACCACGCTCACCGGCGATCCGCACCTGCATGTGCGGCCCCATGCTTTCGCCCGGCTGCTTTCCAATGTCGTCGGCAATGCCTTCCGTTACGCCAAGACGGTTGAAGTCAACGCCAACCATGGCCGCGGCACGTTGCTCGTCACCATCGACGACGACGGTCCGGGCATCCCGCCCGAAAAGCGCGAAGACGTGTTCAAGCCTTTCGTGCGGCTTGATGAGGCCCGCAACCTCGACGCCAGCGGCACCGGCCTTGGCCTTTCCATCGCGCGCGACATCGCCCGCAGCCACGGCGGCGACATCATGCTGGACAAGAGCCCGCTCGGCGGCTTGCGCGCCGTCATCAAGGTTCCGGCCTGATTAGGGCGACGTGCGTCCAATCGGACGCACAAAGTACGCCCTAACACTTTGAGCCTTACGCATCCTGCTTTCCGAAAAATCGAATTCGAGCCGATGCGCTGCTTTTCTGGTGGTTATGGACGGCCACCGGCCTGCGCCTTCATCGGCCCGTCATGAAACCATGCTGAAGAGCGCGCATGAAGCGCGCGATCCTGATTGATTCGGCCTTGCGGTCTCGCATCAAGGAAGCCGACGATCTTTCCTTGAAGGGGCCTCCATGCGCATCCTGATGGTCACCGACGCCTGGCGCCCGCAAGTCAATGGCGTCGTCCACACGCTGGTACGACTATCGGAAACCCTGAAATCCTTCGACGTCGAGACGGATTTGCTGACGCCGAACATCTTTCGCACCTTGCCCCTGCCGACCTATCCGGACATTAGGCTGGCGCTGACGACGCCGCGCCACGTCGCGCGCCTGGTCGCGGCGCGCAGCGCCGATCATATCCATATCGTCACCGAAGGTCCGCTCGGCATCATGGCGCGGCGCTACTGCCGCAAGGCGGGCCGGCCGTTCACGACAAGCTATCACACGCGTTTTCCGGAATATCTGAGCGCGCGGCTGCCTATACCGGAAGTCTGGGCCTATCGCTGGCTTCGCGATTTCCACAATTCCGGACAAGGCACGCTGGTCGCCACCCAGTCGCTGGCGGACGATCTGTCGGCGCGCGGCTTCACCAAGCTCAGGCCATGGACGCGCGGCGTCGACACCGACCATTTCCGGCCTGACAAGAGAAAGGATCTGGGGCTCGAGGGACCGATCTTCCTCTGCGTCGGCCGCGTCGCGATAGAAAAGAACCTGACCGCCTTCCTCGACCTCGACTTGCCCGGCAGCAAGGTGATCGTCGGCGAGGGCCCGGAGTTGGCCAAGCTCGAGGCCAGATACCCCGATGCCCATTTTCTTGGCCACCGCCCCAATGACGAACTGGCCGAAATCTACGCCTCGGCCGATGTCTTCGTCTTCCCCAGCCGCACAGACACGTTCGGCAATGTCATCATCGAGGCGCTGGCCAGCGGCACGCCGGTCGCAGCCTATCCGGTGACCGGACCGATCGACATTGTCGGCGACGGCGTTGGCGGGGCGGTGTCCAGCGATTTGCGTGAGGCCGCGCTTGCCGCTCTCAATGTCGACCGCGCCGAGGCGCGCGAACGGGCGATGCGTTATAGCTGGAAAGCCTGCGCCGAAATGTTCCTGGAGACGGTTGAAGAAGCGCTGGGAATAGCGCGGAAGCTGGCACCACCTTTCGTCATCCACGGGCGAAGCGGCGGCGAAGCCGAGACGCAGACCCGAGGATCCATTCCGTGACCCTGCAGCGGCCCTTCGGTGAAGAACTTGTTGGAGTAGAGGCGTCGACGAGCCGCACCTGCTCCAAAGGAGCGGCCAAGGAAAGAACAACGCGATTCTGGAGCGCCCTATTCATCGACCACTGCTATGGCATGGATCCTCAGGTCTGCTTCGCGTCCGCTCCGCCCGTGGATGACGAAGCTAAAACAGGCGGCCGCCGTCGGGCACCCTGCGTTCGATTGCGCCCAGCACCACGGCACCCTCTTCGTCGGGAAAGCCAAGCGTCAGTACTTCCGACATGAACGGTCCGATCTGCCGCGGGGGGAAATTGACCACCGCGAACACCTGCCGGCCGATCAGCGTCTCGGGCGCATAGTATTTGGTGATCTGCGCCGACGATTTCTTCACCCCGATCGCCGGGCCGAAATCGATCTTCAGCTTGATCGCCGGCTTTCGCGCCTCGGGAAATGGTTCGGCCTCGACGATCGTGCCGGCGCGGATATCGACACGGTCGAAATCGGCGAAGCTGATCTCGGGCTTGCGCTGGCTGCTCGAATTCATTGAGGGCAGGACCTGGCTCAGGCGTTTCCGTAAGTCTCGAACAGGACACCGGCCAGCGCGTCCTTGGCCGAGGTTCCCGACCAGACGACGAACTGGAACGCCTGAAAATAGCATTCGCAGGCCTCCAGCGCCGACGACAGCAGCACCTCGACCTGCTGGCTCGACGGCTCGACCCCACCGGCGAGCAGCAGCGACTGGCGGAACATGATCGCACCTTCCTGCTCCCAGAGGTCGAAATGGCCGAACAGCATCTGTTCGTTGATCAGGGAAAGCAGACGCATCACTTCGAGAGCGCGCCCCTCCGGCACCTTGATGTCGAAAGCGCAGGCCAGATGCAGCGCCTCGAAATCCTCCATCCAGGAAAATGAGACGTGGTAGTCGGTCCAGCTTCCGGCAACCGAAATCGAAATCTCGTCGTCGCCGGCCCGTTCGAAGGACCAGTCGTTGTTGTGGGCCACCTGCTCGATCACATCCACCGGATGGATTTCACGGGAGAATTCGAGTTCGAGAAGTTCCATGGAATGCTTCCTGTCGTTCCTTCGCATCGGCCCGATGCGAACGTTCAAAGTTCTAGAGCGTACTTCGTGCGTCCAAGCGGACACACGTCGCTCTAGTGAGCGCCACACGCTCAGCGGGGCACACACGACGAACAATCTTGCCTAGAACTCGGACGGCCGGGACTTCGTCAACGCAAAGACCCCAGACCGGACCCCACCGCCCGGCGCATGACCCTGCTCCGAATCATGCAACAAATTCAGTCTATTGATCGGGAGTCGCGTGACCAGCCCAATTTTTCGCGCTGCGTCATTCGCATGTGGAAAGCCGCGGCCACAATGATTCATGCAATGCCGGTAAGCGATTCACGACAAAGCGCTTTTTGCGATTGTGCTTTGTGGAAAAGTTTAACGATTATTTTTTTGTTCTGGGCTTTGCCACGGCCGCAGGCGCGGCCTGCCCGGTCAATTCGGCAAGCTTCGCCTCGAGTGCCTCAATACGCGCAGCGAGACGGGTGTTTTCTTCCCTGGCCTTCACAGCCATGTCGCGGGCGGCCTCGAATTCTTCGCGCTGCACCAGGTCCATCGAGTTGAGAACGCGCTCGGCCTGCCCCTTGAAGGCGGTCTCAACTTCGCGCCGCACCCCTTGCGCGGCACCCGCGGCGTCGGTCATCAGCTTGGCGAATTCATCGAGAATGCGGTTCGGTCCGGTCGACATGGCAAATCCTCGCTTGGTCGATTTGACGTAGTGGCGCGCGACGTGGAATGCAAGAACGTTGAGGCCCGGCGGCATCGGCGTCCCATGCAATTGCTCCGTTGAGCTACTGGTGCGCCGGATCAATAACTATTATTATAGCGGAAGTCCCCTTAGGAGCATTGTCATGGCCATCAGCGCGGATTTGGGCAACCGATTGGAGGATGTCGTAAACCAGCTTGTCAGCACCGGCCGCTACAATTCGAAGAGCGAAGTGCTGCGCGAGGGCGTTCGCCTTGTGGAAGAGAGAGAAAAGCGGCTCGCCGCGCTTGATGCCGCACTCGCCAAAGGTATCAGTGATGCCGACGCGGGGCGGGTGAAGCCTGCCGAAGATGTGTCTGACCGACTGGAGGCCAAATACAAGGCGATGACCGACAGGTGAAGTCATCGGCGACCATATCGCGCTCGACAGCCCGTTTCGCGCTATGACATTCATTCAGGAATTGCGTGGCAGCTGCATGGAGTTGCTGGCAATGTCGGAGCGTAACCCGTTGCTGGAGCGATACCGGCCCTCAGGCATTCGTCGCCGCGTTCATGGCAGTTATCTGATCTTCTATCGCGTCAAGGCCGACACGGTGGAGATATTGCACATCCTCCACGGCGCGATGAATCGCGAGGCCATTTAATTCCCGGAGAATTGACAGAACGGTGCGGGGGAACGGCACCCACGTCGCCTTGACCGCGCCAAAACCCTGCCGCATGGTCCGCGCCCGAACGCGATCGCAACCGGGAGATCCTGTTGAGCGAATACCTTATGCTGCCGCTGGCCGCCCTGCCTTTCCCCAACATCGACCCGGTCATCGTCCAGATCGGTCCGCTGGCGGTGCATTGGTATGGCGTCGGCTACATCGTCGGCATTCTCTTCGCCTGGTGGTATGCCAAGCGGCTCGTCACCAATACAAAACTCTGGCCCGACGGCGCCTTGCCGATGAAGCCCGAGGATCTGGACGACTTCATCGTCTGGGCGGCCATCGGCGTAGTGCTTGGCGGGCGTACCGGCTACGTGCTGTTTTACGACCTGCAGCGCTACATCGCCCACCCGCTCGACATTCTTGCCGTCTGGCAGGGCGGCATGTCGTTCCATGGCGGGCTGCTCGGCGTCATTCTCGCCATGACACTGTTTTCCTGGTCCCGCGGCATCCGCACATGGTCGCTGTTCGACGTGGTGGCGGCCGGCGTGCCGGTGGGGCTCGGCCTCGTCCGCATGGCGAATTTCATCAACTCCGAACTCTGGGGCAGGCCGAGCGACGTGCCATGGGCAGTCGAGTTCCCCAATGGCGGCCCATTTGCGCGCCATCCGAGCCAGGTCTACGAGGCGCTGCTCGAAGGCCTGGTGCTGTTCCTGGTGCTGCGCTTTCTCACCCATTCCAGACTCAGGCTGAAGACGCCGCGTTTCGTCGGCGGCGCCTTCATCGCCGGTTACGGTCTGTCGCGCGTCTTCGTGGAATTCTTCCGCGAGCCCGATCAGCAGCTCGGCTATCTCCTTGGCACCGGCTGGCTGACAATGGGCATGGTGCTGTCGCTGCCGATGCTGCTGGCCGGCATCTGGGCGATGGCGACGGCGACCGCATCGGCCCAAAAACCGGAATCGATTTTGGGAAAGCACGATGCGTGAAATCAAAGCGCAAGGACGTATTTTCCAGATGGATGCACGTCGCCGTCGCCCGGTGACGAAATCGCAGCCGGTATGACCCGGCTGAAAACCCGCATCGTCGAGCTGATCGGTGCGGCCGGGCCGATACCCGTCAACCAATACATGGGGCTTTGCCTGTTCGATCCGCGGAACGGCTACTATACGACGCGCGAGCCGTTCGGGGCAGCCGGCGACTTCGTCACCGCGCCGGAAATCAGCCAGATGTTCGGCGAGCTGGTCGCCGTCTGGCTCTACGAAGCCTGGCTGGCGACCGGCCGGCCGATGCCGGTCACCATCGCCGAAATCGGCCCCGGACGCGGCACGCTGATGAAGGATATGCTGCGGACGCTTTCGCGGCTCGATCCGGCGCTCACCGCCGGCGCATCCTTCGCCATGATCGAGACCAGCCCGCGGCTGGCCGAAGTCCAGAAGCATACGCTGGCCGCCACGCCGGGCAAAGTCGGCTGGCACGAGACCATCGACACGCTGCCGCAGACCCCGCTTTTCATCGTCGGCAACGAATTGTTCGACGCGGTGCCCATCCGACAGTTCGTCCGCGCCGGAACAGGTTGGCGCGAACGAATGATCGGCCTCGACGGCGCGGACGAATTGCGCTTCTTCGCCGGCGCCGGCTCGGTCGATCCGGCGCTGTTGCCGAGCGACGCCGAAAACGCGCCACAGGGCGCGATCGTCGAAGTCGCGCCGGCTCGCACCGCCTTGATGGCGACCATCTCCGAGCGCATATCCAGTCGTGGCGGCGCCGGGCTATTCCCCGACTACGGCTACGTCCGGCCAGGGGTCGGCGACACGTTGCAGGCCCTGCGCAAGCACGAGCACGAAGACGTGCTGGCCAATCCGGGCGAAGCCGATCTCACCGCCCATGTCGATTTCTCCGCCCTTGCCGCGATTGTGCGGGCGCATGGCCTCGATGCGCATCTCTCCACGCAAGGCGAATTCCTGGTGGGAATGGGGCTTCTCGAACGCGCCGGCCAGCTCGGCGCTAATGCCAATGAGGCGACCCGCGAAAAGATTGCGGGCGAGGTCGAACGCCTCGCCGGCCCGCAGGCGATGGGCGACCTCTTCAAGGTGCTCGCCGTCCTGCCTGCCGGCATCGCCGTTCAGCCCTTTGCAACGGCGGATTGACTTTTCGCTTCCGCCTCTCCCACTCTCGCGACTTTCGACCGTCGCCGATCTTGGACCGTCGCAGATCGATCTTTGGAGTGTAGCTTGACGAAATCGCCCACACGGACAACAACGCCGCCATGCTGAATCAGACCAAACCGGATCCCGTTCGGTCGCCCTTGCTGGAAAAGGCGCGGGCGCAAGGCATTCGCCACGGCTATTTCACCCGCGTCGGCGGCGTTTCCGGCGGCATCTACCGGGGACTCAACATCGGCACCGGCTCGAGCGACGACCAGACGCAGGTAGCCGAGAACCGCCGCCGCGTCGCCGACTGGATGGGCGTGCCTTCAAGCCATCTCTTGACCGCCCATCAGATCCATTCGCCCGACGTCGTCATCGCCAGGGAACCTTTTTCCAGCGAGCGGCCGAAGGCCGACGCCATCGTCACCGACCGGCCGGGCATTGCCGTCGGCGCCTCGACCGCCGATTGCGGACCGGTCCTGTTCGCCGATGCCGAGGTTCGCATCATCGGCGCGGCCCATGCCGGCTGGAAGGGCGCCTTGTCGGGCGTGCTGGAAAACACCATCGCGGCGATGGAAGGTCTTGGCGCCCGGCGCGAGCGCATCGTTGCGGTTCTGGGTCCTTCCATCGGCCCCGAAAACTACGAAGTCGGGCCGGAATTCGTCGCCCGCTTCGTCGAGGCCGACGCCGACAACATCCGCTATTTCGCGCCTGCCGCGAAGTCGGGACATGCAATGTTCGACCTCAACCTCTATACGGTCGATCGACTGACCCGGGCGGGCGTGACCGCCGACAGGCTCGGCCGCTGCACCTACGCCGAGGAGGATCTGTTCTATTCCTACCGGCGCACCGTGCATCGCAAGGAGCCGGATTACGGACGGCAGATTTCGGCAATCGTTTTGGAGACGGAATAATGGCGCTGCATTTCGAACGGTCGGAATTTGACGCGCGGCGCGATCGGCTGATGATCGAGATCGCCGAGAAGAAGCTCGATGCCGTCCTGCTGTTTGCGCAGGAGAGCATGTACTGGCTGACCGGCTACGATACGTTCGGCTTCTGCTTCTTCCAGTGCCTGGTGGTGAAGGCAGACGGATCGATGATCCTGCTCACGCGCTCGGCCGATCTGCGCCAGGCGCGCCAAACCTCGATCATCGACAACATCGTGCTGTGGACCGATCGCGACGGCGCCAATCCGGCGATCGACCTGCGCAATTTGCTCAACGACCTCGACCTGCTCGGCGCCCGCATCGGCGTCGAATACGACACCCACGGCCTGACCGCCTACAATGGCCGGCGCCTGGACGAGCAATTGCAGACCTTTGGCCAGATCGCCGACGCTTCCGGCATCATCAACCGGCTGCGCCTGTTCAAGAGCCCGGCCGAGATCGCCAAGGCGGAAAAGGCCGCAAATCTCGCCGACGACGCGCTGGACGCAGCCCTTCCCCTGATCAAGCAGGGTGGCGACGAAGCCTTGATCCTTGCCGCCATGCAGGGCGCGATCTTTGCCGGCGGCGGCGACTATCCGGCCAACGAGTTCATCATCGGCTCAGGAGCGGACGCACTGCTTTGCCGTTACAAGGCCGGGCGCCGCAAGCTGACCAAGAACGATCAGCTGACGCTCGAATGGGCTGGCGTCTTCCATCACTACCACGCGGCGATGATGCGCACGGTGCTGACCGGCAAGGTGTCGAAGCGACACCAGGAACTGTTCGATGCCGCGCGCGCCGCACTTCTGGCCGTCGAAAAGGCGATGACGCCCGGAAATACCTTCGGCGACGTGTTCGACGCGCATGCCCGCACGCTCGAGGCCCACAATCTGACCAAGCACCGGCTCAATGCCTGCGGCTATTCGCTCGGCGCCCGCTTCACCCCGTCATGGATGGACATGCCGATGTTCTATCAGGGCAATCCCGAACCCATCGCGCCAAACATGACGCTGTTCGCCCACATGATCATCATGGACTCCGAAACCGAGACCGCGATGACGCTTGGCCGCACCTATCTGACGACCGAGTCGCAGCCAAAGCCGCTGTCCCGCCATGATCTCGACTTGATCGTGCGATGAATCCATAATGGCAAGAATGCAAGGGGCGTTCACGCCAGGGAGTTTTGAGGCAATGAGGCGATCGCATGTGACGACCGTGTCACTGCTCGCGGCGCTGACGCTGGCCGCCTGCACCAGTGCGAAGGACGTTCTCGAACCCTCGGCCATCGCTGCGCAGTCGACGCAGGCCGTGCCCACGGCCGGGACCGGCACGACCGCAACGGCTACCCCAACGACCGCCCCGCCTTCCGCAACGGCACAGCCTTCCGCGACGGCACAACCTTCGGCCCCAGCGCAGCCCGCAACCACGCCCGCAACGAGCGCCGCCGTCATCGCACGAACCCGCCTGCAGGTGGCGCCGATCGTCGGCGCTTCGGTGGAAGCGGCGACACCGCTGACCGCGGAGCTTCAGACGCGGGCCAAGCAGCGCGGCATCACCTTGGCCGGCAGCGCCGGCCAGACCCCCACGCACGTGCTGAAAGGCTATTTCTCGACGATGTCGGAAGGCAAGGACACCACCGTCATCTATGTCTGGGACGTCTATGACCCGGCAGGCAATCGGCTGCATCGCATCAACGGCCAGCAGAAGGCGCCCTCGGCCAATGGTGGCGAAGGCTGGGCTGCGGTCGCCCCGGAGACCATGCAGACGATCGCCGACCAGACGATCGACCAGTTCGCCACATGGCTTGGCGGTCAAGCGGGCTGACTGGCGGGCTGGCATGTTGCCGGCTGCCCTCGCCGAAAACGTTTATTGAGATTAGCCGGCGGATTCCCGATCACGACGCTTGCAATACCGGCACGGGCCGCTAAAAGCCCGACTGAGAGGCTCAAGAGAGTCTGTCAGAGTCTCCATACTTCACCAGGAACGGTGCATGAAGCTCTTCGCGGGCAATTCCAACAGGGTGCTGGCCGAAGCGGTCGCCCGCTATCTCAACATCCCGCTGGGCAAAGCCAGCGTCAGGCGCTTCGCCGATCAGGAAATCTTCGTCGAGATCCAGGAAAATGTGCGTGGCGAGGATGTCTTCATCCTCCAGTCCACATCGTTCCCGACCAACGATCACCTGATGGAACTGCTCATCATGATCGATGCCTTCATGCGCTCGTCGGCCAAGCGCATCACGGCGGTCATTCCCTATTTCGGCTATGCCAGGCAGGACCGCCGCGCCTCGGGCCGCACGCCGATCTCGGCCAAGCTGGTCGCCAACATGATCACGCGGGCGGGTGTCGACCGCGTGTTGACGCTGGATCTCCACGCCGGCCAGATCCAGGGTTTTTTCGACATCCCGACCGACAATTTGTTTTCCGTGCCGGTCATGGCCCGCGACGTGAAGGCGAAATACAAGCAGCTTGCCAATGTCGTGGTCGTGTCGCCGGATGTCGGCGGCGTGGTCCGCGCCCGCGCGCTCGCCAAGCGCATCGATGCCCAGTTGGCGATCGTCGACAAGCGTCGCGAGCGCCCCGGTGAATCGGAAGTCATGAACATCATCGGCGACGTGCGCGGCAAGGATTGCCTGTTGATCGACGATATCGTCGATTCGGGCGGCACCTTGTGCAATGCGGCCGATGCGCTGCTAGCCGGCGGCGCCACCAGCGTCACCGCCTACATTACCCACGGCGTTTTGTCCGGCGGCGCCATCGCCCGCATCAACGGCTCGAAGTTGCAGGAACTGGTCATCACCGATTCCATCCAGCCGACGCAAGGCGTGCTCGACGCCAGCAACATCCGCGTCATCTCCATCGCCGACCTGATGGGCGAGGCGATCTCGCGCACCGCGACCGAGGAATCGGTGTCGAGCCTGTTCGACTGAAATCTGCCTCCGCTACAGCGCCGCGCCTCCAGCGGACGCGCAAAGGGCGCTGTGGTGCTTTGATTTTGTGCATGATCCTTTCCGAACCGAAGGTTCGGGGCTACCCCGACGCCCTGACGCTGTCCCTTGACCCGCGCATATAGCCGCGCGGCGAGGTTCCCAACATGCGCCTGAACATGGTGGTGAAGGCCGGCACGCTGTCATAGCCGAGGTCGAGCGCCACCCTTGTGATCGGCTCGCCATCCGCCAGCCTCGGCAAGGCCGCGAACAGGCAGGCCTGCTGGCGCCATGTCGACAGCGACAATCCGGTCTGGCGATGAAAGGCGCGGGTGAAGGAACGGCGGCTCATGCCGACGATATCGGCCCATTCGTCGATGGTTGCATGCGGCGAGGGCGCCGCTACGAAGCGCCGGCAAAGTGCCGCCAGCCTGGCGTCGGACGGGAAAGGCAGGCCGAGCGGCTGCTCGGGCAGGTTCGGTATCTCGTGCAGCAAAAGGCCGAGCACCAGGCCCGTCCGCCCGGTCGGCCGCGGTTCGGCCGGCAGCGTCACCGCCTCGATGATCAGGCTGCGCATCAGGTCCGTCATCCCAACCACGCGCAGCCTTGTGGGCAGGCCCTCTATCGCATCGGGCGTGACATAGACCGAGCGCATGCTGACATTGCCCAGCATTTCGACGGAATGTTCAATGCCCGCCGGTATCCACATCGCATGGTCGGGCGGCACCATCCAGCGGCCTTGCTGCGTCGTCACCAGCACCACGCCGCGCAGCGCGTGCAGCAATTGGCTGCGGCTGTGATGATGATGGGGCACGTTGTAGCCGTCCGGATATTCCGACGGCAGCGCCACGATCGGACCGCTGGTTCCCTCCAGCCAGGCCAGCCGCTCGCGGTGCAGCCGGCCGAGATCGCCGGGCGGCGCCTCTAGATACGATATCAGTTCTGCCATGGTAGTGGCCCACTCGCGAAACTATTGGACCAAACCACGAAAGAAGTCGCTGCGCAACGGGATTATAAGCGCTCCCGCGGCATCGCCTGCCGAAAAGACCACGGAGCCTGCCTTGACCGATACCACAGCGACAACGCCCGCCGCGCCAGCCAGCCACGCTTCGGCGCAGGCGACCGCCTTCACCGTCATTTTGGCGGTGAGCTTCTGCCATTGTGTCAACGACATCATGCAGTCGCTGCTGTCGGCCATCTATCCGCTGCTGAAGGACAATTACGGTCTCGATTTCTGGCAGATCGGCCTTTTGACCTTCACCTTCCAGGTCACGGCGTCATTGCTGCAGCCGCTGATCGGCATGGTCACCGACAAGCGGCCGATGCCCTATTCGTTGCCTTACGGCATGGCCGCCTCGTTGATCGGCCTGATCGTCCTGGCCTATGCCGGACACTATTGGTTGCTGCTGATCGGCGCCTCGCTGATCGGCATCGGCTCGGCGATCTTCCATCCGGAATCCTCGCGCATCGCCCGCTTTGCTTCGGGCGGCAGGTTCGGCCTGGCGCAATCGCTGTTCCAGGTCGGCGGCAATCTCGGCCAGGCCATCGGGCCGCTGCTGGCTGCCTTCATCGTCGTGCCGTTCGGCCAAGCCAGCATTGCGTGGTTCGCCGTAGGATCGCTGATCGGCATCATCGTGCTGTGGCGGGTCGGCGGCTGGTACAGCCGCCTGCGCGCCTCGCTCGCCGACCGCAAGGCGGCGGGTTTCGTCTCGCCCTTCCCGCGCCGCAGGGTGATGGGCGCGCTGGCGGTACTGACCTTGCTGGTGCTGACCAAGAACGCCTACATCGCCAGCCTCGCCAGCTACTACACCTTCTACGCCATCGATAAATTCGGCGTATCGGTGCAGGTGTCGCAGGTCATGCTGTTCCTGTTCCTTGGCGCCTCTGCGCTGGGCATCCTGCTCGGCGGTCCGTTCGGCGACCGCTACGGGCAGAAGGCGATGATCTGGTTCTCGATCGTCGGCGTGCTGCCCTTCACGCTGGCCCTGCCCTACGCCAACCTGGAATGGACGATGATCCTGACGGTGCTGATCGGCCTGATCCTGTCCTCGGCCTTCTCCAACATCGTCGTCTTCGCGCAGGAACTGGTGCCCGGCCGCGTCGGCATGATCGCCGGCATCTTCTTCGGCTTCGCCTTCGGCGTGGGCGGCATCGCCGCCGCCGTGCTCGGCGTCGTCGCCGATTTGAAAGGCATCGACTTCGTCTTTCAGATCTGCTCGTATTTACCGCTGCTCGGCCTACTGACGGTGTTCCTGCCGAACATGAAGGAAGCGCGCAGGGAAGCCGGCGCGGTGAGCAGGTGAACGCGACCTAGGCTGCGACATAGGAAAAGCACCCGCCTCAGGCGAATGCTTTCTATTCAATTCCGAAAATACTCTAGGCCTTGAAGAAGGCCAGAAGGTCGGCATTGATGACATCGGCATGGGTCGTCGCCATGCCATGCGGGAAGCCCTTGTAGATCTTGAGCTCGCCCTTCCTGAGCAGCTTGACCGACAGCAGCGCCGAATCGGCGATGGGAACGATCTGATCGTCATCGCCATGCATGACCAGCACCGGCACGTCGATTGCTTTCAGGTCGTCGGTGAAGTCGGTTTCCGAGAACGCCTTGATGCAATCATAATGCGCCTTGGTGCCGCCCATCATGCCCTGGCGCCACCAATTGTCGACCACCGCTTGCGAGACTTCGGCGCCCGGACGGTTGAAGCCGTAGAACGGACCGGCTGGAACATCGCGGAAGAACTGGGCGCGGTTGGCGGCCTGGGCGGAGCGGAAACCGTCGAAGACCTCGATCGGCAGGCCGCCGGGATTGGCTGGCGTCTTCAACATGATCGGCGGCACCGCGCCGATCAGCACCGCTTTGGCGACACGGCCGCCGGAACCATACTTCGCGACGTAGCGGGCCACTTCGCCACCGCCGGTCGAATGCCCGACATGGATGGCGTCCCTGAGGTCGAGATGCGCCACAAGTTCCGCGACATCGGCGGCATAGGTGTCCATCTCGTTGCCAGTATCGGTCTGTGTCGAGCGGCCGTGGCCGCGGCGATCATGGGCAATGACGCGGTAGCCCTTCGACAGGAAGAACAGCATCTGGGCATCCCAGTCATCGCTGCTCAGCGGCCAGCCGTGATGGAAGACGACAGGCTGGCCTGTTCCCCAATCCTTGTAGAAGATCTCGGTTCCGTCCTTGGTGATGATCGTGCTGCTGCCGGGCTTGGTCATTTCAATCTCCATCGATTTTTTTCGCGATAATCAATATCGCGATAACAATGTGACTAGCGCAGAACGGTACCTTTGTCCACAAAAATATATATCGCGATATCATTTTTCGTGGTACATATCGGAATGCTCAGTCGGCAAAGGAATGCATCGTGCCTCTCCCGTTGGACAATCAGCTCTGTTTCACGCTCTACGCCACCAGCATGGCGATCAACCGCACCTACAAGCCGATGCTGGACGAGATGGGGATCACCTATCCGCAATATCTCGTGCTGAACGCACTTGCCGAGGCCGACGGTATGTCGGTCGGCACGATTGCGCACAGGCTCGCTCTGGAATCGAGCACCATCACGCCACTGGTGAAGCGCATGGAACAGGCAGGGCTCGTTACCCGCCAGCGCAGCCAGACCGACGAGCGCCAGGTGCAGGTCGACCTGACCGCCGCCGGTCGCGCGCTGTTGGTCCGGTGCAACTGCCTTAACGAAACCCTGATCGAGCGCTCAGGCGTGACACTGTCTCAGCTTGATGCCCTGAACCGCCAAATCCAGGCGCTGCGCGATGCGCTGAACGGGAAGCAGGAATACCGACGTTAAATATTGCGGAGTAACAGGGGAAAGCAAAGTGAACCTGCGTCGCCAATTTTCTCGGCGATCACCATCGTCTTCAAGCGCCTTCGCCCCACGGCTTGCACCCCGCCGCACCTTCCGCTATAGAGCCGCCACCCGCGTAGACACCCTTGGAGGCAACGCGGCGGAAGGCTGTCCGGCCTGCGTGATCCCAAAAAGATTTTGGACCAGATCATGCATAGCCATGACGGCTTTCGACGTTTACGGCTCAGGCACCTCGCCGGCCGCGAACGCTCCAGAACAACGCGAAAGGAAATGCCATGAGCCAAGCTTCTTACGAGCTCAAGGCCGAAGCGCGCGAACAGGTCGGTAAGGGGTCCGCCCGTGCAGTTCGCCGTAACGGTAAAGTGCCTGCAGTAATCTACGGTGACAAGCAGCCTCCCCTGGCGATTGCCCTCACCTACAAGGACATCTACTACAAGATCCATGGCGGCGGGTTCCTGACCACGATCGCCACGATCGATGTCGACGGCAAGAAGATCCAGGTCCTGCCCAAGGACTTCCAGCTCGATCCGGTCAAGGATTTCCCGGTCCATGTCGATTTCCTGCGCATCGGCAAGGACACCGAAGTCAATGTCGACGTGCCGGTCCACTTCGTCAACGAGGACAAGTCGCCCGGCATCAAGCGCGGCGGCGTGCTCAACATCGTGCGTCACGAGGTCGAATTCCACTGCCCGGCCAATGCGATCCCGGAATTCATCACCGTCGATCTCACAGGCACCGATATCGGCGATTCGATCCACATCTCGGCGATCAAGCTGCCGGCCGGCGTCAAGCCGGTGATCTCCGACCGCGACTTCACCATCGCGACCATTGCCGGCTCCTCGGCGATGAAGCCGGAGACGGAAGAGGCGGTCGAAGCGGCTGAACCCGAAGCGGCTCCTGCCGACGAAGAAGAGAAGTAATCCCTTTCCGCCCGGAGGTGACGATGCTGCTGTTTGCAGGCCTCGGCAATCCGGGCGCGAAATACGCCAACAACCGGCACAATGTCGGCTTCATGGCGGCGGACGCGATCGCCCGCCGCCATTCCTTTTCGCCCTGGTCAAAGAAGTTCCAGGGCCTGATCGCCGAAGGCACGCTTGGCGGCGAAAAGATCGTCCTGATCAAGCCGCAGACCTTCATGAACAATTCCGGCCAGTCGGTCGGCGAAGCGCTGCGCTTCTACAAGCTCACCCCCTCGGCGCTCACCGTCTTCTATGACGAGATCGACCTCGCGGACGGTAAGGTCCGCGTGAAGACCGGCGGCGGCGCAGGCGGCCACAACGGCATCCGCTCGATCGACGGCCATGTCGGCAACGCTTACCGCCGCGTGCGCATCGGTGTCGGCCACCCCGGCGTCAAGGAATTCGTCCACCATCATGTGCTTGGCGATTTCGCCAAAGTCGACCGCGAATGGCTGGAGCCGCTGATCGACGCCATCGGTGCTCATGCGGAAATGATCGTCAAGGGCGACGAATCCGGCTTCATGAACAAGCTCAGCCTCGCCGTTCAGGGCAAGACCGGCGCCGCGCCCGAGCCGGAAAAGCCAGCCCCGAAACAGCAAACCCCAAAACAGCAGAGCCATATCCGTCAGGCGCGGCCGCAGCAGCCGGCAATCAAGCCGCCTGAAATCGGCCCGATGGCCGCCATGCTGAAGAAGCTGTTCGGCGGCAAGGATTGAGCCTCGCCACCGATCGCGGCTGGAGGGCTTGACGATCGTCGGCGCTTTCGCCCATAGCCCTCATCAAATTTCGATTTCCCGATAGGACCGGACAAAAATGGGTTTCAAATGCGGCATCGTTGGCTTGCCCAATGTCGGCAAGTCGACGCTTTTCAACGCGCTGACCAGGACGGCGGCGGCGCAGGCCGCCAACTATCCGTTCTGCACCATCGAACCGAACACCGGCGAGGTGGCGGTGCCCGACCCGCGCCTGCAGAAGATCGCGGCGATCGGCAAGTCGAAGGAGATCATCCCGACCCGCATCTCCTTCGTCGATATCGCCGGCCTCGTGCGCGGCGCCTCGAAGGGTGAAGGGCTGGGCAACCAGTTCCTGGCCAATATCCGCGAGGTCGACGCCATCGTCCATGTGCTGCGCTGCTTCGAGGATGACGACATCACCCATGTCGAGGATCGCATCGATCCCGTCGCCGACGCCGAGACCGTCGAGACCGAGCTGATGCTCGCCGACCTCGACAGCCTCGAGCGCCGCATCGTGCAATTCCGCAAGCGCGCTTCCGGCAAGGACAAGGAGGCGATGACCGTGCTTCCCATGATGGAGGCCGCTCTCGAGCTCCTGCAGGCCGGCAAGCCCGCCCGCATCCTGCTCAATGGCATCTCCGCGGAGGATCTGCGCATCCTGCAGGGGCTGAACCTGCTGACGTCGCACCCCGTGCTCTATGTCTGCAATGTGGCCGAGGCCGACGCCGCAACCGGCAACGCGCACACCAAGGCGGTCGAACAGATGGCTGCCGCGCAAGGCGCCCGCACCGTGGTGATTTCCGCGGCGATCGAAGCCGAGGTAGCGCAGCTGAGCGACGATGAGGAAATGGAATTCCTCGCAACGCTGGGCCTCGAGGAACCTGGCCTGAACAAGGTGATCCGCGCCGGCTACGAGCTGCTGCAGCTCATCACCTATTTCACCGTCGGGCCGAAGGAGACACGCGCCTGGACCGTGCACAAGGGCGCCAAGGCGCCGCAGGCGGCGGGCGTCATCCACACCGATTTCGAGCGCGGCTTCATCCGCGCCCAGACCATCGCTTACAACGACTTCATCACGCTGGGCGGCGAAGTGGCGGCCAAGGAAGCCGGCAAGGCGCGCGACGAAGGCAAGGAATATGTCGTCCAGGACGGCGACATCATGCTGTTCAAGTTCAACACTTGAGCCGACCGACGGCGCGCCGGCCGCCATCATGGCCGCCGGAGAGAGCACAGCCTCGTACGCGCCGCACAGGTCCTCCCGCGCGGCTTGACTGCCCGCAACGCCCGGTCTAAGGGGCGTCTGCAACCGGCTCGGGCTTTCGTCGAAAGCCGTCCCGTGCAATCCGAAACGACGCATCGCGACCGAACGCACCGCTCTTTGGCCACAGCAAGGGAGATCCGGCGATGATCAAGGCATTCGTCGTGGACAATGATCGCCTGCGCATCGCCGACGATCTTCTGGAAAGCAGCGACAAGATCGTCTGGGCCGACCTTATGACCCCGACCAAGGAAGAGGAAACGACCATCGAGACCTGGCTCGGTGTTGCCATTCCGACGCGCGAGGAGATGGAGGAGATCGAGATTTCGAGCCGCCTCTATGTCGAGGACGGCGCCTATTTCATGACCGCCATTCTACCGGCCCAGACCGAAGCCGACGATCCCCTGATGTCGCCGGTCACCTTCGTGCTGGCCGGCAACAGGCTGATCACCGTGCGCTATCACGAACCGAAGGCCTTCAAGACCTTCCCGCTGCGCGCCGAAAAGGTGGCAACCGGCTGCACCAGCGGCGACACCATCCTGATCGGCCTGCTGGAGGCGATCGTCGACCGCCTCGCCGACATCCTGGAGCGCGCCGGCCGCGACATCGAGACGATCTCGCGCGACATCTTCGAAGCAAGCTCGACCAAGGCTTCCAAACGCAACCGCGACTTCCAGGAATTGCTGAAGGCCATCGGCCGCAAGGAGGACATCGCCTCCTCGATCCGCGACAGCCTGATCTCGCTGCAGCGGCTCGCCGGCTTCCTCACCCACGCCTCGACCCAGACCAGGATGAGCAAGGACATCCGCGCCCGCATCAAGACCTTGTCGCGCGATGTGCTGTCGCTCGCCGACCATGCCACCTTCCTGTCGCAGAAGATCAACTTCCTGCTCGACGCGACGCTCGGTATGATCTCGATCGAGCAGAACGCCATCATCAAGATTTTTTCCGTCGCCGCGGTCATCTTCCTGCCGCCGACGCTGGTCGCTTCGATCTACGGCATGAATTTCGACATCATGCCGGAGCTCAAATGGCAGTTCGGCTACCCCTTCGCCATCGGCTTGATGATCATGTCGGCGATCCTGCCCTACTGGTATTTCCGCCGCCGCGGCTGGTTGTAGGGCCCGTCGAAGCTTTCTGTTGTCCGTTCGGCGCGATGGCCTGGCGCAGTAGAAATTACTTGACCAAATCCCGCCCCGCCTGCATCCGGGAACCCCGATCCGTCGCGATCGTACAACCCTGAACCGGATTCCAGACCATGACCGGAAAGAATTCCAGACCATGACGGAAAAGACTTGGGCCTATGAGGACTTCGTCGAGGGCGTCTCCCTCGACCTAGGCACGAAGCTGGTGAGCGCGGCGGAGATCATCGAATTCGCCGGGGAATTCGATGCGCAGCCGATGCATCTCGACGAGGCTGCGGGCAAGGCCAGCATTCTCGGCGGGCTGGCGGCTTCCGGCTGGCACACTTGCGCGATGTTCATGCGCATGCTGTGCGACGCCTTCCTGCTCGATTCGACCTGCCAGGGCGCGCCCGGCGTCGATCAGGTCCGCTGGAAGAAGCCGGTGCTGGCCGGCGACATCCTGAGCGGCACCACCACCGTCCTTGCCAGGCGCCTGTCCAGGTCCAAGCCCCAGCTTGGCCTTGTCACCATGCGCAGCGAGCTTTTCAACCAGCGCGGCGAAAGCGTCTTCGATCTCGAGAACACCGTCATGTTCCTCGCGCGTGATGCCGCACAGGGTCTCTCATGACATTGGACGAGTTCTTCCGCATCGGCGTCACCGTCACACTCGGTTCGCACACATTCGAATCCGAGGCGATCAAGACCTTCGCCAGGAAATACGATCCGCAGGTTTTCCATCTCGACGAAGAGGCAGCGAAGAAGAGCGTGTTCGGCGGTCTGTGCGCCTCGGGCTGGCACACTGCCGCCATGTGGATGAAATTGAACCTCGAGACCCGCATGGAGACCGAGGGCGCCCGCTGGACCGGACCGGATCCCTTGCCCGAATTTGGCCCATCGCCCGGCTTCAGGAACCTCAAATGGCCGAAGCCCGTCTATGCCGGAGAAACGGTGACCTTCACCCGCACGGCGCTTGCGCACCGCCCCATCGCCTCGCGCCCGAGCTGGCGATTGCTCACGCTGCGCTCGGAGGCATTCGATTCGCGCGGCGACAAGGTCATCGAGTTCGAAAGCGCCGTGCTGGTGAAGGTGGGGTAAGGCGTCTCTTACTTCTCCCCTTCTGGTGGGAGAAGGTAAGCAGCGCCTCACCGTCCCGCATCATTGCCCCTCGAACCCGATCAGCGTCCTGACCGGCACGCCGAGCGCTTCGAGTTTCTCGCGGCCACCAAGGTCCGGCAGGTCGATGACGAAGCAGGCGGCGATGATGTCGGCGCCGATCTGCCGCAACAGCTTGACCGCCGCCTCCGCGGTGCCGCCGGTGGCGATCAGGTCGTCGACCAGGATCACCTTTTCACCCGGAGACACGCCGTCCTTGTGCATCTCCATCTCGTCCAGCCCGTACTCGAGGCTGTAGGCGACGCGCACCGTCTCGTAAGGCAGCTTGCCCTTCTTGCGGATCGGCACGAACCCAGCCGAGAGCTGGTGGGCGACGGCGCCGCCAAGGATGAAGCCGCGCGCCTCGATGCCGGCGATCTTGTCGACCTTCTGGCCGGCATAGGGATGCACCAGCTCGTCGATGGCGCGGCGGAAGGCGCGCGCATTGCTCAGCAGCGTGGTGATATCGCGAAAAAGGATGCCCGGCTTGGGATAATCCGGAATGGTGCGGATCGCGGCAAGCAGCGTGTCTTCGAGCGAAGGTTTCATGGGCGGGCTCTCTAGGGCATTCGTCCGATTCGACTGGAAGACGGGAAAGGAATTCCGGCCGATCGTAACCCGGCGCGGCCGACGACGGCTACCGCGATGTGGCGCCTGGAAAGAAAATTGTCCGGACCGGAACCGGCGGGATGCAAAAGCGCGCCTTTCGACGCCCTTTTTGATCTCAGGCTTTCCGTAGCTCAGTGCGCCACGCCGGCCCACACCTTGCGCTTGGTTAGATAGACCAGTGCACCGAATAGCAGCAGGAAGACCAGCACGCGAAAGCCGGTCTTCTTGCGGTCTTCCAGGTGCGGCTCGGCCGCCCACATCAGGAAAGCCGACACGTCGCGGGAATATTGGTCGACCGTCTGCGGCGAGCCGTCGTCATAGGTCACCTGATCGTCGGAGAGCGGGTTGGGCATCTTCAGTGACACGCCGGAGATGAAGTACGGATTGTAGTGCGTGCCTTCCGGTATCTCCATGCCCTCCGGTGGCTGCTCGTCATAGCCGGTCATCAGCGAGTGGATGTAGTCGGGACCGCCCTGGGCGTATTGCGTGAAAATGTCGAAGACGAACTGCGGAAAGCCGCGCGTGACGCCGCGCGCCTTGGCCAGCAGCGACATGTCGGGCGGGGCAGCCCCGCCATTGGCGGCCGCTGCCGCCTGCTCGTTGGGGAACGGCGCCGGGAAATGGTCGGACGGTATGCCGGGACGATCGAACATGTCGCCGGCATCGTTGGGACCGTCATTGATCGTATACTCGGCCGCCAGTGCCTTGACCTGCGCTTCCGAATAGCCAAGATCTTCCAACGTGCGGAACGCCACCAAATTCATCGAATGGCAGGCGGCGCAGACTTCCTTGTAGACCTTCAGGCCGCGCTGCAACTGCGCCTTGTCGTAGGTGCCGAACGGCCCGGCGAAACTCCAGTCCATCTCCTTCGGCTTGTGTATCGGGAAGTGCGTCGGCGCGGCTTCGCTGTGCGCCTCCTCCTGGGCCCTGGCCCCGGTGGTCGCGGCACCAGTGCCTGCCAACATAAGGCCGAGCAGCGCCAGCGAGGTGAGAATCTTCTTCATGCCAAATCCCCTTGAGATTCTCTGCCGCGCCGTAGTCGTCTCGAGCATGATCCTGTCCGGAAACCGGTCTCCACTTTTCGGGATCATGCTTTAGCCCTTGGTTTCCGGTGCGGCTGTCGCGCCGGCCGGATGTCCGCCGCCGCCTTTGTTCTTCTCGAGCACCGCCTCGGTGATCGAATTCGGCAACCGCCGCGGGGTCTCGATCAGGCCGAGCACCGGCAGCGCGACCAGGAAGAAGGCGAAGTAGACCAATGTCGCCATCTGCGCCATGAAGACATAGCTGCCTTCGGCCGGCTGCGAACCCAGCCAGCCAAGCAGGACGGCATCGATCACGAACAGCCAGAAGACCAGCTTGTACCAAGGCCGGTAGACCGCCGAGCGCACCTTCGAGGTGTCGAGCCACGGCACCAGGAACAGCATGGCGATGGAGCCGAACATCGCGAGCACGCCACCGAGCTTGGAGTTGATCGGTCCGATATTGAAGGTGATGGCGCGCAGGATCGCGTAGAACGGAAGGAAGTACCATTCCGGCACGATATGAGCAGGCGTCTTCAGCGGGTCGGCGACTATGTAGTTGTCCGGGTGGCCGAGGAAATTCGGCAGGTAGAAGACGAAATAGGCGAAGACGAACAGGAACACGATCATGCCGAACGCGTCCTTGATGGTCGCGTAAGGGGTGAAGGCGACGGTGTCGGTCTTCGACTTGACTTCGATTCCGGTCGGGTTCGACTGCCCGACCACATGCAGCGCCCAGACGTGCAACACGACGACGCCGGCGATCATGAACGGCAGGAGATAGTGCAGCGAAAAGAAGCGGTTCAGCGTCGGGTTGTCGACAGCGAAGCCACCGAGCAATAGCTGCTGGATCCAGTCGCCGACCAGCGGGACGGCGCTGAAGAAGCCGGTGATGACCGTCGCGCCCCAGAAGCTCATCTGCCCCCAGGGCAGTACATAGCCCATGAAGCCTGTCGCCATCATCAAGAGGTAGATGATGCAGCCGAGAATCCACAGAAGCTCGCGCGGCGCCTTGTAGGACCCGTAGTAGAGGCCGCGGAAGATGTGGATGTAGACGGCGACGAAGAAGAACGACGCGCCGTTCGAATGCAGGTAGCGCAAAAGCCAGCCCGAATTCACGTCGCGCATGATCTTCTCGACCGAATTGAAGGCGAGAGTGCTGTCCGCCGCGTAGTGCATGGCCAGCACGATGCCGGTCAGGATCTGCGCCACCAGCATGATCGACAGGATGCCGCCGAAGGTCCACGCATAGTTGAGATTGCGCGGCACCGGATAGGCGACGAAGCTGTCATAGACCAGCCGCGGCAGCGGCATGCGGGCGTCGAACCAGCGTCCGATACCGGTCTTGGGCGTATAGGTCGAGTGTCCCTCGCTCATCGAAATGTCCCCTCGCCTCAGCCGATACGGATATTGGTGTCGGAAATGAACTGGAACACCGGCACCGTCATGTTATCAGGCGCCGGCCCGCCGCGGACGCGGCCGGCAGTGTCGTATGTCGAACCGTGGCACGGGCAGAACCAGCCGCCGAACTCGCCTTCCTGGCCGAGCGGAATGCAGCCGAGATGGGTGCAGACCTGGACCATCACTATCCAGGCCTCCTTGCCCGGCGCGGTGCGGTTGGCGTCGGTCGCCGGCGCGTCGGCCGGCAGATTGTCGTTGCGGGCGAGCGGATCCTTGAGCTCGGCCAAATTGACCGCTTCGCCGTCCTTCATCTCTTGTTCGGTGCGGTTGCGCACGACCACCGGCTTGCCGCGCCACTTCACGACAAGCGACATTCCCGGCTCCAGCGAGGAGACGTCGACCTCGACCGAGGCCAGCGCCAGCGTCGAGGCGTCCGGGCGCATCTGGTCGATGAACGGCCAGGCGACGGCACCCGCGCCGACCACCGCGGCCATGCCGGTGGCGACGTAGAGAAAATCACGACGGTTGGGATCCTGGATATCGGTTGCGCTCACGGGTGCCTGATCCTTTCGCCTCTTCCGTGCCGGTGGCCGAGCCTTGTCCCCCGCTCATTCACGCCAACCCGACAGCGCATGGCGAACAGGCTAGCGAATTCCTCCGGCATTTGGACTTCGGTTTATGCGTGAAGCCTGTTTTTGTCCAGACGGGTGAAGGCACAAGGGCAGATTGTCGCGGGGACGCAATCCGGCGTCGGCCCGCGTGGCGAAAACGACCGGAAATCAACCGCAAAGCGGCGCCCCCGTATGCCTCGACAGGAGACCCGGCCTCGGTCTATCCTCGGCTCATGGCGCATGTCATCGACCGAGACAAATAGGCCCGGGCGCCCGACCGCTGGCCCCAGCCCTGGCAGGGCGAGTCGCAATGCGGCGCCTACGGCTCCAAAAGCTGCCTGATCTTCAACTATCTGCCGGAAATCGGCGGCGGCCCGCGCCTGCACACACATCCCTATAGCGAAATATTCATCATTCGCGCCGGCACCGGGCTGTTCACCGTCGGTGACCGGCAAATCGAGGCGTCGGCCGGCCAGATCCTGATCGTGCCGCCGAACACGCCGCACAAATTCACCAATCTCGGCCCAGGCCCGCTGGAGACCACCGACATCCACGATAACGGCAGCTTCATCACCCAGTGGCTGGAATAGACCATGATCCCGAACCGAAGGTCCGCGTCAGCGAAAGGTGGAAACCGGTTTTCATGGTCAACTGGAATCTATTTCGCGCCGAGCCTGGCCAGCACGGCCTTGGGAATATTGTACTCCCGGATCACCGCGTCGTGCCTGCGCAAGCCGCACAATTCGCGCTGGATGAAATAGCCGTGGACGGCCTCAGCCGCGTCCTTGAGCAGCCGGGCGCGATGTTCGCCATCGTCGCCATGTTGACGCAATCTCGTCAGCGTTTCTTCCACGCGCCGGCCGGCACGGCCAAGCGCCGCCGCCTTTTCGCCGAGGATTTCATGGCTAAGCAGGTCGAGCGCCGACTCCTGCGCGCCGGACCGTCCGAAATTCGATGGCATTCGCACCGACATGATTCACTCCAGTTTTACAGAGATCCTGGCCCTACTCCGCCGGCCGTGTCTCCTCCAGCACGCTCTCCTCGTGGAACAGGAAGCCGCCGGACTGCCGCTTCCACAACCGCGCATAGAGCCCGTCGAGCGCGACTAGTTCGTCATGCGTGCCTTGTTCGACGATGCGGCCGCCGTCGAGCACCACCAGGCGGTCGAGTGCCGCGATGGTCGACAGCCGGTGCGCGATGGCGATGACGGTCTTGTTCTCCATCAGCCTCTTCAGATTCTCCTGGATGGCCGCCTCGATGTCGGAATCGAGCGCCGACGTCGCCTCGTCGAGTATCAGGATCGGCGCGTCCTTGAGGAAGACACGGGCGATCGCCACGCGCTGGCGCTGGCCGCCCGACAGCTTCACGCCGCGCTCGCCGACAAAGGCCTCGTAGCCCTGGCGACCACGATTGTCGCGCAGGCCGAGGATGAAGTCGTGCGCCTCGGCCTTCTTCGCCGCCGCGATCACCTCGGCGTCGGTTGCGTCGGGCATGCCGAGCTTAATGTTGTCGCGAAGCGAACGGTGGAAAAGTGCTGTATCCTGGCTGACGACGCCGATATTGGCGCGCAGCGAATTCTGCGTCACCTGCGAGACATCCTGGCCGTCGATGGTGATCTTGCCGGCCTCGAGGTCGTAGAGGCGCAGGATCAGATTGGCCAGCGTCGTCTTGCCGGCGCCGGACGGCCCGACCAGCCCGACCTTCTCGCCCGGCCGCACGACGAGGTCGATGCCGTTGAGCACGCCGAACCCCTTGCCGTAGTGGAACTCGACCTTCTTCACGTCAATCCGGCCATCGGTCACGACAAGCTCCCTGGCGTCGGGCGCATCGGTCAGGCCGAGCGATTGCGAAATCAGCGCCTTGGAGTTCTCCAGCACGCCGAGATTGCGCAGGATGCCGTTGAGCTGCATCATCAGCCGGCCGAGCAGCATGTTGAGCCGCAGTACCAGAGACAGCGTGAAGGCGACGGCCCCGACGGTGATCGAGCCTTCGACCCAGAGATAGACGGCAAACCCGGCAATCGTGGTGATCATGATCCCCGAAAGCATCGTCAGCGCCATGCGCACACCGGTCAGCCGGCGGGTGAACGGGCGCAGCGCGTCGAGATAGATATCGAAACCGTTCCTGATGTAGCGGTCGTCGCCGTCGGCGGAGAACAGCTTCAGCGTCTGCACGTTCGAATAGGAATCGACGAAGCGGCCGGTGATCATCGAACCGGCCTCGGCGGTTTCCTCGGCATGCTTGCGGATGGCCGGCAGATAACGTTTTGCCAACCAGCCGAAGGCGGTGATCCAGATCACCACCAGCGCCGCCAGCCGCAAGTCGAGGCCGGCGACCAGCACCAGCGTCGTCACCGTATAGACGACCATGAACCAGACGACCTCGATGAAGGCCTCCATCAAATCGCCGGTCGCCTGCCCCGCCTGCCAGACCTTGGTCGCGATGCGGCCGGCAAAGTCGTTCTGGAAGAAGGCGTAGGACTGGCGCGAGACATGGCGGTGCGCCTGCCAGCGCACCAGATTATAGAAGCCGGGCGTGATCGTCTGCTCGTCGACCAGCGCCGCCAGGCCGACGACGGCGGTGCGGATGACCAGCACCACGGCTGCCATGAAGACAAGTTCGGGGCCGGCGGCAGTCCACAGCGCGTCCCAGCTGCGCTCGCCGGGGAGCTGGTCGAGAATATCGACCAGCCTGCCGACGAAGTAGAACAGCCCGGCCTCGACCAGCGGCGCGATGCCGCCGATGACCAGCATGGCGAAGAAGGCGACCTTCGCCTGGCCGACATAATGCCAGAGGAACCCCCTGACGCTGACCGGTGGCCGAAGGCTCGCAGGCTCCCTGAATGGATAGACCCAGTTCTCGAACCAGCGATAGACGGCAATCATCATTCGGCGGCCATCATTCTGCTGCCATCACTCTGCTGCTTGGCCCCTGACGACGGCATCGTTGGCGGTCACACCGTCGTCGAGCAGGAAGCCGCCGGACTGGCGCTGCCAAAGCTGCGCATAGAGCCCGCCGCTGGCGACGAGTTCCTCATGCGAACCTTCTTCGATGATGCGGCCCTTGTCCATGACGACGAGCCTGTCCATCGCCGCGATGGTCGAGAGCCGGTGCGCGATGGCGATGACGGTCTTGCCTTGCATGAGCTTGTAGAGGTTCTCCTGGATGGCCGCCTCGGCCTCGGAATCGAGCGCGGACGTCGCCTCGTCGAGAATGAGGATCGGCGCGTCCTTCAGCATAACGCGGGCAATGGCGATGCGTTGCCGCTGGCCGCCGGACAATTTGACGCCGCGATCGCCGACATGCGCATCGAAACCCTTGCGGCCGCTGGCGTCCGAAAGCCCTGATATGAAATCGAGCGCCTCGGCGCGGCGTGCTGCCTCGATCAGCATCTCGTTGCTGGCGTCCGGCCGGCCATAGAGGATGTTCTCGCGCACCGAACGATGCAACAGCGAGGTGTCCTGCGTGACCATGGCGATCTGGGCGCGCAGCGAATCCTGCGTCACCGCCGCGATTTCCTGGCCGTCGATCAGGATCCGGCCAGCTTCAAGGTCGTAGAAGCGCAACAGAAGATTGACCAGCGTCGACTTGCCGGCGCCGGAGCGGCCGACGATGCCAACCTTCTCGCCCGGCTTCACCGTCAGCGACAGGCTCTCGATCACGCCCTTCTTTTTGCCGTAGTGGAAGCGGATGTCCTCGAAGCGGATTTCGCCCCTGGTCACGGCAATGTCCTTGGCCCCGGGCCTGTCTTCCACCAGGCGCGGCAGCGAGATCGAGCCGATGCCGTCCTGCACCGTGCCGATGTTCTCGAACAGGGCCGACATTTCCCACATGATCCATTGCGACATGCCCCACAGCCGCAGCACGAGGCCGATGACCACGGCGACGGCGCCGATCGTCACCGCCTGACCGAGCCACAGCCACAGCGAGATCGCGGTCACCGAAAACAACAGCAGCGAGTTCAGGATGTAGAGCAGGCCGTAGAGTTGCGTCACCAGCCGCATCGACCGGTAGACCGTCTCGAGAAAGCCGGCCATGCCTTCCCTGGCGAAGGACGCCTCGCGGCGCGCATGCGAGAACAGCTTGACCGTCTGGATGTTGGAGTAGCTGTCGACGACGCGGCCAGTCATGGTCGAGCGCGCGTTGGCCTGCTCCTCGCCGACTTTGCCCAGGCGCGGGATGAAGTAGCGCAACAGCAAGATATAGCCGGCGAGCCAGCCGGCAAGCGGTGCCGCCAGCCGCCAGTCGGCCGAGCCGACGATGACCAGCATTCCAAGGAAATAGACGACGACATAGTTGAGCACGTCGATGAGCTTGATGACGCATTCGCGCACGGCGAGCGCCGTCTGCATCAGCTTGGTCGCGATGCGCCCGGCGAACTCGTCCTGATAGAAGGTCATCGACTGCTTGAGCAGGTAGCGATGCACCTGCCAGCGGATTCGCATCGGATAATTGCCCATCAGCGTTTGCTGGCTGATGAGCGAATGGAACCAGACCGTCGCCGGCAGCGCGAACACCACGACGAAGGCCATGCCGGCGAGCTTCCAGCCCTCGGTCTCAAGGAATGTCTCGCGATTCTGCGCCGACAGCCAGTCGACGATCCGGCCGAGGAAACCGAACATCCACACTTCGGCAAGAGCGATAGCCGAGACCAGCACCGCATCGAAAACGATGTAGGGCCAGGCGCCGCGCGTATAGTGTACGCAGAAGGCGATCAGCGTCTTCGGCGGCTCGAACGGCTCCTCGGCAGGAAACGGGTCGAGCTTTTTTTCAAACCAGCGGAACATTGTCTTGGTACTCACATGCTTGTTTTTCGCTCACGCGGCACGGGAGCGCACAGCGTCTTGGGAGCGGGTAGCGTCAGGGGTCGGTGCCCCGGAATCACCCGGGCCGTCGATCCTGCTTCGCGCCATATAGGATGTCGCGGGCTTTTCGCCGACAGGCTCGTTGGACGATCCTGACGGCGCTGTGTCGACAACCCTGAGTTTCGCTCCGGTTTTTGCGCCAGGGCGGATCAGCCTGATGATCCGGCGCACCAGCGACGGCCGGCTGCGGTCGGGAACCGCGCGCGAGAAATCGACGTCCGGCAGCATGCCGCGATGCGGGCGCCGACGAACCTCGGCGTGAACCGCCGACGAATAGGTTTCGCCGACCAAAAGCGTCCATGTCGCCATCCTGCGCTCGTGCAGGTTTCTTGACCCGGGAATCTTGCAGGGATCGAACATCGGTCCGTCCTCCATGTGGAAAGGCAGAAAAAAGGGTGAGTCCGGCCGGTTCGCGGGCGAATGGTCAGCGAACGGCAAGGCCGGCGAACACCGGGATTGATTAGAGGCGTGTTCAGGTGGGGCGTTCAGCCCCTTCGACAAGTTGAAAAACATCGCACGATTCCTTCGAAGGCCGAAAAAGGTTTCGGCTAAGAATCGGTGCGATCGAAGTCTAAAAGGTCAGGAGAATCGTCGTACCGAAACCGCCGGCAGGCTGGTAAGCCCACAAGAGGGGCGCTGGATGTACATGATCATCATGAATTACCCCTCCATCGGTTCGGGTTGACAATGCCCGCCATATAACCGACTTCGCAGAAAATGACCACCCGCCAGTCCAGCAATTTCCAAAACCGCGAGACCCCTGTGGCCGATCTGCCACGGATAAAAAACGCGCGGAAATGAACGGCCGTCTCCGCATCGCGCTCTACCAGCCGGATATCGCCGGCAACACCGGGACAATCCTGCGCTTCGCCGCTTGCCTCGGTCTCGGCGTCGACATCATCGAACCGGCCGGCTTCCCGCTTGCCGACCGGGCGCTGAAACGGGCCGGTATGGATTATCTCGAAATGGCGCGGCTTTCCCGGCATGTCGACTGGCATGCCTTCGAGAACTGGCGCAAAGGCGAAGCGCGGCGGCTGGTGCTGCTGTCGACCAGAGCCGCGACCGCCTACACGGATTTCGCCTTCGCCACCGACGACGTTCTTCTGTTCGGCCGTGAATCCGCAGGCGTGCCGGATCCCGTCCACGAGGCGGCGGATGCGCGATTGATCATCCCGATGCAGCCTGGCGCGCGCAGCATCAACGTCGCGCTTTCCGTCGCCATGGTGGCCGGCGAGGCGATCCGGCAGCTTGGATAGGATTTGCAGGCTGTCGGCGGGCGCGGCCATCACGGCCGCTCGCTGGCCCCCGGCTGCTTCCTGGCCCTGGCCGACGACCGCCCCCTCTCCTGTCATTCTCACCCAGGCGCACATCGCCTTCTCCTGCGGTTTGCATGTCCGGTTTGCATGTCCTGGGTTTCTTCGTTACAAGCTCAACCTAACTTGAGGTCAAGCGGAAAAAATTCGAATGGCTGCGGTGACGGAATTGACGGTCGGCCAGGTGGCCATGCGCAGCGGGGTGGCGGTGTCGGCGCTGCATTTCTACGAGGCGCGCGGACTGATCCGCAGCCACCGCACATCGGGCAACCAGCGGCGCTACGGCCGCGACGTGCTGAGGCGTGTGGCGATCATTAAGGTAGCGCAGGAGGTCGGCATCTCGCTGGCCGAGATCGACGCCGCGCTTCAATCGCTGCCTGAAGGCCGCACGCCGACTCGCGAGGACTGGAATCTGCTTTCAACGGCCTGGCGCGACCAACTCGACCGGAAGATTGCCCAGCTGAAGAAGCTGCGCGACGGGCTGACCGACTGCATCGGCTGCGGCTGCATGTCGATCGACAAGTGCCCGCTGAGGAACAGAGAAGACCGATTGAGCGCCCAGGGACCGGGAGCAAGGCGGTTGCTGGTCGCGCGCTAGAGCATTTCCATTTCTCTCCGAGTCACGGAAATGCTCTAGCTCTTTGTTTTTACGCAATTCCGGACGGAAAACCGGTTCCCACTTTTTCTGGAATTGCTCTAATCCGCCGCCGGCAATCGCCTGATGGTGAATTCGATGACGTCGCCCGGCCGCTCGAACCAGCTCTCGATCTCGGTCCAGTAGGCCTGCTTGGGAAAGCGCTCGAACCATTCCTGCGCCTTGAGTCGCGCATCGGAACGCGGCAGCACGAAGGTTTCGCGCAGGAACCCGTCGCGTGGCATGCGCTCGCGTTCGGCGCGCGAGCGGTCGAGCCTCTTCTTCAGGCCATCCAGCGGCGGTCTTGCCGGGGTGCGCACGAAAGAACTCCATTCACACTTGACCCTTGCACCCAAGAGATTAGGGATCGCGCCAGGAAAAGACGAGTCATTTGTCGGGGCACGCGCCCCGCAACCGGAGACAGCATTTGCAACGACCCGAAATAGCGGCGGGGCTGCCGACCGACATCGAACAGAAGAAGATGAAGGCGCGGCTGTGGTTCGAGACGTTGCGTGAACGCATCTGCGCCGCATTCGAGCAGATCGAGCAGGACCTGCGGGGGCCGCTGACCTCATGGTCGCCCGGTCGCTTCGAAAAGACGCCGTGGGAGCGCGACGAGGGCCGCGGCGGCGGCGGCATCATGTCAATGATGCGTGGCCGCGTCTTCGAGAAGGTCGGCGTCCACACCTCGACCGTCCATGGCGAGTTCTCGCCCGAGTTCAGGAAGCAGATGCCGGGCGCCGAGGAAGACCCGCGCTTCTGGGCGAGCGGCATCTCGCTGATTGCGCACCCGTGGAACCCCAACGTGCCGGCGGTGCACATGAACACGCGCATGGTCGTCACCTCGCGCCAGTGGTTCGGCGGCGGCGCCGATCTGACGCCTGTGCTCGACCGTCGCCGCACCCAGGACGACCCGGACACGGTTGCCTTCCACCGCGCCATGCAATTCGCCTGCGAGAAGCATCCGGCGGTGGCCGACCACGCGAAATTCAAGGCCTGGTGCGACGAGTATTTCTATCTGCCGCACCGCAACGAACCGCGCGGCACCGGCGGCATCTTCTTCGACTGGCTGCACTCGGACGAGGACAGAGGCGGCTGGGACGCCGATTTCAACTTCGTCCAGGATGTCGGGCGCGCTTTTCTCGTCGTCTACGGGCATCTGGTGCGGGCCAATTTCAACGACAACTGGACCGATGGCGACCGCGAGGAGCAGCTCATTCGCCGTGGCCGCTACGTCGAATTCAACTTGCTTCACGATCGCGGCACCATCTTCGGACTGAAGACCGGCGGCAACGTCGCCTCGATCCTGTCCAGCCTGCCGCCGGAGGTAAAATGGCCGTAAAATCTCGGTGAGTCGGACGTGAGCCGCAATCACGTCCAAATCGCTGGATCTTGGCGGTGAATGTGGCGCACCGAATTTCTTTTTCGTCTAATATCCATTTGAAAAAACAGGATTAATTCTCCGTTCGGGCCGGGAAACGCCGGCGGTTCTCGCCTCCTCTGGAACCGCGACCCGACGCGACCGGACGGCCCAAAAGTGAGTGGGGCACCCTTCCCAAACGGTGCCCTCATTTTCCAGGAGAGCATGCCATGCGCAAGCTTATTATGTCGGTTGCGGCAGCTGCCGTTCTTGCCTCTGGTGGCGCTGCCTTGGCAGCGGTCAAGCACACCACGGGCACGGTCAAGACCTATGATGGAACGGCCATGAGCCTTGTTTTGGACGACGGATCGACCTTTACGCTGCCCAAGGCCTTCAAGAATCCTGGCCTGAAGGCCGGCGAAAAGGTCCGCGTTTCGTGGGACATGAGCGGCAAGCACAAAATTGCCGAGGCAGTCAGAATCGTGAAGTGACAGCCTGCCCGCAGGAGCAAGACGAAGCTATGTCTGGTCTTGCTCAGGGGTAGCGTCAAGAGGGCGGAGCAGCGATGCTCCGCCTTTTTCGGTCTTTGCCGCAACCAAAGCCCGTTCAATCGTGTTATGTTTGCTTCCCCGTGCATGACCCGAAAACCGAACCGGTTTCCGACAGGGATCATGCGTCGATCACAGGTGCTGGAGCTTCCCGCGTACAAGCGGCGCTCCAAGGAGGAAAAGGGAGAAATCCGATGAAGGAATTCCACTGCGGCTCACTCGTACCGGGTTGTGACTGGCATACGCGCGCCGACGAGGAAGCCGAAGTCATGCGGCGTGCGGTCGAACACATGCGCGAGACGCACGGCGAGACGATCATCCGCGAGACGATGATCGAAGCCATCCGTTCGCGTATCGAAAAGGCCCGCGACGCCGCCTGATCTGCCTAATTTTCGAGTGCTTGTGCGGCGCGCTTGAGGAGCGCGCCGCGAGCGAGCGCAAAGCCGGATTCGACCCACTCGTTTTCAAGGTTTTTCAGGATTGCGCCGAGCTTCGGCCCGGGCGCCGCGCCAAGCGTCGTCAGATCGGCGCCCTTGAGCGGAAAGCCGGGTTTTTTCCACTTTCCGGCGAAAGCCAGCAGGCGCGAGAAGCTGCCGGCTTCGAGCAGCGCGTCATTGTCCTCGATCGCGCGGGCCCGGGCGGAAGCGAGCGACAGCCGCAAGCGATCGACAAAGCCCTGACGGTCGCCACGATAGAGCCGTTTTGCGAATTCCGCCTCGGTCGTCTTCGGCTCGACGGGCACTGTCAGCGCCCACTGCCTGAGGCGGCCGGCTTCGCTGACGGAGAATCTCAGCCGCTCGGCGAGCGTCTTCATCCGCGCGGCGTCCGGCGGCACGATTGCTTCCAGCCTGAGCAGCGGCTCCGGCGTCCAGCCCAGATCCTTCTCGGCCCTGGTCAGCGCATGGATCGAATCGATGCCCCATTTCTCGCTCTCCGGCAGAACGCTGGTGAGCACGCCGGCTTGGCGCATCCACAGCAAGGCGCGCGACGGGTCGGGGGCCGACAGCAGTTTCTTCAGCTCGGACCAGACGCGCTCGGCCGACAGTTGGCTGAGCCCACCCTTGAGCCGGGCGCAGGCCTTCAGACCTTCGGCATCGGGCCGGCCGTCGCCATACCAGGCGAAAAAGCGGAAAAAGCGCAGGATGCGCAAATAATCCTCGCGGATGCGGGCTTCCGGATCGCCGATGAAGCGCAGCCGGCGCGCCTCTATGTCGGCGATGCCGCCAACCAGGTCGACGATCGTGCCGTCGGCCTCGGCATAGAGCGCGTTGATGGTGAAATCGCGCCGTTGCGCGTCGGCCTTCCAGTCGCGCCCGAACGATACTTTTGCCCGCCGCCCGTCGGTCTCGACGTCGGCACGCAGCGTCGTCACCTCGAACGGCTTCCCGCCGGCGACAATCGTGATGGTGCCGTGCTCGATGCCGGTCGGCACGGCCTTGAAGCCCGCCGCCTCGGCGCGGCGGATGGTTTCATCGGGCAGGCAAGTGGTGGCGATGTCGACGTCGGCGACCGGCTGGCCGATGAGCGCGTTGCGCACCGCGCCGCCGGCGACACGCGCCTCCTCGCCGCCGTCCGCAAGCGCCGCCAGCAGGCGCTGCAGGTGCTTGTCGCCGAGCCACTCGGCCCTGCCAGCGAGCGACACGCCGCCGCTCACGTATAGAGCCTCTCATAGAGCGTGCGGATGATGCCGGCGGTGACGCCCCAGATGCGCTGGCCGCCATAGGGCATCTCGTAGAAAAACCATTCGAGATCGTTCCACATGCGGCTGTCCCTGCTGTGATTGGCTGGGTCCATCAGGAAACGCAGCGGCACTTCGAACGCGGCGTCGACCTCATCGGAATTCAGGGCCAGCGAAAAACCCGGCCGCACCATTGCCAGCACCGGGGCGATGCGATAGCCGCTGCCGGCGACATAGTCGGGCATGCGGCCGATGATCTCGATCCGGTCCTGGGCGAGCCCGATCTCCTCGAACGTTTCGCGCAAAGCCGCCGCTTCCGGGCTTGGATCGGTCGGATCGATCGTGCCGCCGGGAAAGGCCACCTGCCCCGAATGGTTGCGCAGCTTTTCCGCCCGCTTGGTGAGCAGAACCGTGGCGTCGCGTCCGTGATCGACCACCGGGATCAGCACGGCGGCATCGCGTAGCGCCTCGGCGGACTTCAAACGCGGATGGCCGGGATTGAAGCGGTGGTCGCCATAATCGTCGGCGGCATGCGCCAACGGCTGTGCCGCGACGCGTGCGCGAAAATCCTCGGCGGAAAACGGTGTCGGCGTCACCTGGTCCATCACGCGCTCAGCCGCTGCAGTTTTTCCGCCGGCATGATCGGATAGACCGCGCCCCTCGAGCGGACGGCGAACATCTGTCTGCCGCCGACCTCGATCTCCTCGCCATACTCGACCAGTTCGTACATGACCGGCCGCGCCACCAGCGCTTCCAGCCGCCCGCGCACCAGCACATAGGGTTTCAGGCCACCGGTCGCGTCCTCGTCGACGAAGCGCAGCGGATGGTCCGGCCCGGCCTCGACCACGTCGCCGACATTGGTGCGGAAGGTGATGACCTGACCATCGCCGGCGCCGGAAACGCCCATTTCGACGGCAATAAAAGGCGCATCGACGACGCGGATGCCGACCTTTTCGACCGGCGTCACCAGATAGGTCTTGCCGTCTTCGTCCTTGCGCAGCACGGAGGAAAAAAGCTGCACTAGCGGCATGCGGCCGATCGGCGTGCCCAGGTAGAACCAGGTGCCGTCCTGTCTGATCTCCATGTCGAGATCGCCGCAAAAGGCCGGATTCCAGCGCTCCACCGGTGCCGGCCCCTTGCCCGCGCGGGCGGCACGCGAGATCAGCGCTTCGAGCCCGTGCGCCTCGGTGGCGGCCGTCAGACTCGCTTCAGGATCGTCGGCGCGTTCTGTCATGGTCACGAAATAGTCACTGTTGTTCCGCTTGTCAGCCTAAGTCTGTGATTTAAGTTCAAAGACAGGCGCCATGCCAGACCGAATCGCGGCATTCTGCGGCGTCGAGGGTGCAAGCTGGTATTTCCAACGAGAAGGATCGATGCTGCATGAGCGTGATCATCAAGGAAAGCCCGATCAGCGAAGAGGACATGATCGCCCAGGCCGAGACAGCGCTGGCCGACATTTCCAGGGTTCGCGATGGCATCGGGCGCGTCATCTTCGGCCAGGAAAGCGTCGTCGAACGCACGCTGGTGGCGCTGCTGGCCGGCGGCCATGCGCTGCTGGTCGGCGTGCCCGGCCTCGCCAAGACCAAGCTGGTCGAGACGCTGGGCATCGTGCTCGGCCTCGATTCCCGCCGCATCCAGTTCACGCCCGACCTGATGCCGTCCGACATTCTCGGCTCCGAGGTGATGGAACAGGACGAATTCGGCAAACGTTCCTTCCGCTTCATCTCCGGGCCGATCTTCGCGCAGCTGCTGATGGCCGACGAGATCAACCGCGCTTCGCCCCGCACCCAGTCGGCGCTGCTGCAGTCGATGCAGGAATACCACGTCACCATTGCCGGCGTCCGTCACGACCTGCCAGCGCCCTTCCACGTGCTGGCGACGCAGAACCCGCTGGAGCAGGAAGGCACCTATCCGCTGCCCGAGGCGCAGCTCGACCGCTTCCTGATGCAGGTCGACATTCTCTATCCGGAAATCGAGGCGGAGCGCCGCATCCTTCTGGAAACCACCGGCATCGAGGACGCCAAGGCGCAGAACGTGCTGCAGCCGGCGCGGCTGAAGGAGATCCAGACCCTCATCCGCCGCATGCCTGTGCCGGAAAGCGTCGTCGACGCGATCCTCCAGCTGGTGCGCTCGGCGCGCCCCGGCCAGGGCAATGCCGAGACCGACAAGCACGTCGCCTGGGGCCCGGGCCCGCGCGCCAGCCAGGCGCTGACGCTATGCGCACGCGCCCGCGCGCTCTATGATGGACGGCTGGCGCCGTCGGTCGACGACATCAGAGCGCTGGCCGAGCCGGTGCTGCAGCACCGCATGGCGCTGACCTTCGCCGCCCGCGCCGAGGGCACGACCGTGCGCGATGTGGTGGCGAAACTGGCAAAAGGGATCTGATGGCGCGCATAGGCGAGGCACAGGCACCGGCAGCGACGCGTGACGCGCTCGCCCGCGGCCGGTTGCGCGCTTCGCTGGTTCCGGACCTGCTGGTCGAGGCGCGCCGCATCGTCAACACGGTGATCGCCGGCTGGCACGGCCGCCGCAAGCGCGGCATTGGCGAGAATTTCTGGCAGTTCCGACCCTATGTCGAAGGCGATTCCTCGCGCATCGACTGGCGCCGCTCGGCCCGTGACGACCACACCTATGTGCGCGACCGCGAATGGGAGGCCGCCCATACGGTGTGGCTGTGGGCCGACCCCTCGCCTTCCATGCTCTACAAATCGGCCGGGGCCACCGTCTCGAAGGAATCCCGCGCGCTGGTGCTGGCGCTGGCCATGGCCGAGCTTCTGTCGCGCAGCGGCGAGCGTATCGCCTGGCCCGGCCTGACCGATCCGTTCACCGCCCGCAACGGCGCCGAGCGCATCGCGGCGCAGCTCGCCCATGCCGGCGAGCTGCCGGCAAAGCCCGACCTGTCCGGCATCCGGCGCTTTTGCGACATCGTCATCGTCAGCGATTTCCTCGATGCGGTCGAGGACACCATCGCCTGGCTCGACGTGCTCGCCCGCCACGGCGTGCGTGCCCATCTGATCGAGGTCGCCGACCCGGCCGAGGAGAGATTTCCCTATGCCGGCCGCACCGAATTCACCGACCCCGAGACCGGCGACAAGCTGACCGCCGGCCGCGCCGAAACGCTGGGCGATGAATACCGCCTGCTTTACACCGCCCGCCGCCAGGAACTGGCCGCCTGGTGCAAGCGGCTCGGCTGGAGCTTCACCGTCAACCACACCGACCGCCTCGCCTCCGAGGCGCTGGTGCGCGTCCACATGGCGATGACCGTCGATGGCAGCTCGACCGGGAGGATCAGCGCATGAGCTGGCTGCCGCTCTCCTTCGGGGCGCCGATGGTGCTGTGGGGGCTTCTGGCCCTGCCGGTGATCTGGTGGCTTTTGCGGTTCACCCCGCCCAAGCCGCAGACCGAGATCTTCCCGCCGCTGAAGATCCTGGCCCGCGTGATGAAGCGCGAGGAGACGCCGCAGCAGAGCCCGTGGTGGCTGACGCTGCTCAGGCTGCTGATGGCGGCCCTTATCGTTGCAGCGCTGGCCGAACCTGTCTTCAACCCGCGTGAAAAACTGCCGGCCGAAGGCGCCGCGCTTGCGATGGTCATCGACAACGACTGGGCAAGTGCCGCCGACTGGGGCCAGCGTGTCGCCACCGCCGAACGGCTGATCGCCGACGCTAGTTCCAACGACGTGCCCGTCATCATCGCCTTCACCGCCGAAAAGCCGAACGCCGAGATCGGCCCCTTCGACGCCGCCGCCGCGCTCGACCGGCTGCGCGCGGCAAAGCCGCGGCCGATCCCGACCGACCGGCCTGCCGTCTACGCCCGCGTCGCGGCGACCCTGGAGACTTTGCCGGGCGCCAGCGTCGCCGTGCTCGCCGACGGCCTGGCGGCGGAAGGCGACGAGGCCGCCTTCAACACGCTTCTGTCGAAGAACGCCGCGCGCGTCGTCTGGGCCGTTTCCGGCCGGCCTACCTTGATCGGCCTGACCGGCGCCGACAATCAGGTGGACGGCTTCGAGCTCACCGCCATCCGCGCGCCGGGCGATCCGGCGCCGGCCCAGGTGACAGCCGGCGCCTTCGACGACAAGGGCCGCCGCATCGCGGACGCCACGCTGACCTTCTCGCCCGGCGAATCCACCGCCACCGGCACGATGGCGGTGCCGTTCGAATTGCGCAACGACTTCGCCTCGATCGCGCTCGACGGCGAGCGGCAGGCCGGCGCGGTCCGCGTGCTCGACGAAAGTTCCAAGCGGCGTCGCGTCGGGCTGCTGTCGCAGGCCGAGGCCGACCAGGCGCAGCCGCTTTTGTCGCCGCTGTACTACATCCGCCGCGCGCTGCAGCCATTCGCCGATCTGGCCGAACCGTCCAGCGCCGACCTTGCCGACGCAATCCCGCAGCTCCTCGACCAGAAGCCGGCGATGATCGTCATGGCCGATATCGGCACCATTCCGGAGCAGGTGCGGCAAAGGCTGGTCGACTGGCTCGACAATGGCGGCACGCTGGTGCGGTTCGCCGGCTCGCGGCTGGTCGCCGCCGGCAATGACGACGATCTGCTGCCGGTCAGGCTACGCACCGGCGAGCGCTCGCTCGGCGGCGCGCTGTCGTGGACGACGCCGCAGCCGGTCACCGATTTTCCGAAGACCGGCCCTTTCGCTGATCTCGCTCCGCCCGCCGAGGTCACCGTCACCAGGCAGGTGCTGGCCGAGCCGACGCCTGATATTGTCGAACGCACCTGGGCCACGCTTGCCGACGGCACGCCGCTGGTGACCGGGATGAAGAAGGGCAAGGGCACGCTCGTCCTGTTCCATGTCACGCCGGAGGCGACATGGTCGAACCTGCCGATCTCCGGCAGCTTCGTCGAGATGCTGCGGCGCATCGTGCAACTGTCGCGCAATCAGGGTGCCGCGGTCGCCAACGCCGAAGCCGCCGCCACTTCGCTGGCGCCCTACCGCATGATATCAGCCGAGGGCACGCTGGTGCCGCCGACGCCGGATGCGCGGCCGCTGGTGCCGGGTGCCGGCCCGCTGCCGGTGACGTTCGAGAACCCGCCCGGCCTGTACGGCTCCGAGACCGGCGTCTTTGCCCACAATCTGCTCGATGCCGAAAGCAGCTTCGCACCGCTGGTCCGCCCCCAGATCACCGTGCCGGTCACCACCGTCCAGTACGCTTTCGATGAATCGCACAATTTGAAGGGTCCGCTGGTGGCGGCAGCCCTTGTGCTGATGGTGCTCGATACGCTGGCAGTGTTCTGGATGGGCGGCCTGTTCTCGCGCCGACCCCGCCGCGCCCGCGCTGCCGCAACCACCGCCGCCCTGCTGATTGCGCTCGGCGCCTTGGTCGGCCACACCGACATCGCCCGCGCCGACGATGCCGAACCTGGCGACGCCAAACCCGGCGACGCTCGGGCGATCGAGGACATTTCGAAGACCCGGATCGCCTATGTGCAGACCGGCGAACGGAGCGTCGATTCGATCAGCCAGGCCGGACTGGAGGGCCTGACCCGCTTCCTGATCGAGAAGACCGCGCTCGAGCCGGGCGCGCCGGCCAGCGTCGATATCTCGAAGGACCAGCTGTCCTTCTACCCCCTGATCTACTGGCCGATCGACCCTGCCGCGCCGATGCCAAGCCAGGCCGCGATCGCCCGCGTCGACGCCTATATGCAGCAAGGCGGCACGGTGCTGTTCGACACGCGCGATCAGTTCGCCACCGGCATCGACGCGGATTCGGCCAGCCCGGCGACGGAGCGGCTGCGCGACATCCTCGGCAATCTCAACGTGCCGCCGCTGGAGCCGGTGCCGTCGGACCACGTGCTGACCAAGTCCTTCTACATCCTGCCTGAGTTTCCCGGACGCTTCGCCGGCGGCCCGCTCTGGGTCGCGGCGTCGCTCGAAGCCAGCAACGTCGAGAACCGCCCGGTGCGCACCGGCGACGGCGTCTCGCCGATCATGATCACCGCCAATGATTTCGCCGGCGCCTGGGCGGTCGACGAGAATGGCGACCCGCTTTTGCCGACCGTGCCGTCGGACCCGATGCAGCGCATCTATGCGCTGCGCGCCGGCGTCAACATCATGATGTACATGCTGACCGGCAACTACAAATCCGATCAGGTGCACGTGCCGGTGCTGCTCGAACGGCTGGGGCAGTAAGATGAGGCTCTTTGTCGCGCTCCCTACGCGGATCAACCCGCCCAACTTGGGAGGGTAAGACATGAACTGGTCGCTCGCCTTCGAACCGCTCATCTCCTTGCCGCTGCTTGGCCTGGTGCTGGCGCCGCTGTTGCTGCTGGCATTGGCCGGCCTGTGGTTTCGCCAGCGCGGCGCGATCTTCCGTTTCGCCGCCCTGCTCGCGCTGGCTGCGGCCCTGCTCAACCCGGTGTTTCTCGACGAGGAGCGCGAGGCGCTGAAAAGCGTCGTCGCCGTCGTCGTCGACCGCAGCCAGAGCCAGGACATCGGCGAGCGCACCAAGCAGACAGACGAGGCGCTGGCCGGGCTTCAGCAACGCCTCGGCCGCTTCAAGCAGTTCGACGTCCGCGTCGTCGAGGCCGGCAAGTCGGAAGCCGCCGAGGAGCGCACCGAAACGCGGCTTTTCGGTGCGCTTGAGAGTGCCTTCCGTGACGTGCCGCCTTCGCGCATCGGCGGCGCGATCATGGTCACCGACGGTGAGGTGCATGATGCCCCCGCCGGCACACCCGAATTCAACGCCCCGCTGCACGCGCTGATCACCGGCATCGACCAGGAAAAGGATCGCCGCATCCGCTTCGAGAACGCGCCGCGCTTCGGTCTGGTCGGCAAGCCGCTCGAAATGACCTATCGCGTCATCGCCACCAACAATGAGGCGGGCTCGGTCGATGTGCGCGTGTCGGTCAATGGCGAGCAGGTTTCGGTCGAGCGTGCCACCATCGGCCAGGCCATGCCGCTGCAGGTGACCATTCCCAGCGCCGGCCGCAACATCGTCGAACTCGCCATCGACCCCGAGCCCGGCGAACTTACCGACGCCAACAACCGCGCCATCGCGCTGATCGACGGCATCCGCGAGAATCTGCGCGTGCTGCTGGTCTCCGGCGAACCGCATGCCGGCGAGCGCACCTGGCGCAACCTGCTGAAATCCGACGCCTCGGTCGACCTTGTCCATTTCACCATCCTGCGGCCGCCGGAAAAGCAGGACGGCACGCCGATCAACGAATTGTCGCTGATTGCCTTCCCGACGCGGGAGCTGTTCGTCGAGAAGATCAAGGATTTCGACCTGATCATCTTCGACCGCTACCAGCACCGCGACGTGCTGCCGATCCTCTATTACGACTACATCGCCGAATATGTCGAAAAGGGCGGCGCGCTGCTGATCGCGGCAGGGCCTGAATATGCCGGCGAAAGCTCCATCGCTCGCACGCCCTTGATGTCGGCGCTGCCGGCGATGCCGACCGGCGAAGTCGTCGACAAGGCCTTCTACCCGCGCCTCACCGAGCTCGGCCAGCGACATCCGGTGACGCGCGCGCTCGACGGCTCCGCCACCGAGCCGCCGCACTGGAGCCGCTGGTTCCGCACCATCGGCGTCGAGAACCCCGAAGGCGAGGCAGTGATGAAAGGCGCCGACAACCGCCCGCTGCTCCTGCTCGACCGCAAGGGCGAAGGCCGCGTCGGCATGTTCCTGTCCGACCAGGGCTGGCTGTGGGCGCGCGGCTTCGAGGGCGGCGGCCCGCATGTCCAGCTCTATCGCCGCATTGCCCACTGGCTGATGAAGGAGCCCGAACTCGAAGAGGAGCGGCTGACCGCCGACGGCCGCGGCATGATGCTGGAAATCCGCCGCCAGACGATGAGCGACGAGCCCGGCCCGGCGCAAATCATCACCCCGTCAGGCAAAGCGATGACCGTGAAGCTCGAGGGATCCGAGCCCGGCGTCTTCCTGGGCAGCATCGAGACCAACGAGATCGGCCTCTATCAGGTCGGCAATGGCGATTTGAAGGCGCTTGCCCATGTCGGCCCGGTCAACGCGCCTGAATTCACCGACGTCGTCTCCACAGAGGGCCGGCTGAAAGCGCCGACCGAGGCCACCGGCGGCAGCGTGCGCCGGCTGGCGCCGTCATCGGCGGCTCTTGGGTCGGCCCTCGGCAACCTCGCCGGCGGCGTGACGCTGCCCTCGGTCGTGCCGGTCCGCGCCTCGGGCGCGGCCACCGGCAACGACTGGATCGGCCTGCGCACCACCGACGACAGCGTGCTGAAGGCCGTCTCGCGCGTGCCGCTGTTCGGCGGGTTCCTCGGCCTCGGCCTGCTGCTTCTGGCCATGGGCTCGATGTGGTACCGCGAGGGGCGGTAGCGCTGCGGCTTATCCTTCTCCCCTTGTTGTGGGAGAAGGGAAGCGGGGACTATTCCTCCGGTTCCGTCGTAAACATCAGCGGATAGCCCTTGGCCTTGCCGGCATCCGTCGCCCGCGTCGCCTTGGTCTCGGCGACGTCCCTGGTGAAGACGGCGACGACGCAGACGCCGCGCTGGTGGGCGGTGATCATCACTCGCCGCGCCTGGTCCTCGCTCAGCTTGAATTCGCCCTTGAGTACCGTCACCACGAACTCGCGCGGCGTGAAGTCGTCGTTGAGGAGGATGACCTTGTAGAGCTTCGGCCGTTCGATCTTCGGCTTCGTTTTAATGCGGGGTTTGGTGACGATCTCAGGCATCGGAACCGGCAGTCGCGCGCAAGAATTTCGCTTTTTATTCTGACATAGGCAAAAGCGGTCGTCCATTTTGAGCCGCCCGCAAACCGCGTTCCGGCGCGCTCGGCCGTTCACAAGTCGGAGATTGCCGCTGGCGGCGGGATTGCATCACCAAAGCCTGGGATCAGACAGCCACATTAGCGCGCGAGCGGGCCGCTCGCCTTCCGCCAGGCGTCGATGCCGCCGTGGATGTGCCGGGCGCTGGCAATCCCCGCGTCCTGTGCCGCCTGCACCGCCATGGCCGAGCGCTCGCCAAAGGCGCAATAAAACAGCAGTCGCCTGCTGGTCGACCTGGCGAGCTCATGCAGCATGCCGCCCGCGGCGATGTTTTCCTGCAGCGTCGTATAGGGCACATGCAGCGCCCCCGGGATGATACCGTGCCGTTCTCGCTCGGAGCGCTCGCGCAGATCGATCAGCGCGACATCGGGCTTTCCCACCAGAGCAAGCGCCTGCTCGGCCGTGACAGACCAGCCGCGCCGCGCAATCTCTTCCTGATGAAACCCGACCTTCATGTTGGCCGGCACGGCGACATCCATCATTTTCGGATTCGCAAGCTTCAGATTGTTCATGATCTCGACGTAGTCTTCCATCGACTTCACTTGCAGGCGCGGATTGAAGGCCTTCTCCTCGCCGATGGTCGAAACGGTCTCGCCCTTGTAATCATGCGCCGGGTAGATCAGCGTCTCGTCGGGAAGCTTGAGCAGGCGGCCGAAGATCGATTCATATTGCCGCCGCGGATCGCCATTCTGGAAATCGGTGCGGCCAGTGCCGCGGATGAGCAGCGTATCGCCGGTGAAGACCCGGTCCGGCAGAATGAAGCTGTAGGAATCATCGGTGTGGCCGGGTGTGTAGATCACGTCGAGCGCAAGCCCCTCGATGGTGAGTTTGTCGCCATCGGAAAGTCGCATCGAAACCACGTCCGCCTTGGTCTGCTCGCCCATCACGGTGATGCACTGGGTCTTGTCGCGCAGCGCGCCCAGGCCGGTGATGTGGTCGGCGTGCAGGTGCGTGTCCACCGCCTTGACGAGCTTGAGGTCGAGCTCCCGCACGAGCTGGAGATAGCGATCGACCTTCTCCAGCACGGGATCGATGATCAGCGCTTCGCCGCCCCGGCGGCTGGCGAGCAGATAGGAGTAGGTGCCCGAGACAGAGTCGAAGAGCTGCCGGAAGATCATTTCTGCTCCGTTGAATTCCCGCCTCTCCGATCGAGCCGGGATGGGCTCCATCTCTTTTACCATGATCCCGAAAATCGGTCGCCGCTTTTCGCCGACGCGGACCTCCGGTTCGCGATCATGCTCTCCTGCGCACCTATCCGCGCGGCTGCGGCACGATCCGGATGTAGGGTTTGGGCGCCTTCTGGGCCCTGCGGATACTGCTTCATGGCGTCCTCGTCCGACACGGAGCCTCTATCGCCGCAACACCGCCGACAGCACATCCCTGACACCGATGGCGCCGACGAAGCGCGACTGGTCGTCGAACAGTGCAACCGGTGCCGTCTGCGAGCGGTAAATGGCCAGCATCACGGTCTTCAGCGACGTGCCCGGATTGGCCCAGAACACCTGCGACGTCTCTTCCGGCTGCGCCTCGACATCGGCGCAGGAGACCCATACGGCCGGCTTGCCGTCGCGCTCGGCCGCCGCCACCAGCCCGTGCTCGTCGATCTTGAAACGCGTCGTCTTGCGGCGGTCGAGCCATACCCAGCCGTCCTCGCCGTGGTCGAGGTCGCGGCGGTCGCGCATCACGTTCCAGGCGGTCAGCACCGAGAGCGGATTCACATTGGCGATGAAGTCGCGGACATAGTCGTTGGCGGGGCGCAGCACGATGTCTTCCGGCGCGCCGGTCTGGACGATGCGCCCGCCTTCCATGATGGTGATGTGGCTGCCGATCTTCAGCGCCTCCTCGAGGTCGTGGCTGACGAAGATGATGGTCTTCTTCAGCTCGGCCTGAAGCTGCAGCAGCTCGTCCTGCAGCTTCGTGCGGATCAGCGGGTCGAGCGCCGAGAATGGTTCGTCCATCAGCAGGATAGGGGCTTCGGTGGCAAAGGCGCGCGCCAAGCCGACGCGCTGCTGCATGCCGCCTGAAAGCTCGTGCGCATATTTCTTCGCCCACTGGTCGAGATTGACCAGCTTGAGCTGGCGATGCACGCGCTCCTTGCGCTCGGCTTCGGGCACGCCGGCGAGCTCGAGGCCGAGGCCGACATTCTCCTCCACCGTGCGCCACGGCAGCAGGCCGAACTGCTGGAACACCATCGCCACCTGCTTCTGCCGCAGCCGCCGAAGGGTCGCCTCGTCACAGGTGACGACATCGACCGTCTTGTCGCCGTCCTTGACCAGAACCTGGCCGCGCGAAACGATGTTGAGCCGGTTGACGGCGCGCAACAACGTCGACTTGCCGGAACCGGACAGGCCCATGAGCACGGAAATTTCGCCCTCATGCACGGTGAGGCTTGCCCCGGCGCAGCCCAGCACATTGCCGGTCTTTTCGAGGATCTCGGCGCGGCTGGCGCCGCTGTCTATGAGCGCGAGCGAGCCGGCCTGGTCGGAGCCGAAGACGATGTCGACATTCCTGAAATCGACGGCGACGGTCATTTCTTGCCTCCAACGCCAATGCGGGTCATCCGGTCGAGCACGATGGCCATCACGACGATTGCAAGGCCGGCCTCGAGCCCGAGGTCGATCCTGCGCGAGCCGAGCGCCCGGTTGATCTCGGTGCCGAGGCCGCCGGCGCCGATAAGGGCCGCGAACACCACCATCGACAGCGACAGCATGATCGACTGGGTCAAGCCGGCCATGATGGTGGGCAGCGCCGAAGGCAGTTCGACCTTCCAGAGCAGCTGGCGTCTGGTGGCGCCGAAGGCTTCGCCGGCCTCGATGATCGATTTCGGCACCGAAGTGACGCCGAGATGGGTGAGGCGGACCGAGGTCGGGATGACGAAGATGATGGTGACGATGAGGCCGGGCGCGTTGCCGAGCCCGAACAAGGTCAGCACCGGGATCAGGTAGACGAAGGTCGGCAGCGTCTGCATCAGGTCGAGCACCGGCAGCATGACGCGATAGACCTTGGGCTTGTGCGCGGCCCAGATGCCGAGCGGCACGCCGATCGCCATCGAGGCGGCGGCGGCGGCAACCACCAGCACCAGCGTCTCCACCGTCTGCTTCCAGAGGTTCTGGTTGAGGATGAACAGCAGCCCGATGAAGACGGCGATCGCCAGGCCCCTCGAACGCTGCAGGACATAGGCGAGCAAGGCGATCAGCGCGATGAGCAGGACCGGCGGCAGCAAAAGAAGCCCATCGACCATCCCGTCCAGCAGGAAATTGAGACCGTTGGAAAAAGTCCTCAGGACGGTGTTGAAATTGTCGGTGAGGAAGGTGAAGAAGGCCTTTCCCCAGGCGCCAATGGGGATCTTGTAGCTGATCAGAAATTTTGAAATCGGATCCATCTATCCCCTCTTCTGTCGGCGCCGTCCTTGCCGAACAGTCATCTTGTCACAGGATATGAAAAAGGGCAGCCCCTTATGCCGTGGCTGCCCTTGTTCCGGTTACCGAATGCAAAGTCGGCTCAGCTTCCGAGCGCGGTCTTGACCGCCGCCGCCGCGTCGCCGCCGTCGAAAGTGGTCACACCGGCAATCCAGGGGGTGATCGCGTCCGGGTTCTTCTTCAGCCAGTCGGTCGCGACCGTGTTGGCGTCGCCGCCCTTGAGGATCGCGTCCATCATCTCGCCTTCCATGTCCAGATTGAACTTCAGGTTGGCGATGAACTTGCCGACATTCGGGCATTCGGTCATGTAGCCCTGGCGCACATTGGTATGCACGGTGGCGGCGCCGAAGCCGCTGTCGCCCATGCCGTCGAGATAGGTGATCTTCATGGCGCCCATCACCGGGTGCGGCGTCCAGCCGAGGAAGGCGATCCATTCGTTATTCTTCATCGACTGCTCGGCCTGGGTGAGCATGCCGGCCTCCGAGGATTCGACCAGTTCGAAGCCTTCGAGATTGGTCGCCGGGTCCTTGATCATGTCGAGGATGATGCGGTTGCCGTCATTGCCGGCCTCGATGCCGTAGATCTTGCTATCGAACTTGTCCTTGAACTTGCCGAGATCGGTCAGCGTCTTGACGCCGCCATCGGCGACATAGGCCGGAACGACGATGCCGTAGCCGGCGCCGCTGAGATTCTCGCTGACGGTCTCGACCGAGCCGTCGGCGGTGTAGTCCTTGATGTCGTTGGTCATCGACGGCATCCAGTTGCCTAGGAAGACATCGAGGTCCTTGTTCTTCAGCGACGCATAGGTCACCGGTACCGAAAGCTGGATCACCTCCGGCTCGTAGCCGAGCGCGGTGAGCAGCACCGAGGCGACGCCGGTTGTGGCCTGGATGTCGGTCCAGCCGACATCGGAGAGACGCACCGTCTTGCAGCTTTCCGGATCGCCGGCGAAAGCCGCGCTGGTGGACAAAAAAGCCGCCAGGCCAAGGCCGGCGACGAAGGAATTCATACGCGACATCTGGATTCTCCCATTTCGATTCTTAGGCGAAGCGAAGTTACGGTTTTTACTCCGCTTTGTTTCGTCAGCCAAACACCATTCTGGTGCGGTTTCAAGCGATAAGGCAATCGCGAACAACGGCGCGGACTGGCCGATCAGCGACACGCCACCGCTGCTCCAGCCGCTTTTCTGGTGCAATGTGGGGACGCCCCCTCCCCGCGTAACGACAACTCGGCTTAAAAGGGCGGCATGGCCAAGCTGTACTTCCACTACGCGACGATGAATGCCGGCAAGACGACGATGCTGCTGCAGGCGTCGTACAATTACCGCGAGCGCGGCATGACGACGATGCTGTTCGTCGCCGGCCATTACCGCAAGGGCGATACCGGGCTGATCTCGTCGCGCATCGGCCTGGAGACGGAAGCCGAGATGTTTCGCGACGGCGACGATCTGTTCGCCCGGGTCGCCGAGCATCACGACCATACGACGGTGCATTGCGTCTTCGTCGACGAGGCGCAGTTCCTCGAGGAGGAACAGGTGTGGCAACTCGCCCGCATCGCCGACCGGCTGAACATCCCGGTGATGTGCTACGGCCTGCGCACGGATTTCCAGGGCAAGCTGTTTTCCGGCTCGCGCGCGCTTCTGGCGATATCGGACGATCTGCGCGAGGTGCGCACGATCTGCCGCTGCGGCCGCAAGGCGACGATGGTCGTGCGCCTCGGCGCGGACGGCAAGGTGGCGAGGCAGGGCGAACAGGTGGCGATCGGCAAGGATGTCTATGTCTCGCTCTGCCGCCGTCACTGGGAAGAAGAAATGGGCCGCGCCGCGCCCGACGATTTCATCGGCTTCACCAAAGCCTGACAGGAGGCAGCGTCGGCACCCCGAGCGGGACACAGGGAGTGCGAGGAAACGTGATCATACCATGTTTTGTTCTTGCTTTGTGCCGGCAATTATGCTAACCATTCCAGCATGGTGCTGATTGCGCCAGTAACCCGCCGCCGAGGCGGTTTTTTTGTGCCGGATTCGGCGCCATCGTTAAAACGGTCCCAATCTTCCGCCTTCCCTTCCCTTTGTGCCACACATATATTCGCGGCGGTTCGCGACATGAAACAGATGCCGAAGCGGGAGGCCCACATGGCGACATTGCAGAATTTCGATGCCGAAATTGCCAAGACCAAGCAGGTCGTACAGGACATGCGCTCCAAGATCGAGCAATCCGGCACGATGCTCGATACGCTCGCCAAGGCCGATAAGAAGATCGGCGACGCCAATTTCGAACTCGAGAACGCCCGCATCGAGGATGTGCTGAAGCAGCAGAAGGTGATGGAAGGCAACATCGCCGACCTGATCATCGGGCTGGAGGACGCCACCAACGTCTTCGGTGCCGAATTCGAGAGCATGAAGAACTACACCGGCTGGGAAAACTTCATCGGCATGTTTTCCAGCCAGAGCAAGCAGCGCATGCGCACCGACCGTGTCCGCAACATGTCGCTGGCCGGCAATCTGCAGGAGTTGCTGGCGAAGTCCGACACCATCGTCGGCATCCTCAAGGCGCAGAAAGAGGTCCTCGACCAGCGCTACAAGACGTCCGAGGCAAGCCTCTCGCAGGTGATCGAACGCCGCAAGACGACCATGTCCAATCTCGAGGCCGTGCAGAAGCGCATCGAGGAGCTCAACCCGATGCTGCTCGACATCGAGAACAAGATCGCCGCCTCGACCAGCCAGAAGGACCGCACGCAGCTTGAAGGAGAGCGTTCGAAACTGGCCACCGAGTACAACGAGAAGCAGGCAAAGGAGCAGGAACTTTTGGCCGAAAGCCAGACGCTGGAACGCTACACCTCGATGTTCCAGACCTTTGTCGATTCGCTCAACAACCAGATCGCGGCGCAGTCGACGCTGATCAACAAGCTGACCATCGATACCGAGCAGCGCATCGTGCTCTACAAGGCCCTGGAAGACTCGCTGAAGACCGCCGCCCAGCAGGACGTCGCCCACAAGATCAACACGCTGGGCAGCCAGGTCGACAACACCGCCGAGGAGACCATGGCCGGCATCGGCGCGGCCTCGCAGAAGCACATCGGCGACCTCCTCGAAATGCACGAAAAGAATATGGTGGCGACCGCCGACATCCAGCGCCGCAAGAAGCTGGCTGACGATGCCTTCGCCCGCCGCTTCGATGAGGTGCTGAAGAAGCACAATTCGGCCAACTACGTGCAGTCGTAATTGCCGCATCACGGCGCCCAAAAGTGCGCGGCGGTTTGGGACAACGACATGCACAGAACAAGAATCTAAAACGCGTCGCACGGATCCCTTCCAATACGGCGCGCTTTAGCCATCGCTACCAAAGGCTTGCTGCATGACCCCTGAAAACGAAGCGGCAACGCGTTATTTCTCGGCGATCTCGGCGGCACTCAGCGGCCTCGAAGTGTTCATGCGCGACGACCGCTCGCCGCTCTACCGGCACGGCATCGTCGCCAAGATCGTCGCTGAATACATTGCGCGGCTCGACAACTCCTTTTCCTGCTGGCGCAATCGGCTGGGCTTCATGGAGACGTTCCGCATTTCGCGCGCCGAAAGCGGCTTTCCGGTCTTCCAGAACGTGCTCGAACTGGAAAACGACCGCCGCCAGGCCGATACGCGGCTTGCCAACATTCCGCTGGCCGGCGAGTTGCGCGAGGAAATGGCCGACTTCATCCTGCGCCACAAGGAATTCCCCGAGGCGCTGCAGAAATCGATGGCCGAGCGGCTCTATCTGGAGGGCGTCAGGAGCGAGACGACCTTCGGGCCCTTCACATTGGCGCAGACGGCAAAAGTCTCGGTCAATCCGAAGACGGGGCGGCCTTACTACCTCGTCCATTGGGCCGCCTTCGACGGCAGCGCCAACCTGCCGCTGGTCTACATGGTGACGGTCGAGGATTCCTCCGAAGAGATGATTGGCCAGCTTGTCGACCGCAACGGCAAGCTCAACGAGAAGGTCGACATTCCGCTTCCCGTTGAAGGGCTGCTCAATCCCGAGCTTGCCCACCGCTTCGACGACTTCACCGAGAAGAATTCCGCCTACACGCTGTCGCCGGCGACGATCGCCGTCAACCTCGACAAGGATTTCGAGCCGCTCCACCCCAAGCAGCTGCGCCGCGTCGTGCTCGGCCCCTTCTATTCGGCAGGGATCACCGACAACAATTCGACGGTGAGCGACGTGCTGGCCAAGGTGCGCAAGCCGGAAAATGCCTGGCTGCTGACCTGGACCGTCCAGGAGGTCTATTCGAAGGCCGAGAAACCCGGCCGCAAGGGCCTGTTTTCGAGCGAGAAGACGACGCAGGAATTCTTCATCGACACCGACGATCTGGAGGCCGCGCGCCAAGGCGTGTCGAGCTACGAGAACCACGCGCTGATCCCGCACGAGGCCTATCAGGCCCTCTACGCCGCCGGCGAGGCGCAGAAGATCTTTTCCGGCTACAAGGTCCACATCCTGTCCAAAGGGCAGGTCATTTCCGATGTTTGACAAGACGACGATGGAGCCAACACCGATACCACGCCTAACGATCTGGCGGTTCATCCACTTCCGTGGAACAGTCATGGTCCTTGTAGATTTTGTGGTGTGGTTCATCGCCATTTTGTTGGAGCATATTTTCCCTGAAGAAATCGGGCATAGCGCCGTGCCTGGCGCAATCGTCATTTCTGCGGCATTTGGCGCAGCAGCAACATCATCGAGCTTTCCCAACAGGGTTTGGCTCACAGGATTCACCGGTGTTGCTTCAACGGCCTTGATATTGTCTTTGTACGCAGCCCTTAAGGGCTTCCGCCTTGGCATGGCTGCTGGCGGAACAGGAACTTTTGGAGACGATTTCGGTTTTTATCGCGGTTTACGCACTGATGTTATTGGTCATCTACGCAATAGAATTCGCAGCCAACTTCTTCCGTCTTTGATAGCAGAAAGCAAGAGCGGAGTACGATCGAGATGAGGCGCACATGGACACCGGCCTGACCACCATTTCGGAAGCGGCTATCGAAAAGCACCGCGCCACCGCGCAGAGCTTCATCACCCGCATCGTCGTGCTGGAAGACCCATCACGTGAACCCGGCACCGCGCTGGCCGGCACCAACCGCCGCTTCGTCTCGACCGTCTCGGTCGGCTCGGTGCGGCGCACGCGCGAGGTCGAGCTTTCCAAGACCGTCGGCGCCATCCATCCCGACGACCAGTTGCTGAGCATTGCGCAGCACATGCTTTTGTTTCGCACCCGGCGCGGGCTGGCGATTGCGCTGGCCATATCGGATGTCTTCGCCGAAGGTTCGGACCTCGAAAGCCTGCAGGCGAGGAACGCCCGCGCCCCGCTCGAAGGCGACGATGCCGGCACCTTCAAGAAGCTCTTGTCGGCTTCGGCCTACATTTCGGCCTTCAGCCTCGCCTCCTATCTGTACCAGCTGATCGACAGCGACGGCGAGGCGCCGAACGACACGCCCGAGCCTGACTTTTTGTTCGATACGCCGCAGGATGCGGTGAAGTCGATCGTGGCCGGGCTCGACAGGGCGATATCAGGCTCGAAGGACGACGCCGACCTGATGACCAGGGCGCGCGCCTTCGCCCGTGTCGCCATCGACGGGCTTTTGGCGCGAAAGGCCCGCTTCGACGGCATAGGCCCGTTCGAGAACGCGCATATCCGCATCGACGTCGACGACTTCACCCTCGACGGCTTCGACGTCGCACCGGGCAAGCGGTCGAAGCCGCTGGTGATGACCTTCAAGAAGCCGGAAGAGGTCGTCGGCAACCACATCGCCAAGTACCAGTCGGTGAAGCTCGCCAAGATGCTGATGGCTTACGATTTCGAGCGCGAGCTGAATCCGTTCGTCGAGCTCGGCGGCTTCCTGTTCACCTTTATCGGCGACGGCGCGCCCGGCACCGGCAAGACGACGCTGATCCAGATGATCGCCGGCCTCGTCAACGGTTACTGCCAGGTCGCCGGCTATCCCTTCGCCTACGAGAATTTCGGCGTCGACCAGATCTCCTCCTACCAGGGCAAGTCGGGCCAGAACTGCCGCCAGTTCATCAACAATGTGCTGAACCCGCGCGTCATCGGCTTCGGCACCATCGACGATATCGACCAGGTCGCGGCGCGCCGTTCCGACGACCGCGCCTCGGCCGGCCAGCAGGAAATCACCGGCGTCTTGATGGATGCCTTTGCCGGCGCGGCGACCGTGGTGCGCGGCAACTGCTCCTTCGGCATGTTTTCCAACTATCCCGAAAACGTCGACGACGCGCTGCGCCAGCGCGCCGGCGCGCGCTGGCTGGTCGATGGGCCGCAAACGCGCGACGACTACATCGACATTTTCGTGCTGCTCGCCGGCAAGAACCACAAGATCCCGCTCGGCGACCACAAACTCTACGCCGCCCAGGAAATCCAGCGCGCGGTGATGGAGGCCTATGAAGAGCACGAGAAACCCAGGGAAGACGGGCTCATGCGGGTCTATGAGCGCTACATGAAGGAGAACGGCGCGCCGAAGTCGATGGCCGACATCGGCACCTATCTTCACATGATCAAGGATGCCGAACCCCGCTTCACCGGCCGCGCCATCAAGAACGTCACCGACGCGATCAAGATGCGCGCCATGGACATCGAGCTGCCGGACGAATGGTTCGAGAAGCCGGAAGTCTTCATGCACAAGAGCTACGACGACAAGAAGGCGATGATCGAGGAACTGCGTGGGCCGTTCTCGATGGAGATGGTCATGCAGGAGGTCAACCGCTACGCCGATTCGGAGTTCCGCTACTCCGACAAGTCCGACGACGCGGCGGTGACCAAAATGATCCGCGAAACCCGCCTGCGCGACCGCGCCGTGCGCGAGATCGAGGAGATGAAGAAGAAGGGCTTGTGGAATGCGTGAAGTTCTTCCTTCTCCCCGTTCACCGCAGCCCCTGGCGCAACGGATAAGTTCCCACAGCAAGGCTGAAAGACGTGGCTCAAACGTTGACGTCCCCTTCTCCCCGTTCTTCACGGGGAGAGGGTAAGGGTGAGGGCAGCGGATGCGTGGACCAGAAATCGAGACGACAAACGGGCGAGACGCCTGCGTCAATCGGACAATGATGCCGAAACGGCGCTTTGGATGGAACTGCGCGACCGCAGGCTTAACCTACTTTGCCGAATTCGCCTGCAGGGACTGCCAACTTGTTGTCGAGGTTGACGGGAGTCAGCATGTCGGCAGCAAGCATGATCGAATCCTGGATGGCTTTATCGTCTCGAATGGCTGGTCCATGCTGCGCTTTTGGAACGTCGACGTGTTGAAGGACCGGGAAGAAGTGCTTGAAACAATCTTGGCGGCGATCGAAGGACGAATCGAACGCCATATCGAAACGCACGATCTTCGATTTGTTGCCGCCAAAGGCTATGGAGAGACATGTCTTTGACCGTTTGCGCTGCCCCTCACCCTTACCCTCTCCCCGCGAAAGACGGGGAGAGGGGGGCGTCAGCGTTGGAGCTCGATCCTTCAGCGCGAGATCCTTCGGGGTCACGCGCATGAGCCCCGCCAGGAAATCCGAATTGCTGCGCGAGAATGAGCTGATCTACGGCCGGCTGCTGACCATCGACGAGCCGCATCTCATCCAGCGCTACAACAAGGCCATGGTTGCCTTCGGTCTGAAGCCGACGAAGCTGAAAAGCTTCGAGATCGACCGCACCGGCTTCTCGCCGCAGGTGGCCGAGGAATGCGGCGACTACAACTACCTCGATCCCAACGAGATCAACCGCCGCTTCATCATCCTGACGCCGTCGCAGATCGACCTGCCGGTGGTGCACACCGCCTTTTCCAACACCTCGCAGCTGATGTTCGAGTTCATGTCGAAGAACCAGCGCGCCATCGACGCGCTGACCATCAAGGACGTCATCTACGGCGAGATCGAGGATTCGGTCCCCAACGTCGACGACATCGAGGACCTGCTGTCGATCAACCAGGTCGAGTTCAAGGTGCTGTCGGCGGAGGACGTGCTCGGCAAGGCCGCCGAACTCGGCAAGCTCGTCGACCGGCTGAAGCAGGAGCCGGACGCCTGGCGCGACAACGCAATGCTCACCCGCATGGTGGGGCTGGCCAAGATCTGCGGCGACATTCGCGAGAACGCGTTGGTGCCGGATCAGGTGATCTTTCGCCACAGCGCCTACTGGACCAGCCATTTCGGCGGGCTCTATGTGTTCGTCGACCCGGACATGACGACCGTGATCAGCGACCCGGCAGCACCGGGCTTCCGCCGGTCGCGGCCATGGCAAGTGAGCTATCTCTCGATCAACGATGCCGACAGGGTGTTCAAGTTCCTCGCCGCCACCGGCCGCATCGAGCTACCGCGGGCCTCATGGATCGAAACGTCGGGCTATCTCGAACATCGCGCCGAAATGGTGGTGCGCGCGCTGATCCGCGACGCGGAGCCCGACCGCAATCTGACCGACGTCGACAAGGTCTGGCTGCAGACCTGGATCCACGGCCACGCCGACCTGATCACCAGGGAGGGCAATTTTCCCTTCCTCAACGCCGCCAAGCGCGAGATCGCTCACCTCGGCCATCTCAAGATCGAGGATGTATTCCCGCAGCAGCGTTTCCTGGTGATCCGTGCCAAGCCCGACCATCCCGACGCCTGGCTCACCAACCAGCTGATCTCGGATTTCGTGCCGCAGGACTTCGTCTCGCGCTACGTTTTCAACAAACCGGGCTTCTACAGGGATTATGCCGGCTTCAGCGAGGCCTGGCGATCGCATGTTGTGGACGTTCTGAAAACCACATATCTGAAGGACAAGGTAGCGTTCCGCACACGCCTCTACGGCCTGACTGATTGAATGACCGACTGATTGACGAGGGGGTGACATTGCCATGCTTGATCCGATCGTGAATTTCTTCACCTGGATTTTCCAGTGGATCGGCCGCGGCATCGGCTTCGCCATCGGCGTGATCCTGTGGCCGTTCATGTGGGCCGGGCACTGGTACACACGGCGCGGCTGGATCCTGAAGGCGGTGCTTGGCCTCGCGCTGTTCGTGCTGATCGGCCTCTACGGTTACTTCATCTGGAACACGCAGGTCTGGAGCAATTTCAATCCCGCTTATGCGGAGGCGTATAATTTCACGCAGCCGGCCGGAACGGCCCCGGCGCAACCCGCTCCTCCTGCCACCGGGGTAGTCGCTGACGTCGAGGGGGAAGTCAAAACCTGCACCAACTCGGCCATTGTTCAGATCGCGGCCGATCTCATCGATTTCAACGTCAACGAGAACGCATGGATCTCGTCGATGATACTCTACAAGCTCGGGCTCTTCGGCATGGACTGGGACCACACGCCGTTTCTCGACAACAAGGCCTCCTTCCAGCGCGGGGTCAATCAGGCTATCCGGCGCACCACGATCGAGCTTGTCGACACGCTGGGCCGCGTCCGCGGCACCAGCCAGATCGACCAGAACCTGCAGGATGCGCGCGGCGCGATCACATTCGACGAGGAAACCTGGTATTTCGGCCTCAGGCCCTTTGGTCCGAAAACCCCGACGCCGAGTTTCTATCGCACGGCCGCGACCAGCCTTCGCGCCTTCAACGACCGGCTCATGAAATGCGAGACTACCTTCAACGCGCGCGCCGACAATCTGATGCAGTTCGTCGACCGGATCGCGAGCGACATAGGTTCGACGTCGGACATGATCCGCGACCGTTCGCAGAACTTCAACAGCGGCTGGTTCGACACGCGTGCTGACGACCGCTTCTGGTTCGCCTACGGCCAGCTCTACGGCTATTACGGCATCTTGACGGCGGCACGTCACGACTTCCAGCAGGTCATCGACAATCGCGGCCTCACACCGCTGTGGAACAACGTGGAAAGCCAGCTCAAGGCGGCGCTCGCCATCCGGCCTTTCATAATCTCCAACGGCCGCGAGGATGGCTGGATCATGCCCACCCACCTCACTACGATGGGATTCTATGTGCTTAGGGTACGATCGAACCTCGTCGAGGTCAGGTCCGTTCTGGATCGGTGAACGAAGCGAATAGTGAAAGGTGGAACCTGATCGTTTCGTCGTCGTTGAACCGCGGGGGCTGTCAGCGAGGACACGAGATGGATATCCGGGACGTTGCTCGAAGCTTCTATGCCGCGATCGACACGCAGGACTGGGATAGACTGTCCGATCTGGTCGCTCCAGATCTCGCCGTTCATCTCGGCAGCGCCAACCCGATTGGCTTCGATGACTGGCAGAAATCCCTGGCTGAATTCTTTGTCGGATTCCCGAACGGACATCACGTCATCGACGACTATGTCAGCGAAGCCGACAGCGTGGTCACGCGTTGCCGTTTTCAGGGCACGCACACCGGCATCTTTCATGGCATCGAACCGAGTGGAAATCGCGTCTCGGTTGGTGTGATTCACATTGATCGCGTTGAGAACGGCATCGTGGTCGAACATTTCGGTCAACTTGACGGCTTGGGCCTGATGCATCAGATCGGCGCGTTCTAACGCGACCGCCCGAACCGCAGACCAACGCCCGAACCCTGTCGCATTCCGTGCATTGCGCGGCTGTTTTGAGACGGCAAAACGGCGCGTGCTCTGGCTTCTATACGGCGCGACAACCGGGCGCGAAGACCCGGGCAGGTCTACCGGGAAACCAGAACTGCCTTTCTTCACAGGAAACATAGTTGCATGCAAGTTGACGCCACGGCAGCGAGAGGGTTAGAACGTGCCCGTGCCTGCAATGCCGGGCTGTTTCGAACAGGCTGGCGACCACACTGATCAAACCCCGTCCCCTCCACCGTCCAATCCAGAGGAAAGCCGCCATGGCCGAAGTGAAGTCCGACATCGAGATCGCGCGCGCCGCCGACAAGAAGCAGATCCAGGAGATCGGCCGCAAGATCGGCATTCCGAGCGAGCATCTTTTGCCCTATGGCCACGACAAGGCGAAGATCTCAGCCGAGTTCATCAAGTCGGTGAAGGCAAACAGGGACGGCAAGCTGATCCTCGTCACCGCCATCAACCCGACGCCGGCCGGCGAAGGCAAGACGACGACCACGGTGGGCCTCGGCGACGGCCTCAACCGCATTGGCAAAAAGGCGATCGTCTGCATCCGCGAGGCCTCGCTCGGTCCCAATTTCGGCGTCAAGGGCGGTGCCGCCGGCGGCGGCTATGCGCAGGTCGTGCCGATGGAGGACATGAACCTCCATTTCACCGGCGATTTCCATGCCATCACCACGGCGCATAATCTGCTTTCGGCGCTGATCGACAACCACATTTACTGGGGTAACGACCTCGGCATCGACATCCGCCGCGTCGTCTGGCGCCGCGTCATGGACATGAACGACCGGGCGCTGCGCGAGATCATCTGCTCGCTCGGCGGCGTCGCCAACGGTTTTCCACGCGAAGCCGGCTTCGACATCACCGTCGCTTCGGAAGTCATGGCGATCCTGTGTCTCGCCACCGACCTGAAGGATTTGGAGAAGCGCCTCGGCGACATCATTGTCGCTTATCGCCGCGACAAGTCGGCCGTCTACGCCCGCGACCTCAAGGCCGACGGCGCCATGGCCGTGCTGTTGAAGGACGCCATGCAGCCCAACCTCGTGCAGACGCTGGAGAACAACCCGGCCTTCGTGCATGGCGGCCCCTTCGCCAACATCGCCCATGGCTGCAACTCGGTCGTCGCCACCACGACGGCGCTGAAGCTCGCCGACTACGTCGTCACCGAGGCCGGCTTCGGCGCCGATCTTGGCGCCGAAAAGTTCTTCGACATCAAGTGCCGCAAGGCCGGCCTGAAACCGGCGGCAGCCGTCATCGTCGCCACCGTGCGCGCCATGAAGATGAACGGCGGCGTCAAGAAGGAAGACCTGGGCCAGGAGAACGTCGAGGCGGTCAAGAAGGGCTGCGCCAATCTCGGCCGTCACATCGAGAACATCCGCCAGTTTGGCGTGCCGGCAGTGGTCGCCATCAACCATTTCTATTCCGACACCGACGCCGAGATCCAGGCGATGAAGGACTATGTCGCTTCGATGGGCGAAGAGGCGATCCTGTGCAGGCATTGGGCTCAGGGCTCGGCCGGCATCGAGGAACTCGCCAACAAGGTCGTGACACTGGCCGAAGCCGGCGCGTCGCAGTTCGCCCCGCTCTATCCCGACGCCATGCCGCTGTTCGAGAAGATCAACACCATCGTCCAGCGCATCTATCGCGGTTCCGAAGCGATCGCCGACAAGTCGGTGCGCGATCAGCTCCACGCCTGGGAGCGCGCCGGCTACGGCAATCTGCCGGTCTGCATGGCCAAGACCCAATATTCCTTCTCGACCGACCCGAACCTGCGCGGCGCGCCGACCGGCCACACCGTGCCGGTGCGCGAGGTCAGGCTGTCGGCCGGCGCCGGCTTCATCGTCGTCATCTGCGGCGAGGTCATGACCATGCCCGGCCTGCCCAAGGCACCGTCCTCGGAAAAGATCTTCCTCAACGAGATCGGCCAGATCGAAGGGCTGTTCTGAGGGCTTTGAAAACCGGAATGATAAGAGGGCGCCGCATTGCTGCGGCGCCCTCCTTGCTTCTCCTCGACCAATTTCTAAGCGGCGTTCCGTGCCAGTGCACGCTGGTTGGAAGCGTGGATCGTGTCGCGTTCGGGCAGCGCGCCGGTCTTCAGGCAGTCGATCCACTCGGCGGTCTTGAGCACGGCGGCGAAGCGCGATTGTAAAATGATCGTCACCACGCGGTGGATGTCTTCTGCCGAAGCATATCCGGCGCTGTTGGCATAAGGCACCGAGCCGGTCGCGTCGGACAGGAACTCCACCGCAAAACCCATGTGGACGGCGTGGATGATGGTCGACAGATCGCAATTATGCGTCATGTAGCCGACGACCGTGATCGTATCGATGGCGTTGGCGCGCAACCAGTCCTCGAGGTCCGTACCGGTGAAGGCGCTCGGCAAGGTCTTTTCGACATAGTGATCGCGGCTTCGCCTTGATATCTCGGGATGCAATTCGGCGCCGTGGCTACCCTTGGCAAAGATTGGCGACGTCTCGGGCGCCAACTGCTTGATGACCACGACCTTGACGCCTGCCTCGGCCGCCGCGTCCATCGCTCGTGCGGCGTTGACGACGCTGTCGCGAAACGGCGGATACTGGATGGCGAGGTTGCCGCCGTCATAGTCGTTCTGGATGTCGACGACGACGAGGGCGCGGCGTGGCGCTTTGGCTGGTTCCGACATGGAGTTTTCCTTTCCCGTTTGGCTTCGATTGGTCGAGGATAACCCCGCCGCCGGGTCACAAAAGTGTCCCAATTGACATTACTCGAAAGAATTGGGACAATCCGACCTTAACCCTTTGATGGTTCCATGGCCGATCCGATCGTTGCCGCCATCGCCTTCGATGGTATCAGCCCGTTCCACCTTTCCGTGCCGTGCCTTGTGTTCGGCGAGGATCGCGCCGCACTCGGCCTGCCGCATTTCGACTTCCGCATCTGTGCAATCGAGAGCGGGCCGATCCATACCGAAGCAGGGTTGACCGTGACCGCGCCGCATGGGCTTGGCAGCCTCGACGGCGCGGACATTGTGATCGTCCCAAGCTGGCGAGACCTCGAACATCCGCCACCTACGTTTCTGGCAGAGGCGCTCCTGCGAGCGCACCGGAACGGCGCATTGATTGTCGGACTGTGTCTCGGCACCTTCGCTGTTGCAGCGACCGGACTGCTTTCGGGGCGGCGCGCCGCGACGCACTGGGCCTATACCGAGCAGTTGCAGGCGCTTTATCCCGACATAACCGTCGATGCGGACGTGCTTTACATCGACAATGGCGATGTCGTGACGTCGGCCGGCGTCGCCGCCGGGCTTGACTGCTGTCTCCACATCGTACGTGCCCGCTATGGCGCGGAGGCAGCGCTCCGGCTTGCCCGGCAGATCGTCCTGTCTCCCCATCGGCAAGGCGGACAGGCGCAGTTCATCGAACGTCCCATCGCCAGGACCGGGAATGCGGACCGCTTCACACAGGCCCTCGACACGGTGCGCAAGACGCTGGGCGAGACGCACAACCTGGACAATGTCGCCGCCACCGCCGGCCTCACCCGCCGGACATTCACGCGCCGCTTTCAGAAATCGATCGGCACCAGTTTCGGCGACTGGCTGACCGACCAGCGCGTCGCGCTGGCGCAGCGGCTGCTGGAATCGACGGAGAAATCGATGGACTTGGTTGCCTTCGAGGCCGGTTTCGGCAGCGCCACCTCTCTGCGCCTGCATTTCGCGGCGCGGCTCAAAACCTCGCCCGCGCAATACCGGCGCGAATTCTCGAAGAACGCCCAGGACGAGCGCGCCGCCTCGCGCTGATCTTGATGCTCAGCCGCGCCTGACCGGCCGCGCCGGGTTGCCGACAACCGTGGTATTGTCAGGCACGTCGCGCGTCACCACCGCACCCGCGCCGACGATGGCGCCGTCGCCAATGCTGACGCCCCCGAGGATGATGGCGCTGCCGCCGATCCAGGCATTGTCGCCGATCTCGACCGGCTTGGCGATCTCCAGCCCCGCCTGTCGACCCGCAGCCTCCCTGTGGTGCTCGGCGCAGTACATCTGCACGTTGGGGCCGAGCAGCGTTCCATTGCCGATGCGAACTGGTGCCGTATCGAGGATAGTGCAGCCGGCATTGAGGAAGACGCCGTCGCCGAGAAAGAGATTGAAGCCGTAGGCGCAGTGGAACGGCGCTTCGATCCGGGCGCCCTCGCCGGCAGCGCCGAGCAGCGACTTTAGGGCCCATCCCATGTCGCCGCGTCGTCGGGGTGGCAGCGAATTATGCTCGAACACCGCGTCGCGCGCGACGATGCGCAGTGCCTCCAGCTCTGGGTCGAGGCAAGTGTACCATTCGCCCGCCGCCATTTTTACGCGCTCGCTTCTGTCCAAGGCTATGCCCTCCTAACTCAGCATGCTGGTTCGACGTGGTGTCAAAGCACAGTCCATAAAAATCGGGGAGCGCCAGAAATCGCAGACCTCTGGTCAAATGCCGCGCCTATGCTAGCCTGCTCCGGCAGGGTTGTCCTGAGCCCTGCTATGAGGGGATCAATCATGCTGTACGTGCTTGCACTTCTGATCGGCGTCATTGCCGGTCTGCGCGCCATGACCGCGCCGGCCGCGGTCGCCTGGGGCGCGTATCTCGGCTGGCTGCCGGTTGCCGGCACCTGGGCCGGTTTCATGAGCCACTGGGCCGCTGTCGGCATCTTCACCATCCTCGCCATCGTCGAGCTGGTCACCGACCAACTGCCGTCCACGCCGAGCAGAAAAGTGCCGCAGCAGTTTGGCGCGCGCATCATCATGGGCGCCTTCACCGGTGCAGTTATCGGCGCGACCGGCGGCGCCACCATCGGCGGCCTGATCGCTGGCGCCATCGGCGCGGTGATCGGCACGCTCGGCGGCGCCGAGCTACGCAAACGCCTGGCCATCACTTTCGGCAAGGACCCGCCCGCCGCCTTCATCGAGGATGCTCTGGCAATCGTCGGCGGCCTTCTCATCGTGGCGGCGGTGGCATGACGGCGAAGACATTCGACGCAATCATCATCGGCGCCGGACAGGCCGGCCCGTCGCTCGCCGGCCGGCTGACGGCGGCCGGCATGAGCGTTGCGCTGATCGAGCGGAAACTGGTCGGCGGCACCTGCGTCAACACCGGCTGCATGCCGACAAAGGCCATGGTGGCCAGCGCCTATGCCGCGCATCTGGCCCGCCGCGCCGCCGACTACGGCGTGACGCTCTCCGGTCCGGTCGGTGTCGACTACAAGGCGATCAAGGCGCGCAAGGACAAGGTATCGAGCGACGCCCGCGGCAATCTCGAAAGCTGGATTGCCGGCATGGACAAATGCACGCTTTATCGCGGCCATGCGCGCTTCGTTACCGCCGACACCGTGCGCGTCGGCAACGACCTGCTGAGCGCCGAAAAGATATTCCTCAACACCGGCGGCCGCGCCTCGGTGCCCGACCTGCCAGGCGTCAACGACATTTCCTACCTCACCAATTCGTCGATGATGGATCTCGACGAACTTCCGCGCCATCTGGTCGTCGTCGGCGGCAGCTACGTCTCGCTCGAATTCGCCCAGATGTTCCGCCGTTTCGGTTCAGAGGTCACGGTGATAGAAAAGAGCCCGCGGCTGATCGGCCGCGAGGACGAGGATGTCTCTGACGCAGTCCTGTCCATCCTCGAAAACGAGGCCATCGCCATTCATCTCGCCGCCGACGACATACGCTTTGTCAAACATGGCAACGAAATCGCCGTGACTTTCTCCGCCGGCAAGGCGGCTGCAGTCGGCTCGCATGTGCTGCTGGCAGTGGGGCGGACTCCCAACACCGACGATCTCGGCCTCGACAAGGCCGGCGTCGATGTCGACAAACGCGGCTTCATCGTCGTCGACGACCAGTTGCGCACCAGCGTACCAGGCATCTGGGCGATGGGCGACTGCAACGGCAAGGGCGCCTTCACCCACACCTCCTACAACGACTACGAGATCGTCGCCGCCAATCTTCTCGACAACGATCCGCGCAAGGTGAGCGACCGCATCGAGGCCTATGCCCTCTATATCGACCCGCCGCTTGGCCGCTGCGGCATGACGGAGACGGCGGTAAGAAAGTCCGGCCGTCGCGCGCTGGTCGGCCAGCGGCCGATGACCCGCGTCGGCCGTGCCGTCGAAAAGGGCGAGACGCAAGGTTTCATGAAGATCCTGGTCGACGCCGACACCAAGGAAATCCTCGGCTGTTCGGTGCTCGGCCCCGGCGGCGACGAGGCAATCCACTGCGTGCTCGACCTGATGTACGCCAAGGCGCCGGTCAGCACGCTGGCACGCGCCATGCACATCCACCCCAACGTCTCGGAACTTCTGCCCACCATAGCCCAGGAATTGAAGCCGCTGGCCTAAATGGTGGGCGCTTCGGCGCTCGTTGCGCCCATAGCGCCCGGGACTGGACCAATCGACAGCGTATTGGGGAAAGGGCATGTGTTCGGCCCCTTTCCTGGAGGCATTCCATGCAGAAATCGATCGAACGCATAGCCGGCGACACCGAAGGCGTGTCCTACGAATTTCCGGTGTTTCGCCTCGAGGGGAAGGACAAGGCCGCACCTTCGGCCTATCTGCAAGCGGCGCTTCATGCCGGCGAACTGCCGGGCGTCGTCGCCATCGATGCGCTGATGCCGATGCTTGAACAGGCCGAAGTGGAAGGCCGCGTCAGGGGCACTATCACCATCGTGCCCCAAGCCAATCCGATCGGCCGCGCCCAGTATCATTTCGGCGAGCATCAGGGCCGTTTCCACTTGGGCACGCGCACCAACTTCAACCGCGGCTTTCCGCTGTTGGGCGCGCCGGACACGGCGCTCTTGCCGGACACCACGCTTGGCACGGCCGACCAGCGGCTGAAGACGCGGCTGCTGCAATTGTCGATCGGCCACGACATCGTCCTCGACCTGCATTGCGACGACGAGGGCCTCGCCTATCTCTATGTCCACGCGAGCCTGTGGCCGACGATGGCCGATTGTGCGGCGGCCATGGGGGTCGATGCCGTGGTACTGTGGGAAGAGGACACCGACGGCACTTTCGAGGGTGCCTCGATCATGCCGTATCTGAAGGCCCCGGACGAAGTGGCGCGGTTCGACCGGCGCGTCGCCACCACGGTCGAGTATCGCGGCATACTCGATGTCGACGGCGCTCTGGCCGGCTCCGACGCCAAAGGGCTCTATCGGCTGCTGGTGGCGCGCGGCGTGATCCAGGATCAGGCCCTGCCCGCGCCCGGCGGCTTTGCCGGCCCTAGCTTTACCGGTCCCAGCTCTTTTACCGGTTTCGTCGCACCGCTCGAAAACATCGACATGATGCCGGCGCCCCGGGCGGGCGCGATCCTCTATGAGGTGAAGCCCGGCGACCGTGTGGCAAAGGGCGCACTGCTCGCCACCATCGTCCATGCGCCGGGTGAGGCCGGCGGCCGCACGCAGGTGTTCGCGCCGCAGGCGGGTCTCATCCTGACCCGTCGTTCCCGGCGCATCATCCGCGCCGGCGAAGATCTGCTGAAGCTGGTCGGTGACAAAAAGAGCACCGATGCAAGGTCGGGGACGCTGGAGGACTGAAGTTCAGGCCTCCCCTCGCGCTTCATTGAATCCAGTTGCGCAGCCGTTCAATCGCCGCTATTGGAATCGCCATGAACATGCGCTCGATCAAGACCGTTTGGTGGTGGGCTCGCTGACAGCGGCCTGTTCGAACGCGTGCGCGTGAAAATGGAGGGTGGCCGCAACGGAATGTCCGGGCGGCCATTTGTTTTTTTCAAGCCATCCCCGGGTCCTTGCCCCAAGAAGCTGAAATAGCAAGACGCTGATGGAGACGGCAATGACGACGAAATTTCTGGACAACGGGGCGGAGCGCTTCGTCACGGCCGGTGGCGTGACGATTACCCGCGAGCGCCACGACCGGCCTTACGAAGGCGCAATCGACGCCTATGTCGACGGGCTGAATGCGCGCCGTGGCGCCGTGTTTTCCTCGAATTACGAATATCCCGGCCGCTACACGCGCTGGGACACCGCCATCATCGATCCGCCGCTGGTGATCTCGGCGCGCGGCCGCGCCATGCGCGTCGAGGCGCTGAACAGCCGTGGCGAGGTGCTTCTGCCGGTGATCGGCAAGGCGCTTGGCGGGCTTGACGACGTGACGATCGCCGAGACGTCGAAGAGCCTGATCCGCCTCGACGTGGCCGAGCCCGGCCGCGTCTTCACCGAAGAAGAACGCAGCCGCGTTCCCTCCGTCTTCACCGTGCTGCGCGCCATCACCGCCTTGTTCAAGACGGAGGAGGACGCCAATCTCGGCCTCTACGGCGCCTTCGGTTACGATCTCGCCTTCCAGTTCGATCCGGTCGACTACAAGCTCGAGCGCGAACGACGCCAACGCGACCTTGTGCTGTTCCTGCCCGACGAGATCCTGGTCGTCGATCATTATTCGACCAAGGCCTGGACCGACCGCTACGATTATTCGGGCGACGGGTTTTCGACGGAGGGCCTGCCGCGCGACGAAATCATCGAGCCGTTCAAGACAGCCGACCGCATCCCGCCGCGCGGCGACCATGAGCCCGGCGAATATGCCAATCTGGTGCGCAAGGCGATGGAGAGTTTCAAGCGTGGCGACCTGTTCGAAGTGGTGCCCGGCCAGATGTTCTACGAACGTTGCGAGACGCCGCCCTCCGACATCTCCCGCAAGCTGAAGACCATAAACCCCTCACCCTATTCCTTTTTCATCAATCTTGGCGAAGGCGAGTATCTGATCGGCGCCTCGCCCGAAATGTTCGTGCGCGTCAACGGCCGCCGGGTCGAGACCTGCCCCATCTCCGGCACGATCAAGCGCGGCGACGACGCCATTTCCGATAGCGAGCAGATCCTGAAATTGCTCAATTCGAAGAAGGACGAATCCGAGCTGACCATGTGCTCGGACGTCGACCGCAACGACAAGTCGCGGGTTTGCGACCCGGGCTCGGTGCGCGTCATCGGCCGCCGCCAGATCGAGATGTATTCGCGGTTGATCCACACCGTCGACCACATCGAGGGACGGCTGCGCGAAGGCATGGACGCCTTCGACGCGTTCCTGTCGCATGCCTGGGCGGTCACAGTCACCGGCGCGCCGAAATTATGGGCCATGCGCTTTATCGAGCAGAACGAGAAGAGCCCGCGCGCCTGGTATGGCGGGGCGATCGGCATGGTCAATTTCAACGGTGACATGAACACCGGCCTGACGCTTCGCACCATTCGCATCAAGGACGGCATCGCCGAGGTGCGCGCCGGCGCCACATTGCTCTTCGACAGCATTCCCGAGGAAGAAGAAGCCGAAACCGAACTGAAGGCATCCGCCATGCTCTCCGCCATCCGCGACGCCAAATTAGGCAATGCCGCCGAGACCGAACGCAGCACCGCGCGCGTCGGCGACGGCGTCAACATCCTGCTGGTCGACCACGAGGACTCCTTCGTCCACACGCTGGCCAATTATTTCCGCCAGACCGGCGCCAATGTCTCGACCGTGCGCACGCCTGTGCCGGACGAGATCTTCGACCGGCTGAAGCCAAACCTGGTCGTGCTGTCGCCCGGACCCGGCACGCCGAAGGACTTCGACTGCGCCGCCACCATCAAACGAGCCCGCGCGCGCGACCTGCCGATCTTCGGCGTCTGCCTCGGCCTGCAGGCGCTGGCCGAGGCCTATGGCGGGGAACTGCGCCAACTGCACGTGCCGATGCATGGCAAGCCGTCGCGTATCCGCGTGTCGAAGCCGGGCATCATCTTTTCCGGCCTGCCCAAGGAGGTGACGGTCGGCCGCTATCACTCGATCTTCGCCGATCCGGTACGCTTGCCCGACGGCTTCATCGTCACCGCCGAGACGGAAGAAGGCGTCATCATGGCCTTCGAGCACCGCAAGGAGCCGATCGCCGCAGTGCAATTCCACCCGGAATCGATCATGACGCTCGGCCACAATGCCGGCATGCGCATCATCGAGAACATCGTTGCGCATCTGCCGCGCAAGGCCAAAGAAAAGGCGGCTTAGCCACTATGGCCGAAACGGAAAACAGGACGGCGACCGCAGCAAACGCGGCCGCCAAGCGCAGGGTCGCGCGCCTCGCCTTCTGGTCGATCGTCATCGCCTTCCTGGTAATGGGACTGAAGTTTGCCGCCTGGCGGATCACCGGCTCTGTCGCCCTCTATTCCGACGCGCTGGAATCCATCGTCAACGTCATCACCGCGACCGCCGCTCTCTGGGCGATCCGCATCAGCCATAAACCGGCCGACAGCGACCATCCGTTCGGTCATCACAAGGCCGAGTATTTCTCCGCGGTACTTGAGGGTGTGCTGATCGTCGTGGCGGCGCTGCTGATCATAGCCAAGGTGTGGCAGTCGCTGCAGAACCCGGCACCGCTCGAACAGCCCTGGGAAGGCTTGACGATTAACGCCGTCGCGGCTCTCGTCAACGCGATGTGGGCCTTCCTGCTGATCCGCAACGGCCGCGCCAAACGTTCGCCGGCGCTGGTCGCCGACGGCCAGCACATCATGACCGACGTGCTGACTTCGGTTGGTGTCATCGTGGGCCTTGTCGCCGCAGTGATGACCGGCTGGCAAATCCTCGACCCGCTGCTTGCGCTTCTCGTGGCGGTGAACATTCTCTACCAAGGCTGGAAGCTTACTGGAGAATCGCTGAGCGGCCTCATGGATCGCGCCGTCGACACGCAGGAGCACATGCGCATCCGAGACGTCATCTCGGCCAATTGCAAGGGCGCGATGGAAGTCCACGATCTGAAGACGCGCATTGCCGGCCGCGCCACCTTCATCGAATTCCACCTGGTCGTCGACGCCGACATGTCGGTGGGCGCCAGCCACGTCATCTGTGACCGCATCGAAGATGCGTTGAAGGCAGAAATCCCCTCGGTTCGCGTCACCATCCATGTCGAGCCCGATGACGAGGCAAAGCTGCCCAAGGGCACGACGGCCGTGCCGTTCGCGTGAAGTTGCTCACCACGTCTCGACTGCGAGATCTTTGATCCGCTCGAATTCCCGGACATTGCGGGTTATCAACGTGAGGTTCCGGGCACGCGCCTGCCCGCCGATCAGCGCATCGTAGGGACCGATCGGAGTTCCCAACGTCGCAAGCGTCGCCCGAATCTCGCCGGCATGCCTTGCATCTTCCCGATCGAATTCGAGCACCGGGAACTGCAGCGCTTCGATGCGCGCCAGATTGTCGGCCTTTCGCTGGCTCTTTTGAGCACCGTAGTAGAGTTCGTGCATGACAATGGCCGAAAGTGCGAAATCATGCGGCCTGTGTGGCTTGAGCCGCGCCTGCAGATCTGCGTCGCCTTTCATGATCGCGATGACGGCATTGGTATCGAGCAGATAGATCACTTGAAAACGTCATCCAAAGCCGGCCGGTCCTGCTCAGCTGGACGTTCCAGCGCTGCCTCGGCGAAATCATCGTCGAGCGGACCTATCACCTGGTCGAGCCAGGCCCAATCCTTCGCGAGCGGTTCGAGGATTATACTCTGGCCATGGCGGCGAATCGAAACCTCGTCAGTTTCAAAACGGAATTCCTTTGGCAGCCGCACCGCCTGCGAGCGGCCTGACCAGAACACCTTTGCTTTTTCCATCGTGCCAATCTCTTCAATGGTATATGGCAAAGATATATATCACTTCGCCACATAGACAAGATGGTCTGCGACAAATCTCAAGGCGTGCAGGCGGATTGCGGCATCGGCTCCAGGCGGTAGATCTTGTCGTCGGACATCGTCTTGCCTACTGCCGCCGTCGAGCACAGGTCCACGATCGGCAGGCTGCTGTTGGGGTTGGCCAGCATCATCGTGCCGTTGACGCCGCGACGCAGATAGATCTCCCTGGGCGCTATATCGCAGGAAAAGTCGCTCGTCTTCGCGCTCGCCGCACAGCGCCACTGGTCGGCTTCGCCTTCACAACTGTAGCCCTGCGTGACCGAGGCGGCGTTCTGGCGCGTGGTGACGGAGACGGCAATGTCGGCACCGTTTGGCCAGTTCTCCGGATCGCCGTCAGTGGCGAAGGCGGCCAGCTCGATCGGGCCCCGGAAAACCCGGATGGTCCGGGTGAGTTGGTCGGGATGCGAACCAAGATGCGCGGCATCGTAGTCGCGCCCGTAGCAGAAGGACTGGTCCGGCTTCAGCCGTTCGCGCAGCGACGCTCCCAGTGCCGGGTCGACCGGATCGATGCGCGCGAATTCGGCCTTGCAGGTCTCCGTCGGCATGCGGTCGAGCCGAAAGCCGTCATCCTCAGCGCCGAGCGCCTGCCTGGCATACTCCTTTTCGCCCAGATCATCCTCGGCGCCGGCATCGAGATAAAGGTCTCGCTGCACGCCGGAGACGATCAGCCGGCCTTTTTCATCGACCTTAAGTGAAGCCATAGTGCGGTCGCATTCCATGCCGCAATGGATCTCGCTCGACTGCGAATCGCCCTTGCCGCACCAACCGCCGACCCATTCGGGCTTCCTGGCGCCGCGCACCGTCGTCGCCATGAAGCCGGTGTAGCCGGACGGACCGCTGCTCGGCTCCTCGTTCGGGTGACTGACCGGATCGTTGCCATGGTAGAAGAAGATCCGCCCCACCTTCTGATGCGGATGCACCTTGAGATGCGCGGCATCGTAAACACGCCCGAAGCAGGCATCCTTGCCGTCCGGGCTGAGGTCGGTGAGCTTGCGTGCATCATCGGCGAACGCCGTGCCGGCGAGTGCGGCAAGCAAGGCAACACCAAGTCCGCTGAGCATAATGGTCCTCGAAATCATGTGCCCCTCCTCGCCCGACGGGACGTGGCTCCAATTTATGCTAGGATGGAAGCCGAGGCCACGCAATTTGCGAAGCCGGCAACAGGAGGAGGAAGTCATGCGGCGCCGCGACATTTTCCGCGTGGCTCTTGCCGGAGCCACGGGCCTTTTCGGACTGCGCCAGGTCCAGGCGGCTGCCGTGGAGGACGTCGTGGCAAAAGAAAGGCAAAAGGTCGCCTACCACCTCAGCGACCTCGACAAGGTCGGTTTCGTGCTGGGCAACATCAAGAACCACTATGAGGGCACCGGCGGCAAGGTCGACATCGTGCTGGTCGTGCATGGCCCGGCGCTCGCCGCTTTCAAGTCGAAGAGCGCGTCGGCAGCCATCTCCAGCCGTTTTTCCAGCCTGGTTCGCGACGGGCTGAGCCCGCACGCCTGCGCCAACACCATGCACGGCATGGATGTTGCGCTCACCGATCTGCTCGACGGCTTTCATGCCGCCGAGACCGGCGGCGTCGTCAAGCTCGCCGAATTGCAGCGCCAGGGCTACGCCTATTTGCGGCCCTGAGCCCCTTCGGCCTTGAACATGAGGGCGGCGAGCCCCTACGAAGAATAGGTAAAGTTCCGGAGGAAGAGACGTGCCAGCCACCACAACCAGCCTTGTCATCCCTACCCTGGTCATCCCCGACCTCGCCGGCAAGGCGGTGCTGATCACCGGCGCTTCGACCGGCATCGGGGCGGCACTTGCACTGGCCTACGCCGCGCAGAAATGCCGCGTCGCACTGCATTACAATTCAAGCCGGGCGGCTGCCGAAAACCTGGCCGCGACCATTCGCAACGGCGGCGGCGAGGTATTCCTCGTCCAGGGCGATTTCTCGATCCCTGCCGATGTCGAGCGCGTCGTCGAGGACAGTACGCAGCACTTCGGCCGGCTCGACGGCCTGATCAACAATGCCGGCGGCATGCTTGGGCGCGTGCCCTACGCCGAGCAGACAGAGGCGCATTACGACGCGGTGATGGATCTCAACGCCCGCTCCGTGCTGACCGCCTCGCGCAAGGCGATGCCATGGCTGAAGCGACAGGGCGGCTTCATCGTCAACACCTCGTCGATCGCGGCGCGCAACGGCGCCGGCGGCGGCGCCGGGCTTTACGGCTCGGCCAAGGCCTTCGTCTCCAATGTGACCCGTGGCATGGCCAAGGAACTGATCGGCTTCAACATCCGCGTCAACGCAGTGGCGCCGGGCACCATCGCGACACCTTTCCATGAGCGCTATTCCACCGACGAGCAGATGAAGGGAATGGTCGCCACCATCCCGCAGGGCCGCGCCGGCACGCCCGAAGACTGCGTCGGCGCCTATCTGTTCCTCTCCTCCGCCCTGTTGAGCGGTTACATCACCGGCCAGGTGATCGAGGTGAATGGTGGCCAGTTGATGCCATGAGCGGCGGCCTGCATACTTGTCGCGGAAGCCAACGGAGAAAACCGCAATGTACGGTCTGATCGGCAAGATGCGGGCGACGCGCGGCCAACGCGACGCGATCATGGATGTCCTGCTTGCCAGCACAGGCGCTTTGCCGGGCTGCCTGAGCTACATCATCGCCACCGATCCGGCCGATGCCGACGCGATCTGGGTGACCGAGGTATGGACCGACCAGGCAAGCCACAAGGCTTCGCTGCAACTGCCGGAAGTCCAGGCGGCGATCGCCAAGGCGCGGCCGATCATCGCCGGCTTCGAATTCCAGGTCGAGACCCAGCCCGTAGGCGGCTTCGGCCTGCCCGCCGCCAAGACCGGCTGACGCCTGAGGGCGGACGCATTTTTCGCCGCCGCAGCGTTCGCATCTCCCCTGTTCGGGTCTAAGACCGAAAAAATGGACTCCTTGCCAGACCAGCCGACCGTCGAACGCATGGCGCGAATGCACAAGGGCTGGCAATGGCTGGCCCTGCTGGTTTTCTCGATCCTCTTCGCCGGCGCGCTGGAATTCGCAGCTCTGCCGGCGGCGCTGCTGATCGGACCGATGCTGGCGGCGATCCTGGCCGGCACCAACGGCGCTACGGTGCGGGTGCCGCGCTCTTTGTTCGGCGCCGCCCAGGCGATCGTCGGCTGCCTTGTCGCCGCTTCGATCTCCGCCGACATCTTTCCGGTCTTCTACAAGGAATGGCCGCTGTTCCTCGGCACAGTCCTCGCGACCGTTGCGGCATCCAGCCTGCTCGGCTGGCTGATCAGCCGCTGGCGCATCCTGCCCGGCACCACCGCGATCTGGGGCTCATCGCCGGGCGCTGCCACTGCCATGGTGCTGATGGCCGGCGCCTTCGGAGCGGACCAGCGCCTCGTCGCCTTCATGCAATATCTGCGCGTCATCTTCGTCTCGGTGACGGCTGCGCTTGTCGCAAAGATGTGGGTCGACACATCAGGCATCGAGATCCCGGCCATCGTCTGGTTCCCGCCGATCGATCCAACAGCGTTTGCCGTGACACTGGGCGTGGCGCTCGTCGGCAGCCTCATCGGAAAGCTGCTCAGGTTGCCGTCACCTTTCTTCCTGGGCACCTTCATTTTCGGCACCGCGGTGCATCTCGGACTAGGCATGACGATGCAGTTGCCACCCTGGCTGCTCGCGGTCGGCTATACGATGATCGGCTGGACCATCGGCCTGAATTTCACCAGGGCGATTCTGCGGCACGCGACGCGGGCGCTGCCGCAGATCGTCGGCTCGATCATCATTCTCATCGCCTTCTGCGGCGGCCTCGGCTTCATGATCAGCCATGTGCTCGGCATCGATCCGCTGACAGCCTATCTGGCGACCAGCCCCGGCGGCATGGACAGCGTCGCCATCATCGCCGCCGCCGCGCAGCACGTCGACATCTCCTTCGTCATGGCGCTGCAATCGGCACGCTTCCTCGTCGTGCTGCTGGTCGGGCCGAGCGTGGCGCGGCTGGTGGCGCGAAGCTTGAGGGATTGACCGGATGAAGAAATAGATCAGATGCGTGTGCGCCATGCCATTCATGGCTGACCTCGCCACGCCGATAGTCGACCCAGGCGGGAATGCGATAAAACCGGACAACTCATCTGCTACCTAATGCGGACAGCTCATCTGCTTACGACAGGCGCCGGGCAGCCCACTTGCCTCGCATTGGCTGCTCCTGTATGAGAACCGCCATGAACACGCGCGCCACCTCCGTCGTTTCCCGTCAGACCGGCTTGCCGGCGAGACCGCGCGCGCTTGCTTCCGCCCTGCTGCTTCTCGGCCTTATCGGCGATCGCCGGGTTCGCTGAAGGAGCGCCCGGCGGTCGAACCGCCGCTCACGCGCATGCTCCTTGGCAAGTCACATCAAGCGAATGAATATCTGGTAAAGGCGCCGCTCGGCACCAAATCCGCCTGAAGGCGGATCCCGCGAGCCGCCGGGAGAGACGACAATGAACGCACGAGAAGACATCCGTCCAAATGGCGGCGAGATCGGCAAGCCTGGCGCAAAGGCAGCCCGGGGCATGCCGGAGGCAGCCCGGGGCATGCCCGATGCAGCCCGGAAATACCAACCTTACCCGACCGTCGGTCTCACCGACCGTATTTGGCCTTCGAAGGTCATCGACAAGGCGCCGATCTGGTGCTCGGTCGACCTGCGCGACGGCAACCAGGCGCTGATCGACCCGATGGGCCACGAGCGCAAGGCGCGTATGTTCGCCCTGCTCCTCGACATGGGTTTCAAGGAGATCGAGATCGGCTTCCCGTCGGCCTCGCAGACCGATTTCGATTTCGCCCGCTGGTGCATCGAAGAGGGCAATGTATCAGCCGATGTTTCGCTGCAGGTGCTGGTTCAGTGCCGGCCGGAATTGATCAGCCGTACCTTCGAGGCGCTGCAGGGCGCCACCAACCCGATCGTGCATTTCTACAATTCGACCAGCGAGTTGCAGCGCCGCGTCGTCTTCGAAAAGGACGTCGCCGGCATCAGGCGGATCGCCACCGATGCGGCCAAGATGATCACCGACATGGCGGCGAAAGCCGGCGGCGGTTATCGTTTCGAATATTCGCCGGAGAGCTTTACCGGCACCGAGCTCGAAGTGGCGCTGGAAATCTGCAACGCCGTCACCGAGATCGTGAAGCCGACGGCGGAAAACAAGCTGATCATCAACCTGCCGTCCACGGTCGAGATGTCGACGCCCAATATCTATGCCGACCGCATCGAATGGATGTGCCGCAACCTCGACAACCGCGAGAACCTGCTCATTTCGCTGCATCCGCACAACGACCGAGGCACCGGCATCGCCACAACCGAACTCGGCCTGATGGCTGGCGCGGATCGCGTCGAAGGAACGCTGTTCGGCAATGGCGAGCGCACCGGCAATGTCGACATCGTCACGCTGGCGCTCAACATGTACACGCAAGGCGTCGATCCCCAGCTCGATTGCTCCGACATCAACCGGATGAAGGACGTCTACGAATATTCGAACCAGTTGAAGATCCCCGAGCGTCATCCCTATGTCGGCGAGCTCGTCTACACGGCCTTTTCCGGCTCACATCAGGATGCCATCAACAAGGGCATGAAGGCGTTGCGCAAAGCCAACACGCCGTACTGGGAAGTCCCCTATTTGCCGATCGACCCGGCCGATGTCGGACGCAACTACGAGGCGATCATCCGCATCAACTCGCAGTCGGGCAAGGGCGGCATCGCCTATGTGCTGCAGGCGGACTACGGCCTCAACCTGCCGCGCAACCTGCAGATCGAGTTCAGCCAAGCTATCCAGGCGATCACCGACGCAGAGGGCAAGGAGGTGCCGGCCAAGCGCATCTATGAGCGCTTTCTCGACACCTATGTCGACCAGCCCGGCGCGCGGCTGAAATTCCTCGACCACCACACCTATCCGGACATCGAGACCAAGGGCCGGCGGGCGGTGGAGGCGGTCATCCTCGACGGAGGCAAGGAGGTGACGATATCGGGCTCCGGGACCGGCCCGATCGACGGCTTCGTCGACGCGTTGTCGCGCTATGTCGGCGTGCCGATGTCGGTGCTCGACTATTCGGAGCATTCCATGCAGCGCGGCTCGAATGCCTCGGCCATTTCCTATGTCGAGATGGAGCATCCCAGCGGCAAGCTGTTCGGCGCCGGCATCAACACCAACATCGTCGCCGCTTCGCTGGAAGCCGTCGTTTCCGCCGCCAACCGCATCGTCGGTCGAAAAGTCGACTAGGGTGTGTTGGGATTCAGGTCAGGCCGGCATCACCTGAATATAAACACACCCTAGACAAGCCGTCGAAAGCTGACGGCTGGAGCAAGATGAACTCGGATGGTGTCGTCCTGCTCTGGTCCCTTCGCACCATTAACCACCGGAAAATTATCCGGTGGGGTACGTGATCGCATAATGCATGCATGCTTGTCTGGCCATGCAAGCGCTATATGATCGCGCCTCAACCTGTGCCGACTTCGAAAGGATCGACACTTGCAGCATGCCACGCCTGCCGCCCCCGCAGTGCGCGAGACGTTGGAACGATTGCTAGCCAGCGAAACGTTCGGACGATCCGAGCGAGCGCGTAAATTGCTTCGCTATCTTGTCGAGCGCGAGCAGGCAGGCGAAGCCGATAAGCTCAAGGGCTTTTCCATCGCGATGGATGTTTTCGGCAAGGACGGCGATTTCGATCCGTCGACCGACGCCGTGGTGCGGGTGCAGGCGGGCAGGCTGCGCGAGCTTCTGCAGCATTACTTTGCCAATGAGGGTGTCGCCGAGCCGATCCGCATCGCCATCCCGCGTGGCGGCTATGTTCCATCCTATGAGCTCAACGCGATCCGCCTGCCGGTCGAGCCGGAGCCGAAGGAACACATCGAGGCGGTGGCCGGCTTGTCGGGATCGCTCGAAGAACCCGGCATTGCCGAACATGCCGCATCGTCGACGCATGCGGTCGTTCGCGGGCCGGCACCCTCGCTGCGGCGCCATCTCCAGTTCTTCTGGTTGGCGATCGTTCTGGTCGTCGCCATGCTGGGCGTGTTGATCCTTCGTCAGGGAAGCAGCGCATTGCTGGCCGGAGGCGATGCCGCATCGACGGTCGAGAATGCAGTGGCGACCGGCAGCATCGCGCCATTGCCCCCGATCGAAGCCCTTCCGCTCGTCTACATTGCCGTGAAAGCCAACAGCGCCGAGGCGGCGCGCGTTGCCGCGTCGCTGCGCGCCGGCCTCAGCAGCTTCGATACGATCAACTTCATCGGTCGCGACGTCGACAGCCCAACGGACCCGGTCGCGGACGCAACCAGTTTCTTATTCGATGTCTTGCCGGGACCAACGACGGGCGATGTCACTCTCGAGTTGCAAAGCGTGGCAACCGGACGGGTCCTGCTGTCACGCAGCCTCCCTGCCGCCGACAACACCCCCTCCGCCGTCGAGGATAGCGTCGCCGATATTTTGAGCTCGGCCGTTCCGGCCTCGGGCACGATCTACAACTATATCGAACAGAGTGGCATTCAGAACGGCCTGACGGAATGTCTGCGGCTCAACGACAAATACTATCTCGACCAGAGCGCCAGGACCCATGAGGCTGCGTATCGCTGTCTCGAAAACCTGGCCAATCTGGATGCGAAGTCGTCGCTCGTCTATTCCGAGCTTGCTTCCTTACACCTCGAGGCGGTCACCGATCACTACGCCTATCCCCCCGGCGCAACGATCGAACAGGCGATGGCGCTTGCCCATCGCGCCGCGCAGATGGGGCCGACCAGCCCCTATGCGCACCGCGCCTATGGCTACCTCTACTCGCGCCTCGGCAATTCGGAGGAATCGATCCGCTGGATACGCAAGGCCCATGAGCTTAACCCCTATGACCTCAGCATGGCGGCCGCCTACGGCTACGGGCTGATCTTCGCCGGCAAGTACAGCCAGGGCACGCCAATTCTTGCTCACGCCGTCGAAATCTCCAGCGCTCACCCGACTTGGTGGGACTACGGGCTTTTCGTCGGTGCGTTCATGCTGGGCGACATGAACAGGGCCACAATCGCCAGCGATGCGCTGCGGCCGACGGCAACGAAATCGCACTATCTGGCCGCGCGGCTGATCGGGGCGAAGGCCGCCGGCCGCGATCAACTGGCGCACGAACTCGTGGACGAGATGACTGTCAAATTCCCGAAATTCGCTGCCGATCCGCGCGCGACCTTTGTCGACAGGAGATACCCCGCCAATCTGACCGACCGGCTGGTCGAGGCCTTGCGTGCCGCCGGGCTCGGCAATGCCAGTTAGGCTCTTCTGAATTAGGCCGGCTGATCGCGAAAATTTTACTGGCCATCGGCTTGGACAAGGCGCAATCCAGCCACAATCTGGAATTTCGCGTCCCTGTCTGACCTGCAGTAAAACCATCAATTTTCATGATTTCTTCCCTTTACGCTGTCGAACGGGGAGCCGGCCCGAAGACAGTTGTCTTCCTGCATGGCTTCGGCGGTTGCCACGACGACTGGCACGCGGTGGTTTCAACACTCGCGCCTAGTTCACGGACGCTCGCCTATGATCTTCCGGGCCATGGGCTATCCCACGATTTTCCGGGCGGCGGTCCGGCCAAGGCGGCCGCTCGGGCCGTTCTTGCGGACCTCGCCGCGCGCGGAATCAGGAGGGTGCATCTCGTCGGCCATTCGATGGGCGGAGCGGCGGCAGTTCTGATGGCATTGGCCGAACCCGAAAGGATAGCGTCGCTGACGCTTCTAGCGCCGGGCGGCTTTGGGACTGAGATCAACGGGCCGCTGTTGCGCCGTTACGCCGCCGCTGCCGACAGGAGCGAGATTCGCGCTTGCCTCGCCGCCATGTCCGGACCGCAAAGCCTGCCCTCGCAGCGCATCGTCGATGTTCTCGGCGAAATGCGTGCGCGTCCCAGCCAGTTGCAGAAACTTATCGAGATCGCGGCCGCCATGACCAGGGACGACCGGCAGGGCGTTATCCCACGCGAACGGCTCGAAACCCTTGATATGCCGGCGATGGTGGTTTGGGGAACAGATGACGCGGTGCTGCCCTTCACCCAGGCCGATGCTCTGCCGGCGCATTTCCATCTGCACCATGTGTTGGAGGCCGGCCATATGCTGGCTGCGGAAGCGTCCAGCCTGATCGCCGAGATCGTACGCCGCAATATGAAACGCCGTGGCAGGCCACTTCGTCCAAAATTCGCAGCCGCGGCGGACTGATCCCTCCTGCCAACCATGATGCCCCGGCTTTGAACCGAGGGTGCGCAGCGGTTTCGGGATAATGGCATGCATAAAACACGAATTTAAGGCGCATCGCATCGCCCCCTTCAGACGCGAGGCGCGTCAAACCCTCGATGTCGCAAGTGCATTTTGCCGACGGCTATGTTAATTCGTTGTTAACCAAACCCGCGAGGCAACGCCGATGAAGGACGCAGGCGAGAATATCACTCAGATCGATCAGTCGCGAAAACTGTCCGACGCCATCCGCGATGTGAAGAACGCCTTTGCCGATCGCGACGACGTCGTGGTCGACATGCGCGAGGCGCATCGCATGCGGCTCGATTTGCTTGCCGCCGAACTCGCGCCCATCTTCGCCGACGTGCCCTCCGACATGGACAATTTCGACTTCGCCGTGTCGTCTGGGCTGCAGCCGCGCCTGTGGATCGACGCCGTCAGCCATGTCGCCATGGGGCGCGACCGCCGCACCTATCGCTTCCTCAAGGACACGCGAATCGGCCGCGTGGTGCTCGCAGAATCGACCGAGATGAAAGCGGTTGCCGATCAGGTGACGCGCTACGTCGCGGAGCGCGTCGTCGAACGCCAGAGAATGATGGAAGGCGGGGTGGAGCAGGCCGTCGCAGGACTGAAACGTGCCTTGGTTCTGGAAGCCGAGCCGCCGCTGCGGTCCGTCTCGCGCGGCAAGGGTTGGTCGGCCTTCCTCTCCGGCCTCGGGCTGATCGCCGCCGGCGCCTTGGTCGGACTGGCTGTATCGGTCGTGCTTTTCTGGGACCGCCTCGTTGCGATAGGACTGAGCTTTAGACCATTATTCTGAACCGAAGGTCCGCATAGCGAAAAGTAAGGCTGGTTTTCGCTGGAGGTCATGTCAAACTCAAACAAGAAGATAGAGTCCCGATTCGATCGGGATGGAACAGGCTTTAGGCCATAGCGCCCGCGCCAAGTTCCAGAACCTCCAGATCGGAAGGCGGAATGGCCGGCCCGGTCAGCCCACGCCGAGTCAGCCTGATCCGCCAGTTGTCCTTTTCGCCATCGATGTCCAACAGATTGTATTGCGCTGCTGGGTGCCTGCCACCGGGCGACTGCCCCGCGGCGGCGACGCCGATGACCGGAATTTTGACACCGCGACCGCCGATGAAGAACAGCGTCGGCTCGTGCGAATGGCCGTGCAGCACAAGCTCGGCCCCGTGCCGGTGAACGACCTTGTGGAAACGCGCGATGCCGAACAGCCGCTTCGGCTGCGAAACGGCGCCGCGCACCGGCGGATGGTGGATCATGACCACCCGGAACAACCCGCGCCTGGCCGTGGCGTCGAGTACTTCGCGCAGCCTTTCCGCCTGATCTTCCAGAAAGAAGCCGTTGGCCATGAACGGAGCCGTGGCCCGCGCCGTCGTGACACCGATCAGCGCGACATTGCCGCGCACGCGCAAATAGGGGAAAGAGTCGCGGTCGACCGGCGTGTTGACGCCGTCGCCGGTCATCCATGCCGCCCATGACCGGCAGGCCTTGTCGAAGGCACCGGGCACATAAGCGTCGTGGTTTCCCGGAACGACCGACACATCATCGGGAGAGCCCAGCGTCTCCAGCCAGTGCTTGCCCATCTCGATCTCGCCATCGAGCGCCAGATTGACCAGATCGCCGGTGACGGCAAGGTGGTCCGGTGCGCTCGCCTTCATATCGGCAATGATCGTGTCGATGACGGCATCGTGCATGTGGCGGCGGCGGTTGCGCTGCCAATTGACATAACCGACCACCCGCTTGGAGGCGAGATCGCGATAGGTTACACCGGGAAGCGGCCCCAGATGGATATCGGAAATATGCGCGAGCCTGAACATTCTCTCTTCATAAGCGACGCGCACGCTGCTTTCCACCCACGGTTTCGTGGGTGATGATGCTTCCGGATCCGGAGCAAGCGTTACGCCAGACCGGCTGGCCGGGCCTCAGGGCAAGACTGTTTCATCTGTACTTCGTACTGAGGCGGCCGATGACGCTCGGCGTGCGCGGCCTGGTCCATGACCGCACCGCCAATTCCGTCTTCCTCATTCGCCACACCTATGTTCCGGGCTGGCAGCTTCCAGGCGGCGGCGTCGAGGTGGGCGAGACGCTGATCGAGGCCCTGGCCCGCGAACTCTCCGAGGAGGGCAACATTGCATTGACAGCGCCGCCGGTGCTGAAATCGATGCATTTCAACCGTCGAGCCAGCGGCCGCGACCATGTCGGCTTCTATTTGATCGAACAATTCGATCAGGCGGCGCCGAAGCTTCCGGACAGGGAGATCGCCGCAGCCGGGTTCTTCCCGCTCGACCGCCTGCCGGAGGGGACGACACCAGCCACGTTGCGGCGGCTTGCCGAGACCTTTGGCGGCGCGGCGGCGTCACCCTACTGGTAGATCACGCCGCCTTACTGAACCGATTGCGATCATGCGATGCCGCGTAGTCCAGTTCCGGTCCGACCGGCACGATGCGCGTCGGGTTGATCGTCCCGTGGCTGCCGAAATAGTGAGCCTTGATGTGGTGCAGGTTCATCGTACCCGCGACGCCGGGCACCTGATAGAGCTCGCGCAGATAGTTCGACAGGTTCGGATAGTCGGCTATGCGGCGCAGGTTGCACTTGAAATGGCCGACGTAGACCGGATCGAAGCGGACCAGCGTGGTGAACAGCCGCCAATCGGCCTCGGTGATGCGGTCACCGACGAGATAAGGCTGGCGAGACAGGCGATCCTCGAGTTGGTCCAACGCCGAGAACAGTTCGCCAAACGCTTCCTCATACGCCGCTTGCGTGGTGGCGAAGCCTGCGCGGTAGACGCCGTTGTTGACCGAGGGATAGACCAGCGCATTGACCGCGTCGATCTCGCCGCGCAGTGCTTTCGGATAGAAGTCGAGACTGGCATCGCCCCATTCGTCAAAGGCGGAATTGAGCATCCGGATGATCTCGGAGGACTCGTTGGAGACGATTGTCTGTTCTCGCCTGTCCCACAGAACCGGCACCGTCACGCGGCCGGAATAGGCGGGATCGGCCTTGGTGTAGATCTGATGCAGGAAATCGAGGCCGGAGAGCATGTCGCCGGTGGCGCCGTCCTCGGTCAGGAACGTCCAGCCGTCGGCGCCCATGAAATGATGGACGACCGAGATCGAAATCACGCCCTCGAGCTTCTTCAGCGCTCGAAAGATCAGCGTCCGGTGCGCCCAGGGACAGGCAAGCGAGACATAGAGATGGTAGCGGCCGGGTTCGGCCTTGAAGCCGCGCTTGCGGCCTTCGGCCGGCGTGCCGTCAATGGTGACCCAGTCGCGCCACTGCGACTGCGCCCGCACGAACCTGCCGCCGCTGTCTTTGGTGTCGTACCACCGATCCTGCCATTTGCCGTCGACCAGCAATCCCATGAGATGTCCTTTCGTCTGTCTCGGGATGTAGGCGCAAAGCGGCCATGCGGAAACCGCCAGGCGTTGAACAGTTCGTCAATTGGCAGGGCATCAGACGAAGGGTGGCAGGCGAAAACGGCCGATTGCAGTGGCTGAAGATTGGTGCTAGCGGAAATCCGCATGTTCGACTTTGGCTTGATCCGGTTCGACCGACGACGAAAGGGCGCCCGCGCTTGATGAAGCGCCGACTGGCGAACGCTGCCGTTTGCAGCAAACCTTTCCCCGTATACCGGAACGCAAAGACCATGAGCCTTGCCGACGTGAAATACCTGCCGGAAACCCCGGCGCATGACTCCGAAATCGAAGCCATCAACGACGAAGCCTTCGGGCCGGGCCGTTTCGTGCTGGCCGCCTACAAGATCCGTGAAGGCGGCCCGCATGAGCGCGCTCTGTCCTTCGTGGCCGTCGATGGCGATATCGTTGTCGCTTCGGTGCGGATGACACGCATCGCGGCGGGCGCCGGCCGCGCGCTGATGCTGGGGCCGCTTGCCGTGCGACCGGCCTTCAAGAATCTCGGCATTGGCCGCCGGCTGGTGGCGATCGCGCTGGAAGCCGCCGCCAAGGCCGGCATGTCAGCCGTGATGCTAGTCGGCGACGAGTCCTATTACGGCCCGCTTGGCTTCAAGAGAATCCCGCGTGGGCAAATCTCCATGCCGCGCCCGGTCGATCTCGACCGGCTTTTGTCGCATGAGATCGCGGCCGGCGCGGTGGCAAGGCTGATAGGGGAGGTTTGCCACGCCGATCAGGCAAGGATTGCCGCGCACGTCGCCGCGATGGCGTAACTATCCGGATGCTGTTGCGCCGCCCTGTCGGGCTTCGTAGCATGCGCCCCGCAGGACGGAGGACGCTAACATGAACCCGAACGGCCAGATTGCTATCGTCACCGGCGGGGGCTCCGGCCTCGGCGAGGCAACGGCGCGTGCGCTGGCCGCGAAGGGCGCCGGCGTTGCCATCCTCGATCTCGGCATCGAGCGCGCGGCGAAGGTTGCGGCCGATATTGGCGGCATCGCCATCCAATGCGACGTGAGCAGCGCCGAAGGCGGTGCGGCTTGCGTAGCGGAAGTGGCAAAAGTGCTCGGCGAACCCCGTATCCTGGTCAATTGCGCCGGCATCGCCATCGGCATGAAGACGATCGGCAAGGACGGTCCGCACCCGCTCGACCAGTACCGCAAGGTGATCGAGGTCAATCTGATCGGCACCTTCAATATGATCCGCCTCATAGCCGACCGGGCCGCGAAGCTTGAGCCGCTGGAGGGCGGCGAGCGCGGCGTCATCGTCAACACAGCATCGGTCGCTGCCTATGACGGCCAGATCGGCCAGGCGGCCTATTCGGCCTCCAAGGGCGGCGTCGTTGGCATGACGCTGCCGGTGGCGCGCGATCTTGCCCGGTCGGGCATTCGCGTCTGCACCATCGCGCCTGGCATCTTCAAGACGCCGATGATGGCCGGCATGCCGCAAGAGGTGCAGGATTCGCTGGGCGCCGCAGTGCCGTTCCCGTCCCGTCTCGGCGAGCCTTCCGAATATGCAGCGCTTGCGCTGCACATCATCGAAAACCAGATGCTCAACGGCGAGACCATCCGTCTCGATGGCGCCATCCGCATGGCGCCAAAGTAGCCGACCATGAGTGCCGAAGTCTCCCCTGCAGCGAAGACCGGCCCCCTCGCCGGTCTGACGGTGATCGAAATGGCCGGGCTTGGACCGGTGCCGCTGGCCGGCCTGATGCTGTCGGAGATGGGAGCCGAGGTGCTGCGCATCGAGCGGCTTGGGTCAACCCGGCCGTTGTTGTCGCTACCGGATGAATACGACATCGACCGTCACGGCCGCTCCATCCTGCGGATTGACCTGAAGCGCCGGGAAGGCGTCGAGCTGATGCTGCGCCTCGCCGAAAAGGCCGACGTGCTGATCGAAGGGTTTCGTCCTGGGGTCATGGAGCGGCTTGGTCTCGGGCCGGACGCGGCATTGGCGCGCAACCCGGCGCTGATCTACGGCCGCATGACGGGGTTCGGTCAGGACGGACCGCTGTCGGGTCGTGCCGGCCACGACATCACCTATCTCGCATATTCCGGTGTACTGCACGCCATCGGCCAGGAAGCAAGCCGGCCGGTCCCACCGCTCAACCTCGTCGCCGACCATGGCGGCGGCGCCATGATGCTGATTGCCGGTGCGCTCGCCGCCTTGTTTGAGCGCTCGCGCTCCGGCAAGGGCCAGGTGATCGACGCCGCCATGACCGAGGGTGCGTCGATGCTGGCGACACCCGTGCACGCCATGATGGCGGCGGGCCTGTGGCGTGACAGGCGCGGCGCGAACCTGCTCGATTCCGGCGCGCCCTTCTACGACACCTATGAGACGGCGGACGCACGGCACGTCGCTGTCGGCTGTCTTGAACCCCGGTTCTTCGCCGAATTCGCAAGACTGCTACCGCTCGACGAGCGTTTTGTACGCGGCCAATACGACAGGGCGTTGTGGCCAGAGATGCGCGCCGCCATTGTCGATCGGGTTGGACGGAAGACACGGGACGACTGGGACCGTCTGTTTGCTGCGGCCGACGCCTGCGTTGCACCGGTTCTGTCGCTGCGGGAGGCCAGGGATCATCCGCACAATCGCGCTCGCAACGCCTTTGTGACGTCGGGCGCGCTTGAGCGGCCCGCCCCGGCACCGCGCTTTTCGCGCTCCCGGCCGACGCTTGCCGCCATGCCGACCGATCACGATCGTCGGTCGGCGAGCGTGCTGGCACGCTTCGGCCTTTTGGAAAACGAGACTGAGGCCCTTGCCAAATCCGGTGTGACAGGGTGATAACTGGACAAGGAAGATCAGCTTAAGGCGGTAGGCATTTTGGACGACCGGAAGAAGGATGTGATCCGCGAAACGGACGCCAAGGCGATCAGGCTGGCGAAGACTCTGATCCGCAGCGCCCGTTTCGGCGCGCTGGCGGTGATCGAGCCCGGGACCGGTTCGCCGTTGGCCAGCAGGGTTGGCGTCGCCACCGATGTCGACGGCACACCGCTGATCCTCGTATCGATGCTGTCCGCGCATACCGCCGCGATCCTTGCCGACCCGCGCTGTTCGCTGCTTGTCGGCGAGCCCGGCAAGGGCGACCCGCTGGCACACCCGCGAATAACGCTCGTCTGTCGAGCATCGCGGCTCGAGCGCGGATCCGGCGAGCACGCCCGCGCCGAACGGCGCTATCTCAACCGCAGTCCCAAGGCGAAGCTCTATGCCGGACTTGGCGACTTCTCTATCTTCCGCCTCCAGCCGGAACGCGGCAGCCTCAACGGCGGCTTCGGCAAGGCCTATTTGCTCGAACGCGCCGATCTGATCACGACCGCACCGGTCGTCGAAGAGCTTGCCGCCGGCGAACAATCCGCCCTCGACCACATGAATGCCGACCATAGCGATGCAATTGCCGTCTATGCGCGCCATTTCGCCGGAGCCGCAGGTGACGGCTGGGTTGTCACCGGCTTCGATACCGATGGCATGGACCTGGCATTGGGCGACGATGTCTGTCGTGTCTTCTTCCCGGAGCCGTTGGGGGCGGCGAGCGAACTCCGGCACGTTCTGGTCGACATGGCAAAGACCGGCCGAGCGGTGGACTATACAAAGCCTGACAGTTAATCACGTTGGATCGAAAGCAAGCCTTGAGATTTGAGCCAAATGTTCTACCCTTTCCCGGTAGCGTTGAATCGCCAGCGCACATTCACAAATGAGTCTATGGAATCAGATGCTATTGCCCCCATAGCGTCGGATAAGCAGGAAGGTATGGGGGATCGATGGTCTCGACAAAGCTAATCGCCAACGCCGAATCAGCGGCTACGTTTCTGACGCTGATGGGCAACGAGAAACGACTGTTGATCATGAACTATCTGGCGGATGGTGAGATGTCGGTCGGCGCTATCGCGGAGAAAGTTCTGCTCAGCCAGTCCGCCCTGTCACAACATCTGGCCAAATTGCGGGCGCTCGATCTCGTCGAGACCCGGCGCGACCGGCAGATGATCTACTACTCTTGCAAGTCTGAGGCCGTGCGCGAGCTTCTCAACATGCTTGACGGGATTTTCGGTGAGGGTGAGTTGTCGCAGATGGCCTACCGCCTGCGCCGCGCCGGGACCTGACCGATTGATGCATGTTGCCCCAGAAACATGCGATCGGGCGTGAGCCGAGGGGGCGCAGCGCTTTTGGGACGACGACATGCATAAAGACAAAGACCGGCCCACGCGCCTGTTATCTCGCTGATAATTCCTCGCCGGGGAACAGATGCACCCCATTCATATCGACGACCCGCAAGACCCGCGCGTCGCCGCCTATCTCGATATTCGCGAGCGCGATCTTGCCGGCCGGCAAGGCCGCTTCATTGCCGAAGGCAAGGTGGTTCTCGAAATGCTGCTCTCGGCCAACCGCTTTGCGGCCGAATCGGTGCTGGTACTCGAAGGCCGGCTGGCCGGCCTCGATGGAACCCTGCGCAAGGCGCCCATTGACCTTCCGGTTTACGTCGCGGCCAGCGAGGTCATGGACAGAATCGCCGGCTTTCATATGCATCGCGGCATATTGGCGATCGGCCGCAAGGGCGTGGCGCAATCCCCAGAGGCCTTGCTGGACAGCTTGCCCACCGTCGCGCTGATCGTCGTGCTGGTCGGCATCGCAAACCATGACAATATGGGCTCCATCTTTCGCAATGCCGCCGCCTTCGGCGCCGATGCCGTGTTCCTGGACGCGACCTGCTGCGATCCGCTGTACCGCAAGGCGATCCGCGTTTCGGTCGGCGCAGCGCTGAAAGTTCCCTTCGCCTCCTTCAGCGAGACCGTCGGTTTCACCGCGGCGCTCGACCGGCTGGGCTTCGGCCAGTTCGCTTTGTCGCCGCGCGGACAGACCGACATCCGCGATGCCAAAAGGGCTGAACGGCTGGCGCTTTACCTCGGCACCGAAGGCGAAGGCCTGCCCGAGAGCCTGCTCGTCCGCCTGCAGACGGTTCGGATCGGCATGGCCGAAGGCTTTGACAGCCTGAATGTCGCCGCCGCGTCGGCCATCGCATTGCATCATTTTTCCGCAAGCAGGACCTGAACCGCGGAAGACAGCATCCACTGCCTGGCTTTCAATGGGTCGGTTCGGCCTTCTGCAGCGCCCGCACCCGATCGGCAAGGCTGCGTTCGCCACTTTCCGGTTGGGGTGCCGCAAGCACCTTGGCGATCGGCGACTCCGGCCCCTCGAGCTTCGCCGTCAAGACGACGACTTGCGCCGCCAGGTCGCTCATCTGCTCGCGTAACGCCGCTGTGGCGCGGCGCGTGTCGTCGGATTTTGATGCCTCGAAGACGGCAAGATCCGATTTCAGCCTCTTGTTTTCGCGGGCCAGCGCCGTCAGCGTCGCCTCCAGCCGCTCCCGGTCGCTGTCGAGCTTGGCAATCGCTTTTTCGACTTCGCCACCCTGGACCGCCGCACCCGCCTGATTGGTTGGCGCTCCAACGAGACGCACCGTCGACGCGTTTTCCACGCCTTCGCTTTTCGACTTTTCGCGAAGCCGCGCGATTTCCTTTTCGCGGCGGCCAAGCTTGTCCTCGCGATCGGCAAGCGCGGCGAGCAGGCGCTCGACCTTCTTGTCCAGGTCGCCGGTTCTTTTCTTCTCGGCCTTCAAAGCGTCTCGCGCAGCTCTGCTCTCGGCAGCGATCTCCTGCTGACGCCTGTCCGCCTCCTTGCGCTGGCTGCGCAGCACTGAAATGTCGTCGGCCAGCTTTTGCAGTTCGGATTCGCGCGCCACAAGTTCGATCTGACGGCTGCTGGAAGAAAAGCTGGCGTCGTCATACATGTGCTCCAGCTTTTCCAACTCGAGCGCACGCCTTTCCAGAGCGCGCTCGGCTTGAGCAAGCCGATCCGACAGAAGCTGCAACTGGTCTTCGCGTTGGCGAAGGTCTTCGTCCTTGGTTTGGAGTTCGGAAAGGGCCCGTTCCTTTTCCTTCTGCTCGACCGCCAGCCCCTTCAGGGCCTCGCGACAGTGGCTGATCTCGACAAGCTGTTCAGCTGATTTCTCTCGCAACGATTTGACGCTCATTTCGAGCCGGCGCGTCGACATGGCGAACTCGGCTCGGATGCGATCCTTGTCCGCCTGGATCTCGGCCAGCGTCAGCGGCATCGAGCCCTCGACACGTTGGCGCGTCAGCATCACGGCCCGCCGCCAGATGGCCGGGGCAATCATCAGCGCCAGAAAGGCGGCGCAGAGAAAGCCGAGGACAAAGAACAGGACCGACTGAACCAAGGTGACTATCCGTTATGGACGGCAAACAACCGTTAGGGACTGTGCCACGTTCGCATGACGGAATTCCAGCGCTGCGGCAAGGGTCTGCCGCAGCAATGTTCAGATCGTGAAGCTGGAACCCGACGCGATGAGAGGCAGCCGCCTGCTCAGAATGGATTCCAGGTGGCTCGCTGGGTAAGCTTGAGATAGCCGAGATTGACGCCAAGTCGGGCGCCGACGCCGGTCCGGATCGGCACGAGCAGCATATTGTTGTTCTTCATCACGGTGAAGCCGACGCCGGCCACGATATAGGCAGAACCGGCAACGCCGCCGAAACGATTGTAGAGGCTGTTCACATCGTCGAGATTGTAAACCAGCATCATCACCCGCGACCCCTCGCCGCCGAAATCCCAGCCAAGTGACGGCCCCTGCCAGAACACTTTATGATCGCCGGCGTTCTTGGTGTAGAGCGTGCCCTCGCCATAGGTCAGGCCACCGATCAGCGCACCCGAGCCCTCCTCGCCAAGCAAATAACCATTGGGCAGACCGTAGGAGGAGAAGATCTTCTCGACGACGGTGGCGAGCCCGCCCGACGTCGCACCGAAGAATTTATGACCGGAATCGACGATCTCCTGAGCGGTGTATTCCTGGGCCCGAGAAGCCGAGGTTGCAAAAACGACCAGGCCCATGAGAGCGATCGCCATTGAGATGACACGGAAAAAAGTCCGGTCAGAGATGACACGGAAAAAAGTCCGGTCAGAGATGACACGGAAGAAACTCCGGTCGTAGTATCGGGAAAACATGCTTCCAATCTCCGTCAGGGAGCACTTTCGCCGACGCCTCGCACCCGTGCGGCTCTTTGGCGGCCGTTAAGGATGACTGTTACGGGCAAACTATGCCGTAATCCTTTTTCAACCATTAAGCTTTCACATGAAGATGGCGGTTAGAAGGCTGGTTTCGCGTCGCCCGCGCAGTATCCGTACCTGTGTGAACACACCATTTTCGATAATGACAATTCCGGGATTTGTTGCTGCACGCTCAGGCGCTGTGTATTCAGTAGGCCGTGGGAGAGAGCGTGATTCGCATGGACAGGCATGATCATTGATCGCCCGGCCATTTCTAGTGAAATTTGCAGGGACTTTCGCCTATGGCTGAGCTTTTCACCCTTTCCGCACCCGATCTCGCGGCGCTTTTGTGTAGCCGGGTCTGCCACGACATCATTTCACCGGTCGGTGCCATAAACAACGGGCTTGAGCTGCTCGATGAAGGTGGCGCCGACGAAGACGCCATGAAATTGATTCGCCAAAGCGCCAGAAACGCTTCGGCCCGCCTGCAATTCGCCCGCATCGCGTTCGGCGCAGCCGGTTCTGCCGGCATGATGATCGACACCGGGGACGCCGAGGCCGTTGCCATCGCCTTCCTGAAGAACGAGAAGCCGGAACTGGTCTGGAACGGAACCCGCGCGCTGTTGCCCAAGAACAAGGTCAAGCTGCTGCTCAACCTCATTCTTGTCGCCAACGCCGCCATTCCACGTGGCGGCAAGCTTGCAGTCACACTTGAAAACCTGGACACCGAACCACGCTTTGCGCTCGCCGCGAGCGGTCCTATGCTGCGCGTGCCGCCCAAATTCCTGGAACTCCATTCCGGCCATAAGCCCGAGGAACCGATCGACGCGCATTCGGTGCAGCCCTACTACACGCTGCTTCTGGCGCGCGAAGCCAACATGACGATATCGATTCACGCGACCGCTGAAGAAATCGTGCTTTCCGCCGCCTGAAGTTTACCAAGCTGATTGAAAAGAACAGATGAGCATTATTTCAGGAAATACTTATTAAGACACCGTACTCGAACGCGATGAGCCTCCGCGCCTAGATCGGCCTAAAGCATCGACGAAGAAACCTACGTAAAAGCCGTTCTTGCAAAAAATTTTACGCAATGGCTTTTCGGCTTCTTTACCGGATGGACCTATGCTGCCTCTCAGTACGGTAACGCTGCCGGATTGCCGCATGGCAAAGGGGGCCGGAAATGAAACGCTGCATGTTCGTCGACGATTCAAGCGTCATCAGGAAGGTTGCAAGACGCATCCTGAATGGGTCCGACATGCTGGTTATCGAAGCAGCCAGCGGGCTTGACGCGGTCGAGATGTGCGCCGCCGACATGCCGGACATCATCATCGTCGACGGTGCCTTGCCGGACATACAGGCGGTGGACGTCATCCGCCGCGTGCGCGCCATGGAAAGCCCGGTTCGGCCCCAGATCCTGATTTCGCTGGTTGAGGTCGACGCCGCTTCGATCATGCGGGCAAAGCGCGCCGGCGCTCAAGGCTATTTGCTGAAGCCGTTCAACCGGCCGCAACTTCTCGAGTGCTTTCGCAGCTTGAAAACGGCCGCCTGACTCGACCGACCGGGCGCGCACATCGCTCCAATACATCATAAACGCAAAATCCGGCCGAAGCCGGATTTTTGTCGGAAAAACCGATCGGGGTAGGCGTTGCCGGCTCAGGCGCTGACGCGGATATCTTCCGGCTCGCGCAGCACATAGCCGCGGCCCCAAACCGTCTCGATGTAATTCTGCCCGCCGGAAGCGGCGTCGAGCTTCTTGCGCAGCTTGCAGATGAAGACGTCGATGATCTTCAGTTCCGGTTCGTCCATGCCGCCGTACAGGTGGTTGAGGAACATTTCCTTCGTGAGCGTGGTGCCCTTGCGCAGCGAGAGCAGCTCCAGCATCTGGTATTCCTTGCCGGTCAGATGCACGCGCTGGCCACCGACCTCGACGGTCTTGGCATCGAGATTGACCACCAGGTCGCCGGTGGTGATGACCGACTGGGCATGGCCCTTGGAACGTCGCACGATGGCGTGAATACGGGCGACCAGCTCGTCCTTGTGGAACGGCTTGGTCATGTAATCGTCTGCGCCGAAGCCGAGGCCGCGTACCTTGTCCTCGATGCCGGCCATGCCGGAGAGGATGAGGATCGGCGTCTTCACTTTGGAAAGACGAAGTGTTCTCAAGACCTCATATCCCGACATATCAGGGAGATTGAGGTCGAGAAGAATGATGTCGTAGTCGTAGAGCTTGCCTAGATCGACACCCTCTTCGCCAAGGTCGGTCGTATAGACATTGAAACTTTCCGATTTCAGCATCAGCTCGATGCTTTGTGCGGTTGCACTGTCATCTTCTATCAGCAGAACACGCATTTCATTCCCCTTTTCTGCTGCCGGACCATTTCACGACCCGTCCAGGACCGGAGCAGTGATTGCCAGAGCAGAGGCTGCCATCGAATGGTTAACAAAACCTAATTCCGTGCCGATGACGGTATCAGATTTTTTAACCCCTTTCTACACCTTGTTGAATCTAATAACGAATCACAGGACCAAACCGCTAATGCAAAACATTAATAAGCCAGACTAAGTGACTCTTCGGACTCGCCGGCCGTGCTTCCGCGTCGAGAGCCGGAATTTTTACCCGGCCTTAAGTCCTGAGCCGTATGATTAACAATGCCCGTAAACGAATGGTTACCGCCGGCAAAAAACTTTAGGAGTTTGTTTCCCATAGTTCCGGTAAAGTCGGTGGAGACGGGTGAAGCCTGCGTTTGCCAGGTGGTTTGGACGATATGTGCAGGTGTGCGTTTCCAGGAGTACCGAATCATGAAGTCACGTGAAAACCTCGTTCGGCTGAAGCAATTTCAGGTGAACGAGAAGCGGCGGCAATTGCTGCAACTCGACATGATGATCGCCGAGTTCGAGCGCATGGCTGTCGAACTGGAGCTACAGATCGCCGCCGAAGAAAAGAAAGCCGGCATCACCGACATCAACCATTTTGCCTATCCGACCTTCGCCAAGGCAGCGCGCCTGCGCCGCGACAACCTCAGAAACTCGCAAGGCGACCTCGCCCAGCAACGAAGCGTTGCCGAATCACTGCTCGGCGAGGCCGAAGCGGAACTTTCCAAAGCGGAAATGCTCGAATCGCGCGACACCAAGATCCGTGACGCCGAGACCGGCGGCCGCAGCGCCATGATCGGCTGAAAACAAGGCTTTAATGCCAATCAAACGCCCGGCGATCAGGGCGTTGTTTGTCCGAGACGTCGCCGCTCGTTGGTCGAGCAGCCACGGTCTCACGCCTACGCTGCCAAATCCCCTCGTGTTCCGCGGACCGCCGTGCCCGGGCGTTCTTGATCTCAGGCGCATGCCGCTCCGACCGGGATCTCACCGGGATCTCATCTGATTGAGCAGCCCCGTCAGGATCTGGCCGAGGTTCGGTCAGTTCGTACTCGACCCGCGGCGGGATAACCGGAAAGATCTCGCGCCGCACAAGGCCATCGCGTTCGAGGACGCGCAGCGTCCGCCTCGGCATTTTCGGGGTGATGCCTTCGAGCTTGCCCGCCAGTTCACAGTTGCGCACCCGACCCGGCGCAATGCGCAGACCACCAGATAGACCCCTTTCTAGCCACCAGGCCGATCGGCAAGGTGGTGCTGACGGGTCTGAGGCAGAGAGAACCGTTCCGGCAAGAAACAAAAAGGGCGCGGATTGTCGCGCCTTTTGACTTACTCGAACCAGCCCTAATGCCGATATTGCTGGATGCGCGTCGTACGAAGCCCGGCAAGGCCATACTCGTCGATAGACGCCTGCCAGGACAGGAATTCCTCGGTGGTCAGCTTGTAGCGCTGGCACGCCTCTTCGAGGCTCAAAAGCCCGCCGCGCACAGCCGCCACCACTTCCGCCTTGCGCCGGATAACCCAGCGACGTGTGTTCGTAGGCGGCAGGTCGGCAATCGTAAGGGGGCTGCCATCCGGCCCAATAACATATTTGACTCGCGGTCTAACAAGATCGGTCATCGTACTCTCTACAAAAACTCAAAGACCCAATCCACACCACCATACCGCCACAGCTTTAAAATTTGCCTAAGCAGACCCTAATAGCTAGGTAAGGATCATGAACGCCGCGTTAGTCTTTTCGTCGGCATTTGAGATATCTGGCCGCAAGCGTCGAATCCGTTCAAAAAAATCGGCCGGTCCGCGAAGCTGGCGCACCTGGAAAGCTTGACCTATATTCCTGCCATTGGCATTCAAGCGCCGTGCATAACGAAAGAACCATGAACAGCCTCGATCTTCCCGGACGTCCCGAAAACACCCGCATCGTTGTCGCGATGTCGGGCGGCGTCGATTCGTCGGTCGTTGCCGGTCTTTTGAAGCGCGAAGGCTATGATGTCGTCGGCGTCACGCTGCAGCTCTACGATCATGGCGCGGCAACACACCGGGCCGGCTCGTGCTGCGCCGGCCAGGACATCGACGATGCCCGCCGCGTCTCCGAGACGCTCGGCATCCCGCATTATGTGCTCAATTACGAGGAGCGCTTCCGCAAGGCGGTGATCGACCCCTTCGCCGAGAGCTATGTGGCCGGCGAAACGCCGATCCCTTGCGTTTCCTGCAACCAGACGGTCAAGTTCGCGGACCTCCTGGCGACCGCCAAGGAGCTCGGCGCCGACGCGCTGGCGACCGGCCATTACATCCGCTCCGGCGCCAACGGCCCCCATCGCGCACTATACCGGCCGGTCGATGCGGACCGCGACCAGAGCTATTTCCTGTTCGCCACCACACAGGCGCAGATCGACTATCTGCGTTTTCCGCTTGGCGGCCTGTCGAAGCCGCAGGTTCGTGCCATTGCCGAGGACATGGGGCTGACGGTTGCTGCCAAGCAGGACAGCCAGGACATCTGCTTCGTGCCGCAGGGCAAATATTCCGACATCATCGCCAAGCTCAAGCCGGCTGCCGCCAATCCGGGCGACATCGTCCATATCGACGGCCGCGTTCTCGGCCGCCATGAAGGCATTTTGCGCTACACGATCGGCCAGCGCCGCGGCATCGGCGTCGCCTCGGGCGAGCCGCTCTACGTCGTCCATCTCGACGCCGACCGGGCCCGCGTCGTCGTTGGCCCGCGCGAGGCGCTGGAGACGCACAAGATCTATTTGCGCGACATGAACTGGCTGGGCGACGCTGCGCTGTCCGACATCCCGGCGGCCGGGCTGGAGCTTTTCGCCAAGGTCCGCTCGACGCGCCCGCCTCGCCCGGCCGTGCTGCATCACAGCGCCGGCATCACCTCAGTGCAACTGGTCGACGGCGAGTCCGGCATTGCGCCGGGTCAGGCCTGCGTGCTCTATTCCGACGACGGCAACGAGGCCCGCGTGTTCGGCGGCGGTTTCATCGAACGTTCCGAGCGTGGCGCCGAGGCAGAGGCGATGCTGACGCGGCTGGCGGCCCGGCCAGCGCAGGTTCCCGCCGAATGATCCCGATTCTACCGGGACAGATCAGGCTTTAGCTCGGCGGCACTTTTCTCTCAGGAAGACGATCCTGTGTGGGTAACCGTGCCCGCTGTCAGGATGCGCAGCACCCTGATGGCTTCCTCGCCGCTGGTGCGCGGTTCCGCCCGCGTTTCGATGCATTGGATGAAATGCTCGAGCTCTCGCGTCAGCGGCATGCCCTCGCCCACCGCCACATAGGACGGCTCGTTGGTGGTGAAGGCCCATTGGCCGCTGTCTTGCCATACCGCGTGCCGGTAGACGGCGAGCTTGCGCTCCCATGGTTCGACATCGTCGAACACCGCCATCGCCTTGGTGCCGACCACGGTCAGCCGTCGTTCGCGGTAGGGATTGAGCCGCGACGCGAAGAGATGGCTGCGCAGACCGTTGGGAAAGCGCATGTGCAGATGCGCGAAATCGCTGAGATTATCGAGGAGCGCTGCTCCCTCGCCGCGCACCTCGATCGGTTCGGTGCCGGTGATGGCGAGGATCATCGACAGATCGTGCGGCGCAAGATCCCACAGCGCGTCGTTCTCGGTGTGGAACTTGCCGAGCCCGAGCCGGTGCGAATGGATATAACGGACCTCGCCGAGCTCGCCATTGTCGATCAGTGCCTTCAACGTCTCGAAGGCGGGATGAAAGCGCAGCACATGGCCGACCATGAAGACGCGGCCATTGTCGGCCGCTGCCTTCACCGAACGCTCGGCATCCGCCACCGTTAGCGCAATCGGCTTTTCCACCAGCACGTCCTTGCCGCCCTGGACGGCTTGCACCGCCATGTCGGCGTGGAACTGCGGCGGCAGTGCCATGACGATGGCGTCGATGTCGTTGTGGACAAACAGCGCCTCCGGCTCGATCGCCAGGCAATCGTGTTCACTGGCGAACCCTTCGGCACGGGCACGGTTGACGTCCGAGACCGCGTGCAGCGCGCCGAGCGCCTTGAGTGTGCGGATGTGGTTGCTGCCCCAGTATCCGCAACCGAGGACTGCAATGCGCGGTTTCATCAATTCCAACTCTAGAATTTCGTGGCCGAGACATAGCGGCGCGCCCCGTCGAACTCAACCCCGGCATGTGCGCTCGAATGTCTGCCCGGCAAAGCTTTTCGGCGATTGGAGCGACATGCATCCACTTGGACGCACAAAGTGCGCGTCTTCTTTGAATCTTCGCATCGTGCCTTTCGAACCGAAGGTCAGCGCAGCAAATCGATTCAATGCGTGAGCATGCCCGGCATGCCGGCTGCATCGATGCTTGACAGGCTTGCCGTCCCAACCTTATATCCGCCCGACCTTGGCGAGCGCTTCGATATGCCTTCCGATTTAAGGCGGATTTCGGGCCTTTCGCCGCCCTGGCGGGGTAGCTCAGTTGGTTAGAGCACGGGAATCATAATCCTGGGGTCGGGGGTTCAAGTCCCTCTCCCGCTACCAAAAATCGAGTAAGTTATTGAAATAACTAGTAAATCACCCACCTATGGTAGCGCTTCCGGACAAAATTCCTCAACAATTTCAATGCTGCACGACTGAGCTTAACAGGATGCTCATATCCGTCACGAGCAGTCATTCGGGCTGCGGTCCGAGCGCGGTCGACGGTGAACGGCGACGGCTTGTGGTTGAGTATGCGATTGCTAGATTGCTACATGCATCACTGGCAGAGGAGCGTCCCAGCGGCTGCTTCCCTTGCGGTGCGGTCCTAGACTGCTCCGCCTCAACCGGAGAAGCAGCCCATGGATACCCCTGTTGTGCCTTTCGCCTCGATCGGCATCGATATTGGCAAGGAAGTCTTCCATTTCGTCGGCTTTGGCACTGACGGGTAAGATCGCGTTCCGCCGCAAGATCAAGCGGCTGGCCCTCGTCGATACCTTCAAAAAGCTTGAGCCGTGCGTTGTCGGCATGGAGGCCTGCCTCAGCGCCCATTTCGTCAGCCGTGCCCTTTGCCGACCTCGGTGGGCCCGCCACGACGGCCGGATTGTTAAGGAAGGGCGGGCGGCGAGTGAGCCGAGGACGCTTTATGAGGCCTTGCGGAAAATCGATCTGCCGCTGGACCGCATCGTGCTCGAAGCCTGCTCGCTGGCGGCCTGGCTTTATGACGGTCTTCGCGTCGAACGATTGCCGGCCATTTGCATCGAGATCCGACTGGCCAATGCGGCGATGAAGACTATGCCCAACAAGACGGATCGGAATGATGCCCGCGCCTTGGCGCAGATCATGCGCACCGGCTGGTAGCGACAGGTGCATGTGAAGAGCCAGCAGTGTCGGCTCTGGCGGTCCCTCCTCGTCGCACGACGCACGGTCCTCAATGAAATGCGATCCATCGCTCGGCGAGTTCGGGCGACTGACAAAGCAAGTCCTCAACATCGCCCGCAAGGAGCAAGTCTGTCCGTGCCCGGTGTGGGACCCATCACCGCGCTCGCCTTTCGTGCCACGGTCGATCAGCCGGACCGCTTTCGCCGATCGAGGGATGTCGGAGCGCATCTGGTCTGACCCCGGCACGCTATCAATCAGAGACGGACATTCAGGGCAAGGTAAGCCGATGCGGTGACGAGCTCGCCCGCACGGCTCTCTATGAAGCGGCTCATTCGCTGCTTGTGCTCAGCAAGAAATGGTCGTGCCTCAGAGCGTGGGGTATGAACGTCACCAAGCGGCGCGGTATGGCCCGAGCCCGAGTTGCTGTTGCCCACAAGCTCGCTGTCATTCTGCATCGCATGTCGAGCGACGGGACAGAATTCCGCTTCGGCAAGGCACGCGGCCCGTATCAGCATGGAATAGGGACAACAGACCAACGTAGGAGGAGTTGATTCCGCCCGAAAGGGCGTGATCCGGATCGTTCCCGTGAGGACGATGGGCAAGGCGATCTCGTTAGCAGGCACGATCCTGGGACGAACTCTCTCAAGGTCGTTCAACAGATTGGGACGCCTCGCTCTACTGACCCCATCATGCGGCGGCCTAACGTCGACCGCGAAGAGAAGCGAGTGACCCGCCGCGGGGCGACATGGTCCGGAAAAATACCAGGAGGAGCTTGACCTCAACGACCCCAATCAGAGAAGCCTGCTAGAGACTAGAGTTATGGACGGCTATTCCGCTCGGCACCTTTCTGATAGACTGTGTTTCGCTGGTTAGTTCGAACGTTGAGAACAACCATGTTTGCGTCTTCAGGTCGACAGTGGTGCCTTTTCCTGTTGTTTCCATTGCTGGTGGCGACGCCGATCGCCAGCAATGCTCAGGAGAATAGCGGCGGCTCGCCGACCGACCCCTTCCTCGAATTGGATCCGTCGTCGTTCGATCGAATATTCGGCGAGGCCCTTCGGCGCAAACCGCCGCCGCCCTCGCCCGCGACTTCACCGGAGATGCTGGCCAACAATGTCACCGAACTGCGTGTCTTCCTGACGCAGGAGCCCGGAGTGGTGGTGGGAGAGATCGCGACTACCGGCCCATCGACCCTCACGGAATTCCCGGTGGCGCTGGAGGATGGACTCGTCACCTTTCGCGACGACGGCGCCGAGCCGGATCGAGAGAAAGGCGACGGTGTATTCACCGCGCAGTTCAAGTTTGACGCCACTGGGGAGTTCGCTGCGCTGCGCGCCGACCTGGCGGCGACGATAGACGCTTTAGGCGAGCAACAGCAGAATACCGGGTTGATACGGCGCGGGCCCCGCGACATCGTCACGACCGCCGCCGCAGTCAGCGATGCCGAGCTCAAGATGGTCGGCCCGCTTTTCGAGGCACGCAAAGGGTTGGAGTGGGCACGGGGCCTGCGGGACAGCCAGGATCCGGACCCGCTGCGCGCGGCGCAAGGGCTGGAGATCAATATCGGCACAACACCGTTCCTGCGCCTGCCGGGGCCGCGGTTCCACGAGTTGCTGCCGCAGCGCTTCAGGGTCGAATACCTCTTCGATCTTCCGATCTTCCCGGGGTTTCCACCCCCGCTGCCCACCGCCATTGACCATGAGCGCTCACTGCTGATCACTGCAACGGATGTGGTCGAAGACAGCGCGCGCAGCTTCGATGCCTGTAGCGGGCTTGGGTCGCCGGGCGGCGCGTGGAGCTTCGGTCATCTGATGCGCGAGCTGGCCAATGGCACCGGCCTCACACCGGAGGAATTCACCCGACACTGGCTATCGAGCTGGCAAATTCCCCAGGAGGCCAACGGCTGGATCGTAACCGAGCCAGCGCGCGCCATGCGGCTGCAATCGCTTGTTATCGACAATTGGCGGGCCTTGTCGCCCGGCGGCGTTTTCAATGTCGACTATTTCCCGGCGCGACTTCTCGCCATCGTCAATCGGCCCGACCTTGCCGATCGCATCGGCTATGGAACCGCCGGTAGCGCCGGCGAGGGGCGCTTGGTGTTCGGGCTGGTCTACCACGATCCAGCCTCCAATAGCTGCAATCCGATGAACTTCACCGTCATCTTCGAATACGGCATCGCTGCCGGCTCGTGCATGGAGGTCAAGGCGTGGCATCGGGGCTGGAAGGATCTCGACCAGTTCACCGTCGGCAGTGCCGCTTACAATCAGGCGCTGGAATCCATCACCCGCACCTTTACCGATCACGGATCGAATCCTGGCCAGCTTCCCAACATGAGCTCACTCAGTCAGCTGAGGACCAACGAGACCGTGCTGAGTGTCCCCTGGCAGCTGCGCGAGTTCCGCATGCAGCAGGACGGACTGCTCGATCTGGTCACGGTCAAGCAGACGCCTGACAATCAATTCAACAGCAGCGCGATCCTGCGGACCTATCTCGGGATCAACGAGGCCGCCATCCTCGATGATCGGCATGTGGTTCCCGAGCGCTTTCCCACTATGTTCGATCGGTTCCTGGGCGCCGTGTCCAACACGGATGTGAGTAGCTACTTCTGGTGGGTTCCCAATCCCAGCACCACTCTCGCGGAACCGCTCGAGACGCGCCGCAAGTTTTCGCTCGCCACTTGCAACGGGTGCCACAGCGGCGAGACCGCAACCCAGTTCACCCATATCGGCACACGCGACATGGCCACGCCCGCGCAGCTCTCGGGATTCCTGCTGGGCGAGGACATCACGGTACCGCAAGGCGGCGGCACACATCACTATGAGGATATGACCGAGCGCGAGATCGCAATGTCCAACCTGCTCGGACGCTCGTGCCTCCTGCTCCTGGGCTTTCGACGCTTGCCCTTCGTTCACTGAAGGCGTGCCCCCTTGCTAGTATTGTGCCTGGAATGATACTTTGATGGGCCACGCTGGATTGTCCTGCCGGGGCGCGGATCAACAATTGATCAGCAATTGCGTTTGTCACCGAGGGGTCGGACGCGCGCGGTGTACTATGCTTCTCCTGCGGCGGGTATGGCAGGGAAATGCCCTTTGCCATGTTCGGACAAGAGTGAAAGCAACCGACGGCCAAGCCCGGCCCGAGCTTTAATCCTGCTTGAATTGTTTATTTGAGGGAGAAGGGAAATGGCCAAGCTCAAGATGTTCCAGGGTAACAATCCAGGTGGGAACATCCCAAACCAGCAAGGGTACAGGAATGTTGCGACCGGCGTGCTCAACAACCTCGCCGCTTTTCGGAACGCCTCCACCACGGACCGATCTGAATTGCTGAAGCAATATGCAACCCCCGCGCACAAGATTTTTCAGCAGACCAGAAGTCCAATACAAGACGTTGAGATCAGCAAAAACAATTGTAAGATAAGCATCTATAATGACGAAAGGAAAAAGCCCGCGGTAAATTTCGGTAAGCACAAAATGGTGTTGCCGGAGATGCAGACAGGAGACCCTCCGCTGGACTCCAATTACCTCGCCCCGTATGTGCAAGCGATCGTTGCCCTGTATGGTGCGACTGGGGGCGGTACGCCAGCCCAAGTAACGGCCGCGTGCGAGTTCCTGTTCGGGATCATGCTGCTCACACGCTGCCGATAAGAGTGGCTAAACCAGCAACGTCACCTGGTCCTCCGGGTTCGGGAGGACGGGGCTGAGGTCTGGGTGATCGGGTGCCAGCAGTCGCTTGCGGGCAAATCGCGGCTTGAAATGGCAAAGGTCGGGCGAGATCGCCCTGACTGCCGGCACGCCCACGACGTCGCGGGTCATGTCGGCAAACCATAACGCAACGTCCGCGCGGGCACAGGCCTCTAGAGGCGCACCGGGCGATAGCGTCTTGTTCTTTGTTGCTGGGGAATGCTTCACCGCGTGCGCGGCATCAAGCGGCGGCAATGCCATCGTCACCGCTTGTCGCCACGCCGCCCAGCTAGCGGTGGGACCCAAAGCGCGCACCGTGGCGAGGGAGAATTCCATCTGCACCATCTCGGTGAGAGCCGCCGCTCCCGCCTCGCGCATAGCAGGTCGCGCGGCGAATCCCAGCGCGACGTCGCTGCCGTCCGGCTCAGAGGACGCGGCGGCAGCCACGGGCACTCCGAGGTCGCTGGTGATGTCGAAGAGCCATGTGTCCCGCTCGCGCTCGCCGAGCCACGTAACCAGCCCGCTCGCGTCGTCGAGCAGCGCGAGATCGATCAGTGGCCTGCGCCTCCGGCCATACCACCAGCGCGTACTGGCATCGCTTTCGATCAACTCCAATAACGCGGCGTGTCTGGCGCTCTCGATATCGGCACCGCAGGCGCAGCCATTGCTGTCGCCGATCGCCACCGCGCTCTCGTCGCCCGTTTCCTTGCGGCCGATAAAGGCGAAGTCGGCAGGAACATAGGCTGCTGGCCCGCCATATGCATCGTCGACCGCGAGCCAGTCGATCGGCGTGGCCGGATCGCGGCGCGGCGGCCGCCAATCGAAGCTGCGATGCCGTTCGTTCCACGCAATGCGGTCGCCGAGTTGGGCAGCAGTAAAGCCGTTCAGCACCTCGGGCGAGAGCACGACGGGTCCGATCTCTTCGTCACGCGCGCTGACGAGTTGTTCGTCACCCCATTCCGAGCATGACACGAGTTCTGCGGCTTCGCGGAGTGCGCTTGTCCGAGCGCCCGTCGCGGTGAAGCCTCGCCCGCTTGCCATTCGCCCCGGCACCGGCCGCGCTGCGCGCGGGAAACCTGGTATCTTGAACAGGGCGGCGCCCGGTATCGCGATCGCCAGGCGGACAGGGCCACGCTGCGGGAGCTCAACAGCGTTGAAAAGCTCCTCAAGCTTCCGCGCCGACCTGTCTTTCGCGGTCATATTCTCTCCCTTTGTCCCATATGGTGCAATTACATCGACATAACCGGTCAACCGCGCCACAATACCTGGGGACCATGTCGTAAGCTGGCCACGATGCAAATTGAAGCCGAATCGCCGGCGCTGAAGGCGATCCTGTTCGCGGATCTTGCCCAATACAGCCGCTTGACGGCGGCAGGTGAACTCGCAGCAATTGATCTTGTCACCCATTGCTTTTCGCTGTTCAAGGACCATTGCCCGCAGCACCGCGGAGAATTCGTCAAGACGACGGGCGACGGTGTACTGGCCCTGTTCGATAGCGTTTCCGACGCGCTCAACTACGCGGTCACGATGCAAGACAAGCTTGCGGCCCTAGCCGTGGAGCAGCCCGCTGCTGGCCGGTTTAGGGTTGGACTCCATATGGGCGAAATCCGCCGCCATACAGGCGACGTCTATGGCCATGCTGTCAACCTCGCCGCCCGTGTGCAAACGCTAGCCACACCCGGCAGCATCTGCGTCACTGAGGAGGTCTACCGCGCGGCGCGCAGCACCACCGACTACGGGTTCCGCTTCGCTGGCCGCCACGCCCTCAAGAACATGCCTGAAACGATGTCGTTCTACCATGTGATTCCACATCACATGTCCCAGGACAAACCCGGCCCCTCGCAATTCTCGATCTCCGTTATGGGTGGGCTTGCTGTCCTAGATAACGATGGCGAGCCCGTCGCCTTGCGGTCGCGCACGGCGCAGGCACTCATCGGGTACTTGGCGCTCTCGACAGGCTTCAGGGAATTGCAGGACAGGATTGCAACGCTTCTGTGGCCCGAGCGTACACCAGCCGAAGCGAGGAGCGCCCTGACCGGTGGTCTGCGCATTGCGGCCAAGGCTCTTTCCGGCGAGTCAAAGAATTCGGGACTGCGGCACGGCAACCACGTGAGCCTAGATCCCGCACGCGTGATAGTTGATATCAACCGAATCTTCACGGACCTCAGCGAAGGCAAGGTCGACGATACGCTGCTCGAGCGGTCGGATTGGACCGAGGCGATTCTCTATGGCTTCGAATCGGTCAGCAGCCTCTATGGTGCCTGGCTCCGCGTGGCTCGCCACAACCGCCGGAACCGGGCAGAGGAAGCGCTGGAAAGCCTGCTGAGCCGTTTCGATGCGAGCGAGCCGGTCATCCGGCACGCGGCAAGTGCTTTGCTCATGCTCGAGCCATCCCATGAAGGCGCGGCACGTTGTCTGATGCGCCACCATGCGTTCAATCAGAATGTCGCTGCCGCGCGGCGCGTTTACAACAAACTCGCGAGCACCTTGCGCCAAGACTATCAGCTGGAACCCAGCGTCGAAACCACTGCGCTCGCCGCCAGTTTGGCGGACCCCACGCTCCCCCGTCAGCCCGAAAAGCCATTGCAAGGCCGTGCACCGATCATCGCGGTCTGCACTTTTGTGAGCGAGAGCGATGCCGTTGCCGCTTTCGCGTCCGGCTTCCGGTCCGAACTGATTATCAACCTTTCGAAATTCCGAGAGTTGACGATCCTTGACATGCAAGATGGCCGCGACGCCAGTGATGCTGACTATCAGCTCAAGGCCGATTGCCGTGGACTTGGCAACCAGTGCGCGCTCTTCGTTTCGCTCGAAGAGAGAATGGCGTCCCGAGTCGTGTGGAGCGAACCGTACAGGCTCACACTTGCAAACTGGCACGCTACGCAACGCCAATTGGTCAGTCGGCTTGCCTCAAACCTGGAGATCTATCTCTCCCAAGACCGCCTTGCGCGTGCGCTTCAGCGGCTGCCCGAAGACTTGGACGTCTATGACGCGTGGCTGCGCGGCGAACACTTGCTCCTACGCTGGTCAGCAAAAGCAGAAGATGAAGCCGAGCGGCTGTTTGACCAGGCGATCATCGAGGATGCGACGTTCGCACCGGCACACGCAAGCCTCGCAAGCGTTTATAATTCGCGACATTTCATAAGACCCGGCTGCCCGCGCGACGCGCAGACCCAACAGCGCGCGCTCGCTCTGGCGAGGCGTGCGGTCGAGCTCGACCCCCTCGACGCGCGCAACCACATGGTCGTGGCCTGGTCGACGGCGATGGTGCAACGCTTCGAGCAGGCCGAATTGCACTTCGAATTGGCCACCGAGCTTAATCCGAGCGATCCAAAGGTCATTGTATCGGCTGCGTTAGGGTTGGCTTTCATGGGCCGCATGGATCTGGCAACCAAATTGACCGCCCATGCTCTCGAGCTGACGCCACTATTTCCAGACTATCAGTGGTCCCATCTGGCAACCACGCGCTTTCTCGCCGGTGACTATTTGGGCACGATCGAGGCCGCTGAGCGTTCGCAGAACGTGATCATCGATACGCCGGGATGGAAGGCGGCAGCGCTCGGCAAGCTCGGCCGCCTCGAGGAGCGGGAGGCAGCGCTGAAGGAGTTGCTGCGCGCGGCGGAAGCTGCCTGGGCCGGACCTGCCAACCCGTCGAGGCGGGACATCATCCAATGGTTTCTCGGCGCCTTTCCGATCCGCCGCACAGAAGACCGACTTAAGCTGGCGGCTTCGTTAGGACGGTTTTAGGAGGCTAGTCGTCGCCCGGGAAATTGCTGGCCTGCGTTCCCGTCGTCCGCGTCGTCGTGACCGGCATGCGGCCGGTGCGCCGCCGTCTGGCGGCCGGACGGCTGTTCGATGTCCCGGTCAGGCTGGGCTGGCGGGAGAAGCGGATGTCAGCTCGGGGAATGAAACCGGTCCCGATGACGGCGTAAAGGAGCAATCCCATTAAAAAAAAGCTCTCGCAAAGTCGGCCCGGTTGGGAGAATATTAGTGCCTTCTAAATAGTGGAGAGAAATGAAGAGAACCTGCGCGACAGGAGTTCTGATCTTGGCTCTGGCTTTTGGCGGTCCGGCGTGGGCCGATACAGTCAGGGTGGGATACACTCCGGAGGCCTACCCGCCCTTTTTCTCGCAGGATGCTTCAGGCAAATGGGGAGGATGGGAACTCGAAATCGTCGACGCGCTCTGCGTGGAGGCTAAGCTCGACTGCGTCCTGACGCCGACCGCATGGGACGGCATCATCCCAGCCCTCACGACCAAAAAGATCGACATGATCGCGGCGTCCATGTCGATAACCGAAGAACGGATGAAGACGATCGATTTCTCCGACCGTTACTACAAGTCGCCGGCCGAGGTAGTCGCGGCCAAGGGATCAGAGATCAGCGCTACGCCGGAAGGCCTGAAGGGCAAGATTCTTGGAGTCCAGGTGTCCACTACCCATGAGGCTTATGCCCGAAAGCACTTCGCTTCGGCAGTGGCCGAGATCAAGGGTTATCAGACGCAGGACGAAGCGTTTCAGGACCTCGCGGCAGGAAGGGTCGACGCCGTGCAGGGTGAAGCTATCGCGGCGGAAGGCTTCTTGGCCTCAGACCAGGGAAAGGCCTGCTGCGAGGCGAAGGGCAACGTCGTTGACGACCCGGAGATACTCGGCCTCGGCGCCGGCTTCGGCTTCCGGCAGGACGACAACCCTCTCAGAGAGAAGATCAACGCCGCCATCAAGGGCATCAGGGCAAGCGGCAAGTACGACGAGATCTCGAAGAAATATTTCACTTTCGACATCTATGGCGATTGACGAGGTGAGATCTGACTGCCGACTTCGACAAAGTTGCCCCGGTCGGAAGAACCGGAAATCGCCCGATCCGGACTTCGCAATTTGACCGCTCCACAGTCGGCATTGGGGGTCACTGAACGACCCACTCGCGGGAGGGGCGCGGGGTTTGAGGCGTGAGCTTCGTAGGCCGCGTCGGTGAGACTTTAATCGATCAGGGGTGACGGACGGCCATCGGCCTCCGAGCATGAAGTGTCAACCTTCAGCTTGAGAGGAGCATCCGATAAGCTTACTCATGCCCATGCCGCCGGCCGGCTGAGGTTCTTCGGCGACAATGCTGGCCTCGGCGACAAGCGCGCCTTTGCTGCCTTCCTGGCACCGCTCAAGAAGAAGAACTGGTTCGCCTACGCCAAGCCGCATTCGCCGGACCCGAGACCGTGCTGGCCTCCTGCCGCGCTATACCCACCGCGTCGCCATCTCCAACAGCCGGTTGATCGCGCTTACCGAGGCGGGCGCCACATTCCGAGTCAAGGACTACCGCTGCAATGGCAGCGAGCGCTACCGGACCATGACGCTGGAAGCGGGCGAGTTCATCCGGCGCTTCCTGCTCCACGTGCTGCCCAAAGGCTTCCATCGCATCCGCCACTATGGGCTGCTTGCCAGTGCGCACGCCGCTGCGCCTTTGCTCATGCCATGCCTGTTAAAGCACTTTGACCCGTGGCCGCAACTCCGCGCTTCGCCAACGTGCCGTGGAAAGGCCTTACCGTTTTTTCCGGCGGGGCTTTGACCAAATCGCGACTATTAGTGATTTACGCTGTAACTCGCTGCGGAGGTTGGAGTCAGACTTATTTGGGCTGATTAAGAAGTCAGCAAACTAACTCGGTCACAGCACTGTATTGGCGATATCTCTCTACTAACACGAACCTTGGCCGTTTCTTAGGTCGTACCTATCCTTTTGCACGCCTCCCCACTATCCAAGCACTGGCAGAACGCCTTGTCTTTCTCGGTCCGGCGGAAGAAAGCCAAGTGGCACGGGCAGCCGCCGTTCACCACGGCACGCCTACTCAATGACGCCACCTTTGACCGCGCAGCGGCAGATGATCGGCACAGGCAGCCGGACATCCTCCCAACTGGAACGCCTGCCGCCTGTGCCGAGCCCCCGCTAAGCCATCCCGAACATCCACGAACGAGGCCGGGTTGTCGTTACCTTCGCATCCTAATACTTATCTTGGCGTACATATCTCACTCGGTGCGGCGCACTTGCGAACCCTGAGCGTCAGAAGCCGACAATGAAGCCGGACTGATTGCGATCGGCACGGTGCCGAGCGTCACAGGCGCGAGGGACTTAACAACTGACATGATCATTTTGAGATCCTCCCCAGCTCCCGTCGGTCAACATTCAGTCCTTGGGGTCGCAGGTGCCGTTCGAAGGTCCCGTCCGCGCGCCGCTGCTTGTCGAAGCCGCGATGTAAGGCTCGATCGCGCGCTCGTGGACCAGCTAAAGGGGATCTCGGCCGTGGCGTAGCCACTGCCGGCGGCCCACCGTTTCGGGATCGAGGCCGAAGCGATCCTGGTGCGCTCGATTGTCGTGCCGGCCGCGCCTGCTTCCGCATGACGGATGGCGCGGCTTCGCAAAGCGCACATGATTTCGTCACGTGAGATGCCGACGTCGCCAAGAACGTCATCGGGTAAACGGCTCAACTGGTCCGTTGCCGACAAGAGAGCTTTTCGTTCGGCGCGGAGGCGTAACCACCTGCGAAATGGACCAATGGCGGCAGCATGAATTATAATCATGATCAGATCGTCCCTTCATTGATCTGAATTGACCGGTACGGAACGGCGCGAACGGCACTCCGGGCGAGAGCGTCAGCCGTCCGCGAGGCAAGTTAGGCGTAGTGGTCGATGGATTGGTTTTTCCGCGGCGTGCCCATACGGCGGGCGGTGGCTGGCCCCGGGCCACGCATGTAATAGAGCTCCGGGCGATAGCGCGGCGCGACGAATTTGCGAAACCCCGCAGCAAGTTTTGTGACGGGAGCCAAGAATTTCATGACTGTTCCCTTTCCCTTCGCCGGCTTGCCCACGAGCCGGCGGGCCTGACGTTGCAACTAGGATATGACAGTCGAACCAGGCTTGGCTGTGGGAATTCCCACACCGGGGAAAACATTGGCGAAATCCGCTCCCGGTTTGCATCCCGGAAAGCGGGGCCTGCGGCCATTAAATTTCCTTGGATATGGAGTAAGGTGAAGTACACTTGATTGAACAAGAGACCGTTGTGACAGGCTCTCTGGCCTTCATCTCAAGACTTTGCGATGCCGACCTCGCCGCGCTGACCAAACGGTGGCACGAGCGCAGCTATCGACACAACGAGCTAATCATTTCCCACGGCGACACTGGTCGCGATGTCTTCTTCCTGCTGGAAGGACGGGCTCGCGTGACACTGGTTTCAGCGGACGGCAGGGAGATAGCGTATCGCGATGTCGAACCGGGTGACATTTTCGGGGAGCTCGGAGGCATTGACGGGATTGCACGCTCTGCCAGCGTAGTCGCGCTGGAGGCAACCCGCGCTGCACGGCTGTCGGGCACAGCATTCCGGGATATCGTGATGACCCACCCGACTTTTGCCTGGATGCTGCTTGAGCATCTGTCTGCCCAGCTCCGACGCATGACCGAGCGGGTATTCGAATACAGCACTCTGGTCGTGCGAAAACGGCTGATCGTCGAGCTCCTGCATCGGGCGGAGAAAGCCGCACTCGTGGACGGCGAGGTGTCCATAAGCCCGGCACCGACGCATTCCGAGCTGGCGGCAACGATGAGCACGCACAGGGAAGCGGTCTCGCGCGAAATGAGCGACCTCGCCAAGAGGGGCCTGATCGAAAAGCGCGGCAGCAGGTTATTGCTGCATGACGTCTCGGCACTACGGGCGCTGGTCGACAAGAAGGAATAGCGAAGGCTGTCGCTGCGGCGGGGGGCGTTATCCCCAGCCTGCTTGCAGACTTACAAGGGCGGATCGAAGGGTGAAGCCGCATGGACGTTAAATACCAAATCTTCGTCAGCTCGACCTACGCCGATTTGGTGGACGAAAGACGGTCGGTCATCGAGGCCGTTCTTAACCTCGGGCATATTCCTGTGGGGATGGAGGCATTCCAAGCCAGCGACGACACTCAATGGGATTACATTAAGCGGCGCATCGATGACAGCGACTACTACAGTACTCATCGTCGCAGAGCGGTACGGCTCAGAGTTGAAAGGTAAGAGCTACACCCAGATGGAGTACGAGTACGCCGTCGCCCAAGGCGTGCCTACTGTTTTTGCTCGAAGGCGGTGCTCGCAAGACGTGGGCCGCGGAAAAGGTCGAGTTCGATAAAAAGGCCAAACTCGAGAGATTCCGAAAGCCGTATGAAAAGAAGCTCGTCAAATATTGGCGCAACAAGGACGATTTGGCGGGTAAGGTTGCGATGGCTATTCGACGTTGTGACCGTGGTCTGAGCGGCGGCCCGCCCTTAGTCTTTGCAGCTGTTAAGCAAACGGGGGTTGCTTCTCTATTCGGCGTGTTGAAGTCAAGCGCTTGTCGAGCTTTCCGCTTCGCCGGTGCGTGACGTCTTTCGCGGGGTCATGCTTCTCTGCGGGATCGGCGCTCGGCCGTCGCCTTGATGGGGATCAGAAGAATGAGGCGGAACAATCTCGGAAGCGTCCTGATCGTTTTGATGCGACCGGTACTGCAACCCTCGCGAACTCACCTCATTCATCGTCCCGCGAAGGACGCTCTTTCCACCCGGCTGGTGGAACCTTATGGGGTGATCCTTGTCACGCTCGCTCTGCGATCATGTTTTCATCTCCGTGTTTGGCCGTCCCCGACCTGGTTTCGGCTCGGCCGGCGCGCGCAGTGGTCGGTCAAGGGTGGCCGAAGGTCAGCGCGCCGCGACTTGCCCTTGACGGGCCCACTGCGCGCGCCGGCAGGCTGCAATGGTCGGGCGCACAATCAGGCGGCCTTCGGCATGATGTCTTGTCGCGTCCAACGAAACTCTGTGCCGTCGCGCCACATGCGATGCATGATCACCGCCAGCCGGCGAGCCAATGCGACAATGGCCCTCTGTCGGCCGCGCCGCCTAGCGACATTCATCGCCCACGCCCTCAGCCACGACCATTTCGTCACGCGCGTTAGCAGGGTCTGCGCGGCTTCGTAAAGCAGCGTTCGCATCATGCCATCGCCGCAGCGGGAGATCCGGCCGATGCGGCGGCTTTCGCCCGACTCATGGAGCACCGGCGTCAGCCCCAAGATCTGTCCGACCGCCTTGGAGTTGCGGAAGCGGGCCGGAATGTCGATGGTCGCGGTATAGGCCAGCGCCACCACCGGACCGACGCCCGGTATCGTCGTCAGCCGCCGGCAGACCTCGTTATCCTGGACGATCGCCAGAAGCTTGCGGTGAAGCGCGGCAAAATTCTCGCGCAGCTTGCTGCGCGCCTCGAGCAGCGGCTCGACGATTTCGGCCAGATCGGGCATCCCTTCGGTGAGCTCGCGGATGCGGGGCTCGAACTTGACGGCGCCGACCATCCCAACCTTGAGACCGAAGTTGCGCAACAGCCCGCGGATGTCGTTTTCGATGGCGATCGCCTTATCCTGCAAGAGTTTGCGCGCCATCAGCAGGGCCCGGCGCTTCTGGCTCGTCAGCGTCTTGACATGGACCGGGCGGAACAGGTTGACCCGCATCATCTGGGCAATGCCACGGGCGTCAATGCGGTCGGATTTGTTCGGCTGCGCCTCCAGGAAGGCCTTGGTGTGGCGGGTCTCGATGCAGATCACCGGCAGGCCGGCTTCGGCCAGGCCGCTGAACAGCCATTGCGACAGCGGCCCGGCCTCGAGGCCGATCCGCTCAAAGGTCCAGGCAGGATCCGAGAGCACCCGCACAAGATCCTCGGGATGGCTCGGCACCTTCATCTCCCGGCAGATCTTGCCTGTTTCGTCGACAATGCAAATTGCGGTCTCTTTTACGGAGACATCCAATCCGGCATAATGTTTCATGCTGCGCTTCTCCTTCTGATGCTTGTGGCTGTTCCAACAGACCCACGTCTTAACCATCAGCTCGAAGCGCAGCACCTTCAACCTATCCACCATGCATTGTCGCCCGAAGATGAGGCTCAAGCCGAATACCCCATCTCGGATGGGCCGAGCCGAGCCCCAAGCGAAGAAAGGACGGGCCATAGAGCAAGATAACGTAGCGCCCGGCCTTGACGGCAGGGGGCGGCAGCCCCGGATCAAAAGACAAAAGGTTGCACGGGCCGAAACGGCCCGTTCAGTTTACGGCCTGAAAGGCCGTTGTTTGCGCGAGGGATGGAATCCGGATGGCCGAAATCCCGGCGTAGCGTGGCGAAGCCGGAGTTCGGTTTACGAGAGCCGGTCCTGCGTAGCTTCAGCGAAGCAGGTACGCGCCCGCATTCCGGCCCCGTAATCAGGTTCGGTCGCTGTTCCGGTTTTTGCCGCGCCCCATTGCGCCTTCCCTGAGGCCATGCGAGGTCACTGCGTACGGGAAAGCTGGCGTTGGGGTAGCTGAAGAGGTGCGGCGCAATCGGGGGAAGTTTAAGATAGCTGCCAAGGCCGGCGGGCGTCATGACGGCGGTCTTCATGCTCCTGATCCGCGGTGCGTTCTTCTGAGAGTCCAGGCACTTCATGAGGTTGAAGTCCCTCGTCAGAAAGCAGAAAAGCCCGTGCTTGTCGGCGGTGCGTATGTGCCATGCGTCCTGGCTGTTTTTCCGGCCAAGAACCGCCACAAGAGAGGCATAGTCAGGATCGCTTGTCTCCTTTTCCTGCAGCCGCTGGCGTTTCTGGTCTTCGGCGCCCGGAAGCCCCATCCGTGACGGTCCAAGAGTGGGGAAGGCGATGCCGTCGATGCTCTCCATCCTCACCCCTTCGAACAAATTGTGATCGCAGTAGCCGTAGCCGCGGAACCGCCCGGGGGGCTGGTAGAATCTCTCGTCGTTTAACTCTGCTGACGAATACAGCGTGACATGATCATGGCGCGCGAGAGAAATGAGGCCGGGCAGATAGCGGACATGCTCATACTCACGGGCTGCCGAGTCGGTAGCGTGTATGGAAATGCGCGCTTCGTAACCGGTCTTGATCGTGTGCGGCCCCCACAGCTTGTCCCCCGTGGAAATCCAGGCGGTTTCATGGGCGGTGGCATGACCCAGCACGGTATTGTCGACGAGGACGCCGATCGGTCCTGTTTCTTTCAGGAAACGCCGCGCACGATACGTCGAAAAATCGGCGAGCCGCTGCGAAACACGCGGCCGGTATTCGAAGCGCAGATGCTCCAGATATCGTGAAAAGCGATTCATCGACCAATTTTAGCAGACCCGCCGTTGGCAATAACACATGCATTATCAGAATTTGACAAGTTGATAACATATAAGCTATTGCATGAGCGTGTCTGAATAATGAAAGGTTATCAAAATGCGCCCGCAGGAACGCGCCACAGCCAGACGCCAGCTCGACAAGAGGCTCAGCCCCTTGCGAACCCAGGAGGGATTCGCAAGGCCGCCGCGCGGCTGGATCAAGGCGATCCGCGAAGCCCTCGGCATGACGACGGCACAGCTCGGAAAGCGGCTGGGCGTCAGCCAGCCGCGCGCCGTCGCCATCGAAAAAGCCGAAAGCACCAATGCGATCACGCTCGATTCGCTTGAGCGCGCCGCCCGGGCGCTGGACTGCGACCTCGTCTATGCGCTGGTGCCTCGCAAGCCGCTCGAAACCCTTACCGAAGAACGCGCCCTCAGGCTGGCAAGGCGCCGCGTCAAGCCTGCCCACCACACAATGGCACTTGAAGCACAAAGCGTCGATCCGGAAGCCGAGGAAGAGCAGATCAGGCAGCTCGCAAGACGCCTGCTGGAAAAGCCCGGCTCGGCGCTGTGGGATGACGAGGCGTCATGACCGATCCGCTCCTCGAACAGGATGACGCCGCAACGCCGCTCAGCCCTGAAGAGCGCGAAGGCCTGATCCCGGCTTACATCACCCTGCGCGGCGAACTGAACGAAGCCGAACAGGCGAACATCCTCGAAGCGGAAGAATGGCCGTTCGCCCGCAAACGCGACGTGCTCAGCGAAAAATTCCTGAACGACCTACACAAGCGGATGTTCGGGCGCGTCTGGCGCTGGGCCGGCAGCTACCGGCACTCAGACAAGAATATCGGCGTCGATGCCTACCGCATCCCCACCGAACTGCGACAACTCATCGATGACTGCCGCTACTGGATCGATCACGAAACCTACCCGCCCGATGAAATCGCAGCGCGCTTTCACCACAAACTCGTATGGATTCATCCCTACCCCAACGGCAACGGCCGCCACGCACGGCTCGCGACCGACCTGCTGCTCGTCAGCATGAATCGCCCCCGCTTCTCCTGGGGCAGCGCCAGCCTCGTCGATCCCGGCGAAACCCGCCAGCGCTATGTCGAAGCCCTGCGCGCCGCCGACAATCACGATTTCGGCCCGTTGCTGGAATTTGTCCGGTCCTGAGGGGCCAGATTCCACCGCTTGCCACGTCGTTACCTGGCAAAGCTCATCGACTCTACGTCGTTCTCGACAAACCGGTCCATGAGAATGTCACGCGCTTCCCGCTCCGCCGCCTTCAGCAGCGCGAGTACGCACCATTCCCTAAAATAGGTGGACACAATCCGTTAAACCCCCAAGATGCCGCGGCCTATTTCAAGTGCTGTCGCCCGGTACTGGACCGGGTGTTTGTGACCGGCGACGAAGTGACGGCGGGAGGGCTGATCATCGCAGGCGTGGTGACGGGCTTGCAGGTTCGCATCGAGCGCCGCGCTCCTACCATTGTGGAAGGAGAGGCGTTATGACAGTCGCCTATCGAAAACCGGTCGCTCGTCGTCTCGGTTGGAGGCTTCGCCGCGAGCATCGCGGCGAAGCCGATCGAACATTTTCCGGACCGGCGCGCAAATATTGAGCTCGACGAGCTTGCAGCGCGTCTCAATGACTTTGCGGCCCATGTCGAGGACCTCACCGGCTTAAGCACCGCTAGCCCCTTTTCTCACCGCACCCGGCGTGGGCCCGTGATTGACCGCTCGGGCGGCGGTTCGGCGCTCTGGCTTTAATTTGAGACGCTCGTCCATAAGGTTGCACTCCTGCCAAGGCACCTTTGCTCTCCTCGCAAAGGCTGGAGTGTAACCGATTGGACTGCACCCCTTCCACTGCCGATCAGCGAATTGCCGAAGCTGATCGGGGATACCATGCCGCTTTCCAAGGGATCGGCACGCCAGTCGCCCCGGCCGCAGTCAAGCTGGAACCGGCGTGTATCGATCAGGAAGTCGGTGACGCCGGACTTCATCATCTGCCTCGAAGACGGAAAAAGTCAAATCCCTGAAGCGCCATATCGGGGTCCATTACAACCTGAACCTACTTGGCGCGCTCATGCGCGAATTCGGCTCTTGCCAGAGGCAAGGATAGAATAGTGCCAAAATGCTGAGTATAAAAATTAATTTTATGTAAACTTGCCTCCTTTCTGTTAATTTTAGTGTAACCTGCATTAGAACTTGCTATAGTATTCCCGATGAATATAGATAATGATAGATCGACCGTGCGCCGATAGATGGCATTCGACTCCACTTAGCCAAAGACACGTCAATACCCTCTGCCGCCTCGGAGCGCGGGTAAACGTCAGCTAGTCACCCTGGAGGAAAGTCATGGCAAAAGCGAAAGATGTTGCGAATCTTCTGCAGGAACTTCACGACCGAAAGATAGTGAATCTCGACACCTCCCTGAAATCGATTCTCCAGCCCTCCACGCTGGACGACCTCGACCCCGGCGGCAAGGTCGCGACATCGGTCGTTGCTTGGGACGGATATGGCCTCGTGATCAAGGGCAATGTTGCATCAATCGGCGAAGTGTCGGCTCTTGGCCAAGGCATCCGTCAGCAACTCGGGCCAAGCGGCCAGAAAACCACCAGCGAGTAGCCCTCGGCCGGATCACGCCGCAGAACCGACGCATGGTCAGGCGAATGGGATGACTACGGGATTTCGGCGAGATGGTTCCGACAATTGATCCAGTGCTGCTTCGCAACCGTCTCGCTGACGTCCTCGAGTTTTCGGTTAGGCATCTGCCGAGGATCGACCGATATTCGAGGTTGTGGCCCGATGATCCCAATGAGGACGCTGTTCAAATGCGGGACAAGGTCTTCGCTGAAACAGCAATCCTTGTCCTGCTGGCATCCCGCGTTGAGCAACCCGGGCGAATTACAGGTCTAATTGAGCGGTTGGTCGACGTCTTGGAAGGATGTTGCACCGACAATCGGATAAAGGAATTGCTGCTGCGTTGCCCGCACATGGCTGCGCCCCTGGGTCTGACACAGATAGTGCTCGCCCAACGCGGTCGCGGCGACTCCGAGACACAAACTATTCTCCGACACATTTTCAGGGACGGCCTGGCCGACACACTCGAGCGCATACCCTATCGCGCCATGGAGGTCGAATGGGTGGAGTCTCTGCTCAATGTCGGGTTCCGGTCGGATTTCTCTGCTGCTTTCCCAAACAACGTTCTCATGAAGGAAGTCCATCCGATCAGCATGAGCCGTTCGACGGGCTATGGCATCACTCACGGTCTTATGTATGCGACCGATTTCGGGTCCCGCCCGCCGCCATGTTGCGTCGACGTCTCACTGGCGCGTGGACGCATTGACGCTTCGGTCGCCTGGGTTCTCGTCAATGACGATCTCGATCTCCTGATAGAGTTCATCATTGCGACGACGCTGTTGCGGGGGCCGTGGTCGCCGTATGTCTGGCTGGCCTGGGATCTTTATAACGGGGTCGTTGACGAACTGGGGTTCCTGCCAAGCCCGAGTTTCGATCCTGCCCAGTTCGCCGCTCTGCAAGGTGATGAGGCCGCCGCTTATGCCTTCCGCCATGTCTACCACACCGTCTACGTGGCGGGTCTGCTCAGTGCGATCCTGTTGACCCCGGATGCAGCGTGCGTCCCCGGCGATTGGACCGCGCCACGAACGTCGATGGATGGGGCTGCTGCTGTGTGCGCTGATGCCGCGCAGCGGGGACGGAGATTCGCGCGCGTGCCCGTCGAGGGCCAAGACGCTGATGTAATAGCTGGACGCACAATCGATCCCGCGACTGCGCTCGTGCGCGTCTCGGGGCTGATCGATGATATGCTTCAAGAGCATCGGCAATGGCGCAAAATCCTACAGACGCACTCGTTGGATCCCGCCCTCGTGGCGCAGGTACTAGGCGATGCGGCAATCATCCATGCTGCCCGCCGATATGACCTGCCGAAGCTGATCATCGCGATCGAAACCATGCTGGCGATGCCGTTGCCACCTTCCCTGACCCTGATCGAGGGCGCGTTATTCCTCGCTCGCCAGCAACTTCAGGACGGCTGTATCGGTGTCCAGTTTCTCAGCTTGGAACTGCGCGGACTGGCCGTCGCCGCACAAACCACGGAGGTGGCTTCGAGCTGTCTTGAGGCGTGCGCCCGGCGTTTTACCATCGCGTGACAAGCCTTCGGCGTTTGCCGAAAGGGGGGTTCATGTTCCGTGTCCTGCTTATTCAAATGCCGTTTGCTGACATCAACCGTCCATCGATCGGTATCAGCCTTCTGAAGGCAGGTCTGGCCCGTGTCGGCATCCCCTGCGACATTGGCTATCTCAACCTGGATTTCGCCAAGCATATCGGCGTCGAAAACTACGTCCACATCGACCGGTTCAATGGAGCACCTCAACTTGGCGAATGGCTTTTCGCCGAGGCTCTCAGCGGTCCCGGCTTGCCCGACGTTGCGACCTACTACAATGAGGTTCTGCGACCGGCGATGGCAGAGCCCTTTGGCCGAGGCGCCGCGTTTATGGCCGATCACACGCAGGACTTGGAAATGGTCGTCGGCCTAACACGCCTTCGCCGACAGGCCTCCGAATTCTTGGACGAATGTCTGAACGCCCTCGATTGGGGGCGGTACAACATTGTCGGCTTCACATCGACCTTCCAACAGAACACGCCATCCCTGAGCCTCGCCCGGCTGGTCAAGACGCGACACCCCGGCGTGCTCACTGCGCTCGGCGGCGCAAACTGCGAAGGCGCAATGGGTGTGGCCATGCACCGTCTGTTTCCCTTCGTTGACATCGTCTGCTCAGGCGAGGGCGACAAGAGCTTTGTGACGTTCGCGGCCAGCCTTGCAGCTGGCGAAGTACCCCCCACAATCGACGGCATCGTTCATCGAGTGGGCGGTGAGACGTCGGTCCCGCCGGCGCTTGCCAATCCGGTTCGGGATATGGACTGGCTGCCGGTCCCAGACTACCGCGATTTTTTCGACACGCATCGCAAGCTGGCCGGTGCGGCAGGTGACGTGACCGTCCCAATCGAGTCTTCTCGCGGATGCTGGTGGGGCGAGACCGCACACTGCACTTTCTGTGGCCTCAACGGCGGCACCATGGCCTTCAGGACGAAATCCGCGAATCGGTTTCTTGGGGAGCTGGCGGATCTGGTCGAGCACTACGGGGTTCGCAATTTCGCCTCTGTCGATAACATCATCGACATGCGATATTTCAAGTCCGTGCTGCCCAGGCTGGCCGAAAGCGATCTCGGAGTGACGCTGTTCTATGAGACCAAGGCCAACCTCAACCGGTCGCACGTTCGCCTGCTCAGGCAATCTGGCGTGACACAGATCCAGCCCGGCATCGAGAGCCTGAGCACCGCCACCCTCAACCTTATGCGCAAAGGCGTGCACGCCTACCAAAACATACGGCTCCTGCGCTTGTGCGCGGAGTATCTCGTGCATCCCAGCTGGAACATCCTTGGCGGGTTTCCCGGCGAAGATCCGGACGAATATCGTCGCCAGGCTGACCTGATAGAACTCATCGTCCATTTGACGCCGCCGATCTATGTCGGCTGCGTTCGACTCGACCGTTTCAGCCCGCTCTTTGAGCACGCCTCGGAATTGGGAGTCGGCAGCGTCCGACCTATGGCGGCTTACCGCTACATCTATCCGTTTGCACAAGACGAGCTCGCTAATCTGGTTTACTTTTTCGACTTCGACTATCGCGATGGTGAGACGCCCGAAATCTATCTAAGTGACTTACGTGATGCGGTTAGTTGCTGGAAGGAGTCGAACGCCCTCGACGCGCTGGTCTATCTCGACGACGGCGAGCAGATCATCATTGCCGACCGTCGGCCCGTGTCCGTCGAGAAGCGGATCGTCCTCGCCGGCCTCGATCGCGAGGTCTATCACCTTTGCGAGGATGGGGCGTCGCTTGCTGCGATCGCCCGTTCGCTGGCTGCAGCCGGCCGGGCTGCATCTGAAGCTTCCCTTTGCAGCATTCTCCAAGAGCTTGTCGGCCTGCGCATCGTGATCCGTCTCGACGATCGATACTTGGCGCTCGCCGTCGATGGAAGCCCGCGCATCGAAATGCTGGCGGATTGTCTCGCGGCAGGTAACGAACCGCCATCCGACGTCGCAACGTCGGTGCGCAAGCTATTCGATGAACTCCCCGATGTGTTCGGACGCCGCCTGATTCACCATCTCGAGCAGAACGCCCCGAAAGAGCCTGTCCATGCATAACAGCTCCTGGGATCTGCCGCGCCTGCTTGCCCCGTTTCGCACGGAAGTCTTCTACGGTGGCCACTGGGAAACCGATGTGTTGCGCGTCGCGGGCCGGGATCGAAGCTACTACGAGTCCCTCTTTGGCATGTCCGACATCGAGGCGCTCCTGGCTTTCACAGCCGGGGGCAATGCCCGTCTCGTCCAGTGGCGCGATGGCCGCGTCGTTTCAAAGGCACTGCCGTTAACGGGTGATGGCGTGCCGAACATGTACTTGCTTTATCGGTCCTACTACGACGAAGGCTATTCGCTGAGCGTCGACCGTCTGGATCTGCGCTGGAAGCAGGTCTCAGTGCTCTGCAAGGAACTCGAGAGCAGACTGCACCATCCGGTGGCAGCTAATCTCTACCTGACGCCACCCGGAGCACAGGCATTTCCGGTGCATTTCGATACGCACGATGTGTTCGTGCTGCAACTAGAAGGCTCAAAGAGATGGCGGATCTACGGCACGCCCGTTGTTCTTCCCCTCGCCGATACTCCTTCAGCCCTCTCGCCCGACGAGGTAGGGCAATCCCGGGAAACCATCGATCTTGTTGCGGGCGATCTGCTCTACCTCCCGCGCGGCTTGGTGCACGAGGCGCAGACGCTCGGCGAAGCCTCGCTGCACCTTACGGTCGGTGTCCATGTCTTTCGGTGGGCGGATGTGCTTTCCGAAGCGCTGGCGGTGGCGGCGCGAAAAGACAGCCGCTTCCGACAGGCGCTGCCAACGGGATTTCTGGATCGCGATGCGAGGGACTTTCGCGAGTCGTTCAGGGCTCTTCTGTCCCGTTTTGCAGAGATGGCAGATTGCGAGACCTCAATCTGGCGGGTGGGTCAGCGGCTTTTGACCAACGGTCAGCCTCAACCGGACGGTCATTTCGCCACACTCGAGCAATTGCCGCACCTCAACTTAGGCAGCATCGTCGCCCGGCGCGCGGGGATGATGTGCAGGGTGACCTTGAGCGAGGGCTCTGCGGCCATCCATTATCCCGGCAACGTGGTCTCGGGGCCCGCAGCCATACAGCCCGCATTTCATTTCATCGCCGCTACCCCAAAATTTGCAGTTCGCGACCTGCCAGATTGCCTGACAGATGCCGACAAGGTGGTGCTCGCGGTGCGCCTCGTTCGCGAGGGACTGCTTACGATCCTTCGTATTGCAGCGGCGTCGGCGAACGAAAGGACAATGCCCTCCCGGCTGAGCCGTCAGGCCGCCAACCTTGTCCATCATCGTAGATGAAACTTCATCACTTTCATCTTCTCCGGCAGATGGAGTGAGGGATGCAACTCGAACCGAGTGCGCTTTGTGAGTCCGATTTCACCGCGGAGAGCCCGCTCACGTAGTTGCCGACGAGCGACAACTCAGGGTCAAAGGCGTGAATTTGACGACATCACGGCGTTCCAATCTGCGCGGAAACCAAGCTCGGCCCGTCGCGCCGCGCCAAGGGTCATGTAGACCAACGCGCCGCGACTCGCCCCGGTTGTTTGCTTCGGTTCCCAGGCTCATCGGGCCTCTTGTCTTGAAGGCGGAGCGCTAGGATGAGCACCGACCGGGACACCGTGCGATCCTATAATACGGTCGCGGCGGAGTACGCTGCCAGGCGCCCGCCGAGTGGTCGTCGGCGGTCGGCCCAAGTGCTCATCGTCCACGGCGACAGCGACCGCTGGTGCCGCCCGCAAACGCCAGAATCGGGGTCCCTCGGCGACGTTCGCACACATTGGTGCGGCTAAGCCCGTAGAGGTGTAAGGCGCATGGTCTTCGGATGCCTTGCAGCCAGCGCTAGCGCCGCGGCGTGTCGCGGCGACGTTGGCGCAGGCGGGAATTCGCACCGGCACCGAGCCGGCCCGGCGCCGGGTTAGCGCGACGACGATCTGGTCGATGCGGGGGGTACTTGTGGCCGGCGAACTGCTCCCGTGCGCCCTACGAGGCCGAAAACCTCACGCTCACGCCGCGCTGCCGAAAATATGCCTGCATCAGCTTGCGGCCCGAACGGTTGTTCTGCGCCAGCCTGGCCGGATCGAACACCGCCTGTTCTATCCCCTCTCGCGTCAGCGCCGCTTTGAGCGCCGCGATATTTGCGTCGATGTCGGCATTGTTCGCCCGGAGCGATGCATAGATGCTGTCGGTCGCCTCAGCCACGGTCGGCTCGCTCACGGGTGTACTCCTTTGGCTGTTGGGGCGGCGGCTTAGCACAGATCAGCGGCTTCGCCGATACCGATAAGACGGCTGATGGGCCTGGGCCGGATCCAGACTCGCGGACTGTTTAAGCCCATTGACTTCCGGAGGTCAGGCGCGCGACCCGGATCAGGATTCCGGCCAGTGCGGGTCGTAGTGGGCAGGGTAATGAAAGAACCTTGTTTCGCTGAATCAGCGCAGAAGGCCGTCACGCTCGAATTCGTTCCAGCCCTTCACGGCCGTCCTTGAGCCACCGGTGCCGCTCTGCCGAAGAGATCGTCAGGACGTCCTCGACCTCGCGAGGAATTACGGGCAGACTTTCGATGTGTTCCAGCGTTTTGGACACTCGCCGACGCAGTCCGGAAATCGCCATAAGCGCCTTCCGGCATGCGCAAGGTGAGCGCCCCGACCTCGATGTCGAGGAGCTTCTTCGCCGCCAAAGGCAGGTGGGCACGCACTTCGCGAAGGATCCCTTTGGCTCGGACCGATGACCCAAGCGTGGCGGCAGACGGGAGCGTCCACTCTTCGATCAACTTCGCAGCTGCATCCATTTTCCGGCGTACGGGCATGGGCATTTGGATAGGTCTCCCTAGATGAGGCGAGTTCGCTGAGACACTCGTACCGATTGCAGCTTGGCGATCAAGACGGTTGGTAGATTGTGCCGCCTCATGGGCCAGCCTGACAGCCCGGCCTCCCGCGCCCGTAGCAAATAGGTCCATACTGTCGTCTTGCTGATCTTCAGCCGTTCCGACACTTCACGCACCGAAAGACCCTGCTCATGGGTCAGGCGCAAGATCGCTTGGATGTCCCTCACGCTCGTTCGACTCGCTTGCTTCCGTCTCGGCATGGCCCCTCTCAACATCATCGTGAGAGGCCAAACTGCCAGAACGGCGCAACCAAGAACCGACCGCTAAATCCGCTCCCGAAAACTGTCCGGGATTTAGCGGAATCGCTGTCCGCGAATTACTGAAATCACTGTCCGGGATTTAGCGAAAAGGGTGTCCGGGAATTACCGAAACACGCAGTCAGAGTCTGCGGCATCATGTTCCGACAGGCACAGAATGTAGACGTTGATGGCGTGCTTGTTCTCGTACTCGTTGTAATAAAGCGCAAAAGCATTCCGGATCGAAGCCGCCATAGCGGCATCAAGGCCGCATTCCTTCTCGATGTCGGTTTGGTCAAAAATGGCCTTGCCGCGCACCATGCCAAAGCGCAGTTCGTCCAGGTCGTTCATAAAGAGCGGATTGGAAAGCCACAGCTCTTCTTGTTCGAGGATCTTTTCGAGCGTCTGGATGGAAGTATAATGCGCCAGCAAGGGCCGTATGCCGTTAATCCAGTCGTCGGCCTGGCGAGGTTCCTCGTATAACGGCGCAAACAATTCAGACACTTGGTGCGGCTTTATGGTGCTTTCGGCTAGCACAGGCTCCTGTCCGACATCCGATCGTTAAGGTTCTGCAGTTCCTGCATCATTCAAGCCCTTCAGCGGTAGGAAAGGCTATAGAACAAACAACGAATCTACAACGTCCCGCGGTCGGCGCCCGCCAGCTGGTCACCTTTCGCATCGCGGAAGGCTTTATGGAGGATCATGCACGAGCAGGAACTATACAATGAGAGAAGACGAACGCATTTCGGTCGTTAAGGAACTCCTCTTTGACTACGTGAAAAGCCCGTCCTGCGCCACATCCGCGACCCATATTCGTTGATCAGATTGGCGCAGGAGATAGTTAGGCGGGTTGACCGGGGCAACTCGATCTGGAGGAAGTGGGATGGGCAACGCGAGGTCCTGCTCAAGTCCGCCGCGGGCTGTTGGATACCGGTCAAGGCTCTGCGTGATTTCATCCACGGGTTACGGCGACAGACGTCGGCCAGCGCCTGAAAGCGTTTGAGGATGAGGAATACTACTCATATCCCAAAGATAGGCTGTTCAGGGCCAAATTTGAAACATGGTAAACCGGAGACCAAGGTGCATGATCTTTGTGCCGAACTCGGGATGACCCGCTTGGGAGACCCGCGCGATGACGATACCCTGATCCGCTACTGAACCCTCGATGACGCCGACCATCGCCTGCTGGATACGCGCAGGCAGACGGATACCCGGCTCGGTCTGGCGCTCCAGCTCTGCGCACTTCGTTGCAGGCCAAGGCCTGCACCGAGGCCGAGGAAGCGCTGTTCAACGCGATCGCGGAATGCCTGACGCCGGATACCGTTTAATTGCCAATGGCCCAGTTTGATTATCAAAGCGAATTGCGAGCCGACGGTGAGAAGCTACTCGCCCGTCGCAAGCGTTAAAACCTGACGCATACGCCCAGACTCTCAGCCCTTTGGCCGTACTGGACCCTTCCGCGACTTACGCGGAGGAGGCGAAGAATCGACCCCAAGCAGAACTTCGCTCGCCGAGGCTGAATTCACGCAGATGACCCAAGAGCGACGCCCGCTTGTTCGCCAACAGACGGCCGCTGTGCGCCACGATCCCGATCTTGCGGTCCGTTCAATCGCGGCAATGGTGCAACGGCTAAAGGCCTTTGGCGGATCGGATCGGTGGCTCGTGCAACCTCTGGTCTGCCGGACCAACGCATGCGAGCGCGGCGAGGTTGAGCAGAAAACATCTGAATCGCAGCTACATTAGCAACAGGAAATATGTTGCCAAACGGCGGCGAGAGGCGGATCATCATTGCCCGCACCACCCCGATCGAGAATTGGCAGAGACAGAGCTGATCGGGGTTGGCGAACGTACCGAACGCCAGGAGGTTCACATGAAACTGCGTGCTTGCCTGCCAAGCGCGGGATGGACCGCGCTTGTCCTGATGAGTTTCGGCACCGGCGCTGCCGTTGCTTACGTCGGCGCCAGTCCGGTGCAGCTTGCGGCGGCGCCTAGAGTGCCGGTGCCGGGGGAACTCGACGTCGGACACTGCGTCGTCCTGGCGGCTGCCGGCCAATCATTGGCCCCGGAAGACATGAAGGCCTACGAGGAGGCCCAGCCGCCTCTGTGGGACGGCCTGGGCTCCCTGAGCTATCCGATCAGCACAAAGAGCGCCGATGCCCAAAAATATTTTGACCAGGGGCTGCGGCTCGCCGTCAACTTCAATCACGCGGAGGCTCGACGCGCCTTCCGCAAGGCACAAAGGCTCGATCCCGACTGTCCAATGTGCTTCCTCGGCGAGGCGCTGATCCTGGGGCCGAACATCAACGTGCCGATGGATCCCGCCGCAAATGTACCGGCGATCGCTGCTATTCGAAAGGCGCAGGCGCTTTCATCCGGTGCCACCGAGAAGGAGCGGGGACTGATCGAGGCGGTCGCCACGCGGTATTCCGACGATCCCAACGCCGATCGAAACACCCTGAACGCCGCCTTCGCCGGTGCAACTGCGGCGCTTTCCGACAAATTTCCTGACGATCTCGAGCTCGCTGTGCTGGCCGCAGAGGCCGGCATGGACACGCAGCCCTGGGACTATTGGCAGCCGGGCGGCAAAGAACCCAAGGGCCGCACCGCGGACGTCCAGAAGCGGCTGGAAGGCGTTCTCGCCAAGAGGCCTGACCATCCGATGGCGATCCACCTCTACATTCATCTTGTCGAGGCATCGGATCGTCCGGAGCGCGCCGAGCCCTACGCGGATCGACTGGCACCGCTGATGCCGGGGGCCGGACACATCGTCCATATGCCGAGCCATATCTACTACCGCGTCGGCCGCTATACGGATTCGCTGAAGTCCAACGAAGCTGCCTCGAAAGTGGACGAGACTTATCTCGCCGAGACTGGCGCGGTCGGTGTCTATCCGCTCGGCTACTATTCCCACAACGTGCACTTCGTATTGGTTTCGGCCCAGCTCCTCGGTGACTCGAAGACGGTGCTCGCAGAGGCCGACAAGCTGGACAATTTTTTGACCAACGAGGTGGCGACGGCCATTCCGATCGTGCAGCCGGTGAAGGCAGCTCCGTATTTCGCCTGGGCGCAATATGCCGAGCCGGATGCGATCCTGGCTAAGGCCGAGCCGGCCGGCGCACCGCCCTACATTACGTCGATGTGGCACTATGCGCGCGGCGTCGCCCTGGCCGAGAAGAAGAACGCCTCAGGCGCCCGAGCAGAGGCGGCCGCCATCCACAAGATCGCTCAGGAAACCGACTGGTCGGAGCACGATGCCTGGGGGATCCCAGCATTGTCGGTCCTGCAAGTGGCCGAAGATGTCGTACGCGCCCGCGCTGCGCAGGCCGAGAACGACATCGGCGGCTCGATAGCCTTCTGGAAGAAGGCGGCCGAAACGGAGGACTCGATCCCCTATATGGAGCCTCCGTACTGGTACTATCCCGTGAGGCAGTCCCTGGGCGCCGCCCTCCTCAAGAATGGTCAGCCGGCGGACGCGGCGAAGGAGTTCGTGGCGGCGCTCGACCGCGCACGCAGCAGCGCCTGGGCGCTGTTCGGGCTGCAGCAGGCGGCGAAGGCCCAAGGCGATGCTGCCGCCGAAACCAAGGCCGCGGACGAACTTTCCAAAGCCTGGAAGGGCGATCCGGGCATGCTGACGCTCGAACGGCTCTGACGAAGCTCATCCCGGGCAGGACCGATCCGGTCGGCCGCCCGGGCTCCAAGCAGTCACCGAACTCCGATTTATCGGAACATCTCCAAGCGCTTGTTCGGTTTTGGCCGGGGCCAATCTTGAATCGCGAATTTCCCCGGCCGCTCGGCCTGCCCATGCTGGCCTACATCCTCTGGGGCGAGCAGTTCGAAGGATTCAAGCGTCAGGTCAATACACGGGCGAGCGGGCGAAGGTGACGGTGCACCTAACAACCGCCTAACCGATCCCGGGCGCCGCCACGAGCTCCGATACGGAGATCATCCGCTCCGGCTTCCTCGTCGTTCGAAGTAGAAGACTAGCGACGCTACGAACGTCCGCATCAGGCAGATAGTGTTGAAAAAGTCCGTCGCACAGCAAAACAAGTCCGTCGATAGAACCACATTTCAAAGGCAAGGTCTTTTCTCGGAATCAAGACTCACGATCGGCGCCTTGGCAGAACACTATTCTACGAAAACGTCCATACTTTTTCAACACGTCGGCATGTACAAGACGTTCGCACTTAGCCGTGCGAAGGTCGGCATTTGGCGCGTCCCGCTGGTTCAAACACTTGAGCCGCAGAATGCCAGAAATGAGATGTCGAAGGGCTGGCTGGGGTGGATAGTGTTCAAGAAGTCGGCGATGAAGCCGTGGATCCAGTCGCACCATGCGTCTTGATTCAGGTCGACGTGACCTCCTCGCCCTAAGTGGCTTGGATGGGTGTCCCCCGGGTGCAGATCTTGGCCAATTTCCTGAGGTTCTGGGATTTGCCTCCGAAGGCATTGTCGTCGAGCTGAAGGTCGTCGCAAGACCGTGATCACTCGCCGCAGGCACAATTTGCGCCACATCATGGCGGCCGGAGATCGGCAAGATTGAACGGACGCTGTTCATGGTCGATTGACTGGAGCATCGTCGCTTCGTCGCCGCTGCCAGGCCGGGCTCAACAAGAGCGAACAGCGCCACGCCTTAACGCAGGCCATCTACACCTTCCGCCAAGGGCGGATCATCGATCGCAGCCATGAGGCCCGGCAACATCGCGCTTCCGGCTTGAACCTCGCCATCGCGGCGATCGTCTACTGGAATTCGACCTACATGACCGAAGCCGTGACGCATCTCCGATCAGCCGGCGAAGCCGTTCCCGACGATCTGCTGGCCCACACCTCGCCCGTCGGATGGGAGCACATTGCCTTCTCCGGCGATTTCCTCTGGGATCGAGCCGCGAAGGCAACCGGCCGGAAACCGCTCAATCTCTCTACGAAACAGCGGGCGGCATAGGAGCGTTTCTAATCCGTTCTCCTTTAGCGCTGCAACTGCCGACTGTCTTTCGCGCTGCCACGGGACGCCAGATGCGCCGGAAGTCCCGATGGCGGCATCACCATCAAATCGGCCGTAGCTGTCTTTGGTTGATAAAAGCCGCGTTGTTTAGCGTACTTTCAACGCGTGCCCTCATGAAGGCAGCACGGTTTCGATTGAACACGCCGTGCTGCCGAATCTCCGAGCAAGGAGGGGCAGGTCACCCGCATGGACGAGGCTTCCGAATGGCCACCGTGTCAGCGGCCTGGTGATTGATGGCGCGAGCTTGGCAGATACGGCATCATGCCCACACGGAGCAATGTTCCAAGTGCAATAGTCGCGCTGTCATGCTGCGTCTGCATCGAGGCTGTCACCCACCGACAGCTTACTATGCTTTAAAAGCGTTGGCTCGAATACAGTCGCGCCAGAGGCGAACGTTAATGCCCCAGCGCCGGAGTGCCTTTGTCTTATCAGTTGTTCACCGCCTCGGCCACTTGGAGAAAGGCGAAGGGTGGATAGCGGCCCAGCTTCTTGGCGACCTCCATGTTCACGCCATAGGCGAAGTCGGTTGCCCGCACGATCGGAAGATCGCCGGGGGTCGCTCCGTCGCGCAGGATCCTGAGCGCCTGTTCCGCGGCGAGATGGCCGACATTTTCTAGCCGGGCAGCAATGGAGAGCATCGCGTGATGCTCGCGCACCAGCGGCTCGTACGGGCTCACAACGGCGATGCCGTGGTCGACCGCCGTCTTTGTGAACAACTCGCCATTGGCGTTCAGGAACGAGCTCGATCCGAGATAAAGCCATCGGACTCGCTGCTCGCGCAACTCGGCCATGCGCTCGGCAATCCGGGCGACATCCGGCACGCCGTCATTGCCGGGGTCGATTTCAAGCGCGACAAGCTCGATGCCGAGCGTCGGCGCAATTTTCTTGAGTTCCTCTGCCGTGATCGCCGAATTGCGTTCGTTCGAATTGTAGAGCAAGCCGAGCTTATCGAACGTCGGATCGTACTGGCGCACGATCTCGATGTTGATCGCTTCCGGCACCCGGTTGAAGGTGCCGGCAACATTGGCGCGTCCGCTGCCTTCGAAGCTCTTGGCAATGTGCGTGCCGAAGGGGTCGGCAACTTTGACGAAGACAACAGGAATCTCGGTGATAAATGCAGGGTTGGCCGTATCGTCCAGCGTGCCGATGACGCCAAGCGTCCCATTCGTGCCATAGGTAAGCACCAGATCGGCCGGCATGGCCCGCGCCTGGGCAATTGCGGTGGGGATGCGCGACTTGTCCTGTGCCAGATCGATGATCGTCACGTCTGCGGCGAAGCCGCTCTTTTTGATCCCAGCCTTGAACCCTTCGCAGACATTTTCACACCCTTCGTAGAAGACGCCCAGTATCTGCTTTCTGTCGGCCGCATTGGCCACGGTGGTCAGCACGAAAACCACGGCCAATGCGAGCAGCCTGCGCGCAATCGATTTCACGACAACTCCCCGTATGAACCCAAGCCGGCAGCACCAGTCTAACGCCGCCTGGCCCCGGCGGGTAACTTTCAGCTAATTTACCGAAAACTAATTCACGGCGCCAGCTGCCGAGCCGGCGCCGCCGGCTTGCCCAGCACCGACAGCCCGAACAGCAGGGCTCCCCCAAGCGCGAGCACCGCCACGACCGCTATCGCCATAGCGTAGCCATAGAGGCCCGCGACCGTCGCGACTAACAGGAGGCCGGCGATGCTGGCGAACCGCTCGATCGTCCGCAATGCACCCAGAACCGCATCGGCCCCCAAATGCTGCAGCTCTGTTTCCGCGATCGACATCGAGAGCGAAACTTGCGCTCCCCGCACCATGCCGCTGCCGATTCCGGAGCCCAGCACCGCAAGGAAGATGGTGATTTCGCTCGGCCGGACGGCGGCCGTCAGGAGCGAGATGCCGCAGACAAGCCCTCCCGACAAAGCCACGACCGATACCGGAATTCCCCGTTCCGCCGCGCGTCCGGCAAGCGGACCGACCAAGGCGAGGGCGAGGAAGTAGACCATCAATGTGCGTCCGATATCCGCCGGAGAGGCACCAAGGGAATCGAGCGTCAAAGCCACGAGATAGGAAATGAAGGCCTGCAGGCAGACGTTCCCAGGTATGGCGATGCCGAACACCAGCGCGGCGAAATGCCAGTTGCGCAACGCGGCAAACAGCGGCGGTCGAGCCGCCTTGGCAGGTGTGCCGTCTCCCCGGCTCACAGGGTCGGTGACCAACGAGAAGATCAGAAGCGCGGAGATCAGGACAAAGGTGGCGCTGAGCAGAAACACATTGGCCTGGCCCAGCCTGTCTGCCAGCACCCCGCCCAGCGCCGTGCCGCAGAATATTCCTCCGAACAACACCGTCGAGAACATTCCGAGCGATCGGTCTCGCTCGTCGCGCGGCGTGTTGTCGATGACGTAATCCTGGCAGGCCAGCGTCACGAAGGCGTAGCCCACCCCAAGGATTGTGCGGGATGCCACGATCTCGGGCACGCTGGTGGCCCAATAGAGCCAAAGATGGGCGGCAATTGTCGGTGCCGCCGCCAGGATCAGCAGTCTTCGCGGTCCGAGCCAGCGGGCAAGCGGCCGTGCAAAAGGCGATACCAGCACGATTGCGAGCAGGTATCCGGCAAGCGGCAGGCTGATCAGCACGGTCTCGGAAAGCCACGGAAAGGGATCGTGTGCCGCCCTCGTGTAAAGCGGCATAAAGGAAAGCGGCAGCTCGTCAGCGGCCGCGAACAGAAACAGCGCCAGCCGCAGATCGGTGAAATAGGAAAAGCGCAGGGTCGTCGGTCCGTTCAGCGAAAGACCGTAGCGCGCCTGCAATGTGGCGAGCCTGGCTCCCCTCGCTTGAGAACCGTCGACGCCTTGCCATGCCGCGGCGAACTGTGCGCTGAGGCCTTCGGTGCGCTCGACCAGGATCTGGGCGGCGCAGTCGATGGCGGTGCGGGCGCCCACCACCACCCGCTTGGAGAAGTCTCCGGCCGCCTGCATCGCCGCCAGCCGCTGCAGCCGGTCGAGAGCGGCCGTCAGTGAGCGGCTGCTCATCACCACCATGATCTCGAAGGCGATCAGCACGGCGACCACCACGATGACGCCCATATCGAGAAAGACGTCGAGGAACTTCTTGGAGATGAAGGTGGGGTCGACGTCGATCACCACGTAGGCGATCTCCTCGCCATTGTGCATGATCGGATGACTGCGCACGCCTTTGCGTTCGCGCGGCGGAGCGAGGTAAGGGTCTATCCGTTCGCCGACTTCCAGCACCACCCGCCCTGTCGCCACTGCGACGTATGCGATCTCGGGCAATTGCTTGAGCATATCGGCGAAGAAACTCTCCGCGCTGACCAGACTGTCCAACGGCACACCCGTCGCCAAGGCGCGCTGGACGTCTTCGCCGACGACCGTGGCAATTAGGTTTGAGCGGGCTGACAGCTCAGGTTCGATCGAACGATTGACATTGCCAAGGGTGATGACGCCCAGAACCAGGGCGGAACTTACCATCAGCACCGCCGCCAGCGGAGCCAGGCGCGATGCGATCTGCCGGGCGAGTGAGCGCGAGGGGTTGGGCGCAACCTCGGTCTCGGGAGCCGGACTGGTCGCAACGACGGCGTCGTCGCTTTCGGCTTGCCTATCCTCTGCAGCCGGTGACTCGAAGGCGCTGAGTTCCCGGCTGGCTTCATCATATTGCCGTCTGGCATCTGCCAGATTTGCATCAAGTTGCCGGATTTGGGGGCCGAAGAGGTCGCGCCAGAACGCGCCGGAACCACTCGTCTTCAAGTTCCCATTGGTGCCGATCTCCGCATCGGGCTCTCCGCGGGCAACGCCCTCCAGGCGGGCAAGCCGGCGCTGAGGGGTTCCGAGAAGCAGGCTTAACAAAAGGTAGGATAGCGCCGAGAACGCAGCCCAGATTACAAGGGCGTTCCGGACGACCGTACGCATAATGGCCTGTGAAGCCGCTTCGAGCCGGTCTTTCGGGTAGGCGACAACCACGGCGCCGCTGGGGGCGCCGTCACGGCCCACGACGTTGAACCCGCTATAGATTTGCTCGCCGGTCTCGGTGCTCCATTTGACGTCCTTCGATAACTGCATCGCTTGCAGCACCTCGCGCGGAACCGCCTCTGGCCGTGATGCATCGGTGGTGTAGACTATGATCCCTGACGGGTTGAGCGCGTGTACTGCTTTAACTTCATCGTCGGTTTCCAGCGCCCGCGCGACGATCGCGTTGCCGTTGCGGATCATCGAAATCGGCAGGCCAAGATCGATGATCGGTTTGAACGAAGTTGCCGTCGTCTGCGCGATGACAGAAATTCGTTGCCGCAAGAGATCGGAAAGCACGGCATTGTGCTGGAGAACCGAAAGCAATCCCACAACCGCCTGCAGCAGGGCGATCACCACTGAGAAGGTTATCCAGCTTCGAAGAAGCACTGCGGCCCCTCCCGCAAAAGCGGCGCGTATCAACACTATGTTGAGCGGAAGGGCTCCGCCAGTGGGGCCATCCGATTATCGACGTAGATTGCAGGATGAGGGCCGAGAAGGTGCTGCAAGGTCTCTACGCCCAGACGCGGCAGACCACGTGCTACACTGACCGCCAGCGTCCGCATCGTCTCGTCCATCGAAACGAGCAAGGAGCAAGGAGCAAGGAGCGCCAATTGCCGACCTTCCCGGCGCATCTCCAGAGCCGCCCTTCGCGTTCCGACCGGTGTCCACCCAACACAGTCCTTCCCGAAAGGAACTTGGAACGTCCGGACTGTGGCTCGACTTCGCCTTTCCCAAAGGGATGCCCGACCGCAATCCAGTCTTAGGCCGGAGACGCCTCAAGGATGGAAATGGGGCCTTGGGTCTGAATCACTTGTTCAAGCCGTAGCCCGGCGGCGTCGAACAGGCTGGCATATTGTGCCTCCGTCCTCTCCAGGCCGCCGGTGACGGCGAGCATGACCACGTCGATTTCTTTAATCAGGTCCGGTTCGTCACCCGGCGGCACGAGCGTCTCGGCCACGAGCACTCTCCCGTTCGCCAGCATAGCCTTGCGGCAATTTCGCAGGATCGCTGCAGCACGCCCATCATCCCAATCGTGAACGACCTTCTTGATGACGTAAACGTCACCACTGGGGACGCTCTCAAAGAAGTCCCCGGCGATAAAATCGGTACGCGGCAGGTCGCCTCCGGCACCCTGCTGTGCCGCCGCGACGCCCGAAGGCAGATCGAAAAGCACGCCGCTCAAATGGGGGTTGCGGGCCAGGATCGCCGAGAGAAGTTGACCATGTCCGCCGCCAACGTCGATGATCCGCGTGAACGGCCCGAAGTCATAGGCTTCGGCAACCGCCTGGTTGCTACCTTGGCTTAAGGCTACCATGGCACGCTGAAACAAGGCAGCCTGCTCCGGGTGTTCCGACAGCCAGTCAAACCTTGGGCTGCCGAACACCTTGTCGAAGGCTGGCATTCCTGTGCGGACAGAATACCGAAGCTGCTCGAAGGCAAGATAAGCCTCGCTGTTGATCATACGCACGAAGTCACGGGGACCCGGTCGATCGGAGCGCAGCACTGCGCCAACCTCGGTCAACTCGAAATGCCGGGGCAACGCTTCCCTGAAGACCCCTTCAGCCGCGAGAAGTCGCATGACACGATAAAGCGCGTCAGCATCTGACCGAGTGGCAGCCGCCAGTTCATCCACCGACTGCTCGCCGCCGGCCAGGAGATCGGAGACGCCAAGTTCGATCACGACGCGCAGCGCCTGTGACACGGCGAACCCGAATCCTAGCCTCATGATCTGTTGCGACGGGCTGGGCATGGCTTTTTCCTCGAGTGTCAGCGCACGTTAGCACAATGGAGCGAGCGTAACACTTTCCCCAAGTTGGAGGATCACGAGGTGGCTGTCGAAAACCTCGGTTCGCTCAGACACTGTCACGGAAGGTCCGGAAGGTAGTGCAGTCCAGTCGTTGCTCAGAACCTCGGCGACGACCTTCGTCCCACCCGGCCGGACCTTTCCGAGCCACATCGGCCAATCTGAAGGCTGAACGCACCAACCGACCACGTGCGCCATGAGCGGTCATTCCATATTAAGGTCGAAGCGCACCACGGATGCTGCCAGTTATCAATTCAATGGCCACTAAAGACTTAGCCGCGGCCGATCGGGTCGCTCATTGCGTCGACGACTTTTCCAGCTGCCGCGCCCGTCGCAGATCGCTCATTGACGAGGATGGACGTGCGAAACGGAATATCGAGCTCGATTTCCTTCAGCACGAGCCCGAACTCCGAACAGAAGCTCGCGGTGAACGGATCGGTGCCCGGCGCGCGAACACTGAGGCGAGATCGCCGGATTGGCAGAAGTACAGCGTGACACCCCCATTCTCTTTTCCTCATTGGCGTTGGATACTCGGCATGGAATGCTGAGACTGGCAGGTCCTCCGCCGAAATGGCGAATTCGATCAGCGTCAATACTGTCGGGAGGAGATTGGTTCGCTATGCCTACGGGAACTTGCGGGCATTCGCGACGTTAGACTGCGACAGACTGTAACTGGACATGACGCGGAAACAGGCTAGGCGGTGTGGACGGATTTGACCAAGATGAAGCCGGCGGCGAGAGCGACAAAGGATGCGAAATTGCGCTTTGACAATCAATCCTCGTTCGCTGGGTCGCGTCCGGCGCGCTCGAAGTGTCGACACAGAAGCGCCTCGGCGTAACCAATGTCGCCCTCGGCGAGCGCTTCGAGAATGGCAATTTGCTGGCCGCAAGCACGTTGGATGCGCGACTTGCTCAGTTCGTTGAAATCGGCGTACTCGGTCAATCGCCGGAGATTGTTCTGCAGGCGACGAGCGTCTTCAGTGACTCTATCCTGGCTGAACCGGACGGATCTCGACCAGAGAACAGACACAACGGAGTCTTTCGGACACTTGAGATGAGAGGAATGCTGTATTATACAGCATTGTCAGCAAATGCAGGAGGTCGTCATGCCGAAAACCAATGGCACGTACTCGACCAGCGATCTGTCGCGCAAATCAGGCGATATCATCGCTGAGGCCATGCGCCATCCCGTCACCATAACGCAGCGCAACAAACCGCGCTTGGTGCTTCTCAACATCGAAGACTATCGACGCCTGCGCGGCAGCGCGGATAAGCGCGCCGTCGGCACAATCGAAAACATGCCTGAAGGCCTGCTGGAGGAGTTCCAAGAAGCGATCGAAACCTACGCCGATTCAGATGAGACGGTTCAGCCGTGAGCTTCGAAGATATCCAGACAGCCGGCGTTATCCGCTAATCCCTATCTCTGGGTGCGGGAAGCCGCGAGCGGTGAAATAGAGGGGCGCAAAAGTCGACCTGTAGTCGTTGGTGTTCGCATTGTCCGCGCCGGTGGCGATCTCATCCTGTTTTTCCCGATCACCACAAACAACCCGAACCGGGCCGCTTTGCTGTGGAGGTGCCTGATATCGAGAAGCGACGGGCCGGCCTTGATCCCGCACTGCGACTGTGGATCATTTTGGACGAGTACAACACAGACGTGTCGGCCAGTCATTCTATCTTGAACCCGATCCGCCGATCGGGCGCTTCAGCAAGGCATTCTTCCTCCCCTTGGCTCGTGAGTTCGTGGCCCGCCGGAAATCCCTCAAGGGAATAAGCCGAACAAGATAGCCATGTTCGGCGCGATCGGCATCACAGCCGTTGAGTGCGTCCGCGAGCGCCTTGGCCGTCGCGCCGGTCGGCTTTCCGAAGCCGCGATCCTGACGGCGGCGCGAAAATTCGCCTTCGCGGCGTCCGGCGTTGCGCTGCGTGAAATGCAGCCGGGAATGTCCACAATATCGACCCAGTAATCGGTGCCGGCACTTTGCGGATGACGGCGACATAAGCGGCCATGACTGAAACCTTCTTCACTGAAGCCCGGCGGCAGGCGCCTCGCCTACCGCCGAAGCGGTGAAAATGGCAGAGCGCTTACGCGCTCTGCTCCTCTTCGGCTTTCGGATCGAACGCCCGCAGGATTATGCGGCCGGAAGATAGCGGGACCAGATCGAGCTGGAGCGTGAAGCCCTCGCCGTCTTTGTGGTCCCATGCGGCGCCGATCCTCGTCCAGGGCGCCTTCTCGCGATCGGGAACATGATAGGCGATCAGGGCCGGTGCCTTCTTCTCTTCCGTGGTCTTCTTTTCGTAACGTGCCATTGGTCTTCTCATTTTGCTTTTGTTTCAAGACGACTGGGGCGATCAGACCGGGCATCAGCGCGGGAAAGCACCGGAGGGAAACGGGCAACACGGCCCTTCGCCAAGGCGTCGGGCCGCAGACGGGAGGGGTGGTGCGGGCAGCCCGCTGTTTTGCAGCGCGCCCGGTCCAGAACCGATTGTCATTGAAACGAAAGGGCAAAAGGCGAAGCCGGCACGGCCTTGGATAAGGAACGCGGAAAAAAACGGGAAAGCAGGCATCGGCCTCCTCCGCCCCTCATCCACAGATCGCAGCGCCGCCCGATTGCGAGGATTTTTTCGCGCGTCATGGCACCGCCCACGGCGCGGCATCCATTTTCCCGCTCAACCTCCCGGCGCTTCATTCCCCCCGCCGTCCCGTGCGGGTCGCTTCCGAAATCTGAAGAGGAGAGGGCAAGCGCAGCGCCGTCCTTGCGGCACTGCGCCGGGACAGCCTTCAACGAGGCGCGTTCGCGGTAGCGGGCTTCGATGGGTTTCAGCCTGCCCTTGAGTCCGCTTCTGACATAACCGGCAATGACCTGCTCACGAATTCCCCAGGCAGGAGGCCCGGCGCCGTGATCGGCATGAATGCCGGAGGATGCTGCGATAGCCGGTTTGGCTCAGGAACGGCTTGCCCACATCAACGGGGTGGGCGGCAAGCCTGGCCAGAACCCGACGCTGCTGCCGATGCCAAAGATCCAGATCGATGCGCACGCGCATGCCCTCGTGCTCGATGATGAATTCGCCGGTCTGTCCCTGGCGCGAGCAGGCCGGCAAGGTTTCACGAACTTCTTCCATCACTGCAGAGGGTGCATCCCCGCCGATTTGCCGCCCTTGCTGTCCGTTTTTCACGACGACGACCACCAAGAACTTTCATCGAAGCCCATAACAATGCATCTCATGTCATGAACGAGCGTGAGCAGCCGTTCACTACCTATGACGCAGCGCTGCGCCTTCGCCATGCCATGCCTGTCAAAGCACTTTGACTCGTGGCCGCAACTCCGCGCTTCGCCAACCTGCCGTGGAAAAGGCCTTACCGTTTTTTTCGGCGGGCTTTGACTAGATCGCGACTATTGGTAATGACTTATGCTGTACTCGTTGCGGAGGTGGGGTCAGACTTATTTGGCTAATTAAGAAGTCATCAAACGAACTCGGTCACGGCACTGTATTGGCGATATCCCTCTACTGACACGAACGCTGGCCGCTTCCTAGGTCGTACCTACACTTTTGCACGCCCCACTATCCAAGCACTGGCAGAACGCCTTGTCTTTCTCGCTCTGGCGGAAGAAAAGCCAAGTGGCATAGGCCGCCGTTCACCATGGCACGTCTACTCAATGACGCCACCTTTGACCGCGCAGCGGCAGCTGATCGGCACAGGCGCCGGACATCCCCCCAGCTGGAACGCCTGCCGCCTGTGCCGAGCCCCCGCTAAGCCATCCCGAACATCCACGAACGAGGCCGGGTTGTCGTTACCTTCGCATCCTAATACTTATCTTGGCGTACATATCTCGCACGGTGAGGCGCACTTGCACCGTCCCGACTGGCCTGTGCCATCCGGATTGGCGCCAGCCCACACAGTCCGGGGGGCCTGGTCAGTCCATCAAAAGCACCAGAGAGATTCGGGAATGATTTCGATTGCCAGGGTATGTCGGGCGTTCCACACACGATCAGTCGAACATCGGGATGCTTGCGCACCTCGATGGCAAATTTCGCCAGCAGGTTGATGCCGGAAGAGTCGAGAAAGTGAAGGTCCCTCAGAGAAAGGCGACATGGGACTGCAACGGAAAAACTGAAATATTGGACCGTTTTCACTCGAGCCCGATCCACACAAAACCGTCCTGCTTTCGGCAGGGATACACGATGAGCTTTGCGCGGTTCTTCGAAATGTCACCCGCGAATTCATAGCCTGGCGCAGTACCATCCTGCTGCAGCCGCGCCCACCCCCTGATTTCGCCAGTAGACAGGTCGAAACAACTCTGATGCCAGCGGCAGACCAAGCCAAGATCTGCGGTGATCGTGCTCTCCGTGTGTGGGAGCTTCAGCTTTTCGGCCTGAGCGGAACTCCGGCGCTCGTAGAGCGGCAGATGAAGATGGGGGCAGGCATTGTTGAAGGCGCAATAGCTATCGGATCCGCGAACGACGACGATGTCGTAATCTTCAAAATCGAGAATCCGGCGTTCATGGGGCTCAAGCTCGTCTTCGGCAAAAGCGCGAATCCACCTCCTGCCGCCCTGGCGGATGGTTTCGCGAGGCCGTCTGGCATTCAGCTCGGCATCAATTTCGGGCTTCAGCCTGACGATTTCGAACAGGCTTGTGCGCTCGCCGGTCCCGCGAAGGCGTACCCTGACGAAGTCGCCGATTTCCACCTTGTCGGCGATCTGGTCGCGGAGGGCCTCGGATATCAGCAATCGCGTACCGGCATCTTTATTGGCGGCCTCGACCCGGCTGGCCAGATTTACAACGTCGCCGATGGCCGTGAGACGTTCGTGTCCAGCAAAACCCAATGTGCCGATGACGGCTTCGCCATAGTTGAGGCCGATACGAATATCGAAATCGATGCCATACATCGAGGCAAAAAACGGCTTCAGACGATCGACTGTAGCGAGGGTCTGAAGTGCGGCGTTCACGGCGCGGAGCGGAGCGTCGGGCTGGTCGTCGATGCCGAATATTGCCATGAGCCCATCGCCGATCAGTTTGTCGATGAAACCGCCATTCTGCTCGATGATGTCGCCGACCTGGGCGAAGTAGCGATTGAGCAGATACATCACGTCGTAGGGGGAAAGCCGCTCAGACAGCGCCGTGAAATCGACAATGTCACTGAAGAAGACCGCAACATGCTTTGCTTCGCCGCAACGCGTCGCGGCAGAACCGCCAAGCTGGCTGGTGATCATCATATCGGTTTCGTCCAGCACCAGGCGTCGGACGCGAAGCTCTCCTTCCGGCCTGAGCTGACAGGCCAGCCGAACCTCATCGGCCAATCTCAACCGGTTCGACATCAGGGTTTCGTCCGGATTCCGGTCCGGGCAAGCCTCAATGCCGTCGAGAACCCAAACGCGGCATGTCGAGCATTTCGCCCTGCCGCCGCATGCGTGGGCAAATGGCACGCCCGATCTGAGAGCCGCCTCAAGCAAGGTCTCATCTGCGGCCACGTCGAAATCCACTCTGTCGGGTAAAGCGGTTACTTTGGTCATATCACCGAACACAGGTCCGTCGCGTTAACTGGCTTGCCAGTGTAGCACCAATCGGCTCAGGCAATAGAATCGTGCAAAATTCGGGCACCGACGAAGCCGAAATGGTTTCGTTGCAGGGACCGGACCATAAGACCGCTTGCATCGGCAGCGACCGCTTGCTGAGCCGACAACGAGGGTTCATCACGGCGCGGATCCTGTTGGTGACCTCGCAGAGCAGAATCGGCCTTAGTCCAGATGCGCCCCACTTCGCTCGTGAATTGGCATAAAGCCCCGCAATTCGTAGCTCTTTATGCTGGTGCTTCCACGGCCTCCAGCTGAATTCGATGGGATCGGGGACCGTCGTCGCGAAAACATCGTCCCCGCTTCGATGCATGCCGCTGCTGAGATAGATCAGGCGGCCGGGGCGCTCGATCAGCGCGGTCAGCATATAAGGGGCGAGCGTGTTGACGGCGAGCACGCTGGCATGCCCTTCGGGAGTCGCGGCCCGACCCGTCGACGAATAGATGCCCGCGTTGTGAATGACCGCATCCATCCGGTCGATGGCGTTGACCTGCTCGGCGACCGATCGCGTCTCGGCGGCGCTGCTGAGGTCGCCGACGACGAACCCGAGCGGGGAGTGGGGAGATCGATCACCGTCGATGCGCGCTCATGGGACCGCGCATGGAGGACGACCTGATGGCCCTCGCGCAGCAGGGTACGGGTGGCATCGAGGCCCAGCCCGCCCGTGCTGCCGGTTATGAAAACGCGAGCCATCGAGGATTCCCTTGCGACAATGAGCCCTTGGAGACCGCCAAGGCCGCTATGCCGCCTGGGCAGGCGCGTCCTCCACGGCATGGCGCAGCCAGACCGTTCCCCCTTCGAGGGTTTTGCAGCCGATCAGCCGAAGGGCCTGCCCTGCGCCCGGACGTTCTCCCTCCGCTCCGCGATAGTCGACGATGCTCGGCGTATCCGCCACGCCATCGACGGCTGGCTGGATCAACGTGCTGAACTCGTCGATCAGACGGTGCCGGAGGAAGGCGCCGTTGATGGTGCCGCCGCCTTCGAGCAGCAGCTTCTTCACGCCGAAGACACTGGCGAGTTGCTCCATAGCTCCGAGGAGGTTATCCCCTTTCCGTTCCGCGAAGACATACGAGACGCCGTCCTTGCGCAGTTCGGCGAGATAGGAATCCGACACCTGCTCGCCGAGCACCGCGACGACGTGATCGCCGCCGACATTGTCCTTGCCGTAGTGGACGCACCCTGAAGGATCGATAGCGACGGCAAGGTTCCGGCCGTTCCGGTTGCCGACATGCGGGTCCCGCGGGACGGCCGGGGCATGCGCGACGGTCCGCTCCGCTCCTTTGGCGATCTCGGCCATGGTCTTGCGACCGACGATCCAGCCCTCCGCCTCGAAGCGTCCGGCAACTTCTTCGTAATGGCCAGACAGCGTGTCGGCCGAGACTCCCGCAGCGGAAGCGGTAAACCTGCTGGGATGGAGGCGGCCGTCAATGGAGGTGACCATATGGCAGATGATGGTGGGGCGCATGGGACGGTTCCTCGATTGCATGGGGAGAAGGGAGGAGGCATCGCGCTACCACCCTTCAACGGCGGGGGTCATTCCCGATGGCGTAAAGCGTCGACCAGGGCAACAAAGGCCGGCGAGGACTGCCGTCGGCTGGGATAGTAGAGATAGTAGCCGTCCCAGTAGGGAGACCACCTCTCAAGTACGCGCTGAAGCCGCCCCTTCTCGATGTGCGGCAGCGCGATCTCCTCCGGAACATAGGCAAGGCCATGTCCGGCAAGGGCGGCATCGAGCACATGGAAGATGTTGTTGAACACGAGCTGGCCGTCGACATGCACCTTGGTCTCGCGGCCTGCCTGATCCTCGAATTCCCACACATAGAGCGCGCCGGATGAGGGGAAGCGATAGTTGATGCAGACGTGCTGCATGAGATCCTGTGGCTTCTCAGGCGTTGAGCGCCCCGTGAAATAGGATTTCGCGCCGACGACGGCGAACCGGATATCCGGACCGATACGGGCCGAGATCATGTCTTTGGCAAGCGTGTCTCCCATGCGAACGCCGGCGTCGTAGCGTTCCTTGACGATGTCGGAGAGGCCGTTGTCGAGCAGGAGTTCGACCTTGACGTCCGGAAACTTCGGCGCGAAGCGCTTCAGCTTCGGCCACAGGATATGGCTGATCGCATAGTCCGGCGCCACGATCCTGACCGTTCCGGCGGGCTTTTCCCTGAGTTCGTTCAGGGCGTCGATCTCGACCTCGATCTGGTCGAAATGGGGGCCGATCCTTTCGAGAAGTCGCTCGCCTGCTTCCGTCGGCGCGACCGCGCGCGTGGTGCGGGTAAGCAGACGGATACCGAGCCGCGCTTCGAGTTGGCGGATGGTATGGCTTAGCGCCGACTGCGAGATCCCGAACCTGGCGGCGGCCTTGGTAAAGCTGCCCTCCCGTGCCACGGCAAGGAACGCGAGCAGGTCATTGACATTCTGACGCGTCACTTATGAATCCTCGTCATGTGCAAAGGTAGACTATAGCAGAAATCGAGGGTGATGCAGGCGCCTCGGCCGGAGAATTCCGATGGTCCGTTGCTCGCGCGATCCCTGCAGCGACTTCCTTATTGGATGCGCTCAATCCTTACCGTGACGCGGCCAGGACGATCAAAGATCGAAACATCACCGTTCACCTGCCCGAGCACCACGATACCGGGCGAAGGCACACGGCCGTTGCGGTAATAGATGACGAAATGATCGGCGCTCCACAGGCCGAGTGTGCCGACCGAGAAGTCGAGTTGCCGCGAAATCTCGGGCAGGGGAAATGGCAGATTACCGGTCTTTTCCTGGCGAAGATGATCGCTCATCTCGATGGTGAGCGGCAGCATCCCGACCAGCGATCTCGCAGCTTTGTTGTCGCCAAGGTCTGCCGTGACATCGCCCCAATCGGAGGAAATGCGAATGCGTTCTTGAGCCATGGCGGGTCCGACCATACCAGTTGCAATGACGCTGGCACCCAGCAATGATTTCAGCATCGGTTGCTTCCCGTAAGCGTTTACGGAGCCTGCACCTTGGGCGCAGGCTCCATCTCCTACGCGGTTAGATGCTGATTGAAGAAGTCCGTCAGCTTGTCGAACGGGATCACGTCGACCTTGTCGTAGAGATCGACATGGCTGGCGCCCGGGATGACCAAGAGTTCCTTCGGCTCGGCCGCGTTCGCGTAAGCGGTTTGGGCGAAGTAGAGCGAGTGGGCCTTTTCGCCATGGATGAACAGCACCGGTCGCGGCGAGATCTCCGCGATGTAGGTCAGGATCGGCATGTTCATGAACGAAAGAGGCGTCGTCTGCGACCAAGCGTTTCCGGAGTTGACGGCACGCCTATGATAGCCGCGGGGCGTGCTGTAGTAGTCGTGATAATCGATCATGAACTGCGGCGAGTCTGCAGTAACGGCGGCGTTATAGGCCGGCTGGTAGGCCGGGATGCCATTCTCAGCATCTGCCCAACGCTGACGGCTTAGTTGCTCCAGCGTCTGCGTACGCTGATCGAGGGTCACGCTATCGTTGTAGCCCTTCGACATGACGCGGGTCATGTCATACATGGTGCTGGCGACGACGGCCTTGACGCGCTTGTCCGAGGCGACCGCATTCAGGGCCATTCCGCCCCAGCCGCAAACGCCGATCACGCCGATCCGCTCGCGATCGACCTCGGGCCGCAGGCCGATGAAGTCGACCGCCGCGCTGAAGTCTTCCGTATTGATGTCGGGCGAGGCGATGTTGCGCGGCTCGCCGCCGCTTTCACCCGTATAGGACGGGTCGAAGGCGAGCGTAACGAAGCCACGCTCGGCCATGGTCTGCGCGTAGAGGCCGGACGACTGCTCCTTGACGGCGCCGAACGGACCGCTGACGACAATGGCCGGGAGCGCGCCGTTACGGTTCTTCGGCAGGTAGAGATCAGCCGCCAGATCGATGCCGTAGCGGTTCTTGAAGCTGACCTTCTGATGATCGACGTTGTCGCTCTTCGGGAAGACCTTATCCCAATCCTGGGTCATGGTGAGTGTCTGCGCCTTCGCATTGGCTGTCGTCAGAAGCGAAGCTGCGCCCATTGCCGCAACCCCGACGCCGGTCAGCTTGAGCAGGTTGCGACGGCCCGCATCGGGCACGTCATAACATTCGGCTGTGTTTCCAAGTTCACTATGCGCATTCATGGGAGGGTTCCTTTCGCTTTGATGTCTTGGGTATGCGAAATGTAGTCGTCGCAGTGCTCATCGATTAGCCCGCCTGTTTCGCTTGTGGTCATGAGGCGTATTCATCAATCCGGCAGCCAGCCGGACGATTTCTCGAAGCGTGACGGAACCCGGCGCATCGGTTCAGGTTCGACGGCCGGATGCGGATGTGGCTTGGTGCGGGGCCTGACGAAAAGCTTGGAGTGGGAGGCTGAGCTTGGATCAGGTGTGGGCGAGGAGCCGGCCGGCGAAGATCATGCCTGTCCATACGACCAGTGACACGCCTGCCGCGACGCGGGCGGCGACCGGGGTAACGGCGGCGTCCGTCCATTCGGCGACGCGGCGAAGGTTGTTGGACCAGGTTACGGTTCGCCTCTGGCGAAGCCATTGTGTTTGGGAGCGCTGTCCATGTGCCGTCCCGCGTGCAAATAAAAATCTCCAGCCAAGAGCCATCGAGTATCATGTCCGCGCCTTATGCCGATTGGGGTAAGCCGCAGAGCTGCCCTGTTAGGCATGGGGGATAGGCGTGGCCGCCGTAGCCGTGGACCCGCCCGGCCCTCGCGAAGGCTCCAGGTGATGATCTTGAGGACGAAATTCCCTTTTGTTTATGCTTATTTAATTTTGCTAAGTATGGCTAAGGGAAATTGGCGCATTTCAAACCTTGAAAGTGGTTTGATATTGTGCTATTTTACTAAGCATGACTGAGCGGAACAGAGGAAAGCTAAACCAGTTAGAGCGAACCCTGCCGGAGGGTCTATTGGCCGATGCGGCGTGGATGGAGCGGCACGACTATTCCACAAGCCTGCGCAGCCAATATGTTTCGGCTGGTTGGCTGGTGCAGCCGGTGCGTGGCACTTACAAACGTCCTCTTGGCGAACTCGACTGGCAGAAAACCGTCGTTTCCCTCCAGAAGCTCATGGGGCACGCCCTTACGGTCGGAGGGCGCACAGCGCTCGACCTGCAGGGTTTCAGCCACTACTTGTCACCGACTGGCCCGTCAACGATCCACCTCTATGGAACGGAGCCGCCTCCCGGCTGGCTCGCCAAGCTCCCGTTGAAAGAGTCGTTCCGGTTTCACCGGTCGCAGGTGCTGTTCCAAAACCTTGCTGTCGAGAAAGAGGCGTTGCAGGGCGGCACGCTGCGGGAATTGCCGGGACCATCAGATTGGCCGCTTGTGGCTTCGACGCCTGAGCGTGCGTTGCTCGAAATGCTTGACGAGTTGCCCGGACACGAGAGCTTTCACGTTGCAGATATGATAGTCCAAAGCCTGAATACCTTAAGCCCACGGCGGCTGCACACGCTGCTTGCCGACTGCCGGAGCGTGAAGGTCAAGCGCCTGTTCTTTTTCTTTGCCGATCGCCATGCGCCGCCGTGGCTGAAGCAGATAAAGCGTGAGGAGATCAGCCTTGGCAGCGGCAAGCGCATGCTCGTCAAAGGTGGGAAACTGGACCCGAAATATCTCATAACCGTGCCGGAGGACCTTGGTGCCCCTGAATGATCGCTACAGGCGCCAGGTTGCCCTTCTGATCGCCGCCGTGCCCTTCGTCGCGGCGGAGCGGGAGTTTGCGACCGTTTCTTAGGTCGTACCAACCCTTTTGCACGCCCTCCCCTGCCCGGCCCTGACGGAAGGTTGAACCAGTCGGCGGCTTGCTACTCAACAACCGCGGCGTTCGAAGGGCGCGCAACGGGCAGTGGCAGGTTTCGAATGTGCGCAATCTACTGCGCCGCCGGATCAGTGGCGATGAGCGGTTTTAAAAGGCGAGAAAATGAACCCATTTTCAGACGAGACGCCAGAGAACAAGGTTCAAGATCGCGAACATTGACGGCGTCAGCGAACCAGCGCTGCGCGCATGTAGAATTGCCGAAGAGATCGTCGCGACCGCTTGAGCCGGTCGCGGCTAACGAGTCCGTCCGGGTCAGTCTGAGACAATTTCGTAGTGAAGAATCCGGGCGTCGCCGAGGGACGACCTCAGTCCAGGCGAGATGACGCCGGAGCCGAAGAGGACAATATCTTCGCGGCGTACGAATACTTCATGGCCAGGTTCCATCGATACAAATGTGCCCGACGAGCTTCGCTCGACAAGCCGGGCCCTGCCATTCGAAACAGTGAAGGTCGCGTGGTGCCTTGAAACCCAGGGCCGCTCGACGACAATATTGCATTCCGGAGATCGGCCGAAGGTCACGAATTCGTTGTTTCGACAGGATCGCAACTGATCTCCATAGCGGATGACCAGTTTGGCCAGCCGCGGCGGGATGGAGCGCCTGCCGGTAATGGTGCCCCGGCTGGTGATCTGCGTGCGGAGGGGCCCATCGTCGCTCCACAGGGTATAGACATCGAAGAGTTCTTGCTTCCCCTTCAAGGCCATTTTGTCGAGGAGCCGCAAGCCACTGCGGCTCCCCGCGGAAAGGGCTTCGCAGAAGCTCTGGCTGATCAGCACCTCCCCGGGGTTGGCCGTAGTGGACAACCTTGCGGTGACATTGACAACGTCACCGAAGACCTCGCCCCGTGCGCGAATGACCGCCCCGAAATGCAATCCTATACGGGCGCTCAACGGCCCTTCCGTCAGTTGGCGGCTGATTTGGCAGACGGCCCTCAGCGCCGCCTCCGGGCTCTCGAACAGGCTGAGTACGTCATCGCCTTTCGAATGAATGAAATCACCACCGTGCCGGGCGACGATCTCGCGCATCGCGTCCAGGCAATCCGAGACCTGATGCAGAGCGGCATCGTCCCCGATGCGCTCATACAGGGGCGTGCTGCCCACGACATCAGCTAAGAGAACTGCGGCTAGAAGTCTTTCCTGATCCATCGATCCGCACCGAGAACGCAGCGTATATAACACACCAAAGTTGCCTGTAACTTATCTAATTGCGTGCTGGGGGCCGGGGCGGTTCTTCGGCGTGATCGTCTCGGACGGACAGGCGTCTGCCTTCACTCATCTCGCCAAATCACACGTTTGCCCATCGGCCTCGATCCGGTTCATCCAAGCTCGAGCACCTGCCACTGGAACTGCGCTGGCGCGAACCTTTCACTGTTCGGCGCGTCGGTGGATTTGAGACGACACTGTCAAACGGCCAGCTATGCGCAAGACAAGCTGGGCATAGAGGTTGATGATTGCGCGTAGAGCGAACATAATTGCGTATAGGAATCTACGCGCAATATAGAGGGCAATTTGGCGATGCAGATTTCGGACCACGACCCGACCGCCATCGAGCAGGCTGTCGGCAGCTATCCTGAGGGTGCGTCAGCGCAGCAGATTCTGCAGGCGTTGCCGCCGCCCATTCCTCTGCGCACGCTCCAGTATCGCCTGAACCTTCAGAACGTCTTCATCTGGGCCTATGATCGATCAGCCGCGCGCTATGCCGCCGTCCGCCAATCGCTCGGCGAGCCCGATCCCTTCCGGCTGCGCTATCGCGCCCAGTTGCGCGAAATCATCGGCGACCTGATCCGGTCGCGCGTGGGCCGCAAGGAGACTGCAGCGCGCATAGCAGGCTGGCGGAGCGAGGCGATCGAACCGGGCGACCGCAAGCGCTTCAACGAAGTCGTCGAGGCCGAACTCACCAGCTTGCATGAAGGGAATTTCGCCCGCTATCAAATCCGGCCATCCGAATTCTCCGCCTGGCGAGAAGTGTGGGGGGCGGCATGAGTGACGCCTCCCTGGCGAAGGTGCCAAGCGACGAAGATCTACTCGCTCTCCATCGAACGCTTTCGCGGCATCACTTCGCTGGACTGGCGGCCGGCGCGCGCGTGAACATCATCCTCGGCGGCGGTGACGCGGGTAAGACCACGATCCTGGAAGCGATCGCGCTTCTAGTCGGAACTCGCACATCGAACAGTACATCACGTCTTCCGTCTCCAGCGCACCGGCGGCCTCCCCGCGCACAATCCTAATAGACGTCTTTCAGCTGTTTGATTGGCATGTCAGCGTGAGCGAACGCGAGGTCCTGAGCGTCAGAAGCCGACAATGAAGCCGGACTGATTGCGATCGGCACGGTGCCGAGCGTCACAGGCGCGAGGGACTTAACAACTGACATGATCATTTTGAGATCCTCCCCAGCTCCCGTCGGTCAACATTCAGTCCTTGGGGTCGCAGGTGCCGTTCGAAGGTCCCGTCCGCGCGCCGCTGCTTGTCGAAGCCGCGATGTAAGGCTCGATCGCGCGCTCGTGGACCAGCTAAAGGGGATCTCGGCCGTGGCGTAGCCACTGCCGGCGGCCCACCGTTTCGGGATCGAGGCCGAAGCGATCCTGGTGCGCTCGATTGTCGTGCCGGCCGCGCCTGCTTCCGCATGACGGATGGCGCGGCTTCGCAAAGCGCACATGATTTCGTCACGTGAGATGCCGACGTCGCCAAGAACGTCATCGGGTAAACGGCTCAACTGGTCCGTTGCCGACAAGAGAGCTTTTCGTTCGGCGCGGAGGCGTAACCACCTGCGAAATGGACCAATGGCGGCAGCATGAATTATAATCATGATCAGATCGTCCCTTCATTGATCTGAATTGACCGGTACGGAACGGCGCGAACGGCACTCCGGGCGAGAGCGTCAGCCGTCCGCGAGGCAAGTTAGGCGTAGTGGTCGATGGATTGGTTTTTCCGCGGCGTGCCCATACGGCGGGCGGTGGCTGGCCCCGGGCCACGCATGTAATAGAGCTCCGGGCGATAGCGCGGCGCGACGAATTTGCGAAACCCCGCAGCAAGTTTTGTGACGGGAGCCAAGAATTTCATGACTGTTCCCTTTCCCTTCGCCGGCTTGCCCACGAGCCGGCGGGCCTGACGTTGCAACTAGGATATGACAGTCGAACCAGGCTTGGCTGTGGGAATTCCCACACCGGGGAAAACATTGGCGAAATCCGCTCCCGGTTTGCATCCCGGAAAGCGGGGCCTGCGGCCATTAAATTTCCTTGGATATGGAGTAAGGTGAAGTACACTTGATTGAACAAGAGACCGTTGTGACAGGCTCTCTGGCCTTCATCTCAAGACTTTGCGATGCCGACCTCGCCGCGCTGACCAAACGGTGGCACGAGCGCAGCTATCGACACAACGAGCTAATCATTTCCCACGGCGACACTGGTCGCGATGTCTTCTTCCTGCTGGAAGGACGGGCTCGCGTGACACTGGTTTCAGCGGACGGCAGGGAGATAGCGTATCGCGATGTCGAACCGGGTGACATTTTCGGGGAGCTCGGAGGCATTGACGGGATTGCACGCTCTGCCAGCGTAGTCGCGCTGGAGGCAACCCGCGCTGCACGGCTGTCGGGCACAGCATTCCGGGATATCGTGATGACCCACCCGACTTTTGCCTGGATGCTGCTTGAGCATCTGTCTGCCCAGCTCCGGCGCATGACCGAGCGGGTATTCGAATACAGCACTCTGGTCGTGCGAAAACGGCTGATCGTCGAGCTCCTGCATCGGGCGGAGAAAGCCGCACTCGTGGACGGCGAGGTGTCCATAACCCCGGCACCGACGCATTCCGAGCTGGCGGCAACGATGAGCACGCACAGGGAAGCGGTCTCGCGCGAAATGAGCGACCTCGCCAAGAGAGGCCTGATCGAAAAGCGCGGCAGCAGGTTATTGCTGCATGACGTCTCGGCACTACGGGCGCTGGTCGACAAGAAGGAATAGCGAAGGCTGTCGCTGCGGCGGGGGCACCGCACGTTACTGACCCGAGTCCGACCGTTTCTTAGGTCGTACCAACCCTTTTACACGCCCTCCCTGCCCGGCCGTGACGGAAGGTTGAACCAGTCGGGCGGCTTGCTAGGTTCCAGACTTCGGTGGTAACCCGGCATGAACACGGCACTGCTTTTGATGGCTCAGTATGGTGGCAAGGCCATCCCGATCGATGACGTCTGCAGAGACTATGGTGTCGACATTTCGAAGCGCCAGGTGGTGCGGCTGATTTCGGAGGGTCTGGAGGCCTTCGCGGCGGAGGACCGTGACGTGCTGCGCGCCGAACTTGCGACGGCGCCCTGGATAACCGTCGATGCTACGTCGGCGCGCCACGCCCACCAGGATGGCTACACCACCCAGACCGGCGATCACCGCTTCACCGCGTTCCGCACCGGGAGATCGAAGTCACGGGAAACGAGGCCATTCCCATGCGAGAGCGCTAATGTCGGTGGGCAGCCGCTTGATCGGGGTTGAAAGAGACCAGTCTGGAACACTTCTTGACGCCGATGCCGTCTAGGCTACAACTTTATTTTGTGCCGTGACCTCCCAAAGTTGGAGAAGCGCAGTGTATCCCAAATCTTTCGAACTGCGGGAGATGATCAAGATCGTGGCCGTGTCCTGCGCCGCAGCCGTTTTCACTCCTGCCCGCACAGCTTTCATGATGCTTCGGCCAGGTCGAGAAATGCTTGCGGGCGCGCTCGTGCTCGCACTTTGCGCCACCGCAAGCGCTGACGACGTGCTTTTCGAAAACGTCCGCATTTTCGATGGAAAAGGCGCCGCGCTATCGGGCCCGTCGAACGTGCTTGTCCGGGGCATTGTGATCGAGCAGATCTCGACAAGCCCAATCGAGGCCGAAGGCGCCGAGCGTATTGCCGGGAACGGGCGAACGCTGATGCCGGGGCTGATCGATGCGCACTGGCATGCGATGCTGATTGCGACCGGCCCGGCTGAGGCAATGGGTGACATAGGCTTCGCCAATCTCGCGGCCGGCGACGAGGCGACAGACACGCTGATGCGCGGCTTCACCACCATTCGCGACGTCGGCGGGCCGGCGTTCGGCCTCAAGCGCGCGATAGATCAGGGCATCATCGCAGGCCCCCGCATCTATCCGTCCGGCGCCATGATAACCGTGACCAGCGGGCATGGCGATTTCCGCCAGCTCAGCGACTTGCCTCGGACGATCGGGGGCTTGTTCACCCCCATGGAGAGGAACGGCGGCAGCATAGTCGTGGACAGCCCTGACGAGGTGCGTCTGCGGGCCCGCGAGCAGTTCATGCAGGGTGCCGTGCTGCTCAAGTTGACGGCGGGCGGCGGAGTGTCGTCGCCCCACAGCCCGCTCGACGTCACCACCTTCACCGAGCCCGAACTGCGGGCGGCCGTCGAAATTGCCGAGAATTGGGGCACCTACGTCGCCGCGCACGCTTTTACATCGGATGCGATTAACATGGCTATCGCGGCAGGTGTGAAGTGCATCGAACACGGCTTCCTCATGAGCGAGGCAGACGCCAAGCTGATCGGCGAAAAAGGCATCTGGCTAAGCTTGCAGCCGCTGCCCGAATTGATGAGAACAGGCCTGCGGGAGGGTTCGGTCGAGCGAGCCAAGGCCGATGAGGTATGGCCCGGCATCGGCAGGACCTACGAACTGGCGAAAAAGTACAAGATCAAGACAGCGTGGGGAACCGATGTCCTCTTCTCGCGCGCGCTGGCGCAGCAGCAGGGTGCAATCCTGGCCTCGCTCGCCCGCTGGTACACGCCCGCCGAAGCGCTCATCATGGCGACCGGGACCAATGCCGAGCTGCTGGCGCTGTCCGGCAAGCGCAATCCCTATCCGGGAAAGCTCGGCGTGATCGAGGAAGGCGCGCTCGCGGACCTCCTGCTCGTCGAAGGCAATCCGCTGGAGAACCTCGGTCTCGTGGCCGATCCCGCCAACAATTTCAAGATCATCATGAAGGACGGGGCGATCTATAAAAACACCCTGGCCGAGTGAGGAATGACTGAACCGCCCTGTCTCGTGGACGCCGCCGATGGCCTGCTGGCCGCGGAGTGCAGGCATTCCACAGCGAGCAGTATGGCCGCTTCCCCACCCGATTGAGACGCAGAACCCAGAATCGCGGTATGATCTGAGCCGATACCCCGGCCGGCTCGGTCGCGCCATTTCGCGGATATTACATTCGCAGCGCGTCTCCTAACCTGATCCGACCGCCCAGATTCTAACGATTAAATGCCCCCAGCCCGAGCCAAACCGGCGCATCCATGCATTTAAATGCCAAGCGACATCAGGACAGCGGCGACCGGGCCGGGGTTGCGCCGGTTGCGGAACACAGTTCTCAGGACAGGTCGGCCAGAAAAAAATTGCAGATTGCGGCCGCACTCGCTATCGCACCGCCAGCTTCGCCTTCAGCCGCTCGACATCCGCAGGCGTCCAGCCCTGGACGTCGGTCACTTCCATCCAGGCGTCGACATGGTGTTCGGGTGCATAGACATGGCCGTATCCCATTGGCGTGGTCGTGCCCATCGCCATGTCGAGCGCGAGCTGCAGGAACGTGACCACCGGATACCAGCGCAGTTCCGGCGAGACGTCTGGCCCGCGCGGCGCCTTCATCCAGTCGGGCTCGCGGTAGAGCGAGTGGTAGTCGAAGAAGGCGATCGGGTCGCTGGCGTATTGCAGATAGACGATGCGCAGCGGCCCCCATTTGGCGCCCGGAATGGCGAGGGCGTTTTTCTGGCTGGTGAAGCGGACGAAGGAGCCGTCGCGGAAGCGGGGCAGCCATTCCGGCGTGCCCGGATTGCGGCCGTTGGTTATGGAGCGCCACCTAATGCTTTCAAACGGCGGACCGCTCCAGAGCGCGCCATGGAACGGATCTCCGAGCACCTCGAACAGTTCGCTCGACAGTTCCGAGCTCAAGGCGCCGAGACTGAGGCCGTAGAGATAGAGGCGAGGTCGGCTGTCCTTGGGCAGGTTCGTCCAATGGCCGTAAACCTCCGAGAACAGGGCGCGGGCGGCCTCGCCGCCATAACCGGGCTCGACCAGAAGCGACAACCAGCTTGCGAGGTAGGAATACTGGATGGCGACGCTGGCGATGTCGCCGCTGTGAAGATATTCCACCGGATCCATGGCCTCAGGATCGATCCAGCCGGTGCCGGTCGGCATTACGACCAGAAGCACGGAACGCTCGAACCCGCCGGCGCGCTTCAGTTCCTCTAGAGCCAGCTTCGCCCGCTCCTGCGGGGATTCGGCCGATTGCAGGCCGACATAGACGCGGACGGGTTCCAGCGCGTCCCTGCCCAGGAACTTGGTCAACTCGGCGCGGGTCGGTCCGGTCACAACGAATTCGCGCCCGCGCCTGCCGAGTTCATCCCAGCGGACCAGCGACGCGGCGCTGCCGGTCTTGGTCGGGTCCGACGGCTGCTGCGTCGTGGGCTCCAGGAGGGCATCGAGCTGCTCGAACGAGCTGTCGGCGGCGCGCAGCGCATATTGGAACAGGATGCCGTCTGCGATCGACCAGAACAGCAGCACCGCGATGGTGCTACCGATGACATAGGAAACGCGCCTCGGCACGAACCGGTTTAGCTTTTCGGATATGAAGACGAGCGTCAGCCGGAAGAGCCGGGCCAGAGCGACGAGAACGATGAAGGTCGCAAGTGCGATCAGGCCGACTTCGAGCGGATGAGCGGTGTCGACCGGATCCAGTCCCATGACGCTGCGGATTGAATTCTGCCATCCCGTCGCCCGCCACAAGAAGATGATCCCGATAACGGCGCAGGCGAATGCGGCGACGAGTTTGGTGTTTTGCCGGATGCGGGCTTTGGGCTCCGGCAACTCCATGTATTGCCAAAGCCAGTGCAGGAATACGCCGATGCCATATCCGACAGTCAGGCTAGTCCCCGAAAGCACGCCTTGGGTCAGGTAATTGCGCGGCAGGAGGGTGGGCGTCAGCGAGGCCGCGAAGAACAGCGTGCCGAGCAGCAGACCGGTCGTCGAGAAGGATAGCCAGAACCTGACGATCCAGTTCCGCACCATGGGATTGCCTCACGCCGCTGTTCGGCTATCCCGGACAATGTGCAGCGTGTGATATCCGGGCGCAATACGAAAACACCCGGAGCCAGTCGAGAAGAACGCTGGCCGCCACCAATTCGCCGGCCAACACCCGCCACTCACTCTGTGTGATGATGCGTTCGATCAGTGGCCGATTGTGACGAACCTGGGCCAGCCACAGTGCGATGAGCGGAGTGCTCGTCGCGGCCAATCGTTCCGCCGCCTGCCGCAGATAGGCCAAGTTGGCATGGGCGATCCCGATCAGTTCGCGGTAGAGTTGGACACGATTGGGTCGGCCGCGTGTGAACTGGATCTTGCGGGCGCGCTTCCTGGCCGCGCGGCAATGATCGTGCCATTCCAAGCCGCCGCCGCCGGCCAAGGCATCAGCCTGCTTCAACAGGCGCACCATGATTCGGACGGCGTCCCACAACAGGCTGCTGTCGCTCGGTTCGTGCATGAGTGCCGAGGTCACAGTGCTGTCCAACTGCACAACCGCACCGTCCTCCAGTTTTACCTGCCGGGCATTCGACAGCACCACCCGATTGATCTCTTCCCAAGTCTCGGGCCGGATCGCGCTGATCGTCTTTTGCAGCACCGACTTCTGCGGGCTCCAAGACCACGGCAGCCGCGCAAAGGCTCGAAATGACGTTGAATCCTCAAGATGGAGGCCAGCTCCTGGTAGGTCAACTGCCGGTATTGCTTGAGAAGCGCGCAACGTAAGACCGCTTCGGCAGGTAGGCCTTGCCGTCCGGTGGCCCTGACGCTTTCGAACCAAGTCTCGTGCCACCAAGCCAAGCAGATCGTGGTGCCCGTCCAGCCACTGCAACATCGCCTTCAGTTCGTGGCCGATCTCGTGTGTGGCGAAAAGATCGAATATGCTGGCTTGGACGGTGCGTTCTTGGCGCATTGTCGGCTCCGGCGGTTGCAGATTGTGCTTTGGAATCAGTGCCATGAGACCAAGTAGGCAATAAAATCAACAGTTTGACGTTGGCGAGTAGCGGAGACGCTTGCGCGCCTCCGCTCTCTCAGACCCGTGCGTGAACCCGCCAGTTGCTTCGAAAACACGACCACCTGATCCGACCCCTTCGCTCCAGCCCCATTACAGGACCTTCGTCACTACTACGGGTCGATCCGCCCCAACCTCCTGCATCGGTACTCTCGCCTCACGGTGGTGTGCCGCTTGTGCTTCTCCCTTGGCATCAGAAGGCTGGTTCCTGCAGTTCCGCGCAAAAGCCTGCATCCGGCTCATGCCCCCTATACGCCGTCCACTGTCCGCCCAGTCATCAGGCTCCCGACGGACTTGTCCCGAGAGATCCACACGCCCTCGGTTTTAGTGGTGTTAAAGAGTTCTAACGACGCGTCATCGAAGGGTTTGCTTGCGCTCATCTTCCGGATGCCTACCTGCCCCGGATCATGTCCGCGGCTTTTGTCCCAACGCTAACCACCATGGCTCTTCTACCACAGCGGCTTGGGCTGGTTTGAGACCCGCTCCTGAAAGCCGATCCCGAGGGGCCTACCCTCATCTCTCACGCAGCTTCTCAGCATATTGTCAGTTCACCATCGAACCTCCTTCTGCTTGCTGCAGCACACGGCGAGTAGCGGAGACGCTTGCGCGCCTCCGCTCTCTCAGAACCGTGCGTGAACCTCTCAGCTCACACGGCTCCCATCAGGCAAACCTGCCGATCAGACCGAGTTGCCAGTGTACGAAGAGATCGGTGCGCTGCTCGACGATCCGTTGCAAGAACCGACTTGCTCGCGCCTTACCCCTGCCAAAGCGCTTGAACTTCCGCCTTGCCCACGCAAGCACCGTCTGATTGACGTAGCGAAGTATGGGCTGCAGCCCCGTTGGTGCATACCGTCCATAATAGCTGATCCACCCCCTGAGGAGCGGATTGGTCAGCCGGGCGATGTCGTTCAACGAGAGCTGCGTCTGTCGGCGGATGTGCAAGTCCCTGATCTTTTCCCGCATCGCTTTCAGCGCCGAGGAACTGACCGCTGGCGTGAAGCCGCAAAACAGTCGCCCGCTTTGCGTTCCCCATACCGCGCGCGGTCGGAAACAATATCCGAGGAAGTCGAACGTCACGTTCGGATGTTGTCCTCTGCGTTTGGCGTCTCTGCAGTAGACGATCTTGGTCTTCGTCGGGTGCAGTTCCAGTTGGCATTCCGCCAACCTCGCCTGAAGCGCAGCCTTGACGGCTTCTGCCTCCTGCTCGGTCCGGCAGTGCACCAGCCCGTCATCCGCATACCGACACCACGGGAGGTCGGGATGTGTCCGTTTCATCCACAGATCAAACGCATAGTGCAGAAAAAGATTTGAAAGTATCGGCGAAACTACGCCCCCTTGCGGAGTTCCGCAGTTCCGTTCAATCCTCTGTCCATCCTTCTCCATGGGCGCTGTCAGCCATCTCTCGATGTATAGTAATGCCCATTTGCTCTTTACATGCCTGCGAACTGCCGTGAGCAAAAGCTCGTGCGAGATGTTGTCAAACAGACCCTTGATGTCGAATTCCAGAACCCAGTCATATTTCCAGCACCGCTGACGCGTGATCCCCACGGCATCCAAGGCCGATTTGCCCGGTCTATAGCCATAAGAATCTGACAGGAAAATCTGATCGAGCTCCGGTTCGATGAGCTGCTTGACCACCATCTGCGCGATCCTGTCGCTCACGGTGGGCACACCCAAAATCCGCTGGCCCCCAGTCTTTTTCGGAATGGGGACGGCACGCACCGGTGGCGGAAAATAGCTTCCCGAGCTCATCCTGTTCCAGATCCTGTAGAGATTCCTCCCCAGGTTGGCTTCGAATGCCTCGATCGTCTGCCCGTCCACGCCAGCCGCACCACCATTGGATTTGACCGCTTTGTAGGCTTCGTACACCAGCCGCTTATCGATCATAAACGGCTTGTCTGTCGCATCTGTCGTTGTCATCCTGTTGCCAGTTGCTTCGAAAACACGACCACCTGATCCGACCCCTTCGCTCCAGCCCCATTACAGGACCTTCGTCACTACTACGGGTCGATCCGCCCCAACCTCCTGCATCGGTACTCTCGCCTCACGGTGGTGTGCCGCTTGTGCTTCTCCCTTGGCATCAGAAGGCTGGTTCCTGCAGTTCCGCGCAAAAGCCTGCATCCGGCTCATGCCCCCTATACGCCGTCCACTGTCCGCCCAGTCATCAGGCTCCCGACGGACTTGTCCCGAGAGATCCACACGCCCTCGGTTTTAGTGGTGTTAAAGAGTTCTAACGACGCGTCATCGAAGGGTTTGCTTGCGCTCATCTTCCGGATGCCTACCTGCCCCGGATCATGTCCGCGGCTTTTGTCCCAACGCTAACCACCATGGCTCTTCTACCACAGCGGCTTGGGCTGGTTTGAGACCCGCTCCTGAAAGCCGATCCCGAGGGGCCTACCCTCATCTCTCACGCAGCTTCTCAGCATATTGTCAGTTCACCGTCGAACCTCCTTCTGCTTGCTGCAGCACACTATGGACGCGCACTAGTCTAGGCGAAGTTCGGTCTCCCCGTCCTTTCCTCCGAGCTGCTAGCGCCGCGCTCCGTGCAGGATCGACGCGGATCCGCATCCGCGGATCGGAGCCGCCCCTTTTGCAGCGGCTCATTTCCGTCAACGCTGTGCGGAGGCTTCATTGCCATGACCGTAAAGGCGCTTTGGAGCACGCAGACCGGCTTGGATAGGCTCTTGAGGTGAAAATGGCGAAATGGTTCGAGCCGACCGGCGACAGCTATATCTCGCATATCAGCCGCCAGAGCATCGAGGCTGTCATTCGGGAGGCGAATGGTGATCAGGCCGCGCTTGCCGTCAAGGCGGCGGGCAAGAAGTTCGACGATCATTTGCATCGAGTTGTGGCTCACATCTGGGGATCACGACCTGCACGGGCCCCACTCCGGTAACAACAGGCTGCAAAATTGGAACAGTCGTCTGGCCCTCTCCATAGCCCTTCAGATGCGTCTTTGATCATTGCCTGAGGAACGCGCCCGTGTAGGTCTGGCCACCAAGCCTAACGGTTCCGGCGAGGGCTCCGTCGGACAGCATAACAAAACTAACGTCCGCGCCATTCGGTAGGCGCTCAAGTTTCAACGTAGTCCCCACAATCCTTCCAGCGCCGGCGGCCTCTCCCGGATAGTTGTCGCCCAGATTTCCCCACGCATAGGTGACCGTCACCTTCCCATCGGAAGAAACCGTCTGAACAGCAAGTTTGGCGTCATACATCCCATCCAGTCGTCCGGCCCATAGACCCGAAAAAGCAGCGTACTTTTTTGGAACGCCCTTGCCAGGGGGAATGACCGCCACGGATTGATGCATGATTGCTGAGCCGGCAGGAACCAAGGCAGGTTGGGGAGGAATGGCACCAGGTTCTAACGCAGGTTCGAGAGTCGCGGGTTGCGGCGTTTCAGGAGCCGATTGGCACGCGGCTAGGGCAAGTGCCGCGAAGCCAAGCATTGCGTTGCACATTCGGTGTGCCATCTTCTGGTGCCCCGGCCATCTTTGAATCTAGTGCAGGCCGACCATATCGCGCGTTTTCACAAGCTGTGTCTACGCAAGGTAAGTCATACGACAGCGGGTCGTCGAAGAATCCCGCAGCGGTCGTGAGTGAATGCCTCCGTTCGTGCCCAAGTAGCGGCCTGGAGCGCCATACGCCCGGCATCCGCTGGTTCATTAGGAGTTGAGCGGGAGGATCAGCAGTTGACCTTCCAGATCACATAGTGAGCCCGTTGCGACTGTATACCTGAACCAATCACGACGATGGTAGTCATTCTCGATGATACAAGAGTTGGCTCCGCGTCGCCCTCCGCCAGTGCGGCGACGGACGGCTCCGGACGGAAGCAGAGGATAGCTGACGAAGGTCAGGAACGGTATAGGCCACAATCATCACGCATTTATGACGTGTGTTGATAAGCCTATCCGGGATTAGGGGTCTAGTTTTGGGCCGCGCGTCGCCTTAAGTGTCAGTAGTAATAGTCCCTGCATGGCCGCCGCCCAGGAATAATGCTGATGGAACGCAAGCTCGCGGCAATCATGGCCGCCGATATCGTCGGCTACAGCCAGCTGATGGCTGAGAACGAGGCTTCCACCTACGCGAAGCTGCGCGCTGCTTTCGATGAGCTCATTGACCCCACTATTGCCCGCCATGGCGGGCGCATCGTCAAGACGACGGGAGACGGCTTTCTAGCCATGTTTCCCAGCGTCAACGAAGCGGTTGATGCGGCGCTGGCCATACAGGAAGGCTTCGACAAGGGCCCGTTCGAGCTGCGCATCGGCATCAATCTTGGCGATGTCATCGAAGATGACGGCGACGTATACGGCGACGGCGTCAATGTGGCCGCTCGTCTTGAGGCCATGTGCGATCCGGGGCAGATATTCGTCAGCGGCGCCGTAGTGATGGCGGCCGACCGCAACAGTGCGGACAGGTTCGTCCGCATCGGCCGCAGGTGGGCCAAGAACATCCCCGAACTTCTCAACGTCTACCGCGTAAGGCGCGCGGGCTCTCAGTGGTCGCCGTGGCGGCAGGTGCCGCAGGTGCTGCGCAGCACTGCCGCCCGCTGGTCTTATGGTGCGGCCGCCATAGCCCTCATCTTCATCGGCACCCAAATCCAGCCGCTCCCCCTGGCAGCCATGGTCAGCCGCATCCCGGCGGCCTTGTCGATGGACCAGAGCCGCGCCGACCCCCGGCCGTCAGTGGCGGTCATGCCTTTTGCCGCGATGAGCGGCAGCGGCGAGCAATCGTATTTCGCGGACGGACTGACCGAGGATGTGACGACAGCCCTTGCCCGCAATTCAGAGCTGCAGGTAATCGCGCGCGATTCCACCTACGCCGCGCATGGGCAGGATACGGACGTGCGCAAGCTCGGGGCGAAGCTCGGCGTTGATTATGTGGTTGAAGGCAGCGCCCGTCGTGAAAGCGACCAGCTTCGCGTGTCGGCGCAACTCATCGATGTAAAGACAGGCACGCATCTGTGGTCGCGCAGTTTTGACCGGCAGGTCGCCGACGTGTTCACCGTCCAGAGCGAGCTGACCACTGAAATCGTCGCGCAGATCGCACCCTATATCGGCAGGAGCGAGGCGGCGGCGGCAGCGGAACGCCCGACCGACAATCTGCAGGCCTATGACCTCGTGCTGCAGGCCCGCAACCGCTACCGGCATGGCGTCAATGACCCGCAGGACATTCTGGAGGCGCGGGGCTTCTACCAGCGCGCCCTTGAAATGGACCCGTCCTATGCGGCCGCACGCGCAGGCCTCGCGCTGACCTTTATCGCCAGCGTGGCGCAGAGCGATGGCGGCTGGGCAAACGCGCCGGAACTTCAACTTGGGCTTAGCGAAGCCCGGCAGGCGGTCCGTCTCGATCCCAATCTTGGCCTTGGCTATCAGGTCATCAGCTTCGGGCTTGCCTTGCAGGGCGACTATTCAGGCGGCTTGCAGGCCGCACGGCGCGCTGTGGAGCTCAACCCTAACGATCCCGACAGCATGATGGCGCTTGCAAAGGCGCAGGTTCGCTTCGGGGAATATGATGATGCCGTCGCCAACGCAGAGCGGGCCCGCCGCCTTCATCCTATGGCGCCCGAGTACTATGCCTATGTGCACGGGCAGGCGCTCTACGCGGCTGACCGCCGCGATGAGGCTTCCAGCGTCATAGAAGAATGCCTGATCCGGGCGCCGCGCGATGCAAACTGCCTTCTGATTCAGGCCGCTTTGCAGAGTGGGGGCGGCGAGGTCGAGGCAGCCCAGCAGACGATGGCAAGGCTGGTCGAGGCGCATCCGGCCTTCTCGCTGGAAGCAGAGCGCGCTTACCGCCGGTTCGGTGACAGGCCGCTGATGGAAGAGTTCCTGCAGGACCTCGCAAGGGCCAAGGCTCCTGAATCCGCCTGAACTTTTTACAAAGCGACCTCAATCATATAGCGGTGCCCAGTTTCATCCTCTTCGGTGCAGCATTGTCGCAGTTCGCTTGCCGACAACTATTCCTGCTGGAATTGACAGGGCCAATCTTCAGGCCTCGTCAAGCCAGAAGGCAACTCGGTCCGGGCGTCTCCGCAAGCCATGTTGAGCTGCCACTGGGACAGACCCGCCGAATTGGAAAGATCGACGCCCTCGATACGGGTCAGAAAGAAAAAGGCGCGGTCAAAATCTATCGGCGCGGTGAACGTCGCTCCTCGGAAGTCCGCCCGTGCGAGATTGGCAAACGAGAAGCGGCTGCCGCTGATATCGGCGTCATGGAACTGCGCACGCCCCAATTCTGCCTTTGTGAAATCAACATTGGTCAGATTGGCGCCTTGGAAATTCGAGCGCTGTATTTCCGCGCTCGCAAACACAGCGCCCTGCGCGTCCATGCGGCTGAAGTCGGTCCTGTAGGCCTCGATTCTGTCGAACCGGGCGCCTTTGGCGGTCGAGTCGGCCAGGGAAGCACGCACAAGCGTTGCCTTCTCAAGATTTGCCCCAAGGAGATTGCTGTTCCTGAGGTCGGTCGAAGTGAAATCAACACCGAACAGGTTCGCCCCGCTCAGGTCCTGTCCTTCTAGGATGAGAAGCTTCTTGTCACACTCGTGCCAATTGACGCCAGGCGTCGCGGCTGCATGGCAATTGTGAGCAGCAGTGGCATTCTGCCAAGCAAACACAGTGCAGACCGCTAGAACCAAGCCGGATGCGCCGTAAGCTCTGGTTCGCCTCAAAGTCATTGTTGCTGGACCTCTGCTCCTCGCCGACACTCAACCTTACCACATCTGCTGACACTTGAGCCACGGTGACCACCGCCGTCTGATGAGCGACGAACTGGATCGATCGTTTCCGGTTCCGGTACTGCATTTGCCATCTGATGTTGCCCGAACCGGTTGATCTGCCGTGGGAGATCGCCGATGCGCTAAGCCGTCATCCAACATCGGCTCCAAGGGCAAGAAGCCACGAGTAAACCTCCTTCCAGAACTTACGCAATCGCGCCAGTGAGGCTCCGTTCCGATAGCCCGCCTTTTTTGCTTCGGCCATGGCAGGCGCGGAATGTAGCTCGCACGCTCCCGCTAAAGGATACGGTTTCTTAAGGCATTTCCCGACGCTAGCCTGTTGATGTTGTCGGCGATTGTCCCCTGACGACGACGGATCGTGCCGTACGTCCAACCCGACATGTGCGGGGTCATCACCACGTTGTCGAGTTCCTGAAACGGCAGGTGCCCGGGAAGCGGATTCGTGTGTTCCGCATTCGGGTAGATGAACCAAGTGTCGATGACCGCACGGCCGATGCGCCTTGCCTTAAGCGCCGCGTAGAGCGCCGCTTCGTCGATCACCGCGCCGCGGCCGACATTGAGGATCACTGAGTCCGGCCGCATGGCATCAAGTTCCGCCTCGCCGATCAGTCCCTGCGTCTGCTCCGTAAGCGGAAGCGTGTTGACGATCGCATCGGCTGACCCCATGAAACCCCGCAGGTTTGACAGCGCATAAGCCTCGTCTACCACTTCCGAAATGGAGACCGGGCTGCGATTGGCGATCGACACCCGCATGCCAAAAGCTTTGGCGCGAATGGCAAGCATCTTGCCGATATGGCCATAGCCGAGAATGCCAACGCTGGTTTCGCCGAGCTCGGTGCGCAAGCCGTCCGGCCCTCCCGCCCAATATTTCCAATCACCCTTCCGTAGACGCCGGTCAGCATCGGCGAGAGGCACGTGGCGCGCGAGCAGTGCCGCGATCACGTACTCGGCGATCGCGTTCTCATGGCCGAAGCAGTTGCACAGCGCAACGCCAGCAGGCAAGATGGCAGGATCGATCCCGTCATACCCGGCACCTGGAACCTGATAGAGCCTCAGGCTCGACGATATCGGCATGGCGGAGGTAAGCCGGATACCGACGATGACATCCGCGGTTGAATAGATCGCGCGTGCGGTCTCGGCGGATAGATCGTCGGGCACCTCGGCGATTTCGTGCTTTCCATCGAGCAGATTTTCAAACCCTTTGCGGAAGGTCAGCGCGTTCGCGCCGTGGAAGACGATTTTCATGTCTCGAAACCTTGTTCGTCAGTGAAAGGCGATCTGCACCTTCATTGATTGCGCCCGATCGGAAGCCAGCCGAAAGGCCTCGTCCGCGCCGTCCAGTGGCAACGTCGCGGTCACCAGCGGTGAGAGATCGACCGCTGCCTTTGCGATCAGTTCTACGGCCCACGCAAACTCCGCATCAAAGCGGAAGCTCCCGCGTAGCACCACTTCCTTGGCGACGGCCGTATTCAGCGGCATGGAAACCTCACCACCGAGGCCGACGGCGACAATCATGCCGCGCGGTCGCACAACCTCGAACATAGCCGCGAGTGCCTTCCCATTGCCGGAGCATTCAAAGACGGTGTCAAAAACGCCCTTCTCTTCCGCGAAGGGCCGCAATGCGTCGGGTGCCTCGCCAAGATCGATTGTTCGGTCGGCCCCGAGCTTGCTTGCGATCCGCAACGGCGCGGAGGCAATATCGGTGCAGACAATCTCTTGCGCGCCGGCATGCCGTGCGGCGACGATCGTGAGGCAACCGATCGGTCCGCAGCCCGACACCAGCACGCGCTTTCCGACCAGCGAGCCTGCCGAGGAAGTCGCATGCAGGCAGACGGCGAAGGGCTCGGCACAGGCCGCCAGGCCGAAGTCGAGATCGGCGGGAACCGCGATGACCTGCACCTCGGCCAGGGTCACCTCCTCGCGGAAAAGGCCCTGCATGTGGGGAAAGCGCATCGCGCTGCCGAAGAACCTCATGTCGAGGCACTGATTGCGCATATTCATGCGGCAGTAACGACACTGCCCACACGGCATGCTCGGATTGATCGCCACCCGATCGCCCACTTTGACATTTGCGACGGCCGGCCCTGTCTCAACAACGCATCCCGCAACTTCGTGGCCGAGGATCATCGGCTCCTTCAGCCGCACGGCGCCGAAACCGCCATGGTGATAGTAATGGAGGTCGGAACCACAGATGCCGCCGCGCTCGATGCGCACGCGCACTTCGCCGGGACCGGGCGACTGTGCCGGTTCGCTGTCTTCGATCCTGATGTCGTGCGGCTTATAGGCAACCAGGGCGCGCATGAAACAGCTCCTGCGGAGGTTAGAGGACGGAAATCATTCCGCCGTCGACATAGATGATCTGGCCGCTGACATAGTCGGACGCCGCGGAGGCGAGGAAGATCGCGGCGCCGACAAGCTCTTCAGGCTTTCCCCAGCGCCGGGCTGGCGTCCGGCCTTTGACCCAAGCGTCGAATTGAGGGTTGGCGATCAGCGCCTCGTTCATGTCCGTCACCATATAGCCCGGGCCGATGGCATTGACCTGGATGCCATGTTCGGCCCACTCGGCCGTCATGGCTTTGGTCAGCATTTTGATGCCGCCCTTGGCGACGGTGTAGGGGGCTACAGTGGCGCGGGCCAATTCGCTGGTCAGCGAGCCAATATTGACGATCTTGCCGCTGCCTCGGGAAATCATCCGCTTCGCGGCCTCGCGGCCGACAATGAAGGCGCTGGTGAGGTTCGTGTCGATCACCCTCTGCCATTCCGCAGTCGAAAGTTCCACCATCGGCTTGCGCAGCTGGATGCCCGCATTGTTGACGAGGATGTCTATGGCCACACCCTCCCGATCGAAGCCTTCGAAGGCGGCGACGACAGAGGCCTCATCCGTCACGTCGAAGCAGGATTCGCGGACGCTCATCCCCTCTTGGCGGATATTCGAGCAAGCAGCGAGGAGGCGATCGCGGTTGACACCGTTCAGGACGATCGAGGCCCCCGCCTGCGCCAGTCCGACGGCGATAGCATGGCCGAGACCGCGCGAAGAGCCGGTCACTAGGGCCGTCTTGTTCTTCAGGCTGAACAGGCTGATCGACATTGTTGTCTTCCTTGGATCACAAAGACGAGGCGCGCACCGAGAGGTCAGCCCGCTCGAAGACGGACGGCAGGAGCTCCACGCCGAGGCCGGGCCCTTCCATCGGATAGACATAGCCATTTTCGATTTTTGGCACCGCCGTCACGAGCTCTGTGTACCATCCGCGATAGAATGCACGGACAGATTCCTGGATCAGCGTGTTGGGTTGGCTAAAGGACATATGAACCGCAGCGGCGAAGCCGACGGGGCCAATGCAGTCATGCGGCGCGAAAGGACGGTGATAGGTTTCGGCGAGTGCCGCGATCTTGCGCCCCTCGGTCAACCCTCCGGTCCAGCACAGATCGACCATCACGACGTGCATTGCGTCGCGCTCCAGCATGTCCTTGTAGGGCCAGCGCGAGCCGAGGGTCTCGCTGGCGCAGACCCAGACGTCGGTCGACGCGGCATACTCGGCGAGGGCTTGCGCCGAGTTCATCCGGATCGGATCCTCGTACCAGGTCGGGTTGTAGGGCTCGAGCGCCTTGGCGATCTTCTTCGCTGCCGGCAGGTTCCACAGCGAGTGAAACTCGACCATGATCTCGATTTTGTCGCCGGCGGCCTTGCGGATCCTTTCGAACGGATCGACGGCCCTCTTCATCTGCTCCGCTGTGATGTACTGGCCACGCGTCTCCTGCGCGGCCGGATCAAAGGGCCAGATCTTCATCGCCGTGATGCCGGACTCGAGCAGGTTCTCGGCGAGTTCGCCGGCGCGGTTCATGAAACCGTCCAGATCTTCGTACAGCCCCTCGCTGCCGCCGAGATTCCAGTTCGACACCGGCCTGATGTTGTTGGTGCGGACATAGCGGTATCCGGCGCAAGTGTTGTAGATGCGGATCCTGTCCCAGCACAGGCCGCCCAGCATCTGGTGCACCGGCTGGCCGCAGACCTTTCCGAAGATATCCCAAAGCGCGATGTCGATCGCCGAGGCGGCCCGGTATTCGGCCCCCGTGGACGACTGCGCCATCGGAAGCGAGACCATTTCCTTGTTGAGCGCCTCTATGTGCAGCGGATTCCGGCCCAACAGTCTTGCTGCAAGCGTGTCGTGGATGTGCGCCTCCACCGCCCCAGCCCCGTAGAAAGTTTCGCCAAGTCCGGTCACACCTGCATCGGTCTCAACGTGGACCCACAGGACGTTTGAGAACTCTTCCAGCCGGAAGGTCTTGATCGAGGTAATTTTCATTATTGTGCCTTTGGGAGCTTTTTTCTAGCCGAAGAACCGTGGCAGCCAGAGCGAGATTTCCGGGAAGCTGAGAAGCAACGCCAGAACAGCGAGCTGCAACAGCATGAAGGGCCAGAGTGCCGCGAATATCTTCTGCAGGGTGATCTCCGGTGGGGCCACGCTCTTGAGGTAGAACGCTGCCGGTCCGAACGGCGGCGAGAGGAACGCAACCTGCATCGTCACCGAAAAGAGTACGCCGAACCAGACGGGGTCGTAGCCGAGAGCCAGCACGATGGGCACGAAGATCGGCATGCAAAGCAAAAGGATGCCGATCCAGTCCATGAACATGCCGAGCACAACAAACACGGCCATCATGACCAGGATGGTGATGAAGGGCGAAATGTCGAGGCCGGTGATGAGCTCGGTGACGTAGCGTTGCCCGCCTGACAGATTATAGACGCCGATCAGCACCGCCGCACCAAACGTCACCCACAGGATGATACCGCAGGCGCGCAGGGTCTGCGTCAGCGCCTGGCGAACGATCTTCCAGCTCAGTTCCCCGCGCAGCGCGATAATCGCAAGCGTCATCCCCACCGCGATGCTTGCCGCTTCGGTGATCGAGGTGATGCCGCCATAGATGCAGCCGAACACCGTCACGATAAGCGCAGCGGTCGGGAGCGCGCCGCGCGCAAACTTGCCCCAAGAGAACTCGGCAAGATCTTTTGCCGAAGGCATCGGTGCGATTGCTGGATTCAACCAGCAGCGGACCACGATGTACGCAAGATAGACGCCGGCGAGCAGAAAGCCGGGAATGAATGAGGCCAGAAACAGCTTGTGCACGGAAACGTCGGCCGTCAGTCCGTAGATGATGAGCACGATCGAAGGCGGGATCATCGTGCCCAGTGATCCACCGGCGCAGACGATGCCGATGGCGAGATTGCGGTCGTACCCGAGGCGCAGCATCTGCGGCAGGGCGACGAGGCCGAGCAGCACGATCTCGCCGCCGATGATCCCGCTGATGGCGGCGAGCAGCACCGAAATCACGAGAGTGACGATGCCGATGCCGCCGCGCACCCTTCCGACCACGCTGTTGAGCGCGTCGTAGAGGTCGCGGGCCAGGCGCGAGCGTTCCAGCAGCGACGCCATCAGGATGAACATCGGCACCGAAAGCAGCGTATATTCGGTGGCCAGGCCATAGACCGTCTTATGGGCAAGCGCGATGACCGGCGTTCCGAACTTGGCGTAGGCTACAAGAATGGCGAGTGAGCCGGCGGCGAAGGCGAGCGGCACACCAACGGCCATGAGCCCAAAGACGCCGAAAAGCAGAATTATGGAGATGAGTTCGATCGTCATGTCTGGCCGCCCGTCAGGTGATGCGTTCGTCTTCGACCGGCGGGTGGCGGCGGCCGTTGCGAACGAAATTGACGATTGCGACAAGCGCCATGGCTGCGGCGGCCACGACGATGAGCGGTTTGATCACAGCCGGAATGGGTGGGTTCCAGGCAGTACCGAACCGCTCCCAGGTGACAAGCGCGCGCCATGCCGTTGGAAATCCGAACCAGGCCAGCCCGCCGCAGAAAACAAGGGTGCAAAGGAGTGCAATTGCATCGAAAACACGCCGCACCGGCCGGGGCACGATGTCGTAGATCACGGAAATTCGCAGATGTTCGTCACGTTGCATGGCGTAGACGCCAGACACGAGGAAGATGATCGCGGACAGGAAAAGCGACAGTTCGTTGGCCCACACCGTGGGGCTTCCGAAAATATAGCGCGCAACGACCTCATAAAGCGTGATCGCAACGATCACGAGCAGCAGCAGGGAGAACCAAGCCAGCGGCGACTTGCCTGCTTCGTGATGGTCGTCCGGTTCGGCTGACATGATATGACCTCTCGGTTTCGGGCGGCGGCATCCAAGCCGCCGGCCCGGTTGCAATGCGGAGGGCTATTTTAGGATACCGAGCTTGGCCATGTAGGCGACATGGGAGTCGTAGGCCGCCTTTGCCTCCGGGCTGCGCTGCGCCCAATCGGCCCAAACCTCCTGGGCAACCTTACGGAAAGCGAGTCGGTCCTCCTCGCTCCAGTCGTGTAGCGTGACGCCGGCGGCCGTCAGTTCTGCCGCTGCCTTCTCGTCGTCGATCGCCGATTGAGATGCTACCTCCTTGGCGATCGTATCGACCGCATCGCGGAGGGCTTGCTTCTGGGCGTCTGACAGCGCGTTCCATTTGTCGAGATTGACCGTGACATGCTCGATCGGCATCGAATGGAAGCCGGGATAGGTTGCATGCTTTCCAACGTCATAGAGGCCGAGCCCCTTGTTCACAGCCAAGGTCGAAGCGTCGGCGCCGGAAACCGTGCCGGTGGACATTGCCGTGAACACTTCGCCGAACGGCATCACGACCGGAGCCGAGCCAAGTTTTTGGAAAATTTCCGATTCCATCCCCGGCGGCGAGCGGAATTTCCACCCCTTCAGATCCTCGATCCCGCCCAGTGTGGTGGTAGACCCGAGCGATTCCGGCGTGGCGACGAACACACCGACCAGATGCATGTTGAATTGTTCGTAGAGCTGGTTGGCGAGGTCGAGGCCTCCAGCATCCTTGTACCACCCGAGGATCTCGTCGGCCTTGGAATAGCCGCCCATGATATCGCCGTAGAACTGAAAGGCCGGATTCTTACCGGTGACGTAGCCGGCACCAGTCGCGTCGCCATCGATAATGCCAGTCGCCGCCGCTTCGAAGGCCTCCGACGACTTCACGACCGACGAACTCGTCAGCATCTCCACCTGAAGTGTCCCGCCCGACGCCTGATTGGCAAGTTCGGCAAAGCGGATGAGTGCCTTGCCCTGCAGCGATGTCGGACTGTGATGCGTCTGGAAACGCAGCGTCGCGGTCTCATCGGCGAATGAAGCGGCGGGTGAGATTGCAAGCAGACCGAACAGCGCGGCCCCTGCAATGTGTGATCGAAAGCTGGTCATGCTGAACTCCTCCTGAGCAAGATCACATCGCCTCCACGATGTCGGTGACATTTTGTAAAATATCACTAAAGATCACATAGCTGAGTTTTGTACCATTCGCAACGCCAATTTGGATGCCCCGAAACGATGCAACCGGCGACGAATGCGGCAAAGCGCAGAAGGCGAAGAATGGATGGCAGCTACACAAGTCGCTTCGCACGGTATAGAAATATCACAATATGTTGTGTACTGTGAGCGCGGGGAGACGGAGAGGCATGAGCAAACAACCACCTAATAAGCGCGCGAAGCCCATGGCGGCAAAAGGGACGCCTATCGACACCCCGTCCCCGACTCGCCGGAATGCTAACAACCTGCTGGACCTTGCCTACGAGAGGTTCGAGCACCTGATCGTCACCTGCGGGTTAAAGCCTGGAGCCTTTCTCACGATACAAGACCTGCAGGACATGTCGGGGTTCAGCCGCACGCCCGTCCACCAGGCCGTCACGCGGCTCGCGGCCGACACCCTGATGATCGTCAGGCCGCGGCATGGCCTGCAGGTAGCCGCCATTGATCTGGCGCGAGAGCGGCTGCTGCTGAAACTCCGTCGCGATCTTGAGCGTTTCGTTATTCGCCTCGCGGCGGAGCGATCGGGCTCGTCGCATCGCAACCAGATGCTGCACTTGGCCCGTCAGTTGCGGGAACGGCGAGAAACAATCGCAATTGGTGAGTTCAACGCTTTTGACCGGCGGATTGACCAGCTGATCTTGGCGGCAGCGGGCGAACCGTTCCTGGAACACACACTGCGGCCGCTTCATACCATCTTCAGGCGGGTTGGCTGGATATATCACAATCGCACCAGCGGGCACTCCAATATCATAAAGACCATCGATACGCATCTGTCGGTCCTGGATGCAGTGGTCAAACGGGACATCGAGCAGGCCATTCGATCCTCCGATTCCTTGATCGATTTCGTAGACAGCATGTTCGATGTCATCGAACGCGATGTCGATCCTGAATTTTTGGACTGTACCCTCGACCCAATTCTGCCGATGGTTTCTGCTGAACGGCAAGAACAACGAAATGCCGTCGCCAAATACTAACTGCTTTTTGCGGACCTTCGAGAACTGCCCTGCACGGCGAAAACGGCAGGTCAGTATTAGGAACCGGACCTTTGTCCGTGACCGCTCAGAGGTCTGTCGTGGGTCACGGCCAGCCGTTGGGCGACCGCGAAGGGAAGCGTAAGGGTCAGACGTTGTGATCGGGCGACCCCGGCACAGGTCGCCGTTGAGTTCCAAAGAGAGCGATTCGGATTTGAAGCTGGACACTTCGAAAACCTAGCAATCGAGGACGCATTTTGAATCACTTCGCCTGGTGGTTTGCACGGAGGCGTTGGATGTGCAGCCCGACAATCAAGCTGAGAGCTTCTCATCCAGATCGTCGCGCTACAGATGACCTTGCCGCCAGGCGGCGCGCGCCCTCAAAGCTCGACGACGTAGGTTTCGACTGCGTCTTCGGATCGCCGGCACTCTCCCGACGCAGGGCAAGCGCCTCGCGAACCAAATGTAGTAGGAAGTCAGCATTGTCTTTATCTTCACTTGGCGCCCGGTCCGGGCCGGACACGACCGCGCCGGTCCGCTCGGCTGGCCGCGCAGATCGGGCAGGAATATTATTCGCAGACGACATCCGGCCGGAGTATCGCGGTTGACGGTCTCAATCTCGACGCGCTGCGCATGAGCGCGCTGGGGGGATTTGGCGCAAGGGCTGTTCTGGGGACCGGCCTGTTCGAGGCCGTCGATGCATTGGCAAGGTGCTGACAGGCGAAAGGTCAAAAACACAGTCGGCCCTGTTCCACCGCCCGCGCGACGAATCTCCCATCGCATCCGGCCGCACCTTCTATCGGATCTGGTTGAATCTCACGCGGTGCCGATGGCCGACTTGGCTGATCATGCGGGAAGTGCCGAAAACTGCTGCCGGCACTTTGCCGTCTCGTCGGAGCGGCGGCTGATCAATGTGCTGCGGGCCGGGATCGCCGGAGCCGCGCCAAAACCGGCGCGTCTTCCGGTTCAACTGGTGATCGTATAGACAGGCCGGCGTTTGCGCCGGCCTGTTGGCGTATCCGGATCAAGCTGCCTTGATCTTCATGTCCTCTCCGCTGCGCACCATCTTCGTCACGCCGGCGAAGTCGAGCTTGCCGGAGCCGAGGACCGGCACTTTGTGCACGACGCGCACTTCGGCCGGCACCATCAGGTCCATCGCGCCGTTCGCCTTGGCGAAAGCCAGAAATTCGGCGCGCGTGGCATTGGCTGCCTCAGTGATGAGGATCAGTTTTTCACCCTTGCGGGCATCCGCCACGGTGGCGACGGCCGATAGCGATCCCTTCCACAATTCGCCAGCCAGTGCCTCAACGGCAGCCAGCGAAATCATCTCGCCGCCGATCTTGGCGAAGCGCTTGGCACGGCCGCGAATGGTGATGAAGCCCGCCTCGTCGACGGTGACGACGTCGCCGGTGTCATGCCAGCCGTCTTCCAGCGGCTCGAGCACGCCTGGCTTCTCGGAGCGCAGATAGCCCGACATGACATTGGGACCGCGCACGTAAAGCCGTCCGCCATCATCGACGCCAGGCACCGGTTCCAGGCGGTACTCCATGCCGGGCATGATTTTGCCGACGCTGCCGGACCTGTTGTACATCGGCGTATTGATGGCGATCACAGGTGCTGCTTCGGTCACACCGTAGCCCTCCAGGATGCGCAGGCCGAATTTCTCCATGTAGGTCATGCGCGTCGCAGCCTTGACCGGCTCGGCGCCGGCAAAGCAGTAGCGCACCGAACGGAAGTCGTAAGGGTGTGCCGTGCGCGCATAGCCGCTGAGGAACGTATCGGTGCCGAAGATGATCGTCGCGTTCGATGCGTAAACAAGTTCCGGCACGATGCGGTAATGCAGCGGCGAGGGGTAGAAGTAGACCGGCACGCCCGAGATCAACGGCAGCACCGTGCCCGCCGTCATGCCGAAGGAATGGAAGATCGGCAGGATGTTGAAGACCTTGTCGCCCGGGTGGAAGTCGATGCGCGAGGCGGCCTGGGCGGCGTTGGCCAGGATGTTGCGGTGGGTGAGCACAACACCCTTGGGCGTGCCTTCGGAACCGGAGGTGAACAGGATCACCGCCGCATCGTCGGGCTTGCGGGCGACCCGCGGCGTGCTCTTGCGCAACAGGCCGAGCAGCTTGTCCTTGAGGCCGATACTGGCCCGCAGATCGTCGAGCCAGACGACGTCCACCGCGCGGGCAAGTTCCTCGACCACTGCGCCGAGCTTTGCCTGTTCGACAAAGGCGCGCGAGGTGAGCACGGTCCGCACATCTGCGGCCTCGCAGGCGCAGAGGATGTTCGCGGCTCCGGCGGTGAAGTTGATCATCGCCGGCACCTTGCCGGACGACATCACACCGAGCAGCGTCGCGCATGCGCCGTTGGCGTTGGGCAGCATGATGCCAAGCGTCTGCTGGCCGGCATAGAGGTGCTCAAACTTCTCGCCAAGCACGGCGGCAGCGGTGAGCAACTTGCCGTAGCTCAGCGAACCGCTGACCGGATCCTCCACAGCGAGTTGCTTCATGCCGCGTTCGTTGGCCGTCTGGATGATCTTTTCCAGCACCGTCTTGTCGATGTCCTGGGTGCGGAAGACGAGATCCGACATGACCTGATAAAGGGCAGCGCCCGCCGCGGCGCGACGCTTGCGGCCTTTCAGCTCCTGCGGCACTTCGAGCTTCACCGGCTCCAGAATGGTCACCTTGACCTTCGGAAACAGACGGCGGCGGACATGCTGCGACGTCAGCCGCGAGAAATAGCTCTTTTCCAGCCCTTCGATGCGCACCGGCACGACCATCGAGCCGGTCTTGTCGGCCACCATGGCGGCGCCGTCATAGACCTTCATCAGGCCTCCAGTGACGGTGATGCGGCCTTCAGGGAAGATGACCAGCGGATCGCCACCTTGCACGATCTTGATGAGCGTGCGGGTCGACATCGGCTTGGCCGGATTGAGCGGCAAGGCGCGGGCGAGCTTCAGGAACGGCTTCATCCACCAGGCCTGCGCGATGGTGTGGTCGATGGCGAAGACCGGCTCCTCATCGGTCAGCGTTAAGGCCAGTGGGCCATCGAGGAAGCTGACATGGTTGAGTGCCAGGATGGGTGCCGGACCAGCAGCCTTGAGGTTTTCCAGCCCCTCCACTTCCAGGTGATGGAAGGCGCGGAACAGGATCGAGACGAAATCGCGGAAAGGATTCGTCGGCAGGTATTTCAGCATCAGCCATGCGGCGACGGCATTGATCACGGCGAGGCCGAACAGCACGCCTGCAATGGAGATGCCGGCTGCCTGGATGGCGGCAACAACGCCGCCGCCGATGGTCATGAAGCCGGCGCTGACGACGTTCACCGCGGCGACGACACGGGCGCGACGATCTTCCGGCGCCCAGGCCTGCACCGCCGCAAAAGTCGGCACGACGAGGAAGGCGCCGGCAATCGCCAGGCCGGCCAGGTCGATGGCCACGCGGATGGTGTTCTGGCCGGCGAAGAAGGCGCTGAGCGTCTCCGTCTGGGTAGAGGCATCAAGGCCCCACACACTCCAGGCGAGATCCAGCCCGAACACGGCCATCAATGCCGTGCCGACCGGGGCGGGCAACAGCACCATCCGCCCCTGTGACATCCACGCGGCAATGGCTGAGCCGACGGCGACGGCGACGGCGAAGACGGCGAGATAGGCGGTCACGGCGATTTCGGTGCCGCCGAGCGAATCCTTGACCATGGGGGGCAGTATGGAAAGCACGATGGCTCCGACCAGCCAGAACCATGACGCCATCAGCGCCGCCCGCCAGATGCGCTGGTTCGTGCGCAACCCGCTGACCAGCCGCCAGGTGGAGCGCAGGATGTTCTTGTCCATCACCAGGCCTGGTGCCGCCGAGCCAGTGGCGGGAATGTAGCGGCTGACGAACCAGCAACCGATCGCCAGGATCATCATCATCGGACCGAACACCGCGAGGCCGATGCCGTCGGTCGAGACAACGCCACCGACGATCGTACCGCCGAGGATGGCGGCGAAGGTGGCCGACTCGATCCAGGCGTTGGCGCGGGGCAGTTCCTTGCGTTCGAGGTGATCCGGCAAGATACCATATTTGATCGGGCCAAAGAGCGCCGAAATCACACCGAACAGGAAAAGTGCCGTCAACAGTACCGGGATTGACGAGAGGGCGATGCCGATGACCGCCACCAAGGCGGCGCCGATCTCGACGAGCTTCAGGTTGCGCGCCACGGTAGCCTTGTCGAAGCGGTCAGCGATCTCTCCGCCAAGCGCGGACAGCAGCAGGAAGGGGGCCATGAAAATAGCCCCCGCCAGGGTAACCAATGACGCCGCCTTGTCCGCCGCCAACGTGAAGAGAATGAGGAACACCAGCGTGTTCTTCAGGAAATTGTCGTTGAAGGCAGACAGGAATTGTGTCCAGAAGAGAGGCGCGAAGCGCCGTGACATCATCAGATGGTTGTTCATGGCGACTTCCATTGGGCAAGACCATCGAGCAATTCCTGGCTGGATCGGTCAGCGGTTGTTTGCGCGGTTTGAGCCTCGTTGTAGGGGGAACAAGGATTACACTTCGTTACTGCCGCGGTTGATATCCATCAGCAGCTTTTCGGTCTTGGCGCCTTCCATCCGGTTGATGAAGCGGCTCGCTTCTTCGGCGTCGCGCAGCGTCTTGGCTATGGTGATGGAAGTATGCACGAGCATAATCGTGGCCATCGCATAGAACCCCCTTGGCGGCGAAGCTCGCCTCCATGAAGTTGATGCCGCCCGCCATCATCGAGGCGGCGATTGCGAAACTGGCCATGGTGAATGTTTTCCAGGCGCTGGAGTCCTTGGGAGCGTAACTGTTGGTGGTCATCGATATGGTCCTTTCGTTTCAGGGCTAGGTTGGGTCGGCGTTGGTTTGTTTCAGGCCGGATACAATTCAAGCCGGCTTTACGAGGCTCTTCGCCAGCCGTCCGGGCACGGCATCGGCACTGCTCCCGAGCGGCGCTCCGCAGCCGGCGGTCGCCAGTTCTCGCTCATCGCTGCCGGATCGCCCGATTGTTCCATCTCGGCCATGGCGGCTGCGGCGGCATCGATCTGCTTCTGGCGTGTGCGCAGACGCGACAGGGTTTCCTCGGCATCCTTGAGTGCCGACGGGCTGGAGCCGGGAGCGGTCTCGCGCAGGCGCTTTCGGAGGTACTAACGATCCGCTTGCGGCGATCGATCTCAGTGCCGAAGCTTTTCTGTGCATCTTCCGACACGGTGCGTTTCGTCGTGACGTATGTGTAAGGCGCGCCCGGCTGCGGACTGCGCGGCCCCGAGGCGATCAGCCCCTGCGCGCGCAGCACGCCGATCGGGTCACGCGACACTTCCTTGCCGAAGAAGGGAGACAACTCGCCGCGGGTGAATGGCTGAAAATTGGCAAAGCGCATCAGCACGAGCGCCTCAGACTGCGACAGCTCTTTCGATCCCTCGGCGCCTGCCCTGCGGCCGCGCCGAATGCACCGCGGATGACGTCGGAAAAGGCTCTTTTGGTCCGGTGCTGCCAGCCGCCGGCCACTGACGCCAGCTCGTAGAGGCGGCCGGCGAGCCCGGCGCGAATGTCCTCAATGATTAGGTCGAGATTGCAATTTCTTCCCACCACGAGGATTGCGTGTCACCGGTTCGTTGGCGGCAAAAATCGCCGCTTCGACACGGCCCATCCACTCGCTCCAGCGCAGTTCGGCCGGAAGGTGCTCGAGTTCGGTGTCGAGCAGAGCCGGCTGATCGTTTACCTTGCGGCGGGCAGACGCTTCGCTCATCGCTACAGCCCAAACATCCAAAACGTGGTGCGGCCCGACCCCTCGCGCACCACATCGAGTTCTTGCAGCCGTTCGAACAGGCGTCGCGCCGCAAAGCGCGACAGGTTTTTGTTCGTCAGCGAGCCCGGGACGGCGTCGGCATCGAACAGTTAGCGGCGGACATGAAGGTTTGGCATGGCGCGCGTCGATGCAGATCGCGGGCAGCCCCTCTGCCGTCAGCGAATGGTAGAACCACACCGACGGCCCCGTCTCGAACACGACCCGCCAGGCATACGCTGCGCGCTTGCGGATCAGCGCTGCGAGCAGTTGCGGGTCAGACACGCACTTGCCTCGCCAGATCCTCTTGCCGTCCTGCCGGATCGAACTTGCCGTCTCTTTCATGTTCATGGATACGTCGAGATCGATGCCTGGGCCCCGGTGTCCATCGTGAGCCCGTTCTTCATCCTAGCGGGGGACTCCGAACATCGCCGCCAAGCTTTGGTGGCCACCGCTCCCGCGACTACGTCATGTTCGTTCTCGCGCCCAAGTCGGGCGTTTCGGCGATATCCGAATTAGCCGGCGGACATTCCTCGACAGCCTTGGTCGTAGCGAAGAAGTGCCGGCGCAGTCCTCTGCCGGTGCCGCCTTAAGGAGTGGTCTGCGGACGTTGGAGAGAAACACTCTCGAAACAAAACGGCCGGACGACCCATCCGGCGGCCGTATTTTCGTTTTCCACCTTAAAGCTCGAAATGTCCGCACACGGGCGCGTGGCCGAACTATTGCGCTTCCACAGATTCCTTGCGGGCAGCTTCGGCGATCACGTCAACGACGACCTTTGGCTGAGTCATAAAGACCGCATGGCTTGCCGCGACCTCCGTGAATGTCGCGCCGATGCGCTTGCCGCGACCTCCGTGAATGTCGCGCCGATGCGCTTTGCTGATCGAAGGCCTTGCCACCGTTTGGCCTTTTCAAACGCTTTTTTGCAGGCGGCCATCGCCACTCCCGCGAGTCTCCGCTCCGGGATATCCACGTTTTCGTAGAATGCCAGCACCATGTCGAAGGAAACAGCAGGTCGGCGAGGAGTGCACTCCGGAGGCGTTAGCTATTCGGCTCATTCGCCAACCGCCGAGAGCGGTGGAGTTCCCGATTGCATGGGGCGGGTACAGCTCACCGCGAGCGGCAAATGCCAAGCAAACAGGCTCAGAGAAGGCCGGAGCTGCTTGGGGACGTGGGGTAAGAACGCCTGCGGACGGTCCTGAGCTCTTGCACATGCATATGGTGACGCGCCCGGACAATCACCGGGAGGTCGGGCAGTTTCCGTCTCAGCGCCGCAAGAACCGATTTGGCTGCCTCGGGGTCGTCCAGAGTGATCACCAGGGCTTTGCGCTGTCAATTTTCGCGGCGGCCACCATCCCCTCCTGCGAAGCGTTGTCGAAAAGATCGGTAGACGTTCTTTTCCGGGACCGCTCTACATTTTTGGCGTCGAGGTCGACTGCAACCCACCTGTATCCACGCTCGTCGAGCAATCTGCCGATCACTTGGCCGACCCGCCCGAACCCGGCAATGACGAAATCCGGACACGGCAGACTGAAGCAACGCAGCATTTTCCACTTTAAGGCGAAGTAATTCTCATCTATGGTCCGCCAGGCTTTTGGCATGGGGGGAATATTGCCGATGGTTTTATCACGCAGGGGTGTCGTGCTCGGCGGCCTGGCGCTGGTCTCGGTGGGTGCAACCAGCAATATTGCTCAAGCCGCGGCAGCAAAATCCTTTTTCGCCGGTACCGCCAGCGACAACAATTTTGTCTATCGCAAGACCAACTTCGCCAAGATCGACAAGAGATGGCATCGCCAGATCGTCAAGTATTTCAGCAGCGAGCCGGTCGGCACCGTCGTGGTCGATACCCGCCACCATTTCCTCTACGTCATTATGGAAAACAAGACCGCCATCCGCTACGGCGTCGGCGTCGGCAAGGAGGGCTTCAAATGGTACGGCCGCGCGACGATCGACCGCCGGGCGCTGTGGCCGCAATGGGTCCCGCCCCCCGAAATGCGTAAGCGCAAGCCGGACCTACCGCACATGGTCGCAGGCGGCGCGTCCAACAATCCGCTCGGGCCGCGCGCGCTCTATCTGCACCGCAACGGCGCCGACACCGGCTACCGCCTGCATGGCACGCTGGAGCCATGGAGCATCGGCACCGACGCTTCCAGCGGCTGCATCCGCATGTTCCCGGAAGACATCATCGACCTCTACCAGCGCTGCCCGATCGGCACCGCAGTGCAGGTCCTGCCGCACATCGCCGACCAGGCGCCCGCTTCCACCACTGTCGAATGATTGGCGCCTCATGAACAGCATCATTGAAAACACGCGCCGGCTGCTCGCCGCCGGCCTGCTGGTGCTGGCCGCATCCTGCTCGACCAGCAACACGCTGGCCCCTTCCACGCCCGACATCACCAACACCGAGGTTGCCGGCTTTCAGAACGTGCAGCCGGGCAGCGAGGAGGATTTTATCCTCAATGTCGGACGCCGCACCTATTTCACGCACGGTTCGGCCGCGCTCGATTCAGTCGCCAAGGCCACCCTCGACACCCAGATCGCCTGGTTAGCAAAGCATCCGCGCTGGCTGCTCAAGCTGCAGGGTTTCGCTGACGATCCCGGCGCAAGTGAAGCGGCGCTGTCGCAGCAGCGCGCCCATGCGGTGATGGACTACCTCGCCGCCGGCGGCATAGACCGCAACCGCATGTGGGCCAAGGGCTACGGCAAGGACAGGCTCGTCCGCGACTGCCCCGACACCGCCTGCAGGTCGCAGAACCGCCGCGTTGTGTCTAATTTGCGAGATGAGAGGGACGAGCCGTAGGGGGGCTGCTGTTCTGCTTGTGACCCGAAGCAGAGTCTCACACGCGACGGCGGCATCGCTGCTTCGCTGAAGGGTTCGGATGCCCCTTTGAATAATGCTGGTCGGGCGCAACCGTGCGCAAAGTGACGCTAAGTTCCCGCTGCACGGTAGACATAGTCGAACTCCTCGTCACAATGGCATTCCGCTCTGCCATTTCTGATTGCGATCTTCTCGGATCGGAGTGCCGGAGCGCGATTGCTAGGTCGCCACCTGGCGTTCCATTTCCAGCTCGGCCTCCAGGCTCTCGATGTCGCGGAAAATCGAAGCGACAGCCAGCGTCCGCCCTTGGTGCTTGAAGCGGAGCAGGCAATCCTTGGCGATGATGTCTCCATCGACCACAATCTCGTCCCATTACCCGGCATGGCCGACATAATTGATGGGAACATCGTAATGCTGGCTTCAAAAGAACGGCACGGCGACGAATTTTTCGCGATGGCCGAGCATGTTGAGGGCTGCAGTCTGCCCCTGCCTTTCTGCAACCACCCAATGCTCGATCCGAATGTTCTCGCCACTGTGAGGATCTGGCCACCGCGCAATGTCACCGGCCGCGAAGATCCCTGGTGCGCTCGTCTCCAGAAACGCGTTCACGACAACCCCGTTGCCAACGGTCAGCCCTGCTGTTTCGGCGAGCCGGGTCCGCGGTCGCACGCCGATGCCGGCGACGACGAAATCCGCCGCCAACGTATCGCCACTGCTGAGTTTCTCTGCCGTCGATGCTGCTCGCGGTGTCTTCGAGATGGAACACGACACCATTCTCCTCATGGAGGGTGCGGATGTGAAGTCGCCCATTTGCGGACCCAGGACCCGCTCCATGGGCCGTCTGTCCAGCGCCACCACGTGAACTTCGGTATCTCGCGAGCGCAGGGCCGCTGCAACTTCCAGACCAATGAAACTGGCACCAAGCACGACGGCGCGGCGCGCATCTTTGGCTCGCTTGATGATGGCCTTGCAATCTGCGAACGAGCGCAGCGTGTGAACATGTGGTTGGTCGGCGCCGGGAATGGTCAGGCGAACCGGTTCGGCTCCGGTCGCAAGGAGTAGCCTGTCGTAAGGAGTCCTTGCCCCGTCCGCGAGTAGAACTTCGCCAGAACGTGCATCGATGCTGGCGACGTTTGCATTGAGGCTCAGGTCGATATCGTTCTTTGAGTAGAAGCTTTCTCTACGCAGCGGAATCCAATCCTCCAGTGCTTTGCCGGCGAGGTAGTCCTTGGAAAGATTGGGCCGATCGACGGGCGGCGCTTCATCGTCGCTGAACATGACAATGCTGCCTTGATAATGTTCGCGTCGCAGTTTTTCGGACGCCGCGAAACCGGCCGCCACCAACAATGACGATCTTCTCGGGACCCTGGCCGGAGCCTCCATCGCGCTGCTTCGGTGACGTCGGTTTGCGCTTCTCTCCTACGAATATCCGATCATCGCGTTGTTCCACCGACCAGCAAGCGAGTGAATTAAAAGCAGGGGCGCACAAGGCTTCGCCTGTACGCAGAACAAAGCACGCGTGATGCCAGGGCCAGGGACACCGGACGGTGTCTTCCACCACCAGGCCGTCGACGAGCGGCCCGCCATAATGTGTGCATATCGCCCCGATGGCGAAGACCTCGGCCCCACCAGCAGCACCTGCTCATCGCTGCAATGGCCGACTAGCTTTCCACCGTCGGGAAGGTCGGAGAACGCGATGCCCTCGGCCAGGTCCGGGCCGCTTGGTTTGAAATGACCTTCAGCCATTTGCTTCTCCGTGCCGCGAACAGCGCGCCGAGGCCAACAATAATCTGAGCATAGTGTCTCCTTCGGCTCAGTAACCCGACGGACGGCGGTTTGTTCCAAGGTACGGGAACCGCAATGAACAGTTCCAGTTGCCTCTGATCGATTGGCGAGGAGACGCAGAGATGGCCCGAAAAAATCGACCGATACGAGCCGGGTTAAGAAGGGTGCAGATCTTGAAGTTGAGCACCTGACGGAGGTTACAGACGTAGCGCCGAAACAGGCGCGAACACTGCTTCGCAAGCACGGCGCCGACTGGCAGAAATTGAAGGACGAAGCTGAAGATTTGAAGGAAGACTGACCAGGTATCAGATCTTCGGGGCCCTTCCGCTACCCGAACCAGCGACATCACGGAACGAACCGGTCCGCCACGAGTTAGAATTCCATGGACACAATGGAACCCCACGGCCACGGGATGGCGGCCGATATTTTGACGTCGGAAGTTGCCAATGCCAGGCAGCGCATCAAGCGGAGCGAGATCGCGCTCGAACGCACAGAAAGAATGCTTGCCGAAAATCTCGCGTTGCGCCGTAGGATACAAACCGCGGTCGAGGCAGTAGACCGCTTGGCGAAGATCAATCCCCCCAGCAATCGCGCGGGTTGAACTTGGCCGGCGCCTCATTCGTCGACCTTAGGGAAAGCGACGCCAATACTCCCGCTCGAACGCGCCGGCCACGAGGTCGCCAGTGCTCGACCGCAACTCCGCATGAACGGCCGCATGCTCGCCAGCGTAAGGTAGGACATCGGAACTAAAGGCGGCTCCGCGAATTCTACTGCAATATAACCGGAATCGTCGCCGATGAGGCTCGCAACCCTCCACTTGGAAACTGCGGAATTCGGGGACGTTTATCGTGCCGCAAGGCTTGTGCTGCTGAAGCAGCAAATCATCCGTCACATCAAGCGCACGGACGCTTCGGCGCAGAAAGTCGAGCAAGCGCTGGCCATGTTGGCTGAAGCCAACGCGCTCACGGACCGGCTAGCGCGGCGTCAGTAGAGCCAGGCTCATGCCCGCCTCCGCTTCAACCGAAGCTCGGTCTCGTCGGCCCGCTTGTTCAGTTCGGCGATATGCTCGCGGCGACGCTCGGCCTTTTCCTCAAGGCGGTCGAGGATCGAGGCCATGATTTCTTCAAGCCGCTCGGGCTGGAGCAGCCGGTTTTCGATATGATCGCAGACGATGGCGTCAAGTTTCGGCATCGGGATCGAGCGGTCGGAGCAGCCGGTCTGGCCCTGCCGCGCTTTGATCGAGCAGACATAGTAACGATTAGCATCCGCCCTTGCCTGTGTGGATGGTCATGGCCCCGCCGCACTTCTCGCAATGGCGGATGACCGTCAGGAAGGTCGGCCCGCTGACGACGCACGGCGGCGTGACCTTCGGATTGCGGACCCGCAAATGCGCCAGGGCGGTGTTTCTCGATCGATGCGACTCATAAGGACCAACAGGACATGCAGGAGCCCTTCGCCACGAGCGATCAGTTGACGATTGCCGCTATCGAGCCGGAGACCGAGCTCGTGACATCATATTGGCTAGCAGCGCCGGACAATGCCCCCTTGCGAAACCGATCGCCGGTCAGTTCCTTCCGATCGCTGTCGCAATGGCCCGGCAGCACCGGGGCGGTGCTGGGCCGTTCTCTCCTCTTTCCTTTAGAGAGGTGGCGCAGTCACCGCGGCTCATGGCATCGCTGGCGCGTGGGAGGCCCTCGCTTAACGACAACCCGCCGTGACACGGTCGCCGTTTACTACTCCCTTTGTAATCGCCTGAACTATCAGGTGATGAATACTCCCTCGCTGACGCAGACGTCCTCAACGATCCCACATCCTAGGCGGGAAACGTCGCCACTGGGCTCCACGCGTAGATTTCGCTTGCCCGGGCGAGATACCGACATACCGTTCGCATCGCTCGGCGGCTCACGATCTCGTGGGATCTACGCCTGCGGCAAGCGCGGCGAGCAAGGCGGAAAGGTCACGCTCATATGCCGCGCGGAATGAGGCCGGAGAAGCCGTCTTTGTATCTTTGGTTGCCCCCCAGTAGGCCATCTCCAAGCACGGGCAGCAATCTCTTTCCAGCGTCCGTCGGTGTGTAGTGAAGTTGTCGAGCGTCGGTCGCTACCTTGTGCCGGCTGATCAAGCCCGACCGCTCGAGGCGTGCGAGGCGATCAGCTAGGATGTTGCTGGAGATCGCCTCCTCAGAAGCCTGGAACTCCCCGAACGTCCGTTTTCCGACGAGCAATATGTCGCGCAGAATGAGAATGCTCCATCTGTCTCCGAATATCTCCAGCCCGAAATTGATCGGGCACCCTGAACGCGGTGTGTCGGGCGTCTTGACCATTTAGCGCCAATGTCCAGCGCAATCAGAGGTCGACTGACGCCGAAGCAGGCATACCTCTCCTCTACGCGCCGCCGTTTGATCAATCGCTTGAAGCATCAGACAATTCTGGTATGCATCCGAAATTCTGATACAGTCGCGTTGTAACGCGCTTTGGATGCGCCATGGACCTTCCGCTCAAGAACAACCGCAACTTCCTGACGATCAATGCCGAGGATGGGCTGGAGGTGCTGAAGGGTCTTTCCTCCCCCGTACGGATCAGCATCCTCAAGCTTCTGCATTTGCGCGGACCGCTCAACGTCAACGAGATCAGCGATGCGCTGTCCCTGCCACAGTCGACAGTCGCGACAAATGTTCAGGTGCTGGAAAGCTGCGGCTTGATCCGCACTGAAACGGTGAAGGCGACCAAAGGCCAGCAAAAGATTTGCGCGGCGCGTTTCGACGAGATCGTGGTGCGCTTCGACGACTACGACCTCAAGACGAGGTCGAACGTGATCGAGCTCTCCATGCCGCTCGGCCTCTACACGAATTGCAACGTGTCGCCACCCTGCGGCCTCTGCTCGAGCGAGGCCGTCATCGGTCTTCTCGACGTGCCCGATTTCTTTCTTGACCCGGATCGGATGAAAGCGGGACTGATCTGGTTTGAGCGCGGCCATGTCGAGTACAAGTTTCCGAACAATGCGAAAATCCTGCAGGCAGAGATCGAGGCACTCGAGTTCAGCATGGAACTCTCGTCGGAAGTGCCCGGCACCAACGCCAACTGGCCTTCCGACGTCAGCGTCTGGGTGAACGACGTGCTGGTCGGCACCTGGACTTCGCCCGGCGATTTCGGCGACAAGCGCGGCATCTACACGCCGCGCTGGTGGAAGCTCGAGGGATCGCAATACGGCCACCTGAAGACGTGGAAGATTACCGACGACGGGACTTATCTCGACGGCGAAAGAACTTCGGATGTGACTCTCGACCAGCTTCACCTGGCCGAGCATCATTCTATTCGATTGAGGGTCGGCATCGACGAGCACGCCGAGCATCCGGGGGGCCTGAACATCTTCGGCAAGGGTTTTGGCAATCACGATCAGGACATCATCCTGCGCCTGCATATTCGGCGGGAAACCGAGCGCGGCAGCGCCCCCGCCTGAACTGGCGCAACGGCGCCGACCGCTCGATTCTGCACTTGTCCTCCACACCAGATAAGACGGGTTGACTCACCCACCTTATTCAGGATCAGATATTATGGATACATATCCAACTAATTGATATAGTCAGGGAAAACGCTATGAAGGCGAAGGCAGTCGTCCACAAGGATTTTCGCATCGGCCGGATCGACGACCGCGTCTACGGTGCGTTTCTGGAGCATCTCGGGCGGGCGATCTACACTGGCATCTACGAGCCCGGCCATCCGTCAGCCGACGAACACGGGTTCCGCCGCGACGTCATCGAGATGGTGCGCGAGCTGAACGTTCCCGTCACGCGCTACCCCGGCGGTAACTTCGTCTCCGCCTATAATTGGGAGGACGGGATTGGGCCTAAGGAGAGCCGCCCCGTCACGCTCGACTATGCCTGGCGAACGAAGGAAACCAACGAGGTCGGAATCGACGAGTTCGCGGCCTGGTGCGAGGCGGCCGGCACGGAGCTGATGTTGGCTGTCAATCTCGGCTCACGCGGTCTCGATGAGGCGCGCGGGCTGCTTGAATACTGCAACCATCCCGGCGGCAGCCGCTGGAGCGACCTTCGCATCAAGAATGGCCGGCGCGAACCGTACGACGTGCGCCTATGGTGCCTTGGCAATGAGATGGATGGGCCGTGGCAGGTCGGGCACAAGACAGCCTACGAATACGGCCGCATCGCCAACGAGACAGCGAAGGCGATGAAGGCGTTCGACCCGACGTTGCAGCTCGTCGCCTGCGGTAGCTCGCACTCGTTCATGCCATCCTATCCGCAATGGGAGGCCGACGTGCTAGACGAGTGCTACGACAACGTCGACTACCTGTCGCTGCACATGTATTTCGAGAATTACGAGGACGATTACCTCAATTTCCTCGCCAAGCCGGTGATCCTCGACCGCTATATCCAAACCGTGAGCGGCGTGATCGACTACGTTAAAGCCAAGAAGCGGTCGACGAAGGACATCTACATCTCCTTCGATGAATGGAACGTCTGGTACCACTCGCGCCGCCAGGACCACGACAATTTCAAGAGCTGGGATTGGCCGGAAGCGCCGGCGCTGCTCGAGGAGGTTTATAATTTCGAGGACGTGCTCGTCGTCGGCTGCATTCTCAACACCTTCATCCGCCGCGCCGACCGTGTGCGGATCGCCTGCATCGCGCAGCTCGTCAACGCCATCGCCCCGATCACCACCGAACGTGGCGGGCGCGCTTTCCGGCAGACGATCTACTATCCCTACCTGCTCGCCTCGCGTCACGGGCGCGGCGAAAGCCTGGTCGTAGCGGTCGACGTCCCGCGTTACGACGCCAAGGCCGCCGCCGACGTGCCCTATATCGACGTCGCCGCGGTGCGTGACCACGCGGGCAGCACGATCTCGCTGTTCGTCATTAACAAGCATCAGGACGAGGAAGCCGAACTCACGGTTGACCTTGCCGGTTTTCTCTCGGCACGGCTGATCGAGCATGTCGTCATCCACCATCCGGACCTGAAGGCGGTGAACTCCGCCGACGCGCCGGACCTGGTGAAGCCGCAACTGCAGAATGGCTCCGTGGTCGAGGAGGGCCGCCTTCTTTGCCGCCTCAAACCGCGCTCCTACAATCTCATCCGACTGTCGGTTTGATTTTCCGTCGTCATGAGCTTTGCCTTCTGCGCATCGCACGGCCGCAACCTGGAGAAGCAATAATCTGGAACCAGCATAATTCATATCAGATGTTGCGATATGTATCAGATTCTATTGACCCGGTTTTGTCCCCGGGTTAGCTTCCTTCCCAACGACAACAAGCCATCGCATCACCGATGCGACCGGCACAGGGAGGAATGACGATGCGCATCATGCGAGTCTTGGCGTTCTTCGCGAGCGCGTGGTTGGTGGCACAGTCCGCTCTTGCTCAAGGAATCTCGAACCTTCCGCGCGAAGAGACCATCATCATCGAGAACCCGCAGGGCACGATCACCAACCCGCCCTGGTTCAACATCTGGATGGTCGCGCGCGGCGGCAACTCCACCGGCCTGCAGCAACTCGGCATGGATACGCTCTGGTATATCGACCCCGATGCCGGGATCGACGGCGTCTGGGACAACTCGCTTGCCGCCGACAAGCCGCAATACAATGCCGACTTCACCGAGATGACGGTCAAGCTCCGGGACGGCATCTTCTGGAGCGACGGCGTGGAGTTCACCGCCGACGATGTCGTCTTCACGGTGGAGACGCAGATCAAGAATCCCAGCATGATCTGGGGGCCTGTCTTCGCAGCCAGCGTCGACTCGGTGACGGCGCCGGACAAGCGCACCGTAATGTTCAAGCTTAAGCGGCCGAATTCGCGCTTCCATGCCACCTTCACGGTGCGCTGGAACGCAGCCTGGATCATGCCGAAGCATGTTTTCGAGAAGGTGGAAGATCCGACCAAGTTCGATTTCAACCCGCCGGTCACGATCGGTCCTTACAAGCTTCACAGCTTCGACCCGAACGGCAAGTGGTACATCTGGGAGAAGCGCGAGGACTGGCAGCGCACGTCGCTCGCCCGCCACGGGGAGCCGGGCCCGAAATATGCCGCCTACATTGATCCGGGCCCGCCCGACAAGCGCGTCATCCTGCAACTCAACCACCAGCTCGATATCATCCACGACACTTCGCCCGAGGGCGTGTTCACGCTGGTCAAGCAGTCGCCGACCTCCCAAGGCTGGTTCAAGGGCTTTCCCTATGCCCATCCGGACCCGACCTTGCCGGCTGTGCTCTTCAACCATCAGGTGAAGCCGTTCGACAATCCCGACGTGCGCTGGGCGCTCGCGCTGCTGATCGACATCAAGGCAGTCTCGATGGCTTCCTATCGCGGCGCCGCGACGATCTCGGCCATCGGTGTCCCGCCAACCGGGCTCTATGGCAAATACTATTTCGACCCGATGGAGGACTGGCTCAAGAATTTCGAGATCGATACCGGCAAGAGCAAATACAAACCTTACGACCCGACCGTCGGCCAGCAGATCGCCCAAATGCTGCGGCCGTCGATGGGCGAGCAGATCCCGACCGATCCCAAAGAGATCGCTAATGCCATTGGCCGCGGCTGGTGGAAACCGAATCCCGAGGCGGCCACCCAGCTTCTGGAGCGCGCCGGCTTCACCAAGCAGGGTGATCAATGGCTGAAGCCGGACGGAACGCCCTTCTCGATCACGCTTCTGGTGGAAGGCGACCAGCGGCCGGTCATGACGCGCGCCGGCACCATGATCGTGCAGCAATGGCGCCAGTTCGGCATCGCCGCCAAGACGCAGGCCTATCCATCGGACTTCTTCCCGCGCGTCGAATCGGGTGACTTCGAGGCTGCAATCGGCTGGAGTGTGGAGACCTGGGGTGGCCATCCCGACCTGTCATTCTTCCTCGACAGCTGGCATTCGGAATTCCTGAAGCCGAGAGGCGAGCGCCAGCCGCCGCGCAACCGCCAGCGCTGGACGCATCCGGAGCTGGACAAGATCATCGAGAAGATCCGCACGATCGACTTCGACGATCCGAAGGTACAGGAGCTCGGCCAGGAATATATCAAGCTCGCGGTCCGGGAGATGCCTATCATCCCGCTGATGTCGTACAACGTGTTCACCATGATGGATACGACCTACTGGACGGGATACCCAAGCGCGGATGATCCCTACACCAACCCGGTCTCGAACTGGGCAAACACCAAATACATGTTCGTCAGACTGAAGCCCGCCAAGGCCCAGTAGCGGCGAACAGGCGAGCGAGGCGGCGCTCCCCCGCCTCGCTCCCAACCAGGTGCGAACGAAATGATGCAAGCCGCGGCACGGTCGAAGCGATGAGAACCTACGCGCTCTATCTCGTCAGACGCTTCGCACAGTTCATTCTGGTCGTCTTCATCGGCATCAATATCGCATATCTCATCACCCACCTCACGCCGGTCGATCCTGTCGAGCAGGCGATCAGCTCCGTCACCATGTTTGGCCAGTCCAGCCCCGAGATGGTCGAGGTGATGCGCAAGACGCTGCGCGAGCTCTATGGCCTCGAAGGCTCGGCGTGGGAGCAGTACGTCTCCTTCTGGAAGCGCATGGCGACGGGTGATTTCGGGCCGTCGCTGTCGGCGTTCCCGACGCCGGTCTCGACGCTGATCTGGCAGGCGCTGCCATGGACACTCGGCCTGCTCGTCTGCTCGACGCTTATCGCCTGGATAGTCGGCAATTTTCTCGGCGGCCTCGCCGGCTACTATCGCAAGAACAGCCTGCTCAAGGCCCTTGGCATTCTGGCCATGAGCCTGCAACCGATCCCCTACTACATCGTCGCTTTCATTCTCCTCGTCGTCTTCGGCTTCCTCTGGCCGGTCCTCCCAATCAGCGGCGGCGCCGAGATGAACATTGACCGGCAGGGCTTTGCCTTCGCCGCCAGCATCGTCAAGCATTCCATCCTGCCCGCACTGTCGCTCGTGCTCGTCGGGTTGGGCGCTTGGTTCATCGGCATGCGCTCGCTCGTCTCCAACATCGTGACGGAGGACTACGTCACCTACGCCGAGCTTGGTGGCGTCGATCGTCGCCGCATCCTGTTCTCCTACGTCATGCGCAATGCGCTTTCGCCTCAGTTGACCGGACTTGCACTGTCGCTCGGCGCCATCTTCAACGGCGCAATCATCACCGAATTCGTGTTCGGCTACCCCGGCATGGGCACGCTGCTGGTCCGGGCCGTGAATGCGGGCGATTACAGCCTGGTGCTAGGCATCACATCCGTGTCGATCATCGCGGTGGCATCTGCGATCCTCGTCATCGACATAATTTATCCGCTGCTCGATCCCCGCGTGGCGCGGAGTTGATCTGATGCTGAAGACAGTCCGCGACCTCTTCCGCTACAATCTCGAATTCGCGCTCGGCGCGATCCTGATCCTGATCGTTTTCGGCTTTGCGGCCGCCTCGTTCTTCTCGCCCTATCCGCCGATGGACAGCTACGTCGTCGCACCGGACGTTCCCCCGTCATGGGCGTATCCGTTCGGCACCAATTCGCGCGGGCAGGACGTGTTCTGGCAGCTTACTCTCGCCATCCGCAACTCGCTGCTGTTCGGCCTTTCCGTCGCCCTGATGAGCCGTATCCTGTCGCTGCTGGTCGGGCTGGTTGCCGGCTATGCCGGCGGCATTACCGATCGCATCCTGATGACGATCAACGACACCTTCGTCGTGATCCCGCTGTTTCCGATTCTGGTGCTGTTCTTCTTCATGATGCGCGACAACATGTCGTGGCCGATGCTGGCCGTCGCCATGGCGTCGCTCGGCTGGCCCTATGACGCGCGGCTCATTCGCTCGGTGGCGCTCAGCCTCAGGACGCGCGAGTTCACCGCGATGAGCGTCTTTTCCGGCATGAGCACCCGCCAAATCCTCGTGGAGGAGCATCTGCCCTATGTGCTTCCCATCGTCTTCTCCACCACGCTCAACAACATGAACTGGTCGATCGGACTGGAAGTGACGCTGTCGGTGATCGGCTTCACCAACATCGAGACGCCGACGATCGGCACGATGATCTACTGGGCCAACCAGCACACTGCGATGGTCGCCGGCGTCTGGTGGTGGATCCTTTTCCCCGTCGTCCTGGTCATCATGACCTTCCTGGGGCTCTATCTGCTTTCGGTATCGATGAACGAATATATCGATCCGAGAAGCCGCCTGACCCGCATGGGAGGCCAGCCATGAACGCGCGGCCGCGCGCGAATCGGTCGGCGGACGCCATGCTCGACGTCAAGAATCTTCGCGCCTACTACGTCATGCAGTATTTCGGCACGCAGCGCGAGGTGCGCGCCGTCGACGACATTTCGCTGCAGGTCGGCAGGAACGAGATTTACGGTCTCGCCGGCGAATCGAGTTCCGGCAAGACCACCTTCATCAAGACCATCGCCGCGGCCATCCGGCCGCCGCTCACCGTCATCGGCGGCTCAATCCGCTACAGCTTCCTCGACCGCGACATCTATAGGCTCGACCGCGCGGCGCTATCGGCGATCCGCTGGCGCTGTCTCTCCTATATTCCGCAAGGCTCGATGAACGTGCTCAATCCGGTCCGGCGTGTGCGCGAGTCCTTCATCGATTTCGCGCTTCCCCATATGGGCCTGCCGAAGCACCAATTCTTCGCGGCAATCGTCGCGCATCTGGAACGTCTCCAGCTCACGCCCGGCGTGCTCGATGCCTATCCCCACGAGCTTTCGGGTGGCATGCGCCAGCGCATCGCGATTGCGCTTGCCACCGTCTGCCGGCCCGATTTCATCATCGCCGACGAACCGACGACGGCGCTCGACGTGGTTGTGCAGAAAAGCGTTCTCGAACTGATCCGCGAGGCGCAGCGGGAGATCGGCTCGTCGATGATCTTTGTCACCCACGACATGGCCGTTCACGCCAACATCTCCGACCGCCTCGGCATCATGTATGCGGGGCGTCTGGTGGAGGAGGCGCCCACGGCCGAGATCTTCAGGAGCCCGAGGCACCCCTATACGCAGCATCTCATCGCCAGCCTGCCGCGGATCGGCGACCTCTCGGCCAAGCGGGCGCTCACCGGCGCGCCGCCCAGTCTGGCCGAGCCGCCGAGCGGCTGCCGGTTTCATCCGCGCTGTCCGCTCGCCATGGACATCTGCCGCGAGACGCATCCCGAACTGGTCAGCATCGATCCTCGCCATCGCGTCGCTTGCCACGCAGTAGGTCCCGCCGTTGGGCCGGATCGGGTATTCGCGGCAGCAGTGAAACAACCGACCGGGCTCGTTCAATGACGGGCGATCTGCTGAGCCTTGAAGGGGTGACGAAGAGCTACGCGTCTGGCGGGCTGCTGGCGCGCAAAACCTTCAATGCGGTCGATGAGGTGAGTTTCGCGCTCGATGCGTCGCGGCCTGAAATCTTCGCAATCATCGGCGAGTCGGGCAGCGGCAAGACGACGCTCGCCCGCATGATTCTCAACATGGTTCCGGCGAGCGCAGGCACGATCCGCTTCCGCGACAAGGCGCTCGCGACAATCCGCGGCCGGCGCGCGCGGATCGATTTCATGCGGCAGGTGCAGCCGATCTTCCAGAACCCGTACGAGGCCTTCAACCCGCTGAAGCGCGTCGATCGCTATCTCTACGCCACGGCTCGCCGCCTGGCGGGCGTGGGCCGAGAAGAGGTGGACCGCGTGTGCGACGAGGCGCTACGCAAGGTCGGCCTGTCATTGGCGGAGGTCCGCGGGCGCTTTCCGCATGAGCTGTCCGGCGGCCAGTTGCAGCGCACCGCGATCGCCCGCGCGCTGATCTCCGGTCCCGCGCTGCTCGTCGCCGACGAGCCCGTCTCGATGGTCGACGCATCGCTCAGGATGTCCATCGTCGAACTGTTCAAGGCGCTTCGCGACGAACTCGGCGTGTCGATCGTCTACATCACCCACGACCTCGCCACCGCCTATCATATCAGCGACCGCATCATCATCATGCAGAAGGGTCGCGTGGTGGAGCGCGGTGATGCCCGGGCAGTGCTCGACAATCCGCAGAACCCGTATTCGAAACTCCTGAAAAGCGCGGTGCTTTCACCCGACAATGTCGAAACCGATGAGAAGGTTGATTGATACCCGCACGGTCTGGAGTCCATCGAGGACCGGCGCACGAGCGCGAGGCAGGTTCTGACATCTCGGCTACGGTGCGCAACGCGTCCGCAGCGAGCCAGATAAGACAAAGCGCGCCGAGAGGCCAGACGGACTGCTAGTAGACCTTGAAAGTGCCGGCATCGGCCAGCGCATCCACATCGGTAATCAGCATGTGTCCCGGCGATACCGTGATCGAGGTCGCGAGTTCGGCACGAGCAAGCGCATCCTGTGCAGTTATGCTGCTGGCCCAGAATACAGGGACCTCCCCGTCCATGATTTTGACCGCATCGCCCCATTCGGGAGCCATCAAGTCGGCTATTCCGATGAGCGTGGGATCTCCGACATGGATGGGAGAGCCGTGAGCATGCGGGAAGCGTGCGGTGAGGGCGCGAACCCTGTCGACATAGCAATGTCTTATCGGGCGCATCGAGACGACCATTTCACCACCAAACGGTCCGAAGCGCCAAGTCTTGATCCTGGTTCGGAACTTGGGTGAGGCCTTCCCGGAGCCGATGCGGCGGAGTTTCACGCCCTTCTCGGCAAGTGCAGTCTCGACGGTAAGCGAACTGCCGAGCGCGAAAGCGGCAAAATCATCCCGCCACAGGTCGATGATGTCCGTTTTCTGACAGGCCAGCTCCCCGAAGTGATAAATGTTGTACTGGGGGGCATCGGTGCGGATGTCGATATCGCCCAGCGCTGGAATCAATGGACTGCCGGCGCGACTCACGCCGACCAATGGACAGGGTTTCGGGTTGCGGATGCAAAACTGGTAGAAATCGCTGGCAAAGCTGCGGGGCACGATCACAACATTGGCCTGGAGCTTGCCGCGCGCCAGCCCCCCTGTATGCCCGTTATAGGCGCCGATCCTGACAAGCCTGCGCAGCCTATCCGCATCGATTGATCGCAGGTCCTCGACGATCGGTGAAGTGGTCTGGCGAGCCATGGCTTCCGAGGGGTATGCGCGTTTCAGAGACAAGTCGGGAGGGCGTAAGATCGTTGGCAGCTCGGCCGCTTGTCAAATCGTCAAAATCTTTCCTCAACGATAAATTGTATTTATTGGCCGACCAACGATAGCTCCTTATACGATCAGCGTTAGCGCAAATCTCCCTGTTCTCATCGACAGCTCCGGCAGCCGATCGCTTCTATCTGTCGGCCTGCCTCGTTCAGGAAGCCAAGGTCTCGATTCATGTAGAAGAGCAGGAAAGCGGAATAGAGTACAAAGACGAGGCTAAACACCAGCGTCTTCACGATCAGCGATAGCGCAAAAACATTCAGGTGCGGTGAGGCGCGCGCCAAGAAAGCCAGCACAATGTCGGACAAGAGCATGCTGATGATGAGCGGGAAAACGAGGGTCAATGCCATCATCAGAATGCGGTTCAGCAGATCGAGGAAGATTCCGGCTGCATCCTTGCTGAACACGGGCAGAAGTTGGTCAATCGGCCAAAGGCCATAGCTGTCGTAGAGGCTGGTCAAAGAGAGTTCGAGGCCGCCGGCGGCCAGGTAGATCGTGACCATGATGACGGCGAGCAAGGTGCCGGTGGCACTCGTCTCATGCGTCATCATCGGATCGATCAGCGTCCCCATCGTGGAGCCGCGCTGCAGGTCCAGGATATCGCCCGCAGCCTCGGCCGCCCAGAACGGTATGCCCATCGCCAGCCCGAGCGTTACCCCGACCACGACCTCCTTGAGCATGTACACGACGATCATCGTCGTCGCGATGTCAGTGTTTGTCAGTTTGTTCACGATCATCGGAAAGACCGGAACCGCCAACGCCAGAGCAACGCCGTTACGCAGAAGGCCGGATAGCGGCACACGCGAAAAGAGCGGCATCAGGAGCATGAATCCGGTCATGCGAGCGAGCGCGAAAGCCCCCACCAAAAGATAGAACTGAAGCTCCTTGACCGATGCGAAGAATGGTTCGACCGGCATCTGCATGTCTCAACGCGTCACGACGGGGAATTCGTCCAGCGCCGTTGAGGCCTGCTCCGCGATCTGCTGGCCAAGCAGCGGGCCGAAGACCATGATGACCAGCAGGATGACGACGAGCTTAATCGTCTGCGGCAGCGACTGGTCCTGAATTTGCGTCAGCGCCTGGGCAAGGCCGACAAGGATGCCGACAGCCAGCGCCGCGATGATCGCTGGGCTGGACGCGAACAACACCGTCAGAAGCGCGCTTTGGACCTTCGCCAGGATGAAGTCATTGCTCATGCAAACCTCCCAGCGGCGTCAGCCGTAACTCAGGATGAGGCCGTGCATCAGCCGCGACCAGCCATCTATGGCGACGAAAAGGAACAGTTTCAGCGGGATCGAAATGAGGACCGGCGAGACCATGATCATGCCGAGCGTCATCAGGATGTTCGCGACAACGATGTCGATGATCAGGAAGGGAAGGTAAAGCAGAAAGCCTATTTCAAACGCGCGAGTAAGCTCAGACGCGACAAAGGCAGGAACGAGTATCGAAAGATCGTCGTCTTTCAGATTCTGGCGTGCCTGTTCCGGCCACAGGCGGTTTGTTCCGTCGAGAAAGAACTGCCGCTCTTCCGGCTGCGTGAATTTGATAAGGTGCTGCTGCAATGGTTCCCTGACCAGTTGCGCCGCCCTGGCGAGGTCGTCCGTAGTCTGGAACTGAACCTGCCCGTCCTGAAGCCGGCCCGACATCTCGCTCAGCAACGGCGTCGTGACATAGACCGTGAGCACGAGCGCTATGCCGTAGAGGACCAAATTGGGCGGCATCTGCTGAACGCCGAGCGCATTGCGGATGAGGAACAGCACGACCGATATTTTCAGGAATCCGGTCATGGTGACGACCGCCAGCGGCAGCAAACCGACGAAGCCGACGGCGATCAGAATCCCAAGGAGGTTGGGCGAATTGTCAAGCATTGTCGAACATGCGGGCGATCCGCACGCCCAGGCTCTCTCCAATCCGCACGATCTCGCCACGGCCGACCCGCTTGCCATTGGCGATGATGTCGACCATCTCCTTCGTCACATTGGCGAGCGGAACGATAGCGCCGGGCGCAAGCTGCCTTACCTCGCCCAGAGGCATTGCCGTGCGGCCAAGCTCGAAGGCAAGCGCAACCGGCAACTCGTCCAGAGTTGCTTCTTCCAACGTCTGGCCGGCATTCGGCGGCGTGTTCTGATTCATGGTCCACTCCCATTTCGATCCGGCGATTGCAGTCGGGGCGGCAAGCAATTGCGGCCCACCGGCAGTCAGGGCGACCGAGGCATAAAGGCGCTCGGCAATGACGAGTGCCGCCACACCTTCTGCCTCTTCGTCATCGAAAAGCACGACATCGTCGGGCTGCAGACTTTGAAGCTCACCAAGGCTGATTGTAAGCGCGTTGCGCCAAAGGCAGACTGGTAACGGGAATTCGGCAGGAACCGGGAGCCTCGCTTTCCCGATCTCGTCAAGAAAGCTCCCGGCCCGCACGGCCAGACCGACGCTGTCGGTGTGTAAGGCACAATCTATAATTTCGTCCTTGCCGGTCAGGACGAAAGCCAACGCCGCTTCAACCAAAACGGTGTCTCTTGGTTCGATCGACGTGATCGCGATGCTCTCGCCCAGCTTGCTCTCGATCCATTCGAGATCATCTTCGAATACGGACTCCAACAGCAGTGCGGCGTGAGCGGGTGCCAGTCGTTTCATGTCGACCAGCTCGTCGGCCTTGGCAAGACCTCGTTCGACAACCGAAAGGGGCAGGCGCAATTTGCCCGCCGTGTCTCCGACGGTAAACGCAATCGTGCACAGCGGCTGGTCCACAGGCTTCGGGGCCGGCCAGAGCGCCTCGATCGCCATGGTTTTCCCCGCAATCGTGATCTCGGCGGGAGCACGGCGGCGGTAGAAGGCGTTCCATGCCCCAACCTCCACAGCCGTAACAGATTCCAATATCAGCGGCTTGCCAACGCTCGAGCGTGTGGCCGTGGGTCTCACCGGTCCTACCTGCGCTTTCTTTTTTGCCGACGCCAAGGCCTGAGGCATCACACTTCCATATTCACGACCACTGATTGGACTATCGTTCCGTAGGCAAGCGCAGTGGACTGCGCTCGTCTTCCTCGGAAAGCTCGGCAAGCGCCAGGCGACGACGCGCAGTGCGTTTGGTCAGATGCTCCAACAGCCCGTCCAGCTTCGTCACGGCCTTCATGCTCGCGCGATGATCATTGCGGGCTGCCGATAACGCCGCTTTCCGTCGTTGCTCGGTGACGCCGGCCATCTTCTCGTTTTCCCGAAGCTGCTCGGTTTGCCTGGCGGCGATCTCGAACTGCCCCTGGATCCTATAAAGGCTGGTCGCCTTCACCGGTTGTCCAACAAGCGAACCGAACGCTGCATCCTCGGCGTCGGCTGTGCGCTGCAGGTGTTCCGTGACCGCGGTGGCTGCCTCCTGAACCTCGCCGGCGGCCCGGTTCGCAGCGGCATAGCTCCTTATGACCGCTTCGTTTGCGCGCTTTTCACCGCGGCGCCTGAGCTCGCGCAATCGTGCGATTATGTCACGACCTTTCATTGACGATCCCCCGCATGCGTTCGCGTGTCTTCTCGATGGTTTCGAATGTGGCTGACGGCTGCCTCAGGAAGGCGTTGATGGTGTCGATCTTCGCCACCGCCTCGTCCGCCATCGCATCGCTGCCCTTTTCGTATTCACCGACGCGCAGCAGTAGTTCGACGTCGGCGTAGCGAGCGAGCAGCTCCCGTAAGCGGCCGGCGTCCGACCGATGCTCAGATGCCACCACCGTGTCCATGAGGCGGCTCCGGCTGCGCAGCACGTCAATGGCCGGGAAATGATTGCGCTGCGCAAGTTCGTTGGACAGGAAGACATGGCCATCGAGAAGGGCCTGGATTTCTTCGGCGACCGGGTCCAGCGTGCCGTCGCCTTCCAGAAGAACGCTGTAGAGGCTTGTGATGGAACCGACGCGACCGGGCCCTGAGCGCTCAAGCAGACGTGGCAAGACCGCGAACAGCGAAGACGGAAAACCGCGACGCGTCGGCGGCTCGCCTGAAGCGAGGCCAATTTCGCGCTGCGCGCGGGCAAACCTCGTTATGTTGTCCATTGCAAGCAACACATGCTTGCCTTGGTCGCGAAAATATTCGGCAATACTGGTCGCCACATAGGCGGCCTTGACGCGCTCTATCGCAGGCCGGTCTGACGTCGCGACGACGATGATTGCCCGCGCCAGCCCTTCCGGCCCGAGCTGACGCTCGATGAATTCGCGCACTTCACGTCCGCGTTCGCCGACAAGAGCAACCACGGCAACATCTGCGTCGGTGCCACTGACGATATCCGAAAGCAGGATGGACTTGCCGACACCAGGCTCGCCGAAGATGCCGACGCGCTGTCCCCGCGCGCAGGTGAGAAGTCCATCGAGCGCGCGGATTCCGAGCTGGATAGGCTCGGAAATCAAACTGCGCTCCAGCGGAGATGGCGGATAGGCATTGACCGGATAGCTGCCGGTAATGCCATCCGGCGAAAGCGGCTTGCCATCCAATGGCTCGCCGAGCGCGCTGATCACTCGACCAAGCAGGCCAGGCCCGACGGGCGCCAGTTGGGCCGTTCCGGTCGGAATGACTTCGGTCAGACTTGAAAGACCGGTCAGATCGCCAAGCGGAACAAGGATCGCCATCTCGTCCATGAGCCCAACGACTTCCGCCTTGGTCACCCTGCCGGTCCCGGGATCGACGAGTTCGCATATCTCGCCGATCCGGACCTCCTCCACCGTCGCGTGAATGACGGTGCCAGTCACCCGCCGTACACGCCCTTTCCTGGGCCTGCTGGCATCGTCGCGCAGGCCGGAACGCAGGTTCGGAACGATGGACGCGAGGCGGCTCTCGATCTTGGCGTCGGGACTTGTCATGCCTTCGCCTCGGCCTTCGATGAAATCGCAGCGGCAATTGCATTGAGCTGTGCGTCGATACTGGCATCAATGACGGCAATGTCGGTCGAGAGGATGCAGGTGCCCCTCGCGAGCGTATCAGCCGCGTCGATCTCAACCGTCAGGCCCAAGTTACTCTCGCGCAGGACCGCATCCAGTTTCTCGCGAACCCTGTCAACGGAACCGGGATGAACTCGGACCTTCAGATATTTGGCGCGGCGAATTTCAGTAACGGCCTGCCCGGCTGCCTTGGCGACAAGCATGCTCACGTCGAATTCTCCCAGCACTCGCCTGACGACATCGAGGGCTAGATTGACGATTTCGGCTTCCAGCCCACCAAGATAGCGATCTACCTTGACTGCGGTCTCGCTCACCAAACGCGTGGCATCCGCGTCGCCTTGCGACTTGCCGTCTTCATAGCCCTGCGCATATTCAACCGCATAGGCTCGCCGAGCAGCGTCACGCAACTGCTGCGCATCACGTCTGGCTTCGTCGAGAAAAGCGTACCCATCTTGCCAGGCGCGTACCTCTGCAGCGCGCAGGATGCGGGCGAAAGGGCGCTTCGGCACACCAGCGGTCGCTTTGCCCGGTTCGACCATCTCGTCTAACTCATCGCTCGTCGAACAATGGCCGGACCAGTCTCGACAAATGGTGCGGCTGTCTGGTCAACAAGCTCGTGCGGCATCAACTTGAGGCGAACCCGCATGCTCGTATCGCCGGGCATCGCCTGACACCAGGCGCCGAGGCAACTCAAGCCGTCGGCATAGACACGACCATGAATATCTTCCAGGGGCTCCAACGGCTGCGTTGGACCGGCCAGATCGCGGTTGGCGACTGCAAAAGTGCACAGATCCGCGCCGAGTGCCGCCTGCAACGCGGCCGCTTCGCGTCCGTCAATGACGGCGGCCAGACTGCCGGCCCAGTAGATCGCGCCCGAGCGAAGTGCAAGTTCCTCCAACTCCTCAACTGATGACAAAGCGATCGCCCGATCCACCTCGTCGGCCGGTTCGTTGGACACAACGCCGCTGAGTCCGTAATGGTCGAGCAGAAGCTCCGACAATCGTTCATGCAGGCGTTGCGACTGTAGCATACGCTGGCAGGCGGCCTCGCCGATCGCGCCGTCAAAGCATTGCGCAAGTCGGGCCACATCCGCATAGCCTGCAGGATTGGACGTGAATGTCCGCCATTCCGGGCTGGCGGTTTGTTTCGAGCCGGCCTGGATCATGTCTTCTTCACGGGCATTGCAGAAGCGTCGAGCGCATACACACCGGGCCGTCGATACCGCTGGACGTAAGCCAGCCGGGCAGCCAGCGCGAGTATGACCGCCGCCATGCCGTAGAACAGCCACATCGCGGCGGCGAGGCTGTCCGGATGCAGCCAGAGGCCGAAAAATGTTGTAAACCCTGCCTCACCGGTTCCCTGCACTGGGGCTGTAGCGGCCACCGGAATGAGTGTCACGGATACGTTGTCATAGGTCAGTCCGGCGATGCCTTTGGCCACCAGCATCTTGACCTGCGGAATCAGCTCATCCATCGGAACGGATGCGCGATGCCGGATGAAGACGGAGGCGGACGATGGCACCAGTCGCTGTCTCAACGGATCGTTTTCGGGTAGAACGAGATGAACGCGCGCCGAAAGCACGCCGTCGATATCCGAGATCGTCTGCGACAGCTCCTGGCTTAGGCCATAGATCATCGTCGCGCGCTCCTCCACCGGCGAGGATACAAGCCCGTCTCTCTTGAACACCTCGCCGAGCGTCTGGAACTCTTGTTTGGGCAATCCGCTTTCGTCCAGAATCGCCATGGCTTCGGCGAAACGGTCCTTCTGCACGGAAACTGTCATTTTGCCGTCCTTGCCGGCCTCGCGTTGGGCCGGAATCCCGTGACGCATCAACGTGGCCACTATCTCGTTGGCCTGCCGCTGGTTGAGGTTGGAATACAGCTCAACCGAGCACGCCTGGAGCACGAGCATGCCCATGACAATGAGCGCGACGCGGCACCGCACACCGCATCGATTCAATAGTGTTGACCGCCGCGGCAGGGGTAGCGTGTGCACGAACACTCCGTAGCGCTTACTGTTGCTTGATCAGCGTGCTGGTTGACGATGTAACGGCCGTCACGCTGCTCGTAACCACCTCGAGATTGGCGGCTGCCCACATCACCGAAATGGATCGTTCGAGGAGTTGCTCGGCATTCTTTGCGATGGCGTTTTCGCCTTCCTTGCCTGACGAGGCGGTCTTGCCGGCGGTCTCCTGCATGGTGGCCGTTTCTGCATCCATGGGGGCATTTGCCTGGCCAAGGGCCTTCTGGACCTGCTGCATTGTTCCTTCCAGCGACTGAACCGCGGCACCGAACAATGCCGACGTATCCTTGAACGCCCCGCCCCCTGATTTTTCCACCTCGGCCAGATAGTCGAAGAGTTTGTGTTCGACGACCGGCTCGGTCCTTTCCAATTTGGAGGATTGCCCGGCCATTGCCGGATTGGCTCCGGAAGATGCCTGCGCCACCTGCTGGCCTGCCCGTGTTGCGACATCACCGCGCTCAGGCATAGTAACCTTGGCGGCATCATGCTTTTCCTGATTGGCACCCACCATTCGGTTACCCGGCTGCGCTGCCGTGCCGGTGGTGATCTGCTGTTGCGAAGCTATGCTGGTGGTCAAGTTTGCCAGCGTGGCTTCCAGGGCTCCAATCGGCGCGATTTGCATGAACCTGCCCTCCTGCTTCCTCAGTTCGGCTTGCCGGAGGGGACATTCTGCGCCTCCGCCTGTTTTCCGCGGAAAACGCGGACCGGAACGACTTTGCCAGTATCCTGCTTCGTGCTCGGCGCCGCAGGAACTCCCAGTGTTTTCTTGACGAGCTCAAGGTAGGATGGCGGCCCCGATACCGAGACAACATCGTCTTGCTTGGAAACCTTTATCGGAAACCTCGGATCGATGACCCCCAGCCGCGAAAGCCGATCTTCCGCACTGGCAGCCGCATTGGTATCAAGCGGAATCATTTCCGTCCGGACTTCAGCTTCGGTCGCGACGTTCATGACGATGCCGTCGAAATGCCAGACCAACCCGTATCGACTGCAAATCTCCTGCAGAAACTCGCGAGCCGTTCCAACCGGCATGCCGGCACTTAAACGTCCCCTTACGAGCTTGCTTACACGCATGGGTACCCGCATGTTGCGGCCTAGCTCGACCAGCGCGTCGGGCACCGACTGGTCGACGGTGATGTATTGGTACGGGCCGGCAGGCCAGCGCGGTTCGGCGGCATTGGCCTGCGACGAGACAAGGCCGAACGCCAGGATCGTCGCGAGACGGCAGGCGGCGAAAGCAGCCCTGGCTCCCGAGAACCTATCCGCATGGCAGGTGTCGCGTCCCGTCAACATTGGTCCTATCGCAAAGGGACGCACGAGCGATGGCCCGCGTCGCTTGTCTCATGGTTTACCCGCCGATTCACTGTATCGCGCACATCATAGAATTGGAAGTCCAATTGGATTGCGGCTAGGCATTTGGTGCCAAATGTTGCGAACCGCCAGCAAAACGATATGGTGCGCGCTGGAATCAGGTGGCCGCTGGTTGGACGCCTGGATGCAGAAGGGATCGGTCTTGGTGGCGGCAAACATGATCCTGCTTGCGAACTTGCCTGTTCCCGGCAGCGTTCCGGGAAGCAGAACCCCCATCAGTTCACGCCTCAGTCAGAGATTGTGTGCATCAGTTCTGGTTGCTGCCACGTCGATTGCAGCCATGGCGCCGGCGCAGGCCCAATCGAATAGCGGTTATGACCCACGAAGCTGGAATTACGATCCGGCAAGAAATGTGCTGATCTCGCCTTCCGCTCCCGGCCAGACTTCGGATGAAGAAATCCGGCCCGAATGGTCGGCAATCCCTAGGGTGATCGTGCATTTCAGCGAGGCTCAACCGGAGGGATCGATCGTGATCAACACCACGGAGCGGCGCCTTTACTACATCCTGGGGAACGGCAGGGCGCTGCGATACGCGGTTGGCGTCGGAAAGGAGGGATTGGAGTGGTCCGGCCGCGACACGATTTCGGACAAAAAGAACTGGCCAGATTGGCGGCCTCCGGCCGAAATGCGATCCCGAGAAGCATCAAAAGGCCGCATCCTGCCCGCGCATGTCGAGGGAGGACCGACCAATCCATTGGGCGCGCGCGCATTGTATATCGGCAACACGCTTTATCGCATCCACGGGACGAACCAGCCATGGACCGTCGGACAGGCCAACTCCTCCGGTTGCATTCGCATGACCAACGAAGATGTCATCGATCTTTATGACCGAGTGAAGATCGGCACCCAGATTATTGTACGGCGTTGATGGTTCGACACCCCCTCCTCCGAAAGCCGCAAATGGGTGACCTGCCGTTGTGATACCTTTCAACATCAAGCAGCTCGAAACCTTTCTCCTAGTGGCCACCTTCGGAAGCTTTCGAAAGGCGGCGGAACGCCTGAACACCACGCAGCCGGCGGTGTCCACCCGAATTGCCGGGCTGGAGGAAGCGCTTGGCGCCAAGCTGTTCGAGCGGCAGAGCAGCACAGTCAAGCTGACCGCCGAAGGACAACGGCTGCTACCAGCTGCTCAACGGGTTCTGCGCGTAGCGGAGCGGCTGCAACTGATGGCCAGTTCTCTTTCAGAGACTTCAGAGACGACGAGGGTGCTGAGGCTTGGGGTCGCCGAAACGATCGTGCACACTTGGCTCCCGGATTTCCTCAAGGCACTGCAAGCAAACTACCCGCTTGTCGAGACGGATATCGTCGTCGATGCGACGACCACCCTTCGAAACGAACTCATGTCACACCGGCTCGATCTAGCGGTGCTGATGGGCCCTGTCCTGGAGTATAGCATCGAGAATATCGCGATGCCGTCCTTTCCTCTTGTCTGGGTCTGCTCGCCGCAGTTGGAATTGACCACCCGACGCAAGGTGACGCTGAACGACCTGATGCAGTTTCCAATCATCAGCTATGCGCGCGCCACGAAACCCTATAGCGAACTCTACCGCAAACTCACCGGCGAATTCGAAGAAACGCCGCGCATCTTTCCAGCCAATTCGCTGGCCGCCTCCATCAAGATGACACTCAACGGAATCGGAATAGCCTCCCTGCCGGAGGGAGTCGTCGAAGATTATATCGCAAGCGGTAAACTGCGCATCGTCGAATGCGAATGGCACCCGTCCGACTTACAGTTTACCGCCTCCTACTCTTCCGAGCCATCCAATCCGATAGCGGAGCGGGCGGCAAAGCTGGCCGCCTGCGTTGCGCATGCATATGCTGCGAGAACCGATAAGCTTAGGCCCGCGGTTTCTCAGCCGACCAAGGTGGCCGGCAGGTAGATACGGTCACCTGAGAAGATCAGATCCGGGCTCAGAATATGATCCATGTTGAGCACCACCGTCTGCGCCACATCCGCAGAATGGGTCTTTGCGATCAGGCGAATGCTGTCGCCATCCTTGACCTCGACCCACTGATAGCCGTCTTTCTCCAGCGTTGGGTTCGTGCGGCCCTCAGGATTGCTGCTGCCCTCGGCATGAGCCTCGACATAGTCGCCGGAAACCCATCCGCTATGCATTTCGCCGTCTGATCCGAAACCTTCGACGGGTATCCAGGCCTCTCCTGACGGGTCGGTCGATGGCTTCGCGGTCTGTTCGACGAATGTGCCGGATTTTAGAACCGTTACCACGGTCGAATCCCCGTCAGGCTCGGTCCGCAAATTCAGGCCGTCATCGGCGACCACGACAAGCTGCGGGAAATCCTCCTCCCGGATCTGCGGTTCATCTGGGACATCCGAGGGATCATCGGGTTGCTGGGACGAGTGATCGCCATCGGGTTTTTTCGGATCGGGCGGAGGGGTCGTCTTCGGGCCCTCCCAAGGCTCCGCGAGAAGGGCGTCCAGCGAGAAGAGAAGCATTCCAACGCCGAAGGTGATGCCCAGAGTCCACCGATCCAATGCAGCCCATCTTTTGTCGGACTTTTCCGCTGCCGCGATCTCAGCATCGGTTCGCGGCACTGAACGGCGATTCGCCTGGTCCGTCCTGTAGGCGGATGCCCAGAATTCCGCACAGCCGAACGTGAACATGGTGCCGGCGACTGTGGCGATCGGCGCCGGCCAGGACTGCACCGTATAGAAGGCGCAGCCAAGCACATAGCCGGGTCCAGCCAGATATTCGGCCAGGTTTCGGATCACCGGTCTGCCGGTGAACGACTGCAGCATCGACTTCGTGCCATAGACGATGTTGCCGAGGGTGAACGTGCTGTTGACGACAAGATCCTTACCCTGGATCATCCCGGTCGCAGCACCCGGCGCTGCGGCAATGAATGTAGCCCCGCCGAGCGCGTTGAGGAACCGCCCGAACGGCTTGTGACTTGCGGTTGCGTTGGGGAAGATCGCCTGCGCCCCGAAAACGGCGCCTCGCACGCCAAATGCCACCGCTCCGGCGGTGGCGGTCCAGGTTGGCGGCAGCGAGCTCCACAGCATGTAGGACGTGCCGGCCATGGTGCCGAAGGTGTCCAGCGCAGCCTGATATTCCTTGGTCCGCGAATAAACCAGCGCGCCTTCCACAAGTGTCCGCTGATCCGGCGTCATCGACTTTTTGTGGGTCGCCCGAAATGTCGTCAGCTGCAGTACCGAGAGCGCATTGGTCTGGTCCACGCTCATCCACTCGAACTGCTCGAGCGTGAACCTACGGAACTGGCCGGGGCTCATTTCCCCGAACTGTTTTGGTGTCACCGCTTCGATCTGCGGCTGGGTCAGGGCTTCGGTGTGATGGACCGTGAATCCACCCCATTGATCGCGGGTCAGCACCGGAATCTGCTTCTCGGTCAGCCACGGCACCTGCTTGGGATCGAGCTTCGCTACGTCCACGGAATCGATCATGGTTTCGGGGATCGCCGGAACCTGGCGCTCGGTGAGGTTCTTCAGCAATCCGGCCTCGCCCAGATCCTCGAATTGCTGTGACGTGAACTTCGCGACCTGGCCGGGCTTGAACCACGGAACCTGGCGCGCTTCGAGCTTCGACACGTCAACGAGCTCGACCATGTCTCCTTTTATCGCCTGCAACTGCGGTTTCGTCAGGTGAGGCGTCAAACCGGCTTTGCCGAGATCCCGGAACTGCTGGTCGGTCACATTCCGGATGTGGCCCTCGGTCAGCCAAGGAATCTGTTTCCCGTCGAGGCCCGCGATGTTGACCTGGCCGATCTTTGCCTTCGGGATACCGCGAAGTTGGCTCTTGGTCAGATAGGGCAGCAAGCCGGCCTGATCCATGTCGCGGAACTGCTGTTCCGTCAGCTCGGCCACCTGCTCGCGCTTTAGCCATGGAATCTGGTTCGGCTGGAAATCGCCCATGACGAGATCTGGCACCTGGTCAAGCGGAACCGCTCTGACGCCATCGCGGGTGAGCGGCCCACTGTTCGGATCAGGCTGGCCCCTGTTCGCCGGGCCGGGACGACCGGTTTCAGCCGGGGGATGCGAGCCAGTGGACGCATAGTAGTCGTATAGTTCGTCCGCATACCTGCTATAAAACTCTTGGTACGTAACGTCGGCCGTGCTCGTCCCCTTTTCGCTGAACAGCGTCGCCATTTCGCCAATGGCTTGCGATCTATCGATGTCGCCGGCCTTATAACGGGCGAATACATCGGCCTGCACTGGATTCCACTCGGCGCCCAGAATGGCGGCCGGCTTGCCGCCATTGACCGTAAGCTCGTCAGCAGCGGTATATTGAACGAATGTAGCTTCGCCCTCGACGTTCAAATAGGCGGCGACGACGGCATCCTTGTATGCCTGACGACCCGGAAAATTGTCGGGATGGAGGTCGATTGGAGCGTCCGAAACGTGGGACAGCTCATGGCCGAGCATGTCGACGAATTCGGCAAGTACGGTGTCCGCATCCGGGGCATGGAGTGCCTCGGGATCGACAAAGACTACTCCCAATTCGTTGACGTATTGTGATCCGGTTGCGGACAGATCGTCGCCGGAATTCGCGTCAAAAATCCGGAGGTCGTTCCGTGCCGGATTGACGATGCGTACGCCTTCCGCGTGCGAATGACGCAAAAGTTCCATCAGCGTCGGGGACCGGCTGAGCTGATCTGCAAGATCAGCTTTGGTCATTTCCGGCATGCCGAGATTCTGAGGCAACATGTGGTCCAGCAGGCTCGACGCTTCCTGGCGGTTGGCGGCGATTTCGGCGTCAGTCAGCGGTTTGGCGAGCGGTGAGCTCTGCACGCTGCCAGCCTCCATGACCGGCCTACCGAAGGGTGACCGGGGACCCGGGTTCCTCGGACCAACCGGCCCATCGCCGGCTGGCGGCAAGGCGTTCGGCGGCGGCACGTTGTGCAGGACATCCTGCTCGAGCAATTGGTTGAGGTAATGCGCCTGCGTGGGCGTCAGTTCGCCGCGAGCCTGCTGATCGAGCTGTTGGCGCAAGGCCTTCCAGGCAGGTCCGCTCATGCCGTCGGGCCGCCTGCCGGCGGTGGCGAACGGGTCCGGGTAGGGCGCGGTGCCCAGTTCCGGGAACACATCCGACACGCGCTGGCCGGCGAACTTCAAATCGCCGTGCGGCGATGCCGCGACGTCGGCGAGGTAGGTGTCGAGATGATCCAGGACCTCCGGCGTCAGCCGCCCATCCGATTCTTCCAGCGCGGAGAAAACCTTCTGCGCGCCTTCGGAGGATCCGGGGTGTGCGCGGGCGGAGCGCGTGTGCGGCACCAGGTCCTTCCTCACCGAGCCGAGTTCCGCCGTCGTTAGCGGCCATTGCCCAAAGTTCACGGCGAGACCGGCGCCGTGGTCCGTGCGGTCCAGGCGGTTGAGTGGCCCGGCGCCTGTCTCGCGCGGAACGCCCTCGAAGGCAGGGCTACCGCGCCAGGGTTCCTTGCCGCCTCCGAAGGGCGGAAGGACATTGTAGTTCCGGTAGAGAACACGATCCTCGAAACCGGGCACCTTGCCTTCGGAGCTATAGTGGCTGGCACCACCTCTCGTGGCCTCCTCCCAGAAGGAGGCTGCCCTTTGGCTGAGCGGGCCAGGCTCCCTGTGCGTATACCCCGGCCGACCGCCTTCGCCACCGAGATAAAGCAGCGTGCGTTTGACGTAGGCCCCACTCAGAGAGAAACCAGCGATGGATATGGAAGCGCCAACGGCGTTTTCGCTCTGGAACGTGTTCTTCGACAGCATCGGCGCCGATGCGACCCACCGGGCGGATGGAGCTGCAGCCTCGTCATAAGCGAAATTCGGCCGGTATCCATTGACGAAAAGTTTCTGGCCCTTCGCGTCGTTGGGATGGACCGGGAGCAGAAAGCCCGTGCCATCCGGGCCGTTGTTCTTCAGGCTGACTTCCCCATAGACCTGCCGGCTGGGGAGTGGCACCTTAATGCCGAGCATCGATCCGCCGGGGCCGACTGTGCGGGCGACCTGGTCGTTCAGCATCGGCCCACCCAAGACATTGGCTTCGTGTTCCTGCAGGAACCAGGAAACGGTGGCGCGGTCGGACCGCCAGACCCCTTGTGCATCCGTGAAGAATGTCGGGGCGCGCCACGAACTCGCCTTGTCGGCATCCAGCAACCGCCCCAGCAGGACAGGCACCTCGCTGTTGATTTCGGTCCCGGCCTTGGGCTTGCTTCCGGGCAGCGCGTTCTCCAAGGCGTGCGCGAGCGACTGGACCGCGGGGTCCGCGGATTTCTGCTGGTTGGTTGCGTAACCACGCATCTCTCGCCAAAGATACGGTGTCCAGGTGTCGTGGCCGGACAGAACCTTCTCATTGTAGCGGCCTTCCGGCGAAAGCTTGCCGGCGGGTTTGAACGAAGACGCCGGCTGGAGCTTCGGGCCGTAGACCCAGGTGCTGCCGCTGTCGGCTTGCAGCACCTGCATGAGCGCATCCTGCTGCGCGGCGGTCACCGCCTTGCCGGGTTTGGTGGCGCGACCCTTGAAGACGGGCGCGGCGGCATTTGCCACAGCGGCAAGACTGGGATCGGTGGAGCCTGACGCAGCCTTGAGGTAATCGCCGACGATGCCGCGGCCGGCATCGGTCCAGCCGGCTTCTCCTGGCAGCGCCCCGGCGGTAAGAAATTGCGAGCCGCCGGGCAGCCTGCCGTCGGACGACAGGCCAAGCCGCTCGATCACCTCTCCAGGCGCGACAGGCAGCTTGCCCTGGGCACTGAACACCTGGAGCGTCGTCAAGCCGTTCATCGAAAGCTGGTCGACCGGCTTTGAGCCGGTGAACAGGCTCTGCCCGTCGGCGTCGAGCATCTCGACAAGCGCATGATGTTGGGCCGGCGTCATCTCCGTGCCGGCTTGAGGCAGACCCTTGCCCCCGAACTGCACCCTGGTCCTGGTCACCGCGTCGCGGACGAACGGATCGCTGGAGCGCTCGAGCGATCCAAGATAGTCGCCGACGAATGCCACCTGCTCCGGCGTCCACGTCGGCGCGTGCGTCGCCGCATCGTCGGGAAGCGCCGGCAAGGTCGCGGCCATGGTCTCGCCGAGCGCCGAGCGATGGCTGACTTCCGGATTGTCGGCAGGATCGAACGTATGGACTTCCCGTGCCGGGGTGTTGACCCTGAGCTGGCCGTTCGGCGTGGTTATCGACCCGCGCTTGGCGCGTTCGACGGTCGGGCCGGAACCCAGGTAGCCGGCCTCCGTGGCATGCTCGCCCGGCAGGACAATGTCGCCGGTCATGCTCGCCTGCGGGCCGGCCACCATGACCTTCGCCGGCAGGTATTCGCCGCCGGCCTCGACATAGATATCCTGTCCGGCGGTGACGCCGTCCTGCGGAACCGGCCGGTGGTAGATACTGTCGACCAGCTCACCGAGCTTCGGATAGTCATAGCGGGGTTCGGTGTTCAGATAACGCGTGCCGATGCGCCGCAAGCCGGCTTTGACCGCATTGAACGTCTGGCCGACGCTGTACGGGTTTGACGAGAAATTGTTGATGATCGGCGTGCCGTCGGGCCGAACCGGGCTGGCGCGCCCGGTGTCCGTCACGGCCGGTGGCTCCGTGCGGGCGTTCGGATCGGCTGTCCAGCGGCCGTCGGCGCCGAGGAAGAAAACCGGCATCGACGGGTCGAGTTCGACAGGAGCCGGCACCGGCTCCGGCGCGGCCGTGATCGCCTTGGGTTCGGGTATGGCGACAACCCTGTGCCCTTCCGGTAGGTTGAAATCGACGAGCATCTCGCCGGTATGGCGGTTGCCGAGAGTGTAGCGCATCAACGGGCGGGTGCCTTCCACCCCACCTTCCGGCAGCTTCGCTCCGGAAGGCCCCTGCCGCTCGGTGGTTTCGCGGCTCGAATCGTCGCGTGTATCCGTCTCGGACTGGAGCAGGAGCTCGTCCGGAGTGGCCAGCACGGCCGGGTCGGAAGGGCGTGCGCCGTCGAGATAGCCCGTCTGCTGCGGATCCTTACCGCTGGTGTAGACGTGTTCCGCGGGCCTCGGCATGCCGGTGAACGTCTTGGTCGCCGGGTCCCAGACGAGCCGGAAGCCGCTCTGGGCCGGGCGCATCGTTCCGTCGCCGCGAACCGGCGGAACCACGATCGGATCGCCGTCGGCCGGGGCGCGCACATTCTGTTCACGCGCGCCCTGGGCGCCTCGGTCGCTGGGATCGCCGCGCTCGCTCGGGGCGCTCGGCGCTTCATCGTGGACGTTGACAACCGTCCCCTCGACGACGGGGTGGCTGGGATCGTGGAAGACCAGTTCGTCGGTCGGGCGATAGACGCCGCCGGGGCCTTGCTCATGCACGACCATCGGCCGCGACGGCTGGCCGTCGCCTGATGGATCACCCTTGCCGCCCGTGGGTGGCGGCGGGTTCGGACCATCGGACTCGCCGGCCGGCAGCGCGCGCTGACCGGGATTTCCGGCCTCCGCCGCGTTGCGGAAACCTCCCCGGTCACCGAAACCAGGCCCCTGCTGGCCGGACGTTTCGCCGACCACATCGCCATCGATGATGATCTCATCTGGATCCGGCATGACATGTTCGCCGGTGGGCCTGTAGACACCGTCAGGGCCCATCTCGTAGACGGCCCGCGGTTGCGGCCCCGAATCCGGTCCGCCAGGAAAACTGGCCGACGTATGGGTTCCGCTCCGAGTACCGCCCGTTCCAGGCATGTTGGACAACAGCGAGCGGCCGCCCAAGCCCGTGCCGACAGTGCCGACGCCTATGCCCATGACTGCGTTCGCGAGCTCGAGCAGGGACATCTCGCCGCCATGCGCCGCCAGATCTTCCACCGATTTGCCGAGCAGTGGGACGCCGGTAACCACGGCGCCGGCATCGAGGGTCCACGCAGCGTTCGTCAGCTTGTTGCCGCTTTGCATAAACTCCGAGACCTTACCAGCATAAGTGGCCTCTTTTACGTTTACCTGGAATCTGCCGATGCCCCAGCTGGCATCCTTCATGCGGGTCATCCCGAAGCCGCCTGCGAAGGCCTTGGAGGTGGACAGACCGGACTTGGCCAGGCCGAATGTGCGCAGAGCTCCGGCGCCTACGGGCAGGAATGCGGTTACGCCGGTTGCGATATTCCAGGCCGACTGACTATCGAAGTCGCCGCCCTGAAGAAGATGCTCACCCTCCCTGTACAGGGCCTTACCGCCCAGGGCCGTACCGGAGGTGATCGCGATTGGAATGGCCCATTGACCGCCCGGCACGAACGAGACGATGGTGGCGGCGCCCGCCACGATGCCAAGGCCAATGTCTGTCGCCTTGTCCCAGAAATCCACTTTGCGTGCGTCGGCCACTTCCAGTTCGTCGACCGAAAAACCATCCTCGCCGAGCGACATGTCGCCGCCCTTGGCCATGACCAGATTGCCCTTCTCGCTGAAGATGCGATTCTCGTGCTGGAATTCATCGAAGGTGCTGTAATATTTACCAGAACTGTCGACATAGCCGGCTTCGTTTCCATCGCTCTTGATCGCGAACAAGGCCGTCGACGATTCAATCCCGCCATCAAGGGAGAAGATCGGCACGACCTTGACCTCGGCGTCGTCGCCGGCGCGGTCGGTGATTTCTTCGGTGACCTTTTGGACGTCTTCGCTCGACGCATCGAGGCCGAGGGTCTGACCAACGGCAATGCTGAGTTCGTCCGGCGTATATGACTCGTATTCACCGGTGAAGCCGGCCTCGTAAAGGTTCTCGAACTGAACCTGATAGCTGGCCAGCGCCTGGTCCCGGTGTTCTTCAAAATACTCGTATTTGAGTTTCGCCTCGTGCTCCTCCAAACCATATTCGAGAAGCTTGGGGTGGCTTGCGGAAAAAGCGTACCAGTCGCGTCCCGCCACCATCGCCGGCCGTACGTTTTCTTCCCAGTCCTCCAATTGGTTCTTTTCGGTCTCGGCCTGGTCTCGATCGATTTCCGCGGCCGCAACTTCGGGGTGCACCCACAGCTTCTGGCCGTCCATCTCGATCTGGACCCACTTGCCGCTGTTGCCGATTGCGCCCGGCCCCTGCTCTTCGTAGGCCGCAGCAACCTCCGGCGCGACCCACAAATCGCGGCCGTTCACCGTGATCTTCACCGCCGCCTCGCCCGGCTTGAGCGTGCCGGCGGGCGCCTCTGCGGTTCCCGGCCCGTAGTCGGTGATCGCCTGGTCGCGTGCCGTCGTCGCCTCGACGAGCGCCGTCCTCGCATCTCTCAGCCCGGCATCGAGCTGGTCGACCTGCACGCCGACAATCTTCGACCTGGCCGCGTCCAGCGCCGATTGCGATCCCGTTCCGTTCGCTGTGCATACCGGCGCCGACGATGTGTCTTGCGTCGAGGCCTGCATCTCCTGCCACTGCTTGTTGAGTGGATCGTTGCGGAAGTCTTCCCTGATATTCTCGTCGTTGAGGTCATATGTCAGGGCAGATTTATGTACGTTCGTGTCATCCCCATTCTCGTCGGTGAACGTGGCGTTCTCATAGACGGTAACGACGTAGAGCTGACCGTTCTCCTCGATTATGTCTTGCGATTCTATCTTGCCGGTAAACTCACCATGTCCATTGGTGTATCCTTCCCAATCGAAATGGTGCGGGTTTCTCTCATGCGCCTGCGCAAGCAGTTGCTGCTTGAGAGGCTCCATGGTTACGGCAAGATCCGCCGCCTCTTTCTGCGCAACCCCATACTCCTGATATGCCTCGGCCAGGGTCACCTGATTGGCCGCGGCCCCCTGGAGCGTCTGCAGACCTTCAAGCCGCTCTTCGATGGCCGTGTATTCGGGGCTTCCAGCCTTGGCATCGGTAAGCTTCAGCTCCAGCTCGGTCGAGCTGATCATTTGGTCGATCGTGGCCTTGTTGCCGTTGGCGGTGTGGAGCGACACGTTCGTAAAGAGCTCGGCGACCTCCGCGTGCGCGGCTTTTCCTTGCTGGTTGGTTTCCTCGGCACTGGGACCATCCATGCTGCTGGCAGCCGTCTGGTTGGGATCGCGGAGCGTTGGCAGGTCAACCTGTTTGTCGATCGCTTCGAAAAGACTGTCCTCCGCCTGCTCGTATTCGGCCCGGGCAGTGCTGGCGCTTTCGAGCGCGTTATTGGCGAGGGTCAACCGGTTTTGCGCATCCGCCAGCGTACCCTTCGGCTCGGGCGGTCCCCAATCCAGTCCATAAGGTGCCAGCACCTCGTCGAGCGTCGACTCGGCACCCTGCATGGCGTTCTTGTATTCAGGGTCCAGCGCATAAACATCGAGTTGCGCCGCGCTCTGCTCGGGCCTTGCTTGTGCCTCGCCGAGGTTCGCAATCGCCACGTTCTCGGCTGCGATCGCCTTGGCCACCTCAGGGTCGAACCATTTCCAGCTCCCGTCGACCAGCAATGGCACCCACTTCCCGCCCGAAGGAGCCGTGGGTGATGGTGGGTTCCCGTACGGACCAACAGACGTGGGACCACCGTCGAGAGTCGCGCCGGTTGCGTCTTGTCCCGGGCCATACTCTTCCATTGCAGCGACCACGGCCTGCTGCTTCTCAAGCGCCTCCGTCGTCAGCTCTGGCGTCGCCCCGCCGAATATGCCGTCCAGCGTCGTCTTGACGACCAGATCCTCCCTGGCCTGCTCCGGGTCACTGCTGTTCGGATTGATGGAAAGCAGCAGCTCAGCCAGCGCCTGTTGTGCGGTGCCGGCCGCGATATCCGTGACGGCTCCGGTCGTATCGTTGGTCAGCGTAATCTTGCCGTCAGGCGGCGTGGTCAGCGTGTAGCCGTTAAACGTCACATTGACGGTAGTCCTGGTGCCGCCTTCAATGACTACCGTTTCTCCGGGATGAATAAGGTCGGGATCGCGCGGCGAGGTGAACAGTTCCGGATTGCTCTCGGCGAGATCCTCCAGCGTCACACCGTGCGCCTCGGCGATATCGCTCAGATTGTCGCCGGGCTGGACCTCGTAGTCGATCGGCTCGCCGTCATTCAGCGTCTCGACGATGGTTTCGGTGCGTCGGCCGTCCTTGTCGAAGACGATCGTCGTTTCGGTGTTGTTCCCGGGATCGACGATGGTGGTGGTCTGCTCGCCGGTCTCGGTGTTGCGCTCGGTGTGGCTGGTCCTGCCGTTGCCATCGATCGAGTCGGTCGTCTCGGTATTTCCCTCGACGGTCGTCACCGAGGTCGAACCGTGATGATAGTCGTTGTTGTAGGTGACCGTCCTGCCGGCCTCCGGATCGGTGACGACAATCTGCAGGGTCTCGCCTGGGTCGCCGCCCTGCGTCACTTCGAGGCCGGCGGCATTCAGTTCGGCGATCACCTGCTCGGGCGTGAGATCGCTCGCCTCGGCGATTTCTTCGAAGCTCTTGCCCTCCGCAAGCTGTTCCTGGATCGACGCCGCGCCCGAACCGTCCGCGGTCTGCGTCTGCGCCAGGATTACTTCTTCGCCATCCGGCCCCGTGACAGTGGTTACCGGCAAAGCGACACTGTTGTTGGGCGTTACCGTCTCAACCCTTGCGCCGTTCGGCAGGGCCTTATCCACCGTGACGGTGCCGTCGGCGGCCGTGTGGGTGGTGGTGGTGATGCCGGTCTGCGGGTTCGACGTGCGTTCGGTGACCGCGCCGTCGCCGAGGTCGGCGACGTGTCTGGTGGTGATCGCGCCCGTCTCCGGGTCGACGCTGGTGGTTTCCTTGCGGCCGAGATCGTCACGGATCGGCGAGGAGGTCGCCTGCCCGTCGGGGCCCGTCACTTCGGTATAGTAGCCGCCGTGATGATAATCCTGGTTCTCGGTAATCGTGCGGCCGCTGCGGTCGTTGATCACCACCGTGCGGGTGTCGCCGTTGGCGTGTTCATACGCCGTCGCCGTCATCTCGCCGGCATTCAGAGCCGCCACCACCTCCTCGGGGGTCATGTCCCGCTCGTCGGCGATGTTGTCGATACTCTTGCCGCCGTCGATCTCCTCAAGAATGTCATTCGCCTTGGTGACTTCCGGTGAAACACCGCCGTCGTCGGACTCACCACTGGTCAGCAGGAGATTTGGCGTACCCCCAAAATTCTGCGTCGTGAAAAGCGCAGGGGCGGCGGTGGTGCCGCCGTTGCCGTTTGCTGCGGTGACTGGGGCAGGCAGCTCCGGTGCTGGCTGCGCCGCCGGGGCGGTCGGCTGTGCCGTCGTCAGTTCCGCATTGACCTGCGTTAGCCGCTGGCGAGCGCTTGCAGCCGCGTCGGCCTCGCCCATCCTGTTGGCAAGCCGGATTTCATTTTGCAATTTCGTGGCTTCGGCCTGCAGCCGCGTGATCTGCTCGGCATTGGCCTTTGGGTCGACCCTGGGCGGCGGAGGGGGCTTGAGGGTGGTAATCGGGCGGATCATCAAATAACCTCCGGAGCCGGTCCAGTCCTGGTTCAGCCAGTCTGCCTGCCGTCAACGCCCCCGCGCCCGACCGTGGAAGCCCCGGCCGCTTACCGGGGCGGCTTCCAATAAACATCAAGGGCGGAGAGTTCTTCTTCGACCTCCCTCGCCTTCCCTTCGGCATTCGCGCCGCATTTGGTGGCGATTAGCGCGGCCAGTATTTCGGTCGCGGCAAGAGCCGGCGCCATGCTCCTGAAATATGACTGCGAGCCTGTGGTGACGATCATGCTCTCGCGCGCCATCCTGGCCAGTGGCGATACGCTGCTGTCCGTGATCGCCACGACCGCTACCCGGCGTTCTGCCGCATGCCGCGCCACTTCGATCGTCGTCCGGGAATAAGGTGCCAGGCCTATCGCCAGCACCGCATCGCCGTCGCCGGCGCCGCGCAAGGCATCGACACCCATGGCGCCGGAGGCATCCAGAAGTCTCACCTCGCGGCCCAGGAATGAAAGCGTGTGCGCGAAATGCTGCGCGACGGCCTGCTCCGACCGCAGGCCGAGGCTGAATAGCTTGCGTGAGCCGGCGAGGACATTCGCCGCTGCGATGAACTGGATGGCGTTGCCGTATTCGCCGAGACTGGCAATCTGGGCAGCAACCGCATCGGCAACGACGCCTACGGTCGAGAAGCCGCCGTCGCCGGCCAGCTGCGTCTCCACCAAGCGTGCGGACGCGCCGGACAGGCTACCCGGTTCGCGCATCGCTTTCGCATAAAGGCTGCGCATATCCTCATAGCCTTCAAGGCCAAGCCATCGCGCCAACCGCATCATCGTGCTGTGCGAAACGCCGGCCTGGTGCGCCTGCTCGCGCATGGACATCAGCGCGACATCCTTAGGATGATCGAGCACAAAACGCGCAGCGACCCGCAGTTGTGGCGGCATATTCTCGAACCGTTCGACCAACAGCTCCGCCAACGGACCTTTTTCCATTCTGAAATACCCCATTCACCCCGATGGCAGGTTACTCCCCCAATGTCGGCAATGCAACAGTTGGAACTGAAGTGGTTCATATATTCCAAGTGGACTTTCATTTTCGATCAGGCTGCCTTAAGCTGCTTTCGCAACCTGCCGGATCGCATCGCCGTGATTCCGGAGTTTGTAACTTGAATGGTCCCTCAAGGAGACAATGATGGCTGCTACCCCTCCCATTACATCCGGCTCTGCCGGGTCGCCGGAACAGAACCTGGACAAAATGATCAAGCATCAGGAGCGCATGTTTGGCCTCGAGATCACAAAAGAAATCGCGAAATCCCAACATGACATGCTGATGAGCACCGCGAGGACGCTCGGCCAATCGGCTGAAAAAGCCTAAGGCGGGTTTCTCGAAGCCATGCGCCGCCGCAAGCACTCGGCGGCGTACTCTCACGGCAGGAATGTTTTGCAGCCGTCGTCAGGTTGCGTCTGAAATGGTCATCGGCGGGAGATGAAGTGGCATGACCGCTAATTCTATCGGCAGGTACTGGGATGTGGCGCCCGCGCGCCGGCTCCGATCGATTATCGCCCGCTCCCCGGCATCCGGACATTCCATTGCGCTCAGCGTAACTCACGGATTTCACGCCGGCGCTGAACTCAGTCTGGTCGAGTCTTTGTATACGGTTGGCTCCAGCACAGAGTCGGACATTGTCCTCAGGGATGCCGGTATCGCGCCGGTCCACGCAAGATTACGGCGCAAGGGCAGCCAAATTGAAATCGAAGCCGTCGGCGGCGATGTCACACTCGCCACCGGCGAGATCATCCATGTAGGCCAAGGCAGCCGCTGCAGGCTGCCGCTCACGATAAGTATCGCCGATGCCCATATCCGGCTGGTCAACCGGGAACGACCGCAGACTCGCTGGTCTGTTTCCGATCGCCCCCTCCTGGTTGCAGGCAGTGTTCTCTTTGCTGTATTCGCTGTTTCCATCGCTGCGAATGGGTTCTCTTTCGCCAAGCCCGACATTGGCAAAAAAATATCCTCTCAAGACGGTGAACCGATCAGAGTGGCCTTCGCTGGCGAGGCAGGAGAAGGCGTCCTGGGCGATTCATCGCCAACACAAATACACAGTGCCGCCGACGCGGAAAGCCAGCTCAAGCTGCGCCTCGAGCAATCCGGCATCAGCACATTGACTGTTCAACGATCACCTGGACGGCTCGTGGTCTCGGGTATGATCCCCAATGGCAAGAGTGGTGTCTGGACCGAAACGCAATCCTGGTTCGACCAGGCGTTCGGTGCGCACATCCCCCTCGTTTCCAATGTCATGATCGGCAGCGCCGAGCAGGCTCCGCGCCTGACGCTGCAGGCGATCTGGTATGGAGAGCGGCCCTATGTCATCGCCGCCGACGGCGCACGCTATCATGAAGGTGCGTTCACCAATGACGGCTGGACCATCGAGCGCATAGGCGAGACGGAACTTCTCCTGACGAAGGGCGGCGCCACGGTCGCGCTGAAATATCCGTGAATCGTCGGCTTGAAGGGCCGCGATTCGATACGGCGAGGATGGAAACACCCGGCCGCGAGGTGCGGCAGGCGGCAGGCGTGCGCGGTCAGGCAATCAACCGGCGGCGGATGAATGGTGTCGACAAGGCCGCAAGCCGTGCTCAGGGGACGACATCAGCCGCTGGCACGGAAAAGCCACAAAACGCTGAATTCCAGCCCTCTCGAGATACGACCGGCGAATCACTCGACGAGGCACTCATCAACTTCGTCATGCCCGGTATTCCCGAGCCGGCCATCCTGCGTCGCTCCGTACCTATCCTCCAGCATTTTGTAACGCATCTGGTTGCCGATCTCGAGGGTGGCGAGCAACTCAAGACACTTGCCAGAACGCTGATGGAGGATGAAATCGAGCGTCATCGCGATCTGCTTGACCGGATACAGGAAGGAATCGAAACCTGACCGATCCGCGTGACACAGTGCATCTGCTGCATGTCTTGGGTTATCTCTACGGGTGTCATGGGCAGGCAAAGCGGGGCGCGGCATACCTGCTTATCGCTGCCCAGCTTTCGCCGGGAAATGCCGGCGTCCTGCGGACATTAGCGCATCTGCTCATACTCGATGGCGAAGCGGACAAAGCGCTTGCCACGATTGCCAGGCTGGAGACGTTGGAGGGAATGGACCACCCCACGCTAGCGTTGCTGAAAAGCCGCGCGTTGCTTGTGGCCGGCCGCAAGGCCGAGGCGCACAATGCCTTGCGGAGTTTCCTGTCGCAGCGAGCCGCCAAATGACGGTGTCGGAGCGACTTCTGCACTTCCTTGCCAAGCTGTCACGCCGCAGCGATCTGGTCATTGCCGTCCTGATGCTGGTCGCAGTGGTGATGATGCTCATTCCATTGCCGACCTTTCTCGTCGACATTCTCATCACCGCCAATATCGCCGTCAGCGTGCTCATCCTGCTGGCCTCGTTTTACGTTTCTCATCCGCTCCAGTTCTCCTCGCTGCCATCGGTCATCCTCATCGCTACCTTGTTCAGGCTGGCGATCACGATCACAACCACGCGACTGATCCTGCTCCAGGCCGACGCAGGCGAGATCGTTTCCGCCTTCGGTACTTTCGTCGTTGGCGGCAGTATTGCGGTGGGACTCGTCATCTTCCTGATCATCACCGTCGCGCAGTTCATCGTGGTTGCGCGAGGTGCGGAACGCGTTGCTGAAGTGGCCGCGCGCTTCACACTCGATGCGCTGCCGGGCAAGCAGATGAGTATCGACGCCGAGTTGCGCAACGGAGACATCGATCAGGCGGAGGCACGCCGCCTGCGCCAGCAGCTCGAGCGTGAGAGCCAGTTGTTCGGCGCGATGGACGGCGCCATGAAATTCGTCAAGGGCGACGTCATCGCCGGCATTGTAATCATTCTGGTCAACCTGATCGGTGGTTTCGCGATCGGAACGCTGCAGCACGATATGTCGCTGGGGGACGCCGCCGCCACCTACTCACTGCTCACTGTGGGTGACGGGCTGGTCGCGCAGATACCGGCACTGCTCGTCGCTGTGGCCGCCGGAACGATGGTGACGCGCGTCGGCAGCGCGGACGGCACGAGCGACCTTGGCAGGCAAATAACCAGCCAGTTGCTACGGGACTCCCGTGCGCTCGCACTCGCAGCGGTGATCATGGTCGGCCTTGCCATAGTGCCGGGCTTTCCGTCCATTGTGTTCCTGATCCTTGGTGCCTGCTTCGGAGCGGGAGCCTATGCAATCAATCGCCGCACCGCCCGGGAATCCGAGCCCAAAGACATCGGCCAGATCGCCATGAGCGAACAACCGGGAAATCCCGCGTCGCTTTCGGCAACGTCCATCGGAACATTGCCTTCTTCATCCCGTATCGTCGTACGCTTCGGAACCGAACTCGGACGGTCTATCCCGGAACCCGAATTCGCCGCGCTCGCCGATGGCGTGCGCCGCGAACTCTTCGGCGATCTCGGTGTCGACGTTCCGGCTATCGGCCTGCAGGTCGACCAGATGCTTTCACCGAGAAGCATGCGCATCGATCTGGAGGGTGCACCCATCCTGGATACCGAAATCCCGGCTGACCGCGTTCTTGTCGAAGCAGACCCAACACATCTCGATCTGCTTGATGTGACTTACGAAAAAGGTTCTCCGATTGTCGGTCAGCGCAAATTCATGTGGGTCGATGATCGCCACATATCGGCTTTGCAAGAAGCCGGCTTCGTCTTCTCCACACCGATGGAAACAGCGGCCAAATGGGCCGAGAATGCACTTCGGCTCTACTCCGGCCATTTCGTCGGGATCCAGGAGACACGCAGGCTCCTGTCGGACATGGAGCCGGATTATGCGGATCTGGTTAGACAGGCGCAGGAGATCGTGCCGCTGCAGAAGATCGCGGAAGTGCTCCGGCGACTTGTCGACGAAAACGTGCCGATCCGCAACCTGCGCCTGATCCTCGAAGCGTTGATCGAATGGGGTCAACGCGAACAGGACGTCGTCCTGCTTACGGAATATATCCGCACGTCCTTGAAACGCCAGATCAGCTTCCGCTCCGCTGACCGTAACAACATCATCGCAGCCTATGTTCTCCAGCGCTCGGCTGAGGATATCCTGCGAAACGCGGTGCAAACCAGATCGACCGGTACATTCCTGAATCTTTCGGATGGTGATGCACAGGCTTTGGTCACCGAAATCGAACGCGCCCTGTCGCAGAACTCCACCGATGTCTCACCGGTCGTCCTCGCGGCGATGGATGTACGCCGTCATATGCGAAGCCTGCTCACGCATAACGCCATTGAACTTCCGGTTCTGTCCTTCCAGGAACTCGCACAAGAATTCAACGTCCAGCCGTTGGCCACGATTGCTGGCCGCTCGGGCAAAGGTGGCGCACGCAACGTCTCCCAGTCGCTGCCATCGACTGAGGCAAAAGCCGGACAAGAGGCAATCTCATGATGCCAGCCGAGCGGATTGGGACAGTTGGGGAATCTACATGCTCAGGAGGGGAACGGCATGACAATCCACGATACCGCAGCAGGCGTTCGATCCGCCGCTTTCGCCGGGCGGAAGGATATGCGCTGGCTCGCTATCGCCATTGTCGGCTTCTTGCTGGCGTTTTTGTTCACACTTGCCGACGCGATGGCACAGAACGTGTCGCCCTTGCCGAGCGAGCCAACGGTCGACCTGCCGGTCGGGCAAGGACGCCTGCTGCGGTTCAATGAACCCGTCGAATCCGTCCTGATCGCGGATACCACGATCGCAGACCTTCAGGTCGTGTCGCCGGGGATGGTCTATGTCTTCGGCCTAAAACCCGGCCTGACCAACCTCATTGCAGTCACAGGCGATGAGCGGATCGAGGCAACGGCGCAGTTCCGCGTCACCCCCGATGTCACGCCTGCCAATGAAGCAATGCGCGCAATGCAGCCGAACTCGGCAACAAATCTCTCGATTTTCGGGACCCGCATTGTTGCGACAGGTGAGGCACGAGGCGTCGATGAGGCCACGGATATCGACAATGTCGCCCGAACGTTCTCGCCGCCGGAACAGCCGCCGCTGAACAACACGACCGTGCAGGGGTCGCAGCAGGTCAACATCCGAGTCCGCTTCGCCGAAGTCTCACGCACGGATCTGCAGTCCTACGGCGTCGATTGGTCTGTCGGATACAGGAGCGGCGGCTTCGAATTCAACATGTTCCAGGACAACGGCGTGCCCTCCGACACCGGGAATTTCGGTTTGAACATGGATCAGACGCACGGCATCAACTTCGACATTCTCATCGAAGCGCTGCAACGCAATGGCGTCGTCAAGATACTGGCCGAACCGAACCTGACAGCGATGACCGGTCAGACCGCAAGCTTTCTTGCCGGCGGCGAAATTCCGGTTCCGATACCGCAAGGAACTGACGTCGTCACCGTTCAATACAAGCCCTTCGGGGTATCCCTCGGGTTCACTCCTACGCTGATCGGCCGCAATCGCATTGCGCTCCATGTCCAGCCGGAGGTCAGCTCCTTGTCGGAAGCAGGCTCCGTAAGCGCCAACGGTTTCGCCATGCCGAGTTTCGTCGTGCGCAAAGCTGACACCACGGTCGAAGTGGCGAGCGGCCAGACCTTTGCGATCGCCGGTCTTTTCCAGCAGCGGACCTCACGTAATCTGGAAAAGTTTCCAGTTCTCGGCGATGTGCCGGTGCTTGGCCCGCTTTTCCAGTCACAGCGGTTCCAGCGCGAAGAGACGGAACTGGTGATCCTGATCACGCCTTATCTGGTCGAGCCGGTACGCGACAGCCTCGCTACACCGCTCGATCGTCCGGCAGCCAAGCGCCACAGCCGCAAGCGCGCCAATGACGCGTCGGCGATGGGCCTGATCATCAAGTAGTGGGGAACCGAACATGACATTTCGCATGGTTTTGTGCTCTGTTCCTCCGGTGCTGCTTCTGGCCGGCTGCGTGAACAGCCCGCAACAGCCGCAGGAATATTCTCCCGGCTACAGCTATGTTTCGACCGACACCGGTGGCTCCGAGAAGGGCGTCGGCGGTTCCGTCCTTGCTCCCAATGCATGTCTGAACGAACCGGCCGATGACGACAACTCTGCCGCCGCGACAGATCTGACGATCGTCTCCGGCGTCGGCTCTCACCTGCCGTCCGGCTGCGCCAACGCCTACAATCTTCAACGCATGGCCGAAAGCCAGCGTGACCTCGTCGAGGGCCGGCGCATGGGGTCGGCGGCCGCCGCGCCGACTGCAAATGCCGCTCGGCGCTACCTCAATGGCGAAGAAGCTCCCATGGGTGGAGCCAATAGCGGGCCGCTGACGCCGCAAACAACGCCGGTCGAGTGAGCCGATGCGGCCTTGCCCGCGGAGCGCTGCTTTATCCGGTTGTTTTCGCGTGGGGCTCGACCCAAATCGGCTTTGCGCTTTCCGGTCCGATGCACTAGCCGAGGATAGAGCCGAGCGCTTTCGCCCTGGCCTGTGTGCTACCCTTCGACCGGATGATTCTGGCACGCGCAAGCAAGGTATCCATCTCCTTGGTCGCAAGGCCGATCGGCGGCGAGGCCCTGACCTGATCGGCCTGGCCGAGAAGTCCGTAGACCACCACGACATTGCGCTTGTGATGCAACTGCGCATGAGGTGCGGCGGAAATCTTCTGGGCCAGCGGGAGTGCTGTGGTGGAATTGCCTTCGAGCGCTGCTGCAAGCGCCATGTTGGTCTCGACGTCGAGATCCCCAGGCGCGAGCTTCAACGCCTGAGCAAAGGTAGTCTGCGCCTCCCCCGTCTGGCCCGCGAACGTCTGCGCCACGCCCAACCGATTGTAGGCGCTGCTAGTATTGACCAGCGGCGCTGCCTGCGCGAGCGCGCGCATGCCGGCATCGATATCACCCGTTTCTATCATCGCCGAGCCAAGCCCGAGCATTGCCCCCCCGTCATTGGGAGCTTTTGCGAGCGCGGCCTGATAGGCTCTGGCGGCCTCGGCGGGATAGCCCGCTCGCATGTAGGCCTCGCCCGCCTTGACGAAGGCGCTCGGCTTGGCGTCCGGCATCGCTGCCGCGCGCTGGTAGAGCGCGATTGCGGTGTCACTATCTCCCTGCGCATTTATATCGTCCGCAAGCTTGATCAGACGCTCCGATTGCGACGACGGGCCTTGTGCCTTTGCCTGCTCGGCGTCGGTTTTGGTCGTCTGGCAACCGGCCACCGCCAGCATGGCGATGACAGGCAAGAATACGACATGCAGCCGCATATACACCTCTCCGTATTCAAGCCCGCCGCACCTTACACACGGCATTGGCCGACTGGAACCACAACAGTGCGATAAGATTGCAACATGGCCGAAGAAGCTGAGGAAAAAAACCTCCCGGCGTCCGACAAGAAGCTTCGTGACGCCCGCCGGAAAGGCCAGGTTTCGCAGAGCCGCGACCTGGTCTCCGGCTTCAGTCTTTTTGCAGCGCTTGCCTATCTCTTTTTTGCCTGGCCGATGCTCGTCGAGCATCTTTCGGAACTCGTGCAGACCGTCACGGTCCCCGGCGGTTCGTTCGGGGAAGTCAGCCTGCGGGCCATCCGCCATTCGTTCTCATTGCTGATGCTTGCCACATTACCGCTAGTCGGGATCGTTGTCGTCCTGACCGTGGCCTTTGGCATGCTGGGAACGTTCGGGCCAGTCTTCTCGTTTGAGCCGCTCAAGCCGCAGTTCGATCACATAAACCCTGCGAAGGGCCTTCAGAAGATCCTGTCGCTCCGCAACGTCATCGAGTTCACCAAGGGCCTGGCCAAGGTGGTGTTGCTGGCAAGCCTCTTCGTATTCATTTTGGCTGCGTGGCTGCAGCCGCTCTTCGATGCTCCAGGATGCGGTCAGTCATGCCTGGAGCCAATTATCAAGGCGGTGCTGACACCACTTGGAATTGCCGCCGCGCTGGCGTTTGTCGTTATCGGCGTGATCGACGTTCCTGTCCAGCGCTGGCTGTTCCTGCGCGACATGCGTATGACGACAACCGAATACAAGCGTGAACACAAGGATCTCGAAGGAGACCCAATGATCCGGCAGGAACAGCAGCGACAGCGGCGTGAGGCCGTGATGCAACCCGCGAAGCTGGGCGTAAAAAATGCCGTCATCGTCTTCGCGTCTGGCGACCGCGTAGTGGCGTTGCGTTACGTCAAGGGTGAAACACCGGTGCCGACGGTCGTCGGCAAGGGCCAGGGCCGAGCGGCCGACGAGATGATGGCGCAAGCACGCCAGGCGGGTATTCCCGTGGTCGATGACGCGGCCGTCGCCGAACCACTCTTCGAAAACGCGAACACCGGAGCTTACATCGGTCAGGAAATGTTCTCACCGGTCGTGCGCCATCTTGTCCGGCTCGGGCTCACTTGAGGCAAAATCCCGGCTGTCGTGGCGGAGTGGGGCCGGAAACGCAGCATTATGCCATGTTGGTAATGGAATCAGCTGGGCATGGACTGCGTTCACATCCCGATCGTGCCCGGCCAATTTCAGGAAGGCGAAGTGCGCGATTTCCAGAAGGCGCTTGCCGAAGGCGGTGGATGTGTACCGGCGCACTGCAAGGCCGGCGGGGTGCCGTCGTCGGTAATGACGCGATGCTGCGCGTTAAGCCCAAGCGGCCCTTGGGGTAGGATCGGTCAGGCTGAGGCTCTCGCCTGCGTCGCCGCTAAGCCAGGGCCCGCCTCACTGATGAACGCACCCATCGCGGCGAGATGCTCGGTGAAGCCGTCAACGAACCGCCTGACCTTCAATGGAATGAAGCGGTTCGACGGATAGACCGCATGCACGTGGTGCGGTGCGTAGTGCCAATCTGGTAGCACATACTCGAGCTGCTCCTGGGCGACGAGCGGGTCGAGTATCACCTTGTGCCCGAGGCCGATGCCGAGGCCAGACAGCATTGCCTGCTGGTTAAGGAGCGAATTGTTGGAACATATGGTCGGCCGGATCCGCACCTCGGCCTTTTCTCCGCCTGGGCCGGTGAGCGGAACGATCTCCCGCGTCGCGATGTGGGCGTAAAGCAGGTAGTCATGCTCGGCAAGATCCTCTGGGCGCCGCGGCCGGCCCATCCGGTCGAGATAGGCCGGCGTTGCCGCGAGGCGTCGCTCCATCACCCCGAGCTTGCGCACGATCAGCCGGTCGTCACCGATGGTCCCCATGCGGATCACGACGTCGAGCCTTTCTGCGATCACGTCGACGAAACTGTCTGTCAGCGCCACGTCGAGTGTTAGTTCCGGATAGGCGCGCTTGAACTCGATCAGGTAGTTGCCGAGCACACCGGCGCCGAAGCTAGCCGGCGCGCCGACAGCAAGACGTCCGCACATCTTCGATTCGAGGCAGCCGACGCTGCGGTCCGCCTCCTCGATGCGCTCGATGATGTCGCGGGCACGCTCCAGATAGCGTCGTCCGGCTTCTGTCTGAGAAACATACCGGGTCGTACGGTCAAAGAGCCGGACGCCGAGGCGCTTTTCCAGCGCGCGGATCTGCTGGCTGACGGCCGGCTGGCTCAAGCCCAGCTCGCGTGCCGCCGCCGAGAAGCTGCCGGTCTCGGAGGCGCGTATGAAGCTGGTCAGCTCGGTCAGGCGGTCCATGATGGCAGCTCCCTGTCGTGATTAATAAGCAAGAGTAATAGCCGATATAAGAAGCCGGCAAGTTCAAAAAGCTGAACCTACGAAGTAGACTCATCTTGCTCTGTCCCGGAGCTACTTCGATCCCCAACCGGAGATAATGCCATGACGCTTTCCCGCCGTCATTTTCTCGCCAGTGCCGGTCTGGCCGGCGGCGCTCTTCTAGCCGGCGCCTCCGTTCCGGCACTGGCCCGCGCGCCACTGGCTGATGCCCCCACCATTGGCGCGCTGCGCCGCAAGGTGGGTTCGATCGAGGTCACGGCGCTGCTGGACGGCTATATCGACATTAAATCGGAGCTTTTCGTCGGGCTCGTCGACGGCGAGGCGCAACGTCTGGCGGAGGCCAGCTTCAACAAGCCCGGACCGCGTCGCACCCCCGTCAATGCCTATCTCGTCAATCTCGGCGACCGGCTGGTGCTCATCGACGCCGGTATGTCGGACGGCAGCGGCCCGGCGCTCGGCCGTCTTCCCGCGGCTTTGCAGGCTGGCGGCGTTGCTCCCGACCAGGTTGACACCTTGCTGATCACCCATATGCATCCCGACCATATCAACGGCGTGCTGACCTCCGCCGGCGACGCGCTATTTCCCAATGCCGAGCTCGTCGTCCCCACCACCGACTACGCCTTCTGGCACGACGACGCGAACATGAACCAGGCGCCGGACGAGGCGAAGCCGTTCTTTATCGTGGCACGCCAGGCTGCCGCCGCTTATGCGGACCGCCTGCGGCAGGTGGACGGCGAGCGCGAGGCGGTCGGCTCGATCCGCACCGTGCCGTTGCCCGGCCACACCCCCGGTCATGCCGGCTTCATCGTCGAATCGGACGGCGACGCACTGTTCATCTGGGGCGATGTCGTGCATATGGCGACCTATCAGTTCGCCCGCCCGGACTGGAGCATTGCGTTCGATATCGATCCTAAACTGGCAGCCGAAACGCGCAAGCGGACATTCGACCGGGTCACTGCCGACCGGATGCTGATCGCCGGGATGCATTTGCCATTTCCCGGCTTCGGACATGTCGCGCGCGACGGCCAAGCCTATCGCTTCGTGCCGGCCGAATGGGTCTATGACCTGTAGCAGAAGTCAGCCCGTGAAGCGACGCGTGTGTGTCAAAGCGATTTATGAGATGCGAGCCTACCAGCAATGCGGCGGTCAGGCTCTGCGGGCTGCGACGCGAGCACCCGACCGGGCGATAGCTGGCCAGGGTTGCCAAGCCGGGCGGGTGCGGCTTGGTAAAACGCCTCGCCTCCAGAGCAGGCCGTTGCCCCCTAATGCAGATGCCTCAGCTTGTCGGGGTTCCGAACCACATAGATCGCTGCAACCTTTCCGTCCTCGATTTCGAGCGCGGTTGTCTGGAGTTCACCATCAGCCTCCAGCGTGATGAAACCGGGCAATCCGTTGACGAATCCGGCACGAACAAGTTTCGAGCCATGCTTCTGGAACTGAGCCGCGAGATTTTCATGCACCTTCATGACGGCATCAAAGCCGAAGATCGGCTGCATGGCTGCGGAACGCTTGCCGCCGCCGTCGGCATGGATGCTGACATCGGCCGCCAACATCGCACCAAACGCCCTCATGTCGCCGCTGCGAGAGGCGTTGAAGAAAGCCTTGGCAAGCTCGAGGCTACGTTGTTTTTCCACCTGGAAGCGAGGCCTCGTCTCTCGGACATGGGTGCGTGCGCGCGCTGCAAGCTGGCGGCAGGCAGCCGGATCACGCTGGATGGTTGCCGCGACTTCCTCGAATTCTAACCCGAACACATCGTGCAGCAAGAAGGCCGCCCGCTCGAGCGGAGAAAGGCGCTCCAGTGCAAGCATCAACGGCAAGGTCACGTCTTCCTCTTCCTCCTCTTCCAGGACGGGATCCGGCAGCCAGGGGCCGACATAAGTCTCTCGCTGGCGGCGCGCTGATTTGAGCTGATCGAGGCAGAGCCGCGTGACAGTACGGCGCAGGAATGCCTCGGGCTCACGCACCTCGCTGCGGTCGGCCTTCATCCAGCGAATGAAGGCCTCCTGTACAACGTCCTCTGCGTCAGCCACGGAGCCCAGCATGCGGTAGGCGACGCGCATGAGCTTTGGACGCAGCGGGGCGAAACTCGCCGCTGCATCCTCATCTCTGAGGCCTGCCATCAGGCGGCCGCCTTGGCAGCGGAGTTTGCTGCCGCCGGATCGACCCATAAGCCGAAGCCGACCGCAAGGCGGTTCCAGCCATTGATGACATTGATCATCAATGTGAGCTTGACTTGCTCCTCGTCGGTGAACTGAGCCTTCAGGGCTTCATAGGCACTTTCCTGCCTATGTCTCTCGGAGAGCCGCGTCAGGGCCTCGGTCCAACCGAGCGCGGCGCGTTCGCGGTCCGTATAGCAAGGGGCCTCGCGCCAGGCCGACAGCAGGTAGATGCGCTGTTCGGTCTCTCCTTTCGCGCGCGCTTCAACAGTGTGCATATTGATGCAGTTCGCGCAGCCATTGATCTGGGAGGCACGGATCTTCACGAGTTCGATAAGACTGGGCTCGAGGCTGGAAGCGATCGCCATCGATGTGCCGGCCCAGCTCTTCATGAGTGAAGGGGCGGCAGCGAAGAGGTCAAGCTTGGCAGTCATGGTTCGTCTCCTACTGTTGGTTCCGACCCGATGACGAGGCAGGATCTGCCAGTGTGACATACACGACGCAATTTCTTGTTCGATGCCACCATGAGAGCCCTCCCGGCTGCGCATCCATGGGCTGTCAGACGCCGAGGTAGCGATCCTGCAGTTCAGGCGTGAGGTCGGCGGGACGGCCGGTCCAAACCGTCGTTCCCTTTTCGAGCACGAAACAGCGGTCGGCGGATGGCAGCAATTCGGCAAGCGTCTTGTCGACGATCAGGATCGATTGCCCTTCCGCCTTGAGCGTACGGATGACCGTCCAGATGTCGTGACGGATCACCGGCGCCAGTCCCTCGGTCGCTTCATCGAGGATAAGCAGGCGCGGATTGGTCATCAGTGCGCGGCCGATCGCCAGCATCTGCTGCTCACCGCCGGAAAGCGTCCGCGCCATCTGGTCGCGCCGTTCGGCGAGCCGCGGAAACAGTCCGTTGATCTGCGCAAGCGACCAGCGGCCGGGGCGCGCGGCCGCTGAGAGATTTTCCGCGACGGTGAGGTTGGGAAAGCAGCGCCGCCCCTCCGGCACCAGCCCGATGCCGAGCCGCGCAATGCGGTGCGGACGCATCGCCTGGGTCTCCCGTCCGGCGAAATGGATTGTTCCGGATCGCGCCGGATTGAGCGCCAGGATCGAACGGATCGTGGTCGTCTTGCCCATGCCGTTACGGCCCATCAGCGCCACGACCTCGCCCTCGGCGACGTCGAGCTCGACACCGAACAGAGCCTGGCTCGCACCGTAGAAGGTTTCCAGTCCGGCGATCTCGAGGAGGCTCATGCCGGATCTCCCAGATACGCGCGCCGCACTTCCGGATCGGTACGGACCTGATCGACCGTGCCGGAAGCGATGATGCGCCCGTAGACGAGAACGGAGACCCGGTCGGCAAGCGCGAAGACCGCATCCATGTCGTGCTCGACCAGAAGGATCGGCGCTTCCTCGCGCAGCCTGTCGAGAAAGCCCGTCAGCGAGCGCGAGCCTTCCGGCCCCATGCCCGCCATCGGCTCATCGAGCAGGAAAGCTTGCGAGCCGAGCGCCAGCGCGATGGCGATCTCGAGCTGGCGCCGCTCGCCGTGCGAAAGCTCGGCGGCCGGAACGCGTGCGCGCGTCGCCAGCCCAACCCGCTCGAGCGACGCCATTGCGGGCTCGATGAGCGACGCATCGCCCATCACCGGCCGGAAGAAGCGGAAGGACGAGCCCTGTCGCGACTGCACGGCGAGCATGACGTTGCGCAGAGCGGAGAATTCCGGCGCCAGCGACGAGACCTGGAAGGATCGTCCCAATCCCATCCGGGCGCGTTCGACAACGCCGAGATGGCCGACCGGCCGGCCGAGAAAGTCGATGTCGCCGCTGTCGGGTGCCAGCGTGCCTGCGATCTGATGGATAAGGGTCGACTTGCCCGCTCCGTTGGGGCCGATCAATGCATGGATCTCGCCCGGCTTCAGGTCGAGGCTCACATTCTCGGTGGCCTTCAACGCGCCGAAGCTCTTGCACAGGTTGCGGACGGCGAGGACGGCATCAGCCATGACGCATTCTCCCCGCGAGAAATCCGATGAGTCCGCCACGGACGAACAGCACGACGGCCAGGAGAGCGAGGCCGAGGAAGAACTGCCAGCGTTCGGTCAGCCCGCCGAGGACGAATTCGAACACCACGAACAGCATCGCGCCCGCCACCGGTCCCCACAGCCGGCCGACGCCCCCGAGAACGACGATGATGATGAGTTCGCCCGACATGTGCCAGGACAGCATCGACGGGCTCACGAAGCGGTTGAGGTCGGCATAAAGCGCCCCGGAGAGCGCCGTGATCGTGCCGGAGATGATGAAGGTGACGAGCCTTACCCGAAACGGCGCGATGCCGATCGACGCAACGCGCAGTTCGTTCTGGCGGGATGCCTGGAGCGCGGCGCCGAAGCGCGACCCCCTGATCAGCGCGAAGATCAGGAGCGCCGTCAGAAGCAAAGCGTAGCAGACGAGGAAATAGTTGATCGGTATGAGCGTGTTTATGCCCGGCACCACATTGCGGATAGTGATCGACAGTCCATCCTCGCCGCCATAGGCGGGCCAGGAGATCGCGAAATAGTAGGTCATCTGTGCGAAGGCCAACGTGATCATTATGAAGTATACGCCGGAGGTGCGCAGGCTGATCACGCCGATGGCGGCCGCCAGCAGCCCGCCCGCGAGAACCGCCACCAACCAGACCACCAGCATCTGGTTGGTGCCCGGCAGGGTGAACAGGCCAAAATTGAGCGGTTGGCCGGCAAAGGCGTGGCTGGCGAGAATGCCTGCCGCGTAGCCGCCGACGCCGAAGAAGGCGGCATGACCGAACGAGACCAGCCCGCCCAGGCCAAGCGCCAGGTTGAGCCCAACCGCGGCAAGACCCAGGATCGCCATGCGGGTGGCCAGCGTTACATAGAAAGGCTTGCCGAGCTGGAGCGCCAAAAAGGGCATCGCCAGCAGGATCAGGGCCAGGGTAACGTTGATCGCGGTTTCGCGGGAGATCGTCATCGGTTCATCCCCTCGCCGCGAACAGGCCCTGTGGCCGCACCGCGAGTATGGCCGCCATGACGATGTAGATCAGCATCGAGGCCAACGCGCCGCCGACGAGGCCGGCCTGCGATGGGTTCATAAGGAGGCCGAAGAGTTGTGGCAGCAGGAAGCGCCCCATCGTGTCGACCAGGCCGACGAGGAGTGCGCCGACGAGCGCGCCCTTGATCGAGCCGATGCCGCCGATCACTATGACGACAAAGGCAAGGATGAGCACCGGCTCGCCCATGCCGACCTGCACCGATTGCAGCGCGCCGACCAGCGCGCCGGCGAGCCCGGCCAGCCCCGCTCCGAGCGCAAAGACGACGGTATAGAGGGTGCGGATGTCGACGCCGAGCGCGCCGATCATTTCGCGATCAGATTCGCCGGCGCGGATTCGCATGCCGAGCCGCGTCTTGGAGATCAGCAGGAAAAGCCCAATCGCCACCGAGCCGCCGACGCCGATGATCGCCAGGCGGTAGAGCTGATACCGCGAACCGCCGGGGATTGGCACGGTGCCCTGCAGCAGTTGCGGAATGTCGAGGTAGAGCGGAAAAGAGCCGAACAGCCAGCGCGTGCCTTCGGAAAAGATCAGGATCAATGCGAAGGTCGCCAGCACCTGGTCGAGATGGTCGCGCTCGTAGAGGCGGCGAATGACAAGGATCTCGATGATCGCGCCGGCGGCAGCCGCCGCCGCGAGGCTGGCGGCGAGCCCGAGCCAGAACGAGCCGGTGGCGGCCGCGACTGTGGCGCACGCGAAGGCGCCGACCATGTAGAGCGATCCATGGGCAAGGTTGATCAGCCCCATGACGCCGAAGATGAGAGTAAGGCCTGCGGCCATGAGGAACAACATCACGCCGAGCTGCAGCCCGTTGAGGACCTGTTCGATGAAAAGAGCGGTTTGCAAGGTCAGTTCAGGCTCTTCTGGTCAAATTGGGCCGCAACACGGGCAGACCAAGTCGTTGCCGTGCGGCAGGGGGCGAGGGTCGGAGGCCTCAGGGAAACCGGCAGGAGATACGACTCATCGTCCCCTGCCGGTACCGTCTCCCCGCAAGCGGGGAGACGGCATGATCATTTCATCGCGCAGTCGGCGGCGTAGGCGTCCTGGTGCTTCTCGAAGGCGGTGCCGATAATCTTATTGGTGAGGCCGCCGCTCTCCTTGATCACCTCGCGCACATAGATGGTCTGGATCGGATGGTTGTTGTTGCCGAACTCGAAGTCCCCGCGCACGGAATCGAAATCGGCTTCCTTCAGAGCGGCGCGAAACGCGTCGGCATCCTTGACGCTCGCCTTGGTCGCGGCAGAGAGGATCAGGTTCGCGGTGTCATAGCCCTGGCTGGCGTAGAGCGAGGGCAGACGCCCGTATTCGGCCTGAAAGGCCGCGACAAAGGTTTTGTTGGCCTCATTGTCGATGTCCTTGTTCCACTGCGAGGAGTTTTTGACACCCAGGGCGGCGTCACCGACCGCGGCGAGGATGTCCTGGCTGAGCGAGAAGCCGGGACCCATGATCGGGATGCCGACGTCGGACTGGGCATACTGCTTCATGAAGGCGATGCCCATGCCGCCCGGCAGGAAGAAGAACACGGAATCGGCGCCGGAGGCTCTGATCTGTGCGATTTCGGCGGCATAGTCGGTCTGGCCGACCTGGGTGTAGATTTCGCCGGCAAGCTCGCCCTTGTAGAAGCGCTTGAAGCCGGTCAGGGCGTCTGTCCCGGCGGGATAGTTCGGCGCCATGATGAAAGTCTTCTTGTAATCCTGGTTGGCGTACTGGCCCATGGCCTCGTGCAGGTTGTCGTTTTGCCAGGCGACGTTGAAGTAATTCTCGTGGCACTGCGCGCCGGCCAGCGCCGAGGGACCGGCGTTTGGCGACAGGTAGAATTTGCCCTGCGCAACCGCGCTCGGAACAACGGCCATGGCTAGATTCGACCAGATGATTCCGGTCAGGATGTCGACCTGGTCGGACTGGATCATCTTGTCGGCGATCTGCACCGCGAGTTCCGGCTTCTGGCCGTCATCCTCGATCACGACCTCGACCTCGCTGTTGCCGGCCTTTTTTAGCGCCAGCATGAAGCCGTCGCGCACATCGATGCCAAGGCCCGCGCCGCCGCCCGAAAGCGTCGTGATCATGCCGACCTTGATCGGCTCAGCCGACGCGAGACCGGATACGCCCAGCGAAAGCACCACGAGGCTTGCTGCAATCAGTTTCTTCATAGTGTTACTCCCGTTGTTATCTCTATCGCTGTCTGCACCCTCTGGGGTCCTCACGATGAAAGAATCCCCGTGACTTTGCCAGCCCGGACGAAATGTTTTTGTTGTTGGGCCTCGGGCGACCGATGGTTCAGAACTCCGTCCTCGCTGTCCAGGGCCCGGGAAAAAAGCTCCACTTCCAGTATTCGCTGGGGGTGTGAGCCTCGCTGTGCCGACGTCGATGACATGATCGATGCCGCGTCGCCCTGCGCAATTCTTGCCATCAGCCTTGCTCGTCGCGCAGGCGAAAGCGCTGGATCTTTCCCGTCTGCGTCTTCGGCAGTGTGGTGACGAACTTGACCGAGCGCGGATATTTGTATGGCGCGATAACCGCCTTGACGTGCTCCTGCAGGAGCCGCGCCGTCTCTGCGTCGGCCGAAGCGCCTTCGACGAGCACGACATGTGCTTCGACGATCTGGCCGCGTTCCTCGTCCGCCGCGCCGATGACCGCGCATTCGAGCACAAGGTGGTGAGCCAGCAGCGCGGCCTCCACCTCCGGACCGGCGATATTGTAGCCGGACGACAGGATCATGTCGTCGGCGCGGGCGGCGAAGCGGAAGCGCCCGTCCTCATCCTGGATGAAGGCGTCGCCGGTCAGATTCCAGCCGTTTCGGACATACTCCCGCTGGCGCTCGTCGGAGAGGTAGCGGCAGCCTGTCGGACCGCGTACGGCGAGCTTACCGATCGTACCGCGCGGCATTTCGTTCATCTGATCGTCGACGATCTTCGCCTCATAGCCGGTGACTGGCCTTCCAGTCACGCCCGGCATGCGATCGTCGAGCCCATTGGTGATGAAGATGTGCAGCATCTCGGTGGCGCCGATACCGTCGAGGATCGGCTTGCCGGTCTTCTGCGTCCACTCGTGGTAGACAGGCGCGGGCAACGTCTCGCCGGCAGAAACGGCGATGCGCAGCGAGGAGAGATTGGCGCCCTCGTCCATTGCCTTCATCATGGCGCGATAGGCGCTCGGTGCGGTGAACGAGATCGTCGCGTGATACGTCTCGATGATCTCGACCATGTTGGGTGGCGTCGCGTTTTCCAGGAGCGTCGCCGCGGCGCCGAAGCGCAGCGGGAAGACCGCGAGCCCGCCGAGCCCGAAGGTGAAGGCGAGCGGCGGCGAGCCAACGAAGACGTCGTCCGGCGTGACGCCCAGAATTTCCTTCGCATAGCCGTCGGCGATGATCAGGATGTCGCGATGGAAATGCATTGTCGCCTTTGGCACGCCGGTGGTGCCCGAAGTGAAGCCAAGCAGCGCGACATCGTCCCGGCCGGTCTTTACCGCCTCGAACCTGACCTGCTTGTCGAGCGCAACGCGGTCAAGTTCGGCGTCATGGTTGGCGGTGCCGTCGAAACCGACCACCTGCTTGAGGAAGCGGCTATCCTTTGCGCAGGCGACGATCTCATCCTTGATGCGTGTGTCGCAAAGCGAAAGCGTGATCTCCGCCTTGTCGACGATCTTTGCCAACTCGCCGGCGCGCAGCATCGGCATGGTGTTGACCACCACCGCGCCGGCCTTGGTTGCGGCCAGCCAGCATGCGACCATCGCCGGGTTGTTGGGCGAGCGGATCAGGATGCGATTGCCGGGCCTGACTCCGTAGTTTTCCACCAGTGTGCGGGCAAGCCGGTTGGTCCAGTCCGTCAGCTCCTTGTAGGTGCGTCGGCGGCCATTGCCGATCAGCGCGGTGTGGTCGCCGAAGCCCCTCTCCACCATGCGGTCGGTCAACTCGACCGCGCAATTCAGGTGGTCGGGATAGTCGAAGCCGTCCTGCGGCAGGTCCGGCCACTGGTCCTGCGGCGGCAGGTGGTCACGACAGAAGGTGTCGGTATGGGCGGTTGGTCCGAGTTTCATGCCGCCACTCCCACGATTGCGTAGTCCATTCTGATGTGGGGGCGCTGAATCGACAACCGGCAATTCATGTTCTTCATGCTCCCATTGTCTGGCGCGCGATCACCACCTTCTGGATTTCCGACGCACCCTCGTAAATTCGCAGGGCGCGGATTTCGCGATCGAAGCTCTCCACGATGTGCTCCTTGCGCACGGCGTCGCCTATCGATCTGCTCTGTCGACCACCGCCTGCGCCCGGTCGGTGGTGTGAAGCCTGGCCATCGTGGCTTCTCTCGTATCCGGCACGGCGCCAGAATCCCTTCGTCCATGCGGTGCGGTTTGATGGCAGGATGACATCGAACTGGATTTATTCAAGCATGAAATTTCATGGTTGAAATATTGCCTGGATCTGGACAGATTGGCACTGCCGGGCAATTGAAGCCTACATCGACCGGGAGAGGGCAATGATCTATCGTCGCGTTGAAGACTGGGACGACGCCTATGCCAACGGTCCCAACATCCCGGGCGGCGACCGATGGCCCGGCCTGTGGGCGGAGCAGGCTAAGGCATTTCGCGACAAACTCTCAGCCAAGGGAAGGATGAAGCTCGATCTTTCCTATGGCGACCGGCCGCGCAACCGCTTCGACCTGTTCCTGCCTGAAGGCGAGCCGAAAGGGCTCGTCGTATTCGTTCATGGTGGCTATTGGGTACGTCTCGACAAAAGTCTCTGGTCGCATCTGGCGGGCGGCAGCCTCGCACGCGGCCATGCGGTCGCAATGCCCTCCTATACGCTCTGTCCCGATATCCGCATCTCCGGCATAGTGACGGAAGTCGCGGCGGCAATCGAGGCTGCCGCGAGAATGATAGGTGGGCCGATCCGCCTCGCCGGCCATTCTGCGGGCGGCCATCTCATCTCGCGGATGGTTACGACGTCCGCGCCGCTTTCGCAGGACGTGCAGCGGCGGATTGTATCCTCCGTGTCGATTTCCGGGCTCCACGATCTGCGACCGCTGATGAACATCGTTGCCAATGCCGACCTCAAGATCGACCGGGAGGAAGCAATGGCGGAAAGCCCGGCGCTGCTTGAGCCCATGGCGGGAGCGCGCTTGGCCTGCTGGGTCGGCGCCGGCGAGCGCGCCGAGTTCATCCGTCAGAACGGCCTGCTCGCCAACATTTGGACCGGCCTTGGTGCATGGACGTCAGTTGTCGAGGAGCCAGACCGGCACCATTTCAACGTCATCGACGGGCTTGCCGATCCTGACCACGCCCTGACGAGAACGCTGTTGACAGGCTGAGGGCGGCGCCCGACTCTGGTCGGGGATTAGCTGAAGCGGCGGCCCGAAGGGCCGGACTGCAGTGCGAGGAATACGATGAGACCGGTTTTCGTGCAGCTTCAATGTTCGCCTGGCAAGACCTATGAGGTTGCCGACGAACTGTTCGAGCGCGAAGTCGCGTCGGAACTCTATTCGACCAGCGGCGATTATGACCTGCTGATGAAGGTCTATATCGAAGATGGCGTCGATATTGGCAAGTTCATCAACGAGAATGTTGCCAATGTGCCGGGCATCGTCCGCTCGCTGACGACGCTGACCTTCAAAGCGTTCTGAGGCTCCCGAGGACATTTCCGTTTCACAGTCACCGCGCCAATCGCATTCTCGCGAAGATGACCTAAGTCGCGCGCCAAACAGGGGAACGCGCCGCCTCGGGCTGATCGTCCAATCGGTTCTTTAGGATATCGATGAGGCTGATGGTGACCGCGATCACCGCAGGGCCGAGGACGAGCCCTGATGCTCCGAAGAGGACGATGCCACCGACCGCGCCGATAAAGGCCACCAACGTGTGCAATCGCAGCCGGCTCCCGACAAGCATCGGATAGAGCAGATTGTCGATGCCGGCGACAACGACACCGCCCCAGACCGTCAGTATCGCCGCGCTCACCCACGCCCCTTCCAATGCGAGATAGATCGCTGCCGGCACCCAGATCACGAAGGCGCCGAGCACTGGCACGATGGCCAGAAGTCCCATCACCAGGCCCCAGAAGACCGGAGTGGGCAGGCCGAGCCACCAGAACATCAGGCCGCCCAGCGTTCCCTGCACGGCGGCGACCAGCACGGTTCCCATCAGGATCGCATGCACCGCCTCTGCAAAGCGGGACAGCATGTATGCCGTTTCCGGAGCACACAGGGGCGAAAGACCCTCGATCCCCCGCAGGGCGGGTTCGCGGTCCCGCAGGAAATAGAACAGCAGGTAGAATGTCAGCACGAACATCACGGCCTGATTGATCGAGCCGCGCAACAGCGATGTGCTTTGTCCCGTCAACCATTGTACAAGTGCGGCGACCGAACCGGCCGGATCGAGCTGGTCCTCGATCCACAGGGCAACGGCCGAAAGGGTGGGATAATTCGACATGAAACCATCCGCGTCCCAACCCTGGATGACTCCCTCCAGGTAAGTCGCTCCGTTTACCGCTTCGCGAACGAGCTGCTGTGCAACGAATACCAGCGGCAGGCCGATGGCGATCGCCGCGAGGCCAACTGATATCAGGGCGGCCAGAGTTCGATTTCCGAGCCTCCCCTCGACCCGCCGATGAGCCGGATAAAGGATGATTGCCAGCACGAGGGCCCAGGTCAAAGCGGGTAGAAACGGCAGCGCCAGCAGATAGCAGACATACAGACCGAGCGCTGTCGCCGCCAGGACGCCAAGCAACCTCAGTTGTTTCAAGTCGGGCATCTGTTTCAAATCAGGCATCTCTCGTCGTTTCACAAGCCACGCCAGCCTATTCGGTTCCCCGAAGAAAGGCGGCTACCTTTGCCTTGCCGTGCCCTCAGGGTGAAGGCGCTGTAAATTTGGATCCGGACAAGCAACGAACGGCGCCGGCGGCAGCACGTCAAAAAGTTCGCCGGCAATTTCCACATCGGGGGCACGCGGTTCAGTGTGAGAACAGCACCGGCAACCTGAGTTCATCGAGCACGTCCTCGGTTGCTCCGCCCAGCACGAAATCGCGAACGACAGAGTGGCCGTAACCGCCCATCACCAACAGATTGGCTCCCCTCTCGATGGCATGCGACTGCAGGCCGATCCCGACCGGGCGGTCGTCAGCGTCGATAGAGACAGCTTCCGCGGTCAACCCACTCCTCCTAAGCCCGGCCGCCAGGCGCTCGGCGCCATTGCCTCCCATGATGGGCTTCTCGCCGACGATGGCGAGCACGGTGATCTTGGATGCCTGTTCGAGGAATGGCTTGGCGTCCGCAACGGCGCGCGCCGCGACCCGGCTCCCATCCCAGGCGATCGCAACATGGTCGATCGGCTCGAAGGCCGGGGTCTCCGGCAGCAGGATGGCCGGACGGCCGGATCCGAAGATGACGGCTTCCGCGGTGGCCCGCGATGTCGGATTGTCAGCCTCCCATCCGAGCAGCGAAATATCGAAATAACGTGCCTCGATTGCTGCGGCTTCGCCAATCAGCGCCAGCGTCGCCGACGACACGCCGGTCGTCAGGCTCACCGGCCTCCTTGCGGCTTCCTCACGAATCTTCTCGAGCAGGCGCTCGCCGCGCCGGCGGCTCGCCGCTTCGGCTTCGCGAATGAGTTCCGGCAATTTGAGCAGTAGCCGCGACATGACGTTCGAAACGTCCGGAATATGGGCGTTGATGACTTCGGCATGAAGTTCGGCGCCCAGATGTGCTGCAATGGCCACCGCGTTGGATGCGATCGCATCCGAGTTGCTGTCGGGATAGGTGGCAAGAGGGAGAAACGCCTGCGATTTCACGGTCGACACCCCTGGTTGAAACGACCATCGCCAGACACCGGTGGGTAGCGACGCTGAGGGCATGATTGACGCATACCGGCCGCGACGCTTTGATGTGGCTCAAATCGACCAGTTCCGGCACCTCCAAAGAAGCAACACGCCATGCTCCCGCCAAACCGGCGCTCCGGCGAATCCGGTCCCTGGACAGGAATCCGGCGCCAAAATCTTGTTCGCCTGGCGTTTACCGGCCACTCGATCGCTGTTTTCGGTTGATCCAGATCAAGGCGTTTCCGCTATTCGCGCAGTCTCCTCAGTCGGTCTTGGAAGGGAGAACAAACGTGCCAACGGACAGCTTGCTCGTCACTATCGCCGTCGTGGTCGTCTTTGCATTTTTTATGACCGTGCTGGGCTATGCCTCTTTCGTTGAATCGCGTCGCCTGCCAGGTGCGAAAAATCGCGCCAGAATTCAGTCGAGCCGAAAGCCTGAAGCATCAAATATGAGATAGCGTCCCGTAACCAGGGGAACCTTGAGGATGGGGCCATCCTGATTTCGGTCCTGCATCGGCGGGCCTGCGACGTATGAGTGTCCCTTCAGTGTGGTCTGCCAGATCGTGGGGAAGTCCACGCCTTTGCTTCGCGTCGAATTGCACTCCCTGACAAGTTTGGAGACGATGTTCGCCATCGGCGCGACCTCTTCGATAAGCTGCTGATTCCCAAGGCATCCTATGATCGCGACCGCCTGCATTTGATCTAAATCAAATGACCCGACATTTCTCGCTCTTAGGGCAGGTTATGCCGGTTGGATGCTGCCCATCGCTTTGCCAAAGTGCGGTTCCATGGCTTGCTCGTGAACACCGGTCTTGCAGTCATCGTTTCAAGGCCGCGCACGGCCAATAGAAAAAAGGCCGGACTGTTAAAGTCCGGCCAAGCATGAAGGTTCAAAACCTCCAGAGGGGAACGCGCCGGACGCAATGGGAGGAAACATCCGACGCAAGGCCTATATGGGTCAGCCCAAGTGACGTTTCAACGACATGTGGTGGGCCACATCGGCCGCTCCGTAGAGCCACGTACCGATTCGATCATCACGGCCCGTGGTTCAGTTTTAGCGTGACAGCCCTATGAGAACGGTTTTACTGGATTGCTTAACGGTCCAGTTGTCGGTGATATGATGCCGCCTCCCTATAGCAAGAGCGTCATTGTTGTCGCCACGACCGGAATGCCGGCTACACTCGGCAAACCCCCGATCTAGGGATCCACCATGCTTCTGGGAGCCATCGCCGACGATTTCACCGGTGCGAGCGATCTCGCCAATACGCTTGCCAAGGGCGGCATGGCGACGACGCAATTCGTCGGCATCACAGCCGATCCGGCGCCATCCGGCTGCGAGGCAGGCGTTGTCGCCTTGAAGACACGGTCGATCGCCGCCGAGGAGGCAGTGCGCCAGTCGCTTGAGGCCGCGCGCTGGCTGCTCGGGCAAGGCTGCGAACAGATCGTCTTCAAATACTGCTCGACATTCGATTCCACGCCGAAAGGCAACATCGGTCCGGTCGCCGAATCCCTGCTCGACCTTCTCGGAGCGGACATGGCGGTCGTCTGCCCAGCCTTTCCCGCAACCGGGCGCCGGCTGTTCATGGGCCATCTGTTCGTCGGCGACCGGCTGTTGAACGAATCCGGCATGGAGAACCATCCGCTGACACCGATGACCGACCCCGATCTCCGCCGCTGGCTTCGGCTCCAGACCCGTGGCGAAGTGGGGTTGGTGCCGCTGCATACGGTCCGTGGCGGTGTGTCGGCCCTCGGGCAGGCCTTCGCTGAGCAGCGGGCACAAGGACGGCGGCTTGTCGTCGCCGATGCGGTTGCGGAGGACGATCTTCAACTGCTCGGTCTGGCGCTTGCCGGCCACAGGCTCGTGACCGGCGGCTCCGGCATCGCGATGGGGTTACCGGAGAATTTCCGCAAGGCCGGCCGGCTTTCCCAGAGCGCACACGCTACCACAGGCGCCGCGGGGCCGGCCGTCGTGCTGTGTGGCTCCTGTTCGAAGGCTTCGCAGGCGCAGGTCGCCGCCTATCTCGCCGCCCATCCCGGCCTCGCTCTCGATCCGGCCGCGCTCATGGACAAAACCATGACCGTCGACTACGCGGCCGATTGGTTCTGGCGGCAAAAGCAGGTGCCGATCATCTATTCGACAGCCGACGCCGCCGCCGTTTCCGGCGCCCAGGCGCGCTACGGGCGCGCCGAGGTGGCGCAGGCCATAGAGCGTTTCTTCGCAACGCTCGTGCGCCGGCTCGTCGACGGCGGGGTGCGCCGCGTGGTGGTCGGCGGCGGCGAGACATCCGGCGCCGTGGTCGAGGCGCTCGGTGTCAGCAGCCTGCATATTGGCGAAGAGATCGACCCGGGCGTACCGGCGTTGCTGGCAGATCGCGGCGACCCGCTTGGCCTCGCGCTCAAGAGCGGCAATTTCGGCGCCAATGATTTCTTCGAGAAAGCGGTACAAAGGATCGGTACGCCATGAGCGAACAGGCAGTCCGCGACAATCTGGTCAAATGGGGCAAATCGCTGTTCGAGCGCGGCCTCACCGCCGGCTCGTCGGGCAACATGTCGGCGAGATTAGACGACGGGTTTCTGTTCACGCCGACCAATTCCTGTCTCGGTTTCCTCGACGCGGACAGGCTGTCGAAACTCGACGCCTCGGGCAAGCATGTCTCGGGCGATGCGCCGACCAAGGAATTGCCGCTGCATTTCGGCTTTTACGACCAGCGGCCCACGGCGCGCGCCGTGGTTCATCTTCATTCGACCTATGCGACCGCGCTATCCTGCCTCTTAGACGTCGATCCGGCCGACGCCATTGCGCCGATCACTCCCTATGTCGTGATGCGCGTCGGACAGGTGCCGGTGGTGCCCTACACTCGCCCCGGTTCCGAGGCGGTCAAGCCGCTGATCGACGCGCTCGCGGCGCGCCATCCCGCAGTCCTCCTGCAGAACCATGGGCCTGTGGTGGCCGGCGCCTCGCTCGATGCGGCGGTCTTCGCCATCGAGGAGCTCGAGGAAGCGGCAAAGCTTGCCATCATCTTGCGAGGCATGAGCGTCCGCCATCTCGACGCCGGCGCCATCGCCGAGCTCAACCAGCATTTCAAGCTGAAGTGACCATGCCGAGATTTTCCGCGAACCTCGGTTTCCTGTGGACCGACCTTCCCTTGCTGGACCGCATCGCCGCAGCCGCAGCGGCGGGTTTCAGGGCGGTCGAACTGCATTGGTCCTATGACGTCCCGGCCGGGCTTGTGAAGCAGGCTTGTGAAAAGCACGGTATGGAATTGCTCGGCATCAACACACCTGTCGGCGATGCCGCCAGGGGCGATTTCGGCCTCGGTGCGCTGCCGGGTCGGCAGTCAGATTTCGCCAAAGCTTCCACCAGGCTGCGGACTATGCGCGCCGGAGCGGCGCTTCGTCGGTCCATGTCATGGCCGGCGTCGTCGAGCCTGAAGCCAGCCGGAAGCCACGGAAGTCTTCGCGCGCAATCTCGCCTTCGCGGCAGCTGCCGTCCCGGATCTGATACTGCTTCTGGAGCCGGTCAACCAGCGCGACAAACCGGGATATTTCTATTCGACGATCGCCGAGGCGGCGGCGTTGATCGAACGCGTCGGCGCGCCCAACATCCGGATCATGTTCGACGTCTATCATGTCGGCGTCAGCGAAGGCGACATCCTCAAACGCCTCGAGCGATATTTGCCGATGATCGGCCATGTGCAGATCGCCGCCGTTCCAAGCCGCGCCGAGCCGGACGAAGGCGAGATCGCCTATGGCGTCATATTCGCCGCGCTCTACCGGCTCGGCTATGCCGGCTGGGTAGGCTGCGAATACAGGCCGCGCGCCGGCACCGACGAGGGATTGCGCTGGATGAAGACGCTCCAGGTTCTGATGACCCGGAAATCGCCCTGTTAAACGGGCGAGGCGAGGAGTGTCCCGAGGAACACTCCTCGCCCGTTTTTACTCCGAAAGCGTGAAGGGCGCCGTGTATTTGTCGACATTGAACGGAGATCGGGACGGCGGGCCTTGATCCTGTCGTGGCGACCGTTGCGGCCGCCACAACAGAGCCCTGGCGTCCTCAGTCGATGTCGAACGAGACGCCCTGCGCCAGTGGCAGCGCCTTGGAATAGTTCACCGTGTTGGTGGCACGTCGCATATAGGCCTTCCAGGCGTCCGAGCCGGATTCACGGCCGCCTCCGGTCTCTTTCTCGCCACCGAAGGCGCCACCGATCTCGGCGCCCGATGTACCTATGTTGACGTTGGCGATGCCGCAGTCCGAACCGTCGACGCCAAGAAAGCGCTCGGATTCCTGCAGGTCGCGGGTGAAGATCGACGACGACAGGCCGGCGCCGACCGCATTGTGCTCGTCGAGCACGGCGTCGAAATCCGAGTATTTCATCACGTAGAGGATCGGCGCGAAGGTCTCTTCGGTCACCGGCGAGACTTGGCTTTGCATTTCGACCAGTGCAGGATGCACATAATAGGCGTCGGGATGGCCGTTCTCGACCCTCGTGCCGCCGGTCACCTTGCCGCCATGAGCTGTGGCCTCCTGCAAAGCCTTCTGCATGTTGTCGAAGGCAGCCTTGTCGATCAGCGGACCGACCAGCGCTGATGTCTCCAGCGGATTGCCGACCGAAACACTCTCATAGGCCTTCTTCAGGCGCGGCACCAAGGCGTCATAGACGCTGTCGTGCACGAACAGGCGCCGCAGAGTCGTGCAGCGCTGGCCGGCCGTGCCCATGGCGCCGAAAGCGATGGCGCGCAAGGCCATGTCGAGATCGGCCGTCGGGCAGACGATGCCGGCATTGTTGCCGCCGAGCTCCAGCACCGCGCGCGCAAAGCGCTTCGCCAGCCGCGGACCGACGTCCCTGCCCATGCGGGTCGAGCCGGTGGCCGAGACCAGCGGCACCTTTGGATGGTCGACCAGGATCTCGCCGACGGCGCGGTCGCCGATCAGCACCGTCGCCAGCCCTTCGGGCGCATCGCCGAAACGCTTTGCCGCGCGCTTGAAGATCGCTTCGCAGGCAAGCGCCGTAAGCGGCGTCTTTTCCGACGGCTTCCAAACCACCGCGTCGCCGCAGACCAGCGCAAGTGCGGCGTTCCACGACCACACCGCGACCGGGAAATTGAAGGCGGAGATGACGCCGACGACACCCAGCGGGTGCCAGGTCTCCATCATGCGATGGCCGGGCCGCTCGGTGGCGATGGTCAGGCCATAGAGCTGGCGGGAAAGGCCGACGGCGAAATCGCAGATGTCGATCATCTCCTGCACTTCGCCGAGGCCTTCGGACGGGATCTTGCCGACCTCGATCGACACCAGCCGGCCAAGCTCGGCTTTGTGCGCGCGCAGTTCCTCGCCAAGCAGCCGCACCAGCTCGCCGCGCTTCGGCCCCGGCACCAGCCGCCACGCCTGGAAGGCTTTATGGGCATCATCGATAGTCTTTGCCGCATCGGTCGGCGAGATCGTCCTCAGCGCGGCAATCTGCTCGCCCGTGACCGGGCTGCGCACGATAAGATCGCCGCCCGAAAGCACGTGCTCGGCAACGCCCAGTTTCGCCAGCAGCCCGGCAGTTTCCTTTGCAATCGTCATGGTCTATCCCTTTCCGGTCCCGTCGCGCATGTGGCGTCGGTCAAGCCTTGCACCATGTCGCCTCCACGCCGATCGGCACATCAGGCGCGGTCATGGCGTGGCATTACTCGTTTCAGGGAAAAATCGCCACCCCGGCATGGTCTAAGCTCTGCGCAGACGATTGAACCAGCCGAATGAACCGGATCAGCGTGTCGTCTTTGCAGCGCTCCGCGCGGCGCCTTCATTCATCAGACGGTCGATATGCATGCGGATATGGGCGGCCTCGGCTGCCGTGTTGGCAAGTGCGATGGCTCGGTCGAAAGCGGTGCGCGCCTCCTCGCCACGACCGAGCTGCATCAGCAGCCCGCCCTTGAGGCCGAAGAAGTGGAAATAGCCGGAGAGCCTTTGCTCCAGCGGCTCGATCATGGCAAGTGCCGCTTCCGGCCCGCGCACCTTGGCGACCGCGACGGCGCGATTGAGCGTCACCACCGGCGACGGCTGCATCTGCTCGAGCAGGCCGTAAAGCAGGTCGATCTCGTTCCAGTCCGTATCCTCGGGCTTTTCCGCCCGCGCATGCAGGGCGGCGATCGCTGCTTGCACCTGGTAGGGACCGGGCTTCCGGTGGCGCAGCGCCTTGTCGACCAGCGCCAGCCCCTCGTCGATCATCTTGCGGCTCCACAGGCTGCGGTCCTGGTCTTCGAGCAGCACGATCTCGCCGTTCTCATCAAAACGTGCCGGCGCACGCGCATGCTGGAGAAGCAAAAGCGCCGTCAGACCCATGATCTCCGGCTCGGTCTGGAACAGCCTGAGCAGCAGCCTGGCCAACCGGATCGCCTCTTCGCAGAGCGGCGCACGGGCCGGCGCTTCGCCGCTATTGGTCGAATAGCCTTCGTTGAAGATCAGGTAGACCATGGCGGCGACCGCGGCGAGCCGTTCGGACCGTTCGACCGCACCGGGCGTCTCGAACGGCACGCCGGCATCGGCGATGCGCGCCTTGGCCCGTGTGATACGCTGCTCCATGGCGCTTTCACCGACGAGAAAGGCGCGCGCGATCTGCTTGACGGACAGGCCGGAGACGATACGCAACGCGACGGCGACCTGCTGCGTCTCCGGCAGGTCGGGATGACAGCAGATGAACAGCAACCGCAATATGTCGTCGCGGTAATGAGCGCCGTCCAACCGCTCGACGATATCGGCCTCGGCATCCTCCAGATCGGAAATCTGGTCCTCTTCCGGCAGCGGCGCCTGCTTGGCACGCTTGCGCACCGCGTCGATGCCGCTGTTGCGGCCAACGAAGATCAGCCAGGCCGCCGGATCGCGCGGCGGGCCGTTTGTCGGCCAGTTCTTCAGAGCGCGCAGGCAAGCGTCCTGGAAGGCTTCCTCCGCCGCATCGAGATCGCGGAAGTAGCGCAGCAGCGCGCCCATCGCCTGCGGGCGGGCGGTGCTGATCGCGGTGCTGATCCAGGTAAGGTCGGTCATGCGGAAACCGTGGCGGGGCTGAAGAGCGAAACAGGCCGTATTTCGTACGAGCCGCCGCTCGGGTTGACGTCGGAAAGCTCGCGCGCAAAGGCGACGGCCTCGTCGAGATCTGTGCATTCGAGCGTGTAGAAGCCGAGGAACTGTTCCTTGGTTTCGGCAAACGGGCCATCGATGACGACCGCTTCGCCCTTGACCTTTCTCAGCGTTGTCGCAGCGGTCGTCGGCAGCAGCCGCGCCACCGGGCCAAGCCGGCCGGCCCTGGCGTATTTCTCCTGCACGCCGATGAGTTTTTCCATGACGGCGTCGTCCTGTTCCTTGCTCCACGAGCAGACGACGTCTTCGGAGGCATAGCAGAGGATAGCGTAGAGCATGAGGTGCGTCCTTTTTTCTGTCAAAGGACGAAACAGTAGAACCGATCCCGACAGTGCGTCGATAAAAAACTGCGTCCCGCAAGGACGATGAAAACCTGTGACTGCTCCGCTCGATTCAGCCTGCCTGCGCCTTCAGCCATCTCAGGACGACGGCTTCTTCGTCATCAAGGCCTGGTATCGATCGCTTCCGCCTGTTCGCATCCGCCATTTCGCCGAGCAGACGTCCCTCGGACCAGGCATCGAAAACTTGCGGGTGGATGTAGCACTTGCGGCAGATGGCGCGTGTGTTGCCCAGCCGCTCGGCCACTTTGTCGATGACGCCGTTCATCGCCCGCTTCTGTAGTGCCTGGCTTTCGGGCCGCTCCGTCTGCGCAAACAGCGACGCGGCATGGATGGTGCCGCCCCAGGTTCGGAAATGCTTGGAGCTGAAATCGGCCCCTGCCGTCTCCCTGATGTAGCGGTTGACGTCGTCGGAGCGGATCGGTCGCCTGCTTCCGTCCTCGTCGAGGTACTGGAACAGCTTCTGGCCCGGCAGATCCTGCGCCCCGCGCACGATCCTGGCGATCCGGCGATCGACGAGCTTCAGCTTCCATTCCTTGCCGGACTTGCCTTTGAAGGCGAAACGCAGGCTCGAGCCATTGATGTCGACATGGCGGTCGCGCAGCGTGGTCAGCCCAAAGCTGTTGTTGTCGCGAGCGTAGGCGGCATTGCCAACGCGGATCATCGTGTTGTCGAGCAGCCAGACCACGGCGGCGACAACCCGTTCCAGCGGCAGGCCGTGACGGCGCAGGTCGGCATCGATCTGGCTTCGCAGCTCAGGCAGGCTTTCTGCAAAGGCGACCAGGCTCGAATATTTGACGCCGTCGCGCTCCTCCGCCCATAGCGCATGGTAGCGATACTGCTTGCGCCCACGCTGATCCCGGCCCGTCGCCTGGATGTGACCGTCGGCATCCGGCGAGATCCACACATCCGTCCACGCCGGTGGAATGGCGAGCGCCTTGATGCGGGCCATGGTGCGCCTGTCGACGCCCTGCCCGTCAGCGCCTTTGTATGAAAATCCCTTGCCGGCCCGAAAACGGCGGATACCCGGCTCGGCGTCGGTGATGTAGGAAAGCGAAGCGCGATCGGCAGAGGCCTGCGACCCATTTTCGGGCGCCCCGTTCCTTGGTGCAACCTTGGCAGCCAATCGGCCAGAAGACGACCCGGATTTGTCCAGCATATCCTCTCCACGGAATTTTCCCGTAGATAAGCGCCGGACCCGCCGCTGGTTCCGCCGTGGCTTCACAAAGATGTCAGACTTGCCGCATGCGTTTGGCAACCAGTCTTCCGTCGATGTTCGGGGCATACGATGCGCCCGCGCTTGTCGTCAGGCCTTTTCGAGCACGACCGGAATGACGTCGACCGCTTGCTCGCCGACCTGCCCTCCGGTCGTCTTCAGGACGCCGACGATCGGCGCTACATCCGAATAGTCGCGGCCGTGGCCGACGGTGATGTGGTCGTTGCTTGCCCGCATGCCGTTGGTCGGGTCGAATTCCTGCCATCCGGTGTCGCGCCCGCACCACACCTTCACCCAGGCATGCATGGCGTCGGCCCCTTCCAGTCGCGGTTTTCCGCGCGGCGGAATGGTGCGCAGGAACCCGCTGACATAGCCGGCGGGGACACCCATGCCGCGCAGGCCGGCGATCATGATGTGTGAAAAATCCTGGCAGACGCCCCGCTTCAGGCTGAAAGCGTCGCTGGCCCGGGTCCGAACGGTGGTCGCCTTGCCGTCATAGGTGAAATCGCGATGAATGCGGTTGCACAGGTCCATGGCGATGCCGGCGACGGAACTGCCGGCGCTGCCCTGCGCGTAAGCCGTGATCGCCGGATCGACGCCTGCATGGTCGCTGGCTGCCAGAAAGTGATGCGGTGTATCAGGCGCAAGCGACCGCACCGCGTCGAGTTCCTCCCGCAGCCGGCGAATGTCGGGCGAAACGTCAAGCCCGGGTTCCGGCCGCGAGACCGCGACGCGCGCGCTCATCCTGATGTCGAGCGCATCGTGGACGTCGCGAAAGGCGATCGATGTGACGTTGTTGCCGAAGAAATCGGAAAAATCCGAGCGTTCGCTCGGCGCCGGCGCGAAGGACAGCGAAGCGGCGATCACGCGCTGCTCGCCTGATATCGTCGGCGGCAGCACGCGCACCTGATGGCGGCCGCCGCCGGCTGCAGCATCATAATCGTAGCGCAGATTGAGCCTGATGTCGTAGAGCATGCCCGCCTTTATCCGAACCCGTCCTTAGCCGAAATAGGCCTTGGCGAGGCTGTTGTAGAGGCCGCCGATCTCATTGGCGAGATCGTCCAGGGCCTTCGCCGTCATATCCGAGGGCTCCATGACGGCGATTGCCGTGTTGAGCTGCAGGATCTCCTTCGCCGCCGGCGACATATGCCCCTCGCCGCCGACAGAGGGCAGCAGCGCGATTTCGGCCTTCAGCCGCTCGAGCTGGAACAGGATGGAGCGCGGGTTGAGCGGATCGAGCACCAGGAGGTCGATCACCGTGCGCCGGCCGGCCTGCACCGGATACTGCCGCCGATGGGTCATGACGCTGTCGCCGATCTCCAGCATCATGTCGAGCGCGCCGTCCGGCGCCGCAGCCCTGGTCAACCGGGCGAGCGTGCGGGCGATCTGGATGCCGCGTTCCAGCCGTCGGCCGATCTCCAGGAAGCGCCAGCCGGTGAAGCGGTACATATTCTCATGCAGCAGGCCGGAAAACCCGGCGAGCTTGCGCAGCATGACCGTCATCGCCCGGGTCGCATCGTCGCCCGGCCCCACCGTCGTCGCGAATTGATGAATGGTCTTCGACAGATCCTTCAGCGCCAGCCAGCCATCGGGCGAGAAGCGGTCGCGGATCTGCCCGGCACTGTAGACGGCGCTGTCCAGCGTGCCGATCAGCCCCGGCGGGATTGCCGTCGCGACGTCGATGCCGAACGGTTCGAGATGGTCTCTGATATCGGCGAGCAGCGGCATGTCCGGTTCGGAGGCCTCGGCCAGCCGCACGTGATAGGCGCGCAGGATGCGCACCGTGTCTTCCGACCGCTCGATATAGCGGCCGAGCCATGTCAGGTTTTCCGCTGCCCGGCTGGGCAGGCTGCCCGGCAAGGTGCGGGTGAAGCTGTCGTGCTCCTGCGGCAGCAGCGTCTCGCGCTCCACCGGTCTGTTGCTGACCACCCACACATCCGCCGCCTGGCCGCCGCGCTGCATGGCGATGGCGGTCGGGTCGAGCGAGAAGCCGACACGGGCGAAACCGCCTGGCATCACCGTCCAGCCTTCCGGCGTCCGCGCCAGATAGACGCGCAGGCTTGCCGGCCGCGGCTCCAGCCAGCCGCCGACATAGACCGGCGTGGTCGAAAGCGTCACCGCTTCCTGTCCGACGAAGTCGCCGCCGTTCCGTTCGATCTGCGCTATCAATTCGGCCCGCTCTCCGGCAACAAGCGCCGAACCCAGCCTGGTGCAATCGTCATCCTCGAATGCAAGCCGCGTCGACAGCGCCGGACCGACTACCATCCGATCGAGATTAGCCAGCACATGGTCACGGTCCGTGTCCCGCCCGCACCACCATGTCGCGACGCTCGGCAGCAGAAGCTCCTCGTTGCGCAATTCGCGCGAAATCTTCGGCAGGAAGGCGAACAGCGCCCGCGTTTCCATCAGGCCGGAACCCAACGCGTTGACGGCCGAAACGGCGCCCCGGCGAATCGCCTCGACCAGGCCCGGCGCGCCGATCTGCGAATCCGGCCGCAATTCGAGCGGATCGGCGAAGGCAGCGTCGAGCCGTCGCCACAGCACGCTGACCGGCATCAGCCCCGAAACCGTTCGCACCATGAGCCGGCCGCCGGAGACGGTCAGGTCCTCGCCTTCGAGCAGCATGATGCCGAGATAGCGGGCGATGTAGGCATGTTCGTAATAGGTTTCGTTGAGCGGCCCCGGCGTCAGGATGGCGACCCGGCCGCCTGATCCCTTGGCCATGCCGTTCAGCGCGTCGCGAAAGCGACGGAAGAAGCCGGCAAGGCGGTGCACATGCATCTCGCCATAGATGTCGGACAACGCACGCGTGGTGGCGACGCGGTTTTCCAGCGCGAAGCCGGCACCTGACGGCGCCTGCGTGCGGTCGCCCAGCACCCACCAGCGGCCGTCCGGTCCACGGCCGAGCTCGAAGGCGCAGAAGTGCAGGAAATGGCCGCTGGCCGGTCTGATGCCAACGACAGGCCGCAAATATTCCGGGCTGGCCGCGATCAGCCCCGCCGGCAGGATGCCCTTCTCGACCAGCCGGTTCGGCCCGTAGATATCGGCGATCGTTTCCTCGAACAGCTCGGCCCGCTGGACCAGACCGGCGCTGATGTCGGCCCATTCCTGCTCCTCGATCAGCAGGGGAACATGCGCCAGCGGCCATTCGCGCTCATTGGCCCCGGCGTTGTCGTAGACACGGTAGTAGACGCCGGCGTCACGCAGATACTGGTCGGCGCGGGCGAAGCGCTGGGCGAGCTTTTCTGGCCCCAGGTCCTCCAGCGCCTCGATGAAGTTCGTCCAGACCGGGCGGGGATTGCCCGATGCATCGACCATCTCGTCGACGACGCCATCGATCGGCTGGTAATGCTCCAGCAGGTTATGCGGCCTGCCGCGTATTGTCTCGTGATTCCCCTTTGCCATGGCTGATCAGAGTCTTGCAGGCCGCCGCAGGTCAAGGGTCATCGGGAAATCCTCAGAGGCTTCTTCGTTGCGCAGCACGTAACCGGACGGCGTATGCCCACGCGGTTCGAAACGGGCAAGCCGCCGCGCCTCCGCTTCGTTGCCGTTGACCGGGAAGGTGTCGTAGCTGCGCCCGCCGGGATGCGCGACATGATAGACGCAGCCGCCGACCGCCCGGCCCGACCAGCGATCGTAGATGTCGAAGACCAGCGGCGTGTTGACCGGCAGCGCGGGATGCAGGCCCGAGGCCGGCTGCCAGGCCTTGAAGCGGACGCCCGCCACCGCGATCTCTCTGGTATCGGTCACCTTCATCGGCACGATGCGACCGTTGCAGACGACAGCGTGACGCTCGGGGTTGAGCCCTTCGGTCTTCACCTGCAGCCGCTCGACCGAGGAATCGACGAAGCGCACGGTGCCGCCGATCGCCCCCTGCTCGCCCATGACATGCCACGGCTCCAGCGCTTGCCGCAGTTCCAGCTTGATGCCGGCTTGGCTGACCTCGCCGCAGAACGGAAAGCGGAATTCGAGTTGCGCGTCGAACCATTCGGGGCGAAACTCGAAGCCGTTCAGCTTGAGGTCGTCCAGCACGTCGAGAAAGTCAGCCCAGACATGGTGCGGCAGCATGAAACGGTCATGCAGCGACGTGCCCCAGCGCACGAAGCGGCCATCGAGCGGATTGTTCCAGGCGCGGGCGATGATGGCGCGCACCAGCAATTGCTGCGCCAGGCTCATGCGCGCATTGGGCGGCATCTCGAATCCGCGGAACTCGACCAGCCCTAGCCGGCCGGTCGGGCCGTCGGGCGAAAACAGTTTGTCGATGCAGATTTCCGAGCGATGCGTGTTGCCGGTGACATCGGTCAACAGATTGCGGAACAGCCTGTCGACCAGCCACGGCAGCGGGGCCTGACCCTTGTCCGGGTGCGGCACCTGCGCCATCGCGATCTCGAGTTCGTAGAGCGAATCGTGGCGCGCCTCGTCGAAACGCGGCGCCTGGCTGGTCGGGCCGATGAACAGGCCCGAGAACAGGTAGGACAGCGACGGGTGCCGCTGCCATTGCAGCACCAGGCTCTTCAAAAGGTCTGGGCGGCGCAGGAACGGGCTGTCGTTGGGTGTCGCGCCGCCGACGACGACATGGTTGCCGCCGCCGGTGCCGGTATGGCGGCCGTCGATCATGAACTTGTCGGCGCCAAGCCGCGTCTGCCGCGCCTCTTCGTAGATCGCCGTGGTCGTCGCCACGCAGTCCTGCCAGTTCGCAGCCGGATGGATGTTCACCTCGATGACACCGGGATCCGGAGCCACACGGATGACGTTGAGGCGCGGATCGTGCGGCGGCCCGTAACCCTCGATATGCACTGGCAGGCCGATGGCCTTTGCCGCGTTCTCGGCCGAAGCGACCAGTTCGAGATAATCTTCCAGCGCCTCGACCGGCGGCATGAACACACAAAGCCGTCCGTCGCGCGGCTCGACCGACAGCGCGGTGCGCACCGCGCCGCCGATCTCGGTGATCTCCTGTTCCACACGGTCCTGCTGGCCGGTCGTGGCGGTGAAGGACATCGCCTGCTGGCGACGCGCCATTTCGTCGGCGCCTTCCAATTCGGCCAAAGTGCGCTCGGGCGAAGGAGCGGGCTCAGGCACGATAGCCTCGCGCATCGGCAATGGCCCGCGCGGCAGGGAAGGATCGATCGGCACGATGTAAGGGAACTGCGCCGGCGGCACATAGGGAAGCGTGCCGAGCGGCAGGCGGTAGCCGACCGGTGAATCGCCCGGCACCAGGAACAGCCTGCCACGCCGCGTCTTCCATTTCTCCGAACGCCAACGCGGACCCGACGCCTGGCTGTTCCAGCGCTGCACAGGCAGGACATAGCCCGACGGCTTGGTCAGGCCGCGCTCGAACACCCGCGCCATGCGGCTGCGCTCCTCGGGGTCCTCCAGCTTCGAATTGGACGGATCGACATTGTCCGGCAGCTTGCCTTCCTTGAGCAGCCACTCGGCCGGATCCTCATAGGCTTCGCTGACCATGGTCTTGTCGATGCCGAGTTCATCGGCAATCGTCGTCAGCAGGCTTTCAGCCTGCTTCGGCCCGATATCTGCCTCGCTGTTTTCCCGTGCGATCAGCGATGGGTCGCTCCACACCGGCTCGCCGTCGGTGCGCCAGTAGAGCGAGAAGGTCCAGCGCGGCAGGCTTTCGCCCGGATACCACTTGCCTTGCCCGTAGTGCAGGAAGCCGCCGGGCGCGAAACGCTCACGCAGCCGGCGGATCAAAGCATCGGCCTTTTCGCGTTTGGTCGGGCCGACGGCGGCGGTGTTCCACTCCTCCGCCTCGAAATCGTCGATCGACACGAAGGTCGGCTCGCCACCCATGGTCAGCCGCACGTCCCCTGCCTCGAGCACGGCATCGACCTGATTGCCGAGCGCATCGAGCGCTTGCCAGCTTTCATCCGAGAACGGCTTGGTGATGCGCGGGTGCTCGGCGATGCGGTCGACCCGCATGTCGAAGCCGAACTCGACATTGGCGAAGCTCGCCATGCCGGAAATAGGCGCGGCGTTGCGGAAATGCGGCGTGGCCGCCAGCGGTACATGGCTTTCGCCGGTGAGCAGGCCGGAGGTCGGGTCGAAGCCGATCCAGCCGGCCCCCGGCAAATAGACCTCGCACCAGGCATGGAGGTCGGTGAAGTCGATCGCCGTGCCGGGCGGTCCGTCAAGCGCGACGAGATCGGGCTTCAACTGGATCAGGTAGCCGGAAACGAAACGCGCGGCGATGCCGAGGTTCCTCAGGATCTGCACCAGCAGCCAGCTCGAATCCCGGCAGGACCCCTTGCCGGCGGCCAGCGTTTCCTCGGGCGAAAAGACGCCGGTTTCCATACGCACGATATAAGCGATCTCGCGCTGCAGCCGCGCATTGAGGTCGACCAGGAAATTGACGGTATTGATCGGGTGACGATCGATGGTTTTCAGGAACGCCGACAGCAGCGGCCCGGTCGGCTCCGGCGTCCGGTAGATGGCGAGATCGTCGCTGATCTCTTCCGGGTATTCGAACGGAAAGATTTCGGCCGACGGCTCGACGAAGAAATCGAACGGATTGTAGACCGTCATGTCGGCGACGAGGTCGACCTCGATCTTCAGTTCCCTCACCGGTTCCGGAAACACGAAGCGGGCAAGGAAGTTGCCGTAGGGATCCTGCTGCAGGTTGACGAAGTGGTTCGCCGGCTTGACCTTCAGCGAATGGCTGAGCACCTTGGTGCGGGAATGCGGAGCCGGCTGCAGCCTGATGACCTGCGGACCGAGAACGACCGGCCGGTCATATTTGTAATGGGTCAGGTGGTAGACGGCGGCCAGAATTGCCATGGTGCCCCGGAAGTCGGCGTTTCAAAACGAATTCGCCGAACCCTGACACAAATGCTGGCCATTCTCCAAGCAGAGATGTTGCGGTGCACCTAATTTAAGCAGCGCCAAACGATCCGACGGCGTTTAGAAGAAGGCCTGCAACCCGGTCTGCGCACGCCCGAGGATCAACGCATGCACGTCATGCGTGCCCTCATAGGTATTGACCGTCTCCAGGTTCTGCGCGTGGCGCATGACATGGTAGCCGATCTGGATGCCGTTGCCGCCATGCATGTCGCGCGCCTGGCGGGCAATGTCGAGCGCCTTGCCGCAATTGTTGCGCTTGACGATCGAGATCATCTCCGGCGCCATCTTGCCTTCATCCATCAGCCGCCCGACGCGCAGGCTGCCCTGCAGGCCAAGCGCGATCTCGGTCTGCATGTCGGCGAGCTTCTTCTGGAAAAGCTGCGTGCCGGCCAGCGGCTTGCCGAACTGCTTGCGGTCGAGGCCATACTGGCGGGCCCGGTGCCAGCAATCCTCCGCCGCGCCCATTGCGCCCCAGGAAATGCCGTAGCGCGCCCGGTTGAGGCAGCCGAACGGCCCTTTGAGACCCGAGACGTTGGGCAGCAGCGCGTCTTCGCCGACCTCGACGCCTTCCATCACCACTTCGCCTGTGATGGATGCGCGAAGCGACAGCTTGCCGCCGATCTTCGGCGCCGACAGCCCCTTCATGCCTTTTTCCAGCACGAAGCCGCGAATCTGGTTGTCATGCGCGGCCGATTTCGCCCAGACGACGAAGACGTCGGCGATCGGCGCATTGGAAATCCACATCTTCGAGCCGGAGATCCTGTAGCCGTCCGCGGTCTTTTCGGCGCGCGTCTTCATGCCGCCCGGGTCGGAACCGGCATCCGGCTCGGTCAGGCCGAAGCAGCCGATCCACTCGCCGCTGGCGAGCTTTGGAAGATATTTCTTGCGCTGCGCCTCAGAGCCATAGGCGTGAATCGGATACATCACCAGCGACGACTGCACGCTCATCATCGACCGATAGCCCGAGTCGATGCGCTCGACTTCGCGCGCCACCAATCCGTAGGTGACATAGTTGGCGCCGAGCCCGCCATATTCTTCGGGAATGGTAATGCCGAGCAGCCCGGCCTCACCCATCTCGCGAAAGATCCCGGCATCGGTCTTCTCCTCGAGATAGGCTTCCTCGATCCTGGGAGCGAGCTTGTCGGCAGCGAATGCCGCCGCACCATCGCGCACCATCCGCTCGTCTTCCGAAAGCTGGTCCTCGATCAGGAACGGATCTTCCCAGACGAATGTGTTCTTGTCGGCGGCCATGGCTCTCGGTCTCCACAACAAAATCTTGAGGTGCCGGGCTTATCGGCTTCCAGCTCGAAAAAATCAAACGAAATTGCTTCGCCGATCAATGAGCGTTAGTAATGGATCATGAATGTTCAGCGCCGCCTTTTACCCGGTATCAGCGCCCTTGCCGCCTTCGAGGCGGTGGCCCGGCTGGGCAGCTTTACCGCCGCCGCGCAGGAACTCGATTTGACCCAGGGCGCCGTCAGCCGGCAGATTAGGCTACTGGAGGACCAGTTCGGCCGCCGGCTGTTCGAACGCGACAGCCGCAATGTCAGGCTGTCGGCGGCAGGTGAGACCTATGCCGAAGCGGTGCGCGCCGCCCTGGGTCAATTGCGCGACGCAGCCCTCGGATTGATGAGCAATCGGCATAGTGGCATCTTGAACCTAGCGATCCTGCCGACCTTCGGCACTCGCTGGCTGATGCCGCTCATCCCGGATTTCGTCGAAAACAACCCCGACATCACCATCAACTTCGTCACCCGCATCGGCCGCTTCGACTTCGCCCGCGAAAGGCTCGACGCCGCCATCCATTTCGGCCTGCCCGACTGGCCGGATGCCGACTCGACGCTGCTGGTCCGCGAAGAGGTGGCGCCTGTCGTGTCGCCCGAGTTTCTGACCGGCCGCGCCATTGCCACGCCCGCCGATATCGGTCGCCTGCCACTGCTGCACATGGCAACGCGGCCCGGCGCATGGACCGAGTGGTTCGAGCATCAGGGTTTGAGCGCGCCGACCGGGCCGGGCATGCAGTTCGAGCAATTCGGCACCGCCGCCCAGGCCTGCATGGCCGGGCTGGGCGTGGCGCTTCTGCCGCAGATCCTCATATCAGGCGAATTGCAGCGCGGCCAACTCGTGCCGGCGCCTGGCCGGCCAATGCAGAGCCGCAGCGCCTATTATCTCGTCGTGCCGCACGACAAGCGCGGCCATCCGCCGGTCGCCAGCTTTCGCGACTGGCTGCTCAGTCGCGCTTAAAATGTTTTCACTTCACAGCTTGAACCAATGACCTTCAAACACAAAACCCGCCTCTTGGGCGGGTCGGTGGCGCACATTTGCACCCTATTTAAATCATTAACATACCTGCCGGCACAAAGCAAGAACAAATATGCTGCCTCAGGCAAATCGCATCAGGTAGGCGCCGCCCCTCATTGCCCTGCCGGGCTTTTCTCCCCGTATAGGGACGAGGAGAAAGGCGCCTTCGCAAAGGATTTCGCCAATCTCGGCGTTGCACAAATAGCGCCGAGGTTGGCGGCCAGCCCTCCCCGTCACTATACGGGGAGAAGGTGCCGGCAGGCAGATGAACGGCGGCGCCGACTTCGACAGCACAGGACAATCCCCTGCCGATTTGGCGGTTTTTCTTTGACCGATTTAACAGCTATTTCCGCTTCAACGCATCGGCCAATGCGGCGCCGAATGCGCCCTGTTGCGCCGGCCGCTCCGGCTGACGCTGTGGTGCCGGCGCGCGCGGCACTGATCTGCCGCCATTGTCACCCGGCTTCGAAGCGCCGCCGCCCCCATCCTTGCGCATCGACAGGCCGATGCGCTTGCGCTTGATGTCGACCTCGACGACACGCACCTTCACCACGTCGCCGGCTTTCACCACCTCATGCGCGTCCTTGACGAAACGATCGGCCAGTTGCGAGACATGCACCAGTCCGTCCTGATGCACGCCGATATCGACGAAGGCGCCGAACGCCGCGACATTGGTGACGGTGCCTTCCAGGAGCATCCCAGGTTTCAAATCCTTGATGTCGTCGACGCCGTCGGCGAAGGTCGCGGTCTTGAAGCCCGGACGCGGATCGCGGCCGGGCTTCTCCAGTTCCGCCAGGATATCGCGCACCGTCGGCAGGCCGAACCGCTCGTCGACGAAGACACGCGGATCGAGGGCTTTGAGAGCAGCGCTGTCGCCCATCAGCGAGCGGACGTCGCGCCCGCAGGCGGCGACGATCTTCTTCGCCACGCCATAGGCTTCCGGATGCACGGCCGAGGCATCGAGCGGTTCGGTGCCGTTGGCAATGCGCAGGAACCCGGCGCATTGCTCGAACGCGCGGGGTCCGAGCCGCGCCACCTTCAACAGGTCGCGGCGGCTAGCGAAGGGGCCGGCCGCATCACGATGCGCGACAACAGCCTCGGCCAACGATGCGCCAAGACCTGACACCCGTGCCAACAGCGGCGCCGAGGCGGTGTTGAGGTCGACGCCGACGGCATTGACCGCGTCCTCGACCACCGCTTCCAGCGAGCGGCCGAGCCGGTACTGGTCGACATCGTGCTGATACTGGCCGACGCCGATCGACTTCGGCTCGATCTTGACCAGTTCGGCGAGCGGATCCTGCAGCCGTCGCGCGATCGACACCGCGCCGCGCAGCGACACGTCGAGGCTGGGAAATTCAGCCGCCGCCGTTGCCGAGGCGGAATAGACCGAAGCGCCCGCCTCGCTGACGATAACCTTGAGCGGCTTCGGCCCGGACTCGGCAGGCATGTCGGACAGCATGTCGGCGACCAGCCTTTCGGTCTCGCGACTGCCGGTGCCGTTGCCGATGGAAATGAGCTCGACCTTGTGGAGGCGGATGAGCTTCGCCAGTTCGGCTTGCGTGCCGCGCACGTCGTTCCTCGGCGGAAACGGATAGACCGTCGTCGTCGCCAACAGCTTGCCGGTGCCGTCCACCACCGCCACCTTGACGCCAGTGCGGATGCCTGGGTCGAGCCCCATCGTGGCGCGCGAGCCGGCGGGGGCTGCGAGCAGCAAATCCTTCAGATTGCGTGCGAAGACGTGGATGGCCTCCTCCTCGGCCCGCTCGCGCAAATCCCGCATCAAATCGAGCGTCAGATGCAGCGACAATTTTATCCGCCAGGTCCAGCCCGCCACCTCCATCAGCCAGCGGTCGCCCGGCAACTGGCGGCCGATGGCGTAGGCGTCGGCGATCATCCGTTCGACCGGCTTCACCGGAGAGGCATCGTCGCCATCGACCTCGATGTCGAGCGACAGCACCTCCTCGTTGCGGCCGCGCAGCATCGCCAGGGCGCGATGGCTCGGCACATTGGCCCAGCGCTCGACATGGTCGAAATAGTCGGAGAATTTCGCGCCGGCCTCCTGCTTGCCGTCGACGACGCGTGAGCGCATGAAGGCGCGTTCCTTCATGTAGGTCCGCAGCTTGCCGACCAGGTCGGCATTCTCGGCGAACTGTTCGGACAGGATGTCGCGCGCGCCTTCCAGCGCCGCCTTGGCGTCGGCAATCTCCTCGCCGACATAGGCCAGCGCCAATTCGCCGGGCACTGCCGCCCGATCGGCGAGAATGGCCTCCGCCAGCGATCCCAACCCGCGCTCGCGGGCGATCTCGGCCTTGGTCCGGCGCTTCGGCTTATAGGGGAGATAGATGTCTTCGAGTTCCGCCTTGGTGGCAGCCTCGGCGATCTTGGTCTCAAGCTCTTCGGTCAGCTTGCCCTGCTCACGGATCGAACCAAGGATGGTGTCGCGGCGCGCGTCGAGTTCGCGCAGATAGGCGAGCCGCTCGGCCAGCATGCGCAGCTGCGTGTCGTCCAGGCCGCCGGTGACCTCCTTGCGGTAGCGCGCCACGAACGGCACCGTCGCGCCTTCGTCCAGCAGCCCGATCGCAGCCGCGGCCTGTTCGGGCCGGGCAGCGATCTCGGCTGCTATGATTGCTGCGATGCGCTTGATGTCGGATGCCATGTCGTTCCTGCTGCCTGTCGAAAGAGCGGCGACCATAGGCGCAGAGCGGCGCCCCGCCAACCGCGGCGTTTTCGATCACCCGATAGGTCCACAGGAAAGCTGCCGCGCTGTGGCTGCCCGGGTGGATCAGACCATCCGGCTCAGGGCCTCGAAGAAAGCGACCATATCGACATCGAGCGGCTCGTCGACTGGCTCCGGCTGCGACGACATCTTCGCGATGACGACCTCCGCCTTCGGATTGACGTAGAGCCACTGGCCGTGGATGCCGATGCCGCAGAAGGCGCCGCTTGCCGCGCCCGTCTGGTACCATTTGTTGCGGTAGCGGCCTTGCGGAAAGAGGAATGCCATCGTGCCGCGTTGCCAGGCCTCGGTGTCTCCGCCTGTGCCGGTCGTGTCGCGCACCCAGGCTTCCGGCACGATGCGGCGGCCGTCGGCCATGCCGCCTTGCCGCATCATCTCGCCGACGCGCGCCAGATCGCGCGGCGTTACCGAAATGCCGCCGGCCGCGCGTGCTGTGCCTGCCATGTCGACTGTCACCGAGGCTTCGCTGGCCGCCCCGAGCGGCAGCCACAGTTTCTCGCGCATCAGATCGGCGAAGCGCTGGCCGGACGCGCGCTCGAGCAGGATGCCGAGCAGGTCGGAATTGGGCGAACGATAACTGAAGGTCTGGCCATGCGGCTCGGCCAGACGTTGCAGGGTCAGGATGAAGTCGGCCAGGCTTTCGCTGCCGCCGCCTGGGTTCCACAGGGTCGCGCGGCGATAGCGGGCAAAGGCGCTTTCCGGGTCGAGATAGGCTTCTTCGAAGTCGAGGCTGACGGCCATGTCGAGCACATGCCGCACGCTGGCATCGCCATAGGCAGAGCCGGCGGCTTCCGGCAGATAGCGGGTTATCGGAGCTTCGGGATCGAAACCGCCCTCGCCCTCCAATATGCCGGCCAAAATGGCGGTCAACGACTTGCTGATCGAGAAAACGATATGGCGGGCGCCGAAATCCATATGCGGAGCGAACCAGTCGCCAACGAGCTTGCCGCCCTTCATGATCGTCAGCCCGTCGGTATCGGAACGTGTGAGAAGGGCCTCAACGGTCTCTGGGCCGCCAGCCAGAGTGACTCTCTCGCCGAGCAGCCCGTCAAGAGCCCGCGCTGGCGCCTCACCGCTGACTGGCGCTGCGGCCACGCGTGCGCTCGGCACCAATTCTCCGACGTTCTGAAACGACCACCGGCTGAACGGGCTTTCGCGCCAGTTGCCGAGCAGCACCTGGTTGCGGGCAAAGCCGTATCTGGTCTCGAACGCGGTCTTGCCGGCCATGGCGTTTCCTTCCGATCTTTTTTGAAATTCAGGCCAGTGCGGCGGCGATGGCGTGCACGGCTTTCAGCGTCGCCACCGAATAGGCGATGTTGGTGAAATCCGGGTAGCTCGAAAGCTTCACCACGACCGTTCTTGTGTCCCAGTCGATATGGATCAGCTGCCCGAACACGCCCCGGCACATCAGCGCGCGCGAACGCGGATCTTCGATCCAGAACTGGTTGCGGTAGCTGCCTTCCGGCAGGCTGGGATTAAAATCCGCTCCATGCCTGCCGTTACGCGTCGCTTCGATCCAGCCGGCCGGCACCACGCCGCCGCCATTGTCGAGGATCAGCTGGCCGAAACGGCCATAGTCGCGCAGCGTGGCGTTGAAGCCGCCATCGGCGACGGCGTAGCCGGCGCTGTCGACGGTGAAGCAGGCACTTTCATCCGCTCCGAGCTTTTGCCAGAGTTCTTCCGAAACCAGTTGCGCCAGTCGCGTGCCGGTGACCCGCTTCATGATGAAGGCGAGCACGTCGGTCTCGATCGAACGGTATTCGAACGCGGCACCATGCGGCCGGCTTGTCTCCTTGAGCCCCAGGATCAATTCGAACATATGCGACGGCCACGCGAAGGCCGGATCGCTGCCCGGCGGCACCGGTTTCCAGCCGCTGGCGACATCGACCTGGCCAATATCGGAATAAGGGTCGGTGTATTCCTCGGAAAACCGAACCCCGCTTGTCATGTCCAGCACATGCTGCACGCTGGCGCCCGCCCAGCCGGTGGCGGCAAGCTCAGGCAGATAGGCCGTCACCGGCAAGGCCGGATCGATCAGGCCGCGCCCGACCAATATGCCGAACACCGAAGCGGTGACGGACTTCGCCATCGACTGCGACAAATGCAGCGTGCGGTCGGTCATGCCGTTGAAATAGCGCTCATAGGCGACCTTGCCGTCCTTGAGCACGAGCAATCCGTCCGTGTAGGTCTCGTCGAGCAACCCGGCGAGCGTCGTCGGCTGACCCGTGCTGTCGCTCACCGGCAGTTGATCGAGATCGGCCTCGGCTCGCTCGAACCGGCGGCGGTGGCCATTGCCGCGCCAGACTTCCACGGTCGGCAGAAATTCCCGGATGTGCTGGAACGCCCAGCGGTTCCAGGGTCCCCTGTCCCAATCGAGCTTCGGCGGCACCATCAACGGCGGCGATCCCTGCATGATCGGCGGCGCCGGTTCGCTATTGCGGTAGGACTGCATGAGAATTTCCCTGCCGCCGCATGCCGCTCTTCCGTTCACTTGGATGAGGAGCGGTCTGCACAGCGGACGAAAAAGCCCCCGAATGGGCCTTTCGAGTGACGAACGCCCGACGCCATGGCGAAGGGCAGTGCCAGCAGGCCAAGTGAGGGGCGGCGCGAACGCTGCGAATTCAGCGCTACCCCTCGTCCGGCCCTTGACCCGCCTTCTTCCCGCTCGCGCGGAAGAAGGCGGAGTGCCGCTATTTCTGAACGTCCGTCCAGATGCGCGTGTAGAGTTGCTGCACCTCGGGCGAGCATGGGGTGAGGAACTCGCCCGCTTTCTCCAGTTCTGGTGGTACCACCAGTTCGGGCGCATCCTTCATGTCGGCTGGCATGAATGCCTTCGAGCCCTTGATGCCATTGGCATATTTGGCGAAGGCGGAGATCATGGCGGCGTTCTCGGGATCCATGATGAAGTTCATGAACAGCTTGGCGTTGTCGACATTCTTGGCATCCTCGAGGATGGCAACACTGTCCATGAAAAAGGGGAAGCCCTCCTTCGGGTAGCCGAACTTGATGTCGGGGTTTTTGATGCGCGAGCGCATGATGGCGCCGTTCCAGTAGTAGACGGCCGAATAGTCGCCGGCCGGTAGCTTCTCGGTCACGCTATAATCCATGGCCAGCCATTTCGGCTTGGCCTCCACCAGCTTGTCGCGCACTTTCTTGAGCAGTTCCTTGTCGTCCGTGCACCAGTCGCCGCCCAGATACTTGATGGTGGCGAACAGCACGTCGTTCATTTCCGGCGCGACATTGATCTTGCCAACCAGTTCCTTCGGCGGATCGAGGAAGATGGCCGAGGTGTTGATGTCGCCGTCATAGACCTTTGTGTTGACGCCGATACCGGTCAGGCCCCACTGCCACGGAACCGTATAATGACGGCCCGGATCCCAGGGAACGTTCGCCCAGCGCTCGTCGACATTCTTGAAGTTCTCCATCTGGTCGGGCCGGGCCTCAAGCAGAAGCCCTTCCTTCACCCAGATCGGCACGTAGTTGGCCGACGGCACCACAATGTCGAAGCCATGACCACCGGCGCGTACCTTTGCTAGCGCGGTGTCGTTGGAGTCGTAGTCGGTGATCGTCACCTTGACCTTATAGGTATCCTCGAACTTCTTGATCATCTCGGGGCTGGTGTAGTCGCCCCAATTAAAGATGTTGAGTTCGCCTTCCGCATACGCGCTGCCCGCAAAGGCAAACATTGCGAATACCGCCGTGGCAGCCGTGGTCTTCCATTTCATTGCTATTCTCCCGTTTGGCAATCGTTGGTCATGGCTTGCGCCGATTGACGAAGTAGAACGCGGTTACGAGCACCACCGACAGCGCCAGGAATACGGTGGCGATCGCATTGATTTCCGGGCTCGTTTCGCGCCGCAACTGGCCGAGCATGTAGGTAGGCAGCGTATCCTGGCCGCCGGACTTGACGAATTCGGTGATGACCACATCGTCGAGCGAAATGACGAAGGCGAGCATGAAGCCCGCGATGATGGCCGGCCTCAAGAGCGGCAGCGTCACGAAACGGAAGGCTTTCCAGGGCGTGGCGTATAGGTCAGCGGCTGCGCGCTCCAGCGTCAGGTCCATGCTCTCCAGCCGCGCCCGGATCGGCAGGTAAGCGAACGGGATGCAGAAGGCGGTGTGCGCGGCGATCAGGTAACCGAGTCCTGAGTAACCGGTCCAGACCTTGATGCGCGAGAACACGATCAGGAGCGCGACGCCGGTGACTATCTCCGGCACCATCAGCGGCTGGTTGATGAAGGCGTATTTGAAGGTAAGGCCGGGATAGGGCCGCGTGCGGGTCGTGGCCAGCGCAGCCATGGTGGCGGCGATCGTCGACAGCGCGGCGGCCGAGACCGCCAGAACGAGCGAGCGGACGGAGGCGTCCTGCACGGCCGAATTGTGCCAGGCCGAAATAAACCAGCGCAGTGAGACGCCATCCCAGCGCGAAAGCGAATCCGCTGCGTTGAACGAATAGGTGACGAGCGCCGCGATCGGCAGATAGAGCGCGAAGAAGGTCAGAAGCGCCATGAACCCGAAGCCGGGTTGCGCCTGGATGTCGAAGGGACGCTTAGCCATGGGCGCCCTCCGACCTAGATGCGTTGCGCACGTAGAACAGGAGCGCGATCATCACCAGCACCATGAGCGTAATTGAGATGGCCGCGCCAAGCGGCCAGTTACGGCCCGCGCCGAACTGCAGTTCGATCAGGTTGCCGAGCATCATGTTCTTGCCGCCGCCCAGCACCCGCGGAATGACATAAGCGCCAAGCGAGGGAATGAAGACCAGTATCGAGCCGGCTATGACGCCGGGCTTGATCAACGGGAAGATGATGCGGCGCAGAACCTGCCAGCGACCGGCGTAGAGGTCATATCCGGCCTCGACCAGCCGGAAGTCGAGCTTCTCTATCGAGGCGTAGATCGGCAGCACCATCAGAGGCAGGTAGATATAGATCATGCCGAGCAAGATGGCGGCGTCAGTGTTCATGATCTGCAGCGGTTGCTTGATGATGCCGAGCGCCATCAGCGCCGTGTTGACCAGCCCTTCGTTGCGGATCACCTGCTGCATGGCGAAGGTGCGGATCAGGAGATTCGTCCAGAACGGAATGGTGACGAGGAAAACCCAGACCTCGCGTGTCTTCGGCGGTCGCGTGGCGATGAAATAGGCTGTGGGGAAGCCGAAGAACAACGTCAGCACGGTGGTGTAGAACGACAGGCTTATCGAACGCCAGAAGATCGACAGATGCGCGTCGGCGAAGGCCAGCGTGTCGTCGAAGATGTCGCGCTGCATCAGCACCGACTGCCAACCGTCCGTGGAGAATTTCCACACCACGCCGCCATAGGGCCCCGGCGTCAGGAACGAATAGATCACGACGATCAGCAGCGGTCCGGTCGCGGCGAGAAAGATGATGATCAGCGCCGGCGCCGACAGCAGCCAGCGATCGCGGATTTCGCGGCGTTCGGCTTCCTTCGCGACTTCTTCCGCGCTCGCCATCAGTCCCTCAGTATTTGTGCGGCGTCGTTGCCGATCGAAATGCCGACTTTGTCTCCCAGCTCGAAACCGCAGCCGGCGCTGCGCGTGTTCTGCTGGCGCACGGTGAAGGCCTCGCTGCTGTCCAGACGAACATGAATATGCGTGTCGGTCCCGAAATAGACGATGTTCTCGACCGTTCCCGACAGGTCGCCCTTGTCGCTGGTCAGCTTGGCATGCTCCGGTCTGACCACCACGGTGGCGATATCCTTCGGCTGGAAGCCCTCAGCCACGGTTGCCTCGATCGTCACGCCGGACTTCAGCGTTGCGCGTGCCTTGCCGTTGCCCATGCCTGATATGGCTGCGGTCAGGAAATTGGTTTCGCCGATGAAGTCGGCGACGAAGCGCTCCGCCGGCTTGTCGTAGATGTCCCAGGGCGAGCCGACCTGCAATATCTTGCCCGACGACATCACCGCGATGCGGTCCGACATGGTCAGCGCTTCTTCCTGGTCGTGGGTGACGAAGATGAAGGTGATGCCGGTCTCGTGCTGCAGCCGCTTCAGCTCGATCTGCATCTCCTTGCGCAGCTTGAAGTCGAGCGCCGACAGCGGCTCGTCGAGCAACAGCACTTTCGGCTGCGGCGCCAGTGCCCGCGCCAGTGCCACGCGCTGTTGCTGGCCGCCGGAAATCTGGCTGGTGCGGCGGTTGCTGAGCGCCTCCATCTTGACTAGCTTCAGCATCTCGGCGACCCGCGCCTTCACTTGGGTCTTGGGCTTGCCAAGCATTTCGAGGCCGAAGCCGATGTTCTCGGCCACCGTCATATGCGGGAACAGCGCATAGTTCTGGAACACGGTGTTGACCGGCCGCTTGAACGGCGGCAGCGGTGCGATGTCCTGGCCATGCAGCAGGATCTCGCCGGCGCTCGGAAAGTCGAAGCCGGCGATCAGCCGCAGAAGCGTCGTCTTTCCGCAGCCGGACGGACCAAGCAGCGTGAAGAACTCATTTTCGCGGATCGACACCGAGACCGTGTCGAGAGCGGCGACCTGTGACTCCCCGGTACCGAATACCTTGCGGACGCCACGAACTTCAATTGCATTTCTACCCGGTTGTTCCGGCACGATTACCCCATTTTCTTGTGTCCGCTCTTCATGGCGGATCCTGTTCCCACTCGATTGTCAGCACACGGCGTGTGGCTTGGCAAGCATACATCTGAATCCCGATTCAGAACGCAATTCCCGTGCCACCGTCATGCCTGATAGGTGATCTTGCCGCCGCAGATCGTCGTCACCGGCCGCACCGTATGCAGGGCTTCCGGCGCGATCGCCTCGATATCGGCTGAGAGCACCACAAGATCGGCCATGAAGCCGGGTTTCAGGCGGCCTTTGCGGTGTTCCATGAACTCGGCATAGGCGCCTTCCACCGTATAGCCACCGAGCGATTCATGCAGCGAGAAGCTCTGGTCGGGATCGCTGTCTGCCCATGGTTTGCGCAGCACTGCCGCCTGAATGCCCAGGATCGGATCGATCGGTGACACCGGCCAGTCGGAGGCGAAGACGACGCGCGCGCCGGCATTCTTCAGCGTCCGCCACGCATAGCTCAGCGGCCAGCGGGCGGGTCCGATGCGCGACACCGTCGGCTCCAGCGGCAAGCCCATGTTGCCCGGCGGATGCGGCGGCTGCATCGAGGCAATGACGCCAAGCTTTGCGAAACGCGGCACGTCGGCGGCGGTGACCAGCTCGATATGCTCGACCCGATGCCGGCTGTCGCGCTTGCCGTTTTGTTTCTGCGCCGCCTCGTAGCCGTCGAGGACAGCGCGCACGGCGCCGTCGCCGATCGAGTGCACCGCCATCTGCAGCCCGAGCCGGTCGACGGCCACGGCAAGATCGATGAACTGCTGCGGCGTAAAAAGCGGCTCGCCCACCCAATCCGGGCGATCCGCATAAGGCTCGACCATCACCGCCGTCCATGAATCGAGCACGCCATCGTAGAACACCTTGACCATGCCCGACGACAGCCATTCGCCATTGTAGCGCTCAGCCATCGTCGACGCCTTGTCGAGCATGTCGAGCGTCATGAAATTCTTGTAGTGGAACGGCACCTGCACGCGGCAGAGCAATCCGCCTTCGGCCTCGATCTCGGACAGGAGTTCGAGCTGGTGCAGATTGCCGTCCATGTTGTGGATCGACGTGATGCCGTGCCTGGCACACCATTCCAGTCCGCGGCGCATGATCGCCCGGTCGGAGGCCTGCTGCGCCGGCGTCGGCTTCGGGTCCGGCTCGCCGCCTGTCGCCAGGCCGAGCCGCACGCGACCCTCGCCGGCCAGCGCGATCAGCGGCCCAAAAGCCTCGCCCTCGCGCAATTCGCCGCTCGCCAGCCCATCGGCGCCCATGACGATCTCATTGCCCGGGCCAAGCTTCTTGCCCCCAAGCAGGCCGGCCATTTCCAGCGCCTTGGTGTTGGCCCACATCGTGTGGTGGTCCGGCGCCGCCATGACGAAGGGCCGGTCGGGCAGGATGCGGTCCAGGTGGTGGCGGCTGACCCGCTCGGCCGCCGACAGGATGGTGTAGTCGGCGCCTTGCGCCTGCAGAACGGGCAGATCCGGGCGCTTTGCCGCATAATGGCGCACGGCGTCGCAAAGCGCCTCAAAACCGTGGACGCCCATCAGCTGGAGATGATCGAGCTCGGCCGCGCCGGCGAAAAGATGCATATGCGCTTCGATGAAGCCGGGCACCACGGAGCCGCGCCCGGCGTCGATGACGCGCGTGCCGGGGCCTTTGTGCTCCAGCACAGTTGCGCGATCTGCGATCGCAATGATCTCACCACCCTTGACGGCTATGGCTTCGGCGCGGGGGGTATCGGGATCCATCGTCAATATGCTGGCGTTCTCGACGATCAGATCGGCCGATAGCGGCATAATTTTCTCCCGTTTGAGCTTAGGCTAGCAGAGTATTGGCGTCTGGCAAGCCGTCTGCTGCCACCTGGAGCACCGCTCTGGAATGCCTCTTGGCGGCGCTGAAAGTCTCTGTCACAAAGCAGTCTGTCAATGACAGATGCGCAACTCGAAGAGCGAGCAGGCCCCAAAAATGAAGACTGTTTTCTCTCCTCTCCACGCCGGTCATGCCGGCAATTTCGAGCTCATTTCAGGCGCCATTGTACCGGCCTTCGAGAAGCCCTCGCGCGCCGAGTTCATCAAGGCGAGGGTGGAAAGCGAAAAGCTCGGCCCGATCCTGCCGCCAGAGACTCACGACCTCGCTGCCGCCAGGAAAGTGCATGCCAGCGACTACATCGATTTCCTGCCGACCGTGTGGCCGCTCTGGGAAGCGTCCGGCCGGACGGGTTCGGCCCTCCCCTTCACTTGGCCGACGCGCGGCCTGCGCGGCGATGTGCGCCCCAGAACCATCGATGCGCTGCTTGGTTTTTACTCCTTCGACGGCGGCGCCACCTTCGTCAAAGGCACCTGGGAGGCGATCAAGTCGTCCTATGACGTGGCGCTGACCGCGGCCGCCCTGGTCAAGGGCGGCGAGACGTCCGCCTTCGCGCTCTGCCGCCCGCCCGGCCATCACGCCGGCGCCGCCTTCATGGGCGGCTATTGCTACATCAACAATGCCGCCGTCGCCGCGCAATGGTTCCGCGACCAGGGCGCCAGACGCGTCTCGATCCTCGATGTCGACTACCATCACGGCAACGGCACGCAGGAGATCTTCTACAGCCGCGACGACGTGCAGGTTCTGAACCTGCACGGCGACCCGATGACCGAATATCCATTCTTCCTTGGCCATGCCGACGAGCGCGGCGCCGGGTCTGGCGAAGGCTTCAACCACAATTATCCGATGCCGTTCGGCACCACATGGGACGCCTGGAATGCTTCGCTGGAAGACGCCTGCGCGAAACTTGCGGCTTACGCTCCCGATGTCGTCGTCGTCTCGCTCGGCGTCGACACGTTCGAAAAGGATCCGATCAGCCAGTTCAAGCTGAGAAGCGCCGATTATCCCAAGATCGGCCGCCGCATCGCCAAGCTCGGCTTGCCGACGTTGTTCGTCATGGAAGGCGGCTATGCCGTCGAAGAGATCGGCGTCAACGCCGTCGGTGTGCTGACAGGCTTCGAGGGCGAGTAGGAAGCAGGCACCGGCACCTCACGTTTCTGCGCCGCGTCGCTCCGCCCCAGGAGTTAATGACGAAGACGTGGTAGCCTGCAACAAATCGCCGACGTTGGCGATTGGCGGAATCCTCCCCTCCCTTCGTCATCCTGGGGCGGAGCGACGCGAAGCGGAGCGGAGACCCTGGGATCCATGCCGTTACCTTGGCCGAAGAGCGCGGAGCAGAATTCTGCAGCGCAGCGGCGCTCTGACGTCACGGCATGGATCCTGGGGTCTGCGCTGCGTCGCTTCGCTCCTTGCTCCGCCCCAGGATGACGAAGGGAGGGACGTCTCAGCTAGCCTCCAGGGTTTGCGATTTGCCTTAGAATTGGCGGCAGACAGCAAAGATCGACGGTCGCTGCCGATCGGTCCCGACCTGTCCCTCACCGTAGCGCTTCCCGCCGCCTGCAAAGAGGCCAGCTGACCTGTCCCGGCTACGCTATCCTGTTGTTGGACCATGACCTTTTTCGAAATGGCGTTCGCCCTTTACGGTTTGATGCTCTACTTTGAAGCGACGGTATGAGGGACCGATTCACCGGAAGACGCCAGCATTTGAAGTCGAGGAAGCATCCATGATCGACGACGAGCCGGACAGCGAACGCGTCTCGGCACTGGCGCCGTTCCGGCACGGCATTTTCCGCGCCGTATGGTCCGCCAGTCTGGTCTCGAATTTCGGCGGCCTGATCCAGGGCGTCGGCGCAGCCTGGATGATGACGACGATTGCCACCTCGTCCTATCAGGTCGCGCTGGTCCAGGCCTCGACCACCTTGCCGATCATGCTGTTTGCGCTCGTCGCCGGTGCCATCGCCGACAGCTTCAACCGGCGCAAGGTCATGCTGATTGCCCAGACCTTCATGCTGATCGTCTCGGTCCTGCTGACCGTCTTCACCTACCTTGGCCTGATAACGCCGTGGACGCTGCTCGCCTTCACCTTCCTGATCGACAGCGGTACGGCGCTCAACAACCCGTCATGGCAGGCCTCTGTCGGCGACATGGTGCCGCGTGCCAAGCTGCCGGCTGCCGTCGCGCTCAACTCCTTGGGCTTCAACTTGACGCGCAGCGTCGGGCCGGCGATCGGCGGCACCATCGTTGCCGCCGCGGGTGCTGCGGCGGCCTTTGCCGCCAACGCGCTGAGCTATGTCGGGCTCATCATCGTGCTGGCTCGCTGGAAGCCGGACCTGCCGGCCTCGACGCTGCCGCGCGAGACGCTGGGCGCGGCGATGGGCGCCGGCCTGCGCTACGTCGCCATGTCGCCCAACATCGGCAAGGTGCTGGTCAGGGGCGCGGCCTTCGGCTTCAGCGCCGGCGCGGTTCTGGCGCTGCTGCCGCTGGTGGCGCGCGACGTCGTCAAGGGCGATGCCTTGACCTACGGCATCATGCTTGGCGCTTTCGGCATCGGCGCCGTCGGCGGCGCGCTGATCAGCGTCCGGCTGAGGCAGATGCTGTCCAGCGAGACGATGGTGCGCATGGCTTTCGCCGGTTTCGCGCTCTGCGCCTTCAATGCCGCCGTCAGCGACCACGCCTGGCAGACGTCGCTCGGGCTGCTCATCGGCGGCGCCTGCTGGGTGATCGCACTGTCGCATTTCAACGTCACGGTGCAGATGTCGACGCCGCGCTGGGTCGTCGGCCGGGTGCTCTCGGTCTATCAGACGGCGACCTTCGGCGGCATCGCGCTCGGCAGTTGGATCTGGGGCGTCGTCGCCGATGCGCATGGCGCCGAATTCGCGCTGATCGCGGCCAGTGTCGCGATGCTGGCGGGCGGCGCGATCGGCCTCTTGCTGCCCTTGCCGCAGCAGGCGGTGCTCAACCTCGATCCGCTGAACCGCTTCAAGGAGCCGCATCTCGGCCTCGACCTCAAGCTGCGCAGCGGCCCCATCGCCATCATGATCGAGTACATCATCCGCGAGGAGGACGTGCCGGAATTCCTCGCCACCATGGCCGAACGCGGCCGCATCCGTCGCCGCGACGGCGCCCGCAACTGGACGCTGGCGCGCGACCTCGAAAATCCCGCAATATGGATCGAGCATTATCACACGCCGACATGGCTCGAATACATCCGCCACAACAAGCGGGCCACCCATGCCGACGCCGTCATCGGCGAGCGTATACGGGCGCTGCACAGCGGCGACGAACCGCCGCGCGTGCGCCGCATGATCGAGCGTCCGACCACCGCCGGCACGGCGATCGTCATGCCGAAGGGACCGATCGAGCATTAGGCTGTAGTCTGCCGTCCTACCCCTCGCCCGACAAATCCCGCCGCGCTTTGTCGAGTTCCTCGGCGTAGCGCCGCATCAGATGGCCTTCGGTCAGAAGCCCGACGACGACGCGGTTCGTGAAATCCTCCACCACCGCCAGTTCCTCGGCGCCGGCGCGCTGAAACGTCTCGGCCGCGGATTGCACGTTCATGGTCGGCACCAGCACGGCGTCCTTGAACCTGGCCAGTGACAGCACCGGCGTCTCGCCGTCGGACAGATCGCTGTGCAACTCCGCGACGATCAGCACGCCCATATAGTGCCGGTCGGCATCCACCGCGACGACGCGCTGGGCCGAACCGAGCGCCACCTCCTGGCGAAAGGCCGCAAGCGTTTTCGAGGCATCGATGGTGCGGACGTCCTTTCGCATCATGCTTCCGACTGTCAGGCTGCGCATCCAGCCGACATCATGCGCGCTGCGGATCGTCTCGCCGCGCAGATGAAAACGCCATGTCGAGAAGGAATAGCCGAAGGTTTCGCGCACCAGGATCGCCGCCATGATCGAGGCCGCCAGCACCACTCCGGTGAGTGTCAGGTCACGGGTCGATTCCAGCGCCAGGAACGTCATCGTCAGCGGGCCGCCGACGACGCCGACGGCCAGCGACGTCATGCCGACGACAGCCGCGACCGCGGGATCGATGCCGGTCGCCGGCGAGACGAAAGCCATGACCTCGGCGAACATCTTGCCGAGCAGGGCACCGAGAAACAGCGAGGCGAAGAACAATCCGCCGCGAAAGCCGGAGCCCAGCGAGATTGCCGACGCCGCCAGCTTGAGCACGAAAACGCTGGCTACCACGGCGAGCCCGTAATTCATCGCGAATTCGCGATGCAGCGCGCCGTGGCCGCTGGATAGGACCTGCGGCGTGATCAGCCCCAGGAGCCCGACAATGCAGCCGCCGATGAAGGGGCGCAGCGAGGCGTCGATCGACAGCCGCGCGAAACCGCGCTCGACCAGGCTCACCAGATGCATGACGGCAATGGAAGCGCCGCCACCCAACAGCCCAAGCAGCAGGAACGGAAAATATTGGCTGAGGGTGAGCTCCGGCAGACCGGAGAGTTCTAGTGGAAACGGAACGCCGCCAAAGACCTCGGCGGTCAACGAGGCGCTGATCGCGGCGGCCATGACCGGCGCCACATTGGCAACCGAGTAGATGCCGATGACCAGCTCGAAACCATAGAAGGCGCCGGTCAGCGGCGCGTCGAAGGCGGCGGCGATCGCTCCGGCTGCGCCGCAGCCGACCAGAATGCGGACATCGTTGCGGCGTAGCCTGAAGACGCGCGCCAGCCGCGACGCCAGGCCGGAACCGACTTGCGTGTAACCGGCCTCCAGCCCGACCGAAGCACCGAAGCCGCTCGAGATCATCGTCTGCCCGGCAATGATGAAAGTGTCGGTTAGCGACATGCGCCCACCATAGAGCGCATTGGCTTCGATCGGATCGACCGGGGTGCGGAATTTTCGCACTCTCAGCCAGATCACCGTCAGCCCGAGCAGGATGCCGCCGATGGCCGGTATCAGCGCCTGCACCGGTTTCTCCAGCGAAAACATCGCTGAAAGTCGCCCGCCGGGCTGAACGTCGAACAGCAGTTCGTGCAGGTACAACACCAGCTCGCTCATTCCCGTGACCAGCACGCCCGCCATCACCCCGACCACGCCGGCCAGAACGACGACGACGATGCCGCGCGCCTCGAGCAGCGGCAGCGATCGGATCAGCACCGCGCGCAGCCGGCGGGCATAGACTTGTGGTTCGTTTCTGGAAAGCACCGGAGCGGCTCGCCGATATTCAAAGGGGGGTGGTGCCTGATACGCCCGGCGACATCGCATGGCAACCGCGATGCCGGCCCCGGCGGCAAGTGTGGAAAGCACGGCTTCGCTGCGGCGATAAGACCGTCTTCGTCACGCCGAACCGCGTTGACGTAAACGTCAACCCGAAGCTATATGCGCCAAGCGCCAATGCGCGACAAACGCAACGAGACGAGGAGAACGGCATGAGCGTTCAGGAAATTGCCGACAAGATCAGATCGCGCGTGGCGAGTGCCGGGTTCGATCGTTCCGTGAAATTCGATACCGGCGCTGACGGCGTCATCGTCATCGATGGCGCAACTATCTCGACCGACGACGCGCCGGCCGACTGCACCATAAAGCTTTCGCTCGACGACCTGGATTCGCTGATATCAGGCGACCTCAACCCGACTATGGCGTTCATGACCGGCAAGATAAAGGTCGAGGGCGACATGAGCGTCGCCATGGCGCTGAGCCAGTTGATCGGCTGACCTACTTGAAGATGAACAAGCCGCAGCCCGATCGGGCAGCGGCTTGTTTCGAACCGTCAGGCAGCGAGCGGCAGCCGCTGCGCCTTCAGCTTGCGTCCTGCCGCCTTCAACGTGCCCTGCGCGCCGGCGAGCGCCCCTTCCACCAGTTCCAGCGCCAGCAGGCGGTGCCGCTCATAGGGGCCGGGCATGGCCAGCGGCCCGGTCTTCTCGGCCGAGAACCCGAAGCGCTCATAATAGGGCGCGTCGCCGACCAGCAGGACCGCGGCGTGGCCGAGACGCGCGGCCTCCGCCACGGCATGGCTCATCAACGCCGAGCCGATGCCGGCATACTTGAACGCCGGATCGACAGCAAGCGGACCGAGCAGAAGTGCTGACCGACCGCCCTCGCCCAGCACCACGTCCCACAGCCGCACGGTGCCAGTGACAGCGCCCGAAGCAGCGCGTGCGACAAAGGCCAAGCCTTCCGAAGGCCGGCGGCCGCGCCGCAGCTTTTCCGATGATTTTTTCCGCCGCTTCGATCCCATGGCGCGATCGAGCAAAGCCTCGCGCGCCGGAACGTCGGCCGCGGTTTCGGCGACGACGACAAAAGCGCCGGCAATCTCCCTCCTTGAGGGGGAAATGTCGCCGCAGGCGACAGAGGGGGTCGCCGCGCGTGAAGCGCCGACGCCATGCAGCCCAAAGGAAGCTGAGGCAGCCGAACCGACCCCCTCAGGCCTACCGGCCATCTCCCCCTCGAGGGGGGAGATCCCCGCGGCGCTCTCAACAATGAAATTTACAACGTCCATTTCCGCAATCCCTGGCGAGCGGAGATCTGTTCCACAGGCGAACCTGGGCGGGCGACAAGGCGCCTACCTCGGATGATCTGAGCAACTCTTGCGAGCCGTCAGATCACATAGGATCGGAGAGGCTCGAAGCCGTTGAAGGCGACCGAGGCGTAGGTCGTCGTGTAGGCGCCAGTGCCTTCGATCAGCACCTCGTCGCCGATGGTCAGCGACAAGGGCAGCGGATACGGCGTCTTCTCGTACATCACGTCGGCCGAATCGCAGGTCGGGCCGGCGAGCACGCAAGGCGCGGTCTCGGTGCCGTCATGCGCGGTCACGAGCGGGTAGCGGATCGCCTCGTCCATCGTCTCGGCGAGACCGCCGAACTTGCCGATGTCGAGAAACACCCAACGCACATTGTCGTTGTCGGCCTTCTTCGAGATCAGCACGACTTCCGACTTGATGACGCCGGCATTGCCGACCATGCCGCGGCCCGGCTCGATGATGGTTTCCGGGATGGCATTGCCGAAATGCTTGCGCAACGCCGTAAAGATCGCCTGGCCATAGGCCTGCGCCACCGGCACATCCCTGAGGTAACGGGTCGGGAAGCCGCCGCCCATATTGACCATCTTCAGGACGATGCCTTCTTCGGCGAGCGTGGCGAACACCTTTTTGGCATCGCCGAGCGCGCGGTCCCAAGCGGCCAGGTCGGTCTGCTGCGAGCCGACATGGAACGACACGCCATGCGCGTCGAGGCCGAGCGTCCTGGCGTGGCGCAGCACGTCGACCGCCATCGCCGGGACGCAGCCGAACTTGCGCGACAGCGGCCACTCGGCGCCTTCGCCGTCGGTCAGCACGCGGCAGAACACGCGGGCGGCGGGTGCTGAGCGGGCGATCTTCTCGACCTCCTCGACGCAGTCCACCGCAAACAGCCGGATGCCGAGCTGATAGGCGCGTGCGATATCACGCTCCTTCTTGATGGTGTTGCCGAAGGAGATGCGGTCCGCGGGCGCACCGGCGTCCATCGCCATCTCGACTTCGGCAACGGAAGCGGTGTCGAAAGACGAGCCCATCGCAGCAAGGAGGCGCAGGATTTCCGGTGCCGGGTTTGCTTTCACCGCATAGTAGATCCTCGAATCGGGAAGCGCCTTCTCGAAGGCGCGGAAATTGTCGCGCACGACATCGAGGTCGACGACGAGGCAAGGGCCGTTCGGACGTCGGGTGGCGAGGAAGTCAAGGATGCGCTGGGTAGCCATCGGGGTCTCTCCATCAGCGCCTTTCGGCGCGCACAAAGGCTGCGGGACGCGGGCTGTCGGCCTCGCGAACACGCGGTGGACAAAGGCGGGACGGATATCCATGGAACCAGCCGGTGGAGACCCCGGAACCATGAAGCGCCGTCTCGCGGCGGTGAACCTTGGCCTTGCCCGGCCTCGGTTCGCTTTGTCTGCCTTGGCTTGGATGGGAAACCCGTCCGCACTGCCGGCAATGAAGGTGTGCCTCTTCAGTAACCCCGGTCTTTGGACGACCGGCAGAACACCAGAAAGGCCCGCACCGTCGTTGCTTCAAGGTGTCCTCGGTCTGGCGGTTGGCCGCTAAACCGACTGGAGGGGTGGCTCCAGTTACCTTACCGATTGCCCTCACCATTCGAGGATCGGCGGACACCCACAGGCACGTGCGACTTTGGGCAAGGGCGATATAAGAGCGAAGGATTTCACAATCAATAAAAATCGTATGCCAGGTTGTAAAATTTCCAGCAGCGAACAATGTTGGACAGACTGTATCCGGATATCGAACGCATGACAGGCACTCGCGGCCCTCTGAACGCTTTTCTCGACCTCGACCAGATTCCCGTCGCCAGCGCGCGATACGGCCCGCTTGCCGGCTTGCGGCTGGGCGTCAAGGATATTTACGACGTTGCCGGCTACCGCACCGGTTGCGGCAATCCGCAGAAGTATCGGGAGGCTTCGCCCGCCACGGCGACCGCGCCGGCGATCCAGGCGCTGCTTGATTCGGGCGCGCGCTTCGTCGGCAAGACGCAGACCGACGAGTTGGCCTTCTCCCTGATGGGGCTGAACGCGCATTTCCCCTCACCGGTCAATCCGGCAGCACCCGACCGCATCACCGGCGGCTCGTCATCCGGATCCGCCGCCGCGGTCGCCGGCGGGCTCGCCGATATCGCCATCGGATCCGACACCGGCGGCTCCGTCCGCGCGCCTGCGAGTTTCTGTGGCCTGATCGGCCTCAGGATCACGCACGGGCGCATTTCGCTCGATGGCACCATGCCGCTCGCCCCCTCCCTCGATACGTTCGGGTGGTTTGCCAAGGACATGGCCACCTACGACAGGGTCGGCGCGGTGCTGCTCGGCGACGATCTCCATCGCCACGAATTGCGGCGTCCTCTCACCCTTGATGCGCTGGACGGGCTCATGCTCGGCCCGCAGAAAGCCGATGAATATCGCGGCATGGTCCGCCATGTCTCTTCGGTAATGGGCAAACCGCGGATCAGCGCGCCGCTCTCGCATTCCACCGACGATCTCTACTGGTGTTTCCGCAAACTGCAGGGGTACGAGGCCTGGCAAAGCCATGGCGCCTGGATCTTGCAGAGCGACCGGATACTAGGCCCCGGCGTCAAGGAGCGTTTCGAACACGGCGCGACCATCGACGCGGCAACCGCGCAATATGAAACGGAACGTCGCGGTTCGTTTCGTCTTGAACTTGCCGACCTGCTTGGCGAGGACGGCGTCCTTGTGCTGCCGACCGTTCCGGGTGCCGCCCCGCTCAAGGCCGATTCCTTCGACGATTTGCAGACGTATCGCGAACGCGCGCTGAGACTGCTGTGTCTTTCCGGCCTGTCGGGCTTTCCGCAGATCACGCTGCCGCTGGGCCAGGTCGACGGCGCCCCCTTCGGCCTTTCGCTGCTTGGGCCGAAGAACAGCGACCGGCAACTGATGGCGCTTGCCGCGCGCATCCTTGCAGCCCATCAAAAAAGGAGCGCATGACATGGACACGCTGACCCGCATGCGCGCCTTCATCGACGTGGTCGAGGCCGAAGGTTTTTCAGCAGCGGCGCGCAAGATCGGCCGTTCCAAGGCGCTGCTGTCGAAATATGTGCGCGAGTTGGAGGACGAACTCGGCGCGCTGCTGCTCAACCGCACCACGCGGCAGTTTTCGATGACAGAGGCCGGCCACACCTATTACCGGCGCGCCTCGGAAATCGTGCGCGAGGTCGACAGCCTGGCCGATGCCGTGCGTGAATCCTCCGGCGACGTGCGCGGCAGGATCAAGCTTTCGGCGCCGCGCACCTTCGCCGACGCACCGGTCGGACAGTCGCTGATCGACTTCGCCAAGCAGCATCCCGACATCGTGCTCGACATTCGTCTCGACGATCGCTTCGTCGACCTGGTCGAGGAAGGTTTCGACCTTGCCGTGCGCATTTCGCGGCTGGAAAACTCCTCGCTGATCGCGAGGCGTCTGGCGCCGTTTTCGGTGCGGCTCTGCGCATCTCCCGAACTGATCGCGAAACATGGCATGCCGGTCCGGCCGCAGGACCTTAGCCGCGTTCCCTGCATCATCGACACCAATGGCCGCTGGCTGACCAACTGGCCATTCAAGGGCGACAGCGGCGATACGGTGAGCGTTTCGGTTTCCGGTCCGATCGAGGTCAACAGCCCGATGGCCGCGAGGGCCGCCGCTGTGGCGGGATTGGGATTTTCGATCCTGCCGGATTTCATCGCCGCGCCCGACATCGAAACCGGTCGGCTGGTGACCGCGCTGGATGACCGCATCCTGCCGGGGGGCGGCATCTTCGCCGTCTATCCGCACCGGCGCTACTTGCCCGCGAAGGTTCGCGTCTTTGTCGACTTCCTGGTGCAGTGGTTCAAGACGACCGACAGCGCATGAGCTTTCAGCCGTCTATCGGTCCCATTTTCGCCCGCTTTCTGGTAACTGTCGATATTTATCCAAGCTGATGGAATCGCGACCGAGGATGCACCTGAAACCGCAAGCAATCATGATGGCTTCGGCCATGGCGGCGACATTTGCCACGGTCGGGCCAGCCGAGGTGCATCCCCACGTCTTCGCCGAGGCCCGCCTCGAAGTGGTTCTCAGCCCGGATCACCAAACTGTGAAGGCATTGCGCCATCTCTGGCGCTTCGACGATTTGTTTTCGAGCACGGTGATGATGGAGTTCGACAAGAATTCCGACCTGAAGCTCGACGACAAGGAGCTGAAGGAAGTCGCCGACACCGTCCATGCTTCGCTGGCGGAGTTCAATTACTTCCAGCTCGTCACCGTCGACGGCAAGGACGAGGCGATGAACCCGCCCCCGCAACTGATGGCAAATTTCGAAAACGACCAGCTCATCATCCTGTTCGAATCCGAACCGAAGGCGCCGACCAAACTGGCCGGCAAGATCGATATCGGCGTCTACGATCCGACCTTCTACACAGCGATCGATTTCACCGAGGATGCCAACCTGCAGGTCGATGGCTTGCCGTCGACATGCACGAGCAAGGTCATCCGTCCGAACCCCGACGAGGCGCTCGCCGAGAATCAGAAGACCCTGACGGACGCCTTCTTCAACGATCCGACAGGCACCGACATGAGCAAGATCTTTGCGACCAAGCTCGAACTGAGCTGTCAGTCAGAAGGATAATCCGGTGACGAAACCGTCCCTGCGTTTGGCGTTCGGCTTTTTGGCCATCGCCCTTGTGATGACGCACTTCCTCGGCTCCGCCCACGCCCAGAGTTCACTCGGCATCGGCACCAATGACGGGATCGCTCCCAGCACCGGCCCGTTCGCCCACATCCTGATGTGGATCAATCTGCGCCAGCAGGAATTCTACCGAGCGCTGGCAACGGCGATGAAGGCGATGCGCGAGGACGGCAGCAAGCTGTGGCTGCTCATCGGCCTGTCTTTCGCCTACGGCACTTTCCATGCCGCCGGCCCCGGTCATGGCAAGGCGGTGATCTCGTCCTACATGGTGGCGAACGAAGTCGCGCTCAGGCGCGGCATCATGCTGTCCTTCGTCTCGGCCCTGTTGCAGGCGCTGACGGCGATCGTCGTGATGATACTCGCCTATTTCGTCCTGCGCGGCACTGCCATCTCGATGACCGACGCGGCATGGTTCCTCGAAGTCATGAGCTTTGCCTTGATCACCCTGTTCGGCGCCTGGCTTTTGTGGCGCAAGGCCGGCCCCGCCGTCCTTCGCCTGTTCGGTGCAAACCCCGCCTACAGCCTGTCGGCCGCCAATGCCGGCCATTCGCACACCGGGCCCTCGCATTCCGCGCATGCGCATTCCCACGCGCTTCACGACTATGACCACGATCATGGCGCGCACGACCACCATCGTGGTCATGGCGGGCACGATCACCATCACCATGCGGCGGGCGAAATCTGCGAGACGTGCGGACATTCACACGCGCCCGACCCGACGCTGCTTTCCGGGGACCGCTTCGACTGGCGCACGGCCTGGTCGGCGGTGGCTGCGGTCGGCATCCGCCCCTGCTCGGGTGCGCTGATCGTGCTGAGCTTTGCCTTGCTCAATGGGCTATGGTTCGGCGGCATTCTCTCGGTGCTGGCCATGGCGCTCGGCACCGCGATCACGGTCGCGGCCCTGGCGACGCTGGCGGTGACGGCCAAGAATTGGGCGGTCTATTTCGCCGGCGACGGCCGCTTGGGCAACCGCATCCATTCGATCGTCGAGATCGGCGGCGCAGCCTTTGTCTTCATGTTCGGGCTGCTGCTGCTTTCGGCAAGCTTGAGCGCTGGCGGATAACGCCCTTTGCGCGTGTTACTGGCGGATAACGCCCTTTGCGCGTGTTATTGGACGCGCAGCGCCCTAGCTTGCGACCTTGCCGTCCAGCTCATCCTCGATATGGACGCGGATGATTTCGTCGAAGCTGGTTTCGGCGGTAAAGCCAAGCTCCCTCGACCGCCGCGCCTCGAACCGCGTCGGCCAGCCCTTGACGATCGACCAGATCGTGTCTTCGGGCACCTCGCGGATCAGCCTCACCGCCTTGGCACCGGCGACGCGTTCCAGCGCCTCGATCTGCTCGCCGACCGAGACGCCGACACCGGGCATCGTCAGATTGCGGCGCGGCCCCACCGTGCTGCCGTCGATCCCGGCGGCATGGATCAGGAAGTTCACCGCCGAGCGCGGGCTGGCATGGGTGTGCACGACAGAACGCGGCACCGGCAAGATCGCTTCGTGGCCGCTCAACGGCTCGCGGATGATGCCGGAGAAGAAGCCTGAGGCCGCCTTGTTCGGTTTTCCGGGCCGCACACAGATGGTCGGCAACCTGATGCCGATGCCGTCGAAGAATCCGCGCCGCGTATAGTCGGCGAGCAGCGCTTCGCCGATCAGCTTCTGCGTGCCGTAGGAGGTCAAGGGCGTCGGATGGAATTCGTCCGGGATGACATCCGGGAACGGTGCGCCGAACACGGCGATCGACGAGGTGAACACGACGCGCGGCGCATAGGACGCCAGCCGGACGGCGTCGAACAGCGCCCGTGTGCCGTCGAGATTGACGCGGTAGCCGAGATCGAAATTGGCTTCCGCCTCGCCCGACACGACGCCGGCGAGGTGGAAGATCACGTCCGGGCGCGACGCGACCAGCCTTTCCGTCGCGCCCGCCGCGGCAAGATCGCCGGTATGAATGGCGGCATCGACGCCCTCGATGACCGGCGCCTGTGGCGGCACGATATCGTGAAGGTCGAGCGCGGCGATCTTGCGGCCGCGGAGCGTTCCATCCTTCGCCAGCCGGGCGATGAGCTTGCGGCCGACCATGCCTGCCGCGCCGGTAATCAGAACACGCATATCAATGATCCTTTTTGCGTTGGCTGCGGCCACGCAGCCAGAACACGATGAAGATGGCCCCCATGAAGACAGCGGCGACGACGCCGGCAAGGATGGTCGAGACGTTGCCGACCGCCAGCATCACGGTTGGCAAATAGTAGGCGGCGATGCCGAACAGGAGCAGCACCCAGAGCGCGCCGATCGCCGCATTGCGCGTGTCGCGATCCATCACGCGACCCCGACACGGCGGGAATTCATCAAGTTTATTATTGCCAACGCTATGGAACTCCCGGTGTCAGTGATAGTGGCCGTGATGCGGCGCCGCACCGCGCGCATGGTCGTGCTCGCCATCGTGCTCATGATGGCTGTCGGCGCATTGGCCGAATTCCGGCTCTACGGTGGCGTGGGCGATGCCATGCTCGGCGGCCAGCCGTTTCTTGATGGCGCTGACCGCTTTATGGGCGTCGACGCCGTCGTTGAGGCAGGCATGCAATGTCGCCATGTTGCTTGACCCGTCGAGCGACCAGACATGCATGTGATGCACCTCGCAAACGCCCTTGACTGTCCCCTCTATATCCCTAGCGATCAGGTCGCGATCGAGGCTCGCCGGCACGCCTTCGAGCAGGACATGGGCGGCTTCGCGCATCAGCGACCAGGCCGTGGACAGGATCAGCAGCGAGACGAGGACGGACAGGATCGGATCGATAGGCGTCCAGCCCGTCGCCAGGATGATCAGCGCAGCTATGATCGCTGCCGCCGAGCCGAGCAGATCGCCAAGCACGTGCAGGATGGCGCCGCGCATGTTCAGGCTTTCACGGTCGCCGCCATGCAGCACGAAGAAGGCAGCGATGTTGACCAGCAGGCCGGCGATCGCAACGACCAGCATCGGCCCGCCGAGCACGGGCGCAGGCGTCAGCAGGCGTTGCCAAGCCTCATAGATGATCCACAGCGCAATGGCGAAGATGGCGATCCCGTTGGTATAGGCGATCAGCGTTTTGACCCGGCCGAAGCCGTAGGTGAGGCGTTCGGTCGCCGGCCGGCCAGCAAGATGAAAAGCATACCAGGCAAGGCCGAGCGCGATCGAGTCGGCGAGCATGTGGCCGGCGTCCGCCAGCAGTGCCAGCGATCCGGTGAGGAGACCGCCGAGCGCTTCCGCGACCATGAAGCCGGCGGTCAGGCAAGCCGCTATCAGAACGCGTTTCTTGTCGGTCGAGCCGTGCACATGTCCCGCGCCGTGGCTGTGGTCATGCCCTTGCGAACCATGGTCGTGGCTATGCGCCATCTGCGAACTCCTGTCAGAGCCTGGTCCATCCCGGCAGAATCGGGGTGGAGGCCTTATCTTCCTTGACCATGATCTTGCCCGAAAACCGGCTTTCACTCTTCGGAATCATGGTCAGGCGCCGAACTCGGCGCGGAAATCCTCGAGCCGTCGCTTCTGGCGGCCTTCGCCATCGAAATTGGCCGGATCGAGCCATGCCTCATAGGCTCTGCGCAGTGCCGGCCACTCCTTGTCGATGGTCGAATACCACGCGGTATCGCGGTTTTCGCCCTTGACCACAAGATGCTGGCGGAAAACGCCTTCGAACTTGAAGCCGAAACGCTCCGCCGCGCGCTTCGACGGCTCGTTGCGGTTGTTGCATTTCCATTCGTAGCGGCGATAGCCAAGCTCGTCGAAGATGTATTTCATGAACAGGAATTGCGCTTCCGTCGCCGCCGGCCTGCGCGAGATCAGCGCACCCCAATAGATGTTGCCGATCTCGATCACGCCATAGGTCGGATCGATGCGCATCAGCGTCTGGCGTCCGGCAACCTTGCCGCTAGCCTTGTCGATGACGGTGAAGAACAGCGGGTCTTCGCTGGCTTCGGCCTTGTCCACCCAGGGCTGGAAGGCGGCGCGGGTCTGCGGGGGGTAGTCGAACAGCCAGGCGAAGCGGCCGTCGGCGTCTGGCACCGACGATGCTTCGAACAGGCCGTCGCCGTGCTTTTCGGCGTCGAGCGGTTCCAGTCTGACGGTGCGCCCCTCCAGGACTTTGCGTTCGGGCCGCGGGCGCGGCTGCCAATTCTCGAGATTTTCCGACACCCAAAGCTCCAATCCGTTTGACTTTTGCGAAAGGACGCTCACAAAAACGCTCGCTCTATGAAAGAACCACACGGACGGGAAAAATGCTCCACACGATTTCGGCCTTCGATCGTCTCGGCGAAGAAAATGCCTTCGCGGTGCTGGCTCGTGCCACAGCACTTGCCCGTCAAGGGCGCGATATCGTCAATCTCGGCATCGGCCAACCCGACTTCAAGACGCCGCAACATATCGTCGAGGCGGCGATCAAGGCGCTGCGCGACGGCCACCACGGCTATACGCCGGCCAACGGCCTGCTGGCGACACGCGAGGCGGTGGTACGCCGCACGCTGACCACAACCGGCGTGGAGGTATCGCCCGAGGCGGTGATGATCCTGCCCGGCGGCAAGCCGACGATGTTCGCCACGATCTTGATGTTCGGCGAACCGGGCGCAGAAATCCTCTATCCCGATCCCGGCTTTCCCATCTATCGCTCGATGATCGAGTTCACCGGTGCTGCTCCGGTGCCGGTGCCGATGCGCGAGGAGAACGGCTTTGCCTTCTCGGCTGAGGAGACGCTGGCGCTGATCACGCCAAACACCAGGCTGCTCATCCTCAACTCCCCGGCCAACCCGACTGGCGGCGTCACCCCCCGCGCCGAGATCGAGAAGCTGGTCAAGGGGCTGGAAGCGCACCCGGACGTCGCCATCCTCTCCGACGAGATCTACGACGTGATGACCTATGACGGCGAGACGCATTGCTCGCTGCTCAACTTCCCCGAAATCCGCGACCGGTTGATCATCCTCAACGGTTGGTCGAAGACCTGGGCGATGACCGGCTGGCGCATGGGCTGGTCGATCTGGCCGAACGGCTACAAGGGTGCCCATCTCTACGACAAGGTGCGCAAGCTGGCGGTCAACTGCTGGTCTTGCGTCAACGCACCGAGCCAGTATGCCGGCATCGCGGCCATCGACGGCCCGCAGGACGACGTCGACAAGATGATGCGCGCCTTCGACCGCCGCAGGAAGGTCGTGGTCGAAGGGCTGAACGCCTTACCCGGTGTTTCCTGCATCACGCCGAAGGGCGCCTTCTATGCCTTCCCCAATGTCTCCAAGACCGGCTGGAAGGCCAAGAAGCTGGCGTCCGCCCTGCTGGAGGATGCCGGTGTGGCGCTGATCGGCGGACCTGATTTCGGCATTCTTGGCGAAGGCTACATCAGGCTGTCCTATGCTAATTCCGAAGAGAACATCCTGCGCGCGCTGGAGCGGATCGAGGCGTTTCTGGACAAGTGAGACAGCTGTCGGCGGCGAAGAATTCACGACCGAAGAAAGGTGACGCCAGATGTTCTATGCCATCCTTGCCTATCACGTGGAAGAAGTCGTCGCGGCGTTGACGCCGGAAGAGGACGCGGCGCTGATGACGGACCTGCTCCAGATCAACGAACGGCTCTACCGGGAAGGTGCCCTTGGCCCGGCGGCGCGGCTCGGGGCGACACAAGACGCGTGCACCTTGCGGGGGCCGGGCGCCGGAATGGTGATTGACGGCCCCTTCGCCGAGACCAAGGAGCAATTGTTGGGACTCTACGTCGTCGACTGCGCCACGCGTGATGCCGCGATCGCGATTGCCCGCGACCTTCGCCGCGTCAATCCAACCGCCGTTTACGAAATCCGGCCCATTTCGCTGTATCTTCCCGGCGTGCCGCTTCCGGTCACATCCTAAATTAGGCCGGCCGCTCACCCTCGCCCGACGAACGGCATCTTTGTCGCCATCACGGTCATGAACAGCACATTGGCGTCGAGCGGCAGGCTGGCCATGTGGACGACGGCATCGGCAACGCGCTGAACGTCCATCACCGCTTCGGCGGCGATGGAGCCGTTGGCCTGCGGCACTCCGACCGTCATCGCCTGCGCCATGTCGGTCAAGGCGTTGCCGATGTCGATCTGGCCGCAGGCGATGTCATAGGGCCGGCCGTCCAGCGCCAGCGTCTTGGTCAGCCCGGTTATGGCGTGCTTGGTCGCGGTATAGGGCACCGAGCCCGGCCGCGGCGCGTAGGCCGACACCGAGCCGTTGTTGATGATGCGGCCGCCCATCGGCCGTTGCCTGCGCATGGCACCGAAGGCGGCGCGGGCGCACAGGAACGAGCCGGTGAGATTGACCCCGACGACGTCGTTCCACACCTCGACCGGGATCTCGTCGATCAATGTCGACTTGTAGCCCATGCCGGCATTGTTGAAGAGCAGATCGACACGGCCGAAAGCCGCCGCCACCGTCTCGAACAGATCGTCGACCTGGTCGGCCTTGCTGATGTCGCAGGCGACCGCCAGCGCCTTGGCTTGTGTCGGTCCGGCGTCGGCGACTGCCTTGTTCAGCACCGGCTTGCGGCGCCCGCAGAACACCGTGTTCCAGCCGGCCTTGAGCAGCGCCGTGGCGACGCTTTTGCCGACACCTGTGCCGGCGCCGGTGACAATGGCGGTTCTGTAATCTGTCATGACTGTCCTCTTACAGCGCCGTGTGCCCTTTTTGAACGCGCAAAGGACGCTGGTGCGCTTCGATTTTGAGCAATCCGATTTTGCGCATGATCCCTTCCAAAAATCGATTCCGGTTTCGGGTCATGCACTAAGGCCTGTCGCGCAAAAGTGTGCAGCGGTTTTGCGATAACGACATGCATAAAAACAAGAGCCTGAGCGCGTCCGTCGCATGAATTCGTTCAAACGCGACGCGCCTCAGCCGGTTCCGACAAAAAGGGCGGTCATTAGCGACCGCCCCGATCCGAACCAGGCTTGGGAGGAGGAAAGCCGATCCGAGTGCCTAAAATCATGCGCTTCCTGGGTAAATGAGACGTTAACGCGAAAGGACGTCGAACCCCTCTCCGAACTCAAACCTACCAGCGCGAACCGGCGACGTTGCCGGTTGCCTTGTCTGATGCCGGCACCCCTGACACCGGCACCTTTGCCGCCGATACCGTCGCCTCGACATGGTCCACCAGCGCGTCCGGCAGGCCGAGTCGGCCGGCGAGTAGATCGAGATAGCCGCGTTCGGCGCGCGTATCCGGATCGATGGTGAGGCGCGAGGCGGTATAGAGCTCGAGCTTCTGCGCGTCGGTTTGAGCGCCAGCGACCAGCGTGTCCAGGTCGAGCGGCGTTTCCAGCTCCGACATCAGAAATTTCTCCGCGTCGGTGTCGATGCCCGCGAGGCTGAGTTTGCCGGCGATCTTTTGCCGCTCGTCGTCGTCGATATGGCCGTCGGCCTTCGCTGCCGAAATCATCGCCCGCACCAGCGTCAGCGTGAATTCGTCCTCGCCCTGCGGCGCCTGCGAGGGGTGGAAGCTGGTGTCGGCGGGCGGCGGCAGCAATTCCGGCTCGCCGGCGGCGGCCGTCTCCGCAGGCGCCTTGCCGTTCTTGTAGTTCTGGTAGGCCTTGTAGGCGAGACCGCCGATCACGGCCAGGCCGCCGAGCTTCACCGCAGTGCCGGTGACCTGACGGCCGGCGCCGGTTCCAAGCAGCACCGCGGCCAGCGCGCCGGCCGCCAGCGGATTGTCCTTGGCCATCTGCACCGCCTGCCCCCCTTTGTCACGGACGGTCGAACCCGTTCCGGGAATTTGCGAGCCGAGCAGATCGTCGAGGAGCTTCTTGGGATCGAACATCAATGCCTCCAGAATTGGCCCGGCCGAACGTGCACGGGCAGGTTTCGGAGTCGAAGAGGTAGGTCCCGGATATTGACATTACAATGACGGGCTTTGCCAAGGATGACAGTATCTGCCGTTTCCTAACGGCCGATATGCGGCCGCCTGCCTTGCACCTGTGCAAGCTCGACCTGGCGCTGGCGCTCGGCATAGCGCGCACGATCCTCGTCAGTACGAGTTTCGAAGCAATGCGGGCACGAGACGCCGGCGATGTATTTCGGCGACAGCCGGTCCTGCCCGGTCAGCGGGTGTCGGCAGGCGCGGCACAGTTCGGCCTCGCCCTCGACCAGGCCGTGCGACACCGAGACGCGCTCGTCGAAGACGAAGCACTCGCCCTGCCAGAGGCTCTGTTCGGCGGGCACCTCTTCGAGATATCTCAAGATGCCGCCCCTGAGATGGAACACATCCTCGAAGCCGAGCGCCTTCACATAGGCCGTCGCCTTCTCGCAGCGTATGCCGCCGGTGCAGAACATGGCCACCTTCCGGCCTACGAGTTCGGCCCGATGCTGCTCGACCCAGGCCGGGAACTCGCGAAAGCTCGTCGTGGCGGGATCGACCGCGCCCTTGAAGGTGCCGATCGACACCTCGTAGGCGTTGCGCGTGTCGACGGTGATCGTGTCTGCGTCCGAGATCAGCGCGTTCCAGTCGGCCGGAGAGACATAGGTGCCGGCGTTTGCCGCCGGATCGAGATCTTCGACGCCCATGGTGACGATCTCGCGCTTCAGCCGCACCTTCATGCGGTGGAACGGCATCTGCGCGGCGCTGCTGTATTTGACCTCGAGACCGGCGAGACCTTCGATGGATTCGAGATGGTCGATAAGTGCGGTGATCGCCGCTTCGCTGCCGGCGACCGTGCCGTTGATGCCCTCATGCGCCAGAAGCAGCGTGCCCTTGATACCGCGTCCGCAACAGTAGGCGGCGAGCGGCGCACGCAATGCCTCGAAGTCATCGAGCCGGGCAAACCTGTAGAGCGCGGCAACGCGCAAGGGCTGATTGGACGGTGTCATCGCCAAAGCCACTAAACGCTCATGAAAGCCGATTCAAGGCTGGCGCGTGGATCAGCCTTTGCTCGGCGGCTTCGACGGCCGGGCCAATGGAATTGCGGGCAGTGCGTGACATCGCGACACGGTTCGTTTCGTGGACAGAAAAACAGCCTTCTGCTAACCGGTTGAACGGATCAAAACCGGAGAGACGACACATGCCCAGCAAGACCGAAAAGCTCCCGTCGCTCCTCAATGGCCAACCGGTTATCCCGGTGCTGAAGATCACCAACGTTGCTGATGCCGTGCCGCTGGCACGCGCGCTGACGCGCGGCGGCCTGCCGGCGATAGAGATCACGCTGCGGACCGCCGATGCGCTGGAGGCGATACGGCTCGTGGCAAGCGAAGTCGAGGACGCCATCGTCGGCGCCGGCACCATTCTGGACGCCCGCCAGTTCGGCGAGGCAGCGGCGGCCGGCTCGAAGTTCATCGTCAGCCCCGGCATCACCCGCGAGCTTCTGGCGGCGGCGAAGAACAGCGACGTGCCGTTGCTGCCCGGCGCCATCACGCCCGGCGAGATCATGGCCGCCCGCGAGGCAGGCTTGCGTTTCCTGAAATTCTTCCCGGCCGAACAGTCGGGCGGCATCGCCTCGCTCAAGGCATTCGCTTCGCCACTCGCCGATGTGCAATTCTGCCCGACCGGCGGCATCACCGGCAAGAACGCCGCCGACTATCTTGCCCTGCCCAACGTCATCTGCGTCGGCGGCTCCTGGGTGGCACCGGACGACTTGGTCAAGGCCGGCAGGTGGGACGAGATCGAGGCGTTGGCGCGCGCGGCGAGCAAGCTCGGTCGGTAGAGCCAATCCTCTCTCACTTGGGGAGATTGGCGGCATCGCCGGCGCTCTTTTCTGCGGACAACAAAAGGCCGCGCGGGTTACCCGGCGAGGCTTTGTATTGCTCGATCGATCCGCTATTTGGTCTGGAAGCGGGCGACCGACAGGAACTTTACGGCCTTGCCGGTGAACCGGTTGGCGTCGGCCGACTGATCGTCAGGCTGGAAGCCCGCGGTATAGACCTCGCTCGGCGGCGTGTGCACGATGTTGTAGGCATAACGCGGCGCCGTCGTCGCGCTGGAGACGGTGACGACCTTCTCGCCGCTGTTCAGCGCCCACCGCGCAGCCTGCGGCTCGGCAGGGACCACCACGGCCTTGGGACCGGGCTTCAGATCACGCGCGGTTGCCCTGGCTTCCTTGCGGGTGGTCTTCACACCCGCCCCGATCGCTGCCGCCGGATCGGAGCCGGCCGGGCGGGCAAAGACAGCCTTGCGCGGCGATGCGGCATAGACGTTCGCGGGGTCGATGGAGACCGAGCTCGGCTGGGAGAGCGAAGCGACCTGATATCCGTCGGTTGCGCTGACCCGCTCGAGGACGGCTTTGACCGCGTCGGGCTGGATCTGGTCAGTCGGCGTCAGTTCAGGCCGCGCCGACGGTAGCACCGAGAATGCATCGGTAGCGGTCTTGTCATGCCCGGCCGTATCAGCCAGCGCCAAAAGCACATCCTTGTCCTGCGGCGCAAGGTCGGCCGCTGCAATGTCGGCCGGCAGCGAGTGATCGGGACGCCAGGTCGGCAACGGAATACTGGTGGCGGCAACCTGCGTCGGACCGGCAGCGGCGGACGGGTCGGCCATGCCGAAGGGAGCGCCTGCCGGCGCTTGCGCGGTCGCCACAGCCTGTTCGGTGGTGGCGGTGGCATCCGCCATCCCGAACGGAACGTTTTCGGGCGGCTGGGCGCCGACATCGGTCTTCGGACGGGGGGCGAAATCAGGCACCGGAACGCTGCGCGCCGGCAGCGCGGCGATGATCGTTTCGGGCGTGTCCTCCTCCGGTTCCGGAGCAGGTGCATCAGCGATTTGCGCAATCTCGGCGCGCTTCGCATCCTGAGGCGACACGATGGCAATGCCCGGGAGCTGGCTGCCCTTGGCGGCCGGCGTCGGTTTCGCGCTCGCCAGCTTCACGTTCGCCGGCTTCACGTTGGTTGGCTTCGGTGCTGGCGCGGCTGCCACATCGGCGCTGTCGTCCGCCTCGTCTTCGCCGCCGCCGAAGAAAGCCGCCAACAGACCGCCGGATTTCTTGGACCCGCCACCTGCGCTGGCCAGTTCGATGGCGGGAGTGCCGGCGCCCTTGCGCGCCTTGTAGGAGGCGAGCGCCTGCGAATAGCCGGGCAGCGGCTTGCCGTCGCTCGGCACATGCAGCGTCTTGCCATCGGGGAACACGCGCGCCAATTCCCGGCGGCTGATACCGGGCCAGTGGCGCACATTGCCGACATCCATGTGGACGAAGGGCGAGCCGGACGAAGGATAGTAACCGACGCCACCGCCCTGCATCTTGAGGCCGATGTCGCGCAGTTTCTTCAGCGGCACGCCGGGAATGTAGAAGTCCATGGCTTTGCCGAGCATATGCTGGCTTTTCTTGGCGACGCCCCTGCTGCGGCCGCGCAGCATCGAGTTCGTTGACGGCGAGCGATAACCGCACACGACCTGGATATAGTCTCTGGAGCCGCTCTGCCGGTAAGCCTCCCACACCAGGTCCAGCAGGCGCGGATCCATCTTGGTCGGCTCGTTGCGGCGCCAGTCGCGCAGCAAGACATTGATCTTTTTCAGACCCGCCTGGTCGTAGCGGCCGCCGCGCTTGAAGACGATCTCCGCCTTCTCCTTCGTGTGGAGGTTATAGAGTTTCAGTGAGCGCGACTGGGCGCTGGCGCCGCTAGCAGCCGCCGCAAGGAAGCCAAAGGCGAGAATCACCGCTGCCAGCCATCTCGGCCAGACGCTCATGTGATAATGCCGCACGTCTTTGTGTCGTTCGACTTTGTTCAAATCAAAAGGCCTTGCAGGCTGCCGTTTGTCCCCGGATTTGACCAAACGGATGCGGTGGTGTTCACACCCGAATATCGATCCTAATGGTTAATCATCGCTTATTGAAGCCGAAATGCGGTAACACCGTGGCGATATCCCGTCAAAAATATTACGCAGGGTTTCTTGGTAAACTGCTGGTTTAGATCATGTTTCGGCCTTTGCCCGCAACACGATCTGTTACCGGACGCCTCAATGCGTGAACACTGCCGCAAATGCCTCGCCCCGGCACGCGTCATGTGCCGCCGATGACTGTCAACTGTCCTGACGCCAGACTGGTAGGATGGTTGGACCTTGCATCGTCAGGAAGCGAGCCGGTCGACCCGGCCTGTTTCCGGGTCGATGCCATACTCCTTGAGCTTTCTGTAGAGCGTGGAGCGGCCGATGCCGAGGCGGCGGGCAACTTCGCTCATCTGGCCGTTGTAATGGTTGATGGCGAGCTCGATCATTTCGAGTTCGACATCGGCCAGGGCGCGTACATTGCCGCGTTCGTCGAGCGCCCGCAGCGTACCGAAGCGCGGCTGCGGCCTGACCGGCGGATCGAGCTCGGTCGCAGGGCTGGTGTTGTCGGCCGGCGCATCTTCGCCAGGCGGTTCGATGGCCAAAGGCGAGGCGGGCAACGCCCCATGCGCATTGAGGTTGACGGTGCCCTCGACCTGCGCCCGGATTTGCGGAAACTCCTCCTCGGTCAGCACGTCGCCTTCGCAAAGCACCGAGGCCCGGAAAACGGCGTTTTCCAGCTGCCGGATGTTTCCCGGCCAATCATAGGCCTTCAGCATGGCGAGCGCCGCGGCCGAAATGCCGTGCAGACGGTGACGCGGATCGGTGGGCGCGACCTTCTCCATGAAATGCTCGACCAGATACGGAATATCGTCGCGACGATCGCGCAGCGGCGGCACGAAGATCGGATAGACATTCAGCCGGTAGAACAGATCCTCGCGGAACTTGCCGTCCTTGACCTGCTGCAGAAGGTTGCGGTGTGTCGCCGATATCAGCCTGATATCGACCCTGATGGTCGAACGTCCACCGACTGGATCGACCTCACCGTCCTGCACGGCGCGCAACAGCTTGACCTGCACGTCGAGCGGCAGGTCGCCGATCTCGTCGAGAAAGAGCGTGCCCGAATGCGCCTCGACGAATTTGCCGGCGTGTTTTTCGGTGGCGCCGGTGAACGAGCCCTTCTCGTGGCCGAACAGGATCGATTCGACCAGATTGTCGGGGATCGCGCCGCAATTGACGGTGACGAACGGCTTTGAGCGGCGGTCCCCGCTGCCCTGGATGGCGCGCGCCACCAACTCCTTGCCGACACCGGACTCGCCTTCGATGAGGATCGGGATGTTGGACGCGGCCGCCTTCTGACCGAGGCGGATCACCCGATCCATCGCCGGGCTGTGCGTGATCATGTCCTTGAAAGTCAGATTGCCGCCGCGACGCCGCGACGTGCGCTTCACTTCGCCCTCGACCGCCTCGACTTTGAGCGCATTGACGATCGATGCCTGCAGCCTGTCGGGAGAGGCCGGCTTGACGACGAAATCGAAGGCGCCATGACGCATGGCCGAAACGACGGTCTCGATGCCACCCTGCGCGGTCTGCACGATCACCGGAATATGGATGCCGCGCTCGCGCATCGCCTTCAGCACGCCGATGCCGTCGAGGCCCGGCATGACGAGGTCGAGGATGATCACCGAGACGTCGCTCGCTTTAGGCCCGTCGAGAACGTCAAGGCCGGCCTCGCCGCTATCCGCGACGATCGCGTTGTGGCCGAATTTCGTCACCGCCGCCTCTAGCAGCCTGCGCTGCACGGGATCGTCATCGACTATGAGTATGGAACCTGTCATGACTGGTTCAACGATGCCCGCCCCTTTGGCCGCCTTGGGAAACCCGCTCTATGGATCATCTTGGCACAGGGTTCTAAATAAGGTTTCAAAAAACCCGGTGAACGAATTCCTTAGCATTTGACCGGCCTCTCATTCCCCTCGAATTTTGGCCCCTCGAATCTTGGCCCTCGAATCTGGTTCTGGAAGATATGGCGATGCGCATGGTTCTTGGTCGGCAGCTTGCGGCGGCGACATCGTCCGGTCAGGGCGCGGCGGAGCTTGGCAACCTTCCGGAATGGAACCTCGCCGATCTCTATGCGGGAATGGACGCCCCTGAGTTGAAGCGCGACATCGCCAAGGCGGCGGCCGATGCCATCAGTTTCGAGAACCGCTGGAAAGGCACGCTCGCCGCCGAGGCGGCGCGCGGCGACGGCGGCAGGCTGGGCGAGGCGCTTGCCGCCTATGAGGCGCTGGAAGAACTGATCGGCCGGATCGTCTCCTATGCCGGGCTGGTCTATGCCGGCAACACGACGGATCCGCAGCGCGCCAAGCTTTATGGCGACATTCAGGAGAAGATGACCGACGCCAGCGCGCATCTTCTTTTCTTCGCGCTGGAACTGAACCTCATCGACGATGCCGCGATCGACACCGCGCTTGCTGCCGATCTCGCCTTCGCCCACTACCGGCCCTGGGTGCTCGATCTGCGCAAGGACAAACCGTACCAGCTCGAGGACCGGGTCGAGCAGCTTTTCCACGAGAAGTCTATTACCGGACGCGGCGCCTGGAACCGCCTGTTCGACGAGACGATGACCGATCTGCGCTTCGACATCGATGGCGAGGAACTGACCCTTGAGCCGGCGCTGAACCGCCTCCAGCACGCCGATGGCGAGATCCGCCGCCGGGCCTCCGAAGCGCTGGCTGCAACCTTCCGCAAGAATCTGCGCACCTTCACCCTGATCACCAACACGCTGGCCAAGGACAAGGAGATTTCCGACCGCTGGCGCGGCTTCGAGGACATCGCCGATTCGCGCCATCTCGCCAATCGCGTCGAGCGCAGCGTGGTGGATGCGTTGGCCACGGCCGTTCGTGACGCCTATCCGCGCCTGTCGCACCGCTACTACCAGATGAAGGCACGCTGGCTCGGCATGGAGGTGATGAACCACTGGGACCGCAATGCGCCGTTGCCAGAGACCCCGCAAGCGATCATCGGTTGGGACGAGGCCAGGAACACGGTGCTGTCCGCCTATCGGCGCTTTTCGCCTGACATGGCGGAAATCGCCCAGGTTTTCTTCGACCGCAACTGGATCGATGCGCCTGTCAGGCCCGGCAAGTCGCCGGGCGCCTTCGCGCATCCGACCGTGCCGTCGGCGCATCCCTATGTGCTGCTCAACTACATGGGCAAGCCGCGCGACGTAATGACGCTGGCGCACGAGCTTGGCCATGGCGTGCATCAGGTCCTTGCCGCAGGCCAGGGTGCTTTGATGGCCTCGACGCCGCTGACGCTGGCCGAGACGGCATCCGTCTTCGGCGAGATGCTGACCTTCCGCTCGCTGCTGGACCAGACCAGCGACAAGCGCGAGCGCAAGGCCATGCTCGCCCAGAAGGTCGAGGACATGATCAACACGGTCGTGCGCCAGATCGCCTTCTACGAATTCGAACGCAAGGTGCATGCCGAGCGCAAGAACGGTGAGTTGACATCCGACAAGCTTGGCCAGTTCTGGCTCGAGGTGCAGGCGGAAAGCCTCGGGCCGGCGATCAAGCTGCGCGAGGGTTACGAGGTCTTCTGGACCTATATTCCACACTTCATCCATTCACCCTTCTACGTCTACGCCTATGCTTTTGGCGACTGCCTGGTGAATTCGCTCTATGCGGTCTATCAGAATGCCGAGCGCGGCTTTCAGGAGAAATATTTTGGCATGCTGCGCGCCGGCGGCACCAAACATCATTCCGAACTCCTGGCGCCCTTCGGCCTTGACGCCACCGACCCTGCCTTCTGGCAGATCGGGCTTGGCGTGATCGGCGGCCTGATCGACGAGCTCGAAGCGCTGGACGATTGACGCGCGGTGCTGAACATCCGGTGCTGGCAGAACAGTTTAGCCGCAATGCACATTGGGACCATTATATCCTCACCCAAATATTGTTCTTGAATAACTCTCCCTGGAATTTTTCCGTTAGCTTTCCGGAAGCTGTATGGTAGCGTCCCGCCTCAGAGACCTTTTCGAAATTCGCTCTGGCGAGTATATGGTGGTGGTTTCGAGAACCGGCGCGCAGCGGACATTTGGGTCCGTGAGCACCGGAAGCGCAGAAAACGCCATCAGATGGCCGCCAGGGTGGAGTTTCCAAACGGTCTCTCAAGTTCAGTCGGGCGTGCGGCTCAGGCCAGGGGAAAAATCTCAGGCCGGTCACGACACTTCGGCGAATGCGACAGCGGCCGTTGGCCATGGCAGGGAAAGCCGATCGCCGACAGCTCGATTTAAGCCGGCTGTTCCGCAAGTAGCGGAGCCACCATTGAATGGTCCTTGTGCCAAGGTCACCTCCTCCAGGCCACGGCGGATGGATCGGACTGGAGAGAGAAAATGGGCACTTTTTTCTACATGCTCCTGGCGTTCCTTGTAGGTGTGTTGGTTGGCTGGTTCATCTGGGGACGCGTACGTGGCGATCTCGACAGCCTGCGCGGTGACTTGGACCGCACGCGCGGCGAGCGCGACAGGCTGCGCGCCGACGCCGACCGCCTGACCGGTGAGCTGGACGTATGCCGCGGCGCCCGCGCCGACCTGGAGCGCCAGCTGACCGAGGCACAAGGCGCCAAGGCCGGTGCGACAAAGGCAGCAATCCCGGCACCGTCGGCATTGATGTCGACATCGGCGCCTGCCAAGACCGCGCCGGCCAAGACCGGGTCGGGCAAGACTGGATCGGGCAAGACTGGGTCGGGCAAGGCCACACCGGCCAAGACCGCGCCCAAGAAACCAGCGGCCGCCACGGCGGCAGCCGCGCCAAAGGCAAGTGCATCGAAAACGGCTGCGTCGAAAACGAGCGCCACAGCCGGGAAGGCCGCGCCGGCGGCAAAGAAAGCCGCCACAAAGGCAACAGCGGCGGCAGCTGATAAAGCCGACAGCCTGCGTCGCTTGATCGGCATCGGCCCGGTCAACGAGCGGAAGCTGCACGGCCTTGGAGTCAGAACTTACGCGCAGATCGCTGCCTGGACGGCGGCGGATATCAAGCGGATCGAAGACGTTCTCGAGTTCGACGGCCGCATCGAGCGTGAACGCTGGATCGAGCAGGCAAAACTGCTTGCCGCCGGCGACGAGAAGGAATTCGCGCGCCGCTTCCCGACCGCGGGGACCACGAGCAACACCTGAATTGCTTGCCGGCATCGAGCACATGATACAGGCTGGCGGCGCCCTCGAGGTGCCGCCAGTTTGCTTTTGGACCAAGGCTGCCTTTGCGTCTTGAGGCGCCGCTCTCTCGATTGCGCGCGATCGAGCCCCCATATAGAGCGATAGCTGGCGCCATTGATCGCAGCATCCGAGTCCCATGTCCCTGCCCTCTGCAATTTTCCGGAATGATGAGCGCGCGCATCAGCTCGTTTTCGACCGTCCGGCCGGCATCGTCGTGGCGCATGAGGCGGAGGATTTCCTGCCGGCGCTGGAAATCGCGCAGGCCGCGCATGACGCCGGCAAATGGCTGGCCGGATATTTCTCCTACGAAGCCGGCTACCTGCTCGAGCCGAAGCTCGTTCCGCTGCTACCGAGCGGACGCCGCGCCCCGCTTGTCTGCCTGGGCATCTTCGACGCGCCTGCCGAACAGGCGGTCGTGCGCGGCAACGCGCCGGCGACCAATGGCCCGATTTTCGACGCAAGGGCTGCCTGGTCTTCGGAAGATTACGCAAAACGCTTTGCGCGCCTCCACAATCACATTCGCAAGGGTGATTGCTATCAGGGCAATCTGACCTTTCCGATTCATGCGCGATGGTCGGGCGATCCGCTGGCCGCCTTCGACGCGCTGACCGATCGCCAACCGGTGAAATACGGTGCGCTGATCGCTCTCGGCGATCCGGTCGTTTTGTCGCGTTCGCCGGAACTGTTCTTCGAGATCGATGCCGAAGGCATGATCGAAACCCATCCGATGAAGGGCACCGCCCCGCGCGGCGCGACCAAGGCTGAGGACGAGCGGCTGAAGGCATTCTTGCTCAACGATGAGAAGAACCAGGCCGAGAACCGGATGATCGTCGATCTCCTGCGCAACGACATCTCGCTGATCACCGAGGTCGGCACGCTGGAGGTGCCGGAGCTTTTCCGCATCGAGAGCTACCCGACCGTCCACCAGATGGTGAGCCGCGTGCGGGCCAGACTTTTGCCCGACCTCAGCATCCGCCAGATCTTTGCAGCGCTATTTCCATGCGGATCGATCACCGGCGCCCCGAAAATCCGCGCCATGGAAATCCTGCACGATCTGGAAACGACGCCGCGAGACGTCTATTGCGGCGCCATCGGCTGGATCGCGCCCGGCGGTACGATGCGCTTTTCGGTGGCAATCCGCACCATCTCGCTCTTTTCCAGTGGCAAGGCGGTCTACAATGTCGGTGGCGGCGTCGTCTTCGATTCGACGGCCGAGGAGGAGTATCAGGAGTGCCTGCTGAAAGCGCGCTACGCGACGGGAACACCGCCGATTTCGAGCTGATCGAAACCATGCGCTGGCAGCCGGGCCAAGGCTTCCTCCGTTTCGACCGCCATTTGGCACGCCTTTATGGCTCGGCAGAGGAACTGGGTTTTGCCTGCGATCCTCAGAAGGTCGGCGAGGCGCTCAGAAACGCCGTCGACCGGCCCGATATCGTCTTGCGCACACGCCTCGTCCTGTCGCGCAGCGGCAAGGTGACGGCCACGGCGTTGCCTTATGAGCCGCACGCAGCCGACAAGGTGTGGAGGCTGCAGCTGGCGCGGGTGCGGCTCGATTCGAGCGACACGCTGCTGCGCCACAAGACGAGCCGCCGGGACATCTATCAGCGGGCGCGAGCCGAATATCTGATCAGCCGGGCCGACGAGGTGATGCTGGCCAACGAGCGTGGCGAAATCTGTGAGGGCACGATCACCAATCTCTTCGCCGATTTCGGCGACGGCGCGCTGGCCACGCCGCGGCTCGATTGCGGCCTGCTGCCTGGCGTATTGCGCGGCGAATTGCTGAATGAAGGCCGCGCCCGCGAAGCCATCTACACCTTGGACGATCTGAAGTCGGCCAAAGCCTTGTTCGTCGGCAATTCCCTGCGCGGATTGATCCCGGCACGGCTGGGCTGAAACGCACCGAAGAGGCACTGGACGATAGTCGCCGGAGAGTGGACCATTAGACAAACATGCGTTCCCGACAGCCGATCCACACGCCCTATGACGGCTCATCAAAACCCTTCGCCATCGGGCTGAAGCCGCTCGACGTCGACGAATGGATCGAGGTCGACGAGCATCTGCTGACCTATCTCGCCGAGAAACGGCGGCTCTATGCGGAAATCCCCGACAGGATCTTCGTCGAGGAGGACGGCACGCGTGAGGCCCAGCGCGAGGTGCTCGATCTGCTCGGCGCGCACCTTGTGGCGAAATTTCCCGAAACCTACCGGCCTGCCTGTGCAGGGATCGAGGTGACCGGCGCCAAAGACAGAATTGATGGTACTGCCGGCGGGTTCAACGATGCCCCGCTTGTCGCCGCCTCATTGCTTATCCAAGAGGATCTGATCCTGATGCGCCGCGACGAAAGCGGCTGGCGTCTTGTCGCCGGCTCACTGTGCTTTCCCTCGTCGTGGTCGCTGATCGAAAAATTCGGCAGGCCGCTGCAGGAGATTCATGCGCCGGTGCCGGGCTTCGGCCCAGGCACGCGCCCGACCGACCTCATCAACCGCCTGTTCGACGGTCTCCAGGGCCAGGCCGTCGAGCGCTACAATTGGTCGATCCAGTCGGGCGACGCGCTCTACCATCCGCTCTCGGACCTTGAGCGCATTGACCGCGCCACCAACCGCCCCTCCAGATTTCCAGACGGCGACATCGACGCCCAAGCGTTCATCCGCGTCGAACGGCAGACGCTGAGGAAACTTCCCATCTCGCGTGACATCCTGTTCACGATCCGTGTCCATCTCGACCCGCTCAATGTGTTGGCGCGCCATCCCGAGCGGGCAATGCTGGCCACGTCTTTCGCCCAACAATTGCTGGCGCTCGACCTTGCCCAGCTCGACTACAAGGGCATGACATCAGACCGTGATCGACTGGTCGCCTTCCTTAACCAAATGGCCAACGCAGCGTAGCCGCGGTTGGCGCTTTTCGCTGGTTTGTGACAATGATCTGTGGTTGTAGCGCTTGGCCGTCCGGCGAGACGGCCCGGCTTTTCAGCCTGTTTGAAGGAGTAATCGATAAAATGGCGAATGAAACCTGGCCCGTATACGGCGAGATCACCGGCCCTGTCGTGATGATCGGCTTCGGTTCGATCGGACGGGGAACGCTGCCGCTGATCGAGCGCCATTTCAAGTTCGACAAGTCGCGCATGACGGTCATCGATCCACGCGATATAGACCGCAAGCTGCTCGACGAGGAAGGCATCACCTTCATGCAGGATGCGGTGACCAGGAAGAACTACAAGAAACTTTTGACGCCGCTGCTGACCAAAGGTGGCGGCCAGGGCTTTTGCGTCAACCTGTCGGTCGACACCGGCTCAGTGGATTTGATGCGGCTCTGTCGCAAGCTGGGCGTGCTTTACATCGACACCGTCGTCGAGCCATGGCTCGGCTTCTATTTCGACGCCAAGGCCGACAATGCCAGCCGCACCAATTACGCGCTGCGCGAAGCCATGATCGAAGAAAAGCACGCGCACCCCGCCGGCACGACCGCAATCTCCACCTGCGGCGCCAATCCAGGCATGGTCTCGTGGTTCGTCAAGCAGGCGCTGGTCAATCTCGCCACCGACCTCGGGCTGGAGTTTTCCGAACCGGCCCAGCACGATCGCGAAGGCTGGGCCAAGCTGATGAAGAAGGCCGGCGTCAAGGGCATCCACATCGCCGAGCGCGACACACAGCGCACCAAGAAGCCGAAGCCGATGGACGTGTTCTGGAACACCTGGTCGGTCGAAGGCTTCATCTCGGAGGGCCTGCAGCCGGCCGAGCTCGGCTGGGGCACGCATGAGACCTGGATGCCGAAGAACGCCAAGAAGCACAAGCATGGTTCGAAGGCCGCGATCTTTCTGGAGCAGCCAGGCGCCAACACGCGTGTGCGCACCTGGTGCCCGACGCCTGGACCGCAATACGGCTTCCTGGTGACGCACAACGAGTCGATTTCGATCTCCGACTTTTTCACCCTGCGCGGCAAGAAGGGCAAGGTTCAATATCGCCCGACCTGCCACTACGCCTACCATCCCTGCAACGACGCCGTGCTGTCGCTGCACGAGATGTTCGGCGCCGCCGGCAAGGCGCAATCCGTGCATCACGTGCTCGATGAGAACGAACTGGTCGACGGTGTCGACGAACTCGGCGTGCTGCTCTACGGCCATGACAAGAACGCCTATTGGTACGGCTCTCAGCTATCGCTGGCAGAGGCGCGCAAGCTGGCGCCGTATCAGAACGCGACCGGCATGCAGGTCACGTCTGCAGTGCTGGCGGGCATGGTCTGGGCACTGGAAAATCCCGAGGCCGGCATCGTCGAGGCCGACGAGATGGACTACAGGCGCTGCCTGGAAGTGCAATCTCCCTATCTCGGGCCGGTCAAGGGCCACTACACCGACTGGACGCCCCTCGATAACCGCCCTGGTCTGTTCCCGGAAGACCTCGACAAAAACGACCCATGGCAATTCCGCAACATCCTCGTCCGATAGTGCAACATCCCCGCGCGACCGTTATATCTCGCTGTCTTGCAATCACCCGGAAATCGGGCGATTGAAGAGGGGCGGACCGATAAGAGGATTTTGATGATGACGATTGCGCGCAAATTGCTTTCGGCCGGCTTTGCCGCGACCACTGCCGTCGTCCTGGCGGCGTGCACCACCGCCGGCCCGGGCGGGCCGCCAGTGGCCACGCGGAACGCGGTCGAAGGCTCGTGGATCGACGCGCAAGGCACGGGCCTGTCGACCTTCGCTGCCGGCAGCTTCAACACCGTCGCCACCGACACCGGCCAGAAACTTTCCGACGGCAGCTATACCATGACCGGCGCTACTTCGGTCGAGATCCACGGCACCTCGCTGATCCGCCAGACGCCGATCAGCTTCAACTGCCTGCTGGTATCCACCAGCCAGCTCAACTGCACCAGCGCGAGCGGGCAGAACTTTGTCCTGACGCGACGCACCTGAGCCGATACTGAACCGGCTTGCAAGGCACGGCGGCGGGGGGGGGCCGCCGTGCCTTTTTGCTCCGGCAAGCTGACCCCGATTCCGCTTGCATGAGCCGACACGCGATGTGAGCATGGACAAAAAGCTGGCTGTTATGCTCCAGTCAAGCAGAGGGGTTAAACACCTCTGTGCATGCCTCCGAAAATCGGAATCGATTTTCGCTGGGGATCATGCGCAAAATCAAGATTGGCACAGCGTCCTTGCGCGTCCCAATGCATGGCGCTGTACTCTGGTTCGGGGAGACGAAGATGAAGAAGATCGCCGCCATTGCCGCCCTGTCGGCGTCCGCGCTTGGCCTGTCGGCCGGCGTGTCCTTTGCCGACTACACGCTGAACATCCTACACATCAACGACTGGCACAGTCGCATCGAAAGCAACAACAAATATGAATCGACCTGCTCGGCCGAAGAGGAGACCAAGGGCGAGTGCATCGGCGGCGCGGCGCGGCTGATCACGGCGATCGACCAGGAGCGCAAGAAGCTGGAAGGCCAGAACGTGCTTCTGCTTAGCGCCGGCGACAATTTCCAGGGTTCGCTGTTCTACACGACCTACAAGGGCAAGACCGAAGGCGAATTCCTCAACCAGATGAAATTCGATGCCATGGAACTCGGCAATCACGAGTTCGACGATGGCGAGGCGGCGCTGGCGCCGTTCCTGGACATGATCCAGTTTCCGGTGCTCGGCGCCAATGTGAAGGCCGACGCGCAATCCAAGCTCGGCGACCGCGTGAAACCGTCGATCGTTGTCGAGGTCGGGGGCCAGAAGATCGGCATCGTCGGCGCGGTCACCAACGACACGCCGGAGCTCGCCTCGCCAGGCCCCAATGTCAAGATCGAGGACGACGTCAAGTCGATCACAGCCGAGGTCGAGAGGCTGAAGGGAGAGGGCGTCAACAAGATCATCGCAGTCACCCATATCGGCTACAAGCGCGAGCGCGACGTCATCGCCAGGATCCCGGGTGTCGACGTGGTGGTCGGCGGCCACAGCCATTCGCTGCTGTCCAACACCGACCCCAAGGCGGAAGGCCCCTACCCGACGATGGTCGACAATCCGGACGGCTACAAAGTGCCGGTCGTACAGGCGGCGTCCTATTCGAAATATCTCGGCGAGTTCAAGGTCGTGTTCGATGACGACGGCGTCGTCAAGCAAGCCAGCGGCGACCCGATCTATCTCGACAAGTCGATCACCCCGGATCCTGGCGTGCTTGCCCGGATCAAGGAGCTCGGCGCACCGATCGAGGCGTTGAAGAACAAGGAAGTCGCCGAAGCCACCAAGACGATCGACGGCAGCCGCGAGAATTGCCGCACACGCGAGTGCGAGATGGGCAATCTCGTCTCGGATGCCGTCCTTGATCGCGTCAAGGGTCAGGGTGTCGAGATCGTCATCTCGAATGGCGGCGGGCTGCGCGCCTCGATCGACCAGGGCACTATCACCATGGGCGAGGTGCTGACCGTACTGCCGTTCCAGAACACGGTGGCCACCTTCCAGATTTCCGGCAAAGATCTGGTTGCTGGGCTTGAGAACGGTCTTAGCCAGATCGAGGACGGCGCGGGACGCTTTCCGCAGGTTGCCGGCCTGAAATACGCATTCGACAGATCGGTTGCCCCTAATGCCGGGCGCGTCAAGTCGGTCGAGGTCATGGAAGGCGGTGCGTGGACCCCCATCGATCCGGACAAGGATTACCTGGTCGCCACAAACAACTATGTGCGCCAGGGTGGCGACGGCTACAATATCTTCGCCGAGAAGGCCAGGAACGCCTATGATTACGGTCCGGGGCTTGAACAGGTGGTCGCCGATTATCTCGGCGCGCATCGGCCTTATACGCCGAAGCTCGATGGCCGCATAACCGAGATCGCCGCGCCGGAACCGGCCCAGGAACCGGCAAAGCCGACCGAGGCTGCGCCCGCTCCGGCCGAGCCGGCAAAACCGGCCGAGACGGCCCCAGCCGCAACTGCGGAGCCGGCGATGCCTGAACTGCCGACGGGTTCGGGCGACATCGCCACAACGCCGCCGACCGTGCCGGCGGAACCCGCCCCGGCAACACCGGCACCTGCCGAGCCCGCAAAACCAGCCGAGGCTGCGCCTGCGGCCACAGAACCGGCTGAACCCGCCGAGGCGACGACGCCAGCCGGAAGCAGCCACGTGGTCGTTGCCGGCGACACCTATTGGGATCTGGCGGAAAAGGCCTACGGCGATGGCGCCAAGTGGAAAATGATCTCCGACGCCAACAAGGATTATAAGCCACGCCGGCTGCCCATCGGCGCAGCCTTGACCATACCGCCCGCCGCGAATTAGTCCGACAGCCGGAATTTGGAAGCACCCGCCCGAGAAACGGACGGGTGCGGCTTTTTCAAGGTGCGGCCAGACGCTACATTGAAAACAGGCGCGGTATCGCTAGTTTCGCCGGTGTCCGGAGAACCGCTATGACCCTCGATCCCAAAGCCGCGAAGGCCCTCGGCCCGCTGCCGGCAGGACAGCCGCCGGTCGGGGCGGGCAGGATCGGCGTCATGCTGATCAATCTCGGCACGCCCGACGGCACCGAATTCAAGCCGATGTGGCGCTATCTCAGGGAATTCCTATCCGATCCGCGCGTCATCGAGCTCAACAAGGCGATCTGGTATCCAATCCTCTATGGGCTGGTTCTCACCACGCGGCCGAAGAAGTCCGGCGCCAACTATGCCAGGATATGGAACCGGCAGCGCAACGAGTCGCCGCTGCGCACCTACACCCGCACCCAGGGCGAAAAGCTGACCGAGGCGCTGCGCGACCTGCCCGATGTCGTCGTCGACTGGGCGATGCGTTACGGCAATCCGTCGACCGAGAGCGTGGCCAGGGGGCTAGTCGCGCAAGGCTGCGACCGCATTCTCTCTTTTCCGCTCTATCCGCAATTTTCCGCGACCACGACCGCGACCGCCAACGACCAGTTGTTTCGCGCGCTGATGAAGATGCGCCGCGCCCCGGCGATCCGCAGCGTGCCGCCCTATTATGCCGAACCGGTTTATATCGAGGCGCTTGCACGTTCGATCGAGCGCCACCTGGCGACCCTCGATTTCGAACCGGAGGTGGTCATCGCCTCCTATCACGGCATTCCGAAACCCTATTCCGACAAGGGCGACCCCTACCAGGCCCATTGCCTGGAGACGACCCGGCTGCTGCGCCAAAAGCTCAGCTGGGACGAGAAGAAGCTGATCACCACGTTCCAGTCGCGCTTCGGGGCGCAGGAGTGGCTGCAGCCCTACACCGACAAGACGGTCGAGAAACTGGCCGGAGAAGGCGTGAGATCGATCGCCATCGTCAATCCGGGCTTTTCTGTCGACTGCATCGAGACGCTGGACGAGATCGGCAGGGAGGCGGCCGAGACCTTCCATCATGCCGGCGGCGAGAAGTTCGCGCACATCCCTTGCCTCAACGACAGTGCCGAGGGCATGGCGGTGATCGAGGCGATGGTGCGGCGCGAACTCTCGGGCTGGATCTGAGGCGGACCCGCGAACGGCACTGCTCCCATCAAGCGCCGCTGGCCCGGCTGTCTATGCACGACAATCCACAATCACCTGATTGTAACATTTCTGAAACACACTTAAGTGTTTGGTGAAGTCGGTTGCGTTGAAACGTCTACCGCATCGGCCCGAAAGTCGAAATCGATTTTCGGGCCCGTCGCTCCAATGTGGCCGGCATCTGAGGGAGAGCCAAATGGATTTCAGTGGTTTCGATATCGCGCTTGTTGTTCTTGCCGCTCTTGTCGTGCTCGTGCTTTTCAAGGGCATCCGGACGATCCCGCAAGGCTACAATCATACCGTCGAACGCTTTGGCCGTTACACCAGGACATTGAGCCCCGGCCTCAACCTCATCGTGCCGTTCGTCGACCGCATCGGCGCCCGGTTGAACATGATGGAGCAGGTACTCGACGTACCGACCCAGGAGATCATCACCCGCGACAACGCCACCGTCGGCGTCGACGGTGTCGCCTTCTACCAGGTGCTCAACGCCGCGCAGGCCGCCTACCAGGTCGCCGGCCTCGAGAACGCCATCCTCAATTTGACGATGACCAACATCCGCACCGTGATGGGCTCGATGGACCTCGACGAGCTTTTGTCGAACCGCGACGCCATCAACGAGCGTCTGCTGCGCGTCGTCGACGAGGCGGCGCATCCCTGGGGCATCAAGATCACCCGCGTCGAGATCAAGGACATCAACCCGCCGGCCAATCTCGTCGAATCGATGGGTCGCCAGATGATGGCCGAACGCAACAAGCGGGCGCAGATCCTCGACGCCGAAGGCCTCAAGCAGTCGCAGATACTGGAAGCCGAAGGCCGCAAGGAAGCCGCCTTCCGCGACGCCGAGGCGCGCGAACGCTCCGCCGAGGCCGAGGCCCGCGCCACGCAGGTGGTGTCGGAGGCGATTTCCAAGGGCGACGTGCAGGCGCTCAACTACTTCGTCGCGCTGAAATACACCGAAGCGCTCACCAGGATCGGCTCCGCCACGAACAGCAAGGTCGTGCTGATGCCGATGGAAGCTTCATCACTGATCGGCACGCTCGGGGGCATCGGCGAGATCGCCAAGGAAGTCTTCGGGAGCGAAGGCACTGCCGCGCGGCAGGCCTCACGCCCGCCCGTGGTTCGCCCCAGCCAGACCTGAGGCCGACCCCATGTTCGACCGCGTCATTTCCGAACTCGGCCCTTGGACATGGATGGTTCTCGGCTTCGTTCTCCTCGTCATGGAGGTCATCGCGCCGGGTATCTTCATGCTGTGGATCGGCATCGCCGCGCTGCTGATCGGTGCAGTCTCCCTGCTCATCTGGGACGCTGGTTTCTGGACCTGGCAGGTTCAGGTTCTCGCCTTCCTCGCGATGTCGCTGGTTTCAACCTATGTCGGCAAGAGATTGGCGGGTGGACGCCATGACCCGACCGACCAGCCACTGCTCAACCGCCGCGGCGCACAAATGATCGGCAGGATGGCAACGCTTGCCGAGCCGATCAAGGACGGGCGCGGCCGTATAAAGCTCGGCGACACGATATGGCGCGTCTCCGGCCCCGATCTGCCGGCCGGCACGCAGGTGCGCGTCACGAGCGCGGCCGATACCGATCTTGAACTGACGGTCGAGGCGGTTTAGGACCGGTCCACCCATCCTGGCGGGGGTGACTTTTCAAACAGAACCTGAGGTTCGTCAGGCCGCGCCGATCCTCAGCAGGTCGTGCAGATGAACAAGTCCGATCGGCCGTCTACCCTCGACCACCATCAGGCTGGTGATGGCTGAAGTGTTGATCGTCTGCAGCGCCGTCGCCACCAGCGTGTCCGGCCCCGCCGTCTTCGGCTCCTTGGTCATGACCTGATCGACGCTCATCGCCAGAAGATTGCTGCCGATGTGGCGCCTGATGTCGCCGTCGGTGATGATGCCGATCAGCGCACCGTCCGCGGCGGTGATCGCCACGCAGCCAAACCCCTTGCGCGACAATTCGAGGATCGCCTCGCGCATTCCGGTGCCGGAAGGCACCAGCGGCAGCCTGTCGCCGACATGCATGATGTCGCGGATCTGGGTCAGATTGGCGCCAAGCTGCCCGCCCGGATGGAAGGTGCGGAAATGATCCGGCGTGAAGCCGCGCGCTTCGAGCAGCGCGATGGCCAGCGCATCGCCGATCACCAGCTGCAGCAGCGTCGATGTCGTCGGCGCCAGGCCATGCGGGCAGGCCTCCGGCGCGCGCGGCAGCAAAAGCACCACATCGGCCTCGCGCGCCAGCGCCGATTTCTCCCCGGCGGTGACCGCGATCAGCGGGATCGAGAAGCGCCTGGAATAGGCGATGATGCCCTTGAGCTCCAAACTCTCGCCCGACCACGACATGGCGATGATGGCGTCGTCCCTGGCGATCATGCCGAGGTCGCCATGATTGGCTTCGGCAGGATGGACGAAGAAAGCCGGCGTGCCGGTTGAAGCGAGCGTCGCGGCGATCTTCGAGCCGATATGGCCGCTCTTGCCGACGCCGGTGACGATGAGGCGGCCCTTGATCTGCGACACCATGTCGACGGCGCGCGCGAAAGGCTCGGTCAATCCGTTTTCGAGCGCCGCCGCCAGCGCCGCGATACCGGCCTGCTCGGTCGCTACCGTTCTGAGCGCCGAGGCGATCGAAGCTTGCCCGTCGGGCCGCTTCCTGTCTGGGGATTCCGCATGCATGGCTGATGCGATTAGCGCTTTGGCGCGCGCCTGTCCAACGGAATTGCCACCCGGCAAGGGCCGATGAGCGACCGCCTCAACCCTCCGTTAACCATCCCCATTTACGGTTCGGTAAGTATGGCGCGCGTGCGCCGCGCAAGCAGTGGTGGCGATGTCCGGGGCCCAGCCTGAATGGAACAGAAGACGAAACGGCAAGGCGGTCTGCGCCTTGCTGCTGGCGACCAGCGTCTTCGCCCTGCTGCGGCCAGCCCATGCCCACGCCCAGGTAACCGAGCTGCGCGGCGAGGTTTCGGAATCGGCAATTCTGGACGACCAGCTGCGTAAGACCAGGCAATTGAGCATGGCCCAGGATCAGACCGCACAGGCAGGCGCAACCACCCAGGGCAATGTGCCGGCACCCACCTATCAGCCGGCCAGCCCGGGCGCCGGACTGGATGACGACACGTCGCCCGCGACCGGAAGCATCTTCGACCCGCCGGAAGCCGCCGACGATCCGTTCGCCGACACCCCCGCTCCCGTCCCGCGGCGCCGGCCAGCGAGCGCGAGGCAACGCGCGGCCGATCAAGACGAGGCCGAGGCCGCCGAGGCAAAAGGCGCCGCCACGACTTTGGTCACGACGGATGACAGGGACACCGCCGAAACGGACCAGGACGCCACCAATCGTCGTGCCGTGACCATCGATTCCGCCGACAGGCAGGAGCTCGATCCGGGCGCCGAGCGTACCGAAGCCATCGAAGGTCGGGACAAAAGGACCGAGGACGACCCGTTCGCCGCCACCGGCGTCAAACTGGGCTCCTTCGTGATCAGGCCGACGCTGGAGCAAGGTCTGACGGCGACGTCGAACGCCGATATAAGCAGCGAGGGCAAGCCTGCCCTGCTGTCGGAAACGACGCTGCGCTTCAACGCCGTCTCCGACTGGCCAGAAAATTCGGCTGTCATCGACGGTTACGGCACCTTTCTCAAGACCATATCGGGCGACGAGATTCAGGAGGCGCGGGGCCGTGTCGAGGGCACGCTCAATGTCGACCTCGACAACGATCTGCGTGCCATCGCCAAGCTCGGTTACGAAGCGGCGCCGGAATCGGCTTCGTCGCCGGTCGTCATCGAAGGCACCGCCGAGCAGCCTGTGCGCCAGACCATCAACGGCAGCCTCGCCGTCGAAAAGGATGCCGGCAAGATGCGCTTTGCGCTGACCGGCGCGGTCGCACGCGACATTTACGGCGACGCCGAGCTTTCGACGGGCGGATCGCTGTCGCAGAAGGATCGCGACTCGACGCTCAATACCGCCACCTTGCGCACTGGCTACGAGATTTCTCCCGCTATCACCCCCTTTACCGAGGTCGAAATCGGCCGCCGGGTCTATGATTTGCGTGTCGACTCCAATGGTTTCGAACGATCCTCGACGCGGCTTGGCGTTCGAGCCGGCGCCGAACTCGACCTCGGCGAGAAGCTTGCCGGCGAATTCTCGGCCGGCTGGCTGCGGGAGGCGATCAACGACGACCGACTGCCGGCGATTTCAGGCGCCACGGTGAACGCCGACCTCAAATGGTCGCCGGAACGCGGCACCACGATCGGCCTCACCGCACAGACGACCGTCGAGGGCACGACGACCGCTGGACAAAGCGGCGACATCCTTTATTCCACCCGCCTCACCGGCGAACGGGAAATTCGCGCCAATCTGACCGGGAACGCGGCTTTGGGCGTGGACTGGCGCGATTACATCGGGTCCGACGGCCATGATCTGACGCTGAGCGCCGAGGCCGGGCTGACATGGTGGCTGAACCGGTATGCCGGACTGATCACGCGCGCCAGAACCGAAAAACAGACCAGCAATCTCGAGGGCCGCGACTACACGGCACACAGCATCTTCGTCGGGTTGACGCTGCAGCGGTAAAGCAAGCCGTTGAAGGCTTGGGTGCGGGACAATCGCTTCAGATTGTATTCGCCTCTCGCCCTGTTGTCAGGCTGTATGACTGAGATCTGGCCGCCGTCCCCTGAACAGAATAGATCCTAAACCGCCGCACCCTGCTGCTCCGAAGGCTGGAGCTCGTCGAGAAGCTTGCGGATGACGCCCGCCATGTTCCCGTTCACGTCCTTGCGCCACAGCGCGAAAGCGACATTGGCCTCGACAAAGCCTTCCGGAGAGCCGCAATCGAACGTGCGTCCGCGGTAATTGTAGCCATAGAACGGCTTCTGCTGCATCAGTTTCAGCATCGCATCGGTGAGCTGGATTTCGTTGCCAGCACCCTTTTCCTGGTCCTCGAGAATTTTGAATATCTGCGGCTGCAGGATGTAGCGTCCGTTGATGTAAAGATTGGAGGGTGCAGTGCCGGTCTTCGGCTTCTCCACCATGCCGGTGATGCGGAAGCCGTGATGGATATCTTCGCCGCGGCCGACGATGCCGTATTTGTGGGCCTCGGCGGGGTCGCATTCCTGGACCGAGATGATGTTGTTGCCAGTCTCGGCATAGAGCTCGACCATGCCCTTCATGCAGCTTTTCTCCGACTGCATGATCATGTCGGGCAAAAGCAGCGCGAAGGGCTCGTCGCCGACGAGCTCGCGGGCACACCAGACTGCATGACCAAGGCCAAGCGGCACCTGCTGACGCGTGAAGCTGGTCTGCCCCGGCGAGGGTTGCAGCCGTTGCAGGCGAGCGAGCTCGTCGTCCTTGCCGCGCTGGGCAAGCGTGTCATAGAGCTCGAACTGGACGTCGAAATGGTCCTCGATGACCGCTTTGTTGCGGCCGGTTACGAAAATGAAGTGCTCGATGCCGGCTTCGCGTGCCTCGTCGACCACGTATTGGATGACCGGCCTGTCGACGACGGTCAACATTTCCTTGGGTATGGCCTTGGTGGCCGGGAGAAACCGCGTGCCAAGACCGGCAACAGGGAAAACTGCCTTGCGAACTCTCTTCATGCTGTCAATTATCCGCTTGTAAGCTTGTTCGGCAATCCCGCTACGAGACATTTTCGTGCCGGAATCGAGGATTATGGAACGGCAGGTCAGAAACTTCCGTAGTGCGTAAAGCGCCAAAGCGTCTTTTCGTTCCCAACGGCACCTATGGTAAACCAAATGCTAACCGGGTTCGGCGATGAATGATCTTCCTGTGATCAAGAAGGAGGAAACGATGTCCGTTCGCAATGCCGCAAAGCGCTTCACAAGCGTCGTTGCGGCCGCCAGCCTTTCGCTCGCATTGCTGATGCCCGCCGGACCTGCTTTTGCCGACGCCGGTTTCCGGCAATGGGTGGCGAGCTTCCGCGCCACCGCGGTGCAGAACGGCGTGTCCGGCGCCGTTTACGACCGGGCATTCCAAGGCATTAGCGATGCCGATCCGGTGGTGCTGGAAAAGGCGCGTTATCAACCCGAATTCACAGCGCCCGCCTGGGACTATTTCGACAACCGCGTCCATGACGAGTCGGTCGCCGTCGGCCGGCAGATGGCCAGGAAGTGGAAGCCGTGGCTGGATAGGATCGAAGCCAAATACGGCGTCGACCGCTACATCCTGCTGGCCATCTGGTCAATGGAATCGAACTACGGCGAAATCCTCAAGCGCGACGACGTCATGCGCAACGTCGTGCGTTCGCTGGCAACACTTGGCTATGCCGATCCGAGACGATCGAAATTCGCCCGCACCCAGTTGATCGCGGCGCTGAAGATCCTGCAAAGGGGCGACATCGACAAGAGCCACCTCAGCGGCTCATGGGCCGGCGCCATGGGCCATACCCAATTCATTCCCACCAGCTATCAGGCTTATGCGGTCGACATGGACGGCGACGGCAGGCGCGACATCTGGAATTCGATTCCCGATGCGTTGGCAACGGCCGCCAATCTGCTCAGAAAGAACGGCTGGCAGGCCGGCAAGACCTGGGGCTATGAGGTCAGCCTTCCCGAGGGCAGGAAGTTTCCGGCCGGTTCGAAGTCACTGTCGCAATGGCAAGCGTTGGGCGTCACGCGCGTCAACGGCAAGCCGTTCAAGAATGGTGCGGAGAAGGCCACGCTGAAGGTGCCGGGCGGCCGCGGCGGCCCAGCCTTCCTGATGATCAAGAATTTCTCGGTCATCAAGCGCTACAACAATGCCGACAAATACGCGCTTGCCGTTGGCCTTCTTGCCGACGAAATCGCCGGCTACGGTGGCCTTGTGCAGGACTGGAAGCGTCCTTTCACGAAGCTCACCTTCGAGGAGAGGCAGGAGCTTCAGCAGCGGCTTTCCCAGTACGGCTACTATGACGGCAAGTTCGACGGCAAGATCGGCGAGGGATCGAAAGCCGCCATCAAGGCCTTCCAGGCGAAGGCCGGCTTGACCCAGGACGGACATCCGAGCATGGAAGTGCTCAAATCGCTCAGGCAGAATTAGAGCCGTCATAGTGGCTGGCCCTGAGCCGCTCAAGGGATGGAGAGGGAGATTGGTTTCGGCTGTGCGTATCCGGGTGATCCTTCGCCGCGTGCCGATCCTGATTCTGGCCGTTGCCGTTTTGGCCGTCAGCACTGCCGCCGCCTTTCACACGCCGGCCGTGGCGCAGGAAGAACAAAGGCGGGGCTGGTCGCTGCGGGACCTGTTGTTTCCGCGCCGATACGAGCGGGTGGAGCCGCCGCGAGAGATCCTAAGGGCCAGGCCGCCGAAGGCAAAGGCAAGAAAGTCGCGCGCCGCGCCGGGCCGGCCGGCTGAGCCGACAACCCTGATAGTCGAGAAGGCGCCGGACGCCCGAACCGTCCTGGTGGTCGGCGATTTCATGGCGAGCGGCCTCGCCGAAGGTCTGGATGTCGCTTTTGCCGAAAGCACCAGCGTGCGGATCGTCGCTCGCAGCAACGGTTCGTCCGGTTTCGTGCGTGACGATTTCTACAACTGGCCCGAAGAGATCAAGTCGCTGATCGAGGCCGAAAAACCCGCGGCCGTGATCGTCATGCTGGGCTCCAACGATCGGCAGCAAATGCGCGTGAACGACGAGCGCGAACAGCCGCGATCCGAAGCCTGGACCAAGGAATACGAACGCCGAACCGAAGCGTTCGGCAAAGCCATTGCATCGGCCAAAGTGCCGTATCTGTGGGTCGGCATGCCGGCATTCAAGGCGCCGAAGATGACCTCCGACATGCTGGCTTTCAACGACATCTACCGCTCGGCGGCTGAAACGCATGGCGGCGAATTCGTCGACATCTGGGACGGGTTCGTCGACGAGGACGGCGCCTTCGTCACCAGCGGGCCTGATATCAACGGCCAGCCGGTGCGCCTGCGCACCGACGACGGCATCTACGTATCGAAAGCCGGCAAACGCAAACTCGCCTTCTATGCCGAAAAACCGTTGCTGAAAATCTTGGGAATAACTGCGCCCACGGGCACGCCGGCCGCCTATGCCCCAGCGGGCGCTCCCGTCGAGGCGCCGGCCGCGCCCATTGCCGTCGATCGCACCGTACCGATGCTGCTCAGCGATCCGGCGCTCGATGGCGGTTTGGAGCTCCTCGGCGCCGCCCCGCCGGCAAAGGCGGTCAAGAATTTGCCCGGCGAAAAGCTCATCGTCGAGGGCAAGGCATCAGATGCATCGCCCGGCCGCGCCGACGATTTTTCCTTACCGCCCAAACCGCAACCTGCGGCAGCCGCAACCAAAGCGACCACCGCAATCAATCCTTAGGCCTGGCTGCCCACGTCTGGCACCGGAAGGCAGAAAGCGCCTTCCGGTCACCGCGGGAGTAGAGTCTCGGAACGAACTCATCGCGGCAAGACGCTCGATCCCATCAACGCCTCGTCGATCGAACGCGCCGCCTGCCGGCCCTCGCGGATCGCCCAGACGACCAGCGACTGCCCGCGGCGCACATCGCCCGCCGCATAGAGCTTTTCGACGCTGGTCTTGTAGTCGCGGTCATTGGCCTCGACGTTCTTCGAGCGGCGGCTGTCGATGGCGATCTTCATCTGGCCGTCCAGCTCCGAAAGCGGGCCGGCCGCGGCCGGCCCGGCAAAGCCGATGGCAATGAAGGCGAGATCCGCGCGGATGACGAATTCCGTGCCGGCGATCGGCTTGCGCTTTTCATCGACCTCGCAGCATTTGACGCCGGTCAACTGGCCGTCCTCGCCGATGAATTCGAGCGTCGCCACCTGGAATTCGCGCTCGGCGCCTTCGGCTTGCGAGGACGAAGTGCGCATCTTCGTTGCCCAGTAGGGCCACACCGTCAGCTTGTCTTCCTTTTCCGGCGGCTGCGGCCGGATGTCGAGCTGGGTGACACGCACGGCCCCCTGGCGGAACGCGGTGCCGACGCAATCGGATGCGGTGTCGCCGCCGCCGACGACGACAACATGCTGGCCGCCGGCGATGATCGGCGGCGAGGGCCACGCCACCGACTGGATCGGCTCGCCGCCGATGCGCTTGTTCTGCTGCACCAGATAGGGCATCGCGTCGTGCACGCCCTCGAGATCGTCGCCGGGAATGTTGGCCGGGCGCGGCGTTTCGGAACCGCCGCAATAGAGCACCGCATCGTATTCGGCGAGCAGCTCCGCCACCGGCTTGTCGACGCCGACATTGACGCCGCAGAGGAAGCTGACGCCCTCGCCCTGCATCTGCTCGATTCGCCGGTCGATATAGTGCTTCTCGATCTTGAAGTCGGGGATGCCGTAGCGCATCAGCCCGCCCGGCCGGCTCTCGCGCTCATAGACATGGACGTCGTGGCCGGCCCGGCCAAGCTGCTGGGCGGCCGCCATGCCGGCCGGCCCCGAGCCGATGACCGCGACGCGCTTGCCGGTCTTCTTTTCCGGCGGATAGGGCCGGATGTGACCGGTTTCATAGGCCTTGTCGGCGATCGCCTGCTCGATCGTCTTGATGGCGACCGGAATGTCCTCCAGGTTCAGCGTGCAGGCTTCCTCGCAAGGCGCTGGACAGATGCGGCCGGTGAATTCCGGGAAATTGTTGGTCGAATGCAGGTTGCGGATCGCATTGTCCCAATCGCCATTGTAGACGAGGTCGTTCCAGTCCGGGATCTGGTTGTGGACCGGGCAGCCGGTCGGCCCGTGACAGTACGGAATACCGCAATCCATGCAGCGCGCGGCCTGTTTCTCGACCTCCTTGTCCGACATCGGCAGCGTGAACTCGCGAAAATGCCGGATGCGGTCGGAAGCCGGCTGGTACTTGTGCACCTGCCGGTCGATCTCGAGAAACCCTGTTACCTTGCCCATAGTCCAGTCCCTGCTGTCCAGTGGCGCGCTCGACGACGCACCCGTTAGCCTCATAAGGCAGCCATGGCAACCTTCAGTCCGAGGCCAGGATTGTTGATGAAGGCGTCGACCGGGAAGCCTGGCTTCCCGGCAACTCCCAAAGCCTATTCCGCCGCCACGCCCATGCGCATGCGTTCCATCTCGATCAGCGCGCGACGGTATTCGACCGGCATGATCTTCCGGAATTTCGGCCGGAAAGTCGCCCAGTTGTCGAGGATCTCGCGGCCCCTTACCGAACCCGTGTAGTGGACATGGTTCGAGATCAACTGATAGAGCCGCTCCTCGTCATGGCTGGTCATGTCGCCGGACACGTCGACGCGGCCTTTGTGGTCGAGGTCGCCGCCATGATGGAGCAGTTTTTCCATCAGGTCGTCCTCTTCGGGAACGGGTTCCAGTTCGACCATCGCCATGTTGCAGCGCTCGGCGAAATCACCCTTCTCGTCGAGCACATAGGCGACGCCGCCCGACATGCCGGCGGCGAAGTTTCGGCCGGTCTGGCCGATGACGACGACGATGCCGCCGGTCATGTACTCGCAGCCATGGTCGCCGACGCCCTCGACGACGGCGGCGACGCCGGAGTTGCGCACGGCAAAACGCTCGCCAGCGACGCCGGCGAAGTAGGCTTCGCCCTCGGTTGCGCCGTAAAGCACGGTGTTGCCGACGATGATGGACTCCGCGGCGACGATCTTGGCCTCTTCCGGCGGACGGATGACGATGCGCCCCCCCGACAGGCCCTTGCCGACATAGTCGTTGCCGGCGCCGATGAGTTCAAACGAGATCCCGCGCGCCAGGAAGGCGCCGAAAGACTGACCGGCGGTGCCGGTGAGCTTCACCGAGATCGTGTCCTCGCGCAGGCCCTTGTGCCTGAAGCGCTTTGCCACTTCGCCAGACAACATGGCGCCCGTCGAACGGTCGACATTGCGGATCGGCAGCTCGATGCTGACCGGCTGTCTGGCATCGAGGGCCGGTTTGGCGAGCTCGATCAGCTTGCGGTCGAGCACGTCGTCGATCGGATGCTTCTGCCGCTCGGTCCAGTGCACCGCCTTGTGCGGGGCGTCTGGCTTGAAGAACATCTTGCTGAAATCGAGCCCGTTCGCCTTCCAGTGCTGGATCAGCGCCCGCTTTTCCAGGAGATCGGTGTCGCCGATGATCTGGTCGAGATGGGTGTAGCCCATCTCGGCGAGCAGTGCCCGGACCTCTTCCGCCACATAGAAGAAGAAGTTGATGACGTGTTCGGGCGTGCCCTTGAAGCGCTTGCGCAGCACCGGATCCTGCGTCGCGACGCCAACCGGGCAGGTGTTGAGATGGCACTTGCGCATCATGATGCAGCCGGCCGCGATCAGCGGCGCGGTCGAGAAGCCGAATTCGTCGGCGCCGAGCAGCGCGCCGATGACGACGTCGCGGCCGGTGCGAAGGCCGCCATCGACCTGCAGCGCCACGCGCGACCTGAGGCCGTTGAGCACCAGCGTCTGATGCGTCTCGGCAAGGCCCATTTCCCATGGACTGCCGGCATGCTTGAGCGACGTCAGCGGCGAGGCCCCCGTGCCGCCGTCATAGCCGGAAATGGTGATGTGGTCGGCGCGCGCCTTGGCGACGCCGGCCGCAACCGTGCCGACACCGACCTCGGAGACCAGCTTGACCGAGACATCCGCCGCCGGATTGACGTTCTTCAAATCGTAGATGAGCTGCGCCAGATCCTCGATCGAATAGATGTCGTGATGCGGCGGCGGCGAAATCAGACCGACGCCCGGCGTCGAGTGCCTGACCTTGGCGATGGTGGCGTCGACCTTGTGGCCAGGCAGCTGACCGCCCTCGCCGGGCTTTGCGCCTTGCGCGACCTTGATCTGCATCACGTCGGAGTTGACCAGATATTCCGCCGTCACGCCGAACCGCCCGGAGGCGACCTGCTTGATCGCCGAACGTTCGGGGTTCTTGCCGCCGCCCGGCAGCGGCAGGTAGCGGTCGGCCTCTTCGCCGCCCTCGCCGGTGTTCGACTTACCGCCGATGGCGTTCATGGCACGCGCCAGCGTCGTATGCGCTTCCCTGGAGATCGAGCCGAAGGACATCGCTCCGGTCGAGAACCGCTTGACGATATCGGCCGCCGGCATGACCTCGTCGAGCGCGACCTTCTTGCGCCCGGTTTCTTCCGCGAGCCTGATCTTGAACAGGCCGCGAATGGTCTGGGCGCGGGCCGTCTCGCTGTCGATCTGGGCGGAATAGTCCTTGAAGGTGTCCCATGAGCCCTGACGCACTGCGTGCTGCAGGGTGGCGACAGCATCGGGCGACCAGATATGCGCCTCGCCGCGCATGCGAAACATGTATTCGCCGCCGACCTCGAGGCTGTTGCGCAGCACCGGGTCGTCGCCGAAGCCGTCGGTGTGGCGGCTGACCGTCTCGGCCGCGATCTCGTCCAGCCCGACGCCTTCGATCAGCGTTGCGGTGCCGGTGAAATACTGCTGCACGAAATCCGACTTCAGCCCGATCGCGTCGAAGATCTGCGCGCCGCAATAGGACTGGTAGGTTGAGATGCCCATCTTGGACATCACCTTGAGAATGCCCTTGCCGATCGACTTGATGTAGCGGGTCACGACTTCATAGGCGTCGACCTCCGCCGGCAGTTCGCCACGCTTGTGCATGTCGAGCAATGTGTCGAAGGCGAGATAGGGATTGATCGCCTCGGCGCCGTAGCCGGCGAGGCAGCAGAAATGATGCACCTCGCGCGGTTCGCCGGACTCCACGACCAGACCGACGGAAGTGCGCAGTCCCTTGCGGATCAGATGGTGGTGGACGGCCGCCGTGGCCAGCAGCGCCGGTATGGCGATACGGTCCGGCCCGAGCTGACGGTCGGACAGGATGATGATGTTGTAGCCGCCGGCGACCGCCGCTTCCGAGCGCTCGCACAGCCGGTCGATGGCGCCTTGCATGCCGGCGGCGCCCTCGTTCGAGCCATAGGTGATGTCGATCGTCTTGGTGTCGAAACGGTCCTCGGTGTGGCCGATCGAGCGGATCTTTTCGAGATCGCCATTGGTCAGGATCGGTTGGCGCACTTCGAGCCGCTTGCGGCGCGAATTGCCGACGAGGTCGAAGATGTTGGGCCGCGGCCCGATGAAGGACACCAGGCTCATCACCAGCTCCTCGCGGATCGGATCGATCGGCGGGTTGGTGACCTGGGCGAAGTTCTGCTTGAAATAGGTGTAGAGCAGCTTCGATCTGTCCGACATCGCCGAAATCGGCGTGTCGGTGCCCATCGATCCCACGGCTTCCTGGCCGGTGGTCGCCATTGGCGACATCAACAGCTTGGTATCTTCCTGGGTGTAGCCGAAAGCCTGCTGGCGATCGAGCAGGCTGACATCCTTGCGCAGCGCGCGCGGTTCGACCGGCTTCAGGTCTTCGAGGATCAACTGCGTGTTGGCGAGCCAGTTCTTGTAGGGGTGCCTGGTCGCGATCTCCGACTTGATCTCCTCGTCGGAGATGATGCGGCCCTTCTCCAGGTCGATCAAAAGCATGCGGCCGGGCTGCAGCCGCCACTTCTTGACGATGCGCTCCTCCGGCACCGGCAGCACGCCGGCCTCGGAGGCCATGATCACGCGGTCGTCGTCGGTGACGATGTAGCGCGCCGGGCGCAGCCCGTTGCGGTCGAGCGTTGCGCCGATCTGGCGGCCATCAGTGAAGACGACCGCCGCCGGCCCGTCCCAAGGCTCCATCAGCGCGGCGTGATATTCATAAAAAGCTTTGCGATCGGCATCCATGAGCTTGTTGCCGGCCCAGGCTTCCGGGATCAGCATCATCATGGCATGGCTGAGGCTGTACCCGCCCTGAAACAGGAATTCGAGCGCATTGTCGAAGCATGCGGTGTCGGATTGGCCGTCGTAGGAGATCGGCCAAAGCTTCGATATATTGTTGCCAAACAGCTCGGAGTCGACGGACGCCTGGCGCGCCGCCATCCAGTTGTTGTTGCCGCGCACGGTGTTGATCTCGCCGTTGTGGGCGACCATGCGATAGGGATGCGCCAGCTTCCATGACGGGAACGTGTTGGTCGAGAAGCGCTGGTGGACGAGGATCAGCGCGGTTTCGAAGCGCGGATCGATGAGGTCCCTGTAGTAGGCCCCGACCTGATAGGCCAGGAACATGCCCTTGTAGACGATGGTGCGCGCCGACAGCGACACGCAATAGGATCCGATGTCCTTGTTGTCGTTCTCGGCGTAGATGCGGCCCGATATGACCTTGCGCAGCAAATAGAGCCTGGCCTCATACTCCTCATCGTCGGTAATGTCCGCCGTGCGGCCGATGAAGACCTGCCGATGGAACGGCTCGGATGCCACGATATCCGGAGCCTTCGACAGGGACGAATTGTCGACGGGCACGTCACGGAAACCGATCAACGGAAGCCCCTCGGACTGAGCCGATTCGGCGATGATGTCCTCGATATGGGCGCGAAGTGCCGCGTCCTGCGGCATGAACCAGTGGCCGACGCCGTATTGACCCGCCGGCGGCAGTTCGATGCCCTGGGCCGCCATTTCCTCGCGGAAGAAACGATCGGGAAGCTGCACCAGCACGCCGGCGCCATCGCCGACGAGCGGATCGGCGCCGACGGCGCCGCGATGCGTCAGGTTTTCGAGCACGGCAAGACCGTCCTGGACGATCTGGTGCGACTTCACGCCCTTCATGTCGACGATGAAGCCGACGCCGCAAGCGTCGTGCTCGTTGCGCGGATCGTAAAGGCCGTGGGCGGCGTAACCGGTATCGGTTCGCCTGATTTTGGTCAGGGACGGATTTTTGACGGCTGGCGCTCTCGTCTGCGCGGCCGGGCCGTTCGTCGCAGATGGCGTCATGTCCGTCATCGTCCTATCCTCCATTCCCAGCCCTTAGGGCGCTGGTTTCCATCGGGAAGCGCATGGCTTCCCTCTCATTCGTTGCGGCACGTCTTGCGAAATCCTTGCCGAACCAGGTGGCTTTCCACATGGTTCGCATCCGGCAATCGTACAGGCCAGAGCCAGACTGTCTACCTGTCGCTCGCGGCAACAGCCGGAGAGGCCCGATGATACGCCAATCCAGCCTGTTTTGCGCGACAAAATAAGACAGCACTACTGTCCTAAATTTTTATGACAGAAATCGCGGATGCGCACAAGACCGATTCACAACAATCTTGGGCATCCAGCGACAGAAAATTACGCATCGCGATGCCAAAACGTAACCTTCGGTCGCCTGTCTCTGCCCTCGCCTCTCGCTGGCTTTACCGCTTTTCCGGCGCATGGCACTTGCGGGCGGCATGCGAAAGCGGCCAAGGTTGCGTCAACTTTCCCAGAACAGGCAAACGCATGATCTTCGCTTCCGACAATTGGGCAGGCGCTCATCCCGACATCGCCGCGGGCCTGTCAGCCCATGCCGGCGGCTTTTCCACCGCCTATGGCGACGGCGACCTCGACCAGGCCGTTTACCAGCGCTTCAACGAAGTCTTCGAGCGCGAGGTCGCGGTGTTTTTCGTGGCGACCGGCACTGCTGCCAATTCGCTGTCGCTGACCACCTATAACAAGCCCGGCGGCATTTCCTTCTGCCATCGAGAATCGCATGTCATCGAGGATGAATGCGGCGCGCCGGAATACTTTACCGGTGGCTCACGGCTCTACGCCGTCGACGGTGCACTGGGCAAGATCGATCCGAACAAGCTGGAAAGCGCGGTGGGCCGGTTCGCGCCCGAAATCGTCCATTCCGGGCGCCCTATGGCGGTGTCGATCACCCAGTCGACGGAGGTCGGCACCATCTATACGCTGAACGAAATCGCAAGGATTTCGGCGATCACCAAGCATCGCAAACTGCCGCTGCACATGGATGGCGCCCGCTTCGCCAATGCGCTGGTCGCGCTCGACACAACCCCGGCGGAGATGACCTGGAAGCGCGGCATCGACATCCTCTCCTTCGGCGGCACCAAGAACGGCTGCTGGTGCGCCGAGGCTATCGTGCTGTTCGATCTCGACCGCGCCGGTGAACTGGCCTTCCTGCGCAAGCGCGCGGCGCAATTGTTCTCGAAATCGCGCTTCGTCGCTGCGCAGTTCGAAGCCTATTTCAAGGATGGCCTGTGGCTCGACACGGCCCGGCACGCCAACGCCATGGCGGCGCGCCTTGCGGCAGTGATCGAGGATTCCCCGTCGGCGCGCCTGGCCTGGCTGCCGCAAGCCAACGAGGTCTTCGCGGTGATGAAAAAGGCTGAGGCTGGAAGAGCGCAAGTGGCCGGCGCGGCCTTCTATGACTGGCACAAGCCGCATGGCTTTGACGGCCATATAGGCGAGGACGAGGCGCTTTACCGTTTCGTCACCAGCTTTGCCACCACAGCCGAAGACATCGGCAAGTTCGGCAACCTGATCGCCGGGTAGCGGCACTCGTCCACCAGTAAAAAGGGCGGCCAATAGAAAAGGGCGGCGCTTGGCGCCGCCCTTAGTTCTCTGTCGAGGGTTTTGGTTACGCAGCTTAGGCGGCGTTCTTGGCCTCGATCTGCTTGGCCTTCGCCGAAGACGCGGTGATCGCGATCTTGCGGGGCTTCAGCTCCTCGGGAATGTTACGCTTGAGGTCGACGAAGAGCAGGCCGTTCTTCAGCGTGGCGCCGACGACGTCGACATGGTCGGCAAGCTGGAAGCGGCGCTCGAAGGCGCGCGAAGCGATACCGCGATAGAGCAGTTCGGAGCCTTCGCCATTGCCCTCTTCCTTGCGCTCACCCTTGACGGTCAGCACATTGCGGTGGGCTTCGATCGAAATCTCGTCTTCCGAGAAGCCGGCGACCGCCATCGAGATGCGATAGGCGTCCTCGCCGGTGCGCTCGATGTTGTAGGGCGGATAGGTCTGCGCGCCGTCGGGCTGGGCAAGCGAATCGAGCATGGTGAACAGCCGGTCGAAACCGACGGTCGAACGATAGAGCGGGGAAAAATCAACGTGACGCATGATGTGTTCTCCTGTTGAGCAACAAGGTTTGCGTATGGCCGCTGCGAAACCCGTAACGGCGTTCCGGATGGGCCAGCGGCCCCGAATTGGCGGCCGCACACAACATTTGGGGAGTAGCCGAAAGCATTTCAAGATTTCTCGATGAACGGCAGATGAACCGGGGCTTCGGCGGACGTTCAGCTTGGTGGCGCTAGACTGTTTCCAGGATCAAGCAACAGGCGGCGCTTACGGCGCCGCGACGAGGCCGACCGGGTGTAACGTCCCTTCCTCCCGGATCGACAGAGGCCGGAAGCAGCGCAAGCTGTTTCCGGCCTTGCTCGTTGCCTGCGCTCCGTCCACCCGGAACTCCTTTGCTTTTGGCGCATGGGCGTCTATCACCATGCCCTGGGGCTTGCATCCGATGCGGGCCTCAATGCCGGCCCAATACCGGCCCAATACCGGCCCAATACCGGCAATGACATACCAAGAACGAAGTGCCGAATGACGGATCTCCTCCACGAAGTCCCCCTCTTCCACGAAATTCCGGGCAATCCGTCACCGGAAAATGCTGCCGGCGGTTACTTCACCACGCGTGACGGCAAGAAGATCCGCTACGGCCTATTCCCCACCGTTGCCCGCCCGATGAAGGGCACCGTGATCGTCCTCACCGGCCGCAACGAGTGCATCGAGAAATATTTCGAGACCATTCGCAACCTTGCCGACCGCGGCTTCGGCGTTGCGACCTTCGACTGGCGCGGCCAGGGCGGTTCCGACCGGCTGATCGGCGACCCTCAGCGCGGCTATGTCAGGAGCTTCTTCGACTATACCAGCGACCTGGAACAGTTCTTCGAGGAGATCGTGCTGCCCGACTGCCGGGGGCCGTATTACATATTGGCCCATTCGGCCGGGGCCGTGATTACGCTGCTTGCCGCGCCCTCGATGGTGAACCGGGTGCGGCGCATGGTGCTGATAGCGCCGTTCTTGACCGTGCCCGACCTGCCGGTCTCGATAAAGACTGTTCGCCGCCTCTGTTCGCTGTTCTGTTTTCTGGGCCTTGGCCGGCTTTATGCCGCCTGGGGTCCACGGCCGAAGGAGCCCCCACCCTTTGCAACCAACAAGGTGACATCAGATCCGGAGCGATATCGGCGCAACACGCTGATCTACGAGACCTATCCGCAACTGGCGCTCGGCGGCCCGACGATCCGCTGGCTGAAAGCAGCCGCGGAAGCCTCGATTAGCATCAGCGATCCGGACTTCATGGCCAGGATCAAGGTCCCCTTGCTGGTGATCGCCGCCGGCGCCGATCAGGTCGTCTCGACCAAAGCCGTGGAAGCCTATGCCAGACGCCTGCGTCTCGGCTCGCTGCTGATGATCGATGGCGCACGCCATGAAATCCTGCAGGAAGCCGACATCTATCGCGAGCAGTTCCTTGCCGCCTTCGACGCCTTCATCCCCGGAAGCGACGACACGGCCTAAGGCGCGTCACGTCCGAAAGGAACCACGCGCCGCGCTTTAAGGTCTTGTTTTTATACATGTCGTTATCCCGTGTTTCGGCATGGGTGGGTCATGCGTTGGCCATTGACTCGGCCTGTCGGGCGAAATCCATGATCCAGTTGGTTTCCCAGCTCTTGCCGCCGTCCGGTGAAAAAGCCTGCTCCCAACGCGCTGAGTTTTCAGTGATCAGCGACCAGAGGAAGCGAACCTGGATCGCGCAGCCGTCAAAAACGTCTTCGCACAAGAACGTGCCGACCTCAGCCTCGAAGGTGCCACGCATCGGGACATCCATTGTCGACGGATTGCGGCCGTCGATCCACCAGATCGACCATTGTCTCGCCGCCGGATCGAACGTCCGCAGCGTGGCGGCGCGATAGGCGCCGCCGGGCAGTTCAATGACGTTGTCGTCGACATTGCCGAGACCACCAAGGATCGGGCGCACGTCGCATGTCCCGCCAAACACGTCCCAGTTCGTGTCGCCTTGCAGGCGCTTCCGCAACCTTCGATGACTGACGTTCCAGCATCCGTGGAAGAAATCGAAGTCGGCCCGACCGTCTGCCGGAGCATCCTCGGAACGGCTGGTCGTTGACTGCGTCGGCATGAATCCCTCCCCGGTAACATCACTTCCATAGCACGGGCCTCCTGACGTCATCCTGCCAGGATGAACCAATCCCGGGGCCGTGGGTCAGCCGCGCAGCGCGGCCATCGCGGCGGCATGGAGCTCCGGCGTCGCCGCGGCCAGGATGTCGCCGCCCTTTTCCGCCGGTCCGCCTTCGAAAGTTGTGACGACGCCGCCAGCCTTTTCGATGATCGGGATCAGCGCAACGATGTCGTATGGTTTCAATCCGGGGTCGGCGACGATGTCGACACTTCCCGCCGCGACCATGGCGAAAGCGTAGCAGTCGGTGCCGTAGCGGGCGAGCTGGACCTGCTGCTCGAACAGGTCGTAGCGTAGGCGAGCGTCTCCCTTGAACAGCGCCGGCGTGGTGGTGAACAGCGTCGCCTCGGCCAGGCTCGTCGTCTTGCGTGTCGTCAGCATTCGCGGCCCGCCCGGACCTTCGTAGTGGGCGCCGGAAGCGTTGGCGTAGAAAAGCTCACCGGTGAACGGCTGAGACATCATGCCGGCAACGGCATCGCCGTCGACCGTCAGCCCGACCAGCGTTCCCCATACCGGCAGGCCCGAAATGAAAGCACGCGTGCCGTCGATCGGATCGATCACCCAGACATGCCTGCTGGAAATGTTCTCGCTGCCATGCTCCTCGCCGAGGATGCCGTGATCGGGATACTCAGCCGATATGAGCGCACGGATGGCCCGCTCGGCCTCGCGGTCGGCCTCGGTGACCGGATCGAAGCTGCCTTGCTCCTTGTTGGCGACCGCGCCTTGGCTGCGGAAGCGCGGCAAGGTTTCGGCCGCGGCGGCATGTGCAATGCGCCGCATGAAATCGATGCTGATGTCCAATTGATTCTCCCGCGTGCAGCGTGCTGAGACAGTCGTTTGCCTGTGGTTTTCCGCCAAAACAAGGGCGCGGAAACTTTTGCGCAGCGGCAGCTGTTGCTGAAATGCAACGCAGGCGCCCTCGAAATGCAATTTCAACATCAGAGTGAATTAAAAACGTCTGCCGGCGCCTTGACATTTGTGCAGCGCACAATAGTTTTGTTCTCGGACAGGTTTTCCTGTTCATGCCCTCCTTGGGCGTTTCCTCCCTAGACTTCGACCGTGTCGTGCAAACGATGCGGTCTTTTTTTCGGCGCGATATTCAGCGGACGGTGCGCCTTTTGCGACCCGCACGCCGACGCCTTTATCCGGCGCACGAGTTCATGACTGGCGACTTCGCCCCAGGATCCCTTCGGCGCAGACCCCTTCAAATCGATTCCGCTTTTGGCGTCATTCTGCGGCAAGCGGCAGATCGAGGAAATCGTGATGGGGCATCGCCATCAGGTCGGCCGAGAAGTGTGTCAGGTCGTCGGCGAGCGCATCGAAGCCGGCGGATTTCTGGAACGTCCGCTCGTTCATGTAAAGCCCGCGATTGACCTCGATCTGCAGTGCATGGAGGTGGCGCACCGGGCGGCCATAATGCTCGGTGATGAAGCCTCCGGCATAGGGCTTGTTATGGGCGACGGTATAGCCCATGCCGATAAGCAGGCCGATCGCCGTCTCGGTCAACGCTGCCGAGGCGGACATGCCGAACCGGTCGCCGATGATGAAGTCAGGCCTGAGGCCGCTGTCGCCGACCCTGATGCTTGCCGGCATCGAGTGGCAATCGATCAGCACGGCAAAGCCGAACCGCGCATGGGTTCTGGTCAAAAGCCGTTTCAGCGTCTCGTGATAAGGCTTGTAGACAGCCTCGATACGGGCGATGGCCTCCGCCAGCGGCAAGCGGCCGGAATAGATGTCGAGCCCCTCTCCCACCAGCTTGGGCACGGTGCCAAGCCCGCCGGCCACGCGCGCCGAGCGGATATTGCAGAAGGACGGCACGGGTTCGGCGAACATGCGCGGGTCGAGTTCCCAAGGCTCCCGGTTGACGTCGAGATAGGCGCGCGGAAAGTTTGCCGCCAGCATCGGCGCGCCGAGCGCAACGGCCCCGCCGAACAATTCGTCGACGTAGCAATCCTCGGACCGGCGGATGGCGTTTCTGTCCAGCCTTGCCATGGCAAGAAACCGGTCCGGATAGTGGCGGCCGCTATGCGGCGAGTTGAAGAGGAAGGGGACGCGCTGTTCGGCGCCCGACCGGATTTCGAAGGGTGGAACGACCGAAAAATCCTCGGCTGCCGTTTTCAATTTGAACGAACCCGAAAATACGAATGCATCATGGTTGGAAAGTGCCACCTCACCAGCCGCATGTCCAGCATTTCGGCGCCCGGACCGCTTCGTTAAATACGGATCGGGCTCTTCATCGTTCACTTGATGTTTACCGTCACCTCCTCATATACAGGATGGTTAACGGGTTTGCCCCACGGCAGTCTAGGGTGGGTGATTCGGACGGGATAAGATGGCACGCATTCTACTGGCGGAAGACGACGACGATATGCGCCGGTTCCTCGTCAAGGCGCTGGAGCGTGCCGGCTACCAGGTCAGCGATTTCGACAATGGCGCCAGCGCCTATGAGCGGCTGCGCGAAGAGCCTTTCTCGCTGCTGTTGACCGATATCGTCATGCCGGAGATGGACGGCATAGAACTCGCCCGCCGCGCCACCGAGATCGATCCCGATCTCAAGGTCATGTTCATCACCGGCTTCGCCGCCGTTGCGCTCAATCCGGACTCCAAGGCACCGAAAGACGCCAAGGTGCTGTCGAAGCCATTTCATCTGCGCGATCTCGTCAACGAGGTCGAAAAGATGCTGCAGGCAGCCTGAGCCGATTCTGGCAGGCCTCCTGCGCACCTTCAGCGCTGCGACAAGGCGAGCCTTTCTTTCCCTTTTCCTGCTATTGACGCGCCGGAGCAAAAATGGTGTATGCGCGGCTTCGGATGGGCGTGTAGCTCAGCGGGAGAGCACTGCATTGACATTGCAGGGGTCACAGGTTCAATCCCTGTCACGCCCACCATCCAGACAATCCGCCGTCTCTCGTATTTTCATCTGCATCGCCTCGACCTCGGGTTCATCAAAGCCGATCGTGGCGTCTGGCCAATGCCGGCCGTGGAATAGACTCGAGGGGCGCTGGCCCTGAAACGTGGGACGCCCGCCCCGGCTCTGACCAGGACGGGCGGTGTCCGGATCATTGCGGCGTTGGGTCTGGCGTATTTCCCGGCCGGTCTCCAGGCCTGTCGCCCCCTTTGCCTTCCCGGCAATTTGTATCGCCCACGCCGCAGCATTTGCCGCTATAGACGGTTTTTGTATTTGGTTTGTCGCACTCTCTCGTCACTGTCGTCTGACAACCCGCCAGCACCGAAGCGGCGACGGCGGCAAGAAAGATATTTCGTATCGCAATAGACATGAGAAGTTCTCCATGATTGACCGCGCTTTGCAAACGCAGTGCTTGGTTGCTTCTCGGGCAGGATTGGTTCACAAGAAAATTGAAGGACATGCCAAAACGCCTGCGAAGACGTCGCTTCCAGGTGTCGCATGAGCCTCGCGACGCGCCTCAGGGGCGCCCGGTGGCGGTCATTTCCATCGGCAGTCAGCGCGAACGAGAGTCAGGCCGCGCCGAGGCGGAGATCGCCCTTCTCGATATGCCGGAGAAACCACGCGTAAGTCTGTTCCAGCCCGCTGCGAAGCGAGTACCGCGGGCGCCAGCCCGTCGCAAACAGGCGCGACACGTCCATCAGCTTGCGCGGCGTGCCGTCCGGCTTCGTCGCATCGAATGTGAGCGTGGCATCAGCGCCGACGACGGAGAGCATGGTGCGGGCCAGTTCGGCAATGGTGATGTCTTCGCCCGAGCCGACATTGACGTGGCCGTCGCCGGCATAGTTCTTCAGCAGCCACACCAGAGCATCGGCGGCGTCGTCGACATGCAGGAATTCGCGCATCGGCGTGCCCGATCCCCAGACCTCCAGGGTTTTGTCGCCGGCGCGCTTGGCCTTGTGCGCCTTGCGCATGAGAGCCGGTACGACATGGCTGCTGGAGAGGTCGAAATTGTCTCCGGGGCCATAGAGGTTTGTCGGCATCGCCGAGATGTATTCGACGCCATATTGGCGCCGATAGGCCTGGCACAGTTTCAGCCCGGCGATCTTGGCGATCGCATACCATTCGTTGGTAGGCTCGAGCGGCCCGGTCAGCAAGGCATCCTCGGAGATCGGCTGCGCGGCGAATTTCGGATAAATGCAGGACGAACCGAGAAACAGCAATTTCTGCACCTCGTTGCGAAAGGCGCTCTCGATGACGTTGGTCTGCATGACGAGGTTGTCCTGCAGGAAATCGACCGGCAACCTGTCGTTTGCCAGGATGCCGCCGACCTTGGCGGCCGCCACCACCACCGCGTCCGGCCTGTGGTCGGCCATCCAGCGCCGCACGCCGACCTGGTCCGTCAGGTCGAGTTCATCGCGGGACGCGGTCAAGACCTCGCAATCCTCGTTCGCCAGCCTGCGCTGGATGGCCGAGCCGACCATGCCGCGATGCCCGGCCACGAAAACGCGCTTGCCCTGAAGTTCGAAATCCATTGGCGTATCCCTGTGCAGAACGGCCGCTTTGCCTATCTGGCGTCTATGCGCCGGATGGGCCTGCGTCGGACGCATACCGCATACAGATTTGGCCGGACAAGGCAAATCGCAGATTTGGGCGAAGTCTTGCAGTAAACGGTCAGACACCCGCGACGGCGCACAGGCTCTTCATTCTTGCAACGGCAAGCTCCGGGTCGGCCAGCAATCCGGCTTGATCGGCAAGGCGGAAGACATCGGCATAGTGGCGGATGCCGCGCGCCGATTGCATGCCGCCGACCATCGAAAAATGGTCCTGGTGGCCGTTCAGCCATGCCATGAGGACAATACCGGCCTTGTAGTATTCGGTCGGCGCCTCGAAGATTTTTCGCGACAAAGGCACGGTCGGCGCTATCAGCGCGTCATAACGGGCGCGGTCGCCGTCAGCCAGTTTCGCCAGCGCGGCATTGGCGACCGGCGCGATGGCGTCGAAAATGCCGAGCAGCGCGTGCGAATGTCTGTCGCCATCGCCGGCGATCATATCAGGGTAGTTGAAATCGTCGCCGGTGAACATGACGACGCCGTCAGGCAGCCGGTTGCGCAGGGCAACCTCCTTGCCGGCGTCGAGCAGCGATATCTTGATGCCCTCGACCTTGCCGGCGTGGCGTTCGATGATGGCGACCACCGTGTCGAGCGCGGTCTCGAAATCGCTGCTGCCCCAATAATTTTTCAGTGCCGGATCGAACATGTCGCCCAGCCAGTGCAGGATGACCTTGCCGGAGGCTTGGCGAAGGATGCGGTCGTAGACGCTGATATAATCGTCGGGACCTTTGGCGACAGCCGCCAGCGCGCGGCTGGCCATCATGATCGCCTTGCCGCCCAGGCTCTCGATGAACCCGAACTGCTCTTCGTAGGCAGCGATCACATCGTCGAGCCCTTTGGCGGCGTCTGGCGCCAGATGGTCTGTCCCGGCACCCGAGGCGAGATCGGCGCCTTCGACCGTTCGTGCCTCGGCGATCGAGCGGCGGATCAATTCCCTGGCGTTTGCCCAGTCGAAACCCATGCCGCGCTGCGCGGTATCCATTGCCTCGGCGACACGGAAGCCGAGCCGCCAGAGGTGATGGCGGAACGCCATCGTGCGCTCCCAGTCGACCACGGGATGAGACCATGGATCGGTCATATCAAGGGGATCGGCAACGACATGGGCGGCGGCATAGGCGATGCGCGAAAACCGCGCGCCGATCATCGGCTGCACCGGCTGGCCGACAAGGCGGTAGCGCGTGCTGCGGCGGCCCTCCTCAGGCAAGGCAATGTCCATCGATCTCTCCCTTGATCGCGCCTATAAATGGAACGTTCCAATAAATCAAGGCGCTTTATGGTTCAGAGCCCCTGCTCCCGCCAGATGCTGCATCGCAGCACAAACCCCTGGGAAGCGCGCGTATTACGCAGGTAAACTCCGTCTTTCCGATTGGGGAAAAATCCTGATTGACTCAGATCCGGCAACAGGATTAGAACGTTCCAATAAATTTGACCAGGATAACCGGGAGGACGGATCTGGGATGGCCATCAGGGCCAAGGCGACGATACTCGACATTGCCCGCGAGGCGGGGGTGTCCAAATCGACGGTGTCGCTCGTGCTGCAGGGCAGCGGGCTGATCCGGCCTGAAACCGCGCTGAAGGTTCGCAAGGCGATCGAAAATGTCGGCTATGTCTACAACCGCGGCGCCGCCAATCTGCGCAAGGCCCATTCCAATGTCATCGGCATGGTCATCAACGATCTCACCAATCCCTTCTTCGCCGAAATGGCGGTCGGCATGGAGCGCGTTTTCCAGTCGGCAGGCATTGTGCCCTTCATCGCCAACACGGCGGAAAACCCGGTGCGCCAGAAGGAAGTGCTGAAATCGCTGATGGAGCAAGGTGTCGCCGGGCTGATCGTGTCGCCGGCGCGCGGCACGACCTCAGATGCTTTCCACCGCATCGAGACGGCGGGGCTTCCGGTCGTCTTCACCATGCGCCGCCTTCCCGAGAGTCGCATCCCGGTGATCGCGCCCGACAATCATCGCGGCGCCTGGCTCGCCACCGCCCATCTGATCGGCAAGGGTCATCGCCGGTTGGCCTTCTTCGGCGGCTCGTCGGATCTGGTGGTCTATCACGAGCGCCTGGGCGGTTTTCGCGAGGCCTGCGAGACGCTCGGCGTCGCCGCACGCGATACGCTTGTGGTCGAAGGCGAGACCAGCCGCAGGGGCGGCATTGCCTGCCTGGAGACGGCCCTTGCCATGGCCGAGCCGCCGACCGCGGCGCTGTGCTTCAACGATGCAGTCGCCTTCGGCGTCATGCTGGCGCTGCGCAAGCGCGGGCTGGAGCCCGGCGCGGACTTCGCCGTCGTCGGCTTCGACGACGTGGTCGAAGCCCAGCACTACATGCCGGCGCTGACCAGCGTCGCGGTGGATTCGGCGGGCCTCGGCGAGCGCGCCGCCCATGTCATGCTGAAGATGATCCAGTCGCGCACCACGCGCGCCGAGGATCATATCGGCGCCGTCAACCTCGTCGTCAGGGACAGTTGCGGTCCTGATCGCCGTGCGGGAATGGGAGACGCGGCATGACCGTGAAGTGGGGACTGATCGGCGCAAGCACGATCGCCAGGCAATTCATGATCAGCGCCATCCGCGCGCAACCGAACAGCGAGATCGCGGCGGTGATGAGCTCCAGCCCGGAGCGTGCCACGTCCTATGCGAAGGAGAACAGCATTCCGCTCGCCGTCTCGACGCTCGACGAACTGCTCGGCTCCGACATCGACGCCGTCTACATCTCGACCACCAACGAATTGCATCTCGAACAGACGCTGGCCGCCATCAAGGCGGGAAAACATGTGCTGTGCGAAAAGCCGCTCGCACTGACCAGCGCCGAGGCGCACAGGATGGTTGCCGCCGCCAAGGCGGCCGGCATCGTGCTCGGCACCAATCACCACCTGCGCAATGCCGGCTCGCACCGGGCGATGCGCGAAGCCATTGCCGCCGGCCGCATCGGCAAGCCGATTGCCGCACGCGTCTTCCACTCAGTCTATCTGCCGGAAAACCTGCAGGGCTGGCGCATCACCAGGCCGGACGCTGGCGGAGGCGTGGTGCTCGACATCACCGTGCACGATGCCGACACGCTGCGCTTCGTGCTCGGCGACGATCCGCTCGAGGTTTCGGCGTTCACGCAGACCGCGGGCATGGCCGGCGGCGGGCTGGAAGATGGCGCCATGTGCATCTGGCGCTTCAGATCGGGCGTCATCGCGCAGTCGCATGAGGGCTTCACCACCAGATTCGCCGGCACCGGCTTCGAGGTGCATGGCAGCGAAGGCTCCCTGATCGCGAAAGATGTGATGACCCAGAAGCCGATCGGCTCCGTGCTGCTACGCACGGCAAAGGGCGAGGAGGAATTGAGCTTCGACCGCGAAGATCTCTATACCCGCTCCCTGCGCCAGTTCCATGCGGCGATCCATGAAGAAGGCCAGCCGTCGGCCACCGGCGAGGACGGCGTCTGGTCGCTGACATCGGCCGAAGCGGCGTTGCAGTCAGCCAGGTCCGGCAAATCAGTCGCGGTCGACCCGAAACTCAAGGGCGCAGGATGAGCAAGCTCGTCTCCGCGGCACAGGCCGCGAGCCTGATCAGGGACGGCATGGTCGTTTCCGTCTCGTCGTCGAGCGGTCTCGGTTGCCCGGACGCGGTGCTCGCCGCGATCGGCGAACGCTTCGAGACTGAGGGCCACCCGAGGAACATCACGACGCTGCACCCGATCGCCGCCGGCGACATGTACGGCATCAGGGGTATCGACCATCTGGCCAAGCCCGGCCTGTTGAAGCGCACGCTGTGCGGCTCCTATCCGTCCGGCCCCTCCTCCTCGGAGCCGCCGCAGATCTGGCAGATGATCGGCGACAATTCGGTCGCTGCCTACAATGTGCCGTCAGGCATCCTGTTCGACATGCATCGCGAAGCCGCCGCCAAGCGGCCGGGCGTGCTGACCAAGGTCGGCCTCGATACCTTCGCCGATCCGCGTCATCAGGGCTGCGCCATGAACGAGGCCGCCAGCGAGTCGATCGTTTCGGTGCAGCAGTTCGACGGCGAGGAATGGCTCTATTTCCGCTCGATCGTGCCTGATGTCTCGATCATCCGGGCGACGACGGCCGACGAGCGCGGCAACCTCACCTATGAGCACGAGGGCGCCTATCTCGGCGGGCTCGAACAGGCGCTCGCCGCTCGCAACAATGGCGGCACAGTCATCGCGCAGGTCAAGCGCGTCGTCGAGAACGGCACGCTGAAGCCGCATGACGTGCGCGTGCCCGGCGTGCTTATCGACCATATCGTTGTGGCGCCCGACCAGTTGCAGACGACGCTGACGCCCTACGACCCGGCGATCTCGGGCGAGATCTTCCGGCCGCTGTCGACCTTCCGCAATGCCGAGATGAGCGTCCAGAAGGTGATCGCGCGGCGCGTTGCCATGGAGCTTGCCGACGGCATGGCCGTCAACATCGGCTTCGGCATCTCGGCGAATGTGCCGCGCATCCTTCTCGAGGAAGGCCAGCACGGCAAGGTCACCTGGGTGATCGAACAGGGTGCGGTCGGCGGCGTGCCGCTGCTCGACTTCAAGTTCGGCTGCTCGTCGAATGCCGACGCCTTCATGCCCTCGCCGCACCAGTTCATCTATTTCCAGGGCGGCGGCTTCGACGCCTCGCTGCTCTCGTTCCTGCAGATCGATCGCCACGGCTCGGTCAACGTGTCAAAGCTTTCGGCGAGGCCGCATGTCACCGCCGGAGCCGGCGGCTTTGTCGACATCACCGCACGGGCGAGGAAGATCGTCTTTTCCGGCTTCTTCAATGCCGGCGCCAAGCTGTCGCTGGCCGGTGGCGGCATCCGCATCGACGGTGAAGGCAAGGTCAAGAAGGTGGTCGGCGAGGTCGAGCATATCTCCTTCTCGGGCAAGCGCGCGGTCGCGCAGGGGCAGGACATCACCTATGTCACCGAGCGCTGCGTGATGAAGCTGACGCCGGATGGGCTGATGGTGACCGAGTTGGCACCGGGCATCGATCTTGAGCGCGATGTGCTGGCGCAGGCCGAGATTCCGCTGGGTGTCGCCAACGACCTGAAAGTGACGCCTTCGGTGCTCTATCAGGATCGGCCGATCGGCCTGTCGCTCAATGGTGGCGCCTCGCTTGGAGGTGTGCATGTCTGAGCGTCTCGTCACCTTTGAAACGCGCGGCGCCCTCGGCATCGTCATGCTGTGCCGGCCGGAGAAATTCAACGCGCTCGACATACCGATGCTGCGCGCGTTGGAAGCCGCGCTCGACGCCGCGGAGGCAGCAAGCGACGTCCGTGCCGTGCTGCTGTGTGGTGAAGGCAAGGGCTTTTGCTCAGGCGGCGATGTCGAAGCCTGGTCGCAAATGAGCGCCGCCGATTTCCAGGTGCAATGGGTGCGCTACGGCCACCGCGTCTTCGACCGGCTGGCTCGGTTGCGGCAGCCGACCATCGCCGTTCTGTCCGGCCATGCGCTGGGCGGCGGGCTGGAACTGGCGGTTGCCTGCGACTTCCGCGTGGCGGAGGCGCACGTGAAATTAGGCTTCCCCGAAACCTCGATCGGCGTGGTGCCCGGCTGGTCCGGCACGCAGCGCGCGGTGCGCCGCTTCGGCGCGCAGACGGTGCGGCGCATGGCGCTCGGCGGCGAGGTTTTTCTCGCCTCCGAGGCACTCGCTCTCGGTATCATCGATCGGGTGGTAGAGACCGGCAACGCACTCGCCGAGGCGAAGGCCTGGGGAGAAAAAATCGCCGAGCGCGGGCCTTTGGCGACGGAGGCCGCCAAGCTGATGATCGCGGTGGCGGAAGGCGAAGAAAGTGCCGCAGCAACCGAAGCGCTGGCCAGCGGCTTCATTGCGCTGACCGGCGACATCAAAGCCGGCGTCGGCGCTTTCAAGGTCAAACAGAAACCAGCGTTTTCAAGATCGTAAGTGGAAGCCAGAACATATGCACTTGCCCCTCGAGATCGCCATGCCCGCCGAGGCATCCGCAGCACCGAAAGCCTACCGGCTGCTGATCGACGGCAAGCATGTCGATGCCCGCGACGGCCGCACGCTTGAACGTAAGAGTCCCGGCCACGGCTTCGCCGTTTCGCGCTATGCGCAAGCCGGCGCGGCTGACGTCGAGGCTGCGGTGACCGCCGCGCACACAGCCTTCGAGGCCGGTCCATGGCCGCGCATGAAGGCCGCGGAGCGCGCCGCGATCCTGCTCAAGGCGGCAGAGCTGATCGAGGCCCGGCTTGAGGAGATCGCCCGGCTCGATGCGCTGGAATCCGGCAAGCCGATCGCCCAGGCGCGCGGCGAGATCGGCGGCGCCGTCGACATCTGGCGCTATGCGGCATCCCTTGCCCGCACGCTCCATGGCGAGACCTACGCCAATCTCGGCGACGCCATGCTGGGCGTCGTGCTGCGCGAACCGGTCGGCGTCGTCTCCATCATCACGCCGTGGAATTTTCCGTTCCTCATCGTCAGCCAGAAATTGCCCTTCGCGCTCGCCGCCGGCTGCACGGCGGTGGTCAAGCCGAGCGAGATGACCTCGGCCTCGACCTTCGTGCTCGGCGATATCCTGATGCAGGCCGGCTTGCCGGATGGCGTCGTCAACATCCTCGCCGGCCTGGGCGCCGATGTCGGCGCAGCGATGGTCGGCCATCCACTGGTCGAGATGGTGTCGTTCACCGGCTCCACCCGCGTCGGCAAGATGACCATGGCGTCGGCTGCGAGCTCGCTGAAGAAAGTCTCGATGGAGCTTGGCGGCAAGAACGGCCAGATCGTCTTTCCCGATGCCGACCTCGAGGCCGCCGCCGACGCGGCGGTGTTCGGCGGCTTTTTCAACGCCGGCGAATGCTGCAACGCCGGCAGCCGGCTGATCGTCCATGAGGCGATCGCCGACGACTTCCTCGGCGCGGTGAAGGCGCTCACCGCCAGGGTCACCGTCGGCGATCCACTCGATATCAACACCAAGGTCGGCGCGATGATCTCTTCCGAGCACCTGGCCAAGGTCACTGCCTATGTCGCTGCGGCGGCAAGCGAAGGCAGCCAGGTGACCAGCGGCGGCAAGCAGATCGCCTCCAGTGCCGGTCAGTATCTCGACCCGACCATCATCCGCGGCGTGACCGAAGACATGGCCATTGCACGCGAGGAAGTGTTCGGCCCGGTGCTCTCGGTGCTGACCTTTGAATCGATTGAGAAGGCGTTGCGCATCGCCAACGACACGCCCTATGGTTTATCGGCGGGCGTGTGGAGCGCGAGCATCGACACCTGCATGTCGGTGGCGCGGAATGTGCGTTCGGGAACCGTTTGGGTGAACACGTTCATGGAAGGTTATCCCGAGCTGCCTTTCGGAGGCTACAAGCAGTCCGGTCTCGGACGCGAACTCGGCAAGCGCGCCGTCGAGGATTATACCGAGGAAAAGACAATCCAGTTTCATCGCGGCCAGCGCACCGGATGGTGGGTCGGCTGAGTTGGGAAGAACCCGGCGGACAACCGCCGGTCGTGTAGCTGCAACAAGGGAGGAAGTACATGTTGCGCAAACTGCTTATCGGAACGGCTCTCGGGTCGGGTCTTGCGTTCGCGGCTCATGCCCAGGACGTCAAGGAAGTCGAGATGCTGCATTGGTGGACGTCTGGCGGCGAAGCGGCTGCCTTGAACGTGCTCAAGGAGGATCTGGCCAAGCAAGGCTTTGCCTGGAAGGACGTGCCCGTGGCCGGCGGCGGCGGTGACGCCGCCATGACCGCGCTGAAGGCGATGGTCGCGGCTGGCAACTATCCGACCGCCTCGCAGATGCTCGGCTACACCGTGCTCGACTATGCCGAGGCCGGCGTGATGGGCGACCTGACCGAAACCGCGGTAAAGGAAGGCTGGGACAAGTCCGTTCCGGCCGCCCTGCAGAAGTTCTCGGTCTATGACGGCAAGTGGGTCGCGGCTCCGGTCAACGTCCATTCGGTCAACTGGCTGTGGATCAACAAGGCCGTGATGGACAAGATCGGCGGCACCGAGCCCAAGACCTTCGACGACTTCGTCGCGCTGCTCGACAAGGCCAAGGCTGCCGGCGTCATCCCGCTCGCGCTCGGCGGCCAGAACTGGCAGGAAGCCACTATGTTCGATTCGGTCGTGCTGTCGACCGGCGGACCTGAGTTCTACAAGAAGGCCTTCAATGATCTCGATGAGGAATCACTGAAGTCCGACACGATGAAGAAGTCGTTCGACAATCTCGCCAAGCTCGTCACCTATGTCGATCCGAATTTCTCGGGCCGCGACTGGAATCTCGCCACCGCCATGGTCATCAAGGGCGATGCCCTGGTGCAGGTGATGGGCGATTGGGCCAAGGGCGAATTCAACGCCGCCAAGAAGACCCCGGGCACCGACTTCCTGTGCTACCGCTTCCCGGGCACCGACGGCAGCGTGGTCTACAACTCCGACATGTTCGGCATGTTCGACGTTCCGGACGACCGCAAGGCCGCCCAGGCCGCCCTGGCCACCGCCACGCTGTCGAAGAGCTTCCAGTCGGCGTTCAACGTCGTCAAGGGCTCGGTCCCGGCCCGCACCGACGTGCCTGACACCGACTTCGACGCTTGCGGCAAGAAGGGCATGGCCGATCTGAAGGCCGCCAACGAGGGCGGCACGCTGTTCGGCTCGCTGGCCCAAGGCTATGGCGCGCCTCCGGCGGTCGCCAATGCCTACAAGGACGTCGTCTCGAAGTTCGTCCACGGCCAGATCAAGACCTCGGACGAGGCCGTGACCCAGCTGGTCAGCGCGATCGAAGACGCCAAGTAGGGCCCGCCTCCGCTGGAAACACCTTCCCCGCGCAAGCGGGGGAGGTTCTCCCGAGGCAAGGGTTGGAGCCGTTTTGATCGACACGTTTCGGGGTGCCGGCGGGCTCCAGGATACCGATGAGTCGATCCCGGATGAGCCGTTACTGGATGAGCCAATGAGCACGGTTGCCGAAACCAACATCAAGCCGAAACCGGAGCATGGTACGCGCCCGGGAGCCTCCATGCGTTCGCGCCTGCAGGACGCGCTGCCGAAGATCGTACTGGCGCCAAGCTTTGCGATCACCGTCGTCTTCGTCTACGGCTTCATCCTGTGGACTGTCTATCTGTCCTTCACCAACTCCAAGACCTTCCCGTCCTATGCAATCACCGGGTCACGCGCCTATCAGCGGCTGTGGCGTTGGACCTTCGAGAGCGACCCGCCGTCGAGCTGGTACACGTCGATCACCAACATGGGCATTTTCGGCTTTCTCTACGTCTTCATTTGCCTGGCACTCGGCCTGTTCCTGGCCATCCTGCTCGACCAGAAGATCCGCGGCGAAGGCATGTTGCGACCGATCTATCTCTACCCGATGGCGCTGTCCTTCATCGTCACCGGCGTCGCCTGGAAATGGTTCCTCGATCCCGGCCTCGGCCTCGAGCAGACGCTGCACCAATGGGGCTGGACGAGCTTCCATTTCGACTGGATCAAGAACAAGGATTTCGTCATCTACACCGTGGTCATCGCCGGAGTCTGGCAGGCCTCCGGCTTCATCATGGCGATGTTCCTGGCCGGCCTGCGCGGCATCGATGGCGAGATCATGAAGGCGGCGCAGATCGACGGCGCCACCACCTTCCAGCTCTATCGCCGCATCGTCATCCCGTTGCTCAGGCCCGTGTTCCTCTCGGCCTTCATCGTGCTCGCCCACCTCGCCATCAAGTCCTACGATCTGGTCGTAGCGCTGACCAGCGGTGGCCCGGGCGGCTCGGCCTGGCTGCCGTCGAACTTCATGTATGAGTACACCTTCAAGCGTAACGAAATGGCCGTCGGCTCGGCCAGCGCCGTGATCATGCTGATGACCATCACCGCGATCATCGTACCCTATCTCTATTCCGAGCTCAGGGAGAAGCCGCGATGAGCGTCATTGCCACGCCCGCTCGCCAGAGCACTGGCGTCAGCGCCAAGACTGTCAACCGCATCGTCATCTATGGGCTCTTGGCGCTATTCGCGCTGTTCTACCTGATGCCGCTGTTCGTCATGCTGGTGACCTCGTTCAAGACCATGGAGGAGATCCAGAACGGCAACATGCTGGCTTTGCCGCAGGCGCCGACCTTCGAGCCATGGGCGAAAGCCTGGGGCGAGACCTGCGTCGGCCTGACCTGCGCCGGCATCAAGGGCTATTTCTGGAACTCCATCAAGATGGTGGTTCCGGCGGTGCTGATCTCGACGCTGCTCGGCGCCCTCAACGGCTATGTCCTGACCAAATGGCGATTCCGTGGCCACACGCTGGTCTTTGGCCTGATGCTGTTTGCCTGCTTCATTCCGTTCCAGTCGGTGCTGTTGCCGATGGCGACGATCCTCGGCAGCCTCGGCCGTTTCGGCGTGACGCTGCGCAACGCAACGGGATTTTCGTTCGGCTTGGGCAATCCGACCGTCAACCTGGTCTTCGTCCACGTCGTCTACGGACTTGGCTTCACCACCTTGTTCTTCCGCAACTATTACGAGGCCTTCCCGACCGAGCTGATCAAGGCGGCGCAGGTCGATGGCGCCGGCTTCTTCCAGATCTTCCGGCGCATCATGCTACCGAATTCGATGCCGATCTTCGTCGTCACTGTCATCTACCAGTTCACCAACATCTGGAACGACTTCCTGTTCGCCTCCGCCTATGCCGGCACCGGCGATGCGATGCCGATGACGGTGGCGCTGAACAACGTCGTCAACACCTCGACCGGCGTCGTCGAATACAACGTCAACATGGCGGCGGCGATGATCGCCGCACTGCCTACCCTTCTCGTCTACGTGGTCGCAGGCCGCTATTTCGTGCGTGGCCTGATGGCCGGCGCCGTCAAAGGATAATCGGATGGCTTTTCTCGAAATTGCTGGGCTGAAGAAGCGGTTCGGATCGGTCGAGATCCTGAAGGGGATCGACGTCGAGCTTGAGAAAGGTGGCTTTCTCGTCCTGGTCGGCCCGTCCGGTTGCGGCAAGTCCACCTTGCTCAACACCATCGCCGGCCTGGAAACCATCACCGAAGGCGAAATCCGCGTCGACGGCCGCACGATCAACGATCTCCATCCTTCGAAACGCGACATCGCCATGGTGTTCCAGAGCTATGCGCTCTATCCCAACATGACGGTCGCCGGCAACATTGCCTTCGGCATGGAGATGCGCGGCGTGCCGGCTCAGGAACGCCAGAAGGCGATCGACAAGGTGGCGAAAGTGCTGCAGATCGGCCACCTCCTGCAGCGCAAGCCGAGCCAGCTTTCCGGCGGCCAGCGCCAGCGTGTCGCCATGGGTCGGGCGCTGGTGCGCGACCCCAAGCTGTTCCTGTTCGACGAACCTTTGTCCAATCTCGACGCCAAGCTGCGCGTCGACATGCGCATCGAGATCAAACGTCTGCACGCCACCACCGGCACCACCATCGTCTATGTCACCCATGACCAGATCGAGGCGATGACGCTGGCCACCAAGATCGCGGTGATGCGCGACGGCGAGGTGCAGCAGTTCGGCACGCCGGCCGAGATCTACAACAACCCGACCAATCTGTTCGTTGCCGACTTCATGGGCTCGCCGGCGATGAACCTGGTCCCGGCGACGATCGGCGGCAATGGCAATGCGCTTTCCGTGGTGCTCGAACGCGAGGCGCGCGAACCGATCTCGCTGCCGCTTCCCGATGCGCCGGCGGGTCTGTCGGCATTCCACGGCAAGTCGATCATTTTCGGTGTCCGCCCCGAGGCCCTGACCGATCCTGAAGGCGCCGAACGCAACGCGTCGAACATCGCCACCGCAGACTGTCACATAGAGGTCGTCGAGCCTGCCGGCTCCGACACCTTCGCGGTCACCAATCTCGGCGGCAAGGCCGTAGTGGCGCGCCTGCGCGCCGACGCCAACATCCAGCCGGGCACGGTAACGCCGCTCGCCTTCAACCTGACCAAGGCGGTGTTCTTCGATCCGGCGACCGAGAACCGTATCCTCTGACGGCCATGACAAACCCCGACATCGTCATCATCGGCTCCGGCATCGGCGGCGCCACGATCGCCTCCGGCTTTGCCGGTAGCGGCGCCTCGATCCTCATGCTGGAACGCGGCGAGCCGTTACCGGCAACGCCGCATACGCGCGACACGCGCGCCATCTTCGTCGATGGCCATTACCGGCCAAAGGAGATGTGGCGCGAGGCCGGCGGTGCCGCGTTCAATCCCGGCAACTACTACTATGTCGGCGGCAATTCGAAATTCTATGGCGCGGTGCTGATCCGCTACCGCAGGCAAGACTTTTCCGCCATGGAGCATTATGGCGGCATCTCGCCGGCCTGGCCGTTCTCCTATGACGAGTTCGAACCCTGGTACTCCAAGGCCGAGCAGCTTTTCCGCGTGCGCGGCATACTCGGCGAAGACCCGACCGAACCGTTCCACTCGACTCCTTATGCGTTCGGGCCGGTGCCGGACGAGCCGCCCATCGCCCGCGCCCGCGCCGAACTCAAGGGCCTCGGCCTCCACCCGGCATCGCTGCCGCTCGGTGTCGACATCGATGCCTGGTTGAAGGAAGGCAAGACAGGCTGGGACGCATTTCCTAACACCGGGGCCGGCAAAGTCGACGCCCAATCGGGCCCGCTGGCGGTTGCCCTTGCCGACACAAATATCCGGCTAGAGACCGGCGCCCACGTCGAATATCTGGAAGCGGCGGGCGACGGCAAAACCGTCGCCGCCGTCCATTACCGGCAGAATGGCACGCTGAAGAAAGTCACGCCGAAACTGGTCATCCTCGCGGCCGGCGCGGTGAATTCAGCGGTCATCCTGCTGCGCTCGCCTTCCCCCAACAGCAAGGGAGGCGGCAAAGGCCTCGCCAACCGCTCCGACCAGGTCGGCCGCAACTTCATGAACCACAATTCGAGCGCCATGCTGGCGATCGACCCGCGCCGCAGGAACGATGCCGTCTACCAAAAGACGCTGATGCTCAACGACTACTATCTGTCCGACGGCAAGGGCGGCAAGCCGCTCGGCAACGTCCAACTTCTGGGCAAGATCGACGGCAACATCCTGAGGGCCAACGTCAAGCTTGCACCCAGATTCGCGCTGGATTTCATGGCCGGCCACGCCGTCGACTGGTACCTGATGTGCGAGGACCTGCCCGATCCGGAAAGCCGCATCATGGTTGACGGCAAGGACATCGTCATGCAGTGGCGGCGCTCCAACATGCAGTCGCTCGACGGACTGACCAAGGTGATGCGCGAAAATTTCCGCGCCTGCGGCTATCCGATCGTCCTATCGCGGCCCTTCGACAAGCGCACGCCGTCGCACCAGTGCGGCACGGTGAAGATGGGCGGCGATCCGGCGACGTCGCCGCTCGATCCGTTCTGCCGCTCGTTCGACCATAAGAACTTGTTCGTCGTCGACGGGAGCTTTCTGCCGAACTCGGCCGCTGTGAACCCGGCCTTGTCGATCGCCGCGCAAGCACTGCGCGTCGCCGACCACATCCGCAAGACGGAGCTTGTCGCATGAGCCGCCCGGCAGCCATCGTCACCGGCGGCGCCCGCGGCATCGGGCTTGCCTGCGCCGAAGCGCTGGCCGATGCCGGTTTCGATATTCTCGTGGCGGACCTCGCCGACATTGCCGCCGACGGGCTTGCCGCCAACATCGCCGCCCGCGGCGCGAAATTCGTCTACCGCCGCAGTGACATAGCCGACCTCGACAGCCATGCAGCGCTGGTCGATGCCGCCATGCGCGCCTTCGGCCGCATCGATTGCCTGGTCAACAATGCCGGCATCGGCTCCGTCGTGCGAGGTGACCTGCTGGATCTCAAACCGGAAAATTTCGACCGGATCCTCGCCATCAATCTGCGCGGCACCGTGTTCCTCAGCCAGGCCGTTGCCAGGGCGATGCTTGCTGCGCCGGGCGATCACCCCAGGTCGATCATCACCATCACATCGGTCAGCGCCGAAATGGCCTCGCCGGAACGTGCAGACTATTGCATCTCCAAGGCCGGGCTTTCGATGTGGGTGAAGACCCTTGCGCTCCGGCTTGCTCCCGAAAATATCGGTGTGTTCGAGGTGCGGCCGGGCATCATCCGCACCGACATGACATCAGGCGTGACTGCCAAATACGACGCGCTGATCGGCGGCGCGCTGGTGCCGGCCATGCGCTGGGGCGAAGCCGCCGATGTCGGCGCCGCCGTCGCCGCACTCGCTGGCGGCAAGCTCGGCTTTTCGACCGGCTCGATCATCAATGTCGACGGCGCGCTGTCGGTGCCAAGACTGTGAACAGGTGACGCCATGACCGACTACATCATCGTTGGCGCTGGCCCGGCCGGCTGCGTCCTGGCCAACCGGCTGAGCGAAGACCCGTCGCACCAGGTGCTGCTGCTCGAGGCTGGCGGCAAGGACTGGCATCCACTGATCCATATGCCGGCCGGCTTCGCCAAGATGACCAAGGGCATCGCCTCCTGGGGCTGGTCGACCGTGTCGCAGAAGCACATGAAGGACCGCACCTTCTGGTACACGCAGGCCAAGGTCATCGGCGGCGGCTCTTCCATCAACGCCCAGATCTACACGCGCGGCAATGCCCGGGACTACGACGCCTGGGAGAAGGAAGAGGGCCTTGCCGGCTGGGGCTATCGCGACGTGCTGCCCTATTTCAAGCGGGCCGAGAACAACCAGCGCTACGCCAACGATTTTCACGGCGACCAGGGCCCGCTCGGCGTCTCGAATCCGATTGCGCCGCTGCCGATCTGCGAGGCCTATTTCCGCGCCGGCCAGGAGATGGGCATCCCCTTCAACTCGGACTTCAACGGGGTAGCCCAAGAAGGCGTCGGCTACTATCAGCTAACGCAGAAGGATGCCAGGCGCTCCTCCGCCTCGGTTGCCTATCTCAGGCCGATCCGCGAACGCAAGAACCTGACCGTCAGGACAAATGTGCTAGTGACGCGTATCGTCATCGAGAAGGGCCGCGCCGTCGGTGTCGAGACCGTCGACAGGCCGGGCGGCCAGCCGACGATCCTGCGTGCCGAGCGCGAGGTGATCGTCTCGTCCGGCGCCATCGGCTCGCCGAAGCTGTTGATGCAGTCGGGCATCGGCCCGGGCGACCATCTGAAGTCGGTCGGCGTGACGCCGGTGCACGATCTGCCCGGTGTCGGCTCCAACCTGCAGGACCATCTCGACCTGTTCGTCATTGCCGAATGCACCGGCGACCACACCTATGACAACTACGCCAAACTGCACCGGACGGTTTTGGCCGGCCTGCAATATCTGCTGCTGAAAAAGGGACCGGTCGCCTCCAGCCTGTTCGAAACCGGCGGCTTCTGGTACGCCGACCCGACCGCTGCTTCGCCCGACATCCAGTTCCACCTCGGGCTCGGTTCCGGTATCGAGGCCGGCGTCGAAAAACTCAGGAATCCGGGCGTGACGCTGAACTCGGCTTTCCTGCGTCCGCGCTCGCGCGGCACGGTGCGGCTGAACAGCGCCGACCCGGTCGACCGCCCGCTGATCGATCCGAATTACTGGTCCGACCCCTACGACCGCGATATGTCGATCAAGGGGCTGAGGCTGGCGCGCGAGATCATGCGGCAGAAGGCGCTTGCGTCCTACGTGCTGCGCGAGGTGCTGCCGGGGCCGACACTCACCAGCGACGACGAACTGTTCGACTATGCCTGCCGCAGTTCCAAGACTGACCACCACCCTGTCGGCACCTGCCGCATGGGTCATGACGCGATGAGCGTGGTGACGCCCGACCTCCGGCTGCGCGGCATCGAGGGCCTGCGCGTCTGCGATGCCTCGGTGATGCCGCGCATCCCCTCCTCCAACACCAATGCGCCGACCATCATGGTCGGCGAAAAAGGTGCTGACCTGATCCTTGGCCGCGAGCCGCCGCCGCCGGCCGTATTCTCAGGCAACCGCGCAGCATAGAGAGAATAAAGAGAAAAATGATCAGGCACTGTGTTTTTGGCAGATTCCGCGGCGATGTCGACGGCACCGAGCGTGCGGCGATCCATGCCGACCTCGAGGCACTGCGGCGGGTGGTCGACGGCATGGGCAAGGTCGAGTTCAGTGCCGACACCAGCCCGGAACCGTTCGCCCGCGGTTTTACGCACGGCTTCACCATCGACTTCCGCGATGTCGCCGCGCGCGACGCCTATCTTGTCCACGACGATCACAGCCGAGCTGGCGCCCGGCTGGTCGCTGCGCTTGAAGGCGGCACGGACGGGCTGATGGTGTTCGATCTGGAGATAGGCGTTTAGCTATCCCAGCCTCAGCGCGATAACGCCGGCAACGATGCTGAGCACGGCGGCACCCCGCCAGGTCGTCATCTTCTCGCCGAGCGCAAACACCGAAATCATCATGGCGAACAGGATCGAGGTTTCGCGCAGCGCCGCGACCGAGGCGATCGGCGCCTTGGTCATCGCCCACATCACGATCCAGTAGGCAGCGCCGCTGAGCACGCCGGTGTACACGCCCGCCTTCCAGTCGCGCGCCAGCACCGGCAGCGCTTGTGGCCCGCGGAAAATCAGGCACAGCACCAGCGCCCACAGCGCATCGCAAACGAACAGCCACGCGGCATAGCTCGAGGCCGTCGCGGCCAGCCGCGCACCGCTGCCGTCGGACAGCGTGTAGCTCGCGATGAAGATCGAGGTGCCCAGCGCGAAGCCGACCGCACGCAGGTTCAGCCGCTCCAGATGCGCGCCGCCGCGAAACGACAGCACCAGCGTGCCGGCCGACAACAGAACGATGCCGAGAACGGCGAGCGGCGCCGGAACTTCGGCGACGACCGCCATGCCGCCAACTGCCGCAAGCAGCGGCGCGGTGCCGCGCGCCAGCGGATAGGTCTGGGCGAAATCGCCGGCCTTGTAGGCGCCGATCAGAAACGTCCTGTAACCCATGTGAAAGATCACCGAGGCGATGATGTACGGCCACACTTCCGCTTTCGGCACCTCGACGAAAGGCAGCGCCAGAAGCGCCACTGCGCCCATGCCGAGCGTCATCAGCGTGATCGACAGGAAGCGGTCGAGATGGACCTTGACCAGCGCGTTCCAGATCGCGTGCATGGCCGCGGCAGCAAGCACCGCGAAGAAGACGAACAAGGTCATCGGCGGCTCATGCGCCTCCGATCCCCGTCGCGAACGGTGTTTCCAGGTCGATGTCGACCCGCAGCGGAAAATGGTCGGAGGCGATTTCGCCGATATCGGCGCTGACCGAGCGCACGCGTCCCGCCAACATGCCGCCGACGAAGCAATGGTCGAGCCGTCGCTCCGTCAGCCTGCCGTCGATCGTCTTCACATGGGTGTGGAAATCCGACGTCGGTTCGCCGGCGACGGCGGCGGCATCGACAAAACCGTCGAGATAGGCAGCGCCTCGATGATAGGGCGTGCTGCCGACAATGCGCCGGTACTCAGTGCTGCCCGGCTCCATGTTGAAATCGCCCATCCAGATCGCCGCCAGCGGGTTTTCCGGCTCCGGCTCGCCATTGCTCCAGTTGCGCATTGGCTCATCGTCGGCGCCGCTCCACGGGCCGCCGTCGATTGGTGCCCGGCGATGTTCGGCGAGCAGGTAGTCGATCTGCTCCAGCCGCTCCTCGGCCGCGATATGCGCGAGATGCAGCGACAGCACCCGCACCGGACCGGCAGGCGTGCGGACCATGCATTCGAGCGCCGCGTTGCGGGTGTTGAGCGGACGCAACGTGCGGCGCAGCGGCAGCGTGTGCAGGCGCGACCAGACGATCGGCAACTTCGACAGCACCATGGTGCCGAATTGCCGCCGCCGGTTGATGATGCGGCCGTTATGCCGCTCGCTGGCGTCCATGTCGAAGGCGGGGCCGTAGACGCAATAGTACTCGGGCAGCAGCCGCGAAAGGATGTCCGGCTGGTCGTCCTCATTGGTCCGCTTCCAGTGCCGTTCCACTTCCTGCAACGCGATGATGTCGGCGCCGGCGACAATCTTGGCGCTGCGCGCGAGATCATAGCGGCCGTCGCCGCCGAACCCGTACTGGATGTTGTAGCTGACGAGCTTCATTACTTATCCGGCTCAATTTCATGTTGGCAGTAGCGGTTCGGTGATGGCCTTGCAATGACCGCGACGTCGGCGCCGCGACAGCGCCGTCAGCGCCACGGCGATCAGCAGGAGAACGAGCTCGAAAAAGCGCTATGCCTTGTCGTAGCGGCGGGACAAGACGATTGGCAGTGGGAAAGAGGGCGTCTCGGATCGTTCACGGCTTTGGCGCCGGTGAATGGTGATTTCAGAGAAACTCAGCGCACAAATGCTTTCTTACCATTCACTGTTCACTATTCACTATTTCCCTAATGCAGCACCAGCATGTCGCCCGACGAGAAGGAAATCTCCGCCTTTTCACCGACGGCAGGCGGCGGGGTCGCCGGGCTGTTGAACGTATCGAGCGACACCGTGCTGCCGCCGATGCCGACGCGGACCCGGATGACCGAGCCGAGGAAATGCACCTCGGCGATCTCGCCCGAAAGGCTGGAGTCGCGGCCGGGATGGCGGCCGAGCGAAATCGCCTCGGGCCGCAGCGCCAGCGACAGCGTGTCGCCGGACTTGGAGCCGTTGAGCTTTCCCTTGAGCGAGACCTCTTGCGCGTTGACACGCACCTTGCCCGATGCCGCGTCGGTGACGGTGCCTTCGAGCACGTTCAGGGTGCCGACGAAATTGGCGACGAATTTGGTTGCCGGCCGGTTGTAGATCTCGAACGGCGTGCCGACCTGCTCGGCCTTGCCGCCATACATGACGGCGATGCGGTCGGAGATCGACAGCGCCTCTTCCTGGTCGTGAGTGACGAAGATGGTGGTGATGCCGAGCTTCTTCTGGATCGAGCGGATTTCCTCGCGCAGCGACACGCGCACCTTGGCATCGAGCGCCGACAGCGGCTCGTCGAGCAAAAGCAGCTTCGGCTTCGGTGCAATCGCCCGCGCCAGCGCGATACGCTGCTGCTGACCGCCGGAGAGCTGATAGGGATAGCGGTCGCCCATCTGCGGCAGCTTGATGAGGTCGAGCATCTCGGCCACGCGCCTGTCGGCATCGGCCTTGGGCATGCCCGCGACCTTCAGCCCGAAGGCGATGTTCTGCGCCACGGTCAGATTCGGAAACAGCGCATAGGCCTGAAACACCATGCCGACGTTGCGCTGGTTGGGCTTGAGCCGGGTGATGTCCTTGCCGGCCACCACGATCTTGCCGGCACTCGGCTCCTCGAAGCCGGCGACCATGCGCAGCACCGTCGTCTTGCCGCAGCCCGATGGCCCGAGGAAGGAGACGAATTCGCCCGGCTCGACATCGAGGTTGAAATCCTGGACCACGGTGGTGGCACCGAAGGATTTTTGCACCTGCTGGATGGAGAGAAATGGCTCGGCCATGGCTTTTCTTTCGGTCAGTACTTTTCGATCAGTTTGGGCGGTTCGCCGATCGCGGCGCAAAGCGCGACAGGATCTGGATCAGCGACATGCAGCCCCAGGTTATGGCGAAGGCAATGATGGCAAGCGCCGCCGGCTCATAGGCGCGATTGGCGCCGATGTTCTGCAGATACGGGCCGAAGGCCGGTCGATTGAGCAGGCTGGCCATGGTGAATTCGCCGATGACGATGGCGAAGGTGAGAAAGGCGCCCGACAGCACCGCGATCAGCACGTTAGGCAGGATGACACGGGTGATGATCGTGCCCCATCCGGCGCCGAGGATCTGCGCCGCCTCCGTCAGCGTGCGTACGTCGATGGTGCGAAGCCCGGTGTCGACGGCGCGGTACATATAGGGCAGCGCCAGCGTCGCATAGCCGATGACCAGCAACGCGTCGGTGCCCCTACCGCTCGCCAGGAACGGCAGCGGCGAGCTCGATCCGTACATTCTGATGTAGCCGAAGACGATGACGATGGCCGGGATAACCAGCGGCAGCAGCGTGATGAACTCGACGACCGGCCTCAGTTGCGGCAGCCGCAGCCGGATCCAGTAGGCGGTGGGCACGACGATCAGCACGCCCAGGATGATGGTGAAGACGGCGGCGAGCACGGAATAGCCGAAGGTCGCCTGGAAGCGGGGGTCGCCGAGCACGACCTTGTAGGCATCGAGGGAATAGACGCCGCGCCGCATGCGCATCGAGAATTCGACGGTCGCGATGAGCGGAATGAAGAAATAGGCCGCGCCCAGCGCGAAGACAACCCAGGCCCAGAAACGTCCGCTCTTCATTTGAGCCACCTTTCGCTGCGCGTCCGGAACCAGATGTAGAAGACGTTGGCGAGGCCGGTGATGACGATCATGCCGAAGGCAATGGCATAGCCGAGATGCGGGTTGTGCAGCACGTCGCCGCGGATCTGCGCGTAGAGCACGATGGGAATGATGTTGAGCGACGAGCCGGTCAGCGCATAGGCGGTGGCGATGGCGCCGAACGCATTGGCGAACAGCAGGATGACGGTGCCGAGAAAGCTCGGCCAGATCACCGGGATGACCACCATGCGCCAGTATTGCGCGGTGGTGGCGCCAAGCGTGGCGGCGGCTTCGCCCCATTCCTTCTTCAGCCCGTCGATCGCCGGCGTTATGATGACCACCATCAGCGGGATCTGGAAATAGACGTAGGTGAGCGTCAGGCCCCAGAAGGACAGGATGTTGAAGCCGTGGGCATAGATGTTGAGGCCGAACACGGTGTTCAGGATCACCGTGACGAGGCCGAGCCGGCCGAGCGTGGCAAGGAAGGCGAAGGCCAGCGGCACGCCGGCGAAATTGGAAGCCACGCCGGAGAAGGTCAATGTCGCCGAGCGTATCCAGGTCGGCAGGCCGCCGCGCACGATAGCAATGGCAATGGCCAGGCCGGCAAATGCGCCGATAAGCGACGAGGCAAGGCTGATCTTGATCGATATCCAGTAGGCGGCAAGGATAGTGGGCAGCCGGCAGTTTCCGTCGGCCCAGGAGGTCCAGGAATCATATTGGCACTGGACATAGTTCGACAAATTGGGCGGGTCGAAAATACCGACGATGTTGTCGAAGGTGAACGCTCCGGCAGCATTCTGGAAGGCGCCGAGCACCAGATAGAGCGTCGGCAGGATCAGGAACATGATGGCGAAGATGAAGAATGGCGCCACGCCCAGCCACTGCGTCGGCAGGCGAAACGCGCGCGCCTCGCTGGGCGGCGCCGTCTTCCCGGCAATTGCGTCATCGGAAAGCGAGAGATCGGTCATGCGCCGGCTACCGTCTTGTCGTATCAGCCCGAAAATCGAATTCGATTTTCGGAAAGCACGATGCGAAAATTTGAGTTCTAGAGCTACTTTGTGCGTCCAAGTGGACGCACGTCGCTCTAGTTGAATACCGGGCGGCCGTGAAGCCGCCCGGTGGCTTTCAATCCTACTGAACGTTGGCGCCGACGACGGCGTCCCAGTTCTTGGTGATGGCTTCCTTGGCCTTGCCCTGCTCGTCGAGCGTCGGGAACACCGCGGCCTCATAGGACGCGGCCGGCGGCAACTTGGCCAGCACGTCCTCCGGGATCTTGCCGTTCTTGGCGAGATCGTTGAACCGGATCGGATGGCAATAGCCCTTCAGCCAGCCGATCTGGCCTTCGTCGGAATAGAGATATTCCAGCCAGAGCTTGGCGGCGTTCGGGTGCGGCGCGAAGGCGCTGATCGCCTGCACGTAGACGCCGGCGACGACACCGGTCTTCGGCACGACGACGTCGACCGGCGGGTTGCCGTTCAGCGTGTCGCGACCGGCAAGAGCATTGTAGTCCCAGTTGATCAGGATTGGCGTCTGACCCTGTGCAAGCGTCGCCGGCTTGCCGATGACCGGCACGAAATTGCCGGCGGCATTGAGCTTCTTGAAGAATTCGAGGCCGGCGGTACCTGCGGCCTCACCGGCTGCCGCACCGCTCGAAAGGCCGGCGGCATAGACTGCCTGGATGGCCTGGTTCGAGGCGCGGGGGTCGCCGGCGAGGGCGACGGCATTGGCATATTCCGGCTTGAGAAGATCGGCCCAATCGGCCGGCACTTCCTTGACCAGATCCTTGTTCACCATCATCGCCAGCACGCCGTAATAGTCGCCGGTCCAGTAGCCTTCGGCATCCTTGGCGCTGTCGGGGATCGAGTCCCAGGTGGACACCTTGTAGGGCATCAACAGGCCATCGGCCTTGGCGGTCGGGCCGAAAGACAGGCCGACGTCGATGACATCAGGCGCCTGCGGGCCCTTATTGTCCTTGTTGGCCTTGATCGCCTCGATCTCGTCGCCGGAACCGGCATCGGGGTTGAGCTCGTTGATGGTGATTTCCGGATACTTCGCCTTGAAGCCCTCGATGACAGCGCCATAGCCGCACCAGTCATGCGGCAGCGCGATGGTGGTGAGCTGGCCTTCCGCCTTGGCGGCGGCGACCAGTTCATCCATGGACTGGGCCGACGAGATGGCAGAGGTCGCCATCAGGGCGACGGCCGAAAGGGAAAGCACTTTTCCCGTGAATTTGAACATGTGTTCTCTCCGTTGAACTGACGCCGTTGGACGCCTGCGATGCGGTATCGTTTTCGTGTGACAGTCGGATGAAAACTTTGTGAAACCGGCGCCCGCAGTGCGAAAAAGTAAACTCTTTTTAACCGGCTGTAGCAATCGCTCCGCGATTCTTTTTCCGGCTAATGAATTTCTGTCGTGCCTGCCATCCTTTCCCCCTTTCTTTGTCCTCATTTCCCAGATCAATTTCCGGCGCGAAAACCGTCTCAGACGGTGCCGGCGATGGCATTTTCGAGCAGCGTCAGCGCCGCCTTCCTGGTCAGCTTGACCGGGTTGCCGCCGGCGGTCGGATCGACCACAGCCATGTCGGCGATCAGGCTCTTGCGTTTCTTGTCCATGTCGAGCCCCTTGATCAGGCCCGGCAGCGCATGCGGCACCTTCAACTCCTTGCGCAGCTTGATGACCGCCCTGGCAAACCCGTCGAAGCCGCCCTTAATGCCGCAATAGGCGGCGAGCCGGGCTATGCGCTCCTCGATGGCGTCGCGGTTGAAGGCCAGCACATAAGGCATGAAAACGGCGTTGGTCATGCCGTGATGGGTATCGTAGAGCGCGCCGATCGGATGCGACAGCGAGTGGATGGCGCCCAGCCCCTTCTGGAAGGCGGCCGCCCCCATCGCGGCCGCACTCATCATGTGAGCGCGCGCGACGAGGTCCTTGCCGTTGGCATAGGCTTTCGGCAGGTTTTCGAAGACGAGCCGCACGCCTTCGACAGCGATGCCGTCGGCCATCGGATGATAGCCCGGCGCGCAATAGGCTTCGAGGCAGTGAGCAAGCGCGTCCATGCCGGTGCCGGCGGTGATGAAGCCCGGCATGCCGACCGACAATTCCGGATCGGCGATGACGATCGCCGGCAAAAGTTTCGGGTGGAAGATGACCTTCTTGGTGTGGGTCTCTTCATTGGTGATGACGCCGGCGCGGCCGACCTCGGAGCCGGTGCCGGCCGTGGTCGGCACGGCGACGATCGGTGCGATCGCGTCTGAATTGGCGCGCGTCCACCAGTCGCCGACATCCTCGAAATCCCAGACCGGCCTGACCTGGCCGGCCTGGAAGGCGATCAGCTTGCCGAGATCGAGCGCCGAGCCGCCGCCGAAGGCGATGACGCCGTCATGCTTACCCTTCTTGAACACCGCGATGCCTGCGGTCAGGTTGGAGTCCACCGGGTTCGGCTTCACCTCGGAAAACACGCCGTAGGGCACCTTGGCGTCGTCGAGGATCTTCAGTGTCGAGGCGACGACCGGCAGCTTCGCCAGTCCCGGATCGGTGACGAATAGCGGCCGCTTGATGCCGGTGGCACCAAGCACATCAGGCAATTCCTTGATGCGCCCCGCGCCGAAGCGCACGGTCGTCGGGTAGTTCCATTTGGAAATGAGTTTTGACATTTTGTTCTTTCGGAAAATCAGGTCGTTTCGCGCAGATGATATGATTTCGGCCTCGTCAGATTGTCGTAGCCGATGGCCGACAGGGCGGCGCCCTTGCCGGTGTCCTTGACACCGGTCCAGACCAGCGCCGGATCGAGATAATCGCAGCGGTTCATGAACACGGTGCCGGTCTCGACGCGGTCGCCGATCGCCACCGCATGCTCGGTGTCTCCAGTCCAGATCGAGGCCGTCAGCCCGTAGGGGCTGTCGTTCATCAGGGCGATCGCCTCCTCGTCGTTGCGCACCTTCATGATGCCGACGATCGGCCCAAAACTCTCCTCGCGCATGACGCTCATCTGGTGGTCGACCCCGGTCAGCACTTCCGGCGCCAGATAGGGCGAGCCTTGCTCGTCGTTGGCAACCTTCATGTTGATGTGCGCCTTGGCGCCCTTGCGCAGCGCCTCGGCCTTCTGCTCGCGGATCATGTCGGCAAAGCGCGCCTGCGCCATCGGCCCCATCGTCGTCGCCTGGTCGAGCGGATTGCCGACGACATAGTTCTTCGTTTCGGCGATGAAGCCTTCGACGAATTCGTCATAGACCTTCTCGTGCACATAGACGCGCTCGATGCCGCAGCAGCACTGGCCGGAATTGTAGAAGGCGCCGTCGACCAGATTGGCGACGGCGTGATCCATCTTGGCATCGGCCAGGACATAGGCCGGGTCCTTGCCGCCGAGCTCGAGGCCGAGCGTCATGAAGGTTCCAGCCGCGGCCTTCTCGATGGCGCGGCCGCCGGCAACCGAGCCGGTGAAGTTGACATGGTCGATCTTGCCCGAGCCGAGCAGCTTCTCTGTCTGTGCATGGTTCATGACGAGGTTCTGGAACAGGCCTTTTGCCAGGCCGGCTTTGTCGAAAGCCTGATGAAAGCGTTCGCCGACCAGCAACGTCTGCGCCGCGTGCTTGAGAATGACGGCGCTACCGGCCATCAGCGCCGGCACGATGGTGTTGACGGCGGTGAGATAGGGATAGTTCCACGGCGCGATCACCATGACGACGCCGAGCGGCACCTTCTTCACATAGCGGCGAAACCCGTCCTTGGGATTGGACGCCATCACCGGCTTGAGGGCCGCCTCCGCGATCTCGACCATGTAGCTGGTGCGTTCCTTGACGCCGCCGAACTCGCCGCCATAACGCACCGGGCGGCCCATCTGCCAGGCGATCTCCGGCACGATTTCGTCGCTCATGGCGACCAGCGCTTCCAGCATGGCCAGCATGTACTTGCCGCGCTCGACGACCGGCGTCTCAGCCCATTTCTCCTGCGCCGCCCGGGCGCGCTCGACCGCGGCATTGATCGCCTGGTCCGTGGCGAGCGGCCGCTCGGCATAGATCGAACCATCGACGGGGGAGTTTATTTTGACCGTTTCGGCCATTCCTTGAGTCCTCGCACTTTATGAAAATCCTGGTCTTGATGCCGCCCGCCATCCAGATGATGGCACCAAAGATTGAAGGGCGACTGATGTAGTTCAATACCGCTCGAACCCCCTGTGCAGTTCCCAATCCGTAATGCGGCGGTCGTATTCGAACTGCTCCCAGCGGGCCGTGTGGACATAGTGTTCGAGCACGTCCTCGCCGAACGCCTGCTTCAGCATCTTCGACTTCGCCAGCGTCTCTGTCGCGTCGCGCAAGGTCTTCGGGATTTCCGGCAGGCGCGACGCCTGATAGGCGTCACCAACGAAGGGCTTTTGCAGTTCGAGCTTTTCATCGATGCCGGCAAGGCCGGCCGCGATCAGGGCCGCGAATGCGAGGTAGGGGTTGAGGTCGGCGCCGCCGATGCGGCACTCCATGCGGATGCCCTTGGTGCCCTCGCCGCACAGGCGGAAGCCGGCGGTGCGGTTGTCCTCGCTCCACATGATCTTGGTCGGCGCGAAGGTGCCGGCCTGGAAGCGCTTGTAGGAGTTGATGTAGGGCGCCAGGAACCAGGTGAATTCCCTGGCGTATTTGAGCTGGCCCGCCGCCCATTTCTGGCCGAGCGTCGACAGCGTCCATTCGGTATTCTTGTCATAAAAAAGCGGCGTCTTGCCGTCGGCGCTCCACAGCGAATTGTGGATGTGGCTGGAATTGCCGGCGAGTCCGTAATTGTACTTGGCCATGAACGAGATCGCTTTGCCTTCGGACTCGGCGATTTCCTTGGCGCCGTTCTTCAGGATGACGTGGCGGTCGGCCATGTCGAGCGCCTCGGCATAGCGCACATTGATTTCTTCCTGGCCCGGACCCCATTCGCCCTTGGAGTTCTCGATCGGAATGCCGGCCGCCTCCATCTCGTTGCGCAACCGGCGCATGACGCCTTCTTCCTTGGTGGTGATGCCGATCTGGTAGTCGCCGATATAGGGCGAAGCGGTATCGAGGCCCTGCCAGTGCTTCTTGCGGGCGGAATCGTAGGTCTCGCTGAACAGGTAGAATTCGAGTTCGGAAGCGAAATAGCCGATATAGCCACGTTCGCTCAGCCGCTTGACCTGCTTCTTCAGCATGGCGCGCGGCGAATGCGGCAGGTCGTCATGGGTGTGGTGGTCGAGCACGTCGCAGATCACCAGCGCCGTCTTCTCCAACCACGGAATGCGCCGCAGCGTCGACATATCGGGCTTCATGACGAAATCGCCATAGCCCTTCGACCAGCTCGCCGCCTTGTAGCCGGGCACCGGTTCCATATCGATGTCGGCGGCCAGCAGATAGTTGCAGCCATGCGTCTCGTCATGGGCGGAATCGACGAAATACCGGGCCAGGAATCGCTTTCCCGCGAGCCGGCCCTGCAAGTCGACGATGCAGGCCAGCACCGTGTCGACCTCGCCGCTGGAGACCGCCTTCTTCAACTGATCGAACGAGAAATTTCCGGCCATTCCTTCACGCTCCGCCGCCTTATGGCGCTTCGAGAGTTCAAATCTGGACCCGGCCGCGGGGAGCGGCCGGGTGTTTTTGGGGTCCGAGACAGGTCAGGCTTTCTGCGCGTGCTCCAGCGCGAACTCTTCTTCCGGCGACAGGATCAGCTTGTGACGGCCGATCAGTCCGAAATAGACGATCGCGATGGCGAACCACAGCGCCACCCACACCACGCCCTTGGTGAAGTTCGGGTCCTGAATCTGATAGAGCAGAGTGACCACGCCGATGATGATCGTCAGCACGGCGCCCGGGATGCCGAGCGGGCTGCGATAGGGACGGTCCATGTTCGGCTGGTTCCGGCGCAGCATGATGAAGGACACCGCCTGCAGGATGTAGGAGAACATGGCGCCGAACACTGCCATGTTCAGCAACACCGAGCCGATGAGCGAACCGGCCGTATCGCCGCCAAGTGCGAACCACATGATCAGCATGATGCCTAGGCCGACGATAGCGCCCGCGAACATCGCCACATGCGGCGTCTTGTGGGATTTGTGGGTTACCGAGAGCGCGGACGGGAAATAGCCCGCCCGGCTCAGCGAATAGACTTGGCGGCCCATGGCGAAAATGATGGTGTGGAAGCTGGCGATCAACCCAATCAGCGCGATGAGGCCAAGCAGCACTGCGCCCGAGTCGCCATAGATCGCCCGGAACCCGTCAAGCAAAGGTTCGCCGGACGTGGCGAGCTTGAAGGAGCCCACTCCGACGACCGACGGGTTGAGCAGCACGATCATGAAGGCCGAGACCATCAGCGTCAGAATGCCGGCAATAATGCCGCGCGGCATGTCGCGCTTGGGGTCGACCGATTCTTCCGCCGCCAGGGGAAGCTGCTCGATCGCCAGGAACAGCCAAACCGCGAAGGGCAGCGTCGCCAGCACGCCCGAGAAGCCAAACGGGAACATCGAGCCGTTTCCTTCGGGGAGTTCCATCGCCGCTCCGTCCGGGCCGACGCCGATGTTCAGCGCCCAGCGCGAAAAATCCATGCTTGGGATGGCGCTGATCCAGAATATGATCAGAACGGCAAGCGACAGCAGCGTGACGATCAGTGTGACGCGGAAGGACAGCGCGACGCCGAAAACATTCAACGCCAGGAACAGGACATAGGTCACCAGCCACCACATTGGCGGCCAGACGCTGGAGTCGGGAAAGGCGACCGACCAGATGCCTCCCATGTAGGAGCCAATGAAGAAGGCGATGACAGCGGGCGTCACGACATACTCGACGTTTTCGCAAAGCCCGGTGATGAAGCCGCCCCATGGCCCCATGGCCGTCCGGGCGAAGGAGTATGCAGCGCCGGTGTGCGGCAAAGCCGGGCTCATCTCGGCGATCGAGAAGACGAGGCCGACATACATGATGGCGATGATGATGCCGGCCACCAGCATGCCGCCCCAGCCGCCTGTCCCGAAACCGAAATTCCAGCCCGAGAAATGTCCGGATATGACGGCGCCGACCCCGAGCGCCCACAGATGCCAGACATTGGCATGACGCACGAGTTGTCGGTCTTCGAAATAGGATTTGTCGCGCTTCGCATAGGCGACGCTGCCGACTTGCTTCGTATCACCGCTAGCCATTGGAAAGTCCCCTTCTTGTCAGTTGACCGGTACCACCGGATGGCCGAGCCCGCGCCGGCCAGATCCCTGGGATCCGGATGATGGCTCGAGATCGGAAAAAATGCCCGTGAGCAGATCCGCCCATTTCCGCTGCCCGGCTTCGTCGGATATTTCGTCGTTGCGGATTTCGATCATCGCGCAGGCAAGGCCGCGCGAGCGCGCATGGCGTTCCAGCGTGAAATAGACGCGGTCGGCCGGCGAATAGGGTTCGTTGCTACCGACATTGATGCCTGCGAGCCGCTTCAGCGCGGCAATCAGCGGAGCCGCCAACCGGCGATCCTCGTCGTGGATGATGCCGATGTGCCAGGGCCGGCTCTTGCCCTTGTAGACCGGCGTGAAGGAATGGACGGACACCAGACGGGTCTCCACTCCGCGCGCCAGCCTCTTGTCGACGATCTGCTCGACCGCGTCATGAAAGGGCTGCCACGACAAGGCGATGCGCGCGGCGCGCTGCTTTTCCGTCAGCCCGGCATTCCCGGGAACGGAAGTGGTTTCGCTGATCGCCGATATCAGGTCTGGCGCGTCGAGCGGCCGGTTGCAGTCGATGACAAGGCGCGAAATGCGGGTCTCTACCAGCACCGCGTCGAGTGCCTCGGCCATGCGGCGGGCGACCGGCAGCGCGCCAGGATCCCAGGCGATGTGGCGGGAAAGCTCTTCGTTGGCAAGGCCGAGCGTTCCGAATTCCGGCGGCAGGAAGTTGGTGGCGTGGTCGCAGGTCAGCACGAATGGGCTTGATCCGCCCGGGTTCGTCACCCTCACGGCTTCAGGCGATGCAAGGCTGGCGGGCCGTGCTGTCTCCATTGTCTGCAGTCCCCGGGGAGCGCTGTATCGTATGTTACGTATTTTGCCTCATTGCGTCCCTGTGGATGATTTCATACACTTTGTCAGGTTTTGTCAAATGCGATTTCGGCAAAACAGCCAGGGGTGGGGGAAGATGATATCCAGCATCGCCGAACTGATCTCGGACCGCATCGGCACGATGCCGGCAGGCGAGCGGCGCGCCGCACAGACGCTGATCGCCAACTACCCTCTGATCGGCCTGAAAACGGTCGCCGAATTTTCAGCTGCAGCCGGCGTCTCCTCGCCGACGATCCTGCGTTTCGTCGCCCGGCTCGGCTTCCAGAACTACCCGGAATTCCAGTCGACGCTGCAGGACGAACTGGCGGCGCAATTGCAGTCGCCGGCCTCACGGACCCTCAATCCTCCATCGCCGAGCGGCGGCGCGGTATCGCCGATGCTGGAAGCGACGCTCGAAAACATGCGCGAGACGTTCAGGCACCTGTCCGACAAGCAGCTTGCCGATATCGCCGCGAAGCTTGCCGATCGGCGCGGCAAGACGTTCCTGATCGGCGGCCGCTTCACCGACCCTCTGGCGCGCTACATGGCCGCCCACCTCGCCATCGTCCAGCCCAATGTTTTTCACCTGGCCGGACAGGAGAGCATCTGGCGCGACCGGCTGATCGACATGGGCAAGCACGACGTGCTGGTGATCTTCGACATCAGGCGGTACCAGGACAGCCTTGTCCGCTTTGCCGAAACGGCGCATCAGCGCGGCGTGCAGATCGTGCTGTTCACCGACCAGTGGCTGTCGCCGATCGCCCGCTTCGCCCGCCATGTCATCGCCGGACGCACCGCCGTGCCCTCGGCCTGGGACTCCTCGGCGGCCCTTTTCGTCGTTGCCGAAACCCTGATCGGCGCCGTCACCCGGGAGCTCGAGGCTGACAGCGCCAAACGCATCCGCGAACTGGATAGCCTGCGGTAGGAGCGACGCGGCCTGAACTCGACCGTAGGATCGCTTTTCGTGCCGGAGAAGGCTGGGACCTGCGGCTGGTCGGTCAGCCCGCCTGCGCGGCCAAACGGCTGGAACCATTCGGCCCGGCTGTAGTTCCCTTAGCGAAGAACGGGACCGCCGAGCGAGCGTCGCAGCGCGGCGGTGCACCCTCGACCAGCCGCAGCAATGATCGGCTCCGGCTGGGTGCTGGGGTCATTTCGTCCGGTGGGCGTGCTGCTCGTCAGTGTGGCGGCCGTTATACTGCAAGTCCAGCTTGCGAATCGCCTCCTCGCCTTTCTTCGGATCGACCAGCGTGAGAAGCGCATCGATCTTGGCCTCCATCCGGTCGGTACCCTCCTTGGATTGTGGCGAGCCGACGAAGAGCAGGAACGCCAGGCCACCCACCTGCCAGAGCAGCTGCAGGAATTCCGATTGCCAGTTCTCGAGCGTGTCGCGGCTTATCTCGATCAGATAGCCGCCGAATTCGGGCGGCTGGCCGAGCGCTCGCTGCTCATCGAGATAGGCGAACCAGCCGAAAACCCAGTGGCCGACAAGCGAGATCATGAAAAAGCCGAGGGTAATCCAGGCATAGCTGTAAGCCCGCCAGACAGAAGGCGGTTTTCCATTGCCCGCCGGCCTGCTGTCCTCACCGCTTGGCATTGTCGCTGTCCGATCCCGAGCGAACCAGGAACTGCTCTGTCGTGGCGGGCAGCCTGTCTTTCAGCCACTCGGCCATCGCCTCCTCCTCATGAAGACTTTGTTCGCAGGCCCGAACGACCTCTGTTTGGCCGAGAGATTCAGCGGCTGCGATGAGAATCGTGTAGGAGGCGATCTCCATATGCTCGAAGGTGTAGCTCGCCAGTGAGCCTTTCATCACCTCGTCGCCAGCGAAGACGCCGCTTAACGACTGCGCCATCGCCAACAGCTTGCCGCCGGCGTCTTTCAGCGGGGATGTTTCTTCGCCCAGCCCCTCCAGGCAGGTCCTGAGGCGCACGGCTTGCCCCTTCGTCTCGTCGACGTGCAGGCGGATGCGCTCACTTAGCTCGGGATAGCTCTCCAGCCGACTCAGCTGGCCGTTCAGCATGGTCTCGGCCTGCTCCTCCATCGCATGCGCGTCCCTTAGCCACTGGACGAGCCATTCTCGGGCGTCTGACATCGGTTTTCTCCTGTGCTTGGTTCGCGGCAACAACCATTGGGGAACAAGGTTGGTTCCTCGTCGAAGCCAGGCGAGCCGTTTTGCCGGATTATCGGCGCGGCAGAACCCCGCCCGAGAAAGCAGACAGACTGCCCGAGCTCTCGATCAACAATTGCTTTTTGACGGCAGTTATGCTATTGATTTGCATACGGTGCTGATTTGCGCCGACGACCCGCCATCAGGCGGGTTTTTCGTTTCGGCAGTGGACAAAGCGGCATGATTCTGCTATCAGCCGCCGCAATTCGTGGTGTAGCCCACTGCGGAGGCTGGTGGCTATGGCCGCTTGCCTGTTGATATCAAACCCGAAAGACAGGATTGCCCGTGCAGGTACTCGTCCGCGATAACAATGTTGACCAGGCGCTTCGCGCGCTCAAGAAAAAGATGCAGCGCGAAGGCATCTTCCGCGAAATGAAGATGCGTGGACATTACGAGAAGCCTTCCGAGAAGCGCGCGCGTGAGAAGGCGGAAGCCGTGCGCCGCGCCCGCAAGCTGGCCCGCAAGCGCGCCCAGCGCGAAGGCCTGCTGCCGATGACGCCGCGCCCGGTGGCGGCCGGCGCTGCTGGTGCTCCGCGTCCACCGCGGTTCTGACGCCAATTTTTCGTCCTTTTCGAAGGATACCCAGGGTGGCGCGATGCGTAATCGCCGCCACCTTTTTGTTTTGAATTCGACCTGGTTCGGGGAGGCCGGCTCGGAGAGGGAACAGACCTGACGGCGCGGCGGCAGTGAGGACAGAGCAGACATGAACTTGACAAGCCTGGAGCGCAGAACCCCAATGCGCGGCTTCGCCCTGACGGCAGCCCTGCTTTCTGGCCTGGCGCTTGCCGGCTGCCAGACAGCCCCGACCGCCGGATTCAACAATATCGACAAGGCACAAGGATCGGTCGAGAACATTTCCTCGCTATCGGCCGTGATCCAGCGCAGCCCCCAGGATCCGGAAGGCTACAACGTGCGCGGCTCGGCCTATGGCCGCGGAGGCCAGTATCAGGCGGCGCTCAAGGACTTCGACACCGCCATCCAGCTCAATCCGAATTTCTACCAGGCCTATTCGAACCGCGCTCTCATCCATCGCTTCCTCGGCGACCAGGCGGCCGCGCTTGCCGACTACAACCACTCGATCCAGATCAATTCCAACTATGACGCCGCGTATATCGGCCGTGGCAATCTCTACCGAAGGGCCGGCCGCACCCAGGAAGCATTCAACGATTTTCAGAAGGCGATCCAGCTCGACACGACAGATGCCCGCGCCTACCACAATCGCGGCCTGATCTATCAGAGCCAGGGCCAGCATGCCTTCGCCATTGAGGATTTCTCGACCGCCATCTCCCTGGCGCCGGACGCCGCCGAGCCCTACAATGGCCGCGGACTTTCCTACCTCGCCACGAACGACGAGGACAACGCCTTCGCCGACATCAACATGGCGATCAAGCTCGACGGCAAGAACGCCGAGGCCTGGTCCAATCAGGCGCTGATCTACGAGCGGCGCGGCGACAAGGTCAAGGCGGCTAAATCCTACCGCGAGGCCGTGCGCCTCAACCCCACCTACCAGCCGGCCAAGGACGGCCTGGCGCGCACCGGCGCCGGCTGACCGGCGGCGGCGTCCGGCCTGATATGGCAGGCCTGCCGCCGTAATGGAACGGGCGTGCTTCAAGTTTGTCCGAGGGCATGCTTCTGGGCGACATGCGTTAACACTCGCCTTGATCGCGCCAAGTTTTCGGCGGAACGCTCGCGACGCTTAGCCGTTGTTCAAGGCAATTCCGCGAAAGGACCCTCCCATGATCAAGAAACTCGCCTGCGCCGCCGGCCTCGCCGCCACGGTGCTCGCCGCCCCTGCCAGCGCCGGCAGGCTTCAGCTCGGCGTGCTCGACTGCACCGTCGACGGCGGCATCGGCTATATCGTGACGTCCAACAAAGGCGTGACCTGCACCTTTCGCCCCCACCATGGCGGCCCACCCGAAGCCTATACCGGGGTCATTTCCAAGCTTGGCGTCGACGTCGGCAAGACGCATCAGGGCGAATTGATATGGGCGGTTCTGGCGGCCACCGGCAACCGTGCTTCCGGCGATCTTGCCGGCAGCTATTACGGCGTCAACGCCGAGGCCAGCGTGGTGACCGGCGGCGGCGCCAACCTTCTGGTCGGCGGATTGAACAGCGCCTTTTCGCTGCAGCCTCTCAACGTACAGGCGCAGACCGGCGTCAACCTGGCGGTCGCCGTCACTTCGCTTGAGCTGATCCACTCGTACAAATAAGCGGCATAGCATGGCTCTGAGCGCGGCGCGGAACAGGATCGTTCCGCGCCGCATGATTTTTTGAAGACGCCATGCCAAGGACGATCCATCGCTGCCGCCAGCATCGGCGCCGGCGCCAATCTTCGATCACCTCACACTTGATGGGCATCCTCGGCCCACCCGCAAAAACCGCTTGAGCTCAACTGCGGTTGAGGTCCTACAAGCCGTTCCCGAAGCGCCGCGCGTCCATTTGGATGCGAAGAGCGCTTCACCATTTTTGAATCGGCGTGTAGGAAAGTTCGGAGGGCGGGATGACCGAGACCAGCACAAACAGGGTCGACTGGCGGGCGCTGTGGGCAAGCGGCGATCTGGCGCGCTTCTGCTTCATCAGCCTTGGCATCCTGCTGCACGCCACCAACGAGACGATGGTGGCGACGGTGATGCCGGCCATGGTCGGCGAACTCGCCGGTGTACAGCTGGTCGGCTGGTCGCTGGCGATCTACGAACTCGGCGCCATCGTCGCCGGTGCCGCCGCTGGACGGCTGGTGAGCTATGTCGCGCTACGCACCAACATGGTGGTGGCCGCCCTGCTCTATGCGGCCGGTGCCCTGGTCTGCGCCATCGCGCCCTCCATGCCGCTGTTCCTGGCGGGGCGCCTGATCGAGGGGCTTGGCGGCGGCGCGCTGGTGTCGCTGGCCTTCGTCTCGGTCGAGCGGCTGTTTCCGCGCATCATCTGGCCGCAGCTTTTCGGCGTCATGTCGGCGATCTGGGGCGTTGCCGCCTTCAGCGGGCCGGTGCTGGGTGCGTTGATGACCGAGCTGCTCTCCTGGCGCTGGGCTTTCGGCATCTTCACGCTCGGCGGCACGTCCATGGCGCTGGCGAGCTTCATCGTGCTTGACACACCCGAGGCGACCAGGCCGCGCTCGATCGCTGTGGTCGCGCCGCCCTTCCCCTTTGCCGCGCTCGGCTGCCTTGCCGTCAGCGTCGTGCTGATCGCCACCGCCGGTGTCGACATTGCGCTGCTGCGCTCGTCCCTGCTGCTCACCCTCGGACTGGCGGGCCTCGCGCTGTTCATCCGCATCGACGCGCTGAAGCCGGGCTCGCGACTGTTCCCGTCGCGGCTGTTCTCATGGCGTTCGCCGGTCGGCGCAGGCATGACCATGGTCGCTGCCTTTTCGGTGGCGACCTGTTCCTTCGCCGTGTACGGACCGCTGCTGCTGACCAGCCTGCACGGCATTCCGATCCTGACCACCGGCTACATCATCGCCGCAGAATCGATCGCCTGGTCGATCCTGTCGATCCTCGTCGCCAATGCCCCGCCGGAGCGCGAGAGGCTAATCATCACCGGCGGCGCGCTGATGATCGCGACGGGCATCGCCGGTTTCGCCTATGCGGTGCCGGTGGGGTCCATTCCGCTGATCGTGTTTTGCGCCTTGCTGCAAGGTGGCGGCTTCGGCATTGCCTGGCCCTTCGTCACGCGCGTGATCGTGGCATCGGCCAGGGACGACGAGCAGACGATCGCCTCCGCCGCCGTGCCGACGATGCAGCGCATCGGCTATGCGGTGGGCGCAGCACTGACCGGCATCGTCGCCAACGCCAGCGGCTTCTCCGAAGGCCTGAACCGAGAAGCGGCGGCAAATGTCGCCGCCTGGGTGTTTCTCGCCTTCGTGCCGCTCGGGATTGTCGGGTGCCTCGCCGCCCTCAGGATCTCTGGGCCGGCAGCACGGCCTCAGGAGGCGATCGGCTAATGTATGCCGCGCAAAAGTGTGCAGCGGGTTTTGCGATAATGACATGCATAAAACAAGAACTTAAAGCGCGTCGCATGAATCCGTTCAAACGCGGCGCGCTTTAGACAGTAATCGTCTTCAGCCGCTCCGCGATCAGCGCTGCGAGCCGCGCCGCCACCTCATCCTTGCTCATCTCGGGCCATTCGTCGACACCGGCCTTCGACACGATCCGCACCTTGTTGCGGTCGCCGCCCATCACGCCCGGAGACCCTGCGCCTTCGTGGGACACGTCGTTGGCGACCATGAAGTCGGCGCCCTTCTTCTTGAGTTTGGCCTCGGCGTTCCTGACCAGATCCTGCGTCTCGGCAGCGAAGCCGACAACCAGGCTGGGGCGGTGCCTGTGATGACCGACACCGGCAAGAATATCGGGGTTTTCGATCATCTGCAGCGCCGGCGGCCCCACGCCCGCCACTTTCTTGATCTTCTCGCCGGCCGAGGTCTCGCTACGCCAGTCGGCGACCGCCGCAACGAACACGGCCGCGTCCGCCGGCAGCAGCTGTTCGACCGCGTCCTTCATCTCATTCGCGGTTTCGACATGCAGCGTGGTGACCTCAGCCGGATCGGCGATGCCGACCGGACCGGAGACGAGGTGCACGTCGGCGCCCAGCCATGCCAGCGCCGCCGCGATGGCATGGCCCTGCTTGCCGGACGAACGGTTGGCGATGTAGCGCACCGGGTCGATCGGCTCATGCGTCGGCCCGGAGGTGACGATGATCCTTCTGCCCGCCAGCGGCTTCGGCCTGATATCGAGCAGCGCCTCGATCGCGGCGACGATTTCCAGCGGCTCGGCCATGCGGCCCTCGCCCGCCTCGTTGCTCTCGGCCATCTCGCCCTTTGCCGGGCCGACGACTGCAACCCCGTCCTTCTGCAACGTCGCGCGATTGCGCCGGGTCGCCTGATGCGACCACATTTTCGGGTTCATGGCGGGCGCGATCAACACCTGTTTATCGGTGGCGATGAGCACGGTGGAGGCGAGGTCGTTGGCGTGGCCATTGGCGAGTTTCGCCATCAGGTCGGCGGTGGCCGGCGCCACGACCACAAGGTCGGCCTCGCGCGACAACCTGATATGGCCGACATCGTGCTCGTCATTGCGGTCGAACAAATCGATGAAGACGTGGTCGGCGGACAACGCTCCGACCGACAGCGTGGTGACGAACTCCTGCGCGGCTGATGTCATCACCACCCGTACCGCCGCGCCCCGCTTGCGCAGCCTGCGGATCAGGTCCAACGCCTTGTAGGCCGCGATGCCGCCGCCGATGATCAGCAGGATACGCTTGCCGGAGAGGATGCCTCGTGTGACCTGGTTGGATACCGCGGCAACTGGCGGCGTCGGACCGTGCGAGTCTGTCAATTCGCGGAGGGTTTTCTCGATCTGCTCGATGCGGCTGACCGGACCGCGTTGCCCTTCGACCGCGGCCCGGATCATGACCCGTGCCTGTTCTTCCATGGACCGGTCATTCTCTGCCGCCAGCCGGCGCAACAGGTCCTTGACCTCATCATCAAGGTTGCGGATGGTGATGCTGGCCATATGATTGCACTTTGCTCGATATCGTTGACTGCAATGATAGCAATGCAATCATTTCTAAGCAAGCCGCTAGCCATGTTCCCGAACCACTGTGGAACCCGGTTTTCGGAAAAGGTCGTCAGGCCCTAGAGAATCCGCCAGGCAATGTAGACCAGCGTCAGCGCGATCACCCACAGCGCCAGCCGGCCAGACCTGCTATAGTGCGCCTCGGCCTTGCCGATGGCACGCGCCGTCCTTTCGTCGAAGCGCAGCCCGTGTTCGGCCATCAGGTCGATTTCGCGCGACAGCCGCTCGGTGCGGGCGGCGAGGTCCGGCGCCTGGCGGGCGAGCGCCAGCATCGCGCCGGCGCCGTCGCGTGCGTCGGCCAGCAGCGCACGCGGGCCGAGATTGCCCGAGATCCAGCCGCCGACCACCGGCTCGGACGTCTTCCACATGTTGAAAGCCGGGTCGAGCGTGCGGGCGACGCCCTCGACCACCACCATGGTCTTCTGCAGCAGCACCAGCTCGGACCGCGTCGCCATGTCGAAGAGGTCGGTCACTTCGAACAGAAGCGTCAGCAGCTTGGCCATCGAGATGGTCTCGGCCGGCTGGCCGTGGATCGGCTCGCCGATGGCCCGGATCGCCTGGGCGAACGCCGCGACATTGTGCTGGCGCGGCACGTAGCCGGCCTCGAAATGCACTTCGGCGACGCGCAGATAGTCACGGGTGATGAAGCCGTAGAGAATTTCGGCGAGGAACCGGCGCTCCTTCTTGCCGAGCCGCCCGGCAATGCCGAGATCGACGGCGACGATGGTGCCGTCGGGCTCGACGAATAGGTTTCCCGGATGCATGTCGGCATGGAAGAAACCGTCGCGCAGCGTATGGCGCAGAAACGACTGGACCAGATTGACGGCGATCGCCTTCAGATCGTGGCCGGCGGCAGCGAGGCCGGCAATGTCGTTCATCTTGACGCCGTCGATCCATTCCATGGTCAGCACGTCACGGCCGGTGCGCTCCCAGTCGACCGACGGGACGCGAAAGCCGGGATCGTCCTTGGTGTTCTCGCCGAGTTCCGAAAGCGCTGCCGCCTCGAGCCTCAGATCCATTTCGATCTTGGTGGTCTGCGCCAGCGTCTCCGTCACTTCGACCGGCCGCAACCGGCGCGACGACGGGATGTATTTCTCCTGCAGGCGGGCGGCGAGAAAATAGCTTTCGAGATCGCGAAAGAAACGGCGCCGCACGCCCGGCCGGATGACCTTCACCGCCACCCGCGAACCGACGCCGTTCTGCAGCGTCTCGGCGGTATGGACCTGAGCGATCGAGGCGGCGGCGACGGCTTCGCCGAAACTGGCGAAGAGCTCGCCGACCTTGCGCCCGAGCGAAGCCTCTATCGCCGCTATGGCCTCGGCCTGCGGAAATGTCTGCATCTTGTCCTGCAGCATGGCGAGGTCGAGCGCGATGTCGTTGCCGACGACATCGGGCCGCGTCGCCAGGAACTGGCCGAGCTTGACATAGGACGGGCCGAGCCGGACGACCGCCTTGGCCAGCCGGTCGCCACGCTCATAGGCAAGCGCGCGGCGGCGGGTGAACAGCCGCGCCATCCGCCAGCCGAATTTCGGCAGGCCGAATAGCTCGTCGCCCGGCAAGGCCGCCACGACGCCTTCGCGGACCAGCACCCAACCGGCCCGTACGAGCCTGAAACCAGCGGCGAGCCTGCTCATGACTGTGTTTGCCCCACCGGTCTCCTGGACCGGCGTAGGGCACTTCGGGCGTGAAAAATACGGGCCAGCCTCAAAGCTTCCAGCCCGAATGAAGCGCGGCGATGCCGCCGGAATAATTGCGGAAAGACGCGCGGTCGAAGCCCGCGCGGGTGATCATGGAAGCGAAATTCTGCTGATTGGGAAATTTGCGGATCGATTCCACCAGATAGGAATAGGGCTCGCCGTCACCGGTGACCACCTTGCCTATCCTGGGGATGGCGTTGAACGACCACGCCTCATAGACCTTGTCGAGCAACGGCATGTCGACCTCGGAAAATTCGAGGCAGAGAAAGCGCCCGCCGGGCTTCAGCACGCGATAGGCTTCCGCAAGCGCCACATCGATGCGCGGCACGTTGCGAATGCCGAAGGCGATCGTGTAGGCGTCGAAACTGGCCTCGGTGAAAGGCAGTTCCTCGGCATTGGCCTCGACGAAATCGGTGTTTGCCGACAGGCCTTTTTTCTCGGCCCGCTCGCGGCCGACGGCGAGCATCGAGCCGTTGATGTCGAGAACCGTGGCATGGGCGTTTCTGCCGCTTGCCTCGACGATGCGGAAGGCGATGTCTCCAGTGCCGCCGGCAACGTCGAGCACGCTCCAGCCCGGTCGTTTCGGTGGATTGAGCCATGCGACCATGGCGTCCTTCCACAGCCGGTGCAGGCCGGCCGACATCAGGTCGTTCATCAGGTCGTAGCGGTTCGCCACCTTGTGGAAAACGTCGTTGACCAGGGACTGCTTCTCGCCCGCCCCTACACGCTTGAAACCATAGGAGGTCTCCATGCCGCCAACGCCCGTGGTTCTCTCAACCGACATTATTTTTGATCCGTCATAAAACCGGCGGGACCATAGCCGATCGATGGTGCGGACGCTATTGTTTAAGGCGCGGTGTTCGGCCGCGCTCCCCGGGTCGTGGAATCACGCTTGTGGGTCCACGGCCCGGGCTGACCTGACGGGATGACTGCATGCCTTTGAAAGCGGAACTGCACTGCCATATCGAAGGGGCAGCGGCGCCCGAACTCGTCATCCGCCAGGCGCAGAAATACGGCAAGGATACCTCGCCCTACATTCAGGACGGCTCTTTCGTCTGGCACGATTTCACCTCCTTCCTCGCCGCCTATGACTTCTCCTCCGACCTGTTCCGCACGGAAGAGGACTATGCCCGGCTGGCCGACCATTACCTGACCAGTCTCGCCCGCGACGGCGCCATTTATTCCGAGATCTTCACCTCGCCGGACCACGCCGGGATGGCCGGCCTGTCGCCCAAGGCCTATACGGACGCGCTCGGCGAAGGCATCGCGCGCGCCAAGGCCAGGACCGGTATCGAGGGCCGCATGATCGTTACCGGCGTGCGCAACGCCGGCGTCGGCGCGATCGAGCAGGCGGCGCGCTTCGCTGCCCGCTGCGGGCATCCGTTGGTCACCGGCTTCGGCGTCGCCGGCGACGAGCGGATCGGCGATCTGGAGGACTATGTCAGGGCCTTCGAAATCGCGCGCGAGGCCGGTCTCGGCATCACCGTCCATGCCGGCGAACTGATGGGCTGGGAGAGCGTCGCGGCCGCACTCGACCACATCCGCCCGTCCCGCATCGGCCATGGCGTGCGGGCCATCGAAAACCCCGACCTTGTCCGGCGCATCGCCGACCAAGGCGTCGTGCTCGAATGCTGCCCCGGCTCCAACATCGCGCTCAAGGTCTTCGACAGTTTCGCCGACCACCCTTTTCCGGCGCTGCGGGCGGCGGGCTGCAAGGTGACGCTCAACTCCGACGACCCGCCCTATTTCTGGACGTCGCTGAAGCGCGAATACGACATCGCCGCCGAGCATTTCTCGATGAACGACAAGGCGCTCGCCGCCGTCACCAGAACGGCAATAGAGGCCGCCTTCGTCGACAAGAAGACCAGGACAGCGCTGCTCACCCGCCTCGACGGCGGCGTGCGCTAACGCGCTCCTCCTGCAAAAGCTGTGGTCGGCGATCGCAAGCAGTTCCTTGGCCGACGCATTGCCGCTAGGGTTCGCGCAAGCAGCCGGAATTTCAGGAGAACACCATGAAGGGCGTCACAGTCGTCGACCACCCGCTTGTCCAGCACAAGCTGACCATCATGCGCAAGAAGGAAACCTCGACGGCCGGTTTCCGGCGGCTGCTGCGCGAGATCTCGCTGCTGCTCGGCTATGAGGTCACCCGCAACCTCGAACTGACGACGACGACGATCGAAACGCCGATCGAGACGATGGAAGCGCCGACCCTGGAGGGCAAGAAGCTGGTCTTCGCCTCGGTGCTGCGCGCCGGCAACGGCTTGCTCGAAGGCCTGCTCGATCTGGTGCCGGCGGCACGCGTCGCCCATATCGGTCTTTACCGAGATCATGAGACGCTGGAAGCTGTTGAATATTTCTTCAAGGCACCGAGTGACCTCGCCGACCGGCTGGTGATCGTCGTCGACCCAATGCTGGCGACCGCCAATTCGGCGATCGCGGCGATCGACAAGCTGAAAGGACGCGGCGCCACCAACATCCGCTTCCTCTGCCTGCTGGCAGCGCCAGAGGGGATCGAGCGGTTCACCAAGGCACATCCCGATGTTCCGGTCTTCACCGCTTCCATCGACCGCCAGCTCAACGAGAAAGGCTATATCATGCCCGGCCTCGGCGACGCCGGTGACCGCATGTACGGGACCAAGTGATCGTTAACCGGTCGTTTACGCAAATGCACGGTTTCGGCGCCGGTTAAAGCGGCAAACACCATGTCGCGATAAGCATGGGCCTTCACGAAGGCAGGTCCATGCTGCGCAGGCTTCTCATCCTTGGCGTGCTCGCCGGAACGTCGGCGTCGTTCCCGATCCTCTATCAGTCGAATCCGCAGATGCTGGACCGGCTGCTGAAATCGGCGGTAGGAGCCAGGCCGATCCTCGAAACGCAAACCGACCTGAATCTGGCCGCGGTTCCCGACAGACCGGCAACGCCGCAGCCACTCGGCCGCAAGGTCGTGGTCACAGCGGACGCGCGCGGGCATTTCACTTCGCCGTTCAAGCTCAACGGCCGACAGGTCGATGGCATGATCGACACCGGCGCGACGCTCGTCGCCATCAACAGTTCGACAGCACGCAGGATCGGCATTTCGCTGAACGCATCGGACTTCCGTCACGAGGTCAACACCGCCAATGGCACGATCGGGGCTGCCTTGGTGACGATCGACCGCCTGCAGATCGGCAAGATCACGGTCGACGGCGTCCAGGCGGTGGTGCTCGACGACAAGGCGCTGCGCACGAACTTGATCGGCTTGAGCTTTCTCCAGCAGCTCGAAAAATACCAGGTGGAAAACGGCGCGCTGCTGCTCGTCCAGTGAACCTTGATCCGAACCGCAGGGTCAGCGTCAGCGAAAAGTGGAAACCGGTTTTGCTTCGCTGACCTTCGGTTCGGAAAAGATCATGGTCCAACAAGGCAGAGCCTTGCTGACTGGTTCACCCGCGCGGCAGGATCCGTCGGATGACCGTTTTTTCCGCGGGCGGCTTCGAAGCGCCGATCGCATAGGCCGAAAGCACTGCGGCGACGGCCGCTTCGGCGTCCCCGGCATTACGGGCATGGACCAGCGCCAGCGCCTCGCCGGCCCGCACCTCCGCGCCGACCGGCAACAGCCGGGTGATGCCGACCGCATGGTCAATGCGGTCGTCCGGCCGTATGCGCCCGCCGCCAAGCCCGACCACCGCAAGCCCGATGTCGCGGGTCGCGATGCCGGTGACGAAGCCGTTTTCGGTCGCCTTGACCGCAAGCTCCGTCGCCGCCTTCGGTAGGTATTTTCCCGGCCCCTCGACGAAGTCGGCCGGACCGCCTAGCGCCGCCACCATGCGCCCGAAGACGGCGGCGGCACCGCCGCCGGCTAGGGTCTCGGCGGCGCGCCGCATGCCGTCTTGGTTGGACGAAACCAACCCGGCCAACTGCAGCATGTCCGCGGCCAGCGCCAGCGTCACGTCCTCCAGCCGCCGGTCACGGAAGCGGCCGGTAAGGAAATCGACGGCATTGCGCACCTCGACCGCATTGCCGGCCGCCGACGCCAGCGGTTCGTTCAAGCCGGTGACCAGCGCCGAGGCCTTCAGGCCGGCACCAGTGGCGATTTCGACCAGGCTGTTCGCCAGAGCCGCTGCATCGCGCGACTTCTCCATGAAGGCGCCGTTGCCGACCTTCACGTCGAGCACCAGCGACTGCAGGCCGGCCGCCAGTTTCTTCGACAGGATCGAGGCGGTGATCAGCGGCACCGATTCGACGGTTCCCGTCACGTCGCGGATCGCATAGAGCCTGCGGTCGGCGGGCGCGAGATCGGCGGTCTGGCCGATGATGGCGCAGCCCGTTTCGACCACCACCTTCCGGAACCGCGCAACATCCGGCTGGCTGATGTAGCCGGGGATGGCATCCATCTTGTCCAGCGTCCCGCCGGTATGGCCGAGGCCGCGACCGGAAATCATCGGCACATAGGCGCCGCAGGCGGCGACGATCGGCGCCACCATCAGAGAGACATTGTCGCCGACGCCGCCGGTCGAATGCTTATCGGTGACCGGGCCCGGCAGGTCCGACCAGTCGAGCACATCGCCGGAATCGCGCATGGCAAGCGTCAGCGCCACCGCCTCGTCGCGGCTCATGCCGTTGAAGAAGACCGCCATGGCGAAGGCCCCGACCTGCCCGTCCGAGACGGTGCCTGAGGTCACGCCTTCGATGAAGCTGGCGATCTCCTGCGCCGACAGCTTGTGGCCGTCGCGCTTGCTGCGGATGATTTCCTGGGGAAGCATCAGGCCGGGACCTTACTCTCCGGCAAGCCGTCCTGGAACACACGCTGGAGAATGGTCGCCAGCCGCGCGCCGCCGACCGGCGCCATGTCCTTGGTCTCCTGGTGCGAAAGCTCCGCCCCGGTCATGCCGGCGGCGAGGTTGGTGATGACCGAACAGGCGGCGACGCGCAGGCCAAGGAACCGGGCGAGGATGACCTCCGGCACGGTCGACATGCCGACGGCGTTGGCGCCCATGATGCGCGCCATGCGGATCTCGGCGGGCGTCTCGAAGCACGGCCCGGAGAACCACATATAGACGCCCTTGTGCAGCGCGGTAGCCGTCGCCTTGGCCGCCTTTTCGATCGCCGAGCGGAGCCCGGCATCATAGGCTTCGGTCAGGCCGACGAAGCGACGGTCGCTCGGCTCGCCTATCAGCGGGTTGGAGCCCGAGAAATTGATGTGGTCTGATATCAGCATCACCGAGCCCGGCCCCATCTCCGGATCGACCGAGCCGGCGGCATTGGTGAGGATCAGTTTCGAGATGCCGATGCCGGCGAGCACCTCCATTGCTGGCCGCATCGCCGCCGCGTTGCCATGCTCGTAATAGTGGGCGCGGCCGGACAGCATCAGCACCGGCGTGCCGGCAAAACGTCCCGCCACCACCTCGCCGGCATGGCCGGTGACGCCGCTTCTGGGAAAGCCCGGCAAATCGGCATAGGAAATGCGGACCGGGTCCTCGACCTGGTCGACAAGCCCGCCAAGGCCCGAACCCAGCACCAGCGCGGTGGCGGGCGCCAGCCCGTCCAGCCTTTCGACGAGACGATCAAGCGCTTCCTTCATTTCAAAATATCGCCCTGGAAGCCGTAGGGCAGCATCTCGCCCATGGTCACGGTCTCGACCACGCCGCCATTGTCGCAAAGATAGACTTTGGTTTCCGGCCGGCAGAATTCGGCGAGCCGTTGCCGGCAGCCGCCGCAGGGCGAGCATTTGGCCATGCGCTCGGCGATCACCGCGATCTCCGTGATCCTGCCGCCGCCGCCCATGATGTAGTGGCCGAGCGCGGTGGTCTCGGCGCACCAGCCTTCCGGATAGGACGCGACCTCGATGTTGGCGCCGGCAAAGATGCGGCCGTCCTCGGTGCGCAATGCTGCCCCGACCGGGAATTTCGAATAGGGCGCATAGGCCTTGGCCATGGCGGCTTTCGCCGCTTCGAACAAATCATGAGCCACAATCACCGCTCCTTTACATAAGGCACGCCGCCGGCGCGCGGCGGGATCGCCTTGCCGATGAAGCCGGCGAGTAGGATGACGGTGAGGACATAGGGCAGCGCCTGCATGAACTGCACCGGCACCTTGCCGATCAGCGGCAGCGGCGTGCCCTGCAGGCGGATCGACAGCGCGTCGAGGAAGCCGAACAACAGGCAGGCGAACATGGCGTTGACCGGTTTCCACTTGGCGAAGATCAGCGCAGCCAGTGCGATGTAGCCCTTGCCGGCGGTCATGTCCTTTACGAAGCCGCCATTCTGCACCATCGACAGATAGGCGCCGGCAATGCCGGTGAGCACGCCGGTGCAGATCAGCGCCCTGTAGCGCAGCCAGGCGACCGAGATGCCCGCGGTATCGACCGCGGCCGGGTTCTCGCCGACCGCGCGCAGGCGCAAGCCGAAGCGAGTGCGAAACAGCACCCACCAGGTGAACGGCACCGCGAGGAACGCGAGATAGACCAGCACGGAATGGCCGGAGATCAGTTCCGAATATACCGGTCCGAGGATCGGCACGCTCCTGAGCGCGTCCGCACCGGGCCAGATGACGGCTCCGAACCGCTCGCCGGACGCAAGCGCCGGGGTGCGCCCGCCTTGCTGGAACCAGGCCTGGCCGAGCATGATCGTCGACCCGGCGGCGATGAAATTGATCGCCACGCCGGAGACGATCTGGTTGCCGCGATGGGTGATCGAGGCAAAGCCGTGGATCATCGCGAAAGCGACCGAGATGAGGATGGCCATGCCGAGGCCGAGATAGGCGGAATGGAAGACCGAGGCTGCGGCGGCACCGGCGAAGGCGCCGACCAGCATCTTGCCTTCGAGCCCGATATCGAAGACGCCGGCCCGCTCCGAATAGAGGCCGGCGAGGCAGGCGAGCAGCAGCGGCACCGACAGGCGGATGGTCGAGTCCAGGACCTGGATGATGGCGTTGAACAGATCCATCTCAGGCCCCCTTCCCTTTGACCGCTTCCATGCCGACCGTTCTCGGACTGAGCGAGGCGAACAGCGCCTGAACATAAGGCCGGAACATGTGCTCGAGCGCGCCGGCGAACAGGATGACCAGGCCCTGGATGATGACAATCATGTCGCGGGAAATCGCCGGCATCTCGAAAGCAAGCTCGGCGCCACCCTGGTAGAGCATGCCGAACAGGATTGCCGCCAGCACGATGCCGACCGGGTGCAGGCGCCCCATCAGCGCCACCGCGATGCCGACGAAACCGGCGCCGGAGACGAAATCCAGCGCGACATTGTGCTGATCGCCCATCGTCGGATTGAGCGCCATCATGCCGGCCAGCGCGCCCGAGATCATCATGGCCATGATGATGATGCGGGTTTCCGAAATGCCGGCATAACGTGCCGCTTTCGGGCTGTGGCCGTAGGTGCGCATCTCGTAACCGAACCTAGTGCGCCAGATCAGCACCCAGACCAGAAAGGCCATGGCCAGCGCGAGCAGGAAGGAGACATTGAACGGCGCCGAGCGGATCTTGGCGCCGAACAGTTCGATGATCCAGTTGAGCTTCGGCAGTTGCGCGCCGTCGAGGAAGGTGCGCGTCTGCGGCGCCATGGAACCGGCCGGCTTCAGCACGCCGACCAGCGCATAGACCATAACGCTGGCGGCGATGAAATTGAACATGATGGTGGTGATGACGATGTGCGAACCGCGCTTGGCCTGCAGATAGGCAGGGATCAGCGCCCACAGCGCTCCCATCGCCGCGGCGGCGACGATCGCCAGCGGAAAGGTGAGCCACCATGGCAGCACGCTGTCGAAGGCCAGGCAGACGACGCCGATGCCGAGACCGGCGATATAACCCTGGCCCTCGCCACCGATGTTGAACAGGCCGCAATGCGCCGCAACCGCCACGGAAAGCCCGCTGAAGATGAAAGTGGTGGCGTAGAAAAGCGTGAACGCAATACCTTGCCCACGGCCGAAGGCACCCTCGACCAGAACGGCGGCCGCGCGGAATGGATTTTCTCCAACCAGAAGGACGACGAGGCCGGCGACGACGAAGGCAACGGCGAGATTGATCACCGGGATCAGGCCGTAATCGGCCCAGGCCGGCAGCTTGGCGTAAGGCGTGCTCATTGCGCCGCCTCCTGGTGTTCGACGCCGGCCATCAGCAGCCCGAGTTCGCCTTCGGTCGCCTCCGGGCCGCGCTCGCCGACGATGCGGCCGGCAAACATCACCAGGATGCGGTCGGAGAGCGAGCGGATCTCGTCCAGTTCGACCGACACCACCAGCACCGCCTTGCCCTGGTCGCGCATGGCGATGAGGCGTTTGTGGATGAATTCGATGGCGCCGACATCGACGCCGCGCGTCGGCTGGCCGACGATCAGCACGCCCGGGTCCTGTTCCATTTCCCGCGCCAGCACGATCTTCTGCTGGTTGCCGCCGGAGAAATTGGCGGTCTTGAGGCGGCAATCCGCCGGGCGGATGTCGTATTTGGCTATTCTGTCCCTGGCGTCGTCGCGGATGGCGTCGATATTGAGGAACGGCCCTTTCAGGTAGCGAGGGTCGTCGTGATAGCCGAGGATCGAATTCTCGTTCTCCTCGAAGGCCAGCACCAGGCCGACGTGATGACGGTCCTCTGGCACATGTGCGAGACCGCGGTCGCGCAGCTCGCCGGGATCGGCAGCCCCGGTGAGGTCGATCGGCTTGCCGTCGAGCATAACGGAACCCGAGACGGCGCGCCTGATGCCGGAAATCGCCTCAAGCATTTCGGATTGCCCGTTGCCGGCGACGCCGGCGATGCCGACGATCTCGCCGGCGCGCACATCGAAGGAGATATCGTCGACCATGTTGACGCCGCGGGAATCCTTCACCGTCAGGTTCTTGACCGCGAGCTTGACGCCGCCGGCCTCCGCCTCGCCCTTCTCCACCCTGAGCAGCACGCGGCGCCCGACCATCAGCTCGGCCAGTTCCTCGACCGTGGTCTTCCTGGTCTCCCTGGTCGCCACCATCGTACCTTGGCGCATAACCGAGACCGTGTCGGTGATCGCCATGATCTCGCGCAGCTTATGGGTGATCAGCACCACCGTCTTGCCCTGTTCCTTCAACTGCTTGAGGATGCGGAACAGATGGTCGGCCTCGGCAGGCGTCAGCACGCCCGTCGGCTCGTCGAGGATTAGGATCTCGGCGCCGCGATACAGCGCCTTGAGGATTTCGACACGCTGCTGCAGGCCGACCGGCAACTCCTCGATGATCGCATCGGGATCGACCTCCAGCCCGTATTCGCGCTCGAGCCGTTCCAGTTCGGATCGCGCCTTGGCGATGCTCTTCTTCAGCAGCGCATCGCTTTCAGCGCCGAGAACGACGTTTTCCAGCACCGTGAAATTGTCGACCAGCATGAAATGCTGATGCACCATGCCGATGCCGAGCGCGATGGCGTCGTTGGGCGTCTTGATCGATGCGGGCTGGCCGCCGACGCGGATCTCGCCGCTGTCGGCCTGGTAGAAGCCATAGAGGATCGACATCAGCGTCGACTTGCCGGCGCCGTTCTCACCGACAATGCCGTGGATGGTGCCGCGCACGATCTCCAGATTGATGTCGCGGTTGGCGCGAACGGCGCCAAAACTCTTGTTGATGCCGATCAGCTCGATTGCGGCTTGCGCCATGCAGCCTGTCCCACTCTTATTTTTTATCGCTTGGTCAAAACGCCTAACATGACGCACCGCCTGTGCCAATTGGCCGGAGCAGCATCCACTCTCGACAAATCCCCGCGCGCTTGTCAATTTCGAACCTGGACGCGGCCTTCACATTCGCTATCGCATCGGTCTGAAAACCGGACTAGATTTTTGCTGCGCCGCCCTTGGTTCGGAAGCGCGATGCGAAGATAATCGGTGTTAGAGCGCACTTTGTGCGCACCGCTCTAATGTGTCGAATCCCGAAAATTCGCTGCTCTTGGGAGTTGCGCGGCAAGAATCCGAGGTTTCAAAATGACCATGCCCGCCGACCGGCTAACGACGCTGGAAATCCGCGCCGCCGAGCAGGAGAAGACCATCGACGAACTATCCGGCCAGATCGCCGAGCAGTGGAAGGTGATCGAGCGCATGCAGCGCAAGCTCGATGCGCTGACCGACCGGTTCCTGACGCTGGAGGAACAGGCCGCACCCGATGTGCCGGTGACCAAGCCGCCGCATTGGTGAGCCTACGGAGAAAGTCAAAGCCGCCGCATTTTCACTCGGCGGCTTTGATCAGTTTCGCGATGCCGGTAGATCAGTAAGGGCAGGCATTGTCCGACATGTAGTCGTGCACCTTGATGGTACCCGCGATGATGTCGGCCTTGGCCTTTTCGACCGCCGCCTTCATTGCGTCGTCGACAAGGCCCTTGTTGTTGTCGTCCATGGCGTAATCGACGCCGCCTTCCTTGAGGCCGAGATCGTTGATGCCGGCGGTGAACTTGCCGTCCTTGGCGTCCATGAAGCTATTGTAGACGGCAACGTCGACACGCTTGACCATGGAGGTCAGCACCTTGCCCGGCTGCAGGCCGTTCTGGTTGGAATCGACGCCGATGCCGAGCTTGCCGGCATCCGCCGCTGCCTGCAGCACGCCAACACCGGTTCCGCCTGCCGCCGCGTAGATCACGTCGGCGCCCTGGTCGATCTGCGTCTTGGCGATCTCGCCGCCCTTGGCCGGATCGTTCCACGCTGCCGGCGTATCGCCGGTCATGTTCTGAATGACGTCGGTCGCGCCGGCCGCCTTGGCGCCACCGACATAGCCGCAGCCGAATCTGCGGATCAGCGGAATGTCCATGCCGCCGATGAAGCCGACCTTCTTGGACTTCGAGGCCATCGCCGCCATCACGCCGACGAGGTAGGACCCTTCTTGCTCCTTGTAGACGAGGGAGCGGACATTGGGCTTGTCGACGACCATGTCGATGATGGCGAATTGGGTTTCGGGAAACTCGACGGCGATTTTCTCCAACGCGTCCGCCCAGGAAAAGCCCGCCATGACGATCGGGGTGCGGCCATCCTCGGCGAAACGGCGCAGCGCCTGCTCGCGCTGGGTCGCATTGCTGACCTCGAATTCCACATAGGCAATGCCGGTTTCGGTCTTGAATTTTTCGGCGCCATTGAAGGACGCTTCGTTGAACGACTTGTCGAACTTGCCGCCGAGATCATAGAGAAGCGCGGGCTGAATGTCCGCGGCGAAGGCCGGAAGAACCATTGCAGTTGCGGCCAGGAGGCCAAGAACGATACGTTTCATGTGATCCACACCCTGTCGGTTGTTTTTCGTTACGCACCGCCTGCCTGCCCGGTTCTCCGGCAGGCATGCGACGTCAGACAGGAGTGTCTTCCTCCCGCTTCGGGCCAATCTGGCACGGCCCGAAACAAAATTCACGCGGAATTTTGACCTTTTGGAAAAGCGTGGCACCGGCACGCGGCGCCACGACACACTCCCTTCGCCAAATGCATGTCGCCCAAAAGTGCGCAGCGGTTTTGGGAAAACGACATGCATCCAAACAGATCTAGTCGAAGCCTCAGGCGGAGACGGCAGCAGGGATGGCGCAGGTGACGCCGGTGCCTTGCAGACCGCAATAGCCGTAGGGGTTCTTCGCCAGATATTGCTGATGATCTTCCTCGGCGAAGTAGAACTCCGGCGCCGGCGCGATCTCGGTAGTGATCTTGCCGCGGCCGGCGCCGCGCAACGAGGCCTCGTAGGCGTCGCGCGAAGCCATCGCCGTCTGGTACTGTGCGTCGCCAAACGTGTAGATCGCCGAGCGATAGGTGGTGCCAACATCGTTGCCCTGGCGCATGCCCTGCGTAGGGTCGTGGCTTTCCCAGAACAGCTTCAGAAGCTCGCCATAGGAGACGATCTTCGGATCGTAGACGACAAGCACGACTTCGGTATGGCCGGTGAGGCCGGTGCAGGTTTCCTGGTAGGTCGGGTTGGGGGTGACACCGCCGGCAAAGCCGACTGCCGTGACCCAGACGCCTTCAAGCTGCCAGAACAGGCGCTCAGCGCCCCAGAAGCAGCCGAGTCCGAACATCGCCGTCTCCAGACCCTCGGGATAAGGCCCCTTGAGCGGCCTTTTCGAGACAAAGTGCTTGGAGGCAGTCGGGACAGGCTTGGCGCGGCCCGGCAGCGCCTCGGCAGGCTTCGGCAGATTGAGCTTCTTGTTCAGCATGTCGCTGAGAAAAAACATGCGCAGTCTCCCTTTCTCTTTTTGTTAGGGATGCTGGAAGTCGTCACGTTGAGGCGAACCGCCCGGTCGGCCGCTCTCGCCTGTAGCCGATCATGTAGAGAATGAAGGCAAGCACCGCGAACACCGCGAAGCCGGGCTGGCCGAGCACCCACGCGAAGGTGCCGTCCCACAGCAGCGAACCGGCTTTGTCTCGGACGAAGCTTTCGAAGGCGCTTCGCGTATCCGGCGAGACTGCGAGCCAGCTTGTGTTGAGCGAGGTCATGACCAGCGCGGAGGCCGCCACCGAGCGGGTCGCGTCGAGCACCGCCATGATGACGGAAACCGAAAGCGCAACCATTGCCGCGAGCCGGAAGAGAAAGCGAAGCATGCAGACCTTTCCCCTTCAGACTCCAGCAGACTTCCAACATCTGTTTCGAACACAGAGATAGTGTGCGCGCGCTTTGTTCGCAATCGCGACACGCGAATTTGAAGCTACGCCGCCGGTCATCGACCGAGCGCACACCTACGCTACAAGTCTCATGCCACCGAATCGTCGCCGCATCCGAAGCCTTGCGGCATCGCAAAACCGTTGGTGCCCGGCAAAACGAATAGAGTGCCGTTATGGCTTGGCATTCGACGTCGGATCGACTAGATGAGCCCCGCGCCTGTTGCTTTGACGGCTCAGGTGCGGGAAAGGGTGTCCGCTGGTTGACGGCGCCCACGGCGCGGAGTTCCGGGCCGGCATCCCAAGGGAGACGCATCTCCCCAACCCGCGCGGCAAAACCGGCCGGCGCGAAATGCCAGGATGGAGAGGTGGCCGAGTGGTTGAAGGCGCACGCCTGGAAAGTGTGTTTACGGGAAACCGTAACGCGGGTTCGAATCCCGCTCTCTCCGCCAACCGGCTCCATAAAAGTCGTTAATTTTCAAAAACTTCGCTATGCACCCTGACCGCCGTAGCTCGAAACATATCTCATTCCGTGTAACAAACTGTGCAACATTAGAGCGAGATAATGCGACGATCTGCGGCGCCGAGGCCGCATAAACGTGACGGCATCTGGCATCTCGTGCGCCGGGTGCCGAAGGAATTGCGGCGTTTGATCGACGCGGCTTGGTACGTATTTCCACCGGGGTCGCCGTTGCTGACGATCAGCGCGGTGTATGGGCCCGCGATGCAGTGCGCGGCCTCAGCGCCGGGCTCGAGGCATATTGGCGCAGACTTGGCGACGGCCAGTCGGCAGAGGCAGCACTGCGCTTCGAGGCTGCAAGGAGGCGAGCACAATCGTTCGGGGTGGCCTATCGCGCCAAATGAGGAACTGGCGGCGGGACCCGCACCGCGGCCGAGCGAGATTTACCATTGACGGTGGTTACGAACAGTCTCGAGATAGCCGATTTTGCGCTGACATAAAATCTTGGCGAGTCATCATGTAGTCATCATGCCGGGCGGCAGCATCCGGCAGGGGTATCGACATTTGGCTGGCGAACCGGCTGGAAGCTTCCTCAGGACGCTGCATGCCGATTTGTGCATGGCGGGCGCAGCGGCAGTCACTGGGACCTTGTTGACGGACACTTCCTTGGAGGTAGCCTCGCTAAAACGGGCGATGATAGCCTCCGCTCGCCGCACAATATTGCTCGTGGATAGTTCGAAGTTTACTGCTCCTGGCTTCTGCACCTTGTGTGAAGTGTCCGAGATAGACAAAGCTGAGGATTGATCACATCTCCGACCAAACCGAGCGTGAGAAGGCAGTGCGCGATATCGCCGATATGATCGATCTCCTCGACAATGCTCTGCTGACTGCCCGGGCAGGCGTTGGTGCACTCGATGAAGAGCTTCTGGATCTCATTGCGCTTGTCGAGCAAGAGACCGCCGATCTGAAGGCGTCGGGCTGGAACGTGATGCTAAACTCCCTGCCGCAGGGTCGAGAAATGCTCGTAATAGCTGATCGCCTTGCAGTCAGGCGAATCCTCGCAAACCTCGTCGATAACGCCGTGAAATTCGGTCAAGAGGCAAATGTTGCGCTTGATGAACGCGACGGCGTGGCGATCCTCGCGGTCGAGGACAGAGGACCAGGCATCAATGAAGACGAAGTCGCCCTTCTCTTGGAACCCTTTGTCCGCGCCGAACCGTCCCGTGCCCGCAAAACCGGTGGTGCCGGGCTTGGCCTTGCCGTGGTGAGAAACCTTGTGGAGGCCCAGCGTGGAACAATAGTCATAGGCAACCGCTCCGAGGGCGGATCCCGTGTAGAACTGCGCTTTCCATTATTCGAGCCTCAAAAGGTCTGACGAACAGATCATCGGCATTTTGAAGGAACACCAGGCTGGGCTTCTCGGCATTGCGTCGGTGAAGTAGATCGTGCCGTCGGGTCCTATGTCGGGGTCGCCGGCCATATGGATTGCGGTGTCGTCCTGTATACTGAAGAGGCTGCGCGCGCGCCGTCTCGTCGGTCAGACCCATTCCGGCAATGCAGGTGACGATCCGCCCTTCCCGGTCGAACGCCAGTCCAAGCGGCCAGCCGCCGATCTTGGCCAGCACGCTTATGTCCGAATAAGTCGGCGCGGTGATGCAGCCATTGCGGTTGCCTATTTCCCGGTGCCCCTATGGCCGGGAGGCTTGGCTGCGGTGGAGGGCTCACCTTCCCCGATCGGGCAATGCGTTGAGTGCAACCGAAGGCGGCCGAATTCAGGACGAGCAACAGGTCGTTCCACGCATATCTCTCGCTGTCACGGGTATCAGCAAAAATCAGAAATGTCCAGAAACAATTCATAACAAAAATCCGCTTCGGCGTTCAGATGCAAGAGTTTACCATATGGGTAACGACGACTTACCTCTATGTGGTGGCCGTTCGTTTGCGATCTTTATATAAGTTCAAATGATTATTACATCATTTGAACTACATCTTAGATGTGTAAGTTCGAAAATTGGACAATTTCTTCATAGAAAACTTTACATATGCCGCCATCTTCCGCGAATAGCCGTCCATTTTCTCTTGATTGGGTTGGCCGCTGCAATTTCGAAAGTTGAGTCAATGGTCAGCAAGTTTCAGTCTGCTGCGATTTTTCTGACATGCATTTTCACGCCGGCACTTGGACGGGCCGAGACTGTCTTCGACGCAATGTCGAAAGCGTATGAGCTGAACTCGACGCTGAATTCATCCCGCGCCGGCGTACGGATAACCGATGAAAATGTTGCAATAGCTGAATCCGGGTTGAGGCCGACAATCAACGGCTCCGCCAACGTTGGATATCTTTCTCAATCCAAGACGAAGCTTTCTACAGGGGGATTTATTTCCCCGGGCAGTCGCTTGTCGACAGGTTCCTTCGGGATAACCTTGGACCAAACTCTGTTCGACGGATTTCAGACTCTTAACAACGTACGCGTCGCCGAAGCGAAGGTGGAAGCCTCGAATGAAGATCTGCACAGCGCTGAACAGAACACCCTGTATTCAACCGTAAGTGCTTACACCGATGTGGTTGCAAATCGCCAAATTTTCACCTTGCGAAGAAAGAACGTAGTCTTTCTGAATGAACAATTGCGCGCGGCTGAAGACCGATTTCGCGTCGGAGATGGCGCGCGCACCGACGTCGCGCAGGCGCAGGCCAGCCAAGCCGATGCGCTATCCCAACTAGCCAGCGCCGAGGCATTGGTCTTGTCCAGTGAAGCAACTTATCGCCAGGTTGTAGGTGAAGCGCCGGGGAAACTGCAGCCAGCGAAGCCGGTTGCCAAATTGCTGCCTTCAACGCTCAAGGCCGCATTCGCGAGCGCGCAGACCGATCACCCGGCCATTCTCAGTTCAGAGCATCTCGCCGATGCAGCAGAATTCTCAGTTAAGTCCTCCAAAGGGGCACTTCTTCCGAGAGCGTCAGCGGAAGCCAGCATCACCCATCTCTATCAGAACTACTCCCCCGAGATTTCGTACTCCCCCAACGGCCACTACAACTCAGCGGAGATCGGCGCGACCTTGAGCGTTCCTATATATCAAGGCGGCAAAGCTTCGGCCGAGATTAGGCAGGCCAAGGAGGAACTGGCCAAAGCGCGGATAGACGTCGATGTCAATCGCGATCAGGTTCGCAGCGCATTAGCGTCACAGTGGGGCCAATATCAGGCTGCCCGGGTGGCGGTTCAGGCAAATCGACAAGCCATCTCTGCGGCACAGCTGGCTTTGCAGGGCGTTATCGAAGAACGCAACGTCGGCCAGCGTTCCACGCTCGATGTTCTCAATGCTCAGGCGTCGTTGATTGCGACGCAGATAAATCTTGTGTCGAGCGAGCGCGCCGTGGTTCTCGCAAGCTATGCAGTGCTTTCTGCGATCGGCCATCTTTCCGCTTCCCGGCTTGGCCTACGGGTCACGCAATATAAGCCTGGCGCGCATTATCGCGCGGTCAGGGACAAGTCGTCCGGCCTTCGGCCGCCTGATGACAAATAAAGCCGGATCTTGGGCAGACACTTGCAAAAGGTCCTCGGAACAGGGTTGCGGTGGCCCGTGGCGGGGGAGAGCGAGGAAGTTCATAAACCGAAAAAGGCACCCCGATGATCGTGCTGGTGCCGATCGCATGCTGTAGCTGCTTCGCATGCTTCCAAATCGCGGACATTGCATGCTTGGACCAATTGTCCGGCGATCTCAACATTGGAAGAGCGTTCCCAACCTTCGCCGCGGACATTTTTCGTCATGCGCCGGATATGGCGCCGAGGAGCATCGTGCCGTCATAAAGGTGCTACGACCCCGCTGAAATCGAAGCCACGCTCGCGGGTGGATTTGGTGTTTCGTGCCGGAATACCTGGCCTGTGCGTGATCTCTGTCATGGCGTCTCTCTGCAAGCGCCGTTTCGGCCTGCCCCCTTGCCTCCCCTGCGGGATGCGATCGGTTTTGCTTGACAGCGCCGCGTTCAGGAAACGGCAATATTTGCATGGGCCTATTTGGAGATCCGCAAATTCGACAGAGAGTCCCCAATCTCCTTGAAAGCAGTCTGAAGCTCGGCGCTGCCAGGCGAGTCGAAATAGAAGGCAGACTGCGTGGCACAGCTCTTGAGAAGTGCTTCGGTGCTGCTCCCGGGATTGTTGAAAGCGATCGTGTAGACGACAATTCCGGCATTCTTCATCGCAGTGCAAACGCTGGTCAACCTTTCATTAAGCTTTGTCACGGCCTTTGTGGCGTTGGTCGTTCCGAGTTTTCCTTCCGACAGCCAACGATAGGCCGTGTAAACGCTGCTCGACATCGTGTTCTCGCCGTCAGTCATAATCACCGCTGCCTTGCTCATGCTCTTGGTATTGTAGTCCAATGGCAGGCCGTAGGTGCTCATATCGCCGCCCCACAGGTTCCGCCAATTCGGGGACAGCATGCGCCAGCCCCAGACGGCGCCATAGTTGATATGGGTATTGCCGACAGCCGTCATGGCGTCGATTGCCGAAACGAGAACGCTCTTGACTGGTGTCATTCGCGTAACCTCAGCCGGGCAGTATTTATTAGGACCAAGTGATTGGCCTAGGCCAGATTTATAGCTCTTCGTCGTGTTCGTTGTAGTATTTCTGTCAGTTTTATTCACTGTTGTCGTCGTCGTTATCCAATCGTTATTGCTGGCGTCCTCCCAGTAGTAAGGATCAAATGCCCTTGTCTCAGGAATGTCGTCAGTGACGTCATAGCCGTCATCGCGCGCTTCTACGCAGCCGCCCCAACTGGTGCTCCCCCAATCGAGCGCAGCGAGCGATCCGGCCGTCAGCCAGTCGGTATGCGCGCTTCCTACATTGACCGTTTGCGAGAAGGGCACGATGCCAACATAGAGGTTTGAGCCTACGGTCTCATCGCCAAACAGAATGTCGAGCAGCGATTTCGCCGCGCTTTTCAGGCTGGTCAGGCTGGAGCCCGACATCGAACCCGTGTTGTCGAGCACCACAACGAGTTCTAGACCACCGGCCGACCGCACGACCTCGGTTTCCGCGCTGGTCGACATCGTTTGTATGCCAAAAATGCTCATAAAGGTCGTTGGTGCCGTCGCGGTCGCCGCGACAGCGAGTGTCTTTCCGTCGCTGCTCAACGACGATGACAGGGCTGTTAAGCTGGCGCCGACATAGCCGTCAGCGAAATTGATCGTCGTAAATTTCCGAACTTCGTCGTTCAGCGTCGTGGTGCTGAGCTTTGCGACCGCCGACAGTCCGCCAGCGTCAACGGCCCGCTGCAGGCTGGAATGCATGAGCATGAGGCGTGCACCGTCGATCGCGAGCCCAACCGCACCGATCAACGCCAGCATGGCGAAGGCAACAAGCGGCAGGATGCTTCCCTTCCTGGAGCTACCAAAGCGCGCGATGTCCCCCCCGACCAGGCGCTTCGGAAGGATTTCGCGGCGACGCTTCTCTGTCGGCATGGCTACTTCCCCACACAGCCCGGAGCGATAGTCAGGCTGCCGAGCCTCGGGCGAAACAGCGCGGTCTTGTAGATGAGGGTTACCTCCGGTGCGATCCAGCCGAAAAGCGGCGCGTACTGGTAGTAGACCTCGGCGACAATGACGTTGTCATCTGCCCCGAGAGCGAGACCGCCGGGAAGACCCGCAGCGTCGCCCACCGATCCAATCCGGCTGATGCCGCCCAGATCGCCGCTGGAACATTGCCAGGCGACCGTCGCGTCGCCCGCCTCATCCGTTGCAACGGATGAGAGGATCACAGTTCCGGCGGCATCAAACTTTTCGACCCCCATCACCTCCGCTGACACACCGAGTATGGCGGCGACATCGGCAGACGTGACGGTCTCGTATCGGGCGACGACATCCGCCACGGTCGAGGCCATCTGGGCGGCCTGGAAATGGGTCCGCACAAACAGCGACAAATCCGCGCCGCCGCAGAACAGCAGCAGGAGTACCGGCATGATCAGCGCCAATTCAGTGGCAGCGAGGCCGTCTCGGCATCCGTTAAAACGGCGTGCAGTCGCCCCAAGCTGGACAATTGAGTGAAGCGTGCGCATCAATAGGGCTCGTTTTGAACCACCGCCGTCGCTGTCAGGGTGACAACCCCGTTGGTGGCCTCCACAACGTCACCTATCAGGGGCGTGAAGAAGCTCCAGGGATAGCTGACGGTATAGAGAACAACCTCGCTTGTGCCGCCATAGCCTGATAGCCCCTGATCCTCGTCCCAGATACCGTTGCCGTTGACGTCGGTGAAATTCTCTCCGTCGTCGCGAACGCCAGTTCCATTTGCGTCGACGAAAGGCTCGGGCTTCTTAAGCGTATCGAATCCGGAGTAGGATAGGCTCTTGATGCTGATCTTGTCGGCGTCCATGATTACACTGGCCCTGCTGCGGACGATGGCGCGGACGGTGGCGTCTTGGGTCGCGTTTTCGGATACGAAACCTGTTCGGCCAGTGCGCGCGGCGTCTTGGGTCGCGTCCTTGAGAACAATATCGGCCGTCCACATGAAGCCGAATTCGATGATGCCCATCAGCGTCAGCAGAAGGACAGGGGCAATCATCGCGAACTCCACCGCAGTTGTTCCGCTGTCTTGTGATGCGCGGCTAGCGCCCCACCGCAGAGAGCGGGTCGGCAAGCAAGATGCTTTCCGTTCCCTGAGGGGGCAACCAGTGATTAATCGAAGAATGCTCGGCGCATTGGGCATAACATGCCTCCCACCGCACAACCGGATCGTATATTCGTCTTTAAATTTGGTTAAAATCACGCTCAGTGCCGATGAATTCGAAGTAACTGAACGATACTTTATTACAAAACATCGATGCAATCGAATATTTCGTTAGTTAATTAAGTTAGTTGTTTAATATTTATGCACTTACACAATGTTACATTGTAGAAAAACTTCGACACAAATCGGAAACATTCAGATACAAAATTCTTTAAATTGACCCGCAGGTCGCTTAGGCGCGTCGCAGCGCCTCGTCATCTCGGCCTCTAGCACCTCCTGCATCACCGCACGGATCACTTCGTTCCCTCCGGGTTCGATAGCAGAATGTCTTTGACGGCAGCGCTGGCGGTCTTACTTTCAGTCTTGGTCATGGCGGCGTTCCTTCCAGGGAATCAGGTGACGTGAACAATCACCAGCCTGCCATGACCGCCCTCTCTCGGCGAATTTGCAGAACTCTCAGCACACTACCCACCACAGTCCGAGCGCAACGTGAGAGGCCGGCTCTAGCCAGATGAGCCTCACAGAATTGGTGAGTGGCTTGGCGCCCCAGTAAGGTCGGAGAAACACGGTTCGTGCATAAACCAATGCTTCACGGTACATGCTGCTTCTGCGCGCTAGACCGGCCGGGCCCGTAAAGAAAATGACCAGCCGATTTGCACGCCGCAGTACGCCTTAGCCTCTGCGAGGCTGAACGGGATTTACTTCAGAAGCAACGACGTATCAGATCTACCAACTGTCAGGAAGGGAGCACAGGAAACGATCGAAGGCATCTGGCGCGAATGAAAAACGGAGGTCGAGAAGGTTGCCGAAGCACTGCTATTGCCACCGGTACCCCCTACTCCCACTCGATTGTTTTGGCCCATGATAACCGATTGATTTCGCTAAACAATATATTTTGTTCAACACAGATACCGTCAAGCACACCGTCAAAAATTTGGGCTTTTGACTTAATTGACAAATGGCGGGTCGTCAAACGATGAAAAAATCCTCGATGCGCTGTTTTGCGCCGAGCAGCACCGGCAGTATTTTCTCTCTCATTTCCGCGACGGTAAAGCGGGCCGACTGGGTCGAAACGTTGATCGCCGCCACTGTCTGGCCGGCGCGGTCGTTGATTGGCACGGCGATCGAGCGCAGGCCGAGTTCAAGCTCCTCGTCGACGATGGCAAAACCATCCGCCTTGGCCTTGCGGATGGCACCGGCAAGCAACGGCTTTTTGACGATCGTCTTCGGCGTCCTCCTGTCGATCGCCGCTTTTGCGAGGAAGGTATCGAGATCATCGGGCGGCAGGCCGGAAAGCAGGACCCGGCCCATCGATGTGCAGTATGCCGGCAGCCTGGTGCCGATATCGAGTGACACGCTGAGGATACGCCGGCCGGGAACGCGCGCGACATAGACGACGTCCTCGCCCGACAGGATCGCCGCCGAACAGGCCTCATTCAATTGCGCCGCGACTTCGCGCATGATGGGTGCTGCGAACGTCCACAACGATGCGCCGTTCAGCCAGGTGCGGGTGACGGTCAGCAGGCGCGGTGACAGCGAAAACAGCCGGCCGGACTGCGTCGCGTAGCCGGCGGTCGCCAGCGTCAGCAGGAAGCGGCGGGCGCCGGCGCGCGTCAGGCCGGCTTCCTCGGCCATCTCGGTAAGCGTCATGCCGGCCGGGTGCCGAGCCAGTATCTCCATGACCGCAAGCCCGCGTTCGAGCGAACCGACATGGTCACGTGAAGCTCCCTCGTCATTCATGTGGCCTCCGCACACGAGCGCATCGCCAGCATTGACTCGACGCGATAATCCGACATAGAAAGTATCTCACGTAAAACATTTGTTCGCAATACGAACTTTTTGTTCTGGAGTTCCTGCGATGGTCAGCTTCCTGCCGCTCAGCCATGCCGTGGCCGAGAATTTGCACGACGGCGACACGGTTGCCTTCGAAGGCTTCACCCACCTGATTCCGACGGCAGCGGCGCATGAGGCGATTCGCCAGGGGTTTCGCGACCTGACGCTGATCCGCATGACGCCGGATCTCATCTACGATCAGATGATCGGCATGGGCATGGCCCGGAAGATCGTCTTTTCCTATGTCGGCAATCCCGGCGTCGGGTTGCTGCGGCGCGCCCGCGACGCCATCGAGAACGGGTTTCCGCGAACGATCGAAATCGAAGAACACAGCCATGCCGGCATGGCCAATGCCTATGAAGCGGGTGCTGCCGGCCTGCCGTGCGCCGTGTTTCGCGGTTATCGCGGCGCAGGGCTGGCTGGGGTCAATCCGAACATCAAAACGATCACCTGCCCGTTCACCGGCGAGGTGCTTGCCGCCGTTCCCGCCATTCGTCCCGACGTCACCTTCATCCACGCACAGAAAGCCGACAGGAAGGGCAATGTGCTGGTCGAGGGCATTGTCGGCATCCAGAAAGAGGCAGTCCTGGCGGCCAAACGCGCGGTGGTAACAGTTGAGGAAGTTGTCGACAGTTTCGACGATTTGCATCCCAACCTGACCGTGCTTCCGAGATGGACGATCGCTGCCATCGCCGTCGTGCCCGGCGGCTCGCATCCCTCCTACACGCACGGCTATTATATCAGGGACAATGCAGCCTATCTCGAATGGGACGAGATCGCCGCCGACCGCGACCGGTTTGAGGACTGGATGCGAAGGAACGTGCTGGAAAAGAGCGCTGACGATTTCGCCGCCCGGGTCGAACATCTAAGGAATGCCCCATGAGCGATGGCCTGGACTTCACGCCCAACGAGATGATGACGATCGCCGCCAGCCGCGCGTTGAAGAACGACGATGTCTGCTTCGTCGGCATCGGCGCGCCATCGGCGGCCTGCAACGTCGCACGGCTCACGCATGCGCCCGACATCACGCTGATCTACGAGAGCGGCACGATCGGCACCGCCCCCGACGTTTTGCCGCTGTCGATCGGCGACGGCGAGCTCTGCGACACCGCCGTCACCACCGTCTCGGTGCCGGAGATGTTCCGCTACTGGCTGCAAGGCGGCCGTATCTCGATCGGCTTCCTAGGCGCTGCCCAGCTCGACAAGTTCGGCAACATCAACACCACGATCATCGGCGACTATTTTCAGCCCAAGACAAGGCTGCCCGGTGGCGGCGGCGCGCCGGAGATCGCCACTTCGTCGAAGCAAATCTACATCACCATGGCGCAGAGCAAGCGCGGCATGGTCGAGAAGATCGACTTCTTCACCTCCTTCGGCCATGGCGACGGTGGCGAGCACCGGCAACGTCTCGGCATCGATACTGCCGGGCCGACGCTGCTGATCACCGACCTAGCAATCTGGAAGCCGGATCCGGCCAGCAAGGAATTCACGGTAGTGTCGCTGCATCCGGGTGTCTCCCGCGAACAGGTGCAGGCGACCTGCGGCTGGACGGTGAAATTCGCCGACGCGCTTGACGAGACGCCGGCACCCACCGCGCTTGAACTGAGGACATTGCGTGACCTGCAGGCCCGGACTAGGGCCGCGCATGAAGGGACCGCAAAAGAGAGGGCTGCATAGATGGTCGAGGCCTATATCTGCGATTACGTCCGCACGCCGATCGGGCGCTTCGGCGGGGCGTTGGCGTCGGTCCGCGCCGACGATCTTGGCGCGATCCCCCTGAGGGCATTGGTCGAGCGCAACATCGGTATCGAGTGGGCCGCGGTCGACGACGTCGTCTATGGCTGCGCCAACCAGGCCGGCGAGGACAACCGCAATGTGGCGCGCATGGCGCTGCTACTGGCCGGCCTGCCCAAGGAGGTTCCCGGCTCGACCGTCAACCGCCTCTGCGGTTCCGGCATGGATGCCGTCATCCTCGCCGCGCGCGCCATCAAGGCGGGCGAGGCGGAGTTGATGATCGCAGGCGGCGTCGAATCGATGAGCCGCGCCCCTTTCGTCATGCCCAAGGCGGAGACCGCCTTTTCGCGCACTACCGAAATCCACGACACCACCATCGGCTGGCGTTTTGTCAATCCACTAATGAAGAAGCAGTACGGCATCGATTCGATGCCGGAGACCGGCGAGAATGTCGCCGAGGAGTTCGCCGTCTCCCGCGCCGACCAGGATGCCTTTGCCGTGCGCAGCCAGGACAAGGCGGTCGCCGCGCAAGCCAATGGCCGGCTGGCGAAGGAAATCACTGCAGTGACGATCCCGCAGCGCAGGGGCGATCCGGTGGTTGTCAGCAAGGATGAACATCCGCGCGCGGGCACGACCATCGAAGCGTTGGCGAAACTGCCGACGCCGTTCCGGCAAGGCGGCACGGTTACGGCCGGCAATGCCTCAGGCGTCAATGACGGTGCAGCGGCGCTGATCGTCGCCTCGGAAGCCGCCATGAAGAAATACGGCCTGACGCCGATCGCCCGCATCCTCGGCGGAGCGGCCGCCGGCGTGGCGCCGCGCATAATGGGCGTCGGCCCGGTGCCGGCCACCGAGAGGCTCTGCGCCCGGCTCGGCTTGAAGCCGGCGGACTTTGACGTCATCGAACTCAACGAGGCCTTTGCCTCCCAGGGCATTGCCGTGCTTCGCCAACTCGGCATCGCCGAGGACGCGGAGCACGTCAACCCGAATGGCGGCGCCATCGCGCTCGGCCATCCGCTCGGCATGTCGGGTGCGCGCATATCAGGCACTGCGGCGCTGGAACTTCGCGAAAGTGGCGGCCGCTATGCGCTCGCCACCATGTGCATCGGTGTCGGCCAGGGCATCGCCATGGCGCTGGAACGTATCTGATATCTCTCGCCGTTTTCAGTACGGCAGGCCGACATAGTTCTCGGCCAGCGCAGTCGATGCGGCCTGCGAATGCACGAGGTAATCGAGCTCAGCCTCCTGGATGCGCTGGCCGAATTCGCCGGTGTCGGGAAAACGGTGCAGCATCGTCGTCATCCACCAGGAAAAGCGCACGGCCTTCCAGACCCTGGCAAGCGATTTTTGCGAATATCCATCGATGCCGGCCACGCATTTGTCGCAATAGAAGTCGCGCAAACCGGCAAACAGATAACGCACGTCACTGGCGGCAAGGTTGAGTCCTTTGGCCCCGGTCGGCGGCACGATGTGGGCAGCATCGCCGACCAGGAAAAGCCGGCCAAAGCGCAGCGGCTCGGCAACGAAGGAGCGCAGCGGCGCAATCGACTTCTCGAAGGACGGTCCGGTGACGACGGCGGCCGCCGTCTGCGGCGGCAACCGCCGGCGCAACTCATCCCAGAAGCGGTCGTCGGGCCACGCCTCGATATGATCGTCGAGCGGACATTGCACATAGTAGCGGCTGCGGTGCGTCGAGCGCATCGAGCACAGCGCAAAACCTCGCTCATGATTGGCGTAGACCAGTTCGCGATCGGCCGGCGGCACTTCAGCCAACACGCCGAGCCAACCGAACGGATACTGCCGCTCGAAGGTTTTCAGCACGCGCTCGGGAACCGATTTACGGCTGACGCCGTGATAGCCATCGCAGCCGGCAATGAAGTCGCAATCGACGCTATGGGTGACGCCGTCCTTCTCGTAGGTGGCAAAAGGCTCGGTACCATCGAAGTCGTGAAGGGCGACGTTCGCCGCCTCGTAGATCGTGGTCAGTCCAGCCGCATCGCGCTCGTCCATCAAATCATGCGTCACTTCGGTCTGGCCATAGACGGTGACTTGCTTGCCCCCGGTCAGCGCCGACAGATCGATGCGGTGCAAGCGATCGTTGAAAGCAAGCGAGAAGCCCGTGTGCGGCAACCCTTCGGCATGCAGCCTTGCCGCCGCACCGGCCTCTTCCAGCAACTCGACGGTGCCCTGTTCGAGCACGCCGGCGCGTACGCGGCCAAGCACGTGGTCGCGGCTCGCGCGTTCCAGGATGACCGTCTCGATGCCGATGCCGGCGAGAAGCTGCCCAAGCAGCAGGCCGGACGGTCCAGAGCCGACAATGGCGACCTGAGTACGCATTAGTGCCCGAGACTTTCGACCTGGCCGGCCAGTTCGGCGGCAAGGCGCAGCGATGCGGCGGTTGCGACGGCCATCTGCGGCAACAACAGCCACTCCAGCGTCCATGCCGCACCCGACCGTTCCTGCTCATGCACAAGCGCCTGATGCATGCCGCAAAGCTGGGTCGCATTGAAACGGGCAAGCGCTACCAGCGCTTCGGCCTTCACCGGGTTCTGCTTGTGCGGCATGGCCGACGAGCCGCCACCGTCCGAAAGCGCGATCTCGGCGCCGCCTTGAGCCATCAGCCCAATGTCCTGGCCGAACTTGCCGAGGCTGCCTGTCACCAGCGACAGCCAGCCGGCAAAATCAGCGAGCGCATCGCGCTGGCTATGCCATTGCGGTGCATCGGCAAGGCCGAGTTTTGTCGCAAGTGCCGCGCGCACCGCCAGCCCTTTGTCGTCAAGCTTTTCCAGTGTGCCTGCGGCGCCGCCGAACTGCACCACAAGCAGGCGCCTGGACTGTTCCGACAATCTCTCCTGGTGCCGTTGCAGCGGCGCCCGCCACGCCCTTACGCGATCCGCCGCATGAACAGGGATCGCCTTCTGCATGCGCGTCATCCCGGTCAGCGCCCTACCCCCGAAGCGCTCCTCGAGCGAGGCGAACCGCATAACGGTCTCGGTCAACAGCAGACCGAGATGGTCGACGACGGATTTCAGCCGAAGCAGAAGCCCGGTGTCGATGACATCCTGGCTGGTCGCGCCGAGATGCACTTTCTGGTCGTGCGGTTCGCCAACTGCCGCCCTGATCTGGCGCACCAGTTCCGGAACCATGACACCGTCCCTGGCGACAGCGGCCCGCAGCAAGGCGGTGTCCGGCCGGAACGAGGACAGCGCTGATACGATTGCTGCCGCCGTATCGCTGGCGATCAACCCGTTTTCGGCCTCCGCTTCGGCCAGTGCGTACTCGAACGCCAGCATCGCCTCGATTTCCGCCTCGACGGAAAAATGCCGGCTCGCTTCTTCGTCGCCGAGAAGAGCGGAGAGCAGTGGATGGTCGAAGGGCGATACGGTCATGTCGCGAGTCTCCTGACCATCAGCTGTCGAAGAAAACCGTTTCCCTCTCCCCCTGGAGATGGACGTCGAAGACATAAATGTCGCCGGTGCGCTCGGCGATCAGAGTCGGCATGCGAATGCGGTGCTCGATGCGCGCCAGGATCGGATCCTCGGCATTGGCCTTTTGCTCGTCGGAAAAATACAGCCTCGTGTGCAGGCCGAGATTGATGCCACGCGCGACGATCCAGAGCGTGATGTGCGGCGCCATCAGGCGCCCATCCCTGAACGGCACGCGGCCCGGTTTGATGGTGTCGAACGTGCTCAGGCCGGTATCCATGTCGGTCGGGCAACGGCCCCAGCCGACGAAATTCGGGTCGGCGGCGCCGCGCGATTCAGCCGGAGAATTGTAAAACCCGTCCGCATCCGCCTGCCAGATCTCGATCAGTGCGTCCTTCAGCGGCGTGCCGGTGCCGTCGAGCACCCGGATGCGCAGGCCGATGCGCTCGCCCTTGGTCTTGTCGTTGACCATGGTCACACCAAGGTCGCTCGCATAGACGCCGCCGATGCCGCAGAAATTTGGGGTCAGTCCGATATGGACGTAGGGTCCCGCAGTCTGCGAAGGGCTTTCCTTGAGCCGGTCGAGCGACTGGGCCATCAATTGCCCTCCAGCCTGTTTTCGAACAGCGACGAACGGCGCCCGCGCAGCACGATGTCGAACTTGTAGGCCTGCGCGTCAAAGGGGATCGTCGATTGGATGTCGAGTGCTGCGATCAGCGTTTCGATGGCTGCCTTGTCGGGAATGCCGCGCGCGATCGGGCAGTGCCAGATCAGCGGGTCGCCCTCGAAATACATCTGCGTGATTAGCCGTTGGGCGAAACCATGGCCGAAGACCGAAAAATGGATATGCGAGGGCCGCCAGTCGTTCGGCCCGTTCGGCCAGGGATAGGGACCGGGCTTGACGGTGCGGAAGGTATAGCCACCATCATCATCGGTGATGGTGCGGCCGCAGCCGCCGAAATTCGGATCGAGCGGGGCCAGATAACCGTCCTTCTTGTGGCGGTAGCGGCCGCCGGCATTGGCCTGCCAGAATTCGAGCAGCGCGCCGGGCACGCCAATGCCGCGTTCGTCGAGCACGCGTCCGTAGACGATGATGCGCTCGCCGATGGCGCTCTCGCCGGGTCTGGCGAAATTGTTGATCAGGTCGGCGTCGAGTTCGCCCAGCATGGCGTGACCGAACACAGGGCCGGATATTTCCGACAGCGTGTTGTCGAAGGCGAGCGGCGCCTTCTGCGGCGATCGCAGAACGGAGCTCCTGTAATTCGGCGTCAGCGGCGGCGGATGCCATGTCCGGTCGCGCTGAAAGAACGCGCCGTTCTCAGGCTTCCGGTTCGAGCCGGACTCAGCGGACATTCTTGACCCCGTCCATTTCCGAAAACACGTCCTTGGCGATCTTGAAGGCACGGTTGGCGGCCGGCACGCCGGCATAGATGGCGACGTGCAGGAACGCTTCGCAGATGTCGTCGCGCGTGGCACCAGTGTTGGCGGTGGCACGAACATGCATGGCGACCTCCTCATCATGGCCGAGTGCTGCCAGCAGCGCCAGCGTGATGATCGAACGTTCGCGCTTGGAGAAACCTGGTCGTGCCCACACCGTTCCCCAGGCGGCCTCTGTGATCAGTTCCTGGAAAGGCTGGTCGAAATCGGTGGCGGCGATCTCGGCCCGGTCGACATGCTGGTCGCCGAGCACGGAACGCCGCACTGCGAGGCCCGCGCGATATCTGGCGGCGTTGCCTGGGACTTCATCCATGGGCTTCGGCTCCAGGGGCAAGCGATGCGATGAAATTGCGGATCAGGGCGGCCAGCGCTTCCGGTTGTTCAACACAAGGGATGTGCCCGGCGTCGCGGATGATCTCGAAGCGCGCGCCGGGGATCAGGTCGGCCAAAGAGCGGACAAGATCGGGTGGCGTCGAGCCATCCTGGTCGCCAGCGACGCAAAGCGTCGGTACCGTGATGCGCCGGGCGCTGTCGGTGAAATCCGCCTCACGCAGCGCCACGCAGGTTCCGACATAGCCGGGGACGGCCTGCCTGGTCAGCATGTTACAATAGCCGTCGAGCTCGGGCTGACGCCGCGCGTGGAAGGCCGGCGTGAACCACGCCTTGAGCACGGCGTCGGCGACAGCCCGGATACCCTTGCTTTCGACCGTCGCGATCCGCGTGCTCCAGCTTTCGGTTGTGCCGATCTTGTGGGCCGTGTCGCACAGGATCAGGCCTTTGACCATTTCAGGGCGCCTGACATAAAGGCCTTGCGCGATCAGACCACCAACCGACAGGCCGCACAGCACGACCTTGCTTAGTCCGAAATGATCGATGAGCGCCAAGAGATCATCGACATGATCGTCGATCGACCTGATATCACCGATGTCGGACAGCCCGTGGCCGCGCTTGTCATAGACCAGCGAAGACATTTCCCCGTCCAGGATCGATAGAACCTGTTCCCATATCCGGAAGTCGGTGCCGAGCGAATTGATGAACACGATCGGGTGCGCCTTGCCGTTCGCCTCGAAGTGACGGTGATGCAGCGTGATGCCGCCAATGGTGACGAATGGCACGATTTCGATCCTCCATCTCCACATTGCACGAGGCATTTGGTTCGGTAAAATGATATTTTTCGCCACTTCATTAACTCAGGGGTTATCGAATCCATGCCCGAAGGCCGCATCCGGTTCCGTCACCTGCAGGCATTCCTTGAAGTTGCGCGGCAGGGAAGCGTGGCGAGAGCGGCCGACTTCCTGCATGTCAGCCCCCCGGCGGTGACCAAGACATTGCGCGAGCTGGAAGAGGCGCTAGGGGTTGCCGTCGTCGAACGCGACGGCCGCGGCATCAGGCTGACGCGCATCGGCGAGATCTTCCTTCGCCATGCCGGCACGGCGATCACGGCGCTCAAGCAAGGCGTCGATTCCGTCAGGCAGGACGGGGCGGTCAACCGTCACCCGATCCGTATCGGTGCGCTGCCGACAGTCTCGGCACGGGTGATGCCACTCGCCATGAGCCTGTTCCTCAAGGAAGGTACGGGCGCCGCAATCAAGATCGTTACCGGAGAGAACGCGGTGCTGCTCGAACAATTGCGTGTCGGAGCGCTCGATCTCGTTGTCGGGCGGCTGTCGGCACCGGAGAACATGACCGGCTTCTTCTTCGAGCACCTCTATTCCGAACAAGTGCTGTTCGTGGTGCGAGCGGGACATCCGCTGCTTGACCCGGGACAGGATGTGTTCGCACGGCTCGACGAATTCCCGATGCTGATGCCGACACGGGAATCGGTCATCCGCCCCTTCGTCGACCGGCTCTTCATCACCAACGGCATGACGGCGCCGGCAACCGAGATCGAAACCGTGTCGGACTCCTTCGGCCGCGCCTTCGTGCGGCAGAGTAATGCCGTCTGGATCATTTCGGCCGGCGTTGTTGCGAACGAATTGAGCAGCGGCGCCTTCGTCGCCCTGCCGGTCGACACCGAAGAAACCAAAGGACCGGTCGGCCTGACGATGCGTACTGACACTGCACCTTCGCCGGGCTTTTCCATCCTGCTGCAGACAATCCGCGAGGCGGCACGCCAAAGCGCCTGAGTCTTCTGCCTTGGACCCGCGCATGCTCAGGCAAGTCGGCAGAACACGACGCCAACTGCGTGCTACCGGCCGCGATTTTTTCCTCACCCAGGGGTTGAGGAAACACCACAAAATATCAATTTACCGAACCAGATGCCGAATGCATTGTTGCGATGGAAGACCTTGCCCATTGGCCAACGTTCGGGGCGGAGCGCGAGACCATTGCCGAGCCCGCGGGCGATATAGTCGACGAAGTCACGGGAAACGCGGTTGATCACCGTCCCAGGCCTGCCCGTTCTGATCTCGACTTCGGGCAGCACAAGCGTTGAGGTCATCGACGCGGTGGTCAACGCAGCTACCTTCGGCGCCTTCATACATCAGGCCAGATCTGCATGTCACCGAGCGACTGATCGTCGATGACAAGGTCGCCGATGAGTTCGTTTCCAGGCTGGTTGCCTGCGCTTCGCAACTGCCGGCGGGCGACCCGCGCGGCCATGTCGTGCTGGGATCGCTGATCCGTAGCCAGGCAGCCTAGAAGATGGAGGAGTTCGTCACTGATGCTGTCGCCAAGGGCGCGAAGCTGGTGGCGGGCGGCAACCGCACCGGCATGGTGGTCGAGGCGACGCTACTCGACCATGTCACGCCGTCAATGCGCGTCTACGCCGAAGAATCCTTCGGGACCGGTCAAGCCGGTGATCCGGGTGAAGGGCGAGGACGAAGCGGTGCGTGTCGCCAACGCCACCGAATACGGCCTGTCCTCAGTTGTGTTCAGCCGCGACATCACGCGTGTCATGGCGGTTGCTGCGCGCATCGAAGCCGGCATCTGCCACATCAACGGCCCGACGGTCGGCGGCGAGGCACAGATGCCGTTCGGCGGCGTCAAGAGCTCGGGCTATGGCCGTTTCGGCGGCAAGGCATCGATCGCCGAGTTCACCGATCTACATTGGGTAACGATCGAGGAGCACTACCCATTCTGATCGATTGGCGTATCGAAAGATTGGACCCCAGCCGAGTCTCTGCGGTCGTAGCCTAGCCATCGTCAACCAATCACATTCTTGGCTAAGTTTGGCGTGGAACAGCGTCGAAAACGACCTTCTGGGAAAGACCGCCTCCGGCGCGGTTTTCCAGCGTGACGGTTCCACCGTAGCGTTCGATGATTTCCTTGGCGATGGCGAGGCCCAGGCCTGCGCCCGGAACAGATTGCCGGCGGCCGGGATCGACGCGAAAGAATGGCTCGAACGCCTTGCCCAGCAGTTCCTGCGGGATGCCCGGCCCGCGATCGGCGATGGTGAGAACGGCGTGATTGCCCGTCGCGGCGAGAGAGATGCTGCAGCCCTTGCCGTGGGTGGCGGCGTTGACGATCAGATTGCGCAGTGCCCGGCGAAGGCCGAGCGCGCCTGCCTTGACCGAAACCTTGTCGAGATGCGCGATCGACACGGCGTGATCGAGCGCGACCATCTCGGCCTCGATGTCACGGATCAGCTTTTCAAGGTCGACAGGTTCGAGGGCATCCCCCGCGACCTCCTCGCGCACCAGCCGGATGGCGCTGTCGGCGATGCGGTCAAGCTCATCAAGGTCGTTCAGCCATTTCTCGCGATCGTCATCGAGGAACTCGACGCGCAGCCGCATGCGGGTCATTGGCGTTCGCAGATCATGACCCGCGGCTGCGACCAGCCGCATGCGGCTTTCCATGGCCGTTTTGAGCCGCATCGAAAGCTGGTTCAGTGCCCGTGCGGTGGCGCGGACCTCGCCGGGGCCCTCTTCCGGCAGAGGGGCAAGAATGCCATCCGGCCCGATGCGCGCTGTCGCGGATTCCAGCATCACCAGGGGCCGCGTCAGCACCGTCGCGAAGTAGAGCGAAACGGCGGTGGCGCCAAGCACGATGAGCGTGATCCAGCCGGCCAGGACCAGCCAGCGGCTGGCCGGCGGCGAGAAGTCGGGAATATCGACGGCCATCCAGCGGCCGCTCGGCACTTGCACCGAGGCAACCATGCCTTGCTTGCCTGCCACCCGCACCACGACAGCCGGAAAGTCCGCACCGCTATGTTGAAGCGCTCTGACAAGAAAATGTGTTGCGCGTTCGTCCTCCTGCCCCTTTGCCGGCTGATCGGCAAGCTCGATCCGGACATCGCTTGCGCTGGCGACATGCCCGGGAAGCGACTGGGCCAGAAGCCTGATCTGCCGGGCGACCGGCTCTATCGTGGCTTCGGGTGCTGGTCCTCGCACCACACTGACGACCGCAAGCGTCGCCAGCGCCACCACGCCGACGATCGACGCCACCAGAAGCAGCGCAATCCGCGCCCTGAGCGAGGTCATGCCGGCGTGTCCACGGTCTCGACGCGGACGGTCAACTGATAACCGCCATTGCGCACGGTCTTGAAAAGCGGTGCTGCGGCATCCTCGCCAAGCTTGCGCCTCAGCCGGCTCATCAGCACGTCGACGGAACGATCGAGCGGGTCGCGCTCGCGCCCTTGCGTGAGATCGAGAAGCTGGTCGCGCGACAGAACCCGGCCTGGCCGATCGACAAAGACCTGCAGCAGATCGAACTCGGCACCGGTCAGCTCGATTGTCTCATCTCTCGCATTGGCAACGCGGCGGATTTCCGGCTCCATCGTGTAGCCGGCAAAGCGATAGGCGCGGGCCATGGCGGGTGCTGCCTGATCCGGCGCCGAGCGCCGCAGCACGGCGCGGATGCGGGCGGCCAACTCACGCGGATTGAACGGCTTGCCAAGATAGTCGTCGGCGCCGAGCTCAAGTCCGATGATGCGGTCGACATCCTCCTTCAGCGCCGTCAGCAGAATGACGGGAACGTGCCGTTTGCTGTCACGCAACGCGCGACAGATATCGAGGCCCGAGCCGTCGGGCAGCATGACGTCGAGCACGATCAGGTCGAACTGGCCTGCGGCTAGCTTTTGCTCGCATTCGCGCCGGTCCGCCGCAACCGAAACACGAAAACCCTGGCCGTCGAGATAGCGACCGAGAAGCGTCCTGATCTCGCGATCGTCGTCGACGACAAGGATTTGGGGTTGTGACTGCATTGCTTGCCCAGTGCCGTTACCTGTTCGTCGCCAATTATAGGAAGAGCCGTGGGTATGCGGGACGGAAAATTGCAACCGAATGTTTCCAGACCGGATCCAGAAACATTCAGTAACAAATCTCCCCTTTTCAGAAACCTTCGGAAATAGCCCGAAGCAAAAGGGAAAACAACGCCCCCTATCCTGCGGTCATTCGAAGCATGTAGGAAAGGACTGTATCATGCAAAGCAGACTTCTTGGTCTCGGTCTCTTTTCAGTCGCACTTATCCAGCCGGCGCTGGCGCAACCGACCGACCTTGGCCCCGGACCTGGCGCTGAACCGCGGATCGCGGCCATGCAGAGCGGGGCGGATAACGGCCCGATGCCGTGGCCCGGTCCACACCGGTCGATGCGGCTTGGACCGGAAGGCCCGCAGCGGTTCGGTCCACAAGGCATGGAACCACAAGACATGGAACCACAGGGCATGGGGCCGCGCCGCATGGGACCGCCGCCGGAATTCAGGCTCGCAGCCCGGCTTTCCGCGCTCGAGACCCGCATCGGCGTCAAGACCGAGCAGCTCGACGCCTGGCGCGACTATGCCAGCGCGCTGCAGGCGGTGCTGGCACGGCCCGATCATGGCCCGGGTGGTCCCGGCAGGCGCGGCCCCGATGCGGGAGTTCCCAGCGGTCCTGATAATGAGGTCCGCGATCCCTTCGCCTTCCAAGAAAGGCTGGCTGACGATCTTGCCGAACGCGCGGCTTCGGCCGCAAAGCTGAAGCAGGCAATCGCCGCCCTTCGCGCCAAACTGACGCCCGAACAGCTCGAAATCCTTGCTTCGGCGGACCAGCCGCACGGGCCACCCCCCGGCCCGTGCGGCAATCCGCCGGACGATGCAGCCGGCCCCCGAGGCCTGCCCGGTCCTGGCAGGCAGCTCCCGCCACCCTGGACAGGCGAGCAACTCTGACCGGCTGCACCGGCCGGCCCGCTGACCTGCCCCCCGCTGTCGAGCGGGCCGGCCCTCGACTGATGAGACCGGCCGTGGGCCGAAGAGAGGACTTCCATGTGGGAAATGTTCGTGACGCTGCGGCTGCTGATGGCGGTCGCGCCTGAACAGCGGCGCGGTACCGTGATGGCGCTGCGGTCGCTGCAGGCTTTCACAGGCGCGACCAGGCTCGTCTTCGGCACCTGGCGGCTTTCGCTCGGCGTTCCCCATTTCGAGAAAACCAGTTCAACCGACGGCGAAAAGGCTCATGGCCGCTAGATCATCGCGCAAGATACCTGCTGCTTTCGGCCGTCATTCTCGCCATCGCGATTGCCGCGATGCTCAAGGCCTACAGGCGCGGCGCTGTCGATGCGAACGGGGCCGGGCGTGGCGGGCCGGCGGCCAAGCAATCGGAAGAATCGCAATGGGAAGTCTCGATGATGGTGCGGTTGATCGCATCTATCTTCCCGATCTCTTTACGCCCGACAACCGCGCCCCCCATCTGGTCGCTGGTCCTGCCGGCGGACACGCTCAAAGGCATGATCCGGCTGAGCTTTGCCGCCTATCGCCTGTCGCTTCCGCCTTCAGTCCTCGCAAACAACCGCAAAGCTCATGACCAGAAAATTGCATAAAAAACCTTCTAAAGGATATTATCATAGAGGATACGCTGCCGTGGCGTATATATCCGTCATTGTGGCCGTCGTATTGGCGCTGTTGATCGCAGTCTCCACTGTTGCCGCACTCAGGGCCTATGGCCGCAACAACGCTGATGCGAACGGAGCCGATGCGGCCGCGAACAAGACACCTGCCATTGTGCAGGCGGCCTTGCTGACAGTTTCGGTCGAAAAGGTGCGCAAGGATGAAATCGCCTCGGCGTTCACCGTCACCGGCACGGTTCAGGCATGGCAGGAAGCCACGATCGGTTCGCAGACGAGCGGCCTGCAACTGACTGAGGTTCTCGTTGCCGAGGGCGACCACGTCGGCAAGGGCGAGGTGATCGCGCGTCTCGACGATACCGTTCTGAGAGCCGAGCTCGCCGAGCAGAAGGCAGCCGTCGAGCAGGCGCGTGCCGCGCTGGAAGCGGCCGAGACGGCTTCGGCGCGCGCCCAAAAGCTTATCGCCAGCAACGCGATCAGCACCGAAACGGCCGAGGAAAGAGCGACGACGCTCAAGACCAGCCGGGCACAGCTCGTCCAGGCGCAGGCGGCGGCGGACAACATCGCAGCACAACTCGCGCGGACGGAAATCCGCGCGCCCTTCGACGGTACGGTTTCCACCAGACCGGCGGTTACCGGTTCCATCGTTCAATCCGGCACGGAACTGATGAAGATTGTGCGCAACGGCAAGGTCGAGGTCGCCGTCCAGATGCCCGAGAAGGATCTGGCCGCGATCGCGCCTGGCCAGGCGGCGACCATCACCGACGCCTCCGGCAAGGTGTTTTCCGGCGAGGTCTCCTCGATCGCCGAGAAGGTTAACGGCACCACGAGGCTGGGCACGGTCTATGTCGCGCCGCAGGACAATTCCCGACTCAGTGCGGGCATGTTCGCCCGCGTCTCGATCATCACGTCTTCGGCGCAAGTCCTCAACGTCGCGGAAAGCACACTGACATGGCGCGACGGCAAGCCGGGCGTCTTCGTCGTCGGCCAAGACGGCAAGGTCGCGGCCCGCACGGTGGAAACCGGCAGCCGCAAGGACGGCCGCGTCGCCATCGTCTCCGGGCTGGCCGAAGGCGACAGCGTCGTCGTCTCCGGCGCGGGCCTGCTCAATGACGGCAATCTCGTTCGCGTCGCGGCGGGCGATGCCGGCCAGGCCGCATCGAGCACGGAGACGATGCGATGAACGCCATCTCCTCCTGGTCGATCCGCAATCCGGTTCCGACCATCGTCTTGTTCCTGTCGCTGACGATCGCCGGCCTCTACGGCTTCATGCAGCTCAGAACCAACAACATGCCTGACATCGACCTGCCGACGGTCACCGTCACCGTGACGCAGACGGGCGCCGCACCCAGCGAGATGGAGATGCAGGTCGCGCAGGTCATCGAGAATGCCGTGGCGAGCCTGGAAGGCGTCGACGATGTGTCGACCTCGATCAGCGAAGGCTCCTCGGTCACCACGGTTGAATTCACGCTCGACACCGACCCCGAGACGGCCACCAACGACGTGCGCAACGCGGTCTCCAGCGTCCAGTCCAGCCTGCCGGCCGCTGCCACCGCGCCCGTCGTGACGAAGGTCAATGCATCAGGCAATTCGGTGCTGACCTATGTGGTCGAGGCACCGGCCATGTCGCCCGACGCGCTGAGCTGGTACATCGACAACGACGTCGCCAAGGCGATGCTGGGCGTCGATGGCGTGTCCAAGATCACCCGTTCGGGCGGCGTTGACAGGGTCATCCGCGTCGAGCTCGATCCCGACCGCCTTGCCGCGCTCGGCATCAGCGCCGGCGATGTCAGCCAGACGCTCGCCGCCATCAACGTCAACCAGCCGGGCGGCCGCGCCACCATCGGCAGCCAGGAGCAATCGGTTCGCACGCTGGCCAGTGCCCAGACCGTCGAGGCGCTTGCCGATACACGCATCGCGCTTGCGGGAGCCGGCGACGTCAAGCTCTCCGATCTCGGCACGGTGGTCGACAGCTGGGAAAAGCCGCGCCAGACTGCCTATCTCGATGGCAAGCAAGTCGTTGCGTTCAATGTCTACCGGTCTGTCGGCTCGAGCGAGATCGACGTGGTCAAAGCCGCGTGCGCCGTGATCGCCGAGATGGGCGCAAATGACACGGCCGCGAAATTCACCGAAGTCACCTCTTCGTCAGGCTTCGTAAGGGAAAGCTACGACGCCGCGTTCGAGGCGCTATGGCTAGGCGCGCTGCTCGCCATCGGCGTCGTCTGGCTGTTCCTGCGCGACATCAGGGCGACGCTGGTTTCCGCGGTCGCCATGCCGTTGTCGCTGATTCCGACCTTCGCGGTGATGGCGGCGTTCGACATCTCGCTCAACAACGTCACGTTGCTGGCCTTGTCGCTGGTGGTCGGCATCCTCGTAGACGACGCCATCGTCGAGATCGAGAACATCGTGCGCCACATGCGCCAGACCGGCGCCAGCGCCTATCAGGCGGCGATCGAGGCCGCCGACGAGATCGGGCTTGCCGTGGTGGCGACCACCGCCACCATCGTCGCCGTCTTCCTGCCGGTGGCCTTCATGCCCGGCATTCCCGGAAAATTCTTCTTCAGCTTCGCGGTCGCGGTTTGTGTGTCGGTGCTGTTCTCGCTGCTGGTGGCGCGCATGCTGACCCCGCTGATGGGCGCCTACCTGGTGCGCGCCGGCGGTCACAGCGAAGACGACATGCCGGCCTGGGTGCCGACCTATCTCTGGCTGCTGCGCAAGGCCCTCGACCACCGCTGGATGACGCTTGTCGCTGGCATCGCCTTCTTCGCCGGCTCGATGGTGCTGGCGACGCAGCTGCCGACCGAATTCATGGCGGCGACGGATCGCGGCCGCTCGATGATCTCGGTCGAGCTACAGCCGGGATCGACGATCGAGCAGACGACGGCCGTGGTGCAGGACATCACCAAGCGCCTGGAGGGCGAGCCGGCGGTCGACAGCATCTTTGCCACGATCGGCACGGCGGCCGAGTCGGGCGGCGGGCCGACCCGCGGATCGACATCGGCCGAGGTGCGCAGTGCCAATGTCACCGTCAATCTGAAGCCGCGCGACGAGCGGACGATCAGCCAGCAGGAATTCGAGGCCGAGGTCTCACCGAAGCTCAACGACATTCCGGGCGCCCGCATCCAGTTCGGCGCCGACGGCCTCTCGGGCGCCAAGGTGTCGATCACGCTCGTGGGCGACAATGGCGACGCGCTGCAGAAGACCAGTGGTGCGCTGATCGACCAGATGAATTCGGTTCCCGGCCTCGGCAATCCGACATCGAGGGCCGCAACGACGAAGCCCGAGCTGATCGTGCGGCCCGACAGCGCAAAGGCGGCCGAGCTCGGCATCACGCCGACCGAGATTGCCGAGACGGTGAAGATCGCCACCGTCGGCGATACCGACACCAGCCTGCCGAAATTCAATCTCGGCGATCGCCAGGTGTCGATCGTCGTGACCTTGCCCGACAGAGCCATCGACGACCCTTCGAAGCTCGCTGTCCTGCCGTTGACCGGCACCAAGGGCACGGTGCCGCTTGCCGCGATTGCCGACATCTCCTTCAGCGCCGGTCCGAACAGCATCGCGCGGGTGGATCGCAGCCGCAGCGCCACCGTCGAGGCGGACCTTTCCGGCATCACGCTCGGCGAGGCGACCACGGCCATCCGCGCCCTGCCGGCAATGCAGAACTTGCCCGAGGGCGTGCATGAACTGGCTCGCGGCGACGCCGCCCGCATGCAGGAGCTGTTCTCCGGCTTTGCCACGGCAATCGCCGCAGGCATCCTGCTGATGTACCTGACGCTGGTGCTTCTGTTCCGCAGCTTCGTGCAGCCGGTGACGATCCTGGTCGCGCTGCCGCTCTCGGTCGGCGGTGCGCTCGGCTTCATGCTGATCACCGGCAAGGCGCTTGGGCTTTCGCCGCTCATCGGTATATTGATGCTGATGGGGATCGCGGCGAAGAACTCGATCTTGCTGGTCGAGTATGCGCTGGTCGCCGAGAAGGAACGTGGCATGAGCCGCTTCGAGGCATTGCTCGATGCCGCCCGCAAACGGGCGCGTCCGATCGTCATGACGTCGATCGCCATGGGCGCCGGCATGCTGCCGATCGCGCTCGGCATCGGCGCCGATGCCGAAACGCGCGCGCCGATGGCCATTGCCGTTATCGGCGGGCTCATCTCCTCGACCCTGCTCAGCCTCGTCTACGTGCCGGTGGTCTACACCTTCATGGACGACATCCAACGCTTCCTCGGCCGACAATTGGCCCGGCTCCTGGTGGAACGATCCGATGCCGACAGCCAGGCGGTGGCCGCAATTTCAGGGAAAGATCCAGGCCATGCGCATCCAGTCTAGCCAGTTTCCGCCGCCGGCTAAGCCACGCCGGCTCGCGCCCTGGACTGGACTGCTGTGCGCGGCGCTTCTTCTGGCGGCCTGCTCGCAGGAGCAAAGCCAGGCTCCAGCAGGCATGGGCGCTGCCGGCCGGCCCGCGGTCGGCGTCGTCACCTTGCACCCGCAATCGGTGGCGATCACCGCCGAAATGCCAGGGCGCACGGTTGCCTCGCTGATAGCCGAGGTGCGCCCTCAGGTGGACGGAATCATCCAGTCACGCCTTTTCAAGGAGGGCAGCGAAGTCGCCAAGGGAGACCCGCTCTATCAGATCGACCCAGCGAGCTATCAGGCGACTTATGACAGCGCGGTAGCGTCGCAGCAGAAGGCTGAAGCCTCGGTGCCGAGCGCGCAGGCGAAGTTCGAGCGCTATGCCGGATTGATCAAACAGAATGCGGTCAGCAAGCAGGACTACGATGACGCCGTGGCATCGCTGGCACAAGCTAAGGCGGACGTGGCATCCGCCAAGGCCAGCGTCGAATCCGCGCGCATCAATCTCGACTACACCAGGATCACCGCACCGATCGGCGGCCGCATCGACAAATCCTCGCTCACACCTGGCGCGCTGGTCACAGCGAACCAGGACACCGTGCTTACCACCATTCGCACGCTCGATCCGATCAACGTCGATGTAACGGAATCAAGCACGAATCTCCTCAACCTGCGCCAAGCCGTAGCTGAAGGCCGGTTGAAGCTCAATGGTTCCGGCATCAGCGTGAAGCTGAAGCTCGACAACGGCACTGTCTATTCGCAGACCGGCAAGATGGAATTTGCCGAGGCGAACGTCAGCGAGACCACCGGCACCTTCTCGCTGCGCGCCGAATTTCCCAACCCTGACCGGCTATTGCTTCCCGGCATGTATGTGCGGGCGATCGTGGAGGCGGCCGTGGCTCCAAACAGCTACCTAGTGCCGCAGCGTGCCGTCAGCCGAAACGCCAAGGGCGAAGCTACTGCCATGGTCGTCAACGCTGAAGACAAGGTCGAACAGCGAATCCTCGCCGTCCGCAGCAGCGTCGGCAACAATTGGCTGGTGGAGTCAGGCGTCGGCGACGGCGACCGGGTCATCGTCGAAGGTACGCAACTGGTGCGTGCCGGCGGGCAAGCATCCCCGGTCGAGGTGACGATCGATGAGGCGACCGGCGAGGTCAAGGAGCGTCAATCCTCGACCGCACCCGCCTTAGTGCGGGCAGCGGAAAGCGGCCAGAAACCGGCGCTCGCCGCCTCGACCAACAACTGAGACGATTCCTATGTCCGGCTTCTTCATCAACCGGCCGATCTTTGCCTGGGTGATCGCCATTGTGATCATGCTGGGCGGCCTGCTTGCGCTTAACTCGCTGCCAATCTCGCAATATCCCCAGATCGCGCCGACCACAGTGAGCATTAGTGCCACCTATCCCGGCGCCGACGCCCAGACCGTCGAGAATTCGGTGACCAAGGTCATTGAGCAGGGCATGACCGGCATCGACAATCTCGATTACATGACGGCAACCTCGACTTCGACCGGCTCGGCTTCGATCACGCTGACCTTCACCAGTGCGGCCGATCCCGACACCGCCCAGGTGCAGACGCAAAACAAGCTTCAGCTGGTAGAGTCGCAGCTGCCGCAGGTGGTCCAGAACAACGGCATCTCCGTCTCCAAATCCTCCACCGGCTTCCTGATGATCATGGCGTTCGCCTCGACCGACGGCAAGATGACCTCAACGGATCTTGCCGACTATGTCGACAGCACGGTGAACGATACGCTGAAGCGCGTTGAGGGGGTCGGCTCGACCAATCTCTTCGGCTCCAGCTACGCCATGCGCATCTGGCTCGATCCGGACAAGCTCGCCAAATACGCCTTGATGCCAAGCGACGTGGCCACGGCGATCGAGGCGCAGAACACGCAGGTCTCCGCCGGTCAGCTCGGCGGCTTGCCTGCGCGCCCCGGACAACAGCTCAATGCCACGGTAACGGCGAGGAGCCGGCTACAGACCGCCGAGCAGTTTCGCAATATCATTCTCAAGAGCACCACCGACGGCTCTCTGGTGCGGCTGAACGACGTCGCCACCGTCCAGCTCGGCGCCGAAAGCTACACCACCAGCGCCAGATACAATGGCAAGCCGGCGGCCGGTCTGGGCATTTATCTAGCGACCGGCGCCAACGCGATGAACACCGCCGAGGCGGTGCAGGAAGCGGTCTCGCGCCTTTCGTCGACCTTCCCGCAAGGAGTCGAGGTCGTCTACCCTTACGATACCTCGCCCTTCGTGCGCCTGTCGATCGAGGAGGTGGTCAAGACACTCGCCGAAGCGATCGTGCTGGTGTTCCTGGTGATGTTCATCTTCCTGCAGAACCTGCGCGCGACCATCATCCCGACGATTGCCGTGCCGGTGGTGCTGCTCGGAACCTTCGGGGTGCTCTCCCTGTTCGGCTATTCGGTCAACACGCTGACCATGTTCGCCATGGTGCTGGCCATTGGCCTCCTCGTCGACGACGCCATTGTCGTCGTCGAGAATGTCGAACGCGTGATGCAGGAGGAGGGCCTGCCGCCGAAAGAGGCGACGCGCAAGTCGATGAACGAAATCACCGGCGCGCTGATCGGCATCGCCACCGTGCTTTCGGCGGTGTTCGTGCCGATGGCCTTCTTGGGCGGCTCGACCGGCATCATCTACCGGCAATTCTCCGTGACCATCGTCTCGGCGATGGTGCTCTCCTTGCTGGTCGCGCTGGTGCTGACGCCGGCGCTTTGCGCCACGATCCTGCGGCCACCCAAGAACCATGCGACGCAGACAAGTCCGTTCGGCTGGTTCAACCGTGTCTTCGACCGCGGTACCCTCGCCTACCGTGACGGCTCGCACGGCATCATCAAGCGGAGCAAGCGCTTCCTCGTCGTCTTCCTGGCCATCGTCATTGCCATGGGTTGGATGTTTGCCCGGCTGCCGAGCTCGTTCCTGCCGGAAGAGGACCAGGGCATTCTGCTCACCAGCGTGCAACTGCCGGCCGGCGCGACACAGGACCGGACGGAGCGCGTGCTGACTGAAGTGACCGACCACTACCTCAAGCAAGAAAAGGATGCGGTCGAAGGTGTCTTCGCCGCCTCCGGCTTCGGCTTCGGCGGCTCCGGGCAGAACGTCGGCCTTGCTTTCGTGCGGCTGAAGGATTTCGACCAGCGCACATCGCCGGCCATGGCCGCCCAGGCGATAGCCGGCCGCGCGATGGGGGCCTTTTCCAAGATCAGGGATGCCCAGGTCTTTGCGCTCGCCCCTCCTGCCATTCAAGGCTTCGGCAACACCAACGGTTTCGATTTCTACCTGCAGGACGTCAATGGCGCGGGCCATGACGCGCTGATCCAGACGCGTAACCAGCTTCTGGCCCTGGCCGCGCAGAGCAAGCTGCTCGCCAACACCCGCCCCAACGGCCAGGAGGACCAGCCGCAGTTTTCGGTCGACATCGATCAGGAAAAGGCCAGCGCGCTCGGCGTTGGCCTGTCAGACATCAATGACACGCTTTCCACCGCCTGGGGCAGCGACTACGTCAACGACTTCATCGATCGCGGACGGGTGAAGCCGGTCTATCTGCAATCCGACAAGGACTTCCGCATGCAGCCGGAGGACCTGCAAAGATGGCAGGTTCGCAATTCCAACAGCACAATGGTGCCCTTCTCGGCTTTCGCATCCAGCCACTGGATATTCGGCTCGCCCAGGCTCGAACGCTACAATGGTTCGGCGGCGGTCGAGATCCAGGGCGCGGCGGCCTCCGGTATCAGCTCGGGTGACGCCATGGACGAGATCGACAGGCTTGTGGCGCAGCTGCCCGCCGGATATTCCCACGAATGGACCGGGCTGTCGCACCAGGAGCGGCTTTCCGGCAACCAGGCGCTGTCGCTCTATGCGATTTCGGCGCTGGTCGTGTTCCTATGCCTAGCCGCGCTCTATGAGAGCTGGTCGATCCCGTTCGCGGTCATGCTCTCGGTGCCCATTGGCATCTTCGGCGCGCTGCTGGCGGCGAGCCTGTTCGGCCAGACCAACGACGTCTATTTCAAGGTCGGGCTGCTGACCACGATCGGTCTTGCCGCCAAGAACGCCATCCTCATCGTCGAGTTCGCCATCGAGCGGCAGGTCGCCGGCATGGGGCTCGTCGAGGCGACACTGGAAGCGGCGCGACAGCGCCTGCGGCCGATCCTGATGACGTCGCTGGCATTCATTCTCGGCGTCACGCCGCTTGCGATCGCCAACGGCGCCGGTTCGGGGGCGCAGAACTCCGTCGGCATCGGCGTGATGGGCGGCATGATCGCGGCGACGGCGATCGGCGTGTTCCTGGTGCCGCTGCTGTTCGTCACGGTGCGCCGGATCTTCAAGGGCAAGGCCGTTACGCGGGACATCTCGGTGGATGCCGGGCCACAGGCAACGATCAACGGCAATTGAGGGTAACAGTATGACGGGCAGCGATTTCGACAACCTCGCGATCGGGCGAAACTCGACGGGAAATCGCCCGACGCCGGCAAGACAGTCGGCCGGAATGAGGTTGGTTGTTCTGCTATTTGCGGCGACCGCGCTTGCGGGATGCGTCGTCGGCCCGGACTATCGCAAACCAATTCTGGCGATGCCGGCCACGTGGAGCGGTCAGAAATCGTCAAAGCCCGTCAAGCCGCCGCAATTGTCGAAATGGTGGCAGCGCCTGCGCGATCTGGAATTGAATGCGCTTGTCGACGAGGCGGTTGCCGGCAATCTCGACGTCGCCACCGCGACGGCCCGGATTCGCGAGGCGCGCGCCAGCTATCGCCAGAGCGCCGGAACGTTGTTCCCGTCCGTCGACGGCTCCGGGTCCGCCACACGTAACAAGGACAGTTCGTCCACATCGGGCGGAACCGCCAGCGATGCCTACAGCCAGTACCAGGCCGGCTTCGACGCTAGTTGGGAGCTCGACCTGTTCGGCGCCAATCGCAGGAGCGTCGAGGCCGCCCGCTACGGGCTGGATGCGTCCGAGGAAGAGCTTCGCTCGACGTTGCTCACCCTGATCGGAGATGTTGCGTCCTATTATGCCGAGGCGCGCGGCTATCAGGCGCGCATTGGCCTCGCCAGGCGTGCAGCCGCGTCGCAAATGCAAACCGCGGTCCTTACCCGCACCATGCAGCAAGCCGGCATGTCGACGGCGGCGGATGTTGCGAAGGCCATGGGACAGGCAAGCAGCACGGAAGCCGATGTTCCGGCACTGGAGGCAAGCTATTCCGAAGCGGTGCATCGGCTTTCCGTGCTCACCGGACGTCCGCCGGCGGCATTGACCGAGCGGCTGAAGCGTGTTGCGCCGATACCAAGGCCGCGTCTGCCCATCCCGACCGGGATTCCTGCCGACATTCTACTCTCCCGCCCCGACGTCCGTATGGCGGAGCGGCAATATGCGCAATATACCGCCAAGATCGGCCAGGCTGAGGCGGCTCGCTATCCCAGCGTCAGTCTGACCGGAGACATCGACATGACCGCCTACAAGGTCGGCGATCTCGGCAAGAATTCCACGATCGGCTGGTCCTTCGGGCCGACGCTTAGCGTGCCGGTGTTCAACGGCGGCCAGTTGAAGGCCGCGGTCGAGGTGGCGAGAGCCCAGCGCGATCAATATTTCATCGCCTACAGATCGTCCGTGCTGACGGCGCTCGAAGACGTGGAAAACGCTCTCGTTTCGCTGCGCCAGGAGCGAATCCGGAATTCCAAGCTTGCGTCCTCGGCGAACTCCTATGGCGACGCCGCGCGCATCGCGCGTACTCTTTACAAGTCCGGGGAAACGAGCCTTCTCGATGTGCTAGACACCGAACGGTCGCTCTATTCGGCCGAGGACGATCTGCTGCAAAGCCGCGTGGCGATCGCGACCGACTACATCGCCCTCAACAAGGCCCTCGGTGGCGGCTGGGACGGCACAATCGATACCGCGAAGCCCGAGATCGTCGACGTCAAGACCGGTCCCCGGCTGGCTTCCGAGCCTGTGACGCAGTGAACAAATGAACCATCAACCAGAAGAGAGAGAGAGAGAGAAATGGCTGAGGCCGGCTCGAAAGACGCAATTGTGAAACTGATGGCAGACGTGGTTTCCGCATACGTGTCGAACAACCCTGTTCCTGCAAGCGAGCTTCCATCCTTGATCGATCAGATCTATCAGTCTCTGGATTTGCTGCGGTCCGATCGTTCAACCCAAGCTGAGAAAGAGCCGTTGAAGCCGGCTGTTCCAATCAGCAAATCCGTCACGCCGGATTTCATCATCTCGCTGGAGAGCGGCAAGAAGTTCAAGTCCCTGAAGCGCCACCTGCGCGTGAGCTACGGCCTGTCACCGGATGCATACCGCGCAAAATGGGCCCTGCCCCCGGACTATCCGATGGTCGCTCCAAACTACGCTACAACGCGCTCGCTCCTCGCAAAGAAATTCGGCCTGGGACTAAAGCCGCAGAAGGCGAAAAGACCCGCGACCAAAAAGGCATGAGAGCGCAAGACGAGCCTTGGCGGAGAGGTTGTGAGGACCAGGAAGGCAAATTCCGTCAGCGTCAGTCGCTGCTTGGGCCGACGATCTGAGCGCGATGGGATGTTCCGGTCGGGACGTGCGCGCAGACGCGTGGATCGATCTGGGCGACGGTCTCATCTTGACTCGAACAAACTGCCGGCGAATGCGACACAAATCCATCGACATAGCCAGTAAGTCGATTGTGCCCAAGCCCGTTGGACGTTCGTTGCACATCATCGTCGGGTCGTCCGCATTCGGATCTTCAGGTTCTGTTGTCGATTGTGTTAACTGGCTGCGCGTCGAGTCAACGCATCCCTATCGGCCGAAGACGCAGGAATTTCCGAAATCACCGGCTTTCATCATATAGTACGAATCCGGATGCGCAGTCCGACACGATAGCGGAGCGTGTTCTTCGTTGAAGACTGAGATGAACTATCTCGTCATTTCTGGAGGCGAGTCGGCTTGAGGTCGTCCGGTTGCGCAACGCGACCGGGAAGCGACTGGGCCAGAAGCCTGATCTGCCGGGCGACCGGCTCTATCGTGGCTTCGGGTGCTGGTCCTCGCACCACTCTGACGACCGCAAGCGTCGCCAGCGCCACCACGCCGACGATCGACGCCACCAGAAGCAGCGCAATCCGCGCCCTGAGCGAGGTCATGCCGGCGTGTCCACGGTCTCGACGCGGACGGTCAACTGATAACCGCCATTGCGCACGGTCTTGAAAAGCGGTGCTGCGGCATCCTCGCCAAGCTTGCGCCTCAGCCGGCTCATCAGCACGTCGACGGAGCGATCGAGCGGGTCGCGCTCGCGCCCTTGCGTGAGATCGAGAAGCTGGTCGCGCGACAGAACCCGGCCTGGCCGATCGACAAAGACCTGCAGCAGATCGAACTCGGCACCGGTCAGCTCGATTGTCTCATCTCTCGCATTGGCAACGCGGCGGATTTCCGGCTCCATCGTGTAGCCGGCAAAGCGATAGGCGCGGGCCATGGCGGGTGCTGCCTGATCCGGCGCCGAGCGCCGCAGCACGGCGCGGATGCGGGCGGCCAACTCACGCGGATTGAACGGCTTGCCAAGATAGTCGTCGGCGCCGAGCTCAAGTCCGATGATGCGGTCGACATCCTCCTTCAGCGCCGTCAGCAGAATGACGGGAACGTGCCGTTTGCTGTCACGCAACGCGCGACAGATATCGAGGCCCGAGCCGTCGGGCAGCATGACGTCGAGCACGATCAGGTCGAACTGGCCCGCGGCTAGCTTTTGCTCGCATTCGCGCCGGTCCGCCGCAACCGAAACACGAAAACCCTGGCCGTCGAGATAGCGACCGAGAAGCGTCCTGATCTCGCGATCGTCGTCGACGACAAGGATTTGGGGTTGTGACTGCATTGCTTGCCCAGTGCCGTTACCTGTTCGTCGCCAATTATAGGAAGAGCCGTGGGTATGCGGGACGGAAAATTGCAACCGAATGTTTCCAATTGACCCGCAGCAACCTTGCGTCACAAATTTCCCTCTTATGGAAATCTTCAGCAACGCTCCGAATTAGACCGGAAAAAGACACCTCCTATCCTCCTGCTACCCGAAGCATGCAGGAAGGATCACATCATGCGCAGCACGCTTTTTGCGCTCGGCCTGTTCACTAGCAGCCATTCATCCGGCATTGGCGCAGTATGCGGCCCCCGGCACGCTGACAAGCCCCGATCGCTGTCCGGGTGGCCCCTATGCCGGGAACTCTGCTCCGGGCGGCAATTCTGCTCCCGTTCCCTTTGCCTTTCAGGAAAGGCTGGCTGAGGACATTGCGGGCAGTCGCGGCCGGCAAGTTGAAGGATACTATCGCCGCGCTCCGCGCCAAGCTCACACTTGAACCGCTCGAAATCCTCGCTTCGGCGGATCGACCGCACGGATCATCCCTGGTCCCCTAGGGCGCTCCGCCGGATGACGCAGCCGGCCGCAGGGGCCCTGCCCCAGGTAGCTACTCCCACCCCCCTACCCAGGATAGGTGAGTAACCCCTGACAGGCTGCGCCGGCCGGCCCTCTACCTCAACCCGCCACGGGCCGGCCGGTTTCTTTCTCCTGGAATGGCGGCCCGGCTTGCCCGGCCGCTACCGAGCAACGAAAGGACGACAATGTGGGAGGTCCTGATGAATGCTGCGATTGGTCGCATCGATGAACCCGACGCTACCAATCAGCCATGTCACCCGTGCCATGCCGCTGGCTCTGCCGGCGGACAGACGCGATCCGGCTGAGCTTCGCAGCCTATCGGTACCGCCTTCGGGCATTTCAAAAAAATAGAATCATGGCCAGAAGAATCATAACCAGAAACTGCATAAGCAGCGTCTTCTCCTGCTGGTCGCATTGGTTGTGCTCGCCGCCTTCGCGGCGCCGGAAGCCTATGGCTGCGGCTCGGCCGACCGGCCGTGCAGACGGCAGCCCCGCTCAGGCCGCTACGCTGACCGTTTCCGTGGAGAATATCCGCTCGGCGTCTGCGCCACCGGCTCCGTCGCCTGGCACCAAGCAACGAGGCGCGGAAGCGAAGGGCCTGCGCCTAGCCGACGTACTGGTCGCCGAAGGCGACCACGTGATGCGGGCAAGATCAGCGCGCAGTCGTTGCAACGGGCACACGCCAGAATGGCCGGGTCGTCATCGAAGCGGGCTCTCGGAAGACGACAGCGTGGCCGTCTCGGGCGCGGCTGCTTATCTCTTTCGTATAGACGGTATAAATCCGTAATAAGAGGCGGCTAAATGCCAAGTTTCAAGCTTATCGTACTCAGTAACGCTGAGGCCAGGCAGCACAATGACTTGTATACCGATTTGCATCTCGGCGACGTATTGCAGGTTCCAGGCATTGTTACCGCGCAACGTTTCCGGCGCACCGAACACCAAGCGGATGTGGGGCCTTGTCCATGGAGCTACCTGGCGATTTATGAGTGTGAGGCCAAGGACATCAGCCAGGTCATCGAGGGCGTGAGGGCGCAGTCGGTTACCGAATGTGCGCCTAACAGTGTGGTGCACGAAGCGTATTACATCGGCTATTTCGAGCCTATCAGCGACATGAAACGTAGAACGGAGTTTGTTCAGGACTTTGCGGCCAAGAGGACGCGTCAGTCCGCGAAGACGCGTCAGTCAGCGAAGAAGAATACCCATTCGGCGCTGACAAATGCAGCCCAGGACTCCGATATTGGCTCGATGTTGATCGAGGACTGGGCAGGTCGGGTCGCTGGGCCAACCTACCTCGAAGAAAACCTGCAGATTCCAAGATCAACGTTGCATCGCTGGCAACGGCGCGATCAGGTCATCGCACTGCGCAAAGGTCTTGGCAGACACGTTTTCCCGCTGGCACAATTTGTTGACGGCAGGCCCGTTTCCGGAATACCTGATGTGCTTGAGCTGGCAAAGCATCCACGGCTCGCGTGGTCTTGGCTCGTACGGCCTTCGCCGCATCTCGATGGCCGTGTTCCCATCGAATTGCTCAGACAAGACCTGGTCGCAGAAGTCGTTCTGGCCGCTCGCCGTTCTTGCTTGGCTCCCTAGTCTTACTGTCAGAACGTCGCGGATGCAGGGGATTCCCGATTCATGGGCGTCAGGCCCAAAATCGGACCGACCGCCTTGGAGTTGCAGAAGCGGGCGGGGATATCGATATCGATCGTCGCGGTGTAGGACACGACGGGGCCGACACCGGGGATCGAAATCAGCCGGCGGCAAAGCTTATCAATCCCGGACGATCGCCAGGAGCTTGCGGTGGCAGGGCGGCATAATTCTGGTGCAGCTAGCGGCGCGCGTCGAGCAGCGGTTCGACGATCTCGGCCAGATCGGCCATGCCTTCGGTGAGCTCGCGGAACCACTCCTCAAACTTGATCACATGGAGGCAGTTGTCCAGAGGCAGCGCGCAGCGGCAGAAGGATGAACGCCTCTCGTCGACGGAGAGTACCGTCGACCGCGTTCCTTCGCGCCGGATCCGGCCACCGAAGCGCGTGTCGGCCATTCGTGGCTGTCTTCCCGGTTGATCCGTTAGTCCAGCGCCTGGCCAGCCTCCTCAAGCTCTCTGACTATGCTGTATCGCTCGACGAATCGCCTCTGTCGTTGTGGCGCTCCCTCTAGAATCTGCCGAGAGCGCATCCTTTTTGATTGATCGAGGCGAAAGGATGCCAATCAAAGCCCGGGATCAAACATCTAAAATTTTGAAATGGTTCCACTGCGTAGATGTCTGATTTGAATGTTTCTCAAGAGCGCTGACAGGTTTTCCGGAAAACTACGAAAGCATTCGTGCCATGTGTTCCATATGTGCCAACAGTGCTATATGTCTATTAAGTATTACTTGTCTCAGTTCTCGTCAAAATTAGTGATATTTTCGCAACACGACGGAGTATGTTAGAATTTACGGGATTTGATCGAAGGATTCACTGTTGAAAAGTCACTCCTGAAAGGTAATGGCTTGCGGAGAGGCGGCGCGTCGCGCTGCTTCTTAAGCTGGGGATTGAGGCGGAAATCTATGCCGGCCCCTTTAACTTTACTGGAGGTCAGAAAATGAACATCAAGAGCCTTCTTCTCGGCTCAGCTGCGGCGCTGGTCGCAGTTTCCGGTGCGCGCGCCGCCGACGCCGTCGTCGTTGCCGAGCCGGAACCCGCTGAATACGTCCGCATCTGCGACGTCTACGGCGCTGGCTACTTCTACATTCCCGGCACCGAAACCTGCCTGCGCATCGGCGGCTACATCCGCTACGATATCGGCGTCGGCGACGTCGGCTCGTTCGATGGTGCGAGGTCCGGCGACCATGAGGACGGCGGCGAGAACGACACCTACCGCAAGAATGCGCGCTTCACGCTGAAGACCTGGACCGGCCAGGAAACCGAGCTCGGCACCTTGAAGACCTACACCGAGACCCGCTTCAATTTTGGTAACGACAACGACAATACCGGCGAGGATATCAACGATGCCTACAACAAGGACGTCTCGCTGAACTTCGCCTGGATCCAGCTCGGTGGCCTGCGCGTCGGTAAGGACGAATCGGCCTTCGATACGTTCATCGGCTACGCCGGCAACGTCATCCAGGATACGCTGGTTCCCTACGGCGGCTTCGACACCAATGTCGTCCAGTACTATTTCGACGCCGGCAACGGCTTCTCGGCCGTGGTCTCGCTCGAAGAAGGCTATGACGATTACACGATCGACAGCTATGTTCCGCATGTCGTCGGCGGCGTGAAGTGGACGCAGGGCTGGGGCGCCATCACCGGCGTCATTGCTTATGATAGCAACTACGAAGAGGTTTCCGGCAAGGTTCGCCTTGACATCACCCCGATGCAGAACCTGTCGCTGTTCATCATGGCCGGCTACGGCACGGACGACAACCTAACGGACGACTCTTACGCAATTCCCGCCAACGGCCGCGGCATGTACAAGCTGTGGAGCGGCAACTGGGCAGTCTGGGGCGGTGGCACCTACACCATCAACGAAAAGACCTCGTTCAACACCCAGATCTCCTATGACGAAGGCGAAAACCTCGGCATCGCTGCCAACATCGCCTACGACGTCGTCCCAGGTCTGACGATCACGGCCGAAGTCGACTACGTGCACGCAGGTAAGTTCGGCGAGCCCGGCTTCGACAACTGGACCAATGCCGACGACGAGGACAGCCTCGGCGGTATCCTCCGCTTCCAGCGCTCGTTCTAGAGCTCATTTGGTCTGACATGGTCCGCGGCGCACGCTGCGGACCATTTCTTTCGGGCCCGTGGCGCCGTACCGCGCGACTTTACAAGGGCGGCGAAGGGAAAGTTACTTTGAGTCCGACCTTTCAGACCAGGCAACGGCGGAGCCAACGGTTCTGATCAAGAGCTTGATTCCGCTTCTTCACTGAAGGGAAGCAAGAAGGTCAACTCTCTGAAGCAGCACTAGCGCAATACGTTCAATCGGTCAGAGGTATATACCGTGGCGCGAGGTCGAAACTTTATTATTATTCAATTCTTTCTCAAAATTATGTGACATCTATCCGATGGCGAAGAAATTTTCCCAGGGGACTTACCTATCGAATGCAAACTCTTGAGGTCGGATCCATTTAGTGCGGCAAAGCGCACGAAACGTCAGTTTAAAGATCAACCGAATATGTCGCCATCCACCTCTCCCGCCAACCATCTGAAGATAGATTGTAGAAACGTTCTGTTACAAAAATGCGTTCGAGGAAACTTTCCAATATACTTTTAAATAATCCAAAAAAAAGATCCTCCTGCAATTTTACAGATTGAATCATACTGATACTTGAACAAGGTATCACATAATTTCTCACGGAGGGGCCCATGCATAACCTGAAAAGCATAGGGCGAAGTGCATGCAAGATGCTCTTCCTCGTGCCCTCCCTTGGGATGGCGTACCTGATCACCGCAGCCGGGCCGCCTAATGCCGAAGCAGGCAATCGACAGAGATTGCTGAAAAGCAAGTTCAAGGCGGAGTGCAGCGCGTAAAAACTCGGCCTGAACAAGGCTTTGGTGTTGGATATTCCTACCGACGCAAGCGACATTCTGGTCGGCAACCCTTCTGTCGCCGATGCTGTAATGCGCACGGCCCGCCGGATATACCTTTTTGGCAAGCAGGTTGGCGAGACGAGCATCTTCGTGTTCGATGCCAATCAGGAGCAGGTTGCCAACATTAACCTGATCATTGAGCGCGATGTAGCAGGGTTGGAGGCTTACTTAAAGCGCTTCATCCCCAACTCGAAAATAACCGTTGAGCTGCTGAATGACAATGTTGTGCTGACTGGAAGCGTCGACACCCCGATGGATGCTTCGCGTGCAGTCAGCCTCGCAGAGATTTTTGTCAGCGGCGGCGAAGCGACCACCGGTCACTATTCGCAAACCGCAAGCGGTGGTTCATCTCAAAGCGGGGTAACGATTGACAACCCGGATAGCGAACGGCGAGAGAGCAAGATCTTAAATTTTCTGGCGATATCTGGCGACGATCAAGTTACTCTACGGGTAACCGTGGCAGAGGTTAGTCGAGCGGTGATGAAGCAACTGGGCGTAAATCTGAGCGCGTCTGATACGAACAACGGCATCAGTTGGGGTGCCGTCAGCGACAATCCATATGGTCTTGGAAAGGCGCTTTTCTAACACGGGCGTTAGCATCAGCTCCTCGGGGCTGGACGCCTCAATCAATGCGATGGAACAAGCCGGCGTCATGAAGACGCTTGCCGAACCGACGTTGACTGCGGTCTCAGGTGAAAAGGCGACTTTTCGAGTTGGTGGAGACTATAACATAGTAAAGAGCTCATCAACAGACTCAGACGGCAACACGGATTACAGCATAGAGACGGTAGAATACGGAATCGGACTTGAGTTTCAACCTGTAAATGGGCGAAACTGATCCGGGTTCGCACCTGGCCCTGCGGCTGGGCCAATCCAATGAGCGCCAAAATACATTCTGCCAAAGTAGTGCTGGACTAGGCTCCTTCTGTGGCCAACACGAAATCGTGCTCGACGTCCCAGAAAGGATTGGCGAACTCATAATCCTTCGCGCGGCCCGGATCATCGACGCGCTTGAATTCGGCCAGCAAACTCTCCTTCACGCCGAACACCGCATCCGAATTGATGTAGGGGTCGTCGGGGTCGAAGATGTGGGTGGTCAACGTCTCGAGGCCGTTGGCCTTGAGAATATAGTGCAGGTGCGCGGGGCGATAGGGATGCCGGCCGAGCGCATGCAGCAGCTTGCCGACGGTGCCGTTGTCCGGGATCGGGTAGAATTTCGGCTTCACCGCCCGGAACCAATAGCGACCGTCGGCGCCGGTGCGGAACACGCCGCGCAGGTTGAAATCGGGCTGGATGCCCTTCTGCTGCACGTCGTAGAAACCCTCGTCATTTGCCTGCCAGACATCGAGCATCGCATTGGCGATCGGTCTGCCCTCTGTGTCGAGAATGCGGCCATGGATGAACACGTCTTCGCCCTTGTGGTCGAGGCAGATGTTGGCGCCCATCGGCAGTTCCGGCACGTCGGCGAGATGGAATGGTCCCAGCACCGTCGATTCCGAGGCGCCTGACGGTTTGCGGTTGTTGATGGCGTCGACCAGCATCGAGACGCCGAGCACGTCCGATAGCAGGATGAACTCCTGCCGCCAGTCGGAGCACAACTGCCCCGTCCTGGTCAGGAACTGGATCGCCTCGAACCACTCGCCCTGCGTCGGTTCGATCTCCTTGACCGCCTCGTGCAGCTTTCGCGTGATGACTTCCATCACCGTCTTCAGCCGCTCGTCCCGGGCGTTCTCGTTGCGGCCGGTGACGACCTCGGCCGAGTTCCGTTCGGTGAAGAAGCCTTTTTCGTGCGCTTTCATGTCCATCTCACCTGTCCAGGATTGCTGCCAGTGCCCGCTTCAAATCTGCCACCGGGTCCGATGTCATCGCGTCCTTGCGCCAGCCGACATGCTGGTCTGGGCGCACCAGAAGCACGCCGCTGTCGCGCACCTCGCGGGCTCGTGCCCAGTCGCCGGAGAAATCCTGCCAGGGCTGGCGCGGGCCGATCAGGTGGCCGGCAATGTCGATGCCGAGTTCCTTGCCGATCACCTTGGCCGCGTCGAGCCAGGCCTGCCCGCCAATGCCGGTCAGCACGGTGAACTTGCCGTGGCCGGTAAGGTCGAGGGTAGAGACCATGTCGCCCTTGTCGGAATGCACCCAGACATGCGGCAGCCGGGCGCCTGGCCATGTCGTCGGATGGTAGTGCAACTCCGCGTCCCTCTCGAACGCCGGTTCCTTCTGGCCGTCGGCGACGATGGCACCGGACTTATAGCGTTGGTTCATCTCGACGCCATGCGCGTCGAACTCATAGACCTTGAAGGCGATCGCCTCGCGGATCTTGGCGCGCTGCGCCTCGGCTGAGGGCGTGTCGTCGCAGCGCGCATCCATGTTCGACTGCATCTTCACCGGGTCGATGGAATCGAGCAGGCCGAGCGCCTTGAAGATCGGGCCGAATTCCTCGATCGATTTGTTGGCGCGGGTGACGATTTGCTTGGCGACCGGCGCGCGCTCGTGCGAAAAACTGTCCAGCAGTTTTGGGCCGGCCTTGCCCTTGATGACATAGGCAAGCTTCCAGGCAAGGTTGAAGCCGTCCTGGATCGAGGTGTTTGAGCCCAGCCCGTTCGACGGCGGATGGCGATGGATGGCGTCACCCATGCAGAACACGCGGCCCTTTGATGTCTGGGTGGCGTACATGTTGTTGACGGTCCAGGTCGACACCGACTGGATGTCGATCTCAAGCTCCGGATCGCCGACCAGATCGCGCGCCACCTTTTTGGCGAAGGCGTCATCGACCTTGGGCGCCGGCTGGTTGATGTCGTAGCCCCAGACGATCAGCCACTCGTTCCACGGCCGGATCATGCGCACCAGTCCCATGCCGATGCCGCCGACATCGGCGCCCGGCTGCACCACCCAGTAGAGCACCGACGGACGATGGGCGACGTATCTAGAGAGATCGGCCTTGAACAGGATGTTCATCGAGCCACCGACGCCCATCTTGCCTTCGAAGGGCAGGCCGGCGTGCTCGGCGACAAGCGAATTGCCGCCATCGGCGCCGACCAGATACTTCGAGCGGATGGTTATGTCCTTGCCGGTCAGCCGGTCGCGGCAGGTGGTGGTGACGCCGTCGGTGTCCTGCACATGCGAGAGGTATTCGGTCGACATCCGCGACTGCGTGCCGCGCGAACAGGCAGTCTTGAACAGCAGCGGCTCCATGAAGGTCTGCGGCAGGTCGTTCATGTGCGAGGGCGAGGACAAGAGATGTTCGGCGCGGGAGAGCGGGTGCTTGCCCCAGCTGCGCATACGGCCGATCTCCTCACCGGCAAGCGAGGTGCAGAACACGTTCTCACCCATCAGATCCTGCTCGGTGGCGTGCATGTAGGCCTCGGCCTCTACCTCCTTGCCGAGGTCGCGCAGCACCTCCATCGTGCGCTGGTTGGTGATGTGCGCGCGCGGCGTCGAGGCCAGCCAGCGGTAGCGATTGATGACCATGTTCTCGACGCCATAGGTCGAAAGCAGCGCGGCGGTCGCCGAGCCCGCCGGCCCGGTGCCGATGGTCAGCACGTCGGTAGAAATCTCAGCCATGCGGCCCTCCCTTTTTGCTTGAAATATCTGGTCCCCCGGTCAGTCGGCGGCGAACCGGAAAGAGCTGGATGCCGGTGCGCTCGGCAAACAGGCCCCACAGGCCGCGCGGCGCAAACAGCATGATGGCGATGCCGATCAGCCCGAGGATCAGCAGGTACCAGGAGCCGTAATCGGCAAGGAGGTTCTGCAGGATGTAGAAGACGATGACGCCGACGATCGGTCCCTCGATGGTGCCGATGCCACCGATGACGACAATGAAGATGATATAGGCCGTCCAGTCGACGACGGAGAAGGCGGCGTCAGGCGAGATGCGCGCCTTCTGCACATAGACCAGCGCGCCACAGAGACCGGTTCCGAAAGCCGCCGCCAGATAGACCAGCGTCTTCATTCGCCGTGCCTCGACGCCGACCGAGCGCGCCGCTTCCTGGTTGTCGCGCACAGCGGCGAGCCCGAGCCCCTGTTTCGAGCGCAGCAGACGGTAGACGAGACCGATGGTGGCGATAGCCAAGAGCAGCGCCAGCCAGTAGGTCAGGATGTCGCTGGCGCCGGAGGATTTGACGCCGAACAGCTCGCCAACCAACTTCAGCATCGGCATGTCGCGGGTTGCCTCCCGTGGCAGCGAGGTGCCGGTGCCGCCGCCCAGCATCTTCCATTGCGCCAGCGCCAGCCGCACCACTTCGGCGATGACCCAGCTGCCGATGGCAAAATAGGCGCCTTGCAGGCGAAACAGGAAGAAGGCGGTGGGGACCGCGAGCAGGGAGCTGGCGATGCCGGCGAGCAGGATGGCGGCCAGCGGGTCGAGCCCGGCGAGGATGACAAGCGCGAACATGGCATAAGCGCCAAAGCCGACAAAGGCCTGCTGTCCGACAGAGACCAGCCCGGCGTAGCCGGCGAGCAGGTTCCAGTTCTGCGCCAGCACCAGCATGGTCAGGATGAAGAACAGGTCCTGCAGCACGCTGCGCGAGACGAACAACGGCGCGGCCAGAGCAAGCAGGATGATCAGCGCGGCGACGACGGCGAACGTCGCCGACGCTTTGGTTCGCGTTTCGACTTTCCAGGGTGTCAGGGAAGCGTCGGCCATCGCACTCAATCCAAAGCACGCGGGAACAGGCCGCGCGGCTTGAGCAGAAGCACGAGCAGAAATGCCAGATGCCCAGCCAGGATCTGCCATTCCGGATTGATCGCAGCGCCAAAGGTCTGCGCGACGCCGATGACGATGCCGCCGAACAGCGTTCCCCACAGCGAGCCGAGGCCGCCGATGATCACTGCCTCGAAGGCATAGATCAGCCGCGCCGGTCCGATGGTCGGATCGAAATTCGCCCGCGTGCCGAGATAGAGCGCGGCGATCGTCACCACCACCATGGCGATTCCCGTCGCCGTGGCGAAGATTTTCTTCGGTCGAATGCCCATAAGCCCGGCGGTGACCGGATCGTCCGAGGTGGCGCGGAATGCCCGGCCGAGCGATGTGCGGTAGAACAGCTGGTTGAGCCCGATAATCACCGCGACGGCCGAGGCCAGGGTCAACAGCGGCATGACGCCGACATTGATCGGCCCGAGCGCCACCGAGGCGGAGTCGAGCCCGCCGACCGGAATGCGCCGGCTGTCGGCGGAAAAGCCTTCGAGCAGGCCGTTCTGGATGACGATCGACAGGCCGAAGGTGACCAGCAGCGGCGGCAGGAGATCGGTGCCAAATGTTCGGTTGAGCAGATAGAACTGCAGCGCCCAGCCGATGGCGAACATCAGCGGCATCGCCACCAGGGCCGCCACGAACGGATTGAGCCCAAGCGCCGAGACCAGCACCAGGATCAGGAAGGCGGCAAGCACAATGAGATCGCCATGCGCCAGGTTGACCAGCCGCATGATGCCGAAGACGAGGCTCAAACCCGCCGCAAACAGCGCGTAGAGGCCGCCCAGCAGAATACCTTGGACGATCGTGTCGATCCACATCATGCACCGGCTCCAAAATAGGCGGAGTGGATCTTCTCGCGCGTCAGATCCGATGGTGCGCCCGAGAGCGTGATGCGACCTTCCATCATGCAGTAGACGCGGTCCGAGACCTTCAGCGCCTGGCCGATGTCCTGCTCGACCACGACGAGCGAAGCGCCCGCGGCACGAATGCGCGGAAAGGCAGCGTAGATGTCCTTGATGACGACCGGCGCCAGGCCAAGGCTGATCTCGTCGCACAAAAGCACGCGCGGGTTGGACATCAGCGCCCGGCCGATCGCCACCATCTGCTGCTGGCCGCCGGACAGCGCGGTGCCGGGATTTCCGCGCCGCTCCTTCAGGATCGGGAACAGCTCGTAGACGGTCTGAAGGCTCCAATACCCCGCAACGGCGCAGCCGTAGCGGCCGATCAGCAGGTTCTCCTCGACGCTGAGCGATGGAAACAGCTTTCGCCCCTCCGGCACCATGGCGATGCCACGCGCGACGATGTCGGAGGCCGACAGGGCGCCGATCGCCTCGCCGTCGAACAGTACGGCGTCCGACTGGTTGGCCAATATGCCCGCGATCGAACGCATCAGTGTCGTCTTGCCGGCGCCGTTGGCACCGACAACGGCGATCGTCTCGCCTGGATCGAGCGAAATGTCGACGCCGAATAGCGCCTGGAAGTCGCCGTAGCTCGCCGTCAGTCCCCTGGTTTCGAGCAGCGCCATCAGATCTCGATCCCGAGATAGATCTCGCGGACCTCGCGCGATGCCATGACGGCGTTGGGCGTGCCCATGCCGATGATCCTGCCGAAATTGAGCACCAGCAGCCGCTCGACCACCGAGTTCAGCGCATGCAGCACATGCTCGATCCAGATGATCGACATGCCGCCCTTGTGGATGGCACGGATGGTCTCCACCAGCAGGCCGCATTCGCCTTCGGTCAGGCCACCGGCGATCTCGTCCAGCAGCAACAGCTTGGGTTCGGTGGCCAGCGCGCGGGCCAGTTCCAGCCGCTTGCGCTGTAGCAGGCCCAAGCCTCCGGCCAGATGGTTGGCGCGCTCGATCAATCCAGTCTCGATCAGGATTTCGGCGCACCGGTCGCCAACCTCGGCCTCCGTCTTTCGCGCCCCAAAGGCGCCGGCCACGAGCAGGTTCTCGAACACGGTCAGCTTCTCGAATGGCTGCGGGATCTGGAAGGAGCGGCCGACGCCTGCAAAGCAGCGTTGCATCGGCGGCAGACGGGTCACGTCCTCGCCGTCGAAGCGGATAGTGCCGGCGTCGACAGCGATGTTGCCGGTGATCAGGTTGAACAATGTCGATTTGCCGGCGCCGTTCGGCCCGATGATGCCGAGCGCTTCGCCCTGCCGCAGCTCGAACGAAACCGATTCGGCGACCGTCAGGGCGCCGAATCGTTTCGTGACATTGGAAAGTGCGAGGATGGACATGGGTCAAGTTACTGCGGTTGCGGGTTCACTCCACCGGTAGAACAAACCGGCGATGAGCGACCTTCATTCAAACAGATCAGCTTATCGTTTCCATCGTCCCGCCTGTCGGAATGTCAGGCGCGGTCTTGTTGTCGGTGATGATGAGATCATAGCCGCCGTCGTCCTTAAGCCGCCACTGGCCGCCGACCAGTGGCGTTTTGGCGACGTTTTTGGCGGCAAAGGGCGGCAGCTTGCCACCGTCCCAAGCGATCGGCCCGACCAGCGTGTCGAGCTTGGTCGCGGCGATTGCCGCCGCCACCTTGTCGCCGTCGCCTGCTTCCTCAGCTCGTTTCATCACATCGACGGCGATTTCGAACAGCGCATGGACGAAGCCGATCGGTTGCGTCCACTGCCGGCCGGTGGCCTTGGTGAAGCCTTCGGCGACCTGCGCCGAGCTTTCGCCGGTCAACGATGACTTGAACGGATGGTTGGGCGTCCACCAGACTTCCGACGACAGATTGTGGCCGGATTTGCCAAGCGCCTCGACCGACTGCGGGAACAGGATTGCCTTGCCGATCGACGCCACCTTGGGCGTAAAACCCTGCTGCTTGGCCTGGTTCCAGAAGGTGGTGAAGTCGGGCGGGATCATCACGCCGGTGATGATCTCGCAGGAGGCGCCCTTGAAGGCGTTGATTTGCGCCGAAAAATCATCGGTCAGGTTCTGGTAGCGGCCGGTGTCGGTCAGCCCGTAACCGCCCTTGGCCAGCACCGGAGGGAAGCCCACCGTGCCGTCGCCCCAGGCGTTGCCGTCGCCGTCATTGGGGAACAGGCCGCCCACCTTCTTGTTGGTCTCGACCTGCGCCCACATGTTGGTGAACACGGCGATGACATCTTCGAGGCCCCAGAAGAAATGGTAGGCGTAGTTGAACGACTTCCACGAGGCCGGGTCGCCGGGATTGCCTTGCTGGCCGATGAACCAGGGTTGCCATGGTGCCACCGTTGACAAGCATGGCACTTCCTCGGCCTCGCAAGTGGTGGCGACCGGGTTGGTGGTCTCCGGCGTCGAGGCGACAAGCATCAGATTGACCTTGTCGTTGACGATCAGTTCCTTGGCCACTTCCGCCGCGCGGTTGGGGTTCGACTGGCTGTCCTTGACCACGACCTCGTAGTTGAGGCCAGCCGCCTTGGTGGCGGCCAGAAAGCCGTCGATGATGAATTTGTCGGCCTCGGCGAAGGCGGCCAGCGGACCGGATTGCGGGCTGACATAGCCGAGCTTTATCGGCGCATTCTGCGCGATCGCGGGCATCGCCAAACCGGATGTGCCGGCAAGCACGCCGGTCGCGGCGGTGTTCCTGATGAATTCGCGTCTGGTGATCATTGCTGTTCCTCCCTTTGTTACCTTCAGCTTTGCTCGTCTTCAGTCCGGCGGACGTCTTCCCTCCCACGCGTCCTGCAACAGGGCGCGGATAGCGGCGCGATCGAAAGGCCGCGGATTCCAGTATGGATTTTGCGTCGCGATATCAGCCGCGCGGTCGAGACCGTCCTGCTTGAGGCCGAGTTCCCGGAGCGTCAGCGGTGCGCCGACTGATTTGGCGAAATCGTAGAGGCCAGTGCCGGCACTGCCGCCGAAGATATCGGCAACAGGCTTGAGCAATTCGGGCACGGCGACGGCGTTGAAGCCGATCGTGTGCGGCAGCATCACAGCATGGGTCTCGGCATGCGGCATGTCGAAGGAACCGCCCAGCGTATGGCAGATCTTGTGGTGCAGCGCCATGCCGACCGTGCCGAGCACCGTGCCGCACAGCCACGCGCCATAAAGCCCGTCGCCGCGTGCCTTGAGGTTCTTCGGCTCTTTCACCAAAGCGGGTAGCGCGGCCTTGAACGCGCGCAGGCCTTCGGTAGCGATCAGCGTCGACACCGGATTGCGGTCTTGCGCATAAAGCGCCTCGGCCGCATGCGCTATGGCGTTTAGGCCGGAGGTGACGCTCATTGCCACAGGCAATCCGATGGTCAGTTCCGGATCGTAGATCACAACCTCCGGCAGGATCTTTGGGTCGCGCAGCGTGGTCTTCACGCCACCTTCGGTCTGGCCGAGGATAGGTGTCACCTCGGAGCCGGCATAGGTGGTCGGGATGACGATTTGCTGCAGATCTGTGCGCCAGGCGATCGCCTTGCCGAGGCCCGTGGTCGAGCCGCCGCCGAGCGCGACGACACAGTCTGCATCGAACTCCTTCGCCTTGGCCATCGCCGCTTCTGTCACTTCGACCGGCGTGTGCATGGCCGCACCCGAAAAGGTGCCTGCTGCCAGCGGTCCAAGCGCCTTCGCCAGCGCCTCGCCATCGGCCGCCTGGTTCGGCGTCGACAGCACCAGCGCGCGTTTGCAGCCGAGTTTTTCGACCCAGCTTGCGACATCGGCCGAGGCGCCATTGCCGAAGACGATATGGGCCGGGCTGCCGGAATAGGTGAAGGCTTGCGTCATGCCGCCCAGCTCCCCTTGCGGGCCATGACCATGACAAAGCCGAAGTCGAGCGCCCAACTTTCGCGGCCTTGCCCAGGGACGTGGTTGAAGTCGCCGACCAGTTCCGGCTTGACGCCGAACAGAGCGTCCTCATCGAGGCGCGGGTCGCCACGCTCGAACACTTGCGTTGTCAGCGTCTCGAAATTGTCGGCGCGGATGAGGAAGTGCAGATGTGCCGGCCGGCTGAGCGGATAGCCGATGCGGCCAAGCAATTGGCCGACCGGTCCGTCGTCGGGCACGCCATAGCCGGCGGGCTTGACTGTGCGGTAGTGGAAGCGCCCCTCTCGGTCCGTGATGAAGACGCCGCGCAGGTTGAATTCCGGCTGCAAATCGGGCTGCTGGTTCTCGTAGAACCCTTGCGAATTCGCCTGCCAGGTTTCGACCGTCGCACCTGCAATCGGCATGCCGTCGAGATCGGCGACGCGTCCTGAGACAGTCAGCGGTGCACCAACGCCGTCGAGGCAAATGTCGGCGCCGAGCGGCAGCCGTGGCGCATCAGCGCGATAGAACGGCCCGCGCCCGGTGTTGGGCGTCGCACCCTTCGGGCGGCGTGAATTGATCTCCTCGACCAGCGCGGTGACGCCGAGCAGATCTGAGAACAAAACCCATTCCTGCCGCTTCTCGTCGCTGGCGTGGCCGATCTCGGTGAGGAACGCGATGGCTTGCCGCCAATCCGCGGCCGTGGGGCGGGTTTCCCGAACGATCTGGTGGAGATGGTCGACGACGCTGACCAGGAATTGCGGCAGAGGCCCGGCCTTGGCCTTGGCCTTGAGCAGACGCTGGGCGACCAGTTCAGACGAGTTGGCCTCATTGAACGACGATGTGCCGGCCTGCGCCATAGTCCTCCCCGGTTTTTATCTCGTGGGGAACCATAACGCAGGTCATTCAAGAAGATGATGATTTCTCCTCAGATTAATATACCATATCGTTATGAAGATTGACGAGAGGCATCTGGTTCAGCTCGCGGCGGTGGTCCAGGCCGGTGGGGTCACCGAGGGCGCGGCGTTGATCGGCCTGTCGCAGCCGGCCGTCTCACGCACTTTGTCGATGCTGGAGAAGCGGCTGGACGAGCCGCTGTTCCTCAAAGGTCGCCGGCCGTTGCAGCCGACGCCGCTCGGCCGGGCGCTCGCCGATCATGGCCAGGTCATGCTGGCGGCATCGCGCAAGGCTTCGGATATCGTCGCCAATTTCAGCCAGGGACGATCGGGCGTGGTGCGGGTCGGCGGCACGCCATTCTTCATGGACGCGCTGATCTCCGGCATGATCGCCGATTTCCAGAACGCCTATCCGGATGTGCGTGTCGACCAGAGCTACGGCTACCTCTCGGATTTGCGTGCCGCAATCAACGCCGATCGTATCGATCTTGCCGTGTGTCCGATCGACATCTTGGAAGAAGGGTCGGGCATGAAATTCCGCGAGATCCTGCCCGGCCGCAATGTCGTCGCCTGCCGCGCAACGCATCCGTTGCTGCTGCGGCGCAAGCTGAAGACCGGCGACCTGCTCGACTATCCCTGGATAGCGCCGCCGCCCGGCAGCCCACTGCTCGAAGATCTGCGCAGCTTGCTGCTGTCGCTCGGCGCCACGGAGATAAAAATCCGCTATTCCGGCGGCTCGCTGACCAGCGCCACCAACTACATGAAGGAAACCGACGCGCTGACCGTGCTGCCTCATAGCGTCGTCTTCGCATTTCGCAAGGAGAAGTCGATTACGGCGCTTCCGGTGGCCATTCCGCATCCTGAGCGGGCGCTCGGTCTGCTCAGGCTTGCCGATACGCCGCGTGCGCCCGCCGTAGATGCGTTCGCCCGGCACATCCGCCAGAGCTTCGACAATCTCAAGCACCTCATCAAGCGCCACGAGCAGGCCGTTGTCTGGGGCGCTTAGAGTGCTCAGCCACTATCCAGCACCGATGGATCGAGCAGAACCCTGCTCCTACGAGTCTGGATCGCTGCTCGCCTCTAGTTGATGAGCCAATGGGCGGAGACGTATGATCCGCTGACACACGGTGCAGCGGGATCGCTCACAGCAGAAGCGACTCCAGCCTCATCTGCCAGGTAAGGGCATATGGGTGAGGCCGGAGTCGTTCGATGATCTTCGGGCTTGCCGCGGAGCAGCAGTCTTTTGGCTGGCTGGCCGACCACGTCCCTTCCTACTCACGTCTTGTATCTGCGTAATTTCAGAATGTTTCTCCCGCGTGTCTGAGCATTACAAAATGTAAATGCGCGCCATGCCCGGCACGCCCCTGTTCGGCACCGCACGTCGAACATGCATATTGTTGACTTTAATAGTCATGTTAAATAACACTCGACCCGGTAAGGGTGCATCGAAAGCGGAAACAGGCCTCCCCTGGAGTGCGCGTTTCCGCGCGCGCCAGGAGATTCCAATGCGCTCTTACGCCCACGCGCTGATGGCCGGTTCGGCCATCGGGATGGTTCTAATCTGCTTGCATTCCCCTGCCCTCGCCCAGTCCGAGGACAACCGCACGACGGTCCTGAAGAAAATCACGATCACCGGCGAAGACGACGAATCCTCGCCCGGGACCAACAAGACGACAGTCAAGCAGGACCGCATCAAGCAGGACGGCGGCCGCAAGCTGGACGACATACTGCGCACGATCAGCGGCGTCTTTACCCGAGAGAATGCACAGCAGGCCGGCGTCGCGGTCAATGTTCGCGGCTTTGAGGGTTCAGGCCGCGTGAATATGTCGATCGATGGCGTGCGCCAGAACTTCCGGTTCACGGGACATGAGGCGGCAGGGTTCACCTATGTCGATCCCAACCTGCTCGGCGGAATCGACACCACTCGCGGTGGAGTGATCACGACCGGCGGTGGAGCGCTTGCCGGAACCGTGAATTTCCGCACGCTGGAAATCGACGACGTTCTGGCGCCCGGCCAGCAATATGGCGGGCTCGGCCGGCTGTCCTGGGGCAGCAACGGCGTCGGGTTCTCTGAGATGCTCGCCGGCGGCGTCCGATACGGCGTCGCCGACTTCGTCGGTGCGATCAGTAAGCGCGATTCCAGCGACTATAAGGACGGCAACGGAAATGTTGTCGCAGACACAGGGCAGGATCTCGTTTCGGGCCTGTTCAAGGCAAATTTCGGCATAGGGGAAGACCACACCCTTTCGCTTGGCGGCGTCCTCTACAACAACGACTTCTTCGCCAACTCCTATGATCAGACGGTCAACAACAAGACCTTTACCGCAAAATACCGATACGATCCTGACAACGACCTGATCGACTTGCGCATCAACGGTTACTACAACGACCTGAAGATGGAATATACCGGCGGCACGGGATCCTATGTTGGGCGTACGATCACCGACCGCGGTGCCGGCTTCGACGTTTCGAACATCTCCCTGCTCAGCCTCGGCGCGGTTCAAATCAGGAGCACCACCGGTGTGGAATACTTCCACGACGACGTCAGCTCCGAGAACGGTGGCGTCAACCCCGGCGATGGTGCGAGCTCGCAAGGTGGCGTGTTCAGCGAGAACACGTTCAGCTACGGAAATTTCGATCTGACGGCGGGACTGCGATACAACTTCTACGCCCTGAACGGATGGGGCTCGCTTGCCAACTATGGCGACTATGACGTCGATATTTCCAAGGGCAGCTTCGATCCCAAGCTGACTTTGGCCTACAATGTGACGCCATGGCTACAGCCCTATGTGGCGTGGTCGCGATCGATGCGGGCGCCAACGCTTCAGGAAACCATGCTCGGGGGAGATCATCCTGGCAGCACCTCCGGCTCCTACATTCCCAATCCCTTGCTCGACCCGGAGACGCAGGAAGGATGGGAGCTCGGTGTCAACATCCGCAAGCAAGGCTTCCTCGCACCGAGCGATTCCCTGTCGCTCAAGGCGAACTACTTCATCATGGACGTCGAGGATTACATCGTCGCCAGCTTCAATTCGACCTATGGCAAGTATCAGTTCGTGAATGTCGAGGGCACATCGAAGGTCCAGGGGTTTGAGCTTGAGGTGAGTTACGATACCGGCTTCGTCTTTGCGGGCATCAGCTACACGCACAGTAATTCAGATCTGGCAAGCCAGTTGCCGGGATTAGGCGCAAGCCAATATCTGCCGGACGATATCGTGTCGATGACGGGCGGCGCACGCTTCCTCGAGGACAAGCTCACGGTCGGCGCCCGCTATAGCTATGTCTCGGGCGGCCTGACGGCAGGCTACAACAGTTCATGGACGGGCGGAGAAGCATCCGAAGCTGGGGATCCCTATCACCTCGTCGATGTGTTCACCAATTACGAATTCAACGAGAAGGTCGACGTGAGCTTCAAGGTTACCAACCTGTTCAACGAGAGTTACACCCCTTTCCTCAGCACCACCGGAACGGGGCAAGGCAGGACCTTCTACCTCTCGACGCAGGTGAAATTCTAATAGGCTTGGGCTGCGTCCGCGTTCATGCGGACGTAGCCACTATATCGCGCGACTTATGGGGGACGTATCATTGGCATATCCGGTATTGATGGCCAGCCAGCTTGACGCGGCTTCGATCGCTGCTGGAGGCGGCAAGGCTGCTACCACTTCGCCACCTCACGAGAACATCGTCGCGCCCGAACATGTCGCGACGTTGGCGGCTGTCATTATTGCCGTTGAGGCCATGGTGATTGGCGGGCATGTAGCCCTGGCCGGACGTGCGTTCCCGATCTTTGATGCCGGTCACTGGATGTTCGAGCGTACCAGCCGTTGTGGACATTCCCCCACACAGAGAGCGACACAAGTGGCCTACTCGAATGAGATCTTTCGGCCGCTATCGCAGTAGGTCACATGACGTCCGGCTCAGCGGTCACCGGGGCGATCGCTAGACCCACCGCGACTCCATGAACGGCACTTTGTCTACTGGCGGAGGCTGTCGAGCGGTGACATCGGGATCGTGAAGATCCTGCATGAACGGATGCATCAGATCGATCGCTTCCGCGAGGATTTCGGGTTGTGAGGGCCATCCTCGTCACCGCTCGTCCCAAAGGGAGCAAAAGTGATTGCTCATTCACTCAGTCGATTTGTACCATTGAACGAATTCATCGCTCACGCGCTAAGCGCGTCACGTGAACCCCTTCAGACGCGACGCGCGTTAGTTCATTGGCCATACAACCATCAGCATCGGCACGGCAACAATGACGATGAGGAATGATAGCGGCAGTCCCAGACGCGGATAATCGCTGAAGCGGTAGCCGCCCGGCCCCATGACGAGCGTGTTGCACTGGTGTCCGATCGGAGTGAGAAAGTCGCAGCCGGCGCCGATGGCGACTGCCATCAGAAATGCTTCCGGCCTGTAGCCCAGATCGCTGGCGAATTCGGCGGCGATGGGCGCCATGACAAGAACGGTGGCGGCATTGTTGAGGAATGGCGTAACGGCCATGGCGGCGACAAGAATGAGCATCAGTGCGCCGGGCGCCGGAAGAATGGTCCCCAGTTTGGCAAGCTCGCCGGCAATTACTCCCGTCGCCCCTGTACTGCGCAACGAATCGCTGACTGGAATAAGAACGGCGAGCATGATCAGGATTGGACCGTCCAGCGATTGGTAGACCTCCCGCAGCGGGATGACCTTGAAAAGCACCATCCCGACCGCGGCCGCAAAGAAAGCGACGGAGACCGGGAGCAGCCCAAACGCAGTCGCCACCATTGCGAGAGCCAAGATTGTTACCGGCACGATTCCCTTGCGGACGCTGCCAAGCAGGATGGCCCTTTCCGCCAGCGGCAGGCAGCCGAGTTCACGCAGTATCTCGGGTATCGTCGCAGCATTGCCCTGCAGCACGACGACGTCGCCGAGCCTTAGCTCGATTTTGGCCAGCCTGCGGTCGAGGCGCTCGCCGCGACGGCTGACAGCCAGAAGGTTGACGTTGAAGCGGTCGTAAAGGGCAAAGCGCTGGGCTGTCCAGCCGATCAAAGAGGAGCTTTCGCCGATCACGGCTTCGATAGCGACCATCTCGCTGGTGGTGTCGTCACCGCCGACCCTATCGCCCGTTACGCTGAGCTTACCCTGGGAGACAAGGCGATGCAGCGCCTCTGGGTCGCCTTCGAGCAGCAGAATGTCGTTCACCTTGAGGACGGCATCGGGCAGTGGCGTCATCCGCATAGTCCGGTTGCGCAGGATCGATGTCACGATAGCATCGCCGCCGGAAAGCTTCATGAGGTCTGCGACGGTTTTCCCGAGCACCGTGGAATCGCTGACAATTCGAGCCTCTGTCAGGTAATTCTTGATGTCGATGGCTTCATTCAGCGACCCGCCGACTTTTTCGCGCACCGGTAAGAGCCAATAGAAAAACATCAGGAAGATCGTTCCGGCGGCGGCCAGGGCAGCTCCAACAGGTGTGAAGTCGAACATTGTGAACGCGGTACCGGTCAGTTCCTCCCGCACGCGCGACACAACGATATTGGGAGATGTCCCCACCTGCGTCATGAGTCCGCCGAGCAGTGATCCGAACGCCATAGGCATCAGGAATATCGAGGGGGAAACGCCCGACCGGCGCGCGAACTGGAAGGCGATCGGGATCATGATGGCAAGCGCACCGATATTCTTTACAAAGGCAGACAGGATCGTGACCACGATTACCAGCAAGGCAAGCTGCGACCGAACTCCCGACAGGTTCGGCGCAAAGCGCCTGATGGCGACTTCCATGATGCCCGAACGTGCTATGCCTGCGCTCACCAGCAGAGCACTGCCGACAATGATCACGATATCGTCGCTGAACCCGCTAAAGGCCTCGTCAAAAGGCACAATGCCGACTGCGAGTGCAAGCAACAGTGCCGCAGCTGCGACCAGATCATATCTGTACCGACCCCATACGAACGCTGTCATCATAATGAGGGTCACGGCAAACGATAGGATTTGCGGCGTAGTCATGTCTTCGAATGCCTCGCCGCTAATTCGGCTGATCACAACGGCCAAACCGCCCTTTTTGTTGCTTCGCTGATCGGAGCCTTGTTAGCTCACCCGAGGCGACGATACCACCACGTCACCATGCCCTGCGCCATGCCGAGGTTCCAGGGCGCCGGCATCTTCGTCGAGCGGAACATTAGTGGATGCTAATTGTTATCTCCGAGCAGCAGGTGCCTCCGGGTTCCTACTGCAGATCGGGCTGCAACCCGATCGGCCCGCGTCCTCCGCCAGAGGCGCGGGCTTTTGATGAACTCAGAATGTCCCGGACGCCGTTCAGCGTGGAACCGCAGGTATTCCCGAGACTGACCGCGCCGTTTCAGCGGAGAAAACCACGAAGGCAAAGATGAGCACGCTGACAGCGACAATCATCGAGCCGGTGGCGACGATCGGCTCAAGGGCCGGATTTCCATGCAGCATCAGGTAGAGAGCCGGCAACATCACGACCAGGCCAACATTGTAGACGCCGTAATGGACCATGGCGATCCGGCGGGCGGCCTTTGCCGGATTCAGCGCGTAGTACCCACCGAATATTGCACTTGTGACCCAACCCAGAAGATTGATGTGTGCGTGAGCGGGGTAAGCGCCGTGACTGCCTGAAATTGCCATTTGCAGGCCGGCTGCGATTCCCAAGATAAGAAAGACGATCGCTGTCTTGAAAAAGAGTTCCGATATTTTAGGCATGTCATGTCCTCCCAAGCCGTCGCCGGCGGCCCGGCAGCCTATGGGGGTGACCGGCCGGCCACCGGGCCTAACCGGCTTGCGCCGGCTGATCAAAACATGCACTCACGCTAATGTAATTGCAACATCGAGATGCCGGCGCACAGCGAAAGGAGGTCGCTTGCGATGTGCAGCATGTCGCGTCCAGCGTGAGACAGAACGCCGGGGAGCGGAAAGCAAGTTCGGTTCGCTCCCGCAGCTCGAAAAAGACTGCAAAGGTGTGATCGCCCGCGCGCAAAACGCTAACCGAAACGCCGTAGGTGATCGACAAGAGCGCGCAGCTTCGGCGCTACGTTGCGACGGCTCGGATAATAGAGAAAGAAGCCGGCGAAGCGCGGGCAATAATCCTCGAGAACTGGCACCAGATCGCCCCGATCGATCCACGGGCGAAAGCTCTCCTCCATGCCGAAGGTGATGCCAGCGCCAGCGATGGCCAGGTTTATCATCAGCGCCATGTCGTTGGTCGTGATCTCCGGCGCGACGTCGACGGTGAACTCCTTGCCGCTCTCGGCGAATTCCCAACGATAGGGCGCGACCTTCGGTGCGCGGCGCCAGCCAATACAGCGACGGCCCGCGAGTTCCCTCGGATGCGAAGGCGCCCCGAACCGATCGCGATAGGCCGGCGCGCAGACGGCGAGCTGCCGCTCGTCACCGGCGACCGACACCGCGATCATGTCCTGCTCGATTACTTCGCCGAGCCGGACGCCGGCGTCGTATCCCTCCGCGACGATATCGAATTCCTCATCCGTCACCGTGATGTCGATCTGAACCTCCGAATTGGCCTCGGCAAAGGTCGCCAGGAAACGCCCTGAAAGGAAGCGCTCGGCGATCGACGAGACGGCGAGCCGCAACTGCCCGCGCGGACGCCCGCGCAGATTCCCGGTGGTCTCGATTGCCGCGCGCATGTCGGCAATAGCGGGCGCTATCTCGGCGTAGAGGCGTTCGCCAGCCTCAGTCAGGCTGACGCTTCGCGTCGTGCGCTGGACCAGCGCAATACCAAGCGTCTCTTCCAGCCGCTTCATCGTCTGGCTCACCGCCGAGCGGGTGACACCCATGCGGTCCGCAGCCGCGCGAAAGCTCCGCTCCTCAGCCACGAGAGCAAACACCGCGAGCGCGTTGAAATCCGACTCCATTGGTTAGCTGTGCTTTCCACGATGGGAAGAAATGGTCGTCTTATCGCAACAGTGAAACAGATCCATCTTCGTGGCAACCGCTGCATCGCGGTTCGCAAAATCAATCAAGACGGAGACGAAACATGTCCCTCAACAAAATTGTGCTCATCACCGGGGCTTCGAGCGGCATTGGCGCCGCCATCGGCCGGGAACTCGCCGCTGCCGGAGCAAAGGTCATGCTCGGTGCGCGCCGCACCGATCGGCTGGACAAACTCGCTGAGGAGATCAGGGCGAAGGGCGGGGAGGCAATGACACGGCACCTTGATGTGACCGACCGCGCCGATGTCGCCGCGTTTGCCGAGGCGGCGCGCCAGGCCTGGGGACGCGTCGACGTGATCGTCAACAATGCCGGCGTCATGCCGTTGTCTCTGATGGCCTCGATGAAGGTCGATGAGTGGGATCGGATGGTCGACGTCAACATCAAGGGCGTACTCTACGGCATCGCCGCGGTGCTGCCGGAAATGACGGCCCGAGGTTCCGGCCATGTCATCAACATCGCCTCCATCGGCGCGCTTTCGGTGTCGCCGACGGCCGCGGTCTATTGCGCAACCAAATACGCCGTCCGCGCGATCTCCGACGGCTTGCGACAGGAGCACGATAACATCCGCGTCACGGGCATCCATCCCGGCGTGGTCGAGAGCGAACTCGCCGACACGATCACCGACCCGGTGGCGGCGGAAGCGATGAAGACCTATCGCGCCGTTGCGCTGCAGCCCGACGCGATCGGCCGTGCCGTACGCTTTGCCCTCGAGCAGCCGGACGACGTCGACGTGAACGAGATCGTCATCCGGCCGATAGCCGGCAAGTAGGGGTAACAATGGGTTTTCGTCTTCAGATCTCGCACAAAACAATTGCCGCCGCCTTCATGCTCTGCGAGCTTCCAACTGAAGGAAGTCATCTACATGGTGACGGTTCCGGCCGGCTTTCCTCGCGCGATCACTGCATCGCAAGCGCTCTTTGAGCTGTTCGCCGAGCATCGCGCCGCGACTGGTAAACCCCGAGGAGCTTTCCCATGAAACGGATTTCGATGCTTGCCGCTGCCGTGCTTCTTGCCGGCACTGGCGTCTTACCCATGCAGGAAGGTATCGCCCAGATGAACGTCGATCGGAACACGGTTACCCAACTTCCAGAAGGCCACCCCTATGTGGGGATGTGGGTCACGGCCGATGGCTATATCCGCCACAACTTGCTTCCAAACGGTCGCTATGACGAAGCGCGCGGCAACCGTGAGAGCGCATACCAAGGGCGCTATGAGATCCGAGGAAATCACATCGACTACTGGGATGACACCGCCTTTACCGCTGATGGAACGTTCATTGGCGGCGTGCTGCACCACGGAGGCATGATCTTATATCGGGAGAAGTAGTGGCCGGCGATGCTCAGCATCTCGTATGCTTGCAGGAAACGAGCCGATCACGCTGGCAAACGGTGACAACCTCGCCGGTCCGATTACTCGCCACCCGAGCGGTTCGATGACTCTGCAGCCGCCTTCTTTGCCGATGGCGGCCGCGTGGCACGACCCGGCGTTCGGCCAGCGGCGAGCATTTCCCGGAGATAGTTACAATACTGGTCACAGAGAAGGATTCGGGTCTCGAACCGTCGTTAGCCGAAGCCCTGCCTCGGGAATCCTGATAAAGGTTTCGAATGTCGCCGCTGGATCTCACTATGGAACAAGAATAGGGGGCTGCCTTGCCGACCGAACCACGTTCTCCACGGCTTGCAGTGCTGATCGACGCAGACAACGCTTCCGCCAAGATTGCCGACGGGTTGTTCGAGGAGATCGCAAAGATCGGCGAGGCAAGCGTTCGTCGCATCTACGGCGACTTCTCCAGCATCCGTTCGAAGGCATGGGCCGATGTGCTCTCGAAGCACGCGATCATCCCGCAGCAGCAATTCGCCTACACCACCGGCAAGAACGCATCCGACATCACGCTCGTCATCGACGCGATGGACCTCCTCCACAGCGGGCGGTTCGAGGGCTTCTGCCTGGTGTCTTCCGACAGCGATTTCACCCGCCTCGCCGCTCGCATCAGGGAACACGGGATCGACGTGTACGGATTTGGTGAGCAGAAGACACCGGAGAGTTTCCGGCAGGCATGCCGCCGGTTCGTATACACCGAGAACCTGCTTCCGACTGCACCGGCCAACGCTCATGATACGGCGCCGACGAAATCACTGCAGCCGCCGAGCGCCGCGACGCCGATCATCACCAAAGTCATTTCACAGATGGAAACCGAGGACGGCTGGGTGACGCTCGGCATTGTGGGCAACCAGCTCGCCAATCTGGCATCGGACTTCGATCCCAGAACCTTTGGCTTTCGCAAGCTGAGCGACCTCGTGCGGAAGACCAATGCCTTTGAGATCGATCATCCCGACGGCGGAGCGGTGCGTATAAGGCTCAAGCCGGCCGCTGGAAGGCAGGAGAGATCGAAGGCAGCGTCGCGCTGACCCCCGCAGAGGAACCTTGGCCGGTCCGGCCTCTGGTCGGACCACTATTTCGCTGGTGGAAACCGCCGTTCGGCGTATCATCCTCACGAGAGAAAGTTCTTGGCGGGAGAAGCCAATGAACGCAGCATCCCAACCGCCTGTCGTTGACTTGACAGCCCAAGAACTTGTTTCATCTGTGCTTTCAAAATTCCGCGCCGGCGACACCATATCGACCAGAGCCGCGATAGATGCGATTCGCCGGGCATCGCCGGCTTGTGGGGACAGCGACGATCATCTGGTCGAGCTTATCGTCATGACCGCAATTGGTAGGACCATGGGGGTCGTGTTCGACCACCGGTCCCGTTAATGCATGTCGCCCTGCCCGCAACGAGCTTGCTCACGATCTGAACGAAACCTGCGACGATGAGCGACTCTGCAACCATGATTTTGCGATCGGGATGACGCCAAATGGGTGATGCCGTTCGTCATCGGAACGAATACCCGGCTGCGTCGTTTCTTTCGTTGGAGTCAAGGAGTGGCGTCAATGCGTGATGAACAATTCGACGTTCCCGTGACAATCGAGAGCGGACGGATCGGACGCTCCTTTTATGTGACGAGAACGGTCCAGGCGGCCTCGCTTCTGGTGGACAAGTGGCCAGACGAAATGCGCGGGCCGAAATACCGAGCGGCCTTGAAGGCCATGATGGATGCGATGGAGCAGCGGCGGGCAGTTGGCAGCGCACGGCGGGCATTCACAGCCGCCGCCAAGGAAGCCAATCTGTTTGTGCGCGAAGGCCGGCACTAAGGAACCTCGCAAAAGCTTTCTCGTTATGTCCTGGTGAAACGAGGAGAACTGCCATGGCCGACGACAAGACCAGGACCGACAACCGCGATCGTTCAAGGGTGGCCGGCGACGAAGACTATGAGGTGAGGCATTTCGCCGAGGAGGCTGGCATCACTCCGGAGCAAGCTCGCACGCTCATCAAGCGCCACGGCACCGACCGCAAGGTGCTGAATGAGATCGCCGAGAGCATAAAGGCGTTGTGATGCCTGACGAGAAAGCCGCAATGGCCGATCGGAAGAAACGCGGGGACGAGAAAGCCCTGCGCCTGGCCGAGACCACCGACGTTTCGCCCAATCAGGCGAAGGAACTGATGCGCAAGCACGGCAAGGACAGCGCCAAGGTCGAGAAGGAAGCAAAGAACTTCAAGGCCGAAGGTTGAGCCGCCGATCTGGCGGAGCGCCAGTCTTAACCGCTTCCCCGCATCGCTGTCGAACGCGCCCAGCCGCCGCACGCCGGCGTTCGCTTGCCGCTGACGTCCGTCACGTCCGCACCGCGACCACCATCCGCGAAGCGATGTTGGTGCTAGCCGAGAACGACAGCAATGTACTCTCGACAAGTGCTGCCGCCGCTCAGGCGTGAATAGATTCGCAAGAAATCTTTATAAGAATTTTATTTCTTTCATTTCGGCCCCGTCTCGAACCTTTATGGTATTTTGATCCATATTGTACCTGGAGCATGCAAGTCCCTGCCTCGATTATCGTCGTGGCGAGGTGTTCCCAGCGATTTCGACCTGCCGACTGCAGGTGCGCAATGCAAAGCGAAGCTAAACGAAAATAAGGAACATCCGCGTTGGATATCATCGTTATCGGGATAGTGGTTTTGTTCTTCGCCATGTCCTTCGCCTACATCAAAGCTTGCGACAGTCTTTAACGGAAGGATCGCAACATGCTTGTCGACTATATCCTCGGTGGCGGTGTGACCTTTTTCCTTCTCGCCTACCTGACTTACGCCCTCGTTCGCCCAGAACGCTTCTGACAGCAACTGGCGCCAGGCACGGAAAGCTACATCAATGACTCTCAACGGATGGCTACAGATTCTCGTCTACTGCGGGATCGTCGTTTTGCTCGTGAAGCCGCTCGGCTTCTATATGTATCGCGTTTTCAACGGCGATCGCACATTTCTCTCGCCGGTTCTTGGCCCGATCGAGCGAGGCCTTTATCGCATCTCGGGAACCAGCGAGCGCGAAGAGCAGCACTGGACCAGCTACGCGGCGGGCATCATGTTCTTCAGCCTGGCCAGTTTCCTGGTGCTCTATTTCCTGCAGCGGCTGCAGGGGGTCCTGCCCCTGAATCCGGCTGGCATGACCGCGGTTGAGCCCAACCTCGCCTTCAACACCGCCGTCAGCTTCCCGACCAACACCAACTGGCAGAATTACGGCGGCGAAAGCACGATGTCCTATCTCGTGCAGATGGCCGGCCTCACCGTGCAGAACTTCATGTCGGCGGCGGTCGGCATCGCGATTGCCGTCGCGCTGATCCGCGGCTTCGCCCGCGCCTCGGTGAAATCGATCGGCAATTTCTGGGTCGATTTGACCCGCTGCACCCTCTACATCCTCCTGCCGCTCTGCATCGTGCTGACCCTCGCCTATGTCGCTCTTGGCGTCCCGCAGACGCTCGGCGCCTATGTCAGCGCGACAACGCTGGAAGGCGCGCAACAGACCATCGCCGTCGGTCCTGTAGCGTCGCAACTTGCGATCAAGATGCTCGGCACCAATGGCGGCGGCTTCTTCAACGCAAATTCCTCGCATCCTTTTGAAAACCCCGACGCGATCTCGAACCTGATCCAGATGGTGTCGATCTTCGCGCTCGGCGCGGCGCTCACCAACGTCTTCGGTCGCATGGTCGGCAATCAGCGCCAGGGCTGGGCGATCCTGGCCGCGATGGGCGTGCTGTTCATCGCCGGCGTCGCGGTCTGCTATTGGGCGGAAGCCGCTGGCAATCCGCTGGTCCACGCGCTGGGCATCGACGGCAGCAACATGGAGGGCAAGGAGACTCGTTTCGGCATTGTCCTGTCGGCGTTGTTTGCGGTCATCACCACGGCCGCGTCCTGCGGCGCCGTCAACGCCATGCATGACAGCTTCACCGCGCTTGGCGGCATGATCCCGATCATCAACATGCAACTCGGAGAGGTCATTGTCGGCGGTGTCGGCGCCGGTCTCTACGGCATCTTGATGTTCATCGTGATCGCCGTCTTCGTCGCCGGACTGATGGTCGGACGCACGCCCGAATATCTCGGCAAGAAGATCGAGGCCAAGGAGGTCAAGATGGCAATGCTGGCCATTCTCTGCCTGCCGCTGGCGATGCTGATCTTCACCGCCATCGCGGTGGTGCTGCCGACCGGGGTCGCTTCCATGGCCAATGCCGGCCCGCACGGCTTCTCCGAAGTTCTCTATGCCTACACTTCGGCTGCCGCCAACAACGGCTCGGCCTTTGGCGGTCTGACGGGCAACACGCCCTGGTACAACATCACGCTCGGCATCGGCATGCTGATGGGCCGCTTCCTGGTCATCATCCCGGCTCTGGCGATCGCCGGTTCGCTGGTCGCCAAGAAGACGGTCCCCGCCTCCGCCGGCACCTTCCCGACCGACGGACCGCTGTTCGTCGGGCTGCTGGTCGGTGTCATCCTGATCGTCGGCGGTCTCACCTCCTTCCCGGCTCTGGCCGTCGGACCGATCGTCGAGCATCTGGCGACGATCAGCGGGCAGACCTTCTGAGCGGTCATGAGCTGGTTCAACATCATGCGTCGCAAGGATCGGCCCCGAGCCGACAATGAGGGGACGGCGGCACGCCCTCCCTTCCCGACCCTATCCACCTTCCTGGGCATCGCGGCAGTCATGATCGTGATCTGGCTGCTGGCCTACCGGCCGCCGCATCTGCTTTCGGCATCCGATCGATCGGCGCCGTCCAACAACATTGATACTGGAGCCACCAAATGAGCCAGTCCAAATCCGCTGTTATCATGGATGCCCGCATACTTTGGCCCGCCATCGGTGGCGCTTTCAGGAAATTGAACCCGCGCACCTTGAGCAGAAATCCGGTGATGTTCGTTGTTGCCGTTGTCTCGGCGCTCACGTCAGTCCTGTTCGTCAAGGATCTTGTCACCGGCGGCGGCGATCTCGGCTTCTCGCTGCAGATCATCATCTGGCTATGGTTCACCGTGCTGTTCGCCAATTTCGCCGAAGCGGTCGCCGAGGGCCGCGGCAAGGCGCAGGCCGACTCGTTGCGCAAGGCGCGCACCGAGACGCAGGCCAAACTTCTGACGAGCGACGACCGCACCAAATTCAAGCTGGTGCCCGGCACCAGCCTAAAAGTCGGTGACGCGGTACTGGTCGAGGCCGGCGACATCATTCCGTCGGACGGCGAGGTGATCGAAGGCGTCGCCTCGGTCAACGAGGCGGCGATAACCGGCGAATCCGCTCCGGTCATCCGCGAATCCGGCGGCGATCGTTCGGCCGTGACCGGCGGCACGCAGGTGCTGTCCGACTGGATCCGCGTGCGCATCACCGCGGCGTCGGGCCATACTTTCCTCGACCGCATGATCTCGCTGGTCGAAGGCGCGGAACGTAAGAAGACGCCGAACGAGATCGCGCTCAACATCCTGCTCGTCGGCATGACGCTGATCTTCGTGCTGGCCACCGCAACGATCCCGAGCTTTGCCGCCTATTCCGGCGGCTACATCTCGGTGACAGTGCTGGTCGCCCTGTTCGTCACCTTGATCCCGACCACGATCGGCGCACTGCTTTCGGCTATCGGCATCGCCGGCATGGATCGCCTGGTTCGCTTCAACGTTCTGGCCATGTCGGGCCGCGCCGTGGAAGCCGCGGGCGACGTCGACACGCTGCTGCTCGACAAGACCGGCACAATCACGCTCGGCAACCGCCAGGCGACGGAGTTCCGGCCGGTCAAGGGCATTACCGAGCAGGAACTGGCCGATGCGGCGCAACTCGCCTCGCTCGCCGACGAGACGCCGGAAGGTCGCTCGATCGTCGTGCTGGCCAAGGAGAAATACGCTATCCGCGCCCGCGACATGGCAACGCTGCACGCCACCTTCGTGCCTTTTACCGCGCAGACCCGCATGAGCGGCGTCGACATAGACGGCTCGTCGGTGCGCAAAGGCGCCGTCGACTCGGTGCTCGCCCATGTCAATCAGTCGACCGTCGCCACGCATGCCACGCGGGCGAGCAGCGAAACGGTCCGGAATCTCCAGGCCATCGCCGACGAGGTCGCCAAGGCCGGTGGCACACCGCTGGCGGTCGAGCGCGACGGGCGCCTGCTCGGCGTCGTCCACCTCAAGGACATCGTCAAGGGCGGCATCCGGGAACGCTTCGCCGAACTGCGCAAGATGGGCATTCGCACGGTGATGATCACCGGCGACAACCCGATGACGGCGGCGGCGATCGCCGCTGAAGCCGGCGTCGACGACTTCCTCGCCCAGGCGACGCCCGAGGACAAGCTGAAGCTGATCCGCAACGAACAGGCCAAGGGCAAGCTGGTCGCCATGTGCGGCGACGGCACCAACGATGCCCCCGCCCTTGCCCAGGCCGATGTCGGCGTCGCCATGAACACCGGTACCGTTGCCGCGCGCGAAGCCGGCAACATGGTCGACCTCGACTCTGACCCGACCAAGCTGATCGAGATCGTCGAGATCGGCAAGGCGCTGCTGATGACGCGCGGCTCGCTGACGACCTTCTCCATAGCCAACGACGTGGCCAAGTACTTCGCCATCATCCCGGCCATTTTCGCCGTCTTCTACGTCGCGCCGGGGCAGACATCGGGCCCGCTGCAGGCGCTCAACATCATGCATCTGGCAACACCCCAGAGCGCCATCCTGTCGGCGATCATCTTCAACGCTCTGATCATCATCGCGCTGATCCCGCTGTCGCTCAGGGGCGTCAAATACCGCGCCATCGGCGCCGGTGCGCTGCTCAGCCGCAACCTTCTCATCTACGGCCTCGGCGGCATCATCGTGCCCTTCGTCGGCATCAAGGCGATCGATATGGCCATCACCGCAATCGGTCTCGCATAGGGAACCATGTCCATGCTCAATCAAATCAGACCCGCGATCGTCATGATCGTCTTCTTCACGGTGCTGACCGGCCTGATCTATCCCCTGGGCATGACCGGCATCGCCCAAGCGCTGTTTCCCAGCCAGGCCGATGGCAGCCTGATCGAGAAGGACGGCAAGGTCGTCGGTTCCGAGCTAATCGGCCAGGCTTTCGCAGGCGACACCTATTTCCATGGCCGCCCGTCGGCTGCCGGCGACGGCTACAACGCCGCCGCTTCTAGCGGTTCCAATCTCGGGCCGACCAACCCCAAGCTGATCGACCGCATCAAGGGCGACGCCGACAAACTGCAGGCCGAAAATCCGAACCAGCCTGTGCCCATGGATCTGGTTACGGCATCGGGCAGCGGCCTCGATCCGCATATCAGCCCTGAAGCCGCCTACTTCCAGGTCGCCAGGGTGGCCAAGGCGAGGGGTGTCGACGAGGCAAGGATCAAGGCGCTTGTCGACAGCCACATCGAGGACCGGGAACTCGGCTTCATCGGTGAACCCGTCGTCAACGTACTTGCCCTCAACCTTGCTTTGGACGACGCCACGAGACAATGAATGGTAGCGCCGGGATCGACACCGAAGCCGGCGCCGTTCATGATCTGAGACCAGATGCCCGAGGACAATCGAACCGCCGAGACCAGACCCTCACCGGACGCCCTGCTTGATCATGCGGAGCGGGAGGAGCGCGGCCGTCTGCGGATATTCCTGGGTGCGGCGCCTGGTGTCGGCAAGACCTACGAGATGCTGATGTCGGGCCGCGCCAGGCTGGCCGACGGGATCGACGTGGTGATCGGCGTTGTCGAGACGCATGGCCGCAAGGAAACCCAGGTGCTGGTCGACGGCTATGAGGTGATCCCCCGTCGCCGGGTCGACTACAAGGGGCGCTTTCTGGAGGAGATGGATCTCGATGCCATCCTCGCCCGGCACCCCGAACTGGTTCTCGTCGACGAACTCGCCCACACCAACGCCCCCGGCAGCCGCCACCCCAAACGCTATCTCGACGTTCAGGAAATCCTGACGCAAGGCATCGACGTCTACACGACGCTCAATATCCAGCATGTCGAAAGCCTGAACGATGTCGTGGCCCAGATCACACGCGTCAGGGTGCGCGAGACGGTTCCAGACTCCATCATTGACCAGGCCGACGATGTCGAGATCATCGACCTCACCACCGACGACCTGATCAGGCGGCTCGAGGAAGGCAAGGTCTACATCCCCAGCACCGCCCAGCGCGCGGTCGAGAACTATTTCTCGCCCGGCAACCTGACGGCGCTCAGGGAACTGGCGCTCCGCCGCACCGCCCAGCGTGTCGACGAGCAGTTGCTCAACCACATGCAGGCCCACGCCATCCCCGGACCGTGGGCGGCGGGAGAGAGGGTTCTCGTCTGCGTCGACGCGCGTCCGGGCGGGGCGGCTCGCATCCGCTATGCGCGCAGACTGGCCGACCGGCTCCGCGCCTCTTGGACGGCGCTTCACGTCGATACCCCTCGCTCGGCCGCCATATCCGAGGAGGACAAGGATCGGCTGGCGACGCTGCTGCGCCTTGCCGAGCAGCTCGGCGCCGAGGTGACGACCATTCCGGGTCAGAACGTCGCGCAGGACATCGTTCGCCATGCGACCGCGAACAACTTCACCCATATCGTGATCGGTAGGCCAACCCGATCGCGCTGGCGGGAGTTGATCGAAGGCTCGCTCACTTATGATCTCATCCGCAATGCCGGCGACATCAGCGTGCATGTCATTTCGGGAACCGAACGCAACGCCGAGGCGACGTCGAGGACCGTCAAGGCGGCGGAGGAGCCGTGGCAGTTCGAGATCTGGCCTTATCTCAAGGCCACAGCCTATGCTGCTGGCTCGCTCGCCTTCGCCGTCCTTCTCGACCAGTTTCTCGACGTTCGCAATCTGGCGATCATCTTTCTCATCGGGGTCCTGACGTCGGCTGTAACCGGCGGTCTCTGGCCGGCTTTGTATGCCTGCCTCGTCAGCGCCCTTGCCTTCAACTATTTCTTCCTGGAACCGCGCTACACGCTGACGATCCAGGATCCGGAGAGCATCGTTGCGCTGGCCGCCTTCCTCGTCGTTGCCATCATTGCCAGCAATCTGACCGCGCGCGTGCAGCGCCAAGCGGTCGCCGCCCGCTCACGGGCACGAGCCACGGAGGATATCTATCTCTTCGCAAAGAAGCTCGCCGGCGCCGGCACGCTCGATGACGTTCTTTGGGCGACCGCCTTCCAGATCGCCTCGATGCTGAAGCTGCGCGTGGTGCTGCTTCTGCCCGAAAATGGCACGATCACGGTCAAGGCCGGCTATCCGCCCGACGACACGCTGGCCGAAGCCGACATCGCGGCCGCCCGCTGGGCCTGGGAGCATGATCGCCCCGCGGGCCGTGGCGCCGACACGCTGCCCGGAGCGAGGCGCCTGTATCTGCCATTGCGAACCGGGCGCACCGCCGTCGGCGTCGTCGGCCTCGACAATGACAAACAGGGGCCGCTGCTGACACCCGAACAGCAGCGCCTGCTCGACGCGCTCGCCGACCAGGCGGCGGTCGCCATCGAACGCATTCAGCTTGTCACCGACGTCGACCGGGCCAAGCTGGCGGCCGAGGCGGACCGTCTGCGCTCGGCGCTGCTGACCTCGATCTCCCATGACCTCAAGACGCCGCTTGCCGCCATCATGGGCGCGGCCGGTACACTAAGGGAATTCGCGCCAGCACTTCCCGAAACGGACCGTGCAGACCTGCTTTCGACCGTGCTCGACGAATCGGAAAGGCTGAACCGCTTCATCGCCAACCTGCTAGACATGACCAAGATCGAATCCGGAGCGATGGAGCCGAACTATGCGTTCCACTATGTCGGCGACATTGTCGGTTCCGCGCTGCACCGGGCCAGGAAAATCATCGGCGAACACAGGACCGACATAGACATTCCCGCTGACCTGCCAATGCTGAGGCTTGACCCCGTTCTGTTTGAGCAGGTGCTGTTCAATCTCCTCGACAACGCCGCAAAGTATGCACCACCTGGTTCGACGATCCGCTTGCAGGGCTGGCTCGACAATGGCTTTGTCCTCTTGCAGGTCATGGACGAGGGTCCGGGCATTCCGCCGGCCGATCTGGAACGCGTTTTCGACACGTTCTACCGGGTGCGCAAGGGCGACCAGATCCGTGCCGGCACCGGGCTTGGGCTGTCGATCTGCCGCGGCTTCATTGAGGCGATGGGCGGGACAATTTCGGCGGCCAGCAGGACCGACCGCTCGGGTGCGGTTTTCACCATCAGAATGCCGGTGCCGACCGAATTGCCCGTCGTGCTCGATCCCAATGTGAGCGAACCCAATGCGGACGAGCAAAATGCTGGTGACTTGGCATGACGAATTCGAACGTCAGAATATTGCTTGTCGATGATGAACCACCGATCCGCAAGCTGCTTCGTGTCGGTCTCGGCAGCCAAGGCTATGCGATCAGCGAGGCGCCGAACGCCAAGGCGGCGATCGACCTCATGGAGACGGAAAAGCCGGACCTGATCCTGCTCGATCTCGGCCTGCCCGGCATGAGCGGTCACGAATTGCTGCGCAAATTGCGCGACGACGGCCTGGACATTCCCGTGGTCATCCTTTCCAGCCGCATCGATGAGGCCGGCATCGTTTCGGCATTCGAGCTCGGCGCCGACGACTATGTCACCAAGCCGTTCGGCATGAACGAGCTTGTCGCACGCATCCGCGTGGCGCTCCGCCACAAGTTCCAGCAGCAGGGCGAGAAGCCGGTGTTCCATACCGGCGATCTTTCGGTCGATCTGGTGAAACGCATCGTCAAGGTCGAGGGCGGGGAAGTAAAGCTCTCGCCAAAGGAATATGATATCCTGCGCATCCTGGTGCAGCACGCAGGCAAGGTTCTCACCCACCAGTTTCTGCTGAAACAGGTCTGGGGCGATTCGACCGACGTGCAGTATCTTAGGGTTTATGTGCGGCAGCTCAGGCAAAAGATCGAGAAAACTCCCGACCAGCCGCGCTATATCACGACGGAAACCGGCGTTGGATACCGCCTTCGGGAAATCGACTGAGTGCCGGAGCATCGGACCAGGCGGCCAACGTTTTGGGTGAAATCCGATGCAGCCGGGCTCGATCGGCCGAGAGTTTCAGCGGCTCGGGTTATGGCGCCGCTGAAGCCGGCCAATGAGGTGGAACAGCTGACCGGCTGTCCGGCACGCAGCAGATACGCAGCGGAGACCATGGCGTCACCAGGCAACTGCCCTATATATGTTTAGAGGTTCCGTTTGCAGGAATGATGGATGTCGCGACTTCGCCTATTGACGATCTTCATGTCGGCAATGCTGGCAACGGCGACGTTACCGGGGGCAAGTCCGGGCGCTTCGGCGCAGGTCCTCAACCCTGCCAATCGCAATACCGTGATCCAGCAAAACGAATTGCAGATGCTGCAAAACAGGCTGCGGCGGCAGCAATTTCAGCAGCAGCAGCAGCAGTTTCGTGCCCAGGATCGCGAGATCTCGCCGCAGCAACGGCCCGATGTGCCGCAGATGAAGCCTACTTGCCAGCTGCAGCGGTCGGGCAACGGCTTCGTCAGCACCTGCCGTTGATGAGCCGGCGACATTCATTTATTTAGCCGACTTATGTGCTTGAACACCGCCGCGCTTGAAGTAGCATCAAAGGCGGTTTTGATTTCCGCAACGTGCCTTTGTGCTTGGGCACCGCCCTGATTGGATCATCGGGAATGGCAGCCACCAAGAAGAAGGTCGTACGCAAGGCGAGGAGGGGCGAGCGGGTCCGTCAGGTCGCGGCGATTCCCTTTCGGCTGAGCGAGCGTGGCGAAGTCGAGGTGATGCTGGTCACCTCGATATCGACAAGGCGCTTTATCGTGCCCAAGGGTTGGCCGATGAAAGGCAAGAGCGGGCGCAGGGCAGCCACCATCGAAGCGCAGGAGGAAGCCGGCGTCCTCGGCAAGACGCTGAAGCAGCCAGCCGGCACCTATTCCTACTGGAAGCGGCTGACGAACCGGTTCGTCCGCGTCGACGTCACTGTCTATCTGCTGGCGGTGACCGAGGAACTGGCCAACTGGCAGGAGGCCAAAAGGCGGCAGCGGGCATGGCTGGCGCCGGAAGACGCAGCGATGCTTATCGACGAGCCGGACTTGTCGACGCTGCTGAAGAACTTGAAGGTTCCCCAGCCGGCGCCCGCTTGACCGCGTCGAACCAAAGCCTCATTTGGGGCCGCCATGCCCCGCGGGAAAGGGCCGCACCGGCGTGCCGGTATAGGCCCAAAGCCACTCGCGCGGCAGCGGCCCTTTGTTGCGGTCGGTCGCATGCGACTGTTCCCACGCATGCGCCAATATGCCAACCGAGCGCGACAGCACGAAGAGGCCTCGCGTCAGCGGCGGCGGGAAGCCGAGCTCGCCATAGATGACGGCGGTGGCGCCGTCGATGTTGAGCGGGATTTTCTTGCCCTTGCGCCGCGCGACCTCGGCCTCGACAGCTTCGGCGATGTCGGCGAAGCGTCCGCTGACGACGCCGCGCGCGGCAAAATCGCGGGTCAGTTCGATGAGACGCGGCGCTCGCGGATCGACCGGATGGAAACGATGGCCGAGCCCTGGCACATAAGCTTCTTCCTCGGCGAAGAAACGATCGAGCCGCACCGAGACGGCATCGGCAAGCGTCGCCCCTGTATCCAAAACCGCGGCGATGTCGCCGTAGAAGGTAAGCGCCTGCTCGCCGGCGCCGCCATGCACATCGCCAAGCACGTTGATGGCCGAGGCCATGGCGCTGTTGATGCCGACGCCGCAGGTGGCCGCCATGCGGGCAATGGCGATCGACGGTGCCTGCGGCCCATGGTCGACGGCGGCACCGAGCGCAATGCCGAGCAGCGCCGCCTGTTCCTCACCAGGCAGTTCGCCGCGCAGCATCAGCCAGATCATCGCTGGAAAGCTGACGCGGCCGATCAGATCCTGGATCTCGTAGCCACGCAGCCGGATCACGCCGGGGCGCATTTCGACGATGCCGGTCTGCCACCATTCTTCACCGCGTTCGCGGCCGGTCTTCTTCTCGGCGCCGCTCATGCCCGCGCCCTCTTGTTTGCTCGGGGCGGCAGACTGGCAAATACCTCATCCATATGCTCTCCCAATGTTGGCGGTGGCCTCGTCGGCAAGGGTGCCGCGCCATCGACCATGAACCCGCCGCGCACGACGGTCAGCGGCCGGTCCATCTTCGAAACGCCATTGAAACGAGTGGTCATGTCGCGCCCGATCACTTGCTGCTCGGCCAGCACCTGCGGGATCGTCAGCACCCTGCCCGCCGGCACGCCTGCGCGATTGAGCGTCTTCTCCCAGGCCGCGGCCGAGCCGCTCGCCAGCGCTTCCTCGATCAATTCCTTCAAGGCGATGCGGTTCTGTTTGCGCGTCTCGCGCTCGGCAAAGCGCGGGTCCGACGCCAGTTCCGGCAGCCCGACCAGCCGGCAGAGCGTGACGAACTGCTCCTGCTTGTTGGCGGCGATATTAAGCAAGCCGTTGCCGGTGCGAAACGTGCCGGAAGGTGCCGCCGTCATGTTTTCGTTGCCCATAGGCTGCGGATCGACATCGGCCGTCAGATAGTTGGAGACCGGCCAGCCCAGCGCGGAGAGCGTGCATTCGAGCATCGAAACGTCGAGGAAGGCGCCCTCGCCGCTTGTCTTCTGCCTCACAAGTGCAGCAGTAATGGCGAACGCCCCGACCAGTCCGCCCAGCGTGTCGGCGACCGGATAGCCGACACGCAGCGGCGCGGTCTCCGGCGTGCCGGTGATGCTCATGATGCCGGACAGTCCCTGGATGATCTGGTCGTAGGCAGGATTGTCGCGCATCGGCCCCGTCTGGCCGAAGCCCGAAATCGCGCAATAGACAAGGCTGGGGCGGATCTCTTTCAGCCTGGCGTAGCCGAGCCCCAGCCGGTCCATCACGCCGGGGCGGAAGTTCTCGACCAGCGCGTCGGCGGAAGCGACCAGATCGAGGAAGCGTTCGCGATCGGCCTCTTTTTTGAGATCGAGCACCACCGATCGTTTGCCGGCGTTCTGCGCCAGGAACGAAGCGCCCATGCCGGTGCTATTGAGTTCCGGCGAGCCGCCGAGCTGGCGCGCGAGATCGCCGCCTTGCGGCGCCTCGACCTTGATCAAATCGGCCCCGAGCAGCGCCAGCTGATAGGCGCAATAGGGGCCAGCCAGAACATTGGTGAGGTCGAGAACGCGGATGCCGGACAGCAGATCGGTCATGATATCACAAACAGCTCAGGCATCGCCCGGCACATGCTCGGGCCCGCGCCTGCGCCTGTGCTCGACGTAAGCCCAGATATGCGGTCCAATCAGTCCGATGAACGCCAGCGTCAGCAGCGTCAGCGACAGCGGGTGCCTGTAGAACACCGACCAGTCGCCGTTCGAGATGGTCATCGCCCGGCGGAACTGGGTTTCGGCGAGCGGCCAGAGGATCATGCCGATGATGACCGGCGCCGTCGGGAAATCGAAGCGCCGCATCAGGAAACCGGCCCCGCCGAGCAGATAGAGGATGACGAGGTCGGTCGGCGACTGCGAAATGCCGTAGGTGCCGACCGTGGCGAACACCAGGATACCGGCATAGAGCTGCGGCGCCGGGATTTTCAGCAGCCGCACCCACAACCCGATCAGCGGCAGGTTGAGGATGACGAGGATGATATTGGCGATGAACAGGCTGGCGATCAGCCCCCAGACCAGATTGGCCTGCGTCATGAACAGCATCGGCCCGGGATTGATGCCATAGCTCTGGAAGGCAGACAGCATGATCGCGGCCGTCGCCGAGGTCGGCAGGCCGAGCGTCAGCATCGGCACCAGCACGCCGGCGGCCGATGCGTTGTTGGCGGCTTCCGGACCGGCTACGCCTTCGATGGCGCCGACCGTGCCGAACTCCTCCTTGTGTTTGGAGAGCTTCTTCTCGATCGCATAGGACAGGAAGGTCGGGATCTCGGCGCCGCCAGCCGGCAGGGCGCCGATTGGGAAGCCGAGCAGGGCGCCGCGCAGCCAAGCCTTCCATGAGCGTGCCCATTCGGCCGCCGTCATGTAGAGCGATCCCCTCAAGGGCACGATCTCGTCCTTGCCGGCGTAACGGCGCGACGCCATGTAGAACGTCTCACCGACCGCAAAGAGGCCAACGGCGACGACGATCACGTCGACGCCGTCGAGCAATTGGCTCATGCCGAAGGTAAAGCGCGGCTGGCCGGTCTGCAGGTCGACGCCGATCATGCCGATGACGAAGCCGACGAACAGGCTGGTCAGGCCGCGCACCGACGACGAGCCGAGCACCGCCGAAACCGTGATGAAGGCCAGCACCATCAGAGAAAAATATTCGGCCGGACCGAAAGACAGCGCGAATTTGACCACCACCGGCGCCAGGAACGCGACCCCCAGCGTTCCGAGCGTGCCGGCGACGAAGGAGCCGATCGCCGAGGTGGCAAGTGCAGCGCCGCCGCGGCCGGAACGGGCCATCCTGTTGCCTTCCAGCGCCGTGACGATGGTAGCGCTTTCGCCCGGCGTGTTGAGCAGGATCGATGTCGTCGAACCGCCATACATGGCGCCGTAGTAGATGCCGGCAAACAGGATGAAGGAGGCTTCCGGCGCCACCTGATAGGTGATCGGCAAAAGCAGGGCGATGGTCAGCGCCGGCCCGAGGCCGGGCAGCACACCGATCGCGGTCCCCAGCGTCGTGCCGAGCAGGCACCACATGAGATTGACCGGCGTGAAGGCGACCGAAAATCCGTGCGCGAGATGGCCAAGCGTTTCCATGGCTTCAGGCCCTCAACATACGGATAATCGAATCGAGGACCGTGTTCAGCTGGTTCTCGATGAAGCCGGCGCCGATGTTGACGCCGAGCGCCCTTGCGAAGCCGAAATAGGCGGCAAGCGCCAGTATCAGGCCGAGCAGCACGTCACGCAGCGGATGTTTGCTGCCGAACCCGTGGCAGATGAGAACGAACATGATCACCGAGGCCGCAGTGAAGCCAAGCGGCTGGATCAGCACAAGATTCGCCACCAGTCCGACGGCGACGATGGCCATTGCCTTCCAGTCGGTCGGCGTTTCCTTTTCTTCCTCCGGTTGCCAGCCGCCCCGCAAGGCGGCGACGATCAGCAGGAGGGAAAGGATTATCATGCCGATCATGGTAATGTAGGGAAAGACGGTCGGGCCGACCTTGGAGTAGAGCGGCGACACCGGAATCGCCAGCGTCTGCCAGGCTACCGCGCCAGCGCAGGCGAGAAGCCCGATACCGATCAGCAATTCGGGCACGGCAAGGCGCGGCCGCGCCGCCTGCTGCTCGCTGGTGCTCATGATCGTCCTCCCTGGATAGCCAGCCGGTCTCCCAAAGCCGACCTCACCGCAGTTTCACTCGCTCTGGATCGTATGTCCATGCGGCTGGCGAACATCGGAAAAGGGCGGCGCAGGCCGCCCCTTTCCGAAGACATCAGGCAAGGCCGAGATCCTTGAGGATGGCCTCGATCCGGGTCGTGTCTTCAGCCAGGAATTTTGCGTAGTCGTCGCCGGTGAGCAGGATTTGCGTCCAGTTGCGGTTCTTGCATTCGGTGGCCCAGGCATCGCTTTTGGCCATGGTCTCGACCAGCGTGATCATCGCCGCCTTGTCGGCGTCGGAAACGCCGGGCGGTGCGAAGACGCCGCGCCAGTTGAACAGTTCGACATCGATGCCCACTTCCTTCAGCGTCGGTGCGTCGATGCCTTCCTGGCGCTTGTCCGCGGAAATGGCAAGCAGCCGAAGCGCGCCTGCCTTGACCTGTTCGGAGAACTCGCCATAGCCGGAGATGCCGGCCGCGACCTGGTTGCCGAGAAGCGCCGACAGGGCCTCGCCGCCACCGGCGAACGGCACGTAGGAGAGGTTGGCTGCCGGAACACCGGCCGTCTTGGCGATGAGGCCGAACAATATGTGGTCCGAGCCGCCGGCCGAACCGCCAGCCACTGGAACCTTGGTCGGGTCAGCCTTGAGGGCGGCCACGAAATCGGCAGCGGTCTTGAACGGCGAGGCCGCCGGCACCACAAGCGCCTCGAACTCCCCGGTGAGGCGGGCGATCGGCGTGACTTCGGTGAGATTATTGGCCGATTTGTTGGCGATGATGGCGCCGACCATGACCATGCCGGCAACCATCAGCGAATTGCCCTTGCCGTTCCACTGGCTGATGAACTGCGGCAGGCCGACCGTGCCGCCGGCGCCGCCGACATTGGTAATCTGCGAACCGGAGATCAGCTTCTCACTGCGCAGCACCTGGTCCATCGTGCGCGCCGTCTGGTCCCAGCCGCCGCCGGGCGCCGCCGGCACGAAGATCTGGATCTGCGGCGCATCCTGCGCGAAGGCGGGCGAGAGATGCAACGCCGCGAAACCGGCGGCGCCGGCAGCGGCGGTGCTCATTAAAAATCTGCGTCTGTTCAGCATGGGATTCCTCCAATCACGACACCTCCTCCGGTGCCTGCCAGCAACGTAGCCTGAATTCAGACCCGCCCGGTAAAAATTCATGCAGTCTTTGCCTCATTCTGTCAACAGGAACGGAATTCTACTGGACAGAACTGTCCGCGTGCGGCACAATTATTCGATGGCCCTTCTGTCCAAGTGGGAACAGAACGACGTGGTCAAACAGACGACCGCAACACAATCCAAGCCTGTCTCGGCCGGCGGCGTTGCCGCGCTCGACCGCGCGGTCGCCATCCTCGATGCTTTCGCCACCGCCGACCGGTCGCTCAGCCTCGCCGAAATCGCGGCGCGGACCGGCCTCTACAAGAGCACGATCCTGAGGCTGGCGAACTCGTTGCTGCGCGGGCAGTTGCTGGAGCGTCTCGACGATGGCCGCTATCGCGTCGGCCCTGCCACCTTCCGGCTGGGCGCCCTATACCAGCGTTCGGTCGTGGCGGTCGACATCCTGCTGCCGATCATGCGCGATCTCGGCGACCGAAGCTGGGAAAGCGTCGCTTTCTATGTCCGGTCGGGTGACGTGCGAACCTGTCTCTACCGCGTCGAGTCCAAGCATCCCATCCGCTACACGATCCAGGAAGGCGACGTGCTGCCTTTGCTGGCCGGCTCCGGCGGCCGCGTGCTTGCCGCGTTTTCCGGTCAGCAGGGCGAGCCTTACGAGACGATCCGCAAGACCTATCATTGTTTGTCGGTCGGCGATCGCGACCCCGAGACGGCGGGCGTTTCGGCACCGGTATTCGGACCGGGACGCGCCTTGCTCGGTGCATTGACGCTGTCCGGCCCGAGCACGCGCGTCGACGCGGCCTTTCTCCAGCGCATGAAAAGTCCGCTGCTCGAGGCTGCCGCGCGCGCCACCCGCGCTTTCGGCGAAGACGCCTCCATGCTCGACCAGGCGGCCCGCCAAGCCGGTGCCGAAGCGGAAGGCCCAGAAAGCCTCGGTTCGGCCTGACCGGAACCACAGGACGGCAGACAGCAGCACCCTCAAGGTTGCCGTTCCAGCATGATCGTCGCATCGTCGTGATAAGTGGTCCGCAACACTTCCCTGTAGCCGCACTTTGCCGCGACGTTCAGTGAAGCGGTGTTTTCCGGAGCGATAATGCAGACGGTCCTTGCGCGTTCGAATGCCTCGTCGCCCCAGGCGAGAACCCGTCCGACGACTTCGCTGGCGAAGCCTTGGCCATGCGCGCTCGAGACCAGTGCCCAACCGGCTTCCGGAACGCCTTCGATCGACGGCACCATGTCGCGCCTCAGGTCGTGAAAGCCGGCCTCGCCGATGAAGCGGCCTGTTGCCTTGTCCTCGATCGCCCAGAAGCCGTAGCCCAGCAGCGACCACAGGCCGGCATGACGCAGGAAGCGCATCCAGCTTTCCTCTCGCGTGCGCGGCTTGCCGCCGATGAAGCGGGTGACGACCGGATCGGCCCACATGGCGACATAGGCATCGAAATCATCGAGTTGGTGCGGCCGCAGGATGGTGCGCGGCGTTTCGATGACGGAAGCGACGACCGCCTGCGGATTATCCATGGATCATGCCTCGGTTGCATTGCCTGTGCCTAACGCATGTCGCCCAAGAAGCCTGCCCTTGGCTTGACCCGGGCGTGCTCGGCGGTTTGGGAAACGACATGCGAAGGACAGAGATCAAAATCGCCTGCGCTAAACAAGAGCCAAAGGCTGTGCAGATTATCTTCCAGCCCAATATGAATCCTGCCCAGCAGTGCTACTTTTCACCAGCAGCTGATTCAGCACGTCCGCTGTGCCGTCCGACGGAGGGAAAAGGGCATGGAGACCACCGATCTTGTGCTTGCCGTCTTTCATCATCTGCTGGTGTTTTCACTGGCAGGCATCATCGGCGCCGAATTCGTCCTGATCCGCGGCGATCTGCCCGCCGCGACGCTCCGGCGGATTGTCGGCATCGATCGCCACTACGGCATCTTCGCCATGCTGATCATCATCGTCGGCATCGGCCGCGTCATCTATGGCCTGAAGGGCTGGGAATTCTATGTCTACAACTGGGTATTCTGGGCAAAGATCGCGACTTTCGCCATCGTCGGCCTGCTGTCGATCATCCCGACCGTCCGCTTCGTGTCCTGGAACAGGCAGGCCACGGCCAGCCCCGGCTTCCAGGTGCCGGCGGCGGAACTTGCATCCGTTCGAACCTATGTCCGAGCCGAAGCATTCATCTTCCTGCTGATACCGGTCTTTGCAGCGGCGATGGCGCGTGGCTACTGAATTTCCTCCGCCGGCCCGAGCGGCGCGATCTCGACCAGCGGCGGCGGCACATCGGTCGTCTTCTCCCCGGCCTTGCAGATATCGGCGATGACGCAGGCCGGACAATCCGGCTTGCGCGCCTTGCAGACATAGCGCCCATGCAGGATCAGCCAATGATGGGCATGGCGCATATATTCGTCCGGGATGATCCTCAACAGCCCCTGCTCGACCTGTTCCGGCGTCTTGCCGGGCGCCAGCCCGAGCCGGTTGCCGATGCGCAAGATGTGCGTGTCGACCGCCATCGTGTGCTGGTCGAAGGCCATGTTGAGCACGACATTGGCGGTCTTGCGGCCGACGCCCGGCAGCTTGACCAGTTGGTCGCGGTCGTCAGGCACCTCGCCGCCATGGTCGCGGATCAGCGCTTCCGACAGCGCGATGACGTTCTTGGCCTTGTTGCGCCAAAGCCCGATAGTGCGGATGTAATCGCCGACCTTGGCCTCGCCGAGCGCCAGCATCTTTTGCGGCGTGTCGGCGACCTTGAACAGCGCCCGAGTCGCCTTGTTGACACCTGCATCGGTCGCCTGCGCCGAAAGCACCACCGCCACCAGCAGCGTGAAGGCACTGACATGTTCGAGCTCGCCCTTCGGTTCGGGCCGCTGAACCGAAAAGCGTCGGAAAATCTCGTGCACCTCGGCCGGGCTGTAGAGCGAATGGGACCGCACCGGCCGGCCACGCGGCCTGGCATTTGAGCCATCACGTCGGCCTGGCAGCAATTCATTTTTGAGTGCGGAGGAATTTTTGGGCTTGGGGCTCGTCATCAGCCTTCCTATAATACCCCGCCATGAGCGACACAAACGCCTCATTTCAGGCCGACGAGCCAATTTTCCAGGCGTTGCTGACACCGCATCGGTCGCTGGGCAAAACCGGCTTTGCCATCCTGATGGGCGCTCTCCTGTTCGGCTGGTCGGTCACCGGAGCGTTTTTCCTGTCGCGCGGCGCCTGGCCGGTATTCGGCTTTCTCGGCCTCGACGTGATTGCCGTCTACATCGCCTTCCGCGCCAATTATCGCGCCGCTCGCGCCCGCGAGGAAGTGTCAGTCTCGCGCACCAGCCTCGACATCCGCAAGACCGCACCCTCCGGCAGGTCGGAAGCGCATCGCTTCAATCCGTTCTGGGCGCGATTTTCGGTCGCACGCCACGCCGAGATCGGCATCACCGGGATGGTGGTTGAAGCACAAGGCCAGAATGTGCCCATCGGCGGCTTCCTCAATCCCGACGACCGCGAGAGTTTTGCGTCAGCCTTTTCAAGGGCACTGGCGACCGCGAAGGCGCGTTAAGTCCCATACACGTCCGCGAACCAGTCCATTCGGCGTCGAGCCGGTGCCTCACCCGCGAAATGGGTCTCTCGGCAGCCAACCGGCTCTCCAGCGCGTAGACAGTAATCAGCAGCGCCTCTTTCTCCTTGGTGAGATGCATCCTTTTCGCCAGCCATGATCGCTCTTTCCCAAGGCCGGCCTCTACCGGGTATATGCACCGAGAAGGCAAGTTTCGGGTGGTGACCGGAGGCATGAAGGACGATATTCACGGTCAAGGAGACAGTCTATGAACGCACAGACAGCTATTCTGGAAAAAGACATCACGCCCGAAGGCAACGACTACGAAATCGTCCGTCACGCCATCGAGAAGATCAGCCTCGATTACCGCGACCAGCCCTCGCTTGAGGTCCTGGCCGAGGCAGTCGGCGAGACGCCGACCGGCCTGCAGAAGCTCTTCACCCGCTGGGCCGGCCTGTCGCCCAAGGCCTTCCTCCAGGCGGTCACGCTCGACCATGCGCGCAAACTGCTCGATTCCGGCATGCCGCTGCTCGAGGCTTCTTTCGAGGTCGGCATGTCGGGCCCCGGCCGATTGCACGACCTTTTCGTCACCCACGAGGCGATGTCGCCGGGCGACTACAAGACGCGCGGCGCCGGACTGACGATCCGCTACGGCTATCATATTTCGCCCTTCGGCATCGCCTTGATCATGGCCACCGACCGTGGGCTTGCCGGCCTCGCCTTCAGCGATGCCGGCGGCGAGCGCGCGGCGCTCGCCGATATGTCCGGCCGCTGGCCGAACGCAACCTATGTCGAGGACATGGCAGCGACGGCGCCCTATGCCGCGCGTATCTTCGATCCGGCACTGTGGCGCGCCGACCAGCCGCTGCGCGTCGTCATGATCGGCACAGATTTCCAGGTCCGCGTCTGGGAGGCTCTGCTGCGCATCCCGATGGGCAAGGCCTGCACCTATTCCTCGATCGCTGCCCGCATCGGCGCGCCGAGCGCCAGCCGGGCGGTGGGTGCCGCGGTCGGCGCCAATCCGATGTCCTTCGTGGTGCCGTGCCATCGGGCTCTCGGCAAGTCCGGCGCGCTCACAGGCTACCACTGGGGCCTGACCCGCAAACGCGCCATCCTTGGCTGGGAAGCGGGACAGGTCGGGTCCTGATTATGCTTCCATAGGTTCGGGCCAGCAGCGCGCGGGTTCATCTCGCGCGGTCTGGCAAGCGGCGGCCTTACGGAGTAGCTTCCCGCCAAATCAGCAGGAGGTATTCCTTGATCATCGTCATCGGCTCGATCAACCTCGACCTTATCGCCAATGTCGACCGCTTGCCCGCACCGGGCGAGACGGTTCGGGGCTCCGGCTTCACCACTGCGCCTGGCGGCAAGGGCGCCAACCAGGCGCTGGCCGCCACGCGCGCCGGCGCCAAGGTGCGCATGGTCGGCGCGGTCGGCAAGGACAACTTCGCGGCGGACGCGCTGGCCCTGTTAAGAGAGGGCAAGATCGACCTGTCCGGGGTCGGTGAAACCTTCGCCTCGACCGGCACGGCGTTGATCATGGTCGCTGACGACGGCGAGAACGTCATTGCCGTGGTGCCGGGCGCCAATGATTCGGTCGTGACAGGCGACCTTTCCAAGGCGTTTATGAAGAAGGGCGATGTCGTGCTCCTGCAGCAGGAAATCCCGCTGCAGACCGTCGACGCAGCACTGGAAGCGGCACGGACGGCGGGCGCGGTCACCGTGCTCAACACGGCTCCGTTCCGCGGCGAGGCGGCGGCCTTCCTCGGCAAGGCCGACTATGTCGTCGCCAACGAAACCGAATTCGACCTCTATGGCGAGGCGCTGTCGCTGAGCGGCCGCGATCGCCAGGCGCGGATGCGCGATTACGCGGGGAAGACCGGCCGCACAATCGTCGTCACGCTCGGCGGTGACGGCGTTCTGGCCGCCACGCCAGCCGATCTTCTGATGGTTCCGGCGCTGAAGATCACGCCTGTCGACACGGTCGGCGCCGGCGACACGTTTTGCGGCTATTTCGCCGCCGGGCTGTCATCCGGCCTGCCGCTCGAAGAGGCGCTCGCCCGTGCCACAGCCGCCGGTTCGCTCGCCTGCCTGAAGCCCGGCGCCCAGCCGGCTATCCCGCTGGCGAAGGAAGTTGACGCGGCGCTACAACAATCCGCCAGTTAGGTGAGAGCCATGCGCCCTGCCACGAAACACGCCGTGCCGCCCGCCGGCGATATCTGCCGCCGGTCCGCCGTGGAGCTTGCCGACGCGATCCGGCGCCGGCAGCTTTCCGTGCGCGAGGTGGTGACGGCATTCCTCGACCGGATCGAGGCGGTTAACCCGCTGGTCAACGCCATCGTCTCGCTGCGAGACCGTGCCGATATCCTGGACGAAGCCGACAAGGCGGACTCGCAGCTGGCGCATGCAGGACATGCCGGATCTCTGTTCGGCCTGCCGATCGCCATCAAGGATCTTGCGCAGACCAAGGGCCTCAGAACCAGCTTCGGCTCACCGATCTTCGCCGATTTCGTGCCGCAGGAGGATGATTTCTTCGTCGAACGCATCCGCAAGGCCGGAGCCATCATCATCGGCAAGACCAACGTTCCCGAATTCGGGCTTGGCTCCAACACCTACAACACCGTGTTCGGCCCGACGCTCAACGCGTTCGACCCGGCCTTGACCGCCGGCGGTTCGAGCGGCGGCGCGGCGGTCGCGCTGGCGCTCGACCTGCTTCCCATGGCCGACGGCAGCGATTTTGGCGGCTCGCTGCGCAACCCGGCCGCCTACAACAATGTCTATGGCTTCCGTCCGTCCCAGGGACTTGTCCCCGCCGGCCCCGACCTCGACGTCTTTCACGCGCAGATGGGCGTCGAAGGGCCAATGGGTCGCAGCGTGCGCGACATGGCGCTGCTGCTCGATGAGCAGGCCGGCTACGACCCTCGCGCGCCGCTCTCCCATCACAAGCAAGGCTCGTTCCTCCAAGGGCTGGAAACGCCGGCGGCCGGCGGCCGCATCGCCTGGTTCGGCGATCTTGGCGGCCATCTGCCGGTTGAAACAGGTGTCCTTGATCTTTGCGAGGCCGCTCTCGGCCGGCTTGCGGACGCATCCTTTCAGACCGAATCACTGGTGCCGGCTTTCGACTTCGAAGCGCTGTGGCAGGACTTTGTGACGCTGCGCCAGGCAAGCAGCGGCTGCGCGCTCAAGGCACATTACGACGATCCCCTGAAACGCAGTCTTCTAAAGCCGGAGGCCGTGTGGGAGGTGGAACATGCGCTGCGCCTCACCGCGCCGCAGATTCACGCCGCCACGGTGAGGCGCTCAGCCTGGCATCGAACGCTGCTGTCGCTCTTCGACCGTTTCGATCTCGTCGCGTTGCCGACCACTCAGGTCTTTCCCTTCGATGTCGTCACCCACTGGCCAAGGGAAGTGGCAGGCCGGGCCATGGACAGCTACCACCGCTGGATGCAGGTTTCAGCGTTCGCCACGCTGGCTGGCTGCCCGGCGGTCAACGTCCCGGCAGGCTTCGATGCCACAGGCAGGCCGACGGGCATGCAATTGATCGGGCGGCCGCGCGGTGACATGGCCGTGCTGAAGGCGGCGGCGGCCTATGAGACGACGCTGCCGTGGCAGGCCGGAGCCTAATCCAGATCAAGGCTGCCAGCGACATAGGCTGCCGGCTTGCACCGGCGTTGCTGTCATGCATTGATCACCGTCGGCCGCATCGCAAGCCGCATACTGTCGAGGAAAACCATGTCGCTGGAACTCTACGCTACCTATGTCGTTGCCTGCATCGTCATTATCCTGGTGCCTGGACCGACGGTCACGCTGATCATCGCCAACAGCATCCGCCATGGCTCCCGCGCCGGCCTCGCCAACGTCGCCGGCACCCAGGCCGGGCTGGCGATCATGATCGCCATCGTCGGCATCGGATTGACCTCGCTGATCGCGGGCATGGGCCACTGGTTCGAATGGGTCAGGCTGATCGGCGCCGCCTATCTGATCTGGATGGGCGTGCAGATGTTCCGCTCCAAGGGAAAGCTGAACGCCGACGGATCGGCGAAAACACCGCGCGGCGGCTTTTTCCTGCAGGGCCTGCTGGTAGCGGTCAGCAATCCCAAGACGCTGGTGTTCTTCGGCGCCTTCTTTCCGCAGTTCATCGCCCCTGAAGGCAACTACGCGCTGCAGATCGGCGTCATGGGTCTCACCGCCATGATCTTCGCCGCCGTGTCGGATTCGACCTACGCGCTGGCCGCTGGCCGCGCCGGACGCCTGCTGTCGGCCGGCCGCGTCAAGCTCCTGTCGCGGATCAGCGGCAGCTTTCTGGTCGGCGGCGGCCTGTGGCTGGCGTTTTCAAAGGCGAAGTGACGGCTGCCGAGAGCCAAGACGCGAACAGCAATATCTGGCAGGATAAGGCCGATTGAAAGTCGGCCTTCTCCTCACCACATGAATCGACGGTTGGGGATTCACGCCGGTGCCATGGACTTTTGCCGATGTGAAAAGGCACGCGATCGGCGTGATCCTGATCGTTGCTCTTTTTGCGGCGATGTTGGCCCTCGATCCGTTCAAGTGGACGAATAACCGATCCGGTCGGTCGACACCATCGACGCAATGGTCAGAAGTGTCGGCATCTATCTGGTCTCTATCGAGAACGGTCCCGTTCTCATCAGGGACGAGCGCCCGCATCTGATCGGCGCGCGTACAACCATAGAGCGCGTCACGCGCGACAACGGTTCGATCTTTTACCGGTTTCCAGAATGAGCGGCCGACGCCTCGTCCCTCGCCCCGTTACGGGGAGAGGGTGGTCGCGCAGCGCGCCGGGTGAGGGCGGCTCCCGGGTTGCAAGCGGATGCCCTGCTCTCGTCCCCCTGCCGGGATCTTCTCCCCGTGAACGGGGTAGAAGGGAGCTTTCATAGCCGTCCCAGCCGTTCCAGCAGCAGCGCGAAAAACGCATCATGGTCGATGTCGCGCATCACCATGGCGTTCTTCGGCCGCTTGGTCACGCCCCACCAGTCGATCACGGTCATGCCCATGGTAAGCTCTGAGGCGGTTTCCACGGTGACGTTGCAGTTGCGACCGCTGAACAGCTCCGGCTTCAACAGATAGGCGATGACGCAGGGGTCGTGCAGCGGTCCGCCGTCGGTGCCGTATTTCTCCTCGTCGAAGCGCTCGAAGAATTCCAGCATCTCCGCCGTGGCCGTGCCGACCCTGGTGCCGAGCTTGCGGAAGGCTTGGGTGCGCTTGGCCGTGGTCAGCGCCTTGTGGGTGACGTCGAGCGGCATCATGACGATCGGGATGCCGGATTTGAACACGACATTGGCGGCATGCGGGTCGACATAGATGTTGAATTCAGCGGTCGGGGTGACATTGCCGCCTTCGAAGAAGCCACCGCCCATCAGTACGATTTCCTTGATGCGCGGCGCGATCTTCGGCTCGCGGATCAGCGCCAGCGCGATGTTGGTGAGCGGCCCGAGCGCGCAGAGCGTGATCGCGCCGCTCTCTTCCTTCATCAGCGTCTCGACGATGAAATCGACCGCGTACTGATCCTGCAGCTTCATTGTCGGTTCGGGCAATTGCGGCCCGTTTAGGCCGGTCTCGCCATGCACTTCCTCGGCGGTGACCAGTTCGCGAGCCAGCGGCCGGATGGCGCCGGAATAGACCTTGATATCGGGCCTGCCGGCCAGTTCGCAGATCTTGCGTGCGTTCTTTTCGGTGAGCTTCAGCGGCACGTTGCCGGCAACTGCGGTCATGCCGACGATCTCCAACTCGGCGCTGCCGAGCGCCAGCAATATGGCGACGGCATCATCCTGACCGGGATCCGTGTCGATGATGATCTTGCGGGATTGGGGCATTTCAATTCCTTGTTTGGGAGTCTTTTTGGGCGGGGCTTTCGATGGCTTGAACTTGACCGCGAGGCGGACCATATCAAGGCCATCGGGAAAAATGCCATCCGGGTTTTTCCACTTTATGTCGCTCTTGAGAGGACAGTGTAACATGAGCCGAATGACGCCTTTTTCCAGCCCGCTTCTCCTGGGCTTCGATGCCATGGAAAAGACCTTGGAGCGTCTGGCGAAGTCGGGTGACAGCTACCCTCCCTACAACATCGAGCGCCTCAGCGGTGCCGACGGCAAGACCGAAAGGTTGCGAATCACGCTCGCTGTCGCCGGTTTCGCGGAAAACGATCTCGATGTGACCACGGAGGAGAATCAGTTGGTCGTGCGCGGCCGTCAGAACGACGACACCGAGCGCGAATTTCTTCATCGCGGTATCGCCGCACGCCAGTTCCAGCGCTGTTTCGTGCTGGCCGACGGCATGCGGGTGATCGCGGCGGAGCTGAAGAACGGCCTTTTGTCGATCGATCTCGATCGGCCCGAGTCCGAACGGCTGGTACGGAAAATAAACATATCGGTGAAAGACTGATTTTTGCCGATGGCTCTCATGCGAGGCGGCCTTGAGCGGCGTCCTCGCGCCAAGGAGGCTTGAAATGACCAGAACTGACGAAAATCTCATCATGACCAGTGGCGAATTCGCCCATCTCGGCGAAGGCTCGGTCGCCTATCTCAGGAAAGTGTCGAGCGACGATCTGCGTGGCCGTTTCCCGGGCCTTGGCGAAATCGCGCCCGGCCTGGAACTGTGGGCGCTGTTTGCCGCCAATGGCCAGCCGATCCTGCTTTCTGACGCACGTGACCGGGCGCTGGCAGGCGCCCTGGAAAACGATCTTACGCCTGTCGCCATCCACTAATTGCCGGCGCATCGATCTGGTTGGAAACGGACAGGGCCGCCCACGGCGGCACTTCGATGGATCCAATCAAGAAAGCTCAAGCCGCGTGTGAGGCCTGCGTGTCCGATAGAAGCGCGTGGATTGCGGCGGCGTCGCGGGTGCCCCTGATCTTGGCCACCGTGTCGGCGTCGCGCAGCACCCGCGCAATGCGCGACAGCGCCTTGAGGTGGTCGGCGCCGGCGCCTTCGGGCGCCAAAAGCAGGAACACCAGATCGACCGGCTGGTCGTCCAGCGCCTCGAAATCGACCGGCGTCTCCAGCCGGGCGAAAACCCCGGCGATCCGCTTGACTCCGGCCAGCTTGCCGTGCGGGATGGCGATGCCGTTGCCGACACCGGTCGAGCCCAGCCGCTCGCGCTGCAGGATGGTGTCGAACACCTCCCGTTCCGGAATGCCGGAAATCGCCGCCGCCCTTTCGGACAGCATTTGCAGCAGTTGCTTCTTGGAGTTCGCTTTCAACGCCGGCAAAATCGCCGGAACGTTGATAAGATCGCTCAGATCCATACTTGAAATCCCTTGTTCGCCTGCCGTCGCCAGCCCCCGCTCTCGCGTGCGGCTGGTTTCTTGTCCCAGTCCGGCTTTGGCCGTCATCCCTGCGCGACTTTGGTCGTAGACGGGTCAATCCAGCCGATATTTCCATCCGGCCGGCGATAGACGATGTTGAGGTGCTCGTTCCCGGCGTTGCGGAAGACGAGGACGGGGCTGTCCTTGGCATCGAGTTCGATCACGGCTGACGCCACTGACATGGTCCGCAGCGTCATGGTTGATTCGGCGACGATGGCCGGCGCGAAATTCTCCGGTATGTCCTCATCATCGTCGGCAAGCGGCGCCATCACCGTATAGGCGACGTCGGTGGGTTCGCCGTTGGCATTGCCTGAATTATGCGACTTCAGCCGACGCTTGTAGCGCCGAAGGCGGGTTTCGAGGCGATCCGCCGCGGCCTCGAAAGCGAGCGTCGGGTCCTGGGCCTCACCGGTTGCCTGCAACGAAGCGCCGGAATCCAGCCGGATCATGCAATCGGCCGTGTAGCGCGACCCCGATTTGACGACTACGATTTGCCCCGAAAAGCCCCGATCGAAATATTTCCCGATCACTTCCCCGACACGCTCGTTGATGCGCGTACGGAACGCATCGCCGATGTCCATGTGTTTTCCCGATATGCGCAGTGTCATCTGAAAACTGACCTTCCTTGCTCAGGCTTCAAACTGTCCCGAGTTTATACCCGTGGTCTGTGCGCACAAGCTTTGCGGCGTCACTTGCGCCGATTTTAAATCCGAACTTTCCGGTTGATCACAAGCCGCCTTTTTGACCGTCCCGTGGCCAACGTCGTGGCGGACCATCCGCATGCGGGCAGCAGCCCGTCTCATGCGGGCGGGCTTCTAGCCACTTCGTTACGGCTTGTCAATGAAGCGATGAGGCTGTCGAAATTCCGCGGAGATCAGCGCCCGGCGCTGGCCAAGGCGCGTTTTTCACGCCGCCGCTGCACTGACGAGGGAATATTCATGCTCTCCCGGTACTTGGCGACAGTGCGCCTGGCGATATCGACGCCGTTTTCCCGCAACATGTCCACAATCGCGTCGTCGGAAAGCACGTCGACGGGCTTCTCCTCGTCGATCAACTGCTTGATGCGATCGCGCACGGCTTCCGACGAATGCGCGTCGCCGCCGCCCGACGAAGCGATCGAGGCGGTGAAGAAATAGCGCAGCTCGAACACGCCGCGTGGCGTCAGCATGTATTTGTTCGCGGTGACCCGGCTGACGGTCGATTCGTGCATGCCAATGGCGTCGGCCACCATGCGCAGGTTGAGCGGCTTCAGGTGGCGCACGCCATGGACGAGGAAAGCATCCTGCTGGCGCACGATTTCCGAGGCGACCTTGAGGATGGTCTTCGCCCGCTGGTCGAGGCTGCGCGTCAGCCAGTTGGCGTTCTGCAGGCATTCCGCCAGGAAGTCCTTTTCCGCCTGGTTCTTCGCATGCGGTGACACCTGGGCGAAATAGATATGATCGACCAGAACGCGCGGCAGCGTTTCGGCGTTGAGTTCGACCACCCAGCTCCCGTCATTGGCCGCCCGCACTTCGACATCGGCGATGATGGCGTCGCTGGCACCGCCCGAAAACGCCATCCCCGGGCGCGGATCGAGCGCGCGTATCTCGGCCAGCATGTCGAGCAAATCCTCCTCGTCGACCCCACAAATCCGTTTCAGGGTCTGGAAGTCGCGCCGCGCCAGGAGTTCGAGATTGGCGATCAAGGCCTTCATTGCCGGATCGAGGCGGTCGCGGACGGCAAGCTGTAGCGACAGACATTCGGCGAGGTCGCGGGCAAAGATGCCGGCGGGCTCGAAGGCCTGGCAGATCGCGAGCGCATTCATCACCGCCGCTCTGTCGGTGCCGAGACGGGCGGCGATTTCCGCCATGTCGGCGCGCATATAGCCGGCCTCGTCGAGGCCATCGGCAAGTTCGCCGGCGATCAGGCGTGCCGCCGGGTCGGTGAAGGCAAGCGCGACCTGTTCGCCGACATGCTCGCGCAGCGTGATGGCGGCCGCCGCCATGTCTCCGACGTCGAAGCCGTCGGACGAGGACATGGAACCGCCGCCGGATGCCGATTTCCACTGGGCCGTCAGGTCGGGACCGAGCCGCTCGCTCGTGCCGGGATCGTCGGGGAACAGATTTTCCAGCGAAGCATCGAGCTTTTCGGAGATCGCCTCGGCGCTCCACGCCGTTTCCGTCTCGAACCAGTCGCCGCCGGTCGCCGTTTCCGGCGGGGCGTCGATCTTCTGGGCCTGGTCGCTGGCAGCATCGTCCTGCGGCTCGGCGCGTTCGAGCAGAGGATTGCGCTCGATCTCGTCGTCGATGAAGCGTTCCAGCTCGACATGGGTGAACTGCAGCAGGCGGATCGACTGCATCAGCTGAGGTGTCATCACCAGCGACTGAGACTGCCGTAGCTGTAGTTTTGCCGCCAATGCCATGGTTCGGTTTCAAACGCCCCGTCTACGCATCCAGACTGCCGGAAAGTTTTCCTCGGTCGGGCATAAGAACTGGCCCGGCTTTTGCTTGTCAAGGCGACGGCGATCAAAACTCGCCTGTCGGTGCGTTATTCGGACGAAAAATCGCAGGAAAGGACCTGTTGCACGCCAAAAATCGCTCTGGAACAGGAATTCTCAACCTCAGAGTGTAAAGCCCTCACCGAGATAAAGCCGCCGCACATCCGGGTTTGCGACAATTTCATCGGCCCGGCCATGGGTCAGCACCTGGCCCGCATGGATGATGTAGGCGCGGTCGATCAGTCCGAGCGTTTCACGGACGTTGTGATCGGTGATGAGCACGCCGATGCCCCGCGCCGTCAGGTGGCGCACAAGTTGCTGGATGTCGGCGACGGCGATCGGGTCGATGCCGGCGAAAGGCTCGTCGAGCAGCATGTATGCGGGGCGGGTCGCCAGTGCGCGTGCGATTTCGAGGCGCCGCCGTTCGCCGCCGGAAAGCGACAGCGACGGGGCCTTGCGCAGATGGCTGATGTGGAACTCCTCGAGCAGTTCGTCGAGATTGCGCTCGCGCTCCTTGCGGCTCTTTTCGACCACTTCGAGCACGGCACGGATGTTTTGCTCGACGCTCAGACCGCGAAAGATCGACGCTTCCTGCGGAAGGTAGCCGATGCCGAGGCGGGCGCGGCGGTACATCGGCATCGAGGTGACGTCGAAACCATCGATCTCGATTGTGCCTTCGTCGACCGGCACAAGGCCGGTGACCATGTAGAAGCAGGTCGTCTTGCCGGCGCCGTTGGGACCGAGCAGCCCGACCGCCTCGCCGGCGCGCACGCCGATCGTCACGCCGCTGACGACTTTGCGGCCCTTGTAGCTCTTGGTCAGGCCCTTCGCGATTAGGGTTCCCTTGAACTTTGCCGTATCGGCGGTGACCGTGGCCGGTGCCGCAAGTTTGCTGGCGGCGCGTCCCGGAAGAAGCGCCATCAGCGATGCTACGTCGACCATCAGCGCTTCGCCGGCGGTTCGATCGACATTATGACGCGCTCACCCTTGCAGGGATCGACCTGCGCCAGGCCGCTCTTCATCTGCACGGTGAGCTTGCAACCGACCAGCACATTGTCGCCTTGCGAGAGCACGACCTTGCTGCCTGAAAGCACCAGCACTTCCGTCTTCATGTCGAAGCTGCCGCGGTCGCCGGTGGCGACCTGATCGTCCGATTTTATATAGACCTTGTTGTCGACCTCCAGACGGTCGATGTCAGCTGAGCCGGTCATCGCGGCACCTGCGGCCTCCGTGCCCTTGCCGGCGGCACCGGCATCCTTGACGTAGTAGACCGTCATCTTGCCGGACTTGAGCACGGTCGGCCCCTGGACGACGCTTACATTGCCTGTGAATACGGCGACGCTGTCCGCCTGGCGGACCTCGAGCTTGTCGCTTTCGATCTGGATGGGCTTGTCGCGGGACAGTTTGAGGCCGGACAATTGGCTGGTGGTGTTGGACTGTGCCAGGGACGGCTCTATCCCCAGAAACAGCCCCAGGCCCAACAAGGCCGAAGCCGCGGCTAAGAGCTGTATCGAACTACTGAGCCGCATGGGATTCTCCGCTCTTTGCCTCTGCCGCTTTCAAGCTGACGGGGTCGATGTTGACGCGCACTCTGTCCTCGAAAACCACGATCTTGCCGTTGTCCTGGACCGACATCGAATCTGCGGTGATCCGCGACCCGCCGCGGCTGACGTCGACCGGGTCATCCGTCTTCATAGAGCCTTTGGCTATGTCGAGAAAGGCCGATTTGAACTTTGCTTCCAGGCCATCGGTGGTGGTTATGGTGACATCGCTGGTCAGGCTCATCGTGTTGCCGTCGCGATTGTAGATGCCGTGCGAGGCATTGACCGCCACCACATTGTCGGCCGAGATCGGGAGCTTGGCGTCGATGCCCTCCAGATCGATGATGCCTTGGTTGCTCACGTCCTGTATGGCGCGCAAGGCTGTCATGGAATAGGGAAGTTTCTGCTTGGTGAACCCGTTGAGCTTGGGGTTGGCCATCACCAGCTTGCCATTGGCGAAGGCGCTGCCATCGGCTTGGACCTGGACCGAGACAGGCGCCGCGAGATACGAATAGACCGGGAAAGCGACCGCGATCACGGCAGCGACCAGCGGCACCGCCAGCTTCAAGACACGGACGCGGCGTGAATGGCGCTGGGCAATGCCGAAGGCGTTTGCCCGCGCCGGGCCTACGGCCGGGGGTGCCAACTCCGTCTCGGTGTTGGTCGGTTCGATCGGTCGCGCTAACATGACTGCTTTCTTTTAAACCCCTGCCGCCAAGCACCCTATAGGTGGGATGCCGACGCCCTCAAGCAAGCACAAGCGGAGGAAAACCGCAAAAATGTGACGATTGCTGTTGTACAAACGAAAATGAAACCGGCACAACTTTTACTTCATACCAGATACGGGCGGACAGCGTTAGGGCCTGTGGATTGGCCTTGACGTCTCCCGAAAATGCCGGCCCGCGACCGTGAAGACGTCGTCTCTGGCGCAAGCGCGTCAGGAATCGGTAGCCGGGCGCGGATGGTTGCTTTAAAAGCATCTCTCCCACCGACTATGAGGCTGGACCATGGCATTGAGAGCCGACGACCTGATCGACCGCCGCCGCTTGCGCCGCAAGCTGACATTTTGGCGCGTTTCAGCGCTTGTTGTCGCAGCGGCCGGGTTGGTTGCCCTTTCGACCTGGATTTACGGTGACGACTTCACTGGCACGGCGGTCGACCATATCGCCAAGGTCAAGATCGAGGGCACCATCACCGAAGACGACGAACTGATCAAACGGCTGGAAGCCATCCGTCAATCCTCGAGGGTGAAAGCTGTGATCCTGTCGATCGATTCACCGGGCGGCACCACCGTCGGGGGTGAATCAATCTACGAGGAAGTGCGTAAGCTGGCTGCCGACAAGCCAGTGGTGGCCGAGGTCGGGACATTGGCCGCATCGGCGGGCTATATGATCGCCACCGCGGCCGATCATATCGTTGCGCGCAAGTCCTCGATCGTCGGCTCGATAGGCGTGCTGATCCAGTATCCGGACGTCAGCGGCCTCATGGATAAGCTCGGCATCAAGCTCGAGGAAGTGAAATCCTCGCCGTTGAAAGCCGCGCCGTCGCCCTTCAAGCCGGCCAATGACAACGAACGCGCCATGGTCCGCAAGCTCATCCTCGACAGTTACGACTGGTTCGTCGGCATCGTAGCCGAACGCCGCAACATGACCAAGCCGGAGGCACTGGCGCTGGCCGATGGGTCGATCTTCACCGGCAGGCAGGCTGTCGCCAATAAATTGATCGACGCGGTCGGCGGCGAAACCGAAGCGATCGGCTGGCTCGCAACCAAGGGCGTCGACGCCAAGCTCGAGGTGGTGGAGTGGAAGGATACGGAAGGCGGCAGCTTCCTGTTCTCGAAGGCGATGGCCCGAACCATCGGCAGTGCGCTCGGCCTGCCCGACTATGGCGGCGACATCATTCACGAACTTGGTGCCGACCGCTTGTTTCTTGACGGTCTCGTTTCCGTCTGGCACCCTTGAGACGAGTGAAAAAAGCAAATAAAATCATCCTCATAATTTTGACGGTAGTGTTTTCACGGGGAGCCTTCTCATGATCAAATCCGAGCTTGTGCAGATCATCGCCACACGCAACCCGCACCTCTTCCTGCGCGACGTTGAGAACATAGTCGGCGCGATTTTCGACGAGATCACCGACGCGCTTGCCGAAGGCAACCGGGTCGAGCTGCGCGGTTTCGGCGCTTTCTCGGTGAAAAACCGCCCCGCCCGCACCGGCCGCAATCCGCGCACCGGCGAATCCGTCGAGGTCGAGGAGAAATGGGTGCCGTTTTTCAAGACCGGCAAGGAATTGCGTGAAAGGCTGAACGGCGGCAAATAAGCGCCGCGCGGGCACATGCCGGCCTTTTCAGTAGGGGCTGGCCTTCGGCAGAGCCCGCTTTCGACAGGAAATTCCATGTTCAATCGTTTCTTGCTCATCGTGGTTTTCGTGCCGCTGGCCGTCATCCTGATTGCGCTGGCCGTCGCCAACCGCGATCCGGTTGCCTTCACCCTGGACCCGTTCAACCCCGGCAACCCGGTGCTGACAATGACGCTGCCGCTTTTCATCTTCCTGTTCCTGGCTCTCGCCATCGGCATGGTCGTCGGCAGCCTGGCGACATGGGTCAAGCAGGGCCGTTACCGCAAACTGGCGCGCCAGCGCGGCGTCGAGGCTGAGAACCTGCGCCAGGCGGTCAGCCGCGCTCCGGTCGCGCCTCAAGGCCCGGCGCTGCCGAAGCCGACGAACTGAACTGCCGGGCTGCCGGTTCTCTCTGCGGAGCTTCTCATGCTGACCATTTCGGCCGCCGAGGTCGATCGTGCGCTGACCTTTCCCGGATTGGTCGAGACACTGCGCGCGGCTTTTCGCGATGGAGCGGTACAACCGGTCAGGCATCACCATACGGTCGAACGCCCCGACGGCGCGGCCTCGACTCTGCTCTTGATGCCGGCCTGGACCGACTTCAATGCGGCCGGCACGTCGGCCGGCGGCCATATCGGCGTCAAGATCGTCACGGTGTCGCCCGACAACAACGCCGTGGGCAAACCCGCGGTGATGGGGCTTTACCTCTTGCTCGACGGCGCCACCGGCGAGCCCGAAGCCATGATCGACGGCCAGCGGCTGACGCAGTGGCGCACGGCCTGCGCCTCGGCGCTGGCCGGTTCCTATCTGGCCCGCGAGGACGCTTCGCGGCTGCTGGTGGTCGGCGCCGGCTCGCTGTCGCCGTTCCTGGCCAAGGCGCATTCGGCGGTGCGGCCGATCAAAACCATCCGCATCTGGAACCGCACGCCGGCCAATGCCGAAAAAGTTGCGGCGCAATTGCGCGCCGAAGGTTTCGCGGCGGAAGCCGCCAGCGATCTCGACGCCGAACTTAGCCAGGCCGATATCGTCTCCTCAGCGACCATCACCACCACTCCGCTGATCAAGGGCGCGCTCTTGCGGCCGGGAAGCCATGTCGATCTGGTCGGCGGCTTTACGCCTGATATGCGCGAAAGCGACGACGATGCGATTGCGCGCGCCCGCGTCTATGTCGACACCCGCGCCGGCGCCACCAAGGAAGCGGGCGACATCGTCCAGCCGCTGGCCTCGGGCGTGCTGAAGTCGCAAGCCATCGTCGCCGACCTGCACGAACTGGCGCGCAGCCAGAAGAAGGGCCGGCAAAGCTCCGATGAGATCACGCTGTTCAAATCGGTCGGCGCGGCCCTGGAGGATCTCGCCGCCGGCATTGCCGTCTACAAGGCGCTCAAGGTAAGGCAGTAGGACATTGGGAACCGTATCAATCGTTCCCTATTCACCTACTCCCCTACTCCCCTACCCTACTGCCTCGACGGGAACCCCTTTGCCGCCGCCTCGTTGTCTGGAGATTTTCTGTTGTTCTGGTCGATCCTGACCGCCACGGTCGCAGCGCTCAGCCTTGGCCCATCCTTCGCTCATGTCCTGGAATCGCTGCCTCGGTTGACGAAATGGTCGCCTTTTCTGTGGCGCGAAACCACCGTCTTCAACGGCCAGTTCTTGTTATTTTTGGTCATTGGCGCGCCGCTGGACCTGGCAGCGATTGGTTGTCCGGGGCTTCTCGCACGGATGTTGCGTGACGATCGCCCGGCATTCTGGTTCGTTTTGGCCGCGGCTGTGCTTTATGCGGGGTCGCTTGCAGCGTGGTCTGTGCTCGTCAAACCGGCCAATGATGTCCTGTCCACCTGGGTGCCTGGACCGATCCCGGAAAACTTCGAAGCGATCCGGCTGCGCTGGGAAACCGGCCATATGGTCGTGGCTGGCATCAAGGCCGCAGGTTTCATATCGCTGATTGTCGGCTTGCTTTCAATCAGGCATGGCTGACCTTTCCGGATGTCGTCCGGCAACCGCCTTTGTTGCACCGCTGGATGTGCTGTGGCAGAAGCGGGCCAAGCCGCCGTCCGGAGATGCTCCGTCTTGAAACCTTTTCGCGACAAACGCCGCGATAGCCGCTCGCAGTTCGCGAAAAGCGGGGCGGAACAGCCGCGGCCGCGGGAGGGTTACGCAGCCGCCAGGCCGGATGCAAAGCCGGGCAAGCGTCATGAAACGAGGGACCGTTCCGAACCAAAGGCCGCGCCGCGTGCGCTTTCCCGCCGCGACGGCGCCCTTCCAGCCGAACGTCTTCCGGTAATCCTCGAAGTTGCGCCCAACGCCGACTACGCGCTTCTCGACAGCGGCGCCGGGCAAAAGCTCGAACAGTATGGCCCCTATCGCATCGTCCGGCCCGAGGGCCAGGCAATCTGGCAAAAAGCGTTGCCGGCCAAGGACTGGGACCGTGCCGACGCCATTTTCACCGGCGATACCGACGAGGAAGGCATCGGCCGCTGGCGCTTCCCCAGGACGCCGCTCGGCGAGACCTGGCCGATGAAGCATGACGGCATCGACTATCTCGGCCGCTTCACCTCGTTTCGCCATGTCGGCGTCTTTCCCGAACAGGCCTCGCACTGGGATCATATGGCCGGGCTGATCGCGGCGGCGAAGCGGCCGGTCAAGGTGCTGAATCTGTTCGGCTATACCGGCCTCGCTTCCCTGGTGGCGGCGCGCGCCGGCGCCGAGGTCACCCACGTCGACGCATCCAAGAAGGCGATCGGTTGGGCCAGGGAGAACCAGGAGATGGCAGGCCTGTCGCAAAAGCCGATCCGCTGGATCGTCGACGACGCCATGAAATTCGCCGAGCGCGAGGAACGCCGCGGCAGCCGCTACGACATCGTCCTGTTCGATCCGCCCGCCTATGGCCGTGGCCCCAAGGGTGAGGTCTGGCAGTTGTTCGAGGATCTGCCTGATCTGACCGACCTCTGCCGCTCGATCCTGACGCCGAAGCCGCTTGCCGTGGTGTTGACGGCCTATTCGATCCGCGCCTCCTTCTTTGCCATCCATGCCTTGATGCGCGACACGTTCACGGGCATGGGCGGCACGGTCGAGTCCGGCGAACTGATCATCCGCGAGAAATCCGCCGGCCGGGCGCTGTCCACGTCGCTGTTCTCGCGCTGGGTGGCCTGAATGAGCGATCGGCACGCAGGCGCGCCCGGGCAGGTGAAAGAGGTCACCAGCCTCGCCAACCCGCTGGTCAAGGACATCAAGGCGCTGGCGCTCAAGAAATTCCGCGACCAGCAGAACGCCTTCATGGCCGAGGGGTTGAAGCTGGTCATCGACGCGCTCGATCTTGGGTGGTCGATCAGGACGCTGGTCTTCGCCAAGGCCGGACGCGGCAATGCGGCGGTCGAAAAGGTCGCGGCGCGCACGGTTGCCGCCGGCGGCACCGTGCTCGAAGTTTCGGAAAAGGTGCTCGTCGCCATCACCCGCCGCGACAACCCGCAAATGGTGGTCGGTATCTTTTCGCAGAAGTTTCTGCCGCTGCAGGACATCCGTGCCCGGGAAGGCGATGTCTGGGTGGCGCTCGATCGTGTGCGCGACCCCGGCAATCTCGGCACCGTCATCCGCACCGTCGATGCGGTTGGCGCCAAGGGCGTCATCCTGGTCGGCGAGACCACCGATCCTTTTTCCGTCGAGACCGTGCGCGCCACGATGGGCTCGATCTTCGCCGTGCCGGTCGCCAGGGCGACGCCGGACGTCTTCCTCGCATGGCGAAAGAGCTTTCCCGGCCTCGTCGCCGGCACGCATCTGAAAGGTGCGGTCGACTACCGGTCGGTCGATTTCTCCAAAGGCCCGGTTCTGCTGATGATGGGCAACGAACAGCAGGGCTTGCCTGACAGCCTGGCCGAAAGCTGCGACAGGCTGCTGCGGATTCCGCAGGCCGGCCGCGCCGATTCGCTCAATCTCGCGGTGGCCACCGGCATCGTGCTGTTCGAGATCCGGCGCGGTGCGCTGAAACTTGCCCCGGAGGACGCCAAACCGTGACATCCCAGATGGTGAAATCCCGAACGGCAAAATCATGGTTGCCTTACGCCCTGCTGGTCGCTGCGGCGATAGCGCTCGACCAGTGGGTGAAACACCTGGTCGAGACCGGCCTCCCCTTTCAGGAAAAGGTCGATCTCGTGCCGTTCCTGGCACTGTATCGTACCTACAACACCGGCATTGCCTTCTCGATGTTTTCGTCGTTCGGCGACACCGGCCTGGTGATCATTGCCGCTTTCGTCGTCGTTTTCGTGCTCTATCTCGCGGCCCGCACGCCGCCCGGCCACGTCCTTACCCGCGTCGGCTTTGCGCTGATCGTCGGCGGCGCGCTCGGCAACCTGCTCGACCGCGCCACCTATGGCCACGTGATCGACTACATCCTGTTCCATACTCCGGTATGGTCCTTCGCCATCTTCAACCTCGCCGACGCCTTCATCGCGGTCGGCGCGGTGCTGGTCGTCTTCGATGAACTCATCGGTTGGCGGCGTGAGGCCAAGCCCTCAAACGATTGACCTGATCTTCCATCGCCATAAAGTGCTCATTCGAAAAGCCCGAGGAGAAAACATGCCCGAAACCTTCAAAGCCATCCTCGTTTCGCGCGACGCCGAGAGGAAGCAGTCGGTTGCGGTGATCGACCTCACTGAAGACGATCTGATGGAAGGCGATGTCACCGTCGCCGTCGAGGCGACGACGGTGAACTACAAGGATGGCCTTGCCATATCAGGCAAGGCGCCGGTGATCCGCCGCTGGCCGCTGGTGCCGGGCATCGATTTCGCCGGCACGGTCGTCTCGTCCTCCCATGCCGACTGGCACAAGGGGGACAAGGTGATTCTGAACGGCTGGGGTGTCGGCGAGACGCATTTTGGCGCCTATGCCGAGCGTGCCCGCGTCAAGGGCGACTGGCTGGTGCCACTGCCCCAGGGCATGAGCCCGCATGATGCCATGGCGATCGGCACCGCCGGCTACACCGCCATGCTTTGCGTCATCGCGCTGGAACGGCATGGCATTATGCCCGATCGCGGCCCGGTGGTGGTGACGGGGGCTGCCGGCGGCGTCGGCTCGGTCGCGGTCTCGATCCTGTCCAGCCTCGGCTACCATGTCATCGCCTCGACCGGCCGCAGCGCCGAAAGCCCCTATCTGATCGACCTGGGCGCCGCGGAAGTGATTGCGCGTGACGAGCTCGCCCAGCCGGCAAAGCCGCTCGCCAAGGAACGCTGGGCCGGCGGCGTCGACGCGGTCGGCAGCCATACGCTGGCCAATGTCCTTTCGATGACGTCCTATGGCGGCGCCGTCGCCGCCTGCGGCCTGGCCGGCGGCATGGATCTGCCGGCGAGCGTCGCCCCCTTCATCCTGCGCGGCGTTTCGCTGCTCGGCATCGATTCGGTGATGGCGCCCAAGGCGGTCCGCATGGAAGCGTGGCGCCGCATCGGCACGGACCTTGACCTCCACAAGCTTGCCAGCCTGTCCACGACCATCGGTTTCGATGGCATCATCGATGCCGCGCACGACATCGTCGACGGCAAGATCCGCGGTCGCGTAGTGGTGGATATGTGAGCTCCGTCGTCTGCCGTTTTTGCATGAAACAAAGCCAAAACCGCGCGACCGCTAAAATTCGAACGATCAGCCGCAATTTTCCATAATCTCTGTCTGGCAAGGATTTCGTATGGTCACGGAATCCGGCATCAGAGAAACGGAGAACGCCGAAAGCGTCGACGGGATCGGCCCGGAGCCGCCAAGGCGGCAAGTTGTCGCCGTGCCGCCGCTGGCGCCGGAATTGCCCGGCGCCAATCGCGAAGGCCTGCCGTTCCTGACGCTCGTCGCGGTGGTCGTACTGGCAGGCCTGTCGCACCTGAGCGGAGCGCCGATCTTCATCACCGTTGGCCTCTTGGCGACCGGCATGGCCGGTCTTGCCATGCACCTGCGCGCCAAGCGCACCGAGCGTCGCACAGCCGCTCTGCTCGACGAGACCGCGGCTCGCAGCCGCGCCCAGATCGAGACACTGGCCGACCGCATGTGGGAAATGCAGGAGAGCGAGGAACGCTTTCGCGGGCTGATCGACGCGCTCGGCGATCTCGTCGTCCATCGCGGCCGGGACGGCCACATCGTCTACGCCAACAAGGTTTTCGCCGATCTTGTCGAAACCGAACAGCGCCACCTTGCCGGCAGGACCCTGGCCGAACTCGGCATCGACGTCGGCATCGTTCCCGATGCCGCTTTTTCCGACCACGAATGCCTGAGCTCCACCGACGTCGCCATTGGCACACCGAGCGGCCCGCGCTGGTTCTCATGGATCGAACTGTCCGTGCGCGACAAGGAGAGCGGGGCTGTCTCGCATCGCGCCATCGCCCGCGACATTACCGCCCGCAAGCGCGCCGAATCGTCACTGATCACCGCCCGCGAGCGAGCCGAATATGCAAGCCAGGCCAAATCGCGCTTCCTCGCCACCGTCAGCCACGAGATCCGCACTCCGATGAATGGCATCATGGGCATGGCCAAGCTGCTGGCCGATACCAATCTCTCGCCTGAACAACGGACCTATGTCGGCGCCGTCTCGACCTCGGCCAGTGCGCTGCTGGCGCTGATAGAGGATCTGCTCGACTATTCCAAGATCGAGGCCGGCCGCTTCGATCCCGAACCGCAGCCGATGTCCGTGCGTGAGATCGCCGACAACGTCATCGAACTCCTGGCGGCGCGCGCCTTCGCCAAGACTATCGGCCTTGGCTGCCATGTCGACCCCGACGTGCCGCAGATGATCACCGCCGATCCGGGAAAGGTCAGGCAGGTGTTGCTCAATCTCATCGGCAACGCCATCAAGTTCACCGACAGCGGCGGCGTATTGGTGAGCATCGCCCGCGCCCGCACCGAAGCCACCGACCACATATGCTTCACGGTCACCGACACCGGTCCCGGCCTGAACGAGATCGACTTGGAGCGCATTTTCGAGGAATTCGAACAGGCTGACGGCACGTCGACCCGTGCGCATGGTGGCGCCGGTCTCGGCCTTGCCATCTCCAAGCGCCTGGCGATTGCCATGGGCGGTACGATTTCGGTGTCGAGCCGGCTCGGCGAGGGTTCCGAATTTAACTTCGAAATCCCCGCAATATCGGCCATCGAAGCGCCGCAGAACCGCCAGAGCGCGCTGTCGGGCCGGCGCGCGGTGATCGTGTCGAAGAACGCCATCGAGGCGGATGCCATTGCTCGCACCATCCGCGCCAATGGCGGTATGGTCGATCTGGCCGCGACCGCCGCCCAGGCAGCCCCCTTCGCCGAAGGCTGCGACGTGCTTCTGGTCGACGCTGCCATGGAGGCCGGCGACGGCAGGTTGCTCAAGCGCCTTCGTCAGAGCGGCTTTGCCGATTGCGAGGCGATCACGCTGATCGCGCCGACCGACCGCGGCATGCTGGGCGAGTTCCGCGCCAGCGGCTATGCCACTTTCCTGGCAAGGCCGGTGCGCGGCGAGACGTTGCTGCGCGTGCTTTTGACCAGCAGCCTGCCCGCCCTCGCCCAGCCGCAGCCGGAAAAGCCCGGCGCGCCATTCGTCCGCGCCATTGGCAGCCGCCAGCAGGGCCTGTCCGTTCTGATTGCAGAGGACAACGACATCAACGCCATGCTTGCCCGCGCCGCCCTGCTGAAGGCCGGGCATCGGGTGAAGGTGGTCGGCAACGGCAAGGCCGCCGTCGAGGCCGTCACCGGATCCGGCCACAAGCATCGCTTCGACGTGGTGCTGATGGACCTGCACATGCCGGTGATGGACGGTCTGGACGCCATCGCCGCCATCCGCCGGCACGAAGAGGAAACCGCCATACCGCCGGTTCCGATCATGGTGCTGTCGGCGGACAGCCAGGAAAAGACCCGCCACGCCGTGCTCGCCCATGGCGCCAGCGGCTTCGTCACCAAGCCGCTCGACCCTGACGCGCTTGTCCATGCGGTCGAAGGCCAGCTGGCGGCTTGAGCCGCGAGTCGCGCCCCTTTCCTCACATAGCATAGCCGGTTGAAGGCATTGCCCAGCCGGCGAAGTATTGCCCGTAACGTCGTATCACGGTACTGTCACAATCCTGTTGCACCTACACCGTATCCCCGTGCCAAGAGGGATGGCTCGAAGGAGAATCACTCGTGCATACAGCTATGCCGGATTGTGACACTCGGCCGAACGCCAGCAGCGCATTGCTTGTCGGGCGGAACGTCGATGCCGTCCTGAAAGGCGCATCGCTCGGCCGCATCGGCAACCTCGAAGTGCGGCTCGCCCTCAACGAAGCTGAGATCGCCGCGGCCCAGGAAGTGCGTTACCGGGTATTCTACGACGAGCTTGGCGCCAGGAAGAACCTGTTCCAGGCGCAGGACTGCCGCGACGCCGACCGCTTCGATCCGCTCTGCGATCATTTGCTCGTCTTCGACACCTCGCTGTCCGGTCCCGAGCATCGCCGCATTGTCGGCACCTACCGCCTGCTGCGGCAGGAAATCGCGGCTGCGGCCGGCGGCTTCTATTCCGAGGGCGAATTCGAACTGACCAAGCTCATCGCCCGTCATCCCGGCCAGCGTTTTCTCGAGCTCGGCCGCTCCTGCGTCTTGCCGGAATACCGCTCGAAGCGCACCATCGAGGCGCTCTGGCAAGGTATTTGGGCCTACATCAACCATTACGGGATCGGTGTGATGACCGGTTGCGCCTCGTTCCAAGGCACCGTGCCGGCGGCGCATGCCGAAGCGCTGACCTATCTTGCCCATCACTGCCGCACGAATTCGGCCTGGGACGTGCGCGCGGTCGCCGGGCGCTACTGTTCCATGGATTTGATGCCGATCGAGGCGGTCAACGCCAAGGCCGCGATCGCGGCAATGCCACCCCTGGTCAAGGGCTATCTGCGCGTCGGCGCGCGCATCGGCGACGGCTGCGTCATCGACCGCGAATTCTCGACGGTCGACGTGTTCGTGGTGATGCCGGTCAAGGAGATCGGCGCCCGCTACGTCAACTATTATGGCGGGGAAGCCCAGCGTTTTGCCGCATGAAGGCAGTAGTGAGTAGTGAGAGCTACATCACGACATCCAAGCCTCACTACTGACTACTGACTACTCACTATCCGCCACTCACGGAATATCTTCCGGCCGCCGGCCGGGGCGGCCCTTGTAGGATGGAAAGGCCCAGCCGAACTTGAGCGCGCCGCCACGCACCAGAAATGCCGCGGTAAAGCCCGCCAGGCCCGATGCGAGCGGCGGCCATCCGGCGAGATCGCCTGTTGTAAACAGGGTGGCGCCCGCAAGGGCGGCAGTGACATAGATTTCTGGTCTCAAGAGCACCGACGGCTCGCCGGCCAGCAGGTCGCGCAAGATGCCGCCGAACGTGGCGGTGAGCACGCCGGTGACGACGGACACGACCGGCGAGCCGGTGATGGCCAGGCCCTTGGCGGCACCCATCACCGAAAACGCGGCGAGGCCAACAGCGTCGAGCCAGAGCAGTAATTTCCAGCGGGATTCGAGACGATGCGCCCCGAAGAAGACAAGCATCGCCACCACCACGCAGATCAGCACGTAGCCGGAGTCGGCGATCCAGAAGACCGGCAGATTGAGGATGACGTCACGAAACGTGCCACCGCCGATGCCGGTGACGCTGGCCAGGAACAGAAAGCCGATAATGTCGAGCTGCTTGCGCGAAGCGGCAAGCGCACCGGTCGCCGCGAAGACTGCGACACCGGCATAGTCGAGAAGCTCGATTGGATTCATGGGAATAAGGGAGTAGGGCAGTAAGGGAGTAGGTGAATAGGGAAACCATGAATAGCACGAAGCCGCACGAATTGTGCGGCTTCTCTGTTTCCCTACTCGCGTACTGACCTACTCTCTTACTCCCCTAACTAACTACGCATCCTTCTCGGCCTGCTCATTCACCGGCCCTGGCTCGACCGGCGCTTCACCAGTCACATGCTTGGGACCGCCCTTGGCAACGCCGACCATGGCCGGCCGCAGCACCCGCTCGCCGATCGAGTAGCCCGGCTGCACGACCTGCACCACCGTGTTGGCCGGCACCTCCGGATTGGGCACCTCGAACATCGCCTGGTGGAAATTCGGGTCGAACTTCTCACCTTCGGGCTCGAGCTTCTTCACCCCATGCCGCTCCAGTGCCGACAACATGGCGCGCTCAGTGATCTCGACGCCCTCGATCAGCGCCTTGAAGCCGGCATCGCCCGAGGCCTTGGCCTCGGCCGGGATCGCATCCAGCGCGCGGCGCAGATTGTCCGACACCGACAGCATGTCGCGGGCGAAGTTGGCAACCGCATAGGCACGCGCGTCGTGTACGTCGCGCGCGGTGCGGCGGCGCAGGTTTTCCATCTCGGCAGCGACGCGGAGCGCGCGGTCCTTCAAATCCTCGTTTTCCTTCAGCAGCCGCACAAGCGCTTCATAATCGCCGTCGGCGCCGCCTTCCATACGCTTGACGGCATCCTCGGTCGTCTCGGCTTCATCGGGCGCGCGTTCGTCTTTTGCCTGGTCGCTCATCGCCATTTCCCGTCATTTCGAATGATGTGGATTTGTGCCCGATATCGAGGTTTGGCGGCCAAAAATCAAGGGGCAAGCGATACTGAAGAGGCCGCTGGCGCCTTGACGGCGCATCATGAAGACCTTTCGATATTAATTCAAATTTTACTGTAACTGCCGGCTTTGCTTGCCAAGACGCTACGATGGGGGAACCATTCGTCTGCTGGAAGAGTTTCGAAGCCGACGCAGGATTTTGAAATGACGACCCGCAACAACAGCGACCGCAACAAAAACGGCGCCCACAGCAATAACGAAAGACGCGAAAAGCTTGCGGCCGATATCCGGCGTCAGTTCGGCACCGAGGCGACGATGCGCTTTTTGCGCGTGCTGCCGGCGTTCCGGACGGAGAACGACATTCCTGATCGCTTCAGGGAATTGCTCGACCGCCTGGACGGCATCGAGAGCAGCGTAGCCGCCGGTGGCCGCCGGCGGTAGACGGACACACGCCTGTCGTTGCGCGCCACCGCAAACCAAGCACGCTTTCCACATCGCCGCACTTTGCTCATCGCGCGACAATTACGCGCAGTAAACTTGCGTGAGCTCTGCCTTGCGGCAGCGGGATGGCCCGTCTATGCTCTCTGATGAACATGATTTCCCCCGAAGCTGTGGCGAACAGCAAGCGTGCCTGGTTGAAGATCCTGGCGCGCTACAAGACGCCGGACAGGCGACGCAGCGCCGTTGAACTTGCCATCACCCTCATCCCTTTTGCCACGCTATGGGCATTGTCCTCGGCTGCCTATGCCTACGGCCATTGGTGGGGTCTGATCCTTATCCTTCCGGCGGCCGGCTTTCTGGTGCGGATCTTCATGATCCAGCACGATTGCGGCCATGGCTCCTTCTTCGCCAATCGCACCGTCGACGACTGGATTGGCCGTGGCCTCGGCGTCCTGACGCTGACGCCCTACGACTGCTGGCGGCGTGCTCACGCAACCCATCATGCCAGCGCCGGCAACCTCGACCAACGCGGCATGGGCGACATCACGACGCTGACGGTCGCCGAATACCGGCAGATGCCCTGGCAAGGCCGCCTTGCCTATCGTCTCTATCGTCATCCTCTGGTCATGTTCGGCCTCGGCCCCATTTGGCTCTTCATTTTCGAGCAGAGGCTGCCGGTCGGCATGATGCGGGGCGGCCTGACACCCTGGGTGTCGTCCATGGCAACCAATCTCGCTATCGCGCTTATCGCGGCGATCCTCATCTGGTTCGTCGGCTTTGGAGCCTTCCTGGTCGTGCACTTGCCGATCGTCATCCTCGCCGGTTCGGCCGGCATCTGGCTGTTCTACGTCCAGCACCAGTTCGAGGAGACCGAGTGGGCAAAGGATTCCGAGTGGGAATTCCAGCATGCGGCGCTGCACGGTTCCTCATACTATGACCTGCCGCCGGTGCTGAACTGGTTCACCGGCAATATCGGCGTCCACCACGTGCACCATCTCTCCGCCAAGGTGCCATGCTACCGGCTGCAGGAAGTGCTGAGGGACTACCCGGAACTGCGCGAGATCGGCCGCATCACGCTTGTCGAGAGCCTGCGCTGCGTCAAGCTGGCGCTGTGGGATGAGAACCGCAGGAAACTGGTGTCGTTCCGCGAAGCGCGGATGGCTGCGTAAAACGCGCCGCCGCACCTGAGGTGCGGCGGTTTTCCAAAGTCTAGCTCAAGCTGCCTTGCGTTCGTCGCGCATCAGTATCTGGCCGTGCTGAATCTCGGTGCCGAGCACTTTCAGGCATTCGCGCATGAACGCGGCAAGGCCTGGCCAGCCCTTGGCCGACACCAGGTTGCCGTCGACATGGGCGCCGGTCGGTGAGACATCTATGTAGGTGCCGCCGGCGAGCGTGACTTCCGGCTCGCAATACTGGAGCGCCGCGACTTCCCTGCCACGCACGACGCCGTCGACCGCGATCAGGATCTGCACACCGTGGCAGATGGTGAAGATCGGCTTGCCCGTGTCGTGGAAATGCCGCACCAGCGCCTGCACGCGCGTGTCGATACGGATATATTCCGGCCCACGCCCGCCCGCCGCGTAGACGGCATCGTATTCGGCCGGGTTCACCTCGGAAAAGGTCTTGTTGAGGATGTAGTCGTGGCCAAGCTTTTCCGTATAGGTCTGATGGCCCTCGAAGTCGTGAAGCGACGTCTTCAGGATGTCGCCCGCCTTCTTGTCCGGACACACGACATGGACCGAGTGGCCAACTGCATGCATGGCCTGTTCAAAGACGAAAATCTCGTATTCCTCGCTGAACTCGCCAACGAGCATCAGTATCTTCTTACCAGCCATTTCCGGTTCCTCCCTTAGTGGCGATATTTATTTCGGAGTGCGAAATAATCAGCCTATCCTAAGGGCAGGACACCGAAAATAAAAGACCGAATCTGCAAGCTGGTCCGACCAGATGCGGCGATCTGCTCTGCGCAGGCGATCAGCCGGCGCGCACCCGCCGCCAAGAATATTTAGGGCCTTTGGCCTCCGGCTTCTCGGTCGGCTGATAATATTGCGACAGGCCGCCGATGCGGCCTTCCTCGAGCCGTTTCAAAAGCACCGGATGCGACACCTCGAACTCGTCGAAGCCAAGGCGCAGCATATGCGGCAACTGGTCGACCAGAACTTGCCCGGTGGCGCGGATCGCGCCTTCAAAATGATGGCGGCTGCGCAGCAGTTCGCCCTTGGAGAAAGAACGGCCGTCACTGAAGGCCGGAAATGCCAACGCCACCAGCGATACCTGGTCGAGCAGGTCTGCGATCTTTTCGAGCTGGTCGCCGGGCTGAAGCAGCACGCCAAGGCGTTCCTTCGCCGACCGGCGCACCGCCGGGTCGAGGCCGAGAAATACCTGCAGCGGCAGGATAAAGCGGCCATTGCCGGACAGTGCGTCTGCACTTTCGGCATGGGTCCACTCGTCCTCGCGAAAGCCCGTCGGGGTCCAGAGGCGGGTGGCGATCTCCAGCGTCAGTTCGTTCATCAAAAAATTCCTAAAGCGATGCGTCGGTCAGCGACTTCTCCAACCCCGACAGATGAATGCCGCACTCCGTCTTGGCATGCCCTGCCCAGCGACCGCTGCGCGCGTCCTCGCCCGGCTGCACCGGCTGCGTGCACGGAAAGCAGCCGATCGACAGATAGCCATAGGCGACCAGCGGATTTTCACGCAGCGCATGCGCGCGCATATAGTTGGCCTGATCGGCGGTCGTCCAATGCGCCAGCGGATTGATGCGAATGCGCGAGCCGACCGCCTCGAACACCGGAAGCGCTGTCCGCGTCGTCGCCTGGAAGCGCTTGCGGCCGGTGAACCAGGCGCGAAACGGCTCGATGCCGCGCGCTAGCGGCTCGACCTTGCGAACATCGCAGCAGGCGTCGGTGTCGGTCTCGTTCAGATTGCCGGTCGGATCGATCCGTTGGAGCGCCGCCTCGTCGGGCTTGATCACCCTGACATCGGTCAGCCCGAAATCGGCAACCAGCGCATCGCGATAGCCGAGCGTCTCCTCGAAATGCTTGCCGGTGTCGAGGAAGATCACCGGCAGCGACCGGTCGATCTTGGCGATCATGTGCAGCAGCACCGCCGAATCCGCGCCGAAGGACGAAACCGCAGCGATTTCATCGTGAAAGAATTCCCGGGCCGCCCGCTCGATGATCTCCAGCGGCTTCAAATGACCGTAGAGCGCATCGAGCCCCGCCGCTTCGGCGGCAACGCCGGCCTCGACGTCAACGATTCGGTCAAGCGGCCTTGGTTTCGCCAGCATAGAGCGCCTCCTTGAACGGCGCGGGACCGACACGGCGGTAGGCGTCGATGAACTTTTCGTTTCTGTCGAGCCGAAGGCCGAGATAGGTCTCGACAATCTGCTCGATGGCGTCGGTTATCTCTTCCGAGCTGAAGCCGCGGCCGATGATCTCGCCGACCGAGGTGTTCTCGTCGGCCGAGCCGCCAAGCGTGACCTGATAGAGTTCGGCCCCCTTCTTCTCGACGCCGAGGATACCAATATGGCCAACATGGTGATGGCCGCAGGCGTTGATGCAGCCGGAGATCTTCAGCTTCAGTTCGCCGATCTCGCGCTGCCGCTCGAGCGACGCGAAACGGTTCGAGATTTCCTGCGCCACCGGAATGGAGCGCGCCGTGGCCAGCGCGCAATAATCGAGGCCAGGGCACGAAATGATGTCGGTGATCAGGTTGGAGTTGGCCGTCGCCAAGCCGATATCGACCAGCGCATCATAGACTGCCTTGAGGTCGGCGCGCGCGACATGCGGCAGGATCAGATTCTGCTCATGGCTGACGCGCAGCTCGTCGAAGGCATATTTTCCGGCAAGGTCGGCGACCGCTTCCATCTGGCTGTCGGAGGCATCGCCCGGCGCCTCGCCGATGCCCTTGAGCGAGATCGTCACGGCGGCGTAATCGGGATGGCGGTGGGTCACCACGTTCTGGTCGAGCCATTCCGAAAAGCTCTTCGAATCGAGCCGGGCAAGCTTGACCGCTTCGTCGCCTTCCGGCCGGGCGACCAGCGCCGGCGGCGCGAAATAGGCATCGATGGCGCGGATGTCGGCTTCCGGCAGCTTCAGGTCCGCATCCTTCAATTCCTGCCATTCGGCCTCGACCTGGCGGGTGATCTCCTCGACGCCGGTCTCGTGGACGAGGATCTTGATGCGCGCTTTGTACTTGTTGTCGCGGCGGCCGTAGAGGTTGTAAACGCGCAGGATCGCCGTGCAGTAGGACAGAAGGTCCGCCTCGGGCAGGAAGTCGCGTATCTTCCTGGCGATCATCGGCGTACGGCCCTGGCCGCCGCCGACATAGACGGCGAAACCGAGTTCGCCGGCCGCGTTTTTCTTCAAATGCAAGCCGATGTCATGCGTCTGGATGGCGGCGCGGTCGCGCTCGGCCCCGGTCACCGCAATCTTGAATTTTCTCGGCAGAAACGAGAATTCCGGATGCACCGACGACCACTGGCGCAGGATTTCCGCATAGGGGCGCGGGTCGGCAATCTCGTCGGCGGCGGCACCGGCAAAGTGGTCGGCGGTGACGTTGCGGATGCAGTTGCCGCTGGTCTGGATGGCGTGCATTTCCACACTTGCCAGGTCGGCCAAGATCGCCGGAATGTCCGACAGCGCCGGCCAGTTGAACTGGATATTCTGGCGCGTCGTGAAATGGCCATAGCCCTTGTCGTATTTGCGGGCGATGTGGCCGAGCATGCGCAACTGCTTGCTGTTCAGCGTGCCGTAAGGCACCGCAATGCGCAGCATGTAGGCGTGGAGCTGCAGGTAGACGCCGTTCATCAGCCTCAGCGGCCGGAACTGATCCTCGGTGATCTCGCCGGCAAGCCGCCGCGCGACCTGATCGCTGAACTCGGCGACGCGGGCCTGGACAAAATCATGATCGAACTCATCGTAGCGGTACATGTCTGGTCTTTCCGGGCGCGTCCGCCCGTTTAAAATCGATATTGCGATCTATGCCGCCCGGGCGGCTTCCGGGCGGGCCTGCTTGCCCAGGTCGTTGCGGTTGGTGGGACCGGCGGCGCGGATTTTTTCACGCAGACGAACCGGCACGACCACACCATTGGCGACGGTCACGTCGATCAGATTGACGTCGACCACTTTATTGTTGGCAAAGGCCGTGGCGCCGATCGCCTCCAGCCGGTCTTCGGCCGCCTTGTCGTCGGCGAGATCGGCATTGTCGATGATCTCGGCCCAGCCGCCATTGGCGTACCAGACGGCTTCGCCGTCGGCGAGGCGGTTTGCGGTCAGAACTTTCATCGTTTGGCTCCTTCGGCGGCTGCTTGGGCCGCGCCTTCATGCCTGTGTGCCGCGAGCGGCTCGGAACGTTCAAAGTTGGCGCCGGCGACGGCATCGCCGATGATCGTCATGACCGGACCGGCAAGGTCGGCTCGGACCTCCAGCGACGGCAGGTCGGCGAGCGTGCCGTGGAAACGCCGGCGGTTGGCAAGGCTGGCATTCTCGACCACGGCGACCGCCGTATCCGGCGACAGCCCCGCCTCGATCAGCCGGCCGGCAACCTCGGCGGCGACCGAGCGGCCCATATAGACGGCGACCGTGGCGCCGGAAATGGCGAGCTTGGCCCAGTCGGGCAGCGAATTTCCCTTGAGGTCGTGCCCGGTGGTGAACACCATCGACGACGACACGCCGCGCAGCGTCAGCGGCAGCTCGAAATCGGCGGCGGCGGCGAAGGCCGCAGTGACGCCTGGAACCACCTCGTAGGCGATGCCGGCATCGCGAAGTGCTGCCATTTCCTCGCCGGCCCGGCCGAACACTAGCGGATCGCCGGATTTCAGCCGCACGACGCGCTTGCCGTCACGGCCGAGTTCGATCAGAAGCGCGTTGATCTCGGCCTGGCTCTTGGTGTGGCAGCCCTTGCGCTTGCCGACCGGCAGACGCTCGGCGTCACGCCGGCCCATGGCGACGATCGCCTCCGGCACCAGCGCGTCATGGACGATGACATCGGCTTCCATCAACAGGCGGTGGGCGCGCAGCGTCAGCAGGTCCTCGGCGCCCGGGCCAGCCCCCACCAGGGCGATGTGGCCCGACGACGGCGCATTCGAGAGCAACAGGTCGACGGCGGCATCATGCGCCTGCGAAAGCTGGCCGGCCTCCATGGCGCGGGCCGGTGCGCCGCCGAAGAAGTCGCTCCAGAAGCGCCGCCGGGCATTGCCTTTCGGCAGCAATCTCTCGGCGGCACCGCGCAACGACGCGGCAAGCGAAGCCAGCGGCCCCAGCGACGGCGACAGCATGCGGTCGATCTTGCCGCGCAGCATCTGGGCAAGCACCGGGCCGGCCCCTTCCGTGCCGACGGCAATGGCGACCGGCGCGCGGTTGACCAGTGCCGGGGTGAAGAAATCGCACAGGTCCGGCCGGTCGACGGCATTGACCGGAATACCCAGCCGGCGCGCATCCTCGGCAACGCGGCGGTCGAGCGCCTCATCGCCGCTGGCGGCAAACACCATCACCGCGCCTTCGAGATGCGCGGTATCGTAAGCGGCAGCGATGTGGACCGCGCCATTCGCGGCGATGAAGGCCAGCAACTCGGCCTCGGCGACATCAGTGATGATGCGCAGCACGGCACTCGACTGGCCGATCAGCCGCGCCTTGGCCAGAGCCTCCTGGCCCCCGCCGACGATGGCTGCGGCTTCGCCTTCGACCCGCATGAAGACGGGAAAGGCGTTGAGCTTGGAGGTGGCCTGCGGCATGGCGAGCGGAATCCTGAAGTACGCTGTCGTTTCTACGCGCAAGCGCGAAAAAGCAGAAGGAACGCACTCGCGCATCGCTTCGTGCGAAGCAATCGCTTTTCCGCACGCGCCAGAGGCAGGAGAAAAAAATTCCACACCCACCAGCGGAGCGGACCCAAGCCGCCGTTGCGGGCCTTGATCTGCGGCCGTTCTAGCGGCAATCGAGGTGTATCACAAAACACTTTTTTCTAAATTCTACTAATCTAGTAGATTAAAAGCGGCCATGCGTTGCACCGACTTCCCCGGTTAGTTGGTGGCTCGCTCGGTGTTCTTGTCGTCACCGGAACATTCCTGCCTCGGCGCGCGTTTGCCATGCGAACCCAAGCCTGGCTGTTCGGCTGCGGCAACGGCTCCTGGGATAGGCCCGGAAAACCATGAAGAAAATCAGGAAAAAGGAGCGCTCCGTGAACAATCTCAAGCTGAAACGTGGACTGTGGATCGTGGTGGCCGACGGCGAGAAGGCGCTGTTCCTCGAGAACCATGGTGACACCCAATATCCCGACCTTCAGGTCGTGCACGAGATGGAGCAGGAAAATCCGGCGACGCGAGAGCAAGGCTCGGACCGCCCCGGCCGCTACAGCGACGGCCCTTCCATCCACCGCAGCGCAGTCGAGGACACTGACTGGCATCGTCTCGGCAAGGAGCGTTTCGCCGACGAAATTGCCGAGCGACTGTACAAGCTCGCGCATCGCGGCGCCTTCAAGGAGATGGTGCTGATCGCGCCACCGCAAGTGCTTGGCGAGATCCGCAGAAAACTGCACAAGGAAGTTGCAGAGAAAATCACCGTGGAAATTCCGAAGACGCTGACCAACCACACCATCGTCGACATCGAGAACCTGCTGCAGGCGGCCTGATAGCGGGCATCAGGCGCGAACCGTTTTCAGCAGCTATTGCGAGCTCCGAGGCGGCTCGCCTTCTGCCATCTTCGTCATCGGTTTCATGACATTGCGGGTTGCCGCCACCATCGTCGCCGGTTTGGGGCTGGCTTTCGTCTTTGGCGCAATTGCCAATCGCTTCCGCATCCCGCCGCTGGTCGGTTACCTCATCGCCGGCGTTCTGGTCGGGCCGAACACGCTGGCTTCGTTGCCGATGCCGGCCTCGCCACTGAACTGGCCGAGATCGGCGTGATCCCGCTGATGCTCGGCGTTGGCCTGCATTTCTCGTTGAAGGATTTGTTGTCGGTCCGCGCTATCGCCATGCCCAGCGCGATCGTGCAGATCGGCTGCACCGCCAACCCGAAGTTCGACGTCATCGCCCGCGCCTATTCCGATGCCGAGGTCGAGCATCTCAAGGGGCTCGGCGCCGATACGGTGATCATGGGTGAGCGCGAGATCGCCCGCGGGATTGTGGAAGAGGTTTTGACAGCACCGAAAGCGCCTTCTTCAGCCTAACGCGCGTCGCTTCTGAACGGTTTCATGCGACGCGCTTTAAATTCTTGTTTATGCATGTCGTTATCGCAAAACCGCTGAGCACTTTTGCGCAACATTCATTAAGCCTGCGCCGCCCGTTTTTCACAAGGAAAAGGCAGGGAGATGAGGAGCAGCGTCAACGATCGATCAAAAGCTCACACGTGCTGGCCGCCATTGATGTGAATTTCCGAACCGGTCACATAGGACGCCTGCTGCGAGCACAGGAAGAAGATGATGTCGGCGACTTCGGCCGTGGTGCCCAGCCGCCGCAGCGGGATCGTCTCGACGATCTTTTCCGTGCCCGGTGACAGGATGGCCGTGTCGATCTCGCCGGGTGCGATCGCATTGACGCGGATGCCGTGCGGGCCGAAATCATGCGCCATTTCCCGCGTTAGTGAACCGAGTGCCGCCTTCGACGTCGCATAGGCCGTGCCGGCGAAAGGATGCACGCGGGTGCCGGCGATCGAGGTGACGTTGACGATCGAGCCTTTGGCCGACGCCAATTCCCTGAACAACCCCCGCGCCAGCATGATCGGCGCGAAGAAATTGACCTGGAACACGTCGCGCCAGACGTGCATCGGCGTATCGATCGAATTCATGCGGCTGTTGTCGCCCTCGAGCTTCGGCGAGATGCCGGCATTGTTGACCAGCGCATGCAGTTGGCCGCCATGCGCCTCCAGCCGATGGCGGATTTCCGAGATCGCGATGCCGACATCCTCCTGGTCGGCGAGATCGACCTTGATATGGTCCTCCGGACCGGCCGGCCACGGGCAGTCCTCGGCAAAGGCCTGGCGCGAGCAAGTGATGACGCGCCAGCCTTCGCGCGAGAAGCGCTTGACCGTGGCATGGCCGATGCCGCGGCTGGCGCCGGTCAGCACGATTGTCTTTCTGGTGTCGGTCTCGGCCATGTCGCGGTCTCCAAACAGGAGATGTAGCGGAACACTGTCGCGGTGGCGAGGGGTCAGCCGCCGGTGAGGATGTCGAGGATCGAGGTCTGCCGCTTCTTGACTGGACCGCCGACATCGCCGGGCGGCACCGGGTGCTTGATCGAGGCGGTTGTGCCATCACCGCCCGGCATGCCGAAGCCGCCGGCATCGACCGCTTCGGCGGGACGGGCGGCGCGAGCCGGCGACGCTTTTTGGGCGGACGGCGCGGATTGGCCAACCGAAGCGGATGGCACCGGCGCCGGCTGCGCCGTATTGGGCGGAATTTCGTCCTGCACGATCGTATCCGCAGGCGTCGACCTCCATGTCCCCGGCAGCGGCCGCACCGGCACGCCTTCATGCGCGGCGACCATGAACTCATGCCAGGCCTGCGCCGGCAGCGCGCCGCCGGTGACCTTCTTCATCGGACTGCCATCGTCATTGCCGAACCAGACGCCCGTGGTGAGATTGGCTGTATAGCCGATGAACCAGGCGTCGCGCGAATTCTGGCTGGTGCCGGTCTTGCCGGCGGCCGGCCAGGCAAAGGCCGCCTTCCTGGCAGTGCCGATTTCGACCGTGCCGGTCATCATCGAGTTCATCATGCCGACGACCTCGGGTTTGACGACACGCGGGGCGCCGCCGCCATTGTTGGCGTAGAGCAGCTTGCCGCCGGCTGTCGTCACGCGGCGGATGACATGGACCTCCGGCCGGTAGCCGCCATTGGCGAAGGGGACATAGGCCGACGTCAATTCCAGCGGCGTCACTTCGGAGGTGCCGAGCGCGATCGAGGTGTTGGCCGTGAGGTCGGTCTGGATGCCCATGCGATGCGCCGCCTCGACCACTGCCTCAGGCCCGACTTCCATGGTCAGTTGGGCGGCCACCGAGTTCAGCGATTTCGCCAGCGCAGTCGCCAGCGTCACCTTGCCAAAATACTTGCCGCCGTAATTGGTCGGCGTCCATTTGCCTATTCTGATCGGCGCGTCATTGCGCACGCTGTCGGGCGTGCGGCCGGCTTCCAGCGCCGCCATGTAAACAAAGGGCTTGAACGCCGAGCCCGGCTGGCGGCGCGCCTCCGAGGCACGGTCGAACTGGCTGGTCGAATAGTCATAGCCGCCGACCATGGCACGCACCGCCCCGGAATTGTCGATCGACACCAGCACGCCCTGGCTGGCATTGAGCTTTTTGCCGCTTCCATCGATCAGCCGCCGGATCGATTGCTCGGCGAGCTTCTGCAGCGTGAGGTCGACGGTGGTGTCGACGATGATGTCGCCGCGCACATCGCCGATCAGTTCGGGCAGTTCTTCCATGATCGTGTCGGCGACATAATTTTCCGAGCCCGTCCAGTAGGATGCCACCCGCGTCGCCGGCGCGCTCATCGCCGTGGTCAGGTCCTTGGCGCTGATCTTGCCTTCCTCGCGCATGGCGGCGAGGACAAGCTGCGAGCGCTGCTCGGCCGCCTTCGGGTCACGCGCCGGAGACAATCGCGACGGCGCCTTCAGCAGGCCGGCGAGGAGTGCGGCCTCCGGCAGCGTGACATCGCGCGCGCTCTTGCCGAAATAGCGGCGCGAGGCCGCTTCGACACCATAGGCACCGGAGCCGAAATAGACCCGGTTGAGGTACATTTCGAGGATCTGGTCCTTGGTGTGCTTGTGCTCGAGCCACAGCGCCAGAAGCACTTCCTGCACCTTGCGTTCCAACGTGCGATCGGGCGTCAGAAACAGGTTTTTCGCCAATTGCTGGGTCAGCGTCGAGCCGCCCTGCGAAAAACGCCCGCCGAGAACGTTGGCCACCATGGCTCTGGACAGACCGATCGGATCGATGCCCAGATGCGAATAGAAGCGGCGATCCTCGATGGCGATGACGGCCTCGGGAATATAGGTCGACATTTCATGCAGGCCGACCGCCTCGCCGCCGCTCATGCCACGATTGGCGAGCAGGTTTCCGTCGGCGGAGACGATCCTGATGTTGGGCGCGCGGTCGGGAATGGCCCAGGTAGTGGCCGCCGGCATTTTCGCGCCGTAATAGACGACGATTCCGGCGGTGGCGATACCGCCCCAGATCGCCAGAACGAAGCACCAGTAGAACAACCGGCCGAGCATACCAAACAGACCGCGGCGGCTTTTGCCACGCCCGCGGCGCGATTTCGTCTTGGCTGATCGGGGCTTTGCAGAGGTCTTGCGGTTGCTCGGCACGACGCGATCCTCCTCGCTCACCGAAAAACCGGCCGAGGATTTCGCCCGTGGCGGCCCCTTGAAGCTGGGTTCGATGCGGTTGTCTCTGCGGTTCGCCATGCGCTGTGCTGTCTGTCCCGGTGCCTATGGCGTTCGGGGTGAAGAGTAGATGCGGCGGTTTAAGGGCGGGTTAAGTCTTGCTCGAGCGCCGCAGCCGGTCGACCGGCTATCGATGCCAGCGAGAAGAAGGCCAGCGTCTGCTCTTCGCAGGTCACCGCCACGACGCTGTTCGTACGATCGATATCGAGACCCTTCGGGCCGCCTTCTTCGACACTGGCCCTGCCGCGCCCGAATGTTTCGTCGTCTACGACGGCAACAGAGCGAGAGGGCATACGGCTGCCGCTCCACCCTGCGCCGCGATCGTAGACGTGAACCAGTGGACTGCCTGCGTCGGCGACAAGGATCTGCCGGTCATCGCCCGTAAAACGCAGGCCATGCGGATAATTGGCGTTCTGCAGAATTCCTGCGGGTTCGGTATCCGGTCCCAGCGGCGCGGACATGCTGTAGATCTTCACATCGTTCGTGCCGTGACTGCTGACGGCGATCCATTGGCCATCATGGCTGACCGCTATGCCGTCGGGTATGTTCAGGCCGCGCTTCAGAAGGGCCTGGTTTTTCCACGCACGGTAGCCCCACAGGTCGACGACATGGCGTGTGACCCTGTCCCTGTAATTGTTGCAGACGAGGAGGCTGACCCGGCCACGCGACTCCTGCCTGGCCACGATCGAACCTGGCGTTTTCAGCTTGCAGAACAGCCCGCCCTTGATCTCGCGAATAGGCTCAATATCGCAGCGGCGGCCGGCTGGTTCTCCCGAGGGTAGGGCAAATATCGCAACCAGCCCATTACGATTGGCGATCACCAAGGTTCGGTCATCGATAAAATCGAGGCCGTGGACCTCGCCCAGACTTTTCGATGTCAACTCGATGAAGTCATGGACGGTGACTTTCGGACCACTCGACGCCGCATCGACATCGACCCGCAGGATCAGACAGCGCCTTCGCGCATATCCCGCGATTGCCAGCAGCCGATTGTCGGGCGAAAAGCGCAGATCTTCCGTGCGTCCGATGGTCGAGAGCGCGGCTCGTACGGCATCGCTGGCTTTGAAGTCGATCCGGGCTATCACCTGAGAGCGTGACCTGAAGGGCTCGAATAGTCGATATGGGTGGTCATCGGCACCTTTTGCCGCGCCAGCGCGGCGCATTCAGTTCTCCTGGATCGAAATACCCTTGTCGTCGATCTTGAGTTCGACGCCCTTCGGCTTGGTTTGCTCGCGATAGACGTAGGTGCCGAGCGCGATGACCACGACGACGAGCGCGCCGATGATGAGATAGAGCATGTTCTGTTTCATGGCGCGCCCTCGATGTCCTTCGATGGATCAGGCCTGCTTCACCAGCTTGATCAGCACGAGCAGGATGACCGCGCCGATCGTGGCGTGGATAATGGAGGCAAATATGCCACCGCCTATGGCGAACCCCAGCCTTGGGAAGAGCCAGCCGGCGATCAGGGCGCCGACGATGCCGACGACGATATTGCCGACCAGGCCGAGACCGAAACCCTTGACGATCAGGCCGGCGAGCCAGCCGGCGATGGCACCGATGATGATGAAGACAAGCAGGCTCTCAACACCCATTTGCAAATCCCTCCTGAGCGGATGGTCGCGGAGCAGGAAGCTCCGAATCGATCTCCGATTGCAACAGGCCCAAACTATTGGAAAGTAGCCGGCCCCGCCAGCGGCGTCATTCGTCCCAGCGGCGTCATTCGTCGTCGTCATCCCCGGATGCGGGCCGCCAGCTGATCGGCTCGATCTTCTTTTGCGTATGGCCGTCCGTATAGGCCCACCAGCCGGCGTCGCTCTCGTCCCAGTCGCCGCCGGCCGCTCTCAGCCGGTCGAGCGAACGGTACTGCGCGATGGATTCGTTGATCACGCCGTCGCTGTCCTTCCAGGTAACGGTGACCTTGGAGCCATCCTTCGGCGCTGTTTCGATGGGTTTTCTGGCAGCCATTTCATCCTCTCCATGGACCGACAAAACGTCGCGGCGAACACCTGGTTCCACCTCAGAGACTGTTTCGAAATTCGCTCTGGCGAGTCATATGGCGGTTTCGAGAACCGGAGCGCAGCGGACATTTGGGTCCGTGAGCACCGGCCTACGCCGGCCGTAGCCTTGACTGCCACGATCGCTCATGAGTGGCTTCGGCAGGCGAAGGCCGGAAGCGCAGAAAACGCCATCAGATGGCCGCCAGAGTAGAATTTCCAAACAGTCTCTCAGCTGTGGGCGAAGATGTCTGCCTCACCCCAGCCCATCAGGTCGAGTTTCGCACGCGTCGGCAGGAAGCGGAAGCAGGCCTCTGCCTCCTTGGTCCGCTTCTCACGCGCCAGCCGCGCCGCCAGCACGTCGCGCAGCCGGTGCAGATAGAGCACGTCGGAGGCGGCATATTCGAGTTGCTCGGGCGACAGCGTCTCCGCCGCCCAGTCCGACGATTGCTGCACCTTCGACAGGCTGACGCCAAGAAGCTCCAGGCAGATATCCTTCAGCCCGTGCCGGTCGGTGTAGGTTCGGGTCAGCCGCGAGGCGATCTTGGTGCAGAATAGCGGCTCGGGCATGACGCCGAAGGCGTTGTAGAGCACGGCGAGATCGAAGCGGCCGAAATGGAAGAGCTTGGTTATGCTGCGGTTCTTGAGCAGGCTGACGAGGTTCGGCGCCTTCTTCTGGCCAGGCGCGATCTGGATGACGTCGGCGGTACCGTCGCCCGGTGAGATCTGCACCACGCAAAGCCGGTCGCGATGCGGATTGAGGCCCAGCGTCTCGGTGTCGATGGCGACCGCCCCGACGTCGTAATGCAACAGCCCGGGCAGGTCGTTCTTGTGGAAGCGGATATCGCTCATCGTCTTCTCCGGTCGCGGCCCATGCGCTGACATTCAGCAGGACCTGGTTCGTCCTCGCCGCGATCCGATGAAAAATCAACAGAAAGTTGATTTTGACGCCATTGGTGATTCTTACGCGTCTCAGCGTGTCAGCGCATCGAGAATGCGCGCCCAGGAGCGCTGTCCCTTGTGGAAGGAACTCATCTCGTATTTCTCGTTCGGCGAATGGATGCGGTCATCGTCGAGGCCGAACCCGACCAGCAAGGATTCGATACCGAGATAGGTCTGGAAATCGCCGACCACCGGGATCGAGCCGCCGCTTCCCGTCGTCACCGCTGGCTTCGGCCACTCGTCGGACAGCGCGTCCTTGGCCTTGGCGAGAAACGGCGAGTCGTAGGAAAGCTGGATCGCCGGCGAGCCGCCATGCGGATGGAACTCGACCGAGCAGTCGGCCGGGATGCGCTCCCTGACGAAGGCCTGGAAAGCGGCGCGGATCTTTTCCGGATTCTGTTTGTGGACAAGGCGGAAGGACACTTTTGCCGAGGATTCCGCCGCGATCACCGTCTTGAAGCCCTTGCCGGTATAGCCGCCGGTAATGCCGTTGAACTCGGCCGTCGGCCGCGCCCAGGTGAGTTCGAGCACCGAGCGGCCCTTTTCGCCGGACGGGATCGACAGGCCGACAGGCCCAAGGAACGTCCCGGCGGTCTCGCCGAGCGTCTCCCACGATTTCAGGACCTGCGAGGGCGTCTCCTCGACACCGTTGTAGAAACCCGGAATGGTGACACGGCCGTCCTTGTCGTGGATGTCAGCCAGGATCCTGGCCAGGATGCGGATTGGATTGGCTGCGGCGCCGCCATAAAGACCGGAATGCAGGTCGCGGTCGGCGGCTTTCACCGTGATCTCCTCACCGACCAGCCCGCGCAACGCGACGCAGATCGACGGCGTATCGCGGTCCCACATACCCGTGTCGCAGACAAGCGCGAAGTCGGCCTTGAGTTCGGCCGCGTTTGCCTCGAGGAACGGCTTCAGCGATGGCGAGCCGGACTCCTCCTCGCCCTCGAACAGGATCGTGATGCGGCAGGGCAGCCCGCCATGCACCTGCTTCCAGGCACGGCAAGCCTCGACAAAGGTCATCAGTTGCCCCTTGTCGTCGGCCGAACCACGTCCCGTGATCACCTTGTGGCCGGGCTCGATCTCCTTGACCGAAGGTGCGAAGGGGTCGCTTTCCCAGAGCTCGATCGGATCGACCGGCTGCACGTCGTAATGGCCATAGAACAAGACATGCGGCGCGCCCGCCGGCCCGTCATGGTGCGCCACCACCATCGGATGGCCTGGTGTGTCACGCATGCTGGCGTCGAAGCCGATCAGCTTGAGCTCCGCCACCAGCCATTCCGCCGCCTTGCGGCAATCCGCGGCATAGGCCGGATCGGTCGAGATCGACTTGATCCTGAGCAGCCCGAACAGACGCTCCAGGCTCTCGTCGAGATTCTTGTCGAGGCGGTCGAGGACGGGGGAAACTGCGGACATTTTTATCAGGCCTTTCGATTCTGAGCGGCACCCTAAGCCTGCAAGGCAGAAACGAAAAGCCGGCGCTCGTTGGGCCACGGAGCCTGTCGGCAAAAAAATGCCGCCGTGGTGGAGGGGGAACCACGGCGGCCTTTACTCGAAACGATGCGGCAGCCCGGAGAGGGGGGATAGGCTGCCGCAAATGTCCGGGATAGGCGGGGGACGGGCCTTGCTCCGGACCTCGGCGAAAAATGCCGATGGCGTCTATCTGTGTCTCCGAACGTGGCGATTCAAGGGCACGAAGATTACACTTTTGTAACATACCCGTGATCGGGTCGACTTGTCAGGGATGTTGTCGGAACCGGTGGTTGAGGCCGCCTTTGGCATGGACCACGACGCTGCGCCGCGCTATCCCTTCGTCCTATGAAAAAAGGCGATCATCTCTTCCTTGTCGACGGCTCCGGCTACATCTTCCGTGCCTATCATGCGCTACCGCCTCTGACCCGCAAATCCGACGGCCTGCCGGTCAGCGCCGTGCTCGGCTTCTGCAACATGGTTTGGAAGCTGACGCAGGATGCCCGCAATACCGATGTCGGCGTGGTGCCGACGCATTTCGCCGTAATCTTCGACTATTCGTCGAAAACCTTCCGCAACGATCTCTATCCCGAGTACAAAGCCAACCGCTCGGCGCCGCCGGAGGATTTGATCCCGCAATTCGGTCTGATCCGCCAGGCGACCAAGGCCTTCAACCTGCCCTGCATTGAGATGGAAGGGTTCGAGGCCGACGACCTGATCGCCACCTATTGCCGGCTTGCCTGCGAAGCCGGCGGCGAGACCACCATCATCTCCTCCGACAAGGATCTGATGCAGTTGGTCGGCGCAACCGTCGGCATGTACGACCCGATGAAGGACCGCCAGATCGGCGTTCCCGAAGTCGTCGAAAAATGGGGCGTGCCGCCGGAAAAGATGATCGACCTGCAGGCGCTGACCGGCGATTCGGTCGACAACGTGCCGGGCGTGCCCGGCATCGGGCCGAAGACGGCAGCGCAACTGCTTGAACAGTTCGGCGACCTCGATGGGCTGCTTGCGCGCGCCAGCGAGATCAAGCAGGAGAAGCGCCGCGGATCGATCATCGCCAATGCCGACAAGGCGCGCATTTCGCGTGAACTGGTGACGCTGAAGAACGACGTGCCGGTGATCGAGGGACTCGACGATTTCTCGTTGCACGAGCCCGACGGACCAAAGCTGATCGGCTTCCTCAAGACCATGGAGTTCTCGTCGCTGACCCGCCGCGTGGCGGAAGCGACCGGAACGGAGCCGGCTGATGTCCAGGCCGTCGCCGTTACGGTCGAGCGCGCCGACACCGCGCATGGTCCCGATGTCGGGTTTGGAGTGCCGGCAGCCGCGGTGGGCGCTGTGACAGATGAAGCCGGCGGGTCGACCGCCGCCGGCAGAGAGCCGAGGGAAGGCGACACCCCTTCCCTTCTCTCGGCGCTTCGCTTCGAGGACGCCACTGCCGGGAAGATCGACACCAGCGCCTACGTCTGCATCCGCGACACTGCAGTTCTGAAGGCCTGGATCGCCGAGGCGATGGAGACCGGCATCGTCGCCTTCGACACCGAGACCACCTCGACCGATCCGATGCAGGCCGAGCTGATCGGTTTTTCCATGGCCACCGCCCCCGGCCGCGCCGCCTATGTGCCGCTCGCCCATAAAAGCGGCAACGGCGACCTGCTCGGCGGCGGAGTGGTCGAAAACCAGATCCCGATCCGTGAAGCGCTTGGCGCCCTGAAGCCGTTGCTGGAGGACAGGTCTGTTCTCAAGATCGTGCAGGAGCTGAAATACGACCTCGTCGTCATGAGCCGCCACGGCATCGACGTCGCCCCCTTCGACGACACCATGCTGATTTCCTACGTGCTCGACGCAGGCACCTCCGGCGGCCACGGCATGGCGGCCCTGTCGGAAAAGTGGCTCGGCCACTCGACCATTCCCCTCAAGGAACTGGCCGGCTCGGGAAAAAGCTTCGTCGGCTTCGACCAGGTCGATATCGACAAGGCAACGGCCTACGCCGCCGAGCACGCCGATGTGACGCTCAGGCTCTGGCGGGTGCTGAAGCCAAGGCTTGCCGCCAAGGGCCTCGTCTCGGTCTATGAGCGGTTGGAACGGCCGCTGGTGCCGGTCCTGGCAAGAATGGAACAGCGCGGCATCTCCGTCGACCGGCAGATCCTGTCGCGACTCTCCGGCGAACTCGCACAGGGCGCCGCGCGGCTGGAGGATGAAATCTATCAGCTCGTCGGCGAACGCATCAACATCGGCTCGCCAAAACAGCTCGGCGACATCCTGTTCGGCAGGATGGGCCTGCCCGGCGGCTCCAAAACCAAGACCGGCCAGTGGTCGACCTCGGCGCAGCTTCTGGAGGATCTCGCCGCCGAAGGCCACGAACTGCCGCGCAAGATCGTCGACTGGCGTCAGCTGACCAAATTGAAGTCGACCTATACCGATGCGCTGCCCGGCTTCATCCATCCCGACACGAAGCGCGTCCACACCTCCTACGCCCTTGCCGCGACGACGACGGGCCGGCTGTCGTCCTCCGATCCCAACTTGCAGAACATTCCGGTACGCACCGTCGAGGGGCGAAAGATCAGGACGGCCTTCATCGCCGACAAGGGCAACAAGCTGGTTTCCGCCGACTACAGCCAGATCGAGCTGCGCGTGCTTGCCCATGTCGCGGAGATCCCGCAGCTGACGCAGGCCTTCGCCGACGGCGCCGACATCCATGCGATCACCGCGTCGGAAATGTTCAATGTGCCGGTCGAGGGCATGCCGGCGGAGATACGCCGGCGCGCCAAGGCGATCAATTTCGGCATCATCTACGGCATTTCCGCCTTTGGCCTCGCCAACCAGCTGTCGATCCCACGCGAGGAGGCCGGCGCCTATATCAAGAAATATTTCGAACGCTTCCCGGGCATCCGCGACTATATCGACGCAACCAAGACCTACGCCCGCGAATACGGCTATGTCGAAACGATCTTCGGCCGCCGCATCCACTATCCGGAAATACGGTCGTCGAACCCTTCAGTCCGTGCCTTCAACGAGCGCGCCTCGATCAACGCCCGGCTGCAGGGCACCGCCGCCGACATCATCCGCCGAGCCATGATCCGCATGGACGAGGCGCTGGATAAGGCGAAGCTTTCCGCCCGCATGCTGCTGCAAGTGCATGACGAGTTGGTCTTCGAGACCGCCGAAGCGGAGGTCGAGGCGACGATCCCCGTCGTGCGTCACGTCATGGAGAACGCCGCGATGCCGGCCGTATCGATGTCGGTGCCGCTGCATGTCGATGCGCGAGCCGCGAACAATTGGGAAGAGGCGCATTAGTTCGGGGCCGTTATCGACTTCCCGTTTAGGAAGGCAATATCTGGCGTGGCTCACTTCCTCAGGTTGCGCGCCTGCCATTGAGCCATATTTCGGTTCAAGGTTCACGAGAAGCAGCGGTGTGCTATACTGTCCACCATGATCACCAAGACACTCGAGAATCTGGTAAAGCACGCCGAAGCTTGGCCTCGCGAAGACCAAGAGGAACTCGCCAACTATGCCCGCGTCATTGAAGCGCGCCGAACCGGTCTGTATGCTACATCGGAAACAGAGCGCCGCGCCGTAACAGCAGGACTCGCAGAGGCCGATCACGGCACCTTCGTAGATGAGGATACGGTTCGCGGTGCCGACATTCGCCGCAGGCTATGAAGGTCCAATTCACGCGGCAAGCCTTTGCCGAACGCGAAGCGATTTTCAACTACCTCGAAGAGCGGTCGCCTCAGGGCGCCTATTCAGTCATTTCCCGGATCCAAGCTGGGATTTCGCGACTTGCCGAATTTCCAGATTGGCCACGCGACCGACATCCCTGACGTTCGCGTTCTCTTCATAGGTCACTTTCCATACAAAGTTTTCTACCGCGCCCGTGCCGATGCAATCGAGATCCTGCACATACGGCATACCTCAAGAAGGCCCGTTTCCTAGAGCAATTCCAGGAAAAGTGTGAAACGGTTTTCCATCCGGAATTGCGCAAAAACAAAGAGATAGAGCGGTTCGACGTTTCCGTGAAACGATGAACCGCTCTACTCTAGGTACCCCATCATTGGCACCCAGCGAGGCTTCGAAGACCGATTCGCTTTCTTGCCCTGTCTTTAGAGCTTTGCCCTCAGGCTTCCTGATCTAAGCCGCCTCGGCCCGGCATTTTGCACAGGTGCCACGGAACTCTATCACTGCCTTTTTGGCGGCGAAACCGGTCGAGCGCACCCACTCGTCGAGCCGATGGCCGACATCGTGGTCGGAGAACTCCGTCACCTGCCCGCATGTGTCGCAGATGGCAAAGGCGGTCATCGAATGGCTGTGGTCGTGCGGCTCGGCGCAGGCGACAAAGGAGTTGAGGCTTTCGAGCCTGTGCACGAAACCGGACTTAACCAGCGTGTCGAGCGCGCGATAGACTTGCAGCGGCGCGCGGAAGCCGCGCTCGCGAAGCTGGTCGAGCAATGTATAGGCGCTGAGCGGCCCACTGGCGGCCTCGAGCTTTTCGAGCACGCACAACTGGTTTTTCGTCAGCACATCCCTTGCCGCCATGATCCTGTATCCAACCGTTCGCACCGCTTGCGCGTCATTTCCGTACGCAAGCGGCTCCAGTGCTATCCAGATAGCGACGAACGGGCTTTTTTGCTACTGTTTCTGTGCCGGCGCGGCCCAGAAGCCCGGCCAAGCTGCGAGCAGGCGCGCCAGCCACTTCCGTGGCGGATCACTTCCGTGGCGGTCCTTTGCGCTCGGCGGACGCGGCCCACAGATTGATGTCGGCTTCGCGTGCGTAAGTGTCGATTTCGGCGAGCTCGGCATCGCTGAAGTCGAGCGCCTTCAGCGCGCCGACGCAATCCTCGACCTGTTCCGGCCGGCTGGCGCCGATCAGCGCCGAGGTCACCCGGCCCTTGCGCAGCACCCAGGCCAGCGCCATCTGCGCCAGCGTCTGGCCGCGTCGCCCGGCAATCGCGTTCAGCGCCTTGATGTTGGCGATGGTCTTGTCGTTGATGAAGGCCGGCTTCAGCGACTTGCCCTGGCTGGCGCGGCTGCCCTCAGGGATGCCGCCGAGATATTTGTCGGTCAGCATGCCTTGCGCCAGCGGCGTGAACACGATCGAGCCGACGCCGAGCCCCTCCAGCGTGTCGAGCAGACCGTCCTCCTCGACCCAGCGGTTGAGCATCGAGTAGCTCGGCTGGTGGATGACGCATGGCGTGCCGAGCTGCTTCAATATGTCGGCGGCCTCGCGCGTACGCTGCGAATTGTAGGAAGAGATGCCGGCATAAAGCGCCTTGCCGGAGCGCACCGCGTGATCGAGCGCGCCCATCGTTTCTTCCAGCGGCGTATCAGGGTCGAAGCGGTGCGAATAGAAGATGTCGACATAGTCGAGCCCCATCCGCTTCAGGCTCTGGTCGAGGCTGGCCAGCACATATTTGCGCCCGCCCCATTCGCCATAGGGTCCGGCCCACATCTCGTAGCCGGCCTTGGTCGAGATGATCAGCTCGTCGCGATACCCTGAGAAATCCGTTCGCAGGATTTCGCCAAAAGCCGTCTCCGCCGAACCGGGCGGCGGGCCGTAATTGTTGGCGAGGTCGAAATGCGTGATGCCGAGATCGAAGGCCTTGCGCGCGATCGCCTGCTTGGTCCGGTGCGGCGTGTCGCCGCCGAAATTGTGCCAGAGCCCGAGCGAGATCGCCGGCAATTTCAGGCCGGATCGCCCGCAGCGATTGTAGACCATTTTCTCGTAGCGGTTTTCGGCGGGGACATAGGGCATGGGAAATCCTTTAGATCAAAGCGAGCCCGGCAGTTGCCACCGCGAAAAAATGGTGAGTCGGCCCTGCCTCTCACCCTTAGCCTCTCCCCACAAAAACGGGGAGAGGGGTCGACGGGAAACTACACGTGTCGCAATCATTGACGCGCCCACCCTACTTCTTCTTCGCCAATAGCCCTTTCGCTTCCTTGACGCCGAGTGCTGCGGGCCGTTCGCAAGTGGTCTGCATGGCGACGAACTTCCCGCTCGCACCCGACCGCAACATACCGGTCATCACATCGACGGCATGCAGCGCCAGTTCCATCGAGCAGCGGTGGGGCCGGCCTTCCGAGATCGCCAGCGCCATGTCGGCGAGACCGGCGGTGCGGTAGTTGGCCATCATGCCGTGCGAATGCATCTGGTTGGCGACGCCGAACGGATGCTTCCATTTGGGCAGCTTCTTGACCGGCTTGACGGCGTCGGTGAAGCGAACTTCGCCGCCGAAGAAATTCGGATCCGGCAAGAACACCGTGCCCAACTCGCCGTAAAGTTCCATCGGCGCATGGCCATGGCTCCACACGTCCCAGCTGGTATTGAGCGTCACCACGGCGCCATTCTCGAACTCCATCAAACCGTGGATCGTCGTCGGCGTGGCGACCAGAATTTTTTCGCCTGCGCGAGGCTTGGACGAGATCGTGCGTTCCGTCTTCGGAATCGAAGCGAAGGCCGCCACCTGCTTCACCGGCCCGATCAGCTGGATCAGATTGGTGATGTAATAGGGTCCTATGTCGAGCACCGGGCCAGCGCCGGGCTGGAAGAAGAAGTCAGGATTGGGATGCCAATGCTCCATCCCATGGTTCATGACATGGCAGGTGCCGCTGGTAATCTTGCCGAGCTTGCCGGTGTCGATCAGGTTGCGGACAAGCTGATGCGCGCCGCCGAGAAACGTGTCGGGCGCCGAGCCGATGCGCAGTCCATCTTTCTCCGCAAGCTTCTTCAGGTCGAGCCCTTCCTTGACCGACAGCACGAACGGCTTTTCCGAATAGACGTGCTTGCCGGCCTCGAGGACCTGCTTCGAAACCTCGTAGTGCACCGCCGGAACGGTGAGGTTGACGATGATGTCGATGTCGCCGGCCTTGAGCAGCCCTTCGACTGTCTCGGCGCGCAGCTTGAACTCCTTCGCTCGTGCCTTGGCCGCCTCCATGTTGATATCCGCGCAGGCGCGCATTTCGATGCCGCGAAACAGCGGCGCAAACGAGAAATACGCTTTCGAGATGTTGCCGCAGCCGATGACGCCGATCCCAAGTTTTTTTGCCATGCTGGTTTGCTCCTAGTAGGTCTTGGCGGCTGCGATCGAGCGGCGGGCGAAGCGCTCGATGTCGTTGGGGTTGTCCTGTTCCATGACGTAGTATTTGGCGGCGCTCTTGGCGCGCAGCGCCTTGATCAGGCCGGCCCAGTCGATCGTACCGTGGCCGACATCGGACCAGCCGTCCTCGTCGAGGCCCTCGCCTGGCTTGGCGATGTCCTTGACATGGACGGCCGCGATGCGCTTGCCATGCTTCTCGATCCAGGGCAGAGGATCGCCGCCGCCGCGCACCACCCAGGCCACGTCCATCTCCCAGCCGATATCGGGCGCTGCCGCCAGGATGTGGTCTTGCGGCACCGAGCCGTCGGCAAGCGTCGTGAACTCGAAATCATGGTTGTGCCAGGCAAAGCCATAGCCGGCTTTATCAGCCGTCTCGCCGACCTTGGCCAGGCGCTCGCCGAAGCCGCGCCAGCCGTCCGCGTCGGTCGGCCTGAGTTCGGCGACCAGATAGGGGCAGATGAGCAGTGTGATGCCGAGCGCGTCGGCGATCTTGCGCACGCCGTCGAAGTCCTTCTCGAGCGCATCGATCGAGAAATGGCCGGTCGGCATGGCGAGACCGTTCTTGTCGAGTTCGGCGCGGAATGCCTTCGGGTCGTCATAGACGCCGCCGAACCCTTCGACTTCCTGGTAGCCGAGTTCGCCCAGCATCTTGAGCACCCCTTCCCAGGGTTGGAAATTGCGGGCGCTGTAAAGTTGGAATGACCAGTTCATCGTCTCTGTCCGTTCTCTGGGGATGGATGGGCTTGAGGTGAGGTTCTTGCGAGTTAAAGGCGGGTTCCGGTTACGGCGTCGAACAGCGAAGCGCGCATCGGGTCAAAACCGATGCTCACGGTGTCGGCGTTGTTTGGCGTGCGCTCTGATGTCACCCGAACCGTGAAATTCTGATTTCCAAGCTTCAGCCACACCAGCGTGTCGGAACCCATGGGTTCGACGACCACGACATTCGCCGTGGCCGTGAACGGCCATCCAGCGCCGCTGTTGAACGCGACATGCTCGGGCCGGATGCCGAACACGGCTGCTCCCGGCACGGGTTCCTTTTCGAAAGCGTAGGTGGCAAGCGGAATCCGCACATCCTCGACGGCGAAGTGCCAGTTGCCATCGTCCTTGTCCAGCCTGCCGTCGAGGAAATTCATCGCCGGCGAGCCGAGGAAGCCGGCGACGAAACGGTTGACCGGGCGATTGTAGATCGTCTGCGGTGCGTCGAGCTGCTGGATCACGCCGCCCTTCATCACCGCGATGCGGTCGGCCAGTGTCATCGCCTCGATCTGGTCGTGGGTGACGTAGATCATCGTGTTCTGCAACTTGCTATGCAGCAGTTTGATTTCGACACGCAGCTCCGCGCGCAGCTTGGCGTCGAGATTGGAGAGCGGCTCGTCGAACAGGAAGACGTCGACGTCACGCACCAGCGCCCTCCCGATCGCCACACGCTGGCGCTGGCCACCGGAAAGCGCCGACGGCTTGCGCTGCAAAAGTGGCTCGATCTGCAGGATTTCGGCGGCGCGCGCGATGCGCTTGGCGATCTCGTCCTTGGCGATGCCGGCGACGCGCAGCCCGAAGGACAGGTTCTTCTCCACCGTCATCTGCGGATAGAGCGCATAGGACTGGAAGACCATGCCGATGCCTCGGTCCTTGGGTTCTTCCCAGGTGACGTTCTTGCCCTTGATGAAGATGCGGCCGTCCGAAACGTCGAGCAGGCCGGCGATGCAGTTGAGCAAGGTCGACTTGCCGCAGCCGGATGGGCCGAGCAGCACGATGAACTCGCCCTCGGCGACATCGATATTGAGCGTCTCCAGCACCGAGATAGCGCCGAAATTCAACGACAGGTCCTGGATCGAGACGCTGGGATTCTGGATTGAAGCACCGGGATTTTCGATTCTTGTCATCATCATCCTTTCACCGCGCCGGCGGCGATGCCACGCACGAAGAGCTTGCCGGAAATGAAGTAGACGACGAGCGGTACCAGGCCGGTCAGGATAGTGGCGGCCATGTTGACGTTGTATTCCTTCACGCCTTGCACCGAGTTGACGATGTTGTTGAGCTGCACCGTCATCGGATAGGTGTCGGGGCGGGTGTAGACGACGCCGAACAGGAAATCATTCCAGATGCCGGTGACCTGCAGGATGATGGCGACGACGAAGATCGGCAGCGACATCGGCAGCATGATGCGGAAATAGATGCCCCAGAATCCGGCGCCGTCGACGCGCGCCGCCCGGAACAGTTCCTCCGGCATGGAAGAGAAATAGTTGCGGAACAGAAGGGTCAGGATCGGCATGCCGAAGATGGAATGGACGATCACCAGACCGCTGAGACTGCCGTAGAGGCCGATTTCGCGCAGGATGATGACGATCGGATAGATCATCACCTGATAGGGGATGAAGGCGCCGACGATCAGGATCACGAAGAAGGTGTCGGCCCCCTTGAAGCGCCAGTTGGCAAGCGCGTATCCGTTCACGGAAGCGATCGCGATCGACAGGATGACCGACGGGACGGTGATGCGCACCGAATTCCAGAAGCCGCGCGAGAGCCCGTCGCAGTTGAGGCCGGTGCAGGCGCTGGACCAGGCCTTCACCCAAGGCTCGAAGGTGATCTCGAGCGGCGGCGAGAAGATGTTGCCGAGACGTATCTCCGGCATGCCCTTGAGCGACGTGACCACCATTACATAGAGCGGCAGGAGATAATACAGCGCCACCACGATGAGCGTGCCATAGAGGAAGATATTGCGGCGCGAGAACACATGCCGCGGCTTCGGCCCTCGCGGCCCGGACGCCTCAAGCCTGCCGGATGCCTCAAGCCTTACAGAGCCCGTACCGGCAGGCAGGGAAACGGCATGGTCAGACACGCTTCCTGCCTCCGAATTCGAGATAGGCCCACGGCACGATGACGATCACCACCGACAGCAGCATCATGGTCGAGGCGGCGAAGCCCTGGCCGAGGTTCTGGGCGAAGAACATGTAGTCGTAGACGTATTTTGCCGGCACTTCGGAGGCGATGCCGGGACCGCCGCTGGTCTGGGCGACGACCAAGTCATAAACCTTGACGATCCCGGCGGCGATGATGACAAGCGCGGTGATGAAGACCGGCCGCATCATCGGGATGATGATGAACAGATAGGTCTTCCACATCGGTATCCCATCCACCCGCGCGGCCTTCCAGATATCCTCGTCGATGCCGCGCAGTCCCGCCAGCATCAGGCACATGATGAGCCCGGTGCCTTGCCAGAGCGCGGCGATCGTTATGCCGTAGATGACGATGCTGGAATTGTAGAGCGGATCGAAGTCGAAGCTTTCCCAGCCGAGGCCGCGCACCACCCCCTGGATTCCGAACTCCGGGTTGAGCAGCCACTGCCAGACGAGACCGGTGACGATGAAGGAAAGCGCGAACGGATAGAGGAAGATCGTGCGGAACGTGTCCTCGAAACGGATCTTCTGGTCGAGCAGCGCCGCCAGCATGAAGCCGATCATGAGAGAGAACACCAGCGACAGCACGCCGTAGACCAGGAGGTTCTCGATGGAGACCAGCCAACGCGGCGTCGACCACAGCCGATAATACTGGTCGAGCCCGACGAAGTTCAGCCGCGGCAGGAGCTTCGAATTGGTGAAGGAATAAAGCACCGTCCACGCGCTGCCGCCGACGAAGATCACCAGTGCGGTGAGGACCATCGGAACAGAGGCGACCTTGGCATTGAGGTTGCGGAAGAGTTGATTGGGGCGTTCGCTCTTGCTCATCTGCGCAGCCGGGCTGGATCGGGTAAGGGCGGGAGGGCCAGGACCCTGACCCCGGGCTCCCGACCCTGCGCTCGCAGGGGCGGGAGTGAGGCGGTTCGTCGAAAAGTCAATCGGCCGAGGCGACGATATCGGCGAAGCGCTTCTGCGCCTCTGCCACGGTCATGTCCGGCTTGGCGAAGAATTCGGAGAAAAGGTCCTCCTTCTGCTTTTGCGTGTCCTGCGACAGCAGTTGGTCCGTCCAAGGCATGACGCTGCCCTTGGCCAGGATGTCGAGCCCTTTCTTCATGCAGTCATTGGCCGCCTCGAGGTCGACATCGCCGCGCACCGGCAGCGAACCCTTCTTGAGGTTGAAGGCGACCTGCGTCTTGGGATCGAGCAGCGTTTCGGCCAGCGCTTCCTGCGCCTTGGATTTTTCCGCGTCCTGAAGCAGCGGAAAGTAGAAGGCGTCGCCGCCGGTGGCGATGACCTCGTTCAGGCCGAGGCCGGGAAGACACGTATAGTCCTTGCCGGCGGTCTGGCCGGCAACCTGGAACTCGCCCTGCGCCCAATCGCCCATGATCTGGCCGGCGGCCTTGCCGGTAATGACGAGATTGGTGGCCTGGTTCCAGTCCTGCACATTGGTGTTCTTCGCCATCTTGCGGGCATCGTCCGCGGCCTTGAACACCTTGGCGACCTCGGGCCCGGCGGCGAATTCGGCGTCCTTGTCGCGATAGACCTTCAGGAAAGTGTCGGTGCCGCCGACCGCCGTGAGCAGCACGTCGAAGGCTCCGGAGGCTTGCCAGGGCTGCCCGCCGACCGCGAGCGGCAGGATGCCTGCCTTTTCCAGCGCGGGGGCGGCCGCGACATATTCATTCCAGTTTTTCGGCACCGGCACACCGGCCTTTTCGAAGGCCGCGTTCGACAGCCACAGCCATTGCCAGGAGTGAATGTTGACCGGCACGCAATAGATCTTGCCGTCGAGGGTACAGCCGTCGAGCAGGCTCTTCGGTTGCACGATTTCCGTCCACTTGTCCCTGGTTGCGAGATCGGTCAAGTCGCGCATCAGGCCGGCCTCCACCAATTCTTCCGCTTGCCGGCCATGGTTGAACTGGGTGGCGCCCATGGGATCGCCGCCAGTGATGCGGCTGATCATGATCGGCCGCGCCGTGCCGCCGGAGCCGGCGATAGCGCCGTCGACCCAATGATTGCCTGTCCCGTCGAACGCCTTGGCGAATTCGGCGACCGCCGCCGCCTCGCCGCCCGAAGTCCACCAATGGGTGACTTCCAGATCCGTCGCCGCCGCCGGGCCGGCGAACTGCAGCGCGGCCGTCGCTGCCAGCGCAGCAGTCATAAGTCTGTATCGCATTTCGGTTTCCTCCCAGAATCTGAAACGTTACAGATTTTCGATACGGCAATTGAGCGATGCGCGCAACCCCTCCGGTAAAAGGGTGGCCAATATTTTTTCGAAGCCCGAACAAAATCGCGTTGCCGACTGCGCCTTTGTGCGCCGCAGCACACGGAACTGCACTGCAAAACGATCAGACTCGACAGAAAACCTGTTCGAGACGCCTTGAGCGCTGATTTTCAACCGCTTTTCATCCCAGGAACACCAAAGCCATATAAGGCACTGTCAGGATCGTTCCTCGCGCAACCGTGACAAGCTGTAACGTTTCAGTATATTGCAATCCGTATTGGAGGAGAGCCGCGATGGAAGCGGTCCGCCGATTGCCGGCCTGCCCGGCAACTGCTATGCGCCTGACGGGCGGGACGAATGGACAGACATCAAACTGAGAAGGACGACGAGACGTCGCCGCCAGGTCGGCCGACGCTGAAGACGCTCGCCTTCATGACCGGGCTGGGCGTCACCACCGTGTCGCGGGCGCTGAAGGACGCACCCGAAATCGGCGCCGAGACCAGGCGTCGCGTCCAACTCGTCGCCAAGCAGATCGGCTACCGGCCCAACCGCGCCGGCGTGCGCCTGAGAACCGGCAAGACCAATGTCATCAGTCTCGTGCTCAACACCGAGCACGAGATCATGAGCTTTGTCTCGGACATCATTTACGGCGTCTCGGAAGTCATCGCCGACACGCCCTATCACCTGATCGTCACGCCCTATTCACGCTCGCAGGATCCGCTGGACCCGATACGCTATCTGGTGGAAACCGGTTCCGCCGACGGCGTCATCATTTCGCGCACCCAGCCGAACGACCCCAGGGCCCGTTACATGCTGGAGCGTGGTATCCCCTTTGCCACGCACGGCCGCACCGACATGGGGCTGATCCACCCCTACCACGATTTCGACAACTACGCGTTCGCGACCGAGGCCGTGCGCCACCTCGCCGGCATCGGTCGCCGCAGGCTGGCCCTGCTGGCGCCACCGGTCGAGCTGACCTATCACCGCCATGCGCTGAACGGCTTTACCGATGCGCTGAGCGAGGTCGGCGCCAGCGAGATCCCATTCAACACCGTTTCGATCGACCACTCGATCGAGCAGATCAGGATGCGGACGGCGCAAGTGATGCGCCGCCAAGACCGGCCGGACGGCTTCGTCAGCAGCGCCGCCGCGGCGACGCTCGCCGTCGTCGCCGGCATCGAGGACGCCGGCCTCAAGCTCGGCCGCGACGTCGACGTGGTGTCCAAGCAGTCGTCGGACCTGCTGCATCTGTTCCGCAGGGAATTGCTGGTCGTCAACGAGGACTTCCGGCTGGCCGGCGCCGAGCTGGCCCGCTCCGTGCTGGGCTGGATCGGCGGCGCCGCGCCTGGCTCATTGCAGAGCCTGAGCGCGCCGACGGAGGTCCTGGCCTATCGCCGTCCCGACTAGAGGGGGATACGTTCAAATTGAACTCCCCGCTCCATCTATTTGTCTTAGCCGCAGTTCTGTGGCGCCAAGTGATTCCATTGGCTGCAAAATGCGCGCCGTTGACTGGCAGCCTTGGGGCCGTTGGCGGACTTGCGGCTTAGAGGCTCGGAATGTCAGAAGCGGAGCTTCAGTCGGGCTTCGTGCATCGACGTGAACTGACACATTCCGGTCAACGCCTCATTCCACCTGAAAGGTCGCGAAAAGGGTGCGAACCCGGCTTCACACAAACGCCCATCGTCTCAGCGTTTAAAGGTTTGGCGATCTCCTCAAGACGTTCGCAGGGCGCGTTTCGCGATGCGGCCGGCTTTGCAATGCGCTACACTCCCAGACCGCCGCGTCCGCGACGACGGCACCGCCTGCTGGGGTGATGATTGGTCGCCCCCTGAAGGAGTTTCGCCCATGAAGCGCAGAATGGCCGCCCTGATGGTAGGCGATATCGTCGGCTATTCCGGAATGATGGAGCGAGCCGAGGAGCAAACCGCCGAACGCTTGGCCAGCTGTCAGGCCCTCATTTCGGAAAAGGTCGATCTGCTCGACGGCCGGGTTTTCAAGACGACGGGCGACGGGGCGCTCGCCGAATTTCCGAGCGCCGTAAACGCCGTGCGCAGTGCATTCGAGATCCGCGGCGCGCTTGCAGGCGCACAAGAGCCCGACACCGAACCTTTCAGGATGCGGTTCGGTCTCCATATCGCGGATGTCATGGTGCAGGGCGATGATCTGGTCGGAGACGGCGTCAACCTCGCGGCGCGCATACAGGCGGCAGCCGAACCAGACTCGATCTATGTGAGCGGTGCGCTCTTCGATCATGTCCGCCGCAATTCTGCGTTCATATTCGACGATATGGGCGAGCGGGCGTTCAAGAACATTACGGAATCGGTGCACCTCTATCGGGTCCGCGGCGAGATCGGAGCGCATCGGCTGCAGTCGGCGCCGACGCAACTGGTCATCACGACGGAACGGCGGCCGGCATCGGTCGCGGTGCTCCCTTTCCGGGTATCGGGCGACGACGAGAACCAGCGCTATCTCGCCGAGGGCCTCACCGAGGAGCTTATTGTCGAACTGGGGCGGTTTCGGCGTCTTTCGGTCAGTTCGCGCAGTGCGAGCTTCGCAGTTGCGGACGCCCACCCGGATCCGGTGAGGCTCGGGGAGGCTCTGGGCGTTCGATATGTGCTTGAGGGACAGGTGCGCAAGATCGGAGAGCGGGTTTCGATCAGCCTCACGCTGTCGGAAACCGACCAGGGGACGGTGGTCTGGAGCGACAAGATCCAGCGTCCGTTCGAAGAAATCCTCGCTTTGGTTGATGGAACCGTCGCGAGGATCGCCGCGACGGTATCCGGACGAATGGAGGACGCAGCCATGGTGGCGGCGCGCCGAAAGCCGCCAGAAAACATGACCGCCTTCGACTGCCTCTTGCGCGGGCTCGATCATCACCGCCTGGGCGGCGTCACCGACGACAATGCCCGCCAGGCCGTCGGCTGGCTTTCAAAGGCGATCGAGGCCGATCCGCACTACGCGGCCGCCTATGCGTGGAGGGTCTGCGCAGCGTCAGGGTTGCCGGGTTTCGACCCCGAGCAAGGTCGACGGGACATTTGCCGCGCGCTCGAGCTTGACCCCTGCGATGCCGAGGCAAACCGGATCATGGGCGCGTTTGAACTTATGGATGGCAACTTCGACGAGGCCCTGGCGCACAGCCGCAGAGCAATGGAATTGAACCCGACGGATGCCTACATCAAGGCAAGATGCGCCGCGGTCTTTACCTCTGTGGGCGAAGCAGAGCGTTCATTGTCCTTGCTCGACGAAGCCGAGATGCTCGACCCGTTCCTTCCTGTGTGGTGCGTCGAGGAACGGGGCGTGGCTCTTTATGCGCTGGGCCGCTATGCCGAGGCTATTGAATCCCTCCGCAAACTCACGTTTCAGACCACTCGATCGCGCCTCTATCGGGCGGCCGCGCTCTTGGCGCTCGATCGATACGACGAAGCCGGCCGGATGGTCAGGGAAGCTGTCGGCGGCGAGGCAGCTCTAACGGCCTCCAACTTCACCAGCCGCGAGTGTTACCGCGATCCTGAGAAGGCTCGGGAGCTTGGCCGCTTGCTAAGGGAAGCAGGTTTGCCGCCATAAGATCGGTGGCGACGGTCTGCCGCTAACGACAACCCGTTCAGCACACACACTGTCGAAGATTGCAACGGGTCGACTCCGGTCGTTTGCGATCGAAAAGGGAATGGCCGCTCATGACGCGACTACGATGTCCAGGGTGGTCGCCGGCAACGTCGCTATCGGGCAACAGCAAAGATCACCTCAACGGCCGACATCGGGCGCTAACCCGCAGCCCCGCTTCCCCAAGGGCCATGGAACGCGCCCGGCCCGTCGATGCGCTCGAAGCCATGCGCCCCGAAGAAATCGCGTTGTGCCTGGATCAGGTTCGAGGTGCCGCGGCCTTGGCGGTAGCCGTCGAAATAGGCGAGCGCGGACGACAGCGCCGGCACCGGCGAGCCGGCCTCCGACGCCCTTGCCACGATGCGCCTGAGCGATGGATGTGCCTCCTGCATCATCGCAATGAAGGCCGGCGCCATCAGCAGATTGGTGGCCGCCCCGCCCTTGCCGAAGGCTTCCGCCATCGTGTCGAGCATTTGCGAGCGGATGATGCAGCCGGCCCGCCAGATCTTTGCGATGGTCGGCATTGGCAGGTTCCAGTTGAACTCCTTCGAGGCGCCGCTCATCACCGCGAAGCCTTGCGCGTAGGCCGCGATCTTGCCGGCGAACAGGCCCAGTTCGAGATCCCTGAGAAGCGCTTCCTTGTCACCGGAAATCTTGGTCACGCCGCTGTTGCCATGGGCCTTCTCGGCGGCCAGCCGCTCGTCCTTGATCGATGACAGCACGCGCGCCGCAACCGCCGCTTCGATCGCGGTGGCGGGGATGCCGAGCTGCTGCGCCTCGATGACCGACCATTTGCCGGTGCCTTTCTGGCCGGCACGGTCGAGGATGATGTCGACCACCGGCTTGCCGGTCTTCGGATCGTCGGCGGCCAGCACCTTGGCGGTGATCTCGATCAGGTAGGAGTTGAGCCGGCCCTTGTTCCAGCCAGCAAACACCTCGCCGATGTCCTTCGGCCCCATGCCCAGGCCGTCGCGCAGGATGCCGTAGATCTCGGCGATCATCTGCATGTCGGCATATTCGATGCCGTTATGGATGGTCTTGACGAAATGGCCGGCGCCGTCGGTGCCGAGCCATGCCGCGCAAGGCTCGTCCCTGAACTTGGCCGAAATCGCGGTCAGCACTTTTTGCACGCGCTTCCAGGACTCTTCGGTGCCGCCGACCATGATCGAGGGACCGTGGCGCGCGCCTTCCTCGCCGCCCGACACACCCATGCCGATGAAGGTCAGGCCCGAGCCGGAAAGTTCGGAGAAACGCCGCATCGTGTCGCGGAAATTGGCGTTGCCGGCATCGATGACGATGTCGCTGGCCGACAGCACGCCTCGCAGCGCCGCGATCTGCTCGTCGACCGGCTTGCCGGCCAGAACCATGATGATGATCGGTCGCGGCGGCCGGATTGCGGCGGCGAGTTCCTCAAGGCTGTAGCAGGGCACCACCATATCCTTCAGCGCGCCGGCGTTTTCGACAAAGGCGTCGGTGCGCGCTCTGGTGCGGTTGAAGACGGCGATGCGGTGCCCGTGCTCGGTAATGTTGAGCGCCAGGTTGGAGCCCATCGTGCCAAGGCCGATCAGGCCGATTTCGGCTTTTTCCATCGTTTCTTCCCTGCTTTCGGATTTTGTTGGGACCGCGTTTTGCGGCGATGCCATTGTTCCCTGATGATTGACGGGCCTTGGCGCCTACGTCAACCGCCTCGCCGAATTGTGTCGAGGTCGCGCTGAGTGAGATTCAGGTCAGGCCGTGCCGAGAGCGGTGGTTTCCGAGAACCGGAGCGGAGCGTACATGAAGTACGTGAGCACCGGCCTACGCCGGCCGTAGCCTTAACTGCCGCGACCGCTCGGGAGTGCTTCGGCCGGCGTAGGCCGGAAGCGCAGGAAACCGCCATTCGCAGGCCGGCATCACCTGAATATCACTCAGCGCGGATGTCGATCGGCGCCTCGATCTTGACCATCTCGAAGTCGGAGACGAGGATATCGAGCCGCGCCGTCCACCGGCCGGCAACCGGAATGACGAGATCATCGACACGCCATGTGCCGTCGCCTGGCTTTGTCGCCGGGCGCTTGATCGGTTCAATGCCGGAATTGGGCTTCGACAGCACCAGCGTCACTTGCCTGGCATCGAGCGGGCCAAAATCGCCTGTCATGACGACGATCGAGGCTGAGACCGGTCCGGCATGGCCGGGCGCGATGCTCAGGTCGGCCATTGCTTTCGGCGTATGGATATGGATCGATGCCGGCTGTGCCGCAGCGATTGCCAGGGCGCGCGGCGGCGGCGTGAAGCGCCAGCCGGCGGCAACACCGAAGATCGCCAGAACGATCAGCATTTCAATGCCGATCGAGCGGACCAGCCTCCTCTGCACTTCCGTCTCTCCCGCTTCGGCCGGACCGGTCAGCTTCCAGCGGTTGGTCGCCGCGAGCGTGAACAGAAAGAACAGCAGCGCCAGCTTGATCAGCAGCAGCCGGCCATAGGCGGTCTCGAGCAAAGCCGCGGGCGCCTGCACCTGGATGATGGCCAGCACGGTGCCGGTGGCAGCGAGCACGGCCACGACGGGCAGGATCGCTTGGGAAAACCGGCGCAGAAAAGCCGCGGCCTTGGCCGGTTTCCGCCTGATGGCGAGACCGAGCGGCGCCAGCGCGCCGGTCCAGAAGGCGATGCCGGCGCCATGCAGGAACACCATCGGGCGCGTCAGCCATTGCGGTTCGGCTGCACTCGCGTGCCCGCTGGCGGCGAGGGCGGCACCGACACCGGCCAAGCCGGCGAGGGCAAACATTTTTGCGCCGCCGCGCGGCCCGACCAGCGACAAAAGGCCAAGCCCGAGCGCCACCAGCGCGACCAGCACCGTCCAACTGAGGCTGGTGGCAAGCCCAGCCTGCCAGACGCCCGGCTGCGCCAGTTGAGTGAGTGGCGCACCGAGCGCGTCCAGTCCCTGGAAGCCGAGCGACAAGGGCGCCGCGACAAGGCCGCACAGGACCGCGGCGATGACGAAGCGCCGGCCGGAACGTCCGCCTTTCGCCAGCCAGGCCAGTGCAAAGGCGCCGCCGACCCCGAGAAAGAGGCCGATATAGAGAAACACCTTGCCGATCCAGACCGCCGACCGCAGACCACGGTCGACAGCTTCGGAGACGGCCGGCGCGGCACTCGGCGCGCCGATGGAAAACAGCACCGAGCCGCCGACCGGATGGCCGTCGGCGGAAACCACCCGCCAGCTCAGCACATGCGTGCCGGATCCGAGTGTTTGCGGATTGTCGATCTCGACCGTCTGGTCGCTGAGCCGGAACGCGGTCAGCGCAACCGGCGGACCGTCGGGCCGCACCAGGGTGAGCACCAGCGGTGAGACCGGCTCGCTGAAAGTCAGCGAAAACTGTGTCGGGTTTTGTCCCAGCACCATGCCGTCGGCCGGATCGGCCGTGACCAGCGCCGCATGGGCAAGGGCCTGATTTGGCGCGGCAATGACGGCAAGCAGCATGATCGCGGCCAGCAGGCCAACGGCACTGCGACCAGTTTGCTTTCCCGCCGCACAGACCGTTCGCAGAAATGATGCCAAGCTCATGTCACCGTCACAAAGAACGGCGGCGCGCTCCTCGAATGGAGCGCGCCGCCAAAAAAAAGGTCACTTCTTCGGCAAGAGCTTGATGCCGGGCGCCGGAAATTCCAGCGCGTCCTCATCCTGCCCGGCCGCCGGGATCTCGATCCAGCGATCGGCGGCACCATCGCATTCCTGCACCACCGGGAAGTAAAGCGTTTGGCCAGCCGGCAGGTCCGCCGCCAGTGTGCCGCGGAAGACGAACTCGTCGTAGAATTCGTCCGGCAGGCTGCCGCCGCTCCAGTCGACTTCCCTGACGCCCGATGTCACCGTCTCCCCATAGAGCTGGTAGGACTTTTCGAATTTGCCCTTCTTGACCTGCAGCGTCCAGCCGGGCTTCGGCATCGGTTTCACTGAAATGACCCCTTCCGGGATCTGCACGCGGACTGCGGTCGTCGCCTTGCCTTCGCAGCCATGCGGCACGCGCAGCACCGCCTTGTAGGTCGAACCGACAGGCGCGTCCTGAGTTTCGAGCGTGATATGGGCGAAAGCCGTGCCCGTCCAGAGAGCCAGCGCGCAGGCCGACAGAAGATATTTGTTCATGATGGTCCCTCTGATCTTCAATTTTGCGGTCGGCTCAATTGGCATGGTCGTCCATGCCGCCCGTTCCACCGATGCCTTCGACAGCAAAGTCGACGTTGACGGTGCCGGCCTTCTCGAAGGTCAGCGTGGCGGAAAACTCTTCGCCTTGCTTGGGCTGCTGCTTCAGGCCAATGAACATCAGATGGTAGCCCCCGGGCGCCAGCGCCAACTTGCCTCCGGCCGGGATTTCGAGGCCGCCGGCGACCGGCCGCATGGTCATGACGCCGTCCTTGACGCCCATTTCGTGCAGTTCAGTCTTGGCCGAAATGTCAGAGGAGATCGACAGCAGCCGGTCCGCCGAGCTGCCGGTGTTGGTGATGGTGAAATAGCCGCCGGCGACCTTGGCGCCGGCAGGCGTCGCTCGCGACCAGGGATGTTCGATTTCGAGATCACCGAGCTTGAACTCATGCGCGAAGGACGACTGAGCGCCAGCGAGCAAAAGAGCAAGCGTGACGACAATGATGCCGAGGCGTTGCTCGGCACTGCGCAGGAGGGAGGTTTTGTGGCCGGGTGCGCGCGCATGCGCGGCGGCGCGGAAGAAGCAGGACATGATGGCTCCATGGATATGGTATCGCGCCGTTGGCCGGTCGCGACTGATTTCAGCGTTGGACGAATGCGCCCGCGAAAGGTTCCGCGAGCCATGCTAGCTCACACGACAGGCGGCGCGCGCGGGTTCGATGGAGAGCGGGCGCGGGCGAAGTCGAGATGCCTGAACGCAGGCAGCACGAAGGCGACAGCTTCGAAAACGAGGCTGCGAGCCAACGCGGCGGCATCGGGCGGCGGTGCATGAGCTGCTGAAACCATGCCGCAGCCGAGCACGCAGCAAGTCGGCATGTGCTGCTGGTGCGGATCGCCGCCGGGAAGCTCGGCCACACCCTCATGGGTGCAGATGACATTGCCGAAGGCGTCGCGTTGCGAAGCATCCGGGCCCAAGCCGAAGGCGAATGCGCCGAACATTGACTGGAGCACGAGCAGATAGGCCGCGACCAGCGCGGCCGGCATGCTCCATCGTCTCCGCCGGATGTTCAAAACCCTGCCTCTTAACGCAGCAACGTCAGCTACCTAGCACGAGGCAAGCAAGCGGAAAATCGTCAAATCACTGCTGCGGCAACGCGGCGCGATCGGGGATGGAGGTCAACAGCGTGTGGCGCGCCGACTTCAGATGCTTGCGGCAGGCCGCGTCGACCTTGCCGAGATCCCGCGACTTGAGCGCGGCTATGTAAGCCAGGTGTTCCCCAACCGCCAGTTCGTTGCGCTCACGCTCCTGCGCCTTGTTCCACTGGTAATGGTAGTGGAAGATCATCGCGATGACGTCGTAGAAATCGACGATGAAGCGGTTGTGCGACGCGCGGTGGATCAGCCGGTGAAAGCGCTCGTCGAGCTCCGAGAATTCGTTGAAGCGCGTGGCGATCTCGCGCGCCAGCAAGCGATGCTCGTCTTCCAGGAGATCGAGGTCGGCCCAGACCGGGCTGTCTTGCGGCAGGGCTGCGAAGGCGGCGGCCGAGCGCAACTCGAACATTTCGCGGATTTCGGTCAATTCCAGCGCGAAGGCGCGGGTAAAACCTTTCAGCACCCAGTGGCTGTTGCGGCGTTTCTCGATCAGCCCGAAGCGGGAAAAGCGGATCAGGAATTCGCGCACGCTGGTGGTGCCGACGCCGATCTCGCGCGCCAGCTCGAGTTCGTTGATCTGCATGCCGGGCTCGGCGCCGCCGGCGAGCAGTCGCCGCATGAAGGAGCGCTCGATGATCTGCGACAGCGTGTCGGTCTCTTCCTCGGGGAAGAAATCGTCCGACCGCGGCGCGCGCAAAACCGTCTTGCTGCGCTTGTTCCAGGCAATCAGCCCCGTCTCTTCCATGCGCGCAAGGATGCTACGGATGGTCGTGCGGCTGACGCCGAGCAGCGCGCCCAACTCGGGCTCCGACGGCAGGCTCTTCGTTTCGTCGAGCAGCCGCAGACCGCGATTGTAGGCGTCCTTGTAGACGTTATTACTCTTCGACATCCCCTGCCCCGTTGCGCGCCGGCGCTTGCGGCGGCCGGCCTGAAGCGCGATATGACAGATGCTCCTGGCACATGCCCCAAGAAGCGGAATCGCTTTTCGAAGTCAGGCCTGGTCCAGTGTCCGGTCCTCAGCGCATTCGTAAGTACGCGCGGCGTCGTCATGAAAAAACAATTGACGCAAAAATGTTTTTTCACGATAAAAGACATTATAGCTTAACTGCCGCGTGTCAATCCGCTCGCGCATCCCCAGGAAACACCCAGGAAACTGCCCGTGAACGCCGCAAACAGCATTCTTCTGTCTCCCGCCGACAATGTCGCGGTCGCCAATGGTCGCATCGAGATCGGCACGATGCTGCCGGGCGGCGCCGTTGCCACGGCGCTCATCGAGCCTGGCCACAAGGTGGCGATCAAGCCGATCCCTGCCGGCGAGGCCGTGGTCAAATACGCGCAGGCGATCGGTCGTGCCACGCAGGACATCGCGCCCGGCGAACATGTTCATTCGCACAATCTGGTCTTTGAATCCGGGCGTTTGCCGGTGGTGCCGCCGAGCGAGGCCGTGCACGCGACCGAGGCCGACCGCGCCCGCACCTTCATGGGCTACCGTCGCGCCGACGGCCGCGCCGGCACGCGCAACTTCATCGGCATTCTCGCCAGCGTCAATTGCTCGGCCACCGTCTGCCACTCCATCGCCGACCAGGCCAACCGCGAGCTGCTGCCGAAATATCCAGGGATCGACGGCTTCGTCCCGATCGTCCATGGCCAGGGCTGCGGCATGAGCGCCACCGGCGACGGCATGATGGTTCTGCACCGCACGCTGGCCGGTTATGCCCGGCATCCGAATTTCGGCGGTGTGCTGATGGTCGGCTTGGGCTGCGAGGTCAACCAGCTCACCCTTTACGGCCAGAAGGGCGTCGCAGCTGGCAAACGCCATTTCAACATCCAGGAGGCTGGCGGCTCGCGCAAATCGGTCGAGAAGGCGATGGGCGTGCTGGCTGAGATCTGCGAGGAAGTCGGCCAGTTGAAGCGTGAGCCGATCCCGGTCAGCGAGATCGTCGTCGGCCTGCAATGCGGCGGCTCCGACGGCATGTCGGGCATAACAGCCAATCCGGCGCTGGGCGCCGCCGTCGACATCCTCGCCGACGTCGGCGGCATCGGCATCCTCTCCGAGACGACGGAGATCTACGGCGCCGAGCACCTGCTCGCCTATCGCGCCGCGACCCCGGAAATCGCGGCCAAGCTCGACGGCTATATCAAATGGTGGGAAGACCATGTCGCCAAGCACAGCGCCTCGATCGACAACAACCCCTCCCCTGGCAACAAGCGCGGCGGCCTGACCACCATCCTGGAGAAGTCGCTGGGCGCGGTGGCCAAGGGCGGCCAGACGCCGCTCAACGGCGTTTTCGGCTATGCGGAGAAGGTCAGCGGGCACGGCTTGGTGTTCATGGATACGCCCGGCTACGACCCGGTCTCGGCCACCGGCCAGGTGGCGGGCGGCGCCAATGTCATCGTCTTCACCACCGGCCGCGGCTCCTGCTTCGGCTGCCGGCCGACGCCGTCGATCAAGGTCGCCACCAACTCGACCATGTATCATCAGATGGAAGAGGACATGGACGTGAATTGCGGCGTCATCGCCTCGGGGGAAAAGACCATCGCCGGCATGGGCCGCGAGATCTTCGAACTGATCGTCGAGACGGCTTCCGGCCGCAAGACCAAGAGCGAGGCGTTCGGCTACGGCGACAACGAGTTCGTGCCCTGGCACCTTGGAGCGACCCTCTAGACCAGCCACTAACTGACTTAAGGCGGGCCAGGCAAATGGCCGGTGGGAGGTTTTGCATGAAGAAACGCTGTGTCGGCAGCACCGCGCTGGAAATAACCGAGGTCAGCTTCGGCGGCGCGGCGATCGGCGGCCTCTACCGAGCTTGCCCGCGCGAGGCGGCGATGGAGACGCTGCAGGTCGCCTGGGAAGCCGGCCTGCGCTATTTCGATACGGCGCCCTTCTACGGCTTCGGCCTCTCGGAACGCCGCTTCGGCGATTTCCTGCGCGACAAGCCGCGGGACTCCTACGTGCTATCCACCAAGGTCGGGCGCCTGTTCCGGCCAGTGCCGGAAGACCAGGTCCCCGACTACTCCTATGTCGACCCGCTGCCCTTCGCGCTCGACTACGACTATTCCTACGACGGCATCATGCGCTCGGTCGAGTTCAGCTATGCGCGGCTTGGCCTCAATCGGATCGACATCCTGTTCGTCCACGACATCGGCGTCTACACGCATGGCGTCGAGAAGACGAAGCTGCATTTCCGCCAATTTATGGATGGCGGGCTGAAGGCGCTGGAAGAGTTGACGTCGTCCAGGGTCATTTCCGCCTACGGCCTTGGCGTCAACGAGGTGCAGATCTGCCTCGATGTGCTGCATCGAGCGCCGCTCGACTGCATCCTGCTGGCCAGCCGCTACTCGCTGCTCGACCGCACCGCCGAAGCCGAGTTGCTGCCGCTTTGTCGACAACGCCAGACCTCGCTGATCATCGGCGGCGTCTTCAATTCCGGCATTCTGGCGACAGGCCCGGAGCCGGGCGCCCATTTCGATTATCGGCCGGCCACCGCGGACATTCTCGGCCGCGTCGGAGCAATGGAAAAAATCGCCGCCGAGGGCGGCTATCCGCTTGCGGCGGCAGCGTTCCAGTTTCCGTTGCACGAGCCGGTGGTAGCCTCCGTGCTGACAGGCACGGCCAAGCCCGCCAACCTGACGCGTAACCTTGAACTGCTCAGCGTCCACGTGCCGGAAACCGACTTCGCCAAATACGATCCTTACACGATCGTTCAGCAACTCGGCTGATGCGCTTTAGCCTTCTCTGTTCTCAGGCTAACTAAACGTCGACGATGTGGTCTGGAGGCATAAATCGCCCAATCCAAAAAAGAACGAATGTTCCATATTGACTGAAGCTTGGAATTAATATTCCATACCCCCTCAGGCCAGGATCGGGGAGCATTTGAACCTGGCAGGAGGCTTCCTTCCGGTCTAGCCATATGGAGACCGATGCGAAACACCGCTTGCGTCGACCCAACCTATGCACTATCAAAATGCGGCAAATGTTTTTTATTGATAAAGTTCTGTTTGGGCAGCGCCTATCCGAATGGAGCTACCGTAACGTTCACCGGGCGACTTAGGGAGGAAACCTAATGAAATTCGTGACCAGCATTCTCAACCGCCGCGCCTTCGCGGCCCTCGCAGCGGCCTCGATGCTTGCCGGCGTGATGCATTCGGCGCCGGTTTCGGCGGCGGACGCGACCATCCCGATCATCGTCAAGGACACCACCTCATTCTACTGGCAGATCGTTCTGGCCGGCGCCCGCAAGGCCGGCAAGGACCTCGGCGTCGACGTGCCGGAGCTCGGCGCCCAGGCCGAGACGGACGTCAACGGCCAGATCTCGATCCTCGAGAACGCCGTCGCCGGCAATCCGGCCGCTGTCGTCATCGCGCCGACCGAAGCCAAGGCGCTCGGCAAGCCGATCGACGAGGCCGCCACCAAGGTCAAGATCATCGGCATCGACTCCGGCGCCGACTCCAAGGCCTTCACCTCGTTCCTGACCACCGACAACATCCAAGGCGGCCGCGTCGCCGCCGACGGCCTGGCGGCGGCCATCGGCGAGGCCAATGGCGGCAAAGTCGAGGGCGACGTCGCCCTGATCACCGCACTTCCGGGTGCCGGTTCGCTCGAACAGCGCGCCCAGGGCTTCAAGGAGCAGCTTGCCGCCAAATATCCAGGCCTCAAGCTCGTCGCCGACAAATATGCCGACGGCCAGGCCACGACCGGCCTCAACATCGCGACCGACCTGATCACCGCCAACCCCAACCTCAAGGGCATCTTCGCCTCCAACCTGATCATGGCGCAGGGCGTCGGCCAGGCGATCGCCGAGAACAATCTTGCCGGCAAGGTCGGGCTCGTCGGATTCGACAGCGACGAGAAGCTGATCAAGTTCCTCAACGACGGCGTCATTTCGGCTCTCGTCGTCCAGGATCCGTACCGGATGGGCTATGACGGCATCAAGACGGCGCTCGCCGCCTCGAAGGGCGAGAAGGTCGAGGCCAATGTCGACACCGGTGCCAACCTCGTCACCAAGGCCAATATGAAGGATCCGAAGATCGACGCGCTGCTCAATCCGAAGCTCGACTGAGCATCGGCGTAGGTACATTGTTTCCGGGGCCTTCCTGCTCCGGAAACACTCCACCAAGTGCCAATGGTGAGGCCAATCTGGGAGGATTGTCATGACGTCGACGGCGCAGGAACTGCATCCAGCCCCAACGCTGGAGCCGGGCAGGACGATCCTCGAACTCAAAGGGCTGGAAAAGCAGTATCCCGGCACGCACGCGTTGAAGCCGGTGAGCCTCGCCTTCAAGTCCGGTGAAATCCACGCCATCGTCGGCGAGAACGGCGCCGGCAAATCCACGCTGATCAAGCTTTTGACCGGCGTCATGCCGCGCACCTCCGGCGACGTCATCTGGGAGGGCAAGCCGGCAGCGCTGGCGACCCCACACGAGGCGATGGCGCTCGGCATCAATGCCGTGCATCAGGAAGTCGTTCTGTGCCGCCATCTCACCGTGGCGGCCAACATGTTCCTCGGCGAAGAGGATTCCCGCTTCGGCATCCTGCAGCAGCGGGCCATGGTCAGGGAAGCGCAGAAGATCATTGACGATCTCGGCTTCGACCTGCCGGCGCATGTCGTGCTGGGTGACCTGACCATCGGCCAGCAGCAGCTGATCGCCGCCGCCCGCGCCACCGTGCGCGGCACAAAGTTCCTGATCTTCGACGAACCGACCGCCTATCTCACCCGGAAGGAAGCCGACCAGCTTTTCACGCTGATCCGCCGGCTGAAGGGCGAAGGCGTCACCATCATCTACATCAGCCACCGCATGGAAGAGGTGTTCGAGCTCGCCGACCGCGTCTCGGTGCTGCGCGACGGTACGCTTGTCGGCACCAGGAACATCGCCGAGACCAACGACGCCGAGCTGGTCAAGATGATGATCAACCGCTCTATCGAGCAAGTCTATCACAAGGAGCATTTTACCCCGGGCGCGACGCTCCTCGAAGCCAGAAATCTCTCCGGCAAGGGCTTCGAAAATGTCTCGATGACGGTTCGTGCCGGCGAAATCGTCGGCCTCTATGGCCTGATCGGTGCCGGGCGCAGCGAATTCGTCACCACGCTCTACGGCCGCCACCGCAAGTCGGCCGGCCAGATCCTCTGGGAGGGCAAGCCAGTCCAAGTCAACTCCGAGCACGATGCGATCAGGCTTGGCATGGCGCTGGCGCCGGAAAGCCGCCGCGACCAGGGCCTTTGCCTCAATTTGCCGGTCAGCCTCAATCTCAATTTGCCGATCTACAAGCGCATCTCGAACAATCTCCTGATCTCGAATGCACAGGAGAAGACCGAGGCCGATCGCCAGATCGCCGATCTCAGGATCAAGACGCCGACACGCAACGCCTTGGCCTCCAGCCTGTCCGGCGGCAACCAGCAGAAGATCGTTATCGGCAAATGGCTGGCCCACGGCGCCAAGCTGTTCATCTTCGACGAGCCGACGGTTGGTGTGGATGTCGGCACCAAGGCCGAGATCTACCGCCTGTTCGGCGCGCTTCTGTCCAAGGGTGCCGGGATCATCCTGATCTCGTCATATCTGCCGGAGGTCTATGAACTGGCCGACACGCTGCACGTCTTCCGGCGCGGCAAGCTGGTGGCCACGCATGGGTTCCGTACCGCCGATCACGAGGAAATTCTCACACAGGCCCTCGCCGAGAAACAAGAAAAGCTGGGAGGACAGACATGAGCACGGAGGCTATTCCCGCCGAAAAGCCGAAGCGCAACTACAACGCCCTGTTCGGGCTGACGCTGCTGGCGTTGCTGGTTCTTTTGTGGATCATTCTGTCGGTGGCGACGCCAAGTTTCGCCTCGGCCAACAACATCTCGAACCTCCTGCGCCAGGGCTCGATGATTGCGATCCTGGCGGTCGGCCAGACCTTCGTCATCATCACCGGCGGCATCGACCTCTCCGTCGGCGCCGTCGTTGGCTTCGCTACCGTCATCGTGGCGATGCTGATCAATGCCGGGGTACCGCTCTTCCTCGCCATCCTGATCACCTTGCTGGTCGGCGTCGCCATCGGCATGTTCCATGGCTTCGGCATCGTCAAGATGGGCCTGCCGCCCTTCATCATCACGTTGGCGACGCTGACATCCCTGCGCGGCATCGGCTTGTTGATGACCAACGGCAACTCGATCTCGATCAACAACGATGCCTTCCAGCTTTTCTCGCGCAGTTCCTTCCTCGGCGTCCCCAATCTGTTCTGGATGGTGATCCTGGTCGGTATCCCGGCCTACATCTTCCTGCACCACAGCCGCTGGGGCCGTTATCTGTTCTCGGTCGGCTCCAACGCCGAGGCCTCGCGTCTGTCCGGCGTCAATGTCCAGCGCACCATCTACATGGCCTACACGCTGTCTGGCCTGTGCGCGGCTTTCGTCGGCGTACTGCTCGCCTCACGCATCGGCATCGGCAATCCGACGCAAGCAGAAGGCTGGGAATTGCAGGCGATCGCCTCGTCGGTGATCGGCGGCACCTCGCTGTTCGGCGCGGTCGGTTCGGTGCACGGGCCGCTGCTCGGCGCCTTCATCCTCGCCACCATCAACAATGGCGCCAATCTGCTGAACGTCAACGCCTTCTGGCAACGCATCATTACCGGCGCGCTGATCATCGTCATCGTTTATTTCGACGGATTGCGCCGCCGCGGCAAATAGACCCCATCCAAGGCCACCGGCCTCGGCGACAGCCGGTGGCGCCACGAACCGACTGGATAGAAGCATGAAAGCCATCGTCTGCCGCTCTCCCGGCGACCTTGTTCTCGAAGACCGTGCCGCTCCCGGCGCGCCACCGTCCGGCTGGGCGCTGGTCGCGGTCAGCCATGTCGGCATTTGCGGCACCGACTATCACATCTTCGAAGGCAAGCACCCGTTCCTCGCCTATCCCCGCATCATGGGCCACGAGGTTTCCGGCACCGTGATGGAGGTTGGCGACGGTGTCGATCTCACAATCGGCGAGCCGGTGATCATCAACCCCTATCTCGCCTGCGGCAAATGCATCGCCTGCCGGCAAGGCAAGCCGAATTGCTGCGTCAGGATCGAAGTGCTCGGCGTCCATCGCGACGGCGCCATGTGTGAGAAAATCCTGGTACCGGCGCAAAATCTCTATCCGGCCAACGGCCTGTCGCTGGCGGATGCCGCCGCCGTCGAGTTCCTGGCGATCGGCGCCCATGCCGTGCGGCGCTCGCTGGCTGATCCCGGCGCGCGCACGCTGGTCATCGGCGCCGGGCCGATCGGCCTCGGAACGGCGCTGTTTGCGCGCATCGCCGGTCTCGACACGACGCTGCTCGACATGAGCGCCGAGAGGCTCGGCTTCGCCGCAAGTGAACTCGGCTTCGCGACCCTCGACGGTTCACGGGCGACAGCAATCGACCTCGTGCGGGAGGCAGCCGGCGGCGAAGGTTTTGACGTGGTCTTCGACGCCACCGGCAACACCCGGTCCGTGCAGTCGGCCTTCGCCCATGTCGCGCATGGCGGGACGCTCGTCCTGGTCAGCGTCGTCAAGGACGACATCGCCTTTTCCGACCCCGAATTCCACAAGCGCGAAATGACGCTTGTAGGCAGCCGCAACGCGCTGCGTGCCGACTTCGACCATGTCGCCGCCTCGATCCGCGACGGTGCGGTGCCACTGGCAAAGCTCGTCACCCATCGCACGACGCTTGGCGACACACCGCGCGACCTCGCCCGCTGGGTGCATGAGAAATCCGGCCTGATCAAAGCCGTCATCCAGGTCGGGTGAGGCCGGACACGCTCCAGCGATTGTCCTAAAGGTGCGTTGAGATTCAGGTCAGGCCGAGTCGAAAATGGTGGATTCCGAGAACCGGAACGGAGCGTACGTTTGGGTACGTGAGTACCGGAAGCGCAGGAAGCCGCCATTTGCAGGCCGGCCTCAGCTGAATATCAACGCAACTTAAAGCGCCGACAATTTGAACTCGACCCGCTCAGCCGGAAACCGCGTTTCGGCGAACTGGATCGGCTGTCCGTCCGGCGTGACGTTGACGGCGACCGTGACCAGCACGATGGCGCCGGGTTGCAGATCGAGGTCGGCGAGATCGGCGGCATCAGCATGGCGCGCCGACAGCACAGTCGATTGCCTGAGATAATCGCTGACACCGAAGCGCTGGAGCGAGGCGGTGATCGATCCGGTTTCCGCCATGGCCGCCTCGATGCCGGAAAAACGCCTGGCCTCGAACCAGGCGGTGGCGCGCGAGACCGGCTGTCCATCGGCTTCGCCGCGCATTTCCAAGCGTACCACGTCAGCCCCCCTCGCAAGGCCCAGGCTGTCCGCGACACGACGGTTGGCCGGTTCGATCGCCGACTCGAGCAGCACGCTGCGGCGCTCGGATGCCTGCCCTTGCAGGCCCGCCGAAAAGCGCGTGCGGGCGCCGATCGGATAGGACAGCCGCTTGCGCGACAGCACGAAGGTGCCGCGCCCCTGCTCGGCGCGAAGCACCCCCTCCTGCACCAATGCGGCGATCGCGGCGCGCACCGTATGGCGGTTGACGCCATAGCGCTCTGCCAGTGCGATTTCCGGCGGCAGCGCGGCATTCTCGGCAAACTCGCCGACGGCGATCGAATGCAGGATCTGGTCGGCGATCTGCCGCCACAGCGAGACGCCGGTGCGCCGCTCCAGGCTGCTGGCCATCTGCCGTCCGATCATTCGTTGCCCCGAACCTTTCGTCCCTGTCATGCATCCGTCATGGACTCGCATTAGGGAATAGGTGTAATTTGTATAATTGTCTAAATCAATAGACAAATTTTCAGCAAGAAGGAAGGGCCATGAGAGGACAGGAAGCGCGCGATCAGGCTGAGCGCAAGGCCGTCATGGCGACGCTGGCGCAATCGAGCGGCGACGACATCGTCCGCCTCTGGAATGAAGCCGGCCTGCCTTCGGAAGCGGAACTCCTGCGCGGACCCGAAACCGGCCTGGTCACCGTGCGTGGCCGCATCGGCGGCGGCGGCGCGCCGTTCAACGTCGGCGAAGCAACGGTCACCCGCGCCACCGTCCGGCTGGCATCCGGGCAGGTCGGCCACTGCTACGCGCACGGCCGCGACAAGCAAAAGGCACGGCTGGCGGCAATCGCCGACGCGCTCTGGCAGGATCCCAACCATCGCAGCGAGGTCGAGACCAAACTCATCGCGCCCCTTCGGGCGGCACAAGCCTGCGCGCGTGAACGGCGGCGCGCCGAGACGGCGGCAACGAAGGTCGATTTCTTCACAATGGTACGCGGAGAAGACTGATGGATATCGCCACCCAAGCGATCGAGGGCGGCTTCGCCGATCCGGTGTTCAACGCGCAGACGGTGTTCCGCGCCGTGATGGACGCGATGGCGCGACCGGGCACCCTGCAGCCCCTGCCGGTCTTTGCCCGCCCGCCAACGCCGCTGTCGGCCACCGCGGGCGCCATCGCGCTGGCACTGTGCGACAACGACACGCCGCTCTGGCTCGACCCTGTCTTGCAGGCCCCGGCAGCGGTGAAGGCTTGGCTTGGCTTCCACACCGGCGCGCCGCTCGCCAACACGCCCGCCGATGCGCATTTCGCGCTGATCGCCGCGCCCGCCGAGATGATGGCGCTCGACGGTTTTGCGCAAGGCACCCAGGATTATCCCGACCGTTCGACCACGCTGATCCTGCAGGTGAGCGATCTCACGTCGGGCACGCCTTTGCTGCTTGAAGGCCCCGGCATCGAGAAGACCGCGACGATCGCGCCAGCGCGGATGCCGCGTCATTTCGTCGAGCAATGGAAGCAGAACAACCAGCGCTTCCCGCGTGGCGCCGACATCATCCTGGCCGCCGCCGACAGCATCGCCTGCCTGCCGCGCACGACGCGTATCAAGACGATGGAGGCGTGAGATGTATGTCGCAGTAAAAGGCGGCGAAGCCGCAATCGCCAACGCCCATCGCCTGCTCGCCGACCGCCGGCGCGGCGACCGCAAGGTGCCCGCACTTCGCCTCGACCAGATCGTCGAGCAACTGGCGCTCGGCGTCGACCGGGTGATGAGCGAGGGCTCGCTCTACGATCGTGAATTGGCGGCGCTCGCCATCGTCCAGGCGCGCGGCGACATGATCGAGGCGATCTTCCTGGTCCGCGCCTATCGCACGACGCTGCCGCGCTTCGGCTACACCAGGGCGATCGACACCGGCGCGATGCTGGTCGAGCGGCGCGTGTCGGCAACCTACAAGGATCTGCCCGGAGGCCAGCTCCTCGGCCCGACCTTCGACTACACCCACCGGCTGCTCGACCCCGAGCTTGCCGCGGGCGGCGACGTCGCCGAGCCGCTGCAACGTGCAAGCGAGGCGGAGGCCATGCCGCGCGTCTCCGCGATCCTCGCCCGCGAGGGCCTGATCGAACCCGACGGCGAGATGCCTGGGGATCATGTTCCCGGCGACATCACCCGCGAGCCGCTGGAATTCCCGATGGCGCGCGACATCCGCCTGCAGGCGCTGTCACGCGGCGACGAAGGTTTTCTGCTGGCGCTCGGCTACTCCACCCAGCGCGGCTATGCCCGCAACCATCCCTTTGTCGGCGAGGTCCGCATCGGCGAGGTCGAGCTGGAGCTCGACGTGCCGGAATTGCCTTTCGCAGTACCGCTCGGCTCCGTGCGTGTCACCGAATGCCAGATGGTCAACCAGTTCAAAGGCTCGGCCAAGGCGCCGCCGCAATTCACCCGCGGCTACGGCCTCGTCTTCGGCCAGAGCGAGCGCAAGGCGATGGCCATGGCGCTGTGCGACCGGGCGCTGCGCGCCTCGGAGTTCGGCGAGGACGTTACCGCCGCCGCCCAGGACGAGGAATTCGTCATCTCGCATTCCGACAATGTCCAGGCGACCGGCTTCGTCGAGCACCTGAAATTGCCGCACTATGTCGACTTCCAGGCCGAGCTCGACCTCGTGCGCCGCATGCGCGCCGAGCATGACGCCCGCGAAAACGCCGGCAAGGCCGAAGAGAAAAGGGAGGCCGCCGAATGATTTCAGCCGTCTCCACCACCATGACCGCTGCCACCATTGGAATGGCTGCTATGCCGGTCATAGCCGCTGCTGCTGCCATCCTGTCCGCCGGAGAAGAAGCCATTGCCCGAACCGTCTCTTGGCCCGGAGAGACTCTTAGGGCGAAGGAAAAAGACGACCGCGCCCACGAACGCCAACAGCAGAATTCCGATGTGCATCCATCCGGTTGGGGTCACCTGAGTCTGGCCCTTTTTCCGCGTGTTGGAAGTCAATCTGGTAGCACAAAGCGGAAGCGATCACCATGACCGAAATCGCCACCTACAACTTCGCCTATCTCGACGAGCAGACCAAGCGCATGATCCGCCGCGCGATCCTCAAGGGCATTGCCATCCCCGGCTATCAGGTGCCGTTCGCCTCGCGCGAAATGCCGATGCCCTATGGCTGGGGCACTGGCGGCGTGCAGGTTACCGCCTCGATCATCGGCCCGGATGATGTGCTGAAGGTCATCGACCAGGGCGCCGACGACACCACCAATGCCGTTTCGATCCGCGCCTTCTTCAAGAAGGTCGCCAATGTCGCGGTCACCACCGAAACGGCCAAGGCGACCATCATCCAGACCCGCCACCGCATTCCCGAGCATCCGCTAGCGGCCGGCCAGGTGCTGGTCTACCAGGTGCCGATCCCCGAACCTTTGCGCTTCCTTGAACCGCGTGAAACCGAAACGCGCAAGATGCATGCGCTGGAGGAATACGGCCTCATGCATGTCAAGCTCTACGAGGACATCGCCAGGCACGGCCGCATCGCCACCACCTACGCCTATCCGGTCAAGGTCGAGGGCCGCTATGTGATGGATCCGTCGCCGACGCCGAAATTCGACAATCCGAAGATGCACAATTCGCCGGCTCTGCAACTGTTCGGCGCCGGCCGCGAGAAGCGCATCTATGCATTGCCACCGTTCACCAAGGTGGTCAGCCTCGACTTTGAGGACCATCCCTTCGAGGTGCAGACCTTCGACCAGCCCTGTGCGTTGTGCGCGGCCGAGAATGTCTATCTCGACGAGGTCATCATCGACGACCATGGCGGCCACATGTTCGTGTGTTCCGACACCGACCATTGCGAGAAGCGGCGGGCGGAAGGTCATCGCGGTCATCTCGCACCCGAGACGATGGAGCCGGCGCAATGACCGACGAACCGCTGCTGCGCGTCTCCGCGCTGTCAAAATTCTACGGCTCGCGCGTCGGCTGCGAGAACGTCACCTTCGACCTGTGGCCCGGCGAGGTGCTGGCGGTGGTCGGCGAGTCCGGTTCCGGCAAGACGACGCTGCTCAACTGCCTGTCGACGCGGTTGCTGCCGAGCTCCGGCAGCGCCAGCTACCGCATGCGCGACGGCCAGTTCCGCGAGCTCTACCGCATGAGCGAGGCCGAGCGCCGCTTCCTGATGCGCACCGACTGGGGCTTTGTCCACCAGAACCCCGCCGACGGACTGCGCATGACGGTTTCGGCCGGCGCCAATGTCGGCGAGCGGCTGATGGCGGTGGGCGACCGCCACTATGGAAAGATCCGCGCCACCGCCGTCGACTGGCTGTCGCGCGTCGAGATCGATGAGGACCGCATCGACGACGAACCGCGTGCCTTTTCCGGCGGCATGCGCCAACGCCTGCAGATCGCGCGCAACCTCGTCACCGGGCCGCGGCTGGTGTTCATGGACGAACCGACCGGCGGTCTCGACGTCTCGGTGCAGGCGCGCCTGCTCGATTTGTTGCGCGGCCTGGTCACCGATCTCGGCTTGGCGGCGATCGTCGTCACCCACGACCTTGCGGTGGCGCGACTGCTGTCGCAGCGCATGATGGTGATGAAGGACGGCCACGTCGTCGAAAGCGGCCTCACCGACCGCGTGCTCGACGATCCGCGCGCGCCTTACACCCAGCTTCTTGTTTCCTCGATATTGCAGGTGTGACCATGGCAACCCCTCTCGTTGTCTCCGACGTCGCCAAGAGCTTCACCATGCATCTGCGCGACGGCATCAAATTGCCTGTTGTCGCCGGCGTGTCGTTCTCGTTAAGGGCCGGCGAATGCACCGTGCTCGGCGGCCCGTCCGGCGCCGGCAAGAGCTCGATCCTGAAGATGCTCTACGGCAACTATGCCGTCGATGAAGGCCAGATCATCGTCCAGCACAAGGACGGGCTCATCGATCTCGCGACGGCCAGCCCACGTAAAGTGCTTGCCGTGCGCCGGCAAACCATCGGCTATGTCAGCCAGTTCCTGCGCACCGTACCGCGCGTCTCGGCGCTGGATGTCGTCGCCGAACCGCTAGTCGAGCGCGGCGAGGACCGTGAAGTTGCGCACGGCAAGGCACGCGCCTTGCTGGCTGAGCTCAACCTGCCGGAAAAACTCTGGGCGCTGCCGCCGGCGACCTTTTCCGGCGGCGAGCAGCAGCGCGTCAACATCGCGCGCGGCTTCATCACCGAGCACCCGGTCCTGCTGCTCGACGAGCCGACAGCTTCGCTCGATGCCAGGAACCGCGACGTGGTGATTGCGCTGATCGCGGCCAAGAAGGCGGCCGGCGTCGCCCTGCTCGGTATCTTCCACGACCACGACGTGCGCGAGGCAGTGGCCGACGGCATCATCGACGTGACCGCTTTTAACGCCGGGAAAATCGCCGCATGACCGGAAAACTGTCGGAGGCGCCGCTGGTCCACGAGACGGCGGAAGTCGAGAGCTCGACGCTCGGCCGCTGGACCGAGATCGCCGGGTTTCGGAAACCACGCTGGGCGACTATTCCTACATGATGCAGGACTGCGGCGTCTGGTGCGCGACGATCGGCAAGTTCGCCAACATCGCCGCCAATGTACGCGTCAACGCCACCAACCACCCGACCTGGCGGCCGACGCTGCATCATTTCACCTATCGCGCTTCGGACTATTGGGACGACGCCGAACACGAGAGCGAATTCTTCGCCCAGCGCCGCGCCAGGCGCGTCACCATCGGCCACGACACCTGGCTCGGCCACGGCTCGACAATCCTGCCCGGAGTCACCGTCGGCGATGGCGCGGCGGTCGGCGCCGGCGCGGTGGTGTCGAAGGACATCGCGCCCTACACCATTGTCGGCGGCGTGCCGGCCAAACCAATCCGCGAACGCTTCGACCGCCGCACGGCCGAGCGTTATCAGGCACTTGCCTGGTGGGACTGGGATCACGCCCGCCTGCGCGCCGCGCTCGACGATTTTCGCGCCCTTTCGGCGGAAGCGTTTCTGGAGAAATACGGCGGCTAAAGATGGTGAATGGTGGCAGCTAACAGAGGGTGGTGCCCTTCTATTCACTATTCACTATTCACCATTCCCCGCCTCCTGTGGGCGGTAACAAAACTGACATCAATCCGACACCGCAGGTTCATGCGGCTGCGCTAGCGAGGGTTAACAGACCTTCAACTGCGACTGGACTGGAACGTGCCTATGTCAGTAACCTCAGCCACGCTGGAAATCCGCGGCATTACCCGCCGGTTTGGCAAGAACGCCGCCGTCAGCAATGTCGATATCTCGATCCCGCACGGTCAGATGGTCGGCATCATCGGTCGCTCCGGCGCCGGCAAATCGACCCTTTTGCGCATGATCAACCGTCTCATCGATCCGAGCCAAGGGTCGATTTTTTTTGAAGGCGCTGAAGTCTCGCGGTTGCGCGGCTCGCCGCTCCGGCGCTGGCAGCGCGACTGCGCCATGATCTTTCAGCAGTTCAACCTGGTGCCGCGCCTCGACGTGCTGACCAATGTGCTGCTCGGCCGGCTCAATCATCGCTCGACCCTTGTCAATCTGCTCGGCGTCTTCTCCCGCGAGGAACGGGCCGAAGCGATCGCGGCGCTCGAGCGTCTCGACATCGCCCGCACGGCGCTGCAGCCGGCCGGCACCTTGTCGGGCGGCCAGCAGCAGCGCGTCGCGATTGCCCGCGCCATGATGCAAAGGCCGAAAGTCATCCTTGCCGACGAGCCGATCGCTTCGCTCGACCCGCTCAACGCCAAGGTGGTGATGGATTCGCTGCAGGACATCAATTTGCGCGAGGGCCTCACCGTCGTCACCAATCTGCACACGCTGGATACCGCGCGCTCCTATTGCAACCGCATCATCGGCATGGCCGCCGGCAAGGTCGTGTTCGACGGTCCGCCCGAAGACCTCAACCGCGAGGCCGTGCGCATGGTCTACGGCGCCGACAGCAATGGCGGCGAAATCTCCGAGGCCATCACCTCGACCAGCGTTATCATCAAGCCAAAAATCGCCACATCCGCAGGACCGCTCGAGCCCGCATTCCCTGGCTACTAGCTCCATGATCCACCAAGTGGATACCGGTATACGAAAGATCATGGACAACCAAAAGAGCGCCTGGATCGCCAGCCCGCGTCAAGGGCGCTGTCAAAATTCGAACGCTGCCGGCGCGATGCCGGAACCAACAGGAGAGACGAGATGTTCAAAAAGATACTTTTCGGTGCCGTTTCCATCCTCGCCATGGCGGTTGGCGCGGTCCAGGCACAGGACCTGAAGGAATTCCGCGTCGGCATTCTGGGCGGCGAGAACGAAGCCGACCGTCTGCGCAACTACCAGTGCTTCTCCGACCACATCAAGGACGTCCTCGGCGTCGAGAAAGTTTCGCTGTTCCCGGCCGCCGACTATGACGGCGTCATCCAGGGCCTGCTCGGCGGCACGCTCGACTTTGCCGAACTGGGCGCTTCCGCCTACGCCAAGGTCTATCTCGAAAACAAGGATGCGGCTGAGCCGATCCTGACGACGATTCAGACCGACGGTTCGACCGGTTACCGTGCGGTCATGGTCGCCCGTGCCGATTCCGGCATCAAGACACTCGCCGACATGAAAGGCAAGAAACTCGGTTTCGCCGATCCCGATTCGACGTCTGGTTACCTGATCCCGGTCACGTCGCTGCCCAAGGACATCGGCACGGATGTGAAGAGCTACTTCGCGTCGACCGGTTTCGGCGGCGGCCATGAACAGCTTGTCCTTGAAGTCCTGAAGGGCACATTCGATGCCGGCACCACCTGGGCCTCCGGCGTCGGCGACTTCAAGGACGGCTACAGTTCGGGCAATCTGCGCAAGATGGTCGACAAGGGTGTCCTCAAGATGGACGACCTTGTCGAACTGTGGCAATCGCCGCTGATCCCGAACGGCCCGCTGGTCGTGCGTACGTCGATCGACGCCGGCGCCAAGCAGAAGATCATCGATTTCCTGACCAAGCTTCCGGAAACCGATCCGGCCTGTTTCTCGGCGATACAAGGCGGCGATTACAAGGGCTACTCGCCGGTTACCCCGGAATTCTATCAGCCGATCATCGACGCGCGTAAGGCGAAGATCGGCTCGTAAAGCAAACTGCATGTCGCCCAAAAGTGCGCAGCGGTTTTGGGATGACGACATGCACAAACAAAGACTTAGTGCGCATCGCCGTGCGCACTAACGGCACACGCCGCCGGGGCCATGCGCCGCCAGCGGCGTTGCCGCATCATGAGCCGGGGATCTATCGATGAGCGCGACCGACGTTTACCGCGCGCCTGCGCTTTCACCGGAGGCAGCCACAGTCGAGCAGCATTGGCGCGACCTCGCCGCTCGCCGGCGCCTTTACACGATCGGAGGCCTGGTTTTCCTGCTTCTTGCGCTCTCCGGCTCGCTCTGGTTCGCCAATGAAACCAACGCCGGAAAGTTCTTCGACCGCCTCCCCCACGTCGCCGATTTCTTCGCCGAGTTGAAGCCGCGCGACTGGTTCGACCCGGTGCGCGCGCTGTTCGACCTGCCGTCTCCCTATGACGACGGCAGCCTCAAGTTCGACTACCCGGAAGGCCGGATCTACCTGACCCAAGGCATCTACATTCCGGAATATTTCCACCGGATGATCGAGACGCTGAACATCGCCCTGTTTTCGACGCTCGTAGGCTCCACATTCGGTTTCCTGCTCTGCTTCTTCGCGGCAGGCAACATCACGGCCAGCCGCTGGCTGCGTTTCACCACGCGCCGCTTCCTTGAAATCGTCCGCGCCTTTCCCGAAATCGTCATCGCCGGCTTCTTCCTGGCGATCTTCTCGCTTGGACCCATTCCGGCAATCCTCGCGGTCAGCATCCACACCGTCGGCGCGCTTGGAAAAATGTTCTTCGAAGTGGTCGAGAACGCCGACATGAAGCCTGAAGAAGGCTTGCGGGCCGTCGGCGCCAACTGGGTCGAACGGGTATGGTTCGGCATCGTGCCTCAGGTCCTGCCCAACTTCATGAGCTATTTCCTGCTCCGCTTCGAGATCAATGTGCGCGCCTCGACCATTCTCGGCGCCGTCGGCGCCGGCGGCATCGGTGAAACCCTGCGCCTTTCGATCGGCCGAGGCCATGAGGCCAAGACCATTGCCATCCTCTTTCTGCTGTTCTGCACGATCGTCGCCGTCGACCAGTTTTCGGCATGGCTGAGACACCGTCTGGTCGGCAGACAGGCGTTCGCATACGGGCGCGGAGAATAACGCAATGAAAGCCGACGCCATCGACGATGTCGCCGCTCGCCATCCGGACGCGTTCCGGCGCTCCCTGTGGAAGCGCTACGCCACCCCGCTTGGTGTTCTTCTGTGCATTCTCTACACCTTTTACTGCGCCTGGTTCTTCTCGGTCAGCGCCGTTCTCGAAAAGGCGAACTGGAACCTTGCCGGCGCTTATCTCGCCGACTGGGTGTCCTACGAAATCCGGCCCGACATCGAGTTCAAGGACAATTATCTGACGATCGACTACTCCCGCTTCTCCAAACTGGGATCCAATCCGGATCCCGACTGGGTGACCAAGCAGATGGCCGTGATCGAGCGGCGGGTCGACGCAGCACCGGCACCGACGATCACGACCAACAAGTCGTCGCAGGACTCGTTCATGGCGCCTGGCGCGCCAACCGCCGAGAACCCGGCCGCCGCGCAAGGGCAATCGGTTCCGGTTGCGCCTGAAACGGTGCGTGAAGGGGCCGTCGTGGCGGCGGACGTCGTCTTTGGCAATGGCCGGATCGCCATCACGCCAAACCTTGTCACCGTGACACGCGGCGCCGAAAGCGTCACCTTCGACATCGCCAAAGACAGTGCCGTCACGCCGCGCACACCGTTGCCAAACTGGATAGAACAACGCAGGCCGGGCTCGACCGCCTATGTCTCGTTCGGATTTCTCGGTCGCGCCGAAGTGCAAGATGACGAAGTGGTCGCCTGGAGACGTTTCTTCGGCTGGGCCAATTTCGTGTTCGACACGAATTCGCCATTCTGGGGAAAGCCGTTGGGCGAGGTCGCCTCGCTGATCGTCTCCGGGGCACGCATCGACCCGTCGCGGTCAAACGCAGCACTCGCCTGGGACAACGTTCTGAACAACGCCGAGTGGCAGCACGGCGACGTCTGGCTGAAACTCCTGCAAACCATCGTCATGGCTTTTGTCGGCACGGTGCTGGCCTCGATCGTCGCCTTTCCGCTCGCCTTCCTGGCTGCGCGCAACGTTACGCCGAGCCTGCTAGCCAATCAGGTAACGAAGCGCTTCTTCGATTTTCAGCGGTCGGTCGACATGCTGATCTGGGCGCTGTTCTTCACCCGCGGCTTCGGTCCGGGGCCACTGGCCGGCATGTCGGCAATCTTCTTCACCGACACCGGGACCCTGGGCAAACTCTATTCCGAGGCGCTGGAAAATATCGACGACAAGCAGCGCGAGGGCATCCGCTCGGTCGGCGCAACGCCCGCAATGGTGCAGCGTTACGGCGTGCTGCCCCAGGTTCTGCCGGTATTCCTCAGCCAATCCCTCTATTTCTGGGAATCGAACACGCGCTCAGCGACGATCATAGGCGCAGTCGGCGCCGGCGGCATCGGTCTGAAATTGTGGGAGGCCATGCGCACCAACACCAATTGGGCCAATGTTTTCTATATGGTTCTGCTGATCCTGCTTGTCGTTTTCATCTTCGACAACATCTCCAGCTATCTGCGCCGCAAACTGATGGGGACCATCGCAAGCGGCAATGACGAGCGGCGCGCTCGCCTACCGCCGGCGGCTCAGATCGCCTGAGAGGGAGGCTCGGTCCTAGTGGTGAAAGTCTACACTTGGCCGCGCCTTGAGTTGGAGACGAGCGCGGCGAAGCTATTGCAAAACTGAGTCTAAGAAACGTATCAAAACCGGGCAATAGGTTGTCTCCTGTTTTTGCGTAAGAGGTCTTGCTGATCGCTCGGCTTGGACCTCGTCAATAATACATGCGAAGTCGGGATGTACTTCGATAATGCCGTCCAGCATCGCGCTAGCCGCCGCCTTCTTTTCGGCCGTCACCGACGCCGTCCTGGAGGAAGTGGCCGAATGGCAGAACCGGCCGCTGGATGCGGTCTATCCGCTGGTCTTCTTCGATGCCATCCGGGTCAAGATCAGGGACGAGGGCTTCGTGCGCAACAAGGCCGTCTACATCGCGCTCGGCATCCTGCCGGACGGCACGAAGGAGATCCTCGGCATCTGGATCGAGCAGACCGAGGGCGCCAAGTTCTGGCTGCGCGTCATGAACGAGCTGAAGAGCCGTGGCGTCGCCGACGTCCTGATCGCATGCCGGATCGGCAGATCGCACGGCTGCTCAATCGCTGCCGCAAGCCAACTGGCTACAGCAACGGATGGACGCAACAGCGCGTGCGCGGTTTCCGCTGTCACCACGGCATCGCGGTCTACCGCGAAGGCGAACGGGCCCAGCGCGGCGAGATCACGCTCGACGCCGCGGCCGAGATCATTGGCGTCTGCAAGATGACGGCGCTGCGCATGATCCGTCGCGGCGACATCAAGGGCCGACAAGTCTGCACGGGTGCACCCTGGCTGATCAAGGCCGAGGACGTGGCCGCGTTTGCAGCCAGGAAGCGACCGTCAGCTTCGGTAACACCAAATCCCGCGCAGCAGCCCTTGAGTTTCAATGAGATAACAGGATGCGTATTATGACTCACGACTGCTTGGTCACACCAAGATCGAAAACACCGTAAGATATCTCGGAGTGGATGTAGAAGATGCCTTAGAACCGGCCGAGGCGACGGAGGTCTGACTACGCGCGGCTCCGCCATCCCAGTGGAGCCATTTTGCGCCTGTCAACCAAATCGTAAAGAGCCACGCTGCTCTAAAGCGGACGTAGACGAGCGGCTTGAACAGGTCTGCAATGCGCGCCAACAGCGGGCGTTGCTGCTTGACAAGAGCGAACAGTCACAACTCGGTCATCGTTTCGCGGGCATTGGTCTTCTGGTTTCAGATTGAAGAGATCAGTGAAGAAGAGCGGTCTGTGTCTCCGCCACCCAGCCGTCTGCCTCGATTTCTTTGAATAGCTTAAGGGCGCTGTGTAGCAACCCCTTTGCTTGATCTCTGTCAGCAACCAATTCAAATCTGCCAAAGGCAAGCAGGCTTTGGGCGAGCTCGGGTCGGGACTGGATTGTCTGGAGAACCTCAACACTTCGACGGAACTGCCCGTCCGCCGATTGGCGATCACCCCTGGCCTCGTAGGCTTGGCCGAGCGCACGACGGGCTGCGCCAATCTCGAGCCTCGCCGTTACACGCTCCGCGAGCTCCAGCGCGCGTTCCGCCGCATGCAGCCCCGCTGCGGCGTCCCCTTCGGCGAGGTGCAATTGGCTCAAGGCGATGTGCGGATAGATCTTGCAGAAATCGTTATCTACCCGCCGTGCCACTGTCTTCATCACCGGATCCAGGAAGGCCCTTGCGTCGGCAATCCGGTTCAGCTTCAGACAGGCGATGGCTGCCCAGCCCGACGCCCACAATACAACGCTCCATCTCGCGTTCTCCCAGGCCGTGGAGAGGTTCTGCTCGACCACCTCCACCGTCCGCTGCCAGAGTCCCTTGTAAAGCAAAGGCTCTGCTTCCATCGCCAGCCACGAGCGCACCTCGACGTCCTGCGTCGACGCTGCGATCTCCCGGACCATCTCGGCGAATTGCAGAGACCGCTGCAACCGCCCGGCGCGGGCATTGTAGCAACGGCCCGCACCTGCGGCGAGCGAACCGAGCTCTTCCAGGGCCCCGACTTCCTGCAACAGCGCCGCGGCCCGTTCGATCTTGCCGAGTGATTCTTCAAGCCGTCCGGTATTGCCGAGGAAGTTGGCATAGCGGAACGCAACTTCGGCCTGGCGCGCCGCATCTGCGAAACCGGCATGTCGTTCGGCGCTGACCAGCAACGGCTCTTCCAGCCAATCCACTCCCTTGAAGGACTGCAGCCCCGCCAGGGCCGCGGTGTCCCCGTCGGCAAAGGCGATTGCCCTGTCGACCTGGTGAAGCGCTTCGGCACGTTCCTGCTTGCTCGCGTACTGCCGGCCGCTCCTGGCCCGCGCCAAGACCGTCTCGACGTAGGTTTGCCGGTGCGCCGCCGTGTCGGGAAGGCGTTCGAGAGCGTGGATGGCGCGCCGGTAATGCTCGGCCGCCTCCCAGCGAGCCCCGCGACTCTCGGCTTTCGCCGCCGCCAGGAGCCGACAGTTCAAGACCTCGTTCCAGGCATTTGCACTCTCGTAGTGACGCGCCAGCAATGCTGGATCGTCGGTTTCCGCCTGTGCAAGCGCAGCGGCGATGCGCGCGTGCAGTTCCTTGCGTGTATCACGCAGCAGGCTGCCATAGGCCGCGTCCTGAAGCAAAGCGTGCCTGAAGACATACGTCGCTCCCGAGACGGTTTGCCGGGAGACCAGCAGCTCGGCCTCCACCAAGGCATCCAAAGCCAGTTGCAGCGCGGCTCCATCGAGATCGCAAACGCGCGCGAGCAGTCCGATGGTGAACTCGCGACCGATTGCGGCCGCGGTCTGATAGATCCGCTTTCCGGTGGCGAGCCGATCGAGCCGGGCCATCAGCATGTCCTGGAGCGATGCCGGCACGCCCCGCTCGAGCGCGCCGGCGGCGTTCGGCTGGTTCTGCGCCTCGATCAAGGTCCGGGCCATCTCTTCGAGAAACAGCGGTATTCCATCGCTCCGCTTCACGATCTCCTCGACGACGCGCTCCGGCAGCACGTCGGAGTTGGCAAGCAAATCGATCATTCTCTCGCACTCGCGCCTGGTTATGCGATTTAATGCAACCGTCGTGACATGAGGCAGATCCGACCATGCCACGCTGATTCCGGGGCGCGAGGTGACGAGCAGCAGCACTGGCAGGGTCTCTACCCTGTCGACGAGCCGGTTGAGGAACTCGAGCGTCGACGGGTCGCACCAGTGCAAGTCCTCGAAGGTGATGACCGCGGGGCCTTTGGCGCAGGAATCCTCCAAGAGGCTCATAAGCACATCAAAGGTTCGTTCCGTCTGTTGAAGCGCATCCAGGCTCGGCGGGCCTTCTCCTCCATTCGTTGGGATGGAGAGAAAAGCGGCGAGAACCGACAATTGGACCTGAGCGCTCTCGCCAGACCTGGGAAGCATCGCCGTCAGCCTTCGCAATTTTTCGCCCGGATCGAGGTCCGGGCGAATGTCGGCCGCCTGTTCAAGCTGCGTGACCAGAGGGTAAAATGCTCGGTCCGCGTGCGACGGCGAGCACTGGTAGGTCAGGCGCGCATGCGGCCGGTGCAGCAACTTGGCTCGCACCGCCTCACAAAGGCGCGACTTGCCGATCCCTGGTTCGCCCGAAATGAGAACGACTTGGCCCTCGCCTGCCTCTGCTTGCCGAAATCGCTTCGTCAGCAGTTCCACTTCATCGCCGCGCCCGATCAGCGGCGTATGGAGCCGGCCGTGCAGCGCTTCAAAGCGTGTCTCCTTGGCGGCCTTGCCCAGGACACGTGAAGCGCGTACGGGCTCCGGAAAACCCTTCAAGAGGTGTTCGCCAAGATCGGCAGTCTCGAAGAGGTTGCCAAGTAGCTGTCGCGTGCTGGCGGCGACCACGACAGTTCCGGGTTCCGCGATGCCTTGTAGCCGCGCCGCCAGGTTCGGTGTTTCGCCGACCACGGCGCGCTCGCGCGCCGTTCCGGTGCCAGTCGTTTCGCCGACCATTACAAGACCTGTCGCGATACCGACACGAGCTGCCATAGGTCGTCCAATGGCGGTATCCAACGTCGAGACTGCCAATGTCAGTTCAAGACCCGCCTCGACGGCGCGCTCTGCATCGTCCTCATGGGCACGCGGCCAGCCGAAATAGACCAGCACGCCGTCGCCTATGAACTTGGCGATATGCCCATCCCATCGCCCCACGATTTTTGTGCAGCTCGTGTGATAGGAACGTATTACGTCGGCCACATCCTCGGGATCGAATTCGACCGAGAGAGGCGTCGAACCCACCAGGTCGCAGAACATCACCGTAAGCTGGCGGCGCTCGGGCGACACTTCTTGCGAGGGCTCAGCCGATGTGACCGGCGCAGCGGCCCCTTCGTGACGCTGCCCAATGTCAGGCGGTGCAAGGCTGGCGATCGACTTCAGAAGTTTGCGCCGATCACCTACCGCGGCAACTCCCATCTCTTTGAGGTCATCGCCCGTCAGGCTTGGCAGCACATCGCAATCGATTTTGTTGTTGGCAAACGCTTCCACATACTCGCCAAGACCTTGGCCCTCCAGCCACTTGGCGATGTCGCGCATGGCGGTTCCTCAACTGGACGTGGCTAAAGCCGAACGAATTACGGGGCCGATCTTACTGAGCGTCATACTCGCTCGCACTTTGTCGGATATGCAACTCAATTGTCCGTCGCCTCCTAATTCCGAAGTCGCTGCGCCCGATCGCATCTCTGGAATCTGAACAAGAGTCACGATTACATACCGTTCGGGAGCTCGGAGGAGCTTGGTGCCAGAGAAGGGAGCCGAAAGTCTGGAATGGGTCAAACCCGGGGTCCGTCTGATCCAGGCGAATGTCCGCTTATGAACACCTTAGCTACGCAAAGTGGACCGACGTGCCCTTTTCGGTTGTTCAATTTTACGCGTCGCGATGGCTGGTTATGGCGCAATCACGCCATTCCGGCAGATGATATGAAAGACCCACCCAACCTTGCCGTTCCGAGGTCAGGCTTTCATCAATAGGCGCCTGCCTTCTTCCAGCCGTTCTTGATGTGCTTGTAGCCGTTGCGATAGACGGCTTCCGGGTTTTCGGAAAAATCGCGCCAGACCTTGGTGGCCGCCGCCAAATCTTTCAGCGAGCGGCCGAAGGCCTCGATCGTCAGCCAGTCGTCATAGCCGCTCTTGCGGATGGCCGAAAACGTCTCTTTCCACGGAATGTGGCCGCGCCCCGGCACACCGCGATCGTTTTCCGAAATATGGATATGGACGACGTTTCTGCGGTTGCGCGTATAGGCGCCGATCGGGTCGGCCTCCTCGATATTGGCATGAAACGTGTCGTACATCGCCTTGATGTGCGGCCGGTCGATTGCGTCGATATGCTCCGACAGATCGTCCATCGTGTTGAGCAGATAGCACTCGAAGCGGTTGAGTGCCTCCAGCCCGATGGTGACGTTCTTCTTACCGGCGTGGTCGCCGATGGCGCGTTGCGAGGCGACCGAGCGCTTTTTCTCCGCCGCCGTCGGCCCGCTACCGGAGAAGGCGCCGAGCGTCGAATGCAGCGGGCCGCTCAAGGTTTTGGCGCCGAGCGCAGCTGAGCAGTCGATCGCCCATTTCATATAGTCGATGCCGGCCTTGCGCGTTGAGCCGTCGGCCGAGATCAAGTTCATCGCCGGATCGCCCATGGCCGAGACCGCCGTGCGCTCCAGTCCGATGCGGTCGAGCAGTTCGGCGAGCTTTTTGTAATCGTCCGGCGTACCGGCAAAGATCGGTATCTCGACGCCATCGAAGCCGGTCGCCTTGATATCCCTGAGCAACGGCTCGTGTTTCTTCGATACGGCCGTCGTCCACAAGAACATGCACATGCCGATTTTCATCGACGCCCCTCCCTCTTATTGGCCCTGCGGGGGGTGAGATTCAGGTCAGGCCGGGCCGAAAATGGTAGTTCCGAGAACCGGAGCGGAGCGTACTCTTGGGTACGTGGGCACCGGAAGCGCAGGAAACTGCCGTTTGCAGGCCGGCATCATCTGAAGTTCAACACCCCGATCAGAGTCTCGTCCACGCCCCATTCTTCTTCGACGACTTCACGCAGGCCTCGATGAAGGCCATGCCTTCGACGCCATCCTGTATGGTCGGGAAGATAACGTCCTTAGCCGGCTTGCCGCCTTTGCGGCGCGCCGCGCGGATGGCGCGGGCCGCCTCCTGGTAGATGTTGGCGAAACCTTCGAGATAGCCTTCCGGGTGGCCTGACGGAACGCGGCTGACGCGACCGGCGACGGGCAGCGCGCCGGCGCCATTTCGGGTGATCAGCTGCTTCGGCTGGCCGAACGGCGTGTACCAGAGATAGTTCGGGTCGGCCTGCACCCATTCGAGCCCGCCCTTCGTGCCGTAGATGCGCAGCTTCAGCCCGTTCTCGTGGCCGGGCGCCACCTGGCTCGCCCACAACATGCCCTTGGCCGGATGCGACTTGCCGACCGGCTTGAAGCGTAGCATCACGTTCACATTGTCATCGAGCTGCCGCCCCGGCACGAAGGCGTCGAGATCTGCGGACAGCGAATCTAGTTCCAACCCGGAGACGAAGCGCGCCAGATTATAGGCATGCGTGCCGATGTCGCCCAAAGCACCGCCCGCACCCGCCTGCTTGGGATCGGAGCGCCAGGCCGCCTGCTTCTGGCCGGTGGCGGCAAGGTCCTCGGTCAGCCAGTCCTGCGGATATTCCGATTGCACGATGCGGATGTCGCCGAGCTGGCCCTTGGCCACCATCTCGCGCGCTTGCCGTATCATCGGATAGGCGGTGTAGTTGTGGGTTAGCACGAAGACCTTGCCGGTCTTTTCGACCAATGCCGCCAGTCTCTTGGCTTCCGTCAGCGTCGTCGCCAACGGCTTGTCGCAAATGACGTGGATGCCGGCCTCGAGAAAGGCCTTGGCCGCCGGCACATGCACATTGTTGGGCGTGACGATGGCCACCGCCTCGATGCCGTCCGGCCGCTTGGCCTCGGCCTTGGCCATCTCGGCGAAAGAGCCGTAGCTGCGCGAGGGATCTAGCCCAAGTTCCGCGGCCGATGCCTTGGCACGCGCCGGATTCGACGACAGAGCGCCTGCCACTAATACGAACTCATTGTCCATGCGCGCGGCGATCCGGTGCACCGCGCCGATGAAGGCGCCTTGCCCGCCGCCGACCATGCCGTAGCGGATCGGGCCGCCTCCCGTTTCCGACTTCGATGCGCCGACCATGATTTTCTCCCTCGTCGTTGCTTACCTTCCCCTTGAGGGGAGGTCGATCCGCGCAGCGGATCGGGTGGGGTCGCCGGGCGTGGAGCTCGGCATGGACCGACCCCACCCGGCCACTTCGGGCCACCCTCCCCTCGAGAGGGGAGGGAAAGCGGTGCTAAATTCCCATCATGGCGCGCAGCACCTTCTTGTCTGTCGCACCGCCGGCGAAATCGTCGAACGCCTTTTCCGTCACCCTGATGATGTGATGCTGGATGAACGGAGCGCCTTCGGCCGCCCCGTCCTCCGGATGCTTCAGGCAGCACTCCCATTCCAGCACCGCCCATGAATCGTAGTCATATTGAGCGAGCTTGGAAAAGATGCCGCCGAAATCCACTTGTCCGTCGCCGAGCGAGCGGAAACGTCCGGCCCGATTGGTCCAGCTCTGATAGCCGGAATAGACGCCTTGCCGGCCGGTCGGATTGAACTCGGCATCCTTGACGTGGAACGCCTTGATCCGCTCGTGATAGATGTCGATGAATTCAAGGTAATCGAGCTGCTGCAGCAGGAAATGCGACGGGTCGTAATTGATGTTGCAGCGCTTGTGGCCGTCGACGGCATCGAGGAACATCTCGAAGGTCGCGCCGTCGAACACGTCCTCGCCCGGATGAATCTCGTAACCCAGATCGACGCCATTATCCTCATAGACGTCGAGGATCGGCTTCCAGCGTTTCCCCAGTTCGGAAAACGCTTCCTCGATTAATCCCGCCGGCCGTTGCGGCCAAGGGTAGAGGTAGGGAAAGGCCAGTGCTCCGCAAAAGGACACCGATGCCTTGAGCCCGAGATTCTTCGAAGCCTTGGCGCCGAACTGCATCTGTTCGACCGCCCATTGCTGCCTGGCTTTGGGATTGTTGTGCACCGTCGGCGGCGCGAAACCGTCGAACTGCGCGTCATAGGCCGGATGCACCGCCACCAACTGCCCCTGCAGGTGCGTCGACAGCTCGGTGATCTCGACACCGGCCTCAGCGCAGATGCCTTTGACCTCGTCGCAATAGGCCTGGGAAGACGCAGCTTTCTCAAGGTCGAACAGCCGGCTGTCCCAGGTCGGGATCTGCACGCCCTTGTAACCCAGCCCGCCCGCCCATTTTGTGATCGACGGCAGCGAATTGAACGGTGCGGCATCGCCCGCGAACTGCGCCAGAAACAGTCCAGGACCCTTCATTGTCGACGGCATCGGCATCCTCCCTAATTGTCCACGACCAAGCATAGCGCCGATTGAAAGCAGGGCCAGCCTCTTTGGTCTTTCGTACAGTGCGTTGCGCACCGCTATTCTGGTATTACCAAATGTCAGAATCCGGTCAAGTCATTCGACTTGCGTTGCGAAGCCTGCAACTATGCCGAGTTATGCCGCATATTGCAATATAATCAACGCTGTAAACAGGAAACGGAGCAGCACTCCAGCGCTTCTTGCCGTCCAGATAAAATTGCTGTAGACCTCCTCTCAGGCCCAATTGGTCGAACCAGTTCACGAAAACGCTGGAGCGCCTTGGGGAGGAACATGCGACGCACTCTGCTGGCGTGTGTCATAGGCGAATTGCTACAGGCGAATTCTGGGAAGGACAGACCATGCATCTTTCGACGCACAACTGGATGCGGGCGGAACCGTTGGAGACGACGCTCAGGCGCATCAAGAAATTCGGTTATGAATCGATCGAGATTTCCGGCGAACCCGAGCAGTACAAGACCGACGAGACGCGTGCGCTGCTGAAAGAGCACGGCATCCGCTGCTGGGGTGCGGTGACGCTCATGCTGGGCGAACGCAATCTTGCCGCCAAGGATCAGGGCCAGCGCGAGCGCTCGGTGCAGTATGTCAAGGACGTGCTGACGATGGTGAGCGAACTCGACGGCGAGATCATCACGCTCGTTCCCGCCACCGTCGGCAAGGTGGTGCCGGACGGCACCGAGGCGGAAGAATGGAAATGGGTGGTCGACGCCACCAGGGAATGCTTCACCCATGCCAAGAAGGTGGGCGTCAAGATTGCGGTCGAACCGCTCAATCGCTTCGAGACCTATCTGTTCAACCGCGGCGCCCAGGCGCTGGCGCTGGCCGATGCGGTCAGCCCCGAATGCGGCGTCTGCCTCGACGCCTACCACATCCATATGGAAGAGTTTAACGTCTACGACGCCATCCGCCAGGTCGGCAAGCGCCTGTTCGACTTCCACGTGGCCGACAACAACCGCTTCGCCGCCGGCCTCGGACAGATCGACTGGCCGAAGATCGTCGGCACGCTGAAGGAGATAGGCTACGACGGTGCGCTGACCAACGAGTTCGTCGCCCCCGTCGACCGCACGCCGGCCGCTCCCTATCCCGACATGGTCGAACGCAATCCGGTCGACATCTCGCCGGAGCAGCTCAAATTCATCCAGGACCACGGTTCCAGCGTGCTCACGGAGAAATTCTACACCGACCAGATGCGCATCAACGCCGAAACGCTGCTGCCGCTGATCAAGTAGTCGACCTCTGGGAATGAGCTCTTCCGCTCTGATCGGCGGCAGGGCCGGGGATGAACATGCGCATCAAGACGGTCCAAGCCTGGTGGGTCCGCATACCGATCGAGGCCGCGAAGCAGCACCGCAGCGACTTCGGCCAAGTGACGACGTTCGACGCCGCCATCCTGCGCATCGAAACCGACGACGGGTTGGTCGGCTGGGGCGAAGGCAAGAATGCCGCCGGCAGCGCCGGCAGCTATGGCGCTCTCGTCCACATGCTGAACAACGAAGTCGGCCCGCAGCTGATCGGCTGCGATCCGGCCGACATCGGGGTGATCTGGGAGATGCTCTACAATGGCGTGCGCCATGACAGTGCCGCGCAAAATGGCCACGCCATGCCGCAACTGGCCCGGCGCGGCATCAGCATCGCCGCGATCAGCGCCGTCGACATCGCGCTGTGGGATATTCTGGGCAAGTCGCTGGGGGTTCCGGTTTGGCGGCTGCTCGGCGGCCGCAAGCTCGACCGCATGCCAGCCTATGCTTCCGGCGGCTGGGCCTCCACCGAGGCGATCGGCGACCAGTTGAAATCCTATATCGCCAAGGGCGGCTTCAAGGCGCTCAAGATGCGAGTCGGCGCGATGGACGGCGCTCCGCACATTTCCGCCGCCCGCGTCCGCGCCGCAAGACATGCGCTCGGCCCCGACGTCGAGCTGATGGTCGATGCGCACGGCACCTATACGGTGGCGGAAGCCAAGCGCTTCATCCATCTCGCCGGCGATCTCGATCTGGCCTGGTTCGAGGAGCCGGTCATTGCCGACGACAAGCCGGGCATGGCCGAAGTGCGGGCGTCCGGCTCCATGCCGATCGCCACCGGCGAAAGCGAAGCGACGCGCTATGCCTTCCGCGACCTCGCCACGCTCAAGGCCGCCGATATCTTCCAGCCCGACCCCGCCTTCTGCGGCGGCATCAGCGAGGCGATGAAGATCGGCACCATCGCCAGCGCCTTCAATCTGCGCTTCGCGCCGCATCTGTGGGCCGGCGCGCCTTGCTTCTTCGCCGGGCTCCATGTCTGTGCCGCCTCGCCGGCGAGCTTCACCGTCGAATATTCGCTCGGCGCCAACCCGATGATCCACGACCTGGTCGAGGAGACTGTCGAAGCAAAGGACGGTATGATAGCGATCCCCGAAAAGCCCGGACTGGGATTCACCCTTTCGGAACGGTTCCTGGAGGCGCACGCGTTACGCGGCTGATCATGAAAGAAAAGAACCTTCTCGCGGAACTCGCCGCCTATCTGTTCTCCCACTCCGACAAGGCGACGGGCCGAACGCCGTCCGAGCGAGAACTGGCGGAGCATTTCGCCGTCAGCCGCGGCCAGATCCGCGAGGCGCTGGCCATCCTCGAAGCCATGCGCATCGTCGAGCGCCGGGCCAAATCCGGCATCTACATCGACACCAAGCAGGTCAGCGTCGAGGCGATGGCGCTGTTCGCGCGAGCCGGCCTGCCGCTCGATCCGATCCAGATCTACGAGACGGTCGAACTGCGCAAGATCCACGAGATCAAGGCGGCCGAGCTTGCCTGCTCGCGCGCCACCGAGGAAAATTTCGAGCGGCTGCGCGAGATTCTGAAAGCTTCGGAGGATCGCATTGCGGCAGGCGAGGGCCTTGCCAAGGAAGACCGCGAGTTTCACCTAGAGATCGTGCGGGCGACCAAGAACAGCGTTTTTCACAACATATGCAGCGTCTACTACATGATGGGCGAGCAACGCCTGCCGATCTATTTCAACGATCCAGAACGCAACGTGCGCTCGCATGCCGAGCACATCCATATCTACGAGGCGCTGCTGCGCCGCGACGGCAATCTCGCCCAGGCGCTGATGAGCGCCCATCTGCAAGGTGCGGAGAGCTACTGGAAAGGCCTGATCGAGGGCAGCGGGGCGGAACCTCACAGCCCGGCGCTCGAACAGGTCTGATATGCCCAAGATCCTGTCGACGCACACGCTGCACCCGCGCGCCTCCGCCATGCTGACTGGTGCCGGCGACCTCGTTGTCGCCTCCGCCCTCGATGCGGGCACGCTGGCCGCCGCGGCGAGGGACGCCGATATCATCATCGTTCGCGCGCCGCTGCCATCAGCGCTTTTCGAAGGGGCGACGAAGCTCAGGGCCGCAATCCGCCACGGCGCCGGGCTCGACATGGTCCCGATGGAAGCGGCCAACGCAGCCGGCGTGCTGGTGGCCAACGTGCCGGCGGTCAATGCACGTTCGGTCGCCGAATATGTGATGTTCGCGGCCCTGGCGCTGCTTCGGCGTTTCCGCATGGTGGACCGCGACCTGCGGGCGAAAGGATGGCTCGCCGGCCGCGAACATACCATTCTCGCCAGCGAGCTCGCCGGCAAGACAATCGGCATTGTCGGCCTCGGCGCCATCGGACGGGCCGTCGGCCATATCGCGGCGCATGGTTTCGACCTGAACGTGGTGGCGACGACGCGCAGCATCGGGCCAGCGCCCGACAGGATCGGCTTCCTGTCGATCGACGCGCTGGTCGAGCAGAGCGACATCATCGTTCTGTGCTGCCCGCTGACGCCGGAGACGCGCGGATTGATGAGCCGCGAGCGCATCGCCCGGATGAAGCCGGATGCGCTGCTGATCAATATTTCGCGCGGGCCGGTGATCGACGACGACGCGCTGATCGAAGCGCTGCAAAAGGGCCGTATCGGCGGTGCTGCGCTCGATGTCTTTGCGACGCAGCCGCTGCCTTCGGACCATCCCTATTTCAGCTTCGACAATGTCATTGTCACCCCGCACATGGCCGGCATCACCGAACAGTCGATGATGCGCATGGGCGTCGGTTCGGCTGCTGAAACCTTGCTGGTGCTGGCCAACAAATTGCCGGTCAATCTGCGCAATCCCGAAGTGGTCAAGCACTACCGGCTACGGTTTCCGGCCGACGGCTGAGCACCAAGCAGTGTCTCGACTTCCGCCGCGATGCGCAGGAGACGGTGGTCGTGGCCGTTGCGCGCCACCAGCATCAGCCCGGCAGGGCGGGCCATTCCCGGCATCGGCAGCGAGATCGCACAGAGGTCGAACTGGTTGGCGACCTGCGTGTTGCGCAGCAGAAGGCCTTCCGTCCTGTCGCACAGATCTTCGTCGCGGGTCATCGACACGATGGTCGGCGCGGTGACCGGCGTGGTCGGCAGAGCCAGCACATCGACCGATGCCAGCCGCTCATCCATGGCCGCCAGAAGCGCCGTGCGGCGGCGGACTGCCCTGATATAGGCCGTGGCCGGAACGGCGGCAGCGCGCGACAACGGCTCGCTCGCCCGCGGATCGACCGGCGTCGTCGCGCCTGCCGCGAGCCAATCCGCATGGACCTCGGCACCCTCCATTGCCGCGATCGAGGCCCGCTTCGTCACCGCGCGCAAATCGGCAAGGAGGTCATCGATGGACAGATCGGCGTGGCCTGCACCCGCAAGCTCCATCCTGCGAACACATCGATCGAACGCTGCCGCGACCCCTTCTTCCGTGTCCTCGAAGAGCACGCCGCGTGGCACGCCGATGCGCAGTCCGGCAAACGGAAACGCAACAAGCACCGTTGGCTCCTCGCCCGCCATCACCGCGTCGGCTGCGGCACATTCGGCGACGGTGCGCGCGAGTGGGCCAATCGAGTCCAGCGTGGCCGACAGCGGGAAAACGCCATCACGCGGCACGCGCCGCGCCGTCGGCTTGAAGCCGACGACACCGTTCAGCGATGCCGGAATGCGCACCGAACCGCCGGTGTCGGAACCGATCGAGATCTCGCTCGTGCCTTCGGCAACGGAAACACCGGCGCCGGAGGACGAGCCGCCTGCAATCCGGCTGGCGTCGGTCGCGTTCCCCGGAGTGCCGTAATGCGGGTTGACGCCGATCGCGGTGAAGGCGAATTCGGTCATGTTGGTCTTGCCGAAGATGACGGCGCCCGCCTGCCGCAATCGTTGCACGATGACGGCATCACGCAGCGCCGGCGCCGCGGTGCTGAGCAACAACGAACCGGCTGTGGTAGGCTCGCCGGCGACATCGAACAGATCCTTGATCGAGACGATCGCTCCGTCGAGCGGCCCGAACGTCACACCGGCCTTGCGTCGCGCATCGGCGGCATCGGCTGCCACCCGCGCGGCTTCTGGATAAAGTTTTATGAATACGCTTTCATTGTCCGCGCGGACGGCGAGACGCGAAAGCACGACTTCGAGGCGGTCACGGGCGGATTGCATTTTCGGTGTCGGACTCCAGACGCTTGCAACGTCTTACAGGCAACAGCCAGCACGTGGCTCGGGAGACATAACCCGGCATGGGCGGATTTGCACCCCTGTCGAACGGAAGGAGGAGACCTGATGCTCTACAAAGGCAGCTGCCACTGCGGCAAGGTGGCCTTCGAGGTCGAAGGCGAATTGACCGCAGCCCTGCGATGCAACTGCTCGATCTGCTCGCGCAAGCGTGCGCTATTATGGGCCGTGCCGCACGGCACGTTGCGTGTGCTTGCCTGGGGCGATGATCTCGGCAGCTACACATTCGGCAATCACGTTATCGCGCACCGCTTCTGCCGCACCTGCGGCATTCACCCCTTCGCCGAGGATGTCAGCGAAGGGAATGAACGAAGTGCCTATGTCAACGTCAACTGCCTCGACGATCTCGACCTTGACGCGGTGCCGGTGATTGATTTCGACGGTCGGGCGGTTTGACCGAGTTCAACTGTCGGCTGCCTTTGGGCCGAGAAAGAACGCCGCCAAGGCCGCCAGCGAGGTCGCGATCCCGCAATAGGCGAAGGCGCTGGCAACGCCGGCATTGTCGACCAGCAGGCCGCCGAAGACGGCGCCCAGCGCGATGGCCACCTGGAACGTGGCGACCATCAGCCCGCCGGCGCTTTCGGCCTGGTCGGGAGCGGCCCGCACGAGCCAGGTTTGCAGCCCTACCGGCACCGCGCCAAAGGCAAAGCCCCAGGCGGCCACTGCTATCGCCGCCACAACCGGCGAGGCGCCGACAATGAGCAGCAGGAGCGCCGCCACCGCGATCAGCAGAGGCGCCAGGCCGACGGCGATCTTGAGGCTGCGCTCGGCCATAAACCCACCGGCAAAATTGCCGAAGAAGCCACCGATGCCGTAGGCAAGCAGCACCAGCGAGATCGTCTCGATATCCAGCGCCGGAACCGTCTCGAGAAACGGCCGGACATAGGTGAAGCCGGCAAAGTGGCCCGAGGCGACCAGCAGGACCACCAGAAGTGCTGCCCTGATCGTCGGTCGCTTCATTACCTCAAGCAACGTGCGAAAACTGGCCACGCCCGCCGGCGGCAAGCGCGGAATGGTGGCGATCTGGACCAGAAGCGCCAGGGCGCCGACCACGGCTGCGATCATGAAGGCGGTGCGCCATCCCCAGATGTCGCCGACATAGGCGCCGACAGGGGCCGCGGTGACGGTAGCGACCGAAACGCCGGTGAGGATGATCGACATGGCGCGCGGCATCAGGCGCATCGGCACGAGCCGCATCGCCATCGCCGCCGACATCGACCAGAAGCCGCCGAGGGCGATGCCAAGAACGACCCGGGCGGCCAGGAGAACGGGAAGCGACGACGCGAAGGCCGCCAGCAGGTTCGAGACAATCAGCAGCACCGTCAGTCCCCACATGACCAGCCTGCGGTCCAGCCGTTTGGTGACAATGGCCATGGTTGGCGCCGCGATTGCCCCGACCACTGCCGTCGCGGTGACCGCTTGTCCGGCCGCGCCCTCGGTGATGCCGAGATCTTGCGCCAGCCGCGTCAGTAGGCTGGCGGGCAGGAATTCGGCGGTCACCAGCCCGAACACGCCAAGCGCCAGCGATACCACCGCGCCCCAAGCCGGCTCGGATCGTTCTTCGGATTCGGAGGAGTCGAGAACAGCGGCGTCGATGACGCCTGTGGCGGGTTCGGTCATGCTGGATCTCCGGTTGCAGCGCACCATTTGGCTGCGATGCAACATGGGAGTGACTATCTGGAGTTTCCATGCTAGAAACACCGGAATGAATTACAATTCGTCCAAAACTGCGTTGCCGGGTTCCGGCGACCCGCTGAGCGACATGCTGCGCGGATTGCGCCTCGACGGCGTCGATTACGGCCGCTGCGTGCTGGGTGAGCCCTGGGCCGTGTCGTTTCCCGCCCAGAAGGCGGCGCGCTTCCACTTTATCGGACAGCAAGGCTGCTGGCTGCTGTCGCCGGCGAAGGAATGGATCGAACTGACGGTGGGCGATGCGCTGCTGATACCGCGCGGCGACGAGCATGTGCTAGCCAGCGCGCCGGGCGTGCCTCCGATGCCGATCGGCCGCTATACGATCGATCCGGTCTGCGAGAACATCTACGACGTCTCGAACGAATGCGGCGGCCCAAAGACCTTGCTGTTCTGCGGCAGCATGCATTTCAATCTAGACGGATCGCATCCCTTGCTGAACATGATGCCCGACCTGATGCGCGCGCATGAACTGATGGCGAACGCGCCGGGCATCCAGCACCTGCTTGATGCGATGGCAGGCGAGGTGACAATGGACCGGGTCGGATCGGGCGGCATTCTGGCGCGCCTTGCCGACGTGCTGGCCGCCACGATCATCCGCTCCTGGGTGGAGAATGGCTGCGGTGACGCCACAGGATGGATCGCGGCAGTCAGGAATCCGGATGTCGGCAAGGTGCTGGCTGCCATTCATCTGCAGCCGGAACGCGAGTGGACAGTCGAAGCCCTGGCGCGGATGATGGGGGCCTCTCGTTCCGCCTTTGCCCAACGCTTCGCAACCGTGGTCGGAGAGACGCCGGCTAAATATGTTCTGCGGGTGCGCATGCACCAGGCGCGGCAATGGCTGGCCCGCGACGGAATGAGAGTGTCGGTGGTCGCGGCGAAGCTGGGCTACGAGTCAGAAGCGTCTTTCAGCCGCGCTTTCAAGCGGGTCATCGGCGTAGCGCCAAGCCATCTTCGCAACACCGGCGGCAGCGACGACGAGAGCTGAAACTGGGAAGCTCGGTCGTGCTACCGGCCCTGGAGGAATTGCCAAGTCTTTTGGACGGAGTGTCATTGCCCGGCGACGCCTCGTCAATAATTTGACGAGCGGAGGAAACTTCGATGGCCAACTGCTTTCCATTGTTTGCGCTTGCCGCCCTGTCCTTCATTCCGGGCCGGGCACTTGCTCTTGAAGACAGCTACCTGCCGGCCGACAAGATTCCTTTCGTCGCCGAAGTGCCTGACCAGCCGCATAGGCTCGGGCCGTTATGGGGCGAACGGGCCAAGGGTCCGGCGGGCACGTTGCTCAAAGTTCCCGGCAACTGGCGCGCGCCGGTTCATGCGCACACCGCCGACTATCGCGCTGTGGTCATTCAGGGGCTCTGGGCGCATTGGCAAATGGACGGCGGCGAAGCAACCAAGGTCGAACTGCCTCCGGGATCGTATTGGACCCAGAAGGCCAATGAAATGCATGATGACGCCTGCCTCTCGGACACGGAATGCGTGATCCTGCTGATCAACGGCACCCCTTACGAGACCTACTTCCCAAAATAGGTGGGCGGCGGTCCACAGAACGACCATAGCTTGGCCTTACCTGGATCGGCCGGCGGTTGTTGGCGATACCGTCGCGCAAAGAAAGCAACAACCTGAAGCGTGTAGCATGAGGCCGGTCAAACGCGCTGCGGTTTAGCTGGCGTGGCGCAGATTGATCCCGCTGCCCTTGTCGAACAGCACCACCTTGTCCGGGTTCCAGGCAAAGCGCACCGGCTGCTCGATCTCGACATCGGTCCTGGCCGGCACCGTGGCCCGCAGCATGGCGTCGCCGACCCGCAGCGTCAGGATCTTTTCGACGCCATGGTTCTCGACATCGTGGATGCGGGCTTCCACCGGCGCTCCCGTCTCGAGATAGACGTCTTCGGGACGAATACCGAAGACGAGCGGACGACCGTCGGTCGCGCCGCCCGTCTTGGCAGCCCCCGCGAAAGGCAACTCGAAATTCAGCGGCGCCATCACAGCACGGCCGTCGACGAGCTTGCCGTCGATGAGATTCATCGGCGGCGAGCCGACAAAGCTCGCCACATAGGTGTCGCGCGGATTGTTGTATATCTCGTGCGGCGTGCCGGTCTGGACGATGCGGCCATGGTTGAGGACACCGACCTTGTCGCCCATCGACATCGCCTCGATCTGGTCGTGCGTCACGAACAGGAAAGTTGCTCCGAGCTGCATCTGCAGGTTCTTCAATTCGGTGCGCAGCGCCTCACGCAATTTGGCATCGAGCGCCGACAACGGCTCGTCCATCAGGAACACGCGTGGCTTGCGCACGATGGCGCGGCCGATCGAGACGCGTTGCATCTCGCCGCCCGAAAGCCGGTCCGTCTTGCGGTCGAGCAGATGCTCTATCCGTAGCGTCCTGGCGGCACGGTCGACACGATCCTTGATCTCGGCGTCGGGCAGCCGGCGTATCTTCGGCTTCAGCGGAAATTCGAGGTTTTCGCGCACCGTGTAGCGCGGATAGAGAGAATATTGCTGCAGCACCAGCGCCACGTCGCGCTCGGCCGCACCCCAGTTGGCGACATCGATGCCGTCGATGAAGACCTGCCCCTCGCTCGGCTTTTCCAGGCCGGCGATCATCCGCAGCGTTGTCGTCTTGCCGGCGCCCGTCTCGCCGAGCAGGACGAAGAACTCGCCGTCGGCGATGTCGAGGTTGAGTCCGGTCAACGCGGTGTGATTGCCGAATGTCTTCGAGATGTTCTTGAGCTGGATATGGGCCATCAGAGTCTCACCCCCAGCGACTTGCCGCTCGCCGTGTCGAAGAAATGCGCCTGGGTCGGATCGATCCTGGCAAATACCTTCACGCCGGGCCCGCTGACGAAACCGCTCTTGGTGCGGGCGCGCAGCATCTTGGAGCCGACCTTGAGGTCGACGATGTCGAAGGATCCGAGCGGCTCGACGATCTGCGCCTCGACCGGCAAGAACCCTTCCGCCGCTTCGCGGCGAATGATGACGCCTTCCGGCCGGATGCCGAGCGCGAGTTTGTCGCTGGCATGGCCGTTGAGTTTCGACAGCAGCGCGCGCGGGAACTCGAAGCCGGTGGCCGCTCCGCCGACCGTCACCGACACCGACGAAGCTTTTTCCGCCACCGCCGCCTCGGCGACGTTCATCACCGGGCTGCCGACGAACTGCGCAACGAACAGATTGGCCGGCCGCGAGTAGACCTCGTCCGGCGAACCGACCTGCTGCAGCACGCCTTCATGCATAATGACGATGCGGTCGGCGAGGCTCATCGCCTCGATCTGGTCATGGGTGACATAGATGGTGGTCGAACCCTGCTTGATGTGCAGCCGCTTGATCTCGGCGCGCATCTCCTCGCGCAGCTTGGCGTCGAGCGCGCCGATCGGCTCATCCATCAGCATCGCCTTCGGCCGCCGCACCAGCGCCCGACCGATTGCCACGCGCTGCATATCGCCGCCCGACAGCGCCGATGGCTTCCTGGCGAGGAGATCGCTGATCTGCAGCGTCTTGGCGACCGAGCGCACCTCGCTGTCGATCTCCACCTTGCTCTTGCGGGTCGCCCTGAGCGGAAAGGCGATATTCTCGTAGACGCTCATATGCGGATAGAGCGAGAACGACTGGAAAACCATGGCGATGTCGCGATCGGCCGCCTTGAGATGCTGGACCGGCTTGCCGTCGATGAGGACATCGCCGCCGTCGATCGTCTCCAGCCCGGCGATGGCGCGAAGCGTCGTCGTCTTGCCGCAGCCCGACTGGCCGAGCAGCACGATGAACTCGTTGTCGTCTATTTTGAGATTGAGGTCCTTGATGACTTGAACGGCGCCGAAATATTTCTGGACGCTGCGGAGCTCGATCTGGGTCACGTGCGGCCCTCATTGTGGTCGGAGACGTCGAAGACCCCGTCTGTCCTCTCGCTTCCATCATCCGGCTTGCCGAACCAGTTGGTGCACAGGAAGGTGACGAGCCCGACCAGGATGATCGTCACCCCATAGCGGTGCAGGAAGAGATTCCACGGTTGGCAGAGCGCGATGATGCCGCACACCATCACGATCTCGGCCGTACGCTGGATTGTAGCATGGCGGATCATTTGCGGATCGCTCCGAAGGACATGCCGCGCAAGAGGTGATTGCGGAGCAGGAAGGTGAAGATGGCGACCGGCAGCAGGAACAGGAAGGTTCCGGCGGCAATCACCGTCCAGTCCGGCAGGCCGGAGCCGACCTGGCTGGGGATGAACGGCGGTGCCGTCTGGGCGCGGCGGTTGGTCATGATCAGCGCGAAGGCATATTCGTTCCACGCCGTGATGAAGCAGAACACCGCGGTGGCGGCGATGCCGGTGGCGGCCTCCGGCAGCACGATCTTGAAGAAGGCCTCCATGCGCGTATAGCCGTCGACGAGGGCCGCCTCCTCATACTCCTTCGGAATTTCGTCCATGAACCCCTTCATCAGCCAAACCGAGAAGGACAGGTTGAAGGCGGTATAGAGGATGATCAGGCCCCAATGCGTGTCGTTGAGGCCGACGACCCGGTACATCAGGAACATCGGGATCGCCACCACCACTGGCGGCAGCATACGCGTCGACAGGATGAAGAAGAGCAGGTCCTGCTCTCCCTTTATCTTGAAGCGCGAGAACCCGTATGCCGTGAAGGTGCCCATGCCGACGGCGAGGACGGTGGAGGTGATGGCCACGATCAGCGAATTCATGAAGCGGTTCGGGTAGCCGGACCACTGCACCTCGCCCCTGCCCGAGCGCACCACCTTCTCGCCGCCGTCAAACACCAGCCGCTCCCACCACGGGGCGGCGGCGTATTGTTCCGGCGTCGGCGCGGTACGCAACTGCGACCGCTTGGTGAAGAGCTTGACGAAGGGCGATATCTCCGGCTGGAAAACCACCGTCGGTGGGATGGTGGTGGCAAGGTTGCGCGGCTTGAACGCCGTCGAGGCTATCCAGTAGATCGGCGCCAGGAAGATCATCGTGACGATCAGCACACCGACGATGGCCAGCTTGTTGAGCGAACGCTCGGTAGAAGTGGTGACAGCGGCCATTCTAGCGCTCCTTCACCTTGTTCAGGTATTTGACGTAGATGTTGGTGATCGCCAGGATCATGATCAGCACGATGTAGGCAAGCGCGCAGGAGCGCCCGGTCTGCCATTCCTGGAACGCCATCTTGTAGAGCCGGATCGAGATCACCTCGGTGGTTGGCTGGCTGGTCAGGATGTAGGCGAGATCGAAGGTCTTGAACGCCTCCATGGTGCGGAAGATGATCGCGATCATCAGGATCGGCGCGACCAAGGGCAGCGTGATGCGAAAGAAGGTGTAGAACGAGCCGGCGCGGTCGATCGCCGCCGCCTCGTAGAGGTGCTTCGGCACTGCCGACAGGCCGGCAAGCGACAGCAGCATCACGAAGGGCGACCACATCCAGATGTCGGTGATGGCAACCGCGTAGAGCGCCATGTCGGGGTTGGACAGCCACTCGAAGGAGCCGAGGCCCAGCGTATAGTTGATGATGCCGAAGGACGGATCGTAGAGCAGTTTCCAGAACAGGCCGACGACGGCCATCGACAGCATCATTGGCAGCAGCAGCAGTGTCGTCAGCAGCCCCTTCAACGGGATATCGCGGTTGAGCAGCAACGCCACGCCGAAGCCGACGATGACCTGGCCGACGACGGAGACGATGACATACTTCGCGGTAATGGCGAAATTCGACCAGATGAACGGGTCGTTGAGCAACTCGCGGTAATTCTGCAGTCCGACGAAATTGGCCGCCGCTGGGCTCGACGCGCGAAAATCGGTGAACGAATAGCCGAGCGAATAGAGCAGCGGAAAGATGTTGAAGACAATCAGGAAAATGATCGTCGGAATGATGAAGAGGTTGCGGATCGTGAGGTCGCTCATGCCGCGGGCGGCGGAGCGGGAGTTGGGATCCAGCGTGGTCATGACTGCAGTGGCCAAGGCCCGTTCCTTCCTTGTCCGGAAAAGAAAACGGAAGGGGCGGGCTCCCGCCCCCTCCGAGCGTTAGTGCCGGTTACTTCACGCGGTTGTATTTCTTGAACGTCGCGTTCCAGTCCGCGGCCAGCGAATCAAGCACTTCCTTGGCCGTGCCCTGATTGCCGGTGATGTACGGATAGACGCGTTGGTTCATCTGGATGAGCAGCTCGGCATATTCCGGCGTCGCCCAGAAGTCCTTCACCTTGAACATGGTTTCGTAGAAGGCCTTGTTGTAAGGTGTGGCGTTCTGGAATTCAGGCGACTCGAGCACCTTGGCACTTGCCGTGTAACCGCCGAGTTCCGCCCATTTCTTCTGCGTATCTTCCTTGATGAACCATTCCAGGAACTTCATCGCCTCTTCCTGATTCTGGGAATAGGAGATGACGGAGATGCCTTGGCCGCCGAGCGCGGCGAACTGGTCGCCGTTCGGTCCAGGAGGGTTGGCGAAGAAGCCGGTAGCCTTGGCATTCGGGTTCGAGGCTTCGTTGATGAGCGCCGGGAAGAAGGCGAAGTAGTTCATGCTCATCGCCGCCAGGTTCTCGGTGATCGCCTGGTTGTCCTCGATGAAGAACGCCTTGGCCCAACCAGGAGGGGTGAAGGAATAGAGCTCCTTGTAGGCCTCGAGCGCCTTGACGTTCTGCTCGGAGTTGATGATCCCGTCGACCTTGTAGGTGGCATAGTCGCCAAGTTCGCCGCCGAAGGAGAAGATGGCGTTCTCGACACCCATCACCAGAGCGTCATACGAGTTGTCGGTGTAAATGGCGACGCCGTAGCGTTTCTCGTCGGGACGGTGGAAGAACTCGGCGATGTCGCGCAGCGCCTTGAAATCCTTCGGCACGTCGAGCTCGTAGCCATACTTGGCCTTGAAGGCTTCCTTTTCCTTGGGGTCTTCGAACCAGTCCTTGCGGTAGGACCAGCCGACCGCGTCACCCTCGGCCGGGATCGACCAGTACTTGCCGGAGTTTGACGGATATTCGGCGTAGTACTTGACCGTTGCCGGCGCCATCACCTCCTTCAGATTGTGTTTGTTGAAGAAGTCGGTGAGGTCGACATAGTGGCCCGCCTCGGATGCGGCGCCGATCCACTGCGAGTCGCCGACCACCATGTCGTAGGCGCTGCCCTTGGCGTTGAACTCGGTGAAGGCCTTGGTCTGGAAGTCGGACCAGGGCGTGGTTTCGACCGTGACCTTCACGCCGGTCTCGGCCTCGTAAAGGTTGACGAGTTCCTGCAGGTAATTGGCCGGATCCCATTCCGCCCAGAAAATCGTGAGCTCCTGCGAATACGCCGCCGTTCCGCTGGCAAGCGTCATCGCGATACCAGCAAGCATGCTGGTCATTGTCTTGCGCATAATGATTTCCTCCCTTGTGCGCATTCTACCGCGTCATGCGAGCCGGCGGCGAGGCCGGCCCGGGTAGTTCCTCCCGTGATGGCACCGTTCCGTCTTCGAGCCTTCTCGCCCGGCCGGAAATGGATCGCTGCCCTCACTTTTCAATCCGTTCTACTGTCCTGATCTGGTATTACCAATTTCGGACGCACGTCAAGCTCTTTCTTGGACGATGACAGGCCCTTAGACAAGCGGATTCCAGCAACATCTGTCTGTTTTTCTTAAATTTTCCTACTCCTTGATACGCAAGGGCCTGGTTTCCGCTACAGCACCGCGACAATTGTCAGCAATGGGCATCCCAATCTGGTCGAACCAGATCGACACTATTCCGTGGCTGTCGCTCGTGCGCGTCTGTCTCCTTCGGTCATCGATTCCACCACGGCAGCCCGTACCAGGGCGCCGGCTGCCCATTGTGCCACCGACATCATCTTGCGGCTGTCCAGCCCCCATATGTCCTTCAGCACGATGAGCACTTCGACGCCGAAGGTCAGCGACAGGGCCTGCGCCAGGCGCTTGAATTCGCGTGGCGGCAGCCGGTCCTTGAGCGGTGCGATCGCGTCCTTGAGCAGGTCGACGCGATGGCCGCGCGTGAAGGCCGGCTCGCCGCCCAGCGTGCCGGCCTGCCGCCGCGCCCATTGGTCGAGCGACAGCTTCAGCGCCGCCTTGAAGGTCGCCTCGAAAGCCTCGATACGCGGCATGGCGGTGCCGAACAGTTCGGCAACCCGGCGCTCGGCATCGGCGGAACTCGATTGCCAGGTGAGGATCGGGCCGAGCCCTTCGTCGACCACCGCCTGCACCAGCGCCGCCTGGCTCGGATAATAACGATAGGCGGTAGCGCGGGAAACCTGTGCCGCTTCCGCGACCTCGCTGACTGAGGGCGTGGCGCCCGCCTGCATCAGCCTTGTCGCCGTCTCCAGCATCAACCGCCTTGTGCGTGCACGCGGCCCGCGCGCGGCCCCTCCACGTGCAGCTCCCCCACGTGCGGCTCCGGGGTCGGCGTCATCGCTCACCGCTTGTTGACGTGAGACATCCATATCAATACGATACGCGCGTCTCAAAAAATTGCAATGGCTTCCCTTTTTGGAGTGGTTACGTTGACGCTCTACCGCGCCCCCTTTGAGCCAGCCGCTGAAGAGAGGCGCAAATGAAGCGCATCTATGTGGTGGGCACCGCCGACACCAAAGGCGAGGAACTCGCCTTTCTTGCCGATGCCATCGCCGCCACCGGTGCCGTTGTTGCCCGCGTCGATGTCGGAACGCGTGGCGAGACTATGCCGGTCGACGTCTCGGCCGAAGAGGTCGCCGGTCACCATCCCGACGGCGGCGGTGCCGTTCTGGGCATCGACGATCGCGGCGCCGCGGTGGCGGCAATGGCGGTCGCCTTCACCCGGTTTGTCCAATCGCGCAGCGACATATCGGGCATGATCGGCATCGGCGGCGGCGGCGGCACCTCGATCGTCACATCGGGCATGCGCACGCTGCCGCTTGGCCTGCCCAAGATCATGGTCTCGACGCTCGCCTCGGGCGACACGGCGCCTTATGTCGATGTCTCCGACATCGTCATGATGCCGTCTGTGACCGACATGGCCGGCCTGAACCGGCTGTCCCGCGTCGTGCTGCACAATGCCGCCCAGGCGATATCGGGCATGGCTGCAAAACCGGCGCCGCCGCCCGACGGCAAGCCGTCCATCGGCCTCACCATGTTCGGCGTGACCACGCCATGCGTGACGTCCATCGTCGATGAGCTTCGTTCGGCCTATGACTGCATGGTCTTCCACGCTACCGGCACCGGCGGCCGCACCATGGAGAAGCTGGCCGACAGCGGCCTGCTGGCCGGCATCATCGACATCACGACGACCGAGGTCTGCGACCTCTTGCTCGGCGGCGTGCTGCCGGCGACCGAAGACCGCTTCGGCGCGGTCGCTCGCACCAGGCTGCCTTACGTCGGCTCGGTCGGCGCGCTCGACATGGTGAATTTCTGGGCGCGGCCAACCGTTCCGGAGAAATATCGCGGGCGGCTGTTCTACGAACACAATCCGAACGTGACGCTGATGCGCACAAGCCCTGACGAAAGCCGCAAGATCGGTGAATGGATCGGAGCAAGACTGAACCTCTGCGAGGGGCCGGTCCGGTTCCTCATTCCTGAAAAAGGCGTTTCGGCGCTCGATATCGAAGGCGGCGCCTTCTCCGACCCCGAAGCCGATGCAGCACTCTTCGAGGCCATCGAGCGCACGATCATGCCGAACGACATGCGACGCGTGACGCGCCTGCCGCTGCACATCAACGATCCCGAATTCGCCAAGGCTGCGGTTGCGGCTTTCCTCGACATAGCCAAATAGTGAGAGACGAGACCATGCCCGCCATACCGCGCAAGAAGATCCTGGAAAAATTCCGCAAAATGATTGCCGGCGGCGTACCGATCGTGGGTGGCGGCGCCGGCACCGGCCTGTCGGCCAAGGCCGAGGAGGCTGGTGGCATCGATCTGATCATCATCTACAATTCCGGCCGCTACCGCATGGCCGGACGCGGCTCTGCCGCCGGCCTGCTCGCCTATGGCAACGCCAACGAGATCGTCAAGGAAATGGCCTACGAGGTGCTGCCGGTGGTCAGGAAGACGCCGGTGCTGGCCGGCGTCAACGGCACAGATCCCTTCGTCATCATGCCGCTGCTGCTGGCCGAACTGAAAACGATGGGTTTTTCCGGCGTGCAGAACTTTCCGACCATCGGCCTGTTCGACGGCCAGATGCGGCAGAGCTTCGAGGAAACCGGCATGGGCTTCGGGCTCGAGGTTGACATGATCGCCGAGGCGCACAAGCTCGACCTCCTGACCACGCCCTATGTGTTCAACCCCGACGAGGCGCGCGCCATGACCAACGCTGGCGCCGACATCGTCGTCGCCCATATGGGCGTGACCACCGGCGGCTCGATCGGCGCGACGTCGGCCAAGTCGCTGGACGACTGCGTGACGGAGATCGACGCCATCGCCGCGGCAGCGCGCTCGGTGCGCAAGGATGTCATCCTGCTTTGCCATGGCGGGCCGATCTCGATGCCGGACGATGCCCGCTACATCCTCGAACGCTGCAAGGGCCTGCACGGTTTCTACGGCGCAAGCTCGATGGAACGGCTACCGGCGGAAGCCGCAATCGCCAGGCAGACGGCGGATTTCAAGGCCGTCACGCTGGACCATCGGACCCAAAAGTGGGAGCCGGTTTTGGGAAAATCCGATGCTCGAACAAAAAGACAAAGCGGCGCAATCGCCAAGAAAAAGAAGGGATGAGACGATGACCGACAAGAGCAAGATATTCGTGTATCCGAAGGATGTCAGCGCCTTCGGCTTCGACTGGGGCAGACTGTCGCTGACGGTGGCACCCGAAGTGAATGGTGCTGCGCGCTTTTCCGGTGGCGTCGTCGACCTGCCGTCCGGCAAGGGCCACACGCGCCACAACCATCCCGGCGCGGAAGAGATTATCTTCGTCATATCAGGCCATGGCGAGCAGATGGTCGAGGACGAGAATGGCAATCCGGTCGTCGAGAAGGTTGGGCCGGGCTGCACCATCTACGTCCCGGAAAGTCGCTTCCATTCGACGCTGAACACCGGCGACGGGCCGATGCAGCTTTTCGTCGTCTATTCGCCGGCCGGGCCTGAACTGGTGCTGCGCGACCTGCCGGATTTCAGGCTGCTGCCCGCCGGGCGGGAGTGAGTGATAGCACTTCAGCGCCGGCGAAGCTTTGCCAATCGCGCACTAACCGCGTATGCTGTCATATCGGTCGCCAGTTTGCTTCGGATGCAACCGACAGTAAGAGGGTACGTGCTCTTGCCCGTCAGGGAGAGAGCCATGCCCCAATCCCTTTTTCGCAACCAGATATTGAAATCCCTCTCCTCGGAGGATTTCGCGCTTTTGCAGCCTTTGATGCGCCACGTCGAGCTGGGCATCAAAGCCCGGCTGGAAATCCCATATCAGCCGATCGAGCATGTGTATTTTCCGGAGGCGGGTATCGCTTCGGTGGTCGCCACGCTGCCCGGAGGGCGGCAAAGCGAGGTCGGCATCATCGGCTACGACGGTATGACCGGGGTTGCCGTCATTCTCGGCCAAGACAGGTCTTCCAATGAAACCTATATCCAGGTCGCCGGCAATGGCTGGATTCTGCCGGTTGAAAATCTTCGCTCCGTGATTGCAGAAAGCCCGAGCCTTCGCGCGGCACTGCTGCGCTGCGCCCACGCATTCCTTGTCCAGTCGTCGCGGACGGCACTGGTCAACGGCCATTCGAAAATCGAGGAGCGGCTCGCCCGCTGGTTGCTGATGGTCCACGACCGCGGTGAGGGAAATAAGATTTACCTGACGCATGAATTCCTGGCGACCATGCTTGGCGCTCGGCGTCCCGGCGTTACCACAGCCCTGCAAATGCTTGAATATCGGGGGCTGGTTCACGCCAAACGCGGCGAGATCACGATCGTCGACCGCGCCGGAATGATAAAACTCACACATGGTGCATATGGCGAGGAGGAGCAGCGCTATTTCGGCCTGGCCTCCGCCTGATTGTCCGGAATCAGACATAAGCTTGAAGGCCGCTGCGTGTTGGACGTAAATCATGTTGGTAACGGGTTTCAGGGAGGAAATTCGCGATGACCAACACTTTTCACACCGTCACGGTTGAAAGGGCGGCCGAGGCCTATGTTCTTTCCAGAGGCAAGGCCCGGTTCCTCTCCATCGCACAGGCAATCCGCGCCATCCGAACACTCATGCCGGCTTGCAAGGCCACCGACCACGAGTTGGAGGAGATGCTGGCGGAGGCATGCATCGCTCACGGTGTGCCCGTCGCTTTCGATGTAACAACGGCCAGCGATTCAGAGCAACGGCTCCATTCGTAGGCCGGAAATGCCCGCGCTCGCGCAGACGCCCACCTCATCGGACGTTCGCCAAGCGATCGTCTGCTACCTGATCGACAACATCGGCAGGGCGAGCATTTCGATATCCGAGGTTAGCCAAACCGTGAGGAGAATGTTTCCGCTTTGCGAACTCACGGATTGGGAGCTTTGTGATCTCATTGCGCGGAGCGCCATCGACGCGGAATTTGCGATCGAATTCGACACGGAGCTCTGAAAGGCTTGTCGAGACACCGTTCAGAGTGACGATTGGGTTTTGATAAGGCGCGCTCTAAGCCACCCCGCCCCCATTCCATCCCCGACCCCGATCGCCAAACATGACATAGCCGTTCTCGGTGACCGCCACCGTGTCCTCCAGCTTGATGAAGCCGCGTGTCGGGTGAAGCATGGTCGTCTCGATCGAGAGCACCATGTTCGTCTCCAGCGGCTTTTCGGCATAGGTGCCCTCATAGGTCACCGGGTGGTTGGTCATCAGGAACGGCGCTTCATGCGTGATCAGCCCCATGCCGTGGGCGAAGAAATCGGTATAGGGCGCGACCTTGGATTTCTTCAGCACGCCTTCCGCGTGGGAGATCATGTCGCCGCCAAGCGTGCCCGCACTGACCTTGGAGAAGGCCGCCTGCTGCACCGTCTCGACCTCGGCCAGCAGATCCTCCAGTTCGGCATCCGGCTCGCCGAGAATGCCCATGCGGCAGAGGTCGCCGATATAGCCGTGATAGTTGCCGCCGGAATCGATCGACAACACCTCGCCCTTCTTCCAGGCCTGCGGCGAGGTGGCGCGGTTGTGGCTGGAACCCAGCGTCAGCAGGCAATATTCGAAATGCGCGCCGCGATTGGTTTCCTGGCGCCTGAGCTGCTCGATGATCTCGCTCTTGGTCGTGCCTTCGCGCGCCCAGGCAATGGTCGCCAGCATGGAATCGGTGATCAGCTCGGAGGCAATGCGCAGCTTCTCCAGCTCAGCATCCGTCTTGATCGCCCGCATCCGCTCCAGCATATCAGTCGCATCGACCAGCTTGGCGTCGGGCAACGCCCTGCGGATCAGCGTGTAGGCATCGGACGGCAAAAAGGCCGGTTCGATGCCGATGCGGGCATCGCCCTTGCCGATTTTCGTCAGATGTTCGACTGCATGGTTTGCGGCGTCGAGCGTGCCCCAGCATGCTGCGTGCAATGTCGGCGGCCAGAACGGGTGGTTCTGGTGCTCGCCACCCTCCATGCGATTGCCGATATAGGCGGCGTGGTCCGGCTCGCCCTTCTCGTAGACCACAACAGGCAGATAGCGGCTGTGGCCGATCGCATCCATCGCCGCGAAGAAGATGAACTTGTAGCCGCCAAGCAGATACTGCGTATTGTGCTTGGAGGTGGCGAGCAGCACATCGATGCCGGCCTCCTCCATCAGGCGATCGACCCTGGCGTGATCGAACGGGACGGTGCTGACGGCGTGCTTGCCTGGAGCGACGTTCATCTTTCTCTCTCCCCGAATTCCCTGGCCGGCTTGTCGGGCCGCCTGGCAGTCGATCAAATCTGCACTATTTTACCCAGTCTGGTCCAGCCAGAAATAGGTAGAACGACCGCAGGGGCGTCCTCTGCCGTCGTATCCGGCGGCACCAAACCTGATCTGGTCCTACCAGATAGGCCGCATTGAGCCGATCCCTTTGTAACTGGTCCAGCGGACGGAATTTTCAAAGCCACATGAGGATGCGCCAAATCCGTCTCTGGCGAAACCCTCGGCAAGGCTCATAATCACCGTTGCAAGGATGCCGTCTAGCATCCGAGCGTATCGGCCAACCCGGCCGGGCGACTGAGAGGGGACGGAGTTCGATCATGTCAGAGTTCACGATTTCCCGGCGTACGATGCTTGCCGGTTCGGCATTCCTGCTGGCTTCAACGGCGCTGCCGACCATCGGTCTGGCGCAGGCTCCGAAAAAAGGCGGGCGCCTCGTCGTCGCCGCCGATTCCGAGCCGCGCAACCTCAGTCCGGCGATCGTCGCCTCCAATGGCGTCTTCTTCATTTCGAGCAAGGTCGTCGAGACGCTGGCCGAGGCCTCCTTCGACGGCAAGGACGGGCTCGACCCGCGCCTCGCGCTCAGTTGGGAAGGCGCTGCCGACGGCCTGTCGGTGACATTCAAATTGCGCGAGGGCGTCAAATGGCATGACGGCAAACCCTTCACCTCCGCCGACGTTGCGTTCTCGGCGCTGCAAATCTGGAAGCCGCTGCAGAATCTCGGCCGCACCGTGTTCAAGGATCTGGAGGCGGTCGACACGCCTGACGAACTGACCGCGGTGTTCAAATTCGCCAAGCCGACACCGTTCCAGTTGATCCGCAATGCCTTGCCGGCGCTGAGCAGCGTGGTGCCCAAGCACGTCTACGAGACCGGAAAGATCGAAGAGAACCCGGCCAACAACGCGCCGATCGGCACCGGCCCGTTCAAATTCGCCGAGCACAAACCTGGCGAATATTACCGGCTGGAGAAGAATGCCGACTATTGGGTCAAGGACCAACCTTACCTCGACGAGATCATCTATCAGGTGCTGCCCGACCGCACCTCGGCGGCAAGCGCGCTCGAGGCGGAAGAGATCCAGCTCGCCGCTTTTTCCGCAGTGCCGCTGGCCGACCTCGACCGCATCTCCAAGCTGCCAGGCCTCAAGGTGATCACCAAGGGTTATGAGGGGCTGACCTATCAGCTCGTCGTCGAGATCAACCATCGCCGCAAGGAGCTGGCCGACTTGAAGGTGCGCCAGGCGATCGCTCACGCCATCGACAAGGATTTCGTCGTCAAGACGGTGTTCCTCGGCTACGCCGCCGCAGCCACCGGCCCGGTGCCGAGAAACGACCCGCAATTCTATACGGCCGATGTGCCGACCTATGCCTTCGACGTGGCGAAGGCCAACGCTTTGCTCGACGAAGCCGGTTACAGCAAAGGCGACGACGGCAAACGCTTTTCACTGAAGCTGCTGCCGGCGCCCTATTTCAACGAGACCAAGCAGTTCGGCGACTATCTGCGCCAGGCGCTCGCCGCCATCGGCATCGACGCTCAACTGGTCAACAACGACTCGGCCGCGCACATCAAGGCCGTCTACACCGACCACGCCTTCGACCTGGCGGTCGGGCCGCCGGTGTTCCGCGGCGACCCGGCGATTTCGACCACCATTCTGGTGCAGAGCGGCATTCCGGACGGCGTGCCTTTCTCCAACCAGGGCGGCTACAAGAACGACGAGCTCGACGCCCTCATCGCCAAGGCATCGGAGACGCTCGACACGGCAGCCCGCACCGAACTCTACAAGGAGTTCCAGAAGAGGGTTGCCGAAGACCTGCCGCTGATCAACGTCGCCGAATGGAGCTTCATCAGCGTTATCAGAGACACGGTGGCGAATGTCGCCAACAACCCGCGCTGGGCGGTTTCGAACTGGGCTGACACCTATTTGGCGAGTTGATTTCCAGACTTGCAGATCGACTGCCTGGGTGCTCAGTTTCGACAATGAGAGTTCCTTCGCGCCCCCCTCTGTCCTGCCGGACATCTCCCCCACGAGGGGGGAGATCGGCCGTCATCGCGGCTTTCGCCAATCTCCAACGTTGCAGAACTGAGCGATACGCCAAAACTGCCAATCTCCTCCCTCGTGTGGGAGATGTCCGGCAGGACGGAGGGGGGCGCCGTGGAGCGCGACCTCAAGCGGCCGCCAGCGGTGTCTTTCCCCCATGACCCGCGCCCTCACCCTCCTTCGCCGTCGCCTCATCGGCAGTGTCTTCGTCCTGCTGATCGTCGTCATCGGCACCTTCCTTTTGCTGGAAGCAGCGCCCGGCGATGCGGTCGACGCCTATATCGCCTCGACCGGCGGCGACGCCGGCATGATCGAATTGCTGCGCCAGCGCTGGGATCTCGACCAGTCGGCGCTGACGCGGCTGGCCCACTATCTCTGGGCCCTGCTGCATCTCGACCTCGGCCAGTCCTTGACCTTTTCGCGACCGATCCGCGATGTGATCCTCGAACGCCTGCCCAACACGCTGCTTCTGATGGGCAGCGCCACCGCGCTCTCCTTCGGCCTCGGCTCGACGCTTGGCATCTTTGCCGGCGCCAAGGCCGGCAGCTTCCGCGATCGCTTCCTGTCGATCGGCTCGCTGGCGCTCTATGCCGTGCCGGGCTTCTGGCTCGGGCTGGTGCTGATCATCGTCTTTGCCGTCGACCTGCGCTGGTTTCCGATCGGCGGCATCGAGAGCATCGCCTCGGGCAAGGCCGGCCTCGACCGGGCCGTCGATATCGCCCGCCATCTCGTCCTGCCGGTCTCGGCGCTCGGCTTCATCTACCTCGCGCTCTATCTGCGCATGATGCGCGCTGGAATGGCCGAGGCCTGGCGACAGGATTTTGTCCTCGCCGCGCGCGCCAAGGGACTGTCCCGCCGCCGCATCGTGCTCGCTCACGTCGCCCGCAACGCACTGCTGCCGCTGGTCACCATGCTTGGCCTGCAGTCAGCGCAGATGCTGGGCGGCAGCGTCGTCATCGAAAGTGTCTTTTCCGTGCCCGGCCTTGGCCGGCTGGCGCAGGAAGCGGTGGCCGCGCGCGACACGCCATTGTTGCTCGGCATCATCTTGGTCAGCGCTGTGCTCGTCATCCTGATCAACCTTCTCGTCGACATCGCCTACGCTGTCCTTGATCCGCGCGTCGGCGCCAGCGAGGCCGGCGCGTGAGCCCGCTTCGCCGTTTCCTCCGCACGCCGGAAGCGGTCGCAGGCGCGATCATTCTGGTGGCGCTGTTCGCCATGGCGTTGACAGCGCCGCTGTCCTTTCCCGGCGACCCGCAAGCCATTGCCGGGCCGGCGCTGCTGCCGCCTTTCCAGAATTGGTCGCTGCCGCTCGGCACCGACCGGCTCGGCCGCAACGTAACGGCCGAGCTTTTTCACGCCGCCCGCACCTCGCTGGCGGTTGGGCTGGCTGCGGCTGCCGCGGCCCTTGTCATAGGTGCGGTGGTCGGCACGCTGGCCGGCTTTGCCGGCGGCCTCGTCGACGAAGTGCTGATGCGCGTCACCGACGCCTTCCAGACCGTGCCGGGCTTCCTGCTGGCGCTGGCCTTCGTCAGTGTCGTCGGGCCATCGCTCGGCGTCGTCGTCGCGGCGATCGCACTCGGCGCCTGGACTGGGCCGGCGCGTGTCGCCCGCGCCGAGGTGCTGTCGATCCGCGAGCGCGATTTTGTCGCCGGCGCCCGCGTCATCGGCATGCATCCGCTGGAGATTGCCTTTCGCGAGGTGCTGCCCAACGCATTGCCGCCGGTGCTGGCTTTGTCGTCGGTGATCGTCGCCGCGGCGATCCTTACCGAAGCGGCTCTTTCTTTTCTCGGCCTCGGCGACCCCAATCGCGTGACCTGGGGTGGCATGATCGCGGAAGGCCGCACTGTCTTGCGCACCGCGCCCTTCCTGTCGATCGTTCCGGGCGTCGCACTCGTGCTGACCGTGCTCGGCATCTACCTCGCCGGCGAAGGCATCGTCGAGACGACGGCGGTGAGAAGGAGCCTGTCGTGACGGCGCTGCTTTCGATCCGCGATTTGACGGTGACCTACCGCCGCAACGGAAGCGAGATGGCGGCGCTGAAACATGTCAGACTCGATATCGCCGCCGGCGAACGCCTCGCCATAATCGGCGAGAGCGGTTCGGGCAAGAGCACGCTGGCGCTGGCCATCGCCGGCCTGCTGCCGGCTTCCGCCAGGACCGAAGGCCGCATCGACTGGTTTTTGCCAACCCTGGGTGCCAAGGCACCCCCCTCTGTCCTGCCGGACATCTCCCCCTCAAGGGGGGAGATTGCGCCCTCATCTCTGCCGTCGCCAGCCTCCAAGGTTGCAGGAGGGGAGCCAGCAGCGAAACTGCCAATCTCCCCCCTTGAGGGGGAGATGTCCGGCAGGACAGAGGGGGGCCTCGCGGAACGCAACGCGCAAAAGTCCGCTGCCAAATCCACCCGCCTCCCAACCGGCGGCCGCGATATCGGCTTCATTTTCCAGGATCCCTCGGCCAGCCTCGATCCGGTAATGACGGTCGGCAAGCAGATCGCGGAAGTCGCGCACACCCATCTCGGCATTGGTTGGTCGGCCGCCTATCCCAAGGCAAAAACCCTGCTTGAACGCGTCCGCCTGCCCGACCCGGACGTCGCCATGCGCGCCTATCCGCATCAGCTTTCCGGTGGCCAGAAACAGCGCGTGGCGATCGCCGCAGCGATCGCGGCCCGTCCGAAATTGTTGATCGCCGACGAGGCGACCAGCGCGCTGGACACCATTGTTCAGGCCGAGATCGTCGCACTCATCCGGCAATTGGTGGCCGAGGACGGCATGACGCTGCTGTTCGTCAGCCACGACATCGCGCTGGCCGCTGCCCTTGCCGAACGCATCGCCGTGTTCCGGCATGGCGAACTGGTCGAAATCGGCACGACCGCGCAGGTCATCGATGCCCCGCGCAACGCCTATACAAGAGCGCTGCTCGATGCCCATCTCGGCCTCGATGCCGAGTCGATGCTGTCGCGGGCAAGGCCTGCATGAGCAGTCCGTTGCTGACCATTTCCGAACTGACCAAGCGATATCGTCGCGGCGGCAAGACCATCGCTGTGGTCGACGGCGTTTCCTTTCACATCGAGCCCGGCGAGACGCTGGCGCTGGCCGGACCTTCCGGCAGCGGCAAGTCGACGATCGCACGGCTGGTGCTGCGGCTGATCGAACCCGACGCCGGCCATATCGAATTCGAGGGCGGCGACTTCCTGTCCTTGAACGGGGCCGCCTTGCGCGGGCGGCGTGCACGTCTGCAAATGGTGTTCCAGGACCCACTCGCCGCCTTCAACCCGCGCGCCACCGTGGCGCGCGTGCTTGACGATCCGCTGCGCATCCATGGCATCACATCCCGCCGAGAGCGCCCGCGCCGCATTGCCGCTTTGCTGGAGCGCGTCGGCCTCAGCGCTGATCTCGCCAGCCGTGCTATCCATGAAATCTCCGGCGGCCAGCGCCAGCGCATCGCGATTGCCCGCGCCATCGCGACCAACCCGTCGCTGATCGTGCTCGACGAGGCGGTGTCCGCACTCGACGTGTCGGTGCGTGGGCAGATTCTCAAACTGCTGCTGGACCTGCAGCGCGAGGAACGGATCGCCTATCTGTTCATTTCGCATGATCTTGGCGTTATCAGCGCCATCGCCCATCGTATCGCTATCCTCGACGCCGGGCGGATCGCCGAGACCGGCAATGCTCGTACCGTGATCGACGCGCCGCGATCGGCGATCGGCAAGGCGCTGGTGGCGGCAGCGCCAAAACTGAACAGGACCAGTGTGCGGGATGCCTCGTGACAGACCCGAAACCAGCTGAAAACTGTCGCGCAAGCGATCGATATCTGCTTCGTGGCAAGACTCAGACGCGGCCGATCGTCAGTAGCCCAGCGCGCAACCATCCTTGCGCGGATCGGATGCGCCGGTAAGCGTACCCTTGTCCCAATCGATCAGCACCAGCTGGCCGCCGCCATGCGGGTCGGCCGCGATGGACAGCTGGTGGCCTCGCTCGCGCAGGCCGGCGATCGCATCGGCCGAAACGCCGCGCTCGGCCTCCACCATGTCCTGTCTGTAGAACACCCTCGGCGCATCCAGCGCCTCCTGCGGGTCCATGCCGAAATCGATCATGTTGGTGAGCAGATGGACATGGCCGAAGGGCTGATAACCGCCGCCCATCACGCCGAACGGCATAACCGCCCGGCCCTTGGCTGTCATCATGCCCGGCATGATGGTGTGCATCGGGCGTTTTCCCGGTGCTATGCGGTTTGGGTGATCCGCCGCCAGGCGGAAGCTGCTGCCGCGGTTCTGCAGGACGACCCCGGTCCTGGGGCCAACCACGCCGCTGCCGAACGAACCAAAGGTGGAGTTGATGAAGCTGACCGTATTGCGGTCGCGGTCGACCACGGAGATGTAGACGGTGTCGCTCGGCTGGAGCTCAAGGCGAGGCAGATGCGTCATCGCGCGTGCCGGATCGATCTCGGCGCGAAGCTGGTCCGCATGGGATCTGGACAGCAACTGCTTCACGGGAACATTGACGACATCCTGGTCGCCGATGAAATTGTCGCGGTCCTGGTAGGCAAGCCGCCCCGCTTCGATCTCGAGGTGAAGCCGCTCGGCGCCGTTCGGTTCCAGCGAGCCAAGCGAGAAGCCCGACAGCACATTCAGCATGATCAGTGCCGTCAGCCCCTGGTTGTTCGGCGGCATCTGATGGATGTCGTAGCCTCGGTAGGACGTACTGACCGGCCTGACATAGTCGCCCTTGGTGGCCGCAAAATCCTCGAGCGCATGCAACCCGCCAAGCGTACGCAGACGCGATACGATGTCGTCGGCGACCTCGCCTTCATAGAAGCCGGAGCGGCCACGGCGCGAGACAATGCGTAAGGTGTCGGCCAGTTGCGGCTGCCGGTGCAGTTCTCCGGCCAGCGGCGCCCTTCCATCCGGCAGGAAGATCCGCGCGGCATGTTCGTCGGCGGCAAGCAAGGCAGCGCTTTCGGCCCAGTCGAAGGCCACGCGGTCCTGGATGACGTAGCCCTGCTCGGCGTAGCGAATCGCGGGCGCGAGCGCGGCGTCGATGCCCTTTCTGCCGTGATCCTCGAGCAGCCGGCACCAGGCGTCGATGGCGCCCGGCACGGTGACCGCGTGCGGCCCGGATTCGGGCAGCGCGTCATGCCCTCTTTCCAGGTACCATTCAGGGGTCGCCGCGGCGGGTGCGCGGCCCGAGCCGTTGAAAGCGACGACCTCGCCTTGGCCGTCGGGACAGTAGAGGACGAAACAGTCGCCGCCGATACCGGTCGACTGCGGTTCGACGACCGCCTGTACCGCAGCCGCGCACACGGCCGCGTCCATCGCATTGCCGCCGGACCGCAGCATCTCCATCGCCGCCAATGTGGCCAACGGGTGCGATGTCGCGGCCATCGCTTCCGTCGCACGAACCGGCGATCGTCCGGGGAGTTGAAAATCACGCATGCAGGATCAATAGCCTCTGATGAATCGGATGTGAACTGGCGACGGCCGCCAAAGAGCTGTGCCAGCGGGCAGCATGACCGACAGCGCGATCACGGTGGCGGCGCGCAACCCCTTGTAAATTTCCTGCCTCAATCAGCAAATTTGAAACGATCCGTGGTGTAATCGGGGTACGCGTCCAGACTGTCGAAAAGGCCGCCCAGGTCGGGCGTATCCGCCAATATTCCGGACAAGACCAACGCCGTCGCCACGCCGGCACCAATTCCACCGGCGATATCGTGTTCGACGCTGTCGCCGACACAGACCACGGTGCTGCGGTCCGGATAGCCCGCCAGCGCCAGCGCGGCGTCGAAGATCGGCGCGTAGGGCTTGCCGATGCGGGTGACGCTGCCACCGAGGCTTTCGTAGAGATCCGCTAATCGGCCGGCGCCAAAGCGGGGTCCCACCGCCGTCAGCATGATCTTGTCGGGGTTGGTGCAGAAGCACGGCACCTGCCGCATCGCTGCCGGTGCAAAAAGTCTGTGATAGTGGTCGATGTCGTAGCGATCGCCCTCGCTGGCGGCGATCAGCACCAGCTCGGCATCGTCGCCGTCGCCGGTCAACGCGAAAGGCAGACCTTCAATCGCCGAGCGGTCGCCTTCGCGGCTGATCAGCAGGCACTTAGTGTTTAGGCGCAGCCTTCCGGATGTCGCCATTTCGTGAAAGGACCGCCACGCGATCTCGCCGGAAGTGACAAATTGATCCCAGCTTCCCGGTTCGAAGCCGAGCTTCAGCAAGCGGGTCTCGTTGGGCCGCGCCCGCCTCCCGGAGTTCGAGACCAGCACGACGGTCTTGCCCGAACGCTTCAGCGCCGACAATGCCTCCACGGCACCCGGATAAGGGCTCGTACCGTCATGCAGCACGCCGAACTGGTCGAGCAGAAACACCTGATAACGCTCGACCAGCGCTTCGATGCCGTCGAGATGTTCAACTGTTTTCGTGCTCACAGAAGCCCCGCTTCGATTGCGCCCATCAGCGCCAGTCGCGCGGTGCCGGCGGCTGCCTCGTCCGAAAGCGCCGGCAGAAAACCGACGCCCAGCTTGCGCTGCCGGATCGCCGTCCAGGCGGGATTTGCAGCACCGCCGCCGACACTTCTGACCGAGATCAGCCGAGGCGCGCCGAGTTCGGCAAGCCGGCGATAGCCGAGCGCCTCGATCCCGGCAATGCCCTCCAGCATCGCTTTCAGATAGTCGGCGTCGTCCGCCGGCCGCGGCGTCAGACGTGGCTGCATAACAGGATCGGCCACTGGGAAGCGTTCGCCGATCGCGGGAAGCGGATAATAGTCGAGGCCGGTTTCGGTCATGGGGTCGATCGCCGCAGTCAGCTCGATGATGCGCGCAAGCGAGAAATGCTGCGCCAGCACCTTGCCGCCCGAATTCGATGCACCACCCGCCAGATAGGCATCTCCCAACCGGTGACTATATATGCCGAACTGCGGTGCCGAGATCGGCCGGTCGGAGAGTATCTTGATGGTCAGCGACGACCCCAGCGCGGTGACGCCGTCGCCGACTGCCGTAGCACCCGTCGCTAGGAATGACGCGCAGCCATCGGTCGTGCCGGCGACCACGGCCACGTCGCATGCCAGGCCGAACAGGTCCGCGGCGCTCGCGGTGAGCGTGCCGGCCACATCGCCCGGCTTGACGACACCCGGCAGGAATTCCATGCGCATGCCGGTCGCCGCGATCCAGTCCGGCCAGCGTCGAGCCTCGACGTCGTAGCCGGTTTTCAGAGCATTGTTCTCGTCGCTGGTGTCGAAGCGGCCGGAGAACTGCCCCGCGATCCAGTCGGCCTGGTGCAGCACAGCGGCGACGCCGGGCAAGCGCTGGAACCACAGCGCCTTGGCGAGACCGGACGTCGCCCCACGTGCTGCGCTCGCTGCCGGCGCCTCGCGCGCGACCGCGGCCAGAATGGCGTCGTCGTCGACCTTGTCGTTATACATCAGTGGCTCGGCCAGCGGCCGCCCGGTGTCGTCGACCGGCAGCAGCGTGCCCGAAGTGCCGTCGACGGCGATCGAGCGGACCGCCGCGCGATCGATACCTGCAAGCAACTCCGCCAGCGCCGCGCCGACCGCTGACCACCACACCGAGGGGTCGCGAGCGTCCTGGCCAAATCTGTCGAGTGGAACGGCAGAACGCGCGGCAATCGAAAAGTCCGGCCGCATGGCGACGGCGCGCGCACCTGACGTGCCGATGTCGATGCCGATCGACAGGGGGCCTATCGAAAGAGGGGCGATCGAAAGCGGGCTGGTTGAAAGCGCCATGTCAGCTGCCGGCTGCATTGAGTTTCTGGCGATACTGCTCGGCGTCCCAGTTGATCAGTTCGTCATTCTCGGCGGCGGTCAGATAGTTCAGCTTCGCCGCGACGTCGACCCGTGCCGTCACGTCGGCAAGGCAGCGTTGCATGGCGTCGGCGCCGGCACTGGCGTCGCCACGCATCAGCACGCCAACGCCGGGAAACAGGGTTGCCACGGGTGCCGCGCCGCACCGTTCGGTGACACGCTTCACGTCCTCACCGGGTCTCGCCACGACCGAACCCGGGCCGAGAAAGATGACGTGATCAGGATAGAGGCTGCCCCCAGACGCCATCCGGCAGCTTTCGGGATCGATCGCGACCGCATGCGCCTCGACATCCGCCGGCAACCTGTAATCGGTGCGCCCGACGAGCGCCGTCAATGCGGCAACGTCGGCCTCCGCCACCTTGCGCGGCGGCCGCGCCAGAAGTCCTGTGACGCGACGCAGCAACGCCTCGGCGCCGGCGACGGTCCCGGCTGCGACGACCAGCCCATGATTGGCAAGGATCAGGACGTCGACCCCTGGCCGAAGGCGCTCGGCAATGCCCTGGGCAAGCGGCAGGCCCGGCCGGCGATAAGGAACATACGCCCATTCGAGGCCATCCAGGCGCTTGGCGACCTGCGCCTCGCAGTCGGCCTGCACGGCAAGCGAAATGGTGTCGACGCAATGGACATGCAGGACCACGCGCTGCGGCATCAGGGCGTGAACCGTGGTCTCGATCGAGGGCCGCAGCCTGCTTGTGTTGAGCGCCTCGATGGCGAAACCCTGTGGCTGGTCGGCGGCCGGGTCGCGCTGTTCGACAGCCCTGAGCAGCGGGGGGATCGCCACCGGAACCATGATGTCCTGCGCGAGCGCATCCATCAACCAGGTGCCGGAAGCCTTGATCCAGAGCGTGTCGCCGGCCTTCAGCGAAGTGTTGCCGCCGGCGGCCTGGGTCAAATGCGGGTCGCGCCCGATGCTGGCCGAAAGCGACCGCAAAGCAGCCAGTTCCTGCGCATCCGCATAGGTTGCCATCGAAATTCCTCCACAAACCGGCCGCGTGGTCACGGCTTTGGATGTCCCGTTGCCGGGATTAAGGTTGACGCTGGTATCGCAGATACGAGTAAGTTACGTCAATAGTGATCTTATCCCGTCAAATCGAGCTTGCAATCCGATCCGTGTTGAGTAAGTTGCACCAATTGCTGCGGCAAATGGCATTTCGGGAGGGTATCCGTTGAGCGACTCCGGCCGCCAGCGTCAGATCGTCGAGTTGTTGCGGGATCGCCCCTTCGCGTCGGTGCGCGAGCTGCAGGAGCGGCTCGGCGTGTCGGCCGCAACGGTGCGTCGCGACATCGACAAGATCGATGAGGCCGGCGAAGCGCGGAAGGTCTATGGCGGTATCTCGGCGCTCGATGGCGCTTCGCAGGCGGGTGTCGCTTATGCCAGGCCCTATGACGAGAACCGCGATCTCGCAGTCGAGGCCAAACGGCAGATCGCCACACTCGCCGCAACCATGGTGCGCGATGGCGACGCCGTCATAGTGCATGGCGGTTCGACCTGCTTCCATCTCGGCGCCAAGCTCGCCGACCGCAACATCCGTCTCTATACCAACTCGATGCCGCTCGTGGCCTATTTGAGCGACCACGGCCATTGCAGCCTGACCGTTGCCGGCGGCGAGCTTCATCGCGAGCCCGGCATCATCCATTCGCTCACTCAGGTCGTGCCCTTCTACGCGTCGAAGTTCTTTCTCGGCGCGCAAGGCATCGGCCAGGAAGGCGTGCTGGAATCGCATCCGCTGCTGGTCCGCTCCATCGTTGAACTCAGCCGATGCGCCGACCAGATCGTGGTGCTGGCAGACAGCCGGAAACTATCGATCCACGCGCGCAACGTGGCGCTGCCACTGTCGCGCATCGGCACGCTGGTCACCGACGACGGCCTGTCCGATGCCGACGCACGCATGCTGGAAGACGCCGGCGTCATGGTGCGGATCGCCACTGCCTCGGGAGGCATCCAGTGAAGGTGGCCGTCCTTGACTTCGGCAAGACCAACTCGAAGCTGTTCGTCTTCGGTCAGGACGGCCAGATTCTCGACGAGCGCCGGACCCAGCCGAACTGGACGCGCAAAGGCGGCTTCAGCGTGCTCGACGAGACGGCGCTTCACGACTGGGCGGCTCGCGCCGTCGGCGAGGCGGTCGACATTCATGGCATGGAGGGGCTGATGGTTTCGGGCCATGGCTGCACCTTCGCCTTGGTGGACAATGCGGCGCTGACGCATCCTATCCTCGACTATGAGCAAGAACCGCCGGCTGGGATTGCCGCGCGGATCGATCGCCGCATTCCGGATTTTGCCGAGACCTTCTCGCCGCGTCTGCCGCTCGGCTTCAATTACGGTCGCCACATGCTGTGGCTGAAGGCGGTGCAACCCGGTGCTTTCGCCGCGGCGAAATCGATCCTCGGCTATCCGCAATACTGGAGCTGGCGATTTGGTGGCCGAGCGGTGTCGGAAGTGTCCTATCTCGGTTGTCACTCGCATCTGTGGGCGCCGCGCAAACGTGATTTCAGTTCACTGGTCGACGCCGAGGGCTGGCGCGGCCAGATGCCCGCCTTCGAGCGTGCCGGCGCCGTCATCGGCGAGCAGCGCTTCGGCGAGTCGGCACAGCCGATCGCCATCCACAACGGCGTCCATGACAGCAATGCCGCGCTCCATGCCTATCGCCGGCAGGAGCTTGGCCCGGTTACCGTCGTCTCGACCGGAACCTGGGTCGTCGTGCTCAATCCGGACTGCCCACTCGACGCGCTCGATCGCGATCGCGACATGCTGGTCAATGTCGATGTCGATGGCGGCCCGGTGCCGACCATCCGCTTCATGGGCGGCCGCGAATTCGCGACGATCAGCGCCGGCTGGCAGGGCGCAATCGACCGTTCCACGGTACAGCAGGTGATCAACACCGGCATCATGGCGCTGCCCAGCTTCGCGCCGGGCGGGCCAATGCCTGGCCATCCCGGCGAATTGATCGGGCACACACCCAACGCGGAGGAGCGCGCGGCCGTGGCGCTGCTCTATGTCGCGCTGATGGTCGACCTGTGTCTCGACCTGATCCATTCGAACAACACCGTAATCGTCGATGGCGGGCTGAACAGCGGCGGCCTGCTCGCCAGCCTGCTGGCTGAGCTGCGTCCCGGCCAGGCCTTCATGCAGGGCGCCACGCTGGAGGGCAGCGCCACCGGAGCGGCCGCCCTTGCCTTCGAGAGCGTCGGACGCGAATTTGCCGCCGAGGCGCCGGAACCGGTGCATGCATCGAGCTTCACCGGGCTTGCCGGCTATCGCGACAGCTGGCGCGGCCTCGCCGCCGACCGAGGCGTCATTGGTGCAGCAGCGGGAGGCGCACGATGACCGCCGCTGCCCGGATCGAGACGGCGCGCCTGCCGGTGCTGGAGATGCGGCACATCTCCAAGACGTTCGGCCCGATCCGCGCCTTGCAGGATGTATCGCTGACCGTCCACGCCGGCGAACTGCACGCGCTGATGGGTGAAAACGGCGCCGGCAAGTCGACGCTGATGAAGGTGCTGTCCGGCGCCTATCGGCCTGATACCGGCGGCGAGATCCTGATCGACGGCATGCCGGCCGCGACCGGCGACCCGATCAAGGCGCGCGCCAACGGCATCGCCGTCATCTATCAGGAGCTGTCGCTGGCGCCCAACCTGACGGTTGCGCAAAACATCTTCCTCGGCAACGAGCCGAGACGGTTCGGCATCGTCGACCGCGACCAGTGCAACCGGCGCGCCAAGGAAATCATCGCGCGGCTCGGCGTCTCCTTCTCCGCGCGTGCCTCCGTCTCCAGCCTGTCGCTCGGCGAGCGCCAACTGGTCGAGATCGCTCGCGCGCTGTCGACCAGCGCGCGCATCATCGTCATGGACGAGCCGACCACCTCGCTGACGTCGCGCGAGACCGACCGGCTGTTCGAGGTCATCGCGACGCTGAAGTCGCAAGGCATCGCCATCATCTACATTAGCCACCGCATGGAAGAGGTCTACCAGCTTGCCGATCGCGTCAGCGTGCTGCGCGACAGCGGCTATGTCGGCACGCTCGAACGCGGCGACCTGAACGCCTCGCGCCTCGTCTCGATGATGGTCGGCCGTGACCTGTCCGCCTTCTACAAGAAGGATCACCGCCCGCCGGACGAAAAGCGCGCTGTCGCCTTATCGGTGCGCGGCATGTCGGACGGCAATCTTCTGAAGGACTGCTCCTTCGATCTGCATAAGGGCGAAGTCTTGGCGCTGGCGGGCCTGGTCGGCTCGGGCCGTACCGAACTCGCGCGGCTGATCTTCGGCGCCGACAGGCACACATCAGGCACGCTGGAACTCGACGGCAAGCCGATAACCATCGGCTCGCCGCGCGAGGCGCTGGATGCCGGTATCGCCTACCTCACCGAGGACCGCAAGGAACTCGGCCTGTTCCTCGACATGTCGATTTCCGACAATATCAGCATGGGCGTGCTCGCACGGGACGCGGGGGCCGGCGGCTTACGCGACTTCGCCACGGCAGAAAGGCGCGCTTCCAAGGCGGTTTCCGACCTCTCCATCCGCACCAGGTCGGTACAGGCCAATGCCGGCTCGCTCTCGGGCGGCAACCAGCAGAAGGTGCTGCTCGCCCGCCTGCTCGAAACCGAGCCGCGGGTCCTCATCCTCGACGAACCGACCCGCGGCGTCGATGTCGGGGCGAAGTCGGAAATCTACCGGCTCATCGACGATCTCGCCAAGAAGGGCATCGCCATCCTGATGATCTCCAGCGAGTTGCCGGAGGTGATCGGCGTCGCCGACCGCGTGCTGGTGATGCGCGACGGCGCCATATCAGGCGAGGTGACGGCATCCGGAGGCCAGCCGCTCAGCCAGGAAGCAATCATGGAACTTGCAACGGGAGCGGCCAAGGGATGACCGACAAGGTGACCGAGATGAGCGACCAGGCTGTCGGCCGGAGCCGGCGGCTGCGCACCGCCTTCGCCGCGCTTGGCATGCTGCCGGTCCTGATCCTTTTGGCTGCCGGCTTTCAGCTCATGAACCCGCGCTTTCTCACCGAGACCAATCTTCTGATCGTCACGCAGCAGTCGTCGATCAACATCGTGCTTGCGGCCGGCATGACCTTCGTCATCCTGACCGGCGGCATCGACCTGTCCGTCGGCTCCATCCTTGCCGCCTCGGCGATGGTGGCGGTGATGGTGTCGCTGGTGCCGGAGTGGGGCATGCTCGGCGTGCCGGCGGCCATTCTGGTCGGCCTCGGCTTCGGCGTCATCAACGGGCTGCTCGTCGCCTACATCAAGCTGCCGCCCTTCATCGTAACTCTGGGTTCGCTGACAGCCGTGCGCGGCGTCGCCCGCCTGCTCGGCCAGGACACCACCGTGTTCAACTCGGACCTGCCGTTCGACTTCATCGGCAACGGTTCGCTGTTCGGCATTCCCTGGCTGGTCATCATCGCTTTGTCGGTCGTGGTGCTCTCCTGGCTGGTGCTCAAGCGCACCGTGCTCGGCACCTGGATCTACGCCGTCGGCGGCAATGCCGAGGCCGCCCGCCTCACCGGCATCAAGGTGCCGCTGGTGCTGCTCTTCGTCTATGGCGTTTCCGGCCTTCTGGCCGGCCTTGGCGGCGCCATGTCGGCGGCCCGGCTCTACGCGGCCAACGGGCTGCAGCTTGGGCAGTCCTACGAACTCGACGCCATTGCCGCGGTCATTCTCGGCGGCACCAGCTTCGTCGGCGGCGTCGGCTCGATCTGGGGCACGCTGATCGGCGGGCTGATCATAGCGGTGCTCTCCAACGGGCTCATCCTGGCCGGTGTTTCGGACATCTGGCAGTACATCATCAAGGGATTGGTCATCATCGTGGCGGTCGCCCTCGACCGCTACAGGCTCCAGGCAGGAGCAAGAACGTGATTGACCTTAGTCGCCGGCGTCAAAGACCCGGTTTCATGTGTAACGCACCGTGAGAGGCGCGGGGCATCAGGAGGAAAAGAATGAAGACCATCGCTAAACTGCTCTGCGGCGTTGCCTTTGCGGCCGTCGCCATCGCACCGGCTTCGGCCAAGGATCTGAATAAGGTCGGCATCTCGGTCGGCCTGCTCGGCAACCCCTTCTTCGTCGCCACCATCAAGGGCATCGAAGACGCCGCCAGGAAGATCAACCCGAATGTCGAGGTGACGTCGGTGTCGGCCGACTACGACCTCAACAAGCAGGTCTCGCAGGTCGACTCCTTCATCGCCGCCGGCGTCGACGTGATCATGCTCAATGCCGTCGATGCCAAGGCGATCGCGCCGGCGGTGAAGAAGGCGCAGGCGGCGGGGATCGTGGTTGCCGCGTTCGACGTTTCGGCGCCGGGCGCCGACGTCACCGTGATGACCAACAACGTCAAGGCAGGCGAAGCGGCCTGCCAGTATCTGGTCGACCAGACCGGCGGTAAGGGCGACTATGTCATCCTGAACGGCCCGGCATCGTCGTCGATCCTGGAGCGGGTGAAAGGCTGCAAGGACGTCCTGGCAAAACACCCCGAGATCAAGATCCTCTCTGACGACCAGAATGCCGAAGGCTCGCGCGACGGCGGCCTGAAGGTGTTCCAGTCGCTGCTGACCCGCTTCGACAAGATCGACGCGGTGTTCGCCATCAACGATCCGACGGCGATCGGCGCCCAGCTTGCGGCCAAGCAGCTCAACCGCTCTGAGTTCATCTTCACCGCGGTCGACGGCGCGCCCGACATCGAGAAGGAACTCGCGTCCGGCACGTCGATGATCAAGGCCTCGGCCTCGCAGGACCCGTATGTGATGGCTGGCCAGTCCCTGCAGATGGCAGCTGAAGTGCTTGCCGGCAAGAAGCCGGCCGAGGCGACGGTGCTGCTCGACCCGCAGCTGATCACGGCCGAGAACCTGAAGGACTACAAGGGCTGGACCGCGGCCCGCTAAGCCTCCCAAGGCTGGTGCGGCCGGGATAACCGGCCGCACCATTTTTGTTTGAGCATCGTATCTTCCCAAAACCGGCCTCCACTTTTGGGCCCGATGCTCCCGCTCAACCGGAGACGATCATGTCGCGTATTGGAATCCATTCTTTCGTCTGGTCGGCGAGCTCGGCGCAAAGCGACCTCGAACGGACGCTGGCCAACACTAAAGAGGCAGGTTTCGACCTGATCGAATTCTCCTATCTCGACCCCGCCAATGTCGACGTTGGCGGGCTGGCCAGGCGCATCGCCGACCTCGATCTCGGCGTGGCGATCAGCATCGGGCTGCCGGCCGATGGCGACATTTCAAGCGCCGACAAGGCGATCGCCGCGCACGGCGTCGAAATCCTCGACAACACGATCGCGCTCACCCGCGATCTCGGCGGCCGCAAGCTCGCCGGCATCCTCTCGACCGGCCACGGATTGCAGACCGAGGCGCCGACGCGCGATCAATGGAACCGCAGTGCCGCCACGCTCGCCAAGGTCGCGGAGACGGCCAAGGCCGCCGGCGTCACGCTCAACCTCGAAATCGTCAACCGCTTCGAAAGCAATCTGCTCAACACCGCCGCACAAGGGCTGGCCTTCATCGAGGACACCGGCTCCGACAACATCTTCCTGCATCTCGACACCTTCCACATGAATATCGAGGAGGCCGATGTCGGGCTGGCCATCCGCCATGCGGCTGACAAGATCGGCTATGTCCATATCGGCGAGAGTCATCGCGGCTTCCTCGGCACCGGCAACATCGACTTCGCCGCGATCTTCGATGCGCTGATCGCAGTCGGCTATAGCGATGACCTCAGCTTCGAATCCTTCTCGTCGGAAATCGTCGACGAGAACCTGTCGAAGAAAACCGCCATTTGGCGCAATCTATGGACCGACAATATGGAGCTGGCCCGGCATGCGCGCCGCTTCATCGCCATCGGGCTGGAGACGGCGCGGCGCAAGGCCGAGCTTGTTTCATCAAGCCACCGGCCTTAGCACCACCCGACACGGGCGTGACGCCCAAGCATCACACTCAAAAGTGGGTACCGGTATTACGAAAATCCTGGGTCTTCGTTCCCGCTTGGCGATCCTCAGGCCAGTCCAAAACGCTCCACGGCACGCATGATGCCACGCAGTTCGGCGAGGCCTTTCAGTCGGCCGATCAACGAGTAGCCGGGATTTATCCTGGTCTTGCCGATATCGTCGGCAAGCAGATGTCCATGATCGGGGCGCATGGGAATGCGCCAGTCGGCGCGGCCTTCGTCCCGCCGTCGCGCCTCCTCCTTCATCAGCGCCAGGATGACGGACGCCATGTCGGTCGAGCCTTCCAGGTGCTCGGCTTCGAAGAACGAGCCGTCCTCTTCGCGCGTCACGTTGCGCAGATGCGCGAAATGGATGTGCGGCCCGAATTCCTCGACCATCGCGACGATATCGTTGTCGGCGCGGATGCCGTACGAACCGGTGCACAGCGTCAGCCCGTTGGCCTGGCTGTCGGCGGCGTCGAGGATGAAGCGCGCATCATCGGAGGTCGAAACGATGCGCGGCAAACCGTAGAGCGAAAAGGGAGGATCGTCGGGATGGATGCACATGCGCGCGCCCACTTCCTCGGCGACCGGAATGATCTCCTTCAGGAACCACGCAAGATTTTTCCGCAGTTCCGCCGGCCCGATCGCATCGTAGTCGGCCAGCGCCTCCTTCATCGTCTCGCGATTGTAGCTACGCTCGGTCGCCGGCAGGCCAGCAATGAGGTTGCGCTCGATCCTGTCTATCCGCTCGTCGTTCAGCGCCTTGAAACGCAACTCCGCTTCCCCGACCCGTGCAGCACTGTAGCTGGCCTCGGCATTCCTGCGCTTCAGGACGAAAAGGTCGTATGCGGCAAAATCGATCGCATCGAAACGCAGGGCGTAGCCCGTCGTTGGAAGCCGGTAGGCAAGGTCGGTGCGAGTCCAGTCGACCACAGGCATGAAGTTGTAGCAGATGGTCTTTATACCGGCCTTCGCCAGCGCGCCGATGGTATCCTTGTACCAACCCGCGTAACGCTGTCTTTCCGCCGAGCCGATCTTGATCGAATTGTGGACGGGAATGCTCTCCACGACAGACCATGTCAGCCCTTCGGCCTCGATGATCCGCTTGCGCTCCAATATGCTGTCGAGCGGCCAGGCGCGCCCGTCATAGATGTCGTGCAGGGCCGTCACCACGCCCGTCGCGCCCGCCTGCTTGACATGATCAAGCGTCACCGGATCGTCCGGTCCATACCATCGCCAACATTGTTCCATTGAGCTTTCCCTTTGCGGTAAAACAGAAGCGTATTGTCGGGCCATAATGGAAGTCAAACCAAAGCCGGCTGCCGACGGCCAATGTGGGAGTTTTCTATAATGAAGGATTTCGACGGCAAGATCGCTCTGGTGACGGGGACGACCGGGATCGGGCTGGCAACCGCCAGACGTCTCGCGGCAGGCGGCGGGGCGATCATAGCTTGCGGCATCGACCGCGCGGCCAACGCGGCGATGAGAGCGGAACTGGAAAGCTCCGGCGCCGAGACGCTGGTCATGGCAGTCGACGTCTCCGTGCCGGATCAGGTTCGCGACGCGGTCGCGGCCGGTGCCGAGCGCTTCGGCGGCCTCGATGTCATCGTCAATTCCGCGGCGGTCCATCCGTATGGAACCGTGACCAGCACCGATTTCGACACCTGGAACCAGGCGATGTCCGTCAATGTCGGCTCGATCTACCTGACCGCGCATTTCGGCATCCCGGAAATGATCAGGCGGGGCGGTGGGGCCATCGTCAACGTGGCTTCGGTACAGGGCTTCGCCTGTCAGCAGAACGTCGCCGCCTATGCCACGACGAAGGGCGCCATCCACACGCTGACGCGCTCTCTGGCGCTCGACTACGCGCGCTCCGGCATCCGCGTTAATTCCGTCAGCCCGGGTTCGATCCGCTCCCCGATCCTGGAAAAGGCGGCGCGCGGCGAGAATGGCACCGATGCCGATGTCGAGGCCGCCTACCGGCGCTTCGGCGAAGCCCACCCCATCGGGCGCATCGGAGAGCCGGAGGAAGTGGCGGAGCTCATCGCCTTTCTGTGTTCGTCGAAAGCCGGGTTCTGCACTGGTGCGGACTACAAGATCGATGGCGGCCTGACTGCCGGTATCGGCGTGAAGTAGCGCCTGCGCCGCGTTTTTTGAGCGGTCTTGTGTCTATTTCAGGAATTGACGAAAGCGGCGAAGCGAAAGACCAAACAGCGCGGTTCCGATAATCAGCAGCGCCACGAGCTGCGGCCAGACAACGTCGAGGCCCGCGCCACGGAACAAAACGGCCTGGGCCAACATGACGAAGTGCGTGTTTGGCGCGACGAACATGATGGCCTGGATGATCTCGGGCATGCTCTCACGCGGCGTGACGCCGCCGGACAATAACTGAAGTGGAAGCAGCAGCATCATCAGCAGCAGCCCGAATTGCGGCATCGAGCCGGCGATGGTCGCGAGGAAGATTCCCAGACAGGTCATGGCGAATATGTCCAGCGCCGCCCCGGTCATGAACAGCAGTGCGGATCCGTTCGTGGGCACGGCAAGCAAGCCTTGCACGACGAAGCCCAGTGAGAGGCCGGAAGCCACCAGCACGACGAGACCCATCGACCAAACCTTGCTCAGCATGATTTCGAACGGCGTTACGGGCATGACCAGCAGTTGCTCGATCGTTCCATGCTCGCGCTCGCGGATGAGTGCGGCGCCGGTCAGGGATGATCGACAGCATCGTGATCGAATCGATCATGTCGGAGATTGCGCCGAACCAGCCTTTGTTGAGTTCTGGATTGAACCGCGCACGCAAGTCGAGAGCGACCGGTAGGGACGTCTCGGCGCGGTAGCGATCGAGAAATTCGCTCACTTCCCCCGATACGATCGACTGGACATATCCCCCGCCGGTGAAAGCCTGCGACATGCGCGTCGCATCGACATTGAGCTGGATCGTAGGCGATCTGCCGGCCAGAAGATCGCGCTGGAAGTTCGGAGGGATGTCTAGTGCGAATGTGTCCACGCCGGAATCCAATGCGGCTGTCCATTTCGGGCTGCGAGATGAGCTTCGGCGCCGTGAAATAGGGGGAGTAGAACGCGGTCACGATGCGCGAGGATACCGGCGATTGGACTTCGTCGACGATCGCGATCGGAGCGCGGTTGAGGGTTTCGGGCATCGCCTTGGATGCTGTGTAGATCGCCAACATGAAGGCATAGGCGATCAGCACGATCAGCATCGGATTGCGCGCAAGACCGCGCAGTTCCTTGAGGCCAAGCTGGAGAATATTGACGAGGCCCATTTCAGCGAGCCTGCTTCCTGAGAAGGACTATTCCGAGGCCCAGCACAATACGGGAATGGCGATCAGGAGCGGCAAGAATGCGCTGGACAGATCGCCATGGAGCTCGGTCTGCCGCGTGCCGATGGCATCCTCCAGATAGCCTATGAAAGCCTCTTCCAGCGTTGCCACGGAGCGATTCTGGACGATCGCGGCCGGCGTGTCGGTGGCAACAACCTTGCCCGCATGCATGAGCGAGACGCGGTCGCAACGTTCCGCCTCATTCATGTAGTGTGTCGAGACGAAGAGCGTCACGTTCTGCTTGCGGGAGAGTTCGCAGAGTATCTGCCAGAAGCCGTCGCGGGCGACCGGGTCCACACCGGATGTCGGCTCGTCGAGGATCAGGATATCGGGGGAATGGATCATCGCCACCGCGAGCGACAGACGCTGCCGGATGCCGAGGGGCAGGGCGTCGGGAAGCGTGTTCATATCGCCGCCGAGATTGAAGCGCTTCGCCACGTCCTCGACCCTTAGCGGGATGGCGGCCGCATCCCGTGCCGAAGAGCCGGGCGTGGAGTTCGAGGTTCTGACGTACCGTCAGCTCGGAATAAAGGGAAAATCCCTGCGACATCTAGCCGACGCGCCGCCGAACCTCGATGTCATTCGGGTCTATCTCGCGCCCGAATCACCGAAGCGCTTGGTGAGATGATCCGCTTCGATGGCAACTTCGCCATTGACGCCCGCGGACCGGGGCGGGATCACCACCTGTTCGTGGCCGTCCCGCCTTTCTTGCGGAAGCAGTGCGATAAAGGCAGCGTCGATGTCGGGCGCGCCAGTCGCTCAAGCAGCTCCGCCGGCGTTCCCGAGGCCAGCACGCGCCCGCCGTCCATTGCGATCAGCCAGTCGAAGCGGGCTGCTTCCTCCATGTAGGCTGTAGCAACGATGACGCTCATGCCGCCACGATTGCCGGTGGTTGCGCGACTTCCTGTCGCGAGGCGCCGACATTCGTCTTGCCGGCACGCACCGGCCGGCGATGCGCCGCGTTTTCGGTGGACACAGCGAGCCAATCCCCGCGTAACACGCGCGAGTGCGCATAGTGCACTTGCAGCCGAGTCAACCGTCTGATTCCCTTGGCGAAGCTGGGCTGTCCTGATTCGCTCACTGTCTGAAGTCTTGCAGTGCGCCGGGAACAGCCTTCCACCGACCGCTGCGCTTGCGCATTCAAGGGGAGAAACGGCAAATGAACACCGCAACAAGGCCGGTAATCTCGGAGATGAGGCCCAAGATTTCCGTCATTGGCGTTGGCGGCGGTGGCGGTAACGCCGTCAACAACATGATCGCCGAAGGCCTGCAGGGCACGGAATTCATCGTCGCCAACACCGATGCCCAGGCGCTAGCCATGTCGAAGGCAACGCGGCTGATCCAATTGGGAGCGCACATTACCGAAGGTTTGGGTGCAGGATCCCTGCCCGAGGTCGGCCATGCCGCGGCCGTGGAATCGATCGACGAAATCATGGACCATCTCGCGGGAACGCATATGTGTTTCGTGACCGCGGGGATGGGAGGCGGAACTGGAACCGGCGCCGCGCCGATCATAGCGCAGGCCGCACGGAACGCAGGAATACTGACTGTGGCCGTCGTCACCAAGCCGTTCGTCTTCGAGGGCAACCGTCGAATGCATGCGGCCGATGAGGGCATCGAGCGGCTCCGCGAAAGTGCCGATACGGTCATCGTCATTCCGAACCAGAACCTCTTCAGGATCGCCGATGCCAAGACGACGTTCGCGGACGCGTTCGCGATGGCCGATCGCGTGCTCTACGCCGGCGTCGGCTGCATCACCGATCTCATCGTCAAGGAAGGACTGATCAATCTCGACTTTGCCGATGTGAAGTCGGTGATGCGCGACATGGGTCGCGCGATGATGGGAACCGGCGAAGCCACCGGGGAGGAGCGCGCCAGGAAAGCGGCCGAAGCGGCAATTGCAAATCCGCTTCTCGACGAAGCGTCCATGATGGGCGCCAAGGGCGTCCTTGTCTCGATATCGGGCGGCACGGACATGACGCTGTTCGAGGTCGACGAAGCCGCCACCCGCATACGCGAGGAGGTCGACGCCGATGCGGATATCATCGTCGGCGCCATTTTCGACAAGGCGCTGGCCGGAAAATTCAGAGTGTCCGTCGTTGCGACGGGATTGCGGCGGGGGCTGGAGATACCCCTGACGGCGGGCTCGGAAAACCGTGTGAATTGATCCGCGCCCCGCATGGCGGCGCCCGCGCTACGACTGAAACTCGGACGCTAGACATTTTTTGCAGCCAAGCGGAATCGCTCGGCGTCGCAGAACTGCTGCTAAAACAGATAGACAGAGCGGGACGCGCAGCTCAATCGAACGCATCCCGCTCTAGAGCTAGCTCTAGAGATCACCAGGTAGTGGTCGGCAGTCGCTTACCAAACTCGCAACTGTTGCAAGATGAACCTGTGGTTCAAGTTATCGATTTTGTCTTCGCCGCTCTTGCCGTGAAATTGCAACGCAGCCCAGCGCTCATGGCGCCGGCCGCGTGAACAGGGTGCGGAATAGCTTCTCCGCGCGCCGCAGGCCTTCATCTGACAGAATCACCGACTTCGCCTTGTTCGCGATCAACCCCTTCTGGTGCAAGCGATCCAGAGCATCCCAGTCCAACCTTCCAGGCGCGCCGCTCGTCATGCAGCGTTAGCCAAAGCAGGAAAGCAGGCCCAGAACGGCATCGTCGATCTTGTCGGTGTCCATCTCCATGCAGGCAATCTACACAAGAAGACGCCAAAACAAACAAACAAACCCCGGCAACCATGTGAGATTTGCCGGGGTTGGGTCGAGCCGGTGGCGGGGACGGGATTTGGCTTTCTCTGTCCGCGTCATTGGCTTTGCCTCCTGGAGATATTCTGACCAGGACAAGAATCAAGAATCAACCGGCCAGTACAGCCCAAATACGAAAACGGCCCGCACAAGGCGGGCCGTTTTTGTATTTGGTTGCGGGGACAGGATTTGAACCTGTGACCTTCAGGTTATGAGCCTGACGAGCTACCGGGCTGCTCCACCCCGCGTCAACCTTAGAAGTAAGCCTTGACTTACTGGAATCAAGCCTTCGCCAAATGAAAGGGCCGCTTGCGCGGCCCGAAATCCCGATGGCGGGCCTGTTCGTAAGGAGAAGATTTCAACAACGTGCGCTTGGCAGACCTGGCAGCGACCTACTCTCCCGCGTCTTGAGACGAAGTACCATCAGCGCTGGAGCGTTTCACGGCCGAGTTCGGAATGGGATCGGGTGCAGCCGCTCCGCCATAACCACCAGGTCGGCAAAACGCACGTTGCTCGAGAAGCTGTTTTCTGTGCCATCCATCTCGGCGCAATCCAAAGGATTGCCGCCAGAAATGGGCATAAGGAATGAGAACGATCAAGCCGATCGAACTATTAGTACCGGTAAGCTTCAAGCGTTGCCGCTCTTCCACACCCGGCCTATCAACGTGGTCGTCTTCCACGGTTCTCAGGGAATACTCGTTTTAAGGTGGGTTTCCCGCTTAGATGCCTTCAGCGGTTATCCCGTCCGGATATAGCTACCCTGCTATGCGGCTGGCGCCACAACAGGTCCACCAGAGATCCGTCCATCCCGGTCCTCTCGTACTAGGGACAGATCCTTTCAATATTCCTACACCCACGGCAGATAGGGACCGAACTGTCTCACGACGTTCTGAACCCAACTCACGTACCGCTTTAAATGGCGAACAGCCATACCCTTGGGACCTGCTCCAGCCCCAGGATGCGATGAGTCGACATCGAGGTGCCAAACAACCCCGTCGATATGGACTCTTGGGGGTCATCAGCCTGTTATCCCCGGCGTACCTTTTATCCGTTGAGCGATGGCCCTTCCACGCGGGACCACCGGATCACTATGACCGACTTTCGTCTCTGCTCGACTTGTCAGTCTCGCAGTCAGGCAGGCTTATGCCATTGCACTCAGCGAACGATTTCCGACCGTTCTGAGCCCACCATCGCGCGCCTCCGTTACTCTTTAGGAGGCGACCGCCCCAGTCAAACTACCCACCATACATTGTCCCGGACCCGGATAACGGGCCGCGGTTAGACATCCATAGTGATAAGGGTGGTATTTCAAGGATGGCTCCACCTGAGCTGGCGCCCAGGCTTCAAAGCCTACCACCTATCCTACACATGCCACTACGAATGCCAATGTAAAGCTATAGTAAAGGTGCACGGGGTCTTTCCGTCTAACCGCAGGAACCCCGCATCTTCACGGGGAATTCAATTTCACTGAGTCTATGCTGGAGACAGCGGGGAAGTCGTTACGCCATTCGTGCAGGTCGGAACTTACCCGACAAGGAATTTCGCTACCTTAGGACCGTTATAGTTACGGCCGCCGTTTACTGGGGCTTCGATTCAGAGCTTGCACCCCTCCTCTTAACCTTCCAGCACCGGGCAGGCGTCAGACCCTATACGTCGTCTTGCGACTTCGCAGAGCCCTGTGTTTTTGATAAACAGTCGCTACCCCCTGGTCTGTGCCACCCTCCCATGCTTGCGCATGAAAGGGTCACGCTTCTTCCGAAGTTACGCGTGCAATTTGCCGAGTTCCTTCAGCATAGTTCTCTCAAGCGCCTTGGTATACTCTACCAGTCCACCAGTGTCGGTTTCGGGTACGGTCTATAAGGAGGAGCTATTTCCTGGAACCACGCAGCAGCCCTTTCAATCCGATAAGATTGGACTACCTCAATGATCCGTCACTTCCTCCAGGCCCACGAATATTAACGTGGTTCCCATCGTCTACGCATTTCTGCCTCGACTTAGGGGCCGGCTAACCCTGCTCAGATTAGCTTTAAGCAGGAACCCTTGGACTTTCGGCGGGGGAGTCTCTCACTCCCCTTACGTTACTCATGTCAGCATTCGCACTTCTGATACCTCCACCACCCCTCACGGGTATGGCTTCATCAGCTTACAGAACGCTCCGCTACCGCTCGTATTGCTACGAACCCTAAGCTTCGGTGTATGGCTTTAGCCCCGTTACATTTTCGGCGCAAAGACCCTTATTTAGACCAGTGAGCTGTTACGCTTTCTTTAAATGATGGCTGCTTCTAAGCCAACATCCTGGTTGTTTTGGGATCCTCACATCCTTTCCCACTTAGCCATAACTTGGGGACCTTAGCTGTAGGTCAGGGTTGTTTCCCTTTTCACGACGGACGTTAGCACCCGCCGTGTGTCTGCCGACTAGTACTCCCAGGTATTCGGAGTTTGGTTAGGTTTGGTAATCCGGTGAGGACCCCTAGCCCATCCAGTGCTCTACCCCCTGGGGTATTCGGTCGACGCTCTACCTAAATAGATTTCGCGGAGAACCAGCTATTTCCGAGTTTGATTGGCCTTTCACCCCTAGCCACAAGTCATCCCGAACTATTGCAACAGTTATGGGTTCGGTCCTCCAGTAAGTGTTACCTTACCTTCAACCTGCTCATGGCTAGATCACTCGGTTTCGGGTCTAATGCGACGAACTGAACGCCCTGTTCAGACTCGCTTTCGCTGCGCCTACACCTATCGGTTTAAGCTTGCTCGTCACACTAAGTCGCTGACCCATTATACAAAAGGTACGTGGTGACCCTTGCGGGCTCCCACTGTTTGTAGGCAATCGGTTTCAGGTACTCTTTCACTCCCCTTGTCGGGGTGCTTTTCACCTTTCCCTCACGGTACTAGTTCGCTATCGGTCATGCACGAGTACTTAGGCTTGGAGGGTGGTCCCCCCAATTTCAGACAGGATTTCACGTGTCCCGCCTTACTCGAGGACGATGATTTGCATTACGCGTACGGGGCTGTCACCCACTATGGCCCTACTTTCCAGAAGGTTCCGCTTGTCTCATCATC